>CP070700.1:0-2637 GCA_020349865.1 Desulfobacteraceae bacterium
TAGTCCCGCCGAGAAAATGGCAAAGCATGGGCCTTTCGCTTTAAACTTTTTCAGGATTTAAGATTGAGTTGTCGGCTGCGGGATTATGGATAAAACGCAGATGGACTAAGCCGCGGGCCAATAGGGTTGGCATTGATCCTGCTTATGGGGTTTGTATTTCGAAGCCATAGTCAAGGATGAAAGGAAGTTTGCAAAGCGAAGGCTAATCTGAAAGATATCATTTGATTTTTTCATCACACGAAATCAATTTTCATTAAAAACCTGATTACAGGGTTTGTAATCAAGCACCCGTTTGGCAATGACGGGCGCACTTGTCCGGTATCTTTTAGCGGAGCCAAAAGAGGCATGAGTCCATTTTCCTACCAAAGGACGAACAGTCAGATAGAGATCAAGCCGTTTTGCGCAAATTAGGAGGCCGAATAATCTCATTTAAAATCGAGTTTATTTTTCTTGGCATTTCATAAACCACCTGCATCGTGCCTTTCTTACAGCAAGGGCAGCGCGTAATATCAATCCCGGTCAGCTTGAGCATCATCTCTTCAATAGAGTTTTTATCCAACTTAAGTTCTGCTATTGATAGGCCTAAATCATTGCGGATCTTTCGAATGTTGTTTTTTTTAAGGCGATTGGACAAAAAGCCAAAGTGACGGATTCTGACAAAACGTTTCGGAAGCGAATGCATTAAAAACCGCCGGATAAACTCAACCGCTGTGAGCGTGCGATGCAGGGTTTGACCTGTCTGGCGGTTTTTATACTTGAAGGTGACCATTGCATCTTTCACCGACACGATTCGGTGATTGGATATGGCCACCCGGTGGGTATAGCGGCCAAGATATTCAAGCACATATTCAGGACGATCAATGGCCTGTTTTATATGGACGACCCACTTTTTGGAATAGAGGGATTTTTTCAGCTGATTGAATCGATCCGGTCTTTGAAAGGGTGCACTGATGCCCGGGAACTTCAATTTGCCTGCCTGGTATGCCTCGGTCATGTAATCGATGAACTTGCCCCGGAAGGTCAGGGACAGGGCCTTTACATTAAACAGGTAGGCATGTTTGCAAGGGCGCCAGGACCCATCGGGTTTCAATACCCCGCCGGGGATCAGGCAGTGAAGATGAAAATGGACATTGAGAAGCTGATCCCAGGTGTGTAATATGGCAATGAAGCCGAGTTTGCCGCCCAGTTTGTTTTTCGGGTTTTCACCAAAGGCCAGAAGCGTTTCGGAGACGGCCTTGAACAAAATGTTCAGCATGATCTGTTTATTGAACAAGACAATGGGGTTAAGATCATGGGGTAATGTGAACACGTTGTGGAAATAGGCAATGGGCAAAAGCTCGGCTTTTCTTTCTTCAAGCCATTTTTCCCGGGGCATGTGCTGGCACTTGGGGCAATGTCGGTTGCGGCAGGAATTATAGGAAATTCTCTCGGTGCCACAGTGATCACACCTCTCGACATGTCCCCCCAGCACAGCGGTTCGGCAGCTGAGAAGGTTATGGACAATCTTGTAGTGTTCGGGCAACAGCGGATAGGTCTGTTGATATTGACCAATATGCTCTCGGAGAATATCAGCCACTTCAGCAGAGCGTTTTTCAATAGGAAGGACATTGATGCTTTGGGCGTTAGTTGTCTGTCTCATCGTCCACCTCCCCCTCATTGTTGGCTGGCCGTTCGAGTTCAAAAAGGTCCAGTGGACTTTTGATTTTTGACAGAGTCTCCCGGCTGACATGCAAGTAAATCATGGTGGTCGTAAGGCTTTTGTGGCCCATCAGTATTTGAATTTTACGCAAATCATAGCCTGCCTCAAGGAGGTGAGTGGCAAAACTGTGACGCAGGGTATGGATCCCCGGGCCTTTTTTGACGCCGGCGTTCTTTCGGGCATCTTCGTAGATGCTGCGGACGGTTTCATAAGTTAAAAGGCCTCTTCCTTTATAAGCTGAGGGAAAGAGGTAGGTCTTTGGCCGAAATTTTTTGTAGTAATGGCGGAGCTCTTCTAAAAGCATTCTAGAAAGCAAGGTGTAGCGGCCCTTGCCGCCTTTTCCCTCCTCGACTTTTATGAGCATCCGTTTACTGTCGATATGCTCGGGCTTCAGCTTGATAACCTCACCAGCCCGAAGTCCGGCTGAGTAGGTTGTCATTAAAAGAAGTCGGTGTTTCATGTTTTTTGGTGCATTGATGATTCGCCAGACTTCTTCTTGAGTTAAAACCGTTGGAAGTTTTCTTACCCTTCTGGTTCCATAGTTTGGGGACCTGTGCTCATCGCCAATAACGTGTTTGCAAAAGAATCTCAGACCGCTCACTACAACCGCCACCCCCTCAGGAGCGCGCTTCTTTTCGTTTATTAAATAAAGCAGATAGTCCTCGATCATTTCCTTGGTAATTTCATCGGGCGATTTCCGGTGATATTTGGTCAGCCCCGTGACGGCCGCCAAATAAGACCGCTGGGATGTTTTTCCAAGGTTCCTCAGTTTCATCATCTTGATCATTTTTTGACGTAATTCTGACATGTCATACCTCCATCTTTAGGTTGATAAATAAAATGGAGGTATTTTAAGCGATTGTGTGTGGAGGAAAAGGGGTTAAATAAGGGTAGGATATTGGTGGGTTATGCAAAAGCTAAGGGCCCGCTACCGCGAA
>CP070700.1:2737-9221 GCA_020349865.1 Desulfobacteraceae bacterium
AGGTAGGGTCCTTGTCATGGGACAGGTAGTAGTGACAGGCTTCCGAACACAGTCCACAGTGGATGCAGGTGTCGACATACGCTTTGAGCCGGGCACCGGTTTCGCCTTTCAAAACACGGTTGATGACAGCCTCGATGCGCTCGTCAGTAAGATTTTGCGCCCCGATTTCCAATCCCTGGTCCAATATTTTATCTTTTTCTTGATTTGCCGGTTCAGCCATTATTGGAGTCTCCTCTATACTATTTCAGAATGTTCTTTGAGATTGATCTTTTTGCAGTCAGTTTTTTGAAAATCAGCTATCTCATATAATTGGGTTTCAGGTGTCAGGTTTCAGGTGTCAGGTTTCGGGTGCCAGGAGGGAGGCGGTGGTGGCGAAAAATGATGACCGACATATTCGTAATAAAATCGAAGGCGTTAATCGCAGCAGGGGTGAAGCAGGTGAGACTATTCATCACCTTTTTATGGCGAAACTTAAAGAATACATCACAGAAAGTACTTATATAGAATTTCGGGATCGTTACAAAGAATGCATTCGGATGCTGAATGGATTGGAGAAAACTTTGGAGCGCAAAGTTCCAGAGCAAGAACGGCGCTGGCAGATGGCCAATTAAGTTTTCAGGTTTCAGTGGTCAGGTTTCAGTTCCTGCGTTTCTTACGCCTGACACTTGAACCCCGAAACCTGAAACCTACGTCAGCCTGACACCTTAAACCTATAGGAAGAATCCATGGCCAGAAAAAAAGTCATCAACTGTGATCGACATCGGTGCATCGGTTGTCACCTTTGCGAAATGGTTTGTTCGGGCACAAAGGAAGGGGTATTTGATCCGCGAGTGTCCAGGATTCGAGTGCTGGAAACAGACGACGGAAAATCAAAGTCTTATACCTGTGTACTCTGTGAGGGAGATCCGTCCTGTATACTCTCCTGTCCGCGTCAAGCCCTGACAAGAGATCCCGAGACCATGGTCATAAAGGTTGACGATGAAAAATGCGATGCGTGTGGCAGATGTCTAGATGCTTGCTCCTATGGGGCCCTTTCCATGGGATTGGAAGGAGATAAGGTGATCGTTTGTGATCTTTGTCCGGATTGGGAGGAACCCCGCTGCGTCACATTTTGTCCTTCAGGTGCGTTGAGCTATAGCTCGATAATGCCCATTCCCAAAAAGGTGGCTAAAAAGCAGATCAATATTAGCCTGGGTTGTAATAATTGCGGAGAATGCGTACCCACATGTTCCTCAGAGATCTTGAAAGTTCAGGATGGATGGCTTGCGCCAACAGATCCCACGAGGTGCCAGGTGTGTGAACATTGCGCCACCAACTGCCCCATCCGAGCGATCAAAATAAACCGTCGCAGCAAGATCGTTTTTTAAAGATTGGAACTGTTTTGACGTTATAGTGGTTACCAAAAAAATATTTCTTGACCGCACCGGACCCACAAATGATCAATCGGAGCATATTTTTGATAATCACAATAATTAAGGAAATACGTTTCACTTCTGGTGTGCCATTTTTGCCATTGGCCCGGAAATATAAGATGGCTCTAACATGGAGGAACGCTATATGCCAGGACCATTGAAAGGGATCAAAGTATTGAGTTTGGGTCGTGTCCTTGCGGGGCCTTATGCTGCTATGGTTTTAGCCGATCTCGGTGCAGAGGTTATCAAAGTTGAAGACTCGCAAAAGGGGGACATGGCCCGTAACAACGGACCTTTTATCAAGGACCTCAGCTCTTATTTTCTTAGCGTAAATCGCGGAAAAAAGAGTATGACTTTAAATCTCAGGCATGAAAAAGCTAAAGGAATTATCAAAAAACTCCTGCCAAAGATGGACATTCTTCTTGAGAACTTTCGGCCCGGTATCATGCATAAAATGGGGCTAGAATATGAAGTCGTCAAAGCGCTCAATCCCCGCCTCATCTATGTTTCCATCTCTGGTTTCGGTCAGTTCGGTCCTTATACCCACAAACCGGCCTTCGATATGGTGGCACAGGGAATGGGGGGGACCGTCAGCATTACCGGTGAGCCTGGGCGCTCTCCCGTACGAGTTGGATATTCCATAGGAGACATGGGGGCGGCTCTTTTTGCAGTCAATGCAACCCTGGCGGCACTCTATGAACGAGAACAAAGTGGCGAGGGCCAACATATTGATTTAGCAATGTTGGACAGTCAGGTCGCTCTGTGCGAGAACGCATGCGCCCGATACTTTGCCACGGGGGAGGTTCCGAAACCGATCGGCTCCAGACACCCTATTATGACCCCTTTTCAGGTTTTCCCAACCCAAACCGAAGAAATGGTCGTCATCGCATTTAGAGAAGAAGAATGGCAGAAGTTATGTGAAGTGATGGGACGAAAGGATTTGATAGATGATGATCGTTTTAAGACTGCGGCGGATAGAACCGAAAATCATGCAGTTTTGGAACCGATTCTCTGCGAGGTTTTTAAAACCAAGCCCAGAGCTGAATGGCTCTCGATTTTTGAATCAGCTGGTTTGATTGGCAGCCCTGTTAATAACATCGAACAGGTGGTCACGGATCCGCACGTGCTGGCACGCGAAATGATTTTAACCGTTGAGCATCCCCGTTTAGGAAAACTGGATGTGGTCGGAACTCCCATGAAATTTTCCCGTACACCGTGCCGGATTGAAAAGGCTTCGCCTGATTTAGGCCAGCACACTGAAGAAATTCTCATGGAACAATTAAATCTTACTGAGGATGAAGTTGAGGATTTGAAGAGAGACAAGGTTATCTGAAAATCGGATGTGTTAAGGATTTTGTCCAAAGACACGTCATTTTTGGGTGGATTCTTTCCTATTTGATTGGAGAATTAATCATGCGAATACTTAGGATCAACATGAACCAGTTGGAGATCGCTTTCGAAGATCTTCCACAAGCCTGGAAACTATTGGGGGGCAGAGGATTGATTGCCAAAATCATGAATCGAGAAGTGCCTCCTGACGCTGCTCCGCTGGGGGCCGACAACAAACTCATTATTGCCGGGGGGCCTCTGGCCGGCACATTAGCGCCCCAGCTTGGAAGAATTTCGGTGGGAGCTAAAAGTCCTTTAACCCTTGGTATAAAAGAGGCCAACGCAGGCGGTACAGCTGCCCAGAAGCTTGATAAATTAGGCATACGAGCCATCGTTATAGAAGGCGTTCCTGAAGAGGAGCGTTTTTATTGCTTGAAGATCGCAGCTGACCAAGCCGAACTGGAGCCGGCTGATGAATTGATAGGTCTGAAGACGTATCCGTTGGTGGAGGAACTCTACCAGAAGTATAATCCAAAATCAGCCATCATTTGCATCGGTATTGGCGGTGAAAGGAAATATAAGGGGGCTTCGGTTTCCTTTACTGATATTCTGGGCGACCCCTCGAGGAATGCCGGTAGAGGCGGCTTGGGGGCAGTCATGGGTAGCAAAGGGCTCAAAGCGATCATCATTGACGATAAAGGCGCGCCAGCGGTGAGTATTGCGAATAAGGATTTGTTTAAAAAAACCGTGCGTACCTGGACCGATACGTTAAAAAGAGACATTCTCTGCGGACTTTTCTCCACCTTTGGAACGCCTCTGGCCGTCGCCTCCAACAGTTACCAGGGAACCATGCCGGCAGATAACTATGGATCGGGTAGGCCCGAAGGATTCAGGGAAATCAGCGGAGAAGTCATTAAGAGAAATGTCTGGGAACGCGGAGGAAAATATCATGGTTGCATGCCGGGCTGTGTGATTCAGTGTTCCATCATTTACAATGATGCCAAAGGTGAACGCCTGGCTTCGGCTTACGAGTATGAAGCAATTGCCATGTTGGGGACCAATTTGGGCATCGATGACCCTGACGCTGTGGGACGGCTGAAATTCATTTGCGACGATTTAGGCTTGGACCTCATAGAACTCGGCAGTAGCCTTGGGGTGGCAGCCAGCGCCGGCAAGATGAAAATGGGTGATGTGGAATCTGCTATCCGTTTGCTGAAGGAAATAGAGGAGGGCACAGATTTCGGCCATGTTTTGGGAAATGGAGTCGTTTCCACTGCCAAGGCTCTCGAGGTCAACCGGATTCCGGCAATTAAAGGGCAGGCCATACCGGGTCATGATCCAAGGGCGGTAAAAGGTACCGGTGTGACCTATATCACAAACCCCCAGGGGCCTGACCACACCGCAGGCTTGACATACAAAATGCCTTTGCGTAAAGCCGGACAGATAAAAAATTCCCTCAGGGCTCAGATAAAAGCGGCCACCTGCGATACCATGGGGTATTGCATCAATTCGCTCCCCGGGGGAAGAGCCTCGATTTATTCTTTTTTCCGGGACTTACTGAATGCCCGTTATGGATTGGAGCTGACGGTAGACGATATCGTTGATTTGGGGAAGCAAACCCTGAGAGATGAATTGGGGTTTAATGAGCGTGCAGAGTTTGCGAAAGCCCCAAAGCGCCAACTGGATTTTATCCGGAATGAAACCCTTTCCCCGACAAAAACCGTGTTTGACGTGGAAGAATCCGAACTGGATGACATCTGGAAAGGACTGGAAAACTACAAAGAGCCGGAAAAGATATGGGAAATACGCTTTCCCGCTATGCCTCAGATTCTGTTTGGAGCTGGTGTACGCGGCTTAATGGGGGATCCCACCAAAAAAGCCAACATAACCAATGCCCTCTTGGTGGCAGATCCGGTGATGAAGGCTATGGGATATACCGATGAAGTTCAAGATATATTGAAAAAAAGCGGCACCTCTTCTTTTCTGTTTACCGGCGTACAGCCTGATCCACCGGTTGAAGAAATAGATGAGATGTCCCAGCTATATCAGAAGGAGGGTTGCGATGGATTGATTGCGCTGGGAGGCGGAAGTTCCATGGATGCAGCCAAAGCCACTGCCCTGCGGGTATCTCATCCTGGAATTTTGGAAGAATACGGAAGCATGGTGGGCGGACCCGGAAAAATACAACCGCCTCTGCCGCCTGTCGTCTGTATCCCGACGACCGCAGGAACCGGCAGCGAAGTGAACAGTTATGCGGTTATCACTGACAGTAAAACCAAACATAAATTTGTCATTTTGAGCAACCACCTCATTCCGAGACTGGCTGTAATCGACCCTGAACTCACCAAGACCATGCCCCCCGAACTCACTGCCCAAACAGGTATTGATGCCTTGGCTCACTGTATCGAAGGCTATGTCGGTATGGCCATTCCCTACCATCCTTATTATGAAGCTCTCGGCCTTTACGGGATAAAATTAATCGGGCGAAGCTTACGCAAGGCGTTTGCTCACGGTGACGACATGGATGCCCGAACCGATATGTGCATGGCAGCAATATATGGCGGGCTGGGCTTTTCCAAGGGCCTCGGCCTGGGCCACGCCATTGGCCATGTCCTGGGAGGCCTTCATGATATATCGCACGGTAACTCTGTTTCCGTGGCGCTTCTTTGCTTTGTCAGAGCCAATCGGAAAGAAAGGGAAGAACAGTTTTCAGATCTGGCGTGGGCCTTGGATCGTTCAAAAGATCTGGAGTCAGCCCTGATTAATCTTTATAAAGACTTAGGCATGCCTTTACGCTTCAGAGATCTTGGAATATCGCAGTCCGATCTGAAAAGGATTGCATTTGAGGCCTCCCTGGACGTGGCCAATATGGTGGGGAATCCCCAACCGGTTAAAGAGCCACAGATATTAAAGCTCCTTGAGGAATTTTATTAAACTAGTTTAGCGGAACTTCTCCACGTAGAGCTTTAAGAGGATCTTACCTATCCCCCTTTGTCGAGACCCACATCAGTGCAGTGGACGATATTGAACCGCTGAAAATTCGGGTCCGATTTGTTGACCAGCCTTTCGGAGATGGCCGGCAGGATTTTGCTGACTTCCGCCAGAGCAGAGACGCAAATCGGGTTCGGGCATTCTTCAAGAATCAGTTGACCACTCAATGTCATCACGAACCGTTCTGTGCCCTTTAAATGACGATGTCAACTTTCGGGATACACATAATCCGGCTGGAGCGCACCTTCCGGCGACATCTTTAGCGGTTCCCAAATAGCGGAAAGATCTTTAGTTGTGTCTATGTATGCAAAGGCCCCCTGTCGATCAGCAAAACATCCGCTTTGCAAGCATTTCAAACCCGCTGCCCGCATGTCAGTCCGGATTTTATCCACGTCGTCCACAAAAATTCCAAAATGATGGATCCCCTCCCCCTTTTCTTTGAGGAAGTCGCTGTAAATGTTTTCGCCCTCCTTCGGCTCGATGAGCTCCATCATGGTATCCCCCACCATGGTAAGCCCAATTTTCATTATGAATTTCGCATCTTCCTCATCGTAAGTTAAATCTGAGGCAATTCGCTCATCAAAATTGAACACTTGCCAAGGGCCAATGCCGAGTATTTTCCAGTAATTCTCCATGGCTTTGTCTAAATCCTTGACCACAATCGCCACCTGGTTAATGGCCTCCACCTTCCATATGGGTGCTTCACTCATGACAAAATCCTCCTTTCTTGGTTGATGTTGATCGATACGGGA
>CP070700.1:9321-13756 GCA_020349865.1 Desulfobacteraceae bacterium
GGGATACGCTTATTCTATTCTCGGTCGGCCCGCTGAGGCTAGTGATAACATCCAAAAAGCAATACAGGCCGCGTCAGATGTCCCTTTTTATCGCTATTGGGCCAAAATCCTTTTGGCAATGAGCTATGCCCTGGGCGGACAGATGGAAATTGCGGGAGGATTAATGGCTGAGGTGATGGAATTCACCACTGCCGGCGGAGGGAAGACCTTGGGTGATTACACCTTGCCTCATTATGGTATGGCCCTTTTCGCCCAGGGTCGCATGAATGAGGGCTTGACTTTATTAAAGGAGGCTGCCGAAATAGGCATTAGAGGGCAGCGCAAGAGATTACTGGTCGTGGTGGAGTTCTATCTTGGAAATATTTTTTCTCAACTGGCAGCCCCTACCCAGTCGGTCGGTTTTTCAACACTAATGAAGAATTTAGGCTTTCTGATAAAAAACCTCCCCGGCGCTTCCAAGAAGGCGGAAAGGCACTTCCATAAGGCCATGAAACTTGCTGAGGAGACCAAATCCTATCTCTATGCAGGCCAGTCCTGGCTGGAACTGGGCCGCATGTTCAAGGCCAAGAAAAAAGGTGACAAAGCCGGGGATTGCTTAGAAGAGGCGATCAAGGTCTTCAAGATGCTTGAGAACGAGTTCTATCTCACCCAAGCCAAGGAGGTTTTGGCCTCATTAAAATACCCATATGAGGGACGCTCCGAACCTATATCTTGTGGCTGCAATTTCACTTTTAAAAGTTTTTACTATGCCATAATACTTGAATTCAGAGATTTTGAAGGTTTCAGATTGTAATAGAAACAAAATCCGATGCACTCAAATTTGACATTACGATAAGAACTATTGAATTTGAAGGGTAGTGATGACTGTATGACAGTAATTTCAAACCTACCTTTTTTGCAGATATCATAAAGCCAACCATAGCTTTGATATTGACATCCCTTGACACACAACCCGTGGCTCAGGTAACACTTGAAACAACTTTAAGCTGGCTTTAGGCTGCCTAAATATTATTCTTCAGATACCGTTATCGGGTTAATAAATAATTACCAATACCTTAGAGCGCGTGCCATGGCGAAGAGTAGAGAAAACAACTTAAGCACACAGATTGTCGAGAAAGCAAAAGAGTTCGGGGCGTGTTTGGCTGGAATTGCAAGCGTGGAAGATCTGAAAAAATCCCCTTCTCATATAATATATGGAAAACTGGAAGAATATGAGGGCGTGGGTACCAGGAAAACCGGGATAATAAAACCTGGTCGGGTTTCATGGCCTGAAAATGCCAGATCCGCAATCGTCATTGCCGTTGAACACACAGAGGATAAGCCGGAACTTGATTGGTGGGAGGATGGGTATAGTGGGGGCACGATCGGCAACCGGATTCTCATGTCCATCAGCACTAAACTCTCTGAGTGGTTGCAAGAAGAAAAAGGTATCCGGACAAATAAACTACCCTATCACATCGAGCGCGGAGGCATTTTTCTAAAGGATGGAGCCGTAATGGCCGGGTTGGGATGCATTGGCAAAAACAATCTTTTGGTGACCCCGGCATTCGGCTCGAGGGTCCGTATCCGCGCTATGATCACGGATCGAGTCTTGGAGGGGTTCGGCCCTATTGATTTCGATCCCTGTGAAGATTGCAACATGCCCTGTAAAAAGGCCTGTCCCCAGCAAGCGTTTCAAAGCAAAATTTATTCGGAAAAAGACTTCGGTATTGACAAGCTACCAGCCAGAACTGGAGTCTACAGCAGACATCGTTGCAATATCCAGATGGAATTGGATATCGAAAACTGCGAAAAAACAAGAGTTGAAGGTCAGGATGAGCCTGCAAAGTTGGTCCGGTACTGCCGACTCTGTGAATTGGCATGCCCGATTTAATTGAAAAGGCATCTACAATGCTGAAGGATTTCAAGGGAAATTCTTATGCCTTTGGCAGCGGTGTTCTCGATGATGCGCCAGGCATACTCACGGCCGAATTGGGGAAAAAGGCCATGTTTATTGGGCCTCTGGAGTCTGAATGGTTCTGGCCCAGCGTGGACAGAATCCTAAAGTCCCTGGCAAGGAACGGCCTGGAGGTGGTAGATAATGTCAGGTCAGCGGCTCCCAACGCGCCTTTTGTGGATGTCTACCGTATCCACAGCCACATAATGCACAAAAGACCGGATGTCCTTGTGGTGGCTGGCGGCGGTTCGGGAATCGACGCTGCCAAAGCGGCTGCCATTTTGGCCACCCTTGGAGATCTAAAGCCGGAAATCGATCCTTTCTTCGGTGTGGGTGAGGTAACCAAGGTCTGTCAGGAGTCAGGTCGAACCATTATGCCGGTTGTGGCGATAATGATGTCTGCCAGTTCCAGTGAGCACCTGACCAAGTATTCCAACATCACGGATCCCGTTGCAGGGCAGAAGAAACTGATCGTGGATGAGGCCATCATCCCCCCGCGCTCTGTGTTTGACTACGATGTCACCATATCCCAGCCAATGAGCCTGACCCTGGACGGCGGACTGGACGGCATTGCCCACTGCCTGGAAGTCTACTTCGGATCGCCGCCCGAAACCCGGGCCCGAGCCCGGGAGGTCGCTAAAGTAGGCCTGGAACTCATCATTCAGGGCCTCACCGAAATCAAGAAGGCCCCCTCCGATGTCAAAGCGAGAACCATGCTGGGACTGGGAACCGACCTGGAAGGATATGCCATCATGATCGGTGGGACGTCGGGTGACCACCTGACCAGTTTTTCTCTGGTTGACGTCATCAGTCACGGACGTGCCTGCGCCTTGATGAACCCATACTATACTGTATTCTTCGCCCCGGCGATCGAAGAGCAGTTGCGTGTGATTGGCCGGATCTACAAGAAATACGGATATATTGAAGAAGATGTCGATTCCCTCTCCGGCCGCGACCTCGGACTGGCAATGGCCAGGGGCATGGTCAACTTCGGTCAATTTCTTGAGTTCCCAACATGTTTGAGTGATGTTTCCGGTATCAGCGAGGAGCACATCGAGCGTTGTCTGACAGCCGCAAAGAACCCCCAGCTCGACATGAAACTGAGAAACATGCCTGTTCCCCTCAACGCGGATCTGGTGGAAGAGTACATGAGGCCCATCCTCGAAGCCGCATGGGGTGGTGATTTTGAGAAAATAAAAATCATGTAAAAGGAGATCCGCTCTTCTCCTCGAAAGCGGCGTGTCTCAGGTCTCTTTCGGGGACCCGTCCATGTCCCATATCTCGAGTTGAACACAGGGGTATTTGGGTCCCTCTGATCAGCGGCATGAGATATATTTTAGTCTCTAACCTTACAATCGCACACCCCCTGTGCCCAGCGCCCAACTTATGGGTGAAAGTCAGTTCGGGGACGGGGAGTAGTCTATGAAAACCGGCCTGCTTTAAGGACGTCAAAGCATCGTTGTGGATGTGCCGGATGACATCAGCGTCACTTTTATTGATAAAAATCCAATGATTCCTTTAGTGTAATAGAGATGAGCGAGCACATTTATTTTAGAGCCTTACGGCATACGTACATAAAAGTGTAAACCCGATTGGCCATCGCGCAAAAAAATCAAATAGGGCGCACTTTGTATTTGTCCAAGGAAAGCTGGTGCAATATGCACCATTCAACCCATTTATCCCAATCAAATTGAACCAAACTTGTCCAGCTATTTTCTTGTTAATTATTTACCTCCTACAATCAATGAGTTAAGGGCTTCGGAACATGGTTCGCTGCAGTGGCATTTGTCTTGCATTTCACCCGTCTGAGACTCGCCGAGCATGCGCTCAAGGTTACGGGGACCGGCCGTTTGGTCTTTGGATCCAGGGTTTCGCAGTACACGTTAAATTCATCATTCCGTTAATGATTTTCAAGTCGCAGTAGGAGATTATTGCACAATCTGGGTTAAAGCCTCACCTGTTACGGAGGAACAAATTATGAGAAAATCAATATTTATTTTGGGCATGCTTTTTTTGTTAATTGCGCCTGGCACTTCCCATGCCATGGGAGTGGAACTGGCAGTTGGCGGATGGAGCCAGGACCCTCAGGGGGACCTGGCATATGAGGAAATTACTTCTGATGATATCCTCGATTTCGAAAAGGACCTCAACTACGATAGGGAAACACGCATAATGGGCAGGCTTAAAATAGATATGCCTCTTTTGATCCCAAACATCTATCTTATGGCAACCCCCATGGAATTTGAAGGAACAGGCAAAAAGTCAGTTGACTTCAATTTCGGCGACGTTATCTTTCAGGGAGATGTTGACTTTGACTCAAAGATAACTCTTCACCATCTTGATATCGCTTTGTACTACGGCCTCCCGTTCATCAAGAAAGCTACGCTCGATACGTTTAATATAGATGTGGGTCTCAATGTGAGGGCCTTGTACCTGAAAGCACAGATCGCCCAGCAGGCCACAGGGCTTAAAGAATCAGAGCGTTTTACCGTTCCAATA
>CP070700.1:13856-16826 GCA_020349865.1 Desulfobacteraceae bacterium
AATTTTTTGCACGGTGTAATTTGAATGATTTATCAAATGGTTACAAACAGCCAAAAATTGCAGTGTCCCAAAAGCCGCAATTTCACTGGATACCCAGAGGACTCTCGGGAACCTCTACCAACTTGGCTGTCCCAACTCCTGAAATTATCGCTCTCTACCCAATGGGTTAAAGCTGAGATGTTTCCAGGCCTCGGGAACCCCAATAGAATCAGGGCTCGGAATGTCCCATATACTTTTCGGATCGATTTTGTGCAAAATTCAGGTATGAAGTTTCTTATGGTCCTTTTCAGTGCCCTGATTTTTAACATACTGGCGAATTGTGTCTTTACTACCATGACGGCCACAGTGGTGATAAAATATCATTTCGACCAAAACTCACGCTCTATAATTGGGTTTTGACAGAAGGAACTCTGTTGCCTTGCTGGTTATCCCGGAGATCAAACTGAGTGATAAGGTATTGTTTAATGTGTCGAGATTTGCTTTTATGGATCTATTCATTTCTTAAATGTCTTTTACATGTACCTTCCCAAAATCATCCTCCCCAAAATAGTCTCCTTGTTGTATTTCGATAAAGACCATGTTTTCTGTTCCTGTGCTTTTTATCCTATGGGCTGCACTAAAAGGAATATCGACTGACTCGCTTTTTTTAGCGGGAACTCTTTGTCATTAAGGGTGATAAGGGCCTCCCCATTGACAATATGTCAGGGTTCAGACATGCGCTTGTGCCTTTGCAGACTCAATCTTTTCCCAGGATATACAACAATTCGTTTCATCTTATGATCAGGCTCATCGGAAAGCACAATGTAAAAGCCCCAGGGGCGGTGGTCTTCCTGGTTTTCTTTTCAGTTGTGTTGTTCATACCCAAGTAGTCTAAATCCCTCCAGATTTATTATTTGAAATTATATCTTAAATAGGGCTTCCCAAAAATCCTTTTTTGAGCCTTGGGGTGGCAGAGGCTACTGAGTCAGGAAATTCGGAACGAAAGATTTAACAAAGCGTATTTTATCTTCACAGCCTATTCTATGAGCCGTTAATGCCACCAAGAGAAAGGTGCTATGAGCAATTGTACAGTGGTTTCTTACGGCCCGGAGGCCTTTGACGGTTGGTTTTTGCATTGAAATGGATAAAAGCCTTGAAAATACTCTTTCCACTGAGGTTCGCAGGTTATAAACGTTTTTGAATCTTTGGGTGCCGTAACTGATTTTTTCCCTAACACTTGGGGTCAAACGAATCAGTACATTACAGCCTTTCTGTTTTAGAAACTTCGGGTGCTCTGCAGGACAAAGGAGGTAAATTCCACGAAATTCTTTGGACCAATGTAAAGGGCAACTATATTGGAAATAGGTTATTCCTTTAGTAGTCATGCTGCCTTTTCGATACATGGGGAGTTCTGCTTGGCAGTATATCTTGTCCTTTTTCACAGTGTAAGGGGTATTTTGAGTGTTGCCGGGATTCCTTGGGATCATCGCTTCAGCTTTCATTTGTTCGATGATGTATTTCAGGATATCTTCGACATCATAATTTGCGTCCCCAGCAACTACCTTTATAGGCAAAGAAAAATCCTGGTGCAGTTCTTTCAACATCGCGAGCCCTAATGGTTTTTCACTTTTATTAGCTTGGAGCGTGATTTCCCAAAGAGGTAGTTCTGATTCCAGATCGTTAATGATGTGATTTCGATAACCCCAGAAATAATGGATCTTTTTCTTAAAGGGACTCGGGAAGTGGATACTAACTCCAAGGCGTGCGTCCTTATCTCCAGAGACGAGAAGATATTTATCATAACAATCCTTAATCGAGGTTTTTAGATTATTTTCCTTTACCCTTGCTTCAAGGGGGCAGGAATCAAATCCGATTTCAGTTCCATGGACAACGCCTTCGTTGATGAGTTCTTGCACCAAAAGTTTTCTTACGGCCTGGAAATACCCATTCGGATTGGAGCGCAAAAACTCAGAGAATCTCTCATCAGATGGCGGTTGCTTTAAGGAATCTAAGCCCAAGGGTTCAGCCATTGTTGGATTATTGAGCAATTCAAATTCAAGCTCTACCAGCTTATCGATGCCCCTGAGGTTACGGTAAATTAACCCCTTGAGAAGAGAGTTCTTTGAAATAGGGGGCCTACCACGTTGGGACCATTTTTTAGGAATCTCAGGCAAATTTTCAAAGAGCTTCCCATATTTGACGCTCGGAGGAATTGACTCCGGTGATATAAGGCAACGTTGGTACATGGCACCCACCATTTTTGGGAAGGGATGGCAAAAACTTCCCGATGGAGGATACCAAAGTTTTAGGGTTTAGGAAAAAATATTCAAAAAATGACAGTATGTTAGTTGAAAAGAAAAACAGGTCTTCCCAAAAAGATTTCTTCCTAAACCCGGCAAAAGGGACATAGAAAACTTAGTCAAAATGGGGTCAAAGATATTTTCTGCCCAAATAACCAGTGGAAAATATAGTAATTTTTATGGTTTAGGGAATGGTCTTTTGGATATCATCTAACTAATTGAAATTGCTATATATTTAATTTTGGGAAGCCCTATATCTTAAACAGGGATTAGGAAAGGCCTTATCAGCCATGTGAAAATCCTTTGGTGGTATCTGAAAAAAAGCCTGCCAATCTAGCCTTGGAATGTGCAAAACAAGATGGCTTGGAGTCCGGACCTGTGCTACTGCTTCTAGATCACAAACTACATAAAACCTCTGATATCAGACAGATACCTTGACAACGCGTGGTTTAATAAAAACTTTCGAGTCAAACTGACGTAATCGCGGTAGGAACGCCGGTCACCCGGCGCCCCCCGCACAGATCCCAGCGTGCGGAACTACCGCACTGGGCTCCTGCCTTGGGTAATGACGCGCAGACGTTGCTCAGGATAAGCGCCGCCTGCCGTATCCGTCTCAGCGCATGTTGCAAGTCTGACCGGCTCTGTGTCCGGTACCTGGGTTGCTGAAACAGATTCCCCTCGGCCAGTCCCC
>CP070700.1:16926-19483 GCA_020349865.1 Desulfobacteraceae bacterium
GATAATGTTGAATCTGCATCACCCGGTCCGGATTTTTGAAATTCATTATCCCCAGATTGGAAACCACCATGATTTCATTTTTTTGGTATTCCTCAGATCGGTGATCATAACCCTGACCGGTCACAAAATCCACCGCCTCAACAAATATCCTACTGGACTGCCGCGTAACCCAGATCACCACCTTGGGTGTTATCGGCATTAAAAATGCAGATGCCGCCCCACCTGGAAGTTGCACCTTAGGCCGTTCAACATCACCGATTACGCTGAGATTCGTATTGCCACGTCGATCCACTTGGGCAGCCCCGAGGAACATGACATTCAATTCCCCCCTCTGGGCCAGGTCAAAGGCCTCGTGAAGTCCGAAGTAGGCCACCGCATTTCGATTCAGCCGCGCATCGAAAGAGGATGGATAAATGCGATTCAGCTCAGGATCCACCCCCTCGGCCCCGGAAATATAAGCCATATCCGGAGCATGGGTTTTGCGGGCCACGCTCATCGCCAAAACCGGTAGCGGTGAAGAAACACCGTGGAGCACGGTGTCGAAATTCTCTATCTGCGAGGCCATGGCATATATCATCATCTCCGGTGTTTCGATTCTAGCATTCATGAAGATTCCCTCCCATAGACATGTGTATCCAGATATATTTCGAACTGATCCTTGGCAGCTGCCTTGAGGTATTCCTGGATATGATCATAGTCCACATCATAGTAATTCAAGCAGGAACAGGGATAAGCGCCCCTGGGCGCCTCAACCACGGCATCCACAATAAAGTGCGGAAGTGTTGTGGCTTCCGGCATTTTACGGAATTCCCGGCTGGGAATCAGCTCTTCTACGGTTACCACCACTTTTTTGGCTGCTTTGGCTTTGATCACATCTTCATATAAAGGACCCTCGATACGCACATTGCCAAATTCATCTGCCTTCTGGGCGTGAATAATGGCAACATCCGGTTCAATCGCCTTCACCGCAATCATCGTCTCGCCGGTGAACGGATCCTGGAACTCCTTCTGGCTGCCGATCACCTCGCTGATCGTCAACAAATCAGAGCCCAGCATGCCCTTTACCGGCAGCGAGGGCAACCCCATGGCGGCTGCACGAAAACCGGCAATAATCGGCTGACAGGCACCTTCTTTCGTGACGAGTTCACCGCTTTCGGACTTTTTACGAAAATTGGGTGCCATACCAAAGACCTCAAAGGCCAACATACCCGCTCGGACTTTTGCCACGCAACCGGCGCCGATAAGCAGATCAAAGTCCATAGCCGGTTCGCGGTCAATCAGATTCAGGTCTTTCTTTCCCTGCCGGACCAACTCCCGCACAAACTCCATTGGGGCTCTGCTGAACGTCGCCCCACCAAAGGTCACCAGAGCGCCATCCTCAACAAACCCGGCCGCCTCCTGGAGACTGGTCAATACTTTTTTCATTCCAATTACCTCCCTCTTATCAAAAAATCATTTATATTGAGGAACAACAAGTTTTATGGGTGTTGCCAAGCTTCCAGAAACAAAGCATAAAATCCTAAATTACAAGCACCAAATTACAAATAAATCTCAAATTCCAATATTCAATGACCAAAACAAGTTTGAGATTTTGAATTTTGGTCATTGGGATTTGTTTGTTATTTGGAATTTGTGATTTGTGGCACCCTATTATCAACGACCCCATACCTGTCATAGCTATGAAGACCAAAATCCGAAAGCTTACCTATTCCATTCCTTGTCCCTTAAAGTCCTGCGCAATGCCTTTCCCGATGCCGAGCGCGGCACCTCCGCTATGAATTCAACTGCGACAGGCACTTTGTAAGGAGCCATTTCTGCTTTGCAAAAAGCTCTGATTTCCTCTTGCGTCGCTTTCTCACCTTCCTTCAGCTGAATGAAGGCCTTGGGTGCCTCACCCTTCAGCTCGTCCGGAATGCCCACGATGACCAGGTCTTTTATCTTCGGATGCGCAAGCATCATATCCTCGACTTCCGAGGGAAATACTTTTTCACCACCGACATTAATCATATCCTTCTTGCGATCCACAATGTAGGCAAACCCGTCCTCATCGATATAAGCGACATCTCCGGAATGAAACCAACCTTCAGCGCCAAAAGCATCTTTGGTGGCCTCCGGTTTATTGAGATAGCCCTGGGTCACACACGACCCCCGAATACATAATTCTCCCTGTTGACCGGATGGCAATGGTTCACCGTCTTCGTCGATTACCTTCATTTCCCCGTCGTCCATCGCACGGCCGCAAGCACCAATCCGCGTCTCCGTATAAGGCGCCGTCGCCCCGACACAGGAGACTTCCGTAAGCCCCCAGGCTTCTGCATACCTCAATTTTAACCTTTTCCCTACCTGCCGGATCAAACTTTCCGGCATCTTGGTCGCCGCGGAAAGACTAAAAACCACGGAAGAAATGTCATAATAATCAAGATCCGAATGCCTGAGCAACAGGTTAAACATGGGCGGGACTCCCTGAAAAACCGTCGGCTTAAACGTTTCAATGTCAGCTAAGGCATCCGCAGGATAAAACCGTTCGACCGTGATCACGGTTCCACCCCTGGATAAC
>CP070700.1:19583-22392 GCA_020349865.1 Desulfobacteraceae bacterium
GATGTTAGAGATCGCGGCGATGCCGTTGCCCTGGAACACTACCGCAAGCATAAGCATGACATAGTTTCATCGGATCTGGAAGTCACCAAAAAGGAGATAGCTGGGGCCTATGAAAAAGTAGACATCAAGGTGGTTGATTGCCTGAAAAAGGCAGCCCAAAACATCATCAAGTTCCACCAGGCACAGTTGGAGCGCGAGATGTGGTCCATAGAGGTGAGGGAGGGTATCCTGGTGGGACGCATCACCAGAGCAATGGATATTGTTGGATGTTACATCCCGGGGGGGACAGCAGTGTATCCCAGCTCGATTCTTATGACGGTGCTCCCCGCAAAGGTTGCAGGCGTGGATCAGATCATGGCAGTGACTCCCCCTGGTAAAGGGATGGTGGCAAATCCGGCCACGCTTGTGGCTGCGGATATTGCGGGCTGCAACCGGATTTTCAAGGTCGGAGGCCCGTGGGGCATTGCCGGGCTGGCCTACGGCACAGAATCAATGCCAAGGGTACACAAGATCGTGGGGCCCGGGAATAAATACGTGACTGCCGCCAAGATGCTGGTATACGGGCAAGTGGATATTGATTCACCTGCCGGACCGAGTGAGTCTCTGATCCTGTCTGACCACACCGGAGACCCGAAATTGATCGCGGTGGACTTTTTGTCCCAGATCGAACACGACCCTGACTCTGCCGCCGTGCTCGTTACCCCAATAGAAAAAATCGCAGATGCGGTATGCGACATCATAAACAGGGAGTATGATGCTCTTCCCCGAAAGGAAATATTTGAATCTTCACTCGCCAAACACTCTTATGTGCTCATTGCAAAAGATATGGAGCAGGCTGTTGATTTTGCCAATGAGTATGCTGCCGAACACCTCCAGATACTGACCCGGGATCCGTTTATTACTCTAAACAAAATAAGGCATGCGGGGTCCATTTTTATGGGATCTTACGCCCCGGTTCCAGTGGGTGACTATGCCTCCGGTACTAACCATGTCCTGCCGACCGGGCAATGCGCGCGAATGTTTTCCGGGCTGTCTGTGGATGACTTCATCAAAAAGCCCACATTCCAATACCTGAGCAAAGATGGCCTGGCCCATTTGAAAGATATTGTTGTCACCCTGGCGGAAGCAGAAGGCCTGCCCATACATGCAAGGGCGGTGAAGGCCAGATTTGAATAGTGTTAGAAGCGATATGGTTATATTTCCTTGATATGTGAAATAAGAGGTGCTAAGCACTCAAAAAACAAATCCGCTAAAAGCACGCTGATTCTTCCGCATTGCGGGATAGAAGTTCCTATATATTAATCATTAGACAAGGAGGGTCAAAGGTATGGCAGACGTCAAAGGCTACAATATGCCCGATGAGCTTTACTATCACAAGGATCATGCTTGGGCTCGAGTGGACGGTACAAAGGTGACTGTGGGTATGAATGATTTTTTCCAGAAAGAATCAGGTGATATTGTTTTTATTGATCTTCCTGAAGAGGAAGATGAGGTGGAGCAGGGAGAAGTCTGTGGAAAGATACAATCCAGAAAATGGATCGGAAAACTGGTAGCTCCGGTGTCAGGGGAAATCGTGGAGGTAAACGAAGAGCTTGAAGAGGATACGAGTCTCATCAATACCGATCCCTATGGTGAAGGCTGGATTCTGGTGATTGAGGCCGAGGATCTGGATTCGGAATTGGCAAACTTAATACAGGGCGAGGCCCTTATCGGCTTTATAGAACAAGAAGTAAAAAGGGCCGAAGAAGAGAGGGCTAAGGCCTAAAGCACTATGCCCACTCAATGGCGTTTGTTTAAAAACCTCTCAAGGCCCCTATCCGCGGCCGAGGGTCTGGCCGTGGATGATACCTTGCCGCAATCGGTAGCACACCATGACTCCCCACCCATTCTTCATCTTTACACCTTTGTTCCGTCGGTCAATGTCGGGAAATATCAAGACCTTGAGGCAGCCCTGAAGCTTGACAGATGCCACGCACGAGGCATTGAATTCAGCCGCAGGAGCACGGGGGGAGGGACCGTGATCATGGGGCCCGACGTGGTGGCCCTGGGTTTGGGCATTGAGGTGGACTATCCCGGATTAAAATGGGGCGTGGGAGGGGTCTTTGAATCCATGAGTCAGGTCCTGATCCGGGCCCTTGAGAAATTCGGCATTCAGGCTTACTTCCGGCAAAAAAATGACCTGGAGGTGCGAGGCAAAAAAATCGCCGGACTTTCCGCCGCATCCGAGGTTGGTAAAAGCCTTCTCTTTCACACCAGCCTTCTGGTGGATTTCGACATGGCCCTGATGACTGACATCATGAATACTCCCCTGATTAAGATCCGCGACAAGGGGTATAACTGCTTCAGTCAGCGCATGACCACGCTTAGGCAGGAAGCAGGAAGGAATATTTCCGTGATTGAGGTGATGGAAGCCATTGAAACGGGATTTGCAGAAATATTCAACATCCGTTTCAAGGAGGATGACCCGGATGAGTGGGAAAAGAAGACGATCCAACGATTCATTGAGGAAAGGTATACGAATCCAGAATGGATCTTTAGCCATAAGCACCCCAGGGCCAGAATGGGCATAGGGCAGCTAAAGAGCAAAGGCGGTCTTCTGGAGATATATCTTTCGCTTTCAGGCGGCTCTATTGAAAACGTGCTGATCACCGGTGATTTCTTTTCCACTTCTGAAGACATACACCGTCTTGAAAATGCCCTCAAATGGACTTCTTCACGTAAAGAAAGCATAGAAAAGAACCTTTCATCCGTATGGCGCGATGATATGATTTACGGCCTGGATGTTCCCACTCTGACAGGTGCCATACTA
>CP070700.1:22492-25767 GCA_020349865.1 Desulfobacteraceae bacterium
AAATACCCAGTGCAGCCGATTATCCTTGACTTCGACTCCAATGATAATGTGCTTAGGGTCGTTGACAGCGCATTTATCCTATACACAGAAGCTGTAGAAGAGAAACAGCTTATCGAACTAATTGGGATGGATCCAGGAAAATGAAGGATTTTCACCCATTGCCAAAGGCCTAACAACGGCTTCAACACGGACTGGCAATTCCACTGCGCTTCATTGCCAGCCGGTTATGCTGAGCGACATGTATTCAGATACCTCCAACATACCCAAAATGAAAACGGGATTTGATAGAATGAGGTCGTGGCAAGTGATCAAAGGTTTTGACATGTCAGAAATTCATGACGTTTTATCAATATACCTCAACATTACATGGCGTTAATATGCTGGCAGCGTACCTTTCATCGAGAGTTTTGACTCCCAGACGAATCCTGGAATTCAAGTATATTTGGGTAGTCTTCAATCGACCAATTTCTAAGGTTACTAAACGGAATCGTTAATAAATATCCGTCCTCGATACAACACCTCATAGGGAATTTGCTTTCCCCTTTCGTCATGGCAAAATCGCCAATTCTGAGAGCCTATTTTTCTTGACTTTTAAATCCTCTGGGTGTGTAATAATACCACAGTGTGGTATTTTCATAGCGTTCGTATTGACAAAGAGGAGTCTGAAGAAAAGAAGGGCGATTTAACGACATAGTTTTGGAAACCGAGACCAATAGGTGCCAATTTATTTGGAAGTATGATGCGGTACGGAGTGGTTGCCATAGCTAAAGAGGTAAGACTCAAGAAAAAGTGAATTATTACAAGTTGACTTTTAAAAACATCACCCGTAGGAAGAGCCGCTTTATCTTTACGCTCTCAGCAATAGCAGTGGGCATCGCTTCACTGGTAACATTGCTCTCTCTGGGTACAGGACTAGAAGCGGAGATTCGCAAACAGGCCGACGTCCTTGGTGCCCACTTGGTGGTTACTCCCAGGGGATGGTGTGCCTATGAACAAATCTCGGTCCTAACCGGAGAGACCCTACCTGAAGCTATCCCTAATGAGGAAGTGGAAAGAATCACTGCCATTCAGGGTATCCAAGCAATTCCCTATCTCACGCAGCGAACAGCGATAAGTAATCAGCCAGTCCCCGTGGTCGGTATTCTGCCGTTACCGATGAAAGGATTCAAGAACTGGAAACTAGACGTTGGTCAATATTTACTGAATGAAGAAAATGTCGTGATCGGGTCCGGCATTGCTAAACAATTTGAACTTGAACCGGGGGAGGTGTTGACGATTCGGGGTAAGGGGTTCTACGTCAGTGGTGTTCTGGAAGAGGCAGGAAACAGGGATGATCTTGCCATTTATATGGACCTTCCAACTGCTCAGAAGGTTTATGCCGTCGGGGAAAAGGTTTCATTCGTTTCCGTGAAGGTGGATGACATCACTCAGATTGATAAATACATCCTGGAAATTCAGGAGGCAGCCAATGTCGCTGTGGTCTCGGACAAGCAACTCTTAAGATCGGTGCTGGCCATAGTGGGAACCGTGGGCAGTTCGTTACAGATAATCGCGGCAGTTGCTATACTTGCCGCTTGCTTTGGCATCGCTAACACGATGATGACGGCCGTCTACGAGCGCCGGCGAGAGATCGGCATTTTAGAAGCCCTGGGAGCAAAGAGGAGAAAGATCTTCTTCTTATTCTTATACGAATCCGCTTTTTATGGCCTTCTGGGTGGAATCGTCGGCATCGCAGCGGGTTTTGTTTTTTCCTACTTTGCCGCCCCGTATATCGGACAAAACGAATTTACTGCTTTTCTGGGAAGCGAGCAAAGCGTAAGAATCTTCAGTCCGGTTATTATGCTCAAGGCCCTGATTTTCTCAATACTGGTTGCCTCTCTGACTGGAGCATTCCCTGCCCGCCTGGCGTCCAAGCTTAGTCCAGTGGAGGCCATCAACTATGACTGAAATCATCATCAGAACCGAAAAGCTATCAAAAGTGTATAACACCGGATACAGCACGATCGCCCTTCAGGATGTGGATCTTGAAATAGCCAGAGGGAGTCTGTCGTGCATTATGGGCCCATCGGGTCACGGCAAAAGCACACTTCTTCATCTGCTCGGCGGCCTCGATCGCCCCACATCCGGGAAGGTATATCTGGATGATGAGGATCTGACATCACTCGATTCCAATCAGATGGCAGAAATTCGGTGCAGACGCGTAGGCTTTGTTTTTCAGTTTTTCAACCTGCTTCCCGTTCTCTCCGCTCTGGAAAACGTTCAACTCTCAATGATGTTAGCGGGGTGTTCCAAAAAAACTCAGGAGGAACATGCCAAGGGATTGCTCTGCCTTCTGGGCCTGGAAGATAAAATGCACGCCAAGCCAAATCAGCTTTCGGGTGGTCAAAGGCAGAGGGTAGCGATCGCAAGAGCGATGGCCAACGACCCTGATATCCTTTTGATGGACGAGCCCAGTGGAAACCTGGACAGCAAATCAGAAAGGGAACTATTAGAAAACATTCAAAAGGTGAATCAACAGGGTAAAAGCGTTGTCATCGTTACCCATTCGGAGACGGTCGCTTCTGTAGCTCAGAAGAGATTTTATATTCGGGACGGAAGACTGACACACGATCACCGGGATGCAATTAGCAACCAGCTGGGGGAGGTTTAAACATGAGAGTTTTGAAGAAGTTGAAAACTATCGGACGTATTGCGGTGCTTCTGTGGGCGTTTTTGTTGATGGCAGTACCAATTCAGTCTGTGTCCTCAGAGAAATTCAGTAAGTCGCAAGTCCTGGATGTCAACAGTGTAGCGCCGGACCCTTCCGCTTATAAAGGCACCATAAAAATCCGTGGGGTAGTTTCCAAAGTGTTTCCTTCAGATTCTCTTTTTATCCTTATCGATCGCCGAGAATATAAGACATGCGGTGTTGTGACATGCGCTACCAAACTCGTGCCAGTTCGGTACTCGGGTGCCTTGCCTGAGGTGAAAGAGGAAGTTGTCGTGACAGGACAAATGGTGACTGCCGAAAAAGGCTTTATTTTTAAGGGGAAAGAGATTCAAAGACGCACAAAATGATCGAAATGCAGGCGAAAAGCGATTCCGCTTACCTGGGCTATATTCTAGAAAGTAGGCTAAAGATAGAGTTATTCCCTGTCCCATCAAAAAATCAGATAATAGAAAAACAAATATTACTATTCTTATTCGGTGCAGGTATCTAAATTGAGGCTATTTAAAAGAAATCGCAAAGATCACTGGGAACGTGTCTATCAAAAACACTCACCTACTGAGGTCGG
>CP070700.1:25867-33997 GCA_020349865.1 Desulfobacteraceae bacterium
AAGAGAGCAAATCTATCCCACCACGGCGAAACGGCAATTTCAGGAAGAAAAACTGCGCGTTGAGACCGAGAAATTCCGCGTAGGAAGATCAACCAACTTTCTTGTTGCGCAGGCGCAGCGTGATCTCGTGTCCAGCCAGATATCGGAAATCCAGGCTGTCGTGAAATATTTGAAATCCCTGGTTGAACTTCATAGACTTGAAGGTTCGCTGCTTGAACGTCGTGGTATTCTTGCACCTGGCCGAGAGCCAGCCGACCTGTAACCAAAGGAGTGCTACAGCTCGTGATGTATACGCCCCATGACATTCTGCCTCATGGGTTTAGGAATGCTCGCGTTTTCATATGTGGAAGTGATATGGATCATTTTCCCTTTTGTCCTGCTTTTCTCTTTAGGGCTTGGGGGAGTATGGTACTGAGAGGGGCGATTTTAAGGGAATATTTTGGGAGAAATTCCTTTGGTAAAATGCTCGGGATCATCATGGGGCCCGCGTCGATTGGAGGAATTATAGGTCCCACCTTAGCTGGGTGGGCATTTGATACCCTGGGGAGCTATCAAATTGTGTAGCTTGTTTTTTGCGGAATCATTATCCTGTCAACGGGATTTGTACTAAGGATTAGGTAGTGCCCGCCCATAAATGCTGATTTTTCTCAATCTCTGCGCATGCCCTGTTGAGTGCGACGCCTGTTCCTCCGGGGCGCAGCCTCTACCCTCTCTCCGAGCTGTAAGCGGGGCCTCAGACTTGACCACGCGAAACCTATTTTTTTATGCTTTTCAATACCCCGTCCGCTTGCGGCGGGGTTTCCGCTAGTTCCCTCTCCCTGGGGAAGGGGTAGGGTGAGGGGGTAAAAGTAGTATTATGCCGCTACATATCCCGATTGCTTGCGTCGGGGTCATTGATTACTGGATAGACATAACCAGGTTTGAGGTTGAATCCATTAAGCTTTGAATTTCATCATCCAGGCAAAATTGTAAAAAAAAAGAAAATCAACTAAAATTCGCAAAAAATGAAGATAACGGCAGATTCCCAATGTTGATAACTTTATTCACAAAAAGCTATTTTCCTTTAACTATCTGGAATTCGTTTCGAACTGTACTTTAATAATTTCTTTGTTTCCCGGCAAGTTATGTAGCCAGGTCAATTTTCCTCGTGAATGATATAACTTATGCTTTGTCTAAAATATGCCTCAAGCCAAGTGTTTTTCTTCGGCTACTGTCTTTGACAGACCTTTGCAAATTTATTAGATTTAACCTGCAAATCTATATTGGCTGTACAAAGCTACTTAGTGCCCGGCCGAAAACTGTTATTTTCCCCAATCTCTGCGTCAGGCTCAAATTATAATCCTCGAAATACTCAATGTATTCCTCTGGTTATAATTTTCGCCTTCCTTGATCTTGGAAAAAACCCTAGTTTTCGTTCAGACACTACTTATCAAGATTCGCAATAACCTTCCTTATTAACCTCAGCCCCCTGAGTTTTGCCTCCTTTCTCAGGGGCTTTTTTTTGTCATTTTTTTTACAGGCTCAACCCACCTTCCTTCCTCTCCGCCTCTACCTTTGCACAATGTAGGTGAGTAAATCTTTGCCAATAAATGGAATTAGATTTTTCAAAAAGAGGTGTGTTTCTTTTGCTGAATTTTTTAACTATACATAAGATGTCGCTAACTATATTGAAATTATTATGAAAAGTCTGATTGCAATTTTCTGGCACGATATTCGCTTTAAGCATAATCAAAACGGGATTTCAATCTGTTCTATCCACTTAAACGGTAAAAAGTGCCACCGAACTCCACATCAAGCGGTGTGATGACAGGTAGACTCAAAAGGTTATTCTTTTGAGGGATTCTGACGTGGCACTTAAAATGCTTCCCGGGTGTTAGTTGAGTCCAACTAGTGGGTATCTTTTCAAAGGAGGCACCCGCTGGAGGAGGAAACCGCAGCCCGGGAAGCTATCATATTTGGCAGAATTCTAAAGGCCATACTTTGTCGGCCAATCCCCAGTTAGATACTGGAAAAAACAACTTCCTGTCTATCCAGCATTGAGCATTTAGTCCTACCAAGGGCGTGCACAAAAATAACCTACCATTTTCGCATCCCATCTTCAGACCATCTTTGACTGCTCCTTAATCGCAAAATCTTCGAAATAGCACTACTAAAAAACATCTCCGCCGAGGCCCAGACCTAACTTGATGACAGGTTTTGAATTCCATATCTTTGGATAGCTACCCCGATCCTGTGACCCTCCGCAGGCCTGTGAACTGGTTCCTGCGTATATAATATCGCAAAGCCGCCTTGAAATAGGCAAGATATAGTTCTTGTTGAAGGTTGTGCGTTTATCTTGTGGGTTAAATTGACATACAGAAATATGTCTGATAAATTTTGATCGACTTTCTTTGTATAATTCGTTCAAGGGATACTTGATGGTTGTTTCAGGACCAAAACCCTCATGGCTGAGGCGCAGAATACCGGCACCTGGCCGTAACGCAACCGTGGTGGCGGCTGTCAAAGGCAGGGGACTTCACACTGTCTGCGAGGAGGCACATTGCCCTAATCAGATGGAGTGCTTCAGCCGCGGTACGGCTACTTTCCTTCTCCTGGGGCCCAGTTGTACCCGCCGCTGCACCTTCTGCGCCATAGACAAATCACGTATCCATCCCCCGGATCCTGGTGAACCACTTCGCACCGCTCAGGCAGTTGCTCAAATGGAATTAAGCTTTTGTGTCGTGACCATGGTTACCAGAGATGATCTCCCGGATGGCGGGGCCGCGCATGTAGCCCGGACCATCGAGGCCATACGCAAGGAGTGCCCGGGTGTAGGCATTGAAATCCTTATTTCTGATCTTGCCGGTAACTGGGATGCACTCAAGACGGTGCTTGCAGCGGGGTCGGAAGTCTTGAACCATAACCTGGAAACAGTGCCCCGGTTGTACCCCCAGGTACGCCCTATGGCCGATTATAAATGCTCATTGGAGATTCTTGCGCGGGCTGCTGCACAAGTTCCGTCCATAGTTACCAAATCGGGCCTTATGTTAGGACTTGGCGAGAGGAAGGAGGAAGTCCTCAAGGCTATGGACGATCTGCGGGAGTCCGGTTGTCACCTGCTCACCTTGGGCCAATACCTGGCCCCTTCAGAAAAACACCAGCCTGTCGTGCGTTATGTCCCTCCTGAGGAGTTTGTCGATTATGAGGCAGAGGCTATGAACCGCGGATTCTCTGGTGTAGCCAGTGGGCCCTTGGTCAGGAGCTCCTATGAGGCCGTCAAGCTTTACAAAACAGCTCGCAATCAGCTTTCAATTTAATGGCATCTGACCAGGCAAGGTCCGTGAGCTACAGAATTGCGTAGAGCAGGCGGCGAATGTCCGGAAAATCGCAAGAAGACCTTTGTATTGCAAGATGAAAGAGTTCGGATTACCCTGAGCCAGGCCATGGTTGTTTTCAAGAAAAAGATCAGGTTTTTTTATTATTTACCTACCGATAGGTAGAATTTATCTTGACTGCCAGAAAATTCTGCAATAAAATATATTGTCATTATAAAAAAGGTAACACTATTAGCTTTTTGAAAATAGTACAAGAAGGGCCATGGGGATCTCTTTTTCAAATGCCGCATAAGCCGGCCGCTCGGCTGAGCTCGCCGCATGCCTCATTACATGGAACGGCATATTGGCCCTAAAATTTAGCCCAGGACAGCCCCAGAAGGTAACCTTCATAAAAGAGGCCGCCCTCTCTGCTTACCCGGCACACTTCTTGGCGGGCCTTCTCAGTACCCCTGTTCAAGGCCCAGGGGGCGTTCCACGAGCTTTGTAGAATTTTTGTGATGCGGCTTTTGAAAAAGAGATCCCCATGGCCCTTCAATCTATGATTGGGTTTTTAAGAGGCTAAAGCGTTACTAAAAAAACAGGTTTGCTTCATGAAACAGGGCCCGAAAAAAATAGAGGGGAATAATGCAAGGGAGAGGCTGCTGGAGGCAGGGACAGCCCTTTTTGGCGAAAGGGGCTATGCCGGTACTTTTGTAAGAGAAATTGTAGACCGGGCCGGTGTGACCAAGCCAATGCTCTATTATTATTTTAAGAGTAAAGAAGGAATGTTTTACACTATTTTGGACGGGGCTGCCGAGCAGCAGGAGGTCATACTGGCCCAAGCCCTTGAAGCACCCGGCGCAGTGCTGGACCGGCTTATTTACCTCTATCGCCGTATTTATGAGGGCCTGATAGAGCATCAAAACCTGTTTAAGATGATTTACAACCTGGTCTTTGGCCCTCGCCAGGGAGCCCCCGATTATGACATTGATCAATATCACCGTCGTATGGTTGATGCAATAAAGACAATTTATTTAGAGGGGCTCGCCCAGGGTGAGGTGAAGGAGGCGGATGCGGATGAGGTGGCAATTCTTGTCCTGAGCCTGCTTGATTTCTGCTTACACATGGAATATGTGCATCTGGACTCATCAGATCCTGAGAGACCTGAACGTTTGCTGCGCCTGGCCTTCCAGGGTTTGGGCGAAAGCATCATTTCCGATAAAAAAGGTAAATGAAATATGGATAAATCGGACTCGAAGACAAAGATCCTGCGTTTCCTGTGGGGCGTTTTTCCCTGGCTGGTGGTTGGCCTTATCCTGGGCTTCATTGTTATCGTTGGCGGTAGGATCATTGAGGAGCAGGGTCGCCTGGCAGAGGCCAAAAAGGCGGCCATGAAAACAGAAGTGCCAGCCGTCAGGGTCATCACCCTTACTCTGAAGCCCGAGCGGCTTGAGGACATGATCAGCCTGCCGGCCGAGGTGGAACCTTATGAGGACCTTTGGGTAAAGGCCGAGGTGAAAGGCCAGGTAGTAAGTATCCCGGTTAAGGAGGGACAGCGTGTAAAAAAGGGACAGCTCCTGGTCAAGCTCGATGATCGTGACTATCGTTCCCGACTGGCCCGAATCGAGGCCCACTACAAACTGGCAAGACTGGACTATGAGCGCATTTCAGCCCTTGCAAAAGAGAATATCACCGCTGAGAGCAAGCTGGACGAGACCGAGGCCCGGCTCGATGAACTCACCGCGCAGCGCAGCGAGGCCCAACTGGCATTGGACCGCACCAGCATTACCGCCCCCATTGGCGGGAGGCTTAACGAAATTAAGGCCAAACAGGGCGACCTGTTGGACGTAAATCAGGCGGTGGCCCAGATCCTCCAGTTCCAAAAGGTCAAGGTGACGGTGGGTGTTCCCGAGAGTGACGTGGCCGCTGTCATGGAGTTGGAAGAGGCTGGGGTAATCATCGAGGCCTTAGAGAATCGAAGGGTCAAGGGCAAAAAGGTCTTTCTTTCAAGTCAGCCCCGCACCATGGCCCGCCTCTACGATCTGGAACTTATGGTCCTCAACCCTGATGGCCAGATCCTTCCTGGTATGTTCGGACAGGTGGAACTGGTCAAAAAGGTGTTCGACCAGGCCCTGTCCGTTCCCCTGTATGCCGTCATTACCCAGGGTGACGATCGTTTCGTGTATGTTGAGAAGGACGGCCAGGCTGAAAAGAGGTTGATCAGACTGGGCGTGCTTATTGGCTGGCAGGTCCTTGTGAAAGAAGGTTTGCATCCTGGGGAGCGGGTCATTGTAGTGGGACATCGCTTTCTGGATGACGGGCAGGCTGTGAAGGTCATCAAGAACGTGAGCCATTCAAGCGAGATTCTGAAATCATGATCATCTCAGATATGGCGGTCCGTAAAAGGACCAGCGTGGTCGTTCTTGCTTTGGTGATCATCATCTTCGGTCTGGTCGCTTACAATTCCTTACCCAGGGAGTCAGCTCCTGATATCACCATCCCCTATGTGTTCATCAATACTCAGTATCCCGGGGTTGCCCCGGAAGATATCGAGAAGTCCATCACCATTCCCATTGAAAAGAAACTAAAGGGTCTCGAGGCGGTCAAGCAGATCAAATCCTCCAGTACCGAGGGATTGAGTTCGATCATCATCGAGTTTGTGGCCGGGACAGATATTGACGAGGTTCTCCCTAAGACCAAAGATAAGGTCGATCTGGCCAAGCCGGATCTGCCTTCTGATCTGGAGGATGATCCAGAGGTCATTGAGATCAACATCTCTGAGTTGCCTATTGTAGTCCTATCCCTCTCGGGTACAGTCGGTCTGGTCAGGCTCAAAGAGATGGCCGAGGACCTGGAGGAGGAGATAGAGTCCATTCATGGCGTCCTGGAGGTCGACGTGACCGGAGGACTGGAGCGGGAGATCAGGGTCGAACCCTATCCAGACAAGCTGGCATACTATGGGCTCTCGATCCTTAGGCTCCAGACCGTCATCGCCGAGGAAAACCAGAACGTCTCAGGTGGTGCCATCCGTATGGCCGATGGCCGATTTCAGCTCCGGGTCCCTGGTGAGTTCCAGAGCCCCGAGGAAATTTATGGCCTGGTGGTCGGACTCCACAAGGGAAGGCCGGTCTACCTCAAAGACGTTGCCCGGGTGGTTGACGGATTTAAGGATGAAGAGGGCAGGGCTCGTTTGGACGGCCGTGAGGCAATTAACATTCAGGTCAAAAAGCGCGCCGGAGAGAATATATTGCGCATTACCGAACAGGTCGACCGGCTTGTCGACGAAAAGATGACCACATGGCCCGCCGGGACCAAGGTGACCAAACTCATGGATCGTGCCAAGGAAATCCGGATCATGGTTTCTGACCTGGAGAACAACATTATCACCGGCCTGATCCTGGTCATTGTGGTCCTCTTCTTTGTCATGGGTGTGCGAAACGCCGTACTGGTGAGCCTAGCCATTCCTTTCTCCATGTTGCTGTCTTTCAGCGTGCTCCACGCCTTGGGTATTACCCTCAACATGGTTGTCCTTTTCTCTCTTACCCTTGCCTTAGGCATGCTGGTGGACAATGCTATTGTCATTGTGGAAAACATTTTTCGCTACATGGAGCAGGGGGTGCCCCGCATCCAGGCGGCCGTGAGGGCAACCGGGGAGGTGGCTCAGCCGGTCGCCGCATCCACACTGACCACCGTGGCTGCATTATATCCCCTCATATTTTGGCCAGGACTGATGGGTGGATTCATGGGTTATTTGCCCAAGACCGTCATTATTACCCTCTCCTCTTCTCTCTTCGTGGCCCTGGTCATCAACCCGGCCATGGCGGCCATGTTCCTGAAATTACCGGCCGGCCACCGTTTCAACACGATTAAGGTGAGCGCAGAGGAGATCGAGGAGGCGGGGGAATCCCCCATCACTGTCCGGGGCCCACTGCTCAAGGGCTATCGCCGAATTTTGAATGCCTCCTTGAACCACCGAATTCCGGTCATGGCCATGTCGTTCCTGGCAGTGGTCGCCATGGCCATGATCTGGTTTTACGAGGTGGGATTGGTGAAGCCGATCGAGTTTTTCCCCAATATCGATCCGAATGCCATCTACGTCAACATGGATATGCCGGAAGGCGCAGACCTGGAGTACTCGGACAGGGTTGCCAGGGAATTGGAGCTTGCCGTCTGTAAAGAGAACGGGTCGGGTTCCCCTCAAAAGGATGGGGATTCATCGGACTGTCTATCTCGTGACACGCCCGAGAAATCATATACCCTGGCCCAAGGGAAGACGTTCAGAGGACCGACCGACCTGGCAGATGTCCAGTATGTCTACTCCCGGGCGGTCGCCGCTTCGGGGGGGCAATCCTCCTTCGAGAGCAACTCGCCCAATCATATCGGGATCCAATTCCATGATATGGACGACCGGTTGGAACCCTCCCAATCGACCGTGGATGTGATCAGAGAGAGAATCAAGAACATTGCGGGTGCGGAAATCACTATCGCCGTGAGAGAGGAGGGTCCTCCGACGGGTTCAGCCATCAATATTGAGATCTCGGGTGACAACTTCAATGCCCTGGGGCGTATCTCGGAGGAAGTCAGGGCTATTCTGGAGAAGATCCCCTTTGTTCAGGATGTCCGTGATGACTATGTGGCTGGATCGCCAACCGTTAAAGTCAGGATTGACCGGCAGAGGGCGGCCTTGTTGGGTCTCTCCACCCAGATCATCGGTTTCGCCCTCAAGGTCGCCTTTAACGGGATAAAAGTTTCCACATTCCGGGAAGGGGACGAAGACTACGACATCACCGTCCAGCTCCCAGCTTCGGACCGCCGGCTGACGGATATCCAGATAGGA
>CP070700.1:34097-38921 GCA_020349865.1 Desulfobacteraceae bacterium
CAATTCTTTCTAACAGAATACTGATCAGGTCATCGGTGCTTTTCCCTTCTGCCTCTGCCTCATAGCTTAAGATGATCCGGTGCCGGAGCACGTCCGGGGCCAGTGATTTGACATCCTGGGGCGTAACATATCCGCGTCCGCTTAGGAATGCATTGGCACGTGCTGCCTGGCCGAGCCATATGGAGGCCCTGGGAGATGCCCCGTAACTTATCATTGGACCCAATTCAAGGCCGAATTCTTCGGGGTTTCGGGTTGCTCTGGAAATATTCACAATATATTCCGTGATTTTTTCTTCCATGTGAATGGATTGCATTGTCTTTTTTGCCGATTCGATCTGAGAGACTTCAACGACACCCTTCACGTTTTCAATAACCGCATTATTGAATCGTTCCATCATCTCCTTTTCTTCCGTAGCCGATGGATAATCCACTTTGATCTTCAACATGAAACGGTCAATCTGGGCCTCGGGAAGGGGGTAGGTGCCTTCCTGCTCAATGGGGTTCTGCGTAGCGAGGACAAGGAAGGGGTTATCGAGCGGAAAAGTCGTTTCCCCTATGGTTACCTGCCGCTCCTGCATGGCCTCTAAAAGGGCGCTCTGTACTTTGGCCGGCGCACGGTTGATCTCATCGGTAAGAATGATGTTATGGAAGATTGGTCCCTTCTTAATTTCGAAAGAAGCGTTGTCAGGGCGGTAGATCTGAGTGCCTAAAATATCTGCCGGGAGGAGGTCGGGAGTGAACTGAATCCTCTGAAAGGTCGTTCTGATTGTAGCTGCCAGAGTCTTGACGGCAGTTGTTTTGGCAAGACCGGGAAGCCCTTCCAAAAGCAGATGGCCGTCACATAAAAGCCCGATCAACATTCTTTCCATGAGGTTTCTTTGACCGACTACAACTTTCTCTATTTCGGCCATAATTTGTCTGATAACCATGCTCTCTTTTTCGACTCTTTGGGTAATCTCCTGGATATCCATTAATTATTTTCCTCCGATTATGTCCCTCTTGATAGTGCTCGAACTTAGTTCGCTTCGCTCATCCCGCCATGAGCGGGAGAATGTTGGAAACGGGGAACCCACCGCGCAGGGGTGGGACTGAGCGCAGCTTGACTGCCAAAGAATACTGGAATGACGGAGTTATGGGTCTAAAACTAGGCTTAAGGCAAAAGGCTCGAGGCGAATCCAATATCTCTTACCTTATGCCTTAGGAGGCTGTCCGAGAATGAGATAGTTTTTTCAAGATCAAGGAAGGCGGAAATTATAACCACCCCAGAGAAATAAGCTTCGCATTTCACAGGGCAAGCAGGAATACATTGAAGTATTTCGAGGATTATAATTTAAGCCTGACGCATAGATTGGGAAAAATAGCCGTTCTCGGACAGCCTCCTAGGTCTTGTGCCATAGGCCCTCTATTAATTATCCCGGTCATATTGCAAAATCACCAAGCCTCAATATACCCCTTTAATTGAAGTAAGTTGTAAAATTTCCGGGACGTTAAATACGGTACTGTTATCCGTTCTTTTTTGTGCGGGTCTTATCAGGTTTTTCAAGCAGCTTGTCCAGATCGGTGACAAAGGAGTCGTGTTGCCACTTAGAGATCACGTAAACCCAAGGACTCAAGCGCTTATTGAGTTGCTTTGCTTCAAGGTCTATTTCTTCAGGTGTCTTTTCAGAACTGGTTTTTTCGTCACTCGATGCCTTATCGTCTGCCGCTGGCTTTTTCTCCGCAGCAGGTCCCTGATAATCCACTTCCACTTTTAAATAACACTGGCCATCTTCCGAACATGCCTTTCCCGGATAGAGACGATATATTATACCGTTAAACAAATGATATTCAAGCTTATCGGATTGTTTGAGTTCTGTGGACACTGAATCGTCCCAAGGGCCTACTACGTCCTCCATACTAAGCGAAGACAGAGAGCTGGCCAGCCGGTTAAGGGCTGACGTATCCACCTTCTTGTTGGCTGGTAGGGAGCTGGGTTCAAGATCAGTTCCCTTTTCTGCCCGCCCAAAAGTGTAGTTGATTGTTTTTCCATCCGCGCTCAAGCTGGATATTTTTTTGACTTCATTCGCTTCCACCTTCAAAAGAGCCTTGTCTAACCACTCAGACGGTTCCTTTTGCAAATGGGCAAAATGAGTATCAATCAAATAGATTGTTGGGTCATTATCCAATGTCACATAGTGGCCATCCGGAATGCTCCGTTCTGTCCCTGATTCTCTGGGTTTTCCCAATAGCAAAGACGCAAGGAGCTTTCCTGATTCATCCTTGAGCTCTATTTTAGTGCCTTTCTCTTCTTCCCCGGCATCTTTATCATCGGGGCTTTCGAGGGAGAGGCGTTTGAGAGTCGCTTCCGATGATTGAAACTGCCGTCCGATCTTGGCCTGTTTGAGCTTTCGTACGAAATCCGCGATTTTCGAAAAGTCGGCCGGGTAGTGATAACGGTTTTCCACAACCCATCGATCTGGTTTCTTCGCCAATAGCACTGATAACTCAGTCCCCTTAATAGTGATTGCCGAAATCTCGTTGGCAGGGAGGTTCTCCAATATGAGTTTGCCCATGGCAGATACGGGTCCGCTCGGAGACTTCAAGCGAATAACCAGGGCCCCCGCTCCGGCAAGAAGACCAAAGATAACCAACAGGATGACAAGGGTTTTTGTTTTCATCTTCTTTTCATCCTTCTTTGCTTATAAATTGCAAAACCGATACCACCAAGGGAGACAAAAAAAGGCATAAGGAACACATTGATATTTCTAAGTGTTGTTCCCAGGGCCTCGATGTCGGCACGCAAACTCTTGCGAACCTGTTTCAATTCCCTGTTGATCCTCAGCTTTTGCTCTCTGAATTTTGTAATTTCCGCCTCCTGCTCCGGACTGATGATCAATCTCTGTGATGCGTCCTTCTGCTGTTCGAGTTCACGAAGCTTTCGATTAGTGTTCTCTGCCTGTTTGGCCAGTTCCTTTTCTTTGGAAAGCCAGCGTTCCCGGGCGCGTCGTTCAAGTTTTAGAACTGTGGTAAACGGTCTTTCGAACTTTCCCCGAGACCGGATTCCGATCAAATCGGCACTTCCGGTCAGGATCTCCGTAGCATTGAAAAGAAAATTGAGGTTATCGTTGAACACTTTGGAAATAGCGAATCCCAGTATTCGACTCCTCTGAACATAGAACTCATCAGCCATCATATCCGCATCAGCAACGATTATGAGAGTGGCCCTTTCTTTTGCTGTCTTGAGATGATCTTTTTCGGGATTATTGTTCGATTTGGCCTTTTCGTCCTTGGGTGGCCCTGCAGGGAAGGCCGTTTTAAACTTGCCGCGCACCCGAGCCGCAATAGTGAAACGTTCTCCCGCAGGCACAAAATCTCTTCGGATGGCGGATGCCCCGAAATTTGCCATTATAACATCGATCAAGGCTGAATTTTCCCCCGACTGTACCATGGGCTCAAATTCGCAATCACTACCCTCGGTCTTTTTTATTGCACCGGCAATGGGAAAAAGCATGCTCTCGAGCCTTGAGGTGATAACATCCTCTTTGCTCAATGCTGGCCCTCTGGCGGAAATCCATACGGGGTTGTTTTCCACCATGTTGTTTCTGGTCCGCACACGCGTCGGCTGGTCAAAATCTGCCAGGGCCTTTGCTGGTTCCATAACAATACCCCAGGCTGAAAATAACTTTTCCAGCGTGGAACCAGGGGGTCGCATGAACTGCTGCCGACCTTGACTTGTGTCTGAAATACAAAATGGATCCACGAAAATAAGAACGTTTCTACCTGAAAGGACGTATTGGTCAACAGCGTATTGTAATTTTGCACTCAGGTCTCTCGGGTGGAGAATCAAAAGAAGATCAATAGACGGCTCGATCCGATCGGTTGAAAGATCAATTTTTCGAACCTCATAGCTCTTTTTCATTTCCTGGACAAAGAGCCATGGTGTCCTGTTTGATGGTTGAAAGGGTGCAGGCGACCCCTCCATTCCTCCGAATACAGGCAGGGTACTAATAACTCCCACAACCTTTTTTTCGGGACTCTGGAGTCGATGGATTATTCGGGTAATGTCATATTCGAGGAGTTCTTCCCGGGTAGGATCCAGAAATTCGATTGTCTCCTCCTGATCCGCCGCAAGCAAGACCAGTCCGCAATAGATCTTGTCACCGGCAGGTGTCTGCATGGCCCGTATGCCATACTTCTGTGCCCATTCCTCCTCATCGGAGTCTACCTTCGGGTCGTATTCTTCCACTTTCAAACGCCCGGAGCTTGCGTGTTCATACTCGGATAAGAATTCTCGGACCCGTTTGGCGTAGAGCTTTATGTTTGTAGAAAGGTCCCGATTGCTTCTGCTGTAAAAGAATTTGATCGTAACAGACTCAGCCAGGCCGGAAAGGATTTTCTTTGTGCCCTGGGAAAGGGAATATATTTTGTCCTCCGTGGCATCCCAGCGGATGCTGGCATAGGAGAATAAGACATTAACAAGAATCAGAATGAAAAAGAGGACCAGCAGCCCCGTGGTGGATACAAGGGTTTTCTTGAAATCATAACCTTTTTTGCTTGCCATATAACCGACTCCTTCAAGATGCCCTGCGGTTGAGCAGGATAACGCCATTGGCAAAAAGCATGAAAAAAATAATCGAGAGGTAATAGGCCAAATCACGCAGGTCCAGTACCCCTCGCTGTATAGATGCGAAGTGGGGCATGAAACTGAAACCTGATACAATATCCACTATCCATAAAGGCGCCCATCCGGAAAGGACATCTATAACAGGGGACCAGCCCGCAAGAACCAGGAAAAGACAAATCACCAGAGAAAGGATAAAGCTGATGACCTGATTCCTTGTAAGCG
>CP070700.1:39021-41874 GCA_020349865.1 Desulfobacteraceae bacterium
CACATGTCATAACCCCATCCTGTGGGTGCGTTGAAAAAATGCCTCATCACCACCTCGTGAAGCACCACCAGCATGAGGGGAATGACCAGCCATGCAGAGGCGCTTCCCGTCCACCGGCTGAGCCTGTCAATATAATTAAGAATTTTCATCTCTGCTCTCCATGACTGCATCGATATTTTTTTATCTGGTTATCCAGTTCGCTCAAGTAAAAAATTTTTATCACTTTGACCGTATCTGTCAAAGAGCTTTGTTATTCTGGCCTCAAAAACAAAAGGAGGCCAGCGATGAGCGATTTTCTGATCATAGAAGATTTTCCGAAAAACGAGGCTGAATTTGATCAACGGTTTTGTGATGAACACGCATGTATGGATTACCTTTTCAAATGCAAATGGCCGGAAGGGTTTATTTGCCCAAAATGCGGATGCAAACAATATTGGAAGACCGCCAGGAGACTGTACATGTGCTGTCGGTGCGAATCCCAGCATTCCCTTACCGCAGGAACCATTATGCATGGCACCCGATGGCCGTTGAGCGCATGGTTTAAAGCGATGTGGTGGTTTACAACCCGAAAATCGGGAGTTAACGCCATTAACCTCATGGATCTTTTGGGATTTGGCAGCTACAGTACAGCATGGAGTTGGCTGCACAAACTTCGAAGCTGTACGATCCGGCACGACAGAGAAAAGCTCTCTGGAATGATCGAGGCTGACGAATTTTATATTGGCGGCCAGCGTAGTGGCAAGCGGGGGCGGGGAGCCGATCATAAATGTGCTGTTGCCGCAGCGGTTGAACGTAAGGGCAGGAAGTTGGGTCGACTTCGGCTTCAGGTAATTGAAGACTGCTCGGGCGACGAACTGATTCCATTTGTTGAATGCAATGTTGAAAAGGCCAGCATGGTTTTCACAGATGGATGGAAAGGTTACGATGACATTGGTAAGCTTGGATATGACCATAGGCAGATTTTGCAATCTAAAAAGAACAATAAAGAAAGCGCAATTTCCGGCGTTCATCTGGTCGCCTCATTGGTCAAACGCCTGATCCTTGGAACCTTTCAGGGGCGTTTTGAGAAAAAGTATCTACAGAATTACCTGAATGAATATGTTTTCCGCTTCAATCGAAGAAACACCAACTCAGTTGGTAAGCGCTTTTTCCGTATCATGCAGCAGGCTGCAGCTACCGGACCAAAGTCTTATAAGCAAATATCCTTGGCTGCCGTAAGTCCTTTGCTGGCAAACTGACTTACTTGAGCGAACTGGATAACCAGATAATTTAATTGCTCTTGCCACGTGCCTATTCATGACGAGAGGAATCGCCTTGTGATAACCATTTGCGACTTAAAACCTGGATGAGTAAACCTCTATAATCCGTATAGATATTGTAAAACGCAGGTCTTCCTTTTGTTGCAAGATCTTTGGATTATGATCGGGATTTACCTTTAATATGAGTGAATAGGCATGATCAAGTGCATCGAGGGAATTGTCCAAATCCCCCTGGTCCCAAAAATCATTTGAGGCCTGGCAAAACTCCAGGGCCAAATCAAGCTTTTGTTGGTCGGATTTTTCCTGTTTTTTTGAAGCTTGCGGTGAGGTTTTGTTATCCGCAGCTTCAGTGAGGGGTGGGGCTTCTTTTTTCGCTATTTTGTCGGGATATCTAATCTTCTCCTTTTTCTGGTCTTCTGTAGCTTGAGATATGGTTTTATTTTCTATTTCAGGGAAGGGTATGAGTTCTTTTCCCTCCGTCCTATTAGGGGCTGCAATTTTTATGTTTCCCTGGTCCTCAGTAGCTTGCGGTGAAGTTTTGTTGTTCGCAGTTTCAGTGAGGAATGGGGCTTCTTTTTCCTCGATTTTGTCGCTAATGTTTTTCTTTTTCTGGTTTTCTGTGGCTTGAGATATAGTTTTATTTTCAGCAGATTTGGTGAGCGGTGGGTCTCCTTTGACCTCCATTTTATCAGGAGATGAAGTCTTTTGGTCGGGCAATTTACGGGAAGGAGTAAAATCTGACTCTATTAAGGCTTTTTTTCCAGGGGGCGACTTTTTGTCATCTTTTAAGTAAGATCTTTTAATTCCACAGCTTGAACAAATAAGGATGATTATACTGCAAAAGAATATTTTAGCACTGAAAGACTTATGATGAATTTCCATTTTCTCCACGGGCTTTTGCGCTAGATCGGTTATGAATTTTCAGCGAATACTACCCTTGATTTCAGGTCGAACAAGGATGCGAAGTTTTCTATTCTTTAAAAATAAATTATAGATGCTCGATACTTAATGGTCAAGTATCAGACATTTTGGCCAGTGCCAACGCTTGAATATCCTCACCAGGGATGCTTGAATTGTTTGGCTTTCAATATTTCAAGGTTCATAGTAGCAAGATACACTTTGAGGCTGGACTTCCAAACCAATATATGTTGTACGCCCTTGAATCGTTATTGCCTCAACCAGGAATCCTCTTTTCGGCTGAGAACCTTTAAAAAGTTTGACTCGTCGGTTTGAGGCGCAGCTTCGCTATTAACAACATACCGCATATCATGAAAACGGAAAACAGATTGACAGAGATTGCGGTATAATTGGAATATGGAAAAAAATTTGTGATTTAAGGGCGTTAAGGTGGATTGACCATTTACACGGCTAATCAAATAAAGAGGGATGAGGATGGAAAAAACCTCACCCCTGAATTAGCAAAATTATACGACAAAACGATAGATTAGGTTTGGTAATAGAAGGGTTTTTGGCTTTCTAATACCAACGACTGATAGCAGAAATCTATTGTCTAAGGTGTGATTTGGCATACACAATATATGGAAATTTTCCATGAAAAACGCCGAAACGAAATGTCGGTGTCAAATGCTTGATA
>CP070700.1:41974-51383 GCA_020349865.1 Desulfobacteraceae bacterium
GGGTTTAATACAAATGGGAATCTATCATCTCAAACTGCTGTCAAACGATCAATGTATCAGCATGTCAAATGAAAGCAAGCACCGACCCGCTTTTTTGTTGACAGCTCATTGAAAAGCTCCATTGCTTTTTGGTTAGTTGCGGGACTAAATTCAATACTCTTCTTTTGAAGAGTCTTTTTAAGCTCTTTTTCAGGTTTCACTAATCCGCTTACACCAGTACCTGCAATGATGACGTCCGGTTGAGAGTCAACAAGCTCACTTATATCATCACCCGAGAGTATATGGCCTCCTTTTCTTCGCCATGAAGTTTTCACACTTCCGTCAGGATAGATAACAAGGTCCGAGGTGTATTTGTTGCCATCAATCACAATGAATCCAAATGCAAAGGCGTCGATCCTCATTTGATAAACCTATCTTTCTAATTGAAGATCTTGCAAGCTCTATAATTAAACGTCTCGGAGTTTTTGCAATTTGTTGAAATTATAGGTTTTTGTTGAGTTCTATTGGTTTTGTCTCACATATGGAATTTTGGAATGATGGAATTTTGGAATGTTGATTTTTATAAGGAGAGTGCCCATTTATGAATACTTTTTACTTTCTTGTTAAGAGGGGTGTTATCAATATTCCATTACACCATTTTCCCAGAACCCATTATTCTTCGCGCCGCTTCGCGGCGGGTTCCCGGTTTCCACCATTCCAGTATTCCACCATTCCAGTATTCCACCATTCCAATTGTTGGCGAAGCGAACTAACTTGCTCCAAATAGGAAATCGATAATAGTAGTATAGAAGAAAGTCTCTTGTGTGTCAAAAAAGGTATTCAATGTTCCAACCGTTTATACCCTTTCTGATAGCGTATTTTTTTCCAGATGTGTCTACCCTATGATTTGGCTTGACAATGACAGAAATTGAACATTAACTAAATTAAAGATGTTGCGAACAATTCGGAGACAATTAAAAAAATGCGCAAACTGGCACTTTTTTTGATCCTGACTGCGGGAGCTGTTGTGGCCGCAATGGTCTATTATTCTCGGGATGGTGAAGGAGAGCAGTCCGAGTTCACTTTTGCGAAGGTTGAGCGGGGGACTATTGTCAATCTGGTGTCTTCCACCGGCACTCTAAATTCCCTGGTTACGGTACAGGTGGGATCTCAGGTCTCGGGTCAGATCAAAGAGCTTTTGGTCGATTTCAATTCCGAGGTTCGCCAAGACCAGGTTATCGCCCTTATCGATCCGGTGAATTTTGAGGCCCGCGTGCGTCAATATGAAGCTGAACTCGCGGTCTCAAGGGCCAACGTGGCAATACAGTCCGCGGCCGTGGAACGTGGTAGGGCGGAACTTGAAAACGCCCGGTCTGCGGCCGCCGCTGCCAGTGCCAAGACCGAAAAGGCGAGGGTTGCGCTGAGCGATGCCAAGCGTGACCGCGATCGTAAGGAGAACCTGCACAAACAATCGATAATTTCGGATAGCCAGTTTGATGAGGCTGTGGCCGCCTATGATCAGGCCATGGCCCAGATGCGTGCGACCGAGGCCGAGGAAAAGGCCCAGTATTCTGTGGTCAGGTCACGTAAGGCGGCGCTCAAGATGGCCCAGGCCCAGGTGGAACATGCCAGTGCCCAGGTAAAGCAAAAAGAGGCCGCCCTGCATCAGAGTAAGGTCGATCTGGAGCATACCATCATCCGGTCACCTGTGGACGGTGTAGTTATCGGGCGAAGTGTGGATATTGGGCAGACCGTGGCCGCCAGTCTCCAGGCTCCCACATTATTTACCATTGCCCAGGATCTTCGCGAGATGCAGGTGGACACGAGCGTGGATGAGGCTGACATCGGGCACATTCAGATGAGCCAGCGAGCAACCTTCACAGTGGATGCCTTTCCAGGGCGGGAATTCAAGGGACAGGTCATTCAAATACGCAAACAACCAGAAACTGTTCAGAATGTCGTGACATATACGGTAGTGGTGTCTGCGGAAAACTCTAATTTGCTTCTTCTTCCGGGAATGACCGCCAATGTTCAGATTGCGGTTGATGAACGTTCGGATGTACTTAAGGTGCCGAACGGAGCCTTGCGATTCACACCTCCAGGCAACAAGTCAGGGCCGGATGAAGCTTCTGGGAGCAGTGCTTCAGGGACTTCGGAAGGTCTGGGTGAACAACAACGGATGGCATTAATCAAACGGCTCACGAATTCACTTGAGCTCACCGAAGAACAGCAGGCTAAGCTTCATGATATCTTTGCAAGGGGGCGTGAACAGATTATGGCCCTTCGTACGGGAGGGGCCACATCTGAGGAAATCCGAAGCGAAGTCCAGCGCATGCGGCAGGACAGCCGTGGCGCCATAATCGCCATGCTTACCCCTGAGCAGCGCCGGAAATACCGGGAAATGGAAGTAAGACGGGCAAAAAGGCAGGTGTCACCCGGACGAGTCTGGGTTGTTAACAGGAATGGAAAACTTGTACCAGTGAACATCATGACCGGCATCAGTGACGGCAATTTCACAGAGATCGTCAGGGGCGATCTCGAAGCTGGTCAGGAGGTGGTCATCGGGGCAAGGCAGTCCGACCGCAGACCTTCGCAAAGCGGGCGACGGCGGTTAAGGTTTTAGGGTGGCCAGCTTACTTAAGACTGAAGATCTCGCAAAGGACTATCGCATTGGCCCCCATGTAGTGCATGCTCTCCAAAATGTGTCTGTGGCTGTTGAGCGAGGGGAGTTTGTGGCAGTCATGGGACCATCAGGCTCCGGTAAGTCCACTTTGATGAATCTCCTCGGATGCCTGGATAAACCCACAGATGGTCACTATTTCTTTGATGGAGAGGACATTTCGTTTTTCACTCGTGATCAGCTTGCACTGACCAGAAACCGCGAGATCGGCTTTGTGTTCCAGACCTTCAATCTCCTTCCGAGGAACACGGCACTTGATAATGTGGAATTGCCCCTGTTATACGGGCGAACGCCGAGACGCGAAAGGCGGCCCAGGGCGGAGGCTGTACTTGATGCTGTTGGGCTTGCGGATCGCTCCCACCATCAACCATCCCAGCTATCGGGAGGACAGCAGCAGCGTGTGGCTATTGCCCGGGCTTTAGTGAACAATCCCTCGCTTATACTGGCGGATGAACCCACAGGTGCCATAGATACACGCACCGGTGTAGAGATTATGTCACTCTTCCAGCGGCTCAACCGCGAGGGAATAACAATAGTGGTCGTGACCCACGAACCGGAAATTGCCAGCTTTGCCAGAAGGATCCTACGGTTTCGGGATGGCAGGTTGATGGATGATGAGGTTGTGGAAAAACCGAAACAGGCTGAACTTCTACCTCGCTGAGATGCCCCATGAATTACCTTGATTCCATGTTTGCCTCGCTCCGGGCGCTTCGCGTCAACGTGCTGCGAAGTGTGCTCACCACGCTGGGCATTATTATCGGAGTGGCCGCAGTTATCATTATGGTATCAGTGGGTGCGGGGGCCGAGGCCCAGGTTGAAGAACTCATACGCAGTCTGGGGGCTAACCTCATCATTGTATTACCCGGGACCACCACGTCGGCCGGGGTTAGGCTGGGGCACGGTACACGATTAAGCCTTACAGAAGATGATGCTGCGGCCATTCAGCGTGAAATTCCAAGCGTACAGGTGGCTGCACCGTCGGTTCGGGGGGGTGGGCAGGTTGTTTTCGGCAATCTGAACTGGTCTACGCTCATCTATGGGGTTACGCCGGAATACCTCGAGGCACGGGAGTGGGAAATTGCCGGCGGCCGGGCCTTCACACCTGAGGAGGTGAAAGGAGCTGCCAAGGTAGTCCTACTTGGTGAGACAGTGGTTGAGAATCTCTTTTCAGGGAGAGACCCCATAGGGCAGATAATACGCATTAAGCGGGTGCCTTTTATGGTAATTGGCTTGCTCAGGGGAAAGGGACAGACCCCTATGGGGCAGGACCAGGACGACACGATCATGATTCCCATCTCCACGGCAAAAAAACGGGTACTGGGTGGCCGCTGGGTTAGCGGCAAGAGCGTGGGTGCAGTAATTGTGAAGGTGCGCGATGCCGAGCTTGTCCCTGATGCCGAAGAGGAGATCAAGGCACTGCTGCGCCAGCGTCACCGCCTGCGATCCGGTCAGGACGATGACTTCTTTCTGAGGAACCTTTCGCAAATACTCGAGACACGGGCTGAATCATCACGGGCCATGTCCATCCTCCTTGCTGCCGTGGCCTCGGTCTCTCTTGTGGTGGGTGGGATAGGCATTATGAATATCATGCTTGTGTCGGTTACCGAAAGAACGCGGGAGATCGGGCTCCGAATGGCTGTTGGTGCCAGAAGCCGTGACATCCTCACCCAGTTCCTCACTGAGGCTGTGACCCTTTCCCTCATCGGCGGCCTCATTGGAATAGCATTAGGTGTTGGGGGATCAATAGCAATCACCATCTCCGGTGGGTGGCCCATGATAATTGAGATCGAATCAGTGATCCTCGCCTTTGGTTTTTCCGCAGCAGTGGGCATCTTTTTTGGGTTCTACCCGGCCCGAAAGGCGGCAAGTCTTGACCCCATAGAAGCACTCCGTTACGAATAGGCCCCTATAGTGCCTAATCGATCGCGGAGTTGCAGGGTTATTAGGACGTTTCTTCGATTCCCTCTGGTCCTGGATTGTTTTCAAATTTAGTGAAGGAGGAGTTATCATGGTTGAGAAAGTCATTATTATGGGAGCGGCGGGACGCGACTTTCATAACTTCAGCATCTATTTCAGGGGCAACCCCCGCTATAAGGTCATAGGTTTTACGGCTGCACAGATCCCGGACATTGAGGGCCGGCTCTATCCGCCGGAGCTGGCGGGAGAGCTTTACCCTGAGGGCATAACCATCTATTCTGAAGACCAACTTGGCAGTCTTATTAAGAAACACAAGGTAGATCTGGTCGCCTTTTCCTATAGCGACATTCCCCATGTTGAAGTCATGCACAAGGCTTCTCTTGCTATGGCAGGGGGCGCGGATTTCATCCTGATCGGCGCCACATACACTATGCTCAGATCCGAAAAACCCGTGGTGTCTGTATGTGCAGTGAGAACAGGTTGTGGAAAATCCCAAACCACCCGTCATGTGTGTAATACCTTAAAGGAAATGGGAAAAAAAGTTGTCACCATCCGTCATCCAATGCCTTACGGAGATCTGACAAAACAAGTGGTGCAACGTTTTTCGTCCTATGAAGATTTTGAAAAACACAACTGCACGATTGAGGAAAGAGAAGAGTATGAACCTCTGGTGGATCAGGGAACTGTGGTCTATGCCGGCATTGATTATGAAAAGATTCTCAAAGAGGCCGAAAAAGAAGCCGATGTTATTGTCTGGGACGGAGGAAACAATGACACGCCATTCTATTACCCCGATTTACACATTGTTATTTTTGACCCCCACCGGGCCGGACACGAACTGTTGTACTTCCCGGGCGAAACAAACATGCTTATGGCAAACGTTGCGGTCATCAACAAGGTGGATAGTGCGGAACCCCATCAAGTGGGTCTGGTCCGAAAAAACATAGAAAGGCATGCGCCAGATGCAGAAATCGTGCTCGCAGAGTCGGCTGTTCTTGTGGACAATCCCGTGCAAATAAGGGGGCAACGAGTTCTGGTGGTTGAAGACGGCCCCACGCTTACTCACGGAGAGATGGCGTTCGGAGCCGGGACCATCGCCGCTAAAAGAAATGAGGCGGCCAGTATGGTTGATCCAAGACCTTACATCACTGGAACGATTAAGGAGACCTTTGAAACCTATCCTAATATTGGTGCGGTGCTTCCTGCTATGGGATACGGTAAAGAACAAATGAAAGATCTGGAACTTACTATCAACAATGCGGATTGTGACCTGGTTCTCTTCGCAACACCCATTGATCTACCCAAACTCCTTTCTATCAATAAACCCACGCTCAGAGTGCGTTACGAATACAAGGATCATGGCAGCCCTACATTGGAGGAAGTCCTTTTAAGGCGTATTCGGTAAAAGATTCACTCGAGAAACTTGGTTCTTCCAGGAAATGAGTACCGGATCATGATTTATATTCTTTTGACTGGATTGGTCATGATGTCTTTTCTTCGATTCCAAGTCTTCCGGCCTGGTCATTTCAAGGGGTTACGGATGTGTGATGCCCGCCCTGGCGGGCAAGCCTACCCCCTCCCTGTTCCCCTCGCATTCGCTCGGGGCCAGGGGGTCCCCCATTCCGTAACCCCGTTGAAATAACGAAGGCCTCTCGACAGTCACTCAGAAAAGACATCATGACCATATCCCTTAAGCCATATGCGTCCGCCACTAATAAAAAATGAGGTACTCATTTCCCGGAAGAACCTTCAAGGTTTACATGCTTTTGTCTTTACTTCGTTGAATCTCATCCGGATCTCCAAAATAGATGCAATGGGCCAGACAGACATTGTCGGCACATGCGGGGAGAAGCCCATTATCCACTCTGTGATGGCAGAGGTTACATTTCTGCGCTATGCCTTTATTCGCGTCAAAAGAGACGGCATCGTAAGGGCATACTTCGATACAGGACTCACATCCGGTGCATTTATCATAATCCATGACCACAATGCCGTTTTCTCTTTTTATTATCGCTTCTTCGGGGCAGGCTCCAACGCACGGGGGATCGTCACAGTGCCTGCACGCGTTCACGTGAAAAACAAAATCTAATTTACCGTCGACTGTCTTAGGACCATCCTCTGAAACAGAAATGAGCTTGATACCATCGTCCGAATGATTTTCCTGTTTGCACGCCACTTCACAGGTCTTACATCCCCAGCAGGATTCATGATCTATAACCAGTGCATATGTTTTCATGGGCTGTCTCCTTTGTAACAGCTCAGCAATTTATAAACCGGATAAACAGGATTGACATGATATTTTTTCATCCTGATATCCTGTCAAATGTCTTTCCTTTTTGTGAACTATTACCCTCCATCATCCTTTCTCCTCAGGATATATCTTGCACAAGAGCGTTCTGACGCTGGTGGCGCCCATTGCGGGATCACACGTTTCATAGGCGTTGTCCGTCAAAACATTTATGTTTGATTCATCCCAGCCATGCCCGGGATCCTTTTTCTCTGGAAACCACCAGGCATGCTGTGCGGCCACAACCTTCGGGTCCATACCGGAAAAGAGTTTTGCGCGTTGCCTGACCTTTCCCCGGGGTGATTCGATAATGACCCAATCCCCTTCATCGATGCCTTCTTTCTTTGCAGTCTCAGGATGTATTTCTACAACCGGGTCACTATGAAGTTCCCTTAACCATCGTACCTGGCGATTTTCTGTGTGAAAAAATCCCGGGGACCTCGCTCCGGTAATAAGAATATAGGGATACTGTTTGTATAATTCGGGAGTACTGTAAGGACTCTCAGGTGCTTCACGGTACTGTGGAAGTGGATCATATCCCCATTTTTCAAGCAGGGTTGAATAGAGCTCAAACTTTTTGGTGGGTGTGGAAAATCCCTTTTCCTTATACTTCTGATATTTGACTTCCCCTCGTATATAATTCATTTTTTTAAAATCCTGCCAGGTGATCCCCATGGGTTCCAGTATGTAATCGAGCCCGCCTTCAAAATTATCCCACCAGTAGTCACCTTGCCCCACCCTGTGCGCGAGGTCATTGAGCATTTCATGATCGGACCGGCATTCGTCCACAGAAATAACCTTCCGCCGGGGCAGGATGTATCCGTGTCGCTTCCAGAAATCCCCGATGTAATCCATTTCAAGCCACGTGGCGGCCGGCAGAACAATGTCGGCAAGTTCGGCCGTTGGTGTCAGGAAAAAGTCGGAGACTGCCATAAATTCTACTTTTTGAAGGGCGCGGTAAACCTCTTTTGCATTGGCACGCGTGATGACAGGGTTTGAGCTGATAAGGAACAACATCTTCACGGGATAGGGCTTCTCCTCAATAATTGCATCCCAGACACACTTGGGGTTGATGATTGCGAAATTTCCCGCAAGGCGGAATCGTTCGCCACCCAAGCGCTTTTTTGCCTGCTCTTTTGAAAGCTCTTTGTGGGCCCCGAATTGTCCGACGTTCCTGATTTTGGGAGTTTTGAACAACATCTGTCCGCCAGGGACATCAACGTTCCCCGTGATACCCATAAGGGCCATGAGAGAACGGTTGTTGTCTGCACAGTTTATCTGCTGTTCAATGGCCACGCCCCACTGTATGGCTGCAGGCTTGGTAGTAGCAAATAATCGCGCGGCTTCCCTGATTTTGTCCCTTGGGATCCAGGTTATTTCTTCCACCTTATCCAGCGGATATTCATTGACCCGTTTTACAAAAGCCTCCCACCCATGGACGTAGTTCTTTACAAACTCCTTATCATAGAGCTTTTCATTAACGATGACATTAAGCATGCCAAGAGCCAATGCCGTGTCTGTTCCGGGCCTCAGTTGCAGCCAGATGTCAGCGCGGGCCGCAATACGTGTTAATCTCGGGTCAACGGCAATTAATTTGGCGCCTTTGTCCAGGCTCACGGAAAAAGGCTCACCCTTATAACAGTCCGGATTACTTATAACCAGGTTATTGCCCCAGACCATGATGCACTTGGGATGGTTTTCATAATCTACAATGGGATTTGACCCGCAGGTAATGATGCTTGTGGCAATACGAGGTCCGTAGCAGAAATGACCTGCTGTAACGACATTGGGGGTACCGAGCAGGTTGGCAAAGCGATAGATCACCGCCTCATTCTCTCTTCCTGTTCCATAACCCATGACGATGGATTCAGCCCCAAACCGCTCTTTGTAATCCACTATCCGTTCAGCGATCGTGTTTAGGGCTTCGTCCCATGAAATCCGCTTCCATTTGCCACTTGCCTTTGGCCCAATTCTGCGGACAGGGTGGGTCAACCGGTCCGGGTGATAGGCTAATTGAGGAGATGCAATCCCTTTGCTGCAAAGGGTGCCATGGTTTATGGGGCAGTCAGGGTCGCCGGCAATTTTCGTGACTTTTCCGTTTTTGGTGTAGACCAGGACCCCGCAGCCGCCGTGGCACATCCTGCAGTGGCTTTTCACCACAGAATCATACCCGTAGGCTTCCATCTCCCTTTCTACATTGGAATAAATGAATTCGACCATTCCACGATCTCCTTTTATGGCTTTCAAGATAATGTTTTCGATTAGCACATCATACAATCTTTATACAATACAATAATTTCATATCCTATCACAGGGCAGCAGGGTTGTTAAGGCAGTCCGGCCTATTTTACTCAACAATCTTTCCCTATGATCACCTCTCAACTGAAAATTGACTTCTTTTTTCAACAAATATTCCGCCATTCCCTTATTCCATGTTTGAGGCAGGAACTTATGTCTTTAAATAATTTCCTTTATTCTCAACAAGTTGCAGAATTTCCGCGACACATTAATAGACATTTCACAAAAAAGGTTGACAATAAGAAATA
>CP070700.1:51483-57789 GCA_020349865.1 Desulfobacteraceae bacterium
GGTAGTCGAAGAGTACATATCACAAAATCAATAATTTCTAAGCACAATGTGATAAGGCTTAAATACGAGCACATTAAATCACTGATTTAGGTTAGACCAGGTTCCCGAATGGCGATGCGTTTTTTTCATTTCTCAATATTTCATCGGAATTTTGCTCATCGGTTTGTACTGATCAGCATAGCACTGGTATGCGGAGGTATTTTAATTCCTCGTCAAAGTGCAGCAGCATTAAATTTGTCCAACCGCGTCAGCGAAATACTAATACATAAGCTCACCACTTGGCCGAAACCGTTGAGCTTCACGTGCAGAAAAGAGCTTTTGTGCGGTCCGGACGCCCTCACTCGTTTTTACCTGAACCGTGTCTTTAAGCCAGCCTGGAGCGATAATGACGGCCCTTTGCCGCAAGCGACTGATCTGGTCAAGAAGATTCGTGAAGCGGATCGCGATGGTCTGAGGCCTGATGACTACCATTTTGCTAATATTGAGGCCTTATTGGCCGAGGTAGCTTTCCATAAAATCACGAATCGACCGTTTGACCCCAGCATACTTGCTGATTTGGACCTCTTGCTAACGGATGCTTTCCTTTTATATGGCTCACATTTGCTCACTGGTCATGTTAACCCTGAGACGATCCAGTCGGAGTGGCTGATAAAAACCCGAGAAGCCGATTTGGTAGTGATCCTCGAGACTGCCCTCAATACAAACGAAATTGAAAAAGCGCTGGAAAATCTTCTTCCACAATATGCTGGTTATGTGGGGTTGAAGAAGGCTCTTTCACAGTACCGCAACATTTTGAAAGGGGGGGGATGGTCAGAAGTGCCTTCGGGTTCAATAATGGAAAAAGGAGATCGAGCAACTCGTGTGTGTGCCTTAAAGACCAGGTTATCAATTTCAGGTGATCTTGAACTTCCAGCGGAAAATGATTGCAATATTTTTGATGGGGACTTAGATCGCGCGGTTCGTAGATTTCAAGAGCGACATGGACTCCAATTGGACGGAATTGTTGGCCGCTCTACACTGAAAGCACTGAACATCCCGGTTAATCAGCAGGTAGGCCAGCTTAAATCGAATCTGGAGAGATGGCGTTGGCTTCCCCAAACTTTGGGATCGCGGTATATCTTGGTTAATATTGCAAATTTCGAATTACGTATAGTCGAAAACGGTCAAACCGTGATTAAAATGCCTGTTGTTGTGGGGCGGAGATACCGACGCACCCCGGTTTTCACAGGAAATATGACCTACCTGGAACTCAACCCACATTGGCATGTCCCACACTCGATCGCCCGGGAAGACATACTGCCCAAGGTTCAAAAGGATCCTCAATATCTTATTAGACAGAACATGAAGGTTTTCCAGTCCTGGGAAGCCAATGCGCCAGAGATCGCACCAGAATCAGTCGACTGGTCTAAAATCACCAGCAGAAATCTATCTTTTAAGCTTCGTCAAGAACCCGGGCCTGCCAATGCTCTTGGCCGCGTGAAATTCATGTTCCCCAATAAATTCAGTGTATATCTGCACGACACGCCGGCCAAAGAATTATTTAAAAAGCCCAAACGCAGTTTTAGTTCCGGCTGTATACGCGTAGAAAAACCTATTGAACTGATAGCTTATCTTTTCAGAAATGACCCCAACTGGACGCGTCAGAAGATTCGTGAGGTTATCAATAGCGACAAAACCCAAATCGTGCAGATCCCGGAACCGATTCCCGTTCACCTTCTATACTGGACCGCCTGGGTTGATTCGGAAGGGAGGATACATTTCCGTGATGATGTTTATGGCCGAGACAAACGCCTCATCAGGGCGCTTAGTGAACGACCGCCCACCCCGTAATTATTGAAGCTAAAGGCAGCGATAACTCCAAGAGGTGTCTAAGATTTGTCTATTTCCTGAATGTCTACGTTACCAGAAACGCACTGCCCCACTATCGACGTGAACAAATTTAGAGCGGGGATAGTATCCTACACCGCCGCCTCGTAGTTCTATAGCGGCCCTGCGCAGTACGGAAAGCTTATAACCGGGCACGCTTATATCCACTGCTTTGCCGTTCATGTGGAGACTGTTTTTGGCAACACCCCTCCCCTTCTTGCGAAGAAGAGCGTTCGTTTTGGGTGATCGATAGCCAGAAATGATGTGGAATGGGTGTTCCGCCTTGAGCTTCACCTTTATGGCACAGAGCACATCCAATAGGCGGGTACATATTGGTTTAATGTCCCCGGTCCGATGATCTCGAAGAATGTAGTTGATTTCGTCAAGAGCAGGTGAGACATACCTTCCTTCAGCCCAGTAAACGGTCGCGAGAGATTCTCCTGTGTAGGTATTATAAAAAGAAAGAGATCTCTTAGGTGATTGATAAGTGTTCTTGGCAGCGAAGCATAGACGAGGTGTAATTCCTGACAATACCGTCAATGCCCCCAAACAGAGGAACCTGCGACGACTGAGGACCTTATCCAACGGTCCTGTAGATTCACGAAATACCGGCATAATGGATTCATATCGACTTATCAGAGTTAGATCGCTGAAGGCAACTATATTTTCCTTTAATTGGCCCGGAAAGTCAAGTGACAGTCAATTCAATTTTCGGATATCCACATGAAAACTTCTCGGAAAGCCTCCAGAATTGACAAGAGGGGACCTCAATTCGTAAATTAATTGATACATTAGACTATTGATTGTATTGTATGCTTTATGCCACGATCAGCAAGTTTGGATGCGCCGGGTGCACTGCACCACTTGATATAATAAGATTAAGGGCCAGGTCTCAATAGACGCAACCAGTTAGAAGATTAGAGGGTTCAACCCTCCGGGAACCGTCGATTGAATCGCCATAGATACTGCAAAACGGCTCAGATCAACACAAATGTAACCGGAATTCCGCTATGCTCAAATACCTATACAATCTTAAACAAGGTGCCTCGCGCAAAGAAAAAAAATGATAGGCATCGCGCATTTTATTGTATTGGGCTTTTCTACATGAAATTAGCAGGTAAATTCAAATATGAAAATACTATTGCTCAATGACATTGTCATCATATTTGGGCTTTCCATTGCTATCCTCTTTATATGCCATCGGCTTCGTGTGCCGACGATTGTGGGATTCCTCCTTACGGGGATAGTTGCCGGGCCTTACGGACTTGGGCTGATAAAGGCAGTTCATGAAGTTGAAATTTTAGCAGAAGTTGGTGTTGTTGTTTTGCTTTTTACTATCGGAATCGAGTTCTCACTTAACAGGCTGCTGCAAATCAAGAAATCGGTCCTAATGGGGGGCTCGATTCAGGTGTTGCTAACACTTTTATTTACTTTTCTTATAGCCAGACAATTAGGCCAACCCATTGGCGAATCGATCTTTATAGGATTTCTTATATCCCTGAGCAGCACAGCAATTGTGCTCAAATTACTCCAGGAAAGAGCTGAAGTTGATAGCCCCCATGGACGCACAACTCTCGGTATCTTGATCTTCCAGGACATCATTATTGTTCCGATGATATTGGTTACGCCTCTACTTGCGGGAGCAACAGGGGGGTCGGGTGAATCTGTCCTCGTTCTTGTGGCTAAAGGAATCGGAATCATCGGGCTGGTGATCGTTAGCGCTAAATGGATTGTGCCAAAGGTATTGTATCAAATCGCCCGGACGCGAAGCCAGGAACTTTTCTTGTTGAGCGTCATTGTGATATGCCTCGCCGTTGCGTGGGTAACTTCCAGCGCGGGGCTTTCCCTGGCCCTGGGCGCGTTTCTGGCAGGATTGATCATTTCAGAGTCTGAATACAGTCACCACGCACTCGGAAACATTTTGCCATTTCGAGATGTCTTTACGAGCTTCTTTTTTGTGTCCATTGGTATGCTGCTGGATGTGGGTTTCCTTTTCAAGCAACCTGGAACCATTGCACTGATCACTTTAGGCGTTTTGGTTTTAAAATCCATCATTGCCAGCATTGCAACGGTTTTATTAGGATTCCCACTTCGCACTTCAATCCTGGTTGGCCTTGCACTCGGTCAGGTTGGTGAATTTTCTTTTATTTTATCCAAGACCGGTGTTGAACATGGTTTGCTCGCCGGAAATATTTATCAGATGTTTCTGGCTTTCTCTGTGCTTACCATGGCGGCAACGCCATTCATTATAGCCCTGGCACCACGCCTGGCGGATAGTATCCTGCTGTTGCCGCTGCCGAAAAGGCTACTATCGGGCTTTTATCCTGTTTCAGAGATAAAGGCTTTGGGTAAAAAAGACCACCTTATTATAGTCGGCTTCGGAGTCAATGGTAGAAATGTAGCACGAGCTGCCTGTCTGGCAGGTATTCCCTATGCGATCATTGAAATGAATCCCGAAACAGTAAGGAGGGAACAAGCCCGGGGTGAACCTATTTATTATGGTGATTCAACCCAGGAGGTCGTACTTGAGCACGCAAACATCAAAGAGGCGAGAATTGTCGTGGTAGCGATTAACGATCCTGCGGCAACGCGTAGAATTACTGAAATCATTCGGAGATTTAATCCGAAAGTTCGTTTGATCGTGCGAACCCGTTATCTCCAAGAGGTGAAGCCCCTCTATGAATTAGGGGCCGACGAAGTCATCCCGGAAGAATTCGAGACCTCAGTGGAAATCTTTACCCGGGTTTTGGCGAAATATTTTATACCCAGAGATGAAATCGAAAGACTGGTCGCTGAAGTGCGATCGGATGGTTACGAGATGTTTCGAAGCCTTTCAAAAACGTCGGCATCTTTTTCCGATTTGAAACTCCAGCTTCATGATGTTGATATCAGTACGTTTCGGATCCCCCAAGAATCACCGTTAATTGGGAAAACCTTGGCTCAAACCGAATTAAGAAAGCGTTATGGGGTTTCCGTAGTGGCTATACGACGAGACTCACAGATACTGTCCAACCCGGATGCAGACACGCTCCTTCAATCTAGCGATGTGCTTTTTGTCCTTGGACCACCGGATAGGGTAGCCGAGGTCGCCGGTTTAACCCTTAACCCAAAATACGGGGATGTAAGTTAATGAATCAAATATTTCAGACGGTGATTATCATTTTTTTTCACCTTAAGCGCACAAATTCTAAATGTAAAAGAGACTAAGCTGTCCCTGCAAGCAAGAGATTAGAAAGTGTGAGCTGTAAATTATGCGGCGCAGATATACTTCGTCAAAAATAGGTGAAGAAGCACAACTAATACGGGCCAGATCGGGTGTCGGGTCTCAGTTCAACCTGAGGGTAAGTGGAATGAGGTTTTTTTTAATGTAATCCGATAAAAATACCTAATCTACTGAAAACACGTTTTAGGCCAAAAAACAGGAGCTTCACTCCATTTACCATCTTAAACGTCATGTGCCAACATTACACGGAAAGGAGCGGTCTTGTGGATGAGCTGACGAACAGACTTAGAGAAACTCTTGAAAAACACTGCCACCGCGGCTCACCTGCGCTCCGTTAGACCCAACCGAACACAAAACGAGAAAGGAATCCGATGTACAGAAGGAAATTCAAACTAAACCACCATTTTGTTTTGGCCATTGCCGCATCCTTCTTTTTCGTATCCTGCTTATCTACACCCAATGTAATTGGTAAATGGCGAGAAATTGGCAAAACGGCGACCTTAGAATTCTGGAAGGATGGCACCTTCAAGGCGGTTGATAATGAAGGCATTTCGGTAACTGGCAAATATTTTCTCCTTAAAAATTGTAATGTACGGTTTGAAGTGACCCGCATCGGCTCATCGCCAGATATCATTAATGGAAAAATTGCTATCATGGGAGATGAATTGACGTTCAGGTCTTTAGACGGCAGAGAAATTGAAAGGTACAGTAGAGAAAGAAGACCTGGTCCTTAATGGCTGTTGGTTTTTACGTGGGAAACTGTTAAATGACGAGGGTTGGTATAGGCATTAAGCTACTGGCTGCAATGGCAGTGACCTTTTTGCTGACAGGTATTCTTACGTATCTTGTGCCTGGCATTTTCCGCATAGACTTTATAAGTGCAAGCACTCTAAGGGTAGCCGCTATTGCCCTAATAGCTATTGGCCTTGTGCTTAAACTCTCCTCTTCTCGTGTCCCTTCAACTGCCTTCAAGAACAAAGAGCTTGTAACCACAGGTATTTTTTCGTATATACGGCATCCGATGTATTCATCATGGATACTGTTCATCGCGCCCGGAATAGCTTTGCTTTTCAGATCTTGGCTGATGCTGGCAGCCTCCTTAGTCGGCTATCTCAGCTTTAGGCACCTTATCAAAGAAGAAGACGAATATCTGACTCGTATGTTCGGTCAATCATATCTTGACTATAAATCACGTGTTGGGGAAATCACCACAATAA
>CP070700.1:57889-61266 GCA_020349865.1 Desulfobacteraceae bacterium
AAACGAGCGGTTAAAGAAGCAAATTAAGGAGCGGAAACGGGCCGATAAGAAATTGAAGGAAAGCGAGAAGAAATACAGAAGCCTCTTTGAAAATTCCGGCGATGCCATCTTTATTGCTGATATAGAAACCGGCAAAATCCTGGATGCCAACCTTCAGGCAGAACGACTCATCGGACGTCCCATAAAGGAGATCATCGGTATGCACCAATCCCGGCTTCATTCTGCCAAAGATGCCGACTATTACAAGAAAAAATTCCGAAAGCACATAAAGGATGAGCTGGTTTTCGACCTGGAGGCGGAAGTCGTCAAAAAAGACGGCAGCGTTGTTCCGGTTTTTATTTGCTCAAGCCTGATCGACCTCCAGGGGAAAAAGGTCATCCAAGGGATATTCAGGGATATTTCCAAAGAAAAAATGATATCGGATTTAAAGGGTGAGCTGGCAGCCAGGAAATTGATCAACAGGGCCAAGGTAATCATTGCAAATCATTATAAAATAAATGACAGCGATGCGATAAAGTTATTACAGCAAGAGAGCCGAAAGCAAAGCCGGAAGCTCAAAGAGGTGGCCCAGGCGGTAGTCTCATCGAAATTTATTCTGGATTAACAGTAAGTTATTGACTTTTGTTTCACGTTTGAGATAAAAAACAGGAAAAAGATACCCTAAGTCCAAGACAGCCCGGAAGGCTTACGGCAGGTATCATCAGGGCCCATGACCGGCCCATCCCGTCTATCGGGACAAATATTGTAATATAACCCTTTTAGATTACCCTAAGTCCGCTCTGTTGACCCGCCGAGCGGGAAGAAACAGAGGGCCGGCAATCAAAAAGGAAGGCGTTTAAAGGCCTTCAAAGGACACCACGGCTGTGTCCCTTGGAGGCCTTTTTGTTTGGGGCTGATCGTTTTGTACCAACACTAATACGAATACGATCAGGTGAATATTACAAATTCTTAACATTTCTGCGGGGGTTAAATATATGCAATATCCACTCAAAATGTGCAAGCCTTGCTCCTTGCAGAAGGATGTCACTTCTGTTGGGAGCTAACTATTTAGTGTGACTGTGGATTTCAGATCGAAGATATGCGTTTTCCATTTTTGTTTTTACTGATCAGAATTTTTCCCACATGTAATCGAGAGGAGGCCGACAATGAAATCTAAGCATATGATGATCTTTTTGGTAGGGATTTTTTTAATCGGTTTTCCGCAGGTTGGTCTTTCTGCAGACGTCGAACTAACGTCCGATGGTAAAGTACCCGGGCAACCATTTCAATCCTTACAGGATCAGATAGATAATATTCAGTTGACGCCAGGACTCCACTGATGGGATATAGATGGTGATGCTGACTGTGATACCACCAGCGAGGATACAAACGGAGACGGTTTATGTTCCGTGCTCGATTGTAAAGGGCCGCAAGGTGAACAAGGACCCGCTGGACCGGCAGGGCCGCAGGGACCGGCTGGAGCAGATGGAGCGGCTGGAGCGGAAGGTCCGCAGGGACCGCCTGGACCGCAAGGCCCCGCCGGCGTGTCCGGGTGGTCTGTCGTCAGGGAAGTGTCCCTCGTAACGATTGATAGTAAAGAATCCGCGTTGAGATATGCCTATTGCCTCCCAGACACCCAAGTTTTCGGCGGAGGATGCTCGGCCGAGCCCTACGGCTGGGGAACAAATATTTATACTCGCGCGCCGGGCGTCATCGCGATAAATATGCCCTATAGTGACTACGGGTGGTTTTGCAGATTCGACAACTATTCTGGCTCCGATCTTAAATATTATTTCGGCGCCTACGCCATCTGTGCACATACAAGCGAATAGCCACCGCCCATCACCGCATTGCTTGGGGCCGACCCACAACCATTGCATCCATTGAGCCGTGGACTACTCGAGGTCATTCAGCCCTTGCGATCCGCACCGACGTTGAAGCAGGAATGTTTATTGCCTTCAACGTTTAGGCAGCCCACAACTCACCTGTGAAGTCCGGTAGATGAAGACGAACGCCCCCGGCAGTGAACCAGCGTAGCCAGCGTCTTACGTAAAGCCCAAGCCGGGAGGGGCCGCAAGGCTCCCCCGGCTTTTGCTCATAAAGCTGGCTAGCACGTGCAACGAAATTCTCAACGGTCATTTTTGCTACCGGGAGAAAAGAGGGAGAAAAGAGGGGACGGTCATACAATTATGTGTTTCTGTTCTCTTGTCAGCTTCAACTGAATATCGGTGGTAATCTTCTCTCCACACACTGCCTCTCGACTGATAGATGATTTGGGGAGAAAAGAGGGGACGGTCATACAATTATGCGTTTCTGTTCTCTTGTCAGCTTCAACTGAATATCGGTGGTAATCTTCTCTCCACACACTGCCTCTCGACTGATAGATGATTTGTGAATGATTAAGAAGAGGGACGGGGTTGTTTTTGTGCGTTTCTAGTCTCTTGTCAGCTTCCACTGAATATCGGTCGCAATCTTCTCTTCACATATTGCCTCTCGACTGATAGATGATTTGCCAATGTTCAGGATTCGAACCACATCATTTGGCTTTCGTTGGTGCTGAGAGTACCTGATGTTTTATTTGTGAGGTTTGTTTTATGTGCCTGGATTAGCCGGATCAGATGTCACTGGATTGCTGTGGGAGAGTTGGAATATTTTGGTCCGATGGTGTTGCCCGCTATCTCGGGGGCACAACATCCTGTGTCACTTGGTTGGCTCCCCACGGTAAGAAGCCGGAGATCGCAGGGTATACAAAAAAGCTGTGAACATTCTTCACCGCCCCCTATTCCCACCTCTACAATTTGAAAAAAGTTGAAATATGGGATATGTACACCCTTTATATCTCCCCGATGATACATGATATAATTTATATCATTTTCTATTATGATTAAATAATTACAAAAAACCGGAGATGAAATGAGGGTTAAAGATGTCATGTTGGGAGCTGCCGTTCTCGCTTTCGTGCTTTCCGTTCCGGCAGGCGGTTCCGCAGCAGAAGCGGACCCGCCCGATAGGATGAACGATTGTGCAAAGATCGCCGACGAAGCAGAACGGCTCAAGTGTTTCGATGAACTTTCAGGCCGTAGCCCGGCGGAGAGCCTTGAGGTTCCGAAGGGAGTCATAGAGGAACCGGCAGAAAAAGAAGCGCCGTCTTACCTGTCTCGTCTCTGGGAGCTGGACAAGGAATCACGGCGCGAGAAATTCCCCATCACGCCTTACAGGTCCAACTACATTTTACCCGTTACTTACAACAACACGCCGAACGAGGACCCCATCCAGGAAGCCGATCCGGACAAGGAAGTGCAGAATTACGAGGTCAAATTCCAGATCAGCTTCAAGATCAAGCTCTGGCAGGACGTTTTGGGCAAAAACATGGACCTCTGGGTCGGATACACCCAGCT
>CP070700.1:61366-65995 GCA_020349865.1 Desulfobacteraceae bacterium
AAAAAACCCCAGCATGAAGGATTTTCGCATGAAACTTTTTCCACAACTGATAAAACTTAGTTTGAGAACTAAATTGACGTTGTTGATTGAAAGTCTAGTGGTGATTATGGTAATAACCACGGGGGTCATCACCACGGTGCGGGAAAAAGGAACTTTAGAAAGTGAGCTTCGCAAAAGAGGCATTGCTTTAGCCTCCGATTTAGCTAAGTTCACTGCAAGGCCCCTATTAAGCCAAGACTTACCAACGCTTCGCCGGTATGTTACCCACTCGATGGGGCAAGATCACGTTCGTTATGTTATTGTATTAGACCCTCACGGCAAGGTGGTTATGCACAGCGATCTGGCTCAGGTTGGAAAGACCTACAAGGACAATGTGAGTCTTGCTGCCGTTAACGCTAAGGCGCCTGATTGCACTCATCTCTCAAGCCAGGGCGAACTGTATTACGATATTTTCACGCCCATACAAGTTTCGGACGTCAGGTTGGGAACGGTTCGGTTGGGGTATTCCCATATGGCCGTTGAAAAGGAAATTGTCAAGGCTAGGCAACAGATTTTCATTATAGGCTTTGTGACCATTATAGTAGGAGGTGTTGTTGCCTATCTTCTGGCTACTTTTATTTCTTCGCCGATTAAGAAAATAACAGAAGCAACAAAGAAAGTGGCAAACGGCGATCTATTTACGCGACTTGCGATCAAAAGGAATGATGAGATAGGTACTTTAGCCAATTCTTTCAATAAGATGGCCGAAGACCTCGGAAGACACCACAAACATCTTGAAGAGCTGGTGGAAGGACGTACAGCCGAACTTGAAACTGCAAATTTACAACTTTTAGAGGAAATCACCGAGCGCAAGCGGGCGGAGGAAGATTTAAAGCAATCACACGAACGGTTGCGTGATCTTGCTTCACATTTGGAGTCCATACGGGAAGAAGAGGGAAGGCGAATTGCACGTGAGATTCACGATGAGTTGGGACAGGCGTTGACTGCTTTGAAAATGGACATACACTGGATACATTACAGATTGCCAAGGGATCAACCATTACTGCTTGAGAAGACAAAAACAATGTCAAAGCTCGTTGATATAACTATTCAATCCGTGCGGAGAATTTCTTCAGATTTAAGACCCGGATTGTTGGATGACTTCGGTCTTTCGGCAGCAATTGAATGGCAGGTGAACGAATTTAGTAATCGGACGGGGATTCAGTGCAGCATGGTATCAGATCCCGAGGATATTGTTTTGGATCAGGTCTGTTCCATAGCGTTGTACCGCATTTTTCAGGAGGCTCTGACCAATATTGCCCGCCATGCAAATGCAACCGAGGTAGAAGTAATCCTAAAGGAGATGGCCGGCAAAGTAGAACTGCGGGTTCATGATAACGGTAAAGGAATTACAGAAAAGCAGGTTTCGGACGCAAGATCATTTGGGTTAATCGGAATGCGTGAGCGTGCGTATTATTTAGGCGGTGAATTGATTATCAGCGGCACTCTAAATAAAGGCACCACTATAAAGGCTAGCATCCCGATCAGCAAAAAGGGAGAAAAGCAATGATAAAAATACTTATTGCAGATGATCATGCTTATATTCGTGAAGGACTCAAGCAGATTCTTGCGGAAACTTCCGATATGGTTGTGGCCGGTGAAGCTGCCGATGGCCGGGAAGTGTTGGATAGAGTTCGGAAAGATGATTATGATTTGGTTTTATTAGACATTGCCATGCCCGGCAGAAGTGGACTGGATACTCTAGGGCAGTTAAAGCATGAAAAGCCTGAACTCCCAGTTCTGGTGTTGAGCATATACCCTGAAGAACAATATGCGATACGAGCCTTCAAGGCGGGGGTATCCGGCTATTTAACTAAAGAAAGCGCGCCGGAGGAATTGATATCAGCAATACGAAAAGTGACACAGGGTGGGAAGTATGTAAGTTCTTCCCTGGCTGAAAAACTCGCTTTCAATTTGGAAACGGTTACTGAAAAACCGCCTCATGAAAAGCTTTCTGATCGTGAATATGAAGTGATGATTATGATTGCATCGGGGAAAACGGTCAAAGAAATTGCAGACAAGCTGTCACTCAGTGTAAAGACCATCAGCACCAATCGTGTGCGGGCGCTTAAAAAGATGGGAATGAAGAACAATGCCGAAATAACCTATTATGCCATAAAACAGGGACTGGTACCCTGATAGACCAGCATGTTTCCTTGAAGCCTTATCCATAAAGCTTGATTTTTTGCGCCTGCCGATTTCTATCCCGCCTGCCGAAGCATCCCATCAGCTTCTTGCCCTCGATCCCTTGTAGGACAAACACCGACAGTGAAAGAGCTAAAAATCCTACAAAAAAATTGGGTTTTCTCTGATTTACTTTCAGATTTGGACCCTATAATATTTAACTAAATCTTTTAACCTATCACTGGATCAAATAGGGATTTCATCAAACTTACATCGCTCTTTGCTTGATTATATTTACGGGTTCAAGGGTTCGTTTCGCTAAAACTGTTAAACTCGGGCGAGGAGGCCATCAAATAAGTGGTCCACAGCACCGATGGAAGTCAACTGAAAGGGGCTTAAACCCGCTCTTGTAATTTTTTATGCAATAAAATTGTAACCTTCATTTATAAGTTTATATTCAAAAAAAACAAGGAGAGGAGGGATGATTAGCCGGTCAACATAATCAGAAAAACCTATAACTAATGGAGGATAACCATGAAGAGTCCTATCAATAAATTGTTTGTGATCTTGGCAATTGTGATGAGCTTCGTTGCGGTGCAGGCTGTTTGGGCAGAAAGAGGCCCAAGTGGCCCAATTCCAAGTTGCAGCGAAACCGTGGAAGGGGTGGCCACCATGGTTGATGGATTGGATGCAATCGACGTTGATGGCACTATTATCTACGGTATTCCGGCATGGCTTGACCTCGAAGGCATGGACGTTGTAGTCACTTACTTCGAGAGCCCAGATGGTAAATACGTGGCCTGTTATCTGATAGTCGATTACACTACTATCTATTTGCGCGGACGCGGTCCGGAATAATCTGGTGGGAAACCATAGAGCAGGCCAACCGATATAACATCTCTATCGTGGGGGGGTATTGATATGAGCATTGATGTTTAAGAGTATCTCTGTTCTGATAGTACAATCATACTCAAGGCCTGCAAAATCACTGTGGATGATGCCACGATTGAGCTGCGCTCGTGTCCGGAACAATAGCGGTATAAGTAAGAAGCGGTCTTCCAGCGCGCTATCAGCAAAGAGAGGCTCGCAGGCGGAAACAAACCTTCAAAAATGTTTTTTGCCTTAAACCCCAATACCCCAAGGTTACTTCAAGAATTGAGAGCAACATAAATTGTTTTAAAATTGGGAAACGTCAATTCAGACATTCTTACTGGCCACTTTAAACGGATCCCCCGGTTTTGCCGGGGGTTTCTCTTTTTTAACCTGTCGTCGTTGATTCGACAGGTGATAGATAAAAAGCAAATCTGATACAAGGATGGTTATCCTAAGTACAACATTCGAAGGTCCCGAGTTCCTCTACAATTCCAACCGGCAAGTTTCTTAATATGCTCGCTATACCAGATATTGTGGTTTCGATATGTTTAGCACCAACCTGCACTATCTCCAACATATCTGTAGGACTTTGAGGCCATCAAGACCTGTGATATCCAAACCCCCAATTCCGTAGGATGCAGTTGCACTTACTGTTATGATTCTGGCATCCCAGCCTTTTCAAGCTTACCTCCAGTAATCTTGCATAAATCGCACTTCCCAAGATTCCAGCTTACGATAAGTAGCTGCTAATCAAGGAGGCTGATCTGAAAAACGATCGAGGTGAGTGCCTGCAGGTTATGACTTATTTGGGTAGTCTACAATCTGGCGTTTTTAAAGCTTACAACTAGAAATCGAAACTCTCATCGTAATAGCATCTACCACTCCAAAAAGGCCTTTTTCCTTGACTTTAGAACCTTTCTTTGTTGTTTTAACTAAGATTTTCCATCCATCCGTTAACCTCTAAGTCGGGATAGAGGTTGCATCATGGAGATACCACTCAAAATGGGCCCGCCCATCTCCTAGCGGAACGTGGCTGCTCTGTTAGGAGTCTGAAGTTTAACCGCTTGGACTAAGTCACCCTTTTTCTCAAATAAATGCATTTCAGAGGCATCCAAAAATGAAGTGCCCCAAATGCCAGCATCCGAATCCTGAGGGGAAAAAATTTTGTCGTGAATGTGGGGCAAAGCTTGCTTTAGCCTGCCCTCAGTGTAACGCCGAAATCCTTCCAGCCGATAAATTTTGCGGTGAGTGTGGCCACAACTTAGCCCTTCCATCAATGCCAACCCCTAAAGAACTCTCCTTTGATGAAAAAATAGACAAGATTCAACGATATCTACCCAAGGGCCTCACTGAGAAAATCCTGTCACAAAGGGATAAAATCGAGGGTGAGCGCAAGCAGGTCACGGTAGTGTTTTGCGACATGGAGGGTTTTACTCCTCTCACTGAAAGACTTGGACCTGAGGAAGCCTATGATATTGTGGACCAGATTTATGAGCTCCTCATTCGCAAGGTGCATGATTATGAGGGTATAGTCAATGAGATGACCGGTGACGGCATTGTGGCCCTTTTCGGTGCTCCTATTGCCCTGGAAGA
>CP070700.1:66095-69467 GCA_020349865.1 Desulfobacteraceae bacterium
AGAAAACGGTTTTGCCGTCACCGATCATCACAAAAGACAATGTTTGCAGACATTACAACCCAGATAGTGTATTCTAAATAATCATTTGGGAAATGAGTTCCTTCAGTTGGCAAGATAGCCTGGAGGAACTCAATTATTTTCTAATTCTATTTTTAAAATCCCTCCCTTCATATTTATCTTGCTGTTTTCCATCTTTTCCCTGGTTCAATATTATTTCTATCTGTCCAGACTTCTACACCATGCGATTTCAAATCAGCAATAAAGCCTTCCACAACAATTTCGTCTTGATAAAGATAGGATATAAAAACATTTTTCATATTTTACTTCCTGTTAGCACTTTAAAAGCATAGCCAGTGATTATATAGTTTTTACCTTGGATATTGCGGTCAACAATTTTATGGATAACATGCGATTTATAATGTTATCATGCAAAATATGCGACTTCGAGTCGCAATACAGATACATTGATGCTGGCTATGTTCGTTTATTTAGTTATTTAGGATGTCCCGCACTCCATTAAGTCAACATTGTCAATAACGTCCTCCTCCCAGTCCGGTTTATCCCGGCGCTTTCACAACGTACTTTTTCCCCACTACTTTTGGCGACCTGCCATTCCCATAAGATTCTTGCCTTGTTACTCTAGCTGAATCAGAATTCATTCAAGCATTTTTTCTGCAATCGTTGCTTCTCGGCGCCTTAACAACGGGAGCAAAGTGCGAAAATCTGAAGACGTTCAATCGATCAGACTTTGAAACTAGCCTTTTTTTAATACCTCTGCGATGCGATTGCGATAATCACGGCTTTGATCGTCAGCCGGGAATAAATCGATTCCTAAGGGTGACGAAGCTCCCAAGCCAAGTTCAACCGCCCTGGCAATCTGTTCCTGTTGAAAGATCTTCGGCTTCATGATTTGATCATTACTGCCCAGCGACTTCAAAACAGCTACTCCCACGGCGTCGATTGCTACGCGATCAGTAGACGCAAGAAATACATTCCCTTTGGCCCGCTTGCCATTCATCGGTCCACCATCAACAAAGGCATCAATTCCGTCCAATACAATCAGATCTGGTTTAAAAGGTGCATTTATTTCTGCGATCATCTTTCGCTGATGGGGTGAGCCATGCAGCTCCCTCATGTAGTTATAGCCATGTCTGGATGTAGGAACCACTCCAACATGGAGCTTCAGTGACATGGTGAAAATCCCACCGTATTGGTGAGTCTTGAGGCAGCAAGTGGAAACAAGGCATTCTGCTTCAAGGAAAGGGCGTGCAATTCGAAATCCTTCCCGCCAATGGCTATCCTGGGGCTTGACCTCAACCCAATCCCTGTCCTCCAGGTCATCAAAGCTGATGATCTTGACATCAAGCTTTTCCATGGGCGCAATCACACCCTTTTGCTTCATTACCTCTTTCGTAGGTGGATAGCTTCTTTCGCCAAGGTTGACAGATTTTGCGCCCATTCCCCAAACCTCTTCCACAAGCGCTATCAAGGTATCGTTATGGGTGGATCCGGGAACGTGGTCGGCAGTATTGAAGTTGGGTTTTATCAGGACATCTTTGTTCTTTACCGGGTTAATATTGAGGGCCTTTATTGACGATGTAACACCAGATTTTCGATCCTCGGTTCTCAATAATGCCACACGACTCTTAGGATTAGCCATAGTCAAACCTCCCTGTATACCCAACAATAAGGTACCACCGGCAACACCGGAATACTTCAAAAACTCCCTCCTGCTGATACCCATTATTGGTTTGTTCCTCTTTACACGTGTTGAGCAACTCGACGCTTCTTTCATGATGTTCCTCTTCTTTTAGAAGGCCTCGTTAATGATACCTTGCCGCGCTGCATCGTTCATTGTTGCTATCGAATTCTGAAAAAGAATTGCTTTTTCAACTAAAAGATTACCAGGTTTTAACGGATGGGGTCAAATCGTTTTGGCCTTAAGAAAAGACGAACGATGATCTTTCATAAAAGTAAAAGGGGACGTAAAAGGGGGCGTCGGTTCCAAAACGCTTTAAATATGTTTCTTCACTTCTGACAATCCAAGATGTGACCCCGATCACATAAACCATGACAGAAAGGGCTTGCGTTTAAGTGATTGCTTTTTCCCAAAAGTATATGTAGTATCCTCACACTTGTTGAGACATCTTCCCCATCAGTACGTGCACTAAATGAAAAAAGGAAAGCCGATGCCGATCGATTTTGAAAAGTTCAAACCCGCTTACGAGAAATGGGTAGAAGAAAGTCTGCCGGATTATCAGGCAGGCAACATGAAGAAGATTATAAAGAAATATCCGTTCATCGTCTCAGATGGCGTACCCTGGACGCCTTACAAGGGTCAGCCCTCTGTGCAGACCTTCGCACTGGTCACCAGCGGCGGATTCTATCTCAAGGAGCACCAGCCGCCCTTCGACACCGTGTCAATCCACGGCGACACCTCCTTTCGGGAGATCCCCAAAACCGTCCATCAGGAAGACCTCGCTATTGCACACGCACATTACGACCATAGCCTAGCGGAGCAGGACATCAACATTATCTTTCCCATCCAGCGTTTCATCGAACTGGAAAAGGGAAATATCATCGGCAAGGTGGCGAAGACGCACTACAGCTTCAGCTATGTCAACGACGTGGTGACCCTGGTCACGGAGACGGTTCCAAAATTCGTTTCCCGGATCCAGGCCGAAGGGGTCGACGTCCTCTTCCTGGTGCCGGTCTGACCCAAGTGTCATCAGACCGTGGGTCTGATTCAACGGATGGCAGAGGAAGCGGGTATTCCCACCATCTCCATGGGCAACGCGACCGACCGCATGGCCCACATCAAACCGCCCCGGGCCCTGCTTGTAAAATTTGCGCGGGGCAGTATGTTCGGTGAACCGGGCAACGTGAAACGCCAGAGGCGCATTATTCTCGATGCCCTGGACGCCTTGAAGACCATGACCGAACCGGGCACGATTCAGGAACTGCCCTACCAGTGGAAGCGGCCGGATCCTGAATAAATAACCAAAAGGGGTCTACGCTTGACTCATGCGTATCGCAGTTTTAATTTCCTCGACCCGTTTTCTCAATTATCCATTCTGGGATATCTTCCTCCTCATTCTTTCTACGACACCGCTGAACGAACTAAATTGGCTGATATTGAAATCCCGGCCTATCTCCTCCAAATTGTCGCCTCGAAGAGTCCTTAGCAGATAAATCGCAACATGCCTCGGTTCATTTGAGAGGCCCCTTCTTGATCTATACAGTGCAACCCTTGCACTCCCTAATTTCTGCATACCTCACATGATACCATGCATCTGGATAGTGTATGCTCAGGGGCCTGGACATCATCCATTCTTATACCATAGCAAACATGAGTCAGGCGTGGATTTGACC
>CP070700.1:69567-75591 GCA_020349865.1 Desulfobacteraceae bacterium
CAACACGCCCTGAGAACAGAGTGCTGTACAAGGTTCATCTGAAAAGCGGAAACATACAAAGAGTCGTCAGCAGGGATGGAGTCTATAGACCCTTTTTTTCAAAATCAGGGAAAAACTTCTGTGCCCTTTTTTCGGACGACATGACGCCTTTTGACCTCTATCATATCAGGGACAAAAAACTGCACAGAATAACCGAATCACCTCTTCCTGAGTTTAAGAAATTCTCATGGGTGAAAACGCAGTATCTGGATATCCCGGGAGGAGAGAAGGGCATCAAAATAAGAGCCAAGATGATGATTCCTCCCAATTTCGACCCAGGGAAAAAATACCCGGCCATTATCGGTTCAGTTTACTCCAATTCAGTTCTAAACCAGTGGGGAGGCCGTGATGCGCATCCGACCTGGGGGCTGGATCAGTATCTGGTTCAAGTGAAGAATTATATTCTTTTGAACCTGGATTTCAGGGGAAGCCTCGGATACGGACGAAAATTCCGGGAAGATATGTTGAAGGGATACGGCACAGTCGATATAAAAGATATCGCCGCGGCAGCCTTTTATTTAAAATCGCTGCCCTATGTCGATGAGGACAAAATCGGAATCTGGGGATCCAGTTACGGCGGGCTTCTGACTTTGATGTGCTTATTTAAGAATCCAGGACTTTTTACCTGCGGGATCGCAGGAGCTCCGGCCACCAACGTCCACCACGCTTTTCCGGGCCAGATGGAAGTCATGAAGTCCACAGATGATAAAGAGGCTTACCAGAATTCTTCCGCGTATTTCTGGTCACAGGGATTAGAAGAACCGGCCATGATCATCCATGGAATCAGAGACACAGTCGTGCTTTTTATGGATTCGGTGAGTCTCGCAAAAAAAATGATCAAAGAGGGAAAGGATTTCGAGCTCGTGGTCTTACCAGATGCCTCCCACGCTTGGGACATGGGCCCTTCGTACCAGACCCTGTTTGCTTTCAGAAAAATGATCGAATTTTTCGAGAGACACCTCAAAAATTAAAAAAAATGATTTGTTTGAATGATCAGGTTATTGAAAAGCAAAGTGGTGGGCGATACAGGATTTGAACCTGTGACTTCTACGAGGTGTCAAAGGCACAAACATTGATTCTTTAACCTCGTTACAATATTCTTTAGTTATGAGAAAACACAAAGCAATGCTTCTGTTACTGGCTGTCTCTTTAATATCATCCTGTTTTTTACAAACCGGGAGGAATTCAAATTCACTCAGGCTTTGGTACAGACAGCCCACAGATATCTGGGGGGAGGCCCTGCCTATAGGCAGCGGACGGCTGGGAGGCATGGTGTTTGGAGGGATCTCCACAGAACGGATCAGCCTCAATGAGGAAAGCCTCTGGGCGGGTCGGCCAGAAACCAATGATATCAATCCGGAGGCATACAAGCACCTGCCTGCTATAAGGGAGGCGCTTTTTGAGGGAGATTATGTTAGGTCCGATGAGCTGAGCCGAAAGCTCCAGGGAAAGTTCACGCAATCCTATGCACCATTGGGAGACCTCTATATCCATTTTGACGGGATAAACGAGGTAGAAAACTACAGGCGGGAACTGAATATATCCAATGCCGTCTCCATGACACAATTCACAAGCGGCGCCACAGCCTACAGTAGGGAGGTGTTTGCCTCGGCACCCGATGAGGTTATCGTGGTCCACATGACTGCCGAGGGTCAGAAACGCCTGAACGGCCGGATTGAGCTGACCAGCCAGCTTTTGAATACCCTTTCCACCACGGGCACAGATCTTGTGATGCAGGGCCGGGCGCCAGCACATGCGGATCCGGACTATTTCGACAGCAACAGGTATGCTAAGGAAGAAGGCTGGAAACCGATCCTCTACGAGAACAAAAAGGGCCAAAAAGGGATGCGTTTCCAAGTCATCGCCAGGATGAGTAGCAAGGATGGAAAGATCAAACATGAGGAAAGAAGCATCGGGTTCAGTGACGCATCTGAATTCATGCTTCTCATTTCAGTAGCGACCAGCTTCAATGGTTTTGACAAGGATCCGGATTTAGAGGGAAAGGACGAAGTAACTCTGGCATCTAGATATCTGGATGAAGCCTTCTCTAAAAGCTATAAGTCTTTGAAGCAGAATCATATACGCGATTACAAAACTTATTTTGACCGGGTAGAGCTGAATCTTGAAGGCACTGACCGGAATGGAATCCCGACCGACGTTAGGCTGAAAGAATATGCTGAAGGAGCTGAAGACCAAAGTCTTGAAGCTCTGTATTTCCAGTTCGGTCGTTATTTACTGATCTCCTCCTCCCGTCCCGGTGGAGTGGCGGCCAACCTCCAGGGAATCTGGAACGATCTGATGCGCCCGCCCTGGAGCTCCAACTACACCATGAACATCAATGTGGAAATGAACTACTGGCCGGCCGAGGTGACTAATCTTTCGGATCTACATGATCCCTTTTTCAGTCTGGTCAAGGCGGTGGCCGCCAACGGGGCTTTTACAGCCAAAAAGACATTCGATGCAGGAGGTTGGTGCGGAGGGCACAACTCGGACCTATGGGGCCACTCCGACATGGTCGGCAACCTGGGCGAAGGGCATCCGGTCTGGTCCATCTGGTATATGGCCGGTCCCTGGGTGTGTCAGCATCTCTGGCAGCACCATCTCTTCACAGGTGACAGGGAATTCCTCCGGGAGACTGCCTATCCCCTCATGAAAGGGGCGGCGGAGTTCTGCCTGGAGATTCTGGTGGAGGACCCGGCCAGCGGCTATCTGGTCACTGCCCCTTCCACATCACCGGAAAACCTGTTTGTTAATGACGAAGGGATAAACTGTTCCACCTCGCTTGCCCCCACCATGGATATGATGCTCATCCATGATCTGTTTTCCAACATGATAAGCGCTATAGATCTGCTAGATATTGACCGGGAGATGGCGGATAAACTGGAGAAGGCGAAAGCCCGTCTTTATCCCCTGCAGATCGGCTCACAAGGCCAGCTGCAAGAGTGGTACAGGGATTTCAAGGAACAGGATCCGCACCACCGTCATTTCTCCCACCTTTGGGGATTGTATCCGGGCAATCAGATTTCGCCGCTGTCCGACAAAGATCTGGCCAACGCCTGCCGGCAAACGCTCAATCTTAGGGGCGATGAAAGCACAGGTTGGAGCACGGCCTGGAAAATATGCTCTTGGGCACGTCTTCTGGATGGCGATAGGGCATACAAGATTCTGCGCAACCTGCTACGCCTCGTTGAGCAGGGAAAAAAACGCCAGGGCAAAGGCTATAGTAGAGGTGGGGGGACCTATATCAACCTCTTTTGCGCCCATCCTCCTTTTCAGATTGATGGAAACTTTGGCGGCACAGCCGGCATGGCCGAGATGTTGCTTCAAAGTCACGACGGGGCCATCCATCTGCTTCCGGCCCTTCCGTCCGACTGGAAGGATGGCCGGACTAAAGGCCTGAAGGCTAGGGGGAACTTCGAAGTGGAAATCATTTGGGAAAATGGCACTCTGTCCGAAGCAAAAATACTTTCAAAAATAGGCGGGCCCTGCCGCATCCGTTCGGCCTGGCCGCTTGAGATAAAAGGTGCTGAACCCATGGCCAGCCAGGACCACACATATTTCACCTATTCCTTTGATACAGATGCAGGCCAGGTTATCATTATCAAGAAAGCAGATTAATTTTCTTAAAAGTACTTTTTTTGGACAGAATAAAGATATTCCGAAAGTTATTGAAAAGAAAATAGTGGGCGGCACAGGATTTGAACTTCTTCAATATGGTTGGATGGAATTATCGAGGCAACAGCGCAGACGTAAACAGGCGCAGGCAAAAAGCAAATTCCTTTAGAGTTGAAGGGATTTCCGCTTCTATGGTAAGAACTATTGTTGTTTGCGACTCAAGGCACAGCGGCTCCGAGCTTGCTGCGAAATAAATTGTCGATAGAATAGGAGGATTCGCCATGATGATCGAATATTTTCATGCATCGAAGTATGGAAATGGAGCCATGGTTGCAGAGGAGTTCAAGAAACAGATGGCCGCCAAGGGGATCACTGTCAACGTCCATCACATCCAGGATACGGGGCCAAAGGAGATGCCGCCGGCCGACCTGTACCTGTTCAGCTCACCAGGGCGCATGGGCAAGCCCAGAGGATGCATGCGGCGTTTCCTGAAGAAGGCCAGGTTGCCATCGGGAACGAAGTACGCTCTCCTGATCACAGAGGCCGCGCCTCAACCGGACAAGAAGACCGGACGCATGCCCACTGAAGAGGAGATGGCCAAGTGGCAGCGCGTCATCCCGTTCATGAACGAAATCCTTGAGGAAAAGGGCCTGGTCAAGGTTGCCGAGGGCAAGATCCAGGTGACAGGCATCAAGGGGCCGCTGGAAGAAGGCTGGCAGAAGAAAGTCGAAGCCTTTGCATCCCAGATCCCCATCCTTCCCTAGCTCCTAGAAATTATTTCTTTGCTTTGAGGGGATTTTTCCATTTTAGCTTAGGAAAACGGCTGAAATCTGAATCAGTCGAATACAATGTACAACCATATTCAATCGCAAGCGCAGCTAAGTGAGCATCCACGACAAGATTGGCTTTGGCCTGGCCATCAAGGAGCATACTTTGGAATATCTGCCAATGAGTTTCCGTGGGATTAATGAGACGGACACAAGGCTGGTCGATCCAACTTTGTAGCCGAGTGATTGCTTGTTTCATGGTCAATGGCTTCAAAAATATCTGCCTGTTTGTGCTTATCCGGATGAACGAAGTTAGAATCGACCAACACAGACATACGGGAGATTCTCCGGATAATTGTGTATCCCACCATTGCCGGGCTTCTCCATGGAGTGGGCTAAGCTTATCTTCCGCATAGATCAGGATATTTGTATCGACAAGAATCATCGCCTGTCCTCGCCTTCGACTTGAGCAAGCAGTTCCTGAATGTTGTCAATGCTCAGACCTTCTCGAAGGCCCATTGCATGCGGAGTGGTACGGTAGCTTTGGCGTTTCTGAGGCTCTTCAACCTGATCCAACCCCTTTCGCAGTGCTTCATTCAGAACAACCTTAAAAGGTTTTTTCAGTTTTGCAGCCAATTTTTTTGTTCTTTGTGCCACATCTTCATCAAGAGTCAATGTTGTTCTCATAGAGACATCATAGCATATTTACAAAAGATGTCAAGACATCAATATATTAATCACCTCTCGATAAAACGTGATTTTATTTTTCACCATATTTGACGAATAAAAATCAGTTCTTTCTCAAAATTGCCTTCTCCGTATAACTGTATTTCAAGTTGAGGAGGCTTTATTAGTCGAAAAAGATCGAATTTTGTGGAAGCGGGATGTTTTTAATAGGAATGTTTATTCCATGTGTGGACGCTGGTCACAGTTTTGATTTGAGGTGGAAAGTGCCCGGCAAGATCAGTATTGCGCAGCTTATTCGAGTGGAATCTCCTCAGCTCCAAAGGATTTTGCCCAAACCTTGAATCTATAAAAAACCGGGGCAAACATAAACAGAATCATCACCACAAGAAGCGCAATAACGTTTAAATCGAACAAGCCCAGAAGAGCGATAAAGATTCCTGAAAAATAGGAAAAATTTCGAAAAGGCGGGATTATGGTGGGCGATACAGGATTTGAACCTGTGACTTCTACCTTTTCCCTGATTTTTTTCTCTGTTCCTGCATGAATCGTGCGATTTCGTCTGGATCCTCCCGGTGGCGGAAGGCTTCAAGTGCAGGGTCGCCAGCCTCGGCCATGTACGCTTCAAGCCTTTTGCGAAAAACCTCAATTTCATCCGAAAACCGGGGATTTTGGATAAGATTTTCCAGAGCATCCGGATCCTGATCCAAGTTATAGAACTCTTCGGGAATCCGATAGGAGAAAAGCCTGACACGCGATTCTATCTCCCTATCTTTCTGCGCGGCTTTCTGCATAGCTTTGAAGCTCAATCCACTTGTTGAATCCATGGTCATTTTTGTTTGGTCGTCTGGCCAGAAATTGAAAATATAGCTGAACTGGGCTGTTTGAACGCAGCGCATAGGATATCTGTTCTTAGCAG
>CP070700.1:75691-81038 GCA_020349865.1 Desulfobacteraceae bacterium
AGTCTCAGCCAGATGGCCGAGATCGTCAACCTCGCAGGGGACAATATCACCCTGCTTTCCGGTGATGACAATGTGACACTGCCGGTTCTTTCTATTGGGGGAAAGGGGGTTGTTTCTGTGGTAGCAAATATTGTTCCCCGTGATACGGCCGACATGGTGAATGCCTGGGAAGAAGGAGACAGTAAAAAGGCGAAAGCACTTTTTTATAAGCTCTTTCCTTTGTGCCAGGCCATGTTTTATGAGACCAACCCGATTCCCGTGAAGACTTCCCTGGCCCTCATGGGAAAAGTCCAGGATGAAATGAGGTTGCCGCTTGCCCCCATGGCGCCCGCAAATCTGGAAAAGCTAAAAGGAGCGCTTAAGGAATATGGCCTCCTTTAATTAAATAAGTACAAAATATGACAGCCAACAGAGGTGAGTGTTTTTGTTCACCGGGCTAAAAACTTTGATTTTCAGTCGTATAAGAATTCTATAACTGATCACGGGTTGACAGGGTCTTGAGGTCTTTTCTTCGATTCCGTCAGTCACTCAGAAAAAACCTGAAGATCCTGTGTGATAGCCAAGATTTTGCTACCATGTGATTACTTGCAGAAATCTATCTGCTTTAGCAGGCATTGTTTTAATGGAGAAACGAACATGATAAAAGCCATTGTAGCAGGTGCTGCCGGCCGCATGGGAAGGCGGATCATTTCAATGATCCATAAGAACCCGGACATTACTTTAACTGGAGCATTTGAACTCGCAGATCATCCCAGTGTCAATGAGGATGCCGGTCAAGGGTCAGGGCTTGGGGAATTGGGTGTCCAAATCGCAGGTTCTGTTCAAGACGTGATTCAACAAGGAGATGTGTTAATTGATTTTACCGCACCTCAAGCAACTCTGGAAAACATCCGAATGGCCGCGTCTCAGGGGATTGCTATGGTGATTGGCACTACGGGGATTACCGGTGATACCCAAAAAGAAGTCGAAACCCTTGCCAGGAAGATCAAGTGTGTCATGGCCCCGAACATGAGTGTTGGTGTTAATGTTATGTTCAAAATTGCAAGAGACATGGCACTAATACTTGGCAGGGATTATGATATGGAGATCCTTGAGGCCCATCACAGGCTTAAAAAGGACGCACCAAGCGGGACCGCCATGCATCTTGCTCAAATATTGGCTGGGAGTGCAGATTGGGATCTTGATACAGTAGGGGTGTACGAGCGGAGAGGAATTATCGGAGAAAGGACCGATGAAGAAATCGGCATACAGACCTGGCGCGCGGGTGATATTACCGGCGAGCATACAGTAATGTTTGGAGGTATCGGTGAAAGACTGGAACTGACACACCGTGCCCACAACCGGGATAATTTTGCCCGAGGGGCCGTTAGGGCCGCCTTATGGGTGGTGAACCAGCCGGATGGACTTTATGATATGCAGGATGTTCTGGGACTTAAGTGAAGTGAGCTAAAGTTAGGATTAAAATATAATAATAATTTTTTTACTGCTTTAACTTTAGACACTTTAGATCAATTTAGCTCACTTTAGACCCTTAAAATATGAGGTTGGAATGAATATTTTCGAAAAGGCGGAAAGACTTAAAAAACTGCCCCCGTATCTTTTTAAAGAGATTGATCGAAAAAAGGCCGCATTCAGGGCACAGGGAGTTGATATCATTGACCTGGGTATAGGAGATCCAGATCTCCCAACCCCTCCCCATATTATTGAGGCGCTCAAAAGTGCTGCTGAGAACCCGGCGACCCACAGATACCCTGCCTATTCAGGAATGGGCGATTTCAAGGAAGCCGTGGCACAGTGGTACCAGGAAAGGTTCGGGGTTGAGCTCGACCCCGATGCAGAGGTCGTTTCTCTTATAGGGAGCAAAGAGGGAATTGCGCATTTTCCACTGGCCTTTATCAATCCGGGTGATGTGGCTCTGGTCCCCGAACCGGCGTATCCTGTTTATCATATTGCCACTATGTTTGCCGGTGGAAAATCCTTTTTTATGCCGCTTTTGAGGGAGCATGGCTTCTTGCCGGATCTTGATGCAATTCCCGATGAAATTGCTTTCCGGGGTCGAATCATGTTCATCAACTATCCAAATAATCCCACTTCAGCGGTTGCCGATCTGGAATTTTTCAGAAAAGTCGTGGATTTTGCAAGAGCTCATAATATCCTGGTATGTCATGATGCAGCTTATACTGAGATGGCGTTTGATGGATATCGCCCTTCCAGCTTTCTGGCCGCGGAAGGAGCCAAGGAGGTGGGGATTGAATTCCATTCCCTTTCAAAGACCTATAATATGACCGGCTGGCGAATCGGCTTTGCTGTAGGAAACCGAGAGGCAATAGATGGACTTGGCGCGATCAAGAGCAATATTGACTCTGGTGTCTTTCAGGCCGTTCAGATGGCCGGCATAGAGGCCATCAGGGGAGACCAGTTCTGCGTTATGGAAATGGTTCAGGTGTATCAGAGGCGCAGAGATCTTATGGTAAAGGGGCTCAAGGATGCTGGTTTTGAGGTGGACTTACCCAAAGCAACGTTCTATCTGTGGGTGAAGGTCCCCGACGGATATTCATCTGCGGAATTGACGGCAAGGCTGCTGGAGGATGCTGGCTTGGTGGTGACACCCGGCAATGGCTTCGGAGAATCCGGGGAAGGTTATTTCCGCATCGCACTCACCCAGAAAAGGGAAAGGCTTTTGGAAGCCGCACAGAGATTAAAGGTGATGAACCTCTAAGTGGCAAAGGGCCTTTTCACCAATGACAAAGATATCTTATATCGGGGTCGGTTCGAACCTTGGGGACAAATTGGACAATTGTCTAAAAGCCATTGACCATGCTAACGAAATCCCAGGTTGCAAAGTAAAAGCTAAGTCCCATTTTTTCCGGACAGAGCCTGTGGGTGTAAAGGTCCAAGACTGGTATGTTAACGGTGTATTTTCATTGTTAGTTGATGTTTCAGCACAGCATTTACTGCAGAGCCTCCTGGCCATTGAGACGGGCATGGGAAGGGAAAGAAAAAGAAAGTGGGATTCACGGATAATTGACCTTGATATTCTCCTCTTTGGAGAAGAGGTGATTTCTGAAAAAGGACTTAAGGTCCCCCACCCGCTGATGCATCTGAGAAGATTTGTTCTGGTGCCAATGGTTTCTTTGGCCCCGGATGTGGTTCATCCTGTGCTGGGCAAAACCATGGTTGAGTTGCTCGCGGGTGTTCCAAAAAAAGCCCAGACCGTGGTTCCCATGGGAGTTGCGTAAATGCGGCTAATAATTTTCGCAATCCTGGCTTATTTACTCTATCGTATTCTGCGGGGATTTTTCGGTTCCGGCCAAAAAATAAAAAATACCGAAAGAGGCGGGGTCATTGACGAGATGGTAAAGGATCCCTTCTGTAATACATATATACCTCTAAGGGATGCCAAAAGAAAGGTCATAGATGGGAAGGAATATTTTTTTTGCAGCGATGAGTGTGCTCATAAGTTCCACAGAGAAAATTCAAAGGAGGAATTATGAAATTTTTCATTGATACGGCCAATATAGAAGAGATTATAAAGGCAAACGAGTTGGGCATGGTTGATGGCGTGACCACCAATCCGAGTCTGGTTGCCAAAGAGGGGCGAGAGTTCAATGGGCTTATAAAAGAAATATGCGATATTGTCGATGGGCCGGTCAATGCTGAGGTGGTCAGCGTTGACGCAGAAGGGATGGTCAAGGAGGCCAGGGATCTGGTCAAAATGGCTGATAATATTGTTGTCAAAATACCGATGTTAGAAGAGGGCCTAAAGGCGGTCAAGATTTTGGCCCTGGAGGGGATCAAGACCAATGTTACCCTTTGTTTTTCCGCGATTCAGGCATTGATGGCTGCAAAGGCAGGGGCTGCGTATATCAGTCCCTTTGTGGGGAGATTAGATGATATAAACCACAGGGGCATGGATTTAGTGGAAGATATTGTCACAATCTATGACAATTACGGCTTTGAAACTGAAGTGATTGTAGCCAGTGTTCGAAATCCCCTACACGTACTTGATGCGGCCCTCATGGGTGCAGACATTGCGACCATACCCTTTAAGGTTATTCAGCAGTTGACGAAGCATCCTTTGACAGATATAGGTCTGGAAAAATTCCTCGCCGATTGGAAGAAGCAGGGATAGATATGCTTGCATTAAGGGTGATACGGGCTGCAGTTGCGGGTCTGGCCCTTTCACTTTTTTTCTGCATTCCGGTGTCCGCAGATATATACCGTTATGTGGACAAAGATGGAGTATGGCATTTCACCAATGTTCAAACCGACGTCCAGTATAAACTTTATATCAAGACTCCCCGTAAGACAGCCTCGGCGTTTATCAAAGAATATGGGGGAATTATTAGTCAGGCTTCAAGACGGTTTGGGGTGGATGTTTCTTTGGTCAAGGCGGTTATCAAGGCCGAATCGGATTTTGACCATCGGGCCGTATCTCAGAAAGGGGCACAAGGATTGATGCAATTGATGCCTGAGACATCGGACGCCATGGCCGTGGGGAACCCGTTTGATCCGGAAGAGAATATTTTCGGTGGCACGCGATATTTGAGCATTCTATTAAAACGTTTTAAAAACGACACAAGGCTCGCATTGGCCGCATATAATTCCGGGCCGGAAAGAGTGGAGACCCACAACGGGGTCCCCCCCATACCTGAGACAGAGCGATTTGTGAAAAAGGTGATGCATTACTATCATAACTACAATACTATGACCAAATAATCATACACGCTGACAAGGGGATTTTTTGTTGACAAAGTACATTTGTGGTGTAAAATATTTTTAAAACGGGCGGGAATAGCTCAGTTGGTAGAGCCTCACGTTGCCAACGTGATTGTCGCGGGTTCAAGTCCCGTTTCCCGCTCCAAGCAATACGCCAGAACACAAATGCGTTATTGTCTAAATGAGATTTTTGAAAAACGTTCAATTTTGCTCAAGGTCAAGGAAGGCGAGGATTTTAACCGCAGGAATACACGTTAGTATTTTGAGGATTAAAATCTGAGCCTGATCCCAGAGAAATAGGCTGCGCATTTCACGGGGCAGGCGCAGAGATTGGGAAAAATAACAGGTTTCGGTCGGGCACTAAATAGGACAGCATATGCGCTCGTTTTGCCAAGTGATTTCTATCGGCAATTTCCTTTCTAAAGGAGACGTTAATGAAAATCATCATTGTCGGTGCAGGCGAAGTGGGATTTAACATTGCCCAGAAACTCTCTGAGGAAAGCCATGATGTGGTCCTCATTGACAAGGATACCAAAAAAATAGAGCGGATTTCCGGTAATCTGGATGTCCAGGCATATCTGGCTTCAGGTACGAGCCCTAAGGCCCTTAAAGATTCCGGGATCAGGGA
>CP070700.1:81138-87221 GCA_020349865.1 Desulfobacteraceae bacterium
GGTATGCACAAAATCTGGCCGGTAGGTGAATATCAATAAAACCCTTGCCCCCGCTATGCTCTCTAAAATATATTTCAACAGCTCCTCTGAACTCTTATCCACCCAGTGGAGATCTTCATAAGCCAGAATCAGCGGCCGGATCTCAGAGCCCTTTAGGGCGATCTGCTTAAATGCCGCCGTGATTCGATTTTTTTTCGCCTCAGGGCTTAGGGGGATCTTGTCGATACCACTGTCTTTGACCGAAAAAAGCTCTAAAAAATAAGGGAGGGTCGAATCTTCTTCTACTCTCAATATTTTCAGGCCGCGTATGACCTTTTCCCTGATCACTGGATCCTCATCGCCTTCATGAATATCGAAGTTGGCCTTCAGTGAGTCTATATGGAGATGATAAGGGACATCCTTACTGTACGAGAGACATTTTCCCTCTATAAAAGTGACATCCTCGTGGGCAATGGCCTTTCGGAACTCATATAAGAGTCTGGATTTGCCTATCCCGGCCTCAGCCATGATTGAAAACGCCTGCCCTCTGCCCACCTTAGAGCGCTCCAACCCATCAAGCAGAAGCTCGAGCTCCCGCTCTCTACCCGCCAAGCGCGTCAGTCCCCGCTCTGCGCTGACGTCAAACTTCGTCCTCATGGTACTGGTGGCGATGGCGCGGTAGACGTTGACTGGCTCTTCCTTGCCTTTAATCACCCTCTGGCCCAGACCCTCGAAGCGAAATAATCCTTCTGTGAGTTTGAATGTATCCTCTGTAATATAGGTTGTTCCGGGTTGTGCCTGTCCTTCCATTCTGGAGGCCAGATTTACCGTATCGCCAACCGCCTTGAACTCAACTCGCAGATCGTTGCCCACGGTACCCACTACCACCGGTCCGGTATGGATACCGATTCGCATTTTAACAGGCGGGACAAGTCTTTTTTCTTGCTTCAATTGGTCACTGAATTTTGCCATTTCCCGGTGAATGGCAAGGCTTGATCGAATCGCCCGTTGCGGTGCATCCTCCAAAGCAACTGGAGCTCCAAAAAGGGCCATGATCCCATCGCCGGTCATCTCATTGACCGTGCCCTCATAGTCGTGGACCTTATGGATGAGGATCTCATAAACCTGATCCATGATCGAATAAGCTTGTTCAGGGCCGAGCTTTTCGGAAAGTGTGGTAAACCCCTCCATGTCACAGAACATCACCGTGACCTGCTTGCGTTCACCCTCGATTTTATCTTTTTGTGACAGGATTTTATCAGTGAGACCTTTCGGAAGATAACGTTGGATTTTGTCTATTTTCTCATCAAAGGAAAGGTCTTTGGGCGGTGGGGCTGAGGGAAGAGTTAAATTATGGCCACATTCGTTACAAAAAATATTCCCCGGAATGTTCTCATAACCACATTTTGTGCAGACAAGGGAAAGCTTTGCGCCACACTTACCACAGAACTTTGCTTCTTGGGGATTCTCAGACTGGCATTTTGGGCATTTCACTTTTGGTGCCCTCCAGATCTAAAGAAAGGTCAACTTGAAGGATAAATGGAAGAATTTTCTTCTTTTGAGGATGAAGTATAATCGAGGTATAATCCTGCGTCAACCTGGGTGTGATTTCCATATATTGTATGTCTTCCCAACCCTCTCAGATTGAAGGATACTTGCCAAAAGACGCTGAAGCACTCCCACAAAAAGCAGCCTAGATTACAAACCAAATCTTTGAATATTTTGCCTTTTTATTTCTCCACCAGCATAGCAGTATCTCTCAGTTCGCTACCAATTACATCATGAAGATCCACCCAGAAGATGTTGTAGTCTAGGATTTAGAATGTATGGCTCAGATAAGAAGAAGGTGATTCAAATACCTATCTTTATCTCAACTTTTGCTGAAGATGAGATGCTCTTAAGAGCTGAGATGAGGGATATATAAGACTGGCAGCTTCAGTAACTGATCGAATATTACAATCTCAAGAATACAAAAAAATCCTTCTATTAGATTTTTTAATCGACATTTTCAACGTCTACAAAAAACCATTTTGAGGATTCGGTGGGCTGCTTCTGCTAATCCCAAGCCCTGATATTTTTTAATTGAAGAGTGAATGGATCCATTAGGTAAATTCAAAATATCCCCATATCATTTTGTAATCGCAAAAATGTTTCTTAACCAGTCCTTTATATCGATTACGGAAGGTCTTTTATTGCATCTTCTAATCCCAATTTTTCCAAGGTCTCAGGCAATGGTTTTCCTGTTTTGGGGTCCCAACCCATGGACTCGCAGTAGTTCTTAACCATAGTGTCCCATTTTTCCATAATGTTTCTGCCTTTGGCTGGCCCGCTGGTGGGAATAGAACCGTAGCGCGCAGAAGGTCTTTCGTCTTCAACTCTCATACCATGTCCAAGATTGAAGACCCTCAGAAGATTGACAATCCTTCTGCCAACATTGAAAGCGTCTTCAAGGGACCAGTTCCACCCCGTTACAGCATTGAAACACTTCAGGACCATCTTCGGATGGGGTGATGCTAATCGGCAGATTCCCAGACAATCATCAAACTGGCGAATTCCATTAAAATTGGCATTCAGGGAAGAGACCTCCTCGTGGGAAAAGGGATCGGTAATTGGAGGCACTTTATCAACCATATCGGGCCTAACTCCACCGAAGGTTGACTCGATGGTGCTGGTATTTGTCAGGCACGTATCAAATAGTTCACTCCACCTTGCGCGATGGTCATGACCTCTGGGTGTCGCCCCTTTGTGGGTATACACAGCCCAATCGGCTGCTTTCCCTCCTATTTTCTTAGATGCCCTCATCACTCCATCCGCCAACAGATTTCCTAGATAGCCTTCTTTGCGTGCGATCCGATTGAGCAAAGCTTTGACTGCCTCGACATTTCCCCAGTTAAGAGAAAGACCTTCTGTTTCTTTCTCAGTGAACACCCCTTTTTCAAAGCACTCCATTGTCCAAGCCGCAGTCCAGGATGACTCATTGCAGTCCATGCCGAGGCGGTCAACTTCTCTGATCAACATGACAACCGCCCCTAAATCCGTATTTCCAATCAAAGGACCGAATCCTGCCAAGGCCTCATATTCAGGTTCCTCCCCTACAATGCCGCTATAAGGTCCTTCTGTTACAGTGACTTGTACCACGTGCGCGATGGGACAATTGTAACAAGGTTTCGCCTTAATCTTGAAATGACTCCTTATGTATTGACCATTCATTTTCTCGTGCTCGGGGAAAAAGTGTTCAGTCAAATTCTTCACCGGTAACGCACCCGATTCATAAACCGCTGAAAAGATTCCGGCAGTTCCGAATTCCTGAAAAGGACCCCATGTTTTCGCATATTCATACAGTTCTCTATTCGTTTCTTTCAATCCAACCGGATCCGAAATTTCAAAATTGAGGTCTCCTCGGTATGCCACTACGGCCTTAAGGTTCTTTGATCCCATGACTGCACCGATGCCGTTGTGCGCGGCCACATGCCCCCGATCTCCTGCAATAACAGAGTAGAAGACCCCATTCTCCCCGGCAGGTCCGATCGCGTATATGCTTACATCGTGTTCTTTGACCCCTAATTCTACGCGTAAATCGTCCTCCACCTTTTGGACATCCTTACCGGCAAGATGTCGTGCATCTTGAATCTGTGATTCCCCGTTGCGGATGACGAGATAAACCGGATTCGGTGATTTCCCCTGGATGACGATACCGTCAAAACCGGAAAACTTTAAATAGGCACCAAAAAAGCCATTCGCCTGTGATGATCCGGCAATATTAGTCATTGGTCCTTTCGTTGTAACATTAAATGTTCCCGCACCAAAAACACCGCTTCCAGCCAAAGGACCCGACGACCATATCAGCCGGTTTTTAGGATTTGACCATTCAATACCGGGAGGAACTTCCTCGTAGAGGTATTTTGCACCGAATCCGACACCTCCTACCCATTTCCTTAATATTCCATCGTTCAGGGTCTCTATCCATTGTTTACCTGTAGAAAGATCTACTCTCAGTATTTTCGCTGTGCAGCCACATAGCTTGCTCATCTTTGCCACCTTTCTTCAAACTATTTGGGGACTCTTCACTTTTTGCCACGGAATGAATTCGTCGTTTAGGACGCACCGTTTTGACATACACACTCCACAAAGTCCCTCACTTTTGCCCCGCGAGATGCTCCCAATTTAATCGCCAATTGATTGGCGTAGGAAATGACCCCTTCATAGTAGGTTGAGCGCGAATCGCCGATCCGTCCACTGGTATGCGCCACAGTCGCGGCGGCAATGCCCCGTTCGTCGAGGGGGTCTAAACGACCAATTCCCGCCTGGTCAATGCCGACCCCGGCATCGTTAAAAACCGCGATAAGTGCCTGTACGTTAAATGCTTTTTCTTTCCAGCCTCCGATGAGACCACCGTGTGAGCCGGTGATGACAACTTGACCGGCATCCTCTTTCTTCACAAGGGATGCCGAATCGATACAGACAATCTTTGGGGGACCCTCTGAGATCACAAAACGCGTCTCCTCATAAGCTGGCGGTTTACCGAACGGAAGTGGCGCTTTTTTTAAGCACGCGGCTGCGCGAGCAACCTCCATTCCCGGTATGCACCTTACATTCTTCGCCATTTGATTAGCGTGGCTGATCATACCCCTTTGAAACATATCGGCAGCGTCCCCAATTCGTGCAGAAGTGTGTGATACAACAGCCGCCGCCATTCCTATTTCTTCACAATATTGGAGGCAGGCAATTCCAGCATCTTGACACCCTACACCTGCGTCATTCAGGATTACCGCCCGGGCACCGCTATCTGCTGATTTGTATGCTGCATAAATCCCCCCATGAGAACTTGCAATTACAACCTGTTCCCGTGCCGTCGCGTCCAAATAATTCACGCTGTCTACTATTATAATACCCTCGGTATTCTCTGTCTGATTGTACATTTTAGCTCGTCCGACCTATATATTAACTGTTCGATTCAAGCAATTTCAGCATCCCTTTTCGTCTGGTATTTGCTTTTTTGTGCCCATGACCGGGTCATAAAACGGACTGATGATATCAGCCAAGTTTCTGATCCTTAAGGTGCTCTCGTAAGCTTGTAACATGTCAGTATGAATTCCAGGGGGAATTACTTTTGGGATAACATCCGTCATCCAAGCCTGATTCTTTTGGGGCAGAAAATTATCGTTGGTACAACAGAAGCCTGTTATGATCGCTACCCCTGCGCTTGTTGAAACAGCAACTGACTGCCCCCCGGGGCTGTGTCCCGGAGTCAAAAAAAAGTTTTATACCGGGTAGTAATTCCTGATCGCCATCAGCAATCTGAAAAGATAGTCCTTCAAACAGATTGCGCTGATAGGCTCCAGCAAACATCGGGTGGGGGTCTAATGCAAAATCCAGTTCCTTTCTCTGTACAACGAATTCAGCTTTTGGCAATAATTTAGAATTAGCGCAATGATCATACATGAGATGTGTATGGATGACGATTCGTATATCCTCTAAATCTAGCCCAAAGCTTTGCAGTGCTTTTTCGAAATTCATAACCGGCTTTACGGGCTCATGCCTTAAACGAGACATAACGTCTGCGTGACCACTCGTATCAACCAGAATAGGTTCAGAACCTCCGGTGATTAGATAGAAAGGGCATGGAATCCACATTAACTTACCATAATTGCGAAGATATGTTATTCTTCCGGTCTCAACCGCCAGCTGTGCTGTTACAATAGGATGGATAATATAGGACATTCAAATCTCTCCCTCGATGAATTCGTGTATTTTCTTATGAAATTCTATTATTAAGGGATTAGTTTCTCTCTGCCCTTAATTATTAACCAATGAGACATTCATGACTTTGCTGTTTCGCCTTTATCGATTTTTCCTGTTGGATTCCACTTTTCGGATACTGCCGCTGCCGTTTTTATAGCCCGGCTTATCATTTGGTGCTTAGCCACACCTCTCCAAGCAATGTCGTAAGCTGTGCCGTGGGGGACTGTAAGAACTGGATTGGGCATCCCCATGTATAATGTCACCCCCGGTTGATCACGGCCCAAGATCTTGCGGCCGATGTTGGCCTGGTCATGGTACATACAAACCAAGCCCGTATAATGCCCTTTCAATGCGTTCGGAAA
>CP070700.1:87321-103169 GCA_020349865.1 Desulfobacteraceae bacterium
ATAGTGAAGAAATTGACCCCTGTCATAGCCCGAGCTGTCATTTCAACCGGCACTAACTCTTTGATATGTGCCAATGCAATGTGGCCGGGCGAGGCCACAAAGCCGAAGGCGAAAAACGAGGAAAATATCAGCCAGTGATTCAAGCCTCTTTCCCACCAGATCATGGAAACGGTGAGGAACGTAAAAGCTAACAACGACGGCATTACCACTTTTTTTCTGCTGCGTAGCACCCGGTCGCTTATACAGCCGCAAAGGGGAAGTCCAATCAAGAACCCCAGGCCAAAACAAAAGATTGCATTGCCGGCTGAAACCTTATCCAGGCCAAGGCCATACACCAAAAAAGGCCCGGCCCAAAGCCCTTGGAGGGCCACAAGGTATCCATAGCGAACAAATCCATTGAGGCTTAAGGTCCAATAACTATACATGCATAGAAGGCTGCTAATTCCTCGAAGGGACGTTGTCTTTTTGGCCTCAGAAGGGCACCATCCGGCTGGGTGATCCCGCGCCATCAGGAAAAAGGCTACTATTACGGACGCATTAAGTGTGGCGATTACCAAAAAACTCCCACGCCATCCCACCCATTGGGATAAGAGTGCCAAAGGGGTAGCTGCCAGCAGGTTACCCATCACGCCAATGGAAACCAAGCTACCAGCCAGGAACGCGAAGCGGTTTACCGGAAACCATGCCGCCAGCAGGGCGAGTACACCCATCAGATTGCAGCTCATTCCAATGCCCATAAGCACACGGGCCAGTATTGCAGTTGCCAGTGTCTGGGCCAGGGCGAAAAAGGAAACTCCTGCTATGCCCAGAAGGCCGAGGATGGTCATGACCATCCTCGGCCCCCATCGGTCCAGGGCCATCCCCAGGGGCAACTGGCTGAGAGCAAAAGCGTAGAAAAACGATGCCGAGAGGTTGCCGAGCTGAGAGCTGGTAAGATTTAGTTCTAAGGCTAAATCAGGGCTGATCACCGCGGTCGAAACCCGGTAGAACATTGATAGTACAAGCCCCTGACTGCCCACTACAAGAATGGCCCAGCGCCTGCGGCTTTTTGGGGCCGGGTCCCAGGAAGCGGTATTTGTCTTCTCGTTCCTCATTTATCTATGGAGCAACATACACTGTGGGGTAAAGAATCTGAGGACGGTTAATCCAATGCCGAGAACAATAGCAATTACTCATAAAAAAGTACACCTAACTTGGGACAAGAAATATCTCCTGCTCGGGCCACAACCCCAAGACCAAGATCTTGAACTGTAGTCTTCGGATATCGAATTTGCCTGATTACCGTAAGCAGCATTTGGCAAGGCACAAGGCTCCTAAAAGGATAGATTTTATAAAAGAACTTCCTCTAAGTTCGGTTGGTAAGGTTCTTCGCAGAGAGGTCAAAAGGAAATTCTGGAAAGAAAAGGAAAGAGAGATACATGAGGAAGCAGTCCTGATTAGAGAGTTGGTTTGTTGTTGTATGGAAGCTCGCGCAGTTTTGGGGATACCTCGATTTGCTTAGTTTGTTTGATGTGTCGGGGGGTACGAAACATGGTAGAAGTTTGTCTTTTTAACTGCACCGTGCCTTCTGCACACGGTCGTGAGAGCGTTAGGCAAGCAGGGAAGAATTTATGTTGCGGCTATTCAAAAAGACGTAGGTCTACCCAAATTCGACATATACATCTTCGTGATATTGGTTGATCAAACGAGAACAAAAAGGCCTTTTCGGTCTTTCAAAGATCAAAGGATCTGGCTCAGGAACAATTTGGTTCTCTCATGAGTGGGGTTGACGAAAAAGTGCTCGGCCGTGCCTTCCTCGACGATCTGCCCTTCGTCCATAAAAATAACCCGGTCGGAGACTTCACGGGCAAACCCCATTTCATGGGTTACCACCACCATGGTCATTCCTTCCTTGGCGAGCTTCTTCATAACATCCAGGACCTCGCCGATCATTTCAGGGTCAAGGGCTGATGTGGCTTCATCAAACATCATTATCTTAGGGTGCATGGCAAGGGCACGGGCAATGGCAACTCGTTGCTGCTGTCCGCCCGAGAGCTGAGACGGGTAGACCCCCTCTTTTTCCAGGATCCCCACCTTTTGGAGAAGGCCCCGGGCAACATCAGCCGACTCTCCCTTGTTTCTCTTCCGTACAACCTGCTGAGCCAGAGTTACGTTCTCAAGGACTGTTTTGTGGGGGAAGAGGTTAAAGAGCTGGAAAACCATACCGATCTCTTCCCGAATACTGTTAATATTCACTTTCTTATCATAGATATTAACACCATCTATAATGATCTCACCGCTGTCTATCTCCTCGAGACGATTAAGGCACCTGAGAAATGTGCTCTTTCCTGATCCACTGGGGCCGATGATGACCACCACTTCTCCCTTTTTGATGTCGGTTGAGAAATCAACCAGGGCCTTAACCTCCGTGCGGTTTGGAGGCCTGAAGGTTTTGAAAACATTTCGAGCGTTAATCACTGATGGCAAGCCTCCTTTCAATGTATTGAGTGCCCATTGAGAGAGTAAAGGTCATGACCAGATAGAGGAAGGCCACGGTAAAGTATATCTCAAAGGCATAGTATGTCCTGGCCACGGCCTGCTGCCCCTGAAACGTGAGATCGGCCAGGGCTATGACCGATACCAGTGAGGAATCCTTTATGAGAGAAATGAATTGACCAGCCAGGGGAGGAATGATCCGCTTGAAGGCCTGGGGAAGGATAATATGGCGCATGGCCTGGGCATATGACATGCCAAGGGACCGGGATGCCTCCATCTGCCCCTTGTGAATGGATTGGATGCCTGCGCGAACGATCTCGCCAACATAGGCCCCTGCAAAGATGGACAGAGCGGCCGTACCAGCAACAAAAGCAGAAAGTCTCAACATAGACCCTGCAAAAAAGTAAATGATATAGATCTGCACGAGGAGAGGGGTGTTCCTGATGAGTTCCACATAAGCCAGGGAAAGTCCACGTGTTACCGGTTCTTTGGAGAGTCTTGCAATGCCTACGACGGTTCCGATGATGATGCCGAAAAAGGTCGAAGCAACAGAGATTTTTAAAGTTAACATAAAGCCCATCATCAGGACACCCATCCGGAGTCGAATCGCTGGATCATCGGCAGATTTCGAGCCATGATAGAACAGCATTTCAGGAACTCTTTCCCAGTGCCATATATACGTAATCCCTTTTGTCACAAAGAAATAATAGATTGATGCTCCGATGATAGCTAATATGACCAGGGTAATGAGTGATCTCTTATTGAAGGTCAAACCAGGCCTCCTTAATTGAACCCATTTCACAATGGGATTTGAGAACCGTTTCTAGGCTGTCATTTCGCACGAAGCGAAGCAATCTTTTTGTTATGAAATTGCTTCGTCGCTTCGCTCCGACTCGGCCGAGCGGCGCGACTTGAGCCATTCGGCCTCGAGCCTGTCGAGAGCCTCAAGGTCGATCGACTCATGGCCGAGAGGCTCGCCGACAAGTCTCGTCGCAGGCTCTCAATGACATTTTCAGACCCTTGTGAAATTCGGATGTAAAAAAAGGGGAACAAAGTGTGCTCCCCCTTTTGCCTTTTATTTATTGTTTCTTAGCCATCTCTTCTACATAGTCCACAAACCATTTTTGTTTCAGTTGGTCCCAGCGACCGTCACCGCGAACTTGATGCAGAAAGTTGTTGAGAAAGTTAAGAAAATCCGGATCTCCCTTGCGGATGGCCCAGGCGAGCGGTTCATAAGTCAGCGGTTCGAATAGGCCTATGGTGGTATCCTTGTACTTGGCTGCAAAGACCCGAACCTGAGGTTCATCATAGATGTAAGCATCCGCCAGTCCGTTTGCGACCTGAAGGGCGCCTTCCGCCTCTGTCTTAAATAATCTGTGGGTAGCCTTGGGCATCAACTTCTCAGCAGTAAAGGCCCCGGTAACCCCCAACTTGCTGGTGACAATCACGCCTTTCTTGTTGAGATCCTTGTAACTTTTGTATTTATCCTTATCTTTTTTATTTATTAATAGGGACTGTCCGATATAGTAGTATGGCTCACAGAAATTAATCTTAAGGTTTCGGCTCTGGAGAACTGTCATGCCTGCCATGATGATGTCAAATTTATGCGTCATCAGTGAGGGGATGATCCCTTCCCAGGCTGTATTGATGATTTCAACCTTTTTTTCTCCGCCTTCACCAAAAATGGCTTTCCCTAATTCATAGGCCATGTCCACATCAAAGCCAACAATATTGCCTTTCTCGTCCTGCATTTCAAAGGGCTGATAACCGGCTTCCAGACCGACCAAGAGTTTTCCGCGCTTTAAGATTTCTTCAAGGGCAGACGTCTTGGCAATATCTTCTGCTGTTAACGCCATGGCAGAACCTACACAAAACGAGCCAATAAAAATCAACGCCAAAAGTGCAAATAGTACTTTTTTCATGCTTACTCCTCCTTTTTTGAATGAAAAACGAGTATGAGCCTGTATATCTTTTATGACTCATTTAAAAAATGTCTCTTATTTTCACCTCCCTTCTCTCTTTTTAAGTCAAATGTGAAAAGCCTGTATTTATAAATAGTTATCCAACCTTTGTCCGACAAGAAAGGAATGTCATTTGATGCAAAAAACACAGTTTCCTTTATAAAGGATTTTTCAATAATGTCAATATGTTTGTTTGAATTAATGTAAGTTTTTAGAAGTCGGAGTAAGTTGTTGAGGCCTCTACTTTACTGAATTCCCGCGGAGGTGGAAATTAAGGTTTCAACACCCTGATTGTTTGAGGTTATAAAATTACAGCTGATTAATTCTAATTACCACAAATCCCAAACACTTTAGTTAGGTTTTTCCTGCGTTCCTATGCCCTCTATCTACTCCGCACGATAGGCCTCGTAAGGCAAGTCGGGCCCCCACCTCCTTTGATGCATATCTCCTGTCCTTTGAACTCGTGCACCTCCACGCCGGCCCCTTCAAGCCTCGCGCGGGTTTCCGGGTTGCCACTGAGCATGACGCACTTGCGTGGCCCCACAGCAAGTACGTTGCAGCCCATTGTTATAAATTCTGATTCAGGAACCTCAACGAGCTCGATGTCTCGTGACAGCAAGGTTTCGCGAAAGGGCACCGGCATCAGGGGCGAGTAAACCAGGGCGAGGTCGTGATCAATAGGACTTATGATGGACATGAGGTGAAAGACGTCATTCGGCCCGCGCCAGTGTGGCAAGGGAACCACGATCAGTTCGTTGATACAGTCCCCCAAAAGATCCCTGAGCTTGCGGATCCCTTCACCGTTTGTGCGGTAGCCGTGAGCAATGGCAAGTGTGCGGTCGTCTATCCAGACTACATCACCGCCTTCGACACATCCGTTTTCGTAAATGGCGCCATGGATCGGTATTCCAATGTCCCGGAATGCGGCTTCCTGGGCTGCCGGCTCGGTGCTTCTTTGGGCCTTTCCCATGTTGCAGAGAATAATCCCCTTGTTGCAAACGATAGAGGCATCGCGCGTGTAAATGGAATCGAGGCCGATGTTTTCGTCCCTCGGGAGAAAATGAAGCTCAATATCGAATTTCTTCAGAAGGTTGACAAACTGATCGTACTCATCCATGGCCCGGACAAGGTCGGGACGACTCAGATAGTTAAGTCTTTGCCATTGCCGGTCGATAGTCGCATCGTTCACAAAAGCATCTTTAGGATGTTTGAGGACAAGACTCTTGATCGGGCCGACGTCCGATTGATAAAGGTTAGCCATGTTTTGATTTTTCAAACCAGAATTTTGTCCATGCTGAAAATCCCAATCCTATGGCTTGAGGGCTACGGTTGTTTCAATCATGTGTGCGGCGATCTCTTTGAGAAATTTGGCCGCGGCCATTGCGGTGATGCCCGATGGATCACGTTTGGGATTAAACTCGACGATATCAGCACCTACTATTGGTGCACGTATGCCTTGAATTATCTGAAGCACGTCGCGCGCTGATAGCCCTCCGGGTTCGTGGTGTGATACACCGGGTGCAAATGCCGGGTCAAGTACGTCCATGTCAAGTGAAAGGTAAACCGGACCTTCGAAACCCAGGGGTATGTCAGGGTGCCACTTTTTCATCTCGATTACTTCAACACCAAATCGTTCGGCCTGTGCGCGTTGATGGGGATTCATAGTCCTGATCCCGATCTGCACCAAACGTGCCGCAAGGTTTTCTTCCATAATTCTTGCAAACGGACAGGCATTTGAAAAGCGGTTGTCTTCGAACTCATCGTAAAGATCAGGGTGGGCATCGAGATGAAGAATATCGAGCTTCTTGTGCTTTTTCCCGTACGCCTTCAAGACAGGATAAGTTATGGAGTGATCTCCCCCCAGTGACAGCACATAAACCTCACGTTCAAGGAGATCTGTAATGGCTTTTTCACTTTGCTCAAATAAAGTGGTTCCACTAAGGAGGTCTAAATCACCAAGGTCATGGAAACGAGGTTCTATGCTGAGATCAATTTCACTTTCAGAGCACAGGTTGGCAGATCCAGCGTTCAGAACTTCACGAATACGAGCTGGTGCCGATGCCGGCCCGTGCATGAACGATGAGTTTTCGTCGTATGGCACGCCAAGGACAGTAACATGCCCAGGACGCAAGTGTTCGAAAAATTCCAAGAGATTCTGCATCATAAAATGATTCAAATATTGCTGCTGCCCGATGCTCCTATACGCGGACTTCGGCTTCAAAGGCTTCACTGAGGGCCATAATACCATCTCCCACACCCTCTTCATCAAAAATCAGTGGCGGGCAGATTTTGATGGTGGCCCCTCCAGGACCTACCGGTGCAAATAACATTAAACCCTTCTTGATTGCCCTGTCTGTTATTCGATGGGCCAATTCGCCATCAGGTTCTATTGAATCCTTCTTTACAATATGTATACCATATACCATCCCCCTACCATGGAGTGCTCCAATGACGTCTGGGTAATTGTCCTTTAATTTCTCCAGTTCATTGCCAAGGACTTTGCCCACAGATGCAGCATTTGCCAGCACACCTCCATTCAAAAGCACATCAATGCTTGCAAGCGTCGCTGCGCAGCACACCGGGTTGCCAGTATGAGTACTGGTCATAGAACCAGGTTCATACATATCCATAATCTCGGGACGTGAAAGCACAGCAGATAGCGGTAAACAACTGCTGCTTCCTTTTCCACAAGCAATTATATCCGGCTCAACGCCATAGTGTTCAAAGGCAAACAACTTACCGGTTCGACCGAACGAGGACTGGACTTCATCAAAGATCAAAAGTGCTCCATGGATGGTACACCACTCTCTGAGTCTATGCGCATATTCTTCAGGCATGAAACTGGCTCCGCCCCCCTGATAGGTTTCGCTCATCACACCTGCAACGTCATCAGGTCTAACGCCTTTTTCTTTTAAGGTCTTTTCAAACAGGGAGAAAGACCGATCTTCAAGCCGAAAATCTCCCGGGAAAGGTACATGATGGATGTCAGGGTCAGAATTCACAATCCATTCCTTTAATTCAGGGATACCCCCGACTAATTGTGCACCAAGTGTCCGTCCATGAAATGCATTTTCAAAAGAAACAATGGTATTTTTATTCTTATCGCCTTTGTTCAAGCCATGTGTCCGGGCCAGCTTCAGGGCACACTCTACAGCTTCTCCCCCTGTTGTTAAGAGAAATACCTTGTCCAGGCCAACTGGAGAGATCTCTAAAAGCCTTTTAACCAACCGTGCCCGAATTTCACAAGGAAAAAGGTAATTGTGGAGGAGAGGCCGCTCGATTTGTTCCATCATGGCATCCCGTACCTCTTGCCTCCCGTGCCCAACATTGGCTACCAGAACACCCGAACTCATATCAAGCCATTTGTTTCCATAAGGATCATACACGTTGACGCCCTCGGCCCGGTCCCAGAGCACCAAGGGTTGGCCGCTCATGGAAAGAGGTTCATATTGTTGCAGTTTCTCTATAATTGGTAATGAATCCGGAACGGGAATAGACGTCACTATTTTTCTGAATTTTGTTTCAACTCTATCAATGACTTCCGGTTCCATGCTAAACAATATTTCTCCCAACTTAAATCTCCGCTCTCCATAACGGCATCACAGCACAACGTGGCCCGCCCAGCACTTTCGATAACTCGTTTCCCTCGAGGTCGATGACCTCAATACCATTTTTACGTAACTCTTTGTTGGTCGCCACATTCCTGCTCCAGGCAACCACCACACCGGGTTTGAGAGTAAAGACGTTACTGCCAACCCCCCACTGCTCTGCCTGGGATCTAACCCGATCTTCTCCGCCGACTTTAATTATGCGTATGGATTTCAGTTTAAGTAAGTTTTTAAAAGTCTCAAAAATATTACTCTCTATACGGGTTTTTATCCTGCCGCCCTCACCTTTCCATATATGGAAGACATTTAGTGAATCTTCTATATATGGATAAAAAAGAAAGGCATCATAGTCTACCATTGTAAAAAATGAATCAACGTGAACATAAAATCCGACATCTCCTTTTACAAGCTTCTTGTTGTCGAATTGGAGTGCCAATACATCTGTAAGATACGATTGTTTCATCATGTTTTTCGCGATCGTGAATATGGTTTGAGCATGCGTCCTCTCATTCAAACCGATAAGCAAAACAGTTTTACTAAGAGGGAATACATTGCCTCCTTCCAAAGGCGTAGTGTGTTCTTCAGAATTGCCGTACCAGACATCATGCTTCAAATCTTTAAAGTCCGGATGATATTTTAAAATGTACTTTACATAAAGAGGCTCTCTTTCTCTGGCCCGGCCATACATTACGGAAAATGCTATCCCATTACCAATCGCGGCCGCCGGGTCACGTGACCAGCCAATATTGGTCATTGAAGTCAAACAAAATTCATTGGTTGTGTCAGATAAATCATGGAGTGAAACTTCGTTAGTCTTATTGTATAGTTCCTCTTTGCTTATTCCACCGGTAAAAATATCAATGAGTTCACCAATATCTACCTTTTCCATATATCTTTGCATGGCTTCAAATGTCTGAGACGATAGCCTCTTAGACTCGTAAGCAACGGTCTTTGCTATGAGATCTTTTCTAAGAGCGTCGTCCTCAAGGAGGTCTTTTAGAAGATCACCCATAATATAAACTTTTATTCCGTGGTGCCTTAGCGTATCCACATATACTTGATGCTCCTCTGCAGCTCTGTCGGGCCAGGGAACGTTCTCCCATAAAAGCGCCTTCATATTTGATGGGGTTAGTCGCGTAATTTCCTTGCCCGGGCGCTGCATCATTACGGCCTTGAGTTTACCAATTTCGGAATTAACCTGAATTTTCATTATAAAGAAATTCTTTCTTGTTAAATAAGTATTCACCGCAGACGCAAAGAACGCTGAGATCCATTTTCTTTTTCTTCGTTCTTAACGTCTCTATCGTGAAAAATTATAAATGTATTGGGAACGAAGGTGTTTGTCGACTTCAGCTAATAAGGTAACTGATGGAATTAGAGATACAAACTATGCTTTTCCAGCGATCTTCAGCATAATCGCATTCTGGACATGCATTCGGTTTTCTGCTTCATCAAATATTATCTGTGCATTTGAATCCAGGACTGAATCCGTTGCCTCAATTCCTCTCTTTGCCGGGAGGGGATGCATGAAATGGGATTCTTTTCCTGTAGCTGCCATCAATTCATCGTTTACCTGAAAACCTTGAAAACGCTTAATTCGTTCTTGTAACTCATCTTCCTGTCCCATGGAAGCCCAGACATCGGTATAGACAATATCAGTCCCTTTTACAGCCGTTTTGGGGTTATGAGAAATCTCTATCGTTGATAGCCCGGCATCTTTAGCAAGTTTTACGGTATCAGGATCAGGGCTATATCCCTCCGGACAGGCACACACAAAATGGAAGGGCAGCCGTGCTGCCAACCTGAACCAGGAATGAGCCACATTGTTTCCATCCCCAACATACACAATTTTCAAATCATCCAAGTTCCCGCGATGCTCCCATATGGTTAAAATGTCCGCCATAATCTGGACGGGATGATTGTAGTCGGTGAGCCCATTAATGACCGGTACTGAAGCATATTCCGCCAATTCAAGAATGTGGGCATGGTCAAAGAGCCGGGCCATAATAATATCGTTATATCGACTTATAACTTGCGCAACATCCTTTATTGCTTCACGCTTTCCTATCTGTATGTCATTAGGACCAAGATACAGGGCATGTCCGCCAAGACGGAAAAATCCTGTTTCAAAGGAAATGCGTGTCCGCGCGGATGGCTTGGCAAAAATCATTGCCAGGGTCTGATCCTTAAACGGCTTGTAGTCTTCATGATTTTTCAGTTTGGCTTTGACTTCTTTGGCCAGGTGCAAGGTCTCCCAGATTTCTTCGGTACTAAAATCAGTTATATGCAGATAGTCCCGTTTCATAGAAATGCCTCCTCAGTCATGTTCTTCTGTTAATATCAATATCTCTTTTTAGAAATTGTTTTAGCTTGTCAGAACCGTTTCAATTCTCTCCAGGGCCCAGTCGATCTCTTCTTTTTTGATCACGAGGGGCGGTGCGAAACGGATAGTGTTTTCATGGGTTTCCTTGCAGAGCAATCCTCGCGTCATCAGCCTCTCGCAATACTGGCGGGCGCCGCCGGCTTCTGGAACCATCTCCACAGCGATGAACAGGCCCTTGCCCCTAACCTCCTTGATATGGGGGCCCTTGATATCTGACAATCCGGATAGGAAATATTTTCCCATAGCTGCAGAATTTTCAATCATGTTCTCATCAATTAAGACCTTAATGGCCGTCCTTGCGACGGCACAGGCAAGGGGATTGCCCCCAAAGGTACTGCCGTGATCCCCAGGACGCAATACGCCCAGGACCTCCTTGTTGGAGAGGACCGCCGAGATGGGGTAGAATCCTCCAGAAAGGGCTTTGCCGATGAGGGTCAGGTCAGCTTCAATGCAGTCATGTTGCTCGGCCAGTAGCTTGCCTGTACGGCCCAGTCCAGTCTGAATCTCGTCCAGGACAAGAACGACATTGTTTTTCTCGCAAATGGCTTTGGCTTCTCTTAGATATCCTGCCGGCGGGATGATCACACCGGCCTCTCCCTGGATTGGTTCAACCAGGAAGGCTACGGTATTAGGCTTAATTGCCTCTTCAAGGGCATTGGCATCGCCAAACGGAATTATCTTGAATCCGGGCGTAAAGGGGCCAAACCCACCTCGTGAACCTTCATCTGTGCTGAACCCGACAATGGTGATCGTCCTGCCATGGAAGTTATTTTTGCATACAATTACTTCGGCCTGATCCTCAGGGATTCCTTTGACCTTGTATCCCCATTTACGAACGGCCTTTATAACGGTTTCCACTGCCTCGGCCCCGCTGTTCATTGGCAAGACCTTGTGTGAATTAGTCAACGCACAGATTTCCTGATAAAAAAGGCCCAACTGATCGTTGCGGAATGCCCGTGATGTGAGGGTCAGGTTGTGGGCCTGTTCGATCAGTGTTTGCATGATCTCCGGGTGGCAGTGCCCTTGATTGACTGCTGAATAAGCAGCCAGGCAGTCTAAGTATTTGTTGCCTTCCACGTCCCAGACCCAAACTCCTTCACCGCGCATAAGAACCACATTAAGAGGATTATAATTATGGGCACCAAATTCGTCTTCTAATTTTATGTAATATTGGCGATCCATTGTTTCTGCTTCTAACCTCGATACTTGAAACTGGAAACTTGAAACTGGCTTACGCCTTGCCAGGATTGATATTGTCTTGTCCTATCGAGTTTCAAATATCAAGTTTCTTCACTGGTAGTGCAATAATTTTCTATTAAAATCAACTAATGAGCTAATCTGTAAACACTAACTTAAGCTTTCTATTTAACAATCTCAGTGCCTGCCTTTCCTGCGACAGCTTCTTCAACAGCTTCAATGGAGGTGATTAAAGCCCTTTTTCCATCGCCCTGGAGAAACTGAATGGCAGCTTCGATCTTTGGTCTCATGGATCCGGCGGGAAAGTGGCCCTCTTTCACATAGCGGGATGCTTCCTCGATATTCACAGCGCGTAGGAATTCCTGATCCGGGTCTCCATAACGAAGGGCCGCACCCTCAACGTCACTTGCGATGAGTAAAATATCCACCCCTACTTCTTCGGCTAATTTAGCGCTGGCCAGATCTTTGTCAATAACGGCATTTACTCCCGCGAAGGTTCGTCCCCTCTGTATCACTGGTATCCCTCCTCCCCCGCAGCAAATGACGATGAAATCCATTTTGATAAGCTTAATGATTTCGTGTTTTTCTATGATGGTCACTGGCCTGGGAGAAGCCACTACTCGCCGGTATCCTTTCTTTGTTTTTTGGGTCGAATAGGGGAGGGCTGCTGCTTCTTCCTCCGTGTAGAAAGGACCGACCGGTTTCGATGGATTTCTAAAAGCAGGATCCTTTCCATCCACGACCACATAAGTAATGAGGTTCACCAGGGACTTCTTGGATATTACCCCTAGTTCTCTGAATTCAGTGTCAAGGGTCGATTCGATCATGTAACCGATCTGGCCTTGAGTCTGGGCTACTAAAATCTCAAGCGGCAATCTTGGGACTGCATCGCAACATTCCTGCTGCACGAGCAGATTGCCGACCTGCGGACCGTTTCCGTGGGTGATGATGATTCTATAATCCTCAGAAAGCCGGGCAATTTGCCGAATAGGCACTTTCAGGTTCTGGAACTGTTCTTCAATCGTGCCCACCTGGCCTTTCCGAATGAGGGCATTACCGCCAAGGGCCACTAATAAGATTTCCTTTTCTGCTTTGCTTTTCATGGCGTATATACGGAATTTCCAAATGACATTAGTTGCTATGGTTTCAAGTCGTCCACATACTTTTTGACTTCAGCAATTTGTTTTATTCTTTCCTCGGCCATTCGGTCAGCCGCCAGAAAAGTAGGTATATTATCACGGTCAGCAATCTCGAACACCCTCTTCATATTATCATAGACTCGGGACACCTTTTCCTTGCCGCGCTCGTGGCTTACTCCACCAACGCCTAACCTGTCCGTGTCATAGATGGTTCCTCCGGCATTTGTAATGTAGTCAGGTGCGTAGACCATTTGCTTTTTTTCTATGAGATCACCATGGCGTTCTTCTTTAAGCTGATTGTTGGCACTACCGCAAATGATCTTGCATTGCAGCCGGTTCAGGGTCTCGTCGTTGATGATGGCACCCAGGGCACACGGGCAGAAAATGTCGCAGTCCACATCATAGATCGCTTCAGCGTTCACCTTTTCCACGCCATACCTCGAAACCATTGCCTCAATTTTTTCGGAATCAATATCGCTCACCACCATCTTTGCTCCAAGTTTGTGAAGCTGCCCGACCACGTTGTGTCCTACTGCTCCCAAACCCTGCACGGTTACTCTCTTCGCCTCCAGGCTGTCGGATCCGTAAACACGATTGCAGCAGGCCTGCATGGCGCGAATGGTTCCAAAAGCCGTCATGGGTGCAATATCTCCGGCCCCACCCAGATAGGTCGGGAGGGTAACAACGTGTTCTGTTTCCATGCGAATGTATTCCATGTCCTTTAAGGTAGTTCCCACGTCCTCGCCCGTGATGTATTTCCCCCCCAGACGATTGATAAATTTTCCAAGAGCCCGAAAAACGGGTTCCCGGTCGTTTCGCTTCGGGTCCCCTATGATCACGGCCTTGCCACCCCCCAGATTGACTCCGGCTGCAGCGTACTTATAGGTCATTCCCCGGGCCAGTCGCAAGCAATCCTCAATGGCGTCCATTTCACTGTCATACTGCCACATACGGCAACCCCCTGTGGCAGGCCCGAGGGTTGTGTCATGAATGGCAATGATGGCCTTGAAGTCAAGGGCTTTATCCTGGCAAAGAAATAGATTCTCGTAATCGTATTTTTCCATATAACTGAAAATTGCCTCCATAATTATCTCCTTTTTTATCTTATCCTGTCTTATCCAGGCTCTCTTCGGCATACATCCGCTTTACCTCGGCCCTGTCACCGATAATAGCTTTTACAACAGCGGAATTATTTGGCGGACAGCCCTTAACGTACCGTTCGGTTCTATCCTCTTTGGATGTACACTTGCCTATTGTTACAATGTCCTCCATCGGAAAACCTTCCGGAATGGGAGCACCCCCTGTCACCACGGTTACGCCCGGCAGGTACATTAACTGGTCAGAATTGCGCATATCAATAAGTGCACTCATAACCGTATTGCGGCAGCCCGTGCAAGTGGCTTCTCCTTGAATGAGTTGGAAACCTTCAATACCCTTTACAGGATCGTCCTCAATAGAGCGGAGAAACCGTCGTCTGACCCCGTCTAAAGGCTCTCCTACTACCTCGATCTGATCCGGATCTATCACTCCCAGACCCCGGGCCGATGCATTCACAGTCAACAATGTCTCACCGGGCTCATACCCGATAAGTTGTGCACAGGTGGAGTCCACAGCCACGAGGTCCTTTCCCGCCAGAATGAGATTCATCTCTACAGGTTTGCCAAAGACCGGACCTACACCCTCCTGGCAGACGATGGCATCCACTACGGCCAGGCAGGGCTTTACCGCGGATAATAAATCTACGACTCCGTCAAAGAGACCCTCCTGGTGCATGCCCTTTTTGCCCTTGTCCGTCAGCAACCCCTTGAGCTTTTTGATGGCGCACGTCATCTCTGTCTGATCATGGGTCTTGAGTTTGGGGACACTGATAACCACATCTGCCTGCTGTACAAGTTCCCAGCACTGTACGGTCTTAAAAACTTTGCCATTTTCGACAGGAATATCCACGGGAGTTGTCCTCTTTAAATCTATAACCTCATAGCCCCTGTCCCTGAGTTCCCGGTAGCCAGACTCCTGTATGACTTTTTCCGTATCCACTCCCACAGCAGAGGATTCCGCAATCACCGGACGAGCTCCAAGTCCTTTTACAATATCGGAAAGGGCTCTCGGTATCTCTGGAATAGTTATGCATCCTGCCTCCCTTTCCACTGGAGGGGCGACCCAACTCGGGTTGATGAGCACCAAATGCCCGGGCTTGATAAAGTCTTTTATGCCACCAATCAGATCCAGTGCCCTTTGCACAGCCTCTCTGATTTCAGGATATTCAGGTTTGGGATTTGTCTTAACAATTGATACCTTACTCTTGCTCATCATAAGTCCTCCATAGGGCATAATATCATGACACGATTTTATTACTTGTATTCGCACACATATGACGCCGGTTTCAACACATTCAAATCGAACTTTGCTTGGGCCGGGATCACAACAGTATCACCAACCTTCGCCGTCTTCCAATCCGAAGCCGGTGGTCGAATTTCAAATTCCCCCACAGTAACCGTGAGGTGTTCTTCTTTTTCTGTATCAAAGGAATACTCTCCCGGCAAAAGCACTCCAACAGTGTATGGCATACCATCCAGTTCGAAACCCAGGCTCTTTACCTTGCCTTCCAAGTATTCGTTGACCTTGATCATATTTCTCACCTCCTTGGCACGGAAAATCGTGCAATTTTGTGTTTCTTGCCAGTGTCTCGTATTGTAAATTTGATTACTTATTGCAAAGCGGCTGCGGATCGGCGGAGCTAATCATTGCATATAGGCATAAGATTCAAGGCACAAGGCGCAAGGGATGAGGACTATATGCTCCTCTTTTTTTCGCTTTAAGCCTTATTATGCCTGACGCCTTTGGCCATGTCACTTCCTTCTGGGCTTAGTATGTCACCATGTTTTGTCGATCTCGGAATATATGATGCGGGCCACTAATTATTAGAGGACTTCATCAACTCATATTTCCTGATATTTCGATCCGCTAACTCCTGAAGTTCCTTTACATGCCCGCCCCCATCTTGCCCGAGCAAGTGCTTGAACCGTGCCTGAGACTTGAGGTATTCGGCTACTGACAATTTCTTTTTTATCTTACGTACCCGTGC
>CP070700.1:103269-130638 GCA_020349865.1 Desulfobacteraceae bacterium
CCATTTACCGCATCTATGGGTGGAAGTTCCTTGAATTGTTTAAGCCAATAGCCGGGACCTACGAATTGGTCTGCTTTTTGGGGGCCGTTGCGGTCTCTTTTGCCATGGCACACACCTCAGTAGAAGACGGACATGTGGCGGTGAGCCTGATCGTTCGCCTTTTCCCGCAAAAGATTCAAGGCCTCGTTGAGACCATCACCAGTAGCTTCGGATTTATCCTTTTTGCCTTGCTCGCATGGCAGTCTGTACTGTATGCAAACGATCTGCGAGCCTCGGGAGAAGTTTCATTAACCTTAGAATTGCCTTTTTATCCATTCGTATATGGCGTCGGTTTTTCGGCGGCTGCGGTGTGCCTGGTTTTATTGACGGATCTATATAAGAACCTGCGTAAGGTGTTAGGCAGATGAGCTTAACCACAATAGGAATCATCGGCATTGTCATTCTGGTTATTCTCTTATTTTCCAAGATGCCCGTAGGCTTTGTGATGGGCTTTCTGGGATTTCTTGGCTTTAGCTATGTGCGGGGCCTTAGCCCGGGCCTAAGCCTTTTGGCCAGAGATGTGTTTGAAGTCTTTTCTTCTTACGGATTGACCGTAGTGCCGCTCTTTGTATTTATGGGCCAGATCGCCTTTCATGCCGGTATCAGCCGAAGGCTTTATGATTCCGCTTATGTCTTATTTGGTCATCGCCGGGGAGGCCTTGCCATGGCAACGGTTGGTGCCTGTGCAGGGTTTTCAGCCATTTCAGGCTCGACCAACGCGACAGCAGCCACCATGGCCACGGTGACACTTCCTGAGATGAAGCGGTATGGGTATGATATGAGTCTCGCCACAGGCACCGTTGCTGCTGCGGGAAGCTTAGGTATTCTGATTCCACCAAGCGTCATCTTTATCGTTTATGGAATTTTGACCGAACAATCCATTGGAAAGCTATTTGCCGCTGGAATTTTTCCTGGCATACTTCTTTCCATACTTTTCTTGTTGACCATCTATTTGCGTGTCCTCAAAAATCCCTCCTTGGCCCCGCCTGGCCCCAAGACCAGTTTGAGAGAAAAGGTCAAGTCATTTGCAGGAGTGCTGGAAACCCTGGTAATCTTTGGCATGGTCATGGGCGGCATCTTTTTCGGCGTCTTTACGCCTACAGAGGCGGCAGCAGCGGGGGCCTTTCTGACCATAATAATCGCCATCATAAGAAAACAGCTCAGCTGGAAGGCTTTTGTCCAATCCTTAGCCGATACCACCCAAATCAGTTGCATGGTCATGGTGATTGTGACCGGTGCCGTGGTCTTTGGTCATTTTATGGCCGTTACCAGGGTGCCCTATGACCTGGCCAACTGGGTCAGCAATCTCCCATTGCCCGGTTATGCCATCATGGGGGTAGTTATTTTGATCTATCTTTTTGGGGGGTGCTTTATGGACGCCCTGGCCATGATTATGCTGACCATTCCCATCTTTTTTCCAGTGTCCCAGGCCCTGGGATTTGATCCAATCTGGTTTGGTGTGGTAATAGTCCTGATTACAGAGATGGGGGTGATCACGCCACCCGTAGGGGTAAATGTCTATGTAGTTTACGGCGTGGCCAAAGACGTGCCTTTAGAGAACATATTTAGGGGAGTGTTCCCCATGCTTCTGGCCCTGCTTCTCTGCAATTTAATACTTCTGATTTTTCCCGAAATAGCACTTTTCTTACCCGGACTCATGCGTTGAACACTTTCCGTACGTTTTTTCCCTCTCCCCACTTGCGAGGCATAGGCGCTAAATTAGACGATAAATAGAGGCCTATTTTGGGTTTTGATAATTTTGATTACAAAAAATATCGATATTCAATACCCTTTTGAACTCAGGCGACTTCTTAAGTTAGCACTTATAGCTTGCAGGGAAAGGGTTGGGGCGAGGTACACAGTGTGCCAGAGCTTCCTCTCATAGGCATTACCATGGGGGACCCGGCGGGCATCGGGCCTGAGATTATTGTCAAGGCACTGGCTGATAATAGCATTTATGGTCTGTGTCGGCCTGTGGTCTTGGGAGACCCGGAGACCCTGACTTCAGCCCTTTTAAAGTGCCGCACAAGGATGTCCTTCAATGTCATTTCAAATGCCTCCGAGGCCAGGTCTATCCCAGACATGATCGATCTTTTTACCGTGTCTCAGTTGAAAGGAAAACTCGTAATCCCCGGAAAACCGACTGTGGAGGGCGGCAAGGCAATGGTGGATTATATAATCCAGGCTGTGGAGATGACCCGAAAAAAAGAGCTTGAAGCCATGGTAACCTGCCCGATCAGCAAGGTCCTGATGCATCGGGCCGGACATTTCTATGAAGGTCATACCCAGCTCATCTCCCATCTAACAGATACGCATGATTATGTAATGATGCTTGCCGGACAAAGGCTGCGTGTATCCCTTGTAACCATCCATTGTTCGCTTAAAGAGGTCCCGACTATCCTGGATCAGGAGTTGGTCTATAAGACGATAACCATAACGGCTAAGGCCCTCCGGGGAGACTTTGGATTTAAACAACCCCGTCTGGCCGTGGCAGCCCTCAATCCCCATGCCGGCGAATCAGGCCTGTTTGGATCGGAAGAAGAAGAGATTCTCAGGCCCGCAATCGGCAGGGCAAGTTATGATGGGCACAATGTGATAGGGCCATTCCCTGCGGATACACTGTTTCATAAGGCAGCGTCAGGTCAATTTGACGCGGTGGTCGCCATGTATCATGATCAGGGGCTGATCCCCTTAAAGCTCCTTCATTTCTCTGACGCGGTGAATGTGACCCTGGGTCTGCCTATCATAAGGACCTCTGTGGATCATGGGACAGCCTATGATATCGCCGGGACCGGACAGGCCGATCCTTCCAGCCTCAAGGCTGCGATCAGAATGGCGGCTTCTATTGTCAGGAACAGGAAAGCAAAAGGGCAAAATCTTTCCTCGCACCCTTTAAATTAAAGGGGGCGAGAGGGGATTTAATATAATGTTCTTTTACCCGGCTGGTATTCCATATGCTTGCCTCTTTAAACCTACCCGCTGAAAAACATAAATGGCTGCCAGAACAATAAACCCCAGCCCTTTTATGAGATTGTCAGGCCAGAAAAGTAAGACGGTTCCAATCCCAGCAATTACCCTTTCCCATATATGCATCTTTCTTAAAACAAATCCTTCCCAGCACACGGTGAAACCAAACAGCCCGATCAAGCCAGAGATTGCTGTAATAATAACCTCGGTGACAGGGCCTTCAAACAGTATCGGGGTATAGGCAAAAAGGAAGGGGATTATATAGAGCCCTTTTGCAAGCTTCCAGGAAGTAAACCCGGTCTGCATGGGTTTTGAGCCGGCTACCCCTGCTGCAGAAAATGCCGCAAGGCAGACAGGCGGCGTGACATTGGCATCCTGGCTGTACCAGAAGATGATCATGTGGGCCGCAAGAAGCGAGACACCCATCTGGGTTAGGGCGGGGCCTGCAAGAACCGCAAGCATTATGTAAGATGCCGTAACAGGAAGGCCCATTCCAAGAATGAGGGAGGCTAACATGACCAGTATGATAGCAAAGAACAGGATCCCTCCGGAAAGGTCCATAACCACCCCTGAAAAGGTAATGGCTACCCCGGTGATGGCCACGACACCTATGACGATACCAACGCATATAAGGATAGCTGCCGTCGATATGGTATTTCTTGCGCCCATATAAAGGGCATCGAGTATATCCTTGAAACCCATTCGTGTATCTTTTTTAAACCAGCTTACTGCTATAACGCTCACAATACCAATGCAGGCCGCATACGTCGGGGTAAAGCCCCTTACAAGGAGAACAACAAGGAGGATTACAGGGATGGTGAAATGGATCCCCTCTTTTAACACAGCGCCTAATCTGGGAAGGTCTTCTTTTGGCGTTGGCGTGATGCCATGCTTCAGGGCCTCTATATGTACAAAATAGGCAACCGATACAAAGTACATAATGGCCGGGATGGTAGCCACAGCGATGATTTTGAGATACGATATCCCTGTCCATTGGGCCATTATAAAGGCGCCTGCACCCATAATAGGCGGCATAAGCTGCCCGCCAGTGGAGGCGGCCGCTTCAACAGCCCCTGCAAAATGTGGTTTATACCCCACCTTCTTCATCAATGGAATGGTAAAGGAGCCAGTGGCCACTGTATTCGCAACAGCGCTTCCTGAAACAGACCCCATAAAGCCGCTAGCAAAGACCGCGATCTTTGCAGGGCCTCCCACCCTGTGACCGGCAACAGCCTGGGCGACCTTGATGATGAAATCTCCAGCCCCTGATTTGAGTAAAAAGGCCCCGAAGAGAATAAACAGGATAACGTAAGTAGATGAGACAGTGCAGACAAGGCCAAATATGCCCTCATCTGTCAGATACATGCGATATAAAAGGCGCGTAAGCGCAACCCCACGGTAGTGAAATGTTCCAGGGATAATACTTCCAAGAAAGAGGGCATAGAAAATAAAAAGAATGGATAGGGCCGGGATAAACCAGCCAACCGACCTGTATGTTCCATAAAGGAGCAATATCAGTGCCAGAGCCGCAAATACATAGTCCCTCATGATCGGGACAGATGCCCTTTCAAGATGAAGCTCCTCCTCAAAGAGAATGATATAGAGGGCTACAATTGCGGCCAGGGAGGCAAGGATAACATCAAGTGTCAGATATCTCTTGGGATGTCTCTTTGACAGGGGGTAAAGGAAAAAGACAAGGATCAGGACAAACCCCAGGTGCACGGCGTTCCGGTAGATCCCGGGCATCACGCCGAAGGTATTCACCCAGATGTGGAAGAGTGACATGATCACTGCGATGACATAGGTCGTGGTTTGCCAAGCTCCAGGAAACGTTCTGACTACAGACTTTACCTCGTCAACTTCTTCCTTGAGGTCCTTATCAGACTCCCCGGGTGCTACAGGAGTTATTGAAGATGAATTGTTCTTGTTCATATGGCTATCCTTTTAATATGAGGCAGATAGAAAAACACCGGATCGCCTGAGCGACGATCCGGTGTTGTCTTTTAGGAGCCAGGCGGGATCAGGCTTTCAGGAATCTTCAGTCCTACCTCTTTGTAGTACTTCAGTGCCCCAGGATGCAAGGGGGCCGGCAGCCCGCTTGTTGCCATTTCAAGTTTCATGAACTTTGTTGCCTGATGTATATTGTAGAGATAGGGGAGGTTTTCATATATGGTTTTGGTGAGCTTGTAGACTATATCAGGGTCTACATCTGCCCTGATTCCCAAGAAATTTGGTTGAGCTATGGTGTTAATCTCCTTTTTTTGCCCTGGGTAGGTATTGGCCGGTACGATGTATCTGAAACCCGGATACGAGGTCTTTTCATTAATTGCCTCGAGTTGCTCGTCCGTAAACTCCAGGATTTGTGCCTTCATCCCGGGGGTGGCGAAAAGATCAGTAACAGCTGCGACCGGTGGGCCGGCACAGAGATTGGCCCCTTGTATCCGCTTGTCTTTCATTGCCTTGGACGACTCAAAGTAGCCCAAATACTCTCCCTTGACATCATCCCTGCCCATGCCGACTCCGCTCATAATGGTAAGACCGGATCTTTCTGTACCGCTTCCGGCCCTGCCTATAGAAAACTTCAGGCCATTGATATCGGTGATAGTACCCGTTTTGACCTTATCCTGGTAGATTACAAAGTGCTCGACATTGGGCCACAGCAGGGTGATGGATCGCAGTTCTTTCATGGGCTTTCCTTCGTATATGTCAGTGCCATTCCAGGCCATCTTTCCGAATAAGCCTTGAAGAATGGCCATTTCCACCTCTTTTCCCTTGAGCATGTTAACATTCTCTCCAGACCCTGCTGATGTAATTGCATTGACCTTTATGGCAGGTTTGTCTTTCCTCAACTTTATGCTCCAGAGAGTTGACAGGGCCACGCCAACAGGATAGTAGGTGCCGCCTGTTGTGGCTGTGGCAAGGACCAGTTCGATGGTTTTTGCCTTTGCCGCCAATACAGATCCCGTAGGAATGATCATTACAAAGGCAGCAATGACTGCCAGGGCAACTAATTTTACACCATTTCTCTTTCTCATGATATATCCTCCTTTTGACAGAAAAAAATTAGACAGTATATATTAAACTAAACCAAAAAGGTGCACGTTAGATTTTATCACCTCCTTTCTCTTTTTTAATATTACGAGCTGGGCTTCCAGTATAAAAGGCTAAGATGACAAGTCAAGACGTTTTATGCTTCGTTTTGTTAAACTTCTAAACACAGCGATCAGGATTGGCAGAAACTCCTTTGCATTGCCACAAAACTAGGGTCGGGGAGTTTCTCTATCAAGATAAGTATCTTCAGATTACATGAAAATTACAAAGTCATACTTCTAACTTGACATTTTTTCTTATTCATGTCAAGGAGGCAAGGTTACTATGGCTAATCGATTCGTAACACAACCAAAATTCAAAAAGGCTCCCCGACTTTCCGATCAAGTGGCCAATTTTCTTGTCTCGGAGATCCGTAAGGGCACTCTCCGGGCGGGGGCAAAGCTGCCCCCTGAGGCCTCGTTGGCAGAGCAGTTCGATGTCAGCCGAACGGTCATCAGAGAGGCTTTTGCACGTTTGAGGCGTGACGGTCTTTTAAAATCCAAACATGGAATCGGTGCCACGGTAGCGCAACCTGGTAATCAACAAGCCTTTCGTTTGGATGGATTGGAGCGAGCAGACCCCGTTGAGATCGGTCATCTCTATGAGTTGCGCGGGATACTGGAAGGAAATGCAGCCGCCTTTGCTGCTGAGCGCCGCAGTCAGGAGGACGTGGAAAGGCTGAGCCGCTGTCTGGAGCGCATGGCCCACTCTGTTGAGGAGGGCAGCGATGGCACAGACCCTGACGCAGACTTCCACCAGATTTTGGCTGAGGCCAGCGGTAACCCTTTCCTTCGAGATTTTATGCGTTTTTTGAATGGCAAGGTTAAGGGCCTGATCCAGAGAGCAAGGACCCACTCCAGTCAGCAACCCGGCTTACCAATGGTCGTGCAGGAGGAGCATGTGGCCATATTCGAGGCCATCTTGAAAAGAGATCCCGAAAGGGCTAGGGACGCGACCCTGACTCACATCAAAAATGGAGCTAACCGACTTGGCCTTACCGTACTCGCCTACGGGTGAGCACAATTAAAAGCTCAAAAAATAGGTTTAACATGACTTCATTAATTGTTTCGCATTGTCGATAACAGGAGAGAATGTGAAATGTAGGGGCGTTCATAATGTTTGCCCTCATAGCTAAATAAATTGGGATTTTCGGTCCTGGATAGATCAAGCTTTACGAAAGTAATGAACAGCGCGATGTATTAGACGTGCGAGCATATATGTTGTCGAAAATAACTCGGGCAAGAAAGGAGGTGGTAACTTCTTTATTTCTTTGAATAATATATCTTAAAACCAACATTGATAAGGAGGTAAGGGAGATGTCAGGCATCAGTTTAAAAAAAACATTTGTAAGTGTATCGGTATTTGTATTTGTTGTTTTTACAACTACCCTATCAATTGCAGGTCCGATAACCTTGAAGTTTGGCTGGACTACAGCAGCCGGGAAGACTGATCCATATGCCATTACAGCAAGACAGTTCAAAAAGGCACTTGAGGAAGTGGCCCCGGGGCAATTTGAAGTTCAGTTTTTCCCCAGCAGACAGCTCGGCGATGAGAAGGAGATGCTCGAGGGGCTGAGCTTCGGGACCCTTGACACGGCAGTTATCACCAATTCGCCAATCTCCAGAATTGCTCTTCCGTTTCAGGTAAATGATATGCCATTTATCTATGGTAACAAGGAACAGGCTTACAAGGTGCTCGACGGACCCATCGGCCAGAAACTTATGAAGAGCTTAGAAGCCAAGAATATCATCGGCTTTGGCTTTGCCGAAGGCGGTTTTCGCCAAATGATCAATAATGTACGGCAGGTTGTTTCTCCTGAGGATGTTGGGGGCATTAAGTGGCGCGTGATGCCTAACCCGGTGTACATAGGGATGTTCCGTGCCCTTGGAGGGAACGCTGTGCCAATGGCCTGGGGCGAAGTCTTTACGGCGATGCAGCAGGGTACTATAGATGGGCTGGAGATACCTATTGCCGTGATTTTTAATAATCACTATTTTGAGGTTGCAAAGTATCTGTCGCTCACCAATCATACTTATTCGGCCCTTGGGCTCCTTATGTCAAAGCGAAGGTATAATAGCCTCACGCCCGACCAGCAAACGGCTGTTAGGAAAGCCGCCCGTAAAGCAATTGACGAAGAGCGCCGCATGAATACAGCGAATGTGAAAGTCTTAATTGACAAGATCAAAGAGAAAGGCATGAAAGTCAACCAGGTAGGAGATCCTAAGGCCTTTCGCGCAAAAGTAAAGCCGGTTTACGAAGAGTTCAGACCCAGCATAGGGAGCGAACTGCTTGATAGTGTGCTTGCTGAAGTTAAGTAGTAATCTTATTATGCCTCTGTGCCCGGCCCCGCAATTAAGTCGGGGTCCAGGCACATATCATCCAAAAAAACCCTCATGACTGTGATTATTGATTGGGCAAGCAAGTGGAGTGCACGTATTACTACTGCCGCAGTACTGGCAATTGCTGTCCTGCTGGTAGTTTGTCTGCTCATTTCCATTTTTTTTCGGTACATCATCGGACATGCACTATCTTTTCCTGAAGAGCTTTCAATGCTTCTTTTTGCATGGCTCGTCCTTCTTACAGGCAGCTTGGGCGTGCGCGAAGGTTTCCATGTTCGCCTGACCCTGTTAACCAATAAACTGCCATCCACAATGCGCAAAGTTCTGGCTCGCTTAATCACCGTGGGGATTATACTGTTCGGTGGTGTTCTCCTTTATAGCGGTCAGGATCTCGTTGTGCGCACGGCCGGAGATCTCTCCGCAACCCTTCGCTATCCGATAGAATTCCTCTACTATCCTGCCCCCGTGTGCGGAGCACTTATTATAGTACACGGATTGTCCAAACTTTTTAACCCGGAAATGGAGAGCTAATACTGTGAGTGAGGCATCTTGGGTCTTGACTGTGGGCTTTGCCATCCTCCTTATTCTGGGCGTACCCATTGTATTTGCCATCGGCATCTCGTCAGTTTTTGCACTATGGCTCCTTAACATTGATATAGTGGTGCTGGCCCAGACGCTTATAGCTGGTACACAGAAGTTTCCACTGCTTGCTATTCCGGGCTTTCTCCTGGCAGGCGATCTTATGACTGCCGGTGGAGTATCGTCGCACTTGATGAAAGTGGCCAATAACCTCGTTCGGCACGTGACTGGCGGCATGGGGATGGTGTCGGTACTATCGTCCATGTTCTTCGCTTGCATCACCGGCTCTGCTCCAGCAACAACTGCAACTATTGGCACTATCATGATTCCGGAGATGGAAAAGCGTGGCTATAGCCGGCGGTTCGCTACCTCTTTGGCGGTGAGCGTAGGACCTCTCGGTCAAATAATTCCACCGTCCATTCCTTTTATTGTGTGGGGTGTCATCGCAGAGGTATCCATAACCCGTCTGTTTCTCTCCGGTATCGTGCCGGGCATTCTGGATGGCATGGCTTACATGGCAGTATGTTATCTCATCGCCAAAAGGGCAGGTATTGCCAAAGAGTCCCGTGCCTCATTGCGGGAGTTGCTGCGCGCCGCTTACGAAGGAAAATGGGCATTACTGGCGCCGGTAATTATTCTGGGCGGCATTTATGGGGGCATATTCACACCCACCGAAGCTTCAATGATCGGCGTTGCTTACGGTTTGCTCATAGGATTGTTCGTCTACCGAGGGATCAGCTTCTCAGACATCATACCATTGGTCATGAGATCCATGCGCACAACTGCTGTAGTAATGTTTATCATCGGTATGGCGGCAACATTCGGCTGGCTTCTTGCTTACGAGCAAGTGCCCGCAAAGATTATTACACTATTACTCGGCGTGTCTGAAAACCGGATAGTAATCTTGCTGCTTCTTAATCTAATGCTATTGTTCATAGGTGCTGTCATGGATAATCTTGCAGCAATGGTTATTTTAGGAACTCTCCTTATTAACCTTGGAAACCAACTCGGTATCGATCCAATTCAGTTGGGCCCTATTATAGTAATAAACTTCGCCGTTGGAATGGAAACCCCGCCCCTTGGTTATTCACTTTTTGTTGGTTCATCCATTAGTGATCTCTCAATCGAGGAGATAGCCCGAGGCATGTGGCCGTTCTTTCTGGTTGATGTAGGCATGCTTATGCTCGTCACCTTTGTGCCCTGGGCAACGCTGGCATTGCCCAAACTCATTTTGGGTTAAAGGCTAAGTGATAGGTAATGGTTCACAATAGGCAAAACATTTGACAGGACAACAGGTTTAGACATGATAGAAACCCAGTTGATCAGAAAAGGGAAGTGCCTAAAGTGAAAAGCATTTAAATTTGTAAATTTAGCTCACTTTAAATACTTTAAATTTTTACTTACTAATATTGATACCCCCGTAAAAAGTCTTTTCACTCGTACTTGCGAGGAGCAAAGCGACGAAGCAACCCCATCATTTCGGGAAGTTACATCCCATGAGATTGCTTCGCTATGCTCGCAATGACTTTATTAGTGACTTTTTACGAAACCATCAATTTTGGTTAATTACTATTATTGTTACCAGAAGACCTTAAGACTTGATTATAAACTTTAGGAAAGAAAAGTTGAGATTAGGTGTAAGGTCAAGGACCTACATGAATATATCAACAGGATGAAAAACAATTATGTTACCCTCATTGGGCCAAAAGGGGCTAATAAATCCCCTCTATCTCCCCTTTAAAAAAGGGGAGGATTTATGCTTCCCCCTTTAATAAAGGGGGATCGAGGGGGATTTCGGTCGATCAATGTGGAAAGATATCAGTCTGTTTTATAAAACACCTATGAATGGGTTATGAAAGACGCTTTGTAGTCTTGTAAGAGCCTTGTGTGCCAATGCATCTATCGAAAATCTACAGGTTTGTTTCGCTCGTTTAGGGTGTTAATCTTGGTTATAATATCTAACAATAGCTGAATTATTATTCTAAGTGCACCTGTATTATTGGAGAAATGAAATGAAAATACAGTATTTACTAGAAGGTGCCTACGATATACATGTCCATGCTTCACCGGATGTAGTTCCAAGGGCTATGGATGTCATACAAATTGCAAAGGCGGCACTTGAACAAAGAATGGCTGGAGTGCTGGTTAAAGATCATACCACCAGCACAACGGGTCGTGTTTATATGCTTAACCATTTACTCAAAGGTTCCTGCCGCTTTTTTAGTTCTCTGGCCCTTAATGCTCCTGTAGGTTTTGTCAATTTAACGGCCGTTGAGTCTGCATTGCGGTCTGGTACCGATATTATCTATTTTCCTACATATGGTGCCCAAAATCATATTAAGAAATGGGGCTTAGGTAAACCGCCCACCGCCTTTCCTGTTTCGAGGGATGACAAAACAGGGTTTAGTCTTCTGGATGAGAAAGGTAAAATAAAATATGACATAAACGATGTTTTGAGATTGATTGCCACATACGATGCTGTTTTAGGGACAGGGCATCTTTCATCTGTTGAATCACTTGAATTAATCAAGTATGCTAAAAAGGCAGGTGTAAAGAGGATTGTGGTAACCCATGCCTCCGAATCTGTGGTGGATATGAACCCTGATCAACAAAAAGAGGCTGCAAATATGGGTGCCATGATAGAACACTGCTTTTTCGCCGTTACTGACATTTGTCCTGGTAAAATCAAACTTGAAAGTATAAGAGACCAGGTTCGAAATATTGGACTCTCTTCATCTATCCTGTCGACGGATTTCGGGCAGGTCAAAAATGTTTCGCCCATTGAAGGATTTTCATATTATTTGGAAAAAATGCGGGGCCTTGGTTTTTCAGAGGATGAACTCCGTGTTATGATCCACGATAATCCAAAGAAGCTGATTGAGAAAGGCAGAAAGTCGCCCTTAAAGTGCACTATTTCCAAAATAATGTAAGAATGTATCGGAATTGCTTTTAACGCGTTGTTCAGCGACAGCGCCAGTGACCCCGCACCCAGACCCCGCTGACATTATAGTGCCCTGGCACCCAGACTTTTATCTTACATGGGGGTGGGCCAGGTCTTCCGGGGTGGATGACGGTCGTACAGCCTGCAGCAAAAAAGACAGTGGCAACAACCAAGGCCAACAAAATTTTCTTCATGGTTTTTATCCTTGTAATAATTCACCGCAGAAATACTAAGGCCGTCTCCCCCTAACCCCCTTCCGCCATCCTCCGGCCCCTTGGGCCTGCGCCCGGGGGGAAGTGGGGGATATGAGGAAAGGATAAAGTGGGGGTGGTCTATTTTTTTAAATCCGGGCCATCCCTCCAGTGCTGCATCCTCTCCCGGCACATTTTTTGATGGGACATTTTGAGGCGCTGAAAGCGTTCGAATCCAATTGTCTTTCTTACTTTCAGCAAAAGGTTGAAGCGCCCAGTGCCAGGAAGGCCCGTGCATTCTCCAATCTTTTGAACTGTCCCATAACTGCGGCCTCGTCCAGTGTCTCGCTTTCGAGGAGATTCTGGAGTTCAAATTGTTCTCTCTCCACGCTGCTCTTGAGCCCAATGAGCTTACGCTGGCTTTCAATAAACACTTCATCCAGCTCGCGCTTTTCTTCCTCACTCAGGTTAAGCTGCTCTGACAATCGCGGATTGTGCCACCATTTCCCCAGAGGCATGTCGCGCCCCATGGCAACAGCGGGTGAAATCACCAGGGTCAACAGCAGCACCCCGTTTAAGACCTTTTTTAACACAGTGAAGCTCCTTTCCGCCCCGAATCGAAACAAAGGGCATTGCCTTTTGTGGATGGGACGACAAATTGAACAAGCTCTTCATTTATCATCCCGCACTTGATTCCTTTCACCCTATAAGACGAATGACCAACGCGATTTGTCTACAATCATCCAAAAAGTAGCGATTACTTTTACAATGCCCTTAAAACCTACCTCGGAATATTGACTTTTTGCAGTCAAAAAGACTACAATAGAACAAAAATACATCGCGGAGGTATTGGGATGCAATTGACAGTCAGAATGCCTGATGAGTATGGGGAGAAAATTGCGGTTTTGGCGGAAAAGATGGGATTAAAAAGATCAGACATTGCCCGCCTGGCACTGAAGCAATTCGTCGATGAAAACCTTGATAATACTCAAACCACTCCTTATCAGAAAGTTATGCATCTGTTGGGGAGTGTGGAAAGCGGTATCAAGGACCTTGGGAAGCGTCACCGGGATTATCTCTCAATGAAAATCCGGAAAGACTCCTGATGCGAGTACTTATGGATACAGGGCCATGGGTGGCCTTGGTCGATCGAAGTGAGGACCGGCATGAAGAATGTGTGGAATGGTTGAAGGGATTTAAGGGTGAGATTTTTTCCTCGGAAGCTGTGTTAACTGAGGTCCTCTATCTACTCAATTTTTCGCCATCGGCCCAATCTGTGGCTTTGGATTTTGTCTTGACTGGCGCAATAGTGCTTGTCCCTTCAAGTCTTGAAAGTCTGACAATGGCAAAGACTTTAATGGAAAAGCATAAAGACTTTCCTATGGACTTTGCTGATGCTACACTCGTCTGTATCGCTCATGACCTCTCGGTTGAACATATCATGACCTTTGATAGAAAGGACTTTGGTATCTATCGCCTGCACAAAACACGGTCTTTCATTATCCTGCCATAATATTAGACAGAGCAGGTGGTCCAAAAAACCGTTTTCGATTACTTTACCCCGTTCAGCCCGAGCTACCGTGGCGATAAAACAGCCCCCGCCCCCGTCTGGTTGAATACCAGGGCCTTCCGTATTCTTGAAAAGTCCCCCACCTTCTGTGCCTATGAAAAACGTACTGGTCGTAACAGGATCAATAGCAAGGTCTAAAACATTCAAGATGGTCAACCCGGTGTTTATGGCAGACCACGTATCCCCACCGTCGATGCTCTTGAACACTCCACCGTCATCCGTACCTGCATAAAGCGTACTGGTTGTGCTGGGATCAATTACAAGAGATTGAACATCCAGACTGGTCAAGCCGGTGTTCTTTTCAGTCCAACTGGTGGCACCGTCCGTGCTCTTGAAGACTCCACCATCCGTGCCGGCATAGAGCGTTGTGGTAGTAACAGGATCAATGGCAAGTGCTTGAATGTTCGGGCTCGTCAGACCAGTGTTACTGGGGTTCCACGTTCCGGCACTGTCCACACTCTTAAACACACCCAGTGTATCAGTGCCGACATAGAGCGTACTCGTGGTAATAGGATCAATTGCAAGAGATTGAACATAAAGACTGGTCAAACCTGTGTTACTTTCAGTCCAACTGGTGGCACCATCCGTGCTTTTGAAAACCCCGCCACCTTCTGTGCCCGTATAAAGATTTGTTTTCGTAACAGGGTCAATGGCAAGCGTTTGGATGTTTGGGTTCGTCAGCCCAGTGTTAGTTTCAGTCCAATTATCTCCACCATTGGTGCTCTTAAATACTCCACTACCAGCTGTTCCAGCGTAAAGTGTTTCGGTAGTAACAGGATCAATGCCAAGTGCTTGAATGTTCAGGTTCGTCAGGCCGGTATTCTTTTCGATCCAGTTGTCTCCACCATCGGTGCTCTTCAAAACTCCGCCCACGTCCGTACCTGCGTAAACCGTCTCTGTGTCGTTAGGATCAACGGCGAGGGCATGAATATCAGGGCTTGTCAGACCCGTGTTTTTTACAAACCATATGTTGCCGCTATCCGTGCTTTTAAAAGCTCCGCCTGGATCGCTCCCGACATAAAGGGTGCTGGTGGTAGCTGGATTAATGGCAAGGGCCAGCACATTTGAACTGGTGAGTCCGGTGTTTATGGCTGACCATATATTCCCTCCATCAGTGCTTTTGAATGCCCCACTGTCTGCGGTTCCCGCATAAAGGGTAGTAGTGGTATCAAGATCGATGGCCAGTGCCTGGACGTCGGCGCTCAGAGGAAGGCCAGTATTGATGGCTGACCATATATTCCCCCCATCGGTGCTCTTGAATGCCCCACTGTCTGCGGTTCCCGCATAAAGGGTAGTAGTGGTATCAGGATCGATGGCCAGTGCCTGGACGTCGGCGCTCAGAGGAAGGCCGACATTGATGGCTGACCATATATTCCCCCCATCAGTGCTTTTGAATGCCCCATTGCCTGCGGTTCCCGCATAAAGGGTAGTGGTGGTGTCAGGATCGATGGCCAGTGCCTGGACGTCGGCGCTCAGAGGAAGGCCGGTATTGATGGCCGACCACGTGTCTCCGCTGTCAGTGCTCTTGAAGACCCCATCACCTGCCGTACCCGCATAAAGCGTGCTGGTGGTATCAGGATCAATGGCCAGTGTCTGGACGTCGGCGCTCAGAGGAAGACCGGTATTGATGACTGACCACGTATCTCCGCTGTCAGTGCTCTTAAAAATTCCGGCGCTTTTAGTGCCGGCGTAAAGTGTGGTTGTAGAAAAGGGGTCAACCGCCAGGGTCAGTATATACAAGCTGTTCAAGGCCGTGTTGATGGCAGACCAAGTGTCACCTCCATCCGTGCTCTTGAATACTCCGCCGCCGCCTGTGCCCGCGTAGAGGGTATTGGGGATAGCTGGATCAATTGCCAGGGCCCGGACGGTTCCACCCTCGGGCCCAAGCCATATGCGATTCACTGCTGCGGAGGAAATGCTATGCATCCAGAGGCAAAAGGATACAACGCATAGTATAATAACCAGTTTATGACCTTTGCCCTTTTTCATTTTACCATTCTCCTTGAAACCCATATTCCGGGAAAATAGAATTAATCACAGAACAGTCGGTGTCGTTATGAAATATCTCTTATCGCTCAATACCCCTTACGATTATGTAGTGCAGCCCTCAGGAGCATCTGTTCCCAATTTTCTTTGCATGACTCATATACTATCACAAAAGCACAGGAATTAAAACCGCAGATATAAGGCGCGTTCCCAAACACATGTTCTCAGGCCCCCAACACCTCCCGTCGAGAAAAAGGAAGGGAGGTAGTTAGAAGAAAAAATATGGTGGGGAGCTATTCAACATAGCCAACACCGTGTCCTCCCCACATGTTGGTTAAATTTGAGCAAATCCCTTCATTAGAATTATGAGATATGGATTTCAATGGCATAATCAGGATATTGAATATATTATTGCATTCGGTGGCACCATACGTTATGTCATTACCAAACATTAGGTAGGGCACTATTGAGAATTGCCTTGTACATTGCGCCGGGATTTTACCTATGGCAACGGATTATATAAAGATAAGACGTGCAAGACAGCATAACCTCAAGAATATCTCACTGGATATCCCGAGGGATAAGCTGGTTGTAATAACCGGATTGTCAGGGTCCGGCAAATCTTCTCTCGCTTTTGACACCATCTATGCCGAGGGCCAGAGGAGATATGTTGAATCGCTTTCTGCCTATGCACGGCAGTTCCTCGAGCAAATGGACAAGCCTGATGTGGATTCCATCGAAGGATTATCCCCTGCCATATCCATAGAGCAGCGAAGTTCAAGCCGGAATCCACGTTCCACGGTCGGAACTGCCACAGAGCTTTACGATTATTTAAGGGTCCTGTTCGCCAGGGTGGGGCAACCCCATTGCCCAAAATGTGACCTGAAAATTACCTCCCAGACCACCCAGCAGATTGTGGATCAGATAATGGAAGTTGAAGAGGGGACCAGGATCCAGCTCCTGGCCCCTTTGGTTGAAGGGCGAAAGGGAGAACACATCCAGCTACTCCGGCGGCTTAGAAAAGACGGGTTTACTCGCGTAGCAGTAGACGGAGAGATCAGGCTCCTGGACGAAGATATCGTTCTTGACAAAAACAAAAAACACGACCTCAGTGTGGTGGTAGACAGACTAATCATAAAGAAGGAGATACAGAGACGACTTACTGATTCCATGGAGCTTGCCCTGTCACTTTCTGATGGAAAAGCTGTACTCGATGTCATCGGATCAGGGGAAACCCTTTTCAACCAAAAAGCGGCGTGCCCCGGATGCGGATTCAGTATTCCGGAACTAACGCCTCAGATGTTCTCTTTCAATAACCCACAGGGCGCGTGTGGGGAATGCAGCGGACTGGGTACAAAGAGATATTTTGATCCGGAATTAGTCATTCCGGATCCTGCCCTTTCGTTGAGAGAAGGCGCCATTGCTCCCTGGGCCAAACGACACTCGGTGTACTTCCAGCAGATGTTAGATTCTCTGTGTCAGCATTATGCTATTGACGTTTATGGCCCATTCAGAGACATTCCAAAAGAGATTCAGGAAGCTTTTCTCTACGGTTCAGGAGACGATGAAATCAAGTTCTATTTTGAGAAGGATGATCGAAGATATTTTTATAACCGCCCTTTTGAAGGGGTTATACCGAATCTGGAGAGGCGTTACCATGAAACTGATTCATATCAGATTCGGGACGAGATTGAGAAATACATGAGTATACGGCCCTGTCCGGCGTGTGACGGTTCAAGGCTAAAGCCAATGAGCCTGGCGGTTCGGGTTGGAGAAAAGGCCATTCATGAAATTACTGGCCTTTCCATTGAAAAGGCGTACGAATTCTTTCAGACCTTGAAACTGGGACAAAAAGAACAGATCATCGCTCAACGGGTTCTCAAGGAGATCAGGGATCGACTCGGATTTTTAAGGAGTGTAGGGCTTAATTACCTCACCATTGACCGTTCGTCTTCGACCCTTTCAGGAGGTGAGGACCAGCGGATCAGGCTTGCCACGCAGATTAGCTCAGGTCTGGCCGGGGTGTTATATGTCCTTGACGAGCCCAGTATAGGCCTCCACCAGAAAGATAACCTGCGACTACTAGAAAATTTGAAGCATTTGAGGGATCTGGGAAATACCGTCCTGGTTGTAGAACACGATGCTGAGACCATTCTGTCAGCTGACCATGTAATTGATATGGGGCCAGGGGCAGGCGTGAAGGGGGGCCATGTTGTATTTCATGGAAGTCCGAAAGAACTGATGCATGACAGTACGTCCTTGACCGGCCAGTATCTGGGAGGCCAGCGAAGTATTCCTGTCCCAAGGTTAAGGAGGAGCGGGAATCAGAAAGCAATCGTAATTGAGGGTGCCGCGGAAAACAATTTAAAAGAGATCGTGGCAAAAATCCCGTTAGGCACATTCACTTGTGTCACCGGAGTATCGGGTTCAGGCAAGAGTAGTTTGATTAATGGCATTCTTTACCCCGCAATTTCTCGGAAACTTTACCGATCAAAAACAAAAGTTGGCATTGTGAAATCCTTTCAGGGTATCCACCACATTGACAAAGTGGTCAATATTGATCAAAGCCCCATCGGCAGGACTCCCCGCTCTAATCCAGCTACCTATACTGGCGTTTTTACTTATGTCCGTGAACTCTTTTCCATGTTGCCCGAGTCCAGGGAAAGAGGGTACAAGCCCGGAAGGTTCAGCTTTAATGTAAAAGGAGGAAGGTGTGAGGCATGTAAGGGCGACGGCATTATAAGGATTGAGATGCATTTTCTTCCAGATGTCTATGTCACGTGCGAGGCATGCAAGGGACTACGGTATAACAGGGATACATTGGAGATAAGATATAAAGGATACAATATTGCAGATATACTGGATATGACGGTGAACCAGGCATTTGCCTTTTTCGAGAACATCCCCGGGATCAAAAATAAGCTTAAGACACTTGTGGATGTTGGCCTTGGCTATATAAGGACTGGTCAGCCGGCGACTACTCTTTCAGGCGGCGAGGCCCAGCGCATAAAACTCTCCAGGGAACTAAGCAAAAAAAACACGGGGAGAACACTTTACCTGCTCGATGAGCCTACAACAGGTCTCCATTTTGCCGACATCCAAAAACTCCTGGAGGTTCTCAACTATTTTGTGGAGCTAAAGAATACGGTAGTGGTCATCGAGCATAATCTGGACGTAATAAAAACAGCCGATTATATAATTGATCTTGGTCCGGAAGGAGGAGGAAAGGGCGGATATGTTGTGGGCACGGGAACACCAGAGGAGATTGCAAGAATCGACGGTTCATACACAGGCCAATTTCTAAGAAATATCCTGCCTAAAGATCTTTGCCGAGGTGATACGCAAGGTTTTCAATGTTCACCGTAAAATCCACATTTTCAACCGGACACTGCTCAGTGGATCTTACCTGGGTGGGTGCAAAGTTGAGGATAGCTTTTACCCCAGCGTCCGTGAGCAGGTCTGCAACTCGCTGCGCCGCAGTACGGGGAGTGGTAATGACTCCAATATCAATTCGAAGCGCCCGGACAATTTCCCTGATCTTATTGGCCGATTCAACGATAAGTCCGCATGGAAGTGTTTTACCGATCTTCTTTGGGTTTGAATCAAAGGCGGCCACGAACCGGTAACCCCTTTTCCTGAAGTTTTCATTTTCTACGAGCGCTCTTCCCATATTGCCCATACCGACGATACAGAGTGCCCACTCCCGGTCTGTTGAAAGAATCCTCTTGATTTCCCATAGGAGATCTCTGACATCATATCCAACACCACGGACCCCAAATTCTCCAAAATATGCCAGGTCCTTTCTGACCTGAGCGGAACTCACGCCGCACAATTCCGCGAGTTTTTCAGAGGAGATGAGAACGTTGTCACTTCTAAGAAGGGTTTCAAGCGGTCTTGAATACAGTGCAAGGCGCTCTATTGTAGGATAAGGTATCTTTGGTGTTTTGGTCATGAGGAACAAAGAATCAAAATAAGCGAGGACAACGGCGTAGCTGTATTTTGTGAAAAATTGCACATACTTGGAGTTAAAGAGAGGGCCTTTAAGGCAGGCCCTCTCAGTTAATCAAGACCTAATTAATGACTTTTTCAATGAACGTTGCAAAATCCGGGATCTTGAATACCATGAGCAAGCAGATCAGCAGGGCGTAAATACAGAGGGACTCGATCAGAGCCAAGCCGATAATCATGGTAGTCATGATCTTTCCGCCAGCTTCGGGGTTGCGGGCAGTACCCTGAAGTGCGCCGTTGATTGCGTTACCCATGCCGAGTCCGGTTCCAAGGGCGGCAACCCCAATACCGAAGCCGCATGCGATGGCTATCCCAAAGTATATCCACAGACCCGCTGCCTGAGCGGATCCTTCGCCTGCGAATGCCATTGAGGCCGTCCCTAACAATAATACCGCTGTGAAAGTTCCAACTAACGTTTTCTTCGACATGTAAACCTCCCTTCTCTTTTATTTGGCCTTCTTCCAAAAACTTTTATGCGCTTAATGTGCCTCTTCCATGGCACCTGCGAAATATATGATTGACAGGAGCGTAAAAACCAGCGCCTGAATAAAGCTCACCAAAATACCCAAAAACAGGATTGGTAATGGGGCCAGATAAAGACCCGCTAACATAAAAAAGATGCCCAGTACTGTCTCTTTGCCAAAGATATTACCAAAAAGCCGGATACTCAGTGACATGACACGGGCCAGATGGCCTATCATTTCGAGAATGAACATTAACGGGGCCAACCACCAGACAGGTCCCAAAAAGTGTTTTATATATTTAGCCCCATGGCACTTTATTCCGATGATATGAGTAAGCACAAATGTGCATATGGCAAGGGCCAGGGTGGTGTTGAGGTTGGCAGTGGGCGAGAAAAAGCCGGGCACGAGCCCAATCAGATTGGACACAAGAATGAAAAGAAAAATGGTGGCTATATAGGGGAAAAAGAACCTTCCCTCTGGCCCGGTAATCTCCACCATAAAGTCTTCAAGTCCGCCAACAATGACCTCAAAGATGTTCTGTCCTTTTTTGGGGAGGAGTTGAACCCCTCTTCCAAACAGGATGGCACTAACAATAAGAATGAACATAACCAGCCACATGTGTGTCATATGGGAGTAATTGAGGGCAAAATGCTCCAGGCCAATGGCTGAAAGGATCGCGTCTATAAAGAAGATCGGATGCTCCATAAAACTATGTTGACTCCTTTGAAAATGTTGTTCGGATCATTTGAATTCCTAAACTGACAATACCAATCACTACGATTGAGAGCCCTATGGTTAGACCCACAGGATTTACCCATTGCTGGGAGATAAAAAAATAGATAAGTATACCCATTGCAGCGAGTCTAAGATAATACTTGGCAATAATAGATGCCTTTTTTGTGTTTCGCGATCTATCAGGGAAAAAACCCTGACGAATTGTATGCTGCAGCACATGGAAATTGGCAATAACTATCAACCCCCCAATAATGATTCCTGTCGTAAATGCGTTTTCCATGAGAAAAAAACTAACTGACGCCAAAAACAATAGAATAACCCAGTTCAGGTATTTTAGATTTCTGTATAAATTTTCCCAATCCATCACAGGCGCTCAGCCTTTTTATAAATGATATAAAGATTCCTGAATGCTGCTGCGATACCAAAACCCAGGAAAATCAAAAGAAACCATGGGCTTGTGTTCAGCCATTTGTCAAGGTAATGACCGATCAAGGCACCCAATGCAATGGCGATGGCCATGGACATCCCGATGGTGCTGACAAAACCCAAGGTCTTGATGGTTTTTTTTAGGTCTTCGTCCATTTTCATAGGGCAAAACCGGTGGCCCTGCCCATCTGGAGAAAAACTGGCTGTGTTTATCACACGTTTTCAGAAAAAGTCAATACAATTCTGCCTAAAGAGATTTGAAAGCCACCGCGGCACATTCAATGGTTTTCTGGACAAATTCTTCACTATGTGCCGTAGACAAAAAGGTGGCTTCAAAGGGAGATGGGGCCAGGTATATCCCTTGCTCAAGCATACTCCTGAAATATCGTCTAAATAGATTTTCATCGCTGGTCTTGGCCGTTGCAAAATCAGTAACGGGCTCGGCCGAAAAAAAGACAGAACCCATGGACCCAACCCTGTTGATATTCACCTGCACACCTGCATCCTGCGCACCCTTCTTAAGACCCGAAAAAAGCATGTCTCCTTTCTTTTCAAGTTCTTCGTAGGGCGCTCTTTCCTTCAGGATTTTAAGCGTTGCGAGACCTGCTGCCATGGCCAGGGGATTTCCGGAGAGGGTTCCAGCTTGATACACGTCTCCTTCGGGCGCCATCCTCATCATGATTTCATTTCTTCCCCCGTAAGCGCCAACAGGCAAGCCACCGCCTATTATCTTTCCGAGGCAGGTCAGGTCGGGCATGATGTCATAGAGTTCCTGCGCCCCCCCGGGGGCTACGCGAAAACCGCTTATAACCTCATCAAATATGAGAAGCGAACCGGCCTCACGGGTCATTTTCCTCAATTCCTCCAAGAATATTCCGTCCGGGACAATGACACCCATGTTTCCGGGGATGGGCTCAACAATAACGGCCGCGATTTCAGGGCCAAATTTTCGAAAGGCCTGTGCCACGCTTTCAAGATTGTTGAAGGGAAGAGAAATCGTATGCCTGGCAAGATCATGTGGAACTCCAGGGCTTCCGGGAATGCCAAGCGTAGCAACCCCGGAGCCCGCTGAAACCAGCAAGCTGTCAGCGTGACCGTGATAACACCCATCGAATTTGATGATTTTCTCCCTGCCAGTAAAGCCACGGGCAAGCCTGATGGCGCTCATGGTTGCTTCTGTTCCAGAATTAACCATCCGGACCATCTCCATGGATGGCACCATCTCTATTATTATCTCAGCCATCTCCGCTTCCAATTCTGTCGGAGCTCCATAACTGGTCCCCAGCCGCACTCTTTCCTCCAGGGCCTTAACTATCTCCGGGTGAGCATGGCCTAAGATCATGGGCCCCCATGAACACACATAGTCAATGTATTCATTGCCATCCGCATCCCAGATGCGACATCCATTTGCCTTTGAAATGAATGGAGGATTAATTCCCACGGCCTTCCCTGCCCTTACGGGACTATTCACCCCGCCGGGGATGTATTTCTTGGCCTTTTCAAATAGAACCCTGGATTGTTTTCCCATAATTATTCTCCGTAGGTGTTCACAGGCTCAGAGTTCACTCCTGCCCGACGAATGGCAGGCGGGCTTCAGGGTTACATTGAACCTCTGAATCCGTGAATGGTTACTATTCTCTTAAAAATATTGCATACTCGTCTTTCTGAACTCTTTCTCGCTAAAGAGCAGCTCATACTTATCTATGCCTGCGGATCGGGACATCCGCTTTGCTATTTGGTGGCATTGATCCCGATTGCTCCCGTGGACCATGGTGTAAAGGTTATAGGGCCAGTCGCCCTGGGGTTTTCGCTGGTAGCAATGGGTGACCTCTCGAAACTGCGCGAGGATCTCACCGACCTCATCGATCCGGTGATCTGGCACAAGCCAGGCAACCATGGCGTTGGAACTGAATCCTGCCTCCTGATGACGCAAGGTGGCTCCAAAGCGTCTGATAATGCCTCGCTTTTTCAGGTCTTGGACTCGTTCTATGAATTGTTCTTCATTAACCCCAATCTGCTCGGCCATCTCGGCAAACGGCCTCTGGGAAACGGGCAAATCTCCCTGTATAAGGCTAATAACCTTTTTATCAAGCTCATCTATCATAAATTTGCCATAGCCGGCAATAAGGTGATATGTGGTGATAATGTTTTGCCTCTTAAATTTGATGATTTTGTAAAAAGTATTGTAAGTGGCCATTGCGAGTCCGCGACGAGACTTGTCGGCGAGCCTCTCGACGAGATCAAGTCGAGCCGCTCAAGCCGTGCCGCTCGGCCGAGTCTGAGCGAAATGACGAAGCAATCTCCTGATTTCAAGCTATTACAGACAATGAGATTGCTTCGCTACGCTCGCAATGACATTGGGATGAACTTTTTACGGAACCGTCAAATTTTCATGTGGGAATATCGGATAGCATGCCTCTTGTCAAGTGAGATATGTAAGCAGACAGATGGTCATAAAAGGAATAGTGCTTCTGTTTTGAAGTCAGACTTGACTGCGGATAAGGAGGTCGTTCTGAAATTTTGGTAGCGGTTTAGCCCAACTTCTCCAATTATAAGGATATTTTTATGTTAACTGGCGAAGTTAGTTTGGTGGTTTGAAAGGAGTACAAAATTGTTACGATTCCTTTAATTATGGTTGAAATCATGGGATTAATAGTATATGAGGGGTGCAGGTTAATTTTGAGCTTCCAATCATGTATGCTTTTCAGAAGATAATAGAGAAGCGGATCAAAGATGCACAGAAGAGGGGAGAGTTCGACGACCTTCCTGGCACTGGAGAGCCGCTCAAGCTTGAGGATGACAGCCAAATCCCGGAGGAGCTGCGGCTGGCATATAAGATATTGAAGAACGCGGATTGCCTTCCTCCTGAACTTGAACTCAAGAAAGAGATCAGGCAGATGGAGGTTATGCTGGAAAATATCCCGGATGAAAAAGAAAAATACCGCCAGATTAAAAAGATCAATTATAAGATCATGCAGTTAAATATTATGGGAAAGAAATCCCCGCTTTTAGAGGAAACAGAGATATATTATCCCAAGCTGGTTGACAAAATGGACAAGAAATGATCTTAGACGCGTCCTTATCTGATTCCACATAGATAAGGCGGCTCTCATACTAAACAACCCAGGCACAGATTATGTGCACGTGAATTCATATAAGACGGAAACCAGACCATGGACATGAAACGGGATTATTACGAGGATATTCAACTGTTGGACAGTAAGGTCCTCTGGTTCTGGTTCATGATGCTTATCGCCTCTCTGATCATCCTTCCTTTCTTGATCCCCAACTATTACATCTACATGGCCAACTATATGGCCATCAATGTCATTATCACCATAGGGTTGAATATATTAGTGGGCTATACAGGGCAGATATCACTGGGGCATGCCGGATTTTTTGGTATTGGTGCCTACTTAACTGTTCTTTCCATGAACAACCTGCACATTCCTTTTCCCCTGGCCTTGTTGATCGGAGCCATGGTTGCAGCTTTTTTTGGGTTTATTTTAGGTTTGCCTGCGCTGAGGCTGGAAGGGCCATATCTGGCCATTGCTACCCTGGGATTTGGCATGGCCATTACTCAGGTGATCGGCCGCTGGCAGATCTTCGGCGGAAGAATGGGACTTGAGGCTCCCCGTCTTAATCTTTTTTCCTTTACCTTGGAGAGCGATAGACAACTGTACTTTTTGATCATTCCGGCTGCATTTCTCCTTACAATGGCAGCCCGAAACCTCATGAAAACAAGGGTAGGCAGGGCTTTTATCGCTATCCGGGATAGCGACATTGCAGCCGAAACCATGGGGGTGAACCTGGTCTTTTATAAGACCCTGGCCTTTGCTATCAGTGCCTTTTATGCAGGTATTGCCGGCGGATTATTTGCCTTTCTGATCGGATTCATAAATCCGAGCACTTTTAACTTTATCCTTTCCATTTACTTTTTGGCCTTTGTAATTGTTGGGGGATTGGGCTCTATCTTTGGGTCAATTATGGGCGGAATCGTCATGACATGGCTGATGCTGGTGCTGGATAAAGTTCAAGAACTTCCTTATCTGGGTACCGTGTTGTTATCATTTTCAGAGAGGTGGATGAGTGTGACCGGGCTTCCCAATATTGCAAGCATTATTTTTGGCCTCATTATTATCCTTCTTGTTGTATTTGAGCCCCTTGGCCTTTATGGTTTCTGGATAAGGACTAAGATCTACTGGAAGACATGGCCGTTTTAAAAGTATTATTTCTAATTTTGATGATTTCGCAAAAAGTCCTATAAACGGTCATTGCGAGGAGTGAAACGACGACGCAATCTCCTGATTATAAGCAGTTATAACAAATGAGATTGCTTCGCTACGCTCGCAATGACATCAGTGAGGACTTTTTACGAAACCATCAATTTTATTAAGTTAAATAAAATTGATATTAGATAGGGAAAATCAAAGCAGACAAAGAACATTTGCGGCTCAAGGCGTAAGGCATAAGGCGCAAGGTATAATGCATGTTGGATAATACAATTCCCTGCGCCGCGAGCCCTTAGCCTTAAGCCATCAGAAGGTGATTTCATGTTTCTCCAACTTCTTGTCAGTGGCATATCTTTTGGAAGCCTGTATGCCCTTATTGCCCTTGCTATGGTGATCATTTATAAGACCTCAGAGGTCCCCAATTTCGGGCAGGGCGAAATGGCCATGATTTCCACCTTTGTGGCTTACACGTTACTGGTAACCCATGGTTATTCCTTTGCGCTATCTTTTGTCGGGGCTCTCATCTTTGCGGCAGTGTTAGGGGCATTCCTTGAGTTTGTCTTTCTTAGAAGAGCCAAAGATCCCAATATCCTGAGCCTCATTCTCATTACCCTGGGATTTCAGATGGTTCTTTATGGTCTGGCGAGCTGGAAATGGGGTGCTGATCAGAGAGACCTCCCTTTCCCGGTCTCTGATTTTGATATCATCAATCTTGGGCCGGCCGCATTAAGTTATTTGAATATTGCCACTCTCTTCATCACACTCACTCTGATGTTCATCCTGTTCCTCTTTTTTAAATACACCAAGGTAGGAATTGCCATGAAGGCTACCCAACAGAACGCCATGGCTGCACGTATAAACGGCATCCGCACCAACAGGATACTATCCATCACCTGGGCAATGAGTTCCCTCATCGGTGCCGTGGCTGGATTATTGTTGGCACCCATTGCCACCCTGGATCCAAACCTTATGCTTGACCCACTTTTAAAAGGCTTTGCGTCAGCGGTCCTTGGTGGAATGACTACATTGGTTGGCGCTGCTCTGGGAGGATATATATTAGGGATTATAGAAAACCTTTTTGGTGGATATGTATCCCTTGAATTTAAGTCAATTGTCGCATTTATGATTATTGTGGTGGTGCTCTGTTTCAAACCGAGTGGGCTTTTTGCCAGACACTATGTGAGGAAGGTATGAGGCCCAATGCTGACCTCCGACCTCTGACTTCTGGCCTCTAATATTAGACGCAAGGAACAAATAGTAAATGCCTACTAATGACCCATTCTTTACCATAGAACAACTCAGCATTAGCTTTGGTGGACTGGTGGCGGTGGATAAAGTGAGCTTGAATGTAGAGCCCGGATCCATTTTCTCCGTTATCGGACCCAATGGAGCCGGCAAGACCACCATTTTTAACTGCATCAGCGGGCTTTATAGCCCTGACTCCGGGACAATTCTTTTCAAGGGAGAGGATATTGTAGGCCTTAAGCCTTACAGGATTGCTCAGAAAGGGATTGCCAGGACGTTTCAGAACATTGAGCTTTTCTCACGGATGACAACCATGGAGAACTTGATGCTTGGCCGCCATGTGCATATGAAAACAGGCGTCTGGAGCGGATCCACCTTTTTCAGGAGAGGTTCCAGGGCCGCTCGGGAAGAGATAAAACACCGGGAGCGGGTAGAGCAGATTATCGACCTTCTTGATCTCCAATCGGCCAGAAATAAATTCGTGGGAGGTCTCCCTTACGGTACCCAGAAATTGATTGAACTCGGAAGGGCCCTGGCATTGGAGCCTGACCTGCTTC
>CP070700.1:130738-133601 GCA_020349865.1 Desulfobacteraceae bacterium
CCTTTCCGCTTCACGATCTCTGTCATCTCATCAGCGGTTACCACGACTACCTTTCCTTGTTTAATTTTGCGATTAATTTCTTTGATGGTTTTGGATGTCTTTCTTTTGGGCATTTTTATTCACACCTCCAAAAGCTGCATTCTGAAGAATGTCATAATAGAGCTTATAAAATCACAACACAAGCAAAACTTTCCTCCCCTCTCCATTGTTTTGTTCTCTTGACTTTCCCATGACCTTCAGTTAAGCATACCACATGAGCGTGACCATCGGCGAATTACAAAATATCAAAATAACTTGTCTTTGGAAGGGCAAATGAAGGATCCCATCCAGATCGGAAATCTTACCATTGAAGAAAATGGCCCCTTTTTCTTGATCGCTGGCCCTTGTGTTATTGAAGATGAAGAGACAACCCTGAAAGTCGCCACTTTTCTAAAAGAAACCAGTGAAGCAGTGGATATTCCGGTTATCTTCAAAACCTCCTACGACAAAGCCAACCGGACATCGCTGGACTCCTTCCGGGGTCCTGGGGTAGATAAGGGACTTGAAATTATTAAGAAGGTGAAAGAGGAGACCCGTTTACCCGTTTTGTCAGATGTCCATGAGGCGGATGAGATCGAAAAGGCCGCAAAGGTACTGGACATCATTCAAATACCCGCATTCATGTGCCGTCAAACAAACCTCCTTCTAACCGCTGCCAGGACAGGGCTCCCCATCAATTTAAAGAAGGGCCAATTTCTTTCTCCCTGGGAAATGGAACCCGCCATACACAAAATCACATCAACGGGTAATCGAAGAATTCTTGTCACTGAGAGGGGGACTTCATTCGGCTATAATAACCTGATCGTTGATATCAGGTCCATAGCCATTATGAAGGATTTTGGTTTTCCGGTCGTGTTTGATGCAACCCACAGTGTTCAGTTACCAGGAGGCAGTGGCACCAGTTCTGGAGGTCAGAGGGAATTTGTAGAACACCTATCTAGGGCTGCTGTTGCGGCAGGTGCACATGGTGTCTTCATGGAGGTTCATCCCCATCCTGACTCTGCCCTTTGCGATGGAGCTAATTCCCTTCCTTTCGACCAGGTCAGCCCCCTTCTGACCATACTCAAAAAGATCCACCGCCTGCTCCACTCCACGGGCTAATTCATGTCCGTCCGAAGGCCTGTAATGATTTCAATTACGTTAAATTGGCGCAGGGGAGAAAGCAGCGAGCACAGGAAAAAACGTATTCTATATGAGTCTTGACTCCAAGCCCCAGTCTAATCAGGGAGTTAGAATGACGGAAAACTGGGCAACCAGAATAAAACTCCTCATACTCGATGTGGATGGTGTGATGACGGATGGACGCATTATCATGAATCACCATGGAGAAGAAACAAAATGCTTTCACGTTAGAGATGGACACGGTCTGAGACTACTGTTGAGTGCTGGTATCGATGTGATCATCATCTCAGGGCGAAAATCGAATACAGTTGAATATCGGGCAAAGGAACTGGGTATCCAAGAAATCTATCAAGGGGTAAAAGAGAAGGAATCACTCTGCAGAAAACTGATTCAACGCAAAAAACTAGAAAGAGAACAGGTATGTTGCATGGGGGACGACCTCCCGGATCTTCCCATGTTTAACCATGCTGGTATCTCCATTGCCGTGGCAGATGCGGTTACCGAAGTCCGGACCGCCGCCACCTTTGTTACAAAAAACAGGGGCGGAAACGGGGCCGTACGGGAAGTCTGTGAATTGATCCTAAAAGCACAAGAAAGATGGCCGGACGCAATATCCGCATTCCTGCGGGAGGGAGAATAGGGTTTACGGGAAATTAGTCCTTTGGTATAATTATTGCAAAATGAACCTTTTTCTCAAAAAACATTGGCCACTGCTAGGAATAGGGATCCTCCTCCTGGTGCTCTCTCTCTACATAATCCGGTCTCAAAAGCCGACCATGAAAGAGTCTCTTCCTCCTGATGCTGTCACACAAGAAGGTCTCAAACTAGAGAATATCTCTTACACCCAGAACGATCCCGATGAAGGCATGAAATGGATTCTGGATGCAAAGGAGGTCAGATTTTCTAAAGACAAAACGTTCTTCTCATTCAGAAACTTTCGACTGAAACTGCAAGCGGAAAACAGGCCCCGCGTTGAACTGGAAGGGAAAAGGGGCGATTATGATAAAAACTCCGGAGAAATTAATCTCCGCGGAGATTTGCGCGGACATACGGATAATGGTTATAGAATCATCACCGACCACATTCTCTATAAAGAGAAGGAAGGCTATTTTAAAACAGATGAGCCGGTGAAGATATTCGGACCTTTTTTCTCTGTGGCTGGTCGGGGCCTTTATTTCAATCCGGAAAAGGAAATCCTCAGAATTATTTCTGATGTCACTACCCGTATTAACAGGGATTCCTTGGTTTTATGACAGACCTTAGATATACATCGATTTTTTTGATAATCTTTTTGAGTTTCATGCTTCCTGCTGCTGGACTACCCGAAGAGGACTCACAGAATGAGGCAGGAAAGGTTGATGCGGGAGCTATGGTCATCAAGTCGCAATCCCTTGAAGTTGATAATATGCGGAAAATAGTCGTATTTACTGGTCAGGTGGATGCAAGAAGGGATGACTTCATTATAAACTGCCAGAAAATGCTCGTTTATTACAATAGACAACCTACCAGTAGGGGATCTGGAAACGCAGACGTGAAAATAGATAAGATTGTTGCAACAGGGAAAGTGAAGATCAGTCGGCCAGATGGCGGATTGGCCATGGCAGAGAAAGCCATTTATTATGAGAATGATGAAAAAGTGGTCCTGACCGGTAAACCCGTTGTCAAGCAGGGAAATGATTTTGTGGAAGGGTCCAAGATTACC
>CP070700.1:133701-137871 GCA_020349865.1 Desulfobacteraceae bacterium
CGAGTGGAGCGTGGTATTGTGAAGGTAGGTGATGAGGTAGAGATAGTTGGAATTAAGGAGACGATGAAGACGGTGTGTACTGGTGTTGAGATGTTTCGAAAGATACTGGATCAAGGTCAAGCTGGAGACAACATAGGAGTATTGTTGAGGGGGACGAAGCGAGACGAAGTGGAGCGTGGTCAGGTGGTAGCGCAACCCAAGTCGATAACGCCGCACACGAAGTTTAAGGCGGAGGCGTACATACTGACGAAGGAGGAGGGTGGTCGTCACACTCCATTTTTCAATGGGTATCGTCCTCAGTTTTATTTTAGGACGACGGATGTTACGGGAGTTACGACGTTACCTGAAGGAGTAGAGATGGTGATGCCTGGTGACAATGTAGCGATGGAGGTGAATTTAATCACCCCTATAGCAATGGAGAAGGAGTTGAGGTTTGCTATTCGTGAAGGTGGAAGGACTGTTGGAGCTGGCGTCATCAGTGAAATTGTTGAGTGAGAGGAGATCTTGCAGGAATGCGTGATATCATAACACTGGCCTGTGAAGAGTGTAAGAACAGAAATTATACGTCCACAAAGAACAAACGAAAAACACCGGATAAATTATCATTCAGAAAATATTGTCCATTTTGCAGAACCCATACCGTTCATAAGGAAACAAAGTAGCCTGTGTTTGTTGGGTTTATTAAGTTTGTTGAGTCTTTTGGGTTTGTTCTCTTAATATGTTTGGCGTTAATGCAATAACTACAATGAGCCTTGTGAACACAACAAACGCAGGTAATGCAGGCCAGTAGCTCTAATGGCTAGAGCACCGGACTCCAAATCCGGGTGTTGGGGGTTCGAATCCCTCCTGGCCTGCCATTTTTTGTGTGCTCGCTTGGTGTATTTAGACTACACCTTGTTTGCATGTACTCATTAATTTCCTTTTTGATAAGAGATGAAAAAACAGAATCAGAGACCAAAGAAGAAGAAACGGACAAAGAAAAAGGTTCCTACCGCAAAGAAGACACAGGTTGTAAATTCAATCGAAAAGTCTGCGCAAAAAGAACTGGTTCAGCAGAAACCTGCCTGGACGGGCGCGAAAAAAGTACCTGAAAAGAAAGCGGCAGAGGATCGTTCCATTGGGAAATATGTCAGCAAAGCCGGTCAATTCTTCAGAGAAGCCCGGATGGAGCTAAAGAAAGTTAAGTGGCCTACGCGAAAGGAATTATTAGCCTCTACGGCTGTTGTGATAGTTCTTACGCTTATCATTGCGTTTTTTCTGGGTTTGGTGGATTTTGGTCTCGTAAAGATTATCAAAAACATTGTGGGATAGACTTGGCATTGATGGTTGAAAAATAGTTTTTAAAATCATCAATGGAAAACGTCAATCGACAATTTTAGGTGTTGGTGTGAATCTAAAGTGGTACATAGTTCATACCTATTCAGGTTTTGAGAATAGGGTAAAAAAGAACCTGGAAGAAAGAATAAAGACCCTGGGGATCGAAAAGTTTTTCGGCGAGGTGGTTGTCCCTACTGAACAAGTAATAGAGTTACGGGGCGGCAAGAAAAAAACTTCTTCCAGGAAGTTTTTTCCAGGATATATATTAGTCCAAATGGTCTTAAACGAAGAGACCTGGCACACTGTCAGGAATACCGCCAAGGTGACAGGGTTTCTTGGTGGAGAAGTAAAACCAACACCAATTGCTGATGAAGAGGCAGAGAAAATTATCCACCAGATGGAAGAGGGCGTGAGTAAGCCCAAACCTAAGTATAGCTTTGAAGAGGGGGATGAGGTCAGAGTAATAGATGGCCCCTTTAATAACTTTCAGGGGGTTGTGGAGGAAGTAAAGCCTGACAAAGAAAAGTTAAGGGTGCTTATCAGCATATTTGGACGTTCAACGCCTGTGGAACTGGACTTTATACAGGTGAATAAAATCTAAAAGAGGTTAAGCATGGCAAAGAAGGTTATTGGATCCATCAAGCTTCAGGTGAAAGGAGGCCAGGCGAATCCTTCACCACCCATCGGTCCAGCATTGGGACAACACGGAGTCAATATCGCAGAGTTTTGTAAAGCATTCAATGCAAAGACACAGGATCAATTGGGCACGGTTATCCCTGTTGTCATTACAATTTACGCTGACAGATCTTTTTCTTTTATCACCAAGACGCCTCCGGCCTCGGTGCTTCTAAAACAGGCAGCCCAAATTGCCAAGGGTTCAGGAGAGCCAAACCGAGAAAAGGTGGGGGAGGTGACACGAAAGCAGGTGGAGGAGATCGCAAAGCTCAAATTTGATGATTTGAATACCTACAATTTAGAGGGCGCAGTTAAAATAATCGAAGGTACTGCAAGGAGTATGGGTATCACTGTGACCTAATAATAATCTAAGAGGAAATTCAGGTATGGGCCGAAACGGTAAGAAATACAGGAATAGTGTTCAAAAAGTCGAGAGGCTAAAAAAATACAATTGGGAAGAGGCCGTGCAATTGGTACTTGATTGTGCCTATGGGAAATTTGATGAAAGCGTGGATTTGGCCGTTAGGCTGGGAGTGGATCCCAGGCATGCCGATCAAATGGTTAGAGGTACCGTTGTTTTGCCCAATGGTCTTGGAAAGGACGTCCGTGTGGCCGTATTTGCCAAAGGTGAAAAGGAGAAGGAAGCCCTTGACGCAGGCGCAGATTATGCAGGCTCGGACGACCTTGTTGAGAAAATCCAGAAAGGGTGGCTCGAGTTCGACAAGACAATTGCCACACCGGACATGATGAGTGCTGTGGGAAAACTGGGACGCATTTTGGGCCCGAGAGGCATGATGCCAAACGCCAAATTAGGCACAGTCACATTTGACGTAGCCAGGGTAGTGAAAGAGATAAAGGCAGGCAAGATAGATTTTAAAGTTGAAAAAGCGGGCATTATTCATGTACCGACGGGTAAAGTTTCGTTTGGACTTGAAAAGCTTTTGGAAAATATTGCTGCTTTTATGGAGATCATACTGCGAGTGAAACCTCCCGCGAGCAAGGGGACCTACCTAAGAGGAATAGCCATCTCTACTAGTATGGGCCCGGGAATAAAGATAGACCCTGCTTACGTTAAAGATCTCTTAAACAAATAAATTTCAAATAGGCTGTATGTGTATTTTTGTTTTTTAAACGGCGTAGTCTTTACGCCGCCGGGATAAGACTAAACCCCGAAGCGATTTTATGATTGTTGGTCAAAGACAGTAGGTGCCTTGACGGCCATCGGGGATACATTTCCTTAAGATGGTGTTATGGGCTTAAAAGATTAAGCCTGCCGAGACTGATTTGGCGATGTTTCTTTTTTGCACCTCTGCCTTTGACATTTCCATTGTCGAACAGAGAGGAGGTGAAAATGGATAAAGAAGACAAAAAAAAGCTTGTGGCGGAATTTCACAGTCGCTTTGAGAAAGCACAGGGAACTTTTCTTATGGACTACCAAGGTCTCAATGTAGAGACTATTAACAGGCTAAGAAAAGGGCTCAGAGAAATGGGTGCTGAGTTTCAAGTTGTAAAAAACAGGCTTCTGAAGTTAGCCTGCCAGGGAACCGATACAGCATTGCTTCAAGAACAAATGAGAGGGCCGTCAGCCATCGCTGTAACATATGAAGACGTGGTCGGCCCTGCCAAGGTTTTGGTCGACTTTTCGAAGGAATTCAAACAACTGGAGATAAAAAGTGGCCAGATTATGGGTAAGGCAATCGACGCGGAGGCCATAAAAAGGTTGGCGGAATTACCGGGCAAAGATGTGCTTCTGGCCCAGGTTTTATCAGCTATGCAGGGGGTTCCTGTGTCGTTGGTCAGAGTCTTGAATGGAGTTTTGGCCAAGTTATTGAATGTTTTGCAAGCTATTCAACAGGAAAAAGAGAAGTCCGCCTGAGGCAGGACGAGAAATCACGGAGGTTGAAAGGTAGACATGGCAGCAAATATAAAAAAGGAAGACGTTATTGAATTCATTTCCAACATGACCGTTCTTGACCTTTCTGAGTTTGTAAAAGAATTGGAGGAGAAATTCGGAGTAAGTGCAGCAGCCCCAGTGGCCGTAGCAGCCGCGGCGCCAGCCGGTCAGGCACAAGAAGAGGCTGTTGAAAAAACAGAGTTTGATGTAGAGTTGACCGCTGTTGGGGATAAGAAGATCCAGGTTATCAAGGCCGTTCGGGCTATTACCAGCCTGGGTCTTAA
>CP070700.1:137971-143939 GCA_020349865.1 Desulfobacteraceae bacterium
CCTACAACAGCATGAGAGAGAGAAGAAAAAAACTCTACCATTTTTGTTAGAGAATACCTTTTTCCTGTAACATTTTGATGATTTCATCTTTTGCGAAAAAACCGACATGCCGAAATATCTCTTTGCCGTTCTTGTCTATGAAAACCTGTGTCGGGATCATTCGTATTCCATAATTTTTCGCATATTTAGGAGTTTTCCAGACATCGTAAAAAACCACCTGGATTGTTCCTTTATACTCTTGAGCAATTTCACGCATGACCGGTTGCATGGCTTTGCAAGGTATGCACTTGTCTGCTCCAAGCTCAATAAAAGTCACCTTGTGCTTAGAGAAGTCTAACTGCTCATCGGTGATAATAAGATCTTCCTCATTGGCCTGTTCTCCGCTAATTTGGGAACAGAATAGACTACAGAAAACAAGTAATAGTAGAGCGATAGTAAGTTTCTTCATATATCTCCTCCGAATAATAGGATGTAAGACTTCAATCTTTAAGTTTAATAACTGCGGCTTGGACGACGGTGGTAATATTTTCATCTGTGGCAGGAGCTTTACCCTTTTCTAAGCCTAAGTCAGTGACTTTCATGTGCTCGAATTCTGATAATCCCGCTTCTTCCAGACTTAGCTTTGTGCAGTCAAGAGGGCAGCCATCGATAGCCAGAATCTTTTCTGCTTTCTGTGTGGTTTTTATGATTCCCGGCACCCGGCCACCAATTCCAGCCAGGCAGTACATCTTGCCTGCTCCATCCGCCGTGAGCTTTCTAGCCGCTCTGTCTGAAATGGCACCAACATCTGCGGCTCCTGAACACGAGAAGATCAAAGTTGGAGCTGCGCAACATGCATTTTCATTTTTGTCTCCCATAATTTCCTCCTCTGAAAGTTTTAGGTTGATATTTCAAGAGATGATTTTCTTAATTTCATCAGTACTCAAGACCTTTCCTACGCTCTTAACCTCATTTTCAACTACAAAAGCAGGAGTCATCATAACGCCGAACTTCATAATTTCATTGATATCCGTCACTTTGATTATTTCGTAGTCACCGTCCAGTTCGTGCGCGGCCTTTTCAGCGTTTTTTGTAAGCTTTTTACATTTCGGACAACCTGATCCCAAGATTTGGATTTTTACCAATTTTTTTATCCTCCTTGATTCAAAAAAATGCTCCGTATAACAAACCGCTTATTGTTGAAAGCAAAATGACAAGAGAGACAAACACTAATGTTTTTTTTGTCCCAATAACGCTGCGAATTACTAGCATGTTGGGAAGGCTCAATGCAGGCCCGGCAAGGAGAAGCGCCAACGCAGGTCCTTGTCCCATGCCATTTCCGATAAGTCCCTGGAGTATAGGGACTTCTGTCAGAGTGGCAAAATACATGAAAGCACCTGCCACATAAGCAAAAAGATTAGACAATATGGAATTTCCTCCTACCGCAGAACTCACCCACTCGGATGGGATGAGTCCTTCGTGTCCTGGTCGCCCGAGTAAAACGCCTGCAATGAGCACGCCAAAAAAGAGAAGCGGCAATATTTGCTTGGTAAATCCCCATGTGGAACCAAACCATTCCCCAATCTCGCCTTTGTCCGTACTAGTTAAAATTGAAAGTCCGATGACACCCGCAGCAAAGGCAATTAATGGCTCATGGGGAAATACAAATCCAAGGATAATTGAGGGAACGAAAGCAATGGCCACCTTCCACGATTTAACTCCGAACCAAGCAACAAGAATAAGAGCAAATACAAGGGTGAAACTACCGGTGATGAGCCATTTTGAAGAGTATATGAGATGCCAGAATCCTGAAGGATCCTCGGACTTTCCCCAATTCACGAAGATCAGAATCCCGATCATGGATGCAAAATAAAGAGCATTCTGCCACAGAGATCTGGTAACCTCGGGCTCTGGCATGGCCATCTGAGCGTTGGCTTTTTCTAATTCCTCTCTGTGGAAAATGAAATGCATGAGAAGCCCGACGACGATACTAAAAATAATGGCTCCCAAAGCGCGGGCGATTCCAAGTTCAAGCCCAAGAACTCTGGCCGTTAAAATTATTGCCAGGACATTGATTGCTGGCCCAGAATACAGGAAGGCCGTGGCAGGACCTAACCCTGCTCCCATCCTGTATATTCCTGCGAAAAGGGGAAGGACTGTACAGGAACAAACGGCAAGAATCGAGCCTGATACAGACGCGACGCCGTAGGCGAGGACTTTTTTTGCTTTTGCCCCAAAGTATTTCATAACAGAGGCCTGGCTCACGAATACCGCAATGGCTCCAGCAATAAAAAAAGCAGGGATTAGGCATGTCAGAACGTGTTCTTGAGCATACCATTTCGCAAGATGAAGTGATTCCATAAGGGCATTATCGAATCGGGGAATTCCCAAAGGCAGATAAAATGTACCCAGAAATACAAAAGTAATGATCAAAAGAGGCTTCCACTCGCTTTTCCAGTCTGTCTGACTCATCGTTTCAATTTCATAAAATTCAACATTGCTTAATTTGCCAATTGACAAAATGATGCCAAAAAAATATTATATTGCGTCCATTCGGTCTTGTGCTTGCTCTCTTAGCACTGCCTCAACACAATCTAGGAAATTTAAAGCACAGCGCATACGGAGGCTGTAAAATACCTGTTTTCCCTTTTTCTCAACATTGACCAATCCTGCATTCTTAAGGATCGACAGGTGTTTTGATACTGTGGAGACATTCAGGCCGACCATTTCCGTAAGCTCACAGACACAATAAGATTTATCTGCAAGCTCTTCGAGCATAAATAGTCGCGTCGGATGAGCAAGGGCTTTTAAAATGGCTGCTCTCGTTTCACAACGAGCTCTTTTCTTTTTATCCATTTTCATATTTGGCAGAATAACCAAATATAATGCAATTGTCAAGAATATCTATTAACGTTGCTAATCAAGACATAAGGTTTTTTGTTGGCGAGCCTACATGCCGGTTCGAGTCCGGCCCTCCGCACCATTTTTCTTTCTAATCCCCTGAAAACGAAAGAATAAACGTTACTACGCCAAAATAGACGAAAACAAGTGAAACTAAACAGTTTCGATCTGTTTTGTCATGTTTTTGTCCCTTGGATATCTCTGGCAATATAATTAATAAAATGGAATTTGTAATAAGTCGTGGCTTTAACCGTTGACAAGACCGGTTCCTAAAGATAATGTTTTAAAACTGAGTAAAGAAAAACTTAGGGTGGAGGTTATGTTGACCAAGCGCTTTAAAAAAATAGCACTGTTCAGTATGCTCGTGATGGTTATGGCCGGCGGATTCTACCAGTGCAGCGGTCAGAATACGGCTTCTGATGTCGACACACATAGGTATAAACTAATATTATGAAACATTCGCTAAAAAAAGGATTTAGTTTTGGTTTGACTTCTGGGATAATCACAACGCTTGGATTAATGGTGGGCTTGCATTCGGGCACACATTCAAAACTCGTGGTTATCGGGGGAATACTTACAATAGCCATAGCAGACGCATTTTCAGATGCTTTGGGCATTCACATCTCTGAAGAATCTGAAAACAAGCACACTAAGAAAGAAATTTGGGAATCAACAATCTCTACTTTCTTATCTAAATTTGTTTTTGCATTGACATTTATTGTTCTCCTTTTACTGTTTCAACTCTCAACAGCGATCATTATAAGCGTGATTTGGGGCCTCTCTTTATTGGGCATTTTTAGTTTCTTTATCGCCAAAGTGCAAGAAGTAAAACCCTGGAAAGTAATCATAGAACACCTCGCAATTGCACTGGTAGTAATAGTTACAACTCATTATGTTGGAGATTGGATTGGATCAACGTTTGGTTAATCGCGCACACAAGCGTGTTCGATAATATTTCTTGAACCGGGGATTCTTATCTCTATGCCTTTCTCCCGTATTTTATCCCGAGTTTATTCATCCGATTCCGAAGCGTACTTGGGTTAATTCCCAATATTTCAGCCGCTCCACCTTTACCATGAATCTTCCCTTTTGTTTTGTCCAAAGCTCGCTTAATATGCTGGACAATAGCATCGTCAAGATAATCTGAGTCGCTGGTTTTTTCAGGCAGTTTCGAGCTTTTTCGATGCTGCGGCAAATTTATGTGTTTAAAGGTTAGAGGACCGCTTGGGTTGAGAATCAAAGCACGTTCCACAACATTCTGTAACTCCCGGACATTGCCCGGCCAGTCGTATTCCATGAGCATGTCAATAACTCCGGGAGACAAAGTCGGAATGGCGGGCAATTTCAATTCCTTCGTTTTCAGACTGATAAAATGCTGCAGCAGTGCCGGTATATCGGATTTTCTTTCACGAAGCGGTGGTATCCAGATGGGAAATACGTTGATCCGAAACCACAAATCCTCGCGGAATTGGCCAGTTTTTACCATCTCCTCCAGATTTCGGTTGGTAGCGGCGATGATTCTAATGTCCAACGGAATAGTTTTCGTGCCTCCGAGGCGTTCAATTTCTTTTTCTTGGAGTACTCTCAATAGCCGCACCTGTGCCTGAGGAGGCAGCTCTCCAATTTCATCGAGCAAAATCGTCCCTTTATCCGCACGTTCAAAACGTCCCCGTTTCTGCGAGAGGGCACCGGTGAAAGCGCCCTTTTCATGTCCAAAAAGTTCACTGTCGATAAGCGTATCGGGAATCGCACCGCAATTCACATTAATAAACGGGCCATCTCTTCGAGTAGATGAATAATGTATTGCATTCGCAATCACGTCTTTGCCGACACCGGTTTCCCCTAAAAGAAGAACAGGGCTATCCAAAGATGCCACGTGGCTAGCCTTTTCCATGACTTCTTTCAGACCGAAGTTAGCCCCGATTATCGAATCTCCGGTAAGTCGTTTTAATTCTCCCTTTAAGTAGCGGTTGTCATCAGCTAAAATCTCTTTGAATCTTAGCACCTCTCGATGTCTGAGCGCGTGTGACATGGCGATAGCAAATGGCTCTCTTAGCAAAGAAAGCAAGTTCGCATGCTGCTGAGTGAACTTTCTGTCGCCCTCTGTAACCATTAACAATCCTCCTCCTCCTACCACCCTGTGCTCTATTTTCAGAGGCAATACCAGGAGCGAGGTTGCCTTTATTCCATGGATGTGAAACATCTCGTCAATCCATTTATATCGATGGGGATCTTCCTGAAAGAGCCATGTAATGTCGGATCCCTGATGATCGTATTCTTTTTCGAAACGCATTATTCCCTGCCTTGCCTCGGAGGTCATAGGCGTGAGCATGCCGACCGTTTTTGCTTCTGTCGGTGTCGCCATGGCTACCGTTTGCATCACATTCAAGCCTTCCTCGTACAGCTGAAGCAGTATCCTGTCAACTGGCATCTCTTGTCTTAAAAAATTCAAGCTTGACAACAATGCCCTTTCAATCTCGAGATTTCCACATATCCGCAATGTTGCCTCACGAAAAAACTCTCTTTCATCTAAAGTCATCATTTTCTCCTTTAGATCACTTCAATTTTCCGGATTCCGCCAAATATAAGCAAAATTGTCTTATTTGGCAAGAAGAATTGCCAAAAATGGCAATTCAGTGAAACCCAAATTTTTTAACTTATTGATATTATTAAAGATCTGATCTGGCATAGTTTTCGCTAAAGCAAACATTAGAATGAAACAAATAAAACAAAAGAGAGAGGAAACAGAATGAAATGGCTAGAGATTATCGAACTTCGATCCGTGGGCAACAAAAGGACGGTGATGGAATTGCAGCTAAACAGCCTGATCGACGAAGTGATACAGAAAACGAGTCAGCAGGCAATCAAAGTGTACAGCCATATAACGGTGGAAACAGATTTCAGCATTCACCTGCATAACGATTCAAAAAGCGCGGATAACGACGGAAGCCCCCTGGGACAGCGACTTGTTTCCGCCTTAAAAGAATATGGTCTTGTCAATCACAGCGTCTGGGTTGAGAAATAATGATAGGTATTACCGTCTGTGAGATCTTAATAAATATAAAGTAAGGAGGCTATCATGGAAAAA
>CP070700.1:144039-148304 GCA_020349865.1 Desulfobacteraceae bacterium
AAAAACGAATACTATCCCCATATAGCAGATTTCATGCCAAAACCGCGGCTTCGTTCATCTTTGTTTTATCAATAATCCCGCTCCGAGATACCACAATATTATTATCTGAGACGGCCTGATCTTGATTGGAAAGTTCCGGCTATTTTTTCGGCGGGACTATAGATAAAACCCTATTTAGATATGTCAGGTTTTGGATCCGGCAAATTTGGGACGATTTCTTTGGAAATCATAGGTCTCAAATGCTATGAACAGTCTCAATATACATTTGGGCTTTACCAACGTTGTGTAATTCAAGATGGGAGAAATCAATGTTACAGAAGAAACAAAATAAGACGTATTCCGATTTTTATGATTCAGCACGATACAATGAAATATTAGAATCCAAGACAACCCTTATGATACATCTGGCCGCAGCGATGGCTGTTGGATGTTATCCTTGAATGGAAAATTACTTTGGCGTTGCCAAAGAACAAGGAATAAGCAATGAGGAGATCGGCGCGGTCCAATCAATTGTGATGGCTGTCTCTGCTGGCAGGGTTCGGGCACAATTTCGTGAAGCTCGTATTAAAAGCAAAAAAACGAAAAGCTGACTGTCATAGGTGATTTAATTTACAGAGGGAAATTGCTTGGGGGAATTCTTTCAGCCTTTTAGCTTATGCGGAACCGTTACACGATTCCAGATATCTCCAACTTACTTGAAAGAAATAGAGACCATCAAAATCTGTGATAACAACATCTGAGCTTAACGTGGGTGAATTGCAGATTTCTATCAAACGAGATATTTAACAGCCAGAAATTGTTATGTATTCCATTTGTAAGATGGACAGGGTTTTGTAAGAATGCTTGAGCACCTTAATGATTAAAGGTAAGTTTAATGAATATTCGCAGCAAATATGCAGAGGTTAACGGAATCCGACTGCACTATGTGAGCGTTGGTCAAGGGAAATTAATTATGTTTGTCCATGGTTTTCCCGAATTTTGGGTGGAATGGGAAAATCATCTCATGGATTTTGGTAAAGACCACGAGGCCGTGGCCCTTGACATGCGCGGCTATAACTTGTCCTCAAAACCGGCTGAGCCTGAACATTATCAGATCAAGGATCTGATCGAAGATTTGCGGGCGCTAGCCGAATATCTTGGTCATAAGAAATTTATTCTGGTTGGCCATGACTGGGGAGGGGCAGTTGCCTGGTCATTTGCCATCCGTCACCCTGAATGGCTGGAAAAACTAATTATCGTAAACGCGCCGCATCCAGCAGTGTTCGCTCGGGAATTATTGCATAATCCTAATCAACAGAAAGCTAGTCAGTATATGCTCACCCTCCGTTCTCCAGAAGCGGAACAGATATTGTCAGACAATAGCTATACGTGGTTGACTAATGCTTTATTCAAATGGGGAAGTAAATGGGAGATGACTGAGGAGATTCGCCAGAGATATGTTAAGGCCTGGTCCCAGCCGGGTGCACTTACCGGGGCACTTAATTATTACCGGGTATCTCCACTTTATCCCCCGACCTCTACCAAAGATAAAGAGCGTATTAAAAATATCATGGATTTGCCGCGTGAAATGTTTGAGGTGAATGTCGCCACGCTGGTCATATGGGGTGAATTGGATCAAGCACTGCTAGTGGGAAACCTAGATGGTCTTGAAGACTATGTTAACGATCTGGTTGTTAAACGAATACCCGATGGCACACATTGGGTGATTCACGAGAAGCCAGAATTGGTCAGCGCATTGATTCGGGAATTCTTAGACTGAGAAATAAAACCTCATATCTCATCCGATAGTTAGGGCGTGTTATCCAACAATAGTAGTATAGTAAAGGGATCTAAAGGGGTCTTCGTTTGGCCTTTCTAAAGCAGATAAGTCAACAGAAGATCTGACCCCTCTACTGAGACTCATTATCACTGCATCACCACACCAGGAATATCCGTCAATCTTTGTCATGCTCATTCTATTTCATCAAAATCAAGAACGCGCCCAATCCTCCTCTGAATGTTTTATTCTCATCGAACTAAGCGAAGCGGCTCTCTCCTTGACCCACAAGGGCAAATCCCCTATACTTCTCAACACCAAAAGCGAGTTCTTATCAAGAAAAAGTGACTGAAGTGAGCTGAAGTGTCTAAAGTGACAGAAGTGAATAGCGTGACTGAAGTTGAAGGAGGGCTATCTAAAATCCCGAAGCTTCCGTTATCCAATCAAAAAAACATATACGGAGGATACAGAGATGAAAGACAAAACCGTATCGATCGATCGGAAGTTCGGTCATATGGTGCGGACGGCAACCCAGAGCCACCTTGAACTGAAATCCCACTACGGCCCCGAAGACGTGAAAGTGATTTCCTATGAGGCGGACCGGGGCGATCCGGGCGAGTACCCGTTTACCCGCGGCCTGTATCCGGACATGTACCGGGACCGGCTCTGGCTAAAGTCCTTTATCGTCAGCTACAGCACGCCCGAGGAAACAAACGAGGCCTTCAGGAAGTACATTGCCAATGGCATGACGGACCTCCGCCTGCTGGCGGACCTGCCCACCCAGTCAGGGATCGATCCGGATCATCCATTCGCGTGGAACAGCATGATGTGCGGGGGCGTGGCCACCTATGCCTTGCCCGTATACGACAGGATGCTGGAGGGCGTGCCCATGGAAGACGTGGTGTGCGAGCTGGCCCATTCCAGCATATCCAATTTCATCTATTTCTATTCATTGCTGGTGGCCCTCATGGAGAACCGGGGCCTGGACGTCACCCAGCTCCGCGGCAACAGCATCAACGACCCTGTCCGGGCAAAGCTCGTATACGCATCCCCCGACTTTCCCACGAACATCGCCAGGCGGGTCTGCCTGGATCACATCGAGTATTCGGTCCGCCATACGCCCAAATGGCGGCCTTTCGCCCCCAACGGAGTGGACCCCTGCCAGGGAGGCATGGATGCGGTCAGGGAGCTTGGCGGGTGCCTGGCCGTGGCGACGGCCATCTGCAGCGACCTGACGGAACGGGGCATCTCCATTGACGACTACGGCGCTATGGTTTTTTCGCTGGACGCGGAATCCGATTTCTTTGAGACCATTGCCAAGTTCCGCGCCGCGAGAATGATGTGGGCTAAACTCGCCAGGGAAAAGCTGGGCGCCAAGACCAAAAAGGCCATGCAGTTGAAAATCGGCATCCGCACCTCGGGGCTGTCGCTCCAGAGCCAAAAACCCCTCAACAACGCCGCCCGCGTAACCCTTCAGATCCTGAGCTGCGTTATGGGAGGGGTCAATTCCCTGGACGCCTCCAGCATCGACGAGGCCATCGGCCTGCCGTCCTACGAGGCCAGGGTGTTCAACCTGGACACCCAGCACATCATCACCCACGAGGCCAATGTCCCCCTGGTGGCCGACCCCCTGGCCGGGTCCTATTATCTGGAATGGCTCACCAGCAAACTGGAAAAAAAGGTCAACGCATACCTGGATGAAGTGGAAGCCAGGGGCGGGATTTTTGAGTGTCTCGAATCCGGATGGCTGAACGGAATCATGGAGGCGAACCGCCTCAGGATTCAGCGGGAAAAGGCAGAGGGCAAGCGCCTGATCGTGGGCGTGAACGCGTTCCAGGATGAGGGCGAGGAAGGGCCAATCAACAGCGCCATTCGGGGCGTGGCCTACAAGGCGCCTCCAGAGGCCCTTCGCGAAGAACGGGTAAGAGAAGTCAAGGCATTCAAGGAGGGCCGCGATCAGGAGGGGCTCAAGCGGTCCTTGAAACAGCTCTATGATGACACCAAAGACGGACAAAATGTGACGCGACCCATTATCGATGCCGCCAAGACGGGGGCCACGCTGGGCGAAGTCACTGGGGTGATCCGGCTGGCCTACGGGATTCCCTACGACCCGTTCGAGCAGATGGATACGCCGACCTACGTTCACCAGTCGCTGGAGGATCGAAAATAGCCATGCATCAGGACAGAAAAATCAGGATATTGATCGCGAAAATCGGCTGCGACATCCACGAGAGGGGCGCACTCACCCTGCTCTACACCTTCCGGGACGCCGGCATGGAGGCCATCTACACCGGCCGGTATCAGACCCCCGAGGCCGTAGTGACCACGGCCATTGACGAAGACGTGGACATCATCGCCCTGAGCGACCACACGGGCAGCATGCCTATCATCGCCGCGTCCGTGCTGGAGGAATTGAAAAAACGAAATGTGGACGATATCCGAATCATGACCGGCGGGCTCATATCCACCGATGACGCCAAGGTGCTGGATGAAATGGGGGTTTGGGGCA
>CP070700.1:148404-153502 GCA_020349865.1 Desulfobacteraceae bacterium
GAATGGTTGGGTAAACTGGTTGAAGAGAGTGGCATTGATATTTTTCCCGGTTTTGCGGGTACAGAGGTCCTTTACGATGGTAACCGTGTAATTGGTGTCAGGACAGGTGATAAGGGAATAGATGCGGATGGTAACAAGAAAAGCAATTTTGAACCGGGAATTGATTTGCATGCCAAGGTGACGGTATTTGGAGAGGGATCAAGGGGGAGCCTTACCAAGACCTTGATAGGGAAATTCGACTTAGACGAAGGTAAAAACCCACAGAATTATGTGGTGGGTGTCAAGGAGGTGTGGGAGATCCCCGAAGGGAGAATTGAACCGGGGGAAGTAATACACACAATGGGGTACCCGCATAAAACTAATACCTATGGCGGGGGCTTTATTTATGGAATGAAAAATAACATGGTCTCTATTGGATTGCTGACAGGACTGGATTACGAAGACCCAATTCTTGATCCTCACCGTGAGTTTCAAAAATTCAAGCTCCATCCCTTTGTAGCCGAACTGCTAAAAGGCGGAAAACTTACCCAATACGGGGCCAAATCAGCGCCTGTAGGAGGGTATTTTGCCGTTCCGGAACTTACATTTGACGGGGGTTTTATTGTTGGGGATTCGGCAAGCCTATTCATTAGTCAAAAGATCAAGGGGATTCATGTTGCAATGAAGTCAGGCATGTTGGCAGCAGAGACGATCCTTCAATCCCTTATAAACGATGACTTCTCAAAGACCGGCCTTGAACCCTACCAGAAAGCCCTTTATGAAAGTTATATCGGTAAGGAGCTTTACAAGGTGCGGAATTTTCATCAGGCCTTCCAGAAGGGTCTGTGGATTGCTATGATTAAGGCGGGGTTTCAGTATATTCTGGGTGGCAGAATTTTGAAGGGCCGGCTTTCCACCAAGCCCGATTTTGTGCATCTGAAAAAGGTGGCCGAAGTATATGGTACGGATTCTCCCACGGATGAGCAAAAAGGGATCATTAAATTCGATGGGGAGCAAACATTTGACAAGGAGACCGATGTTTACTATTCGGGAACAACCCATGAAGAGCAGCAGCCTGCCCACCTGAAGATATTGGATCTTGACATCTGTTATACCAAATGTACTGAAGAATACCAGAATCCTTGCATTAGCTTTTGCCCTGCAAATGTTTATGAAATGGAGATTGATGAGGAGACGGGGAAGCGCAGTATGAAGCTTAATTTTTCCAACTGTGTTCATTGCAAGACATGCGATGTAAAAGACCCCTATGAAAATATCACGTGGGTCCCGCCCGAGGGAGGAGGAGGGCCGAAGTATACGGTTATGTAAACAGGGAATTCTCCATGAATTACGGGGCTTTTTCTTTCAATTGGCTCTTTTGTTTTATGACCAGCAATGTAGGTATGGAGTAGGCAATAAGTAGTAAGCAGCAGAGTGGAGGGATTTAAATGGTGCTTACTGCATTCTGCCTACTTCCTACCAAATGGGTGGGAAAAGACATCACGTATTGATAAGCGGATAATTTCCTTAAACTTAGAGGTTCCGAAACATTCAAATTAGCCGAGGAGGATAAGTATGGCAAACACAGACACCCAGAGTATCTTGGTGGTCGGTAGTGGTATGAGCGGGCTCACTGCCGCTATCGAGGCAGCAGAAGCGGGCTACGATACCTATATCGTAGAGAGGAACCCCTATCTGGGAGGGAGGGTAGCCCAGCTTCATCATTACTTTCCTAAATTGTGCCCGCCCTTTTGCGGTCTGGAAATCAACTTTCGCCGTATTAAACAGAATCCCAGGGTTCGCTTTTTTACCATGGCTGAAGTGGAAAAGATTTCAGGAGAGGAAGGTAATTTTGACGTCACCATTCGATTAAATCCCCGTTATGTTAATGAAAAATGTACTGGTTGTGGCAAATGCGCCGAAGCCTGTACCATGGAAATGGGAAATTCTTTTAACTATGGCATGGACAAGATCAAGGCCGCTTATTTGCCTCACGACATGGCCTACCCCATGCGTTATGTCCTGGATTCGGCCCTTGTAAAAAGCGATGATGCCCAAAAGGTCAAGGAGGCCTGCCCGTATGATGCCATTGAACTGGATATGGCGCCTAAGACCGTGGAATTAAAGGTGGGCTCAATTGTCTGGGCAACAGGATGGAAGCCCTACGATGCCAATAAATTAGATACTTACGGATTCGGGCAATATCCAGATGTTATTACCAACGTCATGATGGAAAGACTGGCCTCCTGGTCAGGACCAACGCAGGGTAAGATTGTCCGACCTTCCGATGGCGAGGCACCTCAGACTATCGCTTTTGTACAATGCGCTGGTTCAAGAGATGAAAATCATCTTCCTTTCTGTTCAGGCATTTGTTGCCTGGCATCCATGAAGCAGGCCACCTATGTGCGTGAGCAATATCCGGACGCCAAGATCTATATCTTTTTTATTGATATCAGGGCCACAGACCGGTTGGAGGATTTTTATAACAGGGTCAAGGAGGATGAAAACATAAAATTCTTCAAGGGAAAAGTGGCCAAGATCAACCAGGCTGAAGACGGTAAGGGGCTTGTTCTGAGGGTTGAAGATACCACGACAGAGGAGTTGCACGAGGTTTCTGCTGACCTGGTTGTGCTGGCAACAGGAATGCAACCCAACACGTCTGATAGCCCTCTGCCTGTTCAGGTTCCCTACGATGATTATGGGTTCGTGGCTTCCCAGAATGCCAAGCCCGGAATTTATGCTGCGGGTTGTGTAAGAACGCCCACATTTGTTTCGGAAGTAGTCCAAGATGGAACGGCAGCAGCCCTTAAAGCCATTCAATCCGTTGTGAGGAGGTAAACTCAATGGAAAAAAAGACCGCAGTTTACATATGTACTGGGTGTGGCATTGGAGATGCCCTTGATATAAAACAGCTCAGCAAGGTGGCCACAGACGAAGGTAGTGTCCCTATTTGTCGGAATCATCTTAATCTGTGCAGTCAAGAAGGGATGGAACTCATTAAGAATGACATTGCCAACGAGGGCGCCAATACCCTGGTCATTGCAGCCTGTTCACATAGAGTGATGTATGATGCGTTCAACTTTGAAAGTTGTATCGTGGATAGGGTCAATATACGAGAACAAGTTGTTTGGTGTCAGAAACCAGGTGATGAAGACACCCAGATGATGGCAGAAGACTATCTCCGAATGGCCATGGCCAAGGCGGATAATATGGAACTGCCCGAACCCTTTAAACCAGAGCAGGAAATATCCAGGGATATCCTTGTGGTGGGGGGTGGACTTACAGGAATGACATCGGCCATAGACGCTGCAAAGGCCGGATGTTCAGTCGTTTTGGTGGAGAAAGAGCCCCAATTAGGCGGTTTCCAGAATAGTGTTCAAAAAACAGCTACTTTTCCTTACCAGGGTGTCCAGGATAACAACCTGGAAGAACTGATCCAGGAAGTCACCCAAAATGAAAAAATCAAGGTGTATACCGGGGCAAAGGTGGACAAAACCGTTGGAGGCCCTGGTGTTTTCGAGATTTCCATAAGCCAAAATGGAACAACGGCAGAGCATCGCATAGGGGCTATTGTGCTTGCGGCCGGATGGCAGCCCTATGATCCCAATAAACTTGATAAAAAGCTGGGATTCGGCGCCTCTCCTAATGTCATCACCAATGTCATGTTTGAAGAGAACGTTAAAGAAAGAAAGATAACCCGACCTAAAGACGGGAAGGACGTGGCGAACATCGCTTTCCTGCAATGTGCAGGCCAGCGTGATCCTGACCATCTACCCTACTGCTCAAGCGTTTGCTGTGTCACCGCCTTGAAGCAGGCCCTGCAAGTCAAGGCCCAAAATCCGGATGCCAATATCTTTGTCGTCTATAAAGAAATGCGCACACCCGGTCAGGCTGAGGATCTTTACCGTAAGGCCCAGGAAGAGGGAATAACCTTTATCCGATGTCAATCACCTGAGGTCAAGGCCAACGGAGATGGTCTGATTGTTGAGGCAGAGGATGAACTATTAGGTGAGACGGTTCTCATGGAAGACCTCGACATGGTGGTTCTTGCCACAGGCATGGTCCCGGTCACTGCCTTTGGTAGGGATGTCAGCAAGGAGGAGAAGGAAAAGGAAGAGGAAGAAAAAAAAGAGGAAGAATTGGACGTCCCACTCGATGTTATCAGACGTTCGAAGCTCCTGAATTTGGAATACCGACAGGGACCAGAGCTTCCTGCACTTCGTTATGATTTCCCGGACTCTCATTTTATTTGCTTTCCATATGAAAGCCGGCGCACAGGAATTTATGCTGCAGGTTGCGTGCGACGACCCATGGGAATCTCGACGGCCCAAGAAGATGCCGCAGGGGCGGTTATGAAGGCGATCCAGTGTGTTGAACTTACCTCTAAAGGTGCTGCAGTTCATCCCCGGGCAGGGGACATGACCTTTCCCGAATTTGCAATGCAGCGCTGTACCCAATGCAAACGGTGTACGGTGGAATGCCCTTTTGGCGCTATTAACGAGGATGAAGAGGCAAATCCTTTGCCGCAAGTCACGAGATGCAGGCGCTGCGGTGTTTGTATGGGAGCGTGCCCTGAACGTATCATCTCTTTTAAAAACTATTCGGTACAGATGATCGGGGCCATGATTAAGGCCATTGAAGTGCCTGAGGAGGATGAAGAAAAACCCCGCATTCTGGTGCTGGCCTGTGAAAATGATGCTTATGCGGCACTAGATATGGCAGGCCTTAACCGTATGAAACATAACGCCTGGGTGAGGGTAATCCCTATGCGGTGCCTGGGCTCCATGAATCTCGTCTGGATTGCAGACTCCCTTTCAAAGGGAATTGATGGTGTCCTTCTTTTGGGTTGCAAGCATGGCGATGATTATCAGTGCCATTTTGTCAAGGGAAGTGAGCTGGCTGATATACGGTTGAGCAAGGTTTCTGAGACATTGGACAGGCTGGCTTTGGAATCTGAACGTGTTCGTTTTGAAACCATATCCATTATCGATTACGATAGGCTTCCAGGCATACTGGATGAGTTTGCGGAGACCATTGACGAAGTTGGCCCCAATCCATTTAAGGGATGGTAATCTAATAGCTCATAGCTCTAAGATCATAGCTTATGGCTTAAAGGTGC
>CP070700.1:153602-156372 GCA_020349865.1 Desulfobacteraceae bacterium
GAAGATGGGGATAAAAGAGGTTTTTATCTCTGGGATACCCTTGGATGAAATCACCGAAAGGATTAAAGAGATCGTCCTCAATGCGGTATAAGGGGGCACTTGAAAATAAGGAGGGAAAAGTCATGGGAGAGAAGCGTACATTGGATGACAAGTTTTTTTCATGTGCCAGCCGGCACATGACCTGGTGCAACATCCCGGTTGAAGCCAAGTATACCCCTGATGACCTAAGCCACCTGGATTATAAAAAGGATATAGGTGATCCCGGGGAGTTTCCTTATACCCGAGGTATTTTTCCGGAAATGTACCGGAGTCGCCTTTGGACCATGCGTGAACTGGTGGGCTTCGATTCTCCAAAACGCACGAATGAACGGATGAAGCTTCAAATGAAAGAAGGGGTTACGGCATTGAATTTGATTGGCGATATCCCCGCCCAAACTGGTATTGATTCCGATCATCCCATGGCCATAGGTGATGTCGGTTTGGAAGGGGTCCCCCTATGTTCCATCCAGGACTGGGATATTTGTCTGGAAGGAATTGATCAGGAAAAGGTGAATATTAATTTTTCCAACTACATATCGCCGCTGCTTGCTGCCATGATCGCCTCCGCCGAAGAAAAAGGGTGTGATCCGAATAAACTTCGAGGAACATTTCTCAACGACACTCTCGCCTTTCTTCTCACCAAATATTATCCCAAGATGATGGATCCCTTTGAGGTGGGGCGTCGGATGACAGTCGATACGGTGCTGCACTGTTTAGAACACACGCCGCGTATTTATACCTTAAGTACCGGACCTGAGGGCTTGAGGGAACATGGTGCCACGGCAATGCAAGAAATCGCCTTTGATTTTAGCATCGCCCGTTATTGGTTCAAGGAAATACTCAAAAAGGGTGAGGGTAAGGTTCATATTGACCAAATCGCACCGAAGATGGGTTTTACGAGTAGAGTCGGGCTTGATATCTTTGAAGAGGCTTGCAAGTACAGAGCTGCTCGCAGGGTTTGGGCCAAGATGTTACGGGATGATTTTGGCACGGAAAACCCCCGATCCTGCACCTATAAAGTATACGCCCTTACAATGGGCAGCCAACTTCAAGGGCGGCAGTTGCTTAACAATCTAATCCGTGAGACGTGTCAGACTTTAGCCGCGGTTCTGGGCGGTGTGCAGGGAATCCATACAATGGGATATGATGAACCGCTTTGCCTTCCTACCGAGGAATCTTTAAGACTGGCTTTACGGACACAGCAGGTCATATGCTACGAAACAGGTGTAGTCAATGTAGCTGATCCTTTAGGGGGTTCCTACTATGTGGAGTGGTTGACTGATAAGCTTGAGAAAGAAATCGTCAGCATCATGGATGAATACAAAGACACCATCGCCGATAAAGTGGTGTCGGGTGAATTGGTAGAGGTTTTAAGAACCAACGCATACAGTTATCAGAAGGAGGTAGAAAGTGGGGAGCGGCCCATTGTGGGCGTTAACTGTTTTACGGTATCAGAAGCAGAAGATAGGCAGGCCGAGATTCATCGAGCTGATCAGGATGCAGTAGCCGAACATTTACAAAATCTGAAAGATTTGAAGCGAACGCGAAATCAGAGTCAGACGGCGAAAAGCATAGAGAATATCATTCGTACCACTGAAGATCCTGAAGCCAACATATTCCCGGCTCTGCTTGAAGCCGCCCATGCCAGGGCAACCGTTGGGGAGATGATGGGAGCCATCCGCATGGGGTGTGGGACATCATACGACCCATTTGGAATGATCGAATATCCTTTTTAATGCCATAAAAGAAGGAGAAAAGAAATGAGCGAAAGAGAAAATCCGATTAAGGTGATACTGGCAAAATGCGGGATGGACGGCCACGATCGAGGGATCGTGATGCTTTCACAATGGCTCAGGAACCAAGGCATGGAGGTCGTTTATCTCGGCCCCTATCAGACACCAAAATCCGTTGCCAAGGCCGCTCTTCAAGAAGACGCTGATCTAGTGGGACTCAGTTTTTTATCAGGAGGACATATTCAACATTCTACCAACACGTTAAAGGCGTTGAAAGATATGGGTCTGAATACCCCTCTGCTGGTAGGGGGAATCATTCCCCAAGTGGATATTCCACCCCTAAAAGAGGCCGGGGTAAGTGGGATTTTTCCAGCGGGAACACCCCTCGCGGATATCCTCGACCACATTCGCAGTGTTCTATGAAGATTACATAAAAAGTGTTTTAGATAATCGTCCAGGGTTCGCCCAAAAGGAGACTCTATGAGTACCGGTAAGAATGATTTGGAGCAATTGGCAAAGGATTTTGATTTAGAAAGCTATCAGCCGTTATCAGTGATCGGACAATTGCGGTGCGCCATTCTTTCGCGATTGAGGAAGGGGGAAGATGTTTTGCCTGACATTGATGGGCGTAGGGAGACTAAAGCGGATTTTATTCGCGCAATATTGTCCGGCTCACATCCCTATCTCATTTCTGAAGAGGGTACCGGTAAAACCCGGCTAGCCCTGTCTCTGGTCAACTTACTGCCGCCGGTACCTATCATCAAGGGCTGCCCTTATCATGATGATCCCCTTTGGGAGCAACATCTGTTGTGTAGTCGCTGTGGGGAGGTCAAAAACCCGGTGGAAAAGTTTGGAATTGAATTTATAACTGCTGAAACCCGGTTTTCCCGTGTTCAGGGCAATGAATATACCAACGAGGCCAAGCTATTGGGACTGAAGGATATTCAGGCCATTGCCGGTGGAGCCAGTCCATCTGATCCGAATGCATTTATTGGTAC
>CP070700.1:156472-164597 GCA_020349865.1 Desulfobacteraceae bacterium
GTGCTCTCCGCACAAATTCAAACATGAAATTAATAAGAAATTCTGATCGCTGCCGTTGTAAAAGCGAGCGTAGTGTTAACGGTTCCACAACATGTTTCCAGCCACTCGGATCAATGAAGAAAAAGGTGAAATCATCTTTACCACACCACTGAACGATATTATCGCGAAGTGGGAAAAATTCTCCATGCACAGAATTGGCCTTGACTTCGTCTGTACTCTCCATTTGGTGAAATGTCTTAAGTTTGTTATACGCCTTCCTATTCTTTTCAATATATAATGCTCTGAAATGCACATCTTTACTTCGTTGAAGTAACCCTTCATGACATTCTTTCATGATTTTTAATGAAATAGAGATTGAAGTGTCTCTCAAGTCATCACTGCCTTCCTGCCATGGTCCTGCAAAGCAGTCAACATAGCGTATCCTTTTTTCGCGTTGGCCAATAATCATGAAAAGACGCTTGAGATAGGTTTGCAGCAAGAAAGGGGGTCAAGTCTTTGGTTGACTCATGTCTAACAAATTTTTGTCATAGGGGATCAGAGCTTTGAACTTTAAAAATCCGGCACCTGGTCCCTCAATTGATTGCATTCCTTTCTGTATTGAGCCTCTGTTTTTCAACCTGTCATACATGCGAGTAGGGACGGGGGCGTCCCTTGGTAAATCAGTTGATGCGAGGGTTCAAGTCTCCCTTTTGACTCATATAAGACCTTAATTGAGCCAAAGCCCAATTATGGAGCTGTCAGCGATCAGCGTTAAGCACTCAGCTGACGAATTTGAAACGTGGATATGTATCTCACCTATGTCAGTTTTAAAAACTTCTGGCTGAAAAGTACTACGCTGGCCACTAATGGCTGAATGCTGATTCCTCACATTTGAGAGTGTTCGCTCAATTGAGATAAAACTTTCCGGATTTTCCTCCGCAGCGCTGCGGATTCTCCTGCTTCATCTGAAATAATCTTTAGAAAGTCATACCCCGGTGCGACCCGATTCACTCTATCATGTTCTTTTGACAGATACGGTCAAAACCAGGCCGTGCTTCAGGTCAGGGGCAAATGAATCATGTTTTTAATCGATAATAATACCATATATATACCCCAGTTCCTATACTGAAAAATTACCTACGAAATACCTGTTTAAAATAGGTATTCCTGCTGTGAAGGGCTTGCAGCGCGGGTTTGCACCGACCGTTCTCTTCGCTCATGCGACACGCAGAGAAAAAAATTTTATCAGAATTCCCCTCTCAGGAATCCTGTGATATAGTCTGGCTGACCGGGAAGTGCGATGGTTTTGGCATTTCAATTACTTGGGAGGCTTTCGTAGGGGTCACTGCACAGGTAAAAAGTCAGCGTCAGATTTCTCTCTTCACCCTTATGATTTATTTGGGTTATCCTCATAGTGTAATTATCATTCGAGTATTTAGATCATTTAATTCGTATCGAAGACATGAAATATCCATTTAATTCCTCTAATTCATGCCTTGATTGTATTTCCCGAATATGCTATGTATCCATGATGGGTATAAAGGCTTCCTGGCAATGAGCCGAATTCCACCTGGCGGACCGTGTGGAAACCGCGAGGTGTAAGCGTTCCTGGAAGTTCCATCCGCATAATGGCTTCAAGAAGAACGTTATTATCCAACATACCGTGGAATCTCTTCCTGATGTCTCAGCCCTCGAATTGATCAAATCGCTTGGATAGTTTCTCATAAAACTGAAACGGCTGGAAATTCCAGACAAGTATTTCAGGGCACATAGGTGAAATTTTTTGCACATATTTTGTTGTTTCTTGTCAAAACGATTTTTGGTTAGCGCTGTTTCATTTGTTTTAACTTATTGAAATTTATATCAGTCGACTCAGACTGCGCGGTTTTGCATACATCTTGCATTAAAATAATAGTTTATGTCGAGATAACCAGAACGAGCAAAACTATGAAATGGCCATGAGGGAAAGCCATGATTTGTAAAATCAGACGCCCAGCTTACCTTGATAGATATCTTAATGGGAGGTCCAGTATTATGAAGGTATTAAAATTGAGTTTTTGGACTATATCTTTTTTATTCATATTGATGCTTGCCGCCTGCAGTGGTGGGGGATCGAGTTCGGGGGGCGGGACAGGGACATTGGACATGGCTCTTTCAGATGCTACCATAGACGGGTGCCAGGCTGTATATGTCACCATAGCAGAGGTACAGGTTCATAAGGCTGGAGGAAGCTGGATGGTAGTAGCTTCTCCTGAAAAGACTTACAGCTTATTAGATCTTGTAAATGGTGTCAGGGAAAGGCTGGGATTATCCGAGTTAGAGGCTGGTAACTATACACAAATGAGGTTGATACTTGGGCATGATCCTGATGATGAACTAAACATGCTTGGTGAAGAACATCCATATGCAAATTACATTATTGACGAGTCCGATGACTACCATGAGTTAGAAGTTCCAAGTGGTTACCAGACCGGCGTTAAAATGGGTAATGGCTTTTATATTTATGAAAATGAGAGAACCGAATTGCTGCTGGATTTCGATGTATACAGTTCTATCGTGGAGGCAGGCAATAGTGGAAAATTGCTTCTTAAACCAACAGTCAAGGGCATCAACCTGGACAACTATTCCGATATAAGTGGAATAATTTCAGATGACGTCGAAGATTTCCTCGTAGGCGCATTGGTCAGTGCTCAGATATATGATAGTACCCCGGATGAGAAAGATAGAGTTATTGTCCAGGCATCGACAAGAACAGATGCAGATGGAAATTACAAAATTATCCTACCGCCAGGAACATACAATATTGTGGCGTATAAAGAAGGGTATGATCCAGAATGTTATCACGGCCTTGAAGCAGACCCCGACACTTCTCATATTCAGGATTTTACACTCAATGACATTGTAACTGGGGTTGTTTCAGGCAATGTCGAGATTATAGGAGGAAGTTCGACGCAGCATGCCACTCTCAGTTTTAGACAAATCGGCCAGTGTGAAGGTAATGACATAGAGGTGAGATCGCTGAACGTTGCCAAAGGTGGAGACTATGATGTTACTCTGCCAGTGGGGCTTCATAGTATTGTGGCCTCAGCCGAAGGCCGAACCACTGTAGTATATGAAATTGAGGTCATAGAGAGCGGAGTGACACAAGACATTACCCTTTGAACACCAGAATTGATATCCGTGTGCCCAGGATGGACGGTAATGCCGTCGCAAGACATATCAGAAATTCCGATAGGCCTGACATGCCAATAATCGCTGTTTCAGGCTTCGTCGATGAAGTCGAAGGTGGAATGTTCAATTTATTGATAAGGAAACCTTTTGAAATCCAAGCCCTGGCAGATGTGATCGAAAAGATTAAACGAAATCACTCCTAACAGCGTTTTCCTACCAGATATCTTCTTTCAACCATGTGATAGCTGCTTCGTATGCCTCCACATATCCTGCTTTTTCAGAAAGATTTCGATTCAGACTTGGCCTCAATACCTCTGGAGGGCGCCGTTGACAATTTTGGCAGAATAAGGCATAATTAATTTAAGTTTCGTTGAAATAAGATGATTTGATAATGTTAAAAATCAAGGCCTGCTTGGCTTGAAAATCGCCTTTTAGTGATATCTGTAATTTCTGAGAATCTGCGCTACTAAGGCACGTTATCTGGATTTGGTAGGCCATTGTCAATGCACTATAACACCAGACGCCGGGAAACAGTCTTTTGCTGGAATATATCCCTATGCAGCGTTTTCCATGGCCTCTTTCTCTCCGGGCTTGATTCTTGGACCACAGAAAACAGTGAAGCCCGAATGTCTCCATGATAGAAGCATTTATTACCTCTATGGAGGTTCATGAAAAATTTCAAAGACATCACTAATAATCTCTTGCTTTTGTATACTCCTCTACCTTTTTGCGCCAATCAGTACCGTGAAATTTTTTATTGAAATACCTATCCAGCCGAAACAGCAACTTCTCCCACGGGCTTCTCCCTTCATCAATGGCCTCAAATACATCAGCAAGGAAAGCGCCAATTTGATCTATCTTATCTTTTGGTGCGTAGTAAGCAGCACCCTCTTCAACTGAACGTTTCAGGTTATCACTCGAAAGCGCATGGGCGGTAAGCATGACAGCCGGAATATTACGGCTATTGGCTATCTTTAAAAGCCCATACCCATCAACCCCCATAATATCCAGCACCGCAATATCATACTGATTCTCCTCCAGTAGTTTCTTGGCTTCCCCGAATGAGGAAGCTGTATCGAGTCTGCACATATCCAGGAATTCAACGAGTGTATCGAGAACGTCTTGTTCATCATCAACAATGAGGATATATTTACCTGCAATGACTTTCTCTGGTTTCATTTATTACCCTCCTTTAAGGGCCCTTAAATTATTTGATAAGAGGCCGATTTTCGGGCAGGAGTATAGGAGAAATTGATCTTGTATGTCAAACCAAATTCAACCTCATGATGTTGTGGGGGCAACTCACTGGCTGAAATTGAGGGCCGGGGCCAGGAATCCTGTGATATAGTCTGGCCTGCACGAATGTTGATTTTGCATTTATTTTGAGTTGATTTTAGTCAATTTTAAAAGTATTCAAGAAGACATACCACTCAATAATAGGTTAATTCGGGTTAGGGGTGATTTGCCTTTTTGACCGTTTACATCACCAAAACGAAACGCCGATGATGCACAATTCCGCACTTTTTGGCTCTTTTTACGACTCTTTTTAGTATCTTATAAATAAATTTGTGTTCAAATTGCGCAAAAAATTTTTGTATAGCCGGGAAAGCTTTTACTATAAAGGCCCTCAGAAGAATGAACGGCAATTCAACTTTTTATAACCTGTTTCATTCCGGCGTATCCTGCTTAAGAATTAAAAGATTGAGGGATTTGGAGATTGAGTTTCTTATCTGTGAAATTTTGTCTACTTTATGTGAATAGACGGAGCAAAGCGACTCCTTAAATTTAGGCACTTCAAACTTTAGTTCACTTTAGGCACTTTTCCGGTTTATCCGGATTAGGTTTTCCAATAATCAGCCGGCAACATTAATTGGGAGGGTAAAAATGAGAGGTTGTATGGTGAAAGTAACTCGGGCCCTTATGGCGGTTCTTTTATCAGCGCTTATTTTGGTGGCGTGCGCTCCAGCCCCAATGCCGTCCCCAATTACGAGCGCCTTGCCAACAGATGAAAAACGCTCACGTAGCCTCTCGGATGAAGAAACTGCAACACTAACCAGCCTGAAAAGGGTGGACAACTATCCACTTTACACCATGAGCTACTACGGTTCATACAATCGGCGGGTCTCTTCCACTGAGGATGTTAAACCGTGGGGAAGTGCGAGCATCCCGAACACTCCTTTAATACCTTTGTCACGAACATGGGCCTGTTCGCTTTTCACGGCTTTCGGCGGTACAGGGAATATGCTCTATGGCCGCAACTTTGACTGGAAATTTAGTCCGGCCCTTCTTTTGTTTACTGACCCGCCGGATGGGTATGCTTCGGTTTCCATGGTGGATATTGCTTATTTAGGATATCAAGAGAAAAAGTCGAGAACAATAACGGATCTCCCTATCAACAAGCGTTGTGAACTCCTAGGAGCGCCATTTATACCGTTCGATGGCATGAATGAGCAGGGTTTGGTCGTTGGCATGGCAGCTGTGCCGCCAGGGAACATGCGCCCTGATCCGGAAAAAGAAACAATGAGCTCGGTGAAGGTGATTCGCAAGATCCTTGATCACGCCAGCAATGTGGACGAGGCGGTTGCCATCTTACAAAACTACAACATCAATATGGGGGACGTCCCTATCCATTATCTGATTGCTGCCCCGTCGGGACGCTCTGTTCTGGTGGAGTTTTATCGGGGGAAAATGGTAGTCATCCCTAATGAAAAGCAGTGGCATCTTGCAACCAATTTCTTGCTCGCCTCGGTCGGCCAATCTGCACATCGGAAATGCAGGCGATATGACACGATCAATCAGAGACTGACTGAGACTGAGGGTTACCTTACCGCGCAGAAGGCCATGGATCTGTTAGCTGATGTATCCGTACGGCGTACACAGTGGTCGATTGTTTATGGAATGAGCACTGGTGATATAACCGTGGCTATGGGTCGAAACTATGAGAAGTTGCACACATTTCACCTGAGCAGCGCAGGCGATTAGCTTTCAGTCCTTCGATTAAGCCTTGGTGATTGTATGGTAATGTGTTCCTATTCCGTAACAGATCTGTGAGAATGACGGGGATCGATATTGTCAAGCAAACGAAAGGACGGCCGCCTACCGAACGCGACAGGTTATTTGGATAGTCTTCAATTTGTCTTTTTGTATAGCTTACCAATAGAAATCGAGACTTTTCTGGGCTCTTCTTAGACAAGCAATTATGGACTGACGAACAGGATTGTTTAGGAGTGAAGATATACAATATGTTGGGGTAGGCTATACATTCAGGTTCATCTGTGAATCTTCATCCCGGTTGCATGCGTGGAAAACGTATCACATATTTCCTCGGAACTGAGGTAATCTCAATAAATCACAGGTTGAGGCCACTATGAAATGCTGGCAGATTTAGGAAATTTAAATTTTTTGATTATATCTACTTATCTGTAATTCGGGACAATTTGTTAGATCATATATTCTAAATTGGATTTTATGTTACATTCTGGAGGTGAAAACATGGGAAATTTAGGGACTTTAGGTATCTTTTTTGCTGGCTTTTTTGGTGGTTTAGGTATCTTCTTAGCTGCTTGTGGCCTCTTATGGTGGTGCTCTCTTTATCAAAAAATAAATTTACCAAAACAAAAAAAGAATAAATAATCTACACGCTGTGCAGCAATAGAAGCTTTGAGACAACTATGTATAGTTTATGGTATATGTTTAACCACATCACTGTCTCTTGCCTTGTTGGCCTTACAGGCGGGTGACCTATACGTTATCGTGATTCCATATACTCTCCAACAAAACCAAATATCCGGCGTCCTCATTTTTTGCAGATTGTAAAATTTATCACAGGGCAAACGCCTTTTGAACTATCTGCAAAAATCACATGAATAAACGCTTTACAAAACCGTTGTTATCTCCAACTATTTCCACATTGGCAGGGTTCTGAAAAGTTGTGATATCCAATTGCCAATCGATGTTTCAGCTCTTTTTCCGATTCTGTCAAATCAAGTTTAGATCAGGACACATTACTATGATTTCCTCATTTAATGTCAGCATTTCCACAAGGAATTAAATGAACCATATGTGTAATTCGGTATGAGCGGTATCAGCCATATCCAGCTCCAAGGGAACACTACAGCAGCTCGGCAAAGCCTCTCATTTTTGTTATAAATGTGCCAATAGGGTAGAGTATGAGCGTACCTATTTCCTGTGGACTTGCCCACATAAAAAAGCCCGGGCAGTTAAAAAGGAGACAAACCTGCCCGGGTTTAAGCGAGTGGTTGTAGGGGGAAAGGGCTTATTGAAAAACCAAACTCGGATGTCAACAAATAACCTCGTTACTCCTTCTTCACAAAATGGTCCGTAGCTTGCCCGCACCTTGGGCACTTGCCCTCTCCTGGTTGAATCTTGAAGGGTCTCACTACAAAGACATTGTTGCAGCGGGGACACAAAAAGACAGCGCTGCTATATTCCCGCTCATCGCTTGAACCTGATCCATCATCTCCACTCTGCTTTCTCAATGACATTTAACTCTTCCTCCTTAAGAGAAGCATCTATGCTATCTCTTTATCGTTCTGGGCATCAACTGCTGGCAGGTTTTGAAAAATTAAGCACTGCAAAGGGAGAATCAAGGAGGGAAATTTAGATTTTTGTTACTTAAATTCAAGACTATTAATAAAAAAGGGAGAACCTTACAATGCTATGAAATATGTTAATGAAGGTGTTGTTCTTGTAGACGAAATTGGTTGGGAGTCGAGGAAATTAATTTTCTGGGGTTGAAATCAAGAATACAGATTATGCAAAATGACGCCTCAGACCTGCGGCACCCTCGACTTTTGTAACGATAGGGTTTATTACCTGAATCTTGCACCATTCTGATCAAATCTCGTGCAAGAAATTTTTTGCACGGTGTAATTTGAATGATTTATCAAATGGTTACAGACAGCCAAAAATTGCAGTGTCCCAAAAGCCGCAATTTCACTGGATACCCAGAGGA
>CP070700.1:164697-188495 GCA_020349865.1 Desulfobacteraceae bacterium
AACCCGCCGCGAAGCGGTGGGACTGAGCCAGCGAAGCGGCGCGAAGAATAATGGATTCTGGGAAAATGGTGTAATGGAATATTAATAACACCCCTTTTAACAGGGAAGCAAAAAATATTCATTAATGGGAACCTTCCTTATAAGGACCAACATTCCAATATTCCATCATTCCATTATTCCATGTGTGAGGCAAAACCAATAGACCTCAATAAAAATATATAATTTCAATAAGTTGTAAAAATTCCGAGACGTTTAATCATAGAGCTTGCAAGATCTTCAATTAGAAAGATAGGTTTATCAAATGAGAATCGACGCCTTTGCATTCGGATCCATTGTCATTGATGGCAACAAATACACCTCAGACCTTGTTATCTATCCTGACGGACAGGTGGTAACTTCATGGCGGAGAAAAGGAGGCCATATTCTTTCGGGTGATGATATTAGCGAGCTTGTTAACTCTCAACCTGAGGTAATTATTGCAGGTACTGGTGTAAGCGGATTGGTGAAACCTGAAAAAGAGCTTCAAAAGACCCTTCAAAAGAAGAGTATTGAATTTCTTCCAGCACCTAACCAAAAAGCAATGGAGCTTTTCAATGAGTTGTCAACAAAAAAGAGGGTCGGTGCTTGCTTTCATTTGACATGCTGATAAATTGGTCAATTAAAAGCCGTTTGAGATGATGGGTTCCCATTTGTATTAAATCCTTATCTTTATTAATCAAATATTTTGAAAGTAAAGGAGGTAAGACAATTGGCTGAAAAACATGGCGGTGACTTTGAAGATACTGGTTATAAGATCACAGCAAAGGTGATCAGCCAGAAAGGGACGTGTTCCTTTGGACACCGGACGGGGGACACCGTGGTATTTGACGGAGCGACCGTGCAGGGGAGGGTTTGCCTCAGCGCTCTCTACAGTTTTCTGCCAAAGGTCTTTGCCATGCGCTACGGGGCAAACTTCCCCTGGCTAAAAAATGACAAGGACGCGGCCACCCACGCCTGCCCTGATGCTTACAATCCGGTTGTCTTTGAGATCCGGCGGGTGCGGGAGTAGCTCACCGCTCTCGGCATTCTGCTGACAAACTAAAAGCTGAAAAGTTGTGAATTCAAACAACTGCCACGCGTATGATGTGGCAATAATTACGAACTCAAGAAAGAGAGGTTAAAAAATGTCTCTGTTGAAATTCACGGGTTTGCAGTTATCTGACAGAGATTTGGATTTTTTAGTAAAAACAGCATCTCCCGAAGTAACAGACAAACCAAGGCTTAAGCAAATCATCAGGGATGATGAAGATTTTAGAAATACCTTCATTGGTGAAGAAAATGTATTTTGTAGAGTGATGGACGATGATGAAATATTCTTAAAAATCTCGCCTGCCCTTTTTTTTGAGATATTGCTTAGAAGGGCAGTTAATGATCTGGAAAAGGTAACCTACACAGTTGAAAAAACAAGCACTATGAGCATTCCGGTGTTTGATACTAAAGACGTGGTGGAACTACTAACCAGAGAGTCCCTTCTGGGTTATCTGGCCCACATGCTTTCATCTTTTACCAAGATTGAAAGCTATACCATTTCATTTAGAGTAAAAAAGGGAATCTGGAAAAAAATCCGGTTTAATGACTTGGATATCCATAGTCTCATGAATTTATGTGGCGCTGTGGAGGATGAGTATAGGTTCGGTTTTTATAAAAGGATCGCTGATATCTGCCTTTTCATTCTAGGCCTATTTCCTGATTATGCTGAACGAGATTACCGTTATCCCTTCTCAGGGCAAGTCAGACCACAAATTCGCGGAAAGTTAAGGATTAGCCCGGAGGACTATGAAAATGAAGGCCGAAAATTCTATAAATTGGCTGCAGAACATCCGTCAGCAAAAGAACTGGACTTATCTGAAGTTCTCTGGGCTCTTCATGGAAATTTTCAAAAGGCAAAGAAACCTTTGAATTTCATTGCAGATCATTATCTCCAATATAAGAAGCATAAATACTTTGGTTAGTTACTCAAGCATAGGGGCTTGGAGGATGTGAAGGCACTCTACCCAGGGCAAATGCTCTCCATAATTCCCGTGAACAAAAGAATGATTATTCGATTTCTCAGCTTACACCATCTGATGGCTATCTCTATATTGTCTTTCCTACCTGCCGCGCCCCAATGATTCCACCAATTTGCAGATTTCGATCTTAAAAAATGTGTCAGGTCGTCAAGAGGCTTTTATTTCAAATTCCGGTGGATTCACAATATGCTTTTTAACAGTACATAAATCCATTGTTTTCACAATAGCCTTTTTATATTTCTCGGGAAATCCGGTGGGTACTTTCAAATCAATACTCAGCTTTTGACAAACTCTCCCGCCCGGATCAAACTCACAATTCATTGTCAGCGTCATGTCCTTAGTTTCAATCTCGCGAGTCTGGCAGAAATCTAATGCATAGATACCCGCGCACGTGGCAATCGATGCCAAAAATAAATGGAAAGGTTCGGGTGCCGTTCCCTCACCTCCATCTTTGATTGGCTGATCAGTCTTAATGATCATATTTTCTATCGTGCCATCAACCTTCTTCCCCCCGGGAAAACTTACTTCAATGGTCTTTTTCATAACGATTTAATCCCTCCCACAAATTTTTCAATTTATTGTCCCTGACAAGAGGATCAGGGACAAATTCTCAACTTTCAATACAAATGTCAAATATTGGCCTCTTTGTCGAGGGCACCACCTTAGTGCAGAACAAAGAAAATGGTCTCGTTTAACACTATCTGTTACTACCCGGGGCATTAAACCCTGAGAGATTAAATAGAGAAAAGAAAGGATAAAATAAGCGACCACCGGTAGAACCGTGGTATGAGGAAGGTAGCTAAAATGTGCCATTCGTCAGATTCAAATTCTGTTTGATCTTGATTTTTTTTAAATTTTTCCTGCTCCCGGACATATTGCCGTATCTGATTCTCGTCCAAACCCACTGTGCTTACACAATATCCCGTGCCAAAAACATCGTCCCGAACAACGTCCCTTTTGTTTTGAGTAATGCCCTGTGTATCAGAACTGCACTCTTTCTTTTCAAATGTCCAACCGTCATGGCTATGCTATACTTCGGTGGCACATCACCTATAACCTTCTGTTATCAAAAAATTTTAATTTTAAACTATCGCAAATGAGCCTAATGCCTTAGTTTGGATGAAAAACTTGAGTAAAAAAAAGTATTGACAACTGATAAGATTAAATATTATGGTCAGACCATAATGGTCAGACCATTTAAATTTCAATTTATTCATACCCTTTAAAGAATTTGTTCAGCTTTTTCAGCAAGTAGAAAAAACTCAACAGATAGGAGGCTATCTGCCAAACGCCAAATGCCGACATTCCTTTCTGTAGGGAGAATTTTCGTCAATGTTCCAGAAGCCTAAGCATACTAGAATCTTCCATGACTTAGTCGCGCAAATCGAAACAGCCATTTTGGAGGGGAAACTCAAACCCGGAGAAAAACTCCCTTCAGAGCGTGGACTACAAGAGATGTTCGAAACAAGCCGCAGCTCTATACGTGAGGCGCTGCGGGTCCTTGAACAAAAGGGGCTTATCGACATCAAGGTCGGTCCTGCAGGTGGGGCTCGGGTTAAGCCGGCAAGCACCGACTGCGTGGTGGAGACCTTGGCCCTTCTTGTTAAACGGAAAAAAGTATCCCTGAATGACTTGGCCGAATTTAGAGAGGGTGTTGAGGGGAATGTGGCAGCATTGGCCGCTGAGCGAGCCGGCAGAGCCGATATCCGCAAGCTCAAGGAATTTCTAATTGAGGCAAAAGAGCAACTTGATCAGGGGATTTCGAACTGGGAGGAATTTATTCAGGTGGATAGAAATATGCACATCGCCCTTGCTAAAATTGCCGACAATCCAGTTTATAGATTCGTTCTTGAAATGGTTCAGCAGAATATCATCAGTTACTACAAAAGCTTTCCCCTGCGCACAAAGGAAATGATGGAAGAGAACTATCAGGACCTCTTCGAACTTGTTCGTAACGTCGAGCAGGGTAACGCAGAGGAGGCACGACTTATTATCCAGCGCCATATCCGAAAATTCAACCGCTATATGAAAATCGAAAGCAATAGAAATGAACTGAGGGCCGTGGATCTTCATGGCAACGAGCTTTAGGGTAAAAATGAGGAGTCATCATGAAAGATCAGGATTACATCCAGCTGGAGGAATTGTACGGGGCCCACAACTACAAGCCTCTGGACGTTGTACTAAACCGAGGCAAGGGTGTATGGGTATGGGACGTTGAGGGCAACCGTTACATGTATTGTCTCAGTGCCTATTCTGCGGTCAATCAAGGCCACTGCCACCCGAAAATCCTCCAAACAATGATAGAACAGGCGAAGAAACTTACGTTGACGTCAAGGGCGTTTCGGAACGATCAACTCGGCCTTTTTTATAAATAGATATGCGAAATGACAAACTCCCACAAGGTGCTGCCCATGAACAGCGGGGCAGAAGCAGTTGAAACCGTAATAAAGACTGCCCGCAAATGGGGATACCAGGCTAAGGAAATCCCTGAAAATCAGGCAGAGCTCATTGTTTGCGATAACAATTTCCACGGACGGACGATCACGATTGTCGGATTTAGCTCTGACGAGGACTCCCGAAAAGGTTTTGGGCCTTTTACACCCGGATTTAAAAAAATCCCCTTTGGCGATGCAAAAGCTCTTGAAGAAGCGATAACCTCCAATACCGTTGCTTTCATGGTCGAGCCTATCCAGGGAGAGGCCGTCGTTGTCATACCGCCAAAAGGGTATTTAAAAGCGGTCAAAGAGATCTGTGAAAAGAACAATATTATGCTGATTCTTGATGAAATACAAACCGGCCTGGGACGTACCGGAAAACTTCTTGCCGAAGAACACGACGACATAGAAGCGGATCTTACTCTCATCGGCAAGGCCCTTTCCGGTGGTTTTTATCCTGTATCGGCCGTTCTATCCAATACTGAAGTAATGAACGTCCTGCGTCCTGGAGAGCACGGCTCAACATTCGGCGGAAACCCTCTTGCCTGTGCAGTGGCAAGGACGGCAATCAGGGTTCTTGATGAGGAGAATATGATAGAAAATGCCGCCTTGATGGGCGAATATTTCAAAGCAGGACTGTCGGAAATAAGAAACCCCCTGATCAAGGAAATCAGGGGCAAAGGTCTTCTCATAGGCATCGAATTTCTCCCTGGAGCCGGGGGGGGGGGGGCAGGTCATACTGCGAAAAATTTATGGCCAACGGCTTGCTGTGCAAAGAGACTCATGATAACATTATTCTTTTTGCTCCACCTTTGGTCATAACAAAAGAAGACATAGACTGGGCAATGGAAAGAATTCATGATGTCCTTTCAGAATAATGCAGTGTTCATCCAAGAATGAGATATTTCTTCAAAGTTCAAGGAAGACGAAAATATCAACTGCAGAAATATAAGATGAAATAAAAATGAAAAAGAAATCAAAAGCCTTATAGAAATGGATTTCATAGTAACCTGCTGCGGAGGATGTGGAATAAGGGTTGTAAGAAACAATAGCGAAAGGGTGAGGCGGGCCTTTACCGGTATAGACGCGGTAATCGACAAGGATCTTGTAAGCGCAAAGCTTGCTGAAGAAATGGGCGTGGACAAATTCGCGATAACGATCGATGTTCCGGGTGTAGCCCTTGATTTCGGAACCGAAAACCAGCGTTTCCTTTTGAAGCTCAGTATAGACGATGCCTGCCGATACATGGAGCATGGCCATTTTCACAAAGGTTCGATGGGACCCAAGGTGGAAGTCGCTGCACAGTATCTTAAAAACAACGGTAAAAGGGCGGCAATAACATCGATTTATAATGTGGAAACAACCGTTGCCGGAAAGGCCGGAACAGAATTTTTTTTATGATCTTTTTAAGGAAGGCCTTAGTATGAAAAGTCATACACGCTTCAGAAGACTGTCTAATATAGAATGTCAAAAATTGCACTGGGCCAGCCTGGAAATCCTGGAGCGCACAGGCGCAAGGTTACACCATCAGCCTGCCATTGATTTGCTTCAAAAGGCCGGGGCATCCGTATCTGATGGTAACCGGATACGCATTCCACATGCATTGGTAGAGAATGCTATCAATACCGTGCCAAATGAAGTGACGTTGTACAACCGCCACGGAGATCCCATAATGCCCGTCGGAAATTTTCGGAGCTTCTTTGGCACCGGCTCAGATTGCCTCAACATATTGGATCATCGCACCGGCAAACGTCGTAAGGCATTGCTGCAGGATGTGGTCGAAGGTGTTACCCTCTGTGATGCTCTGCCAAATATCGATTTTGCTATGTGCATGTTTCTTCCTGGAGACGTTCATAGAATGGTGGCTGATCGTTACGAAATGGAAGCCTTGTTAAACTTCACGACCAAACCGGTTATCTTTGTCACCACGGACCTGGCTGGCTGCATGGACGCGGTCGAAATGGCCGAGGCGGTGGTTGGCGGATCAAAAGCTCTGGAGCAAAGGCCATTGACCGCATGCTATGTCAACGTGACCAGTGGCCTCCAGCACAATGAGGAGGCGCTACAAAAGCTCTTGTACTTATCGGGTAAAGGTTTGCCCTCGACCTATATCCCGGTGGCTCTTGGCGGAGCAACCGCCCCCATCACATTAGCTGGCAACATGGCCATATGGAACGCCGGCTGCATGGTTGGGCTGGTACTTTCTCAGTTGAAGCGCCCAGGAGCGCCTTTCATTACTTCTGGATGGGGAGCCAGCGCGCTAGACATGCGCACGATGGTCAGCCCTTATGTTGAGCCCGAAAAGCAGTTTATTGCTCAAGAATTGGCTCACTTTTATGATTTGCCCATGTTCGCTTTTGGCGGGTGCAGCGACTCAAAGCTGGTGGATCAGCAGGCCGGTATCGAAGCTGGGTTGACGTTGATGGCCAATGCCCTGAGTGGCAGCCACCTTGTTCATGACTTAGGTTATCTTGAGTCGGGCTTGACAGGCTCTCTACCCCAACTGGTTATATGTGACGAACTGGTAAGCTGGATTATGACGGCTTTCATGCCGGTGGAGATCAACGATGAGACGTTGGCCCTTAATTTGATAGATGAGGTGGGGCCCGATGGCCAATTTATCGATTGCGATCACACCCTGACCCACTTTCGCGATCGATGGTACCCCACCCTAATCGAACGCAGCAACTATGATGGATGGATAGCTAAAGGGAGGCAGGATCTTGGTCAGCGAGCGGCCGCAAGAGTAGAACGAATATTAGCTGAACATCAACCAGAACCACTACCAACTGACATAAAGAAACGCTTGCGAGAGATTGTTCAGCGGGCAAAGGAACGATTCAATCGCTGAGCGTATAAAAGCAGATAAGCAATCGGTATGTCTATTTAGGCAGAGAAATGTCACAAGACACTGAAAGAGTTTATGGGCCAATCTAATGATTGCTAAAAAACTTATCGCAAATGAAAAAAAGCCGTACATGCCGGTAAAAAACGACAAGGCTATACGCCAAAAATTTGAGATAGCAATGTGATGGCCTCGAAAAAACAATAAAAAAGAAGAAAAAATATGATGTTCCATTTTAGTCAAATAAAAGAGGCACTGGTTGAATGCGATGAACCGAAACTGACGCAGTTGGTTAAGGATGCGCTTGACCAGGATGTCCCCACCGCCGATATTTTGAATAAAGGCCTTATTGAAGAGATGGACCTTGTAGGAGAAAAGATGGAAAATGAAGACATGTTCATCCCCGAGGTTTTATGGCGGCAAAGGCTATGAGAAGTTGCGTAGAGATCATAAAGCCCCACCTGGCCGATGAAGAGACGTTGGCCAGAGGCAAGGTCGTTATCGGAACCGTAAAGGGGGATCTTCAAGACATCGGAAAAAACCTTGTAGCCATGATGCTGGAAAGCGGCGGATTAGAGGTCTTTAATATCGGAGTCGATATTCCACCGGAAAAATTTATTGAAGAGCTCAAGGAAAGAAATGCGAAAATGCTTTGCCTTTGATGAAACAAACCATCGATGCGGTTACTGAAAGCGGCTTAAGGGATCAGGTTAAAATCATAGTAGGCGGCGCTCCGGTTACAAAGGAATTTGCAGATGAGATCGGTGCCGACAGCTTCGCTCCGGATGCTGGTTCAGCCGTAAAGACGACTAAAGCGTTGATGCAATAAATATGGATCTGGGTTTTTTTTTAATTAGCCCTCTCAACGCTTAAAATACTCTTATGCTTTCTCTTATTTTTTTAGGCGGTGGATCATGGCTGAGATTTTTCCTTGACATCTTTTTGTTTCCTCTATTAAATTAGTATAAATTTCTTATTTCATTAATAATTAACTTATTAATATTTTATTTACTGTTTTTTAGTGCAGTTAAAATAAGATTTACTAAATAATTTATAGTTGGTTTAATGCAGAATAAACTCTGGAAACCTGGCGCATTGCTTGCACCTGCATTGAGTGCTGTCTTCTTTCTGCTGGTAATTCCGGTGTGCTTTATCGTGGTCTACAGTTTCTGGCTGCGCGCCCCTACGGGCGCTGAGATTCCGGCATTTCAATTCGGTAATTACGCCAAGTTCTTCGCCGACTTTTTCTATCCTTCCATCCTTCTCCGGACAATCCGTGTCTCGCTTGAGACAGTGGCTTTGTGCCTTGTTATGGGATATATTCCTGCATATTTCTTCTATCGAAGCAAGACCAGGTTCAAAGCTATCCTCTTACTACTTATCATGCTTCCCTTTTGGATCAGTTTTATTATCAGGACCATGAGCTGGATCAATATCCTCGGTGACACCGGCCTGATCAACCACTTTCTCATCAATATCGGTCTTTTGTCCGGCCCGCTCGGTATGCTCTACAATGAGGGATCGGTCCTCATGGGTCTGATTCAATATCTGCTCCCCTTTATGATATTAAACATTTATGTGAGCCTGGAGGGTATTGATAAGAGTCTGCTCGAAGCGGCCAGAAGCATGGGCTGCACAGAGTGGCAGGCGTTCAAGGAAGTGACCCTCCCGCTGAGTCTTCCGGGCGTAAGCGCTGGTAGTTTGCTCGTCTTCGTTTTGACGGCGGGAACCTATCTGCCACCCATGATCCTGGGCGGTCCGGGAAACGAAATGATTGCTAACCTCATCTTTAAGCGTGTGATCGGGACCCTTGACTGGCCTTTCGGTTCGGCGATCAGTGTCATTTTGCTAAGCCTCCTGCTGATCATTGTCTGGACCTATAACCGGTATATGGGGATTAATCAGATATTCAAAAGCCTTCAGTGAGATCTATCATATGATGAAAGTATCCGGCTGGTCACTGATTCGTCTGTACACCATACTGGTGTATGTCTTCATGTTTGCGCCCATTGCTGTGGTGATTTTACTGTCGTTTAACCCGGAGCAATTCGGCTGTTTTCCCATGAAAGGCGTCAGTCTAAGATGGTTCTTCAAGCTGGCCCAGAACGAGCCTATATTAGCGGCCTTCAAAAACTCATTGATCCTGGGCTCTCTGACGGCAGTGTTTTCCACAACCATAGGAATCCTGGCGGCAATGGCTTTTGTCCGGTACGATTTTCCAGGCAAAAATACGCTCAACACCCTACTTCTAGCACCGATAATGATACCGGAGGTCATCCTGGGCGTGGCCCTGCTCCTGTTTATTCGCTGGCTGCAGCAGCCCAAGACCTTTATGCTCCTGTTAATTGGACACGTGGTCCTCACCCTGCCGTATGTGCTTTTGATTGTTCAGGCTCGACTGGTAGGTATCAAAAGGGAGTACGAAGAAGCTGCCCAGTCCCTGGGAGCCAATTCTTTTCAGACATTCAAAGAGGTGACGTTGCCATTGTTGACACCGGCAATCCTGGCAGGCATGTTGTTCTCCTTTACCATCTCGTTTGACGATATCACTGCTACGCTGTTCTGGGCCACCGCTCAAAACCAGACCGTGCCGGTGAAAATATTCGGAATGTTGCGGAACTCAATAAGCCCCGAGATAAACGCCCTGGGTACGGTAATGATCATCCTGACAATTGCGACCCCTTTGTTGGCCGGATATCTGTCTCGAAAGTTATCCAGGGGATCTTGAAGGCCCTGACTTCTGAGTTTTGTATCCACCATACCGTCATTGCAATTGAACAGAAACCATGGGCCGGATTCTGGTGTAATCCAAAATATATACGGCCTTCGTTAGTATGAAAAAGGATTAAGAAAATGCCAATGATCGACCTCAAGGATAAGGACGGGAATGTGAGATGGATTCATGTGTTTCCTTTCAGTTCCCTTGACTTGGCACGCTCTTATGTGAACAATTCTTCGGTGCCTCTAAGAATAGTAAAAAGCGACTATCCCGTTTATTGGGTATGCAACACTGAGGATGCTGACTGGGCCATAAGGTGCGGGTATAAGGAGTTGAAATAAAAAGATTATTTTCCAAGACCAGTAAAAATGTTAACCCTTACTAACCATTTAGAAAAGGAGGAAGACTATGGAAAAGGATTGGGAAAAGAGATTGGACAGTATGCACGAACGTTACATGAATGGAGACGTAAGCCGCCGCGATTTCTTTAAATACCTGGGCATTGCCGGAGCCGCCGCCGGACTGGTAGGGGGTCCTTTTGGCTTTCTGACGCGTTCCGCCAGGGCCGCCAAGTCTATACGCTTTGACGGCTGGGGCGGGGTTGTTTCCGAGGCCTTTCGCAAATACGCTTTCGACCCATTTACCAAAGCGACTGGCATCAAGGTAATCGACGGCGAGTTCGGCGATATGGACACTTACCTGACAAGGGTCAAGGCGTCTATTCCGCCAGGCGGGGAGTTCAACCTGGCTCATTTAAGTGGTGTGTTCGATTACGCGCGATATGTGGGCCTGGGTTTTGATGCTGTGCTGGACGAGAGCAAAATCCCTAATCTTAATAATGTTATGTCGGCCATGATGGAACCGTACCGGGCTATTACAAAGGGGAAGCTCTCTGCGGTTCCCTATGACTATGGCCAGACCGGCATCGCTTACAACACCAAATACATCTCCAAAGACAAGGCAGAGAAATTGGGCGCCTCATTGCTTTGGGACAAAGATTTGGATGGCAAGCTTGGTAGTTGGGGCGATTGGCGAACCAATATCTGGTACGCCGCTCTGCATACCAACCAGCACCCCAATAAAATCAAGGACATGAATGCAGTATGGGACGCCTTGAGAAAGCAGCGTAACATGGTTAAGAAGTACTGGGGGTCAGGTGCAGAGCTTATGAGCCTTTTGGCTAATGAGGAGATCTACGCCACGGTGGCCTGGTCGGGCCGGGTAGCTGCCTTACAGGCCCAGGGCCATCCAATCGGCTTCCTGTCTCCTTTCAACTGCTACTCGTGGCAAGAATGCATCTTTGTGATCAAGGGCACTGACCTGGATGTCGCCCAAAAAGTGCTTGATTTTATGCTGGCACCTGAATGTTCCATCGCTGTAGCCGAAGCACAGAAATACCCGCCAAGCCTGGATCCGACAAAGGTCCCAATACCTGAAGCAGTCAAGAAACTACCTGCCTTCGATCCCACTGGCAAACTGGAAGGCTACCTGTTTGCCGATCCAGGATATTGGAATGGTCACGAGGTGGAATGGGCTGAGAAATGGGACAGAGTCAAGGCAGGCAGTTAAGACAAAGAAAACTGGCTGACCGCCTAGCTTCGGGTTGCGGCGGCCAGCCTCATCAATAAAAAGAGGAATAGCTGTGGAAAAAGACGATGGCTCCCCGGTGGTAAAGCTGAGAGGGGTTTACAAGCGCTTTGACAAAGTTGTGGCTGTCGAAAAAACGGATCTGGATATCGACGAAGGATCCCTTGTCACCCTTCTTGGTCCTTCTGGCTGCGGCAAGACTACCATCCTTCGGATGATCGCCGGCTTAGAGACGCCGACGGAAGGGGATATATACATCCGGGGCAAGCGGGTCAATGACATCCCGATCCACAAAAGAAATCTGGGGATGATTTTTCAAAACTATGCTCTGTTTCCTCATAAGACCATTTTTGATAATGTTGCTTTCGGCCTCAAGTACAGGAATTTCCCAAAGGAAGAGATTAAAGAGAAAGTTACAAAGGCCCTGGAAATGGTTCGCCTGCCAGGGGTAGAGAACCGAATGCCATCTCAGCTCTCGGGCGGTCAGCAGCAGCGCATTGCACTTGCCCGGGCAATCGTCATCGAGCCGGTGGTCTTGCTGATGGACGAACCCCTCTCCGCCCTGGACGAAAACTTGCGCGAGGACATGCGCAGGGAAATTGACAACCTGCAGCAAATGCTGGGTGTGACCACCGTCTTCGTTACCCACGACCAGCGTGAGGCGCTTTCCATGTCAGATAAGATTGTGGTCATGAAGGATGGCCTTATGCAACAGGAGGGACCTCCCGAAGCGGTATATAATTACCCGGTCAATCACTTTGTGGCTGACTTCCTGGGTCATTCAAACTTTTTCGATGCCGTGGTAGTCGGCCGGGAAGATGACCAGTTTAGGGTCAGAGTCGATGATGGCAACGAACTGCTGGTTCACCATCCGGGCGATTGGACTGAAGGGGATAAGATCGAACTGGTGGTCAGAGCGCAAAATTTCGAGATTTCCGCCAGGGGAAAAAATGACGTTGAATCGGAAAATTGTTTCGTAGGCACGATTATAGACCGAAGCTACATGGGCGGTGAGGTCAGCTACTTTATTGAGCTGGAAAACAAAACGGTCCTTCATGCTATCGACATAAGCAAACTGAAACCTTTCCGACGCGGCCAGGAGGTCTTTATCCAGGTGCAACCAAAGCACTGCGGATTACTCCCCAGGGTGAACGGCCCGGTATAGAGGCCGTCGAGACAATCTGTTTAAGCCTAATATTTTGGCCCTCTCTCTTTAACCTAGATCGTGCAGTAGTCTCCTACTGCACGATCTGGGTTAAAAGGCAGAGGGCAGGTTTTTTCTGGAGGCTTCATTCATGGACTATGTTGGGATTACCAACGTTTTGAGTAATAAATTCCCATCGCGATTGGTGACTGTTGACTCGCACACGGCAGGCGAGCCCACTCGTCTCATAGTCGGGGGCATTGGGCCCGTTCCTGGAGAAAACATGGAGCAAAAGCGTCTTTATTGTATGGAGAACCTGGATCACATCCGCCTCCAACTGACCAGGGAACCCCGCGGCCACCGAGACATGGTTGCCGCGTTAGTGACCGAGCCGACCTCCAAGAGTGCTGATTTTGGGTTAATCTACATGGATGCTCGCCGCTATCCCTATCTATGCGGTCATGCCACAATTGGCGCGGTGACGACGCTCATAGATTCTGGAGTGCTGAAAGCCCGGGATCCAAAAACGGCCGTTTTGGTCGATACACCCTCGGGTCCAATGGAGGCCATCGCCCACATCAAAAATGGCAAGGTGGATTCTGTGGCTATCAGGATTGTACCTTCTTTTGTTTACGGGACAAATGAAAGCTTAGATGTCCCTGATCTGGGACGAATATTGGCTGACACTGTCTGTGTGGGCGGATTCTTTGCCATGGTATCCTCAGATCAAATCGGGCTGGATTTGGTGCCGGAGAATTCACCCAAACTAATCGAACTGGGCATGACCATTATTGAGGTGGCTAACCAGCAACTCAGGGTCCGCCATCCCACGCGACCCGAAGTGAACACAGTGGATGTGGCCGAGTTTTACGATCCATCAGGCCACGCTCAGGGACGTGGAAAAAATGTTGTAATCTACGGGGAGGCCCATATGGACCGTTCCCCGTGTGGCACCGGAACCGCAGCCAAGATGACCCTGCTCCATCGCCGTGGTCAGATGGATATAAACCGTCCATTTCGAAACTTCAGCCCTCTGGAAAGCGCCTTCGACGCCCGGATCGTAGGAGAAACCAAAATTGGAGATTTAGATGGCGTGATCGTCGAAATCCGGGGAAGCGCTCACATTACCGGCATACATGAATTCATTTTAGACCCGCAAGACCCATTTCCTAAAGGATTCTTGATATGAACCTGAAAGACCCTAAGCCTGAGCTGATCCTGTTAAACGGCAACTTCCGGACCCAGGATCCCAACCAGCCCCGAGTCCAGGCAGTAGCCATCGCTCATGGCCGCATTATGGCGATCGGAGGCGATGAAGAGCTGAAATCCCTGGCCCGCCCGAAAACGGAAATCATCAACCTGGACGGCCACCTGGCTTTGCCCGGCATGATGGATTCGCATTTCCATTACTATGATTGGGCATTAGGCCGCCAACGGCTGGAACTGGCCGATGTAAAATCTTTCCAGGAGTTCCTGGATCGGGTTGTTCTGGCCGTTCGCGAGACCGTTCCGGGCAGCTGGATTCTGGGTCAGGGGTGGAATGAGTCTGACTGGCCTGAAAACCGTATGCACACCCGGGATGATCTGGATGCCGTGGCACCCCACCATCCGGTAGCGTTATGGCGATGCGATCTTCATCTGGCTGTTGTCAACTCCCGGGCGTTGGAACTGGCCGGAATCGACGAAAACACACCCGATCCTCCTGATGGCGTAATCGCGAAAGACAAATCAGGCAGACCAAATGGCATTCTTCGGGAACTCGCTCCTAATTTGATCAAAGCGGTCATCACCGGTCCGAGTGACGACGAGCTTTTAGAGACTATGCGTGATGGGATACGGTTTCTTCACTCTCTTGGGTTAACGGGTATCCACGATGCTCGCCTGATGGGTGGTATGGAAGGAGCTCCCGCATTAAAGGCCTGGCAGCGCCTGAACGAATCAGGGGAGCTTGATTTGCGCTGCTGGGTGAGCATTCCGGGTGAACGCCTTGATGAAGCCATTGCCTTGGGGCTCAAAACCGGCCTCGGCGACGAACGTTTACGCCTCGGCCATCTCAAATATTTCGCTGACGGCGGTATGGGGGCCCGCACAGCCTGGATGATTGAGCCTTACTTAGATGCTGAATGCGGTATGCCCTTGTTTCAAATGGATGAGTTGGCCGAAGCCGTTAAGAAAGCTGACCGGGCCGGACTGGCTGTAATGATACATGCCATTGGCGACCGGGCCAATCGCGAGGTGCTGAAGGTTTTTGAGGAATTGGAAAAGGCCCGCGTCAAGGATGGGAAACCAGCATATGCGGCTCCTTTCTTATCCCACCGCATTGAGCATGTTCAGATGATCCGGCCCGAGGATTTGGAACGTCTGGCCAGATTGGGAATGCCTGCCTGTGTCCAGCCGCATAATATGATCCTGGATATCAGCATGATTGATGAGTCGGTGGGAGTGAGGGGAAGGTGGACTTACGCTTACCGTGATATGCTTGACGCTGGCGTCCCCGTGCTTTTCAGCTCTGATGCCCCGGTTTGCGATCCAAGTCCCCTAGTTGGGATTCACGCTGCCGTGGCGCGCCAGAGAAGAGACGGGACGCCGGAAGGCGGCTGGCATCCAAGCCAGAGGATTACCGTCGATGAGGCGGTCCGTGGCTATACCATTGTGCCTGCCACCACTTATAAGCGGGAACATGAATTGGGCAGCATTACGCCAGGAAAACGCGCCGACCTGGTTATCTTAGACAGGGATATCTATACGGTGGATCCGATGGAAATTGCCGATACGAGTGTAGATCTGACCATTTTCGATGGCAAAGTAGTCTACCAACGCCAACCACTTTAGCTATCACATGGCGCTTTTAAGATTGTTCATCCGACAGGCCCCGGATATCCGCCTGGCTTTTCATTTCATTTTAGACCAAAAAGCCTTCAGTAAAAGGATCACCGGGTGTAAGCACGAATCGATGCAAACCGGTAACATAGGCGGAGCCGCGAATCTCCGGCACGATTGCCGAAATGCCCCCGACATTTATCTCTCGGATAATCCGCCCTTCAAACGTAGTGCCCAACATCCCCTCGTTTACAAGCGTTTGTCCTGGCTGTAACTCCCCCCGCCCGTGTAATAGTGCTAGCTTGGCTGAGGTTCCAGTACCACACGGTGATCGATCCACATGGCCCTCCCCCAGAATAACTATGTTCTTTCCCCGCATCAGGGATTGGTTAACGGGCTCAAAAAATTCAACAACATCTATTGTATTGATATAGGCAAGCAAGGGATGTCGTACCTTCAGCTGTTGATTACCGGCATCAATAACAGCCATTCCCAAACGAGCCAACTCAGGGGCGTTCTCCGATGAAAGGGTAAATCCGGTTTGATCGATTGGAACCATGACAAAAAAACCGCCTGCATAGGCCACATCTACGGTGAACTGTCCATAGCCAGGTACTTCCAAGGATTTATCCAGCAAGAAAGCAAATGCTGATTCCAGTTGTGTGGCTACTGACTCAACACGTGGTCGCCCACCTGTCGCTTCACGAACATAGGCGGTGGAGCGAATAGGTCCGGACGGGGTGTCCACGGCAACAAGGTTTTCACCTTCATATGCATCCAACCACCCCATTTCAATGAATGCTGTAACGGCGCCTATAATACCGTGACCACACATGTAAGGGTAGCGAAGGGCATCCATAAAAACGATGCCGAAATGGCTTTCCTTATTGACCGGGTCCGTCACGATCCCTGCAAACATATCTCGATGACCTCGCGGCTCTTTGGTAAGCAGCACGCGTATATGATCAAAATTTTCACCAAAGTACAGCCGCTTATCATTCACCGTCGATCCGTTAATCGCAGGGACTCCGTCAATGATGAGACGTAAGGGTTCACCGGCGACGTGCAAGTCTATGGTCAAAATCTGATTTTCAAATGTGGAAAATAATTTGGTATCGAGATGCATATTATCCGTTCTCCATCACACCACATTCAGACCGGACTCCAGAAGACCTTTCTACAGGCAAAGTGGAGCACCTGAAAGATCCACCCAAAATGATCGGTTCGGAATAGTCCAGTTCTTCAATTTGAAATCCGTTATCTTTCAAGACCCGAATTATTCTTGTATGTGATTTGGCGACAACAATGGTTTGTGGATTGATAATAAAAACATTGGTGCCTAAACGTCTGGCCTCAGACTCTGTAACTGGCAAAAATTCAAAGCGTTTTTGTAAGAAACGTAGATCGGGTTCCTGAAAAGCCCTTAGATATATCAATAATTTTCGACCTGGGAGAATTGCCATCCGTGTATCTAAGTGCATAACATCTTCTCCCAGACACAAAGTTTTTACAGGAAAATGCTTTTCAACATTTTTTACCCCCTCAATTGTAGTTCTATTGCTTATCCCTATATATAACTCTTCATCGTCTGTGAGAACATCACCTCCTTCGATTTTCCCTTTTTCTATTTTGACAACTTCCTTAGAATCAAGACTTGAAAGTATTTCAGCTATTGATTCAAATTCATTTTCTCTTTCCATTAAAGTAGTACTCTTACTGTAAAAAAATTTGTTCTTATAAACAAACCCCATATCTCGAGTGTACATTTGCCATGGCAACCCCTTGACTATTTTGGCAAAAAACAACTCAACTTCATACTTCTCTAAAGCCTCAAAAAAAATTCTTTGCTGTCTAAGCAATAGACTTTCGTCCCATGGTTTCTTGAGAGAATGAAACTTCAGGAAATCAGGGCAATTATTCCTGTAATCTTTAAAATGCGGAACTGATTCGCCATAAGAAACTATGACTTTTTTTAATGGGTCGAATTCATTGGTAATATACATTATTTTAAAAGTTCGCTTAAAGGTCTGACCCGGAAAGTAACTGATGTGGTTGGAAGAATTTCTATACTAAGAAATGTAAAAATCAGCCGTATTTGCCAAACCACTTATATGTACAATAGGCTTACCATCCCCGTCTACTTTTACAGAACTTGGCCATGAAAACTCTGGTTCCATGCCCTTGAAATACTCCACGTCATAAGGCAGGAGTTTTGCTGATACGCCTCCGTTGTCCCTGAACATTTTCGAGGTAAGACCGAAGTCCACCTCACCCAGTTCGGTAAGAATGATATATCGGGGCACCTCTCTCCCGCTGCCATCTCTGCGGACCCGCGTTGCAATATCGATTACATCTTGGATGTCCACAGGATTCTTTTCACTCCATTTTTTCTGCAAGGGCAGACCCGCCACATACACATGATGAAATTCAATCCCTGTGCTCCTGCACTCATAAGCGAGTTGGTGTATCTCGTCCGCGGTGTCATTGACAGCGGATAACAAAGGCGTATTGTTGTAAACTGTGATGCCCCTGTTATTTAAGGCCCTTGTCAGCCTTTTATGCGCGGGCTTGATCTCGCTTGAATGCAAAAACTGCGTCTCAATCTCCAGCCTTAAAGGATTTACAACAGTCAATCGATTCAGATTACCCAGTTTGTCAATGACCCCTTTGGAGTACGCTTCAGGGTGATAATTAAATTTTAGGCTGCGCAGCCGCACAGCATTGACATGATGTATCTCCTGGAGCTTCTTAATCAACTCACCAACCTTGAAAAGACATTCGACGGTATCTTGTTTGGATGCAATAACCACATCAGTAATGTTGCCGTCGTTTCTTATGTATTCAACATCTTTATAATCTGCATCAGGATCTATTTCCACGCGGGTTTCGTGAACCCTTGAAAGGGTTGAAGAGTTGGTGGTAACAATGGACAGGGGCCTTCTTTGGTCACTGAGGGCCGTTGACTGCAATTGCTTCAAAGCATCCATATCTGCATTCTGTTTTTTGTTGGATTTTGACTTTCGCGATCCCAATAACAGGGATTCATCACCGATCTTGGCCATAAATTGAATGTCTATGGTTCCTTCTTCATTCACTCTTATAATATCAAGCTCATTAGCGGTCGGCGCAAATTCCTTGTAATAATCCGGGGTATATGGCGTTCTGATCCAGAGGAAATTCTCGTTTTCTTTGTTCCTCTCAACCGCCCATCCACTCGAATGCCAATCCATCTTACCAATGGGTGTGGCTGTGTTGATCCTTGGGATTATTCTATCCGACAGGTGGGCTCGCAGATAATTGGCCACATCCAACCCCTTTGAGATGGGCGTCCAATAAACGCTGTTTCCATGGATGGCGCTGCAAGGGATATAGATATAATGAAGTTCTGCCCCAGCGCCTCTCAGCAGACTAAAAAGTCGGGTCAGCTCCGGACCCTCATCATTGCAATCTTTCAAGAAGGGCGTCTGTACGTATACGGACATGCCATTTTTCAAGAAATCAGAAATAATCTCCAGACTCTCTGGTGAAATCTCATCAGGATGAATGAAATGGGTGGCGATCTCTAAGCGTTTGCCCACTTGTTGCAACTCCAGATTCTTTCTCTTGAGATAATTGAGCCAGTATGAATTGTGGGCATAAAAAAGGTGGGGGTAATAGGAGATGGAACGTGTTGCAAGGCGAAGCGTCTGCACGTGGGGAATCTCTTTGAGTCCATCGATGGCGCATGCCATATTTTCCTTGTTGAGAAATGGGTCACCGCCGGTAATTACTATCTCCTTGATGCCTGGCGAATTTCTTATGTACTCTACGGCTTTCAGAACATCATCCTTTGTCGGATTTTCCTGATTCCGGGAATCTTTGTGCTTCCGGAAACAGAACCTGCAATATACCGGACAACTCATGTTCAACAAAAAGATGACCCTGTTCTGATACATCTGCTCCAATAATCCCTGGTGGAATTGTCCTACCCAGGTGTTCAAATGCCCCACAGGGTCCAGTTCTTCAACAAATGGCAGGTATTGATAGGCAATCGCTTTTGAGACCTTCATCTGTCGGATAACGTGCGTGGAAAGTCTTACAGGGTAAGTATCTATGACCTTTTGCAAATCTGCGCGATCTTTTTCCGGTACTGCAATGTTGGCCAATTTTTCAAGCTGAGGAACATCTTTGACAGAGACGAATTTGTTTTCGGGGATGATCTTTTCCAAGATCGAAACAAGCATGAGGTGTGGAAGAATGACATTGTTGATTTTTGCGGGCGATGCATTAATGCTATTTGCACTGCCTAATTTTTCTGTAAGTTCCAGAAAAAAGCCTCCGGGATTATTTTCATAGCCTGTTGCCTTTAACAATCTGAGGAATTTTGTCTCCCCATCTCCCTCTCCGATGATCCCATAGAACGGTTTACCCACCAGATTTTCTTCTCCATAATGCTCAAGAAAGTCAATGACATCATGACCAAGGATGGAAAGAGAAACCTCTTTAATTTCTTGAGAATTCTTAAATTCTACTGTGTAGAGAGTATCATCAAAATTCATGTTTCATGCCCCCATTTTCTCAGTTAAGCATCATTGATTGACGGTAACAATGCGCTAATCAATCTCTCTTCTGGCGTCACCTTAAAAATATAGGTATCAATTCTATCAAGTATAACCGAGCACCCGGTGTGTGTCAAATAAAGGAGGTTTATATCATTTGAACATCTTTGTCCTCAGGGCACGGTGTTTTCCAGGCTTTTATACCACACGTTCATGCTTTCAATACGGCCTGAAATATTGCTATTGTTCTTCAGTGTGCCGGCATAGTGGTATCCCATTTTTGCAAATGTTATATTCATGCCTGGAGAAAGGGCCCTTGCAATGGTATAGGCGGTGAGCATTCCACGTCGTTTCATTTGTCTTTCCATTTGTGAAAGCAGCCGGCATGCTAACCCTTGTCTGCGCCAATCAGGCAGGGTCGCAAAGTCCATCATCTCCGCGCTAAGACTGTCAGTATCCATTTCAGAAGATGCAAGTGCAATAACTTCCTTGCCCTCGCGAACGCAGAAATAATAAATATGACGCCCCATGGTATCCATCAGATATTCGGGATCATGGATCGGAAAGGGATATGTCCGAAAGACCCGTTGATAGACAGAACTTATCTCTCTGGCATCTGACGGGGTGCATCGGCGGACCATATCCTCGTGCTCGTCGGTCCCTCGAATGCCACAGATCGTTTTTTTTTGAGCTATCTCCAAGATCTGTTTTATCTGATCATGGTGTTTCTCCAGACGACGTTCTGGAGAAAAATATTTCGCCATAAAGACCATATCCCCAGTTCCTCTGGAAAAACCGGGGATATTCGCCTCCTCACCGTACCCCTCCTGCTCAAAGAATGAGCTCAGTGCACCGGGGACCTTGGCCAGAATCTTTCCATATCCCTTTTCTTGCGCCATTTCGTCCATGGCCTTAATAATGTCAGGTGCTTCTGCTTCATACATTTTCATCAAATAGATTCGGCTGTTGTAGGGGCCATGGTGAATGACTGTTCTGTGGAACTTCTCGATGTTGTCGTACGTTCTTGGCGTTTGTCTCATGAGACGAAATGGGGTGAAGGTGAAAAAGTTCTCCAGTCCAGCGAGGCTTATCCGTTGAGCTTGGACATTAGTTCAGCCGAGACCTCTTTCACACCAGGCCTTCCATCCAACTCGATGATTTTAGGATTGCCTGCATTGTTTGACGAAAGCTCCTTAAAGAAATTGATAGCTGCTGTGGTGCCGGTTTCGGTATCGTAGTAGATGCTGTGCCGTTGATCGATTGCCTCTTCATCCTGGTCATCAGAGCGGGACTTCAGATCACCACCGCAGATCCTGCATTTGTCCCCGTCCGGTTTGATGGCATCGATATAGATATTGTTTGGATGGTTGTTATCATTGACGCACAAACGGCGTCCCATTATTCGATTTTTAGCGATCTTTCTGTCAAGCACCATTTCGATCACGATGTCTAAGTTGATCCCTTCCTTTCTGAGAGCCTTGTCCAATTCCTGCGCCTGGGTGAGGTTCCTGGGAAAACCGTCCAACAGCCAACCGTTTTTGCAGTCATCTTCCTTAAGGCGGTCAAGAATCATGGGAATGGTGATGCTGTCAGGCACTAATTCACCCCTGTCGATGTACCCTTTTGCCTCATTACCCAGGACTGTTCCGCGCGAGATATTGTCCCTGAAGATTACCCCGGTTTCAATATGGGGAATACCAAACTTTTCCTTTACTATTGCACCCTGCGTGCCTTTACCACTTCCATTTGGGCCGAAAAAAAGTATCTTCATCGTGCCATCTCCTTTTTTAGTTATATTAACATTAGTAGTTTCGTAAAAAGTCATTAATTAGACGGCACAGTAAAAAGCTCCAGATGTAAGGCGCGCGAATCTTTAGGAATGAGGCGTACTTATACGTACGTCGGAATGACTAAAGATGAAGCGCAACGCAGCCCTTCGGATTTGCTCAGGGCCGCGAGCCTGTCGAGCGGCAGATGGACTTTTTACGAAGCCGTCAACATTATCTTTCCTTTGTGAATGCTCAGTTGGGCAAACGCAAACTACATTTAGAAACAGGCCCATGTCAAGGCATTAAGAATCCCTGAGGAACTCAGGCATCAGATCATGTCCTTTTCTGAAAACTATCCCGGAATAACTGGCAGAGGCCTCCGTAAAACCAGGACCCTCTGGTGCTGAGTCAAGCTCCTTTTTACTGCCCCAGGCAAAGGGTGTGGGCTCGCTTGAATGCGTTCTCTTGCAAATAGGGGTAAGATGATCGCTTGCAACCATTATCCGGTAGTCATCGAACACTGTCAGACCACTTAAAACGGTGCCCACCACCTTTTCATCAAATGCCTCAATCGCCTGGATCTTTTCGCTGATATTACCGTTGTGGCTGGCTTCATCGGGAGCCTCTACGTGCACAAACACAAAATCAAGGTGTTCAAGTCCATGTAACGCCCCTTCAGCCTTGCCGCGATAATTGGTATCCAGATAACCGGTTGCGCCAGCCACTTTTATGGCTTCAAAACCAGCAAAAACACCGATTCCCTTTAAAAGATCCACCGCCGATATAACGCCTCCATTAAGGCCGAACTTATCCCTGAAGGGGTGAAGTTCGGGCGACTTCCCCTGTCCCCACAACCAGATGGAATTTGCCTCTTTAAGACCCTTTTGCCGCCTCTCCTTGTTTAACGGATGACCCCTCAGAATTTCCCAGGAACGACGAATGAGGTCTTGAATTTGATTCTGGTTCGGATCATTCAGATACGGCTCCATATTATGATCTAATACATCATGGGGCGGGATAGTTTCCGCCATTTCAGGCCCTTGATCCCACACGAGAAGGTGTCGGTACGCCACACCGGGATAGATTTTCACCCCTGGTGTAATCATCTCTATTTTTAAGCTCTCTACAATCTCCCTTGCCTCTTTCGTAGAGATGTCACCTGAACTATGGCTCACCATCAGGATCTGCCGATCCAATCTCCAGTCCAGCGTAACAAGATTCATTCGAAAGGCAACTTCACCGGGCTTGAGTTTTACACCCATGCTGGCCGCCTCAAATGGGGCCCTTCCAGTGCGACATGACTCGGGATCGTATCCGAGTAACGATAGATTGGCAACATCGCTGCCCGGCTCCATACGCTCCGGTATTGTTTTAACAAGTCCGACCCGGCAGGCAGCGATTCGATCCATATGAGGGGTTTTGGCCACCTCAAGCGGTGTCCTCCCGTCCAGTTCAGGGATGGGGTAATCCGCCATCCCATCCCCAACCAGCAGTATATACTTTGTTACATTGCGATCTTTATCCATTAAATTTTTATTCCATTCATTCGGTTCATCCGGTTAATGAGGACTCCTCAACACGAAACATAGTTGCGGGGTTGAAGGGTGAAGCGGTCTTTTCGTGGTGACTGCTGGAAGGCCTTCGTGATTTCAGGCTGAGAAGCCCGGAATCGAAGAAAAGACTGCTTCGACCTTACCATCTACCAACTTCATATCTGATCAGTTTCGCGGTACTCATTAACCGGATGAACCATACTTTCTCTTGACAGGATAACAAGATCGACTGGATTAGTGTTTCGGTAGCCCTGTAATCCTTTCAAAATATAGATCTGGCGAACTATTATTTATCTTCCACGCGGATCATGACTGTCTTGCCGGTCAAAACGTCCAGCTC
>CP070700.1:188595-191470 GCA_020349865.1 Desulfobacteraceae bacterium
CGAGTCCGCCCTGTCGGAGGAGCCTCAAGCCGAAAAACAAAAGATCATGGTCATTGTTGCCACGGATCGTATGGGCCGCGGGGACGATGAGCTGGGTGCCAAACTCATGGTGAATTTCCTGAAAACCCTCAAAGAGATGGGCGATGAGCTGTGGCGCCTTGTTTTCCTAAACAACGGGGTCAAACTGACCATTGAGTATTCCCAAGTCTTGCCAGACCTCAAAGAACTGCAAGACAATGGTGTCCTCATCCTCGTCTGCGGTACCTGCCTTGACCATTTTAACTTGCTGGACAAAAAGCAAGTGGGAGAGACAACCAACATGCTGGACATTGTGACGGCCATGCAACTTGCCGATAAGGTGATCAATATCTAAATCGCTTAACTTTTACAGCTTTCCAGAAGTTATGATTACCGTCATCTGCAATTTGGCTGGAATGCAGGATACTTTTATGATACTGGAATCCAGCTATTTTCAAGTATTGTGATAGTAATCGTAAGAAAATCCAGTCCCCTAAAAGTATAGACTACGATAAGGAGCTGTTAAACAAGGGGGCTGATCTGAAAAATGATCTCGGTGATTGCCTGCAGGTTATGACTTATTTGAGAAACCTTATATTCACCATCTTTTAATGTTACAAAACGAAATCGTAAACAAATTGGGGTCTCCGTTACCAGCTTTTATGACAACTACACCAGATTTTTGGGAGCAAGACTCAACTAGTATTGGTCTTACCATCGAAAACCATTAGGGTCGGTGAATGTACTGAAAACTCTTTTTAAGGAGAAATCAACATGCAAGGATGGACAGAGGAAGAACTCAGGAACAAGGATTTAATGGCACCGTGTGGGTTATATTGCGGTACCTGCGGGATTTACATCGCAACGAGGGACGGCAATGAAAAATTCAGAGCGATTATGGGAAACCTTTATGGAACAAAACCCGAAGAGACAGAATGTTTAGGGTGTATGCAGCCTCATCCATCAAAAAAGTTCTATTCATGCAGTGTGTGTAGAGTAAGGGATTGCGTAAAATCAAAGGGATACTACTCTTGCCATCAATGTGAGGAATGGCCGTGCAGCATGATTGAAAATTTTCCCCTTGCCACCGGTTTGCGGGTGATGAAACGAACGATTCCCATATGGCGGGCAAAAGTGGCCGAGCACGGTGATGAGAAAGGCAGCGTGGAATGGGTACGGGCGGAATGTGAACGATATCACTGTTCTTCATGTGGCAAACCGCTTTTCAGGGGTGCACAACGTTGCAGAGCCTGCAAAAGACCAGTAGCCGATGAACTGGACGGATCGCTCCAAGCTGACCTTAATATAAAAAAACTACACCAATGGCTCGGTAAATAATTCCATTGCACACTTATTTGGGAAGTCTTAAATCGACCAATTTTTAAGGTTTTTAAACGAAATTGTTAATAACTATACCCAGTTATTACAGGCTCATGTGGCAAGGATCCCGGTTCTGGATAACTAACCGTGGAATTCGTGTACACCTAATCATTTTTTACCGCTCCCACTTGCTCCCACCATAAGCCCTCTGTGATTGAATGGGCAACAGGCAGGTTCAGTCCCATAGGCTGCCAAACTCCTAATCTTCTGTTCATTTTATGACAGCAAAATTCCTCTGGAGTCTTTTTTTGTAAAGAAAATCGATCTCACCTCACTTATGCTTGTTAAATTTGTCTTTGAGAGCCCTTTTCCAGAATTCCTCATAGGTAATCCACTCAGAACCAAATTTCCTTTTGTAAAAGGAACCAAACCGGTCAAACCATCGCCACCAGAAATGTTTTCCCTTCTGTCTCGCTTCCAATATGTCACAGAGGTAGATTGTAATGTCTGCCATCTTATCCTTAGGGACATATGAAGCCGCTCCTTCATCGTAAGATCTCCAGGTATCCTGAATGCTCAGTGCATGTGCTGTCAGCATAACGGCAATGATCTTTTTCTCCTTGGCAATTTTCAATAACTTGTACCCTTCCACGCCCATAATATCCAATATAGCCATGTCAAAATTTTGTGTTTCCAGGAGTCCTTTTGCCTGTTCGAAACTGGAGGCTCTTACCACATTGCACATCTCTAAAAGTTCTTCTAGGGTGTCCAAGATATCAGGCTCGTCATCCACGATAAGGATTCTCTTTCCATCTAATAGGCTCTTTTCGTTCATAACGGTTAGTCCTGAAATGAATGTACTTTCTCATACGCCTTAGCCTGAGAATATTACTTTATCCCATAATCCAGACCAAAGACGATAACAAGAGAAAATACAAATGCAAAAATGAAAGTAAGGTAGCCCTCTTTTTAAAATGTTTCGGTTTTGAGAGATAAAGAGTAAATCGTACAGGGTTCGAAAGATTTCTGCATGAGTCATCCTTAAGGCGCGTTTACATGATAACAGCATCGACGCAATAAGCAAATAAACGAGCGTACACATGAGACAGACCGCTTGAAGAACGAAAAACGAACCCAGCAATTCAGCCAGTAAAATAATTTATTTCTGCCCAGATTCTTGGAGAATACAGTAAGGTGATGAGATATTCAAAAGCCTTGACAGCTTGGAAGGCTCAAAGATCTCATCCAGTATTTTTGCCCCATAACATATGTCAGCGATCTTGAGCCCAGTACTGGTGCCGTTCCGAACGTCCACCATCTAAATAAGAGACGGAGTCGGAACCTTTCTGAACTTACCCAGCTCTCCGAACGCTTGCTTCTTCCAGAGGTTGCCTCTCACATCATAGAAATGCCGTTCTATGGGAAGCAGTGTGTCCTTGCAAATCCAGTTTATAATGCGTGAATAAAGCCATTGATTTTGCGGTATCGATTCCACCTTGAAGGCCTTAAGGCCTCCGCACTCTTCTTCCCCTAGAAG
>CP070700.1:191570-201533 GCA_020349865.1 Desulfobacteraceae bacterium
CCAAATAGTTTTTCAGTGCCCTGAAAAGACAGATGTATGCAAGACAGTTTAATAACTTCCAGCCAACAGGCGGATCTATTTTCTCCAGCTTGAAATCCGCCATCCTGTAACCTACGGGTAAAAAAATCTTATAAAATAGCCTTTTTATCCACCCCGCATCTTGGATTTTCACCTGGATATCAGAACACATCTTTTCCCAAATCCGAGGAGGTGCCAGCATGATATGGGGGCCGATTTCCCTGATATTCTCCTGTACTGTTTCCACTTTTTCGGGAAAATTGACCGTAAACGCCTTGTACAACGACCAGTAAACACCGAATTCCTGCTCGCCAATCCAGGGAAGTGGCAGAAACGAGACATATTCGAAGTCATCCGCTGCTGAATCCACTGTGTCCTGGGCCTTGGCCACGCTGAACATGTTCTTGTGGGTGATCATGCTTCCCTTTGGAAGGCCTGTGGTACCCGAAGTGTAATTGATCATGCCCACATCATCAGGAGAGACTTTTTCGATCATCTCCTCAAAAATATGGGTCTCCCTTTCCGCCAGTTCACGGCCCAGCTTCTGAATGTCTTTGAAAAACGCAAGAATAGGGTCTTCATAATGCCGCATACCTTTCGGATCATCCACTATGACTTTTGATACAGCGGGACATTTCTCCTTGATGTCCAGCATCTTATCTGCCTGTTCCTGATCGCCGGCAACCACAAAAACGGAATCAGAATGATTGATAATATACTCCACCTGGTCCGGATGGCTGTCCGGATAGATCCCCACAATGGCACCGCCAAGGCATTGGACAGCCAATTCAGCGTAAAGACCCTCCGGCCGGTTATCACCAATGTAGGAGAGCTTGTCATCACGCTTGAAACCGAGCTGGTGGAGACCCAGGGCAAAATCCCTTACGTTCTCATAATAGCCCCTCCAGGTGACGGATTGCCAGATACCGAATTCCTTCTCCCGGATGGCCACCCTTTTGTCGCTAAGCTTGAGGGCATTTCTTCTTAGCAGTGCTGGAAGTGTCAAAATGTCCATGATAAAAACTTACCCCAACCCCACTTTAAATATTGTTGGCCTAAGGCCAAATCCATGACACTCGCGAACCATAAAACCCCCCATCCCCCCTTTAGTAAAGGGGGGCGAGGGGGACTGCATTGGTCCTAAACACCCCCTCCCTGAGGCGCAGGCTCTACCTTCTCTCCGAGCTGTAGATCCTACGAGCCGGAAGCCAACCTGTTGGCCATACAGGCTGGAATCGGGGCCGGAAACCATTAAGCGGAAGGGAATGAGCAGGGTAATATATTGTTATGCATAAAAAAAGTTAATCCAAGGAAATCCAATCCGAAACAGGGTCAAATTTCAAGGTCTTTGAATTACCGCGAACAACTCTCCCCACAGGTATGCTGTTGTTCTTGATGGTCACTGGAGGCATGAGCCCTCCCACATCAAAATCTTTGATGGATTGAAGTGCCTTGACCAGACTGTCTCCGCTAATGGAACCTGCCTTATCAGCTCGCCTGAGAGCTTCAACAAAAAGCGTGGTACCCATAAAGACTTGCATGTAGGCCTGGGAACGATAATCGGCAAACTTTGGGCGATGCTTTTCGGTCCATGCCCTGATCTTTTGGATCATGGGGAACTCGTCCTGGTAGTAGTAGGAATAAGCTGTCACACCCATGTATTCGTTAGCCAGCGGGCCTAACGGGTCTAACAGGTGCTTCTCCGTCGACCAGAACGTGCCCATGAATTTGCACTTAAGTCCATAGTCCTTTGATTGTTTGATTACTGTCTGAATAGGGGTGGCAACAAATCCATGAAAGATGCAGTAATCAACCTTTTTCCGTTTCATATCCAGTATCTGGGTAGTGATGTCTACCCCCCCCACCTTAGAAATCTCTTCAGCCACCAGGTTCAGGCCCAGGTTTTTGCACATCTCCCTACCACCAGGTATTGGTTCCCGTCCAAATTCGGTGTCACTATAGAAAAATGCAATATTGGCACCCGGTTTTTCCTTGGCGATGTACTTCAGAAGCACTCCAAACTGCTCATTATAGGTTGGCATGGGAATAAACATATACGGGTTTTCTTTAGGACTGGCCGCTATTTGAGCACAGGTATAGGCAGAGTAAAGGACCTTATAACGGTCGTTAATCTCTGGAGCCAGGGCCTTGGTCATCCCTGTGCTTTGTGCCCACATGCAATGGGGTTTATACTGGGCATACAGACGCTTAAATGCGGCGATTCCCACGTCATTTTTGTATTCACCGTCCGCCCAGTAATAGTCAATTTTTTTTCCATTAACGCCACCCTCCTCATTTGCCATGTTGATAGCGTCTTCCATGGCATCAGCGCCATGGATCCCGGCAAAGGCGAAACGACCTGTGAAGGGGTGCACCGCACAGATCGTAGGATTTTGCTCAGCCATGGCTTTACTGAAACCGAACAATCCAATGCATAAAGCTAAACTGAGAACAACTATAACTGTCTTTTTCATTATGATTTCCCCCTTTTTATTTGATGGTTGTCTGTTCTTGAAAAGACCTGTATTCACCTCCTTTCACTTTTTATTAATACGAAAAAGGCCAGAGCCTGAAAAAATTCTTGATCCTGTTCCAGATCTCTGCAAGACCGTGGGGCTCAAAAATAAGGAAGAGCACGATCAAAAGTCCAAAAATTACTTCTTTCATGGGAACAAAAATCTCTTCATACCCTGGTGCGTTTACTTTTACAATTTCAGACAGATAATTCAGAAGCTCTGGGGTCAGGGTTATGAACACGGCCCCAAAAATGGAGCCCAGGACGCTCCCCAGTCCACCCACAATAATCATGGCCAGGTATTGTATACTCAGGATGAAGGGGAAATGGTCAGGGGTTACCACCTTTAGAAAGGTAACCCACAAGGCCCCGGCCACGCCCGCATAAAATGAGCTTATAGCAAATGCGCTCAGTTTGTATCGGAACAGATTGATACCTATTATTTCGGCCGAAAGATCCCTGTCCCGGATCGCCACAAATGCCCTGCCCATGCGGGAACGTACCAGATTCCGTGCATAACCGACACCAAGCATCACAAAAAAAAGGGTTATCCAATAAAAATCCTTTTCCGTAATAAATTCAAGGCTGCCTATCCTGGGAGGCGGGATATTAATTCCAGTGATGCCCTTGGTCATGGATTCCCAGTGGATGAAGATAAATTCAAAGATAAACTGGGCCGCAAGCGTGGCTATACAAAGATAAAGTCCCTTTACCCGCAAGGAGGGTATGCCTATTATGATGCCGGCTACTGCCGCCACCAGACCGGCAAAAGGGATAGACAACCAGAAAGAGAACCCCAAACGGGTGACGAGGATTGCCGAGGTGTACGCTCCTACGCCAATAAAGGCGGCATGTCCAAGAGAAATCTGGCCGGTAAATCCTGTCAAGAGATTCAGCCCAACGGCCCCTATCACTGCAAATCCAATCATATTTGCCACATAAAGCATATACGCATTGGCCGCAAAGGGGAAAAATAAAAGGAAAATTAAGAACAGGCCAAGCCAAACCTTTACAAAAAGGGACTTAAAGATTTCTTCGTCTTTTATATAGGTCTCTTTAAAATCTCCACATCGCATGGTCTGGTCCTATTTCATTCAACAATCAGCAATTAAAAAATCCGTAACACTTTAGTGCTTCGAAATAAGGCTGTAAGGGCCATGGGGGTCTCTTTTCAAAAGTCGCATCACAAATTCTGTTGAGCTAGTCGAACGCCCCCAGACCCGCAAATATAAGGCCAACGCACAGGCAGTAAGGACCAACGTCACGATGAAGTGGCTCTTGTGGGGCTGTCCCTGGATGAATTTCAAGTGCACACTGCCGTTACATATAATGAGGCAGGCATATGCGGCTTTTGAAAAGAGACCCCCATGGCCCTGCAATTTGCTGATGGTTCCTTCAAAGCGCTAAACTGTTACAAAAATCCAAAATCGTTTAAACCCTCTCAATTATCTCTTTACCAAAAAGCCCGTAGGGCCGAATCATGATGATTAACACCAATATCAGGAAAGGAGCAACATCCTTGGCGCCTCCCCCTATGAGCGGATCGATGTAAAGCCCGGTCAGGTTTTCCAAAATTCCGATTATAAAACCTCCCAGTATAGCCCCTCCGATGCTGTCCAGGCCGCCCAGGATGATAACGGCCAGCACCTTCAGGCCAATGTCTCCCATATAAACGCTTATGCCGGTTATATTCCCTATAACAATTCCTCCGATGACAGAGGCCATGGCACCGAAACACCACGCCAGGGCAAAGACCCACCTCACACTGATACCCATAGAAAGCGCTGCTTGCTGGTCATTGGCCGTGGCCCGCATGGCAACACCTGTCCGGGAAAACTTGAATATCAGGAGAAAAATGATCGTACCGATAATGGCGAATACAAACCCCCACCAAAGACCGGATGGTACCACTGCAAACTTCAGATTAAGGGGTTTCGGGGGAAAGATCTGGGGAAAATTGCGGAAACTCGGCGTCCATATCATATACATGACACCTTTGAGAATAACGCCCAATCCAATGGTCACCATTATGACCGAGATAATAGGCTCCCCAATAAGCGGTCTTAAAATAAGGCGTTCGACAATGATACCAAGAACAACGGCGGAAACGAGGGTCAGGGCTAAGGCCAGATAAAATGGCGCCTTGATCTGGGTTAAGACGGTGAAGCAAACAAAAGCTCCGAGAGTCATGAACTCTCCCATAGCCAGATTAAGGACGCTGGTAGCCTTGTATATAAGGACAAAACCGAGGGCTATAAGCCCATAAAGTCCGCCTGTGGCAATGCCGGTGACAATAATTTGAAGCAGGATATCCATAGAGGTTCCTCATCTTCAGGTTTTTTTCAGTTGAATTAGAGTGTGCTGGCTATCACAACCTTCTGGATCTGGCTGGTACCCTCGTATATCTGTGTTATCTTGGCGTCCCTCATCATTCTTTCAACCGGGTATTCTTTCACATACCCGTAACCTCCAAGCAGTTGAACTGCATCTGTCGTCACTTTCATTGCCGTTTCAGCAGCACAGAGTTTGGCCATGGCCGAATAACGTACCATCTCCTTTGAGAGTTTATCCAGGTTTCTTGGTATCTTTTCAAACATGGAAGCAGCTTTGTAGGTTAGCTGCCTGGCCGCTTCCACCTGGGTTGTCATGTCAGCCATCATCCACTGGAGCCCTTGAAATGAAAAGATGGGTTTGCCGAATTGTGTCCTCTCCTTAGTATAAGCAATAGCGTAGTCGAGGGCACCCTGGCCAATACCAACTGCCTGGGCGGCAACCGGGATCCGGGTTAGATCCAGTGTTTTCATTATAATGGAAAACCCTGCTCCCTCGGTGGCCAAAATATTTGAGGCCGGTATCTTGGCATCTTCCAGTATGATTTCCACAGTAGAAGAACCACGAATACCAAGTTTGTTTTCATGTTTGCCTATACTCAGACCGGGTGTGCCCTTTTCAACGATAAACATACCGATTCCCTTATGGGCCGGGCCGGAGGTCTCTGTTTTTGCGGCAATACAGATCACATCAGCCACATCAGCATGGGAAATGAAGGTTTTGCTGCCGGTAAGTACATACTGATCGCCATTTTTGGCAGCCTTTGTTTTGAGTCCCGAAACATCAGAACCTGCATTTGGCTCGGTCAGACCAAAGGCCACCAATTTTTCACCCGTAGCCAGCTTTGGCAGATATTTCTCCTTCTGCTCTTCATTTCCAGCAAGAAATATGGGGGTGCTTCCCAGTTCATGCACGAGCAGGATTACTGAGCTGGAGGCACAAACCTTGGCAATCTCCTCTATAATCAAACAGAGGGACAGGAGCCCCATCTCGGAGCCGCCGTAGTTTTCGGGGAAATCGGCCCCGAAGAGGCCGTTTTCACGGAAGATCTCTGCAGAATCCCACGAAAATTCCCCCTTCTCATCACGCTCTTCGGCACCCGGCGCAATCTGCTCTTTTGCCAAACGAGAAATGGTATCTTTTAACATGACCTGCTCTTCTGTAAGATCGTATGACATTTTTTTTCTCCTCCGGATTAATCAAATGGTAAAGTTACATTGTGATCTTATATAATCCCATCGCAGAAGCACGGGGGATTGGAAAAAGGAAAGTCCTATGCTGTCTCGTCCAGCTCAGCCTCAAATCGAAGATTTGAATATGGATGATATTCTATTGCTTGCCCGTCACGAGCCGGTACGGCCCGGCGAGGCGAGGTTATGTTAGATACCTGATGGTCGATGCTAGATACAAAACTAGGGATTCCTTACACCAAGTTGCATTGCGAGCCCGCTATGAGCCTTTCGGTCCCGAACTCAAGGCCGTACTGCTCGGCCGAGTCGAAGCGCAAAGGCATGGCAATCTATCATATTGAAATTACTTCACATCTGTTCGCAATGACCTTTATAAATAATTGCCTTTTGAATGCAACTTGTATTATTTTGTCCAGTATCACATGTTAAGTGACAAAAATCATGGGACTTTATCAAAACTTAACACAAATGTTATAATTTTGATCTATGAAGGCGGTTAGTGACACACATATGGGTATATTTTCAGCGGGAAAATTTGTCAGCAGACTAAAAGATTATCAAAAAAATGTCAAACAAGAGATCTTACCCCATTACTGTTTTCCTTTAAATGGGGATTTTGTAACAGTGAGTGGTTTGGAAATAGTGCAAAAATTGGCGGTCATGCATTCAAGCCGGTTCATCCTGACCATTGCACCATGATTAGCACAATCAACCAGCAGGGTTGCATAATTTATCATTTGATAGGCCATTCCCCCCTTTCTTTGAGTACATCCCGATAAATCTCAAGTGCCTCGTTAACCGCTGGCATACCTGCGTAGGTCGCAACCTGAAAGAAAACCTCTGCCAGCTTCGTTGGGTCGCAACCTACGTTTAAGGCCGCATTAACGTGGAGCCTTAATTCACCACCGGCCCGGATCGCTGCCAGCATTGCGCATGCAGTCATCTGTCTTTCAGGTAACGTGAGGACAGTTCGGGAATAAAGGTTGCCGGTTATGAACTTGGAGAAGTCATTGGCTAAATCCTTGTCGAATTCTTTCCACATCAGATAGGGAGGATCCGCCTTGATCCCTTTACCGAAAAGCTTGTTTGCGGTTTCCTGGGTCCTCTTTTTTATTGCTTCATCATTCACAACTTACGTCCTCCTTGTTAATCTTTACCCTAAGTCATTGAATGGTCACTATTCCTTGCAAATAATTTCTCTAATCTTTTTAGTTAGTTGTATCAGATCGAAGGGCTTCTCAATAAAGCCATTACAACCTCGCTTCAATATCTTGTTGGCCTTTTCATTGATACTGTATCCGCTTGAAAGGAGAACCTTTATGTCCGGATTTATTTCTTTTAGCCTATCGTAGGTTTCCCCTCCACCCATATCCGGCATAATCATGTCCAGAATCACTATATCAACCTTGTCCCGGTTGTTTGTATAAATCTCGATGGCTTCCTTTCCACCCCTTGCGACCAGAACTTCGTAGCCCAACGTCTTCAGCATCTGCTCACCAACATCAATAATGATGTCTTCATCATCCACAAGAAGAAGTGTTCCTGTGAACTTCGGTGCCTTTTCTGACAGTTTCTTTTCTTCAGATACCTCCTTTTCTGAAACCGGCAGGTAAATCCTGAAAGTGGTCCCTTCATTCTTTTCACTGTATACGTTTATATAACCCCCATGGTTTTTGATAATCCCATAGACAGACGCCAGCCCCAGACCCGTCCCCCGGCCCATTTCCATGGTAGTGAAAAACGGCTCAAATATCCGCTGCTGGGTTTCCTTATCCATTCCCACTCCGGTGTCTGTAACGGATATTTTCACGTACCGGCCAGGTTTCACGGTATAAGGTTTCACATAGTTTACATCCAGCACAACGTTTTCTGTTTTAACATAAAGGTGCCCGGGCCCTGTCATGGCCTGCCATGCATTGACATAGAGGTTTAAAAGCACGTGCTCGATCTGCCCCTGATCTGCTTCAACTGACCATATACCCCTCTGATACACTGTGCGTATGGTTATCTCCTTTTTCGCACGGCCAAACATCTCTGAACTATTTTTAATCAGCTCGTTGATGTCAGTGGGTTTGACCTCGTATTTACCACCTCTTGCAAAACCAACAAGCTGTTTGGTGAGGTCTGCTCCGAGCCGGACATGTTTTTCGATGGTCTTCAACCTTTCATATTGTGGGTCATTGTCATCCATGTCCAAAAGCATCAGTGAGGTGTTGCCCAGGATACCCATAAGTAAATTATTGAAGTCATGGGCAATTCCCCCTGCCAGGGTACCGATTGCCTCCATTTTCTGGGCCTGCAGGAGTTGCTGCTCCAGTTTGTGAACTTCATGCCGGCTTAAGATACGATCAGTAATATCTCTCCCTGTACCACTTACATACGGTTTCTGTCCTTTTTGTCTTACCATGATGCTCCGGTACTCTATGTAGTGTTTCGAACCGTCTTTGGCTACATACTCCGTTACCCCGTTCAAGGAGCCTTGGTTCTTGATCTCCTCCAGATACTCATCATAGAAGGCCTGGCGGTAATTTGGCAGCATAAAATCGCTAATCAACCGGCCGATAAGATCTTCGGGCGTGTATCCTAATGTTTGGGCCGCGCCTCGGTTTACAGTGAGAAAGTGGCCCTTTAGGTCATGGGTATAGATGAAGTCGCTGACGGTATCAAAGAGCTTACGATATCTCGCTTCACTCTCTCGGAGTGCCTCTTCCGCCTGCTTTAGCTCAGCGGCTTCTTTGTTTAAATCCTGAATCCTTTGTTCCAGTTCTTCGTAGGTTGGTTTCCTGGCCATCAGATCATCCCCCAGCTGCGATTTATCGTCGATCTGTCCGCCCTTTTTTTTATCATTGAACGATCCCCCAATTTCCCAAGTCCTTCTTTGGTATGACAACCGCCACAGAAAAATCAGCCCCCTTTCTATGTAATGAACCCCCTTTTATGATGCCCACTACTTTTTTGTTTCTCAAATTAAACACCGGAGAGCCACTATACCCATTGGCTGCCGGTAAATCCAGTACAATGACTCTGCTGTTCTGGTGTTTATATCTTGTTGAGGCAATTATTCCCCTTCTAAAAAGGGGCCAGTGATAAATTCTTTCGAAAACAAGGGGGAAGCCGGTAATCAGAACCGGATCCCCGATTTCAAAATCATCTCCTATCTCCAGAAATGGATATGGCTGGACCCTCTTATCATTAACGATTTGCAAAAGGGCTATGTCCCTTCCTTTTGCACCTTGTTTGAACCGCTTGGCTATTGAGACGCGGAACCACAAAGGTTCTGGGTAGGTTGGCCAGCCACAAAACAGATCCCTATGAACCCTATCTTTTTGTTCATCAAAAATCACATGGTCTGCTGTCATTACCAAACCCTTTTTTGTGATGATAAAACCAGTCCCCAATATGTTTCTTGTGTCCGGTTTGCCTGAACAAATAGCAACAACACGAGTTTCAATTTCACTTATCTGCTCAATCTGCTGTGCCAAGGACTGCGAACTCGAATTAAAGAGATAGATCGAAGCAATTACAAAAAGATATTTTATCATGTGGAAACCTTTTTTATAGTAAACGTTTGGCTTTCAAAAAAAATCATTATTGGATTATCTCGGTTTACACTATTTTCAGACTGCTACACTGTTACTTTATTTATGTGGTTTTTTGTAACACGTTAGCTCTTAGAAAATAAGACAAAAAAGGCCACGTTTATTGTTTCAAAACGCTGAAGTGTTAGGGTTTTTTCAGATCCAACCACAGACAGGGTGATTGGATCAACAAAAAAAAGCCTTACCCCCATATCTTAGGATGTTTAATAGGGATGCTGTCTTTCAACTTCATCTTTTGTTGGTATTTTGGACGCGCACGGGACACCTGTCTGGCAAAGACCACATCCATACCCATCAAAGCCATACTCGG
>CP070700.1:201633-204652 GCA_020349865.1 Desulfobacteraceae bacterium
CCCTTAGCCAGCTTACGGTAACCTTTCCATGTTGTGGTTGTGCCTTTGCAGTATGGGCATTTGTATGGTCTTGCCATGTACTATCACCTCATGGCTTTCTAAATCCCAGCTTATATAAATACTTTTCGTCTCAGAGGCCTTGAAGGGGCCCACTCTTTTCCCATATAAAAGACGTTCCCAACAACCCCACCCAGGCGCTAATACTGGAAAGAAACTTAGAGATATTCGGAAAAGGTGAGCGATGCGGAAGCCATAACGATGGGTCCATTAATCTACACGGATAATTAAACAAAAGACCGGGCTGAGAGCCTCAAGACACTGCCCGGAAAAGTGAAGATTAGATCTGGCAAGCTTGCGAATCTGGGAATCTCAAAACGCGAGGTTTATATAGGAACTGAACCGCTTCGCGGAAATCCATTAGATTTCTCCTTATATCCTCTCCATCCTCGCATTCAATTATAATCTCCCGATTTAGCCAATAATCGATTACAATACCTCCAAGGTAAACGTGTGTTTCTCATTTCTTATTAACTTTTTACCAAGGAGGTGTAATTATGAGTACTGATCTAAGAACCCAGTTTCTAAACTACATGACTTTGGAGCGATTTTCACCGTACACCCAGAAGAATTACGTAACTGCTGTTAAGGGGTTGGCAAGATTCTACAATAAATCGCCAGACACCCTGACAAACGATGAGGTTCAGGAATATTTTCGCCATCTTCTTGAAGACCGAAAGTTTTCCTGGGGGACATGCAATAACTATTTTTCGGGCATTCTTTGTTTCTACAGAAATATTTGTAAATGGGACGAGACTAATTTCCATATCCCCCCTCGACCCAAGGTTAAGAAACTGCCCACGGTCTTCAGCATGGAAGAAGTAAAACGTCTATTCGCTGCCACCACCAACCTGAAACACTTGGTCTTGTTGGAAACCGTATATAGCGCAGGACTCAGGATTAGTGAGGTAGTTCGGTTGCAACTACATCACATAGAAAGCGATCCTTCCAGAATGACGATCCGGGTGGGCCAAGGAAAAGGTAAAAAGGACCGTTACACGATTCTTTCCAAAAATCTGCTTGTGGATCTGAGAGCCTATTGGAAAAAATATCGTCCTGAGAAATGGTTGTTCCCCGGCCAGAAAGGTGAAAAACATCTGAGTAAATCAGCTGCACACGGTATTTTTTGCCTCGCTAAAAAAAAGCCGGCATAAACAAAGGCCACGGCATCCATACGCTGCGACACAGTTTTGCAACCCACCTGCTGTACCAGGGAACTGATATTTACACTATCAAACGGCTCCTTGGCCATTCAAACATAAAATCCACCTTAATATATCTTCACCTCATACCTGAACGGTTCACCAAGTTCAAAAGCCCTCTTGACACCCTTTATGACGAATAGGAGGGCCAAGCAATGAAAAAAAATTACAGTGACCTCAACGACAAAGAGCAATTGGAAGTCGCAGATATCTTCCGCCTCTATAGGGAAGATTACCGGCAACACAACTCTCTGTCACATGACCAACTCAAAGCTATGCATCACATTGAAATATGCCGCACTGCGGTACTCGGCGGCCACGTCGAGCAATGCGATCAATGTGGCTTCGAGCGGATAGCCTATAACTCATGCCGGGATAGACATTGCCCGAAATGCCAGACCCTGGCCAAGGAGAAATGGCTCAACGACAGAAAGAGCGAATTACTTCCCTGTGGTTACTTCCATTTTGTTTTCACCTTGCCACATGACCTTAACCCCATTGTATTATGTAACAAAAAAGTCACCCTGCAAATCCTCTTTACCGCTCTCAGTGAAACCCTGCAGGCATTTGCTAAAGACCCCCAATGGCGACTTGAAGGCCAACTGGGATTCATTGCCGTTTTGCATACATGGTCCCAGACCCTTATGGACCATTTTCATCTTCACTGCCTGATTCCCGCAGGTGCTCTTTCATTTGCCAAAGACAGATGGGTACCGGCAAGGAATTCATTTCTTTTCCGGATCGATTCTCTGGCAAAAGAGCTTAGAAAACGCTATCTGCTACATCTCAAAGGAGCCTATTGCAGAGAAGAGTTAATCTTTCCTGGCAATACCGCAGGGTTTGGGAAAAGAGAAAACTTCGAGGGGTTGTTAAAATCCCTTTCAAAGGTTAAATGGATTGCCTATGCAAAACGTCCCTTTGCTGGCCCTGAGCAAGTGCTTGAATATCTTGGCCGTTATACCCACCGGGTGGCCATATCAAACGACCGGATCGTCTCCATTTTAAACGGTAAAGTCACCTTTACCTACCGGGACAGGGAAAAGAATGGAACCAGGGAAATGACCCTTGATGCAGATGAATTCATCCGGCGCTTCCTTCTGCATGTTCTCCCCAAGGGTTTCCTAAAAATCCGCTACTTCGGATTTTTGTCACACAAAACCAAAAAGCAAGCCATTGCGCTTCTGAGAAAATTGATTGATCCAGATGCAAAATTGCCGGAGAAAATTAAAGAAACGATTTTCGAAATGATGCTCCGATTGACCGGTACCGACATTACCTGCTGTCCAAAATGCAAGAAAGGTAAAATGACAATAATCAAGAAATTACCAAGGCACGATCGCAATTCATCATAGGGGGTTTATTTCCCCTATACTCAATTTGTACCGGTGAAAAAGTGCCCTTGGGCACAACAGCAGAGGTTCGCCCAAATTCAGTCTTACGGATTTGAAAATACAAAACCCAAAGTGTTTTGCAGTTTCTATGTGGAAAATAATCACTCGGATAATGTTAGACTGGCAGTACAGAAATCGTATCACGCCCAGATTGACATCGTTGCTCTCTACTACTAATCTTTCCCCATTTATATAATCCCCATAGGCTGTTAAAACATAAATCCATCCATCTACAGCCAGTTCAGTTCACCGTTTTATCAATCATTGCACGGAGTTGAACCCCTACCGTTGCCTCGTGCAGAATAATGGGGTATATTTACACACACAACCTTATTGAGTGCAACGATTGATAAAACGCTATTCTATGAA
>CP070700.1:204752-210172 GCA_020349865.1 Desulfobacteraceae bacterium
GAAAAGACCATTTCCGCAGGTTTCGGGTGCCTGTTCAGGGAACTGAGGAGTCCGCTGCAGTCACCGCAGCAGTTTCACATCCCTCCCGGATTCTGGGCCGTAGCCGGCTGGGTAACCAGGCCTGCCTCCTGGGCCTCGGTCAGTATCCTTATCGCCTCATCCACCTCTACCTCGCGTCCCATAGCCCGGTCCAGATAGTATTGACCCATGGACCCGAACATAAAACAGGCCTCAAGCGGTTTTTCGCAGCTTTGGTCCACCAGCTTCTTCTGCTTTCGGCAGATGCAGTCGGTAACCACTATCTTTTTTGCCTTCCTGAGTATCTCGCTCGCGTCCTCGTAGGCGGCCACATTGTGCAGGACCTCTATGCTGCGTTGAACAGGGACCGTGCGCAAAAATGCAGTAGCCCCCGTGGTTATAGCGTTATGGAATCCCTCCTGTATGTATTTCTCCATCAGGCCGGCCATGCGGCGGTCCAGATTTGCTACCTGAAACTCAAACAGGCCGTGTACAAAAGGAATTGCCCCGTATTTGACCACACCCCCTTTCTTTAAACGAAACAGGAGCCCCCTTTTGTACATGTCGCTCAGTTGTGCGGCAACTTCATCGGCTGGCCTGCCTATACGACGAGCCACATCTTCCGGCGTCTCGAGCTTTTGCGTAAGATTCAGGAACATCTCGGCATCTTCTTCAGTGAAAAGCTCTTTCAGGATATCAAGCTCAATACCGGAATCCGTGGCCGGAAAACCCAGCGAATACCCATCCAGCCGTTTCTGTAATTCCCTGAAAATATCATCTGCCATTTTATCCTCCATAAAAGGGGTCACGACTACCCTTGACTATTGTTTATTTATAAAACATTCAGCTTTCAGCCATCTAAATGTAAAGGGCGTCAACCCTTGGTTATTGATTAAAATGTTTGATGAGTGCCCGCAGCAAAGCCCCATAATCAAAGACAAAGACCCCTCTTAATTACTTAAAAAAGCGTCCAAAATTTTGAAGTGCACTATTGACCATTTTTAGCAATCACCAAGAATTCTTAAAGAGAACACGCACTAACGAGACATTCTGCTTTATTTTTTATGTGGAACTGGATTATACACAAATAGGCAAATCGGAAACCTGTTTGGTGTTAGGTAGTATATATTCTGCCGTTAGTCGACGAGTTTATATCACAAAATCAATAATTTCTAAACACAATGTGACAAGGCGTAAATAAAAGGATCTTAAATCACTGATCAAGGGTTGAGTTTGAGCTCATTTATTCTTAAGCAATACACCTGAGCCGTCGCTTCACATCGAGTTAGTCGCGCCAGGGAAGGCCTGGCCCCAGCCCCCAATTTCAGCCAGTGAGTTGCCCCCACAACATCATGAGGTTGAATTTGGCTTGGCACACAAGGTCAATTTCTCCTATACGCCTTTCCTTCCCCGAAAAACGAGTTCTTATCAAATGGCAAGCTGATAAGGCAGTTCACGGCACTGGCCAATCGCCTAAAAACGCTTAGGCAGGGCCCGGGTAATCGGAAAAGCACTTTCGGTGCCAACGATGGCTGAGGCATTTCCCCGCGATTGATTTCCGTAAAATGGCCCCTCAAGTCCCTATGGTCCAGAAACATGTGTAAGCGAACTGTTGGATCCGCCTCCCTGTATTTGAACAAAATGCTGTCAACTCTGTTTTCCATGATGCCCTCCTCCGCCACTTAATGGCGCTGGTCTTTCAACCCAGATTGTGAAGTACCCTCCTACTGCGACTTGAAAATCCTTGCTGTAACGCTTGTTTCCCGATTTTGTTCCTCGACATAGTTATGAATATGCCTGCGTTACCAAATCGCTCCAACTGCGCGTCTCGCTTCGGTTTTCTGCGCCTCGCTACGGACTCTACTGCACAATCTGGGTTCAAAGGCCAATAGATCATGTGAAAAGATTGGATGCCATTGTAACAGGCCCTGAAAATGAAACATCCCCCATTTGGGGGGTAGGCCATTAAAAAATGCATGGGTTGAGGAGGGATAAAAGGACGGGAATTCCGCGGCTGAACCCGGGCTAGATCAGTTTGTAACGGATAGCTAATACAGCCGCCTGGGTGCGATCACTGGCGCCCATCTTGTTGAAAATGTTGATCACGTGGCTTTTAACGGTGTGAGGGCTTATGGCGAGCATGTCTGATATTTGGGTGTTGGTGTATCCTTCCGTAAGCAGTCGCAGCACGTCTTTCTCCCTGGTGGTCAGGCTCGTTTTGATGGCGATATCTCCATCGTCCAGGTAAATAGTCTGCTCTTTGCCGCTAAAGGTGTCAAGCTTTTTGGAGAGGTATTTTGAGTACTGTTGCTGAGTCTCGGTCTCCTTCTTTCGCTCGGTGATGTCAAAAACAATCACAAAGGCGGCGACGGTGGCGTGGTCTTCACCACGAACCGGATAGGCTTTGACTTCGCCCCACCGGCGCTCGCCGTCAGGAAAGTCCAGGTAGCGTTCGTTGATTTGGGTTCGGCCTGTTGCAAAAACATCCTGGAGGGGGCAATCCTCACAGGGATGCTGCCTGCCATAAAAAAAATCGTAGCAGATTTTACCTGCAGCGTCATCGTGCTGACCTCCATGGATAAAGGCCATGGCCTTGTTTATCCACAGAATGGTGTAGCCGGGGGTTATAATGGCGAAGGGATCTCGAATGCTTCTCAGAACGGCCAAACCCAGGCCTTCAAGAAGTTCACTGATATTGAATATCTGTTTTCCTCCTGATGCATTCATGTCCATTTGAACCTTGCCAGGAAAACCCGGCGATCGTGAGGCCTTTTCTTCGACTCCAGGGCACCCGCAGGTCGTTCACTAAATGAGACCTTTGCAAAACGCCCCCTTTTGCCCAATCTCTGCGTCGGGCTCAAATTTTAATCCTTAAAATATTCAATATATTCCTGCGGTTAAAATTATCGCCTTTCTTGACTTTGACCAAAATTGGACATTTTTCAAAGGTCTCAAAAGACCTCACGCCCCGGGGAACGGTTAAGGACAAATAATTTCGTACTCATTTTCCGGATAAATCGAAAGCCCCCATGGGTTTAAGCCTACGGCCTATAGCAGGGCGCTCATCGCTCATAATGGAGGCTTCTCGCTCGATTAATGTAAGACAGGTTACCATGGCCGGTGTCTGTGGTCAATCCGGCCACGTTTCGTTAAGATGTTTTTCACTCGAACCCCCTGATCCCCTAATCCATATCCTCAGACCAAGGCCCTCCGGCTATCATCCAGAAAAAATCAATTAACACATCCCCCATTTGGGGGATAAGAGGTAAGGGGGGGCTTTGTTTCCAAAACGATTTAAATCCTAGCATAAAGGGGTTAGACTTTTTATATGTTGGGACAGCAAAGTGTTGATGGACCCGGGAATTTACACCATATGATGGGCCCATAACGGATGGCTCAATACCCATCGAACAAGCCGTGAGGAGATCGGAAGGACATCGCCCTTTGCAAGTGAAGAATTTGAATTAATACTGACCAAGAGCCAAAGGCACAGCTGAGCCCTTTTATTTTTTTATGCACAATATCAAACAACATGCATGACAAATCCAAAAATAGACTTTAGATTTGTCCTATGATCAGCAGAAGTCTCGAAGCCCCAATTCATAAATATTCCAAGAAATATCCTGTAGTTGCAATAGTCGGCCCAAGGCAGAGCGGAAAGACTACTTTGGCCAGGCACTTGTTTCCTGACCATAAATACCTGTCAATGGAAAATCTTGACATTCGTCATATGGCACAGGATGATCCGCGCGGGTTTGTTGATGACTATGGAAAAAACATTATACTTGATGAGATTCAACGCGTCCCTTCTCTTTTTTCATGTCTGCAGGAAAGAGTTGACCTGGATGACTCCCCTGCCAGTTATGTCCTCACAGGATCCCAGCAATTCCTCCGCATGGAAAAGATTATCCAGTCCCTTGCAGGCAGGATTATAACGTTTCAATTATATCCGTTTTCTTTTAATGAGCTTTGTGCGGCAAAGCCGGATAAGGACATAAATTCAATTTTCAAAATCAAACCGGAATATATCAAAGGTGGAAAAGAGATCGATATTTACAGAATGATCTTCACCGGGATGTATCCGAGGATTCATGATAAAAAACGTGATGCAAGGAAATGGATCGAAAACTATATCCTCACCTATATTGAAAGGGATATTTGCAGCCTTGTTAATGTTGAGAATCCGAAGCTCTTCGAGGATTTCTTAAAAATCTGCGCATCAATGTCAGGTCAACTCATCAATTACACTTCAATTTCAAATTCCATCGGTGTATCACAGCCTACGGTAAAGAAATGGATTTCTTTGCTGGAAACAAGCGGAATCCTTTTCGTTCTTCCTCCTCATTACAAGAACTTTAAGAAGCGTATTGTAAAAACCCCAAAACTATATTTCGCTGATACAGGCGTCCTCTCATTCCTTTTGTCAATCAGGAACCCGGATGAACTGATGAGTCATCCCCTATTTGGTAATATTTTTGAGACATTCATCATAAGCGAGCTTTACAAAAGAGTATTCCACGTAGGAGAAAAACCCCCCTTTTATTTCTGGAGAGATAAAACCGGAAACGAGATTGATCTGATTGTTCATATTGGCTCAAAACTGCTGCCCATTGAAATAAAGGCCTCAAAAACAAACAGCCCGGTAATAAAATCAAATATTTTTTCATGGCTTAATCTGAAGGGGAATACATCTGAAAGAGGCTTTGTCGTATACAGAGGTGAAGATTCAGTTGGAAAAAGATCGGCTGTCAGTGTTATTCCATAATGGCATTTATCAAATCGTAAAAGGTTAGATGATCGAAAGGAAAGGTGTAAAAACCCATTGGGATGAAAATGGAACTCATGGGAAAGTGGTACATCCTCTATTCCCCCTTTATGTTCGTGGGCGCTGTGGTGCAGCAGCTTTTCAACTACGCCATGAGCCAGGGGGGTGGGGGTGAGTGTCATGCCGCCATCGCCAAATTCATAGAGGACTGGGGCGGTATTAAGGTCAAAAGCAAGCAAGGAGGTTAATGGGTCATGACTAGTGACGAGAAGCAGGCATTCGTGGACAAGATGTACAAGGAACGGGGATACATCCTCGATTTTCACAAGATAATGGTTGCGGAGGACTTTGACTTTCTAAAGGGTTACAACCAGCTGATCGAGGCAGCCTACACCAAGCCCCGGTCGCTGGACCCCAAGACCAAAGAACTCATTTACACTGTAGTCCTCACTGCGGTGAAGGCGAACGCGGACCATATCGCGGCCCACATCAGGCTGGCACTGGAGTATGGCTATAGTAAGAAAGAGATCCTCGAGGCCCTTGAAATATGCGTGGCCCCCGCCGGCGTGCCCGCCTTCATGATAGGCTTCGAGGCCTGGAAGAAGGTGGTGAACCCGGAGCGAGTGGAGCCCAGCCA
>CP070700.1:210272-213215 GCA_020349865.1 Desulfobacteraceae bacterium
ATATCCAAAGCGGATTTTTCAGAAGTTAGATGACATAGGCTATCGGCTCGATGTCAAAGCAAAACTTGCAGCAGAAGACCCGGATGCTTTCTTTGTCGACCTTTTCGAAGTTTTTGAAAAAAGGATCGAGGCGATCAATTATTTTTTCGATTCCGAGGAATGGCAAATTTTTGTCGGAATGATTACTGCCACAGACCGACTTCATCATTACTTCTTTCCCCAAGTTTTGGAAAATGGTCCCTATCATCAAGTGATTCTTGAGTTCTACAGAAAACTTGATGCCTTTGTCGGTGATATTTTCCAGAGATCCAAGGACAGGGGAGCTTTGTTATTGACTTGCTCAGACCATGGTTTTGTTTCTATCAAAACGGAGGTATATATAAACCGATGGCTCATTGAAAATGGCTACCTGGAACTAGAAGAAGGTAAAAACGGTCTGATCGGAATTACTGGAAATTCCCGGGCCTTCTGTCTTGATCCGGCTCGAATCTATATCCATTCTCAAGGAAAGTATCCAAGAGGACCGGTGAAGGAGTCAGAGTATGCTGTGTTAAGAGATGAGCTGGCTGAACAATTATCTCGCCTTACTCATAACGGTGATAAGGTCGTGAAGAAAATCTTCTACCGTGAAGACATTTTCACTGGACCTTACAGTGACCGTGGCCCTGATATATATCTTCTCCCCCACAATGGATTCGACCTAAAAGGGGCCTTGAATCGTAGAGATCTTTTCGGCAAAACCCATTTTTGCGGAATGCACACTTATGACGATGCGCATCTTTTTATCTTCCCAGCGCAGAGAATAGATAATCCAAGGATTGAGCAAATTGCCCCTCTCATTGAAAACTATTTTATATAAAACAAGGACGTCGATAACTCCTGCATTCAAATAGCAGGTTGCAATTCAAGAAGGTGAAGAATTTAATGGCAATTTGATTTTAAATTTTCGCGCTGTAATCCCTAACTATTTAAATTTGATTTGAGAGGTTGCTTAAAGGCTTTTTAGAATTTTCAATAGGTAAATCAAAGATTACTCAAAAAATACCGTGAAAATGGAAAAGGGCAGCGTATCCAAGAGATACAACTGCCCTTTTTTCTTTTTTAAGTATTTCCGGTCAATCTCCTGGTGCACTTTCCATTCGATTGGATTTTTTGCGCAAATTGTCCTCTGCTGACCAGAAAATGAGAGTTACTCGGTAGACCCGATACTCAAACGCTGCGCCTCAGCTTGTATAGCCGGGATATTCAGTATTTCCTTCAGGAGGACATCAGAGATCACATCCCAAACATTTGGCGGCATTTCAGCCTGCACCTCTGGATTGCTATCGTCCGGGTCCTTGAAAAGGAACAGCAGTTCGGCTGCACCCGAGGCTTCATATTGTGGCCCGGGCGCCCAGCCGTCACGGTCTTGATCTACATAGGGATCGGAATCAATAATGTCAGGCAGTTCGTAAAGTGGGGCGCAGAGTCCTAAAATTGCATTCAGCTGCTCCAATATAAAGTTGGCAATCAGGGCATGACCTGTGTATCCCGGGTGAACGCCGTCTAAGGAAAATCCACTGCCACGGATCCACTTGCGGCTCAGAACTCGGCCGTCGATGATAATTTCTTCTTTCCCCGAAAGCGTGTTATTCAAATATTGGCCGATATCAATAATGTGAACGTTGGCACCGCTCGAGGCTGCAACTGAATTGATTGCATCATTGAAAGCGTTGATTCGAGTCATTATAAATTGCTGCTCTTCTTCTGATAACACCAAACCGTCCCTCTGTTGACCGTCGATTTCCAGCACCCGGTTCACATCCTCCATCGAGTGCCCGGTGCTCATAAGGGCATACATCAGGCCGAAAGTCAGCAAGGAAATCCGGTCCCCCTTCAGGGGATCGGCAATCGGCTCTCCAGGTGGTGCCACCCGCTGGAAGGTTGAAGGAATAGCGTAGTCAGGATCAAGCTTTTGCAGATAGAATTCGAGGTCCTCAGAGTCCATCAGGTACCCCACTGCGCTATAGTAAGGCAATGTCAGAAGGAACAGCTCCGTTGTTGCCGGCGAAAAGAAAGTTATGAATTCCAGCCAGTTCACTATCCGCTCATACTGCTCTATGAAGTCATTTATGTCGGTCAAGTTTCTTTCGATGGCGGTTTGGGTGAAGGGTTCAAAGGAAATGGCTCCGGATTGTTCGCCAAATCCTAACAGCAGTCGTAAGAGAGGCTTCAGTTCAAATTTCACCAGGTCAAAAGGCAGCGGCTGATACGCCGGGTTTCGCCCACCGGTGCCTAAAGCGGCGGTGCTCGAGTCATTGTTTCCTATCCAAAGAATGACAAGCGCTTTTTCTATTCCTACGCTAGGTGCGCCATGGTTGAGGAGCCAGACAGCGGAACCGAGCTGAGATATCGGCCTTTTAGCCAGTAAGTTGATGGGATATAGCACCTTATCATATGTGTCTTTCAAGTTTCCCGGCAACAGTCTATCTGCAAGAAGTTCTCGACTGAAAAATGATTCCGAAGTCCCGACTCGCTTGTAATATTCCAATCCGATGAGTGAAAAGGTATCTGCGCCGTCTATTCCCAGGTTAGTCGGTACACGAAAAGGTTGCAGGCGATTTTCATACTCATCAAAAAGGGGCTGGGTGAAATGCAATGGAACCTTCTGTGCGAGAGAATCGACAACTTGCTGAAGATAAGCATTCAAGCTATTCGTAGCATTATTGTTTGCGTCCATAGTCCCGTGTGTTAAACTGTCACCAAGGCCGATTAACAACACAGGTGGTTCTGCCACCGAGTTATCTTGTGCTTGCTCAGGAGGTGTAGTGCAATCCAGTATTTTCTGCTGTGCACCGATGGCATCAGATGCAAAGCCGTTTCCCCAAAACCAAAACAGAGAAAGAAAAAGTACGAAAAGCCAAGCATGGCTGCGAAACTGTCTCAACCGGACCTGGTTATTAA
>CP070700.1:213315-216734 GCA_020349865.1 Desulfobacteraceae bacterium
CTGAGGATAAATGTCCCTCCGCTACCTCTGGCAAATAAAAAGTTGTACAAAGCTGTTCTAGCGCCACCAAGATGGAGATAACCGGTCGGGCTTGGCGCAAAACGAACTCTAATGGGAATATCATTTCTCTCCTGTATAGATGTTTCCATAAAACTCCTTTAACAATCATTGCTGATAAAGTGAATAATCATTTTTATCTTAACATGGCGGATAGAATGTTGTAAATCGATCAATTTCTTAAAAAGATTTTCAATTAAAAATCCCAATGATTCCTTGATTCTCTTTCCTTCTTTCAATCATCCAGAAAAGGAAGGGGATTATCCTTGCGATAGACCATGGCCTGGCAGTTGGCTATTAATATGCCCTCTTCATCTTTCACTTCAATGGCATAGGTGCCTGTTCTGCGGGTTAAATTTATCTCCCTGGCCTCAGCCCTCAATATGCCCCCAAATTCGGGCGGTCTGAAATAGGAGATGTTCATGTTCAGCGCCACTGCTACTTTCCCATGAGAGTTGCCTGCTGCCTGGAAGGCCTGATCTATCAGAGAAAATATGGCACCTCCATGGACCATTCCCAGGCTATTCTGAAACCTCTCTGTCACATCCATTTCAACCAATGCATAGCCGGGCTTGAGTTCCTTTAGCCTGAAACCAAAGATCCGGCCAAAGGGTTCCCTGGAAATTTCTCCGGAAAGCCTTTCTAATACCTTTGTATCTGTCATTTTTACTATTCTCCCAGTTTATAAAAATGATTAACTATTTACCTGTTTGAAAATTTTCAAACATATAAATAATTAAGACCAAAAAAACAATGTTGCATCAAAAAAAATAATGCAATATAGAAACAACAGAAACTAGCAACCATTGCATCATCAAATTTTTTAAAAAAAGGAAAATCCTTTTATAAACAAGGCCAACAACCGATTTTTCTTGTAATATCTATATTTTTTAACAGGCATTATATTTGCACAATATATAAAATAGAAATAAATAGAGGTCTGGGAGCCAGAGATTTTTCCCTTAACATCAGGGTTTTTGCATAATATTTTTAGCGGAAGATTGATGTTTGCTTCGACTGCAGGGAATTATTAAAGTGCTTATTGGATATTATTTAAGTTATTCTTGTTTATGCAGTCCTTAGTTTTTCTTCAGTTTATAACCTCCATCTGCTGGCCTTTTCACTTCCCTGGATTCCCAGGCCTTTTTTTATCTACTTCCCCTTTTGTATATAGATCCCAAATCTTATATATCTGAATCCAATTTATAAAACGGCTTCATGCCTTGTAGATGCGACATCGAAGGTATTGACCCTTAAAGGGCCATCCACCGGAGATGGGATCGCATTTAGCAGGGTCATCATCCGTGGTTACGTTGATGTTCGATTCCCAAAGCCCATAAAGGCAAGGCTCTTCCGCAGGCATTTCAGGAAACCACCAGTCATGCTGGGTGTAGATATACCCGGGAGCAAAAGAGGTTGTCAATCGGGCCCGCTGCTTTACTCTGCCAATTGGGGTTTCTATCCAGACCCAGTCTCCGTCTACAATGCCTTTTCGGCGGGCAAGATCCACATGAATCTCGACAATGGGATCGGGATGTCTCTTCCGGAAGCCCTCCACATGACGAAACTCGCTGTGATGATAAGGCATGGTTCGAGCACCACTGATATTTAACAGCCTGTAAGTCTTACCCGCTTCATCCTTCCCAGTAGGTGCCTGATAATTCGGCAGGGGATCGTATCCCAACCTCTCAAAGATGGGTGAATATATCTCCACCTTGCCTGATGGTGTTGCCAGCGGACCCTTTTTGCATATACCGGGTTTCGGAAGATCCACTTCCCATCGTTGCTGCAGGATGAACTCTGACAGTGTTTTTGCACCCCGTCTTTCCATGATCTCTTTGAGTCTGTATTCCCAAACCTCCTCAAAGGTCTGCCATTGCCAGTATTCGCCCTGCCCCAGGCGAAGGCCCAGCTCTCGCCAGAACTCATAATCGTTCATACGTTCATATTTGCCGGGAACACGAGCGGGTAAGGCAGCTTCACCGATCTGTACCAGTGGATAAGCGCCCACAGAGGCAAAATTGCCCATGTCAGGCCTCTCCATCCAGCAGGCGGCAGGAAGGACATAATCAGAAATCAGCGCCGTAGGTGTCCAGGTAATATCAAACGTCACAAGCAGCTCAGTTGCCTTGAGCGCCTTATAAACAAGTTTAGTATTGGCATAGGAGAGAAGCGGATTACTGGCAGATACTATCACTCCTTTCACCGGATAGGGCTTCTGGGTCAGGATGGCCCGAAACACACTGGGCGCATGGGCCATACAATTCAGATAAGCAGCCGCAGGATGCCTGTCGCCCCACTTTTTACAAAGCTGTTCTTCGATAAGCTCCCATCCGGGATAGCTCAGAAGTCGAAAACGATCACTTCCGATCTGCTTGCAGCGCTGATCAGGAGGCAGTATGTGGTTGAGCTCCAAAGCGGCATCAGGCACAAAGCCCTCACACGGCCCGGCGATAAGACCGCCGCCTTCCACATCAATACTGCCGCATATAGCCCGAAGTATATTTATGGCCCGTATGGCTTGAATACTATTGGGTGCACTATGCTCGGCAGCTACACCGATTACCATGTTGGAGGGCTGGTTAGCTGCAAAAAACCTGGCGATCTCTTGTAGTTTCCAAGGGGACAGCCCGGTAATGGAGGCCACCTTCTCAGGGGGATACGCCTCAACCCTTTCCTTGAGCTGTGGAAAGCCTGATGTATGGTCTTCAACGAATCCCCTGTCGAATAATCCTTCCTTGATAATCACATGCATCATGCCCAGGGCCAAAGCAGTGTCTGTGCCGGGCTTCACCTGTACCCACCAGTCGGCCTGTCGTGCCGCCTCCGTACAACGGGGGTCCACAACCATGGTCTTTATCCCGTTCTGCATGGCTTTCTTGAAGCTATGCCACGAGGAGGGTCCGCCCTCATGAGGATTGCGTCCCCAAAGGACCATCATGCGTGTCTTTCCGGGCTTTCGATCCGGTACGATGGCGCCGCCGAAAGTGGTGAACCATACAACACTACGTGGCCCGTAACAGATAGTCACTGCACCGAAACGGTTGGGGCTTCCAAAAAGGTTCATAAAACGGGTTTTGGCAAATTCCCAGGCACCGCGTCCTGTGCCGGAACTTGTAGCCACCGCTTCAGCGCCGTAGTTCTTGCGTATAAAGCTCAACTTTTCTGCAATTTCATCTAGGGCCTTGTCCCATGAGATCTGCTCCCACTGGTTGGCACCCCGTTCACCGAGGCGTTTCATGGGATAGTTAAGCCGAAAGGGATGTTCCTGGTATTCCTTTGCCAGGGTTGGTCGAACGCAAAAAGAACCCGGGATCACAGGGGCCTTCGTATCAACCGTCACCTTTTGCACCCGGTCCCCC
>CP070700.1:216834-219402 GCA_020349865.1 Desulfobacteraceae bacterium
AATAATTCTCCCTGTTTCAAATCGACCTTTCCATCACGAAATTCAATAGACATTTCTCCATTCAGCACAATAAAAACTTCATCTGTATCATCATGGTTATGCCAGACGAAGTCACCTCGGAATTTTACAAGCTTGAAATGGTAGTCATTCATTTGAGCTATGATTTTGGGTGACCAATGATCAGAGAATTTGGCGAGTTTTTCTCGAAGATTGATGGGCTTTAACTCCATTCTAATTCTCCATATAGTTTCCAGATAACAATGATTATACAGTCTGTATGAAAAGGCAAACACAGACTGTCTCTTTCTGTATAAGAAGTTGCCGTATCTTCTTGTTTATACGGATAACGCTTGTCATTTCAGGCAATTACGATCCTTCTCTCTTTTGGGTGTTCTGATTTATACAGACTGCATCAGCCGGGTCAAAGTCCATCGACCGGGATTCGATTATTCTTTCGTCCCCAAAACTCAATAAATCGGTAATCATCGGTAATCAAGTGGTTATTGTTTCAACCCCAAGATTTGGTACAAGGGATATTTTGTTCATTAGAGTGCGGCCAGTTCCTTCTCATACTTTTCAACCCATCCATCAGCACCGCATTCTTTGAAGATATCTATTGCTTTGCCCAGGTTTTCTCTGGCTTTTGAAATATCGTCTTTTCGTGTAAACAATTCTGCATACAGGGCAAAATCTTGTGCCAAATTCCACATCGTGCCATTTCTATTATCTGCTTCGATGGCTTTCTTGATCCAACCTTCAGCTTCAGAGATGTGCTGATTGTCTATATTTAATAGAATTTCACAGATACAATTTTGCATCAAGCCTTCAAGCAACTTGAGTTTGTTATCCTTATAATATTGGAATACTTCGTTGAGATTTATATCTTTCTCATTGTTCATCATCTTTGCCAATAACAAAAGCGCTTTCCAGTAATTGACCCAAGATGGCCATAAATTACCTTTTCGATATAGAGAAATTGCTTTTTTATAATGTTTCTTGGATATTTCGAATTCTTGCGTATCAAAATAAAACTTTCCCAAAAGAAAATGGGCCCAACCACTAAACCATAAGTGACTGATATTCTCAGGAATCTCGGCAACCTTCAGAAGATATTTTTCCGCAACCTTCAAATATCCTTTACAATAAGCGGACCACCCATGTGCAGTATATGAGGTACTTTTTGAGTATACATCACCGCTTTCATCAGCTATTCTTGATGCCTCACCGCTGGTTTCATAACAAATATTAATCGTTCCTTGAAAAACATTAACTAATGCTATCCAAGCCTTTATTGCCGATATACCCCAAAGGACATTTACCGCTACATTAATCTCTAATGCTTTTTTCCAGTAGTGGAGTGATTTGGCAAATTCAAGATTATTAAGTTGAATTCCTCCCAGCATTATATTTGAAAGTGTTATAGAAGGTAGATCATTTAACTCTTCCCCGATCTTCAATGCTTTATTTGCGTAGTCCAAAGCTTTCGGAATATCCTCATCAATACCAAGTTTATAAAACGCCAATATGCAAAATATCTGAGAGGTCCGTTTTTTGTTATTATGGTCTAATGCTAGTTCAGTTATCGGATCGACAGCTTCTTTTGCCTTAACACCATAACCCATCTGAAAGTAATAAAGACCAATCTTCGTCCTTGCATCGATTAGATTATTTACCACTTCCTCTGTTTGTAGCACTCCTTCAAGGCAACCCACTTCTTTGTACCCAAAAGCAATTGCATCAGTCAGAGCTCCTGCTTTCTCAGCCTTTCGGCCTACCAAATTGCAATATTTAGCCCCGCTCTCAAAATTCTCACTGTTGATAAAATGCTCGGCTAAAACCCCATAGTGTTCGTGAGGATTATCTTTATACAACTCCTCTATGGCATTGCCTATCTTTTCATGAAGCCTCTTCTTTTTCGGGGTTAATATCGAATCATAGACCACTTCTTGTGTCAGGGCATGCTTGAAAATATATGTGCTTTCAGGGTAAATGCCCCTCTCAAAAATAACTTCTGCGTCTTTTAACACTGAAAGTAGTGATAGCAGTTTTTTTTCCGATAATTCCGATACATGTTTAACCAATGCGTAATTAAACTCTCTTTCAATAACCGATCCGGTTTGAAGCAGTCCTTTTGCATCTTCAGGTAGAGTGTCCACCCTTGCCATGATGACATCCTGAATCGTAGAAGGAATTGCGACAGCCTGTATATCCTTCACCAAATGATATGTGTTATCTTTTCTTTCGATGATTTTCAAATCTTTGAGTGACTTTAGAAACTCTTCAATGAAAAAAGGAACTCCTTCTGTCTTTTCCAATATCAATTCTTCAAGATCACTGCCGATGTTTTCTGTTCTTAAAAGGTGAGTCACCATGGCAAGGCTTTCTCGGTTAGAAAGCCGGTTCAAAGTGATCTGACTGTGATACGATTTTGCACCCCATGTGTGCACATACTCAGGGCGGTAGGTGAATATCAAAAATACCCTTGCCCCTGCGATACTATTCAATAAAGCCTTTAAATAATCCTCAGAGCTCTTATCAATCCAGTGAAGGTCTTCAACAGCCATGATC
>CP070700.1:219502-234488 GCA_020349865.1 Desulfobacteraceae bacterium
GCGCTTCAATCAGATCTTTAATGATTTTTATTGCCTGAGCAGCATCGTCGCTGTATCGAATTCCGACAACGTACTCGAATCGCCTGGCCACATGTGATACGAAGTTGGTTATGTTTGCCGTGAAGACCTTTTGATTAGGAAGCCTCACGTAAAGGCCGTCGAAGGTTCTGAGTGTGGTGGACATAATTCGGATGTCTTCCACAAATCCTGCAGTCCCGTCTATGTTTACTGAGTTTCCGATCTTGATCGGCCGCTCGATGATTAAGAAAATACCTGATATTAGGTTTCCTATGATACTCTGACTGGCAAAGCCTATTGCTAATCCGGCAACGCCCCCAGCTACCAGCAGTCCGGAAAGCTTCACTCCAAAAATCGGCAAAACAATGATCACCGCAATAATAACAACCGTATAATAAGAAAGTTTTGCAATGATTTCCAGATGCTCTTTGTCTACTTTTTCCTTTAGGAACCTTTTCAAATACATGGAAATGGCTTTCGCTACTGAAAAGCCGATAATCAGAATCGCTAAACCGATCATCAGGTCAAAAACCGTCACATTGCCGTATAAAACTTTTTTGAGAATCATAGTCCGTACTCCATCACAAACTTTGTTGACGTCACAAGAAGCTTTCTTGCCGTGTATGCTTCTAAAGAGTGGGTCATTCCATCTTCAAGCGGTGAATTTTCAAAATCGGTCTCTGCAATATCCCCCGCCCTGAGTTTTATGGTTGCCTTCATTGCGACTAACCTGTCATTGTAGAAAATCTTCATTCCATACGCATTGAAAACAGCTTGAGTGAGTTCAACCCAACCGGTGGTTGTATTGGTTAAACTGAGCTCAATGACTCCTTGCTGTAGAACATTCACTGTTGGCATCACCGAATACGCTTCACTCTTCCAATACTTACAAATAAAACCGTTTCTCGCGTCGCCATAAAGTGTGAATTTCTGGTTTGTTAAGGTAAAAATATCAAGGAGTTGGAAATCGCTTTCAGTGGCAATATAGGTGGCAATTTCTATGGGGAAGGTCAGAAAAATCTTTTTTGTGGCTTGGGGTCCAACAACAAGTTTTTTTTCAAATTTTACGAGAAGATGTGGGGTAATTGACTTGGGTTTGTTTAATGGTTCAACAGGGTTTATAAGAAGCTTGCCGTCGCTAATAAGTAGTGTTCTTTTTACTTTTTCCTCTAAACACTCCCGACTATAATTATAAACTTCTCCCTCCTTTTCAATAGCAAGGGAAATCCCCTCTTGCTCAATGCTCAACGGCATATCGTATGTGCCAAACATGATGTCCCCTCTTACCTGATCTTTAACTTACTTGTCTTTTGTCAATATTTGTTAAGCCTTTTGAAGGTTGGATTTGAATTGATGGCCACTGAATGCCAAAAAAATGGTAATAGTGCTGCGCACCTCAGTGTAAGAAAAACTTTCAGAGCGTTAAACTAAACCTTTCTTGAAAAGCGAGGGATAGGTTTTCAAAACAATTAAATGCGCTACTCCTCATTTTGTTTGTGCAGTGACTGATTGCTCCTCCTGTGTAGAATCTGGCAGCTCCTTAACCTCTTCTACCCTCACCTTCTCTTTCATATCAATATTCTCCCGCTCTAAGATTTTAACTCTTCGACGAAGGGTCAGCCGGGTCTGCAACCCTACTATCATACCAACCAAAATGCCAATAACAACAGAAAAATAAACCAAGGCATATAAAGGGATACCGATATCAACAACACCAAAATAGTAGCTTAACAGGACCGTCTGGCTGTTCTTCACACCGAAGGTGATCAATAACAGAAGGACTAAAATCAGAATAATGGCCTTAAAATAACTCCCCATTTTATCACCTTCTTTCTTATCTTAACCAAAGTGCAAATCTGGCTCTATTTTTGCAAAGCCCCTCTCCTTTTTCACATTGAAGTGCAAAACTGTTTTCTGGAAACTTCTTTTTTTATCGAAATTGATGGAATAAGTCGTGACGCTATTGTTTTGCCGAGGTTTTCTTTCCTCCGAGCCATTTTTTCAAGTATTCAGCAGCAGCGTCTCGTCCACCCAGTCCAAAGGCCAAGGCCACTGCTAATGCCGTGGCCCCAAAGGCGATGATAAATACAGCCGCCACAATCTGCTCTCCAATTCCAAGCTGAAAAAGAGAAATAGAGGCAGAAAAAAATATTATGGAATAAAGAGCGACCTTCCCGAGCCCCTCTGCATTCGCCATGCCGGCATTGGAGGCCGCCGTTCGCACAACAGCAGAAATCAGATTGGCAAACAGGATCCCCAGTACCAGAACAATGATCGCGGCTACCACATTGGGAATATAAAGAAAAACATCATTAAGGATATCCGAGACAATCGGCAGCCCCAACGCGTCCAGTGTGGCAATGAGCACCAGAATCATGATGAACCAATAGATCAAAGATCCGATGATCTCGGAAGGGGTTTTGAGGATGCTGCCTTTTTTGAGAAATTCATTCACCCCTGTTTTTTCAGTCGCGGTGTCAAAACGTACAAGTTTGAGTAGCTTAACTGCTGCAAATTTTATCAGTCGAGCGAAAATCAATCCCAGGGCAAAAATGATAATTGCACCAATCAGCTCAGGCAGAAAGGCCGTAATCTTGGTGGCAAAGGCATCCCATGCCCCCTTGACAACTGTTGTAATCTCCATCTCTTTTACCTCCTATGTTTGTTTTGAAAGGGTTTAGCCTTTGAGCGCTAAGTGCTCAAGGGTCCACTGTTGTGCTCCAATAATTTGATCGAAACGGTTATGCAATGTTTGCAATAATTAATTACTATATTGATTTTATTAAATATTTGTATTGCTACCTCTGTAAAATCATCGAAAATATTAGTTCTGGTTTTTTTGAAAAGCATTACTGCGCTAACCGGCATTTGCATGGTGCATGTCCAATCACTGGAGAGTAATAACATCATCGAGCAAAAGGCCCTTTGTCGATCCCTCCAGGGCGTGAAATCACTGGATAGCCATGCAAAAATACATCAATAGACATAAACAAAACAATGGGGAAAACAATGTATTTAACAGGGGAAAAATATGTATTTTTAACATTATCTTTCCTTAGTGAGTGAAAATTCAGATCCGGAAAGGTCACCGTAGCTAATTGGTTTTTTTTCGCAGAAAGTGCTTTCAATCTAAGGGAGATTTGGCTGAATGAATATCCAATTATTTGAAGTTGCAGTTAAAGCAGTAAAAAGTGGGGTTATTTAGAAAGGCACATCATAACTGAAAAATATTTATCTTAAGTAGGTTGCGGTTTTTTTGTTAGTTCGAAAAAGTTGATGTCTTTGCAAAAATTTTTCTTCCGCCCATTTTATATCAATAGGCTGGCCACTCGCAGAGCATAAGGTTATTGCTTCCAAGTTAAAAAGCTCATTCAACGACGTATTTGGCTGTCTGTATAGGCGCTTGGACCGAAACTTAAAAACGTATCCTTGGTTCAAATGATTTCTTAAGGGAGGTTATAAACTTGAAAAAAACGCAACATGTTAAAAACTAATCAAAATGGCTAAGTTTTGTCAACTTTTTTAGCAAAATGAATTCATTTAACCTTTTCAGGGAATAACGATCTCATTAGTGCTTATGATCTTTCCTCTCATTTCTTCAAATGCACCGCACAAATAGTCCGCCAGAAAATCGGGCTGCGGAAAGATCGTTGTCCCGGAATATAAGCCAGGTATCTATCCGGTTGCTTGTTTATCTGTATTCTTTGGTTGAACCTTTATCAATCGACGAAAAACAAAAGTCCGATATGATGTACACTGTAAAGTTTGGCTGCCAGGATACCGTGATTGTTTAATGGGCAAGGATTTCTGGCTCACCTTCTCTGAAATATCCCTTGGGAACTACCACAATTCCCCGCGGTGTCACCGTAAATCGCTTCCTATCCTCATCCGGACTATATCCGATCTCCGTGTGAGGGGGTATTATGTTGTTTTTATCAATTATGGCCTTCTTAATCTTGCAGTATCGCCCCACCGTGACTCCGCCCAAAATAACTGACTCCTCTACAGTAGACCAACTCCGAATCACCGCATTGTAGGAGAGCACTGAATTGCGAACGATTCCGCTGACAATACAGCCCGGAGCAACTAACGAATCGAGGGCCTTTCCTGCTCGGGCAGATTCATGATGTTCTTCAGCGAAGATGAATTTCGCAGGAGGCACTGCAAATTGGTAGGTATGAATGGGCCACTTAACTCCGTAAAGGTTAAAGTAGGGATCTACTCCGGTCAGGTCCATATTCGCGTTCCAATATGCGTCCAGCGTTCCCACATCCCGCCAGTATCCAGAGTCACGGGTGCATGGCTCCAACTGGAGCTGGCGTTCACCGTCTTCCAGGGTCTCATAGATATAGTCTTCAATGCAGTTGCATTGACGATAGGGATATGCATAGATTCGGTAGGTGTCCAGCGAATGAGGGATGATTTGACTTCCGAAATCGTCGTCATGAGTAGATTGAAGCATCTTAATGAGGGCTTCGGTCCTGAACAGATAAATTCCCATGGACGCGAGCACGTGCCCTGGGTCACCGGGAATGCTTTTGGGGTCTTCTTTGGGTTTCTCTTGAAAGCCAAGGATACGAAAGTCACTGTCAACTTCTGCCACCCCAAATTGGTGGGCGATATTTTTGTCAGCTTCCAAGAGAGAAATGGTGATATCGGCCGCTTTTTCCTCATGGTAGTTAAGGAAAAGACGATAGTCCATTTTGTAGATATGGTCGCCTGAAAGAATCAGCACATAGCGCGGTTTGTACCGTTCGATCAGATAAAGGTTCTGGCGGATGGAATCGGCGGTGCCCCGGTACCAATCCAGACCGATTCGCTGCTGTGGTGGCACAACCTTTAAGAAGTGACCGATTTTCTGGCTGAAGATGCGCCAGCCGGCATCCAAGTGATCGACCAAAGACTGGGATTTATATTGAGGCAGCACGATGATTTTGTAGATCAGGGAATTCACACAGTTGCTTAGTGTGAAGTCAATGAGTCGGTAAATGCCGCCGAATGGTACAGCGGGCTTGGTTCTTTCTTTGGTAAGCGGCATGAGCCTATTACCCCTGCCGCCGGCCATGACAAATGCAAGAGTATCTTTCATCCTCTCATCCCCTCAGCAGGTCTCTTTGACAACGATACATCTTTCCACAAGCTCCAAATAGGACAGCGCGTAAGCTCAGGAATGCAAACAAAAATGTGCACATCATAATAATATTTAGTAAAAATTTAAGACCGGGGAAGCTGCTATGTCAAGGAGAAAGATTCGAGCCCTGTTTAAACCCATCGGTGACATCCTGGGTTAATCGCGTCATGCATGCTTGTTACATTAGACCTCGCCCGCAGAAGACGGCGTATTAGACTGTGCCTGTCCCCTGTCTTTTATAATTTCATTGCATACGCTGTCGCTTCGAGCCCAGCCACACAGCCTTTTCCAACAGCCTTGGGAAACTGCCAGTGGCGGGTAAAAATCGGGAAACAATTGTTGCAGCAAGGATTTTCAAGTCGCAGTATGAGACTACCGCACAATCTGGGTTAATATCCTCTGTGCCTGGCATTAGATTATGTGCAATAGTTTACCTTTTCCCACTATTTTCAAACAACTAAACTGTTACGATTATGTAAAGTTTTCACTTGACGACCTCTTGTTACTAATATACTTTTTTTGTTATAGTTTTGTTTCACTTAAATCCTCCCCTGGCTTCAATCCTTTTTTATTGGGAATTTTGGGTATGGAAACTAGACCCTCCATATTTTCCAGAGTTGCCAATGTGATACGATCTTTTTTTTGGATCTTTCTCATCTCCCTGCTCTTCTATCAGTGGTTCAGTGCCTCCTCAATTGAGCGAAGACGATTGTCAGCCTTAGAGGCCATACAGGTAGAGAGGGGAACCAGGGTAATCACCTTAATACATCGCGAGGAAAGCGTCAGCCTACTGGGAATACCGGTCACAAAGTACATTGACATTGACGACGCCGAAGCCGTTTTAAGAGCTATTCGGCTCACTCCTGCGGATAAACCCATAGATATCATCCTTCACACACCAGGTGGACTGGTGCTTGCTGCCTCACAGATTGCTAACGCGGTTCAGAAGCACAAAGGAAAGATCACGGTTTTGGTCCCTCATTATGCCATGAGCGGTGGCACCCTTATTGCCCTCGCTGCTGATGAAATCGTCATGGACGCTAATGCCGTACTTGGCCCGGTTGATCCGCAAATTGGCGACCTGCCTGCAGCTTCCATCATCAGGGCTGTAGAACTGAAGTCCCCCCAGAACGCAGAAGATCGGACGCTGATCCTTGCGGACATCTCCACAAAGGCCATTAATCAGGTCGCCTCGCTGGTTGTCGAGCTGCTTGGAAAACGGATGCCTGAGAAAGAGGCTAAAGAACTTGCCGCGCTGATCACAACCGGTCAGTTCACTCATGATTTTCCCATTACGGTAGACCGTGCCAAGTCCGTTGGCCTTCCCGTTTCATTGGAAATGCCCAAATCTATTTATAGACTCATGGAGTTCTATCCACAAAGAGGTGTAGGCCGCCCGTCGGTAAATTACGTCCCCATGCCAAAGGTTCGGTAGGGCAATAAGGATATTTTGGCACTTTAAATGGGCTAAATCTAGCTCTATAAAGGTCACGTTAGATTTGCTGTATCTGCTGACGAAAGGATTTGAAATCTTGGGCTGTTTAGGATACGCAATGCTAAACTCTCTCATAGCCCTCAAATTGTGCTTGCCTGTCTATAGGCAGGGCTTTGTAAGGATAGAGGAGACGTAAATAAGATTATAATATTCAAATAATTGAACATTCATCCAGCCAAATCTCTTGTTGGTGGAAAGCACTTTCTGCGAAAAACCAGAACTAATAGTCACGGTGACCTTTCCGAATCTGAACTTTTACTCACCAAGGAAAGATAATATTAAAAATACATATTTTCCCCTGTTAAAATACATTGTTTACTCCATTGTTTTGTTTGTTTCTATGGAAGTACTCTTACGTGGTTACCCAGTGATTTCAAGCCCTGGAGGGATCGACAAAGGGCCTTTTGCTCGATGAGGGTATTACTTTCCTGTTATTTGACATACACCATGCAAATGCCGGTTATCATGGCGAATGCAAAGGGGCTCGGAAAGGTCGCCCTTTATTCCATAATTTTTTTCTCTGCCTCTCTTTCTCTGTTTCAGCTTGGAATCGGTAAGCAGATTGTGGCGGCTTTATTTATCATCGCCTTTGGGGCCACGGCATTAGCAGTGTGGCCTTGGCCTTTAGACTGGGCGGAAGAGACGCGGCTGCTGAATACTTGAAGAAATGGCTGGGAGGGAAAAAACCCCTGGCCAAGCAGTCAAAAACTGTATGAATTGTTTGAAGAAGCTTAATAAAATCAATTATTAATCTTTAATAGGAGTCATCTAAATGGCAAAACAAAAGATAAAAGCTAAAATCAAAAGGCAAAAGGTAACGTTTTCATTGAATGCGCCTGAGGCGAAGAAAGTCGCCGTTCTGGGAGATTTCAACAAGTGGAGGGAAAACAAGCATTTAATGAAAAAAGCCGAAAACGGTGTGTGGCATAAGGTTGCCATGCTTCCTGCGGGAAGATACGAGTATAGGTTTTTGGTGGATGGACAATGGTGGAACGACCAGAAAAATGATCAGGCCTGCTGGAACTGCTTTGGAACGCAAAATAACGTCCTTGATGTGCGAGCCAAATAAGTGGGTTGCGGCCTAAGCTTTATTTTATGAGTAAGGCATGAAGGCCGGCGTATGAAGTATTTTGCACAAAGGGTTGAATGTGTGCGGCAATCAACCACCATTCTAATTTTGTCTGGGGAGGGCATAAAAGTAGGGAGGTGGAAAAAATGGAACTTATACCATGGAGACCTTTTGGAGAACTTAGTACCTTTCGAAGGGAAATGGACAGACTCTGGGACAGGGTCCTTGGTGGAGAACCTTTTGCCAGAAGTTTTGTGGGGGAATGGTCGCCTTCTGTGGATGTCTCTGAAACAAAGAATGAACTTGTTGTAAAAGCGGAGCTTCCCGGTTTGGAAGCAAAGGATATTGAGGTGAATATCACAGGAGATTTGCTGACTATCAAGGGAGAAAAGAAAAAAGAAGAGGAAGAAAAGGACGAGCATCATCATTATGTTGAAAGATATTATGGTTCCTTCCAGCGTTCCGTCAGGCTTCCGGTCAATGTCCAGCGAGATAAGGTTGAGGCGGCCTTTGATAAAGGGATTTTGAAGGTAACAATGCCCAAAACAGAAGAAGCAAAGAAAAAAGAGGTGAAGATTAAGGTTAAAGGTTAACTATAAGACCCCCTGCCCTCCCCTTTTACCTGCGCAGTGGTTCTATTGCTGGCGGCGATTCAGTGTCTCATAGCAAAAATTGCAGACAGCCCGCGCAAATCAAAATGGCGCCATTTTTTTCGCTAAAAATCGAATTTTGAAAATACCGAGCGAGCGCATTCCCCGTTGCTTGCTGCGGGTTTAGCGAGCGAATAAGAGTATGCAGAATTCCTTGTCATTTGGGAGATTCCCTGCAGCTTGCTGCAGGGAGCTTCAATTTTCAAATAACTGTAACTGAAAGACCGGAGGTGTCATCATGATGAAACAAAAATTAATTTCGAGCGTAGTGATCATTACATTTATTACCCTTTTATCAGGGTGCCAATCAATTCCGCAAGAACACAAAGGCGCGGCGACTGGGGCGGGGGTCGGCGCGGCAACGGGGGCGGTGACAGGAGCGGTGATAGGTAAAAGCACCAAAGGTGCCGTAATCGGAGCACTCTTAGGCGCACTCGTTGGTGGTGCGATCGGCCACTATGCCTACGACAAGAAAAGGACGCGAGAGGAAACTCTTCAGACCTATAACTATAAAGGATCGCAAGGATCACTCCTGACTATTGAGGAGGCATCATCTTCGCCTCAAACAGCGCGCCCAGGGGATGTCGTGGAGATGAAGATGACCTATGCGGTTCTTAATCCCAGTGCTGAAGCCAAGACGAGTATAACCGAGATAAGGGAGATCACACACAACGGCGAACTGGTTGGCAAGCCCGAAGTCCGGGTTGAACGTGGTGACGGCACGTATACTTCAACGGTACCTATACGTTTGCCTTCGGATGCGAAAAAAGGAACGTATAAGGTGCGCACTACGGTGCAGTCCGAAACCGCTAAAGACTCCAAGGAGATCAGTTTCACGGTACTTTAGAACCGGATCATACTGTCAGGCATCAGTCTCACAAATATTCAGCCCGAAAGCGGTTTAACAGTCGGGCGCCAAAATTGATAGTTTCGTAAAAAGCTATGTGATGCTGCGCTGCGGCACTGTAACCGAATCTATCTTGCTAAGTTAGTTGAAAGTCTTATGAATGGTCATTGCGAGCCCGCGACGAGACTTGTCGGCGAGCCTCTCGGCCATGAGCTCTGGGCCGAATGGCTCAAGTCATGCCGCTCGGTCGAGTCGGAGTGAAGCGACGAAGCAATCTCCTGATTTCAAGTAATTACATCAATTGAGATTGCTTCGCTTCGCTCGCAATGACAAGTGAAATGACTTTTTACGGGTACATCAAAAAATTGACGGATCAGAACTTTGTTTACGTTGACCTTAAAACACCGTTAGATGAAGTTTACCGTCAGCTTCTCTCTACCTACAAGCCAGCCGCGGCCGTTTTAGAAAATGGCCGATTGAAAGGAATGCTCTGCCTGGACAGCATCAGCAGGTATTTTATGATTCAGAACGCCCTAAAAGACGTGCGGGGGCGCAGCCATGATAAAGTTAGAATCAAAAAAAGATCTTGGATTTGACGAAAGGAGAAATACAAATGAACTGGCTAACGAAAGAGAAATGGTCTCCGTACATGGCCGGCGCATTGACCGGGCTCCTGATGATTTCATCCGTCTGGGTTGCCGGCAGGTATTTTGGTGCCTCTACCACCTTTGTCCGCTCCGCCGGCATGGTCGAAAAGATTTTCAATGCGGAACGGGTCTCCAAAACGGATTATTTTATCAAAGAAGTGCCTAAGATCGACTGGCAGTGGATGTTTGTGGTGGCCATTTTGATCGGCTCCCTTATCGCGTCAAGAACTTCAGGCAGCTTCCAGTGGAAGTCCTTGCCCGATATGTGGGAGAGACGTTTTGGCCCGAGCCGCGGTAAACGCGCCCTCGCCGCCTTTACCGGTGGGCTGATTGCCATGTTTGGTGCGCGTCTGGCTGACGGGTGACCGAGCGGTCACGGGCTGAGCGGTTCGCTTCAGCTGGCAGTAAGCGGATTGATTGCCATCGCCTGTTTTTTCATAGGCGGTGTCATTGTTGCCCGGGTCCTGTATGGAGGAGGTGACCAGACATGAAAGAACTAGTCTACGGTCTTTTTACCGGTGTTTTGTTTGGCATTTTTTTACAAAAAGCCCAGGTCATTCGCTATGACAAGCAACTTGGCGCGTTGCGTCTTATGGACATGACCATCGTCAAGTTTATGCTATCGGGCATTTTGGTAGCCATGGCAGGGGTTTATCTGCTTCAGGATCTTGGTTTGGCCAAGCTGTCGGTAAAGCCGACAATCATGGGCGGCAATATTCTGGGAGGGCTTATCTTTGGAGCGGGTTGGGGGTTGCTGGGTTACTGCCCCGGGACCTCGGCCGGTGCGCTGGGTGAAGGCCGATGGGATGTGGTGTGGGGCATCCTGGGGATGTTAGCAGGTGCGGCCATTTTTGCAGAAGCATACCCAAGCCTTAAAAAAACAGTTCTGACATGGGGACATTACGGCACGATCACCCTGCCCCAGGTACTCGGAATGAACCACTGGCTTATCATTATCATCTTTATCGTTGGAGCATTCGTTCTTTTTCGATGGTTTGAGAAAAGAGGGCTTTGAATAAGACAGATTCACATCCTGAACGTTGAGGCATATTTTCATTTCTGCTGCTGAGGTGTTGCTGGCCGTTGATGCTGGATGCTCGATGATATATACTGGATAAAAGGAGAATTAAACATTGCTATGTTAATCGAGTATCCAGAAACCAACGTCCAGCAATGTTCCAATTGTTGCATGAGAGTATTATCAAGAATTTGGAACCCGTTTTAGGATCTTACTCTAAAATATCCAGAGAAAAGGAGGTCAGAAATGTCTAATAATCAAACAGGAATGGATCGAAGGCGATTTATGAAACTCGCTGCAATCGCAGCGGGAAGTGCCAGTCTTCTCGGAAGGTCGTCCCTGGCTCGGGCGCAGTCAATTGGTGATGAGCCTGACAGTCCCATTTATCTGGCGCTCAACATATCGAAGGTGGCCAACAACGAAGAGAGCTTCCGGCTGATGCACAAAGTTGGACCTAAGGTCTGTATCACCACGGCCACACATCCGGGCTTTGTGGGGTTCCAGGCAAACATCCAGACCGGCATTCTGCCCCTGGCAGGCCGATATGGTGGTGGAAAAGTACACATGGAAAAGGAACTGAATCCCATTCGTAACTATCAATACACCATGTGGAAGCGGTGGGAGGACCACGACGAGTTTCACCTACAGCAGTTCGACAGGATATTTGAGCTGTGCGGAAGCTGTTTGTCCATGGTCATCGAGGGTCCGTGGGAGCCGGTGTACCGCGTGGTCAGGGCCAAGATGGCCCCTATCAGAACCATGGGCCAGATTACCGACCTGGGAGTGGACATGCAGCAAAAAAAGGACTTTATCCGCTTCGCGACGCCTCAGCGCTGTGTTGCCATGGCCGAGCATACGGTGATGCCTGGAAAAGAGGAGGCGTTTGAGGCAGGCGCCATTTCCACCATGGAGGCGCTCTCTCACTCGACCGGTTTTCTGGGATATATGATTCTCAAGCAGATCGGCGTGTGTGCCCTGGGCAGCTTTATGCTGGATCCTGCGTCAATGGCGGAGGCCTTGCAGACGCTGGGCGCAAACCCGCCCGATGATCCGAAACCTCTCTTTGAAACCCCTCAAGCCATGCCGAGTCCACCGGAGTATTTGATTCACAGTGAATGGGATGCACCCGAGATAGCGCAGTTGGGCTTTGGCAAAGTGCTGGTCAATCACCAAATCAGAAAAATCCATGATGACGGCGTCATGGCAAATCTGATCCGCGGGCCCTACATCATGTTCTTCCAGCCTATGATGGAGGAGCCGGGATGGCGTACCATGCTTTAATGAAACTCCATTGAGGATTGTCTCAAGACTGAAAAGAGAATGAAACTCGAAGAAGCAATGTAATGAAGATTGAAGCCAAATACTTCACTGGGATTCAGCTTTGCGTCTGGAGCGACTCCGTGAGAAGCAAAAACAGGATAATAAGGAGGTAAGATGAGGAACTTTATCTTGATTATCATAGTGGGCCTGGTGTTTCTGGCGATCAATGTTGGGGCAGAGGAAGGAAAATCAATTTTCAGCTCCCATCACTGCGGAACGTGCCACAAATTGGACACCGGCAAGGTCAATCCGTCTCTGAGAGAGATCGCCCAGGGCTACCAGGGAAAGGAAGACCGGTTAATAAGCTACTTTAAGGGCGAGTCGGAACCCATCATAAGACCTGACAAGGGAGCGGCGATGAAAAGATACGTTGAAAAGACCAAGGCCCTGTCTGATAGCGATCGAAAAGCCTTGGCCGATTATCTGTTTAGCCATAAAGAGTAGCGCGATCTTATTCGGAGGCAGGATCATTGCCTTCAATTCACCAATGGTGGTAGGTGCTTCCGGGAGTAACTATTCCCACTGCCTGGAAAACTTACCAAATCATACGGTCACCATCCACGGAGGCGTGGACAAAAGCCAAAAGAAAGGAGACATGAAATGGAACATAAACTCCCCGAACTGCCTTATGCAAAAAAGGCCTTAGAACCCCACGTATCTGCCGAAACCTTAGAGTATCATCACGGGAAACACCACGCTACCTATGTTAGCAATCTCAATAACCTGATCCCCGGCACTGAGTTTGAGGAGATGTCTTTGGAGGACATCATCATGAAATCTTCCGGAGGCGTTTTTAACAATGCCGCCCAAACATGGAACCACTCCTTCTATTGGAAGAGTCTGAAGCCCGGGGGTGGCGGTGAACCCACTGGTGCCCTTGCGGATGCTATTAAGTCAGCATTCGGGACCTTCGAGGATTTCAAAAAAACTTTCACCCAGAAGGCAGTGACCCTTTTTGGTTCCGGATGGGCGTGGCTGGTAAAGAACAAGGACGGCTCAGTGGGCATTGAGGTCACAAGTAACGCAGGCACACCCATTACTTCTGGGCAAAAGGCTCTGTTCACCTGTGATGTATGGGAGCACGCCTACTACATTGATTACCGGAATGCGCGCCCAAAATATATTGAGGCATTCTGGAACCTGGTTAATTGGGACTTTGCCTTAAAGAATCTTTCCGAAATTAAGGGTTAACCAATGAGCAAGAAATCTGAAGCAGCTGCAAAATATTAGATGAAGGCTGTCATCCGTCATATAAAGAAACATGTCATCAGGGGTCTTTTTGCAATAATCCCGCTTGCTTTGTCTTATTTTGCAGTAAAATTTCTTTATACCACTATCGATCAACGCGTCGTGAGACTGGTGGATCGTGTCCTTGGTTTTAGCTTCCCTGGATTAGGGCTTCTCTTGGTTCTTGCTGCACTCTATGTTCTCGGCGTTGTAGCAAGTAACGTAATTGGGAAACAGCTCTTTGGTGTTGTGGAGAGAATCACAACCCATATTCCCCTCATTCGGACGACTTACAAAGTTGGACAGCAACTTGGATCAACACTCTCATTACCGGAGAAGCAGGTATTCAAACGCGCGGTGCTCGTCGAGTACTTAAAGGCCGGTTCTTGGACTATCGGTTTTGTAACAGGTACGATTGTCGACAGGAGAAATGAGGATGAAAAATTTCTCAAGGTGTTTGTTCCCACTCCGCCTAATCCTATATCCGGGACGATGATCGTTTTAAGAGAATCCCAGACGAGAGATCCGGGTTGGACGATTGATGAAGCCCTGAAGGCTGTCCTGTCGGGTGGTATTATTGGCCCCAATGAGTTGAAGTAGGGGGGCGGAAAGGAAGATTTTTACATAAGAAAGGAGGTCATAGGTCATCATGATGGAAAAAACGCGTTTTTATAGAAAGGAAACTCATAACAACCGAACCGCGGGCATAATCACTGTGCTTGTTTGCGCCTTTATGTTGTTGTCTTTGGCGCCGAAGGCTGAGACAAAGCCGGCTGTTTCAACTCCCCCTGGGTCTTTTTCCGAACTGGTTAAGCAAGCCAGTCCGTCGGTGGTAAATATCAGTGTGGAAAAGGTTGTGAGGGGCAGAGGAGGAGCCCCTTTGCCATTTGGTTCTGATGATCCTCTCCGGGAATTTTTTGAACGTTTCTTTGGCAACCAAATGCCAAAGGACTTCAAACAGCGGGGCCTGGGCACAGGCTTTATCATCGACAAGGAGGGTTTCATTTTGACCAACAATCATGTGGTGGAAAACGCCGATGAGATTAAGGTAAGGCTGGCTGACGAAAAGGAATTTGGCGCTAAGATAATCGGCCGCGACCCCAAGACCGACCTGGCCCTGATCAGAATTGAAACAAAGCAACCGCTAAAGCCACTGCCCCTCGGTGATTCGGACGAGCTCGGGGTGGGGGATTGGGTGGTGGCCATTGGGAACCCTTTCGGGTTAGGCAATACTGTCACGGCCGGTATCGTGAGTGCCAAGTACAGGCAACTCGGTGCCGGCGCCTATGACAACTTTATCCAGACCGATGCCTCAATTAACCCCGGAAACAGCGGGGGCCCACTGCTGAACACGGCGGGAGAGGTGATCGGTATCAATTCGGCTATCTTCTCCCAGAGTGGTGGAAATATCGGCATCGGGTTTGCCATTCCCATTAATATGGCCAAGGACCTTCTCCCCCAGCTCAAAACGGGAAAGGTGATCAGGGGCTGGCTCGGTGTGATGATCCAGCCGATTACGCCTGAACTGAAAGAGAAATTGAAACTCGAGGATGAAAAGGGCGCC
>CP070700.1:234588-241237 GCA_020349865.1 Desulfobacteraceae bacterium
AGACGAAAGATCGAGGACGATTAAATTTGCCTGTAATGGAATTGACAGTAAAGATAGCGATAAGGGATACACTAAACTAACCACCGTGCCGTGTTGTGAGATTTGTAACCGCATGAAACGTGATTGGAAAGCGGTGGACTTTGTGGACAGAGTTGTAAGTATCGCAAATCATATGGGCCTGTTAAAAGATGTCTGCTAATGACTGTAAGCGGTCAGTTAGATAGATTTAAACGAAAAATAAATAAAACACATAACAAGGCAAATGCAGTTGATGCAAAAAACCGCGCGGCTGATTTGGGTTAGAGGTAACATAAAATGATCAAAAAAATACTTATGTATGTTTTGTTTGTTACCTTACTATTTTTTATTTTTTTTCTACATTATCAGAAGGTGGACAGTTTACAGGACGATATAGGTGATCTTGAGAGTCGTGTGTCATCTCTCGAATCGGAGAAAAGCGACCTTGAGAGTAGGATTGAAGACCTTGAGTACCGTCTTAAAAAATGATAGGAGGGATTTATGAAATCATTTTGGAAGCTATTTTTCCATGCGATGCCTCTGGGCCTTGGTGTAGTTCTGTCCTTAATCTCAATTGCTTTCACAACGAAAGTTATCAGTAATTACAACCCCGAAGATGAAATCAGGAATGCAATTGGTTTCGGTATAATCGGTTTTCCCATGGTTGTAGCAAGTGTAATAAGATTTACTAAGAAGTTCAACGAAAACTGACCTCTAACCATTCACTGGAGAGGGATCAGGCTTAGATCGGGGCTTTGGCAAGGATTTTTTGGCTTTGATCTTTTAGCATTTTTACCAAGGTTATCACCATTCCTTGCCTGACCCCTCAGTTCTTCGTTATAGTGCGACACGATGTCGCATAGTTTGAGTGTACTCGGGTATTTACCTTGAGTACCCGGCATGTTCCTGCCGGACCCTACGCAGGCGTGCTACCGTCGCGCTGATGACGGGGTGCGAAGCCCTGCGGACAATGTACCGAATTGGGTTCGAATGGTGACAGGAGAACCCCTCCGGGAATCCTCCTCGGTTAAGGGCTAGGGTCGGATGATATGGTGAAAGTAAATGAATGTCCGTAAGCGTCGTCAAAGAGCAACGGACCTACGAGGATTAACAGGTCTTAGGCCGCTACCAAGCGTTAGCGGATGTGGTCAGGATGCAGGTCTTCTAACTGCCTGTACGGAACTTTTGAATCACCGGCGTAGAGGGCGCACCTAAGTCATCCAAAGGATCAACTGTGTGGAACGTAGTAACCCCGTCCTTCGCCTGGAGCAATTCCAGGCAAGCGAACCGCAAGGCATGCCCATGGAGAGACGGGTGAGAGAGGTTGGAAGAAGCGAATGCTCTCGGGAAAGCCGAGAGATAGAGCATGAAACATGGCTCAACGCCAAAACCGGCAGGCCACAGCCCCGGTGAATGAGCGTGCGGACGTCCAACTGGTGTCTCGTTGCGAGAGAGCCTGGAGAACCTTTGAAGAAGAGAAGGCAAACGACGGCCAAAAAGGCTGGTGCACTCGGAGACGATGCCGGCAAATGGAATTCCATGGACTGGAAGAAAACCCGGCGGGAAGTCAGAAGGCTGCAGGTGCGTATCGCAAAGGCTGTGAAGGAAAACAGATGGAACAAGGTTCGATCACTACAATATCTGTTAACCCACTCGTTCTACGCCAAGCTCCTGGCTGTGAAACGGGTAACCTCCAATAAGGGGAAAAAGACCCCTGGCATAGACGGCGTCCTGTGGCGAGGCGCCAGAGCCAAATGGCGGGCTGCATGCAGCCTGCGCAGACGTGGCTATCATCCTCAGCCTTTGAGGAGGATCTATACAGAAAAGAAGAACGGTAAGTTAAGGCCCCTATCGATTCCCACCATATATGACAGAGCACAACAAGCACTCTACAAGTTGGGGCTGGCGCCCGTAGCCGAAACGAAAGCCGACAAGAATTCCTATGGCTTTCGGGAAGGCAGATCGTGCGCCGATGCCGTAGCCGGTGCTTTCAACGCTCTGTCAAAGCCCAATTCGGCACCATGGATACTCGAAGGGGACATCAAAGGGTGTTTCGACAACATTTCTTTCGAGTGGATCTTGAAGAACATCCCGATGGACAAAGTCGTTCTTCATAAGTGGTTAAAGGCGGGATACGTGGAGAACGGTATCCACTATCCTACACGCAAGGGAGTTCCACAAGGCGGGATTATCAGTCCCACCATCTCGAATATGGTGCTCGACGGGTTAGAGGAAGCCGTCCGCTGTGCAGTCCCCCGCAGACGCCGTATCAATTTCGTCCGCTACGCTGATGATTTCATCATCACAGGAAAATCAAAATCCATCCTGGAAGAGGCCATCCAGCCGGTGGTCGAAGGCTTCCTTGCCGAGCGCGGTCTTGAACTCTCATCGGAGAAGACCGTGGTCACACACATAAAGGACGGATTCACGTTCCTCGGGCAAACCTTCCGTAAGCATGGCCGGGTACTGCACATCACACCATCCAATGAGGGAGTCCGCGCCCTCATGCGGAAGACAGGAACACTAATCCGATCACACGTCAGCGCGCCGATGCCGATCCTGATCAAGAAGCTCAACGACATGCTTCGAGGTTGGGCCAACTACCACCGCCACGTGGTGGCATCGGAAGCCTTTAGTCGTATCGACACCTATGTCTTCGAACAACTCCGGCACATGCTACGCCGACGGCATCCTACAAAACCGGTAAAATGGCGGATCAAGCACTACTGGTCGGCCGCCGGAAAGAATGTGTTTGCCGTATTTGCCGAGACCGTCAAAACCGGTAAGAAACTTTACCAGGTCGTGCGAGTCAGCGCAATTGGGATACGAAGATATGTGAAGATCAAAGCGGCTGCGAATCCTTATCTGCCGGAGTACGCCGGTTATTTTTGGCGTCGTCGGCACAATAAGGACAGCAAGCTGCTGCCGGCCATGTCCGCCCGGGAATGTCGGGCCATGGCTTCGGCTTAGGAGGTAACATAGCCGGGCCGCCCCACAAGGGCTGCCTTTTGGAGATGCTTGAGCCGTGTGAGGTGAAAGTCTCATGCACGGTTCTTAGGGGGGAATGGGGTCGAGAGGCCCCTGACCTACCCGATTTTTAGATATCCCCAACGTACATGGCATTCGGGCGAACCTGATGTACTGCAGTATATCAACACTCAATTGATATTCGGTTTTCTGGTAAAATAGCCCAATCACCTGATAATTATCTATGTAATTATAAAACATCATCATAATATTATAGTTGAATCTTAAGACCTTTATTAAAAAGCCATGCCAATAGAGAACGCCGGAGACTGGTGAATACTATGAGAAATGCTAGAACCGTCTTAATGAATGTGTTAATGGCACTGGGATTGCTGGTATCCAATAATGCTTTTTCGGATGGAGATAAAAAATTTCAAGTATCTACCTATGATTCGCCTCAATACAAGTCAGATATTGCTCACCAACAAAAAAAACTATCAGAATTAGAAAAGCATAAAGTATTTGATTTTATTCACAATCACCATTTTCCAAAAGTCGCTTCAGAGCTGAAAGACTTTTTTAAAAAAAACAAAGGATAAAAAATATTAAGTATTGAAATAACTGATTTATTCACACATAAAAATAGAGATTTCGCTTTCATCGTCTACGATTCCATGGGTAAAAGTATAAAAATTATAATATATGATGGCGGCAAGAAGCGATTCAAACATTTATACAAAGATATAAAAATAATAGATGGCCTTTCCAAATCAAATTGCGGCTTTTGGCAATTGGTTTCCAACGATTATATAATCGGAGAAATACTAGCTTATTTTAACAATATATTGAAAAAGGAGCCGCTGAATTTCTTGAAGGATGATTTTGATATCCTAAAATGCCGAATTATTTCTGAGGACGATACGTTTGTTTTAGAGCGCGGCTGTTTCGAACCAGGATATGATAAAGATAATGTAAACACATTTACTTCCTTATGTTTGGCAACAGATGGTGTTTACAATAACTGGGATTGCATGAGATACGACCCGAAACAAAACCTTTTCATCCGCTTTTACGGCCAAGCGTTTGCAGATTAAATGAGTATTGAAAAACCCGCAGAAGACGCCATTGGTGGGCCTGATATTTACATCACTGAACAGGAATTTAATCAAAAGAATTCCTCGATGCTCTGCTGCGAGGTAGTTCATTAAAAGGAAGAGCAGCAGATGAAAAACTGTGTAATGGAATTATTTGATGGAGTTTTTTGATTATTGCTATTTGCAATAAACTCTTTCTGAATTGCTGATGTGTCCAACTAATCGAAACTGAGGCTAAATTGCAGATATCAACAATGAAACCAACTATCTGGAGTCCTAATTTTTTGCAGATACTGTAAACATATACGATCTTTCGGAGACTCCTGAAAGGTTGTGATATCATATTGCCAATCGAAGTCTTGACTTACTCTTTAACTCTGGCAACTCAAGTAAAGGTCATGGCACATTTGATTATCGGACTAAACCCGTTCATGATTCTCTCATACGATTTTTTCATGACCTCAAGCAAAAAATTCATATCCGTTTCTCTGACGATGTAACTGTCATGAACCGGCAAGCAGGGAATTTCATTACTCGTCATGGCCTTCAAAATAATATCCGCAATTCTGCTATCCAGATTCTGAAGTTTCAACCCGACGCCGGTGTTTAGATACTTGGCAATAGGGTAATGGAACTTTCTAAATTTTCCGAGACAGCGGAGAATTGACTTATTGCTCAGATCAAAGATAATATCGTTTTTTCTCAACTGGTCTCTTATCGCTTTGACCGCTTTCTTTTCACTTTCAGAATTTATGGCGATCAACTGAACGAGTTTGTAAATCTTTCTTTCTTCCTCGCTATCACAAACAGCGGTGTATGGATCTTGACGATAGTCGATACCTTCCAGGTGATAGAGCATGCGAATATGCAAGGCGGAGAAATCCAACTCCACGGTGGGTTCGTTATTTATCTCAATATGGGATCGCAGCTCTTTCGGCAGTTCCAAGTGAAACGCACCATAAAACCTTCCTCCCAGCTTGAAACTCTCGTTGTTGAACACCCGATGTAGGTACTGATAATGGGACTGAAAATACAATCCATCAAGTCCAAAATCTGCAATAGGTCGTTTCCGTAACAGCTCGGCTTTCTTGGTTTTTTCATCTTTCAAGTCCCTTAGGGTCTGAGTCATGGTAGATATATATTGTAAGTAGTGAAGGTTGTGCTGAGTAATGGTATGATGAGATGTGTGTACTAGATATTGATATACTGTACTATTATCTATGGATACAGTTAGAGGATGTGTGTTATTAGAATTACTTGCATCACTGATTATTATCATATCTTTACTGGCGCCATGACTTCCTGAGATTGTTGGACTCAGCGTGGGGAATAGCATTTCGTAAATTTCATCATCAGTAAGAATTGATTGCGTAATCTCGCTTTCGCAGTAGTGAGGGTCAAAAAAATCCACACAATTGAAGTCCACCACTCCTTTCAATAAATTGATCTTCAGACGTATTAGAAATCTTGCGTTCACTTCTGCTTCGGATGGTGCACATACTTCTATTCGTTGGTGTTCGATGAACTCGTTGTATCGGTGAAGATTAGTTCTCATATCTCTCACTGATCTGGTATCCACATAGTCGATGAGATCCTTATGGTTGTTCTTGAGCTGGACCATTTCATTGGGTTTAGATTTACGTAAAAATCCTGGATCGTCCAGCAAGTGATCTTTGAATAGAGAAATCATTTTTGCTGAAGGAATCATTCGGGTTTGCCGACCAAAGCCTTTCTCCCGGTCAAAAAAGCCAGCCTTTTGATGGACAAATCCCAGATCCTCCAATGTGTCAATAATAGGGATCAATCTCTTATACTTGATATGAAGTTTGCCGTATCTCTTATGGGATAGATATTTATTGCGGTCACGAGAATACTTGATAGGCATACCAGTTTTGAAAGAGATCCAGAGATTGATGATGACCAGCTTCAATGTCTGCTTTGACCTCGACTGATTTCGCATATTCAGTTTCCTACTAATTTCATGAAATAGATTTTCGGTTAATCGTTTACATTCTGGATATTCCGACACCAGATGGACATCCAGATCCATAGCCTTTTCGAAATAGTGCATGATTGTTCATAATTCCTCCTTTTAATTAGCTGTGTTGTGGTAAACACCTTTAAGCCAGCATTCTGTGGGGGCGGGACCTTAACTCCGCCCCTTTTGGTTTTTAGTTTTTCCCGTCAATGAGGTCCTTTCTGGCGTTTTCAACTGCCGCTTCGAACGTGAATCCTTTGCGGCGGTATTCTTTGATTTTCTTAATCAAATTGATGTCCTTTTCCGTAAACCTTCTGTGCTGGGTGTTTCCGATCTCGATTTTCTGAATATGTGTCAAGTACCGATCCGTCCAGTTCCTCAACTTGTATTTCTCAATTCCCGTAATCTTTGAAACCGCACCGATACTGTAAGTGATGTCTGTCTTGTTCATGGTGATTACCTCCTTTGGATTATGGTGTGAGGGTGTACATATAAATACCCTCTACTTACAATGGTTAGATAATTGTGGTCGGGGTAATGAGGGTATGATGGATGGGAATGGGATCAAGAATGGTCAACTATGGCAGTCGTA
>CP070700.1:241337-256442 GCA_020349865.1 Desulfobacteraceae bacterium
AGCGAAGCGAACTAAGTTCTATAAGTAATATGCTTTTTGTCCTGTCTTAGTAGTCGGACTATGTGGTCGCATTCACTCGAAAAAAAATCGAATACAGGACAGGAGCAACACCCAGAGTAAGCAAGGTTCCGAAGGCCAGACCGAAAGCAATAATGACGGCCAATGTATAAAAAAGCGGATCCCGCCACACGATTAGCGGCATCACACCGAGTATGGTTGTAATAGTGGTCATTAATATGGGACGAAAGCGGGAGATCGCTGACTGTATCACCGCCTGGTAAGGATCAAGTCCTTTTCTGCATTCACTATCGATGCGATCGATAAGCACGATCCCGTTATTGATGATGACACCGGCTAAGCTCAGCAGGCCTAGAATTCCAAGGAAATCAAAGGGGGCTCCGAAAATCAACACTCCCATTAAAGCACCGTTAAAAGCCAGCGGAATGGTGACTAAAATTATGGCCGGACGCCTGAAAGAATTGAACTGCCAGATCAATAAAATGACGATGCCAAGCAAACAGGGTGGCATGTAACGTATTAATTTTTCGTTGTTTTCAATAACCTTCTCGATCTCACCACCGACTTCCCAACGATAGCCATCTTCTAAATCAAGATTTTCGATTAGAGGCTTTATTTTTTCTAATAGTTCGGGTGCCTTGAGTTCTTCGTGTTTTAGCTCTATGGTCAATGTGCGCATCTGGTTTCGGTGTGAAATTCGGCTCAATTCCCACATCGACACGCCACTTGCCACCTGGATACCGGGCACGTTTGTCCTACCCGTGGTTGAATAGACTGTCAGATTTCTTAAATCGCCAATGGTATCGCGTTCCTCGTCAATTGATTGGATGAGGACAGGAATGGCTTCACCTCCTTCTCTGTATTCCGTGACTTTAACACCGCTCAGGTGGGACTCCAGCGATTGAGTCACATCGCGGGAAGTGACCTCGGCGCGACGGGTTCGGATCTGATCCACGGTAATGACTGTCTTGACAACCTTATTTTCCCAATCTGATCTGACATCCAACATGCCGGGTATTTGATAAAACCCTGTCAATAACTGGTTGCCTTTTTCGTAGAGGTATTCGACATCCGGGCCTACAAGGCGTATTTCCACCAAACCGGGTTCGGTTCCGCCTAACCCCATCTGTTTGACCCGCCCGTTGGCTTCCGAAATATCAGATAAAAAGTATTGCCGCACTCGCTCAACAACCTCAGGTATCTGTTCATCATTCTCGGTGTTAACAATCAAAAAGGCTCGGTTTGGATCCGCATCGAAAGGGGACAAGGCCAGGAAAAAGCGTGGTCCGCCGGTAGCCACATAGGCAATGGTGCTTGTTATTTCCGGGTTTTGGTGCTTTTATTTCTGGCTTCATAGCTCACGTTCCATATCAAGTAATTGAAACGATGTCTATGAATCGCACACACACCCGGATAAATGTCTGAAGAATCGATCTGAAGTCTTCTCTTTCCTCTTCAGACTTTTGTTTCCAGACAATTACCATCCTGTCCAGAACTGGTTGCATTTTCTCTGGTTTTTTTGTTGGGTTAAAAGTGGCTCTGAAAATTCTTTAACATCTTCCTGGGTTTAAACATGGAATTGTTCAAGCTCGGTTTGTAAACTTTAAAGTTTATTGGGATCGGTTTCTTGCTTTCGTTTCCAGGCTTTTGTATATGGAATGGCCGGAAGGTGTAATTCATCTACCCTGGCCCTTGGGTTGATTGGTTAATTTCCGCTTTCCTCGCCCCAGCGTTTAAATAAATCATGCTCGATGGCCAGGTAGTCGAATATTTTGCCAATGGTTTGGTTGATGATATCATCGATGGTTTTCGGTTGGTGATAAAAAGATGGTACCGGCGGTAGGATGTGAGCACCCAAATCGGCAGCTTTTGTCATGATTTGGAGATGTCCTTTGTGAAGCGGGGTTTCTCTCACCACAAGCACCAACTTCCGCTTTTCTTTCAGCGTTACATCAGCTGCCCTTACAAGGAGGTTGGACGTGTAAGAGTTGGCAATCCCGGAAAGCGTTTTGATAGTGCAGGGAACAACCATCATGCCTTCGGTCAGAAAGGAACCGCTTGACAAGGCTGCGGCTATATCTCTGTTGTCATAAGTGTAGTCAGCCATTGCAGCGACTTCATCGGCTTTATAGTTTGTTTCTATTTCGATATTCATTTTTCCTGCTTCTGAAATTATAAGGTGGGTCTCATACTCTTTTTTCTTAAGGAGGCTGAGAATTCTGATACCGTAAATCACACCGCTTGCCCCTGCTATCCCGATGACAATTCTTTTGGACATAGGTTTCCTTTCTATTTTTCTCCCTCCTGCGAGGAAGGAAATATTGAAGCAATCCGGTTCAGTATACGGTCGACTAGAACTTCACTATTTCGTATAACTTGTTGGATGCCTTCTTGGGCAATATTGTCCCAATGGATGCCAGCCGTAACAATCACGGTGGTATTCAAGGCTGCAGCCAGCACTTCTGAGGCAGCCTTTGCCAGTTCATCTTCTTTGTGACCTAGCAAACATATGACAGAGACTGATGCACTGGTAACGTTTGGATCTCTAAGACTTGGTCGGGGCTGGGCTACTGCAACAGCCCCAATGTGGGGTTTTTCACCGCCCCAAATCGCTACCAGCAGATCCTGCCCGATGCGCCTGATAGAGGCTTCAAGGTCAAAGGCACCTTCTTTTGTTTTAACCGTGAAAGCTCTATTTTCCATACATTTTCCCCTAGTGTTGCGGAACGAATGGTTTAAAAATCACTCGAAATTGCAGCCAGATCCCTTTTGGCTAAATTCTATTTGACCATCTTCTTTGTTGTCTGATAGCTGCTCTTCTAACAAGCGCTTGACCCTTTGCTCAATCTTACCCTTTTTTTTGTATATATCAGATAGGGTCCCACTCTATCGTTTGGATTCATTGCTGGCAAGTTTTAATCCATTCAAAGCAAAAAAGGTTCCTCCCAGAAGATTTTCCTGCTCGCAGACCAATAATATGTCAGGGAAAAAGAAGAGCTGCAATCAGAATACGTTGTGAATAATCGGAACACTTATATTTGGCCATATCTTCTTCCAATCAATAAAGAATATACCTTACCCCTTTTGACTCTATTTTTACTTCCTCTATAGCATATAACTACCTATTTTAAAATAAAATAATCGATTAAATATAAAAAATATAGAAAAGTTTCACTGAATGGCAGGCTTAAATTCAAAGAAATGAAAGAAAAAGAAGATTTCAATGCAAATAGAAATGCTCAACACTTGAACCTTTTTCGACGGTCTCAGCAGAAGATTACACTTTCCTGATTCTCAGGATTTAGTGAGTTTGTATTAGTGGATGAAATCCGAAATAAATAGGAATATTCGATATTACAGATTTACATAGCCGGAAGGCATAATTCTTGGAATTTGTGCATGGCGTTAGCTCATCTTAATTAATTCCGACAAGCCATCGGCGTTTCCCCCTGACAACGCTTTCTCTATCTAATAATTACTACTAGCCCAGAATCCCATGTTTTTTAATCTTCCTGGCCAGAGTGGATTGGTCAATTCCTAATGGTACTGCAGTTTTTAATTGACTCCCGAAGGTTTTCATGGCACGGAAAATTATAGCTTTTTCTAAATTTGCCAGGGCTTCGGGAAGATTCCAGCCTTGGGTTGGATTGCTATGATTTCTGTTTAGCCGTTCCACCCTGATGTAGGAAGGAAGGCCTTCTAGATCAATTTTATCATGAGAAGAGAGAACAACCAGTTGCTCAATAAGATCTGATATCTCACGAATGTTACCAGGCAAGGAATAGGACCAAAGGCATTTAAGCGCCTCCGGAAAGATTGCCTTGTCTTTGGAGTACTTTTTGTTAAATAGTTTTAGAAAAAAATAGATCCGGGCGGGTATATCATTGCATCATTTTTGTTGAGGCAATATAATCTCTTAAGTTTCTTTTTAATGACCATGCCTGGCCCTCCGAAAATGTCCATTAACCTGAAATTTAATATGAAATTTATGATATTAATTAGTTACCGCCCTAATAGGAACGGATCTAAATCTGAACATAATATTGTTTCGTTAATATACATATAACATTCCATCCTTCTTCAAGGTCTGGCAAGCTTATTGCCAATAAACAAGGCATTCGATCAAATGTAACTATTATAAATATCAGCTGAAATGAATTTAATCTGTAACTGCTTAAATATTTGATAAAAACTCTTAGTGTTATTTCCGGTTACAATGGGGATTCTTAATGAGGAAATAAAATCATGAAAATATGGCTAGATCCAAAAAATTGTCGTGGTTGTTTACGATGTGAATTGGCCTGCTCATTTCATAAGAGCGAACACAAGGCATTCAATGTATCACTCTCCAGTACAAGAGTGCTGAGAAGTAATAAAAACAAGAGAATACATATGACAATTGATGATACATGCGATAACTGCTCAAATGAAAATGCTCCGTTTTGTGTAATCGCATGTGTTTTTGGTGCCAGAGGGTTTCTTAAAAGTGAAAGAATATAATGAAAACTGCTAAAAAATGTAATTATTCATACGCCGGGGAAATTGGATTCATTGATCTCAGTAAAAGCAAAGTATCCAAAGAACCTACAGAAAAATATGCTCAAAAATGGATTGGGGGCAGGGGTATCAATACCTGGATTTTATTTGACCGGCTGGATCCTGAAACAAAATGGTCCGATCCTGAAAACCTCCTCTGCTTTGGCGTCGGTACTCTGGCAGGTACCCTGGCCCCGGGTGCCTGTCGGGTATCTGTCGATACTAAAAATGCTTTCAATAACGGGATCGGGTCCGCTAATGTGGGTGGATTCTGGGGACCTGAACTGAAATTTGCGGGTTATGACAATCTGATAGTCTCAGGGAAGGCCGAAAAACCCGTTTACCTGTGGATACATGACGGGGTGATCGAAATAAGGGATGCAGCTTTTATTTGGGGTAAGACCACCTGGGAAACAGAGGAACGGATCCGTAATGAATTAGGCGACCAGCGAATAAGGGTCGCAGCCATCGGACCTGCTGGAGAGAATAAGGTTCGTTCCTCCTGCATAATCTGTGACAGAGGATGCGCTGCCGGTGGTTCAGGCTGCGGTGCGGTAATGGGATCAAAGAACCTCAAGGCTATTGCTGTCAGGGGTAACATGGGGATCGATATCGCAAGCCCTGAGGAATTCATGTCCTTAGTTGCTAAAGCCATTAAAAAAATTAACAAATGGGATTTAATTAAAGATATCCGTTCAAAGGGTTACTATGGAGCAATGGGTGGCCGTCTTGATTCACCAACTTGGGACTGGGGCTACAGGCCGGTAAAAAACGGTCAGGATGACTATTGGGAAAAGGAAAAGATCGAAAAAATATGTGAATCGGTTTTTGAGTCATACCGGAAAGGCACAGTAGCATGTTTCAGCTGTCCCATTTCCTGCAAACCCTGGCTGGAGATTGATGAAGAACCATATGAAGTTAAGGGGGAGGGATGGTGGAATAATTCCGTGAATTCCTTTTGCACAAAATTTGATAACAGCCACCTGGAATCAGCAATCTACACGCACTTTTTGTCCAATCAGTTAGGCTTAGACATAGATGATGCAGCTCAAGCCATATCCTGGGCTTTCGAGTGTTATGAGAAATGTCTTATTACAAAAGAAGATACTGACGGCCTTGAACTTGTCTGGGGTAACTTCGAGGCAATGATAGAAATGCTGAGAAAATTGGCCTACAGGGAAGGTTTTGGGGATTTCCTTGCCGACGGTGCTGTTCGGGCAGCAGAAAAACTGGGGAAAGACTCGTGGAAATTTGTTATCCATGTGAAGGGTCAGGATTCACTGGATGGAGTTCGCGTAAATAAGGGCTGGGGATTCGGAGTTATCCTATCACCCGTTGGAGGCAGGCATTTGCGCGGGAGTTTGGGTGGTTTCTGGCTTGGCGGCGACAAACCGGTAAATTCCTATGAAGAAGTACCTGAGAAGATATACATGGGCCAGCAACTTAAAGCGGTTCAGGATATTCTTGGTTACTGCAGTTATGTATACGGGCTGGATTTTGATGACTGGGTTGCGCTCCAATCCCGAGCCACCGGTAAAACGAAATCTAAAGACCAGTTACTTTACATCGGCTTACAGGCCCACAATTTGGAAAAGGCATTTAACACCATCCACGCCGGTTTCAATCGACAAGACGATTACCCGTGCCATCGCTATTACAACGAGTCGGTGAAATCAGGACCCTACCGGGGAGAACGAATCAATCATAAAGTCTGGGAGCAGATGCTTGACGCTCATTATAAATTGCATAGCTGGGATAAGACTACAAGCTGGCAAACCCGTAAAGGGCTTGAAAAAATCGGATTGGCAGATGTGGCCGATATGCTCGCAAAAGTAGACCGGCTCATTGATGATTAAAAGCGAAACGGGATTTTTGCCGCTATCAATTCAGACAGCGGTCAAACAACAAGGATACCTCAGGGGCTAGTTGAATGTTTATATATTTAATTTTGCCGGGCGGATCCGACCCAGCGTATTCGGCTTGAAAGAGCTGTGTTCCAAAAATGACTAATCGAGGAAATAAAGCCATGCGTGATGAACAGGAATATAAAGAAGCGATCAATTTTTTACTTTGGGGCAAAAAAGGCTACCCGGAACCCCATGGACAGTCCCCATCGGAATTTTCAATTGAAAAAATATTGATTTTCTTAAAACAAAAGCAGGAATCAGCAAATGCTGATGACATCTAAAGAACGATTTTGGACAGCTGTTAATCTTCAGGAACCGGACCGTGTACCGGTGGCGCCTTATTTTGTATATTTTGCAGGCACACTTGCCGGGATGTCACCGTCGGAGTTTGGCTGGAGCGTAGACAAATCGCACAAAGCGCTTTTTGAAACATACGAAAGATATAACAAGGAAATTGACGCTCTTCATATCATGTCAATGCGCTTTGCTTATACTGGAGTTTTCCCCTCCGCTTATAGCACCTTATATTTTGATTGGGCGTTTCCGCCAGGTGAGCTTCCACAATTTGTTGAAAGAGGCGGCAAACACAGCCCTGAAATTTACGATAAGATACTGGAAGAAGGATTCACGTATCTCATTGAACCGGAAAGAATAAATGTGGAAAAAATCCGGGCCGCTTACTTTGAAGAAGCACAATGCCATAAAAACTGGCTGAAATTATGGGAACAAGAAGATGTTGTCAATCTTGCAACCGGCCCCATGGCAACCATTCCTGCCGATCTGCTAATTTACGCACGTGGATCGGAGGGCTTTCTGGATCTGGCGGAGTACCCGGAAAAGATTATAGCGGTCAATGAGGCCATGACTCCGGGCATAATTGCCCTAAACAAGTGGCAGGCCAGAGAAAAAAAGAGGGAACATTTTTATCGAATTAGCATACAAAATTTTGCAGCTAATTTTATTTCTCCCCAGATGTTTGAGCGTCTGTGCTGGCCATGGATGAAAAAAATGATCGTTGAGTTTTTAAAAGATGATTGCACCGTCATACTGCATCTCGATGGCAAATGGAAACCCTTCTACCATTTCTTTCAGGACCTTCCTGAAAAAAGAATTATCATGGAGCTTGAGTTCTCAGACATGAAAGACGCAAAAAAGATATTAGGCAATATGCTTTGCCTTAAGGGAAATGTTCCGCCACAGGATCTGGCTTTTGGCACGGATGATAAGATCAGAGATTATTGTAAACAATTGATTGACGACTGTGCCTGCGGTGGTGGTTTCATTTTGAGTTCTGGTTGCGAAGTCCCCGTAAACGCCAAGCCCGAAAATATTGAAGCCATGATTGATACAGCCATATCCTATGGCACATACAAGTAAAATCAAGGGTGAGCCTGATTGGTTGGTAATAAAAGTAAGAAAATGTTTAACTATAACTTCTTCAATATCACTCGCGAAGATATTGATTCCACCAGAAACGATCATATCTTTTTTTGGGTCTAATATATAAAGAAATTCATCCTTGTCGATTTTGCCAACATCACCAGTCTTAATGTAGGTCACCCCTCGTTCGTCCAACCAAATTGCTTCTACAGTTCTTTTAGGTTGCTTGTAATACTCAGGCATTAAATATGGACTCCGTCCCACAATCACGCCTATTTCACACCAAAGTAATTCTCGCCCATCATCGTTAATTATGCGGACATCCCACCCCATTGGTGGTAGCCCTACAAAATCCATCTTACTTTCCATGAATTCTGGTTGGAGTGAAGTTGCTGGACCTTCGGTCATTCCCCAAAGTTCAATAAGTTTACCTGGAAATCGTTTTAATATTTCCCTTTTGGTTTCTTTTACAATAGGTGAACCACCACAGATCCATACCTTTATTGAAGTTAAATAGAATTGATCAAAATTGGATTGGTCCAATAATGAAGAATATTGCGTTGGAACCAGAAACGTACATCGTAAGCTGCTAGGAACAAAGAGAATGACTGGGTTGAGTTTTTGGGCTACGGATTATTGTGTGAGCACAGTAGGATTGGATGAAAAGACAACAAAGAAATACATCCAAGAACAAGACGACATCGATAAATAGTAGATCAATTAGCCCCTTTAGGGGCTTTCCCTGCGACAATGCCTCCTTCGAGGGGGCTTCCTCAAACCACCCGCTATGCGGGTGGTAGGTGATTAATAATTTTTTGTCGTTTTCTTTGAACCGCAAATCGATCTGCTTATGAAAAAGCAGAAAACTTCTTTTGATCTCCGGGCTCTGTAAGCCTGGGAATTTGTCTTTGGAAATCCCCAAAAAAAATATGGCACCCTTTGATTTATGGGTCTCATTTAACCTATCTAAACATCACACTGGGAAGCCAGAGTGCAATCTGTGGAAAAATGATGACGAAAATTAGAGCAATGATTTGAAGCCCCACGAAAGGAACAATGGAAAGATAAATATCTTCTATGGTTATCTCAGGCGGGGCTACGGCCTTCATATAAAAAAGATTAAAGCCGTAAGGAGGTGTAAGATAGGCTGACTCCTGGCACATGATATAGAGGATACCAAACCATATGGGGTCAAAACCGAGTTGCGTGATGATAGGAACATACAGGGGAATGGTGAGAAAGGTGATTGCTGCGGTCTCAAGAAACATACCCAGAATAAAATAGCTCGCCATCATCATGATAATCACGCCATAAGGCCCTATGCCAAAATGTTCAATGAAATTCTTGAGCATGACATGCGCTCCCAGGCCGTGATAGATCTTGCTGAAGGCAACTGCCGGAATGATGATCCACATAATGGTGCCCATGATTCTGCCCGTTGTAAATACGGATTCCTTAAGAATTTTCCATGTGAGGTTGCGATGTAGGTAGACACATAAGAGGGAACCAATGGCGCCCACACCTGCTGCCTCAGTTGGTGAGGTGACACCAAATATGATCAACCCCAGGACCAGGAAGATCAGAAAACTTGGGAGGATTAAAGACTTCATGGATTTTAGTTTTTCAAGCCAGTTGCACCTCTCTTCTGGGGGAACAGGCGGTCCCATCTGTGGCTGTAAGAGGCACCGTATGTAAATGTAGAGGGAAAATAAAACGACGAGCAAGAGCCCGGGAAATATGCCGGCGGCAAACATTTTTCCCGGAGACTGACGGGACAAAAAAGAAATAATGATCATCGTCACACTTGGAGGGATGAGGATTCCCAACGCGCCGCCAGCTTGAATCACTCCCGTTACCATCCTTTTGTCATAACCCCTTTTCATCAAAGCCGGTAGCGCTATGAGCGCCATCGTAAGGGTTGCCGGTCCTGTTTGTCCCACCATTGCCGCAATTAACGCACAAACAAATACGACGCCTATGGCCAGCCCGCCTGGAATACCGCCCATGATCCGATAAATCATATCGAATGCTTCTTCACCTATGCCTGACTCTTGCAATACAATTCCCATGAATATGAACGGAGCAATTGCGGATAAAGCAAATGAATAGGTTACGCCAAATGTACCATAGTAAATCATGGAAAGGCCTCCGGGGCCCCACAAAATAGCAACGATGCCTATAGAAACTACGCCCAGCGCAAAAGTCAACGGCATTCCAACTAACATCAGCAGCATCATCGCGCCAAACATCAAAGCGGTCAGTAGAATTGGATCAATGGCTGACATTGGAATGGTCTCCTTCATTATTCGATGAAGTTTTTTTCAATAAGTCTTCTTTCCCTGTTATCATGAAAAAACTTCGGATCATCAACGCTAACTGCTGAAATATTAATAACAACACTCCTACTGCAATGGCCATCTTAAGAGGATATAAAGGAGGGGCCCATGAGGTCATGGATGAAAATTCTCTAATCTTCCAGGACTTTATCGCAAACTTTGTTACGATAATAAAAAAGATGATCAAAAAGCAAAGCGCAGGTATGCCCGTAAAAAAATCGAATTTTGACTGCGTTTTGGGGGAGAGTCTTCGATACAGGGCATCCATCCGAACATGCCCGTTGTTCAGATGAGTATAGGCACCTACTAAAATACAGTATGAACCGAAAAGCATTGTAGATAATTCATGAGCCCACGCAGTGGGCTTATTAAAGAAATACCTCGAAACGACTTCGTAGCCAATAGCCCCTATGATCCCTAATATCATCCAAGAGAAGGTCTTCCCTGACCATTTGCTTAACAACTCAATGTATTGGATCAGTTTCTCGATCATTGTACACCCCAATGACTTTAGGATCCCTTTCCTCATATACTATATTTTAGTCAAAATTTTGCACAGGGGAAAGGGATCGTGAAGGTTTCTACAAGCGTCCTGTATCCTTTGCTAATTGCTTCAGCAAATCGATGGCTTTTTTACACCGGGGTGATTTGGCTGCCTCTTTATCCCATACCTTCTGAGCGGCCGTGGTTAATTTCTTAACGTCCTCTTCCTTGAACATTTTATGTTCAAAGTATTTTGCGGCTTCCCGATTCGCGTCAATACGGAACTTATACCAATGAACGATGTAGTGCTCTCTTGTGGTTATGAAAAGAGCCTCTTGAAGATCTTTTGGCAGTGAATTCCACTTTTTCTTGTTAATAATTATGGCACTTGTCATGGGTCTTAATATCTTAGGATCAGTAATGTATTTTGCTTGCTCATACAATTTCAGCCCTGCATAAGCGTCCTCACCGCCGTAGATTATTGCATCGATCACGCCTGTTGCCATAGATGTATAGAATTCCTCGGAGGGCAAATAGATTGTCGAAATGCCAAATTGGCTTAAGATAGCCGCATTTGGAGCAGTACACCGTATTTTAATATTTTTCATTTCTTCAATGCTGGTTACAGGCTTTTTCGAAATTAAAAGGAAGGGCTCTTCGAACACGGGCGTCATCCAATAAACACCAATCTCATCGTAAGCCTCCCGGGCTATATCCTGAAATCCGTACACAAAATGAAAATTGAAAACTTCATCCGCATTTCCCCAAGCCATTGGGAGGCCACTTTCTATGTTACCAACATCTATCAGTCCTGAATGATAACCTCCGTAAGTGAAGGCCATGTCTAATGTTCCTTCCCCCACGGCTTGGGCCATTTCCTGAGTTGGTACCAGAGAACCGGATGGAAACATTTCAATATTGATTCGCCCGCCTGTGGCGGTCCGAACTTTTTCGACAAAAATGGCATTATGTTTCATGAAAAGGGGTGCTGAGTGAAGTGTCTGCATTCTAAAATTGTATTTCTCCTCAGCTATCGCTTGCGTTGAGAATACAGCTACAAGCATAAATCCGATTAAAAAAATTATGCAACAGCTCCCTAAACTACTCAGTCTCTTTTTATTAATCATTTTCCATACCCTCCATTCATAAAAAGGTTAATATTTTGCATCCATCACGAGATGGATACGGCCCGTTCCTCTGTCGCGGTGGACCTCGTTTTCGGGCGAATAACATGGGGATACCCGTTATTATTGTCAGATGAATCGATAAAACCGGCCAATAGCAAACACGCCTTCTTAATATCTATGTCATTAAGCTTCTTTTCTATTTCTTCTATGTATGCTTCTTGTATCTGTCTCTCGCATTCTAAAAACCAATTGTCTCTCAGATAGCTCATCAGCGCTTCATTGAACTTTGTAGATATCTCTTTTATCCACCACACGGTGTGAAGCTGTTGTGAATTGGCTATCCGCTGCCCGCGGCAAGCTATCGGGTTCCATGAGGTTGATCTCTTTGGGCGTAACGCCCAACACCGATTTCAAATTTTCCCTTACCTTTTTGGTGAAATGATTACTGCTCTCCTTTTCTGAAAGCATCTTTCTCACGGTGACTTCCATATTAATGGTAAGTTGATCGAGCCCTCTTTGGTCCAAATCTACGACCATTTGAAAGTTCGAACCCACCTCGCTGAACTTTGTGAGCAAATCTTCCACCAGCGAGGAGAAAACGGGGTAGTCCTTCCTGAATGATTTTGTAAGCATATTTAATAAACAGGCTGAGTTGGGTTCCCCGTCTCCGGATCCCATCCCATAGCCTTCCAATATTCAGTGACGAGACTATTGATGTCAATGGTTTTGCCGGAAAGAGGTCCCTCGTCTTGAGGAGGTTTTCCCACCAACCGATCTGGTAGAGAGATATCTGACGGTTTAATGCCTTCTCTGATACTAAATGCTTGCCTGGTTGATTGAATTCGAGCCCCTGTCTCCAAGACCTCGCCCATATCCATATCCCACCCGGTAGCCGCGTTTAGGAAATCCAACAAGGGGTAGTTTCCAAAAAACATAACAGGAAGGAGGCATGTTCCGGCACAAGTACCCACCTGCCAATAGCAAGAAGTAGTAGCACTGGCCGGCCCCTTTTTTTTGTATTCATAGCATTTATAGTTATTAAATTTCAGTTCGGGGTATGGTGCAATAACTGGCGAACCTTCATCGATCCGAGTCATCGGTGCAGCTGTGTGTCGCCCGGGTGTGGGATCACAGACGAATCCGGTGCCTCGGCTGGGCTTTAGCAAAGGATTATGCAATCCAGGTTCCTGCCCTCCGACATGTATTGCACACTCTTCAGCCCCTCCTCCTATCCTTTCAGCAGCCACCTTAACCCCATCTGCCAAGACATCACCAAACCCTTCACGACGAATAATCTTATCGAGAACCATAATCATGGCTTGAGAGTTTCCCCATGTGAGATTGATTCCGTCAGTATCTCCTGTATTAATTATCCCCTTCTCAAAACACTCCATAGCAAACGCCAGGACGCTACCTGCTGAAATACTATCTATGCCGCTGCGGTTGCACATATCATTCATTTTGAATATGGATAATAAGTCATCATTCATACACATGGTGCCAAAAGCAGCCAGGGTTTCATACTCAGGTTTTTTTACTTCCTGCAACGGATAGGGCCCTTCTGGAACCCGACAGACTCCACCACATGCAATTGGGCAGTTGGCACAACCGTATCTTTTTGTTTGGTATTGAGTAACCGCTGTATCCGATAGCTTGCTCGATGTGGGAAAAGCCTTTTCTCCTGATAGAAGCCAGTTTTTGACAGGGGTCGCTCCCGTAAAAACCAGGCTTTCGGTCATTCCACAGGTTCCAAAATCCATGATAAGTTGAGGAAAACCCTTCAAATCACTAATTTCTTTGATAAAGGTTTTACTGAGGCGACTGAGACGGTCTCTGTTAATAACAGGAACCTTCCTGTTCCCATGCACAACTACCGCTTTGAGTCTTTTGGAGCCCATAACTGCTCCGACACCTGACCGCGCAGCCACACGGCCTTTATCATTTACAATTCCGCTGATCAGAGACATCCTTTCAGAAGCTGGGCCAATTGAAGCAACCCGCATTTTTTGGACACCCAGTTCCCTCCTAAGCATTTCCTCGGTATTAATCGTATCGCGACCCCATAGGTGACTGCCGTCTTTCAACTCAAGACCGTCGTTGGTCACCAGAAGATATTTTGGAGAAGTAGCGATACCTGAGACGAAGATGGCATCCCATCCGGCATACTTCAACTCCCTGCCAAAGTACCCACCCGAATTAGCATCCCCCCAGCCTCCTGTGAGAGGCGATTTGCACACAACCGTATATCTGCCGGTCGACGGCGTCATTGTCCCCGTTAGGGGGCCCGTCGTAAAGCCAAGGATACTCTCAGGGCCTAAAGCATCAATCCCTGGTTTTTGACGTTCAGACAGGATACGAACGCCAAGCCCATACCCTCCTATGAAACTCCGCACCAGATCCTCATCAAGTTTTTCTTCACTGATCTTTCCACTTGTCAGCTCGACAAAACCTATTCTTCCCGCATATCCTCCAACCATCATCTACCTCCTCAGAGTCTTTAAATCCATAATATAATCGCCGTAATGCCCTATTCCTAGCCTGCAATGAGTACCTAAAGCCCAAGCTTTTGCCGTACGGCCTCAGAAATCTCCTCTGGAATAATGCATCGTACTGCGTTCCAGTTACTTGAAGGTCGGGTAGCGTCAATACCCATCTTTGCCGTAAGACCAGCACTTGCCGAAGGATCCAAAAGCGCCCCCATGCATCGTGAAGCCAAAAAGACATCTTTATCAGCTTGGAATCGAGTTGCCAAAGCCCACAGTACTTCTCTCTCATTGTAAACATCAATATCGTCGTCAACAACAATGACAAGCTTCAGACTGGGATCTTCTGCAAAAGCCGCAAATATGCAGTTGACGGGTTGTCCATCAGCAGTTTTCTTGATCGAAATATAACAGTGAAGCCGACAAACCCCTGAGACAGGGTATGCTACCGCTTTCACACTTGGATTTATTTCCTTCAGGCGTTCGAGAATCCGAATCTCCTGCGGAATGCCTAGAAGAAGAGTATGTTCCGTTGACATTCCTGGCACAATTTCGTTATAAATAGCATCCTTCCTTCTCGTTAAAGCGGTCACTTCGATCACGTGGCGCGTGGAATTCTTTGAACTGTATCCGGTAAATTCACCAAAAGGCCCTTCATCTTTTCGGGCATTACAGAGTATTTTCCCTTCCAATACTATTTCCGCATTCGCAGGGACCTCTAAATCAACGGTCTCACACTTGACTATCTCAAGCGGCATCCCCATGAAGCCACCGGCAATATTATATTCATCCCTTCCTATCGGACCTTTCCAGAGACCACTACCAAAGCAAAATA
>CP070700.1:256542-260080 GCA_020349865.1 Desulfobacteraceae bacterium
GAAGATTGGCCGATTTTGTTATCATTTTTCCCAAACAATTGGGCTGAATTGGCATCAGAGACCGATTCACTCAAAGGATTACGCAAATACAAAGACGTCGAGAGCTATATGAGAACGCTTCTTATCCACATCGCATGCGGATATTCAATGAGAGAAACAGCGGCCAGGGCTAAGCTATCTGGCTTGGCTGACATTTCTGATGTTGCTTTACTTGGGCGGCTCAAAAAAGCAAAAGATTGGCTTCACAGCATGTGTGTCGCATTATTCGAAGCCCAAGGAATAGCCCTATCTAACCAAAGCGATTTTCAGGCAAGACTTTTCGATGCCACGAACGTGAAAGAGCCGGGCAAGACGGGTAGCCTATGGCGTATTCATTACAGTGTTCAAATCCCATCTCTGGCATGCGACTTCTTCAAGCTTACCGCAACAAAGGGCAAGGGGACCGGTGAGTCTTTTTTTCAGTATTCCATCAAAAAAGGGGATTATATCATCGCCGACGCGGGTTATTCGACCCCTTCCGGGATCCACCATGTAGCATCAAAGAAGGCGTACGTGATTCTCAGAGTGAACCCGCATAATCTTCCCATGATCAATTTGAAAGGACGGCAGTTTTCACTGCTTGAGAAAGTGACTGCCATCAAGAGAGCAGGAACCGTGAAATCGTGGTTCGTCTTGATCCCTGGACGCAGTGGGGCAATTGTTAAAGGAAGAGTTTGTGTAATCCGCAAGACTGAGGAAGCGATAAAGCTGGCCCACAAAAAAGTTAAGAGGAGCGCTCAAAAGAGTGGTCAGTCAACAAGGCCAGAGACCCTGGAATATGCGAAATACGTCATCGTTTTTGCAACCTATCCTGAAGACTCCTTTTCAGATATTGAGATCCTCAACTGGTATCGAGCCAGATGGCAAGTGGAGCTGATTTTCAAAAGATTCAAGTCGATTGCGCAACTCGGACACCTACCCAAACACAGTGATGATAGCTCCAAAGCGTGGCTATATGGGAAGCTATTTGTAGCTCTTTTGACCAATAAACTCATAGAATACGCTTCTTCTGTTTCCCCCTGGGGATATATCCTGGAAGAACACCCAACCTCAGAGTGCTTGGCGTGAGTTCAATTTTGCTTACAGTCAACTGAAACGCGCAATTGAGCCACACCTCACACTTGAAGATATGATTGCAGCCTGGAATGCTATTGCGAGATTACTTGCTGAACGTCCTCGCAGACAGAACTCTCAGTTATCACGGTATTATTACTTTGAATAATGACATTAAATAACTTAGCGCTTATGGGACTGCGCCCGGGGCGGAAGCCATAAGAAAACCGACAAAGTCAGCCTCATAGATCGCGTTCAATACTTCAACCATAGTACGTTGGACAATCTTATCCTCCAACGTGGTTACTCCCAGTGGCCGCTGTCGGCCATCGGGTTTGGGAACGAACGCTCTTTTGACCGGCTTTGCTCGATACGCTCCGCGTTTCAGCCTGTCAGAAAGATCCCGGAGATTCTCTTCCAGGTTCTCACCATAGTGCCGCCATGTCTCACCGTCCACTCCCGGCGCTGCATTGCGCTTGAGACTGAAGTAGCCCTTTCGGAGGTGATCGATGTTATAAACATGATGCCAGAGCGTGGTAAACCGCAACCTTTTATCCCGACATGCTGCATGTCGTATCCGTTCCCTCGCATTTGGCAAGCCATCAGAGCAAGCCTTCACAGCCACTCCTTCCCTGGCGCTGAGTCCAGAACTTGTTTTGTTGGAACAGATTCCCCTTGGTCAGGCCCCTTTCCTCCGCAGCCTCCGCCACCGGGAATCCCACCCGCTTTTGTTCGACTGCTTCCTTGGTACCTATGGGCCTGTCCGACTTCCTGTGTCCGTTCATCGCTGTCGTACTCCCTTGGGATTCACAACGCGGGCCGCAGCTCCATCCACTACGACCAGACACAGGACCTCCCGGTTCCCGTACGGAAAGCTTCCATGCGTGCACAGGGTCTACGACCACGCGGGGCCGAAACATCTCTTGCGATATCGATATGTTCCGTGTTGCCTTCCGATCAAGTTGACGTCGTCGGCACCCCGGAGCAAACCCTCTTTCGCGGCTCAATACCTGGCCCGCACTTTCCCCTGTCAACGCTTCGTCTATATCCTTACGAATATAAACGCATGACTCGGGGTCGATGTGATTCGCTAAATCTTCACCGTATGAAACTTTCATTCACTACTTTCCGCCGGTTTTACCGGCGCACCAACGTTAGGGGTAATTTAAGGAGGATAAGGGAGATTGGGGTGATCAGAATCTCAGGATTTTTCGCAGTTTTTCAGCCCCTTTTCTACTGACCGGGATTACTTTGTTTTCCTTATTGTTTACCCTGATATGATACCGGCCACTGCGAATTGAGGAGAGTTCTTCAATCTTAGAAAGATTGACCATAAAACTTCAATGTACTAGAAAGAACAGTTTTTTCTCAAAACGCTTTTCCAGTTCACCTAAAGGTAAGTTACTCAAGAATTCCTTATCGTAAGTATGCACCGATGTATAATTTCTGACACTTTTTAAGAAAACAATCCTATCCACATCTAATAGAAGAATTTTGCCTTTTTCAAAGATAGGGAGCTTCATTAAGTGTGCTGGTGAAGTTTCCTTTTGGGCAACCACCGTTTCACTGGTGAGATCATTAATCACCAGCACTACCCCGATTCGCTGATCTCTTGAGTCTAAAAGAGGACTTAGTCTTACCGAAAGGAGTGTAGTTGGACCGTCAACAATCTTTACCATAGGCAGGGACCGATCTCCGCTTTTGAGTGTCTGCTTTATCAAACTATTTACACTTTCCCGATGTTCCGGCAAATGTCATTCCAGCACGTCCAAGCCGATAACATGGTCTTGTACCCGGGCCAACATCTTTTCGGCAAAAGGGTTCATAAAGGTAATTTGATTTTCCAGATCAATCACCACCACCCCTATGCCAAGAGAAAAGAGGAGCTCTTTGCCCTTCCCGTTTATTTCTTCATTATTGTCCTGTCCCAATTAACCATTTCCCCAAACCGATGATGTGTAATATTATAAGAAAAGCGTTAACATGAAACCGCGGTAATTTCCTATGCATCATGATTAGTCCAGGAATTTTGGCGGGAATTCAGATTGGCCTTGCATCTTTAGTGAATCGAGGACCATCATTGTTGAAGTGCCGTGGGCCACAAGATTTCCTTTATCATCTTCGACCGATGCTTCACCCAGACAGATGGTCTTTCCAACCCTGATGGTTTTTCCCCTGGCAATCAGATGGCCACCTGAAACAGGGGCGAGGTAATTTAGCTTTATTTCTACGGTGGTTAATCCTATATCCTCAGTAGTCTGGGTGTAGACTGCCCAGAATGCTGCCGCGTCTACGAGAGAAGCGCAAACACCTCCGTGCGCCATCCCATAAGGCTGAAGATGCTTTTCCTGAACTGCCACTTCCAGATGGGATTCACCCCACCCGAGAGAACGGATTTCCATGGAGAGCAAGGTAAAATAGGGGCAGCCATTCACAGTCTTGATAA
>CP070700.1:260180-262775 GCA_020349865.1 Desulfobacteraceae bacterium
CACCCTTGCTGTCCAGGTAAAAGACGCATTCCGGGGTGGGTGTGGGCCAGCCCTCGCCCTTTCCGGTCAGGGGATCATAGACGCACTTGTTGCCCTCGGGGAAGGGCTTGTAATACCTATCACTATGCTTGCACATGAAGGCCACCACATCCCCGGCCTTGATGGGCCCATACCTGGACTCATACTTCTTGATGTCCGCCACGGTGATGTCCGGTCCGGCTGGCCACTTTGATTTGGGGATGGTCCCCACCAGATGGGTCACATCCACCACTCGCAGTGGGCCGACAAACTGGGCTGCGGGCACCTTTTCATTGCATATCGCAGTGTACGCCCGTCTGCCATATTTGGCCTCGTAGGCAGCCAGGATCTCTTTGGTGGCGGGAACATAGGTCTCATTGTCGAACCCCGGGGGCGGTACGAAATGCTGCGGGGAATCGTAGTGAGTACCCGCATGGGAGTCGATCATGTGAACTCTTGTCCAGTAGGGACCGCGCCAACCGTCATGCTTGTTGTAGTCAGCTACCACGTAAGGAATAACCACAAACGGCCACCAGCAGGGTTTGTCCATGGCATCTGTCACGCTCATATCCACCACATCTCCCTTCCTCATCGGGGTGGTGAATGCGGCGAAACTGATCGCAGCAAAGGCCAGGACCAAGACCACAGCCAGGCCAAGCTTCAGTATTAATCTCTTTTTCATGTGCTTAACCCTCCTTTCAATTGGCTAAATGATGTGACGCTAAATCAAAACCTTAATGGCTTTCGCTTCAGCACCTCCTCTCTCTGCCTTAACGTTCCATCACCTCCTTTCGCCCCATTAGGCATTGAGGATCTTTGACAAATTTAGGCTATATTACAATCCACTCTTACAGTCAAGATATTTCTTAAGGTGAACCCTGTATTTTTTGGTAAAACATTATTTATTTTGGGTGGGGTTAGTATGTAGACTTAAAGATACATAGTCAAGGCACTCGGTTCACATACTTAAGAAATCGATCTTCTCCTCGCCTTTTTAGACCATCAAGATCAAAACCTAGGTCTGATAAAATGGATTCGACACATGTCAAAATCTCCTCTCTTCTCCCAAGGCAACTGCTCTATTACGAATACCATCCTATGGCACTGCGGGAACTGATGATTTTTAATGTTTTGGTAAGGCTCAAAAGTTAAGGCCTAAAAGATTTTGATTAAACCACGATCCCTTTCTATGGGATTAGTTGTCACCAAAAGCAGTGTTTATCATAGGTGGAAAAACGCTCCTATAGAGAATACTATCCGGTCTTATTCGTCGCTTTTTCTCTAAGAAAACTAATTCTGCTCATTTGAGCGTATCTGAGAATGTGGTGAATTCTTGCTTGATAATAGACCAAGGAAATGTTTATACTCTTTACTTCATCAGAAGTACTAATTCGAGAGTGTTGCACTTCATGCTGAACCCGTGTTTGTGATAATCGGGATTTGATCTGTTCTTTTATTCAAGGTTTGGTCTAATCTGACAGGTTCTGCCTCTTAATCTAGAAAATCTCGTGCGCTTGAAATATTGAGAAGTGTTTTGGAGATACACAAAGTGAAAGATGAAAAAAAGACAAAAGACCAACTCATAAAAGAATTGGAGGTATCAGGCCAGCGGATTGCCGAATTGGAAAAATTAGAAACCGAGCACAAGCGGGCAGAGGAGAGGATAGCGCACCTCAATCTTGTGCTGCGTGCCATCCGAAACATCAACAAACTCATCACCAAACAGAAGGACCGCCACAGGCTGATTAAAGAGGCCTGCGGCACCCTCACCGAGACTCGCGGTTATTATAACACCTGGATTGCTCTGTTGGATGGGTCCAGAAGGCTTGTGACAACTGCTGAGGCCGGTTTGGGCATGAATTTCTTGCCGATGGCCGAGCAGATGAAGCGCGGCAAGTTAACTGATTGCGGTCGGAAAGTACTGTCGCAATCAGACGTTTTGGTAACCAAAGATCCGTTCTCCACCTGCGTTGATTGTCCCCTATCAGCTATGTATAGTGGCAGGGGGGCGATGACTGTGCGGCTGGAATACGGTGGAAAGCTCTACGGCCTGTTGACTGTCTCCATCCCCAAAGATTTCCTCTCGGATAAGGAAGAACGAGCCTTGTTCAAACAGGTAGCCGGCGACATCGCTTTCGCCCTGAATAGCTTGGAACTGGAGGAAGAACACAAGCAGGCGGAGGATGCGCTGAGGGAGTCAGAGATTAAATACCAAACGATTTTTGAAGCTACCGGAACCGCGAAGGTCATAGTCAATGAAGACAAGACTATATGGTTGGCAAACAGGGAGTTTGAAAAACTCTCTGGTTACTCCAAAGGGGAAGTGGAAGGCAAGAAGAGTTGGACAGACTTCGTTGCGCAAGAAGACGATTTGAAGAGAATGAAAGAGTATCATAACTTACGCAGAATCGATTCAAATGCTGCCGCGAAGAATTATGAGTTCAAGTTCACTGACAAAAAGGGTGCTGTTAAAGACATTCTTGTAACAGTCGCCGTGATTCCTGGAACAAAAAAGACTGTGGCATCTTTTTTGGACGTCACCGAGCACAAGCGCGGCGTGGAGGCCTTGCAGGAATC
>CP070700.1:262875-268021 GCA_020349865.1 Desulfobacteraceae bacterium
AAGGGCTGCAAAAAACTGCATCATTCCATTGAACGGCAGATTGGCCTTAAAACTCTACCCAGGACAGCCCCATAAGACAGACTCCTTTATAACAGTAGTCCTCTCTGCCTGCTCCACGCCCCTGTACAAGGCTAAGGGGGCGTTCGACGAGCTTTCAAGAATTTGTGTTGCGGCCCTTCTGAAAGAGATATCCGCGGCCCGATAATACAATAATGTTTTTTAAAAAGCGCTTAACTGTTACAATAAATGAAGTAATGTTGATAACCAAAACAAGGGCAAGAAAGATATGAAAAAGTTTCGATTGATTCTGATTATCACTTTGGGATTGTGCTTGATGGGACAATGGAGTTGGGCCGAAAGGGCTTACATAACCGATTCTTTCAAAATTACGCTGCGGACTGGCCCCAGTAGCGAGAACAAAGTCATTGCAATGCCCACTTCGGGCGAGGCAGTTGAAGTCCTGGATTCTCAGGATAATTGGACCCATATTCGCCTCTTAGACCGGGGGCAGGGAACTCTGGATGGATGGGTTCTGAGTCGATATTTGATTGACCGCCTGCCTTGGGAACTGCAGGCAGGTAATCTTAAAGCCGAAAACAGTCGCATTAAAGATAAACTGACCCTTATACAGAGTGAGCAGGGGGAAGCAGCCGGTCGAGAACAGGAACTCACCGGGGAACTCAAAAAGAACTCCGAAGCCCTTAAAAAACTGCAAACCGAATATGAGTCACTAAAGCAGGGTGCCACCGATTATTTAAACCTCAAAAAAGAGTATGATACAACAAGGTCAAAACTGGAAACCATCCAGAAAACAGCTCAAACGTTGACTGCCGACAATGAGCGCTTGAGGTCTTCCCAGAGGAACAGGTGGTTTGCTACAGGTGCCGCGGTTTTACTTATTGGCATGATTATCGGCCTCGTCCTGGGAAGACGAGAAAAAAAGCGCAAGTCTCTGTACTATTAAAAGATCATCCCACCATGCCACTTTCCGAACACAATACCATAGCAGTGGGCTCGGCATATAGCTCACCTACCTGTGAGATCATTACCATCGGCACTGAATTGCTTTTAGGCCAGATTGTGGACACAAACACAACCTACCTGGCCCGGGAACTGGGTCGGGCAGGTGTGATCGTTCGTTTCCGTACTGCCGTGGGCGATCACCTGGAGGAAATTATTGAAACCCTTGCCTGTGCCGTCAAAAGATGTGGTATGGTCGTGACAACGGGGGGACTAGGACCAACCCTGGATGATTTGACACGGGAAGCCGTTGCCCGGACGGCAGGATTGGAACTGGAGTTCAGGCAGGATTTGATGGAGGAAATCGAGAGAATTTTTCGGCAATTTGGATATCAAATGCCAGAAAACAATCGCCGGCAGGCCTTTGTACCATCGGGGAGCCATGTTATCTCCAACCCCGTCGGCACAGCCCCCGCATTTATTACGGAGGTCAGCGGGAAACCCATCGTTTGCCTTCCAGGGGTGCCAAAAGAATTGAAGTTCCTGTTGAGGACAGAGGTCATCCATTGGCTTGAGCGACGATTCGATATGAGCATGCACAGACTCATCTACCGAGTGTTAAAAGTAGTAGGACTTGGGGAAAGCAAGGTAGACCAACTGATTGGCGACCTCATACGATCCGGTCAAAACCCTGAGGTGGGTCTTTTGGCCTCCCAGGGCGAAATCAAGATACGAATCGCGGCAAGGGCCGGGAGTGATAGTGAGGCCCAAACACTCATAGGACCCATAGAAAAAGAAATTCGATCCCGACTGGGGAACAGGATCTTTGGCCAGGACAAGGACACCCTTGAAGGGGTGATCGGCAGTCTTCTGGCAAAAAAGGGCCTTATTCTTTCGACTTTTGAGACCTTTACGGGTGGGCTGGCCGCGCAAAGGTTGTCTCATTTTCCCTCAAGCCACATTACAAAATGCACTGTCATTACTGACAAAAAACGCGTGGCCCAATGGTTGGACTACAACAATATGGAGCAGGTAGACGAAACTGCCATGGCAATTGCCCGAACGCTGAAAAATGCGAAACAAAAGCAAATTGGTCTTGCTATCCTGGGTTTTCCAGTGAAAAGGGAAGAAAGCTATAGCGTAAAAGGTTGCACTGCAGTGGCAGGAGAGGGGATCGAAAGAAGCTTCTCCTGGAAGATGGGTGGCGATCTCAATACACTTCAGCAGCGGGGTACCGTAATCGGGTTGAACACTTTGAGGCTTTCATTGCTTTAATAAGCTCTCATAAATGGTTCTTGCATGATTGCAACAACTTAGCAGCAGAAATCCTTGCCCACAGAATACGGCTATGATTTTCCCAGAGGGAAGCCAAGTCTACGTCATTTATTTCTACGTCATTTATTTCTACGTCAACTATTTTTGCGTCAATTATTTCACAGTTTTTTCCACTGTAACCTCCAGTTGTGAAAGATTTTCCCTTCACAGCTCCACATTTTCGCTATATAAATATGAAAAAATCTACCATAAAGTGGAATTCAGCTTCCTACCGCTTGGCATGAATTTACCGTTTTTATAGATAACTGCGATCAAGATTAGCGCTAAGCATTTGAAATATTTAGAAATGTAGTAATATGCCTTGCTTCGCATGGATTTTGCAAAACCATGTAAGATTCTGTTTTTATATATTCTTGACTATTGACGACTTTTTCTTGTGCCTCAGTGCCTAAATAAGGTTCATCCGGTTAATGAGTACCGCGAAGCTGATCATATAAAAAGTTGGCAGATGGGAAGGTCCAAGCAGTCTTTTCTTCGATTCCGGGCTTCTCAGCCTTCCAGCAGTCACTACGAAAAGACTGCTTAAACCTTCAACCCCGCCAACCATGTGTTGTGTTGAGGCGTACTCATTAACCGGATGGGCCATAAGTAACTGAAAATCTACCTATGAGTCAGTAATAAAAATGCAAGATAAAGGCAAAACCAAGGACCAACTCATAGAAGAATTGGATGAACTTCGCCGGCGTGTTGCTGAATTGGAGGAGTCAAAGGAAGAGCGAAAGGAGGACGAGACACTTGCGGAGAGCAGGGAAATTGATCTTGAAAAACTGGCGAAACAAAGACAATCTGCCCTTGAGGAACGCTATCGTGCATTATTTGAGAACAATCCCATTGAGACGATCATCGTTGATCATGATGCAAAAGTAACCGGGTCCAACCTGTCAAAAGAAAGATCGGGCGGCAGAGTGCCGAATATCGGGGACGTTATGTACAAAGATTTTGCTGGGAAGCATGAAATCAACATGCATAAAGAGCTTAAGCAATGTATGAAATCAGGTGAATCAAAGGAATTTCCCAAGCAAAGATATGATGGCAAGTTTCTTCAGATTAGGATATCCCCTTTTTCCGAAGGCGCGATCATCACGTCAATAGATATCACTGAACGGGTTCTGGCGGAAGATTCTATGCGAAAAAGCCAAAGACAGGCGCGGGTCCTGGCGCATGCGCTTGAAAGTTCTTCGCAGCCCTTTGCCGTAGGTTACCCTGACGGCCGGATAATGACATACAATACTGCCTATTGTGAGCTTACTGGTTACAGTAAAGAAGAATTACGCAAAGTAAAGTACTTTACGGATATGACCCCTAAGGAATGGCATGAGGTCATGGCGAAGGCAGAAGATAAGATCCTCCAAACCAAACAGCCGCAGCACTTTGAAAAAGAATACATCCGAAAAGATGGCTCCAGGGTTCCTGTTGAGGTTACCGAACACCCAATTTATGACAGCAAAGGGGTCCTACAACATTATTACTCGTTTTTTACTGACATCGACAAGCGCAGGCGTGTGGAGGAGGCCCTCAAGGAAAGTGAGACGCGTTCTCATGCATTGTTCGAGACCAATCCCATCGAAACGATTATCGTAGATCAGGAAGCGAGAGTGATCGATTCCAACCTCTCAAAAATAAGTCCAAGTGGTGCAGCGCCGAATATCGGGGATGTGATGTTTAAGGATTATGGAGGACAACTCGGCGTCAATATGCAAACGGAATTGATTGAATGTATGAAAACGGGAGTATCAAAAGAATTCCCTGAGCAGAAATATGATGGCAGATTTCTTCGCATAAAGATGTCCCCCTTTTCTGGTGGAGCAATTATAACTTTAGTGGATGTTACGGAACTGAAGCTTCTACAAGAAACACTTAAGGAGTCAAGAGAAGATTACCGCAGTATGTTTGATAATACAGGGGTTGCGAGTGTGATTATTGAAGAGAATATGACAATTTCAATGGTCAACAAGGAATTTGAACGACTCAGTGGATATTCAAGGCATGAGCTTGAAGACAAAAAGGATTGGAAAGAATTTGTTGCCAAGGAAGACACGGAAAGGGTAAAGACGCATCATATCGAGATAAAAGAAAAAAATGGGGGATTGCCGACCGAATACGAGTTTGGCTTTATTGATAAATCGGGAAATGAAAGGGACATGATAAGTAAGGTCGGACTGATTTCCGGGACCAAAAAATCCATTGCCTCACTTTTGGATATCACATCCAGCAAGCTTGAGTTACAACTACGTGTCGCTGAACTTAGACAAGTACATGAAGAACTTTCTCAGTATAGTCGCGCATTGTCATACGACCTTCGGGCACCCTTGCGTGCTATTCGCAATTACGCCGATTTTTTACGCGAAGATCTGACAGAAACTTTAAACAAAGACCATAAGGCGTATCTGGACGGACTTGACCGTGCGGTACGAGAGGCGAGAGATCTGGTCGAGGGCCTCCTGGCACTCTCCCAAATCGAAGGGCAGGATGTCGCCGTAAAGAAAATTCATATGGGAAATTTTTTGGGGGAATTGATCGACTTCATGCAAATGCCGTCTGAGGTAAACGTTGTGTTTGGTGATGACTGGCCAACCATTGAAGTACAACCGGTTCTGCTTAGGCAGATCTTTCGTTGCCTCATTGACAATGCGGCTAAATTCAACAATTCCTCCCAAAAGCTGATTGAAATCGGTTGGCGTGCGGTTGATGATGAATGTGAGTTTTATGTACGAGACAATGGCATAGGAATTAAACCCCGGTACAAAGACAAAATCTTCGGTGTGTTTGAAAGGCTGCATACCCCTGATGAATATAAAGGAACGGGAATAGGGCTGGCCATAGTTAAAAAGTGCATCGCTAAATTGGGCGG
>CP070700.1:268121-279977 GCA_020349865.1 Desulfobacteraceae bacterium
AAACCTCCTGACGCAAGAGGTGATCAAGTGGCGTTTGCGGAAGTTACTCAACACCTGGGGTCTCCGCAGTTCCAAATACCGGTACTTCAGCCTCAGGGTCTCTGAGGCATCCACCGCTCCATCTACCTGGAAGGGAGGGGTCTCTGTCCTGTTGAGGATTTTCAGTTCACGTACTTTTAATTCAATGGATCCGGTTGGCAACATAAAATTTTCCTGCCCTTTTAGGCGAGGTAAGACAGTGCCTTTAACCGCAATGACCCATTCGTTTCTCAGGACATGGGCCATTTCATGACTTTCCTCATCAAACTGGGGATCAAAGACTATCTGTGTGATCCCCTCCCGGTCGCGTAGATCGATAAAAATCAAATTGCCAAGGTCGCGCCTTGAATTTACCCACCCCATTAACACGGCCACCTGGTCCACGTTGTATGGCCTGAGGCTTCCGCAGTGATGGGTCCGCTTCCAATCTCCCAAAGAGTCGATGCGTATAGCTTGGTCTTCTTTCATTTATCTATAGTAGTATTTTTTTGAGTTCGTTGACAATATTTTCGAGCCCTACTTCCTCCTGAACCTTTGTCTCCATGTCCCGCAGGATACCAGTCCCTGAATTCAACTCATCATCTCCCACAATAAGAACGTTCCTTGCGCCCAGGCGTCCAGATCTCTTCATCTGGGCCTTGAGTCCCTTTGAGCCATATTCCATCTCAGCCCAGATGCCTGTTCTCCTCAGGTCATTGACCCAGTTAAAGGCCTTCTTTTCGGCCGTATCACCCAGTGCCGCTATAAAAAGATCCGGTGTCCTGACTTCCTGTTTCGCGCCCGCGTCCAAAAGCGTTACCAGCCGTTCTATTCCCATGGCAAAACCAGTGCCGGGGTGATCCGGGCCTCCAAGGAGTTTTACCAGACCGTCATAGCGACCACCACCCATCACCGCGTTTTGTGCACCAAGGCGATCTGTTTGAATCTCGAAGGTGGTCCTGGCATAATAATCAAGGCCCCTGACAAGTTTGTGGTTTAACATAAAAGGAACACCTGAACTCTCAAGATAGCCCTGCACAGACTCAAAATGCTCTAGACAGTCTTTGCAGATAAAATCAAGGATAGAGGGAGCACCCGAAACCACCTCCTTGCAACCCTCCACCTTGCAATCAAAAACCCTTAAGGGGTTGATCTCCGCCCGCCTCTTGCAGTCGACACAAAGGACATCAATTTTCTGAACCAGATAATCCTTAAGTTCATTTCTAAAGCCGCTCCTGCATTTTTGACACCCAAGGGAATTAATATGGAGAGCAAGATTAGACAACCCGATAGTCTCCAAAAAAAACATGGCCATGATGATAATATCCGCATCAGATCTGGAACCGGGGTCACCAAAGATTTCCGCGTTTATCTGATGAAATTGCCGGAATCTCCCCTTCTGAGGTCTCTCATGTCTGAACATAGGCCCGATGGTATATAGCTTTTGAATGGGATTCTTTTGATAGAGTCTGTTCTGGATATAGGCCCTGACAACGGAAGCCGTAGCCTCTGGCCGCATTGTAAGCCCGCCTCCCTTGCTGTCCTTAAGAGTATACATCTCTTTTGAAACAATATCTGTTTCCTGCCCAATGCCTCGGCTGAAAAGCTCTGTTCTTTCAAGGAGCGGGGGCCTGATCTCCTTGAAGCCAAAAGATTGAAAGACCCTTCTTGCCTCTGACTCAAGTCTCTGCCAGGTTACCACCTCTTCAGGCAAAATATCTTTGAAGCCTTTTATGGTTGTAAATTCCAACTATTTTTTTCTCCAATCACTTTGAGTTAAGAGATTTTGTATCAGAGCCCATCCCCTTCGTCAATAGCCCTTCAAAACACTATTTTTTACTACCTTTATGCACAGATACAACATTGCCAGCCAGCACCAGCGGGGCCAAGATGATATGAAACAACCGGCTAAAGGGTATATATGCAACAAATGCCCCGGCAAGAATAGCGTGGAGATACCAGACATAACCATAAATAGAGGTCACTGTGGATGGGTCTGAGAAGAGGGTGCTGATCCAATGGCCAATAAATGCATAGGTGGTACTGGCCGGAATGCCGGTCATGGCAATGCGCATTCCTTCCAAAATAAACCCAATTACCACAATTGCGGCAATTAAGCCTAATGCCACGCGATCTTTCTTGGGAAGACCGTTTGGCCGGTCTAACCGGGCAAGTCTTTCACGAATAAACGCTAATATTACACCAATAACAATCATGATTCCCGTAAGGTCAAACAGAAAGGCAGTAGTCGGATGGTTCTTATCCAGCATGGCCCAGATCGAAGACCATTCCGGTTTCCAAAGAGAACCGATCAGGCCCACAGCGCCCCAGGAAAAACGGAAGACGAAAGCATAGAAGATCAGACCGTGGATAAACCAACGCTTTCTTGACTGATGGTAGAGCCTTTTTTGAAGGAGGACATCAAGTATTACGGTCTTAATGATAGAAAATATCTTTTGAGAAAAAACGGTTTTGACAACATTCCATAACAATTTGAAGAGGTTACTCACAGGCCCTGCATCTGTTTTTCCAGGCATAGAACCGGATAGAACGTAGGATAGGACCATGACAATGCCTGCCAGAAATACGATTAGGGAAAGGATCGTTGTGGTGTCCCCGACAGAAAAGGTGGCCGCATGACAGGGCATGCACAAAATGCTCTTGGCAGGCAGAATCATAGAGACCGCCCCGACACCATTTCCCTTGAAGTGACATCTCTTGCAGGAGGCTTCATCCGGTCCAAGGACCATATCATGAATTCTGGAAGTCTGACCCGGACTATACCCCCTCGTCCATATGATGAGCTTTGACTTGGGGTCTCTTACCGGCCGAACCTCTCTCAGGTGGCATGCCTCGCACGAAACCGCCATATGGACATCGTGAGCTACTTTCTCATCATGGGGGACATGGCATTGACGGCAATCCCCCACCTGTTGATCTCCATGGTTGAAAGCCAGGGCCTGGGGATGACAAGCCGTGCAAGCGATATGGGCATGGGGCGCAGATTGATACGTTTCTGCATTTATTGGAGAGACACGCCACCCTGTCATCTCTTGTGCCAAGGCACTCTTCTGCCCGTGGCAGTTGAAACAAATCTTTGAAATTTTCTTTTGGCCTTCGGGCTCTGCTACTTCAAAATAGCGGTGACAGGCAAGGCAACTTTCATCTTCAGTTGAAAAGGCGGGCAGTGTAGATTGCTCATCGTGACAGGCCCCACATTGTTCATGAATGGGTTTCGCCAGATCAAATTGGGCCATATGGTCTTTGTCGAGACGGAGCTGATAATGGGGATCATGGCAATTGAGGCAGTTGAGATACCTGTCCGAATATTTAACCTTTTCAGCCCCATGAAAGCCCTGATTAAGGTCCTCAATAATATTGTCGTGACACGACAAGCATTGGTCTATATGAAAAATGTCCGCCAGTTTTTTGCTGACATCCTCGGGATTAGGGTGAAGTCTGTTCTCAACGATATTTTCGTGACAGTCCTGACAGGAATTCTGGCCATGGGCTGAAATATGAAATTTGCTCGTATCAATCAACCAGGATGCCTCGGCTCCTTTACCACCGAATGTGAATAACGTCAGGAATAATGCAATGAAAAACATTTTTTTCATGGCAGCATCTGGACAGATCATAACCATTGAAGATCCTTGAGATATGCTCCGTCCACTATGGTTTGGCAATTCCAACCACGTAAGGACCATCCGGGATTACAACGGCGTTCGGGGTACTTTTTAGCAATTTATTCAAGATTTCCTGCATATTTTCGGTTTTGATTATCCCCGTGCTTTTCAAATCATCACGTGAGAGGCCTGGAGAATAGATATAGATTTTTCCGGCATGGTCCAGGGCCTGGTAGATGTTCTGCGCACACCATTGATCTATTACAATATTTTTCGGGTCACAGTAGCCGTTAAAAAACTCTTGAGGACTGCACACCGAGCTAATGATGCCAGAAAATTCAGGGCTTCCCAGACCTTCGCGGCACTCGCAGACCACCACAATGGTTCCACCTTTGACCAAAATATCTTTTGCGCAGATCAGGGCCTTACTGATCTGATACAACGTTGCATCTAAAGGATACCCACCCCCAGAGGTAATGACCATATCCGTCGGCTTATCTAAGCGGACGGCAGAATGGTCGTAAACCAAATTACTGCCAGCCAGATGGGCATGATCATAGTGACCCGCAAAGACTCCCGCTATCTGCCGTTCCTTATTGATAACCACATTTAAGATAAAATCAGCGCCAACCAACTCAGTCACACGAATCACGTATTCGTGAAACGGATTTCCATCAAGAATACAATTGGTCACATTGGGGTGGTCGATCATCTTGTAGGAGTGCATGAACTTCATGGTCTCAAAGCTGGAAATCCCCGGAAGAATAGCCTTGCCTCCGCCAGAGTAGCCAGCATAAAAGTGGGGCTCGATTAGGCCTGTTAAGATCTTCAAATCCGCATCAAGATAGTGTTTATTAACCTCTATAGGAGCGCCGTCGATTTCATCGACCTTTCGATACTCCGCTGGTTTTCGGCAATAGTGGTTCAAGATGCGAAAGTTATCCATGATTTCCCGGCCCACTAGTGCCTCCAATTCTTCTCCTAAATTTGGCCGGTGCATGCCAGTAGCGATCAGTATGGTAATGTCCCCTTTGCTCATGCCTACTTTTTCAAGGACTTTGAGTAGTGGCGGGAGGATAATCTTGTTTGGGACAGGGCGGGTAAAATCAGAGATCACTATACAGGCGTTTCTTTTTCCTTTGGCCACTTCTTTCAACGGCGGGCTCTTAATAGGATCAGCAAGAGCCTCATAAACAGCACCTTCAGGATCAGGGAGGGCGTCAAGCCTTTTCATTTCAAGGGCAAGAACTGATTCAGGCAGACTCAAATCAATAGTTCCTTTACCACACAGTAGCCTTACGTCTCGTTCAGACATGCTCTTTTCTCTCTTTGGTCGGGATTCAATATTGCATATAGATACCCAAAAACGGAAAGACAGGCAACATATAAAAGGTGTGCGTGTGATGATTTTAAAATCGGAATCTGTTTGCAGGCCATTCAGACACGTGGTAATAGAGTTATTATTCAGAGGCTGATGAGAACAATAAAGGGGTTATGTACCTGATCACTTATGGATTTTTTGAGGAGTAATAAAAGATGAAGATTGTGGTCCTTGATGGCTATACACTAAACCCGGGAGATCTCTCGTGGGGCGAAATTAGAGAATTGGGCAAGCTGACCGTCTATGACCGGACGGCTCTGGATGAAATAGTTGTACGTGCGAGAGAAGCAGGAGTCATACTCACAAACAAGGCACCTATTTCCGCGGCGACCCTGGAGAAACTGCCAGATATTAGATTCATATCAGTCATGGCTACGGGCTATGACATTGTGGATATCGAAGCCGCAGGCCGTCGAGGTATCCCAGTGTCCAATGTTCCGGAATACGGGACCGATTCAGTTGCCCAGTTCGTCTTCGCTCTCCTCCTGGAACTTTGCCATTATGTGGGAGTTCACCAAAAGGCTGTAAAGTCTGGTGAGTGGGCTGTGGCCCCTGACTGGTGTTTCTGGAAAAGCCCCCAGATTCTACTAAAAGGCAAGAAAATGGGCATCGTGGGCTTCGGGAGGATTGGCCGAAAGGTCGGGGAATTGGCCCATGCATTTGGAATGGAGGTCATGGCCTTTGATCCTCACACCCAGGAGAGCCCTGCCTATGAACCCTTTCACTGGAAATCCATAAAGGAGGTCTTTGCTGAAGCGGATGTGGTAACCTTACACTGTCCCCAGACCAAAGACAATGTTCGTTTTGTCAATGAAGAAATGTTGGCCTTGATGAAAAGGGATGCCTTTTTCATAAACGCGGCCCGAGGTGGATTGGTCGATGAGAAGGCGCTTGCTGAGGCCCTGAACAATAGTCGTATTGCCGCTGCAGCAGTAGACGTCGTTTCCGATGAGCCTATCCGGTCAGACAACCCTTTATTGAGTGCGCAAAACTGCTTGATCAGCCCTCACATTGCATGGGCTACCCTTGGTGCCCGTCAGACGCTTATGGCAGAGACAGTCAAAAACATAAGGGCCTTTATGTCCGGAAATAGCATCAATGTAGTAAATGAGGAGTTTCTCAAAGAGTGATACTTTGAAAGCAGATGGGATTTTGTCTTCAAGACATAAAAAGGTAGGTTTCGATTTTAATAATTTTACAAGGACAACCTGTCTTTGACTTATGCTATTATTTTTGATAATCCAGCGCTAATGATGATTTCAGATGAATGACCACGGAGTTGCACAGCCAGAATTTCTGTAAGTTCAAAAAGAAGGAGGTGGCTATGACGGGAAGAGATATTACAAGAATGGCCTTCGATCTGGAAGAACCCCCGAGGGTGCCCGTTACACTTATTGGAGGGGGCTCTTGGATGGTGCATTTGGCAGGTGAAACCTTTGCAGGGATCAAAGAGGACCCAAAGAAAATTGCCGATGTCTTTATCCAGGCATTTCAAAAGGTTGGACACGACCTTATGTGGGCAGGATCGAATTTCATCAACTATCCCATGCACTTCCTGGGCTGCCCAATCGAGGACAACAGTTCTGAAGGCCCGGCCCTTATAGGAACCGTGATCCAGAGCCTCGACGATCTTGATTCCCTTAATATTGAGAAGGTACTTCAAAATCCAGTCATGCAAGGGATCATTCGCTCTCACCATCTTATAGCCGACGCCATTGGCAAGGAGACCCTGGCAATACCGACTCAGTGGGCTCCTTTTTCTTGTGCAGCCCGGATCTTGGGGACCGAAGCTCTCACAATCGCGACCATCGAAGAGCCAGATAAGCTTTTAGAACTTATCAGATTTTCAACAGAGCTGACATGGTCGATCATTGAGCCCATACTGGAACATGATGACATCTTGGGGGCAAACCTCTCGGATCCAGTCGCTTCAGGTGATATGATCTCACCCGATACATTCAGACAGTTCGTTGCACCATTTCTGAAGGACCTTGTCGGGCGAATCAGGGGCAAAGGGAAGTACGCCATGATCCATATCTGTGGCAACACGACCCGGATATTAGAGGATATTGTCGATATTGGGCCACATTGTTTTAGCATTGAATCAAAGGTTGATCTGAGGAAAGCTAAAGAAATCCTTGGGGGAAAGGTCTGTGTGGCAGGTAATGTAGCACCTACGGGACTATTCCTGTCAGGAACCCCGGAAGAGGTCATCGCAGAGGCCAGGGTATGTGTCGAGGCATGGGGCAGGGGTGGGGGCTATCTATTGACCCTGGGATGCGATTTCCCCAAAAGCGTGCCTTTTGAGAATGCCATGGCCCTGATGTCGCTAAAGGATAAGTAATTAAACGGTAATATTACTCAGCAAGTCGGGGAGGGTTATTACATAGCTGATCTATTTAGGACAATGCTTTTAGCACCAATTCTGTAATGTCCAATACATTGAGATCGATCTTCTGCCTTCTAACCCGTGCCTTGATAGTACGGACACACTGCTGACAGGAAGTTACCACTGTCTTGGAGCCGGTTCGGTGGATCTCCTCTATCTTTTTCTGAGACACGCTTCCCGAGAGGCCTGAATCCGCCATCTCCACATTGCCACCGCCTCCGCAGCATATGCTTTGAGCCCGGTTGTTTTCTAACTCAACAAGGGTAAGACCGGGAATGGCCTTTAACACCTGCCTCGGCGACTCATAGACACCGCCATTTCTGCCCAAATCGCAAGGATCATGGTAGGTGACTGTATTGTTCACTTCCCCCAAGTGAATGGCCCCATCACCTATCATCTTTTCAATAAACTGGGTGTCATGAAAAAGCTCCAAGTCCGTATCATAGAACTCATTCCAGGTTCGATAACAGGAAGGGCAGGAGAAAACCACCATTTTGGCCCCTAAGGCTTTCACTTTCTCCAGGTTATGGTCCATCATTTTCTGCATCTTTTCGGGGAACCCGGCCCCAATGAGCGGAAAACCGCAGCACCATTCCTCTCCTCCCAAAATAGTGAAGTCAACATGGGCCTCATCCAGAATCCGGACGAGGTTCTGGGGAATTGTTTGAACCATAGGGAAAAAAGAAGCGACACAGCCAACAAAGTATACCACCTCTGCGCTGTCCTTTTCGTGCATATGGTCTGGAAGGTCCTTCAGGTCATCCCTCCAGTCTCCACGTTCCTCATTGTCTTCATCTGAAATGTTGTGGTTTTCAACAAGTGATTGAACCACCTTTTCCATCATGGGGTGAGGGCCCCTGTTTCTTGCGATTTCTCCCCGGATATTCATAAAGACTTTGTTGAGGTCCACACCGCTTGGGCAGGTCACGGAACAGGAGCCGCAAAGGAGGCATTTTGAAAAGATATCCCGGTAGTGGTCGCTCAGAGTAAGTATTCCCTGGTCATAAAACCTTGCCAGCTGGATCTTGCCCCTTGGCGTGTACTTTTCAAGGAGAAGCTCTTTATAAACAGGGCACCTTGCTATACAGAGCCCGCATTTATTACATTGATTAAACTCGTCCGCAATATTATTCGGCGTCATTGTCTTTCCTTTTTCTGACAGGATAAACAGGATTATCTGGATATTTTCCGGTATCCTGTTGATCTATTATCTTTGATCCTTCATTTTGGGTTTATTTCAACTTTTTCTCCAAAACCTGTCGGGCACATAGATTTTCAGTAACAACAAGGAAACTAACTAATATGAGTGAACTAAAGTTTTGGACTGAAATATTTTTAATGTAGACACCACAAATCACTTTGGCCCCCTGGACGTGGGATTTAAGTACTTCCTTTCTTGATTCACCAAATTAATTAAATATCATGTTCATCCTGTTATCCTGTCCAATTAGCAAACACTAAAGAAAACTGCCCGGATTCAGGATATTATTAGGATCAAAGACCCTTTTTATTCCCCGCATAATGTCTATGGCGCTCTGGCTGAATTCCATCGACATAAACCTGTCCTTCGCAATGCCAATGCCATGTTCGCCTGAAAGAGTGCCACCCATGGCAATAGCAGACTCATATAGCTCATCCAGGGCCTGATCAATTCGGGCCATTTCCTCCTTATCCTTGAGGTCGGTCATGATGAGAGGGTGGAGGTTTCCGTCCCCTGCATGGGCCAATACACCAATTCTTAACGTATACTTATCTGCAAGTTCCACGATCTTTTTAATCATGTCGGGGAGCCTCTTTATTGGTACGGTGGCATCCTCTACAATGCAGTTGGGCCTTACACTCGCAACTGCGCCAAAGGCAGTCCTTCGTGCCTGCCATAGACTTTCAGCCTCCTCTGGGCTGCTGGCCCTTTGTACCTCAATAGCGCCCCTTTCTTTGCAAAATTTCTCAATCCTTTCCCCTTGCCCTTCAACCGACGACGCTTCACCGTCTACTTCTATTAAAAGCAATGCCTCTGCGTTTTTGGAAAACTTCGCCCCACCGTAGTTTGCAATCACATCAAGGACAACCCTGTCAATCAGTTCCAGAGTGGTGGGCACTATCCCGGAACCAATTATGGCCGAAACCGTAGTTGCAGCATCATCAAGATCCGAAAAAATGGCCTGAAGGGTGGCCTTTGCCGGAGGGAGCGGAACCAATCTAACGGTTATCGCAGTCATAATGCCCAGGGTACCTTCAGACCCACACATGAGCATGGTGAGGTCATATCCGCTTACACTTTTTAGCGTCTTCCCTCCCGTCTTGATCACATCTCCGGTTGGCAGCACCACTTCGAGGCCCATAACGTAGTCCTTTGTTACCCCATACTTTACACCCCTGGGGCCACCCGCATTCAAGGCTACATTGCCACCTATGGTGGAAACGAACATGCTGGCGGGGTCAGGAGGGTACATTAATCCGTACTTGGCTACCTCTCTTTGCAGGTCAGCATTCACCACACCTGGCTGCACAACAGCACACATGCTCTCCGAGTCGATTTCAAGGATCTTATTCATCCGGTGAAAAGCCATAATAATGCCACCTTCCCTCGCCACCGAACTGCCACAAATATTTGTCCCGGCTCCCCGGGGGACAATATTTATCTTTTCCCGGTTTGCCAACCGCATAATCTTTGAAATCTCCTCCGTACTTCCCGGAACCACAATAGCGTCAGGCATGAATTCCGGCAGGAATCCATCATAGGAGTAAGTGGCAAGATCCTCGGGTGTATCAAGAAACCATTCGTCGCCCACAATGGAGCTGGCTTCATCAGCTATTGAGGTTGAAATCATACACAGCCTCCGTTAAATGGTAATTTTTTTATATAAGCCACAACCTGCTAAAGCAGATAGATTTCGTCAAGACTGAAAGTCATTTGTTTTAAACCGCAGAACCTCAGAAAAAGGAACAGGAGAATATCGAAGTGAAGAATATTGTTTTATTCCTTTTCGCAACTTCTTCGGTTCGAGAAGATTTTCTTAAGCCAACACTGCTGACGTTAGAGAGGATGTTGGAATAAAACAGGTCTCAGATTCCCCTCGCTATCGAAGGACATAGGTCCCAATTCCCCCATTATCTCTAAATCCTTTCTTCCTCTAACTTCTTCCAGAAGTGCCCCTGAGACGTCCAACCCCGCAATTTCCAGGGTGTTTTTGATGTGAACTACTCTCGCCTCTTTCGGATCGACTGCCCCAATGGTGGTCAAAGCAGCTTCAAAGGCCTCTCTGTCTGTTTTTAGGGCGATAGGAATTCTTCCTTTTTCAGGGGTCATGCCCGCGATCGAATTGGTAGCCGTAGCCCCTGCATCAATCTTTTCGACAAGCCTCTTGGTAGTATAGTCGGCCAGCCCAACACCGATCGCATTTCCATGTGACTCCTCTGCCAAATCCAGCACAATAATTCTGGTTATCTTTGGGTTTTCAGGCTCCTTCTCCCCGATAAACATGATCCTGCCAATGACATTGGTATCCATACCTGTACCGCTGATGTTTTTCCCCATTTTGTCCACAACTAAGACATGTATCCTGTCGAAAGGGAGTCTGGCCATCAATGTTTTGGCCTTGGCCAACAGCCTTTCCTCTTCAATTAAAAACTGGGTAGGTGGAAGCGCTCTGATAATGGCTGTTTCATCGTATACGTTTTCAACTAAGGCCACACCGAACAAAACCGGTAGATTTTCCAGGATAATCCGACCAATTTCGGGAATAACCTTTCGATATCCATAAGTGACGGTCTGTTTGTGCACCTGAATACATCCCTTGTGTTTTCCTATCCCGATGGCCATCATCTTCATAAGCCCGCTTTCAATAGGCCCTTCAAATTCGGTGTGAGGTTTGATGCGGTTCACAACGACAACTCCATCGGCCTCTGCTGCATTTTTATCAACCAGAACGGGAAAACCAAAACAAGACTTCCCGATTTCAACAACCTCCATGGAAGAAACGATTGGAGCGCCCACGGACTCTTCTGTAATATTGAGACTCCGCAGAACCTCCACCTGGCCTTCGGCTGTGCCGCCTCCATGACTCCCCATGGTGGGGATAAGAAAAGGTTTGGCTGAGTTTTCTTTCAGAACGCGGACCAGGTGCCTCAAAATCCGGTCAATATTTGCCACTCCCCGACTCCCGGCAGTGATGGCAATACGTGCCCCGGGCTTTATCAGGGAATTGATCCGGATGGATTCCAGTTCTCGACCCAGCGTCTCCTCGATATCAACCACCTTAGGGACATCGAAGACCTGACGTATATGATACATCTTAGGATAATTCATCTTCTATCCACCTATAAAATATATGCTTGTACCGAAAAGAGAGTCGTAAAAAAGTACTTGTTCACACCAAATAAGGGCTACCGACTCACATCACTGGACCAATCTGCCACGGCACGAACTCATTGTCCCCAAA
>CP070700.1:280077-284564 GCA_020349865.1 Desulfobacteraceae bacterium
CACAGCCTTTCTGAATTCATATAAAAGCCTGGATTTACCAACCCCAGCTTCAGATACGACAGAGAAGGCCTGGCCCCTGCCTGCCTTTGCCCGCTCAAAACCATCTAACAGGAGCTCAAGTTCCCGCTCCCTTCCCACAAAGGCCGTAAGACCTCGCTCGGCGCTTACATCAAATCTCGTCCTTCTAGTACTTGGAGCGATCACTCTGTAGACATTGACCGGCTCCTCCTTACCCTTAACCTGTTTCTCCCCCAGGGCTTCGAATCGAAAGAATCCTTCGGTGAGCTTGAATGTGTCTTCTGTCACATAGGTAGCGCCCGGCTCTGCCAACCCTTCCATTCTGGAGGCCAAATTCACCGTGTCCCCCACCGCTTTGAATTCTACTCGTAGGTTGTTGCCAAGGGTGCCGACGACCACCGGACCGGTGTGTATGCCGATTCGCATTTTTACAGGCGGGACAGCTTCTCTCTCTCGCTTCAATTTGTCACTGAACTTCACCAGCTCCCTATGGATAGCATAGGCGGATCGGACAGCCCGTTGAGGGGCATCCTCCAACGCAATAGGGGCTCCAAAAAGCGCAACAATTCCATCACCGGTCATCTCGTTGACTGTTCCCTCATAATCGTGGACCTTATGAATAAGGATCTCATAAACCTGGTCCATAATGCCATAAGCTTCCTCAGGGCCAAGCCTCTCCACAAGGCCTGTAAACCCCTCCATGTCGCAGAACATGACCGTGACTTGCTTACGTTCACCTTCGATCTTATCTCTCTGGGACAGGATCTTCTCAGTAAGGCCCTTAGGAAGATAACGTTGAATCTTGTCCAGCTTCTCGTCAAAGGAAAGTTCTTTGGGGATTGGTTCACAAGTAAGGGTTAAGTTGTAGCCGCATTCGCCGCAAAATTTATCGCTTGGAAGGATTTCGCCGCCACATTGAGGGCAGGCTAATACAAGCTTTGCCCCACATTCATGGCAAAATTTCTTTCCCTCAGGATTTTCAGTCTCACATTTAGGGCACTTCAAGATTGATGCCCTCCAATGAAATAAAAGAAAAGCCGGTTTGAATGATAAATGGTGGGAAATTGCTTTGTCAGGATTGATTATAAACGGGATGTGGCTTTAAGTCAAATCTTGGGCCCACATTTCCTGCTGAACCCAGGCAGCCCCCTTGTCCACATTACTTGCCATGACCTTGCCCCGGACTTCAATCGATATTACTAAAGATTACAACTACAAATCAGGATTTGCTTTTGCCCATTCATCTTATACCTCAAAACCGCTGAACATTTAAAAGATACCACCCTCCTTGATCCCAACATCAAATCTTTCCCCGTCGCAGGGTTTACTTATGAGGGACGGTGAAAGGTAAGGCGGGTATAAAAGATGATGCTGATCCTTGGCGTAAAGAGCGAAGCGGTAGTCGGCCACCGCTAACCATTGATAACGAGAAAAATGGGGTATCGTAGAGCCTTTCTCATAATCTAAAAGAGATAATAAATTGAGTGTTATTTTTTAGTTTGGTAACGGATCGATTCCAGAAATTCGAATCCATAAGATCAAGATCCTCTCCAATATTTTTTGGTGCACTATTGCTACCTTTTTTATACACCTAAAGGAGTATCCAGCATCCAGTTCAGGACATTGTCCAATATTATTTTTGTAGCCTGCTCAATTTATGATAGGGTAGTATTAATATCAACTTCCAAAGAGGTAGAGGGAATATCATAGATGACTTCTAAGCTGCGAATTCTTCTTGTCTTTATTATTTCCGTGATGCTGCTCACGACCATGTCGGTTCAGGCTACGGATGAATCAAAAGCCCCTAAAACGGGTCAAAAGCCGGAAGTTAGCCTTTCGGAGGATATGGGCCAAGCCATGAAGCGGGAGGCCGCGAAGGTCAAAGAAGAGTTGGAACAGCAGGCTTACTCACTATTCGAACGTAAGCCCCTTGGATGGGATCTAAAAACCATTCATTACCTTTATGAGGGCGCAATGTCCTTACCCGCGAAGATACCGGAACTCACGAGATACATCATCAAGCAGAGCCGGCTTATGGGGTCAGTCGGTTCTTTGATGGTGTTCATTTTTCTCATGGCCTTGATTTACAGCCTTTTGGTGCAGAGGAAGGCTTTCAGATGGGTTGAAAAAAAGGCCCTGCCGCTCAGAGAACGTATCCCCCAGGGGTATTACCCTTATTTCCAATCCGGGATTAGGATCGTGTTATCCACTCTCATGCCACTCATTTTTCTCGGCGTTTTTTCACTCATCAGGGCTATGGTCGTATACCGAGCGGCCTGGTTTGAGCTTTTAGGCCGACTGCTGGGTCTTTGGGTGGCCGGTGCTCTCATATCCCGACTTCTCAAAGAATCCCTAAAACCAGACCTTTTCCCGGCTACGGCCCGATACGGAAAAACACTGTTTCATTGGGCGCGATTGGCCCTGTTCTATGTGCTCATCGTGATCGCCGCATTTTGGGCGATGGAGGCCTTTCGAATACGGGCCGATGTCCTGTCACTAATCAAATCCGTTGTATCCCTATCCATCGTTGTCGTTCTCTTTCAACTGTTTCTAAGAAAGGAGGCCTTTTTATCGCTTTTCCCGGATCTCGAGTATCGGGGCTACCGAGTCTTTTTAAATTTCCTTAGAACCTACTATTTCCCATTAATTGGGATTTCTTTCCTCTCCGCATTGCTTTGGTGTTTTGGCTACAGAAGACTCGGTGAGCTGTTGCTTACCAAGATATGGTTCACACTTGGGGCGCTCATGGTCATCGTCCTATTTTATCACGCCCTGAGCAGTGGGCTGAGGAGATGGGCTGAAAAACTGGATTCTTCGGATGAATCCGCTCAGTTCCTTGTACGTTCCCTGAAGACAATGCTGTTGTATGCAACTTTAGTGGTTTCGGTGATCATGGTCTTGAATTCACTGGGCCTCCTCAGTCCCCTCAAACGCATTATGTCCTTTCCCATTTTTCAACTGGGTGGAACCCAGGTGAGCTTATGGATCATTCTCGAGGCCGTCCTGATTCTGTTGGGTTTTGTCTTCGCCACACGTCTGCTACAAGCATACCTTGATTATAAAATCTACCCACCCTTGGGCATTGATCCGGGATTGGGATATGCCTTAAATACATTTTTCAAGTATGTATCGCTCGCCATTGGTTTTATCATCTCGCTCAAAATTGTAGGGCTTGATCTGAGGTTTCTACTCGTATTCGCCGGTGCCATTGGTATCGGTGTTGGCCTCGGGCTTCAAAACATGGCCGCTAACGTCATCAGTGGCTTCGCCATCATCTTCGGCGGGAAGATCCGAAAGGGCGATTGGATCGAAGCGGGCGGTACACTGGGAACGGTGACTGATATCTACCTCCGCGCCACCAAAGTCCGGACCCGGGACAATATCGAATATATCGTTCCCAATTCGGAACTTATATCCAATACCATTGTCAATTATTCGCTATCTTCTCCCATGATCAGAATCGAACTCCCCGTGGGGGTTTCCTATGGTGCCGACCCGCGCGTTGTGGAAAAGATTTTGCTTGATACAGCTGAGAAGGAACCCTTGGTATCTAAAAACAAAAAACCTGTTGTCCGGTTTACGGAGTATGGCGACAGCTCCATCAATTTCGAGCTTCTCATTTGGATCGATGTAAGGATGGTACCACGGCGGAAGGTGCGCAGTGCCCTTTACTTTGCTATCTTTGAAGAGTTCGAAAAAGCTGGGATTGAGATCCCCTTTCCCCAAAGAGATATTCATATCCGAAGCAAAGCAGATTGACGCGGAGGCTCACAATTGAATAAATCAAGAATGAAATACCTTATAGATAAAGATATTTTGCATCTCGCCATTTCTGATGAAAAATGACAAAAAGGCTGGAGAAGTTGAAGGAAAAACTGTTCTCAGAGAGCCCTTATTTAAGGTTAGAAGAGACATGCAAAATCTCTCAACCACTGCTGGGCTTCAACAAATGGTAACTTTCCCTTTTCTATCGTTAGAGAATTGAAGGACAGCGGAACATATTGACCCTGAGCCCGAGTGGATTCATTTATAAAGTTTTGCCAGAAAATCCCCAAGCTTGCTTTCAGAACGAAGGGCATCAATTTCTTGAATCCAGACACTTATTCATCCAGGCCTATCAAATCCGATGCTATCTATAAATTATATTACCGTATCGACATATGATATGAGAGTTGTCTCGTAGGTCCAAGTCATTCTATCGAAGATCAGAAAAAAAAGGCCACATACGACATATAGTATGCGGCCTTTTTTTGGAAAATCCTATACTACGGATAGAAATTTTGTAAATTTCTGGCAGACATTTTGTCAAACCTTCTTGCCAAATACTCCAATCCAAGAGAACTCCAGTATACCTCTGGTAATCAAAACCCTTTTGATTGCAGATATCTTGCCAATATCTCGGAATTAATAGAATTGCAGATATCATCTCTTGGTGCTCCCAACAGAACAAACGCCCTGTCAGGAGCAAG
>CP070700.1:284664-288776 GCA_020349865.1 Desulfobacteraceae bacterium
CTTCTGATTCTTGGACACAGGCCAGTGTAGCCTCAAGTGCTGTGTCCCCTGCGGATTTGTTCTTCAATGCCAGGTCAGTAGCACTTAGATTTGTGAGGGATTCAGGATGTTTTGCGTCACTCTCAGCCCTTATTGCCTGCGATTATTCCAAAGTAAATGCTCACAGACATTTTGATTTAACGACCTTCTTCATCGCGTGTTCATGCGGGACAGAGGATAACCATAAAATACCACTGTGTGGTACATAATGCCCATATCTTGGCATCCTGTCAAGCTATTTTTCGACTTTTATTTAAGTCCTCTCATAGAGGAGTATCATTTTGAAATAACAAGGAAAGATATATGGATGATGGGAAATGATATTGGATAGATTTTGGAATTGGACTACAACCAATTAGAGACAATCTGATCGGAGATGCAGCCTTTAAAAAGAGATAAGCCCCAAGGAGCATTATTTGAAAATCTTAAATGCGCAGCAGATTTGACACAAGTAAGGATGATCACAGATACCTCATCGGCCCCACAAAATGTTGGGATTTCTCTAGCGCGGGAAAAGTGCAGATTTCAAATAAGTGTTTTATCCATCGTCCTGCAAAGATTCTGGCACAAGATGAGAGGATATATCAACAAATTTGTGGGTATTGTTTTCAGTGCGTGTTGATGATGGATAAAACGTAGTAGGGCTCAGCCGCTTCGCGCACCGGAGTTTGCCATACTGCCATATGGGTGAAGTAAGGTTTTTTTGTTTTTAAGAGGGGTATGAGGTTCCTATTTTCTGTACAGGTTGTAAAGTGATTTGAGGCTGATTTACATCGCATTGATTTCATCCTGAAAGTTTTTATCAAAAGAAATCCATGTGAAAGCCTTTTTTTCCATGCTTTGGATGCACCTGTCCATAGGCCTGTTAAGCGCCTGATTTAGCTTTGAGTCAAAGGCACTACCCGCAAGGCTGGTAATTGGGTGGTCGTATGAAGTTATAGGGGTGTTTGCCGATGCCGCGGGGTATTTCTCTAATGCGTTGCATTTGCCCTTTTTTGCAGCACGGACAAAGAGAGATGTTGATGCCGGTGAGCTTGAACATCATTTCTTCGAGGCAATGGGTCATTTTGATTAAAGGAGAGGACCATTTAAGCAACTTCCGAATGAAGTTCAATCGGGCTTTTCGGTCTCGATTAGCCAAAAAGCCATAATGGCGGATGCGGGTAAATCCCTGAGGCAGGATGTGGAGCAAAAATCGGCGTATAAACTCCACAGCGCTGATGGCAGTCTTTCGCATTTTATTTTGTTTTCTATCCTTAAACCTGAAGCTTACCGAACCATCCTTTAAGGACAGCAGACGAGAGTTGGCGATGGCCACGCGGTGAGTGTAACGGGCCAGGTAATCGACGACGTGCTGAGGTCGGTTAATGGGCTCCCTGACACTGACCACCCACTTGTGTTTGTAGAGCTTTTTTTTGAAGTGATGGTATTTTTCGCCAATGTGTATTTTCTTCTGGCGGACGGCCCGGGTGAGGCGGTCGATGAACTTACCGCGAAAGACCACAGAAAGGGCCTCCTGGTTAAAGAGGTAGTTCTCTTTGCATGGGATCCAGCGCCTGGTCTTTGCACAAAGGGCGCCCCCAGCCACCAGGCAGTGGAGATGGAAATGGGCCTTAAGCTGCTGATCCCAGGTATGCAACACGCTCAGAAAACCTATTTTTCCTCCAAGTTCATTTTTCCCAAAAGTGATCAATGTTTCAGACACGGATTTAAACAGGATATTGAGCATGAGGGATTTGTTTTTCAGGATGAGGGGATTGAGCTCATGGGGCAGAGTAAAAACACAATGGAAATAGGTAACGGGTAGCAGTTCGGATTTGCGGTCTTGCAGCCATCGCTCCCGGGGTATTTGCTGACATTTGGGGCAGTGACGATTCCGACAGGAGTGATACAGGATACGCTGAGCGCCGCAGTGGTTGCAGCGATCGAGATGACCACCTAAGCGGGGGGTACGGCAGTTGAGCAGATGAGATACAACCCGGTGATGAGCCGGGTACAGAGGATAGGTGTTTTGATAGTCTTTTATGTGTTTTCGGAAAATATCTGCTACCTCTAAGCGGGGTTTTTGTGGTTTAATGAGTTGGGTCATCGGTGTTGTCCTCCCTTCCTGTAAGCTTGGGGTCAAAGAGATCCAATGGGCTTGGAATCTTTGAGAGGATTTTACGGCTTACGTGCAAATAGATCATGGTGGTGGACAGTCGCCGGTGGCCCATCAGCACCTGGATTCTGCGGATATCGTAGCCTGCCTCCAAGAGATGGGTGGCAAAACTATGCCGAAGGGTATGGATACCGACACCTTTTTTAACGCCGGCTTTTTTTCGAGCGTTCTCGTAGATTTTCCGCACTGATGGATAAGTTAGTGGCTGGCCCTTGCGATGTTTATAGGATGAAGGAAAGAGGTAGATTTGTGGCTTGTAGGTTATATAGTAACGGCGTAACTGCTCAAGGAGCATTATGGACAGGAGGGTATAACGCTGTTTTCCACCTTTGCCGTTTTCGACCTTGATGAGCATCCTTTTACTGTCAATATTTTCAGGCCTTAAGGCAGCCACCTCACTGGCTCGAAGCCCGGCTGAATAGGTGGTCATCAAAATCATTCGGTGTTTGAGATTCTCGGCAGCTTGGATGATTCGCCAGATTTCTTCCTCAGTGAGCACCGTGGGCAACTTGTGGCTTTTTTTGCGGACCCGGAAGTCAAAAGGGACCGCAGTATCGGCCACGTGATGATAGAAAAACCTCAGCCCGGCTACCACGGTGGCACAGGTTCCGGGAGTATTACCCTTGTCATTTTTCAGGTACAAAAGATAATCTTCGATCATCTCCTGGGTGATTTGATCGGGAGATTGCTGATAGTGCCGGGAAAGCCCTATGACGGCTGACAGGTAATATCGTTGTGTGTTTTTAGCCAGGTTGCTCAGTTCCATTGCCTTGATCATTTTTTCTCTTAACGGTGTCATGATAATACCTCCTAAATTGGAATTGATGTGTTTGGAGGTATTTTACAGGATCAAGGCAGAGGAAATAACTTTGATCTAATACCGGTGGGTGAACTCAAAATAGGGGGGCGCGTCGGCTACCGCGAAGCGGTTGAGTCCTACTTGCCAAACTGCGTATCCCGGGATTCCGTTCTCACATTCAAGGTTTTATCATGAAATCATAAACGATTTCCAATCGGAAGTCGAGATAGTTAGGGGGAAGTCCCGGAGCCAGACCGACATGTTGAAGTGGGGGGCGAATGGCCTCGATTCTATTGAACAACTGGGAGCATGATCATAAAATGCCGATCGTGAGTGCAAGTCCAGACCTTTGTCAACCCCAACCGAAGGAGGTAGGCCATGAAAGTATCCCAGGCTATGGATTGCTATTTCAACTATCACCAGGTCAATTCCAAAAAAAAACACGCTTAAGAACTACGAGCACTTGCTTCCGCAGTTTTGCGACCGATTCGGCCTCAGGGAAGCCGAATCCATAACTGCAGAGGAGATCCTGTCATTCCTGACGGAGGTCACCGAGGGAAGCAAGCAGTCAACCAAGAGACTCCGCTATTCTCTCCTCTCATCCTTCTTCAATTTCATCATTCACTCAATCGATCCTGATCTTCAGAACCCATGCGACACCCCTATGTTGAAAAAGATCTTCAGGGTGCCAAAGGCCACCCAGTGGAAAATCTTAGACAAAGAGACTGTGGATGAGATCATTTTCAGAACGGAAAACCAGAGGAATCGCCTACTGTTGGAGTTAATGGCCCGCGGTGGAATGAGAGTCAGTGAAGTCCTGAAACTAACGCCCAAGGACATTGAGGACCGCAAAATAATCATAAGGGAGTCCAAAAGCGGCCGAGAGGCGGAGGTGGTTTTCATCCCTCGAAAGCTGGCCGATCGCCTGAAGGCTTATGTCAGAGACGAGGGGATAGACCCGGATCAACGAGTGTTTCCGATAAAATACGCCATGGCGAGGGTGGTGGTAAAAAAGGCTGGTAGGCTCGTCGGAATCCATCTCAGGCCCCATGATTTGAGGCGACATGCGGCCACTTATGCATCCCGCGCCGGGACGCCCATCGAAATTGTGAGCAA
>CP070700.1:288876-297825 GCA_020349865.1 Desulfobacteraceae bacterium
AGATGAAAAGGAGAGAGCCACGATGCCTATAATTCGTTTTGAGGATGAAAGAGACCAAGTCCAATACGGCTTAGATGAGGAGGTTCTGCAGAATGGTGTTACCAGTGGGCTGGCTGAACTTTTAGGTGGTAATTTTTTTGAAGGTCTAAGGCCAACAGGTGAACGAGCTCGCGTGATTCATTTGCTTGCTCCCATCGTCACAAATAACGTCATTGACTGGACTTGCCTGTTAGCTCGTTGCGTTGTCCTTGATATGGCATACGCTGAAACGCCCACTAGACGAACAACCTCGGCTATAGCAATTCCATATGTTTCTACCAACCGGATCGCAACCTATCTCGAACCGGAAATATTTCCTTACGCCAGCTGGCTGAACTCACTTCTTTAATTGTCGCCTTCTCATTATTACACACCTTTCGAAGTGATAAGAAGGCGCTTTTTCAGGAGCTGACTATAGAGAAATTCCCCTTGTGAGTCAAAGAGAAAAGAACCACAACATGCGGTGTCAGGCGGGATTGCAGTATTAAGGGCATTCATGAATCTAGATTGGCGTGAGACAGGGGCCTTAGTGAGCTTGAATTTATTGGAAATTGACGCTAGTTGGGTTTAATCTGGGCACACTGCTGCCTTAGATTCCACGGTCGGTTTTAAAGAAATCATGAAGCTACAACCCTGGCTAAACCCTGGGCACAAGCATCAACAAGGTAACCCGAATCGCAGTAAAGATAATCCTCACAAGGTGGGACCTGAGAATCCCTGGCCCAGACCGATCACCAGTGCGATATGCTCAAAAAGTCATGTTTAGAATAGTTCACAGTCTAAGCCTATGATAGGTAAACGAGTCGCACCAGGGCGGGCTGATTTATGTATATGGATATTTGACGGTGGCGCGTTGGCTCTGGGAGGTGGTCTGGCTTTTAAATCCAACAAATCGAGGTGTTTCAGTATTTTCTTAATTATTTCCGGATCTTCAATGAACGCTAATAGACGCATCCGTCCCTGGCACTTGGGACACGCGAGAGGATCAATTTCATAAATCTTCAGAATCAATCTGGCCCAATTTCTTCTGTGCTCTCTGGATGATCTGTCCGGTTCGAGGATGGAGGGTATCAGGCCGTCCTGATCCTGCTTTTTCCGTTTACCGCGACTGACATTACTATAGTGGCATAGTATCTGACCCTCTGCTCTCCTTTGTTAGGAACATGGGAACACATGGTGGTTCACCCTGTTAGATAGAGTAATTTTGATTTATGGCTGGAAGAAACATCAACAAAGGGGGTTCTTATGACAAAGAATGAAAAGGCGACTTGAGACATGCCGCCTTATAAAACATTTAATAAAAGAGTTCAGATTTACTTTATTGATTATTCATTTTAATGGGTTATGTCCAAAAAAGACTTGGTCCTGAGAGTCGGTTCATGCCTCTTTCCAAATGGTCAACGGGATGAAAGGATGTAGCAGTTCGCTTTTTTTCTGTTCGATTTTTTTAAAAAAAGTTCTTGACAATCATTTTTCGTTCTGTATTGTTATAATATCTTTATGTGGAATATAATTTCGTATTACGAAATAGAGAGTGATGAAAAACATGGTTATTACACGTACTATTTACGGCTCAAGGCCAAACAATCTTGTCCAGACAATTGAAAGAATGTCCTCAATTTTCGACGCGCTCTGTCAAAATCCCCAAGGAATGAGCGTTAAGAACCTATCAGAAAACGTGAACCTTCCTATGGGGACAACCCATCGGCTTCTGACGTCTCTCGCATATTTCGGTTTTGTGACTCAGGACCTGATGAGTAAACAATACCACTTGGGATTCAAGTTGGTAGACCTTGGCAATGCCCTACTTGATCAGATCGATCTACGGACGGTGGCCAGACCCTATCTGCTGAATCTTACTCAGAAGACAAATGAAGCGGTTCATTTGGTAATTCTCGACCAGAAAGAAGCTCTATATTTGGACAGAGTTGAATCAGATGAAAACCGTCGTGGTCTGCAAATGGCCTCCAAAGTGGGGATGCGAGTGTCAGCTCACAGTTGCGGTGTGGGGAAAGTATTGCTGGCCGGACTTTCTGAAAAGGAATTGAATGACTTCATAAAAGTCAAAGGCCTTCCGAGAAGAACCGAAAAGACCATCACCGATGCAGATCAATTTAAGTTACATCTCGAAATGGTGCGAAATCAGGGATACGCTGTCGACGATGAGGAAGACCATCTAGGGACTCGATGTGTTGCCGCTCCTATCCGGAATGAGTTGGGACATGTTATTGCTGCAGTCAGTATTTCGGGGCCAACGATTCGAATTACCCGGAAAAAGGTTCTAGACACATTCAAAGATCAGGTTATGGATGCTGCCTTGGAAATATCTCGCCAATTGGGCTTTCAAGAAGACAAAGATCATGAAAGCAAGAACAATTAGGTGGAACATTTGCGGGAACAGCGAAGGGAAGAATCAATGGGAACAATGGTATCGTGATAAGTGCACTGTGAACTGGGACCCCCACAAGGGCAAATGGCATTTAAAACGGAATATTCAAAGCAGGGAGGTAAAACAGTGGAAGTTATAAAGGCAATTCATCCAAGGGATTTTGAGAATTACACGACTGATAAAATAAGAAAGGAATTTTTGCTTCAAAATCTGTTTATACCCGGGAAATTGAGGCTGACCTATACCTATTATGACAGGATGATCGTTGGTGGGGTATGTCCGAACAAACCTCTACCCCTGGAAGCCGGAAAAGAAATAGGAATAGATTATTTCCTGGCAAGAAGAGAGATGGGGATTATCAATGTGGGCGCAAGAGGGGCCGTAATGGTTGATGGTGAAAAATACGCCCTCGACAAAACAGATGGTCTCTATATTGGCATGGGTTCAAGGGAGATTGTATTTACGAGCGAAAAAAATGATAGCCCTGCCCACTTCTATCTGCTCAGCGGACCCGCCCACAAGGAGTATCCAACGACTAAAATGGGTATTGACGACGCGGAAAAGACCAGTCTTGGTTCAGCAAGCGAATCGAATAAAAGAACACTTAACAAGTTCATTCATCCCGACGGAGTGAATAGCTGTCAGCTTGTCATGGGTATTACAACGCTTGAGTCCGGCAATGTGTGGAACAGCATGCCCTGTCATACCCATGAACGAAGAATGGAAGTGTATTTCTATTTTGACTTAACAGATGATGCCGTTGTTTTTCATTTGATGGGAGAACCTGACAAAACGCGGCATATTGTTGTTCGAAATGAGGAGGCGGTGCTTTCTCCAAGTTGGTCCATACATGCTGGTGCGGGAACGAGTAATTACAGTTTCATTTGGGGGATGGTTGGAGAAAATCAAACCTTCACGGATATGGATGCGGTAGCAATGGGCGTTTTGAGATAATGTGCCAGACAAAGGCGTTTATTTAAGGGAGGAAAAAGAATGATACTGGAAAAATTTAGTATGACCGGGAGAAGCGGGATTGTCACAGGGGGTGGCTCGGGAATAGGAAAAGGCATAGCGACAGGGCTTGTGCAGGCTGGCGCCGAGGTCATTATCTCAGGCCGGAATATGGAGAGGCTGAAAAAGACCGCAGAAGAATTGGGACGCGACGGGGGCCGGGCGGTTCCGGTCTTTGTGGATATGAAGGATCGTGGAAGCATCAGAGCTTTGGTGGACAGAGCCGTTGAGGAGTTTGGGAAGATTGATTTTTTATTTAACAACGCGGGCACCATTCATCGAGCCCCGACCGAGGATTTCCCTATGGAGGACTGGGATAATGTGATTCAGATCAATCTTAGCGGCCCTTTTTACTTATCTCAGTGCGTGGCGAAAGTGATGATTGAGAAGGGGATAAAGGGAAAGATCATAAACACCGCGTCTCTCCTTGCTGTTCTGGGTGGCAAGACTGTGCCTGCATATGCCGCAAGCAAAGGCGGATTGGTCCAGGCGACTAAAGCCATGTGCAACGATTGGGGGAAATACGGTATTAACGTGAACGCTATCGGTCCAGGATGGGTCAAGACCGATCTGACACAGGCGCTACGGGATAATCCTGAACGCTTTAATGAGATAAGCGCGCGGATCCCTTTACTCCGTTGGGCGGAACCTGAAGACCTGGCCGGGGCAGCGGTCTTTTTGGCTTCGGCGGCTTCGGACTATATAACTGGCCAGGTTCTCTTTGTTGATGGCGGATACCTGGCTATGTGACGAGACCATTTAAAGAATAGGAGTCAAAGAATGCCAGAGAAAAAATCAGAGTATTTACACCGTATCGAAGACTTGCCTTGTGTCAATTTAACGGGTGATGAAAAACTGCCGTCGATGGCCAATTTGCTCCTGGCTGAGAAAATGCTGGTTAGTTTTATCGAAAACCCACCCGGATGTGTCTTCCCTGTGCACAGTCACGAATCAGAACAGATTCTCATCATGCTCGAAGGTGAAGAGGACCACATTTGCGGGGATGAGAGATTCTTAATGAAGGCGGGAGATGTCTGCATCCATCCTTCAAATGTTCCCCATGGAGGCGAGACCAAAACCGGATTCAAGGGTATCGACATATTTTGCCCCCCCAGGGAGGATCATGTTGACAAGTTGAAAAAAGCTCTGAAGGAAAGAGGGGAGGATTAAGAGGTCAAGGAGGTGGATAATCTGATGGGGGGCGATGTATTGGGTCGTGTGTCAAGATAAATGAGTTGGGTTTTGTACATTGGCTAAGCATAGAGAGACTTCTGGGTCAATAGCCTGCCCAGCTCATTGGGTAGAATCGAGAATCAAAAAGCAGACATGACCATGAGGAGGCAATTAAAGATGACGAGATACAGGAGGTTTGAAGTTATAAACGCCATTTATGATCTCGGCCTCGTACCTTTTTTTTAACGAAAACCTTGAAACTGCCAAGAACATCGTTAAAGAGTGCGCGGATGCCGGGGCAAGGGTTGACCGAAGCAGAAGCGGCCTCCCTGGGAGGGTAACAAATGATAAGCACCGCCTTTCCCGGGGTCATTTAATACTCTCTATTAACCATCTAACAAAAGGAGGAGACGTTATGTTAAAGAAAATTGGATTGATAATTGCTGTTGGGACTCTCATGGTTGCTTTTATAGCGCCGAACCTTCTGGCGGCAGGCTTTCCTGCGAAAGATATCACGTTGATTTGCCCGTGGTCAGCGGGTGGGGGCACAGATACCATTTCCAGGGCCCTCGTCAAGAATGCAAAGAAGTACTTCGGGGTGAACGTAAATGTGGTCAATAAGACCGGAGGTATGGGAGCCGTGGGTATGGGGGCAGTTTCGACAGTCAGACCTGACGGCTATACCGTAGGCATGATAACTTTCCAGTTGAGTACTTTTCGCGCCATGGGTCTGGCGAAGCTTTCCTACAGGGATTTTAACTTGATCCAGCTTGTCAATCAAAGTCCAGCAGCCATCTCCGTTGACGCCAATTCGAAATGGAAAGACCTGAAACAGCTTATGGAATATGCCAAAAAGAATCCAGGGATCGTCACGGTGGGGCATAGCGGCGCAGGCGGTGGCTGGCACCTGGCGATCGCCTCCATCGCTACCATGAACGATATCAAGTTCAACTACGTTCCGTTCGATGGAGCCGCTCCCACCAGAACGGCCCTCATAGGGGGCCATATCGATTGCGCCACCACTGGAATAGATGAAGTGCTCCAGCTTTACAAAGCTGGGAAAGTTCGCATTCTCGCCGTGAACAATCTGAAGCGTCACGCCCTATTTCCTGAGGTTCCGACAATCGCCGAAGCGGGATTCCCGAACCCCAACCCCATCCTTGACTGGCGAGGACTGGCCGCCCCTAAAGGAGTCCCCGAAAAGCACATGCAAATCTTGGTCAAAGGGTTCAAGCAGTGCTTCGAGGATCCTGAATTCGTGAAACTGGCCGATGAGTTAGGGCTGCCACTTACGTATGCGGATCCCCAAGGATTTAAGAAATTCCTTAAGGGTATGGAAGAAACCCTTGAACCCGCCCTCAAGTCTGTCGGACTCTATAAACCGTTGAAATAATAAAGCGAGTCGAAGGCGGCTTTTCAGCCGCTTTCGACAAAAGCACAGGAGGATCAGACGGTGAAAAAGGCTGATATCGGAGTGGGAGTCGGCTTGATTATACTGAGTGGATGGATCTTTTGGTACGCAAGCACTTACCGTCAGGCAACCATTTATTATTACGGGCCTAATTTCTTTCCCCAAATTCTCTCCATAGCAATGTCAGTCTGTGCCATCATCCTGATCTTGAAGGCTTTCCAAGGTAGAACTCTGCCCAAAACAGAGAGTATTTACTTGAGAGGCTTTGCGCGGATGCTCATTGCCATCGCCATTTGTATTGGATACCTTTTTCTCATGCAAGTCATCGGCTTTGCTATGGGGACAGGCGTTTTTCTTTTTGTCCTCATGATGTTTATCGGACAGAAGGGCCTCTTGAAGCGGGTCACAAGCTCCGTTGTTGTTTCGCTGATCGTCTGGGCTATATTTCGCTATTTTCTGGTCATCCCGTTGCCGACAGGAATGTTTGAATTCACTTTTTGAGAATTTTTCGTACTAACTCGAATTGAGAGAGCTGGAACATGGATTTCGATTTACTGTTCAGTGCATTTTCCACCGTAATGCTGAATCCGGCAAACTTTTTCTTCGTTTTTGTCGGCATCACATCCGGAATTATCGTTGGCGCCCTGCCCGGCCTAACTGCAACGATGGGGTGTGCCCTCCTTATACCGTTTACGTTTGGGCTGCCACCTATCCAGGGTCTTCTCATGCTCATAGGAATCTTTTGCGGAGGTATTTATGGGGGTTCCATTTCAGGTATCCTTATCCGGACACCCGGCACCCCTTCCGCAGCCGCCACGCTTCTGGACGGATACCCTTTAGCCCAAAAAGGAATGGCCGGCAAAGCTATTGGGATTTCAACCATCGCATCTTTTATAGGGGGGACAACCGGAGCCATTGTCATGACCTTTCTTTCCCCCCAAATCGCCAAAATCGGTTTGAAATTTGGTCCCCCCGAATTCTTCGCTCTTGCTATTTTTGGACTGGGGATGATTATCACCATTTCGGGCCGATCTCTTCTGAAAGGGATAATTTCCGCACTATTTGGTCTATTGATCACTGTCATCGGATTTGATCCGTTGTCGGGGGTCCCCCGCTTCACCTTCGGATCTCAAAATTTGCTCGGCGGTGTTACCTTTATCCCTGCCCTTATTGGCCTCTTCGGATATGCCCAGGTATTTCGTAACATCGAAAAAATTACCATTCTTCCGCCCGTGAAATCCAAGATCGAAAATATTTTGCCGAAACTAAGAGAGATTCTTTCTGTTCTCAAAACCATTCTAAAATCCGCCGTGATGGGGACCTTTATAGGGAGCATCCCTGGAACGGGTTGTGATGTGGCAGCCTTCGTGACCTATGGCGAAGCTAAAAGGTCATCGAAACACCCCGAGAAGTTCGGAACCGGAATTCTGGAAGGCGTCGCTGCTCCCGAGGCGGGAAACAATGGCGCAACGGGAGGTGCCATGATCCCCATGTTGACCCTGGGGGTCCCTGGTGATGCGGTCACAGCTGTCCTTCTAGGCGCTCTGACTATCCACGGCCTCCAACCCGGCCCTATGCTCTTCAGAGATCACCTGGACATCATCTATCCTATCTTCGCAGGAATGATCATGGCTCAGTTCATTCTATTGATTGTGGGACTTTCGGGCGCGAGGGTTTTTGCCAGATTGATCAATATTGACCGAAGAATCCTTACGCCTGTCATCTTCTTTCTCTGTGTTGTTGGATCTTATGCCATGCGTTTCAGCTTCTTTGATGTCGGCCTCTCTTTGGTCATCGGGGTGATTGCTTATTTTATGGAGTATTACGGTTACACTGTTTCACCCATCTTGCTCGCTTTGATCCTGGGCCCAATGGCAGAACAAAATCTTCGTCGTGCCCTGATTATTTCTCATGGCGATCCGTTCGTCTTTTTCAAAAGACCGATCAGTGCGGCTTTCATCCTGCTGGCGGTATTTGTGATCGTTTCCTCTTACTACCGCATCAAAAAAACGGCTCAGAGAGAGGCACTAGGGAACAATAAATGAAACCCATTTCAAAAAAAGGAGGTAAAAGTCATGAAATTGTGAACATTTGCTATCGGTTTCGGGGTATTGGCGCTTTGAATGAAACCCATTTCAAGAAAAGGAGGCAAAAATTATGAAATTGAGAATATTTTCACTTGGCTTGACGGTATTGGCGTTTATCTGTCTGTTGTCGGGACGCGCATTGGCGATCGAAATGAAGCTTGGCCACTATGCCCCGGAATCCCATCCGGCGCATCAAGCCGCTTTGATGATGGCCAAGGGCGTTGAAGAACGCACCAAGGGTGAAATCAAGATCAAGATCTATCCCGCCAACCAACTCGGCGACGGCAATGAAGTTCTCGAACAGCAAATGAACGGTGTGGTCGATCTCAGCCTGCCGACCCAACCCATGCTCGACAAGTACGGCAAAAAGGGTGACAAGCCGTTTGCCGTCGTCATGCTGCCGTTCGTTTACAAGGACACCAAACATGCCTGGCGCGTGCTGGACGGACCGTTCGCCGAATGGATCGCGCCGAAGTTCGACGCGCTAAGCCTCGTTCATCTCGCCAACTGGGAATGGGGTTTCCGTAACCTGACCAACAACAAGCGTCCGGTGCACTCTCCCGCTGACGTTAAAGGCCTGAAAATCCGCACCCCCGGCGAAATCCAGCTGCAAAAGACAATGGAAGCGGCCGGCGCCCAAGTCCAAGCCATCAACTTCAAAGAGCTGCCGATGGCTCTGAAACAAGGCGTGGTCGACGGTCAGGAAAACCCGCTTGCCGTTATCTATCACTACAAACTGTATGAAGTTCAGCCGCACCTGGCACTGACCTACCACGTCTACAACTCGATGATGGCTGTTGCTTCTAAGCGCAGTTGGTCCAAGCTTTCCGCCGACCAAC
>CP070700.1:297925-303776 GCA_020349865.1 Desulfobacteraceae bacterium
AAATTTTGGGCATCATTTGGATTCTTCAAATTATTTGTCTCATGAATTAACCTGAGCCAATAAGCGCTTTCCTTGGCCTCCTTACGGCTTATCTTCATCCTCATTGAAAAATCCTTCTTACTTAATTACTCGTTAGCCTCCCTGTAGTTTGCACCCACTGACCCGGAGGCCTTTACTGCCTGTTTGCCATCCTCGATATTCGTCCCGCTGAAGCGGGATCTTGGGCAATATTTTAACGAAAAGCCTAACAGCTTTAGCAAATTGAAATGTTCTTTCTTCAAGATCATAGACTGGTTTGCTATTTGGGATTTTGGTCATTGGTATTTATTTGTTATTTGAGATTTGTTATTTGGAATTTACATTGTCTCGACTACTCCGCGAATAGACAAAAATAAATTAGCGCTTATGCCCTCCCAGGCGGAGGAGAGGGAGGGGATCTTATTCATTATTGTAATGAGACAAACAATTTTATGCTCTCCTCAGTAATCATGTGATATCATCCTTTTTAGGCTTAAAGGTAACCGACGGTTTAAATCGCTTGGAGTAGCGAAAGCCTTCTGCATCAGAAGCGTCTCCGTATCTTGCCTTTAACTGATCCAGCGGACCTGCATCCAGAGCATACAGGGGACAGGCCTCGATACAGATGGGTTGCTGCCTTTGCGTTAACCGCTCCAAACAGAGGTCGCATTTCTGCATCTTGGCATTCTCTTCGGGACCAAACTGAGGTGCGTCATAAGGGCAGGCATTGAGACAGAGCGTCCGGCACTCTTTCTTCCCCAGACATGTATCCTGATCCACTACGACTATACCGTCGGATTCTCTTTTGGTTATAGCATCTGTTGGACATGCCAGAATGCATGGTGCATCCTCACAGTGGAAACAGGGTAAGGTCAAATGAGCAACAAAAACGTTGGGAAATCTGCCTTTCTCAATCGTCTGGATCCTCATCCAGTTTACCGGCCCTGCATCAATGTCGTGCCAGTCCTTACATGCTACAGCACAGGTATAGCAACCAGTACATCGGGTTTGATCAAAGTAGAAACCCATCTGGACCAGCATATTATTTTGGATTTTGGATTTTGGGTTTTGCTTTTTTTTATTATTCATGATTCTTCCCATCCTTTGGTGCCAGTTCAACCTGAACCAGTGCGCTGTTCATGTGATATGCTCCACCAGGGGAATGATGATCATCTGTCAGAACATTGGCACATCCCCCCCGGTCTACGCCCTCTTCGTCAGGATCATACCAGGCCCCCTCGCTGATATTAACGACGCTAGGCATGATGCGCTCGGTGACCTTGGCCGGAATTCTTATTCTCCCCCGATCGTTATATACATCCACCAGGTCACCATCATTGATGCCGCGCGATGACGCATCAGCTGGGCTGATCCAAACAGAATGGGGTTCTATCTCCCTCATCCAGGGAACGTTGTGCCATGTGGAGTGCGCCCGTGTCTTGTAGTGAGTCGTCAGAAGCTGCAAAGGATATTTGGCGGATAAAGAAGCATCGTAGCTTTCAGTATGCGTGAGGTATTTTGGGATTGGCGGAATCAGGGGATTGTTCATCTCTTCAAGATGATCGGAAAAGATCTCGATCTTGCCAGATAGTGACGGAAAGGTATTATTCTCCGGATCATCTATCTGCTCCTTAAAGGATACAATAGGCAAGGGTATGTCTATCTTGAGTACTCCATCGCGTTTCATCTTGTCATAGTCCGGGATGTCATCTCGAGAGGCTGCGATGCCTCGTAGGATGTCGTCTTCTGGTATATCGCCCATCGCCTCTGGAAGGCCCAGCTTCTTGCTGATATCCCGGCATATCTCAAAGTCTGACTTCGTTTCGTAGAGTGAATCAATGGCCTTGTTAAGGTAGATGTAATACGGGGAACCCAGCCATGGAGGAGCGATGTCACTGCGCTCCATAAAGGTGTTAACCGGCAGCACGATGTCGCCAAACTTTGCAGTGGGCGTCATGAACTGTTCATGAACCACGATAAAGTCAAGTGCCTTAAAGGCCTTCACCCCGAGGTTTGTATTCGTGTGCTGATTAAGCCAATTACTGCCCACCACGTAGGCCATCTTGATATCTGTAGGATAGCCTCCGGCACGACCTCGAAGGATTGCATCATAGATCCTACTGCCGTGAATACGGGCGCTATTTGGATTGGTACCTCCGCGCAACTTGTAAAGACTGTTCTCGCGGGGAGGTGCGCCTTTCTCGACCGGATTGCCTGAACCGCCCCTGTAAGACCTCTCCCGGCTGGAGTAGGCCCTCATGAAGCCAGAGGCATGACCGCCGCTGATGCCTATATTGCCTGTGATTGCGGTCAGTACATTGGCAGCGCGGGAGTATTGCTCACCCATGGCAGCGCGGGCCGGTCCCCATCCTGCAATCAGGGCCGCCGGCTTCTCAGTCGCATATTCCCGCGCGAGATTACTCATTACATCAGCGGGTACTGTGGTAATAGGTTCTGCCCATTGAGGGGTCTTTGCAACGCCGTCTTCAATACCCAACACATAGTCCCTATATTTCTCAAAACCCACGGTATATCTTTCTATGAAATCGTCGTCATGAAGCTCTTCGGTGATAATCACATAGGCCATGGCGATGAGCATGGCGGCATCCGTTCCGGGGCGAATGGGTATCCACTGGTGTGCAAACGTCGCGGCCGAGTCAGTATATCGCGGGTCTATGGCCACAATCTTGATACCCTGCTCCCTGACCCTGGCAAGACAGAGGCTTGTTTCAGGATCCCAGATGGTGTTTGCCGGATTCCAGCCCAACATAATCACCAATCGTGAATTGAGAAGATCATCCCGCGAGTTGCCGGTTCGAATCGTGCCATAGGTGGCCATGGAAGCAAAGAGCGGTCCCTCATAGGAAGCACCACCCCAGGCGCGGGTAAAGCCTCCGAACTGAAGCAGCATCCTGCCCACCGGACCAGGGCCGTGGAGCATACCCTGGTTGCCGGCGCCCGCGGCAAGTAGAATGGCCGAATTGCCATAGGTCTCTTTGATCCTCATAAGCTCTGAGGCGACGACGTCGGTGGCCTCATCCCATGAGACGCGTTCAAATTTGCCTCTCCCCCGTTCCCCGACTCGACGGAGAGGATGCTTGAGTCTGTCAGGCGAATAGACCCTCTGTCGGTAGGCCCTACCCCTGAGGCAGGCACGTATCTGGGGCTCTTCACCATTATCGGTCTCGAACCTGATGATCTTACCGTCCTTCACATGAGCCTTGAGCACGCAACGACCCCCACAATCATTGCAACAGCCCGTAGGAATGATGGTGACATCATTGTCTGGTAATTTTGATTCTTCGTGGTTCATGTAATACTCCTGTAAAAATCGAGCTACATTCGTTGTTGGATGTCAGTAGTTTGTTGTATTGGTATTTTGAAGTAGTCAGAGTTATTTGAGCGTAACACCTCAATAATTCTGGACACTGACAACTGGATTCCCGCCTTCGCAGCTATTTTTTTAGGGCTATTTATTTGACCCATATTAGCTTCATCTGAAGCGAAAGTCGACCTTAAGATTGTATAGCCAGGGCACCTTTGGATTCACCCCTTCTGCTTCGAGTCTGTGGGGCAAATTTGTGTAATGCTCTTTGAGGTTATTTACATCTGGTGCATTATAGAAAGTAACAATGATAGTATCGTCCTGTACTCTGAGGTCACCATCGATTCCGTTAAAAAGCTTTCGTGCCATGCTTTCGGCGGTCCAATTATTAATATCGCCGGGCAATTTCTTACGAAGTTGATAAATAACTGCCTGAGCAATGAGGGCCATGGACAGTTTTCCAAAACGAATATGAAGATTCAGTGTCGATGCTCGGTTCCAGCCAAGCGCGGATTCCATGTTAAAGAATTCTTCTATATTCCATCGCTCAGGGAACACCAAGGTCATGAGATCAGCCGCCGGCATCTGGCTGGTTGTGAGAAAGGATTTATACGCATATGTTTCTTCTGTTTCACCGGTTCTTTGTATTATTTGCCGAATGGGTTCACGATCATCTGAGAGTTGATACTTGCCATCGGCTACAGCATATCCAGCCCAAACCGGCGTAAAATCCATCGTAGGAATTTGTCGTAGAACTGCCTTGCGCTGAGGCGCTGGTAGTAAAATTGATAGTCTCTTATGTTGTGATAGATGTTTCAATAGTTCAACCGTAAAATGTTCAGAATCCGCGATGACGACAGCTTCATTCGGCAGTATGGCTGCTACCCGCTCAACCAGTGAGGGGGTCGCTTGAGTAACAGTTACAGAAGATGATCCGATACCGAAACCAAATGGTTGCCCAGAGTCGCCATCAATGGCGAAAAATGTTTGCAGCACTTTGCTTGCGGGGGCAGAAGGATTGCTCTTCTTGAGCTGCAATTGACGTTTCGTCCAGGTTTCGATGCGATGTGGATCGATCAATACCAGTTTCCCTGGATAGTGACCTCGGCATTGGCGTATTTGTCCCAATGCAAGTTGCAACGATTCCGCTTCCCTCACGCTATGTTGATTGAGGAGATCATGAATCGCACAATCAGTAGCGACAAACGGCAGTCCATTGAGGGTCTCAAACCCTTTCTGCCGAAGTGTCCTTTTCCGGCGGACGCCATTAAGACAGAGCGCGGATTCATGAACCATTTGTAAAGCGAGGCGTGGTTCAAAGGCTTGCGGGTTTGCACTACCCGCCCAAGCAGTAAGTAAATCCCACGTACCCAAGCGCAGATGTTCTGGCAGAAGTAACCATAAGCCAACAAGCGTGCCGGAAATCTTTTCTGAGAGCATTTGGCGAACATGGCGCTCCACTGAGAGGGAATTGACTGATATTGTTTTTTCCCGCTCTTTCGTATAATGGATCTTAATCTTTTGCTCGTTGTCTTTGGGCCGAAACTTGTAAAGTTTTTTTTTGAAGGCCATATTCAGTAATCGTGCGCTCAACAGTTCGTTGGCTTACTTTTATGCCGGTCTGTCGCATCTTCTGGGCAATGACTTCAGCCTTGGCCTCTGGGTCAAGAAAGCGATGACGGATAATTTGTGTCACCACATTCTCCGTTCGCACATAATTGGTTTTTGGACCGGTCTTCTTGGGGATCAAGGCCTTACTTCCGTCTTTGAGAAATGCATTGAGGATCTGAAAGAAACGTTGTTTACTGTAACCGTACTTCTTGGCCGCGAGAGTTGGGCCGAGCCCCAGACATTTGCTTTCAAAGAGCATGGCAAGTTGTCTTGTTACCTTATCCTCGGACTTGATTGGCAAGGTACCGGCCGGTCCTTCTAAGTGTAACGTTCTTTTGCCTATCTCAGCCATAGAACAGACTCCTTTCTCTATGTAGCAAGTTAGCAAAAAAGACAGGCAAAAGATATATGATTATTACCAGCAAGTCAATTAAATTATGGCGGTATACTAAAATGTACAATCATGCATTTAATAGATTATGTTATTAAAAGAAGCAAATTGCTATAATTGGTTTAACAAGAGGAGATTCCTGTCGCCATATTTTATTAGACTCATTAAATTTCTAACTAAGTTCTATAGAGGATAAAAAACCATTAAGTAAAATATATAGCCCTAAAAAAATAGCTGCCTTCGCGGGAATGACTTGGTTCCGACTTTTACGGGACCATCAATCTTGTAATGGGATGTCAAAGAGGGTGGACCATGCGGGCAGTCAATGTATAGCCATCCCTCAACTCCCTCTCCCTAAGGGAGAGGGTCGGGGTGAGGGTGTCGTTTTTTGATTTCGCACCCCCTCACCTAACCTCTTCCCCTTCCATCCGTCGTAGCCATAGGCTACTATGGCGGAGTCGGCCGAGGGGTAGAGGAATATTTAGTTTATGGATGGATGCTGTTAT
>CP070700.1:303876-307667 GCA_020349865.1 Desulfobacteraceae bacterium
ATTGTTCGCGCAAGGACTGCAAGAATTTTTGACTAAAACCGAAGCGGGTTATTGATTGCTTATCCCCCATTTCTCTGTATTTGGGCTCTAAGGCCCGCAGCACATCCAACTGGCCTATCTTGCCCACGATATTGTTATTTTTATCAAATACCAATACTGCCCTGTGCAAATACAGATACCGGGTTCGATCGAGTGCCTCTTGGGCTTTCTCAAGGGCTACCACGGCATCGTATAATGTAGCCTCTTCCGAGACGGTCGCATATTCATCGAGAGGCACCATCAAGTCTTTTACATTAATTGTTTTCACTTTAACCCTCCTAAATAAATGGTTCAGTATTTCTGCAACCCCTCACCCATTGACCAACCGCACTAATGTGGATTCAGGGAAGTAGTCTATTATATTAAGGCACCCGTAATCCTGGTGAATGTTAAATATCCGGGTGAGATCCAGGCCGAGGGCGTTACATAAGATAACACGATTGACGCCACCGTGAGCGACTATTAAAAGATCGTTCTCCTTTTGCTCAGCGAGGATGCGCTCAAAACACTGGTTGATTCTCTCTGAAAAATGTCCAACGGTTTCTCCCCCTCCCGGGATCGTATAATTAACCAGGTCAGCCTGCCGTTTTTTCAGTTCTTCAGGAAAACGCTTTTGGATCTGTGACAGGGTCAGACCTTCCCAGTCACCAAAATAGATCTCCCGGAGTTCGGGCAAGAAATAGAGAGGTGCGTCGTGAGAGCAGGCTAAAAGGCGCGCGCCCGTTGCCGATCTTTTAAGATCGCTCGAGTAAATGGCCTTAAATTCTACCAGACGGAGACGCTCAGCCATTTTCTCCATCTGAAGGATCCCGGTCTCGGTCAAATCCACATCTGTATGTCCATAGACGGGAAAATTTTCATAGCCATTTATCTGCCCATGTCTGACAAGATACACCCTGCTCAACCGGTCCATAGCGGCAGATCATAGATATTCATGGTTTTAATGTCAATGAATTTGGGCTTTATTAGCGTTAACGAATGTTGTATAAGGTCGTTGGTTTCACAATCAAACCTTTATAAGATATCACTACTTGTAATAGTTTAACACATCGAAAGCAGTGCTAATAGGGCCCATAATCCAATGATGTTTTTTTTCGAAGCGCAAAACTGATACCATTATTAAAACAAAACAAGGGTATTCGGTCCGCATCAGTACATTAAGAAATTGGTTCGAACCCATAAGTGGTGAACAATTAACATCTTATCAGGAACGGCGCATGATAGAGCCTCAAAAAGATTGTTTTGGTGACCTTGATAAGGTTTTCCCTATGGGAAAGGAGGGTCTGAGAGAAGTTCCCCCGAATTGTTTTGATTGCCACGAAAAAAAGGCCTGTCTTCAGACGGCCTTAACCACAAAAAAGGGACTTGACCTCAAAAGTGAGCTCCTTGAACGAAACCCCTCCACCGGAGTGGTGGGATGGCTTAAACGATGGTCTGAAAAAAAGGTGCTCACTCAGCTCACAAAACAAACGGAAAGGGGGGGAAAATGAGCGTAGAGTTAACATGCCCGTATTGTCAGTTCTCAAAAAAGGTTCCTAAAGAAAAGATCCCTACGGGTGTGAAATGGGTGAACTGCCCTCGTTGCAATCAGCGATTTGAGTTTTCCATGGCAGAAAAAGATGTCAGCTTCGTCCCCAAGGAAACCGAACCTGAAACTGGGATCGAAAGGCCTAAAGAAAAGCCTGAAATGGAATATGCCCGCAAAGGTGCCCCTTGGGAGAACCGTTCCGAACTCGGGCTATGGCAAGGGATTTATGAAACCTTTAAGGCCGTTCTTTTTTCTCCCGAAGCGCTTTTCAAGGGCCTTACCATCAAGGGCGGCATTGTGGATCCACTTGCCTTTGGCACACTGTTAGGTTCCATCGGAACTATGTTTGGCCTTTTCTGGCAGTTTTTGATGTGGTCCGGGTTGATGCTCACCTATGGCGAGTCTGTCTTTGGCCAGTTTGCCATGGGTTTTATTTTTCTCATTATTATGGTTGCTATCCCCATTTTCTGGATAGCCTGGATATTCTTTTCGAGCGGTATTATGCACCTGTTGCTGCTTATTGTCAGGGGCGGCAAAAACGGGTATGAAGCCACTTTGAGGGTGGTATCCTACTCACAGGGCACCCAGATATGGAATTTAATCCCTTTTATTGGTGGTACTATAGCCTTTATCTGGCAACTTATTGTTCAAGTTATCGGACTGCGCCACATTCACCGAACATCATATTTGCGGGTCATTATTGCGTTTCTAATCCCCCTGGTTATCATTTTTTTGTTGGGGATTCTCATTGTGATTGGAGTGGTACTGTTTTTTAGGTCAAGGTTCGGCCAGCCCTAAACTGTTGTTGAGAAAGTTCCAGAAAAACAGGGCGTTCATGTCTGATGAGCCAACATTTTGAAAAAACGGAATTGAATCGTGACCGATAAAATTGATTACAAAAATGTCTTGAACCCGGCTCAGTTGGAGGCCGTCATGACCCTCGACGGCCCGATTCTGGTTATTGCCGGTGCTGGAAGTGGCAAAACCCGGACCCTGGTTTATAGAGTAGCCCGACTTGTGGAGGAAGGCATACCACCGGAGGCCATTCTGCTTCTCACCTTTACCAGAAAGGCAGCGCAGGAGATGCTTGAAAGGGCTGCCAGCCTTTCGGATGCACGGTGCAGGTTTGTCTCCGGCGGCACCTTTCACTCCCTTGCTCACCGGGTGCTAAGAAGCCATGCGGATCTTTTGGGGTTTTCAAACTCATTCACCATTCTGGATCGGTCCGATATGGAAGAGGTCATCCGGTCCCTCACCCCTGAACTTGGCCTTCCCAACGGTACGCCCAGATTCCCCAAACGAGGCACCCTTGCCAGCATATTGAGCAAGGCATCCAACCTCCAGCAACCCATTAATGAATTCGTTCTGGAAGAATACGGGCAATTTATTGAATTTCTCCCCCAGATTGAAGCACTAAAAAGGCTCTATGAGGACTACAAAAGGACCCATCAAATGATGGACTACGATGACCTCCTCCTCAACATGCGAAGTCTCTTGGCAAAATGTGAAGAAGTGCGCAAAGGGCTTAGCCTGCAATACCGTTTTGTAATGGTAGATGAGTATCAGGATACCAATTCCATCCAGGCAGATATTGTCAAATGGCTGGCTCATGAACACAGAAATATTATGGTTGTTGGAGATGACTCCCAGGCCATCTACTCTTTCAGAGGGGCCAGTTACCGGAATATGTTCGATTTTCCTGCACAATTTTCTGAAGCCAAGATTATCAAGCTGGAGCAAAATTACCGATCCGTACAGCCCATTCTTACCATGACCAATGCCTTAATGGATCAGGCCGATGAAAAATATACTAAATGCCTTTTCACTGAACGAAAAGGGGGTGAAAAACCCAGGATTGTTGATACGCGAACCGAGCCGGAACAGGCCTTATTTATCTGTCAGTATATCAGAGGGCAAGTTCAGAAGGGCCGACCCATCACTGACTTTGCTGTTCTCTTCCGGGCCGGATATCATTCCTTTGAATTAGAAGCAGAGCTGAATCGCCAGGGAGTCCGTTACGTGAAATACGGCGGCTTTAAATTCCTGGAATCTGCACATATCAAGGACTTCCTCGCGCATCTAAGAGTGGTGGTCAACAGAGATGAGGCCGTAAGCTGGGTTCGTATATTGAGGCTCGTAAAGAATGTGGGCCTGGGGAAAAGTCAGGCCATCATCCAATGGATGAAAACACATGATATCCCTCCCGAGCGGGTTGGTGAATGGC
>CP070700.1:307767-323242 GCA_020349865.1 Desulfobacteraceae bacterium
ACCAGGTATTCAGCCGCCCTTATAAAGCTCTTTCTTTCCTCCTCAGTAACAGGTTTTGATATCCCTCCAGGCAGCCCACAAACAGGATGAACCACTTTCCCCCCTATTGCTTCTATAACACCTCTCAACCTTTTCCTTACCTCCGTGACTTTCGAGCCCACTTCCTTGCCGGCCTTGGCAATAACTCCCATGATATTCCTTTGTCCGGCGGGTTTTCCTGGACCAACAACAAAGTCGGGACCGGCAAGAAAAAAGAAATGCAATATATGGTGTTCCGCAATGAAGGCATTGCACATCAACTCTCGTATCTTCTTTGCTGCTGAGGTTGGCTCAACCTTGAAAAGGTCATCAAGGGCCTTGGTCGATGCTATGTGGTGAGCTGTTGAACATCCGCCACAGATTCTTTGAGTTATTCTCGGCATCTCCTCGGCCGGTCTTCCTTCACAGAACTTTTCAAACCCGCGAAGCTCGGGAATTTGAAAATAGGTTCTTTCAACCTCCCCTTCTTCATCAAGGAAGATCTCTATCTTACCATTGCCTTCCAGTCTGGTTATCGGGTCTATTGTTATCTTTCTCACCCTGTCCCCCTATTCCGTTTTCTTTCTTGTAAGAAGAGAGCCGGGCAGACTGAATCTGTAAAATGTCCCTGCCGGGTCTACAATGCCATCGAGTAATTTTGAAACCTCTTCCTCTGTCATTTCCTCTTCTTCTTCAAGTCCCAATACTGATGCAATAATTGAAAGGGCTTTTACTCCTTGATCTATAGCCCCTTTGGCAGGACCCATACATCCCCTACACGGCATATTAGCCCCAATGCATCTTTCCCCACACCCTGAGCGAGTAACCGAACCAAGGCAGATTATTCCTTGCTCAAGGAAACACTTCCAAGGGCTGAGTTTGATTTCGTGTGGTCTTTTTATTTCCTGTATTGAAACTCCCCCCTTTCTTTCCTCCGCCCTGGGGCAGGTATTACACAAAGGTTTATCAGGAGCAAGCACTGCTCCCTTTTCCGGTAACTCTCCCTTACGAATAGCATTTACCGCATTCATTATTAAATCGGGCGGCGGGGGACACCCTGGAAGGTAGTAATCCACCGGGATGACGTGATCCAGGGTTTTTACGGTATCATGAAACTCCGGCAAAGTGAGTTCTCCAACATTAACGGCTGTCCGCTCCTGTGGAGTAATTTCCTCTGGATTATTGACAGTCGGGACTTCCTTGTAAACCCTTTGCAGGATCGTATCTCTTGTATAGAGGTTTCCGAGCCCTGGTATCCCTCCCATATGAGCACAAGAGCCAAAGGCTACTACCAGCTGAGACTTTTGCCTTAAAAGCTTTACCATTCCCTCTTGGTTACCCAGCCTTACTGCCCCACTGATGAAACTCACTGCTATTTCACCATCTTCAAAGGCCTCAATGTCATTACTCTTAGAATCCAGGATCATCGGCCACAGGATAATATCTACAGCATCAGCCATTTTCAGCAAATCATCATCAAGGTTAATGACGGCTTCCTCACACCCGCCACATGAAGCACACCAATAAAAGGCAACCTTCGGTTTAGACATTTCTATCTCCTTTCGTAGCAGTTCGTCTATCAGCGAACCCACAGGGAGGATAACAGGGTAAACGCGATTTATAGGTCCTGTACATCTTTTTATTATTCCTGTGCAACAATAATATACATGTTTTGAGAAAGACCTATGCGTTTATATCGTAAATTGGCTTTTTCGAGAACGAAAACCACTATATCTGATATAAAACCTCTACACCCTTTTCAAATATTACAAGCAAAGTATGACACGCCTTAGCGCCGGTATTAGCCGGAAGGAACACAAATAGTGATTCAGCAATATCAAACAGTGTAATGACAGGGCCAAAAGGTTTGGAGATAGTCATTTCTGGTCACGGTCTCAAGCCCCAAAGCTATCTTAAAACATGTAACCGCCACCTTGTGGGTTAAAGCTGTCTCCATAAAACATTTTAATTTCTTTTGTGACATGTTTTTCCATTTAACAGAGGTTTTTATTGTATTGAGGGATTTGGGATTGACACACAACGGCCCTTACCCTTATAAATTTCCCTGAAAATCAATTTCAGACGGCCAGATATGTAAGTAGAGTGTCTTCCCTGGCCCTGACCAGGACGGCCTTTTCACTCTAATAGTTAAATTACCGTCAGTGCCATTTTCTAATATCTAAAATCATGGAAGATATCAAGTAGGTGAAATCATGAATACATTTGAACCAAAAATTGTGGGGTTTTGCTGCAATTGGTGTGCCTATAGGGCAGCAGATTTAGCGGGGTTAAGCCGCATCCGATATCCTGCCAACGTAAGGATAATCAGGGTAATGTGTTCGGGATCCATTGACCCTTTATATATCATTGAGGCATTGAAAAGCGGGGCAGACGGGATTTTTGTTGGGGGGTGACTTCTGGGAACCTGTCATTACCAGGCTGGTAATTACAAGGCCCGAAGGAGGATAATGCTTTTAAAGCGATTGCTCTCCCAGTTGGGAATAGATCCCCGGAGGGTACGACTTGAATGGGTCTCTTCGGCAGAAGGACGAAAATTTGCCCAGGAGATCATTTATTTTACCAATGAGATTAAAGAATTAGGGCCAACCCCTCTAAAGAGGGATATTAGTTCTGAAGTTGCATAATCTGTTGAGATACAATTTCATATTGCTGGTTGTTCTCATTGAAAGAAGAGAGTTAACGCCATGAAAATTCTTAAAATCCTTCAGGGATCGAAACAAAGGCGTCATAAAACTCCTTGACAGCCCCAAATAATTCCTTTAAAAAAGGTGATACAATGTAACTATTTTGTAGCTACTTTCATCCCCCCAAAAACCCCTTTTTTACATGGCCTCCGGCCCGCGAGGAGGGACCTATGAATTTATTTAAAAACCTCACCTTACTGTCGCTTGAACAGGCTACCGTTTTACCCTATTTGACGTACCGATTGGCCCATGACGGCATGCAGGTCATAAGACTGGAGCATCCCGTGTATGGGGATCCAAACCGTCTTATAGGCGAAAATGTGCTGGGTGAAGAGCGGATGAACGCCTATTACCTGTGCATCAATTCAGGCAAAAAGGCACTGACGCTCAATCTTGCAGACCCTGAAGGCCAAAAGATTTTCCGTTCTCTCATTCAGGAATTGAAGGTCGATATATTTGCAACCAATCAACTTCCCAGGAATTATAAAAAGCTGGGGATTGATTACGAGGCCCTCAAGGCCCTTAAACCGGATATCATTTGGCTGGGGGTTACGGGTTTCGGTCCGGATAGCAATGAGGCGGCATACGATCCCATTCTCCAGGCGAGATCAGGCTTGATGGACATGACCGGGGAAGAGGGTGGAGACCCCCAGGTACTGGGTATTCCCCTTCCCGATATGGGAACAAGCGAACATTCCTACGGCCTTTTAATGAAGGCTCTTTACAAGCGTGAGGCCACAGGAGAGGGTTCCTGCATCAATATGGCCATGTTTGAGTCATCCGTGTCATGGTTGACCGTGCCAATCACCCTTTCAACCCTAATTAACAAGAGAATTACTCGCAGGGGCAATACACATGAATTTTTCTGCCCTTGCTCTGTGTATAAAACGAGGAACGGTTTTGTTTATATGGCCGTGGGTAATGATCGGCAGTGGAAGTCCATGGTATCTCAAGAAATGTTTAAAACCCTTGATAAACCGGAGTATGAAAAAAACACTGGCCGGATAAAGGACGTAGATAACGTGAACCGGGTAATCAATGAGAGCACTAAAAAACACACTTCAGAGGAATTGATTGACCTGTTTAATTCCCTCACAATTCCCGTTAGCAAAATAAGTACCATTCCGGAGGTAATCGCCGATCCCCTGGTTGAAAGAAGGCTCCTCTATTCACAGGACCCGGCCACAGGGACTAAGATCACCCTGCCGCCTCCCCCCAATATGACGCCATTTCTTGAGCAATTAAATCGCCAGCTTTCTTTTCCACCCCGCTTTGGAGAGCACAATCAGGAAATATACGGAAATCTGGGATACGCGGAAGAAGACCTTCAGGTGCTTAAAGAGAAAGGAATAATCTGAGAAAACTGTAACAGTTTAGCGCTTTGCAAAAAATCATTAGTGGATTATCGGGCCGTGGATATCTCTTTCAGAAGGGCAGCAACACAAATTCTTAAAAGCTTGTCGAACGCCCCCTTGGCCTTTTACAGGGGCGTGGAGCAGGCAGAGAGGACTACTGTTATTAAGGAGTCTGACTTATGGGGCTGTCCTGGGTCGAATTTTAAGGCCAATCTGCCGTTCAATGGAATGATGCAGTTTTTTGCAGCCCTTCTGAAAGAGATATCCACGGCCCTTTTTACACTATTTTCAAGCGCTAAACTGTTACATAAAACGAGGGGTGGAGATAAAAGTTTAATAGTAGCCTGCCCTTCTTTTTCCATGAAAAACTCCGCTTAGGACAATGAGGTAAACGCCTTGGACATAGTTGTGTTATTAAAACAGACTCCATATACCTCAGGGTTAAAATTGGCTCCCAAGACGGGAAGCCATAGAGGGTAAGGAGGGATCAGGCCGTAATGGGGTTGCCCACATTCGAGTATTATTGTCCTGAGACATTGCCCGATTTAGAAAGATTGCTTAATGAGCATAAGGACCACGCCAAGATTTTGGCCGGGGGAACTGACCTGCTGGTACGGATGAAGGGTGGCATTCAGAGGCCTGCTGTGTTGGTTGATATCGGAAACTTAGCGTCCCTTCAGGGAATTTTCCACGAGGAGGGAAAAGGCACTAAGATCCTGGCCGGCACCAAGATCGCTACGATTGAATCTTCCCCCTTGATTCAGGAGAAAATCCCTGGGTTATATCAAGCAGTGCAGCTTTTAGGATCTCCCCAGGTCAGGACCATGGCCACATTGGGGGGAAATATCTGCAATGCCTCCCCGTCTGCCGAAACATTGCCTATTCTCATGGCTCTGGGCAGTGAACTGACTGTGGCGGGTAATGGTTCAGAAAGAAGCCTTCCCATTGAATCCTTTTTCCTTGACTATCGCCGGGTTGACTTAAGGCCGGAGGAATATTTGAAATCTGTATTTATCCCTGAGCAATCGGATGTTGCAGGCAGTGCCTATCTATGCCGAATGTTGAGGCGGGCAATGGAGATAGATATTGTTAATGTAGGTGTGTGGTTTCTGATGGATCCGGGAGGTAAATGCCAGGAGGTCCGTATTGCATTGGGCTCAGTTGCTCCTATTCCTTTTAGGGCTCGAAAGGCCGAGGCCGCGTTAGTGGGCCAGCCACTTTCCGAGGAGAGGTTTCAGCAGGCTGGGGAGCTGGCCTCTGAAGAATCATCTCCTATTGATGATATCAGAGGGCCTGAGGAATATCGCCGTGCAATGGTAAGGGTTCTCGTAGCCCGAACTCTTAGTATGGCCCTCAAATCCCTTGTGAGACATAACTGAACAAATAAACGAACAAAGCACGCTGGGGATGAATAAAATAGGTGCCAGCCCAATGGTGCTGTTTTTCTAATTTTCTGGTTAATTCTATATGCCAGCCAGTGCAATTCAAAAAGGTAGTCAAACGTGAAGCAAGTGATTGAATTGATTGTCAATGGAGAATCCTTTGAGGTTATTGTCCGACCTAATGACCTCTTGGTGGATGTGATCAGGGACAAGATTGGACTGACCGGAACCAAGAAAGGCTGCGGGGCAGGCGACTGCGGGGCCTGTACGGTCCTCATGGAAGGCAAGCCCACACTCTCATGCCTTACGTTGGCCATCTCCTGCCGGGGGAAGCAAATTGAGACCATTGAAGGTCTGGCGCAAGATGGGATACTGCATCCCCTTCAGCAGGCCTTTGTGGAGAAAGGGGCGATTCAGTGCGGTTATTGCAGCCCTGGAATGATTCTTTCTGCCAAGGCCCTGTTAGGGAAAATACCCAATCCTGATCCCAAAGATATCAGACATGAAATGGCAGGCAATCTCTGTCGTTGTACCGGTTATAAAAAGATAATGGAGGCCATAAGCGAGGTTGCTCAGGGGGCGTATAAGGAGGATCCGGAACGTGTCGAGATGTGACTTTTCCATAATCGGCAAAGGCCTCCCCCGAAATGATGCCTGGGGAAAGGCCACTGGAGCAGCCCTGTACACGGATGATTTGAAGCTATCACGTATGCTGGTTGGCAAAATCAAACGTAGCCCCCACGCCCACGCCCGGATTCTCTCCATTGATACGAAGAAGGCCGAAGCCCTTTCGGGCGTAAAGGCAGTTCTCATTGGCACAGAAGCCCCTAATCTCTATGGAATAATGCCGCAAACGCCCACAGAGTCTGCCCTTGCCATTGGCAAAGTGCGTTTTGTGGGAGAGGGGGTTGTAGCCGTTGCGGCAATCGATGAAGATACGGCGTCAGAGGCTTTGGCACTCATTGATGTGGAATATGAACCGCTCCCTGCCTATCTCACCCCAGAGGAGGCCCTTAAGGAGGGAGCGGTTCCAATTCATGAAGATAAACAGGGAAACAATATCATATATGAAGGGAAGCAGTCCTTCGGAGATGTGGACCAGGCCCTGTCTGATTCAGCTTGCGTGCTGGAAAAAACCATTTCAACGCAATACGTAAATCACTCCTTTATGGAACCGCATTCGGCTTTGGCCAAATTTGATGAGGGAGGGAGATTGACCCTCTGGTCATCTTCCCAGATTCCCCATTATCTGCACAGGACCCTTTCTCTGGTCCTGGGAATGCCAATGCAAAAGATCCGCGTTATCCTCCCAACAGTTGGTGGTGGATTTGGGGGGAAGGGAGAAGTTGCCTCTAATGAACTGTGCGCAGCCCTTCTGGCTCGCAAAACATGGAGACCGGTAAAAATTACCTTTGAAAGACAAGAGGTGTTTTATACCAATAAAGGACGTCATCCCATGCGTATGCACATAGAGGTGGGTGTTGATGAAAGTGGCATACTTAAGGCCATTGATTTTGATACCCTGATGGATGGCGGTGCCTATCTGGGATGGGGTGTGGTTGTTATGTTTTATTGTGCGGCCATGCTCCACCTGCCCTATAAAGTACAGAACGTCCGTTTTCGGGGAAGAAGGGTCTATACGAATAAACCGACCTGCGGTGCCATGCGAGGTCTGGGAGGAGTACAGCCCCGATTTGCCTTGGAGACAATGCTGGATGAAATTGCGCTGAAATTAGGGATGTCCCCCTATGAACTCAAGAGAAAGAATGCTGTGGAGTCGGGTCATACTACGGCACTCAATAACTATGTCAGGCATTCCGAGTACACGAAGTGTCTGGATAGTGTGGTAAAGCGTTCCGGTTACCTGGAGAAACGGGGAAAGCTCCCCTTTGGAAAAGGCATTGGCCTGGCCGGAGGACACTATAGTTCCGGGACAGCCTACACCCTTTATCTCGCATACAAACCCCATTCCTCGGCTCTGATCCGGGTGGACACTGAATCCGGCGTAAGCGTTTATTGCGGAGCTGCTGATATCGGACAGGGATCTGACACCGTACTGCGGATGATTGCCGCCGAGACACTTGGGGTCCCTTATTCTGATGTGAAGATATACTCAGGAGATACAGATACAACTCCCTTTGACCTGGGAGCTTTTTCAAGCCGAATTACTGTGGCCTGCGGACATGCTGTAGAAGATGCGGCCCGGGAAATTAACCAAAAGCTTTATGGGGTAGCGGCAGTATCCTTAGGGGTTCAGGGAGAGCAGCTTATTTCACGAAATGGAAAGGTCTTCTCCCGATTTGAACAGGAAAAATCCATGGATTTCTGGGAAATGGTGGAGAAATACATCTCGGCATATGGGCCATTGACTGCAACCGGGCATTATACTCCACCACGTCGTTCGGCCCGCGGGAAGGTCCAGGGCGGGAATATTGGTCATTCTCCAACCTATGGGTTTACGGCCCAGGTTGCCGAGGTGGAGGTTGATACGGAGACAGGAGAAGTAAGGGTTTTGAAAGTGACCGAATCCGGAGATTGTGGTCAGGCTATCAATCCCATAAATGTGGAAGGCCAGGTTGAAGGGTCAATTGTAATGGGGATGGGCCAGGCCCTTTTTGAAGAGATGGTGATTGAAGGGGACCAGGTTATTAACCCTAACCTGCATGAGTATCGAATTCCCACGATAGCGGACATGCCGGAAATGGATACGGAGATAGTGGAAAGCTATGATCCGGAGTCCCCTTTTGGGGCCAAGGAATGCGGTGAAGGGCCTATACAGCCGGTGATTCCCGCCATCCTTAACGCTATTTACGATGCCATCGGGGTGCGTTTTCACGAACTGCCGGTTACCCCGGAAAGGGTTCTGGCTGCTCTGCATAAACCACCTGCCAGTTGAATTGAATTTTTCAGCATTTGGAAAAGGGGATTGGGGAAAAAGGTGCCTGCCATTACCCTAAAGCAGCTTGGAAACCCATTGGAATTCGTATTACTTTTAAGGACTTTCGCTATTGCCGGTGCTAAAGAATTCTGGTACGGTAAATTCAAGAAAAACTTGCATTGAGCCTTACGCCTTCTGTTATTCCATGTGCGAGGCAAGAAATTGTGGACCGAAAAAGCTCATTAAACTCAAGGGGTTATAAAAATTTTGAGATGTTATTCAATCAGGAGAGCTAAAAAATATGGCAGAGAAAAAAATTCGGATCTTATTGGCCAAACCCGGACTGGATGGCCACGACAGGGGGGCCAAAGTAGTAGCCCATGCCATGCGGGAAGCAGGGATGGAGGTGATCTATACCGGTCTTCATCAGACCGTGCCCAGCATCGTGAACCAAGCCATCCAGGAAGATGTTGATGTTATTGGCCTTTCAATAATGTCTGGTGCCCATATCCCTATCTGTAAGAAGTTAATGGCAATGGTCAAACAGAAAGAAATTGATAATATACTACTTGTTGTGGGTGGCGTTATTCCCAGCAAAGACATACCGACTCTAAAGGATATTGGCGTGAACGGGATTTTTCCTGGTGGAGTTCATTTTGGGGAGATCACCGGTTTTATAAAGGAGAACGCAAGGAAATAGACCGCAGTCCTCAATGCCTATGCTGATTTTAGATGTGCGCGGGCAAAAAAGGCTCGAGTCAGGCGCCATAAAGCACAAAGGACTGTTTACCTTAACGCTTATGTCTTATGCATTACGGTGAGTATAACTTCAAACTAACCTATCCTGTAAATAGATAGGAAAGAGGATAAAGAATCATATAAGGAGAAAAGGAAACTATGGGCGTAGCTACCTATGTCAAAGACGAAAAAGATGCCATCAAAGAGGTCACTCTTCAATCGGGCTTAAAAGTCAAACCCGTCTATACACCTGATGATCTCGCACGGATCGGTTTTGATTATCAGAAGGATCTCGCAGATCCCGGTGAATTTCCTTTTACCCGGGCCATTCATCCCCTGGGTTTCAGGAGTCGAAACTGGACCACACGGCAGTACACAGGGTTTGGAACCCCGGAGGAGACAAATGAACGATTTAAGTTAATGATCTCTCATGGCCAGACCGGACTCAATGTGGCCTTTGATCTCCCTACGCAGATGGGTTATGATTCAGATGACCCTATGGCAGAAGGAGAAGTGGGGCGCGTGGGTATGGCTGTTGACTCCTTGAGAGACTTTGAGATCGCATTCAAAGATATTCAGCTGAACCGTATCGGGAGCGGCCTGACAATTAACGCAGTGGCCTCTGTCATGCTGGCAATGTATCAAGCGTTGGCGGAAAAATTTGGCTATAAAAAAGAAGAGATCTCAGCCACTCCCCAGAACGACATCCTCAAAGAGATGGTTGGCCGGGGAGCATGGATCTATCCTGTAGAACCTGCGGTGCGACTGATCGGTGACACTATCGAGTATTCAATGAAGGAACTGCCGAGGTGTAATCCAGTCTCGGTGGCGGGATACCATATTAGAGAATCCGGTTGTACGCCGGCACAAGAGATCTCTTATGCACTCATGATTGCCTTCGCCTATATTGATAACGTGGTGGCACGAGGGTACCGTGCAGAGGATTTTGTCGGGAGGTTTTCATTTAACCTGAATATCTACGGCAATCTGTGGGAGACAGTGGCAAAGTTTCGGGCTGCGAGAAAATTGTGGGCCATGCTCCTCCGGGAGAGATACGACGTCCAGAACAAAAAGGCGCTTTTTCTCCGTGGGATATTTGGAGGCGGCGGCTCTGGTATGACGAAACAGCAGCCGGAGAATAATATTGTCCGCGGCGCATATTATGCCATGGCGGCTGGCTTATCCGGTGCGCAGACCACAGCCCTTTGCTCGTTTGACGAGGCGTACACGATTCCAACCGAGCGGGCAGCTCTTCTGTCCTTGCGAACCTTTCAGATACTCATGGATGAAATCGGTCTAAGGGACACGGTGGATCCCTTGGCAGGCTCCTACTTTATGGAAACATTGACAAAGGAAATGGAAGAAAAGATCCTGGAAGAGATGGAAAAAGTGGAAAAGGTTGGAGGCATGATAGAGGCGGTTTCGTCCGGATATGTCCAAAAGGAGGTGGCAAGGCAGGCCTACGAGTTTGAGAAGAACATCCAGGAAGGAAAAGTTACAAAGGTCGGTGTCAATAAGTACACAGAAGGTGTGGACATGGAAGTGGAGCTCCACGAATACAACGAGGACTGGGCCCATTTACAGATTAAGCGACTTAAGGAACTAAAGAAAAACCGGGATAATAAGGCAGTCAAAGATTCCTTAATAGCACTTGAAAAGGCGGCCAAAGAAGAGAAAAATGTGATGCCCTACCTACTTGAGTGCTGCAAATGTTATGCAACCGTAGGTGAAATGGCGAATGTGTTCAGAGATGTTTTTGGGGAGTTTGTAGAACCGAGTATCTTTTGACTTGGGGGATAATAAATATACAAAGCAAAATTTTAACCACGCCTTTCTGAGTATTTGAGAAAGCTCCAAAGATATTTCAATTGAAAGCAAGGCCAACGCTGTGAGAAAAGGGAATGCCCTCCATCATATTGCTATTTTGGTTACTGTGGCCATTTGGGGTGGGCTTTCCATCTCCATCAAATACCTCCTAAGAGAGATCTCTTCCATTTCCGTCTCCATATCAAGAATTTATCCAGCCGCTCTCCTCGCCGTAGTGTTTCTGTTGATCTTCTCAAAAAAACCCAAAAAGATTGAGCGTAAAGACTGGCCCCGGCTTCTCTTGGCAAGTGCGTTCGGCTTTTTCGCTATTAATTATGTGATTGCCATAGGGCACAGGTTCATCACAGCCGGTGTTGGGACATTAACCATTGCAACAACGCCAATGTGGGCAGCGATCTTCTCAAGGCTGATCCTCAAAGAAAGATTAAAGAAAGAGAAAGTCTTAGGAATCCTTATTGCCTTTGCTGGCTTGGTGATTGTCATGCTCTTCGGAGGACCCAAGGCCCCCCTTGAAATTGGTAATGTTAAAGGAGTGCTTATCACGGTCCTAGGGCCCATGTTTTTTGCCTTGTATTCTGTCTTTGGAAAGCCCCTCACGAACTTGTATAAACCTTCATTTCTCACCTGTTACGGTCTAATCATCGGGATGTTATTATTCTCACCTTTTTTGTCTAAAGATGTAGTGAACGACTTCTTCTCCCTTTCTGGCGTGGGATGGTTTGCAGTGTTTTTTTTAAGTATCATTGCCACGTTTCTAGCTTTTCAATTTTGGTACTTCGGTCTGAGCGGTGTTGAGGCGACAAAGGCTATTGTGTATACTAATCTTACCCCTTTTTTCGGCCTTATTGGGGCCTCTCTTATTTTAGGGGAGAGGATTACATTCGCGCTCATACTGGGAGGGTGCATCATCGTAGCTGGAATCACTTTAACGAATCGATAGTAAACGAAAAAAATCTAGACATCTATAGCTCAAAAGTACTCATTACGAGGTTTTTGAACCCCGCAAAATGGAAATGCCAGCATGGAAAAGCTCCTCAGTGCTCTGCCTCAAAATGCGCTTTCACAGGCCCGGGCGGGTCTCAATCTCTCCAATCTGATTCTTTGTAGCGACAAAAGGCTATTCGAGAAGATCTGTCCATGTAAGTATTCCCTATCACACCAACTTCTGGTGATATAGGGAAGTTATTAACATTTCGGATTAAACACCAAAAATGTAAAATAAATTTTGACAAGAAAATTCTAATGGTGTACTTGTACACAAGTGTTCTATGCCTTATGAATCATACACCAAGCTGCCTTCAAAAGGGTATTATATATAAAGGTCGGTGCGACCTAATGTGAAGCAATCTCAATATGATAGTTTGGCTCGTCACTCCCTCGTCGCAATGACGTGATTTTATCACTTTTTAATCCAAATGAGTAACCTCGAGGCACACGGCGATTGGCTTGGGTGGGGCGATCGACTCCACGGACAGGGCTTTCTCGACAATAGTGGCCAACAGAATCAAAGGAGGGGGAAATGTACGTACGCATGGTCTTCGTAACGTTAAAAGAAGGGAAAATGGATGATTTCCGCGATGTCTATACAAAGGAAGTCATTCCTACTGTCAAGTCCCACAAGGGGAACCGTTTTGTGCATTTGCTGGAGTGCAGGGAAAACGAGAATGAGGGGATTTCCCTTACAGCATGGGATACTAGGGGTGATTTTGAAAATTACCTGAAAAGTGGGGATTTCGAAAGATTATCGAAGAAATACGAGCCAATGTATACTAAAGACCCGGTGCTGAAATCTTACGAGATTACAGCCAGTTCTGAACCCTTGATACTCCGAATATTTTAGCAAAAAGGTAGTTGAGTATTATAATTCAGTGATCATGTCTTCTTAGTAAAAAAGTAGTTATACAAAAAAAATGTCAAATGAGACCCGCAGACCCTGTAATGAGAAGACATGCCCTTGCTCGCCCTTAAAGTGGTTTCTGAAGCAATCGTTAGGTTGGTATGAAAAGGCAAATTATAAAGGTATATTTTAGGGGGAAAAATGGCAGACGAAAAATTTGATGTAGTCGTTATCGGGGGAGGGTCGAAGGCTTTAGTTACAGCCCTCTACCTTCAGGCCTATGGCGGAATGAATGTTTGCATATTTGAAAGGATGCATGAACTTGGGGGAAGTTGGTGCTCTTTGGAGAGGCTTGCACCTGGTTTTATAGGAGACTCCCATTCAAGCACCATGTCGGACTGGTATTTTTTACCTCTCCTCTATGATTTCCCTAAATTTGAGGAATATGGTGGCAAGTTTTTTGGTTATAAAGTTGGTCTGGGCCAGGTGATCAAGGATGACCTGGAAAATTCTCTTCTCATTTATTCTTACTTCGAAGACCCCACCGGTGAAAAATCAGCGAAAGAAATTGCCCGATATTCTGAAAGGGATGCCGAAACTTTTCTTAAATTTGACGATATGCATTTCAGGGAAGGTCGCAGGGAAGCACAATTGGAAACGATATTTAGTATGGTTCCCCCACCAGACCAACCTGATCCTTTAGAGAGATGGTATCGGGACTACATGAAGCGTTCCGATGCAATCTTGGACCCGCAAATCATGATGATGTCCATGATCGACAGCGGCCGGGCACTGTTTGAGCGTGTGGAGTATCGTGCCCTTATGACCAGTGTCATTGCCAGGATGGACATCAATCCCATGAAACCAATGGGTGGAGGCGGATGGTTTATTGCCCAAGGTCGCAGGGAGAACAACCGTGTCGTCGGAGGGACGCATAATATTGCCCATGCGGTGATCAGGTTATTTGTGGAACACGGGGGTAAATTCTATTCAAGAAAAGAGGTGGATAAGATTATTATCGAGAATGGAACAGCAAAAGGCATTCGCCTTGCAGATGGCACAGAGATTGGTGGAAGGATTGTGGTAAGCGGGCAGGATCCCTATCAGCTTGCATTCAGACTCATTGGAAAGGAGCATTTGGAGCGGAAGGTCTGGATGAAGGTCGGGGCATTGGACCGTTCGGAAAACATGATTAACTGGTATACTTTTGCCCTTCACGAAATTCCGCATTACACCGCCGCCGCCCGGAACCCTGACATAGATACAGCACAGTGGGTTCATATTGCTGTCAAGGATGATGCTCAGATGGCTAAAGAGGCGTGCTTGAGGTATGCTGGTCTGGAACCGCCATGTCCCCAAGTCAGGGCCTGCCCAACAAATTCTGATATAGACCCAACAAGGCAGCCTGAAGGCAAGGCAACCCTTTTGGTTGAAACGCTGACACTCCCAAAGACGCTTCGGACTGAAAGGGAATGGCTGAAGTACAAAATGGATATGGCTAAACATATGATAAACGAAATACATCTCGCTGCTCCGAATATCACCTGGGATAGTGTCATAGGGGTCGATACAAACGGCCCCTATGACATCGGGAACAGGCATCTCAATATGTCTACCGGGAACCAGCTCGTCGTTGATCCGAACCCTGCGACGAAAGGAAAATTTGCCCCCATCATCGAGTGGGCCCGTCATAGAATCCCTGGGATAAAGAATCTGTATGCCACAGGTTCCGCTTGGTCCTCATTCCATTCAGCTTATTGCGGACAGGGCTATAAGTGTTACAAGGCTATAGCAGAGGATTTTAAACTACGCAAACCGTGGGAAGAGAAAGGACGCCCGTGGTAGTAGCATCCGTTCATCAATAACTCATAAGAAAAAAGTGGATTTATATGAAGGAGGAAAAAAATGATTACAATCCGTCCCCATATGCACACCCATCCGGAATATGCAGGCCCACAAGAAAAGCGAGAGCATAAGTACGATGTGGTGATTTTAGGTGCCGGCCCTAACGGGTTATGTGCCGCCGCCTATCTGGCCAAAGCAGGCTTGAAGGTTTTGGTGCTTGAGAAAAGGTGCGAGGCTGGCGGTGGTTTGGCAACTGAGGAAGTCACGGTTGCGCCCCACATGCATAATACACATTCCGTATATCATTTGATGGTCGACTATGCCCCTGTATACAAAGACTTTAAACTTGCCGAGAAGTATAATCTTAGATACATCCGCCCGGAACTCCAGTTTGCACTGCCACTTTCTGATGGACAGTCAGTACGAATTTATACAGATTTGGATAGAACGTTTGAATCTTTTGCCCAATTTTCAAAGCAGGATGCTGAAGCCTATAGAGAAATCCATTATAAATTTAAAGAATACCTGGATGTCTTTATTGCACCGGCTACCTATGTGGAACCTTTGCCGGCTCCTATTCAAGCTGCAAAATTAGACGCCCATGAGTTAGGCAGGGAGATCAGCGAGTTTTCATCTAAAAGCCCCAAGGCCATTGTTAATGACCTCTTTGAAAACAGCCAAATCAGAACGCTGATGCTATATCTGGCTGCCCATTGGGGACTGGAACCTGATGTTGATGGTGTCGGCTATCTGGCTATGCTGTTCCTCGGCATGGTCACTAATTATAGGTTGTGTGTAGGTGGATCTCACATGCTCGCTCAAAACATCCAGAAAGCAGTGGTTGAAAACGGGGGGGTTATAAAAACGAGCCAGATACTTAAACGCATCGT
>CP070700.1:323342-326037 GCA_020349865.1 Desulfobacteraceae bacterium
AAGTTAATTACTGCTTAAAAAATGAAATCTTCATACTTAAAACTTAACTCAGATAATTCGGAAAAGTGAGCTAAAGTGAACTAAAGTTTGAAGTGCCTAAAGTTAAGGTGTCGTTTCACTCCATCTATACATATTAAACTGACAGAATTCCACAACTTTAGTCATTTTAGATCACTTTAGTCACTTCACACTCGCTCATTGAGGCATTCTTTTGCCACAAGAAGCACATGAATAATTATAAGGAACTCAATCCTTAAAAAAAAAGAGAGGGCTCATCGCATGATTGGCGCCGATCACAAACCGAGTGAAGAGATTATAGAAGAGATCAAAGATAAGAAAAAAATCCTTGTCCTGGGTTGTAACGAATGCGTCACGGTCTGTGAGACAGGGGGAAAAAAGGAGGTTGGTGTGCTGGCCTCTGCCTTGAGGATGTATTTTCTGGCCCAGGGACAAGAGGTCGGGATAGATGAGGTGACCTTGGAGCGCCAATGTGATCATGAATATCTTGAGGAGATTCGCGATGTGATCGACCAGTATGATGCTGTTGTTTCCCTCGCATGCGGCGTTGGGGTGCAGTTTATGGCTGAAAAATACCATACCACTCCAATCTATCCAGGGGTAAATACCTGTTTTATGGGGGTTACTGAAAAGCGAGGTCTATGGACCGAAAGATGCCAGGGTTGCGGACAGTGTATTTTGGCCCACACAGGGGGAATCTGTCCGGTTTCTCGCTGTGCGAAGCGGATTCTGAACGGGCCATGCGGTGGCTCAACCAATGGGCATTGTGAAATAAACAAGGAGCTTGAATGTGGGTGGCAGTTAATTATTGATCGTCTTAAGGCTTTGGGCAGACTCGATGACTATGAAAATATTTACCCCATTAAAGACTGGTCCACCGAAAGATCAGGGGGACCACGGAAAGTTGCCAGGGAGGATGTACAGGAATGAAAGTAAAAACACCGAGTAAACTGGAAAAGATCCTTGCTGCCGGTCATCTTGCCGTAACGTCCGAGTGCGGGCCGCCGCGGGGCAGCGACCCGGAGGTTATTATCAAAAAGGCTGAAATGATAAAGGAACATGTGGATGCAATTAATATAACCGACAACCAGACTTCGGTGACCCGTTTGTGCAGTTTGGCTGCCTGTATCCGCCTTAAACTCATGGGGCTTGAACCCGTGCTGCAAATGGTCACTCGCGACCGGAACCGTATTGCGCTGCAAAGCGACATTCTTGGAGCGGCTTCCTTTGACATACACAACATCCTCTGTCTTTCCGGTGATCATCAGAGCTTCGGTGACTGCCCCCAAGGACAGAATGTTCACGACATAGATTCCATGCAATTGATTCAAACCGTCAGGCATATGCGGGATAACGGAAAATTTCTGGGCGATGATGATATCATTCGCCCCCCGCAAATGTTTGTGGGCGCTGCCGCCAATCCTTTTGCCGACCCGTTTGAAATCCGCGTTCCGCGTCTGGCCAAGAAAGTGGCTGCCGGAGCTGAGTTTATCCAAACCCAATGTATTTACAATCTCGACAAGTTCGAGCACTGGATGAAAATGGCCTGTGACCGGGGACTCCATGAAAAAGTTAACATTTTGGCTGGTTTGACCCCATTTAAATCAGCCGGTATGGCCCGATACATGAAAAACAGGGTTCCAGGTATGGACGTTCCGGACGATGTGGTGAAGAGAATGGCAGATACCCCCAAAGAAAAACAACCTGAGGAAGGTATCAAAATTTGTATTGAGTCCATCCAACGGCTCAAAGAGTTAGAAGGGGTCCGGGGGTTTCACGTCATGGCCATTGAGTGGGAAGAGATGGTGCCTGAAATTGTTGAAAAGTCAGGACTTTACCCCAGGCCGAACGTTGCTTGATTCGCAGTGGTGAAAAACGATCCACTTAAAATTTGTGTTATAAAAATCATAGATCAAAAATCAGTATAAGGGAGGAACATTATGAGCGAGAAAAAAAGAATTCTGGTCGTGGACGACGAACCTGATTTCTGCTCCATTGTCCAAGGGCAATTGGAAAAGGAAGGGTTTGAAGTCGAATTGGCCTATAATGGTGTGGAAGGTTTAGAAAAGGCCCACGCAAACCCCCCGGATGCCATTGTGTTGGATGTCATGATGCCCGAAATGGATGGATACGAGATGTGCAAAGAACTAAAAGATGATGAAAAATATTGTGACATCCCTGTCATATTGTTAACCGCTGTGGCATCGCATGTGACGTCCACCCGTTATTCCCATGCCGATGGAATGAGCACGGAGGCCGATGACTATATCGCCAAACCAGCCTCTGCTGAGGAAATCGTCCGAAGCATCAAAAGGCTTTTAAGTAACTCATAAAACGGGCATCTCTTACCGTAAAGGATTGCCCATCAGGAAACTGCATCATGTTTCTCGTCAGTCTTTATATCGCCCTTATTCTATTTGCTTGTGGACTGATCTACAAGGTGTCAACCTGGTTCCGGTACAGCCTCGATTCGGCGGACCGCGAGAGCACCACCACAAAACGATTTGTTGCGGCCATTAAAGGGATTTTTTTGACCGTGTTCAGCGCTAAAATCGTTACCCTTATTAAAGTTTTTGTCCTTGATGTACTCGTTCAGGCCAGAGTGTTGCGAGAGGATTTTCTGCGTTGGATAATGCATATGCTTATATTTTGGGGGTTTATACTACTGGTGTTCATG
>CP070700.1:326137-328973 GCA_020349865.1 Desulfobacteraceae bacterium
CACCCCAGCTTCCTGGCCTTTTCCCTGGCCATGACCACCAGGGCCGATGCCCCGTCACTTATCTTAGACGCATTTCCCGGTGTCACCAGACCGTCCTTTTTAAAGGCAGGACGAAGCCTCGCAAGCGCTTCGGCGCTGGTCTTCGGCTTTCTCAGGGGGATCTCGTCCGTATCAAATATTATTGGATCGCCTTTTCTGACAGGTACCTCAACCGGCACTATCTCATCCTTAAATTTCCCCTCTTCTATAGCTTTCCACGCCTTTTCATAAGAATTCAAGGCAAAGGAATCCGTATCTTCCCGGCTCACTCCATATTTTTCAGAAATTAATTCCGCGCTGATTCCCATATGAAAATCATTTACGTGGTCCCACAAGCCATCATGAACCATTCCATCAATAAGCGAGCCATTGTTCATGCGGTAACCGGTTCTCGCCTTTTCAAGCATGTAAGGACAAAGGTTCATGTTTTCCTGGCCACCTGCAATGATCACATCAGCATCTTCACATTGGATAACCTGAGCCGCAAGCATCACTGCCTTTAACCCGGATCCGCATACCTTATTCACGGTGATAGCTCCAACATCCCAGGGTAGACCGGCTCGAACCATGGTCTGCCTTGCCGGATTCTGTCCCAGGCCATGAGGTAAAACACTCCCCATGATCACCTCATCAATGTCCTCATTCTTTATTCCCGCCCTTTTGACGGCCTCCTTAATCACAAGAGCCCCGAGGTCTGTTGCAGAAACAGTACTGAGCGAACCAGCAAAATCGCCAATAGCAGTCCTGCATGCGCTGACAATGACAACATCTCTCATAAGTTTTTCCCCTTCCTGAGATACATAATAAAACTGTTTTTTCAAAAGAATAACAGGATTAACAAGGTTTTTGCCTTGTTACCGCCGTGGCAGTAACTGTCCTGTCAAATATTTTACGATGCCGGGTCGTTACAAAAAAACCTTATTTATATACATGGATAGCAGTTTTTAAGTCAAGACAATTCAGGCTATCGTCACGATAACGTAAATGACAAGCTTTATCGGACGTCTTTATGATATATTTCTTTTAAATCTAAATTTCCCCAAGCCCCCTTTGCAAAGCTGACCTTTAGCCATAAGTTGGGCGCTGGACACACAGGGTGTGTGCTTGTAAGGTTTAAGGTTATAGACTAAAATATATCTCATGTCGCTGACCAGAGGGACCCAAATACCCTTTCCTCCCCCCTGTGTCCTGCTCGAGATATAGGACATGGACAGCTTTGCAAAGGTGGACTGAATGTGATCTTTACTTACCTCTTGCCTGAGTATTTGATGAGGCCCTGGGTCAGGGGAACCATTATAGGGTTGACTGAATTGAAATTCTGTATATCCTGTCTATTCTGTCAAAAACAGAAAAAAGGGAAGAATCTATGGACCCAATTGCAAATGAATTAAACGAGATTATCATAAAGGGAAATGACCACGTCTATGAGATGCTGTCGGATGTGGGAAAGAAGTTGTTTTTCCCTAAAGGCATCCTTTCCCAGGGAGCTGAAGCTAAGGAAAAAGCCTTCAAATTCAATGCCACCATTGGAATGGCCACTGAAAAAGGCAAAACCATGCATCTTTCTTCTGTCATGGCCATGGTTAATGACCTTGCACCCAGAGAAGCACTGACGTATGCCCCCTCCTTTGGAATTATGCCACTCCGTCAGGTATGGCGGGAGGCCCTTTACAGAAGGAACCCCTCATTGGCCGGAAAAGAAATCAGTCTGCCTGTAGTAACCCATGCAATAACCCACGCACTCAGCGTCTTTTCTGATATGTGGATAGACCCGGGCGATGTGGTCATTCTTCCCGACAAGATGTGGGGCAACTACAACCTCATATTTTCAGTCCGGAGAGGGGCGCAAATCGTCCAATATCCCCTGTTTAACAGCCAGGGGGAATTCAACTTGGAAGCTTTCGGGGCCTGTTTACAGTCGGAAGCCAAAGATAGACAGAAGATAATCGTGATGCTCAACTTTCCCAACAACCCAACTGGCTATACCGTGAATCCGAGTGAGGCAGACGCGATTGTTGATATCCTGACCAATTTGGCAAAAAAAGGCACCAATGCCCTGGCTGTTACAGATGATGCCTATTTCGGACTTTTCTATGAAAACGACGCCATCAAGGAATCCATATTCGCCAGGCTTATTGGTCAGGATCCCAGGCTGCTCGCCATAAAGCTGGACGGGGCAACCAAGGAGAACTTTGTCTGGGGGCTAAGGGTTGGGTTTATTACCTACGGGGCTTCTTTCGAAGGTAACTCCAAGAAATTTTATGACGCCTTGGAGAAAAAAACAGCCGGAGCAGTTCGGGGATCAATATCCAATGCCTCCCACCTGAGCCAGGAGATCGTGCTCAAATCCATGCAGTCGGAAAACTACAGAACCGAGAAGCGTGAGAAATATTTGATTATGAAGGACCGTGCCCAAGAGGTTAAGAGGGTTCTTGCGGACCTAAAATACCGAAGGGCATGGGATGTCTATCCGTTTAATTCCGGATATTTCATGTGTTTGAATTTGAAGACGGTGGAAGCAGAACCGCTAAGAATTCACCTACTGGAAAAATATGGCCTAGGCCTCATCTCGCTCGGGAAGACGGATCTGCGCGTGGCATTTTCATGCATTGAAAAAGAAGACGTTCAGGAACTTTTTGACACGGTCCTACAGGGCGTAAAAGACTTGGAAACTTGAAAAGCTACGTGATAAGATATCCAATAATGGTTGTGTCTAAGAAATTCGGTATAGAAGTTTGTTTTCAGCATTAGTCAACATCTCTATTCAAGAAAAAATTCGCATGCCGAGTGGACTTCC
>CP070700.1:329073-347412 GCA_020349865.1 Desulfobacteraceae bacterium
AACCGCCTTTTATGTGCCAAAGTTCCTGGCCGTCTTGCATATTTTGAATGATCCTGCGGCCCATGGGATAACCCTACCCCCTTTGGATAACGAAATAGAAAGCGAAGAGGTTGCCATTGAGAAACAGGCCCATCTCAAAGCGGTGGCAAAACACATAGAGGTTTCTTACAAGGAGATAAGGAATCTCAATCCCGAATTGAAATATAATTTCACGCCTGATACACCCTATATTTTGAATGTACCAAAAGGTAAAGGGGAACTGCTCCTTGCCAAAATAGATGATATCCCTGTATGGCGTCCCCCGGTTCCAGCCTATGTGGTCCATAGGGTTCGAAAAGGAGAATCCCTTTCTGTTATTGCGGAGAGATATCGAACGAGTGTCAGGGCCATCATGGCAATGAACGGTCTCAGACGCAGCCGCTACATTAAGGCGGGTTGGAAACTAAAAATTCCAACCAGAGGGACCTATGCGTCCGTTAAGAAGCCGTTATTGCCTTTATCGGACTTAAAGGTGAAGGGGGAATTCATAGAATATGTGGTGCATAAAGGAGATTCTCTTTGGAGGATTGCAGGCCGATTTGGAACCACGACCAAGACAATACAGTCCGTGAACCAACTGAATAATACACACTTACGGATAGGGCAAATTCTAAAGATCCCAAAAGGTGTGAGTGTTTCCGAAGAAATGAAAACCAGAACCTACAGGGTTCTGAAAGGAGATACTCCCTTCTTAATCGCCCAAAAGCACCAGATGGATCTTTCCCAGTTCTTGAGCTTGAATCACCTGACGCCTCGAAGCACTATATTTCCAGGCCAGGTATTGCTTGTTAAGGCAGAATGAGAGGAGTTTGATGGGGTTAGAGGATATCAAGGATTTCTTTGAGATTGTATACAACAAAGTCCGGCTCTGGATCACCAGGGAGCATGACCGCTCTTTCCCCATTGGTTAGGAGAACCGTCTTTGCTCCTGCCGTCTTTCCCGCAATTATGTCAAAACGAAAATCCCCCGCCAGCAGAATTTCCTTTGTTGAAATACCCATCTGCCTTGCGGCCTTACGAACACCGTCAGGATGGGGTTTCGGCAGAGACATCTCGCGTGTGATAACAGCGGCAAAATCATGGATTACCACCCCCTCAAATTTCTGAAGGGCCTTTTTCACTGAACTCAGGCTATTTCTGGTCAGGATGCCGAGCAGAATACCTCTTTTCTTAAGTTCCAAGATGCATATTTCAGCACCTTTATTTGGGTGGGAGGCCTCGGCCGCCTGATCCTCTATTTCTTCTAATATCTTCATAAGAGCGGATCTTCGGGCAGCAGGCTGGGTCTCCAGGTATTCCAGGATAGCTTGATCCGCGGGGCACCCGAGTTCTTGCTTAATTGCCGGAAAATCAAGGGCACCGGGCCGCGTTAAGGTTCCGTCAAAGTCAAATAAGACACATTTGATATTCATCCCTCTTTCCATTGCGACTTTCCCCCCTGCCCTCTCCCCCGTAAAAACCGATGGTAAAAAGAAGAGGGATGGGGTAATTTAGACAAAATAATGTCTACCCTGCAATCCTATCAAATATTGTGCGATGATGAATTATACCAAGCTGCAATCATGTCATTGCGAGCCTCCGGCCCGTATGGGCTTACGCCCCGGAGGGGAGCGAAGCGATGTGGCAGTCTATCATATTGAGATTGCGTCACATTCGTTCGCAATGACCTTTACAAATAATAGCAGTTTGAATGCAACTTTTTATTGATACATTTGTGGTTATTAAAAAGGAGTGGACTCATCCCATACCGGGTCACGCTTCTCAAGAAAAGCAGTGAATCCCTCTGTCGAGTTAACACTGACACCGGCCATGGCCATCATTTCCTTGGCATAGTGGTAGGCCTGCCATTCTGTCATCTCAAGCTGGCCGTAAAAAACCTGCTTCGACATATAGATGGCAGACTTGCTGGCCTTAGCAATCTCCTTTGCCCATTCATAGGTCATCTCCCCCAGCTTGTCATCGGGAAACACGCGATTGACGAGATGGAACTCTTGGGCCTCCTTGGCGGTATAGAGGTGCGCGGTCATAAGCATTTCCAGGCATTTCTTTTGAGGCACAGCTCGGCTTAAGGCAACTGTCGGTGTTGAGCAGTTGTAAGCATAAATGAGGCCGGTCATACCGAATCTGGCCTTCTCTTCACCTGCCGTGATAAGATCGCAGCCAGCAGCCAAATGACAGCCTCCGGCCATGGCTATACCCTGTACCTGTGCGATAATACATTGAGGAACGGTACGAATGGTCGTCATCAAATTAAATGAGGTCTGAAAGAGGCTCCTTATTTCAGAAAGTGGTTGGTTGAGGATCTCGAGGCGGTCATGACCTGCACAGAACACATCCCCAGCAGCTTTGAGAATAATGACTTTAACGTCACACCGCTTCCCTGCATCAAGGAGGCATGCGATGATTTCTTCCTCGAACTCGCTCCCCAGGGCGTTACGCTTATCCGGCTGATTAAGAGTCAAGAAACCAATTTGATCTTTTTCTTCATACAACATGTATTTGTAGGTCATAGAATATCTCCTTCATTTAAATATTCAAACACCACCGAAAGGCCCTAAGCATGGGGCAGTCCTTTATCATCAATTGGCCAGATAATCACGCAAATAATTACTCGATCTCTTGCTCCTTTCATTTTTTCCATTCCTTATCCCTCAACTGGCGCCTCAACGCCTTACCTGCAGCTGAGCGAGGGACTTCGTCAAGAAACTCGATTGCGACAGGCACTTTATAAGGGGCCATTCTTGGTTTGCAAAACTCTCTAATCTCCTCCATAGTACATGTTTCGCCCTCATTGAGTTGGATAAATGCCTTGGGCGCTTCGCCTTTGAGTTCATCGGGGAAACCCACGATGACTAAGTCCTTTATCTTGGGGTGCACAAGCATCATGTCCTCAACTTCCGAAGGAAATACCTTTTCGCCACCCACATTGATCATGTCCTTTTTTCGGTCAACGATGTAGGCATATCCATCCTCATCCATGTAAGCAATGTCACCCGCATGGAACCATCCATCCGAATCAAAGACTTCGGCTGTGGCCTCCGCTTTATTGAGGTAGCCGTTAGTGACGCAGGTGCCCTTGACGCACAATTCTCCTTGTTCACCGGGTGGTAACGTCCTGCAATCTTCATCTATAACCTTAATTTCCGCATCATCCATGCCCTTGCCGCACGAGCCTATCCGGGTTTCAGTATAAGGTGCCGTCGTGCCCACACAGGAAGACTCGGTAAGGCCCCATGCCTCTGCGTAACGCCATCCTAAGACCTCCTCTATCTGACGGATCAGGTTTTCCGGCATTTTGGTTGCTGCTGACAGGCAAAACACAACCGAAGAGATGTCCCTCTTATCAAGTTCCGGGTCCTTGAGCATGAGGTTGTACATGGGTGGTACACCTTGAAAAACCGTTGGTTTCAGCCTGTGAATGTCTTTCAATGCTTGATCAGGATAGAAACGCTCCACCGTGATCACGGTCCCGCCTTTTGAAAGCATACCAAAAGTACCGTTGATAAGGCCCCAGCAGTGGAAGATAGGTGTAGCCACCATGATAGTGTCTTGCGGTTTAAAGTGAACCTTGCCAAACTCGGTTGAATTATGCCAGATGTTGAGGTGAGTGGCCATAACGCCTTTTGGCCAGCCGGTGGTGCCCGATGTGTACATTAGATGGCACAGGTCGCTCCCTTTGGTTCCTTCTGGTTCGAATTTATCACTACCTTTAGCTAAGATTGATTCAAAGGTAGGGTATTTGTGCCCATCCAAGTCTCCATGTACAATAATCCTCTCCAAAGATTCCAAATCGGGTCTCACCGATTCAATGATAGGAAGTCGCGCGTAGTCCACAATTACCGCACGTGTTTGACAATCCTTGAGAATGTACCCTACTTCCTGTTCCCGGAGCATGGCATTGACTACATTCACGGTCACTCCTGCCCGAACCGTCCCCAAATAACCAATGATCAACTCCGGAAGGCTGGGCATAAAAAGAGAAAGCACGTCTCCCCGTTTCAAACCGCTCTTTAGCAGCCCATCCGCAGCCTGATTGATCAGGCCGTCCAGTTCCGCGTAAGATATACGGCGTTCATCAAAGATAATGGCCGTTTTTTCAGGGTTTTTATCAACATGGCGTTTTATGATATTGGATACATTCATAACAACTACCTCCTCTTTTAACAGCACCTGTGGTCAGAAATATCTCTATGATCAGCCTTCGATCCCCCGGGCGTATATACCGTGTTCATATAAAACAGGACGATGGAATATCGCTAAAATCAGCCTTGACAGGCTACTTAACAAATGTGTAATTTCGTAACACTTTGGACCTTTGAAAACAAGATAGGAAGGGGCATGGGGGTTTCTTTTTCAAAAGCCGCATCACAAAAATTATGCAAAGCTCGTGGCACGCCCCTGGGCCTTTAAAACCCCAGAAGCTATTTTCTTTCTATAATCTGTATATTTTTCATGGTATTAAGTCAATATCAGTCCCTGGTATCAACTGTTTGTTAGCTATTATAGTTATCTTTTTAAGGAGACGAATCCATGATAGAAAAAGATCACATCCCTCTGGGTGTAGGCTTTTATCCGGACTGGTTTTATGAGCAGTACGGTATTTCCTTTGGCAGGGAATATTATTTTGACCCGGAAGTAAGGGTTGAGACCAGAATGGAAATTGACAGGAGACTATACGAAAGGTTTGGCGATGTGGGGCTGGGCAATCCAAATCCAAAACCCAAACCTCTTATAACCTTCGGGATGGTCATGCTTCCTTCGATTTTTGGTTGTGAGATTGTATATGAAGATGCGGCCCTTCCCTGGGCCATGCCCCTCAATCTTTCTGAAGATGAGATAATGAAATTAGAGGTGCCGGATATATTCAATTCCCATCCAATGACAGAGATGATCAGACAAATTGACCATCTAAAAGACAAATATGGGAAAGTTGTGGGTGACATCAATACTACGGGGATTCAGAACCTGGCCCTCAAAATCAGGGGAGATCAGCTCTATGTTGATTTTTTCGAAAACCCGGAACTATGCCATCATTTACTTAAAATATGCACGGAGTGCATAATCCGACTCTTTAACTTCAATTACAAAACAACTGGTACCGGGGCTGTGGACGTAACACCAATGTGTGACCCCAAGCTCTTTGTCTTTCCCAACTGCACGGCCGCACAGATCTCCTTGGCAACATACGAAAAATTTGTCCTTGATTACGATAACCTGGTAGCCGATGCGTGTCATCCGATTGGTATTCACCATTGTGGTTCTGTTGATGAGGTATTGGACGGCTATTCCAAGGTTCACCATCTGGAGTTTATCGAGATCGGCTTTGGATCGGATGTGAAAAGGACCAGGGAAGTATTCGGCCCACAGGTTGCTGTCAATGCCCGGATAAGCCCTGTTTTGATGAAGAATGGCACAACAGAAGAGGTTGCGGCAGAGGTACGCAGGTTGATTGACGTGGGCCCCCCTCTACATAATTTCTCTATTGATACGGTTGGCTTGACCAATGGCACCCCTGACGAAAATGTCAGGTCAGCGCTAATGACCGCCGCTGAGTATGGCAGGATCGATCGCGACGTTCCTTCTGCCACTGATAGGCGGTTTTATTTTGGCTTTGGGGACGTTACAAAATCGGTCGAGACGACAATAGGGAGTGCAACAAAATCGGTCATAATCGGGCCTTCCCGCCCTCTTGTCATTATCGGAGAGCGGATTAATCCCACAGGCCGGAAAGACCTGGCCCAGGCCTTGGAGGACGGAAATCTCAAACAGGTTCAGGCCGAGGCCATCAAGCAGGTGGAGGAAGGCGCGGAAATTATAGATGTTAATGTAGGTGTATCAGGCATAGACGAACCAAAAGCACTAAGAGAGGCCATTCTTGCAATACAGGAAGTCACGGATGTTCCTCTCTGTATTGACTCGGCCCTACCCGAGGCCCTGGAGGCCGCCCTGGAGGCCTATGAGGGAAAGGCCCTGGTAAATTCGGTCAATGGTGAAAAACACAAGCTTGAACAAGTTCTGCCTTTGGTCAAGGCCCACAATGCGGCAGTCATCGGACTCACAATGGATGATAACGGAATTCCCAAAGAGGCGGAAAAGCGCCTTGAAATTGCAAACCTGATTGTGGAAAGGGCAGAACAGATAGGTATTCCCCGTGAGAACGTGATTATCGATCCTCTGGCCATGGCCATAAGCGCTGAAGGACGGGCTGGCCTGGAAACCATTAAGGCCCTCCAGCTTATACGAGACAACCTGGGTGTCAACCAAACACTGGGGCTTTCTAATATCTCCTTCGGGCTTCCCGAACGTATATCCATTAATGCCATCTTCCTTACCATGGCAGTTTTAAGTGGTTTAACCTGCCCCATTTGTGACCCAACGGTGTGGGAAATGCGAAGGGCTCTATTGATCGCTGATCTCTTATTGGGTAGAGATGACTTTTGCATGAATTATCTCTCCACCTGTGCAAAAAAATTGGGGAAGGGCGAAACAGGAAAGCCAGTAGCCGAAAGTGAGGAAAAACCTGGGGCGGGCCTCGAACGCATAAAAGATGCCGTTGTTTCCGGAAAACGCAAATTGGCGGTGGAGTATACCCAAAAGGCCCTGGACCAAGGCGCAGACCCAGAAGACCTCATCAACAACTATCTTATTGCAGGCCTGAATATTGTAGGTGATAGGTTCGAGAAGAAGAAAATCTTTGTTCCCGAGATGATGATGGCGGCTAAGTCAATGCAGGCCAGCGTGGATCTGGTGAAACCCCTTTTAAAAAAGGATGGAGTTGAAAAGAACCTCGGAACAGTCGTAATAGGAACAGTATTAGGTGATCTTCACGATATCGGAAAAAACCTGACCAAACTCCTGCTGGAAACTTCGGGATTCCGGGTGATAGACCTGGGAGAAAACGTCCCACCTGAAAAATTCGTGGACGCAGCAAGAAATAACAATGCCCATATTGTTGGCCTTTCTTCTTTGCTAACTACAGGTGACCCCCATGTAGCAGAGACAATTAAGTCATTAAAATCCAGTGATATATCAGATAAAATTAAGGTCATTTGTGGGGGTGCTGCCTTGACCTTAAAGTTTGTGGAGGCGTGTGGAGCAGATGCATATGCAAAAGATGCGGCCGATGGCGTGAAAAAGATTAAAAATCTACTGGGAACTGTTAACTGAGATTGCTTTATTGGTTTGTTTCCCCGCAAGTTTGCCTTTTCTGTTTGACAGGATTAACAGGATTAACACGATTGTTTATTCATCTGGCTGATCGTTTATTTCATCCTGAAATCCCAGCCTATGGTCAAAGTCAGCGTCAGCGTGCTTTCCCTACTTTATGTTTCCTTTTGCTTTCAGGGGAGTAAGCGCTACTCTCTCCCCTACCATCTCCCCCCAACTGCAGCGATTGATATTTAAGCATGGATTATGTGTAAGCTAGAGGCTCTCCGAGAACTCCGGCGCGTATGCCTATCATTTGGGATAGAAGTGGAGCTTGAGGTTTTCCGCAGATTGTACATGTCATTGATTTACTGGATTAATATAATGTCTATCTTGTAATCCTGTCAAAAAATTTTTTCCGCTGAACTATTGTGTTTTATATTGATTTTCAAAAGAGCACATGCAAGATTTCTGTAACTGTTCAGATGCCTTCCAAGGCACTAAGGGGCGCAATACAAAGCTACTGAACAGACATACCCTTGAGTCAGGGAGGAACAAAAATGGCCGATATTGTTTTTTTGCCTTTCGAGAAGAAGACAGAACTCGACGGCCATCTCAGCATATTGCAATTGGCCCAAAAAACTGGCCTTCCACTGCAATCAACGTGTGGAGGGAAAAGAGTCTGTGGAAAATGTAAGGTCGTTGTAGAAAAAACTGACGGCCCGCTACTACCACCTTCGAAGCGGGAGCAAGAGGTATTGGGTGCGTTAACAGATAAAGGTTATCGCTTAGCGTGCGACACCGTGTTGACCCATAGCTCAATTGTCCTGATTCCAGATGAAAGTCAGATCAAACGCCAGGTTATACTGACTTCAGAAGTGGAACACCCCTATCCCGTAAGGTTGCGACCTAATATCAGCCAGTACTACGTGGAAGTCCCGGAGCCATCACTTGATTCCGTAGTAGCTGACCGGGAAAGACTCGTCCTTGCCCTCGAAAACGCTTATAAAATCCGCCGACCTACGCTTGACCCCCTTGCGTTGCGAAAGCTTCCTCATACTATACGTTCAGACCGGGAAGGTATTACGGTGACCATTCGGGATAAAAAGGAGATCATTGATCTTTATGCAGGAATTCAGGACGGGCTTTTTGGCATTGCCTTTGATATTGGCACCACGACCGTAGTTGGCTACCTCATGGATTTGCTTACTGGTGATAAACTTTCAGTGAAATCAACTATGAATTCCCAGATTCCTTTTGGGGATGATCTCATCAGTCGGATATCATTTTGTCAGGAGGATCCCGGTAACCTTGAGAAGTTACGTACAAACATAGTTAAGTGCCTAAACAGGTTGATCTCCGAGGCATCTGGCGAGGCCGGAATTGATTCAACACGAATCATGGAAGCAACCATTGTGGGCAACACTGCAATGCACCATCTATTTGTAGGTCTTGATCCCCGCTATCTGTCAATGGCCCCCTATACACCTGTATTACAAACAGGACAGGACTTTAAGGCCAGGGACATGGGTCTTGAGATCGGAGCATCTGCCTATGTTCACCTGTTGCCACTCGAGGCCGGATTTGTGGGCAGTGATACAATTGCGTGTATTTTGGCCACTGGCCTTCATAGAAGTAAAGTTCCCATGCTTCTCATTGATCTGGGCACGAATGGTGAAATTGTTCTTGGCGACAAAAACGGTCTGGTCTGCTGTTCAACAGCAGCAGGTCCCGCTTTTGAAGGTGGGCACATCAGATGGGGCATGCGGGCTTCCAGCGGAGCCATTGAGGGGCTAAAAATCAACCCGGATACGCTTGATGTCAAAGCGGAAACCATCCATGATCAACGCCCCTTGGGCCTGTGTGGGTCAGGTATCATTTCAGCGGTAGCTGAGATGATCAGGGCAGGGATTGTCTTAGGAAAAGGGAATTTCAACAAAGAAATTCAATCCCCACGTCTCCGCCAGGGGGAAGATGGCTGGGAATTTGTTGTAGCCTGGGCTTCTGAGACAGCGATAAAAAATGATATAGTAATAACCGAGAAAGACGTGGCCGAATTGCAAATGGCCAAGTCGGCCGTATATGCCGGTGCAACCTTTTTAATCGAAAAACTTGGAGTTAAACAGGTCAAAAGGATTCTGCTGGCAGGGGCATGCGGTAATTACGTAGATCCTCTTGATGCTTGCACCATTGATCTCTTTCCTGGTTTTCAGACGGCCGATGTTATTGGGGTCGGGAATGCGGCTGGGCATGGCTCGTGCCTGGCCCTATTAGATAAGAACAAAAGGAAAGAAGCAGAACGAATTGCCAGGTCTACACAGTATCAGGAGCTTGGTGGCACAACTCGATTTCAGGAATTATTCGTATCGAGCATGTTTTTTGCATCAGCCCGTGATTATGAGGGTGGTTTTTGAACCTTTTTAAAAATACCTGCTGGTCTTCTCCTCTTTTCCAAGCATGGATCGGGCAACAAGCAGAATCTGGTTCCGGTCTTCCATGTTAAGGGCCTGCTCCAGGCCTCCTGCATCCAGATTCATATTAATGGCCTCTTTGGTTAGCCTGAGGCCCATGGGATTCTTGCTGTTCATGGTTTCAGCTATTTCCAGGGCTGTTTCCATGAGTTTATCGCGCTCCACCACCCTACTCACGAGACCCAGAGCCATGGCATCCTCTGGTGACATGAAGTTGCCGGTCAGCATGAATTCATAAGCCCTCCCTGCTCCTATAAGGCGTGGCAGAAAATAACTGCACGCCATGTCCGCACCACCCAGACCTATATTAATGTAGGCAACAGAGAAACGAGCGTCGTGTGTAATCACCCGGACATCGGATGCAAGGGCAAAACTGAACCCAAGACCCGCCGCGGGCCCATGGACCGCGCAAATGATGGGCTGGGGGGCCTGCCTCATGGCCAGATTAAGCCTTGCAAGACGTGCCTGAAACCTGTAAAACTGGTCCGTGTTCATGGCCGGGGCCATTTTCTTGTTCTCTTTCATGTCCAGCCCGGCACAGAAGCCCTTATCCCCATTTCCCTTCAGGACAATTACGTGCGTATCCAGGTCATACAGTCGTTCTTTCCAGAAGACCTCCAGTTCCTCAATCATCTGGTAGCTCACAGAATTATACCTGCGCGGCCGATTGAGGGACAAGATGCCTATTCCGTCCTCTTTAATTTCATATTCAATGGTCTCGTAATCCATAATAAATGCTCTTCTTTCAAATATACATAATAATTCACCCCAAAGACGCGGAGGACACTGAATTTTAGTCACACTTGCAAATCACCGCACAGATCCCGTCACTGATGCACATCATTCTCAGTTTTGAACAGGTCTCCATATCCCCTCATTGTACCAGAGCCTTGAAAAATTTTCGCCCAGGGGGAGCGGCTTAGCTTTTCTTTTCCTTTATCAAGCCCTTGAGCCCGGCAAAGGGATTATGGGTAAGCGCCTCTTTCTGTTCACTGCCGGCCTCTACTCCACCACCCTCAAGATGATCCAGGTAGCGACGGTGCTCGTTTTCATGGCAATAGATGCATAAATTTTCCCAGTTGCTGCCATCGAGGGGGTTGTTTTCATGGTCATGGTCCTTGTGGTGTACGGTTAATAGCTGCAAGTTTTTATTGGTGAACTCGCGTCCACAACGGGCACATATCCATGGGTGGATTTTCAGGGACTGCTCCCGGTAACTCTGTTCACGCTCGGCCTGTGCCTGGCGTGCCTCGGCTATAACGCGTTTAACTTCGTCTTCATCTATCTTACTACTTGTTGGCTTACGCGGTCCGGGACCTTTAAGAGGCATGATCAAGCCCTCCCATCCTTGAATTTTTGTAACAATTTAGCATTTTTTAAAAAGTCATTTCACCTGTCATTGCGAGCAAAGCGAAGCAATCTCAGTTGGTGTAATTACTTGAAATCAGGAGATTGCTTCGTCGCTTCACTCCTCGCAATGACCGTTCATAAGACTTTTTACGAAACTATCATTATTGGATTCTCAGGCCTCTTTTTACGCAAAGTGACAGAATGACCCGACCGTTGGTCGGGGAGTTTCACCTTCCAAAAGATTCCTTTCGGACACACCCAGAATATGTTAATTGAGCTTATGTATCAATGGAAAAGGTGAGTCATGGAACAAAAGGACTATTACCGGATTTTAGATGTGGATGAAAATGCCACCCAGCAACAAATCAAGAAGGCCTATCGGGGACTGGCTCTTAAATACCATCCGGATAAAAATATAGATAACCCTGCTGCGGCTGACCTAATGAAAGAAATAAACGAGTCCTACGCTGTCCTTTCTGATACTGCAAAAAGGAGGCAGTACGACGCCGTAAGGAATACATATGGATCATCAGCTTACGATCATTTCAGGCAAAATTTTTCTGAACAGGACATTTTTCGGGGTTCTGATATACAGCAGATTTTTGAAGAAATAAGCAGGACATTCGGCCTAAGGGGCTTTGATGAGATTTTCAAAGGATTTTATGGCCCGGGATACCGAACCTTTGAATTTCGACGACCGGGAGCTTTTGGTAAAGGCTTTTTCGCTTTTTCTGCTTTAAAAGAGGGCAATACTCCAAAATTTCCCTTGGGTGGGAGTCTGGGCAAATTGATCAGATACGGTTTGAAAAAAAAGTGGGGCATAGATTGGCCGGAGAGGGGAAAGGACCGCTATGACATTATTACAATTTCTCCGGAGCTGGCCCAGAGTGGAGGAAAGATAAGATATCTTTACCAAAGAAAGTCAAAGGAGCTGGTAGTCAATATCCCTGTCGGCATTAAAGAGGGCCAACAAATACGATTAAAGGGCATGGGGGATGACGGAAAAGGCGGAGGAGAATCAGGAGACCTTTACGTAAAAATCAGATTTAAAAGACCACTATCCCAGAAACTCAGGAATTTTGTAAAAATGCTCCGATCCTAATTTGAAGCCCGAAAAGAAGATCTCTCTATTTGAGACACTTTCACCTAACCCCTATGAGTGAATTCCTCCCTTGATTTTGCTTGAATAGTGCCGGCTTTTTCAGGAATAACACGCTCCACTGTCTCAACGAGAGCCGTAATACCATCGGATATGTTCTTATTCAGTTTAAATAATTCCTTCTCGGTACCTAAAGACATATCTCTTTTCAGCTTAATTAATTTTTTTTCAACATCAGTGTATATTTCTCTTTTTAGTTGAACTAAATCCTTTTCAAACTTAGAAAACATATTATTTCTCAACTTAACTAATTCACTTTCAAGGACCATAAGTATGTCCATTTTCAGTTCGACCACCTCTTTTTCAATAGAGATGTACATATCTCTCTTCAATTTGATCATCTCTTTCTTTATTCTCTGCACATATATTAACATGAAGGCCATGATACCTAAAATCATAACAAAGCCAAAATAGATAGATAGAATCAAATAGCCGAGCAAATCGTATTCTGTCATTTCAAACTCCTTAACTGCCTCGTCCGCGTTCTGTTTAAGGATACTTTTTCGAACACCATCAAACTGACTAAATTAACATGATTAACATGATTTCAGTATTCTTCTCATATCCTGATTATCATGTAAATCCTGTCAAATTAGTTTTTCAACATTAAAAAGAATGCGTGAATAAAACGGCTTTGTCAACATTTGCTTTGGCCAATTCAACGAGACGACGATGATGGGTAAATGAGGATTATAAAAGCAACCCTAATCTGTCCCCAGTTCAAAGGCTGATGACCTGATTGGCCCAGTCATCGCAATAGTCGTGGCAGGAAAATATAAGAACCTGGTGTTTTTTAGATACTTCTTGTAACAAATTCCTGGTATTTTCTCGACGCGAAGCATCAAAATGCACCAAAGGATCATCCAGAACAAGAGGAATGGAATCTTCCCCGCAGACCGCATCTACAAGTGCCAAGCGTGCTGCAAGATACAGTTGATCTTTGGCACCGGATGACAGCTCCTCGGTATCCGGGTTGATCCAATCACCTTTTTCCGCACTGAATACCAGTAGCGAGAAATCTTCTCTCGAAAGACGAACCTGGTCATACTTGCCGCCTGTGATCAGGCCAAAATACCTGCCAATCTTTTTATCGACCTCACTTGAAATATTCTCTAAAATGTTTCCTCGTGACCTATCAAGCACATCTTTGATGATCTCATAGGCCCTGAGTCTCATCCTAAGCTTAACAACTCTCCTCTCCAGAGTCTCAATGCGCTCCTCCAATTCGGCCACATGCTCTTGGCCGTAGTGATCTTCCCGAAGGATGTGTTCAAGGGTTTCTCGCTCAACCTTGAGCTTATACAATTTCTGTTCCATGACTTTGACTTCATTCTCCTTCTTGATAACTTCTTCCCCAGATGCTTCAAATCCCTTCAGATCATCCAGTGCTGTCTCGGCAACAAGTATCTCCCGGGCCTGATCCCTCTTTTCCTTTTCGAGTTGCTCTTTGCTGAAGGTCTTTAAGATTCCCTGATTTTCCCTTATGCTGCCATCGAGGTCCAGAACTTCCTTTCGCAACCTTTGAACCTCCCGTTCTTGCTTCTTTAGCTCCCCTTCTGAAATGGCAAAATCCGTCGTATCATCAAAATCCTTCTTTATCTGATCCAACCGTTTTTTTAACTCACATACTTCTTTTTCAAGGGATTCAACTGTCTCTTTTCTCAAAATAATCTTGAGTTCATTTTCTTTTGCTTCCAAATTTCGGTCGCTCGTCTCACGCCTCTCTTTCATATCCGCCAACTTTGTGACCGATTCGCATTGATGCTGCTTAAGCTGATTTTTCAAATGTTGCTTCTTGTGTTTCAGCTTCTTCATACTCGCTTCTAATGCTTGATCCTTTGAGGCTACCTGCACCTCAGCAATGTCTTTGAGGTGAATATGGATCTCCTTTTTGGCCGTGCCTTCTATCGTTTCTCCGGTAGTCCCTTCACCTTTAGAAAGTAGTCCATCTTCTGTCTCTATTACATAAGGTATCGGTGTTTGGAAGGTCACCGTCAGAAGCATAGCACGCTGCCCTATTGTCTTTTCCAACGCCCTTATATCACTTTCTGTCTGAAGCAAAGCTCGAACTAACTCCTCTGAAACGATGGGAAGCGCGGCCAGAGACTTCTTCAATTCATCAACCACTCCGACAATCTCAGCTGCTTTGTTTAGGGTTTCCTTTTTGCGTTGCAAGTCCAATTCCAGAGCGTCTTTTTCCATTTTGATTTTCGTGGCAGTTTCGTAGTGCACAAGATTTGCTTCAGTTTCTTTCAAATTCTTCTTTTTGACCTCGTGCTTCACCTTCAGTCTTTCAATCTCCTCTTCTGCTTTTGTTAACTTCTCAAGATCTTCAAGTGTTTTTTGCAGAACCCTGTTTAAATTCTCATACCTTTCCCTTGCCTTGACATATAGCTTAGATTTTCCCAGGGCCTGATTCTTTATTTCCAGGGACTTTATTGACTCGTCCACATCACTTGAGAGTTCATGGACGCGCTGCCTTGCCTTGTTAAGCCTTAAGACCGTGTCGGCGATTTTATCCCGTCTCTCTTTTAAATCGTCTAATTCATCAACTGTTTGTCGTATCTCACCCGGATTGACATGCGCTGGACGATCAAGCCCCCTTTTTAGGTCGGAGGCCTTTTTTTCCAGAAGTCTGAGAATTGGCTCCACCGCAGTGTCTTCTTTGCCAGCGATTTTCTCCTCGAGGAGGTCGCGCAGCCCTTTTTGTCCCGAACTGATTGCATGAAGATCCTCCTGAAAAACACAAGCAGTACTAGTGAATACGTTTTTAGAAAAAAATCCGATGATCTCTGTCAACTTTGTATTCACTTTGTTCTTATCTTTCCAGAATTCGCTTGTTGTTTCATTCCGGAGTAACGTAGATTTGTTCTCAAAGTCCTTCTCAAGCACATAAGTTTCACTATTCGTGTTTAATGCCAGGGTAAACTGGTAAAGGGATTCCTTGTTCCATTCCTTGGCCTGTTCAAGACGCCGGGCAGATGATTTAGGATCTTCAAAGAGGGCGAAAATAATTGCTGAAAGAAGAGATGATTTTCCGGCTTCATTGGGTCCTTTTAAGAGCACGATCCCATCACCAATACTACTGGAAAAAGAATCGATGTTTCTGAACCGCTTAATTTGAAGCCGTGTGAATTTCATGGCGTCATGCCTCTCTGCCATTCAGCAATGCGAAGCCCCTCTGGAGCGCCTCTTCAAGAACAGGTTTTTCGGAAGGATCGGCAGTCTCCAACCTCCTCTCCATGAGGCGCAGAAACTGCCCAATCACAGTGGTTTCTGGAAAGCCTTCAGTAGGAATGTGTTCGAGAGATGTAGACAGGTTGCTTGTAACAATTTCCAGATGGAAAAATGAATCCCTTAGCTCTTCAACAAGACGTTCTTCGCTCACGTCCCAGGACACTGGTTTTAATCCGCTCAGTTTAACCCGAAGGAGGGTATTGGGGTCAGCCTGCTTCCGTATTTCCCCAATGAGCTCTTCGTCATTTTCAAACGCCTCTGCGATTAGATCGACGGTCTTCCAAAGGAACTTACCAACTCGCCTCTTCTCAACTTGGACAGCTGACTCATCAATGGAGACAAAGAGCACGAAGCCTGATTCCTCTCCCTCTTCAAAGCTCAGAGTCTCAGGTGCACCGCAATAAAATGCCTTAACAGCACCCTGCGAAAAACCGGAATACCTATGCCAGTGTCCAAGAGCGATGTAATGCATACCGGAGGAAGCAATCTCTTTTATCTCAATAGGGTAATAGTCGCCTGAAAACTTTCCTTCAATAGCCATTTCGCCATGCGCCATTGCCACGTGGTATTTGGTTTCATCGGTTTTATCAAGTCCTGCCAGCGGACTCTCAGTTCCTTTCGGGCTTAGGTTGGCCCTTCCGTAAACAGTTAGGTCGAGTTCAGGAAAAGGAATGTCCCTGATTTCATCTGTAAAGATATATAGAGAAGGTATGTTCTGGAATTCGGTACGGAGATACACTGATGAGGAGTCATAGCAATCATGTGTTCCTGGAAGGACGCAGACCGGGACAGGTGCCAACCGTTTGAGCTGTGCTACAGCTTCTTCAACCAGGTTCTTCGAAACTGCATTAGAATCGAATAGGTCACCGGCTATCAGCACCAGATCAACAGCCTCCTCAAGTGCCAGATCGACTGTGGCTTTAAGGGACTCTTTCACCGCTTGGCGTAGTATTTTTCCCTTTTCCCCAAACCCCGAAAACTTAACACCAAGCTGTTGGTCGGCAGTATGCAGCAGTTTTATCATGGACTATCTTTTTGCCACAGAGAAAATAATTTGGCAAATCCGGCCATTCGAATCGGTTTGTATTCCCCAAAAAACTTTCGTAAGTTGTGATATGGGAAATCTGCCAAATATAATTGACTATTTCCATGCGTAATTGAGTAATATTTTTATTTATATTATTCAAAATGAATATACTAAGTTTAATTTATAAAGGATTTCTATAAAACCTGCCACATCTTCTCTTTTCTTGAGTATAAGTTTAGGCTCCTTCATGCCCTAATGCCTATGCCGCAAGCTTGTCAACGGCGCCGTCATTGTTAAGAAAAAGGATTTTCAGGAATCATAGAATAAACCTTTGAGAAGTCAAGAGATATTGCTTTGACTACCGGAATGAGACGTAAGGCCAGCAGCCAAATTACGATATGCCTTGATTTTATGATTTTAGATGGAGGATCCGTCACTCTCATCGAATTCCCATTTATATATGTTCCAGCGGCCGAATTGGGAAAAAACAATATATTGTGTTTTTTTCTCTTGACATACAATATAAAGTACCTTATGATAATTTCTAAGACCTCCCTGTCCTGTTGGATAGTTAACCACAATCAAAACCTCAGCCCTCCCCTGAGTTTACCTCCTTTCTCAGGGACTCATTGGTAGCATAACCCAGGGGGGTTTTTTTATTTAACAGTGTAAAGGCCTTGTGCTATGAGATTCCTTTCTCTTACATTGTTTTTAATTTTCGCATTCTACATCCCATTCTCCCATTCATTAGCTGGAGAAAACCATCCCGCAGAAGAAGACATCAGACACAGAATAGAAGCCCGGGAAAATTTGCGCCCTTACTGGGAACACCGTCGCCCCATGTATCCTCATCCCTATTTTTATCCCTATCCCTATCCATACTACCCTTACCCTCCCCCACACTATTGGCGGCATGAAGAATATATGGAGTCTCCCTACGACAATCTTTCTGTAAAACAGGCGGGAAGGATTACTATAGTGGTGCAACCCCTTGATGCCGAGGTTTTTGTCGATGGTTTTCAACTAAAAAGGAAAGATGACCTGACTTATGAGATAGGACTCCTTACAGGCATACACAAAGTGGAAGTAAAAAGGGAAGGATATAAACATCAATCAATAGATGTATTGGTTGAAGCAGGTAAATCAATCCCTCTCACCATTGAATTAAAAAAGGTGAAGTAAATATATCACTCCCTTCATCTCACTTTCTAAAATAAAGCTATAATCAAGAATTTCAAAGTCAAACTCTCTGGCGCTTACGGGCCAAAGGGCTCTTTAATTCCCAATTAAGAGGCATGATCAAACATCTCTGATGAGAGAGAGCCTTCTGCAATCTTTGTTACTGGTCCGATCATTGAAATAGAGAAGTCATCTGAAACGGTGATGTCAATTTTGCCTCCAGGCATATGGACGGCTATTTGAGCGCCGCACAACCCCAATCGGTAAGCAACTGCCGCTGCTGCACTGCCGCTGCTTCCTGAGGAAAGGGTATATCCGGCCCCGCGTTCCCAGATTTCAATCTGTATGTTATTGCGATCCAGGATTTTCATAAACTGCACATTCGTTCGATTTGGAAACCGCGGATCAATTTCAATTGAGGGCCCCAGTTTCCGAGCTTCTTCTGCGGTAACTTCATGGCGGAGGATTACACAGTGTGGATTCCCAATGGTCGCGGCGCAAAATCTTAGTTCATCCCCATTGACAACAATTGTTTCGTTTATAACTTCACGGGATGGACCCTCCAGCGGTATTTGGGAGCTTTCAAAGCTGACTTTCCCCATTTCAACCATAACCATTCTTGCTTCTTTATTGACCTGGCACCTAACCTTCCCTCCAACCGTCAGTATGGTAAACGGTTCATCACTGACTAACCCGCTGTCCCAGAGATACCGCGAAAAAATCCTCAAGCC
>CP070700.1:347512-352688 GCA_020349865.1 Desulfobacteraceae bacterium
CTTGGTTTTGCATCTTAACGGGAGGCATAAGGAAGCCCTTGTGGAGATTAAGAAGGCTTTACGTCTTAATCCTTACCCTCCGAACATTTACTTCTTATATCTAGGCCATGCATATATGTATGTGGGGATGTATGACGAATCGATCGCAGCATATAAACAGGCGCTCCGTGCTGAGCCCAATAATCTGTTTACCCATCTTCGCCTTGCCGCCGCTTACAGTTTATTGGGCCGTGAAGATGAGGCTCATGCGGAAGCCGCGGAAGTTCTCAGGATAAATCCCAAGTTCTCTCTTGAATATCTTTCAAAGACAGTCCCATTCAAGAGCCAAGCCGATACAGAACACCTAATTAATGCTCTGCGCAAGGCGGGGTTGAAGTGATGGTATGCAGGAAAATATTCAATCCTTCACTCCAAAATTTTCAATTATTCCGGTTTTAAATAGCCAAACTCACAAGTGGGGATATCTGATATGTAACACAGGCCTCTTTGCGGCACTAAAACCTTTGGTATCTCCTTATTTGCACATTGGCGGGGTTCTGAAAGGTTGTGATATTTAACGGTCAATGGATGGTTTAACTCGTTTTCCTATTCTGTCAAATCAAGTAGAGGTCAGGACATCTAAAATAATCTTAGTTGCTTTCTGTTTTGGGCGAGAGCCTGATAATCCATGTCAAAAAAGTGCAAAACCATATCTGCAATAGGAGCGAGCTGTTTATCGCTGTAGTGACTATAGTCCGGGGGAGCCCCTGAGCGCTTCTGGACAGGCTCCGGACCAGCTGTCGTGATGACGTAATGAACAATGCGCCCATCCAGATTCTCCAGCTTCTTTGCAGCTCTGACGTGCGGTGGGATATTTTTGGTGTACTCTTCCAATGGTTTATGAATGCCTTTAACATACACCAGCTTATCGTCAAGCTTCCCTTCATATAGATCTTTGTGACGGCTGCGAACAAGACCTTTTAGCTCATCCCTTAATTTTGATTCATTGTCCAACCTGAATAGCAGCGAGAAAAGATCGGCCTGGAACTCTTTCGCAAGCGCGGTCCAGTCCCGACGACTTGATTCCATGCCGGCAAAATAAAGCTTTCGATCTCCATTCTCATCATGAATGAGGCCCGCATAACGCTTTTTCGAGCCTTTCTTTTCACCCCTAATCGTAGGCATGAAAAACCGAACAAAAATCTTTTCAAATTCGATTTCAAGATGGCTTTCAATATTGAAACGGGATCTAAGCTCATCATTCAGGTAACCGTTAAGATCAACAGCCAGTAATGCTCCTTTTTCTTTGACAGGCATGTGATCTCCCTCGCCAAGATGAACAAAGAGGGAATCCGTGTCACCGTAAATGACCCTGTAGCCCTTCCCCTCAATGAACTTTCGAGACAATATTAAGATCCAGTGACCTATGCGCGTAATGGTTCCTGCGAGGCGCGGATCATAAAAACGGCAACCCGGGCTACCAAGGACACCGTAAAAGGAGTTCATGATGATTTTGACAGCCTGGGATAGAGTTAGGTCACTGTTCTTTTTTGCCTTATCCCGTTCCTGCCAGAGCTCTTCGATGATTTCAGGCAGAATGGTATAATTATCGGCAAATTCAAGACCAGCCGGGCCTTTGATAATTCGCTCCTGAGATTCCTCCAGATCGGAATTCCCCCGTAGTTTATTCAAAACGACGTATGCTGCGAGCGGGTCAACCCTGAAGGTCATGATGATGCTGGGGTACAGGCTCTTAAAATCAAAGACCCCGACATTGTGATAAAACCCCGGTGTGCTTTCGAGCACCAAGCCACCAGGTGCTGGTTCGGCACCTTCAGGAGGACGGGGATTGGTGTCAGCGACAAAGCCTTGCCTATGCAATCGTGGAAGATATAAAAAATCAAAAGCAGCAACACTGCCTCCAACACGGTCCAGTGCCAAACCTGTCAATTGAGAGCGGCGCAAGGCAAGCTCAGCCAGTTGCAATGTTTCGAATATTTCAAAAACGAGCTTTGCATCCTCCAGATTGTATTCCGCGAGACTTACTTTATCATCATGGAAAAGGCGGGCTATCTCTTCTGCTTTCTCACGGCCTGTTTTTTCAATCAGTTTCTTACGTCCCAGAACCTCATGAGCGACCGTTGACAGAGAATAATCTTCAGGTTGCAAATAAGCCGCTCTCACCATACTGATACCATCTAATACGGCTCGCCCTGGTATGCGGGCAATCCACTGATTGGAAACCCGGTCTGGTTCCAGCATGCCTGCTGGGCCGTCCGTGCCGATATCAAATTCCATCCCCAGGGTCTCACAGTTTCGGGACAGCCATTGGAAATCAAACCCAACTACATTCCAGCCGATAAAGGCATCCGGGTCATATTCGCGAATGATACGAAAAAATTCTTCGAGCAATGCTCGTTCGCTTCGAAAACTTCGATATTCTTTTCTATCCGTACCATTTTTTAGATGAGGATCCAGCATCAGAACAAGTTCGATGTCTGAACCAAAAAGGGCGATTGAATAGAGGTCCGAGCCCAGTGAACATTCAATATCAACGGAAAGAAGCTTCAGGATTGGGGTAAAATCTGAAGGTGTAATTGCAGGGTCAACAAAATACAGAGTATTGTTCTTTTCATTAATTGGCTCACTCTCAAAACTAACGCCGCCATGAATGAAATGTTCCATTAAAAAGCGTGCAACGGGGTTAATATCTGCCTCATACGTCACAATGCTGCGAGACTCGCATGCGCTTCGAGAGCGGTTAAACTCCATTGTATTACGAAAGTACACCACATCCACAGATTCACCTCGTAGATTGCGAAGCTCAACTTCTTTGCGAAGGCCGCCAGAGGGTGTCCAGTCTTCAGTTCGATCAATGAAAAAGACGATGCGCGGGTGGTTCACGGTCCAATGAAAACGTCGTCCATCGGACAATCGTCCCTGGAAGATTAGCAATGTATTGTTATTGCGAATGACCTGTGTACTGGATAAAATAAAACCTTGATAGCTCATTTAGTAATCTTCAACTCAATTTATTCTTTTAGGAGTGTGCCCGGGCGGATGCTCTTCTCTCCGAACTTTTCGTGCAAAGAATCTATCGCCGTGTGCAACTCCCTTCTTTTCTGAGACGCCCCATCGTGGTTAAAAAGGCTGAGCTGAGTTTCTGTACCGAGAACAGTGAGTTGGGATAGAGAAATCCCCAAAAGCCGCACCGGCCTTTTTCCCACCTCTGTTTTTTCCAAAAGACGACATACGGTCGAGTATATCTCTGGCCCATCATCCGTAGGTTTGGAAAGCGATATGGACCTCGTTATCTGCACAAAATCACGGTATTTGACCTTCAGCGTGATAGTCCTCCCTGTTACCTGCTCACGACGCAAACGCCGCGCCACTCTATTAGCCAGACTTAGAAGCTCCTTTTTTGCCAGACCCAAATCTATGATGTCCTCCGAAAAAGTCTGCTCATGACCGATAGATTTTGCATCATGCTCCGGGACCACGTCCCTTTCGTCTATTCCCATAGAGAGCTGATGCATTTTGAGTCCGTGCTTACCAAAATGTCGCTCCAAAACCCCAACCGGCAACCGGCTCAAGTCTTCAAAAGTAAGGACGTTGAGGCGAGAAAGGGCCTCCTGGGTCACCTTCCCCACACCCCACATTTTCTTTATAGAAAGGGGGTTTAAGAATTCCCTTACCTGATCAGGAGTCACCACGGTCAAGCCATCTGGTTTGTCAATATCAGAGGCAATCTTGGCTACAAACTTGGAGGGAGCTACGCCGGCTGAAACTGTCAAACCGGTCTCCTTTACCACCAGCTGTTTGATTTTTTTTGCAATTTCTACTGGTTCACCAAAAAGCCTGGTACAACCGGTAACATCAAGAAACGCCTCGTCTATGGAGAGGGGCTCCACCAATGGAGTGAAATGAAAGAATATCTGAAATACCTGCTTGGAAACCTCCTTGTACCTCGACATCCTACCCGGCAAAAACACCCCGTCAGGGCAGAGGCGCATGGCTGTTGCCATAGGTTGGGCCGAATGGACACCGAATGTGCGTGCCTCATACGACGAAGACGAAACAACACCCCTTTCCCGGCTACCGCCCACAATAACCGGCTTACCCTTCAACCCTGGATTATCCAGAACCTCGACAGCAGGATAAAAGGCATCCATATCCAGGTGAATGATTGCCCGTGCTTTCAGCTGATTTACCATAGGTTATCTGACTTCATGGGTTTCCGGTTGCCCCGGTATACGATCAATCACCCTTTTCATTTTAATGAAATGCGTTCCTTCCCACGAGATTTTGTCGCAGGGTTTGCAATAGAAATATTCGTCGCAAAATACTCTGGTCTATTGTCCTTGATATCCAGGAAATCTATAATTCCTCTTACCTGTTCTTCAGTTGTGCCTGGGCAGGAACTCGTTGAGTTCTTCGTAAAACCGGAAAATTGCTTTTGGCATTGGGTGCCTCTATCAAACACACGCAATTGCACACAGGTTAAGAGCCGAGATGCCTCCCATTTCATGGGAATGGTCAAACGCTTTTTAATTGACTGTTTTAAGGATTTGAGGTTCCATCCTTTCCGGCACGTCAGGTATGTTTTTCGGATAACCCACAATGATCGGCACCACAATTTTGCAATCTTCAGACATGCCGATCTCTTCTACCAGCCCAGGATCTTGAACATGTTGGCCCAGAGCGACCCAACAGGTGCCTAACCCCCTCGCAGCAGCCGAGAACATGAAATAGGACGCAGCAAGGGCACAATCTATCTGAGCAGAGCCGATTTCCTTCAGGCCGAGAATGTAGATAAGGCAGGGTGCATTATAAAAAACGTTGAAGTATTTGTTCCTCAAAGCATCCTCGTATTTTCTCACGGGCGCGTCAGGATTCCTCCCGATATAGGAAACAAGGTTCCTCTTGCTTTCATCGGAGAGTCTTTTGATCAATGCCCTGTTATTGATAATAATGAACCTCCACGGCTGTAGATTCCCTGAGCTCGGCGCAAGGCAGCTTTCCCTGATCATATCACTGATAATATCCAATGGTACATGCTTGTCCTCAAAATCCCGGATTGATCGTCTCGTCTTCAAAAGGTTAGAGTAATCTGCCATCTCATGCTCCTTATATTACGGAAATTATTAAATACCAGCTTTCAATACGAAAGTAATAATGAATGACATTATTACAAACA
>CP070700.1:352788-356171 GCA_020349865.1 Desulfobacteraceae bacterium
CCAGTGCAATGCACGTAAAGCACGGGCTAAGCTACCTTTGCCTCGGATGCGGTCGTTGGTTTCCGCATCGATGCCATCGAGGCTGATCTCCACCTGCTGAACGCCGATGTCCTTCATGCGAGCAACATCACCACGACCTATGCGTGTCCCGTTGGACTGAATCTTGACAAACAGATTGCGCTTTCGAGCGTGCTCGACGATGTCTAAGAAGCCAGGCCGCATGAACGGCTCCCCGCCCATGAAGGTTACGTGATAGACACCGTGCTCAGCGAGCTGGTCAATAACGATCTCCTTGTACTCTCGAATGCTAAGCATCGAGCAATGCTTCGCCGCCTGTGCAGCTTCGTAACCATTGGCATAACAGGTAACACATCGCAGATTGCAACTATATGTCACCTCGCAAACGGCGAACCAGGGGCGGGAGCTAGGGCGGAGGAACTCCTCGACCTGCTTCCTGGAAGGATCTGTGTTGTGCCAATTCAGTAAAAAGGGTTCACGGGTCCTGTTTCCAATTCTTCCCCCGTCTGTGCTCCGAGCATCTAGCTTGCGTTTCTCGCCTAATGGTTGGAGGAATCCATCCTGGACCATACCATCGAGGAATTCACTGATCCTCGCACTCTTTACCCGTGAAGCTTGGGGAGAGATGGATAGATGCAACCATCCTCATCATCTTTCATTAGTTTCGTTCCCGTATCTACCCGTCGTAAATTAAAGGGATTATGTATAGCGGCCTTAGTAACCCTAGCAGGAACAACTGTGTCTTGTGCCGCAAAAGGAAACTTTCTAACAGAACTACCAGGCTTAGCCGCAACGGGATCCTCTGCGCTAAATATCTCTGTAACGGTAGCGGGTGGTGGATCCGTAGCGAACTTGGGTATCGACCGCCGTGGCCCTGATAGAAAGATCATGTTGTCAATTTTTAGGAGTTCAAGTGCTTTTAATAACTTGTCTTGTTGTTCTTTATCTTCGGGGTTGCATTTTGTATATTCTTCAAACCATTCGGGGTTAGTTTTTCTTTTTTATGATCCAATGGCTAAGCATGAGGAGCTTTTGAAGCCAAGCTTCTTCTTCTTCAACCACCTCACTTGTAAATCTTTCTCGCTCTTTTGAAGTTCACTAAGTTTATTGGCTATCTGAATGGCAACACTTCGGCCATGGCTGTGCGTTACAAAATTGATTTTGTAATTCCCGGAGTCCATTGCATCCCTTATCAAATTCCGAACCGCACCATTCCACAATGCGTCGTGGATTCTGTCTTTAATTTCATTCCTTCCTGACCATTTCAACATCTTTACTTTATTGTCTTTTGAATCGCCAGCGATATGATGGGCTACGTCCTCGAAAAATTTAGGGTCGCCATTAATGTCCGTCCATGTCTTTGTTGACTGCTCTTCAAAGTCGATCTCGGTTTTTCCGTACTCAATGAAGTCGTTCTCCTCCTTTGTTCTTTGCTTCGAGTAGTCATACAGAAACTTTTCGCCGGTGAAGGGATTTTTAACTTCAAAGTTGTGTAACTCAGTACCTGAAATAAAATAGGTCGTTATGCCCTTGGATTCTTCCTCTTTCTGGGAATCGGTTAATCGCTTGGGCTCCGACTTCTTGTCTTCGCTCTTCCCTTGAACATCGGAAGCTTGACCAGTTTCAAGGTGCCGCTTTGCGTCCAAGGCATTCTCTGTACTTTTTGTAAGTTCAAACTGATTTCAGAAAAGCAAGCTTGAATTTACTCAATGAAAACCACAATATATGATTTAAGCAGCCTTAGCGAGTTCGGAGATATCATCATATGTTTTTAGTAACATAGGCTTACCAGTTCTTATATAATGCCTTAGACTTTCTCCAATAAATTTTGGAAACGAAATGCCACGTAATTTACAGGTTACATAAATAGAGAGTAAGATTGAATAGGCATTTGCTCCTTCAGAAGACAAGCTACCGCCGGAAACTTTTCGTTTAAGAACACCTGTTCGGATCAGGTATTCTGCAAAGTTATTATGGCAAGGCACTCCGGGATGTTCTACAAATGTTAAAATACGCGGCTGTTGCCTATTAACCTTTTCGATAATATCTTTTAAAATATCGTCTGGATTTGGCCATTTTAATAAGTCTTCTAACCTTTTTTTCAATTTGTTGAGTCGCCGATAAAAAGCAATCTCTCCTACTTTCTTACGGTCTTTTTGCAGACGTTCACCATCGCGGATAATTCTTCGCAACTTTATATAGAACTTTGCAATATCTGTAAGATGAGGAAAGGCAGCACGAAATTTTCGTATCTTTCTCAATAAATGAGCCATGCAGCTTTGTTGCTCACATATGAGTGATAGATATGCACGCCAGCCGTCTACCACCAGGACACCTAGAAAGATCTCCCCCAGTACCCAGCGCACTACTTTTGATCCTCTCGATTTGTCTATTGTAAAATATGCCGAGTCTTGGGTGCCAAATACCCATAACCACCAATTCTTGCCTTTGACTCGCCATCCTGTCTCGTCTGCATATAGGGTCAACCCAATCTTTATATCTTGAAGTATTTCTTCATGAACTGTTTTCAATATCTTAGAAATCCTTATTACATGTTTTGATATCCCTGAGGTCGTTATATCCAATCCAAAAAAGGTCTTCAGATAATTTGATATCCTGGTAAATGGCAAACACAGGGCCACCCATAAATAACATATCAATATTGTCGCATTTAGCCCTATATCCGATTTTGGTAACGCCAATTCAGAACTGGCTGTGATTACCTGCTTACATTCATCGCAATACTTCTTCTCTTGTTTTACTAATATGATTTCTGGCTTGAAAGATGGCTTAGGTATATCTTTTATTATGCGATCATTTGTGCTTTCAAGAGCTTCTTTTTTACTTAAATCTTTCCCACACAGACTACAATGATCCACTGCGGCCTTTTCTGTTCGAGTAGGCTGAGTATTCTTCGTTTGATTCCCTGCTCCTTTTCGTGGCTTATTACCACGCCCCTTACCCTTTTTGCCTTTGCCATCATTTCCTACTCCTTTGACTTCCCATTCCGGCTGTTTTGATGATGGCTTATTTGCACTTTCATTTATTGACCGTATCTTTTGCTTGTTAAGCTCCTCTTTGAGCCTTGCATTTTCCTCTTTGAGTGCCTTATTTTGCTCCTCTAATTCCTTATACCGCTCCTTCAAAATTTGAACCGCTTCCACCAGCTTTCGCTTTGGCCAATTCAATATGTTTTGATAACTGGATATTATTATGTCTTTTATGCTCATGGGGTACCTTGTCTGATTTCCTCTTATACCTTTCCAATTTAAGGTACCACAGCTTTTATAAAATGTCCAGTCCTTTTTTATGACATTTTGTAGCCTCTATTCTAAATTTTTCTGAAATCAGTTTGAACTTACCAA
>CP070700.1:356271-363088 GCA_020349865.1 Desulfobacteraceae bacterium
GCTATGATTTTATCCGTTTTTGCCTAGGTTACATCTTAAATATTTGCTTCGTAGAAAATAACATGTAACAAGCGATATTAAATTATATTTCAATAGGTTAATAGGATTTATATTTAATTTTAAGATGTGACCCTTAATCCCCCGAACGGCCGGAATCTTCTGTTTCCGGCTCTGTTAAACCCCTTTCTGTGCCTGATTCAGGTGCCGCGTTGAGGTTTCGTCCAAAGCGTGAATGAGCGATTCTTGAGCATCTGTCAACCTTTATTTTGTTGTCGTCGGTTCATCGCCTTTCGTGATTGAGGCTGTTGCCGTTCATGTAAACTACTTCTAAAGTGCAATCTTTGTTCCTGAGGGCATAAGCGGCTTCTTATATCGGTATTTCATGTGATTATAAGGAGTTAGTAAAATTGGGGCGCGTGGCAACAAGGGAGTCAATGGGTGTAGATGTGCAACGAATTTCAACTGTCTCCAAGGCTTCCTGTTGAGACCTTGATGAGGTAGCAGCTGGAAACATTTATCTGGAGCGCCTGTGGAAGTATGAAACCATGTTTCGTTCAGGGTAAAACCGTTGCACACTCCCTGCCTTGTGCGAAATGCCTTTCCCCCTGACTTCATATAGCTTGCCACACACGTGAAACAAGAACCAAAAAATTTTATTGAATATATGTAACTAATACCATACGATTGCCTATACTGTCCTCAAATTTTTATTAACCCAAAAATAGGAGGTGCCTCATGAAAGTATCACAGGCGATCAATTATTGTATAGAGTATCAAAGAATGAATTGTAAAAAAAAATACCATTAAGACCTATCAGCATGTTCTATCCAGATTCGGTAGCGATTTTGGTGACAGGGAACTGGACTCCATAACCCCGGATGAAGTCCTGTCGTTTCTGACCCAACTCACGGAAGGGGCCAAGCAATCAACCAAGAGAACCCGTTATGTTGGTCTCGCATCATTTTTCAATTTCATTAAGAATACTACCAACTCCAAATTTCAAAATCCTTGCGATGTTCCGGTGCTGAGAAAGCTCTTCAGATGTCCCGCAAGTACTCAGTGGACTATTTTGGAAAAGGACGTAGTTGACGAGATCATCTTCAGGACATCAAAGCCAAGAAATCGCCTCATGCTGGAACTTATGGCACGGGGAGGCATGAGAGTCAGTGAAGTCCTGAATCTGACCGCTGCCGATGTTGCAGGGAGGAAATTGATACTCAGGCAACCCAAAAGCGGTAGGGAAGCCGAAGTCGTCTTTATTCCCCAAAAGGTGGCGGATCGACTCACAGAATACATCAAAGCAAAGGAAATCAGCCCCAGTCAACGAATATTCCCGATAACCTATGCAGCGGCAAGGGCAGTTGTCAAAAAGGCAGGTGGTCTGGTCGGTATCAACCTAAGGTCTCATGACCTCAGGAGACACGCTGCGACCTATGCATCACGGGCAGGTACTCCAATAGAGATTGTCAGCAAGGTGATTCTAAGGCACGCTAATCTATCAACGACCCAAAGGTATCTGGGAAAGGTCAGTGACGCCGAGGCCATGAGGTGGATTGAGAATCTGTACGGATAGTCAAGAAGAGAACCAGGGTGAGGCCATAACAAGCTTCACCCTAACAAGGACTGTACAGGTATCGGTTGGGAATCTAAACCTTTTGTGCTCTTAAGTTGCTTCCATCGATAGCAGGTATCCCCTATTCCGAAACCGACGTACTCGCCCTAAACTCCGCCCCTTCCGAGGTATTACTAAACAAAATCCAATATCCCTTTCCCGGTTCCTATAGTTGTGATCCAGGCACCCGTGTATAGCCCTTGCCTTGAGCATAACCATAGATCACATCAATCTTGCCGTTTGTGACCGTCTTGTCGGCTGGCGATGAAAACCCCCCGATCATATGCCAGCCATCTGTCACTGGCATGATATATTCCGTTATCGCCGTTCCCCTTATTAAATACGATTGTGGGTTATCTAATAAAATCCAATACTCCATACTGCAACACGGAACATACATCGTAACCACTTGGTATCGATTCTGTGAAGATCTAAAAAAAGAGAGGTAAAAAGCTATCCCTCCCTGCCCAAATACAAAAGCACGTTATCATAAATATTTTTTGCAATTTTCAAGACTTCAGCAGCCTCTTCTTTCGAAGGAAAACCGGAAGGTAGCAAACCCAGGCCGCTCGGGTATCTTGTGTCGATGTAGATATCATCCACGAGGTTCAGGGCGTCCTCATCAATTTTGAATTCCAGTTCTATATTTTCAGTGATTACTCCAAACAAACGAACAACACTGTGTATCTTTGGGACTTGAATCTCATGCTCCTCAAGGATTGCCTTCAAACATTTTTCAATGCATTGCTGGCAATGAAAGAGTACAATATTGGCGATATATTCATTCTCAAGGAGACTTTTCGCCGCTTCAAGGTCTCTATCAGCAAATGCTATCCAAGATTTCGTTCCCTCTTTCATAAAAGATCGATACCCTTTTCTTCTATAGCTTTAATAAATGAAGTCTTTGAAGCTTTAAGGAATGCCCACTCACCTTTGGTGTAAACAATAAGATCAATGGGATATTTTTTTCTTATTTCCAAAAGTCGTTTAGAGATAGAATTTTTATTCCTTAAGTAATCCCTATAACTTTTACTCATACCTTCGCTGTCAGATACAATGACCAAATCGATATCGCTATCAGCATAAGGCGTGCCGTATGCATGAGATCCGAACAGAATTATCTTATGCAGCTTTTCTTTTTTCAAGCATTGCAATATTTCATCTTTTATCTTTTTAGCCAGCATGTTATATACCTTTCTATCGCAGTGGCGTGATACAGATGGCAGGCAATCAGCGGGCGAGTGCCTTGAGACAATCTTCATACCCGGCCAACGCGGGAAAATACTTCGTGTATATACCTCTGTCTCTGGTAAGAATGGCACTGCACTTTGCTGAAGCAAACCCTCCAATATAAAAATCTGACAAGACATGCTCTTTGAGATTCAGCTTCTGGCCACACTGAGGACATTTTACTTTTGTTTTTCGTTTTAAGTATCTCACCCATGCTTGTGCTGCGGCAATGACAGAATCGACGCCAAGCGATTCTATCGCAATTTTGTGTTCCTCTAAAAACTCGCCCAATAGCTTGGTGTTTCCTTTAAACTGGGGCATAAGTTCGGCAAATACCACCGAGGGGGCAACCAGATTCTCTCTTCTTGCGAGAGCAGTGTACAACTTGTCCTGAAATCTTCTAAATTCATCTTTCAAGATATCAAGCAGGATAGTTGTATCTACACACACTCTCAATTTACTTTGCCCCTGACTTCATCCATATATTCGATTGTTGTCGGTCTCCCCTTGAACCTTCCACGCCACTTCCTCTTAACCATTTCGATTGGGTCAACAACAAGCACATATTTTTGTCCCTCTTTTGTGATATCGACTTCAGTTCCGGGAACGATACCCAGATCCTTCCTAACCTTTACAGGTATGGTGACTTGATATTTGGCAGTTACTTTAGACAATCCCATTGCCTCCTAAGGTATACTTTGTATTATTTTTCAGTATACCTTATGCTTGATCGCCTGTCAATTTCTTTTTCTTCGTCGCAACTTACAAATGGAAGTCCCATTTCTGTCAAGAAAAAAATGAAAAAAATTTTAAAAATGTGGGATATTGCCGAAACCCTTCTTGCAGGTTGACTTTTATCCGTATATTGTGACATTATCCTAACCTTAAAAGAGTCTAGCCTTACTTCTCGCAATTTTTTTTCATTTTTTCTTGATTGGAAATTATCGTGCAAAAGAAGTCTTCTGGTTATGATGAAACATCGCTGAGTTCGGAACGGCTGGCGGCCGCAGGAAAGATAGCCAGCGAAGTGGCCCATGAATTAAATACGCCACTGGGAGGCATTTTGATATACGGTCACCTTCTCCTGGAAGATATGCCGGAAGATCACCCACATAGGGAAAATATCATCAAGATTATCAAATTAGCCAACCGGTGCAAGGTGATTGTAAGGGGACTGCTTGATTTTGCCCACCAGGAGACGCTGTCTGTGAAGAAAATTCAAGTGAATCAAGTGGTCACAAGTACCGTTTATTTTATGGAACGTCATGTGCTCTTGAAAAATATCCGGATCGTATATGAGTTGGACCCGGATCTTCCCGAAATACTTGCGGATGAAAATAAGCTGGAGCAACTTTTTGTTAATTTTATCATCAACGCGGGTGAAGCCATGAGTAATGCGGGGACGTTAGTCCTGCGTACGAGGGCTGATCCAGATAGAAGCGGCGTTCTCATCATGTTTTCAGACACCGGTTGCGGTATCCCCAAAAAACATCTCCACCGTATTTTTGAGCCTTTTTTTACGACCAAAGCACGAGAAAAAGGGACGGGGCTGGGCCTTGCCATAAGTCACGGTATTGTGAAGCTGCATGGGGGAGATATCCAGGTGGAAAGTGAGGAGGGAAAAGGCACGACGTTTAAAATTTTTTTACCGATTTCTCATAAAAAAACAGGCTAAAACTTTTGGAAACCAGAATCAACATATTGGTGATTGATGATGACGCCGCCATGAGAGATGCTTGCTTTCAGGCACTCACCAGGAGCGGACACGACGTCATGTTGGCCAAGAATGGCCAGGAAGGGATGGCGCTCTTAGACAAGTGGGCCTTTGCTGTCATATTCCTTGATCTCCAATTCCCCAATGAAGATGGCATGAAAATTCTGCAACAGATCAAAGCACAGGATCCAGAGGCGGCAGTGGTCATTATTACAGGCCATGGTACGATTCAGACAGCGGTAAAGGCAATCAAGTTGGGAGCTTTTGAATTCCTGACCAAGCCTTTTACGCCGAATGAACTTCGGCGAACAGTCGAGCGCGCTTTTAAGAGCCGCCAACTGAACATAGAAAATGTGATCCTAAAGCAAACATTAAAAGAAAAAGAAAAGAAAAAAGAAGAGATCATCAGCCAAAGTCCCTCGATGACCAAGGTAAAAGAGATGATCAAAATGGTGGCGCCCACGGACAGTACAGTGCTGATTCAAGGGGAAAGTGGTACAGGAAAAGGGTTGGTCGCCCGTAAACTTCATGCCATGAGTCCTCGGCGGGATCATCCCTTTGTTGTTATGGACTGTGGTTCTCTTGTCAGCACACTGTTTGAAAGTGAGCTGTTCGGCCACGTGAAAGGTGCATTTACAGGGGCTGACACCACCCAATACGGCAAGTTCGAAATGGCCAATGGTGGAACCATCTTTTTTGATGAGATCGCCAATATCAATCTGGACATTCAGGCAAAGTTGTTAAAGGTGGTAGAAGAAAAAGCCATTTCCAAGGTGGGGAGCCATAGGGTAATTAAGGTAGATACCCGTATTATTGCTGCTTCCAACAAGGACCTTCAGAGAGCAATTCGCAAGGGATTATTCAGGGAAGACCTTTTCTTTCGATTAAACGTGGTCTCCATTCATCTCCCTCCGCTTCGTGATCGCAAGGTGGATATCCCACTCCTGGTGGACCATTTCCTCGATATCTATAGCGCCAAACAAGGAAAGACGATGTATGGTGTTTCCAAAGAGGCCCTTGCTGCTATGGAGAATTATGCGTGGCCTGGCAATGTGCGGGAACTGGAAAATATGATCGAGCGACTGGTTATCTTTGCCCGTGGCGAAACGATTACCTTCCAAGATTTTATATATTCAAATACCACATTTTCTGGGATATCTCCTCCTGAGGCGATCACGCTGGAAGAGGCAGAGCGTCAACATATCGGCAAGATGCTGGAACGATTCAATCGCAATATAACCAAGACAGCAGAAGCCCTTGGTATTGATAGAAAGACCCTTCGAGCAAAGATAAAAAAATACAGCCTTGTTGTATGAGATGTTGCGAGTTGCGGGTTTTATAACCTTTTGAATATCGAATCTTGAACAAGAAATATTGAATGTCGAAGGAAAACAGACAAACAAGGGGGGCGTGACTCGCAACCCGTACAATTGGAGTAACCACAATGTTCGAACTAAAAATCATCACCCATTTTGCAGCAGCACATCAACTCAGGAATTTTAACGGGCCCTGTGAAAACCTGCACGGTCATAATTGGAAGATCGAAGTATATGTCGCCTCCGATGTGTTAAACAAAACCGGTTTGGTCATTGATTTTGCTGTGATTAAAGAAAAGACGGCCGCGATTATAAAAGAACTCGACCATAAATTCTTAAACGATTTGCATCCATTTAAAGATCACAACCCTTCTTCCGAGAACATTGCACAATATATCGCCGAGAGGCTTTCTTCTGAATTAAACAATGCGACGTTGCAGGTAACGCGGGTCTCTGCGTGGGAATCCGACACCGCTTGTACCACGTATTATATGCCTACGAGTCCGCTTCGGAAATAGGCATTTCGTCTTTGAGAAGTTGCTGTGCGATCTCCATGTCATATAAACGGAGAGGACTGCTTCCGGTGTAGTTGGGATGGCTGGTGTATATTTCTACTGCTTTTTTTATGACTTCTATGCTCAACCAGTGATGATCTTCCCATACGGATGGGTCATTACTGTCCCACATGCGAAATTCAATATCACTGCCTACCCGTCGCACGTACATCCGCCGCTTTTTGTTCTGAAGCACCGGATAATAATAGAAGCCTCTTTCGTCTTTCATACCTTCAATTCCCCTAAATCATTAGTAAAGAATCCACCAGCATAGTGGCTTTGCAGCCTGAGTGCCAGTTCCAGCGGCTGCACCCCATAGATGGCTTGGATAAATCCGAAATTCGAAGCACGGCACGCAGTGAAGCGTCAGCGCTAATTTCGAAACAATGAC
>CP070700.1:363188-368150 GCA_020349865.1 Desulfobacteraceae bacterium
AAGTTAATAGGCAATTTTGCGCCGGAATCTAATTCCAGGACTTCTGTTGATCTCAAGGAGGTGGAAGAGGGACAGTTGCTTTATCACAGGAGACTGAAGCAGAAGGGGATCGTCCAATCAGTGGACCCCGCGGCCGGCCGTGCATTGGTCTTATTGGGAAAGGTCAAGGTCTCTGCGGAGGTTCATGATCTCGAATTGGTCAAAGATGACCGAGAAACCAACTTTAATGAAAGGCAGCAATCAGCATTTTGGAATCTTAAAGATTCCCCAATAAGGGAATTGAATGTTGTTGGATACAGAGCCGATGATGCCATTCCCTTAATTGATAGAGTAATAGACCGGGCCTTGGTGGATGGACAGCTCTCCTTGAGGATCATCCATGGATTTGGGACCGGAAGATTGCGGGAGGCAATCAGATCGCATTTGAAAGAACTCCCTTTTGTTAAAAGCTTTTGCAGTGCTGAGCCGAGGGTCGGTGGGGGCGCAATAACGATAGTTGAATTGTCTTAGTGGCTGTCATCATATATTACGACGCCGATAGAACCTGGTAATACATATTGTGCCAGGATTAGATGAAATGGCCAAAAGACGTCGGGCACAAGGCTGCCCCATTCCTTGAGCCTGGATTCAAAGATCAGCACTGTAGGGCCCTAAAAGCTATGCAGTCACTACAAATCTTAAGGTATAAAGACATTTAAAATATGGGTTTTAATCACTCTGCCAAGGAAGAAATTAGAAGGGCGTCCGATATCGTTGAATTGGTGGGCCAATTTGTTCAGCTCAGGAAAGCGGGGCGCAATTATGTGGGCCTTTGCCCCTTTCATGCTGAAAAAGACCCTTCATTCACGGTGAACCCGGAAAGACAGACCTACCACTGCTTTGGATGCAAAAAGGGAGGGGATATTTATGCATTTTGGATGGAATACCACAGCACGACCTTTCCTGAGGCTCTAAGAGATCTGGCAGAAAAATATAATGTGACAATCCCGGAGGGCATTGATACTCCCGCAGAAAAACAAAAGGCAGCTCAAAAGAAGGCTTTATTTGTTATAACTGAAAAGTCAGCGGCCTATTTTCAAAGTGTACTGAACAATTCCCCCAAAGGGGGTGCAGGCAGGGATTACCTGAATGGCAGATCCATTTCAAATGAAATCATTACTGAATTCCGCCTTGGCTATGCGCCGGATGAATGGGATGGCCTGGTTAGGGAGCTGAAGAATCATGATGTTGACCTGGATATGGCCGTTCAGGCTGGAATGATTATTCCCAAGAAAAACGGCGGGTATTACGACCGATTTAGAGGACGTATTATATTTCCGATCATTGATCTGCGGCAGCAGGTCGTCGGCTTCGGCGGCAGGGTCTTGGACGACTCACTGCCAAAATATGTGAACACGCCTGAGACCCCCCTCTATCACAAAGGAGAATTCCTATACGGGTTGCACGCTTCCCACAAATCAATCCGGAAAAAAGGCAGGGCAGTGATTGTGGAAGGCTACATGGATTGGCTGGCACTGAGAAAGCATGGGCTGCAGGAAGTTGTTGCTACCCTTGGAACGGCTTTGACTGCCAGTCATGTGCGAAAACTTAAAGGATATGCCAAAAAAGCAGTGATCGTATTTGATTCTGACGAAGCAGGAAAAGCGGCCGTCCTAAAAAGCCTCCCCATTTTTTCCAATGAAGGTCTCTCCGCCAGTGCCGTTGTTTTGCCCGATAGTCATGACCCGGACAGTTTTGTGAACGCAAATGGATCAGGCAGTTTTTTGGAGCTTTTGGATCGCGCCTCCCCAATGTTCGACTTTTATCTTGAACAAAAACTTGAACAGGTGGATTCCGATATGGAGGGGAAGATCAGAGTATTAAAAGAGATTTTCCCGCTCTTGTGTGAGCTTCGAACGAGCACCCAACGCTCTTTATATGTGCGACGTCTTTCTGAACGAATCGGGAGCAAGGAAGAAGCTTTGTGGTCTGAACTGTCAGCGTTTATGAAAAAGCCGTCCGCAAAGGCCTCTGAAAACAGGCTAAGGGACCGATTAACACCTTCGAGGATAGGAAAGAGATTTGACGACCTTCATTTGCTTAACCTGCTTATACACTATCCCCATACACTTTCAAGGCTTACGGACTGTGAATGGAGGGTTCTTCTTTCCGATTCTGCGATCATAGAGATTGTTAATACTATTTTTGAAAAATATCGTCAGGAAGGCGCATTTTCACCCGAGGAATTGTTGGATGACCTTGAAAGTGATGTGGCGCGGAAACAGCTCCGCGAAGCGCTGGTTGATGACTCCCATTATTCAGAACAGGAGGTGGAACAGGCTGTCGCCGAAATACTGGGAAAGGCTCATAAGATAAGCATTTCGGCATCGTTTAAAAAGGCAAAGGGGGACGTACAGGCCCAGAATCAACTTTTAGAACTAAAGAGACTCAAAGATAAGCAAGTTCTTAATAATGAGTTTTAAGCAGTCAGAAATCACGACTAAGTCCCAAGGGGTGGTGGAAAGCGAACTGCTTTTGTGAAAAAGGTCTTTCAGGAGGAAAAATATTAATGGCAAAGAACACCGACATGATCAACTTAAAGCGGTTGATTGATACTGGTAAAGACAAGGGTTATATTACTTACGAAGAGCTGAATGACGACCTGTCCGATGAGATTGTCTCCTCTGAAGAGCATATCGATGACCTTATGATGATGTTTGAAGAACTGGATATCATGGTTATTGATGAGGCCTCAAAGGGGGAAATCGAAAAAGCCAGGCGGGCAAAGAAAAAGAAAGCAAAATCCGAAGAAAGAGAGAATCACCGTTTAGAGATTGCCGACACATCCTCCCGGGTGTCCGATCCGGTTAAAATGTACTTGAGAGAGATGGGCTGCATTTCGCTGCTCACCAGAGAGGGGGAGGTAGAGATAGCCAAGAGAATCGAGGCTGGCGAAAAAATGGCCCTGAATGCGCTTTTGGATTGCTGCGTGGGTATCGAGCATATTATTGAACTCGGAGAACAACTTAAGGAAGCCCGAATCAAGCTAAAGGATGTGATAAATGACTTGGAAGACGAGGACAGTAATTATATGCAACTGGGGGAGAGAAAGGAATCGCTCATAAACCTGATCCAAGAAATCAATCACTTATATGAGGATATCCGCCGAATGAGACGAGATATCCGAAAGGGGCAGTGTACGGAAAATAGAAAGAAACAACTTGTGGCCGAGACAAAAAAAAGCCACGAGAAGATTATGAAGCTGGTGAACTCTTTCAGCTTGGAAAACGGGCAATTAGAACTTATGGTCAAAAGATTTAAAGATCTCGTGGCAGAGGTCGAGGAATCTGAAAGGCATGTTGCTGAATGCATGTTACAGGCCGGCGGCAAGTCCATTTCCTATCTCAACAAGTGTTTCGCCAAAATGCCAAAATCTGTTAAAGATGACGAGATTATTGTTCCAATAGGTTTGCCCAAAAGCGAATTTATGGCCATTAAATCCAAGGCAGATAATGCTCAGAAGGTCATCAAACAGGTCAAAGAACGGACAAATATGACCCCCCGCCAGTTAAAGGCGAGACTGAAAAAGGTTGAGAAAAGTGTGGAAAAGGCAGAAAGGGCGAAATCTGATCTCATAGAGGCCAACCTGAGATTGGTTGTAAGTATCGCAAAGAAATATACGAATCGTGGCCTCCAGTTTCTTGATCTTATCCAGGAGGGTAATATAGGACTTATGAAAGCCGTAGATAAATTTGAATATCAGCGCGGGTATAAGTTTAGCACTTATGCCACCTGGTGGATTAGACAGGCGATTACGAGAGCCATTGCAGATCAGGCAAGGACCATCCGTATCCCTGTCCACATGATTGAAACTATTAATAAGCTAATTCGAACTTCCAGGTACCTTGTGCAGGAGCATGGCCGTGAGCCGACCCCAGAGGAAATCGCTGAAAAAATGGAATTTCCCCTGGAGAAGGTCCGAAAGGTGTTAAAGATTGCTAAAGAACCTATTTCTCTTGAAACTCCCATCGGAGAGGAGGAAGATAGCCATCTTGGAGACTTCATTGAGGACAAAAAAGTGCTTTCTCCCGGAGATGCCGTTGTTAACTACGGCCTGGCGGAACAGACAAGAAAAGTTTTGAGGACCCTAACCCCCAGAGAGGAGAAAGTCCTCAGAATGCGATTTGGCATTGGCGAAAAAGCGGACCATACACTGGAAGAGGTGGGCCGCGATTTTAGTGTGACCAGAGAACGCATCAGACAGATAGAGGCCAAGGCCCTCAGAAAACTGAGGCATCCCAGTAGAAGCAGGAAGTTGAAGAGCTTTGTGGAGGGTAAAGAGGCCTAAGGCTAAGGACCGAAAGAGAATTTTTCTTGACAAAATTCAGTTGAGTGCGCATCCTATAAAGGCATATGGAGATTGGTTTTGGGGCCTATAGCTCAGCTGGAAGAGCCACCGGCTCATAACCGGTAGGTCCCTGGTTCGAATCCAGGTGGGCCCACCAATGGTAAAAGCTGCATGGTTATTTCAACAAGCTCATTGATGGCATTTTTTCGGCGGGTGAGTCGTACTCCAAACAAGGGCGCACTTTTAGAAAGTGCGCCCTTTGAATTTTAATGAATGTAACAATTTAGCGTCTTGAAAATAGTACTAAAGGGGCCATTTCTGGATGGACATTAATTAATATACAAGGCCATGGCAGCATATGACTCCTAATTTAAAGGACCTTCTTGATCTTTTGGAACAGATTGCACCTTCAAGGTTGGCTGAGCCGTGGGATAACCCTGGACTTCAAGTCGGCTCATATTCACAGGAGATCAAAAAGATCTTTTTTGCTCTCGATCCAACTCTAAGGGCCTTGAGGTCTGCTTTTGAGGGCGGAGCGCAGCTCTTGCTTACGCACCATCCCCTGATTTTCAACCCACTTTCTAGGCTGGAAATACATGAGTATCCTCAGAATGTGATTTTCGAAGCTGTTAGAA
>CP070700.1:368250-375823 GCA_020349865.1 Desulfobacteraceae bacterium
AAGATCCCAAAGCCTATGGGTAGCAGCAAAAGGGGTTCGTATTTTTTTGCAATGGCAAGGTAAATAAAAAGACAGCCCACCGCCCACATGATAATGAGCTTGAATTGAAAGTTGAATACCCCGGTCGTGTACAAAATGCCGTTTAGCATGTCTAATATTTCATTGATCGTCATGATGCAAACCTCTCCTTATATTTTGGTAATAGTTTAGCTGTATTTCTATATGTCTGAGTATCCGAGTATCTGAAGTGAGTTAAGATTTTGCATTGGGGTGTTTTAACTTTAGGCACTTTAGACACTTTAGATCACTTTAGGCACTTTTACATACTCTTGCACACCTGCTCCAGGGCCGCAGCCATGGCCTCATCCTCTTTGCGGATATCATCCAGGGTCTTGGGCTTGACTTCAGGAGGCCTTTCCTCCAATCCATACTTCCACTTAAGGAACTGCTCTCCAGTGGTGTGATAGAGGGAATAAATAAGCAGGTCAAAATCATCCCGGGCCAGACCCCCTATCTTTTCCCTGTTCTCTTCCAGCTCAGGCTCTAAATAATCAGCAGCACGACCAGTCACAGGAGTCTCCCCCCGTTTGTATCCCTTCAGTACCTTCTTCTGCACCTCAGGGTCTACGGCCGTGGGCGTCTTGCCGTATAAACCATACACCAGATCCTTCACCTCATTGGTCACCATCTTGTATTTGCCAAAAAGGACATTTAACACGGCCTGCACCCCCACTATCTGAGACGTGGGTGTCACCAGCGGAGGAGTGCCCAGCTCCCTTCGCGTCACCGCCACCTCTTTGTGCACTTCAGCCAACCGGTCCAATGCCTTGGCATCTTTGAGTTGACTCACCAGATTGGAGATCATGCCTCCAGGTATCTGATGGGCCAGCACTCCTGTGTCAATCACCGACATCTTGTGCCTGGCAAGATAATCACGGTACTTGGGCGCTATGGTCTCCATATAATCGCCCAACTCTAATAAAAGACTCAGCTTGAATCCAGGATCCCTGGTGGTACCATAAAGGGTCGCCACTATAGGCTCCACCGCAGGTTGAGACGTCCTCAAGGCAAATGGGGCCAGACAGGTATCCACAATGTCAACCCCCGCCTTGATGGCCTCAAGATACACCATGGAGGCCATGCCACTGGTATAGTGCGTGTGAAGGTGAATGGGAATGCTGATCACTTCCTTGAGCTCAGTGATGAGTTTCGCAATATCAAAGGGCGACATGATCCCGGCCATGTCCTTTAAACACAGCGTGTCTGCCCCCATATCCTGTATCTCTTTGGCCTTAGCAAGATAGTATGCAAGGTTAAATACATCGCCACCCATGCGCCTTTCGGTCAACGAATAACATATGGTACCCTGAAAATGCTTGCCATTGGCCTTGATCCGCTCCACTACCGTTTGAAAGTTGCGGAAATCATTAAGGGCATCAAAGACACGAAACACATCAATGCCTGCTTCACAGGATTTATCCACAAATAATCTCGCCACATCATCCGGGTAGTTGCGGTATCCCACCAGATTCTGACCCCTTAAAAGCATGGAAAAGGGCGTCTTTTTGATATGCTTTTTCAGGTTCCGTATACGATCAAACGGGTCTTCTGCCAAAAAACGGTGCATGGTGTCAAAGGTTGCACCTCCCCATACCTCCATGGCCCAGAATCCCACGCTGTCCATCTTCTCGGCAATGGGAAGCATATCTTCGGTCCTCATCCTTGTGGCCAGCGTCGACTGATGACCGTCCCGAAACGTATTGTCTTGAATCTTAAGGGGGTTCTTTTCTCCCTCTTCTAAAAAAACGTTCATGTTAGACCTCCGTAATTTAATTGAATAAAGGGGCAGAAAAATAACTTAGAATCCCCGACAGCATTAAAAGTCCATCTATGATGATACTATGCTGACCGCACTTTCTTACATAGAAATATAGGCTAAATAAAATACGAGGGTCAAGGTAATTCAAATAAAATTTGTAAGGTAGTAAAATAACCTTGTTTATGAATCGATATTATTTTTATACTAAAAGTTAAAACAATGCAGTAAAAGCCATTGATCGACAGATACGCGGGGAGAGTGCACCGTTTTGTCATTGGAAAACCAAAACCCTCAAGTTTACTCTATCAGCGAACTTACTGAAAAGATCCAAGAACTCCTTGAGGATCACTTTGATTTTGTTTGGGTAGAGGGCGAAATTTCAAACTTCAGCACGCCTGCTTCAGGACACTATTACATGGTGCTCAAAGATGATAAAGCTCAGATCCGTGCTGTCATGTTTCGCCTTCAGGCCCGTTACCTTAAGTTTCTTCCTGAAAACGGCATGAAGGTAATTGCCCAGGGCAGGCTCACGGTATATGCACCCCGGGGAGAATACCAAATCATTCTTGATTACCTGGAGCCAATGGGTGTAGGCGCTCTGGCCATGGCGTTTGAACAGCTTAAAAAGAAGCTTGCAAGCCAGGGTCTGTTCGATGAAGATGTCAAAAGACCCCTTCCTTTTCTGCCCCAGAGAGTCGCTGTCATAACATCACCCACTGGAGCGGCGATTCGTGACTTCCTTAAAATCATCCACCGACGATTTGCCAATATTGAAATAATTATTGTCCCGGTCAGGGTCCAAGGGGATGAAGCCACTGCGGATATGGTCGAAGCTTTGGATTTGGTCAATCGTGAACTTAAGGTCGACGTCATTATCTTAACACGCGGAGGTGGTTCCCTTGAAGATCTGTGGGCCTTTAACCGGGAGGAATTGGCCCTGGCCATCAGGAGGTCTCAAATTCCGGTCGTTTCGGCGGTGGGACATGAAATTGATCTGACAATCTCTGACCTTGTGGCCGATTTCAGGGCCCCAACGCCCTCTGCGGCTGCTGAACTTTTGGTAGTTGAAAAGGAAACCCTCTTGCATCGTTTGAATGATATAAAAAATCGGTTGGTCTCGGGAATTGGGCGGGACCTAAAAAGTCTGAATCAGGATTTGGATCATTTAGCAAAAGGGGTTAAGGACCCGCGAAAACGCATTGCTGATACCTGGATGCGCCTTGATGAAATGTATGCCAGGCTTGCGCAGTTAATTGATCTTACTATCCGTGACAGACGAATGATACTGAGCACGGAAAGACGCGCACTTCTTCTCCAGTCCCCTAAGAATGTGATGGCTTCTATAAAGCAGCAATTGGCTTTTCAGAACAACTCCCTTGGCCGGGCCATAACCAATTGTCTCAGCAAAAACCATGCCGCCCTTTCACTTTTGGAAAAAAGGTTGAAGGACCTGAGCCCCCTTTCAATTCTGAAGCGGGGTTATAGTATTACCCGAAAATTGCCAGAGAAAATGGTCTTGAGAGATGTTTCGGGTGTGAACAGAGGGGATCAGGTTCAAGTGCTGCTTGCTAAGGGCGAGCTTGGATGTCGGGTAGAAGAGGTGGAGCCTGATCAAAAGATATGAGGTGCGGGCGGCTTATACGATGAAAATGAGCATAGGGCCGGTTTACTTATGCACCTATTCCCATTTGACAGTAGGATAATCAAAATATAGAGTCATTAAGACAGATGGAGGGAAAATGGCCGAAAAGAAATTTGAGCAGGCGATGAAGCGATTGGAAGAAATTGTGCAAAATCTTGAGGAGGGGGAGTTGCCTTTGGAAGATTCCCTCAAGGCGTTTGAGGAAGGGATGAAACTGCTCAAGTTCTGTTCCAATAAACTGGAAGAAGCTGAGCAAAAGGTGACCCTCCTTGTAAAAGAAAGCAGTGGAAACCAGAAACAGGTCCCCTTTAAGTTAGAGGAAGAAAGACATGAGGACTAAAGGCGATCTGGATCTCAAGTCCTATCTCAGCGGGAAAAAGGCAATGGTGGACAGGGCACTTGAAGCCTATTTGCCTGAACCGGAGGGACCGGCATCCGACGTAATAAATGCCATGAAATATAGCCTGTTCGCAGGGGGCAAAAGACTAAGACCTATTCTTTGCATTGCAGGGGCCGAAGCCGTTGGTGGCACTGAAAAGGATTGTCTTTCTGTGGCGTGCGCCCTTGAGCTGATTCATACCTATTCCCTCATACATGATGATCTCCCGATGATGGATGATGACGACTTGAGGAGGGGAAAGCCAACCAATCACAAGGTCTTTGGGGAAGCAATAGCACTTTTGGCCGGCGATGGATTGCTTACTGAGGCCTTTAGCCTGATGGCAAGAGCCGATCTAACAAGGCATGTGGCTCCACAAGTGATGCTTGAGGTGATACGTCTTATTTCCCATGCTGCCGGATATCACGGCATGGTTGGAGGACAGGTTGTTGACATTCAATCTGAAGGAAAGGCGGTAGATTTTTCCGTTGTGGAGTTTATACATGCCCACAAGACCGGTGCCCTGCTTTCTGCCTCCGTTATCTCCGGGGCGATGCTGGGTCTCGGGAACGAATCCCAGCTTCAGGCAATTACAGCCTATGGCAGAAAGATAGGACTGGCCTTCCAGATTTCCGATGATATCCTGGATATTGAGGGAGACACTGAGACCTTGGGGAAAAAAGCCGGGGCTGATGAGCAAAAAGAAAAAACAACCTATCCATCGGTTCTTGGCTTGAAAAGGTCCAAAAAAATCCAGTCAGAACTGGTTGAAGCAGCTATTAAATCCTTGCAAGCATTTGATCACGCGGCAGAACCCCTGCGTCTCATTGCCAGATATATTATTGAGAGAAAAAAATGACTAATAATAAAAAGCAAGACGGGCTGTTAGAAAAAACAAATAGTCCGGCAGACCTCAAAGATCTGTCTGTTCGCGATCTTGAAGTCCTGGCGCAGGAAATCCGTCAAAAGATCATTGAAACCGTATCCAAGACCGGCGGGCATCTGGCACCCAGCCTGGGCGTTGTTGAGCTGACGATAGCACTCCATTATGTATTCGATGCACCGGAAGATAAGATTATCTGGGACGTAGGCCATCAGGCATATGCCCACAAGTTGATTACCGGGAGAAGAGATCAGTTCCACACCCTGCGGACCTATGGAGGTCTCAGCGGATTCCCTAAACGGTCAGAAAGCCCCTACGACTCGTTTGATACCGGGCACAGCAGCACCTCTATTTCTGCGGGTCTGGGCATATCCACTGCAAAAGGGCTAAAAGGGGAGAAAAGTAAGGTCATCTCAGTGATTGGCGATGGATCCATGACGGCCGGCATGGCCTTTGAAGGACTCAATCAGGCCGGGCATAACGAGAAGGACCTAATCGTGGTCCTGAATGATAACGCCATGTCCATTTCACCCAACGTGGGAGCCTTTTCCTCCTTCTTAAGTCGCAAAATGACTGGCAGGCGGTTTGTCAATTTAAGGAAAGACCTGGAAGGTTTCATAAAATCCCTGCCTGGTGTGGGTGAAAACATCCTGAGTTTGGTGCGCAAAAGCGAGGATTCTTTTATCACATTTTTTACCCCTGGTATGCTTTTTGAGGCTTTTAAATTCACGTACATTGGGCCAATCCAGGGACACCGTATAGATCACCTCATTGGGGCTTTTCGTAATACACGCCACCTGGAAGGTCCTGTTTTAGTGCATGTGCTCACGAAAAAAGGGAAAGGGTATGAGCCAGCCGAAAAAGACCCAGCACACTACCACGGGGTTGGTTCCTTTGAAATTCCCACAGGCGCTCCTCCAAAGAACAGGGACAAGCCTTGCCCATCCTATACTGAGGTCTTTGGGAAGACCATGGTAGATCTGGCTCGAACCAACAAAAAATTGTTTGCCGTTACAGCGGCCATGCCGGAGGGAACCGGGCTTTCAGAATTTGCCAAACGTCACCCGGAGCGATTTATGGATACGGGAATAGCGGAACAACACGCAGTCACCTTTGCGGCTGGGCTTGCTGTAGAGGGGTTTAGGCCGGTCGTTGCAATTTATTCTACCTTTCTCCAGAGGGCCTTTGATCAGATTATCCATGATGTATGCCTCCCCAATCTCCCGGTCGTTTTCGCCATTGACCGTGGTGGGCTTGTGGGAGAAGACGGCTCCACCCATCACGGCCATTTTGATATTACCTATCTCCGCAGCCTGCCAAACATAACCGTTATGGCCCCCAAGGATGAGAATGAACTGAGGCATATGCTCTACACTGCCTTTAAACATCCAGGTCCTGTGGCCATCAGATATCCCAGGGGAAAAGGCCTCGGGGTCCCAATGGATACAAAGTACAAAGAAATCCCTATCGGTCAGTCGGAAACCCTTAAAGAAGGCAAAGACCTGCTTATTTTCGCCCTGGGAAACACGGTGCATCCCTCAATGGAGGTTGCCATTAATTTGGAAAAAGACGGTTTATCTGTGGGTGTGGTGAACTGCCGTTTTGTAAAGCCGATTGATTCAAGGCTGGGAGAGCTTTCGGCCTCAGTCGGAAGGGTGTTAGTTGTGGAAGAAAATATCAGACAGGGAGGTCTTGGTGGGGCAGTCCTGGAGCTATTTAGTGATTTGGGCATAGCAAATGTCAAGGTAAGGCGCATGGGACTGCCCGATAAGTTTGTAGAACATGGGAATCCTGCGCTTTTGAGGCAAATATATTGTCTTGATACCTCCGGGATTTTGAAGGAGGCGAGGGATTTCTGTCAATAGGCCCAAAAATAGTAAAATACGGTTAGATCACCTCCTGGTCCAAAGAGGTCTGGCGGAGAGTCGTGAAAAGGCGAAAGCCATGGTAATGGCCGGCCTTGTGAAGGTTGATGGGATCCAAGTTGATAAACCGGGCCGTCTTATCCAAATTTCAGGATCTGTTGTCACCAAAAAAATTTCTCCATCGTATGCCAGCCGGGGCGGCATTAAGCTGGAAGCGGCCCTGAAACATTTTTTTGTGGATGTCAAAGACCTGACCATGTTGGACGTTGGTGCTTCCACTGGGGGGTTTACTGATTGCCTGCTTCAGCATGGGGCCTGCAGGGTCATCGCCGTAGATGTGGGTTACGGACAGCTCGACTGGAAACTGCGACAGGACCCAAGAGTTAAAGTCCTGGAAAGAACCAATATCCGCCACCTGAAGCCTGGAGACATAGAGAGTGTAATTGACGGAGCAGTGATTGACGTATCCTTTATATCCCTCAGGCTTGTTGTACCTCCGGTCTCAGCGTTACTTAAAAGGCATGCCTTTATTATCGCCCTTATCAAGCCACAGTTCGAAGTTGGAAAGGGGCAGGTTGGCAAGGGAGGAGTGGTCCGGGACCCAACACTTCATCTGCAGGTTATTGATCGTCTGAGCGACTTTTTTAAAGACTTAGCCTGGACCGTAAAAGGGCATTTCTCATCCCCGCTCCTTGGCCCCAAAGGGAACCGCGAATTCCTGATCCACCTCACCCGATAATAAAAAAATCCACGTCTTCCCCCTAAACGAGCTGAAAGCCGAGGGGGTGCGACCGAGCCCAGTGTAGATGGCCCAAAAAGATAGTGCCCGTTTTCATGTTTAACGCTAATATGATTGAAAACTAAGCGGCCCTTCGCTTTGATGCCTTGAGGGGATTTAACTTCCCGTTTCCTTTTTGAGCAGTAGCTTGCAAGTGGGTGGCCATATTACAATTTCCATGGCGCCACTTTGCGGGGGGATCGGGAA
>CP070700.1:375923-381908 GCA_020349865.1 Desulfobacteraceae bacterium
AGGTTACCCACGCGTTACTCACCCGTTCGCCACTTTACTAATCTCCGCAAGCGGAGACTTTCTCGTTCGACTTGCATGTGTTAGGCACGCCGCCAGCGTTCGTTCTGAGCCAGGATCAAACTCTCCACTTAAACTAATGAAGATTTGAAAACCTTTGTTTTTTCAGAGACCTACACGACATCACTATTTAGTTTTCAAAGAACAAACTTTACCAATTAAAATTAAAACATCCATAACCGGATGTCAAGACATTTGTTTGTCTAAATCTCAACGAGCGAAGAGATGATATATAGATATCTGGCGAATAAATGTCAAGCTATTTTTTTCGTCTCTATCAAAAAAAACCAACTTAATTTTTGTCAAAAAATTTCCTTATCATATCAACAACATAATTGATTTGGTCACTCGTTAGCTCAGGGTAAATTGGCAACGCCAAGGAACTTTCAGCAGCTTCCACAGAGGCCGGAAAATCATCATATTTGTATCCAAGGTATTTAAAACAGGATTGCATGTGGAGAGGCACTGGATAGTAAATTTCGCAACCGATATTGTGGCCATTCAAAAACTCTTTTAATTCATCCCTTTTGCCTTTAGCTTTAATAACAAACTGATTATAAATATGTCTTTTCTCTCTATCAGTGGGAAGAGAAATGTCATACAAAGCCGCATCTTTAAATAACTTTCTATAAAGATTGGCATTTTCAATCCTTTCCTTTGTCCATTCGTCAAGATATTTGAGTTTTACAATCAATACGGCTGCCTGGATGGCATCCAATCTGAAGTTTCCGCCAATTATTTTGTGATAGTATTTCGGTCTGGACCCATGGACGCGCATGATTTTCAACCGCTCATAAATCTCCTCTTGGTTGGTTGTTACCATTCCCCCGTCACCAAACGCGCCCAGATTCTTGGAAGGGAAAAAAGAGAAACACCCATACTGACCAATGGCTCCTGCCCTTCTCACTTTCCCATCGCTCAACTCATATTCCGAACCGATTGCCTGGGCCGCGTCCTCAATAACCGTAATGCCATGAGTTTCCGCCATTTCCATGATCGGCCCCATATCTGCACTTTGGCCAAAGAGATGAACAGGAATGATGGCCTTAACATTTGATTTTTGAACTTCATTTAAGGCGGAAAAGGTAGCATCAAGTCTAATAGGATCTATATTGTATGTGCCTTCATCAATATCCACAAATATCGGTCTTGCGCCCACCCTCACGATGGCACCAACTGTGGCAAAAAAACTATAGGGTGTAGTGATAACCAGATCTCCATTTCCAACACCCGCTGTCATCAGCGCAATCAACAGTGCATCAGTACCGGAAGACACCCCAACTGCGTAGTGGCACTGGCAATAATCAGCAATCTTCCTTTCCAGTTCTTCCACTTTCGGACCCAGGATGAATTGCTGGGATTCAAATACCTCCTTGGCCGCTATCACTACCTCTTTCTCGATCTTTTTATATTGCTTTTTCAAATCCAACAACGGAACTTTCACTCTATTTCTCCTTTCTGAGTATTAGACCTTGATTTACAATCTATAGTAACTTCAAAAAGTTATTAGGGTCAAACGTACCATCTCAAAAAGTTCGGGTATAATCTCATTTCCAATATCTTCCCGAACTTATTGAGAAGTTACGATCAAATTACTAAGCCAGTACAGGCTTTATGCCCCGATGAAGGAAGCAAATTGTCCCCATACCTTCAACTCACCAGTTCCGACACCGGCACAACCCTGAATTCGGTCTTGATCTTAGAACAATACTCAACTAACACTTCAAGGGTCTCATTGTGAGGATGACCAATTCCAATGGCGGTGCCCGACTTTCTTGCTATGCTCAAAAGACGCTCAATTTGTATCCTTATGGCCTTGTGAGACAGATCATTGTCCAGAAACACACTCCTGGTTGCCGTAGGGAGTCCTATCTTCTTTGCCAGACCAAACCCAACCGAGCCGGCCGTGGTCCGGCTGTCAACAAAAAAAAGACCTCTCTTTTTCAAATCCTCCAAAATAATCAACATCCTGTTCTGGTCTTCTGTAAAGGAAGACCCCATGTGATTATTCACACCCTGGACTCCCATAACCTCATTCAAATCTTGATCTAAAATCTGTCTAATCTCATCCTCATTCATAGACAGAAATAGTGCTCCAGGTCCCGGATCAACAGACGGAAAATTCTTTGGTTCCATCGGCAAATGTAGAATGAGCTCACACTTCTCCTTATTTGCCCGTCTTACTATACGCTTTGTGAAGGGAGCTGAAGGGAGAACCGAAAAACTGAGTGGTAAATCCAACTCAATGAATGAAGATGCCATTTTTGAATCGTATCCCAGATCATCAATAATAATCGCAAGCCTGGGTTTTGTATCTTCAACCGTGGGACGATGGGTATCAAATGTTATATCTATTTTGTGAGTATAGAAATCATCTGCAAAAATATGACAGACTATTCCTCCGTCTGGTGTCCTTGCATTATTAAGTCTTATTTTTGCCCCTAATTCGTTTAAATCCTGAGAAATGGTTTTTTCGAGGTGAAGCGCGGAAGCGGCATCGGGAGACTTGATCAGAAGCTCGGTAAAATCCCAGAATTTACCATTTTCATGTCGTGGCTGAACACTTGAAAAGAAAATATCTTTTTCCTCGATACCACATTGGTACAAGGATTCATAGATCGCATAATCAATATCCCTTATCCCCTCATGGAGATCATTGGTTGTGGTATAGATCTCTTCATAGGCAAGGCGGGGCAGCCCAATGCTGCTCTTCGGAAGGTAAGCGTATACGCCCAGTAGAACTGCGCAGACCAGGGTTATGGGTAATATAAACAGGAAAAGTATTGGTGATAATTTTCTTTTTTTACCACTTCCCTTCCTCTTCTTAGTTGTCATAAACTAATCGCCTATGTGATTTAAAAACAGATCATAGATCAGCCCCATCGGAATCAAGAACGCTGCTCATAAAGATAAATTGAATAAACAGCTATCTTGCCCCTTTACACTTCTAACATGGTATTAATAAGTCAGTTATTTTAAAGGGCCAGTCTTAATTTGCGAGAAAATAGTCCAGGTCTTGAGCAATTCCAGGGCGTGACGGACTTGATTATCTCTTTCGAGAAGCATTTTAACCCGACGGTCCTCCTCCATTTCCGGCTTCTGTTCATCGGGAGTAGTGTCTTCTCCAACTTCATTAGGCATATGCCCCTCAAGGTCCTCTTCTCTCATGAACTTGCGAACACTCTTTTTTTCTTCCTCTTCCGGAGGAGCAAATGCCAGCTCAATATCGGGTACTATACCGCTCAACTGAATTGATTTGCCACTTGGCGTGTAATAACGAGCTGTCGTTAGGCGCAGACCGGACCCATCGGATAAAGGTAAGATGGTTTGAACCGAACCCTTTCCAAAACTTCTCGTCCCGAGGACAAGGGCTCTTTTATTATCCTGGAGTGCACCTGCCACGATTTCCGCAGCACTGGCGCTCCCGCCATTGATAAGGACAATAATCGGGTAGTTCCTCGACTTTTTGTTTTTGTGAGCCGTTGCAGTTATGTCCTGAGAGCTGATCCTGCCTTTGGTGCTAACGATCAATCCGGCATCCATAAATAGATCGGAGACCTCTATGGCCTGCGACAAAAGCCCTCCCGGGTTATTCCTGAGATCGAGAACCAAACCCTTTGGGTCTTGGTCTTTTTCTATTTCTTCAAGAACTGACGAGAGGTCATTGGCTGTTTTGCTCTGAAAATTGGAAATGCGCACATACGATATATCTGGGGTCAAAGGATAATGCTTCACGCTTATTAAAGGGATCACATCTCGCGTAATCGAGAACTCCAGTAGCTGTCCCTCACCTTCGCGCATTATCGTCAACTTAACCTTAGTTCCTTTGGGTCCCCTGATTTTTTTGACAGCCTGCAGTAACGTCATATCCTTGGTTTTTGTGTTTTCTATCTTTATGATCTTATCCCCTGCTTTCATTCCCGCTTTGTAGGCTGGCGTACCCTCGATGGGAGACACAACGGTCAGGATGTTGTCTTTAACGGTTATTTCAACACCAATTCCAGTAAAACTGCCCTTTGTCTCCAGCATCAATTCCCGATGCTCTTCCTTGGTCATAAAGGACGAGTGGGGATCCAGATTCTGGACCATCCCTTTTATGGCCCCGTAAATCAGTTCCTGAGGATCCTGAGCTTCCACATAGCTCTTTTCTATCTGTCTTAGTACTTCTGTAAAGATCTCGATGTTTTTGTACACATCCTTGGTATCCGCCTCAACTTCACCACCATTTCCATTGAGGAAAAGGCCCCCCCCCACAAGAAGGGAGACTAAGATGATGTTGAGAACAAATCTCTTTTTTGAAATCGGCATTTTCTTACTCCTAAAATATATTTTCGATCCCAGCGATCTGTTAACCGCTATTACAACCGCCAAGAACCGGTTTCCGGCAACAGGCAGGGCAAATTAATACCCCTATTAATAATCGCCTAATACTACAAAACCTTTAGTTTATTCGTTCAATAATGACAATCAAAAAAATAGTAATAGATCGCAGGGGAAAATCACTCAGCACGCCGGGCAAGATTGTTATGTCTTTTTTGAGGGACTACCGATAAGTCTAAGTCATTTCAAAGATTTACGTATTGGAGAAAGCGCTGGCGTTATCAAATTGGATAGGCTTAATGGTACTTTAGCCATTTTAGCGGATCCAAACTCTTTCCTGCTTTTCTTATTTCGAAATACAGCCTCGATTCTTTTTGAGATCCGCTGGGTCTCACAAAACCTATGACCTCCCCTCCTTCCACCACATCCCCTTCCCGCTTTTGTCTATGCGAAAAATGTCCCGATATGGTAAAAAACCGTGAACCGTGATTAATGATGATGATTTCCCCATACCCCTTAAGCCGTCCAGAAAAATCAACCCTCCCTGGGAATACCGCTTTTACCTTGGCATCAGAAGAGCCCTCAATAAAAATACCCTTACTTAGATTCTGACTTGAAGATCCAAAAAGCTTATCGGCCTTAATAACCTTTCCTTTAAGAGGAAAGGGCAATTGGCCTTTAGAATCTGCGAACCGAGAAGACCGTAAAGTTTTGTAAGTGTCTTTTTTTTCAATGTTTAAGAGAGTTTGCTTCATATCTATTGCCGCCAGCTCTAATTCCTTCACTGCGGTCTCATAGAATTCCTTTTCTTTATGGATTTTCATTAGACGAATGACTTTTTTTTCAAGGTCTTTTTTTAGCGATGATAGTCGAATCTTATTCTCACTACTGCTCGCCTCCTTCTCGTCAAGTTGTTCCCTTATCCGAGATATTTCCCTTTCATGAATAAGTTTCTGCTTGGTCAGTTCTTCCAGCATGTCACGATCTTTTTCCATGATCGCTTTGAGATATGTCACTCTCTGCCAGAATTGATCCAGGTCCTGGACATTGGCCAGCATTTTGACATACCCCTTCCTTGAATACTTATACAAAGCAACGAGCCTTTTTAAAACTTGAATCTCCGCATCCATTAATGATTGTTTCGATTTTTCCAATCTCATACGCAGCTTTTCCATTTCAATCTTATCGAGACGAATCTTCTTCTCTAACTCACTTACAGAAAGTCTCGCATTGGTGACCTTTTGCTCAAGATCAGATAGTTGAGCCAATAGGCCCTTTTCCTGGAAATCGAATGCCTTGAGTTTTTCTTTTTCACTCGAAAGCTTGGACTCGATTTCCTTGATTTGATCCTGCTTACCTTTGGATGTTGGATTGGAAATGGCTTCTGTTGGCATCAGGAGAATTATAGAATTGAGAAATGCAGGTAAAATAAGGATCTTCGATAATCCGAAAGTGATTTCTTTTTTCATATGTCAAAAAAGCGTCCTACGGCAATAAAGCATCCTAATAAACCTAACAATACACTTATCAAAACAATCGAAAGGGCATACTCATAAGGTATGAAAGTAAAGTCTAAACCGGCAAGGCCCAAAAGGTGAATTTTTTTTG
>CP070700.1:382008-389783 GCA_020349865.1 Desulfobacteraceae bacterium
AAAAGGTCCAGCAGGGTATTGAAATCCCCAAAATCGTATAGAAGCAAGGCCCAATTAAAGAGAAGCTCCATCATGAGGGCCTTATCATGAGGGCTCTTTTCGGGTTCAGCCGTCAGCAGGTCATAGGCTTGCTGGTAGTATTGCTTGGCTTCTTGGTTTGACAAGGTTTTGTAACTCTTCTCGCCGGCCTTGATGAGGTATTCCGCTGCCTTGTCATGGGAACGTCCCTTATTAAAGTGATAGGCAAGGGCGTCGTAGAAATCCGGCAGCCGATCAGCGAATAGCTGCTCCATAACCTCTCCAATTCGCTCGTGAATTCCGTGGCGTTCCTTCTTCAAGAGCCCGTTGTAGACCACCTCCTGGGTCAAGGCGTGCTTAAAGATATACTCCAGATCCGGTTCTCTGGTCCGAGTCCGGATGAGGTCGAGGCTCTCCAAACCAATTAAATAACGATCCACTGGCAAGTTGAGCTGAGTGATCCTGGTCAGAACTTCGTAGAAAAAGGCCCGCCCGATCACCGAGGCTTCCTGCAATATGCGTTTGGCCTCCCTTTCCAGCCGGTCCAGGCGTGCGGTCAGCACCCCTTGAATAGTCGGTGGAATATCCAGGCCGGTGATCGGTCTGGTGAGCGACCAGCCGGCGTTTTCCCTCAGCAGGGTTCCGGTTTCGATGAGGGAGTTAACCACTTCCTCAAGATAGAAGGGGTTGCCTTCCACTTTATCGCGAATGAAGTCCTCCAATCCAGCCGGCAAGTTTTCAGCATGTAGCAAGGATTTGAGCATCTCCTGGGAGTCGACTCGGGACAGGTCCTGTAAAACAATCTCATGATACGGCCAATTCAACTTGTCGGACGGCCCTTCCGGAAAGAGGTTGAATACCGGTCTATAGGCCAGGATAAACAACACCGGCCGGTTTGTCCTGGTTAGTAGCAGGTGCAAAAGCTCGATATGGGAACTGTCGGACCACGCCGGGCTAAAGCCTCCAGTATTTCCTGAACGCTTTCTTTGAGCTTGGCCCGCAAGAACTCAGGACTGACATCATCGATTTCAGGATAACTCAAAGAAAACAGACCCCCGATGTAAGGTACGATTTCCGGCCTGTCCCAAAGCAGAGTTTTTATTCCTGCCTCAATCTTCCCCCTTATCGTTTCGGGATTATCTCCCTCTTGGATCCTAAAGGCATGGGTCAGCAGATTTATTAAGGGGTAATAGGGCATGTTCTGGGTATATGGGTAAGCGTGGCCCTCCCGCCACTGGATTTCTTTAAGGTTCTGCGTGGCCTTAAAATCCCGAACCAGCCGGCTCTTGCCGGTGCCGGCGTCGCCCACAATGCAGATGATGGAGCCCTGGCCATTCTTAAGTTTCTCGACAGCTTGAGTCAATAACCCCATCTCCTTTTGCCGTCCGATAAGCTCGGCCCTGACGCCTTGGAGGCGATGAACAGCAGGCGGCTCCTCTTTGGAGGAGAGAAGCTTGAAGACCGGCAAAGGTTCGGCCTTGCCCTTGACCTTGGTGGGCTCCATGCGGTCGAAACTGAAATGCGACTTGGTCAAATTGTAGGTGTTTTCGCCCACCAGTACCTGCCCGCTTTTAGCCAGGCCTTCCAAGCGAGATGCCAGGTTGATGGTGTCTCCGATAAGGCCGTGGGTTCCTTTGTCCCGATCCACTTGGCCGGTGACCACCAAACCAGTGTTGATACCGGAGTGCATGGATAGGGCCTGGCCTATTTTCCCCTCAACCTCGGGACTTATGCCTTCAACCTGAGCATGTATCTCCATTGCCGCCCGGATAGCCCGGATTGGATCGTCCTCATGGGCCCTGGGGACACCGAAAACGGCCATTGCCGAGTCGCCGACAAACTTTTCAATAAAGCCGTCGTACTTCTCAATCACCTGCCTGATCTTCCCGAAGACTCGGTCCATAATCTCTCTGACCTCCTCCGGGTCAAGCCTTTCGGTCATGGCCGTATAGCCGGACAGATCTGAGAAAAGAACTGAGACCTGTTTGCGCTCGCCACTGGCAATGGGCAAAACAAAATCACTCTGGCCGACTGCTTTTGTCCAAATATTGACGGACAGAGTCTGTCCACATTTTCCACAGAAATCATCCTCCGGGAGAATTTCAGCGCCGCATTGAGAGCAGGCCAATAAAAGTTATGTGCCACATTCACGACAAAATCTATTTTTCTGGGGATTTTCGGTTTGGCATTTTGGGCATTTCATCGTTGATGCCCTCCAGATAAATTCCTAACAGAAAAGACAATTTGGGGGGAAAAGATAAAGCTTAGGGTGGAAACAATATATATTAATGAAACGCCTGAAGAGGTAAAAAGTCAAGAAAAATCAATTCTTAGAGTCACCTCAGGCTCAGCGATTTTTCTCAGACAAGATTAAGCCGCGATCTCAAGACCTTGCGATTCTAGCCTTGACAGTAATGACTGATTACTTGCCATTGTCGTTGGTTGGGCTCTATATGATTTCTGTCAAGACTACTACTATTGTCAAAAATTCTGGCCTTCCGGTCCTCGCTAAGTATAGAAAACAGAACCCAAGGACATTAAAAAGGCAGGAACCTAGAACCCTGGCTCATAAGCAAAAGGGTAGACAAGCAGATAGTCGAAAGACTAATTTATTGGTTGATACCGCTTTTGGGGGAGGTCAACGACTATCTCCTATTTTCCGGGCTCGATCTTAATAATTTCAGATACTTTGTTTTCTAATCCCTTAGTCTCCCTTATGATTATTTCGAGATATTTCTTGTTCGGGTCATCGTCTGGAGTTTTTTCATATAGTCTTCGGGAAAAGCCGCCAATCACTGTTAGAGGATTTCTAAGCTCATGAGCCACCCTATTTGCTATTTTCCCCAAGGCTGCAAGTCGTTCCGCCTCAATTAGTTGTCTATCCTTTTCCCGTAATTCTTCAGTTCTTTCTTTAACCAGTTTCTCTAGTTCCTTGCTGAAATTTAATATTTCTTCGTTGGCTTTGCGCAGTCCTTCTTCAGCCCGTAATCTCTCCGTAACATCTTCTCCTGAGCTAAGAGTGCCGACGATATTTCCTGATTCATCGGTGATCAATGTATTGTACCAAGCTATAATCTTCTTTTCACCTTCTCTGGTGAGAACAGGATTTTGATAACATTCAACAGGTTCGATGTCTCCCCTTAATAGTTTTTCAAACACAATTCTTACATCTTCTCTTATCTTTTCGGGGAGAAAGGTGTCGAACCAGTTTTTCCCAATGAGCTCTTCCTTCGGGTATCCCAGAATATCGCAACCTCTTTTATTAATGAGAGTTATCTGACCGCTGACATTAATGGCTACAATTATCACTCCGGCGATATCAAGGTATTTCTGGGCAGTCTGATTTCTGCGGCGTATCGATTCCTGTAGATGCTTCCAATCAGCAGCCTCCTTTTCAAATGCTTTAACTTTTTGTTCCAGCTCTTCATAGGTTGGTCGCTTCTGCATTTTGGAATCCTCCAAATAACCCCAAAACAAAAGGAGCCAGATTGCCCCATGTGATTTTAACGATGTCACACTCGGCAACTCGGCTATCTCTATAGAAATAGAGGAGTTGCTTTATGTCAGGCCAGGGATAGCTTAGATCCGCGGCTTTCTTGCCCTATCTCACGATGGGTTTGGCTTTTGCAGCATGTGATTTGAGATCTCCCGACAGAACGTAAACCGTCCCATCAGGAGCCAGGCTTGCACATTTTGAGGGGTTTTTCCATTGGGGACCTCCTGAATGGAGATTAAAGGTGGGGAAGAAACAACACTGTTAGAATAGTCCAGATGGATCGAATGTCAAGAAAAACTGTCGACGTGGGATCTGCTAAATCAGGATTATCTTCCAGATTGGCGCACGCCAAATCCACAAGATCTTGGTGTTGCCAGAATCACCCGAGAGTTTCGATTAGCATCCGTAAGCTATCAAATAGCCAAGGCATAGCTTTCCCTAATTATCATAAGTGTGAAACGAGAAATCTGACTCGGATTTTTCAACTGTGCAGTGACCCCTACAAAAGCCTCCCAAGTAATTGACTGAACTTGTGCAAAAATTAAATAAACGGGTGAAATTGTTATATTTAAGTTTTAAAACATATTGCATAATTATATATCAATGTATTATAGTTATATTCCAGAATCTTTCTTTAAGGAGCAAAAAAATGAAGATTCTGGAAATCCCAAAAGAATTTAAGCAGATGCTTATACCATTCAGGCAATTCATGACAGCTCCTCAGTTTAAACACTTCACCAGGTATGTTTTTGGGCTGATTGTCGCTGAAAAAAAGAAGAAAACGGTTGAAGGAATCAATGGGATTTATGCAGAGAAAAAAGATCGCAGTAGTCTGACCCGTTTTATGATTGAATCGCCCTTCAAGATGGAACCAATAGTGAATAAAGCGCTGAAAAGACACTGGAAATATTTGAATATTCGTATTGGATGCAATCTTTTTTTGGTGATTGATGATTCCGACACAGAGAAAAGTGGAAAGCATATGGAGGGTGCTGGATTTTTCAAGTGCCATAATGGAGATAAGAAATATATCTTTGGGCATAATTTTGTTCTTATGCTGGCTTCTTGCAATTCGGTTGCGGTCCCTGTTGGAATAAGACTTTACCTGAAGGAGGAGTATTGCAAGGAAAACCAAATTCCATTTAAAAGCAAAAATCAATTGGCAGCGGAACTCATTCAGGGTTTCAGCCCTCCTAGAAGTGTTCGCGTAAGTGTATTGTTTGATAGCTGGTATTTGAATCCAACGGTGGTAGATATTTGCCAAGAGAAAGGATATTCCTATATTTCTCAGGCTAAAAGCAATCGGACGATCTATATTGAGGGAAAAAAGTTTTCGGCTACCCAATATGCCAAGCGGCAAAGGGGACGGGCTTTGAAATTGACTACCTATACTCCTCGTTCTCAGAAAAGCCCTGTAAAGGTCAAATCCTTGTTGGTCAGGTTGAATCAGTTGGGAAAAGTTCATTTTGTTGTATCTCGCAATGAGAAAGGGGAGTATGTCTTTCTTGTTACAAATCATCTCCGACTTCCCATGATAGAAGTTATCCGTCGATATGATGTACGTTGGGATATCGAGTGTTACTTTCGTGATGCCAAACAACATCTCGGGCTGGGAGATTATCAGATGCGGTCATTGCAAGGTATAGTTAGACACCTATACACCGTAATGATCGTCTGCATTCTCCTGGCCCAATTAAAATTATCTTTGATTGAAGCTCAAGCTTGCGAAACATTAGGAAAGCTATGTTTGTATGTACGTCAACTTGTTTATCAAAATAGACTGCGTACTATTTTTAAATATTCCCGGACAAAAGAAGGTCGTACTTGGCTCACCGAGCAGCTTTTGGCCAATTAAAAATGCACAAGTTCAGTCATTTATACACAAGGTTTACTGCAATATAGCAAGCTCTGTGGTGAGATATCTGTTCATGATTTCGACCCTTTTAGGATCACCATTCAAGCCACTTTTTTTGCTGTGGTAATTGAATTCTCTTTCTCCAAAGATACTTATTTACCAATGGACTTCCCAAAAACCCGTCATATGTCAGGCAAGTACGCGATATTGTAGATTATGTCGAAAATACAGATCAATAACGTTGAGCTATACTACGACGAACACGGCTCTGGTTCTGAGCCCATAGTGTTTGTACACGGCTTTTTGGTATCCTCAAAAATGTGGCATGACCTCTATATTTCTCGCCTTCCCGCCAAATATCATGCCTATGCAATGGATATGCGCGGTCACGGACAGTCAAACCAGATCAAACACGGGTGCAATCTGGTTCAATTAGCGGATGATGTGTATCAGTTTTCACAACAACTGCAGCTCGGCCCGTTTCTGTATGTCGGGGTGTCCATGGGGGGTGGGGTTGGCGTCCAGCTTGCGCTCGACCATCCCGAAGTGCTGAGGGGATTGGTCTTAATGAATACCGTTACAGGATTCGGTTTGCTTGGTCCCCCGCTATCTATGGCGCTCTTTCGTTTGATGGCAGGGAAACGATGGTTCCTTAAAATGATGTTGAAAAGTGCGTTCAAACGCCCTCCTTCAGACCACACGATGCGGCTTTTCCTCAATGAGGCGATGCTCGTGAGTAAAGAAACGTTTACCGAATGGACGCATCCCAACAATTGTATGCGGCATTTCGAGCGGTTAAGTCATGTGAAGGTGCCGACCCTTGTGATGATTGGCGGCAAAGATACTGTGATTCCTGTTGATGGGCACCATCGATTGGCTGACACCCTTCCAAATGCAGAGAAAGCCGTCTTTGAGGACGAAGGGCATATGATGGGAGCAGAAATTCCAGAAGACGTGTTTACCGCGATGGATGCATTTCTTGAGCAACTTCCGTAATAAAATGAAGATGTTGTAGCTGTGTGGCAATGGTGAAAATGTGGAAATGTTTGTGGAAACAGGGCTGTCCATTGGTAAATTAGTTGATACCTTGGACTGTTGATAGTATTGTATGCTTTATGCCACGATTAGCCAGATTGGCTCGGCCGGGTGTACTGCACCACTTGATTATGAGAGGGGACATTGGGATAAATCAAACAACGAACAAAATTGAACGCTTTTAAGCTGTCTCTAAATATGGACCTTTTCTACAGACTCGGTAGTTTGAAAAAAATATTTTGACATGCTCACTTTCCTTGAAGATAATTTGATTCAAATCCATCATTTTTTCTTAATACTTTCTATTGCCAGGGAGGCCTCTCGTGCCGGATGCCAAGCTAAAAGAAATCCTCCTGCTCTGCCTCTCAATTGAGAAAGCGGCGGCTGAATTTTACTTTGCTTTTTCAGAACAAGCTGAGATTGATGACCACAAGGCTTTCTGGAAAGACATTTGCCAGGATGAAAACCGCCACATTGCATACTGGGAAGAGCTCCTTGATTTGGAAGAAAAAGGAAGGCTCTGGAACCCCTTTGATCGCCCAAAAAGAACCAAGGCGGAGCTCGCGGCGATGAAACGAGAAATCGATGACGAGTCAAGTGATAAGAGGGGATCCACCGATACATCCGGCATGACGCTCTCGGCATTGCGTTTAGAATATATGATGCTCCATCCTGCTTTTGCTATCCTATTTCATTTCCTGAGGAAGGAAACCAATGTTAAATCACCTTATGACGATTACCAGAAACACATCGACAAATTTATGCGATTCGTTCATAAATTCCCAAAGAAAATACCAGAGATGGAAGTCATCGGTGAGATTCTCTCAAATATGTGGCAGCGAAACACGGATTTGGCTCATAAGTTTGCTCAGATAAGAACTCTGCGTGGTTTGATTCCAATATGTGCAAGCTGCAAGAAAATTCGCGATGATCAAGGGTATTGGAGTCAAATTGAATTATATATCAGGGATCATAGTGAAGCAGAATTTACTCACAGCATCTGTCCCGAGTGTTTAGAAAAGCTCTATCCAAAGACATTAATGAAGAATGAATAGCAACAAACCGGCTGCCTCGGGGCTTCATAAAGAATCGGGACCAGAGTATTCGATTTGACAAGCAGGCTCGATATCGCTTAAAAATAATGAAAAACTGTCAAAACAAAAAATCCAATTTTGATTCTTTCAGGCAGATATCAAGTACAATGCCACTTCGCGCCCTCATGGATGGCCGGTTCGCCTTCTTTCAAGAATTCCTGAAACACCCCTATCAGATCGGGTCAATCATCCCCAGTTCTCGCTTCCTTGAGTACCGCATTGTGGAGGCCGCCGGGATCAGTTCAGCCAAAACCATTGTCGAGCTGGGTCCTGGCTG
>CP070700.1:389883-397809 GCA_020349865.1 Desulfobacteraceae bacterium
GTCCATTCTTGTCCAAGTACCGTTCGTGGAATTCTGTTACCACCAAGGAAGGACAGATCGCCGTCACACTGACTCCAGCTTGTTCTACTTCCATCCGTAGTGAATCAGAGAATCCTATCACAGCGAATTTACTGGCAACGTAGGAAGTATTGAACGGGATTGCCAGCATCCCACCCAAGCTGGAGATATTCACGATCCGCCCGCGTGTCTCTTTGAGATAGGGTAATGCATAGTAGGTGCACTGTACTGTGCCATAGAAATTCACCTCAACGACCTGCTTAAACAGGCGCAAATCGGGCAAGTCTTCCAGTTTGCTGACAACGTCTATACCGGCATTATTCACCAGCGTGTCGATGCGGCCATATATTTCTTGGGTTCGTTGGATTAGTGCTCTACACTGAGATTCATCTGCCACGTCAGTGGGTATCGCTATGGCTTTACTCCCGCGTTGTTGGCACTCCCCGGCCAATGAGTCAAGGCGTTGGGCATTGCGTGCAGCAAGAGCCAGCCAAGCTCTCTCATCAGCTAGTCGAAGGACCAACGCCTTGCCAATTCCGCTCGAAGCTCCCGTTACGATGACTGCTTTTTCTCTGAAGGTATTCTGCATTCTGAATTGACTCCTCATCTCCAACCTTTACAACAACACAGCTTGCGCCAGTGGCCCAATGCGGAACCGTGGTTCTTCCATGGTAACGACGGAGGGTGGTTAGCATGGAATGTTAGTCAACTCCAGCGTTGGTTCGCTCCGCTTTGCGGCGCGGGCCAACGCGGTGAGCACAGCGACTGGTTCGACTTATTTTTCTTTTAAACCCAGATAGGGCCAGAAAGCTGGGTGGATCTGAAATCTAGATATTGTATCAAGATTTAGGCTGGATAACTCATAGTGGCCAACATACGAACTGCCAGCTTTCCTTCCTGCTTTTAAACCGCCTATAACCCATGCCTTTAAAAAACCGATTTCCCATAATATTCTTTTAATCTCGAAATATTCTAGGTTATTTATCCATTCTGCCTCTGCGACTGGTGTATCGCCATCACATATTTCTAATAAATGTAAGTCAAGATCATCTTTATCAAGATTGTATTTGCGGCCACGAAATGTATTGAATAAATTTAAAAGCCCAGGGAACTGGAATCTGTATTCCGATGCCAAATCTTTAGCCTTAAATTCAGAATATCCGACAACAGCATGGGAAATATCGTCATAATTGACAGTCTTATATTTTTTTCCAACACGTTTGAGACATTCACGTACAAGTTGTAGAAATTCACGTGGTCTTAGCTGTGTTCTATCAACCATATAATTGAATGAATTAGCTTTTCTATATTCAATAGTTTCAGAAAAAAAGATATTCCAAATATCCTCGGCGCTCTTTTCCCTAAGTTCTGGAAAAGGATCCGCCAATCTAAGTGAGATAAAATCCCTCATGGAATCTTCTGTCCATTTAAGAACTTCAATAGCTCCTCTGATTTTTTGAGCGTCATCATAAATTTGTGGTATGTTATCAAAAAGTTCTTGCCTGATTGAAACAAATACTTTTAGATTGTCATGGATGATATTTATTTTTTGAGCTGCTTGTATAAGCCCAGCTACAAAGTATTTTGCCTCTTCTGAATTATCCCAGCCTTTATCAAGTTCATCAACATACACAAAAACATTTAATGAGTCTAATATTTTACAAAGACTGGGAAATAGCTCCTTAATATCCTGGAGTTCATAAAGCTGGTAAAGATCTTTTTTCTTAATTGAAGCCTGGTACTCGCCAAATTTTACTCCTTCAAGTCTTTTAAGATAGCTTACAAGCAAACCCAATGGTGAGATATCTAACTCTTTTAGATTGTCTCGAACATAATTATAAATTAGTTTTTTTGCTCCAATTGCTAAACCTTTTGTCCTGCTTGCAATCTCTTTAAAAATCAAATTAAAGATTAGATACTGCCAAGAAATAGAATATGAAGATTGCTTTCCCCATGAGCCCTCTGCTTCTTTCTTTAGCAATGATGACAGCATTTCATATGAATAATCTTCAGGTGATAGTTCAATAACAATTGACCCTGATGATTTTTGAGATTCAGCAAGATATTTAAAAATGGCAGTTTTACCAGTCCCCCTGTTTCCAACTACAATATACTTGAAACCATCTCTGATTGATTCAAATGAATCACTTTTAATAAAATATCTTCTGAGACCCAGCCGAATATCATCTTCTGCTGCGTCTGCACCAAGATTAACTTTTTGCATATCTGGCACGAATGTCATTTGTTTAATTCCTTTATAGTTCGAATGCCGAGCTGAGTTGCGATTCTTCAATGGTAACGACTAAGGGTGGTTAGCATGGAAGGCTCGTCAGCTCCAGCACTGGTTCGTGACGCTTTGCGGCGCAAACCATTAAGGGTTAAGAACTAATGAAATGATATAAGCTATTATTTTATTAAGCTTTGATTTAATCTTAAGGGAATATAACATAATATTACATAAAAATACAAGGATTTTCCAATGATAAAAAGCCTGGGGAATTGCTGGATAAAGTGAGCGGAAATTGAGGTATGAGTCTTCAGATGAATAATTTGAAATGTTCAGATGGCTGAGTCTTGTGATATGTGTAAATCGGAGGCGCAGACGCCGCAGCGATAGCATTCGCCCACACGGCAGACGTCCGATTCTTCCCCCTTTAGGGCAAGTTCGTATTCGTTTTTAAGATGCTTTTTGAGGATACCGTGATCAATGAAATCCCACGGAAGGACTTCGTCGAGGCTTTTGGGACGGTGGACGAAAAAATCGGGGTTTACGTCGGAGAAGCGAAGGGCCTTTGTCCAATCTCCTCCCAGCTTGTGAGACGTAAACAAGATGGAGCCAACCCGTCTGTCTCCCACTGAGAGCAAAGTCTGTACATAGGCCCATTTGGGTACATCAAAATTAACCTTGACGCCCCCTTCCTTGGCCAGTATCTTTTTCAACCACCTTTGCTTTTCTTTGAGGGAAGAGGCCTGCTCAAGCGGAAACCACTGAAAAGGGGTGGACGCTTTTGGCACAAAGCAGTTTACGCTCAACTTTATCTGGCCAATTCTCCCGCGCGGGGCAGACACCATTACCATGTTGTGTTTTATGACTTTGACAAGGTCCACAATTTCTGCCACGTCGTCTCTGGTCTCTGTTGGAAGGCCAATCAGAAAGTACAGTCTTATGGTAAATCCCTCGGTGCTTGCAATCAGTCTCACTGCCTCCATGATCTGTTCTCGTGTCAGATGCTTGTTAATCACCCTTCGAAGTCTTTCAGAACCGGCCTCCGGGGCTATTGCCACGGTCTTTTGCCCTGCTTGTTTCAGGTGATCAAGAAGACCCTGGGTGAGGGTATCTGCCCTTAATGATGAAAGAGAAAAGCGTCCTCCCTTTTTCAATATCAGGGAGGTCACGTTTTCTATACCCGGGATATCCGACACCGCTGAACTCAACAACCCCACCTGTTTGCTTTGCTTCAATGTTTTTTCGGTGGCGGCCAGGAGATCAGGTTCCGGATGGGTCCGGGGAGGGCGATACACATATCCTGCGGCACAAAATCGGCATGAACGTCCGCATCCCCTGCCCAGTTCAACAAGGATTTTGTCACCGAATTCCGTATCAGGCGTGATGATCGCGGAAAGGGCCACCTGTTGATCCCATGATTCGCCTGCGGCGGAGCATGCCACCTTAATTTTTGCGGGTGTCTTGCTGTCTTTGGGCAAAAAGGACTTGAGGGTCCCGTCCTTATGATATTCAGGCTCATAAAGGGAAGGCACATAAAGGGTAGTCATTCTTTTAGCAAGTTTTTTCGCAATCTGATCTCTATTTAAGTGAGCGGATTTGAGTTCAATAAGATGATCTATGAATTCGTTGAGGTTTGCCTCTGCCTCACCCATCAAAAAAAAATCAATAAAAATGGCCAATGGCTCAGGGTTCAAAAAGGTCGTAACGCCTCCGGCCATGATTAAGGGGCAGGGGTCGGATCTTTCTTCTGAAAAAAGCGGGATCTTTCCCATTTCCAGAATCTTCAGGATGTTTGGATAGTCATTTTCGAAGGACAGGGAAAAGGCTACAAGGTCGAATTTTTGAAGGGAGGTTTGCGATTCCAGGGAGAGGAGCGGTTTTCCCGACTGAAGGTGGAGGGACATTTCTTGGCCTTCAGGCAGGAAAACACGCTCAGCAACAACGTCGGGTCTCTTGTTTAAGAGATGGTAAACAATCTGGAAGCCTAAGTTTGACATGCCAAGACGGTAATAATTGGGGTAGGTGAGGGCAATTGACAATTTACCTCCCCAATCTTTTTTGACTGTTCCCTTTTCCCTGGCCAACCTGGATCGGTAAAGGGAAACAATGTCACGCGGCACGTCTCTGACTACCTTTCAAAATCAGTCGTTTTCATTAACTAAGATCTTAAAGTTTACGTTAAGCCCGCCCTGGCGCGAAGCTATCATCGTAAGGACTTGTCCCTGTACCATTAAAGACACAGTGACTATGAACCAAACCCTCTCAGCCAAGGTCTGGGCCGGGGCTTCTGAGCTCACGCCGAAGCCCTCCCCCTCAAGGGAGAGGGAAATAGTCCATCTTCCAAACGTGAGGCCGGGACCCGGCAGGATTTGTCGCAAACGGTAACCCGCAATCTATCAGTCCGCCTTTGCCCTGAGAAAGGTGGGGTAATCCAGATTATCCTTTAGATGAAATCTGTTGAGGAGACCTTTCCTGCGCTGGTTGATCTCGTCCTGTTGTGCGTGAACCGAAAGTCCCTTGCCCGTTCTCTGGTACGTAGGGATATCAAGGCTCTCGCCATTCTTTTTTACGGTCCAGGTCTCTTCTGCCTCATCAGGATTCAAGTCTCTGATTTTAACCACATTACTGTAATCGTGCGCGAAATGATTACTCATGCTTCCGGCACCATTGTCGATACCCGTTGCAATAACAGTGATTTGAACCTTATCATCAAGAGCATCATCAAAGACCACACCCCAGAAGATCTCCGCATCCTGGTTTACCTCCCCTTTGATATAATTGGAGGCTTCATCGATTTCTTCCATGGTCATGTCAGAAGGGCCGGTAATGTTCATAAGTAGCCCCTGAGCACCACTGATGGAGATGTCTTCCAGGAGCGGGCTGTTGATGGCCATCTGGGCTGCCTCTGTGGCCCTGTTTTCTCCACTGGCGCTCCCCATTCCCATGATAGCAGTGCCCATCTGCTCCATTACCTTTTTAATATCCGCAAAATCCAAATTGATAAAACCATTGCTCATGATCAGTTCGGAGATTCCTTTCACCGCCTGGAGGAGCACTTCATCGGCCCGCGCAACGAGTTCTTTAAAGGACGTGGTCTTGCTACCCAGTGCCTTGAGGCGTTCATTGGGGATAATAATGAGGCTGTCAACCTCCCTTTTGAGCTCCTCTATTCCTTCCATTGCCCTTTTCATTCGCTTTTCCCCTTCAAACGCAAAGGGCTTTGTGACCACGGCTACGGTCAGGGCGCCGCTTTCCCTGCACTCCCTCGCGGCCACAGGAGAGGCGCCTGTGCCAGTACCACCTCCCATCCCGGCGGTGATAAAGACCATGTCGGAATGATCAACAGCATCTCTAATGTCATTGATACTTTCCTCGCAGGACACCTTGCCGATCTCAGGATCAGCTCCGGCACCAAGACCCATGGTGACCGATGGGCCGAGCTGGATCTTATGGGAGCACACGGACCGGTCAAGATCCTGGCAATCTGTGTTGGCAGCAACAAAGTCCACCCCTCTTAATTTTGAGGCAATCATATTGTTGATTGCATTGCCGCCTGCACCTCCTATGCCCACTACCTTGATCTTAGCATTGTACCTTTCCTTTTCATCAACAAATTCAAACTGCATGTTGTCCCTCCTTCCTTTAGTTACAAGTTATGAGTTAAATGACATCCTTAAACCATTTTTTCATTCTGCCCATGACACGGTTAAAGATATTTTTGTCTCTTATTCGAAACTTTTTTGCCTTCTTGCCGGCCTTTGACCCGTAGATGACAAGACCCACTGCTGTCGCATACATTGGTTTGTTGACAATTTCTACCAACCCGCTCATCCCTTGAGGGTAACCCACACGAGCAGGCGAGTTAAATACTTGCTCGGCCATCTCGGTAACTCCCTGAAGTTCGGCTGAACCGCCGGTGACAACCACGCCTGAAGTGATAGTGTCTTCGTGCCCTGAGCGTACAAGCTCGCTGGAAATCAGAGAAAATATTTCTTCGACCCGGGGCTCCAGTATCTCCCCGAGGACCTGCCGTGAGAGAACCCTTGGCTTTCTTCCCCCCACACCGGGAACCTCAATGGTTTCCTCCCTACCGATCAATGAGGCGAGGCCGCATCCGTATTTGATTTTGATCTTCTCCGCCTCGAGTTTGGCTGTCCTGAGCCCTACGGCAATATCATAAGTTAAATTATCTCCTCCTAAAGGCAGAACAGATGTGTGCTTGATGGCCCCTCTAGCGAATACTGCCATGTCGGTCGTTCCCCCTCCGAAGTCAATAATTGCCGCTCCGAGATTGCGCTCTTCCTTTGACAGCACCGCCTCACTGGATGCCAAGGACTGAAGAACAATGTCGCACACATCCAGCCCGGCCCGATTCGCGCACTTGATAATGTTTTGTGCAGACGTAACTGCACCCGTTACAATATGAATTTTTGCCTCTAAACGTACCCCGGACATCCCTAAGGGGTCCATAATCCCATCCTGTTCATCCACTATGAATTCCTGAACCAGGGTGTGAATTACCTCACGATCCATGGGGATGGCCACTGCACTGGCGGCCTCAACAACGCGGTCAATATCTTTTTTTGTCACCTCCTTTTCCTTGAGCGCGATTACCCCATGGCTGTTAAAGCCCTTGACATGGCCACCCGCTATACCGGCAAAGACAGCACTGATCTCGCAGCCAGCCATTGTTTCGGCTTCCTCGACTGCCTCCTTTATGGAATTGACGGTGTGTTCGATATTGATGACCACCCCTTTCCTTAAGCCCTCCGAAGGATGGCTTCCCATGCCGATGATTTCCACGCCATCAGGACGAGCTTCAGCAACAACAGCGCAAACCTTGGTGGTTCCGATATCCAGACCAACAATGATTTCCCCAGACATTTTGCTCTTACCTCGTTTACTGGTTAAGGGTGGTGTGTTGCATACCGAACTCACGGCGGAATTACAAAAAAACGCACAGTGAATTATTATTTAACTGTAGAAAGTTAGGTGCTCTAAGCCCGGCCAGAGACATAAGGCACTGCCCAAAGATAAACAAAAATCGAAGCACGAAATCCGAAAATCGAAACAAATCCGAAAACTGAAAGTTCGAATGACAAAAACAAAAAGCAGTTTGTCCAAATAATCGAGTTCTTCAATTTACAAGTTATAAAAAAAGGTGATTAAGTAAAAAAAATAAAAATAGATTTATTCCATAGTGTTTCGAGTTTTTAATTTTGATCATTTGAATTTGCTTAGAATTTCGATATTTGAATTTCATATTTTGTGTCGGTCCTTTAATTCTAAAAGCCCGTTTTACGGGTTAATCAAAGCCAGGTCATCTGGGCCAGGATCCTTTATTGGTTGTCAGCTGGTTTTAAAAGAGACCACAGCCTCACCAGCTTGATTCAAATCAATGCCGGTTACCTGATGAATCCTGCCAGTTTGGGTCAAGTGTTTTGCTACCTTCTTTAATCCCTCAATTTTGCTTGAAAGATTTTCGCATGCCAATTTGATTTCCGCTGAGAGACGGTTGAAATAAAGCGACATGCCGCCATCTTCATTCATATGAATCTCTGAGAGTTCGTTCAATGACAACATCCCCTGTTCTGATTTCAGGGCTTTTATAATTCGGGCTGCCTCTTCCAGTTGCTTTCTGATCTCTGATCCCTGTTTGGAAACACCTGTGATAACCGGGA
>CP070700.1:397909-404894 GCA_020349865.1 Desulfobacteraceae bacterium
GCCTCTGTGGCAAAGTATTTGGAGATAGATCCCTCCACCTGCAGGTCCTCTTCACCGGTATCAAGCCTGCGGGCGACCTCTTCAATATACGCTCTGGCCGCTTCGAGCTCCACAGCGTGAGGAACCAGGAGTTTATGGGTATATCCTTGTTTTTCTGAGAGGGTTGTTCCGAATTGCACCCTTTCCTTGGAATATCTGATGACCCTTTCCAAGGATGCCATGCCTCCACCCAGGCCGAATGTCGCGACCATCAACCTGGTGTATCCGAAGACCTTATTGGCCTCTTTCAGTCCCTTTCCTTCAACACCCCCGATGAGGTTCTCCAGTGGGACAAAGAGATCTTCAAATGTGAGAGGACAGGTATCCGAGGCCCGTATCCCGTGTTTGTCCTCGTGCTTCCCCGGGATCAATCCTTCGGCTCCAGCCTCCACAACAAAAAAAGAAGGGCCTTCCGGCGTGTCCGCAAGAATCGTGTAAAGATCTGCCACGCCGCCGTTGGTGATAAACTGCTTTTGTCCGTTCAACTTATACCCTGTGATTTGCCCCTTATCATCCAGGACTCGCTCTGCCTTTGTTTTCAAAGCCTGGACATTTGATCCGGCTTCAGGCTCGGTGACCCCATAGGCTACAACAAGCCCTTCCTCCGCGATCTTGGTGATATACTTCTCTTTCTGCTCTGGCGTGGCCCCCACTCGGAGGGGGTCCATGCCCAGGCATATGGCCAAAAAGGAAGTGGCTATGGCCAGATCCATTTTTGCCATTCTTTCGGATATTATGGCTATTTCTGTCGCGCCAGCACCAAGACCACCATACTCTTCGGGGATGAAAATCAGATGGAGCGCGATTTCAGGTCCTAACATGAACCGGATGAGTTCCGTTGGAAACTCACCATTTTGGTCCATTTCCAATTTGGTCTCAAGAGAGAGTCTTTCTTTCTCCAGCTTGTCAATAGTATCAAGCACCATGGAGAGCATTTCAGCATCCATTTTAGTGTGTTGCGTCATTCACAATCCTCCCCGTTCTGTTTTTTCTGCGATTTTCTTATCTCTTGCACCAGACACCAGATTTAAAACTTTGCGCCTTTCATCGGCTGCCCTCGGCTATGAGCTCGGGCCGAATGGGGATCGCTGAAGTCTTCCTGCAGTGAAGTTCATTCCTGGTTATCTTATTTTTTAATTTTATTTTTGCGGTACTGGTAATAGGCGTCTCTTAGTGAAACATAAGGATCCAGAGCGGCCTTTTTTAGGGATTCATATTCTCCAATGGTAAGAGAAGTGGTGTTCACCTGCTCATATCCCCTGGTTGCCGCGTTATACAATGTTGAATCCACCAGGTAATTCAAAGGATCGATAAAGCCGTCTCCTACCACACCGACCGTGCCCCTGAGGCTGGACGGTCCCAGGATCGGCCAGTTTATAAAGAAACCCGGCCCAAGGCCATATAATCCCAGCGTCTGGCCAAAGTCTTCATCCTGCTTTTCAAGATTCAATGCAGTTTTGGCAGGATCCATGAAGCCGAGCATACCAACAGTCGAATTCGCAACAAAACGGAGCAATTCGTTTCCAAAACCTTTGAATTTTCCTTGCAGCAGGCAATTGACAGCACGGATCGGCGTGAACAGATTGGAAAAGAAATTACGGACACTAATCCTTAATGGCTCTGGAGCAACTTTTTTGTAACCGGTCGCAACAGGTTTGAGTACCCAAAAATAAAGCTTATCGTTAAAATGAAAAAAAATCCGGTTGATGGGCTCAAGGGGATCAGCGATAAAGTCTTCTTCGAATTCTTCCTGGGGTATATCATCAAACTCCTCATCAGCATCCTTTGATTTTTCTGCCTGTGAGAGGTTGGGATGCAATACTTGACGGCCTACAGTATTTTGCGATTGGGTATTATCAAAATTCACCGCCACTATCAGATAGTCATTGTTAGCATCTAACACTAAAAAATGGTTTCCCTGCTGTGGGTAGCTTGTTGGCTCAGACATTTCTCCTGCAAGGGAAATGGTCTGCATAAAACTCCAAAAAAATATGAAAAAAGACAAGACACGAAAAAGAATCCTCATAGTATATTAACTCCAAAACCTCATTGCTTTTCAACCTTGGTTTTCAGCTTTTTGATCAAGTCTTTATAAGATGATCGAATAATAATGCTGTTGAATTGGGTCCGGTAATTGTTAATAAGGCTGACACCCTCAACTGATATATCATAAACCAACCAGTCCCCTGCGTTCTTTTTCAGACGGTACTCGGTCGAAATCTCTGTCTCCTGTTTGGTCAAGATTTTGACTTTAACAACCGAGTATTCCCCATCAACCCGCTCACTTTCATATAAAACTTTTTCTCCAGAATAGCCTTCTACCCTGTCCAAATAGGTCTGCTCCAGGAGCTTTCCGTAAAGATCAATAAACATCGTCTTTTCTTCTATTGTCCTCTTTTGCCAGTGCCTTGCAAGGGTCCGCCGGGACATCTCTTCCCAGTCAAACCGTTCGTCCACAGCCTTGCGGATGAGCCGCCTTCTTTCCGCCGCCTTTTCAGCGCCTTTCAGTGCCGGATTACTTACAATCCCAATAATTTTATCCGTGGTTACCCTTATCTTTTCCGTTGGCTCCCCTGCCATGGCAGGCATCGATGCAAAAACAGCAATAGTAAAAACAAGCACACATCCCCATCCCCATAAGTACACTCTATTCATAAATACCTCCCGGAATTAGTTCTCGTTTTCGTAATCCGGTCTGCCAGCCCTGCCAGCAGTCCCCCAACCAATCTTTACTATTCAGTGATCGTCCCAAATACATATTTGGAAATCAGTTGTTCCAGGTCAACCGGAGGTTGTGTATCACGAATGATTCCCCCTGGCTCAAGATTTTCTTCCAGACCTCCGGGCGAGATCTCAACATATTTCTCCCCGATTAACCCTTTTGTCTTTATGGAGGCAATTGCGTCCTCCTGGATTTTCAGGTCCTGTGGAATCACCATGACCACCCGGGCTTGATAATCATCCAGAATGACCTGTTTCACACGCCCAACATTTACACCTGCTATGACCACAGATGAGCCCGTTTTCAGCCCACCGCTGCTGGAAAAGATTGCCTGTATCTCATAACCCTTCTCACCAAACACCTCTAACTTCCCAAGCCTTATGGTCAGATAGGCAAGGCAAACCATCCCCGCAACCATAAATAGACCCACTGCCAATTCGAGATTAAATTTTCTCATTTATTTCTCCTTGACCTCATTAAACTCCATAGTTCAGGCCTGATCCGCAGAATGCACGGATCGGCGTCTTATTGAACTGTTGAAGGATTCGCCAACGAATGCATGGACGATGGGTTCACCCGATGACATTAATTCTTCTGGTGTACCCTCAGCCCAGATAACGCCCTCGTGGAGCATGGCAACCCTGTCCACAATATCAAATACTTTTGGGATCTCATGGGTCACTATTATTCCGGTAAACGAAAGTCGTTTGTGGCAGGAATCAATAACATTGAGAATGGCAGCGCCAATGACCGGATCCAATCCGGTTGTGGGCTCGTCAAAGAGCATTATTTCAGGATCCAGGACCAGGGCCCTGGCAAGCGCTGCCCGTTTGACCATTCCTCCGCTTATCTGAGAGGGATATTTGTGCTCCGAGCCTGACAGCCCCACATGCTCCAACTCATTGAGCACCCTCTCACTGATACGTTCGTCATTCAGCCTGGTCTTTTCCTTTAAGGGGAAGGCCACATTCTCAAAGACGGTCATGGAATCAAAAAGGGCACCACCCTGAAAAAGAAAACCCAGCCGATCTCTCAGACTCAGTAAGTCCCGGACCCTGAGCGCGTGCACGTCTATTCCGTCCACGATCACCCGCCCTCGATCCGGCTTCATCAGACCAACAACGTGCTTTAAAAGAACGCTTTTGCCACTACCGCTGCCTCCTATCAAAGCGACAACTTCGCCCTTCCCTATCCCCAATGAGACACCTCTCAGGATTTCTTTGCCGTCGAATAATTTGTGGAGGCCATCAATCTTGATCATCATGTTCCTTAAAAGAGCAGCGAAGTCATAACATAATCCCACACAAGGATAAGTACTGACGACGTGACAACGGCCTGTGTGGTTGCTTTGCTTACTCCCTCTGCACCGAACCCGGTGAATATTCCAGTGTAAAGCCCTTTGAAACAGCAAACCCAGATAATAATAACGCCGAAAGTCAAAGATTTATATATGCCTTCCATGACATCCTTGATATCCATATAGCTGGCCATTTCTCCAAAATAGGTGCCGGCACTAACGCCTAAGAGTTTCACCCCAACCAGATATCCCCCAAATATACCCACAACGTCAAAAATGGCAGTCAAAAGAGGCATTGAAATAATCCCTGCCAGGAGGTTTGGGACTATAAGATAACGGTATGGATTAAGACCCATGAGCTCAAGCGCATCGACCTGCTCACTGATGCGCATGATCCCTATCTCTGCGGTGATGGCCGATCCAGCCCTCCCGGTGACCATCAGGGCGGATATTACCGGTCCCAACTCTTTGATAAGGGCAAGTCCCACCATGGGCCCTAAAAAGGCATCGGAGCCAAACCGGCTAAGGCTGTAAAAGCCCTGAAAGCCCAGGACCATTCCCGAGAACCCCCCTGTGAGGAGGATAACTGAAGTGGATTGTAAGCCGATGAAGCGAATCTGCTTCATGACCCGCATAAATTTGATGGGAGGGACGAAGGTATAGAAAAAGGCCTTGAGCAAGAATAGCCCCATGACCCCCAATCTGTATAGATATTCCAGCGAAACTGCTCCCAATATTCGAACATATTTCATGGGCGCAAGTCTTTCAAATCTGCATGATTATGTCAAACTGAAACTATATGTCCTTGAGCCGCACATTGGCCGGCGATCTCTCAATAAGGTCGCCGAAGGACTTCAGGCATTCAGATAGCCTTTCCAGTTCCTCGGACTTGGCAACCGGGATGTTGTCGCTTCCGTGCCCTTCCAGAGTATCCATTACATACTTAACTGTCATAATGTCGGTATTATGAGCCGGCTGGTATGCGACGTTTTTATCCCTGTCAACATTGATCTCGGAAACAATACCTGAGCCCACCAATTCATACAAGATCAGACGAACAAGGCGAATGGGGATTTCCAGTTTCTGCGAAATCTGGGTCTCATTCAAGGATTTTTCCAAATCAGAAAAATTTTTCACCAGCAAATGGACAATTCGCAAGGTCAATAGCCTTTTGAAGGCGTTACTTACCCTCAGGCTGTCCGGCTCAAATTCAAAGGTATGCACGTTCTGGTGTGCAAAAGATATCTCTGCACCAAAGAGTACGATGAGCCAGCTCAATTGCAGCCATATCAAAAACAGGGGTAGTGCCGCAAAACTTCCGTAAATGGCATTGTATCTGGCAACTCCAAACTGTAGACTAATATAGAGCAATTGGAAAATTTGAAACAAAGCGCCGGCAACGATCCCAGCCAATGCACCAGATTTGAAATTGACCTTGGTATTGGGCATAAAAATATACATGAATGTAAAAAGGATCCATATTGCGCAATAAGGCAGCAATTTGAGCATAAAAAATATGGCCGGCGCCACAACGCCCAGGATGGCAATTTTCTGAATGAAGATTTCCACCTGTCCGGATATAAGAACAGTAATGGTACTTGACGTGATAAAAAGAACAGGACCGATAAGCATAATGGAAAGATAATCTGCGACCTTTCTCCCGAATGATCTTCCTTTTTTAACTCCCCATAGATCGTTAAAAGAGTTCTCAATATGCCCCAATACCTTGATAATGGCCCAAAACAGGAGAACAATGCCGACGCCAGCCATCACGCCGCCCTTTGTATTTTCCAACAGGGTGTGAGAAAAATTAATAAGTCTTGAAAGAACTTCCTCCTGTCCCTCCAGCCTCGTCATAAGCTCCCTTTCCAGAGCTTTTTCAAAACCGAAGCCTTTGGCTATGCCAAAAAGCATGGCAAATACTGGCACAATAGAAAGCAAAGAATAGACGGTTAAGGCCGACGCCCTGAGTTGGCATCTGTCTTCCACAACCCCTTTAAGGGACAAAACAAGAATCCTCAATTGCCTGATCAAAAAGGCCTTTGACCGCGTGAGATTCCTCTCCTGGATTCTCCATATATCGTCTTTTAAAAATTTTAAAGCCTTGGATATGTTCATGATAATATTCCTCAATTGAGCCAAGCTTAACAATCGGAATACCTGATAGCAAATACCCAATACCACCTGATTGAGTATTGCTTAATTAGGGTAATAGTTTAATCGTAAATGCTTAGAATGTCAAAATCTCTAAGAGGCAGAGTCCTACCCTGTTTTATTATGCTTTTCGATACCCCGTCCGCTTGCGACGGGGTATCCTCTAGTATCCTCTCCCTGGGGAGAGGGCTAGGGTGAGGGGTAAAATTAGTATTATGCCTTTGCATCCCCGATTGCTTGCGTCGGAATCATTGATTTGGTGTAAGCGATACCGTAAGGTTGCAACAAATCATAAAAGTCCATATAATCTAATCCAAAAATACTTGTCCGCATGTTTGAAGACCCCGTAAACATATCCCTTAGATTGGGAGCATTCATCCCCAGGAGAGATTATTTTGAGAGACTAAGTGTATAATATTGAGCCAAAAGTTCCTAAAAAATCCCCTCTTTCTCTCCTTTACAAAAGGGGAGGACTTATGCTTCCCCCTTTAACAAAGAGGGATCGAGGGGGATTTTGTTTGATCAATGTGGAAAGATACCTACCTGTTCTATAAAGTGCCTATGAATGAGTTATGAAAGACGCTGTGCACTTTTCAAGAGCCTTGGGTGCCGACGTCTCTATCGAAAATCTAAAGGTCTGTTTCGCTCGATTAGCGTATGACGCAACTTAAACTACAAAAAGAGAGGTAACATTTATGGCAAAAGAGGTTATCATCTATGGCAGAGGCGGCTGACCCTATACACAAGATGCCAGGTCGGCTTACGGCAAAGAC
>CP070700.1:404994-408218 GCA_020349865.1 Desulfobacteraceae bacterium
AACGATCTATGGCAAAGGCGAGTCATATGGTAGCGAATCAAAAAAAAGAGTCATTCACCTCATTCCCCACTTCGCGCCCGATACTGTAATCGAGGTACATTTTGCCCTGCACGATTCCCTGGGTATGGGACCCCGGACCATCCAGCGCCTAGTCAAGCGCGTAGCCCACCGGGCCGGTATTAGTCGGCCGGTTACCCCGCGCGTCCTACGCCACACATATCGAAAATACTCTGGACAGGAATAGAGTATTAGTCTGGCCACTACTAAAGCTTACCTCAACATTTGTCCCGAGGAAGTAATCTGGGAGTACCAGGACGAATGGTAAAGAGGTCTTCAGAGGAAGTAATTCGGTCTCTTGCTGGGGAGACTGCCCGAACTACTGAGGACCTAAAATAAGAAAAGGAGGATCAACTTAAAATCCTTCATTCCGGGCCATTCTTGCCCCTCGAACCCCTGGGGGGCAAGGGGTTCGCTTGTTATGTAAACGGCCAAAGGTGGGGTCTTATGGCCTCCTGGAGGGCTAATTATTGGAAGATTGAGACCTAACGGCCCTTACCCGGGAAATTGTTGGTAATGAGCGTTTTTATGATTCAGGCAAGCGCAGAGGCGCTATTCTAGGTGTGTGAAATAATCATGTGTAATAGCCAGGGTTTGATATCACAGCGCCGTCGTACGCCCCATGAGATGGCCTTAGAGCAGACTTGGGTTCTTGAAATCAGTGATGAATTGCGATTGAAACATGCAGTGAACGTGGAATGCCGGAGAATACCGAGTACAGTTAGGACTAAACAAATGGACCAACTTTTTCCATGAACGATTCGTTTGGACAATAAATGATTCCACTGCACTCCTAAATAATAGATTCCCATAATTATAGAGAGTCTACATAACATCCATAATAATGACAAAAAGAAGACTTCTTGCGCTTTTTTCAAAAAATAGAGCGTTGAAGAGGCGCATGCCATTTCCAATGCACCCGCCGCATCTATTTGATATTTCATGAAATTTGATCTCATTGAGTTATTTATCAAATCTCTGTATAATTCCTATTAATTCCAGATGCTTGAGAAAAAAATAGAGTCTGCTTAATATATAATGTTAGGCCGATGCATCGTGGAATGGAAAGGAATATAGATGAAACGCTCAACATTGGAGTTGCTATGTTGTCCTAATTGTCAAGCCAGACTTTCTCTGCGCGACGAGCGCGGTGACGTGACTGTGGATGAGGGGGGGCTGTTTTGCCCGCATTGTGAGGAGAGCTTTCTCGTCAGGAATGGCATCGCTCAGTTTATTTCGCCGCAGAAACTGGAGGGCCTTAACCGCCGTTTCGCTCGATTCTATGAGCGGTTTTCACGTTTCGAAACAATTTTCGATAAGTTGTCGTTTTTACCTATGGGTGGAGAGCGCAAGGCACGCACAGAGATTTTGCACCGATTGGAGCTAGACGGTGGGCGAGTTTTGGAGGTCTCCATAGGGTCAGGAGGTAATCTTCCTTACCTATTTGAGTCTCACAAAGTGGACGAGGTATATGGCCTGGACATCTCGGCTGCGCAGCTGACCCGCTGTCGCAGGTTCGTCAAAACACGAGGATGGTCGGTAGAGCTTTTCTTGGGGATGGCAGAGCTGTTGCCTTTTGAAGCTGAATCATTTGACAATGTCTTTCACATTGGTGGGATTAACTTTTTCTCGGAAAAGAAGAAGGCCATTGAGGAGATGATCCGAGTCGCGCGGCCGGGAAGCAAGATCGTAATTGCTGATGAATCGGAACGGGTGGCACAACTTATCGCTCGTTTCCTCCGTTTGTCGCGCTCAATTCAGGGTAGGAAAGTGGACACGTCCGTGCCCGTTCACCTGGTTCCGGAAACAATGGAAGGGATACGGGTGAACGGTATTTGGAAACGGCATGCTCAGTATCACGGGTATTGTTTGGAATTCAGAAAGCCGGCATGATGAGTTGATTGCGAGTTTGGGTTCTTGCAGGGAAAGGCTTCAGACCTGTGAGCCGAGTCGAATTCCTAATCTATAGGCGGCCTAACAACGAGTTTCAACCGACATTGCTCCGCCGTGCTCCGCAATGCGGCTGAACCCAACGTTGTGCAGATATAAAAAGGATCATAAATGAAAGTTACAGAATCTATTCATGCACTTGAAATATCTTTCAAAGTCCCGGTTGCTCCTGAAATAAATGTTGACCGAATAGTGTATGTATACTTTGTTTTTGGTAAAAAGATCACGTTAATCGACAGTGGCGTCGCAGGAGCTGAATCCATTATATTTGATTGCATCACGAAAAATGGCAGGGATCCTCATGAAATATCTACGCTCATTCTTTCTCACTCTCACCCTGACCATATTGGCTCCGCTCGAATTATTAAAGAAGCGACAGATTGTAGGGTTCTTTGTCATCCCGCTGAAAAAAATTGGGTTGAGGACGTAGAGAGACAGGCACAAGAAAGACCGGTTCCAGGTTTTGATAGTTTAGTGGGTGGCTCGATTTCGGTGGATGATCTGCTTCAAGACGGAGACCTCCTCGAAATAGAAGAAGACAGACAATGCAAAGTGATCCACACGCCGGGTCACTCTGCCGGATCTATTTCTCTATTTTTTGAAGACGAGAAAGCTCTCTTTTCCGGGGATGCCTTACCGGTGCCCGGAGACCTTCCTGTCTATGATGATATTGCAACCTGCGTCGCTTCAATAAACTCGTTGAAGAAGCTTGAAGGCATAAAAATATTGCTTTCATCTTGGGAACCCCCCATTCAAGGCAAAGATCAAATAAACCAAAGAATAGTATCAAGTATCACCTATTTGCAAAAAATTCATAACGCTGTCTTAAGTACCCATGAAAAAAACAAGCAGACAGGCATGGCGCTTTGTAAACAGGTTGTTGCAAATCTAGGGCTGCCACCATTTGTAGCTAATCCTTTACTTGTTAAAGCGTTTACCTCAAGTTTAGTAGCAGACAAAAACGCACACTTGTTTAAATTCTAAGGCAAACTGCACAGCCTAGCGCTTCACCAGACAGTAAAAGCCTGACGGCTTTCATTGTCTGGTGAGCTTTGCGTTAGGCCCCATATGGCTTTACCTTTTGTGCAAGCAGCAGGAAGATGACAGACATGGAGCGAAAAAGGCTACTTATTACGGGGTGTGGTCGCAGTGGGACATTTTATGCCACGGAGGTCTGGCGTTCTCTTGGGTTAGATATTCGGCACGAGAGGCCCGTA
>CP070700.1:408318-411228 GCA_020349865.1 Desulfobacteraceae bacterium
GAAGGCTGACAACATCCCCCCTACACTTTTCACCTACACTTTTGGCCGTTGTGTTTACGGGTATTTATCAGGTTCTATTGCGTCTGGAATTTCCTGAGGGTTTACCAATCCTCTGGAAACGCAGATGCTCCTCGTGAAGAGCGCCTGCAATTTTTGCAGGCGATCTATGAGTACTCTGCTCTGCCCTCTCTCTTGCAGTAGACCTGTGGTCTTGTAGACATGCCGTGTTCTTGGTGATGGTCTCGTCTGCCTCGAGGTTTGGTCTGTCAAGGGACTCTTAAAACCAGCTACTGAGGGCACGTTCAAGCATTTCTTGATAAGAAAGGCATCCGGGCCTTCAATACATGATGGAGCGTAGTGGGTGTCAGAGATGGGACTGAAAGACTTGCGGCTGACTCTATTCATTTCGCTCATCTTTCAGAATCAATTTTGGAGGTATATCATTCTCTTGTGATATAGGATTCGTTGTATTGCCAAGAGGACTGTGTACCTCTGAAAGGAAAGGACTAAGAAAACCAAGCAAGAACTCTTTTTGAAGCTCAAGCATGTCAGCATCGAAGCCGCCCTCTTTAACTCGGTGGCCATCGATGTCCAGATAGAGCACACGCTTCTTTCCCGGACTAAGGCTCTGCGCTTGTTGGACCAGCCTAAAAAGGTTTTGAGCCGATTCCTCAAATCCCTCATTCTCATAGATGACATGGTATATAGCGACGGTATCGCCCTTGGATTCGATCCTTGGTTCTCGCCTTTGTATCATTGTATAGATCTCCAGTGTTTTTGTGGTATGGTAATGTTAAAGCTGAGCTGCCTTCCGAGCGTCAGCGAGGACGGTCACCTCCAATGAAGGTTTGGCAATGCCCAGTGATTATTTTTTCGGTATATTTCTATTGGTTGCGGATGTTGGCCGACCTGTATTAATATTCTCCAAAACATTCTTGACGATAGTTTCCTCATAATCAGGCCAAATTTCATTCCAGTACTTATGATCATCAATCCATTCATAGACTTTTTGAGTTATATATTTTCTTGCTACCTCACCTTCCAGCAGTTTGAATGGACCCAAAGGAACAGCATTGTTGAATCCATCGTTTCCAAGGTAACAAAACACATTTTCACCTGTTGCCTTCTCGATGTTATCTAGTGCCCCCTCCCAATTGCCTCTCCATTGACCACCTCGAAAGCTTTGATTCCGCTTGGCCCCAGGCCAACCCGCACCAAAAACAAAGTTGTGTATGATGTACTTCTGTGAGCCGGATCGCCATTTAAATGGAGCACCGTGTATGAGATCGGTTCCATACTTTTCTGTGTTTCCGATACATGGGAACATTTTCATAACCGTATTGCGAATGGTTATATCACGGTGAGATGCTTTACCTACCGCTCCACCGCCTGGACGACTTGATATACCTACATAGGTGTGAATGAGTGCATTTTCTATGGTTAGATTCTTAAGGCCTGTATCTGTCTCACCATCGTCGCGAGCATTAATAAAGGCACAATCTTTGATGTAATTGCGGATTTCGCCCTCTTGTCGTGCAAACCTGAAAAAGTCCCAAACGCAGTTTTTCGCCTTCTCCGGACCACCAACGAAGCAATCTTGGAATATGGCACCGCCGCCATAAAAAGCTGATATTGCACAACCATTCCCCTGGCGATAGTAAGTCTGCCATGCAATGTTTTGTGGGACGTGACCGATTACGCGAGCCCAACGGATTGTGACATTACCGGGATTGTTATTAATTTTGCAGGGATAGTTAGCCCCTTCTGCATTTAAATTATCCTGATGAAACACCGCCATGCGACAATCAATTATGTCGCCAGTTTTAGCAATAATGTTTTGAAGCAGGTCTTGTTTCGAGGTGTACGTTCCTGCAGGAAACATATGAACCTCTCCCTCAGTTGCAACTCGACCAAAAAATAACACTAAGATTATCAGTGCTTTATTAACAAATTGTTTCTCCATGGACTTCTCCTATATTTTTTGAACGAGTAGGCTAAGCTACCAGTGCTACAATCATCCATATACGTGAAAACCATTTTCTCATCAGTGTCAATGGGTTTATTTCCATTTACATAATTTGCGAATTGATGCAGAGGCGCGGTACGAGAAGAAGACTAAGAGTGGAAACTTTGAAGGAACATTAAAAAGGAATATAATAACGGCCTATCATAATGGATTACCCGGATAATCCCTCGACCGTCCAGGGCTACGCTGAGTTTAGTCGAAATCCTGTAAATTTCTCAGAATTTTACTTTTCGAACCGAAATCTTTGTATTTTTACGCGATTTTGAGATAAAGGGGGTATGGAACGTAATTATCTTGACCATGTAGTAGTGAATTTTATATGATTATTGATGTTTTAAGGGAGTAATTGCGTCTTTTAACTGTTCAACAAAGATAATGTCAGTTGATAATTTGTTTCAGAAGCTGATTGAATTTTGATCGATCTTTATTACACAATCGTCGATTTATTCAGAGGCACTTATACAGGGCTGTTTGTTCGTACCTTTTTTGATTATGCCATACAAATCGGGCCTTACTTTTTAATCGCGGTATTTCTGAACGTATTACTAAAGTTGTACATCTCAAGAAAAAACATTCGATTTCAAAATACACATACAGTCTGGTCAATTCCTGTTGCGAGCATCATTGGTATCGCTTCACCGCTTCCTACGTATCTGGCACTGCCGATGGGATTATCCCTTCATGCCTGTGGGCTGCCTTTGGGAGCAGTTGTCGCATTCATGATTGCCTCCCCTCTGTTAAATCCCGGGATATTTATTTTAACCTTTACACAACTTGGCTGGGAAATTGCCATCGCTCGATTGATTTCGGCTCTTTTTATTTCCCTCTCAGGCGGATTTCTGGCCCAGGCCCTGTTAAAACATTTTCAGTTTTTACATCATCAC
>CP070700.1:411328-415915 GCA_020349865.1 Desulfobacteraceae bacterium
GCTTGTATCGGCACTTTCAGCTATCTCCTGTATGATCTCGCCGTGGAAAAGATCCAGTCCGAGTTGTTCGGCGATCTTTTTTGCCACCATCCCTCCCCCGCTTCCAGGCTCTCTGGAGACGGTAATAACAGGGAGGTCTTCTTCCTTTTCAATCTTCTGCGCACGCATTATCTCCCATCTTTTTACTTGTTCATCGATGATCTTTTCATGGGTTTTACGCATCATAATTCCCCCCTTTCCAGTTCATATTTTAACCCACTGGAGACTTGGTATTAGATATAATTATAAGAGAAATATATAACACTTTACCGTTTTGAAAAAACCAGCCGGGGATTGTAGGGCCATGGGGATCTCTTTTTCAAAAGCCGCATAAGCCGGCCTCATTACATGGAACGGCAGATTGGCCTTAAAATTCAACCAAGGACAGCCCCAGAAGGAAACCTTCTTAAAAGAGGTCGCCTTCTCTGCCTGCTCCCAACCCCTGTTCAAGGCCCAGGGGGCGTGCCACGAGCTTTGTATAATTTTTGTGATGCGGCTTTTGAAAAAGAGATCCCCATGGCCCATCCTGTCCTATTTTCAAAGAGCTAAAGTGCTATCTTTTTTATTTTTTCTAAGGCCCTTTTCATCTGATCCGATGTGGCCTCCTCAAACTTTATTCCACAAGCATTCAATTCCTGGTCTGCCTTATCGAGGCATTCCAGGAATTCCCGGTTGAAGAGCCTCAGCAGGTTCTCGGCATTGAGCCCCCAGTGTCGCGTCAGGTTCACAAGGTTGAAAAGAAGGCCCCCCATCTCTTTACCAACCAGATCCCTCTCTTGTTGAGTAACGGCTGATTTCAGTGCTTCAAATTGCTCCAGAATTTTGTCCCAGATTTCTTCCGCATTTGTCCAACCAGAATTCAACTTGGATGCCCGCTCACTCAATCTATGGGCTCTCAAAAGGGCGGGCAGATTGGACGGAACGCTCTCAAAGAAAGAAGACGTTTTCCGGGAGGCACTTTTCTCCCTTGCCTTTATTCTGGCCCAATTGAGGGCCACATCCTCCGCGCTATCCACCTTTGTCCCGCCGAAAACGTGAGGATGGCGTTTGATCATCTTTTCAGAGATCTTTTCTAAGACTTCAATAAAATCGAACTCCTTTCTTTCAGCTGCCAACTGGGCCAAAAAGAGAATCTGGAACAGTAGATCACCCAATTCGGAGCAAACGTCCTGGGGCGATGATTTCTCGACGGCATCAAGGACCTCGTAAGCCTCTTCAAGCAGGTACAACTTAATGCTGGAATCTGTCTGTTGGATGTCCCACGGACAGCCGTTAGGACTTCGAAGCCGGGCCACCAATTCAACAAGCGCTACAATTGCTCTGGTTAATCTCTCGGAATCCATGCTATTGCGTGAGGCCTTCGACTCTTTTTTGGCCAACACTTTCTTTTTCTGTTTTTTCTCCAAGGAATTTTTGCTTCCACTTCTGGTAGGAGCCCGGGGAAGTAAAGCTGACTATGGACTGGTAGGAGCTGATAATCAAGGGTGCCAGCTTTGATCTGGCGATGAGGGGCGCCTTTGAGGGTACAAAAAACGTAAGCAGGACAATAACAAAATACGTGAGTATAATGCCTTTCAGAATCGCGAATGTCACACCAAGGCCCCTATCGGCCCAACCAAACAGGAGTCTTTTCATCATCATCTTCAGACCCAAACCGGCAAGGTTACATAAAACCAGAACAATAAAAAATATCAGCCCAAGGCTAATCAACGGAAGAAATTTTCCCGTTGGGATGTATGTTTTTAAGTATTCTGTCACCTGATGGTGATAAACAGCAGCAATCCAGATACCAAAGATCACGCCTGCAAGGGACCCTATCTCCCTGAAAAAACCACGAAATACACCACGCACGATGAAAAAAACCATTGTCGCAATTATAAGTAAATCAAGCGGATTCATAGCGCGGTTTTATCAAAGCTTTAACGATTTCGTCAAGATGAATGACGGCGAACCTCAGAGGCCGTCTGAGATTGGGGAAAATAGCCATTCTCAGACCCCCTCCTGTGCGTCCGCTTGATAATACAGTGGGGAAGATTTCAATTACTGGTACCGTGCAGATGATCCTTAAGCAAACGAGCAACAGGGTATTTTGAGTGGCGCTTGCGGTGGCGGGGAAGCCTTCTATCTATGGCATATAAGAATCGGAGAAACGGATTGGGATGTCGAAAAAAATAGTGGAACGGATAAGATAAATACTCCCGGTGCGGATACTCTCGGATCAACACCTCCAGAAAATCATTAAACTGTCCAGGGGGAATGACCTTAAAAAGTGAACGAACGTAGCCCGCAATCTCCCGGCCAATGAGAGATGGGAGGCTATGCCTCTCTGTATACACCGTCTCGAAATCAAAGAAAATCAGTCTTCCGTCATCATTCATATAGACGTGCTTGAAGGACGGGTGTTCATGAACTAAAAGGCGGTCTCCATGCTTCATGGACAGGTGGTGTCTTCTGGCCCATTCGGGAATAAACCGTTTTAATGCGGCGATCTTGTCATCTTTTGTGATGCTCGGGTCAGAAAAATAGGACAGCAGGGTCCGACCATTAATATATTCGAATACGAGGTGTGGTGTGGCAATCATCATGGGTGGAAAGTCATCGGGCTGTTGAAAGACATCAAACCCATGCTGCTGCCAGGTCTCAAGAACTTTTTTTTCGGTCTGAAAGCGTGCAAGGGGATGTGAAGAAGATTTTCCAACCAGATAATTTCCCGGAGTGCCAAGCAACTCCTGCCATTTACTCCGCTTTCGGCTGTAGCATTTGACTATGTATTTTCTCTTATTGCCGGCCTCAATCAGGAATACCCCATGAAACCCATCGCCGCGTCCGCTGCGATCGAGGCACGTTACCTCCAGCGCCCCGGGAAAACGCAAGATCCCACCTTTGCCTTTGGCTGGATCTCTCCCGTTTTCACGCACGTCGCCCACTCCATCTGTCTGTTGTATAGAAGCCTCCTTCACCAAATAATTTGTATTTTCGTAACAGTTTAGGCCGAACCGCTCGGGCCTAATGGAGCTCGCCGCATGCCTCATTCCATTGAACGGCAGATTAGTGTTAAGATCAGTTAGTGTCAGTCTTTTTTCTTCTTCATGGTAAAACCCGCATCTGAAAGATTTTTGTTCAGTCGTTTGTGGGCGTCAAAGAAATCTTTCAGTTCCATGTAACTCGTAGCAAATTCTCCGCAATTGGGACAGGCAAGTACACGGGGTTCGTCATCCATAGAAGCTGAAAATGATTTTGATACATCGTCGGTATTTATCGTCAAAATTGCACCACACCTGTCGTGCCTGATTACAAACCATTGCCCTTCGTTTTGTTCTTTTTCCATTGCTGGCCCCCTTTCTAAAAAAGTTGAGCGATCATTTAAAAAATCTTACCCAAGAAAACACATCTCTTCAACCATAATCGACCTCATTTGAGGGTAAAGGGTGTTTGTAGCTATTGGTAAACAAGGATCCGTGGTTTATACTCTCTTTTCTCTATGTATGGTGAAATCTTCTCTTTTAAGATCTTTATGAAGTTTTTCGTGTGCCTCCAAAAAATCCTTCAGGTGCTGGAACTCTGTAGCAACTGCTCCACAGTTGGGGCATGTAAGGAGACGAGGCCCTCCGTCTGCAAAAGATGAAGATGATCGTGAAACACTTTCGGTGTTTATTGTTATCACAGAGCCACATTTTTCATGTTTTATTACAAACCACTGGCCTTCATTTTGCGAATTTTCCATTGCGTCCCCCCTTTCTTGAAAAGATTGAAGGATCTTTTATAAGGGTATTTTTGTAATTGCTGAGAAGACTTTATAGATAGCCAAAATTTAACCCTCTCACTTACCAAAATCAACCTAAAACTTGCTAATCCAGACTATTATTTCATCAGTTAGTGTATCTTTCTACGTTCTTTCACAGCATATAGAAATACGAGAAAGCCACTGTCAGCATCCCGTTTGCTTTACGCCCTCTGGTTTCTGCTTTGGAACCGAGAACAAAAAAGGACTTGGCCAAAGAGGCTAAGTCCTTCATATTATGGTGGGCCTGGAAGGGATCGAACCCTCGACCAATTGATTAAGAGTCTAAATCATCAAAACCCTCCAAAGATGGGGAGAGCCTTGTAAATCAAGGTATCTCCCCTCTTTTATTTGAAAAACCGGAAGGCCAGAACTTTTGTTTTTGTTTGGTTCTTTTTGATGTTTTTTGCTGGTCGTGGTTACAAAAATGGTTACACTTTTGGCATGCTGGTTTCCCGAAGTGTCCATCTCTTTTTTAGGTTTCATAATGAAATAATAAGACACTGGGAGATTTAAGGCCTTTTTGACTTATAGAAACAGTATATTTGACTTTTTGGTTCAATATCGGTTAATGGGCCTTGTACAAGATATTGTGGTAGGTCAGTTTAATTCGAGTGCCTTTATTAGAGCATGCACTTCTAAGGTATCCGTTTGATATAAAAGGTTTTATGTGGTCTGTGATAAATAGCAGATATCCACACACTAAGCCCGAATTATTTGAAACCGAAATAAACAAAATGTTTAGTGGTAAAGAATTGCCTATTTCA
>CP070700.1:416015-420929 GCA_020349865.1 Desulfobacteraceae bacterium
GGACAGCCCCAGAAGGAAACCTTCATAAAAGAGGTCGCCTTTTCTGCCTGCTCCCCGCCCCTGTTCAAGGCCCAGGGGGCGTGCCACGAGCTTTGTATAATTTTTGTGATGCGGCTTTTGAAAAAGAGAGCCCCATGGCCCTACAACCCACGGTTGGTTTTTTCAAGACACTAAAGTGTTACCACATTCTTAAATTTCATTCAGCGGTCAAATAATGCCAATTGACCATGGTCGGATATAAGAGCAGTACAGGAGGGATGCGAGGGGGTATGCTGAAATTTGCTCGGAATAAGATGGTCAGCATTGAAAGGAAAGACCATGAGACCTTAAGTGTTCATGGTATCCTGGACGACGATATATATGGTCTGGAGATTGATGTATCCATAAGGATTTCCGATTTAGAAATCCTAACTATAGAGGGGAAATGGAATCGCTGGACTACACCTGCATGTCCAAGGGCCATTGCATACCTTCACGAAGCCGTTGGCTTTCGTATTGAAGAAGAGGGCTTTTCCCAGAAAATCCAAAAGATTATTGGTAGAAAGGCATGCCGGCACCATGCTAACCTTCTGCTCGAGTGCTGCCACTCAGCAAAAGAAGCGGCCATGTTGGCCAAATGGGAGGATGAAAAGACCAAAAATAGAGAGCTAAGCTTTCCTGATTTTCTAAAAGCTAGCCTGAAGGATGACCCGAAATTAGAGGCTGTTAGCACTGTTTCCGCTGAAGGACGCCTTGAGCAGATAGATCAGAATATCCCCAATGCTGTCAAAAGAGAAATATCAGGGGGCATGATTATTGACCTGCATGTACACACCTCCCCGGCGTCTCCATGCAGTTCGGTTTCGGTAGACCAGCTTATTGAGGAAGCTAAGAGCATCGGCCTTGATGGGGTCTGTCTGACAGACCACAACTATGTATGGGATCCGGGCCGTGTGGAAGATTTGAGGCAAAAGCACGGATTTTTGGTTCTAATGGGTAATGAGATCACCACCGACCAGGGAGACATGGTCGTGTTCGGACTGGACAAGAATGTCCAGGGCATTGTCAGGCTTGAGGATCTCAGGAAGGAAGTCTTACAGGCGGGAGGCTTCATGATTGTGCCTCACCCATTCAGGGGATTTCTGACTTTTGGCGTGGGCCAGCTCGGGCTAACCCCTGAAAAGGCCATGGAAAGAAGCCTCTTTAAATTGGTTGATGCCGTTGAAGTCCTGAACGGGAAAGTCACGGAAAAGGAGAATAGCTTTGCCTCAAAGGTTGCAGCAGGCCTAAGACTGCCAGCTACAGGGGGCAGCGATGCACATGAAACCACCGAAGTCGGTGTTTATGCGACACGATTTCCTGTCAACATTAAGGATGAAAATGATCTTATTGAGGCCTTAAGAAAAGGGGGATATTCGCCCATCGCCTTCATAAATCAAAGGGGTGAGGAAAAAATATGAACACGGAAAAACAGCACGACTGGGAAAAAATCATCAGAAGAATGGAACTTTTAATGAGGCTCAAGTCATTTCCGGTGGCATTCAAGATGCTGGAAAAGAAGGACGAGCTAAAGAAAATTCCCTTCATGCGGAGGGCCGAGCATAAAATCACTCTCTGTCAATTAATCACACTTGTAAGAAACTTTGATTGGACCGTTGGCGCTGAACTGAATGATTTCATGAATCCCGGGTGTCCCTCCATCCTTGGCCTTACCGACACGCCCGAGATTTACAAGGATGGTACTTTTCGCAGTATTGTCTGGGTCAAGACTAAGGAAGACGGAAAAAAGTATGAGGCATCTATCCCCCGTCTTCCTTTGGGACAATATGAAGCCGTGGTCATGGCCCCGCTGGTGTACAATCCTTTTGAACCTGACATTGTCCTTATTTATGCCAATCCGGCTCAGATGATGCTTTTGATTAACTCCCTGCAATTTGAAGACTACGACGTTATGCAGTTCTTTTGCGTGGGAGAGTCCTCGTGCTCGGATGCCATTGCCCGATGCTATTTAAGCGGCAAGCCTTCATTGACCATCCCCTGCTATGGGGAGCGTCGCTATGGGCACGCCCAGGATGAAGACCTGGTCATGGCAATACCGGCAGGAATGATGGAGAAGGCGCTAAGGGGAATGGAAACCCTGTATCGTAGAGGCATTCGCTATCCCATCAGTTTCGCTGGTGTTGAAAGAGATCTCACCACTGCCTTTCCCATGTCTTACAGCGGAGTGGGTGATTTAGAGGCCATCCGGGGTAAGGACGCTCGGTTGCTCATTGGCGTGACTGGCGGCATTGCCAGTGGAAAGACAACGGTCGCAAATATGTTAGCAGAACTGGGAGCGCCCATCATTGATTTTGATGTGATTGCAAGGCAGGTGGTTGAACAGGGGAAACCTGCCTGGAAAGAAATCGTTGACTACTTTGGCAAGCAGGTACTTCAGGAAGACGGCAGTCTTGATCGAAAAAAGCTTTCAAATATAGTGTTCCGTGACCTGGAAAAAAGAAAAAACCTTGAGGGCTTTACACATCCGCGCATCAGTGAAGAATTTGTAAAACAGGTAAACGAGATTGCGGAAAGGACCCCCGGGGCGATAATACAGGTGGTAATTCCACTTTTAATTGAGTTAAATTTGCAGTACATGTTTCATAAAAATATGGTTGTTTATATACCTCAACAGCTCCAGATAAAGCGGTTGGCTGAGCGGGATGGGATCAGTAAGAAGGAAGCAGCCAATTTCCTTAAGGCCCAATTGAACATCGACGAAAAGGTAGGATATGCTGATTATGTGATCCATAATGAACATTCTCTTGAAGAGACAAAAAGGCAGGTGGAGGAGCTCTGGCAGACATTAAGAAAGTTACAGAAAGGAAGAGGCAATTTCAATGCTGCCCAAGGCTGATTCCAGTTCTGCAAGGAGTAATAAGAATGAGTGATTTAACTGTTTCCTTAAAAGAGTCTGATCGTGTTGAAGTTCTTACGATCATTGACAACTATGTGGACGTTTTGCTCGAAAACACAGACGTAGTCACCCGTCCCCCACATGCCAAAGGAGGAAATATTCCCACAGACACTCTTCTGGCAGAACATGGCCTTTCGCTTCTCATTACCGTGTATCAGGGAGAAAAAAGGCATAGGATCCTTTTTGATACCGGCTACACTCAGATTGGCGTCCCACACAATTTGGATAAACTGGATGTGGCTGTAGAAGAAATAGAGGCCCTTGTCCTAAGCCACGGACATACGGACCACACAGGGTCCCTTTACCCGCTCCTCGATAAAATTCCAAAACGCATTCCTCTGGTGGTTCATCCGGAAGCATTCTCAGCCCCACGGTATTTCGGCCTCGATGATGGCCGAAAGCTCCTCTTTCCACAAACTCTGGTAAAGGCTGATCTGGAAGCGCGAAACCTTGAGCTTTTGACAAACAAAACCCCGTCGTTTCTGGCGGATGATAGGGTAATGGTAACGGGTGAGGTGGAACATGTTACAAAATTTGAAAAGGGGCTTCCCAATGCCCTTATGGAAAGAAATGGGAAGCTGGAAAAAGACCCCATATCCGATGATCAGGCACTTTTAATAAACCTCAAAGGTAAAGGGTTGGTGGTTATTTCTGGGTGCAGCCATGCCGGGATCATTAATACGATTCTTTATGGGATACAAATGACCGGGATAAAACAAGTCCACGCGGTCCTCGGAGGGTTTCATCTCACCGGTCCCTCGTTTGAACCGATCATTGAGGAAACCATCAAAGAATTGAAAAAGATGGACCTAAAGGTGCTTGTTCCAATGCACTGCACCGGATGGAAGGCCATTCAGCGGTTCTCTGAAGAATTCAAATCTTCTTTTATCCTCAACAGTGTGGGATCATTCTTCACGTTTTCTTAAGAGTACGTTGGGTTAGAATTAAATTGTCAATCGGTATGGTAGCGCTCTATAAAATAGCATTGCAATTTTATATTTGATATTTGAGGCCAGTTGAGTCGGAAAACATAGCTCACTCCTCCTTTTTATAAGGCCATACTCCTCGCCGACAATGTCTATATTTTGTCCAGAAGACCCAGTAAAATTCTTGCTAAGATAAATGTGGATATCTCCCGGCAGAGAGACCACCGTGTCACAGTCTCTTCTGGCTTTTTGCATATAAACCCAGATTGTGCCGTAGTCTCCTAATGCGACTTGAAAATCCTTGCTGCAACGCTTGTTTCCCGATTTTTATCTGCCTCTGGCAGGTTGCTCCTCGACATATTTATTAATATGCCTACGTCACAAAATCGCTCCAACTGCGCGTTTCGCTTTGGTTTTCTGCGCCTCGCTACGGATTCTACTGCACAATATGTGATAAAAAAACATAATGGAAATGCTGTGGAAGGAGATTTCATAAATTCTTTAAGCAGTTAGGCACCCAAGGCGAAGAGAATCAAAGAGAAGACGGATGATTTATTAATAAAGCAATTTTATAATCTTGGTGTTTTGGTGCATTTGTGGCACTATACTAAGGAGAGCACTAAACAATTTGCACTGCAATGATGTGCGGGCCATGAAGCCTTTTCTTTGGTTACAAGACTCCCGGGCTGGTTATTTTAGGAAGTTACGGACGGGTGATGTCACCCCCTCCTTGCTCTCCCCCGCTCTTTCAGAGCGGCAGAGCTGGGGGACCCCCCCATTCCATAACTCCATGAAATGAAGAAGCCCTCCCGCCATTCACCTTAGAAAAGACTTCATGACCCTTCATCGGCATGACCAGCATTATCGTTTGCAAACAATATTATGCTCCCATTAGTAACTAAGTCCCTCGATTCATAAATTCGATAACGTATTTATTCACTCGGGACTAAGTGTTGAGTGAGCAATTCCAAAGGTTTGACTTATAAAACATACGTTATCATATTTGCGAATCGAATCACCAAGTTATTACAGATATCAACAAAAGGAGAAGAA
>CP070700.1:421029-425074 GCA_020349865.1 Desulfobacteraceae bacterium
GTTATGGGATGGGGGACCCCCTGGCTCCGGCGCTCTGCAAGAGCGGTGGAGAACAGGGAGGGGGGAGGATTCACCCGCCCATAACTGTCTGAAATCACCAGGCTGAGAAGCCCGGAATCGAAGAAAAGACTGCTTCGACCTTCCCCTCTGCCAACTTCATATCTGATCAGTTTCGTGATACTCATTAACCGGATGAACCTATTTTCAAAGAGCTAAAGTGTTACGGCTCCCAAAAGCAATGTCTTTTTGGCCTGGATTCCTCATGTGGGGGTCAATAACCTGACGCTACCTATGATTCATCCCATTTTGACCTACCTAAATTGAGCTTGGTCCACAATCAACCCTCATTCTCTATCAAATAATTAATAGAATAATCAGCACGTTAAATGGTTAAAGCCTTGAATTGGTAAGGTGGCACCGATTTTGCTGGTTAATCATTACTGAACAGGTGGGTGCAAAGCAATCCACGTTCTCAGGGCCTGGATTCTTTGCTGTCAATCAATTACAGGGTTTTCAATCGCTTAAATCGGCCATGGACAGTCACGTATTAGAATATACCCCTTCGGTGAAATACAAAAAGTATAGACCCATAAGGCACAACCTGAAGGTAGTTTTTGCCTGTCTTACTGCCATCCCGTTTATCGTATTTGCCTATATTTATCTCAGGATTGGAGCGTTTAGCACGGCCCTGTCCGGATTCCTTGTGGCATTGGTCCTGATAATTGTGCTTGAAGGGTTTATGATTTTCAGGAAAATGGCCGATCACGTCGAGCAACTCTCCTCTACAATGGCAAAGGCCCTGGAAGGCAAGGCAGAAAAAGTCCAAGACAATGGCTCAACCAGGGAATTTGCCATTATAGCAGATATATTTAACCGTACACTTTTCAAGTTAGAAGATACGGCCCAGGAGCTTGGGGTCCGGGCAGTTCAGGCTGCAACGTTAAATGAAATAAGAGAAATCGTTTCAGCAAGTATCGATGTGGAGGAGATTGCCAGAGTCATCCTTTCACGGGCCATGAAAGCCGTCAACGCCAAGGCAGGATATCTGGCGGTAATAAAGGAGGACCCCCAAATACTGCATGTTGCAGCGACTCTGGGCATATCTAAAAAGCTTTCGGATGAAATAACCCTTGACGCGGATAAAACTTTGGCAGGGCTTGTAATCGAAAGAAAGTCTCCCATTTTGATAAAAGATATCGAGAGGGACCCCGATAAGAAAAGGCTTAATATTCCTGACATTGGCTTTCCACGCCTGCTGTATCTTTCAATTGTTGCCAAGGGAACTTCCATAGGAGTGCTTGCCCTTGGAAGAGATAAAAAGCAGCTCTCATTCGAAAAAGAATACATCAACTTTCTCCAGACATTGCTCCAGCAAATCGCTTATAGCGTTGAGAATGCCAGGCTTTATGAAAACCTGCAACGCTCCAACAAAAAACTGGAAGCTGCCTTGGACTCCCAACAAAAGGCTCAAGACCAGATGTTGGCTTCAGCCAGAATGGCGGTGTTTGGCGAGCTGTCCTTAAACATTGCCCATGAGCTGAACAATCCCCTTACAGGAATCCTGGGCTATACTGATCTCATTCTCGAGTCCTCTGTCGATAATGATCAGATAGAGGAGATGCTTGAGCGGATTAAAACCCAGGCCGTCAGGGCGAGCAATATTACAAGGAACCTTTTAGACTTTGTGAGTATTGAATCCGGGTCAAAAATCCAGGTAGATCTGAATGAGCTTATAAAAAAGACATTCCTGCTGGGACGGGGACGGCTGCGCGACAGTGGCATTCAGATTGAGATCAAGTTGGCCGACAAACCGCTTCCTATAATGGTGGAGCCAGCCCAAATATTGCAGGTGTTTTTCAACCTCTTAGGCAATGCCCTGAATGCAATGACCGGGGCATTTGAAGTATCTCTGGGGTCGGATGAAAATGGCCTTGAATCGGAAAAAAGGGGGTTTTTGCTGAGGGTAGAGAGTGGAATCAAAGAAGACCAGGCCTATGTATCGTTCAAGGATACCGGGGCCGGGATACCGCACGAGCGTTTATCAAGGATTTTTGAACCCTTTTATTCAACCCAAAACAAGGTGAGTGAAGTGGGACTTGGCCTGTGGGTAAGTTATAGAATTATCAAAGCCCACGGTGGTACTATCCGTGTCCAGAGCATTCCGGAAAAGGGGAGCACTTTTACGGTCCTGTTGCCATTGGATGGGAAAAAGCAGATCGAATAAATTTTCTTCATTCAACCCGAATTTCACAAAACATCCTGCCAGCATCACCCTGAATAATCATCGCTTAGAAACGAAAAAATCTTATGACACGTAAAAAAATACTTGTTGTGGATGATGAAGAGATGATTGTTGATGTGTGCCGACGCGTGCTCACGAATGAAGGCTACGATGTTCAGTGTACATCCAGTGGTGATGAAGCCCTGAACCTTCCGGCCCCCGAACACTATCACCTGGCGGTTATGGATATGTTGATGCCGGGGATTGACGGCATGGAAGCCTTTTTTGCCCTTAAAAAGAAACAACCCGAACTCATTGGCGTATTGATTACCGGGCACGGCACCATGGACACTGCGATTCAAGCAATGGGGTTTGGGTTCAGCGGCTTCATAAGAAAGCCGTTCACGCCAGCCGAATTGGTCCATGTTGTCAAGGACTCATTTCGCAAAGCCGAGCTTTCAGAGGAAAATACACGCCTTAAAACGCTCATTCCGCTCTACAGGCTTGGAGAGAAATTTACCATATCCCAGACACAACAGGAGGTTCTCGATGAACTGATCCGGACAGTAGGGCGCCAGACCGGCGCCCAGAGCATTTCAGTGTTGCTTTATGACGAGAAAGAAGGCTGTCTTCGGATTGGTGCGGCCAGGGGTTTAAAAGAAGAAATAGCCCACAAGATCCGGATAAAACCAGGTGAGAGTATCTCTGGCAGGGTATTTGAAAAGGGCGAACCGGTCATCCTCAATGGCGGCCCGGAAAGCAATCCGGGGCTCGCATCTTTTTTGAGATCCAAAAACATTGCGGCAGCAGTATCGTTTCCCCTCAAAGGGAGAGAAAACACACTGGGGGTGCTGAACGTCAGCCGGATCAAAGCCGGACCTCTTTTCAGCCAGGCGGATATTGAAATGCTTTCAGTTATTTGCGGCCAGGCTGTCATGGCATTGGAAAATGTCAGGATTATGGACGAAAAGGCCGAAAAAATAAGGATGCGCACCCTCCTTGAACAGTATGTCGCGCCGGAAGTGGCGGAAGTGCTTATTTCTCACGAAGACAACCCCATGGAGGTTGGTGAAATCAGAGACATAACGGTCCTTTTTGCAGATATCAGAAAATTTACCAACCTGGTGCAGCACCTGCCTTTGGAAACCCTCAGGTCTTTGCTCAATGACTTTTTCGACCTTTTGACCGAGGTCATATTCACGTTCAAAGGCACCCTGGACAAATTCATGGGGGATGCGGTGCTTGCCGTTTTCGGGGCTCCCCATCATCTTGGTGAACCACAGAAAGCGGCTGTTTCTGCTGCCATGGAGATGCTGGGAAGGTTTGACCAACTTAAAAAAACATGGACGTCAACAGAGCAGCACTTTGCTCAAGTTGGCCTTGGGATCGGGATCAGTTCCGGTGAAGTGTTTCTGGGTAACGTGGGCTCTCAGAAAAGGCTCGATTACACCGTCATCGGCGCGGACGTAAATCTCGCCCAGCGCCTGGCATCAGAGGCCGCTTCAGGCCAGATACTTATCACCGAAAGTGTGAAGGCCAAACTGGATGCACGCTTTCACGTCACGCAGGAATCCTCGCGCATGCTCAAAGGCTTAGAAAAGCCAATACCAGTTTTTTCTGTTGATACGGAATAAAAAAATCGGGCTCCACCCCCACAATCGCCTGACCTGAGTACTGTTTCATGAAATGATGTACGTAAAAATATATGGCACATTGGGAGTAAAGCTCCCAAAAAGGCATATATTATGATCCTTCCCGGAAATATGGAGACCGTCCTCAAAGAAATGGCCGGATCATTTCCCGTTGTGACGATCACCGGCCCAA
>CP070700.1:425174-429009 GCA_020349865.1 Desulfobacteraceae bacterium
ACTGGAAAGAATGAACATCGAAAACGTCCAACATCGAACGTTGAATGGGAAAAGATGAACTATATTTTACAGGAAGCAGAGGAATTAATTAAGATTTTCGTTACGAGTATCAAAACGGCTGAGAAGAAACAGAAATAGTTGTTGAATATTCGGTAGGGGGTGTTTATTTTTTCATTCGATGTTGGACGTTGGATGTTCGATGTTGGACGTTCATCTTTTAATGTATCAAAACGGCTGAAAAGAAACAGAAATAGCCGTTTGATGAATATTCGTATTGGTTTTGTATTCTATTTTAGAATAATTTGAGGAGCGGAGCGACATCCTTATTCGACGTTGGACGTTCAATGTTTCCGGGTAGAATCAGGGATTACTCCCCAATCCCCCCACAGACCCGTACGTGCCCAACTCAGGCATACGGTTCCTCGGTGACCCTTGGTTCGATTAATCTCACCATGGGCCAATCAGAGGTATCTCTAACTCTGACGCATAGCTCAGCTGCCCTTAGACGCTGTGGTAAATTCGCGGGCGTGGAAGCTCCAGTCTTCTCAAAATCGACTTCTCAAACTTGTCCCAGCTCATACGCCCTTTATTTGATCTCCTGCTCAGCCAGTAACGCCATGCTCTTTTAGTCAGCCAACGCACCGTTTTGAGTACATCGTAATTGCCGATAATACCGTAATATTGGTAGTAACCCCTCAATTTATGACTCAAATCCCGGTACTGCTCTTCCAGCGGTTTATGACGGTTTCTCCGGCACCATTGCCAGATACTCTTAATAAACCTACACATTCGTTTGCCTATTGTCTTGCGCTTGACAACAAATCTGCCTTTTCGAGACTTGCCCCAATAGTGAGTGAATCCCAAGAACTCGAATGTCCTTTCGTTATTCCCTCTTTCCTTGCGCTTGAACGGCTTTCTGAAGTCCACCATTTTGGTCTTTTCCGGGTGAATGGTCAGTTTGAAACGGGAAAACCGCTTCGGAAGAACCTCCATGACTTTCTTGGCGTCTACTTCGGACTCGAAGCCAATAACAAAATCATCGGCAAATCGGATCAAAAAGCACCGCCCTTCCATCCTGGGGGCAACTTCCTTTACAAACCATTCATCCAGTACATAGTGAAGGAATATGTTAGCTAATACGGGCGAGATCACACCCCCTTGTGGAGTGCCCTTCTCAGGATATGAACGTACTCCTTCTTCCATAACTCCTGCATTCAACCACTTCCCGATCAGCCGAATCAGCCCTCCATCATTGACTCTCCTCTTGATGAACTCAACTAACTGGTAATGATCAATATTGTCGAAATACCCACTTACGTCCGCATCCAAAATCCAGTTGATGTTCATTGTCTGGCAGCTTTGCCACAGATCCTTTATGGCCATGTGAGCACTGTATCCAGTGCGAAATCCATAGGAAAAATCGTAAAAGTTTACTTCGAATATCGTGCTCAGTATGGTCTCCGCTGCTTTCTGGACAATCTTGTCCTCCAGAGCGGGTATACCAATGGGACGTTTCTTACCGCCCTCCTTTTCTATCCACACTCGCTTCACCGGTTGTGCAACGTACTGTCCTCTCCGCAGCCGTTGGTATAGATTATAGAGGTTTTCATCAAGATTCCCAGCGTACTCTTTTGCTGTTTTCTTGTCCACTCCCGCTGCCTTGCTCTTGCGGATCTTCTTAAAGGATCTTGCAAGCATATCCAAGTCTATCTTATGGGCCACCGACGTGAACACCATCCCAGGGTCTTTCGTTGCCAGTTCCCGAATCCTTTGCAGAGATGACTCCCTGACCAAAGTCGGCACCTGTTCCTTACTTTTGTCCTTCATGGACTCCCTGCCGGGATTGAGGTTGCTCCTTCCCACTTTACCAAGGTCTTGTGTTGATATAGTTTGTGATCTTTGCATATCTCCTATAGTTCCCAACCAAGGTTACGCTATGCCCGGCATCGCCTTCCCTTCAGTGGGTCCCGTGGACGTCGGTTCCCCACCTTCCCGATCAACCTTCCGCTGATCCTCGGTACTATGCTCAGCTAAGACTTCCAGACACCCCTCTCGGTTCCTTCGCTATTCGCTATCTCCCCGATACCTTGCTTTACCCTTCTTTCACGTTTGTGTCTCCGCCGTAAAGCGGACTCGATTACGAGCCGGGGCTTCCTCATAATCGCCGGGATTTCGATATCATCTGGATCTCCTGTTACCATCCTTTCTCCGCAAGGAAGTATTTGGCTCTCCCAGGTTCCTGGGTTGCCCCTTTAAGTTCATGCCTTGCTCACAGACCCCGGTGGTACCCCATGCACTCGCCATATCGCACATAGGGTTGCTGCCTTCCCAAGACATCGACCTGGTCGGCTTTTGAGTGAACGTATCACTTCTGACCACAACAATCACCATTTCGGGGCTCAACAGCACGGCCTGAACTCTCGATCCCCAAGGCTTCGGACACTATTGCCCGCTTGGTTCCCTACCGGCCTGCCGGCTACACTTTAGCCAGGTGGGATTTCCGATATACCTCCGGGCACCCACTGGGCAACATTATCGAATTTCCTCCCAATTATTTTGGAATTTCCAACGATCCAGGCTTTGGCCTGGCGCGACGATGTTCGATGTTCATCTTTTTTCGTTTAGCGCTTATCCCCTTTGTCCCCTCTCACTAGGGGAGGGGACTTTGTTGACTTTTTACGCAACCATCATTTTTCTATTCGCAATTACATCGTCTCTGCACAATATGCCCGGAGTCTTTCAATGTCTTTTCCTGTCGGGCCAATTCCATATCGCTGGCAATCATCATGTCGATCAATGCATCAAAATTCACTTTTGGCGTCCATCCCAATTTCTGTCTTGCTTTGGTCGCATCTCCCAGCAATATATCGACTTCCGTGGGTCTGAAATACCGTGGATCTGTTTCAACATATTTTTTTTGGTCAAGACCCAACTTATGAAAGACCCTTGCCACAAACTCTTTCACAGAATAGTTCTTTCCTGTAGCTATCACGTAATCATCAGGGCTGTTCTGTTGTAACATCATCCACATTGCCTCTACATAATCACCAGCATATCCCCAATCCCTCTTTGCATCCAAATTTCCAAGGTAAAGCTTGTCTTGCAACCCGAGCTTTATTCTGGTCGCAGCCCTTGTAATTTTTCGGGTTACAAATGTCTCGCCCCGCCTTGGCGACTCATGGTTGAACAGAATTCCATTGCATGCAAATAAATGATAGGCCTCACGATAGTTGGCCGTCTGCCAGTAGGCATAAACCTTGGCGGCTGCATAGGGACTGCGAGGACAAAAAGGTGTTTTCTCAGATTGCGGGATCTCACGAACTTTACCATACATCTCAGAAGAACATGCCTGATAGAATCTTATCTCGTTGCCTGTCCGCTCCTGAACATCTCTGATCGCCTCTAACATTCTCAGTGTCCCCACGGCTACCACATCGACCGTATATTCTGGTTCATCAAAAGAGACCTTGACATGAGATTGTGCCCCAAGGTTGTATACCTCATCCGGAGACACCTTCTCCAAGATCCTCCTCAAACCGGTTCCATCGCAAAGATCGCCGTAATAAAGAAAAAGGGTTTTATCCTTTTGGTGGGGATCCTCGTAGATATGGTCTATCCGATCGGTATTAAAAGAAGAGGACCGGCGGATAATACCATGCACTTCATATTTCTTGGCAAGCAGTAATTCGGCAAGATAAGATCCATCTTGGCCGGTAATACCTGTGATCAGAGCTCTCTTCAAAGTCACCTCACTATTTTTCTCCTGTCTACTCTGTCTAATAACAAACGGAAATCCCCACCAAAATTATCATGTAATATTTAAGTAAAAAATCCA
>CP070700.1:429109-433864 GCA_020349865.1 Desulfobacteraceae bacterium
ACCTTGAACCAACCTGGTCAGCGGTATCCGCAGGTCAACTCCCAAGGCTTCGCGCGATTCCGCATCGTAGCACCCCAAGCCCAGAGCGTCAGGGTAAGCCTGGGCGGACTGGAACGGGGTGGCTTCTCCTTAGAGAAAGACGAGGACGGTGTCTGGATGGGTGTCACCCAGAAACCGCTGGATGAAGGCTTCCACTATTACCACCTCACAGTCGATGGGGGGACATTTAACGATCCCGGCACCTTGAACTTCTACGGTTCGACTCGTTGGGAAAGCGGCATCGAAATCCCCGCTCATGACCAGGATTTCTATGCCCTCAAGGATGTTCCCCATGGCCGAGTGCAACAGATTCTCTTCCCTTCGAAGAGTACCAACACCTCACGTCGCGCCTTTGTGTACACGCCGCCCGACTACGATAAGGACCTGACCAAACGATATCCGGTACTGTACCTGCAGCACGGCTGGGGCGAGGATGAAACTGCCTGGAGCAACCAAGGCCACGCCAATCTGATCATGGACAACCTGATCGCCGAAGGCAAGATCAGGCCCTTCCTCATCGTGATGACTTACGGTATGACAAACGAAATCCGGTTCGGCGGCCTCAGAAATTTCGATATCGGTCCTTTCCGGACGATTCTCGTCGACGAGTTGATCCCCTACATCGATGCCAACTTCCGTACGCTCTCCGATCAATCCCATCGTGCCATGGCCGGCCTGTCCATGGGCGGAATGGAAACCAAGTTGATTACCCTGAAGAATCTCGATAAGTTCTCACACATCGGTCTCTTCAGCGGCGGGTCCATCTCCCCGGATGATGTCAACAGCACGCCCGGTTTCAAGGAGAAAGTTAAGCTGGTATTTGTCAGCTACGGCAGCCGCGAACTCGATGGCAGACGCGCCAGACGCGGTGGCGATCCCAAGGCGAACGCCGATGCATTGAAACAGGCCGGTATCAACAGTGTTTTCTACATCTCCCCGAATACGGCCCACGAATTCCTGTCCTGGCGCCGCAGTTTGCATAAGTTTGCTCCACTGCTGTTCAAGGAAGACTCATCCCGTTCCCTCACTACACCTGCTCCTGCACGCGACGATTTGCCTTCACCGCGTACTCGTAGAGTCGGTGGACGAGGCCGATTCGGAGGACCGATCAAGCTGGGCCCTGACGACAAACCTGCCTTCGACGATCCACCCGCGGGATTCAGAAATCGGCGCGAGAATATCCCCCATGGTGAATTGAAGATGATCCAGTATGATTCAAAGACGGTCGGAACACGTCGTCAAATGCTCATCTACACGCCACCCGCCTATTCAACCAGCCGCAAATATCCCGTGCTATATCTGTTGCACGGCATCGGCGGCGATGAGACGGAATGGAAGCGCCTATGTCAGCCGGAGAACATCCTGGACAACCTGCTGGCCGACGGCAAAATCCAGCCGATGATCGTGGTCATGCCCAATGGCCGGGCACAGAAGAATGACCGGGCCGAAGGCAATGTCTTTGCCAGTGCGCCGGCTTTCGCCGCGTTTGAAGGGGACCTGCTCAATGACGTGATTCCAGCCATTGAGACCAGGTACTCTGTTTACACCGACCGTGAGCATCGGGCTCTGGCGGGCCTGTCAATGGGTGGAGGCCAATCCCTGAACTTCGGCCTTGGTCACCTCGATGTTTTCGCCTGGGTCGGGGGATTCTCATCAGCCCCCAATACCAAACCTCCCTCTGAACTCGTACCTGATCCGACCGCCGCCAGAAAGAAGTTGAAGCTCTTATGGCTGGCCTGCGGCAATAAGGACGGTCTTATCCGCATCAGTCAGGGTGTCCATAATTACCTTAAAGAAAAGAACATTCCTCACATCTGGCACGTTGATTCCAATGGCCACGATGGAACCGAATGGGCCAACAACCTGTATCTTTTTGCCCAACATATTTTCAAGTAGTCCTAATGTCGAAATGGAAAGAGCAGTTGTGAGAACAAAACAAACAATCACGATGATGTGCTTGGTGGTCCTCATGGTTGGTGTGGTTTCGTGCACTTATCCCTAAGAGAATTGTATTATTAATAAATATCTTTCTCACCGGCTACTTAATCCGATTACACATATAAAATTCCGAAAAAATATTAAGTTTTAAGCCAAAATATGAGATTCTCTGTTTCCATCAATGGTCAAATTTGGTATTTGTAGTAACATTTTGGTGACATGATGTCCCTCGTCCTGGCGGTGTTTTTCAGCTCTTAGATGAGGTGATCTTATCCATGCCTTAAAGGATTCTTGCTAAAATAAATGGTTGTATAAATTGACATAGATCAGATAATTAACATAGGATAGCATATAACAAGTTGCAAAACAAAAGTGTATAAAAACAAATCAAAAATTTCATATCAGATGAGAAAGGAGTGAATTATGTATATGGAATTAATATTTGAAAAAGCCTCTAAATGGATACTAACAGATGGCCTGAAAATCCTGCTGATCTTAATTCTGATGTTTGTTTTCATCAAGCTTGCAAACTTATTCACAGACCGGTTATTTAAGAGATACAAAAAAGACAAACAAGCTAGCGATGAAGAGTTCAAGAAAAGGGCTGATACGCTTAGCTCTGTGGCTGCGAGTATACTCAAGGTATGTATTCTTATCATAGCTGCCATAACAATTATGGGGCAGCTCGATATCCCCATAGGTCCGGTTCTCGCCTCTGCTGGTATTGTCGGGGTGGCTCTTGGTTTTGGAGCTCAACATTTGGTAAAAGACGTCATAAGCGGCTTTTTCATTTTGCTTGATGATCAAATCCGTGTTGGTGATGTAGTCCAGATAGCAGGTAAAGGGGGCTTGGTAGAAAGTATTAATCTTAGGATGACCATTCTTCGAGATCTGGCTGGAAATGTTCATTATGTTCGTAATGGTGAGATTGATGTTGTCACAAATATGACCAAGGAGTACTCCAGATATGTATTTGATGTAGGTGTTGCTTACAGAGAAGATGTTGACGAAGTAATAGATGTAATAAAAGAAGTGGATGAGAATTTACGAAATGATCCTCAATTCAAAGATGACATTCTTGAACCAATTGAGATTCTGGGATTAGACCAGTTTGCCGATTCGGCGATAATCATAAAGGCTCGCACTAAAACAAAGCCAATCAGACAGTGGGCAGTTGGCCGTGAATTCAACAGAAGACTAAAGAGGAGATTCGATGAGAAGGATATTGAAATACCCTTCCCGCATGTAACCCTCTATGTGGGACAGGATAAGGATGGGCAATCTCCGCCATTACGTGTGGATACGAAGCAGAACTAATTCGAATTGTGGTATTGGCTATATTGTAACTATAGCCTATTTCAGCTGCTGCCAATTCGTAGATACTATCAATAATAGGGCAGAATTTGTGGAGATATTAAAATGGAGACAGATGGACTGATATGTGCTTGTGTTATGGATGGAAAGGGAGGTGCTAAAGAACTTACTTGGGAGGAAGTTGTGCAATGGAAATCCGAGCAGGGACCGATGTGGCTTCATTTTGATTACACTAATACGAAAGCCGCGGAATGGATTTCAAAGAAGAGTGGATTGGACGAAGTATCTGCTTCCGCGCTTCTGACTGAAGAAAGCCGTCCGAGGGCAACACTTGTTGGTGGAGGGATGCTTGTTGCACTGCGGGGGGTAAATCTAAATCCTGGGTCTGATCCGGAAGATATGGTTGCGGTTAGAGTATGGCTCGATGACAAAAGGATCATCAGCACACGCAAAAGGAAATTGCTCTCAGAAACAGATATTGTGAAGTCATTCGAAGAGAAACAAGGACCAAGGACTACAGGCGAATTCATAGTTGATCTAGCAGAGCGTCTGATATCGAGAATGGAGAATACTATTGAAGATATTGAAGATCGAGTAGACGATATGGAGGAAGAAGTCATTATCTCTGAGAATCATGCCCTGCGAACTAGGCTCTCTGCAATAAGACGAGAGGCAATTATGTTGAGGCGTTACCTGGCTCCTCAAAGAGAGGCAATGATTAAGCTTCAGGCTGAGAATCTTCCGTGGTTAAGCGACAACGACAAGTTGCATCTAAGGGAAACTACAGATCGTGTCATTCGTTATATTGAGGACTTGGATTCTGTCAGAGACAGGGCGGCTGTAACCCAGGAGGAATTGGTCAATCGGCTCTCAGAACAGATGAATACGCGAATGTATGTCTTATCAATAGTGGCTGCGGTCTTTCTTCCCCTTGGTTTCTTGACAGGCCTGCTGGGCATTAACGTGGGAGGTATTCCTGGAGCGGAAAATAAATTTGCATTTTTTGTATTTATTCTAATGCTGACTCTTGTCGTGATTTTGCAGATCTTCATTTTTAAAAAGAAAAAGTGGCTCTGATTTCTTGCCAAAGGGTCTTTAGAACAATAGAGTGGAAAACGGAATCTCAATACCATACGTGTCAAATATATTTTTTTATATGACTTTTAGTCAAAATCATTTAGGCCATCATATTTAAATACCTTGCTATAGTAAATGGAAATCTTAAAAGCTTCTACTGTTTTGTGCCACTAAACTAAAAGCTATTTTCTTTGTGTCAGTAACTTCGTTAAAGAATATCTATAACTGGTGGGTTTATAGTCATTATTTCTAATTAAATCTAAAGTTGCGTATTATTTTTTTACTCATGCAAGCGAATTTTTAACTTTCTGTCTTTTTGGATATATGCGCACAATGAGAAGGAAAAAAATTATAGACCACAATATAAATAAAAATTTTATAAAGTTA
>CP070700.1:433964-437971 GCA_020349865.1 Desulfobacteraceae bacterium
CGATAGTTAATCGTGCATAGATGGGAGGCAAGTAAGCATGGGGCTTTTCGCTAAATTCAAGAAAGATCGGGGCGAGAAGAGACCACACATGGGATATGAGAGAGCGATAGCTATTCTAAGAGGTGCAATAGAAAAGCGCTCAACCTATAATCCGGCCTTCGGGCTTACCGGTAGCATAGATGATAAAACATATGAGTTCATGAACTCTAATTTATATAAGAATCTCTGCCTTCTGTATCTGGGCGCACAGAAATTTGATTTCGCCAAAAGGTACGCCGAGAAGAGACTCGCGATTGTGGAGGATTGCCCAGTCGCCTCAAGAGTGTTGGGAACTTGCCTATTAAATGAATATGTTGATGGTGGCAACATCATAGCTAACATCGTTGAGAATAATGAGCCACGAGTTCTAAAGGAAACCGTAAGGAGTTTTCGAAACTGTTTACGTGCAGATGAAGAAGACTATTTCTGTCTATTTGGTATAGCCCTTGCTAGCTTTCTCTACAATATTTGGGCAGATTCGCACGGATGCGATACGGATCAGACCCTAGTAATAGAAGGACAAGGATGTCTGACGAAACTAATACATCATGCCAAAGAATCCGAAGAGGCTGAATTAATGAGACGACACTTCTGGGGGTACTTTGAAATAGTGAAGCGATTTATTGAAGGCCAGCCAATATCATAGATGCAAAGTATTGCAGCTCGTACACTATCTGATCAGTGGAATTGAAAGCGGCTTTTAGGACTTCTTATCGTAGTCTACACTTTTGGAGGACTTTGACAACGATAGATTAACAACGGTAGTCGAAACCACTGCTTGTCAAAATCTATAAAGTTTAAGAAGAAAAGGCAGAGCCGAATGACCCTGCCTTTTATCCTTGCCCTCAATATACCAAATGAAAGGTAATTACCTTTTGCTTATACCTGCAAACTCCTAAAGTTGTCATTCTCGAAGCACGCCTTGGCCAATTGGAATGTATGGTAGTCTAATACTCCCACCCCAGGCTGTGCAAACGAGTGTTAACCTGGAATAGACTCATAGTGGGATTATCGGAAAAAATATTTATCAGAGCCTCGATAAAGCATGGAATTGTGTTTGAGTCAATCCCCATCAAGTATCATTCAGGGATTTAACCCAAATTATAACATCTCAATGGCTTTGAGCAAACTGCAATTTCACCGAGGCACCTATTACACGAGGAGCATCTCACCGGGTCTTTCCTTCCCTCGGCCATCTGCTTCGGCAAATCAGGCTCCCTGATAAGCGGTCGGCACAAAGAAATAAAGTCCGCCTTGTTTTCTTTCAAAATCTTTTCCATAGTCTGGGGATATTTCATTCCACCAACTAGTATGAGGGGTACATCTCCTATGACTTGTTTTACTTTCTCCGCATGCTTTAGCCAGTAAGCCTCTTCAAACTTCACTACGTCTTGTATGGAGTATAATATTTCCTCTGTCTGTTTTTTCACATCCGACTCTTTTCCCCTGGTTATGATATCGATGGGGATATCTCCGCGGCTCATCATGAATATGGTGTCGACAATGGTTCCGCCGGTAATCTCTATGGCATCTATCCCAATCTGCGCCAGCTTTTCAGCGATAGCACTGGCCTCGTTCAGGGTAATTCCATCTTCTATCCCCTCCTCAACGCTCAGTTTAATGAGCACTGGATAATCCGGGCCAACTTCCTCTCGTACCCGTTCATAAACATTGACTACAAATCGCATTCTATTCTCTGGGTTGCCTCCCCATTCATCAGTTCTCCGATTGGTGTGGGGAGAGTTGAATTGGGCTATCAGGTAACCGTGCCCTGAATGAAGCTGGACTGCATCAAAACCAGCCTCTTTTGATCTTCTTGCCGCTTCACCGAAAGCGTCTATACTTGCATGAATCTCTTCCACAGTCATCTCTCGAGGCTCGGTGTTAAACAACGGGTCTGCCTCAATGGCTGAAGGGGCCATCGGGGTTTCTCCTTCGATCAATGCAGGCACTGTTTGGCGGCCAGCATGGGCTAGTTGCGTGGCAATCTTGCCATCCAATTTATGTACCTCGTCAACTAATTTTTTTAGCCCCGGAATATGATCATCACTATAAATGCCGACCTGAAATGGCAAACAGTGTCCATTTTCCTGGACATAAGAATATCCAAGAATTATCAGACCGACGCCTCCTTTAGCTAACTTGGTGTACACATTGATCAACTTGTCAGTGACTTTGCCATCCTCTGTGGCCATGCATTCATAGGTTGCAGATCTCACCAGTCTGTTTTTTAACTGCATACCGTTAATTTCTATCGGTTCAAACAATACATTTTGTCTTTCCATTTTATCTACCTCCATATGCAATCTAAATATTTACACCTATGTGAGAAAGATGTGCATGGTCTCTTCTCAGTTTTTTCTGACAAATCCCCAGGAACTAAATCAGCTCTCCCTTAAAGTCGGGTTTTCTCTTTTCAAGAAATGCATTCATGCCTTCCTTGCCGTCCGGGGTGGCAACACAGTACCCGAAAGCATCCGATTCCATAAGGCATGCGGTACGAAGGTCTACATCGAAGCCCCTATCCACACACTGCTTGACCGCCCTAATGGCAATCCTCCCCATTGAAGCCATTTTCTTGGCTGTCTTCATTGTCTCCTCCCAGAGGCTTTCCGGAGGAAAAACTTTGTTCACCATACCTACCTCCTTGGCCTCAAGAGCAGTCATGAACGCACCGGTCATACAGAGTTCCTTTGCCAACGCTTTACCTACCAGTCTTGAAAAGCGCTGGGTCCCCCCCCACCCCGGAATAATCCCGAGAGTGATTTCTGGCTGGCCGAACGTTGCATTTTCCGAGGCATAGATGAAATCACATGCCATAGCAAGTTCCGAACCTCCACCCAACGCAAAGCCGTTTACGCATGCAATCACGGGAATCGGAAGCTTCTCGAGACGGAAAAGAAGCTCATGCGCAGTCATTGAAAATGCCCTCAACTCAAGCGGTCCCAGCTTTGCCATAACGGATACATCGGCCCCGGCTACAAACGCCTTTTCACCCTCACCGGTAAGAATAAGGGCCCTCACTGAGCTGTCCTCCTCAACCTTGCCCACTGCATCAGCAAGTTCTTCAACTGTGGGCGGATTAATGGCATTTAGCGCCTTTGGCCTGTTGAACTTGATAATCGCCACGCTCTCTTCTTTCTCAAAAATGATGTTTTCATATGCCATGATTCTCCTCCTTTCAATTATTGCCTGGCCCGAAGGCCAACGCAGTTAAAAGTTTACCCAAGTGTATATACACGTTTTCAAACAAAAAAAATTATGCCTTTCGAATCACAGACACCATTTCAGACAGGTCCTTAAGGAGGTGTGTCATTCTTTGTTTCCCAACTTCATTAAGTATGAAACCTTGGGCCTTTTCCCACAGGGGTATACTCTTCTCCAGCATTTCATTTCCTTGATCCGTAAGCACAACCTTCTTCATCCTTCTATCTTCGGCTTGCTCGAAACTGATAAGGGCTTTTTCCTGAAGCCCCTTCAGGTTCCTCGTGCAAGTTGTCCTGTCCATAAGCATTTTTTCGGCAAGCTTTGATATTGTAATTGGTCCAAGCATCTTGAGAGCCATCAGCATTATGAACTGGGTAACCTTAAGACCCGATGGCTGTAGAAATCTGTCATAAGCCTGTGTGATTACTCGAGAAGCCCTGCGCAGGTTGCCGCAGGCACAACTTCGTGCGATCTCAATATATCTGCTCATATCTTCCTGATCGGCCATTGATCTATCCATCTTCGCCAAAAACCCTTATTCTCTCAATTGTGCTTTATGGACCTTACCACCATAGCGTCAGGAGCGTCTTTTTAAAGCAGTGCCATACCGCTGAAACAGCAAAATCGCATCTTCAACACGTGTATATACACTATAATTCCACTTTGTCAACCTTTTTTTCTTAATGGCCATTATTTTTTTAGGCTCCTAAAAGTCGGTTATTTGAGCTTGGTATCTTTTTTGCTGCCGTTGTTTGACAATA
>CP070700.1:438071-450503 GCA_020349865.1 Desulfobacteraceae bacterium
CGGTTTCAGAACTTCAAAGACTAGCCTCCAATATCGTTGATGATGGTCATCGTATTGCCCGTGAAAGAGGACAGAACGTTATATCCAGTATAAAAGAACTCATTGCCGATATGAAAAAAGATAAGTGATCGTGATCAAGATATACGAAAATGAGATCAAGTCTTTGGTTGACTCATTGAGCATTTTATTATTTTAGAAAAGGCAAAGGGGTCAGACCAACACATTTGACAAAAAGTTTCTGTAAAATAGGACGTTGTTGATTAGAATGACAAACTTAAAAGTGGTTTTCTAGACGATCTAATAAGTAAGATGATAATGGGTTGAGAGGCATACCAAGACAGATAAGAATAAATTCTGCCGAAAGCCTTCATCATGTTATTATTAGGGGGATAGAGAAGAAAGATATAACGGATAATAAATATGTCCAGATTGATATGGAATTCCCGCCTGCTCGGATTCGTATTAATTTTTATTTCGCGCTTTTGAATAGCGCCATAACGCAGACAGGGCCCGCGCAGCCTGCTCGGGCGATGAGAATACGGGCGTGGACCGCCCGCTCAGGCGGGCAATATCTGCCACGAACTGGTGGTGGCCGATGACAATATTAAGCAACGGCTTATGTGGATATTGCCTGCGGATCAATTCTATGTCGCCAAACCAGTCCTCTTCCGCCATCCCCATAGTCTTAAATTTACTGGCTGTCGCGTAGGGTAGCACTATAACCGCAAGAGCCATGTCAATTTCCGGATTTGCTAATAAGATCGACAGGGCCGAGCCATAGATCCTTGAGGGACCCAGATCAAGCGGATTTTTAATATTCATCCAATCAGGAGCCATTTCCCGCACCTGTTTCAACATTGATGAAGAAGGCGGCGGCAGAGTAAGCCCGCTTGACACGGCAACATCAGTCGCCAGGGCACCCAGGCTCCCGCTATTGGTAATAATTCCAAGCCGGTTACCCTGGGGGGCGGGCTGGGTCGCAAAAACCCGCGCCAGATCGATAAGTTCTGACAGGCTTTCAGCGCGGATCGCCCCTGTTTGAGCGAATAACCCGGTATAGATTGCATCATGCCCGGACATACTTCCAGTGTGAGACGCGGTTGCCAGCTTGCCCGCCGCTGTCCTGCCGCTCTTTAATATAATCACCGGTTTGTCCCTGGTGACACGCGCAAGCGTCTCCCTCAAGCGCGGACCGTCCGCCGCTCCTTCCAGGTACAACAAAATTAACCTTGTTGCCGGGTCGTCGTTGAGATAATCCAGCATATCGGATTCATTGACGTCCAGGCGGTTGCCCAGGGTAACCGCCTTAGAAATAGAAAGGCCGCATTCAGGGAGATAGTCCAGCAAAATATTCCCGAAAACCCCGCTCTGCGCGATTATGGAAACAGGGCCGGGGACGAGGGACTCATCTATCAATTCAACTGACGCGAACCTGTTCGCGGTATTGACCACGCCCACGCAGTTGGGACCGATCACCCGGATGCCGTATCGTATCGCTATGGCCTTGACCTGCTCCTGCAAGGCTTTGCCTTTTTCGTCGGTCTCGCCGAAACCCGCCGTTTCTATAATGACATGCTTTATTCCATGCTTGCCGATATCTTCCATGATTCCAGGGACGGCTGGCGCCGGAACGATCACGATCGCGAGATCTGCCGAGGCCGGGACATCCTTGACACGTTTATAAGCGGTCTGCCCGTGCAGGTCCCCTCCCGCGGGATTCACGAGATACATGCACTTGCCCCAGCCATGGTTCCGCAAGAAAAGAGGGATGCCGTAGCCGAAGCCCGGCGACCGGCGCGCGCCCGCTATAACGATTCCCTTTGGCTGAAAAAAATTGTTTAGTCTGTTTACTGGCATATTACAGGCCCTTTCTCAATATCGATGGGTTATTGAAAAAAGAAGAGTAAAACGTGTCAACATGATAGTCTATATTAATGGATTAATATAAAAAAGCAGAAAAGAGAGTGTAGAAAGGGGCACATCCTTCAAAATTTCAATATGTGGTGCTTAGGGTGGCCCATGCGTGTATCTAAAGGGGTCTCCGCTTGACTCATGTTTGCTATGTTATAAAAATGGATTATGTCCAGACCACTGAGGATAAAATATCAAGATGCATGGAATTGTGATCGGGAACGTCCATAACTCAATAAATAAATTCACCATTACCATATGGGTAGACCTCAGGCATGTTGTTGGCTATGCTGAGTAATTATCGATTTCAATAGTGATAGTCTTCTTTAACATCTTAACAATGTCTGAAAGCAATAAAAATTAGAGCGGTTGGGGATTGGTTTTCGACACCACCCAGTTTGAATCAGGATCTTATCCGTCTTTAAAAATAATCGAATTCAATCTCCTAGCTTGAAATGGGTTTATATTGCATGGAGAAGAACGAAATTGACAAGTAAAAGATAAAAAAAGTAGCATTTAGGAAAGTATTGAGACATTCTATCCTTACGGTCAATGTTACGAAGAAATGAGGTGTTTTTTTGAAAAATCGTCCCAACATCTACCGCTGCCGTTGGGTGCCTTTAGATAAACAGGAATATGTTGACTACCATGACAAGGAGTGGGGCGTTCCGGTCCACGATGATCGGCTTATTTTCGAATTTCTTACACTGGAATCTGCCCAGGCTGGCTTAAGTTGGTACACGGTGCTCAGGAAACGAGACAACTATCGGAAGGCTTTTAATCTGTTCGATCCGGAAAAGGTTTCAAGATTCAGTCAACGAAAAGTGGAGGCATTGCTTAGAAACCCTGGCATCATTAGAAATCGACTAAAAGTGTTGGCGGCCATAAATAATGCAAAAAGATTTCTGGAAATCCAGAACAATTTCGGCAGTTTTGATTCTTATATCTGGCAATTCGTAGGGGGCAGCCCCATTGTAAATGAGATTCGGACACTGAGCGATTACCCTGTCACAAGTCCCGAATCAGATACATTGAGTAAAGACCTCAAGCGACGCGGATTTAAATTTGTGGGATCAAAAGTCATATATGCATATATGCAGGCTACGGGCATGGTGAATGATCATGCGATCAACTGTTTCCGCAGGCAGGAAATTTTAGCGAAATACAGTTAACGGTAGAAAAACTCGTCTAAGTCGGCTGGTATTTAAATAAAGGGGTCACCCATAATCGCGTTTCCAGGCCCTAAAGAAGTAGCGATTCCCGCCTAGCGGGATACGCTGTGACGGAGGCATGATATAGGAAGACACTAAACGGGCAGGTAAGGCGAAATCCAGGATACGACCAAGTGGAGAGACCTTTCATATTTAAGAACCACACAACGATTGGAGGAAATTAAAATGGGCGGTGAAAAAAAAGCGATGTGGGTGGTGTTCAAAATGGATAATATGCCGACTAAGGAGGAGATGAGAAAAAAGTTCAGCGACCTATACCATATTTACAAGGATCATCCCGGGATCGACAGCAAGTGTTGGTGGGTCAACGAGGAAAAGCGTGAATGGGGAGCCCTATACGTTTTCAAGTCTGAATACATCCTTGAGGAGTACCTCAGGTCCGACCTGTGGGTGAAAGAGATCCCGGAAAGATGGGGGCTCAAACCCGAGATAACCATCGTCGATCCCGGCCCGATCCTCTGCAAGGAAACCGTCACCCAGCCGGAGAATTCGTGGGTAACCGAGTAACGGCAAATTCGGACATAAAGGGGGACATCCTGAAAGCGCCGGTTAAAACCGGCATGAAGTAGGAGGTGAGGCTTTAGAGCCAAGTCCTCTACGGAGTAAGGAGTAGCGATCCGCTCCGGCCCCGAGCTATGCCTCGACGACCAGTGATGGCGTGAAGGAGCAATGGGTGTCAGGCCTACACAATTGACAAATAGCATGGCTTGGCTTGTAAACTGTGTAGGCCTGACACCTATGCCTTTCTTCGATCAACGTCGGCGCATTTCACAGTGCACAAGTGAAGGAATCTAACCACCGGGTTAACTTGACACCAATAACGTCGCGACAAAATTGAACATGCGGGCGGCGCAAGTTACCCGAAAACGTTAGTGGCTTAAAAATTGAGTAATGGCTTTAGTATAATGCACATTACTGAAAATGCACAATTTTCAATGGGGTGATCATTGCAAGGAGACAAATTAGGTCACACAAGTTTGAGGTGAAAAAAATGACTGAAAAACCAACATATGAAGAATTGGAGCAGAGGATTCACGACATCACCGAACGGAAGCAAGCCGAGACTCTTGACCCTTGAATAATCTATAGTGCAAATTTATAGAGGTCTTGCATTTCTACACGACGAAATATATGCATATATTTTTAAAGAGAACTAACAAGAGTCAAGAGTATACCTACCCCCTTTTTCAATAAAAGGAATTTAATGGACAGCAGCGATCTACAAAAGTTCATCGACGAAAATCAAATTCAGGCGACCATCCTGCCCATGAAGGCACACACCCTTACGGTGGAGGATGCGGCCCGGACGCTTGAAGTCGAAACCAGCCAGATCATCAAATCCCTGGTTTTCCACGTCGACGGCACCCCCCTTTTGGTAATCAACAACGGTCTCGACCGCGTGGACCGCAGGAAACTGGCCGCCTATCTGAACGTGGGTCGAAAACGGGTCAAGTTTGCCGCTCCCGATCAGGCCTTTGATCTTACGGGTTATATTGTCGGCAGCATGCCGCCCTTCGGCCACAAACAAAAGCTGCGCACCCTAGTCGATCCGGCCGTCACCCGGCAGGAGGTGATCTACGGCGGCGGCGGCGATATCGATGCCATGCTGCGCCTGACGCCAGGCGAATTGCTGGCGGCAACCCGGGCGGAGGTGACGGCGCTGTCGGATTAAGGGCGGGTGACTGGAAGTGAATTGAATATACAAGCAGGGGCCACAAATGAGTGGAAGAAACCGGTCGGATATTAAAGCGGGGACTCTTGTCCAGGTTGTCCAGAAACAGGATCAGCGTTCCGGCAAACTGACGGAAGGGATCGTTAAGGATATTCTCACAAAATCTTCTACACATCCTCATGGTATTAAGGTTTGCCTGACAAGCGGCGTCGTAGGTCGAGTGAAGAAAGTCCTTTCTGAGGAAAGTGTGGGATCTTGAGGACGTCCATTAGTAATGAAATAACTGGTACGATTTGTTATTTGAAAAAATAACAATTAAAGGGGTCATCTAAGCAATAGGTGTCAGGCTTACACAGTTGACAAATAGCATGGCTTGGCTTGTAAACTGTGTAGGCTTGACACCTATGCCTTTCTTTTAAGTTATTAAGTTCAAAAGATGATAGGTGAGCGTGAGAAGATAATGCATGTGAAAATTAGCCAGACTAAAGGCATATAGTGTTTTTCATCATGTTACGGGGTAGTCAGGTGTCGCGCAATTAATGCTCCAGGGGTTGGATCTTTGGTGGAGAGAGCCAATATAGTTATTGGCCAGAACAATTATAATTAAAATTCAGTAAGATTCTTAGAATTTTAAGGGCGTCCCGCTTCCCCTTGAAAATGAGGAAAAATAAAGGGTTCACATCTTCGTTTGACTCATGTTAATTCATTAAGCGTTCCGGGAACTACGAAATGAAGGCCTTTGTCCCGACCGCAGAAAGCTACGGCTTTAGTCTCGACCTTTTGTGGTCGGAATTACGATCGGGATGTCGTGCCACTAAATCCCGCCGTTCGCGAAGCGAATCGGCGAAACTAAGTGGTGCCACGGGCTTGCCCGCCAGAAGTAAGGCGGGCTTGCCCATGGGGCTCTACCGGCGTCACGGATAATGAATGTGCTAAAGATAGTTTTCTTTATTATTCTTGGTTTCCTCCCCGCCTTGGGTGGGTTGTTTACAGACACTGGCACGTGGTATGCATCTTTAAATAAGCCAGTATTCAATCCGCCGGGATGGGTTTTCGGCCCAGTGTGGTCAATGCTGTATCTCACCATCGGGCTGTCATTATATTTCCTTTATAATGGCATGAGTCGTTTTGGATGGAAGATGTGGAGCCTCGTGGCAACGCATCATTTCCTCAATTTTATCTGGACCCCGGCATTTTTTTTCCTGAAGTCGCCTTTACTTGCATTATTTGTCATAATCGCATTACTTGTAGCCATAGCTCGCTTGATGCTTGTTCAGTCTCGTTACTCGCGCAGAGCTTTGTATCTATTCATTCCATATTCCATCTGGGTGTGTTTTGCAACGGTTCTCAATGCGTCTATTTGGTATCTCAACTAATAGAAAAGGAATCACTTTGTGTAACTTTGGGGACGTTGTTGATAAAGTTGAATAAACAAAACCAATGAGAAAATGGGGTCAGCCCTTGACATAGGACATTTGAAAGCGTAGAGGTCGGGTCTTTATTGGTCACGCAGATACAGATGAGGCTTTCATCGTTATCGAAGGGCAAATGGGCATCGATTTCCGTGACGGCAGGGTCGACCTCAAGGCAGGAGAGATGTTTGTGGTCCCAAAGGGAGTAGAGCACAAACCATTCGCTGAAAGAGAATGCAAGATCATGGTCATTGAACCTGCCGGGACTGTAAGCACCGGTGACTCCGGTGGTGAAATGACAGAGAAAGACAACGTTTGGATCTAGGGGGGCGTAAAGGGCGCGTGGGTTCCAAAACCACTTACAAGTCACAAAATATGTTCAATATTGTTCAGCATAAAATATTTCTATTCGCTTGATGCATTTTAAAGCAATATCGTCAAAAAGGGTCAAATCTACTCATGACTCATCTAAAATTTCTTTAAGAGTCAAGCGTAGACCCCTTGATGACCCCTTGACTTACGACCACTTTTTAGGCGCATTCCCGGAGGATAACGTGGAATTTGATTTCGTGAACAAGAATGTTCTGGTTACAGGATCTTCAAGAGGGATAGGACGCGCAATTGCCCAAAGGTTTGCTGAATCGGGTGCACGCGTAGCTATTCATTATCATAAAAACCGTCAGGCTGCTGAGCGAACTTTTGCTGATCTTCCTGGCGGTCCGCATCTGCTCGTGCAAGCCGATGTGTCTGATCCTTTGTCGGTTCAAGAGATGGTTGATACCGTACTTAATGCCATGGAAAGAATTCATGTGTTAGTCAATAATGCAGGTATATTCGAGGAATATCCGATAATCGAATTGACTTACGAACAGTGGCAGGAGAAATGGGAGCGTACGATTAACACAAATCTATTGGGTCCCGCCAATACTTCCTTCTGTCTGATCCAGCACATGAAAAAGCAGGGCGGAGGGAAAATTGTGAATGTTTCATCGAGGGGAGCGTTTCGAGGCGAACCAGATGCCCCTGCTTACGGAGCGAGCAAGGCGGGGCTCAATTCGCTGAGTCAATCAATGGCACTTGCACTTGCGCAGTATAACGTTTTTGTATATGTGGTTGCGCCAGGGTTTATAGATACGGATATGACTGCTGAAATGCTTTCCGGACCGAAAGGAGATGCAATTAGAGGTCAAAGCCCTCTTGGGCGGGTAGCGCTACCAGAAGAAGTAGCGCGTACTGTTGTGTTTTTGGCTTCTGAAGGCACAGATTACTTGACCGGATGCATTGTTGACGTAAATGGAGCATCCTATCTGCGATCCTAAATTATCTGGAAACTAGTTTGGTCAGCAGTGTCGTGGAAAGAATGAGGAGGAAGATATCCAGGAATCGACAATTGAGAAAACGTGGAAAGGGGGCGCCCTTCAAAATTTCAATATGTTCTTAGAAAAAGATATGGGGGTTGCACATAAGACAATAAGTTATAGAAGCATTCGTAAGAAATGGGGCAGCCCTTGACGTTGGACATGTCATCCGGTTTTTATCTTAAAGAAAAAGCGTAGTGTAAATAAAAGATCTGGCGTCTGTCCTAAGACAAGGGCTGAACTCTTATTAACTTATTTATTCTTACTCACTTATCATTAGCATATAATATAAACTTGTGAGGATAAAAAGAATGATGAAGAAAATAGTTATGTCGATGGCTTTGGCATTGGTGTTCAGTGGGTGTGTAGAAAGCCAAAAATCAGCCAAGAAAGAATTAGCTATAGTAACCGCAACTGCCAAAGAAGGAAAAATCAAATTCAAAAGCAATAACTGCTACGACTATAGTAACATTCTTGATGGCCCTGAGGATGACCCACAGGTTGAGGTATTTGGTTATTTGAAGATACCTAAAAATGCTGATGAAAAAGTACCAGCCATAGTTTTTGTTCATGGTGCTGGCGGTCCAAGTAAAAAGCATAAACAATGGCTAAATCGCCTAAACAAAATGGGAATTGCAACCTTCCGTCTCAATTGCTTCAAACCAAGGGGAGTTATTTCTACAGTAGGAAATCTTACAAGAGTGACATCATCAATGATGGTCGTTGATTCTTATAATGCTTTGAAACTGTTGAGTGAACATCAAAAAATTGATAGGAATAGAATTGGTATTATGGGTGGTTCGAAGGGAGGTAGAACCGCTTTGATGGCCGCCTGGGAACCGATTAGAGAAGCGATGATGGATAATGAACTGAAATTCGCTTTGCACGTTTGTATTTATCCAGGGTGTGTCGACTTTGAGGAGCCTGAAATGACTGGTGCTCCGATTTTAATTCTGGCAGGTGAAAAAGACAATTGGACACCTGTGCAGCCATGCTTTGATATGAGTGAAAAATTGATGGAAGCAGGTTACGACGTAAAGGTTATTGCGTATCCAGGTGCTTATCATTCTTTCGATGCAGATTATGAAGTTAAAGAAATTGACTTTGCATGGTCATATGAAAAGTGCCGCTTTTGCATTATGAAAAATGGAGAAACCTTTGAGACCACATCCGGACTTTCAATGAGTGATCCTAAAACTAAAACAGAAGCCTTCAAAAAATGTGCGAAGCGAGGCCCCAAAGCTGGCCAAAATAGTAAGGCTTGCAAGCAGGCATTAAATGATATGAGTGTGTTCGTCACTTCAATATTTGGTCTTGAATAACAAAGAAATTGTTTAGACCAAACAATTTTGGAGAGGGGTTCGTGCTGAAAGTGCATATGTCCGATGCACTCATCTCCATTTCATCCCTTGAATATCAGGTCGTTCTCAACTGGATACAAATCAGGTGATAAATGAGGCGGTAATCCCAAGTATAACATGTAGCACTACGGGAATGCCGGGCGTCCTTCAAAAATTCAATATGTTCTTAGAAAAAGATACGGGGGCGTACATAAGACAATAAGTTGATAGAAGCATCTGAACATGGTAAACGGTATGCGTGCCCCCCCGCCGTTTTCAACTTCCACCTTCGTAAAGACTTCGGCCTGTTTTCAAATATGTCTCAATAGACTAAAAGAGGAAGGAAAATATGCGTGGTACAAGATAAAGCAGATAGGTTCCTATTCAAATGGTATCACGGACCAATCATTAGCTATATGTTGGCCCTAACCTTTGAAAGCAGTGGATGGAGAACGACCTTTGCCGAATCGGAATTTCTCAAATGGAAATCTTCCGATTTGGACAATCGGAAACCCCGTGAATTTCGACCGGACTACGAGGCCCAAAATAACGAAGCTTTTTTTGCCTGTGAGATTAAGGTCGGGTATACCCGGAAACGAAAATCACCCTTGCCGGAGACAGATAAGCACGTGGAGCAATTCAGGCGAGAGGCAAAGAATACTGTCAAATGGGCGAAACGGCTCAAACTCAAACCTGTTTATGGACTCGCCTTGGGTTGTGATCTCCCGGTAAAGGTCTGTAAAGAACTGAACCAAATCTCAAAACATTTTATACTTCTAAAGGTCAAGCCGAGCGAGCAAGGCCTTGAAACTTGTTATCCACTCCTCGAGAAGATTCAGGGCTATGAAATCTCTGATCTTAAACACCAATTCAATGCAAACTCACAGAAAGAATGGCGCCAGTTCGCTCATTACAATAAATCAATCCTAAGATTGTTGGCCAAGACGGATTATCCCAGTCCGAGATCTGCTGCTGAGGGTTTCGGAAAAAAGATTTTCGGAAAGAACCCTAGTGAAATCAAATGGCAAAATTTGTTCTCTTCCTTGAGTGTTGGAAAATCAATAAGCAAGTGGTAATAGAAGGGAGAACTATGATGTCAAGACAAACAGGAGGTAGCAGAAGGAAGACAGATTTGTCATTTGAGGTTATTTCTGTGCATGGCACCTCAAATAGAGGAAAAGCGAAGGTAACGACGGTATTTCCCTTAAGAGGTAAACGGAATCATAATAATAATCCAGATAATTTACCAAAAGCGTTAGCTGCGCTGAATTTCGAAAAATTATTGAAAGACATTAAGCTTGTCCTCTTTCCTGCTGGATTTATTAGATTAGATTGGATTAAAGATCTTCATCTTGAAAGGCCAAAGAGTACCGATCAGTACGATGTCAAAACCGTTTTTCATGTTTTACAGAAATATCTTAATGTGAAAGTCCGCCCGCTATTTAAAGGTGAGAGAATTGGTGAGATACCGAATAGAATTCTTCTTGGAATTGACGTGGAATACTCGGGTACTGACACCCAATTACCAGGTGAAGCCCAGCTTGGGATACTATTAGATAAGAGCCTTCGAATACGCGGCGCAACGGCGAAATTCTACAATCCCCCTGCTGAAGAGAGGACACAGTGGAATTTGATATCAACAAGCGACTATACTACCCACTTTATGAACATTCCTTACCTTGGCGAAGCTCTCGTTTTATATTGTTTCGATCTGGCGGCCTTAACTGCTAGGAAGAAACACGCATTAAAGGATAAAAAAGCAATTAGGAAAATAAATGCTGCTGATCGTACTTTCAAGAAAAGGAGTCCAAAATTAGGATTACACCTTGGACACATCCTGGAAAAACCAAATACGTGGAAGGGAAAATTTACAGAGGTTTTTGTTAACAAATATGGGATATCGAATTACATAAGCTCGAGTGATTTAAAATTAGGTGAAGAGAAAAGATTTCATAAGTACCGGGTTTATGGCGGAGATACCGGGGTTAGAGTAGTCATCATAAAATAAATCTAAATGTGATAGGGGGCACATCTTGAATTGTGCATTATAGTGCGGCGAGAGGGGTCTTCATTCTTGACAATTAATAATGTATGTGGGAAGGGGCACGTCCTTCAATTTTTCACTATGTGATTAGGATTGAATAGAGGCCGTACATAACATAATAAATTGACAGTTGAATTTGAGCATAGGAAACAGTATGCAGGCCCCAGGGCAATCCCCAAAAAGGTCCTCTGCGAGCGAGTTTCCGGTATCGCTCACACAAATCAAAGAGTTGAGATCCTGAGACAGGCACAGTTATGCAATTATGATGAGATGTTAGATAGTTGGTTTTATGGCAAGGTACCCGAAATATCTATGACCTCAAATGGCACCCTCTTAACCGGAGCAACGCGTCAAAAAGATCAGCCATATTAATAGTGCAATCTTCTTCGCCCTTCATACCAATTCGTTTCTATAATGTGTCCGCATTTGTTACAACGAAAAACAATTGGTCGGGAACCTTCGCAAAATGCCACCCCATCACAGTTTTCTAAGGGGCATTTTACTGGAACAGCTTTTCGCCATAAGAATCTTACAAGAAGAACTAATGGAATGGAAACTGAAAGGAAAAGTATGAAAGAAAATTCATCTCTTATTATTTTGCAATAGTACCATGCTCCGAAAAAAGCAATAGCCTGAAGCAGAAAGCCTAATAATATGTGAAACGTAATCATGAGCTCACACCTCCTATAATTTTTGTCAAAAGTTTCTTTACAGCGAAATTGTTTTCTATTTTGTTGAAATTCTCGTTAACGGGTATTCTTAGTGATCTTGTCAGTTCTATAAAATCCTTTGCGATCGTCTCGGAGTCTTTATTCGCCCATAGTCACGGTCAAGGAAAGCTTCGGGCTTTTCAGATGCAACAAGTCAGCAGAAAGGGAGCGCTTGACTTGTCGCACCGATTAAACGGCACGAAAAGGCGTTAGCCTTCGTGCTCATCAAAATATGCTCCCACCGATCCCAAAAAAGATGCTCCGGGCTGTGTGCGGGGTGTTACGGCCAGGCCTGCTATTTCTAAGTATCGGCTATTCTTAAGGAAAGTTTAGCATTATTTTACAAGCACATACCAGGGGAATGCGTCCTTCAATTTTTCAATATATGCCTAAAAAAAGATATCAAGAGCGAACATAAGACAATAAGTTGATAGAAGCATTTGAACATGGTAAACGGTATGCTGGCCCCGGTGGAATACCTATAGGTTTCCTCTCCGAGGAATTCCACAGGGCAGGCCCCAGTTGAATCCCCAACGGGTCTTCTCCTAAAAATGCCACCTCAGTGAAGCAGGCTTCGCGCTTCCCGCGACCGATTTCACCGAGGGGCCAAAAACTGCGCCCACCGGTCAGGCGCAGCATTAGAATGCTGAAACGAAAGGACAGGGATGAATCTAACATATAAAGACTTGATTGCGTTTCATGGGCACAGCTGTCCCGGGCTGGCAATCGGATATAGGATGTCAAAAGCCGCCC
>CP070700.1:450603-454556 GCA_020349865.1 Desulfobacteraceae bacterium
ACTGGATGCCGTTCCCGCATCCCAAGGGTTTTCCCGGATGGCCTTTTTCTGGCTGGATTCCTTGAGCCTACATGAGCTTTTCTGGAGTGTTGCCGTATTGAACCTCCTCTTCTGGGGCATCCTTCTCACAAGACTATTTCACCGCTCTGAGTGGAACTACTATTTGTCCCTCGTTCTTGTGGTTCTCTGGCTCATCTGGGGGATCTCATTTGGATTGAAGTGGCACCAGGTGGGGACCGATAACCGTGCCGTTATTATTGAACAGGAAGTAAACATCCTGGCCGGCCCCGACATCCAGGATACGGTCCTTTTCAAGCTCCACCAAGGTACAATCGTGCATCAAGAAAGATCTGAGGATGGATGGTTACTGATTCGGCTGCCGGATAAAAAGAGGGGCTGGATAAAGGCAGGGGCAGCTGAACGAATAAGTAAATAGGACCTAAACGTTGGTCTAGGAGGCTGTCCGAGAATGGCTATTTTTCCCAATCTCTGCGTCAGGCTCAAATTATAATCCTCGAAATACTTAAATGTATTCCTGTGGCTATAATTTTCGCCTTTCTTGATCCTGAACAAACTATCTCATTCTCCGACAAGCTCCTAGCTTTAGCCTGTTTTACGTTTTGAATATCGAATAACGAACAAAGAATCCCGAACCGAAGAAGTTTTAAAGAATAAAACAAGATTCTTCACTTCGATATCAGATGATCCCTTGTTCTGCGGTTCAAAATAAATGATTTTCAGTCTTGACGAAACCTACGTGCTTCAGTTCGTGGTCGTTTATTCCTTCTTTTTTGTTACCCCGGAAATTTCCTTCAGGATGTTCTCCAAATGCTCAAGCTCCTTTCCGTATCCGGCCCAATTCCCTTGGCGCAAGTATTCCTTGGCCCTATTATAATGTTCAAAGGCCAGCCCGGCCAATTCGGAAATATCATGAGTTTCAGGCCTGAGAGAGGGAACCATCTCTTTGGCTGATATTGCTCCCTCCAATACGAGGCTCAGGGCCTTGTCAAGAGTCTCATCCATAACGACACGATTGCCATAAGCCACAATCACCCGTTTTAATTCCGGCAGGGCTGCAGTCCTTGATTTGTCGGTTCGTGAAGAGACTGGCCCCTGTGTTCTTTGAGCTTTCCCAAGGCGTCCGGGTTGAGAGGGCCCTGACGCGGTCGATTCGCTTTGTTCTTGTATTGCTTCCAGGTATATGGGTTCCACATAGATAAATGATTCACTGACGGGTATGGCCAGAAGGTTCCCCCTTATGACCCTGGAGCCTCTCTGCCCCCATAAACTCAATTCCCGTGAAATATCAGTATGCTGGTCCACCCTTGCTTCAACCTGCATGGGTCCATAGACTAACTTTTCCTTGGGTAGTTTGTAGACCAAAAGACCTCCGTAATTGGGCAGGTCACTTCTGGCCGCCAGCCAGGCGATCATGTTATCTTTCTTGGAAGGCGTAAAGGGCGTCATTAGAAGAAATTCCTCTTTATCCCCCTCAGGCACTTTTATGATGATGTAATATGGCTCGATCTTTTGCCGGCTATCACCATATAATTCATCAGGGATTTCCCAGAGGTCTTCCTGATTATAAAATACCTGGACCTCCTCCATATGGTATTTTGTGTAGGTATCAACCTGTATTTTAAATAGATCTCTGGGATAGCGGATATGCTTTTTCAGATCCGCAGGCATGTCATTGAACGGCTTGAACAGATCAGGGAATATACTGGCATAGGTCTGAACAATGGGGTCCTTTTCATCAACTATGTAAAAGGAAACTTCTCCGTTATAGGCATCTATAATAACCTTTACTGAATTGCGGATATAGTTCAGCCTCTTGTTCTTAAAACGAAGTTTGGATCGGAGGGAATAGGGATACATGTCAGAGCTCGTATAGGCGTCTTGAATCCAATAAAGCCTTCCCCCGGAGACAACCAGATAAGGATCAGCATCATAATCCAAAAATGGTGCTATGGCAGCGACTCTTTTGTCAATCCGGCGCTTAAACATTAACCTGCTCTCGGGATTTATATAATTGGTGAAAAGTATCTGGGGATCAAGAAACTCAAAGGCAAACAAAACTCTCCTCACAAAGGAGTTTATAGGGACACCCCCCTTTCCCTGGTAAATGCCATACACGTTCTTGTCTCCCTTGGGGTAATCAAATTCTTCGGTTTTGGTCTTTATCAGGACATACTGTTCCGTTTTTTCTCCATAATAGATCTCCGGACGGTCTACCTTCAGATCCGCCTCGGAAGTTGGAGGTACGTCTTTGATGAAGAGGCGTGGAAGCCCCTCTCTGGTCACTTCATTGACCGGGTTTGCGGCCAATCCATAGCCATGGGTATAAATCAGATGTCTATTGACCCAGGTATTTGCCTGGGGTGGCAGTTGATTGACGATCAATTCCCGGGCCGCCAGCATGAGCTGTCGATATTGGTTATTGATCAAATAACGATCTACATCTACATTGTTAAAATCGTAGTAGAGACGTATGGCCTGAATTTGTTTGTAGGTCTGAAGCAAAGGACGTTCGTCCCAAACCCTTATATTTTGTATCGTTACATCATGTTTCCGGATGTCTTCAGCAGTCAGTGAATCTTTAACCTCAAAATCCACTTCTTTTATTTTGTTCAGATCATAGGCCTTACGGGTATATTCAATATTATAAGCGATGTAAGGTGATTCTTTTGCTAATTCATTAGGTTTGACCACAAATTTTTGTATCAGGATAGGGAGACCGGTGCCCAACAACAACACGGCCCCTAACCAGATTCCACCACTTAACCACATCAGTTTTTTCCTGGGTCTAAAGACGTTGAGGAAAAGAATTACGGCCAGACCTAACGTGAGGATGATCAAAACCCTATTGGCCAATATATTGAAATGGACATCGGTATAGCTGGCGCCGAAAGCAGGTCCCTGAGTGGAATATAAAAGTCCATATATTTTCAGATGAAACCCCCAGGCCATAAGTATAATAAGGATTCCTAAAATGAAAGTAAGGTGCTTTTTTGCCTTCTGTGATATGCTAATCTTGGGTAAAGACGGTGGTGCACCTTCCGCTTGACTAATTTCACCAATGATTTGAAGGGCACCGCCTTTTAAATACCATGCGATGCTGATGAGACCTGCAAAAACGAAAAAAACTATTAAACCATTTCGGACCAGGATATAAAGGGGAAGAGAAAACACATAAAAGCTTATGTCCCTGTTAAAAATGGGATCCGTGCTCCCAAATGGTTTCTGATTTAAATAGCGAAGGACCATGTCCCAATGCTGGGAGCCCTTTGACGCAATAATAAAGCTTAATATTAGTATAAAAGCCAGGAGAAGGGTATTTAAGGTCCTGCCTGAGAGGCCAACCTGGGCAAAGTAACCGCCCGCATCCCCGAAGGCCATTCCCCGCCCATCGTCCGGTTGTAACCGTCTGGCTACGTAAATATTAATGAAAATGATGATCATCAAAGGTAGCCAAACAACAAACCCAAAGCCAAATTTGCTCAAGAGCATGGTCCAGAAGACTGGCGAAAAGTTCAGGTTTTCAAACCACAGCCAGTCAGGATATATGGAAATACCCGCCCAAAGAAAGAGGATAACCACAATTCCCACGCCGATAAGTAGTTTCTTCATCATAATGAAATCTCCAAAAAAGTAAGGATTTGTAACCCTCAAGCAGCTGGGCATGAAGGCCATGGAAACTTTCGATCAGCCAGTGTGCTTGATCAAAAATTTTTATGATAGAACCTTATCTTATTTAGTGCAAGTTATTTCTAATGACCACATCCCGCTTGACAACATACAGCAGTTGGCCTAACAATTGACAATCGTTTTCCGTGCAGAAAATGGCCAAAGGGACTATTCTGTTTTCAAACTGAAACTCACATCAGAGGCAGAATTGCACTGATAGCATAAACCGGCAAACTTTCACATAAAAAGGAAAGGAGACTTCTTAT
>CP070700.1:454656-457849 GCA_020349865.1 Desulfobacteraceae bacterium
AGTTTCAGTAGTTTTATCCGATGCTGACAATCTCTTTATTACAATGACGGCACGAGGCCTGAATCCCGACTTATTTATACTTGCGCGGGCCGATGAGGAGCATACAAATAAGAAGCTCTTGAGAGCCGGAGCAAACAGGGTGGTTTTACCTTACCTGATTGGCGGACAGAAGATGGCACATACTATTACAAAGCCGGCAGTGACAGATTTTTTGGAATTAACTGTCCATGATAAAGACATTGATCTGGAGATGGGAGAGTTACTGGTGAATCAGCGGTCAAGGTTAAATGGGGTAACCTTGACCGATTCAGGGATACGGCAGGAAATGAATGTAATAATAGTGGCCATCAGGAAGAAAAGTGGCGAAATGGCATTCAACCCTTCTTCAGAGACACGTATCGAAACCGACGATACGCTCATTGCACTCGGTGAAAGTAACGATCTTCAGAGGTTGTCCTCAATATTATCTGGTTAATAAATTCAGATACACGTTGCTCCTGTCTTTACAGCAGGGCTAAAGACATCTGTCTTTAAAAATCTGCTGGGCTTTTAAGAGTGCAGGAAGGTCGTCTACGCCCATAACCTCTTCTTCGTCGTCTGAAATTACAAACCCAACAGATAGACCGTCATCGTACATGTATTGGACAAGGTCCGTGATAAAATACTCATGCACTTCTCTCAATTCTCCATCAATCTCTTTTTGAACCATGTGAGGCTTTGAGGCGAGTACTAAGAGGTAACGGAGGAGAGTCTCTCTTTTTGCGGCATATATGCCCGAATTGCAAACCTGAAAGGCCTGCCGCTTCTCTTCAGGGTATTTTCTCCAGTATTTCCATTCGATTATTTTGCATACCTGGGATCCTTTGATCTCCAGTACCCCATATTGTTTTTTGGATTCCGGTTGAAAGCCAAGAACCACCATGCTATTGTCTCTCAACTTTTTAACCAGTGCCCTATACGTGGCCTCTTTTACAAAAGGAACATCACCCATGGTTATGATGAGTTGATCACAATCCTGTCTCTCAAGGAATGGGCGGGCTGCAAGCAGACCTCCCCCGGTTCCGTTGAGTTCGGGCTGTTCGCAATAGTTGAGGCGGAGATCCTGGGTGGCATCCATCACCGCTTTCTTCTCGTAATTAACAACCAGCGCTTTTGGTCCGTGAGGCAAACTTTCCAGTATCTGTAAAAGGATAGGGTGACTGCCTTTGTAGGGGGAGTCTTCGGAGACCAGAGGCAGAAGGGTTTTATTGCCGTCAAATTTCTTCATACGGCTTCCTCTGCCAGCGGCGAGGATCACGGATGCTGTTTTAGAGTTCGTTTCCAATACTTTTTCCTTGCTTCTACAACTCAAGGGTTGCCTCTATTTAGCAAAACATCATATTGGAGGCAAGCCAAAAGTCGAGCTTGAAAACCCAGGTCATTGCCTTCTGGCAGGGTTTTGACTATAGTGCGTAAAGAGTTTGATGAACTTTTATTTGTTAAGGATATATTCATTCTTTTTTTCTGGGAGCATAGTATGAATGCAAGAAAGGGCAGAATACTCTTGGGGAAGTTAGGTGAGGGACACAAGGAGGCAATGCTGAATCTGGCCAAGAATCTTAGTGAAGCAGGCTTTGAGGTAATTTACACAGAACTTCAGCATCCTGAATCCATTGTAAATTCGGCACTCCAAGAATCAGTAGATCATATAGGAATTACCACTTTGCCAGGAGCCGATATTCAGGCCTTTGAGGAGATTATACGGCTGCTCAAGCTACAAAAATCTGATCATATATCGGTCACAGCGGGTGGTTTTTTGGATGATGATGATATTCCCCGGATCCGGGAGATGGGTGTGATGGAATTCTTCCCTAAGGGTACAACCTTTGATGAAATCGTTGATTGGTCGCAAAAAAACATTAAAAGCAGCTTAGTCTGATTCTACATCCTTTTTGGTTGACCGCGATATGATACTTTGATAAAGATACAACAAAAGTTCAGAGAAGGTCTTTTGGCTGAGTTAGACGCCACAGGACTTTCAGCCCTTTATGACACCAAGGGGCCTGAGACGGGCAACCTTTTGAGCCAGGCCGGCTTTATGGACTACTTCAACCACCTGGGATACGTCCTTATAGGCCTCCGGCATCTCCTCCTTAAGGGTTCTTTTACCCCTGGATTGCACGAAAACTCCTTTATCCTCTAACTCGCGATGTATTGCTCGGCCTTTTGCCATTTTTACTGCCTTGGAACGACTCAAGACCCGGCCGGCGCCGTGACAACTCGAGCCAAAACTTTGAATCATTGCTTCCTCGGCTCCTGCAAGCACATAGGAGTGGGTGCCCATATCACCGGGGATCAATACAGGCTGGCCCACATTGCGATAGATTTGGGGTAGAAGGGGATGTCCCGGTGGTAGGGCTCGGGTCGCTCCTTTTCTATGCACGCAGAGCATGATGTGGGATCCATCCACTAAGTGCAGCTCTTTTTTGGCGATATTATGACACACATCGTAAAGGAGCTTCATACCCAATTCCCTCGGGCTGATAGAAAGCACCTTATGGAGTGTCTCCTGGGTCCAGTGCATCAGGATCTGCCTGTTGGCCCAGGCATAATTGGCCGCACACGCCATGGCTGCGAGATAGCGTCTTCCCTGGTCAGACTTCAGATGGGCACAGGCAAGTTGCCTGTCAGGTAGCTTAAAGGATTCTTGAAAGGTCTGCTTGCCCATCTCTTTCAGAAAGTCATCGCATATCTGATGGCCAAAACCACGTGAGCCGGAATGAATAAGTATGGTGGCCTGACCTTTAAAAAGATTGTAAGCATGGGCCTTTTCCGAGTCATAAATCTGATCGACCATCTGGACTTCGAGAAAATGATTCCCTGAGCCGAGGGTCCCCAACTGGTTCTTGCCTCTTTTAAGGGCTCGATCACTCAGGACCGATGGATCTGCTCCATCCATAACCCCGCGGTCCTCTGTTCTCTCCAGGTCTTCGGTGGTACCGAGTCCTTTTTTCACGGCCCAGGCGGCCCCTTGAACAGCTACCTTAGCTTCATCGCTTTTGGAAAGATGAATCGAACTTGTGGATCCTACGCCACTCGGAATATCTTTGAACAAGGCCGAGACCAAGTCTTTCATCAGAGGCCGGATTTCATCAGCCCTAAGCAGGGTGGTCATGAGCCTGCAGCCGCAGTTGATATCATAACCGACCCCTCC
>CP070700.1:457949-471507 GCA_020349865.1 Desulfobacteraceae bacterium
ATAAACGTCTAGGATGACCGCCAGATAGATGAAGCATGCCAGGATATGGATGTAGGTTATATCAGCCACCCAAACCTGGTTAAGGCCGTTAATTACCTGTTGTTTAATGAGGTTTGGATATACTTGGAACCCGTGGTTGCCGTCAGTTGTTAATGTCCATTTTTTCTCTCTGGGCCGACATGACCAACCCTTCTCACACATGATTCGGGCAACCTTCTTGTGGTTTACGATCCATCCTTCGCGTTTAAGCTGTTTGGTAACCCTGCGGTATCCATATCTGGGAAACTCAAGGCAGATGTCTTCCATGCGTGATATAAGGGCTTCATCGGAAGGTTTATCCTTCGGTTTATAGTAGTAGCTTCTTCTTGGCAATTGCATTAGTTCACACCCCCTTTCAATACTTTGGATAAGGGGGCGGCTTTTGGCAATGAACTTTCTTTTTTCTCGGTTTGTTTGAGGCTGTTCCTGAAAGCTTTTTTTAAAAACTCATTCTCAAGGGTGACCTTACCCAGTAGGCGCTCCAGCTCCCGGACACGAGCTGCCAGTTCGGCTTCTCTGGAAGGTTCTGGATCCAGTTTGCCATTTGCATACTGTTTCTTCCAGGTATAAAGCTGCCCTGAAGAAAGGTTATAGCGCCTGCATAGTTCGGCTGGGCCGGCTGTCTCACTGAGCAATTGCTCCACAATTGATCTTTTAAATTCAGGGGTGAACTTTCTGTATCTCATGACAAGATCCTTTCTGCCTCATTCGGGGCATTGATCCTGTCTAACACTCAATTACATTTTGTGCAATCCATGGGGTTCACTTCAGGGAGTAAGAAGAAATTATTAAAAAAGGGTGGGCAGGTGGTACTTATGCATTAGATTACAAAGTAATCTCGTATCCCTTGTCAAACCGTATGGCCATTCCCGCGGGTTCTGATCGAAGCACGCTACCACTGACATTTATAAGAGGGCACCTTTTTTCTATGTTTCTCAGCCTGCGAAAATTAAGGCGCATAGCAATCCTGACCTGTGTCCCTTCGGGAAAGAGGCTCAGGGTGTAGAAAAAGGCACCACCGGAACATATATTTTCGGTCTGCAAGCTGAGTTTTTCTTTTTCTAAGCCAGGGACCCGGGAAGCCACTTCAATTTCGGCGGGTAATCTGAGTTGGAATCGCTCAAGCTGTCTTCGCTCTTTCATAGTGTGTCCGTATGACAAAGATTAGAGGTAAACGGGCCACTTTGGCCACTTTGGCCCGAAGTTGACTGTGAAAATCATTTGAGTAATAATGTAAACCTGAAAGGAAAAAACAATAGGTAGGATGTATGATTTTTGGTCTTATTTTGAGTGGGAATAAAAATAAGAAAAAAGTCTTAGGCGACCGTGGAAAGTTCTCTATTCCTCTGTTTTCAAAGATTCTTGGCGGCCCAGAGTGATGCCTGAAGGCGATTTGGCACGTTGATCTTTTTAAAAATATTTTAGATGTGGGTTTTCACCGTATGAGGACTGACGTATAGTTTCTCGGCAATGTTTGCATTAGTGGCCCCGGTAGCTATCATGGTGAGAATCTCCACCTCTCTGGGAGTAAGCACTGAATAATCCTTTCTTTGGATAGGATAATGATTGTTCTTTTTTAGGACTCAGCCATAATCTTCCTTGAAATCCATAATTCCCCGTTAAAAATTGCACGGACCCCTTTTGCCATCTGCTCCAGGGAATCATGGATATAGAAAAACCCGTGTACTCCACAGTCCATAATCCTCTTTTCAAATCCCAGTCCTGAGGATATATTAAAAAGAACCAGGAAGTCTTCTCGGATTATTCCATTCTCATTTACTCGGTATTCGATAAAACAGTTTTCCACGTTTTTCCCAAAACAGTCCCACAGCACAAGAGTGGCCTGTTCAGTATTTTCATCGTCTCTCTTGGGAATATCACCCAAACTCTCAAGGACCTGGCACTTCGCTCCAATCTCACGCTCCAAAAAGACGGCCAGCAATGAGTTGTTACTCCTGACGGGGCCTACAATGCAGATCATCTTCTGTGTCGGTGAAACCGTGGAATCGCTTTTTTTCTTTTCCTTAGGACCCATGATGGACAGGTGAAATGACTTTTACGAGTACATCACAATTACATTCAGAAAACGTGCTTTTCTACCTATGTCTATAATGGAGAAATCGCAAAGATAGTCAATGCTGCTTTAATACGGATAAAATACCTAGACAAAATAGGTATTAACGAATGGTTAAGAGGTAGCTTCTGAGGTTAGACTTTTTGTTTTTTATCTTAAGTTTTTTCCGGATATTGCCCCTGTGAGCGTCAATGGTTCTTTTAGAGAGATCCAAAAGACTTGCAATTTTTTTTGAACGTACTCCATGCCTTACAAGATGCGCTATCTGGATCTCTGTGGGCGTAAGGCTTTCATATTTAGCAGAAAAGTTTCGCAAAAATGGGGAGATAATGTCATTTAGATTTAACTCAAGGATGTCTATGTAGGAAACTTGTTTGGGATTCGGTTGGCTTTTCTTCACCTTTTCCAGAAAAGGAATGACCAGTTCCCTCACATTGGATAACACTTTTTCTTCAAGCTCTGTCTTATCCTCATCCTTTCTGTTCAGTAAGAATCTCAAGGCGGTATTTGTCTCTTCCAGGCTCTTCGTTTTACTCTTTAACTCCTTCTTTCTTTGTCTTAGTGCCTCCTCTACCAGCATGCGCTCGCTGATTTCCTGCTTAAGTTCTTCGTTTGCAGTGGCCAGCTCCGCAGTACGGCCCTCCACCCGGCGTTCCAGTTCATAATGAGCCTTTTGCAACATCTCCTCAGCCTGCTTGCGCTTGGTTATGTTACGGGCAATTGCTACGCCTATCCGTTCTCTCTGGCAGTCGAAAAAGCTCCCGGTTATCTCAACGGGCAGGAGGGTCCCGTCTTTCTTTCGCAGATTCACTTCGAATGTTACTTTCTCGACTAGTTCATCGCGCACCTTAACGAATTCATCATATCCCCTTTGATTGGCGTCAAGCTCCCTGATGCTCAGTTGTAACAACTCTTCTTTGCTGTAACCCAGGGATTCACAGGCAGCCTGGTTGACATCGACGAACCTCCCCGTCTCGTCAGTCAAAAATATGGCGTCTTTGGCTGTCTCAAACACCACACGGTACTTTTCAAGGGATACCTGCAAAGACTCCACGGTCGCCGCACGATCAACGGATTCATCTGCTAATTCCTTGACCCTTTGTTCCAATTTTTCATAGGCTGGTTTTCCGGCCATGAGCAAATCCTCCAATTGCCCTTAAACCCAGATTGTGCAGTAGTCTCCTCCTGCAACTTGAAAATCCTTGCTGCAACGCTTGTTTCCCGGTTTCCATCGTTCCAATATTCCACCATTCCAATTGTGGTGAGATAAGTGTTCACGGTTTCAACCCCTTGAGCGAAATGTAACACACTCTTGATAAAGCAAAATCACGATAATAGTCAATGCTGTTTTAATACCGATATAATACCTATAAAAAATAGGTATTATGAATTATTGAGAGGCAGCTTCTGAGGTTGGAATTTTTATTGGTTATTTCGAGTTTTTTCCTGATATTGGCCCTGTGACCGTCAACCGTTCTTTTAGAGATATTCAAAATGTGTGCAATTTGTTTTGATTTCACTCCTTGCCTTACAAAATTTGCCACATGGATCTCTGCCGGGGTAAGCTTTACATATTTGTTGTCCAGCCTGATTGCAAATGGTGAGATAATGTCATTGAGGTTTGATTCCAGGATATCGACATAGGCCTTTTGGTTTTCATTCAATCTGCTTTTTTTCAATTTCTCAAGATATGGCTCAATCAGTTTCTTTGTGTTTGAAAATACTTTCTCTTCGATCTTTGTTTTGTCTTCTTCTTTCTTTTTAAGCAAGACCCGCAATGCGGTATTAAGCTCCTCAAAATTATTTTTCTTTCGCTCCAAATCTTCCTGGCTTTTTCTAAGGGTATTCTCGGTTTGTTTTAACCTGGATATGTCGGTGAGTACCGCAAAGCTACCCAGAAAATTTCCCTCAGAGTCAACATTAGGTTTCGGTGACATAATAGTCGTAACCTTCCTTCCATGCTTTGAAATAACATCTGTTTCATAGGATCCGGGCCCTTTCGCTCCATGGATTACGGCATGTTGCTGCAATATATCTTTGTTTGCAGTATTAAGAAAATCGGTTGCCTGCCGGCCAATGATCTCATCAGTTGAATACCCGGTCATTTCACCGAATTTTCTATTTGCATAGGTGATAATACCATCCTTGTCTGTTACTACCAACCCATCGCTCATTGTTTCTACTAACAGACGAAATTGGTTCTCAGCAAGTCTATGTCTTGTAATATCCCTGGCATAAACGGCGGTCCCCACGACCTTTCTCTTTCTATCAAGGACAGGATAGAGCGTTTTATCAAAAATATGTCCTACACATCTGTATTCAAAACTTACCGGTTTCCGCGAGTCAATTACTTTATCAACACCGAGTTTTAGCTGTTTAGCACTACGGGGAGGCAGTAGTTCATAGAGATTCATGCCCATAAGCTCGTCCCTCTTCTTTCCGAAACGATGGACAGCGGCCTGGTTCAGGGCAAGGATTCGGCCTTGGCTGTCGATCAACGTCATTGAATCGGTAACGGCATTCAAGAGTGATCGACCTGTTGCCTCACTCCTTTCAAGTCTCTTTTTAAACTCTTCGTTCTTCAGGATCAGGCTATATTGATTCACTGCCTTATCAATGAATTTTTTAAGAAAAAAGATGTTTTTCCCTTTTTCGAGGTATGCGAAGGGGCAATATTCGTTGATAACTTCCTGAAGATCATGTTCTGATTGGAAGGCCGTATAGAAGATAATTGGCACGCCAGGATTATTCTGTTTAAGCCTTGGATAGAGAGTGAATCCATCTGGGTTTTTCATCTTCACGTCCAATATGACACAATGGATCTCACGGGATAACAGTTGCAATCCTTCCTCTCCGTTTTCCGCCGTTAATACCTTATACTCCTTTTCAAGTAATTTCCTTAGCCCTCGCCTGATGGAGGAATCATCGTCTATCACGAGGACAGCTGGCCTGTCATGTTCATCCTCACGGTCTTCCTGCTGTTTAAAGACCGTTGAAAATTCTTCAAAATCATTCATTGTGATGCTCCGGCAAGATTTCAGTAAAAGTCGTCCCGTCACCTTCTTTTGATTCTGCGCTAATCTGGCCTTTGTAGAGTTGGATTAGTTTTTTGGCAATAAACAGGCCCAAACCTGAACCCGATTTTTGTTTGGTTGAAAAAAATGGCTCAAAGATTTCGCTCATATATTTTCCAGATATTCCGGGACCATTGTCTGAGACATTGATAACAACATAGTGCCCCTTTTCACCGTTCTTTTCTTCAATCAGTACTCTTATTTCTTTTTGCCTTTCAACATCATATCCCTCAAAGACATCCATGGCGTTTAGGACAAGGTTGTTGAAGATAGAATTGAGGTGAACTTTATCAGCACGTATAACAGCCTCTGCAACTCCGTTCACCGAATATCTAATACCATTTCGGTCAAAGTCTTGTTTATACCTCCGGAGGTACTGTTCGATCATAGGAACCAGGTCAACACGGCTATCACCTGGCCTCAGATTATTAATTTTGGCATAGTCAAGAATCTGTTTAGTGATGGAAAGCCCTCGATCAAGGTCAGTTGCGATATCGGGGAGCCCAATGAAGTAGTTTAAGATATAGACTACATTGGTACATCTTGTTTTGTGCTTTTGCATGTGTTAAAAGGCATATAAAAGAGTTAAAAGGAGTTAAAGTATGGTTAAATTACAACATAAATTTATTAATAAAATTAAATGCCTATGCATTTGGCTCCTAACTTCAGGCTTTGAAAATACCTTTGATTCTCTTTTTGATAAATCTCCCGCTATCTCGTTCTTCGATTATGAGGAGGGCATAAATTCCGGCTTTTTTGTTTCACGCAGCTTATCATGGCACCTAGAAATACCTAGAACCGTGCTCTTTAGGTCATCTTGATGCGTTATGACCACACAGTATCTACATTTTTTATAGTGTTTCGATCCAAGAGATCATCAAATAGTTGGATAATTTAGATTAGGACTAAAGCGCATAGGCATTTAAAAATATAAATTATATTTATTTAAAGACCTTTAATTATTGTTAAGTTAAGAAAAAAGTGTTCGCAAATCAAGAAAAATCGATATTACGATGATTAATAAACGATCATCTTCATTGCTTATCTCATACCTGTGTGTAAAACTTTACCAACAAGTATAATTTTATGGCTGGAAATATTTTTCCACATTTCAATATAACAGCCGTAACATTTAAAAGAGATGTGTATAACTTGTTGATTTTTAATATAATTGACAAAGTAGTTTTTTCTATTAATTTTTTGCATAGTTCTTGCAACTAAAGGATTCATTTGAATATCGAGCGGAGCAAATGGAAAAGGCAGAAAGAACCCATGAATTCTTTGAAACCAAGCGGAATGGTGAAAAAAAGTTCATTAAGGCAGTTTTTGTATAACAAAAGCGGCAACCAGGGATTCCGCTTTAAGACTCATGTTTTATAAACCGTAACGCAAGACGAGGTAAAGCTTATGCCTAAAATACACATTAGAGATGAAGGCGCCGAAAAAGCGCTAACCTTTGACCTTGACGAGAAAACCGTGTTTATTGGCAGGTCCAAGTTAAGCGATATTCAAGTTAAGGATTTTACGGTTTCCCGAAAACACCTGAAGATTCTGCGAGAGGGAAAGATATTCCTTATCGAGGATTTGAACAGCACCAACGGGACGTATGTTAACGGTGATCGTATTGAGCCAGGCCAAGCCGTGCCGGTAGACGAAAACGATACCGTTACCATAGGAAAAACCTTTCTGAATTTTGGTGGAACTCCTACGGTTGAGGCCTTGCCGAAAACAAGCGGATCGGGAATCCAGCTCCCCGAAGTAGAAATAGATGAAAGACAGCTAATGCCCAAAGAAACAGAACGGCGATCCCTATCAAGCGAGAATTTGGAGTTCATTGAAAATACCTCAGATCTTTTGAAAAAAACATTAGATGTAAATGAAATTCTTGAGAAGATCTTAGGACATATTTTCGATATCCTGCCAAGGGTTGATCGAGCTGCGATTGTCCTGTTTGAGGACAAACACGAGCAAATAAGACAGCTCATAGCCAGATCAAGGCGGGGCCAGTTAAGTGGGGCCTTCCAATATAGTAATGTTCTACTGAACCGGGTTAAAAGGGATCGCAAAGCCATTAAGGTATCCAACACATTTTATGAAACACCGGTTGAGCAATCAGAGAAGACAGATTCATGGCAAGTCAGATCTGCACTGTGCGTGCCGATGTTCAAAAACGCACACATCCGCGGTGGAATATACTTGGAATCACCTCGGGGATTTTATGACGGATTCCGAAAGGAAGACTATGTACTGCTCCACAAGATGAGTGACCTTGTCGGGGCCACCATAGAAAAGGCGAGCTTGCTTCTTAATTGAAGCCCAAAGCAATATGTGTTATTATAACATATTAGAAATCAGGTGACTGGCGGATTCTTCAGAAAGACCGGCAAATGTATACCTCGTATTGATTAAAAATCATTTAAAGAACAGGAGGTAACAATGAAAAATATCGCCACTATAGTGTTGTCACTGGTCCTGGCTGCAGCAATCATCTCCGGATTAATCCTTTATGGGAAGTATTCTGATACAAAGGATGGCCTCCTCAATAGTGAGCAAAAGCTGTCTGAATCAACTGAAAAAGTTACTCAATTAAACCAAGAAATTGCTGCACTTAACGATAAAATAAAGGAGAATACCGAACACTTAAGGGAATTGCAAAATGCCAAAGAACGCGCTGTAGAACTTGAGAATGCGATAAGCATGAAGGACCAAGGACTTTCAGTGTTTAAGGAGAAGCTCCAGAATTTAACAAAGCAGTTTGACGAGGAAAAAAAGACTAATGAGGCGCTTAGGACTGAACTGTCATCCAGGGATACCTTGGCAAAAGAGCTCCGGGAAAAGCTTGTGAGCGCTCAGTCAAGGATCACTTACCTGGAGGAGGAAATGGCGAAAGGCAATAATGTGATGCAAGGCCTTCAGCGTCATCTCTCTGACCTCAAAGCCGTAAAGGCTACGGCCGATACACAGATGGAACAGTTGAAATCGACATATGACGCCAATCTCAAGGACTTGGAGGGTGCCAGAGAGCGCATTTCCAAACTTGAAAATTCCATAAGTATGAAGGATCAAAGGCTTTCAGAATATGAAGAGAAGCTCCTTGATTTAGAAAAGCAATTTGAGGAAGAAAAAAAGATTAAGGCTGCCCTTGAGACTGAACTGTCATCCAGGGATACCTTGGCAAAAGGGTTCCGGGAAAAGCTTACAAGCGCTCAATCCAGGATTACTTACCTTGAGGATGAAATTGCGAAAGGCAAGGATCTGATGCAAGGCCTTCAACGTCATCTCTCTGAGCTTAAAGGAGAAAAGTACACGGCCGAGACCAAGATCGGCCAGTTGAAATCCACGTATGAGGAGCTTGTCTCCGATCTCAAAAAGCAGATTGAAAATCAGGAGGTGGCCATCAAGACATTTGAAGAAAAGATCTCCGTCACTTTTGTGGATCGCATTGTCTTTGAATTTGGTAAGGCGAAAATCAGTCCCACGGGGAGAGAGGTCTTAGGGAAAATCGGTAAGACACTGAGAAATGTTCAGGGCAAGCAAATCCGGATCGTAGGACATACTGACAATATCCCTATTCTGCCAGAGTATCGATACAAGTTCCCGTCAAACTGGGAGCTTTCTGCCGCCCGTGCCGCCTCAGTGGTAAATCATTTGCAAAATGAACTGGGCCTTGATCCTGCAAACCTGGAGGCCGTGGGCCGTTCCTTTTATGAGCCAATTGCCAGCAATGAAACAGCGGAAGGACGTGCCCAGAACAGGCGGGTCAATATTATCATTGCACCAAAAGTAGAATAGGTCTACGGACTGGCTAAATACTTTCTCAGGCGCAATAAAGAGTTTCTCCATGTTTTAAGTCTACAAGACGATCCAAAAGCCCCTCCTTTTCTAATTCTCTCCGGAGATCAATGGGCGGAAAATGAACCGGCTCGTCGCCTAAACGAAAAGTTCCCCAGTGAACAATGAGGAGTTGCCTGGCGCGAAGTTCCCGAAAGGCCCGCACCGTTTCACGGGGGTTTATGTGACTTGTAGCCATGAACCAGCGCGGTTCATAGGCCCCTAAGTTGAATACAGCAAGGTCAATGGAGTATTCTTCACCGATCTCACGGAAACCCTCAAAATAAGCGGTATCTCCGGAAATGAAGATAGTGGTTCCATTGGCGGTCTTGACCAGGAATGAGCCCCATAAAGACCGGTTGGGTCCAACTAAGGGGTTCCTCATGGTCCAGTGATTGCAAGGAAGCAGCGTGATTTCCAGTTTGGCGTCCTTAAAGGTATCAAACCAGTCCATCTGGGTGCGTAGATTTATTTCCAGGCCATTAAAAACTTTATGGTAACCCAGCGGCGTAATTACATGGGTTTTTTTTCCGAGAGCAGCAAGGGAAGGCTTATCCAGGTGGTCGTAATGTCCGTGTGTGATCAGGACATGATCAGGCAGGGGCATATCTTTTATGTCAAAGGCAAGAGGGGTAAAATCCTTAAACAGCAAGGAGAGGCCGAAAAAAACCGGATCCACTAAGATATAGGTATCAACATCCTTTATCATCACACTGGCATGCTTGATAAAGGTGACAGAAAGGCCCTTGCTGCGATTTATGGGTTCCCAATCAATAGAGACAGGGCTCACACGCTCCTCATTGTAAAAGGCCTTGAAATGGTTTCCGGAAAAGAGCTTCCACTTTATCATCTGCCAAGGATTTCTGAAATCCACACTACTAAAGGGGTTTACAAAATGGTCATTACCATGATGAATTTTTTTGAGGGCGATTTCCCTGAGGCTGAGACTATGAGGTTGAGTTTCGATAGCATTTTCCTTTTGCCGGGCATTGGCTGATTTAAGACATGAAGCAGTGGGAAGAAGACAAAACATGAAAGCCATTTTGCTCCCTGTAAGAAGTTTCTTGATAAAAAGGCGACGTGTCATGGCGCGATAACCCAGTGATGATGTTCTCGTAAAAAGCCATATAACCGGTCATTGCGATGTGCGATATGTCTCGCCTGTCATTGCGAGGCTGACCAAGGAAGCCGAACCAATCTCGTTGTCCAATGGATTGCTTTTTCTTAGAAATACTTTGCTCGGAACAGGCTCAGCAATCTCCTGATTTCAACCAATTACACCAACTGAGATTGCTTCGCTTCGCTCGCAATGACATCAGTGGGGACTTTTTGCGAAACCATCAAGTTACTCTTTTTCCAAAAAACTATAAGTTCTTTTCCCCTTTTTTGAAAGCCCAAAAAGCCCCCCTTCTGTAAACTTGGATATGATATCATTTTCTTTCATATGATGATCACTAAAGGACAGTATTCCGTTTGGCTTCAACACACGATGTAACTCTTTCAGTACCGCGTTTGGATCACTAAGGTTGTGAAAGGTGTCATATAACAAAATAATATCCAGGCTGTTATCCTGCAATCCGGTTTTGCAATCGGAGCAGATCGTCTCCACATTTGCAAGCTGGTTTTTGGAGGCGATTTTTTGAACCCTCTTGACTGCGAGGGGATTGATGTCCAATGCATAGACCCTCCCTGATTTCCCCACCATTTCCGAGGCAGGGACCACATAACCGCCCGGACCACAGCCGTAGTCGAGCACATGATCGCCCGGCTTTATTCCCGCTTCCATAAGTATATTCTTTCGTGGACGAAAAAGATCCCGTATCATAAAGACGAAACACATGCCTTTGAACATTATCGTACGCATCGGTTTATCCATTATGTTTCAGGGGAGAGCCAAAAGCAATGCTCATTTCAAACATGCCAATAAGCCATAATACGACAAATGAAGCCCCGTAGCGAAGACCTTTTAATAATTTTTTTCCGGGCAATTTGTCCTGAATGAAGACAAAAACAAGTGCCAACGCCCAAAAAGTTATAAAAAAAAGAACTATGACTGCTGGTTGAAATACACCACATTCAATAATAAAACTTTTAGGACCATTATAATCATATAAAGGCGTCCATAATGCATGAATTATCGTAGCAAAAAGCGAGCAAAAAAGGACAACGGCATTAATTTTCCAAAAATGCGTTTTTAGTGTTCTCATTGTCAGTTACCTCCATAATATTATTGCAGTCTTCCCTAAACACTTAAAATCTTTGAACTCACGCCTTCGGCCCAGGAGCGGATGGCATCCCAATTGCGATGGTCGCCTTCCGGCACTCCCTTTTTCTTTATTTTCGACTTCATAATCATCCGCACCATAATGGAGAGCTTGCCATAGTCCAGAACTCCCGCAAAGAACCCCATGTCCACCGGCTTAACCTGTGGGACCGCATCAAGCACCGGGTCTAAATAGGATCCCGCTATGCGTCGGGTTGTGTCGTTTGATTTGTACAAAGTTAGACACGTAAGAAAGTAGGCCACGGGCATCTGGCTCAGCACCTTTTGGTTATCTTCCACAAACCTCATGGCCTCGGGCAACCACTTACTGCTGTGAATAGCACTGCCAATAATCGCTGCTTGATATGAAGACAAGTCCCTTACGTTTTCCGCAAGGCGAACGTCTACAGCCGTTCCACTGTCGCACATCACCTGCCCGATGGCCTCTGCAACCTCGCCCGTAGACCCGCAACAACTGGCATAGGCGATTAAGACTCTGCAGCCCTTTTCTTTTTCAACTCCACAGCTTGATGCGGGAAAACTGACTTTTGCAGCCCGGACCGGTTGGGGAGACAACACTCCATTGCCTAATGCTATCAAGCCGATAGCCCCTCCCGTCAACAGTGCGCTCTCAACAACAAACTCTCTTCTTGTTATGTTCTTCATGATCTTACCCTCCTTCGTAATTTTTCTGATAATAATTTACAGAAAGATTTCGTTCCCTTTCATTTGATGGTATATGGTTTTTTCGTTTAATGTGGGGGGTAGAATAACAGGAAGTTGTAAAGAATGTTTTTTAGGGTTGTAAAAGAATGCAAAAGAAATGTAAAAAAATGTAAAAAGGCGAGATGGTTAAAACTATTGAAGTCATAATATCGGCTGAGGGAATAAGATAGGTTTGCTGGCAGGTCCGATGGTAACGGGTAAGTTATCTATCATGCATCTCCTGCCCGGTCTTTTGCCATTTTTTTAATGTTGCGGCGACCTTATTTTTTATAACAGCATCCTCAGCAACACCTTCCACAATACGGTCTGCTTTCAGGATCTGTTTCATTAAACCTATTGCCCGTTCCTTTTGCCCCTTCTTGTAAAGAGCTTCAGCTAAATACTGTTTTGTAAACAGGTTTTGGGGTGCTATTCTATACGCCTTTTCAAACAACTTTATTGCTTCATCGTTTGATGGCCATCCTAAGATAAAAGGTATTTTAGGCGCCTTATAATGGAGCCTCCCAAATATGCGATAACCGGCAGCTTCATCAAAATATTCATCAAGTTCGATGACTTTTTCACAATGGTATCGCATCTTTTTTGCGACCCCTTGTCGTGCAGCCTGAAAAATCCCATACTCTTCTCCCCAAACGCCCCAGATGATGGCCACCCATAAATGAATCCCAACAGATTCGGAAAATTCCTTTAGTCCTACAGGGCCTATGTCCTTTCCCAGGTCATAGATTTTTTTCTTGGTTTCACTGTCAGATGTCGCATAATAGCCTTTAAAGTGATAGGCGCGGATTAATTTCCATATGGCTTCCTGTTTTTGAGACCCAGATGTGGTTTCAACGACTTTTTTGTAGAGCACAATTGCTTTGTCAATATTGTTATTGTCTGCAAGCAGTGTCTCTGTGTTAAATCCGGTCCCCCTTTGCGCATATAAAACGTCTGCTTCATCCATGAAATTACCTGCAAATGATTTATTCAAAGATCCCATAACCAAGGTCAACCCTGTAACCAACGAAATAACAAAAATTAATCGCTTCATTTACTCCTCCATTTCCACCCGCCGTTTTATAATGCGCAACCATTCTCTGCGAATCCAGGCACTAAACGGGCTGATTAAGAACCAATAGAGCCGGAAATAGCGTCTGCTTGAGTTGCCTATGCAGTGGACTCTCGTCTCGGTAGTAACGCGAGTTATCGTATCGGTCTGTCGGGACAGAGATATATTCGCTATGGCCTTGGCAAAGCCTTTCCTGTCAAAGTTCCGAAAAGTTCCCGGATCCAAATGTTGGATATCGACCGCGCGGGTCCAGAAACGTCCAACCAATCCAATTACAATCTCTTGATTTGGCGTCTCTCCAAGAATAACGAACCCCAATTCAAGCAAACCATCGAGTGTAAGCGCATATTCGGGAATTCCGCGTAAACGAAACAGCCATTTGACTATTCGGGAATCTCTAAAGTCAAGAGATTGCACCACCTGGTATACTTTCTCCGCCGGTGCATGAACATCAATGTGATGCCGTTCATTTACATCATATGCAGGTAAGAATTCATCGA
>CP070700.1:471607-474248 GCA_020349865.1 Desulfobacteraceae bacterium
AAGGCCACCTTGATCACCTATGAGGAGGGCAAGGAGAAGGTCAGGACCGTTCGGTATGGTGCTGTTTCGGTGAAGCTTCCTGGCAGGGGAGAGAGGCTATTTATGGTGGTGGTAAAGGGATTGGGTCGGGACTCTATGATGCTTTTGACCACCTGTCGAATCAACCTGCGGGTCAAGGAGAGTATTTGGCGGATCGTGGAGATCTATCTAACCCGTTGGAAGTGTGATGAATCCTTCCGATACATTAAGCAGAGCTACAATCTTGAGGATCTGAGGGTACGAAGCTATATCGGGATCAGGAATATGGTGGTTTTAGTGCTTGCGGTGAGTTATTTTGCCGCTGTATACCTGGGTCAGAACCTGAAGCTGAAGTTGCTGGTGGAGCGGATATTTTTGGTTTCTAAGCGGTTTTTCGGGGTTCCTTCGTTTTTCAATTACGCCATAGCTGATGGCCTGTATAATCTCTTTTTCCCTGATAAAACGGGCCTCAAGGCCAAAAGGGGTAAAACCGAGGATTTTCAGCTCTGCTTCAGCTTCTGGTGACAATCGCTGAAATCAAAACTCCGGAAACTCCTCACTTATTTTTCTTGACAAACAACCCCATTTCTCCTATACCCCCCTTATCAAAAAGCAAGTTCTTATCACTTTTTCAAGGAGCGTTTTAAAGGTTATATAGATCTCGGCCTCAGTTTGGAGAAGGCTAACCAGTTGACAATTTGGATTTTGGGAACCGAGGTGGCTTACCGCACCGTTAAATGGGAAACCAAGGCCGAAGGCTCGTCCTATCAAAGCAAACAGATAGATGCCGAGCCAATAACACTTCATTCCCTCAGCCTCGCTCTCAGTCGGTTGATGAAAAACCGATGGCAAGCCAACCTTTTGACAATGGTCCAGGACAACTCTGAATTGGGACTAAAGCTCCGAGCAACTTTAGGTGGAGGGGTTGGCCGTAATGTGATCCAAACGAGCCAAATGTTGTTATTTGGAGGCGTTGCCGGCACTCGTGAACAATTCGTGGGATCAGAAGAGACTCAATACAACGTCGAATTGCTGGGAGGGTTGACCTTTCAAGCCTTCAGATTTGATCATCCAAAATTAGACTCAAGGTTAAGCCTAATTGTTTATCCCAGCGTCACGGATTTCGGACGGCTCCGCGCAGAATTCGACAGCCGCGTGCGTTACGAGCTTTTCTAGGATTTTTTCATCACCCTGCGTGTATTCGATCATTTTGACAGCCGTCCGGGAAGCGAAGACGTTTCTAAGAACGACTATGGAATAGACGTTACGCTCACCTATTCATTTAGATAGATAAAATCGATTGGACCAAAGTCAGATAGACATCTATACACCAATAATATAGACTCGCAATGCCAGAACTATTTGTTATGCTGTATGAATACAAAATCTATGGCAATTTTCGGCACTATAAATGCTTCAAAATTAAAACGGAAGAAACCATAAAATCTTGAGCAAAAAAAGCATCTCAATCTTAACTACTGGAGTGCTCTTATTTAGCTTTGTCCCCTTTCTCAGGGCTCAGACCGAAAGCCCGGATGATACCGGGTGGCCCAGAGAAATCACGCATGAAATGGGGACTGTCATTATCTGCCAGCCCCAACTGGACAGCTTCAAAAACAATGTGCTTGAAGGACGATCGGCGGTATCGGTAACACTCAAAGACAGCTATGAGCCGGTGTTCGGAGCCGTCTGGTTCAAAGCCCGGGTTGAAACCGATCTGGGCAATCGAACAGCAAGTATTTTGGATTTAATAATCCCCGGGGTTCGTTCCCCCGAACCAACAAATTCCGTAGAAGAACCTCAGGAACCAGGATAAGACGGAGGTAAGGATCAAATATTTTTTTTCAAGAAGGTGTAGAGACCTCTTGAAAACACAGAGGAGGCAACAATGGAGCAGCAGGAAAAAAAATTGAGTGATGTGCTTGCCGAAAAACGCACGGACCTGGCGGTGTTTCGAACCATCATGGCCGCCGACCGTTCCCTGATGGCCTGGCTACGCACCGGCCTATCCTTGATCGGATTCGGATTTTCGATTTACAAGTTCTTGGAGTATGTCGCCGCTGATGGAACCCAGATAACGTTCCGGAAAGCCGGGCCTCGGGACATCGGCCTGTTCTTGATCGGTCTTGGTACACTATCGCTGATATTTGCGGTTATAGATTACTGGAAATCCCTAAAGAAGCTGAGCAAAGAATTCGATTCTTCCCCCTGGAGAACACCTCTTTTTGCTGCCTCGGGCGTGGCCCTGCTGGGATTGTTCCTGATCGTGCTTGTTGTATTTAGAGTTAACATTTTGTAATATACTATGACAATGGAAAACACCGCAACGTTGGCAGCCGCCGTTCTATTTATGGCTATATTTCTCTTTGGCGGAAAATTGCACAAACCTGCCTGGATACGTCACCATCACCGGAAGGCCCTCTCTCTTGGTGCCGGTGTGTCCGTGGCCTATGTGTTCATCCACCTCCTCCCGGAATTGGGAGCCGCCCGAGAGGTATTCATTCGGATAACAGAACATCGAAACCTGCCTTTTCCGGAATACAGTGTGTATCTTTCCGCCTTGATAGGATTCATACTCTTTTACGGGCTTGACCACATGGTGGTTTGGTCTCGAAAGGCCAGG
>CP070700.1:474348-478419 GCA_020349865.1 Desulfobacteraceae bacterium
GCCAAGCCTTTTTCCGACGATGAACTCGTGCTTGCCGTGGAGAGGGCCATCGGGAAAAAGCGCCTTGTTGATGAAAACCTCTCCCTCCGAAAGGAGCTCCTCGATCGGTTTGGCTTCAACAACATTGTCGGTGAAAACCCAAAGATCCTTGGGGTATTCGACCAGATAAAGAAGGTTGCCCCAACAGACAGCACGGTACTCCTCTATGGAGAGAGTGGAACGGGAAAGGAACTTTTTGCCAGATCCATTTATGCCCACAGCCGGAGGGCTACCAGGCAATTTGTAGCCGTGGACTGCAGCACCCTTTCTCCCAGTCTCCTGGAAAGCGAACTGTTCGGACACGTAAAAGGAGCCTTTACAGGTGCTGTTCAAGATAAGGCAGGCATCTTCGAGGTGGCCCACGGTGCAACACTCTTTTTGGACGACGTGGCGAATTTGAGTTTTGAGATACAGGGGAAGCTTTTGCGGGTACTGGAAGCGCATGAATACAAACCGGTGGGTGCAAGCCATATCAAGAAGACGAATGTCCGGATCATTGCGGCCACCAATAAAGATCTAAAGGCTATGGTGGATGAGGGAAGCTTCAGGGATGATCTATTTTACAGATTGAATGTATTTCCTATATTTCTTCCTCCCCTGCGTGAGAGGAAAGACGACATCCCTAAAGTCGCCTACCACTTCTTGAGGCTATTCTGCCGGAAGACGGGGAAAAAGATAGAGGGGTTTTCCGACGATGCTCTGGAGATGCTCATGAACTATGAATGGCCAGGTAATGTAAGACAGCTCAAGAACGTGATCGAAAGGCTTGTCATCATGGCAGACCGTGGTGTTCTCGACCCCCTCTATCTGTGGGATCACTTGCAAATAAGACCATCCTGGAGAGGGGATTCGATCCCGGAGACCTTAGAGGAACTCAAGGTAATCAAGCGCCATCTCCTGGAAGAGCGTTTTGGACACATAGAAAAGATCTTCCTCACAAAGGCCCTCAAGGCATGTAACGGTAACATCACCCACGCTGCCGAGAAGGTCGGAATGCAAAGACCCAACTTCTCCTCTCTGATGAAAAAGCACCACCTCTCAGCAAAAGACGCCAATGACGGGGAATAGGTCAGCTTCGCTACGCCGTGAAAGTAAGAAGTAGGCAGTAGGGAACAGGCAGTAAGTACCACGGCGTGGGACGTATGTCGAGTCATACAGCCCTAAATCCTTTAAATGACACCCGAACTTGTCCTTGAATGCTTTTTGCATGTATAATTTTTTATACGGGTTGCCATTCGCAGGAAACTTTCAGGTTTTTTCCTTATTTGTAACCACCTCATAAAACTACAAAATACTTCCATTTGCCTCTCTATTCACCTCCGCCCTTTTTTGGCACTGAACTTGCTCATCATCATTTTCTAAACAAGGTAGGAAATAACTTTACTGTTTTATGTGACGCCCGCCTGCCGCGGAATTAGGAATGAAAATTCCTGCATAATTTTGAAAAACAAGGAGGGATAATCATGAACATGATGCAAGAAACCATTGGGAATGAACCCCAGGTACTGCCCCAGATTCTTGTAATGGAGGACGAAACCAGCATGGCAAAGGGGCTTGAAATGGTCCTTACAGAAGAGGGTTATGGCGTGGATCTGGCAATGACCGGTCAGAGTGCCCTGGACAAATTCAGCCAAAAGTCCTTTGACCTTTTGGTGGCCGACCTCCGGTTGCCGGACATGGACGGCATGGACGTGATCAAAAAGGTAAAGGATAGGCAGCCCGAGACTGAGGCGATTATCATCACTGGATACCCAAGCGTATCAACAGCCGTCAATTCAGTGAAGATAGGAGTTTTTGAATACATACGCAAGCCCTTCACCGATGATGAGTTTAAGGGAGCCGTCCAAGGAGCCCTAAAAAAGAAGAAAGAGGCCTCTATGGAAAAACTCATTGCTGATACGGAAAAGGGAAGGCTTATCCAAAAGCAGGAGGTGATTCGGGTTCTGGAAAGGACTTCTAAAGACGTCGATTTCTGGCGCGATTTAATGGAAACGGGATCTGATGCTTTAGATGGCTATAATCTTTCCCGCAGAGCCAAGGCGGCTATTGTCTCGGGAGACTTAAAGTGGATCAAACAAAATGTGGGGGAACTCAACGAGGAACAGCTCACGTTCATTTACAAGCGTCTGGAGCGGGAAGCTTGGTAACCGACCAATTCTTTCAAGGTAAGGATTCCTGGAAATTCTACTTAAGCTAAGGAAGGATGAGCCATATGGAACAGGCTGCTTATGAAGAACTGTCGATTGAGAGTAAGCCAGAGATAGAGGATCTCTTCGCTGAGATCCGGAAGGAATTTGAAGGACGGGCCGAGGAACTTATTCCCATGCTTCAGAGAGTCCAGGGGGCGCTGGGTTTTTTGCCTGAGGAGGCCCTTATCGAGATAGCGCGTCTGACCGGATTGTCAGCTGCGAGGGTTTTTGGGATAGCCACATTCTATTCCCAGTTCCGGCTTCAACCGGCGGGAAAGTATATGATCCGGGTTTGCCGGGGGACCGCTTGCCATGTTAGGGGAGGGGCACGAATCCTCAGAGAGGTAGAAAAGCAATTAGGCATAAGGCCTGGTGAGAGCACCGCAGACCTCGAATTTGGTCTGGAGACTGTAGCTTGTATCGGCGCTTGCGCCCTGGCGCCAACGATGGTGATTAACGATGATACCTACGGTCAGATGACCAGTAAAAAGGTCGGGGAAATCCTTGAGCATAGAGAGTAAGGAGAGCATAAATGGTGGCAGGAGCGAAACAAGAGTTTTTAGTAGGGAAAAAGCGTACTGTCTTTATTTGCCAGGGAACAGGCTGTACGTCATCCAAGTCTGAGCACATTAGGGCTGCGCTGGAACAGGAAGTGAAAACGGCAGGGTTGTATGATGTCTTGGTTGATTTTACAGGATGCCACGGTTTCTGCCAGCAAGGACCCATTGTTATTGTTGAACCAGAAAACATTTTCTATACTCATGTCAAAGTGGAAGATGTCTCTGACATTGTCCATAGGCACCTGCTGAATGGCAAGCATGTTGACCGTCTTTTCTATCGTGATCCCGTAACTAACGAAGCCGTATCTACTTACAGAGACATAGATTTCTACAGAAAGCAGAAACGCCTAATTCTTCGCAATTGTGGACATATTAATCCCGAATCAATTGATGACTATATCGCCACAGGTGGTTATAAGGCACTGAAGAAAGCGCTATCCCAAATGTCTCCAGGTCAAGTCATAGATGAGATAAAACGCTCTGGATTGCGAGGACGGGGTGGCGCCGGGTTCCCCACAGGACAAAAATGGGAGTTTTGCCGCAATTCACCTGGCAATCAGAAATACATGATTTGCAACGCTGATGAAGGCGACCCGGGGGCGTTCATGGACAGAAGCACCATGGAGGGCGACCCACATACTGTCATTGAAGGGATGATTATCGCCGCATACGCGATCGGAGCCAACAAAGGCTATATCTATTGTAGAGCTGAATATCCGCTAGCCATTAAACGTTTGCATATCGCAATTAAGCAAGCAGAAGAGCGTGGAATCATAGGCAAGTACATCCAGGGCTCTGATTTTAGCTTTAACATCCACCTCAAGGAAGGCGCTGGTGCCTTTGTCTGCGGTGAGGAGACAGCCTTAATGGCATCTATTGAGGGCAATCGAGGTATGCCTCGCCCCCGCCCTCCTTTCCCCGCTCAGTCTGGGTTATGGGGCAAGCCTACCAACATTAACAACGTGAAAACATTAGCAAGCATCCCCATAATAATCGATGAAGGCGCAAAGTGGTACGCCAGGATAGGCACGGAGAAAAGCAAGGGCACCGCTGTCTTCGCCCTCACTGGGAAGATCACTAATAGTGGTCTTGTTGAGGTTCCAATGGGCACGACCCTCCGTGAAATTATTTTTGATATTGGAGGGGGAATCGCCCGTGGTAAACGCTTTAAGGCCGTGCAAACGGGAGGCCCATCTGGAGGGTGTTTGCCAGCCGGCTACTTAGATTCCCCTGTTGATTATGAAACACTGGCTAAAGCAGGTTCCATCATGGGGTCAGGCGGC
>CP070700.1:478519-498654 GCA_020349865.1 Desulfobacteraceae bacterium
GATTTTAATACTCTTCTTGTTGAGCACATCACTGAGCGATTCAGCCATCTGAATAAAGGGGTGTTTTTTCCGGTTCTCTTTATTCTTGAAATACTGGGTCCAGATCAGTGCCCTCTCGGTGCAAATACCTGGCCTTGAGGTCTGGACTGCCTTTTTAAGACGGTCTATTCTGTCCCGAGACATGCCAAATCCTTTCTCAATCATATAAAATGGCATAAATGCCCTGGTTTTCAAACAGCTTTTTGGCGGAGAAAAGATAGTCTGAATCGTCTGTTACCAGGTTTAACGGTTCAAGGTCTGTTTTGATTCTGGTCAGTTTGGCTTCCCCCAGTTTGTGGTACGGAAGAAGGTGTATGGTTTTCAGATTGTTTTTCTTTAGGAGCCTCACTATGTCAGCGATATTATCTTGGGTATCATTTATGGTGGGAATTACGGGCATCCTGGCCTGCAGGTTTGAAAATTTTGCGGCCAGATTACTAAGATTTTTAATGACCATTGTATTATCAACGCCCGTATACATTTGATGCGCTTTTGAATCCATCAGTTTCAGATCGTAAAAAATGAGATCCAAAAAGGGCAGGATCGAGGTAATATGATTCCACTTGACCATCCCGCAGGTCTCCATATTGACATGGACACCCTTATTTTTAACAAGAGGCAGAAACTCCCTTAAAAATGCATGATACACAGTGGGTTCTCCGCCGGAAAGTGTTATTCCGCCTTCTGAATCATCAAAGAAATCTTTGTCTTTTAATACTTCATCGAGAAGCGTAGGGGCGTTCCATGTTGCTCCAACTAATCTGAGGGCACCATTTTTACACGCGGAAACACATTGTCCACACGAACTACAGCGATCGAAATCAATTCTATCACCTTCAGATTCCAGGATTGCGTTTTCCGGGCAAACATCTTTACAGTCAAAACAGAAAGCGCACCTCTCTTTATAAAAGGCAATCTCAATGCCAGACTTATGGGATTCAGGATTCTGGCACCATCTACACCTTAAGGGGCATCCTTTAAAGAATATAGTCGTGCGAATTCCAGGCCCGTCATGAATGGAAAATCGTTGGATATCAAATATAGTGGCCTGCTTTTCCGCGATCTCTATACACATAAGCGCGTCTGTTGTGACGAAGGGGACGTCGCCCTCCTATCCACAATCGTTTTATGATTGTTGCCTTTGTGCACTCTCGAACCATAGTCAAACTGAGCACAATGGCAAAAAAGTTACAAATTGAGCAGCGCCGTCCGTTACAAAGATCTGCTATATTGGTCAGGTTTTTATGGAGCTGAATTCATGTGATAAAAAATATCAGCAACACGGATTAATGGAATAGGGATTGGACGCAGCTACCACACTATTTCACCACTGTACATTCACACCGTAAAGCCCCAACTTTTGATCATTGGAAAGCAGCACCAGTGATTCAACTTGCGCCCGGTCTACCAGTGTTATGGGGGTTAAATTGCGAATTAAGTTGTTTGAGTTATTGACCAAGTAAAGGGATTCTCGCTATCCAGTGAGCATAAAGCTTGACAAAGTCAGAAAATACTGGAACTGATCACCATTTGGCATCCTTTAAGAATTTTTTTAATTGTTTCCTTATCAAGTGTTCCTATTTTTTCGAGGAGCCTTGCCTTATCAACCGTAGCCATCTGGCTGACAACCACAACACTTGTTTTGGGAATATTTCCCATACCTTTCCTTAAACTTACATTCCCAGGGATTTCCCCAAGTTTTTTGTTGGAGGTTATTAGTGAAACGACAGTCGTTAGGATGTTGCTTATGTTTAAAAGATCATTTTGAATGATAACAGCTGGTCTTTTTCCCGATGGACCCGAATCTCCGGCCCGTACAAACTTTACCCAGTAGATATCTCCCTGTTGCGGCTTTACCATGGTAACTCCTCTATATTCGTAGTGTTCGCAATGTCGTCGGCCATCTTGCGCTGCTCTTCGATCACTTCAGGGTCTTCAAGGATCTTATTGATCTGGGAAACAAAGGCCTCTTCTTTGACCTTAATAATTTTATCCCCGAGGGCTTCAGTAACCAGATGGCTTACCTTCGTCTCCCTACTCGCTGCTATTTTTTTAATTTCATTAAGAATATCTTCCGGGACCGTAACGCTCATCTTTATATGGGGCATAATAAATCTCCTTAATTTGATAATTTTGTAAGATTTTATATCAGATATCACATGCTACTGTCAAGACTTTCCTTTATGAAAAAGTCAGGTTTTGGATCAGATGTCCACCAATTCCCTATTGCACCACCGTACATTCACATCGTAAAGCCCCAACTTTTCTACTGACCTGCTTCAGGAGGCTTTTGGTCCGTTGTTTTTCATCAGGGTGGTATTGTGTTCGAATGCAGGCTATAAGTCTACAGACTATAGTCTACATATCCTGATTTGGAATGAGTTGATGAACAGGCTCAAACAAGGAAGGAGGCCGGTAAGGGTTTTTTTCTGGGCGACCGAATGGCGTGAATTAGCAGAAGCAGGTTAAAAGGACCTATCTGGGTTTTCCAAGTCTCACATGGATAGATATGCCGTGAGATTAAAGGACACCTTCGGCTCAAAGGTACGATTTAGTGGGGCTTTTTGAGGCGTCCAAGGAAGTGCTCATAAGGGTAATTTCTGCAATTGCTTAAGACATAGGCGAGGCTGAAGTAAAGGCACAAAACTTGGTCAGGAAAGGAGAGTATCAACCATCTCAGCAAATCCAGCGCCGCCTTCATTGTTGGTCACAAAGGCAGGCAAGTGGGTCATACGGTCGGCAAAGTTAATAACGTTCTTTACTCCTACCGAAGACGGAAAATACTTGAACATGGGTTCATCATTCGGAGAGTCACCGCAAAAGAGAAACTGTTCTTTGTTTTCATTCAGATCCAAGCCCCATTGCTCTTGAACAAAGATCTCTGTCATCTTCAACTTGTCGTAATTGCCGAACCATCCATTGACATGAATGGATGAGACCTTGCAGGTTGCGCCGTGCTTCTTGAAGATTTCACATACCCGCTCAACGGCTTTTCGGTCTAAAGGTGTTACGTCTTCGCAATAGTCAATGGCCAGGTCTGTCTCCCGATAGCGCTGGTCACTCGCCGTGGCTGTCCCTGGGATTGAGGTCAGGATTTCTTCAGCAATTAGCTTCAGGCGCTGGCGTTTATCTGCCCTGACGTCTTCAGGATCGAAGAATCGTTTTTTCAATTTTCGTTCTTTTTCATCAAACCAGAAATAAAGGGCCCCATTCTCACCAACAACACCATCCACAGGCCACATGCGGGCTATGTGGTCACACCATCCCGCCGGGCGACCGGTAATGGGAATGACACTGATATCTGCCTTGCGCAAACGTTCCATCGCTCCAAAGACGGTTGATGGAAGACGACCCTCCAGTGTAAGCGTGTCGTCAATATCTGTCAGTACGAAACGGATGTTTCTCCTGGTATTTTCAGGAAATTGCTCAAAAGGTTTCATCATTCAATTATAGAAAAACAAAAAGTAACAGACAAGAAATTGTTTTTGAAAACAGTGGCCCTGGGATATTTAGTATTCAACCTAAACGTGTGCATAAGCTGCCGGGTAATTAGTGGTTCGGGAAGGCCCCTCAGTAATGGGCGTTCCTATCCCGATAGCTAAAATCTAAAGATATTCTTCCAAGTCAATTAGAATAATATGATCTAAAGGACCCAAACCGCCATTTTGATATTTCTCGGCCCCGGATTCCGGTAACACAGCGAGTTTACCATCGATTATCGTAATGCCTTCTGACATCGGCGGAAAATCAATCTCTCTTATTATGTTCTTTCCATCCAAATACCATAAGGGAGCTTTCAGGCCATTTTCTAAAGTTACTGTCCTGTGTGGCTGCTCTTGAAGAGGGTTCTTGTAAATTGCAATTATGCTTCTGTTCCTTCTCCCGTATGATATGCTTAGGAAAATATATTTATCAGTGATACAAATCCCTTGAACTTTCTGCCGAATTGAAAGGATATACTTCACACCATTCCTCTCTTTGTTCACATTGTACCCACATACCCAGGCATAATGTTTAAGGCCGTTTCTGTCCTCTGTGTGATGCGAATTTTTTGTCTTGTATTTGCTGCCGTAAGCAAACTCGCCAACAAACAAAACCTTTTGATAATATGTCACAAAAGAAGCTTTCGTTTCTGTTTCAGTTACACTAATAGGCACTAATACTCTCGATGGTGCGCTTTTTATTGTATCTGAAATTTTATATTTGTATAATTTTTCATTTGAGGAGACCCAGACAAAGTTATCATTAACTGTTAACCCGCCGACATGTCCGTAGTGAAAGGAGCTTACAGACTCTTTCAAAGCAAAAGTACCAATGGCTGTGTTGTTGGATTTATCGATGACCGATACTACTGAAGGAATATGCTTGTCAAAATAGTAGGAAATAAATATCAAATTATATTTATTCGAGTAACTTAGCCCCTGGGGTACAGCGCCTTGTTGTAGTCCGGGAATTACAGTTCCCAACTGATAGTTTTTATTATGTATCAAGCCTCTGCTGATTTCTCTGGGAGCTTTTTGATGCAGTTGGGGTATAGGAGAAAATTCCTCGGTAAATCCATATGAACTTAACAATAAATAAAAAACCGGAAAAAGATAAAAATAGACTCTGTATCCAACTTTCATTTTCAACAGATAAGAGAGCGGAACCGCTATTGCAACCGGTATCACAGCCAGAATGCGGTGTTGGGTATGGGTTCGTTTTGTCATGGGTTTTACTCCTGCTCCAGAATATTATCACAATATTTCGATCAGTTAATAAAACATGTACCATATCTACGATACTACTGTTATTCTGAGGAGATCAAGTCCAAAGTATTTGGATGTCAGGTATTGAGTACACCCGCTCTGTTTCTTCCCCTTGACAGCATTTTTTGAGATTAGTATTAGTTTGACGTTAAATTGATCTTGAGAATGAGAAACACTGAAATATAATGGCAGATCCGAGGTGCAAGCCTTTATCGCCACTGGCAAATTATTAATACAACAGATTGGTTTCAGGAAAAACCGAACGCCTATGTGTTCGAATGAAACCCATTTTACAGCAAATCAAAAATATGAAGGAGGCATCCTTGAAGGATATGACACTTAAAAAGGTTGCTGAATTAGCCGGCGTCTCTCATACCACCGTGTCACTGGTGATAAATAATGCTGAGGGATCAAGAGTTAGTCGAAGAACGAGGGAGCGTGTTCTCGAAACGATCAGAAAGTTGGACTACAATCCGAATTTGACTGCAAAAAGGTTAGCATCAGGTAAAACGAATTCTATAGGTCTTTTCATCCCATTTGAAATGCCCATATTTCGAAATTACACAATTATTGAGATGGTCGCAGGAATTCAGGATGTTCTTAATGAAATGGGGCTTGATCTTGTCTTATTTTCCGGTGGCAGGAAATTGTATAGAGATAGGCCGATCAACCAAATTGTGAGACAAAAAACCGTTGATGGTTTGATAATATTCAATACCCGGTATACGACCCAGCATTTTGTAAACAATTATATAAAAAACCTGAATGAGTTGAAATTCAATTTTGTGGTACTTCACTATTATTGGGGAAAGGCAAGAATAAATTACGTGGGGGTGGATTACGAAAATGACGCTTATAAGGCTGTATCACATTTAGTTTCCTTAGGGCACAAAAAGGTTGCCTTGATTGCAGGCACTTCAAAAGCCGCAGTTACCTCCAAAATCATAAGCGGATATAAGAGAGCTCTTAAAGATTACCAAATAAGTCCAGATGATAGTATAATTGCATATGCGGACTATGATTATCAAATGGCATATGAAAAAACTCGGATGCTCATCGAAAACAATCCCTCAATTACGTCTTTTTTCCTTGGAGGTTATGAAATGGGCCCGGCTTGTTTGAAGGCGGTAAAGGACTCTGGTCTTGATATCCCAGAAGATATTTCTATAATTTGCTATGTTGATAACGAAATAATGCCTTTGCTGGACCCACCCATTACGGCTATCAAGTGGCCGTATTACGACATGGGAAAGAAGGCGGCAGAAATACTTACTAAGAATGGTAGAGAGAGAAAAAGAGTCATCTTTGAAACCGAGTTGATGGCAAGAGATTCAACAGCAAGAGTATGGCATAGGTAGAGTGAGATGAACTTCGCAGGGTGATTTAAGTAAGGACTGTTTTTAGATAAATAAAGCCAATTATAATAAAATATTAAATATTCTAAGAAAGGATATTTAACCAAATATTACTATTGATAAACATTAATATAAAATAGAAATGGATTATGAAATAATGGAAGTATATGATTAGAAAAGATAAGAGGGCACAAAAAAACATTGACAATGTTGAGTAGATCTGATTACATATTCATCTCGGAGGTTTACCGGTAAACTTACAAATTTTCAGGTCTTGGTAAAAAAAGGAAAGGAGGGCATGTTTACCTAAATAGTATGCGAGGAAGAGGTTAATTCATTGCACTAACCTTAAAGTAGGAAAGGAGGAATTGGCTATGAAATTTAAAAAATGGATTTTGGCTTCTGCACTGGTGATTCTGATACTTTTCCCAGTTAGTGCATTGGCAGAGCCAATTACAATTAACTGGTGGTTTGCCCACGGCGGGCGGTTGGGGGAAAAGGTCCAGGAAATAGTGGGCAATTTTAATGCCATGCAAAGTAAATACAAGGTAGTTGCCACCTATAAGGGAAACTACACTGACACCATGAACGCCGGGATTGCTGCCTTCCGGTCAAAGACTCCGCCCCATATCCTACAAGTCTTTGAAGTGGGAACAGCAAGCATGATGGCGGCCAAAGGGGCCATCCAACCGGTTTATCAGGTAATGGCCCAATCTGGACAGCCATGGAGCTCCGATGCCTATCTTTCTACCGTAACGGGGTATTACACGACACCGGACGGCAAAATGTTATCCATGCCCTTTAATAGCTCGACGCCAGTCCTTTATTACAACGTGGAAGCGTTTCAAAAAGCAGGCCTGGATCCGGATAAGCCGCCCAAAACATGGCCGGAGGTTGGTGAATATGCCAAGAAACTCATAGCAGCGGGTTATCCGGGAGGCTTCTCAACGGCGTGGATCTCTTGGATCCACATCGAAAACTTCGGTGCCTGGCACAATGTGCCCATCGGCACCAAAGCCAACGGATTTGAGGGTTTGGACACCGAGTTCGTCTTTAATGATCCCCTCCACGTAAAACATATTCAGCAACTGGCCGACTGGCAGAAAGAGAAAATCTTTGTTTACGGCGGACGACGCAATAAGGGCAATGCCTTGTTTTCTGCCGGAGAAGTGGCCATGTATACCGAATCTTCGGCAGGATACGCCGGATTCAAAAAGACCTGCAAGTTCCCATTTCGCACCAGTATGCTCCCGTACTGGCCGGATGCACCCGGCGCTCCGCAGAACACAATTATCGGCGGCGCCAGCCTCTGGGTGATGGCCGGTCATTCCCAGGAGGAATATGAAGGCGTGGCAACCTTCTTCAATTATTTGTCTTCGCCTGCGGTTCAGGCGGACTGGCATCAGTTTACCGGGTATTTGCCCATTACGACCAATGCGTATTACCTGACGAAAGGCCAAGGGGTATATGACGAGAAACCCGGAATGGAAACAGCACTGAAGCAAATGACCCTCAACAAGCCCACCCAGAATTCCAGAGGTTTGCGTTTCGGCAGTTTTGTGCAAATGCGCGCCATTATGTATGACACCTTGGAAGCCATTTTTTCCGGGAAGGTTACTGCCAAGCAGGGTCTGGACGATGCTGTTGATAAAGGGAATAGACTTCTGCGCAAATTCGAAAAGGCCAACAAGTAGAAGGACTTGCATCGCGTGGGACCCATTCTTAAGCAGGAATGGGTCCCGCCCAACTTTTTCGCCAGCCAGAGTATTTCATGGAAAAAAAAGTTGTTTTCAAAAACAAAGTCCTGCCGTATTTCCTGGTTGCTCCCCAGATCATAATCACCCTGGTATTTTTCATTTGGCCTGCCTTTATGGCCCTCTATCAATCGGTCCTGCAGCAAGACCCCTTTGGGCTCAAAACGGTCTTTATCGGCTTGGAAAACTTTAAATATATCTTCACCGATCCCATCTATCTCAACTCGATTAAGGTAACTGCGGTCTTTAGTTTTTCGGTGGCGGCTATGGCCATGTCGATAGCGCTTCTTCTGGCGGTGATGGCAGATCGTGCTATTCGCGCGGCCACCACTTACAAAACATTTATCATATGGCCGTATGCGGTTGCACCGGTGGCGGCAGCGGTCATATGGTACTTTCTCTTTAATCCCACCGTCGGAATGATTTCTTTCTTTTTAAAGGCCATCGGAATTGACTGGAGTTTTACGTTAAACGGCAGGCAGGCAATGCTTCTGGTGATCATCGCTGCTGCCTGGCGGCAAATTTCCTATAATTTTCTTTTTTTCCTGGCCGGACTCCAAGCAATTCCCAAGTCATTTATTGAAGCCGCCGCCATCGACGGGGCGTCTCCGAGGAAACGATTTTGGACCATTGCATTTCCGCTGTTATCACCGACGGTCTTTTTTTTGCTTGTCATGAATTTAGTGTATTCCTTTTTCGAAACCTTTGGGGTCATTCACGCCATTACCGAGGGCGGACCCAACGAGGCGACCAATATCATGGTCTTCAAGATTTATCACGATAGTTTTGAAAGTTTAGATCTTGGCGGTTCAGCTGCCCAGTCAGTCATCCTGATGTTGATTGTTATTTCACTGACGGTGATCCAGTTCCGCTACATCGAAAGAAAAGTCCATTATTAGAGGCGTACAGAATGGTTGAACATCGACCCTGGCTCACTTTTTTAACTCACGCACTACTCATCCTGGGCTGTCTAATTATTGCGTTCCCCATCTATACGACATTTGTAGCCTCCACCCACAGCCTAGATGCCATCACATCATCCTTTCCATTTTTGCCGGGCCGCCATCTGATCGAGAATTACCACCAGGCCCTTACTGTCGGAAGTGGAGAAGTCGGCGCTACCGTGGGTACCATGATGCTGAACAGCCTGATCATGGCACTCGGTATTGCTTTCGGAAAGATATCCATTTCCCTGTTGTCCGCCTTTGCCATCGTCTACTTCAGGTTCCGCTTCCGCATGTTTTTTTTCTGGATGATTTTCATTACCTTGATGCTACCGGTGGAAGTTCGAATTTTGCCAACCCATAAGGTGATGGCGGATTTGAAATTACTTGACAGCTATTCCGGCCTGATCTTTCCGTTAATCGCATCGGCCACAGCCACGTTTCTGTTTCGCCAGTTTTTCATGACGGTTCCCGATGAGCTGTGCGAAGCCGTTCGAATTGACGGGGGTGGGCCCATCCGATTTTTCTTTGATATTCTGGTGCCCATGTCGCGAACTTCAATTGCGGCTTTATTTGTGATTCTTTTCATCTACGGATGGAATCAGTACCTTTGGCCACTGATGATCACAACAGACGAGAAATACTACACACTTCTGATTGGAATAAAAAGAATGCTGGATGTAGGTGAAGGGCAGGCCGACTGGCAAATCATAATGGCATCTACCATGCTGGCCATGATCCCGCCGGTGTTGGTCGTGATCTTTATGCAGAAGCAGTTCGTGAAAGGCATGACGGAAACAGAGAAATAGAGGGACTATTATGGCAGACGTAAGCCTCAAGGATGTACACAAAACGTTTGGAAAAACCGAGGTGATCCACGGTATCAGCTGTGATATCAAAGATGGTGAGTTTGTTGTCATCCTGGGCCCTTCTGGCTGCGGCAAGTCTACTGTACTCCGCATGATTGCAGGACTTGAAGTCATCACAAAAGGAGCAATTTCTATCGATGGGAAGGTGGTGAATCAGTTGGAGCCAGCGGACCGGGACATTGCCATGGTATTTCAGAACTATGCACTCTATCCACATATGACAGTTTACAAAAACATGGCGTACGGTCTCCGCATCCGACGAATGCCAAAGTTGGAAATAGACAAACGCGTCCGAACGGCCGCAGAGATCCTTGAACTCACTGAATTTCTAAATCGAAAGCCCAGACAACTTTCAGGCGGACAGCGGCAGCGCGTCGCCATGGGTCGATGCATTGTAAGAGAACCCAAAGTCTTCTTGTTCGACGAACCCCTGAGCAACCTGGATGCCAAACTCCGAGTCCAGATGCGCCTGGAGATTCGGAAACTTCACGAGGATTTGAGAATCACTAGTATCTATGTCACCCATGACCAGGTGGAAGCCATGACGCTCGGGGATCGCCTCATTGTCATGGACAATGGATATTCGGCGCAGGTTGGTTCGCCGCTGGAGGTGTACGAGCGCCCTGCGACCATTTTTGTTGCCGGTTTTATCGGTTCCCCGTCCATGAACTTTATGGATGTGCGAATGAGTTCTGACGGAAGATCTGTGGAACTCAATGGGGGCACGCATTTACCGCTTCGAAATGATGGAATGCCCAGCCGTGCGGGACAAGAGGTTACGCTGGGAATTCGGCCTGAACATTTCGAACTCGCCGCGGAAGGAGCTGGTATGTTGAACTTAAGTGTGGATCATGCGGAGATTCTCGGCGCCGACACGCTCGTGCATGGTCATTTCGTAGAAGACAAGACTTCCTTAACCGTTCGTCTTCCCGCCATACATCACTTCCAAAGAGAAACTCGCCTACCGCTTACTGTCTCCTCAAAGAATCTGCATGTCTTTGACAAGGAAAGCGGGAATCGTATTGAAAAGTAATTAAAATAACGGGAAAATACCCACTTTTCTTTTTCAATAATTCTGCCGATGACTTTGAAAACTGTGAAACTAACAACCTTCAGACGACCCCTGATAATTGCTCACAGGGGGTACAGGGCGAAATATCCTGAAAACACTCTTGCGTCTTTTAGTGCGGCACTTGATATCGGCGTGAAGATGATAGAACTGGATGTAATGCTGACCCGGGATAGAAAGATGGTGGTCATTCACGATGCAACCCTGGAGCGTACTACTGATGGGCATGGACAAGTCAACAGTTACACACTTCAAGAGCTCAAAGAACTGGATGCTGGAACCTGGTTTCATCCTCGTTTTGCTGGTGAGCGTTTGCCTGAATTGGAGGACGTATTAGATTTGCTAGGCGGCCGCACTTTGCTCAATATTGAAATCAAATCCAATGCCTATGAAGCTCACCAGCCACCTGATGCCATAGAAAAACAGGTGGTAGAACTGGTTCGACGAAAAAATGCCCTCACTTCTGTTCTCATATCCAGTTTTGAATGGAAAATCCTTGAGAATGTTGCGTCGGTGGAGGACGCCCCGGCCATTGCATTGATTTCAAAATATCCGGCAGAAGGGGATAATGTGAAACTCTGCATCAGATTGAAGGCATTTTCCTGGCATCCTAATTGTCGTGAATTGAAATATGATCAGGTAAAAATAATGCGTGAAGAAGGAATCAAGGTGTTTCCCTATAATGTCGATTCTCCGGAGGAATATCAGCGGATGATCAAGATGGGTGTGGATGGCATAATTACCAGTGATCCTCCGTTACTGAGTGATTGAGCGCAGGCGTGAGGAGACAAGAATGTTCAATGAATTAATCAAAGCAATGGAGAATGCCATCCAGGAGTTAAGGGAGTGGCCAGATAAGGCTGTTCAGATATTCCACCATAATGATTCTGATGGTCTCTGCTCCGGCGCGATACTCACCAGGGCCTTTGAAAGGGAAGGATTCGATGTTCGCCGCTTCTGTTTGGAGAAGCCTTATCCTGAAGTGCTTAGAAGGGTTTACGAACAGCAAGGGCGCATCCTCATCTTTGCAGATTTTGCCGGGAGAATCGCCCCAATGCTTTCCGAACTGAACAGGGGGAGGAATCTGACGCTGATTCTGGATCATCATGTGGCAGAGCTCTCGACCGATCCGGAAGTCCATAACCTCGACCCTGACCTTTACGGGCTTAAAGGAGACCGGGATATTTCCGCTTCTACGACCTGCTACATTTTCGCCAGAACCCTGAATGCGGCCAACCACGATATGGCGCACATCGCGGCCATAGGAGCAGTGGGAGACGGTTTTTTTGTGGATGGCCGGCTTGTAAGCCAGAACCGTGAAGTTGCGACGGAAGCAGTTCAACAAGGTACGGTGGAGATCAGGGAACAAGAAAATGGGGAGAATTATATTCTGAAGTCGCCAAAAGGCGAGATACCATGCGACGAATTAGGTGCTTATCTGGACACATTGGGGGGCGTAGGCTATTACCAAGAAGGACCGGATATGGGGGTGAGGGTTTGCCTTGAAGGGATTTTGCCAGAGTCAGACCGGATGGTGAAAGAGTTAAAAGCTATAAAGACAAGGGCGTTTGATGAAGAGATCGCTATGCTTAAGGGAGGAGCTTTGAAACAGTCTCCTCACATCCAGTGGTTTAATGTTGAAGATCGGTTTTCCCCTATGGGGGTGAAGATAGTCGGGTTATTTTGTGAAACCATCAAGGATTCTAACTTTATCGATCCAAAAAAATACATCGCTGGATTTCAGCTTATTCCTAATGAGATTCCAGGGTTTGGTCATCTTGCGTTTGATGAAGTAAAGATCTCCATGCGGGTTCCCGCTTATCTTGAGAAAAAGATCAAGCAAGGAAGCGCAAAGGCTCTGAACACGTTTCTACCTGATGCCACCAATAGACTCGGGGGGTTCTCTGATGCCTGCCACAGTCTGACCGCCGCAACTACCGTGGCTATTGGAAAAGAAGAAGATCTGATTGAAGAAATGGAAAGAATACTTGGCGCATAGAAAATTCTACTTTTGTGCGTGCAAGAACTTGGAAAGAGAAGAAAGGAGTTCATAATGGGAAGGGGAACCGGCTTTGGCAAGACTATCTTAATTGGGGATCAATTTGTTTTGTATGGCGTACCTGCTGTTGTTTCGGCGCTTCCCTATGAAACCGTCGCAGAGGTTCAAAGGAACGATGGAGAGGGGTGGATCCTGGAAGATAACCGCAGTGAAGTTCCCGGATATAAGGAAAAGAAAAAAGATCAGCAGGTGGAATCAATCAATAGAATTCTTGAAGTAATGAAAATCGATGTAAAGAAGAACCCCATCAAGATTACCTATGGTGGGACACTCCTGGCCGGAAGTGGGGTTGGTGCCAGCGCTGCCAGTTGTGTTTCACTTGCAAGGGCCCTGAACGAAGAATTCGACCTGGGCCTTCCCGTTGACAAGATAAACCATGTGGGCTGGGAAGGTGAATTTGCCTATCACGGGATCCCAAGTGGGGTTGACAATACCGCCTCAACCTATGGTGGGATTATGCTTTACCAGGTGAAGAACGATCAAAAAAAATTCGAGAGGATAAGCCTCAAGATACCTGTTGACGTGGTACTTGGAAATAGTGGTGTGACGGCTGATACATCGTTGTTGGATGGGTTGGTCATGAAGGAAAAGGAAAAGAATCCGGAGTTGTTTTCTGCTCGTCTTAAAACCATCACAGACCAGGCGTATGAAGTAAAAAAGGGGCTCGAGGAAGGCGACTTGGAGAAGGTGGGAAGGATCATGACGGAAAATCACAAGGTTTTAATTAAAATGGGGCTTTCCCACGAAAAACTTATTTCCTTGTGTAACCTGGCTCTCAAAAAAGGGGCCCTGGGAGCAAAGCTCACAGGTGGTGGGATGGGCGGTTACATGATTGCGTTGACTCCAGATCAAAACACCCAAGAGGCGGTGGCGTCGGCAATCGAAAAGCAGGGGTGCAGGGTCATTCGAGCAACTATAGCTTCTAAGATATAGTTTTTGGAGTAATCTGACATACGATCTTTGAAGAGAACCCCCGCCTGGGCGGGATTGCTCAGAGAAACTGGAAACTCGGGAACCATTAATCCAGCTTTCAGCGGCAAACCCTTAACCAGTGAACGCTTACTTTTTTACTTATTCTACCCAATTGAAGGTCTTATCTACGGCTTTTTTCCATTCCAGGTAGTATTTTTCCCTGACGTTCGATGACATGGCCGGATTCCAGGTTTTATCCTCGGCCCAGTTTTGGCGCAAGTCTTCGAGATCGGACCAAAAACCAACTGCAAGTCCGGCTGCGTAGGCAGCTCCCAGGGCCGTTGTTTCAGTGACCTTTGGCCGAATGACGCGCACGTTCAAGGTGTCCGCCTGAAACTGCATGAGCAAGTTATTATAAACCATGCCCCCGTCAACCTTCAGTTTGCTGAGCTTCACTCCTGAGTCCTTGCCCATCGCCTCTACAATGTCGCGGGTCTGATAGGCGTTGGCCTCCAGCACGGCCCGGGCGAGATGTCCTTTGTTCGCGTATCGGGTCAAACCAACAACCACCCCACGTGCATCCGCTCGCCAGTATGGCGCAAAGAGTCCGGAAAACGCGGGGACAAAATAGACCCCTCCATTGTCTTCCACCCCAAGCGCCAAGTCCTCAATCTCCCGCGCCTCTTTAATTAAACCCAGATTGTCCCGCACCCACTGGACAAGGGCACCAGCTATGGCGATGGATCCTTCCAAACAGTAAACAGGTTTCTGGTCGTCCATTTTATAGGCCACGGTAGTAATGAGTCCATGCTGCGAAGGTACTGGAGTGGTTCCGGTATTGAGCAAAAGAAAGCAACCGGTGCCATACGTGTTTTTGGCCTCGCCCATGTTAAAACAGGTTTGCCCCACCAGCGCAGCCTGCTGATCACCGAGGGCGCCGCAGACTGGTATCTTGGCGTTTAGCGGGCCATCTTTCAGGGTTGTGCCCCAGGTGTGGGTGTCACTGGACGGCATAATACGGGGAAGGATTTGCCGCGGAATTCTTAAGATTTTCAGGATTTCATCGTCCCACTGGAGGGAACCCAAATCCATGAGCATGGTTCGACTGGCATTGGTCACCTCGGTGACATGGTTCCCGCCATTGGGCCCGCCGGTGAGCCACCAAATAAGCCAGGTTTCCATCGTCCCAAAAAGGGCCTTGCCTCTCTCGGCCGCGGAGCGGGCTTCCGGGACGTTGTCCAGGATCCATTTAATTTTTGGCCCCGAAAAATAGGTGGCGATGGGCAGACCGGTTTTGTTCCGGAACCTATCCTGGCCGCTCTCCCTGGAAAGCTCATCACAGATTTTGCGGGTGCGGGTGCACTGCCATACGATGGCGTTAGTGAAAGGATTGCCCGTATTTTTATCCCAGATCACGGTGGTTTCCCGCTGGTTGGTGATGCCGATGGCGGCCAGTTCAGATCCGGAAATACCTGCTTTGGTCAAAGCGCCGCGAATAACATCTTGGGCGTTTTGCCAGATTTCCAGGGGATTGTGTTCTACCCAGCCCGGTTTCTGGAAAATCTGTTCATGTTCTTTCTGGTCAAGACCTACAACCTGTCCGCTGCGGTCAAAAATGATAAATCGGTTGCTTGTAGTACCCTGATCGAAAGCACCCACATATGTGGTCATGAGTTGTTCTCCTTTTCAGGAAATAAGCACAGTTAACGAAGCACACAATATCGCTACCCAAATTGGGCATACTTTATATATATACAAAAAAATTGTTAAATATTGAAGTTTGAAAATTGTATGTGGAAAAAACCACTGTGATGTGCCATATACTATCTTTGTAAGCGATCACAGGTTCTGAGTTCACCTTTGAATCCGTGAACGTTTACCTGGTTTTTGTGGCATTGGCTTTAGGTCGTCACGGGCTTGGTCCGGCCAGCGCATGAATATCAGTGAATAAATGGACCGCACATAAGGGCCAAAAATTTATGAAGGAGAAAACGCGTTGAACACCCAGGTACTAATCATTGGTGGTGGAGCCACGGGTACTGGCCTTGCACGGGACCTGGCACTTCGCGGGGTTCAGTCCATTCTGGTGGAAAAGGGGGACTTGAATGCAGGGGCTTCGGGTGCCAATCACGGACTTTTACACAGTGGAGGTCGCTATGTCGCTTCCGATCAGGGAAGCGCAGTAGAATGCCGTCAAGAAGGGGAACTTCTAAAAAAGATGGCCCCGCACTGTATTGAAGACACCGGTGGTTTGTTTGTTGCGGTTGAGGGAGATGATGAAAAGTTCATCGCCGATTTCCCCGATCTGTGTTCGCAATGCAATATCCCGGTGCAGGCATTGGACGTCAAAGAGGCCCGGGAACTTGAGCCCGTGCTTTCCAAAAAATTAATTGCGGCTTACAAGGTGGCGGATGCATCCATTGATCCCTTCAAACTTTCCATGGAGAATATTTCTCAGGCACAGGAGTTGGGAAGCACTTTGCTGCAATTTACCAAAGTGATGGGGTTTGAGAAGAGCGACAAAAAAATCCGGGCCACGCGTCTGCAGAACATCATAACCGGTGAAGAATCAATTGTCGAGGCAGAGCAGGTGATCAATGCAACGGGTGCCTGGGCTGGAGTCGTTGCCGGCCTCGCGGGAGCATCTATCGATATAATTTACTCCAAAGGGAGTCTTTTGATCACACACCACAGGATCACGCAGCGTGTGGTGAACCGGTTGCGTCCCTCCTCAAATGCAGACATTTTAGTTCCCGGGGGTACCGTTTCCATCCTTGGAACAACGTCTGTCCGGATTGACGATCCGGACAGCGTCCACCCCACAGTCGAAGAGGTGAACTCAATTGTGGATGAGGCTGCTTCAATGATTCCTGTTTTGGAAAGTTCCCGCTATATTCGGGCATATGCCGGAGTCAGACCTCTGGTTGGTTCGCAATCATCAGGCGACGATCGAAGTGTCGGCAGAGGATTCGCTCTCTTTGATCATGTCGAAGACGGACTTGAAAACTTTGCCACCATTACCGGGGGCAAACTTACTACGTACCGATTAATGGCAGAAAAAACAGCAGATCTGGTCTGTCACCGGCTGGGCATTTCCCTTCCGTGTATGACCAGAACAGATCCCCTCCCTTCAACCCAACCAGCTAAATGGACTGAACCGGGACTGGCCCCAAAACTGTGGCTGAAACATCACGAACCTGAAGATATACTGCTTTGCGAGTGTGAAATGGTGCCCAAGAGCGCCGTGGATGCGATCATAGACACTATCCATAAACAAAATGGCCGGCCAGACCTCAAGTCCATCGCCCTGCGCAGCCGAATAGGCAAAGGCGCCTGCCAGGGAACCTTTTGCGGGGTCAGGGTCACCGCTTACATGTATGATCGAGACCAACTGCGTCCAGATGAGTGTCTAAACAATCTCCGAGAGTTCCTCGGCCAGCGCTGGAGGGGGCAACATCCAATTCTTTGGGACAGGCAACTAATTCAGGCAGAACTCCTGGAGGCCCTGCATTGCGGGCTTTTTGACCTGGAATTGTAGGACGACAGCAGAACATACTTCGCCATGCCCAATTCAGAGTCTATAAAATGTGAATTAGCGGTCATCGGGGCCGGTATGGCCGGTATGGCTTGTGGTCTATTTGCCGCCAATAGAGGTCTGCCAACCGTCTTGGTAGGCAGGAGTGGAGAAATCATTTTTGCCAGCGGCTTACTGGATTTAATGGGAGTACATCCATTGAGCGAAAAACATCTCTGGCTCGATCCATGGGAAGGGATCGATGCCCTTGTCCGGGACATTCCTAACCACCCGTATGCCCGCCTGAAAAAGGAAGACATCCGGGCCGCCTTTGATGAGCTCCTCTTTTTTTTACAGAATGCGGGTGTCCCTTATTACAGACTTATGAATCGCAATGCTGTGGTACTTACTTCTTTGGGCACAGTCAAGCCGACCTATTGCGTCCCCCAAACCATGTGGGAGGGAGTAGTTGCCCTGGAGGAAAAACGCCCCTGCTTGCTTGTCGACATTCGGGGTCTTAGAGGGTTCAGCGCCCAACTCATTGCGGACACATTGCGGGATAAGTGGCAGAATCTGCGCACAGCCCGCATCTCTTTCCCTGGAACCGCGAGTGGGAATGAAGTATACACGGAACATATGGCTAATGCGCTTGTATTATCGAAAAACCGGGAAAGACTCGCTCAGGTGGTGCGACCGCTTGTCAAAGATGCCCAGATAGTGGGTATGCCCGCAATTTTAGGTTTATACCAAACAAGTAGGGTTATTGTAGACTTGGAGAAGCTGATCGGGGTTCCGGTTTTCGAAATCCCTACAATCCCCCCCTCAGTTCCCGGGCTGCGCCTCAAGGAGGCCTTTGAACGAGGCCTCCGATCTAAGGGTATTAAGTATTTCTCTCAAAAACGGGTTTTGGAGGTAAACCGGAAGGCTGGCGGAGACTTTGAACTCAGCGTTGGTGGCGAAACCACGGAACGAACCGTAGAATCAAAGGGAGTAATTTTAGCAAGCGGCCGATTTATCGGCGGAGGTCTGCATGCAGACAGGAAACGAATCCGGGAGACTATTTTTGATCTTCCTGTTCGCCAACCCGAAAACAGAACAAAATGGCACCACGAAAACCTGTTGGAACCTCGGGGGCACCCAATAAACCGGGCCGGACTGGAAATAGATGACACATTTCGTCCCCTGGACAGAAATGGCCGTCCCGCCTTCAACACGCTTTTTGCTGCCGGCTCCATTCTGGCTCATCAGGACTGGAAACGCATGAAATGCGGCGCTGGTCTTGCAATTGCCACAGCATTTGGGGCTGTAAAGTCCTTTTTTCGTCTCTGCCAGTGATTTACACTGGGAATAAAAAAAGCATGAGGATGTTAGTGCAGGCCCTACTATTTAGTGCCTGAATGAAAACTAGGAATTTTTTCCAAGATCAAGGAAGGCGAAAATTATAACCAGAGGAATACATTGAAGTATTTCGAGGATTATAATTTGAGCCTGACGCAGAGATTGGGAAAAATAACAGTTTTCGGTCGGGCACTATTTGCCATCTCAACATCGTTTGAGTGGTTACCTTATCTGTTTTAACTCAAAGGAGTCCATTGGCTGGATAAATAGTTTCTGAATAGTAATGACCAAGGCAAGGGAAGAGAACTAAAATTAATGTCTCAGGAAATTTTGCACCCAAATCATCAATTCTTGGAGCACGTGGAAGCAACGGGGCCATTTCAAGCTGGCGCATGCTTCCAATGCCGTAAGTGCACCAACGGCTGTCCCGTCACTTTTGCCATGGATCTTTATCCGGACGAAGTAATTCGGATGGTGATTATAGGGCAACGGGAAACTGTATTGCGTTGTCGTACGATATGGGTGTGTGCTGCTTGTGAAACATGTACCACACGCTGCCCGAATGAGGTTAAAATAGCAGAACTGATGGATAGCCTTAAAGAGTTGGCTATTCAGGAAGGCGTGCCTTCCCCCCAACCTCAGATCATGGCCCTACATGAAACCTTTCTGAACAACGTAAGGAAACGGGGGCGTGTTTTTGAAACAACACTCCTTCCAACCTATATGCTCCGAAGTGGCGAACTCAGGCGCAAATGGAAGGCGCGGGCATGGCACTATGATCTGACATTGGGCTTGCAGATGTTTTACAAAGGAAGATTTCCTATTCTACCTAAAACGATCAAAGGGAAAAAAGAAGTGAGCACCATTTTGTCGCATCCTAAACAGGAAAAAAATTTATCACAATGAAGGTGACCTATTATCCGGGCTGTTCTTTGGAAGGAACAGCCAAAGATTATGCTGAATCTATTATCGGAATGTGCTCTTCCTTGGACATTGAACTGGAAGAAGTTCCCGATTGGAATTGTTGCGGTGCTACTGCGGCCCACAGCATTGATCACAGGGCGAGCATAGAGCTGGCAGCACGGACCCTGAATTTGGCCACCCAAATGCCTTATCAGGACATGTTGGTTCCTTGCCCGATGTGTTTTAATCGGCTAAAAACTGCTGCTTTTGCACTGGAGGGAGACTATAAGGGCCGATATGATATTAAATTGAAGGCTTCCTTACCGAAGATTTGGGACCTCGCCGATTTTTTTGCCACCAAGGAGATGCTGAAAGCGGTGGCAAAACATGTACAAAAACCACTCGTGGGCTTAAAGGTCGTGTGTTATTACGGCTGCATGGCTAACCGGCCGCCTGAGATCACGGAAACCAGAGACTTTGAAGACCCTCAAAGCATGGATCGGATTGTTCAGAATCTTGGGGGTACAGCTGTCCCCTGGCCTTACAAGACCGATTGTTGTGGAGCGAGCCAGGTGCTTTCTCGACCGGACATAGTTTCCCTATTGGTAGGAAAACTCTACGATATGGCACA
>CP070700.1:498754-509072 GCA_020349865.1 Desulfobacteraceae bacterium
AAAAATCAAAAGCTGTTTGAGGGCCGTAGGCCCGAGTTCTTTTGATTTAGCGCCGCAAAGCCGGCGTCCCCAAAATAGTCGCTGAGAGAGCAAAAGGCTTTCAATTCCTGCACAGAATCTTAAAACTTACTTTTGGGACACCCCACTAGAATGCATTTCTATCATCGCTTTTCCCCATTTTCTGGCGATCTGGCGGAAGGCTTTTATCACATGCCTAAAAATACCTCTTTTAAACCATGATTGTTCAACGCCTCCTCTTTGTTACCCGAAAAGACGATTTCGCCTTCCTCCATGAGATAAATCATGTCTGCGAGATCTGCAAGTTGAGGGATATTTTGCTCGACGAGGAGAATGCTGATCCCCTTCTGGTGTATTTCACCAATCTTATTTAATACCTCAACCCTAAGAATAGGCGCCAATCCTAATGTCGGTTCATCAATGGCCAAGAATTTGGCATTCGACATTAACCCTCTCGCAATAGCCAACATGCGAGCTTCACCACCACTTAAAGTCGAAGCCAGCCGCTTTTTCATGTGTTTTAACTTCGGAAATAATTCAAATACATATTCCATATTTTCTTCTTCTGTTTCACGGGCGTTCCGGTTATAGGCCCCCATCTTTAAGTTCTCCAGGACGGTCATCTCAGGGAACAGCTCACGGTCCTCTGCGATGTAGGTAATACCCATCTCGACAATCTTTTCACTTGGCAATCGGTTTATCTCTTTTCCCCGAAACCGGATTGATCCCGAGGCGGGGGTGAGTAAGCCACAGATGGTCTTTAGCAGCGTACTTTTGCCATGACCGTTCGGCCCCAGCAAAAGCCGAAGCTCTCCATCACCCACGTCGATAGAGACTTTTCTCAAAACTTGAAATTCACCATAGAAGGTATCAATTCTCTCCACCTCAAGCATAGCAATCCCCCAGATAAGTTTCTATCACCCGCTCGTCCTTTGAAACCTCGAGAGGAGCACCAATACAAATTCGACTGCCATTTTCTAATATCATCAGACGTTGGGAAAGCTCCGTCAAAACTTTCATAAAATGTTCAATAATAATGATCGTCAACCCCAGTTCCTGGCTAATTCTTTTAAATAACTCTATAGATTGCCGAATTTCTGTTGGGTTTAATCCCGCTATGGGTTCATCCAGTAGTAAAAGTTTAGGCTTTGTAGCCAGGGCGGTTGCGATCATTGCCAATTTCTTATCCAAAAGCTTCAAATTGGCTGCAATTGCACTCTCTTTCCCTTTTAGCCCTACAAAATCCAAGACCTCATTGATGTGTTCCATTTCATTGTGATGCGCCTTAGGAGCGCCAAAATAGGCACCCGCCCTTAAATTCTCCAACAAAGACAGGGTCAGGAAAAGCTGGGGTATCTGGAAAGTCCTGGCAATTCCTTTGTGGCAGATTTTATAGGGACTCATCCCATTAATCTTTTCACCGTTAAAGATGATGTCTCCTGAGTAAGAATAGATGCCAGTAATGAGATTAAATAGGGTTGTTTTTCCCGAGCCATTCGGCCCGGCGATCCCAAAGATCATCCCCTCCTCTACCTCAAAACTCACATCATGAACCGCAACGAGTTTGCCAAACTGTTTCGTTACGTTCTCACACTTGAGAATCATCACACCCCCTGAAAAGTTTTTGGGTCAAAGTTTTTGAAATGGAAACCGGTCACGCTAAAATGGTATTAAATTTATAGGATTACATAAAGATCTTCGCTGGGGCTGGAAACACGGCTTTGTGTTTAGATACAAGTCAGTCCCTTAAAAACTATTTTTGTGTATTTGTGGCAAAAGAATATCAAATAAGCAAGTGTGAAGTTTAACCTCCTGTTAGCTGCTTGATTATGGTTGCCCGATCGTAATATTCCGAGATCTCATGCACTTTGTCACCCCTGAACCTGAGGACAAATGCAGCTCTGACCTCGAATCGCTTTCCCGGAGTGGATTCATCTGTCCAAGGCGAGAATTGCTCTTCTGAGTACCCATAAACGTGCACTCAATCACTGCATGGTCTTCGCACGCCAATATTCTGCTTACATCAAACTGCACGTCGGGGAAAGCGTTAAAAAATTCCTGCCAGTATCCCTGACAATCCGGTCCCGAGAACTTTTCGGGTTGGGTTGTATCATCGTCGGAAGCATCCTCGGTAAAGAAAGAAAAAGCCTTCTTGGCGTCGTGGGCATTCCAAGCATCAATTATACGCTTGGTAATTTCAATATTACGATTTGTCATCGTTTTAACTTTCCCTTGTATCTATAATGAAATTACAGCATGTTTTACTAAACGAAATCCTATGGCTTTGTCCTTCGTCATTAAAAATCGAACAAATGAAAAATTAGTTGTCGGTATAGCCCAATTCCAAAAATATAGGGATATGTAACAGAAGATAGGAGAAAGACCAAAACAAATTCGGCAAGGAGTGCCCAACTTAGGCCCTGAGCACCCTTGCCGGAAATGAGTTTCTTATTAATCGGTCTTTATCCATGGCGGAATTTGGAATTCATAATCCAGATACTTTTCGCCAGGCCGTGTGTAAATGGTCACAAGCCTACCATCCTGTACTTGAAGGTGAGTCAAGGGCCAGGTTGAAATCGGTATTTTGTGGTCTTGGTCAAAACTTATCATTCTCCCAGTTATCGTCTTGAAAGAGGTGGTAGCAATTTTTTGGTTGATTGCGCGGTAGTTCTTCACATCTCCGACCTTTTCGACCGCCTCTGCCCAAATCTTAACGCCGACATAGACGGCATATGACCCGGCTTGCGGATCAGCGCCAAATTTTTCCCTGAATGTTTCTAGCCAGGCATTCGCTTCTGGTGTCGGTCCTTTCGGACCGGGCATGGCTGTTATTGACTCTCCCATGATCCCGTTGGCTTCTTTACCCATCGTATCGATAAATTCAGGAGGAACCAGTGAGTATCCGAAGTTAATCAGCGAATTCGTCGGTGCTTTCATAAACTGCCGGAAAAATGTGATTACATCCGGTGCGCTCACAATTTCAACATATATCCATGCTGGCTTTATGGTCCTTATTTTGGTTAAGATAGGACCCCATTCGGTGGTTCCGTAAGGCACGACTTCATACAGCGACACTTTCCAGCCTCTTTCTTTGGCTCTTTCCTTAATTCCAGTTCCTGACTCTGTACCCCAGGAATCATCCGCTACAATCACAGCTATCTTTTTGTTGGGATAATCATATGGAAGCTGTTCCATTACATCAAATACGTCTTTGGCTATGGCTTTCTCAATATCACCCAACATGAATACATTCGAATACTTCTTGGGATCTTCACGAAATACTTTCATGGCTGAAATAGATTCATCATACATAAAAAAAGGAGCCTCATACTTACCATACGCCCTCACATCCTGCCCCCAGCCAGCCCAACCTGCGTGAACTGCATGCACCTTATCTCTGCCAAGAAGCTTATCGGCAGCCTGCATAACGGTTTCTGGAGCAAATTCCTGTGTGTCAAAACGGATCATTTTCAACGGTCGACCCAACAGCCCGCCAGCCTCATTAATTTCGTCGATAGCAAGCCGAATTCCCCTGTAATAGCCAACACCATCAGAGGCATACGCTCCGGTCATGGGGAGAGGTACTCCCACTATTATCGGTTCTTTCCCACTGGCAGTGTCCACCAGACTGAAGGTACTCAAAAAACAAACACCGATTACAATCATCGTTAATGCTATTATATTTTTACGCATTTTCCATCCCCCTTTCTTTGGCCTAGAACCAAAAACTTGCTTGATGAACGATTTATCAGATTCGATTAGAACCACTGGTTAAGTTGCCATTCACAAGGTTAAAAAGCCAAACCCATCTTGGACAGGTCTTGCTTTTTCTTTTCCCAGAAAGTTAAGTACTCTTTGGTGGGTGCCAGCGTCTTCTTATCATAGCACTCTAAGAAACGCTTGCCCTCTGGGGCTTTCTTGGCCATCACCGCCTCTTGATAGCCGGCGTTCAGTTTCATTGCAATTTCGTTTGCATCGCTCAGGCTGATCCCCGCGGCAGCTCTGCTGATTTCACACAGGATCCTGGCCTCCATACCTGAAAAATAATCAACCTTTATCATCGAACAGCCCACGGGTCCATATATTGCAGAATATCCCGAAGCGGTATGAGCTATCGTCTGGGCGGCTATCTCGTCGCAAAGCATTTCAGTGCACGGCCCTGCGGCACCACCCTGGTACATCGCCAGTATCAGGTCCAATCCTACCGATTTGAATGCCAGTGAGGCCATGGAACTCATCCAGATGGTCCATTTGTCCGAAGAGACGCCAGAATGAAGGTTGACCGGATACATGCTAAAGGTCATTGGCCGAGCGATGACATAAGCGGCCATGATCTCGGCTACGGCTGTGATCGCTGATCCTTCTGGCCCTCCGGCATATCCCCCAATGGTGGGACCGCCCATACAGGCATCGATAATATTACCCAAATGTTGGTTATGAACAATTTTTTTAAACACATCATTGTCCGCCTTGAGCTCGTTCAAGAAAACGACAAGGTGCATGTCCGAAGGTCGAAGTCCCCCTTCAAAGTCTCCTGCATTCTGTGACTCGCTGTCAGATCCGGACATAATACCCAAGATGCTTAGGCCGGGTTTTCCTGCCCTCAACAGGCTTTCCCTTGCCCATAGGGCTTCGTATTTACATACCAGAAGCTCGATCGGAGATTTGGCTCGAATCTCCTTTCCGAATAAAGATTGTATGGTCCCGGTATGTAAACCATCGATGGGTTCTCTTGCGTAACTTGTCATAATATTGATACAATTTTCTTCCGAGATAGGTGCTCCGTTGGCACCCCCGATGATCATCGGCCTTCGTTTGTCTTCAATACTTCTGGCGTAGCAATTCACTTCCTCGGCTCCCGTGCCGATTGTATGCTCGGGATGTGCTTCCTTAAGCGCTTTAATAACTTCGTCACGCTCGATTTTTATGATACGTTTCGTATCTAGAAAGTAAACGCCCACCTCAGAAACGAGTTCCAAAGCAGCTTCGAATATCCGTTTGGCCATATCTTGGTCTTGGGGAACAACATCTTCACGGTTATAAGAAATTTCGTATTTTTGTACGAGTTCCTGTAACTTCATTGGAAGTAATTCTATGTCAAAGGTCTTGACTTCTACCCTCTCGCCATTTAGAGCCCGATCATAATACTCCAAGACACCGTTCATTATACGATCACCTCCTTAATTCAACTAACTCTTTGGCCACTTGCACTGCTGCCGTAAAATCCTTGCCATAACCATCTGCTCCAATTTCGTCTGCAAATTCCTGCGTAATGATACCGCCACCCACCATCACGATATACTTACTTCTAAGCCCACGACGGTTTAATTCATCAATCACATCCTTCATGTAAGGTGTCGTAGTGGATAAAAGTGCAGAGATGGCAATGATATGGGCTCCCTTTTCTTCGGCCTGATCAACAAATTCATCGGCAGGGATGTCGATACCCAAATCGTAGACTTCAAAACCGGATATATCCAAAAAAGTGCTCACGATGTTTTTTCCGATGTCATGTAAATCATGATGAGCGGTTCCGATGATAACGGTTCCCCTTTTTTTCACCGAAGATTCATCTTTCATCGCTTCAAACGATGGCCGCAAGACATCAATTGCGCTCATCATGGCATCTGCTGACCTTACCATTTCGGGTAAAAATATTTCCATTTGTTCAAATTTCTTACCCACAACGTTGATTCCTTTTCGCAACCCATTTTCCAGAACATCTACCGGGTCGAGGTTCTGAGCTAAGGCATCGCTAATGAGTTCCTTGATTTTTTTATCCTTGTCCCCATCAATAACAGCGTTGGCTATTTTCTCAAACGTATCCATTTCCTACCTCCTCGAATAATGCTTTGTGACCCATCGACCCCTTTATTTTTACCTTTATAACCTAGCTTTCGGGTATTTGCTCGCCGCAACTGGGGCAGATTCCAAAAGAAAACCAGTGCAGCTTTGTCTTACATTTTGGGCAAACCCACTTTTCTTCTTTTATTCTCAACCATTTTTCTACGCCCAACTTTTCTATCTCGTTTAAATTCGTAATTACTGGCATTCGCCAGCAAGCTTGCCAGTTAGAAAGACTTTCACAAGGAAAATCTTCACATTCATAGCACCATTCTACACCCTTTTTTGATATGCAGTCTTTCAAAGAGCACTCGGCACAATATTTAAACAAAGTAGATGACCGGCACCCCTCACATGCGATGTCCTCAAACTTGACCTCTTTCGGTATCTCCAAACGCTTTCGGAAGTTTTCTGGCGCTTCTGTCAGCAAGTTCAGATTTTGGTCATGATAGGCCCGATACATCGTGCAAATGTCACAACGGAGTCCGCATGGGCCTACCAGTACTTTTTCCAAAAGTGTCATTCCCCATTCCTTCCTTTTGGCTTGCCTGGCTTATATGGGATCTGAAAACAGATGGTACCGCACGAGAATTGAAATTGACAATCTAGCCCCTGGCAGTCACTGTTTGTGATGAATAAAATAACGTTCCGTTAATTGAAACATTGAATGGATTGCAGTCAGGATGTGTTTATTCGTAAAAAGCAAACTTGGTTTCTTTCGTTCCGCTTTTCGTGGTTATGCAGAGCAGGGCGAGAATTCGCCAGTTATCAATGGCAGCAATTCTCATGCCAATCATTTCAGACAACCGTAAAAGATTAATCATTAAGAAAAGGTCTATGGGTAAAGGGATTGCGGATAATTACTCTTTTCAGGCCCGTTCGGTGTAATGTTGCGACAGAGATCTCAAAGATCCCATAAATAGAAGTGAAAATGAGGTCTAGATTTATAGAGGATGGAATTTCAAGCACTTATGGGTGTGACACGCATGCCACACAGGGACGCGCAACTACACATCTTCCTTGGGTTTGGACCGGTCACCATCCAGTCCATACGCTTTGATCTTTCTCCATATGGTCCGGCGGTTGACCCTGGTTTGTTTTGCTGTTTTCGATACATTTCCCTGATATCGCTTGAGCGCTTCTGAGAAATATGCCTTTTCAAACCGCTTAAGAACAATGGATTTAGCCGTCATAAAGGGAATATCGGCATCTGGCATTTCCCAGGACAATTCGCCGGCAGGGGTTTGTATTTGTCGGGAAAAGGTGACCTGGTCAATGGTGTCACGATCCGTTACATAAAAGGCTCGTTCCAGGACATTTTCCAGTTCTCGTACGTTTCCGGGCCAATGATGTTCCATCAGTTGGTGCATCGCCCGGTTGGAAAGGCACTTGATATTCTTACCCAATGTTTTATTTAAAGCGTTTATAAAGTGTTTCGCCAAAAGCGGGATGTCTTCAATTCTTTCTCTCAATGGAGGAACCCGGATGAAAAAGACATTAAGGCGATAAAAGAGATCGACTCTGAATTCTTTCTTCTCAATTTTTTCTTCGAGATTCTGGTTGGTTGCCGAAATAATTCTTACGTCTACATCAATAGGGTCGTTACCGCCAACTCTCTCGAACTTTTTTTCTTGGAGCACCCTGAGGAGCTTGACTTGCATGTTCGGCGAAATATCGCCCACCTCATCCAGAAAGATGGTTCCCCCTTGCGCGTATTCAAATTTGCCCGTCTTGGTTTGGAAAGCTCCTGTAAATGCACCTTTTTCGTAGCCGAAAAGTTCTGATTCTAAAAGATTTTCGGCCAGAGCCGCACAGTTAATGCCAACAAATGGTTTTTCTTTTCTGGGGCTGTTGAAATGGATGGCCTTTGCCACCAACTCTTTGCCCACGCCGGTCTCGCCGGTAATCAAAACCCTGGCATCCGTAGGCGCCAACTTCTGTATCAGTTCATAAATTTTCTGCATTTCATGGTTTTTACCGATAATATTTCCAAAGGCGTATTTTTGATCGATCTCTTTTCTTAGATCCCGGATCTCCTTTAGCATCCGTTTTTCTCTAAGGACCTTATCCACGGTCATAAGCAGAAGCTCGGGATCAAATGGCTTTTGTAGATAATCGCTCATTCCTTGCTTGATAGAGGTAACTGCTGATTCAATAGAGCCAAAGGCGGTCATAATAATGCCCGATATATCTGGATCGATCTTTTCAGCCATTTTAAAGAGTTCTAAACCATCCGTTCCGGGCATTTTCATATCTGTCAACAAGATATCAAAGGGCCGGGAGGTCAGCGCATCTAAAGCCTGCTCAGCATTATTGGCAACGACGACATGGTGTCCCTCTCTTTGCAAAATGGCTTGAATATGCTGGCAGAAAGAGACCTGGTCGTCCACTACAAGTATCCTCGAATTCATGCATTTCACCCTGTACTAAATATTTTTTTGCTTTTTATGTGTTCCATCCTCCGGCAGAAGAATATGGATCGTCGTTCCCTTTGACAGGGTAGCCAGAGGCCAGATAAATTTATCGTGCGTGTGATGAATAAGATCAGGGGGTGGATTCCGGTATACAGAAATTTTACCCCGATGGGCTTCTATTATTCGGTGCGCTAAAGACAATCCTAGTCCCGCACCCGAATCCTTCGTCGTGTAAAAAGGGTGAAAGATCTTGTCTATTTCTGAAGGCGGGATGCCTATTCCTGTATCACTGATCAGGATACTGATATAGCCTCTTTTTCTATTAGAAAAACCTGAGATGAGAAAAAGACAACCTCCTGCAGGCATGGCTTGGATGCCATTGTGGATGATATTCCGAAATACCTGGCCTATCAACACGGCATCTACTGAAATAGGTGGAAGATCGTTAGCAAAATGTTCCTCAACCTGAATACCATTCTGAAGGATTATTTCATGAAACGCAATTAAGGTTTCCCTTAAAATGACATCAAGTTTTTGGGTAGAAAAGCTAGGCGTCAAGGTCTTCGTATAATCCAATAATTCGGTGACCACCTGATTGAGATCGTTGATTCCCTCTGAAAGATCCCAAAAATTTCTTTCCAATGCGTCCCTGTCCACTTCGAGGAGAGTAAACTCGCTGTTCGACCGTTTTCTGCTTTGGTAGGTCTTAGCATCCAGCATCAACACTTTTTGCAATAGTTTAGTGACCAAGAGGATGTCACCTAAAGGATTTCGAATTTGATGGGCAACAGCACTGGAAAACTCCCCCAGCAAGGCCAAGGACTTGGCCTTTTCAAGCTCTGCTTCTAGCCTTTTTTTATCAGTGATGTCAGTTAAGAATCCCTCCAGTACTTTAATCTCACCTTCAGTGGTAGGAATCCCGACTCCTTGATCCCAAATCCATTTTTCTTCTCCCGTGGCGTTCTGAATGCGATACACGACACGATAGGGTTGTTTTGCCACCAAAGCTTCCTGTATCTGGTCCCACACACGCGGTTGATCGTCGGAATAAATAAGTTCGTTGAAGGTAAGTTTTTGATTCCCAATCAGATCTGAAGGTTTGAAGCCGCTCAGGTCAAAGAATCCATCACTGATATATTCCATGGTCCAATTTTGATCATTCAAGCACCGATAGACGACGCCCGGCAGGTTACCTATCAATGTAGAGAGCTTACGCTCACTTTCAAGCAGGGATTCTTCGGTTCGCTTGTGCTCGATTTCCAAAGGCTTCAATTCTGCAAGACGGCGGCGTAACTCCATCAATTCATGGATGAGTTGGTTCTTGGTCTTGTTTTTGTCTTTCATCGATTACCTCCTAAAAACGCGAAATCCCAGCGACTGATGAAAGTTTGGCGTTCTAAGCAACTGATTCGTGATTTACTCGTTCATCCTTATTGCGTAAGCTATTAAAAATCTGGGAGATTGTATCAGTATCAACTTCAGCTGCCATTTTTTTAATTGTCAGCAAATTTAAGGAATGCAGATTTCATATTAATAGATAACGTAATTCAGCTGAAAAATCCAGAATCTATTGTTGTCGGATCATCGAAGAGATCCGAAGGACCGTTTGTTTATGGAACACAACTATTGACAACACTTTGCGTCTGCAAGATAACAACAGCTATAATGATTGCCGAAATAATGTTCCGTTAATCGAACCATTGAATGAGGTGCGGTTAAGTGGTGTTTTTTTGTTAAACAAGATCTTGCATACCGCTTAAAAATATATGCATGAAAATAGTAACCTTATGCAGTGTAAACGATTGAGAGTAAACCAGCGAAGTGTAAGTGCCTAAAGTTTGAAGTGAACTAAAGTGAGCTAAATTTGGAGATAAATATGAATGATTTACAAGAATTATTGGAAGCTCTAAAATTATCAGATAAAATGCTCGATCAACTCGTTGCTTCAATGCCCCAGGAATTTTATGACGTGCGAAGACGTCAAAACTTCTGGACAATCGCAGAACATGTGGATCACCTGGCCAATGTTCAACCCATGCTGC
>CP070700.1:509172-511738 GCA_020349865.1 Desulfobacteraceae bacterium
ACTGTTTTCAAAATGCTAAACCGTTATCTTTTGTCATAATAATTGAAGCTCCCTTAAGCCCTGCTTCATAAGGGTACTCTCATTCAGGCAAAGCGGCATAAAGGAGTTATCCTTGTTTTGAAACGCTAGTTAGTTCAGAGGCCTTTGGCCCATTATGGTCTTCGGCCTGGAGGGTGTGATTCGGGGAATAGGCTCGTTCTGCATTTTCAACGACCACGTTACATACCTCATTAGTTGCTTCTTTAAGCCTACGTATCAGGGACCTCATAAGGGTCCTAAGCTGTGGGGAGAGCGTTCCGTAATCTTTGACCAATCGTTCAGAGTCCAACACGCCCAACCGGACAGGACCATCTGCCGCCACAACAGACGCGCTCCTCAGCTCCTGGCCGGTTTCCAATAAAACCATTTCCCCAAAAATATCTCCTTCTTTTAGGGTATCAAGGGTCATAACTCCCTTGCGGGTCCTTTTTATTACCCTTGCACGTCCTTTCAGGATCACATAGACCCAGTCGCCCTTGCTTCCTTCTTCTATAATAACCGCTTTATCCGAATACTCCTCCTCACTTGCTACATACCCGTATACTAATCCATCAATTGTCATGTCTCATAGCCCCCTTTAGGTCGGCATCAGGAAAAACCCGAGTCTCTTCCTTGCCTCGTCTGTTAATTCATCAAAGGTTAATCCCAAGAAGAGTTTTCCAGGGGTTCGATCCTCAAAAACAGATATGATTTCGGCAGTGAAATCAATCTGTTTGCCGTTCGGGAGAATTGTATCTATGGAGAGTTTAACACCTGATTTATGGGAAAACCTTTGCGCATTTTTTACCCTGACCTCCAACCCCATTCCACTTAGGCTAATGTCTTTTATCCGGCCCTCTAAACGAACCTTTGGAGATGAATCAACTGGTCGATAAATGCAATTCAGGATCACTTCCTTGCGGTAAAAGTGTCTTCGAGCGGGAGTCGGTTCGGCCTCTGTCGTCTTATTATCTTCTTTTTTCTTGCCACTCAATTGGGCGATAACATTGTTCATATGAATAAGGCGTTTCAGCGTCTGGTTGGCAATGTACCTGATAATGTGAGGCATCTGCTCGTACTCACTTGCGAGCGTCGCAGGATGCCATGCCTCTACTTCTGAATCCTCAAGTGCCCTTGCCGAGGCGAACCGGGCCTCGAGGGCCCTGTCTAAAAAACTCATCTCACCGATGACACCGCCGGGGCCCAGAGTACCTAAATCTGTCTCTTTTTCCCCGGATTCATCAAATATACACACCTTGCCTTTGATGATCTTATAGATTGAGATGCCGTAATCCCCTTGTTTTACGATAAGATCACCCTTTTTGTAGTAAAGAAGTTTGGTCGGGGGAGTTTTTTCTTTTTCATTCATCAATTGTGGCTCCATGGTAACGTCAAAGCAGACTCTAACTTGGTCAAGTCTGGGGGATTTGCTCTGCTAATAACGGGGCTCAAATCCGAAGTCGACTCGGCTGAACTCTTTGCAGGCCGAATATCGAAATACAAAATGGTGAGCCATTCGACGCTGCTCATGGCCTTGAGCCTGTCGAACGGCCTGTCGAATCATTTCGGATTTCGTGCTTCAGGTTCCGAATTTTAGAAAAGTAATTTAATCAAAGTATAAGGCTGATTCAATTAGTTGCCTTTTTAAATGACTTTGCGCTGTATTTTCGGACAGCCTCCTTGCTTATTATTTGAAGTATTATTACTATACAAAATTAATGAATAAGTCATCAAAATTTTACATAACCTTTGAAAGGATTTGTCAGGGAAGTGGCATAGACACATGAGTCTGTCTCAATATGTTAATAACATAAAGACCAAATCGGAATTTCGCGACGCTTTTGTATACCACCGGTATCTCCCCCCCCAGGGACCACTCTATGGACCTCAACCTGGCTTTCATCATGACATCCACAAAACAATGAACCGTCTTGGGCTTAACCGGCTTTATACTCATCAGGTAGAGGCCATTAACCATCTCAGACAAGGGAATAATGTGTTGGTAGCCACACCAACAGCCAGCGGCAAGAGTTTGGTCTACAATCTGACGGTTCTGGAGGAACTCCTAAAGAAAACGGTTACTAGGGCCTTGTATCTCTTTCCCTTAAAGGCCCTCGGGCAGGACCAGTTAAAAAATCTTGCTGTATGGCTACGAGGGATTAAAGACCCGCACATCTCAGCAGAGATTTACGATGGAGATACGAGCCCATACAGGAGAAAAAAGATCAGAACAAAAGCGCCCCAGATCCTTTTCACCAATCCTGACATGCTTCATCGAGGTATTCTGGCCTATCATCAAAATTGGGAAAAGTTCCTTAAGAATCTCTCGTTTGTCGTCCTGGATGAGATCCATACCTACCGTGGGATCTTTGGGTCCCATCTCAATCAGGTGATTCGGCGTTTGAAAAGGCTGTGTCAGTACTATGGGGCATGCCCCCGGTTCATCTTGCTTTCTGCTACGGTGAGTAACCCGAAAGTTTTTGGTGAAAATCTCATCGAGGAAGACCTCAAAGTGATCCAGTCATGCGGAGCACCGAAGGCCGGCCAG
>CP070700.1:511838-517010 GCA_020349865.1 Desulfobacteraceae bacterium
AGCCACCTTTGTGAGAATGGGCCCCTAAGTAGCTCGTCGGAGCACAGGAGGCTTTCCCCGCGGGCCATGCATCCCGAAAGCCCTTTATATGATTATAAAATCTTTGATTGCTTACCAGTAGTGATCTACTAGATTTACAAATCGCGTCCAGACCACTTAGGATACAATTCCCAGATGCGTGGTATTATGTTATGAACCGTGCCAGGCTTGGGCAGGAGACCTTTCCCGCCAGGGAGGATTATTTAGGCTTTATTGAGCTTCTCATGGATGCATCTGAAAAGTTCAACATGCGGGTTGCGGCTTATTGCCTGATGGCCAACCATCGTTAAATGATATTTGGCATTGTGGCATTCGGTCCGACCCTAAGCGCTAAGCGAATAAGCGAAGCGCAAGCGGTTGCAGGATTTAACAGGGTGAACCCTTAGATGGTGACAGCCTTCGTAAGAATTGTCCCCCAGGTTTCCTATCAATGGTTAGGCCGCGATCCATTTTGCAATTGCCCCCCCCAGTTCAGAAAGCCGGATGAAGTGCACCGTCGTATTGCCGATTTCCATTGAAGGATGTGCGTTACCGCTCTCGGCAAGAAATAATTCCGGTTGATAGGCTTCAATAAAACTTTTTGAGGCACGTGGAATTTTACCCCTTGAATCTCCCGCCTTTATCTCACAGGCGGCTATTCTTCCTTGATGCTGGATGATAAAATCAACTTCAGCCCCGGCCTTGCTCCTCCAATAATGGATACTATCGAGCACCGGATTAATCTCTTTGTAGATTTCCGTAAAAGCAAGGTTCTCCCATAATGCGCCGCGATCAGGTCTGTTTTGAACAGGTCCAAATCCTCCGAACAGGAGGTTGCGTATGCCGTTATCAATGAAAAAAACCTTTGGTGCACTTATAATCTCCGCACGTTTACCGCCCACAAAGGGTCTCAGCAATCGGACGATATGGGTTTCTTGCAAAAGATGAGCATATTCTGAAACCGTGTCGTTGCTGATACCTGCATGGGCCGACCATTCAGAAAAATTACAGAGATTCCCTATCTGGCTGGCGGCCAATTCCAGTACTTTTCTGAAAGCCGCAGGATGACGAATTCGGAAACGGTCCAATGCATCCCGGACAATAAAGGCCTCTACCAATCCGGCCAGCTCTTTTTCCGGTTGTGAGGAAAGTACGACTGTTGGATAACCACCGTAAGACAGCATCTTTTCCATCTGATTTTGAAGATGCCTTGCAACCATTAATTCTGGGCCGTCTAATGGCCGGGCCCTCTCCGCCAGTGATAAAGGGAGCATCAAATGCCGCAAGGCTCTTCCTGCAAGGGGTTCCCTGGTTTTTGCCTCCAGATCAAAAGAAGAACTCCCTGTGGCAAATATAGAGACGCCGATCCTTCGGTCCACGAGTCCCTTAAGAAAAAGGCCTGCCTCCGGCAGCCGCTGGATCTCTTCAAAAAAGAGTGGAACCGGTGACTCAACAAGTTTGCGAATATCCTCCCAGAAAACAGCAGGCGAAGTCATCCATTGCCTTAAACCCGGCTCTTCACAGTTCAGGAATAGAAAGGGCTTTTGGGTTTCGGAAAGGTATTTCCATATAAGGGTTGATTTTCAAACCTGTCTTGGCCCCACAACCAGGCAGACACGATGATCCGGATCAAGAACCGTATTCCTCGGTATGAATTTTTTAGGCAAAAAGGTCTTGTACCACTCATTGAAGTTTTTACGGGAAAGCCAAGGGTTATCTGCTTCCAGAATCCTGAGGACATATTCTTCCATACGCTTCCTTCTTCCGGTGATCACCAGAATAAAACCATGATTAATTCTAATTTAAACAGAAAATAGCATAGTTTAATTCTGAAAATCAAGCCCTTTTTTATATCCTATATAGGCTCGTTTCAGTTCATCTGAGATCATTTCAATTGAATTCAAGATGTTAGTTCTTTTATTTAAGGAATATTGGTGACAATGATTAACATTTTTGTTTATTATCGTAATCAAATATCCCATATTGGAGAAGCGGACTGTGTATAAAGATACAAAGGTAAGAAATTCCGAGTTATTCCAAATCTTTTTGCTGGACAATCTTTATAGTTTATCAGGATCAGATCATTTTTTCTTTCAGGGAGGGACGGCCATAAGATGGATTTATGGAGGGACGAGATTCTCAGAAGATCTTGGTTTTGTGACCCATCTTTCCGTCGACAATCTCAACAAAATAATGTCAAATGTTTCCAGGAAAATTCATAATGCATGCGTTGCGCAGTTCGGCCCCGGACAATCGGAACAAAAGCAAAAGAAAAGTCGAAAAGATGCTTTCAAGGTCTTTTTCATATTCCATCCCCAAGCTCATCGTGAAAGAATTGCCGTCAAACTTGAGTTCGAAGCCCTGAAACATGATGACAAGCCTGATATTAGAAAAACCGTTTTGAGAGATCTGCCTTCAGTCGCGGGGCTGCTTACTGCGGGAAAACTCATCATGGCCTATTCTAGCAGCGTCATTTTGGTTGAGACTCCTGGAGAAATTTTAGCGGACAAAATAAGGGCCGTTTATGAAAGAGCATATCTCAAAGGAAGAGACATCTATGATATCTGGTGGCTCACAAAACAACACCACGTAAAACCATCATGGCCCGTTACCAGGGCCAAGTTGGAAATGTATCAAGCTGACTTTTTTCCGGCAAGAGAAGCCGGGTATTTTCTACAGAAGAAAAATGCCAAAGAGATAATAAGCGCCTTAAATAGTGATCTGCCGCGTTTCATTCCTCAGGAAATTTATTCAGTTTATCAGGAAAATGATTTTAAAGAGTTCATGGATACGTTGAAGGGTGTGACCGCTGATCTGTCGGACCAAGGCTTGAAAGATTATTTGGACCATTATGAAAGAAAGGGAACCAACACTTAAACGGCTCAAACTCCTTACCATCCTCTTTCGCAAACAGGATGCAGAGAAAGTGGCTCCACATCCCGCTGTTTTTTTGGCACGGGCTGTGAAAAAAGGACTGATCCATCGCCTTAACCGAGGAAATTACATTAATTCCTTCTTGTACGGGTTTCCAGGCGTGGAGCAAGCCGCGTTTTTTTTGAGACCACCCGCCTATATCTCCTGCGAATGGGCCTTGAACTATCACGGTATCATCCTACAGGCACCCAGGGTATGCTCAGTAGTCACCCTGAGTACATCGGTCGGCAAACATAGGAGTGTCGAGTACCAGGGTATAACGATCGAGTTTTCAAGAATCACCCCGAAACTCTTTGAAGGCTTCTCTTTCGATAATGGCGTCTACATGGCTCTACCGGAAAAAGCCATTCTCGATACCATGTATTTTCGCGGGAAGATTCCTGCTGGAGATGAAATTGAAATAGATGATGTGGATACCAAAGCGCTACTGAAAATGTCTGATAAATACCCAACATCCATCCGCAGGCATATCCACGATCTTTTTGATTAGCAACAGCTACACACAGACCGCGGTCGACAAAACAGGATCTGTAGGTTGAATTAGTTGGGGCCATACCTCGAATTTCGTTGATAACAAAAAGTTTATGTGTTGAGTATAATACACCATGAACGTCCATTTTGCCGTCATTCTGCTTCTTTGATTATTTCAGAGCGTTATAATCATTTGAGGGGGGAAAGCTTGGGGTTCCTGCCTAAGAATCCGCAGGTCGCCAGGTGAGCTTGCCCTCAGCCTGTCGAAGGGAATCGCCCTGGGTGCACCAGTAAATTATCTTTACTCATATCTGATGGCGTCTACGGGATTCAACCTGGAGGCGTGCCAGGAAGGGTATAATGTCGCCAGAAAGGAAATGAATATTGCTGATAACGACACAAACAAGACATCGCCGAATTCAACGCGGACAGAAAGGATTGAGAGATAGTAGACGTCTGCAGGCAGCGTGATAAACTTATATTTTGCCAGTATGTAGCAAATCCCCAGACCTGATGCCAGGCCCGATAATGTTCCTGCAACTCCTACTAAAACTCCCTGGAGCATGAAGATAGACATGATACTTCTGGCAGAGGTACCCATGGCTCTTAGAATGGCTATGTCCTTCCTCTTCTCCATGACAACCATGACCAGGGTGCCAATAATGCTCAAAGCCCCCACCAGTACTATCATGCTCAGGATAACGAACAGGGTCGTTTTTTGCAGGGTGAGCATAGCAAAGAGATTTCTGTTTGTTAGCTTCCAATCCTTGGTCCAGTATGGATAGCCCAGCTTCCTTTGAATGGCCTCGGCGATGACATCTGCCTTGTGTACTTCCCTTACTTTTACCTCAAGCCCCGTCACGCGATCTCCAAGTCCAAGTAAATCCTGAGATTCTTTTAGAGAAATGAGGGCCATGGATGCATCATAGTCATACATCCCCGAATCAAAGATGGCCGTAACCTTATATTTCCTGGTTTTTGGTGTCCTGCCTGATGGCGTTAGTTTTTCATCTGGAGAGACCACCGTCAGGGTGTCACCGGGATGGGCCTCAACCTTTCGGGAAAGTTCACTCCCTATAATAATGCCTGGAAATCCGTTATTACTCTCCTCAAGAGAGGCAAGTGAGCCCCTTTTTATCATTGGCTCAATGCCTAGGACCTTGGTGACAGTCTTGAGATCAAGCCCCCTTAATACCGCCATCGAGACCTTACCTGAACAGTTTACCATCCCCTGGCTATAAATAAAGGGCGTCGAGGTGAGCACGCCGTCCACGCTTCCAACCTTCTCTGCCACTTCTTCATAGTCCTTGAACGCGCCCCTATAGTTCAATACCAGAATATGGGAATTAACTCCCAAGATCTTGGACATCAGGTCCGCCCTGAAGCCGTTCATCACGGAAAGCACGACGACGAGCGCCATCACACCTACCATAACACTCAACACAGAGATCACCGTAATCACTGATATAAAGGCTTGCTTCCGCTTGGCCCTCAGGTATCTTAAGGCAAGAAACAATTCGAGAAACATAAGTGTCTTAGTTCTGCTCCGCAGTGTATCCTGCTAATTTGTATTACTGTCAGCTAAAAGACGTTTTACATTCAGGCCCAATAGGGAATATTTTTCTTCTGCTGAAATTTGAAGTCGTTGAATTTTCAATAGTTCTCCTTTGGGGTCTCCGAAAGGAAAATCTGAACCGAACATAATCCGTTTATGTCCATATTTTTCAATGTAATCTGTTATTTCATGAG
>CP070700.1:517110-524486 GCA_020349865.1 Desulfobacteraceae bacterium
CAAGCTAAGTGTTTCGATTCGCAAATATGATAACGTATATTTTATGAGTCTAACCTTTGGAATTGCTCACTCGTCTCGGCTGAGCTCGTCGCAGGCAACACTTAGTCCCGAGGGCTTCGACTGATCTCAGCAGAAGTATGAATAAATACGTTATCGACTTTATGAATCGAGGGACTAAGTATATGAAAGCATTATTGCACCTGTTTTGCAAACACTCGTCTCTAAACTTAAAAAAGGAAACCGATATGAACGCGCAAGACATAAATCAAGGCCAACTCCTTGAAATATCTGGAAACTACTGGAAGTCCTGTACCCTTCATGCTGGTATGAAGCTTGATGTATTTACGGCCTTGGGCAGAGACCAGCTCACGAGCAAGGATTTGTCCCAAAAATTAAATGGAGACAAAAGAGGCGTAACAATGCTTCTTAATGCTCTTACGGCTATGAATCTTCTGACAAAAAAAAATGAAAAATATTCCAACACGTCAACCAGCGCATCCCTCCTCTCAAAAGACTCTCCCCAATATATTGGCCACATGATAACGCACCATCACCATCTGGTGGTCTCTTGGTCTCAGCTGGATCAGGCTGTCAGGACTGGTGCTCCCGTAAGAAAAAGGGCATCTCAAAAAAATGAAGAATTGCGAGAAAGCTTCCTTATGGGCATGTTTAATATGGCCATGATACTTGCCCCCCGGCTGGTAAAGAAATTAGATCTTTCCAAGCGCTACCACCTCCTCGACCTGGGTGGTGGGCCCGGAACCTATGCTATCCATTTTTGTCTGATCAATCCCCAACTCAAAGCCACTGTCTATGACCTTCCCACTACCAGGCCATTTGCCGAAAAGACCATAAAAAAATTCGGTCTGGCTGGCCGGATTAATTTCATGGACGGGGATTACCTTGAAGAGGGGATTAAAGGGGTCTATGATGTTATCTGGCTTTCTCAAATTCTCCATGGGGAAGGACCTGAAGACTGCCGAGGGATTATCCAGAAAGCAGTTTCCGCACTTAAGCCGGGCGGGATGATTATTGTCCACGATTTCCTTTTAAATGACACAATGGACGGCCCTCTTTTTCCGGCGCTTTTCTCCCTCAACATGCTATTGGGCACACCCAATGGCCAGTCTTACTCTGAGAAACAAATAATGGACATGCTCTCTGGAGCAGGCGTAAAAGAAATCCGACGCATTCCCTTTCAGAGTCCAAATGATTCAGGGGTTATTACAGGTGTGGTTAATTAATCAGGAAGGAGTGAAAAAACATGAAAATGAAAATCAGATTGTTTTTGGTCCTTTTTGTTGTGTCAATGTCCACGGGCTGGGCCCTGGCGGATGAAAATTTCGAATCGGCCAAGAAGTTCTTTAATGCCGAAGAATATAAGAAAGCCGTTCGTCTTTTAAAAAAGGTCACCAAGGAGGAAACTTCCAATACAGAGGCATGGATTCTTTTAGGGGATAGTTACGGCAGCTTAGGGAAAAACAAAGATGCTGTTAAGGCGTATGAAAACGCTATTCGGAATGATCCAGAGAGTGAAGTGGCTTTCTTTGGCTTGGGGGTAACTTGTGGCAGAATGCGCAAGCATTCAATTGCAATTGACGCTTTTAAAAAAGTTATTGAAATTAACCCTAATAATGCTAACGCCCATTTTGAGCTGGGAGTAAGCTATGATCGTACCGCAAGTATCAGCAAAGCCTTTGAGCAGTATAAGATTCTCAAAAAGCTTGATGCGAATCTCGCTGATAAGCTGTATCAAATAATATTTTATTAAATTTTCGGATCGCAAAATATAATTTATCAATGCCCTTGCAATATTGAAAAAGAGAGGTATCAGGGCTTGACATTTGACACAGCCTGATGCAGTGAGTTGTAAAATCCCTTGCGACCCCTTAAACTCTGACCATGAAAATATTTTTTCTCTTGCTCTTCTGGAGCTTGTGGTACGTAAATTTTTCTTCTCGCACAATAATTTCTCCCCTTCTACCCATTATCGAAGACGAGTTCGCGATCAGCCATGCCGTAGCAGGCAGCATCTTTTCCTTTTTGTCCGTAGGCTATACCATTACGTTGCTTCTTTCGGGAGTGCTATCCCCAAGAATTGGCTACAAGCGGTCAATCGCATTGGGTTTTTTACTTTTGATGACGTCTCTGTTTTTTCTAAGATACTCAACAACCTACGCTTCCTTTGCTGCCGCCTCTCTATGTATCGGGCTCGGAGCAGGCATATACTTGCCAAGCGCCATTCCCCTCATAACGGCGGTTTTTGAGCGCAAAAACTGGGGAAAGGCTATTGCTTTTCAAGAAACAGCTGCTTCCTTCAGCATACTCTCCATTCCATTGCTGACAGCCCTCGCCCTACGTTTTCTCAACTGGAGGGCACTCTTCTTCATTTTAAGTGTATTATGCTTGTTTGTTTGTGCCTTTTTCTGCATCTTTTCTCCAGATTTTCGCCCTCAAACGGAAAAAAGAGCCCGGTTTTCGCGCGTATTGCGTCGCAGGAGTTTCCGGGTCATGGCAACCCTCTGGGTTTTTATCGGCTCTTGCGGTCTTGGCCTCTACAACGTGATTCCCTTGTTTCTTGTAAAAGAAAATGGAATGAACCTGGAAACGGCCAATACCATCTTTGGATTTTCCCGCATCGGGGGCTTCATAGTTGCTATACTGGTCGGATTTCTTGTGGATCGGTATGGGGCTAAAAAGATCCTGTTCCTTGTGGTATTGGCTACAGGACTATCAACGATGAGCCTTGCCTTAGCCCAGACCATACCCTTTCTTGTGGCAATGCTTTTTCTTCAGGCGACCATTTATCCCGCGTTTTTCCCGGTTGCCCTGGTAGCCATCTCAAAGCTCACGGATCTCAATGAACGAAGCATCTTTACCGGCACGACTGTAGCTATTGGGGTGATCGTTGGACTTGGGCTTACTCCCCTTATCTTGGGTGCAGTGGCTGATGTGTGGAACTTCAAGGTTGGTATTTTTTCTCTGGGAGCGCTTACGACATTTTCCTGCATTTCGCTGAGAGGCATTAGAGGCATGTAGAGATCATCATAAGCTAAGTCCTTCGATTCATAAGTTCGATGACGAACCTATTCAGAATTCGGCTGAGCTCAGTCGAAGCCCTCAGGACTTGGTGCTGAGTGAGCAAAGAGCTACCCCTCGTCGGGTTGAGGCGGAGCTTCGTTAGTAACCCAGGTTTTCACCGACCAGTTTTACGTGGATGCGGCCTTTGATCATGTGGCCTTCTATGATGCTCCACATGTTGCAGATACGTTGAGGCGACTTGCAGTCGGCGCAGAGGCCGGTCTCTACACAAGGGTTGTTGAGCCCCAGACGAATGGCGTTGACTGGTCCCGCGTAATGCTTGACCCGAGCCATGGCCGAGTCCAAATCAGAGGCTACCTTATTCATACCCACCACAAGGATGACTTTCTTAGGCCCGAATGTCATAGCCGCTACCCGGTTGCCCATGCCATCAAGGTTGACCAACTTTCCGTCCAGGGTGATGGCGTTAGAACTGGCGATCATCACATCAGCTGTCATCCCCTTACGCCTGAGTTCGAGACCCTCCTCCGGGGAGAGCCCGGGCTGGTAGGGATCAATGACCTCAACTCCAGGCAGCTTAGTTATCTCCTGCCAAAGACCCATGCCTACGGCCGTCATTGAGCCACAGCGAAAGACCATAGCCCCCTGGGGAATCATCGCAACGATCTCATTCCGGGCCTGGCCGGCGGTGGGGGAATAGCTGCCCTCCATACGCCGTTTCTCCAAGTTTTTAATTATGTCCCTGGCAACCTTTTCGTTCCAAACAATCTGGTGTTCATCCATTTTTTGCCTCCTCCTATTACGGGTAGCATAATATTTTTTGCACTTCTCTTCTCAGATCCAAAGTTGGAAACTACCTATTGTTCTTCCCTAAGATCTCTTTTATTTTTTGAGATAATTCTCTCATCTTGAAGGGCTTCTGGATAAACCCGTCACAACCCCGCTTCAAAATCTCTGAAGCCTGACCCTCGATACTGTACCCGCTCGAAAGAATAACCTTTACGTTGGGATTGATCGCTTTCAACCTCTCATAGGTCTCCCCGCCACCCATCTCTGGCATGATCATATCCAGAACTACCACATCAATATTGCCTTGATTTTTCTCATAAAGCATTATTGCCTCTCTGCCATTTCTTGCTGATAACACCTGATAGCCCATTTTTTTTAGGGCCTTCTCTCCAATAGCAACGATCCTTTCGTCATCGTCTACCAGGAGGATGGTCTCTGTCCCTTTCATTAGGTTCCCCGGTGACTTCTTTTCTTCAATAATCTCGCCTTCCGAGGCAGGCAGATAAATATTGAAGTTGGCCCCTTGACCCTTTTCACTGTAAACATTGATGATACCCCCATGATTTCTGACAATACCATAAACAGAGGCAAGACCCAGACCTGTTCCTCTGCCCATCTCCTTTGTGGTAAAGAATGGCTCAAATATCCTTTGCTGGGTCGTTTCATCCATTCCCACGCCAGTGTCAGTAACCGAAATCTTTACAAACTTACCTGGCGCCAGATGATATGGTTTTACGAAGTTTTCATCAAGTATCACGTTTCTGGTTTGAAGATAGAGTTCTCCGCCTCCAGGCATTGCCTGCCAGGCATTGACATAAAGGTTTAGCAAAACCTGTTCAATTTGCCTTTGATCAACCTCTACAGCCCAAATGTCGTCTTGATAATTGATGTGTATTCGAACCTCTTTGTGTGTCCTGCCAAATATAAGGAAGGTTCTTTTGATCAATTCCGTCAGATCAGTCGGCTTGACATCATACTTGCCGGTTCTGGCAAAACCTAATAGCTGTTTGGTAAGATCCGTTCCGCTTTTAACGATGTCCTCCATATCTTTGAGATCCTCATACTGTGACTGAGAAGGATCAGCATCCATGATCATCAGGGATATACGCCCCTGGATACCCATAAGCAGGTTATTAAAGTCATGGGCGATACCCCCGGCAAGGGTACCAAGTGCCTCCATCCTTCTTGCTTGCTCGAGTTCTGCTTCAAGTCTTTTTTCCGACGTAATGTCTCTAACAAAGCACATGGTAGCGGGCCGACTCTCCCATGTTATAAGTACCGAATTAATTTGCCGCCATACCTGTTCACCAGCTTTGCTTATAGCCCTATAAGTGTAGTTAGTATTAACTTCCTCGCCTTTTAGTCTTCTCTTATATCTTTCAACCACCATGTCTCTGTCTTCAGAATGGATACGACTACTAAAAGGAATTGAGGCTAACTCCTTAAGAGAATATCCTGTCATTTCTAAGGTGCGAGGATTTGCATACTTGAACACACCATCCTGAACAACGAAAATGGCATCATAAGCATTTTCCACGAGTAGCCAATACTTCTCTTCCGACTCTCGCAAGGCCTCCTCGGCCCGCTTGCGCTGGGTGATATCTTCGGCAATGCCAGCAATACGGAGTATCTGCCCATCTTCACCGGTAATGGCGAACCCTCTGTCCGATACCCAACGAACCGAACCGTCGGGACGAACGATTCGATATTCTCTGGTTTCTCCTCCTCCTGTTTCAGCAATTTTGGCGAAGGATTCTTGGGCAGAGTTTAAATCATCGGGGTAAATGCTTTCCGCCCAGTCCTCGTACCTATTGTAAAGTTCTTTAATCGAGCGCCCCCAAATCGTTTCGTATGCAGGGCTGACGTAAATGACCTTTTGCTCGTTCCAGTCAAATAGCCAGAAGACTTCACGAATGTTTTCAGCAAGTTCCCTGAACCGTTCTTCGCTCTCACGCAGTGCTTCCTCCACTCGTTTAAGTTGAAAAACTTTCTCCCTTAACTCTTTGATACTTCGTTCTATTTCTGCATAGGCCGGCTTCCTGCCCATAAGTGTGTCCTCCAATAGGCCATTGCTGATAGGGCCCCTATTTTTAGGGGAAAAGCATAAGGAAGTTGACATTGTGTGTCAATTACAAATAGGGGCCGTTATGGTGTGGCACTATGATCTGGGTTGATTAGGGTTTTTTAATACCCCGTCCTCTTGCGGCAGGGTTTCCGCTAGTTCCCTCTCCCTGGGGAGAGGGGCAGGGTGAGGGAGTAAAAGAAATATTATGCCTCTGTATACCCCGATCGCTTGCGTCGAGGCAGTTGATTTTTTAATTTTCTTGACATTCGAAAATCGAAAAATAAAATAGTAACATATGTGCATATTATGCACATATGTGCAAAGCCTGAATATCAGCGAAAGTGTTATTAGCCTCTGCGGCAGAGATTAATTGTATTGCCTGATGAGGCAGTTTCAAAGCATTCAATTTTGTTAAGGTCAAGCCTCCGACCCCGCTTCCAGCCCGCAGGGCTTCCAGGCCGGAGGGTAGGACCTACGCTCTGAGAGGAAGGCGATAATTTTGGCCATCCCAGAGAAATAAGCTTCGCATTTCACAGGGCAAGCAGGTATACATTAAGTATTTCAAGAATTAACCCGCCTTTTAGGCGGGCTAAAATCCGAATCTGACCCAGAGATTGGGCAAAGGGGGGGCATTTTGAAACTGCCTCTGATGTTAGGAATGAAACTTTTGACATCATGGTAGAATCTTTTATCTCTCTTTGGAAAGGCAGTGAGGGTTGGAAAGGTAATAATATTTTGTTATGGTTTTTTAATACCCTGTCCGCTTGTGGCAGGGTGACCGATTAAAAATGGATCCAGGGCTTGCCCAGGGTTTAATGCCTTTTATTTGTGGGTAATGAGCGTCTTTTTAATATCATCGTAAAAATATTTTTTTGAAGAAAAGGAGTTCAAAAATGGGTGAAAAATTTTGGACGTATGCAATGGAAGAAATGGCGTATGTGGATGTACAAGAAATTATGAAAACCACCGACATCGTGTTGATTCCGATCGGCAGCCAGGAAAAGCACGGACCTCATATCCCCTTGGCTTGCGATTCGATTGCTACGATTGAGACGACTCGCAGGGCAGCGTATAAAGCTGAAGTCCCCTATACTCCATTGATCCCGGTCGGCTATTCTCCTCACCATATGGGAAGGATGGGTGAGGGGGTTGGATCAATAACGTTTACCGGGGATACGCTGAGAAGAATCGTGTATGAGATTGGGAAGAGCCTTATATTCCATGGATTCAATAAAATGATTTATACCAGCCAACATGCTTCGAATACTAAAGTCGTCGACGAAGCCTTGCGACGATTGCGTTATGAAACCGGAGCGTTTGTGGCCTGGTACATGACCCCCACCGAGCGAAGAACTCAAGTTATCAACCACCTTCTGGAGGAAAAAGTTGGATGGCATTCGGGCGAGATGGAAACCTCACAGTGTTTAGCTCATAATGCAAATGCCTGTCATATGGAGAGGGCAAAAAAGCACACCGCTCA
>CP070700.1:524586-530493 GCA_020349865.1 Desulfobacteraceae bacterium
GCCCAAGCCCTGCCCGTTTTCAGTTTCCTCTTCCTGATTTCATCAAATTCTCCCTTTCGCCAATCTGGAATCTTTTCCTCGTTCATAAGCCAAAGATGCTTGGTCCCTTTAAGGCATTCTTCTCCCTTTTTCATCAACATCTTATGTTCTTGACGTCTCACCTTATCCAGAGCCTCTGTCACTTGGCGGACTACATGAAAACGGTCAAAGACGATCTTTCCCTCCGCACCAGGTACAAGATCTTTCGTGGCAGCAATGTAGGGATCCCACATGTCCATAGCGATAGCTTTAATCCCTTTCAACTCTTCCTTAGAAAACTGACCATAGTAGCCTTCAAGACTATCTTGCCCCCTGTCTTCAAGAACGCATTCCACTGTACCACCGCGCAGGTCACAGACCAATGTCTCATAGCGATGTCTCCTGGTAAAAGATTTCTCATCAATACCAAGGTAGTCCGGAACTACGCATTTCTTCCTGCTAAGGCCCCTTTCAACAGCCTTCTCCATGATGTTCCAGGCTTCGTACCAGCTTGTGTCCGTCAGATGATTGGTCCCCGTCACATCGCACTCCATCAGTGTATCAATTACCCGGTTCTCAAAGAGCAAGGTAAATCGACTCCCAGGCTCAGCCCAAGGAGCCGGGACTTGTCTCACATCATGCTTGGGACATTTAACCCGGGGCAAACGGCAATGAATATAGGTTCCAAACTGGCATGTATTGAGATGGCGCCATACTCGTTCTTCGCTGTGATCATAGACGGATGCTTTCTTTTCACATTCGGGGCAGTTCCATTTTATGCCGGAATAATCTTCTATCCAGACATCCACTCGGCCAGCATCAGGATCAAGCTCAACCTTTGTTACTCTCCAAGGGTCACAGAGTCCAAGCAACGCTTCATAAAATTCTGTGTCTCGCATCGGCATCCTCTTTTCAGTGCTTTGATCAGCCAATGCTACAATATGGGAGACAAATTGACTACAATATATAGATTCACCCACGCAAAACTGTGAAGGACCATATATATAGGAAAAATATTTTGGGAGTAGATCATGGAAGATAAACTTCGATGTTATGATAAGGTGATTCAACTTATTAATAAAGGTGTTGATATCCCCAACCCGTTTAGCATAGATCTGGGCGATGAAGTCAAGATTGACCAGATATCCGGGAATGGCGTAAAGATTTATCCCGGGTGCAGGATCTATGGTGAACACACTGTCATATCCGGAGGTTCACAGATTGGTTATGAAGGTCCGGTTACTGTAGATAACTGCCAGTTAGGTCCCAATGTCGTTCTGAAGGGCGGTTATTTTAATAATTCCGTCTTTCTCGAAAAAGCGAACATGGGATCAAGCGCACAGGTGCGGGAAGGCTGTATCCTTGAAGAAGAGGCTAACGGTGCACATTGTGTGGGTTTAAAACAGACCATACTTTTCCCTTTTGTGACGCTTGGCAGTCTTATCAACTTCTGTGATTGTATGATGGCCGGCGGCACAAGCCGAAAGGATCACAGCGAGGTGGGCAGCTCTTATATACACTTCAATTTTACACCTGATGGGGATAAAACAACGGCATCATTGATTGGAGATGTGCCGAGGGGTGTCATGCTTAATCAGCCTGCTATTTTTTTAGGAGGCCAAGGTGGCATTGTAGGCCCTTTACGCATGGGATACGGTAATATTGTTGCTGCCAACTCTATTCTGCGGAATGATTTTATTGAGGACAATAAATTGATAGTTGGGAAGACACACTCTGGAAAGACAATGAATTACAGGCCAAGGGCCTATCCTGTCTTTCGTCGTATTCTGGAAAATAATATAATTTATCTTGCTAATCTGATAGCCCTCGAGGAGTGGTACATCAATGTGAGGCGCCCATTTTTTGATACGCAGGAATTAGGTCGGCTTGTCTTTGACGGATCGCTTGATAAACTGGCACTTGCGAAGAAAGAACGATTGAAGCGTTTAAAGATCTTGGCTGAAAAAGTGAAGATACCATTTGAAGATGATGAAAAGTCAAATACTAAAACAAAAGGGAGAAACGAGTTCTCCTTGAAGTATTCAGAAATAGAAGGTCTCTTTTCGGGAGCTATGAAAAATAGTGATATAGACAGATACCGTGATGTTTTTCTCTCTGATTACGAAAACTCAAGGATTAATAACGGATCCGATTATATAGCAGTCATACAGGGTCTTCCTTCTCAGGTTTCTCAAAAGGGAACGACATGGCTTCAGGGGATCATAGACGCATTTTGTGAAAAGACAAAGGAAATTGTACCATTATTAAAACTGTTCGCCAAATGAGTTTTTTGTATTATTGAAATCTTTTTACTTGTGCGTGACCTGTACTGAATTACGGGCATAATAAGTTGACAGATACATTTTAAAGGAGGAATCTATATGGGTAAATTATTTGGCACTGACGGAGTCCGAGGAGAAGCAAACCGATATCCAATGAACGCTGAAATTGCCTTCGCCATAGGGCAGGCAGTTGTCTATATCATGAAAAATGCGCGTTCACATCCCAGGGTAGTGATCGGGAAAGACACTCGCATATCGGGCTATATGCTTGAAAGCTCCCTTGAGTCAGGCATAACCTCGATGGGGGGGAATCCTTATCTGCTCGGTGTTCTGCCTACACCCGGGATCGCTTTTGCCGCCCAGAGCATGCGCGCCGACGCGGGGATTGTAATTTCTGCTTCTCACAATCCCTACCAGGACAACGGTATAAAAATTTTTTCAGGTACCGGCTTTAAGCTGTCTGATGAGCAGGAGGACGCTATCGAGGACCTGATGCTGAGCAACACGCTTCATGAACTCGTGCCGCCTGTCAAGGACATGGGTCAGGCATTCCGTTTGGATGACGTAAATGGTCGTTATATTGTATTCCTTAAAAACTCATTTCCCAGGGATCTCTCCATTGAAGGGATGAAGATAGTTCTGGATACCGCCAATGGCGCCACCTATAAAGTCGCCCCGGCCGCTTTCTGGGAGCTGGGAGCCAAGACAGAGATTATCCATAATTCTCCAAATGGCATCAACATAAACGATAAGTGCGGTTCCCAGCATACAGAGGACCTTAGAAAAAAGGTTGTCGAAAGCGGCGCTTCGATCGGGCTTGCCTTTGACGGTGATGGTGACCGCCTGATCGCGGTAGATGAAAAAGGACAGGAAATAACTGGTGATCAAATTCTGCTCATATGCGCGAACACACTTAAAGAACAGGGGAAATTAGAGAATGACCTTCTTGTAAGTACTGTTATGAGCAACCTGGGATTAAGGGTTGCCTGTAAGAAATATGGTTTCAAACATCACGCCTCCAAGGTGGGAGACCGTTATGTCCTTGAGGATATGTTGAAATTGGGAGGGGTGATAGGCGGTGAAGAATCGGGCCACATGATTTTTCTTAATAAGCACACAACAGGTGACGGAATTATTACTGCGCTGCAACTGCTTGCCGCCATGGTCAGGTCGGGCAAGCCCCTTTCGGAACTTGCCCGAATGATGGACATTTATCCCCAGAAATTAATAAATGTGGATGTGAAGAGCAAACCTGAAATCAATACGGTGCCGCAGGTTATGGAGGTAATAGAGAAGGTCGATAAGGAATTAGGCGAAGAGGGCCGGGTTCTTGTACGCTATTCCGGAACCCAGAACATGTGCAGGGTAATGGTTGAGGGTCCATCGAAATCTGTGACGGAAAAATATTGCGAAGAGATTGCAGACGTTGTAAAACGCGCTCTTGGCTGAAAAAATTTTTAAAACGGAGGGAAATATGCCCATTAAGGTATTCATAACAAATGACTTTGAACATATGAGCAAGGTTGCTGCGGACATTGTAAAAAAGAGACTCATTAAAATATTCAAAACAAAAAAGGAGATTGTACTGGGGCTCGCCACTGGAAACTCACCCACAGGCATGTACAAACATCTGGCACAGGCGGCTAATGACGGTGAGTTTGACAGTGGACGCATCAGAAGCTTTAACCTCGATGAGTATGTGGGGCTTCCCGGTGAGAATGTTCAGCAACGTGTTAGTCATCCGGAAAGTTACTGCTTTTTTATGATTCAAGAATTTTTCGGCCTTCTGAAGAAGAAATTCATTGAAACAAATGTTCCCTTCGGATCGTTGATTGATCAAAAGACTTTGATAAGTGAACTTAAAAAATATCCCATGGATTGGGCATACAAAGGCATAGACGCAGGAAAGGCTATAGCCATAAAACAAAAGGCCCAATCAGAATATCTTAAGTGGATAAAAAAGGATATCCTTTACAGATACGTGCAGAAAATAAAAAAATCCGGAGGTATTGACCTCCAGATAATAGGTGTTGGAGGTAGAGGTCATGTGGCATTTCACGAATCAGGAATACCCTTTAGGGGAAGTTCGGTTATGCTCGTTAAACTTGACAATAACACCATTAAGAACTCCGTGACAGACGGGCATTTTCCTTCGGTTAAAGAGTGCCCCAATTACGCCATTTCAATGGGTGCGGAGCTTGTTTATAAAGCAGGAACCGTGGTTCTGCTGGCAAATGGAGAGAGGAAAATCGAATCCGTTACACGATCCCTTCTGGAGTATGTGACCCTGGAAGTACCCATCTCATATGGACAAGAATATGCCAACAATGGCGGCAATCTGATATATGTACTCGATAAGATAGCAGGTAGGAACTTACTTACCCAGAAGGGCAAGCTTAAAGAAAAAAAGATAAAGGTTGAGAACCTGACATAAGCAATTAAAAACAGTTCAGGCGTTACCAAGTAGAGACAAGGCATCCCTTGTCTCTACTGTAATTCGAGACCGCTTCAGAGGCTGGAATTGTATAGTCCCCATTTATTCAAACTCCTCAGATTCTTCGGTGGGATAGAAAAGATGGTAACTATCTTCCTTGATCTTCTCAAGGTCTTCGTGAAGGAGGCAATTTTCCGCCCTTAATCTGAATTCCCTGGCACTCCTTTCCATGGCATCGATCTTCTCATTTATACCATATTCTCTTAAAAGCTTCTTTATCGTGTGAAAAATATCATCACTTCCAAAGAGCAGAGTGCCCTCGTGTAATATCTTGCATGCCACCATGTGTTTAAATGTATCAAACTTCACCTGCTCTTTTACACGGGAAATATCCTTTACCATATAATCTATCTCTTCCTTTATATATGGATTTAACAGAAGGCTGTATTTTTCCTTATAGATTTCCTCATCGAGTCTGCCTCTCTGTCTTTCAGGAAACTGACCATCCACTATCACCACAATATCCATATCAGATCCCTTTACCATCTTTCCCGTGCTTCTTTCAGGACGTGGGACATCATTGGCCATATTAAAAACAATATCACCGGCTATTATGAAACAGATCCTCTGCTGTAAATCATACTCGAACCGGTCCATGAGGGAAGACACAATATTATATGCCAGATCGGATTTGGTCCTGCTTATCCTCTCAATATTTTCTTCTATCTCCATGGCCTTGCTCTCAATCGGACCAGGATCATTTGTTAGACCGATTATGGAATAGGTTAGAAACTCCCTCAAAATAGAAGGGGACAGACGTGCATAACCCTCTATGTTTCTATCAAAACGCAAATATCTGGTCCCAACTATCTTTATGAACAATTTATCGGACAATCTACAAGCCCGTAAAAGCAGAAGAGGGTCACCACCGAAAACCTTCACCAGTTCGGAACCTGTAATGGGACCTTTGTCCTTTATTATATCAATAATCCCGTCTTCCATTAGTTTATCTCTTTAAAAATCCGGTGAGGTGAGGTGGGGTGGGTGATAAGAAGTCCCTTTTTTAAGACCAGAATATAGGAAATTTCGGCTAGTGGGTCAAGCAAAATCTGACCCCTGGATGTTGTGGCGGGAACTCGCTGGCTTGATTTAGGCACTCTGACCCGCAGAGGA
>CP070700.1:530593-549223 GCA_020349865.1 Desulfobacteraceae bacterium
ATCCACTTCCGAGGTGAAAGTCATTTTACCACCGTGTTCTTCTATAATTTTAGAAGATATCGATAAACCCAACCCCACGCCTCCAGAATCGTATTTTGTGGTAAAAAATGTGTCCGTTATATAGGGTAGACTGTCGTTTGGAATTCCTGTACCTTCGTCTTCAACTTTGATTACGATGTGGTGCTTGTCTTCGTCGTAAGATGTAGATACAAAGATACCTTTTTGTGAGTTTGGTAGTGCCTGGCACGCATTTTGGATCAAATTAATGATCACCTGCTCTAAGCGATGGAAATTACCGGTTAGCATCGGTAAATTTTTCGCATAATTGAACGAAAAGTGGTTTGTGGATTTGTGGATCATGTTGGAAGTAAGTGATATGGCCGATTTTAAAACAGCATTCATGTCAACCTGATCGGTCATATCAGGAGTCCCCTTGCGTACAAAATTCTTCAAATCATCAACGATTTGCTGGATACGTTGAGAACCATCCAATATCCCGGCAAACAATTTGGGAACCTTTTCACGCATCTCCGTGAAATTCATGCCGCCGATGCTAAAATCGCCATTTTCTTTGTAGTATTCCTCTAGAACGGGCAACGCGCTTTCCCAGGCTTCTTTGAGCAACGGCGTATTTAGCCGAATAAAATTATTTGGGTTATTGATGTCATGAGCCACTCCTGAAACGAGGGTTCCCAAAGCGACCATTTTACCGGCCTGAAAAAGCTGCTCCTGATGGAACTGGGCCTGTTCTTCGGCGTGTTTGCGCTCGGTCGTGTCACGGCCAAAACAGCGAAATCCGATGGGCTCTCCTTTAGGGTCACGCATCAAGGTTATGGACGCCTCAAAGAACCTCCGAGCCCCGTCTTTTCGGATAAATTCCCAATCTCGGGCAAACAAGGTTTTTCCGGTTCGGTAAACCTGATTAAAAGTTTCGTATGCTATTTTGGCTTGCACTTCACTCATTATCTGGCGGTTGTTCATACCCCTCAATTCTATTTCCGAGTATCCGAGGTACTTGCACAATGTTGGATTAAAAAAAGTCAGGTTACCGGCCAAATCGACTTCAAAATACCCGTCCTCAATATTTGCGAGGATGGTTCGATACTTCTTTTCGCTTTCGCGTAAAGCATCTTCAACTTTTGTGCGCTCGATTACGATGGCGTGCCAAAGCGATGGTATATTTGCCCGCCATTGAGGAAGAATGGCTGTCATGAAGATTTCCTCGATACCCGAAATAACCAAAAAGGGCGTTGCCAAACGAAAAGGCCATGAGGGACCGCCCATAAAAAGCATAATGGCAGTTCCACTGAGAAGCACAGCCGACAGCTTGGAACTCCAGGTGTGATAACTGGTGAGGTGGCCATATTTCATGAGCCCAAGTGTGGCCGGCACGAAATAAAAACCTACCACCGCAATCACGAATGAAGCCTCGCGCTGAACCAGCTCAGGCCAAAGCATCCAGGCACCGATCGGGACGATTAAATACGCTGCAAAAAGACCCCAGCTGTCCAATTCAGCCCCCAGTTCCGTAACTTGTTTTAGTTTGCGAGCAATGAAACCATCGGCAAAACTCATTACCAGCAAGATGCAAAACAGAACAAGAAACAGGTTGGCTTTATGTGTCCAGGCTGCATAAAGCAGCACGGGGACAATGACCAGTCTAAAAATACTAATCAGATTGGGTATAGAAAACTTACCCGGACCGGCTTCCCCATTTAGGGAATCGCTATCTGATGCTACATTTGAGCCGTTCAACATATTCATATGTTTCTAATTATTTGTCTGTTAAGGTATCGTCGGGCATTAATCGAACGACAGAAAGTTTGTTTCGGTCATATATTCGTAGGATCTGTTAATGATAATCGTCAATAGTAACTGGAATATAAGATGATAAGAATGCAAATATTGCTGAGGCATCAATACGCGCGATGCAAGCTACAGGCCAGCATGTCATATTGACTGTGACAAACGTATCCAGAATATCAAAGATTGTCAAGGAGTTATTGCTATTGAAGCGTGTGGCAGTTGAAAGACTGAAGATCAATTAGGTTTAAACCATCACAGGAATTTATCCTTGACAACAAAAAAGAATTTAGGGAAAGGATAATTATAGGGTAATTGTATAAATAGCACAAAGAGGGGAGATCGATTAAAGTTTAACAACACAACAAAAGGAGGGATGAATAAATAATTAAGGGGGTGGGGGGTAGTATATTATATCAAGGTAGTATGAAAGGAGGGTCGTTATGAAAATTAAAGCAGCAGTCTTAAGGGAATTTAATCAACCGTTAACCATTGAGGAGCTAGAGTTGGCCGATCCCCAGGCCAATGAGGTCCTGGTTAGGTATGAGTTTACGGGCTTCTGTCATTCTGACCTGCATGTCTTTCTTGGAGAAATCCCCGTTCCGCTGCCCATGGTTCTGGGACATGAATCGGCAGGTGTGGTGGAAAAGATCGGCCCTGGAGTTACAAAGGTGAAAGAGGGCGATCGGGTTACCGCCTCATGGATGGTACCCTGCGGAAAATGTTTCCAGTGCTTGAGGGGCCATGGCAACATTTGTGAAGGCAATTTTGAAGCATTCCTTGGGGGAAATCTTTTGGATCAAACAAAGCGATTAAAGGATAAGGACAATGTAGAAATCGGTCACGGATTCTTTGTCACGGGGTTTTCAAATTATTCTGTTTGTCCGGAAGATGGTGTCCATAAGATACCTGATGAGCTACCTTTAGATGAGGCCTGTTATTTCGGTTGCTGTGTGCCTACGGGTATAGGAACGGCACAAAATGTGGCCAATGCGGGAATCGGGACCAGCTTCGCCGTTTACGGGGTCGGTGCGGTAGGTTTATATACCATCAGGGGGGCTGCCCTTCGAGATGCCTACCCTATCATTGCCGTGGACCTTGAAGAGAGCAAAAAAGATATTGCGATGGAATTTGGGGCTACCCATTTTATCGACTCCTCAAAAGAAGATCCGGTAGGAAAAATCCAGGAACTTACGGGGGGGCATGGTGTTGAGTATTGCGTCGAGGCCATTGGTGATCCAGGGGCAATTATTCAGTGCTGGTGGTCCATCCGGATGGGCGGCAGTGTCATTTTACCCGGTATACCTCCTGCCGAACATACAACCAATCTGGATCTGATGCTTTTGCCCTTACATGCCAAAAAAATTATTGGGACATTGTATGGTGAGATCCATCCTCCTGTTGATATTCCCAGGCTGTCGGAGATGGCTCTCAGAGGTGAGCTTTTGACCAAAAAATTAACCACAAAGAAAATTAAAATAGAGGATATTAATGAAGCTGCTGACGCCATGATCAAGAAAAAGATCATTGGCCGCTGGCAGATTGTATGGGACTAAATATAGGAGATTGCATTTAAATTTCTCAAAGTTTTATTATAATTTTATACACCCCCATTCACATGCAGTGGGGTAAAATAAACTGAAGATGGATTGGGGGAAACTATGCTCCCCCCATTATCTATATTTGGTGATTTACCCGCTTTGATGTATCGTTTCATAGTAAGTTAAAGGAGCGACAATGGAAAAACAGGAAAATGAGCAGACTGAAAAAGCAAGAGAGGTGAAACATCCTCAAAATGACAGCCAAGAAGATGACATATTTTCTACTGAAGAAATTAAGATTGAGGAAATAGCCATCGACGGAGTCTGCGGAGTTTATTAAATAAAATGAATTTTTAACTCAAGTCTCGCACCTGCTCATTCAAATAGGAGCGGCTTGGCACATTCACATAGCCTTTTATATACTTTTGAAAGTAAAAAGCTGTTTAGCATTTCAAAAATCTGACAGATCATGGAACCAATAACGGAACCCAAGTATATATTGAACGTGGGTACACAAGTTAGAGAAGAAGATTTTGGGCTACTTTTTTATACCGTTGCTGGTCCTCGTCTTTATTTTTTGTCTTCAGGGCAATTACTGGATAGTCGTTTTTTTCAGGACAATCTTACCCTTAATCAGTGGATAGAGAAATACGCTGGGGAGCGCTCTTTCTCGGAAGCTCAAATATTGGATCTAAAAAAGAGACTGAACCAGTTAAAAGAGAAGGGGGTGATCCTTGAATGCTGAAATGGCCGGGAAGGCATTAAGAGCCCCGGTGAATGTCACTTGGGAGATCACTTTAAAGTGTAAACTATGCTGTGTTCATTGTCTTTCAGACGCAGGGGTAGCATCGGCGAATGAGCTCTCCACCCAGGAATGCCGTGAGCTGGTGGATCAATTAAGCGCCCTCAATGTGTTTCAGGTAAACATCGGCGGTGGAGAACCATTCATCCGAGAGGATTTTCTTGAACTGCTGAGATACTCCCATGAAAAAGGCCTGGTCACCTGTGTGAGTACCAATGGAATGTTGATAGACAATGGACTGTCTAAACAATTATCTAAGCTAAAAATGTTATACCTTCAAGTAAGTCTTGATGGCGCTACGGCTGAGGTTAATGATCAAATACGTGGAATCGGGACCTATAATAAAATCTTGGCGGCGATGGATTGTCTGGCACAGTACGGGATTCCTTTTAGCATCAATACTGTTTTAACCCGCCTAAATTATCCACAACTGGATAAATTAAGAAATATAGCGAAGGATTATGGAGCTGAACTTAGAGTTTCCCGTTTCCGCCCGTCCGGTCGAGGCAAAAAAAGCAGAGAGTATTTAGGGCTAGGCAAAGAGCAATTGGAGGCCTTTGCCGGATGGCTCAATGAGCACGATCTGGTTCGCACCGGAGACTCCTTCTTTTGTCTCACCACGGAGAATCGCCGCAGAAAAGGTCTGGATATGTGTGGAGCAGCAAAAATGACTTGCTGTATCTCTCCAACAGGTGAAATATATCCCTGTGCATTTTTACAGGAGAGGCCTTTTCTTGTGGGGAATGTTCGTGAGCATGCCTTCAAGGATCTGTGGGATTTTTCTCCGGTCTTTAACCGATTTCGAAGTTTAAATGTCAAATCCTGCTTGGGGTGCTTCCGATTTGATACCTGCCGTGGAGGTTGCCCAGCCATGGCTTATCATACCTATCATGATATTTCTATGCCTGACCCAGAATGCCTGGTGAATCTAAAGGCAGTTGCTTAATTTGATCATGTTTGACCATCTGTTCTCTCCTCTAGTTATGGGCAGAATAACTTTGCCCAACCGCATCTTTTTCTTAGCCCATCGGACCAATTTTGCAAAAAGAGGTCTTTTAACCGACCGCCATGTCGCTTACTACCGGCGAAGGGCTCAAGGGGAGTGTGGCCTAATTATTGTGGGCGAGCTCTCCATCCATCCCAACGATCGCCCATGGGAATCCATGATCGAGGCTTACCATACCGAGGTTGTAAAAGATTACCGTAAGCTCACTAAGTCTGTCTGTGAATATCATACGGCTATTTTTGCCCAGCTCAATCACCATGGTTTTCAAAGCAGTGGTGCCATATCCGGCCAAGCGATATGGGGCCCATCGGCCATATCTGATATTGTATTTGGAGAAACAGCCAAAGCTATGGAAATTGAAGACATAGCGGTGATTATCCAATCCTTTGCCCGGACGGCAGAGCTAGTCAGAGAAGGGGGTTTTGATGGTCTTGAGATTGATATGGGTCCCGAGTCCCTTCTCAGGCAGTTTCTTTCGCCCCTTAGTAACCACAGGCAGGACGAATATGGAGGGTGCTTGGAAAATCGGATGCGACTGCCACTTGAAGTCATCAATGCGGTTAGAAGGGCAGTGGGAGAAGATTTTTCAGTGGGTATCCGTTTATGCGTGGATGAAAAGTTCTGGGGGGGTATTACCACTGACGAATCCTCCCAATTTGCAAAAAGCTTTGATAGCACCGCCAAGGTTGATTTCATCAATGTCTCAGTGGGCACGTATTATAACCTTTATTTAATTTTAGCTTCCATGCACACACCGCTAGGATTTACGGTTGAGCTGGCTGAGCAAATAAAAGCGGCATCAAACTTGCCGGTCATCGCCAGTTATCAGATCCATTCCCCCCAAATGGCTGACGAGATTTTGGCCAAGGGCCAAGCTGATGCAATAGGATTCGTACGTCCGCTGATCTGTGATCCGGATTTTCCAAAAAAGGCACGAGATGGGAAACCTGAAGATATCCGATATTGTGTCAGGGACAATAAAGGATGTATTGGCCGTGTAAACCAATCCAAGACCATAGGTTGTATTCAGAATCCGGGGATAGGAAGTGAGCCGATCGGTAAAGAGAAGAAAACCATCAAAGCTTCTTCAAAAAAACGGGTTATGGTAATCGGTGGCGGTCCGGCAGGATTGGAGGCGGCTCGGGTAGCCTGCCAGAGAGGTCATGATGTAACCGTCTTTGTCAAAGATAAACAGGTGGGGGGGCAAATCAATTTAATTATAAAACGGCCTGGGCGTCAGGGCATGGAAGGTGTTGTTCTGTACCTGTGTCATATGTTGGAGAAGCTGCAGGTTCCCGTAGTGACTGGTGTTGAGGTTACCTATGAAATGGTGCTGGAGGAAAATCCTGATGCCGTAATTGTGGCAACGGGATCAAGGCCTAAGATGAAACCTGTACCTGGAGAATATGGGCCACCATCTGTGCTAAATGTCTGGGAGGCTCTTGAGGGCCAATTTCACGTGGGGGAAAAGGTCCTGTTTATTGATGAAAATGGAGGTCATCATGCTACTGCAACGGTAGAACTTCTGGCCGATCAAGACAAAAAGGTGCATATGGTGACAAGCGACCTTTTTATCGGAATTGAGCTAGCTCCTATCGGCGACCTTTATCTTAGCCGGCAACGTCTACTCCACAAAGGGATTTCATTTACTTCGGATGTGGTTGTAGATGAAATTGATGGGAATAGGGTCAAAGCCCGGGATATCTATACGAATGAACCCATCCTGTTTCAACATTATGACACCATTGTCCTCGATATGGGTAATGTGGCGAATGACCAAATCTATCGGCAATTAAAGGGACATATCAAAGAACTTTATCGAGCTGGAGATTGTGTGGCTCCCAGAGGTATTGATATGGCTATACTTGAGGGAAGAAGGGCTGGAGAGAGACTGTGAGAGAGTTTAAATATCTTTTTTCTCCTCTAAAAATCGGTTCCTTGGTGGTTTCAAATCGAATTCACTTCGCCGCTCACATGACCAATTTTGGGGAAGATCACCAGATCAGCGATCGTCATGTCTATTATTACCAGGAAAGGGCGAAAGGAGGCTGTGGTTTGATGACCACCGAGGAGATGTCGGTGCATCCCACAGATCAAGTCTATGAAAAGTTAGTGAATGCCTTCGATCCCCGGGTGATTCCCGCCTACAAAAAACTGACCCGGATAGTTCACGAATACGATACAAAGATATTTGCCCAGTTGAACCATAACGGCATGCAAGGGGATGGAAAGATATCCCGATTCCCTGTTTGGGGCCCTTCACCCGGAGTTGATCCTATCTTTCGGGAGACAGCTAAAGAGATGGAGATCGAAGATATCAAAGAATGTATCGATTACTTTGCCCGAAGTGCCGTTTATGCTGCTGAGGGTGGGTTTGACGGGATAGAGCTGCAACTGGGGCACAGCTCGCTAATCCGCCAGTTTCTATCTCCAGCCACCAATATACGCGAAGATGAATATGGGGGCAATTTTGAAAACCGGTTGCGATTTAGCCTAGAGGTGATCGATGCAGTTCGCAAAGCGGTCGGCCGAAAATTTACCCTGGGTGTCCGGTTAAATGCTGATGAGATGCATCCCAGCGGTGGTTTGACTTTGGAGGACGCCAAAAGAATCGCTGCACGGTTAGAAGCTACTGGCCAGTTAGATTTTATGGATTTAAGCCTGGGGACATTTCATGACCTTTATCTTGTGGAAGGGTCCATGCATACGCCCCTGGCTTATACTGTTCCTCTAGCGGCTGGAATTCGCTCAGCGATAGATCTTCCGGTATTCTGCACCAATCGAATTAATGATCCCCATCTAGCAGAAAAAATATTAGAAAATGGGCAGGCGGATATGATTGGCATGGTGCGTGCTCTTATTTGTGACCCGGAATTGCCGAACAAGGCATTCGAAGGGCGTGTAGATGATATCCGTCACTGTATTGCTTGCAATCAAGGCTGTATCGGCAGAATGGGTGTGGGGCTAAGGCTGGGTTGTATTCAGAATCCTACTGTTGGGGAAGAGAAGACATTGGGTATTGATACTGTTAAATCCTGCGAAAGACCTAAAAAAGTGGTGGTGGTAGGGGCTGGCCCTGCCGGCCTTGAAGCTGCCAGAGTAGCCGCGCTACGAAAACATTGGGTAGTTATTTTTGAGAAGAATCACGAGGTGGGGGGACAGAATATCATCGCAGGGAAGACTGCAGGCCGGCAGGAAATAACAGGAGTGACCAGGTGGCTGCTTGGGCAGGTGAACAAACTTGAAATAGACCTGAGACTGGGTGTTGAAGCAGATGAAGAGATAGTGTTACAGGAAAAACCGGATGCTGTGATCGTGGCCACTGGTTCGGTCCCCAAGGAAAAACCTTTTCCCGGCCATTATTCATATCCTGAAGTCGTAAATACCCAGCAGATTTTGACTGGTGAGGTAGAGACCGGTCAAAAGGTGGTTCTCATTGACCTTGACGGTCATCATCAGGCTACCGGTACAGCCGAATTTTTAGCCAATCAAAGGAAAACCGTTCATATCCTAACACCATCCTTATTCGTAGGCAGTAAACTCGGGCCTCTTCAGGATCTTTATCTAACGCGGCAGCGGTTGGCGAAAAAAGGGGTGACATTTACACCAGATATTGCTGTGCTCGAGATTCAGGGAACGTTGATCAAGGGTCTTAATGTCTATTCCAATGAGATGATTGATTTTGAGGGGTATGATACTGTGGTGTTAGCTGCAGGGAATGACTCAAAAGAGGAGCTTTACGTCGCCCTTAAAGGAAAAGTGAAAGAGCTCTATCGCATAGGAGATTGTGTGGCCCCCAGGAAAACAGATATGGCCATCATGGAAGGTGACAGGGTTGGGAGAATCTTATAGTAAAGAGAAACGGTATAATTTCACTATCACAAATGATTAACGATATTCATTTGGTAACGGTTTGGTAGGATTAGCTATCTCATGCATCAACGTATCTGGGTATTTGTGCAACATAGAGGAGGCGCTATTGAAGAGGCTACTTTGGGTTTGATCGGTGAGGCTCGGCAGTTGATTTCCAAGCTTGGAGGAGAGGGAGTGATAACAGCAGTGACGCTGGGTTTTGATTTAGAGAAGATATTAGAGAGCCTGGGGGCTTACGGGATTGATGAAGTCCTGTACATCGAAAGTGAATCTTTGAATCACTATCATGGAGAGATTTTTGCCAAGGTATTATTTAAACTGGCAAAAAACCATAGACCCTCTTGCATTCTGATGAGTCAGAGTTCGGAAACGGCAGATCTGTCCCCCAGATTGGCGGCTTTAATGGAAACGGGGCTGGTGACCAGGGCCATGGACTTCAAAATTCAAGAGAGTGGAAAAGCCCTAGCCGTTCGTCCGGTGGCCAATGGGTACCTGTTCGAAGAGATTCATTTTGATTGCGATAGTCCCCCAATTGTCTCTTTTCTACCATCCGTTTTGACCGCTCCGGAACCAAATATGATGGGGAAAGTTGATGTCATTACCGAGCCAATGGATGAGTCTCTGGATGATCTTAAAACAAAGGTCATGAAAATTATTGAGGCTGAGCCAACTGAGTTGGATCTTGAGGAAGCGGAAATTATTATTGCAGGGGGCCGGGGGCTGGGCAAGGATGAGGACTTTGAAATTATCCATAATCTGGCCGGATTCATTGGAGGATCTGTTGCCGGCACACGGCCTGTGATTGACTGGCAGACACTTCCTTTTGAGCGCCAGATCGGGCAAACCGGTAAAACCGTTACTCCCCGCCTGATCTTTGTCTGTGGGATTTCAGGAGCTAACGAGTTCACAGCAGGAATGGAAAAATCACAACTCGTGATCGCAATAAACACAGACCCACATGCTAGAATATTTCGCTTTGCCGAACTTGGCATAATTGGAGATGTCCATGAAATTCTTCCTCTTTTGATCACCCGTCTAAAGGAATTGAAGGAATCTGGATAGCCATATGAAGAGACTTCATCTTTTTTGTTTTGTAGTCCTTGTATCCCTTACAAGTTCGATCGCATTGGCGTACACTTCCCAAGATTGTATCGAATGCCATAGAAAAGACAGCACAGTAAGTGCACTTCGCATCTCCGTTAAAGAATTCGAGGATTCGATTCATGGCCGAGAGATAACGTGTCAGGATTGTCATTCAGAAGTGAAGGATGAGACCCACGAAAAAATGAATGGATCTGGGATAGTGGTTTGTGGCCAGTGCCATGAACAAGAGAACAAACACGGCCTCTCTTTAAAAATTACGATTCGGCCCCAATGCCATTCCTGCCATACAAAGCATGGCATCTATGAAAAGAACAAGGTGGTTTCCACGGTTCATCCAGGCCGGCTCAGGAAGACTTGTAAGGGGTGTCACCCGATAGAATGTGGGGAAACTAAATACTTATCTTGGTTGCCATCTATACAGATATCATCTCACAATAAACAGAATTTTAGCCGGGAGTATGACAAAGGAAATTGTCTTGGTTGTCATCAAGGACGGGCAGCCCATGGAGATAAAACGCTTCTCAACGATCAGGACTGTGCTAAATGCCACCTTACTGCAAAGGGCCAGTCCAAGTTACTGGGATACTTCCATCCACGTGCCGATTTTAAAAAACAACCGACCATCTATGCTGCAGCCATGATCTACCAGCTTTTCATAGTGGCACTTTTGTGGGGTGGATTTAGATTTTATACACGAAAATTCTCCGGGAATCCAAAAGGTAAAAGGTTGAGGAAATAGTCCCTTGTTAACTGCTTTTGACCTCTTGTTTCTAATCGTTGCTATTCTGGTTATGTCCATAGGCTTGGCGAGGAACAGATTTACCTGGCGAATGGGACAGAACGAAAGTCGCGCTGGAGACCTGTTCGGTCTTATGGGATATCTCCTGAGGCATAAAAAAATCTTAAGAAATCGAAATGCTGGAATTACGCATCTGATTTTGTTCTGGGGATTGATTACACCTCTGCTCGTTGTGATTCTGGCCCAATTCGACTTCACCATACCGCAGATTCCGGCTAAGTTGTTGTCCTTATTCATGGATATACTCGGGATTGCCATTCTGGCAGGAACTCTGTTTTTCTTGATAAGGCGGATAAAATCGACGGGTCCGGAAGTACCGCAAAGAGCAATATTACCCCTGATTATACTTTTGGTTATACTGTTAACCGGTTTTTTAGCAGAAGGTACACGCCTGAGCATTGTTCATCCGGAATTTACATGGTCATCCCCGGTGGGATGGATACTTTCAATCGGTTTGCCGAACTCTTCCCTTTTCATGCAGCTGATGATTCGATGTCATTTCTTTGCCGTGCTCGTTTTCATTGCCATCTTGCCCTTTACATTTATGCGCCATCTAGCAAGCGCCACATTGAATGTCTATTACAGAAAAAAAGGACCATTGGGGGAATTAAAACAGGTTTCCCTGGAAGAGGGACCCATCGGGGCGAACGCCGTATGGGATTTTTCTTGGAAACAGTTGCTGGATGCTGAAGCCTGCGTCTCCTGTGGTCGGTGTGATGAAAACTGTCCTGCTACTGTCTCCGGGAAACCCTTGGCACCTCGAAAAGTAATTCGAAAAATCCAGGAACAGATGGAAGAATTGAACCGAAACGGACTCAAGCCAAGGAGATACCCATTTTCCTTCCTGGAAGATCGTATTTCCAGGGATGAGATCTGGTCCTGCACCACATGCATGGCGTGTGTTGACCATTGTCCGGTTTTCATCGACCCCATGGATAAAATTATAGATATGAGAAGACATCAGGTTATGGGTCGTGGACTTTTGCCAATAGAAGCTAGACCCCTAATAAGAAATCTAGAGATTTATGGTGATGTTCAGGGGAAGGGAATCGCTTATAGAGGAGATTGGGCCTTCAATCGTGACGTACCGATTGTATCTGTTAGAGGTTTGAATACAGAGGTTTTGTTGTGGGTGGGATGCTCAGGATCATTTCATCCCGTATACCAGGAAACGACTCGGGCGATGGTAAAAATCCTGAAAGCCGGTGGAGTTCGTTTCGGTATTTTAGCCAAAGATGAATTATGCTGCGGAGATCCGGCCAGAAGAATGGGAGAAGAGTCACTCTTTTTAGAGCTTGCTCGAAAAAACTTCAGCCGTTTCAAACAATATAATGTTCAGAAAATAGTAACCCTTTGCCCCCATTGTTTCAATACACTTAAAAACGAATATCCCAGTTTGATGGACAATTCCACATCGGGGTCGAGATCAAGTTTTGAAGTGATTCATGCTACCGAATTTGTCATGACGTTGATTGAGGAAAAGCGTATCTTATCTAAATACCCGATTTCGAAGACAATAACGATTCAGGATCCGTGCTATTTGGGACGCATTAATCATATTTACGATCCCCTGAGAGAGATTATCAACTTTGTTTCCGGACTTAAATTCAAGGAGCTGAGCCGGAGTCGTGAGAATGGATTCTGCTGCGGTGGGGGGGGAGGAAGAATGTGGCTTCATGAAAACCTGGGCCGTCGCATTAGCCAGATCAGGGCCGCAGAGATTTCAGAGACAGGAGTTGATCTATTAGGAACCGCCTGTCCCTACTGTCAGTCAATGCTGGATGACGGGATCAAGTCTCTCGAAATCGAAAAACCACCAAACGTATTGGATATTATAGAAATTGTTGCTTCTTCCTTGGGATAAGCTAGTTACTCTGATGCGTCGTCCGTTTCCTTGAGTTGTTAGCGCCGGATATTTTATCATCTTTAGTAATGAGGAGCAATGAAACACACAGAGGAACAGATGAAAATTGTTGTTTGTGTAAAACAGATCTGCCATATCTACGCGCGAACCGGGAGGGACCCTGAGCAGAATTACTTGGCTGCGGAAGATAAAATTTACCGGGTCAATCCCTACGATGAGGTGGCACTGGAACTAGCATTGAGGATAAAGGAACATCACAGTGGCGGACAAATCATTATCCTGACTCTGGGGCCCATTTTGGCGGAGGCCGAACTGAAGCGATGTCTGGCCATGGGAGCCGATCATCTTTACCAAATTAAAAGAGATGGCAAGAGGGATCCGTGGCAAAAATCCATGTTATTGGCCTCAGCTATAAAAGGCATGGGAGCTGATCTTGTACTTTGTGGAAAAGAATCTCTGGACCACCAGAATGGTCAGGTTGGAGCCTTCATCGCTCATCATCTGGGGATACCGTTTATATCTGCAATCACCGACCTCAAACTTTTAAATGAAAAGCGCTCTGTTGAGGCACGAAGAAATGCAGGCCGCGGGGTACGCGAGCTGATTGAATGCCCACTTCCTGCGCTCTTTAGTGTGGATCTAAAACTGCTTGAGCCTCGTCTTCCTACTTATGCAGCCAAGAAGCAAGCCCAGTCCCTTTCAATTCAGATGTTGATGTTGTCCGAGGAAATGACAATGCATAAAACGGTTTCTAGAAGGGTCTTTCCACCGCGACCTCGACCCAAAAAGAGTTCTGCACCTGACAGCAGCCTTCCGGCCTATGACCGGATACAACAGTTACTCATGGGAAGTCGAATTGAAAAAAAGGGGGTAATGCTAAGCGGTACACCGGAATCCCAGGCAGAGGGGATCATATCTTTTTTACAAGCGCATGGCTTCTTAGGACAGAAATCGTAAGATTTGTTCATTCTTTTGGTACTGGCCTGTCCCTTTCTCGGGGCTTATCGGGATAGGATTTAAGCAAATTTAAAAAAAGGAATAAACACTGTGGTAAATGCAAATAATCAAGAGTTTAAAGGGAGGGTGGCTCTAATTACAGGAGGGGCCAGAAATATTGGCTTCGCCATTGCGAAAGATTTGGCATCCAGAGGGGCTTCAGTAGCCATTGCCGATATCTGCCATGACCTTAAAACCATCCCTTATAAACTCTCATCCCGGCAAGATTTGGATCATGCCGTTGAAGCGCTCTCCGCCTTCAATGTGAGAGCTCTGGGTTTGATTTGCGATGTGCGTGTTGAAAGCCAGGTGAAAGCCACTCTTCAGCAGGTGATCGAGAGATTTGGGCAACTAGATATTTTAGTGAACAACGCTGGGGTAATTTCTTTATTACCGATGGAACAGCTTTCCGAAAGCGCTTGGGGTGAAGTTATAGATGTATGTCTCAAGGGGACATACCTATGCTGCAGGCACACTTTACCCCACATGATTCATCGAAAATATGGAAAGATAGTTAATATTTCATCTGTAGCCGGGTTGGGAGGGTTGGAGCATTTGGTTCATTACTGTGCGGCCAAGCATGGGGTCATCGGACTCACCAAAGCCTTGGCTATAGAAGCAGCCGGTCACAACATAAACGTCAACGCCATATGTCCAGGGACTGTGGAATCTCCCTGCATAGAAGGATTAGCATCTCAAGAAGGCTTAAGAGAGGATGCTTATGAGTACTACTCACAGGGTCATCTTTTTCAGGATCACAGGATAACCCCGACAGCAATTGCTCAAGCCGTGCACTGGCTGGTTTCAGATGAAAGCCGTTCACTCACAGGAACAATCCTAAACGTCGATGCGGGATGGTTAGCTCAAGCATGAGCGGAACAGGGCAAGAGACTCAGACTAACAAACCTCTGGCATATCGTGTACCAAAGTCAGTGCAATACTATGAAAGCAATGGTTCCCCTGTATTGATTCTTCGTCTTCCCTTAAAGGCAATCACTATTCATCCTTCCTGGAAATACGTTTTTACACATCTTTCAAAGGGAAACTTTGTCACCTTTGAAAATATCGTATCACTGATGCAGCATGCCGATTCTGAAGAGATTGAGATCTTCCTAAATGGCTTGGTTCATAAAGGATTTCTTGAACGGGAAGGTTTCCCCGTACTTACTAATTATCCGCCTGTCTCGATTATTATCCCCGTGAGAAACAGACCGGAAGAAATCGCAAGCTGTCTTCAATCCTTAAGTCAGCTTGATTACCCGGAAGAAAAAATAGAAGTATTTGTAATAGATGACGCCTCCGATGATGATACCCCTGCCGCTGTTTCTAAATTTCCGGTAAATCTAATTTCCACGAAAGAGCATAAGCAAGCTCCTTTTTGTCGGAATTTGGCAGCCAGAGAAGCGACCGGTGAAATCTTGGCTTTTTTAGATTCGGACTGCTCGGCAGACCCGTTATGGTTTAAAGAACTCATCCATGCTTTTAGGGATCCATCTCTGGGGGCAGTGGGAGGTGTGGTTGACGCTTTCTATAACGAAAAAGGCTTGGATCGCTATGAGGAAGTCAAGTCGTCTCTGAATATGGGGCATTGGTTTAAGAGTTCTCGAGAGGGTGATCATTTTTTTTATGTCCCCTCCTGCAACCTTCTGGTGAGACGGATTCTCTTTTTAAGGCTGGGCGGTTTTAGAGATGATATGTATGTAGGAGAAGACGTAGATTTTTGCTGGAGATTGCAGGATCTAGGGTACCATGTTGAATATTGGCCGGTTGGCAGGGTGTTCCATAAACACCGCAATAGAATATGGCAGTTTTGCACCCGGCGTTTTGATTATGGAACATCAGAGCCATTATTACAGCAAGCACATGAGAAAAGAATCAAACAATTTTTTCTTCCCCCAGCGGAGACTCTCTTCTGGGTGCTGATCGTTTTATACATTATTTTAAAGTGGATACCTCTTTTAGGTTTGTGCGTAATAAACATTTTGATCGATTCTCTGTTTAAATTCATCCGGACACGAAAAAAAAATATTCCAATAAAATTTCCCCGGCTTTTGCGGGCTACATTTCGAGGTTATCTCGCCTTTTACTATCATTGTTGTGCTTTTATCTCTCGCTATTATCTAATATTGGCTGTATTAATCCTCCCCTTCGTACCCTTGGCATCATTGATAGTATTCGGCATGCATTTTTTGACAGGACTCGTGGAGTATTTCATAAATAAACCACATTTAAATTTCCCTTTATTTGTATTTTATTTTTCTTTGGATCAACTCGCTTATCAATCAGGAGTGTGGTGGGGTTGCCTTAAAAGGCTTTATTTTAGACCTGTTAATCCGCAGCTTGTGAGCAAGATCCCTTTAAAGGAATAAGATGACCGATCCAATACTTAAATTAATTAGCCGTCTTTTTAAAAATGGCATTCATTTTCAATATCTTAAATGGACCGGTAAACCTGGAAAGCCCCAGGCGATTAGCATTGAAATAACTCATCATTGTATCGCTAAATGCATCATGTGTAATATCTGGAAGATCCCTCGAGAAGTGCCCATCCTTACCATGGAGGATTGGATCCATCTCCTCTCATTGGATCTTTTATCTGATGTCAGGGAATTGGATATAACCGGAGGTGAACCTTTTTTAAGAAATGACTTACCCGATCTTTTTATAGCCATTTGTGAATTGAAACATAAAAATCTGAGAGCCCTTAAGTCCATTGCCGTTACAACGAATGGTCTTTTGACCCATCGTGTATTAGACTTTACTGAAATGATTGTTCAAAAGCTGAAGAATGAGAATATTGACTTGGTCATGGTCTGCGCAATGGATGCCATCGGAGAGATACATGAAAAGATAAGAAACTACAAAGATGCTTGGGCAAAAGTAAATGAAACGGTTAAAGGACTGAAGAGGCTGAGGGAAAGATTTTCCAACCTTATCATTGGATTAAAAACGACGATATTGCCCATAAACGTGGGGCAGCTTGAATCTATAGCTCAATACGCAGATTCAAATGGTTTGTTTACTATCATCTCACCCTGTATCATTACAGAGGCTCGTTATTTAAACCCTGATCGAGTCAATAATCTGGCTTTCGGTCAGCAAGATACCGAAAAAATGATTTTATTTTATGAAAGCGATCGTTTCAAATGGAGTTATCATGGCAATAAGCTGGTCCAATATTTTAGAACAGGAGTCATGTGGAAACCTTGTTCATGTGGTTTTAATTATTTTTTTGTTCGAAGCACCGGAGAGCTCTTTTTATGTCCCCTTATAAATATTAGCTTAGGAAACATTAAAGAGGTGGATGTAGAAGACCTTTTTCTATCAAAAAATGCATCCAGAATTCGTCGAAAAATCGGTCAATTTCCTGAATGCCGGGGATGTACTGAGCCCGGATTAGAACGATATGCCCTTCCTTATGAGGGATTCACTTATCTTTCTTTGTTATTAAAGATGGGGAGAGGGACATTTTTTCAACTACACCGCCATATGGGGCTTGATAAATATATCGGTTTTTAAATAACAAACATGAGTGAAGAAATTAAAGCCGTAAGAGAGCTCATTGCATCATTGCCGAACACCGCTGGAATGTCCATTCATGAATTTCGTACCTTCATGAATAAAACTGCCGCTTCGCTCCACTTACCGCGAGGGGCGTCAGTTGAAACGATAGATGCAGACGGTGTTCCTGCAGAATGGGTGAAAACACTCAAAACAAATAACGATTCTGCAATACTGTATTTGCATGGCGGTGGTTACGTTGCAGGATCCACTGCATTTTCTCGCCAGTTGGCTGCCTACATTTCAATTAATGCCGAAGCTCCGTTGCTTTTACTGAGTTATCGTTTCGTTCCTGAAAATCCATTTCCAGCAGCTCTTGATGATGCGATAAATGATTATCGCTGGCTAGTCGGGAAAGGTATTTCGCTTAATCGGATCTCAATCACGGGGGATTCCACAATATTGTCACCGCTTTGTATTTGACATATCATTCGAAGAACTATAGTGAACAGGGTATTCAGGCGAAGGCGAATAAAAAAAGCTGGTGGACTGCTTCATGTGAAGGGAGGATATACAATTGAATTTTCTGGAAAAAATTGCGGCCGCCATTGAGAAAGGGGATCGGGGGGTTTATGTACTTATCCGTGCTGCGTTGCAGGAAGGAATCCCGGCCAGAGAGTTATTGGAACACGGACTGGTGGTGGGTATGGATGAGGTTGGCAAGAAATTTAACAACGGACAGGCCTACCTGCCCGAGATCATGATTGCTGCCAGAGCAGCCCAGTCTGCACTGGACGTACTCAGACCTGCAATTTCCCAAAGCGGTGTGCCTCCCAAAGGGAAAATTGTGTTTGGAACTATCGAGGGAGACCTGCATGACATCGGTAAAAATCTTGTCCGTATGGTGCTTGAGGCAGAGGGCTTTGACATCATCGATCTTGGAGTGGATGTCTCACCCGCAAAGTTTCAAGAAGCAGCAAAGGATAAAGGTGCCGATGTTGTCGCCATTTCGGCGCTACTGACCACCACCATGCCCAATATTCCCGCGGTGCTAGAAGCGTTGAACGAAGGGGGACTCAGACCCGAGGTGAAAGTTATGATCGGAGGGGCACCTATTACCGCTGGCTTTGCCCGTGAGGTGGGCGCGGACGGCTATGGAAAGGATTGCTACCAAGCAGTGGATGTCGCCAAGAGCCTAATGGGGCTTTGACACTGAAATACCCTTTATGAGGAACTCAAATGAATGCAAGAGAACGCTTTGTGAAGATCGCTCGCTTTCAGTTGCCTAACGCTATTTATTTATCACCTTATACCCAAAGTGTATGGTACAAAACCATAAAA
>CP070700.1:549323-552695 GCA_020349865.1 Desulfobacteraceae bacterium
AGTTCTCGCTTCCTTGAGTACCGCATTGTGGAGGCCGCCGGGATCAGTTCAGCCAAAACCATTGTCGAGCTGGGTCCTGGCTGCGGAGGCACGACGCGAGCAATACTGCGCTCGATGGCGCCGCACGCCAGGCTGCTGAGCATTGAAATTAATACCCATTTTCACGCCCTGGTAAGCCGCATCGGGGACAATCGTCTCATCGCGCACCTTGGTAACGCTCAGGGGCTGAATGAAATCATTTCCATGTACGGTTTAGGCGCTCCTGATGTTGTCATTTCCGGTATTCCGTTCTCCACCATGAGTCACATCTCAGGAACTCAAATCCTTGAGGCGATCACGTCAGCGCTCGCCCCGGGAGGACGCTTTGTGGCATATCAGGTAAGCAAGCGAGTAGCCTCTCTGTCCCTGCCCTTCTTAGGACCGGGTTACGTGGAGGTGGAATTTCTCAACATACCCCCGATGCGAGTTTACCGGTGGGAGAAGAACCGCACCTGACCAGTACCGTCAGGGAAAGGCGAACAATAGTGCAGTTATGCGGAGAACGCCGTGCTGATTCATATCGCCTTGGCCCGCCCCTGATTCCGCGTTATATTTTGATTGTTTTGATGGGTGTCACGGGACTCGCTTTCGGACATGAAGGTCAGACGACCAAGAATCATAATAGCGTTCGAAATGGAGCGACATGGGCAAACGGGCCGGTAAAAACAATGTGCGTTTTTTTTGGCCATTTTCTTTCAGAAAAACACGATTCACCGAAGTCTTCATCCGCGAGAATGCCTTGGATGACCGGGGTTTTGAAAAATGGATCTTCTGTCCTGGAATGTTGTTCAATGCTCAGGAAAAGTGGTGGGGCGACCAGGGGGAACGCGATACGCCCCACGTGGGGTTAGATTTATGTATTTACAGGGCCCGGCAGGATAAGATTTTTCGTCTCAATGAAAAAACGAAGATCCCGGTAATGTATGGGGGCGTTGTTGTCAGAATTATCAATGATTTTCTTGGAAAGACAGTGATTATGGAGCATAGCCTTCCCAATAGCGATAAGAGCAGGCTTTATGTGTTTTACGGTCACACAAAACCATACGGTGATTTTCAAGTAGGAAGAGCCTTTAAAGAAGGAGATACTATTGCAACCTTAGCTGACTTGAAAAAATCAAAAGCCAACATCTTTCCTCATTTACACATATCGGTCGGCTGGACTTCCCAGGCTGTCTCATATGACAAACTTAACTGGGAGACAATAGGCGCTACAAATATGTTAACTTTGCTGGACCCTCTGCATTTTATTGATTGGCCTTACGCATTGTGAGATCGTCCTTTCACTCAATGTAATGATCTCTTGCAAGGTGCTGAAAGATCCATTGAAAAAGACGTCAGTGGATCGGGCTCAGACCAATTGATTTGATAAGTTGCGTCTGTATGGGCAAAGAATAAAAAAAGCTGCCAAAGAAAAAGTTCTGATCCCAATTCCCACTGTCGTATAGTTGAAGCAAGGACTCATTGATTGAATACAGCCGGTTCATACACGACATATTCCGATGGCCTTAATCGCGTCCTGGCATTTTTTCCTGCTCCACTCCTGCCTGATCCCCCTTTACAAAACTGACCTTTACCCATAAGTTAGGCGCTGGACACAGGGGATGTGTGCTTGCAAGGTTAGAGACTAAATATCTGGTTCATCCGGTTAATGAGTACTGGGAAACTGATCAGATATGAAGTTGGCAGAGGGGAAGGTCGAAGCAGTCTTTTCTTCGATTCCGGGCTTCTCAGCCTGGTGATTTCAGCTAGTTATGGGCGGGTGAGTCCTCCCCCCCTCCGCTGTTCTTTTCCGCTCCTTCGGAGCGTCGGAGCCAGGGGATCCCCCATACCATAACAACCTGAAATCACGAAGGCCTTCCAGCAGTCACTACGAAAAAACCGCTTCATCCTTCGACCCCGCAGCCATGTGTTGTGTTGAGGCGTACTCATTAACCGGATGAACCAAATATCTCATGTCGCTGATCAGAGGATCAGGAGGGTATTTATTAACACCTTCTGTCTCAATAAGTTATAGATAGGCGGAATTTTTCATGAGAGTGCTTTTGATTTCTGCAAATACCGAAATGATAAACATGCCCGTGTTACCATTGGGTTTAGGATGCATTGCCAGGGCAACCCAGGAAGCTGGACATGAAATAAAGATAATAAATTTAATGGATCAAGAGGAAGTAGTTGAAGCTCTCGGTGAATCCATTGGTGAATTTAAACCAGACGTTATTGGAATTTCTGTCAGGAATATCGATGATCAGGTAATGGAGACTCCGAGATTTTTACTTGAGCCAGTAAAATCGATGATCTCTTTTTGCAGAGCGCATAATGATGCTACGATTGTAATTGGAGGCGCAGGTTATAGTATTTTTCCTCAAAGCGCTCTGGAATTTCTTGATGCAGACATGGGAATTCAGGGAGAAGGCGAACAATCATTTTTGTTGTTATTGGAAAGCCTTCGGAAAAAATCTGATCTCGCCGGGATTCCCGGCCTGTACTTACCTAAAAAAGGACTTCAAGGTAAAAGACACTTTTTAACTAAATTAGATAATTTTCCAATCCCGCTTCCGGAAGTTCATTTATGGTCCCCTTCATACATAAAAAAACAAGAAATCTGGTTGCCTTTTCAAACACGACGCGGATGCTCTATGAATTGCAGCTATTGTTCAACGGCTCTTATTGAAGGGAAGGTCATGCGTAAACGTGATCCGTCGCATGTAGTAAAGATGTTATCTCAATACGTCGAGTCTGGGTTTGATCATTTTTTCTTTGTTGATAACGTATTCAACCTACCGCTGTCTTATGCAAAATCTTTTTGTGACAGGATAATTGAACAAGGACTGAATATGACATGGCGGTGCATACTTTATCCATGGAAAATGGATGAAGCGTTGGTAGAAAAAATGGCCATTGCCGGATGTACTGAAGTCAGTTTGGGGTTCGAGAGTGGATCACCACAAATTCTTCAGAATATGAACAAGAGATTCTGTCTCGAAGATGTACGCAAGATTTCTGAGTATTTAAAGAAGTTTAATATAAAACGAATGGGATTTTTATTGTTAGGTGGGCCCGGAGAAAACAAGAAAACAGTGCAGGAAAGTTTGGAATATGCCGATTCGTTAGACCTTGAATCAATGAAAATAACTGCCGGTATTAGGATTTATCCCTCTACTTTACTTAAGCAGCAGGCAATAAAAGAAGGGTTAATTGAGTCCAATGACAATCTTCTTTCCCCCAAGTTCTATGTTTCAAAAGACCTTAAATTCTGTCTTCAAGAAATGATTGATGAGTGGCTACGGGATCGTTCCAACTGGTTTCAATGATGCAAATCACAACCGTGCAAAT
>CP070700.1:552795-562242 GCA_020349865.1 Desulfobacteraceae bacterium
ATTTGTCATAACAGATTCTTGTTCGCCTCAGAGATCAAAGCACTATTTGCTGATAGCAGCGTTGATCGAAGGCTTGATTCTGCAGGTCTCGCAGAGATCTTTACCTTCTGGAACCCGGTAGCGCCAAGGACAGCTTTTGAGGGAATAGAAGAACTGAGACCAGGTCACTTTGCCGTTATAGAGAATGGACACATTGAGAGCAAGCCCTATTGGTCAATCTCTTTTCCTCGTGCGGGTACCGAAGCGCCATTAAGTCAAAAGGAAAATGCTGATCTCTTCCGAAATCACCTGATAAAGGCTTCAAAACTGCGTTTTACCAGAAGTGATGTTCCTGTTGGTGCCTATCTTTCCGGAGGGATTGATTCATCCATAACATCTTCCATTGTTACTAACTATACCGAAGCGCCTCTCAAGACCTTCTCAATCCGTTTTACTGATTCTGAGTTTGATGAAGGAAAATACCAGAAAGAATTGGTGAGGAGCCTTGGGGCCGATCACAGAGATGTTGAGGTATCGCACAAGGATATAGGTGATGTGTTTCCTGCTGTGGTATGGCATGCCGAACGCCCCCTTCTACGGACAGCTCCTGCTCCTTTATTTTTTCTTTCAAGGTTAGTAAGAAAATCCGGATACAAGGTTGTGGTTACCGGAGAAGGCGCAGATGAAGTTATGGGAGGGTATGATATCTTCAGGGAAGCTCGAGTTCGCCTCTTCTTGGCACAGAACCCTTCGTCCAAGAAAAGGGCAAATATTATACTTCGATTGTATCCCTGGATGGCAAGGTCTCCCGGTCAGGCACCTGCATTTGCCCGTGCCTTTTTTGGAAAAGGCCTTGATCCAACAGACCCTGGATTCTCTCACCGCCCAAGATGGGATACGACTTCATCTATCAAGCTTACGCTTAATCCCGATCTGCGCGCGGAAATGGAAAAAGAAAATGTAGTCAAGGATCTTTTATCAACATTACCGGGGGCATACCAGAAATGGGATCCCCTCTGCAAGGCCCAGTGGCTGGAGATAGTTACCTTGCTTTCGGGATACATCCTATCAGCCCAGGGAGACAGGATGCTTATGGCTAACTCCGTAGAGGGCCGCTTTCCTTTTCTTGATTGTAACCTTGTTGACTTTGCCAATCGGCTTCCTGCACGTCATAAGCTCCTTGCCCTCGATGAAAAACATCTTCTCAAGATTGCCTTCAAGGATTTAGTCCCAGAGTCTATTCTTCAAAGACCCAAACAACCCTATCGGGCTCCGGATGCAGCAAGCTTTTTCTACAGAGAAAACCTCGACTGGGTGGATGACTTGACAAAAGAATCCACAGTAAAAAATGCGGGCGTGTTCATTCCCAATGCCGTATCCCGACTCACGGCCAAGTGCCGCCAGGTAAAAGGACTAAAGATGAGCAATACTGATAACATGCGCATCGTGGCCATACTCTCAACCATGTTATTGCATCACCAGTATATTGAACAGGATGGTTGTGGTGAAAGCGATGAACGGACTCCCGAACCCATAAAAGTCGTTGATAAAGTAAGGGGACTTTAGTATTTTACTTATAATGTTGAACGTGTCGGGTTTAAATCTGCAAGCAACCACATCAATGGAAAAAATCCAACCTGAAACGTATGATAAATACATTAAGGCCCTTACGGATATCAGCCGGGCCATTACTTCCGATCTGTATCTGGAAGATATTCTTAAGCTTATTGTGATGGTCACAGCCAAGGTGACAGGAGTTGAAATTTGTTCCCTGTGGCTGATAGACGAAAGCGAAAGCCCTAAAAAGATCCGGCTGAAGGCTACACAGTCAATTGATCCTGATTATTTAAAGGACCGCTCATTGAATATGGACGAAGGGGTGGTGGGCTTTGTGGCTACCCATAACAGACCACTCATCCTAAAGGATGTATTAAAAGAACCCCGATTCAAAGAAAAGGAGATGGCCAAAAAGCTTGGCCTGGTATCTATGGTCAGTGTACCGCTTCAAGGAAAGGATGAAAAAGTAATCGGGGTATTTAACTGTTTTACTGCCAAACCTCATGAGTTTTCCGAACCAGAGGTAAACCTAATAACGGCCGTGGCCAATCAGGCGGCCGTCGCCATCATGAATACTGAACTCATGGTGAAAACCAAGGTGATCCAGGAGGAACTTAAGACCCGCAAGCTTGTGGAACGGGCCAAAGAGATTCTTATGAGCCAACGTAATATGAATGGTGATGATGCTTTCCGATGGATACAAAAACGCAGCATGGATTCCCGCAAATCCATGCGCGATGTGGCCGAGGCCATTCTGCTTTCGGAGGAGTTAGGATATTATTCGAGCATACCTCACGCCTTAAAGTAAATCTTAAATAAACCTCCCTTTTTTGATTATCACTAATAAAAAGCTTGACAAACCCAATAAATATGGTTAGGGAGACATAACTTTGCACAAAGGCGTGCGGAGCTTTTTTCTGAAATCGACAAGGGCGTCTTGCTTTCATTAGGGAGTAGATGCCCTTTTTTGTTTTGGTTTAACTGGTAAAAACATGGGTTCTGACCGTGGATTATGTAAGTGATCACAGGGTACCACTATTCTGTCACCCTGTGATTGGTTACTAGATTATTATCAAAGGGAGAGAATTATGAACTTACAAAGACCAAATTCGAATGACGCTCTTCAAACCAAGAATCGTTCTCGCAATGTCGCGCCTCAGTCCGGAATATGTAGCAGATGTATTGACGGATGCAAGGGGAATTGCGACTTATTCAGAGCCACTTTTCGGGGGAGGGAACTCCTTTATCCGGAACCTTTTGGGAGTGTAACGGCAGGTGGAGACAAGGACTACCCGGTTGATTATTCACATCTGAATATTATGGGATATGCCCTGGGAGCAAAGGGCGTAGAGGCTGATCCAGATAAGGCCACTTTCCCGGCGGTCAATACTGAAACGTCCTTTGGCGTCACTGAAAAGGTGAAGATGAAGGTGCCCATATTTACTGGTGCTCTTGGCAGCACTGATATTGCGCGCAAAAACTGGGAGCATTTTGCAATAGGGGCTGCCATAAGCGGTATCACCCTGGTTTGTGGTGAAAATGTAGTCGGGATAGATCCTGATCTGGCACTTGACAGCAATGGCAAGGTCACAAAATCCCCGGAAATGGACCGTCGTGTCAGAGAATATCGTCGCTACCATGAAGGATATGGGGATATTTTTGTTCAGATGAATGTTGAGGACACTCGCAACGGCGTAGCCGAATATGTCATTGAAAAACTTGGGGTAGAGACCATTGAGTTAAAGTGGGGTCAGGGCGCCAAGTGTATTGGCGGCGAAATTAAGGTGGACTCATTAAAGCGGGCAATAGAATTGAAAAAACGGGGCTATATAGTAACCCCTGACCCGGAAGACCCCGCTTCCCAGGCTGCTTTCAAGGCCGGTCCTCTGAAACAATTTGAGCGGCATTCCCGCCTTGGATTCATTGATCAGGAGGGCTTTATGAAGGAAGTTGAAAGGATACGAAAGCTCGGTGCCAAGCGCATAACGCTGAAAACAGGCGCTTACCCAATGAGAGAACTGGCAATGGCCATACGATGGTCCAGCGATGCAAAAATAGATCTCTTGACCATTGACGGAGCACCGGGCGGTACAGGCATGAGCCCATGGAGGATGATGAGCGAATGGGGCATTCCCTCCATATATCTGCATTCAATGGCCCACGACTTGTGTGAACGTTTGGCCCAAAAGGGGAAACAGGTGCCGGATATTGCCTTCGCAGGAGGTTTTTCCTCAGAAGATCATGTCTTCAAGGCTCTGGCTCTGGGAGCCCCTTACTGTAAGGCAGTATGTATGGGCCGTGCTTTAATGATCCCCGGCATGGTGGGTAAAAATACTGAAAAATGGCTGAGAGGTGAAGATGGCGGACTTCCTGCGTCAGTATCAAGATTCGGTTCCGCAAAGGAAGAAATATTCATGAACTATGAGGTCCTGAAGGAGAAATACGGCTCCGAAGCAGATGATATTCCATTGGGCGCTATCGGCATATTGAGCGCAACCGACAAGATAAGGGTAGGGCTCCAGCAAATCATGGCCGGTTCAAGGAATTGGGAGGTTCAATACATAAGCAGAAAGGATATTTTCTCTCTAACAGAGGAATGTGCCAAAGTAACAGGCGCTCCTTATGTCATGGATGCTTACAGGGATGAGGCATTTGAAATAATTGATGCCTAATACCCTTGTAGTCAATTATTGTCAAAACGAGGGGCGGTTTGAGAACCGCCCTTGTTTTTTGGTCTTCAGGAATGTTTTTTTTCGTTCCGGGCTTCCCGGCAGTCACGTTAGAAAAACCCTGATGCCCCTTTTGAGGGACCCAAATATTCTTTCCTCCCCCCTGTGTCCAGTTTGAGATAGGGGACATGGGTAGTTTTCAAAGGGGCTTAGGGGGGATCTTACAAATGGGGCAATTATAAAGTAAAATCATTAGGCTAACCTGTTCTTATACTTGACCATACTAAGAATTTTCCTTCAATTGACAGGAATCTATATCAAGCGTAAGATATGAACATATCAAATCCTTCTTGCCGCAAGCTGCTTTCATAAAAGCAGAAAGTAAGCGGAGGTCAATATGGTTCTAAAAGACTTTGTTTTGCCTAGCGAGATCTATGAGCGTTTCAAGGCATTTCACGAACTAATGGCAAACAAAATACGGGAGATCTTGTTGGTCTCAAGCCCCTATGATGCATTTATAATCGAGGAAGACGGGAGCCTTGCATCAAGGATTATAAATGAGTACAGGGGATTGAATCTGAGCCAACCTCCCAGAGTGACTCGAACCTCTTCGGCCTACGCAGCTCTCGAGCTTTTGAATGAAAGAGTGTTTGATATGGTTATTACCATGCCCCATTTAGATGAAATGGATGTATTTTCTTTAAGTTTGGAAATAAAGAAGGTAAGGCCGAATCTGCCTGTCATTCTTTTGGCTCATAGCCCCAGGGGCATCTATCCCTTTCCGGAAAACAAGGATTCCAGTGGAATTGACAAGATCTTTATATGGTCCGGCAATTCAGATCTCCTTCTGGCCTTAGTCAAAAACGCCGAAGACCGGCTCAATGTTGACTTTGATACCCAAAAGGCCCAGGTGCGTGTCCTGATCCTGGTTGAGGATTCACCGGTTTATTACTCTTCTTTTCTACCTCTTATCTACAAAGAAGTCGTTAAACAGACCCAGGCAGTTTTAGAAGCCGGGCTCAACGAAGAACACAGACTCCTGACCATGCGGGCAAGGCCCAAAATACTATTGGCAGGAAGCTATGAAGAGGCCGTTGAGCTTTCCCAGAAGTTCCGTTCTTTTGTCTTTGGCATAATATCCGATACCCGCTTTCCAAAAGAAAACAAAATGGTTGCTGATGCGGGGATTCAACTGCTTTCTCAGATCAGAAAGGAAATTCCCGATCTCCCCCTCCTTCTATTGAGCTCGGAGCCCGAAAACAGAAAAAAAGCAGAAAAAATACCTGCGGTTTTTCTCGATAAAAATTCCCCGAATCTTTTGTCTGAGATACATGATTTTTTCATGACTCATCTGGGTTTTGGAGATTTTGTGTTCCGCATGCCGGACGGAACAGAAATTGACCGGGCTTCAAATCTTCGTGAGCTTGAGGTCAAGGTATCCCATGTACCGGATGAATCACTCTGGTATCATGCAAAGCGCAATCACTTTTCCAACTGGATTATGAGTCGTTCTGAAATTGCCCTTGCCTCTGAGTTCCGTGAAGTCCAGGCCTCTGAGTTTCTTGATGCCGATCATATGCGGCAGTATATTATTTACAACATTCATACATTACGCAAATGGCGCCAAAAGGGCGTGGTCGCACAGTTCAAGGCTGATCATTTTGACGCTGACACTATGGATTTTTTAAAAATTGGTCAGGGTTCTGTGGGGGGTAAGGCACGAAGCCTGGCTTTTATGTCCGCCCTGCTCCAGGAGCATCCCATAATTCACGAAAAATATTCGGAGATCAATATCGAGATCCCCAAAACCTTGGTTGTCGCTACTAACAATTTTGAGGCCTTTGTGACCCGGAACCATCTTGAGCACTTTGCCAGGGAAGACTTCACTGATGAACAAATTGCGGGGGCCTTCTTAAAGGCACAGATGCCGGAATTGTTGGTACGTGAGCTTGAAGTCTACCTGTCCCAGGTCAAATACCCCTTGTCTATCCGTTCTTCAAGTCTATTAGAAGATGCCCAATTTCAGCCTTATGCCGGGCTTTATGAAACCTACATGATTCCCAACAACCATCCGGATCTTTCCATCCGGCTTAAGCATCTCATTACCGCCATTAAGCTGGTGTATGCTTCTACCTATTATGAAGGACCCAAGGCATTTTCCAGAAGCCTTCTAAGTCAACCGCAGGAAGAGGCGATGGCCGTTATTATTCAGAAACTTACCGGAGAAGAATATGGAGACTATTTTTATCCAGCCATTTCCGGTGCAGCCCTATCCCATAACTTTTATCCGGTTTCTTATATGAAATCCGAAGAAGGCATTGCGCATATTGCCCTTGGTCTGGGTAAGACCGTAATGGACGGAGAAAAAAGCCTGCGCTTCTCGCCAAAGTATCCAAGCATCATGCCCCAGTTTTCAACTGTTGATGACATTCTGTCAAACACACAACGCTTTTTCTATGCCTTGAAAATCAAGGATTATCCCGAAGATCTCAACTTCGGAGTGTATTCTAATCTTGAAAAAAGAGAGGTAGATGATGCAGAAAAGGAATTTCCCGTAAGGACAGTTGCCAGTACCTACATACCTGAAGAACACCGTATAAGGGATACAGCCTCTATTCCAGGGCCTAAGATCCTGACATTCGCTCAGATACTCAAATACAATACTTTTCCTTTGCCCCAACTGCTGTATGATATATTGGAATTGGGGCGAAAGGGTATGGGATGCCCCGTGGAAATAGAATTTTCAGTTAACCTGAGTTCAGATAATAGACGCAAAAGTGATTTCTTTTTCCTTCAGATGAGACCAATGGTCGCTGAAGAAGAGCGTCTTGAAGTCCAGATAACCCAGCAAGAGGTTGAAAAGGCCTTCTGTCGTTCTTTCCAGGCCCTTGGAAATGGAAAAAATGAGGAAATGGCAGATATTGTCTATGTCAAGCCCGATGAATTTAAGCCGGAAGCCACTGTGCAGATGGCAAAGGAGGTGGGCAAGATAAATGCGGGTTTGCTCAAAGACAAACGTCCGTACCTCCTGGTCGGCCCGGGGAGGTGGGGATCATTTGACAGGTGGCTCGGCATACCGGTCCGCTGGCAGGATATCTCAGGTGTGGGCGCTATTATCGAGCTTAGGAATGAAAAACTAAAGGCCGATCCTTCATATGGATCTCACTTTTTCCAGAACATTACATCCCTGGGAATACATTACATAACTGTCACTGAAGGTTCAGATGATTATTTAGATTGGGAATGGGTGGCTTCCCTCAATGCCTTACAGGAGACTGAGTTTCTAAGACATGTAAGGGTTGAAAGACCTTTGATTCTCAAAATTGACGGCAGAAAATCTCAGTGCGTGATACTTGGATCTTAAGGATTGACTATTGACTATTGAAAATTTATTGTTTGCGCAAATTTCTAATGTTTTAAATCTTCAACCGGCAATTTAAAATCCAAAATCAAAGCGGAGGTTATTTATGGCAGACATTTTACAAGTAATAAAAAACAGAGATCCCGGTGAAAAGGAATTTCACCAGGCCGTCCAAGAGGTTATTGAAAGTGTACAGCCGGTACTGGACCGGAATCCTGAATACCGTCAAAATGCTGTCCTGGAAAGAATTATGGAACCCGAACGGGTGATTATGTTTCGGGTTCCCTGGATGGATGACCAGGGACAGGTGCGCGTGAACCGTGGGTACAGGATAGAGATGAACAGCGCAATCGGACCGTACAAGGGGGGACTGCGCTTTCATCCATCGGTAACGCTTAGTATCCTTAAGTTTTTGGCCTTTGAGCAGGTCTTTAAAAACGCCCTGACCACCCTGGCCATGGGAGGAGGCAAAGGCGGGTCTGACTTTGATCCTAAAGGAAAGTCGGATAATGAGGTCATGTGGTTCTGTCAGAGTTTTATGACTGAGCTTTACCGTCATATTGGTCCTGATACGGATATCCCGGCCGGTGACATCGGTGTGGGGGCCAGGGAAATTGGTTATCTCTTTGGCATGTACAAGAAGCTGAGCAATGAATTCACCGGTGTATTGACCGGTAAAGGTCTCGGTTGGGGCGGTAGTCTTGTCCGGCCGGAAGCAACCGGGTACGGCAATGTCTATTTTGCTGCTGAGATGCTTGAAACCAGAAATGACACCCTTGAAGGCAAGACATGCCTGGTATCCGGTGCGGGAAATGTGGCCCAATTTACGGTTGAAAAACTCATAGAATTGGGTGGAAAGGTAGTCACCCTGTCAGATTCCTCCGGGTATATTTATGATGAAGAAGGCATTGACCAGGGCAAACTGGGATTTGTGAAAAGGCTCAAGAACATCAGGCGTGGCAGGATAAAAGAGTACATTGATAAGTATTCCGAAGCGGTTTATACCGAAGCGGACACGACCCTGGATTACAATCCTCTATGGAACCACAAGGCCGACTGCGCTTTTCCCAGTGCCACTGAGAATGAAATCAACCAGAATGATGCTCAGAATCTGGTCAATAATGGCGTAAGTTTGGTCAGTGAGGGGGCCAACATGCCCTCTACACCTGAAGCCATTGATGTCTTCTTGGACAATAAATTGCTCTATGCCCCTGGCAAGGCATCTAATGCCGGTGGGGTGGCGGTATCAGGGCTGGAAATGGCCCAGAACAGCATGCGTCTCAACTGGCCAAGAGAAGAAGTGGACAGTCGGCTCAAAATGATTATGAAAAGCATCCACCAAAGCTGCCTGGATGCGGCCGCTGAGTATGGTAAGCCTGGTAACTACATGGCAGGTGCCAACATTGCCGGTTTTTTGAAGGTAGTGAATGCCATGTTGGATCAGGGGCTTGTTTAGTAGAGCGTTGCGGGTTGCGCGTTCCGGTCAGAATAAAAAATCTGAAACACGTAACGCGTAACCAACAACCATTTTATATTAATTCCCCCCCTGCGTCAGGGCCGGTTTCACCTTGACACGGAAACCGCACTTTCCTACTATTCCCACAACTTGAGATTTATTCTAATTCTCAACTCTCTTTTTCCAGTTATACTTGACGGCTTCGTAAAAAGTCTATTGGACGGTCATTGCGAGCGTAGCGAAGCAATCTCATCCCTTATCGTTTTTAGCTTTCTCTGTACGCTTCACGCTTTAAGCTGCTTCTAACTTCTTCCCTGGCCCATGCGTCCGCCTCGAGCAGCTCTTCGAGGGACGCGCTGGTTATAACATTATGCTTATTCAGGCAATGTTCGATAAGCTCAATTATATTAACAAATTCAATCCCC
>CP070700.1:562342-564942 GCA_020349865.1 Desulfobacteraceae bacterium
GGAAGGAAAGTGCCTCTCCTACAGCAGGGGAGTTGCTTATCATCCAGTGACAGACATTCTGAAATCAAACTTCAATGTGCAAGAGGGTGAAGGGGATTCATCCATTAAGGAAAAGGTGAGGAATGGGCTAAATGTTTTGGGCGCAGATGAAGCCTCCACCTTACCCTATCTGTTGGAACTTCTATCGGTCAAGGACAGTGGCATCGACAAGATCATGATGAGCCCAGAAGGAAAAAAAGACCGGATTATTGAGGCGTTGAAGAGAATCGTCCTAAAGGGTTCTAAGATACGGCCGCTAATAATGGCCATTGAGGATCTTCACTGGGTGGATAATAGTTCAGAGGACGTATTGAAATACCTTTTGGAGAGTATACCGGGCTCAACGGTATTTCTAATACTCACCTACCGACCTGAGTTCGTGCATACCTGGGGTGCCAAGTCTTATCACAGTCAGGTAATGTTAAATCGACTCTCAAATCGCGAAACCCTTGCGATGGTGACCCACCTTTTGGGTACTAAAGACCTTGATGAGAACTTAGAGGAGGTGGTCCTTGAGAAAGCAGAAGGTGTTCCCTTTTTCATCGAGGAATTTATCAGATCCCTAATGGATCTAAAGATCATTGAGAGAGATGACGGCAAGTACCGCCTAGCTATGGATATCCGAGAAGTTATCGTCCCCGGTACGATCCAGGATATGATCATGGCTAGGGTTGATTCCCTGCCTGAAGGTGCGAAAGAAGTGCTTCAAACTGGATCGGTTATAGAAAGGGAGTTCAGTTACGAACTGATAAAGCGGGTGACGGGCCTCCAGGAACAAGAATTACTATCTCATCTATCGGTATTGAAAGACGCAGAACTTCTTTATGAGAGAGGCGTATATCCTGAATCGACCTACATCTTCAAACACGCCCTGACCCACGAGGTAGTTTATGATTCGATATTGACTAAAAGAAAGAAACAACTTCATGAAAAGATCGGCGATGCCATTGAGCAACTATACGGGAAGAATATTGATGAGCATTATGGGATATTGGTTGAGCACTATATTGCAAGTCATAATCATGAGAAAGGTGCTTATTATTCAAAGCTAGCAGGTAAGAGGGCTGAGAAATCAGCTTCATTTTTAGATGCGATTGCATACGCCAGAAAAAGAGTAGACTGTATCGAACAATTACCAAGAACAGAGGATATGGAGAAAGATCTAATCGATGCAAGGACGGCTCTTGGGCTTTATAATGCCCAACTTAATTATTTCACTGAAGCGAAACAGGCTATTGATCCGATAATTAAGTTAGCTTCAAAACACCGTTACAAAAAGAGGCTTGCGCAGATCTACACCATAGCAGGAACCTATAGTTATGCCGTGGAAGAGGACTTTTCAAAGGTATTTGAGAATCTAGAGAAGGCAATAGACCTCTCGGAGCAAACGGGGGATTTTATTTCTTTGGTATTAGCAAACTATTGGTTAGGGTGTGCTTTGTCTGTAAATTGTGAATTTGAAAAAGCCTATAATCATATGAAAAAAGCACTTGATATTACTGAGCTAGCGAAGAGTCATTGGGGTATATCAGTAATGAAAAGCAATATAAGCTTTTTTTGCTATAACCTTTTGGGGAGAATTGATCTGGGCCATCAGACAAGCAATGAATCATTGCGGATAGCAGAAGATAGTGGTGACATATATTCAATGGGCATGGCTTATACAAGTCATGGCATTTCCTGTTTCTACAGGGCGCTTTTTACAGAAGCGAAGAAAAATCTCTTGAAGGGAGCCAACTTCTGCGAAAAGATTGATTTTCCTGTATGGACCTCCCTTGCTCATATGCTTTTAGGTAAGACATACCTTGAAGTAGGCGAATATCAAGAATCTGGTGATCACTGTGGCAAAGCAATTCAGGACTTAGAACAGCATAAGCTGTTACCCAGTTTGGTAAAACTCAATAAAATAGGGTTAGTAAAAACAAAGGTGTTAAATAAAGAAAAGGATATTAATTTAGAATCTTTATATGGTTATTACGATGAAAATCGTTTCAAAATGTATGAAGGCTGGATGGCTAGGCTTATCGGTGAGATTCTGTTAGAGATTGATAGTCAGTACATCCCCGAGGTTGAGAACTGGATCAACAAAGCTATCGAAGCAGATAGAAGCAATGGCATGATGTGGCATCTAGGAAGGGATTATGTCCTCTACGCTGAGTTGTTCAAACGCAAGGGAGAAGCGTCAAAATCCAAAGAAAAATTATCTAAGGCAATAGACATCCTCAAAAAATGCGGTGCCGATGGATGGGTGAAGAAATATGGGAAGGAACTGGCAACACTTTAAAAAAACAAATCATTTAAAATTCCATCTCCAACATCTTGTGGTTTAGGCGATCGCAGCGAAAGTACTGATATCTGTTGTAGATCAAAGGTTTTTTGAGGTTGCAAAAACCTGCGTTATCTCCAACATAGGTGCACAATTCACCACGCGAAAAAATTGCAGATAGCGGACATATCCACAACCCTAACTTATATTTTGAATATTCTGCCGATTTAAATTGCAGATACTGTATATAGCTCAAGGTTTTCGCGTTCTTGGGATCATCTCAATGGATCTAAAA
>CP070700.1:565042-568100 GCA_020349865.1 Desulfobacteraceae bacterium
ACTGTAAAGATTCCCCCTAGACCAAACATGACGCAGGGACCAAATTGGGAGTCTCGGGTCATGCCAACCATCAGTTCCCTGCTGCCTTTTACCATCTCCTGGACAAGCACCCCCTTTTGTTGATCCTGCATATGGGACATCATCTCTTCAAAGGCGGCATGTACCTCTTCATCATTGCGGAGATCAACCTTTACCAATCCCTGCTCCGTCTTGTGGATCAGGTCAGGAGAACATCCCTTGATCACTAAAGGATAACCTATCTCATTGGCGGCCTTGATAAGTTCCTCCTCGGTCTTCACCACGATTTCACGGGTGACGGGAATCTTGTAAGCACGGAGGAGCTCCTTTGATTCATGCTCCGAGAGCACGTCCCGGCCCTCCTTCAGGGCCTTTTCTATGACCTTGCCACTTTCATTCATCTTCTATCCTATCCTTGATCTTTTTATATCGCCAGAGATAGGCCATGGCCCTGGCCGCTCTCTCTGGGGTTGGGAAATTGACTAAAGCCTCCTCATTTTCCAGGAAAGTCACCTGTTCGTCCCAGATACCTGGAGGAGAAATGAGAGAGGTGACTAGGGGTTTTCTTTGCCCCAACTCAAGAAGCAATTTCGATATCCCATCCACCACTTCCCTGTTGGCAGAGGCGTACATCATTAGAAGAAGGATCCCATCCACGTTTTCATCCTCCATTACTGCATTAACAATGCCGGCGATGGCCTTTGGGTTATACCATGCCGGTCCCATATCCACGGGATTGGTTCTGAGGGCTAGAGGAGGCAAAAATTCATTAATGACATGCTGCGTGTGAGGGCTTAAAGGCTTGATCTGTAAACCCGCCATTTCGCATACGTCAGAGGCTGCTATGCTGGGTCCTGCCTGGCCCGAAAGTATTGCAACCCTTTTGCCTTCGGGAAGGGGACATATCGCTAAGGCTCGAGCCAGGTCTAAAAGGATCTCAGTGTTGGCCAAGCAGAGAACCCCGGCCTGTTTTAATGAGGCTTCATAAATTTCTTGTTTACCTGCCATTGATCCGGTATGAGAGAGGGAGGCTCGGTCTCCCACTTCAGCACTTCCGGTCTTGTAAGCGATGATCGGTTTTTTCCCCCAGTTTTTCCTCAATACTTTCATCAAACTTCGCGGTTCTTCGAGACCTTCCAAGTAAAGTAGGATGACACGGGTGTCAGGATCCTCCATCAAAAAAGCCACCATCTCTGGGAAATCAACATTTAAACGGTTCCCGAGGCCGACTATCTTACTCATACCCACATTTTGTCTCATGGCCATAAAAGAAAGGAGATGGCAAATCCCTCCACTCTGACTGACCAAGGCCACATGTCCTTTTTTCAGCCAGGAAAACTCTGGGGTAAATGAGGCGTTCAAGTTTTGGTGGAGGTTTATTATGCCGAAGGTGTTGGGGCCGATGACCGGTATGCCTGCACGATGAACAAGATCTGCCAACATATTTTGAAGTTCGGCACCATGGGGGTCGTCTATCTCCTTGAAGCCTGCAGTAATAAGTACTATTCCCTTAATATTCTTCTTAATGCCCTCCTCAAATATCCCTGGGACTAATCTGGCAGGCACGGTTACAACGGCTAAATCTATGGGCTCTTCAAATTCAGCTACAGAAGAGAATGACTTGGTTCCCAAGATCTCAGTTGATCGCGGGTTAATTGGGACAATTTTCCCCTCAAATTTCCCCTTGGTTAGGCTTTTCATCACATGAAATCCAAGTTTATCATGGTTCTCAGACGCCCCTATAACTGCAACAGAGGTGGGATTGAAAAGGAACCTTAGATTACTGGATACCCTGCTCTTTACCACTCTTCAATCCTCTCTCCAGAGATGCTGGCAATAGCGTCACATGATTGAAGGCCGTCTTTCATTTTTTTTGCTCCCTAGGACGGGAAAAGCCACCATTTTCTTTTGCTAATCATACAATCTATGCAGACTGTGCGATTATATCGCGAGAATGTGGGCTGTCAACCGACTTTGATCTTTTTCTTGCCCAGTCTTTCAACAGAGGCCTGATGCTTTGCGCCAGAACGTGGTTCTCTAAACATTGGTAAGCATTTAAAACCCATAAGAAAAACGTGACAATTTCTTTGACATTAAAATATTCTTAATTTATAGGTGTTATATTGTTGTTTGAAACTTTGCACCCACTCAAAACACACCTCTGATAAAAACCGACCGGTTTATGTATGTCCAAAGTTGAGAAACAAGAAAAGACTGTGGCATCGCCAGATAACGACTTCCAAAAAAAGGCCCTTAGAAGAGATCGCCCAGAATACCTCACGTGTGGCGGGTATTTTTATCCCCGCCAAAAAATTTGTAGGGTAGCTATCCATTTGTGTCAATGAAGGTAGGTCCACTAAACTAACCTTTAAACAAACAAAGAAAGGAGGGAAAGCTTTATGGGGAAAAAACATGTTTTTGTGGGCATTGTGATCTTCATGGTAGCAATGATCTTCGCTATGCCAGTCCCACAGGCAAGCGCCGCGGAACCTGTTGTTATCGGCGCTCCTCTTTCCCTAAACTACGTCTACGGTTGGGATGCGGAGAGGGGAATGAGATTGGCCATTGAGGAGATCAATGCCAAAGGCGGTGTCAATGTGGGGGGCAAAATGCGCCCCTTTAAACTGGAAGTACTGGAAACCCGGGATCTTGAACCTGGCGTACCTGTTAGTGAGGCCCTTTTAGCGGTAGAAAAGCTCATTCTCGATAAGAAGGCGGATTTCGTTATGGGTGGTCCTGTGCGATCCGAAGCAGCAATGGCCGCCATGGATCTCATCGCCAAATACAAAAAGGTCTCCATGCTGACAACCGGTGTGTTGACCCCCAAATACCATGCGCGGGTTGCAAAGGAATATGACAAGCTGAAGTACTGTTTCCGTTTGACCGGCGAGGCCAAGTGGATGGTGGTGGGGGAGATTATTCCGGCCTTGCTGAGTCTTGAAAAAGAATTCGGTCTCAACAGGATGTTTATCATGATACAGGACGTGGCCCATGCACGGGCGGGCGGTGGTATCATTGCCAAGGTAATGGGTAAAAAGGG
>CP070700.1:568200-575272 GCA_020349865.1 Desulfobacteraceae bacterium
CAAATTGACCGAATTGAGAGATCCCGTTTTAAGACTTAATCCACCAAAATACAGAAAAGCATGGGTTATGAAGTTAAACCAAAATGCTTCTTGAAGAGTTCTTCGGATAACCTCTCCCCTTCCTCTGTCAGGGTCACCGATTTTGCCTTGGTTTTGGGATTTCCAATATAACCCTTGTCATGCAGGCGGTCCATTGCATCCCAATCCATATTTTTCCACGCCCTGGTTCCCTGGGCATGAGTCGTCAGGTACAGCAGTGCAAGAACCATTTCATCAACCTTGTCTTTGTCGTATTCCATTGTTCAGTCCCCAATCTGTTTTCATTTCTGCATTCCCGCCGCATCCACACCAAAACACTTAGATTAGCTGTGTAGATCATTAATGGTCTCTTTTATGTCTTTCTTTTTCATTTCTTAATCCTTCTCTTACATTTAGGTTATTCGGGAATAGTAGTAGAACAATGGTGTTCGTTATTTCAGCTTCTCGATTTCCTCCTGGTCCTCTTGCCATAGGCAGTCCCCGGAGAAATGGTCTCCGAATTTAACGGGGTACATTTGTCTTGGGTTTTTCGGGAGGTGACGTAAGCTGACGAATAGCCTCAAAGACAATTTTTAACTGCTCATCATATTTCATTTCCATTTCTTCAAGTTTCCGGGCAAGTTCCCCGTGAGAAAACAACATCTTGCGCATTCCCACGAAAGCACGCATGATGGCTATATTGAGTTCTATTGCCCTCTCACTATTCAAGATGCTTGAAAGCATAGCGACGCCTTGCTCGGTGAAGGCGTGAACCCGTTTTGAATACTTAATTTCAGAGGATGTCACAATTTGTGATATCCTCATAATCTCGTCTCGGGTCAAAGCAAACATGAAATCTTCGGAGAAACGCTTGATATTTCTCCAGACAGCTTGATTGAGTATTCTTGTTTCAACCCCATAGAGACCCGCTACGTCCCTGTCCAACATAACTTTCTTACCACGGATGAGCAAAATCGATTGCTCAATCTTCTCAATAGGAATCATAATCCCCCTCTTCCATCCATCATTCATTCTTGTTTGTTATATTCTGTGGAAAGTCATATACCTGTGCGGCCCGATTCACTTTATCATGTTCTTTTGACACATACGGTCAAAATCAGGCTCTGTTTCAGGTTAGGCTTCAATGTTTTCCTTTGAAGTAATGCCTGCCGTGATCCAAATGATTCATAATTTGATATATCTATGATACCACATTTAAATCCTGAATTACTATACTGCTTTAATACCTACTTAATACCTACTCAATTTAGGTATTCCTGGCATGAAACGCTGCCAGTGTACATGTATTCACCGCCCACTCCCCTCACTCGTTCAGACTCAGAAAAGAAATTTTTATAGAGGATTGGGTTTAAACCGGATTAAAAAACACTCCGGGTGAAAAGGCTGAACGTAACGGAAAGTCAAACGTTCCAATTCAACTCCGATTGAATCCATGGTATGGCCAAACCATAAATAATGTGATACATCATCCTCAAATTGTAACTTTTTGATATCTTGGGACATTGGCAGGATATTACAATTTATGTATTCTCTAATTTGGCTTTTTCTCAAAGATTCGATGTATAGCAAAAAGGATGATAACCAAGACGAATCATAATTGAATTAATTATTGAAAAACGTTTCTCATTTCTATTGTATTTAAAGGAGGAAACTTATGGACAAACCGCACGTCCTTTATGAGGTCAAAGACCATGGGGCCATTATCACCCTCAACCGGCCTGAGGCAAAGAACGCCTTTAGTATTGAAATGATCACCCTGTGGAACGAATACTTAAAAAATGCCCGCAATGACAATAATGTGCGATGCATTATCGTGTCGGCAAAGGGCGACACGTTTTGCTCGGGCGGAGATATTCAGGAGATGGCCGAAGGGAGACTTCGGTCCTGGGATATGAAAAACTTCGTCTGGGAAGGGGTACATCGTATCGTGCTTAGTCTTGAAGATCTGGATAAACCGGTCATCGCCGCCATTAACGGTGCAGCTATGGGTGCCGGAATGGATATGGCCATCATGTGCGATATCAGGATATGTTCGGATAGGGCGAGACTTGCGGAATCCTATATTAATATGGGTGTCGTACCCGGAGACGGTGGAGCGTATTTTCTTCCAAGATTGGTAGGAACCTCCAAAGCACTCGAACTTCTTCTGACCGGCGATGTGATAAATCCTGAAGAGGCTCTTAAATTGGGCATCGTAAACCGAGTGGTTCCACACGAAGATCTCATGGACGAGGCATTTAAGTTAGCAGTGAAAATTGCGGAAAAACCCCCGCTGGCCGTTCGTATGACAAAACGGTCTGTTTACCAGGCTCAGAATAGCAGTCTTCGATCTCACCTCGACTATATCTCATCACGGTTGGCTTTACTGAGCGAGACTGAGGATCATGTAAAGGCGGCAAAGGCCTTCCTTGAGAAGAGCAAACCTGTCTTTAACGGGAGATAGAGAATAAACACCATCAGAATCACATAAAACCTGAGTTATCCAAACCGTATCTACAACACTTTTAACCCAGATTGTGCCAACAGTTATGCCAACAGGTCGATTTTCAAGGGAGTTGTATCATTTTGTTTCAACAGGGGGACTATATGAAAGCTGCAATTTATGAGGTCTTTGGTAAGCCTTTTGGCTTAAAGGCAGTAGCTGATCCAGAGCCGGATGAGGGCGGCGTCATCGTCAGCGTTAAAGCCACCGGTATATGCCGTAGTGACTGGCACGGATGGATGGGACATGATCCGGACATAATATTGCCTCATGTCCCCGGCCACGAGTTGTCTGGCGTTGTTGAGGAAGTGGGCCGCCATGTAACCCGCTGGCAGCGCGGAGATCGAGTTACCGCACCTTTCGTCTGCGGGTGTGGAAAATGTTCTCAATGCATGACCGGCAACCACCAGGTGTGTGACCATCAATCCCAGCCAGGATTCACGCATTGGGGTTCTTTTGCGGAATTTGTCGCAATCAAATATGCTGATATAAATCTGGTGCGTCTACCGGAGAAACTTGATTTTGTGACGGCAGCAAGCCTTGGCTGTCGATTTATGACCTCTTTTAGGGCGGTTGTAGCGCAGGGTCGTGTCTCCCCCGGTCAGTGGGTTGCCGTGCATGGCTGCGGAGGCGTAGGCTTATCGGCAATAATGATTGCTAATGCCATTGGTGCCCGGGTTATTGGAATTGACATTAGCACGGCAGCCCTGGAGCTTGCCGAAACCGTTGGCGCCGCAGCGACCTTGAATGCAACCGAAGCGGAAGATATCGCGGAAGCCATAAAGGAAATTACAGGGGGAGGCGCCCACGTTTCTCTGGATGCTCTCGGTAGTGTGACAACCTGTTTGAGTTCAATCCTTTGTCTGCGCAAGCGTGGACGCCATGTTCAAGTTGGTTTGATGCTTGCGGATCAAAGTATGCCCGCATTGCCGATGGCCCAGGTGATTGCAAACGAGCTTGAAATAGCCGGTACTCACGGCATGCAAGCACATCAGTTTCCCGTGATGTTAGAAATGATTGTTTCCGGGAAACTGAACCCCAGACTATTGGTGGGCAAAACTGTCACTCTGGAGGATGCACCGGTAAAGCTGCAAAGCATGGGGAATTTTGCTCATACAGGAGTAACGGTCATAGATCGATTTTAGAAAATAAAAGGCGCCACCTCTCTTTCAATCTTTCCCGATGTGCTCGGATATAGCCTTTCGACCTATCGCCAGTAGTTCAGGAAGGGATTCCCGGATGGTCTTTCCAAACGATTTCAAGGTCCACCCCAAATTATTAGTGAATGAGAATGTTCCTCATATAAAGGGTCAAATCCGATCAAAATGGTGTCATTCACATTCTGAGTTTTGTGATTGATTGAACCAGCCGCCTTTAAATTTCATAATCTTACGAAACCAGATCATCAAAATCAACTAACCCCTCGCAAACAGACTGAATATGAAAAAGAGAGGGAACTGGTGGAAACCCAACCGCGAGCGGATGGGGTCCTAAAAATAAACTACATCTATTTTTAAAACTTAGAGTAAATTAACTAAAATTAGCTATTTTCTCAAAGATTTTTAGCTGCCTCTCTAAGTATTTTCCTGGAGATAACAGAAAATCTGGAATGGATTTTATCATACACCATTGACAGATACGGTCAGAAGAATTTGGAATGTAGAATTCGGATTTAAGGATTTTCATGTGAATCATAGGGATCAAATCCCTGTTTGACTCTTACATTTGGAGAACAGCCAAACGAACCGGGGGGCGCAAGTCGGAAGACGGTGGTAAGAGGAAGGAGGAACGGCGGTCCGTTTCTGTTGACATTTCAGAGTGATTCTAAAACAATTGTCCGAAGAGAATCGGAGACCGCACAACACAGAAAAAAGGAATCCACATATGTCTGAGATCAGGAAAAGGGCGATTGAAGGGGTAAAAGTGAGCGATATGTTCACGGTAGAACGGACGTTCACCGAACAAGATGTGATACAATTTGCGGATATTACTCGGGACTACAACCCATGTCACCTTGATGACCGATTTACGGCCGTGAAAAAGCTACCCGGGCGCATCTGTCACGGCCTTCTGGTGGCCAGTATGATGACCCAGATCGGCGGTCAAATGGGCTGGTTGGCATCTCGCTTTGATCTTCACTTCAAGAAGCCGGTTTATTTCGGCGATACCATTACCTGTACGGTGACCCTCAATGATATCGACGAAAAGGGCCGGGTCAAGGCAACGGCCGATTTTGTAAACCAGAAAGGAAGCACGGTGCTCACGGCCTTGCTGGAAGGCATTTTGGCGGGACAGGCGGAGCGGGAGATCCTGAAGACCATGGTAGTTGAAGGAGATCCGACAAATAAGTTTAATCGGTAAATTATATTGAGGGTCACATCTCTTTTTGACTTATACCGGCCTCGCTTGTATGGTTCTGGCTCTGGCTACTTCCGTGGACACGTTCCAGGTTTTGAGATAGATCACGGGCGCTCCAGGATCGCCTTGATCCTCAGGGAGAGGTCTTTAAATTTGAAGGGTTTCTGGACGAACCCTTTACAACCCCGCTTCAGGATATCGGTGGCCTCGCCGTCCAGACTGTAGCCACTCGAGAGGAGGACCTTCGCCTGCGGTTCGATGGCCATGATCCTGTCAAAGGTCTCTCCGCCACCCATCCCGGGCATGACCATGTCGAGGATGACGAGATCGATTCCGTCTTTCTCAGCCTCATAGACTTCGAGGGCCTTTTTCCCACTGGTCGCTTGGAGGACCCGGTACCCCAGCTTTTCTAAGATCTTAGAACCCACATTGAGGATTATCTCCTCGTCGTCAACCATGAGAATTGTTCCGCTCGATGTCTCGATCTGCGAATCTGGCTCCGCCTGCACATCGGTATGTTTTTCAGAGGCGGGCAAATAGATGCTGAAGGTGGTCCCCTGTCCCGGCTCAGATGCCACATCGAGGTAACCGCCGTGTCCCTTGACAATGCCGTATACCGAGGCCAGGCCGAGACCGGTTCCCTTGCCCATCTCCTTGGTCGTGAAGAAAGGTTCGAAGATCCGCTGCTGAGTTCCCCTGTCCATGCCCGTGCCCGTGTCGGTAACCTCGAGACACACGTACGTTCCCTTTTTGGGGAGGTAAGGGCAGCCGGTCATATCCTCATGGGTGAGGTTGAAGGAGCGAAGGGTGAGCGCGCCTCCCTCCGGCATGGCATCCGATGCATTCAGATAGAGATTCAGGAGTGCCTGCTCGATCTGTGAAATGTCCGCCTCAATGGCCAAAAGGTCAGGCGCCAGTTCAGACCGGACGATGATGTCTTTGTGCGCCCTGTTGAAGGTGACGGAGGTCTCCCGGACCAGTTCATTCAGGTCTATGACTTTGACTTCGTACTTCCCTTTCCTGGCATACTCTAATAATTGACGGGTCAGTTCGGCCCCGTTCATGACCTGTTTTTCGATGTCCTTGAGCGTGGCATAGTGGGACTGATAACTCTCTGTGTCCATGAGCATAAGGGTGACGTTCCCAAGGATCCCCATGAGGAGGTTGTTGAAATCGTGAGCAACCCCGCCTGCAAGGCTACCAATGGCCTCCATTTTCTGGGACTGCCGGAGCTGGGCCTCAAGGCGCTTTTTTTTCGGTCATGTCGTAAAAGACCGTGAGGATATAAGCCTGGTCCGCGACCCGGATCTCTTTGGCAAACATAAGGGTGTTGATGAGGGCGCCATTCTTTGCCCGGAAATCCATCTCCATGCCCTGAACCTCTCCGCGGGTCTTCAGGGCATTTATAAACCGGTCCCTTTTCTCAGGTGAGTAAAATCCGATTTCCGTGGTGGAGCGGCCTTTGATCTCTTCCTTTGTGTAGAAGGTCTTCTGGCAGAACACGATGTTGACGTCCACCAGACGGCCCGTCTTTGGTTCGGAAAGGGCAATGGCCTGGGGGGAGAGATCGAAGAGGGTGTGGAATTTGGTTTCGCTTTCACGGAGCGCCTCTTCGGCTTTTTTCCGCTTTTCGATGTTCCTCAGGATGCCCAGGGTTCTCACAGGGCTGCCCTCGGCGTTAAAAAGGTACCTGACCTTCAGTTCTCCCTAGAAGGTGGAGCCATCCTTGCGGATGTACTCATAATCCATCAGTGGGATGTCAAAATCACCCTGCTCGTAAGCCAGGGGTACCGCGCGATGAAAACTCTCCGTGGCCCGTTCGAGAGACTCGGGCGTCATGATGTCCTTCATGTAAATACGCTTGGCCTCTTCGACGGTGTAACCGAAAAGGGGCCTCACAGAGGGGCTTACATAGGTGAGTCGGAGATCCATGTCCTGGATGAAAAGCAAATCGCTCGCGTTCTCGGTCAGGAAGCGGTAGAACTCTTCCCTCTCCAGCCGTTGCTCCTGCTCTTTCCGGAGCTCGGCAAGCTGCTCTTCCAGTTCCCGGACTCTTTCTCTCAATCCTTCAGAAACGGTTTTTTTCATGTCCATGCTGGGCTCCGAATGATTCTCAACACTCATTCTTTATAATGCCATATAAATATTTAAACCCAGATTGTGCAGTAGATGTTTATTAATGCTGTGATTCTG
>CP070700.1:575372-581992 GCA_020349865.1 Desulfobacteraceae bacterium
AATTAAGAAGGGACCAATCTTCCATAACATCATTCTTACCGATGAGATCAACCGTGCGCCGGCCAAAGTACAGAGTGCCCTTTTAGAGGCCATGCAGGAGCGGCAGGTGACCATAGGGGAAACGACTTTTCCGCTCGATAACCCCTTCCTTGTCCTCGCTACGCAGAACCCCATCGAGCAGGAAGGCACCTATCCCCTTCCCGAGGCCCAGATTGACCGTTTCATGTTGAAGATCAAGGTGGATTATCCATCTGCTACTGAAGAAAAGGAGATCATGGAACGATTTAATAACGCGGTTATTGAAAAAGTGAAGGGTGTCGTTGAAGTCTCTCAGATCGAATCGGCAAAAAAGACCATGCAATCCATCCACATGGAAGAAAAAATAACGGAATATATTGTGAATATTTCCAGGGCCACCCGAAACCCCGAAGAATTCGGCCTGGAATTGGGTTCAATGATCAGTTACGGGGCATCTCCTAGGGCCTCAATCTGGCTCGGCCAGGCTGCACGTGCCAATGCATTTCTAAGCGGACGTGGATATGTTACGCCCCAGGATGTCAAATCACTGGCACCGGACGTGCTCCGGCACCGGATCATCTTAAGCTATGAGGCAGAAGCGGAAGGAAAAAGCACCGATGACCTTATTAATATACTGTTAGAGCGGATTGAAGTTCCTTAAGTGTCCATCCATAAATGGCTATTTTCCACAATCTCTGTGTCAGATTCGGATTTTAATCCTCGAAATACTTCAGTATGCATTCCTGCGGTTAAAATCCTCATCTTCCTTGACCTTGAGAAAACTATCTCATTTCTGGACGGACACTAACCAGGAAAATACGATATTGGAATTTGTAGTTTTACCTGTGGCTTCCTGCGTATGGCCAAAATACCTGTCTGAATTAACAACAATTCTAAACCCGAAGGGTTAAAATGATCCCAGAGGAACTGCTTAAAAAAATTCAACGGTTCCATTTCAAGACTCATCGTCTGGCTAATGATCTTTTTGCAGGCCAATATGAAAGTGCTTTTAAAGGCCGGGGTATTGAATTTGCCGAAGTCCGCGAATACCAGCCTGGGGATGATATACGGACCATTGACTGGAACGTCTCTGCCCGCTTCGGCCACCCCTTTGTGAAGGTCTTTCACGAAGAAAGGGAACTCACCGTTATCCTTGTGCTGGACCTTTCCGGCTCCCATTTATTCGGTACTAAAAAAAAGTTTAAGAGGGAGTTGTTAGCTGAAGTGGCCGGTATGTTGGCCTTCTTAGCCATTCGAACCAATGACAAGGTGGGTGCAATCCTGTTCAGCTCCCAGGTAGAAAAGTATATCCCTCCTAAAAAAGGGGCCTCCCATGTGTGGCGTTTGATTAAAGAGATATTCACCTATGAACCCCGAGATTTAACCACTGATATAGATGCGGTCCTTACTTATTTGAATAGGGTCGTGAAACGCCATGCCATTGTCTTTCTCATATCCGACTGTATGGATACCGGTTTTGAGAGATCACTGAGACTGACTGCCAAAAAGCATGACCTAACAATCATTAGAGTGTCTGATCCCTCGGAAGATGCCTTGCCCGATGTAGGCCTGATCACCCTCCGAGATTCAGAGACCGGACAGGTGGCATTGATTAATACGCGAAGTAAGCGCCTCAGGGAGCAGTGGCGCAATGACCGAAAAAAACAGGCCGACTACCTTGCTGATCTTGTGAGAAAGGCAGGGGTTGATATGGTAGAACTTTCCACGGCCGGACCGGTTGTTGAACCATTGACCCGCCTCTTTGATCAAAGGAGAAGGCGGTTATGACGATTGCGGATCGCGGATTGGGGATTTGGGAATTAAAGGAATTGGTATCCAGGAAGGTGCGCCGATACGATGGCTTGTTTTGCAGGTCTTTTTTACGCGTTCTCTTATTTGTCCTGTTGGCTATCCCCCTATGCCCCGCCATGTTATGGTCCCAGGATGACACATTAGATTCCGGCCCGGGCCTGACCGCTTTCCTTGACCGGGATTCGGCAAGAGTTGGGAGTACAGTGGTTCTTACTCTGCGCTATCGTCTCCCTGAAGGCGCGGGTTTTTTTGATATCCCGGAAATCAAGGGTCTTGAGAACCTTACCCATGTGGATCGTGAAATAGGGCCTGATGAGATCAGGATCACCCTGTTGGTTGACCAACTGGGTTCATGGAGGACAGGACCACTCTCCTTGAGCTATTTAGACGAAGAGGGGAAGACGCGGGTGTTGACAACCGATCCGGTGTCGTTGACTGTGTTGTCAAATTTAGGAGAAAAACCCGAAGAAGCTGAACTCAGGGCCATCCAAGGGATTATTCCAACAACACCCCTGTGGTGGAAATACGTTCCATGGGTCGCCGGTATAGCCGGACTTTTGATCGTATTTGGGCTCCTCTGGTGGTACCACAAGCGACGCCGTAAGGAGTTGTCAGCCATGTCTCAGGATCCGCCGCATGTTTGGGCAAAAAAGGAGATTGAACTACTGGAGGCCCAAGGGCTATTTGAGAAGGGACACGCCAAGGCATTCTATTTCCGTTTTTCTGAAATAATGAGACAATATCTGGAGGCCCTCAGGGGATTTCCGGCTGCTGAATTTACTACAGAAGAGATTACGTCGTGTATCAATTATGAACAGGATCGAAAACTTTTGCCCTTACTGCGGCAGGCTGATCTGGTTAAATTCGCAGACGCAATCCCTACCCCGGCCAGAAAAGAGGAGGAGGTAAAAACCGCGCTTACCTATATTCATGAGACTGGCCCTGATCCTGAGGCAGGCGATTCATCAGTCGGGCAGCAGAGGACGCACCCATGATGTTCAGGTTTGCTTATCCGATGCTTTTGGTCCTGATAGTGGCCGCGGCGGGCTGGGTCGCAGTTTCCCTGTGGAGAAGGCCCCCCAGCATCACCTATTCCATGACATCCAGATTGACCCAATTTACAGGGAGCGGACATCGGCTTTTGGCCAGGGTTCCAACGGCCCTCAGGACCGGATGCCTTATCTTGTTGATACTGGCAGCATCCCGACCTCAGCTCTACAATGTCTCACGGGACATCTGGTCTGCCGGGGTAGATATCATGCTCTGCTTAGACACCTCAGGATCAATGCGGGCCCTGGATTTCCAGTTAGATGGGGAACCGGTTTCCCGACTTACGGCCGTGAAAAAAGTGGTCAGCGAGTTTATTAAGAAAAGAGAAATGGACAGGATCGGGCTGGTAATTTTCGGAGAAGAGGCATTCACCCAATCCCCTCTTACCATGGACAAGGGGCTCCTTTTGAGTTTGGTGGAGGATATGGAGATTGGTATGGCTGGCGACCGCACCGCCATTGGCTCTGCCGTTGCTATTGGGGGCAAACGGTTGAAAGACCTAAAGGCCAAATCTAAAATACTGGTTCTCCTTACTGACGGAAGAAACAATGCAGGGGATATAACACCCGAGCAAGCCGCTGATGCTGTCGGGGCACTGGGCGTAAAGATCTATGCCATTGGTGTAGGGGGCAAGGGGCCTGCCCCTTTTAAGGTCAAAACATTGTTTGGCACGCGCATTGTTCATCAGAGGGTTGACCTGGATGAAAAGACGTTAACGAAAGTGGCAAAAATCGGAGATGGCAAGTATTTCAGAGCGGCCGATAGCAAGCAGCTATCGGAGATATATGATATCATAGACCGGGAAGAAAAGACCGAGATCAAGGTCAAGGAATTTTTTCATTTCCGGGAACTGTATCATTACTTTCTTATCCCGGCACTCATCCTGTTTGGGCTGGAAATTTTCCTGAGGACGACTGTCTTAAGGGTAATCCCATGACATTTACCAATTTATGGATACTGCACTTTTTGTGGCTTTTGCCTGTGGCAGCACTGGCCCTTGTGGCCTACAGCCGACAAAAAAAGAAGGCCATGGAGCAGGTCGCCGATCCTGATCTTCTAAGCCGGTTGACAGGCAAGGACCAGAAGGGTCGCCGCTTCTTGAAAGGGCTTCTTCTGTTGGGTTCCCTGGGGCTCATGGTTTTTGCACTTGCAGGACCACGCTGGGGCAGTCATTATCAGGAGGTCAGTCAAAAGGGTGTGGACATTATGATCCTGGTGGATATCTCACCCAGCATGCTGGTGGAGGATATCAAGCCCAATCGGCTTGAGCGGGCCAGGAGGGAAATTCTTGACTTTCTGAGTGTGGTCCAAGGTGACCGGGTGGGGCTGGTGGCATTCTCCGGGGCTGCATTTGTCCAGTGCCCTTTAACATTAGACTATGTTGCACTTCAAATGTTTTTGGGCGCACTCAAACCGGACCTTGTTCCCGTCCCCGGCACGGACCTGGGTGAGGCCATAGAAATGGGTATTTCCTCCTTTGACTATAAGTCAGAAACCGACAAGGTTATTCTACTCATCACAGACGGGGAGGATAACGAAAAGAAGGGGTTTGAAGCGGCCCGAAAGGCGGCAGGCAAGGGTGTCAAGATCTTTGTCTTCGGTATGGGAGAGACGACCGGGGGTCCGATTCCGTCCGGGGACGGAAAAGGCGGGTTTAAGAAGGATGAAGCGGGCAAACTGATTTTGTCTAAGCTTGAACAAGAAAGCCTGAAGAAGATCGCCTCTGTTGCCGGGGGAACGTATGTGCGGGCCATGGCCGGAGATCTGGACCTTGATATCCTCTATTTTGAAGGGATCAAATCCAGGACAGAGGCCCAGACCTTGAAGAGTGGTAAAATCAAGGTTTATGAGGAGCGTTTTACCTTTTTTCTGCTGGCAGCTTTCTTGTTCTTGCTTCTGGAAGGCCTCATCCTTGAGAGGAAACAACACTCGCTAATGGGGAAAGCCATTGATTAAAAAAATATTCACCAGAGTTCTGTTTTTCGGCTTCTTGTCCTGCTGCCTTGCTCAAGCTGAAGAGAATCCTGACGAACTTTACCGACAGGGCCGCTTTGGCGAAGCTGAAAAAGCCTATGCCCTTTCAGATATGGATAATCCAAAAGATATCCGCTATCGATATAACCGCGGATGCTCTGCTTATCAAAACTCGGATTTTAACGGGGCCAGGGCCGCGTTTTCCAGCGTGTTCAGAAGAACTGAAAATGAAGAAATACAGTTTAAGGCAGCATACAATTTAGGTAATACCGCATTCAAGGAAAACGATTTTGAATCCGCCGTGGCACAATACAAAGAAGCACTTCTTTCAAACCCTGAGAGTGAGGATGCCAAGTACAATCTGGAACTGTCCTTGCGGGAACTGGAAAAATTGAAGAAGAAGACCGAAGAACAAAAAAAGGAGGGCCAAAAAACCCCTGACCAATCAAAAGACGAAGGAGATTCATCCAAGTCCGGGGAAAAAGCGGAAGGCCCTGACCAGAAGCAATCAGAGGCACAGGATCAGAAGAACGGCAAAGCCCAAAAAGAACCTGACAAACAAGAGGCCGGTAAACAGGAAAAGGATGAAAGGCCCGATGAGGGTCAAAAGGCCGAACAAGAATCACCCAAGGACCTGTCAGGTGAGTTAACGCCGCTTCAAGCCATGCCTGAGCAGGGAAAAGATCAAACCCCTGAGCAGGTCGGGGCCATGCTTGACAGGAAAAAGGCTGAAGCTTTGTTGGATAATCTCAATGAGGACCGTTCTCGATTTTTACGTTTCCAGATCCCTGAAGACAAAAAACGTGGGGTTCAATCAGGCAAGGACTGGTAAGATGAAAAAACCAGTTATACTGTTTCTGCTACTCGCTATTTTTTTCCCGGCCCCCTGCCTGGTCTGGGCGGATGTATCCGTGACCCTGAGGCTTGACCGGAAGGAAGCCACCCTTGCCGATTCTATAACAATGGTCATCAGCGTGTCTGGGACCCGGAAAAGCGACTCAGAACCAATCCTAAAGGGCCTGGAGGCCTTCACCGTAACAAGGGGGGGAACTTCAAGCCGCGTTGAGATCATTAACGGTAAGGTCAATGCGGGGGTTGATTACACCTATGCCCTTCAACCCAAAAAGACCGGTACTTTTACAATAGGACCGGCCCATGTCAACGTCAAAGACAGGACCATCAAGAGCAACACGGTGACATTGATGATCGTCGAGCCTGCCCAATCCTCGGGCGTTGATCGGGGCCCTCTCTTTTTAAGCGCCGGACTTTCCTCAAAAAAGGTCTATGTTGAAGAACAGGCCATATATACCCTGAAACTTTACTTTCAGGCCAGGATCAGTGATATCTCCCTGAATCTTCCGGAAGCGGAACATCTGACCTTTAAACAGCTTGGAAAGCCCATTGAATACCAAGGTGTTTACAACGGTCAATCATATCAGGTCCTGGAGGTGCGGTATGCACTGATCCCTTCTAAAGAGGGAATCTATGGAATAAGGCCTTCAAGAATGAGCATGACGGTCTCTCAGCCAAGGCGCCGGTCGCCCAGGAGCCTTTTTGACGATCCATTTTTTTCTTTTTCTTCCGGCCGGCCAATGACGATTACGAGCGAGCCTTTGGAATTGAGTGTGCTCCCTCTTCCCCAGGAGAAGCAGCCTGCCGATTTCAGCGGGCTGGTGGGCACTTATGAAATACAGTCAAAGTTGGAGCCATCCGAGATAAAGGCCGGCGAATCCGCGACACTGACGGTCTTGCTGAGGGGACAGGGA
>CP070700.1:582092-585640 GCA_020349865.1 Desulfobacteraceae bacterium
AATATCAGCAAGCATTTTTTCGTAGGCCAGCCTTTTTTTCAAAGCTTGCTGCGCCCCCTTGAGTTCGGTAACATCTGTAACAACTGCGATCATGCAGTCCTCATTTTTATACTCTAATGGTCTTGCCGACACGAGAGTGTCTATGGCGGTGCCGTCTCTTTTTTGGTATTGGACTTCAAACCCGTTTACTTCCCCTTTCTCTTTTAAGATCTTGATAAGACGCTCTCTGTCCTCCGGGTTAACATATAGATTAAGTTCAAACGGGGTCCTGCCAAGGACCTCTTCCCGTGAGTAACCTCTCATTTGGCAGAAAGCTTCATTAACTTGCAGATAGCGACCATCCTTCACACGGGTTATGGTGATGGAATGGGGGGCTGTCTCCAAGATGCTTCGATACCGCTCCTCACTTTCTCGGAGTGCCTCCTCCGCTCGTTTGCGCTCGGTGATATCCATCCCCTGGGCAATAGTGGCTAAAAGGGTCGTTCTGTCCTCGGCGTATATGTTCGCAGAATTCCAGAGTGCTATCCGAATATCTTCATCTTTGCGAAGAATCGGGATTTCCACCGATTCCCAGTATTCGCCGTCCAAAGTACGGCCGATTTTGTCCAACGATTCGTCACGGCTTTCTTGAGGGAAGAGCATGCTCAATTTTTTATCGATGACCTTGTCAGCCTTATAACCCGTCAGACGCTCGAAAGCCCGGTTGAACCTGGTGATCCTGGTCTCCGGATCCCAAACAATGATAGGAGCGTTAGCATAGTTGATAAGGTTATTCAGGTAGTCCCGTGTCGCCCTTAACTCCTCCTCTGACCGCATCAATTCACTAATATCCTGCCCCTGGGCTATCGTGGCAATGACCGTCCTGCCGTCTTCAGCATAGACATTTGCGGAATTCCAGAGCACCACTCGAATATCTTCATCTTTGCGAAGAATCGGGATTTCCACCGATTCCCAGTATTCACCACTCAAAGCGTTTGCGATCTTATTCAATGATTCGTCGCGGGTTGCTTCTGGAAATAGCATGTTCAATTTCTGACCGATGACCTCGTCGGCTGTAAGGCCTGTCATGTGTTCGAAAGCATGGTTGAACCGGGTAACTTTGCCCTTTGGGTCCCAAACAATGATAGGAGCATTTGCATAGTTAAACAGTTTTTCCAGGTAATCATGTGACTCATGAAGCTCTTTCGCCCCTTGTTTGAGCTCAATAACTTCATTTTCTAATTCCTTGACCATTTTTTTCAATTCTTCATAGGCTGGCTTCTTGGCCATTTGAGAATCCTCCCATTGACTTCAAAAACAAAAAGGCTCCCAGCATACTATATTCAGCTCGGGGCAAGGACCCTTTTTCTTCTCCAATAGGTCATCTTTACCTCATTTTAGAATTATTTTCAAATTTACGCCAAGCCTCTCCAACGCGTCATCGTATTGATCAATACGGTTTTTCCAGGCAAAATAGGAAGGTGCCCCCTGCATCGGCCATTTTCAGTAGAGAAACCAACAAATGCCCTTGTCTAAGCACCTATAATATGTATACTTGGTTCGGGTACGGGGCAGTTTCGACAATAGCACGCTTTTCGCAGAGGGTATAACATGTACGAAGAGATTTCACAGGAGAGAAAAGACTTTCTGGCCAAAGACTATAGCCGTGGGTTCATCGAATATTGCCAGTTCAAAGCGGAGGTGATCGAGAAGGGTTATTTTCAGTCAACAGTGGCAATTGAGGACCATCATCGACAGCAGGACGGTTTTATCCATGCAGGAGTAATGGCCACCATGGCCGATCATACGGCCGGATATTCTGCCTTTACCATTGTGCCCGAAGATTTTCAGATCCTTACCATCGAGTTTAAGGTCAATTTTCTAAGACCTGCCTTCGGTGATATCCTGGTTTGCCGCTCCAGGGTGATCAGGGAGGGGAGCCAGATCATCATCTCAGAGTCAGAGGTGTTTGACGTCAGGGAAGAAGAGGAGACCCTGATAGCCAAGGCCATGGTCACCCTCATGGCGGTACACAAAAATAAGCTCTCTTCAAAGGGCTGACGCTATCTCCCCCGCAATCCTGTTGGCGGCTTCAGCCGGATCTTTTGCATCCCTGATGGGGCGGCCAATCACCACGTAATCAGAGCCATTTCCAATTGCATCTGCGGGCGTCACGATTCGTTTTTGGTCGTCCTGATTGACGACAGACCAGGCCGGCCGTATTCCCGGTGTGACCGTGATGAGTTCCGGCCCAAGCTTGCTTCTGATCATAGCCACCTCGAGCCCGGAACATACCACCCCATGACACCCTGCAGCCTTTGCCATGCGTGCCTTTAAAAGGACCAGGGCGGAGAGGTCTTCTGAATATTTCTCAGCGTAACCCAATACCTTTAGTTTTTGCTGATTAAGGCTTGTAAGCACGGTGACCGCCAGTATTTTTGTATCACCGGGATTGTTTTCCGCAACGCTTTTGAGGATTTCCTCCCCTTCGTCACAATGAACAGTGACAAATTCGGGGCCGTGTTGGCTTGCCGCCATAAAGGCCCTTTGCACGGTGGCAGGGATATCGTGAAGTTTCAGGTCCAGAAAGATCCCGGCATCCCCTGCACCACGTATCGACTTGAGAATGTCCGGACCCTGGCTTATAAAAAGCTCCAGTCCAACTTTAAAGAGACCCACGTGATCTTTTAGCTTTTCCACAAAGGACATGGCCTGATCATAGGTTGGTAGATCCAGGGGAAAAATGATGTAATCTTTTGGCTGTTTCATAATGCACCTCTTAGAGAGTTCTTTCGTCCGCTCTTCCACCCCAGAGGGTTTGCCCGGGCCCACAGGTGTCACAGAGACTAAAGCACCTGTTAAAAACTCTATGTCCTTGTGAATTCTGGGAGAAATAAAGGCATATCCAAAAAATCATGGACATAAAAGGAAAAAATAACTATATTCCTTCAACACGGCGTTGAGCCACCGTAGCTCAGCTGGTAGAGCACCTCACTCGTAATGAGGATGTCTGCGGTTCGACTCCGCACGGTGGCTCCAGTTAAATCAATATGTTATAAGTTCCCCTTTTTTTCTTACCTGAAAAAGTCTCCAAATTGTCTCCATTTTCTTTTAAAATGGTCGAATCAAGCCTTTTTGCTGACTCCTGATTAACTGTGTTCATCAAGTGTCCGTATGTATCCATTGTGACGTTTATAGATGAATGACCCATCTGGACCTGGATATATTTTGGATGCTCTCCCTGGGCAATTAAAAGGCTTGCGTAAGTGTGTCTTAGGTCGTGAAAACGGATTCTCCTAAGACCGGCTCTCCTTAAAGCAGGCTCAAAGTGCCTTCTAATTAGATTGTTTTTATCAATCGGCTTACCGGTATCATTAGGAAAGACCAAATCAAGGCCATTAGGAGGACAAGCCAATTTCCACTCCTTCAACTGTGCCATAACCGTTGGCCCTAAATCAATATTTCTTTTTGAAGTCGCGCTTTTCGGCTCATAGAAACGGCCATGTTGAAAGGTTCGTCTAATTATCAACTGAGAGTTATACCAATCAATATCAGACCATTTTAGAGCC
>CP070700.1:585740-588759 GCA_020349865.1 Desulfobacteraceae bacterium
ATGGCTCTTTACCAATGCAGCTTGAGGTGGTTTGAAGCCTCCGCCTGCACAGCGGCTCCGAGGGGCCTTCCCTCATCTCTTGTGCAGTTACGCACACTTTATATTTAAAGTGCGCTCGTGGCGCACTAGCAGCTATATGCAATCAGGGGTAGGTGCCGATCTGTTGGAGGTATCTGCAATTATGATCAGCTTGATTTGTAGAAGGTATATCGACCATATCACAACTGGGGCACTGTTTTGGGCGAAAAGGCCGACTACCGGATATTGTGGTCTGCCTTTTTTCATTAGCTTCCATATAGCAGCTATCTCAAATTTGCCTCAGAAATTAAAACCACAACATTTTGAAGTATTTTGTTGGAATGGTAAAGACTCGGATATGCCCAAAGCTTTGATTGCGCCTTAGATTGACAACTATTGGCGTCCCATAAGGGACATGGAAAGTAGCATCGTTGCTCGAACGATCTGATAATAACCTATAACGGTTTAATTTTACATTAAAAAGCGAAATTGATACTCTGGTGTTGTTATATTTTCCAATTGTAAAAGCCGGTAAATGATATTCGGTTTTCTCCAGTTGATTATTCAGATAAGTTTTCCCCCTTCCTTCGCAGTGTCACACTGAGGATCTCGCTGGGACGCCAGAGTCTCATGCGCGGTCCCCATGTGCCCGTGCCTCTGCATACGATAACTGTCATACTATCCACCTCGTAACGTCCCTCCAATAGGGGATACCGGCTGCGGAGCAGATAGTCGAACGGCCATATCTGCCCTCCGTGGGTGTGGCCACAGAGCATCAGCCCCACACCGGCTTTGGCTGCCCTTTCGGTCTGCCACGGCGTATGTGAAAGGAGAACGGTAGCACCGGGGGGGCGACCCGCGAGCGCTTGCGAGATGGGATCGCCGCCTTGGCCGTTTCTGCGTCTGGTGGTGAGATCATCCACGCCTGCCAGGACGAGACCGGGCCTCACTTCGGCCCAGCCGTTGCGCAGCAACTTGAAGCTTACCTCCTCGAAAAGATTCATGTCACCTCCCCCGTGGAATTCGTGATTGCCGGGGACGGCCCAGATACCCAGTGGTGCGGAGAGTTGCTTAAGTGTTACAATCAACTGATCTTCAGGTGGACCATGCCCTTCGAAGATGTCGCCGAGTAAAACCACAAGGTCGGGCCGCTGCGCCTTTACCTGGGCGATCCGAGCCGCCAGCCAACGCTCGCCAAGCTGCGAACCGAGGTGCATATCGGACAGGACGACGAGCACTGCTCCGTCCATAGCATCGGGAAGGCCGGGAAGGCTCACCTCGTATTTTTCTACCACCGGCGGCCGCAGGCCCTGGAAGAGAGCGATCAACGAAAGCACTAAACCGACTAACAATGCCCATCCTCGCAGCGAGGGCGATAACCGGGGCATGAGGAAGCCGAAGAGGGTGGCGAGATCTATTGCAAGGAGAGGAATAAAAGCCAGGAATAGAACGGCCATCCAGTTCATTCCGAGGAATTCAAGGGTTCCGGCCAGAACTCCGGTTCCGCCGTGACCTATGACACGGCCAAAGAAAAAAATGGCCCACAGGATCACGCCTGCCCCGATGAAGATCTTTCGTGGCACGTGCCGGTCCACAAATGGCACGGAGGCAGCACGCCAAAAAACATAGATATGCATAAATGTACAGGCTGAAATAAGAATGGTTCCGAACACGGCTTCCCCAGCGAGTGACTCTCTTAATCAACAATCAGATGACCGACCACCAGTAAAATAATCATAATAGAAAATGTTGCTGATCCTGTGTGTAGACGATAAACGAATCTCCGTATCCACTTGGGAGGTACTTTGAACTTTACCATTAATCCAAGAAAAACCATCATTGTCACGAATATTAAACCCCATTCAGGAAGAGAGGATTTGCCACAATGAGACAACAGAAAATGAAAAATCGCTATACACAAGGCTAAGGGATTTAAAATATAATGAAATCGCATCAGGTATTTTTTCTGGAACTGGTTAAATCTCTTGATTGAACTTTTTGTTTTCGGCTCTAAGGGAAGATAGCGGCTCACGCCTTTCATAAGAATGCTGAGAGCAACGGTTAGGTTAGCCGCCACAAAGACCCATGCGGCTGTTTGACCTGTAACCTCATTCCCTTCATCTTGTTTTTTCACCTGTCGTCTCTTATGATCGTTATCAATATAGTGTTCTTTCCTACTTTCGTATCGTTTATACTGGCTTTCGCGCCTTTTGTGATCGTTTGCCATCACTCCGCTTGGACAAACGTGGAAAGCAAACAACATCAAGGGGATTAAAATCAAGGGGATTAAAATAAATAATATTTTTCTGTAGTCCCTTGTCGTTATCACGAGTATAGATAGTCCTTTTTTGAGGGTGCTCATAATATTTAGTCCTACTGATAAAAAATTTTAAAATCGGTGACAATGCAACTGGATTAGGCTTAGATTTAATCATCTTTATGATGAATAGTAGAGCGCTTCCCCTTTTTGTAATGCCATCTCCCCTTAAGCTCTTTCCAGTAGCGGATCAAATAAGCGAAAAACAATGAGATTATCAAAAGTATCAAAGCGACAGCATAGGTTATAAATTTCCTTACCCAGTGGGTAAAAAACATAGCGGGGTTTTCCGATAGATCTGATTTTTTTAACTTGAATTCGGTGCTGTTCTTGTACCCCTTTCTGGCATCATGTGTTTCCGTTGCCGTTCTCTCACTAGGCCACCTTTTCCTTTCTTCCTGTACCCTGTTTCCGGTCTTACAATCATGGAGTGAAAGTCTAGAGCAGAAATATCTTGTTTGAACCCATTTCGGCAGCTGCTGTAAATTCGAAAGAAATTGTCGTTTGTTCAAGGTGGATAGCTCGTTTTGTCGTGGTCCAATGAATAAAACGTCTTCTAAAATAATACATGTACCACCGCTGACGGTGTTCGGTCCTGCATGTGTTTTCCAAACAATTTGACTATCTGTTTTTCTTATTATTTCATATCTTTGAAGCCTGAAAAAAATATCTCCTCTCGCCCTC
>CP070700.1:588859-596267 GCA_020349865.1 Desulfobacteraceae bacterium
GTGCAAAAGAATTTGGCTAGCAATTCTTTTTCCCTGCCAAGCAACTGACGCGTATTCCCAATACAAAATCATACCGGCGTTATCATCTTCATGAAACCCATGTCCAGAAAGCTGTGAAAGCGGCAGTCATTAAAGCTCAAATACCCAGAAAGGTCACTCCCCATACATTCAGGCATAGTTTTGCCACGCATCTACTCAAATCAGGTTATGATATCCGTGTCGTCCAGGAGCTATTAGGCCACAGTGATGTCAGGACAACCATGATCTACACCCATACCATCAAGAGCCAGACCATCAAAGAGGCCAAAAGTCCGCTTGATTTTTGATAGATCGAACATCCTTAAATAATAGTATGAATAACACGCAGGCAGCATGATTATGGACAAAAAAGCATATAATTTCAATTATCTTTGGAGATCTTACTGAAATTCAGTTCTTGAATCATGTCCCACGAAAAAAATGCCGAATAGTATGCGCATTAGACGTAAATTTTTTCTTTTTCCATCAAGGGTAAGGTGCATCAATTGTGCACGTCGGCAGATGTAAGCAGCTTTCTATAATCACTTGCTGTGCAAAAGGGAATCGAGCAATGACAGATGGAGGAGGCGCTGACAAACAGCGAAGCTGTGAGCCTATCTGCTTGATTGGGTTGTGAGTTCCTTTCCAGATTGATCATCTATAATGTTTTCTCAAAACAGTAGAATAGCCGTTTCCTGAAAACAACAGTTCCAGCCTTTCTATATCCTCGACGCTCATAGAACTTGACGGCCCTTGGATTTTTAGTAAAAGCATCCAACCGAATTGCCTGATAACCATTTGCTTGCCCGTATTGTTCTGCAAAGTCCATGAGCCTTCTTGCGATTCCTTGTCTCTGCCACTGAGGATCAACGGCTAACCTATGGACCACAAGAACCTTGTCAGCTTGATATTTCCAATCGATATCCCCGTATTCTTGTGGTTCGTCGCCGTCAAGTGTTATTATGCCACAGTATTTGTCCTCTATTTTAAGAACCTGCAACGACCGATTGGCGATGTCAGCCTCGATTGCTTCCCGCGTCGGGTATTCATCATCCCATTGATAAATGCCGCTGGCTTCCATATCTTTAGTACACTCGGAAATAAGAGCCATTATCGGGCCTGTGTCTTTTGGTGTTGCTTCTATGATGTCCATTCTCTTACTCAAACACAATGGTGGCATAAGAGGGTGATGTGTTTTCTGAAATGAACAGACCGTGAGTCCCGGAACTTAAGAAAACCATCACCCTTATGAAGCTTTCACTCAACTATTTTTTCTTCTTAACAAATAGGTAATACTCCCAAACAAATCCTAATAACAAATTCCCAAGAAAAACTGATTGAGCGTCGCTCAATTGAAGTATTGATCAACCCCTTAAACCTTCAGCTATGCTGATGATCCCAGTTCTGCTATATTGGTAGATGCGTAAGTAAGATATCACCGCCCGCTTCGCTCGAGGCACAGAGAACGCAGAGGAAGGCAACTTTTTTCATCGCCGCTGAGATGGCAGCGATGAAAAACCACTCGGCAGCTGAAGCTGCGGCTGCAAAAGCCCATGCTAAGCAATTATAGAATAGGGTATAGATTTGAGGAAACCTACCCACCGCAGGTGAATGGATTTTGCTTTTCGGCGTCTCAGCGAAAAGCAAAATAGTAAATCATTTCTCTGCGAGCTCAGCGTCTGTGGTGTGATAAAAGTCCATGATTTAGACCCTTTTAGGGTAACCATTCTAGCCATCCTTTTTAGGGGTGGTAGTTTACCAAATAGTCTTTGCCAATTCGGGAAAGTATTTTTATAGGGCACAGTTTTGAAAAAGGTTTTTTGATCTATTTGTGTTCGTGTGGCACAGCGCCATGGGGATGTCGGTGATAATGCGGGTGTACATATACTTCTTCGTCAATAAAGATCTTTCCGTTTCTCATTTCACAAACGGAATCTGTTGTCTCGGAAAGAAAATCGATTTCATGGGAGATCAAAATATAGGAAAGATCGAGTTGAGATAGTGCCTCTGTCAGCTTGGCTTTGGTATTGTCATCAAGGCCGTTACTCGGTTCATCAAGGAGCAGGATTTCAGGCTCCATGGCCAAAACCGTGGCCAGTGAGACCAGTTTTTTTTCTCCGCCGGAGAGCTTGTAAGTAATCCTGTCTTGGAATCCGGAAAGACCCAGAAGTTCCAATGTGCTTTGAGCAATATTCTTTGCCTCTTCCTGCGACTTACCCAAATTCAGCGGCCCAAAGGCTACGTCCTCCAGGACCGTCGGGCTGAATAACTGGTCATCAGCATCCTGAAAAAGCAGGCCGATTCTCTCACGCACACTCCTGAAGTCTTTTTCTTCAAGCACATGCCTGTCGAAGATCTCAATTATGCCGAAGGAAGGTTTTAGTAGTCCCATGATAATGTGAAACAGGGTGGTTTTTCCGCTTCCATTTGGCCCGATCAATCCCAGCCGCTCTCCCCTGTAAAGTTGCAGGCTGAGTTTATCAAGTACCGAGGCAGTGCCCCGGTATGCAAAGGATATGTCTGAAAGATTGATAACTATGTTATTTTGGTCCATTCCAGAATCACCAATCCGAGGATTACCATTGCCATAATAGCCGACAAGGCCCAATCCTGCAATGACAGTGAAAATTCGTGAAGGCAGTAAAACCTGCCTTTGAATCCGCGGCAGAGCATGGCCTGGTGCACACGCTGCGCACGTGCCGAGGCCCGGACGAATAACATTCCTATGAGATACGCGTATGTCCTGTAGGTGTGTGCATTGGTACCGGGGCGAAAACTACGAATTTTGGCTGACCTCGAAAGCCGCTGATATTCCTGATCTATTACAAATATGTATCGATAGGTCAGTAAAAAAAGATGAACTATTTTACCGGGAATGTACAAGCGGTTCATGGCGTGGCCCAATGTGGCGATAGTCATGGAGGCAACCATAGCTATGAAAGACAGCAGGATGGCGTTCGACTTGAGCGTGATCTGTGCTGAAAGAATTACCCCTTCACGGGTGACTGCCAGGGGACCGAGGTTGAACAGGGCCTCACCCTTAATAGTCAGGGGTAATACCAGCCAGAAAAAAAGGATCAGGCCGTTTACGACCGCTAATCTCTTTGCTACTTCCTTGACGTTTAAGCGTGCCAGGACAATCAAGAGGGACGAAAAGCCAAGGGCAACGAACAATGTCGGAAACCTGGAAGAAAGCGCCACAATGAAGGAGTAAAGTGTTGCAAAGATAACCTTCATTCTCGGATCAAGGTTGTGAACCAGGGAATTTCCATTCGAAAAGGGTTCCTCTATCATGACTTTGACAGGTCCTTTATCTTACGACGATAGTGAAAATAGCTGGCAATGCCCACCAGGCCCAGAATGTAGCCGATACCTCCGAGGATGTCGTTTACCGTAGGACCGTGTTCCTGGGATTCTGCAAGCTTCTTCATAACGGGTTTGAGTTTTTTATCCAGGGCCTTTTCCACTGCCAGTTGAATATCGTCAGGGCTGAGTTTGGATGCGGAAACTGACTGTGTCTGCTTCTCTGTTTTTATTGACTTGGTTTCCCGGGTTTTTTTGGTTTCTGCTTGTACGCTTTGTTGCGAAGTCACTTCCCCCAACTCCTCTAAGGGTAACGTCCATTCGCCCCGGTGTCCCGTCCCGGCCTGAAGGACGATTTTAAGCGTTGCCTTCTTAGGGATCTTAAAAGAAAATTCCCCCTGCTCGTTGGTCTTTCCTGCAAGAAGACGATTCCCCTGGAGGTCATAAACAATAACGTCTCCTTGCTTGACCTTCTTTCCACCGCTGAGTTTGCTCTCCGTATAAATGGTATCCCCTTCCACCCATGCGAAGATAATGGCTTTATGGGCGCTTGCAGTATTGACCGCAAAAATCGGAACCATCGCAAAAGTCAAAAGGACAAGGATACCTCTGATCCATCTGACATTCTCAATCATGCTATGTGCTCGCATTATTCACTCCAATACATTAGATAAGGTTATCTGAATATCCCGGGAGCATGCCGGGTTGAACCTTTCTCAAAAACGCTACGCAGAAGCCGGTAATGATCCCTTCGATGATCATCACGGGAAGATGAGCAATGACGAGCATTGCCGAGACCTTGAAGAAATCCTCTTCCGTAAAAACTAATGCAAGGCCCACCATAATGGCCCCCAGGAACACAGAGAAGGAACCGGCCGCAAAAGACGCAAGCAGCGCGGTAAAAGACCTCTTGTGGACCAGGCGGCCGAACAGGAAATAGCACAAGACAGCCGGCAGCGCCATATTCACCGTATTGACCCCAAGGGTGGTGATGCCCCCGAACTGGAAAAAAACGGTCTGAAGCGTCAATGCCACAAGAATGGCCGGGAAGGCACCCCATCCGAGAATGAGACCAACGATCCCATTGAGGATAAGGTGAACGCTTGAAGGACCAATAGGAACATGGATCAGTGTGGCTACAAAAAAAGATGCTGAAAGTATTCCCGCCTGGGGGATGCGGTCGTAATCCAGTTTTTTTAGACCTATGGCAGTGCCTGCTGCCGCAAGTGCCATTCCTGAAATCAGAACCGGTCCGGATAAAATTCCTTCAGAAATATGCATGAAAAGACCTCATAGTCCTGCTTGTCACACTGGGTAAAGCCCCTGTGAAAATGTACTCTAAGAGTTGAGCGCGGTCGGCTTGATCATTGCCGTCCGTTTTATCAATCGATTCTCAGAAAATAAAAAAGGCCACAAGGTATAGCAATCTTTACCAAATTCCTCAACCTTCGTGGCCTCGAACTTTGCTTGATTCAGGCTTCGTGCCTTATTATCAAAAGCATAGTGCATTGTCACTTCAGTGTCAACGAATTTTAGTTATCATTTTAAAATGATTATTTTGTAAAAGTCCTCTCTGATGTCATTGCGAGCATAGCGAAGCAATCTCATTTACTGAAAATGCGCGGAATAAGGTGATTGCGTCGTCGTTTCACTCCTCGCAATGACCGCTTATAGGACTTTTTAAGAAATCATCAATATTGATCTCAAAAAGGTATTGACATCCTGCCGACATAAGGTTATAGGATACTGAATCTCGGACACGAAGCCCTGATGTACAATTAAAATTAGTTCTAAGTTTAGGCCATGAAGGCTTAAAGGGTTTGAAAACCCTGTTGAGCGTTTATGGCCTTTTTTATTTTCAAAAATTCGTTAAAGGAGGAAAAAGTTTATGAAAAAATCACTTTTTTGTTGCGCATTGGGGTTATTTGTTCTGGGTGCCTATGGAATTGCCTTTGCTCACTTTGGGATGATCATTCCCTCGGACAGTATGGTCATGCAGGCGGAGAGCAGAAATGTGAACGTAACACTCTCCTTTTCCCATCCTTTTGAAGGGGTGGGTATGGAACTAATAAAACCAAGGGTTTTTGAAGTCATGGCAAATGGTAAAAAACAGGATTTGCTTGGCAAACTGGAAAAAACTGAGGTTATGGGGCATATGGCCTGGGAAATGGACTATCCGATCAAGAGACCTGGGGTTTACATGTTCTACATGGAGCCCAAACCTTACTGGGAGCCGGCTGAGAACTGCTTCATCGTGCATTACACCAAGACCGTGGTCACTGCATTTGGTGACGATGAAGGATGGGATGAGGAACTCGGCCTGAAAACAGAGATCGTGCCCCTTTCAAAGCCATTCGGGCTTTATACGGGTAACGTTTTTCAGGGAATTGTCAAGGTGGACGGTAAGCCTGTCCCTTACTGTGAAGTGGAAGTGGAGCACTTCAACCGGAACGGAAAGGCAGTGGCGCCCACCGATTACATGGTCGCCCAGACAATTAAAGCAGACGTAAACGGCGTTTTCACCTATGCGGTACCCAAGGCCGGCTGGTGGGGGTTTGCGGCCCTGAATACCGCGGATGAAAAGCTGAAGCAGAACGGTGAAGAAAAAGAAATAGAAATAGGTGCAGTCATCTGGGTCGAGTTCCATGACTGGAAGGTAAAGTAAATGTTTTCGGATGGCAGAATGCAGGAGGGGAAATATTATGAAAAAATGGCTGATGAGTACTTTTTTAGCATTGATTGCAGTGGCCTTTGTAATACCAAATGTTTGCCTTTGTGAGGAAATGTCTAACTCTGAACTCATGGAGGAACTGAAGGCACTAAAAGAAAAGATCAAGATGCTCGAAGATAAATTGAATGATAAGGAAGTAAGGGAAATCAAAGAAAAATCAGCCGAAGAAAGAGATAAATTACATGAGGGTTCAAGAGGTGTTAAAGGATTCTCAGACAGGGTCCGTCGGATCGAAGAGAAAGTGGAGTCAGAGTTGCTGGGAAGATGGTCTGATAAGATAACCCTGAGCGGAGTCATAGAGGTCGAAGCAGGCTATGAGGACTTTGACTATGATGACCCTGCTGAGGATGATGAAAAGTCGAGTGATATTACACTCGCGACAGTGGAATTAGGCATTGATGTGGATATTGTAAAACACGTCAAAGGACATGTGCTCTTCTCATACGAAGACGATGAAGACGTTATCGTGGAAGAGGGAATCATTATCATTGATGGAGAGGATGTTGTGCCCCTTTATCTCAATGCCGGAAAGCTCTATGTGCCCTTTGGGTATTTTGAAAGCCATTTTATCAGCGATCCACTCACCCTTGAGCTTGGAGAGACAAGGGAAAGTGCTGTCAAGGTTGGTTTTGCAAATGACATGTTTGACCTTTGCGCGGCCGCCTTCAATGGAGACATTAATGAGGCGGATGAAGGCGACGATCATATAAAGAATTTTGTTGCAAGCGCAAAGTTTAGACTTCCGGAGGACACCGTATCAGGCCTTGGATTGATGGTGGGTGCATCCTGGATAGCCAATATTGCAGACAGCGATGGTCTTCAGGATTACCTGAATGAGGCCGGTACTGATGAGATTAAGGATTTTATTCCTGGCTGGAGTGCATTTGTGAGCGCTTCTTTTCTGGATATATTTTTCATTGAGGCCGAATACGTGGCTGCCACTGACAGCTTTGAACAGGGCGATTTAGGACTGGGCCCTGGGGAGAAATTTGAGCCGAGGGCGTGGAATTTTGAATTGGCCTGTGCGGTTACAGAAGACCTTGAAGTTGCAATCAGGTATGAAGGAAGTGATGATGTCCTTGATTTTATTCCCGAGAAGCAATACGGCGCTGCTTTTACCTATTGTCTTTTTGATAATACTTCCCTTGCCCTTGAATATCTCCATGGAAAATTTGAGAATGCTGATGAAAAGGACATGCTGACCGGCCAATTGGCCATTGAATTTTAGTAACAGTTTAGCGCTTTGAAGATAATGAAAAAAAGGGCCGTGGATATCTCTTTCAGAAGGGCCGCAAAAACCTGCCTCATTCCATTGAACGGCAGATTGGCCTTAAAACTCAACCCAGGACAGCCCCA
>CP070700.1:596367-602980 GCA_020349865.1 Desulfobacteraceae bacterium
ACGACTCTTGGCCTTATCAATCTCCTCTCTTAATTGTTCCAGATTCCTGGCACCAATGCTTTTAAACCGCATCTTGTTCCCATCACTGAATCCCAGTTTCCATTTGCTGTTGCTCAGTTCAAATGCCACATGCAAGGTCATCTCTTTTGTGATAATCTCTCTTCGCAGGGTTCTTTGTGTCTTTTTCATCTTAAGCCTCCTTTGGTTTAGTTTTTGGTTTTCAACTCTATACACCAAATGGCTGCTCAAGGAACCTTGCATAGTATCTATCATCTGGATACGGATACCTTTTTCTGTGCTGCCGGAGAAACATTATGGTGACGACATTACAATAAGATAACGTAAGCACTATGAATACAAAGCCTTAGCCGAAACTTGCGCTCGATGTGAACTCAGAAAGAAATGTACTCGGGCTAAAGATGGTCGAAGCTTAAAATGACATGCGAGACAAGACGAGTTGGATATCATGGTTGAGCAAGCAAAGAGTACGAGTACAAAGAGAGACATCAAACACAGTCAGGATTTAGATTTATTAGGGCGATCATTTGCCTGGCCCATGAGATTCAGCCGAAGAATAGAATGTCAAAGAGCAACGTCCAAACAACCGGACTTGGTAAGTTTATACAAGGGCATCTGTGTAGTTCCTTTATAAGGCTCTGTATGACAGTTATGGTTGGTCGTTTTAACATAGCTTTGGGGCTTGGGTGATTTACCTTTACATAACCGCTTAAGGTTTTCGGCGATTAATTTCTTTAAATTTTCTTTTTCAAAATCGCTTGGAGTAATAGCCCGATAAGAGTCAACAGCAGATTTGATGTCTTAACAATCCATCCTTTGAACGGCCCAGACATAGACACTCTGAAGAATTTTTTTTGATTTCCAAGATGCCAAGATCTTGGAGATTTAGTGAGGCTCCTCCCGCAGAGCGGGAGGCCTCAGGAAGCCCCCTCGAAGGGGGCTCAAACTTGGGAAAGTCCCTTTAACATTTTACTTAATTATTTGAACTTTAATTCTTCTTGACGTTTTTCAAGTTTTTCTTGGTCACGTATATATTTCCTTATGGTCTCCTCATCCAAACCCACTGTGCTTACACAATATCCTCGAGCCCAGAAATGTAGACCTGTTACTCGGACATTGCCCAAAATATGCCGGTGGATTCGAACTGCACTTTTACCTTTTATAAAGCCTATTGCAAATGCAACACTGTATTTCGGGGGAATGCTCAAACACATATGGATATGGTTCGGCATTAAGTGCCCTTCCAACATCTCTATCCCCCGCTGGCGGCATAAATCCCGGATTACGTCTCCAACGCGTTTGCGAAATTGCCCGTATAACTTTCTTTTCCGATATTTCGGTATTATGACGACATGGTATTTGCAATCCCATCTTACGTGGGATAAACTTTGCCAATCATGCATAGGTTCTTCCTCCTTCCCTTTTCAGGGACTTTCCCAGAGGAAGAGCCTATATTATTTCTCCCCGGATCGGTAGAACCTATCCGGGTCCACCGCTAGAAGCGGTGGGTTTTGTTAAAACTAAACCACAAAGGAGATGGAGAATAGTACGATTGTCTTTGAACTTTTAGGAAGATTTTAGAGAGGGTAAAAATGTCCATAAGGAAAGTAGGAGTTATTGGTTGTGGTGCCATGGGAGCCGGAATTACGCATGTGGTAATCCTCGGGGGGTATGAGGTCATTGTGAGGGAAACGGACCATGTTTTCCTGGATAAAGGCCTGGAACGAGTGAAAGCCTTTTTTGAAAAACTTGTCAAGAATGAGGCCATGACTCAGGATGCTAAGGAGACAATGCTAAGAAGGCTTACGGGCACTGTCTCTATGGAGCCCCTGGTGGATTGTGACCTGATCATAGAGGCTGTTTTTGAAAATCTGCAAGTAAAGAAAGATCTTTTCAAGGCCTTGGACAACATATGCAGGAAAGATACGATCTTTGCGAGCAATACATCCTCCCTTTCCGTCACGGAGATGGCCGGAACGACCTCCAGAAAGGAGCGTTTCGTGGGGATGCATTTCTTCCAACCTGCTCATGTAATGCCCCTAGTGGAGGTCGTCAAAACCATCTCTGTAAATCCCGAAGTAGTTAAAATCGCTCTGGATTTCGTCAAGTCCCTTGACAAAGTCCCTGTACTGGCCAAGGATAATTCAGGTTTTATTGTTAATTTGCTTCTTACCCCCTTTATGTTGGATGCCATGCGTGCGGCAGCGAACGGCGTTGCGAGCATTCAGGACATTGACATAGCAATGAAGCTGGGGCTCAACCACCCTATGGGTCCTCTTATGCTGGCGGATTTCATAGGCCTGGACCTTATATTCAACGCCAGCAACACGATGTTCGAGGAATATAAGGAAAGCCGGTATGCGCCACCTCCCGTTCTAAGAAAATTTGTTATGCTGGGTTACCTTGGATTGAAGACTAAAAGAGGCTTTTATGACTGGTCCGATCCAAAGAATCCAAAGCCAATCGATTTTAATGATTAGACCATTGACGGAGGAAAAACTATGAGCCAGAAAATACTCCTATCCCAATTAAGGGAGAACATCGGATACATCACAATCAACCGCCCCGAAAAGCTAAACAGCCTCACAAAGGAAGCGCTAATGAAAATGGAAGGTCTTCTTTCATGGTTTAGGGAAGAATCGAAATGCAAGTCCGTTATTATCACCGGGGCGGGAGAGAAGGCATTCAGCAGCGGAGCCGATCTAGATAACTTTCTAAAAGGGCGAGAAAAAGTCATGGGAATCGAGTGGTCGCGATACGGGCAGCGCCTTTTCGGGATGTTTGATGAACTCGGGAAACCGACTATCGCGGCATTGAACGGACTTACCCTCGGCGGGGGTTTGGAGATTGCCCTTGCTTGTACCTTTCGATTCGCCTGTCCTGAGGCAAGATTAGGTTTTCCAGAGATCACCCTGGGATTCATTCCCGGATGGGGGGGCACCCAGAGGATGTCTCGCCTAATAGGAAAAACCAGGGCCCTGGAGCTCTTCCTTACAGGGGAGATTATTGACACAGAGCAGACCCTTGCCTTTGGCCTCGTGAATCGGGTCGTGCCCCGGGACGAATTGACGAAGGCCTGTGAGCGGATGGCTCAAAAAATCGCGAAGAACGCTCCCTTGGCCATAAGATTCGCTATGGAATCTGTAAACGGGGGATTGGACATGCCTTTAAAAGAAGGACTCATCCTAGAGTCGACCTTGGCGCCCATGTCCTGTTTGACGGAAGATGCTGAGGAAGGCATTAAAGCTTACCTTGAAAAAAGGGAACCAGACTTCAAAGGCAGATAGGAGGAGATTTATATGCAACAGAACATTTATATTGTTAGCGCAACAAGGACACCCATCGGGGACTTCGGTGGGTCATTGGTTAATGTTTCTGCTACAGAGCTGGCAGTGCTGGTCATTCAATCGGCGATCAAGCGAGCTCAGATTGAAAAGGATCTCGTGGATCTCGTGTTCATGGGGAATTGCTTTGATCCCATCGCAGACAACATCAGCCGCATTGCAGCCGTCAAGGGTGGACTTCCGGTTAAAACGCCTGGTATCACCATTTCGGCTACCTGTGGGTCAGGGATGCAGGCGGTCGCTTTTGGCTTCCAGGCCATCCGAGATGGTGAGGCCGGCATCGTTGTCGCAGGCGGTGTGGAAAGCATGAGCATGGCGCCATTCATATCCACAACAAACCGGTGGGGAGCACGCCTACGCCACGCAGAGATGTTCGACCTCATATGGAAGGCGATGCAGGACAATCCCCTGGGATGCGGCATGGGCATGACCGCAGAGAAAATTGCTGAAAGAGACGGCATCACAAGGGAAGATCAGGACGAGTTGGCGTTAACGAGTCAGGCTAGGGCGGTAAGGGCCATCAAGGAGGGGCGATTTAGGGATGAAATTACCCCTGTGGAGATACATGATAAAAGAGGAGGGATCGAGGTATTCGATACCGACGAACATCCCAGAGAAACTGTGACCATTGAACAACTTGCCAAGCTTCCTCCGGCTTTCAAGAAAAGAGGGACCGTCACAGCGGGCAATTCCTCCGGCATCAATGATGGCGCAGCGGCTGTTATCCTCATGAGTGGTGAAAAGGTCCGTGAGCTGGGAATCCATCCCATGGCCCGAATTGTGGAAAAAACAGTAGTCGGCGTTGATCCGGACTACATGGGGGACGGTCCTATACCTGCAACAAGAGAGATCCTGGAGAAGACGGGCCTAACATTAAAGGACATAGGCCTGTTCGAAATCAATGAGGCCTTTGCGGCACCCTATCTGGCCTGTGAAAGAGCCCTGGGATTAAACAGAGAGATTACAAACGTTAACGGCAGTGGCATAGCGCTCGGTCATCCGGTAGGTTGCACGGGTTGCCGGCTGATCGTCACCCTTGTTCACGAAATGAAGAAAAGGGGAGAAAATCTGGGCCTTGCCACGCTTTGTGCAGGGGGCGGACATGGGTTTGCGACCATCATAGAAAATGCATGAGACGTTCATTTATGGGGATTCGAGGCTGTGATCCAGGGTATGCCGCGCAGAAAAAATTGTATAGAAAGGTCTGATCAGTGCCATAAACAGCAAAACCAGTCACAGCATAGCCCAAAAGAAACGTTCATTGAAAAGGAGGAAACTATGAGGGGAATCAATCTGGCGTCGTATCTGGAAAACAGTGCGGCTGCACATCCTGACAAGTTGGCTTTGATCTTTGAAGACAGGGAATAGACCTTCACAGAGGTTAATGAAAAAGCGAATGCCATAGGCAACGATCTAACCGGAATGGGCATAGTAAAAGGTGATAGGGTCACGCTTTTTCTGCCCAATGTTCCTGAGTTTTTCTTCTGTTACTTCGGCATTCTCAAGGCGAGGTCTGTTGTCAACCCGGTGAAAGCGATACTGAAACAGAGTAAGATCGACTATATCATAGGGGACTGCGCCCCCAAGGCTATCGTAACGGCAAAGGCCTTAGCTGCGGAGCCGTTAAATGTCTTTAGAAAAGTGGGGAGCAACATTAAACAGATGATCGTTATCGGTGGTGACGGTGAAACGGACATAATCCATTTCGAGGGATAGGTGACAAAAGCTCCCCAATAGATTTGATACCATAGCCGTCTGGTTATAGACCAAACCAAAGGGTAATCAAAGGCATAATATGTGGTCCTTTTGAATGGAAAATGAGATTACAATTGAGTCAAGCTTTCTGCTATAATCCTATCGTCTAAGTCACGCTTAAAATGTCACGTATAGTGTTTGAAACCTTGATTTCCTGAACGCTTTAATTTGCGTTGATTTCTTGGATCTCTGGGGTTGTACTATCTATGTATCTGTTATTGAAAAGATCTCAGATTACCTTGTTATATCCACCTGATATCCAAAAACCCGCTTTGAGCCTTTTGAACAATCTGCGACTTCCCGCATTTACAAATTTAGTCCAAAAACCTCACCATCGGCGGCTCAATATGATCGTCATATTCAATCTCCTTGCCCACCGGATATCCCTCATTTTCCAGTATGTCCATGTGATATCTCCACTCCACCGGGAAGCTGAACAGGCCACCGTCCCCCAGGCAGGTATAGCTGTAAACTGAGGACCTGCCTTCCGGGTAAATCGCCTGAATTTTTCCTTTCAGGGTCACGTGAATCACTCCTTCAGGAATTTGAACGTCAAGTCTTCTTCGTTATAGATAACCCTCCTTCCGACAATATCGCCCATTGTCTCGATGACGTAAATATGCTCCCGCTTTTCAAGATCAAAGGCATAGAGACTATCGTCTTCGAGGCGGAGGATATATCTGTATCTGGACTTGTCCAGTGGTTGGACTTGAAGGATTTTGCCTATGGGAGCCATGTTTCATCACCTTAAGTCAGGAATTACTTTGTGTCCTAGCCATCACATTTATCTTGACATATGTTTTTAAATACTCAGTTTATGAAAAATGGTGATTAAAAAAAAGAAAACAAAAACGACCATGAAAAAACCCGAGATCCCCCAGCAATTCATCCGTCGGTATCCAAGGATAGCCGCTCACATACTCGCCCAATCATTTGGCCGGGCCACAGCGACAATGGCAGCTCAGGTAGGTTTAGACGCCCTGTACAGAAGGGAGAACCACCAGGAGTGGGTTCAGCGTCGCTATAAGGGTAATGCCGGGAAATGCCTTAAATGGTCCTTGGAGTTTAGGTACTTTCACAGGCTCTTCAGTGCCAACTACAAGTTCAACAGTAGGCTCGTCTCTGACTTAATAAACAAGGGCTACGAATGTCCTCCAGGCACTGGGACCCCTTGGTGGTGGAAAATAGAGGGTATAACCTTTTACGGTACATCCCAAGGGCTACGTGACGATCTTGAGAGATCTCTGAAGGGAGCAGACGACCGGGTTAAACCCACCCAAGCACAAATAAAAACCAGCCAGTATTTCATCAACTTCAAACACGGGCCGGAACTTCCCATTTTCGGGAAGGTTCGTGATTATAGAACTTTCGGTTATGATGAAGAAGAACAGCAATATATTAGCCAGGTTTATTCCAAAAGACATATGAGGTTCTTCAGACCATGCAGGTGTTATTCCACAGCCTTCAAGTACGGCGACTGTGGGCATGATGTCCAC
>CP070700.1:603080-610458 GCA_020349865.1 Desulfobacteraceae bacterium
AAAGCAAAAGGGCTTAGATGAAAATCTAAGCCCTTAGTTTTTTTGGTAGCGGGGGCTGGATTCGAACCAACGACCTCCGGGTTATGAGCCCGACGAGCTACCAGACTGCTCCACCCCGCGAAATTACAATCAGGCTATCACCTGATAATACTTTTGTCAATTGGAAATTGTCAGGCCTCCATTGCCCATCCGTGGCTATGCTAACTACGGCTATGTCTTATACCACATACCACAACCAACGATTAAAAGGTTTTCCAGGATGCAATAGGGCTTATCGGGCAGGAAGTCTAATTACAAAAGTCGTTCCCTCTCCTCGCATGCTTATTGCCGATATTTCACCCTTATGGGCCTCTACAATCTTGTATGATATGGATAGCCCAAGTCCCGACCCCCTTTCACGGGTTGTGTAGAATGGTTCAAAGATATGAAGCAGGTCTTCCTCGCTAATACCAATGCCTTCATCAGTTATTTGAATCTCCACTCCGTGGGAGCTCTGTTCGGAGTTGATCTTAATCTTCCCACCATTCTCCATGGCCTCAATCCCATTGGCGATTATATTCATGAAAACCTGTTTTAGCTTGTCAGGGTCACAATTAATCTCCTGCATATCTGAGGCCAGGTCTGCGGTAAGATAATATTTCTCAGAGGAAAAGAGTTCACCCATGATTTTCAAAACATCGCGGATTACAGAATTGATATCTGCTGGTCTTTTCACAAGCCTATAATCTTTAGTAAAATCGCCAAGATTGGCAACCAGTTTTTCTAATCGACTGACTTCATCAAGAATCATATCCAACTTCCGTATGGCCTTATAATCGGCCAAACCCTCCTTTATCTGGTGAGAAAAACCACCAATGATCATGAGTGGGTTCTTGATCTCGTGGGCCACATGAGCCACCGCCTTGCCCACTGCCGCAAGACGTTCTGATTGCAGGAGCTTTCTCTCCAATTGTTTTTGCGTAGATATGTCCCGAATGATAGCTGTGAATGTAATCCCTCCTTTCATTTGATGATGGGATAGTCCGAGTTCTATAGGAAATTCCTCACCACTTTTTCTCAAAGCGGTAAGGGACAGGGTCTGTCCAACAACTATTGGCGTTTTTGTTTCCATAAATCTCTTCACAAATCTATAGTGGTCGCCATATTGAGCGGGAATGAGCATATTAAGATCTTTGCCGAGCACCTCACGCCTGGAGTAACCAAATGTTCGTTGGGCCGCATTGTTAAAAAGAAGGATTTTGTGATCTTCATCAATGCTTATAATCGCATCGGTCGCTGTATCCAGTATCGCCTTAAACTTTTTTTCTGACGTCTTGAGTTTTTTTATAAGATTTCTGTACTCTGTGACATCCCGGGTGATTTCTACAAAGTATGTGGGCTCCTTTCCCTCTGGAGACAAGGGATACATTATCCTGACCAGATCTTCCAACTCGCCCCCCTCCGGCTCACGATGATGGGTGACCTCCACCCTCTGGCCTGTTTTTTTTGCTTTTTCAAGAGGGCATATTTGTCTCCCAAACTCACAAGGGGCATCTTGTTGGTATGCGATCTCGTGGCATTTTTTCCCCAGCACTTCTTCTTTTTTGAGCCCATAACGCTCAAGGAAAACCCTGTTTACATCATGGATAATTAAATTGTGATCAATAACCATGATCTCTTCACTGATTCCGTCAAATAGGGTCTCAAGAAAGAGATGGCTCACCTTCAGCTTTTTATTTTCCTTCTCACTTTGGTTCAGAGTATCTTTTAACTGATTGATCTCTTCCATGAGAGCCTTTACTTCGTCAGTCTCCATGGTCATCCTCCCGCCCCCGGACAATAAAAGACGTATTCCATAGAAAAAATGTCAAACATTTCATCTGTTCCCGTCCTTATGGCCCGGAAAAGTTCTTTCATGGTTTGGGCACTTTTCAACGAGTTCCGGTATTCGCTTTCATTGAAAAATTGTGGTTCTACGGGAAGTAAAAACTGATCGAGAGGCCCGTACCAATGAACGTTTAGCTCTGTTTTCATAGAAAAAACTTTCTTGTACATGGCCTTTAGAAGGTCTGTCCTTAAGACAGGGTTTACCTGGTTGATGATACAGTCCATGAGGCCCGTGAGATAGTAGATCTCTCTCATTCTGTCTTCATAAACTCTATTGGCGAACATGGCACGGACCGTATAGATCATGCCCCCCTTTAGCGAAAAGTGGGAAGGGAGGTCCCAGATGCCTTTTCCACCTTTCTTGTAGACTTCCCCGCGATGGCATTCCAGTTTAACGGACTGGGGTCTCAACATCTGGATAAAATGGGGACTTTCCCAGTCTGCCCGTCGGAACTCCCAGGGACTGGAGGTTATCAGGTTGGTCGGGGGCGTTTGGAGCTTGTCCCGCAGGCTTATGATCTCACCCATCTAAATCTGTGATGTAAGTGTTCTTAATTAAAGGTCAAATTCTAAAACCGTATGTACGCTAAGGAACACTGCGCTTTTTTGCGATAGATTCCCCGTTCCCTCAAGTTGGCCCGATTGTAACAGTTTAGCTGTTTCCAAAAAAATCATTATTAGATTATCGGCCCTTTTTACGCTATTTTCAAACAGCAAAACTGTTACGCCCAATTAAGGTCTGGGATGGCATTTTTCGTGGAGTTCCTTTAGCCGTTTCCTTGTGACATGAGTGTATATTTGAGTCGTGGAGATATCCGCATGGCCCAACATGACCTGAACCGCTCTCAAATCTGCCCCAGCTTCCAGAAGATGGCTCGCAAAGGAATGTCTAATGCTATGAGGGGTGATCTTTTTTTTGATGCCCGCTTCCATGCCGTATTTTTTAATAATTTTCCAGAATCCCTGTCTCGTCAATGGACGGCCCCTGGAATTCAAAAACAGATATGCTGAATTTGTGCGTCTTGCCAGTTGAGGGCGGTCGCCTGTAAGATACTTCTTTACAGACCACATGGCCTTATCTCCCATGGGAACGATTCTTTCTTTCGAACCTTTGCCCAAGGTTCTTAGATAGCCGGCCTCCAGGTTAATACTTAACACCTTCAGGCTCACCAGTTCTGAAACCCTTAGGCCTGTGGCATAGAGGATTTCGAGCATAGCTTGATCCCGTTGCCCCAAGGGGTTGGACGAATCAGGCTGGGATATGAGCTGTTCTACTTCTTGCTGGTTTAAGACTCCCGGGAGCCTCCTTGAAAGCCGCGGGGTTTCCAGAAGTCGTGCCGGGTTGTTTTTAATTTTACCCTCGGCCGCAAGAAAACGGAAAAATGTTTTTATGGATGAGATATTCCTGGCCACGCTTCTGGCCGAGAGAAGTTTTCCGATGATGCTTACGTATTCCATGATCTGGTGAGGGGATACTTTGAGGGGGGACAGGGGTCGAGATTCCAAGAAATGAAAAAAGCGACCTAAATCCCTGCTGTAGCTTTGAATCGTATTATCTGCAAGACCCCGTTCAACCCTGAGGTAATTGATGAATTGATCTGCAAGGTTGTCCATTTTAGGTTCCAGATCCCTGTTCATTAAGGCATGAAGTCATAGAAGTGGTCATTTTTAGTCAGGAGCCTTGAACCGTCTGCCTCGATGACGACCATTTCCTCGAGCCTGACCCCTCCCTTTTCTGGAATATATATCCCCGGTTCAACGGTGACGACCATCCCTTTTTTAAGCTTTACGGGCTTTTGCGGTGCTAACCTTGGCCGTTCATGAGTTGCCAGCCCAACACCGTGCCCGAGTCCATGGCCGAAGTATTCTCCAAACCCGGCATCACTGATAATCTGCCTGGCGATTGCGTCCGGATAATTGCTGTCAACCCCCGGATGGATCTCTTTCAATGAGGTGACCAAGGCCTGCCGGACTGTGCTGTAGATTTTTTTAAATTCTGGTTCCGGTTCGCCTAAAAAAACCGTTCTCGTCATGTCAGAACGATAGGTGTCCAGTCTGAGGCCCACATCCAGAATAATAGGCTCTTTCTTCTTAAGCTTTCGATTTGTGGGCACCGCATGGGGCAATGCACTGTTTAGACCTGAAGCAACGATCGAGGGAAATGCCAAGCTTTCAGATCCCGCTTCACGTGCCAGACCCTCAATCTGCCATGCCACCTCCTTTTCTGTAAGCCCCGGCTCAAGTCCGGCGATAACCCTGTCAAGGATCTCGGACATCAGATCCGCTGATGCCTCAATGGCTTTGATTTCTGAGGCATCTTTTACCTCTCTCATTTTTTCCACCAGCCCATTCAAGGGCTCAAGTGCAACCGGGGGTGAAAGCGCACCAAGTCCATCGGTCAATTGCCGATGAAGGCCCCAGGTCAGATAGTCCTCCTCAAAGCCCAGTTTCTCCGTTCCCATTCGTTTCACCACCCCAGGCAGGCTTTCAATAAGACCTTGTTTTATGGTGTGAACTTTAAAATTGACCGCCTCCATTTTGGCTTGTGATGTGTATCTTGAGTCCGTCAGTAGAATACACTGGTTTTCGTTAATGAGGAGGGATCCTGATAACTCGGTGAATTGATTATCTTCGGCCTTGAAACCTGATAGATATCGCCTGTTTTCGGGCTGAATAATCCAGGCAGTATCACAGGATAGTCCCGCCAGGCGCTCCCTGAATGCAGCTGTCCGTTTGCCAAATACCGATTTGTTCATTGTTGCCTCATTAGAACTTTGGTTTGTTTAGTTTTCATTTTCAATCACACACCGGTGTGATCAGATTTATCGTAGTTAATGCGATAATATCTCTTTAAAAAACATTTGACGAGTTAATCGAAAAACGATGTCTTAAAAACCATATGGTATCTTAGCAGACTGATGAGACGATTGCAATTCTGGTGGGAAGCCTCATTATCTCTCAGTTGACAGAACATATACCAACTGTTAGTAGTCATAAAAAGGACAAGCACAAGAAAAACCACCAAATCTTAAAATGAATCAGGGAAAAATAATAGAATACATCGATCAGGGCAGGTTTGTATGTACCCTTTGTTTGCAGGACAAGGGCAATAGGCTACACTTGCTGACAGCCTCCAATCGTGAAGTTAATCTTTCGCCAAAAAGGGTCATTCTCATTTCAGAAACTTCCGTTGATATTCAAAGGCCCAGGCAGGAGCTACTGGAAAGGTTGAAACGGACAGAAGAGATAAGAAAGAGTCTGCAAGGTCAGGTTAAGGCCAAAGAGCTTTGGGAGTTAATCAACGAAGAGAAGGAGAGTTTTCATCACAAATATCTCGCTCAGTTAATCTTTGGAGAGGCAGTTACGGATGACCATCTCTCTGGATTGGTAAGAGCGCTTTTTCAAGACCGCCTTTATTTCCGGCTGAAAGATGGAAGATTCCTGCCAAATTCTGTAGAAAGGGTCGACCATATTGTCAAACAGAGGGAAGAGGAAGCCCTGAGAGAAGAAAGGCTCACGCAAGGTAGCATCTGGCTGAAGTGCGCACTGGCGGGTAGAAAAATAGAGGATCCGGCCTCCAAGGCATATGTTATTCAGTTACTTACCCAGCTGGCCCTTTATGGAAACGAGGCGCATGATTTTAAGGATGGGAAAGAACTCCTTGTCAGGGCAGAGATATCCAATATTGTTGAAGCCAGAAAGCTACTTGTCAAGCTGGGCGTGTGGGATGAGGATGAGAACCTTGACTTTCATAGATTAGCCATTGAAATTTCCTTTAATAAAAAACGGTTGGACGAAGCGGCCCGGTTGGCCATGACAGGCATCGATGACCAGGCTCGCGAGGACTTGAGGCATTTGACCCTCCTGACCATAGACGGCCCGTTGACCCGTGATTTCGACGATGCCATAAGCCTTGAAATTGAGGGTGACACTTTCCATCTGGGAGTCCACATTTCAGACGTCGCAGCCGTCATTCCACCAAATAGCCTTATGGACAAGTGCTCGGCCGAAAGGGCCTCCTCCATATATATGCCACGCAGCCAGATACCCATGATCCCCCCGAATCTTTCTGAGGATACCCTGAGTTTGAAACAGGGGTGCGACCGAAAGGCCATTTCTCTTTTAGCCCGTTTTACCAAGACCGGAATATTAATGGAATACCGCTTTGTACCAAGCGTTATTCGCGTTCATCAGAACGTTACTTATGATATGGTCAATGAAAATTTGGGCTCAGAGAATGTACTTAAAGAAATGTATCAGATCAGCCACCTTATGCGGGAAAACAGGAACAAACAAGGGGCCCTCGGTCTTTCTCTTCCGGAACTACAAGTAAGATCTGATGCGGATTCTTCTGTGATCTTGGAGCTGGTTCCTCAGGATACGCCCTCCCGGTTGATTGTTGCTGAATTTATGATCCTTTATAACTGGCTGGCAGCCAGATTTTGTAACGACAACCAAATTCCAATCCTATACAGAACACAGACCGAACCAAGTGAAAGATTGTCCGTTGATGATCACGGCTATCTTTACTATGTCTTCAAACAACGCAGGAAGATTAATCCCCTTGTAATCGACACTTCTCCGAAACCCCACAGTGGTTTGGGCTTAGATGTCTATACCCATGCCACCTCCCCCATACGAAGGTATCTTGATATTGTAACGCAACGACAGATCGGAAATGCTCTCGAGAAAAAAGCCCCTTTTTATGATGAGAAAGACCTGGATGAAATCCGGACTTCTGTTGGGCCTGTGATAAGGGAGACTCAAAGGATAAAGCGAAATCGGATCCGTTACTGGATATATAAGTTTCTTCGACAACATCGGGGCGAAACGTATGCTGCGCTGGTCCTTGATGAACTGAAAAATAAGTACCGAATCCTCTTAACGGACTTTCTTTTGGTTGCTGAAATAAGGCGAGAACCTCATGTGTCTTTGAATCCGGCCGATCAAATCATGGTGGAAGTCAAAAAAGCTGATCCCTGGTTAGATACGCTCGATTTGGCATATGCAGGGGGATCATCAAGGTAAGAATCGCTCAACTATCCTAACTTGCCCATAAACGCGTAATGCATCGTACAGAAAAGACCTCAAGACCCTTCCCCATCATCAGAATTGCGACACCCTGTGATCACTTACCTTTTAGGGGGCATAGGATCATGAAGTAATTTCCGCCTCAATTTCTCTTTGGAGAATCAGGTTTCCGGCCTGATTGTACACAATGATTTTCAATGACAGTGGTGATTCCGTGTTCGAGTCCAAGAAAAATTCGCCCCGTATGGTTCTGAAGCGCTTGATAACAAAAAGTCGACCGCGTTTATATTCTATAGGAAGACCGTCTCGAAGTGCCACTTTAGGATATGTCCAATACTGGGGTGTATCGGACTCTTTATCGGTGACGATGATATGCACATATCCTCGCAGGGGTTCATCTCCCTGATCTATGTTGACAATCTTGAAGCTAACCGTTAGTTTCGCATCTTCTTTACTCGTAGCAACATCCTTGATTTCCACC
>CP070700.1:610558-614095 GCA_020349865.1 Desulfobacteraceae bacterium
ACCCAATGGCCATGGTGTTGAGCGCTTCCCCTGCCCTGACGGTCAAGAACGCCCCTTTCTTAATCTGATCCATCGCCTTTTCGGCGACACCCATGTAATCCACTTTTTTCATAATCAACTCCTTCCCTTTATGATAGGCTAATTTTCCCGACCAAAGGTCGGGCAATTCTGGCACTTTTCGTAAAACTATGTTTTTTGAAAACTTAGAAAGAATAAACTAAAATTAGCTAATTTGTCAAGAAAAACTCAACTCTTTAAGAGGCGGAAAAATTTGAGATGAAAATAACTTATTAATACTTGGGGCATAAATAGATTTCATTATTTGTTGATCTGCATTCTTAAAAAATTTATAAACATGTCTTAGAAATTGCGAGAATGAGTCTGAGCTTTTATACCGCAAGACATACAATGAAAAAAAACAGGAGAAAATTAGGGATGTTCGTTCCAACATTGATCATGGGAGCACTTGCCATTATACTGCTTTTCATTGGCTATCTTAAAGGTGAAGGCCAGCACATCATGGGTATGAAATCAGCCATAAACATGACGGTTGAGATCCTACCATTGCTGGTCTTTGCATTCATAATCGCTGGGATGGTTCAAGTCCTTCTTCCTCAAGAAACCATAGCAAAATGGGTAGGCGCCGAATCGGGTATCCGAGGGATTGTTATAGGTTCAGTGGCAGGCGGGCTTTGCCCTGGTGGTCCCTTCGTAAGTCTGCCCATTGCAGCAGGCTTACTGCGTTCCGGGGCGGGGTTGGGGACCATGGTCGCATTTCTCACCGGATGGTCTATTTGGGCCGTTAGCAGACTGCCTATGGAGGTAGGTGTACTGGGCTGGCGGTTCACATTGATTCGTCTCGTAAGTACCGCCTTCTTTCCCATCTTGGCCGGAATAATAGCTTTAGTCTGTTTCAAAGGGTACGAATAAGAATTCATATAAAATTATTGGAAAGGAAAAGAACGATTATGGAGACAATCAAGATCATGCCCTGTCTGGACATGAAAGACGGCAAGGTAGTCAAGGGAATCCATTTTGTTAACCTGAAGGATGCCGGCGACCCGGTAGAAAACGCGGCCCTGTATCAAAAAGAGGGCGCTGATGAATTGGCCATGCTGGATATTGCGGCCACGGTGGAGAACCGGAAAACACGTTTGGAATGGGTAAAAAATGTATCATCGGTCATTGACATCCCTCTCACCGTAGGAGGGGGAATATCCACTATGGAGGACATTGACCTTGTCCTGGAGGCCGGAGCGGACAAGATTTCCATGAACAGCGCGGCCGTAAACAACCCAACCCTGGTCTCGGATGCGGCAAAAAAGGTCGGGACAGACAGAATCACGGTGGCCATTGATGCGAGGAGGAACAAGGAGATGCCTTCCGGTTTTGAGCTGGTGGTTTCAGGCGGAACAAAACCGGTGGGCCAGGATGCCATTGAATGGGCCAAAAAATGTCAGGAACTGGGTGCGGGCGTTCTCCTTCCCACCAGCATGGACGGAGACGGCACACAGGCAGGCTATGATCTGGAATTTACAAAGGCTATTTCAGATGCCGTGGACCTGCCGGTGGTTGCCTCGGGCGGTGCAGGCAAATTGGAACATTTCTACGAGGCCGTCGTTTCAGGAGGAGCCCGGATCTTACTGGCCGCCTCGGTTTTTCACTATCGCCTGATAAGCATCAGAAAGGTAAAAGAGTATCTCAGAGACAAGGGGCTGAACGTCAATCTCGAATAAATAAAGAACAGAACTTACGTACATTAAATCACAGGCAGGATAACGCCCCCTGAAGGGATGATATGTACTTCGGGATTTGGTGGGCAGATATGTGCACTCAGGTCAAAGGCCTGCTCCAGGTCTGCTGCATACATGAAGCCCATTTTCTCACCTGACTCTTGTGAAATATCTTTAGAGACCAGGATGATCTTGAACCGATGTTGAGTCGCCAGGGTCATTCCCAGGGCCATATTAAAATCAATGGCACCCCCTTCCATAATCAAACGGTTGCTCTCAAAATGATCAAGTACGCCCCCCATGAGGTTATCGCTATACTTTGAGTGAAACCTTTCAAAACTGTCCACAAACGCATCAGGCAGATGTCCTTCACAGTCTGCGGCCAGAATTATACAGCCGCCCTCCTTTGTTACCATGGCAGCGGGTGCAAGGGGCTTTACGATCTGTGGGCCTTCTGTATAAGGGAACGAGGTGATTATGGTCAGGTCCGACTTCTTGGGGAATTTATGGCAAATTATGTCCTTGCTTTTTTCAATCCCTGCAAGATGAGCCTGCACAGGATCCCCTGAAACCAGATCATAGACCTGATCCCGTTGGTCGAGGATACTGTTTATCACATAATCGAGTCCTGCCGCCCGGGCAATTGAACAAACCTGTTCGTAAAAGGCATTCCCTTCTATCTTTCCAAGGCCGGTCCCTTCGTGAAAGGTATATTCAAGATGATGCTCACGGATAGAGTCAAAGTCAGAAACGCCCGGAAAAAGGATCTTTCCCCCGCCTCCGAATCCGTTCATGGGATGCGGAAATATGGACCCTATCCCTATCCTGAATGTTGCGTCATGAACCCTTCGGTTGATCTTGACCTCACGGCCTGTCTTGAGCCTGCCAACGGATGCCAGGTCGGACGCGTGACAGTCGTGATTGATAAACTCGTATTTATCTGTCAGTTCTCTCCCGAATGTTGATTCAAGTTCCTCAGTTGTCAGGCCCCGATGGGTGCCGAGAGCAATGATCACAGAAATATTCTCGCTTGGAATACGAACCGCCTCCAGTTCTTTGACCAACGTCTCAAGGATAAGCCTCTTGGGAGAAGCGCGGGTGAGGTCCTCAACAATGATGGCGATTTTATCAGAAGGAGAAAGGGAATCCTTCAGGGTCTTTGCGTGAATTGGGGCTGTAAGTGTTTTCTTGGTAAGTTCTCTTACATCTCTTTGTGAGGGATACCCATCAAATTTGGCAAAAGTAAGGACATTCCATTGGGAGGGGATTTCAAAATAAATTTTTTTGTGTTGGTGATAAATGAATGCCTTGGACATAACCAGCCCTAAACCAAAAGATACTTCTTTCTTACCTCCTCATTTTCTCTTAAATCGTCAATACTCCCGTGATACCGAATCACGCCATTATCGATGACGTAACCCGCATTGCTTAATCTCAAGGCAACTCTTTGATTCTGTTCCGCTAACAGAACCGTCAAACCTTTATCTCTCAGCTTGCCTATTTGTTCTTCCAAAACCTCAATGATCATGGGAGCCAAGCCTTCGGTCGGCTCATCCAATAGCAGGAAATCGGGGTTTGTCATGAGGGCCCGGGCGATGGTCAGCATCTGCTGTTCACCGCCGCTTAAGAAACCGGCCTTGCGGGCATCGATGTGTCTTAGGGCAGGGAAAAACTCATAGACGCTCTCCTTATTCCACGTTGCTTCCTCACCGATCTTCCGTTCAGATATCTCAAGATTGTCTCCAACCGTTAAGTCCGCGAAGACCCTCCGGTTGTCAGGGACATATCCGATTCCCTGCCGAGC
>CP070700.1:614195-618070 GCA_020349865.1 Desulfobacteraceae bacterium
CGGAAGACAAGGTGGAATACCTGGATGCTGAGAACAATCCGGAAGACCCCAGCATGGGGTCACGCACGCTTCCCTTTTCGCGAGTACTTTACATTGAACGAGATGATTTTCGTGAGGATCCACCCAAGAAATTCTTCCGTTTAGCACCTGGTCGTGAGGTACGGTTAAAACACGCATATTACATCAAATGTGTGAAGGTGGTGAAGGATGACAAGACCGGTGAGGTGGTTGAGCTCCACTGTACGTATGATCCAGAGACCGGAGGTGGATGGTCTCAAGACGGACGCAGGGTCAAGGGAACATTGCACTGGGTTTCAGCAGCCCACTCACTAGAAGCCGATGTACGACTTTACGATAATCTTTTCCTAAAACCGAATCCAGGTGCTGAAAAGGATGTTTCTGATTTAAAAACCCTTTTGAATCCCAACTCTTTGGCAACGCTGACGTCCTGCCGGGTGGAGCCAAGTCTGTCGGATACAACACCAGGTAGCCACTTTCAGTTCTTGAGACAGGGCTATTTTTGCCTTGATTCCGTTGATTCTTCCGCTGACAAACTTGTGTTTAATCGAACGGTAACCCTGCGAGACACATGGGCCAAAATCGAGAAGGCGCAGAAGAAGACCCAAATGCCCGCAAAGGCTCAAGAAGCCGCAAAAGTTGCCAGTCAGAAGACAGGTGCTTCTTATGTTGAAAAACGGGATGACCTTACGCCCATTGGCCAAGAGATTACCATGGAGGATTTTTCCAGACTCGACCTGCGAGTGGCCGTCGTCCGGGAGGCTGGGCTCATCAAAGGGGCAGACAGGCTGATCAGGCTCATGGTTGATCTTGGCGAGGGTCGCTTACGACAGGTTTTTGCTGGAATCCGTTCTGCTTACCCCGAACCCGAGAAGTTGGTAGGCAAAAAAGTCATCGTGGTTGCGAATCTGAAGCCCCGCAAGATGAAATTTGGTCTCTCCGAAGGCATGGTCCTTGCGGGCGTTTGCAAAGACCGCCTTGGCATTGCTACAATCGATGGCGAACTGCTCCCCGGTGATACGGTTATTTAGAACCTGGTTTTTCTTAAGCGACGAATGGTTTCACGATTTTCCGAATTGAAGAAAAGAGACCAAGACCCTTCTACCCTGTGATCAGTTAAAAAATACCGTAACAATTTAGCGCCTTCAAAATAGTGCAACAAGGACTAAACGGTTACAAAACACCTAAAGTTTTTAAAGAATATGACGATATACTAAAAAGAAGGATTCGCTGAAGGGCAAACCTTCCGAAAGGGTGGGGCGCAAAGCTTCCGGCTTAAGTCCACTGAGTTGGATAAGGTAGCGGGGCTGCAAGGTAAACACAGTATAAAGCCCGCTTCGCCTTTTTGGAAGTGGGCTTTTTTGTCTGAATCAGTTTTCTTGAGGATAGAATCACTTAAAAGGAGGACGGAAAACATGATTTCTGCACTATCAAGCAGTATATCGGCCTTAAGTGCGTTTGGGAAAAAATTGGGAGTCATTGCCAATAATATTGCCAATGTGAACACCGAAGGATTCAAAAAGAGCAGGGCGATACTAAGGGAAGGCCCTCATGGCGGCGTACAGGTCAGTATCAATCGGATAGATACCCCGGGGTATCCAATTATGGAAGAAGGGACTGGTCAAGTGACGGACAGAGAAACATCAAATGTGGATTTGACCGAAGAAATTCCTCAGTTACTTCTAACCAAGAGAGGCTATCAGGCCAACTCAAAAGCAATCAAGACCCAAGACGAAATGTTGGGATCTATTATCGATATACTCCGCTGATCCCTCCACCGACACATCTCCGTCCCAGATTAATAAGGCAGGGCCATAATACCCCTGCCTTTTCCAATTTTGTAATAAGCCCTGTTATACCCGGGCAAAGCAAGGCAAATATCTTGACAAGCGATGAATGTACATACTATAAAGCACCACGAAAAAGGGGACGTAAGGCTTTGAGAAAAGTTTTAACTTTACCGACAGGAGGTGCTTAAATGGCTGATTACTGCATCAATATTTTCTTGGATGAAGAACAGCAGAAGAAAATTGAAGACACGGGTTTGGGCGATCATATACAGGAAATCACGGGAAAAAAGGCCGTCCAGGTTGCCATGAGTAAAAAGGACCAGAAGAAACTGCAAAAAGGTTTTCCTGGCCTGGAATTTAATGAATCAAATGCCTGTGTGCTTCCGGAAGAGGCCCAGATTACCTTAATGGATATCATATTTCAGACGAAGAGCCTGGATGTTATGAAATTCGCAATTACCAAGCTTTACAACCCCCTTGCCGGCAAGGGTCTGCGGTCCAGTACCCGCTGATTGTTTTTGGCAAAAAGTATTGTGTCGGCCACAAAGGGATGAGCTCATAGTTTCAGAAAGAAAAGACCGCAAGAAATAGCCCCTTGAATTTCCTTAATGAATTCAAGGGATTTTTTATGCACTCCTGTTTGCTTTATCATTTCTTTGTAACAGTTTACCTGTTTAAAAAAATCATTTGACTATCGGGCCGTGGGTATATCTTTAAGAAGGGCCGCAAAACAAAATATTCCAAGCTGGTCGAACGTCCCTTGGGCCTTTTACAGGGGCGTGGAGAAGGCAGAGAAGGCTACTGTTATAAAGGAGTCTGTCTTATGGGGCTGTCCTGGGCTGAATTTTAACGCTAACCTGCCGTTCAATGTAATGATGCCGTTTTTTGCGGCCTTTCTGAAAGAGACACCCACGGCCCTTTTTGCACTATTTTCAAACAGGTAAACTGTTACATTTCTTTCTATTTTTTGGGTTCTGGGACATGATGTATTCAGCCACCGCGGTGATGGTAAACGAAGGATTTACACCTAAATTGACGGGAACATTGGAGCCGTCCACCACGTAAAGATTGGGATAACCGTGGATTTCCCCGTTAACATCCACCACTCCTTTTTCCGGGCTTTCCCCCATCACAGCTCCGCCTAAAATATGTGCGGTGGTTGGTACAGCGAAAATGACTGGGCATAACCGATTTTTATTGACTTTTGGAAGGCTGCCTTCTTTAATCTGGCCTCATGTTAGGAGCTTGTCCGAAAATGAGATAGTTTGTTCAAGATCAAGGAAGGCGAAAATTATAACCACAGGAATACATTTAATTATTTCGAGGATTATAATGTGAGCCTGACGCAGAGATTGGGAAAAATAGCCGTTCTCGGACAGCCTCCTAGCAGAAATCTTAAGTGTTTAAAGGAGAAGATCACTTCGAAAGTCTGGCATTAACAAGTAGAATTGCCTGGAAAGGATACTGAATTATGAAGGTGCTCGTTTATGGTTCTGGAGGGAGAGATCATTGTCTTGCTGATAGTTACGGAGACAGTCAACATGTGGACAAGGTCTATCTTGTGCCCGGGAATCCAGGGGTTTTACACACCCCAAAGGGAAAGAGGGAGCTAATTGAGGTTATAAGGCTGTCCGATTTCAACGAGGTAGCAAATTTTTGCATAGACAATGCTGTGGACCTGGTGGATGTTGGGTCCGAAAACCCCCTGGAAGAAGGGCTCATCAATGTATTGAACGAAAAGGGAATAAAGGCCATAGGCCCTAAGCAGGGTTACGTTAAGCTGGAAAGTGACCGGGCCTTTACGGATGATCTGTTAAGAAGGATAGGTGTCCCAAAACCGGAATATCAGGTCTTTGATGATCCGGCAAAGGCAAAGGAATATGTAAGGAACATCGGATATCAGGTTGTTGTCAAAGCAAACGGCCTGGCTGCGGGAAAGGGTGCAATCGTTTGCGAAGACGTCCCGCTTGCCGAAGCCGCCATTGAAAAAATTATGGTAGAAAAGATTTTTGGTGATTCAGGGAACAGGGTAGTTATTGAAGAGAGAAAATATGGCACGGAGATATC
>CP070700.1:618170-621451 GCA_020349865.1 Desulfobacteraceae bacterium
ATCTTTCATAGGTTCTTCCTCCTGTCCCTTTTGGGGACTTTCCCAGGGGAAGAACCAATTTATCACATCTTTCTCTCGTCGAAACGGTCAAACCTTTGGGGGTCGCACGGGCATAGCCCGTGGTTTAATTTGAAACAATTAAACATCTTTTGCCAGGAGAAGCTTTATTAAGGAGTTGTTATGCTGAATAAGAAGCTGAAGGTAATAAATCTCATCGAAAACAAATGAAAACACATAATCAAGGCGCTGCACCGTACGGCAATTTCGCTGCGCTAAATTGCCGCCGGTGAGCTTTATTGTTACATCTCCAACTTACTTGAAAAAGATAGAGGCCATCAAAACCTGTGATATCAACATTCCCGATTCTTAAAACCAAGGTGGTGCTTTCAACTATCGTTCGGCAAATATCAAGTTCTTGAAAACCTGAGATAGGCAGAACATACATGCAATTATGTTGTGATTTAAGATAGTTGGTTCGATGGCAAGATATGTCAGGTTTTGATTCCGTCAAATTTGGGACTGATTCCATTGGATATCACAGGTTTTGTCATTTTATGCATACTTAATATATCTGAACTGCAGCGATATTTGGTTTTCTAATACAATAACAAATTCCATTTAAAGACGGATAACATTACAAAGGTGATGATATCCAGATCTGTATAATTACTTGGGCTACTATCAACTGCGAACAAGAGAGAATCATAGTGTACACAATAAACAAGGAATCGACCGTTACCGATGGAAAACAAAATCTGATTCAAAGAAAGTGGTGGAGGCACTTTTCATCTTTGCTTAGCGTTGTGAGTTAGGAATAACCCTAATCGCATGTTAGCTGGCACAAACTAATAAGGAGGTATCTATCATGAGGACAAAAGAACAATACATAGAAGGCTTGAGAAAGATGCGGCACAACATTTATTTCAATGGCGATAAGATAAACCGTGCGGACGAAGTCCAAATGAATTGCATCAACACCATCGGTCTGACGTTCGACGAGGCCGCCAAACCGGAAAATGCCGATCTGATGACGGCAAAATCGCACCTGACCGGTGAAACTATCAACCGTTTCACCCATATCCACCAGAACACAGACGACCTTCACAAAAAACAGGATATGACCCGCTTCCTTTGCCGGAAGGTGGGTGGATGTATCCAGCGCTGTATGGGGATTGACGCTACCAATGGGATATACAATGTCTCTTACGAAGCGGATAAATCAAACAACGGCGCTACCGAGTATCATGAAAATTTCAAGAAATGGCTGGAGCGATTCCAGACAGAAGACCTGGTCGGTTGCTGTGCTCAGACCGATGTCAAAGGCAACCGAATAAAGAGGCCTGCCGACCAGGTTGATCCGGACCTTTACACCAGAGTGGTAGAACGAAAGAGCGATGGCATTGTTGTCCGGGGATGCAAACTTCACATCTCTGAGGCCTCTGTGGCGAACGAAATTCTCGTGGTCCCCACCAGGGCCCTCAGGCCCGAGGATAAGGATTACGCCGTGGCCTTTGCCATACCCGGTGACTGGGAAGACCTTAAGCAGGTAGTCACGGTACATAACCTCCGTGAGCGCAAACACTTCCCCAGGGGCTTTATGCCGGGAGCAACGGATTCTTACCTGATCTTTGATGATATGTTTGTGCCCTGGGAAAGGGTTTTCCTGTGCGGTGAACACATTCATGGCGGCGTATTGGCTTTGCTCTTTGCGCTCTTTCATCGGCACAGCTATTCAGGCTGCAAGCCGGCAATCGGGGATATTGTTCTCGGCACAGCGGCACTCGCGGCCGAATACAATGGTATTCATAAGGCCTCACACGTAAGAACCAAGCTGGCCGAAATAATCATGGTAACCGAACTGGGGTACGCAGCAGGCTATACCGCCTCAGACATGGGAAAAGCGGAAGTCTATATACCGGGCGTCGGATTTATGCCTTACGGCCCCGGCAGCTATATCCCGAATTCCATATATTGCAATGTCGGCCGCTGCTTGACCGGGGAAGCTGTGTACCGTGAGGCTGAGATTCTCACCGACATCTCAGGCGGCATACCGGCCACGTTTCCCTATGAGAGCGATTTCGTTAATCCGGAGACAAAAGACCTGCTCAACAAATACATCATGCGCAACCCGGAGATTTCGCCGGAGAATCAGGCACAGTTCTGGCGATACGTGGGCGACATCCTCTGTTCCGCCTCAGGAGGCATCTACAACATCGGGAGTTATCACGGAGGTGGTTCTCCCATAATGGAGCAGATCGCCATCACTACACAGTACGATATCGAAGAGAGGAAAAATCTGGTCAAGCACCTCGCCGGTATCAAAGATTGATGGCTTTTTTCCACGGGCGAGGACAAATTTGGGAATCAGGGTCCTTAAAGTGTTGTAAGGAGAGCAGGATGGAAACTATATTGGTCATAGGGGCGGGGTTTATGGGCTCGGGTATTGCCCAGGTATGTGCCCAGGCAGGCTTCAAGGTGCGCCTGGTGGATGTGAATCGTGAAGCCCTGGATATGGCAATGGGCAGAATCAAATGGTCAGTGGAAAAGCTGGTCACAAAAGGCATAGTCAAGGAGTCTCCACAGACCATACTGGATCGGATAAAACCAGAAGAAGGTTTGAAAAGTGCTGAAGAAGTGGATTGGGTGATTGAGGCCGTACTGGAGATTGAGGATCTCAAGCATGAGATCTTTCAGGAATTGGACAGACTGGCGCCCGATCACACCCCGCTCGCTACCAACACGTCATCTATTCCCATTACCAGGATCGCGCAAGTGACACGACACCCTGAGCGGGTGTTGGGCCTTCACTTTTTCGGGCCCGTGCCCCTGATGGGTCTGGTGGAGGTCGTAAAAGGGGAGAAGACGTCAGAGGAGATCTTTGAAAGGGGCGTAGACCTTGTCCGGTCCGTGGGTAAGACTCCCGTTCGCGTCAAGCAAGACATCCCCGGTTTTGTCATGAACCGCATTTTCTCCGCTGCCTTCAGAGAAGCCGTTGATCTTGTAGCCGATGGTGTGGTCAGCCCTGAGGATGCAGATGTGGGTATGCGAGTGGGTTATGGTTGGAACGCCGGGCCCTTTGAGATTGCCGACAATGCGGGACTGGACACGCTTGTCTTGATCGGAAAGTCCATGAAAGGCCTTGGTGAGGAGACCCTGAACCCTCGCTCGGACCTGATTGAGCGTATGGTAAAACAAGGCCGCCTGGGCAGAAAGGTAGGAAAGGGTTTCTACCGATATACCCCTGAAGGTAAACGAATTCCCTGGGATGAGAATGATTAGCG
>CP070700.1:621551-625749 GCA_020349865.1 Desulfobacteraceae bacterium
GGTGATAAATATGAATACCGCTGCCAGTTCTGCGGCACCAAGGTAGGAGACAAGACCGACCGGTCCGGCCAATTTTATGGTGTTTTAAGGGGATGATGAGAAAAAATGCTTGACATTTCAATTTCATAGTGTTAAATGTTAAGATTTTATTTCATCTTTGCTTAAGAGAGGTAAATCAGGTATTTCCTTATGATGCTGTGTAGTCTTTTTTCAAGGGCTGTGTGCTGTTTTTAACACACCTTTGACTTCAAGCCCTTGGGACAATGATGCCTTAAAAAGCGCAGGCCTATGTTTTTACCACCTTAAATCAATACGTTAAAACGATTTGAGGATGTCTTTTCTGATAGTTCCTTTTTTGGCACTGGATTTGCTGTATAATTAAGGTGACGTCCCGCTAAAGGCGGGCTTACCCGCCACAGGCGGGTTCACATAAAATCGCAAAGCGATTTTATATTAAAAAGAGAGAAAGGAGGTGAAAAAGAGAGGTCTATTAGTAAAGATCATTGTATTGTGTATCTTTTAACTTATTTCTTTAGGAGGAAAGAGTTATGAAAAAATTGTTTGTTTTACTTGCGGCTGTCGCATTTGTGGCTGCCTTTACGGCGCCTGCCTTTGCGGCCGAGTGGAGCTTTTACGGATCTGCCAGGATGACCACATTCTGGGTAGATGAAGACTTCGGAGATTTTCTTAATGCCGCCGGAGCTGACGATGACCTTGACCTGACCCATACTTTACAGGGTAACTCCAGGATCGGCGCCAATGTTAAGGTCAGTGACAATCTCATTGGCCGATTTGAGTATGGCACTGGTGTAAACGTCAGGCTGCTCTATGGTGAATACAACTTTGGCAACTTCAAGATGCTCGTTGGCCAGGATTATGGCCCGGTAAACATTTTCATCAGCAACCAGGTCTGCCCCATTTCGGGAGGTGGCGATGACGACATGCTGCCTTATGGCGGTGTCTACGGCGGACGAAACCCGATGGTTGCGTTTAAATTTGGTGGGTTTAAACTTGCTTTTCTTACCCCAAAATCACAAAGTTCGGGATATATCGATCCCGTTAATTTGGTTACCTGGTCTGGTGCCGAGACGGATGTCACCTTGCCAAAGATAGAGGCAAGTTACGGACTTAAGTTAGGTGGTGTGTCTTTGAGCCTGCAAGGTGGATACCAAACCTTCGATCTGGTGAACTTTGCTGACAGAGAAGAGAGTGTTGATGCCTATATTCTGGCACTCTCGGCTAAATATAGTGCGGGTCCGCTCTATCTCGCAGGCAATGTCTATACCGGAGAGAATCTTGGCAACTATGGAATAGGATTTGGGCGAAAACCGCTTGATACTGCCGGCCTTTATGTTGACCCAACTGGATCGGCTGATGTCCTGGATAATGATGCCTTTGGTTTCCTGCTTGTTGCCGCCTTTACCGCAAACGAGATGTTGAGATTCGAGGCTGGTTACGGCCAGGCCGAGTGTGAAATGGATAGGTCTCTTGATAAGGACGAAATTGCCGCTATGTATGTCCAGGCCCAAATCACGTTTGCAGCTGGCGTACATATCACGCCTGAAATTGGTAAGATCGATTATAAGGACAATATGTTTAAAGCGGACGAAGGCTCTAGCACCTATTACGGCCTGAAATGGCAGATTAATTTCTAACGCCTAACAGCTCTTCAAATTTTTAACCTAAGAAACCCGGGGCGTTATGCTCCGGGTTTTTTGTGTCTTGAAAGGAGCTGTCTACCTCTGAAACGGAAAGAACGCAGAGAAAAAATATGTTTCCTTTCTGCTGATACGAAGTTGTATTCGAACGGCTATCATTTAAAAAGGTCATTGCGAACGAATGTGAAGCAATCCCCTCATTTCGAGCAGTTATATCCCATGAGATTGCTTCGCTATGCTCGCAATGACTGTATTAATGACTTTTTACAAAACAATCAAACGTGCTGGCCTGTCTATTTTGGCGCAGGCCCTTACACAAGATCAGAAAGAAACAAATATGCTGAACACATTCGGATGCCTTCCTTGGTGATCAAATCCATATCATTTTCAAGTGACACCTGTGTGGCTTTCACAGAAGGGAAACGAGCCTTTAAATAGCAAAGTGGGCGGCTGAGATTCTTGTCCGACAATTTACATTCGACAAAACGAACTGGTTTTTCATCTTCAACAATAACAAAATCTACTTCTCGTTTGTCTACATCCCTGAAATAGCGAAGCTCAATATCCCGACCCTCGGTATCCTGCAAAAATGAGCACCATTTCATAAGATGGCAGGCGACAAGGTTTTCAAATCTCTTTCCCCCATCCTTCACCACTGTCCAGTCAAGATGATAATGCTTTGCCTCCTTTTTGACAGCCCTTATTTTGGGTGCTCCAAATGGATATATACGGAAAATCATATAGAGATTTTCGAGCATACCTATCCAACGCGATACAGATTGATGGGAGACCTGCAAATCTTCTCTCAATGCATTTATTGAGAGAGGAGAACCCACAAGTTCGGGAAGACGCAGTACCATTTTTTCAATAACACCCAAATCCTGAACATTCTCAAGGTCAGCCAGTTCTTCCCTGACAACTCGAGTGCGATATTCTCTGCTCCAACGTTTACTCTGTATTTCTGACTGCAACATAAACGGTTCTGGAAATCCGCCATAGGTAAGAAGATCACTCACCGTTGATGGTGCCGGCACGGCAAGTTCGGCATAGGTGAAGGGGAAAAGCCGTAAAAAATGATATCGTCCCTGTAAAGAATCGCCGCCACGGCGGTAATGGTCAAGGCGTGCACTGCCGGTAACAAGAATACTAAGCTCATCGCCGCGTTTATCATACAGACCTTTTACGACCTGTCTCCACCGAGAATATTTGTGAATTTCATCGAGGACCAGATATCCATGGCCTGCGGGAAATCGTTCAGTAATGATATTCTCCCTGTCCTCAGCCGCATCCCAGTTCAAATAACGTTTTCTTATATCGAACCCTGCCTCATAACAAAGGCGCTTTGCCATCGTAGTCTTCCCCGACTGCCGCGGTCCGCTCACAAAGACCATCTTCTGTTTTAAATCCTCTGAGACATTTTTTTCTATATACCTGGGCATGTATTCGACCAATTTTACCTCCATCGCAAAATACAAGCGAGTAATTTCCGATGGGGTCAAATATACTCGCTCTGTTTTCTGCTGTCAATATCAAAGGGGCAGGAATCCAGAGGAATGGTAGGCTTTTGATTTACCCGGGCTTATTGAGAACTTACCCGTAAGTTAATAAGCATTGTTTGTTTCTCACCTCTTTTTTGAGAGTTCCTCAAATAATAACATTTGACATGGCGTATGATTTTTTTTAGCATCCGATCTCATGATCAGAGAAACCCATCATATTTTCGGTAAGGCCCTTGCAGTTTCTTTATTGGCCCTCACCCTCTTTCTCCCCTTGCCAGCCCACGCAGCTAATAAGACCCTTGTGCTTCTACCTCTGACCCTCTATGCCGATGAATCTAAGTCCTATCTCAGACAGGGGGTTACGAGCATACTCTTATCCCGTCTGTCGGGGGCGGATCTTCACGTAATCGGTGATGAGGCGTTGGGAACTCTATTGAGTGAAAAAGAAAAGGTGGGAATCACCGATAAAGACAGGGCCGAGGAGCTGGCGCGGACCCTTAAGGCCGATTATGCCCTTTTTGGCAGCATAACGACCCTCGGAGCAGGCTATAGCCTGGATCTATCCCTTCTTGAGTTAGGGAAAGATGGATCAAAACGCACAAGGCTTTCTGAGGCCGTAAATGAGGACCAGTTCATCCCGCGAATGGCGACCGTGGCCCATCAGATAAGGGCCCTTATCGAAGGAAAAGAGATGCCCGCGCCGAGAATGGAACAAAAGGCCCCGGTTTTTGCAAAGCCACAGACGCCCAAGGGCATCTTTTCAAAACTGGCCGGGGAAGGAGAGGCACCAGGCATAACGGAAAAGGGCCTCTTTTATAGGACCCCTGAGGCCCAGGGCTTCGCACCCACAGGCAGGATCTCGGTCGGTATGAATGTGATGTCGTTTGATGTTGGAGACGTGGATGGCGCGGGCGGTGCCGAATTAGTGGTCCTTGGTCGAAAGAAGCTCATACTTTACCAGCAACAAGGGGCCTCATTTGTCCGCAAGGAAACCCTCAAGGCAGGCCTTGGAGATGATTTTCTAAAGGTCAGTGTGGGCGA
>CP070700.1:625849-629298 GCA_020349865.1 Desulfobacteraceae bacterium
CAGCCCTTAGTTCACGGTGACTATGTTTCCGCGGTATCCTTTACAGAGTCGGAACACGGAAGTGACCTCACCCACATGGATACCACTATGGAAGATAAGGGAGATCGTTTTATCATCAATGGTACCAAGATTTTTACTACAAATGCCCGGTATGCCGATTTCTTCATAGTCCTTTGCCAGGATGATAAAGAGGCCAAGCGGGGCCAGGGCATGAGCACCCTTTTAGTGGATACGGACCCTTCCGCCTGGCTGGGAGGGGAACTGGAAATTAATGAAATTCCCAACAAGATGGGATTAAGGATGACTTCCAGCGGGGAGCTCGTTTTTAAGAAACTTGAGGTCCCCCGTGAGAATCTCCTTGGTGAAAGAGGACGGGGTCTGATGAATATCCTGGATTTCCTCGATGAAAGCCGAATTGAGATAGGCGCTCAGGCACTTGGGAATGCAGAAGGCGCATTCTTAAAGGCCTTGGACCATGCAAAGGGGCGGACCCAGTTTCAGCAACCGATCATCAATTTTCAGGCCATAGGCCACAAGTTGGCCAGGATGTGGACCCAGATACAATCACTCAAATGGCTTACCTATTACGCGGCCTGGCTTTGCGACCATAAGTCCAGCAAAATGGCCAATGTCATCCCCCTCTTCACATCCATGGTCAAACATCATGTCCCGGAGACTGCCAAATGGATCATTGACGAGGCAATGACAGTATTTGGGGGGTATGGCTATTTCCTTGAACAGGAAGTGGAGCGGAGATACCGGGATAACCGTATTGCTGAATGTTATGAGGGGACGGTAGAGGTACAGTTAAACAACATGGTACGAATGATGAAAAGATTGAACCCTGACTTTATTAATGCGAGCCTATTGTAGGTCTGATATTCACAGGGCAAAGCCAAATAACCTCCTTATAATGCTTGATATTTTCCAAATTCCAGACAGCAGAAAAATACCATGTGAGTTCAAATACCAAACGCCATAGAACGCTGATTATTTGATTGACAAAATGCGGAATTCAAATAAACTAAAACGTCATCGGTAAATCCTGGCGGTGTAGCTCAGTTGGTCAGAGCATGCGGCTCATATCCGCAGAGTCACTGGTTCAAGTCCAGTCACCGCCACCATTAAAAATAAAGTATTGCGGTGTTGACATTTCCCTGATCGGCCTTAATATCTCAATAATTCATTTCAAATATGAGCCTTTTAAAAATGGGCTATTTGTTTTTTAAAAACGACGAGCTTATAAGGGTAAGTGAGGCCCTTGATATTGCGGAGGATGTAACCGGGAATTTTTATAAATTCTCCCTGGGGCAGTGGAAAAGGCACAGGTATGACATCAAAACCCTTTCTTCCTTAAAATCATTTGAGATAACTCAACAGGCATTTGCATTGTTGAACAAAGGAGCCAGGGTTACCAGCAGCTTCGAATCAAAGACCAAAAGCCGCGACTGCTACTTCATATGCCTTCAAGACCACCGTATACTAAAGGCCTTGAATAGGGATAAAGCCCTGTGGCTTCTGCCCCTTCTCGTCTATGTTTTTACCCATGAGCTGGTTCATATCGTGAGATTCTCTAATTTCTTCCAGAGATTCGATATTTCTGGAAAAGAAAAAGATAAAGAAGAGAGCGTTGTCCATGAAACAACTTTTAAGATTTTAGAAAATCTCGCCTTGCCAAAACTGGACTATGTCCTTGATTCTTACCAGGATCACAGGATTTGTGAGATGGTTGTTTCATAAGAGGCTGTCAGAGAATGAGATAGTTTTTTCAAGATCAAGGAAGGCGAAAATTGTAACCAAAGGAATACATTGAGGTATTTCGAGGATTACAATTTGAGCTTGACGCAGAGATTGGGAAAAATAGCCATTCTCGGACTGCCTCTAAGCTTCTTATTGGCAACAAAATGGAGGTGATTAGAAGTGCCAATTTACGAGTATGAATGTACGAAATGTGGACACCAAACCGAGGCTTTGCAGAAATTCTCCGACCCGCCGCTTGCTGAGTGCGAATTTTGTCACGGTAAACTGAAGAAGTTTATTTCCCATAGTACTTTTCATCTGAAAGGTTCAGGCTGGTATGTGACAGACTACGCATCGAAATCCGGAGGGAATCAAGGAAAGAGCCCAAATACTGATAAGGATTCCAGCACCCAGTCAAAAGGTTCAACAGAGACTTCGAAAAAACAGGACTCCGCTTCAAAGAACTCCTCAGAGGCTTCTAAGAAAAAGACTTCCTCGGATAAGTGAGAAAAGGACCCCGTCTGGTGAGGGTATAAATAACGTATGAAAACATGGCATAGCGGGAGGGTTCAGGATAAGATTCTAAACCGGCTTGAAAGGCAGGAGAAGCAACAAATCTTTGAAAGGGATAGGTTTTTCAAGTTCAAACTCACTGAAATCCATAATAAACTATCCCAAAAGGTGCTTATGGAGAAGATCATCGAGACGGATAACCCTGCTGCTATTTCTGATGCCCTTCTTAAGGGCCTAAAAAAGTCCCAAAAGAGTTCGGAATTCGACTTTAAGTACTTTATTGCTCCCATCCGTAGCCTCGTTCCCCGTCCCAATCCCTATTCCCTGTATATGACCCAGTACATCATGGAAGTTCTCATCAATGACCCTGATGTGATTGAGATTTATGGAACGGACCTGGAAATTTATCAGGTCGTAAACGAAATCTTTAGCAAGGTTAATATCCGGTTTGAAAGGGCTGAAGAGGAAATCATGGCCCAAATCGGCCGCGATAAATCTCTGGTGCCCGGTTCCCGAGAGTATGAAATCGCACTAGACCAGCTTGTCCGCAAAAAACTGGGAGAGCCCCAGAAGTAGACGTAATCGCTAAAGTTTCATTCCAATCTTTTTCTTGCTCATTTCTCCCTGCCAAGCAAATATTCCTTGATGTCCAGACCACCGGTAAAACCACCGAGACCTTCGGCGGCAACGACCCTGTGTCAGGGAAATATCAATGGCATTGGATTTTTTCTCATCACCTGGCCGACCGCTCGTGCACCTTTGGGCTTTCCTACCATAGCCGCCACATCTCCGTAAGTCCTCGTTTCTCCAAAAGGTATACGGCCGATGGTATTTAAAACAAGCCATTGAAAAGGCGTACAGCTCAAATCAAAATCGATGGTGCCCCTTGATGGCTTGTTCAGGAGAACCGCCTGAACTGCTTCTGCAACCTTTTGATTTAACGGATAATTCTCGATCAACGTGGCGTTTGGAATGCGTTTTCTAAAAAATGTAGTTGAATCCAGTTGTTTGCCCAAACCAAGACCGATCCGAAAGGCTCCCTTCTTTGTTGAGGCGAGATAGATATTAAGATCCTCTATTTTCATGTTCCAACAGTAGATTTCTGGTATAGTCGTCCCTGCCATGTGTTCCTCCTTTCCAATGTTTCTTTTATGAGTTTTAGATTCTGAGATTTCTCTTTGGCCCATGAAGGTGCC
>CP070700.1:629398-632838 GCA_020349865.1 Desulfobacteraceae bacterium
AAAGAACCATGCTTTCTCGGCATGCGAATGGTTTCTTCATGCTTCAGTGCCTCGTTTTCGACATTCCATATCTCAACAGTGCAGTCGTTTGGATCAATGCTATATCGTGAATGGGCGCAATATAATCTTCCCTCAACCACTGTACCACCGTTCAAATGCGTGAAGTGCTCGTATGCTTTTTCCTTTCTGTCCGCCTGCCATGTTGCAATAACCTTTCCCGTTTCTTTATCACACTTGATAATTATGGTGTTGCTGATTGCGTAGAAGTATTTCTCATCGACTGCGATTCCCTGTGTGGTTTTGATTGTTAATCTCTTCATCACGATATTGTCGGAACCAGAGGCAGGGCTCTCTTTTTGCGTCGCCACCGTAGAGGAAACAAAAAACACAATAGCATAGACCAATAGATAACAGACTCTCTTAACAGTATTGCTCATCTTCACTTCTCCTGTTCATGATACCTTAAAACTCAAGATACGGCCGTTCTTACATGAAGCTGCAAACATTCCTTATGATTCCAGACTGATAACGACCGAAGATTTTCAGACCACGCCAGCGGGTACGGTCGATCTCCACGTTATCATATGTCAAAGAAAACATCGTTGCCTTTAACGAATTACAGCGTGCCCCTATTGGATCTCTCGGCATATTGTTCAAGTTTCATTTTTACTTCAACGATCATCTCGCCGATCTGTTTTCTTCTCTCTAGCATTTTATGAATATCTCGACTGTAAACATTTGGGGATTTAACAAACGAATCCTGGAGATTAAGCAGTATTCTTGCCTGTTTGATTAGTTGTTTGTGTGCCGAGGAGGCTTTTTCAAGGTTTCCAATCATTTCTTGGAGAATGCAGAAATAATCATAATCCTCAATACCGTCACGGTAGTTTTCCAGTCGGATTGAGCTCCAAGGTGGACCTTCCGGTGAGGGATAGATTAAATAACCGTCACCAGGAGCAGCGATATCAAAACTGGTGTGTTTCCATTCGCTATTGGGGCTGTTTGGCCATCGCTTTTCCGGAATCTTTCCATAAAATCCGGGGTATTTACCAAGGGAATTTCGCTGAAACCAATTGACGGTTCCCCAGTAGAGATAACCTTTTAAACCATAATTCCAACAGATCCAGATCTGCATGCGGTGATCAAGAGATTGAAAATTTATGCAAGAACCTTTAAAGCAGATGTAGGCCCATACCTCCCGTCCCTGCCTGACCAGATTTTCATAGAAAGGTAGATTTACAGAATTGAAATTTGAACCCAATCCCGGAGCCATGATGTCAAGATCATTCTGCAATACCACGGCGGAAGGCTGAAAGTTGACCGCGCCGTATATTGGCCATTCTGGGGCAACCTTTCTTACTATCGGGCACAAATGCTTGATGGCTTTCCAGTTTTTTTCCACCGGTTCATCGACAAAAAGCATCGAGCCATACTTGGCCCAACCGTTTTCTTCAAGAAACTCTCTCCAGGTCTCAAGATGCTGGATCAGAAAGTTTTCGTAGTCATTGCTGAAGATCTTTTCCCCTGTGAAATCAAGAAAACCATTTTTTACGCCGGGAAGAGGGTTTTTAAACGCACCAGGACTACCGTCGTCAAAACGGCCATTGGTGACAGTAATTAGGTTGGCTTTCTTGTCATTATCCTCTAACAGAAACTTCAATCGTTCTTTACAATCCCGAGTGATATCGAAACTATATTTCTTAGTTACCTGATCATATGTGATCCCGATATCATTAAACAGTTGTAGGTTTATCGGGTTAATACGATGATCCAGGGTCATCTTCCAATACTGTTTTTTCAGGTTCAACAAATCTTCGCCTTTAATCTCCGGGTAATACTTGGGGATAAGGTAATCCTGGAAATAAAAACAGGTTCTCAAGTGAGCCCGTTCGGGCAAAGAAAAATCCCAGATATGAAGTGTCACTTTTACGGAGACTGGAATAGAACTATCAGCGTTAACGTCAATCTTGATGTTATATGTTCCCGGTTTGAAATCGGTTGGGATGTTGAATGTTACCCACAGTGACTGGATACGATGGGCTGGTATTCTTTCAATCTTTTTACGGGTACTGTAAATTGGATCCGGCCATAACCCGGGCATGTCGTCTTCATCCGGATAATTCTTGACACTGTCATGATTCATTGGCTTGGGGACGTTGACATAACCCACCGGACTGATACTGACCATTTTACGGTCGATATCCCCCGAAAAGCTCCATGTAATATTGGTAAGTTCCTTAAAAGGAATCAGGGCGATTTGGAATGACTCACATTCATTCCCGCCGCAAAAAAGTTCAATCTGGTCATTCAGATCAGATTTGATCCATTCTTTTTTGCAGGAACTCGGCAGTAATTTTTCCATTGAAGTGACTGCCCTGACCACAAAATTAGTTCGCTCATCGGCTTCAGCAAATACATCAAGCAGCGATTGTATTGGAGGAACCTCTTGCTTCAAGGAACATCCTGCAATCGAACTGCTGATAATTAAGATCAAAATGATGGTTGTTCTAATGGCGACCTCCTTGATAACGATGTTCATATGGTTCCATATAAGAACCCAACCAACGCTGGTTCTGCTGCATAAGAATCTAGCGAGTAAATCATGATTCAGCCTTTAACTACTTTCACCTTAAAAAAGATACAGGAATATCTGCAATTTATCCAGGGATTTTATGCAGATCCGCATTTACAATCGCGTAGTTATTCCATAAAAATCGATACACGGATGAACAAAAAGAAAAGCGAAGCATTTTGAAGGGCTGGTAGTTTTAAAAAAGTTACCCGCTCTTTTTTATCTCCAAATGAATAACATGATTCATACAATTCTTCTCACCATATACTTAATCCGATGTTACACTAAAAATTTTCGAAAATATTTGTATTTTCATAAAAAATTGACTTTTTTTAGGACTCGATATACGCAAATTTGACATTTGTGGTAACATTTTGGTGACAAGATGTCCCCTTGTCCTTGGCGGTATTTTCAGCTTCTGAAAGAGGTGACTTTGCGTCTTGTATGTCATTGGTTCACGACTTCTGTTTTCCGGCTTCTGAAAGAAGATACACGGACACGTGATATGTGCGTCGTTCGATCTTGGTAAATAGACTTGCTGGTCAAAGTGATCTAAAACCTTTTCGTGCGATCTTCCAAAAGCCTTTGGAAAATCTCTCTGACCAATCACCTAATGGATTATCATTAATGAGGTATGTCCAAGTTGATGAGGGACCCTTAAGACCTTCTTTTTCCAAATCAATTCCATCTTCTGTGATTTCGACAGATTCGAAAGTTTTTACGATTTCACTATCAATTGTTTGTATCAGGTTCTGAAAGGCCTCTGCAATGATTTTGTGGAATTCATCCAATGGATTCTGTCCGCTGAAACTAAACAGATGGATACCATCACGAATATGGGCAATATGAGAAAGGTATTTGGCCCAGC
>CP070700.1:632938-638471 GCA_020349865.1 Desulfobacteraceae bacterium
GCCGTAGTCCAGTCCCCAAAAATCTGGTGCAGTTCCTTGAGATAAGCAATAGCTGCTCTGGTGGATTTTTTTGGATCCATTCGCTGGTCGATCCATCTGTCTCTTTTAAGACCAAACTTGTATCCCGTTGAGGCGATAAACTGCCATAGTCCTAAGGCTCTGGATCTTGAAAGAGCCTTGACCTTGAAACCACTTTCGATAAACGGTAGCCATGAAAGCTCCTCGGGAAGACCGGCCTGCCTAAGTTCTCTAACGATGGCAGGACGATATCGTCCCGAGCGCCGGTAGGAATCAAGGAAAAATCTTCTATCCTTGCCCTTAAACAGCCTCATGGCCCTTTCTACATAACTGTTCATAACAAGAGGGATGGCTTTGTGATTTCCATTGGCCACTGTGAACCTGGAGGAGTAAACTTCGATGATCCGTTTGGATATGGTGAAACGCAGGTCATCGCGTTGCTGTAAAATTTCCGGGTTTTCATCCGGATGGACTTCCAGAATGAGGGAATAGGCCTGATCAAGGGCATCAATGGCATTTTCGAGATCCCCACGTTCCCAAAAGTCGTTGGACGCCTGGCAAAACTCCAGGGCTGAGTCGAGCAGTTCCTGGTCCGTTTTTTTTGGGGGCTCAGGGGCGGGGGCAGGAGGAGTGCTTTCAGCAGGCTCAGGTGGGGAAAGAGGCTTGGGGAGGGCAGCGATTGGTTGCGTTTCCTCGATCTTGGGTGGGGGAGAAGCAGCGGGTTTTTCCTCAGCTGTTGCCGGTATGGGCATACTATCCGGCTCTTTTGCCTCGGTTTTCTCGGGAGGCGGCTCAACATCGGGTCTGATGTGAGGAGTTCCTGTAGTACAGCTTATGCATATGAGAAGAATGAACACATTGAGAAGTAGTTTGACACAGGACAGTTTCGTATAGATTTTCACTTGCTCTCCACTGTTATCACCAAAATTTTTGTCCGCCGAGTATAGATAAAGCGTTTTGAATGGTCAAGCACATAAAAGAAGGGAGGTAAGACGGTTTTTCATGTTAAATCCGATAGCTTTATATGTTTCAACATGGCTGTGAGTCGGCTTTTGGTGTTCAGTTGCGGGTTGTCAATAATTTTTTCTATTAATTCACTCAATATGCTTCCCACTTCCGGTCCCGGTGAGAGCCCGAGAATTTCCATTACCGTATGGCCATTAATGGCAAGGTCCCGGATGTTTGTGGGTATGGAGCCTTTCATCTGATCCTCTATTCTTTTTTCAAGCTCTTCCAGGAGAACCCCTTCCTGACTATCCAGACCGTGAGCGATAATATCCGCTCTGCGCAACCGTATGAGATCAATAATATTTTCAGGGCCCACGCGGTGGATTAAGCGCCTTACGGCCGCATTGCTCCACTGAGAATCATAACTGATCATGTGGTGCCGGATGAGGTTTGTAACTTTGACGATCATGTGGTTACTGAACTTGAGCCTACCCAGGATTTCAGCCGTCAAATCTGCACTTTCTGCTTCATGGCCAAAAAACCGCCATCTGCCGTCTACTTTTTCTCTTGCACGGGCTTTAGCAATATCGTGAAAGAGCGCTGTGAGCCGCAAAAGCAGTTCTGGTTCCACCCGATCAATGGTTTCCATGATATGTTTAAAAACAGTGTACCGGTGATGGGCATTCTGTCTCTTTTGATAGTTTTCCAGGAGTTCCGGGAGAAATTGTTTTAGAAGCCCGGTTCTGCGCGTCAGGTTGAAACCCACGGATGGTTTTGGACTTATCAAAATCTTTATTAACTCATCTTTGATCCGCTCCGTTGCTATAGTATGTAACAAGGGTGCCATGTGGGTAAGGATTTTGAGCGTGGTATCTTCCACTTGAAACCCGAGCTCACTTGCAAATCTCGCGGCGCGCAAAAGACGAAGAGGATCCTCCTGAAACCGTGCCGCAGGATCTCCAACAGCTCGGATCAGTTTTCCACGGATATCTCCTCTCCCGCCAAAAGGATCAAGCATTTCTCTTTTCTGGGGATCGAAAGCAATAGCATTTATGGTAAAATCACGCCGCGCCAGATCGTCCTCAAGAGAGCCGTTTTTCCCCCTGAAAGCAGTTACCTCGAAAAGCCTTCCTGCGTGCACAAGCGTTATGGTACTGTGCTTTAGGGAAAAGAATCTTATGTCATGAAATATTTTTTTGATCTCTTTGGTTGGTGCAGACGTGGCAACGTCCCAGTCGGTTATGGGTTGTCGAAGGAGCGCATTTCTCACCGCTCCACCCACAATAAAGGCCTGATGACCAGCAAGCGTGAGCCTTTCAAGTATAAAGGCAACGAACTCGGGAATGTTGGGTTTGATTCTGGCCGGTGCAGGGTTTTTATGATGTCGCATAACTGTGGAGGCCAGCCAGGTAGTTGACTCCAAAATAGGTGATGAGCACGCAAGAAAAACCGATGATAGACATAATAGCAATTCTTCTCCCGGTCCAACCTCTGACCATACGTGAATGGAGCACGGCAGCATAGACCAGCCACGTGATGAGAGACCAGGTCTCTTTGGGGTCCCAGCCCCAATATCTTCCCCAGGCCGAGTAGGCCCAAACCGAACCGGTGATAATGCCAAGGGTCAGCATGAGGAAGCCTATGGCAACCATCTGATAATTTAAGTCATCAAGGATTCCTTGCCGGGGAATGAGTTTCAGAAAGGCGTTAAGTGTCTTTTCATTGTCTAATCTCTTCAAAAAGTACATTAAACTCAGGGCAAAGGAGACACCGAATGCGGCATAGGCAAAAAAGCAGGTGATGACATGGGTGATCAACCAGTTACTCTTGAGGGCAGGGATCAGGGGCTGGATGCGGCTGGTGATGTTTGGGGAGAAAGAGGCGTAGGCCATGGCCAGGAACGCCAGTGGCATGACAAAGGCGCCGAGGGTCTCGTTTTTTGTCCGCCATTCGATAATGACATACAGAAGGGCTATGGTCCAGGAAAAGAATATCAGTGATTCGTAGAGGTTTGAAAAAGGGGCGTGTCCGATTCCCAACCGGTATGATTCCACCCACCTGAGAATAATGGCCATGGAATGAGCCCCCAGTCCCGCCAGAGACACAGTGGTAGCAAGTCTTCCGAAGATGGCCTTGCCCATGACCATCATAAGAAGGTAAAGTACAAACGCGGCAAAATAGACAAAAGTAATGTAGCTGAGAATAATGGTATTGATCATAAATGCTTAATTCCTTTTGTTTAACAGATTTTTTAGATTAGAGGTCAGGTAACCCAGTTCTCTTTGCAGGCCTACAGGATTCTTGCTGGTCGTCCCTGCGATGCTTATTGTATTTCCCTGTTTCTCACTCGATATGCGCACCCAGATCCGCCGGTGAGACATAAAAAAGGTGACAAAAAATCCACCGATCATGAGAAAACAGCCGGCCCAGACAATGGAAACCCCTGGGTCTCGGTTTACCTGAAGTCCTGTATAGAATTTGCTTTCCAGGTCTTCCAGGAAAAAGGTGTAGGGTCTGAAGGCAGAAGGGTTTAAGGCAGGAGACCGGAGCATTTCTCTTGGAAATCGTTTTTGCAGCATTTCCCAATTCTGAAATATCCAGAAGCGAGTTTCCTCTCCCTGTTCTGGCCGGATCGAGATCAGGGCAGCCGGACCCATCATTCCCCTAAGGTTACCATCCACTTTAAGCACTTGAAACCGGCCTTCATTACCGGGCAATGGAAATGATTTTCCCTGCTCAGCCTCAACGCTTGTAAATTCATTCTCGCTTGCATAGCGGGCTATCTTGAGGCGAACCTTATTCCCGGGGGCTTTTCCGTAGCTCGATTGATAAAAGGTTATGCCCCTGAATTTAATAGGATGGTTGACCAGCAAGCTTCCCTTTTCAACTTCTTTTCCATCTACAAAAAACCTAAGGTCAGAGCGGTATTCCTTAGGAGCGCCGTTTTCATAGAACTCTACGAAGAAGTTGTCGCAACGCACTTCAAAGCCCAGTTTAAGGGGTGCCATCCGTTTTCTCACCGCGATTGAATCTGTCTGTTCTCCCTCAGTAATGTTGACATAGCCGTCAAAACCGAAAAAAGATCCCACCAGGCTGCCCGTCAGGATAACGAGGATGCTCAAATGGACGAGGTAAACGCCGAAGTGAGAATATCGTCCTTTTTCTCCGAGAAAGTAGTACTTACCGGCTGACTTTTTGCTTTCAATTCTTTTGTAACGTGCTTTTAGAAACTGTGCCACCTTGTCTGATGTGTCTTCAGGATCTCCAGGCGTAAGAAACGTCTGATCCTGTGAAAGATCTTGAAACGGCTTGCTCCTGTCTGGGGAAGGCCTGGTGCGGAATCGTTTCAACGTTGTCGGGAATCGATCAATAGAACATATGAATAAATTCAGGGCAAGGCATCCGATGAGTAGCCTGAACCATAAAGCATGGTACATGTCAAACAGGTTTATGGAACTGAACAACCGAAACAGGCCAGGACTCAAACCTCTGGCAAACTCAAGGCTTTCCCGCTGGGGCATCTGGGGGATGAGTGTGCCCAGAATTGATGCAACAGCCAGAATGATCAAGAGCACAATAGTCAGCTTAACTGAGCTAAAAAAGCGCCAGATGGGGTTGGGATTTGTTTTTGAGGTAGATTTTGACATTACAGTTTGGGGTAGTTCAACCGTCAGCTTTCATTATTCTCACTTTATTAAGGATCATTAGCTTGCACCTTGTTTGCAGAGGGCCTGCATAACATGGTTCCGTGTAGGGTGTAAACTTAAAACGTTTCATTGTTGCAATTCTAATTATCATGAAAATATTTGGAATTATAGATTGGGTTGAGTCCGCTTGAAGTGGAATAAGACCCAACAACATACTATATATTGACATTGTGAAATAAATATGGTCAATATGCAGGGCAAACTGGGTATGGAGCACGGATTTTGAACCAAACCCCTTAAAGGAGAAGTTAATGCTGGATCTTAGATTTGCAAGAACGAATCTGGACTCTATAAAGGAGATGATTGAAAACAGGAGATATGACCTGGATCTGTCTCAGTTCGAGAAGTTGGATCAAGAACGGAGAAACAGACTGACAGTCCTTGAGGAACTACGTCACCGACGAAACCAGGTGAGCGATGAAATCGCTGCCATGAAAAAACGGGGTGACGATGCCTCTGACGTCGTCAAAGAGATGAAGCAGGTTTCTTCCGATATCAAGGAGAGAGAAAAGGACCTTGCACGATTCGAGGAGGAATTGAGCGACCTGCTCATGGTCATCCCGAACATACCACACGAATCCGTAGCCATTGGAAAGGATGAAAAGGATAATCCGGTGATCCGCGAATGGGGAGAGATCAGAAAAATGGGTTTTGAACCCCTCAGTCACTGGGAGATCGGTGAACAACTCGGGATCCTTGATTTTGCCAGTGCGGCAAAGCTTGCGGGCGCCAGGTTTGCCCTTTACCGTGGTCTTGGTGCCAAACTCGAACGGGCCCTTATCAATTTCATGCTGGATATCCACACAAAAGAACACGGCTACACAGAAGTCCTGCCTCCTTTCATGGTGAATTCTGCCTCC
>CP070700.1:638571-645750 GCA_020349865.1 Desulfobacteraceae bacterium
CTGATCACCTTTGGGGCATTACTATTGATTGAAGACCTGATTAAGATCACGTGGGGCCGTACGGCGTATTATGCCTCTAAACAATTTGATATGATGGGCAATTTAAGCATCGGCAACAATCAATATCCTTTTTATTTCCTGTTTGTTATGCTGATTGGTGTTATTGCTGGCCTTGCTGTCTGGATGATTATGTCTAAGACTCGAATTGGAATTATGCTAAGAGCAATTTCTATGGACAGAGAAATGGCCAGGGCCATGGGAATCCAGATAGGCCTGCTTAATACATTAGCATTTGGGATAGGAGCAGCATTGGCAGGTCTGGCCGGGGCTCTTATCATACCTACGACTCCGGCTCTCTTGGGTATTGGCATGGAACCCCTTATTCTGGCCTTCATTGTGGTTGTTTTAGGGGGTTTGGGGAGTCTCAAAGGGGCCCTGATTGGCTCACTCATTGTGGGAGAAACCCGATCCATCGGGATTGTTTTTTTTCCTGAAATTGAACTGCCATTGCTATTTTTAATTGCAGTCATCATTTTAGTGGCAAAACCTAAGGGGCTTTTTGGGAGATAATTGATGGGCTTTAAAGATGCGATTCTGAGACCAAAGTTTTTCGTCTATTTAGGGATCTTCACACTATTGCTTTTTATGCCGAAGCTACTTTCAATCTATCAACTGATGCTTCTCGAGTCTGGGATAACCTTTGCCATTATGGGTTTGGGGTTTAATCTGCTTCTCCGTTATACCGGTCTTCTCTCTTTCGGTCATGGTGCTCTATTTGCTACAGGGGCCTATACCGTGGGCATGATGGGCAGATACTTTCCCGATCTTTATCGAATAGAGATCCTGATTCCTTTAGCCCTTCTAGCTTCTTTAATTGTTTCCGCCATTTTCGGTTTTATTTGTGTTCGCCACACGCGGGTATTTTTTGCCATACTTGCCCTTGCCCTTTCCATGGTTTTGTTCGCCCTTTTGGTAAAACTTTATAATCTCACGGGAGGTTCTGATGGAATTCATATTGATCTCCCGATCATGTTTGGCAAATCATTCGAAGGCGTGAAGCGGTTCGAATTTCTTTCAGGTTCCTTTTATTACTTTCTTATATCTATTTTCGCCGCGAGCACTATCATTATGCTGGGGATTGTTAATTCACCTTTTGGCAAGGCCCTTCAGTCCATCAGGGATAATGAGGTAAGGGCGGAGATGATAGGTATCCGTGTCAGGAGATATCGCTGGTATGCCTTCATCCTGTCCGGACTATTTACTGGGCTGGGAGGGGCCCTGTGGAGCTTTGTAAATGGTCATGTCACGCCAGAGATTTCGGAATGGGTTTTTTCCGGAGAGATTGTTTACATGACGCTCCTTGGCGGTTTTATGGTTTTCGAGGGACCTATTGTTGGGGCTATTTTGTTCACCTATCTGAAATTATATGCTGTCAGTATCACGCAGTACTGGATGTTTATCATAGGAGCTACTCTCATCGTACTTGTTCTTCTTCTCCCTGAAGGTATTACCGGAGGATTTGTTAGGTTGTTTGGAAAATTTAGAAGGGGCGAAACTAAGGGAGCCACTTGATGTTAAATGTAAAGAATTTAGTCAAAGATTTTGGAAAGGTAAGGATCATAAATCCCACGAATTTCGAGGTAAAGGAAGATGAAATTGTTTCCTTAGTGGGGCCTAATGGGGCAGGAAAAACCACTTTGGTCAATTTAATCAGTGGTCATATCTTGCCAACCTCTGGAAAAATAGAGTTTTTTGGTCACGATATAACATTTGCCTCCCCGTATCGACGGATCAAAAGGGGAATCGCCCGCAATTTTCAGATAACCAACCTTTTTGAGGATAGTACGGTTTTAGACAATGTGAGGACCTGTCTCTTTTCCATATATGAAAAAATAAAAAGGGGAATTTTACCTGTTAGTCATTATAGTACAATAACGCAGGAAGCAGTAAGTCTTTTAGAAGTGTTCGGTATTTCAGAAAAAAAAGATTTTTTGCCTCCGAGCCTTTCTGAGGGGGATAAGAAGATCCTGGACACAGCAATGGCCTTTGCACTTAAATCCAAATTTCTATTACTCGATGAGCCAACCAGTGGTGTTGCGACAGGAGATAAATTCAAGGTCATGGATACCATTATATCTGCCATTAAAAAAGAAAAGATGGCCTGCATGATCATTGAACACGATATGGACATTGTCTCCGATTACACGGATAGGGTTTTGGTATTGAGTGAAGGGGAAATTATTGCAGATGGAAGACCGGAAGAGATTATGGAACAAGATAATGTTAAAGAAATCCTGTTTGGGGTAAAGGCTTAATATGTTTTTAAAAATCGAAAATCTTAAATGCCGTATTGCCTCTACAAACATCTTGAGGTCCTGTTCTCTTGAAGTGGATAAAAGGGAGATTGTCTGCCTTATTGGCCGAAATGGTGCTGGAAAAAGCTCTATTTTGAAGAGTATCATCGGTCTGTATCCCTCCCTAACTGGAAAGATCATCTTTGATAATCGTGATATTACAAATATGCCATCACATGAGAGGGTAATAGCAGGAATAGCTTATGCACCCGAGGATGCAAGACTCTTCCCAGAGCTCACCGTTGCGGAAAACATTCAGCTTGGTTTATGGATCACAAGCAAAACCGAACGGTCCGGATCTTTTGACCTTGAAAAGGCGTTTCACATTTTTCCTGCTATAAAAAGACTGATAAAAAGACAGGCCAACACCTTGAGCGGCGGCGAAAAGAAGATGGTTTCTATTTCAAGGGCCTTAGCGCTCAGTCCTTCTTTGGCACTTTTTGATGAATCCTTTGAGGGGCTGGCACCTCTTGTAGTGAATACTTTCGGTGAGGCCATAAAAAGTATAAAAAACGATTTAGGTGTTTCTATTTTATTAGCCGAATCAAATATCCATAATGCTTCTTTGGTATCCGAAAGGTCTTATATCATTGACAGAGGGGAAATAATATTTGAGGGCCATACTTCAGAGATACTTGAAGATGAGCAACTTTTGAAACTAGTAGGAAAATAGTCATCAAACCTCACACTGAAAAAACCGGACGGGTATAAACCCCGCATTGAGAATCGCGGTAGTTCGCCGGAGGCAAATTATTTGACAGGATTACAGGATAGACATGATGTATATCCTGTTGATCAAAATTGTAATTATCATGTCAATCCAGTTTATCCCGTCTAAAAAAGGTTAACTACCCAAAATCGTTGTCTGTAAATCATTGAAAAAGAACGAAAGGAACGAAAAATGAACAGGATAACTCTCTTCAGGACGCCCCCGCGGATTGTCATGGGTCCCGGTGCAATAGGTCAGATCGCAAAAGAGGTCAGTGAACTCAAGGCGGAGAGGGTCTTATTTGTTACGGACAAGGGAATAATTGGGGCAGGATTAATCCAGCCGGCCCAGGAAGCCCTTGAAAAATCGGAAATAAAGTACGCGGTTTTTGACGGTGTCGAATCGGATCCCAGATATGAGATTGTAGCAGATTGTCTGGATATGATTCGCCAAGAAAATGCCGACCTTGTCATCGGATTCGGCGGGGGCAGCCCTATTGATATTGCTAAGGCCGGTGCGATTATGGCCACTAACGAAGGGACAATTGCGGACTTTTTTGGCGTGGACATGATTCCCAAGCCCGGTCTGCCCACCCTCATAGTCCCTACCACGGCAGGCACCGGAAGCGAAGCAACCCCTATAGCCATACTTTCCGATGAAGGTGAAAAGCTGAAAAAAGGGATTGTCAGCCCTTATCTCATGCCGTCAGTGGCCGTAATAGACCCGGAGCTAACCCTTGGTCTTCCTCCTGACATTACTGCTTTTACAGGGACAGACGCCCTGATCCATGCCATTGAGGCATACACGTCAGTTAATGCAACAGACATGACGGATATTCTGGCATTTCGTGCAATGGAATTGTTATATGAAAATATCCGAACAGCCTATGCAAATGGAAATAACCTGGAGGCACGTTCATGCATGATGGAGGGCAGCCTCTTAGCCGGCATAGCCTTTGCCAATGCCGGGGTAACTGCGGTGCATGCCTTTGCCTATCCTATTGGTGCCGAATTCCACATTCCGCATGGCGTAGCAAATACTATGATGCTTTCACATGTGATGCGTTTTAATCTGCTGGGAAATGTCCCCAAGTTTGCAGAAATTGCCGATGCGTTCTCTCTTCCCACACAAGGCATGGATGATCTCGGGGCCGTGGAAACGGCGATTGATGCTATTGAAAGGTTAGCCGAAGACCTGCGTGTTCCCAGGCATCTGGCTGATTTTGGAATTACTGAGAAAGACATACCGGAGCTGGCTGAAGGAGCCATGAAGGTGACCCGCCTTCTGGCCAATAACCCCCGCACAATGACCCTTGAAGATGCAAAAGAAATTTACAAAGCGGCCCTTTGAATCAGCACTTTTCATTGCAGGACATTTCTTAAGGTGGGGTATGAATCATGAAAGGTTTTTTCAATAGAATCTTGAGCATCAATGTCTCTGATCAGAGCTATCATGTGGACCCCATTGACGACTCGATCTTAGAGAAATGCTTAGGCGGCAAGGGGCTTTCCACCTATCTTCTGTTGAAACACAACCCGCCAGGCGTTGACCCACTGGGTCCTGAAAACCGTCTTATCCTTGCTACCGGTCCTGTATCTGGTACATCCATATGGGGTTCATGCAGATACGGCATTTACACGAAATCGCCACAGACCGGTTTTTACTCCGAGTCCTACTCAGGGGGTACGGTTGCCGATTATATAGCCAGAACGGGCTTTGATGCCGTCATGATTCATGGGGCTGCCAAAAGTCCTGTCTGGCTCGAAATTTATGAGGAGGGGGCCCGGTTTCATTCTGCACAGGACTTATGGGGCCTGGATACCTATCAAACTGAAGACCGGGTTAAACAACTTGTTGCGGAAGAAAATCCCGATCAGCCCAGGTCAGGAGTCATGGTCATTGGCCCGGCAGGGGAGAATGGTGTCACCTTTTCCGTGGTAGAGAATGATTACTGGCGCTCTGCCGGTCGTACCGGGACAGGCGCGGTTATGGGTAGCAAACACATCAAGGCCATTGCCTTCCTGGGTTCCCGGGAGAAAGAGGTTGCAAATGAAAAAGTCGTGAGCGAGTTTGCAAAAAAGCTTGCCAAACAGGGAAAAGATGATGCAGGAGTAAATGCCTATAAAACCATGGGAACGCCCATGCTGGTAAAAATCGTGAATCAAGCCGGGGCGTTCCCAACCCGCTACTGGCAAAAAGGCTCTTACGAAAACTGGGAAAAGATCAGCGCTGATGCGCTTAATGAGCGTTGCGAGGTAAAACCCCATGCCTGCTTGAAATGTTTTATGGCCTGCGGGAAATTGAGCATAGTCAAAGCGGGTAGACATGCGGGCCTCAGGCTTGAAGGTCCGGAATATGAGACTATTTATTCATTTGGAGGCCTGTGCGAGATTGATAGTATAGAAGAAATCATGTACCTAAATGACATCTGTGACCGGCTTGGCATAGATACGATCTCGGCAGGCAACCTGGTTGCCTTTACCATTGAGGCCTCCCGGCAGGGCAAAATCGACTACAAAATCGACTACGGGCAGACGGATAAGATAGCCCAATTGCTGAGGGACATAGCTCACCGGCGTGGGATCGGCGACACCCTGGCCAAAGGCATCAAGTCCGTGGCCAAAGACTGGGACATGGAAGGCCAGGCCATTCATGTGAAAGGCATGGAACCGCCTGGTTACGACCCAAGAGTGCTTAAGGGTATGGGTTTGGCATATGGGGTTTCTGATCGGGGTGCTTGCCATCTGAGGGCTACTTTTTACAAACCGGAATTGTCTGGAATAGTCGATCCAGATCAAATCCAAGGCAAGGCGGCTATATTTGGAGAGTGGGAAGACCGACTAACTGTATTTGATGCTCTTATTTTATGCAGATTTTATCGTGACCTTTATCAATGGGAAGAACTGGTTACTATTATTGAAGGCACTATGGGCTTGAAACTCACCAAGGATGATATACGTTCCATAGCCTCATCCATCACAGATAATACTCGCAGGTTTAATATACGTGAAGGTCTGACATCAAAGGATGATCATTTGCCAAGACGGTTCCACACAGAAGCTCTAAAGGAGTCTGGCAAGGTTATCACTCAGGAGGAAATGGAGACATTGTTAAAGGAATATTCTCAAGCTCGCGGTTGGGATAAGGAGGGAATTCCTCCGGATATTGAATAACGTTTGATTTTTTCACAAACCTTCAGGGAAACAGGTTACCATGATTTCCATGGGGCAGATTACAGCACCAAATACTTCTTGATGACCTCTTCATCGCTCCAGATAGCTTCCATTGTGCCCTCGTGCACAATGCAGCCCCTCTCACAAACCCGGCGGCATAATTTCAGGTTCTGATCTGCTAAAAGGATGGTCATCCCCCTCTCCCGGATCTTATCAATAACTTCGATAAGGTTAAGCATCACCAGCGGTGCGAGACCTTCAGAGGGCTCATCCAGCAGAATCATATCTGGATGGGCCATCAGGGCCCGACCTATTTTGAGACCGATCTAGTGGCCCAGCTTCGTAACGACCCGGAGCGATTCAATTTCATTAATGAGCGGACTCCCGTGGGCCGATGGGGTTATCCCCATAAACTGGAAAGAATTGTTATTTTCTTAGCGGCCCTGGCCTCGGATTTCATTACCGGCCAGACTATCTATATGGATGGGGGCTGGACTGCCTGGTGATTGGCAAAGACCACCTGGCAAGTGACCTTGAGACTCCATTCCCTTGTGCCCTATAATCCCAGATTGTGCAGTAGACGCCTACTACGGCTTGGAAATCCTTACTACAACGCTCGTTTCACGATCTTGTTCCTCAACGTATTTATAAATATGCCTACGTCACAAAACTGTTCCAACTTCTCGTTTCGTAAAGGTTTTCTACGCCTCGCTACGGTGCCTATTGCACAATCTAAGATAATTGTAAATAATAGAAAGCTACAGGCACCAATCCGGGAATCTCATTCTGGAAACCAATCTCCCAAACTGTTTTTTGTTTCGACTATTTTAACGAGTTGGGTGCTACCTAAAATTCCTTTGCCCGTTCTTTCAACCCATACTGTAATCGTTGGCTCTCACGGTGATGAATGACTTGAGTAGATGTTGACTGCCGAACATATATA
>CP070700.1:645850-650111 GCA_020349865.1 Desulfobacteraceae bacterium
ACAATCTCGGCGTCAATCTGCTGGATTCCTTGTGCGACGTACTACAGTACGTCTCCGCGTAATCCTTTGATTTTCTTGATCTTGTAAAAAACTGCTCATTTCTGAATTGGACACTTGATAGTGCCTTAATTTCATTTATGGATGGGCACTATACAATAATTGGGAAGCACAAGATTGGAAAGACGACTAGAAAAACCCTCCTGCCCCTCTTGAGGGACCCAAATACCCTTTCCTCCCCCCTGCGTCCAGCTCGAGATAGCGGACATGGTCAGTTTACAAAAGGGGAGGACTTATTTAATAAGGGTGGATTGCGGGGGATTTTGTTCGATCAATGTTGAAAGATTTCTGTCTATTTTATAAAGTGGCTCTGAATCAGTTATGAAAGACGCTTTGTAGTTTTGCAAAAGCCTTGCGTATCAGGGCATCTGTCGAAAATCTACAGGTCTGTTTCGTTCGATTAGGGTAGCATCAAGGCGAAAAAATGACACGGTTTCGTTGAAAGTAGTAGGGGGTGGCAATGACCAAGCTCTATATCATTAGCGGACCAATGGAAGATAATTCCTTTGACCTTACAAGTGAAACAGCATTTGTTGGCAGGTCTCCTGATAATGATATCCACATTAATGATCCTTCTATTTCTCGAAAGCATGCGAAAATCATGAAGAAAGGCAAAAGGTTCGTTATTGAAGACCTGGAAAGCCATAATGGCACCTGGGTTAATGGCAGTAAAATAGAACCCGGGCATGAATATGATGTTGATGAAGGACTCCCTGTAAAAATGGGCAAAACCGTGTTCAGTTTGGGCAAAAGGTACTCGGATGATAAAACAATTACCCACTATTCGATCGATCTTGCAGGGGAGGCGGGTGAAAAGGGAAACAATTTCCTGTATAAGGACAGTCGCATTACCGATAGAAAAAAACTCGAACTGATTTATGAGATATCCACCTTATTGATGCAATCATTAGACATTGATGAGATTTGTGAGAAAATAATGAATTCTCTTTTCCACGACCTCAAATCAATCGATAGTGGAGCTATCCTTCTGATTGATGATAATTCCGGTGATCTCCAAGAAAGAATATACAAAGCGAGAAATAATAAGAAAGACTTCAAGATGCATTATAGCCGAACAATAGTGGATCGAGTCATCCGCGAGGGTAAAGCAGTATTGATGTCAGATACCAGTCGTGAACAAGAGTATGACCTGTCAGATAGCATAACATTGATGCGGATCAAATCTATAATGTGTGTTCCTTTGATCAGCAAATCCCATATACGAGGGGTGATCTATGCACATTCATTTAGTTTGGGACACGGGTTCCTAAAAGATGATCTTTTTTTTCTTACGGCGTTAAGCAGTCCAGCGGCTTTGGCCATAGAAAATGCCTTGCTGTATTCCAGGCGAAAGGAGGCAGAGGAGGCACTGCGCGAGAGCGAGGAAAAATACCGCTTGCTTGCCGAGACAGCAGAGGAAATCATTCTAACTTTTGACCTTGATGGAAAGGTAACGTATGCGAATAGGACGTGGTCTGAAATAAGCGGATACAGTCAAGATGAAACATTGGGCAAGGGCCTTGAGAGCCTGGTGCCTGATGATGAACTTGATGGGTTAAGGGAACGCCTATCCACACCTAAAGATGGCCCCAATCTCTATGAAGTGTACTTCCTCAGTAAGTCAGGGGAACGGCTCCCTTTGGAAGTCAGCTCATCACCACTCATGAAACAGGGCAAACAGTCCGGTTTATTGCTTATTGCGAGAGACATCCGGGAGCGCAAAAAAATGGAAGAAGACCTTCTAAGAATTCAGAGGCTTGAATCCATAGGAACGCTTGCGGGTGGTATTGCCCATGATTTTAACAACCTTCTTACTGGGGTTCTGGTTAACGTTGATTTTGCGCGGATGGATCTGGATCCTGAGGATAAAATCTACAAAAGGTTGTCCGATGCAAAAAAGGCTTGCTTTAGTGCCAGGGAATTATCTCAGCAATTCATTACATTTTCCAGAGGTGGCGCTCCCATGAAAAGGGTCGCATCCATTACTGAAACAATCAAAAATTCAGCAAACCTTGCCCTTGCAGGCTCCGATGTTACTTGGGAATGCTCCATAGCTGATGACCTATGGCTGGTTGAATTTGATGAAAGCCAGATACGCCAGGCAATTCATCAACTGGTTACCAATTCAAAGGAGGCTATGCCGGAAGGTGGAACAATTGAGCTTCAAGCCGAAAACATTATTATCAGTTCGAAAGGTCATGAAAAAAACCTGGGATTAAGGCATGGAGAATATGTAAAAATATCTATTCAAGATCAGGGAGTTGGCATTCCCAAGGAAAACCTCTCTAAGATATTTGACCCATATTTTTCAACAAAAGAGATGGGCGCCCGTAAAGGAATGGGACTAGGCCTTACCACAGCCTTTTCCATAATCAAAAGACATGATGGCCATGTCACAGTGGAATCAGAGCTGAATAAAGGTACCATCACCTGTATTTATCTCCCTGCATCAAAAAAGGAACTCCCCAAAAAGAAAGAGGCCGAAAGAGACTACCCGCCCATAAAAGGGAAGATTCTTGTGATGGATGACGAAGAGGTGATAAGAGATACTTCAGGGCAGGTCTTGAGTTTCTTAGGCCATAATGTTGTATTATCAAAGGATGGTCTCGAAGCGGTTGATTTGTATCAGAGGGCTAAGGAAGCGGGGGAGCCCTTTGATGCTGTTATTTTGGATCTAACCGTACGTGCTGGTATGGGGGCAAAGGAAGCTATCAAAAGGTTTGTGGGGATAGACCCAAATATCAAGGCTATTGTCTCCAGTGGTTATCCCGATGATCCCATTATCACTAACTTCTCCAAATACGGCTTTAGTGGAACTATTGCCAAGCCTTATAATGGGGAAGAGCTTGAAAAGGTTTTGAATAAGGTTCTAAGAAAAGAAAAAGAATAGACCCCAAAAACCCCTCGAATCCATTATACAGACTAAAAATCCTCTCCCCCTCGAGGGGGAGAGGCTAGGTGAGGGGGTGTGGGCTCAAGTAGTTACACACTCACCCCTCTTTTCCACATAAGAGAGAGAGTTATTGGACAGACTCTTATCTCCCCTTTACACAAAGTAAGGACTTCTACTTCCCCCTTTAAAAGGGGGAGCGAGGGGGATTTTCCCATCAGGCTTTTATCACCGCTGATTTTTTGGTTGCGATGGTGGCCGTTTTATCCCGCCGATCATCCACTTTCAGGTCGATGACCACCCGGCGCGCGCCCTCAGCCACATGGGCTGCGTGCACCTGCTTAACCAGGTCGAATAATGCATCCAGATCCGGTACTTCGACGGTCGTAGCCATCCCTCCCACTTCATAGGTGTACCCCGATTTCTCGATAACTGCGACTCCTTTCTTAACAAACCTGCTAAGACTTGTACCTTCCCCGATGGGATACACCGACATTTGTGCGATCATATTTGCCTCCTCTATTTCATTGATTTGTCAGCCAATCTCCCCGTCTTCTTACCAAGCGTTTAGCAAACCTGTCAATATCTTGGGATGACCCATTATCAAAATTATATTGAGTCGATCCAATACTACCGTTTGGCACAAAAAGTATGCAATTTCCCCTCGTTTTACCAGGTGAAGCGGAGTAAGCAGTATTATTTCACCTAATATCATCAGTCGTATCTATCTGATATTTTATAAAAATGATAATTTCTTGATTTAATTGCTTTAATTTTATATAAGTATCGTATTCTTATGTGCGAATCGGGAGAACCCAATAAAGAGTTCAGGATGAAGCGTTGGAGTGAAGAATGGAGGCCCAGTAGGGCATTCTTTCTGCTTCCGAGAATGAATCCGGGTATTTTTGAGCATTGCTTTTTTCCAAAATTGCGTCAAATTGAACCCTTAAATCTCAAGGCATCTTTAGCATAAGACAATATCCAGTTTTCTTTATAATATTACACGAGTGATTTTATCCAGTTAGAAATTCTACTAAGTTGTTTAAAAAATTTCGTCAGAAAGTTTTAATCATGGAATTATAAAGAAAACTATATACTAACTGGTTGTTGCCGGACGCTTCGCGCCCGGCAACAATCGCCGCGGATTTCATCCGCTGGCCGTTCGGCGCGAAGCGCCTCACAACCAGCGGATTCAGCCGACAGCGCGTATCGGCAAGCAAGCTTGCCTCTGCGCTTGCGGCTGATCCGCGGCGATTGTCACACATGTTGGACTGTGAGCTATACGGGGTAAACGCTGGTTGGCATCATCTAACC
>CP070700.1:650211-655657 GCA_020349865.1 Desulfobacteraceae bacterium
AACGATGACGAGGTGATCCATCGGGACAACCGTGTCCTTGCCAATCAAATGGAAGAAGGAGACGAACTGTGTCACTTGTGGGCATGATAGAGAAAATGGCCAAAGAGGCGAAAAGGGCCTCCAGACTATTAAGAAGTATAGGAAGGGCGGAAAAAGATGCCGTACTTGAGTTGATGGCAGATAAACTTACTGAGAGGCAGGCAGATATAATCAGAGAGAATAAAAGGGACCTGGTACAGGCACAAGACGCCGGGCTCTCTTCTGCAATGATCGATCGATTGACCTTGGACAAAAAAGTTATCGGGCAAATGGCAGACGGCCTGAGGGAAGTGGCAGCTTTACCCGACCCTGTAGGTGAGGTCTTAGGAATGTGGAAACGACCCAATGGATTGCTTGTGGGACGCGTTCGGATACCAATTGGAGTTATTGGGTTTATCTATGAATCGCGTCCTAATGTGACGGTGGATGCGGCTGCCCTGTGCCTGAAATCCGGCAATACGGTAATCCTAAAAGGAGGATCAGAGGCCATTCACTCCAATTTGATCCTTTCGGAGCTCTTACGAGAAGCCCTGGTGAAAACGGGACTCCCTCCAAAGGCTGTGCAAGTTATACCGACCACAGACAGGGAAGCGGTAAGCATTTTGATCGGCCTTGAGGACTATTTAGACATCATTATCCCGAGAGGAGGCGAGGGGTTGATTCGTTATGTGACAGGCCATTCCCGTGTCCCGGTATTAAAACATTACAAGGGCGTATGCCACGTCTACGTGGATGAGTTCGCTGATCTTGAGATGGCAAAAGAGGTATGTTTCAATGCCAAGACTCAAAGGCCTGGGGTTTGCAATGCCATGGAAACACTGCTTGTTCATGAAGGTATTGCAAGGGTCTTTCTTCCTGATATGATAAAATGCTTTCGTGATGCAGGTGTAGAAATCAGAGGATGCCCGAATACCCTGGAATTGATTTCGGGAATCAAACCGGCTGTTGAGACAGATTGGCCAGCTGAATTTCTTGACCTGATTCTAGCGGTTAAGATTGTTTCCAAAATAGATGAGGCACTTGATCATATAGAACAATATAGTTCCAATCACACGGAAGCTATTATCACCAATGATTATAATCGCTCTCAACGTTTCTTAGCTGAAGTGGACGCTTCTGTGGTTCTGGTTAATGCCTCCACACGTTTTAATGATGGAAACCAATTAGGACTTGGTGCCGAAATTGGGATCAACACCTCAAAACTTCATGCCTTTGGTCCCATGGGGCTGGAGGAGTTAACAACCACAAAATTTGTTGTATATGGACAAGGACAGGTTAGGAATTAACTGTTGTTAATTGGTGATTGATTACCGTAAAAAGGGCCTTTCCCTCAATAGTCAATAGTTAATAATCAATCTATCTATAAGGGGGTTATCTTTGAAATTGGGTATCCTGGGCGGGACCTTCGATCCGATCCATCTGGGCCATTTGCGCACAGCAGAGGAAACTGGCCAGGAACTGGGCTTGCAAAAGGTCTACCTGATTCCATCTGCTTCTCCTCCCCATAAAACATGGGAACCCGTTGCCCCTTTTAAGCACCGGTTAGCCATGGCACAACTGGCAGTCAGCGATTCTTCTCTCCTTGAAGTTCTCGACCTGGAAGGAAAGCGACCCGGACTCTCTTATTCCATTGAAACGCTCAAGGAGTTCCATAAAATATTCAGTCCGGACCCCGAACTCTTTTTTATCTTGGGTGTGGATGCCTTTCTGGAAATCAATACGTGGAAAGACTACCAAGAACTCTTTAACTACGCGCACTTAGTTGTAATTGAACGCGCCGGATTTCAACCTCATGACCTTAAAGCATTTCTCTTAAGCCTTGGTCTGAAAGTCAAAAAGGCCAAACAATCTGACGTTTTTATCACACAATCCGGGAACACCGTAGCACTGAGTGCCCCTTCATATATAGATATTTCATCCACAAAAATAAGGGAATTGGTTGCAGGAGGTAAGTCCATTCGTTTTTTGGTACCAGAGTCAGTCAGGAGGTATATCGAAGAAAAAGGATTATACAGGAACGATGCAAACCATTGATAAGGCGAAATTGTGTCTCAAAATTATAAACGAACGAAAGGCCATTGATCCAGTCCTTTTTAAAGTTGGGAAACTCGTCTCAATTACCGATTACTTTCTCATCGCCAGCGGAAACTCCAGCAGACAGGTGCAGGCCATTACAAGTCATCTTTTAACGAGAATGCGTGAGCTGGGATTCAGGGCAGACGGGATCGAAGGGGAACAAGAAGGGCACTGGGTGTTGATAGATTATGGCGATGTGGTCATCCACCTGTTTTACCAGCCCATTAGAGAGTTTTATGACCTGGAAGGCCTCTGGATCGAGGCACCACGGGTGAGTTTAGAGAATGAAAACCCGAGGGAAGTTGGACTATGAATAAAGGCCATTTTCATATCAACGCGGTTATTTTTGGACTTTGCTTATTCCTGTTACTTCCCAACCTATCTTTTTTAGTGCCCAAGGCTTTTGGGCTCTCAATTGAAGAGGAAAGAAAACTGGGTCAACGATTTCTGGTCCAGATTCGGGAGCATTTTGAACTAGTAGAGGATGATTTTGCCAATCAATTTTTAACGGATTTGGGCGGTTATCTCACCATGCCTTTGGAAACAAGGCCCTTTCCTTTTCACTTTTATATTATCAAGGACAATAATTTGAACGCCTTTGCAGGACCTGGGGGACATATCTTTGTATTTTCCGGATTAATAGAAGTTATGGATAATTTAGATGAGCTGGCAGCTGTCATCTGTCATGAACTCGCACATGTCTCTGCCAAGCATTTATCTAAACGCATAGAGCAAAGCAAGAAAATAGGCCTGGCCACCATGGCCGGAATTATGGCGGGGGCGTTGATTGGTGGTGAATTAGCGGGAGCTATAATGACCGGCTCCATGGCTGCCGGGATTCAGGCACAGCTGCATTATAGCCGAAACGACGAACGCCAGGCTGACCAGTTGGGATTTAAGTATATGAAGTGGGCCGGTTTTGATCCTGCAGGGATGATTAGGACACTAAGGAAAATCCAAAAAGGACAGTGGTTCGGTACGGATAAGGTCCCGGCTTACCTCTTGACCCATCCCACGGGACCCGAAAGGATGTCCAACCTTGACACAATGCTAAGCCAATATAAACCCGAGCCATCAAAAAAGGAATCTGTTCAATTAGGAAAGCGGTTTCCATATCTTAAGACCATTCTACGGGCTAACTGCCAGGATTCCCAAGAAGCAGAAAGACTTTTCCGCATTGATCTTGAAAAAGACCCCTCATCACCTTTGCCACACTTTGGCCTTGGAATTGTTTATAAAGAAAGATCAGAATATGGGCAGGCAATTCGTCATTTCAGAACCGCTTTGAAGGAAGACCCGACATCAATTTCCATGTTGAGAAACCTGGGGGAAACCTATCAAATGGATGGGCAATACACAGAGGCCATACCAATTCTTGAAAAGGCCCTTGACCTTGATGATCAGGATCGCTCCACGCTCTTTCTCCTGGCACTGTCTTATGAAAATATTGAGAAGTACGAAAAGGCAATTCAGCTTTTTAAGAAATTGTCTTATTTGAAACCCGTTAATAACGAGGTCTATTATCATTTGGGCCTTTCATACGGAAGGCAAAATAACCTCGCGTTTGCTCATTATAATTTCGGGCTTTATTTCAAGAACTTAGGCAAAACCGAGAAAGCAAGATTTCACTTCCAGAAAGCGGGTAGTCTCTCTGGCAATAATCATGCTCTGAGAAGCAAGATAAATGATGCGACAAAAGAGATCCTTCAGTAAATAAGGCTCCAGAGGACAATCTTTAAGGAAATTGCTGCCTTTCTAAGTGTGTTCCTGGTGCGAATTATTTAACAATAGCCGTAAACCTTCCCGCCACCACACTCTTCATGTTATCCGGCAAACAAAGATATATCTTGCCTGGGAGCTTACCATCTTTGATTGTCCCCAAATTGAGGCGCATCGAGTAATCCTTTGTAAATATTTTTGTTTTGGGAACTTTATTGTTTTCTGGTTTCCATTTCATATGGATGTGTGGTGATCCAAAACCACTTGTCCGGCTGATATTGTATGCCTTCCCTTCTGGCGTCTCGTCCTTTTTTAAAAAGAGAAATACCATCACGGCATGATCAGGAAAAAAGTCTTCACCGTCGCGAATGGTTAGAATGCCATTTGCCAACTCAGCGGATTTAGAGATGAACTTTTCACCATTTATCATCCCCCTCGCCGTCGTCTCAGGTATTTTTACATTCTTGAGATCTCTTTTCCAAACAATGGATGGTGCCTTTTCTAAGGTTGGCGTTCCTCCTGCCTTTTTGCCCTGCCCTAGTAAATGTTCTTTTGCTTTTTGATGTCCTAGCGTGGCGGCCTTTTTGAAATCTCTATTGGCCTTTGAACTCTCCCCCTTGGCCTGATAGACAACACCCCGGTTGTAGTAAAGATCAGCATCATTTGGCCTTATTTTCAAGGCCGAATTGTAATCGTTTATTGCCAGATCTTTCTTGTCCAACTGATAATTGACATTCCCCCTGTTACAAAAGGCGTCAAAGGCACCGGGGTTCAGCTCTATGGCCGCATCGAAGTCTTTTATGGCCAGATCGTACTTCCCCATCTTAACAAAAAGAAGGCCTCGGTTATAGTAAGCATCCCCATGTTTTTTGTTGATGTCGATTGCTTTGGCATAGTCTCTTTCTGCCATCTGTATGTTTCCTCTTTCCTCATGTAACAGGGCTCGATTATAATAGGCATCGGCATTTTGGATATTCTGCGTGATGAAATCATCAAGCTTTTTTATCTCAGGGTCGTGATCGACTGATTTCTCTATAGTGGTTTTTTTCTTAGGCACTTCTTTAGGTGGATGTTCGACTGGTTTTGATACAGCCTTTGGCCCGGGTTTCTTTAAGATCTCGCTCGTTATGGTTGGGGAAGTCTTCATTACATTGCTGACGGATTGAAGTGATCCTAACATGGTCAAGACAATACTCGATAAGAAAACGGATGCAAGAACGGGTGGGACCACAATGCAGAAAGTCCACAAGGCCATGGTCTTGGTTATTTTCTGTTCCTTGTGCTTTACCCAACCCCAGATGAATGGGTAGATCCCGCAGATGATCCCCAGGATTCCTTTGAGTGCCCCCTCTGCCTTGAAGAGCTTGATGATAACAATGATGAATAAGATGAGGCCAACAATTGACAAAAGCAGAGACAATGCCGACCAGATAATTTCCATAATTTCCTCCCGTTAGTTATTGCCCATCCATAAATGGCTATTTCCCCCAATCTCTGCGTCAGATTCGGTTTTTAATCCTCAAAATACTCCTATCACTGTCTTCAGGGACGTATTCATGTGGTTAAAATCCTCATCTTCCTTGAACTTGAGAAAACTATCTCATTGCTGGAT
>CP070700.1:655757-662072 GCA_020349865.1 Desulfobacteraceae bacterium
GGTTAGGATCTCTCCCTTTGATGCCACAGGAAGAAGGCACACTTCCTTTGCTTCTGTATCTGTCCTTCCGGAAGTGGATACGGATATTAAGGTCGAAATCGATGACAAAGACCTTCGAATCGACACCTTCAGGGCCAGCGGTCCTGGAGGCCAGCACGTCAATAAAACCAGTTCGGCAATTAGAATCACGCATCTTCCCACAGGAATTGTTGTGCAGTGTCAGAATGAAAAATCCCAGCATCGTAATCGGGAAATGGCAATGAAGGTACTAAACGCCAGATTATATAATCTTGAGAAGGAAAAACTGGAACAGAAAAAACAACAAATGCATGATTCCCAGAAGGATATCGCATGGGGCAGTCAGATAAGGTCCTACGTATTTAACCCATACACAATGGTCAAGGACCACAGGACCAATGTGGAGACAGGAAACGTGGAAAGAGTCATGGATGGTGGCATTGATATGTTTATCGATGCCCATTTAAGAATGAAATAACGAGTTTACGATTGATTATCGACTAATACCCATCGGCTTTATACCTTAAGGTGTCCTTGCATTCGGTACATTATTCAATTCCCGGTAAATTTAATGAGTTATGAAAGACGCTTTATAGTTTTGCAAGAGCCCTGTGTGCCAAGGCATCTATCGAAAATCTACAGGTCTGTTTCGCTCGGTCAGGGTGATAATAAATCGAAAATCGTTAATCTAAAATCGATTATCCTCCCTTATATGTCTGATCAATGCTATTAATGTAATTGTTTACTCCATCACAGATACCTTCGGCTATGCTTTCCTGATACCTTTTGCTGAGTAATCTCTTGCCCTCCATGCGGTTGGTGAGAAAGCCGGTTTCCACAAGGATCGCGGGCATCTCGGCTCCAATCAGCACATAAAAGGGTGCCTGTTTTACACCGAGGTTTTTTGCTCGCTTATATTTTCTTTTCACCTGCGAGAACATTCCCCCCTGTACCTCATGTGCCAGACGACTCGATTCGTTTATCTTAGTATTCAGCATGAGGTCATTCAGAATCGCCTGGAGATCGCTTATGTTCTTTTCAGAAGTGGCGTTCTCCCTTGCGGCCACAAGCATCGACCTTTCATCCGTTGCTATGTTGAGGAAATAGGTCTCTAACCCCCAGATGTTTCTATTCCTGTGGGCGTTAATATGAAGCGAGATAAAAAGGTCTGCCTTTTTCATATTTGCAATGGCGGTTCTTCGCTCTAAAGGTAGAAAAACATCCTTATTTCTGGTGAGAAAGACCTCACACCCAATCTTTTCCTTTATTTTTTTAGCCAGAACTCTGGCAATACTTAGGACAACGTCCTTTTCTTTTACTCCCCCGCGGGCATTACAGCCCGGATCTTTACCACCATGTCCGGGATCTATCACAATTGTCTTAACATTCAACCCGAGCTGTCCGGCCAGGGATACCGAGTCTTTGGGGACGTCGGCCTTCCTCACTCCCTTTCTCACAGTCCTTTCCTTCACGGCCAGCCTTGACTCATCCGTTGCGTCCTCCTTTCCGGTTCTCCGTACATCCACTACAATCCGGAAGGGGTCGTGAAGATGGAAGACCTTATAGCCCCCAATGCTTTCAGTATCCAGTACGACCCGGACGACATCTTTTGTGTATTGTCCCGCCCTGGCCCTTTGAAGCAGCCCGTCTTTGATCGGTAGGGTGCTTTCAATCTGAGATGTAACACGAGCATTCTTAAGCTCTATGTAGAGCCTTCGAGGCTTCCTGAGATCCGGATCTGCTTTGAGGAGGCGGTGTGTGTATTTCACGGGCTCTGAGACGTCAACAACGACCCGTGTATAATTAGGTGTTGACCAGTGTCGGATATCCTTTACTGCGACCGGTGCAGTTTTTGTCCCGGCACTGTCTCTGTCATTATCTTTTTCACTCAGTAGTGAGGCCAACTGATCCAGCATCTTCCTGGCTTTTGGCCGCATATCCCCGGATGGGAATTTTATATCCACCTTCAAGAATTCCACATAGGCGTGGGTCGGCTCCTTTTTAAGCTTATAAAAAATTTCTCCAATCTTATACTGGGCATCATCAGCCAGGCGATGGTCTTTGTATTCATCTGCCAATCGTCTGAACAAAAGGACAGCTTCATCCAGGTCTTGCGATTTGCCAGAGTAAGCGTAAAGTCCTCTAAAGAGTTTTGCTGAATGATAGAGGGCCCAAGGCGCCTGTTCGCTTTTGGGATAACGGGTATAAAGCGTCTCATACTTGCTGATACATCTTAACCAGTTGTGACGGTATTTTTTCTTTTTAGCCGACCCATACAAAGACTTACGACACTGATCAGCCTCCTTCAGGATCAAGGCCGGTTTTTTGGAAACTTTAGCGGAGACTTCGGATCCTTCCGGAACAAAAACAGCCGAAACAATCATTAAAATCGCTATTAAAAGAAGATTAATCTTCATTTCTATTTGGTTCTGGAAAACCCTGTCTCCTAAGTGTGCATTCTTTATCCAATTTCGGGCTAACCATCTAACAACATGTACCCTCGGTCCTTTTTGTAAAAATCATTTCTTTTTTGTAACAATTTAGCGCTTTGAAAAAATCATTATTGGATTATTTCCCTTTTTTCACTATTGCAAAAAAGATAAACTGTTACTCCTCCTTGCATTACAATAACCCATTCTGTCATGTATCGGGGTCCACATATTCCTTTAACTTATTGAGTTCTATCAAAGCCTCCAGCGGGGTCCTTCCGGAAATATCCATTCCCGCGATCCAATCTCTCAGTTTCTTATCCTGGGGGGTGAAAAGACTCAGTTGCAAAATATCACCCTCATCCCTCTCAGGAGGACTCTTTGCAAGGCGAGGTCGCCCCACCTCATCCAGTTCTGCACCCTCGAGATTTTGAAGTATTTCCTTTGCCCGCAACAGAACATTTTCAGGTAAACCGGCAATCCGAGCCACTTGTATTCCATAACTCCGGCTTGTCCCTCCTGGAACGAGCTTTCTTAAAAATATAATCTGGTCATTCCACTCTCGAACTGCGATATTATAGTTCTTCACCCGTTGCTTTGTGGTCACCAGTTCCGTAAGTTCATGGTAGTGGGTTGCGAAAAGGGTCCGCACACCTTCCCCATCCATATCGTGCAAAGCCTCCGCAACTGCCCAGGCAATGCTCAGTCCATCGTACGTGCTTGTTCCACGCCCGATCTCATCCAGGATAACCAGGCTCTTAGGTTTCGCATGCCGCATGATATTTGCTGTCTCATTCATTTCCACCATAAAAGTGCTTTGTCCCCTGGCCAAATCATCCGAGGCACCAACCCGCGTAAAGATACGATCCACAATTCCAATGACAGCCTTGGAAGCAGGGACAAAGCTACCCATTTGGGCCATAAGCACTGTCAGGGCAGTCTGTCTGAGAATGGTGGATTTGCCTGCCATATTGGGACCGGTAATGATCAATATTTGCTGTTCACTAGGATCCAGGTGTATATCGTTGGGTACAAAGTCCTCATCCTTGACACTTTGCTCAATAACAGGATGTCGGCCATCTTCAATGTCAATGCCTGCGCCATCGTTCACTTCCGGACAACTATAATCGTTCATTTCAGCAGTTTTGGCCAGCCCGGCGATTACGTCAATCTGTGCAACAAATTCAGCTGTCTCTTTAATTCGCTGGTTTTCAAGGGCCACCTTTCTGCGTATCCGATCAAATATCTCGAATTCCAGCACCACCCGCTTTTCTTCAGCGCCCAGCACCTGTTCTTCCATTGACTTCAAGGCTTCAGTAATGTAACGCTCACCATTAACAAGCGTCTGCTTTCTGACATATTCAGGAGGTACGAGATGCAGGTTGGCCTTCGTTATTTCAATATAGTATCCATAAACTTTGTTAAATCCCACCTTCAGGCTTGATATCCCGGTCCTTCTTTGCTCAGTGGCAGCAAAATCTGCTATCCAGCTCTTTCCGTCCCGGCTCAAAGAGATCAATCTGTCCAGCTCTGCATCATATCCCTCCCTGATAATGCCACCGTCTTTAACAGAAACCGGTGGCTCTTCATGGATAGCCTCCTCTATCAAATGTGCTATATCTTGAAGGGTATCCAGCCTCGAGGAGATCTCTGATAAAAGCGAGCTTGTCGAATTTCCCAATATGTTCTTGATATTGGGAAGTCGTAAAATCGAGACCTTAAGGGCCAGAAGATCCATCGCATTGGCCCTCCCTAACGCTATACGCCCGTTTAAACGCTCCAGGTCATAGATTTCTTTGAGCTCTATTATGAGTTCGTCCCTGAGCATGGGATCTTCTTTGAACCAGGCCACCCCAGCCAGCCGCTCTCGGATTTTTTTGAGATTAACCAGAGGATATACGATCCATTTTTTTAAGAGGCGACCCCCCATGGGTGTTACTGTTCTATCCAAAACCTGGCACAACGATCCTTGTACCGATTGCCGGCGCATGGTCTTAAGAAGTTCTAAGTGATCGCAGGTGGACTCATCCAAAAACATGAAATCGCCAAGGCGATAACTCACTATATCTTTTACATGCTCCGGCTTTTGCTTCTGAGTATCCAGAAGATAGCTAATAAGAGCCCCTGCAGAAATAATTCCCTGTGGCATGTCCTGAAATCCAAACCCTGATAATGACCGGACCCCAAATTGCTCTTTCAGAAGGGCTCCTGCTTCTTGGGGATCAAAGGATTCACTATTAATTATTTCCACCCGGTAGTCAGACAGCTCTTTTCTACCGGACAAATGTCCATTTTCAGGAATCAAGACTTCCGCAGGATCGATTCTGCGCAATTCGTCGATGAGTTCGTTCCACGTGCAAGCTTCCGTGACTCGAAACTCTCCTGTCGATAAATCAATATGAGCCAACCCATACTTTTCCTCAGTTGCTGCCTCACGGATCCCTCCCGCTATATCATCCGCTTGCCTATGGCGGAAAGGCGAAGCAGTGCGGCCAGGCCCCCCGGATATGGCAGCCATGTAAAGGTTTCTTTTATCGTCAACCTCATGTTCATCCACCACTGAGCCCGGAGTAACTACCCTGATCACCTCCCTCTTTACGATTCCCTTGCTGGACTTTGGGTCTTCGGTCTGCTCACAAATGGCCACCTTCCACCCGCTGTTTATGAGCGTTGCGATATAGGATTTACTTGCATGATGAGGTATGCCGCACATGGGTACCTTAGCCCCATTGAATGTTCCTCGAGACGTCAGCGTAATACCGAGTATTTTTGATGCAGTCCTGGCATCGTCAAAAAACATCTCGTAGAAGTCGCCCATCCTGAAAAACAAGATAGCATCAGGATATTCACCCTTAATGCCCAAATATTGCCTGAGCATGGGCGTCAACTGGTTCATTCTATTCCTCATCTGTGCCTTGTGGTAATTGGGGCGGCTCGCTTGATTGAGAGGTAGGGCCTGGCCTGGTATGGGGATGGTCTGTTAGATGTATGGAGTCCCACGTCTTGCATTGTGGGCATTGCCACTGAAGTTCACCTGGTGTATAACCACATTCCGTGCATTGGAATCTCAAGTAGGGTACATTTAGATGTTCGATAAGCTCCCTGTAATCATTGAGTACATCTTTTTCCCTGTCGTCAGAGAGAAGCATCTCGCCTCTAAACTTCCTGGCTTCCCAAAAGGAAGGTGCCAATTCCAGGGCGATTCGTATCTGGTCCAGAGCTCCATCGATATCGTTTTCGTTGTAAAGATAACGGGCAAGGGCCATATGTATAAAGGCATCGGCATTTGACTGCGCAAGTTCCTTCAAGAAGTCCCCAACGGGCTTTAGATTCTTCATTTTCGAATAGGCCCCTTCAAGGCGCCGATAGGCAAGAAACGTAAATTGTGGTGCCACCTCAACGGCCTTTTTCCATGTTGATATTCCCTTTTTATAGTCATTCCTATTGAAATAAAGATCTCCCAGATGGAGATAAGCATCCACACATTCTCTATGTGTTGATATGGCTTTATTGAAAAGAGATTTTGCGTTATTCAGTTCGCCTTTTTCTTGGGCAACCTTCCCCATTTCCACCAGATGATGGGCAAGAATATGATGGTGATCCCCCTTGGTCAACCGAGTAATCTTTTGTTGTGTCTCGTAAGCGTGCTCCCAATCCTTCAACTCCTCGTAAATTCTTTCTATGTTTTCTAACGCCTTAACATCGGAAGGTGTCTTTTGTGTCACCTGAAGGAATGTTTTCAGCGCCCGATTTAAAAACCCGCCCTTCCGGTAATCCAAGCCAAGGTCAAAGAGTGCCCTGAGCTTTATTTGATCGTCGATATTTGGTCTCAAGATTATGGTCTGGCGAATGCGGATTGCTCTATCTA
>CP070700.1:662172-665138 GCA_020349865.1 Desulfobacteraceae bacterium
CCATTTCCCTGAGATAAGTACGGTGATGTCCCTCAAGGGTGCGGATATCATCTTCATGCCCCACGCCTCTCCACGGGGGAATCCTCAAGAAAAAATCCAGAGTTGGCTGAGGCACCTTCCGAGCAGGGCCTTTGACAATGCTGTCTTTGTTGTGGCTTGCAATCAAGTGGGAAAAACCAGGCAAGGGTTTTCCTTTCCAGGCGTGGCTATGGCACTGAATCCCGCAGGAACCGTTATCGCCAAATATGGAGGGACTCAGGAGGAGATGCTCCTGGTGGATCTTAAGCGTAACGAAATAGAGGAAATCCGGAAACACAGAATGAAATATTTTATTCCCAACCGTAGACCGGAGCTTTACGCAGAACTGAGCTCCGAAATCTGATGATCCGCGAAGGCAGGCTTAAAAACAAAAAAGCACAAAGAGAGAGCACAACTCTCTTTGTGCCTTGATTTGCGGCTGAGAAATTCAGAATAGCTAACGCAGAGTACTAGACGCAGCCCGTCGGCTTGGGCAGGCCAGCCATTTTACAGGCGCCTTTACCCGGGCCAGAGGGGAATAACTCATAGATGTATTTGAGCTTGAAACCTGTCACTTTGGACAGGATCCTGACCATAGGCGCAATACCGTTCTTCTTGTAATAGTCCTGAAGGACCTCGATGATCTTATGATGCTCATCCGTAAGTTCCTCAATGCCTTCAGTTTGTTTTACGTGCCTTACCCAGCTCTCGTTCCAGTTGTTGAAATCATCGATGAAACCATCTTCATCCACATTGAAAGTATGCCCTTCAAAATCAACTGTTGGCATAATTATGAACCTCCTTTATTCTTATAAATATTTTAATAATCTTAGCAACTTAGGAAATAAAACTATTTTTGTATAACTTATATTTTTGATCTTGTCAATCCTTCTTTTTCGTATCATTCAAAAAATCTTTTCTACTGTGCCTTTTGTTAGCAAGCGCTGCTCTGAGAAGGCTTTTCCCCCACAATGTATTACCTGCCGCATGCAGATGGGTATACGTGGCCAACAAATTGTCTTTGACCAGTCCATCTCTTTCTCCATCAAAACCCCGGCCTCGATGCACCTTAAAAACAGAGTTTATCCCTTCTGCCCCACTCATCAGAGGTCTGGAGTAATGAAACTCATGTCCTTTTAGGGTTTCCCCCACAGAATAATAAGGGTTTTGCGCGGTCACTTCCAAGATGGTGTACCCATGACCTTGAGGCTTTTCCTCCATTACGCACTTAAAGGGCAGGGCACCCACCATCGGATAGGTTTTCTCATTTACGAGAAGGCTCTCAGCCAAATACATCAACCCGCCACACTCCGCGTAAACGGGTAGGCCACTTTCGATGCTCTGTTTCAAGGAATCCCTAAAGGTCTTATTATCGGCCAAGACCTTTGCCTGGGTTTCGGGAAACCCACCACCTATGTACAAGGCATCCAGATCGGGCAGTTCGCTATCAGCTGTGGAATCTACTTCCACCAAAATTGCTCCAAGATTTCTCAGTAGCTCCAAGTTCTCTGGATAGTAGAACCAAAAAGCCCTGTCCCTAAGAAAGCCAATGCGGGGGAAATCAGCCTTCAAGTCATCAAATGGGCCAATTTCCTGGTATTGATCGCCTTTCTCCAGGGGCTCAACCTCGTGAGAGATTCTCCATATTGAATCCAGATCTAGACTTTCCTCAACTGCGGACCTTGCCCATGCAATCGCCTTTTCAGCCTGCTCCCTTTCCTGGTATGGGACAAGGCCCATATGCCTCTCGGGAAAGAAGGTGCCCTTCAATTTTGGGACCGCACCAATAACAGATATTCCACAGTATCGTTCAATGGAGTTCCTGACAAGGGTCTGCTGGCGGGATCCAGCCACCCTGTTCAGTATCACTCCCACAATTTTCAAGTCGGGATCAAATTTCTGGCACCCCATAATGAGTGCCGCAACAGTTCGAGTGGCCATGGTTACATCCGCAATGATAATGATAGGCGTCTTAAGCAGTTTCCCCAACTCTGCCGTGCTGGAGCTTCCCTCCTCATCAAAGCCATCAAAAAGACCTCGGTTGCCTTCGATCAGGGATATGTCTGATTCTGCTGAATGGGAAAAGAAAGATTGAACAATTTGTTCATCGGTCATTAGAAAAGGATCCAGGTTATGACAGGACCGCTCAGCGGCAAACTCCAGCCACCCCGAATCGATAAAGTCGGGGCCTTTTTTGAAGGGTGCGACCCTATGCCCTTTTTTTCGCCAGGCGGCGGTGAGTCCCAGAGATAGGATGGTTTTCCCTGAACCGCCTTTTAGAGCCGCGATAATAATGCGAGGTATATCGCTTAGCATAAATTTCCCACTCACAATCAACAGAATTCTTCTTCCGACCGCTCGGTCAATACGCAATGGGTCCCCTCGAATACAAGTCGGCGATTGAAACAGGAATGAAGTTTTCTAATTAAATATAGAATATTCGAAGAAATAATGACATAGAATAATATGATTCTTTTGATATGATTTTTTTATTGACAATTTCTTGTGATTCGGATTATAGGTTTAGCTTTTGAATATCTCAGGGCCAAACAAATTCTAATATTCACTAACACTTATCACTGGTATTACCTCACCTTCGGGTGAAAATAGATCAACTAGAAAAAAGGCCAATTAAGAGGGGCCAAATTTGAGTTTTGAAAATCTGAGGGAGGAGGTGAGTTGAAGTCTAGAACTGTTTTTTGGGGTTGCCCCTAGCAGGTAAATAACCTTTTATTTTTCAAAAGGAGGCATTGATAATGGCTTTTGAACCGAAGCAACCACAAAAAGAGATAAAGTATGAAGAGCTAAGGATCTACTCTGACGAAGAGCTGAAGAACTATACGGAAAAAGAGCTCAAAGATTTCAAGATCAAACATGATATTCCTATGTGTGACGATTTGGAAAAGGGCCCATGGCCAAGCTTTGTGGCTGACGCGAAACGGGAAGCC
>CP070700.1:665238-668492 GCA_020349865.1 Desulfobacteraceae bacterium
CAATCTCTGCGTCAGATTCGGATTTTAATCCGCGAAATATTTCCATGTGTTCCTGTGGTTAAAATCTTCATCTTCCCCTCTGGGGCGTAGGCCTTACGGGCCGGAGGCTTGACCTTGCGAAAACTATCTCATTTTTAGATGGGCACTATTGTGGCCTGAACCCGTCAAGCCCATAAGCCTTGATCTTTTTGTGAAGATTGCTGCGCTCCATACCGATGGCTTCGGCCGTTTGCGTAATGTTACCCTTAAACTCACGTAACTTGCTCACGATAAAGGCCTTTTCAAATTCACCCTTCGCCTCTTTCAGGGATCCAAACATAAAAGCGTGTTCAAAACCTCCCTTCATACGTGAAGATCTGTTAAAAGGAGAAGGAATGCCTTTTTCCTGAATCACCTCGTCCGGTGTCATGATCATAAGTCTTTCAACAAGGTTTTTGAGTTCTCGTATGTTCCCGGGCCAATCATATTTTTGCAAAATTCGAATGGCCTCACCGGAAAACCTTTTCGTTTCTATGTTGGTACTTAATGAAAATTCTCTCTGAAATTCATCCACAAGTGCAGGAATGTCCTCTACACGCTCTCTGAGAGGCGGCACTCTCATAGGAATAACATTCAGTCGAAAGTAAAGATCATCCCTAAAAGATCCTTTTTCTATTTCGGCCTCCAGGTCCTTGTTCGTGGCTGCAAGCACCCGAACATCAACCCTGATAGTCCTCGTACCGCCCACCCGCTCAAATTTCTGTTCCTGCAAAATCCTCAGGGTCTTGGATTGGGCCTTTAGGCTCATATCTCCAATTTCATCAAGGAAAATGGTTCCTTCGTGAGCCTGATCAAATTTTCCCTTCCTCATGGTGGAGGCACCGGTAAAGGCGCCTTTTTCATGCCCGAAGAGCTCACTCTCAATCAGATCCTCCGGTATGGCCGCACAGTTTACCTCCACCAATGGCTTGCGGTTTCGCCGGCTCAATCCATGTATGGTATGAGCAACAATTTCTTTTCCGGTTCCATTCTCCCCGGAAATTAGAACCCAGGCATTTGTCGGAGCAACAACCCTGATTTGCTCCTTTAGTTTGGTGATAACCTCGCTGTGGCCCGTTATACTATGTTTTTTCTTCTCTTTTTCCTTGAGAAGACTTATTTCCTCTTCAAGCCTGTAATGTTCTAATGCGTTATTGACCGATAGAAGAAGTTTTTCAAGTGAAAGGGGTTTTTCAATAAAATCATATGCACCCATCTTCGTAGCCTTTACAGCAGTCTCAATTGTACCATGTCCGGACATCAAGACCACTTGAAGATTCGGGTAAGCCTCTTTCATGTCTGCAAGAGTCTCAATCCCATCCTTGCCCGGCATCCAAATATCCAGCAGGACCAAGTCGGGGAATTCCTCTTCGATCTTTTCCATGGCTTCAACGCTGCTCTGGGCACTGATGACTTCAAACCCTTCGTCCGAAAGAATACCGTCCAGGGACTGAAGGATACTTACTTCATCATCGACAATCAAAATAGTTCTGGCCATAAGCGCTCACCTCATCATTTCAAAAGCTATTTTAGCCGTTGTCTTAGAAGCTCCTCTCTTCCCAAGGCTTTTTTTGACACCCCTTAATTTTATAATCATATTTTCCCGTACACGGTCACTCTCAAGTATGGTTAAGGCTTCATGCGCAAGCCTTTCAGGTATGACCTCAGCTTGAATCAGTTCCGGCACGGCTTCTTCTCCTGCCACAAGGTTTACAAGTCCAATGTGAGGTACCTTGACAACCCTCTGGGCCGTCCAGTAGGAGATTGGAGATACTTTATAGGCGATGATCATGGGGACCTCCATAATAGCTGTTTCCAGGGTAGCAGTACCGGATGCCACCAAGACCATATCGCAGATGCTCAATACCTCGTAAATATCACCCTGAAATATTTTTATTTCCACCGATGTGTCCTTTATAAAGGACTGAACAAACTCACGTTTGATGTTCGGGGCTAGCTGTAGGAAGAATCGGATGCTATTATAGCTCCGCCCCATGATCTTTGCAGCATCAATCATAACAGGAAGCAAGTTGATGATCTCCTCCTTTCTGCTGCCCGGCAGTAGCCCCACCACAGGATAAGCCTGATCCAATCCCAGTTTTTCCCTAACCTTTTTTTTATCAACTTTCGCCGGATTAGCATCCAACAGTGGATGGCCTACGAAGTCCACCTTCAATCCATGGCGCCTGTAAAACTCCCGCTCAAAAGGCAATATGACAGCCATGCGATCAATACGACGCGAAATCTTTTTTACCCGCCCCCTTCGCCATGCCCACACCTGGGGGCTAATATAATATAGAACGGGAACATGAAAACGCTTGGCAATACCGGCGATATGAATGTTGAAGTCAGGATAGTCGATGAGGATCAGAAGATCGGGGTGGTTGTTTTTTAATACGGATTTGAGTTTTCCACGGGCTTTGGCGATTGTGCGCAGGTGAAAGAGGACTTCGGTTAATCCAACCACAGCCATATCAGAGGAGGGAATGAGGATTCTGACCCCGGCTTTTTCCATTCGCTCCCCACCAATGCCCCAAAAAACCACATGGGGATCCAGGGACTTCATGGCCTTAACAAGGTGTGAGCCGTGTAAATCAGCCGAGGCCTCACCAGCTACGATGACCACGAGCTTGAAATTCCTGGAGTCAACAGATCGCCTGGAAATTCTTGCAGCCTCTCTTAATCTGGTCAATAATACCAAGGGCAACTTCAAGGGCCCTTCGCCCATCTTGCCCTGTCACAACAGGTGAGGACCCATTCATAACAACGTTTACAAAAGAAGAGATTTCATCAGCCAGAGGATCGCTATCAGGATACTTAGTTTTTTCAGAAGTAAGTTGAGGGTAGCCATTTAAATCCGTACCCCCCGCATCTAAACGGATTACGCTGATTTCCTTTTTGGCGCAATTGACTGAGATATAGGCGTCCGGCTGGAACACTCGGATCTTTCTCAGCGTTTTGTTGGACACCCTGCTTGCTGTCAAGTTGGCGACCGTCCCGTTTTCAAAGATTATTCTCGCATTGGCAATGTCTGTTTTTTCGGTAATCACGGACATTCCAACTGCATGGACCTCTTTAACCTCTGAGGGAACAACGTGAAGTATGATATCCAGATCATGAATCATGAGGTCAAGAACCACGTCTACGTCTATTCCCCTGGCTGTAAACATATTCATCCGGTGAGATTCAATGAATACAGGTTGATTCAATATGGATTCCATTTTGACAACAGCCGG
>CP070700.1:668592-672444 GCA_020349865.1 Desulfobacteraceae bacterium
CTTTGTCAGCCTGGTTTTTGGTGATGTATTTGGTAGAGTTAGGGAAGACAATATTGCAAATTGCCCGAGAGATTCCCTGTAATTACCTCACAGCCTTTAGAATTGCAAGGATCATAAGGAAGCGAGAGATTAAGTTGGAGGAAGGCAGACGATTATCTGGAATCATTGAAGCAGATGAGATTTATCAGACAGCAGGGCACAAGAGTGGTCGTCCAATCGAGAACTCTGGCGCTATGAATCGGCCTGCTCGGTGTAGAGGGAAGAAAAAGGGGCCAGGACGTGGATCAGCCCAGAAGGATTCTCCTGTAATTGAGGGCATGGTCAGTCGTCAAGGTGAAGTAATTGTAGAGGTACTCCCAGATGTAAAAGAAGAAACACTGAGACCGGTCTTTGAGAAGAGCGTAGAAAAGGGAAGTACTGTATACACTGATACTGCCTCTTGTTATAGTTTTTTGAAAAAAGCAGGCTATAATCATGAAACGGTTAATCACAGCCAGAAGGAGTATGTTCGAGGAGATGTACATCAAAACAGGGCCGAGAACCTTTGGTTGTTCTGGCTGCTCTTTATACTCCCTTTCTTAGGCGTGGCCCAACAATATCTGCATGATTATGCTAAAGTATTTCAGTTTCAGCGAAACCATCGCAATTTGACCGCTTTAGGAAGAGTAATGTTTGTGCTGAATTCGCTCTTACATGATATTGAAAATGAGGGCTCGATACTTAAAAATCCATGTATAAGTATTCTCTCCTCACCACAAATCTGTTACTCTGGCGGTTAATATATGAGAGCGAATTTTTTAAAATAAACTCACCTCCCGCAAAGCGCCAGCACTTATGCGGCAGGTGCGGCTTCGCGTTGGTGGTTTTCAACCACCGCCCTGGCAAAGGGAATGCCTCGCCCATCTTTGAATCCCCGGCATAAGGTTGCTCCACAGAGAGTGGGGGCTTATAAGTTTGCTAATTTGAATTTTTTCTTTCTCATTGACTCTCCCTGTAAACTAATCTTATACGCGTTACAAACCAGACGATCAAGAGTGGCGTCCGCTATAGTTGGATTGTCGATCATTTGGTGCCAATGTTCGATAGGAATCTGTCCGACAATGATAGTTGAATGGATTCCATGTCGATCCTCCAAAATTTCTAAAAGATCCGTTTGCTCATGATGACTAAGGGCGCAAAGCCCCCAGTCATCAATTATGATAAGATGAGTTTTAGCGATTTGGTTCATAAGTTTACTATAACGGCCGTCTGCTCTTGCCACATTGAGTTCATGGAAAAAACGGGGGGCTCGGGTGTATAAAACCTTAAAGCCTTCCATGCATGCTCTGTGGCCGAGAGCACAGGCAATAAAACTTTTTCCAACGCCAGTGGGGCCGGTAATCAAAATGTTAAGATGTTCTCTAATCCACTGGCAGGTTGATAATGATAAGAACAAAGACTTATCCAGGCCTCTTGGGTGACGGTAATCAATGTCCTGCACGCAGGCTTGTTGACGAAGTTTTGCCTGTTTGAGACGGGATTGGAGTTGACGGTTTTGCTTGTCCGTCAGTTCCCTATCCACTAAAAGCCCAAGGCGCTCTTCAAAGCTCAGGTCCTTATAGTCAGATGAGCTCATCTGCAGCTCAAGGGCTGTGAGCATTCCATAAAGTTTCAGGGTTCGCAATTTTTCCATGGTCGGTTCAGTTAACATATTTTCCTCCTTCAGGTTATTGGTTGTTAAAGATAATAGCCTTTGCCTCTAATATTTTTATGTTCAATCTTGGGCGCGGTCGCCCTGTTTGGTAAGGGCTGCTTATCAAGCCCTTTTTCCAGAATCGAGCGAATACTTTTGTAGTTACATCCCCTGATAGCAATTGCTCTTTGGCAGGCGGCTTCAAGGCGATCTTTACAGTAAGCCCTTTCCAGCCGTAAAATACCAAGACATGAGCGATAGCCTTGTTCGGGGTGTTGGCGACTTTTCATGATGGTCTCCATGACCTGTGCACAGGACGGGCCAATTGTTGCGCCCCAGTTAATAATTCGAGATGGCGGCCAGGCCAGGTGCTGTTGATGACTTTTGGGCATATGCTCTTTTTGGGTAGTATGAAAGCCCGGCCGATCACACCTTATGTGACTTGCAACTCGTTTGCCCTTATGGAAAATCTCTACTGTTGTGCCTGTATAGCGAATTTGAACCTTCTGCCTGACCAGTTGATAGGGAACACTATAATAATGAAGGTTAAGCTCTACATGATAATCAATGTTTACACCGGCCGTTTTCCATTCGGCAAACACGTATCGAGATTGAGGAAGGGGCAGGAGGGCATTTTTCTCAACAGCTTCAAAGCAAGAATGTCTTGACCCCTCAAGTTTTTTGAAGGGTCGATGATTTAGTTTATCTAAAAGCTCATCAATCATCTCGTTTAGTTGGGTAAGGCTGAAAAAGGTGTGATTTCTCAAAACTGCCAAAATCCATCGCTCCACTATTTGAACACCAACCTCTACCTTGGCCTTATCCTTGGGTTTCCTTACCCGGGCAGGAATAATAACTGTGCCATAGTGGGTGGCCATATCGTGATAGGTTGGATTAATGTCGGGTTCATAACGGCACGATTTTGATACACCACAGCGCAGGTTATCAGGAATCACTATTTGGGGTACCCCCTCAAAGTATTCAAACGCTCGCACATGGGAGGCTATCCAATTGCAAAGCCCCTGATCAGCGCTGGCCTCAGCATAGGTGTAGTTACTTGCCCCTAAAACAGCTACAAAAATCTGAGCATCCATCACCTGACCGGTATTTCGATCAATTACCGGCACACTTTGCCCTGCATAATCCACAAACATCTTCTCCCCTGCCTTGTGTGTCTGGCGCATTGTCACATGTTGTTTCTTTTTCCACCGACTATAGAGTTCATAAAATTGACTGGATTGATACCCATCAGGATGAACCTCTTTATACTCTTGCCACAGAAGTTGCAAAGTAACGCCCTTTTTCTTTAACTCCTGATGTATCACTTCCCAATTTGGCTGAACCCGACTTTGGTTGCTCTTTTTCGGACCATCATTACTAATTAAGCGCTCCAGTTCTAAATCATCCATTCTCTCAATTTCATCGTAGCTTAAACCTGCTGTTTTGGCCTGATTCAGGTATTCACCCACTGTTGAATGGGATATTGAACAACTTCGACCAATTTGTCGCTTTCCCATACTGTATTTCAATCCAAGCCGAAATATTTCACGCACCTTACGCATAGATAACCCCTTTTTCCTCCTCTTGGCCATTAAAACCTCCCTTTTTATGAAAATGTTTATTGTTAACTCCTGAGGGGAGATTTTCAAATGCCATGAATATGTTGTCCACAAAAAGTTGGGAAAAATTATTTTATTGGAAAAGGGGTTTAATCAGACCACTGTATAGAATTAAGTGGTCGGATTAGACCGGAATTGGTGGTCGGATAACTCCGGAATTGATGGTCGGATAACTCCGGAATCGATGGTCGGATTAGACCGGAATCGATGGTCGGATAACTCCGGAATTGGTGGTCGGATAACTCCGGAATATGCATGAATGATCAAAAAGGGTAGTAAGACTAAATTAGGAGAGTTAGAATCAATACATTTTCTGGATTCTAACTCCTAATTCCCTTTTTTTAGAAACCGAAGAAGTATTTATTATCCCTCGATAGAGAGCTTATGACCCCTTTCATACCTACCTGCAATCAAGCAATATTTCGTAATTACCGAAACAGTTAATCGTCTGTCTATGAAATCTTAGGAGGGACGATTATAGGTATTAAACTCTAAAACCGTAAAGAAGGTAAATTAAAAATGAATGAAGACCCCAGCAAAATGTACGAATTTTTAGAAGCC
>CP070700.1:672544-675390 GCA_020349865.1 Desulfobacteraceae bacterium
GTAATCCGGAAATTCACCTTCAATCAATCTTATAATAAGAACCTCTTCATCTTTCTTTACAACAAAATTGTTTTCCTTAAATCCTATTTGAACCGACTTTCCTCTTTGAACCGACTTTCCTCCTTCCATAATTCTCAAGACCTCGGTAATCCCATTCTTTGGAAGGATAACGCCCTGTTTTAGTCCCCCTAAGACGGATTTATCATCCTCAATAACATGATCTATCTTAGACAGTCTGTGACCATCGGTTGATACCATACGGATCTTACTAACATCACCTTCGGTTATGCTCTCAAAACAGATACCCGCAAGTTGAGTACGCCCTTCGTCGCCAAGCACGCTGTATATAGTCTTATTGATCATGTTTTTAAATACATCCACATCAATCTGAAACAACTCAACACCTTCAATATCAGGAAACCCAGGAAAATTCTCAGGCTCCATGCCTACAATATTGTATTCAATTTTCTTATCCGCTATCCGTATCCATTTGTTTTCAATTTCCTTTATAGCAAGCATATCACTGGGAAATGCTCTTATAATCTCGTATACCTTTCTTGAAGGAACAGCCGTTGAACCATCTCTCAGTACCTCAGCTTCATATAAAGCCTTGAATGCCATTTCAAGATCGGTAGCTCGTATTGAAATAACAGGTTCTTTTGTAGAAAGCAGTACGCTAGAGGTAATTGGAATATTTGTCTTTTTTCCTGTAATTCCCTGTACTTTTGTCAACGCATCTAGAATAATCTCCTTCTTGATCCTAAATTCCATAAACAACTCCCTTTATGACTATAGTTTTTTCTATTTAACTAAAGAAATAATAAGAATAATAATAATTATCTAATATGTTAAGAATTATAATAATATATTGAAATAAAAAGAAAATATATTTTTTTCTCTATTCATAAGTTTGTAATAAAAAATTTAGAGGACTAAGCTATCTGCGTTTGTTGATAACCTAATGAATTACAGAAAATATATCAACACAAATATGAACATATGAAATAGCCCATTATCCCGTTTCTTCCTATAAAAGACCGTTATGATTATGAACCAAAATAGTCTCGGACGATCTTTATAGCACAGAATTTTCCGCACATAGTACAAACATCATTTGAGCTTGGCTTGCTGCTGGATCGATATGCTCGAGCTTTAGCAGGATCGATAGAAAGGGATATTTGCTTGTTCCAGTCTAAGCTCTTTCGTGCCTTTGACATCTCTATATCCCTGTCCATAGCGCCCTTGTGTCTCCTTGCAATGTCGGCTGCATGTGCTGCTATTCTGGCTGCTATAATCCCTTCTCTTACATCATCAACTGACGGTAATTTAAGGTGTTCTGCAGGGGTTACGTAACACAAAAAATCTGCTCCGACCATTCCGGCAACTGCTCCACCGATAGCGCAGGCAATGTGATCATACCCGGCTGCAATGTCGGTGACCAGAGGGCCGAGTACATAAAAGGGAGCACCCTTACATAACCTTTTTTGCAAGATGACCTGGGCTTCTACTTCATCGAGCGGGATGTGGCCGGGTCCTTCTATTATAATCTGGACCCCACCGTCCCAGCCCTTCTGTGCCAATTCCCCTAAAGTCAGAAGCTCATGGATTTGTGCGCGGTCTGTCGCGTCTGCCAGTGATCCGGGTCGCAGACCATCGCCGAGGCTCAAGGTTACATCATACTCTCTGGCAATAGAAAGGAGTCTATCAAAGTTCTCGAAAAAAGGATTTTCTGTCTTATGGTAAAGCATCCAGGTCGCAAGAAAGGCACCCCCCCTGCTGACGATGTCTGTAATTCGCCCTTGGGCTCGAAGACGTTCAAGTGCATCTAAAGTAACCCCCGCATGGATTGTCATGAAATCGACACCATCACGGGCATGAGTTTCTACTGCCCTAAAGATGAGATCTTCGGTAAGGTGTATGATTCCCCCGTGGAGTTTAACCGCTTCAACAGCTGCCTCATAGATCGGAACAGTTCCGACAGGAACAGAGGACGTTTTTATTATGGCTTGGCGTACTTTTGTAATATCTCCGCCTGTGCTCAAATCCATGATAGTGTCAACGTTGGCATCAATTGCAACCTGGAGTTTTTCGAGTTCCTCATGTAGGTCAGCTTGGTCTCCGGATGTGCCGATGTTGGCATTGACCTTTATAGAGAGCCCCTCCCCGATACCAACAGGATGGATACCGGTATGTTTTTTGTTTAATAGGATAACGACGGTTCCGTTGGCCACCTTGGCACGAAGCGCTTCAGGGTCTATTTTTTCACCCTCGGCAACCTGGTGCATTGCTTGTGTGATCACACCTCTTCGCGCCAGCTCTAACTGGGTCATAACATTGCCTCATATGGTTAATATTTTCTATATCTAATGATGTAGAATGCTCTCGTAAAGCATATATCATAGCAAATTCATGACAAGAAAACAAATTCCCTTGCTAACTACAGATAGACACACTGGTGTGTGATCTATGCTTGACTCTTAGTAGTATATTAGATAACGTTCGTTGGGCTGTACGTTGAGGCTGGAGAAGCTGTTTGAAAACGCTTTTCCGTGGTCTGTTTGGCCATTTTTGAGGGTTCAGAAGACCTTTTTGACCTATCTACGGGCTTGCTCGGCAAACCCTAACACGGAGTGAAGCGGAACAAAGTTTTGCGCTCATACTCGGCGCAAGGGGCTCAAACACTTTAGGATTTGCCTACTGGCGTGGACTGTTCGCTTCACTCGGATGGGTCCCCAAGAAGTTCATGATAGGCGCTCAAGGGGGTTCTGTAGAAGAGTTTTTGGCCAAATGGGCCAAAAAGGAGTCGTCAAAGGACTTTTAAAAAGGGCCTCCATTGATAAGTTTCA
>CP070700.1:675490-678346 GCA_020349865.1 Desulfobacteraceae bacterium
AAACCTTGGAAACGGTCAGGGATGCCAGGATTCTTGATTGCGAAGTAGATCCGCACGGGGTCAAATAAACGCTCAGGCAAAAAGCATTAGGTACACGCCGAAAAGTTATGAATTGAAGCCTACCAAATGTTTCTGTCTTCGGGCCTTGAGTCTTTCGCCTTACGCCTTAATTTTTTTGCTCTTGGTAAACAGGGCCGAACTTTTCTGATTCAAATATGGCCTTGAACTCTCCTAAGAGGACGTTGGTCGCCTGTTCCAGCATATGGATATCCCCCTCTCGTACCAAGTTCATATCCAGACCCTTGATGGTCTGCTTCAACTCTTCGAACTGCGAGAGGAACTCCTGGTTTTCGTACTCGGTGCTAATGGCCTTGTGAACATCAATGATGGTGCCGATGCAGCTCTCAACCCTTAGGCGGTATTTGTTCTTTAAATCCATGTTCTTGGCCAACCCTGCTTAGGCCTTTCCAACCTCCAACATTGTGTCCATAAAGACCTTATAAAACTTCTCATTATCCGAAATAGCATGTTTCAAGATAGCTGTCAGTCTGTCCAGGTCGTTTCCATTAATGACAAGGTTAGCACTCATAGCGTAAGCCATCATATGGTCCGTGGTCTTAAACTCATCTGCGATCAAAGCAAGAAAAATGCGCCTGCGAACGGACATGGAGAGATTGTTTATATGCTGGAGGATAGGGCTCTGTGCCAGCTCCATTTCGTCAAATCGGTCAGACAGTAAGATCACGTCAAAGTGATGCAACCGCATTTTACTAATCGCGTCCCTGGTATTATTAGCTGAAACATATCTGTAACCCAGTTCATCAACGGTGCGTTCCAGCTTTTCAACCTGCCGGACACCTGTCCCCATTATCAGGGTAAGTTTTGCGCCTTCTTCGAAAAAATCAAGAGATGAATCGTCGTCTCCATAGGCATAGTTAGAATCAGCCTCGCTGACCTTCGGCCCTGTCTTTTCCTCAATCTCGGGGGTTAAATTATTCTGCCTGGGACTTCGTTCATTTAAAGTCAGCCTGTTTTTGCAGTTTGGGCAACTAACAGATGCACGTTGGCCTTTTGGGATTTTATCATCCGGTATGTTTAGTCTCGCGTTACATTTTTCACAGATGATCTCCATTTATTTAGCTCCTTATGCCAATTTATCTTTTTCCATAATCCCTGTCAATGGACAGGTCTTCAATGAAAGTGGTTTTTTCACCCCTCGCGGACTTTATAGAGTCTATGGCCCTACCAGTTACTGACCTCCTGGAGGCATAACTCCGGGCCGTTTGCTCAGTAATGAGACCATCCCTGAAAAGTTCAGATATACATTGGTCAAAGGTCATCATCCCAAAGGGCTGACTTCCTTCAATAATTTCGTAGAATGTTTTTCCTTCCGACTCTCCGTGAAGAATAGCATCTTTGACCCTTAGATTAGCTCCCATGATCTCGAATGCTGCCACACGGTCTCCCCCGACTTTTGGCAGCAGGCGCTGACAGGCAATCCAACGTAATGTATCGGCAAGTCTGATTCTGATCTGTTTCTCTTCATCCCGGTCAAACATACCTATGATTCTGTTGATGGTCTGGCCTGCGTCAACGGTATGGATACTGCTCAGCACAAGGTGCCCGGTTTCAGCGGCAGAAAGACCAATCTCTACAGTCTCCCTGTCTCTCATCTCACCCACCAGGATAATCTTCGGGGCCTGCCTGAGAGCGGCCCTCAAACCGTTGGCAAAGGTGTCAAAATCCATACCCAGTTCCCGCTGGTTAAAGGTGGCCTTTTTCTGAGAGTGGACATATTCCACCGGATCCTCCAGGGTTACCGTATGAACTGACTTTTTTTCGTTGATCTCATTTAAGACCGCTGCCAGTGATGTGGTCTTGCCGGTTCCTGTCGCACCCGTCACTAGGATGAAACCATTTCTCTCATCAGCCATCTTTGAAAATGCCGGAGGCAGGCCCAGTTCTTCAATGGTAGGGACCCGGGTGGCCAATTGCCGCATCACGGTAGAATAACAACCTTTCTGAGAAAAGATATTGACCCTAAAACGGGCCTTCCCGGCCAATTGATACGAAGCGTCACATGAGCCCTCAGAAAGAAGGGCCCTGGTCAAACGTCGGTCACGATTAATCAGGTTAAGGGCCAAAATCTCAGTCTGGAAGGCGGTAAGTTGGTGAATGGGAAGGGTTAAAGACACTGGGAACAATTCTCCGGCAGATTCCACCTGGAACGGTTTATCAACGGTAATGTTAAGGTCTGATACATTTTCATGAGACTCCAACATGTTGGTCAGGATATAGTCTATCTGCTGCTTACGCATGGTCTATCATCTCCAGAATTTATGTGTGGAATTCAATCAAACTTCAGTAAAATCGGCCGGGGGATTTTTCACAAAAGGCAAAAACCTAGATTTTTCTTCGGCCTTGGTATAGGCATCATCCGGACTGATTATCTTCTTATCCAAAAGGGCCATGATGGCATCGTCTAAGGTCTGCATACCGTATTTCTTTCCAGTTTGAAGCGTGCCGGGAATTTGAAATGTCTTCCCTTCCCGGATCAGGTTTCTTACAGCAGGTGTGCCAATCATGACTTCTACTGCAGCCACCCGGGCCTGCCTGTCAATCGGTTTGAAAAGGGTCTGCGACACCACTGCGCTGATCCCATCTGCAAAGGTATTTCTTACCTGCTGTTGTTGGCTAACCGGAAAAACCTCAATTATTCGATCCACGGTCTTTGCTGCGCTGGAGGTATGAAGTGTGCCGAAAACAAGGTGCCCCGTTGCTGAGGCCTCAATGGCCAGCGATATGGTTTCCAGGTCACGCATCTCTCCCACAAGAATGATGTCTGGATCTTCCCGC
>CP070700.1:678446-681233 GCA_020349865.1 Desulfobacteraceae bacterium
ACCCCTTTATGCTTTTTTTTAAGCAGGATGGTCTGCCCGATGGTCATCAACGGCTCTGTAAAATCGATTCTTTTCTTCCTCTCCTCGGTCACGGACATGCCGCTCATGATGATATCGTAGCGGCCTAAATTTAGCGCGGGAATAATACTGGGCCATAAGGTATTGACCAGAACGAGTTTTACACCCAGGCCCCTGGCCATTTCTCTGGCGATATCGACATCGAATCCGATAATGTTTACATACTGTTTCCCCTTGCGAATACCAGCAGCGCGCATGTCTCTCTTGCGCAGACCTTGCATTTTATCAATAAACTCAAAGGGCATATATCCGGCTTCCATACCGACACGAAGCTTACCCCTCCTCAGGATTCCTTCAAGGGTAGATCCTTCCGCAAGCTCGATATCGGCTGCGACTGCAGAATTCGATAGGCAGAAGACCATGAGAATGACAACGAATCCCATAAAAAAATACTTATTCATAATGAAACCTCCTTTGATAGCTGATAGCCGATAGTCTGTGAACTACTAGCTACTTGGAAGCCGCTTCCGCTTTTTCGAGTTTCATTTCTTCCAAATGTGCCTTCGTTTCCTCATCAAGCGGATGAATGGTGATGTTGAGCCAGCCGTAAACCATTGTAACAATAGGTGACAACCAATTGAAGAAGGCAAAGGGCAGATACGCCAGGGTGGCCACACCGAGTGTGGCTGCCTGATAAGCACCGCCTGAATTCCATGGAACCAGGCAACCAGTTACCGTTGCACTATCTTCTACAGCACGGGACAGATTCTTCGGATGGAGTCCCCTATCTGGATAAGCCTGGGCATACATTCTGCCAGACATGACCACCGCCATATACTGGTCACAAAGGACGATATTCGCACCCACAGCCGTTAAAACGGTCGCCGTAATTAATGAACCGGTACCTTTGGCCTTTTTAAGAATCTTGCCCACGATAACGTTCAACTGGTTGGTATGTTCCATGATGCCGCCGAACATCATCGCACATATGACAATAGAAATGGCATATAACATGGAATCCAAACCGCCTTTGCTCAGAAGACTGTCCACAGCTTCTACTCCGGTGCTGCTGACATAACCTCCAAATCCTGCAGACACAAGTTCTCCGTAGCCGTTCCCCTGGAAAAAAATACCTAAAATCGCCGCTGAAAGAACACCCAGTGTAATTCCAGGAATCGCAGGCGCCTTTCTCCACGCAAACACCATGACGAGCACTGGTGGTAGCAAAAACACCACATTGATATTAAAAGTACTGTCTAAGGTTGTCAGTATCTGATTTACGCTTTCAACATTTCCCGTACCACCACCGTAAAAAAATCCAATAACAGTGTCGAGGATGAGGCATAACCCATAACTGACACCCGTTGTATACATCATATGCCGGATATGCGTATAGAGGTCGGTACCGACCATTGCCGGAGCCAAATTCGTTGTATCCGATAGAGGCGACATCTTATCCCCAAAGTACGCCCCGGACAGAACCGCGCCGGCAACGATAGGCAAGGGGAACCCCAATCCTTTGCCTATTCCGATCAAAGCAATACCGAGTGTTCCGGTTGTCCCCCACGAAGTCCCGGTCGCCAATGAACACACGGAACAGATGATGACTGTGGCCGGTAAAAATATTTTCGGATGCAAGACCTTCAGTCCATAATACAGCAGCGTCGGAACCACACCGCTCTGTATCCATACTCCGATTAATATTCCGATAATGCATAGAATGACAATCGCCTGAAGTGCATTGGCAATACCCTTCAGCATCCCCTTTTGAATTGAATCCCAATCATATCCGACGTTATAGGCTATTACCGAAGCGACAAATACACCTAATAACATGGGGATATGCGGATCAGTGCCATACTTGACAAGCGAAATACTGATCCCGATAACCAGGGAAAGGAGCGAAATCAATGCTTCCCAAAAATAAGGTTCTCGTGGTTCTCGTGGTCTAATCATAACCATGCCCTCCCGTTTTAATTTGATTGTTCAGCGGTTCAGAGGTTAATACCTGAATATCGTACGAAGCTTAATTTCCATTAGGATCTAATTTTTCGCTGCTTGCCCTGTTAAATCTGCGGAGGATTGCACCAAACGCAATTTAACAGGGCAGGTTGTTTCGGTTACAATTTACTTCTTTTTTTTGTTTTTTCCTTTGGCTTTTATTTCTTTTCCTTTTTTCTTATTTTTTTCTTTAACTTTTTTCTTTGCCATCACAATCTCCTTTCTTTATAGATGTTTTTTGGGAAACTCATAGAATCTCAGTTGATCTAAGTCCTGCAGCCGTGGAATTATGGAAGAATGGTCAAATTTTAAGCTTTTAATACGTTGTAAATTCTTTCCAAGGCCCACTCGACCTGTTCTTTGGTAATGACCAAAGGTGGAGCCAAGCGAATGATATGATCATGGGTTTCTTTACACAGTAGCCCAGAATCTTTTAGTTTTTCACAGTATGGTCTGGCACCACCGGCTTCCGGGTGAAATTCCAGACCAATCATCAAACCCTTTCCCCGAACCTCCTTGATCTGAGGGTTTGAAATCTGTCTGAGACCTTTCAAAAAATAGGCACCCATTGATGCCGCATTTTCTATGAGCCCTTCTTCCACCAGTACCTTCAAAGCTGCCCGGGCAACCGCACACGCCAGCGGATTCCCTCCGAAAGTGGATCCGTGTTCGCCGGGCTTCCGCGCGTTCATAATCTCAGTATTGGTCAACACGGCGGATACTGGATAAAAGCCACCTGAAAGGGTTTTACCGATCAAAGTCAAATCC
>CP070700.1:681333-690589 GCA_020349865.1 Desulfobacteraceae bacterium
CGGTATGAATTATGAGGGCGCAATGCCCCTTTTTCTCAACCAGACATGACATTACTTCCAGAGCGGCTTTCTCCAGAAACAGAGACACCTCATTTCCTGAAGACTTGGCTTCCAGTTTACCCAACTGTGCTCCCATAACGATCGCATAGCGATATCTCTTAAGGAAACTTGTTGAATCAGGCAATATGCCAATCGGCATTCCTTCCAGGAGCTGCAAATCTACAATACCAACCAGGTCGATTCCTTGATTCCTGATGAACGATTTCAAATGCTCTGTTTCACTTACTCTTTGGTTTAGATAGTTATCCATCTTCTCCAATATCAAACGATGCTTTCATCTTCACTTTAATCTAAATCACTGCCTCTGCTTCTCATCGAGTGTACGCTGCAGGATTGACGTTACAGCTTTATCCTTTTCGCTTACTGTCTCTTTCTTAACATTGATCAGGGTTTTAAGATCCAGAAAACGTGCAGGTCATCGACTTCCAATTCAACACCTCATGAGGCTGAGCTGTTGGGTTAAGCCGTATTTATAAAAACTTATCAACATTTATGAGGATTGTAAAGGCCGGTTTATGGACTCATATTGTTGTGGAAAAACCATTTTCCCGCACAAACTAAGGTCGTAGCCGTCCAGTTTCTGGGCTATCTCACGGAACTGGGGTTCATGGAGAAGGCCCAGAAAAAACTGGACCCCCTGCTCAAAAAAATGCTCTTTTGCAATGAGAAGATCATAACGTTCCCAGCGAAGGGGCATGAAGTCCAAACTCAAAAGATTAGCAACAGGCCTGATAGCAAGCGCTGCATCAACCCGGCCTGAAAACACTTCCATGGCCACATCCAAATGGCTTCTGAATTCTTGCTCATAACCTTCAAGCTGCGAGCCTTTGAGACCGATCTTTGCAAGTTCCCGGTCAAGGAGCAGGCGTGTGCCTGTACCATCAGGTCGATTGGCGATTTTGATTCCGGGTTTACCAAGATCTGAAACGCTGGAAATCGCCCTGGGATTTCCAGCGGCCACTAACAAACCCTGTTCTCTTCTACAAAAATTCACTAACACAGGTGATTCGCCTACAAATTCCTGTGCAGCAAAATCAAAGTTGTATTCTTTCTCATCTTCCTGCAAAAGATGACTGGCTGCAACGTGGCAAAGGTTGCGGCCTAATGCCTTTAGTCCTCCCAGACTCCCCACGTTACCGAACACGGCCACATGGTCAGGATAAAGACGATTAAACAAGGAAATAAGCCTTTCCAGCAGGATATCATTGCTCCCGATGATAATGAGCAGGCCATGGTATGGAGGTAAAGGGCTTGCCGATTTCGGATAGTTAATAGTCTCCTTCTCTATCCACCGCTCTACAAGGTGACGCGGGAAAAGCCACTTACCTGTCACCTTGGTAGCGGGGAGACCCTTTTCTGAAACAAGGGTGTAAATCATCTTCTCATTGACATCGAGAAGTTGCGCAACTTCTTTCGTGCTTAAAAACGGTTTAGGTTCTTTCATGGCTGCTTAACTCCCCTTATGAAAGACTTTCATATCCCTTACCATTATATCGGCTTCAATCCCGAAGTGTATCGCTTTCTGTCCCAAAGTGTGAATACAACTGCTCTTCTAAAAAATGTCAATACTCTCTTTTGGACAGCTGAGCCAGACTTCCTCTCCTAAGTCCAACTGAAGTCTCTTAAACACCTCCTTGGGGATCAAAACGCTCAACGGTACCCCCACATCAACCTGGGCTCGCACCTGACTCTTCTCAGCAGAAAGCTGGGTGACCGTTCCTTTGAAGGTATTATCCACGGGGATATCGCTTTTCTTTTGGCTTAAGCGCAACTTGCTTGGCTCGATTGATACTCTAATCGGCCCCACTTTCATAGAAGGAACGTGAAGCTTCAACCCGTTTTGTAGCACACAAAATGTCTTTCCTTTCTCACCTATCTCAATCCGCCCGCTAAAGATGTTTTCATAAATGTATTGTGCCGCTTTTCCCTCGTAAAGAAAGACAACTTCATCTGCCAGCTTTGAAGATTGAATCATATTGTGCGTTGTAAAAATCACGGAAATGCCTTTTGTGCGATTAATCTCCTGTATGATCCGCTCAATAGTGATCTGGTTTTCCACATCTACACTCGCAGTGGGTTCGTCCAAAAGGATAACTTCCGGAGAACAGGCAAGGGCCCGGGCGATAGCGATTCGCTGGGTTTCGCCCCCCGACAGTCTGTGAGCGCTTGCATTTTTGAACATTCCCATTCCTACAAGTTCCAGCAGTTCCCCAACGGCCCTCTCCCGCTCCACTTTGGGTATGTTTCGAATCTTGAGGGGAAATTCCACATTCTTTGAGACCGTTGTTGTAAACAGAATGGGCTGTTGCTCGACCATCACCACCTTTCTCCTCAGGTCCATCAGTTTACCGCCGCTGAAATCAACTTTTTCTCTTTCAAACCAGATTTCACCGGAACTTGGTCTGGCCAGAAACGCCAGAATCTCCAAAAGCGTGGTTTTTCCTGCGCCATTGGGCCCCAGGAGCCCCAGAACCATGTCTTTTTCAAGGCGAAGACCATCCAAATCCAGCACATGCCGCTGGTGATAGGTCTTCTTCAGATTCTTCAGTTCGTAAAGCATGCCTGTTATTCCCTTGCCTTTCCCTGAAGGTAGTTGAAACAAACGTTTACCCCAAAACTCACTAAAAGAAGGACGATCCCCAGTGCGACACTCAACACAAACTCACCCTTGTCGTACTCCAGGGCCATTGCTGTAGTCATAGTCCGTGTGAACCCTTTGGCATTCCCACCCAGCATCATGCTGATACCTACCTCAGCGATAACCCTCCCGAACGCAAGGATGATGGCGGCCACGATTCCGAAGCGGGCTTCTCGAAAAATTACCCATGCTGTCTGAAATACGTTGGCTCCGAGAGTCAAAGCGGTCTTTCTATAACGGTCGTCGATTCGGCTGATGGCAGAGATTGTAAAGGTGGTAACAATGGGCACGATAAGGATCACCTGGCCGATAGTTATCGCCTTTTGAGTGTAGAGGAGGTCGAACGCCCCAAAGATGCCTCTCCTGGATAAAAAAGCATAAACAAACAGACCAATCACTACAGTTGGCAGAGCCAATAAGGTGTTGAGTAGGGTGATGAGCAAACGTTTGCCGCGAAAGTTCTGGAATGCAATGATAAACCCTGCTGGAACCCCGACCACGCTTGCAATAATCGTCGAAGTACCACTCACCTTTAGTGAAACCTGAATAATCACGAGCAACTCAGGGTCCATCGAACAAATGAGCAGCAATGCTGAAAGAAGGCTGTCAATAAGGAAATCCATAGGAACACTCTTTCATTTTCCAAGGGGGCTCAAATATAGATTGCTTCTGAATTGTCATTGCGAGTAGTCCCGCATCTTGCGGGATGACAAAGCAATCTCAAGCCAGGCCTGGGGCAGGCTCCGCAATTTCTGAAATGAGTTTATCTATGAGATTGCGTCGCTCCCTTCAGTCGCTCGCAATGACTATAGTTCACGTTATCAGATGTAAATTATTTTCTGCCCTCAGCAGTACCTTGGCACTCGTTTTGACCCCAGGAGTTCTATTTGGCATCAGGGACAGCATCCGGGAAAAAGGCCTGTTGTCCTTGGATTTTATAGTTGGCAATGATTGCTTGGGCCTTTTCTGAAACCAGCCACTTGGCAAAGCGATCCGCCAACTCAAATTTCACATGGGAATACTTCTTAGGGTTGATGGGAATAATCCCGTAAGGATTATGAAACTTAGGGTCGCCTTCGCACAGGATATCGAGGTCAAGGCCTTGCTTTCGACCGTATTTGTATTTCAAATAAGTCCCGCGATCAGCGAGGATATATGCCTGCTTCTCCTCAGCATAGGTCAAGGCTTTACCCATTCCCTGCCCGATTGAATGGTACCACTGACCAAGTCCTTCAGGATGTTGAAAGGAGACACTTCGTTTTTTCCCCTTTTTGACGATCTCGGTGGTCACTGTCTTGAGGGGTAATCCTGTGGCCTTCCATAATGCCTGTTCCTTGGTGTGGGTCCCACTGTCATCTCCTCTGGAAACAAATCTTGCTTTGGCCCCAGCAATGGCCTTCAGCGCAGTCGCTGCCTCAGACATCCCCTTAATCATGGCAGGATCGCCGGCAGGGCCGAGAATCACAAAGTCGTTGTGCATTACGCCCAATCGATACGCCCCATGACCATCTTGAACAAACTTCTCTTCTCTCGCCTTTGCATGAACGAAAATAATATCCACATTTCCGTCCATGCCGTCTCTGATTGCGGCACCAGTGCCCTTGGCAATGACTTTAACCTTTATACCTGTATCTTTTTCCAATTCAGGCAATAGTACATCCAACAGTCCGGAATTCTCCGTGCTCGTTGTTGTGGACATCTTGAGGACCTTATCAGCACCCATGGTTGTCCCGGGAACCACGCACATCGCAAAAATTACAGCTAAAATCCACATTACACTTTTCTTCACTATACCTTCCTCCTTTGTATCTTCAGAAAATCAGGTTCATCCGGTATTGCTATGATTAGATCTGACAGAAGGCTAATACTACCGATTAAAGGAAACTTCATCTTTAAGTGTTTTTCTTAACCGCCAGAACTCTTGTAAAGAATTAGGGCATCTTTTAAGCATAACGGTTGGTTTTTGTCAATATGTTTTTTAATTTTGACTTATCAGGACTTATAATAACCATAAATAACCATTAATCGTAATCTTGTTCCCTTCCCCTTAAACAATGCGCCCCCGCTTAAACCCAAAACCCTCGCCCTACCCCTCTTGAGTAAGTTTGCGAAATAATATAAGTATCAGAAGCACAGTGTGTGCGTTGATACAGCCAAAAGGAAGAGGATGTTCAAAGAGAATCAATGGGACTTAGAATATCCGAAGTTTTGCCTTACAAGAGCAGATGGTCTAAAATTCACTGCCAGGACTGAGAAAGATGGAATCAAAATCCCCTGAAAAAATTCGGTTACGCTGGTATGACCCCATTCTTTTGAGGGCACTCCCTCCTTTGGCCGCTTTGTTGATCAAACTTCTGATGCTTTCATGCCGTGTTATTAAAATGGAGGGAAAAGAAAAGGTTGAAGAGGCCCTTAGCCAATCGGGAGGGAGAGCGGTCTATGCCACATGGCATCAGAGGCTTGCTTATCACTATCTTCACCTGCGCAACCGTAACGTGACCATAATGATCAGCCAGAGCCGGGATGGAGAATATGGCGAGAGGGTTGCGGGGTTGCTTGGCTTTAAGGGTGTTCGCGGCTCATCAACGCGAGGAGGTCGCAAGGCCCTGGAAGAACTGACACAAAGGATACGTCAGGGTGAAAGCGGCGGTATGCTTGCGGACGGCCCCCTGGGCCCCGCAAGGGTAGCCAAAATGGGCTCGGTAGTCATGGCACGAAACGCACAGGCACCTCTTATTCCTGTAGTTTGGGGAGCAGACCGATGCTGGATCTTCAATAGCTGGGACCGCCAGCTTGTCCCCAAACCCTTTGCCCGGGGTGTCATTTATTTTGCTGAACCCATATGGATCCCGCATGCCACTCAGGGGGAAGACCTGGAGGCCTATCGCCGGCTTTTTGAGGAAAGGTTGAACCAGGGAACCCGCTGGTGTGACGAGCAGTTTGGTCCGGAAAGACCATGGCGTAAGGTAAAGGAGAAAGGAATACCTGAGGTGGGACCCTTATAAGATATTTCAAGGTCCGAATGCAGCTAGTGCCCTTCCATAAATCGAATACAGGCACTATCAAGTGTCCAATTAAGAAATGAGCAATCTTTTACAAGATCAAGAAAATCAAGGGATTACGCGGAGACGTACTGTAGTACGTCGCACAAGGAATCCAGCAGATTGACGCCGAGATTGTGAAACGGGGGACCCGCGCCGAAGGCGTGGGGAGTCCTCGCGAAGCGTTCGGACAAAAAGGGCCATTTCTGGAGGGAGACTAGCTATGACGTATGACTTCCCACTCAACCTAATCCTCTCCACCCAGGACATTACGGCTGACTCAACATCTTTTTCATGAGACCCTTTTCTATTTTAAAAAAATTCCAATGCCTTTACTACATCTCATAGATGATTATTTTAAACCATGTTAACTTGTCAGTGGATGATTCAAAGGTCAGATAAATTAGCAGGGGAACTGCCATGTATTTAATTAAAGTCAAGTTCGATCGTAGCCTTGGCGACTTCCGAAACAAGGTCCAAAATCTAATGGATGAAATGATGCACTTAAACAGGCCTGTGTTGTCACCTTCTGACACCAATTGGACCCCAGAGGCAGATATGTATGAAACAGAAAATGAGATTATTCTTATCGTGAATCTTGGAGGAGTCAGAAAAGATCAGGTTGCAGTGTCCTTTTATAAAAATCATCTCCGCGTTGAGGGAAAAAGGGCGCACAGCATTCCTCCTGGCACCCTTGCGCGATATCATCAACTTGAAATGGGCCACGGCGATTTTGAACGAGTTTTTCGCGTCCCCACGGTGATTGATGAAGATAAGATTGAAGCCTCTTATGCAGAAGGCCTTTTGACCGTCCGCATGAAAAAGCGGAAAAAACCGCACAGTATCCCTGTTATGCTGAAACCCTGAAGCGCGGCCCAGAATAGGCAAAGCGCAAGGAGAAATACATGAATCAGATAAACAAAAGATTGCCTGAAATATTACCGGTTCTTCCCGTCAGGGACTCGATTATTTTTCCCCAAATGGTCATTCCATTAATGATTACAGACGAGAAGTATATAAAGCTTATCGACGACGCACTTCAGAAAGACAAACTGTTTGTTGCGGTAATGGTTAAAGAGCCAGACAAAAAAATCGAAGGTCCGGCGGATATTCACAGAGTGGGAACGCTTGGACAGGTTATTAAACTCTCAAAAAAGGAGGAAAGCACTTTAGTGGTTGTTCAGGGGATCTCAAGGGTAGCACTACTTGAGCTTGTTTCCCGTGAACCTTACCTGCAAGCCAAAGTCAAGAAACTGAAAGAAGTGGGGCACTCCGGCAAGCGAATCAACGCCATGATGAGCAACATACTTAGTCTTTTCAAACTTATTGTTGACCTTTCTCCCCATATTCCTGACGAATTGGTTCAGCTCGCCCGCGATGTCGATCAGCCCGGCCCATTGGCGGATATGATCGTGTCAACGCTCAACCTTGAACGTAATAAAAAACAGGAAATCCTGAATTGTGTGGACATAAGGGATCGCTTAAAAAAGCTGACCCTGTTCCTGAATGAAGAGCTCGACTTACAAAAAACGGGACGGAAGATACAGGATCAGGTCAAAAAAGGTATCGACAAAACACAGCGCGAGTATTACCTCAGGGAACAACTAAAGGCCATACAAAAAGAGCTCGGCATAGATGAGGGAGAGCCCACTGAAATACAAGAGCTGAAAGAAAAGTTGAAAGAAAAAGACCTTCCAGAGGCTGTTAGAAAGGCTACCGATAAGGAGATCGAAAGACTCTCGAAGATGAATCCTGCCTCACCTGAGTATACGGTATCGAGGACTTACCTGGATTGGATCCGGGAACTCCCATGGAAGGAGAGTACAAAGGACCACCTTGACATAACGGAGGCTGAACAGGTCTTAAACAAGGATCATTACAATCTCGAAAAGATAAAAAAAAGGATACTGGAGTATCTGGCAGTTCGCAAATTGAATCCCGAACATAAAGGACCGATACTCTGTCTTGTGGGACCTCCGGGAACCGGTAAGACCAGCCTGGGCCGTTCAGTTGCAAGGGCCCTGGGTAGAAAATTTTTCCGGATGTCCCTGGGCGGCATACGGGATGAAGCTGAAATACGGGGTCACCGTCGCACCTATGTGGGCGCCCTGCCTGGCAGGATCATTAGCGGGATCAAAAAGGCCGGTTCCAATAACCCCGTTTTCATGCTGGACGAAGTTGACAAGACGGGAACTGACTTTCGGGGTGATCCTTCTTCAGCCCTGCTGGAGGTCCTTGATCCTGAGCAAAATTTTTCCTTCTCGGACCATTACCTTGAATTGGAATTCGATCTTTCTCAGGTCATCTTCATCTGTACGGCCAACCAGTTGGACCCCATTCCGGCCGCGCTCCGCGACAGAATGGAAGTCCTGGAACTGGCCGGCTACACCGAGGACGAAAAGGCCAACATTGCCACCAGGTTCCTCTTACCCAGACAGATTTCAGAACATGGGCTGAAACACAAGCAGGTATCTTTTCGAAAACCGGCTATCAGGAAGATCATCAGGGAATACACCCGTGAGGCCGGTGTCAGGAATCTGGAGAGGGAAATCGGCAGTATTTGCAGAGGCGTGGCCAGGAAAGTTGCAGAAGGAGGAACAGGTAAATTCATTATCACGGACAAACAGGTTAAAGAGTTTCTGGGTAACCCCAAATTTACACACGATTTGGCCAAGCGGACCTCGATGCCCGGAGTGGCCACGGGCATGGCATGGACCCCTACTGGTGGAGATATTCTGTTTGTGGAAGCCACTATGATGCCGGGGAATAAATCCCTCGTCCTCACGGGCCAACTGGGCGATGTCATGAAGGAATCGGCCCAGGCAGCCCTTAGTTATCTAAGATCCAAAGGCAAAAATTTAGGTATCTCCGAAGATTTCTACAAAGACCACGATCTTCATATTCACGTCCCGGCCGGGGCAATCCCGAAGGATGGGCCTTCAGCAGGGGTGACCATGCTCACTGCTTTGGCTTCTCTTTTGACCTCCAGACCGGTGAAGCCCAAACTTGCCATGACCGGTGAAGTGACTCTTAGGGGTTCCGTGCTTCCCGTTGGTGGTATAAAGGAAAAAGTCCTGGCTGCAAGCCGGAGCGGTATCAAGCAGATCATACTGCCGCAAGGGAACAAGAATGATCTGGATGAAATTCCCGAAAAAGTCAGAAACAAGTTGACCTTTAATTTGGCCGACAAGATGGATGAAGTCCTTGAAATCGCACTCGATTCGCAAAAAACATCTTCAAGCTAATTTGTTAAAATTCGTAACACTTTAGCGCTTTGAAAAAATCATCATTGGATTATCGGGCCGTGGATATCTCTTTCAGAAGGGCCGCAACACAAATTCTTAAAAGCTCGTCGAACGCCCCCTTGGCCTTGTACAGGGGCGTGTAGCAGGCAGAGAGCACTACTGTTATAAAGGAGTCTGTCTTATGGGGGTGTCCTGGGTTGAGTTTTAAGGCCAATCTGCCGTTCAATGGAATGAGGCAGGTTTTTGCGGCCCTTCTGAAAGAGATATCCACG
>CP070700.1:690689-695047 GCA_020349865.1 Desulfobacteraceae bacterium
GCAGTGGCTGAGCTTCATTCCGCCATTTCTGATAAAAAGCGTCAGGCGAAAAGGTCCTTTTACGAGGGCACGGGTAAGGGGAAAAAGGATACGTAGTAACATTAGTCTCCAAGACAATTTGACTGGCGTTGGGTGAGCCGTAAGGTCAAGGCTATTCAGGATTGAACGGCTTGAATTTATTGGAGTATTGGAGTGCTGGAGTGTTGGTTATTTTTCTTTCCATTACTCCATTACTCCAAGCCCCCAATGTCAGGATAGCAAAGGCTTGTTCGATATTTGCAGGCCTTTTCATCCAGATGGATCATTGTAGATCCTTCGAGTGAGCCCATAATAAACCCTTGGAAGGCGGAGGAAAAAGTCATGGGAGATGCCAAAGAAGTCAAAGATTCCCCGGAAAAACGCAATATGGATGATGAAGAATATGAGCACATTGTAGACGAGCTCAGGGAGCTGCGGGAACTGGAAAATATGAAGACATTCTTGGAGGTAGAAAATGGCAGACTCAAGACTCAGATAGAGCTCCTGACAGGTCAACTCGAAGGAATAAATATAGCCATTTCCTCAACTGAGGCATCCTTAGTATCATTAGAGAAGAGAGTAAAGAGGTCTTCCAAAAACGTAGAAGAGTTAGAATCAAAAAGGGATTTGTTAATGGCAGAAGCGAACAATTTGCATCTCCAGATAAAGGCGACCAGAGAGGATCAAGAATCAAGCTCAAATCTCAAAGATAGCTTGAAAGATGAGCTAAATGACATACAGGGTGAAAAGACAATGGTGATTAAGCGGCTTAATGATATTAAAACAGGGCTCGAAAAAATTTCAAGTGATAGAGATGTTAAGTTGCCTCACCTGAAGGGGTATGAATCAGTACTCAAGCAGACCCGCAATGTGTTTAAGGAGACTCAGAACAGGATGGAGGTCTCCTTGATGTTGAGACAGAAGTAAAGAATCCACGCCCGGAGGACGTGGCTTTGATTTGCCCCCAGAGGGGGCTCATGGTGTCTGCTATTTCAGAGTTCCTCGCTTCCAGGCAAAGCCAAAGAACTCTTACCACGCCCGGAGGACGTGGTTTTCCAAGACGAAATAAACCCTTCAGCCTTCTTGGGGCTTGAAGGGAAAGAGCCAGATCTATTATTGAAAAGTACTGGACTTGATTGGCATACCTATTGCGAACCTATTATTAAAAGTGAAAGACTTCTTATAGGCTAACCCGCAAACCCGCCTGTGGCATCTTGATGTGAAAAGTTTGTCTACACAGCAGACCATCGAACTGCTTAGGAACAATATCATTTTCCAGGGCATAAATTAATTTGGAGGATAGATTATATGGCGGTTAAAAGACAGATCTCTAAAGACGGAAGGATTCTAACCATCAACATCACCGGCCGTTTTGATATCATCACTTACAAGGATTTTGGCGAGGCGTACAAGGATAAACTGGATTCCGTTTCAAAATGCGTTGTTGATATGGCCGAAGTCGAGTACGTGGACAGTTCCGCCCTCGGCATGTTATTAATGCTCCGGGAGCGCTCAGGTGGCGATAGTGCAGCAATAGATATCGTTAATTTTGGTCCCGGCGTGAAAAACATATTGAAAACGGCCAATTTTGACAGATTGTTCAACATCGAATAACAGAAATCTGTAGACTCAATGAATCCCCCTTACCCTGCCCTTATTAGCTTGAAGGACCGGGAGGGATTTTTCCTATCGGGATCATTGATAACTCTAGCTGCACAGGTCGAACAATTGTGGTGCCTGTTGAAGTCGGCGGCCCGGCCTTGATTGCCGCAAGGGCCTCCCACCGCTTTCCGAGAACATCACATTAGGTGGTCGTGGTATTCCGCTTCTCCGTTCTTTGTGCCAAGAGCTTGTCTACCAGGGTAGAGGCAATCGGGTGGAGGCGGTCTATGTCTGGTCGTAGTGCGTTAAAAAGACCGCTTCGCTTAAGGAGCGTCCCGAAAGTATTCGCGACTTGAGGATCGGCCTTTCAGGCCTTGAGGCTGGAGGCTAAAAGAATAAGATCCTTGCCTTTTGCCTCAAGCGAAGCGTCCCTCAAGCATAACGCTCTTTTGGCATAAACGATGAGGGACGAATTTCCAAGCTGCTGTACGAGGTGGTAAGGCCAGGATGGAAAAAACAGGAGGGCCCCTGCGCCATGGGAAGGTGAGGCGTAAATGAAAGAGACACTCACCCATGAGGGGGTTGAACAGGCCTTGGAGATGAAAACAGATCGCTCAAGATCAGCGGGTCTAACAGAAACGGATCTCTTGCCTGGTGATCATATATATGTTAAGCGGAAAGGCAGGTTTTATACTCACCACGGGATCTACATGGGCGATGGAAAGGTTATTCATTTCGCCGGTTCAATAAGAGAAAAGATAGACCCAGTGGTTCATGAAACAGATCTGTCCAGGTTCCTGAAAGATGGAATACTCAGACGGCGAGATTATAAACAGAGGCTCCCTGCCTCCGAAACTATCAACATCGCAAGAGAGCAACTCTCGGATGGAAGCTATTCCATGATATGGAATAACTGCGAGCATTTTGCCACATATTGTGCAACGGGAAAGAAGAAGAGCCAGCAGGTAAAAAGGGTATTATCCGGGCTGGGTACCGTCGCCGCCGGGGTTGCGCTTTTTGTCTTGACCCGAGTGGTTTTATCGCCCGGGCGAAAACCCTAACCGTTTAGATATTTGAATTTTTGTCATTCGATATTGTTTCGAGTTTCGAAATTCGATATTCGGATTTAATTTTTGCAAAGGCTTATCAACCGTAATGAAGGTTTTTTAACACAAAAAGCACGAATTTCAGGATTTAGGGAACAAAACGGGGGTTCTATGGACCAGAAGAGCTACGATTTTTATCAAAACCTGAGATTCAGGATGAGGGAGTGGTTAAGCACCAAGAATGGCTCAACCAGCACATGGGCGGAATATTTGATGTTCGCCCCTGACATTTTTCATCTCCTTTGTAAGCTTGCTATGGACAGCGAGGTGCCAGTCAAGGAAAGGGCAAAATTGGCAGCTGCCGTTGCATATTTTGTGTCACCCTTCGACCTGGTGCCGGAGGCGTTGACAGGTTTCATCGGTTTTGCGGATGATATAGCCCTGGGTGCCTATGTGTTAAACTCCCTGGTGAACACCTGCAATCCCGAAATCCTGGAAAGACACTGGGCAGGAGATCGAGACATCTTGGAGCTTATCCAGAGGATATTGAGATTGGGAGACAAGATGGGCCGCACAGGCGTGTTGGGAAAGGGGGTGTGGAGGAAAATAAGGGGAATATTCAGGTAAGGGGAGAATATCGGAGTGATGGAGTGATGGAGTAATGGGTTCAAAGGAATTCTTGATAATAAGAATTGAGCTTTTCATCTTTTCTACCCATTATTCCAATATTCCATCATTCCAAGGGGATGGCATTTATCGGATTACTTCGCCACTTGAGACTCTTCGACTGAATGGGGGGGCCTGTTAAAGGTTGAAGTTGGCTGGCATTTGAAACCCCTATTCCTCAGGTCAGAAACCTTTTAGCAAGGGATCTCGCCAGTGCGTCATAAATCCCTGACAGAATTTCATTATTATAGGCCCCTAATTTGACATAGGGCGACAATCCACTCTGAGGTTTTCCATAACAATAGATAAAGAACAATTCCTCCTTTGAAAATCCCTCTACATCGATTCCCTTTTCTCGCAAACGGGTTTTCAGTCTTTCAATATCACTGTAGCCTTCTTGAGGTCTTTGCTTAATCCTGATAGGACTCCCCTCTATCTTTATCTCCTCTCCATCGAGCATCTCAAAGGCAGTGTCTCCAATCTTTTTCAACCTGGAAAAGTCCACCACATCGGCAAGGGCACCATTCCTGTCCCGCGTGATCACCCTATCTTTCGCCTCTTCCATTGGACAATCGATATAGATAACGATATCGAAATCTTCCATGTCCTGGGTCCTGATAAGTCGTATATTCTCGTAAATTCTACCTTCCTTGAAGGGATAGGCCCCTCTTAACTCTTGCCAATACAATGTCCTCCATTTGAGGTTGCATCTCTCTGCCAGGGCCCTTCCGAGGGTGCTTTTTCCGGTTCCGGGCAGGCCATCGATGCAGATCCTTTTCGGGTAAATGCCCTTATCGTTCAATGCCTCCATGATCTTGTCGGCATAATATTCAACCGTGGGTACCGTTTCATATGGCTTTTCACGGCTTCCCGTGAGGATCTTTCTGACCTCACCCTTGACGGCCGATCTCACCGTTTGTCTCTCAAGGAGGTTCTTTGCTGTAAGGATAACAAAGTTTAAGGCCATGTCAGGCAGTATCTTCTCGTAAAATGTCTTTACCGCTCCCATATACGCCTCCTGAGTTA
>CP070700.1:695147-701042 GCA_020349865.1 Desulfobacteraceae bacterium
CTGGATAAAAGGCGAAGGCCAAAAATGCATTGAAGCTGGCATGAGGCTGGTGGATTTCGGCCTTAAGTATTCAAGCATCCGAAGCCAGGTCATGGGACATTACATTAAAGGACTGGGCTATTTTACGAAAGGTGATTTTCAAACGGCCATTGATTGTTTTATGAGGGCGACCCAAGTTTCAGGCGATCCGTACTATTACCATATCCCCCGACTCCTTCTGGGTATGACCTACACCTTAACCGGACGTTTACAGGAGGCGGAAGCCATCCTACGTGAAATCGTAGACTATAGCGAAAAATTTGACACCGAATCCATTGGAACGCCAGCACATGCAATGCTGGGAGGTGTACTGCTCCTAAAGGGCGAGTTGAAGTCTGGCCTAAAAATGGTTGAAGATGCACAACGATTATTTCTTAAAAATGAGCGAAAGTTTTCCTGTATTATGGCAGATTATATACTCGGAACTTTTTATTTACAGATTGTGCTTAAGAATGATGAGTTTAGCCTGCCTGTCAAAATCAAAAATATCGGTTTTATAGTTAAGCATATTCCGTTTTCGAGTCAAAAAGCAGAAGCGCATTTCAACAAGGCAATTGAGATGGCAAAGGAGATCGGAGCCAAAGGGCTCCTGGGACAGGCCTATATGGATCTTGGATTACTGCACAAAGCCAAGAAACGAACCGCTCAAGCCAGAGAATGCATCTCCAAAGCGATTAAGGTCTTTGAAGAATGTGAAGCGGAAGTTTACCTAAAACAGGCAAATGAGGCCCTTGAGTCTTTGCAATAGAAGCGCTGTGGTCATTTTAGAAAAAAAATGTGGTTGTGAATAAAATCACGAAAGTGTGAATACAAGGTGTATATCTGTAATAAATGAGCGTTTTCAAAAATCCATGTATCTCCAACTTATCTTATGGAATTAAGGGCCAAAAAAACCTGTGATATCTAAACTCACCACTCGAAAGGCTAAGGCTGCGTTTACTGTGACTTGGAGCCCTCAGCTTTCAAGTATTGTCATAATAAACAAAGGAAAATTTCGGTCCTCAGACTTACACATAACGATAAGAAAACTGAACTCGGAGCAGAACAAAAGATACCCATTTTTTTCTTCAAGTCGCCGCCGCTCAGAGCTGTGATAGCTTCAGATAAGACTAAAATATCATCCACCTCAAAAACCTGTGATATGTCTGACTTCAGCCGAAGGGGAAACAAAAAATCAGGGTTGCCAGTGAAAACCGTAAAAGAGATTCTTGATTGCAATGTCTGCATTATTTCAGCTATCACTATGTCTCCTCCAGAAGATAGAAGTTATTGAAAATGCCTGAAGGATTCGATAATGAAGAAGTATTTCAACTTAATGAGGATGAATGGTAAAGCAATTATTCTAAAAACCGTCGTTAGATTAGTCCTAAATTAAAAACGAATGGGCGAATGTTTTTCCTGAATTTGGATGGCCAGCTGTGATTGATGCAATAATCGTCCTGATTCTGAGTCAGGATTGTCGGTAAAAAAAGATGCTATCTACGACAGGGCTTCCGCAAAACACACGATATTTTGGGAGTAAGTGGTAAACGAAAAGTTCGGTTTACATGTCTTCGTTTGATCTTACAAAGTTTTTTTATAGATGAAACGGTCCTGATCCGATCACATCGCTAAGTACTTGGAGCCAAACCTTTACTATTAACGCTATATCGTCTTTTTGGTCTTTAACTGGAAAAATTTGGAGCGGTCGCTCGTGCTCAGCGTGAGGTCTCGGATCTCCGTCCCCCTGAGAATGGCCAAAGTGACCTCTACACCTGCACTACCGAGGGCCCAGACTTTCCGGTAAAAATCCGAAAGCCCGTCCACCGCCTTTCCGTTCACCTTGAGAATAAGATCCCCGGGGCGAAGCCCTGCCCGTTCAGCAGGACCGCCAGAGGTACTGCGGGTGATGAAAACACGGCCATGGGCTTCTTCCGCGTTGATACCTAACCATGGCCTTGCTGGTTTCCTTGGGTGACCAACTGCAATCAGGTCTTCCAGAATCGGCGGGAGAAGGTCGATAGGAATGAAAACGTTACAAGGAAGGGAACCAAGCCCCTGAATGGCTAACTGGGTGAAAAGGGATCCAATTCCTAGGAGACGACCCTCAGGGCTTATGAGCGCCGCGCCCCCAAAATCGGCATAGGGGGGAGATGTGTAGATGGCATTGTCGAGCAGGTACTCCCAGTATCCTGTGAACTCCCTGCGTGCAACAACCCGGGCCCCAATGGCGGATGCCGCTCCTCCATAGCCCGCTATAATGACCGGATCGCCTACTTTGACCGTTGAAGACCGGCCTAACTTTATCGGTTCTACATTTAGAGGCTCGTCGGTTCGCAAGATACCAAAACCCGTGGCATAGTCGTAGCCTACAAAAGCCGCCTCGAACTTTTTCCCTTCTGGCCCTGTCACTTCAATCGTCTCGGATTCAAGAATAATATAACCGGTGGTGAGAATGAGCCCTTTTGAGTCGATTAGAACACCATGGCCTTCGCGTTCTGTCCCGAGTATGACCGCTGTACGAGCTTCTGCTGGTATCATGGCCCGTATTTTGACGACTGCCTTGAGCAACTCTTCCGGTGCCTTATCAGCGAATGCTGGTGCGCAAAATCCCAAAAAAATGGCAAAGGCCACGAAAAGACATCTCTTTTTCATTGGTAAGCCCCCCTTTCGAATCTTTGATCATAGTCAGAAAAAAAATTAAATGTTTCTGAAGGTGCCCACTGGTGGAAACACAAGTTACGCTTGGTCATGTTTCCGCGGAGTTCTGATAAAGAATGAATGTATATCCTGATACTTTTTGTCGAGATTTGTACTAAAAATTAACGATCATTACTTATTAGTAAGTATAACAAAGTGATTTTTTGAGGTCTAAAAAATAATTCTTGGTGAATAAGCCTGGTTATGGACGCAGTTCAGACAAGTTTGTCCCCCAAAACAGAGAAGCACATTTCAAATCAAGAATTAAAATTTTACAATACAACCGATCTCAAAAATAAAGTAAAAGGATGATGGCACATCCGAGTTGAACCATGCCAGGAAAGTTCTCGGGACAATATTCGTATCGAACCACTATTCGCCTGAAATTCTGTAGCCAGGCAAATAGACGTACAACCTTCCAACGGCGTTTGTAAAGCCTGATTTTACCACCTTCTTGAGTTCGCATCCCTATACGGTTCCCTTTAAATAATGAAAGCGGGACGCTCTTTAATAATTCAATATCTCAATTTTTAGATTTCTTCTAACCTATGATACCTTACCAATACATCAGCATTTCAACCGATTCAAAAACCTGTGATATGTCTGACTGACCGGGAAGATGCAACGGTTATGGCATTTCAATTACTTGGGAGGCTTTCGTAGAGGTCACTGCGCAGTTAAAAAGTCAGAGTCAGATTTCTCTCTTCACCCTTATGATTAATTTGGGAAATGGAAAGTCTCTGTATTTTTGATGCTTCATCTGGTAGTTATAACTAAATGAGGGTTATTCTAAATCCATGATATGGCAAGTAGTCTATCAAAAAAACAACTTTAAACAATGATAGTATTCTGATAGAAATATCTTATTTGGCTTACCGCTTCACCCACACCAATATTAATAAGATCGTGTATCTTCCGATGATGCAATTCCGATCGTATTTGAACCGTAAAAAATCTTTAAAAAAGGAATGGGTGACATGCATTACACCTTTTTCTAAAGTGAGATTGACCCAATATATGATGGTGACTGGCTGATTTCTTTGAGTAATTGGGCTTGATCCTAAAGGAGGATAAAATGATATGCCCAACTTGCCAATTTGAGAATGAGGCTGATGCTAAATTCTGCAATAAATGTGGCAGTAAATTGGAAATTATCTGCGTCGAATGTGGGATAGCCAATCGACATGGGAGTCAATTTTGCAAAGAATGTGGTTATGATTTAACAAAACCCCCAAAACCCTCCTCCATCGACTACTCCAAACCCCAATCCTACACACCGAAATTCTTGGCTGATAAGATTCTCACCACCCGCAGCACCATGGAAGGCGAACGAAAGCTGGTTACAGTTCTGTTTGCGGATGTAGCAAATTATACAGCAATGGCTGAAAAGCTTGATCCAGAAGAAGTCCATCAGATCATGGATGAATGCTTTAAAATCTTGATGGATGAGATTCATAAGTATGAAGGCACAATCAATCAATTCACTGGGGATGGGGTAATGGCCCTATTTGGTGCTCCTGTAACTCATGAGGATCACGCAAAAAGGGCGTGCCATGCGGCATTACTTATTCAGAAAGCTCTCAATTCTTTTAGAGAAAGGTTGAAACAGGATTTTGGAGTGGAGTTTATGATGCGGATTGGCCTTAACTCAGGACCTGTAATAGTGGGCTCAATCGGACATGATCTTCGGATGGATTATACTGCCATTGGGGATACAACTAACCTTGCTGCCCGTATTCAACAGACCGCAAAGCCAGGAGAAATATATATAAGTCAAGAAACCCGGAATTTAATCCAGGATTATTTTCAAATAGATCCGGTAGGAGAGATACCTTTAAAGGGTAAGGCTGAGCTACAATCCCTGTACTGTCTGATTGCCGAGAGGAGAGGCGTCCGAACACGATTTGAGGCTGGTCTTGCCCAGGGAGTCACTGAACTCGTTGGACGCCACGATGAGATGGAAACTCTTCTGGCACAGGTCAAAAGGGCGAACAATGGTGAGGCTCAAATTGTAGATGTGGTTGGTGTGGCAGGGGTTGGCAAGAGCCGACTCGTCTATGAGCTGCAAAAGGCTCTTGGTGACCAAGTGACGTTTCTTACCGGTGTATGCATCCAATATGGTGGGAATATCAATTTTCTTCCCATGATTGATGTTGTAAAGGCGTCTTTTGGGATCGAAGAAGAAATGAATGAAGAAGAAGCTGGGAATCGAATCGAGATGAAGGCTACTGGAAGCCGCACGCCTATGATCCCTTTCTACCGGAACCTGCTTTCTTATAAGGTGGATGACCCTGTATTCAACAACCTCCAACCGGATGGACGCAAGTTCGGGATGTTTGAAGCGGTGAAAGATCTTCTTCTGGCCTTAACCCAGGAAAAAACATTAGTCCTTTTTTTGGAGGACGTCCACTGGATAGACAAGATCTCCGAGGAATTCTTTGCCTATTTTTCACGTTGCATCCCAGAATATCCGATATTGATGCTTACAGCCTACAGGCCGGAATGTACACCGCCATGGGCAAAAAGTTCATATTATCATAGACTGCACCTGGAGTCTCTCGGTTCCAAATATTCTATTCATCTTGTGCATAATAAACTGGGAGGTTTGGCATTAGATTCGGAACTTGAGCAAAAGATTGTGGAAAAGACCGGCGGCAATCCTTTTTTTATTGAGGAGATTGTACAAGAACTTCGCGACCGAGGAGAGATAGTAAAGGCTGGAGATCGATTTATTTGCAATCGGCCTATCGATCAGTTGCAAATCCCCGGTACAGTTCAGACCGTATTGGCCGCAAGAATGGACCGTTTGAATGATGAACTCAAACGGACAATGCAGGTAGCAAGCGTTATAGGGAGGGATTTTGCTTTTCGGATCCTAAAAAGCATTACAGAATTGGGAGATGAGCTAAGGGATCTACTGAAAAAGTTGGTTGGGCTGGAAATCCTTTATGAAAAAGCCCTTTACCCGGAATTAGAGTATATCTTCAAGCATGCGCTCACTCAGGAGGTAGCTTACGATAGTATACTAAAGCAAAGGCGCAAAGCGATCCATGTACGTATTGCACGAACTATCGAAGAATTATACAATGATAGAATTGAGGAATATTGTGAATTGCTTGTTCATCAATATGAGCGCAGTGGATATGCTAAAAAGGAAATTTAATATTTGATATTATC
>CP070700.1:701142-705497 GCA_020349865.1 Desulfobacteraceae bacterium
ACCCCGGAATTTTTCCAGTGAAACGGGTTTTTTCATTCTAAGCGGCTCTTTCCCGACCAAAGCCGGAAGATACACATGGAATATGGAGCCGTATCCCGGTTCACTATAGACGTGTATCCACCCTTCATGCTGCTTGACGATCCCGTAGACCGTTGAAAGGCCGAGCCCGGTCCCGACCCCAGGTTCCTTGGTGGTGAAGAAGGGTTCGAAGATCTTGCCGAGCGTCTCCTTGTCCATCCCTCTCCCTGTGTCTTCCATCGACAAGCAGACAAACCTTCCGGGCCTGGCCTCATTCATGACCCTGCAGTCATCCTCCTCCAGGATCACGTTTTCCGTCCTGATGGTAAGGATGCCTCCATGAGGCATTGCGTCGCGCGCGTTGACCGCAAGGTTCAAAACGATCTGCTCAATTTGTCCCGGGTCTGCCTTCACGCGCAGGAGCTCAGGAGCGAGAAGGGTCTGTAGCTTAATATCCTCGCCGATAATGCGTCGGAGCATCTTGTCTGTTTCGGATAACACCTTGTTGAGATTCAGGACCTTTGGTTTGAGCATCTGTCTTCGGCTGAAGGCCAGAAGCTGGCTTGTCAAAGCACAGGCATGCTCCCCTGCCCTATGGATCTCTGTAATATCACCGCGGAGAGAATGGCCTTCTTCAAGCTCGTCAAGGAGAAGGCCGCTGTTGCCTGTGATGATGGTGAGAAGGTTATTGAAGTCGTGAGCTATGCCGCCAGCCAGCCTCCCGACGGCCTCCAGTTTTTGTGCCCTCAGGAATCTTTCCTGTGTTTTTCTCAATGTCTCTTCTGTTTGTTTCCTCTCGGTTATGTCATAAATAATCCCCTGGATCAAGGAGGGTTGGCCTGATCCCTCGGAGAGGGTTTGGATGATTTCTTCCACCCACCGGATCTCCCCATCCTTCCGAAATATCCGGTATTCCCTTTCACATATGCAGTTCCGGTCCTTGCATGATTTTTCGAAACTGCGCATGATTTTGGGTAGATCCTCCTTGTGCACAATCTGTTCCCAGCGGGGATTTCCGGCAAGCAGTTCCTCCTCCGAATAGCCTGTGATGTCCTTCACAGCCCCGTGGCAAAAGATCGGTGTAAAATTAATATTGCTTTGATAGGCGATGCCTTTAAAGTTTTTCACAAAGGAGCGGTATCTCTCTTCGCTTTCACTTAGGGCTTTCTCCGAGGCCTTTCGATCGGTGATGTTCTTAAAATCTTCCACGATCCCGACAATCTCTCCGCCAGGCCCCCAAAAAGGCGTTGCAGTTAGGATGCAAAATATCTTGGTGCCGTCGGCGCGCTCCTTTTCCGTGTCGCATTCGACGCGTCCCCTACCGTTGAGGATCTGACTCAGGGTGCAGGATGGGGTATGACAATAGATACAAGGAAAGGTATCAAAACATTTTTTTCCGATGACCTGGGCTTTTTCTAAACCTGTAAGATTTAAAAAGGCCTCATTGCACTGCATGATAGTAAAATCCCGATCGATGACCACCAACCCGTTTCCCGCAGCATCGAAGATCTGATTGAAATTTTCATGCCAGACCTTGGTTTCTTCCTCTGCCTTTGCAGTCTGTTTGCCCAGCTCAGAGATTAAGAGGGCAACCACGACAAACATGACGGATGTTAACACCTCTCCAGGATGCAGTTTGTAAAACATGTGGCTGAAAAGCAGATTTGACCCAAGGAAAAGGGCCACTAGTATCCCTTTCCGCTTCCACCAAATACAGGCAAGGATGATCGGAATATAAAAGATATGTATGGAAATTGCATATGTGTGAGCCAGTTGGTGAAAATAATACATGGAAACAAGCGCAAAGGCCAAAAGGATCGCCATGAACACGATTTTGATTGTTCCCGTTTTTCCCCAATCTCTTTTCCCGATCATTTTATTGCTCCTTGCCATCTTTCTGGATGGCCGAATTTTCAACTGCATTGCTAATGAGCCCTTCTTTTTTAAAATGCAAGAGCAGCGTTTTGATCTCCTCCACCGTTGCCGCTTTTCTTGCCATCTTGACCTGGCCGTCTATGGCAAGGGCAGGTATCTGTAATGCAGAGCGGAATCGCATGATTTCAATGATATCAGTGATTTCTTCTATTTCACATTCCAGGGACAATTCCCCTGCCGCAAGCCTTGCGTTTTCGACAAGGCTTTTAAATTTAGGGCAACCCAGGCCCAGGATCTGTATTTTCATGGCCCTCTCTTTTCAAACAAGATCACTCATGGGACTAACAGCAAAAGAGATAGCTAATGCAAGCACAACTTTTATATACCATCGGTGCAATGAGGAAGTAAGGGAGGGGGACTAGGGAGCACATGCAAAAGGTGCCGAAATATACTGATTTGATGATGAGAAGCTATCGACGATTACAAGGTCTTCACACAATAATATAGATTGAATTTTACTAAAAATACATTCCAGCGAGAATGATATATACTATGAGGAATGCCCTATTCCCCTTTTTTGCTTATTAAATATTATCCGATAGTTCAATGACACCTCCGGCAAAGAATTTATAGCCATGAGTAACAGGAGATGACAAAGACGATCTATACTGCGCCTAAAATCCTTCAAAGGTTTCAGAAGTGATTTATTTGGCCAGATGGATGTAGTATAGATTGCCTATGCTGTCTAATTACCGAATCATCATTTTTTTCCTTAGTATGTATTTCAACATTCTATTGCAATATTGGTCAAAAAACCAAAATTTTTTAAATTTTTTTTGGTTTTTTCAAAACCAATTTCAAATGTTTTCTGGCATTGGCTTTTAAAATGTGATTAATACATTCTTCAAACCTTAAAATGCATGGTATCTTCAGATTGTAAAAGTTATAGTATCCGCGTCTTTCATTCTGAATAATGCCTTTGTTTTTAAGAACGGAAAGATGCTTCGACACGGTGGACGTATCATCTCCGATCATCCGGGTGAGTTCATGAACACATCGCTCCCCCCTTGACAATTCTTCAATAATGAAAAGGCGGGTCGGATGAGACAGTGCCTTTAAAATTCTTGCTTTTGCTTCAAAAAGCGCTTTGGTTTTTCGATCCATTTGTATCATTTCCTGTAATTGTTTTCTATTTGTAATTATAACCAAATAGCCAAGAAATGTCAAGTATAAAATATGTATTTCAAATTATACTTCGTAAGAGAATCTTAATAAACAGAACTTCTATCCATATTATACCCCTGCCACTGATTCCAGCCTTGAATGTCATTGATAAGCTTTTTTAGATGATTGCACAATAAAAAAAACATGGGGAACTGGGCTGCTCAAGGCTAGTACTACTGTTTCCCGAAGGGATCGAAGCGAAGCTCATAGCCTTGAAGCAACCCGTTCTCCATGGACCCATTGCTTCATCAGCAAGTGGTTCAGCCGTTCATAGCTCAAAAATCTTTTTGCACTTGATTTGAGTAAAAAATTACCAGATCATTAAAGTAAAATTAGGTAATCGTCGCTATACCAACAGGCGTGGGGAATGTAACAAACTGAGTAGCTGGAGTGGTCACATTAACAATAGGCGCAGGTTGTGGCTGAGGATTGAACAAATTCGGGAACAACTGGTTATACAACCCGGCGATACCTAAGAGAGGCGCGATCTGCATGAACGGCACCTGATAGGTCAGGCCGCCCCCAGTCTGGACCGGATAGTACATATTATAGAAACTGAACGGACTGTACATGCCACCCATCATTCCATACATGCCCATCATTCCATACATGCCCATCATTCCATACATGCCATAACCGCCCATGAGGCCCATAAGGCCGTAGCCGCCATAGAGGCCCATGAGGCCGCCATAAAACCCTCCGTAGTATGCTTCCGTATTTGAGAAGCAAAGAATAAGCGCAATCACCAAAATACAAAAAATCAGGATATTTTTCTTCATTGTCTTACCTCCTTGAACCTAAAATTCTGTATCTATCTTTTTTGGTGAATAATACCCCAAAAAACAATCGAAATTTGGTCTATTTACATCACCTCCTTTGAATCATTGATGAAACCAATCTTTCAATCACCCCCTCCTTTTATGGTTAAACATATTTGTTATAACAACCACCTCCTCTGAATGTTTCCAGTTTACTATTTTTAGGCCGAAAAATAATCGAATCGTTATTAATGATATCAAATACAAGATCATGTCTTTGCTCTTTTACATTAGGGCCCCGGCAAACATCCCAAGTCCCAGCAATGAGTTACTGAAGGGATCAAAGTTATAAAATGGGCTGAATAAGCCGCTCCCATAGAATAATAGCTTAAAGGATTGTAAAGGTTGCTTAGGCCAAGGGTTGGCATTCCCCAATATCCTCCATAACCATATCCCCCGTAGCTGCTGTATATGCCCATC
>CP070700.1:705597-712770 GCA_020349865.1 Desulfobacteraceae bacterium
AGATCATGTGCGGACGAAAAAGCAGGTACTGATCAAAGGTGTCTGCAATGCGCTCAGAAAGCTGGAAACGCTTGAGATTTCCAATTGTACCTTTGAGATAACTTCGAAGGGCCTCGAATCCCGGCATAGCAATGCAAGAAGTGAGAAGTCGCATGATCCTCCAGGTCATTATCCTTGGATCAAAAGGCGAACGTTCGGGGACATCCGGGAGGACTTTCCTAAAGACATCATGGACAAAGTGGTTGGGAAAAGGAAATCGGCAGTTCGCGCATACACCATGGCGCCGGGCAAGTTGCATGGACACCCACCGCTCCATCCCCCTGCTCTGAACCACGATGACTTCTGTATCCAGTGGAGATGAGAGCGGTTTGTTAAGAACCTCTGCCAGTTCATCCGCAAGAATTTCTAATCGATTACTCGTATAAAGCCGTAGTCCAGACAAGCAAATTCCCTCGATCTGAAAAATACCGTAAAAGCTATGTACTTATAGCACAAATTGCAGTCTGTTGTAGCAGGCTTAAGTAGTCAGATCCTATCAGGGCGTTGCCATTTTCCTTTGGAATTCCCACCCTCTGAAAAAGGAAGCCTTTCAATCAGCAAGGTACTACGGTAGACCTTATCAGCATTCTCAGCAGACTGTTGCTTTTTCAATGTTTTTTTGAATTGCTGCGCCGAATTCAGAACATTTTACCTCCCGAGCGCCCTCCATCTGTCGTGCCAGGTCGTAGGTGACCATGCCCTGTGTTATTGTCTTGATCACTGCGGATACAATAAGTTCCGCCGCCTCAGTCCAGCCCATGAATTGCAGCATCTCCACTCCGGATAGTATGAGTGAGCCCGGATTGACTTTATCCAAACCCGCATACTTTGGCGCTGTACCATGGGTCGCCTCGAAAAGAGCACATCGCTCTCCGATGTTTGCTCCGGGAGCCATACCAAGTCCGCCCACCTGGGCTGCGGCCGCATCCGATAGGTAATCTCCGTTCAAATTGGGTGTGGCGATCACGCCGAATTCCTCCGGACGCAAAAGTAACTGCTGAAACATTGCATCCGCGATACGATCGTTTATTACAATGACGCCTGAAGGAATCTGACCATTATACTTTTCGGATAACTCCGTCTCGGTTACTGTCTGCTCAGGAAATTCTTTTTTAGCCACCTGATAGCCCCAATCGCGAAATGCCCCTTCGGTATATTTCATGATATTGCCTTTGTGAACAAGGGTGACCCTTTGATATCCATTCTCCAGTGCATATTGTATGGCCCGGCGTACCAGTCGGCTGGAGTTGAACTCACTCATTGGCTTAATTCCTATTGCACTTTCAGGAGAGAGGGGCTGACCGGCAGTGTATTTGAGCTTTTTATTGATTACCTCAACTAAGTCCTTTGCGTCCCGGGACCCAGCCTCCCACTCTATGCCGGCGTAAACGTCCTCGGTGTTTTCCCTAAAAATGACAACATTGAGCCGCTCCGGATGAACCACCGGGGCAGGAACCCCTGGAAGATAACGTACCGGCCTCACGCATGCATATAAATCCAGTCTTTGCCTCAAGGTCACGTTTAATGAGCGGAAACCGCTCCCCACAGGCGTGGTCAGGGGGCCCTTAATGGCAATGCCGTAACGGGCTATGTCTTGGATCGTTTTTTCGGGCAAGAGAGTATCCGATCCATGAATTATCTGAGCCTTCTCTCCGGCCAGCAATTCATGCCAAATAATACGACGCTTTGTTCCGTAAGCCGTTGCGACCGCGGTATCAAATACGAGCTGTGCAGCAGCCCAAAGGTCCGGTCCGGTGCCGTCGCCCTCAATATAGGGAATGATGGGGTTATCTGGTACGGCCGGCCGCCCCCTGACGTCCCACTCTATTATTTCGCTCCTCTTCTCTGCCGTGTGTGATTCATTTACCATAATAGCTCTCCTATCCCATTGAGTAACTTAAAGGTGCAGTTCCTTATCACTCGTTCCCAAGATAAATGATCGATGCTGTAGAATATTGATTTCTTTCATATTGCCCTCCCAAAATCAAAGATTTTTTGGCTGACTGGCGAACATATCCCCAGTTTTCACTGGTCGTTGATGGATCTTTTTGATATTAGAACAGCTTCGATTAAGTAGAGAAGAGGTGAGAAAAAATGGAAAGCACTGCAAAATTGCTAATTGATGGGAAGACTTATGAACTGCCTATTGTTGAAGGCTCTGAAGGAGAAAGGGCCATAGACATATCCAATCTCCGTAAGGGGACCGGACTCATTACCCTCGACCCGGGCTTTGCGAATACCGGCAGTTGCGAGAGCAGCATCACCTATATGGACGGCGAAAAGGGGATCTTAAGGTACCGCGGGATACCCGTAGAGCAGCTCGCAGAGCATTCGAGCTTTAGAGAGACAGCCTATCTTTTAATCAACGGTGAACTGCCTACCAAGGAAGAGCTTAATCGCTTCTCTGATCTGCTGAATGACCATTCTTTAATCCATGAAGATATGCGGTCCTTCTTTGAAAATTTCCCTCGAAGGGCCCACCCCATGGGCATTCTATCATCCATGGTGAATGGTTTGAGGGCGTTTTACCCCGAGCTTCCCCAGAGGAGCGAAGAAGAGGAGGTGAACATAACGTTCACCAGGCTCATTTCCAAGGTGAGGACCCTGGCTGCCATGTCCTACAAAATCTCCCTGGGCCATAAGGTGGTATATCCCTCGCATCGCCTGTCCTATTGCGCCAACTTTCTCAATATGATGTTTGATTCCCCTGTCCGGCCATACGTCATTGATGAAGATCTGGTGCAGGCCCTTAATGTCTTCTGGATCCTGCATGCCGACCATGAACAGAACTGTTCCACCTCGGCCGTTAGATTGGTGGGCAGCGCCCGGGTCAATCTTTATGCTGCCATATCCGCAGGCATAGCCGCCCTTTGGGGTCCATTGCATGGAGGGGCCAACCAGGCTGTAGTGGAAATGCTCCAACAGATCTACGATAATGGTGCGGACCCCACCCCCTATATTGCCAGGGCCAAGGATAAAAACGATCCCTTTCGCCTTATGGGCTTTGGCCACAGGGTTTACAAAACCCATGATCCGAGGGGTCGAATCATGGAAAAAATGTGTGCTAACGTCCTGAAAAAATTGAAGAGGAAGGACCCCCTGCTGGATATTGCGAAAAAGATGGAAGAGGTTGCTTTAAAAGACTCCTACTTTATAGATCACCATCTGTATCCAAACCTGGACTTTTACAGCGGTATCTTTTTGAGGGCCCTTGGAATCCCCCTTAACATGTTCACCGTCATGTTCGCTATTGGGCGTCTACCCGGGTGGATCAGCCAGTGGAAGGAGAGTATCGATGACCCCAAGTGGAAAGTCCACCGTCCCCGGCAGAGCTACATTGGGTTTAAAAAACGAAACTATGTTCCGATAGAGGAGAGAAGTTAAGAAACCCTTTAAAATTGGCATCTGAGGCTGGATTTTGTATATTCCATATTCATGAGCGATTCGCCGCAGCGGTCATGAGTTCCGGATAACTTTAAGCATGTCAACGGTCGTAATGACACCCACCAATTTTTGTTTGCGAGTCACAAAAACCCGGTGGATCCGCCCCCTGATCATGGTGTCTGCCACCTGCTTTACCTTTGTATCTTCGTTCACATCAAAGATCATTGGTGTCATTATGTCACGTACGGTAACCAGCTGTTCAGCCCCGATGCGAAATGAACTAATATCCTCTTTTGCGTAATGGTGCTCAAGTCCATGACGGTAGTAATCATGGGGACTATTTGACAGGGAATCTTTTCCTGGCATACTACTGTGGCGAACAATGTCTGTTAAGGACACTACCCCGACTAATTTTCCGTTCTCAGTTGTTACAGGTGCGCCGGAGATTCCGTTTTCAACAAGAAAATCAGTCAGGTACTCCACAGACCAATCCATGCCCACCGACAAAACGTCCTTATTCATAACGTCTTTTGCTGTTGGTCCATTCATGGCTACCTCCTGCTTATTCATACCTATGTGATCGGAATATAAACAAAATCGACGATCTCTCTACCGTTGGTCCAAGTCCGGGCATCTGATATGGGAATTTAGCGGGTTCGATTAAAGAGCTGGCAGGAACATCGGGATATCAATTCCGGTTTTTTTAACAAGATACATATAATGCCGTTTATGGAACAGAGGCGAAGGAAACGCACTGTAACATTTCACACCGTCAGTGTCATAATACTTCACTATTGAGCAACATGCAAGGCTCATGACAAGGCATCTGCAATTCTGACACTTGAGATACATATTTGTGCCTTTAGTGACTGAATTGTAGCTCTTTTGAAAGAATTGTTTGACAGGCCAAAACCCATATATTAGACTGGTCTAAAACTGGTCTAAGAGGTGATAGTATGGAAAAAATTGGGGCTTATGAAGCCAAAACGCATCTGCCAAAACTGCTTGACCGTGTTATCAGAGGTGAACGGATAACTATTACAAGGCACGGTGTTCCAGTCGCGGTGTTACAACCAGCGGATTCTTTGAAAAAGGCTGATCCTAAGAATGTAATTTGTGAATTGCGGAAGTTTCGTGACAAACATAGTCTTAAAGGACTTTCTCTCCGTGATATGATTGAAGAAGGAAGGCGTTAGATGGCTGATAGTTTCGTAATAGATAATTCTGTGGTTATGGCGTGGTGTTTTAAAGATGAAAGAAACCAATACGCTGATGCCATTCTGGACAGCCTGGAGGTAATCACAGCAGTCGTACCCTCCATTTGGCCGTTAGAAGTTGGAAATGTATTATTGGCTGCTGAACGTAAGAAACGCCTCAGCGAGGCTGACAGTGTACGATTTATTGCATTGCTAACAGAACTCCCAATAACGATTGAACAGGAACCGTCTGAAAGGATCTTAAAGGAAATCTTGGCATTGGCACGGAAGCACCAGCTTTCAAGTTACGAAGCCCCCTATTTAGATCTGGCAATGAGGAAAGGGCTACCTATTGCGACTTTAGATAATGGCTTGATAAAAGCAGCTAAAAAAAGCCAAGTTCCGATAGTACAGCATAACGCCTAACATGAACCAATCATTACATTTTAAAAGAGTTGGGACGCATAGGCCTTAAAATTGATTGATATACCATAATCGGTACCCGTGAAGCCCTAAACCCAAAATAATCATGCCAGCGAATCTACCGCCGCAGTATTTTGAAGCCGAAAAGCGTTACCGAGAGGCCGGTAACCCCGCAGAAAAGGTCGAAGCCCTCGAAGAAATGCTGACGATCATGCCCAAGCATAAGGGCACGGATAAGCTTCGTGCGTCTCTCCGGCGTAAGATCTCCAAATTTAAGGACCAGTCACGGCAAAAAAAAGGGACATCGAGGGCTGAGACAGCCTATTCAATTGACAAAGAAGGCGCTGCTCAAGTTGTCGTGATAGGACCTCCCAACTCGGGAAAGTCCTCGCTTATCGGTGAATTGACCAACGCAAAACCGGAAGTGGCTGATTTTCCGCATTCGACGTGGAAACCTACTCCTGGAATGGTCCCCTACGAGAACGTTCAGTTTCAGCTCATCGATACCCCGCCCATTACGCCTGAGTACATAGATCCCTGGATGGCAGACCTCATCCGTCGCTGTGAGATTATCGCGATCCTCATTGATCTCAAAAAGGACCCCTTAGAACAATTTGAAGAAACTTTCTTCGTGCTTCAAGGTTTGCGTGTTTTTCCTGAGGATTTCCCTATTCCCAAAGACCTCAGAAAATCACCTTTCATAAAAAAAATGATCGTACTGGTAAATAAAGTTGATGATGTATCGGATCAGGAGGATTATGAGATATTTCTGGACCTTTGGGAATCTCAGTTGCCTTCACTGGCGATTTCCACACGCAGGGGCTACCATCTGACGCAATTGTTAGAAATTATTTATGATCTTGCAGGGATTATTCGTGTGTTTACAAAGGCGCCAGGCAAGAAGCCAGATCATAACAACCCCTTTGTCATTCCCAAGAATAGCACTCTCGAGGAACTGGCCGGTCGGATCCATAAAGACTTTGTGAGTAATCTGAAGTTTGCCAGGATATGGGGAAAATCGGTCTTTGACGGTCAAATGGTTCAGCGGGACCACATCCTGCAAGAGGGGGACGTTGTCGAGATTCATACTTAGTGAGAAGAAAAGTCTGTCAAATCTTGTAAAAAAACAGGTGTAACAGTTCAGCGCTTTGAAAGTTATTTTGGACAAACTACTGCCGGAAGCTTACACTATTGAATGTCGAATTGGAGGAACAGGTGCACTATTTTTGCGATTTAGAAAACAGGGAAGCGAAAGAAACCGTCCCCGGTGTGCTCATTCGCACCTTTTGGGGCAACGAGATGCTGCTATCTATTGTCGATTTGGCTGCAAACGCTGTTGTACCCGCTCATAGTCATCCCCACGAGCAAGCCGGCGCTGTTATATCTGGCGAGTTCGAGATGACCATCAGCGGGGAAACACGCCGGCTCAAGCCAGGGGATACTTACATCATTCCTGGGGGTGTAGAGCACGGTGCCAGGACAGGTGATACCCCTGCCAGAGCTTTGGATATGTTCAGCCCCGTCCGAGAAGATTATCAATACTGATACCTTCCTGCTCGAATGCAGGGAATTGGTACGCACAGAGGTTAGCCTTGAGGATGGTTTCACGCGCTTGTAGCTGGTCTTGCGGCGGAAGCTTTTTACGCCCTCGGCGCGGTAGGTGAAGCGCGGGCCGTTACTTTTCTATTTTAAAAAAGGAGGTCAATAAAAATGGCGCAAGATCCAGGAATAGGAAAAAAAATTATTGCTACAATTACAGGTGTGAAAGGCAATTGCAGCGCTGGTCATCAGGAAGGTGATACATTTGAGATCAGTTGTCATAATCCCGCAGGACTGTGCGGGTTTTTTTATCATGACATCTTTCCCAGCCTTTCAACTTTTCAATTTGGAGGGAATCTCCCCTGGTGGAAGGGTGATACGATTCAACTTCAATGCCCCGACACCTATAACCTTGTAACTATGAAACTGGAGAGATCTGAACGCAATTAACAAAAAAATTTGTAATATTTTAGCTGTTTGAAAATAGTACAAAAAGGGCCGTGGATATCTCTTTCAGAAGGGCCGCAAAAAACTGCATCATTCCATTGAACGGCAGATTGGCCTTAAAACTCGACCCAGGACAGCCCCATAA
>CP070700.1:712870-717103 GCA_020349865.1 Desulfobacteraceae bacterium
GTTTATGACTTGGGGAAATATTAATATAAATATGAATATTATTTTTTTCATCAATCTTTCTCTTCTAACGTCGTCTTCAGCTGTGGTCCGCGCAGCGGAACGTCAGCTGCAAGACCTTGTTAGGTGGCGCACAAACCATGCTGCGCGTCATGTTTTGCCTTAAATTCATATAAGCACGACCCCGACTGCAAGACCCACTCCATAGAAGAGGTGATTGGCAAGAGGAGTGATGAAGGCCCTGATTCTCTCCGGCGACCTCCTGCCAAACACTCCGAGTCCCATCGAAGGGTATACGAAGAAGAAGGAGGCCGCGGTCGTCGCAACACCATATAGGACGGCCCATATCGGTGACACAGGTCCTCCGACCCAAAGATCCCAACCGAGTACGAATGGGACCGCGAGGCCAACGCCGATGGCGAAGTGCGCGAGATAACCGTAGATCATCTCGTTGGGGACTTGCTCCATCTCGTCTGGATGCCCATAACGAAAGCGCCCGTGTGTCCAACCCGCAGCCATCCGCCCTATCATCGCCACATCTATCTTCATAAACACTCCAGTACGGGCAACGAGATTGTTCAGCAAGTCCATTGCCAACGTTCCTAGCACGCCTGCTACGAACCCGGTTATGACGAGATTCATCGCACCTCCAACGTGGACATGGGAGATACCAGTCTGCGAAGACCGTTCTCGCGGACTCCACGCTACCTAACATTATATATTAAGCAGACTCTATTTTTTTCTCAAGCATCTGGAATTAATAAGAATTATACAGAGATTTGATAAATAACTCAATGACATTAAATTTCATGAAATATCAAATAGATGCGGCGGGTGCCTTGGAAATGGCATGCGCCTCTTCCACGCTCTATTTTTTGAGAAAAAATAGAGTCTGCTTAATATATAATGTTAGGTCCATAATGATGAAGATTTACGGACAGAGATTAAGGCAAGCCACAATAATTGGCTGCTCTGTCTTGTGTATACTTGCATCTGCCCGCAGTTTCTTTTTTGCAGCCACACATAGTCAAGCCTTCCTTCGAAACCTTGTTCTTGGTGCGTTGTTGCTTGGGTCTGCGTTCGCGATTTTTCGACAATATCGTTGGGCTTTGCGGTTAGCAGCTGCAATATGTCTCCTCGTAGCTGTTCTCCTGCCGATCGGGTTGTTCAACCCGTTCACAGCAGGTGAATATATGGCCGCTGGAAAGGAACCTCACTCCGTGGTACAGACTCTATTATGGCTTATACCTCTTGAAGCCTTGCTCCTTGCAATCGTGTTTATTATCGACCCGAGGAAGAAAAGAACAGACCATGAACAATCTTGACCTAACAACTCAATTCAGCGGATCGCAAAAAACGCGCCCGCTGATTTCGCCCGTTAGGGGCTACCAAGGAGGGTACGGAAAATGAAGGGGGACGCCCTTAAAACTTTAAGTTTCCAATTTAGTAAGAAATTCATAAGGGCGAATCCATGCCAAGATTGGCGTGAGTTTTGCAACTAGAGTAAGAATCTTAGAATTTTAAGGGCGTCCCACAGCACAAGCTTCAGACGGTCCCTCGTGGTTCCGCCCCCCGCGACCAGCCCGGGATCTTCGACTTGTCTTCGGCTAATGTTTATGTTCATGCCAATGATATTAACCATTAACAGGGTTCACACAGAGGGGACTTTCACCCCCTAAGTTCACGCCCCCCGATAAGCTCGGGATCTTCTACATGCCGGGCGTGCACAATTTACTCCACAGGATGCACAAAAAGCTCTCTGCGCCTGTGAGTTTTGTGTTATAAGTATTTGGTTACCATAATGATGACAATGATTAGAAAACCGGTGAGCGTTGTAATTTCAAATATTTGCATATTAATGGTGGTTATTTTTCTAAGTGCATGTGCTCCCGGGCAACTCCACTTTCCTCCTGCTATGTCTACTATTTTCCCACAAGATGTTTTAAAAAGTGGCGTAGAAGCATCCTGGTGGGCTTGCCGATTCAAGATATCGTGGCCTCCCGGTGCTGAGGTTGATTGGGCAGTAGATCTTCTGCTGGCCCACGCAGTTGTGGGACCAGTGTTAGGAGAACACACCAAGAAGCTTTCTTGGTGGAGGTTTCACCGAAGAGCGGCTCGGGACAAAATAGGGCACCAGTTCAGCTTTCTGTTTTACTCAGATTCGAGAGTGTCGGCTGCTGTTATGGAAAATATAATGCAAAGTGATGTCTTGCAGCAAGCACTTGCAGGCAAGATTGTAGAGAAGATCGCTTTCGATGATCCAAATAAGCCACGTCATTCCCAGATAGAGGCAATGAGCGATCCTCACTGGACACCGGAACTGCAAAGGAATTGGCCTTCATATATAATGGGAGTGAGCTCTTTATGGCTTGGGCTTATCGATGACGTAATGGAAGACCTTCCCTCGCACGATGATAATTTTCCTAAGCTGCTTGAACAGTATCGACATGCAGAAGTCGCTGTCACCACCATGTGGTATAAAGAGGGCCAGCATGCATTCCTTCACCATCTAAGTGCAATTTTCGGTTACGAGCCATTAATGATTAAAAAGGGGATCAGGTTTTAAAAGGATATGGTTTCCCACCTTCATACCTATAACCATAAAATGCACTTGATTCGCGGACGCTAGCGCACGCACAAACATGTGATTTCACCGTTAATAAAGGGGGTAAAGGGGGTCAGGCATAAGTTATTAAGTATTAGACGGCAATTCGCCTAACCCATCAATCCACCTGACCTCTATTCCGCTGGCGCTCCATAGAGGCAGGTGATTTCAGCGTTGTCCTTCATAAAAATCGGGATCTTGAACCATTAAACAGTGAGAGAGTGATGACAATTCTAAATAAAGCAAAGCTGCGTTCAGACATTCTCGCATTGTTCGAAAGGCAGCAAACTCAAATATTACAAGGGCTTGGCGAATATCTTCAAAAGGAAGAGAATCAAGATGTGGATTTTGCAGGAATTATGAGCCGAGTCCTTGAAGGGAACGAGTACTTCTTTAAAAACAAAAAGGTTGATGATTATCTCCGCAATCTTTTGAGCTATGATGAACAGTGTTTCTTGGCTAGAGTATTCAGATATGGCGCAGAGTATTTGGCAACTATCAATCAAAGAAGAATGCCCATTTCGCAGGACGTGGAAATTGAAAAAGGTGAAATTAAAGGAATCCCTGTTGAGTGGCAGTTTGTTCCCGATACTCACCCTGATCGGATTTTTTTATATATACATGGAGGAGGATGGATTCTGGGATCGCCACAAGAACACCGATTGCTTTCAATCGCCATAGCTAAGGAAATAAAACTGAAAGCAGTCAGCGTTGACTACCGTCTTGCCCCAGAAAACACCCACCCTGCTCATCTAGAAGATTGTGTAGCCGTATATAAGTGGCTCATATCGAATGGTACTAAAGCCGAAAATATCATTATGGGAGGAGATTCGGCAGGTGGGCATCTTACCCTGACAACACTTCTTTATTTGAGAGACAATGGTCTGCCACTTCCAGCAGGCGCAATTCTTCTCGCTCCAGCAACAGATCTTTCGTTATCAGATGAATCATTTTTTAATAATGGAGAAACAGATCCAGTTCTATCGGATGCTGGATTGTTCTGGTGGTTTTCAAGTTATATCTCCAGTTCCGATGCAAAAGATCCTTCTGTTTCTCCATTGTTTGCGGATTTGAAAGGATTACCGCCGCTATTGTTCCAGGTTAGCTCATGCGAGATGCTTTACAGCGATACTACTCGATTTGTAGAAAAAGCCAGAGACTCCGGTGTAGATGTTACTATGGAAGTCTGGGATGATATGCTTCATGTTTTTCAATCATCTGGACTCGAAGAACTCCCAGAAGCGCAAGAAGCATTAGATAATATAAAAAGCTTTGCTGACAAAGTATTTGGCAATTAGCCAATCCCTTAAATGCAAGTTTGAAATATCCAAATTGTCGAGTCGGATTTTAAGCTATACTGCAGTAATGTTTTAAGAACTGTTTTGTTGTTTAAGATAAATCGGTCAATAGACAAAGGAAGTCAAAGTACAACGTGTGTATCAAGCCGATGTCACCCGTAGATTTTTGGCCTATTATTACCCAACGTTTCACAGTCCATTACCGCTTCGGCACAGTTTGGCGTGTGCCACGGCTTATACTCGTGATAAGCGGCGCTCCGCGCCGCCCTGTGGGGACGCGGCAGATCTTTAGGCGGTTTCATAATAGGCTACACAGCGGAACACATTCGAGCA
>CP070700.1:717203-720792 GCA_020349865.1 Desulfobacteraceae bacterium
ATACTTAAGCTACTTAACCAAGCAACGACTTAACTACTCAACATAATCAGGCGGGCGGTTAACTCAGCGGGAGAGTGCCATCCTCACACGGTGGAAGTCGCGGGTTCAAACCCCGCACCGCCCACCATTCAATAATCAAAGAAAGCAACGACTTAACCACTCATTCCACTCTCATCTTTTCCTACTCTTACCGTTTTGTCTCCATTTTGTCTCCATTTTCCCCAAAAACCATGGCCTCTAACCCACAGGCTGACTCCGGATTCTTAGGTCTCATCAAATGGGTATAGACGTTTAGTGTGATAGTCGGAGTTGAATGACCTAGCTGGCTCTGAATGTATTTGATGTTCTCACCTTGCTCAATTTTCATACTTGCATAGTATGCCTCAAGTCGTGAAAACGTATCCTCGGCAATTCTGCTGCCTCGAGAGCAGGAATAAAGTGACGGTTCATCATGTTTGAATAATTCATCGGTTTTCCTTCATCATTTGGAAAAACGAGATCAAGTTCCGTTTTGGGACAAGCAAGTTTCCATTTTTTTAGCTCAGTCAAAACAGTGGGTCCTAGATCAACCTTGCGATTTGAGCCTTTGGTTTTGGTGGTGAAAAACCTTCCCTTATTGAAAGTGCGTTGGATATGTATCTGACTATTCTCCCAATCAACATCCTTCCATTTAAGCCCCAATAACTCCCCTTGGCGTGCCCCACTGAAAATGGCAAGCATAAACAGTATGCCGTATTTCTGATCTTTCACCTCATCTAAGAGACTATTTATCTTTTCCGGGGTCAATATTGTTATTTTGCTCTTCCCTTCAGCCTCACTCCCCTGCCCTCTCGGCCTCTCAGCCTCCCTGACAGGATTGTACTCAATGTATTTGTGCCTGACCGCGTAATTGAATATTTGCCCAAGGGTCACAAGGATCTTTCTCAACGTAAGGATATGCAATCCCTGCTCTTGCCTTGTCCTGATGAACTTTTCCACCATTGCCGTTGTAATTCGATTAATTCGGACAGAGGCAAGGTCGTGAAAATGGTTCTTCACATGGCCCTGATACACCTCCCACGTCGTCTCCCTGAGATTTGGTTTTTTATATGCAATCCAATCCTTGGCTACCTCGGAGAACAACGGTATCTTCTTCGCGGGTAAAAAAGTCCTCTTATCCACCTGCTCCTCAATTTCCCTCAAGACTTTTCTAGCTTGTGTTTTAGTCGTCCCCTTTGGCAGGGTCTTCAGTCTCCTCTTACCGTGCTGGTCGTAGAAGTCAATGACCAGCTTTCCCCGCTTTTTTGTCACACACGCCATTCAATCACCTCCTTTCCTTGATAATTAGTTTTAGCCCTTCGATGCAGGCCTCATGGATAGACCTTATTTTGTCCTTTTCCTGCAGTCGTCTGAGCTTTACCCAAATGCTCTTGGGTATCCTGATCGTCATGTTTTTTGTTTCCTCTTTCTTTTCCATGCTGTTATTTTCTCCCTTTTCTAAAAGATACTATAATATTTTAATACTTTAATACCATTTTGCCAAGAGGGCAATTGCATTTTTTTGAAAAAAAGTTGCGGTATCCTTCTCGGCATTGCCTAGCCTGTGAGTTGAATTTTTGGGTTGCTTCGTTGTCCCTGAAGGTTAACCCAAAGACACAATTTTTAATACAAAGCCTTGAATCCTACTTTTTTAGTATTATACTAGTATGGGGGGTGTAAATCCCTTCTACATCTCCCTCCTCCCCCTTGAGTCCCCTGCGGGCTTAGGGGGGTTCTTCTATTTCCTGGAGGATATTACCGAAGTCACTCTGACTGGTTTCACGACGGACGGAATGGAGATAGAAGGCACTGACACCGTGAGAATTGTCCCACTAGGCAACAAAGGCACTAAGAGGGGGACAAAAAACAGTAACAGTAGGGCAGGGTCATCATGGCTCTGCATTAAGATACCATAACCGTTTTATCGTCGCATACTATCATTCACCAATGCATCTGGCGGACAAGAATTTCCTTCTGAACAGGACAAAGACAAAGATCATAAGAGAAAGGGGAAATATTACCACTAGCGCTGTTATTGTAACTCCATAATGGAGGGCCAAATAGCTTATCCCAACCAAAGGTAAAAGGCTCCATCTTACTAACATCTTTATGTGTTCGTGTTTCGAGATAAACGCGGCGACTGGTGGAGAGCAAGAATAGTACAGGTTCACAAGCATCGTGCCTGCTGTATTCGTGAGCAGGAAGCGATCCCTAAACTCGCCCAACGTTTTAACATAACTCGTGAAAGGGGATCCGTAGGCGGCCGTCGCGATGAAACAGAATGTGTGACTATCATTGTCATTGTCCGTATTGCCAGAATTTATTAGAACAGAAACGTTGTTTGAACTATAATTTGCGACTGCCAGGTCCAAAGATCCATCTTCGTTGAAATCCCCGTTTACCATAGAACTCGGAGCTTGACCCACTTCATGGTACCCCGCGTCCTCAAAGGTTCCGTCACCCTTGCCTCGCAGTATATAAATCGTATTGGTGCTGAAATTCCCCGCAATCAGGTCAGTTGCTGTATTATTATCAAAGTCCCCCGCAACTATGGGAATGGGATAGGGCCCCACTCCATAATCAACCTTTACTGCAAAAGTGCCATCCCCATTGCCCAGCAGAATAGAAACATTATCCGGAGAAGAATTTGTCACGGCCAAGTCCAGTCTTGTGTCGCCATTGAAATCGCCGATCGCAATGTTTTTCGGAATCCCCCCGGTGGGATAGTAAGCATTATTATCTCTAGGGTTCTGAAAGGTTCCATCGCCATTGCCCAACAGAACATAAATGACATTTTCGTCGTTCATTTTTTCGGGACTTGCTACGACTAAATCCAGGGCTGTATCATCATTGAGATCCCCAGAGACCACAAAACGGGGAAGAACAATTGAAAGTATCATCTTTGGTACCTGGAAGGTTCCATCTCCATTACCTTTCCAGAGGTAGACCGCCCAATAGTCCGTGGCTGCCACAACTAAATCCAGATTGCCGTCTTTATCGAAATCGCCCATCCTAACAAACCATGGGTGATATGCTGCATCATAGGAACCTGCATCCTGAAAGGTCCCGTCCCCATTTCCCAGCAGAGTAAAGAGGCGTCCCATGCCAGAAGATATATACTCGTATTCTGTCGCGGCTAAATCAAGATGGGTGTCCGCGTTGAAATCCCCTGTCGTGATGCAGGTGAGGGCATTTCCAACTGAAAAAGAATTTGCTACCGTAAAGGTGCCATCGCCGTTTCCTAGTAAAACAAAAACGTTATTACTTGTCGAACTCAGGCATGCCAAGACTAAATCCAAGTCTCCATCTTCATTGAAATCACCTTTAATGATAGAATTAGGTTGTTGCCCTACCCCATAGTTACTCGGTTCCTGAAAAGACACTTCTGATATTACCGTGGATACAAACAAAAAGAAGGGTACGACAGTTAAGATAAATACCCTAAATAGCGATTTCATTGATACCTTCCTCCCTTTCTGATGAGTCGGTACATTGACCTGACCCCAAAAGTGAATCCATTTTTTAAGTTAGTATTTTGTGGGATTGTCTGTCCAGCCCATTTTGTATCATC
>CP070700.1:720892-725772 GCA_020349865.1 Desulfobacteraceae bacterium
AGCCAAGATAGGAAACCAAACTATAGCTCAAGTAACAGCCAAGTATGATGAGTACACTGTGAGAGATCTGAAGGACTCTAGCTACCCCAAAAATCAGAGAGAGCCCGGATGCCATCACCGCGTAGACCCCGCCCAAGAGAAAACCATTAATGATCAACTGACACAATGCGGTGAGAAGATCCAATTGAAACCCCTATACGGTTGCTTTCAACTCAAGCCCCTTTTTGACCAGCTCACCCAGCAAATTGACAAGACTCGAGTGGATCTTAGTATCCAAAGCATCCGCTCCGCCGCTGACATAGCCACTGCCCCCATCAATGAAACCGGCCCGGATACACGATTGCAAAACACGCTCTTCCATCTCAGGTGAATGAAAAACATCCCCCCGACCAACCAGAAGACCGATCATAGCACCCACCCCGTAAGCTCCCCAATTTGATACTGCAGCTGGAACAAGTAGATTCGTCTTTGTGACAGGCACGATTCCAGCCCCGCAACTGCACCGGCACTGCGTTCCGTATGGAAGCCAGGTCCGGAGCTCGTCTGCTATCACGCCCATGCCAATTTCATTGCCGCCATCGCCGATGCCAACAGTGAGAATATTTCTCTCGTTTGCCATTCGAACCAGAAAGTCAACTTTGCTCATGTGAGCAGTGGTATCGTCGCCCCGGCTGGTATGAATGACTCCCTTTTCGTTCATACCACCTTTTTCGATGACCACGACTGCACCCACCGGAAGCGAATCCAGCAACTGCGCCGATTTGGTCTGGGCGGCCGGTTCTTCGGTTGGGAAGCCAAGAACCGCGGCAGCGTGCAAAGGTGCCTGAGACTGTGCGGCTGCCAAAGCTTCCTTTGGTGAAAGGATCATGAAACCGGCTGCGGCGCCAACAGTCCCCATGGCTTTGACAAGCTGTTCCTCGATCAGAAACAAGGGAACAGCATTTCGAGCGCGGTGAAGAGCCATGCCTAAACTGGCAGCTCCAGGAGGGCCATCTGTTTCGGCGATCTGTGGGTTGATATGTGGTCGGTCAGGCCATCCGGTTGCAATCAATACAACTCTCCCGGGGCCAATCGATCCCAGGAGTTGTTCTGCTGCCGCAAGTGTCAACGGCCCGTCAGACTTGGCTCTTGCATTTTGGTAAAGCCTGCAGGATACAGCTCTCAGTGGCAGATCGACCGTTATTAGCCGGTCAACGTTCTCTGCAATCTCCTCGTAGATGTCCGATTCCGTCTTAAGGTTTTCCGGAAGAAACATAACTACTCCCTTTGGCTTTTAAGATAACGGCTAACCTCATCCACAGTTCGACTGAAATGATTATAGGCGAGACTCCTCGCGCGAGCCTTGTCTCCTGCCTCGATAGATTCGATCATCTTCTGATGTTGAGAGAAAAAGAGCTTTATATGCTCGTATTTGGAAAAATGTTTCTGACAGACCTCCCGCCAAAGGGGCTGGTTTTCAACTTCAAAAAGAAACTCCATGATTCTCACCAGTAACGAGTTGTGTGTGGCCCGGGCGATAGAGAGATGGAAATTCCGGTTTGCTTTAAAGTACGCTGCGAAATCTTTGCTATCGGCGGCATGCTTCATGTCCCGCAGATTGGAGTGAAGTTCTGCCAGGTCTTCTTTTCCAGCCTCAGAAGCCGCAATCTGGATAATCGTCATCTCGATGGCGCGCCTCGCCCGAAGTACTTCGAATGGGCTCTCACTCTCCTCGAGCATGGCAACGGTTCTGAGGTTAGAAAGATGATTCTGAGGCTTTCTTTTGACATAAGTGCCATCCCCGGTGACAATTGTTACGACCCCCACGATTTGAAGGGCGCTCAGGGCCTCCCTTACCGGTGGTCGACTCACACCCAGCTCTTCGGCGATAGTCCGCTCTGAAGGTAATCGATCGCCCTGATTGATGATTCCGGAACGGATACAGTCCATTATCTTTTCTGCAACTGCAGAACTTTTCTTTTTACCTTGGAAGTCTTCAATTTTTTCGAAAAAAGGCATTGTCATCTACGAAAGTACTGAGAAGCCAAAATTATTGGATTTACCGGTAATACTGGTAATACCAAAACGATTTTTGCCTGTCAAGCCTCTTTCAATGCAACGGCGTGCTCATCACTGGAGGCAATGGCAAAGAGGCGTTAAAGGCGGAGCAATAAGTTAGAGAAAAACAGAAAAGGGGAAAGGCAAATTATGATTGAAAGGCTTGAATCGATTGGATTGTGGTAGGTCGTCGTCGGTTGCCTTTGACCGCTAAACGCCGGGGAAAACATCCCCTTGCCTTCTTCCAAAGCCTATTCGACAACCTGATGTCTTTTTTCCTTTATGAACAGGGCGCAGCCTACCGCGAAAAGAGCCATAACGGCCGAAAGGATGAAGGCCGATTGATAACTTCCGGTCCGATCAAATATCTCTCCGGCGACATATGCCACCAAGCCGCCTCCTAAATGGTGGATCGTCGTGATAAAACCTGAAATGAGCCCCACATTAGAAAACCCGTAAAGCTTCCCAACCAAGATGGCGTTCAGAGGAGCCGTAATCAGAAGGGTAAAGCCGAAGGCACAAGAAAACAGGTAAAACGAGACCAAGTTCTGGGACCTTAAAATGAGGACAAATAACAGGAATCGAATCACAAAGGTGACGGAAATGGGGATTTTGTTGCCGATCATATCAGACACAGGCCCGGCAACAAGTATTCCCGCAAGGCTCATTAACCCTAGCCAAGCCAACATTTTGCCGGCCGTCGTGGGCGAAATACCATAATCAGTCACCATAGGGATCAGGTGGGTCGTGACCAGGAAATCTCCGCTACCGCAGATGAACATAAGAGTCAAAAAAAGCCAGAAAGAATACGTTTTCATCGCATCCATCAAGCCCAGATCCCGAGATTTCAGGCCTTTAGATTTTTGGCCCTCTTCTTTGCCCTGTCCTACCCCGTCTTTGTGGCCCCAGGGCCTCAAACCAAGATCATAGGGGTCGCCCTTAATCACAAAATATGCAAGCGCCATAATGACCATCAGCATACACAGACCAATTGAGAGGTATGAAGCTCTCCAGCCATATCGAAGAACAAGTTTTGTAAAAAAAGGGACCAAAACGAACTGGCCCATGCAACTGCCTGCAAGACCTAAGCTCACGGCGAAGCCGCGTCCCTTTTTGAACCACTTGCTCATCAGGGCTGCGAAAAGCGGGACAGTCGTGCCCCCCATACCGATTGCGGCTAATATTCCGTAAAAAATGATGAATTGCCAGAAGGACTTAATAAACGCGAGGCTCATGAAACCGACTGAGAGAAAAACGTTTGAGATCATGATCACCCATTTGGGACCATACCGGTCATAAGCCCTGCCCACGAAGATGAGGGAAAGGGAATAAATCGTCATGCTGAAAAAAAATGCCAGCGATATTAGCCCCCGATCCCAGCCAAATTCCGCCATCAGTGGCTTAAACACAACACCGATGGTAAATCGTATTCCCGACGTGAAAAAGAGGATCACAAAGGAAGCGGCTAAAATATACCAGCCATAAAAGATATGAAACCTCTGAGCTATTCCTTTTGAAGACATTACGCGATCTTAGACTTAAACAGACATTGTTGTATCAATGTTACGCCCACTGTCTACGAGGCCTGTGACTGAGCCCTGGACTGGGAAAGGCCGGCGCCGATCAGACTTTTTAGACCGGCACGCACAGCGGCAAATATGTATGTTGTCACATAGCTTCGAAATGGCGACCACCGTCGAAAATGCTTCAGTGCCTCTTCCGGGCGAAAGAGACTATCATCCTTGAGCAGGTTTGCTATAGTCCGACGAAGTGCCAGATCTCCATGGGGGAAGGCGTCTGAGCGGGAGAGCCCGCGGATGAGGAGCCACTGGGCTGTCTACGGCCCTACACCGCGAATGCAGGTGAGGGTACGTATGACCTCCTCATCGGGCAGGGCCCTCAGTCTCTCCAGGTTTAGCTCTCCCGACGCCACCATGGTGGCAATGTCGGCGATATACGTGGCCTTCTTACTGCTTAGCCCCTCGATTCATAAATTCGATAACGTATTTATTCACTCGGGGCTAAGTGTTGCCTGCGACGAGCTCAGCCGAGACGAGTGAGCAATTCCAAATGTTAGACTCATAAAACATACGTTATCATATTTGCGAATCGAAACAATTAGTTTAATGGATTGGAGCCCTTTCGTACCAGCTTCCATAAGGATTTCGGGGCTTGGAAAGGTGTGGTAAGTGGAACCCGAGTCCTTTATAGAGTGTCCATATGTCTGAACAAGCAGAGTGCGCAGAATGCGGGCCATATGTGCACTAACCTGCTGCCCTAATATGCCCAAAACCAGGGCCTCCCATACGGACGGGGCTTGAGGAATGTGGAGCCCCCGCAGCCCTTGAGCTATCGAGGCCAAGGCGGGATCTTTGAGGGCCATCTGGTAAAAAGGCGCCAATTCCTGGTCTATTCCGAGCAAACGCGCCACCTGTCTCCGTACCGCGGACACAACCGCATCATTCGGAGCGGCGCACTTCAGGTCGACCTCAAGGCTTGGCGAACCCACACTTCCCAGGGAACGAATTTGTACAAGACAGACGCGGTCCCCAAGATCCAACGGCCGTCGAAAAACTCCGTCATGATACCACTCGGCACCATAGTGACCTCGAAAATAGGTGTCATATGCCGCTGTCAGGTCAAAATCATATGGTGGGATTGGCGTTAGGGTGGTAATAGTATGCTCAAAAGGTCCACCTGGAACATAATCTTTTCTATGTAAGGAAGAGGGCGGCATTCGGATCATTGAGCGCCAGCTTAAAAGCCTTTCGCGCCTTCAAGCTCAAGGAGGGCAGCCTTCCTGTCCATTCCACCCCCGTAGCCTGTCAAGGAACCGTCCGAAC
>CP070700.1:725872-731958 GCA_020349865.1 Desulfobacteraceae bacterium
CCAGCGGGCCAAGTTTAAGATGTACCGCCTTTTAAGCGGGACAACCCGGTGAACTTTTCCCGAGCCAATTCGGAGGGAGTTACTTTATATATAGCAGAAGAAAATTATCCTCTGTCTTGTAAAAAGAAGTATTGCAGTAAGTTTTTCTCTGCGGTTTATCCACTACTCAAGGCGACACTACTCCTAATAGTACCTATTACCAAACTCGTTTAATGGCGTAGGCCGACAGGTGGGTGTCCCGACTCAACAATTGCATATCTTCCACCATGGCCTGTGCGATCAACAAACGGTCAAAGGGATCCCTGTGATGAAACGGCAGTTTTGTCAATTCAGCACAGTGCGGCATTTCAATAGGTAGCCACTGAATGGCATTGACCACCATTTCATCTTGAATCGTTTGGAGCCATCCTCTTTTCAGGGAGATCTTTCCCAGGCTTATTTTTATACATATCTCCCACAAACTGGCGGCGCTGAAAAACAGCATGTTTTCCGTATTAAGAAAAGTTTGCCGAGCCATTTCGCTGAGCCGGTAGTCGCCAGTGACCAACCAGAGGAAGGCATGGGTATCCAGGAGCACTTTCATTCCATATATTCCCTGAAGTCGTCAAGGGGCTCGTCAAAATCATCGGCCATGGACAGGATCAACCCCTTGGCATTGCCGATTTTTCTGTCGCTTCGGGCTTCCGGCAGTACCTCCAGTCGGACAACCGGCTTATTACCTCTGGCGATGATGACCTCCCGTCCATTGAGTGCCGCCTGGATCAATTTTGACAGCTGAGTCTTGGCTTCATGAATGTTTACCTGAAGTGTATCCATATCAGCTCCTTTCCGCGGTGAACTATTCTTTATTAGCTAATATAGTTAGCTAATTATTATTTGTCAAGAAAAACTGCGCGAAAACGGTCCCATGAGCATATGTGTTTTGGCGAATGAGCCGGGGCGCGATTACAAAAACGTCCATACGGATGTTTATAGAAATATAAAAAAAACTATCGCCATGTGATTTGCGCCTCGTTGCGGCGAGGGAGGCGGTGATATTTGTATTTCGGATAACCGATCATCATTGCCCCGAAACAAATATGCCCTTCGGGGAGGCCCAGTGCCTGTAGCATAGGTGGCCACATGGTGGCTGCGGCGTTAAAGTACCCGGCCCAGCATGCTCCGAGGCCGAATGAGGGAACGGCCAATTCCAGATATGCCAGAGCGATGGTGCATGCCGCAGGAGCAGTTCGCTCCTCTTTTGGCGCATGTGCCACGATGACGTGGGGCGCCCCGCGGCAGATTCTCTCCATCCCGGACTCCCAAGAGGCCACGACACGGTCCATGTGCAGCCCCCGGGCAAGCGTCGGCTGTTCTTTCAGCATATGCCGCATCCAATCGATGACATGTCCGGCCAGCCGCCGCACCTCATCACTATCGTAAATGACTCGCCATCTTACCGGCTGCAGGTTATGGCCTGATGGGGCAAAACGGGCAATGTCAATGAGCTTGGTGAGCAGCTCACGTTCAACCTGTTTGTCCTTGTAAGTGCGTATAGACCTGCGGGATCGCAAGAAATGCTCAACCTGATTAGTATCAAGGAGCCATTCTTTTCTAACCGGCGCACACTGGTCCGGAGTCATAGATGTGTGCGACAACGCCCCGTGCGGGCAAACGGCCACACAATGACCGCAATTAATACATAATTCGTCTGCGTCAGCGGTGGGCGTCGGCACCGCGTCTTTATTCTTCAATTCGATGATGCCCGCCGGGCACTCGGCAACACACACGCCATCTCGCTTGCATTTTTCAGGGTCCACGACAAATAGGCTCATAAATTGTCCTCCTCTTTCAAATAGTTTTTGAATCTGACTGTCCGAGCGGATTACATTAGGTGAAATGAACGTGCCCGTCAAGATGGCATATGTTGGAAGGTTCGGCGGCTTGTTTGTCGATGCCGCGGGCGAGCAGAGGGGGCGCCTGCGAAATACTGGGATTATTTCTCTATGACCTACTAAGTGTTTCGATTCGCAAATATGATAACGTATGTTTTATAAGTCTAACCTTTGGAATTGCTCACTCGTCTCGGCTGAGCTCGTCGCAGGCAACACTTAGTCCCGAGTGAATAAATACGTTATCGAATTTATGAATCGAGGGACTAAGCATAAACATACCCTTCAATGGAATATGAGTCTTTCATTGCCTTTGGGGAAGCGGCTTTCTTTTTTAGGGCACGAAAGGTTGCCGTGGCGGCTATAACACTGTCTATTCCATTTCCTTCCTTGTCTTCTAATACGGTTTCGTATATGCCCGGTTCGAGCATTTGCAGGAGACTTGTTTTTTCTATCTTATTAAGAATACGCCCTCTGTTCGCTCTATGTTCATCCGTCCGGCCTTTGTACGAAATGTATAATTCTAATGCGATCAAGGTTGAGGCCGGGCAGATTTCAAGTATCCATGGCTTTCCGGCTAAAGGCTCCTGCATCGGGAGAACACATGCACGTTTATTTCGGACAGTTGGCCTCAGTATTTTCAAAATCCCGTAGTATGTCTGCTTATAGAGGCGCAAGTTATAAGGAGAAAAAGGGGTTTGACTTTCGATGTCGGTTACTCTTTTCAGCTCTCTTCCGCCGGCGTTCGAAAAGCACGTTCTCTTAAAGTCCTCCGGGTCTTTATAAAGCCCGGGAAATGCATTAATGAAATCCTCCCAACTCCCTTGTTTGACTAACTTCTCCGGTAAACCAAAAGGGAAATCAAACCCGAACGCCGCATGTTCATTCTGGCCGACGAAATCCTTTAAAGCATCTATACATCTCTCTCGGTCATTTCCGGAACCCTGGATATCGCTTGCCCTGAAGCAATCTTCGATCAGAAGTTTCTCGCCTTTTACGGTTCCTTTTGAAATCCAGATCTTGTTTCCGGCATCTTTAGCACCGCTAAAGTCAATACCATAGATGTGAAATGGCAAAAGCATTTGTTGCCAGGTTAACGCCATTTCTTAGCGCTGAGCCCTGACGTCTCCTTTTTCCGGGAGAACAAACTCCCACTGACACCACGCATCGTCAGGGTGGGGACCCGGGGGACAGAATATACATTGAACCTTTACCCTCGGATCAATCACCCGGATCACATTTTCGAAACATGCATCAAAGGTGGGTTTACAGGGGAACTCACCCATACCCGCTTTGACTCTATTTTCCTGTGGAGGGCAGCGTCTGCAGGTCCAGAGTGCGTGATTGACTGACATATCATATTCGTACCCGAAACTTGCCGACCAGCTCATGAGGTTGATCGCCCTTATGACGTTTTCAAGCCCTTCACTCAGATTGAGGAGATCTTTGATCCGCCTGGCCTCAATTTTAGATCCGATCTGCCACATCCTGACATCCAGTTCCACAGCAGCATCAAGGCCGTACTTTTCCTCAACACCGCTGAACCAGAGGCCGTCAACCGTTACCCAGTTACGCGAATGCATTTTTATGAGTTCTATCAGGGTCTCTTTCGACAGTTCTTTCAGTTCCCCCTCAACCGGATTATCCATTTCTTTCTCCTTTGAAAAGCCATTATGAATTTGGCGCTCCCTTCAGCCCCGATAACGGGATCTCGCCCCTTCACTTACAAGCTGCAGGCAATGCCGGTCAAGATCTTAAAAAAATCTATCACGGCTGAAATGGGAGTGTAAATATCATATTGTATGGGTAACCAAATATTGAGGGGGGGTATTATGCGGGTTAGAGTGCCACGGTCCCTGGGTCGCCATCTGCCAGTTTTTCCGCCACCGGGACCACCAGCTTCTGTGACCATCTCAAATCATTAAAGTCCACTTCCGGATTATATTTTTTCAAAAGCCAGAGCGGCATCTTGAATACGTCATTGCAGAGTGTCCAGATATTGTCTCCATTCTTGACTCGATATGTATTTACCGTTTCGATTTTGTAAGCGTTAAAAAAATCTTCTTGTATCTTTTTGTGGTATACAAACCGTGCTTCTTCAAACTGTTCTTTGGCGGTCCTATCAAGCGGTATATTGTCTTCCTGATGTATTCGTAAGTCCCCGCGGTAATCAAAGCCATTCAGTCGCCGGATTTTCTGTGTCGGGATTCCCAGCCACTCCGCGTAATGTCCCAGCGTTTCCTCAATTTCTACCTGAATAATTCCAATTTGCTTGCCGCGCTGTGTCATGATCCGCTCAACCTGAAGGTTGCCTGCTACCATAACCTGATTAACCGAAAATTCAGTTGCGGGGACCCTGGCCTCGAATGCGGAAGGCGAGTGCGGGGGCGCCTTCTCGAGTGGCTGTGCGGGCTTTGGCCTGTTTGCTGAGACAAGAACAGGGGCGGTATCACGGTCAGTTTCCCCCAAATCAGGCTTTTCGTCCGGCACCGGTAACCGCAGATTCTGTCTGACGTAAATGGTGCCCCGGGAATTGAGATTGTTGGCCAGAATAAGGTCAGACACCTTGAGACCATGGAGCTTTGCAATTTTCGCGACGGTGTCACCCCTTCTTACCCGGTGAAAGCGACTGGGCTTCTGTCGAGATTTATAGAAATCCTTTGGCACTTCGGCAAATGAACCTAGCTGGTTTTGTGGGGCATGAGCCGGCAAGCGCAGTACATATCCCTTGGGCACATGTTTTTGACCATCAAAAACCGGCGGCCGCAGAGAGGAGTTGAGTCTCCGGATAGTAGGGATATCCACTTTAAAGTATTGAGACAGGTCTTTAACGGAAACATAACCCTCAAGTACCACCTCCCGGGTTTCAATCGGCGCATCTAATTGGATCATGCCGAAATATCGCTTATAATTTTTTGCTACTTCCCTTGCTGCCAGAAATTCTGAGTAAAAATTCCTGGAGGCGAACTTAAAGATCCGGCTTCTATAATCCTTAAAAACTGCTTCATAGCTGCCTTTGGCCCTTTTTGCGCGCAACATACCTGCAATGCCGTGATTATAGGCTGTAATTGCCATTGGCCAGTTTCCCAGTTTTTTATAATTCTGCTTGAGCAATTGTGCTGCTGCCTTAGATGATTGAATGGGATCCCGCCGCTCATCCAAGACATACCCTACGGTCATGAATTGTTTGCCGGTGAAACGAGTGAATTGCCAGATGCCTGCGGCCCCAAATTTGCTGTAGGCTTTTGGGTTGAAAGAAGACTCCACATGTGGCAGATAGGCCAGGTCCTCCGGCAGACCGTGTGAATGAAAAATTTCCCTAATCTCTTCAATATAGGCCCCGGAGCGAATAAGCCCTTCCCGAAAGCGGTCTTTCTGGCCTATCTGGCAGCGGATTCTGTGCGCAGCCTTTCGGAATGTGGCTTGATCCGCCTTCGGTCCGAACAGGGCTGCTATACGTCTTGCTTCGGTATCTTTTGTATCTGAGGAAGACTCATTTCGTGCCAATCTCGCCAAAATCTTTTTGTACTTAATCCTGGCATTTTTAATCCGCTTTCTATTGATTTTTTGTGCCCCATGCCTTTCGGGGGCCAACAGTTCTATCACGTCATAGATGATGTGTACGTTTTTGCTGTCATGGAGAATCCCCTGTGTCGTTGGGTATTTGGTGTAGACATCGGTCCAGAAATCAACATTAGGCTCTGTGCTGGGATAGACAGGAAAAGGGTCTGGGGTAGCGAAAAGCTCAGTACTGTTAAGCGAACTGGCCAAGAATAAGAGGAAAATCAGACTGGCTTTCAGATATTTTCTTTTCATAACCACAGTCTTACGCGAGTTTAATTATCTTTCGATGGCGATTGATTTAGTTCTCAATTATGATGTTTTTTTAAAAAGTCTTATGGACGGTCATTGCGAGCCCGCGACGAGCTCGGCCGAGTCGGAGTGAAGCGACGACGCAATCTCCTAATTTCAAGGTGTTACAGCCAATGAGATTGCTTCGCGGAGTTTATCCCGTTATGCGGGGTTCACAATGACTTTAGGACAGAGTTTTTGCGAGTTCATCATTGTTAATCCTTTCAAGACAGTCTCCAAAAAATTGTTACGAAATCTTTAAAAAAGGAGAATAGCATATGTCTTTAGCAAATGTACTTTTAGTGGATGATGAGGTCCCTTTTGTGGAAACCATGACCAAACGACTGGAAAAGAGAAGCTTCC
>CP070700.1:732058-735631 GCA_020349865.1 Desulfobacteraceae bacterium
AAGACAAAAGGACTTTTTTCTGGGGAAGCCTTGGGATTTCCCCAACCCGGAGCCAAGTTATCACCCCTCCCTATGGCGGCGCCCCCGAGCTTTGATATAGAGGAATACCTGGAATCCATGGAAAAACTGAGGCGACTTCATCCCCGGATTCTTTTTTATTCCCATGATGGCGTAGGCAAAAATCCGGAGAAACTCATCTCCCAGGCCGCTGAAAACACAAAGATTGTTGGCGATATTATACTGAAAGCCCTAAGGGAGGGGCATACCAACGAAGCTATTAAGTCAAGACTTCGGGAGTCCGTTGGAGCACATGATGAAATGATGCTCATGGGATTCGTTCTTTATTTTAAAAAGAAAGGTCTAGTGTAAGGGAAGAAGTAGAGAGTTACAAAGCCGCTGTATACGGCTTACCAGGAATGAATGTTATTTAGTCTAATTAATATCTAATCTACCCTTACTATCAAGGAAAACCTCATTCTGGTGTGCACACCCATTTTGGCGACGGAGGCTCTTAGGACAGATCAAAGAGGAGGGGTAGACACAAGATATGGCGGTCCTTCAAATTGATCCAAGACTATCGTTTTCTGCTGTGATACTGGAATCCCGCCATTTTCAAGTATTCCGATCGTAATCATAATTAAATCCGGTGCCCCGAAATTTCATGTTACGATAAGTAGCTGTTAATCCCGAGTGCTGATCTGAAAAAGCGATCGCGGTGAGTGCCTGCAGGTTATGACTTATTTGGGAAAGCTATAGTGCGGCGTTTCTCAAGCTTACATCTGGCAGTCGAATTTCTTCGAAGCTTTTCTCAGGCAGGTATTTGGCTGGAAATCTTGAATTTTGCTCGGTTTGTCTAGCGACACAAAAAATTGATAATACCAATCATGAGAAGCAGGATAAGCAGGTATGAATATTTAGGCCTCAGCATTAAAGGGTATGCAGCCTAGCTCTTTGCGAAATTGCCAATTTTGAACGATACTGTATATATCCTTACAATCAGTATTGGAGGCAGAAACATGAATTTAAAGAGGAGGTTCCGACAAATGCTTATTCCAACGGTAGTAATGGCTGTGCTTGCCACTGTCTTTGTCTTCCTTGCCTATCAAAAAGGAGGGGAAGCACACATACAGGGGTTAAAAGCGGCCGGCGGCATGTTAACGCAGGTACTTCCACTGTTAGTTTTTGCGTTCATCATAGCTGGGATTATACCGCTTCTTGTTCCGCAGGAAGCAATATCTAGATGGATAGGGACAGAATCTGGCTTCAAGGGTATTATATTTGGTACAGTCGCTGGTGGTTTTTTGCCGGGCGGACCTTACGTTGTCTTCCCTCTGCTGGCCGGGTTCCTAAGAGTCGGTGCGAGTTTAGGAACTATGGTGGCACTTGTGACCGGCTGGTCATTACTGGGATTTTCTCGTATGCCCATAGAAATAGGTGTCCTAGGCTGGAAATTTTGGCTTATCCGCCTGGCCTGTACATTCTTCTTCGCTCCGATTGCGGGGCTAATAGCAAGTAAAGTCTTTGCGCGTGTTAGTTTGATTTGACTAGTATTTGCCTGTATATCAATCAGGAGGTGCAGATATGGAATTTCGAGAAGTAGTTTTAAAGAGAGTCAGTATTAGAAAATGGCAAAAAAAGAAAGTTGAAAAAGAAAAACTCATCAATATCCTGGAGGCTGCACGCAGGGCGCCATCTTGGACCAATGCTCAACCGTGGCGACTGATTGTCATCGAAGAGGAGGAATCAATAAAAAAGCTGGCAGAGGCCTCAGGCGGGCAACCAGTGGTGGAGAACGCTCCAGTGGTGATTATCTGTGCTGGTGAGTTTGGAGCCTTCTCGAAAAAACGGATGATGAGGTCTGCAAAGGAATTGATTGCCACTGGCGCTATTGAGGTTAAGCAGGAAAAATTGGAAACGCTTTTGGAGGAGTCAGCAGCCCGGGTAGCAAGTGAAGAGGCTATGAAGTTTCGGACCAGGGAACAGATCACAATTGCAACGGCTTACATGACCTTGGCCGCCGTTGATCAAGGATTGGGGACTTGTTGGATAGGATTGTTCGATGCTGAAGCGGTGCAAAGAGATTTTAGGCTACCCCCTCAAATCATTGTTCATGCTATCCTCGCCTTGGGCTATCCAGGAGAATCCCCTCTGCCGCGGCCCCGCAAAGCCCTCGAAGAGATTGCTTTTTTTGGAGGATATTCAAAATCAAACCTTGAATAAATAAAAGAAATGCCATTTTTCGGTTGGCTTCCTACGCCTCTAGAGGCGATACGGTGTTCGTACAAGGGTAATGATTTATTTGGGAAGTCTATAATCGACCAATTTTTAAGGTTTCATGAGGTAATCGTAACAAAATGAAGGCCATTCTCAGAAATAGCGAAAATAATCACTTCAAGGGGGTATAGGAGTTTATGAGACTTGAACGCCAAGATCAAATTGGTATTTTCATTATTGACACTGACCGCAACAACGCCATCAATATGGAATTTATTCGTGAGGCTCATGAAATAATGGATGAAGCAGAACGCGATCCAGCTATTCGAGCACTAATCGTGACATCAACACACAAGTCTCTCTTCTGTCCCGGAGTTGATCTCCCTACGATGATTAACAATTCAAGGGAGGAGATGCGAGCATTCTTCGAAGTGCTCACCGGAATTGTACGCCGAAAATTCGCTTATCCCAAACCTGAGGTATACGCCTTGAATGGGCACACCATCGCTGGAGGGTGTATGATGGCCCTTGCTGGAGACTACCGTTTGATGGCAAAAGGTCGAAATTATATCGGGTTGATGGAGATAGATATTGGTCTGGCGGTACCAATTGGCGTTGCGACAATGATTACCCACGTACTCGGTGGACGCATTGCGAATCTCATCCTTTTTACTGGAGAGAGATACACCCCTGAGAGAGCATTGGAACTTAATATTGTAGATGAGCTGGTCGATAAAGGGAGACTGATTGACCGTGCCATTGAGCATGCTCAATTGCTTGGTAGCAAGCCGCCTAATGGGTATAAGAGGCTTAAACTGTATTTACGCCAGAGTGTAGTTAAAGAAATGAGGAACCTTGACGAGGCACATCTGGATGATCAGGTGAATCAATGGTTTGAGGAAGAGACACAAAAAAATGTAGCTGCTGCTGTTCAGAGGATGACGAAGGCTCGTTAACCCACAGCGTTAGGTGAAAATTCTGAACTTCAAGTTCTTCTACGATCTATAACCCAGATCACTCCTTTAATAAGATCAAGGATATATTATTAAACCTTTAGCCACGTTCTTGCTGATGCTATTTTGTACCCGAAGGAATTGGTGATCTATTCGGACGAGCGGATTCTGCTGTAAAACTTGACTGAAGAATTTACTCAAAAGTAACGACTACGATAAGAAACCTTCAATACTAGCCTACTGAAGTATTTTGCTATGATACTTGAATCCGGCGATTTTAAAGTATTCTCCCTGTAATCATAACAAAATCCGGTGCCCTAAAAGTATAGACTACGATAAGTAGTCTTCAATCGGGCCGAATATCCATCATCCAATCCCTTACCTTGAATTAAGGCATTTATCCTCT
>CP070700.1:735731-742528 GCA_020349865.1 Desulfobacteraceae bacterium
CAGCCCAAACCCTGAAGGTTTCAAAAAATACTATTTACCGTCAACTTAAAGAGGGAAGTCTTAGAGGTCTAAAAATCGGATGCCGGTGGCGAGTTTTGCTGAGTCCTCAAGGAAAGACCGAAGGTTCTGAAAGGGGGAATAGCTGATGTACTATGAATATTGGGGGATGCACAAGGCGCCTTTTGATAATGTGCCGGATCCAACTCTCTACTGGGATCAAAACAACTCTTTGGAAGATGCAATATGTGAAGTATTGTTTGCAATAGAGGAAGGAAATGATTGTTTGGCAGTAATCGTTGGAGATATCGGAACCGGAAAAACTCTGGGTTTGAGGGTTATTTTAAACGAACTGGATCCGGAGAAATATCGCATTGCCTTTGTCACCAACCCTGACCTGTCTTTGATTCAGTTTATGAGAGAAATAAACGGACAATTGCTTAATAAAAAATGCGAAACACGATTCAAAGACGAACTTATGGAAGAGTTCAATACAATCCTTTTTGATTGTACCAATCAAGGGCAAACAGTGGTTGTTTTTGTCGATGAGGCCAATGTGATGACCACTGATAAACTTCATAATTTACGTCTCTTGACTAATTTACAAGAGGACCAGCGGAATATGGTTATCTTTGTGCTCGCTGGTCAGCCTGAGTTGGGTAAAAAATTGGAATCAAAAGCACTGGAAAATCTTTTTCAAAGAGTAGGTGTATATTGCCGTATTAAGGGTTTATCGGGACCGGAAGAGGTAAAAGAATACATACAGCATCGTCTCACAGCATGTGGCGGGTCGCCCGATATTTTTGCCGAAGAGGTTTACAAGACTATCTGGGAAAATTCTCGCGGAGTGCCGCGACTGATCAACAAGCTTGCCAAGATTGCCTTAAAGGCCGGCGAAACCAATCAAGTCCAAAAAATCGATAATAAAATAGCGAATTCTGTGTCATCGATGTTTAAACGTGAAAAACAGTCTATCGAAGAAGATCTTGATAAAGAGGCGGCCTCTCAAGCAAAACAAATGGAAGAAGAAATCCAGGCTGTAGCTTCAAATCTCGATCGGGGGAGAACCTTCCATATGAAAGATAATGAGGGGGAAGATTCCTCACAGGACCAAAGAGGTAGTCAATATGCAGATCCGGGAAAATCCGCAAGGCTTGAGCGAGGGAAAGATTTAAAAGAGATACAGGATGTCATCTCAACCTTTGAACAAAAGCCTGCACCCGATGGAGGGGCAAAGAAATCGGGTCCCTCGCTCCCGAGAAGATTGGATGTGTCTGAAATTCGAGCAAAGATAGCGGCGCTTGAGGCCAGACGATCAAGACCTGAACAAGATATTCAGCAAGGGAATCTTCAAGCCCCTTCATCAATTCGTAATCACAAGCAATCCTCACCGGAAGCAGAGATGGTTGATTTTATAAAGGGGCTTCCGTCCTATCTTCGTGATGAATTGAAGCTGATGAAAGATGATCAATTGATGGATCTAGCTGGGAAAATAGCTGTACCATATATTGAAAAGACATACCCGCAAAAATCAATCGAAGATCCTGTAGTCCTTTGGGAAAATGTCAAAGGCCGTGTTTTTACTGCCCTCAAGTCCATCCAGAGCAACAGAGGATCCGGCTTGCCTTCATAAAAAGAGACTAAATAAAAAGTTTTATATATATTTAAATTTAACCCGGCTGCAAGACACAGCCGGGTTAATAGTCTATACTGCCTTAAAAGCCGCTTCAGCCTCTTTATAGAGGAGATCTAATCTGTCTTGATATCTGGGGGAAAAATGGAAGGGGATGATTTTCCTTGCACCTGCTTCTCTTGCAATCAGCCCGGCCTGATGTGCTGTAAGGTGGTGTTTTTTTTCAGCTATATCCCTATCTTCTTCCAGGAAAGCCGCTTCGCAGAAAAGGTAATCTGCACCCTTTGCAAAGGGGATTAATATGGATAAGTTTTTGGGAGTATATCCTATATCAACAATATAGACAATCTTATGACCACGGGAAACGCTGTATAGGTCTTTTCCCTTAATCCAGCTCAGGGTTCTTTTTCTCCCTTGCATACCTTTGGCTTTATTATCCGGGATCACTAAAGGAAACTCATCCGGCCTTTCCTCTCTAACCGCTTTTTTGAGTTGATTTAACCATGGGCCGGCTGGGAGGCCCAAGATGTCCAGCCTGTCTTTTTTAATATTGATATGAAACCTCTCTTCAAAGCAAAAAGCCAGGCATGGGGTACTATGATCAAGAAGCAAGGCGCGAACGCCGAACTCTTCTTCATCAATAAGGATTTGGGTAAAAGGAGTGGCTTCTGAAATATCTTCCTGTTTAAAGACGTTATGGCACCTAAATATTGCACGTTCCAAATGATCCGGATGTATCTCCACAACCATGATCTCGAATTTGTAATCATAATTTTCCACTAGGTCCCATGTATAAGCAGAAAGCTTTCCTGCTACATTTGAGATTATCATTGGCGGCCCATAGATAGTAAGCAGCTTATCACGACCTAAAAAGAGCCTCAGCATATGATCCAAACCTATAAAGTGATCCATATGGGTATGAGAAACAAATACTTCCGTAATTTTGTGTATTTCTCGGGTTGAGAGTGTAGTGATATCCCCTATATCGAACAGGAGGGCCCGCCTCTGATATAAAAAGTCTATATATAGGGCCGGGTCCTGAAAAGGGCCATTTACAAGTTTTGGGTGAAAGCAAGGAGTCATATATTGTAATTATCATAAATGTCCTTTATTTTCAAACTTTAACCATTTGTGGTAACCTATTAGTAAGTAATGTTTTCTTTTGAAGAACGTCTTACAAATAACAAATTAAATGGTTTTTTTAATAGAGAGATATTTATATTCAATATTATATAAGATTTTTTTATATTAATATAGCTTGAATCATTCAAGACTATGGAGGACATTAAAATGAACATTATATTTTTTAAAAAACGAATCAATTATCAAATATTGATAATCCTTTTCTCAGCCTTATTTCTTGTCTGCCTTGCCAGGCCTGCGGCATCATTTTGGGGGCCGCCCCCAATCCCGACCTGGACCAGTAATATCAATGTGGGCCAGAATAATTTGTGGGGAGGATATAATTATAATGACTTTCAAAGACTTTCAAACCCTTATATGTTTGGCCCTGCAATAGGGATTTATTATCCCTATAATACGATGTTTAACATATACGACCGAATGTATGGCTACAATGCTGGCTCTATGGGCTTCTACAATACGGGTGCCGGTCAGCAGGATGTAAATTCCATTGGTTATCCTTTACCCTATGCCTTTACAAATCAGATGGGATGGATAAACCAGGCAGGATTTATGGGTTATCCGCCAGTCGGAAATATGGGGAATATCTATAATATCTCTTACGATCCAGGGGCCTTTACCTTCGACCTGGGGATGGATGCCTATTACACAGGTATCGGAAATTTCTGGAGACAGGTTTTTCAAGACCTGAAGGAAGGGGAAAAAGAGAAATAAAATTTCTCTAAGGGTTTGAAATGGTGAATTCTTTAATTGCCATATCTATTACTGGGATCGTTGTTGATGAGCCGGGCAAAAGCTCATCCAACAGGGATTGAGGGAATCCCCTATAGTGTAAAACTATTTTTGCCTTAAGGGGCCATGCGCCACCTTCGGGAATTTTGAATTCAAAGTCTTTCATTACCTCTCCCTTTGGAGGGATGGTGTTATCCGACTTAAATGCCTCAATTGCCCATGGGCTATAGGTAGAGCGGCCATTTTTATCCACTGCTTCTACTCCGAAACATATGGTCCCTTCTGGGAGTCTCCCTTTATTGTCAAGCCTCCCGGAATGTAATATCTCAACACCATTTTTGTCGGAGATAGAAACCTCCAGCCATACCTGCCTGAATCCTGGCATCCCGGTTGGAAGATTGTGTCCGGCCCTCTCATTATAAACCTTGACCCTGAGCACTCCCTTCCCTTCAGCGGCTAGAGTTTCAGCTTCCAACCTGGCAGCATCCTTTAATCGTTTTTCCGCATCCCTCACGTGCCGGCTTGACGGCGCCCCTTTTTTGATGACAGGGCTGCCCCCTACAAACTTGTGCTCATGGATGTTCTCCCGTTTTGGCCCCAGTGTAGATGCTTTGCCGGGATTTTGGGGTTTATCCAGCTTGTCTGCTGCCTCAATGGCCAGCTTAACAGGCATCATATGGCAATCCTGGCATACAATCCCCTTCTGTGCATAAACAGATCCCTTCCACTCCTCGTATGTCTTAATGATCTTGAAACCGGATTCATGGGAGTAAAAATTGTGGCAGTTTGCACAAAATTCTGATTCTGTATGGAGCTTCAGAAAGGCGGATTCATGGAATTTTGATTCGCAGTTATCTATAGGCCCTGTTTTTAAATTGCCTGGTCGGATAAGGAAAGAGGCATTGTGGGGGGATTTTATCCTTGCACACTCATAGGTAGAATCGGCGACTGTGTGGCAAAAATCGCAGTATATTCCATGTTTGCTGATATCCTTCGCATTGGGTTCATCTTCGGGGGCCTTTACATCAAGGGTTAACAAACCAATGGGTGCATGACAGCCCATGCATAACTCATTGATCTTGCCTTTTGTCTCCTTTGATCCCATTTTCCACATTGCTAAAAAGATGGGGTCCTCAAAGGCATGGGAATGGGAAGATCCCTCCCATTGCTTGAGTGTTAAAATATGGCATGCCCTGCAAGACTTGGGTTCCTTAAAGTCTGTGATGTTCGCCGGACCTTCGATTGAAGTTCCAAGCAGAGATGGATAAAAGGGATATGTAAGGCCTTCACAATCTTTGGGATTTCCATGTCTTGGGAAAAATGTGATTATGAGAAGTGAAAAACAGAAAAGGGACAAAAGGGATTTTAAGGATTTTTTCAAAGATTTTTCCTTGAGCATGATTTTCCTCTTATTTTAAGGGAGCTTTTTCATTAAGAAATTGGTTTTAAGCATCCAATTCAAACAAATATAGTATCTCCCTTATTCTATCGGCTTTTTGAAGGTGAAAGCTTTTCGGGGCCCCCTTGTTTTTCTGAATTATCTCTTTCCGGCCTGTTTTTTTATTGACAATATAGTGAGTTGAATAACCATTTCGCGCGCAATTTACAGAGGGCATCCTGAATCAAGGCCAGCTAAGTGAAATCAATCGGAAGGTTTTCATCTTCTGGTATTAAAATCATTTTATGTTTAGTTTTTCTGCACAACGACCTGTATGAGCGGCGAAGTTTCAGCGTCCGCTCGACGCAATAATTGGCCATTTCTCATCCTGCATCCGTCAGACTAGAGAACTGCGCACCCGCTGCAGTTCCGCCTCCATATCCGCGACAAGTTCGTTCATGATCTGTTCAACGGGCATTACGCGGTCAACCAGTCCGACTGATTGACCGGCCATCAATGAGCCATGGGATACGTCACCGTCAACGACGGCATCGCGTAGCCGGCCGGCCCAGAATTCCTCGACCTGCTTCTGCGCCTCTAACCGGGTGATCGCACCCTTGTCAAGCTGCCCAATAAGTTCTATCTGAAGTCTGCTAAAATCATCTGTGCCACAGTTGCGAAGCGCCCTCACGGCAACAACTGGAAGGCGACTATCGAACTGGGGAGTTGAGAAAGCGTCGCGCGCCTTGGCCTTCAGGAATGTCTCTTTGAACCGGGGATGAGCGCAGCTCTCCTCGGCCATTGCGAACCGGGTGCCAAGTTGTACCCCGGATGCTCCCATAAGCAACATGTGGGCACACATCCTTCCCGTTGCGATGCCCCCGCCAACAAAGATCGGGATGTCGCGTACCTTGAAGAGGACCTGCTGAAGCAGGATCATGAGAGTTACGTGGCCAACGTGGCCACCAGCTTCCATCCCTTCTAAAATCAAAGCGTCTGCACCATACTCTATCATACGATGAGCTATCGACTCAGTGGATGCAAAGCAAAGCACCTTTGCCCCGGTTTGTTTGGCAAGCTGCAGTTCTGCCCGCCGGGGAAAGCTGCCGGCGAAGACGACGAACGGAAGCTGCAGTTTCTGAACGAGTGCCAAGTGGTCTCGATATGCGGGAGCGATTGTGATCACGTTCAACCCGAATGGCTTGTCTGTCAGTTTTCGGGTTTCGAAGACCTGTTGCTCGAGTATCTCACACGGCGCGTTACCCCCAGCCAGACACGCGAAGCCTCCAGCATTGCACACCGATGCGACCAACTTCGGGTTGCTGACCCAGGTCATGGCACCGCAGATTATCGGGTATCTCACCCTGAGGAAACTACGCCCCAGCTTTGAAAGGCTGTCTAAGAGTTTTGGCTTCATTCTCTCGTCTTCCATTGGCAACGGTTATGAATTACTTGCATTTTGAAGTGATGTAGGCAGGATGTAACTTGTAAAAAACATTCTGACTACAGCACGAAAAAATGTCAAGCATATTCGCTTGTTAGGCTCCTGTCATTCGGTTACTGGTTATACCTATTTATTAGTCATAAGATTAAAACGTACTGACAGGGATGTTCCCGTCACTTAATTCACCTTGATATACCAGAACACCGCAGCATTTTTGGGCCGTGTTTTCTTCCCTCCTGTGGAATGAGTCAAAAAATTATCAAAGGCTCCATGGCCCATATAATATCTATAACCTTTTGTATCTGTATCTGCCCATGTGTTGCCAATACGATGATTGTGAGTTTGTAACTCGTCCTCTTGATAACTACCGGCTTCCCGCTCACCTTCTGGATCTTCTCTTCCGTCGGTTCTGTCTTTATTAATGCCACGAAGGAAAAGCCCACGTAAATCAGGTAATTTTTTAATATTGG
>CP070700.1:742628-750098 GCA_020349865.1 Desulfobacteraceae bacterium
CCACTGCAGCCTTCTGAAGCACCCTCTTCAGGACAGACCACCCTTGGCCGAGTTTTCCCAAGAGATGATCTTTTGGCACTCGGACTTTGTCAAAAGTGACCCCATATTGTTTGTCATCCGCGATAGTTCTGAGATGGTGAATATCCAATCCACTGCTCTTTTTATCAACCATAAAAAGGCTGATTTTGCCATCTACTTCCATCCCTGGATCTTCGGTTCTAGCTGCACAGAGGATTGTGTCGGCCACATGTGCGTTAGGGACAAAGAGCTTAGTTCCTGAAAGGACATATTCTTTATTCTTGAGGTCTGATTTGGCTGTGATCGTTTTATCGGAATTGGACCCACTGTTCTCTGTCCATGCAAAAGTCAAAAGGCGCTCTCCCCTTGCTACCTCATTAAGAAGCCCTTTATTCATTGCATGATTGCCTGCCTCCATCAGGGTAATCACTCCCAGTATTGCCGTGGAAAAGAAGGGACCCGGTAAACATGCATATCCCATTTCATAGAGAAGCAGCGATAAATCTAGAAAGCTCATCCCATGACCTCCGCATTCTTCTGGAATCAGGATTCCGGGCCAACCGAGCCTAACCATCTTTTGCCAGATTTCCTGGGTGTAACCTTTCTCATCCTTTGCCATTTCCCTTACAAATTTACTGGGGGATTCCTTCAAAAGAAAATCGCGCGCTGTATCTTTCAGTATCCTTTGCTCTTCACTCAGGTCGTAGTTCATCGATTATTCTCCTTTTATCTTCTTGGAAGACCCAGCCCTCTCTGTGCAATGATGTTTCTTTGAATTTCAGAAGTGCCAGCCCAAATTGTCTCTGCGACGCTCATCCTGTAGTAATGCTCCACTTTGCCTGCAAGAGGGGCCCATTTGGATCCCTCCTTTAATTGGCCATACAGGCCAAGGATTTTCATACCCATATTCGCAACGCGCTGGTTCATTTCTGAAGCAAAGGCCTTTTGCATCGAAGACTGGTAACTAGGGATCACTCCTTTATCTAACATATAGGGAAGCTGATAATAGAGAAGTTTGGCTACTTCCAATTCAATGGCCATCTGTGCCAGTTCCTGCCTGATCAGCGGGTCTTTTGACAGCGGACGCCCATTGATCATAGTTTCCTTGGTGTAGGCGACTATTTCTTCAAAGAGCCTGCGAAAATTGCCGAACCGATAGAACCTTTCGAAACTCAAAGCTTTCATTAAATAATAGGTGCCCTTGTTTTTCTCGCCGACCAGATTTTTTTTGGGTACAATCACATCATCGTAGAAAACTTCATTGGTTCTCATACCTGCCATAGTGATCATAGGACGAATCGTTATCCCCGGACTCTTGAGGTCTGCAATTATTATAGATATCCCTTTGTGTTTCTTAGGCGCATTAGGGTCGGTCCTTACAGCCAACCAGTGATAGTCGGCCACATGGCAGTGAGTGTTAAAGGTCTTCTGGCCATTCACCACGAAATGATCACCTCTATCCTCGGCTCGCATAGCCAGGCCCATCAGATCAGAGCCCGCTTGAGGTTCGGTATAACCGAGAGCAAATTCCAGTTCTCCCCTAGCTATGGGTAGGAGAAATTCCTTTTTCATCTCTTCATTTCCGAATCTCAGGATAGTCGGCCCGGCCATGTAAGGGCCAACAAAACGGAATGGAGCGCCTGCATAGGAAAGTTCATCTCGAATCATGCTGCAGACCATCTCTGAGGAGTTCAAACCACCGTATTCATCGGGCCAGTTTGGGGTCAGCCAACCCCTTGCTGCAAACTTCTTGATAAACTTCTTTCCCTCAGGTCTTCCACAGATACCTTCAAACTCCCGAGTCTCGGCCAGTAGTTCGGGTGTTATTTCTTCCTTTAAAAAAGCGCGGACCTCCTCAATTATCCTCACCTCATCTTTTGAAAATTCGAAATCCATTCGGTGTTTACCTCCGTCTTCCCAAATAGGAAGTAATAAATATAGCATTTACAATAATATTTCAGCGATCTTCTCAGTAAGAAGAGCAGCACTTATTGAAAAAAATTACTATATTCCCTGTTCCCTCCTTGATGACGAAAGGTTAGGGGTAAAAGTGAATTTTTGTCTTTCGTACAAAGTGTCTACCTTGACCTGAAAGACCTATCGCATAAGGGATAACTTCGGATTTGATAAAGTGATAACGTTATTATGGGCCAACAAAGTTTGTATTAGCCATAATATCTTTCAGTCAGATGCTTCTAACACAAAAGAAATTAACTATTCTCAACAGAAATGAAATTTTTATGCAAATTTGCAAAATCCTGCCTAGCACGCGACTTCCTTCGCGTTTCGTTTTTTTCACGGTTCACCGAGAGGTGTCTATCTGCTCTCGATAGCGTCCCAAGTATGCTAAGTCGAAAATTTCCTTTCTTCGATTCATAAGGACGGATGATATGCATTCTTATGCATCTCAATAATCTGCTTTATCCCGCGTCCGAGATGCTGCTCAATTAAATCACGGGCCAAAGCGGGCTTTCTAGCCTTGACCGCCTCTGTTATTTTGTAATGCTCCTCTGTAAATATTTCTATAGACCCTGGAATGGATAAAATCGGGAACCAGTAACGGGCAAACTGCTCGCGGTAGCTTTTAATGAGTTCGATCAAATGTCGATTTCCGCAGTTTTTAATCAATATTCCATGGAACCGAATGTTCCATTCTTGCCAGCCAGCCACATCCTGCGAGTTATGGTCCTTGGAGGACTGACAGATACGTTCCATTTCAGCAATTTGTTTTTTCGGAAGCCGTTCGGTGGAGAGAAAGGTTGCCAGACCCTCAAGATCTTGTTGGATTCTGTAATTTTCTTCAAGGTCTCGAACGGATATCTTTGCCACAGTGGCGCCCTTGTAAGGCACTACATTCAATTGTCCTTCAATGGTCAATTGCTTAATGACCTCACGAACAATGGTTCGGCTAATCTTGAACTGGCTGGACAAATCCAACTCAATTAATCGAGTCCCAGGCAAAAGATAGCCAGAATGGATTTGTTTCTTGAGGGCTTTGTAAACGACATCCCTTTTGGTTTTTTTCCCCATTTCATAATCATCCTTTCATCTGGGGACCGATCTCTCCATTAACGGTTTTTCAATCCTGTCATTCCATAATTATCGCAGATATCGACATATGGGAAGATCAGGCCAAAGCGATCTTTTTGGCAATTGCTAAAGATATGCCAAAGATGAACCTATTCCCAGACTGTTCATTTGTGTTGTCCGACTCGACGGCATCAAGCCCCCATTAGAACTTCTTAAGTCATTGAGCACAAGAAGCTTCACGTCATGACCCTTTTGAGTCAAGCCTTTATTTTCAATTGCTTTTTGCATTTAGGGTGACCATCAAAAAATTGTTAACTTACCAAAATAAATTGTATACTATTTTGTTTATTACCACAGCCTGATTGACGGTGTCAACTTCTTTTTGGCGATACTGAAATTCCAACATATGGATTGAAAAAATTGGTTTGTTTCCGAAAAAATCCCTACGTTTCTTATTTTTGTTTTCTCTCAATCTCTGCACCAAAAGGGATCTCAGATCGCGTTACATGCACGTGATTGCATGAATACATGCGCCCATATGGGGGAGGAATAGGTGAAGCCATGAAAATGACAATAGAGCTGCCCAAAATTACTATAAATTTTTGATATTATTATTAATATCTCCTTTTCCCGTTTGATATAATCGGTTTTTTGTGCTTACCCTACGGTTATGACCACTCGGGTGAAATTGCAACGTTCCCTTTGTAATCGACTCCTCTGGCATCCCGCTGAGCGGCATTATGCCAAAGCTGCAGATCACCTCTTCCATCGCCGTGAGACGGATGTGGTTTTCGCCATGGATGAGGCATCCGAACACAAGGGAGGTGGTGGAAAAGCAGAAAGGGGTTTTCAACTAACTTAGCAAGATAGTTTCGGTTTCAGTGGCGTGGCGTGGTATCATATAGTCATCTATGAAAAATGCAACGATCATATAATTCGGGTAATGTCCCCATATAGTTGACGTTAAATATGGTAAGTCAGAAGTTCTTTAATAGTCCATCGGTGATCCGTTATTTCTGCAGCCATGGCTGGTGTCTTAGGCCTAAACACTCTGTCGTCATCCCGACTTAGGGTTTCATGAGGGCGGATAAGATTATAAAATCCGACACAAATAGCAAACTTAGCCTTGAGCCAACGAATTGACTTTGCAAACATAAGGCTTTTTCGTGTCAAATGAGCATCCCACATCCGCCAATTAAGGTTTGATCGTTCTACGTAAGAAGTGTTAATCGTTTTGCTCGGTAATTCCTCTATCCTTTGTTCAATGCGTTCAGCCGAGCCAAAAACAATATTTTGCTCTACTTTTACAACGCGCCCTTTTTCTCTGGTCTTGTGAACTGTAGCGTAATCCAAATCTTCGTCAACGACCTTCTCAGGATTTCGGGGACGACCTCGGCGACCAGTTGGCTCAGGAGATATTACCTTATGGAATAATTCCTTGAGGCCGTCAGCATAATGGGGCAATTCATCAGAGGTAAACAGAGGCAGTCTCTCTGTTCTTGAAACTAAATCTTTTAATAAATTACGGGCGTCTTCAAGGGTGCGATCGCCAATGAGAAAACAAACAATTAATCTTGTCGTAACAGTTTAGCTCTTTGACAAATTATTTTAGAAAAAAATAAAAAAAAGCTGGCGTCAGAAAACGGAATATAGTATGTAGTCCTCGACACCAAGGAGGGCTACGTGGAACCGATTGTTTTTCGATATCGCGCACGGGAACTTACCGATCAGGATATTGAATATATTCGCTCCATCATTTCCCGGCATTATGTCAGGGGAAGAAGCTACATTTCACGTATTCTGTGCCAACAGTGGAACTGGTTTCAGCCCAATGGAAAGCTCAAGGAATATGCCGCCCGTGATCTTCTTTTACGTCTGGAAGAAAAGGGCTTTATTGAGCTTCCGCCGAGATTGCGGCCGAAAAACAATCTAAAGAAGAAATCGTTCGAGCAAATTCCCTTTTTCAAAAAGGAGCCCCTGGAAGGATTAATAAGCCGCTATGGCGACCTCGATATCCGGATCGTTGCTCCCGGGGATGATTATTTATGGGGCTACCTGCTTCACCATTATCATTACCTGGGGCTGCCCAAACTTGTTGGTGAACATCTCCGATATCTGGTCTATCTTGATGGCCAGGTTGTTGCCTGTCTGGCCTGGGCCAGCGCAGCCTTCAAAGTCAAGAGTCGTGACGATTATATCGGCTGGACCCCCAGAGTTAGACGTGAGCGTCTTTATCTCGTCGCCAACAACGCGCGTTTTTTGGTTCTGCCCTGGATTCGGGTAAAATATCTTGCATCCAAGGTGTTGGCCTTTACGCTTAAGCGCCTGAGCGATGATTGGCAAAAAGCCTATCAACATCGCATCTATCTGGCTGAAACATTCGTCGATGTCTCCCGCTTCCGGGGCACTTGCTATCAGGCGGCCAACTGGCGTTATGTTGGGCTGACCCGCGGCAGTGCCAAAAAGGGCAATGCCTATCAGTTTCACGGGCAATCCAAGGCCGTTTATCTTTATCCTCTGGATCGGCACTTCAGAAGAGGCCTTACCGATGACCAGGGATGAAGCAGACGCCATACTGGAGTTGCCCAGGGAAAAAGCCATTGATGCTATCCTGGCTCTTGCCCAAAAGGCTGAAAAATTCGATCAACTCCGCGGGGATATCAGCCCTACCTGCCCATCGGGAATGACGCCGCCATACCTCAAAGAGCCGGGGAAAAGGCGAAGGAGAAAACCCGGGCAGAAAAAGGGCCACCCGGGAGTGGCCCGGAAACGGCCCGAAAAAGTAGACCATTACAGGAACCATACCCTGAAGTATTGTCCGGACTGCCGGATGCGGTTGGGAAAGCCAATAAAAAGCCATAAACGTTATACGGTAGATATCCCGCCGGCAGCGCCGGAGGTAACCGAGCACACTGTTCACGGTTACTGGTGTCCGAATTGCAAAAAAAGGGTTTATCCCAAGGTCATCGACGCTCTACCCAATTCGACGCTTGGCCTGACGGTCCTGATTATGACGGCCTGGCTTCACTACTGGGTGGGCATGAGCGTTCGAAACATCGTAAAATTGCTGGCCACTTTTTGGGCCTTTGATGTCAGCCCTGGCGGTTTGACCCAAGCTTGGAGAAACCTTGCGGCCACGGTGCGGCCGATTTACAACGAAATCGGTGAAAAGATCCAGAACACCGCAGTGCTCAACGCTGATGAGACCGGATGGAGAATCAGCGGAATCACCCATTGGCTCTGGTGCTTTGCCTCGGATTCCTGGTGCTATTTTGTGATCGATAAAAGTCGAGGCTCCCCTGTCATAAAACGGGTTGTCGGCAAATTATTTGACGGCGTTCTCATCTGTGACTTCTGGGGTGCCTATAACAAAATTAGCACGCTGGCAACGCAACGCTGTTTCTATCATCTGCTGACCGAACTGGAAAAGGTGGACAAATCCAATAGATCGGATGCCTGGAAATCGTTTCGCAAAAAGCTTGGCCGGCTGCTGATGGATGCTGTCCGCATAAGCACTAAGAAAACGAACCTGAGTCCTGCTATTTTCAACAGGCGTAAAAAGAGGCTTTACACACGGCTTGATCAGCTTATTGACTCGCCCCGTGAGGACAAAGATGTCAACAGGCTTATAAAGCGACTAATTCGACACAGAAATGAATTTTTTACATTTCTGGAATACGAAGGAGTCAGCCCCTATAACAACCATGCGGAGCAGCAAATAAGAAAGCCGGTTGTGACCAGAAAAATATCAAAACAGAATCGATCGGACCAAGGGGCCGAGGCCCATGCGATCTTCATGTCGCTTTTCAGATCCGTCGAACTCCAAGGTCTGAATCCGGTTGAAAAAATCTTGGCGGATGCAAAAATCCTGCTCGGTGCAACTCAAAAAGAAAAGTTCACCTTCAAATTGGCAGCATAATTGTCAAAGAGCTAAACTGTTGCGAAAGTTGTAAGTATAGTTGAAGAGAGATTGGATAGCATCATAATATGAGCAGATAAGTGAACTTTTTTGGCACTACTATAAATGGGCGACCCTCACAGCAAACAAATTAACTTGGAGGGTATTCAAATTGCCTTCAAGACCAACCCAAACGCACGGCTATTTGGGGCAACGGTAATTGAATGGAAGATTGACTAATCCAAAGCTCCCTGGTGGGACAGCAAATGGAGCCTAAGACAGCCCTCTCCCTGAAAAAAGAACGGTAGAAGGAGGGAGTTTTGGCCGGTAAAGAATCCCCTGTTTGAATGGTTTACAAGAATAAATCTGAAGAAACAGGCTTTCTGGTTTTAGATAATCTCTCTGGGCGCCGAATACCAAGTTTTTTCATTCGCGATTCTAGCGTAGAAGGTTTAACATCAAGAATTTCGGCTGCTCCTCCAGGCCCTCGCACTTTCCATCCTGTCTTTTTGAGCGCCCATAGG
>CP070700.1:750198-755972 GCA_020349865.1 Desulfobacteraceae bacterium
AGTACCGGATTGCCAATAGTTGGTTTAGCTCAATTAATTCCTATTTCTGGATGGACACTGATAGCTTTCTCAATAACAACCATGGCAACCCCGTATTCACCTTCATCTGAGAGACTCAGATGGATATTCGTTATACCCGTTTCACGGCAAATTTCATGGGATTTCCCATAAAGTCTCAGGCTTGGCTTACCGTTGGGATAATTGAACGTTTCAATTTCTCGCCATTTCAGGCCTTTCCGCATTCCCAAACCCAAGGCCTTAGAAAAGGCCTCTTTTGCGGCGAAACGAAGCGCGAAAGCAGAAGCCGGAAACACCCTCTGGTAACAGAGTTCAGTTTCGGCAGGTGTGAACACCCTGTCAACAAATCGATCTCCCCATCTCTGGATTACACACTCGACTCTGCTGATGCTCACGAGGTCCACTCCAATGCCATAAATCATTTCAAAAATCCTTCATAGCTTGTAACACTTTAGCTTTTTGAAAATAGAACAGGGAGGGCCATGACCGTCCTTGCTACTTATCCTAATCCTCCCTAAACAGTGTTATCAGTCTTTTTTCCTCTTTCTCCATCCGCCTTGCTTCTGCGGTTGACGTTTCGTGGTCATAGCCTAAAAGGTGCAGGAGCCCATGGATCAGCAGTCGATCGATTGTATGCTCTAAGGCCTCTCCATGCTCTTTCGACTCTCTCAAAGCGGTGCTCACGGAAATAACCACATCGCCCAGCATTATCGATTCAAATTCGGATGTTCGTCCATCTTCCATTGGAAAAGCCAGCACATTAGTAGGCCCTTTTCTCCCCAGATATCGATTGTTCAGGTGGGCAATCCTTCTATCGTCTGTGAACACGATACTCAGTTCTTTATCAGGAAAGCCCAAGTCTTTTAAGACTCTCTCCAGTTTCCGTTTTATCTTCTGGCTTTTTAGGCCTGGAATCTCCTGATTTGAGTTGATCTGTATCTCCATTATCTCCCTTGTTAGAGGGCACCCTTGCCTTTCCGTTTGCGGCGGATTCCCGCTTGCGGGCAGGCTCGTTTATTGCTACCGACTCTGGATATTCAACCCGATGATGAAAAATACCACTCAAAGTCTTGTTAAAACTTTTTGCGATCTCATGTAAATCCTTCAGGGTCAGTTCACACTCATCAAGCTGTCCATCAGAAAAAACCTTGTTTATAATCTTCTGAACCATCCCTTGGATGCGCGATACCGTGGGATCCACAAGTGTTCTGGAGGCCGCTTCTACAGCGTCTGCCAGCATGACAAGCCCAGCCTCCTTGGTCTGAGGTTTAGGCCCTGGATACCGGAAATCCTCTTCCTTGGCCTGATGGAATTTCCCGCCTTTCTTTTCCCTTTGTTCCTTGGCCTTTTCATAAAAAAAGGTTATTAAGCTCGTCCCGTGATGCTGCCGGATAATATCGATAATTTCACTCCCCAGCCTGTGTTTCTTAGCCAGTTCTACACCATCTTTGACATGGGAAATAAGGATCAGGCTGCTCATAGAGGGAGCTAGTTTTTCATGCCTATTTTGATTTGCTCTTTGATTTTCGATAAAGTAGAGTGGCTTTCTCATCTTCCCAATATCATGGTAGTACGCTGCCACTTTGGAAAGGAGAGGGTTTGCCTTGACCGCCTTAGCGGTCGCCTCAACCATATTGCTTACGATTACGCTGTGGTGATATGTCCCGGGAGACTGAACCATAAGCTCTTTTAGAAGCGGTTGATCCAGATTAGCAAGCTCAAGGAGTTTTATGTCGGTAGTAAACCCAAAGGACATTTCAAACAGTGGTAAGATCCCTGTGGCGATAACGCCCACGAGAATTCCACCCATAAAGGCCCCGGCGCACGCGATAAGGGTCTCAAGGCTATAAAGAGACCCGTGTAAGGCCTCTACGGCAAGTGCCAGAATTATATTCGTGAGACTCACCTTTAGACCGGTTTTAATAAAAATTCCCCTTTCCCGACAATTTCTTACCCCAAAGCCTGCCACCAAACTGCTGATGAAAAAATACAAAAAGAACTTCAAGTCAGCCCCAACAACAAACGCTGCGAGGACAGATATGATTAAGGAGAAGCTTGCGGTCAATCGCATCCCCTGAAAGACAGACACAAGCATGGCGCCACTTGCGATCGGTGCAGCGAATAGAATTGCCCTGGGCGAAAAGAAATGAAATCCTCTGGCGACTTCTTCAGCCACGAAATTAAAAACCATTGCCACCAAAAAAATGGCCAAAAGGGTTACGGCATTAAAAAGGAGACCCTTGGCTTCAGCTCTGGATGATCGATCGGTCAAAAGACCCACCAGATAAATAGCCGAAAGAAGATAAGCGATCAGTAGAGCCATGGCGGGAGCCCGCCACAGCATCTCATTGTGTTTAAGAGACTTATTTTCTTCAGTAAGCTTTAGAAGATGTTCGGGCTGGATCCTTTCTCCCTCCCTAACAAGCATTTCGCCCTTCTTTACCTTAAAATAGAATGGCTTAACCGATTTTCGGGCAAGGTCTTTCCTTAGTTCTGTCTCCCTTTTATTAAAGGTGAGATTTGGTTTCATGAGAGCGGCGGCTAATTCAACCGAAACTTCCGCCAACTTAGGAGAGTCAAATGAAGGCTCTAAAGCCTGACTTTGCATTTTAATTAGTTTTTTGGCCTCTTGAAGATCATAAAACCGTTTCAGATCCTTTACCTTGTGCTCTTGCCCTGTATGGATATCATGCAGAATGATCCCCCTTCCACTCTGCTGCATCAAGATTGCCTTGTTGATAACAATTCCCTTTTTTAGAACCTTCGCAGCCAAACCGCTAACCGCCTCTTCCGCTTCCTTGGGGAAACCGCTTTTCACCAAGGAATCAATGAGCTTTTCGTCCAGGGAAACATCAAGGATTTCAAAAACGCCTTGTTTAAAAGTGTCTGCGCTCGTTGATTGATCTTTTAGTGGTTTTTCCGGGTAATCATTGACAGAAGGGCCCTGTGACAGATAATCTCTGCCAGCGGAAAACGCATCTTGCACCCGGGTGACTATATTTGTGCCTGTTTGATCAAAGTCATATACGGAAAGCACATCTTTAACAGCTTCCTGTCGGTTCTTCTCCGTCAATTCATCATTTTCAACAAGCAACTCTCGCGAAGCCTTGATATCTCGATCAGCAACATCTCCGAGTTTGTAGCTTCTCGGCTTTGTTAATACATTCGGGAACAAAAGAATGGAAACAATCGCGCTCAACCCAATCAGGATTAACCACTTTTTCGCCTCAGGTCCAAACCAGTGCCCATTCTTATTTGAATGCTTGACCCTGTTCAAGTTCTCCCTCTCTCCCCTTTTTTGAGGCCTGCCCATCCTAAGTTTCCTTATTTTTGTTTTATCTGACATAGTAAAATCCGAAAAAATGTAGTTTTGCCGTAATTCCCATCTATTTTCTCCGCTTGCTGCTCTCCATTTTCTCGTATGCGTCTATGATCTTCTGAACAAGCCGGTGTCTAATAACGTCCTCTCTGGTAAAATAGGCAAAGCCAATTCCTTTGATGCCCTCAAGAATTTCCCTGGCTTCAATAAGCCCTGAAATTCTCCCATCAGGGAGGTCAGTTTGCGTAATATCTCCAGTAATAACCGCCTTGGAGCTAAAACCGAGTCTTGTCAAAAACATTTTCATTTGCTCAGAAGTGGCATTCTGCGCCTCATCCAGGATTACGAAGGAATCATTTAATGTCCTACCGCGCATAAAGGCCAAAGGAGCTACTTCAATGACGCCCTGCTCAAGCAAACGGGATGTATGTTCAAAATTCAACATATCGTGTAGCGCGTCATACAAAGGTCTGAGGTAGGGATTCACCTTCTCATAAAGGTCTCCGGGCAAAAAACCCAGGTGTTCCCCCGCCTCAACGGCAGGTCTTGCCAGGACGACCCGGTTGACCTCCTTCTTGACCAGAGACGAGATAGCCATTGCCATGGCGAGATATGTTTTTCCCGTGCCTGCAGGCCCAATCCCAAACACAATATCAAATTTTCGAATACTATCGATATAATGCTTCTGATTAATAGTTTTAGGAGTTATAACCATTTTCTTAGAGGAAATATAGACTTCGTCGCGGAATATTTTCTCCAATTGGCGCGACGGATCACCGCTCAGAATCCTTACCGCGTAGTCCACGTCATTTTCATAGATCGGGTAACCCGCCTTCAAGAGCTCATATAGTTGGGTCAAGACAGAATCGGCCAGGCCGACCTCCCAGTCCCCGCCCTGAAGAGACAAAACGTTTCCTCTGACATGCACGGAGACCCCGATCTTTTTTTCCAGCAAATGCAGATGGGCGTTATGCTCGCCGCACAGGGTTCCCATTAACTCATGATCTGGAAATGTTAATTTTTTGCGGATATATGAGGCATCTGTTGTATTAGGTCTTTCCAATAAATGTCCTCTGTGAATTTAACCTTACGTTGTGAGAAAGATCCAGCATGACGCTCCCCATATAAGTTCCAGAGCAGATTCATCATGGACAAAAAAAGAAGGCCATGTGCATACTGAATAATTGCTTTTGAAAACGCGGATCTATTCTCCAGATATTTGGACCTGAATTATCCGCTCACGGGGTCTGTTATCAAAGTCGATTAGAACAATTTGCTGCCAGGTCCCTAACGTAATCTTGCCCGCTATGACCGGAATGTGCAACGATGGGCCGACCAATGCTGCGCGAACATGGGCATAGCCATTTCCGTCCCCCCACCTCTCGTTGTGCTCGTAGTAAATATCTTCCGGCGCCATCCGATCTATTGCCTGTTTCAGGTCATTGATAACCCCACTCTCAAATTCAATGGTGGTAAGGGCAGCCGTAGAGCCTGGGACAAAAAGCGTCACCGATCCATTCTCAATAGCGCATTTTTTCACCTTCTTTGCCACCTCTTCCGTAAGATCGATAATATCAGTCTTTCCCGTGGTTTGGGCAAAGATGCGGTGATTTTTTACTGACATGAATTGGCCCTCAATTATCACCCTTCTATATTTTAATTTTTTCTATCACAGCCCCAATTTTCATGCAAGAAAAAGCCTATTCCTTATTCATATTGGATTGACAGCATTAGCTTGCGAGAATATGATCAATAATGAAACCTTGATGCCCCTGTAGTGAACATGCCCTCTAAGTATAATTCTTTTTTTTCGGTACTCAAGACAGATAGATATGGTATTTTTATACTTATGTGTTTGGGATAATGGGACCTTGAAGATCGATTTTAGCACAGGTCAATAACCAAGGTGATAGGAAAGGAGGGATCGATATGGCCATAAAAATCATTATTGCGAGAAAGGTGGACAAAGGCAAGGAGGCTGAGCTGTTGCCTCTCCTTATACAAATGAGAGCTCTGGCTACAGCACAACCCGGTTACATTTCCGGTGAGACTTTAAGAAATGTGGAAAGCCCGGAGGACTATCTGGTCATCAGCACATGGCAGTCCGTAGATAATTGGAATGCGTGGCTCTCAAGCAAACAACGGGCCGAAATTCAGAAAAAGATTGACACACTGCTGGGGCAAAAAACCGAATACAGCATCTATCTCTACGGCTAGTTGCCATCATGACCCAACGCCAGGACAGGATGCAGACGGCTCAAGGAGGAGAAAGGGATGCATGGTTTAGTTCCTTACGCCTTGCGTCTTGGACCTGGAGCCTTAACCCAAACGCCGGTTCCTCGGGAGGCTACAAATAAAATGTTTTAAGTATGCAAATTTGCGGTAAAAGACACTGGTCCTGCAATGAGCATTGCTGCCACTGCACTCAAACTATTGA
>CP070700.1:756072-760636 GCA_020349865.1 Desulfobacteraceae bacterium
CCCCCTCGCATCCCTCCTGTACTGCTCTTATATCCGACCATGGTCAATTGGCATTATTTGACCGCTGAATGAAATTTAAAAATGTGAAGCTATGCCGTCCATTCCCATGCTGGCACGGGATGAGCAAACGGACAACTCTTAGTGCCGCCAGGATATTGTTTTTTGCTTGCCCAGAATATGCTACAAAAATTCGGCATAGATTTAGGTTGTTAGCCTATGAATACCGATAGAAGTACATGTATCGGGAACTAAGTGTTTCGATTCGCAAATATGATAACGTATGTTTTATAAGTCTAACCTTTGGAATTGCTCACTCAACACTTAGTCCCGAGTGAATAAATACGTTATCGAATTTATGAATCGAGGGACTAAGTTGGTGGTTCAATGCCTTCAACAATGGGGCTGCCAGGAGCAAAGGCTGCACAACGATTGTATAATCTGATATTTTCTTTGACCATTTTAGCATAGAATTCCTTTGCCTTGGCTACATCTGTCGGTCTTGGCGAACTAACTAACACATCCTTTGTAAAGGAAAGTATAACCCCGTGACAACACTCTTCCACCATAAAGGCCAACTGCTTGCAATCTGTTGCCTCCCCCACTAAGCCTCTTATGATTTTCAGCACCCCCGGACCTATTCGCACCCCCGTAACTTTTTGAAGTGAATCACCTGGCTTTAGACATTCTTCTTGATAAGTACGGCGGATCTCGCTTCTAACGCTTTTGATCTCAAGATCGGGCAATTTCACCACGATTTCGACAAAGGCATCTGTCAGGGTATCCTGAAGACGGCAGGTAGATCTCATTGTGTGGTCATCCAGTTGTTCAACGCTCGTACACCGGTTTCTCGAGAATTTAAGAATATTGTTCATGATTAAGCGTATTAACGTTTCTGCAATTTGTTAGAACCATGATGCCTTTGATGGCAACGAAACCTGTGCTGTCCACAAAATTCATTTCCCCTGGTCATTATAGGCCTCCTATTCTTAATCCCAGTAGCTGTGTTATGTCAAGTTGCCGTGCAGTAAACAAGTTAAAATTGACACAAAAGACAAGTTACCCTATGTTTAAATGCCTATAGAATGGAAATTTTAAAATCCCTAAGGTAACCTCCTCTTATTCCATATGCGAGCCGAGAACTCAGACTTCTAAATAAATTATTATTTCTAATAAGTTATACGATTTTCCACATACCAATACCACTTATGATCACGTTTTAAGATACACATTGGGAGGAAGCACCATGACAAAAGAGAAAAAAACTGTCTGGGGATGGGCAATGTACGACTGGGCAAATTCCGCCTTTGCGACAACGGTTATGGCCGGATTCTTCCCTATTTTCTTCAAGAAATATTGGAGCTACGGGACTGATGTCAATATGAGCACGGCCCAGTTAGGATTTGGGAATTCAATAGCAAGCCTACTTGTCGCGTTAATGGCGCCTGTCCTTGGTGCCATTGCCGATAAGGGGTCAGCAAGGAAGAAATTTCTGATTTTCTTTTCATACCTGGGTGTGCTCATGACCGCTTCCCTCTTTTTGGTGGAAAAGGGGGAATGGGCCTGGGCCATTTTTGTTTATGCTATGGGAATCGTCGGATTTTCCGGGGCAAATGTATTTTATGATTCTCTTCTGCCAAGTGTAGCAGGAAAAGACAATATTGATTATGTATCAGGCTTGGGCTTTTCCATGGGATACCTTGGGGGCGGACTGCTGTTTCTTGTCAATGTCTTAATGACATTAATGCCGGAGAGGTTTGGATTGGCTGATTCGGGTGAGGCGGTCAGATACTCTTTTATTTCTGTGGCCCTGTGGTGGGGTATGTTTACCGTCGTCACGATACTGTGGGTACCGGAAGAGAAAGCCACTGTCGCATCACGGGAAGGTAAAAACTTTGTCGTTGATGGTTTTCGGCAGTTTATTGGCACATTTAGGAAAGTTCATCATTTGAAAACCATCTTTTTATTTTTACTGGCATATTGGTTTTATATCGACGGTGTTGATACTATCATCCGTATGGCTGTTGATTATGGGATGTCACTTGGGTTTGCTTCGAATGATTTGATTGTTGCGCTCTTAATAGTTCAGTTTGTGGGGTTCCCTGCTGCACTGGCGTTTGGAAAGTTAGGTCAAAAATGGAGCCCGCGTAAGGCAATATACCTCGCTATTTGCATCTATATGCTCATCGTCGCTTGGGGAACAATGATGACTGCGAAGCAGGAATTTTACATCTTAGCAATAATGATCGGTCTGGTCCAGGGAGGTATTCAAGCACTCAGTCGCTCCTATTATTCGCGACTAATCCCTAAGGAACAATCCGCTGAATACTATGGTTTCTATAACATGCTGGGTAAGTTTGCGGCTATTTTTGGTCCAGCACTCATGGGTATTGTGGGTTTAGTTGCCAGACGATTACTGATGCCACCGACACCCACGCCCACACAAATCGAGCACATTGGCCAATTAGCCGCACGGTGGAGTATTGCATCTATTTTGATTCTCTTTATAATCGGAGCGATTCTTTTCTATTTCGTTGATGAAGAGAAGGGCAGGGCAGAAGCAGCCTATTTATCAGAGGTATAGATTGGTTGTTTAGCGACAGCACTTTGGCTTTTTCTAATCCCCCCAAAAAAACATGTCTTAACTGCAATATATTGTATTTTATTCTTGACTCCACACAATATAGTGTGATAGCAGAGTTTCTGCTGTTACCATAACAAGTACGGATGAATGGCCTCAGCTTGCATAGGCTCGTGCCTTTAACGAATGGACTGATAAAGCTGTGTGGCCATAAAAGACGTTCCCGCATACTGATAAGACGGTTTTCCCACTAATCTACGATAACTACACTTTTAGTTCAGAATATTAACCCGCGACCTCTGGGCCTGGATTCTTTCGTTTTATCAATTCGTTCGAGGTGATTTGGATGTTTGAGAGCGTAAAAAAACGTGATGGAAGGTTTGTTGAATTTGATTCGTCAAAAATTACCGCTGCAATTGCTCAGGCGGGAAAAGCAACCGGAGAGTTTGGGGAAAGGGATGCGAGAAAACTTACATTGAGGGTTCTGACCTTGGCCCATGAAATGCGCCTTGATGTCCATCCTGGGGTGGAAGAGTTTCAGGATATTGTAGAAAGGGTTCTTCTCGACTCACCGTTCTACAAATCTGCCAAGGCATATATCCTCTATCGGGAACAACATGCCCAAATAAGGAACATTGCGGCCAAAGCAAGTATTGATCTGGTCGAACATTACATTGAAAAGCTGGACTGGAAAATCAAAGAAAACAGCAACATGGGTTACTCTCTCCAGGGATTGAACAACTACCTTTCTTCCGATGTTACCTCGGAATATTGGCTGAATCGCATTTATCCACCAGAGATCCGGCATGCCCATAGGGAAGGGGATTTTCACATACACGATTTGAGTCTCCTTTCGGTCTATTGCGTAGGGTGGGATCTTAAAGATCTGCTTAAACAGGGATTCAAAGGTGTTGAAGGAAAAGTTGAAAGCGCTCCCCCGAAACATCTCAGGTCGGCTCTGGGACAGATCGTCAATTTTTTCTATACACTGCAGGGTGAAGCAGCAGGCGCCCAGGCCATTTCCAATTTTGACACGCTGCTTGCCCCCTTTGTGCGTTATGATAACCTGGACTATCAGGGGGTGAAACAGGCCCTTCAGGAATTTGTCTTCAACATCAATATCCCAACACGCGTTGGCTTCCAGACTCCATTTACCAATATAACCATGGACCTCTGCGTCCCTTCCATTTTGAAAGACCAGCCAGTGATCATCGGGGGGTCTGAACAAAATGAGACCTATTCCAGCTTTCAGCCGGAAATGGACATAATAAACAGGGCCTTTGCCGAGGTCATGATGGAAGGCGATGCTAAAGGGAGGGTCTTTACCTTCCCGATACCGACCTATAACATCACGGCAGACTTTGACTGGGATAACCCGAATCTTGAAATGATCTGGAAGATGACTGGAAGATATGGGACCCCCTATTTTTCAAATTTTGTCAATTCTGACATGTCACCCGAAGACGCTCGATCCATGTGCTGCCGTCTGCGTCTGGACAACAGGGAGCTCTTAAAAAGGGGGGGAGGACTATTTGGCGCAAATCCTCTGACAGGATCAATCGGTGTCGTAACAATAAACCTACCTCGGATAGGCTATATTTCTGAAAACGAAAATGACTTCTTTGAGCACCTGCGAAAAATTGTTTTGCTTGCAAAACAAAGCCTGTCCGTAAAACGGAAGGTCCTGGAAAAATTCACTGACCAAAACCTCTATCCTTACTCCAAGTTTTACCTCAGAGATATCAAACAGCGTACAGGGCTTTTCTGGAAGAATCATTTTTCTACCATCGGGATTTTGGGGATGAACGAGGCATGCCTAAATTTTTTGGGCACAGATATCACCAATGAAACCGGTCTTAATTTCTCTCTTAAGACCATGGATTTTCTCCGGGATATGATTGCGGAGATACAGGAGGAGACAGGTGACATCTTCAACCTGGAGGCGACCCCGGCTGAAGGCACCTCCTATCGCCTTGCCATGCTCGA
>CP070700.1:760736-764633 GCA_020349865.1 Desulfobacteraceae bacterium
CAGATTAGAAATTGCAAAATTGCAGGTTTGCTTGCCAGATACTTCAATCCAAGAGAACTCCAGTATACCTCTGGTAATCAAAACCCTTTTGATTGCATATATCTTGCCAGAGAACCAACTATCTGAAATTAAAAAATAATTGCATGTATGTTCTGCCTATCTCAGGATTTCCAGGACCTTGATATTTACCTAAGTGTTTCGATTCGCAAATATGATAACGTATGTTTTATAAGTCTAACCTTTGGAATTGCTCACTCAACACTTAGTCCCGAGTGAATAAATACGTTGTCGACTTTATGAATCGAGGGACTAAGCATCGCAGTTAGCACAATCCGCAAAAACAGGCAAGCAGGGACGTGATGACCCTGCTTTTTCTGACTGACTACTGAAATGGGTTAGCGTTTGATAAACCTCTTATTTGATAAGGTCTTTCCTTTGTGGGGGCAGGTAATTGAACGGCTCTCTTCTTACTCGGCTTGCTCGTTTTGGACTAACTCCCCGATTTCTGCATTTTGTACACATAGTATTCTCAGCTAACAGGCTTTTGAAATTGAATTTCGTAAACGCTTTGACGTTTAGCATAGCACGGTAAGGGCAGATGCCCCATCCTGCCAGCAATAGCTTCCAAATCACCACTATTATCGAGGCGCATAATCCCTAACCAATGTGCCACTTACTCTTAGGGTATTTATATCAAGGGACCTGATAGATACGTAAAGTTCCATCTCATCGTGCTTATATGCATAGAAAATATACCCGTAAAACTGATCATCCGCTCCCAGGATCCTAAAAAGTTTTGGTGCCTGCCCCCATTGGATATTGTTTATGGCTTCTGATAGCCTTTCCTGGTTTTCGACCTTAATCCAACTGTCACTCTGAAGAGTTTTATTATCATGTTTTGGGTCAAAAATGATAACAGCCGGTCCGATTTTATATATTTCTTCATAGTGTATGATGTAGTCACGCCAATTCGCTTTCAAATCCTGAAGTGTCACTGCTTCAATGGGCCTTCGCAACTGTATAGTCGGATAAATCCGTTTTACAGCCTTTGTCGACATCTCTTTCGGTACCGGCTGCAACTTGATTTTTCCGTATCCCGAACATCCACAGCTAATAAAGAGCGACAAAAATGGTATAATTACAACTCTTATATATCTTTTAATGCTCATATTCCTTCTTTCAGTTAAACGAGCTTAAATGAGGAAATCCCATTTTTTGCAATTCAAATCCGCACCAGAGTTATTGCTTGGCCTTCTTTTCGTACTTCTTGAGAAGGTCCCGGATGGCTTCTTCAAGAAGTTCGTTTTGACGCTTTTCTTGCCTGATGGCCAAAATTTTAAACTCCTTGATGAGTTCTTTTTCTAACCGGGTATTATACAGAATTTTTGGCATACCGGATAAATAATAAAAAAAATGAATTTACTCAACAAAAAAACTTGATTTTTATAAAGCAATTATATAAAATAGCAATAAAGCATTAACGCAATATAACTAATCTCCAAACCATAGACCGATGAAAATTAAATCAACAAACAGAACGCTCAAGATACCTCATGCGGCGACGTATGGGGCCGGTATGGTCTATGTCGGGGAGAGGTCTTGAGCGTTTTTTCTTGTGAGATATTGCCATGCCCATTGACCTTGAAAAATTGACAGAGCAGGACATTAAAAATATGACCCCAGATGAATTGAACGAGGTCCTTGGCAGACACTTAAAGCTACTGACCGGGAAACAAAGTTAAAGATACCCCGGGCCTTGATGCGGTATCAGAATGTTGCCGGCCTGGATGTGGAAGAGATTCTTGAACAGGAGCTTGAGCAATAGAATTTAGGCATAAAAAAGCCCTTACGCAAAAGGAGGTAAAGACGTAAGGGCTAAAGATGCCCCTGGACAAGACCATGCGTTAGGGTGCCCAGAGGCATCTAAACAGGCTAAGCTAAATGCTTAACCTGCATGAATAACGGGTCAAAGAAAAAATAAAAAAGCTCCTGAGTAAAAGGCACTCAGGAACTTTTAAAGAAATTAAATCATGCCATTATGGTAAATCGTAGTGCTTACTTAAAAAGTTGTCAACTATTTTTAATTTAAATATATTCAAGGGCTTAGGCGTATCGGCTGAAAACCGGTGTCCCTGACCGGCTGCCCGTGGGTAAACTTTCAGGGAGAAAGTGAGGGGTTCGTATGGCATGCATTACAAAAAGGCGTGACCGTTGGGTTATAGATTTTTATGACCAACACGGTAAACGGAGATGGAAAACTTTGCGCAAAGGTACAACCAAAAAAAACCCAGAGATTAATTGAGGGCCATTGAGAAGCAGGTTGCAAAGGGGATATATCTGCCTACTAAAAAAATTCCTCTGTTCTCAGAGGTTGCAAAAGATTGGCTTGAATATAAAAAGCCAAATCTTAGGGCATCAACCTGGGAGGTCTATGAAGGGCATGTGAGAAACCATTTTGATGATCTTAACGACCTTAAAATTAACCGTATCGCAACAGCCACAGTCGAAAAATTTGACCTGGGACCGACTGTCATAACAGCACTAAAAAAATGGAAAATGGCCTGTCCTAAATCTGATCTCAATCTTGTTTTCCCAAATGGAACAGGCAACCCTATTGACCATCATAACATGGTTAGAAGATGTTTTTTACCCACTTTAGAGGCCGCAGAATTGCCGAGAATCAGATTTCATGATCTTAGACATACCTATGCAAGCCTCCTGATCGAACAGGGAGAGAATATCAAATATATTCAAAGTCAATCGGGCCATTCAAGCCCTACCGTCACCTGGAATGTCTATGCTCATTTGATGAAACCGACCAATCAGGAGGCAGCTTGCAGACTGGAAAATACAGTTTTTGGGGGAAGTGGTAGCAAAATGGTAGCAAAAACGAAAAAAGGGTTACAGGTGAATACTGTAACCCTTTGATTTTCCTGGTAGGCACGAAGGGATTTGAACCCTTGACCCCTACCGTGTCAGGGTAGTGCTCTCCCCCTGAGCTACGTGCCTGTTAATTTCCTAATTATCAATCTGCATCCAGGATGTCAAGCCGTATTCTGTCAACATTTCACATTCTAATCCCTGATAGATCCTTCGCCTATCATCCCAAACCAGTAACGCATGTAATGCAAACCCGAACTAATGGTTAGAATCCCGGTAACCCAAAATAGGTAGTCACTCGATGGCAAACGGAAATGAAAATGGCTTTTCGAAAGCACCACAAACACTGTCCCAAGCTGCAAGCACGTTGTCATTTTACTCAAGATAGAGGGGCGAACTGTGAAATCCGTACCATTCAGAAAAAGGATCAATACACCAAGCAGGATCAGAGTGTCCCGGCTGATGACAACAACAGTCAACCAGGGAGGAACAAATCCTCTCACCGAAAGGACAACAAAAGTGGCAATCAAAAGAATTTTATCAGCAAGCGGGTCAAGATAAGCCCCGAGTTTACTTTTCTGGTCAAATACTCTGGCTACTAATCCATCTACGCCATCGCTCAAACCGGCCAATATAAACACCACCAGTGCGGATAGGAATTTATTATTGATAAGGTAGATGATGAGAATGGGCGTTAAAATGATTCGTATACTGGTAATTAAGTTGGGAATTGTCATTGTTACCATTATTGCGCGACACACCAAAAGATATCTTTAGATGCCACTGAACTCATTAAAATTTAGTTTTTGGTAACAGGTTAGTGCTTTGAAAAAATCGTAACTGGATTCTCGGCACTTTTTACGCTATTTTCAAATCTGATGGTTTCGTAAAAAGTCCCTGCGATGTCATTGCGAGCGTAGCGAAGCAATCTCATTGGCTATAACTACCTGAAATCATAAGATTGCTTCGTCACTTCGCTCCTCGCAATGACCGGTTATATGACTTTTTACGAGACCA
>CP070700.1:764733-768614 GCA_020349865.1 Desulfobacteraceae bacterium
GCTACTCCCGCATATAGGATGGTTGCGCAATTGAGGAGTCTTTATGGGATCGGTAAGACGGGTTCCTGGGATTTTGTGATGGAAATGTTTGCTTGGCGCAAGTTTAGGAATCGTAAAGAAGTGGGGGCTTTCCCAGGTCTGACGCCCACTCCTTATGATAGCGGTGGAAGCCAGCGTGAGCAAGGAATCAGTAAGGCGGGTAGAGGCCGCATTCGAGGATTGAATATCCAGATAGCTTGGGGCTGGCTCAGGTTTCAACCCCAGAGTAAACTTGCCCGGTGGTTTTGGGAGAGGTTTGGCCATGGAGGGAAGCGGATGAGAAAAATCGGTATTGTGGCTGTGGCCCGAAAGCTCTTGATAGATCTGTGGCGTTATCTGGAATATGGTGTGGTCCCTGAAGGTGTTCGCTTGAGAACCGTGGTATAATGAATAATCGATAAAGAAACTAAGGACAGTGATGAGAGGAGAGAAAACATTAATCCTTGAGAGTTGAGACGTTATGGTTGGTGAAGGCGCTCGTTTTTCTGCTGGGTGCTCAAAAGAGTCACCGTTTTCATAGATGGGGCGGCTTCATCAATCGGTTCAAAGAAGCGCTCATTTAGCGCATACATTATTAGGTGACTGAGTAAAGAGACTCAGCACGGATAGAAGCTGGTAAGTCGCTTTAAAATAAACGACTCAAAAGAACCGACCAACCAGAACGAATCGAATGGATAAATACCTTATACGGGTTCTATTACTAATAAGGAGGGAAAGCTATAATACAGTTTTGAGCGTTAAAAAATATAACACAAAAAGTGCTTGACAAGAGGGACCCACATAGAAGTAGTAATGGGACCGTTATTTAATTGGCTGCTTCTTGTTTTTCTGCTTGTTATGCTTTGATCTCCTGTTCTTATCGATGTTTCTATCAGGCATGGAAACTATCTGCTCACCACATCCCTGGCTTACATCGGCTACACCTGGATGGGGGCTTTATTCCTGTTCTTCTCAATCCATTTTCCCTCAGTTTCCGATTCTGAAAAATAGTGTTCCCTCCCGGGAGAGGTCAAAACCTTGCCACACTCTCAGCAAAAGCCGGATCCTGTAATAGCTTTTTTGCAAATGTTATATGTTTGGATACGATTGCCCTAATCGCAAGCTGCAACGCGTAGGCTCTGACCGGTTTTTTCAGTAGGTAAGTGATGTCTGAAGCCACACCCGTTTCTTAACCCAGGCAATAGGAGGTCGCCTCGCCAGTATCGCTAAAGGCTAACAGCTCATCCCAGGTATAAAACCCCTTGATGATTTCTTAAATTAACTCACAAACATCTGGATCGTCATCGATGATAATTACGTCTAAGCCGTCAGACATGATTTTTTATCACCCAATCATACCTTTCACCATTTCTTTTTCAAGCAAACCCTAATAACTAATATTGATGAACTCGAAAAAAATCCAATATGTCCCTTAATCGTCATTCCTGCGAAGGCAGGAATCCAGTTATTTCAAATTACTATTGACTCACGCTTTAGCGGGCGTGACCCTATTTTAGACTCTTTACGAAGCGGTCAATATTATTTCACAAACAGCGCCTTATGAAAATAATTTTCAGATAGTTCCATCGCTTCCTTAAGGATTGCCGCTATAAGAGAGTGACCGGACTCTTTATTTTCAATCACCCTGACCGCCGGTCCTAAGGGTCTCCATTGGTGAACAGAGCTATTTTTAAAAAGGGCAATGGTGGGTGTTCCAAGCATGGCTGCAAGATGTGTAATGCCACTGTCATGCCCTATGTAAAGGAGTGCCTTTATTAAGAGTGATGTGAGCTTTCCCTTTTCCGGCGAAAAAACTATATCTATACCTTCATCGCGCAATTTTTTTCTGTAAAATGAATGTAATGGCTCCTCTGTTGGGCCCAGAAGAAATACGAACTTTTCATTAAAATAGCTATTCCTCATATCTTTTATCAATTTGAGCCAAAAATGGGGGGGATGATTTTTCTTTTTGCCCCCAGAGCCGGGGTGGAAGATGATTTTCTTCTGCCGGTTTGATGGGACCTCCATGTCAATGATCGGGCGCATAAGGGCCTCCTCGAAAGATTTCCCGGCATCAATAGGTAATCCAGCCTTTTTGAGACTTCTGGAAAGATAAAGGGCAACATGGATCTTTTCCCTTTTTGGGGGGAATGCGGGGAAGAGATAGACCGATGCGGAGGGGAAGCAGGACTTAAGGTTACTCTCGACTCTCTTTTCAGGATCGCTGAGAAAGGCCACTACCATGTCTACCTCAGCAATGGGCAGGGCATGAGCATAATCAACCCTTTCCAAAAAAAGCCTGTGCCATCCTGGTCCCTCATAATCGATACAACGGTGAACATACGGCCTCAAAAAATCAATGCCGGGCGATCTGCCCGCCAGAATTATTTCGGCCGAAGCCCTTAACTGAATGACAGCCGGTATCAACATCAGGGTGTCACCCAGGGCGGACGGTCTAATGATCAGGACATTCATTTATAAAATCACCAGGTGGTTTTATATAACATTATAGTAACTATTCAGGAGTCAGATGTCAGTAGTCAGGAGCCAGGAGCCAGGAGCCAGAATGGAGGCGGTATATACCTCCAGCAACTTATTGACTTCTTTAAGATGGGACATTAACAGAGAAGTATTACCATAAAAAAGATCTTTGCTTTCCCTTTTCATTCTGGCTTCTGAATTCTGGTTACTGTGTAGTTACACATTATATTCACTTGACACTCCCTGTTCAATCATTATCATTCTGTAAGAATAAAAGAGGTATATGATTATGGGAAACTGGTTTAAGACCACCATTCTGTTAAGTGTCATGACTGCACTTATTGTGTTGATAGGAAACCTTCTTGGAGGGCGTCAAGGCATGATATTTGCCTTTATCCTAGCTCTGGCCATGAATTTCTTCAGCTATTGGTGCTCTGACAAAATTGTCCTGAGGATGTATCATGCAAGAGAGGTAACCCCCCAGGAGAACCCCGGGATTTATGAAATGGTCAGTCACCTGGCCTTGAGGGCCGATCTGCCCATGCCCCGGATATATATCATCCCAGAGAGTTCACCCAATGCATTTGCAACCGGCAGAAACCCGGAGCATGCAGTGGTCGCCGTTACTGAGGGCCTGATCACTCTTATGGATAGGGATGAAATCATGGGGGTCATTTCCCATGAAATGGCACACATTAAAAACAGGGACATCCTGATAGGCTCTATTGCGGCTACCATGGCGGGGGCCATCATGATTATAGCAAGTATGGCCCGGTGGACGGCATTTATAGGTGGGGGCTCCGACGATGATGAGGGCGGGGGCTTGGGAACCATAGGTCTGATAGCCATGTCAATCCTGGCCCCTATTGCGGCCATGCTCATCCAAATGGCCATTTCAAGATCAAGGGAGTACCATGCCGATGCAGCAGGGGCCGGATTTGCAGGGCACCCTCTGGGACTGGCAAATGCGCTAGAGAAACTTGACACCTATTCTCGAAAACTCCCCATGCGGAGCAATCCCAATACGGCCCACATGTTCATCGTGAACCCTGTTCGTGCGGACAAGCTAACAAGTCTGTTTTCTACCCATCCTCCATTGAAAGAGAGAATAGCTCGCCTCAGAGGTAAAAGTACCGCTCTGCGGCATCAATCCGATACGGACAGGGGTAAAAAAGAGGCGGAAAACACCTGGAAAAACCTTTCCGGATAGTCCTTTTCCAGTGATGATTGGGTAATAGGCCACATAGAAAAAGAGTTGACAGGATTACAGGATAGACAAAAGTATCATGCACGTCATTATGATATCGTATTTAGTGATTTTTAAAAAAAAAGATTAACAAGATGAAAAACAATCAAGTCAATCCTGTTATCCTGTCTAAAAA
>CP070700.1:768714-771316 GCA_020349865.1 Desulfobacteraceae bacterium
CAATTGACCACCCCATATCATATTGCCACATCATTGTACCATCCAAACGATATGCTTCTAATTTGTATGTCTCCGGACTTGGCTGCCAATAGCCCCTTCCTTCTCTGCCATCCCCGATCCATGGGTCAAAATTTATTCTTGGCCTTTTAATCACATATTCATATTGTCCATCTCCATCCAGGTCACCCACCCCGACTTTGATTGCACTATAATTTCCATCCAGCTTAATAGAAATAAAGGAATCTCTTTTGGCCGGGAAAGTAATATCTGTATCTTCAGATGATATACCTTCGAGACTATTAACAATGCTGCGCACAAAATACGTTGAAGTTCCTTTCTTTACAGGATTCCTATCTATAAAGTCAGTTGTGCTGATAATCGGCTTTTCATTAAGGCGCTCAGGAGAATTGTTCCCTGAGACACGATAGACATTAAATGCAACTGACTCGGTGTCTGTTTCAAGCAGGCGCCAGCCAATATATACCTCTTTATTTTCAACCGGCAGGGCAACAATACCTCGATTCAGTTTCTCCATGACACGTTCAGGTACAAATCCTTCGACAACAGGCTTTTGGGCCCTTTTATGCGGCTCTGGAGGGCCTGAATAAACTCGAACGTCGTCCAGGAAAAGATCTGTGCGATGACCTCCTGTAAAACGGATCTGCATCTGTTTACAACCTTCAGGCACAACCGTTTTCGCCTTAAATGGCATCCAGTAACTTCTTGCATTCAGCATGTCTTTTCCAATACCAACCCTTACAACTTTATTGTCAGAAAGCCCTATTACTTCCAACCAGACTTTTCCGCAGCGAAATCCGGTGCTCCCCTTCATCCAGGCAGTTACAGTAAAAATATCTCCGGGTTTGACGGGATAGAGGGCATTATTAGTGAGTATCCAGAGTGAATCCCAGGAATCTGTGTCGGGGATATCCCAAAACACGTGCAGTGAATGTTCACCACTATGTGCATCGCGGGAAAAGCTTGCCACAGGTTCACCGGAAGCCTTGTTCGGCAGTTCCTTATCAGCATGACGTGCTTCAAGATGCCAGCCCGTCAATTTCTCTCCGGCTATCTCAAAATCACCATTAATGATAGCGTCTTTTAAGGCGTAATGATTTTTCTCCCCTGTACAGGAAGAGGTTATTGCGAGAATGAATACAACTATAATCTGAATGACACGCTTAAAGTGATCTGTCATAATCAATTCCTCTTTTGATCAGTTTAGAGGTGTATTAACCACGAAGAGTCGTCACCAATCGACTCTTCGCACGGCTGCCTGCTCCCGTTCCGTTCATCTGGAAGAAGCCCAGCATTTCAGCAATATTACCAAATCACAGTTCATATGGCACGCATTCCTCGGGAAATGCAGAATGGAAGCACCCCACAACCAGTAGTCTACAATCCCACAAAACACCCCCAATCTTTTGACCTATAATAGGCCAGGTTTCCTTGACAAGTCGTGTCTCCAAAATGACTCCACAGGTTTTGATTTTGCCTCGAATGAGCGAGGGCTGACATCCATTTCTTTTCAGTTAGCGAGGATTTTATGGGAATATTCTATTTGTATCGTATTCAATGGACTTGTCAGAAAAGAGGGCGTGATATCATAGGCTGAAGGAGCCGACAGCTCCACAATTTGCTGGCCCCTTAAGTCTGACTGCCATAGGATTTCACGTCTACGGGCTCACGGCTCGGTTGTAGATGCGAACGCGTCTGGTCCAAAAATATATAGCTGGCTTGAATTATGATTACACGATACCATTTAAAAGGCTATTTTGCGATGAGTTATGATAGATTTGCGCTATGGAAAATCAGACAGATCAGGGAACTGCCAGCAAATGGCTAAGAGCCTATCCGAATAACCCCTGAATGGCCGATACATTCAGAGGCATTGGTGCCTCTGAAAGGGTTCAGGGATGAAAAAAGCCAAAAGAAAGAACAGATATCGAATTTCAGACGAGTTATGGGAGAAAATTGAGCCGTTGCTACCAAAGCACCCAAACACGCATCGCTTTGGTGGCGGCAGACCAAGAGTGCAGGATCGCAAGGCAATGAACGGCATATTCTTTGTACTGCGCACCGGGTGTCAGTGGAACGCTCTGAATGAGACCGGCATTTGTTCCAGCAGCACAGCCCATTCAAGGTTTCAAGAGTGGACCGCCGCCGGGGTTTTTCGACAACTCTGGGCGATGGCTCTGAAAGACTACGACGAATTGAAAGGGATTGACTGGTCTTGGCAGTCGATGGATGGCGCGATGACAAAAGCCCCGCTTGGCGGGGGAAAAAACAGGCCCAAACCCTACGGACAGGGCCAAGAAAGGTGTTAAACGCAGTTTGCTTACCGAAGCATCCGGTGTGCCGATTGGGCTGGCGATTGATGGGGCCAATCGGCATGATTGCAGAATGGTAGAGGCAACGATAGAAAGTATTCCGGTAGAACGGCCCGAACCGACGAAACGAAAAGGTCAGGGCATGTGCCTTGATAAAGGCTATGACTCTGGTGAGGTAAGAGATTTGGTAAAAGAGTTTGGCTATACGGCTCACATTCGTTCGCGTGGACAAGAGGCCCAAGCGATTAAGCATGAGGCCGGCTTTAAAGCTC
>CP070700.1:771416-774259 GCA_020349865.1 Desulfobacteraceae bacterium
GAAATAATCGGCCAGCGGGAAGGCCCGTCCCTTATTGGCCAGATCGGCGGGGGTGACATCTCCGTATATCTTGTCGAAGATATCCTGCGGGATCGAACCCTTGAGGTTACTGCCGTCAATTCCAGGATACCAGTTGAAGCGCATCACGATTTCCTTGGCTTGAATCGCGGGGCTGGTGATAAACTCGACGAACTTCTTGGCTTCCTCGGGATGGGCGGCTTTTTTGGGAATTACGAAATACATGGGCTGACCTGGCATACCCGGTTCGGGCAGCACCATCCTGATTTTGGGATCCAGCTTGCCCTCATTCATAAAGGTAAAGAACATATCCACCCATACCGGACCCATCCAGATCTCCCCCCGGTTCAGGGCATCCAGCGTTCCGACGTTGCCGGCCGTAAAGGATACGTTTTTATTGAATTTGGCAAGGTCCTCAAAGGCAAACTTCCAGGAAGCAACCTCAGGTTCTTCAAAGGGACCGGTGATGGCGTATTTTTCATATTTTCCCGTTTTCCAATAGATCCAGCCGACGGTGAAAGAAACGCCCGACATTCCGCCCTTGATGCCGTTGTATCCGAATTTTTTCGGGTTTTTTTCGGCCCACTGCACCAGCTCATCATAGCTCTGGGGAGGATCTTTGACATAGGCCGGATTGTAAGCCAAGGCGGTCTGGCTGTGGAACATCGGCATAACGTAGCCTTCCACATTCACGCCCAGAGATGATTTGGCAAAAGGAGACGAAATATACTGCCAGGTATCGATGTCTTTGGCATAGGGCATCAGCAGGTCTTTTTCCATGGCCCATTTGAGAAAGATCTGGTGAACCATGGCCACATCGACATCCCAAGCATCTTTATCGGATTCGCTCTCTGCCAGGATCTTTTCAAAGATCCTCTGGGAGCCTGCATTACCGGGACCCGTGTGAACCGTCATGAGTGAGACATCGGGGTATTTCTTGGAGAACTGGGGCCCGACCACGTTTTGTCCCAGCGCCAGCATGTTCACGTCCCCGGCCGTCATATAGACGACTTTGACTTTTGCCGCTGAGGCGGTCTTACCTCCGACGAAAACCAGACCGGTAATGAGGATGGAAACGAGTAGCAAAACAAAGAAACGGTTTCTTTTTTGCATGTTGTCCTCCTTTGTGAATTTGTTTTTAGTTCAACAGCGAAACCTTTGCCCTCCGAACAAGATCAGCATTCAGCGGCGTTGCCGTCTGAACACCCCCTTGTTAGATCCAAACCCAAGTTATCCCCATAACTTCAACCAAATGATAACAATTCACTTTTTCGAGAGAGACTTAAAGAAAAATAGGGTTAGTCCTCCCGCACCTGCGTCTTTATAACATAAATGCTAAGGAGAATAAGAAATTGCCATTTCGAGAGAGATCTATTGAAAAATGAGATTGTGATTGCTTCCCGCAACCGTTAAAAGGCTTGGGCCGAATCATCGTATCCTTCTTTAAGCATTATCGAGATTAAAAGTCAAGCCACTAAACTTATCATTTTATGAGGACATTGTTGCAACTGTCGACAAGTATTATGACTTAAAAATGATAAGAAATGTGATCCATAGCAGCGATCGGTACTTTTGGCTTTTTCAACCTGATCTATGATATCCATACTTTTGGGGAAGGTGATTTTGTTTGGATTTGCAGGAGGTATACATAAAAATAACGCATTTAACCTTAATGGCCGCCATCTACAATTCAGCCGAAGTGTGGGTTTCGTATGGCTAATATACAATCTCGGAAAGTCACTTAGGCGATGCTATTTTTTTCCACCTGCGATATGAAAACGATATCCCAATGATAAATAGACTCAGCAGGATAGTAGTACGTTGGAGTAATCTGCAAAAATCAGGGTTCAAGATAGTTGTTTTTTGTTGCTGATATCACAGCCCAGTCTTAGTATCGATTAATCGTGTCCGCTCCTGCTTTACCCCAAAAAATTCACAGTACTCGGATACTATCGGGTCGGCCCAAACAGCCTCTGCATCATAACCAAAAGTGTCGTATTTTTTCGGTGGTGTCATTCGCTTTCCATTACGCTGCCTCTCAAGATAGGCTACAATGCTTTGTTCGAGTTCTTCAGGAAAGTCAATAGCGAAATAGTTAAACGCGGAGCGCGTAGCCATAACAGCATCGCTCATCAAGTCCATGTATTGAACATTGGCTATTCTCTCCGGCTCAGCCTTCATAAACTTAACAAGTGCGCGAAACATCATTTTTAGCCTTTTGAGTATAGTTTGGTCGTGCAATCCATCTTCGTGCAGCGGACCGGGCTGCTCTCTGATAAATGGCTGATAAATACCTTCGGCTATCGTAGCGGCTGAGGTCGTTATACGGAAGGGATCACGGTGAACGAGAACGAAATTGGCCTCAGGAAACTCTTCTGCAAATATTTGAATCTTAGCTGTAGTCAAGACGCACTTGAGCAAAAGATGACCCCCGCTGGGAGGAGGGTGCTTCCACAGCAAAAGTTGAACAAGCTTTCTGAAATCACGAAAAGTAGCTCTGTGGTCGTACTCCTGTATCCACTTAGACCAAGACGGCATTATTGACTCAATCGATCGTCCGAGAAGTCCTGTGCAGTCAATAAAGCCCCAGGTGTTCTCCTCGGGTTCGTCGGCGTTGACCCAGTGCATCTGCTCGAGCAGTGATCCTCGCAGTGGTTCGATTGATGCTTGAAGTTTGGCGATACGCGGGTCCGTTGTGTATGTCTCCAGTGTTGGTGATGGTACCGGATCCATTAACTCCCAACGCAAAAATGTGCGGAAAAGCGGATGTGTCGCCATAAGATTGTGCAAAAGTGTTGTGCCTGTTCGCGGGGCAGCCATGATGA
>CP070700.1:774359-778014 GCA_020349865.1 Desulfobacteraceae bacterium
GGGTTTATACTGGAAGTCTTGTCGCTCTATATTCCTGACCTCGTGGAGACGGCCGAACTGGAACATATTGCAAGGATTTTAAAAGCGGTTGACCCCGGTATTCCTTTCACTATACTCGCATTTTTCCCTGAACACCGAATGAAAGGTTTTAGAAGTCCGACCACCAAGGAAATGGCGGATGCCTACCAAAAAGTAAGATCAACCGGATTGGAAAAAGTACGTCTGGGCAATTTAGGGGTGTTTGCCCGTACCAAAAAAGATCGAAAGTATCTAATGGCAAACGTTGACCCGGCTGCGTTTTAGTATATCATCCTTGGCCAGACGGAGGCTGTCTGTGAAGTGATGGCAAGAATTGCCTTTAATTTGATCATTGTCAGGCGTGTTTTTGATGTGTTGATGTCCTCCTCAGCCGTTTTTGAATGTAGTAAATATGATTTATAAAAAGGAATATTAGGGTTGCGAATCCAAAAATCCTTAACAGAACAGTCTTGTACATATTAATTTCAGGAACATCAGCTTTCTTCACATTTATTCCGTCATATCTGCATACCGGATTTAAGTAAAATATCGTTTGGTCAGGAAATTCGATTTCGACTCTGATGTATGTGTCCTCCGGCATTATTAAGTAATAAGCTTCGTTTGTATTGGTAGTTGCTTCTTTTAACTCGCCCCCCTGACCGATAAAACGGATTTCTTTAGCTTTAGTATTCACAGAAATATTAAGCGTATCATTATACACTTGTGCCTTTTTTAATACAGGAATATCTTTAATCCTACTTCTTTTTTCTTCAAACGTTTTCCCGTACTGCCTGAAAATTCGGGTACCAAAGGCGTTTCCTTTTTTCAGTGCTTCAATGATGTCTGACCGGTGAGTTGTGGGAGAATTCACGAAAGTGAAGTGATACCCGATTTCTTTTGGATTTGAAACATCGTGAGCATCGTCATTGCCGATAATCGTAATATAATTCCCAGAAGATAATGCTGCATCCCAGTGTTCAAAGGAATTCACAAGATTATTCAATACCTCAATTCCATCATAATTTGCAAGATATCTCATATCTGCAGTAACGTAAGCATTCCGCAGTTTTGGATGGGCTATGTAAATAAGTTCGTTTTTGTCTTTCCTTAATAAATTCAAAATATGTTGTTTGTTATGTATAGTCTGGAAAAACGGATAATCTCTCCAGAGAATGCTTTCCGCACCAATCAGCACCTGGTGATTCTTTTTTATACCATAACCATGCTCATAAACCGGAAGATATGACGGGTCTTCACAACGGTATTTATTGATTTTCTGATAGTCGGAAGTGGCAATTATATCATAGCCAAGACTTTTATATACCTCAAAGATTTTTTCATTTGTGTTTTTTCTGCCGGCTGTTATTCCTTTCCAGGCATACGATTGAACCTGAAAATTCGCTTTGCGCCAGTGTGTATTATCAAGAGCGGCGTACGGATTATAAATTCGGTTTCCCGCAAACGGACTTGCTTCCTTAAACTCATAAACAGGACAGGTAATATATTGGATTACTGCGACAAATATAAATAAAACAAGGAGTAGAAGCAAAATCTTAGTCGATATTCTAAGAAATCTTAAGATCAGTTTTATCATAAAGTTAGTTTAATAATTAAAGCGCTGGCAATTTTTTTTGATAAGAAGCCGCTTTTTTTGAGGAGAAAATATAGGGAAGTTTGCCCTGTGTGTCAATAATGCATCCGTTTCATGATATTGTGGCCTTACGTTTTGGGACGAGTCGATGTGTGATAGGCGCAGGTGGTCGATCAAAGGAGTAAAATGATATTGGCTTTGATTTGTCAAAGAAGGGTTAAGATAAGCCTGTCCTGCAAGACTCAGGTCCTGTTTTAAATTCAGGCTGAAAAGCATTCAAGGTATTGGGGGTTCGACATAAAGATGATTATCGGATAAAGGAAGCTGAGAATCCGAATAGTCAATTCATATCTCCATGACCCTGGGTAGTGCTTTAGCCCTGGGAGGCGGCTTGGGCTTCACATTCCATAAAACGAGTTGCTTGACGATTGTTTTGATAGCCTCCTGAGCTTGCCCTGGACCTGCCCTTCGTTCCACTGCGTCAAGAGTGTAAGCCCTACCCCTTACCATACCCTCAGCCACATTCAGGTTCAGTAAACCATTTTGCCTCAGAAGCGTCAAAAGAAATAATATTAATGATTTGGTTTGTGCGAGGGGAGGCCAGAAAATGAAAAAAGTACGTACGATTATAGCCGTTTTAGCCGTAACAATAACCTTCGTATCCTGTGCCACTATGCCCCAGGACCGTTATAATACCCAGAAAGGCGCAGCAATAGGTGCTGGTGTCGGCGCTATTGGAGGACAGATTATTGGGGGAAATACAGAAGGAACTTTGATTGGCGCCGCCGTTGGGACACTGTTAGGGGCCATAATAGGTAATGCAGCTGACCAGCAACATGAAGCCGCAAGAGAAGCCGCCATTACAGATAAGAGGGTCGTGTACTATGACAATCATGGTGGGGCAGTTGAAGCTTTTCCGGGACCTATAGACCAGCGAACCGACTGTCGAAAAGTTACAAAGAGGGTATGGAATAAGGGGCAGTTGGTAAGTGAAACAGTCGAAGAGATTTGTGAAGGTAAGAAATCCTCAACGGATTATTAAAAGCCATCGAAACCATTGATTCGCCTGGTGTCCGATTAGGGTGACCTTTTCTTCCTCTTTAGGTGAGCCGTCCCGTGGAAAAGCACTTCCCGGTGTACTCCTTTAGATAGTTGCTACAGCCCGTTATATGTTGGGAGCCTATACTAGAGCCGGAAGATAGTCCGATGTGGTTGCCCACCTGTCTATACCCTATGACAGGCAGCCCAGTGATCGTCCCCAAGATCTCGAAAGGGGGGGTTCTCATGCGCACATAATTCCTCGCATTGGGGGCATCGCGTATGAAAGTAACAACCTGAGGGGGGCGATAGGGGACTCGGCACGTCGCCCTCGAGGAGGATCTTTTGTTTGCGAACCTCAGGGTCTGGAAGAGGAACGGCGGAGAGGAGAGCTTGGGTGTAAGGGTGTAGCGGATTCTGGTAGAGTTCTCTATCCGTGGCCAGTTCTACAATGCGTCCCAAATACATGACAGCTATCCGGTCGCTAATGTGCTCCACCAAGCTTAAGTCATGAGCGATGAAAAGATATGAGAGGTTCATCTGCTCTTGAAGCTGCGCAAGGAGGTTGATAACCTGAGCCTGAATTGATACGTCCAGGGCTGAGACTGGCTCATCACAAACAATGGCAAGCGGATTTAGAGCGAGGGCCCGGGCAATACCGATCCGCTGGCGCTGACCTCCCGAGAACTCGTGTGGGTAGCGACTCATCTGCTCCGGATGGAGACCGACCTTCTCCATCAGGTAAGCAACCCGTTTTCTGATCTGGGCCCTTGATTCCTTAAGGTGGTTTTTAATGGGCTCAGCAATGATCTGACCAACGCTCATGCGAGGATCAAGTGAAGAAAAAGGGTCCTGGAAGATGATCTGGAAGGAGGCCCGGACCCGCCTCAGCTCCTCATGGTCCAATGCGAGCATATCCTGACCGTTGAAGTTCACCCTACCCGAGGTGGGCTCTATGAGGCGGAGAATAGAACGGCCCACCGTGGTCTTTCCGCATCCGCTCTCACC
>CP070700.1:778114-787971 GCA_020349865.1 Desulfobacteraceae bacterium
ACAAGCGGATATCTTTCCACATTGATCGAACGAAATCCCCCTCGATCCCCCTTTATTAAAGGGGGAAGCATAAATCCTCCCCTTTTGTAAAGGGGAGATAGAGGGGATTTATTAGCCCTTTTTGGCTCAATTAGGGTGTTACAAATAATCTAAAAAGAGTAAGACCGAGTTTTTCTCATAGTTTTTCTTTGCTCTCCAAAAGTCTTAATAGTTCAAATTTGTCCATCTGTCCGTATGAAGCTATGTCTATGTATCTCTTTTCGGCTTTCTTGATCACAGATTTTAATCTTTTCAGGCCTTCAGGTGTCAATCTGTATCTTTTCTTTTTGCTTTTTTGAATCCACCTGTTCTTCACAAGGATCTCAAACACTTCATCAGAGCTCCTTGACAAGGTATATCGATAACCAAAGTTGCCGTAAACACCCCTCAGATTCTCCGGAATCTTAAGGGCGGTCTCGTTTTTTGCTAAAAGATCGAGTAACTCTTTCTTATGCAGACCGGGACCCCTGTCTTCTAAAAGAAGAATAATCATATACCAGATGGATTTGATCTTATGTGTCTCTTTGGCCTTTAAGAACAAGGTCCTTACCTCATTCAAGATCCCTTTCAGTCTGTTTCCATCAATATGATCACCCGGATATGTTTTTACGAAAAAGGACATATTTATATCAAAAAGCTTAAAGGTTTTCTGTTTGATTTCCTCAACATCCGGGTCATAATTGATATAGTCATAGGCCATAAGATAGGGTTCAAAACCTTTGTTATCTTTAATTCTTAATAAGGGGGTTGGAATCTTTTTCAGGTTGTCCCTCGCCTCGAGAAGTTTATGAATATCAGACCCAAAAAGAGGAAACGTATAAAGATGAACATGGATCATGGATTTCCCATTTTTTATACATGATAGGGCTAGAGTGGCCGTAATTCCTCCATCGTCAATGGTCGATTCAGGAGAGAATAGTTGAACGCTCAGACTGGGCTGAATTCTTTCCTTGCTTAGGGTCTGAATAGATCTGTTTAATTCAGCGACTGTGCAGCCCCTTCTCAATCTTTTTGAAAGATCCTCTGTTAAGGCATCAGCGCCGACAAATGCCACTTTGAAATTGGTTTCTCTCATTTTTTTTACCAAATTTTCACTCAATCCTTTGGGTCTCAAGAAACAGGAATATATGATCTCTCTTCCAACTTCCCTGTTCAGCATTTGCAGATAGTCACAGATTCTGATAACCCATTCTTCTCCGATATTAAAAGTATCATCCCAGATATCCACATTTTTGATTTCAGGATTCATTTTCAAAAATTCGCTTAATTCTTCAATAAAGAAGTCGCTCTGTACAGCACAGTGAAAATCATTTCCGAACTGGCTTGCTATCGCACAGAAGAGACATCCTCCCTTGGATTTTTTGGCCCAGATACATGCCCTCTGAAGGGTTACGGCGATGCTCTTTTCCCCGTACTTCACAAAAGTGAAGATATCTTTATCTATTAGATTTTCAGAGGAGAATTCAGTGGAGAATAGAGCCCTTTTATCGGGAAGCCAGAAAACAATGTTCGGGATTTCCAAAAGCTTTTTTAAAAGATCCTTATCGCATTGCTTTGTCATTGTGGTTCTGTCAAGTAAAGGGAGGAGAGAGAATAAGACTCTTTCAGCGGGTCCCCGCACAATAAAATCAGGGGAGATATCGATCACTTGATTTGCAAAGGTGGAAAACCTATAAAGCATTAGATTCTTGTAATTATTTGATGCTTCATTTCCTCCAAGTATTATAGGCGCAGAACTTATGCTTCTTAAACACCATATGAGTTTAGGCAGGAAGAACAGGTTTACAGAATAGGGAGCGGAAATCAGAAGTATATCAGCATCCGAGATTTTTGCCTTTTTAAAAAAGTCACCCAAAAAATCGTAACCGATTAAAGTAAGCTCTTCCAGAGGAAAAAAGAGAGAGTCTGCTCCGATCGCTTCCCCGCATATGGGCGTGTAACCTAAATTTTCAACAATCCTCTTTAATACCGAATAGGCAAGGCTATTCTGCCTGGTCAGTGTGATGATTCCTATCTTCTTCATAGAGTTAGAGACATGGTGGGTAGTATTTAAAGATCAGGGTCCACCAACCCGAGTTGGATGGCAAAATGAACAAGTTGAATAGTGTTGTAAATCCCGAGTTTTTCCATAATCTTGCTTCGGTGGGATTTCACCGTGCTCACGCTAACACAGAGCGTGTCAGCGATCTCCCTTGTGGAATGGCCTTCCGCAATAAGCTGAAACACTTCCCTCTCCCTGTTGGACAGCTCTTTGTAACGTTCTTCCCTGGATGAACTCTTCCTGGGAGAGAGATATGTATCCACCACCTTTTTGGATATGGTTGGACTTAAAAAGGTCTCGTCCCTCATTGCTGCCTGAATGGCCTTTATTATGTCGCGACCACTGGAGTCCTTAAGGAGGTACCCTGAAATACCCGTCTCGAGCAGTTCATGAATATAATGTTCGTGGGAGTACATGGAGAGGATCAGTATCTTGGTCAGGGGTAAATCCTTCCTGATTCTCTTGGCTGCCTCGATCCCGTTCATAAGGGGCATGGTGATATCCAGTATGACGATATCCGGTTTTAATTCCATGGCCTTTTCCATGGCCATTCGACCGTTGGTGGCCTCGCCGACAACCTTGAGGTCAGGCTGGTCTTCCAACAGACGGGCCAATCCCTGACGAACAATCGTATGATCATCAGCGAGCAGAATTTTTATGGGTTTTACCATAATCATGCGCCTCGGATAGGGGTGTCTCTATCCGGATCCGGGTCCCCTCTGAAGGCTTGGTTCGGAGCTGGAAAGTCCCTCCAAGCATAGAGGCCCTCTCCCGCATACCAAGCAGCCCTAAACTCCTCTGGTTCGTTCCTACAATTCGGCTATCAAATCCAATCCCGTCGTCTTCAGCCAGAAAGATAATATTGGGGTAACTCTTTATAATGGAAAGACGGAAATGCCGGGCATTGGCGTGTTTCAGGGTATTGGTGAGCGCCTCCTGGCTGAATCGGTACAGAACGGTCTCCATGTCCGCATCGAGCCGCTTATCAAATCCTACCATATGGAACTCAATATCCAGGTCGGAACGACTTTTTACCTCCTTAAAATAGAGTTCCAGCGCAGGCTCCAACCCCAGATCGCTCAACAGGGTGGGGTGAAGGCGATATGAGAGGCGCCTCATTTCCGATGCCGTTCGAGTGATCATCTTCCGGATCTCATTGATGTCCTCTTTGAGATGTTCAGTCTCTGAAGTCACGTTCTCTTCTAACCTATCCAGGCCCAACTTTATGGCTGTCAGTGCCTGTCCGGCCTCATCATGCAGTTCCCGGGCGATACGGCGGCGCTCCTCTTCCTGGCTCTGGAACAGTTTCTCCGTAAGCCTCCGTAATTCCTGTTGATGGAGACGAATTGTATCGGTGAGCTGGGTATTCTCAATGGCCCCGCCCAGATAGTTCCCCAGCGAACCCAAAAGATGGACCTCGTGGGCGCTCACATTTCGAGAGGACGGGATATGCAGCCCAAAAAACCCGACCGCCCTTCCTTTGAAGGTGATGAGAAAGCAGGATAACCAGCGGGAGGGTCTGCCCTTTTTGGTTTTATATCTTGCCTGGAAACAGGGAAAAGCCGGTTCGGGGGTGAGCAGCGCCTTCTCTTTTATGATGTGTTTCATAAGCAGGGTATCTTTGAAAATGATAGTATCCGCGTTCTCGGGATCTTGCACGGGAAGGCCCTGTCTCACTTGAAGGCTGGCCGTTTTCTCTTCTCTGTTAATGAGGAAGATTGCCCCGCGTTTTAAGCCCAGAACCTTTAGTACGTGTTCCAGGGTCTTCGTCAGGATGTGGTTCAGGTCCCTTGTGAGGTTCAAGGTCAGAGCAATGTTGTTTAAAATAGAGAGTTCCAGGTTCCGTTGCTTGAGGACATCTTCTGCACGCTTTCGTCGTGTGATGTCCTTGATAATCCCCTCGTACTCAATATCGCCCGTCTCCAGGTTTTCGTATCGCCGGCTTGATATCAAGACATGAATAGGGGAGCCATCGCATTTCTTGAAAGCCACCTCATAGTCCTTAACGAATCCCTCATGATTTATTCTCTTTATAAACCTATCCCGGTCGCTGGGTTTAAAGTAGAGCCACTCTGCATTGTCGATCCCCAATAGATCATCCTTGCTTTTGTATCCCAACATTTCCACCCCGGCCTGGTTCACCGCCAGAATCTTCCCCGGCTCATTGGTTGTATAGATCATTTCGCGACTGCCTTCGAAGATCCGACGGTATTTCCTCTCCCTTGTGGTGATCTCTTCCTGCAGTCTCTTCAGTAGCGTAATATCTTTAAATATCTCAATACCACCTGTAATATTTCCCAAACTATCGCGAAAGGCCGAAGTTGAACATATAATGGGGATCTGCTTGCCATCAATGTTGGTAATCTCATACTCCCGATTGTGGATGTCGCTTTTTTCGGCTACAGCCCGCTTGAGAGCACAATCGGTCTCACAGATTGAGTTCTTAAAAACATCCTTACAGTACATTCCCACTGCATCATAGGCAGAAAAACCTGTAATCTTCTCAGCAGCAGGGTTAAAGTAGGTAATCCGCCACTCTGCATCCGTGGTAAATAGCCCATCGGGGATACGGTTCAGGATCTCAATAAAGCTCTCTTCCTTCTGATATATCTGTTCCAGGGCCTTGAAATTGTATCTCTGAACCTGATCTACGAGAAAATGGTAATGGTCTCGGGAACTATTCTCTCCCTTTGCCTTAAAATAGGGGCAAATCAAACAGCTGGACAGTTTTTCAAAGAAATCCTCTCCAATGTAATTACTGCATTGTGTTCTGGGGATAAGCCAGCAGTCTGATTCTCTCTTACTATGAGCGGGGCAGAGTACCTTGGAACAGGACAGAAATTCCCAGCAGGCCCGTCCGTTCATGATATCCCTTTTTTTAAGGGATACGCTGATCAGATGATCTTCGAGCAATGAACTCACAGTAAAGATCTCCTTTGGCCCGGCAAAATGGTTCTTCAGCCATGAAGTTAAAACATCCGTCGGGGTAATCCTCGCCATAGAGGAGGTCCATAAAGGCACCCGTAACCCCACGAAGCATATAACATTTTCCTGAATGTGAATGGCCGTGAAGCTCTAAATAGCCGGTGGCTTCGTATGAATCACTCACCCGGATTGTGAGGTTCTCCCGGGGAATCAATTCTTTTACCTCAAGGTCACCCCAGCCAAATGCCACAGCCACCGCTGCAAAACTGAAAATCTGGTCTTCTCTGTTTTCAATCATGGGAACTACGAGCTCTTCCCATTCTCTTGAATTGCGGATACCCTGAAAGGTTGCATAGCCACATTCCTGGGCCGCTTCAATGAGTAGTCTCTCCGCCTCTTTTTCCCGACTTTTTCCCATCTTCTTTTCAAATTCAAAGGAGAGTTTATTGTAATATTGCACAAAAAAAAGAGAGAGATAGACGCCAAAAAGGGGGATAATACCCTTTGCATCTCGGATCCGGCTTCCTTCCATTACTGCATGAATTATTTTGCTCCCGTCTATGGTCAATTAACGCCCCTTAACCAGGAAGACGCACTCATCCCTGCGCATCATTTTGCATTCCTTCTCTTCCACCGTAAAGGATCCAGGAGGGCGATTGTAAATTACTCCCATTACACCGGCGATCCACCCCCGGGAAAAATGACAGCCCGGTGTTTCCCGTCGCCCGTGCTTGGAAAGCCAGCCTGTCACATGATGGCTGGAAAGGCTCACAATTCGCCCACCGCTGGGGCCCATCTTTTTAAACATGAGAATACCGAGCCCGCAATTCTGGTATATAGTCCCCGCAAGTTCTAGCTTTGATTTGATTGTTTTGATTCGTTTATATTGCTTAAGGAAGGACTTGAAGCCGTAATAACTCACCATCTCTGCCGCCTCGACCAGCAGATGGATGCCTTCTTCGCCAAGGGTATCTTCCACCATCTTGTGCAGATTGATATTGTAATGATGACAGTGCATCGCAATGGGAAGGCCGGAGAGAATGACTCGATGGCCTTCACGAGCAAGTTCACTTCGCCAGTCAATGTGCTTCATCACGTCCTTTCAAATTGACCAGGTGACATAGCCCTCGCATTATTTTTTCCAAAAAATAACCAGAATTTTCTCTGATGAAGCAGGTCGAATTAATCCGTGAGTAAATGCTAAAAAGGTTCCCTTTTCTTTTGGACAAAGAAAAGGTCGGGGTTTCAGCGGCGGGCCTGTCCCCGATTCTCACGGGGTTCACTATTAAGCTATACGATCACCTACTCAAATGTAAAAGATTTATATAAATAGGGATGGAAGTCAATAAAAAACTGACGCTGATTTTTTCAGCAATCGAAACAGCAGGTGTTTTCGTACCAAACATCACACCTCTATTTACGGAATAAAACAGCAATTCAAGGCATATTCAGAGGCATGTGCCCTTGACAATGGGTTCCGATTGAAATAGTGTTGGCCCGAATTCATGGTCAATGAACAGCCCCTCTTGCACTTTATCTCTATTGCCATGCATAAGCAGCCAAAGTATTTCGAAAATAGTTCGACAAATCGTTGATTGACTGATTACAGGTTTTAATATGAAGAGGTGTTTCTATGCAGTAAAAGTGCTTTTCCTGGGACTTGTTACGGCCCAGGTTATTGCCACCATACAGGTCTACCTTTCCAATGTCGAACTCTACCGCACCGTTGCGAGCATCAGAAATGCTGGTTATCTGGCCATACCTAATCACCGGATCATGCAGAGCCTCCTGGAACTGGGCCCTGCCTTTTGCGGAGGGCTTTTTTTTACGCTAAGCGTAGGTGCGGGTCTCTCTCTACTCGCGCTTGCAGCGGCCTGGATTTGGGATCGTATCTTTTCACGCAACAAAATCCTTTTACTATTGTTCTTAGTTCCCTGGATGGGATTGCTTGTGCAGGTGAATCGAAAAGGTTTCTGCCCCGTAGTATCTTCCTATTTTGTTCTCATACCCATTGTTGTCTTTATGACAGCCATAAAATGGATGCCAGACATTGATAGCCACAGGGTTTGGTTAAGGAGAATAGTTCACTCAGTTCCCCTTGTGGTGCTTGCAGTTTTGTGGATGTCTCAGATGAACAGTCACCTGTTTGTGGACCTAAGAGACAATTTGTTACTTTCCAACCGTTTCGGGACAAAGATCAATGATTTTTATTATAAGTATACCCTTTACCCGGCAGAGGTCTTCAAGTCCTTGTCTCAGAAGACCCTCAAGACGTGCAGATTTGCATACATGAATAAAAAATCGCCTTCAGCATTTTTGGAAAAGGAGTTGTTGAACCATGACTACGTTAGTTTAAAAGAAAATGCAAATGTTGACCTGACCATTGTGGAACATAATAACATCCTGACCTTTGAGAAAAGCGGAAAGATAATTTTAAAGACTTCGATCAAAGATTTTTTCTCGCGGCCAGGAAATGTGCTGGAAGAATTCTCCTTAAAAACTGACCGGCACGGTTTTTTCCGACAGTTCACCTTTTTTTCCCTTTTGATAGGCTTCCCCATTATCCTGTATGTTATTTGCTATTCACTGTTTTGCCTTGTGTTGCGCCCATTTCTGGATTCAAGTATTTCCTCGGTAATCGCTGTGACCCTTTGCCTTACAGCAGGTATTGCCCTGCTGGCTTCCTTTCATCTTGGCAAGGGAAAAATGATCAAGGTCAAGGATTTGCCCCAAGCAATGGAATCGGCCCATTGGCAGACTCGGGTAGCAGCCCTAAAAACAATACAGCAGAAACGAATGGAGATAGGCAATTCTCAAACCTATAAAAATATGCTCGCAAGCCCTCACATACCTGAGCGGTACTGGTTGGTGAAGGCTCTGGGATTGAGCCGGAAACCCGAAACTTATAAGGTTTTGCTTCTCTCCCTTGATGACCCTCACCCCAATGTGGTGTGCATGGCTTTTCACTCCCTCAGTCAGAGGGGTGATAGTAGTGCTATTAAAGAAATTTTAAGAAGGATTGAGACATCCCATCATTGGTACGAACAATGGTATGCCTACAAGGCCTTAAGGGCCCTTGGATGGAAGCAAGTGAGATCAAAATAAAACCTCTGCTCATATCCCTTGGAACCATCGCATTCATTGAGGTGGTTACAAGGCTTGTAATTTCCAGGAACTATTTCAATCCTATGATGACGTTGGGCGCAGCCCGCCTCCTTGAAACAGGCCTGATTATACAGATTGTCCTGGTCTGGGGAAAAGGCTTTTCCACCATAGGGTTGGCCCCATCAACAATAGTTCGTGGGATCAAAAAAGGTTTGATCTGGTCGGCAGGTTTTGGCCTGGTCACCTTTTTTGCCTCTGTTGCTTTGTTCCTTTTTGACATCGATCCCTTAACACTTATTCATACCCGCCTGCCGGGAAAAACCAATGAAATCATTCTCTTTTTGTTTATTGGCGGAATAGTGGCACCACTTGCAGAAGAGGTCTTTTTTCGCGGAATGCTCTATGGCTTTTTTAGAAGATGGGGAATTTTGGTGGCCCTCATCTTGACCACCGTCTTATTTGTACTGGCTCACCCTGTTTTTCCTGGAATCCCTGTAACACAGATTGTGGGAGGGATTATCTTTGCCGTGGCGTACGAGGTAGAAGGGAGCCTCATGGTCCCCATCACCATACACACCCTGGGCAATATGACCATCTTTGCGCTATCGCTGATATTTTAGCAATGCGAGAGCATTACCCTGTGATTATTTTTTTGTTCACTCGATCACTTCATACATTATCGGGATTATGATAAGTGTTAAAAGGGTCGCCATGGTTAGACCGAAGATGATGGTATTCCCCATGGGCCTCCACAGACTCCCCCCTTTATTGCCACGGGCAGTAGACCACCCACGGTAGATGCGGTAGTTAGCATGACCGGTCGAAACCGCAGCTTTCCTGACTTGATTACTGCTTCTCTTACGCCCTCCCCTTCCATCCTAACAACGTTTACAAAATCAATAAGAACAATGGCGTCATTGACCACTTATAAGGAAATGGGTTTAATAGGGGCAGGTTTTTAAGGAAAGGTTTTTTTAACGACTTCCCGGATACAATCCAGAGCTTCTTCGACCTGGGCACGCGAAACGTCTAAGTGTGTAACGCCCCTTACAAGCGATTCTCCTATGATTGAAAAGCGAATCCCATATGGCAGCAATGAGTCGTTAAATTCTTTAGCCGTTATACCGAGTCCGGAGACATCGAAAAATACAAGGTTTGTCTCAACAGGTTCAACCGTAATGCCGTCAATCTCGGCTAAGCCTTTGGCAAGGATTTGCGCATTCGCATGGTCCTCGGCCAGGCGTTCAACGTGATGTTTGAGGGCATAAACCGCTCCTGCCGCGATTATGCCTGCCTGGCGCATGGCGCCACCGAATTGTTGTTTCCAACGCCATGCTTCCTGTATGAATTCCTTTGAACCGGCCAAAACGGCCCCGACAGGTGCCCCCAGCCCTTTGCTGAAATCAATCCAGAGCGAGTCAAAGTTGACAGCATAAGCATCAGCAGAAATGCCTGACGCCACGACGGCATTCAGCAGGCGCGCTCCATCCATATGTCGGGCCAAACCATGTTTTTCGGCAAGGCTGCACACTTCTTCTATTGTTTCAAGCGGCCATATGGTGCCTCCACCCATGTTTGACGTCTGTTCAATCAAGACCACACGAGAACGAGGAAAATGATTTTCAACAGGGCGCATGGCCTCTTGTACCTGGTTAGTGGTAAAAATACCGTGTCTGCCGTCAATCGGGAACATTGTAGCCCCACTAAGGGCTGCCGGACCGCCTGTTTCGTAATGCCGAGTGTGAGC
>CP070700.1:788071-796787 GCA_020349865.1 Desulfobacteraceae bacterium
GACAGCCCCAGAAGGGAACACTCATAAAAGAGGTCGCCTTCTCTGCAACCCGCCATAATCCCTGGCGGGCCTCCTCAGCGCCCTGTTCAAGGCCCAGGGGGCGTGCCACGAGCTTTGTATATTTTTTGTGATGCGGCTTTTGAAAAAGAGATTCCCATGGCCCTACAATCCACGGTTGGTTTTTTCAAAATGCTAAAGTGTTACCATTTCATGATTTTTTATAAAGTCATCATCAATGAGGTTTTCCATGTCATTGATTAAAGGCCTGCGTTATAATTTCATGAAGGATCTGGGGGCGCCTGTTCTCATGGGCATTTCAAATATGGGCAAGAAAAGGCGCCCCAGAAAGCCCAGCAATTACTTGGGGCCACCGCTTAGGTGTAACCGTCGACTAAAGGAGATCGTGAAGCGGCATTATTTCCTTTCGCGATATGCGGAAGGGGCCAAACCGGTGGCCTGGGTTACCAGCGGCGCGCCGGTGGAAGTGCTGAGGCCTTTTGACTTTTACACGGTCTATCCTGAAAACCACGGCGCCCTTTGCGGCGCGAAAAAAGTGGGGTCTGAGTTATGTGGCGTTGCCGAGGAGCATGGTTATCATCAGGACCTGTGCTCTTATGCCAGAATAGATCTGGGCCACTTTTTCTCGGGAAAAACCCCGGCAGGAAAACTCCCAAAACCTGATCTTCTGTTCGCTTCCAACAACATTTGCCAGACAGTGGTCTACTGGTATAAAGCCCTGGCCCATTATTTAAAAATTCCACTGATCTTATTTGACACGCCTTACAACTTCAGCCAGATCGCGGAAAACGATATTTCATATATGGTCCGTCAGTTTGAAGAAATGATACCCGTATTGGAGCAGATATCAGGTCGGCCCTTAAAATATAACAAATTGCGGGAATTCGTCCATATCGGAAAGGAGACGTCACAGGCCTGGGGCGCAGTACTGGCCACCATGAAAGCACGACCAGCGCCCATGACCATCTTTGATGCCTTCGGCCATATGGTCCCCATTGTTTCTTTGCGAGGCTTGCCTCTGGCCCTGGACTACTACCGCACCCTCCTTGACGAACTCAGGGAACGGGTGGACCAGGGTGTGGGAGCCATGAAGAATGAACGCAAGCGGCTGATGTGGGACAATATCGCTATCTGGTACAAAATGCGGGATCACTCAAATCTCTTCGCCGAGCAGGGAATGAACTTTGTCACCGCCACATATACCAACGCCTGGGCCGAGACGACGCCTTATATGAATGAGGACAAGCCCTTTGAGTCCATGGCCAGGGCTTACAGTCTGGTGATCCTCAATAACAACCTCAACAACAGGCTTAAACTCATGGAGCGGCTCATCAATGAGTACGAGGTGGACGGCCTTGTGATCCACTCGGCCAGAAGTTGTAAGCCCTATTCGGTGGGCCAGTATGATCTGAAGCGCCTATTGATGGATCGAATGGAGATTCCTTCGATTATTATCGAGGCAGATATAGCTGACTCCAGGGCCTATTCCGAGGAGCAGACCCATACCCGATTGGAGGCCTTTTTTGAGGCCATGGATACTTAGGAGAAAACCCTTGAACTACTTTGCAGGCATTGACGTAGGTTCTCTCAGCACAGATGTAGTTATTCTTGACGCCAGAAGTGAGGTGTCCGGCTATAGTATCGTAGATACCGGTGCAAACAGCACCGAAGCTTCGGAAGAGGCACTTGAAAAGGCATTGGCCAGGGCGGGCATAGGCCGCGGACAGCTTGCGAGGATCGTAGCAACGGGTTACGGCAGGGTCTCCGTGCCTTTGGCAGAAAAGAAGGTTACCGAAATCTCATGTCATGCCCTGGGGGCATATCACCTGTTTCCAGACACCGGCACGGTCATAGACATCGGGGGCCAGGATTCCAAGGTGATTCGGGTTGGAGAAGATGGCAAGATCCTGGATTTTACAATGAACGATAAATGTGCCGCTGGTACTGGGCGCTTTCTGGAAGTGATGGCGAACAAACTTCAGGTCCCCTTGGACGAAATGGGCGAGCTGTCCCTCAGCGCGGTAGGCGAGGTACGTATAAGCAGTGTTTGCACTGTCTTTGCCGAAAGCGAAGTTGTCTCACTGGTGGCCAGGAACCACCCCAAAGAGGAAATCCTTCGTGGGATTCACCGGGCCATCGTGAGCCGTGTATGGAGCATGGTAAAGTCCGTTGGGGTAAACAGCGCTGTGACCATGACAGGGGGCGTGGCCAAAAACAGTGGCGTGGTGGCGCTTATGGAAGAAAGGTTGGGAAAATCAATTCACATCCACAGTGAACCCCAGATCATAGGCGCCCTGGGCGCAGCCTTGCTGGCCAGGAGGCGTTTCATTTGATGAAATTGGAGGTGGTGTTCTCATTCAGGAAAAAACCCTTTATTTAATCCCCGGATATCATGGTGTGCGGGAGGCCTTAGTCCACGGCCATGTCAGGATTAAAGAAATCTGGATTGCAGAAGGGAAAAAGACGGGACGAACACAGGAAATCATTCGAATCGCAGAGCAGCGGAAGACCCCTGTCCACTTTAAAGAAGGTCCTGAATTGTCTCAATCCTTGCCGGACATAGCACACCAGGGCATTGTGGCTGTGGCAGAAAAATTTACTTACTCAGATCTGGATCACCTCATCGACATCTCTTTACAGAATCAGGGGCAGGCCCTTTTAATAGCAGCAGATCACATCACTGATGAAGGAAATTTGGGCTCACTGATCAGGACAGCAACCTTTTTTGGGGCGCATGGGCTGATCATCCCCAAGAAACGATCTGCGGCCTTCAGCGCCAAGGTGCTCAAGCGGTCTTCAGGGGCTTACGTGCATCTTCCCATCGCCCGGGTTGTGAATATAGGGCGTGCACTGGATTTATTAAAAAGTAAAGGTTTTTGGATCATCGGCGCATCGGGTGAAAGTCATAAATCCATTTACCAGTTTGATTGGGAAAGGGATCTGGTTTTGGTCCTTGGCAATGAACAGCGGGGCCTGAGCCGGACTGTAAGGGAGCGCTGTCACCAGGTGGTTAGTATTCCTACATCGGGACTTTTGGATTCGCTTAACGTTGGGGTTGCTGGCGGTGTGATTCTCTCAGAGATTTTCAGGCAGCGGAAAGTTTCTAAGGGCGCCGACAGCAAGTAGGGCTTTGATCAGAGCACACAAGGGTAGTCCCACTACATTTGTATAAGACCCCGAAATGCTTTCCACCATAAATGCGCCAATCCCTTGTATGGCATAACTGCCGGCCTTTCCGTAGGGTTCACCGGTACCGATATAAGCTCCTATTTCCTGCTCGGTGAGCTTTATGAACCGGACAAGGGTTGTAACTGCCTCTGAATGGGCCACATTACCTGAAGGGTCGAGAATGCAAATTCCCGTGATGACCCTGTGCTCCTTACCACCTAAGAGTGTAAGCATATATCTTGCCTTGTCGCTATCCTCGGGCTTCCCGAGTATTTGACTGTCAATAGCCACAACCGTATCAGATCCCAGAATCCAGGACCCCTTGCTTCTCAAGTAAACCAGACAGGCCTTTTTTTCGGCCAGATGTCGGGATATTGCTGCAGGATCACCGCTGCGCCTGTTTTCACTTACATTGCTTGAAACCGAGCGGAAGGGCAGGCCCACCTGGGCCAGCAACCGTTTTCTCCTGGGAGACGCAGAAGCCAGAATCAAGGGATATTGCACGCTGATGACGGAAAAACTCATAGGCAATTTACGGCAAGCCGAATAGGCTTTTGGCGTTTTTGGATGTTTGAAAGGCCACCTTATCAAACTCAATTCCTCTTAGTCGGGCAATTTCTTGTGCGGTGAAAGCAACGAACAGCGGCTCGTTTCTCTTTCCCCTTTTGGGAATTGGTGCCAGGAACGGGGCATCGGTTTCTACAAGCAAACATTCCAGGGGGAGAGTGGCGGCGACCTCTTTTAACTGAGCAGCCTTTTTGTACGTCACCGTGCCGGGAATGGAAATAAAGTATCCCAGTTTAATGAGAGCCCTTGCCAGATCCATATCTCCGGAAAAGCAATGCATAACTCCCCTTCTCTCTCTCTTTCCGATCTTTTTAAGAATCTTAAGAACGTCGCTGTGAGCTTCGCGATCATGAATAATGACCGGCAAATTTAAGGCATCAGCGATCTCAAGCTGGCGTAAAAATTTTTTTATTTGTCCTTCATGAGAAGAATAACCACGGTAAAAATCAAGCCCGATCTCTCCCCAGGCTACGACTTTAGATTCTGATGCCATTGCGGCCAGCGCATCCAAGGCCCGGGAATCACATTCATCTGCGTTATGGGGATGGTACCCTGTGGTTGAATAAATAAAGTCGTGTTTTCGGGCAAGATCCAGGGCAAAAAGAGAGCTGTCAAGATCTATTCCGACAGTAACAATATGGGTGAGCCCGCCTTTAATGGCCCTCTCAAGGACTTCTTCTCGATCCCTGTCAAATTCTTTCATGTCCAGATGAGCATGACTGTCAATCAACATGAGACTTATACCCTTTTCGTAACAGTTTAGAGCTTCGAATATAGCGCAAAACGGGCCGTGGGTATCTCTTTCAGAAGGGCCGCAAAAAACTGCACCATTCCATTTAACGGCAGATTGGCCTAAAAATAGAACCCAGGACAGCCCCATAAGACAGACTCCTTTATAACAATAGCCTTCTCTGCCTGCTTCACACCCCTGTAAAAGGCCAAGGGGGCGTTCGACCAGCTTTTAAGAATTTGTGTTGCGGCCCTTCTGAAAGAGATACCCGGGGCCCTGTAATCCAATGTTGATTTTTTCAAGGCTCTAAGCCGTTATCCCTTTTCTGAGTGTTGTTTGCTGAAGCTCGGTATTTTGGAATACCAAAAAATTATAAAATTGCTTCGCGATTTTATACAATGTCGTTTATTTCCGCAAATAATTATGTTGCATATTCTAAGAAATCTTTTAGAATCAGAGGAAATTTTCCTTTAGTCACCATCACTTGAATGGGTTTGGATACTTTGAGCAATGGCTGTTTTACCGAAAAAGGCGTCTGACACCGATTTAAGGGAAAAATCCCTTGAAGAACAGCTCGAATATCAAAAAAACCTGAACAGTATTGCCAACAGGATACATTCGGCAAATGATACCAATGAAATCTTACTGAACCTCCAGGCCGAGATTCTCAGCCTCTTTGACGCTGACAGGATTACTATCTATGTGGTAGACGGCGCAAAAAAACAGATCGTTTCAAGGGTTAAGACCGGTAATGAAATAAATGAAATCCGGGTTCCCGTTGATAAGCAGAGTATTGCCGGGTACTGTGCAGCATCCGGTAAGATGGTGAACGTCATTAATGTCTGTGATGAGGAAGAGCTTAAAGTAATCAACCATAAATTGAAGTTTGACAAGAGCTGGGATCAAAAGACCGGGTACAAAACCACCCAGATGCTTGCAGCCCCTATCACCCATAATAGATATCTTTTAGGTGTCATACAGCTGATTAACAAAAAAACCGGAGAGGCCTTTACAGAAGAAGACCAGTCTTCGGCCCTGGACATTGCCAAGGTCCTAGGGGTCGCTTTTTTTAAAAATCAGAAAGTCGCTCAAAAGGCAAAAGCCACAAAATTCGACTTTCTCCTAACAAACAACATTATCAGCAGCAAGGACCTGACCGAGGCCATATCACGGGCGAGAAAGTCCAGTACATCTGTGGCATCCGTTCTCATGAAAGATTTTCATGCTTCTAAGGATAGTATTGGGAAATGCCTGTCCAGTTTTTACAAAACCCGATTTATTCCATACGATGACAAAATGGTAATCCCTGGCGAGTTGTTGAATGGCCTCAGGGTGAGCTATTTAAAGCACAATGTGTTCGTTCCAGTTTCTAAATCGGGTGATAAGGTGGTCGTGGCTATGGAGGACCCCAATTATCTGCCAGCAAGGGATGCTATTAAGAGGCTTATCCCGGCCAAAAAAATTGAATATTGCGTGTCCCTCAAAGAAGACATTTTCGATATGATAAACCTGTTCTTTGATGTGAAAAGAACAGAGATGTTGGAGGACGCTGGGACCATTGAGGATATACTGGGCCAACTGGCCTCTGATGATGAAGAATACGACGATGAAATAAATGGTATAACAGAAGAGGACAGTGCCATTGTCCAGATTGTCAACAAAATGATTGTCGATATTTCAACCGTGACGCTTCGGATATCCATATCGAACCACGCCAGGGAAAGGCCAATGCCTTAATCAGATTCAGGGTAGATGGGGCATGCCAGGTCTATCAGACGCTTCTTTATACTTATAAACGGGCCATTGTCTCCCGTATTAAGATCATGTCGGACCTCGATATTGCTGAAAGACGTCTGCCCCAGGACGGAAAGATAAAGTTCAAGCGCTTCGCTCCCCTGGATATTGAACTTCGAGTAGCCACCATTCCAACGGCAGGACAAAATGAGGATGTGGTCTCACGGCTTTTGTCGGCAGGCAAACCCATCCCGTTGGATGACATGGGCATGAGTAAGAGAAACTACCATGCCTTTTTAGACATAATCTCAAAGCCCTACGGTGTTGTATTGGTGGTTGGCCCAACAGGAAGCGGCAAGACCACCACCCTTCACGCAGCCCTGGCTCATATTAATAGACCTGAAACAAAGATATGGACAGCCGAGGATCCGGTAGAAATCACACAGGAGGATCTTCGTCAAGTGCAGGTTAGGCCCAAGATCGGTTTTGATTTTGCCTTGGCCATGAGGGCCTTTTTAAGGGCGGATCCTGATGTGATAATGGTGGGCGAAATGCGTGACCGTCAGACCGTATCAACTGGGATCGAAGCCTCTTTAACGGGCCATCTGGTTTTCAGTACGCTCCACACGAACAGTGCTCCTGAGACCATCACGCGGCTGTTAGATATGGGAATGGACCCCTTTAATTTTGCCGACGCCTTGCTGGGAGTGCTTGCCCAGCGCCTTGTGAGGACCCTTTGTGAAAAGTGCAAGGAAAAATATCACCCTGCCAGTGATGAATTTGATGCATTGGAAAGGGCCTACGAAGGTGATTTTGATGCCCTTGGTTTCGGGTATAATGACGACTTTTTCCTTTACCGGCCCAAGGGGTGTTCTATGTGCGGTAACAGTGGCTACCGGGGCCGAACCGGGATCCATGAACTCATCTTGGGGACAGATGATTTAAAATCGTTGATCCAAGGTAAGGCAAAGATGGAAGAATTGAGGACGCAGGCTGTAAAAGACGGGATGACTACCTTGATGCAGGATGGTATTCGGAAGGTCTGTCTCGGCCTTACAGACCTCACCCAGGTAAGGAGGGTTTGTATTAAGTAATTCACCGTTGACCGCTTCCCGTTCACCGATGAAAAAAGACCACAGAAGTCAACAAACAAAAAAAATAAACGGGCAACGGATTTCAGTGATCAGAGAACCGATTAAGGAAAACTTCCAGGATGTAAAAGCCCCTCTGTTTCGTCCAGCCCGAACATGATGTTCATGTTTTGAACGGCACTTCCGGCCTGTCCTTTCATCAGGTTATCTATTAGGCTCACGACAATAAGCTTTCCGGTTCTTTCGTCCACATTCAGAGAAATATTGCAAAAATTACTGCCCCGGACATTGCTACTGACCTGCGGCTTATCAGGCCCGAACACCCTCACAAATGCATCGTTTTTGTAAAAAGATCGATAGGCCTCTTTTACAGATTTGAGGTTCTGGCCCTCATTTAATTGACCATAAATGGTAGTCAGGATGCCCCGGCAGAGGGGCACCACGTGGGGCGTAAAGGTAACCTTTATCTCGCGGCCTCCAAGCAGGCTCAGCTCTCTTTCGATCTCATACACATGCTGGTGGCCTGATATTTTATAGGCGTTCATGGATTCATAGCGTGCAGGATAATGAAAAGTGGGATTGGGGGTTTTACCTGCTCCTGATACGCCGGTTTTTGCATCGAAGATAATCGAATCCGGTTCAACGAGATTGGATTTTAGGGCCGGAGATAATCCAAGTATACAGCTAACTGCAAAGCAACCGGGGTTTCCCACCAGGTTGGTATCAGAGATTTCACTTCTGTGTAACTCCGCCAGGCCATAAGCCGATTGGAGCAACAGTTCAGGGGAAGCGTGCTCCTGGGGCCGTCCAATTCTGGCTGCATATCCCTTGTAGGTTTCGAGGTCGTTGAAGCGGAAATCCCCGCTGTAATCGATGACTTTCACTCCCTTTTTTATCCAGGCAGGCGCTGTGTTTTGACCTACGCCATCGGGGGTTGCAAAAAAGAGCACTTGAAAGTCATCAGGGCAGTCCGGATCGTCCGGGGCCAGCACAGGCAAATCGCAAAAGCCCGTAAGATGCGGGTACAACTCACTTATGGGTTTGCCCACGTCCTGTTTGGCAACTAAGCCGCTGATCTCCACATGAGGATGACTCAATAAAAGCTCAATTGCACCGCAGCCTCCATACCCACTGGCGCCAATAATACCTACCTTTATTTTATCCATGATTATCTCGCAGTTGATTGCCGATTTTCGATTGAATATTGATGAACTCGTAAAAACTCTGTCCTAAAGTCATTGCGAGCGCAGCGAAGCAATCTCATTGGCTGTAACACCTTGAAATCAGGAGATTGCGTCGCCGCTTCACTCCGACTTGGCCGAGCGGCACGACTTGAGCCATTCGGCCCCGAGCCTGTCGAGAGCCCCTCGGCCTTGAGCGACTCGACTTGAGCTCGTCGACAAGTCTC
>CP070700.1:796887-801319 GCA_020349865.1 Desulfobacteraceae bacterium
CCGATGATTTTCCTCAAAAAAGTTGAGAAAAGAGGTCATAAGCATCTCTTCTTTGTTGAATCCATATATGGCTGTCGCGCTCTCATTACAGTCCAATATGTTGAAGGTCTTTCCATCCAGGACAAATACCGGACTGGGTATGGTATTGAATATGGTCTGGTATTTCTTTTCTGACTTTTCAACCTCCTTTTCAAGAAACTTCACCTTGGTTACGTCGAGGCTCATCTCCATGGCAGCTATCACTTGCCCGTCGGCGTTCTTTATGGGCGCACTCCTTACCAACCAGTGGGATTTGGTGCCATTTTTGCTCACCCCAGTCTCTTCGCTTGAGTGAGGCATTCCATCTTCGAATGTCATTAATACCGGGCATACCTCGCATCTCTCAGATCGACCTTTGTAAGCCTGATAGCAGTAATTGCCTGTTTCGGGAAAGAACTTTTCGGCAAATTGGCGGTTATACCGAATCAGTCTGAGATCTCTATCTTGGACTGTGATGTAACAGGGGGCCTGTTCAAAGAGAATCTGATATTCATCCCTCTGCTCTTCCAGCCCCTCCTGTTTTTGATCTACTCTTTTTCCCATCAATCAATTCCCTTGCAAGGTGTCCCCATTCACCCTCACTCCTCATCCTCTTTGGGTATCATGTCTTCGGGGATCTCCATATGCTCGGTGATCGCGTCTTTGAAATGAATCGCTTTTATACCTAAATCATATTCTTTGGACAGATCCCTTATCTGGTCTATACAATTATGGCAGGGAACGAAGATAATTTTGGCCCCGGTCTCACGGATCTGCTCTGCCTTGATTTTTCCGGATGCAAGGCGATGTTTTCTCATCTCACCGCCCATTGGCAGGGCACCACCACCGCCGCCACAACAGTAGTTGTAATTACCTTGGTATTTCAAGGGCCGGAAATCCTCCGAGAGAAATTCTGCTAAACGCCGATTTTTCTCAGCAAGGCCGCCGCTACGAATAACGTTGCAAGGATCCTGAACGGTCGTAGGCTCCTTTATCTTATCCTTTAACTTGATCCGACCATCCCGAATATAATCATGAAAAAGCTCCACAGAATGAACCACCTCTTGCTTAGGTGTGTATCCCAACCAAGTGGGCGCTTCGAACCGAAGCGCTCTATAGGCGTGACCTCATTCCGTGATGGCAATTTGTTGCACCTCCAATTCCTCCGCTCGCTTGAAGGTATTTTCAACAATCAGTCTGGCCGTCTTGGCATCGCCGCAAAACATAGCCAAATTCGTATCATCCCAGCCTGCTTCGCTGCATAAAGTATAGTCTTCGCCAGCCACATGGAAAATTTTGGCCACTTCCATCATATCCTGGGGATAAAATTTAGGTTCCCGGGCATTAACAGTGTATAAAATCTTGGCTCCTTTTTTATCTATTGGGATCTTTAAGCCAACTAACTCATCAGCAGTTTCCTCCTCGCACCACTCGACGGTATCCACCCAATCTTCCTTGGTGACAGCCATCTGATTACCGAACTCATTGTAATTTTTGACCGCCGCAAGCAGTCCTTCAGGGACTATCCCCTGGGAAAAGAGCAGTGACCTCAAAAGTGATATCATCAGGGCGATGTCGATGCCAAAAGGACAGTACATGGTGCAACGACGGCACATGTTGCATTCGTAATAGACCGTATCATAAACCTTCTGAAGAAAGCCTCTGTCAACCTTCCCCTTTTTCTTGAGAATTTTTTTTAAGAACCTGACTTTGTGAGCAGGGATCATCTGGGGATCCTTCCCACTGGATAGATAAAAATGACAGGTATCAGCACACAACCCACAACTGGCGCAGATATTGAGCCACATTTTGAACCTCGCGCTCATTCTGGGTTTTAAAAAGTTCATAATCTCTTTGGCGTCTATCTCTTTAATCTCTTCGGAATTTACTTGCTCAATCTTTTTAGCGTCTGCTGCTTCACTCATTTTCAAGCTCCTTGGAAGTAAGATACTCTACCTCTTATCACATGGAATAGCCTCTGCGGCCAAATTCAATAGCAGTAGCTCCTCTGGAAAAGAAGAAGAGAACAAAATGGGAAAGTTTGGTAAACGGGATCAGGATGAGCATTAACTCACCGGTTAACATATGGATAAGTTGCATATTGTCCCCCAAAAAGCCTATACTTTCTACTGTTCCGTGGGTGAGGAAATATCCAGTTACAAAAGGCAGGGCAGTGACAACAATCAATAAATAATCTGAAAATGTGGAAAGGAGACGAATATCGGCCGATATAATCCTCCTCAGTAAAAAGAATAGCGCTATGGCCAAAAAGACAAGTGTCATCCAATCAGCCAAACCATCAGGGATGGGTGTCCAGGACCACTCAAGGCGGGATTCCTCCCACAGGCTGATATGGCCCGAAAACCATATGGGAACAACAACGAGGCAAATATGAAATAGGTAAACCAAAATCACGAATATGGGATTTTTGACTACATCTTTGTTTAATGGGATCAACCAACGACCAAAGGTAGCCAAAACATACTTCCAGCTAAAATACTGATAAATAATTTTATCTCTTTTTCGTGATAGGGACAAAAACAGGGCGACCTTCAAAAGACTGCCAAAAATAAAAATAAAAAAAGCGATCCATAAGAGAGGGCCCTCAACAAATAGAAAAAAATCCATGATCTTTTACCTCTCATTTCTAAAGTGGAGCCTTAGGGCTCAGATCTTGAAACACTGCCTGGCGTTTTTTCACCAAGAATATCCTGGGAAATAGTTGAAACTGAATAAATTAATTTGCCCGGCAAGAAAAGGAAAAATGGCAATTAAAATGGGGGTTTATGCTCTATTGAGCTGTTTCAGCTATAAAGTGTCACACTTATATATGTGATTTTGTTTAATTTCAACAAGAAAATGAACATTTTAAAATTGTCCCCCTTTAGGTTCCGAAGCCCCCCTTCACCCTTAACATCGCGCGGCGGCCGGGGGGGGCCATTCTGTAACGCCCCAATGACCCGAACCATCGAGCACAGGGAAGGGCCGCAACACCCCGGTCTTCATTGTGAAACCCCGACCTTTGGTTGGGCATTTTTACTGTGAATTGAGGCAGAACATCCAGGCTTCATCTTTCATTGTTGTCAATGGCCCGCGACCGGGGTACACAATGGTTTTCGGGGGAATAATGCTGTTAAGACTTCTTAGACTCATAATCATTAATCGCATGCTGTTCGGTCCCCATATCTCGGCGAATTTTCCTTTTAAAAGCGTATTGCCGCTGAACAGGGCATCGGCCTTTTTTATATAGAAACAGAGTGCCCCCATGGTATGCCCGGGGGTATGGAACACCTTTATGGTCTTATCCTTTAACTTGAGAGACTCTCTATCTTTAATAAACATATCCGGCTCAAATTTTTCGTCTAATCTCCTCAGGAGATCCCGATCCTTTTTATGGAAACAAAAGGTTCCCCCGAAATTTTTTTTAAGCATTTTCAATGACTGGACATCTGATTTATGCCCGTGAGTCACGAGCAGGTATTTAAGGCCGATGGCCCTTTCTTCGAGTGACTTTTTCATATCTTCGTAAGCCTTAGAAGCGTCTATCACAGCCGCCTGATCACCATCAATGATCAAATACTCATTATTCTCATCAGTCGGGGATGTAAAACTTTTTATGATCAGTTCGTCATCATTAATGTCCACAAAACATCTCCTTTGGAATGATCCTGAATATCCAGAGTAAAATCAAAAAAGAACTTGGACTTGAAAACCCTGCCACTCAGAATCCTTTTTGAAACTCATTTCTTATGCGGATATTAATGCCAAATTGCAATCATGTCATCGCAAGCCCGCGACGAGGAGCCTTTTGGTAGTGAGCCTGTCGAGAGCCTCAAGGTCGAACGAGTCGAACGACTCAAGGCCTTACTGCTCGGCCGAGTGGGGCGAAGCGAGGTGGCAATCTATCATACCAAGATTGCTTCACATTCGTTCGCAATGACCTTTAAAAATAAGATTCTTTCGAATGCATCTTGGTAGTACATATTAAGCTGAAAAAAGAGTAGATAAATAAATGCCTTCCAATTTGGAAAAACAACCCTGCCGACTATAACGACCGGAGAAAAGATAGTCAACAGTGAGTAGGGAGGGGCTCAATGATTTGACAAATTGCTTTAGAAATGGATATAAAAGCACATAGTGAAGCCACTCAAGACAGAATATCCTTGACAGAACCTCTGACCGAAATTGTCACGTGCATTTTGATGATCCTAACCCGGATAAACCGGAAAAGTTACAAGTGAGCTAAAGTTTGAAGTGAACTAAAGTTAATGAGTCGCTTCGCTCCACCTGTTTTTATAAAAAAAAAGAATTCCAACACTTTAGGCACTTTAGATCACTTTAGACACTTCACACTTTTTCAATTTTGCAATTTTCTGCACGTTTTGAGATGAATTTTATCACTAAGGTACTAAAA
>CP070700.1:801419-808516 GCA_020349865.1 Desulfobacteraceae bacterium
CCCAATCCAGCCTCTTTCTTGCTAAAGACATTTGTCTGTCTCTTTCTATGGCTATCTTGTTCCCCCTGGCGATATCGGCCGCGTGGGCAGCAATCTTCGTGACCACAACACCCTCTCTCACGTCCTCAATACCAGGTAAACAGAGATGCTCAGCAGGGGTCACGTAGCACAGAAAATCGGCTCCGGAGGCCCCTGCCAGAGCGCCCCCGATGGCGCAGGCCACATGATCATAACCGGCAGCAATGTCAGTTACCAGAGGCCCTAAGACGTAAAACGGGGCATTATGACACAGCTTTTTTTGCAGCATGACGTTCGTCTCAATCTCATTCAGGGGGATATGCCCCGGGCCCTCTATCATCACCTGGACATTTTGCTCCCATGCCAGTTGGGTCAGATGTCCGAGGGTCATCAGCTCATGGATCTGTGCCCGGTCAGTTGCATCGGCCAAGCTCCCCGGTCTTAATCCATCCCCCAGGCTAAGGGTAATATCGTATTTTTTTGCAATAGATAAAAGTCTATCATAGTTCTCGTAAAACGGGTTTTCGTTGTCATGGTGCAGCATCCAGGTCGTCAGAAAAGCACCCCCCCGGCTCACAATATCCGTAACCCTCTGCTCCATTCTCAGCATTTCAAGGGCATCCCTCGTGAGTCCGCAGTGAACCGTCATAAAATCCACACCGTCTTCCGCCTGCCTCTCAATCACCTCAAAAATCTTATCCACCGTAAGGTGGATCAATCCTCCCTCTTGTTCAACTGTCTCCACGACGGCCTGATAAATTGGGACTGTCCCAACAGGGACGGTCGATTCTTTTAGGATGGCTCGCCGGTTGGCATCTACTTCTCCGCCCGTGGATAAATCCATGACACTGTCCGCCCCGGTTTCAATAGAAACCCTAAGTTTTTCCAACTCCTCATCAAGAATTGCCCGGTCAGAAGATGTGCCGATGTTGGCATTGACTTTTACAAAAAGTCCTTCGCCTATACCGCAAAGTGAAGGCACAGTATGCCTCTTGTTAGCCGGAATCACTACACGGCCTCCTGCCACCTGATCCCTCAGCCATACAACATCCACACGTTCTTTTTCGGCCACTGTTTTCATCTCCGGTGTAGTAACACCGGCTCTTGCTTGTTCTAATTGAGTCATTTTATCTGTTTCCTTAAAGTTAAGAGTTTCTGCTTATGCTCCCGTTCGGCACAGCACCAGATACTAATATTTTAATTCGTCAATTGCACCTTTTAATACGGCATCTCCTATGCCCTCATCCTGGTTGAACCGGTCCCGGTCCTCGACCACATGCATATCCATTTATTATAGCACATCTTGTAAACTCATGAGCCAGTTTTGAGGCCTTGACAACATCTTTCTCGTGGGTCAGATAAGTAGCCAGAGCAGTGGAAAAAACGCATCCGCTCCCGTGGGTATGTTTTGTGTTGATTCTTGAGCCACAAAACCGATGGAAATCACTGCCATCATACAAAAGATCCATACATTCTCCCTCTAAGTGGCCACCCGTAATCACAACATCCGGCCCCATCTTCCTAATCACTTTAGCGGCATTCGCCATCTCGCTCGGACCCCAAACCTTTAGGTCAGCAAGGATCTCCGCCTCATACAAATTGGGTGTCACGACACTCGTAATGGGAATCAATACTTCCTTCAAAAGGGAAAGTGCCTTCGGTTCCAGCAAGTGTCTCCCTGTAGAGGCGCTTAAAACGGGATCCAGCACCACATTTGGCAGGCCGTGTTTTTTAATTAACCGTGCCACTTCCATGACTGCTGTTTTAGAGTATAACATCCCGATCTTCACAGCGTCAGGAATCAAATCATCCATTATGGCCTCAAGCTGTTTAGAGATAAAGCGAGCCGGGACCTTATGAATAGCAGTGATGCCGAGGGAGTTTTGAGCGGTCAGTGCAGTTATGGCAGTCAAGGCGTGGGCTCCAAGTCCGGTAATGGTCTTTATATCAGCTTGAATCCCGGCGCCACCACAAGAGTCAGAACCTGCTATTACCAATATGTATTTCATACATGATGGTTCTGGAGGTATTCGAACAAAATATAATTATAACTATTTTCCACTTAAGCGTATTTTCTAATACTCAAAAACTAACCACGAACAACTTGCCTGTCAATTAGTATGTCAGATGGAATACCTTAGCGCAAAATAAATCAACTTTTGATATTCGATGATCACCTCCCTAATGTATTTCGTTTTCTTCCACCAGTTATCTGATCTGAACTCCGAATACTGGGAAGGCTTCATCATAATCTTAACTTCGTCTTTCCCGAATACTTTTTTGAACGTCAACCAGGTGCGCCTGGCATGCGTTGGTGATGTGACGATAATCAAAGTGCGATAACCTTGTGTTAGTGCCATTTCCCTTACAATCCTTGCCTCATCAAAGGTGCTGTCCGCGAAACTATCACTGGCGAGGCAGTTGGACTCGGGCACACCCAATCCCTGGAGTATCGCTATCAAAAAGTCTCTTGATTCAGGATAATGAATTTTTTTTGCATCCAAAACTCCATACCCATCAGGAAGCTCTTCTCTTCCGACGAAAATCCTCGGCCCAAGCCCCATCCTATAAAGTTCCGCAGCCGCAATTCCTCGTTCAACAGGCATTCCCATCATGCACACAATAAGATCAGCTTTCTTGAGAGTATGCTGAACAACCAGATACTTTCCAAGGCCGGTAAGTATCGGGGCGCGATAGTAGGAAATCAGGATATAGACAATGAACACAAGGAAGATAACCCATTTAAGAATCCTCGGTCTCGTGACCTTCCTCCCTTGCGGTTCTATTGGCCTGCTATCCACAAATGTTTCTGTTTGCCGCCTCTCTTCGGCCGCATTCTCTTGTGCCTCCCCTGTGGGATCATGCTCCCCGATCCAATTCGAAAGGTCTCTTGGCTCACGGTCCTTTTGGGGGCCCATCTTCAGACGTGACCATGTCTTTTTCATTGTGCACCTCTTGCCATAGATTGCTTTTAGAAACTAATGAGTTCATCAGATTAATATCACATTGTCGAGGTAAAGTCCCGACGCGGCGGGCCTGGTGTGTATGCTCGATTCTGGGAAGATAAAATGTTTCCTGTTATTTCAAGTGGTTATTTGTTCTTTATATCAGGGTGAGTTACAAAAAAACTTTCAAATATTAAGGTCTTAAGTTAGTCAAACTGTTAGATATACTTCCATTTAAGGATGAATGATCATGAAAGTCAATTGCCAAGAACACAGAAAAACCACAGAACTCCTCGGCCCAAAGCTGCGGCCTGAAAAAGGGCATCACGCCCTCCTGCCGGCGACCCAAGAAAAGAAATTCTCCATATCATCAAGGAAGACGGAAAGGTCAAAAACCTTTTGAGCTATCGAGCATCAAGGTAACAGGGCCATCGTTGACCAGAAAAACCTCCATCATCTCCTGGAATTTCCCTGTGGCCACCTGGATACCCTTTTCTTTCAAAAGCCCAACAAAATACTCATAAAGCTCTTTTGCCCTTTCCGGCCGGGCGGCTTTTGCAAATGATGGCCTCCGTCCTTTTCGACAATCGCCCCAGAGTGTAAATTGAGAAACGACCAAAGCTGCCCCGCCCGTTTCCATTAAAGAAAGATTCATGAAACCATCCGTATCAGGAAAGATCCTCAAATGGGCAATTTTACTGGCCAGATAGTCACAATCCTTCTCTAAATCATCTTGCCCCACACCCAAGAATATCAGCAAACCAGGGCCAATGGTTCCTACGGTCTCCCCCTTGACTTCAACCTTAGACTCTTTTACCCTCTGAACTACGACTCTCATATGTCAGACCTTTCTCGGTTTGGAATTTGCCTCATGAAAACCTCATTGATTCTCATCAACCCCTGGATCTACGATTTTGCAGCCTACGACCTCTGGTCCAAACCGCTCGGGCTCCTTTATCTTGCAGGGTACCTCAGGTGCTGCGGGTTTAAAATACACCTGATCGACTGTCTCAATGTGCACCACCCCGGCATGAAGGGTGATAAATCCATGAAAACACCAACAAGACGCTCATATGGGACCGGAAAATATTGGCGGCAAGAAGTACCCAAACCCCTTCCGCTAAAGGTTATTCCAAGGCCTTACAGTCGCTATGGTCTTTCCCTCAAGACATTTGCGGAGGAATTAAACAAGATCCGAAAGCCGGCGGCCATTCTCGTAACCTCTCTTATGACATACTGGTATCCGGGCGTCAAAGAGGTCATCAGCCTTGCTAAAAAAGTTCACCCTAATGTGCCCATAATCCTTGGAGGAATTTATGCCAGGCTTTGCCACGATCACGCCAGCCAAAATATGCTGGCAGACCGCATTGTGATTGAAAGTGATCCGGTTTCACTTCTGGAGGTCCTCAGTGAATTTGGCATTCCCACACCCGGAATTCCTCCGGATTCAGTGCTCCCACCTTACCCGGCCTTTGAGCTTTTGAGCCAAATTGACTACGTTTGTCTCCTGACCTCAAGGGGCTGCCCCTATCAGTGTAGGTATTGTGCAAGTCATTTCTTGGATCCTCAACCCACCCGTAGAGACCCAGGAGAAGTGTTAGAGGAAATCGTTTTTTGGTACAAAGAGTATAAGGTCCGGGACTTTGCCTATTATGATGATGCCCTTCTTTTTGCTCCTGAAAAGTATTTTGCTCTACTTCTTGAAAATCTTGCCAGGCAGAATCTGGGTCTCAGGTTCCATACCCCAAATGCCGTGCATGTCAAAGAAATTACGGCGCATGTGGCCAGCCTCATGCACCAAACCGGCTTCCGGACCATACGTCTTGGACTTGAGACTTCCGACTTTTCACTTCACCGCGATCTGGACAACAAAATTTCAGAAGGTGACTTCGAACGAGGGGTACAGAACTTACTTAGGGCCGGTTTTGCCCATAATGAGATCGGGGCTTACATATTGATGGGCTTGCCCGGCCAGTCTGTGGATTCGGTGATGAAGACCATTGATTTTGTGGCCAATACAGGTGCGATTCCATTGCTTGCCGAGTATTCTCCCATACCCCATACGTCCCTGTGGAAAAGGGCCATAAGTCACTCTGAATACGACCTTACCTCAGAGCCACTCTTTCATAACAACAGCCTATTGCCCTGTTGGCATGACTCTCAGAAAAAAGAACTTCCCCGGTTGAAAAGACGCGTCTTAGAAATCCGGAAAAAATACAAATGATGAAATATCTGGATTATCAACCATGGTCTTGCAGAAAACCGGGTTGAGTGGTAATCGCGCATATTCAGAATGCAAAATGCCAAAGCTCACTTCCGATTTATGACACTCGCAGCATACCCTGCACCAAAGCCGTTATCGATGTTCACCACAGTCACGCCGGACGCGCAAGAATTCAACATTCCCAATAGAGCACTGACACCATTAAAACTCGCCCCATAACCCACACTGGTTGGGACCGCGATCACTGGCCTGTCAACCAGCCCGCCTACAACGCTCGGCAATGCCCCCTCCATCCCGGCTACCACCACGATTACAGAAGCCCCCATGATCTGTTCCCTGTGACTCAGAATCCTGTGAATGCCCGAGATTCCCACATCATAAATGGTTTCTACCTCATTTCCCATGAATCTTGCCGTAATGGCTGCCTCTTCTGCCACCGGAATGTCGGAGGTCCCGGCACTCATGACAAGTATCTTGCCGCGGCCAGAAACCTTTACGGGGTGTTTTAGAAGGGTCAGTACCCTTGCCTTTTCATGGTAGGTGCTATCAGGAAACTTTTTCAGGAGGTTTTTTGCCTTATCGGGCAGTAGCCGTGTCACAAGAACGTTTTCTTCCTGTTCTGCCATTCGTTCCATGATAGCCAGAATATCGGATGCCTCTTTCCCCTCACCAAATATGACCTCTGAGAGCCCTCTTCTTAGGCCTCGGTGATGATCAATACAGGCAAAACCCAAATCCTCAAAAGGTAAGGCCTTAAGCCTTTCAAGGGATTCTTCAACCGTTATCTCCCCTTTGCTCAACCGAACAAGAAGGTCTCTTAGCATATCTTGATCCAATGTAAATCTAACCTCATCTCTAACCGCGAAGTTTTTGTGCCAATTCAGCGACCCTTCGGCCAAGCCTTCTTCCGTTTTCCTCGGTTCTGCTGTCGGGCGCTCCTACACAGGCAACCCCGTAATGACCGGTAGCGGCCATGGGATCCCCTGCGATAACCATCCCGTAGATCAAAAGGGCCTGAATAATGGACATTATGGTGGTTTCCTTCCCGCCTGTGGGGTCCCCGGAGGTAGCAAAGGCCGCCCCTACCTTATCTTCCATCCTCTTGCGTACGCCCACAAATTCGTCGAAGATCTTTTTGAGTTCGGCCGCCATCCCGCCGAAATAGACCGGCGAACCGGCAATAATGCCGTCTGCGGCCAGAAAATCGTCTTTAGTCACCTTGTCTGTTTTTTTTTAAGACAGCGCTCACACCGCCTAACTCTTCGACGCCTTTTGCAATAGCTTCAGCCAGTTTCCGGGTATTTCCCCCTTTCGAGAAATAAAGAATCAGTATCTGCATAATAAAATTCCCGCCTTCCAATAAGATTCAAATGTATTGATCCAATTTGGATCAGTTTTGATACTATTTTGATTGGGCCCACAAATCAAGTCTTTGACAATTTATTGGATCTCAGCAGGTAAACCGCTGTTTTTACTTTACAGAAATCCCTGTTCCTTTAAAAAGGACATGGCGCGATGCCCAATACTTGTGACCTGGCTCAGGGCCTGGGTAAGATGAACCACTGCCTCAGCAGCCACACCGGAATTGATCATAATCACCGCCCGATCTATATGCCTTGACACATCATCCCAAGACACATCACCGGTTATGTTTTTCCCAAGCTGAATCTCATGGACAATCATATCAATCATGGCTTTGCTGGTTTTCTCGGAACCCCGTTTTTCGGGCTCCGGAAGACCATTAAGCAATTGAAGGGCCTGGGAGATCCAGATAAGGCCTGCTTTGATCTTTTCACTTTGCGAAAATGCCATGATGGCCTCTTGAACTTTCATTGCACTGCTACCTCTTCAAAAATTTTATGCATTAAACACCATTACTCACTTATGCCATGTTGGTTCCCAATGTATGA
>CP070700.1:808616-813109 GCA_020349865.1 Desulfobacteraceae bacterium
TGATGGTATTATGCTGGATATCACCGAGTTAAAGCAATTGCAAGAAAGGGCCATCCGCACGGAGGAAATCAGGGTTTTGGGGGAAATATCGGCCCGGTTTGCTCATGAGATCAGAAATCCATTGGCTACGGCCGGAGGGTTTGCTCGCCGACTTAGGGATTCCCTTTCGGAAGATGATCCGCAACGAAACATCGCCAATATCATTGTAAAAGAGACTGCACGATTAGAGGATATCCTGCATATTATTCTGTCCTCCATTGAACCGGTTACCCTTTTTATCTCAGAAGTCAACTTGAAAAATCTTTTACGGTCTTGTCTTGGGGAACTCAAGGAAGAGATAGATGGAAAAAAGATTAATTTGTTGGAATCTCTGCCCCGGTCGGTACCAACTATCCACGGTGATGAGGGTCTTCTGAACCGGGCACTTGAAAATTTATTGGAAAATGCAATAATAATCATGCCCGAGGGGGCAGAACTCCTCCTCTCCATGTCCCAGGAAAACGGTTACCTGGTGACGATCATCCGGCACGGGGCTGAAGGGCTCTCACAGGAGGACCTGGACCAGTTCTTTTTCCCTCGCTTCACGAGCAAAGGAGGATCGGGTGTTCTGGAATTACCTCTTTCTAAGATGATCATCCACCGGCATGGCGGAAAAATTGATGTCTTCAGAGAAGATGAAAATGACATTGTGCTAAAGATCGAGCTGCCTATCAAATCGCCGTATTCAAAGATCAGCCTCCCTTCGGACCAGAATATATGAGCCCCGGTTTTTTACGGAATAGTAATAGCCGCGGGCGTGTTATCGTGTGAAACAGTCACCTGACTTGGATGGACGGACATTTTCTGATATGCTAAGTATTCTTTGCAGTCATCCCTGGACGGGCACTTTTCCTGACAGATTCGGACATTTAAGCGGGGCGAATTTCTCTTTTTGTGGCACACGATATATTCGGGCATAAAAAAACTCCAGCGTTTTAAAGATATTTAATTATAATTTAATTATAATATTTTATTACATGAATAATATTATATGTCAATAAATTATTTAAATATTATGGAGATATTTTTTGCAGTATGATTCGCTTTATTTGTTTGAACGGCTTTATCGCCATCCACACGATCATTTTCTGCATCTGGTCCTATATAATCGCGCTTTTTGATAAAGAGGGCAGGATCATACATCATTACGTGGCTGCGCCGTGGGCCAGAATCATTCTCTGGGTTTGCGGCATTAAGGTGAGGACTGAGGGTCGGGAAAATATAGATGCCCGGCGCCCACGCATTTATATGACAAATCACCAAAGCTATTTCGATATATTTGCGTTGCTGGCCTTTCTTCCGGTGGATTTCAAGTTTATCTTGAAGCAAGAACTGATGAAAATTCCGCTTCTCGGTTTTTCTATGAGGAGAGCCGGATATATCGGCATAGAAAGAGAAGATCCGAGAAAGGCAGTCCAAAGTATAATAAAGGCGGCAGAGAGGATAAAAAACGGTGCATCTGTGGTCATTTTTCCTGAGGGTACCAGGAGCATTGACGGTAAGCTTCAGCCATTCAAAAGGGGGGGATTCAAGTTGGCCCTCAGGTCAGGCTGTGACATAGTACCGGTGACCATAAGCGACAGTTATCGAATCGTTCCAAAGGGCAGCCTGAAAATTAACAAAGGCTCATTCGGTATACATATCGGAAAGCCCATTTCGGCAAAGGGCTATGACAAGAGAAATGTCACCCAGTTAATGGAAGTGGTGAGAGATGCGATGCTTAGCCAGATGCATGATGGCAGTAATGGATAAATATTATAAGGCATAGCAGAACATCTGGCATTTTTTTAAAAAGGGGCAAGTCTTTGAAAATAGCGCTTAAAATTCAAAAAAGAATTAAGCTCCATTTAGGCACCTTTGTTTTCATTGCAGTTCTGGTTTGCCTGATGCCTATGAAAGGCAACGCATACATTATGCCCGCAGAGCAGCTTATCTCTTTGATGACGCGGAACTTCTCCCAATTCAAAACACTGATCATCACCCAATCCACCCATCTAATAACACCGGAAGATCTTGAGGTGCAAATGGTCTTGGAGGAGAAAATATGGCTGAAGTCCCCAGGTTTCCACTATTCAGAACTGGGAGACCTGCCGGATGATTGGAGTGCGAATGCATATGGGCTCACGGCTGCAAGATCGAGCACTGATAATACTTTTCGCCGACTCTTCATGGCCAGCGATAAAAATACCATTATGGCACTCTCGTCCGAAATGGGCATCAACCTCGGCTCTGTTTCCCTTACCCGTTATGACGGAGTCATCGCCTACCGGTTGGGAGATAAAGATCCCAAAGCCCCGAAGCTTTTGATTGAAAAGGAGAGATTCCTTCCCTTGCTCCTGAGTTACTGGCTGTGGGGGGATTCGGGGCGGAAAACAGTGACCGTCCTGTTTGGTGATTACAGGCAGGTAGCGGAGGGATGGTATCCGTACGAGATTGCCATGTTTTCCGGGGAAGAGTTGGAGGAGCGTTATTTTATCACTGATCTTCTGGTCAATACACCCATCGAGTCTTCATTTTTTGATGAACACGAAGAGCCCAGCCGACATGCCCGGGAGTCCGAACAAGATAAAAAACCTCCTGAGGAAGGTCGACTTAGAGGGGTTATTGAATTTTTGAAAGACAAATATAAGCATACGAACTCCTCAATGAGTGGACATAAAGCAATTGAAGACTGATGAAAACCGATCCTGCCTTAGAATAGCTGTCACTGTTCCCGTTAGGGGAACATTTGTCTACGCAGTACCTGAGAGCCTGTCACCGAAAGCCCAGGTAGGCTGCCGCGCCCTGGTGCCTTTCAAAAACCGAAAGATCACCGGTTATATCCTGGAAAAAGTACCCAGGGCAAAGAATCAAAACCTGAAAAAAATAGTGAACATCCTCGATCCGGAACCACTCTTCCACAGGCACCAGATCCCCTTTTTTGAATGGATGGCCGATTATTATATGCATCCCATCGGCCAGCTTATTCAGTCGGCCTTACCCGGGGGGCTGAACATTGATCCCTTCAAGACGGCTCTGCTGACAGACAAAGGCCTGAGTGCCCTGAAGTCTCTCCCCTCCTTTTCTGAGGAAAAAAGGCTCCTTTCTTGGATAAAGGATCACCCGGGAAAAAGGCTTTCCGGGCCCCTTAAAGAATTCTATCCGCTTCAAAAGAAAGGATGGTTAATTATCCGGGAGCGGATGAAAAAGAGGGGGACAGGCCCTCTTATGCGGAAGTTTGTGAGACCAAAGAAAAAAGTCACACTTGAGTCTGTTATGGCTGAAAAGGCCGGGCCATTTGAGGCCAAAAACGAACGCATTTTCTTAGAAACAGTCTTCAGCTCTGATGCCACCCTGCAGAGTGAACTTGCGACCAAATTCGGCAATGGCTCATATCTTGTCAAAAAATGGGTCAAGAAAGGCATATTAGAAGCATATACAAGGGCGGTCTATCGAAATCCGGCCGGAGAAATAATGTCTCCGTCCCAGGCACCAATCAAGCTTTTTAAACAGCAAAGGCGCGTCATTGGCCATATCCGAAAATATCTTGATAAAAAGACCTTTTCAGCCTGTCTCCTTCATGGCGTGACCGGCAGCGGCAAGACAGAGGTGTATTATCGAGTTGCCAAACATGCGATTCGTTCAGGCCGACAGGTGATAGTAATGGTGCCTGAAATCGCCCTTTCCTTTTATATGGAAGGTCTTTTCAGATCGCGGCTCGGGAAGCGGATTGGCCTTTACCATAGCGGGCTCAGCGAGGGTGAAAGATACGATGAATGGATGCGTATGGTACGGGGGGATGTGGATCTGGTCATCGGGGCCCGCTCCGCCCTATTCGCCCCCCTGCCTAAACTGGGCCTGATAATTGTGGATGAAGAGCATGATTCAGCCTATAAGCAGGAGACCAGCCCACGCTACCAGGCACGGGATGCGGCCGTTGTGAGAGCAAAGTTAGAAAACGCCCTGGTGACGGTGGGTTCAGGAACACCGTCCGTCCAGTCCGTCCATAACGCCAATAACCGAAGGTACCATCTGCTTTCGATGCCCGACAGGATTGAGAAACGCCCACCACCTGATGTGGAAATCGCGGATATGAAAAATCTTGATGATAAGCAAACCAGCAGGGAAATCCTTAGCCCTAAACTTAGAGTGGCACTTGATCAAAATCTGAGTTCAGGAAACCAGGCCATTCTTTTCTTGAACAGGAGAGGGTTTCATAGCTTGTTTCTGTGCCGCTCCTGCGGCGATTCCATTCGATGCCCTAATTGCGACGTGGCGCTTACCTATCATCTGAAGGAAGATCAACTAACCTGCCATTATTGCGGCTTTTATTCCGGGACTCAAATAAAATGCCCCTCATGCGGTCGTGGAGGACTCAAATCTTATGGTTTCGGTACTGAGAAGCTGGAGCAAACACTACAAGAGCTATTCCCGCCAGCCAGAATTGCCAGGTTGGATGCGGACAGTACACGCAA
>CP070700.1:813209-819478 GCA_020349865.1 Desulfobacteraceae bacterium
CATGATGCGAGGGCACGCTGGGGCGATATTCTAGATTATTCCACAAGTGGTGTGGGAACGAGTGAGAGCAATTCAGTGCCAATGGAAGAGCCGTTTCAACCACGAAGCGTTGCTTTGTCTGTCAAGAAAGGGAAAATCCGAGAATTTGTGGATTCCTTGGTGGTATGCAACATCGCAACAATGTCTTATTCGGGGGCCGATGTGAAACACCTGATAGATGCACTAAACCTCGTCACCGGTTGGGACTATACGGAGCAAGAAGCCATTGAGATGTCGGAAAGAGTTGCGAACCTATTCAGGGTCTTCAATATACGACATGGACATACGCCGGACCTGGAAGTGCCATCTGTGAAATACGGCTCAATCCCCGTCGATGGCCCTATGAAAGGGAAAAATGTAATGGCTCATTGGGAGGAGATGAAAGATGAGTACTACAAAATGATGGGATGGGACAGGGCAACCGGGAAACCTCTTCCTAAGACTCTTGAAAGATTGGGACTTCGATCTGTAATCTCCGATATATGGTGAGATTTAAGTGTTCTTTCCGAGGCAACCCGATCTTTTGAAGAAAAAATGGTTAGCCGTAGAAACCGGATATCAAATATCCCTGATGTTATACGGTTACCCTTGTCTATTGGTGGCATAAAAAAATGTTCCTCTGACCTCTCATCAAGTCAAGAAAGGCGTTTTTTAGATGAGCAACTCGGAGAAAAAGGATTCTGTTTTAGGACAGATTGGCCTTGACCCATTGGAATCATTGCCTTTGAGGAGGTCCTTGGGGCAACACATTTTTTCTTATTTAAAGGAAGCCATTATAAAGGGTGACATTGCACCAGGTAACCGCCTTGTCGAGAATAGGTTGGCTAAATTGTTAGGGATTAGTAGGACCCCTGTCAGAGAAGCGTTTCATAAGCTTGAAAGAGAAGGCTTCATTAAACTGACTCTTCAGGGTGGCTATGCCGTTACGGGTTTGACCAGGGAGGAGATTGAAGACATATTCGGCATTAGAAGCCTTTTAGAGAGTTACGCGGCACGACTGGCGGCCATTAGGCACGAAGGAGATGATCTCCTCCCGCTAAAGGAAAAAATTGAAGAGTTTCGTGAATGTTTGGACCGGCATCAATTGAGGGATCTTACTAAAATCAATACTGAATTTCATGATATACTCTACACGCTGAGCAAAAGACCAAAGCTGATCGAGATGATTAACAACCTCCGGGATCAGATTTATCGTTTTCGAAGGATAATCCTGAGTGAGGAAAAATATGCTGAAATCAGTCATAAAACCCACCGCAAGCTGTTTACAGCCTTGAAGAAAAGAGACGCGGATCGAGTAGAGAATTTGATGAGGGAACATATCCTCGATGGCCAAAGGATTGTATTGAATGCTTTGGAGAATAAGAAAGGAGAGTTTTAATATGCCATGAGCAAAACAGTCATTCTTGACCAGGTTATCCCCGAACGGGAATACATCTCTTTCATGCTTCATCACGGAGAAATACTCCGTGTGATTGACCTCGAAGGCAAGCAGGTAGCAGACCTTGTTGCCTTGAGCGCTAAAGATAAAAGTGAAAAACTCTCCTGCGTATACAGTAATATATTAAATGACACCTGGAAGCTTACCAAAGGTCATATCATCTATACTAACCGGGCTGTTCCGATCCTCTCAATAATAGAAGACAAAGTGGGCCTACACTATTCCGGCGGAGGATTCTGCAGTGAAGAACTGAACTGTATCAGGTATCAAATTCGAGATACTAGGAACTGTGCTGATAACCTTGCCATGGCATTCAAGCCATACGGTATCAAAAGGGCTGATTTTGACTTTGATTGTTGTTTTAATATTTTTATGAATTTGACGTTTCAGCCAGATGGTTCTATGAAGCTTCAAGAGCCTCTTTCTAAGGCGGACGATTATATTGATCTAAAAGCCGAAATGGATTGCATTGTCGCCATTTCTAACTGCCCGCAGGAACGAAATCCTTGCAACGGGTTCAAACCAACCCCGCTCCAGATCTTGGCTTTTGACAGGTAGGTGATCTATCAGCGGTTCAAGGGCAAAAACGAAAGATAACGGCTTTATTGCCCGCAACTTATTTGCATTCATGTTTTCGGGTTTTGACTGGCAAATTCGCACACAAAAAGGCTGCAGCATCGTTATGCGCCTTGACAGGCGGCGACCAAAGGCTTTAGAATGCCTCCGTCGGCTGGAATCGAGAATACGTGAGTAAAGCGGTAACGTGAACGGTGAAGCAGTTCAGTGAAATTCCCGGGTTAAAGGTCGAGCATCCAGGCACTTTTCGTAAAAACTTAGGTAATTATAGAGAGTGAGCCATGCAGGCTTTTTGTGAAACATGTGATATTTTGATTGAAAAATGCTGTGGCAATGCCAACATGCGTTGGGAAAGAGCAAACGAGATCTAGGACTTTTAAACTGGTATAATGTTTCTGAATGGCCCACAAACCCAAAGAATTGCTTGGGCTCGTTTAAAAGGATTGCGCTCATTGTTCGCGTTGTATTCGCACGCGTCTCCTTAACAAGCCAAAGGTTTGGCAAAAAACAGCAATAAATAAAGTTTTGAAAACCACGCCTGCCCGCATTTTACTACTTACTTTTTAAGTTGGACAAAGTTAATTGATACGGCAAACAAGAACTAAAACAGCCTAGCTTTCAAATCATCTTTAATTGGAGATCCTTTTTACAACAGTTGGTCAATTATGACATTCCATACGCTTCAATGTGGAGACCAAAAGGATGAAGGCGTTTAATGACCTTAGCAGTAAAATTATTCTTTCGAAGGCAATTTTGAATTCCTGGGAAAGGAGGTGAAAAAGTATCTAACATACAGAGGAAGTTTGATGTAGGAGATCATCACTAAAGGATCTTAACCAAAAAAGTTTAAAAAAAGGAGGACATAAAAAATGAAAAAAAACTTTCATTTAGTTCTGGCTGGGGTAACTTCCATAGCTTTACTTTCGGCTTTTTTAACGCCGCCTTCTGTTATAGCTGGGCCGATCAAATTAAACTACGCCAACTTCGCACCTGCCAAAACTTTCCCGGCTGTTCAAATGGAGAGGTGGAAAGAAGAGGTCGAAAAGCGCACTGGCGGAAAAGTAGTCGTTAATACTTTTCCGGGAAGTACACTACTTGGAGCAAAAAATATGCTCGATGGTACTATCGCGGGTCAAGCGGATATCGGTTGTCTGTGTATGGCTTACCAGCCTGGTCGTTTCGTGGTCACCAATGCCGCAGGTCTGCCTCTTGGATTCCCAAATTCGCTGGTGTCCAGTCTCGTTCTCTGGGATATTTATAATAAATATAAACCTGAGCCATTTGCCAAGGTAAAGGTTCTTACCATGTTTAATACTGCTCCTTCTAATATCATGTCCAAGAAACCAGTAAGAAATTTGGATGATCTTAAGGGATTGGAGCTAAGAGCTTCAGGTCAAGCCGCGAAGGTTCTCAGTACCTGGGGAGCTGTGCCGGTTGGCATGCCCATGCCGCAAACCCCTGAAGCCCTCCAAAAAGGAGTTGTCCAAGGCTTATTCACTGCCCTTGAGGTCATGATGGATTTCAAGCTTGCAGAGATGTGCCGGTATGTGACAATGACCGATGCAGTGTGTTACCCCTTCGCCGTGGTAATGAATATGGAAAAGTGGAATTCACTTCCCAAAGACATTCAGAAGGTCTTTGATGATTTGGGTACTGAGCAGTCGGAATGGGTAGGCAACTATTACGACAATCATGTAAAGGAATCCATTGAATGGTCGAAAAAGACTTACAATGTTGAATTTATTGAGCTCTCAAAAGAAGAAAAGGCCAAATGGGATAAGTTGCTTGAACCCATTATCAATAAATGGATTGAAGATGCTAACGCGAAAAACCTGCCAGGGGAAGCAATTGTTAAAGACATAAAGGATTTAATAAAGAAATACTCCAAGTAGTCGTTGGACTAAATCACCCAGCCCTCTTCTTCACCCTATTTGGTAAGGTTTGACCCATATAAAGGAATAGATGGAAGAGGGCTTGGATTTATCACCCACATTCCCCCTACCCCTCTTGGGCATAGGTCCTAAGGAGCGGAGGCTGAAGGAAGCAGTTGGGAGAGGGACAAAGCGAGGATCACCTAAAAGCGACATGGATACCAAACATGAGACCTTAAATGTATACATGGGGAGGCTGAAATGGCGTTTCTGGACAAGTTGAGTAAGTTCTTAAACCAGGTTATTGCCTGCATAGCTGGGGGCTTTTTGGTGATAATGGTACTATTGACCTGTGCAAATATATTCCTGCGCATGGTGTGGATTCCGATCAAGGGGACTTTTGAGCTCATGGGGTTCTTTGGTGCCATTGTGACTGCTTTTGCCTTGGGGTATACCCAAATAAAGAAAGGCCATATTGCGGTAGATGTCTTGATCAGCACCTTTCCAAAAACGGTACAAAATGTCATGGGCATTGTCAACAGTGTTATATGCATGATCTTCTTTGCCTTTGCGACATGGCAAATCTCAAATTACGGAACAACACTCTGGAAAACAGGGGAGATGTCTGAAACACTGAGAATCATCTATTATCCCTTCACCTATGGGGTGGCCTTTGGATGTGCCGCTCTATCCCTTGTATTTATGGTAGAGATGGTGAAAGTTTTATTTCCTGAAAAGGAGGCTGAAAATTGAGCTCAGCTCTTATTGGAATAGCGGGAATCCTTATTCTTCTCATCGTCTTATTCTTTTTTGGCATGCCTGTTGGTTTTGCTATGGCTGTAGTGGGATTCAGCGGGTTTTGTTATGTGGTCTCATTCAAGGCAGCTCTTAGCGTGATAGGTACAGATGTGTGGGTCACATTCTCCAAATACGGGCTGACCGTATTACCACTTTTCATTTTTATGGGGTACCTTGCATTCAACTCGGGATTGGGTGAAAGGCTATACGAGGCTGCTTACAAGTGGGTGGGTCATTGGCGTGGCGGGCTGGCCATCGCTACAATCGGCGCGGATGAGCTTTTTGCTGCTATCTGTGGGTCAAATACCGCTACAGCGGCTACGATGGGTGCAGTAGCCTTGCCACAGATGAAGAGGTACAATTACGATACTCGATTAAGCAGCGGCACCGTTATCACCGGTGGCACCTTAGGTACGGTTATGCCTCCCAGTGTAATCCTTATTATTATCGGTTTGCAAACAAAACAATCCATAATCGAGCTTTTTCTTGCAGGCATTTTACCTGCCATCCTTTTGGGAATCCTGTTTGTGCTTACCATCGTTGTTCTTTGCCGGCTCAATCCGCAATTTGGTCCGGCAGGGCCAGAAACAAGCCTCAAGGAAAAGGTAAAATCTCTGACCAGGATAATTGAAGCTATAGCTATTTTTATCCTGGTAATCGGCGGCTTGTACGCCGGTTTGTTCACCCCCACTGAAGCCGGAGCTGCTGGTGTCTTTTTTACATTTCTCGTCACCATCCCAAATCGTAGGCTAACCTGGAATGGCCTTATAAGGTCCATAAGGGATACGCTGAAATTATCATGTATGGCCTTTGTTCTTGTCACGGGAGCTACAATTTTTGGTCGCTTCCTGGCAGTAACCAGACTTCCATTTATTGTGGCAGATTTTGCTTCTGGGCTTCCGCTCTCGCCTTACGTCATTTTGGCAATTGTGTTGTTGATATACTTGATAGGGGGCTGTATTATGGACGCCTTAGGGTTTCTGGTGCTTACCATCCCTATCTTCTTTCCCTTAGGACTGGCCCTTGGTTTTGATCCAATATGGTATGCTATCATCCTAACCATGGTAACGACAATGGGGGCGATCACCCCGCCGGTTGGCGTCAATATCTATGTGGTCAAGGCTTTGGCACCGGAAATACCTCTTACCACCATGTTTAAAAGTGTTAGTTTTATCCTGGCGGCTTGCATTGTGTGTATAATCATTTTGATGATTTTTCCTCAAATTGCCTTGATAATACCATCGATGCTGCAATGAAATACTGGTTGCGTGTTACGCTGCAAAGATCAGTAAATTGGGTGGGTACTTATTGCATGCAGCCTGATGCTCGTTTAGTGTATAAGGAGCAAAACCTGCCAAAAGCCTTATACTTCAGATAATTTTTCGGGATTCCGATGCGTTAAATGGGCTTTTAGCAAAGAGGTTAAAGACCATGACAAAAACTTTTATGCCTTCAGTCACAAGCCGTGACGAGTTGCTGGATCTTCAGCTTAAAGGCCTACAGTGGACCGTTAGACACGCCTATAGTGGGTCCCCTGTCTATAAAAA
>CP070700.1:819578-828073 GCA_020349865.1 Desulfobacteraceae bacterium
AGTCCACATATCTCTGGAACACGAATTCATTCTTCGCAATTCGCATCATCCGGTTGTCAGCACTTTCAGATGACAGGTAGATACCACCGATCAGATGGTCCACAGCTTCGTTCAGATCAGATTGAGACAATTCCCCGTTGCGAATCTTTCTAATCTCGGTCGTAATGGCATCGAGCACAGGATTTGTATTGTTTGGATCCGTTGCCACATAAACACCTAAAAGTCCCGCATCAAAGTATGAAGAAAGAAAAGAATAGATAGAATAAGCAAGGCCCCGGTTTTCCCGAACCTCTTGAAACAGTCGAGAACTCATGTTTCCCCCAAGGATTGTATTCAAAATCGCGCAGGCGAATCGCTTGTCACTTGTCTGAGAAGGGGCCTCTCCTCCCAGACAAATATGGACCTGTTCCAGATTTCTAAATTGGACAGAAACACCGGCGTTGGGCCTGGGAGTAGTCTTCCTGGAATTTGAGTTCCCTCCTTCTAAGGACGCAAAAAGAGGTTCAAAATAGGAAACCATTGACTGATGGTCCACGTTCCCCGCCCCCGACACAATGATTCTCTCCGGGACATAGAACTTTTTGATATATTTGAGGATGGTTTGTTTATTAATTGCAGATACTGTTTTGCCAGTGCCCAAGACAGACATACAAATGGGGTGATCAATCCAAAAGAGGTGGTTGAACAGCAGGTGTATATGATCGTCAGGGGTATCTTCCACCATGCTGATCTCCTGGAGAATAACCTGTCTTTCACGTTCCATATCATCAGCATCAAAGGTTGAGTGTAAGAAGATATCACAGAAAATGTCCGCCAAATTCACAAAATGCTTTCCTAAAACCCTGGCGTGGAAGCAGGTATTCTCTTTGCCGGTAAATGCGTTTGATAAACCCCCTATGGCATCAAGTTCCTTGGCAATTTGAAGGCTGCTACGACTTTGCGTTCCCTTGAAAATCATGTGCTCAATAAAATGAAAAATTCCATTTTCTGATCTGATCTCATCACGAGAGCCCGCATTTACCCATATACCGAGGGAAACGGATCTTAAGTGATCCAACTGCTCAGAGATAATCCTGACACCATTTTTTAGAACTGTTTTATGATACATTTTCCAGGCTTTCACCCAAGGCGGCCTTCCTTGAGAGACGGATCTTTCCATTATCATCAACTTCCAAAACCTTCACAAGCACTTCATCTCCTTCGTTAAGCACATCCGTAACCTTATTTACCCTTTCCCGGGCCAGTTGCGATATATGGATGAGGCCATCTGTTCCGGGAAAAATTTCAACAAAGGCCCCAAAGTCCATAACTTTTACGACTTTTCCCATATAAAGCTTCCCTACCTCGGCCTCCTGAATAATTTCATTAATCATTTTGACAGCAGCTTCGGAGCATTCTCTTTCCGGAGAGGCAATAGTAACAGTTCCGTTATCATCTACGTCTATTCTTGCACCAGAGGTGTTGGTAATTTCCCTGATTGTTTTGCCTCCGGGGCCGATAAGGATCCTGACTTTCTCAGGCTTAATCTGGAGGGTGGCGATAATCGGCGCATATTCTGAAACTTGGTTCCTCGGTCTGGATATGGCCTTATTCATCTCATCTAGGATATAAAGTCTCCCCTCTTTAGCCTGTTCAAGGGCCTGCTCCATCACTTCTCTCGTAATGCCCTCAATTTTTATGTCCATCTGCAAGGCGGTAATCCCTTCGCGCGTTCCCGTAACCTTAAAATCCATATCCCCGTAATGGTCTTCATCCCCGATTATATCCGTCAACACCACTACTCTTTTGCCATCTGACACAAGGCCCATGGCAACACCTGCAACCGGCTCTTTTATGGGCACACCGGCATCCATGAGGGAAAGACACCCACCACAAACACTTGCCATGGAAGAAGATCCATTGGACTCAAGGATTTCAGACACAACCCTAATAGAGTATTCGAAATCCTCTTTGGTAGGCATTACGGGCAAAAGTGCCCTTCGCGCAAGCGCGCCATGCCCTATCTCCCTTCGTCCGGGACCGCTTAGTCTTCTTGCCTCGCCGACGCTGTACGGTGGAAAATTATAATGAAGTATAAATGATCTAAGGCGATCTCCATAGATAGATTCAATCCGTTGTTCATCTTGTTCGGTCCCTAAGGTGGTCAAAACCATGGCCTGGGTCTCTCCCCGAGTAAAAAGGGCAGAGCCATGTACGCGCGGCAAAAGGCCAACTACGCATTCTATTGGTCTGACCTGTGTGAAAGGCCGACCATCAATTCTTTTTCCCTCCTCAAGAATCATCTCACGGACCATATTCTTTTCAAGGGCGTGGACCGCCTCGTGGATCTCCGACTCATTGTCCTCATAATCCTCGTTCAACGCTTCCAGGACTTTTTTGAGTGCCTCCTTTTCTTTCTCCTGTCTCAGCTTTTTGTCGGGGGTGGTGATGACATCCCGGAATAAGGAGGCCCCGGCTTCAGCGACTTTTTTCTGGAGGTCCTCATCAAAGGCTTCTTCTGGAATGACTCTTTTAGGCCTGCCGACCTCATTCTTAAGCTCCCCTTGCATGTCGAGCATGGGCTGCATGGCTTCATGTCCGAAAAAAATCGCCTCGATCATATCAGACTCAGAAACAAAAAGGCTGCCGCTCTCCACCATAACAATACCGGAACGGTTACATGCCACAATCAGATTGATATCGCTTTCCGCCTGTTGGCTGACCGTTGGGTTCGCAATAAACCTGCCATCCACCCTTCCCACCCGAACTCCAGCAACGGGCCCAAAAAACGGTATATCTGATACTTCAAGTGCGGCTGACGCACCAAGAAGGGCCAGTACATCCGCCTCGTTTTCCCTGTCTGTTGAGAGCACCGTCGCTATTACCTGGGTTTCATAATGGTAATTGTCCGGAAAAAGCGGTCTTAGAGGCCTGTCTATTAGGCGTGACGTCAAGGTCTCTCTCTCGCTGGGCCTTCCCATGTCCCTGCGAAAAAAATTTCCGGGAATCCGTCCGCCAGCATAAGACATCTCCTGGTATTCGACGGTCAGTGGTAGGAAGTCGATCCCTTCACGAATTTCATCAGTGGATACGGCCGTCACCAGCACAACCGTTTCCCCTAGGGTTATAACAACAGAACCGCTTGCCTGTTTGGCAATACGACCCGTCTCCACATTCAAATTCTCACCGTTTATTTCTATTGAACAGCTCTTTATCATTATGTTATTTATCCTTTCATTGATTGTAATTTAGGTATTCAGGAATTTATGAGCTCCCGATTCCTTCCTCTACTTTCTAATGCCTAACTCCTTGATGACAGTGCGATATCTTTCTGCATCCCTCTTTTTAAGGTAATTGAGGAGCCTCCGCCTTTGTCCTACCAATTTCAACAACCCGCGGCGCGAATGGTGGTCCTTCTTATGCACCTTAAAATGCTCTGTAAGATACTTGATTCGACTGCTAAGCAATGCAATCTGGACCTCAGGTGAACCCGTATCCTTTTCATTAACCTGGAACTGATCAATAATTTCTTTTTTTGTTTCTGGCGTTAAAACCACTTTTTTTTACCTCCTGTTTTTATGAAAGTGCCTTGTTTAATTTGAGCTTAGGTGACTAAAGCGATGGGAATTAGTCTAAATACTATTATGAAAACACCCTTTCTATCTTTAACGTGCCCTGGCCAAAACCTCCGCTCTTTCTTATTTTTGTGATAGCTACGAGTTCATTATCACTCGCCAGCTTGACATATCCAACCCCAAAACCAGATACGTTTATGCCATTGTTCAATTCTTCTAAAGTCGGCTGGTAGCCATTCCTTATCTTTTTCGCAAGAAGCCCGGCCACCTGTATCTCATACATGTCCGGAAGGGCGGCCCTAAGGGGAATAACCCTGTCCAAAAGAAAAGAGCTACACTCATTATGTGAAATCTCTTTGGAACTCAGGGCATTCTGTACCTCAAAAGCTCCGCTGGAGAGCCTTCTCAAAGAAATGAGATGACTGCCGGGCCCCAACTGTCTGCCCAGATCGGCCGCCAGACTCCTCATATAGGTTCCTCTTGAACAGGTCACCTTCATTGTGACATCTGGCAATTGTACAGTCTGAATCTCAAGGGAGTATACAGTGACGATTCTCCTTTTGAGTCTTACTTTCAGTCCTTTCCGCGCTAATTTATAAGCCCGTTGGCCCTCATGTTTGATCGCCGAGTATAGAGGCGGCACCTGTGCGATCTCCCCCACAAAGCCCCAGGCCTTCTCATGTATCTGTTCGGATGTCAGGTGAGGCACAGGGCTGGTTCGAACAACTCGACCTGTGAGGTCCAGTGTATCTGTTTCGACCCCCAACCTCATGGTGGCCAGATAAACTTTTTTTCCAGTCATTAAAAAAGGCGACAGCTTGGTTCCCTGGCCCAAAAGAATAATCAGTAATCCGGTTGCAAAAGGATCTAATGTCCCGGCATGGCCCACCTTTCTAACCCTTAGGCGACCGAAAGCGAACTTCGACCTTTTCACCACCTCATAGGATGTTTCGCCCTCATGCTTGTCAACTAATAGTATCCCATCAGTCCGGTGTTCCATCCAAAAACCGAACAGCCTCTTTCAAAAAATTCTTTTTCAATACCTCGATGGATCCGTGGCACTCAATTCCGGCAGCCTTTGCATGCCCGCCACCTCCGAATCGAGCGGCCAACTGGGCCACATTCACCCGGCCGTTAGAGCGCAGGCTGAATTTGTAGTCATCTTCCCCTGTCTGGCGAATTAAAACAGCTAATTCAACGCCTGACACGAATCTGGGATAATCCACAAATCTTTCACTGTCCACCGGGCCTGCCCCGGCCTTTACAAACATATCGAGAAAGAGGCTCATGATCCCGATCTTACCTGCATGGTGAAACTCAATGGTGCTGAGGGCTCTCTCCAACAACTTCAACCGCGAAAGGCCGTACCCGTGAATCAATTCCTGGGATAACTCCCAGGGATTGGCACCACATTCCATCATCTCTGCTGCGATTTTAAAAGATGTGGGAGTAGTGTTTTCATACCTGAAAGAACCCGTATCGGCCTGGATGGCAGCAAACAGGTTCTCCGCAACATCGCGAGCCACTGGAAAATCTCCAAGCTTTATGACTTTGAAGACCAGTTCGCCAGTTGAGGAGCTGTTATTATCTACCAAATTCAAGTGGCCAAAAAAGTCATTTGATTCGTGGTGGTCAATATTGATTAATTGTTTTTGGTGTTTAAGGTTGGTCCCAAACCCTCCCAGCCTTTCTATTTGAGCACAATCCAAAACCACAACAGCATCAAATTCTCTTTCAGAACTAAGACATTGCACGATTCTATCGGCTCCTCTTAAACGGTTATAAGGAGGAGGAACAGGTTTCTCGGTCAAAAGGACCACATCCTTATGAGCATCAAGCAGTGCCCTGCCAAGGGCGAGCATCGAGCCAATTCCGTCAGCATCCGGGTCTATGTGGGTCATGAGGAGAAAAGACTTACCATCCCTGAGTGCAGAAACGATCCTGTTAAGAGACGTTCTGGAATTGAATAGTGGAGAATCTGAATCAGTCACTTTCAACCTCTTCGCTCGTCTTTCCGAATTTCATCAAAGAGCCGATCCATGTGGCTTCCTTTCTCAAGTGAGGAATCATGCAAGAAGATAATTTCGGGAACATATCTCAATGCCATCCGCAATCCGATTTGCTTTTTGATAAAACCCTTGGCACTGTCCAGGCCCGCCTGGGCCCTTGCTACCTGATCCTTTGAACCTATTAGGCTGTAGTAAATTCTTGCAATTTTAAGATCATCACTGAGGCGGATCCCGGTCACGGTGACACCTTTGACCCTGGGATCTTTTACCCTTTCAAGGAGGAGGAGTGCGATCTCCTTTTGTATCTGATCACCGACTCTTACTGAGCGCCTGCCAGCCAACATTAGAAACCCCTAAATACGTGCCTAAAGTTTGACTCAACTTCCCCGACACAACCCTCTCACCCTGCCCCTCTCCCCAGGGAGAGGGCACAATGAGCTCACCTCAGGCACTCATAACTTTAGACACTTCATAGGTTGAAAATCTCCATCTCGGTATGCACAATTTGTGCGAGATAAAGTGAATCAAGAAAGCTGAGAATATGATTTAGAGAGGAATCTATGTGGCGCCTATCGTTTCCAACTGCACTGATTCCCAACTCGATCTTCTGCCACTTATCATTGGATCCGACTTCAGCAATTGAAACGTTGAACCTCGATTTCACTTTATCTACCATGCTCCTGACAACCTTTCGTTTTCCTTTTAGAGATCGATTATCGGTTAAGCGAAATTCTATCTTCAGGCTTCCTACTACCATTTGCTAAAGCTCCGCTTCGATTTCCTTGACCTGGTAAACCTCAAACACGTCACCTGGCTTGATATCCTGAAAATTTTCCAGGCCGATACCGCATTCATATCCGGTCTGTACCTCTTTGGCATCCTCCTTAAATCGTCTAAGTGAAGCAATCTTGCCGTCAAAGACAACCACATCGTCACGCAACAGCCTCACATTTGCATTCCTCTCCACATGACCATCTGTCACGTAGCACCCGGCAACGGATCCCACCTTAGGTATACGAAATATCTCTTTGATATCAGCGCGCCCAATGACATGCTCCTCATAAACCGGTTCCAGGAGACCGGTCATTGCCAGGCGGATGTCCTTGATCACGTTGTAAATTACATCGTAGTACCGGATATCCACATTTTCTTTTTCTGCAATTTCTCTAACACGCGGATTTGTTCTAACATTAAAACCAATAATAATAGCACCCGAGGCCGAAGCAAGCATCACATCCGACTCTGTTATGGCGCCGGTTGCGGAATGGATTATTGCGAGTTTGACCTCTTCTGTGCTTTGCTTAGTCAGTGAGTCGCCAACCGCTTCGAGTGAACCCTGAACATCTGTCTTTAGAACGATGTTGAGCTCTTTTACATCCCCTTCCTTGATCCTCTTATACAAATCATCGAGGCTGATCAAACCTCTTTTACTAATTTCTTGTCGTTTACTTTTGTCCTTGCGGTGCTCGATCACTTGTTTTGCTGTTTTTTCATCCTGAACGCCGATGAACTCGTCTCCTGCCATTGGAACACCCGAAATACCATACACCTCCACGGGCACAGATGGAGTGGCAGATTTCATCTTCTTGCCTCTGTGATTAAGCATCGCTCTCACACGACCGTAATGCTCCCCGCAAACGAAATGATCGCCCTTGTGCAGTGTGCCATTTCTAATGAGGACGGTAGCCACCGGGCCTTTGCTCTTATCCAATTTTGCCTCAATAATAACTCCCCTCGCTGTTTTATTGGGATTGCCCTTGATTTCAAGCATTTCCGCCTGAAGCGTAATGAGGCCCAGTAAATCATCAACCCCTTCCCCCGTCTTGGCCGAGATATACCCAAAGATGGTCTCTCCGCCCCACTCTTCCGGGGCAAGTTCCATCTCAGCCAGTTCTCTTTTCACCTTTTCCGTGTTGGCTTCTGGTTTATCGATCTTATTAATGGCCACAACAATAGGAATATTGGCCGCACGAGCGTGATTTATCGCCTCCTTCGTCTGGGGCATAACGCCGTCGTCCGCGGCCACAACCAGTACGATGAGATCCGTTACCCTGGCACCCCTTGCGCGCATAGCAGTGAATGCCTCATGGCCTGGAGTATCAAGAAAAACTATATCTCCACCCTCACTCTCAACGTAATAGGCTCCTATATGTTGTGTGATGCCGCCCGATTCGCCGCCTATAATATTAGACTTCCTTATATAGTCGAGCAGGGAGGTCTTTCCATGGTCCACATGCCCCATAATGGTCACCACCGGTGGCCTTGGCGCCAGATCTTCAGGTCGATCTTCTGTTTCGGAGATGAGAAGTTCCTCCTCAAAAGTATCCAACTCCAGTTCATAGCCAAAGTCATCTGCCACAACAGATGCTGTCTCAAAATCAATAGGTTGATTGATGTTGGTAGCAACGCCCAAATTCATCAATCGCTTGATCAGTTCGGCTGCTTTGGTCCCCATTGCCCTGCCCAGTTCGGAAACAGTGACACTTTCTTGAACCCTAATCCTCCTTTTTATTGCCTTTGGAACGGTAATCTCAGTCTGTTTACCTCTTTTTACGACCTCAGTGGTCTTTTTGGCTGCCCTTTTACCCTTAGGTCTTGCAGGACGTCCTTCATACAGGTCAGCTTTTTCGTATATCTCTCTCTTTCGACGACGAATCACACCCCTGTCCAAAGGCTCTTCTATCTGTGTCTTCTTTTTTTCTTTTCTTTTTTTAGCAGGCGCTTCCCGTTTGCCTTTTTCTGGTACTTCCTTAGCTATATCAACGGGTCTTGATGGAATTGGTTTTTGAGCAGGTGGCCTCGGCGCCCTTTTATCAACACGCTCTATCAAAACTTCCCTCAAAGGTCCTTCCTCCGGACGTTTTATGATCTTAGCAGGTTGATCGATCTTACGTTTCTTTGGTCTTTTGTGCTTTACTTTAGCCTCCTTGGG
>CP070700.1:828173-830818 GCA_020349865.1 Desulfobacteraceae bacterium
GGTGGCTGCCCCGGGTGCAAGGGTGATGACTTTTTGGGCCTCTTTAATGGCATTCTCATAGTCTCCTTTATCTATATAGTTTCCGACCAGCGCCATGTAGCCAACATAATCGTTCTCATCAAGGCTCAGAGCTTTTTTTGCATACCAGGCAGCCTTTTCCGAAGATTCCCTCCGCGACTTGCTCAGGCCCATGCCTATGTCATTTTGATGAATGAACGAAAGCAGTGCATAAGCCGTCGCATAATCAGGGTCAATCGCAACTACTTCCTCAACAAGTTGTCGGGCACGAGCATTTCCGTCTCTGGTGAATTGAAAAAAGACAGAGAGTGCCTCTAAGAACTTCAGATACGCCTGGAGGTTTCGCGTACCCTTAGCCCTAATCCCTGTTGGCCCGTGGGTAAGCCGGACTTGCAGCGCCTTCATAATCTGCATCGTAATGTCATCTTGTACCGCGAATAAGTCTTTCATCTCCCGGTCATACTGCTCTGACCACAGATGGTGGCCTTTGAGGACATCGATCAGCTGAACGGTTACCCGAAGTTTATCTGCTGATGTGCGCACACTCCCTTCGAGCACATAGCGCACACCAAGATCTTCTGCCACCTGCTGGACTTTCACGGACTTTCCTTTGTAAGTAAAGGTCGAGTTACGGGCGATCACGAAAAGCTCGGGCGCCCTGGAAAGAGAGGCAATAATCTGGTCGGTGAGCCCATCGCTGAAAAACTCTTGTTCAGGATCACCACTCATATTGACAAAGGGAAGCACGGCAACTGAGGGCTTCTCGGGGAGGGGATAGGCCATTTTTTCAATTGAAGCTGGCTCAATCGGCGAGGGACGTAGATAGAACTTCCATACCACCACAGCCGCTCCCACAATGAAAATGCCCACAATGATCATAACCACATTACGCCATGTCTTGCTAACCGCCTTTTTCGCTTTAATAACTCTGTGGGCTGCAGCACCTGGAAAGGATAGAACACGATAGACTCTCACTGGCTCCGCGATGTTCTTAACCTCTTGTTCTCCCAGATACTCGTATTCTAATCCTAACTTATTCTTGACGTGGTCATAGGCAGTTCCAGAGATGCAAATACCTCCAGCCTCGGCCAGGCTCTCTAATCGAGCAGCAATATTCACACCATCGCCGTATATCCGTCCCTCCTCCTCAACCACATCCCCAAGGTTGATACCAATCCGAAACTCCATCTGGCGGGCTGGGGGTAAGTCGGCATTCCTCTCGGCAAGCTCTCGTTGGATCTCAACGGCGCAATTCACAGAATCGACAACGCTGCTAAACTCAGCTAAGAGGTTATCACCTGTAGAATCCACTACTCGACCTTTGTACTCCTGGATGAGCATGGACATTGCCTCTTTATAGGCAGTCAATGTGCGGATTGTGCCCCTTTCATCTTGGCTCATCAGCCGGCTATAGTCTTTAACATCCGCACTCAGGATGGCGGCGAGCTTCCGTTTGGTGCCCTCCTGTATCATAAGATCACCCCCCTACAAATTCCGCATGCTCCTTACGTATCTGTAAAAACCTAATTTTAACTGGTTGGTTGTTCACTCCTTAGGGCGTCCTTGATGAAACCCTAAACCTGTAAGTTTTCACCAGATGACAAAAAAAACTCAGTCGGGTAGTCCTGCTTTTCGAAGCAACTCCTTTCTGTACTCTACTATGGCAGTATCTCTGAAAGGGTTGGCTCTTGCCCAGCCCTCAATTGAGAAGTCCGGCTTTATCCTGAGAACTTCCGCTGCCTCAGCACGAGCCTCTTGTTCGCGGCCCAGATCGCTGTATACCGCAACCAGTCTGACATGCGGAAAGATGCTATCCGGTCTTCGTTCAATCGCTTTTTTTAAGGCTTCGATCGCTTTCTCGTGCTCCCCGATCAGATGGTAGGATAACCCCAGATGATAGAGGTACCACGCCGGGTAAAAGGGACTGAGCCGCATTGCTATTTTGAAATGCGTAATCGCTTCCTGAGGCTTTCCAAGATAGTTCAGCAAAAATCCGCGCCACGCTTGAATGGCAGGGTCGCTCGGAGAGAGACTAAGTGCCTTTTCATAATAACTGTTTGCTTTTTCATATTCTCTTTTCATCAAGTGGATGGCGCCGATAAGCTGGTGGGCTCTGCCGGATTTGTCCTGAATTGAGAGCACTCTATTGGCCAGCTCAGCGGCTTGATCAAGGGACTTATTTCGCGACTCGCTCCAACCATGTCTTGCGTCAGCCCAATGGGTCCAGGCTAAACCGAACAAAGGAACATACCACTGAGGATCAAGCTGGTGCGCCTTTGTGTAAAGTTCGCGGGCTCGTGCGTTGTCTTCTTTTGTGTTGCGTCTTGAGAACTTTGGCGCGAGCCAAAAAGCCTCCCAGGCCTCAAGATTATTTGTCTGCCACGGCTTAAGATCGCCCGTATAGCCGACTATTTGGCGCAAAAACTCTCCAGTTACCAGTCCGACCAACACCTCATTGGCCACTTTCAAAATGATATCTTCTTTAAGCTTAAAAAGGCCTTTGAGTTTTCGATCGTAACGCTCACTCCACAAATGATGGCCCTTGACCGCATCAATAAGCTGGGTGGTAACTCTGACTTTATTACCGGATTTCTGAATGCTGCCTTCCAGTACGTAACGGACACCAA
>CP070700.1:830918-841003 GCA_020349865.1 Desulfobacteraceae bacterium
ATCGTATTGGAGCGGCAAAGGACGCCATTAATCAAGGATTCACAAATAACAAAGTAGACGCGAAACCTTACAAGGCTTTTTCCGGTGTCAAAAACCTGCTTGAGACAGGTTCTAATGCCAGAACCGAAACCATGAGCATTGAGCAGTACCTGAATTTTCTGGATACCTGCCGTCCCTGGATACGTCCGCTTGTGGAAATTGCCATGAATACGGGAATGAGGGCGGGGGAGATCCGAGCGTTGAGATGGCCTTTCATTGGAAAGGATTTTATTAGAATCCCTCTTGAATTTACCAAGACAAATAAACCTAATACAAAGGAAAGGGGCCTTAAAGTCATACCGATTAATAAGAACGTGCGGAAAATTCTCAATCAGCAGGTGAGAAATTTACACAATGATCTTGTTTTTCAATTGAGAGGCCGGAAAATCCCAAAGACAACTTTAAGCAGGGCATTTATGAAAGATTGTGTAAAGGCAGATATTCCTGCCGGGAGAAAGATGGAAGGCGGCCTCACGTTTCATGATATCCGCAGCACTGTAAAAACCAATATGGCCAATGCCGGTGTTGATCCAACTTTCAGGGATGCTCTATTAGGCCATAGTCGTAAAGGCATGGACACTTACTATATTCAAATTGACCCCAAAAATTTAATTTGTCACATGGCCACATATGAACGATGGCTAAATTCAGAAATTAGACAAATCTTAGACAGAGGGGAAAAATCGAGTGTCTGAAGAAAGTCAAGTTATTGAAGTTATAGGGTATTCAGGTTATAAAGCAAACGAACTGCCTCTTTATTTCGTGCTGGAGCAACAAAAACTGGAGGTGAGGAAGGTACTGGACAGGTGGTTAGGACAGGACCATGATTATTTTAAAGTCTTGGCCGATGATGGACGCGTATACCTGCTTAAATGGCACCGCTCTCTGGTTATCTGGTTTCTCGTGAGGGCCATTGGGTATTAATTGATTACCCAGCTACTTTTGAGTAGGTAAATATCTGTGTTTTATTTTCACTCTGTTGTACTGTAAATCCAGTTATAGCTGATGGGTCTGGCATCCAGGGCAGCAACTTTTGGGTGGAGAAATTCATCCCGAAGCTTAAGCCAGTTATAGGCAGGTTTGACTCTGCGGAGTTTGCCATCCTCCGGTGGTTTGGAATGAACGGTGGGGCCATAAGACGCTTCTGAGATCCCTACATAATAACCCTTTGCCGGGTAAAGGTAGGTCGTTTTGAAGAGGTCGAGATTCATATCTTCTCGGAGCGCCAGGGCTTTGACCTGCTCTTTAGCTAATTGTATGAGAAAAAACTTTGAAATTCCTCGCTCTGAGTATTTGTACATGGACCTGGATTCAGAGCTGGAGACAAAGACGGTTGAAATGTAGTCCAACTTTCTCAAAAGCTGGGCAGCAATAAATCCGGCTGTCCGCCTTCCCCCCACGCTGTGATGACAACCGTAATATTCAAACAGCTTGTTCTGGAGAATACGTGCCTCTTTATCGCCGTTTTCATACAGATTGTTCTGGATATACCTAAGCCATTTGGCCAGATCCTCCGACGCATCGGCAATGGGCCAGTCAATTTTGACATGGAAATGAGTCAATGAATACCTGTTTTTTCTTTTAACAGTAGGATCTTGTTGTATGAGGAGGGCATAGTCGACATTGAGTAAACCTTCAAGGAAATCCAAAAAGCCGGGGCTGTAAAAGTGCCGCAGGTTTTGATGGAAGCGTTTATACAGTGAAAAATTAGCAAGATATTCGAGGTTTTTCTTGACGACACTATTTTCCGGAAAAAAGCGAATGTAGTTTTTCAAATGGGGGCTTACGATGTCTTCGCAGAAGATTACAATAAAGGTATTGAACAGTTCTGATTCCTTTTCCATTCTCTTTGATTTTGGTTTAAGCTCACTCTTGTCGAGAAAGCTGTAATCAACCCCGTTTTCCTGGTAATTGTAAAAGGAATCAATAAGGGAAATCTTCATCAATTGGCGTTCGAGGGCGTCTCTTAAAATCTCATAAAGTGAGCGCCTCAATTTTTCATAATAATTTAGTTTTTCTCTATATCTCCACATACCCGTAGAACATCTCCGAAATTTTACAATTTATTGAAATCATATGATCGAGATGCACAAAGCTCCAATGTCAGATAATTACCTTGATATTTTAGTGCAAAACAGGCGTAAGTGTCAATAAAAAAAGAGAATTTCCGAAGTTATATTCACTAAATTGAAGCCTTGTTTTCGCTTGGTTTAAGAACAGATCAGATTAATTTCTTGACAAAAAACAGGCGTACTATATATTCACCACTTTATCTCATTTGGGATAACATTTTAGATTTTTGAAAATAGGCGCTATAATTTACGGTTGGTTTTTTCAAGACGCTAAGGTGTTATCATTTTGGGGGATAATCCATTTTTATTGCTCTTTAATAAGGTTTATTTCCAATGATCATTGACCTGAGAACCATTTCGCACGGTGCCCGCCACTTCGATTTTACCCTTGAACCGGGTTGGTGGACGCGCGATGAGGGATATGATCAGATACTGGGGCTGGATAGCCCTCTGAACGTTCACATAAGCATCTCCAGGTTGGGCAGCAAGTATCTTTTTGATGGTAATTTGGTTGGCCGACTTATGATTCGGTGTGACAGATGCCTTGAGCCCTATTACCATAATGTAAATTCTGACTTTCAGTTTTTTCTATCTGTTAGCCCTTCGTACGCAGGCCAGGAAGAAATTGAACTGTTGGAAGAGGATATGTCGGTCGATTTCATTACTGATGATGAAATTTGTCTGGATGATATTGTCCGGGAGCAGATATATTTGTCACTGCCCATTAAATGCCTTTGCATAGAGGAGTGTTCAGGGCTGTGCCCCACGTGCGGAAGCAACTTGAACATCAAAAGGTGTGATTGTCAGGAAAAAAAAGGACACCCTGGCTTTACCAAATTGAAAGATATTAAGCTCAAAGAGAAATGAATCTGCGCTTTGGCATTGATGCAATTTATTGGCAATAAGGTATTTGTTGTCTGTGTCGTCCCGGTGGAATGATGAAATAACATTTTTGCGGGACCGAGCGTAGCGGAGGTAAGTTTATGGCTGTACCAAAAAAGAAAAAATCAAAATCCAAACGAAATATGCGGCGATCCCATGATAGCATCAAGCTGCCCAATATCGCCACTTGTCCTCATTGTCACGAGCCAGTATTGCCCCACCGCATTTGTCCGGAGTGTGGGACTTATAGGGGTAGAACCTTAATTGAGACCGAAGAAAGTTAGCATGAATGTCGCCGTGGACGCCATGGGGGGCGATAATGCTCCTGAAGCGGTCGTGCAGGGCGCAGTTGAGGTCGTGACTGAACCGGGGATAACTGTTACCCTTGTTGGAGACATAGGGGTTCTTAAAGATCTACTCAGTCTGTATCCTCCCTCTGATCATATCTCTGTGCATCACTGCAAAGATGTGGTAGAGATGGATGAATCTCCTCTAAAGGCTGTTCGCCAAAAAAATGACGCGTCCATAAGGGTAGCCTTTGATCTTGTAAAAAGAGGCGATGCTGATGCAGTGGTTAGCGCTGGGAATTCGGGTGCTACTCTGGCTGCCGGTATTCTGACCTTAGGTCGTGTGAAGGGTGTGGATAGACCGGCTATCGCGGGGATCTTCCCCGGTGAGAAAGGTCATGTGATCCTCATAGATGTAGGGGCTAATGTCGACTGCCGTCCAACGTATCTTTTTCAGTTTGGTGTAATGGCAAATGCCTTTGCCAGTTCTTGCCTGGGAATGGAGAACCCGAGGATAGGACTGTTGAGCATTGGCGAAGAAGGGAGTAAAGGCAACGAACAGGTCCGTTTGGCGCGAAAATTGCTTAATCAAAGCCCACTGAACTTTGTAGGAAATGTGGAAGGCCGTGAAATCTTTTCAGGTGAAGTGGAGATCATCGTCTGCGATGGTTTTGTCGGGAACGTGGCATTGAAGCTGAGTGAAGGAATGGCTAAGGCAATGACCAGTATGTTGAAAATGGAGTTGATGGATACTGTGTCTGGTCGAGCTGCACTCTTGTTTGGACGCAGATCCTTTGAGAATTTCAGACGCAAATTGGATTATGAGGAGTACGGTGGAGCCCCAATGCTGGGCATCAATGGAGTGGGAATCGTCTGTCATGGGGGTTCTACAGCCAGGGCCATTAAGAATGCCATTAAATTGGCGGCCAGGTATGTGAGTAACCGGGTTCTGGAAAAAATGGTACTCCAGTTAAGCGATTTCAGGGTAAAAGAAGCCAGCGGATGAGATGGCCCAAGTTCCTTCATCTCCCTGTGGGAGAAGACAGGCATAAGGGGTTAGGCACAATTTTCTCTGTTAGAGGTCCCCATCATGAATAATATGAATTCAAAGGTAGTGGTCATTACCGGTGGATCCAGGGGTATAGGACGTTCCGTGGCCTTGAAGTTTGCAGAAGAGAACAACCGAATCATAATTGTGCATTATGATCCCGATGAAGTCGAGGCAAATAATACACTGAACGCATTGGCCCAACGAGGCGTGGAAACTGAGAGCCACAAGATTGACGTATCTTCATTTGAAACTGTTGATTCCTTTTTTAAGGATATCCTTTCAAAGCATAATAGGATCGACGTTCTCGTGAATAATGCCGGAATCACTAAGGATGCACTTCTGATGAGGATGTCTGAGAATGATTGGGATAGCGTTATTGCGGTCAATCTTAAAAGTGTATTCAACTGCACCCACGCCGTAGTGAGATCAATGATCAAGCAAAGAAGAGGCCGCATTGTAAATATAGCTTCTGTCGCTGGTCAAATAGGAAATGCCGGGCAAGCAAATTATGCCGCTTCCAAGGCAGGAATTATGGGATTTACCAAGACCGTTGCCAAAGAGGTTGCGCCGAGGGGAATTACCGTGAACGCTGTTGCGCCCGGGTTTATTGACACGGAGATGACCGCTGTACTTTCAGAGGAAGTAAGAGAGGGTTTTATGCGGCTGATACCAATGGGCAAAGTTGGCAAGCCGGAAGATGTGGCAGAGGCAACCTATTGGCTTTGCTCGGATGCAGCGAGTTATATCACTGGCCAAATCATCCATGTAAATGGTGGCATGTATATGTAAAGATCTTCTTTGTAAAAGATTAAAACGATGCCTTCCCGTCAGTCCGATTAATCAGGGTAGATGGTTGAATTGAAAACGCGTTAAAACTTATACAACTTTTAGGAGGTAATGCTAAATGGCAACCGTTGATGAAAAAATCAAGAAGATTATCTGTGAACAATTAGATGTGGCTGAAAAAGATGTTGTTCCCGAAGCTTCCTTTGTTGATGACTTAGGTGCTGATTCACTGGATCAGGTGGAACTCATTATGGCTATGGAAGAAGAATTTGACATCTCTATCCCCGATGAAGATGCCGAAAAGATAGGGACAGTGCAGGATGCAGTTGATTATATCAAAAAGGCCATGGGGGAATAATATAATAAATCTCGAAAAGGAACAGTAAGATGACCAGAAGGGTAGTAGTGACCGGGTTGGGAATGGTCACTCCTTTGGGCTCGGGCGTTGATAAGAACTGGGAAGCCGCATCCTCCGGAACGTCGGGGATTGGGCTTATCACCAAGTTTGATGCCTCCGATTTCCAATCCCAAATAGCCGGTGAGGTGACGGATTTTAAATCCGAAGACTTTATGGATAAACAACAGATCCGGCGGTTCGACATATTCATCCATTATGCCATGGCTTCCGCAAGGATGGCCCTGGAAGATTCGGGGCTGAAGATTAATGCCTCCAATTGCAATCGGGTCGGCTGTGTAACCGGTTCGGGCTTAGGTGGTCTGACAATGTTAGAGCATTATCATAGAGTCCTTCTGGAAAAAGGTCCCCGCCGGATCAGCCCGTTTTTTATTCCGGGCATGATCGCGAATATGGCTCCAGGGCAAATAGCCATAGAGTTCGGCGCAAAGGGACCCAACTTATCCATAGAGACAGCCTGCGCGGCCAGTTGCCACGCTGTTGGCGAAAGCTTCAGGTTAATCCGCGAGGGCATCGCAGACGCAATGATAGCTGGAGGAGCAGAGGCGGTGGTTACCCCGTTAGCCCTTGGAGGCTTCTGCTCAATGCGTGCCCTTTCCACAATGAATGAAGAGCCTGAGAAGTCTTCGCGCCCTTTCGAATTAGATCGCGATGGGTTTGTGATTGGAGAAGGCGCCGGGATATTGGTTCTCGAAGAAATGGATCAGGCACTTGAGCGGGGCGCACCTGTTTACGCAGAGGTGGCCGGTTACGGCATGAGTGCCGATGCTTATCATATATCTGCTCCTGACCCTGAAGGTGTGGGGGCTGTTAATTGCATGAAAATGGCTCTTGCAGACGCCGGGCTAAAGCATGAAAAGTTAGACTATATTAACGCCCATGGCACGTCAACAAAACTGAATGATCTTTCGGAGAACAAGGCCATCAAGACCGTATTTGGGGAACACGCCTACAGGCTTGCCATTAGCTCGACCAAATCTATGACAGGTCATCTCCTTGGCGGGGCAGGGGGAGTCGAGGCCATTTTTTCTGTGCTGACAATTAAGCACGGCCTCATCCCGCCCACAATCAACTACGAAACACCCGACCCAGAGTGTGACCTGGATTATGTTCCAAACGTGGCCAGACAGGCCAAAGTTAAAACCGCAATGTCCAATTCCTTTGGATTCGGCGGCACAAACGCCTGTTTGATTTTTAAGGCCTTTGAGTCATGATAATATATCCTAAGCCCACAACACTCTTCAAATCGCTCAGTCAGTAGACTAAACTTGTCTATGAAGTTACCGTAGTAACTTTTACCTCTTTTAATTATCTCCGATCCCAAGGGTGCCTGGGTATGTATTGTCTGGAAGTGGCGGACGGTCAGAAGTTTATTGCTGGAGAGGCATATTTTGAAGGATATAACGTTAGAAGAAGTAGACCCGCAGGTCCATCGTGCAATTCAAGCAGAGATAGATCGAGAGAGGCATAATCTCCTCATGATTGCCTCAGAGAACTATGCAAGCGATGCTGTAATTGAGGCACAGGCCAATGTTATGACTAACAAGTATGCAGAGGGATATCCCGGCGCAAGGTACTACGGTGGATGCGAATATGTCGATGAGGTTGAAAAACTGGCCATTGAGCGTGCGAAAAGACTTTTCGGGGCAGAATACGTAAATGTTCAACCCCATTCTGGATCTCAGGCAAATATGGCAATTTACCTGGGCTTTTTAAAACCTGGCGATGTGATCATGGGAATGGATCTTTCCCATGGGGGGCATCTGACCCACGGAAGCCCGGTGAGTTTTTCAGGGATGCTTTACAAGTCGGTTTTCTATGGCCTTAATCCTAAAACCGAGCTGATCGATTATGATCAGGTGAGAGATCTGGCAATAAAAAACAAACCCAAAATCATTATAGCAGGTGCCAGTGCGTATCCGAGGCGAATCGATTTTCATCGATTCAAGGAAATAGCCCAAGAAACTGGTGCGCATCTTATGGCTGATATGGCCCATATAGCTGGCCTGGTAGCAGTGGGCCTCCATCCTTCACCAATTGGAGTGGCCGACTTTATCGCAACAACCACCCATAAAACCTTAAGAGGTCCCAGGGGAGGCCTGATCTTATCACAAGAAAAGTATACAGAAAGGTTGAACAGGGCCATCTTCCCCGGCACCCAGGGGGGACCGCTGATGCATGTCATAGCTGCAAAGGCAGTTGCATTTGGAGAGGCATTGAGATCGGAATTTTCCGATTATCAAAGACAGGTGGTCACCAATGCGAGGGTACTCGCGGAAAAACTCATGGATTTGGGTTTTGATCTTGTAACAGGGGGGACTGATAATCATTTGATTTTAATGGATTTGACCGAAAAAGGAATAACAGGGAAACAGGCGGAAAGGGCCTTAGGACAGGCAGGCATTGTTGTAAATAAGAACAGTATCCCATTCGACAAGAGGGGCCCTCGCGTAACCAGCGGTATTAGATTGGGCACGCCAGCGTTGACCACACGGGGTATGAAAGAAAATGAAATGAAAACAATCGCGGGGTTTATTCATAAGGTTTTAGGGAATGCTGAATCTGAGAGCGCACTAGCAGAAGTCCAGGAGATCGTTTTGGATCTGTGCAGTGGTTTCCCTATCTACCAGCACATGGAAGGGGGCTCATAATTGTCCAGACCTTCATGGCCCGAATATTTTATGACCATAACCAGGATGGTGGCCAAAAGATCAACCTGTTTACGGCGGCACGTGGGAGCTATTTTGGTTAAGGATAAAAGGATCCTTGCAACAGGTTACAATGGAGCCCCTGCGGGGCTTCGACATTGTGAGGAGGTGGGCTGTCTGAGGCATGATACGTCCGTCCCCTCCGGTGAGCGGCATGAACTCTGCCGGGGGCTTCATTCAGAACAGAATGCTATTATCCAGGCCGCCTATCATGGTATTTCAATTGCGGGATCGACTCTTTATTGCACCAACAAACCCTGCGTAATATGTTCCAAGATGCTCATCAATGCAGGAATAGAAAAGGTCTTTTATGAAGAAGGCTATCATGATCCACTGGCAGACCAAATGTTAACAGAAGCAGGCGTAGAAATTGAAAGGATTGAACTATGAAGTGTCCATACTGCACGATAATCAACAATAAGGTGATTGATTCCCGGCTGAGCAAGGATGGCAGGATGATAAGAAGGCGGCGAGAATGCCTGGATTGCGGAAGGAGATTTACCACATACGAGAAACTGGAAGATGTCCTTCCCATGGTCGTAAAAAAGGACGGGAGAAGGGAGCCTTTTAATCGAGAAAAGATTGTTTCCGGAATCCGTAAAGCATGCCAGAAACTGCCCGTCAGCACGACGCAGATCGAAGACTTTGTTGACTCTCTGGAGCTATTTTTTCAAGAACTGGGTAAAAAAGAAATCGACAGCACACAGATCGGGGAAAGAGTCATCAATAAGCTTAAGGAATGGGACGAAGTAGCCTATGTCCGGTTTGCTTCTGTATACAGACAATTCAAGGATATCAATGAATTTATGGCTGAATTGGAAGGAATGCTCAATGCCAAGAAATTAGAGGGCCCGTAGCGACTCAAGTTGTGGTCTATCAAGTCTTAAGTCTTATGCCTTTTGCCTGATAGTCTTGACCGTGCCGTTGTCAATATTTATCCAAATCTGGGAAAGCTTCAAGTTATTTCCGGAAGCCTATTGTAGACAAGCCAATAAAACAGTCCATTATGGAACGTAAAGGACGTCCACCTACCTAAAAGCATCAGAACTCCTTTAAAAACGGAGAGATTAAGAGATCATTCTTGAGTAAAATGGATGAAAAGTTTATGCGGGAGGCCCTGCGTCAGGCACGGAAAGGGCTTGGCCGGACCTCACCGAACCCTGCGGTAGGGACGGTAATTGTACGAGATGGGCAGATTTTGGCGAAGGCCTATCATCGCAAGGCAGGCCTGCCTCACGCTGAGGCGGAGGCTTTAAGCAAACTGCGAGGAAGTGCGCCGGGCGGGACCCTTTATGTAAACCTCGAACCATGCAACCACCATGGTAAAACACCGCCATGTACCGAGGCTATTTTGCGGAGCGGCATCGAGCGAGTGGTTGTTGGCATGAAAGATCCGAATCCAGCGGTGACGGGTGGCGGCTGTGAGTTTCTTAGAAGAAACGGAATTAAATTGACCACAGGTGTTTTGGAGCAGGAGTGCCGTCAACTAAATGAGGCATTTATCAAATTTGCTACCTCAGGACGTCCCTTTGTCATATTAAAATCGGCCCTCACAATGGACGGCTGGACAGCCACGTCTCAGGGGCACTCTAAATGGATCACCAGCGAAAAATCCAGGCAGTTTGTTCATCGATTAAGGGATCAGGTAGATGCTGTGATGGTAGGAATTGGAACGATTCTGGCGGATGATCCTTGTCTTACGACCCGCCTTAATCGGGGACTTGGCAAAGACCCCTTGAGAATTATTGTGGACACCCACTTAAAGACGCCCCCAAATGCAAAAGTCTTGAATCATAGTTCTTCTGCTGATACGCTGCTTGTAGTTGGCCCCCATGTTAGAGATCG
>CP070700.1:841103-848763 GCA_020349865.1 Desulfobacteraceae bacterium
AGACGTGCGCATCGACGGTGACAAGATTCTCATGGGATAGGAGGTGATGTGATGTTTGCAAACTGTCAGCTGGGGGGCATGCATTTCGCATTTCCGGATGTCTGCAATACACCCACGGCTGTGGGACCTGTTCCAATTCCTTACCCGAACATGGCCACGGGTGTGACGGCCAATCCGGGGACGGCCTGCAAGAAGATTTACCTGTCCTGCATGCCGGCCCACAACTTGATGACCCAGATTCCTATAAGTCAGGGTGACAACGCGGGGGTAAACATGGGTGTGGCCTCCGGTATGGTCATGGGACCCTGCAAGCATTTGATGGGCAGTTTGGGGGTCATTTATGAAGGAGCTCCCGCCACCAAGATGACCAGTCCCACCGGGCAAAACGGCATGAGTCTGAACGTTCCGGGAATGACTCTCGTGCCGGCGCAGTTCAAGGTAATGATTATGAAATAATTGCTTGGCTGGAATTACAGGACAAAATGGATACATAATTAGATTCAGATACGATAACAGTTGAATCGGGGAAAACCAATGAAAACCATATGGGTCACCTCCCTTGGCCCCTCACCGGATCCCATCAAAAAGCTGATGTCTCAGATGAAGACTTACGGAGTGGAGGTTCAAGGGCATTTCTGGAAGGATGATTTGAAGAAAATGGCCTGGATGGCGGCCTGGGATAGTTTGGTCGATGCCAATATTTCCATGTGGGGAATTTTAGGCTCGAGCGATGAATTACTAGTCCCGGACAATCTCTATGGCCTGTCGATGCTGGCGATCACTGCCCAGGCTCAAAGGGGTTTGCATTTTCCCGTCATGATCCTTCAAACCCAGGGGGAATCCATCTCCTCCGAGCAACTGAGCACACCCCTCAGAGGGGCGGAAGTCATGTCGGCCTCGGATGGCGGGTTGGGAGCGAGGATGGTGGCCAAGGCTCATAAGCCGGAAAAGCCGCTACTTTCTGAATATCACCTGAATATTTACGGCAACGAACAGATCGGACAGTGGTTTGAGGTGCGGCCGGAGAATTCGAGCTGGTCCGGAGTGATGTTCGGTGTGAGCGGCGCCGAGATTGCCTTTCACGCCGTTGGGCCTTCCGGAAGCCTTCCGGCCAAGACGGTGCTGAACTACCCGATGGAAGGACTGAAGCTGGAAATGGGAGGAAAAGAATATACGGCCTGGGCCGCTCAAAACGAATTGGATACCGAGACCTCCTATTTTGTCAAGGTGGAGGGATTCCCCGAGTCGATTGTGTTCGGTGCCTACTCCGTCGAAGAAGCGGCGGAGGTTTTTGTGGTAAGGCTGAAATAGCCGGATTTTTGCTGGGCGGGCGGACAAGACCCCCTGCATCGGATATCTTGTTGCAGGCAGAAAAGCAGCAGCATTAACAAAAAAACAGATACGAGGTGGCAAAATGAGCAGTGCAGAAGTCATTCGCAAGGATTTGGACAATCAGCAGTTCCTAGGGCTTCGTCAGAACACCGAGAAGATCTCAGAAGTTCTGAAAAAAAGATTAAATGAACATTTGGATGTGCTCAGACCGCTTTTTATCCCCCGTAAACTTCTCGGGACTTATATTGAAAGTGCTTCAACCGATGAAGTCCACGGTTCCGACAAGGCATTTGCCGAGCTTCAGGAGTATTTTGCCGCGATCTGTGAAGACCCGTTTGGTTTGCCCAAGAAACTTCGCTCGCCTTTGCCGCCGATTTCGAATCAAATCGATGCGGTACCCTATCAATATGCGCTTTATGTGGGAGAGAAGAAAGGAAAGGCGACAAGCATCACGACCGCGACCCGCTGGATTTTATCCTATCGGAGTGAGTGCCCCATCAATCGCTTGACGGCCATGTTGTCCGGGGCTGAAAATCGCCAACCCGAGGATATGAAACATTCTCTGATCGCCCATTTAACCCTTGTGATCTTCTTGAAGCACTTTACGTCCCTAAAACAGCTGTTGCAGGATCTGCGTTACGAGGTGGAAATTCAAGAATTGAACGATTTAGGCGGCCTTCCGGCTGTGGTCTTGGAAGCTCCTGTAGAGACCTTCCTGCCCCCGGACGATTTCATTCTTCAAATTACGCAGCTTTCCGGTATTCCGGCCTTCCAGGAAATTATCGACCTTGATGCGGTGGATAACATCCCTGATCCGCTGAAGGATGTTTTGAAGGCTTGCTTGAAAGGATGAGTCGGTATTAGGCAGGGGATACCGCCCTTTGGCAGCGTCTGCCAAAGATGCACGCCCAGCAATGTTACAGGCCGCTGTATATGGCTAAGATTTTTCGAAAATACCTAAGGGTAATTGTATTTTTACCAAACGGATGCGAGCAATTAACGTATAGCGAAAACATGCTCCATGCCTTTTCGTCCCCTGATTGAAATCTCACCGAGATCTTTCACCGTCAGGTCATTGCGAACAAGCGCTGCAGTTTGCGAGCAAATAACAATGTGGGCAGGCAACACTTTGTTGGCCACATCGGACAAGCGGAAGGCCACATTAATGCAATCCCCGACCAGTGCCATGTCCGCTAATCGTGATCCATAGTGTGACATTGTCACCGGTCCGGTTGATATTCCCCACCCCACTTTCAAATCATCGGCGCCCGAATATTTTCCCGAAAGTTCAGCCCAGAGATGGTCGAACCTTTCCATCTGCTGCAAAGCAGCCTGGCAGGCACGAACCGCCTGATTTTCAGGCGCAGCGTCTCGATGACCCCAGAATGCGTAAACAGCGTCACCGGCATAGTCTTTTACGGTTCCTTTGAAATCGTTTATGATGGCGCTGAAGTTGGCAAAGATTTCTTTCATCAAGTCAAACACCTCGGATGAAGCGTGTTTCTGTGTGAATTCTGAATATTTCCTCACATCCGCAACCAAGTTGGTGACCGTCATCTCGGATGGAGTGACGAGGGTCATTGCCGTTTGTAAACCATCATCGCTGTCGGCAGAGGCATGTTGCGGATACGATACCCGCAGATGGAATTCGCCGATACGAATGACATCGCCGTCCGCAAGAGCTAGTTCTGAACCGGCAGCCATGCGGACACTATTTACCCAGGTGCCATTCTTGCTCGTATCGGTGATGCGAAGGTGGGCCGCCGTCCTATCGATTACGGCATGATCTCTGGACGCGGAAGGACTTTGCAGAAGGATCCGTTTGTGAACCTCAATCCCCTGGCACGTTCTGCCGATAAAAATTCTGTCGACAATTTCTATACGGTTAACCTGACGGTTCTCATCGATCCATTCCAAGTAAGGGTTATTCATCATTTCAATACCGGCAGTTGTTATTCGGTTTTTTACTGGATTCCCGCCTTCGAGACTGTGTCGTAATTGGCAGAACGACGCCTAACGGTGTTTTCGTCATTCCGGGCTTGACCCGTGGTTCGACAGGCTCACCACCCTGAGCGAAGTCGAAGGGGAATCCAGCGCTTTTTCAAAGTATTACGTTAATGGATGCCGGATAAGGTCCAGCATGACAGGCAGAATTCAAGCGCTTTTTTGAATTGCGACACAGTCTGCTTCGCGGGAATAACGGTTCTGAGAACGGATGCCGTTTATTTGCCAACGCCTCAAAATGTCACTTAGATTTTTGACTTTATTAGCAACACATTTGCTTTAAGGCAAGCGTGCGTTTACTTACCATGAAAATTCGAGCTTCACCATATCCTTGGAAGGCAGAATCTGCCGGGTGGGTTCCAGCGCGATGCGGACCGGAACCCGGCCGTCCGGATCGGGTTGGTCCGCTAGAATTTCCAGAGATTCAGGGCCGTGATGTCCGCTGGTTTCCCAGAAAAATTTAAAAGCCTGCTGTAGTTGCGCTTCCAGATCAGCACTGTTGAGGCCTTTTTCAAAGTGGTCCCGGCACCACAACACCAGCTGGGTAATGCGAGAGACAAACAGCTGATAACGCAAGGAGATACCCCCTGCCGTGGTTTCATCGGGGACAAAGGCAATGTCCTTGCCCGGCACTGGAGCAAGCGGGATGATTCCGCTGCGGATGAACTGCTCGATCCGGTCCCGGTCGAAATTTGCCTCGGTGGGTAAAGGTCTTTTGGGATCTTCCGAGTTCAGCGGAAGATCCTCGAGCCGGATGGCCTGCCGGTCCGTAAAGCGCGTCGGCCATCCCGTTTCGATAAGGCTCCGGCCGATCAGGGTCCCCAGCGCCCACACCGGGCTGATCCAGGCTGGATTTTTCTCCTCGAACGGTACGCGGCGCGGCAGGTTGTCTTTACCGTACGGATAGCGGGCCAAAATGCGGTTGCAGGTGACGGCCAGCCACCTGGCCGCCGGCCTTTTTTTGAAGCTCTGCCACCTGGCAAATGGCGGTTCTTCCAGATAGTGGGGCAGGAAAGCGAGTCTGAGGATATCCTGCCAGCTGTCGATGTGGAAAAATTCCGGCCGGATCCAGGTGATCGCGGGTACCAGCAGAGTTTCTGAAAATTGTGCAATTCCTTCAAGGAGTTCCAGCTTCCTGGGGCTGCTGTCACAGGGTAAATCCACCAGAATCAGCGATGGCAGTGCGTCGATCACTTCCGCGCTCAGGGCAGCGAGGGTGTCGTTCAGCGAATCATCCGATACCGGGGTGATCTCAATTCGGATATCCTTGTCCCCGAGATTTAGCTGCCGCAGGAGTAGATTCAGTCCGCGCCAGGATGCCTCCAGCGCCCTGAAAGTTTGATCCAAAAAAATATGCGTGAGAATCTGTTTAATGATGCCGTCGATCTGCCGGGCAGCGCCCTGCGCACCGGGAGGAAGGCCGGAGCGTTCATCCGGCAGAGCAACTATATCGAGTATTTTTTCCAGGGAATTACGCCCAGGTGACGGCGGTTTGCGGGGGGTGGTTTCAACGCGGATAAGGGGCAAATTCGGCCACCGCGCCAGGCGGGTGTTGATTTGATCAGGAGAAAAATTTTTTCGCCTGGCCTCTTCAACCCAATTTCTGGCTTCCAGGAAATTGCGCAGCACCGGGCTGTTACGCATCACATTGTCCGGGTGGAAATCTTTGAGTTTTGTAAATTTGAGTTCAATCTGTTCATCCGGTAACAGGTCAGGGGGAACCGTTACCGTGCAGGTTGGTTCGAGGTCCGCGATCACCCGATCCGGGTCAGCGGGATCTACATTTATGGGTGCGTTATCCCAGACCGGACAATCCGAACCGACAAGAGGCGCCAGCACCAGAATTTTAAACGGAATCGAGGGAATTTTCATAAAAGCTCCGGTTCGGGATATCACCTGATGTTGACGATGATAATCGAACACAAGCGTTTCGGCTCGCTAAATGGTGTTCTTATCCTGTGTCTCGGTGCCATTCAATTCCGGTGCAGGCTCTTCATGCTCAGCCAGGCGGCCTCCGCCCAGGAAACGAAAGGTGGGTCCCTTGGGGCTGAGGGACAACAGGTTGTCCGGATTTAACGGCGCCTGAATGCGCACAGGTACAGCATTGATCACAACCATGTTGCGTCCGGTCAGATCTTTTACCCAGTATTGACCCTGATCAAAAAAAAGCTGGATATGCCGATCCAGGATTTCGGGGTGCTCCAGGCTGAAATCGCAGTCCGGGTTTTTCCCGATGATTACCGGCAACTCTTTAAATGAGCGAAGGGTGGGACCGTATTGAATGATGAGGGGCACTTGAACTTTTTGTATCGATACCTGGCGTTCGGGAGTCGGTTTGGTTGGAGGAGGTGTTGGCGCTATTTTCTGCACCGGCTTTGATTCTGTTTCAATGGGAATACCGGGTTGCGTGAATTTTTCAAGCGCTTGGGCGCTCTCTTCAATCCGAGTCAGAAAACTTACCTTTGGTCCGCCTTCTGCAAAAATCAACACATCCCCGGATTTCAGATAGGCCTCTTTGACTCGCTTGCCGTTGACAAACGTTCCATTGGCACTCTGATCGGATAATTTGAATCGATTCCCCTCTCTGGTAATGAGAGCATGTTGGCGAGAAATAATCGCCAGGTGTTTTGGAAACTGGACCTGGCATGAGGGATGACGGCCGATGGATATTTCGGAGTTTAAATAATCCTGAATTTCACCTTTCAAAGGGCCTTCAATGTGCACGAGCTGCACGACGATAGTGGGTTTATCGGTCATATTTCATAAGTTTTTGGAAAACCAAACCATTACGGTTAATTTTTCTTCTGCTTGCTGCGTTTTATGGCCTCCAAACGTTCAAGTAGTTTCCTGGCCTTTATGAGGTTATTATCAACGTCTTTGTATTTGGGATCCATGTTGTAGACCAGTTCCCATTCATGAATGGCATCGGCCAATTTTTCCTCCCTGTAATAGGCAAGACCTTTGCGATAATGGACATCCTTGAACGTATCTTCGCTTTTTTTGATATACGCTTCACACTTTTCGCAATCCTTGTTATATTGTCGCGACGATTCGAATTCTTTGATGGCCTGGGTATAGTCTTCTTTCTTAAATGAGTTTACTCCTTTTTCAAAATAGGCAAGCGACAGGTAATTGATCGCCACCTTATCGCCGGGTTTCACATTTAAGACTTTCTGAAATTCGATGATTGCATCTTTATAATTCTTGCCATTGTACAGTTCTATACCCAAGTCTCTGTAGTTGGTCGCCTGGTCGTCCACAGTTACCGTCCCCACTTCTATTTTTGGCTCTGCTAATTTTTCTTTCTCCGGGGTTTCTGTCGTCACAGAAAGATCTTTGGGTATCGTGGCCTCTATCTTTTGTTCTGCTTTTATCTCTGCTAAAAACGGAACGCCCTCTACTTCCGGGATTTTAATATCCTGCCCGACCCGCACACCGGTTATATCTTCAATGTCATTAAATTTAGCAATGAGGTCAAATTTTTTATAATCACCGTAATAAATCTGGGCCAGTTTTGACAGGCTCTCTCCCGGTTGAACGGTATGGGTGATGAAGCTTTTAACCGTTATAATTTTACCTTGCATTGCTTTCGGGGTTTCCACGGAATCCGTTCGAATTTCCGACGGATCGGCAATGATTGGCATGCCTTCGATAACCGGGATTTTGATCTCCTGGCCGACCCTCACTTTGGTGGCATCCTCCAATTCGTTGTATTGTGCAATAAGATGAAACTTCTTGTAATCGCCATAGTATCGTTCGGCCAAGGTTGAAATACTTTCGTCCACCTGTAAGGTATGTAATATGTACTTGTTGACCTGTTCCAGTTCTTTCTGAACAGCAAGCATTTTTTTGGCTTCCGGGTGTTCGGGGTGATATCTTAGAGCAGTTAAAAACTCCTTGCGCGCTTCGCCGTATTGACCATTTTTATAAAATGTCTGACCGGTTTGATATCGCTCTTCGGCTATTTTGTGCAGATCCTGTTCGATTGTTGTACTCTTTTCTTTGGCCAATTGGTTGTGAGGGTCTACTGTTAGTGCAAGTTTGTATTGTTCTAAAGCTTCAACCAGATCGCCATTTTTTTCATACTCCTGGGCTTTTGCCGAATATTCATTGGCAAGCTGCTGTGGAGATTTGGCAGCGGGTTTTCCACAACCGGCAACAATGGCGAGCACAAAAAACACGCTGATGATTCCTGCTTTGGTTTTCATGGCTTTCTCACTTTAATGACATAGGATTAAAGATTTTCAATCTGGAAATGAATGTGTCCATATCCCTTTGCAATATTTGATCCCTTCGCAGAGTCAGAGGGTTGTTAAAAAAGGGG
>CP070700.1:848863-852518 GCA_020349865.1 Desulfobacteraceae bacterium
ATGTTGCATCCATACCTGAGGGGCACGATCAAGAACGGTAGGGATGAGAGGCGCAGCACTTAACAGCGCCATAGGAACGGAGCTGTGCCACAAACAAAAGATATGATTTGGGTTTTTCCTGAGCTTTTCGATGCCTGAAATCTTTACTTTGGTGGTAAGTCTAAGGATTAAAAAGAAAAGAAATAGAAATAGTCCCAATCCGTATCCGTAAAGGTAAAATTGCGGACGAATGACGATAGGTACTTTATCGACCTTATATCGAGAGAGGATTGGCTTACCCATGATATTTCGTGGCACGGGTCTTCGTAGACCATCAGCGTTGGTGCAAAATAATGCGTTTGAAAAATCGCCGAGCTGTTTGCGGTCAGGTTTGACTCCTTTTGGTTAGCCTATTTGAACGATTAGAGTGAAAAAGTGTTTTTTTCAATGCCTTCAAACAGAAATTATTCAAGCTTTCATTTGACTGTAAAGCGCGAATAGCAAGGGCTTTGTGCAATTCCTTTCCAGGTCGAAGTAGAAATTTACCGGAATATTTCTTTCCAGCGGTTTCGGGGGGGAGAGGTTTACCGTTTTCTTTATATAGAGCAACATTTTCTTCAACAATGTCACAAAGTTCTTTGTAAACTTCAGCTTCATTATCTCCGTGGCAACCTCCGTAGAAAAGACCCGGACAAGTGCCCACGTAACATTGATCTTCTTCAGACCATTCAACAATTTTTAAATAACGATTAGAATTTTTCATTTTTTCGACTCCTCAATCGCTTTTTTGACATCCCTTTCTTGGTAATGCAAGGCGTCATCTCCAACTTTGCCGGAAATTGTTACAGGTTTTACTACCTTCGGATGAACAAAGTTGCGGTGATTGCCTTTACCGCCTCGATTAACAAAACCCGCTTTTTCAAGCTCTTTGATGAGTTGTTTTATTTTTGGCGGCATAAAAAAATAGTATCATTATGATACCACCATGTCAACTATTTTGTAGGACATGTTGCTGTTGCGGAGAGAATTAATGATGGAATCACCTGCCGGTGTGAAGCGCAGCGAAACACAGGTCAGTTGGACTGATAGGTGGGCGGCTTTAAAATGCAAATAATCGTTGTAAAACAGAAATAACCTCTAACTGGGTTTCTGGGTTAATAGAACCAAGTTTTTTCACAAGTTGCGCTTTATCTATTGTACGTATTTGGTCTAAGACGATTTGCCCTTTTTTCTTTCTAAATTTGCATGATATCCTTGTAGGATACTCCTTACCTGCGGTAGTAATCGGTGCAACAATGACGGTGCGGATATGTCTGTTCATTTCATCAGGTGAAACAATCAAACAGGGTCTGGTTTTCTGAATTTCAGATCCAACAGTAGGATCAAGATTTATCAAATATACATCGAATCGATTGACTACCATTGCCATTCTTCTTCATCCCAAGAATGCGAGATATTTTCGGTTCCGTGTATCAGTACATCATCTTTTTCGGCCATTGTCTTAAAAGCAAAATCCCAACCAACCCTTGGGTTTGAAATAGGACGAATAATTATTTGGTTTTTTTCTACTTCAAGCTCAACGTCCTCCTTAATTCCTGTCTGCTCAAGTATAGGTTTTGGAATACGGACGCCTTGGGAATTGCCAATTTTTACAACACGTGCTCTCATAGCTTACCTCCTTGACTCGATAGGTATCTACATTGTAATTACATCCGTATGTAATGTCAAGGATTTGAGCCCAAAGCTTCCTATTTGTTTCTTGACACCCCATTATCATTTTTCTATCCTATTTTTCTTAAAAAGCAAGATGTTATCGGCCTTTCACTCTATGAGGTGATCGGATGAGTAAAAATATTGTGACTCAGATTCAAAAGGAACTGCAAATAATCCTCAGAGAAAAGAGCCTGGCAGATTCTACGATCCTGGCTGTTTATATCTTTGGGTCCAGCGTGACCGGGGAAGAGGGAATTAATTCCGACCTGGATCTGGCCTTTCTCTTGGACGAAAAAGCTTACAAGGCCGATCCGGTTTCTGCGTTGGCTCCGTCCTATCTGGCAGCGACTAAGGTCGGGATGAAATTAGAAAGGGAAACTGATGTGACCGTTCTAAACGCAGCATCCCTGGAAATGGCTTATGAGGTGGTGACCACTGGCATCTGTTTATTTGAAGCTGACCTCGAAAAAAGGCTGGAATACGAAGCCGTTTTGAGAGGTATGTATTTTGATTTCAAACAGTTTCTTGATGATATCCGTTCAAACTGCATAGCGGATCTGTAAGGGAAACCGATGAAAGCCATTGAGAAAAAAATAAAGTCAGTTGAGGAGCGTATACGGAAGCTGCAATCCTTAGCTCAAAACCTGTCATCATTTCAGGATTACCAGACTTCCTCGGATTCCAAAGACATCGCTGAAAGAAACCTTCAAGTAGCCATCGAAACCTGTCTGGACATCGGCAAGATTATCATCTCACGCGAAGGTCTCAAAGAGCCGAAAGACAATAAAGGAGTCTTTGTTGTCCTTGCTGAAGCCGGGTTCATGAGCAGTGAAAACCTTACGTTTATGGTTCCAATGGCTGGCACCCGGAATATTCTCGTTCATGGTTACGATAAGGTAGACGACAGCGTCATTTATGGAATACTGAGAACGCACATTGATGATTTCACTACCTTCCTCAAAGAAATCAGGGACAATTACCTTTCCACTAAGGGACAGAATAAAGACGATTCCCTCAATAAGGACCACAAAGCCCGGTGAGCCAGGTCGATGAGCCAGAAAGCGGGGACATCTGATCTTGCTAACCTCGGCATGGTTTAAGTCTCGCTTGCTGGATAACCCGATTCAAAGCAATTCCAGTGCGAATGTGCCTGCCCATAGATTGTGATTTGAACGCAGAGGCGAACCGGAGGTCCTGTCCGGGGAAAGATGTCCGCTCAATATCTATAACCATGCGAAGCTGTAAGCGACATTATTTTACTCCATGATACCCATTCGCGACACCATTGAATCTAAGACCTACCCTGTGGTCAATAACGCGATTATTGCAGTCAATGTGCTGTTCTTTCTGGTGCAATTGGCGCAGGGAGACAGGCTTAACCAGTTCATCGTTACCTACGGGCTGGTTCCGGCGCGCTACTCCGTGCCACAAATCGCCGCCTACTTTAGCTTCGGTCAGCAGGTACTTTCTTTTTTCTCTTTCATGTTCTTGCACGGGGGCTTCTTACACCTCCTTGGCAACATGTGGTCTCTTTATATATTCGGCGATAATGTTGAAGATCGGCTGGGACCAATACGATACCTTGTGTTCTACCTGTTGTGTGGCTTTCTCTCAGGGCTGTCGCATCTCTTCATCAACTGGCACTCTCAAGTTCCCACAATCGGAGCCAGCGGGGCCATTGCAGGGGTTATGGGCGCGTATTTCCTTCTTTATCCCCGGGCAAAAGTCCTTACCCTTATCCCCATATTTTTTATTCCCTATTTTGTGCAGATTCCGGCGTTTTTGTTTCTTGGCTTCTGGTTCGTTCTCCAGTTTATCAGCGCGGCCGGAAGCTCGGGCCAGGCAGGAGGCGTAGCATGGTGGGCCCATATCGGCGGATTTGTGTTCGGAATGATTTTTGTGAAGTTATTTCTAAAAGTTCCGGAACTGGGAGTCAGCAGGAAGGCACGGAAGATAACCTCCA
>CP070700.1:852618-860590 GCA_020349865.1 Desulfobacteraceae bacterium
TAACAGAAGAAACAAGCTCCCGTCAGGAGAAAGGCTGGCACATTTTGAGTGGTTTCTCCATGGGAATCCTCCTTGATCGTAGGTTAACTGATAAGAGAAATGATTTGAGAACCGCTTTATAAGCCAAAACAAAACGGCACTTATAAAGATGTCCTCAACTGCACTGTGAAAAGAAAAAACTCGTATTATTCTTTCATCGTCTTCGGCCTCTCAGGCCAAGGCTTATGGTTTCTATAGGACTTTAGGTGCTCTATAAATTCATCAATTAATTTTTTTGCGTCGCCTTCATTTTTTAGCTGAGCGATGGCCTTTTCCTGCATTGTTATTGCATGTTCGAATTTACCTGCTTCAGCGTAAGCCGCAGCTAATGTATCCAAGTTTTGCGAGTGCCGGACAAGATCCACTGACTTTTGCGCTAGTTCTAATGCTTTAGTACCGTCACGGTATCTGGCATCGGGACAAGTAGCCAAGATCCAAGCTAGGTTGTTGTAAGCCTCAGCATCACTAGGATTTATCTCAAGAGCCTTGTTGATGTCAGAGATAGCTTTGTCATACTGGCTTTTCCCAGCATAGGCAAGCCCCCGAGCCGAATAGGCTCTCTCATCCGTAGGATTTATCTCGATGGCTTTGGTGAAAACAGAGATGGCCTTTTCATATTGGCCTTTTTTATAATAAGTAAGCCCACGATTATTATAGAAACCGGCATATAAACTCGACCAATCCCCTCCCACTAATTTTCTTACCGACCAGTCTTTGTGTTTTGCTACCAAATACAACCCACCCACAAAAACAGCTAAAAGGAGAATCACACCACTAATAATGAGCGCATCCCTATATTTTGGATATTCGGCTGACATTGATATGATAGTAGGGGTAGATTTATCATTTTCAATCTTGGAATAATCTGGTTCAGGGGGATGAGATCCCGAGTGGGACATTATTACAGGTTTGAGAGGTCTCTCCATGAAGTAACCTCCTGAAAAGAGGTTAATGAGTGGCATGGAAAATTCAGCTTATTGGACAAAAAAGGGTATTTGAAGTCAAGAAAAATCGCTTTTTAGAGTCACCTCAGGGTCAGCGATTTTTCTCAGATGAAGATTAAGCCACGATCTCAAGATCTTGCGATTCCAGCCTTGGCCGAAATGATAGACTACTTGCCATATGCTTCACGGTAACTTGTTGAATTTAGGCATGACTTTGTTTTGTAATCTGGGATGGGGGTGAATTCCAGAATACCCAAATTAATCATCACATCAATATCGTTGAATGTCCTGCTAGATTAGAAGCTATGGTCAAGGATTGAAAGATCAAATCTCAGCTTTCACAAGTAAGCTGCTCTTAATGTAAAATCCGCTGAGGTAATGACAATCAGGACATTCGTCTTGAAAAAGCAGGAGCTTTTTCGCAGCCCACCTAATGGTTAGGCGCTCTTTTTTGTGAAAATAGATTGCCGGTAAAGCGTTCTGTATTTTACCTTACTGCTTAAATCCAAAAATCGTACTTTGGATGGTTATGGTCACATACGTGAGCTGTTTTGGTGTAAAGTATGCACCACGTATCCTGTGAACCTTTCTGCGATATTCCTTTGCGTGTTCTTCTGACCAGAAGAATACACTCTCTTTTCAAAATGCATTAATAATATGAGGATCTTCAAGCTTGTATAGATTTACATCCGGCACAAAAACTATGGGCTCACAACCCTTCTCCTTAACATGGTAGTTTAAGTCGCTGTTAATTTCAATGTGCATGGGCTGAGAACAGTGGGCGCATTCAGTTCTAACGACTATCGACAGAGCTTCTTTACGTAATCGCCCTTGCACGAAGGGCGTCGCAAACGCATCGACTGCTCACGCGGCGTACAACTGTTCACCAGTGCTGAAGGTGACATGATGAGGAGTTTCCTCAACGGTCACAGGATATGCCCAAACAACCGCCCCCTCACTATTTCTGAACAGGAAGGTCATGTGCTCTTCCAACTCATTGAAAACGGATGTCACCCGATCGGTGGCCAGATCCAACTTGTTTGCGACGAATTCTGGTGATAACGGTTCGCCAACACGCGGGAGGTCTTTGACCACACAATGATGAACCATTCGGTGTTCATCGGACATGAAGTCGAGCTCGGTTTCTATTCTCTTTTTAGCTTTTAGAATTTGTTTTTCCCACAAAAATGGCGGAATGGTGAGCATGTAATGCCATATTCCACTCATCAGCTTGTTACTCATAGGCGTACCTCTATCCAGTTTAAAATTAGGACATTCGAAACTATAGAAAATTAGCGGCATTAACGATTCTGGAGATCTTGTCCTCTTTCAATCCATCGAGATCTTCTTTCTTTATCCATCCTTCACTCATCAAACGTGCAAAAACGAGAATAAATCTTGAACATCTGCCTGCGTTCTATTCCCCGTATAATCAAGTGATGCAGTGCAGACGCCACATCCGGTCTGGTTGATCATGGCATAAAAAATACAATACTATCAACAGCCTAAGGCGTCAACTACTTTGCTGATAGAACTTTTTCATACGCTATAGTCTGTATAAACCGGTTCGAATGGAGCGCAATGCTGGACATGGTGCGACGTTCCCACAAAAATCATTTTTCTTTTGTCGTTATGTGATATCATTGCTGTACGCGCCCCATATTTCGAGCTGGACACAGAGGGTATTTGGGTTCCTCAAACCAAAACCTGTTTTGGACAAGCGTGATGTGATATAAAATCAGACAAACTCCGAAAACAGGAACAAAAATAAAAGTTCAAATTTCAAAACAGGATATTTCAGATTGCTGCTTAGTTTTAAGATCCCGATTCACATACTATTTTAACGTATGATCACGCCTGAAGAAGAGAGATATATACGGGCCCATGCCTATGTGCCGGAGCACAGCGTCGGATTGATGACATGCGTGTCAGGCGGCGAACCTTATCTCGTAGACGGCTATTTCTGCTGCCGCAGAAAAGATTGGCTTATAGTTGTCGGCTACCCATTGGAAAAGGATTTCGTCTTGAGCGAATTTGAGGTGTTCATTGATAACATTAAAAAAAAATACCGACCCGAATACCTTTCGCTCATAGCGCCGGAATTGTCCCCTTCAATTATTGAAAACTGCCGGGAGAGAGAAAGCGACCATTATTACATCCTGGATCTTCAGAGCGTGGTCCTAAAAACCAGCCTGAGAAGAACTGTTGCCAAGGCGCAAAGCCGCCTGATCGTCGAACGGTCTTCTGAAATCCTTGGGCAACACAAGGCGCTGATGAAAGAGTTCGTCGAAAACGTCGACCCACCGTCCCGCGTTAAAACACTTTTGTTCAAGACACCGGAATATTTTGACAATGACGGAAACGCCATGGTCTTGAACGCGTGGGACCAAGAAGAAAATCTGTCAGCGTTTTACATCGTGGATCTTGAGCCGGAAGACTTTTCCACTTATGTTATAGGATGCCATTCAAAAAAAGATTATGTTCCTGGTGCCTCGGATCTTCTGCTTTTTGAAACCGTCCGCTTGAGCGAGGAGCGTGGAAAAAAGTATGTACATCTCGGTCTCGGCGTAAATGAAGGAATCCGGCGATTCAAAATGAAATGGGGATCACAACCCACCCTAAAATATGAAATGTGCGAACTTGTCCTGAAAAAGCCTTCCATCCGTGACACCATCCTGGCTTTACAAAGGTCTCGATGAAGTGGTTGCGAAAAAGAAAGACAGATTTTTTCACGAAAATGAAAGAAAAAGAATTGAAAATGATTCGGGAGGTAAGGAAAAACGACAAAGCGTCATTCCTTGTTGGAACGGCCCATTTCTTTCCATATAGTTTCAGGTCTTCGCTCATTCGCTACATTAAGAACGCCCGTACAGTGATATTTGAAGGGCCGCTCGATCAAGAAAATATGGACAGGGTCGTGAGGGCGGGAGTCGCTGAAGCGAAGGCCCCGCACATTTTCGATGCGCTGGACCGGCAAACCACGGCCCGTATTGTCAGAGCACTCGTTCTGCCGGGTTCGATAAGGATTCCGTCCTTTTTCTACCTCCTATCCACCAACACAGAAAAAACCGTATACGACATGGTAAAGGGAATGAAACCCTGGATGGCTTTTTTCACGATCTGGTCGAGCTTCCTTGAGAAAAGAGGGTGGAGAAATTCAGTTGATCTGGAAGCGTATCGCATCGCCGGAGAGCTGGATAGAAATATCGTCTTTCTGGAAACAATTGAAGAACAGATAAAAGTACTTGAAAATCTCTCGTATGAAAAGATCATCGGTTTTTTAAAACGAATCGACCAATGGAATGATTACGCGCATTCATACATGAAATACTACTTAAACGGCGACTTGGAAAAGATCATATCCATGGGCACCCGTATTCCCAGCCGCAATTATCAAGCGATTGACCGGCGGGATAAAATATTCTTCGAAAGAATGATCAATTATTTTGAAGAGGGAAACGCCATAGCGTTTGTGGGTGCGCCGCATGTCGTAGGAATAAGCGAGATGTTTCGCGAACGAGGATATGAAATGGCGAAAATAAAATGATTTCTATAAGATTATTTAATTTAATCAAATAGTTAGATTGATCAGAACCGATTAACACAATTCAACTGCCAATCAACAAACGATCTAAAGACAAGTCTTACTTCACCGCTCGGACTTGACATATAGCCTGTCCGTGCCGAAAGGGGATCTCTCGTGAGATCGAGATTGAGGTTGTTCTTTTACGATAGCCTTTAGTTTCCTCAATATCACTTCGACTTTGAGCGATACCTTGTCGTCGAACGGCGATTCTTCAAGTGCTAAGGCTAATGCCCTTTTTAGCTTCAGGAGCCTGTATATGTCTTCAGGCGGATACCCTTCTCCTCGCAAAAGCCTAAATGTTTCCCATACGCTGACTTGTGGCTCATGGAATCCATGCTCAATTCTTCTCACCATCTCAACCATTAACTCAGAAGCTTCGGCAGAGTCCATGGTGTTGTGCTTCCAAGCCATGCCCAGACCTGTCAATCCGAATTTGACTTTGTCATCATCGACCAGCATGTCTTTTGAATAATAGAACAAATTAGGTTGAAAAAAAGGGAGCCTGCTCGAGTTAACCAGATCAACTGTCTCAGAAAAGGTTTCCCGGGTTTCTCCCGGATACCCCAGAATAAATCCCCCCTCACCGTATATTCCATGTTCATTTAATCGTCTAATAGCATCAATGACCGTATCGCGCTTGAGTCTTTTGTCCATATTGTCCAGAATCTTTTGACTTCCCGATTCGATACCCATATTCACGAATTCACATCCTGCTATTTTCATCAACTTCACCAACTCAGCCGTCAGCGAGCTCGCTCTTGCATAGGTAGACCAGGTAAAGTCAAATCCCTCTTCAATCATCATTTGCAAGACCGATTTGAGTCTTCTCTTGTTCCCGGTGAAATTGTCATCGGTAAAGCGAATGTGTTTTACGAATCCCAAACCCTGGATTTTGAGAAGTTCGTCGCGGATAACATCCAATGACTTATAGTGAACCTGTGGACACAGACGCCAGCAGGTGCAAAAACGACATCGGTATGAACAGCCCCTGCTTGTCGTGACGGGCAGCGTCTTCCTTAAGTACTCTCGGGGAATCCTGTCCCAGGCCATGATGGTCTGGTTTATGTCCATGTTTTCCTGCTCACGATGCGTGAAAACTATCTTCCCCTCCTCGCTAAAAAAAGCCAGGTTTGGTGTCTTTTCTAAACCATCTCCGCGTTTCAGAGCATCAAGGGCCCTCACGAGAGTCTGCTCTCCCTGAAACTCAATAACAAATATATCGACCTTCCCGTGAAAGGTGGAAAGCCAGCTAAGAGTCTCAGGATAAAGGTCGGCCCCACCTTCCAGAACTTTCTTAACCAGCATGCCGCCGGCAATAACAGGCACACTCGGCTCATATTTCTTGATCTGCGCAGCCATTTCTGCAATTTCATCCAGGTAGATGAAATTAGAGGAGATGCAGACTGCAAGAGGCCTGTCCTCTAAGATATCGGGCAAATTGGCGAGTGAGTAATTTTGTATAACGAACGGATCATAGCCTCGTGTCTTCAGGTAATGATAGAGGTATATGCCATTCAACGTAATCATTTCAGAGTGAGTCAAATATTTGTCCGCATTGTATGGCGTAATATCGGGCAGTTTTCGATTGTTTTTCACATAATTCATCAGATCCAGGAGTCCCATGTATCTACCATTCATGGATAATTGAAGTTTCGAAATATTATTGTTCACGGCCTCCTGGATGGCCGGGAGAGCGATATCTTCGAAACGGCCAGCATGCCTTATAGCTCGCTGCATCAAATTGTTCAGCCTTTTCCTGAAGTGAACATCATAGTTCAACGGATAATCCGTCGCAATTATGGCAACTTTTGAGTTTCGCATTTCTTATAAACTACCTCCTGATGCGTAATAAAACTCATTGGCGTTATGAAATTACTGCACTCGTAATCATTTCAGTTTGTTTTCTGCTGATGGAGTAGTGTAGTTTGAGAGAAAGGATTGGCATTTCAACCAAGTCCAACCCGTACCTGGTGGAGACAATATCAAAACTGATTTCAGGCGATCGGCTTGCTATGCCTATTGGGGCCCCACCTTTGATTACTAATGAGAAAACCTCATATTTAAAAAATACACCTAATAGGAGGAGAGCAAAATGGGGTGAACAAGGTATTTTTTGTGGGGAATGGCAGTATTTTGCGAGTGATTTGGTGGGATTTTATTTCAATTGCTATCTATTTCTATATGTGTCCAGGAATATAGTGTCTTTTCGCTCTCGCCATAAATGACACTCAAGAACGCCGGTCTTGTCATCAAAAAGGGCGTTATAGGCCCAAAAAAGAGCCTTATTTTCTAAGAACGTTTCTCAAAATCAAATATTTAGCATGGACTGACGCCCTCACTACCTCACTCATCACTATCGATTACTTCCGGACATATCTTCTTTGATTCAGAAATCTCCTTTTCCTTTCTTTTTTTTCATAGGACGTCACTCATCACACTCATCCTAAGGGGGAGACCAAATGCGCCGGCAGAATCGTCTCCCGGAATCTGCCAACCTTTTCATGGGTTGTTCTTCAGACATATCTGGGACAGGTTCGGGTCTTTTCATAAAAATCTTCCAGACCTGTTTTTTTGATTTTCTCGTTGATCAGTACCCAGCTTTTATACAGATATTTATCAAAATTGGTTCTGTTACAGGGAAATTCGTCACACTGGTAGCAAAAATCAATCTGTTTTTCCTGATGGCAGCCGCGCACCCCACAGTCTTTAAACATCTTGCACTGCTCGTTACGGCATCCCTTGCAATTCTCTGAAGCAAAGTAATCCAGCATTTCCTTGAAATCAGGGTATTTTTGAAAAACCGGATCACCCAGCAGGGTTTCAAACCGTTTGGCATACATGTCGAAATTCCCCAGCTTTTCCTTGAGTTTTAAACTGTACCTGCGGATATCTCCATCCACATGGGCAAAGCATTTTTCACAACTCAGACCGCAGGGGGCCAATGATGCCTTAATTTCACCATTTGTCATTAACTGTCTCCTTTCTTCAAAAAATTAATCTGATTATAGAGGTTGCATTTCGGAAATAAAAGTGGCATAAACGCCATTTTAAAGGGTGATATCGTCATTTATCCATTATTTAAGGGAGACCTAATGAAAAAAGTAACCATTCTCGGACTTTATAACTCAATGGCAACCACCATTTTCGGCCCAATGGATATCCTGAACCAGGCGGGACGGCTGTGGAACCATGTAAGCAAGTCCCCTCAAGCCCCGTTTTTTGATGTCACCATTGCCTCGGCAGACGGGCAACCCATCCGATCCACGAATAATATCCTTATCCAACCCCATTGCAGTATTGAGGAAATTCATCAAACCGATTTGATTGTCATTGCATCGGCCACCTATATCAAAAAGATTCTTGAAAAGAACCCTGAGCTGGTTCCCTGGATCCTGCGTCAATA
>CP070700.1:860690-864429 GCA_020349865.1 Desulfobacteraceae bacterium
GAGACTGTGTCGCAATTACTTTTTAGTCATTGCGAGCGACCGCAGGGAGCGTGGCAATCTTTATGATATAAATGCCTTATGAGATTGCTTCGTTCGTTCTTCTCCCTCGCAATGACATTATGACACAGTCTGAAGGGGGAGTGGGCGCAGTGGCGTATTGGATACCGAGGATGTTGGCATACCTCGCCTCCGCATCTTTTAACCCTTTTAGCTTATCGATTTTATATAATATAGTCAACAAGATCCCTTAAGTGTCGTCATATGGGGATGTCTTTGACCATTGACAAAATAGACGGGAATGCTTAATAAAAAGTCGCCCGTTTAAACCCAGATTGTGCAGTAGGCGTTTCCCACCCGGGAACCGACATAAACAGGCCACTCCGAAGAAGTTGGGAGTGGCCTGTTTATTAATGAAACAGAAGGTTTCAGAACAACAACAGACATTAAATCGATTCCATCGGACGCTTCTAAAAGGGGTGTCGTCCTTTTTTGGGGATATAATGGGTTGTTCGGTGAAATGGGATGAACCGGATTGCGGTATTGACGACCCGAAAAGATATTATGGAAAAGTGAAAGGACGATTTATGAAAATAGGACTTATTGGTTTGCCGAATTCCGGAAAAACGACCATTTTTAATGCCTTGACGAAATCAGAAGCTCAAGTCACCGCTTATTCCGATTCCAAGACAAAACCGAATCTGGGGATAGCAGAGGTGGCAGATGATCGTGTGACGTGCCTTTCGGAGATGTACAAGCCAAGAAAAACCAAGTTTGCAAACGTTGAGTTGATTGATGTTGTGGGGCAAAACAAAGGCTCTGCCGGAGAGGGCTTCTTGTCCAGTTCGTCCATGGGACTAATCAAAAATACGGATGCATTGGCCCTTGTGGTGCGGAATTTCCCTGACGATCTGGAGAATCTTCCAACGCCTCTAAGAGATATTGAAAAAATCAATGAAGACTTATTAATAACGGATCTGATTATTACTGAGAATCGATTGGAACGGATAGAGCAGGCCTATAGACGCGGTAAAAAAACCCGTACACTTGAAATAGAAGAAAAGACATTGCACAGAATTTTAGACCAATTAAACAATAACCAGCCAATCCGGGATTTAGAATTGAGCAGAGAGTCTGAAAAGACTATACGCGGATTTCAGTTCCTCACACAAAAACCGATTATGATCATTTTAAACTCTGACGAAACCAATTTCGGGAAGGATGACGTCTTGCTGGCGGAAGTGGAGAAGAGCTTCAAAGTCATAGAGTTTGCGGGAAAATTTGAGATGGAACTGTCCCGATTGAATGATCAGGAGGAACTACAATTTTTCATGGAGGACATGGGCATTCAGGAATCCGCAAGGGATCGACTAACCCGCGCGGCTTATGAACTCGTAGGCTATATTAGTTTTTTTACTGTGGGATCCGATGAAGTGCGCGCATGGAGCATTCATAACGGAGAGACCGTTCTAACGGCGGCCGGTACCATTCACTCTGATCTGGCTCGCGGATTCATCAGGACCGAATGTTTTTCATATGATGATTTAATGGCGTGCGGCTCTGAAAAGCGGATTAGTGAAATGGGTCGACTCCGATTGGAAGGGAAGGATTATATTGTTCAGGACGGGAATATCCTGAACATCAGATTTAATGTTTAAGTGTGGATGTTTATGTGAACTTCCGATTCAGGCTTTCTATGGCTTCCCCGGCTGCCTCTTTCACCTCAGGTAAGCAGGGTACAGAGTTTGATTACGGTATCGACCATAATTTTCCAATGTTTTTCTACAGCCTCAGTGGAATTTTTTCCATTCCGATTTACTCTCAAAATCTTCATCTTATCACCGTTCTTTCCATTTCATCGCATCTCTTTTGAGTAAGAATTTTTTCTGAATTATATTTACGTCCAAAAGATATGTAAGGCTAATCTGATTCTATCACCCCGGTATTACTTGAAAGGAGGTAAAAACATGCTTAACAAAGAAATCTCAAGACGTTCTTTTCTGACCATTTCGGCCATGACCGCGGCTTCAATTGCGCTGGACTGGAGGAAAATTTCAGCCCATGCAGCCAAGATGGGGCCAAAAAGCGATTATCCCACCGTGGTCATTGGAGCCGGGCTGGGAGGCTTGTGCTGTGCGGCCTATCTTGCCAGGCAGGGCATTCAGGTAACTGTGGTTGAACAGCACACTATCCCCGGCGGGTATGCCACCTCATTTGACCGGGCCGGGGGGAAGTTTACCTTCGAGGTATCCCTGCACGGAACGTCAATCAACAACAACGCGGGTGCGCGCATGCTGAAGAATCTGGGGTTGCTGAAACAATTACAATTGGTTGAACTCCCTGATATTTATCATTTAAAAACGCCAGACCTTGACATCTCCGTTCCCCAGAAAGACCCGGAGGCATATATTCGCCTCCTTACCAGGCATTTTCCTGCTGAGGCCGACGGCATCCGGGGGTTTGTGGAAGAAATGATCGGTATTGCCGAAGAGGCTGACCGCCTGCACCGGAAAGGAGGGTTCTTCAAGCTCATCTTTCCGATTCAGTACCGCAAAATGTGGAATGTGCGAAACAAGACCTTGGCAGATCTAATGAATGAGTATGTCAAAGATCCTGCCCTTCAGGAGGTTTTGGCCGCCTTGTGGGGCTATTACGGCCTTCCACCATCAAGGCTTTCCGGGTTTTACTATGCAGTTGCAACCGGAGACTACCTCAAGAATGGTTCATACTATGTTAAAGAGCGTTCCCAGGACCTGAGTTACGCGCTGGCCGATGTCATAGAGAATTCCGGTGGAAAGATCCTTTATGAAACATCAGCCGAAAAAATCCTTGTTAAAGAAAAAGTAGTGACAGGGGTCGCCATATCAGGGGGCAAGGTCTTGCCGGCCAAGGCAGTGGTTAGTAACGCCAGTGCACTTGGCACGTTCAACAACATGTTAGCCCGGGACGTTGTCCCGGCCGATTACTTAAAGAAGCTGGAAGGATACAAACCCAGTATTTCCTCTTTCATCGTGTGGCTTGGATTGAACCGGGAATTGAGGGGCAAGATAAATGGCTCCGGTATTCATGTCGCTTCTGGCAGAGGATCAGAGGTAGATTATCAATCCTGCGTGAAGGGTGAGGTTGCCAAGGGCTCATTCGGTATCGGCCTCTATGACAATATATTTGAAGGATATTCCAGGCCGGGAACTTCCACTTTAATGCTACTATTTCTTTGTGGTTATGAGCCCTGGCGGAAGTTCGAGTCCGATTACCGGGAAGGCCGCAAGGGATATTATAACAAGAAAAAAGAAAGATGGACTAACATCCTCATCCGCCGTGCCGAGACGCACGTTATCCCCGGGTTATCTTCCATGATTGAGGTCAAGGAAGCGGCCACTCCTCTGACAAACTGGCGTTATACTCGAAATCCTGAAGGAGCCATTTACGGTTTTGAGCAATCAATGGATAACGCCTATATGAAACGGATCGAGAACCGGACTCCTGTCAATGGGCTCTACCTGGCAAGTGCCTGGGGTAATCCAGGTGGTGGATTTACCGGAGCGCTTAGAGGAGGAGAATCGGCCTTCGAGAAGATTATGGAGGATTGGGGTAAATAGATTGAGGTGACAAATTTAAAGGAATCAATTAATACTATGTGCACTACTCTTTTTAGTATTGAGATTGGGGCCTTAACCCACTCCCCCTGGTGGCAGAAGACAGGGTGTGGGGGATTGCGTTTTGCTCGTTCCCGATGTAACAC
>CP070700.1:864529-878322 GCA_020349865.1 Desulfobacteraceae bacterium
AACCCGATGGTGAGGGATGGATGGTGCCGGGTTCGCGGGTGAACCATAATGACGGCGACCCCTCTACCATAGAGATCAAGATTTACCACTTCAGTGGTGTCCTAGCTGGCAGCGGCACAGTGGATTCGGTCGACCTGGATGATTCGTGTTTTATTGGGGCAGCCATGCCATGGATGCCTTGTTGGAGCGAGAGATAATCCACATATCGTCTCCTCGTTCCTCAGGCCTCTATTCTATGCGGGACATATAAACCGGGTGTTGTAAAAGGCAAATAGGTTCCAATAACTTTTAGGAATTACAATTCTTTTACTTATCTTAAGGGAGTGAGATTATAGACGGGCGTATACAAAGATGAAAGCGCTGGGGGGAAAGGTTTATGTACAAAAAGTTTTATATGTTCATGTTTCTGAATCTCATTGTAGTGCTAATTCTGAAACCAATGGTATGTGCTGATGGACGCAAAAATCCCACCAGCCAAATTCGCACCTCACCCAGGGGTAATTACGTATTCGAGTGGGAACCGGTCACTTGGGATAATATCATGAATGGGGTCTGGGGGGATGTGACACACGGCATAAAAGACCCAGAGGCAAGTCCGGTTTTTGATGATTACGGTTTGGTGCCCGGGGAAGAACACATAGTCATCGACTCGACTGATCCCTGGAGCTTTGATAACCTTACCAGCCTGGAGCCTGCCGTGGCTGATGAATTTGGAAATGTTTCCCCTGATGAGGGTGCGGACCCCGGTATAGTTATTGGAATAAAATACCTGTTTAAACGTTTCCAGTTTGATCGTTTTCGAAGATCTATTCTCTCCTTCATAAGCAATTCCAATAAGACTGCCTCAGGGACCCCTTCAGAGGTCGCGTTTTACGTTGACGTTCCCTGATGGTAGGTTCTCTCACACCGGCGATTAGCCATAATCCACTTAATTTAAAGCTCTTTTTGGGGTGCAAAAAAGGTATTACATTTTCTAAAGCTATTGGAAAAGTGGCCGATATAGAACTTATGGGCTTGTTCAGAAATCCCCGAAAGGTAACTACGTAAAAAATAACAAAATGTGATAATTTTTGAACGCATTGCACTCATATTTTGTTCTGCCTTGCTTCTGTGAACAAAAATTGCCGGGAAATGGGCGATTTTGCAATTTCCACTGACCGTTGTTTCCGCGAGGAGTGTGATACGCTTTAGAAAAAACACAGCAAGAAACTCATCAAGCACTTGATTTATTGGGATAAAACATAATTAGAAGTTAAATTAGAATACCCGTTTTCTCTTATGGTATAAATATTGCTTTCAATTTGAGTCTAATGAAGCTAATTAAAGCAGCATCCACACGAAGGGTGAAATAGTTCTCGTTCGGTGATTATTAGATAAAGGGTAATGCGAAATGGAAAAGGAGCGTGTCATGTCATTTACAGATTTTCTGAATATTGTGCCCGGATATCCTGTATTGTCCGTTTTGATATGGTTTGTGGTTGCCATTGTCATGCTGTATCTTGCTCGATATCCTGCGCACCGGGCCATAAAATCCTTAAGCCGCGTTATCCATAATGGCATGCGGCTTGCCTCAAGATCGGTATTGCTCGCCGAAGAAAGGCTGGTGCAGCGCAATAAAGAAGTTCTTCTTGCTGCTGGAAGGGAATCGGTAGAGCGACTGATTGAGCGGGAGTTTCAAAGGGTGGATGCAGTTGTAAAACGCGATCTGAGCGGTTATCCAGCGTTTCAGCACAAGTTGGCAGAGCAGATTGCCCGTATTGATGAAGACTACAGAGAGAGCGCTGAGTTACCACCGCCCCCGCCGACCTGGGTAAATGCAGTAAAGGCCTTTACCAAAATTCCTTTTAATGCTGATCCTACGGTGGCAAATATATTCAAAGAGATCCATAAGACGATTACAAAGCAGTATAAAAACACCATGGATGAGTACCGAAAGAGTATGGGTGCTCGCCATGCTCTATTGAAGCAGATGATGCCCTATTGGCGTAAGCTGACGCAGACCCTGAACCAGGTAGGCAAAAAGATCACGGGGCTTCAGGAACGTGCCACAGTTATCGATCACAGGATGGAGGATTATGAAGATATTAGAGCCAAGACGGACAAGGCCGAGCGGATGTTGGCATCTTCCAGTATGACCCAGTTTTTTATCTCCGCCCTGGTACTACTTATCGCCTTCGGAGGTGCGGTCATAAACTTCAATTTGATCGCATTGCCTATGTCGGAAATGGTCGGAGGTGGAAGTTATATTGGTCAATTCAAGACCTCTAATGTGGCTGCACTGGTAATCATTCTGGTTGAGGTTGCAATGGGCATATACCTTATGGAATCGCTGCGAATCACGAAGTTGTTTCCCGTTATCGGCTCAATGGATGACAAGATGCGCAGGAGAATGATCTGGGTCACGTTTACTATCCTGTTTATTCTGGCCTGTGTTGAGTCGGCACTGGCCTTTATGCGTGACCGGATTGCGGCCGACATGCAGGCCTTGAGACAATCCCTTGCTGCTGTAGAAGGGGAAATTAAGCCGGTTAATAGCTGGATACCGACTTTAGGGCAAATGGTGATGGGATTTATTCTCCCCTTTGCTTTGACATTCGTTGCTATCCCATTGGAATCTTTCGTAAACTCATCACGAACGGTGATGGGATATGTATTTGTTGGACTCCTGCGCGGGACCGCCCTGTTACTCCGTTTAATCGGCAATATCGCCTACTATATTGGTGAATTGATGGTAAACTTATACGATGTACTTATTTTTCCTCCACTATGGATTGAGAAATTGGTTCACAGCAGAGCACAGGAGGTGGATAAAGAGCCCGAACACGAAAGCAGACAAGAGGTCGAAGTAATTCCACAAAAGGAGATACCATGAAGAGAATTGTTATTGTGATAACTCTTTTTTTAATCGGGGCAGTATTAACGGGTTGTCCGGATACAGTCAGTCATTCGCGCGGAGTATACATGCTTTTGGATACTTCGGGCACTTACAAGAATGAGCTGAACAAGGCAAGTGCCATAGTTCACTATCTTCTGGGTACTCTGGAGCCAGGTGACTCGCTTGCCGTGGCCAGGATTGACACAGCAAGTTTTAGCGAAAAAGATATTATTAAGAAAGTGACTTTTGACAGGCGCCCTTCCATGGCCAATGGGCAGAAACGAATCTTCAGGGATAAGATGGATGCGTTTATTTCCTCTGCCAAGGGCAGTCCGTATACTGATATCACCGGTGGGATCCTCCAGGCAGTGGAGTATTTGAACGAAACCGGCGCCGGTAAAAAATATATAATGATTTTTTCCGATCTGAAGGAAGACCTTGCCAAAGGCTATGTTCGCAATTTTCCTATTCAGATGAGAGATTTCAATGTGGTCGCACTGAATGTGACCAAACTGCGCAGCGACAATGTTGATCCACGCGAATATATGAAACGGCTTGACTATTGGAAAGAACGAACTGAAGCGGGTGGCGGAAATTGGCGGGTAGTCAATGATCTGGAACGGCTTGACAACATACTGGCAGACTAACAGTGTGCTTGAACTAACCTGAAAAAAAGAGAGAAATCCCATGATAAGAAAAAAATATCACACTATCCTCGTCATGCCTTCAACGCCTGGAAAAAGAATTATCGAATTTTCCTTCCCTTCCTTTTGCTGGGGAATCTTTTATGTGGCCTTGGGGGCAATAGTATTCTGGGCAGGAGTGGGAACCTGGAGCGTTTATAACCATCGTCAGATTACTCAACGGTCTAAATGGTTAGAAACGGAAAACCAACTGGCCAAAAACCAGTTGGAGACTGAAAAACAAAGAGTTAAGTATCTAAACCAGCAACTGAGTGAGGTCAGGGAAAAATCTGTCTTTATTCAAAATTTCTTAGGCCTGAAGCCTCAAGGCAAAGCTAAAGGAAATATTGGCCAGGGTGGTTTAGAGATCTCGCCGCAGTCTTTTTCTCCCCATTCCAATCTTACCTCCGAGGCAAATCCAAAACCCTTGGCACTGATGGGGTCAACTCAACCCGCATATTTTTCTCGCACAGATATTGCCCAACTCGATAGCAATCTAGTTCAGATAATCAACACATTGCAAGACAGACAGGAAAAAATGGAATGTACCCCTTCCATATCTCCTGTAGACCCCCAGAAATCATGGATTTCATCCGCCTATGGCATGAGGATTAGCCCCTTTACCGGCAAAAAGCAGTTTCATCCCGGGACAGATATCTCGGGGTGGAAAGGCACTCCAATTATGGCCCCAGCGAAGGGCAAGGTCATTTTGGTGAGGAAATGGGGCTCCATGGGATTGATGGCGAAAATAAGGCATGATTCAACTTACACGACCGTATACGGCCATCTACTTAAAGCAGCAGTAAAAAAGGGCCAACATGTTAAGCGGGGAGACACAATCGGGTACATGGGAAATTCAGGGAGAAGTACCGGTTATCACCTTCATTATGAAGTACACAAAAATGGGAAGCGCGTAAATCCCTTTTTCCATATGGTAGACCGGGAAAAGAATAGTATTCTAATAGCCTCTCGGGAAGAATAAACGGGCTGTAACTATAACATTCGGAGGTACAAATGATAATTGGGAAGGAAAAGGCAGAAAGAATAGATACCATCATCGGCGATCAAGTCTATTTTGAAGGAACAATATCGGCAAAGCAAGGTCTACGCATTGACGGAAGTGTAAAAGGCAAAGTTCACTGTGAAGGGACATTGGTGATTGGAAGTAAAGGAAAGGTAGCAGCTGAAACTGTTGCTGATAATGTGCTGATTGCCGGGGAGTTCAGTGGAAATATTACTGCAAAAAACCGTTTGGAGATCACTGAAAAGGGAAAAGTGTATGGGGATATAACGACAGCAAATCTGGTGATGGCCCCGGGTGTTATATTTAATGGGAAATGCAATATGTCTTCCGAACAGGTTCTCCTGAAGCCGGCAGACTCCCTTTCCCTTCCCGCACCCCTTAGACATTCTCTCTCCCATGGAACTTCTTAATAGAGGACATTTGTATTGGAATACAAAGCTTATAGTAACAGTTTAGCACTTTAAAAATAGTGAAAAAAGGGCTGTGTAAGCAGGGAGACTTTATGTAGACTTCCTGCTTTTTTTGTGCTTCTATTTATATCCATGTCTCTCTATATTTATGGGAGCAAGTTTATGGGAGCAAGGCGAAGATCCAATGCTTGTATTAGACGAAACATTATACGGTACCTTAGTTGTAATACCCTGAAGCCCAGATAAGGGGCTACAGGGAAGTTCATTTAAACCGGGACTTTTCAAAGCTTACTTTGTGAAAGGGGATAACAATTCCATGAGAATTCTTGTAACGGGGACTGCTGGTTTTATTGGCTCATTTACTGCATCAAGACTCGCCCGGGGAGGCGATGAAATTCTTGGGGTGGACAATATCAACGACTATTATGACATTAACATAAAATATGGTCGTTTGGCAAAGGATGGAATCAACCGTTCTAAAGCAGAAAGTGGTGAGTATGTTCAAAGCACAAACCTCCCAAAATATCGTTTTAAAAGGTTGGATTTGCAAGATCGGGGGGCCCTTGAGCAGCTATTCTTGGAAGAGAGTTTTGACTCTGTATGTCACCTGGCAGCGCAGGCCGGGGTCAGGTATTCACTCACCCATCCCCATGCATATATTGACTCCAATATCGTAGGGTTTCTCAATCTTTTGGAATGCTGCAGGCATCATCGTGTAAAACACCTGGTCTACGCATCCTCCAGCTCGGTTTATGGGCTCAATGAAAAGTATCCCTTTTCAACAGGTGATAATGTTGATCACCCCATCTCTCTTTATGCGGCCACAAAGAAGTCAAATGAATTGATGGCCCACACGTATAGCCACCTCTATGCCATACCAACGACCGGGCTCCGGTTCTTTACGGTATATGGCCCCTGGGGAAGGCCGGATATGGCATTGTTTATATTTACCAAGGCGATTCTCGACGATAGACCCATTGATATATTTAATCACGGGAAGATGAAAAGAGACTTTACCTATATCGACGATATTGTAACCGGAGTCATTACAGTGCTCGGCAAACCACCACAAGGGGATCCCGGCTGGAGCGCGAAAAAACCCGATCCATCGAGATCCTGTGCACCATATCGGCTTTATAATATTGGAAACAACTCCCCGGTTGATCTGATGGAATTTATTGATGCCATTGAAAAAGCACTTGGCAGGAATGCGAAAAAAAACTTCTTACCCATGCAGCCGGGGGATGTGCCCGCCACCTGGGCAGATGTGAACGATTTAGTGGAAGATTTCGGATACGCACCCAGCATTACGATTGAGGAAGGTGTGAGCAGATTTGTCAAATGGTACAAGGATTTTTTTAGATAAGCATCGCCTGAGCCTCTGCCCTGACATCATTTCCAAAAGATTCCGGTTATTCAATAACCACCCTTAAAGAGAGCGTGTCAGAATTGAGGGCAGGTACAATTCTGGATCTTGGTACTGGTCCTGGGTATCCCCCATCGAGATAGTCAAAAGGTCTCTACCTATAAATATAGAAAAAACGGGACAGTCAAATGGTGCTATCTCCAGTAGTTTGGTTGGCCAGACCTTTTGCCTTTTTTTCAAGCCGGTATCTTTTTTCGCTTTTTCGACACATCTCCCAGATAACGCACTGTTGTCTGAATTTGCAATAGGTGCATGGGTCAGTGCACGCCTCGCAGTTTTCAAGGCATTCCTGGCAGTAACCGATCTCCATCTTCAAGCAGGTGATGTGGGCTTCGCGTTCCGGATGATACCTGCATTGCATAACCAGGTGAAACCCCTATAACTTGAGTAAAATTATTATTAATTTATCTTAATAAAATTAAGTAAGCCTATTACAGAGCCCATGGCGTAAGGCTCAGGACAAGGTTCTTATATCAAAGGATAATTTCTTATGCCCGGAGCCTTTCTCTGACTCATAGAAAATGCTGTTTATGAAGAAACAAGAACAAAGCAAAAGTTACATAGAGTATTTCACATTTTTCTGCGGCTGATGCAGTCCCGAAGCATCGATCTTAATCGTTCCCGAATATCTGTTGGCATCTCCTCTTTCCCAGCCTCTTTGCATAACTGAATGCTTTTTCTTAAGGAATCAATACAATCCCGGCACTCAGGACAATCTTGCAGGTGCCGATCCATTTTTAGAAAAATCGCTTCATCCAGTTCGCCATCCAGATATTCGGATATTCTTTCAAAGTATTTTGAGCAGTCCTTCCTCATTGGACCTTCCCATCACTATAATTCTTTGATATCTTTTCCCTTAGAAACAGGCGTGCACGGTGCAGTCTTGTCTTTACCGATTGTATAGATATTCCGAGGATTTCGGAGGTCTCTTCCGTGTTGAAGCCCTCAATATCTCTGAGATTAAACACCAGCTGGTATTTGTGAGGGAGAGATTGAATGGCAGCATCAATGATTTGTTTCAACTCAGCCCGCAAAACTTTGTCGGAAGGGTCATCAGACCAATCCGGGATCTCGTATCTGACTGCAGAGCCTTCCTGATGAATAAAAGATTCCAGAGGTATTTCCTGATCCGGTTCATGCTTCTTCTTTCGCCGCTTCCTGAGACATGCCCTGGCCGCAATCTTGAAAAGCCAGTTTCTCAGCTTGGTCTCTTCCCGAAAGCTATTCAGGTATCTAAACGCATTCAAAAAGGTTTCTTGGGCAATATCCTCAGCATCCTGAAGTTGGGCGCACATCTTAAGCCCAAAGGAAAATATCTGGTTCTCATATCGCTCAACTATCTTCTCCATGGCATCCATGGAACCCGATTTAAATTCAGAAATCAAGTGGTGATCTGTGGCGTCAGTAGCCATTTGGTTCATGTTAAATCTTTACCCTCTGTTCCCACCCATTCGGCCGTACTCTGCAAGTTCTTCCAATTTATCGCGATTAAGAAGCTTGATAGTGCGCCCGTCCAATTCAATGAGATTCAGCTCTGTCATTCTGGCAAAAATTCGTGACAGTGTCTCCGGAATAGTACCAAGAAGGCTTGCAAGCTGTCCCTTGGAAATATATAAAGTAACAACATCTTCTTTACCTTGCTCATCAGCAAGATAGATCAGATATCCGGCTAAGCGGCCCGGAACTTCTTTTAAAGAAAGATTTTCTACCTGAACAGTAAACTCGCGAAGCCTCATCGAAAGGACAGCAAGCATATTCAACGCAAGGGATGGATTGGCGGTGAGGAGTTCAACAAATGCAGATCTTGGAAAAAACAGGACATGGCTCTTGGCAATGGCCTGTGCGTTTGCAGGATATGACCGACCCGCATAGACAGCAACCTGGCCGAACGGTTCCCCAGGTCCGTAAATGTGGAGAATCTGTTCTTTACCTTCTGATGAAACTTTAAAGATTTTTACAAGTCCCTCTACGACCACAAAAAAGCCGGTCCCGTCATCTCCATCCGAAAAAATGATTTCACCCTTATTAAAATGCCTGTCAACTGAAATGTTTTTGATTTCTCTCAGCTGGCTTTCAGGAAGGCCGCTAAAGCTTGGAACAGCTGAAATAATATCTATAAGTTTTTTCATGATTCCCTCAGTTATAAAGACAATTACCAATTTGTTGATCTAAGCCAAGGAGCAGCCCTTTGGAATATTATAAAGTTAACATATGCAAAAGAGAATTGGGAGGTAAAACTACTACCCTGACTTATTGATAAGTTAAGCTTTTTAAGGGTAAAAATAAGGATAATGGCTGAGTTTACTTGTAACGAAAGAAATTGCTCACTTATTGCTTTGATTCGCACATACAGTGACGTATTTTGAAAAGGTAGATCGGAGTAAATGCTCGCTCGTCTCGGCTGAGCAGTTCGGCCTTGAGTCGTTCGACCTTGAGGCTCTCGACAGGCTCACTGCCGAAAGGCTCGTCGCAGGCAGCACTATGTCTTGAGGCCTTCTACTGAGACGTGTCGACGAGCTCACGTCGAGTCGCTCGGCCGAAGTTTAAATAAATTCGTCATCGCATTTATGAATCGATGGACTTAGCAGGAGGTTTTAAATGCCTATTCCCGGAAATCTGCTCACCACTGCAATGGCCGTCATGCCCCACAGGGATGTGGACCGGGCCATTGAGACGGCCCTTTTCATGGATGTACCCTTCTGGCCCCAACTTCCATTCTACAGCTACTATGAAGACATGTATGTCCAGGCGTCAGAACATTTCCCAGGCATCCTGCTTGACATGGAAAAACGCACCCTACGCTTCTCCATGGAAAAGTTCATCGGTGAATTTGAAGAGACTATGGCCCATTTTGATGAGCCGGAGTATTTTGACATCAGCGCTACCTATTCTGTCGTTTACGGCCGCTTTCTCGAACTGGACTTGTCCGATCGGCCGGCCATACGGGGCCAATTAGAAGGACCTATCAGCTTTGGGTTCAATGTGGTGGATGAGAATGACCGCCCCATTCTTTTTGACGATACGGTGCGGCCATTCATGCTGGAGTTTATGGCCAAACGGGTAAACATTCAATTGACCAGGCTTAAAAAGCGTAATCCCAATGCCTTCATGTTTGTGGATGAACCAGGATTGCAGTTCCTTTTCAGCGCCATGGCGGGATATGGCGATGTGGCTGCCAGGGCTGATATGGAGGCATTTTTTGCAGTGATTGAGAGACCACGTGGGGTGCACCTGTGCGGCAACCCGGATTGGGACTTTCTTCTGGGATTAGACCTCGATATCCTCTCATTGGATGCCTACTCCAACGGAGAAGTGTTTGCATCCTATGCCGCATCCATTCGGAAGTTCTTAGACCGGGGAGGAGTTCTTGTATGGGGGATTGTGCCCACCAACTTTGAGCCTTTTGAAGAAGAGAACATGGATTCCTTAGAAAGACGACTTGAAGAGATATGGTCTGTTTTGCAAAAGAAAGGAATTGATCGGGAGTTTCTTTTGTCCCGCAGTCTGCTTTCTCCTGCCACATGTTGCCTTGTCAACCCGGATGGGGAAAAGACAGTTGAAGAAGCCTATAAAATGATCAAGCGACTGTCCGAAGGATTGAGGGAAAAAAATGAGCTATTATAATAGTATTGTACCCACGTTGCATATCATCGATATCAGATTGTATCATTTGATGAACCTATCTGCAGCCTGTCGGAGCAAGAAACAGTTTAGTCCTTTGAAAAATTATCATTGAATTATCCGTTTTTGCACTATTTTCAAACAGCTAAACTGTTACAATCTTTTAAATTAATTTTGGTTGACGCCTCAACTGGGTTTTGCGAATATTTAGTTACTGTTGGATTTCAATGGAAAATACTCTTTAGAAGCTGAACAGTCGCCTCTATGATGAGGTAAACTTTCCCCTGAACACTTGTCTGCTTTGGGAGGGAATATGAAAGAATCAAAATATGCTTCTAACAGCACAAAGCCTACCTGGAAAAAGATCATAAAACCAGCAATTTATATTGTTGTTGGCATCATCCTATCTTTCCCCCTTTTCAGCATGTCTTACTTCACCATGGTACGCACCTCCACGCCCCAGTTCTGCGCATGGTGCCACGAAATCCAGTTTGCTTACAACACCTGGAAGACATCCACCCATGTGAACAATGCCCAGGGCTTTGTGGCGGATTGTATGGACTGTCACCTGCCAGCCCCAGAGGACACCTTCAATTTTTTCTATGCCAAGACCGCACACGGCATTAAAGACATCATCGTGCATTTTACCCAGGATGAATATGACCGCGAGAAAAACAGGCTTGCTGCCTATGCCTCTTTCAAAAATGAACAATGCCAGAAATGCCATCGCAATCTGTTGTATGTCCCTGAAAAACGGGGAGCAATGCTCGCACACAGGTCGGTAATATATGCACGGCTAGGCTATGAGAAGCAATGTGTAGATTGTCACAAAAACCTGGTGCATAATGCTCGGCAACTTTATCAGTATAAGCAGTATCGAGACACCTATAGGGGTTTAGGACTTTAAAGGAAAGGGGGAAGAAGGATGAAAAGGGCACTAATTTATGCATGTCTGGTGCTGGGGATTATGGGCCTCGCAATGGCAGGCACTATCATTGCCGATGCCCAGACGGCCAGGAATCAGGCGAAGGAGAAAGAATTCCGGATTGAAAGAAGTATGCCCATAGGGGCTGTGGCATGCATTGAGTGCCACAAAAAAGAGAACCCGGGCATATTTGCCGACTGGGCTCGCAGCAGGCATGCTGCGGCGAATATCACCTGTCTCGACTGCCACAAGGCAGAGGAGTTTGACCCTGATGTGAGCAAGGAACATTACAAACAGTATGAGCGCTCCGATCAGAAATACGGGATCAAAGAATATAAAGTCCCCATTTCGGCGGTCGTTTCTCCCAAGGATTGCTCTCGATGCCATCCGGACGAGGCCAAACAGTATAGCCTAAGCAAACACGCGAACACCTTAGAAATAGTCTGGAAGATAGATCCCTGGATGAACAAAGGAATGAACAGTGACAATGAGAGGACAACCGGTTGTCTTCATTGCCATGGAACAATAGTCAAGCTAAAGGATGGTAGATTGACGCCTGAAACCTGGCCCAGTGTGGGGGTGGGGCGAATCAACCCGGATGGGAGCCGTGGGGCCTGCACCAGTTGCCACACCAGGCACATGTTTTCGGTCATGGAGGCAAGAAAGCCGGAAGCCTGCGGTCAGTGCCATTTGGGACCAGATCATCCCCAGATAGAGATTTTTATGGAATCCAAGCACGGTGATATTTACACGGCCCATGGTGACAAGTATAACTGGGATGCGGCCCCAGGGACATGGACCGCTGGCGTGGATTACAGGGCTCCCACCTGTGCAGGCTGTCATATGTCTGGCTCGGGGCCTGTCCTGACTACCCATGATGTTACGGAAAGACTCTCATGGGAGATCCAGGCGCCCTTAACGGTAAGGCCCCAGGATTTTAAGCCCTTTCCGGCCAAGACCGACTGGCAGGTGGAGCGGGACAAAATGAAGGCTATCTGTTTGCAGTGCCACGCCAACCGATGGGTGGATAATCATTACGCCCAGCTCGATAAGACAGTTGAAGAGTACAACGAAGTCTATTTTAAGCCCGCCAATAAGATGTTAGATGAACTCTATGAAAAAGGGCTCCTTGACAAAACAGGATTCTTTGATGAAAGACCGGAACTGGATTACTACTACCTCTGGCATCATGAAGGAAGAAGGGCAAGAATGGGTGTCGCCATGATGGCTCCGGATTATGCGTGGTGGCATGGCTTTTATGACTGCAAGGAAAGATATAATGATTTTATGGAACTTTCCCGTGAGTTGATCAAACACAACAAGAAGGCCTACAAGGCCCCCGATTATCCCAACGCCACAGGCAATACAAAAAAACCACCGGAGGTCTTACCCAGAACTCAATAGACCTACCCTCCATTATGTATTATACGTCTTTTCCCTAAAAACCCCCGCATCTTTTCAAGTAGCGGGGGTTTTTTACCTGGATCACTTCCCGCATATTTGACGAAGAGTTGCAATTGGTCTTTGGGTTCGATATCATGCGTAAGATTTAAGAAAAGAGGGGAAACAGAACATGGAGCTACTCCTCCAGGATGTGCTTTGCTCTCAATCATTACGTAATCGCAAAACAAAAAAGCATGAGGTTTTCTAATGAGAGATGACATTCGGTGGGTGAAGACGCATTGCTCAAGAATGGACCATGGCGGCTGTGCACTGCTTGTGGGGGTCAAGGATAACAAGATTGACAAGGTGAAAGGGGACCCGGATGGCTTCTTGAACAAGGGCTATGTCTGCCCCAAAGGACTGGCATCCCCGGATAAACTCGCTCATCCTGATCGGCTCAAATACCCAATAAAAAGGGCGGGAAAACGTGGAGAAGGAAAATGGGAGAGAATCTCGTGGGATGAGGCGATTCAAACTATCAGCAAAAACCTCAACAAGATCAAGGAGGAATATAACGCAAAAGGTGTTGCTTTTTGCCAGGGCATGCCAAAGGGTATGGAACATTTCGTGTTAATCAGGCTTGCCAATATCTTTGGTTCTCCCAACGTAGTTACTACTCAGGATGTATGCCATGCGCCACGTGAAGTGAGTGGGATTCACACTTGTGGATTTTATCCTGTGGCTGATTTTCATCACCAGAGCAAGCTGGTGGTGCTTTGGGGAAGCAACATCACAAGCACTAATGAAGAGGGAGAGATATGCAGTCTGCTCTTAAATCAGATTAAAGATGGGACAGAACTCATTGTTGTGGATCCAAAAGAGACAGATCTTGTCAAGAAGGCAAAGCACTGGCTCCAGGTGAGGCCTGGCACTGATAACGCTCTGACCCTGGCATTTTTGAATGTCATCATAGAAGAGGGGCTCTACGATAAGGGTTTCGTTGAGAATTGGACCTACGGTTTTGACGCCCTGGCCCGTCATGTCAACGCCCATACGCCTGAAAGAATTTCAGAGGTCACATGGGTGCCGGCCGAACTCATCCGTAAGGCTGCGATATCCTATGCCACTACTTCTCCGGCTGCTATCCAGTGGGGCAATCCCATTGAACACAATATCTACACCTTTGATACGGCAAGAGGGCTTATTTCTCTAATGGCCATATGCGGAAATCTTGATGTCCCCGGTGGCAATGTCCAGGCAAATGAACCCAAAGTCCTCGATCTGGGAAAGTTTGTCAGGGCTGACTTGATCCCTTCGAAGAGAAAAGAGATGATACATGCATATCATAACACCATACCCAGAATGATGACTGTCCCCCCGGCGTTCTTCAGACAGGCGGTACTTGAAGAATTCCCTTACCCGGTGAAAGGGGCATACGTGCAATGC
>CP070700.1:878422-881694 GCA_020349865.1 Desulfobacteraceae bacterium
CGCCTCTGAGCCGATCGAATTCGAAGGACTTTCAGAGAGTTGCAAGTGATCCCTGCTCCAGAGTTGCGTCTGGGCGTTGCCGATTAAATACTATACCAATTCTGAACGTCTGAGCATCGGCAAACGCCGCATCAAATGGGCCTTTTCTGCCAGAAAAAGCCCGCTTAGCCACCCCCACCTAAGATTCCTACCTCACCCCCAAAAAAATCGAAGAAAACAATCAACATCTTCCACTTGAGAAGCGCCTTCTATATGTGATGGTTTCTTGGCGGGAGAGGTGTGTTTTCACGGCGGGCAAAAGGCTGGAACATGACGCCGACGGGTACGGAGTCGGAGATAATGGAGTGAATCTATACCCATGTGTTGAACAAAGGAGGCCACGGCATCCGCAGCCCGCTTGACGTGCTTTGACAGGGCTTGTACGGTCTGTATGAACCGTGATGTAAGATTACTAAACGGAAAGGCAATTCAAATAATCGAATTGCTACTGGATTGCAAAAGGACGTGCCATAGATCGCGGTCGACGCGCCTCTGGGCCATCATCTATTAGGCAGTGAGTTCCGGGAACGAACCGCTCGAGCCACTAGGGCGCCCGCTGTGCATTTTTAACAATGGAGGCTGTGCCATGAGGGAATACATGAAACCATCTTTCCTGAGGAATGGGTTTACGCGGCAATACCCAAAATCACTTCGAAATTTCCTTCTTTATCTTGGAATAGGCCCGCTTATTATCCTGTTTCCAATCGGAACACTTCCCGGCTGTACGACAACTATCAACCAGAAACCCTTTACCGCGTTCAATGAGATGGCCAGCAGGGTAACTGAGATAGACGGGATCATCGCCAGCCACTATGAGGCGACTAAGAAAAGAGAGTTTGATGCCATTGTCAAAGAAAAGGAAAAGATACGCTATCTTTCATTGGCTTTCAGCGATCAAGACCCCTATTACCACGATTTCAAATTTCCGGAAAATACGGAACCTCTTTTTATCAAACTGGAGCGATTCAAGGCCGGGCTTTCCGAGCTGAACGCCAACTTTATTCGATATACCCAATTTCTTTCTCAGTTGTCCTCTGGTGATTTAATCAAGACCGAGGACTTTAACGCACTTGCAGAGAGCCTCAACACCAATACCCGAAATGCAATGAAAACCCTCAATATCAGTGCCGACACCCAGGATCTAGCCCTCTTTTCCACCCTGGCAGCGGAATCCGCACGCCTATACATCAGTCACAAACGAAAGCAATATCTCATCGATACCATCAGCAATAACCACGCCTCTGTAAAAGGTGTTCTGAAACATGCGCGGGAGGCGGCGAAAAGCATTGCCGTGGATATACGCGCTGAATATAACGTCTCCGATAGGGCGTTTTTGAACAAACTGGCCGACAGCAGTCCGGCTGACAACGAAAAGCTCGTCACATTCAATTACAACAGAAGTGTGGCCACCGGCACGACCCTTGATGTTCTCAAAGCAATAGATGAAACTTACGGGGTCCTTGAAAAAAAACACAAAGAACTGAAAACAGCCCTGAAAACCGGGCAATTCTCTATCGGAGAGCTTGCTGCCAATATCGAACGTCTTGAAAAGCTCCATGATAAGCTGAAGAAGGCCAATGAGGAGGCGGTAGAGGGTGAGTAATAGGCTGTACAGTATGGGATTTGGGCTTTGCCCCTATTGATTCTTCTGCAATATTTTAATCGGGAGGAATACAATGGCCGATCAAAATTTGGAAAGAAACAGGAAAAACCTCGCGACATGCCTTTCCATTTACAGCAAATCTGTTGATCTTGAATTTGAAATGCGTCTGGCCGAAGAAGTCGACCATGCTAATGAACTGTCAAAAAAGAACGACAAAATGGAAGAGGAGATCAAAAGGCTGAGGGGAAAAATGCTTGATGACTGGACAGCCCAGGTTTCAAATCTCAGCTCCGAACTTGAGACAATGAGTGAACAGGTTAAGGCCGCCATCGATGACATTAAAGGCGATATAGAAAGTGCCAAAAGATTTGTTGCCCTGACAGGTCATCTCGACACAATCCTGGGTGTCCTCATTCGGATCGGTCTGAAAATTCCTTAAACGTGAATAGGGAACGTCCTTAGGTAATTAAATAACCCTACAAGGGAACATTCTTGACAGAGTTAAATTTCAGTGAAGAATGAAGACCTGACACCCATGGGTTATGCATTCAGCCTGGTGAAGATTTCTGAAGCTATCAACGGGCAGACCATTGTTGGATCGGTCACGCATTGACTCAGGCAGAGTTTTGCACTCAACCTGTGATAGCATAAGTGCGGCATAAAGATCTCTTAAAGTTAAGTAGCTTTGTTCCACCAACTTCGCCGAGTTGCTGCGAAGCCCGATATGACTGTGAAGGCTAACATAAGCCCAAAAGTCACGGCAGTGAACCAGTATCCCCAGGTAGCAGTTTGAACATGAGCCATCTTAATAATCACCGTGCCGATGGCAAAAGCCTGCAGGACACCCTTGACCTTGCCAGTGGCGACTGCAGGAAAGACAAGGCCTCGGGCTTCTGTAATGTGGCGTATTGTGGTAACGTAAGCTTCTCTACTGATGAGTATGCCAGCCACAGTCCAGTGAATCGCTGCTAATGTTCCTCGACTGAAACCAAAGAGCCTTGGCTCACCAATTATCGCAAAGCAAACAAAGGCACCACAGACGAGGATTTTGTCAGCGAGTGGATCTGTCATACGCCCCACTTTGCTCCCAACCTTGAATTTTCGAGCTATCTTGCCATCAGCGATATCCGTTAACTCAGCAATGACAAATAAGACAAAGGCAGTTATTGTCGAAGAACGAGCGTCAAAACAAAACTTTAATACCACGACGTGGAACTATCCACAATGAGCAAGACGTACCTGCCCGCTGCCAGTACATGCTTGACGAGCTCCCGGAACAGTGGAAGAGTCAAGTTTATTGGATAGCGCTATATCCGTACTTAGAGAATCAGTGGCTGGCGAGTCCATACTAATCGGTGCCTTAACGGCCGAGCGACTGAAGGAGCAAGATGGCAAAGACAGATTTCATGGATGGGCAGCCTCCTGTGGCTAAAAAGGGCGCGCACGTAGGTTCCCTGCTTGAGTATGATACCCTTTTCGTTCATAATAGTTCCGTAACTAAACTTCTTGCGATAATCAACACCGAAATAAGTTTTCATAATAGTACAACTCCAATTCAAAATTTTTTATTTACCAGGTAATGATTATAGACATCACCATGGAGGTGCACTACGTATTCATACTAACTCCA
>CP070700.1:881794-888183 GCA_020349865.1 Desulfobacteraceae bacterium
CTTCAAACCAGTCAAATCTTTTATTTATCGCAACGGGCTCAGGGAATTTCTTTTCAAGCACGATTAAGGCCTAAAGGCCTCTCCCACCCATCAAAAAAAGTCAGCAGCTATTTAAACCCATATTGTGCAGCCGCCTTCTACTGCGACTTGAAAATCCTTGCTGCAACGGTTGCTTCCCGGTTTTTGCTCCTCGACATATTTATGAATATGCCTATGTCACAAAATCGCTCCAACTGCGCGTTTCGCTATGGTTTTCTGCGCCTCGCTACGGATTCTACTGCACAATCTGGGTTTAATATCAACCGCAAAATCCAATCACTATCCACTCATCTTTTCCGATCGACTCAATGCTCAATTTGCGGGTTTATGGCGATTATTAGGAACCGTTTTAGATTCATTTGCTTTGAAGGCATCTACCAGCAGCTCAAATGTATCTTCTAAATTCTCGAACAGGGAATAGGACATATCTTTTAAAAGCCAGCGTGTAACGATATGATCCATTGTTCCAACGACGATGTCTCTGGCGAGGAAAGGGTTGAGATCCTTTTTCATCTCCCCGGTTTTGCGCCCCTCTTCAAAGATATCCAATAAGTAGGAATAGAGGGTCTTGACATTGGTGTATACCTCGGTGTTCAGAAAATTGGCGTTGGTTTTTAGAAAGAGATATACAATCTTGGCGTCTAAGGGGGCCTGTTCAATACGGCGCATATTCCACCACAGATATTTCCTGAGTCTGTTGAAAGCTCCTTCCACACCGAACAATTGATCTTCCAGGTCTTCGATCAATTCAGATACCCAGAGATGGGGGATAGTTAAAAGGAGATCTTCCTTGCCTTGAAAATACTCATAAAGGGCTGCCTCAGACAATCCCGCCTGTTTTGAAATATCCATGACCGTGGTCTTCAGGTAACCCTGCTCGGCAAACAGTTTTTTTGCGGAATTTATAATGCGGTCCTTTGCATGTCCTTTTGAATTTTTGTTTGCCATTTGCATTTAGCGTAACAGTTTAGCGCTTTGAAAAAATCATCATTAGATTATCGGGCCGTAAGTATCTCTTTCAGAAGGGCCGCAAAAAACTGCATCATTCCATTGAACGGCAGATTGGCCTTAAAGCTCTGCCCAAGACAGCCCCAGAAGACAGACTCCTTTATGACAGTAGACCTCTCTGCTTACCCGCCACAGTTCTTGGCGGGCCTTCACAGCCCCTGTACAAGGCCAAGGGGGCGTTCGACCAGCTTCTAAGAATTTGTGTTGTGGCCCTTCTGAAAGAGATACCCACGGCCCTTTTTGCACTATTTTCAAAGCGCTCAACAGTTATCATTTAACTAAAAGTCATTAAATTAAATATAACTCTTTTTTTATTCTGATAATATAAACTATTGATATTATGTAGACTATTCGTTTTTAGTAACTTTATGGATCTGACTATTAATTTGTTAAAAAAAAATAAAAACATACCAATAATTATGCTCAAATATGTATTTTGTTAAAAAATTTTTCTTTAATATGTGGCTTATTTATTATCATTAGGCAGGTATGTTATTGATATTGTATATTTTTACTGTTTGATTGATTTGAATAAGGCAATTACCTAATAGCATTAGGGAAGTAAGCTGTCAAGGAAAAAATAGGGTAATTTTATATTTGATCTATCATAGCCAGGATCTGGTCTTCGCCAAAGCCTTTGAGATTAATTGCCCCGGATCTGCAGGAGGCCACGCACAGTCCGCAGCCCTTGCACAAAACCGGGTTGACTTCCGCTCTCCCTGCCAACGTGCCTTCTTCAACAAAAGATGGTGCCGCATACGGACAGACCTCAATACACACCCTACAGCTGCTGCAGAATAAAGCCTCCACTTCCGCAACAGTGCCGCTTACATGGATCTTCTCTTTGGCCAGAAGGGTTACGGCACGAGAAGAAGCGGCAAGGGCCTGGGCTATGGATTCGTCTATGGGCTTGGGATAGTGTGCCATGCCGCAAAGGAAGACCCCGTCTGTGGCAAATTCTGAAGGGCCGAGTTTTGCGTGTTTCTCCACAAAGAACCCATCATCATTCATGGCAACCTTGAAAAACTGTGCAAGCTTTTCATCTTTGTAGGGTACAATTGCAGAGGCGAGGGCCACAATGTCGGCCTTAATCACCAGCGTTTGCTCGAGGAGGTGATCATTTACTTCAATTTTCAGGTCTTCCCCATCTTTTGACACCTGCGGCTTTTCGTCCAGTGAGAACGGGATGAAAAGAATACCGGCAAGGCGGGCCTCCCTGTAGAGGTATTCCCGTTCTCCGTAGGTGCGAATATCCCGGTAGAGGATATAAACGTTCATGTCCGGGTTGATCTCTTTTAAGTGAATTGCGCTTTCTATGGCATGGGTACAGCAGACCCTTGAACAATACGGCCGGTCAGGCTCTCTTGAACCGACGCACTGGATGAAAACGGCTGTCTGGATTTCCTTCAGAGATGGGTCGTTCTCCATGAACTTCTTATCCAGTTCCAGGTGGGTGAGTACACTGGGATCTTCCCCATAAAGGTATTCATCAGGCTGGTATTCATTTGCCCCAGTTGCGATAACGGCTACCCCATGTTCAAATGTCTCTTCCTTGCCGGAAGAACTCAGGGTGGTTTTGAAATTTCCGACAAATCCCTCCACATTGTATAATTCCGTATCCAGATGGATTATTATGTTTTTGTCCGACTCAACCGACTGAATGAGTTCCGCCAGATTTTCCTGTACATTTTCTCCCTTCCAGGTCCTGAAAAGATTGCGTGCCATGCCTCCCAGATGAGCGGACCGTTCAACAAGAGCCACCTGGTAGCCTTGATCAGAAAGGCTCTTGGCGGATGCCATGCCGGAGATGCCACCGCCTATTACAAGTGCCCTCTGATTTATATCAAGTTCGGCTTCATCAAGGGACTCCATCAAAGCAACCTTGGCCACGGCCATGCGGACCAGGTCCTTTGCCTTTTCAGTGGCCAGCTCAGGGCTATCCTTATGCACCCATGAGTCCTGGTTGCGGATATTGGTCATTTCAAAAAGATACTTGTTTAACCCGGCAGCAACCAGGGTGTCCTGGAACAGGGGCTCATGGGTTTTTGGCGTGCAGGCAGCAACCACTATCCGGTTCAGGTTGTTCTCCTTAATTACCTGGGCCATAATCTCCTGTGTATCCTGGGAGCAGGTATAGAGGTTGTCGGTGACAAACTCAACAAATGGGAGTGACACCGCATAATCACGCACCGAGGGCACATCCACCACTCCGCCGATATTGATGCCACACTGGCACACGAATACGCCGATACGGGGCCTTTCACCGAATATGTTTCTCTCTTCCGGAACTTTTTTTTCTCTGGTCAGAGTGTTTCTTGCCTGGCTTAAAAGGGCACTGGCCTCTGCGGCCGCTGAGCTGGATTCAATAACGGACTGGGGAATGTCCTTGGGGCCAACAAACGCTCCGCATGCGTAAATGCCTTCCTTTGAGGTGGCTACAGGATGAAAGGTGTCGGTTTCACAGAACTGCCCTTCGGTCAGGTTAACGTCGAGGCTTTTTGCAAGTTCAACAACCTCGGGCGATGTCTCCAGCCCCACTGAAAGAACGGCCATGTCAAATGACTCTTCTACGGTTTCCCCGTTTTCGTTCACATACGGGATGACCAGATGATCACTGCCTTCAACAGACTCGATGGCCGGGACCCTTGAACGAATAAAGCGAACCCCATGTTTTTCCCTGGCATCATCACAGAACCTCTCAAAGTCCTTTCCGTGGGTACGCATGTCCATGAAAAAAATGGCACAGTCAAGATCAGGGCCCGCGTGTTCTTTTGCAACAACCGCCTCTTTTATTGCGTACATACAGCAGACTGAGGAGCAATAGCCATGGTCGCACTGGTGGATATCCCTTGAGCCCACGCATTGGAGCCAAGCGATTTTTTTAGGTTCCTTTTTATCCGAAGGCCGCACAAGATGGCCCATGGTGGGGCCGGATGCAGAAAGTATCCTTTCAAACTCCATTGAGGTGACAATATTAGGATTTCTTGCATAGCCATAGGCCTTAAACTTTCCAGGGTCAAATGGCTGAAAGCCGGGGGCAAGGACAATGGCGCCCACATTTAATTCGATGATCTCATCCTGCTGCCCGTAGTCAATAGCGTTCACCCCGCAAAATGCGGAACATATTTGACAGCCGCCGGTTTTAAAGTGCACACATTTGGTCCGGTCAATGGCGGGGGTGTTGGGTATGGCCTGCGCATAGGGAAAGTATATGGGTTTTCGGCCCTTAAGGCCTATATCATATTCAGAGGGGATGGGCTGAACAGCATGTTTGGTTATGTCTTCAAGCTTTATATGGCCCGTGGGGCAGACAAAGGCACAGGCACCACAGGCCATGCAGGCATCTGTCTGAATATGAAAGGGAGTATCCACTGTCATATCTACACCACGCCCGGTCAGGCCGATGGCACTGTTTCCCATCCGCTCGCAGATGCGCACACAGAGCCCGCAGAGAATACAATCATCGTCCTCCTTTTTAAAACGTGGCTCTTTGATGTCATAGTGTGCTGCAAGTTCCTGTATAACGGGTACATCAGGACAGCGGGCGAGCAATAATTCCACAATAAGTTTACGCCCTTCATGAACTGCGTCAGTGTCGGTGCTTACTTCCATGCCCTCCCATATTGGATAATTGCATGCGGTCACAAACCGGGTTTTGCGGCCATCGAAAAGTTCTACCGTACAAAGACGGCACATTCCGGCCGGCTCTAAAGCTTCATGGTGGCACAGGGTTGGAATTTCTATTCCATATTTCCTGGCAACTTGAAGGATATATTGACCTTCTTCTCCCTGAACTTCTTTACCATTGAGCTTGAAAGTGATCATACGGCATCCTTACCATCTCTTTGAAAAAATGTTTTTATCCGGTTCAGTCTTGATATATTCGCAAAAAGTCAAAAGGCATGTCATTGCGAGCGGAGCGAAGCAATCTTGTGTAACATAAGTACCTATATTCATAAAACTGCTTCAGGCTACCTCCCTCTCAATGACCACAGCTCATGACTTTTGATGAAACCGTCAGTCTTAAATGATCAAGAAACTAATGTTGGTGTAGTATCATCCTGCTACAAGGTTTAATTGTCCCTGAAGCATTTTCTTGAGCACTATATTACTCATAACTATTTAACGATGACGGCATGAAACTTACAGGCATCGTAACAGATGCCGCACTTGATACACTCATCTTGATGTAACTCGTGGGGCTTTTTCTTATCACCGGTAATGGCCTCCTGTGGGCATTTGAGGGCACAAAGATGGCAGCCATTGCAGGCTTCTTCGTCAATCTCGTAATGGAAAAGTGCTTTACAGACCCCTGCCGGGCACTTCTTGTCTTTGATATGGGCCTCGTACTCATCGCGGAAGTAGCGTATGGTGGTGAGTACCGGGTTGGGGGCCGATGTCCCCAATCCGCACAATGAAAATTTCTGGATCATGGTTCCCAGTTCTTCAAGAAGCTCGACATCGCCTTCTTTACCGTTTCCTTCACAGATGGCGGTTAAAATCTCCAACATCCGCTTAATCCCTTCACGGCAGGGGTTGCATTGTCCGCAGGATTCCTCTTTGAGGAAATCCAAAAAGTAACGGGCCACATCCACCATGCAGGTGTCTTCATCCATAACAATCATGCCGCCCGATCCCATTATGGAACCAACCTCGGCAAGCCTTTGGTAATCTACAGGCAGGTCAAGGAGCATTTCAGGAATGCAGCCCCCTGAAGGGCCGCCTGTTTGAACGGCCTTGAATTTTTTCTTTCTGGGAATGCCATTTCCGATATTAAACACGATCTCTCTAAGAGCTATTCCCATAGGAACTTCTACGAGACCGGTATTTTTTACCTTTCCAACCAAACTGAAGACCTTGGTCCCTTTGCTGTCTGCCGTACCCATTCCGGAAAACCAAGGTGCACCTTTTAGTATTATGGCAGGGACATTTGCATAGGTTTCCACGTTATTGAGGTTTGACGGATTATTTCGAAACCCCTTCTCTACAGTATGAATGTATTTGGCCCGGGGTCTGCCGACTTTTCCCTCCAAAGAGGCCATCAGGGCTGTGGACTCGCCGCAAACGAACGCACCCGCACCGGTGGAGATTTTGATGTTGAATGAGAAATCCGTTCCGGCGATGTTTTTCCCAAGCAACCCATAAGCCGCTGCCTCTTTGATAGCTGTTACCAGTCGCTTGACTGCCAATGGGTATTCATTACGGACATAGATGAATCCCTCATTGGAACCAATGGCCCGTGCGGCAATGAGCATCCCTTCAAGAACGCTGTGGGGGTCTCCCTCCAGAATACATCTATCCATATAGGCGCCAGGATCGCCTTCATCGGCGTTGCATATGAC
>CP070700.1:888283-892819 GCA_020349865.1 Desulfobacteraceae bacterium
GGCCACTTCAGGGTCTTCTGCCTTAATCGGTGATATGCCCCGGTTAAAAAGAGGTATCTTCCAGAAGCTGCGGGTGCTCGGTCTTTGCATGCCGATTACAAATTTGGCTGACTGGCCTGTCTTTCTATCCACCGAATCTGCCACTACACCGGCCATCACAGCGCCCACAAAACCCAGTCCCATGACCACGACAATTTCGAAGCCTTCTTCTTTCCTGGCCTTTACTAACTTCTCAAGCCTTTCATATTCCTGTACATAATCGTCTTCTTCGGGTATTTTGAATTCCTCGCCGTCCGGGCTTATTGAATATTCCATGAATCCATGAATCTCCTTTCATCGATGTTTTAAAATTTACTCCGATTTGGCATTGTTTAGTCCACAATAATTTCTGGTACCAGCATCCAGGCGATTGCCCAGATCGTTTTATCTTCGACAGGCCTTAAGCACACTATGCCACCCTGCTGAAAATCAACGACAGAATTAGAGTCGCTCCCTGTGGTTAGAAAGGATGCAAGCTTTGCCAGATGGGGCAAATGGCCCACGATCATTAAATCCTTCTGGCTTTGTTTAATTTTCTCTGCCATTAATTTCACGTCATCCAGAGGAGAAATACCTTCCTTTTTCTGGGGATCTTTGCCCGGATTGAGCCTGGAGATCATAATTTCAGCGGTCTGACAGGCCCTCGTCTTCCCGCTATGAAAGACCTCATTCACTTCAATGCCAGTCTTTTGGAGAAAATTGGCCATTTTTTCAACATCATCTTTTCCACTGTCGGACAACGGCCTTTCCGGGTCTTTTTCTTTGGATACCGGCTTCCCATGTTGCACCAGGTAGATGTTCATAACATGTTTCTCCAGATTATTGATTGAAAATTTTCGATTACCAATTGAATACTTAATAGATTTGATTATAGGTTACACCTTAGCTCTTTGAAAAAGGGACAGGAAGGCCCATGGGGATCTCTTTTTCAAAACGCTAAAGTGTTACGATTATAGATGTTAAGAATAATATCAGAATTAGTTACTTTGGGTCAACGAATTTGCTCAATTAATTGCTTAAGGCCCCCGAATGTCTCCCGGTTTTTTTGTTTGACAATGATTTAGGATATTTTTTATATTTTCACCATATTTAATTGCCTCCCAAGGCACTAAGATACCATGATGAAATATTTGTCCTTTATGTTATTTCCTGGTATCTTGGTGCCTTTGTGGATGGTCGTGTTAGTTGTGCTTTCTAAAATCATCAGCGTGCATGGAGAAGTAAAACTGTTATGGAATATCTGTTTTCCCCTTTCCGGATAAAAAACATTGAACTCAGTAACAGGATAGTGATGCCGGGCCTTGCATCTTTTTTGTTTGAAGATGATGGATCTATAACCGACCGCACAATTGAACATTATCGGCTCAGGGCCGCAGGTGGACCGGCTATGGTAATTATGGAGGCCAGTGCTGTTTCACCGGAGGGCATTGTCTCACCCCACCAGGCCAGAATATACGATGAACGATTCTTGGAGGGACTATCGAAAATCGCTCAAGCCATGAAATCGGAGGGAGCTATTCCGGCTATTCAAATCCATCACGGTGGAAGGCAGACATCGGTCAAGGTGATCAAACAAAAACCCGTTGCCCCCTCCCCTCTTCCTTGCCCTGTCATCCGGGGAGAAGTTGAACCGCTTACAATTAATGGCATCCAAGAGCTTGTAAAAAAATTTGGAGATGCGGCCGAGAGGGCCATTGAGGCAGGCTTTGAATTGATAGAAATGCACGGGGCCCATGGGTACTTGATCAACCAATTCCTTTCGAGATTTTCCAATATCCGCGAGGATGAATATGGCGGCGAATTGACTGGAAGGACTCGTTTTGCCCGTGAGATCATCCAGGAGATCAAAAATCGGGTTGGTGAGGATTTTCCTCTCTCCTTCAAGATCAGTGCCCAGGAATATGTTGAAAATGGTATCACGGTTGATGAGAGCATTAAGATTCTGAGAATCCTGGTTGACGCAGGTATTGATGTTGTTCAGGTATCGGCTGGCAATGACGCCACTCCTGAATGGATTTGTCAGCCTATGTTTATGGAAAAGGCCTGCCTATCGGAGTCGGCTGAGAAAGTGAAAAAGGCACTGGATATCCCTGTGATGGCCGTGGGAAGGATTAATGACCCAGTGATCGCGAATGAGATTATTGAAAATGGCAAGGCCGATCTGGTTTGCATAGGAAGGGGGCTGCTGGCAGATCCCGAAATGCCGAACAAGGCTAAGGAAGGACATTTGGATGATATAAGGATCTGTATTGCATGTAACACCTGCATGGAATCAATTTTCAGGAGAGGCCGTGTGGAGTGTCTGGTCAATCCTATGTTAGGCCGGGAGAAAGAGATGGCATTTTCCAACACTGAGAACTCCAAAAAGGTCATGGTGATCGGCGGCGGTCCTGGAGGCCTGAACGTGGCATGGGTTGCGGCAAGACGAGGTCATGATGTCAGCCTTTTCGAGAAACAATCCACTCTTGGAGGACAATTGCTATTAGGCACCATAACGGATTATAAGAAGGAGCTGCGTAATCTCATTAAGTTTCAAAAGCGACAAATCAAAAAATTCGGAGTTAAGTGCTATCTCAATCACGAGGTAACTGTAGAGACGGTGAAGGAAGAAAACCCTGATGTGGTGATTGTGGCAACAGGCTCCCTGCCCTCCTCACCTCCTATCCAAGGGCTTGAAAAGGCTATCGTTATACCTCTTACAGAAGTCCTAACCGAGGCCACCCCGGTCCAGAAAAAAAGGACCGTCGTGATTGGCGGAGGCCCTACTGGATGTGAGGTGGCCCTCCATCTTTCACAGAATGGATGCCCGGTGACAATTGTGGAGATGCTTCCAAAAATTGGAAAGCCACTGGAATCCATCACAAGAAAGGTCCTTATTAAAGAGCTAAAGGGGAACCATGTGGTAAGTATGACCGAATGTAAGCTTTCAAGAGTTGAAGACAATGGGGTTGTTGTGATTGGTACAGACAGAAAGGAACAGTTCATCGAGGCGGAAAGGGTAATAATTACGATTGGAAACCGGCCTGATAGCAAGCTCTACGACCAAATCACGCCCCTCGGATATGAAACTCATCAGATCGGAGACTGCCTGGAACCAAGGAGTGCTAAGGCAGCTATTTATGAAGGGGCCGTATTAGGCCGCGCTATTTAGGCATCAGCTCCCGGTATGCCTCCTGTATTTCCTTAAAGCGCCTTTCGGCCAGTTCACGGAATTCTTCACCCATGTGATTTACCTTGTCCGGATGATATTTGTTCGCAAGCCGCCTGTAAGCCCGCTTTATCTCTTCGGCAGATGAACCTCTTCCCACGCCTAACACGGTGTAGGGATCTTTTGATGTTGCTCTGCCACTGAATCCACTGCGAGATCCGGTTGTTTCCTCCTCCCTAAAAGAACCCCCTTTATCTGTTCCACCAGAAGGCCTCTCACCCTTTTGAAAATATCTTTTGTACTTATATCGTTTTTTCTTGTAGTTAGAGAAATACCACCACAGCAAACCTAAGACTATAAGATCATCAATCCAACCCCACCCAATAATCAAATCCGGAAAAAGGTCGTACGGGGAGATCGTGTAAAGCAATCCCAGAAGGGCCAAAAGGTATTTCATTGTTTGATACTGCCCGCCTCTTAGAGTTACGGTGCTTTGGCCTCTTTTATAAGTTCTTCCCCGTACTTCTCAAGGAACCCGTTTAGATCTTCTTTCCAATTTTGCATGAAGTTGATTCTCTGTTTTTTCAACAACCGATTCTCCAACAGGCAATTAGCGGGTCGCTTGGCTAATCCTTTATAGTCTTTCATGCTGCACGGTTCAATGGAGACCTTTATGCCCAATTTATCGAGTACATATTTGGCGCATTCAAATCGAGTGCAATAGCCCTCTGCTGTTGCATGATACGTTCCCCTCCCATCATAACGCAATAATTCCCGAATCTGAAGGGCAAGCGTGTTGGTCCAGGTGGGAGAGCCAAACTGGTCATCTGCAACCTTTAATACGTTGGTTTTTTTTTGAACGCCCTGGCTCACAATGGACTTGATGAAATTCTTTCCGTTGATTCCATAAAGCCAGGCAGTGCGAACAATAATGAAATTAGGGGAGTTCTCGCGAACGGCCGTCTCGCTTTCCATTTTACTTTTCCCATAGGCAGATAGCGGATTTGCAGTGTCATCTTCAAAATATGGTTGTGGCATCATCTTTTGGCCGTCAAACACATAATCGCTAGAAATATGGACCAGCTTGCACTCGAACCTCGCAGATCCTTGGGCCAGGTTCCTGGGTCCTTCGACATTTATTTTCCGAACCATAAAATCTTCTGTTTCACAGGCATCCACGTCATTGAATCCGGCACAATTGAGAACAACATCAGGGGAGACTTCCTGAAGCTTTTCTATGACCCTGTCCCAGCTGATAATATCCAATTCCTTTTTGTCCGGTGCTATTACCTCGTGCTCTTGACTGAGGATCTCTTTGCATTCACTTCCCAGCATACCTGTGCTGCCCA
>CP070700.1:892919-895519 GCA_020349865.1 Desulfobacteraceae bacterium
CGGCAAAATCTGAAGGGCTTTACGTTTTATGGTCAAGCGGGGACAGTGGGAAGAAACCATGAACATATTGGTCGTTGACGACGAAGAAGTGCAGATCGAAACGCTGAAGAGGGCATTAAGGAGTAAGGGTTATCAGGTATTTAAAGCCTTGAGTGCTTTAGAGGCACTTGAGCAACTGGATGCAATGACTTATAGGATTGATATGGTTTTAACGGATTACGTTATGCCGGGAAAAGACGGGATAGAACTATTGAAAAAGATACGGGAACGTTACGAAGAACTGCCCGTAATATTAATGTCAGCCTATGGAGAAAAGGAAATGCTGATAGATGCCTTGCGGAATCGATGCAATGGTTTTATTGAAAAGCCTTTTAACGTGGACCAATTGATTGGTGAAATCGAAAGGGTTATGAAAAAATTTGATTGAGCGTAACACCTTAATTGAACCAAAAGGTGCTAAAAAATCCCCTCTATCTCCCCTTTACAAAAGGGGAGGACTTATGCTTCCCCCTTTTAAAAGGGGATCGAGGGGGATTTCGTTCGATGAATGTGGAAAGATATCTGCCTACTTTATAAAGTGCACATGGGTGAGTTATAAAAGACGCTTTGTAGTTTTGCACGAGCCTTGTGTGCCAACACATCTATCGAAAATCTACGGGTTTGTTTCGCTCGATTAGGGTAACAGATTAGCTGTTTGAAAATAGTCTAAAAAGGGCCAAGCTGTTACGATTAAAAATAAGTCAAAAAAACAGGGACATTTGCAGTAAATGGATATCAGGTGTATCTTAGTGGAAGGAAGCCTTAATGAGAAACGGCAGGTATATACTCTTTCTTAGCGCGTTGTTGTTTATTTTAATCACGGCGCCGGTGACAACAGCAAGATCAACGCAGGTCGTAGACAACAGCATTTATGTTGAGCTGCTTGGGAAATATGTGAAAGACGGCGTGGTGGACTACCGGGGTTTTAAAAGTGAGGAAGTAAAATTAGATCAATACCTCACGGTGCTTGAAAAAATCGATACCGGAACTTTGTCACATAAAGAGCAGTTTGCTTTTTACGTGAATGCCTATAACGCGTGGACCATTAAGTTGATATTAGGCGGTTACCCTGGCATCAAATCCATCAAGGACCAGGGGAGCCTATTCAAAAGTCCATGGAAAAAGAAGATTTGCCGTATCGATGGCGGCGTTATTACGTTAGATGACATTGAGCATAATATACTCAGACCGAAGTTTAAGGATCCCCGGGTTCATTTTGCAATAAATTGCGCAGCTAAAAGTTGTCCCCCTTTAAGATCCGAACCATATCTTGGCAATAGACTGGATCAACAACTGGATGAAATGACAAGGTCGTTTATCAATGATCCCCATAGTAACCGCCTTGAAGACCGAACGCTCTATGTGAGCAGTATATTTAAATGGTTTGCTGAGGATTTCAACAACGATGTCTTAAGCTTCTTTCTAAAATACGCCCAAGGGAAACTGAAAAAGCAATTGGAGTCCAATAAAGGAGAGATCAAGGTTAAGTACCTCGACTATGATTGGGCTCTTAATGGAACATAGAGAGAGGGCAAACGGTGGAAAATGACCCATTCGTCAAATTGAATAGGATGGGCTTTGCCTTGCTCATTGCCGTTGCAATTGGCCTTATGTTGTCCAGTGAGTCTCTTACCTTGCTGGGCAATAACATGGGGGTAGCGGGAGTCTCCTTCCTGGCTTTTATGCTTGCGGCTGTACTCCTTCACCTGTTTACTGTCATCAGTTTCGGGAAAGTATTCTCTCTTTTTCCGGGGCCGGAAGGCGAAGCCCGGTTTATGAAAATGGCCCTGGGTTTCATTCCGGCTATCGTTCTTCCTATCGGTTCAAGAGTCCTGTTCACCATTTGTGCAGCCACCGGAATCCTGGCTACGGCCGGCTATGTGTTCAATGAGATGTTCCTTTATTGGTTCCCAAACCTGGGATTCTCTTTTTGTTTGCTGGGACTCCTGTTAGTAATAAATTTAGTCGGCCGCAGGTTTTCAGAAATAGCGCAGCTTGTTTTTGTCACTGTGGCCTTTTTGGGCCTCTTGTTCTTGTCCACGGTTGGCTTATCAGGATTGGGGAATGATCCCTCAGCAACTGGGACAGACAGTAATTCGTCTTTCAACCTTACGCGGGCAGTACTTGTGGCCCCTGTTCTCTTTTTGGGATATGATCTGGCTGGTTTGACAACAGACAGAACTCGGGCGAGGCCTTTTGATCTTGCGAAGGTAATGGTTGGGGGACTCCTCTTAGTTGGCTTGGTATTCTGCCTTTGGGGTGTAGTTTCCCTGAAATACGTATCACCGGGCGAATTAGTTGATACTACGGTCCCTTATACCCTGACGGCCAAGGCAATTATGGGCCAGAAGGGGAGGATTTTAATGGGCATAGTGATTCTGTCGGGCACCTGTGCTGCGGTAAACGCCTTATTTATTGCCGTTTCCAGGATGATTGCGGGTATGAGCGCCCAGGGTCTTTTGCCGTCTTTTTTGGGGGTAGCCCGAAATCGTGCGCCGGTCCCGCTTATCATTCTGGGGTCAGGGACAGGCGCCATGATGGCTTCCGGGATGGCCGGAGAA
>CP070700.1:895619-905583 GCA_020349865.1 Desulfobacteraceae bacterium
GATGAAACGCGCGGTTTGCAGCATCATTTCGCGGTCTTCACCAGGCAAGCCCAATATTATGTGGGCACATATGTTTAATCCATAGTCATTGGCCAGAAAGACGCTCCCTTTAAAACAGTCCACATCATGGCCGCGGTTGATCCTGTTGAGGGTCCTGTCATGGGCTGATTGTAAACCGTATTCAATCCACACCTCATAGTCTCGCTGGTAAGAGCTCAAAAGTTCTAAGATATGCCGGTCTACACAATCCGGTCTTGTGGCTACTGAAAGGCCTACCATATCGTCGTGTGCCAGCGCCTGGTCATAAAGCGTTTTCATGTGAGGAATGGTACCATATGTATTGGTAAAGGATTGGAAATAGACAATAAATTTTTTAGCCCCATAGCGCTTTTTAACAAACTTCCGAGCACGGATAATCTGCTGGTCGATGGAAAGACCGTGGTTGATCAATGCACCTGTTCCTGACCCCCGGGGATCACAAAAGATACAGCCTTTCCTGGAAATGGTTCCATCCCTATTTGGGCAGCCCAGACCTGCATCCAGGGAGAGCTTCTGGACACGTTCTCCGAAGATGTCTCTCAGATAGCTATTAAAATCGCGATATCTTTTCATGAGGAACAGACTCTCGCATTCAGATTAGGATCTTACGATTCGATGGTATAAAATGCATGTGTGGGAGATCAAGCTATTTGTGACTGAGCCTTGCTGATCTTCAAGATTAAGGACCTTGTGATCACTTATAGTTATTTTTGCAAACCGGGAAAATTCGGAAGTGCTGTGGAACTGGCAAGAACGTGAAGTGTTTAGAGGGATTTTAGGTTGATATGAAAAGAAGTTGTGGTAATATCGTGCGCTGTTTTACAGACCAATTTTTTAAATCCAAATGTAATCGATCATTGGGGGGCAGGTTTTTGGTTCCCCGTGACCACTTTCATTCAAACTATCACTTATTGAGAACGGTAAAGGGAGAACGGAAAGGAATTTTATGAGAAGTGGAAACATCACAGAGTAATCGTGTGGAATCGAACAAGTCCCATGCAGATCTCGGGGTTGTTTTTAATCCCAAATCTGTGGCCGTTATTGGTGCATCGTCTACTTTCGGTAAATGGGGTCAGTTGATCCTCAGCAACATTGTAGCAGGTCATTTTGAGGGAAAGGTATTCCCTGTGAACCCAAAAGAGAAAGAAATATCCGGCCTGCCCGTCTACAAACGGCTCCGGGATATTCCGGATACCGTTGACCTTGCCTTTATTACAACGCCAGCCTTTACTGTTCCGGGGATTTTGGAGGAATGCGGTGAAAAAGGGGTGAAGGGGGTGGTGTTAATCACCTCCGGATTCAGCGAGACGGACGAAGCAGGGAAGCGGCTTGAGAAGCACATTGCGTCCATCTGCAGAGAAAAGGGCCTGGCATTGGTGGGACCCAATACAATGGGGATTATTTGCCCTTATATCAAACTTTTCGCCACAGGATCGCATACAAGACCCAGAAATGGTTCTGTGGCCTTTGTCTCACAATCAGGGAATCTGGGCCTCCAGCTTATCCACTGGGCGGAGCAACAGGGGATTGGGGTTTCTCTGTTTGTGGGGTCGGGAAACGAGGCCATGTACACCTGCACCGATTATCTGGAATACCTGGAGAATGATCCCCATACTAATATCATTATCCTGTACTTGGAGACCGTGGGAGAGGGCAGGCGTTTTCTTGATATGGCTGAGAAAATACATCGCAAGAAACCTGTGATTGTTCTAAAAGGCGGGCGAACCAGTGCAGGAAGGACTGCTGCAGCTTCCCATACAGGTTCCATGAGCGGAGAGCATTCCGTATTCAGGGCCGCATGCCGGCAGGCTGGCCTTTTGGATGTGAGATTTCCTACAGAGTTACTTGATTTGTCAGCCGGTTTTTCGTCCCTGCCTCTGCCCAGGGGTAACCGGATCGGCATTGTTACGTTAGGCGGGGGATGGGGAGTGGTGACTGCTGATGAGTGCAATCTCAGGGGGCTTGTGATTCCTGATATCCCGGAGAGTATTATTAAAACCATCGGCGGTTATCTTCCACCGTTCTGGAGTAAAGGAAACCCTGTAGACCTGGTGGGGACCCATGATCTTGAGGTCCCCATTGTGGCTGTTGAAGAGCTCCTAAAATGGGAGGGCATTGATGCGGTGATAAGCCTTGGAATCGTGGGCCGCCTTGAGCTTGTTCGCCTGTTGATCCAATCCACCCGTGAGGTTGACAAGTCCGTCTCTTCCGAGTTTTTTGACCAGATAGGAACCTTTAGCCGGGAATATGAAAAAAAATACATCGCCAGAATAGTCGAGCTAATGGAGACATACGAGAAGCCGGTCATTGGTGTATCCCTGTCCAATACTGGAGAAGGGGTCGTCCGTCCAGTGGACGGCAAACATTATAGTGGTGTCTTTTACCAGACCCCGGAGAATGCCGTTAATGTCCTTTCCAGGATGGTGGAGTATCAGCGTTTTCTTGACCGCACATAATCAATAACCTGCAGTACTTGAAACGAATTAAGATAAATCGCTTTCAATTATTCTTTTAATCTTGATGCTCTCGTAAAAAGTCATCAGAAAGACGGCGCAGAAAAAAGCTCCAGACGCAAGGCGCGCGAAACCGGGGACCCACCCGCAGGGTGGGGAGTCCAAGCGAAGCGCGGACAATCTTTAGGAATGAGGCGTACTTAGAAGTACGTCGGAATGATTTACCCTGTTAAATATTGCCTTTTCTTGTGTCTCATTTTTTTTAGGCTTGCTGACACCTCATGACATGTTGCGGTCGGATCCAAAGAGCCCAATTTAACAGGGCGAGGATGAAGTGCAACGCAGCCCTTCGGCTATGCTCAGGGCCGCGAGCCTGTCGAGCGGCAGATGGACTTTTTACGAAGCCGTCAATTTTCCCTCAGCATATTGAGCTTATAATATATCCCTTCCAAAGCCATAAGCTCCTCATGTGTTCCCTGCTCGCGGATTCTGCCCTTATGCATGACCAGAATGCGATCCGCATTTCTAATGGTGGAGAGCCTGTGGGCCACTACCAGAGTTGTTCTCCTGGCAGCCATCTGTGAGATAGCCTCTTGGATGAGACGTTCGGTTTCCGGGTCAACGCTGGAAGTGGCCTCATCAAGGATCAGTACCCGAGGGTTTGCTGCCAGGGCCCTGGCAAAGGACAAAAGCTGTCGCTCCCCGGCAGAAAGGGTTGATCCACCTTCACCTATGTCCTGGTGAAAGCCATCCGGGAGCCTCTCAATAAACGAAAGCGCATTGGCCTCCCTTGCTGCTAATTCAAGGGATCTCATATCTATATCTTTGCGGCCTAAAGATACGTTATCCCCTAAGTTTCCTGAAAAAATAAAGACATCCTGCATGACGAGGCTGATATTCTTTCTGAGCTCATCTTTTGACCATTTTTTGAGGTCCGCACCGTCCAGACACACTGTTCCCTCATCCGGATCATAAAATCGCTCGACCAGATTCACCAGCGTAGTCTTACCAGATCCTGTGGCACCCACAATGGCAACTGTTTCCCCCGCCCTCACCTCAAAGGAAACATCACGGAGTACCGGATTGACCTTCTCATAGGCGAACGATACATGTTTGAAAGTAAGGTGCCCTTTCACTTCCGGCGGCACAACAGGGTGTTCCGGGTCCGGAATCTCTTCCCGGTGATCCATGAATTCGAATATACGCTCAGCTGAGGCCATGGCCGATTGCATAATATTGTACTTTTCAGAGATGTCCCGTATGGGCTTGAAGAACATCTGGATATAACTGATGAACGCGACTAACGATCCCAGGGAAAGTTGTTCTGAAATGACTTTTCCGCCTCCATACCAGATAATCAGGGCAAGGGCAAAGGAAGCGAATAGCTCCATGATCGGCATGAAGACAGCAAACACACGGATCTGTTTCATGCCTGCCAGGTAATTTTCATGATTAATGCGGGCGAAAGTCTCCATATGGAATTTTTCCCTTGCAAAGAGCTGAATCACACGCATCCCCGTAATGCGTTCCTGAAGAAACGCATTTATTTTTGCGACCGTGGCTCGAAGCTCCCTGAAAGCTTCCCTCGCCAGTTTGCTGAAAAGAAACGTGAGTCCGAAGATAAACGGAAGAAGGACAAAGGAGACTAATGCCAGGCGCCAGTTGAGGTAGAGGAGGACGGCAAGGATACCTATAAGGAGAAAAAAATCCTTGAAAACCGTAATGAAAATTGATCGGAACATCTCGTTGAGGTTTTCGATATCGTTTGTCACGCGTGTGACTAAGCGACCCACAGGGTGTCGATCGAAGAAACGCACTGCTTGAGACTGCATTCTGCTGAAGAGCCTGAGGCGAATATCTTGCATCATATGCTGACCAGTGAATTCCAGGAGGTAGTATTCTCCATAACTGAGCCCGAAAGTGAGGACAAGGAAAAGAATTACTATGAGAGATACGAATGTTACCCCCTGCACATCAGTGATTCTGATCTTCAGGATATCCTTCTCTGGGAAGCTGTTGAGCAGTTCGTATGGTATCAGTTTGGAGCCATCGTCAATCTCATGAATTGATTCTGCATTTTTTGCAAGTACACCTTCTGACCGGACATCAGATCCGATCCTGTAGAACCGCTCTGACGTGACAATTTTCTTAGTCTTGTAATCATGGAGGTCAGCGGGATCCAGATTTTTCAGATCAAGGTGAGAAATGTACCATTGAGAACTGTCACTGCTTTTCCGCAGCAGATGACCGTACTTTTTCATGAGGTCCTTGGCCTCATTACCCTTTAATCGGCCCATATCCATACGGTACCAGGAAGAAAGGATATACCTGTCAATGGCAATCTTGGTGAGATAGGGAATAGCCAGGTCAAAAAGGGTGATCAAGACGGTCAGTAAAAGAGATGCTAAAATGATTTTTTTGTAGGGAAGAGCATATTTCGCCAGTCTCTTCAAGAGCTTGAAGTTATAGGGTTTCCCTAATTGCCCTTCTTCCATATATCCGTATTCACCAAACATAAAACGTTACTCCGCTTCGCTCGTATCAGCCTCCCATCTCTAATTCCTCGGCGATAATCTGCTTTTCATACAGGGTTGTGTATATGCCACCCTTTTCAAGAAGATTTTCATGGGTCCCCTGCTCCGCAAGTTCACCACGATCAAGCACGACAATCCGGTCAGCCCTGCTGATCGTCGAAATCCTGTGGGAGACAATCAGGTTGGTTTTGTTTCGTCTCAAACTCAGAATCTGGTTCAGAATCCTCTCTTCAGTGCGTGTATCTACCATAGAAAGTGCATCATCCAAGATCAGGATGGGCGGGTCCAGTATAAGGGCCCTTGCAATGGTTAGCCGTTGCCTTTGACCCCCCGAGAGCGTGATCCCCCGCTCCCCCAGCAGGGTGTCCATCCCTTTTTCAAGATTTTTTATATCTTCAAAGATATCAGCAGCACGCGAGACCGCCTCCATGTGGTCCTGAGATACACCGCTTCTGCCAAACAGGATGTTGTTACGGATAGTATCTGAAAAGATAAAGACTTCCTGGGTGACAAAGCCGATGTTTTTCCTCAGTATTTGAAGAGGAATCTGCCGGACATTCCGCTCATCAACAAAAATTGTCCCGGTTTGTGCATCCAAAAGCCGAGGTATCACGTGCAGTAAAGTCGTCTTCCCGGCGCCCACCCGGCCTACAACGGCTACTGTTTCCCCTGCTTTAATTTTTAAATGGATATCTTTCAGAGCGTAGTCTGTCTGTCCAGGATGGGTAAAACAGAGCCCTTCAATCTCGATTTTTCCTATGATTTGAGGAATATGTTTCGATTGGGCTGAATCTCCGATTTCTGGTACTTCTCCAAGGATGCCGTTAATCCTGCGCATGGAGGCTGAGCCTCTCTGAACAAGATTTGTAACCCATCCCATGGCCATCATGGGCCAGGCGAGGAGATTAAGGTAGCTGATGAAGGCAACAAAATCCCCGGTTGTGATATTACCTAAGATAGTCAGGCGCCCCCCCAACCAGATGACAATCGCAAGGCCCGCATTCGCAAAAATGACCATCATAGGGAAAAAGAAAGCAAGGGTTTTGGCCAACCCCATGTTTACGGAGATATACCGCTGTCCTTCTTCCCTTACCTTTCGATGTTCCCAGGACTCCCGGTTGTAGGCCTTGATAATCCGGATACCGGCAAATGCCTCACGAGTACGCTCGGTGAGATCAGAAAATGTTTTCTGAACATTCTCAAAACCAGTAGACATGCGCCGTGTAAGAATCCTGGTAAGTAAAATGACGATGGGTGCAGGGATCAGCGAGATGAGGGTGAGTTTTACATTGATAGAAAGCATGAAGCCGATCGCGGCCATTCCCAGCACAAGACCGTCGGTCAAGGCAACAAGGCCTATGCCGGTGGCCATTCGGATCGCGTTGATGTCGTTAATGGCCCTGGCCATCAGGTCGCCGGTTTTGGTCTTTTGATAGAACGAAAGCGAGAGGGTTTGAAGGCGCCCGTATATACGATTCCTCAGGCCTTCCTCGACCTTTCGGGAATGCCCAAATAACAAACAGCGCCATACATAGCGAAAAACGGCAATCATTAACGCCAAACCCAGAATAAGCATACCCTGCTCAATAAGTAGCTGGGCAGTGGCGGTTCTCATGGTTAAAAGATCAATGGCCTTTTTGATTACAAGGGGTATAAGAAGTTGAAGGAAGTCCACAAAGAGCAGGCACATAAGCCCCAGGGCGATTGGCCATCGATTTTGAACAAAGTATTGTTTTAGGGGGAGGAAATTTTTAAATGTTTCTGTAAAGGGGGGAGCAGGTCTTCTCATGGGATCAGGAATACCGGAATAAGACAGGAATTGTCAATCTGTCATTAGGTCTTGTGCATTATGAGGCAAAGGGATAAAGTTACCGCTTTTATAGTAGCAATCGTGGCATAACTTGAGAGAAAGGAACTTCGATCCTCATCTGTGAAAAAGGAGACAACTTCATGCCGCAAAAAGCATCATTTCATTGGGCCTGGATCATCCTTGCAACCTGTTTTGTAAACCTTTTCATTAATTATTCTGTCCGCCTTGGCTATGGCGTTGTGCTTCCCGAGATGATCAAGGACCTGGGTCTTAGTCGAACAGCGGGTGGAACTATTTTCAATGCCTACCTCTTTTCCTATATTACCCTGACACCCGTTACCGGTTATCTTACCGACCGGTTTGGTGCTCGTTATGTCATTACAACCTGCACCTTCATCCTCGGCGCTGGTGTTTTTCTGATGGGAACAATTGAATCAGTTTGGATGGCATGCCTTTTTTATGCCATTGTGGGGCTTGGCGCCACCGGCATGTGGACACCTATCATTACGGTAGTTCAACGGTGGTACGCCCCAAAACGCAGAGGCCTATCCTTGGGCATACTTTCAACAGGTTATGGCCTGGGGTTTGCCACTATGGGGGTAGTTTTTCCCTGGATCGTAAATCACTTCAGCTGGCGCTATTCCTGGTATTTTTTGGGGACTGGAGCGTTGTTGATGGTCGTGGCAAACGGTCTGCTACTGAGAAGCGATCCTGAATCAGCCGGGTATTTGCCCTGGGGCCAAAAAGAAGCCGACTTACCCGTAGAACCAGTCAAGGGAAGTCATCCTGAGCGTGGGCTTTTTTCTAACGTTTTTAAGGATAAAACCTTCTGGCTTACTGGAATGTCCTACTTTTCTATTGCGTTCAGCCTTTATGGAATCACGACGTTTATGGTAGATTACGCGAAGTACCAGATAGGTTTGCCACTGGAAAAGGCAAGCCTTTTGGCCACAATACACGGAATATGCCAGGTCGTGGGTGTTTTGACAATTCTGCCCCTGTCCGATTACCTTGGCCGAAAAACGACCATCATTATTTCAAATTCTTTCATTACCGCCTGTCTTGCCGGCATCCTCCTAAGTGGAAGTTCATGGGTTATGCTCTCCGTGTTTGTTGGGATCATGGCAGTTTTTTATGGCGCAATCTGGCCCATGTATGGTGCCTACGCCGGGGACTGCTTCCCAAAAGAGGTTATGGGAACAGTGATCGGAGCGTGGACCCCTTTCTATGGCCTGGGCGCCATCTTGGTGCACTGGGTAACCGGTATACTCCGCGACAGCACAGGCGGTTACGACCATGCGTTTATTATCAGTGCAGTGATGGCCGCCCTGGGAGGTTTTCTAATTTCTGCCGTTAAAAAAAATCAAGGGAAGTATTCATGATCAGAGGGGTTTTGATAACGAAGTGGGACCTTCTTTTGCCCTTGAGATCTATTCCATTCAACCCAGTTCTTTTCTAATGGTTAGAACGTAACACTTTAGCATTTTGAAAAAACCAACTGTGGATTGTAGGGCCATGGCGATCTCTTTTTCAAAAGCCGCATAAACCGGCCTCATTGCATGGAACGGCAGATCGGCCCTTAAATTCAGCCCAGGACAGCCCCAGAAGGGAACCTTCATAAAAGAGGTCGCCTTCTCTGCCTGCTCCCCTCCCCTGTTCAAGGCCCAGGGGGCGTTCCACGAGCTTTGTATATTTTTTGTGATGCGGCTTTTGAAAAAGAGATCCCCATGGCCCTTCCTGTCTTATTTTTAAAGAGCTAAAGTGTTACGTTAGAACAAAGTAGTGGGAGGGTTTTCGGGACCCCGACAAGATGACTGAAATCAACCGGCGGGAAAAGTTGCCGTCATGGGCTAAAAGGACCAGCTTAATATTGAGGAACCCCAGGTTAATCCTGCCCCAAAGCTGACAAGAAGCACTTTTTCGCCTTTTCTCAGCAGACCTTCACGATTGGCCTCATCCAGTGCGATCGGAATGGATGCCGAGGAAGTATTCCCGTATCTATGGATGTTCGTATACACTCTCTCCATGGAAATGGGCAGGTTCTTTGCCATGGCCTGGATTATCCTGATATTGGCCTGGTGAGGGACTAAAAGTCCAATGTCGTCGATAGCAAGCGAGTTGTGTCGCAATGCCTCGTTAGAAATTGAACACAGCCACTTAATTGCCTTCTTAAAAAGCCGGTTCCCATCCATATGTATGTGAAAAGGCTTAATGTCCATGGCCTGCAAGGTTTTAGGTATATATGAGTTCCCGTACGAAGAATAGAGGAGATCCCAGAGTGTTCCGTCTGATTTCAAATGAGTCGACAGAACCCCCCCTTGGTCTTTCTTCGAAGTAAGTACAATTGCGCCGGCCCCGTCACCCAACAGCACGCAGGTACCACGATCTTGCCAGTTAAGAATGGAGGAAAGTCTTTCCACTCCCACAACGAGTGCTGTCCCACATGTCTCACACTGGATGGCATTGTTGGCCACGGCGAGGGCATACAGGAAACCAGAACACCCTGCCGACACGTCAAACGCGGCAGCATTTTGCGCATTAAGCGCTTCCTGAACCATGCAGGCCGCAGAAGGGAAAGGACGATCAGATGTCACCGTTCCCACGACTATCATGTCAATGCTCCCTGCGGATATCCCGGCCATTTCCATGGCTTTTAAAGATGCCCTGGTGGCCAGATCCGTGGTGCTTTCATTTTTTTCTTTTGACGAGATGCGCCTTTCCTTGATTCCCGTACGCCGGGTAATCCATTCATCGCTGGTATCAACGATGTTTTCAAGGTCTTTATTCGACAGTATTCTTTCAGGGGTTGCGGAACCCGTACCAATAATATGTGCTTGCGGCATGATTTCTATTTCAATTCCTTTCCTCTGTTCACTCTTTAAAAATAGGTAACAGTTTAGTGCTTTGAAAATAGTGCAAAAAGGGCCGTGGGTATCTCTTTCAGAAGGGCCGCAAAAAACTGCATCATTCCATTGAACGGCAGATTGGCCTTAAAACTCAACCCAGGACAGCCCCATAAGATAGACTGCTTTATAACAGTAGTCCTCTCTGCCTGCTCCACGCCCCTGTTCAAGGCCAAGGGGGCGTTCGACAAGCTTTTAAGAATTTGTGTTGCGGTCCTTCTGAAA
>CP070700.1:905683-912915 GCA_020349865.1 Desulfobacteraceae bacterium
ATTATTACATTCATTTCCTGCCGTATCCCTGAATCGGTCAAGGTTACCCCATTTAACCTTGACCGCTGATTCACCAGTAACTCTCCCATCTCCAGATCAATGTCTTTATCATGGACAGTCAATTCCAGAAAATCTGTCACTGCCGGCTTTGTAATGGTATGTGCCATCTTTCGTCCGCCAATCAGGTAAGGTAAAACCACCCTGTTCGCCCCGGCTCTCAAGAGCTTCTTATTTGTATGCTCCTCATCGGCCCGCGCAAGTATAAATAAGTCGGGATTCAGGCCTCGTGCCGTCATTGTAATAAAGAGATTGTCAGCATCGGATAAAACTACTGAAACTAATCCCTTGGCCCTTTCAATACCAGCTTCTAACAGGACATCCTCACTGGTTGCATCATCTATAACGTAGGGAATATCTTGTTGATCGAGAACCTGTTTTGAATCGGAGTTGTTGTCGATAACCAGCAGGGGAATTCCGTTGGCTTTTAGTTCCTGCGAGATGATCCTACCGATACGCCCGTACCCGCATATGATGTAATGATTTTTTATAGATTTTATTTTTAGCCCCAATTTTCTCCTCCCCAAAATGGATCTGACTTGTAACTCTACCATAATCTGTGCCACCATGCCGAGAGCGTATGCGATAATTCCCATGCCCATGAAAATGAGAAAGACGGTAAAGACCTGCCCTGGCGGTGATACATCGTGTACTTCTTTGAATCCAACCGTGGTAATGGTTATAATAGTCATGTATAAGGAATCTATCGGTGACCATCCCTCTATGCCCATATATCCCATGGTACCTATCAGCAGAACAAGACCCAACATGAACAGTGCCCGAATTATGTTCTTCGAGTTATAGGAAACCACTGTACTATCTATCCCTTTTCCACTATTCATGTGGGTTCCTGAGTAATAAGAAAGGGGCATTATGCCCCTTTGTTGTGTTTATCAGCTGAAAAATCATACTTGACTATTTGGTACCAGGAGATGAACTTACCGCCTCCACGGTGAATTCGCTCAAATTCTTGGGCAGATTCTCAAAGACGATAGTAAACGGAATGTTTGCGCCAGAAGCAATATTAACGTTTTTCCTGCCCATGCCATACCGATTTTTCATGGCCTGGTTGATTTTATCAAGGGGTAATGACTTGATCTCTTCTTCCTTAAAGTTGTTGCCCGCATAAGCCAGTTTTCTCTTCACTACCTGCCCCTTATCATCCAGTATGCTCCCTTTGATCAGAATAAAACTCCGGCTCTTTGGATAGTCGTTGGTTACCACCCCTCGAATCACAAATAGATTTCCTAAATTTTCTGAATTAACGAAAGAGCCAGTTACTGATTTGAATGAGAGACGGCGGACACCCATATCTGCTATTTCCTGTTTTTTTGCTGGCTTGAGCATTGACAGAGAATCTGGAATAAGGTCAGGGACCCAAAGGAATATTGCAGCAGTTGCTCCTATGAGGATAAGGACGATCACAAGAAGGATCGGCAATAAATGTGGTCTTCGGGGCATCTTTTTAGGAGTCTCCTTCTTCATAGGTGCTGGTTCAAGAGGCTGTTCAGCACCAGTCATTTCTTCCTCCACGCGACCATGAGAATCATCTGACAATACGGCACTCTCATCCATTTGATCTTCCAGAGGCTCTTCGAAGGCATTATCAAACAGGATCGCCTGATCTTCCAGCCTTGCCTCACTTTCTTTTTCGTGTATAACCCCGGGGGAATCCTGGACCACGGTATTTTCTATCTCTTCTTTATTAAAGGCAATGGTCTCCCTCTCTTCTAAGTATTCCTGTTCCGGCGGGTATGCCACAAAGGTATATTTGCAGAGAGAGCATCTGACCTTTGAACCTTCATTTTTAAGTAGGGATTCGTCGACGTTAAACTTTGTTCGGCACTTTTCACATTGGATGATCATGTCACCCTCCTGTTGGAGATAACAGTTGCATCTTCTTTCAGTACATAAAGATCCGGCAGATTTCTGTATTTCTCATCAAAGTCAAGTCCGTAGCCCACAATAAACCCTTCCTTTATCCGGAAACCACAATAATCAATGGGGACATTTATATCTTGGCGCTCAAGCTTCTCAATTAACGAACAGATCCTGAGGGATTCAGGACCCTTACGTTCCACTTGCTTAATAATATGTGTCAAAGTCAGACCAGTATCCACAATATCTTCAACCAGAATCACCGATTCACCCTGGACTGGGATTTCCACATCTTTTGTCAACCGGATACTTCGGCTGGACGTCATCCCCGAACCATAGCTGGCTGCCCTGACAAAATCAAACTTAGCGGGTATACTGAGTTCTCTAACCAGATCTGCAAAGAAAAAGACCACACCATTTAAAACCCCAATTAAGACAGGTTCCCTCCCTTGATAATCAGAGGATATTTGATTGGCGAGTTCCCTTATTCGTTTCTCAATAGATTTTCTGGTGATTAGGAGTTCTTTTTTCAAAGGTATCTTTCTATGTGTTTAAAATCAATCTTATTCTTCAGGGCCATTTCTGTGCGTGGGTCTTCTGCCAACCAGATTGGGGCTTGACCCGATTTCAAGGATCCAAAAAAGTCTTAATGAATAAAAATATTGAAATTTCTGGCTTTTGTCAACAAGATGATCAAAAAATTCCACATCATTTTTACAGGCCATTTAAATATTTCGAAAAATTTCACCTGAAACCGCTCACCCTTGCCTGCAATTCATCAGTTAGAGGTGAACTTCTATAACATACCAGTACGATGAACGGGCCGATACAGTCAGGCGATCCTTGACGGAGACAAGCATAGGCACAGATGACGTGCTATGGTGCGAGTATAATGCTTTTGGCCGTTGTGTTAGCAGCGTTTAGGATTACTCATTGTAAATGGGGGTAGATTGTCAGTGAGGTATTAAGTGGATTGTGTCTTTTTAACGCATAATCAAAGGCATAAGGTAGGTGGTCCACAAATAAAGTTACGATTTATCATCCAAAAAGGGCAACTTATCTTTTTTTCTATATGCGAGGGCCTGACATGATGCAATCAGGTTGCCATTTTCGTCCTTGACTTTTATTTCATAGGTGGCTGTCTTTTGGGAGCAATGAATTTCTCTGGATTCTGCCCGGAGCTTCTTCCTCCCTTCTGGAGGATTATGGTAGACCACATTTACTGAAAGGGCTACGGCTACTGTGCCGTGGGAATTGCATGAAACCTGAAAGGCCTCGTCCATTAAGGAAAATATAGCGCCCCCATGGACCATGCCAAAGATATTGGTATCATCCTTATGGGAAACCATTTCGACGATGGCATACCCGGGCTTCAATTCAATTAGTTTAATCCCTAACTTCCTTGCATAACCTTCTTTTGCCACCCGGTTGAAAATGGAAGCCCGAACTACATCATCCATGGTAAGCTCCGTGCCATATATTATTGAGGATATTTAATTAGTGTCCATCCACAAATGAGCTAGTTTTCTCAAGGTCAAGCCTCTGGCCCCGCTTCCAACCCGTAGGGCTTACAGGCCGGACGGGAGGGCCTACGCCCCGCAGGGGAAGATGAGGATTTTAACCACCCCAGAGAAATATGCTCCGCATTCCACAGGGCAGGCGCAGCGATTGTGGAAAATAGCCATTTACGTGTGGGCACTAGTCAGTGTTCCCTGTGAGACTGTTCCCCTCAGACGCTGGTGGAAAATAGACTGAAAATACAGTTCCCCCAGATCCGCAACAGTCCTCCTTTTCTTTACAATAATCACAATTGCTTATTCTTCCGGGGCAGATGTCTTTTTCACCAGGTATATGGCGGCACCTTGAAGAGGTCATATGGATTTTGAAGTTATAGCGTTCAGAAAAAATCTTCATGCGCAGTAGGTCGGCCCCCTTTCCACCGGCATTGAAATCATAAGGTCGCCTGGACGAATAATCCATGGTGTCTTGCGTTGCAAAAAAACCCTCAAAAATGCGCCTCTGATTATCAGCAGTGATACCGACACCATAATCGTGGACCACCAGTTCAGCTCCTTTTCCTCTGTTTTGGACCACGACCTCTATTTTGCCCTCATCCGGCGTGTTTTCCAGGGCGTTTTTAATTAGCCCGACTACCACCTTTCTCAGTGGGTCGATCGGGATTTTGATGGCCGGGGTAATTTCAAACTGGGTTAAAAGCTCCACCTTGCGATGAGAATATAGTGGCCTTATCTCATCAAGGATCCCCCGCACAAATTGATCAAGAAAAATATCTTGAGGCGGACTCTCGGTTTCACCGAATATTTCATCAATCCGACTTCTGATTTTTTCAACCACCCGGCCTTCCCCAAGCTCTTCGGCAAAAAGAGACTCCAGTTCATCAGCACATTCATCTAACAACCATGAAACCAGGTGATGAGTTTCATAATGTTTGTCCCTCATGATATCTTCAACTTCGTACTGCATCTCTAATATTCGGTCAAGATTTCGCTGTGCCCTTTCGACAGTAGGTTCCCATGTGTCCCGTGGTACGGAGGAAAGCCTTTTCGACAGAATGTTCAGGGAAGCGCCGAGAATTGATAGAGGGGTTCTCAGTTCATGTGAGAGATGGTTTATAACCTTGTCTTTTGCCCGGTTGAGGCTCGCGACCTCATTATAGGTTTCTTTTAACTGTTCTGAAAACTTTGCATTTTCAATGGAAAGAGCAACGGTACCTGCGATCATATTTAATAATTCAACGTCTGTCCTGTCAAACTTACCCTTCTTTTTGTTCATAGCGCACAAAACCCCAATGATCCTGTCCTTAGTTTTCAAGGGCACATCCAATAGATTCAAGGTCCTGAATCCAACCTGGGTATCCACCACAGAATAAAAATCAGGATCTTTTGAAGTATCCATAACTATGTAGGGCTTGCCAGTCCGGATGACCTTTCCGGAAACGCCCTTGTCGGCAGGAAAACGGACCTCCTTCATCCTTCTTTCTGTTGCTGAATCATCATGGGCTGCGGACTTAAAGAAAAGCTCGTTCTTTTCCTCATCTAATAGTATAACCAAGGCCCCCTCGGCCTGCATGATACGTTTGATCTCATCACTGACGTAATCCAGAAGCCCCTCGAGATCGGGATACTTCGGGAGGGCCATACTGATTCGTAAAAGGGCCTCATTGTTACGTGCGATCCTTTTTTCATGGGTAATATCCCGGAGAATAACCAGTTCCCCGGAAGGAATTTCTTCGGTTTCAGAATAAACGGCAGCCCTAAAGCTCACATCCAAAACCTGACCGTCCTTTGTCAGTCGCTGAGTTTCCTGACGCATAATAATCTTATCTTCGAACAACTTTTTGATGTTTTCCTTTGTTTCCCGTTCTAGGCCCGGCGGGACATAAGGGATTGTCTTCCCCTCCAGTTCCGCAAGGGTCCAGCCAAACTTTTCCGTAAATGCCTGATTTAAATACGAAACACGTCCATCCAGGGTAAAAACCACTAAAGGGAACGGAACAAAATCAAGGAGGGTTCTGTAACGCCTTTCTGATTTTTTTAATGCTCTTTGGGCATTGAACTTGTCGGTGATATCCCGCGCAATACCACGAAATCCAATCTTTTCTCCCTTTTTGTTGGTAATAAGATTTGCTGATAGTTCAATAATACTCAACTTTTCATCTTTTCTGATTATTTTCCAAATGAGGTCGGAAACGCCCTGGCCGGTCTGATACATTGTGCTAAACGCATCAAATCCTCGCTTGGCCTGTTCTTCATCCATAAATTTGGCAAAATTTTGGAACTGGATCTCCTCTCTCGGGTATCCAAAAATTTTGCACAGGGAATCATTGAAATACAGAAAGTTGCCATGAATGTCTAATTCGTATATGCCCTCTTCAATATTCTCCACAAAGGCTTGGTACCGTTCACTGGAAAGCCTCTCACAGGCTGTGAAAATGCTTTCACTTACGGAATTTTCTTTTTCAGGAGGAAGTGTTGGTGAATTTTCTGAAAACGGTATGGGGAACCTCTTCGATTTGTCTTTTCTCACCTTCAACACCCCTTAATTACCAAAGGCTGCCAATGCCAATCAAACGCGCGTTCATCAATATTTAGTGAGTAACAGTTTAGCGCTTTGAAAAAATCATCATTAAACCATACTGCCGTGGGTGTCTCTTCAAAGGCCCTTTTGGCACTATTTTCAAATAGTTAAACTGTTACTTTAGTGAGATTTATCACCGTTGGATCGAAGAGCGGATGAATCAATTTCAAATTTTTTTATCTTGTAATGGATGGCCCTGCGGCTGATTCCCAACAATTTGGCTGCATTCTTTTGCACCCCTCCCGTCTGTTTCAAAGCGCGAATGATCGCATTGCGCTCGCTCTCTTCCAAAGAAAAAGAGTCATTTTCAGATGAAACAGCACCGGGAATCTCCGGAAGTCCGGTAAGATAGAGGTCACTCGGACGCAAAACGCAGTCTTTGCATAAAACAACGCCAGCCTCCAAAGCGTTCTTGAGTTCCCGAACATTTCCCGGCCAAGGGTAATCGCTGAGCCATTTGATTGTCTCCGGTAGGATCTTGACCGTTGAAACCTCATGTTTCTTACAAAACTCCTCCACAAAATGTTGTGATAAAAGTGGGATATCTTCTTTTCTCTCCCGAAGAAGAGGGATTTTTAGAGTTACAACTCGGAGCCTATAATAGAGATCCTCCCGGAAACGTCCTTCTTCTATATCTCTGAGTAAGTCCGTATTGGTAGCCGAGATAATACGACAATCGACCGTTTTTTCACGGACCGAGCCTATTCTCCTTATCTTCCGATCTTCCAAAAAGCGGAGAAGACGGGTTTGCATTTCAGGGGACACATTGCCGATTTCATCTAAAAAAAGCGTCCCACCATCTGCCGTTTCGATCAGCCCTCTTTTGTCGCGAATGGCGTGTGTGAAAGAACCCTTCACATGTCCGAAAAGCTCGCTTTCCAAAAGCCCTGCGGGTGTGGAGCTGCAATCCACAACAACAAGGGGCTGATCCCGACGAGGACTCATTTGATGAATCAGGCGGGCGGCATATTCTTTTCCCACCCCGCTTTCACCAAGAATCAGTACATTGACGTCACTTGCGGCAACCCTTTTAATAAGGTCATTAAGCTCTCTCATGACAGGACTTTTTACCATTTCGAAGTCCTGAGTTTTGAAAGATTCTTTATCGTGGGAGAGATGTAATGAAACGCCTTCAAGGATTTTGCGGATTTTCTCGAGCAGTTCGCGGCCGTCAAAAGGTTTGGCCAGATAGTCTACGG
>CP070700.1:913015-918953 GCA_020349865.1 Desulfobacteraceae bacterium
AACCAGGATTTGTATAGCAAAAAACGGATCGAGTCGTCAACGTCACTCAATTCCCAAAGTCTACGACTGATTGTATCCTGACAAGGGGAACGGGTCAATTCTGCTCTTGCTCATTAAAAGGGGACGTTGTTTCTAAAGCAACTTCTGAAAGATAGGGGAAGGATACCTCAAAAAGGAAAAGGGGTTAGCCGAGATAGCAGCTAACCCCATGTTAAGGAAGAAATTACCAGAGAAATGCCCCCAAAGGGAAAAAGCCTGACTGATGTTACAGCCAAGCCTTGTGAATGCAGAACTGGCGTCCCCAACCGGATTTGAACCGGTGTTGTCGGCGTGAAAGATGTATTCAAATATGCGCCCGTTAAGGATTTCAAGGGGTTAGGTTGCTTAATCTCGCTACATTCTAGCAGATTGTAAAGGAAAATGCGCCCTAGATGTACCCCAAGATTTAGACTTAACAGATTAGGACATAAGATATAAAATATCCAAGGGAACGTTACAGGGTAATTACAAATTTGAAGGGATAGCCCAACAAGAAACACAAATCAAAATAGAGGCCCTGGAGTTTCTCACAGTCGTGAGGTTGGGAGGCGGTTTGTAAGTATCCCGCACGAAGAGCTCCGGGGCTTTTTTTCATGAATGGATAGCTCACTGGTATAAACCGAACTCACCAAGTTGGGATTAACGATTACAAACACTATTGGAAAGTTTTCTGGGGGTGTGATGACTTATCATTAATAGCAGAATACAAAAGCGAAGCAATCGACGGAAGCTATACAATATATGGACATTAGAACACGATTTCTACCACCAAACACTCAGCATATTCCTCTTTGGGTTCTATTCTCGGGGATAGGTTACGTGGTTTTCGGTGGTCGTCAAGTTGAATGGGCCTCATAACACCTCCTTAAGTTAGCTTTTGTGTCCTGTTTTTCTTTTGATACTAAGTGGTTATCTAAAAAAGGAAATCCCTTATTGCCAAAGGGGGAGGGCAAAGAGGGGACCCAAAAAGAAAGCCCTCCCCCTCTTGGTATACCCCCTCGTGGGGGGGTGGGGTTACTCACTCTTTTCGATTTCTAGCCTATGAAGCAAATATTGTTTCTCATAAATCCTTTTAATCTTGCCTATGTTCATGCGCACCGTCATGTCGTGGATCTCTTCCGGTTTAATATCCCGGTAGACTTGAGTGGTGGCTTTGTCTACGTTAAACCCTTTAGATATTACTACCTCGGAGAGGGCTTGGCTTCGTCGTTCTGCGTCTTTTTCATTATCGGCTTCGATAACGCCTTCTATGGTTATGTTCCCCGTAAAGTGGTATTTCATCTCTTATCACCTCCCTCCCTGTCCTAATGATATTCACTTACCGCCCGGAGTTTGTGCATAGCTGGGGTGGGAAATCCTATCACAGTCAGGTGACCCTAAACCGACTCTCCAACCGGGAAAGCCAGGATTTTCAGTCCGGCATTTTGGGCACTTCATAGAATATATAACCTCCAAGCTTATGAAGGTTTGTTATGATAATGGAAAGATATATCCCGGCTTATTCTAAAGATGTCAAAGCGCCTTTTACTTGTTTCAGATATATGTGAGCATCGCATTCTGTGAAAAGATGTACAGCTTCGCTAAAACATTCACGGGCCTGTTCGTTTCTCTTTTTCGCTTTGTATAACTGGCCTAGACCTAAAAGAGCCTGTCCAAGAATTCCTTTTGCTCCCATTTTTCTAAGAAGCTCAATGGCTTTGTTGAAATGTTGTTCCGCTTTTTTTTCGGCAAAGGGTGCGTTTTTTACTATAAAGCCGATGTTCTTGGCCAAGGTTGCTAAGCCGGGAGAAGGTCCTGTTATAAACTGTGTATACACCACCCCAAGAATATACTCTGATTGGGCATAGCCTAATTTCATATGGCTTTTTAGCAGGACCTCTTGTGTCTCTTCAAACTTTCTAAACCCCTGCTTCATATTGCCTTTCGCAATTAGGATAGTTGATACGAACAAATTGGCGAATCCCGATAGAGACCCTACTCCACGTTTCTCACAAAAATTTAAGAGCAATTCAAATGTGCCTTCCGCCTCCTGCAGTTGACCATCGAAGAAATAAGACTGCCCTAATGTAAGCTTTCCAAACTGCAAATAGAAGGGATCTAATGCAGCTCCAACAGTCTTTTCACTTTCTTTTCGACATAATGCCATATCTCCCGTGGCCAAATGACCGGCTGCATTTATAAAATGTCCGAAGACTTTACTTCTACTATTTGCGGTTTTTTCGCCATAGTCCAAGAGACGTTTTGCCCCCTCAAAAAGCTTTTTCGTATTCCCTTGCCAAAAATATATAAAGCACATTCCTGCGAGAGATTTAAAAAAGAGGTATTGATCAGCAGGGAAGGTTTCCGCAATCTCCTGTGCCCGCTTTCCATAACCGATCCCTTCATCGAAAAGGCCCAGTAATGCGCATGCCCATGTGAGCCATGTGCAGGCATAGCCTACGACTTTTTGGGCGCCGGACCTCTCCCCGAGCTCCAGTGCACTACGCAGGTAATCGTAAGAATCTTTTTGTTGGCCGGCCATATAATGGGCAATCCCGAGCCACGCATAAAACATCCCGAGCCTTGCCTGGTCACCCAGGGACTCTACCAGAGCCTTATGAGAATTGAAAAGATTGATAAATTCCTTAAACTCTCCCAAACAATAGTAGACATATCCCCAGCTATTCAACATGTCGGTGAACAGCCTTTTTTCCTCCTCTGTCTTGTTCTCTTTGGGGCCGAGGATATCATATGCTTTCTTGTAGTATTCGTGGGCCTCTTCCACAGCGTACCTGGCCAGACTCTTTTCTCCGGCCTTCACCAGGTACTCGACTGCCTTGTTCACAGACCTGCCCAGCGCAAAATGATAGGCCAGGGCCTCGTAAAACTCCGACAGCCGATCTTCAAAAAGGCGTTCCATCACCTGGGCGACCTGTTCGTGGATCTCCTGGCGCTCTTTCTTGAGAAGGCCATTGTAAACGACCTCCTGGGTGAGCGGGTGCTTGAACATATACTCCAGGTCCGGTTCAAATGAACGGGTTCGAATCAGGTCGAGCCGTTCCAGGGTGCTGAGTCCCCGATCAATACGATCGTCAAGTTCTGAAACCTTTATTAGAATCTCGTAAAGAAAGGCCCTGCCAATCACCGATGCCTCTTGAAGGATCCGTTTTGTCTCTTTTTCCAGACGGTCCAGCCTGCCTGAGATCAGGCCGTGAATCGAAGAGGATATGTTCGTTTCCGCAATCGGCCTCGTGATCTTCCAGCCACCGTTTTCTTGAATCATGGCCTCAGACTCAATCAACGTATTGACCAATTCTTCCAGGTAAAAGGGATTGCCTTCTGCCTTGTTCTGAACCCATCTCTTCAGCTCTGAAGGTATGTTCTCTGTCCCGAGGAGTGATGCCAGCATATCCTGGGCATCGGAGAGTGATAGGTCCTGGAGCCGGATTTCATGATAGAGTTTGTTGACACTGTTGAGTTGATGACTGGTAAAGAGACTGAATGGGGGCCTGTAAACACAGAGGACAATGGCGGGCTGCCTGATTTCCAACAATGCCCGACGGAGCAGTTCCACAAAAGAACGATCCGCCCAGTGAAGATCTTCCAGGAAAAAGACGGTCGGCGCTCTTTTGGCCAAGGCTGTGAGAATCGCCTTCACAGCTTCTTCAAGCCGGTTCTTCCATAACTCAGCACTTACATCCTCCAACTCGGGGTAAGTTAATGCGTATAGATTGCCCACATAGGGAACCATCTCCCTGCTGTTCCCTGTAATGCCTTTGATCCCGGACTCGATTTTTTTCCTGATCTTTTCAGATGAGTCTCTCTCCTCAATGTGAAAAATCCCATTCAAGAAGTCAATCAACGGGAAATAGGGGATGTTCTGGGCATAGGCGTAGGCATGCCCTTCGAACCATTGAATCTCCTCCAGGTCCAACGTCGCCTTGAAGTCCTCCACCAGTCGGCTCTTTCCCGTCCCCGCATCTCCACAAATAGAGAAAATCCTTCCTTTTCCTTCTTTAAGGCTTTCCGCCGCCTCCATAAGTTGGCCCACTTCCGCTTTTCTACCAATCAGTTCGGCTCTTAGGCCGGAAAGGCGGTGTATGGTGATAGGTTTGTCCCTTTGAGACAATGCCTTATAAACCTGGATTGGGTCTGCCTTGCCTTTAACCATTGTGGGTTCTAAGCATTCGAACGTAAAATGCCCCTCAGCCTGGCGATAGGTATCTGGACCGACTAGAATTTCACCGCCTTTGGCCAAACTGCTCAGCCGGGATGCCAGATTGATGGTATCTCCTGCTACCCCATGAGTTCCCTTCTCCATGTCCACTTCACCCGTGACCACGAGACCGGTATTGACGCCAGTGTGCATGGAAATGGGTTGACCAATCTTCTTTTCTATTTCTGGGCTTAGGCCATCAACCAGATCATGTATCTCACGGGCCGCCAGGATCGCCCGCACCGGATCATCTTCATGGGCCTTTGGAACACCGAATAGGGCCATGACTGCGTCGCCAACAAATTTCTCTATGAAGCCTTCGTATTTGGTTACCACCTGTGCGATCTCCCCGAAGATCCGACTCATAATCTCTTTGACTTCTTCAGGATCAAGCTTATCAGACATGGCGGTATAACCGGACAGATCAGAGAAAAGTACAGTGACGTATTTGCGCTCGCCTTCGGGCGGAGGTGTGAGCTCTTTTGGTTTCTGTTCCTCCATTAGATCCTGTCCGCACTCATCGCAAAAAACATTGTCAGGCGGGTTTTCTGAATTACACTGAGAACAAACCAATAAAAGCTTTGCCCTACACTTACCGCAAAACTTCGCCCCTTCACGGTTTTCAAACTGGCATTTTGGGCATTTCATCTCTTTTTCCCCCAAAGCCTGAATCCAATTTTGAAAGAGATCATCGAAATCAGAGTTATTTTACCGGAAAAAAACTCAGGCAGAATCGCCAGCTTACGTCAGATATGCAAATTAGAGGGTCGGTAGGAGAGGTAATCCTGCCTGTGTTCGGCTGAATCAGTTCCACTTTAGAGAGTCAGGTTAGGATTTGTCAAGTATTTCTTTTTCTTAGGGTTTTTACGGCTTGACTGAAATCTGCATCACCTCATCAGCCGAGGTCAGGATTCTATTGATGGGTACAACATATTGTAGGAAAAAGCGGTGAACCAAATGTATAACATACGTGCCAAAGTTATAACCTGCTATCAGTCTGATTTTACTTCAGCATTCATATGGTAATCATAACCCTATCAAATTCAGAGGCTGGGGTCAAATCAGGCCTAAAATGTGCAGATAACAACTGCTAATCTTCTGGCCTTTCCCTTTTTGAAGGTTGCCAGTGGTAATCTAAACCGGTATTCTGGGTGAGTCGGAGAAAACGATTACGTTATGAAATCGCTGGGATATGAAGGCTATGGCATGGGAATTGTTCCGATATAATATGCGAAAGAGGGTCAGGGGGATTGTGAGATGGAGTTGGAGATTTCTTTTGAAGGTAGTTCTTATCCTCTGTATCTTGACAATGCTTCAGGTGTTTCTCTTGAGGTTTTTAGATCCGCCCGTTACGGTTAGAATGGCTTTGAGCTTTCTGTACCATAAGATCGCCGCGAATCACTACGAGAAGCCCTTGTATCACTGGCGGGAGCTGGAGGAGATTTCCCCTTACCTCAAAAGGGCGGTTCTGGCAGCTGAGGACCAGAGGTTTCTATCCCACCATGGATTTGACTTTACTGAATTAAGTCAGGCTGTGAGGGATCTCCTCACGGCCGAGAGGACAAGGGGGGCAAGCACCATTAGCCTGGAGGTGGCCCGGACGGTCTTTCTATGGCGTGGCAGGAGTTTGTTTAGAAAGATTGCCGAGGCATATTACACGATTCTTATTGAACTAATGTGGAGCAAGGAAAGAATCTTTGAGAT
>CP070700.1:919053-925998 GCA_020349865.1 Desulfobacteraceae bacterium
GAGAATATGACTCTTGTCAACGGTGATCGTGAGGTAGGATGCCTCCTGTGACATGGTTTAGGCCTCCTTGATATCAGTTTCGTTGCTTTAAAGATGTGAGCCCCACAAATGGAATCGGGGCTAAGCCCTCAAGTCCGGTCATCGCCTACCGCTGAAATGAATTTCTCCAGATATTCCCGTCGAATCATCCCCTTCCTCAATATCAGAGGGGGATCTGTGGTAACGTCGAGGACAGTTGAGCCGATTTCCCCCGCCGTTTGACCACCGTCCATGATCAAATCTACTCCTTCCCCAAAAGCACGTAAGATCTCTTCCCCATTCCGGCAGGCAGGTTCGCCCGAGATATTGGCACTGGTCCCGGTTATGGGGCCTTGGATCTCCCGGGTCAAAGCTGTGGCAACAGGGTGGCTGGAAAGCCGGATACCGATTTTGCCAGTTCCGGCAGTGAGCAAGGGTGAGACCTTTGGGCCTGCGTCGAAGACCAGCGTCAGTCCGCCTGGCCAAAACGCCTCAATGAGTCGGTGGGCAACTTGGGGAATGTGCGCCACATATTGTTCCAACACCTGGACGGACTGGATCAGGATCAAGACCGGGCTGCTGGTTCGTCGTTTTTTTACCAAAAAAAGTCGCTCAATGGCTTCTTCATTGGTCGCATCCACAGCAAGGCCATAGAAAGACTCTGTTGGATAGGCGACTAGGCCACCAGACAGAAGGCACTGAGCGGCACTATGAATCCCATTTTGAAAATCCTGGGAGGAATAGACACTGATGACACGCGGCTTTTTCTTTTCGTCTACTTTTTCCAAGCATCCACTTTTTCTGTGGCTTTTGCTGTCAGCTCTTTACGATAGTTTTTTAGTTTTTTCGCAACAGGGGGGTATTTTAAGGCCAAGATTTGGGCTGCAAGAACACCAGCGTTTATTGCCCCTCCACTTCCCACGGCCACGGTGGCTACCGGTATTCCAGGCGGCATTTGAACTGTGGATAAAAGGGCGTCCAGCCCTTTAAAGGCCGAGGAATCAATGGGAACACCGATGACCGGCAGAGTCGTATGGCCAGCCATGAATCCCGCCAGATGCGCTGCCCAGCCTGCCCCCGCAATAATAACCTCAATGCCGCGATCAGCGGCCGATACAGCATACTCCCTTGTCAGATCCGGTGTCCTGTGTGCTGAGAGCACCCTTATTTCGTAAGATATATCAAATTCCTGAAGAACATCCATACAACCCTGCATCACATCAGAATCAGACGCACTCCCCATAATTACACCAATTAATGGCTTACCACCCGACATGGTTTTTCTCCCTTCGTCGCTCAAAACCGGTTACCAGAGTTCTCCCTTCCTGCCTTGCGCTACAGGCCCTTAGCCCTGTCCTTTAGCCATACCCAAAAGGGGATAGATAATCATTCCAGCCAACCATGCAATATCCTCTGCGGAAAGGATATCTGAGATACTTCGGTCAAAAAGGATGGTCCCCTCTGGAGGGAATTCTTCGTCCCCTTTCCAAAGAATCAATGCCACGGGAACCATCGGTAAAGCCTGGACTATCACTGAAAGGTCGCCCTGGTCCAAGGGCCTTGCGCCATAGACCTCCGTTGCCAGATTCACAAGTAACTCAGGTTGGTTTCCAAAGCCCTGGACCATCGGATGTTTAGCCCTTCGAAGAAATGCATCAAGATAGAATTTCCCGTCAGGCACTTCCTGATAGGCAATCCACTCTCCGGTTACCAGCAATCCTTTGGAGCCATTCAAGTAATGGAGAAGTAACACCTGCTGCTGAATAGGCAACTCCTCACCGGAATCCCTAAAGGCAATTTTGAGGTCAGGCCACGTAATGGACACCTTTCTGTTTAGAAAATCCATTGTTAGAACTGCATTGCCATTGGAACCAGTCTCGAACTCAGCGCCGCTGAGGCCTCCAATCCGTTTTGGGTTTTTGTCCTGTAGTTCCTTTTTTCCTAATTCAACCGCTTTCTTATAGTCATCGATTCTCGGCATAGCTTATCCTTCAGTGTTCGCCCAGTAATTGAGTGGTTGGTTGATAGATGAATTCAGCAATTTATTGGCATGATACAAAAGTTAACAATTTACGTCTTAACAAAATGTGGTTATAATAAATATGTTTCAATTTCAAGCCTAATTTCCTCCCCACCAGTTTCCCATATATACGCGAGTGTTGAAAATGGCCCGCAGAAAAAAGAGGAAGAGACTTTCCCAAGAGCAAAAAGCCCGAAAAAGCGAGCCCACAATCTTCAATCCGGCATTCGACGGTTTATCTTCGCTGAACAAGGGAAAAAAAGAAAGAGTCCAGGAACTTGCCAGGCCAAAATCGTCTGAACTCAGGGATGAGCCGGATGAAACCCAGGCTTTCCTTGAGGCCATGTCAGATGTCGAACCACTAAACGGATCAAGGAATATTATTGCCCGCGAACCCAACATCAATATCCGGCCTGCCCATCCGGCCCCAGACGATGAACTGGAGGCCATGGCCCACCTCTCGGATCTGGTGAGCGGAACTGCTGAAATGGATATTACATTCAGCGATGAATACATAGAGGGATGTGTGCATGGATTTGATCGAAAATTAATGAAAAAAATTAAGAAGGGCCAGTTTCCCATCCAAGATTATGTGGATCTACATGGTCTTACAAAACAGGAGGCTGAAATCAGGATACGGGATTTTCTCCTGCAAAGTCATCGGGGTGGCTTAAGATGTGTGCTTGTTGTACATGGAAGGGGCCTGAATTCTCAGGACAATATCCCCGTATTAAAGGAGCGACTGCCCGTCTGGTTGAGGCGGGGGCCTGCAAAAAAAATCGTTTTGGCCTTTTCAACGGCCAGACCTTATGATGGTGGAACAGGGGCAATTTATGTTTTATTGAGAAAGCGAAGGGGTGGAGTTTAGACCAAACCTAACAAATTCGGCAGGCATTGGCCGAAATTCGTTGGGTTGAGTCCTCCTGGGGACTCATCAATTTAAAAGAATCTATGGCCATTTTGAGAATTGCTTTTGTAACTACCCATTGATTTTTAATGGTCAGGCTGATAATCTCAGATTGATAATTGAGCGATTATCTGAAACCTTCATCTGCTGGCTCCATTCGGTGAGCCAAGTAAGAGCAATAAAAGAGGGTTATTGAAGCAATGAAACTAGGCCTCGTAGGACTTCCCCAGTCGGGGAAATCAACGGTTTTTGCAGCCCTTACGGGGGTAAGGGGAGAAAAAAAAGATCACGGGTCATCCCGGAGCGATCAGAGAATCGCCACCATTAAGGTTATTGACGAACGCCTTGATTTCCTTACAAAAATATACACCCCCAAAAAAACCACTTGTGCAAAAATAGAATACCTTGTTCCTTCCCAAATACCGACCATATCCTCAAAGCCTGATGGGGGCGTATGGAACCAAGTCCGTCCGTGCGACGCGCTCTTACACGTGGTCAGGAATTTCGAGGGACCCGGAGGCTCCCCAGCTACACCTGAGCAAGATTTCTGGCAACTTGAAGAAGAGATGGTTCTTAGCGACCTGGTGGTGGCGGAAAAGAGGATCGAAAGGATTGAACTGGACAGGAAAAGGGGTAAAAAGCAGGACGGAGAAGAAGACTCACTTCTCAAATCCTGCTGTGAGCATCTTGAAAACGGTCAGCCTCTCCGAAAGATACCGGAACTTGCATCCAAACCTGTTCTGAAGGGTTTTACTTTTCTCTCCGCAAAACCCATGCTTATCATTATTAACAATGACGATGAGGATGAGGCATTACCAGAATGGGATAGGAAGCCTGAAGACTTAGAGGTGTTGGTCGTGCGCGGTCGTCTTGAAATGGACATTGCCTCTATGTCACCGGATGAGGCGGAGGAGTTCCGGGACGTATATAATATCGAAGAATCTGCGCTGGACAGGGTGATAAAGAGTTCCTACCAACTTCTAAATTGTATCTCTTTTTTCACAGTTATCTCCGATGAGGTGAGGGCATGGCCCATCACAGCAGGCACTCCGGCCTTAGAGGCCGCAGGAACAGTGCACTCTGACATGCAAAAAGGCTTTATCCGCGCCGAGACGTTAACTTTTGAAGACCTAAAGACTTGCGGAACATTTCAGGAGGCCAAGAAGGCAGGGCTTGTGCGTCTCGAAGGGAAAGAATATGAAGTGAAAGATGGAGACATAATCAGTTTCCGATTTAATCTCTAGATAATAGATCACCTAATAAAAGGATCTTCAGACAGGATTACAGGATAAACAAGATTTTTTATGTCCTGTACATCCTTTTTTAAATCCTGCGTTACAACAACATTTATGGGTTCGTAAGTCTTATGGACGGTCATTGCGAGCACGCGACGAGACTTGTCGGCGATCCTCTCGGCCATGAGTCGTTCGACCATGAGGCCTTTCGGCCCAGAGACTTGTCGACGAGCTCAAGTCGAGTCGCTCAAGGCCGAGGGGCTCTCGACAACCTCACTGCCGAAAGGCTCGTCGCAGGCAGCACTGATTCCTGAGGGCTTCGACTGAGCTCAGCCGAAGTCTGAATTGGTTTGTCATCGAGCTTATGAATCGAAGGACTTAGTTTGCTACGAGCCTCAGGATTTTTTGAAACCCCTGGCGGAGGTTTGGGGCGCGGTCGGAAATAAAGCTTATTTGTTCCTCTGTCAAGCCGTCAAGCGTCATAGTGCTTCCACCGATCTGATTTTTCGCGTCATCGCGGATAAACCTGGCCTTTTCGAGAAGCTCAGCCCTGATCGATTGGGGCTCACGAAGCAAAAGTATACCTGCCAGCATCTGGTTAAGAACTTGTGAAGGCTTGCATCTCGGGTCGTCTACGATAAACGGCGTAAATCGGCGGGAGGCTTTACGCACAGCAGTATCAAAAGGGATCGCACCCAGAATCCCTACGTCGAGAAAGCATTTCTTTTTCAAAAGGCGCTGCATGGACTCTGCAATACTGACGTCCCTGCGGTTCTCGATCATGTTTGCTACAATGGAAATGTGAAATTCCTCAGTATATTGTTTGAGCTTGATGTATGCCGAAAGATCGATAGCACGAACCTGCTGAAAAACTGATTCAAGGGTGGGTCCCTCGGCGTTGCCTAATGAAAGTTCGTGGATCTGACCACACAAATCCTTGAGGCCTGAATGTTTTGTGAAAAAACGATCCAAAAAGCGATAGAAGGAGACCTTCACAAAATTGTAGGTATCCAGAAAAGATGTTGGCTCTGCCGAGGTGACAACGATTTTCTGGTCGGCGAGGAGAAAAAAGTCAAGCACATTGAATGAGGTGTCACCTCCAAGATCCACAATAATGTAGTCACATTCGAGCGTCTTTAGATGGCGAATAATCTTCTTTTTTTGTGAGTAAGTAAGGTTCGCGCTGCCCAATTTGGAGGAGTTTCCACCGATGAGGCTCAGACCATCGAAGGGTGTGGGGGTGAGGATTTTATCGATTGCTCGGGCTTTTTTCTCTAAAAAGCTGTTCCAGTTTGTAGAAAGGGACTTCACTCCCAGAAGGAGGTGTGCGTCGGCACCGCCCAGGTCGAGATCCGCCAGCACTACTCTCTGCCCGAGGAGGGCCAGCCCGACCGCAAGATTAGTTGCAAGCACGGATTTCCCAACACCACCCTTTGCCCCTCCGACAGCGAGAATCGTTTTGCCGGGGGATTCTTGTTTTAAGGATTTGCTCTTCTGACGGGATTCAAGTTCTCTTACTTTTTGGTGTATGTTTTCTATGTGCGGAAGTAAGGCTTTATACGCCATTGACAAGCGCTGATAGCGCATCTGTCGGGCCTTCCGTTCGTCCCGGTCAAGTTTCTCTGCGGTATCAGGATGACAAGCCGCTGCTTGACTCATATATGCGCGCTTCAATTCATCCGGGGTCAGTTGAATAAGGAAATCTTTCTGAATAGTAGGAACTTCTGGGAAAACAAGAACCAACATGTCTTTCAAAAGACCGAACTTTGCCCGGCTGATTTTTAGATCCTTCTCAAGCTGAATATCCACCTGCCTCTCTCCTTTTTGCAGAAACTATTACCAATGGTTACAATGCAATTGAATACCTAATCTGGTGAGAATATATATGAATATCTAGTGTGTCAAGTCAAAACCAACTCAATATATAGTGACTTTCCGCTGTCAAAGTTGGGAAGAATGTGGTAGCAAACTTATGAGTGGAAGCTGATATAGCCTCTGGCAAAGAAAACAAGGGTAACACTTTAGCTCTTTGAAACTAAGACGGGAAGGGCCATTGGGATGCCTTTGTCAAAAGCCGCATCACAAAAATTATACACAGCTCGTAGAACGCCCCCTGGGCCATGAACAGGGGTGCTGAGCAGGCCCGCCAGGGATTATGGCGGGTATGCAGAGAAGGCGACCTCTTTTATGAAGATTCCCTTCTGGGTGCCCTATGCCGAATTTCAATGCCGATCAGCCGTTCCATGTAATGAGGCATGCGGCGAGCTCAGCCGAGCGGCCAGCTTATGCGGCTTTTGAAAATGAGGTCCCCATGGTCCTATAATCCACGGTTGGTTTTTTCAAAACGTTAAACTGTTACAAAAAAAGTTAAATTAATAGAGATATAACTAATATAAACTTCACTTAATTTATAAAAAAATTATTGACAAATATAATTATATATGTATTATTATCTACAATTTACTTTGATGCATTGTTATTATTGCCAAAAGGAAAGATCCGGGGATAAACCGATAACCTGCGAGGTGACGTATGGAATCATATATCACGACCAGCAAACTACCGGCGAGAAGATCAGCGCACACGAAAAGGATCTATCAGTGATACAGTGTAGAATTCTCTGTTAGGGTAATCGATGAACCATACCAATTTAGGATCTGGGACATGTCTTCAGCTTGCATGTATGTCCTGGTAAATGAGTATTCAGACATCTTGCACCGTTTTAAGGTTGGGGATTCGATGGTGATGAAATATTTTTGGAAGTA
>CP070700.1:926098-932594 GCA_020349865.1 Desulfobacteraceae bacterium
CATTATTACAAATCGAGGTTTTTATACTGCCTGAAGAGTAAATACCCACCCCATAATAAAGCAATGACCATCACAACAATACCAACCTTATGAGCAATCCCGGCCACTAAGTGGTCATAACGGAGATATCCCAATTCGTTGAGAATGTATTCCCAGTCATGGAACCCATATGGTGAATTACGTCCGGTATTGCCGCCCAAAAGCGGTAATACTCCAGCCCTGGCGTCATTAATATAAGGAGCAAGGTCTATGAAATTTATCCCGAACCACCACAAACAGACCGAAGCTCCATAGGAATCTTTCCTCGTAAGAATAAGAGCTGCAAGACATACCAACGGCATCAAAAGTTGCCCAAGGCTCCCCCCAAGTGTCATCATGTACCTGCCGAATATACGAAAGATGACGTGACCTGCTTCATGAAAAGGAAGGTTTACGAGATGCAAAAAACTTTCAAGTACGCAATTGCTTGCCACAGGGCAGTAAGCAAATTTCCATCCCCAAACGAGGATTATCAGGAAAATAAGAACCCTCCCGCCGAAATAAAAAGGGTTAATAACGAGTTCCACATTGAAGAACAAGCTCTTGAAAAGAGATTCCTCCTCCACCGTCTTAATGACCTCTTCCAATGGTGCTGGCTTTGGCTTCGGTTCTTCTCCCCCGGGATCTCGGTATTTCTCGAAAATAATTCCGCACTTTGTACATTCCTTGTTCCCATCGGTCTGCTCGAATTTACATTTTGGGCAAATCATAAGTCCACCATGACATCACGATATGTTTTTAGGATTTCCACTGTGGCTCTTTCATCCTCACCCATAAGGGTTTCATAACTTTAGGCACTTTAGATCACTTTAGGCACTTTTAACTTGTTCGGTTTTCTGGAAAGCCCATTTAAGAGGCAAACAAAAGCATGGTCCTATGGGCCAGGATTCTCTGTTGATATGATATTAGTCGATTGTAACATTTTTTAGGATTGATAAATTTTCGAGGACCTTTCCCGCACCTTGAACCACCGAATAAAGAGGATCTTCGGTAATAATTACTGGACATTGTGTTGCCTCTCTTAACAGTACATCCAGATTCTTCAGTAATGAACCACCGCCGGTCAATACAATCCCCCTATCCACAATATCGGCAGCCAGTTCAGGAGGTGTCTGCTCCAGAGCAATGTGAATGGTTTCAACAATTGTTTCCACCTGCTCTGAAATGGCCTCTCTTATCTCATCTGAGTCTATGGTCAAGATCTTCGGAATCCCGGAGACCAGGTCTCGTCCTTTGACTTCAATGATATCCACATGATCGCTCGAAAAGGCATTGCCAATCTCTTTCTTGATGGTCTCTGCTGAACCAATTCCTATTAAAAGATTATAGTTTTTCTTGATATGCTGCAATATGGCCTCATCCATCTTGTCGCCAGCAACCCTTACGGACTTGACATAAACTATCCCCCCAAGGGAGATAACCGCAACTTCTGTGGTACCACCGCCTATGTCAACCACCATGTTCCCGGCCGGTTCTGTAACGGGAAGTCCAGCCCCTATGGCAGCGGCCATTGGTTCCTCTATAAAATACACTTGCCTTGCTCCGGCTGACTCGGCAGATTCACGTACAGCCCTCTTTTCAACGGGCGTAATCCCACTGGGCACACAGATAATGATGCGGGGTCTGACAAGCATCCTTCTGTCATGAACCTTTCTTATGAAATAACGAAGCATTGCTTCTGTAACGTCAAAATCCGCAATAACCCCATCCTTCATAGGGCGGATAGCTACAATATTTTCCGGGGTCCGGCCCAGCATCTTTTTGGCTTCAGTGCCTACGGCCAATACATTGCTGACGCCTCTTTCATCATTTTTAACAGCCACAACGGAGGATTCGTCCAAGACAATCCCTCTGCCCTTTACATAAACAAGGGTGTTGGCTGTTCCAAGATCTATGGCTAAATCATGGGAGAACATAACTCAATTGGAATGAAATATTTTCATTCTGACTCCTGAATTCTGACTCCTGGCTCCTGAGTAGTCACAATTATATTAGTTGTTTATGATTAAATACTAAAATTAGATGAAACATTAAATTTTTCACAAAATACAAAAAAACCATCTTACCAGAGAACATCCTGTTAATTCTATTCAAAACCGCATTGGTTTTTCTAAAAAAATCTGATAAATTGATTAAATCCATGTTAGAAATGATCAAAAGGCCCCTGGATAGTGATGAAGATGTGTTGATATCCGGATTCTGAAAATAATGTGTGAAGGTTAAAATTGATATGGTTAATTTGGGAACTTAACCTATAACAAGTAGGAGGCAAGAATGAAAGATTTGATAATTGAAGTTTATAAAAGAAAAGATGATAAGCCGAATACAGTAATTACCATTCCGATCGCAACCCTCCATATTGGCGTTCGATTTATTCCAAAGAAGATTAAGTCTTTTTTTGAAGCAGAAGGAATTGACATACAGCAATCCCGTGAATTCACAAAAGAGAAAGACTTAAAGGGAACCATCATTCAAGTTGAAAATACCAATGAGAGAGTTGTTATATCGGTTGAGTAAGGCGTGAAATGATAATTAATCAAGGCTATGTGTTGACGTTTTAATTTTAATCTTGAAAACCTGGTCCTGTGAGCCAGGATTCTTTACTATCGGAACTTTTGGTTTACTACATTTCCTTATTCTTATGGTGGAGAAAGGCAAAAAGGGGCATTTTTTATTAAAAAACATTGTATCGGACCCCATTACGGATTAAAATGATGGTAGAAAAGGCTGAGAGCGTTTTCATGAAGAAAATGAAAAACTAAGGTGCCCGGAACCGGCGGGCTCCCCCAAGATGTGGGAGGCCGTGCATCAGAGTCAATGAATTTGAAAGATCGACCTTGGAGTGAAGCAACTGCCCTGATTTTTTCTCATTTCAGCCCGGTATGTTCCTCATTCTTTCATCAATTCGACCGTTAGATTTAAAATGTCAAGTATCCTCAAAACGATTGCCAGAGCCACTGCTATTGTCAGTATTCTGTTCTTTATCTGCCTGATGTATCTTGAAATGAGATCTTCCAGGCTACAGGCCCATTTTTTCTCAAGACTGACTCGAAAAGTAACCTATGAGTTAGTTGACGGCCCGAGCCATGCTAAGATCAAATCCCCATCAGGGCCCTATGACACCCGTCTGGGTTATGTTTCCATCCCGGCTTTTTCCAGAAGATTGGAGAAAGAAGGCTATGTCATTACTCGACAGGCACGTTGCTCGGAAACCATGAGAGAATGGACCCAAAAGGGCCTTTTCCCCACATATGAAGAAAAGGCACAGACTGGTCTGGTCATCAGGGATAGGAATGGAGAAGTCATATATTCCTCCTCATATCCGAGACGCATTTTTGCTTCTTTCTCCGAAATTCCCAGGGTCATCGTGGATATGCTCCTTTTCATTGAAAACAGGGGACTGCTGAACCCGGATAAACCTTCTTTAAATCCTGCCGTGGATTGGCGACGTCTTGCAAAGGCTTTCATTGAGAGGTGTGTAAATGTGATTCATCCGGAACACCCCACCTCTGGTGGGAGTACGCTCGCCACCCAGATGGAAAAATTCAGGCATTCTGAGGGTGGAAGGACAGGTTCGGTTCAAGAGAAGCTCAGACAAATTGTCTCAGCATCGCTTCGGGCATACTCCGGAGGTCCAGAGACGTTCTCCAGAAGGCAACAGATTGTTCTGGGCTATCTCAATTCCGTACCACTTGCCGCAGTTCCCGGGTATGGAGAGATTCTGGGCTTGGGTGACGGACTCTGGGCATGGTATGGAGTCGAATTGGATCAGGTGGTGGCTGCCTTAAGGCCTGAAGTCATTGAAGAACCAGCCCGGGAAGATGAACAGGCTCTGCGAGTCAAACAGGTCTTGAGTCTTCTTCTCGCGCAGGGGAGACCCGCTTATTATTTAACTGAGGGTCTGGAAGTGTTATCCAGGAGATGCAATGCATATCTTCACCTTCTGGCAGAGGAAGAGATCATTCCAGTCCATTTAAAGAAAAGAGCCGTTCGTATTCCCCTTATACCAAACAGGGACCCCGTCGTCTTAAAACAGATGACCCTGCCGGAGCGTCAGTCCGCAGATCCCGCGAGGATGAGACTCCTTGACATTCTTCACATGAATAGCCTCTATGAACTGGATCGCCTTGATTTGTCGGTGAGGAGCACCTTGGATCTTTCTGCTCAAAGGGAAGTGACCGATATGCTATTGAAACTTGAGGACACAGAATGGCTGGCTGAGAAAGGGCTGAACAGGGCTAGACTACTGGAGAAAGGTTCTTCAGAAAAAGTGACATACGCCTTTACGATGTACGAAAAGACGCCCTCGGGGAATCTGCTTCGGATTCAGACGAGTAACTCTAGAAAGGCACTTAATATCAATGAGGATACGATGCTCGATCTTGGCTCCACTGCGAAGCTCAGGACGCTAATCCATTACCTTGAAATTATTACCTCTTTATATGATCAATATAAAACTCTGTCTAAGAAAGATCTGACCTCATTTCACCTGGCCCCTAAGGATATCATTCGCCAATGGGTTCTTTCATATTTACTGGACCGGGAAAAGGTCTCAGTTGAACAGATACTTCGAGCATCCATGCAAAGGCAATACTCAGCGAACCCGGATGAATGGTTCTTTACAGGAGCCGGGATGCACAAGTTCGAAAACTTCGACGATAAGCATGATAACGACATCATGTCTGTGCGGGAAGGGTTTTTGAATTCCGTGAACCTTGTTTTTATTCGTTTGATGCGAGACATTGTCCACTACCATATATACGGCAAGCCCGGATTCATAAATAGCACGGCCGGGCTACATGATCCGGTCAAAAGGAAAGAGTATCTCAGCAAGTTTGCCAGTTTTGAGGGAGCGAAATTCCTCAGGAAATTTTACTTTAGATACAAAAACAAACCAGAAGAGGAAATATTGGGCAGCCTGCTGGAATCCGTTCGTCCCCGCCCCCGTAGAATCGCTGTAATGTACCGTTTTGTTCATCCGGAAAACGGCCTTCATAGTCTTGATGAGTTCCTTAAAAACAGCCTAGCCGGTTTTGCCCTTGATCAGGGTGCTGTCGAAAGACTTTACAGGAAATATTCGCCTGAGAGGCTTTCCCTTAGCGACGCAGGCTACATCGCGGGCGTACACCCGCTGGAGCTTTGGCTTGCGAGCTATCTTCTCAAGCACCCGAAAGCGACTTGGGATGAAATATTGTATCAAAGCGAGCAAGCCAGACAGGAGGCCTATTCATGGCTGTTTCGAACATCCAAAAAGCGAGCGCAGAACAAACGTATTCAGGTTATGCTGGAAATAGAAGCATTTGAAGAGATCCATACGGCGTGGAAACGACTGGGATATCCTTTTGGCAGGCTTATTCCTTCCTATGCAACAGCTATCGGGACTTCTGCAGATCGGCCTGGATCCCTTGCAGTGCTTATGGGCATCATCCTCAACGATGGCATAAAGATGCCGTCTCGTATGATCATGGAAATGCGCTTTGCTTCGGGCACGCCCTATGAGATCCATTTTGCCCTGGAGCCTCCCGGAGAGGAAAGAGTAATGAGAAGCGAGATCGCCCGAGTTGTTAGGGAATCCCTGCTGGATGTGGTCAGGAGCGGCACGGCAAGGCGACTGGCCCTTGTCTCCATGGAATCAGAGGGCACCGGCTTTCCCTTAGGGGGTAAAACAGGAACAGGGGACCATCGTCATAAAGTCTTCAGCTCCAGCGGACATCTGATTTCCTCAAAAGTCATGGACCGGACCGCCACATTTGCATTTATTCTGGGGGACCGTTATTTTGGAGCTATTACTGCGTTTGTTTCCGGGTCTGAAGCGTCTCAATACGGGTTCACCAGCGCCCTCCCTGTTAATATCTTAAAGCTGCTTGTTCCGGCCCTTGCCAGTGGGATGCGTTCTGAAACAACTGAATTGTCTTCCGATTTAGGGGTTCCGGGAAAATAACCCCGCAGGGCAATATCCATCGGCATACCATTTTGACAGTTGATCCCCTCCTACAACACGAGGAGAACCTTCTTTTTTGAGATAGAATCATAATCAGATTTCAAGTGTCGATTGTTTTTTCATAAATTGTTTTGGAATCCACGTGTTACGTGTAAACAAAAAACCCTCTTGGGTCGTCCATATAGTGGCAGGCCAGGAAAGAGTGAATATCTTTAAGTGATTGCGTTAATAATTCCAAAACCATAAAGGAGAGATACAGGATGAAACTACGATTTATTCAATGTTTTTGCATGGTTGTGACATTGACGGCGTTTGGACTGGGATTCGGCCCACGAACGATTATCGCTGCCGAGGAAACAGCCCCGATACCGGATGAAGATGTCCAAGTGCTTACCTCGGGTCCCATACATGAGGCATTTGCGGAGCCAGTGACCTTGGATCCTGAGCCGGGAATCATAGCGCCCAAGGCACCGCCGGCCCTCATCGAGGAGATTCCGCCTCAGCAGAAACCTGAAG
>CP070700.1:932694-936623 GCA_020349865.1 Desulfobacteraceae bacterium
CCATTGATTCCGGTCGCGCCAAGGAAAAGCTTCACTCTCTGGTGAATTTCACGCAGAACTGTAAGGCCTTTGTCCTCGATAGGCCATGAGGAGATTATCAGGTCAATGGACAGCAGCAGGCTGAATAAAAGACTCAACCCGGATGTTCCGGCGGGCGCCTGATTTAATACAGGACCTTCATTTAACCAGGTGAAGCGGATCATATAGGGGCCCATTGGCAGAGAAACGAAAAGATTTTTTATGTCAAATATTATCTGTTTAGGCAAGAAAATACCCAGCATTATATTCCATAAAAAACCTATAAAAGGCAGCCAGCACCAGTGAATGGGTGATTTCGCCCTCTCGAATCAGGCGGGGGATTTCAGCGAGAGGACGAATCAAAACCTCAATGTCCTCCTTTTCATCCAGGTTCTGGTCTCCGGCAAGGAAGACGTCTTTTGCGAAGAAAGTGTAGCACACATTGTTTTGTATGGCCGGATTGGGGTAAACTCTGCCGAGCAGGATCATCTCAGAGGCCCGATACCCGGTTTCTTCGCACAACTCCTTTCCGGCTGCCTCTTCAGGGCTGTCATGGTCTTCCACAAGCCCTCCAGGGATCTCCAGGGTGACATCCTGTATACCGTGACGGTACTGCCGCACCATAACCACATTGTCTTCAGACGTAAGCGGGATAACATTGACCCACGAAGAGGACTCCAGGATGAAAAAGTCGTGCTCCTGACCCGTGCGGGGCGATACGGCCCTGTCAGTTCGAAGATTGAATATGCGATATGATGTGTCCCGTTTGCTTGAGGTCACCTTCCACTGTTTCGGCGGCATACTTTTTCTCCTTATCTTTTTTGACGGGATAGACAGGATGTTCAGGATATGAGAAACAAATAAAAATCAGCTTACTCTAATTCATCGTGAAAAAAATTCAGTAATTCTCCTCTTATCATTCAAAAAAACGACTGATCTCCGACAGGTCATGGCTTATTGGGATGTGCGGCAGGCTGTCCAAAAAAAACCTGCCATAACGACTGGTCATGATCCTGGTGTCCAGCACAGACAATATGCCCCTATCGGAATTATTTCTGATCAATCGACCCAGACCCTGCTTGAATGATATAATGGCCGCAGGTACCTGGTACTCCATAAAGGGGTTGCCGCCCTGGTCGCGTATGGCATCGATCCTGGCCGCCACCAATGGCTCCCCTGGCGAGTCAAAAGGCAATTTGTCTATGATCAGACAGCTCAAGGATTCACCCGGTACATCCACCCCCTGCCAAAAAGAGGTCGTGGCCAGAAGTACCGAGTTAATATCCCGCTTGAATTCATCTAAAAGGACCGAGCGGGGTGCATCTCCCTGCCTGTAAAGGGTGTAGGGAATCCTCCCCTCCAGGATCTGAAAAACAAGATTCAGATTATGATAGCTGGTAAAGAGCACGAGCGCCCGGCCGTTTGTTCGCTCAAGGATATCCGCTACCCGTTTTGCAACCTCTGGAGCGAAATCAGACGTATTCGGTTTGGGCAGATTTTTCGGTATATACATCAGGGTCTGGTTTTCAAAGTCAAAGTGCGAGGGGTAGTCGCCCTCCATCGTATCAACCGGAAGGCCCAGACGCGAACGGACATAATCAAAGGTCTTGTTCGTGGAAAGGGTGGCGGAAGTAAATACCACAGTTTGCACTTTTTCATAAAGGAGTTCATTCATCCGATCGGATACGTCAAGTGGGGAAGCGTGAAGCACCAGGCTCCTTTTTCGTTTTTCATACCAGTTCAACCAGTTAGTCTTTCTCTCCCTGGTGATTTGATCCACGAGTTCGTCCATGTCCCTGGCACGGGCCACCATTGCCTGGAAGGCAGGATGATCCAATTCCTTGACATTTGCTTTTTCCTGCAAATACTTGAGCCCGCGGCGTATCTCCCTTGCCGGGCCCTTCCGTATAACCGAGAGGGTATCATGGTCCAGTCGGCCTTTTTCTTCCTGGCTATTAAAAAGCGCTCTCAAGCTTTCCGATCCGGCCTTAATGGCATTCAAATGCTTGTTTAGCTTGCTTTTATCTATGTCCGGGACACCCTTTATCTCTTTTTCAAAGTCATTGACCAGCTCCAACAGCTGGTTGGTGCTCAGGGCCTCGCCTAAGTATGCGGTGGCAATTTCCTCAACAGTATGGGCCTCGTCGAACACGGCAACCTGGAACCGGGGAATTACTTCACCGAACCCACCTTTCTTGACTTTCAGGTCCGCAAAAAACAGGTAATGGTTCACAATGATGATTTTCGCCTTGGCGGCTCTATTGCGAAGTCGGCCCAAGAAACATTTATCCAAAAACATACACTCAGAGCCCAGGCACTGGTCCGATGTTGAGGAAAGTGCATCCCAGAAAGCGTCATCATCTGCCAGCCATGAAAGCTCCGAGCGATCAGCGAATTCTGTGTTTTTGAGCCATGCCTCCAACCTCTGCTTTAATTTTCCCAAGTCTGTTTTTAAAAAAGAGGCTTGCGAAAAAAATTGGTGATACCGGTGAAGACACAGGTAATTCCTTCTCCCCTTCATGATCATGGCATCGATTTCCAGGTTGGTGGCCTTCCGCAGAAGAGGGATGTCCTTATGAAAAACCTGTTCCTGAAGGTTCTTTGTCCCCGTGGAAACCACCGCTTTTTTCCCGCTCAAAATAAGTGGCACAAGATACCCGAAGGTTTTTCCGGTGCCTGTGCCGGCCTCCACAATGGCGGGAACCTTTTTTTGAAGGGCCTCCTGGATGAGAAGCCCCATCTGCACCTGGGCGTCCCTGAACTCAAAGCCCTCAAGGGATCGTGCCAGCAGACCAACCGGTCCAAGGATATCTTTTATGGTGAGAGCAGTATTTGGCATGAAACAAATATAGTTGTGCGGGGGATGTCAGTCAATGCGGAAACCGCGATGTGAAGCGATCAGACCTTGTACAACAAATCCATATACCTATCGAGCAGATCTCCCACAATGCCTCTGTCAGGAATGGTAGCAGCCATGCCGTACACGGGTGCCATACCACCTTTTACATCGGGGTTTTCCCTCACATAGGTCACGGCCGATTTCAGATCTTTTAAAAACCTCTCTGGAACTCCCGGACGGGTGTGTCTCAAGGTCAAACAGATATGAACACAGGGAGGCCTGTGAAGGCCGTTTAAACTCCATTTCCTCCGGGTCATGTAATCCATGATCTTGTAAATATCCAGGGTCTCCGAGCCGAACGCTATGACCCAGAGCGGATCGCCCAGTATGTAGAGATCCGGTATTTCTTTGATCCCCTTTTTTACAAAAGACGCGGTTTTCAGTATTTTCCCGGCGGCTTTCATGTATCCGTCCTTTCCAATGGCCAGCATGGCCGCCCAGCAGGCACCGCTCAGGGCACCCGACCGACTTCCGGCAAATGTAGGCGAGAAATAGAGTCCCCCAGGCCAATCGGTTGCCTTGTAATATTGAAAATGACGCAGTTCCAGCCCCCGATACAGAATGACGGACGTTCCCTTTACCGCATATCCGTATTTATGGGTATCTGCGGAGATTGACGTCACGCCGGGCAGCCTGAAATCGAAAGGAGGAATTTCGTATCCCAGCGCTTCAGCCCAAGGGAGCACAAAGCCGCCTAAACACGCATCCGTGTGAAATCCGATTCCTCTTTCTCTCGCCATCTCTGACAATTCCTCGATTGGGTCAATGATGCCGTGAGGAAACGAGGGTGCCGATCCTACTATTACTATGGTGTTTCTGGTTATGGCTTTTCTGGCGGTAGACACATCTGCCTTGTAGTCACCATCAACAGGGATACGAACGATCTTTATGTTAAAATACTGCCCGGCCTTTTCAAAAGCGGCATGGGCTGTGACAGGGATAATCATCTCTGGTTTGGTGATCCCCTTTGTTTCCCGCGCCCGGTCACGATAGGTCTTCATGGCAAGCAAAA
>CP070700.1:936723-941055 GCA_020349865.1 Desulfobacteraceae bacterium
TTACCTGAAAAGCCCTCTATTGCCGTACTGCCCTTTGACAATATGAGTGGTGATCATGAACAGGATTACATCGCTGATGGCTTCACAGAGAATATCATTACCGGCCTCTCCCAGATTCCCGAAATGTTTGTGATCGCTCGCAACTCTGTCTTCACTTATAAAGGAAAGCCCGTCAAGATAAAGCAGGTGAGTGAGGAATTGGGGGTAAAATATGTTTTAGAGGGAAGCATCCAGAAGGAAAAAGACCGATTGCGCGTCACTGCGCAGTTAATAGATGCTTTAAAGGGGCACCATCTATGGGCTGAGCGCTATGATCGAGAACTGAAAGACTTGTTTAATATCCAAGATGAAATCACCATAAAAATCCTGAAGGCCCTGCGAATGAAACTATTGGTAGGTGGGGAAGGCGACTGGATCAAAACGGACAGCTTCGAAGCCTGGAACTATTTTGTAAAAGGGCTTAGCTATGCTGATCGTATGACACGAGCGGATAGGAAGAAGGCACGAGAGCATTATGAGCAGGCTTTAAAGCTGGAGCCTGATTACACACCAGCCTGGCTGATGTTGGCATTTACTCATGTTTCAGATGTTATGACTGGTTTGAGTGAATCCCCTCGTGATTCGATTAAACGAGCACTCGAGATTTCGCAAAAGACCTCAGAGCGTTGGCCTACATCTTCTCGCCATACTTTTATGAATATGATTTATTCTATCCAGGGTAAGCTTGAAAAAGCCATCGCAGAGGGAGAAAAAGCTATTGCTCTTGCCCCAAATGATCCTCGAGATCATATCCTTTTGGCTGCAGCCTTAAACGTTAGGGCAAGGCCCGAGGAAGCAATTGTTTATGCTAAGAAGGCAATGCGACTTGAACCCTATTATCCGACCTGGTTCCTTGGTGATATCTTAGCCGTTTCATATGATCAGATTGGGCGCTATGAGGAGGGCCCTGCGTTAGGTGAAAAATTGCTAAAGAGAGCTCTTAAAGGCGAATATCCTCTCAAAAAAGCGTATCGAAGACTGGCGCTAATTTATGCGAGGCTCGATAGGATGGAAGAAGCAAGGGCTTATGCAGCAGAATTTCTTAAAATTGATCCCAATTTTTCAGTAGAGAAATGGCGGAGATCACCGAAACTCTCGGTTTTTAAAGATCAGAAATGGTTGGATAACGTTGCTGAAATGATGCGTAAAGCGGGTCTGCCTGATAAGCCGCCCCTCCCTCTTCCCGACAAGCCCTCCATTGCCGTGCTGCCTTTTGTCAATATGAGTGAAGACCCAAAACAGGAGTATTTTAGTGATGGGATTACTGAGGAAATTATTACCGCCCTTTCAAAAACACCAAAGTTATTTGTGATAGCCCGAAACTCTACTTTCACTTACAAGGGGAAGCCGACAAAGGTTCAAAAGGTAGGACGTGAACTTGGCGTGAAGTATGTTCTTGAAGGGAGCGTCCGAAAAGATGAGGATAAGGTGCGTATTACGGCTCAGCTCGTTGATGCGAAGACGGGGCATCACCTTTGGGCGGAGCGTTATGACCGAGAGCTCAAAGATATATTTGCCGTTCAAGATGACATCTCGATGAAGATCCTGACGTCCCTCCAGGGGAAGCTGACGAAAGGAGAAGACGCCCGATTAAGAGCAAAAGGGACGGACAACCTTGAGGCATACTTAAAGGTGATGCAGACGTTTGAGCTAGTGCAGGATTTCAAAATCGAAAATAATGTTCTGATCCGGCAACTAGCCGAGGAAGCCATTGCCCTGGACCCAAATTATGCACTGGCTTATGGAGGCTTAGCAGCGATGCATGTGATGGATGTCTTCTATGGTCTGTCGAAGTCACCTGCCGAATCATTGAACCGGGCTCTAGAATTATGTCAAAAGGCTCTCTCATTGGATGAAAACTCATCCTATCTGCACTACTTTCTGGGTATCTACTATTCAATAACAAGGCAGCATGAAAAGGCCATCGCCGAGGGTGAAAGAGCAGTTGAACTTAGCCCCAATTCTGCCGACGCCCAACACAATCTAGCCAGGTTCTTAATGAACGGAGGAAGGCCCGAAGAAAGCATTCCGTTCTACAAAAAAGCAATTCGTCTCAACCCCTTCGCTCCTGGTCCGCACTATTATAATTTAGGTTACGCCCTTTGGATGATGGGGCAGTATGAGGAGGCGATCACAGCGGGTAGGGAAGCTCGAAGTCGCAGTCCTGATGATATTTTTAGCCACATACTCTTGGCCGCCGCTTACATCGAACTAGGAGGCGAGCAGGAAGCGTGTGCTTCAGCCGCAGAAATACTCAGGATAAAACCTGGAACGTCTTTGGACTGGCTAGTAAAGATGCTTCCCTGGAAGAATAAAGCCGACACAGATCGTTTGATCAACTCCCTACGCAAGGCGGGGCTGAAGTGACCATTTTCTACTCTAATGAAAAATGGCCTTGACTTTTTTCCACTATTATAGAGAATAGCCTCATGGAGATTAACCATATATTAAGGCAATGGGCGCTCGATGAGGGCTTCCTGTATGGCAGGATGTCATTCATTTGTGGCCCTCGTCAGATTGGTAAAACCACGCTTGTCCAGAACTATCTCGAAGGGATCAAACAGGGCCGGAATTACCATAACTGGGATAGCCTTTCCATCAGACAGCAATTTGCCTCCAACCCCTTTTTCTTTATTGAGAATATAACAACGCCATTGTCCCGCGAAAACAAGCTCCCGAAGGGGGAGCGACAATGGATAGTCTTTGATGAAATCCACAAATATCCTCAATGGAAAAACATCCTGAAAGGCTACTATGACGAGTGGAAAAACAACATTAATTTTGTAATCACCGGAAGTGCTCGACTTGATTATCTGCGCCGTTCTGGTGATAGCCTGGTGGGAAGGTATTTTTTGTTTAAGATGAACCCGCTACACCCCCATGATCTGACAGGTTTAAACGTCAATCGTGATTCGGCCTGGCATCCTAAGTTGCCTCAGATTCCTTTTAACGGGCCTGATAAGATTTTTCAGGAGGCCACAGCCCATCTAATTGAGCTCACCGGGTTTCCAGAACCCGCAAGCATTGGCACAAAAGGTTTCTATGAGCGGTGGAAAAACAACCATATCTCTCTGATTACCAACGAAGACGTGCGGGACCTGTCGAGAATAGTAAACATACAGAAACTCCAAACCCTTGTCTTTCTTTTACCGGAGCGGGTGGGTTCGCCTCTTAGCTTGAACAATTTAAGGAACACCCTGGGATGTGCCCACGGATCCGTTCAAAACTGGCTGGATGCCCTGAAAAAGGTTTATCTTGTATTTGATGTTGCACCATATGTAGGCCGGCTGACACGGTCTGTTCTTAAGGAACAGAAATACTACTTCTGGGACTGGGGCCTACTTGAGGACCGGGGAAAGAGGTTTGAAAATTTCGTGGCAGTGCAATTGCAGCGAGCTGTCTCCGCCTGGACCGAATGGGGAAAAGGGGCCTATGAGCTAAGGTATGTCCGAACCAAGGATGGACGGGAAGTTGACTTCGTTGTGACCGAAAGGGATAGACCGTATATCCTCGTTGAATGCAAAAGGGGTGACAAGAACCTGGCGTCAAATTTAAGATACTTCAAAAGTCGCATTAGAGTTCCTGTGGCTTTTCAGGTGATAGAAAGCCCTGGCTATCTCAAGCAGGTGGAGAGGGGTACTTTCATTGTTGGCCTGGATCGTTTTCTCAAAATTTTGCCGTAGCAATTTTTCCTATTTCCAGGCCGGAGGGTCGATCAGGGGTTAAGAACAGTGAGCGCAGAGGGTTTTAAACGCAAGCTCACCGCTATCATGAGCGCCGATGTGGTGGGCTATAGCCGCCTCATGGGTGAAGATGAGGCAGCAACCGTTAAGACCTTAGCCACCTATAGGGAAGTTATGGCTTCTCTGATCAAACAGCACCGCGGGAGGGTGGTGGATTCCCCTGGGGACAACGTGCTGGCTGAATTTGCAAGTGTAGTCGATGCTGTTCAGTGTGGTGCAGCTGTCCAGAAAGAATTTCAGGCCCGCAACGCAGAGTTACCGGAGAACCGCAGAATGGAGTTCCGCATTGGGATCAATCTTGGAGATGTGATTGAGGAAGAGGATCGGCTTTACGGTGACGGCGTCAACATTGCGGCCCGGCTGGAGGCTTTGGCGGACCCTGGGGGGATATGCGTATCCAAAACGGCATTTGACCAAATAGAGACCAAGTTACCTCTAGGATATGAGTACCTGGGTGAGCAAGAAGTAAAGAACATACCCAAACCAGTGGGTGCCTACCGGGTATTGATGGAGCCAAGGGTCACGGTGGCCGAGGAGATTGAAAAGGTAA
>CP070700.1:941155-945562 GCA_020349865.1 Desulfobacteraceae bacterium
GATAAGATGGCAGAGCTCATAGAATCGAGCTGGGGAAATTACCGGGTTCTCCATCTTGTGGAAGGGGATAGTATTATGTCCGCCCTTGATAAGATTTTAGGGTTGTGTGACTACCCCAAGGTTTCCAAAATCGGAGAACCACTTGAACTGGGAGGAGATATCCCCATCCGGATCACCGGAGACTGGATCATTGCACTTTCCAAAACCAAATCAGGTGAGGGACCGAGCTTTGTTGTCATTAACTTGACAGACGGTCCAGCGCAGAATACTCCCCGGATGATCAAGGACTACTTAATGACTCTGGGGGTAAAAGTAGTTGACCACCCGCCGGGTGAGGATAAGGATGCGGATATGGTAGAAAAGGTGGCACCACTGGAAGGGGGTGAAAAACCCGAATCATTAGTAAGAACGTTATTGGACCTAACCGGTCGTTCATATTCTACCCAGGTGGAGATCCCTGTTTATCAGAGGCAAAAGGCCGACTTTAAACTGATTATTAAGGCGGACTTCTTTCTGAAGATCAAGGACAGAGACGCTATAATTGATATGACCGGCCTTGGGCCGGAGGTGATCTCTCTTTTGGAAGAGCACAAGTTCTTAGTCCTCTCTCTGGCCGCTGAAAAAAACCCGTTGAGCATTGTTTCCATGACCCTTGGGTTTCTTGGCATTGGATGTCATGATGGCCCTCATCCCTTCTTGGCCACCAAAAGGGGTGATTCAAGAAATGTCAAACTGACATTAACAGGGATCACATTTTCCGATTCCAACGGAAATGCGGTTCTTGCCACTCCTCTGAGCCTGCCGGACGAAATTATGGCGTTTTTGTCAAAACGCGCCTATAGGGTTTTGTCTTTATCCTTTTTCTGAAACAATATTGAAAATCGAACTTAGGGGCTTCGCCCCAATTGGAATGCTGGAATGATGGAACACTGGAATAATGGGTTTTGGGGAATTGACGGAATGTTTTATTGGTAAAATCAAGTTTACAAAACATGAGAGAAATGAGAAATTCAAACCTAATCCATTCGGTAGAAGACGAATTTCCATCATTCCATTATTCCACTATTCCATTATTCCATGAGTGAGGCAAAACTGCCAAGCCTCACTAAATATCAATAATTTGCAGAAATTTCGAGACATGGAGGTTGATAGAATGGCGTTGATGACACCGGAACAATTTGAAGACAGCCTGCAAGAATTGAAACCGCGCGTTTTCATGAACGGGAAACGGGTGGAAAATGTCCTTGAGAACCGGAACACCCGGACGGTTGTAAAGGCCAATAAGGCCAGTTATGAGTGGGCCCTGGACCCAAGGTACGAGGAAATCATGACATGTTACTCGCCGCTCGCAGATAATGTGGTGAACCGTTACACTTACGTGAGTGCCAGCAATGAGGACCTGGTAAAAAAAGCCGAGGCAGGCACTTTTACCTCAGAGATGCTGGGAACTTGTATATACCGGTGTGTGGGATACGATGCCTTCCATTCCCTGGCAAGTACCACCTGGGAGATGGATAAGGAATTGGGAACAGAATACAATCCGCGGTTTACGGAATACCTGAAGATGGTGCAGACAAAGGACCTTTCTGTTGCCGGTGCACTGACGGAAGCAAGGGGGAGCCGGAGTAAAAAGACCCTGGACTGGAAAGACCCTTATCTTTCCCTAAAGATCGTGGACAAGAACAGTGACGGAATTGTGGTGCGAGGGGCCAAGATCAACATTAGCGGTGCTTATGCCAGCCATGAATTAGTGGTGTTACCCCAGGCGGCGCATTTTAAGGGCGAAGAAGATTATGCTGTGGCATTTGCCACACCGGTTGATGCCAAGGGAATTACATTTGTGTGCCAGTATAGCCCTTATTCCGCTGAAAGGGATATGGCTGATGATATTGAGGAATTGGGCAATCCGGTATTCGGACAGCGTGAGACATCACTTGTGGTCTTTGATGATGTCTTTGTTCCGTGGAAAAGGGTCTTTCATTGTGGAGAATACCCTTATTCTGTGAAGCTCGTGACCCGTTTTGCCAAGACCCATCGCATGACCTGCGGCGGTACATGCAAGGTGGGCTTTATGAATCAGATAATTGGCGCCTCAAAGCTGATTCAAGAATACAAGGGGTTGGAGAAGGCCACCCACATCAATGAGCAGCTGGCAGAGATGGTAGTTTTGAGGGAGACCGGCAGGTCTTGCGGGTTGGCGGCTGCCCACAAAGGGGCTGAAGAACCTGTCGGCTCTGGTGTGTTCCTTCCGGATGAACTGATGGGAAATGTCTCCAAATTGAATATCTGCAATGCGTTCTGGCGGGTGATGGCCCTGGCCGGGGATATAGGTGGTGGCCTGATTGTTACGCTCCCCTCTCTCAAGGAGCTGAAGAATCCTGAAGTCAAGGATTATGTTGAGGAATTCTACAGCTTTGGATCTGATGAACCTACGGAAAACATCATGAAGGTGCACAAACTCTTGCAGAATTGGACAGCCGGTCTCCATGGTGTGGGCACCTGGCATGGTGCCGGACCGGTTATGGCCCAGAAGATCATGCTCCAAAGGGTCATCGACTATGACCATGAGAAAGATCTGGTTAGACAAACACTAAATCTCAAGGAAAAAAAGGAGTAAAACCGGCGATTAATGGATATTAGAAAAGCCATTGAAGAGAGAAGGAGTACCCGGGCCTTTCTTGAAAAAGCCGTTGACAGGGATACCCTTGAAAGGCTTCTCAGCCTTGCCATACAGGCGCCGTCTGCAATAAACCTTCAGCCATGGGAATTTACGGTTGTAACAGGTGAAGAGAGAAAGCGGTTGAGCCGGGTTTTGCTAAAGAGAATGAGGGAAAGGAATATCTCATGCGGGCCGGGCGCCAAGAGCCCACTTCCGGACTATTTTGTGGAAAGGCAGAGGGGGCTTCTCAACGCCATGCTTCCAAACCTTCCGGGACAAACATCCTTTCAGGATTTTATCAATGAAGGAAGTTGCAATTTCTATGGAGCCCCGGCCGCAATCATCATTACTATCGACGACGTGTTTTCGAGCGCCCGACTGACTGATATTGGCATTGTTGTGGGGTACCTTGTGCTCGCGGCTTATGACCTCGGGCTCAGTACATGCCCCATCGGCTTGATTACCGCATTTGATGACGACATAAAAGAAGAGTTGAGCCTGCCGGAAGAAAAATGTGTGGTCATCGGCGTGGCAGTGGGTTACAGGGATCCGCAGGCCCCCATTAACCTAACAAGATCAGAAAGGGTCCCATTGAGCGACGTAGTAAAATGGCGGGAGTAGCCAATAAGTTACCATTGAAGGACTGGCAGATCTTGTGGATCAGCATCTTGCTGTCAATATTGCCCGGCAGAAGGCATGCCAGAGGCAATTGGAAATTGCGCACTGGCATGGTGTTGAGGTTATTGAGGTAAGAACTGACGCGCCAACTCAGGATCCGAATAAGTTAGATCACGGCCAAGCTGCCTGCAACAGCGCCAAGGCTACTATATTGGTAGTTTTATCAGGAATTGAACAGTAATTCGTAAAGTTCCTGAATGGATTCAACGCCCACAAGATTCATATCATCTGGTGGGCTCGACCCTTCAAAGTTGCTGCGGGATAAGAGGCATCGCGAAAAACCCAATTTTTTGGCCTCCCTGATCCTCAGGTCCGGCTGGCTGACTCCACGAATCTCTCCGGCAAGGCCCACTTCGCCAAATACCACTAAGTTGCGATCCACGGGTCTATCTAAAAAACTCGACATCATGGCAGAGACAATACCGAGGTCGGCAGCAGGCTCCTCAACCTTTAGCCCTCCTGCCACGTTGGCAAAAATATCCTGATCCCCCAGTTCCATACCCAACCTTTTTCCGAGCACTGCCACCAAAAGCGAAATGCGGTTATGATCCACCCCAATTGCCGTTCTCCTGGGCATGCCCAGCGGGCTGGGACCTACCAGGGCCTGGATTTCCACAAGCACCGGTCTTGTACCTTCAAGACAGGGGATCACCACGGAGCCGGGGACGTTTTGGGGTCTTTCTTCAAGAAAGATGCGGGATGGATTGCCTACTTCTTCGAGACCAGTGTCTTTCATCTCAAAGACACCGATTTCATTGGTTGAACCAAAACGATTCTTGACCGATCTCAATATCCTGAACACGTGACCCCTGTCCCCCTCAAAATAAAGGACCGTATCCACTAAATGCTCCAGGACTTTGGGGCCTGCAATGGCGCCTTCTTTGGTTACGTGACCGATCAGGAAAACGGGAACACCGGACTGTTTTGCAAAACTCATTAATCGGGCGGCTACCTCTCTTACCTGGCCAACGCTTCCGGGTGCCGAGGCGATGTCATGTGTGTAGAACGTCTGAATTGAGTCTACAGCCACGAGATTAGGATTCAACGGGGCAAGATTGTCAAGAAAATCC
>CP070700.1:945662-949797 GCA_020349865.1 Desulfobacteraceae bacterium
GAAAAACAGGTGATACTCGTTGCGAATCTCGAGCCGGTGAAGCTGATGGGGGTAGAATCCCATGGAATGGTCTTAGCGACCGAAGATGAATCCGGGGTACATCTCCTCATGCCCGATGCATACACCAATCCGGGCAGCAAAGTGAAATAATGGTAACAGTTTAGCGGCTTGAAAACATTTTAAAAAAGGCAGCAAAACCCTGCCTCATTTCATCGAACGGCAGATTGGCCTTTAACCCGCCTCTGGCGGGTAAAATTCAGCCCAGGATAGCCCCATAAGACAGACTCCTTTGAAACGGTAGCCTTCTCTGCCTACCCGCCATAATTCCTGGCGGGCCTGCTCAGCACCCCTGTACAAGGCCAAGAGGGCGTTCGACCAGCTTTAAAGAATTTATGTTGCGGCCCTTTTGAAAGAGCTACCCATGGCCCAATAATTCAATGATGCTTTTTCTAAATGGTTAAGATAATGAAAATTGGCACCTTTAACACCAATTCCATCCGGGCAAGACTCCCTATTATCATTGACTGGTTAGGCCAGGAACGACCCGATATCCTTTGTCTTCAGGAGACAAAGGTACAGGACAAAGATTTTCCTGCTGATCCCTTTGAGGCGGCAGGATACCAGGCTTTTTACAGAGGGCAAAAGTCTTATAATGGCGTGGCCATCATCAGTAAACTGCCAGCGGATGAAATCCGACTGGGCCTTTATAACAGGAACGAGGATGAGGCGCGTTTTATCAGTGGCAACATAAACGGTATCTCTGTCATAAACGTCTATGTTCCCCAAGGATTTGCCGTGGGGACCGAGAAATTTGATTACAAACTCCGCTGGTTCAGGGACCTGCTGTCGTATGTCAAAGGGAATTATGGACCCAGTGACCCGCTCCTGCTCACGGGTGATTTTAACGTGGCCCTTGAGGAAACGGATTTGTATGACCCGGATAATTTCAGGGGAGCGGTATGCTTCCACCCGGATGAGCAGGCTATTATGAGAGAGTTTTTTGAGTGGGGCTTTGCGGATATTTTTCGGAAGCATCAGCCGCATGGGGGCCATTACACTTTCTGGGATTACAGGATCCCCAACGGCTTTAAGCGAAATATGGGTTGGCGTATTGATTATATCCTTGCCACAGCCCCCGTGGCCAAAAAATCACAGAATGCCTGGATCGATAGTGAACCCAGGAAACGCGAAAAGCCTTCAGATCATACCTTCCTTGTGGCAGAATTCAACATTGACCTTTGAACTTCAACAATTCTTAGTAGTTCACCCCAACGGCACAAAAGGACGCACAGAAAAGATATTTTTTCCGCCTAGGCGGGATGCTCTTTGATCAGCGTTGAATCAAATCGAATTCGATGGGCACAAGGCAAAAACGGGGCACCGGTCATGGTCCGGCTTTCTTGCCTTGCAAACTGCCCTGCCGTGATAGATGAGAATATCAGAAAAGCGCCGCCACCTGTCTTTTGGGAGCAGTTCTTCAACGTCCTTTTCAATCTTATCGGGGTTTTCATTTTCAGTGAGCCCTAATCTGAGGCAGAGCCTTTTAACGTGGGTATCTACCACTACGCCCGGAACATCAAATGCGGCCCCCAGCACACAATTTGCAGTCTTTCGTCCGACCCCTGGCAGTTTCACAAGTTCCTCCATTGTGGATGGGACCGTACCCCCATAAAGATCCACCAACCCTTGAGCACATCCCTTGATGGATTTTGACTTGTTTCTGAAAAATCCAGTGGGCCGAATGTCCTCTTCCAGTTCGGACATAGGCGTATTGAGGTAATCTTCGGGTTTTTTATATTTTTCAAACAGGGTCCTGGTGACCTCATTGACTTGCTTGTCTGTGCACTGGGCCGAAAGGATGGTGGAGATAAGGAGTTGAAAAGGGGTCTTGTATTTGAGTGCTGTTTTATCGCGAGTGTAGAGGGGATCAAGTATCTCAAAGATATGTTTAACGCGCCCCTTTTTTTTCTTTAGACTTTCCATAGCTTATCCTCTCTGTGATCTGGTTCAAAAACAAAAAAATTGTTTCAGTTTAGCGCTTTGAAAAAAATCATCATTGGATTCTCCCTTTTGGCACTGTCTTCAAAGTGCTCAATTGCTACAAAAAACCAAGACAGTGCGTAGGGTGCATGAGTATAGGCAAGCATTAGGTGAGTGTCAATATGGTAGGTGTCGGCATTTCGGGTTGACACTGTTCCTTTTTAAGCTATCATAAATACATGTTAGACTATTTGAACTTACAGGGGTGAATAGAGATGAGGTTGACAAACATCTGTCGAATTTGTTGCCTTTTTATTTTTTTCGGCCCTATTCAGTTATCCACGTTAATGCTTCACCTCAAAATTGACAAAGCGCCACGTAGTAGTCAAATCACACCATCAGAGGCCCACGCAAGTTCCTCGATGATCACCCCTGGTGAAACAGTGAAAAAGGAGGGGAACATGACAGAAAAAGAGAAACTGACCAAGGAGGAGGGAAAATATCTCCTGGATGTGGCACGGAGGACCATCGAGCAGCGGCTTTTTGACCGAAAGGGGCCAAAAAAATCAGATGCTGAATTGCCAGCCATATGTAATGAATACCGTGGCACCTTTGTTACCCTTACCATCCAGGGTGGCCTCAGGGGCTGCATAGGCCACATAACCCCTCAAGAAACCGTGCTCGAAGGTATCAAGGTCAATGCCATTAATGCCGCTTTCCGGGACCCCCGATTCCGACCTCTCAGCAGTAACGAGTGGAAGAATGTTCAAATTGAGATCAGTATTTTAACTGATCCGAAACCCCTTTCTTATGCCGACCCCAGTGATCTTTTGAAAAAGTTGCGTCCTGACGTTGATGGAGTCATCATCAAAAAGGGATATCATCAGTCTACATTCCTTCCCCAGGTCTGGGAACAGTTGCCAAAGAAAGAAGAGTTTTTGACCCATCTCTGTGTCAAGGCAGGTCTGGACGGGGACGAATGGAAGAAAGGAGACCTTGAGGTCTCCACCTATCAGGTCCAGGCCTTTGAGGAATAGAATATAACAGATCACGGGGCACCAGGGTCTTGAGGTCTTTTCTTAGAATCCGAGGCTCCCGGCCTGGTCAATCCATCGGTTACGGGTGAACGTTTATTAGAGAGGCATATACGTGTGAACATTAAGCGGTTGATCATTTGGTCGATCATTGGTACGGGCATATCCTCTGTTACCACACAACTGCTCACCATCAGAGAGTTTTTATCTCAGTTTCACGGAAACGAAATTACCATTTCTTTGGTAATCTTCTCCTGGTTACTGGTTACAGGTCTCGGCAGCCTCGCAGCAAAAGCGGTCAAGCGATCTTCCTTGAGGTCCTTTTCAGTCCTTACATTGATCATCGCTGTCTGGCCTCTCTTCCAGATAATTGTGATTCGAGAATTCAGAGAGACCATTTTCATCCATGGCACATCCCCGGGTTTCTATCCGATTTTTTTCTACATCATCATCACCGTTGCGCCTTACTGTTTGCTGACAGGCTTTATTCTCCCCTATGCCCAGAAAGCCTTAAATGACCATCATTATCCTTTCCGAAGCGGTGATCTTTATTTAACTGACAGTGTGGGAGACATCACAGGGGGTGTGATTTTCAGTTTTATCCTTGTTTACTGGCTCAAGCCCTTTCTCATCATCGCCGTCACGTCCACTCTCTTGATATGTGTCATTTTACTTCTTCTGGTTTGGTATCGAATGTATATGTTTTTCGTAACAGGCCTTGTCCTTACCTGTGTTTTCTACCTTTATTCCACAAACGCCCTTTTTGAAAGACTCACACTGACCAATCAATACGGGAATATCCAGCAGTACTTAGAATCTCCCTATGGAAGGATTGTCATTTCTAAAGAAGGCACCCAGCATACCTTCTGGGAATCAGGGGTGCCTTTCTATTCAGATTTAAATGTTATCAGCAGCGAGGAAAAGATTCATTACGCCTTGTGCCAATTGGACGTGGTTAAAGACGTGCTTTTGGTATCGGGAGGCTTTGGAGAAGCCTTAGATGAGGTTGCCAAGTATGATCCGGAACGTGTTGATTATGTTGAGCTTGACCCCTATTTAACTGATGCAGGACTGCGCGAAGGCGCCATTAAAAAGGCGGCTTTTCTTGAGATCATGAACAC
>CP070700.1:949897-953590 GCA_020349865.1 Desulfobacteraceae bacterium
ATGACTTCGGCTGTTCTTTCAACACTTTCTGTTGGCCTCAGTTGCTCAACGGTGGAGTTTAAAGTCAATTTTATCCGACCAATTACAAGCAAAACCGGCATAGTTCGATGCAAGGCTAAAACAGTGCATGCCGGGAATCGAATAGCCACAGCCGAAGGCAAAATAATAGATAACAAGGACAAATTATATGCACATGGCGTCAGCACCCTCATGATTTTTAAACAGCCAAAATAAGGCTGAACAGGAAATTTTTCTTTTTCAAATAACGATGCAGGGTTTAAGAACCTCTTTGCGCACCTATAGGATCTATGATGGCATCAGGTAAAATAAATAAAGAGCGGCTAAGAGATATCCTGATCAAAAACTGGATGACACACGACGCCCTTTGGTATGGGGAGGTGGCGGCGAAGTTTGGGATGGCTGAGGCAAGCCCCATGAATCTTCGGGTGTGCAGAAAGTTGGGGCAGATTGAGTGCGGCCGTTTGATGAAAATAGTTGAAGCACCGCCCCCGACAGGTATCGAGGAATACCAGAAATTGTTCGAGTTAGGAAAACAGGTCTTCTTTCCGGAATTTGTCTCCGTTAAAATCGATTATCCGGGCAATGACTCGCAAGTTTTTCATTTCTTAGACTGCTTTGCCCATAGAGGTATGAAGAAGACAGGGCTCCTTCCCGATTACGAGTGCGGTATCTTTGAAAGGATCGAGGGATGGTTTGACGCCATGGAGCTTAAATATACCAGAACCCCAGATCTCTGTCGCTGTCTCAAGTTTAAGGGGAAAGAATGCAAGATCACCGTACAGTTCCATTTTAAATGAGGGAACGTTTGAGCGCTCCATAGGGGCAAGTGATCTCGTCGTCTGTTAAGCAGTAAGAGGGTACAGACAGGATGGATAAAGAAGACATTAAGAAGCTTGCCGAGGATCCAAGGTTCATCGCGGGTATATACAATTACTGTGATCGTTGGTGTGAACGTTGTTCTTTAACCTCCCGCTGCTTGAATTTCGCCATGGCCGATGAGCAATTTGCTGATCCTGAAACCCAGGACCTGAATAACGCAGCCTTTTGGCAGAAGTTGTCTGAGACGTTTCAAGTGACTCTCGATCTTTTGAAAGAAACAGCAGAGCAACAAGGAATTGATCTTGATTCCCTTGATATTGAAAAAACTGCTGAAGAAGAAAAGCTAAACAAGGAAGTTACCAAAAGCCATAAATGCTGCCGCGCAGCCAGGGTCTATGGAGAAATGGTGGATGACTGGTTCGATTCAGCAAGAGATCTATTTGAGCAAAAGGGAGAGGAATCGAACCTGGAAGCGTTGCCTGGGATAAGGAAGTCTACGCCTGTTGGAGAAAACACCAGTTTCGAAGAAGCAACACAAGTGATCCGTTGGTATCAACACCAGATTTACGTCAAACTCATGAGGGCAATTCGCGGGGAATTAGAAGATAAGCAGGAGATACCTGATGAATTTCAAAGGGACTCTGACGGATCAGCAAAAGTTGCATTAATTGCCATTGACCGTTCCATTGCTGCGTGGGGAGAAATACGCAACCTTTTCCCCCTACTTGGTAATGCCACCTTTGACATACTCGTACATCTTGAACGGCTACGCAAAGAAGTAGAAAAAGTATTCCCGGCCGCTCGAGAATTTATCCGGCCCGGATTCGACAAGATAGACCTGAACAGCTAAGATCCTTAGGATAAACCCGTAACATTGGAAACGCTAGCCGGCCAAGGGGCGTTCGACAAACTTTTAAGAATTTATGCTGCGGCCCTTTTGAAAAAGATATCCGCGGCCCGATAATCTAATGATGGTTTTTTCAAAACCCGAAACTGTTTCGATTTTACAATGGATAAGATCCAGCTTTTTACCATAGGCTTTACCAAGAAGACTGCTGAATATTTTTTTGTACAGCTCTGTGAAAAAGGCTTGAAACGCATTATAGATGTGCGTCTGAACAATGTCTCTCAGCTTGCAGGCTTCGCAAAAAAGGACGATCTTAATTATTTCCTAAGGACCATATGCCGTATAGATTATATTCATACCCCAGAGCTTGCTCCTACGAAAAAAGTATTAGATGAGTATAAGAAGAATAAAGGTGGCTGGGCTTTGTATGAAAAGGACTTTATTGCTTTGTTGTCAAAGAGGCGAATTGAAGAAAGGCTTTCAAAAGATATATTTGATAGAGGCTGTTTATTGTGTAGCGAGCATAAACCCGATTACTGCCATCGCCGATTAGTGGCAGACTATCTCAAAGATAAATGGGAAAATGTTGAAATAATGCATATTGTGTGAACACCTAAACTCGTCATCGGCCTGGATGGGGCCGCTGAACAGTATATAATCCAGGTCGTGCAGTAGTCTCCTACTGCGGCTTGAAAATCCTTGCTGCAGCGCTTGTTTCCCGATTTTGCTCCGTGACATATTTATGAATATGCCTACGCCACAAAATCGCTCCAACTGCTCGTTTCGACAAGGTTTTCTGCGTCTCGCTACGGATTCTACTGCACAATCTGGGTTTAATGTAGACATCAATTCAAATCCATGTGTCATGACACCTTTTCTCTTGACACTAAAACCAAATTTTTCTATGCTCATTTTTGAAAAGGAGGCATTTATCAATAAGTTATACGAATTTTTTCGTATATGGCGCATTGGATTTACTGTTTATCCGGGTTAAGGACTAACAAGGAACATAAACCAAAAAAAGGAGGCTATTATGAAAAAATTATTCGTATTGTGTTTGACGGTCTTGATGCTGTTTTCTTTGGGGGCAATAGCAGGAGCCAAAACGTTGAAACTGGGTTTGGATGCGGGTCCCGTATCACAGGATCCCCAGGTCCAGTTGTCAGGCGGAATGCTCCAGTATTCACACTGGGTCTTTGATCCCCTTGTGCGCTATGCCCAGGATATGCACTTTGAACCCCGCCTGGCAGAAAAATGGGAGCGCATGGATGATTTGACCATGCGCTTTTATTTACGAAAGGGAGTCAAATTCCACAGCGGCAATCCCTTTACCGCCAAAGATGTGAAATTCACCTTTGATCGCTTTTATAAGAGCGAGGATTTTAAGGGACTTTTTGAACCTTTTGAAGGTTGCTTTATCGTCGATGATCACACGGTTGATATCAAGACCAAGAAGCCTTACGCTCTCCTCATAAACATGGCCACCTATATCTTTCCCTTGGACAGCAAGTTTTACTCTGGCAAGGATGAAACCGGCCAGCCCAAAGACGCTGTTGTAAAAATCGGCCCTTCATTTGCGCTTAAAAATGAATCCGGCACAGGCCCTTATAAGGTTAGCCATTGGGAACAGGGTGCGAAGTATATTTTTGATAGATTCCCGGATTACTGGGACAAGAATTCCCCTGGTAATGTGGACAAGATTATCCTGACCCCGATCAAGGAAGATGCCACCCGGGTGGCAGCGTTGCTCTCGGGGGACGTGGATTTTATTTCTCCGGTGCCGCCGCAGGATTTTCAGAGAATCCGGAAGGACCCCAATGCCAAGCTGGTGACCTTTTCCGGTGGCCGGATTATCACCGTTCAATTAAACCAAAAACGGCGCGCTGAGTTCAAGGATGTTCGCGTACGCCAGGCCATTGTCCACGCCATCAATAATAAAGGCATCGTCAAAAAGATCATGAAAGGCACTGCGACTACTGCAGGTCAACAGGGTCCCAAAGGTTATA
>CP070700.1:953690-958191 GCA_020349865.1 Desulfobacteraceae bacterium
TAAACCTAATACAAAGGAGAGGGGTGTCAAAGTAATACCGATTAATAAGAACGTGCGGAAAATTCTCAATCAGCAGGTAAGAAATTTACACAGCACTCTTGTCTTTCAATTGAGAGGCCGAGAAATCCCAAAGGCAACACTAAGCAGGGAATTTATGAAAGATTGTGCAAAGGCGGGTATACCTGCCGGGAGAAAGACTGAAGGCGGCCTCACGTTTCATGATCTCCGTAGCACGGTAAAAACGAATATGGCCAATGCCGGTGTTGATCCAACTTTCAGAGATGCTCTATTAGGCCATAGTCGTAAAGGCATGGACACTTACTATATTCAGATTAACCCTAAAAATTTAATCCCTCACATGGCAATATATGAACAATGGCTAAACTCGGAAATTAGACAAATCTTAGACAGAGGGGTAAAATCGAGTGGTTGAAGAAGGTCAAGTTTTTGAATTTATAGGGTATTCTGGTTGCAAAGCAAATGAGTATCCGCTTTATTTCAACATGGAAAACCTGGTTCTCTGGGCCTGGATTTTTACTTTGTTTGTTCTGCAATCCACTCCAGAAACGCCTTATTTCCAGCCAGAATCGGCAAACTTACGATACAGGGGCAGTCATAACTGTGCATTGATTTAACTTTGTCAATCAACTCCGGGACAAGTGATTCTTTAGTCTTGGCAATAAGGATCACTTCCCTGTCTTCCTGGATTTCGTCCTCCCACCAATACATGGAATGCATGTTGTCAATGATATTGACGCATGCGGCCAACCTGTTTGAAACCAAGGCCTTTCCGATCTTTTTCGCTTCATTCATACTGCCAGCGGTTACATAGATGAAATTTGCTTTCATTGTTTTCCTCCAATCGGGCATTCTGGATTTGACTATCGCCTATTTACTAATTGGAGCATAATACCCTTTGCAAAGGATAATGATGCAGAGGAATTAAAATCCGCAGATACCCAACGAAGAAAGGATAAAACAATTGATATTAAATGACAATTGTGTTATGGACATGCCGCATAGAGTGTGCGCTTTTTATTAAGCTTATCAAGGAATTATACAATAGGCCAAAAACATTCAGGAAAGGAGAGAGGAGATGACTGCAAAACTGATCAAGGGAACTGAAATCCGGGATGCAATCTTAAAAGAAATCGAAGAGGATGTGAAAAAAATAAAGGAGGAGCATGGAGTGGTGCCCGGCCTCGTGACCATCTTGGTCGGGGAGAGCCCCGCCTCCATATCCTATGTGACGGCAAAGATTAAGACGGCCAAAGCTTTAGGTTTTAATGAGATCCAGGACAACCAGCCAGAAGACGTCTCAGAAGAAGACCTCCTGGCACTCGTCGACAAGTACAACAACGATGACTCTATTCACGGCATTCTGGTGCAGTTGCCGCTCCCTAAACACATTGATGATAAGAAGGTCCTCAACGCTATTGATCCGGACAAGGATGTGGATGGTTTTCATCCTGTGAATGTGGGTCGTTTGATGATCGGTGGATCAGAGGTCAAGTTCGCGCCCTGCACTCCTGCCGGCATCCAGGAAATGATTGTCCGGTCCGGTGTGGAAACGAGCGGTGCGGAGGTTGTGGTCGTTGGGCGCTCCAATATCGTGGGAAAGCCCATCGCCAATATCATGCTTCAGAAGGCCGATGGTGCCAATTCAACGGTGACCGTGATTCACACACGCACAAAGGATATGGCAGACCACTGCAAACGGGCGGATATTTTAATTGTTGCGGCCGGGGTTCCGGGGCTTGTAAAGCCTGAGTGGATCAAGCCTGGGGCCTGTGTTATTGATGTGGGTGTCAATCGGGTTGGAGAAAAGATCAGCGAGAAGACTGGCAAAAAGATAGCGATACTTAAAGGAGATGTGGACTTTGATGCGGCAAAAGAGATTGCCGGATTCATTACACCGGTTCCCGGAGGGGTAGGCCCCATGACCATCACCATGCTCATGAAGAACACCCTGAAGTCACTGAAGTTTAGCCTGGGAATCGCATAGAAAGAAAGCCTTCACCATAAGAAAATGAAAGGGGATTGAACCAATGGTTACAATCCCCTTTCATTTTTTATTTTCATTCAGATCTTTAAACCCAGCTTGTGCAGTAGAATTCGTAGCGAGGCGCAGAAAACCAAAGCGAAACGCGCAGTTGGAGCGAATTTGTGACGTAGGCATATTAATAAATATGTTGAGGAGCAAAATCGGGAAACAAGCGTTGCAGAAAGGATTTTCAAATCGCAGTAGGAGGCTACTGCACAATCTGGGTTTAAAGCTTTCTCTCGAGCCACTGGCCCTTATGGCATAGATGCTAAAACCGATTCTTGATTTTATACGGTGTGTCTTAGTGCTTCGATTCGCAAATACTATGACGTGTTCTTATAAGCATAATGAACCTCTTTGCTCACTCGTCTCGGCTGGGCTCGTCGCAGGCAGCGCTAAGTCCTGAGTGAATAGGTTCGTCATCGAAGTTATGAATCGAAGGACTTAGTTGCTCAAAAAAAGGAATTTCGGGAATTTCCAACAAAATTAAATCTTCTGAAAAGCCTGCACAGGCCATCCGGAGATGATTGATGAGTAAAGCAGTACCATAAGAATCTCAATGACAATGACGCCAATCCAGGACTCAATCAGAGACCATACAATACCACCGAATACAAATGCCGGAACAATCATCACGACTCCGATACCGATTTTTCTGGGTAGTTCCATTCAATATCTCCTCTATCGCTTATGATTTGGGTGGCAAAAATGCCACCACGCTGAAATGATGGGCATTTATCGCGATTGACGCTGGATTATAAAAGAAAACCTATTGACGGTCAAGAATTTACGGAATACGGTGTGCAACTAACCGCGCAGCTTTTCCTCCATAACAAAATAAAGCCCTTTTCCTTCTCTCGTTGGTTTGAAGCACAGGTTGTCTGAGAGACAAGTTACTTTGCGGGTGTCGCCCTGCCCATCCCTGCGCACGCAGGCGTGCCCCGTGATGATCAAACCAACTCCGCCTTGGGTTAACCGCACCATTGTTTTTATGAGTCTGGGTGTGCAGGAACCATCGTCGTTAGCCATGCCCTCCCATGTGGCAGAACGAACGAAACGGTTTGTTAGGGTTATGCCCTTAATGGCGGTGGTTTCAAAAAGTTTCGACATTGACTCTTATTGTTTCACCCTCTCTGCAATGGATCGCGCAGCAAGCATGCCACTCGCTGAAGCCTGAAGCAGACCCCGTGTAATGCCGGCGCCGTCGCCAATGGTAAACAGATTGCTAATCTGGGTTTCCATTTCCGGCGACAAATCGATCCTGTTTGAGTAAAGCTTCACTTCCACACCGTATAGTAGCGTGTGGCGTGAATATACTCCAGGAGCTATTCTCTCGAGTGCCTGAAGCATTTCGATAATACTCAACAGGTGCCGGTATGGGAATACAAAGCTCAAATCACCTGGGGTAGCCTTGAGAAAGGTCGGTCTGGTAAGGCACCGGTCGATACGCGCCCGGGTGCTGCGCCGGCCTGTCAAAAGGTCTCCGAGCCTCTGAACAATTGCGCCTCCTCCGAGAAGATTTGCCAGGCTTGCGATATAGAGGCCATAAGAAATGGGGTCATCGAAAGGCTCTGTAAATGCGCTGCTCACCAGGATAGCAAAATTGGTATTCTCACTTCTTTTTTCAGCATAGCTATGGCCATTTACAGTGATGATATCGTCGTTTTTCTCGGTTACGACTTCCCCGTACGGGTTCATACAGAAAGTGCGGACCTTGTCGTCAAAGGTCTTTGAGTAGTGGATGAGTTTCGATTCGTAGACCGAATCGGTGATTTCCTTAAGCACAGCGGCAGGCAATTCCACACGGACGCCAATATCAACAGGGCTCGCCTTGGTGTTAAGTCCTAAAGCCTTTGCCTCTGTTTTCATCCAGCCTGCCCCTGATCGGCCAGGAGCTGCAACGACAAAACGGCTGTTAATGTCTTGCCCGTCCGCCAGTTTGATTCCTCTTATCTTTCCATCTTGAGCCAGAAGTTTTTGAACCGGACACCCGGTGCGTGTTTCAACGCGATCTTTCAGGGAATCTCGTAAGCGGCCCAAGACAGCCCGGCAGTTTTCGGTTCCAATATGCCGTATGCGTGCAGGAATCAACTCGAGGTCAGCAAGGCGGGCACGATCAGAAAGATCGCTCAGTGCCGGGGATACATCACCAAAGACACGGCCCGGTGCTCCGTGGTCCACGTATACTTTGTCGGCCGTTCTCAAAAGGTGGTTAAGGGAGTTTTGGTCAAGAAATTCTCCTAAACTTCCGCCGACTTCAGTGGAAAGAGTCAGTTTACCGTCACTGTAGGCGCCGGCTCCTCCCCAACCGCAGAGCATGTCTTTGGAATTCCGGCGCTGACGCTGGTCCAGGTCCTTGCCTTGCTCCAGCAAAAGGACGCGCTCAATGCCAAGATCGGCCAAGGTAAGCGCTGTGAAGATACCGGCCGGACCGGCACCAACAATGATCACTTCGTA
>CP070700.1:958291-961263 GCA_020349865.1 Desulfobacteraceae bacterium
ACCGGCCATCTGGTTTTTTCGACCCTGCACACCAACAGTGCGCCCGAGACCGTGACGCGATTATTGGACATGGGCCTCAACCCTCTCAATTTTTCCGATGCATTTCTCGGTGTGCTGGCACAGAGACTCGTAAGGAGATTATGCACTAAATGCCGTAAGGAATATAGCCCGTCAGAAGAGGAATTTGAAGAGATTGTTGATTACTACGGAAAAGAATATTTCCCGGCCACGGGAATAAAGTATAAATCGGATCTTAAGCTTTACCAACCATCAGGCTGTGAGGTATGCTCCGGAACCGGCTATAGGGGCAGGCTTGGAATCCATGAATTGATGGAGGGTACTCCCAAAATAAAAAGGATGATCAAAAAACAGGCCTCGACGGAGGAGATCTTTAAGCAGGCGATGAAAGATGGCATGACAACCTTGAACCAGGATGGTACGTTGAAAGTCCTCCAGGGCATAACTGATCTTGCTGAGGTGCGGCGGGTCTGTATCTCTTAAATGCACCCTGTTCATGTATCATTTTCATGGGAAAGAAACAGCTGATTGAATTGAGGCACTTCAACCACACATCATTCTCACTCAGGTAACAAGAGAAATTCAAAAGTGAAGATGTAAGGCGTGACTTTTCCGGCAAAATCGGCTATGGTTAAACCCAGATTGTGCAGTAGCCTCCTACTGCGACTTGAAAATCCTTGCTGCAACGCTTGTTTCCCGATTTTGCTCCTCGACATATTTATTAATATGCCTACGTCACAAAATCGCTCCAACTGCGCGTTTCGCCACGGTTTTCTGCGCCTCGCTACTGATTCTAATGCACACTCTGGGTTAAAATCAAGAGTTCCAAGCCCATAGGAAGGAAATCAATGAGCACGCTAACGTATGTATCTAATCCACCCCTTGAAACGGAAACCGTCGGTGAAGTGGAGGTAAGGCGGGAAAAGGACAAGGCCAGGAAACTAAAACGCACACACTGGTGGAATAAGAAGATCCAGACAGGGCTCTGCCATTACTGCCATCGCACCGTGGGGCGCGAACAATTGACCATGGACCACGTAGTTCCTCTCAGCCGGGGCGGAAAAAGCAATAAAGGAAACATCGTCCCTGCCTGCAAAGAATGTAACAATAAAAAAAAATACCTGTTGCCTATTGAATGGGAAGAATACCTCAAATCATTAGCAGAGGGCACCCTCGATTCTTAGGGCTTGTGTGAAAACAATTTAACATTTTCGCGCAAGCCCTTGGCTCCTGCTTACTTCAATCTCCATCCCGATGATACCTTCCCGATTCATGCCTGTAACATCACAAGCCCGTCCCAAATTGACCGCGATTTCAAGATAATCGGAGCTGCCAATCAGTGCCAATGCCTCGCCTGCCAGGGCTTCACCATACCTTTTGTGCATGCCTTCAACGATCAGCTTTCCTACTGTTATTACCGGGCGCCTCGACCCCAAGAATTTTTCAAGTTCCTTTCGTTGGACATTGGTAATTAGGTTACCGAAATGATCTACACGCATCACCTGACCAGCCATTATATCACCTCTCTGCTGCGGTGAAGGAAACTCAAGCGGCACGGGATTACTTATACCCGGCCCCATTTCCGATGGATCTATGCCGCGCGAAAGGTGAGCAGCCACAGGAGCAAAGATATCCCTTCCGTGAAATGTTTGACTTATGTGAGGAAGAAAGTATTTGTTTTCCCTAAGATGGATTATCTCTACATGTGGAAACGCTGTAATGATAGGCCAGAAGATGCCATTGTCCGGACCCACAAAAAGGTGGGCTTTTGTTCTAACAACAATCGGACGTCTATCCCCTCCTACGCCTGGGTCAACAACAGCCACATGGACAGTCCCTTCAGGGAAAAAAGGATAGGCCTCCTGAATCAGTGTTGAAGCCTGGAAAATAAATCCGGTTTTTAGTTGGTGCCCGACATCGATTACTCGTGCCTCTGGATTGATGGACAGAATCACGCCTTTCATAACCCCTATGTAAGGGTCCATGAAACCAAAATCGGTGGTCAAGGTAATGATACCTGAGGATTTCATCCCCAGCCCTCCACAAGTTTTGGAACAATCTCGCCAGCTTTCCCGAGCAAAGAGAAGTCCATTAAACGTGACTGCGGTGTGCTTTCAAGATTGATTTCGGCCACAACCGCCCCACCGGACTTTGCCTCCAGGGCAAGGGATGCAGCCGGTTGGACCACGCTTGATGTGCCAATGACCAGCATAACCTGGCTCGTTCTCGAGGACTCTATGGCCTGGTTAAGGGTTCCCTGGTCAAGGGCCTCCCCAAACCACACCACGTGCGGCCTCAAAAGGCCGCCGCAGGACTTGCATTTTGGCGTGGTTCCTAAATCCGGTGAGCGGTCTAAAGTGATCTCCCGGCATTTTGTGCAGCGCACTTTCCAGAGGTTGCCATGAAGCTCGAGGAGATTTCGACTCCCTGCCAGGAGATGAAGGCCGTCCACATTCTGAGTAATAAGTGTAAAATTGGGAACAAGTCGTTCCATATCAACCAGGGTCTTATGGGCCGGGTTATAGGTGACACGGCTTATCAGGTCCCGGCGCCAATTATAGAATTTCCAGACCAGCTCAGGATCCCTGGCAAAGGCCTGGGGTGTGGCAAGATCTGTTGCACGATAATTTTGCCAGAGGCCATCTTCTCCCCTGAATGTAGGGACACCACTTTCCGCTGAAATTCCTGCCCCGGTCAAAACAGCCACCCGATCCGCCTTTTTCAGAGCTTCTCTGAGCACCTTTATCTTTTCTTCCATTTTCTTCCCCTGTGGAACGCCCACCTATATTTGTTGCGGACTCACTGCTGACAACTCCTTAATAACATAACTAAAGGGAGTTTTCCAAGTCAAGCGATCCCCTGCTGACAACAAACCTCATCTTGGCCCTTGAAAGTTTGGTAACACTTTAGCGTTTCGAAAAAACTAACTCTGGATTGTAGGGCCATGGGGATCT
>CP070700.1:961363-964088 GCA_020349865.1 Desulfobacteraceae bacterium
ACCCTGATTAACAGGAACGTAAGGATTATACCGGGCAGAGGAGCAGATTGGCCAAAGGCATTTGAGCTGATAGAAGCAGGGAAGATAACAGATAAACAGGTGGTGACCCACACGTTCCCCCTGGATAGAATAAATGAAGCCTTCGAAACCGCTGGGAACACTCAGGAATCCATAAAGGTTATGATTGAGCCGTAGGGGTTTTCAGGGACACCATGCGTTCCTAGTGCTGTTCGCCTTTTACAAGCCAGTGAAAATTCTCGTAAATTTTTTGACAGTGTGGGGGTGTGATATGGTAAAATCCAAAGCTATAATTTTCGGAAAAATTTACATCCAACAGAGTTATAGAACTGTAACAGTTCTGTTCCTCACAATAATGTACCACCTGATAACAACATGATGTTTCAATTTACCGACTATACAACTGAGTATTATCTAACTGGTTACAGGAGATTACCTGGGAAATCCGATCAACGTAATAGATATATGAATAAAGTGCATGACAACAATTGGATAGCTTTTCGGTGAGTTCGATTTTGGCAAAGTGCTTAGTTCGAAGTGAAAGGTAACGGTTCTTATGAGATTTTACTTCATCAGACACGCGCAATCAGCCGATAATCAGTTTGTCATTGAGAACGCCTACAGGGGAATCAGGAGCTATGGGCCAGACCAGTTGTGGTTCGAAAGGCAGGCCGATCCCGATTTGTCAGATGTAGGTCGAAGGCAAGTCCAACAACTATGCCATTTCTTATCAAGAAGAAAGGAACAGGATTCCAACGAGGCGGTTCATCTAGATCCTTATTATGATAGTTTCGATTTTACCCACATTTATACAAGTCTAATGATCAGAACCTTAGAAACGGCCAGCGCAATCGGTGATACCCTGCATCTCAAACCGATTATTCTAGAAGAAGTTCATGAGACGGGAGGTTTTTGGGAAGCCGACCCGGAGACTGGCAAGCTGGTAGGTAGTCCTGGCCAAAACAGAGAGTTTTTTAAAAGCCGGTACCCGCATTGTATTCTTCCTGACCATCTGGGTGAAGAAGGGTGGTGGAACCGCCCTCTGGAAACTGCATCAGAGTGTCAGGAACGGGCTCGCAGGTTTTTACATCTACTGATGGAGAGGCACGGAGGTACCGAGGACAGAATTGCTGTTGTCAGTCACGGACTCTTTTACAGTTTCCTGATGAACGCCATCTTGAAAATACCACCCGAAGGTAAGGTCAGATTCCCCATAAACAATGCTGCCATAACACGAATCGATTTCACGGGGGATTACACCATGGTCATCTACCAGAATCGAGTTGATTTTCTGCCACCTGAACTTATAACTTGATACGGGCATATTGTGTTATTAAGAACACGCATGAAATGGTATTGCAATCAACAAACCAAGGGATCTTAGTGAAAGAATTGTTGATTCCGAATAGCGAAGGGAAAGGGGTATCCGGATAATCCAGATAAGGTCGATATCGTCGTCGGGCGTATATTAACCGGAACATGGAGGAAACGAAACCTATTTTAACGTATCGAAAGGAAAGGCTTATGAATGCGAATATGAAAAACCTATTTTCCATTGAAGGCAAAACAGCTCTCGTCACCGGTGGTTCGAGGGGAATCGGTGAGATGATTGCGACCGGATTTTTAAATCACGGTGTAAAAGTCTATATCAGTTCCCGAAAAGCAGAGGTTTGCAATGCCACCGCCAGACGGCTGAGTGAAACCTATGGCCAAGAATGTATCTCCTTGCCCGCTAACATCGCGGAGCTGGAAGGCATTACATGGCTAGGTAGCGAACTCGCAAAGCGGGAGAGTAAACTTGATATTCTGGTCAACAATGCCGGTGCGACCTGGGGAGCCCCGCTTGAGGAATTCCCCGAATTCGGTTGGGACAAGGTGATGGATACCAATGTCAAGGGTATATTCTTCCTTACGCAGAAACTGCTGCCGCTTCTACGAAAATCTGCATCTTCAAAAGATCCGGCACGGGTTATCAACATCGGCTCCGTCGATGCCCTCAAAACCCCGGGATTTGAAAATTTTTCATATGCTGCGTCCAAGGCTGCCGTGCATCATCTGACCCGTGTATTGGCTTCGCACCTTATAAAAGAACACATCACCGTCAATGCTATTGCACCTGGTCCCTTTCCAACCTGGATGCTGAGTTCGGGAGTTGGTTTCGGCGGCAAGACGGAAGGCAACGGCGTGGACTGGAATACGGTCGGCCGGGGCAATCCAAGCGGACGTGTAGGCAACATGGAAGACATCGCTGGTTTGACGATATTTCTCAGTTCCAGGGCAGGCGCTTACGTTGTAGGGCAAACTATCGCTTGTGATGGCGGAGCTGTCGCCGTCTCATGAGTCCTTGGATATCGCTTGCCAAAAGAAAAACCGAACGAACTTATGATAGTATATTCCCGGAATTCGTCAACTGGTCTATGGTTTGGGATAATGAGGGGAATTGCCCCATAGGGCATGGGCTTGCAGGAAGAGATTCCTTCACGCTTCATAACCCCAGTCATTGCGAGGTAATCTCGTTGTCTCCGTACCAAAATTGGCACATAACCTCAATCCATAGGTCCTCCTCGCAATAATAAAAAAGGGAGGATGATATGTCCGATCCAACTACAATGAACCAAGAGAAAGGTGGCTATTTAGTTCATCTTGGTGAAGACAGGTCGACGCAGATTTCCGAGGTGGGGGGTAAAGGTGCGAGTTTGGGCAAGCT
>CP070700.1:964188-967917 GCA_020349865.1 Desulfobacteraceae bacterium
CAAAGCCCATTTGCGTAATGTCTTGAAACCTAGCCACTCGAATGCAGAAGGGGAAAACTCGAGGGCTTGGCATGATAGATAAAGAGCCACATGCCATGCCACCAGAAACATAACCGAAGCCGGGCCATAGGAAACGAACATGGGATAATAGATTCGCCAAGGTCGTCCAAGGTCAATCAGAAGAAAAACAACTGCAAAGAAATATCCGAGGAAACCTATGAGGATGGCATTCTTGACAACAGGATAATATTCTTTAAGCCTGAAGAGGTATACCGCTGATCCGAGAACATATCCTGAAGCAGAGAGAGGAACCACAGAAAAAAGGCCCAAGGCAAGTGTTAGCCCCCAGGGTTGAACATCTGAGGCTCTCGTTATGGCAGCTAATCCTTGAGAAAATCGGAGAACAATAAAATAGAGCCCAATGAGGACAATAACTCCGGCAACGACGTTAAAAGGAGTCATTATTTTTTTAATGTATTCCCTTGTATTCAACCCGAGAAACAGATTATCCCTGATCCATGGCCCGACTACAGCAAGTTTTCTTGTTTGTTGATTCATGATTGATCCCCCTCAGAATCCTCATCGCGGCGTTTCGAAAAAAGGTAGATGCCTCCAAGCAGAGTTGGCCACACGACGAGAACGAGAGGCACAAATGCAAGAAATTCCTTTGTGAACTCCGGGAAGGAGGTTTTCCCCAGGTTAGTTGGAAAATCTAACCGTTCGAAGGGAACGCCAGATATGTACAGCCAACCTGTTCCTCCGGCTTCGTGTTCGCCGTATATATGATCTATATATCTGTCTGGCCTGGTGCTTATCCTGTTCCTAGCTAGTGAAATCAACTGGTTTCTTTTGCCGAATGTTATGGCTTCAACGGGACATACCCCAGAACAGGCAGGGACTTCTCCTCTATTAATTTTGTGGTTGCACATAAAGCATTTTTGGACTTTGGGATGGAACGCATTGGAATATTCATAAGTGGGGATGTAGAACGGACAGGCATTGATGCAGTATCTGCATCCGATACACACTTTTTCGTCATAAACGACCGGGCCTGCGGGAGTTTTCTTTAGAGCACCCACCAGACAGGCGGATGCACAGGCCGGTTCTTCGCAGTGATTACACTGAACCTTTGAATACACAGGGCCCTCCACCCAAAGTGATTCGTAATAGCGATTGACCACGGTATAGGTTTGTGCATCTGTTCTTCTTTTTTTCTCAAAAACAGATTTGTCTTCAAACGACATCTGTGGGGTAGGCAGGTTGTTTGTGTTCATACAAGCTTCTTCACAGCGCCGGCAACCCATGCATCTTGTAAGATCGGTCAGCATGCCAAACCGATCAGGATGGCCGGAAAAGTCCATGCCGGATGCCTTTTTTGGGGTTCCGAGAATACCCCAGCCAAAGAGGGAACCTCCCAACAAAGAGGCGCTTTTGAGGAAGCTCCTTCGACTTGTTTTTTTCATGATATTCTTCCTTCCTTTTTTATCTTTTTTCATTTTTCATCTCATCCACGTGTGGCTTAATATTCATGATGGCCTGTGGCAGAGCAAGCACGTTTCGTTTGTCCTCCCAGCATGATCCTCCGGAACTCTAGTCGCCCCCGCTATGCCCTCTCCATGACATATGAGGCAATCTTGGTTTCCATCGACTTCATGGGGAAGCTCACGTTTGGCAAGCTCCGCTTCATCCACAACAGTCTTATGGCAGAGACGGCATTGACCGTTGTTCACGCCGGCATGGTCAGAAGGCATACCAGGAACTCCTGACATTTCAGCTTTGTGACATTTGAAGCAGTTCTCTACTCCTGTCAACGGATGATTGACAGATAAAGGCGGAATGTCTGCTTTGTGATGGCATCCTGTGCACTCAGTTGGGCCCACCTGTTCTTCTTTATGGCAGCTGATGCAGCGCAGGTGGTAGACGTGTTCAAGCCCAGGTTTGCGTAAATCGCTTGGATCGAAGGGAGCATCGTGACATTCCTGGCAAGGAGGGGTTTCGTCTCCGCTTTCATGGTGGCAAACAGTGCATTCTGAAAATTCTATATGCATATCATGGTCGAACAACGCCGGCCCGTACATCTCCACCAGAATCACAGGATTGACAAATGGCATTTCTTTTTCCTCAGGAAGCGGCACATTCCTAGGCTGCTGGACGATGCTGTAAGCAGCCAAGCCGGCAAGACCAATCGACAGGATGATCAGAGTTATAATCCTTAGGCCGCGTTTTTTTCCTTTGGGATATAACATTTGCCAGAACGCGATGAATCCAATCATGAAGGCGATGGCGATGAGGTAGCTTGTCCCTTTGGTAAAGGTTAAGAATTCAAGCAAAGAGTTCATATTTTCCTCCTATTGACCGCTTAAAAATGCGCATTTATTGCTATTATCCCCGATATATTTCAGAATATTATACAAGTGCATTTATCCAGCGAAATGAAATTGGATGGGATTCTTTGTGAACAAGGTCAGAGTTTAATCTTTTCAATCCTCTAATTATTTTGACATAAATACCTGAAGATACCCTATTAAATATATAAAAAATATAGATAAAATATTGAAAACATTATACTTAACACAGAATTTTATTGAGAGAAGTACTTCTTGTCAATAAAAAATTTTGGATAAATATTTAAGTGAACTCGCTGCGGGAATTCGGCGTTTGATTAATCCAGATTGCCAAGAGATCCCAATTTATTTTTCAAGTCTGATAATGTTTCCTCGATGAACATGTAATTGTGGATACCGCTACTCCCATCGAGTTTGATCGTTTGCAGTGCTTTTTCGACTTCTCTTAGAAGATCACGCTCTTGAGGGGTCAATGTTAGATTTCTTTTTTCCTTTATGGATTCGGTAAGGGTGGAGACCAATTCTTTGATTGTGGATTGCCATTCTGTGTGCATCACTGCATAATCCTCATCGTGGCACTCTGCACATTTTCCTTTATCCGAGCGATATATTTTCTTATTGTCTCCCAGATGACAATCCAGGCATTCCACTTCAGCTTCAGCCATGATATCTTTGGGGATTTCCATGCCGTTTAATTCCCCGCCTTGGTAGTAGGTGAACTGTAATGTGTGGCAGTTGCTGCAGTCGATATCCGCATCTTTGTGGTGGCAGGTGGCACAGCTCTGTTTGGTGGCGATGAATTCTCCGTGTGTCCGGACATTGGAGTGGCATCTTGAGCAATCGATCTTCTGTTCGATCAAATGTTTTTTATGGGGGAAACTTAAACCGAATATCTCCTTGTTGATTTCTTCGATACCTGTATGACAATTGGCACAAAGCGTGGGAATTTCGCTAGAGACAATCTGAAAGGCCTGAGGCTTGTATCCAGATTCTACAGTGCGAAGGGCCTCGAGCATCTTGTTGTAAGATGCCATCAAAAGTTCCTGGGAAAAAGTCACGTTGTGAACGCTCTTTCCCTGCTCGACGATCTCGATGTTGAAGTCCGCCTCTTCCAGGGAAGCTTCTGCCTCGGATTTATTTTCGTGGTTCGTTCTCCTGATGACCTGGTTGACCTGTCTGTATATCGACTTGATCTGAGCCAGTTTCTTAGCTGTGGATTCCTCCCAGCCCCGTAATATCCGGGCAAAACCTTTCCCATGGCAGGATTCACAGGCATTGGCATCGGAAACCAGTGTGTCACTCGTGATAAGGCCTCCTCCATGCTCTTCATGGAAGATATGGCAGCCTTTGCAGCTGAGCCCCTTTTCCAGCATGACGTTGGGCA
>CP070700.1:968017-976104 GCA_020349865.1 Desulfobacteraceae bacterium
ACTCCCACCCCTTCGGGGCGGGTTCCCAGTTTCAGGCTGTTATGTGATGGGGGACCCCCTGGCGCCGACGCTCCGAAGGAGCGGAGGTGAACAGCGGAGGGGGGAGGACTCCCCCGCCCATAACTGCCTGAAATCACCAGGCTGATAAGCCCGGAATCGAAGAAAAGACTGCTTCGACCTTCCCCTCTGTCAACTTCATATCTGATCAGTTTCGCAGTACTCATTATCCGGATGAACCTTTTGTCTATTGAACGGAATGAGATCGGGAATCATGCTTGAAGAAAGTATGCCAATGCCAAAAATAGAATTGCCGGATTTTGGAAACCATGAATGGCGAGGGTGGGCAGTTGAATCGATTATCCCAGGTTGTGCAGTAGAATCAGTAGCGAGGCGCAGAAAACCATAGCGAAACGCGCAGTTGGAGGGATTTTGCGACGGAGGCATATTAATAAATATGTCGAGGAGCAACCTGCCAGGGGCGGGTAAAAATCGGGAAACAAGCGTTGCAGCAAGGATTTTCAAGTCGCAGGAGGAGACTACTGCACAATATGTGATTATAGCTGGCGTCCGAATTGAAGGGTGTTTTTGTTAATACTGATGCGCAAATGTTGCTGGACCAGCTCATGGCTCGTGTCAGTGAAGGGAAGGTAGACCAGGGTTGAACCCTTTATATCGAATCTGACGCGTGGTAAATGGGGCAGGACTTTCTTTTTGTTAAGTGTAGAATTGGCCAGGATAATCTTCATGCTCTGGGCAGCCTCTGTTTGTGGCAGCGTCACTGGATAGAGGTTTTTTTTGGAGAGTGTCTCTTCAGTCTGGAAATTCTGCTGCGAAATGGTGAACTGCCGGGACAAATTTAGATACACTTTGGGCCGAATTTTAAAGGCAGGACTCCAGAAGCTCATATCCTGCTCCTCCCATTCCTTTCCCACAACTCTTGGTTGGTTGGTGAGCCTGACAAAATCGGCAAAAGAATTAATTTTCAGCCCTTCGGCAACAATGGATATTTTCCAGAAAGGCAAATAAACAATGTTTTCTCCCTGACCCGGAACTTCCCCGAATGTCGCCCGAATAAACCTCCCTTTTGACGCCTCCCAGGCCGTCTCACAGTTGCTGCAAGTGAGGACCACACTATCCCTTTCTCCCTCCAGGTTCCATCCACACTGTGGACATATGGTGGGTAAAAAAGTAAGTTTCCACTGGGGATTCCTATTCATGGATTGCTTAAGGACATCCTGTCCCTGGGTAAGATTGGCAAGGGGTTTATTCAATATGGCGTCAAATAGTCTGTTTCCCTCCAGAAACAACGGCAGATAGATGAGGCTTAGGCTCTCTCCGATATAGGCCCGGTGCAATACCTGGCCAGATGCACTACCAGAGGATAATTTCCCCGCTCTTTCCAGTATATCTGATGCCTTAAGCGAAAACCTCAAAAATGATCCTGCCGTATCAGGCGTGACAAATTTCATTTTCATGGCCTGGGGCCTGAGACCCAGGGAGGCGGGAATGCCTTTTAGGGCCAGTCCCATGTGTGTGATGTCCACGACACGGTGCCCTACCATTCTGTCCTTGCAAAAATATACATTACCCTTGAAGCGTAAATAGGGGGCATGAAAGATATCTTTCCCTGGGGCTTTGTGTGGTAGGACAAAGCGAAAATAATTCTGGGCAAAGAGAAAGTTTTTTACATTACAAAAGGGGCAGCGCAGCAGATGGTCGGTTTCGTCCAACTCGATAGGCGCGCCACATTGGGGACAATCCTGCTCGACCGTAAAACCCATTTTAGCCTAATTTATACCCTCCTTACTGTTCAAGACATTGTAATGGATTCAGACCCAAGGGACACGGCTTTCATTTCTCACCAGACGGGGATCGGTCTGTATTTCATAACGTTCACGGGAGTAACGGAGTAATGGAAAAACCAAATGACATAACCTCGGGGTTTACATCAGATATTTTTTTAAACGGTTTTTCTACGAGCCGGAGGCCTGTGCGAACCTGTAATCGTTTCATACCAAGTTGCAGTCATGTCATTGCGAGGAGCGAAGCGACGTGGCAATCTATCATAATGAGATTGCTTCACATTCGTTCGCAATGACCTTTATGAATAATAGCCTTTTAAATGCAACTTTGTATCAAAGATATCATCCCAGTTTTTCCCCACACTGGTTGCAGAAAACGGATTCGGGGAGATTTTCCGTCTTGCAATGTGGACAGAATTTGGAAACCGGCTTTTCGTCTGCCTGGTGGCCGCACTTTGGACAAAATTTTGCGTTAGGCGGCAAGTTCTTACCGCAGTTGACGCATTGATCGAAAACCAATTGCTGATGCCCGCAGTAAGGGCAAAACTTGGCTTCTTTGGGAATGGGGTGATCGCAGTCAGGGCAGTTGATCTCTTGGGGCTGAGCGCTTGCTCCACCTCCCGCACCGGGTTCAGTCCCCCCGTCGGACCTGGGCCTGAACGATTCGGCAAACATGGCAGGCATCATGAAGCCCAAACCCATACCCAGACCCGAACCGGCATCGCCGGGGGATTCTGCGGCCTTTTCCATGGCCATGGCCGCTTTCATCTTGACCAATCTGTCAAGGTCCTGGATCACGCTGAGACGACTTTTGTCATCTATTGCCTTTTGCACGTCGGGCGGTGGGGTAATGGAAGTGATGTAGAGTTGTGTCAGACCCAGGCCGAAGCGACTGAAATCCTTTTGCAGGCGTTTCTGCAGGTCTTCTGAGAGTTCGTCGTACTGTCCGGGCAAATTTAAAAGACTGTCCAGCTTCTCCCCAAGATAGTCATTAAGGCGAGAGATAATAACACGTTTGAGGTATTCCTCTATTTCCTCTGTTGTGAATTTCCCCATGGTGCCCACAAGGCTGTTTATGAACAATATCGGCTGAACCACTTGAATATTAAACACGCCGTGGGCCCTGAGCCTGACAAGCCCGAGTTCCGAGTCTTTGAAGGCCACCGGATCCCTTGTGCCCCATTTGAGGTTGGGGAAAACCTTCATGTTGACGATATACGCTTCAGCGCGAAGCGGGCTGGTCATTCCCCAAGGAATGGCCAGGATTTTCGTAAGAACAGGTATATTGGCAGTTTTCAGGGTATGACGGCCTGGCCCGAACGCATCGCAGGCCTTACCTTTGTAAAATAACACCGCTGCCTGGCTCTCCCGTACGATAAGTTGAGCCCCTAATTTGATTTCGCCTGAACCTTGCTGCGGAATCCTATGCACCAGCTCTTTGCCTGTTTCATCAAACCATTCGATGACCTCCAGAAAAACTAAGTTGTTGGTGCCCATTACGACCCCCTTTCTTAATAAGAAGTTATAAATGTTTTTGAAGTCACAAAGATGATGGTCTCGTAAAAAGCTTTATGATGCCGCGCCACGGCACTGTAACCGAAAATATCTTGCTAAGTTAGTTGAAAGTCCCTGCGATGTCATTGCGAGCGTAGCGAAGCAATCTCATTTGCTGTAACTGGTTGTAATCAGCTGATTGCGTCGTCGTTTCACTCCGACTCGGCCGAGCGGTACGACTTGAGCCATTCGGCCTCGAGCTCATGGCCGAGAGGCTCGTCGACAAGTCTCGTCGCGGGCTCGCAATGACCGCTTATAGGACTTTTTACGGAATCGTCAAAGGTGAAGTAACGATAACTTTAAACGGATCCACCTTGTGCTGAACCAGGAGCAAGATCAATGCCACCCTGTTAGACTAAAGTAATAGGCGGTTTAACTTATTGATTATTTTTGATAATCAAAGGGTAAACCAAAACTTTAAGTCGAGATAGGCTCAGCCTGAATGGGTCAAAATGAATTGCACGGCACATCTTGTCGGCTCACTTGCGTGACATACGTAAGTTACGCCGATGCCTCTCGGAACTTGAGATACACGAATTATTTCAGTATAAGTCAAGAATTAGGTCCGGACCAGGGGAGGAAGAATATTGACCAAAACATTTAGAGAGATGAACTTGACGAAATGTATATTATTACTGCTTCTGGGCATTGCTACTCTTATTGGGGTGGAAGCGGCTGAGGGGAGAGAAAAGTCGGGGACCTTCAGTTTTTACTTTGAAAACGACCTTTTTGCAGATACAGACCAGGGCTACACCAATGGGACAAAATTATCCTGGGTTTCGCCAGATTTGACCGGCTATGCTCAGAGCGATAATTTGCCTGAATGGGCCCTGCCCTGCATACGCCAACTGCCTTTTATTAACGAACCCGGCCTACAACGCAATATCGCACTCTGCATGGGGCAAAATATATATACACCGGAGGATATCTCACGTGAGGACTTGATCGAGGATGACCGTCCATACGCCGGTTGGGCCTATTTCGGCATTGCCTTTCACAGTAAGGACGAACGACGGCTTGACACCATAGAAATCCAGTTAGGAATGGTGGGCCCTGCATCTTTTGCCGAACAAACACAAATATTTGTGCATAGACTGCGAGACATTCAACGCCCCAATGGCTGGGACAATCAACTCAAAAACGAACCGGGCCTGGCCTTTATCTATGAGCGTAAACGGCGCCTCTTTCAAGGTGGAGTCAACATGGGCGCGGGTTTCGACGTCATTGGCCATCTGGGGGTTACTTTGGGCAATATTTACACTTATGCAAATACCGGCATGGAAGCCCGCACGGGGTGGAACATCCCAACGGATTTTGGCGATGCCACCATCCGCCCGGCAGGCGATACCAACTCGCCGACGAGTACGCGTGATCCCCGCCTCTCGGGCAAAAAAGGGTTCGGTCTATATGTCTTTTCAGCTGTAAGCGGCCGGGTTGTCCTGAGAGATATCTTTCTGGATGGAAACACCTTTACCGACAGCCATAGCGTCGACAAAAAGTATTTCGTAGCCGATGTCAGCGCAGGAGTTAGCCTTATCATCTATCGTTTCAAACTTTCTTATGCTCACGTTTTCCGGTCAAAAGAGTTTTACGGCCAAAAAGGTAACCCTTCCTTTGGTTCCATTACCCTTTCCTTTTCTTGGTAGTAATATATGGCAAACAGCTAAGGAAAGACGGATTTACAAAAGAGTTTGAAAAAATGGGGCAGTTACTTTACGCTGTCCACAAAAGAATGGGTTTTGTATGATCAATTACCTAAATCTATGTCAATATCATACCAAGTTGCAATCACGTCATTGCGAGGAGCAAAGCGGCGTGGCAATCTATACATATTGAGCCCGCCCTGGCGCGACGTGATTTGAACATGCTATTACTTCCGGTGCTTTTGCTTGCCTTTCTGTCTGCTGCCGCGTACTGAGGACCAGGTCTGGGCCAGGGATTGCTTCACATTCGTTCGCAATGACCTTTATAAATAATAGCCTTTTGAATGCAACTTGGTATCAGCCACATACATCTGCTCGATTAGAGGTATGGTAAATTATAAATCACCAGAACCGGTACGACTGGCCAGGCGGGCTGAGCTTGCTTAACCTTTGTCTTGGGCCTTTTCTGTAAGTTTTTGATCCCAGACCTGAATAAGGTAATCCTTGTGCTCCTCAAATTTCAGCGCTTGCTCTTCCACTAATTCCTCGGCTTCCTGAGATGACATGTCCAAGCTTTGACGCACGAATGATGCGACCCGAGCGTAATAAAGCGGGGTCATCAAATCAATAAGTTTGTAGCGGTTGACGCTCCAGGCGTGGAAGGTGGCAGCCAACTCATAGAGGATCTGAACCCAGGCATCGGTGGAAAAGTGGAACTGGTTTAAGTCCATTTCCGCAGCATTTTTGATTTCATCGAAGCATGCCTGAGAAAAGATGTCCTTCCATAAAGGAGAAAATTGTCCGAAACCGATTTTGAAGTGCTCGATCATTCCCTCTATATCAACAGTTACAGGCTCCGGCTCCACATATCCCACATGTCCGAAGGTCTCCACAGGCTCGCTTTTTTCAACCCCCTTCCAGTATATTTCAAAGCGCTCCATGAGTGAACAAAGGGTCCAGATCACTTGGCGGAACATGGGTCCCAGGTGCTGTCCGGGGTCCTTGGCGTCGTGGATTTTAGCGCCAAGATTTGACTGGCAAATACGAAAGCCTTGGGTAATGGCATTGGTGGTCATCCAAATGTCAATCCCGAACCGTGCCACGTCTGTCTCCCAAACATCCTGCTCAGCATAAAACTTGGCCACTTCCCGGGAAATTGCAAAATCCCCGCCTATGGGTTGCCGGATTCGCTTGCCATAAAGGGCGCGGGTGAGATTATATACGATGTTGTTGGTGATGGTCCCATCGTACTTGTGGCGGAGGTAGACAGGGGAAACGAACTGGAAATCCCTGCTGAGTATGGGATCAAGAAGATGTTGTACCCAGTCAGAGGTGATACTCCGAAGATCCGAGTCGACCACTGCGCATGCCCGAACCCTGAGTCTACTTACAGCCTCAAATACAGACCTGAGGGCAGTACCTTTACCCCCAGCCCCCCGGTAGATGGAGACGATCTTCTCCTGCCACGGCTTGATCTGGAACTCCTTGGCAACCTCCCTGGTGTCGTCAGTGGAACCCCCGTCCGCTATCAGAATCACGCACCTTTTGTCATTGTAATATTTGGCAAGGCCATGAGTTACCATCTGGATAACGTGGGCGATGGTCCTCTCATTATTGTAACAAGGAATACCCATAAGGATATCTGCGGATTCGATTTCTTCGATCCTTTTGGATGTATAACCTCGCAAAGCTGTATCATAGTGCATGGCCAGTCACCTTTTTATGGATTCGTTTCACCACTTCGTTTGTATTGGTAAGCGATAATGAACTTAGGAATAATACCATTTTCATATCTTCGCTACCAACATAAAACGCTTTGAAATTAGATTACGAACGGAACCGGCTCAGAGGACTTTCATCATTCCTCGGGGGATTGCCGCTCTGGCTTTTAACCCAGATTGTGCAGTAGGCTCCTACTGCGACTTGAAAATCCTTGCTGCAACGCTTGTTTCCCGATTTTTACCCGCCTCTGGCAGGTTGCTCCTCGACATAAAAAAAATAACATAAAATATCTATTGACAGATAATCTATGAACAGATAATCTGGCAGTCATTATGAAATTCTATGGTCGAAAAAAGGAGCTCTTCATAATCGATAATTGGTTTAAAGCAGCTAAAAAGGGGACGCTGCTTAACTCTATTATCGGATGTAGACGCATAGGTAAAACGCGCTTGTGGCTTGAAGCCAGCAAAAAGAGGAGGAATTGCCTTTACCTATCCTGTTTGCCCGGCCCCCTGAAAAAGATATTTGAAGGGATATAAAAAAATAAGCCCACCCTTTAAGCAGGGCTTTTTGATAACTTTGATTTTTACAAAAAGCTACTGCTCTCCCCCATACATTTCCTTGATTTTGGCCCTGTCGGCCGAGCCGTCTTCGAGGGCGGGAATTTCAGTGACAAACTCCACATACTGGGGTTTCTTGTACCTGGCGATCCGTTCTCCCACAAAAACGATCAACTCCTGTGGTTCAAGGGTTTGGCCTTCTTTCAACTGACAGACTGCCTTGATGCCCTCTTTCCACTTGGGATCGGGTACGCCAAAGACAACGGTCTTCTCAACGGCCGGATGCTGGAGTATGGCTTTTTCCACCTCAGCGGGATAAACGTTTTCACCGCCCGGCTTTATAAGCTCCTTCTCGGCTTTGCGGCCCGCATAGAATAGAAAACCATCTTCATCGAAACGGCCTAGATCGCCGGTATGATGCCAACCTTCCCTGAAGGTATATTCATTATCTTCAGGAAGATTCCAGTAACCCTTAAAGACCATAGGCCCCTTCATGGTAATTTCACCCACCTGGCCTACAGGGACCGGCCGGTCATAATCATCCACAAGCCTTACTTCGGCCAAAGGCAGGGTTCTGCCTGCTGAACCTGGCCGATCATTATAAGGACTAAAGGTTGCCAAACAGGAGGTCTCTGTCTGACCGTACAGGACAAAAAATGTGCCACCGGTCAATTTTTGATATTTTTCAATGGTCTCTGGTGTTTCTAAACCTGCCGCAACCCTTAACGAACTGATATCCGTCCCTGTCTTTTCATGTTGTTCAAGTATAGAGGAGAGGATAGGGGGAAATTCTATGAGAACAGAGA
>CP070700.1:976204-978796 GCA_020349865.1 Desulfobacteraceae bacterium
ACAAAACCGGTAGTTCAGCGAAGGGTGACCAGGCATCCCGATCCCACACCGGGTCCTTGGCAGGCAGGCACGGGGTTTATATAGGGGCTTTTGGTCAGGCGGGAATGCTGATCGTTGATAACACAGAGAGCCTTTTGGACACGGCCAAGGCCCTGGCGGTGTGCCCCTTTCCTGATGGACCCGGAGTTGCAGTGCTGTCAGGCCAGGCAGGCCCGGGAATGGCTTCCAGCGACCTGTGTGAAGACCAGGGTTTAAGGATTGTCCGGTTCACTGAAAAGACACAGCAAAAGATCAATGAACTCCTTCCCCCCTTAGCGCTGAGGACAAACCCGGTTGATATGGGACCGGCCTGGTATGATTCATCGGCCATAGAGGGGATCGTGCAGGCGGTTATGGATGATGACAAGGTGAGTGGAATTCTCCTCCTCATGATGTTCGCGTCGGCCAATGTGGATGCGGTAAGAGGCATAAGCGATCTATTGAAAAAGTGGGCACAGAAAAAACCTGTTATTAGTTGCATCCTGGCCCCCCCTGGAATCTGGGACAAACAGATAGGGACACTTGAGGAATCAGGCGCTCTTGCCAATTATCCCACCCCGGAGAGGGCCGCCAGGGTAATGGTGAATCTTTGGAAGTATAGAAAATTGGTAACTGTTTAGCGTTTTGAAAATAGTCCAAAAAGGGCCAATCCAACGATGATTTTTTAAAAGCAAAATTGTTACAAAAATTGTAAACCGAGAAAAAGGACATTTTATGAAGTACTTTATGGAGCCCCAAAGCGTGGCCATCATAGGGATCAGCCGCAGAAGTGGCCCTGGCTCATACAATCTGATGGAAAACATGATCAACTTTGGCTTTCAGGGTAAGTTATTTCCCATTAATCCCCATGCTGAGGAAATCCTGGGAATAAAGGCCTACCCCAATGTGAAAAAAGTGGGTCAAAACATAGACCTGGCTATTATCAGCCTGCCCAGAGACCTGGTAGTTAAAAGCGTTACAGAATGCGTAGAAGCCGGTGTCAAGGCCATTATCGTGGTTACCCAGGGGTTTGCAGATGCAGATGCACGGGGCAAGGAACTTCAGAGCGAAATAGTGGCCCTTGCCAGGGATAATGGCGCGAGGATATTAGGCCCCAACACGCTCGGCGTGGTGAACAATTTCAATAACTTCACCACTTCCTTTATGCCTATGACGCAGGATAAGGCGTCGGTTGGTGTGATCTGCCAGTCAGGTGTCTTTTTTGTGGGTTCCACGATTTTCAGTGGCCCGATAGGAAAAGGCATAGATCTTGGTAACGCATGTGATATCGGGTTCTATGAGGCCCTCGAATACTTAGGAGATGACCCGGACATTAAGGTCATCGCCATACACATGGAGGGACTGGAACAGCCAAGAAAGTTTGGTTCTTTAGCCGCCCGTCTTGCAAAGGAAAAACCGCTCATCGTCTTTAAGACAGGACAAAGTGAAACCGGGGCCAAGGCCGCGGCTTCACACAGCGGGACAATGGCAGGCCATTATCAGATTTGTAAGGCCGGCCTGAAACAGGCGGGACTCCACTTACTTGACGAAGATGGTCAGATGAAAGACGCAGTAAAGACACTGCTACATCAGCCACCCATGAAGGGAAATCGGATAGCAGTTATAACGCCCAGTGGAGCAGGGGGAATTATTGCGAGTGATGCGCTAGAAAAATATGGTCTCACAATGGCCTTTCTTTCTGAAAAGACCATCAGCACCATTGGGGAGCTTTCTCCGGAATGGATGCCTCTTGGTAACCCCTTAGATATCTGGCCTGCGGCCATGAGGCACGGACTGAAGAATGTTTATGCAGAAGCGCTTAAGGCGGTTCTGGATGATGAAAATGTTGATGGGGTCCTGTGTATCAGCATTGGTCCCTATCTCCCCGATTTTGATTTCCTTGATGTCTCAGAGAGCGTGAACGAAGTGGTTTTAAGAGAAAGACAAAAACCGGTAGTTGCGTGGCTTTACGGCCCTAACCCTAAGGAGATCAGCAAAAGATTTGAGAAAGAAAAGAAGATTATGGTATACCAAACAATCGAAAAGGCAGCATGGGCTTTGGCGCTTTTGCAAGAGCGCCAGGAATTTCTTGACAGGGCAAATTGATAAAATGGATAAAATTAAACAACTATGGAGGCACGAATGAAACTCATAGAAAAGGCATTGAAAGAGGGACGAAAAACACTTTCAGAGTATGAATCCAAACAGATCTTAACCGCTTACCAGATCCCGGTCGCAAGGGAAATATTGGTTGATGATGTGAAAGACCTCACCAATGCCACACGGGAAATCGGTTACCCGCTTGTTTTAAAGGGATGCTCCTTTGAAATCTCCCACAAGACAGAAAAGGGCCTGATACGGGTGGACATCAGGAGTGACAAGGAGGCCAGGGCAGTCTTTGAACAGATAATGACCGGCATGGATAAGAATGATAAGGCAGTTTTAGTCCAGGAGATGGTGAAAGGGCAACGGGAACTGGTGGTAGGTCTCACCCGTGATGCCCAGTTCGGTCCATGCGTCATGTTTGGCCTCGGGGGAATTTTCACCGAGATATTGAAGGACATCTCTTTTCGC
>CP070700.1:978896-982022 GCA_020349865.1 Desulfobacteraceae bacterium
CAGCCTCCAATCTGATGTGCGCTCCTCTCTGCGCAGCAAAGGCCGCAGCCATATAGACCATCCATACGAAGGCCATTCTGTCCAACTCCTCCGCGAAGGCGAGACCTCTGTTCAGGACAAAACGGAAAAAGACAATGGCTGATAGCAGAGCAACCATGGAAAAGAGGAAAAAGTTGGCCAGGATCTTTTCAAAGTTCTCGTCAATGAACCTAAGTACTTTCACTGGTAAAGGCCTCTCTTTTGTTTGCATTGGAAAACGAATGAAAATGAAGCAAAAACCTTTTAGCCCCCTTGGTTATGATGGAGTGAACCCCTAAGGCTGATCATTCAATACGGCATGATCGATGCCGCGTTCTGCGCAGAAAGGGTCTTGCCATGAGAAACCGTTAGAAACACCCTCGAATCTTGTCAGGTTACTCTGACCTGATCCGAATGCAGAAAAGTATTCAATGGGACTCTAGTTCAAAAGATGGTCGGGAAGGGACTTCTAAAAAAAGTCCCTTCCCGAATTTGAGCAACCCACCTATTTGAAACTCATCACCTTGTCAAAAATCCCCTTTCCCCCCGCTTTGTCATAGAAATTCGGCCATATTTTGGAGGCCCCCTCTTTCCAGGGGGTTATATCAGGTTCATCAATCGTCATCCCCTTCTCCCGAAGTGTTGCCTTTGTCCGCTCGTCATCCTCGGCCATGGCAAAAAAGGCCCAGGCCCAGGCATCGCTTGCCGCTTTGGTAATTGCATCTTGTATCTCTTTGGGCTGTTTCTGAAAAAAATCCTCCCCTATGACAATCGGAACGAACTCTACCATATGCTTTGTACACGTGGCATATTTTTCAATTTCGTAGAGCTTAAAGTCGACAAGGTTTCGCAGCACGTTGTCGCCACCATGAATCACCCCTGTCTGAAGGGAGCTGAAAACTTCTGCCCAAGCCATGGGGATGGGGTTAACGCCCCAGCTTTTGTATTCTTCGATAAATACAGGGTTGTTGGGAACCCGCCACTTCAAACCCCTCATGTCCTCTAATGCTCTCACCCGCCGCTTAGTGTTGTGAAGGGCTCGATAGCTTTGATCTGGCCAAGCAACCACCCTCAGTCCGGAGAGTTTGATGGTCTCCTGATTGAAGTACTCGCCCAACTCCCCACGGAAAAGTCTATATGCCTCTTCCCGATTTTCGAAGATGTATGGGAGGCATACCGAATACAAAGCATTTGCAAAAGGAGCAAGGTTCGCGATATTGGCCTGAACCATCTGAACGATCCCCATCTGACAATCCTTGAAAACCTTCTGTTCGGTCCCCAACTGACCGCCCCAGAAAATCTGCACCTCAACCTTACCCCGCGAATAGAGGTCACAGAGTTCCTTGATTTTTACCGTTGTCTCACACAGGGGTGATCCCTTGCTATAAGGGGGGCTGGTGGCATATTTAATAACGACCTTATCTTCAGCCACTGAGTTTTGCGGGAATCCCAAGGAAAACGCGAGCAAGAAACAAAGGCTTAATGAAACGAATAAAGCGCTCTTTTTCATTTTTCCCTCCTTTTCCTTTTGATTCTTAAGGTTATCGCCAAAATTGGGAGGCTTGCCTTAGTCTGATACCGTGAGCTTGGCATTGCACCGGGATAATCCTAGAAGAACGCCCTTTCATATTAGCCAAGAAAGTCCCGCTTGGGTGCCTAAACTCACCTCCTTTCTAGCGAAGAATGTTGTAAAGGGCTTCCTCAGGTCTTATCACTCACGTTATCCGAGCTTGGATGCGCTACCTCCCACCCCTCGTAATGTGATGAAAGGCATGGAAATTGACTAACCTCATGCTCGAGCAAAGCCCATATTCTTTGGTCCCTCACTAGCTTTTCGCCATATCTCGACAGGCGTGGGCAATATGCTCGGGACCGAAGCCGTATTTCTCGAAGAAATATTGTTCACTCGCCACTTCACCAAACCTATCTGCAATTCCAAGACGCTTAACCTTTGTTGGATAACCTTCACTTAGCGCTTCACATACGGCTCCTCCCAGACCGCCAATAATGTTCTGATTCTCCACGGTTACTACGGCACCGGTCTTTTTGGCAGATTTCATGAGGGTTTCAGCATCAAAAGGTTTAACTGAAGGATAATGGAGCAGATCTACACCGATACCACTGGAGGACAGCTCCCTAGCAACCTTATAGGCAAACTGAGTCATATAACCGGTGGAAACAAGGGTCACATCGCTGCCTTCTTGAAGGATGACAGCCTTTTCCGGATTGAATCTATAATTCTCATCGAAAATCCTTCCCGCTTTCAAACGGATAAGCTGCATGTAGGTTGGATGCTTTTCCTGCACCATATAGTTCAATACGGACCTGAGTTCGTAGACATCACAGGGACTGAATACGTGCATGTTTGGCATAGCGCGCATTATCGCAAGGTCTTGAAAGCAAATATGCGTACCCCCATTGGGCCCGTTGGTTATGCCGGGCGCCGTTCCCACAATTTTTACATTGTTGTTGGCAAACGCCACGCTGATACTAACCTGATCATAGGCTCGTCTGGAAGCAAAAGAGGTAAAGCTAGCACAAAAGGGGATTTTTCCCTCTCTTGCAAGGCCAGCGGCAATGCCGATCATGTTGGCTTCACATACACCACATTCGACAAAGTTGTCAGGATGTCTCTCCCTAACCTCCGGTACCGTACCTGACGACTTACCCAGATCAGCCTCAAGGCATATTACACGCGGATTCTCATCCATTGAATCGTTCAGTGTTTTTGCATAAACCGCCCTCATTTCCATTTCATGATAATTCATTTCTTTGGCATCCCCTCCTTAGTAGGGGAGTCGCACATCCTTATGAACAAGGGCATCCATAATTTCTCGATATGTATCCTTGTCAGGTACCCTTACATAATGACATTCAGGCTTACTTTCAAATAATCTGTTTCCCTTGCATTTTATCGTATGGGCAATAATCATGGACGGCTTTCCTTTGACGGCCGTGGCCTTCTGTATTTTCGCATAAATATCATCCCAGTTGTGGCCATCCATCTCAAAAACTTCCCACCCAAATGATCGCCACTTTTCGGTCAATGGTTCCAGACTGAGAACATCCTCAGTAAATCCGTCTATCTGGAGTTTGTTATAATCACAG
>CP070700.1:982122-988051 GCA_020349865.1 Desulfobacteraceae bacterium
TATGATAACGTATGTTTTATGAGTCAAGCCTTTGGAATTGCTCACTCAACACTTAGTCCCGAGTGAATAAATACGTTATCGAATTTATGAATCGAGGGACTAAGCTGTTCATGATTGGTTTAAGAATTAAGTGTCAGGCGTACGGCCCTTCCTGTCCTATTTTCAAAGAGCTAAAGTGTTACGATTAACCAATAAGTGAGGGAAAGTCTTCTATTCTATGTACCACACTTTCCAGTCTGGGGCAGGAAATAAGCTTCAACTCATTTTTGTCCACTGGGCCGCGGATCTGCCAGCAACCCAGCCGGTAGAAAAGGCGGCTTGCAGATTATAGCCGCCGGTGTCCGCATCCACGTCCAGCACCTCTCCCGCAAAATAAAGGCCTTTCACAATACGTGATGCCATGGTATGCGGGTCAACCTCTCGCGTATTCACCCCGCCGGCAGTGATGATTGCCTCTTCAAACGGGCGGTATCCCTTAACCTTCAGGCGAAAGTCCTTTAGCCACATCCGCAGTCGCTTACGCTCCTGTCCCGTAATCTGGTGTACAACCTTGCTTGCAGTTATATCTACCAGAGCAATGCAAACCGGGATTAACTTTCGGGGTAATAGCCCTTTGAGAAACCTTTGAAATTGCCGTTTTCCATGTTCAGCTAATTCCCGGAGAAGACGGGCATCCAATTTGCGATCATCCAGGGCAGGCTTGAGATCAATGGAAAGGCTTACACTCTTCCCAAGACGCAAGGCGTCCACTATCTGCTTGCTCTGGGAGAGGATCACGGGCCCGGAAACACCAAAGTTGGTAAAGACCATTTCGCCAAATTTTTCTGCTCGTTTTTTCCCGTCAATCAATACACTGACCTTCACATTGCGAAGGCTAAGATCCTGCAGCCTCAGGGCAATGTCGCTTTCCGTTTCCAATGGAACCAATGCCGGTCGGATTTGAACTATGCTGTGTCCGGCTGATTCGGCCAACCGATACCCATCGCCCGTTGACCCGGTCTTAGGATAAGACGCGCCGCCAGTGGCAATGATAAGTGCATCCGCGCCATAAGAGCTGACAGCAGGGCTCTGCCCGTTTGGGAATTTCCCTGTACGGGAAGGTGCTCCTGACACCTGCACTCCGACAACCTGTCCTCCTTTTACATATAACCGTTCCACGGCTGATCTATGCAGTAGTTTCACGCCAAGTTTGCGAACCCATTGTATCAGGGCATCCACCACTGCCTGTGCCTGGCCATTTGCTGGAAAAACTCGGCCGCCGCGTTCGGTAACCGTGGGAACCCCGAGTTCTTCAAAGAAAGCCAGGAGCTCTGAGGTAAAAAACTGGGAAAAGGCCTGACGAAGAAACCGTCCATTGGGTCTGAAATGTTCGATAAACTGGGGCAGGGGGGTCATATTTGTTAAGTTGCAACGTCCCTGACCCGTGATACGCAGTTTGCGCCCCGGACGATCCATCTTTTCGAGAAGCAGGGTTTCTGCTCCCAGTTTGGCGGCCTGTCCCGCTGCAATCAAACCGGCAGGGCCGCCTCCGACCACGATTACCCGACGCTCACTCATATACCACTCTTGGCACCTTCTTCAGGAATATTCCACCGGCCTCAACGACCGATCGGGCGGGCACCGTTTTATCTTTTTTTGCTTTGTATATGGTTCCATCTGTATAAGCCAATGTGGCCACTACAATTACCGCTAAAAACCAGACCACAAGTACAGTTACTGCCCTGGGTTGTATGGGGAGGTTCTCTCTGTCAGTCTTCTCCTTTAGGGCCGTTAATGCGCCGAGGGTGCATAGCATCACAAGCACAGGGATCATGGGGAACTTTGTGGGAACCTCTTCAGGGTCAACATGAATGGGGGTATTATCCACTTGCGCCTGAACCTCCTCCTGAGTCAGCTCAGGATAGGTCTCCCGGAGTCGCTGGGCCAGTTCCTCTTTCTTTTTCTCGATTATCCGGGCCTCTTCACGATGGTATGCTGCAGTCGGAGAAGTTGTTGAAGCAAGGCCCTGGTTAGTCCAAATGAAAAGACATGCATAAACAAATGAAGAAACGCCCAGGGTGGCGAATGAAATCTTAAGCCGACCCATAAAATCATGTGTCGGAACTATCCTTTCCTGCATTGAAATGTATAATCTTGAGACAAAATTAGCAACAAAAGGCGTTGCAATTAGAAATGGGATCCAAAATATCTCAAGCCACCAGGGCGTTACCTGTGTCCAACTAACCGGGTCACCAAAGTTATAGTAAAGGCCAAGCACCAAATATGCTAATGCGCCCAGAAGACTCGCCATTGAAAAAATAACCCAGAACAGTCCCCATATGGGATTTATTCTTCTTATTTTATTTCTGAAGACGATTGGGAGTGCCCCTGTGACAAGATTAACAAAGATACCGGCCAGGCAGTAGATAAAAAGAGTTGGGCCATGGTAATTGCCAAGATCAGCCCAGACCGTTCCTCCCCCAAATAGGCTAACCTTGATTCTGTGGACATCACCGCCAACGATCAAAACCACAAATGCATGCCCCAATATCTCATGAAAAAATGTGGCAAAACGGGTTGCCAAAATAAGAAGGGAAATCAACAGAAAATCAAGAAAAAATATCTTTCTCCAGGGCATGTGGTCCAAATAGCAAGACTCCAACCGCTCCAATGGATTACCAATAAACCATGGCGTCTTCAAAGATCTGAGCCAATTCCTCAGGCCCTACCGAACGCGGAGAGAGTTTGATCACCCTGTGCTGGGGAAGAGTTCCACGAACTAATTGAGGGATATCCTCCCGGCTGTAACCGATTGCGTTCAGTCCATTTGGGATGTTGAGCCGTTTCATAATTTCGATAACCCGATCGGCCAATATCTTGCCCGCATCTTCCAGTTTGGCTCCGGATATGTCTGTCCCCAGGGCCTCGGCTGCTTGAAGGTGTCTTTCGGGACAGGCTGGTCCCGTAAAACGGAATGCAGCCGGGGCATTCAGGACGACCGCCATACCGTGGGGTACAAGGGGATGATCATCCGGATAGCCTTCGGCTCGGTATTCCCGTACCATCCCAGATACAGGGTACGACATGCCGTGAGGAAGTGTGACTCCGGCATTTCCAAAGCCAACTCCCGCAAAAGATGCGGCGAGCAACATCATGCCGCGGGCCTCGTTGTCGTTTGGGTCTTCAACGGCTCGTACAAGATAAATGGCGCCCATGCGCATCGCCTCAAGAGACCAGATGTCACTTACCGGATTTGATCCCTGATATGCAGGGCGTAGGATCGGCCGCTCAGGGCGTGGACGTCTATTGAATGGCAAGGCAGTATATGACTCAATGGCATGTGTGAACACATCCAGTCCGGTGCAAGCGGCGGCCATGGGGGGCAGAGTCTTGGTGTTATCCGGATCAACGATACCAAGTGTGGGTTTAAGTCGTCTGTGCGCGATGCCCGTCTTCGCATGAATCTCCTCAAGATCAAAGATCGCCACACCAGTAGTCTCACTGCCCGTTCCCGCTGTTGTTGGAATGGCGAAAAGGGGCTTGAGTTCTCCAGGGATAGGAATGCCCTTTCCAATGGGCGGATTTACATAATCCAGGAAATCAGCGGGATATGTGGCATAAAGATTCGCCACCTTAGCGGTATCTAATGTGGAGCCGCCCCCAATTGCTACAAACCCGTCAAAGGCATCAGAGTTCGCAAACTCGATAGCCTCCTTTAGGGACGTATCGGTTGGTTCTATACGGACACGGTCGAACAGTGAATAGACAATTTTCTCCCGGGAGAGCGATTTGAGGACTGTCTTTACCGGGAGCATCTTGGTTAAGTTGGGGTCTGTCACGACCATTACTCGTTTCACCCCGAGCTCAGAAAGGTCCATGCCCACCTCTTGGGTCGTGCCCGGGCCGAAGCGGATATTTGATGCAGCCATCTCAAAAGCGTAATCGTATTCCATGTTTTCTCCTTCTGTTTTTCTATTTGCCGGGTTTAAAACCTTCGCATTTCAGGCGAGTGGATTTAGTTATGCAAAATGAGCTGACAGAAAATAGCTCAGAATCAGAAACAATCGACTTTCAGTAGAAATTGGAATCTACCAGCTTTTAGTAAGTAGAAGTTTTATGAGTATAGGTGGGAGGTATTTCCGTGTCAAGGTACTGCCATTAGAGACAGGAATGCATAAAGGTTGATCAAAACGCCTGAATAGAATATACAGCGTCCATGAAAACACAAGATTTGAAATCTGACACTCTACTTCTTCTCACTGCAATCATCTGGGGATTTGGTTTTGTGGCACAAAGGGCCGGAATGGATCATGTAGGTCCATTCACCTTTAACGGCACTCGTTTTGCGTTAGGTAGCTTAGCCATGATACCGCTCCTCATAATAAGCAATAAGCAGAGGCCTTTAACACCAGGCATTCTACTGCATATAAGTCCCAAAACGGTAATGCTCGGGGGGGGCTTGGCCGGTTTCGCCCTTTTTATGGGTGCTTCGCTGCAACAGTTTGGGCTGGTCTATACGACTGCTGGCAAGGCGGGCTTTATCACGGGACTGTATGTGGTCATCGTGCCCATTATAGGACTTTTCTGGAAACAGCAACCAGGCATGGGTACCTGGCTTGGGGCAATACTCGCGGCAGTAGGGCTCTATTTTTTAAGCATCACAGAGCAGTTTGCTATCGCCTTCGGGGATCTTCTGGAACTTCTCGGAGCTTTTTTCTGGGCAGGTCACGTACTGATCATCGGATGGCTCTCACCCCGAATAAACCCCATAAAGCTGGCATTCTTCCAGTATGCCGCCTGTTCAATCTTGAGCCTTGGAACGGCGGTCATTTCAGAAGTAATAACGCTCCACGGCCTTTTCCAGGCAGGCATACCCATACTATATGGAGGTCTTATTTCCGTAGGCATTGCGTATACCCTTCAGGTTGTAGCCCAGAGAGAAGCCCATCCGGCCCATGCTGCAATTATCCTAAGCCTTGAAGCGGTCTTTGCTGCTTTTGGCGGCTGGCTCATCCTGGGTGAAACTTTATCAATGCGCGGTTTATTTGGTTGTGCGTTAATGCTCGCGGGCATGTTATTATCACAGCTTCGAACTTACATTTTTAGATAAAGATCCCACTGAATGTCTACCTTTTTAGTAATTCAGTATTTCCTCATGAACGTCAAAAATATAGGCTATTAAAGCCGCCCTCGTCCACATTCCGTTTCGCTCCTGTCTCCAGTACATGGCCCTCGGATCAGAGTCGATTGCCACATCAATTTCATCTCTCCGAGGAAACGGGTGCATAATAACCGCATTCGGTCTTACCTTGGACATGTCAGAGAGTGCAAGTTTAAACCTGGAGATGTCAGTTTCACCTGACTCCCCAGCAACTGCATCGTATTCATCTTGGATCCTGGTCATATAAATTGCGTCAGCTTTAGGAAGCACGTTTTCAAGGGCTTTGGTTTCCATATTGTATTGGATTTTGTGTTTTTCAAGGAAACCGCACACATCATCTTCCATCTGAAAGGCCTTGGGAGCAGCATAAATGATCTGAATACCTTCGAAATTTTTCATTAGGTAACTTAATGACCTTACTGTCCTCCCCCTTTTGAGATCGCCGCACATTAAAATTGTCTTCCCATCAAGTCCGCCCTGTTTAGAAAAAGAATATTGCAAAGTATAAACGTCAAGTATAGCTTGCGTCGGATGTTGGTCGGTTCCTGAGCCACCATTTATAACAGGAACCGGTCGATTTGTATGAGTATTTAAGAGCCAAGCCGCGCGTTCAGCCATGTTCGATCCCTTATGTATTATGATGATTAAATCGGTATATGATGAAAAGGTACGTAAGCTATCATCAAAGCTTTCACCCTTAACCTCAGATGAAACCCTGGCATCGCGAATTTCTGAAGTTTTCATGCCTAAAATGTGGCAAGCATTTTCAAATGAGAGAAAAGTCCTGGA
>CP070700.1:988151-998102 GCA_020349865.1 Desulfobacteraceae bacterium
GTGAGGAATTTATTGACCGCATCAATACCATCAAAGGCGCTGTGGGGACGATAAAGGACTACGTGTTTGTGGGCTCTACCGACATTAAGCCGGATTATGCAGAGGGCTTTGAGGTGTTTTTAGATAAAGGGTCTATAGAAAATCCCAATGTGCCTATTGGGCTCATGGATGAGGCCGGGCTCTATTTTACCTCCGGTACCACGGGCACACCAAAACCTATCCTGCTGACCCACCGGAACTTGGAATTTTCATGCATCCTTGAAAACCGTCACCATAACCAGACCCATAAGGACAACTTCCTGTGCATTCCACCCCTTTATCACACCGGAGCCAAAATGCACTGGTTTGGAAATTTTATTGTCGGCGCTAAGGCAGTGATTTTAAAGGGTGTCAAACCCCAGTGGATTCTTGAGGCCGTGTCCGAAGAAAAGGCTACCATAGTCTGGTTACTGGTGCCCTGGGCACAGGATATTTTGATTGCCATTGAAAATGGAGAGGTGAAATTGGCGGATTATGAACTGGATCAGTGGCGTCTTATGCACATCGGAGCCCAGCCTGTGCCTCCAAGTCTTGTGAAAAACTGGAAAAAGGTCTTTCCCTCTCACGACTACGATACCACTTACGGGTTGAGCGAAACAACGGGTCCCGGCTGTGTTCACTTGGGTATAGAAAACCTTCACAAAGTGGGCGCCATTGGTATGCCAGGATTCGACTGGGAATACCGGATTGTGGACTCCAATCTTAAACAGGTGCCTCAAGGCGAGCCTGGCGAATTAATGGTCAGAGGCCCCGGGGTCATGAAAGAATACTATAAAAACCAGGAGGCCACTAAAGATACAATCATCGATGGTTGGCTCCTCACGGGCGATATGGCCAAGGTGGATGAGAATGGATTTATCTGGCTTGTGGACAGAAAAAAGGATGTTATCATCACGGGCGGAGAAAATATCTTCCCTGTGGAGATAGAAGACTTTCTCATGGAGAATCAAAAAATACAGGATGCTGCCGTAATTGGCATTCCCAATGAGCGGTTAGGCGAAATTGTGGCTGCAATTGTAAAAGCAAAACCTGGACAGGAGATAACTGAAGAAGAATTTATGGCCTATTGTGAGGCCTTACCACGATATAAGAGGCCGCGGGCGGTCTTCTTTGGCGATGTCCCCAGGAATCCCACCGGCAAGATCGAAAAACCAAAGCTCAGGAAAAAATATGCAGGCATGTCTCAAAGTTTTAAAATATAAGATTGCTTCGTCAAACCTCTAACCAGAAATAATGGGGGATAAAATGCATAAACTATTGACCAACGAGCCAGGGAAGCAAATGCTTTTGCTGGGCAACGAGGCCATTGCCCGTGGGGCACTGGAGGCGGGAGTATCCTTTGCCACCTGCTACCCGGGAACGCCTTCTTCAGAGATTCCTGAAAACTTCTTTAGAATCAGCCAGGAGAGCGACCTCTACTTTGAATACTCAACCAATGAGAAGGTCGCCTTGGAAGTGGGAGCAGGCGCGGCTATCTCCGGATTGAGGACCATGGTGACCATGAAGCATGTAGGACTTAATGTGGCAGCAGATCCATTAATGACCCTTGCTTACACTGGTGTAAAAGGAGGCATGGTTATTATCAATGCTGATGATCCCTCCCTCTTCTCAAGCCAGAACGAACAGGACAACCGTTACTATGCCAGGCTGTCAAGTCTTCCTATGTTGGAACCGACCAACGTCCAGGAAATGAAAGATTTGACCATCGCCGCGTTTGACCTGTCAGAGGAACTGGAACTCCCGGTGATCATAAGGACCACGACCCGTTTAAACCACATCAGGGCGGCTGTGGAATTGGGCGATTTGAAGGCGATCAAGACCAGGGATACTTTCGAGAAAAAGCCTTTTCACTTTGTATGCGTTCCAGCCGTATCACGCAACCTGCACAAGCTCCTTTTGGAGAGATATGATAAGGCATTGGAAAAATCTGAAAATTGGTCACATAACCAGATAATCGGTGATGGAACGTGGGGCATTGTGGCCAATGGTGTAAGCTTCAATTATGTGCGGGATGCCGTTTCCGATCTGGGGATCTCGGACAATGTCATCATCCTGAAGCTTGTGTTCTCATACCCCATGCCCAAGGAGCTATGCACACGGTTTCTGAAGCAGGTTGACAAGGTCCTGGTGGTTGAAGAGCTTGAGCCAGTAAATGAAAATGACCTGAAGTCCATTGCCCAGGAAGGTGGAATCACCATTCCCATTAAGGGAAAGGGCGTGAGCGACCTCTCAAAACTATTTGAATATGATCCCGCTATGGTGCGAAAGGCTATTGCTGAATACTTTGGCGTGGATTACACCGAGCCTGAAATGCCTGATTTGTCAGATTTACCTGAACTGCCGGGAAGACCGCCGAATCTCTGCGCCGGGTGCCCCCATCGAGCCACCTATTACGCCATCAAGCAAGTCTATGGGCCAGAGACTATTTATCCCACCGATATCGGTTGTTACACCTTAGGTCTGCTTCCGCCCATTTCAATGGCCGACCTTGTCATCTGTATGGGCTCTTCTGTTAGCACCGGTTGCGGCTTTTCCCGTGCCACCAGTCAAAAGGTGGTCTCATTCATTGGCGATTCCACCTTCTTCCATTCAGGAATTACCGGACTCATCGATGCGGTTCATAATAACCACAAATTCACCCTCGTAATCCTGGACAATGGAACCACAGCAATGACTGGCCACCAGCCCCATCCCGGTGTGAACACCGATCCCATGGGGGTTGAGCTGACACAACTCTCCATCGAAGACCTGGTAAAAGGGCTCGGTGTTAAGGACGTCCACGTGGTCAAGCCATTTAAGTTAAAAAAAACCATTGAAGCGGTCAAGGCCACCATGGAGTACGATGGAATATCGGTCATCATTTCGAAAGAATTCTGCCCGCTTTTTGCAAAGGCCACTGGCCAGTTTAGAAAGACCAAGCCCTTCCATGTGAATCTCAACAAATGCAAGAATCACCGGGACTGTATCAATCTGTTGGCCTGCCCGGCCATGTATTTAGACGGTGATCAGGTTGAAATCGATATGAATCTATGTATTGGGTGTTCTGTTTGTGCTCAGGTATGCCCAGAAAATGCGATTTTGCCAGTGAAAGGATAAAAAGGGAGGCTTCTATGGAAACAAAAAGGATAGTATTTATTGGCGTGGGCGGTCAGGGAAACCTCCTTGCTTCGCGTCTACTGGGAGAGGCTGCTCTTTCTTTAGATATACCCGCTGTTGTAAGCGAGATACATGGCATGGCCCAGCGAGGCGGTATTGTGGAATCGGCCGTCTTATTGGGAGATGTGACAAGCCCCATCGTCTCCAGTGCCGAAGCTGATGTATTATTAGGCTTTGAGCCCTTAGAGACCCTGAGGGGCCTTGAAAAATGCAACAAAAACACGATTGTGATAACCAATACCCACCCCCTTCCTCCTTTTACTGTTGCTGTTGGCCAGGGCACATATCCCCCGGTGGATAAAAGTCTTGACATAATTCGAGACAAGGTGAAAAAGGTTATCGCACTTGACGGGAATGCCATGGCGGCCCAGGCTGGCAACCCCCTGTCTCTGAACATGGTGATGTTGGGTGCCCTTATCGGTTCGGGGACTATTCCCATTGGTGCGGAAGACATGAAAAAGACTATCTCGACCACCACCAAGAAGACCTTCCTGGAATCCAATCTAAAGGCATTTGACCTTGGCCTTGAATCCGCACGATAGGTATGGGGTTTTGTAGGCGCTTCTAATGCCATAATGGTAATTGCTGGCTTTTGTTATCAGAGTTGACAGCTGATGCCAGGCCGGATATGATATAAGATAGATTAAGGGATTTGGAAATAGGTGTAATACTTCTCACCTAATGCATAGGGAGTGGCTATGGTCCTTACTATAACCAACACCAAGGGCGGCGTTGGCAAAACCACAACCGCCGTCAACCTGGCCGCTGGATTTGCCCATAGGAATCGGCGGACCCTGCTGGTAGACCTTGATCCCCAAGCCCATGCCACTCGATGCTTTCTGCGAGATGTGCCTGAGCGAAACATCAGCGATCTCATCATGGACAGGCCCTCTCTTGCCGCCCGTTCGGTCTCCACTACTGAGAACCCTCACCTCGACATCGTCCCGGCTACCACCAAACTGACTGAGACAGCGGAACTCCTTTCCGGCCGCATCCGTCGGGAGGAACGGTTGCGGAGAGCCCTGGAACCTTTAAAGGATCATTATCGCGAGATCATCCTGGACTGTCCACCGGCGTTAGGAAACCTCACTTACAACGCCGTGGTTGCTGCTGATCTCCTTCTCGTACCAGTTCAGCCAGGGGTTGGCGCTGTGAATGGGTTGGACGCACTGCTTGAAACCGCTCAAGAGCTCCGTGACGAGGCAAGCGTTCCCTACCGCATTCTTATCACAATGTTTGACATCAGGACGACGCGCACCAACGCCATTTTTGATGAACTCTTAGAAGAGTATAGACGAAGACTCCTTAAAACAACTATTTTCAAAAGCGAACCCCTCAATCAGGCTAACCTTGCCGCAAAGCCCGTTTCACAATTTGCACCCTATTCAAGGGGGGCCTTCGATTATGAGGCTCTCTGCCATGAACTTCTTAGAATACGCATTCGGCCAAGTTCCTAAAGAGATAACACCTCTTAATCGTAGATCTTCCTGTCTTATTTTCAAAGAGCTAAAGGGTTACCATATCTTAACTAAAGCGGGGAGGTTTTTTATTCGGCGGAGCGCTGGTTTGTTTGGTGCCTTCGTCTCTGATGGGCAAGGTAATAGTGAATTTCGTACCCGCATTGACCTTGGAAGAAACCTGGATGTCCCCACCGTGCTCTTTGACTACTTTGTGGGTAACTGCCAGGCCCAGGCCAGTACCCTCCTGTCCCCTGCTGGAAAAGAAAGGCGTGAAGATTTTTTCAAAGTGTTCGTCCTCTATGCCACCTCCGTTGTCGCTTACCACCACTATGACATTGTTATTGACCCTGTCCAACCGGCTGCTAACAGTGACCACGCCGGATTTATCAGGTACGGCCTCAAGCGCATTGGAAATAAGATTGAACAGGGCCTGTTGCAGCCCGGCTGCCTCCGCCTGGATAGGCGGCACATAACCCAGATCCATCATTAAGATCACGCCCCGCTCACCTGCCCCAATCTTCTCCAACTCTACGATTTCCTCGATGATACCATTGATGTTGACAGACTGGAATAGCGGTTTACGTTCTTTGCTAAAGGCGAGCATGTTCAGAACGAGTTGATTGACCTGCCGAAGGGCACGCTGCACGATCGGCCATGCCGTCTTGGCCTTTTCGATACTTACCTGCTGGAGCCCGCAGTCCACGAGTTCCATCCCACCACTAAGGGCCTGGAGAATGTTCTTAATGTGATGTGACAGGAAGGCGACCGTTTCGCCCATCGCGGCCATTCGCTCACTTTGCACCAGCGACTTATATAATCGAACGTTTTCCACAGCCAGGCCGGTCTGATACCCGATTACGGTCAACAGCTGAAGGTCATTGCGGGTGAACGTGTGCTCGGAAATACTGCAGCTGGCCTGGATGATCCCGAGGATACGTTCGCGACCTTTGATGGGCACACAGATAGTCGACCGGATACCGATGGAGTGTATGCTATCATCGGAAGCGAACCGGTCGTCACTCTCCGCGTTGGATACCAATACGCCGACTTGCTTGCCGATGACCTCCTTGATTATCTTTCGAGAAAGCGGGACGCGTTTCTGAAAGGCCGAATTCCTTGCCTTCGAGGCCTTGACGCTGAGCTTACCGTCTTCCTCAATCAACATGGCAAAACTGTTATCTGGCTCCATAACCTCGAAGATCTTATCGAGCGTTACTCGAAGCAGGTTGTCAATGCTCAAAATAGTACTGGCATTCGTGACCAGATCATAGATGATGCGGAGGCTTTCGGCCTGGTGGGTTTTGCCGATCTCTTTGGCTGACATGATCACAGAATCTTCGTTACTAGGGACGGACGCCACAATAGTGGAACCAAAATGCTCGACTTCTTCCTCCTCGTGTACGTTGGCAGTTTGGCTTGGCACCGCACCATCCCTGAACTCCAGTGTCGTTTCCCCGCAACGAATTTGATTCCCAGAAAACAAAGGCATCGGTCGTGATATCTCCATGCCATCCATGAACGTGCCGTTGGCCGAGCCAAGATCCTCGATCAACCACCGCCCGTTGCGGTAAAAAACGCGGGCATGCCGACGCGAAATTCTCTCGTCGGCCAAGGGAAGAGTCTTTCTTTGACGGCCAATTTCGTTTCCCGACTTCTTCAACTCAAATATACATCCCCTCCGGGGACCCTGAATGACCTGTAAAGACGCCATATGCAACCTCACCGATAGGTTCATCGTAACTGAATTGATCTCTTTGTGGAAAAAATGACTCCTATCGGAAATTTCAATACTGGAAGGTAAGAATGCTCCGCTACTGAATCACTCAGCAGGAATCATGCCAAAATGGTGTAAGGAACTAATTTATGATAATTACAGGTAACTGATCCTTTTTCTTAGATAATATGAAAATAAAAGCCTATGTAAATTGGATTTGGAGCCTGGCTCTATGTCAAATCTTTGACATAACAGTTCTGCTCGCGCCGACCTATACTTTTCCGGCATAGGCAAGATTCTTTATGACTTGGGACTTGTCAACTAAGGGGGCCAAAACAAGCCCAAAAATGTAGGTTAGAGAAGAGGGAAAAAAGGGACTAAAGGCTCATGCTTTGTAACCTATGAAACCGGTTAAAAACACAAAAGTTATCCTTATAATCAAATATCCTTATGAAGATCCGGATACAGTTTTTTCGAACATTCTTTACAAATAGTATGACTAAATTCAGTCTCAGAACGATCAGTAATATATGCCTCTATCGGTGTCCAAGAACCGCTGGAATCGCGTATCTTTTTGCAACTAGCACAAATTGGTAAAAAAGCCCCTAACGTATTTATCATGTTCTTTTCTATTACTCGGATGCGGCGACTCAACGTCCGGAGCAGTTCAAAAGCAATCGCCGGGTATTTCTCAATCTCCTTGCGAAGGTCCCACTGGTCCAAGGACACAACCTGCGTGTCACCTGTTGCAATAACGCTTGCCGATCGAACTAAATCATCGACCAGAGACATCTCCCCGAAATAGCTGAATGGCCCAAGTGTCCTCAGCCGCCTTTCATTTTTGCTGCCCAAGCCTTTTATGACCTCTACTTGCCCCCTAATGATTATGAAAAGCCGATTGTCGCGATCACCCTCCCTGATGATCAAGTCTCCTCTACGGAACAAGTGCTTCTTGGCCGATTTGGCGATCCTTTCCAAATCATCCCTTTTCATGAGGGAAAAAATAGAAACCTTAGCAAGAAAATCCGTTTTATCTACCATTCTCAGTCTTCTTAGGTCCTATGAAGTGGTGGGACTTAGTCGGCTTCCGTGAAAAACAGATCAAGTGTCAAGCGCTGCCAATTGATCTAATGCAATTTTAATGTATCTTTCTTATCTTTTTATAGTTTGATACCGAATCTTTACAAATGGGACAATTATCTTTTGGAATCTCTGTGAGGGTTGAGCCGCAATTTTGACATACAAAATACTGGGCTGGTTTCTCTTCGATTTTTTTTGCAAGCAAGCCGAACAGCATCCCTGTGCCCGATTGAATTTTCCGAATTAAATCTCGATGCTGTTGTTCTGATTTCCACGCATAAGTGATATTACGAATTGCCGCTTTACATTTCTCCGGTTCAATCTTTTTAATGAATTGAGGATATTTCGTATCAATCTCTTGTAACTCAACCTTGGTTGCTTTCTTGAGATTCTTTTTTGTACTGGAGATTTCAATTGACTGGCTTCGTATCTCCTTTATTTCAACTCCTAATTCAGACAAAAGGGTCCTAAAATTGAGGGCATGAATCGATTCAGAGGTTGCTAAGGAAACAAATAACTTGGCAATATTTTGATAATTCTCTGAATTGGCCTTTTCAGCATATGCCATATAGGTATGGAAGGCTTTAATTTCTCCATTGTAGGCGGCTTCGAGAACTGAGACTGTTTTGGGGTATTTTGATTGGGCCAGTACAAAAGACAATAAGGATGTAAGAATAAGAGTGCAACAAAAGAGTGTAGTTAAGGATAAGTGAGGAATGGTTCTTCGTAACATGAGAGCCCCTGGAAATAAAGGTCTAAAGACAGGGGAAAAATAATACCATACTAAGAACACAAAGGTCTCTTGAAGTCAAGCGAAACCGGCTAATCAGGCAAAAGAGCCCACAAGAATTTACCTTCAGCTCACATTACGGGAGTTTTTGACATTATTGCTGCATCATCTCAATAGCCTGGCACACCTCTTTTCCTGCTTGATAGGCTTCTTCCAAAAATTCTGGGTGTTTCAATACATCTCCTTCAAAATCCAGGCCACGATACAAAAGCGCTTTCCAAAGGTCCATGTCGAGAACGTCAAAAAAATACTTAATTGTAAGAAGGGCTCCGTCAAAGAGCTTTTTTCCCTTGGTAGCTCCCACCGAGATGAAAAGTCCTTTCCTTTTTGGTTCCCATTGGCCATACGGGACCTTGTCAATCCAGTATTTTTTGACCCAGAGAGATTGACAACGGTCTATGAGCATCTTTGTGTGAGCACTAACCGCGTAAAAGAAAATCGGGGAGGCCAGCATGAGGCCTTTGGAAGATTGAATCTGATCCTGAACCCGCTGAAAATCGTCCTTAATAACGCATCGCCCCGTCTCCTTGCAACCATAAATTTCAAGGCAAGGAGACAGTTTTAGATCTCTAAGCACCACCTCCTCCACCTCAGCACCAGATTCCCTTGCGCCTTGGACCGCTTTCTTAAGAAGCAGCGTGGTGTTGCCTTTGCGGCGTGGACTACCATACACGGCAACTATCCTATTCATTTTCAGCTCCCCCCCTTATCTCTTTTGCTCTTAATCGGGCAGGTTACGCATAGATGATGAAACATGAGACGGATCAGATGCAACCTGAATGACAGTATTGACGATTTGACCATTTACCCGGTCTTGATCCCGGGTAGTGACGATATAAAGGCCAGAGCTCATATGCCTGAAGACATTACGATCCAGCTCAGGACTCATAATGGTTCATCTCGTTTCATTACGCCAAACGGTCTAATTCTGCCTGCCTGAGGGCGATCCTCGCCTTTGCCAGTTTTTTGTAATACTCCTTGATTTTCGACAAGTCACCCCTGACCACTGCCTTAAGCAAATCACCCTCTAACTCAGCCACCTCAAGAAGCCTGTAATAATCCAGAGATTCCTTGAAGTGTGCGAGCACGATTAGGCCCGTTAATATCGGGTGATTATTTGTCACATTTGCATCCCTGAATTCCATGCCATGCTCAAGTTCTACCTCAAGTCCATGGCAAAACTCCTGAAGATCAATATCCAGGCCCTCCAAATTTACCTCAGACAGAATCACTTTGGCTTCTTCTGACGAAACCTTCGGTTCTTTCATTTCGGTCCAATCGCTCAAGTTAAGTTCTTTGCAGACTCTTTTAACTTCTTCAACTGTTACATACTCCGGAATCTTCATGATGACCTCCTTTCTTCTTTATTTAATTAAGGTTCTTCCAGATTTGTCTATCATTTATTGCCACCTTTGGCCCTCTTTTTCATCTTACCCACGGACCGATCTCTTAGATGCTACCTCTTGTTTGAGCCATTTATACCAGGCATCAAGTCCTTCTCCTGTTTTGCAGGAAATCTCGAACAGCGTCAGGTGGGGGTTTACCTTTAATGCCTCATCCTTTATTTTCTCCACAGAACAGTCAACATACGGGAGCAAATCGATCTTATTGATCAACAACACCTTGGATTCGCGAAACATGAGGGGATATTTGGTCGGTTTGTCCTCGCCTTCAGTGACGCTCAGGATCATCACCTTAAAGTCCTCCCCTAA
>CP070700.1:998202-1011905 GCA_020349865.1 Desulfobacteraceae bacterium
CAACTCTTCAGAAAGATCTTGTTCACATTTGCGAAAAGATAAAAAGGATGGGGTATTCGGTAAAGCTTGATACAAATGCGAGTCGCCCACAGGCCGTAAAAAAACTAATTGATGAAGGTCTAGTGGATAACATTGCCATGGACATAAAAACCGATCCATTTCACTACTCCCCATACATAAAAAAAGATTGCAATCCCCATTCTATACTTTCAAGCATTCAAGTCATTATGAATTCAACCTTACCCTATGAATTCAGAACCACCTGCGTAAAACCTATAGTTGCTGCATATACCATTAAGAGCATTGCAAAAGTCATCAAAGGCTCAATGCTGTATGTCCTGCAACGCTTTAATAATACGGAAGTTTTGCACCCGGAGTTTTTTCGGAAACCTCGGGCGGCATATGACGAGGATGAGCTTTTCAATCTTAAGTCGTTAGCAGAACCATGGGTTAAAAAGTGTATTGTGCGCTGACATATGCGCCCACACACGGTTCTTTTTGCGCCATTTTCAAACTGCTAAACTGTTACAATTCAAGTAATTGGTTTATTGGTATGCATAAGCTGGGTAGGTGGCCCAATAAGAGCCTTCGCTGGACGTACCGTTTTGACAAGAAGTTGGTCTACAAACCCGATCCCGCCGGGTGACATAATTGGTGTTTGTGATGTAAGGGCTCATCTGGAAATCAGGTTGGGCATTTGCTAAAAGGCCCCATTTTCCTCACGTTTCCTTTGTCTTGCCGCCTTGATGGTAAATAGCCGAGAATCAAGGTGGATCATTTTAATAGGCAATATCAAGATCTGATTTTATGGAACTATGGCGCATTTTCGCTATAATATAAAGCGCGGCAAATATTAATATTAGCACACAAAAACATCCTGCTATAACATATAACCAGAACATAACAATCTCCCTTAATCAGGCCTAATAGCCTTCAAGCCTAATTAGTCATTTTTCATCTCCTCGTCTTTGGTTGTGGATACTTTCACCGTTAACTCACCGATTTTTTTATCAAACTGCCGTTGATCTTCACGCATGCTATCCAGGATTTCAGATATGTTCAGGGCCTTACTTAGCGTGTTCTTTCCCGATATTGTCCTTTTAATGCTCTGCATGTTATTGGTTATTGCAAGAAATATGCAAGAACAGTTATTGTGGTTATTTTTTCTAAAATTATAATAAATTCGAAGTGTTAGATGATTACGAGCAAGACAAATAAGAAATGCCGCATCAATCAAAGGCCGTGTTTAGGCAAACCAATGCCATTTATTGGTAAAACTTTACATATACACAATTGAAGATAGAGGGCGCATCCTGTCACTGACTTGACATCACCCATTATGTTTCCTATCTTCAAAAAGCCCTGTTTTTTTGGGCTTTTTTCAGATTACAGTGCATTCCTGGCTTAAACACAGATTGTGCAGTAGAATCCGTAGCGAGGCACAGAAAACCAAAGCGAAATGCGCAGTTGGAGCGATTTTGTGACGTAGGCATATTCATAAATATGTCGAGGAGCAAATTCGGGAAACAAGCGTTGCAGCAAGGATTTTCAAATCGCAGTAGGAAACTACTGCATAATCTGGGTTAAAGTCATGGATACGGTTTCATTGGAATAGGTAAATCGTCAAAGAAGGAGGAAAAATGGACAAGTATGTGTGTTCGGTTTGTGGTTATGTGTATGATCCTGCTGTGGGAGATCCGGATAATGGTATAGAGCCCGGGACCAAATTCGAGGATCTGCCCGATGACTGGGAGTGTCCGGTATGCGGGGCGGGAAAGTCAGATTTTGAAAAAGAAGAATAAAAAATATGAACCCGGTTCCCTGATACCATACGAATGTGAAACAAGGACAACCGGGGTCATCTTTCGCGGGAGCCGTAGCCCCGAACAAAATTAGCGTGAACAAGGTTTCCCGTAGTCGATTTGAGTCGGTGCAGGGATCGCGATATATGCCTGGAAATTGGCCCACAGCCATTTTTGTACTATTTTCAAACAGCCAAATTGTTACCTATTTTTTAGAACTCCCACATGACCGGGCTACCGTCCAGGTGATCGGTCACAATGCGGCTGATGGTGTCCATTTCTTCTAAATCGGCGGCGGATAGACGCACTTCAGCCGCTTTAGCGTTTTGCAGTACCTGTTCGGCCTTGCGTGCTCCTGCAATGGCGCAGGTCCCCGGCTGAGCAATAACCCATGCAAGCGCCAGTTGACCGAGACTAATGTTATATCGGTCCGCGATGGGGCGAAGTTTGGTCAGTGCCTGCTGCACTCGCTTGAAATTTTCCGGCTTAAACAGCTTGTTTTTTACCCGATGATCACCTTTTTCGAACTTGTGGTGTGGACCAAATTTACCCGTTAAGATCCCCTGAGCCATTGAAGAATAGGCAAGAATAGTGATGTTATTCTCAATACAATAAGGCATGGCGTCCATTTCTACATGCCGCCAGAAAAGGGAATAGGGTGGTTGGAGACTGTTGATGTGAGCGAACTGGGCTGCTTCCTCCAGTTGATTGAGGCTGAAATTTGAGACACCGATTGCCCGAATCTTGCCCTGGTGCCTGAGTTCATTCATGGCCCGCATGGTCTCCTCGATCGGGACCACTTTTGTGCCCCAGGAACCGGCCGGCCAATGGACCTGGTAAAGATCAATGTAATCGGTTTTTAGATTTTTTAGGGAGCGGTGGCACCTCCCAATGACCTGGTCGTATTTGAGATGATTGGGAAACACCTTGGTCGCGTAAACTACCTGATGCCGGACATGAGCCAGGGCTTTTCCCAGGATGTGCTCAGAATGTCCCCACCCATATTCCTCTGCTGTGTCGAACGTTGTAATGCCCGCGTCAAAGGCAGCCCGGATTGCCTTGGTGATTTCGGCGTCATCAATCCCCGCCCACATGCGTTTGCCTGCCTGCCAGGTGCCCATGATTATGGGCGTAATGCTAAATTCTGACGTCCCAAGCGAGCCTAGCTTCATGTCTTTTCTATTTCTCCAAACTTTTTTGTCGCTTTGAATATATATGCATTTTCAGGTAGTAATGCTTTATTTTCACTGTCGTTGATATCAAGTCCCTTAAAAACAAAATTAGACCCGATTGTGTCTGTGATCACTCCAAAAAAGGTACACTTGATATTCTTTTTAAATTTCCTGTTTTCATTGGCCCAGGGAAAAAAGTGTCCTTCAGGGTACTAATCTCTTAAAAATCAAGCGGAAGATATCACCCGTTCACCAGGGTGTCAAATTAAACGGAAAAACCTTAGCAAATCAAATTCTGGTTTCTGAATACTTCCTTCAGGATTGAAAAAAAGATTTTACACCCATGACATATTGTGATTGGTTACCAAATTTGAGATTGTGGGTTTTCTATTGGCAATTTGCAATTGGTGCAAAATGGAATATTAAAATACGTATGCCCATAGAATATTGATATTTGATCTGGCTTTTGAGTAGAGAAATTGACATAAATGGATGAGTGGGTGATGGTTAGCTGTTGTGAAGAGGGTTAACGGCTTGCCGCGCTTCTCGCCCGCACACACAGCTTTTATGCCAAAATCGTAGAAGGACTTCCCTCACCTGGTAATGACTGTGTGTAATGAGCGCTGAGGGTTAGTAGGTAAAATAGATTCTCACAGCCTGTGCCAGGACAGCGGCGAACGCTTTCCGATAAACCTTTACCACTGGAGGACGTATGTTTGATCGTATCAAAGCTGCCAAGGAACGACTGCGAGGCCATGCAAATGTCACGCCTATCATGACCTCTCGAACGCTTAATAGGTTGGCGGGGGCTGAAGTATATTTAAAGTGCGAAAACTTCCAGAGGATGGGTGCATTCAAATTTCGTGGTGCGTTTAATGCCATGTCTCGGCTTTCGGATGCACATAAAGCTCGTGGGGTTATTACCTACTCCTCAGGCAACCATGCCCAGGCAGTAGCCCTTGTAGGAACGTTACTGGGAATTCGGACAACGGTCGTGATGCCTCATGATGCGCCCACGATCAAACGGGTTGCCACTGAAGATTACGGTGCAACCATTGTTGAGTATGATCCTCAAAGGGCGACTCGTGAAAAAATAGCAAAGACCCTCGCAGCCGAACAAGGTTATACCATAGTACCGCCATTCGATCATCTTGACATTGTCGCTGGCCAGGGAACAGCCGCCCTGGAGTTGTGTGAAAAACTCAGCACACTCAATATGCTGCTGGTTCCTTGTGGTGGCGGGGGGCTTCTGAGTGGTTCAGCCATTGCCACCAAAGGCATTGATCCATCCTGCCGGGTTGTTGGCATAGAACCTGAACTCGCCGACGATGCTACAAAGTCATTTCATACAAAGACGCTCCACACTGTCCATAACCCACCCACCATTGCCGATGGAACTCGTACCCCCTCGTTAGGCAAGGTGACGTTTCCGTTGGTCTTGCGGTATGTTGATGATATGAGAACCGTATCTGAATCAGAGATCATTGAAGCGGTGCAGTTCCTGTTTTATCGGATGAAGCTGGTAGTGGAGCCTTCGGGCGCACTGGGCGTGGCAGCATTATTGAGTCGCAAGGTATCCTCGAAGGGGCGAGTCGGCATCATTCTTAGTGGTGGTAATATTGATGCCGCTACCATGACTTCCATATTGAACACTTGAATCCAAATTTCTTAAGTCTATAGGGTAATGGTTATGAGTCCTGTCATTGCGAGCGATAGCGAAGCAATCTTTTGGTGAGGAGATTGCGTCGTCGCATCGTTGCTTGCAATGATATCTTGAAATACTTGCGAAATTCGGGTTGGAATGAACTTGTTGTTTTGAGCAAGCTCATGACAGTAAGACGGGCCTATAAATTACAAACAAAACAGCAGAAAACAAGTTGCTTAGGGGTATTTTAACCCAGCTTGTGCAGTAGTCTCCTGCTGCGACTTGAAAATCCGTGCTGCAACGCTTGTTTCCCGATTTTGCTCCTCGACATAGTTATGAATATGCCTACGTCACAAAATCGCTCCAACTGCTCGTTTCGCTTTGGTTTTCCGCGCCTCGCTGCGGATGCTACTGCACAATCTGGGTTTAATCTAAGCTGAGACAACTTCTTTTAGAAAAGATCGATGAGGAGAAGAGTAGATGGAATCTTTTTGAGTAAGAGCAAAGTCGGCTTTGGTTTATTGATTCCTGATTATACTCTCTTCAAGGACTCACGCAATTTCGCTGTTTTATCAAGATCCGCTTTCATGGTTTCAGGGTCAATAACCACACCGTAATCTTCTTTAGCCCTTTCTATACTGACATACCCGTCTGATACATCAGATTCCACCAATTCCGGGTCACGCTCAAGGGGATCTCCGTATCCGCCTCCGCCTGCCACATCAATGATAACCTCATCACCCGGCCCGAATTGTGTGAGGCCATATGGATTCCCCGGCTTGCCGTTGATTAGGAATTGTGCCTTGGAACCATCCTTGCCGCCAAATAATCCTTCTGGAGGATAACGGTATCTTCCCGACTGTATTCCAAGGTTCACAGGCGGCAGAGGCGCATATTCACCGTCAGGGGCTTTGAATACCACTCTTCTTCCAAGGCCTCCCTTCATCTTGCCGGGACCTCCTGAATCGGCAAGGAGCTCCCTCTTTTCCACAAAAAGTGGCGTGTCGCTCTCAAATATTTCCACCGGCGTGTTGGCCCCATTGGCAGGAAATATAAAATCATAGTACCCATCATTCGTGGCGCTTGCACCCATACCACCACCTCTGATGATCACCGAATGCCACGGGCTTCCATCGTTTCTCTTACCATAAAACACATTCATGGTTGCCGGCGTGCCCCCACTTCCCGCGATAACCCTATCAGGTAAGGCATCGGCCATTGCCCGGTAAATGATCTCCGTAAGAAAATGCCCTATCTGCATGCGCGCTGCAACGGCAGCAGGGAAATTACAATGGACAACACTTCCCTCGGGCGCATTCATGGTTATGGGCGCTGCGCAACCATCGTTGTTGGGTATGTCAGGGTCAAACATACTCTTCATGGCCATATGAACATAGGCAAAAGTGAAATTGAAGACCACGTTTCCGCCCCAATCTACCTGGGGAGAAGATCCATCAAGGTCTACCGTTATATCGCTTCCGCTCACTTGAACGGAAACCTTGATGACAACATCGTCCTTTCCTTCCATCTGCTCCACTATCCCTTCTGCCTCGTAAATGCCGTCAGGAACCTTCTGAATGGCCTCTCTCATGCTGCTCTCAGTGCGACCGATGATCTCGTCAGCCAGATCATCCAGGCCGTCCATCTTATATTCATCAAGCATCTGGATAATTTTTTCTTCACACACATGGTTTGCAGCTATCTGGGAACGTATGTCACCCGTGACCTCATCCGGCGTTCTTACGTTCCACCGGATCATTTCCATAACGGCCTCGTTTAGAACCCCGCCGTCATAGAGTTTCACCATAGGTATGAACAGCCCATCCTCAAAGACATCGTGATTGTCTGATGATACCCGCCCACCAATGTCCGAATGGTGAAAAACACACGCGGTAAATGAAGTCAGTCTGTCTTTATAGAATATGGGGCTCATCACACAGATATCATTTAGGTGTCCGGCCAAAGCCCACGGATCGTTGGTTAGAAAAACATCCCCTGGCTTGTACCCATCCAGGGGCAGCTTGGTTACAAGGTTCTTGATTCCCAGTGCCATGGCCCCGGATTGACCGGGCGTTGCAAATGTTCCCTGGGCCAATTCTCTTCCCTTTTTGTCCGTGAACATACATGTGTAGTCGTGCGCATCCCGAAGCAGACTTGAAAATGCTGTACGCGCAACCGCGCCATCCGCCTCGTCCACGACTGATATTAACCTGCGCCACAGTATCTCCAAGGTTATGGGATCAAATTTTTGCCCCATGTTTTAACCTCCCGAATAAATGCAAGGTTTAGCATCACTAAATGGTTTCCTAAAATCAGGGTTTAAATGGCGCCAAGATGGCATAAGGCGTAAGGCGTAAGGAAAAGATACTTCTTGTCATACCGGTTATTCCTTGCGCCTTGCGCTCTGGGCCTTATGCCTGTTACAGGTCAATCCACAGGAATCCAAAGTCGTCAACAGAGATTGAAGCATCTTCGCCAATGATAACAGTGGATTCTCTCTCTTCAATGATTGCAGGACCTTGAAATTTTGCGTCTGGATACAGCTTATATCGGTCGTATACAATATAAGGGATGAAATCCTTTGCAAGCCCTGAGTATGCCTGGCGCTCCCCCTTTATGGCATCTTTTAAAGAACTTGCTTTTTTCTCGATCCTGGGCAATCGTAACAGCCTTTCCGGGAGACAAGCTCTCACCTTGAAGTTTATAAATTCCACCGGAGAGTCAGGATAGGTTCTCCCGTAAAGCTTTTCATATATTTCATCAAAGCGCCTGCGCACATCATCCTTTTTCACATGACTGAAGCTGCTTTCAGGAACGGGGATATTGGTTTCAGAGCCCTGTCCCACAAAGCGAGCATCCACTGACCGCTCAAATGTAATGTCTTCCACTGTTCCCGATTTCTGTAAAGTCCTGAGCCCTTCTACCTCCATATCCTTAAAGATTTTTTCGATTTCATTGAAATCAGCCGCATCAAGGGCAATCTTATGACTTCTTACAAGATCAAATGCCCTTGGAGCGGTGAAAAACCCCAGTGCCGATCCTACACCGGCATTTGGGGGAACAATTAACCTAGGCGAACCTAATTTTTTAGCCAAACCATATGCATGTACGGGACCTGCACCACCAAATGCGGCTACAGTTGCGACTTTTGGATTGCCGCCCTTTTCAGCGATATGTGTCTTGGCCGCCGCAGCCATGGTTTCATTAATAAGGTCGTGGATACCCCATACGGCTTGCATGAAAGGCACATCCAGGGGCCGGGCAATCTTTTCCTCAATGCCCCGGCGGGCAGCTTCCTTATCGAGCTTTATTTCTCCACCTAGAAAATAATTCTCGTCCAGATAGCCCAGCAATAGATCAGCATCTGTCACGCCGGGTTCAGTCCCTCCCCTGGCATAACAGATGGGGCCGGGATCGGCGCCCGAACTCTGCGGTCCAACCTGCAGGGTGCCCATTTTGCTAACCTTTGCAATACTCCCGCCCCCAGCTCCAATCTCCATCAGGTCAACCACGGGGACCTGGATAGTGAGGCCGCTTCCCTTCATAAACCTCTGAACGCGACCCACCTCAAAGGTAGGAACCACACCGGCAACTCCTCTCTGAATCAGGCAAGACTTAGCAGTGGTCCCTCCCATATCAAAACAGAACATTTCCGGGATATCAAAGAGCTTCCCGTAATACTGGCCGGAGATGACCGCGGCTGTTGGCCCTGACTCAATGATCCGGACCGGAAACTCTGCGGCTGTTTCAACTGATGTTATGCCGCCGCTCGAAAGCATGATAAAGAGTTTACCTTTTGAGCCAATGGACTCGAGCCTTTTAGACAATTTGGACAAGTACCGGCCTGTCAAAGGCTTAACATAAGCATTAGTCACGGTTGTGCTGGTTCTTTCATATTCCCTTATCTGGGGAAGGACTTTGTAAGAGATTGAGACGGATATGTCAGGTGCCTGGGCGTTTATGATATCTTTGATGGCAAGCTCGTGAGCTGGGTTCTCAAAAGAGTTGAGGAGGCAAACGGCAATTGACTCAACTCCCAAATCGATCAATCTGTCTACTATCTGTCGCGCTTCCTCGGGATCCAGCGATTTCAGTACTGTTCCATCACTCCGAATCCTCTCATCAACCTCTAATCGAAACCTCCTGGCTATCAGTGGCTTGGGAAATTCCGCAAAAATGTCATAGGGGGCATAGCGTATTTCTCTTCCGAGCTCCAAAACATCCCTGAAACCCTTGGTGGTTATAAGTCCTGTTTTTGCCCCCTTTCTCTCTATAATTGAGTTAATGACCAGTGTGGTACCATGGATCACCTCATCCAGCTTTTTCACAAATCCTGGGGTCATCTGCTCAAGTTCTTGTATGCCCTGTTCTACAGCGTCCGAAGGATCACTGGGGGTGGTCAGGCACTTGTTGATTCGTATTTCCCCTGTCCTGTCATTGAGAAGGACAAAGTCGGTAAAGGTACCACCAATGTCACACCCTAATCGATAAAACCTGTCATCGGACATGCATACCTCCTGGGTAAATGCTGGATACTGGATACTTTTCGCTAAGTACTAATACAAAAGAACTAAAATATTTTACATCGTCATTACGAGCCCGCCGGGCATGGCAATCTTGTTCCCTGGGGAATTGCTTCGTCACTTAGTTCCTCGCAATGACATTTCAATTCATGCGTTTATATTAATACATCAACTTAGCATTCCGTCCCCCTCACTGAATCTTTGTATTCCATAATAGGACTCGGTGACAAATCTCCGCCATCTAGTCCACCTGAACGAAGGGCATCAAGCTTAATCTTGAGTGGATTTAATTAAGGTCATAGATCAACAGACATCGGCCCTGTCCTTGAGGACGGTCAGGATTTTTTCCGGAGTGATAGGAAGATCCTTGATCCTGACACCGATGGCGTCATATATAGCGTTGGCGATGGCAGGTGCGGTCGGAACGAGCCCGGGCTCACCAATTCCCTTGGCCCCAAACGGTCCATCCTCATCACCCGGCTCAATCACGATCGGCGTAATAGGAATGACATCCTTGGCAGTGAGCATTTTATAGTCGCGGAAGTTGGGGTTCATAACCCTCCCATTTTTGACCTTTATTTCTTCCGTGAGGCCGTACCCCACACCTGTATAGACAGCGCCATAGATCTGACCTAATAAAAGGGTCGGGTTCATGGCCTTTCCCACATCGTGGGCAGCAACGAGCCTGAGAATCGTTACCTCTCCTGTTTCCTCATCCACCTCAACTTCAACGCCTGTAGTGCCGAAGGCATAGGTCATTGACAGATTTCCTTTCATTTCTCTATCCAGCATCTCTGTGGGGGGATCATAAAACTCCTCGGCGACCACTACCTTGCTGTCACCCACTCCCACATGGAGACCGCTTCTCAGAACCTGGCTCACTTCCATTTTGAAATAAGGATGATCAGGATCGCTCTTGGGAAAGATCATCCTGTCTTTTATGTCCAGGTTTTCGGGATTCGATATCAGGCTATAATCAAGATCAGGATCTATAAAATCTGGATCCTTCCTCTTTTTTCTCTTAAAACCGCCCTTGATCAATTTAGGCATGTATTGGACCGCCATGTCCAGGATCTGTTTCTTGAGCTTATCGCAACACCTGATTGCCGCATTGCCGGCCATAAAGGTATGACGGCTTGCATGTGTTCCTGCATCCCATAAACATAATCCGGTATCACCCATGGTCAAAGAGATGTCCTCGGGTTTAAACCCCAGTGACTCCGCAACAATCTGGGAAATCACCGTGGGAGAACCCTGGCCCTGGTCCGTTCCACTCTCGAACACATCCACATCCCCGTTCTGATCAACCTTAACCATAATCCCGTGACCGTCAGATAGATATACTCTTGCGCCACCTGCAACATGAATAAGGGATGCCATCCCAACGCCCCTGGATTTCTTTTTGTCTCTTTTCATCTTGTTCCAGGCAAGCTTTTCTTTCACAGAATTAATACATTCCTCCAGGCCACAGGAGGTTATTTTTAGCCTCTGAGGTGTTTCATCACCCGCCTGATTGCGGTTTATAAGTCTGAATTCTGCCTGGTCGATACCGGCTTCTTCGGCCAGTGTATCCATTGAAGTTTCTACAGCGAAACTTGCCTGCGGGTTCCCGTAACCCCTCATGGCCTGGCAGTAAATGTTATTTGTATAAACGCAGGTCGCCTCAAAAGAGACATTGGGCACGCGATAGAGTGACGACATGGGCATCATCATAACTGAGGGTGTTGTGGCGCCCCAGGAGGTGTAAGCCCCATTATCCAGGATCGCCTCGCACTTCCTGAAGGTAAGCCTGCCTTCCTTGTCACATCCCTGCTCTATGGTAAACCGTGCCGGTTGTCTGGGGGGCAATGCCCGGAATTCTTCCTCCCTTGCAAACAGGATTTTAACGGGTTTTCTGGTCTTAAGGGCAAGCTGCATGCATATGAATTCGTAGATATCCGTATCAAGTTTGGTCCCGAAACTACCGCCAACGATTGTATTTACAATCCTCACCTTTTTTCCCTTGAGGCCGGTCTGGGCGAAGTATTCCATAATTCGCTGCTTATCCAAATGAATAACGTTGGTTTGATTATACAGTGTCAGATTGTTATTCATATCAAACTCTGCTACACATCCGCTTGTCCCCATACAGCACTGGTTCACCCAGGTGGTACTCACATTGTCCGATACTGTATAAGCTGAATTCTTGCGGCCCTTCTCGATATCCCCGGCATAGAATTTCCATGGCAGTGGAAGAATGTTGCTTTTTAAGGGTCTTCCCCTTGCATCCACTTCATGTATAAGGAGTGCCTCTTCCTTCATCGCCTCGATAGGATCAAAGAGAGCGGGAAGTTCCTCATAGTCCACCTTAATCAAGTCCAGCGCCTCTTCCGCTATCTCTGGACTGATGGCTGCAACAGCGGCTACCTCATCTCGAAACTGACGAACAACATCCCTTTTCAATACTGTCTGATCTTTTATGAATCCGACCCTCACATCAGGGATATCGTACCCGGTTAAGACGGCTCTCACACCGTGAAGCTTTTCTGCCTTGGACTTATCAATGTTTTTTATTTTTGCGTGGGCATACTTGCTGTAGAGTATTTTTCCGTAAAGCATTCCAGGACGTTTCAAATCATCAATGTAAATGGCTCTACCCGTGACCTTATCAGTCTCGATGGTCCTCGGAATACTCTTTCCCACGTACAAATGCTCAGACATCATTTCCTCCTCTGGGTATTACCTTTTTTAACCGTTCACCGCCCGTTCGCTTCGCTCACTTGTGACGTAAAGAACGCGGAATTAAATTAATTTTTTTCTCTGCGCCCTCAGCGTCTGTGGTGAACTATTACCGTTTTTTATTTGCTCATTTTTGCGGCCATTTCAATGGCCTCGACAATTTGAACATACCCGGTACAACGACAGAAATTGCCAGAAATACTTGTTCTGATTTCATCTTCCGTTGGATCAGGGTTTTGATCCAAAAGGGACTTTGCCGACATAATCATTCCCGATGTACAAAATCCACACTGGACCCCATTGTTTTCAAGAAAGGTCTTCTGAAGGGGGTGCAAGGATCCATCTTGACTGGCTAACCCCTCAATGGTGGCCACTGATCTTCCTTCTATCTCGGGAATCGGGTACAAACACGAATTTACAGCCTGCCCATCCACGATAACCGTGCAGGCTCCGCACTCACCAACTCCACATCCTTGCTTCGCGCCATTCAATTCAAAGTATTCCCGTAATGTTGTCAGAAGTGTCCAGGTAACCGGAACCTCCGTTGTTACATGATCACCGTTTAAGGTAAAAGAAACTGATACTTTCTTCATCTTGATCTCCTTGGGGTTATCGATTTCTGATGCGTTCAGCAGCCAACTTGGCCATTCGGGGGATAAAAACCTGTATCATTTCTTCCCGATACCATGCGGCACACCTTAGGCTGTCCCTGGGAGAACAACAGTCCGGAGATGACGCAATTCTTCCTGCCTCTCTTAGCGCATTGTCGTCTAAGGGCTTGCCTTTTAAAAAGTCCTCGGCCTTGTAAGCCCTGACAGGTGTCGGCGCGGCCACGGTTAAGGCAATTCTTGCATCAGAGATCTCTTGGTTCTCAGATAGCTTGAGAGCCACGGAAATTCCCAACAATGGAAGCTCCATTGCCTTTCTTCTTGAATGTTTCCAATAAGCGCTTCCGAAGCTTTCCATTTCCGCTGGTATTTGGAATTCAATGAGGACCTCATCTGCTTTCCGTACGGTCCTGTATGTACCGGTAAAGAAGTCGGCTATGGGAACACTTCGTCTCCCTTCAGGGCCTTCCAATACCACGGTGGCGTCAAGGGCCAGAAGCGGTCCGGCCGTGTCCGCTGAAGGGGCGGCGTTACAGATATTTCCTCCAACCGTTGCAACATTCCTGATCTGAACTGATCCTACATCGGATGCGCCATCATGAAGGGCAGACAAATCGGACTTGACCAGTGCCGACTGCTCCAGCATCCTGTGAGTGGTAAGGGCTCCGATATGGTAGCCATTGTTTTTTCTTATGTATCTGAGATCGTTAAGTTTTCTCAGAGATATTAAAACCTCGGGAGCCTTTTTCGTATTCCTGATCTTGACCATTACATCGGTCCCCCCTGCGATCAGGGCAGCCTTGGAGCCGTATTCTTTCAGAAGGCTGAAGACCTCTTTCAGGCTTTCAGGCTTCTTGTAATCATAGTCGATCATGTCCACACCCCTCAATCGTTGTCGCGGTTATCAAATACTCTCTTGCTCTTTCTCTCGGATCTCGGCAAAGACCCATAATCCACTATCTCTATATCACCACTTACCAGAACCTCTTTCTTGATTTTTTCGCTTATTTTTTTGCTGAGTTCAGGGTCCTGACTCCTGTCAACGCCCTCACCGCGCTCAACCTTAATAGTCATATAGTCCTTACCATCTTCCTTTCTGTCGATAATGATCTGATACTCACTCCCGATTTCATCAATGCCAGAGAGCACGTGGTCAACCTGGCCTGGATAGATGTTAACGGCCCTGAAAATAATCATATCGTCGGAGCGTCCCAGGAGCCGATCGTGCCTTGGCA
>CP070700.1:1012005-1017367 GCA_020349865.1 Desulfobacteraceae bacterium
AAAACTTAGTACTTAGGGAACCCGAATACCCACCGGCTATAGGCATGCTTGCAACAGCATATTTTATCAAAGGGGAAAAAAAAAGGGGACTAAAATATATTGACAAAATGAATAAAATGGGGTTTAGCCCTGGCCTTTACCTCTATAAACGCGCTCAACAGTTTATTTCTGCCGGCAAGACTGACTACGCCATCTTATTACTTGAAATTGCGGTGGAAAGCAACAACGCGAAGCGAGATGTCCTTTCTCTACTTTCCCAATGTTACAAGGCACAAGGAATGGCTGTAGGCAATGCCGCCCGGCAGTCAAAGAATCCGGAGCCGATAAGCAACTATGGTGCTTTTCACTAAATCCCGCCTAAAAAATATTCTCAACCTCCAGGTGATCTCTGGTTCTGCATTTGGGCTATTCTATTGGTCGTTTGCGGGGGAACCCCTGAGGCCGGCGGCAATATTTTGGTTGATATTGATAACTACGGTAAGTTTCTCAAGGGCTGGAAATGCCATGGTATCGAAAATCCGCCGATCAATAAATGCAGCCAGGCTGATTAGATCCTGTTTAAGCTGCTTTGGCAGAGGATTGTCCTCTTTTGCCAGTTCACCTTGAAAGATACTCCAGATCCGCTGGTTGTACTTGAGCGCTTCATCCAGTCTCGCGTCTCGATCTTCAGCATCCCAGTTATTCTGACAGTCCTTCAGTTTCAGTGCTGCCTGAGAAAGAACCCTTGCTTCTACCTCACGGCCGGACATGGTCGTCCTGTCAACGGTCTGATATGCTTCCAGCGGATTTCTATACACGATCAATTACCTCCTGTTCATAATCTATCAGCTTTATGGCCAGCTTGAGTGCCTGGTAATAACTGCTGCTGAGTATGTTTTCGCTGATCTTATCAATCAAAGCAAGTGTACTGGGCGCTGCTTTCACGATATCCTGAACCAGCTTCCAATAGGTATTGTGGTGTTCTATAAGATTTCCTTCATCAACATACATGAGTTGGATGGCAAAATAAATCCTCCGCCCCGGTGAATCAGCATCCTTCTCACACATTATATCTTTTTGACGCAGAATAGGGACATTGTTCTCTATGAGTAAATCACATTTCGTATTCCCATTGGTGATGACCGCGCCTCCTACGATCATTCTCTCATGAGGCTTCAATGTAATCTTTAGGGGCATTGTTTATTAGATGATTGATTGAGTTGTTTAATACAATAGTGACAGCAACTGCGTTTGAGCTTCGGTCAACGTCATGCCTGGTTCAATTGCCAGCGCATAACCCAGTTCATTACTCTTGAGTTCAGCCACAGCTTCCATATCGGCAGATTTTATTTCTTCCCCATAGCTGCGACGTGTTCCGGCACTTTCGGTTTCGTGTTCATAAGAATCTATTATGTCCGCGGCATTTTCGGCAAGGTCACTCCGCTTTTGCCTAAACGTCTCCCTGGCAGCATCCAGCTTTTCTCTAAAGATATGTACCTCTTCATCATCTGCGTCTTCTTGCAGTTCAGGAATATCGAATCCCTGAGCCCGTGTGCGGACTTGATGGCTGTGAATCTTCCTATAGAGTTTGTTCTCACCGGGCAGGCTTTTTGAATCGTCAACTCCTAAAACAGCATCACGGCCAGTCATGATTTTCGTGGCGAATTCCTCATTGGGTGGCGGAATGGTCAATTGATCAATCAGCTTCCGAAACGCGTTGATACTTTTTAACCTTCTTACCCTTTCTTCACTGCCGGGTGGAAATGGCGGGTAGTTTTTTATTAGTCCCTGCAATTCAGCCTTCATTCTGTCAATATAGTTTTCAATCTTCTCCATGTTTTTAAAAGCGACCCGGATGGTCCTGGCCGCCGAGTTAAGCCTGGAATGGATAACCTCAAGCTTTTCAACGCCAAAACGTACATTGCAGGGCTCTGTTGAGCGGGATATACAATCTTTTGAAGATCTGATTGTCTTAACTGTGCTCGGCCCAAGGTTCAGGGAATCCAACGTTTTAGTCGCCTGGCTTTGGCTAAGGCTGAAAGCAGGTCTATTTAGGGCAATATTGTTGGATGTTTCCATGGTCTCACCTCCTGAGGAGGGATAACACTGGAGGGGGATTGCTCCCCCTCCTTACCCACACGTGCCTATTGAATAGGCTGAGGGTTGTGTTATCTAAAATAACCTCAGGACCGACTGTGCCGCTTGAGAGGCCAGGGCCAGGGAGGTCGTGCCCAGGGCCTGGCGTGTCTGGAGAATGAGCATGTTGGCACCCTCCTCGTTCAAGTCGGCTAATGTGAGATTGGACGCACCATCAGTAAGGGCATTAATCATTTTGTCCGTGAAATCCTCCCGGATGGTGACCGTACTCAAGTCACTGGACAAATTCTTAGCCTCTGTCCTCAGTGTCGATCTGGCAGTGTCAAGATCAGCAATAGCTGCCGTGATGTCTCCGTTACCGGCCCAGGCATTTGCAGCGTCGGCAATAGCAAGGCCAGACGCACTCGCATCAAATCCTGAAACAGTCAGACTTGAGGTGGCATCTTCGTTAAAATTAATCGTCAAGTCAGCATCAGCCAAGAGATTTGTTCCTTTGTATCCTGAATCCCCAGCCAAATCATCAATCTGATCCATTAAGGCATCAAACTGGGTGGCATAATCAGCTCGCTCAGTCGTGCTTGAACTGGCCAGCGCAGCCTGTGCAATAGACTTGGCAGAGGCAACCAGATCTGTAATAGATTCAATGCCGGTATTAGCGGCAGTGATGGTTTGAATACCTTCACTCATTTCGTCCTTAAGCGCTTCGAGGTCTGCCGCACGCTGCATATGTGCCTCTGCTGCAAAGAAAGCGATAGGATCATCCAGTGCGCTGTTGACCTTTTTGCCTGTGCTCAAGCGGTTCTGGGTGAGTTGCATAAGGTCTGTCGTAGTTTGCAAACTATATAAGTTTGCACGCATTGCAGATGTGAGAGCTATATTACTTAATGCCATGGTATTTCTCCTTTTCTAGGGTTTTAGTGCTTCTGGCATTTCTTGCCAAAAGGTTAAAGTTGGTAATCTGCCGATTTTATCGGCGCCTCTAAACAAATTTTCCTGGTCTTAAACCCTGTCCTCGCCTCCTTTCCTGACCAAATTTTGTGCTTAAAAAGCCTTATCGGACAATTTTTTTGAAACTTTATAGGTTTTTTCGAATTTTTTGAGACGTTTCCGTTTTTCCCCCTTGAACTTCTTGAAAATATTGACAAATGCAAGTGAAATAGGGTATTATTAGATGAAAAATTTAAGAAAACGGCTAACCAATAGGTGGTATTCGTTGATCGTTACTCACCCAGGGAGCAGGATTTGTTCTTGAAATCTAAAAAATTCAGATAATTAGGCTAAATAGCAAGATAAAAAACAGGTCCAACAAGTTCGGATAAATCAAAGGCAGGTAATTCACTGGATTCCCGCCTTCGCAAGAATGATAATGGTTATTTTGTCGTTGCCGCGAAGGCGGGAATCCATGGTTTTACGTCATGAACGATCTGCCCGATCTTTTTGAGATAGTGCTAACAAAAGACGCAATGCTCTGTCTTGCCTAATTATTTGAAAACAATGATACAACTTATCTGCGACCCACAGAACCGCGAAAGACTGATATCACCTGACAATTGCCACGAATGGAGAGAGCCGTCCATGGACGAAGATTTTGAGATCCTATTTGTTGATGACGACAGGCATATACTTTCCCTTGTAAAAGAATATCTATCTTTACAGGGCTACATAGTTACCGTCGTTGATAATGGTTTGGATGCATTTGAGCTCTTGAAGGAGAAGGGTTTTGATATCGTCTTTACCGACCTGAAGATGCCCGATTTTGGTGGGCTTGAACTACTCGAAGCCATAAAAGAGGTCAATCCCGAAACAGAAGTCATTCTTGTGACCGGGTATGGAACAATAGAGTCGGCCATCAAAGCTTTGAAGCTCGGGAGTTATGATTACCTCCAAAAACCCATCAAGTTAGAGCGGCTAAAAGTGTTAATTGATCGGATTATGGAGAAAAAGAAGCTGCAAAAGGAAAACATGTTACTCAAGAGGAGCTTGAAAGAAAGATATAGGTACGATGAGTTGGTGGGAGTCAGCCACAAGTTACAAGAGATTTACGAAATAATTGACAGAATCAGCCAAAACAGCCCGACGGTCCTGATCCAGGGGGAGAGCGGGACCGGAAAAGAGCTGGTGGCCAAGGTTATTCATCAAAACAGTGATCGAAAGGATAAGCCTTTTGTTCCGGTAAATTGCGGTGCCATTGTGGAAGGGCTTTTGGAAAGCGAGCTTTTTGGTCATGTAAAGGGTGCCTTCACCGGGGCGACCCGTGATACAATTGGTCTCTTTAAGGCCGCAGAAGGTGGTACAATCTTTTTAGATGAGGTGGCCGAAATAAACCCGGCTATACAGGTCAAGCTCCTCCGGGTACTCCAGGATAAAAAAGTAAGGCCCGTTGGCGATACCAGAGAATATAAGGTAAACGCCAGGGTAATAGCTGCCACCAACAAGGACCTGGAAGAGGCCATAAAGAAAGGGGCCCTGAGAAAAGATCTTTTTTACCGTCTGAATATTGTTTCTATCAAGATGCCCCCGCTAAGACAAATAAAAGAAGATATCCCGCTCTTGATAAACCATTTCCTCAATAAATTTAACTCTCGGAACAAAAAGAAAGTCGTGGGATTATCCTCGGAAGCTATGGATATCTTATTAAATTATCATTGGCCAGGGAATGTGCGGCAGTTAGTAAATGTGATCGAAAGGGCCTTTGCCCTGGGAGTAAATGAAATAATACAAGTGACTGACCTTCCCTCTGAAATAAAAAAGTTCGGAGATAATTCGAAAATAACCGGAACGGTCTATACGTTACAAGAAAATGAGGTTATCTTGATCAAGAAGGCCCTGTCCAAGACCGGCGGTAAAAAGGCTGAAGCAGCCGATTTGCTGGGAATAAATATTACCACCCTCTATAGAAAGATAAAGAGATATGGTATTCTGGATGAGATGTTGCAAAATGCAAATTGTAAATCGCAGTTTGCACATCTGAGTAGCGCATAGTATTTTTCAAGTCATTCCAAAAGCTTATGATGAATTTAATATGCCCTGAATGGTTTTTTCCTCTAACTATCTGTTTTTCCAATCTATTTGATTTTTTTGTGATAAAACTGCATAGCGCATTTGCCTATTAAACTTAGTTATTTTAGACAGATACCCTATGTCATACCGTAAGTAAGCCTCAAGGTGAGCCCCGGGGAGAACTGTCACTGTTTTTGCAAATTGCAAAACCAACGTTTTTATTTTGCCCTTTTTCCTGCCAGGCGGTTCCTCTTTTTCCCAAATAAGCCAAATTATTATATCCATG
>CP070700.1:1017467-1025422 GCA_020349865.1 Desulfobacteraceae bacterium
CCTCCCTTTGCACCTCCCGCCGGGATATCCGCGGCGCAGTGCTTGACGGTCATAAACAGCGCCAGGGCTTTGACTTCATCCAGTGTAAGGTCCGGTCGAATCCGTGTGCCGTTTCTGCAAGGCCCGAGCGCATCACAGTAGTGAACCCTGTATGCCTGAAAAACCTCAAAGGAACCATCATCCAGTTTGAGTGGAATGCGAAACTGCATGATTCTTTTCGGAGCCTGAAGAACTTCAAGCACCCTGAAGTCAATGTTTCCCAATTCTCCAGCCCTGTTGAGCGTATTTAAGGCAACCTGAAATACGTTGTCCTGATCCATACCGAATTCCTTTATCTTAAAATGAAAGCTATTTTGGCACAGGAAGAACAAGATCTTTTGCGCCTTTTTCCGATGCCTTCAGTTCCGGCGCATGTCGCTGCATGAGTTCCTGAACCACTGATGCGATTTTAATTTTTTGTCGAACCAGGTCTCGGTGAAACCCTTCAAAGGCCCACGGTTTATAGATGTCACCTTCCGAAGTCCCGGGTTCGATTTTGAAATAACAAGGAGAAGCAATGCGGGCAATCTCGGGAGCTTCGTAGGCCCTGAACATCCCACCAAAAGCGTCAACAATGATCAGGTATATGTCCAAAGGAATATCCACCGCTTTACGAATGCTTGCCAGGATGGGAAGTGAGACATCAGACAATGGATTCATGGAATTGACACCCATCGATTCCACGACTTTTGCTCCAGCTGGGCTGCAATATCCGCCGAAGACGGAAAACTTGAAGATAGTCTCCTGAGGTATGAATCCTTCCTGTCTCATTTTATTGATAATAAACAGGACGCCTTCGTCATAGACTAGAAAGCCCCTGAATCCCGCCTCGATGTTCCGCATCATGTCTGCAATATGATATGAAATATTATCAGAACCTCTTAGCCTGAAACCTTGCATCATTCCTTCGGGCGTCGCGGACTCTTTTGATCCAGGGTCCCACGCCTTTCTATGGCCAACGGTCATCACGACTTCAACTTTTTCTTCATAAGCCATTTGAGCCATGGCTTTGAGTTCTTCGAAATCGCAATAGGTGGAACCACCAACAGTAGCGATAGCCCGATGAATGATTACGTTTCTTTTTTGGGCTTCGTCGACCATGGCCTCCATGGTAGAGGCCCTCTCAACACCGGCCACCTCTATGCGGTAATGTGCACCATCAGGAAAGGTCTTCTCTGAAGTCGGCAGATCATAACCGTCACGACCGGGAATTCCTTCTTTTTCCATAAAATCACGAATTCTTTTTAGAACATCTGACATAGTTGTCTCTCCTCTTTATTCATAAACTGAATCCATTATCATTTGGTAAATCTCAGTCCGTAAAACTCTCATGTTTCCACCAGCACCACACCAAATTGATTAAAGAACATCCAACGGCCGTGCTATTTCTGTTCCAGCACCTCCAGAAGTTTGGGGAGCTCCCCTTCGACCATCTTGTAGGTGTGCTCGTCTTTAGGAAATTCCCCATTCCGCGCTTCTTCAACATATTTTGCGAAGGCGTTGATTGTCTTTTCAGCCAGGTTTTCATATTTCTTGACGAACTTGGGAGTAAACGCCTGGAAGATTCCTAAAACATCACTGCAGATCATCAGTTGGCCATCGGCCTCTGCCCCTGCACCGATGCTGTAAACGGGTATACTCAGTTCGTCTCGGATAATCTTACAAACCTCCGGAGGCACAGCTTCCACCAGGAGTGAAAAGGCACCCGATCCTTCAAGAGCCTTAGCGTCCTCAATCAGTTCAACGGCCGTTTCAGCAGTTCGGCCTTGCGCTTTAAATCCACCAAGCTGTCCGGAACTCTGTGGGGTGAGTCCGATATGCCCCATGACGAGCATGCCACCATCGGCAATCGCCTTAATCTGAGGACAGACCCTCAGGCCCCCTTCAAGCTTTACAGCGTCCACATGGGCTTCCTTAAAAAAACGCCCGGCATTTCTCACTGCTTCTTCCAAGCTCACCTGATATGAAAGAAAGGGCATGTCCCCAATAACGAAGGTATTGGGGGCTCCACGTCGAACCGCTTCAGAGTGATAGATGCACTGGTCCATAGTAACAGGGATGGTACCCTCATAACCGTACACGCACATCCCTAGTGAATCACCCACAAGGATCATATCCATTCCTGCCTGTTCAGCAAATTTAGCGGTCCAGAAATCATACGCAGTGATCCACACCAGTCTCTGGTCTGAATCCTTCATTTTCTTCAAATCAATTCGCGAAAGTTTTTTCTCGCTCACTTTTCTCTCCTTTTTGGGGCATACCTCAAATCTCTTTTAATCTTGCCCCTGGACTTCACCATATTTCTTGTCGTGACCAGGCTCTCCAAGGTATGCGGAAAGCCTTGCGCACGTCCTTCTGACCTTTTTCTGCATACGCTCTATAACCTCATTGGTCATTCGTGTTGCGGGTCCTGCTATGCTTATTGCATAGGAGGGAAAACCCGTATAATCAAAAACAGGTGCCGAGACACAGCGAAGTCCTATGGCAAGCTCCTCATTATCAATCGCAACCCCCCTTTTCTGTATCTTTTCAAGTTCTTCGTTGAGTCCTTCCCTTGTTGTGATGGTATTGGGCGTAAATGGCACCAGCTTCACCCGCTGCAGAAAAGCCTCTCTCTCCTCCTGGGGAAGGAATGCGAGTATGGCCTTCCCCAATCCGGTACAATAGGCGGGTACTCGTGACCAAATTACCGGATCTATGCGAAGAATCTCTTGACTCTCGATCTTGTCCAGATGAACGATGCGCTCGCCGTCCCAAAACCCGAGATTTATTGTCTCATTGAAAGTCGATGCAAGCTCTTGCATAAAAGGACGAGCAACTCGGCGGATTTTTAGGCGGTTTGCCACTTTTGTCCCGAGTTCCATGACTTTGAAGGTCAACCGATAGCGTGAGTCTTGGTTTTTTTCCACATAGCCTAGTTCCCTAAGTGTCGAGAGGAAGCGGTGGCTTCCGGTGCGGTTGAACCCCAAAAGCTCAGCCACTTTCGTAACAGTCAACTCCTCCTTTTCAGCAAGGAGTTCCAAGACCTTAAAGCCTTTTTCAAGTGAACTGATGTGGAAATACTTTTTCTTGGAATTTTTCATTGAACCTAAACCTTCCCGTGCTCGGGAAACCCTCAAGGAAAAATGGGCTATTAGTCGATCTAACTGGGATAATTGATTATCAAATTTATAGTGGCGTTCATTATACGTGACAAGCGAACACATTACGTTACAAACAACCTATGACAGACCTTCCATCATTGTCAAGCATTTTTTTTAATTTTTTTTAATTCTACCTCTAACTCATTGAAATCCAAAAATGAATTTATCGTACATGACATATTAGTGGGTACATTGGAAGCCGGAAAACATGATCATACATGAAAGCACATTTAATCCTCTATTTCTAGGCGAGCTACTACCCAAGATACAGCTAACAATAGAGAACCGCAGGTTTTTGAAGTCCATGATGTCGTTGGTGTAGGCGCCCCAACTACTTCGCGGAGCGCCTTATGAAGGCTAGGCCGTTTAAAGACCGAGAAATGGACAAGCGATATGCTGAGGCCTTGCGTAAGGCAGGATTACCGGACTGAGAGATAGTCGACTGCAAGGAAACCCAATAGGATACTACCACTGTGCCAAGAAAGGTTACCATGAAGGGATTGCTTTCTTCCTTCTCTCTTTCATTTCATAGCTTGCCATAACCATAATTTTAAGGTTAATCTACTATGATATTATGATATGCAAATGTGTCTATGATCATTAATACGAATTTATCCCTTGATGACAGACTTCATTGGTTAGGAGCTTTTTTGTGAACCTACCACACTACCGCCGAAGGCAGGATTGCATATTGATCGCTAAGCGATTTCACAACTTATGGATTATTGCGTGAAGGTAACAGGAACAAAGACATGAAAAAAAATAGACTTCTAATTCTAAGCAGGGATTCAACACTGTATGCTGAGGTAATTAAAAGACTTGATTTTACTGATCTTGAGCTCAATGCTTGCGATTCTATTGACGCGGCCAAAAAACGTATTGAACATTGCAATATTATTCTTGGGGAACCAACTCGCATTGCACCGATTTTAAAAGGCGCAAAAAGATTGCAATGGGTACAATCCGCATTTGCAGGCGTGGAAGCTCTCCTTGGGCCTGGTAAACGAACTGATTATGTCCTTACCGGTGTGAAGGACGTATTCGGACCTCTTATGAGTGAATATGTTTTTGCCTATATTCTCGCCCTGGAAAGGCATATTTTCGAGGTTTACGAGAATCAAAAGGAGAGGGTCTGGAAAAAAATACCGTATAAAAGTCTTCAGGGTAAACTTATTGGTATTTGCGGCCTCGGTTCTATTGGCCGACATATCGCCCAAACAGCAAAGCATTTTGAAATGAAGGTCTGGGGTTTTAAGCGCTCGTATGAAGAGGTACCCGAAGTAGATCGCGTTTTTACTGCACGGGACTTCACAGCATTTCTGTCGAATCCTGATTACATTGTGCTCACACTACCCAGTACTCCTGAAACCTTACATTTGATTGATTATGACGCCTTTAATGCCATGAAGAGATCCGCCATACTGATCAGTATAGGCAGGGGAAATGTTGTCTCGGAGAGCTCACTGGCTCGGGCATTGGAGGCAAAGCTCATTCGCGGAGCTGTGTTAGACGTGTTTGAAGAGGAACCGCTTCTTGAAGCGAGTCCTCTTTGGGCATTACCGAATGTCCTCATTACTCCCCATAATTCAGGTTTCAGTTTTCCGAAGAATGTTGTTAAGATTTTTGCAGAGAATTATCGGCGGTTTGTTAAAAAAAAGCCGCTTAAACATAGTGTTGATTTTAGCAGGGGTTATTAGTAAAAGATCAATGCCAACGGGCATGACTTTGATTTTCTCTTGAGGAAGGTTTTGAGGAGAGACATATGTTAAATAAATGGAAGAAGAAATTATCACTGTTTTGGCGCGGATGGGGCTGTAGTATTGTTATTGCCCTGTTGATCGCAACATCATTTAAGTCGGCAATAGCCGATTGGAATGATGTGCCTACAGGATCTATGAAACCGACCATTTTGGAAGGGGACCGCATTTTTGTGAACAAACTGGCTTATGATCTAAAACTTCCTTACACCACTTTGCGGCTGGCGTACTGGGATGATCCGAAACGGGGAGACATCGTTGTCTTCTTTTCACCCGCAGATGGTAAGCGTTTGGTAAAACGCGTTGTGGGTGTTCCGGGGGACGCGATCGCAATGCTCAACAACCAGCTTTTCATCAATGGGAAAGCCGCGGAGTATGAGACACTTGACCAAACTGTTATTAGCCAAATCGCACCTCATGAACAATGGAATCATCTCTTTTTTAGTGAAACCATTGCGGGCCAAAGCCATCCGGTGATGACTACGCCCAAGAGCCCATCCCTTCGCTCATTTTCTCCGGTGATCGTTCCAGAGAAACATTATTTTTTAATGGGTGACAATCGAGATAACAGCGCGGATTCCCGGTTTTTTGGATTTGTTAAGCGCAAACAGATCGTGGGTCATGCCACGGCCGTGGTGATATCACTGAAACCTGATGAGTATTATCTTCCCCGCTGGGACCGTTTCTTTCAGAAATTACTGTAGGTCTTGCGCCCAAGATGGTTTTAGATAGAAAGATAGCCTTCATTGATCTAGAAGATAATTCCGTCGAGATAGCACCTGTCTCATTAGATCTTCGAAAAAAATTCCTGGGTGGGAGGGGGATCAATATGTATCTCCTCTCCAAGTACTACCGTTCAAGTCTCAATCCATTTTCCCCGGAAAACCCCCTCATCTTCGGAGCCGGTTTGCTTACGGGTACTTTAGGTTTTGGCTCCCGGATCAATATCACCTCCAAATCACCAGAATCAGGCCATCTTGGGGACTCCAACATGGGGGGTGAGTTCGGGGCTGAACTGGTCAAAGCAGGACTGAGCCATTTGGTAATTACAGGCAAAAGTCAAAAACCGGTATATCTCTTGATCGGAAATGGCGAGATAAAATTTCGCGATGCTCAAAAGTTGAGAGGCCTTGATACGGTTGAGACTCAGAAAGGAATTCGCATCGAGTTAGGGGATGAAAAAATTCAGGTCGCCTGTATTGGGCCCGCCGGAGAGAACCTGGTCAGATACGCTGCCATACGTTCGGGAATGAAAAATGCTGCCGGAAGAACCGGTATGGGTGCTGTCATGGGTTCCAAGAATCTCAAGGCATTAGCTGTCAGGGGAACCATGGATATCACTATTCCAGATCCTGATAAGTATTTGAAGTATTATCTCAACATTTTGAAGAAACTAATGGACACGAAATGGGCTCAGGCCCTTGGAAAATTTGGTACTCCTCTGCTCTTCAAATATGCCAATGCCATGGGCATTCTGAGCGTGCGCAATAATCAATTCACTGCGGTCGGTGATCGAGGACACCATTTGGAGGCAGAGGCTTTGAAACCCTATTCCACTGGTATGCTTTCCTGCTTCGCGTGCCCAGCCCACTGTCGTCATCGGTTCTCGATGGAAGAGGGCAGGTATAAAGGGACAAAGGGAGAGGGACCGGAATATGCCTCCATCGGCTCATTAGGGACCAAATTGGCTAATCTTGATCTGGAGAATATCATCTACGCTGTTGAACTGTGCAACCGCTATGGCCTTGACACCATCTCAACAGGGTCTTATATCGCCTGGGCAATGGAATTATACCAAAGGGGCATCATTGATCGGGAAAGGACGGAACTTTCATTGGATTGGGGAGATGGAGAGTCTGTCATCGAACTTATCCACCAAATTGCGAGGAGGAAGGGTTTCGGAGATATCTTGGCTGAAGGCTTTTTTGCCAGAAACGTTTTCGGGGAGGCCTCTCACGACTATCTTCTGGAAGTAAAGAATTTTCCCATCGAGATGACCGATGAAAGGCTCCCAAAAAGTTTCGCCCTTGGCATGGCCACTTCCACCAGGGGGGCCTGTCACATGAGGAGCCGTCCGTCCCTTGACATCTTGGGGCTTCCCGAGAAAGTCCTAAAAAAGATATACGGCGGGGCGGTTAACAATCAATTTTCTTCTTACTCCGGTAAGGGAAGGATGATCTGGTGGCATGAACTTCTGAATGCGGTCTCGGATGCCCTAGGTTTCTGCCGGTTCCTCACAGTTTTTTCAAGCCCTCACGCTCTCCAGTACAGGCACTTCTCCAGGTTGATTACCCTTGCCACTGGTCTCACCTTTACCACAAAGGAGCTAAAGGCCATCGGAGAAAGGATTTACACCCTGGAAAGGACGATGTTGATTCAAGACGGGCTCTCACGTCAAGACGACACCCTCCCCAAGAGGTACTTCAGCGAACTTGTCCCGGATGGTCCCGCCCAGGGGAAGGTTGTTTTGCGGAAGGAGTTTGACAAAATGCTCGATGAATATTATCGACTCCATGGCTGGGACAAAAGTGGTGTGCCAAAAAAGGAGACGCTGAAGAGACTTGAAATTGAAGTATGAGAATCAAAGTTGACAAAAAGACATGTAGCGGCTGCCACCTCTGCGAAATGGTCTGCTCACTTTTCCACTTAGGAGTCATAAACACAGAAAAGTCTGCTATTCGGATTCAGAAAGATGACCTGGACACCAGCATGAATCAACCCATTCTCTGCAATCAATGCAAAGAGATGAAATGCCTGGAGGGGGAAGAAGTGATTGAGGGGTTGGAGAAAAAGAAATTCATCTGGGATATAAATAGGGCGGGACGCTGTCCCTTCGATGCCTTAACGGTTTTTAACGACAAGACTTACCATTGTGATCTATGTGGTGGCACCCCTCAATGCATCAAGGTCTGTACTCCCAAAGCACTCCGTATCTCATATGGCAAGAGGGGTAGATTAATCGCAGAACCACGGTTTAGTTCCCCCCAATAAGCCTCCTTGCTTGTTTAACAGCCTC
>CP070700.1:1025522-1029917 GCA_020349865.1 Desulfobacteraceae bacterium
GAACAGACCGAGGGCAACCGGTGGCGTAATAAGGGCCACCTGGACGGTCATGACCACCAGCAAACCGAAGTGGTGTGGCTCAACCCCAAAGGTCTGAGCCACTGGCCCAAAAACAGGGATCAGCATGATCATTGTCGCAACTGCTTCAAGCACAAAGCCCAAGAGCAACAGAAACACAATAGAGAGAACCAGAAAGACTTCCGCCGAAGATGTATACTTGAGAAAGGACTGGGCTACCATCTGAGGGACTTGATTGGTGGTCAGTATCCAGGAAATCACCTTGGCCGTTGCCAGCAGCAGAAAGACAACTGCACTGGTCCTGCAGCTTGACAGAAAGCAGTCGGCAATAGATCTAAGGTCCAGTCGACGAGTAAGGAAAAGCCCGATTAGAATCGCATAGGTCACTGCGACCGCACCCGCTTCAGTTGGCGTGAAAAAACCGCCAATGATTCCCCCCAGAATGATCACAGGTACCATCAGACCAGGCAAAGCAGCCACTGTCCGCCTCGCCAACGTCTTAAGACTGAACCCCATGGAACTGACGGGGAAGTCGTGCCTGAAAGACATGCCGTAAACAAGGCCCATCATGCCAAAACCAATGATGCAGCCTGGCACTGCACCCAACAGAAAAAGCTTGGCCACTGAGATTCCACCACCATAAACATATGCATAAATCAACATCGCCACACTGGGAGGGATAATGGGTCCCATGATTGACGACGCTGCGGTTACTACCGCAGAAAAATTGCGTGTGTAACCCTGTTTTATCATACTAGGCACGAGCATTGACCCGACCGCTGCCGTGTCAGCCACTGCAACACCTGTAACTCCGGCGAAAAACATGCTTGCGAGTATGTTGACATAGGCCAGGCCGCCTTTGAAATGACCGACGAGGCTGTCTGCCAGTTCTACCAGTCTGGGCAAAATACCGCTTCGACTCATCAAATCGCCGGCCATGATGAAGAAGGGAATGGCCATTAGGGGGAAGGAATCAATACCGCCGAACATCAATGTTGGTAAGATATTGAAAGGCAATTGCTCTGTTACAAGGATGAAGGCAACGCCGGCAAGACCAAGGCAAAAGGCGACGGGAACGCCTAGCAGAATCGTCACTACGAAGACAATACACAATGCGATCACGACTGATCCCGCCCTTCTTCCCCTGGTCCATTCTTCTCAGAGTTCCCAGCTATGGAGTTCTTGATGTGTGGCAATAGGAAAACCATCATCAAAATGGATCCCACGGGGATCGCCAAATAGAAGTAGAACAAGCTAACATCTATGGTGATGCACATCTGGTACAATTGCCGGGGCAAAATCTTCAGCCCTTCAATCGTCACCACCGCCAGGAATGTCAATGTCAAGCCGTAAGCAACCACGTGGACTCGCTGACGCATCTTGACGCTTAACCGTTTCACCAAAACATCAATTCTGATGTGTGAGCCGTCTCGGATCGCTATTGCGCCCCCAAGAAATACAACCCAGACCATCAAATAGCGGGAGAGTTCTTCCGTGAAAATCAATGAATGACCAAAAACGTAGCGAAGGATGACTTCAATCGTCACGATTGTCACGATGACGGTTGCGCCTAGAATAACAAAGCCTTCCACAAATCGAGAGAGCAAACGGAAAAAGAGGTTTGTCTGCATGCAGTTATGCCTGTGCGTTAATCATGGGCCTTTCCTGAGGAAAGGAAAGGCCCTCAGCAAAAATGAAGATTTACTTGTTGAAAAAGACAACGATGTCGATGAGTTCTTTGCCTTTAGGTCCAAATCCTTTCACAACATCCGGATAAACGCTTAGTGCAGTGTTCCTGAACTCTGCAATGGTCTCTCCAGGAACTTCGTTGATCTTCATTCCGGCATCCTTGAGTTTCTGCATCACCGCCTCATTGTCTTTGGCGTTGGCCGTGCGCTGCCAGATCGACGCCTTCTGGGCGGCAACTTTGACTGCCACCTGAAGTTCCTGGGGCAGTTTGTTAAGGGAAACCTTGCTCATCAATACGTTGCCGGGTTCATTTACGTGACTGGTGATCGAATAGTATTTCTGTACTTCATGAAGTTTACCCAGGTAAACCATGGCAGGGGGATTTTCCTGAGCATCCACTACGCCCTGCTGGAGGGCTTGATAGAGCTCAGTCCAACCCATAGGAGTCGGGGAAGCGCCCAAAGCCTTGAAAAAGGCGACATGGACCTTGGCCGGCAGGCATCGGATCTTCTGACCTTTCATGTCGGTAACCTTCATAATTGGCCTGGCGTTGTTGGATACATGTCTGAAGCCATTATCCCACCAGCCCACGATCTCGAAACCCTGGGCGGAAAGTCTTTCCCCCAGATACTGGCCAAACGGTCCGTCAAGGGACTGGAACATGGTTTCAGTGTCTTTCCACAGATAGGGCAGAACCGTGATGCCCAACTCCGGGACGTGGCCGGTCACGTGGCCCGTTCCCGAAAGGACAAAATCGACCGTTCCAACCTTGGCCATCTCCAAGGCTTCCCGGATTTTCCCCAAGGATCCGGAGTGGAAGACCTGAACCTCTACCTGACCATTGGTTGCTTCCGCAACCATCTTACTGAAAACTTCTGCAGCCCGACCCCAGGAATGATCCTTAGGAACGGGGTTGGCAAATTTTAACGTGTATTTTGCCGCAGCATGAGCAGTGAAAGCAAATGCCAGCACAACAAAGAAGACCACGACGAGTGAAAAAGTTTTACTTTTCATACTTACCTCCTTTTTTTGAAAGTTATGGGTTTAGATTGTTTGCCTTTCCTCTACGCCTTTACTCCTCATTGTTTAGAGGCTAGCCGTTCCCTCCTAGAGGTTATCCGGAAGGTTAAGCCTCAAGACAGGTTTATCCTGTTCATCGGGATAGATGCTGGTTCTTACTTCCCATTGGAAGGGGGTTAGGAACTTCACGCCTTCCTTACTCCTCATGAAAGGGCGGTCGTGCCCGGGTATGACAACACTCGCTCGTTCGAGCACATCTGCTATACTAGTCTTGGCTGCTTCGCTGCCCGCCAAGGCCATACTTGATTCGCCTTTCACCGCCTCCCAGGCGTTTTTGATTACGTCCCCGCAGACTGCCACACTTAAAGGCCCATCGTAGAACATGGTCAAGCATCCAGGGGTGTGCCCCGGCAGGTGCTTCAGCCTTAATAATGAGGATAGCTCCAGCATGCCTTCTACAATCTGAACCTGCCGATTTTCGAATAGAAGCGGCCAGAAGTCGGGTATGGAGTGGTCTATAGCCTGCCCTGACCGGACCATGTCGGCGTAATCCAGTTCTGCTTGGGTAACATAAACAATTGCATTTTTGAAAAGGGGTACATTAAGTGCGTGGTCAAAATGCAGGTGAGATAAAACTACATGTGTTATGCTGCTAGGGCTCACTCCAGCTTCGCTCAGAGCGGCAATCAGTAAATTGCGGTCACTGTAGTGTCCAGTATCAAAAAGTGCCCAACCGTCGTCCAGTGGAAACAGGACCACTGTGCAATAACCTAAGTATCCTCTGCTGCTGACGCCCGGTATGCCAGGCAAGAGTATTCTCAACTGGCCAAGTCCCTGGCTCATAATAGTGGAATCTAGAGAGTTCATCATTGATGTTTTCTCGGGATTTCCTTGCCCGATGCTTGCCTAATTACTCGAATAGGCTCTTGTGTTCAGCCGCCCTTTGATCTCATACGGTGAAAAAAGATCCATGAGCTTTTTTCTTCAATTTTCCAAGTTATGTCTGTTTGTATTGATAGACTCCTCTTGCAGAAGTCCATCAATCACATACCTTTTCAGGCACTCAGTTACTTGCAGCTCAGCTCTTTAGGGAGATTGGTAGACATTTCTAAGGCCATACGTTGTTTATCGAGAAAGCTACTTTAAGATCTATTTCTTGCCCATTGTCTGTAGAGAGAATCTTTTGAAAATAGTCACGTACTCTTTCCTGAAAGATTCTATTATGGAAAATGATATCTTCTTCGAGTAATAGCCAATCGCCGCTTTTCAAAACATCAACTGTTTTAGAGTGCATCTTGACGGACTCGGCCAAATCCTCATAATGAGAAATAAACCATATTCTCAAGGATTCATTGTAGATAAGGTTCATGATTGTTTCCAACTGGCTATTCTTGGTGCTCTTGACCAGCAGCATATGGAATTCCCTGTCCTTCATAACCAACTCATACTCGTCACTGCTTTTTGCTAAGCCGTTCATTTCATGGGTAATTTTTTCTAATTCCTCGATGTCTTTTTCGTTGATTCGCTGTAATGCCAGAAAACCCACATATCGTTCCAAATACATGCGATTTTCAATCAGGTCCTTAATTGATTGGATATTCAAATCTTTAACGTAGAAACCCTTGTTGACAAAGGATGTAACCAGGTTTTCTGCCTCCAAACGGAGCA
>CP070700.1:1030017-1034234 GCA_020349865.1 Desulfobacteraceae bacterium
CAGTGTTTCCACTGAAAAGCGAAACTGTCAGCGGTATAACTTTCGGAATCAACGAATCGTGGAATGCCGTCAATGATATTTGCTATGCGCTTTCCTGTCCGACAATTATAAAGCATACCCCTTTTTTCTTCCAGTGGGTCCTGGGTGGTCGGGTCAACGAATGGAATAGTCGTATTGAAATTTTCCAGGTTCACAGTCAAATATTAAGTTCCTAAATGATCTTTTCAACTCATCTCATCTGCTTCCGAGGATCCTATCATAGAATGACAGTGTCTTCTTTGCCTGCAGAATGGGATCAAACCTTCTTTCCGCGATCCTGCGCGCGTTTTGGGACATCTCATCCAGCTTGCCGCGGTTTTTCATCAAATCTGAGAGAATGGACGCAAGATCCTGCGGCGACAACTGCATGAGTCTGCCGTTTACCCCGTCGCCGACGAGTTCGGGCAAAAACCCGATTCGGGGCGCGACGACCGGAACGGCCGATGCCATGGCTTCCCTGACCGTTCTGCACGACTTGTCGGTTCCCGGCACTGGATACACGAGCACATCCATGGCCCGGTATGCTGCGACGAGCCGGTCATCGTAGCAGTATCCACCGATTACAACCCTGTCGCTAATTCCCATTCTTGCTGCGGGATCTTCAACGATGTGCTTCACCGCTAAACCCCTACCACGACCGACCACCAGCAGGCGCAGCTGTGGAAATGCGCTTGCGAGTTTGGCCACGGCCTTCAGCGGCACATCCAGGCGGCGGCTTTTTCTTATCCTGCTGACCACACCCACCACAAAGGATCCGTCATCCAGACCGAAACTGTTACTGTCGGCCGGGATCTCTTTTTTGGGCGAGAACCTGTGAAGGTCTATTCCCGGCTCTGCCAGTTCGACGGCTTCGGGGGCAAAGCCCCACTTGCCTACCACTGTATCTTTTGCTTTTTTACTGATTACGACAAAGCCATCGGTATAGAATTTGTGGAGAAAATAGGCTCTGAGTCCTTTCTGGGGGCCCTCCGGATTATAGCAGCTCCTGACGATAGCCGTTGAATTCGTCTTTTTTTTCGCAATACCGGCCAGCAGATGGGCATTCTGCAAGTGGCAATGGATGATGTCCGGCAGGAGATCTTTTTCCAGTCTGATCAGGTCGGCCACGGCGTGCCTGGCAGAAAGCACCTGCAAATGCTTCGGTAGGTTGAGCACAACGACCGTATTGAGTCCCTTGCGTTTGGCAAAATACTCCGCGTCGTATTTTGTTCCGGGGGGCGATTTGCTGCAGACGAAAGTGACGTCCGCTCCCAGCAGCTCCTGGGCGAGCGCAAGGTCGGCAGCAGGCTCAGAGCGTTCGGTCCATTTCCAATTGCTCAGCAAATGCAAGATCTTCACGGTTCGCCACCTCGTCAAGTAACGGCAGGATTGCCCCGCGAATCCTGCTCTGGACATTCTGCCCTCCAGTATCAAAAAGCATAGGGACTGTCAACACGCAACAGGCTGTTGCCCAAATCCTTTTGAACGGTCATTAAAACGTTTTTGCGCATCAATCTTGGCGAAGTGGAGGATAAGCGCTTTGAACTGTCAGGGCCCAGCGGGCGAGTTTTCAAAGCGCCTGGAACGAGCCTTAGATTGATCAAAAACCTTTTAGACAAAGTGAAAGGGGATTTGGGTAACAGCCCGGCAAGAGTTAAGACATACTCTCGAATTCCATGGACTTTAAACTGCGCGCAGCGGTTTGACAATTCGATGCATATTATGTATCCTCGCTTAACCTGCCCGCCTGCAGTAGGAAGGAAACGTGAAAAATTACGACAACAGTTTGATCCGCATAAGAGAAGGAAATCTCAGTGGTGTCCTCAACGCTGGGGTAAAGTCGCTTTTGACAACCCAGCTCATCGATGATCTGGATCGCCGCGTTTTGCTCCATGGCGGGCGTGTTTTAAAGAATTCCATACTGCGATGGGCCGCCACGCTCCCCGTCGAGGATGGCAAGACACTATTAATTAAGAAGTATCGGGTCCTTAGCGGTTTGCAGGGATTAAAACACCTGATCCGTTCTTCGGGAGCCATGAGGGAATGGCGGGTTTCGAATTTCTTGTCTCAAGAGGGGATTCTGACACCGACCGCTTTAGGGATTTTGGAAAGACGAAGGCATGGGATTCTCAAGGAAAGCTTTTTCATCACCGAGGGCCTGGATGTAAGTGAAAATCTGATTGATTTTTGCAAAAACAGACGGGGAACATCAAACCAAAAAAAGAAAGGCAACCAGATACTCAGGCTTCTGGCCGAAACGACGCGGAAAATCCATGACATTGGACTTTTTCATAGAGACTTTCACGGAGGAAACTTCCTGGTTACCGATGGGGATTCTCCCTCTCTTTATGTTGTAGACCTACATACTGCACAAAAGCAGCGTAGAGTTTCCCATGCGAAACGTTTATGGAACCTGGCTCAAATCTTCTATGTTCTTAGCTTCATGTTGAATGATGAGGCGAAGGAGTTATTTTTGCTGGCCTACGGTCGAGGACAGATTCCGTTTGGCAAAGACCTTCCCAGTTGCCTCAAAAAAGTGGAGAGAATCGTCCAAAAAGTCGAAGCCCGTCGTCAAAAGAAGTCTGCCGCAAAATGTCTCAAAGAGGGCACTCTTTTTACGAAAAGTAGACGAGCCGGTCTGAGAATCTATCGTCGCAGGGAGATGGAACACGAGCGTCTAATGGCAATCCTGGAAGCACACAGAGAGCGGGTCACGCACCCGTATAAAAAAAAACGACACAGCTCATCAAAGCCTGTCGTTTCGACCACAAGCAGTATTACTGTCAATGGAGGTCAATTAAACGTAAAGCAGTATCAATACGAAAACCTCTTGGGTTGTTTGAAGAATATCTTTCGTCAACCAGAAGGGAAAAGCTCGTGGATAAAAGAAAATCTCATGTTCCGCCGCGGAGTTTGCACCGTAAAACCGCTTGCCTATGTTGAGAAATGTAGGCTGGGGCTTGTTCATAAGGCCTTCTATGTCAGCGAATCGCCCGCCGGTGAGCAAACCAAGAACCAGCAGAGTGTCCCTTCTGGAGATCACGCGCTCCAGAAGTGCTTTGATATCGAAGGTCATTGTAGAGATTATCAGGCTAAAAAGAAGCAATAATATGTCTCCTTGCCAGTTTAGCTTAATATCTTTGCTTTTTTAGACGGTTAACGAGACGCTTGATACTCAAACGGTAACCCCAGTTGGTGGAGACGGTGTAAGCTCCGGGGGTAGTTTGCTGTCAAATTCATAAATAAAAAAGGATGCGCCGCAAAAAGGACCGAAACGTTTCTCCAGCAGTGCAATGGGTCTCGGGGCGGCGTGGTCTAAAGCAAAAGCACGGTGTGCGTTTTGCCATGCACGCGCGGCACGGGTTTTCCAGAAACACGGCCGGTAACCGTGGGGCAATCCTTTGTTGTGATATCGTCTGACGACCAATTCTCGATTCTCAATCCTGAGTCTGTATTTTTCAAAGGCATTACCTTTTTTTTGCAATCGGCTGTGGGGGCCATCTAATACCCGGTTCGGGGAGTCTAGAAAGCGAGCCATGACCGGCGAATAGTCGGATCTTGCACACAGCATAAAATGCGTAAAGGAACGCCGACAAATCATTTTATCTGTCTCGCGGAATAATTTTTTTCTATAAAATTTTTTTAAACGCCATTTTCGTTGTCGTTCGATGTGCACCTGTAAATCTTTATCGGTAAGATCCATATTACGCCATCCACAAATCCTGGTATACTCCGTGTAGAGATCGCCAACCAAGGAACAATCCCGGACCGTCAACTGGGCGAACAACAAAGCCAGGTTGACTATACTTTCTTTTTTTCTTAAAGGATATCCGGTCCTGTTCGGTTTAACCTGGGCTGCGTCAAAGGCGTAGATCTTGTTTTTATGCATAAAGAAATTGTTCAAGTGCAAATCCCGCTGCTTTAACCCAGCCCGATGCATTTTTGCGATGATGCCAGTCAGCCGACGAAACAGCGCACGCTTTTCTTTGGGGTCTTCCATTTTATACCATACGTCCCGGATAAGGTATATTGGGTGCATGTACTCGAATAGCAGGACGCCTACGGACGTGTTCTGTACTTTGCCGGCGTATAATAATTCCGGTGTGCTGACGCCCGCCTTCGATAATGCCCGGCTGCCGGTTATTTCTCTTCTGAGGTGGCGATTGACATGCAGAGGACGGTAAAACAGTTTTGCCAGC
>CP070700.1:1034334-1036968 GCA_020349865.1 Desulfobacteraceae bacterium
AAAGATCTTGCGTTAAAAAATAATAAATTTAGACTTGTTATGGTCTAAGTGATATAGGCCTTAAGAAATAACGTAACAGTTTGGCGCATTGAAAATTGTGCCTGCCTGTGTGTGTCCCCACACAGACAGGCAAAAAGGGACTTGGGCATATCACTTCCCGCTATCATGGCCCTTGGTGTAATTGAAGGCCGAAGAGCTAGGGCTATGGGGTCCGTGATGGGTCTTCTTACCCTGAGCCACAGCCTGGACATGCTGGCTCGACCCTTGGTTGCAGGGATAATCATTGATCTTTTTTCCATCGGAACCGTTTTCAATTTTGGGGCCGTTATTTTAGGTTCGAAGACGCTTGTATTTGCGAGGAACCATTGGAAGCTAAAGGGGCATCCAGGTTGATAGAAGTCGACTTGTTTCCTGCGGAGGTTGACAGTTTAGAACACCCTGAAGTCATCCGCTTCAGGGAGCTTCTGGAAGAGGTGGCCATGGAGTATCATTGCCGTCTTCTATTTTTCGAGATCGAGCAAGGAACCGTGAGCTTTTCCTTTGACAGCGATGAACTCATGGCAGATATCTTCAAGCTTTTCCAAAATGACAGCCAAAGTTAAACTTGACCATATTGCAATCATAATCGTGCAGGCCCAGATTCCTGAAAACATCGGCTCAGTAGCCCGCGCCATGAGCAATATGGGCCTCAGGCGGCTCGTCCTGGTAAGTCCCAGGAATTGTGATCTGTCACGTGTGTTAAAAACCGCCACCGGCAGCTCAGTTGATGTGGTTGAAGAGATGGAGGTTTTCGAGGACCTCAAAGAGGCCCTGGGAACATACCATTATGTGGTTGGCACCACCGCCCGGATCGGCTCCCTCCGCCCGGCCGTGACGCACCCCCATCGCCTGGCTTTGGACCTTATCCGGATATCACAGAATAACCGGGTTGCTATCCTTTTCGGACCTGAAGATCGAGGACTTTCAAATGAACAGCTCCGGTATTGCCACACGCTGGCTACAATTCCAACGGCTGGTTTTTCTTCTTTGAATCTGGCACAGGCAGTGATGATTGTGTGCTATGAAATTTTTCTGGCGACCAGTGAAAAGATGCGAGCACCCCTGCCGCGCCTTGCAAATAAATTTGAACTTGAGGGCATGTATGATCATCTTAAAGATGTATTAATGAAAATCGGATTCATTGATCCACAGAATCCGGAACACTGGATGCTGAATATTCGACGTTTCCTGTCCCGTCTTCCCCTAAGGGCCAGGGAAGTCCGTGTAATAAGGGGGATATGCCGGCAGATTGACTGGTACACCCAGCAGTTGGAAAAATTAAGGAAGGAAAATAAGGAAAGTTAGGGGCTTGCTTAGGCTGTCTTCTGGCCCGGAAAAAAGCTTTAATGAATTGGCAAGAAAAAGAGATCTCCACGGTCCCTCAGCCAATCGGAAAGGGGTGAACTCTTACGAACTTTTAATGAAAAACCGCCATTTACAAAACATGTCTTCAAGATGAGGGTCGGGAGGGGCGAACAGGCATTCAACATGAATGCGATCATCTACTTTCTGGGCAAAGTTTGTAAATTCCCCACGGTGCATCTCCTTACACACGAACTCACCTAATCCTCTGTTAAGCCGGGCCTCCTGCGTGGGACAGGACGGTACAGAAATGGTCACTTCATGATCAGATTCATGTATCTGATATCCCACAAGGATACACCAGGGGAAAAGCCTAAGGGACTTTACAAAACCCTTAAGGCCCGTTTCCTGGATTTTAAATCGAGACACCAGGTCTTTTGCAGCCATGCCGGCCACACGGTCCCATACCCTTTCATTGATTCTTTCAGCAGTTGGCTGGTCAAAGCGCTCTCCTACATAGATAAACCAGAATGCATCCACCACTCTGTAATGCCAGAGAAGAAACTCAATATACTTCCGAAGTTCAGATGCATTCATATTCTGAAAAATTTCAAGATCCATTTTTTCCTTCCTTTCTTTTGTCAAGTGTTTTTTTGAGGTGCGCTATATTTCGGATCGTGAAACAGCCCGTCGCATCCGCTTTATCTCGCTGTGGCGACGCTTGGCCTGCAACCGTCGCCTTTTTGATGTGAGGGTTGGCCTTGTCTTAAGCCGTGGTTTAGGCTTTTCGGCGGCCTTACGGATCAGCCCCACCAGGCGGATTATAGCGTCCTTACGGTTTCGCTCTTGGGTGCGGAACCGGCGGGCATCGATAATCAGTATGCCGTCTTCGCTAATCCGCCTACCGGCCAAACGAATCAGACGAATGCGAACGTCATCAGGCAATGAGGGGGAGTTGGCCACGTCGAATCGGAGTTGCTCGGCCGTGGCAACCTTGTTGATATTCTGGCCCCCAGGTCCGGAGGAGCGGATAAACTCCTGTTGGATTTCACCTTCATCAATTCTAATGTTTCGCGTAATATAGATCATCCGCACTAATTCAGCTATTTAGATAGAATTAATAGGATTAACAAGGTTATTTTCAAATCCTGTTGATCTTTTATTCTAAATCCTTAATCTTAGCTTTTATTTCAACGTTTTTATCCTAAGCTGTTCATGATTGGTTTAAGAATTAAGTGTCAGGCGTACGGCCCTTCCTGTCCTATTTTCAAAGAGCTAAAGTGTTACGATTAA
>CP070700.1:1037068-1042998 GCA_020349865.1 Desulfobacteraceae bacterium
AACCATCAAAATTGAAGATCTCGTAAAAAGTCTTTTCACCCGTCATTGCGAGGAGCAAAGCGACGAAGCAATCTCCTAATTTCAAGTTGTTACAGCCGATGAGATTGCTTCGCTACGCTCGCAATGACCGTCCATAAGACTTTTTACAAAACCATCAAAATTAGCAAACAATTTTTTTAAAATAGATCACGAAGTTCCTTAAATTTAGGTCATTTTAGTCACTTGAATCAGCCAACCTTCCAGATACAAAAGAAACAAGCCACTCCCTCTGTGGGTGGTAATTTGACTTAATTGAGGAGGTATCAAAGATGTCAGAAATAAAGGCGATTTTTTTTGATCAGGATGGGGTTGTAATTGATACTGAAAAAGATGGTCACAGGGTGGCCTTCAATGAGACCTTTAAAGAGTTTGGTTACGATTTTGAGTGGAGCGTAGACAAATATCATGAACTTCTTCAAATTTCCGGGGGAAAGGAAAGAATGAGACACTATTTCCATGCCGAAGGCGTTCATCCTGACATGAAGCCGGATGAAGAAGATGAACTCATAAAAAAACTTCATAAGAAGAAAACAGAAATTTTTATTGGTCTTATAGAAAGCGGCAAGCTTCCATTGAGAACTGGTGTTAAAAGGCTAATGAAGGAGGCAATGGATGGAGGCCTTATAATTGGTATTTGTACTACAGCTAACGAAAGATCAGCCAACGCAATTGCCAGGGGAATGCTTCAGGATATAAAATTTGAATTTGTTCTTGCCGGGGATGTGGTCAGCAAGAAAAAGCCGGATCCGGAAATTTACCTCCTTGCTCTTGAAAAAACAGGGCTCAAACCAGAGGAATGTGTAGTGATTGAGGATTCAAGGAATGGGCTTTTGGCCGCAAAAGAAGCTGGGATGAATGTCGTTGCAACCACAAATATCTATACGGAAAATGAGGATTTAAGTGAAGCAGATATTGTAGTCACCTGCCTGGGAGAACCTGGCGGGGAAAAAGGTATACTAAAGCAGGCGGATGAAAAACTTGAATTTGACGGTATTATTCATGCTGATCAATTGATAAAATATTTTTCAGATTAAACCATAAAAGGAAAGAAAATGCGTGACAGCGCACGGGTCGTAATAATTGGTGGCGGAATTGTCGGGTGTAGTATTGCCTATCATTTGATCCTTATGGGCTGGAAAGATGTCGTGATTGTTGAGAAAGGCGAGTTGACCAGCGGATCTACATGGCACGCGGCTGGACTTGTGGGCCAGTTACGTTCCAACCGGAACGTCACCCGCATGCTGAAATACAGTGTTGAACTCTACGGGCAACTCGAGGAGGAGACCGGATTGGTGACCGGCTGGAAAAAGAGCAGGTGCCTGCGCCTGAACTGGAAAATTGCTTCGTCGCGGCCGGATTTAACGCCTTTGGTATAGCCGCCGGCGGTGGTGCAGGCCGCATGCTGGCTGAATGGATTGTAGAGGGGGAGCCAAGCCTGGACCTGTGGCCACTCGACATTTGCAGGTTCGGTGAACACCACCGTAGTCCACAGTACATCCGTGATCGGACACTCGAGATCTACGGAAAACATTATACTATCTCCTGGCCCTATGAAGAGCACAAGACTGCTCGCGGCGTAAAGCGAAGCCCGTTGTACTACATCCTGAAAGGGAGGGAGGCCGTTTACGGGGCCAAGTTCGGATGGGAACGGGCGAACTGGTTCGCTCCTGAAGATGTGGACCCTGAGGATGAGCTGACATTCGGGCTCCCCAACTGGTTTGAACATGTGGCCAAAGAACACAAGGCCGCGCGCGAACGGGTCATACTGATCGATCAGTCGTCCTTCAGCAAGTTCGAGATCGAAGGCCCCGGGGCGCTGGAATTCTTAAACCGGGTGGCAGCCAACAAAATTGACAAACCGGTGGGCAGCGCGACTTACACCCAGTTGTGCAATGAGCGCGGCGGGGTCGAGAGTGACATCACCGTCTCCCGCATTGCCGAGGAGCGATTCTTCCTCATCACCGGTACGGCCTTTGGGGTCCACGACTTCACTTGGATTAAGAATCATGTGCCCAAAAACGGTTCGGTTGCTCTCCGCGATGTGACGTCATCCCATGCAATGATTAACCTGTGCGGCCCTAAATCCCGTGAGCTTTTGAAGAAGGTTACTAAAGACGACGTCAGCAATGAGAGTTTCAAATTCAGCCAATGCCGTCACATCTTGGTTGGTTCTGCGCCGGTGTTGGCCCTTCGGGTATCATATGTGGGTGAGCTCGGTTATGAACTTTACATGCCCCCTGAATACGCCGGGCATGTTTATGAACTGCTTTGGGAGAGTGGCCAGGACCTTGGCATAGTTAATGCAGGCTACCGTGCTATTGAATCGCTGCGTCTGGAAAAGGGTTACTGTTACTGGAGCACTGAGTTGACACCTGACTACTCTCCCTATGACGCAGGGCTTGGTTTCTGCGTGGCGCTTGATAAGGGTGACTTTGTTGGGCGTGAAGCCCTTGCAAAAATCAAGGAGCAAGGCCCCACGTGGAAGCTTTGCTGCTTCACTCTTGACATTGACGAGCCCAGGTTGCTCCGGGGCGGGGAGACGATCTGCCACGAGGGTAAGGTCATGGGCGTGGTCACAAGCGGCGGCTATGGCTATACCATTAGAAAGATAATTGCCTATGGTTACCTGGCGATTGAGCATGCCGAATATGACGACGGCTATGAAATAGAGGTATACGGGGAAGTGATACCGGCGACGCGTCACGACCGAGCGCTCTATGATCCCGAGTGCAAGAAGCTCCTGATGTAGTTCCTGAACAAGCGCTAAGAATTAAGGTAATACCCTAATTGAGCCAAAAGGTGCTAATAAATCCCCTCTATCTCCCCTTTACAAAAGGGGAGGACCTATGCTTCCCCCTTTAATAAAGGGGGAGCGCGGGGGATTTTGTTTAATCAATGTGAAAGAAATCCGCCTATTTTATAAAGTGCCTATGAATGAGTTATGAAAGAAGCTTTGTAGTTTTGCAAGAGCCTTGTGCCGACGCGTCTATCGAAAATCTACAGGCTTGTTCCGCTCAATTAAGGTAATAGTTCAGCTATGTTAGGCAGAATAAACAGGATTGACATGATGTTTTTTCATCCTGTTGATCTCTTAGTTTTGATCCTTGATCTTTCACACAATTTCAACTCTCCTTTCTCGGTACTTTTAGAAACCCCTCGATTCTAAATTGGTCGAGCGGGTTAGGGGTGACAGGTCGAATAAACAACCTTCCAATCGAAGCAGAGATTACGGATAAGGGGTGTTTCCAGATGGACTCAAAAAAGTATTGATTAACTTGATTAATATTATGTCTATCCTGTTATCCTGTCAAATATCTTGCTTCCAGTGAATTATAGCGAATCAAGTTCATGGGTTAAGAAGGTACATTCATGTCATATAAAGCAATTCTTTTCGATCTCGACGGGACTTTGCTTGACACATTAGAAGATATAGGTAATGCCGTGAACCGCGTTTTGGCTGGGAAGGGATTCCCCACACACAAACTGGATGCCTACCGCTATTTCGTAGGCGATGGGGCGGCCATGTTTATTAAACGTGCGTTGCCTGAAGAAAAGCGTAATGATAACACCATCCATGCCTGCCTTAAGGAGTTCATGGAAGATTATGGTCGGAACTGGAATGTAAAAACAAAACCCTATGAAGGCGTCCCTGAAATGTTGGACGCACTGACTGAGCGGGGATTAAAGATGGCGGTCCTTTCAAACAAGCCGCATGAGTTTGTGAAACAGTGTGTTACAGAAATCCTTTCCAATTGGAACTTCGATGTCATCCTCGGGCAGCGCAATGGAGTCCCTCCCAAGCCTGATCCGGCAGGTGCACTTGAAGTGGCGGGGCGGCTCAACATACTTGCGGCGGATTTTCTCTATCTCGGGGATAGCGGAGTAGATATGAAAACTGCGGTCGCTTCTGAAATGTTCCCTGTGGGGGTACTCTGGGGATTCAGGTCAATGGAGGAATTGAAAAAAAATGGCAGCCGGGCGCTGATCGAGCGGCCGGCTGAAGTTTTGAATCTCTTGGATTGACAATGTGGTGACATTAGTGCTTAATAAAATCTGTTTGAATTCATCAGAAAATTGTTTCCTTGTTCCTGCTTAAGATAATACATGTCCTGCCGGTGAGCAGTGGCCGCTATTTTGGAGTCGAGCAATCCAGCCAAGCGAGGCTTCGTGTGGGTTGCCGTTTTACATAAACCCTAACCTTATTGTTCTTTCACTAACAAAAGGAGGTGCGTTATGAAAAAAAAGGCTTTTTGGTCCGCAATGATTGTTTTTGTTTTCTTGGTTGTCGGCATTGGTCACGCAACAGCAGAAACTCTATCCCTACTGACGTGGAAAGGATATGCGCCGAAAAATCTGGTTGATAAATTTCAAAAAGAAACTGGAATCGAGGTAAAAGCAACGTACACCAACAATGAAGAAATGATCGCCAAACTGCGGGCTACACGCGGCGCTGGTTTTGATCTGGCCCAGCCCAGCCAGGATCGTATTTCTTCTGTTCAGGCAAAATACAAGATCTACCAGCCGATAGATCTCTCCAAATTAAAGACCGATCAGATTATCCCTTCCATGCTGGAGGCAGTGAAGAAAAACACCATGGTAGACGGCAAACCCCATGCAGTGCCCTTCTGCTGGGGAACTTCCGGGCTGGTTGTAAACCGGAAATTTGCCGCAGGCGCGAATGACTACTCTGACCTGCTTAATAAAAAATATGCAGGTAGAGTCAGTTACCGTCTCAAACGACCCACGCTGATTGCACTTGCCTTTGCCATGGGCGATGATCCATTTGCCAAGTATGGTAATGTTGAAGCCTATAAAGCGCTGATGGAAAAAGTAGGACAAGCCATGATTGACGCAAAAGGCTTTGTGAAAAATTACTGGACAAATGGAGATGCCCTGCTTCAGTCCATGAGATCCGAGGAAGTGCATGTTGCCATGGCGTGGGATGGCGGCGGCTGGAAACTGCATGCGGAAAATCCTGATATAGATTTTATCGCTCCCAGAAGCGGTGCCTTGGGTTGGATCGATACCTTTGCGCTCCCTGCAAAGGCAAAAAATGTGGATGCGGCGTATAAATGGATCAACTTCATACTACGTCCAGAAAATGCCGCTGTATTTACCAACATGGAAAAATATGGAACCGCATCCGCCGGTGCGGTTAAGCTATTAGATGCCTCAGTGCGTGGGAACTTTGAGCGAAGTTTTCCTCAAAAAGATATTGATAATGTCAAGTGGTATCCCCCAGTCCCCGCAAAACTTGAGGCTATTGAGGGGATGATTTTAGACAAGGTAAAGGCGGCGAAATAAAATGTCGTATGCAATAGCATATACGACCGTGTTTTCCATTTAGTTGTGAAAAGAAGGGGGCTCCTTAACGGGGAAAAGGCCCCTTTTTTTCTACGAACTGTTATTCATTCATGGATTCTTATGCAGATTGATTTATCGGTACAGAACATCACTAAAAAATTTCAAGAATTTGTCGCGGTAAGCTCCGTATCTTTCGAGGTGCAACAGGGGCGTTTCTTTTCCATATTAGGCCCATCAGGCTGCGGGAAAACCACTCTTTTGAGAATGATTGCAGGGCTCACGGAGCCCACCAGCGGTACGATTGAAATTCGCGGAGAAAGCATGGATGGCATTTCACCCAATAAGCGACCGGTCAACCTTATATTTCAGCACCTGGCTTTGTTCCCCATGATGAACGTGGAGGAAAATATTGCTTTTGGTCTGCAACGACGGGGAGAAAACAAGGCAAACATCAAAAAAAAGATTCACGCCATTCTGGAACGGGTGTACTTGTCTTGGTTTGAAAACAAAACAATAGATCAGCTTTCGGGTGGCCAGAAACAACGTGTGGCCATCGCCAGATGCATTGTACTGGAGCCGACGGTGCT
>CP070700.1:1043098-1046079 GCA_020349865.1 Desulfobacteraceae bacterium
GGGATAATCGGTCCGGCCTTCGATCTTTACTGCCCTGTTATCCACCTTACGCACCTCAATACCGCAGCCTCCGGGACATAAATGGCATACGGATTTTACATGGGAGAACTCGCCCACGGGCGGAACAGGGAGCCAGGGCCAGTTCTGGGTCCAGATGGCGATATCATCCGTAAGCTTCCAAGGCAAAGGAGACAGATTGATACCGACCGCCCCACCGACCATGACTTTAATGAAGTTTCTTCTGTTGAATTCAATCTTTTTCATCAGATCTTTAGTACTGAATTCCATGGCTCTCTTCCCCTTATTTGTGGCAGACAAAGCAGGCGTTGTTTTCTTCATGTCCCGCTTCGGTATGACAATCGGCACAGTCATCCATCTTCATGCGGTCCCAGGTGTTTCTTTTATAACCGGCGATATTTCTGCCCCATATGTCGATACTGTAACCGGTTAGGCGATTCTCTTTATAGATAGGCAATTTGTGGTTCTTGCCCTGATCTCCGTGGCAGGTTCGACAATCCATCTCTGCCATCTTCACATGGGCGATGTGGGAAAAGTAGACGCAATCGGGCTGTCTGGAATAGACTAACCAGGGTGTTTCCTTCTCGTTGGCCACATATTCCGTCAAAAATTGTTGTTCTTCAGGGCTCTCTCCCAGGGGTGTTTCCGGGTCATCGTGACATTCCATACATCTTTCCAGCTTTGGCATACCGGCAAAGGTTCCATCATCCCGAAACAGGTGGCATGAGAGACATTTTTCAAGCTCTGTATCCCCTTCAATGCCATCCACTTTTTCTGGGTCCATATGGACAGCGTGACTGAAATTAATGGGTTGTGGGTGCTCAGAATAGAGCACCATCGGATAAAGAATCCAGCCTACAAATAAGGCGGGTATGAGACCGGCCAAAAAGTAGAATGATCCACTCCGCAGAGGATAGGAGATCACTTCAGCATAGAAGGAGACAAGGAAGTCCAAAAGAAAAAAGAGCCTTCGATCTTTTGAAGGCCTTTCAGTGGAATTTGCTTTGTTTTCCATAGGGTTAATCCTCATGCAGATTGAGGTTAGGGTGGTCTGAGGAAAGGGCCAATAGTTTTTGCGTATTTACCTGCTGACCCCGTTTTTGTCAAGGGGAAAAAACCTCGCACAGAAACCTGAAAAATCAGGCAGATAAGGACTTGTAGGCCCCTGAACGGTTGGGTTTAATTGAGAGGAGATATACTTAGTGTCTTGTATCATACATTTGGTTGATCGAGAAAATGAGTAAGCAATGATAGGATGGACTACTCCAATTGAACATCGATAGAATGGTCATGAAGTCTTTTCTTCGATTCCGAGCCTCCCGGCCTGGTCATTTCACGGAGTTACGGACGGGTGAGGCCCGCCCGCGTCGCCTGAGCGGCTCGCGATGGCGGGCAGGCCTCCCCCCTCCGCTGTTCTCCCCGATCCTGCGGATCGGGGAGCCAGGGGGTCCCCCATTCCGTAACTCCGTGAAATGACGAAGGCCTCCCGACAGTCACTCCGAAAAGACTTCATGACCATTATTCAGGTGTGTAGATGTACCTTTTAATGGTTCGTACTTAATTTTCCGGATGAACCAAATATTTTAGACCTGACTCAAAAAAAGGTCCCGTGGGGCGGGATTCCCGAACTAGGCCCTCTCAGCGGCCATGTATAGGGAGGTAGTGGCAGGCATGAAATGGCAGACACACCAGAGAAAAAAGCGCAAATCTTAATAGAACCTTCTCATTCTCTTACGGCGCCTTTTGGCTGCCTTTGCTCGCTTTTTCTTTTTCTGGACACTCGGTTTATCATAAAATCGCCGTTCTTTGATCTCAGAGAAAAACCCTTCCTTAGTCAACTTTTTCTTGAGATCTCTTATGGCTTTTTCTATCTGATTGTCCTGAACAATAACTTTCATATCATCATCTCTTTTGTTTTGTCTTCATGATAATAAAATAAGAAAAGCATCTCTGATCGCATTGGAGATGCTTTTCCAGGCCTTCAAAAGCGGGTTTGTCGTTGGATCAGATCATATTAGACTCCTACCCGTACCACATGGAACGCCATCTCCATGGCAGTTTTGATGGTCTGGAAGCACTCACCCATCTTCAGGGGGCTTGTGGGTTCTATAAGTGGATAAGGTATCCCAAAGACCTTGCCACATACAGGACCTGCAGTCATAAAGAATCACCCCCTTTTCTGACCCCATCCCGTAGTCCATTTTCAAGCCGAAGGCGGTAGATTTGGATGGGGAGATGTCAAATACGTGGTCTTTGCTCTCTTATTGGTGCTATCGGCAGTCCACCCAAACCCCTAACTTATATTCATTATTAGGACTTTGTCAATATAATTTCTTGGTAACGTTCAAAAGTGTTCGCATTTGATGTTTTTTATTCGGAGGCAATGCCGGTCTCCGAAAGGTGATATCTGAAAAAAACTCCACCCAAACCCCACAGTGGTCTGATCTTTGAGGGTTCCTGCCCGCCAGTGCCAGGCGTTGGCAGGCGGGTACGCCCATAAACATATCGCAGGATGTCCCGTGTTTATTTAGGAAATCTTCCTTAAACCCCCAAAGATCAGACCACGGATAATGAGCGAATTAGATATCGCCTTGAGGAGATTGGCATTGCCGGAGAATCGCCTAGCCAAATATGACTTACTGTTTTGAAAGACTCTGCCAACACTTTTGTACGTTATTAATTTCTTGATAAATTCTACGTGCTGTCAGTTGTCCGCACTCGGTCGTCTTTCTTCAGCGAGTAAACTGTCGCAATACGGCTCTCATCGCCCGATTAGGTAAGGCCACGCCCCTTTTCTCAAGGCCATATCTATATTGTCAGGGGCACGGCGATGCTCAGTGGAATTTTTTTTGAGATATGGCCTCTTGAAAAAGGGCATGCCCTCAGTTCACACCCCTGCGGGGTGTAATCAAAACCGGGTCCTTTAGGCCCTGATTATTTACTCTTGACAAAAGGGGGTCTCA
>CP070700.1:1046179-1050941 GCA_020349865.1 Desulfobacteraceae bacterium
AATTTCTTGAAAGCAAATGCGCGATGGTTCCCATCTAAAATTATGTGATTTTTATCAACGATTATTGGATTCTGTAAATTGACCCAGTTCCTGAATTCTAAAATCAACTTATTTGCAACCTGTGGAAGGGTCTCTTCATGTTGCAACAAAGACTCCAACCGCACAACCTCTAATTCTAATCTCAAATTTCCTCTCTCAATGCAATACATTGTGTCTGGAGTATTTCCTGTTTTTTTATCTCACAGAGAGCACAGAGGCACAGAGTTTTTCACCCTTATTATTGACACGGATGTGTACTCGTCACAGCTGTGCTCGTCGCAGGCTGCGAGAGATAATAATGCAATGGATCCTTCCTTGACATTTCAGGGGTTATCAAGTTTCCAGTTTCAAGTTTCTGTTTTCTCTTAGCAACAGCGACAAAACCTCTTTGAGCATCGTATAGCAGATTACCCAAAAACCTTATTTTAAAGGCTATAGAAGTTCATGCAGCTTCTTTAGAATATCGGCGTATTCGTCTCCACGAAAGCAGAACTGCAATTCACAGAATGGTTCCCGTAGCGCCCTGACCCGATCTTTAATGCTGGCGTCATTTAACACTACCTCTTTAATCAGCTCCGCCAGGGTGCGGAAGGCATCTTCTTGCATACCGAACCGGGTCATTTCCGACACGCCCAGTCTCAGAGCTCCCGAAGCCGTGAAACCCTCTTCGTCGGGACCGGCCTGGTAGTTACAAATAATGTTGTTGGCTTCAAGTCGTCGGGCGATCTCAGATCCATGCCCATAACCCACATTCACAATCACCTGGTGGGTTTCCGTAAAATCGATGGTGGGGTCCCCTGCCACGTTCAGTCCGCAGTCCTTCAGGCTTCTGGCGAAGGCCTTTGCATTGGTAATGATCCTGGCCTGATATTCGTCCTTGAAATGATTCATCTCGTAGGCAGCCATGAGCAGGCCTAACAATGTGCCGAGGTGGTGATTTGATACTGACCCGGGAAATGCCCGCCGGCGTAAGGCTTCCCAGAGTTCGTAACGCTCTTCATGCTCCTGAAAACGGCTGCCCACAACACCTCGCTGTGTGCCAAAATAGGTCTTATGGGTCGAGCCGGTAACCAGGTCGGCGCCTTCCTCAAAGGGCTTCTGAAAATGGGGGCCAATAAGCCCCAGCACATGGGCCATATCGTACATGACAATCGCATCAATGCCCTGGTCATCAAGGAACTGACGGATCTCGGCAACGGGCTCCTTGTGCAGGACCATACTCTTTCCGAAAATAATAAGCTCAGGTCGGTATTCTCCTATCAGATCCAGGGTGGCTGCCACATCAATTTTATATGGATTTTCAGCCAGCACAGGAAAGTTCACCACGGCCGGTCGTTCAGTGCGCGGGTCATGGGTGACGAAGTCCTTAAGGGCACCCATTGGCTGTGCACTGAGGTGGCCGCCTTTTCCGATATGGTTGTTCATCACTCTGCGAATCCGTCGCGGTTCATTTTTTCGGTCTGCACGATTTATGTAATCAAGTATTGCGCTAAACACGGCCGTGTTGGCCATCTGTCCGCTGATAAGCCGCATCTCGACTTCATTGCAGCCAAGGAACTCCCGCATCTCTTCTTCCAACAACCGCTCAACTTCACCAATGAAATCAGTGCCCTGATAATAGAAGATGTCAGCGTCATAGAATGCCTTTGACTCTCTGTGTTCGGCATAGCGAAAGGCCGGGTCCATCACAGAGAGCAACCGGACCATTGGGGAAACGGTCATCTCCGAGGGGATGAGGTTGATGCAATCCTGCTGTCGCCAGCGCGTGTTTTCCGATGCCTTTTCGAGCAAAATAAGGGCCTTTGTCTTAAAAGTTCCAGTAGGGAGTTCCACAGAGGCTAATTTGTGATCATAAACAATGGGGCGGGCATACGGTGGCGCATCGCTGCGCAGGTGATAGGGTACTACCAATGCATCAACTGTTTTTCCGCGGATTTCAATAGTAGCCTTCTCGTCCTCGATTATGTCACTGTCAATGTAGGCCAGGCAGATAGACCGGAGCTGGTGCTTCTCGGTCTGGGCTGAGGAGAGCCCTTCGCCCTCCACGGCCCACAAAGGAACCATTGTGCCGCTGGTGACATAGCCTACGTGCCTGTCGCCTTTAAATACCTTGGCTCCTTCACGGGCAATGCCGCGGCCGGCCACGGCGATCGGTTTGATCATGCGGGGCAAATCGGAAATCAGCGAATAGTCGCGTGAAACAATTTTTGTGAGGGCTGCAAACTGTCGTGCAAGCGCTGCCCGGCCAATAAAATGCCCCTTCAAGGGAGAAAAACTCACGGCAAATTTAGTAAGCGGGCAGGCTATAATGGGAATTTCCTTGCCATCTGGGTCTTGACCAAACTCATGTCCGTAGAGCGGCAAGGCGGCCTCCAGCCGTAGGGTGTCCCGTGCGCCAAGGCCTATGGGCGTTGCTCCTCTGGTCAAAAGCAGATCCCAAAGCATAAGGCCATTGTCCCGGCTGGTGAAGAGCTCAAAGCACAGCGGTTCTCCCGTGTAACCAGTACGGGCTACCTGAACCTCGACGCCTTCAATCGTCACGCTGCTTACGGCGTTTCGAATTGGCTCGGGGAGTTGGCCGGACTGGATGATTTCCGCCAGCAATTTACGCGACTCGGGTCCTTGAAGCGCAAGCATGACAATATCTTCGGTATAGTCCATCAGCTCAACGTCGTTGAAATCTTTTAGAAGTCGTTGTAAGTGTTTCCAGTCTTTCTCGCGATTGGCAGCATTCACCACCAGAAAATACTCTCCCTCGATAAAGCCATAGAGATATGCGTCGTCCACAGCCCCGCCTGTTTCATTGGGGATGAGCGTGTACTGGGCACCAGTCTCCCTCACATCAAGGGCTTCAACGTTGTTGCTCAAGACGTGCTGGAGAAACTTCACGGCATTACCCCCGCGCACAACAAATCTACCCATGTGGGAGACATCGAAAAGACCTGCCCCCTTACGGGTGGCCAGATGCTCCTCCACGATGCCGGAAGGATACTGGACTGGCATCTCCCACCCCCCGAATTCCACTATCTTGGCGCCCAGGGTCTTGTGTCGATCATAGAAAACTGTTCGCTTGAGTTCTTTCATCAGTCTCACCTTTCTCCTTCGTCCCATAAAGACGGAGAAAAATCATTCTAAAACAGTTTAGTAACCTTTGAAAATAGTTAAAAAAGCCCGATAATCCAATGATTAATTTTTCGTAACATTTCAGCTGTTTGAAAATAGTGCAAAAGGGTCGTGGATATCTCTTTCAGAAGGGCCGCAAAAAACTGCATCATTCTATTGAACGGCAGATTGGCCTTAAAACGCGACCCAGGACAGCCCCATAAGACATACTCCTTTATAACAGTAGTCCTCTCTGCCTGCTCCCCGCCCCTGTACAAGGCCAAGGGGGCGTTCGACCAGCTTTCAAGAATTTGTGTTGCGGCCCTTCTGAAAGAGATATCCACGGCCCGATAATTTAATGATGATTTTTCAAAGCGTAAACTTTTACAATATTCTGTTATGAACTATCCGTGTAGTCCTCTATATAAAGCCTTAAAAGACGCTTCCATAATGATCTCTGCAAGTGTCGGGTGCGCATGTATGGTCTCGGCCAGATCTTTTACCGTACATCCCATTTGCACAACCAATGTCCCTTCCGCAATAAGGTCAGTGGCGTGTGGGCCAATGATATGAACCCCTAAGACCCTTCCATTTTCGCTATCTGAAACTATTTTTGCCTCACCGGCGATTTCACCTATAACCTGTGCCTTTGCCATGTTTCGAAAAAGGACGGTATCTGCTCGAACATTATGTCCCCGCTCCCTGGCCTGAGCTTCGGTTAACCCAACGTTGGCAACCTCGGGCATGGTGAATATTGCGCCCGGAACAATATTATAATTCATTTTGTGGTTTCCCCCCACAGCGTTTTCAGCGGCAACAGAGCCTTCTGCTGAAGCGACGTGGGCTAGCATTACCTTAGGCGGTCCGAGAACATCTCCAATTGCATAAACCTCGGGAACGCTGGTTTCCATAAGTTCATCGGCCATAATCCATCCGTTATGGTCTGTTTTAACCCCAAGTTTTTTAAGGCCTAAATTGGCAGTATTGGGCCTTCGCCCTACGCACACCAACACCTTCTCCACTTCCACTTTCTGGGGTTTTAAGCTCTGCTTTTTCTGTTCCGTGTCAATAGGAGCAGGCCCGATGGTCACATGGCATCTGCTCCCCTTCCCCTCAACCATTTCAACGGTCCGGTTTATCATTACCTTGATCTTGCGTTTTTTCATTTCCCGTTGAAGAACCTTTGAGCAATTTTCATCCACTGAGGGAAGGGGTAACAAGCGCGATAGAGCCTCCACCACAACGACTTGAGAGCCCAGGGCTGCAAAAATGAATGCAAACTCGCATCCGATGACCCCACCCCCAACAATCATTAATGATCCAGGTATTTCGTTTAGACAAAGGGCGTCGTTGCTGGAAAGAATCATTTTTCCGTCAAATGGAAATGACGGTAAACTGAGGGGATGAGAGCCCACGGCCAGTATCAACTTTTCCCAGGGTATTTCAAGCACTTTGTGATCAGGCAGTTTTATCTTAACAAGATTGGCATCCTCGATATAAGCGTATCCTTTCAGATGGCGGATCTTATGATGATTCAGGAGCTTTATAATACCTTTTGCCTGGTCTTGAATCACCTTGTCTTTTCTCGCCATGAGACGCTGCATATCCGGGCAAACTTTTC
>CP070700.1:1051041-1058302 GCA_020349865.1 Desulfobacteraceae bacterium
ATGGAGGCGGCTGCGGCCGTTTGCTATCTCATGGGTGGATCTGACGTGGTCATTTTAAGACATCCTGAAACTGTGCGCCTGACACGTGCATTTATTGATTTGATGATCAATGGTGGTGCAGCCGGCGATATACAGGGGATCTCCAAAAAATTGGAGACTCAAGAGGCGGACCTTATTTCCCTTTCACCAGAGCCAAAACTGGACTTTGGGGAACCAGAAGCGGCTCCTAAACCAAAGGCGGCAAAACCGAAAAAAGCGGAAAAGCCTCCCGAGGAGCCTAAAAAGAAGAAGGAAAAAACTGCTCCTAAGCCGGAAAAGAAAGTCGTTGAAATGAAGCCCAAGGTAGAAGCCAAAGCCAAAGAAGAGGATGAAGCTGCTGCAAAGCTCAAGGCAGAGGTAGAGGCTGAAGCTAAAGCAGAGGCGGAGGCCAAAGCCAAGGCAGAAGCCAAAGCTGAAGCACAAGCCAAAGCCAAGGCAGAAGCCAAAGGCAAGGAAAAGGAAGACTTGCAGGCCCTGAGGTACAAAAGGGCACTGGAAAGGGAGAAACACGAAGCTCAGAGACTGGCACGTGAAGGAGAGGAAGTGCCTAAGACACCGGCAGCGGATCAGATGAGCCTTGTGCAAAGACTGATGCAGAATATAGATCGCATACACCGGCGTATTTAATACCCTTAAACTGATATGGATAGAGGAGGAACCTCATAATGGCGATAGAAGAAGTCAAAGCCAAGGTCGTTGCGGCCAAGGCAAAAGAGAAAAAGGTGGTCAAACCCCAGGATCTGTCAATCGATCCAGCGACTACAAAAATGATCCAAAGGTCCAGGGAGATGGAGATTGAAACCATCTTTGACCGGGCTCAGACTATGAAGGCATGTAACATAGGCGTTCAGGGAACCTGTTGTAAAAATTGTGCACAGGGTCCCTGCAGACTGCCATTACCCAAGGCTGGTATAGAGGGTGAGGATACCCGCAAGGGTCTGTGCGGTGCAACGCCTGAAACCATTGCCTCCCGAAACTTTGCCAGGATGGTTGCAGCCGGCGCTGCGGCCCATTCCGACCATGGCAGGGGCGTGGCAGAGACATTTTTGGCGGCTGCCAGGAAAGAAACCGAGGATTACCGCATTAAGGACACCAAGAAGCTCCTTGAGATCGCGCCCGATTTCGGTGTTGCTATCACCGTAGAGGGTGAGAATGGAGAAATCCTTGATCGGGATATAGATGAAATTGCCGTTGAAGTAGGCGAAAAGGCGTTGGCCCAATGGGGTCAGCAGCAAGGAGAGATCTGTACGGTCAAAAGGGCCCCCGCTCCCCGGTATGAGCTTTGGAAGAAGTTAGGAGTTATTCCGAGGGGCATAGACCGGGAGATTGTGGAGATCATGCACAGGACCCATATGGGTGTGGATCAAGACTATGAAAACATGATAGAACAGTGCACACGAGCCGCTCTTGCTGACGGCTGGGGCGGGTCAATGATTGCTACGGATCTTCAAGATGTCCTTTTCGGGTGCCCATATCCCCTAAAGAGTTCTGCCAACCTCGGTGTCCTGAAGGAAGACCATGTAAATATAATCATTCATGGTCATGAGCCACTCTTGAGTGAGATGATCGTCCAGGCTGCCGAACTGCCGGAGATGCTTGAATACGCAAAAAAGAAGGGTGCAAATGGGATTCAGCTTGGTGGCATCTGCTGTACGGCCAATGAGATCCTCATCCGTCACGGTGTGCCCCTTGCAGGCAACTATCTGCAGCAGGAATTGGCCATTATCACTGGTGCTGTGGAAGCCATGGTGGTAGATGTCCAGTGCATTATGGAGAATGTTGCTAATGTTGCCGACTGTTTTCATACCAAGATCATCACTACCAACCCAAGGGCCAAGATTGCCTCCGGTAATACACTGCACATCGAATTTGATGAGCACACCGCTTTTGAAGATGCAAAGATGATCGTCAAGACGGCAATAGATAATTTCCAGAACAGGGAAAAAGAGGTGATGATTCCCGATAACAGGTCCGATCTCATCGCCGGCTTTAGCTATGAGGCTATCAATTATCACCTGGGCGGAACATTCCGGGGGTCCTATGTACCGCTTAATGACAATATCATCAACGGCCGTATTAGAGGTGTTGCCGGTGTTGTTGGCTGTAACAATGCCCGGACCACTCACGATGAGGGACATATAACAATCGTCAAGGAATTGATTAAACATGATGTTGCTGTATTAACCACCGGATGTAACGCCATTACCTGTGGTAAAGAGGGACTCCTGACTCCTGAATCCGCAAAGGTCTTTTGTGGTTCGGGCCTGGCGGAAGTCTGTGAGACAGTGGGTATACCGCCTGTGTTGCACATGGGATCATGCGTGGACAACAGCCGGATCCTCATGGCAGCAACAGAGGTGGTAAAGGCCGGGGGCTTGGGGAATGACCTCAGTGATCTTCCTGCGGCCGGTTCTGCGCCGGAGTGGATGAGCGAAAAGGCTATTAGTATCGGGCATTATTTTGTGGCATCGGGCGTCTATACGGTCTTTGGTGTAACGCTTCCTGTGAGCGGGGCCCCTGTCTTTGAAAACCACTTGTACAAAGAACTGGAAGGCATCTATGGCGGCATGTGGGATTTGGAAGTGGATCCCATCAAGCACGCCCATAAGATGATCGCACATATTGATAAGAAGCGAAAGGCCTTAGGTATTGATAAGGCCCGGGAGAGAGTGCTTATGGATATGACTGACCGGCAGAAGCTGGAGGCGGCCTGATTTGGAATTCAATCTTTTTACAGCAAACCTCTTAAGAAGGGAGGAATATAGGATATGTCGAAATTAGTTGCGTTTGCAGCCATTCAGGGTGCATACAACATTGTGTCAAAGGCTGAAGGAAAGTATAAAAGGGCCCTGGAGACCTACGGGGGAGCCCAAAAACTAGAATTTCCCAATACCGCATATCATTTGCCTATTATTTATTCCCTAACCGGGATCAAGGTTACTGATTTGGATTCAGCAAAAAAACCCATGGAATTTGCGCGGAAGCTCTTGCCGCCTCATGTCAAGAAGGACTGCCACTTGCCCTTTTTAGGGCCTTTACTGGATGCGGGGATGGCAGCCATTTTCGCCGAGGAGATCGCGGAGGCTATTCGATATGTGGAGGATCCCGATTTTTATCAGCCTGAGGTGGAAGATCCGGATGTGGAAAACGGGAAGATCTGGTTAGGTGCAGCCGACGATGCCATCATGCGAAAGCGAGGAGTGGAGTTTGTGGATGGCACGGCACCCGGGTTTGCAGCGATTGTGGGTGCGGCCCCTGATTCTGCAACCGCTAAGAAGATGGCTGAAGAGTACCAACTAAAAACTATCTACGTGTTTATGGCGGCCAATCAGAATGGGACCACTTTCACGGAACAGCTTGTGGAGGAGGACGTACAGATCGGGTGGAACACGCGTCTTGTCCCCTTCGGGCCTGACATATCGGCGGCCGTGTTTGCCTTGGGCTTTGCTAACCGGGCCGGTATGGCGTTTGGCGGTATCCAGCCGGGAGATTACAAGAAGATGTTAGCATACCAGAAGGACCGTATCTTCGCCTTTGTAAACGCATTAGGTGATGTGAATGCCGAGTGGGCTGCTAATGCTGCGGGAGCTATTAACTGGGGTTTTCCAACCATAGCGGACACGGATATCCCGGAGGTATTGCCCACAGGTGTCTGCACCTACGAACATGTGGTGGCCAATGTGGGGCACGATGAAATGCCCCAGACGTCGATCGAGATTCGAGGTCTCAAGGTTACTATCACCGAAATCGATATCCCATTAGCCTATGGCCCGGCCTTTGAGGGTGAACGGGTTCGCAAGGACGATCTTTTCCTTGAAATGGGCGGCGGCAAGACCCAATGCACTGAGCTGTGCAAGATGGCGGAGATGAATGAGGTCGAAGACGGTAAGGTTGAGGTCATCGGTCCTGATATTAAAGATATCAAGAAAGGAGACCGTTTGCCCCTGGGAATCTACGTTCAGGTGGCTGGCCGCGAGATGCAGACCGACTTTGAACCGATCTTAGAGAGGCAGATTCATCATCTTATCAACTATGCACAGGGCATCATGCATATCGGGCAAAGGGATATTGCCTGGATCCGCGTAGGCGATCAGGCCATAGACAAGGGATTCACGTTAAAGGATATTGGTGTGATCCTTCATGCCAAATTGCATCAGGACTTTGGCACCATATTGGACAAGGTCCAGGTGACCCTGTATACGGAAAAGAAAGATGTGGATGCGCTGACCAAAAGGGCCAGGGCCGAATACAAGGCGAGGGATGATCGTGTTGAGAAGATGACCGATGAGAGTGTGGAGACTTACTATTCCTGTACCCTCTGCCAGTCCTTCGCCCCAAGCCACGTCTGCATGGTTAGCCCCGAGAGGACTGGTCTTTGCGGGGCCTACAACTGGATGGACTGCAAGGCCTCGTTTGAGATTAACCCCACAGGACCCAACCAGCCTGTGGAAAAAGGGGAGTGTCTTGACGAGAAATTAGGTCAGTGGAAAGGCGTCAATGAATTTGTCTACAAGGCCTCTCGTCAGACAGTAGACCATTATAATTTTTACAGCATGCTGATTGATCCCATGACCACCTGCGGTTGTTGCGAGTGTATTGCCGCGGTGCTCCCCACCTGTAACGGTGTGATGACTGTCCACCGGGATTACACCGGAGAAACTCCTTCTGGGATGAAATTTACCACGTTGGCCGGTGTCATGGGAGGTGGGCAATCATCTCCCGGTTTTGTGGGTCATTCCAAGTATAACATTACCCAGGGTAAGTTTATTGTAGGTGATGGAGGCCTCCTCCGGATGGTCTGGATGCCCAAGTCTTTGAAGGAAGAAATTAAAGAGCGCCTTCTTAGACGGGGTGAGGAACTTGGTGTACCCGACCTCATCGACCGGATCGCTGATGAGACCGTAGGGATAACCGAAGATGAGATTCTTCCTTTCTTACAGGAAAAGGAACATCCTGCCCTGAAGATGGACTCCATAGTGGGTTAATGCACTGGAGTATTGGATTGAGATATGTAGTCAATAAAAAGTAAACCTTTTATCCATTATCCAGTACTCCAAAATTCTTTGTTGACGGTAAAAAATACGTGCTACGGAAATTTGTTCAATAAGTTGTAGAAATTCTGATTAGGAGTGTATTATGGGATTAACAGGAATTCAGATTTTTAAGATGTTGCCTAAGACGAATTGCGGGGAGTGTGGTGTTCCTACCTGCCTGGCCTTTGCCATGAATCTTGCATCAGGAAAGGCGGAATTAGATTCATGCCCTTATGTGTCCGACGAGGCCAGGGAGGCACTAGCTGAGGCCTCTGCACCGCCAATCAGGCCGGTTGCCCTTGGGGCAGGAGAGAGGGCCTTTACAGTAGGCGGCGAAACGGTGATGTTCAGGCATGAAAAGACCTTTTATAACCCCACAGGTCTGGCTGCAATGGTATCCTCGGATATTGATCCGAAGACCTTGGATAGGAAACTTAAGGAATGGAACGCCCTCCAGTATGAACGGGTGGGCCTGAACCTGAGGCCAGAATTAGTGGCTTTGAAAGACATGAATGGGGATAGTGGGACCTTTGCTGCTCTCGCAAAAAAGATTGCTGAGGAGAGTGAATTCGGCCTGGTTCTCATGAGCGAGAAGGTGGATGCGATGAAAGCTGCTGTGGATGCCTGTGCATTCAAAAAGCCTCTCATTTATGCGGCCACCACTGATAATGCTGAAGACATGGGCAGCCTGGCCAATGAGGCTGGCGTGCCCCTGGCTCTTAAAGGGGATACTATCGATGATCTCGTCGCCCTAAGCGATAAATTGACAGGAATGGGCCTTAAGGACTTGGTGCTGGATTCGGGGTCTCGAGAGATGAAGCAGCTCTTTGAGGACCAGGTGGCGATTCGGAGGGCAGCGCTCAAGGCAGGAAATCGCTCTTTGGGATTCCCCACCATCACCTTTCCCTGTGAAATGGCCGGCAATCTGGATGTAGAGACGATTATCGCCTCCCTTCTGATTGCAAAGTATGCTGGGATTGTGGTGCTCTCGGATTTCAAGGGAGAGAGCCTGTTTCCCCTGTTGCTGGAACGGCTTAACATCTTCACTGATCCACAGCGGCCCATGACGGTGACACAAGGCATTTATGAGATCGGTTCACCGGATGAAAACTCACCTGTGCTTGTAACGACTAATTTCTCACTTACCTACTTCATTGTCAGCGGTGAAATTGAAGGAAGCAGGGTGCCCAGCTGGCTCCTTATTATGGACACAGAGGGGCTTTCGGTGATGACAGCCTGGGCCGCCGGTAAGTTTTCGGGCGATGTGGTGGGTATGTTCGTTAAGAAAAGCGGTATTGCCGATAAGGTTGCCCATAAGAAGATCGTTATCCCCGGTTATGCAGCTTCCATTAGCGGAGAAATGGAGGAAGAGCTCCCGGACTGGGAAATCATGATAGGGCCCAGGGACGCGTCCTTGATACCGAAGTATCTTAAGGAAATGGTATAAGTATTTTTTTAAAGACGATAAGTCAACAAACTCAATAACCTGAAAAAGGGAGTGTGCCCATGTTATTAATCGGAGAAAATTTAAATGTAATAAATCTGGTTATTGGAAAGGCCTTTAAGGAAAAGGATCCGGGGCCCATTGCTGAGGAGGCCAAGCGTCAAAAGGAAAAGGGCATGGACTGGATTGACATCAATTTGGGACCCGCAAGGAAGGGGGGAGCTGAATTAATGGAATTTGTAGTGAAGACAGTCCAGGAAGCCATTGGGGATTCACCTCCCCTTTGTCTGGATACCTCCAATATCGAGGCCATGGAAGCGGGCCTGGCAGCCCACAAGGGAAAGGCCATCATAAACTCGATCATGTGTAGGCCGGAAAGGTACGAAAAGATGATACCCATTGCCGCAAAATATAAGGCCAACATGATCGCCTTGATGTGGGGACCTGAAGGGCTTCCCAGGGATGAGAATGAAAGGGCTGCCCTTGCTGTTGAGCTCTTGTATGCGGCAAATGAGGCCGGGATTCCAAATGAAGATATTTTTGTGGACGGGATCGTCACACCGGTCAACATCCAGCAGCCGCAGCTTATGAGCCTATTGGCCTTCCAGGAAATGCTTCAGGATATCGCGCCCGGCGCAAAGTCAACCTGTGGCCTGTCAAATATTTCCAACGGTCCGCCTGATCATCTTCGGCCAATTCTGAACCAGACCTATATGGTTATGCTGGAAAGGAAAGGGATGTATTC
>CP070700.1:1058402-1065945 GCA_020349865.1 Desulfobacteraceae bacterium
AATGGCCTGTCCCGGACCGCAGGTCCATTTCTCTATCAGCTCATCGCTCTCAGCGTCGAATCGCCAGCACTCGAACTTGCCGCTCAGGATATACATGGTCTGTATATAGAAATGGTTGTGGATGGGGATCTCGCCTCCAGGCTCGGCAGTAAAGAGCCTTAGACCGTATTCGGCCTGGCCCATATCATCCTCACCGAATTTGGAAAGCCAGCGTACGCTAATGCCTTTAACGTCGTACAATTTTCCCTTGTATGGGAACTTTTTTACCTGGACATCCTCAACATCCTTCCAATTCAAGACTTCCATAACCTCCTCCTTTGAGATTTTAGAGCTCTCTGCAGCCAGTCGGAGCAAGGCGAAGATCCCGTTAACGGGGCTGCAGGGAAGCCCAATCGATTTTAAGACGACAAATGAGCATCACTTGTCATATCCGCCTCAAGGAAGATAATAGTATATCAGAAGTGGTGGGATGTAAATCGCTTAACAACCAGAGCAATTTTTGATATGAGACCTTGTTGACTTTTCAACCTGGTGGGAGGACGTTTTCAGGACATTGTGAGTGGTCAAAAGAAATTAAGGGGGGTTGACATGATTGAGAGGAAAAACACAGAAATATCGGAAAACCCGGAGCTGCTTAAGAGAAAAGCTGCTGAGCGAGCCGTGGAGTTTCTCAAATCGGGCATGGTTGTTGGGCTCGGAACCGGCAGTACGACCGGATTTGCCTTGGAGCTTATCGGGCACGGGATAAAAAGCGGGCGGTTGAATGATATTGTAGGAATACCGAGTTCCCTTCAAACGGAAAAACTTGCAAAGGATTTTGCCATACCATTGACCGCATTGGAGCAACACCCCGAAATTGATATCACTATTGATGGCGCCGACGAGGTTGACCCGCAACTAAATTTGATCAAGGGTGGGGGCGGAGCACTGCTGCGCGAAAAAGTCTTGGCCCAGGCAAGCCATCGAAACGTCATCATTGTGGATGAAAGCAAGCTTTCTCCTCAACTGGGCACCCGCTGGCCGCTGCCAATTGAAGTAATCCCGTTTGCCTGGCAGGCGGAAGCCAATTATCTGAAATCACTGGGTGCGAAGGTAACCTTGAGAAGGAAAAACGATGAAGATATCTTTACTACCGATCAGGGTAACTTTATTCTCGACTGCGATTTTGGGCCAATAGAACTTGCGGATCAGCTTGCGATTCAGATAAGCCAACGGGCAGGCATTCTGGAACATGGCCTGTTTCTGGGTCTCGCTACAGATGTCATTGTAGCTGGTACAGATGGGGTTCGGCATCTCACAAATTAGATCTCAGCATTATTCCTGCAAAAAAAATCAGAAAAATTTAAAAAATTAAAAAAAATGTTGACAAAAAGACGGCGTGTCTTTATATTTAACCAAATGGTTAAACCAACTGGTTAGTTATACCGTTTGGTTGGATTTACATGAGGGACCTTTCATGAATTGCCTAAAGGAGAAAGGCATGGAAACTCAGACTCTGAAAGAAAAACAGGGCGAAACCATAAGGCGCATCCTCGATGCGGCCGGAAGCATATTTTCTGAAGTCGGCTTTGCAGGAGCACGAATGGATGAAATCGCAAAACGTGCACAGGTCAATAAGGCCACAATCTATTACCATATCGGTGATAAAAAAGCCCTTTACGCCGAAGTGCTCCACGACATCACAGGCAGTGCCTTCGAACGTTCCTTACGCGAAGTGCAAGATGCTCAGTCACCTGAAGAAAAACTGAAAACATACATAAGGTCCGTCACCAATAATATGGATCAGCACCCGCACCTGGCCCCCATTATAATGCGAGAACAGGCTTCAGGTGGGCAGAACCTTCCCGAAGTGATCGCCCGAGTCTTTGCTGATATCATCGCTGCAGTTAACGATATCCTCGAAGAAGGAGAACGAGAAGGTGTCTTTATTAAGACGATTCCGTTCATCGTACACTCTATGGTTATAGGCTGTCTTATGTTTTACAAGGCTAGCGATCCCATTAGATCAAAATACGCTGCTTTTCCCGAAGCGCTCAAAAAACTGGATAAAAAGGTTTCCGGCGGTGTTGCTGACGAATTGGAGAAACTTGTGTTACGAGCCGTCAAGAAATAAAGCGACAGAGCCGAGTTTCATAAAATCGTGAAACGATTTTATCTCTGGAGGATCAGTATGACAGATATCAGAAAACGAATAGAAATATGGTTCGAATCCATTGCTCGCATAATATATCGCAACCGGTATAAAACCCTCTTAATTTCGTTTTTGTCAACAGCGGCTATTGTTTCGCAAATTCCAAAACTTACCATTGATATCTCTACCGAAGGGTTTCTGCACAAAAAGGATCCGATCCTTATCGACTATAACGGCTTTCGTGATCAGTTCGGCAGGGATGAAATTATTGTCGTGGCAATCCACTCACCGGAGGTATTTGATAAGAATTTTCTAAACAAACTAAAAAACCTGCACGATGATCTATCGGAACGGGTTCCCTATGTTGAAGATATCACCGGCCTTATCAATGCCCGGAATACACGGGGCGAAGAGGATGAGCTCATTGTTGAGGATCTGCTGGAAAAGCAGCCTGAAACACCTGAAGAAATGGCACAAATCAAGCAGCGGGTATTTGATAACCCGATGTACAAAAACACCCTGATCTCCGAGGACGGAAGGTTTACGACCATCCTAATCAAGCTCCAGACCTATTCTTCGGCAGGTGTGGGCATAGATGTGCTTGAGGGATTTGAAGATAGTGAGAAAGGTCCCAAAGATTCAAGGAAATCGGGGAAACCCGGTGAAAAGAAATACCTCACCGATAAGGAAAACAGCGAAGCGGTCAATACGGTGAACGAACTTATAGAAAAATACCAGGCTCCTGACTTTCGAGTGTATATTGCAGGCTCGTCAGCAGTGACTCATTTTCTGAAAAGATACATGATAAAAGACGTTCGAAGGTTTTTGTCATTTTCGTTTATCACCGTCGCCATATTTCTGTTTATCATGTTTCGAAAAATATCAGGCGTGGTGCTTCCGCTTTTAATAGTGGTGCTTTCCCTTGTTTCCACCATCGGCATTATGGCTGCATTTGGAGCGCCCATAAAACTGCCCACACAGATTCTTCCCTCTTTTATCCTTGCAGTATGTGTAGGTTATTCAGTCCATATCCTGGCCCTTTTCTACCAAGACTTTCGTAAAGACCGTAGCAAAGAAGATGCAATAGCTTATTCCATGGGGCATTCGGGGCTTGCTGTCGTTATGACGGCCGCCACCACCGCGGGAGGACTGTTCTCTTTTTCAACCTCAGATGTTGCACCCATCGCTGATGTGGGTATTTTTGCCGGAGCAGGTGTACTGCTCGGCATGGTTTTTACAATCATACTTTTGCCTGCACTCCTCGCAATCATACCGGTTAAGAATAAAAAATACAAAGAAGATGCCCAGAAAGACACTACCATGGACAGGTTCCTCGCCAAAGTAGGCAGGATTTCAATTGGACATCCGTATGTGATTTTCATTGTATCTGCCGTCTTCATCGCCTTTTCGTTTGCCGGTGCAATGAAAATCCGTTTTTCGCATGATATACTGCGATGGTTCCCCAAAGATAATTCTGTCCGCATTGCAACCGAAAAAATCGACAAAGAGCTCCGCGGTTCTATCAGCCTGGAGATAGTCATAGATATAGGGAAAGAAAACGGTCTGTATGAGCCGGACATACTAAACAGACTGGAAGAAACTGCTGCATATCTGGAAACACTGGAAGTCGGAAAGATATTTGTTGGAAAAGCCTGGTCCCTTACCACTATCCTGAAAGAAACAAACCGCGCTCTCAATGAGAACCGAAAGGAATTCTACGCCGTTCCCCAGGATAAAAAGCTGATCGCCCAGGAATTCCTGCTTTTTGAAAACAGCGGATCTGACGATATGGAAGACTTTACCGACAGCCAGTTCAGCAAGGCGCGTGTCATGATAAAACTGCCGTTTGAAGACGCCGTTGCTTACAGCAGTTTCCTTGAAAAAGTAAATGAGCATTTTCAAGCAGTATACCCTGATGTAAAAATCACCGTTACCGGTATGACGGCCCTGCTTTTCAGGACAGTAACCAACGCAATTGCAAGTATGGCGAGAAGCTACATATACGCTTTAGTCGTTATCACGATTCTCATGATTCTCCTCATCGGTCGGCTGCGCATCGGCCTTCTCAGTATGGTGCCCAACCTCGCGCCGATTATTGTTACGCTCGGTATTATGGGCTGGTTTAGTATACCGATGAGCCTGTTCACCATGCTGGTGGGTAACATTGCCATCGGCCTTGCCGTTGATGATACCGTCCATTTTATGCACAATTTCAGGAGGTACTTTGAAGAATCCGGAGACGCGAAATTTGCTGTCATGGAAACCCTGCATACGACCGGCCGGGCAATGCTCGTTACGTCCTGTGTGTTGTCAATAGGGTTTTTCATATTTATATTCGCCAGCATGAATAATCTTTTTCAATTTGGCCTGCTCACCGGCCTGACCATCATAATGGCGCTGCTCGCGGACTATTTTGTCGCGCCGGCCCTTATGGCAGTTGTGCATCAACCGAAAAAAAGAGCGCAAGCTTCCGACGAAAGTAAACAAAAGTCAGTAACCAAAACAAAAGAAAAAATCATAATCCAGGAACCGGCAACCATGAATCCAAAAAAACGGAGGATGTCATGAAAAGATCCTTTATCGCATTCATTTTACTGTTTGGTGTTATCGTTTTTACTCTGCCGCCAATCACCTTTGCTGATGATCCCGAGGCCCGAGCTATCATGAAAAAGGTGGATGCCAGAGACGACGGAGACAACCAGGTGTCAGACATGCAGATGATCCTGATCGACAAAAAAGGAAAGGAAAGGATTCGCAGGATACGCACCTTCAGTAAAGACAAAGGCAAGGATACCCTTAAACTTATTTTTTTCCTGCATCCTGCAGACGTTAAAGACACCGGATTTCTCACCTATGACTATGATGATCCGGAAAGGGACGACGATCAGTGGCTTTACCTGCCAGCACTTCGAAAAACAAAACGCATTGCCTCAAGCGATAAGAGCGGGAGCTTCATGGGCTCTGACCTCAATTACTCTGACATGACATCCCGCGACCTTAAGGATTACGATTATACCTTTTATGAAAAGAGCAAAGAGATGGACGTAAAAGGCTTTAAGACATGGGTTATCTGGTCGACACCCCGCACAAAAGACGTGATTGATGAAACAGGATACGAAAAGTCCCTTCTCTTCGTTCGACAGGATAACTACTATGTCATCCGGGCCGTGAACTGGGTTCATGATGGCGGCTACCTGAAATACATGGATGTCAGGAAGCTCGAACACATCGACGGAATATGGGTGGCGACGGAAATGCACATAAACAAAAAAAAGGGTAAACAAACGGCACATAAAACAATCCTGAAGCTGAGCGACGTGAAGTTTAATCAGGATCTGGATTTTGAGCTGTTTACGGTCCGAAGAATGGAGAAGGGGCTTTAAGGATTGAAACTGGAAACCTGTCGGAGCGGAGGCGGCCTCAGGCTTTTAAATCCTACGGCTCTAAGACAAATTCCACTTGGAGCGAAGGGAAAACGGGGATAGTGGATAAACATTATTCAGAAATCGAAACCCGAAACTCAAAACCCGGAACCTTTATCACTGTTTTTACGTTTTTAGTTCTGCTCTTGGTTCTTACATTACTATTGCCAAAACCATCATCAGCTACAGACAATGAAGCGCTTGATGAAATTTTAAGTGGCTTTGAGGAGGAGAAAACATCTGGTGACGCTTTAAAGGATGTGCTTGAAGGTTTTGAGGACGAAACAAAAGATAATGAAAAAGGCAGAACTGATGATGAGATATTAAAAGGTTTTGACGACGAGCCAGTAGATGCCGGTACCGCCTTTCCCGAAAAAAGACATAAGCCGTCCATCTTCGGCCTGGACGGTTACTGCAAACTCGGTGCTTCTTACAACGTTGCCCACGATTCTCCGAAAGAGGGAGAAACCGACTGGAGGGGGTTATCCCGCCTGCGTGCGGAGATGCAGCTTGACTTGACCGCGAAATTTTCTAATTCCTGGCAGGCGCTCATAAGCGGCAAGGGCACCTACGATTTTGTATACGGGATCAAAGACCGGGATGAGTTTAGCGATGATGTGCTGGATAGCTATGAAAAGGAAATAGAGCTCAGAGAGACATATATTCTTGGAAGCCTGACCGATAGCCTGGATATAAAGGCAGGACGGCAAATTGTCGTATGGGGGAAATCGGACAACATTCGTGTTACGGATGTGCTCAATCCGCTTGACCTGCGCGAGCCGGGCTTGACTGATATTGAAGACCTTCGTCTTCCTGTGACCATGACACGCCTTGACTATTACATTGGACACTGGGGTCTGACCGGTATCGCAGTCCATGAAATTCGCTTTAACAAAAACCCGGAATATGGCAACGATTTTTATCCCGCAGAAATGCCGCTCCCCCATCAAGATAAACCAAAAAGTCGGGCAGAAAACACCGAGTTTGCCTTAGCCGTCAACGGCATCTTCAGTGGGTGGGACATTTCATTTTACTGGGCCCATATCTATGACGACATGCCCCATAAGGAACTCGTTTCAAGCGGGCCGCCCCCCCAAACCGAAATGAAGCATGCACGGTTGAAAATGTATGGCACTGCTTTTAACATTGCGATAGGGAACTGGCTCTTAAAGACGGAAGCGGCCTACCTTGGCGGCATAGAGTTCTTTAATTCACCCCATAAGAAATATTCCAGAACGGACGTACTGGCCGGGGTGGAATATTCGGGTTTAAAGGACACCACAGTGAGCATAGAGGCAGTTAACAGGCACCTGAACAACTTCGACAAAATACTGAAGCAGCCACCTGATGAAGCCCAAAAGGACGAATTCCAGTGGGTTGTCAGACTGACAAGGGACTTTCTGAATGAGACCCTTACCCTGACGATTCTTGCATCTACATATGGAACTACTGGTCAGGATGGGGCGTTTCAGCGTTTCTCTGTGGAATACGATATTACGGATGCATTTTCTGTAAACGCTGGACTGGTCATCTATCAATCAGGTGATAAAACACAGTTCAAAAACATTGGAGATAATGATCGCCTTTTCCTCGAATTCAAGTATAGTTTCTGAACAATTTATAAAATCACTTCGTGATTTTATATTCGGGGGTAATTATGGAACCAATGCCTGTTAAAATTAGTCTCGCAGGCCTTTATGTGCGCCACATAGGAGCAAACCTATTGGGTAATTTTACTGTGGTTGTGCTCAACCTATTTACTCCGCTGGTACTTTTGGAGGTACAGAGGACCTTACTTTTTCCCAGAGAAGGATGGAGAGTGCTCGTCTTTTTTCTTCCACTGGTTATTTTTATTGCCGCCTCTTTACAATACTTGATCCAGCGCCCCATTTCAAAAGTGATAGACCTTTCTTATTCAGGGATGAAAATCCAGGAAGCCATGAAGGAAAAGGCAAGACAAAGGCTTTTGAATCTCCCATTTCTTTTAGGG
>CP070700.1:1066045-1080060 GCA_020349865.1 Desulfobacteraceae bacterium
GAGGTTTCTGTCATTGCGAGCGAAGCGAAGCAATCTCATTGGCTGTAACACCTTGAAATTAGCAGATTGCGTCGTCGCTTTGGTACCCGCAATCACCGGCAAAGATAAATTTTACGAATTATTAAATTTGTAACAGTTTAGCGCTTTTTAAAAATCATCATTGTATTATCGGGCCGTGGATATCTCTTTCAGAAGGGCCGCAACACAAATTCTTAAAAGCTTGTCGAACGCCCCCTTGGCCTTGTACAGGGGCATGGGGCAGGCAGAAAAGGCTACTGTTATAAAGGAGTCTGTCTTGTGGGGCTGTCCCGGGCTGAATTTTAAGGCCAATCTGCCGTTCGATGGAATGATGCAGTTTTTTTCGGCCCTTCTGAAAGAGATGTCCACGGCCCGATAATCCAATGGTGATTTTTTCAAAGCGATGAACTGTTACGAAAAAATGAATACCGGCATGCCAATACCTTCTTGATGTCAAAATCTCAATCTGATAATTTATCCATAGGGGGCATTTTCAGAAAGTCCAATTTCTCTGGAAAGATCGCCCTGATACTGTCTACCTGGTTTGGCATAGGCCTTCTGCCCGTCGCTCCAGGAACCTTTGGGAGCGTGGCCGCTGTTCCTATCGTATTAGGGCTGGCCTGCCTTGGAATAGGCTACACCGCTTTTGCCATCTCGATCGTCGTTGCAGTCGCCATCTGGAGCTCAGGCCGGTGCAAGAAGTTACTCGGAAATGATGACCCGTCAGCGGTAGTGATTGACGAAGTAGCCGGTTTTTTATTGGCCATGTTCCTTTTGCCGCCCTCCTGGCTGACCCTTGGCTTAGGATTTGCCCTGTTTCGGTTTTTCGATATTCTAAAGCCCTATCCCATAAGAAAAGTGGAAAAGCTCAGGGGCGGCTTAGGCATCGTTGTGGATGACCTTGTAGCAGGTGTCTACGCACATTTTGGTATCAGGCTCATTCTGTTGTTTGTCAAATGATACGATGATGCATTGGTAAAAAACCACAAGGAATGTCATTACGAGCCTCTGGCCCGTAAGGCCCTACGGCCCAGAGGGCGGAGCGCCTGCCGGCAGGCAGGAAGCAAGCTTGTGTCACCTAAATGCTTGTATTCATAAGATTGCTTCGGGCTAACGCCCTTGCAATGAGCATGGTTCACGGCTTTTTACGAGACGTTTATATAAAATGTATGGCGAAATCATCACAATAGGTAATGAACTTGCCTCCGGCAGGACCCTTGACCTCAATTCATGGTATGCCGCAGGGAGACTGACTGCTTCGGGACTGCGGGTGACCCGCATCACATCTGTCGGGGACGATCGCAGAATGGTCTCTGAAGCACTTAAAAGGGCCGTAAAGGCATCCCGTTTTGTGATTGTAACCGGCGGTCTTGGCTCCACGGATGACGACATAACCAACGAAATCGTGGCCGAGGCCCTTAATAGGCCACTTTGCCTTGATCAACAGATGTTCGAACAGATAAAGGGACACGCTGAGGTGAGGAACGTTGAGATAACGTCCTCTCTTGAGAAGATGGCGTGGATGCCCGAAGGCTCAAAGATGCTCAATCCCAAAGGTACCGCCTGTGGTTTTTCCATTACAGAAAAGAAAGTTCAGCTCTATTTTTTGCCAGGGGTGCCAGATCAAATGCGCTATCTCATGGATAAGTTTGTGCTCCCCGCGATCTTGAGCCGCTACAAGACGCTCCCTGTTATGAGGCAACGAATTCTGAAGCTGTACGGACTTAATGAGCCGGGCATCGCCGAAACCTTTAAGGAGCTCCAGGGGAAGACCGGAAATATCGTTTTTGGTTTCTACCCCCATTTCCCTGAAAATCACATTACCATCAGCCTGAGGGGGCAAGACGAGCCGACAGTCACCAAAGAACTGAATAGGGTTGAAAGAGACGTAAGGCGCCTTTTGGGATCCTATATCTTTGCCACAGGCAATCAGAGTATGGAAGAAGTAGTAGGGTACTTGCTGCTGAAAAAAAACCTGACCATTTCTATTGCCGAATCGTGTACAGGCGGATTGATCGGTCACAGGCTTACCGGTGTGCCCGGGAGTTCAAAGTACTTCAAGGGTGGGGCCATTGTATACAGCAATGAATCCAAAACAGATTTTCTTCGTGTGGATCCTCGGACCCTCAAAACACAGGGGGCCGTCAGCCGTAGGACTGCGGAGGAGATGGCCTGTGGTGTAATGGAGCAAGTCAAAACGAATTTAGGTCTTGCAGTTACGGGCATTGCCGGGCCTGACGGCGGCACCAGACAGAAACCCGTGGGAACAGTTTGTGTTGGCCTGGCCGCGGGGGACAAGTGCTTTTCCAGGGAATACCGCTTCTGGGGTAATCGGGAGCACGTTAAGCTGAATTCCACAATGATGGCCCTCGACTGGGTGAGAAGGTACCTCAATGGAGATCCGTTCCTTCCTGGCATTTGAGTTGCCCGAAGAGATAAAAAAAAGCCTTTCTCATATTTCACAGGATATGAGAACGACTCCCCTGGATGTGCGGTGGGTTAACGTAAACAACATACACCTTACCATGGTATTTATGGGAAACGTCCCTGCGGGGCATATTGAACCTATCGGTGAGGCAGCAGAAAAGGTTTGCCAGGAGTATAAATCTTTTGCTATCTCATTACATGGTGCTGGAGTGTTTTCCAGCAGACGCAATCCGAGGGTCTTGTGGATCGGCATGGAAGGGGATCTTGAACGAATGACCTATTTCAGGGATGCATTGCAAAAACGCCTCAAGCCCTTTGGAATCAAGCAGGAAAAACGGCGCTTTAAGCCCCACCTGACCCTTGGGAGATTCCGAAAGGGAGCGGCCACACCTGGGGCCTCTTTAAATGATCTTTTATCAAAGTACGAGGCCCTTACCAGTCCGGGCTGCACCCTTGAACAACTGGTTTTGTTCAAGAGTGATTTGAAGCCTGGAGGAGCTTTTTATACCAAGTTGAATGAATGGCCCTTGAGTGGGAGGCGTTGAGGTTTTAGGGGTTGAATGCATTTGCAGATTGGGCAATGATAGTTAATATTGACAATTAACTTCGCTTTTTTGGAGGGAAGACCTATGGATAGAGATAGAGCGGTTGAACAGGCCATTTCTCAAATAGAGAGGCAATTTGGTAGAGGATCCATAATGAAAATGGGGGAGGGTAAGGTCCTCGACGTACCCGCTATTTCCACAGGCTCCCTCGCGTTGGATCTGGCACTTGGAGTTGGTGGTGTCCCCCGGGGAAGGGTGCTGGAGATTTTTGGGCCCGAATCCTCTGGAAAGACCACTCTGGCACTTCATATCGCTGCTGAAGCCCAGGCAAAGGAGGGGATGGTGGCCTTTGTGGATGCTGAGCATGCCCTTGATGTGGGCTACGCAAGGAAACTCGGGGTGGATGTGGATAGCCTGCTGGTGTCCCAGCCTGATACGGGCGAGCAAGCACTGGATATTGCGGAAATCCTTGTGAGAAGCGGGGGTATCGATGCCCTGATCATCGATTCGGTGGCAGCCCTCGTACCCAGGGCTGAGATTGAAGGGGACATGGGCGATCACCATGTGGGTTTGCAGGCCAGGCTTATGTCCCAGGCCCTGCGAAAGATTACGGCAGCTATCAGCAAATCCATGACATGTGTCATCTTTATTAATCAGATACGTATGAAAATAGGCGTTATGTTCGGCAACCCTGAAACCACTACGGGCGGGAATGCCCTGAAATTCTATGCAACCCAGCGGCTGGATATCCGGCGGATTGGCGCTATCAAAGAGGGAGATCAGGTGGTGGGAAACAGGACCCGGGTGAAGGTGGTAAAAAACAAAATCGCGCCACCGTTCAAGGATGCGGAGTTTGATATTATTTACGGTCACGGGATTTCCAAGGAAGGCGATATCCTCGACTTAGGGGTCTCCCTGGGGATTGTGGAGAAAAGCGGCGCCTGGTTTTCTTTTGGGGAAGAAAGAATCGGACAGGGCAGACAGAATGTAAAGCGATTTTTGGCGGAACATACAGATATCAGGGATAAAATCAGGGGCCTTATCATCGAAGAGACAGGCTTAAGAAAACCAAAAGAAGACAGTAATACAGACCAGGAGGAAAAGACCGGGAAATAAGTACATGGATACGATATTGAATTTCAGGGAAGTCAGACACAAATTTTTAGAATACTTCAGAGCACACGGACACGAGATTGTGGAAAGCTCTTCGCTTGTTCCTTTGGATGATCCCACCCTGCTTTTTATTAATTCGGGGATGGCGCCCTTCAAGAGGCTCTTTCTCGGAGAGGAAAAAAGAGGCTATACCAGGGCCGCTGATTCGCAGAAGTGCGTGCGGGCCGGGGGAAAACATAATGATCTTGAAAATGTGGGTTATACGGCCAGGCATCATACCTTCTTTGAAATGCTTGGAAACTTTTCATTCGGGGATTACTTCAAGGAAGAGGCAATCGAATGGGCATGGGAGCTTTTGACCGAAGGCTACAGATTGCCCGCAGACCTCTTGTATGTATCTGTCTATCAGGATGATGACGAAGCTTACAGAATATGGGAGGATAAGATAGGCATTCCCCCTGAGAGAATCGTTAGATTAGGGGAAAAAGACAACTTTTGGACCATGGGCGAAACCGGTCCCTGCGGTCCTTGCTCCGAAATTTTGCTTGATCAGGGGGAGTCTCTGGGATGCGACCGGCCTGACTGCGCACCAGGCTGCGATTGCGATCGGTACCTGGAAATATGGAATCTGGTGTTCACACAGTTTGATCGAAGCGCCGACGGCAAACTCTCCCCGCTGCCTAAACCCAACATCGACACGGGCATGGGCCTTGAGCGGTTGACCGCGGTGGTTCAGGGGGTGACCTCCAACTATGATACAGACCTGTTCAAAGACCTTATGTCCCGTATAGAAGACCTCTGTGAAAAGCCCTACGGTGTGGATAAAAAACATGACGTATCTTTTCGTGTCATTTCTGATCATGCCAGGGCAGCAGCCTTTTTGATTGGCGACGGGATCATGCCCTCCAATGAAGGCAGGGGTTATGTATTAAGACGCATTATCCGTAGGGCTATTCGATTCGGCCAAATCCTTGGGATGAAGGATTCCTTTCTCCACATGGTTTGTAGCAAAGTGATTGAAGTTATGGGCACAGACTACGCCGACCTTGTCCAATCAAAGGATCTTATTGAAGGGGTCGTGAATAACGAGGAAAAGCGGTTTGCCGATACCTTCCATTACAGCATGAAGGTCCTTAACGAAGAAATAGACAAACTTAAGGCAAGGGGAAGTGACACTATTCCGGGTGATGTAGCCTTTAAGCTTTACGATACCTATGGCCTGTCCGTGGATATTGTGGAGGACGTGGCCCGCGACGAACACCTCTCCGTAGATATAGCCGGATACGAAAAGGCCATGGCCGGACAAAGAGCCCTTTCTCAGGAATCATGGAAAGGGAGTGGGGAAGAAGAGATCCCAAAGTCCTTTCGCAACCTCTTGACTCGTGGCGTCACCAGCCGTTTTTTGGGCTATCAAACGTTAACTTTAAAAGCAAAGATTGCCGCAGTGCTGGTGGATGGAAAAGAAAACACGTCAGTCAATGAGGGAAGTAAGGCTGAAATTGTTCTGGACCAAACACCCTTTTATGGAAAGGCAGGCGGGCAGGTCGGGGATACTGGTTGGTTTCTTTCAGGCAAAACGAGATTTCGCGTAACAGACACGCTTAAGTTCAACCAGAATCTCATTGTTCACCAGGGAAAAATGGAGGTGGGAAGGCTTTGCGTAGACGATGAGGTTGAAGCACAGGTTGACAAAACAACAAGAAATGCCACCATTCGGAACCACTCTGCCACCCATCTTCTCCATGCCGCCCTCAGGGAAACCCTGGGCGACCACGTAAAGCAGGCAGGATCTCTGGTTGCACCCGATAGGCTGCGATTTGATTTCAGTCACTTTACCCAGGTATCTGCTGAGAAATTGACCGAGGTCGAATGCACAGTAAACAGGCATATCCGCGAAAACCTGCCCCTTCACACCACGGAGATGTCAAAAGAAGAGGCAATGAAAACAGGGGCCATGGCCATTTTTGAAGAGCGATATGGTAAAACAGTGAGGCTTGTGCGTATTGGTGATGGTGTCAGCATGGAGCTGTGCGGCGGCACTCACACCAAACGCACTGGTGATATCGGCCTTTTTCGCATTTTAAGTGAAAGTGCTGTTGCAGCCAATGTGCGAAGGATTGAAGCCCTGACCGGAGAAGCGGCCCTTAAATATGACCAGAAGCTGGAAAGAGACGTAAGGTCTGCGGCCTTGCACCTCAAAGCAACCCCTGACCAGTTGGAAGAACGACTTGAGCGGCTCTTAAAGGATCATAAGGAAAAAGACAGGGAGATCCAATCCCTGAAATCAAAACTCATTTCTAAGAAGTTTCAGGACCTTTTCACCGGGGTAAAAGAAATCGGAGGAACCAAGGTTATTGCACGGGAAATGGACGCCGATTCCCCGAAAGAACTTCGGGAATCAGCAGACAGAATAAAAGATAAGCTTGATTCAGGAATTATCCTTTTGGGAGCAAAAAAGGATGGAAAAGTTATGCTGATCTGTGTGGTGACCAAAGACCTCATTGACCGATTCAAGGCCGGCGATATTGTCAAACGATTATCAAATATTGTGGGTGGAAAGGGGGGAGGCCGGCCCGATATGGCCCAGGGAGGCGGAAACAAACCTGAGGAACTTAAAAAAGCCCTTGAAAGTATCTATGATCTCATTGGAAGCGAACCGGGTTAGCACACGCAATCACGAATCCTTCTTCTCCTCAGCTATTTTTTCCTTGCATTTGCTCAAATATTCGAGGGCCTCGTGATATTGCCCCAGATCAGGATAATTTTCCAAGAGGTATTGATACCTGCCCATGGCCGCCCGGTATTTTTTCATTTTGTAATAAAAATGGCCAACATATAATTCATGTTCAGCCAGGCTGATATAGCATCCCCGTATTTTTCTCCGCGCCGAGCTGGCATATTGAGTTCTGGCAAATTTCTTGACAAGGCGTTCAAACTGCCCTTTGGCCTGGTGCGTGTGGGACTGGTCTCTGTCAATGGTACTCACCTGAGAAAAGTGGCACATCCCCTTCTGGTAGATCACATAAGGGATATTTGAATGTTTAGGGTGTAGCCTTTCAAACTCATCATAGGCGTCAAAGGCCTCGTCATAGAGCTCCGTTTTGTAAAGGGCATCAGCCATCTTGAGTTCAGCCGTCACAGCGAACTTGCTGTAAGGGTATCTATCCTTTATGTTTTGAAAGGCCTCGGTTGCTGCCGTATAACGCCCTCTCTCCATGTTTTCCAGACCATCGGCCATGAGTTCGGCCGGGGATTTCTCAATATCTTCCCCAAAAAACCGGTCAAGCATGGCACAGCCGCCAAGAGAGAAAACCAGGAAAATCACGGAAAAGATTAATTTTGCCATAGTGTGAAATCCGTTCATTATAAGCACAGCGAATTACTTAAGACCCTCAAGGTATCGTTCAACTGCAAAAGCGGCTGTGGCCCCTTCACCAACAGCCGTGGCCACCTGTCGAAGTATCTTGGATCGGATATCCCCTGCCGCAAAAACACCGGGCACAGAGGTTTGCATATCGTTGTTGGTTTTCACAAAGCCCGACTCATCCAGATCCAACTGGCCCATGACCAGTTCAGTGTTAGGGATATAGCCAATAAAGATAAACACACCCTTGACAGGAAGATATGTCGATTCACCTGTTTTGACATTTTTCAAGTCAATCCCTTTTACCTCGGAGTCGCCCACAATCCGGGTCGGTACGGTGTCCCATATGATATGTATTTTTTCCTGTGCCATGACCCGTTCGTGAAGTAACTTAGTGGCCCTGAGCTCGTCTCTACGGTGTATCAAGTGAATTTTGGCAGCAAAACGCGTTAAAAAGATGGCTTCCTCCACGGCCGTGTCGCCACCGCCAATGAGCGCCACTTCTTGATCCCTGTAAAAAGGGCCGTCACAGGTGGCACAGTATGAGATGCCCTTACCGGTTAAAGGCTCTTCGCCTTCAATTCCCAGCTTCCGCGGGGTCGCCCCGCTTGTCAGGATTAAGGCCTTGGTCTCCAAGCTCCCTTTATCCGTGATAACCACCTTTTTTCCCTGGGTAAGCTCAAGACGGGAAACGTTTTGATTCTCAATGACGAGGTCGAATCTTTCTGCCTGGCGTTTCATTCTATCCATGAGTTCAAACCCTGAGATTCCTTCTGGAAAGCCCGGGTAATTCTCCAACCAATCGGTCAACAGGACTTGGCCACCTGGGGCGAGTTTCTCTAACAAAACAGTCTTAAGGCGTGCCCTTGCCGCATAAAGACCTGCGGTCAGCCCCGCAGGTCCGGCTCCAATTATAATCAAATCTTCCATGAGCTATCCTGTCTTTATAAAAGCGACTCCCCCGCCTTTTCCCTAAAGGACAGGGGTTAACACTGAAAGGATGCCGTAAGGCCTCAGGACCCCTTAGAGCAGTTTTTTCAGTTCCTCGTCAATATGACTCTTGGGATGGGCACCAATGATGGTCTGAGCTACTTCCCCTCCTTTGAACAGGATGAGTGTTGGTATATTCCTGATCCCGAATTTTCCGGGAGTTTGACGATTCCCGTCCACATCCATGCTTGCAATCTTTATCTTGCCCTTATACTCCTTTGCCAGTTCCTCCACCACAGGAGATACCATTTTGCACGGTCCGCACCATTCCGCCCAAAAGTCGACCATGGCCGGGATATTGGATTTGATAATTTCTTCTTCAAAGGTGTCATCCGTCACCTGTAATACATCAGACATACTTCGTCTCCTTTCCGCCAAAAGATTTTGATTAAGGCTAATACGGGCCTATTATTTTGTCAACAGGAAGGTCAATGCAAGAACGACTATGATTTTGGCGCAAGGGCAGTTGTTGCGGGCCTTTTTCGGGGTTGAAGGGTAATAAAAGGCCAATTAGGCGGAAGGTTATTGAGGGGAGAGATGGTAAGTTGAATGAGCAGCGTCAATCTGCCTATTTTTTAGACAGCTTCAGGTCAGGTGGGTATATATACTTCGGGTCAATCTTGTAAGTCCAGGGAAGCCCCCACCACTGCCATCCATAGTGCCGTCTATGGTCAAAGCTGTAAATCTTATTCCTTTTCGTAAGCTGTCGGTAAAACTTGTGTTTATTGCTGTCTTTAAAGTTGGGGAATTCAGGCCCTTCAAAGCCGTCTTCCACATCCACTGTATTCTTAAAGCCCGCAGCCAGAAGATCCTTGGCAGCGGCTGCACTTCGCGTACCGTCCCGACATATGATGAGCAAGTTATCAGTCTTCTTAAAGATCTTGCTTATCTCTTGAATAAAGTCCTTATTCTTCTCATTAAATCGATATACATACTGTTCATCCCTTTTACCAAACTCGTTGGTCATAAACATATAGGGAAACAGGTATGCACTGATGGGATGGCCCACAAATTGATATTCAGCCCTTGTTCTGACATCAATGAGGTAGGTGTCTGGCACGGTGTTGAGCATATCATATGCTTCAATGCTCAAGATTCTTTTTGGTTCCTGGGCAAGGCAATTTCCCCATGATATGAGAAGGAATCCCGCAATAATGACGCTAAAACCAAAGATCAGGGTTTTTTTATTAACTATGCTATTTTTAGCCATATATGAGGTCCCAATGGTCTGGAACTTTTGGCAAAGGATCCAAATATTCCTATAAAAGAAAGGCAAATATTCGAAATTTTATTAAAACCCACTTCCCCATTTTCCCGGAATCAACTATCCATCATTCCAGTATTCCAGTACTCTCCCACAATGGCAGGATGAGCGAAGCAAAGTAAATTCTGTCCGAAAATGCCTTAAGTCTGATTAGAATTTGCTTATATAGCCCAGCACTACTTTATTTGTCAATGAAAAACGTGCCTTCTATGGCAGCACCATAAAGTTAAGAAGACAGGTGTAATGATGTTAACCTGTGAGCCCACAGATCAACATCATTATGACCCAAAATGCTTTGGATGGTTCTGATATCGGTGCCTGCCGGTAAAAGGTGTGTCGCACCCGCATGACATCGCGCACTTGGTCCAGGAGTTTTTTGGGTTTTCTTTGATTATAAAATTCTTGCAATTTCATGTATAATTACGTTATATTAATGTAAGATTAAAAACAAGAGTTAACTGTTTTATTTCTAATATCATTGAATTAGTTCTTGACACTTAATGGTTCGCGCCGCTTTGCGGCGCAAAGATATGGATTCAACTATGGAGAGACTTAGAATTATTGCCAATGGTGAGAGTGAGAAGCAAAAGGCAAATGCTCGAGGCAAACTTTTCGAGAAAATCACAGCTGAAGTCCTTCGCCATCATGGATACGATATTGATCGCCATACCACAAATGTTACACATGCTGGTATGGAAATTGATATAGAGGGAAAATCGCGAATTACGAATGTGGCTCTTTATGCTGAATGCAAGTGTTATAGCTCTGATCTTACATCGGAGAAATTACAGACATTTTTCGGTAAATACATGACTCGCTGGCTCAGGGATAACAGATGCACCGGGCTTTTTATTGCTCTACCAGGTGTCAATAGCCACGCAAAGGGATTCTATTGTGAAAACTGTGAGGCAAATACTAGAATAACGGTGCGACTAATGCAAGAGCCTGAAGTCTTAGACGCAATCGTCGCAAGTAGGATAGTGGTCCCAGGCCGGGAAATTGAGCTATTGATAAAGCCTGAAATAGGTTCCCCTGGTGATAAACTCCTTATTTGCAGCGACAAAGGATTTTTCTGGTTGCAGTATATAGTCCCCATTGGGACGGGTATAGCAAGCAATATACAATTGTTTGATTCCGTTGGGCATCAAATAACCGACCAACCTACAGTTGATTATCTGGCAGAACTTATACCGGAGATGCGGGATTTCGAAATCGAATCACAGCCTTTTGTATCAACGCACCACTTTCGAGAAGAACCGGTTGACCAAGTCGTTGAGCTCAGAGGCAGTTCGGCCTGTTTTGAGTACCAATTTCCTGCATCTCCAGAATTTTTCGTAGGAAGGGGTGAGTTGCTAAGAAGCGTTGATAAATATATATCCGACGTTTTAGGTAACCTGACTTCCAGCAGGGGAATTCTGTTTGAAGCGAACTCCGGATGGGGAAAAAGTTCTCTCGTTCTTTCAGTGGTTGATCGTCTTTTAGCGCGCGGCCATTATGCAATTGCATTTGATAGTCGTTCCGCCTCTTCTTCTCAATTTATCCTTAAAATCGTAGACCATATACTTGATAAATTCGGTGACTTTGATGGAACTTTGAAGGATAGGCCTTTGGTTAGCGGCTTCGATGGTGCCATGATGTCACTGGCTGAAATTGGGCAGGCACTCAAGAAAAGTGATAAGTTGCTTTGTATTTTTTTGGATCAATTTGAAAATGTGTTTTATCTTCTCGATCTTCTCACAAAAACCGCGCAGCTTTGCTTAAAAACAGGGGATATCCTCGAAAACCTTGTTATCGGATTTTCTTGGAAAACAGACCTGGTAGGACTAACACGCGAATTCCCCTACAGATGGCGAGATACAATAATTGATTCGTGCAGAACATTCAGGCTCAAGCAATTCTCTGAAATAGAAACTAATGCTCTGCTCGACCGACTTGGCCAAGAACTTCATTCAACTCTAAGAAGAGATCTTCGTTTCCTCCTTTCGGAGTTTTCGCAAGGATACCCATGGTTATTAAAAAAGCTTTGTGCTCATGTTAAGAGCCAGCGACAAGCTGGCATAGCACAGGTTGAAATCGCTAGGAGCCTTCTTAATGTTGATCAGCTATTCCAGGAAGATATGGAAGGCCTTCCCCATGAGCAAGAAGAAGCGCTTCGGCGAATAGCGCGCCTTGCACCTGTCAACATTTCAGATTTTGGCGAAGAGTTCAGTCCAGAGGTCCTACAATCACTGGTTGATCGGAGATTAATTGTGAAAGTAGGTGCAAAGTATGATATTTATTGGGACATATTTAGAGATTATCTCAATACTGGACAGCTTCCAATCGAGGAGGTTTATCTTCTCCGATCACAGGTCGGTAGCATCATGAAGGCTGTGCGACTCCTTAATGATTCTGGGGGTAAAGTGGAGACCTCATCTTTCAAGGAGAAGACAGGGCTTTCGGATGGTGCTTTCTTGAATGTCGCAAGGGATCTTCGTTTATTACAGCTTGCCAATGTAGATCATGACCAGCTATCACTAACTATTCCTTTAAGTGCACATGAGCATGAGATCCTTCAGCATTTACGAGAACATCTGAATGAGCGGCTGCCGAGAAATCGTTGTGTATATAATTTTCTAAAGGCACTGAGGGAAAAGGGGGAAATTAGTCTCCGGGATCTTTCTCCCGTTTTAAAAGATGAATTCCCCTATATCACAGCAGTGGATAAAACATGGAAAACATACGCACGCGTACTAGCTACCTGGCTGGATGTCTCTGATCTAGCTGTTTTTGACCCGAATACAAAAAAAGTCACCGAGTATAAAATTGGATCCCAAATTCGAGATCTCTCTCTTTCTTTCGCCCCGAAGCGTTCCGGTGTGACTGTTCCGTACATCCATTTCGGACCGATTGTACAGGTTGCAACTCTGATCGTCTCTGCAGCCCAGAAGAATGCGCCAATCGATTGGACTGGGATCCCTAAAAGTACAATTTACAAGTCTTTATCAGTTTTAGAAGAAATGCAACTTATCTCAAGAAGATCTAAGATGATATTCGTTAAAAAAGATTGTTATACCTTCGCGCTTGATGAGGATAAGCGTAAGGAACTATCCAGAAAAGCTGTGCTAAGATGGCCTGTTTTTCGGAATTTCATAGAGATCTTAAATGAGAATGCATCTGTTCCATTGACTCACTTTAAACTTGGTCAATTTGTAAGTAGTAGATGTCGAGTAAATTGGAAACCGGAAACTGCCAAGACCAATGCAAAGATTATGCTCGATTGGGCGCGGCACCTTGAACTTGCGCCTGGAGTTCATGCGTACAGTCACAGAGGTAGATTTAAGCAAGCTGTTAGCCCCAAGCAGTTTTCTCTTTTCAGCCGCATCGATGAGAGTAAGCAAAACGAAGGCACCGAACAAGCAAATCCAGCCGACCGCTGAAAGCGTCGGCTGATTTGCGGCGGTCGGTCGGGTCTCACAGAGCGAGCCGGGACTTGCCTAAAAGGCATGAAGGAAATCAGATGCACCATCTTACGGATGCAGTCGAACGGTCGTTGCAGTCGAGCAATTGGTATGCCGGCTTGATCGTTGCCCTATCACTTCCTGACATTGCAGGCTGGGTTGACGACCCAGGACAGGGCTCGCGATCAAGATACGCCGCTTGGTTCGATCCTTTCGTTTCTCCGATCTAAACGCGTCTAGTCGGCGGAGCTCCACATAAGTTTCTTTCTGGCGATGACTGCTATGCACTGCGGTGCTCATTGCTTCACGAGGGTCGTGACGAGACGTCGCACCAGCGCGCTCGCAATGCTCTTAAGGGGGGACAATAATTCCAAAACGACTTGATAACATATTATGAAGAGAATAGGTTTTTTGTTTTTGTATGCCAAGACAGCCGAGACTTGATGCCCGCCCGCATGGCCTGAAGGCAAAGCCGATGGCGGGGAGGCAACCGTTGCTTTACATCATGTTATGGACCGGGGCATTGATAGAACAAAGATATTTATCAACAGAAAGGATCGGGAAGATTTTCTTGAACGTCTGGCCGATCTTTGTCCGGAATGGTCCAAAATACTCATTAATCGATTAGCTGTTTCTGATGAGTTGCGAGAGGTAAAGAAATATGTTTAGATCGTTTTGGAACTGGCGTCCCCCTTTACGGCCTATCGAGACTGTTTTTTATCAGGCAGGCGCATCGTCAATTTCATCCAATGCATGAAGAGTCCAAATCCCCAGCATACTAGGGGGAAAAGGAACCACCATTTAAAGGGGTTGGTAAGCAGGTTGATCACTATTAAGAAGGCATTGATGCCCAC
>CP070700.1:1080160-1085543 GCA_020349865.1 Desulfobacteraceae bacterium
ATCGGTTCAAAACGTCACTAAGAAATTCCAAGAATTTGTAGCAGTAAACTCCGTCTTTTTCGAGGTGGAACAGGGGCGTTTCTTTTCCATACTCGGACCATCAGGCTGCGGGAAGACCACTCTATTACGCATGATCGCCGGGCTTACAGAGCCTACCAGCGGGACAATTGAAATTCGTGGAGTAAGCATGGCCGGCATTTCACCCAACAAGCGACCAGTCAACCTTATATTCCAGCAATTGGCCCTGTTCCCCATGATGAACGTGGAGGAAAATGTTGCTTTTGGTCTGCAACGACGGGGAGAGAACAAGGCAAACATCAAAAAGAAGATTAACGCCATTCTGGAACGGGTGGACTTATCCGGGTTTGAAAACAAAAAAATCGATCAGCTTTCGGGCGGTCAGAAACAACGTGTGGCCATTGCCAGGTGCCTTGTACTAGAGCCGACAGTATTGCTGTTGGATGAACCTCTGGGGGCCCTGGACCTGAAACTGCGGGAACAGATGAAGGTGGAGTTGAAAAAACTCCAGGCGAAAGTTGGCACGACATTTGTCTACATCACCCACGATCAGTCAGAGGCCATGGTGATGTCCGACCATGTTGCTGTAATGAATGATGGGGTATTTGAACAGATTGATACACCGCAGAATCTCTACAATAGACCCACAACTCCCTTTGTTGCTCAATTTGTGGGCGACAACAACTCTTGGTCAGGAAGAATCCGCGAGTGTGACGAATCAACGGCTGAAATTGAGACAGCCGAAGGCTCCGTGTTCCGCACAAAGCTTGAACAAATGCTTCAACCCGGTACCGAAGTTGCCCTGTTTCTCCGGCCGGAAGCCATGTTGATAGAACCTGATCCCGCTATTTCTGATCTGAACCGGTTTGAAGTGGTGGTCAAATCCATTCTTTTTGACGGTGCGAACAGCCGACTGCTGGCCAACCCGCTAAATGATGACACAGAATTGCTCATCGCGCTTCCCCAGAACCGGCAATATGATTACGTTCAGGTAAATGATAAAATTGAAATCGGATGGGATAAGCAGTCCGGCATCTGCTTTCCCAAAAAGTGAAGTCTTAATATGAAAAAGCATTATCGGTGGGCTCTCCTTTTCTTCTTGACGCCCGTTCTAATCTGGCTGGTTTTACTGATCGTGTTGCCCCAGATCGACTTGTTTATCATGTCGTTCCGTAGTGAAAATGACGCTGGTGAGATGGTATGGAGCCTTTCCAATTATTTGAATTTTTTTGATGAACCGATCTACTGGCTGACCTTTGTCCGAACGGCTGTTTACTCCATTTTAGTAACGTTTCTGACCTTTCTTATTGCCCTTCCCGTTGCATTCTACATCACTAAAGTCGTGAAACCAAAGTTCCAGGGGTTTCTCACGGTGCTTCTCTTACTTCCCTTTTGGGTGAGCGAAATGGTCCGGGTCTATGGATGGATGATTCTTTTAAGGGAAAGCGGTGTGATAAATCACTTCCTCCTCAAACTGGGGGTATTAAATCAACCTATCGAAATGCTTTATAAAGATACCACCATGGTACTCGGGCTCATTTATACTTCCATGCTGTTTATGGTGGTTCCTCTGATTTCCGTGTTAGACAGCCTGGATAACAGCTTAATCGAAGCTGCTTACGATTTAGGCGCAAATATGTGGTCTATCCTGTTCAAGATTATCATTCCCCATGCCACACCTGGTATTGTCTCGGGCTCCATTGTAGTTTTTATGCTGACATTGGGAAATTACCTCACCCCCAATCTTATGGGAGGGAAAAACTCCCTGTGGTTTACAGAACAGATATACAACCAATTTATCGCCAGTTTTAACTGGAATCAGGGCTCTGCCTTTGGTTTTCTTTTGCTCTTTCTCTCTTCACTTGTTATTTGGGTCGGTTTGAAGCTATCCAAACAAAACTTGAGTAAAATCGCGCAATGATCCGCTCTCTCCCACAATCAAAAACGTATGCACTTAGTTTCAGGTTTTATGTCATTTTGTATTTTACGTTTCTGTTTGCCCCGCTGCTGGTGACATGCGTGCTTGCATTTAATGATTCCCAGTTTCCTTCCCTTCCATGGAAGGGTTTTACATTGGAATGGTTTACGGCGAATCTTCCGGAACGGGTGGGGATATTTCAAGATCAAATCAATTTAGACAGTATCTGGGTGAGTGCCCGTGTGGCATTCTTTGTGACGTTACTGTCAGTGGTTGTGGGAACATGCGGGGCGTTTCTTTTTGAGCAGGAGGAGTTTCGATTTAAGCAGTTTCTTTATTTTCTCATGCTCGCCCCTCTGGTTATTCCTGGTGTGATTCTGGGGATCTCTATCCTCATGTTCAGCACCACCCTTGGCACCTATTTTGAAGATAGCTGGAATGTAGATGTGGGTCTTTTCCGGCCTGGTTTCTGGCTGGTAGTGCTGGGTCAGTTTTCATTCATAAGTACGCTGGTTACCCTTGTGGTTTCAGCGCGTTTGAGAAAATTTGACCGTACCCTTGAAGAAGCGGCCATGAATCTGGGGGCCAACCGTTTAGAGGTGATCTGGTATATCACCTTGAAGTTTCTTCGACCGGCAATAATTGGGGCAGGGGCAGTAGCGTTTCTCATGTCCTTTGAGAACTTTAACACCACGCTGTTCTTGGTGGGATCTGAAGCGACGCTGCCGATTAATCTTTATCTTCAGGTAAGGGATGGGAGTACTCCTGTGATCAATGCCATCTCCTTTTTGTTGATCGTGGGAACCTCAATCGCCGCATTGGCCAATCTCTATTTTAGTAAGAGAGAAGCATAATCGACCGGGGCAAGAGTCCTGGTCTTGTTGTTAATGGTTATGTTACTCATTAGATTCTATTATTCTCTCTAACTCATTAAAATCTCTAATAACATAATCTGCGCCCGCCCTTAACAGGTCTCTTTTGAGAGTAACTTTGTCTGTTGCTGAAAAGAGAACACCTACCCCCGTAAAGCCTGTTTTGGATCTTGAGGCGGCTACCATATCATCAGGCATATCACCGACATAATAGAACCCTGATGCCTCATTTTTTTTTGTCTCTGCAATAGCATCAAGCATAAATGGATTCGGCTTGCTAAGCGAAACGTTATTTCCCTCCTGTTCCAGCATTCTTTTCTCTTCTCTGATACAGTCATCAAGGGTGAGGATGATTGAAAAATACTTTCTCAGGCCAAAAGAATCTAAAGGATAATCAGCCTCAGTTTTGGGCCGGCCGGTGGCAATGGCTAGGAAATTGTTTTTTAAAAGGCTTTCGAGAATAGATTTATCAACCAAGGGTTTTTCTTTGTTTGCATAGCCCTCGCCATAATAAACTTTTGCATCTATGCCATAGGTAGATTTAAATAGGTCTTTACCAAGATAAATCTCCTGAAAAATCTGCTTTATAATATTCCCGCTTCCCACATCACCAACACAAAGGCTCATGATGAATTCATCATTTGGTTTTTCTTTTTTTTCTAACAAAGTCGTTAATGGTTTCTTTGTGGATCTAAGAAATCGCGCAAGTTCTGTAACATCACAACCCCTGATCACCTTTTCATATATTGACCAGTTGTCAGGATCTTCACCCCCTCCCAAACCTTTACTCTTGCCAGCGGCAAGCTTAGGACAGGGCCGGTCAGCCGAATCAGGGGCGGAGGGAGAGGTAGGGGTGCCAAATTCACGGATCGCAGGTTTTTTTGCAAGAGGAAACAAAAGATCAATCACTAAAAAGGTCAGGTCCCAGTCATTATTCAGCCCGCCACCCTGCTTAACTCTCGCAAGGTCAGATAACTGAAACAGTGGGTCAGGCAGATTTTCCCATGACTGTGCCCCTTTTAAGAATAGCCTGGCGCTTTGTCTTATTGTGTCTCTATATGACCTTGAGACATCAATAATAACGCCATCCATATCGAAAACGATCAATGGCTTTGATTTCATCTTTTCATTTTTTTTAAGATTTTTTGGGCCTTATATTTCCTGCCCACAGGCCTTACAAAAGTCCTTAACGGCCTTGGCAAGTCCTACATAGAGGGCATATGAAATAAGTGCGTGGCCGATGGATACCTCCTTGATGCCCGGAAGTTCCTGGAGCCGGTGGAGGTTGTCCAGGTCGAGATCGTGCCCCGCGTTAAGGACCATGCCGGCATCAAGGGCGGCATCGTGGGCCTCGCGGAGCCTGGAAAACTGGTTGGTAATCTCGGCCTCAGACTTTGCGCATGCGTAAGGTCCTGTGTAGAGCTCCACACGGTCTGCTCCGACGGCTGCTGCGCCCGCCATTTGGGCGGGTTCTGCATCCATGAAAAGGCTCACCCGGATACCTTCCATCTTTAGGCGATCAATGGCGGGAATAAGAATTTTCTCGTCCTTCTTGATGTCGAAACCATGGTGTGAGGTGACTTCCCCTTTTTCAACCGGGACAAGGGTGCACTGGGCAGGGCGGATTTCCAGGACAAGATCAAGGAGGTCGGGCCGGGGATCTCCCTCGATGTTAAACTCAACATCAAGCATAGATGCGAGTTCGTAAACGTCAGCGGGGCGAATGTGGCGTTGATCTTCTCGAGGGTGGACAGTGATGCCCTGGCATCCGGCCTCGACACAGGTGCGGGCGGCATGGACGACGTTCGGATTATCGCCTCCGCGGGCATTTCGCAAGGTGGCGACCTTATTTACGTTGACACTGAGGTTGATCATTTTTTTACTCCTTCGTTATCTCGTAATCTCTCTGGCTTGCATTATACATCTGATTATTTGTAAGGAAGAGGATATTAAAGTGAAAAAAACTTAATTGTCAAGGAAGAAAAGGCATCAAACCGGAATTAAGGCACAATATTAAGGTGCATCCTTTTTTGACCCGAGAGCCTGCTCAAGCTTTTCACCCAGAGAACTTAGCGACTTTTGGGTACTTTTTCTAAAACTCCGCCAATCATCTTCATCTCTTGAATCACCCGGGATCAGAGTAATCTTTCGTTCATCCGGCTTTATTTCATTTATAATCACCGTGATGGCATCGCCCTGCCTCAATTTTTCAATCAGCGCAGGTTGATAAGACTTTTTTATTTCTGATTTTGGAAGAAGTCCTGTAATACCGGGCTGCAATACGACAAAATACCCAAACTTCTCCCTTTTTTCTATGCTGCCCTCTACAACCTGGCCGACGAGGTACTTGTCCTGTACATCCATCCAGGGGTCTCCCTCGGCATCCCTAATACTGAGGGAGATCCGTCTTTTTACTGAATCAATTTCTTTTACCACTATGGGGACGGTCTCACCAGGCTTAACCTCATCTTCAGGTTTAAGGATTCTTTTCTTGTAGCTCATTTCACTGATGTGAACCAGTCCTTCAATTCCGGGCGCAATCTCCACAAAGGCACCGAAGTTTGTACATCGGGTG
>CP070700.1:1085643-1088552 GCA_020349865.1 Desulfobacteraceae bacterium
AATTTCCTCTGATTTAATTTTTGCGAAGGACAGGTTAACGTTGAATCTATGCCCCTGATTTCCGTTTTCAGGGGCTTCTTTATCCCCCAACAAATCATTCTTCTCTTCATCTTATGATAAATTCTCATTAAATATTCGTTTTGACAAAAGTGGGAATTTCGTGTATACTTTTATCTAGATAAAGCGATGTCCTATCAGAATCAGATTAAGGAGAAGGTTAAGAGATAAAGGGACAAAGGAGTTCAGTTGCAATACTTACGATGTACTGTGTACAGGATTTTCACTATGACTAGGACCAAGTCTAAATCGCTTGATCAGGATCGGATTGTACTCCCCTTGCGCCTTGTGTTTTTTTCGCTATCCTATTTCATATAGAAGTGTGAAAGGGGGAATGATATAGAGGAGTGTGGATCGGGATCGTGGCTACCGTCGAGTCAGCGATCCCTGCTTTTTCCCGACTCTGTTAATGCCGGGAAGAAGTTGTGATGGACAAGTCCAGGATTCCCGGATGACGGCGGGGGTCCTGACAAAGGGGTGCTATTATGAAGAAATTGTTTTACCTTTCCCTGTTGTGGGGGATAGCCTGCCTTTTTGTGATGCCGTCCGTGACAATGGCATGGAACTCCGGAGTTCACATAATCATCGCCGAAGAGGTCACAGGTCTGGATAACCTGGACATGGCTTACGGGAGCATAGTACCTGATATGGTTATGTACGGATCCAATCCTACAGCCTGGCCGAACGGATTCTGGGACACGCACTACGGTTATATTGACCTTTACGATTTTGCTTGGGGCTGGAGGCAGAAAAGTTTCGCACGCGGATGGTACACCCACAATGAACTGAACGGCGCGGACCATTATGCGCACATCTATTTCCCGGGTGACGTCAATCCTTTTGACGGAGGGGGATCCACAGACGGCTATATCATCCAGAAGGCCGCTGCACTTTCGTATTTGACCGGCGTAGATGAAATGGTTGCCCATTTTGCTGTGGAAGCTGCTGTCGACCTGCTGGTAGCTGACAACCACGTTTCGAACCTCGGTTATAAACTGTTCGGTGCTGCGGCGTTCCGCTCCTGGAGGGACATAGGCCTGCTCTGGAGAGTCCTGGTAGTCCGAGAACATGTCGTGAACACGAAAACCTTGCTGGATGCCGAGGCCAATTTCCGGGACCTGATCTTGAAGTACGGTCTGACTCTGGTACTGCCGGCCCCTCAGAACCTAGAGGCCGTCTCCCATCTGGGGGCCGAGCTGTCGGCATATCTATTCGGACAGCCGTTCACCGCTGAGGAGGTCCAGCTGCTCTTGGAAGTGGCCATGTCGCTATGTGAGCCGGATTACTGGTTTGCCATCCAGGTCACCATAGGGGAGATGGAAGTGGGGATGTAACGACAGTACAACGTACAGGGAAGCTCATTGGAGCATATTTGAGCCCACGTTTTTTCTTGGATTTAGACAAACCATTAAAACGCAGCCTCGCACAGTGAATAATATTCTCTATGCAGTACACGGTTTTTTTCAATTCCTTGTCCGTCAGGGTGCTTGTGCGGAAAACCCTTTGTGAGATATTCCTCTAATGAAAATATTTTAAAAACAAAACCTGGGCGCCCATTTGATTTTGCTAAACGCAATTTGGTCACTAATTGTCTTTTTTTATATACAAAAATCACCAAAGACAATGATGCGTCTAAATCAGAAGTTTTTTTCGAATTTGTTGAAACGTGTTTTGAATACGCAAATATATCTTTGTCAGAAACAAGAATAAGGGAATATATTCGACAAGTATTAGAGATAAAAAGACAATTGATGGCGTGTTCATCAAACCATTAGCTTTGGGATTTGCATAAAATATATAAAATAAAATAGCAGATTAATATATGTATTGATTCCCAAATTTTTCAAACTACTCACAGTTGTAAACACCCTAATGACAGACTGGGTATTTTTTTTAGTTATAACATGGCAATTTTTTAAAAAATTTTCTCAATGGAATTGTGCGCATTCGAAAAGTGTCATTAAACATGAGAGTTTTTAAAATCACGGCTATTGCCTGTTTATATTCACTAATGACTTAATTAAAAACTTCTCAAAACACCAAAGGGAAAAATTGAATTTCTTGCGTCTATTAATCCAGAGAGTCAAAATCCTTTCGCGAACGGGATGCAAAGAGACAATTTTATTAATTTATTAACTTTCAAGGAGGTAAAAAATGAAATCGAAGGTTTTGGTTAAGTTAGTTTTAATATTTTTGTTGGCATCAGGTGTAGTTGTGTTTCTCGGCAGTAAAATTATGGTATCAGCCATGGATGGTCCTTCACCATTTATTTGGTCGAATGGTTCAGTTTATGATGCATATGGTGCCAGAGTCAATTTCGATCGGTTATATCCATTTCCATCATCATATTCTGATTTACTAGTAGAACCCAAACTTACACCAACACTAAGTTTTAATACCACCGTAGAAAGTGCAATATATACTCCCATTCTCCCACCACTCAACGAATCGGTCTCTGAATATATCTGTTACCCATATGGCGGTGGATACGGTGGCGGATACGGTGGATACATATGGGTCATTTACTATTAATACATCGTACACGGCAGCTATCTGATTTAATATATTTAATAAGCCCTTGAAAGCGATCCTGCTTCCAGGGGCTTTTTTGTTTCCTTTGTTAATCATGCCTATCAAAAAGACACCCAAGGGAAAAAAACTATTTTCTTGCGTCTATTAAATCAGAAAGAGAAAAAAAGATGTGATACCAATGAAGATCATGACTAAAATGAAGATAGAGATATATTTTGATACCCTGCATATAAAGGTAACATATGTTATCTTTATTTGTGATTTCTCATCAAAAAACCTCTACATCTTCTTACCCGAAATGGCAAAACAGATGGGAATAT
>CP070700.1:1088652-1093257 GCA_020349865.1 Desulfobacteraceae bacterium
CAGAAAAGATGTGGATTCCGTTTCTTTTAAATCCTTAATCAAAGGAAGGACTGCCTCGAGAAATACACCGGTTTTTTGGTCTTTTATGGAGGTATAAGGCCTCACCACTAAAGCCTTTAGATTTTTAGCGCCAAAAATGGCCCCTAGTCCTCCCCGAATTGGAGCTTCAAAAGACCCGTCCTCCAGGGTGGCAAATTTTACCTGGGATTCTCCGGCCGGCCCGATACAGACAGTCGCTGAAGCTTGACCCCATTTTTCTTTAAACGTTTCTTGGCATTGGGAACAGGAATATCCCGCCATTTCTTGTGCACCGCGAAAGAATACTCGGCCCTCGTCAAGAAGCAAGTAAGACAATTTCCGAGCCTTTCCCTGGATGACCACCGCGTCCCACTCTGTGCGGCTCAAAACCCAGGCGAATTCGCCGCCCATGGTGCCCCCCGCCCACAACCCGGTCAAAGGAGATTTGGCAGCTATTCCCACGCGTGTGGCTCCGGAATAGGGCATCCCGGCGAACATCCCTGAAGCAAAAACCATCACACTATCTGCAGACAATGGATTCGTTCCTGCAGGTAGGATGGAATAGAGAAGATAAGTGGCAAGCGCGATTCCGGAGGGATAGTTTTCTATGATTTCGGGTTTAATTTCTTTATCTTCAAACTCTTCTTTCGTTAAGTCAATTATTAGATAACGTTTTCCCCGAGTTCGATCCATAATTTCCTTTCATATTCATCGAATCATTATTGACCTTTTGAAACGACGTCTCGTGTGATGTCCCATAAAAAACTGTAAAAACTCAAACGGGTTGGTTGAAAGGTTTTTACGAGCAAAAAGATTTCAATCATTTTACAGACTTTTTAATCTTACTTCTGGGACACCATACTAGCGGGCGAGGATTCAAAAACCCAATAATCAGTCTATGGTTCAAAATGTACCGGGAAGCAGCCACGTTGCCACTTCCCGGTCATAGACAATCAAGATTGTGCAAAGGACTTTAAATCTGCCGTGAGACATTCGCCGCTTCATGAATGGCCCATTCAATGCTCCGAGCCTCTCTACAGTCTCCAATTTTGTATATCTCTTTGACCTTACCATTGAGAGCCTCGTAAAGTCCTTCCCGCGGTTGCCTGTCCCAAGCAATGATCACGGAATCAGCCGCAAGCGTCTGCTTACCACCAGCATTCTCTACGACCACTCCCTCGTCATTGATCTCAATCGCCCGGGTTTCAGTGAGGACCGTTATATTCTCTTCTTTAACATACCCATCCAGTTGGAAGAGACGGGCATACAGGTCGACTGAATAGGCGGGCCTATTCGGCGTGTCACTCTCTTCAACCATGGTCACTTTCTTGCCTTCCCTCGCCAAGGACACGGCTGTCTCTGATCCATAATTTCCGCCAATGATGACAACCGTATCTCCGATCTCCATTTCTCCCTCAGACCTCAGGTAGTCTTCATTAGTAGTGACTTTTTCAAGATCGATCCCGGGAATTTCAGGAAGTTTCTCTACTGAACCCACGGCCACCACCACTGCGTCAGGCTTTGCCTTTTCCACCAGTTTAGGGGTTACTTCTGTCTCCAGGTGTACGGTGAGGCCTTCTGTTTTTTCGACCTGAACCACATGATAATCCACGATGTTGCGAAGGTCGCGTGTATTCAGCCGGGGGTGAGTGGAAGCGACGTGCTGGACCAAGCCACCCAGCTCCTCGTCTTTATCGTACAGGTCTACCGTGTGGCCCCTTTGGGCACAGGTTATGGCGGTTTCCATACCAGCTACCCCGCCGCCGATGACCATGACCTTTTTGGGCTTTATGGCCTGCTTGAGTTCCATTCGCTCTTCTTGACCGTAGGTGGGATTTACTGCACAATTGCAATATTGTTGATCCCAGAGGCATTGGAGACACACGTTGCAAGCGATGCACTTGCGGATGTCCTCCGGTCGACCTTCAATGCATTTCCTGGCAAACCAGGGATCGGCAATTGCCGGGCGGCAGACTTGAGCCAGATCGCAGCGGCCACTGGCCACCACATCTTCGGCAATTTTTTGGTCCATGATTTTGGCCACCCCCATGACCGGAACCTTGACGACTTTTTTAATCTCGGTGGCCAGATGAACACGGGTTGCTCTTTCGGGATAAGGTGCAGGAAATGCAAACATAGCCGTAAATCCAATGCGTCCGCCGGTGACGTCAAAGCAGTCAACATAAGGTTCCAGTCGTTGGGCGATTTCTTTGCCCCATTCTTCTGTATAGCCGACTTCCCCCAGGTAGTCCATGAACTCATGGGCTGCCAGCCGCCAGATGATGGGAAAGTCCGGCCCGACTCTTTCTCTGATCCCTTTGGCAACCATTTCAACGAATAGACCGCGATCTTCGCCGAATTTGTCGTCCCGGGTATTAGTATAAGGCGACATGAATTGCTGATTTAAGGTGCCTTGGCAACTGTGAATATTGACGGCATCGTAGCCGGCCTCCTGGACACGGGCAGCAGCATCGACATACATCTGAATACGTTCATGGACTTCATCGGTACTCAAGGGGTGGTTCGGGCGGTAAATTCCGCCTTTTTCAGTTGCGCTAACAGCAGGATACCCGGTCATATTGGAGTCGCAGATGGCGCCTCCATGCAGAATCTGACACGAGATTTTCATGCCCTCGAGATGAAAGTAGCGGACCACCCTTTGATGTCCAAGGACAGATTGGGTATTATGTATTCCCACCATGCACCTGAAAGGGCTGCCTTCCGGATGGGGAAAACTGGCGCTGAACTGGTACAACCCCCAGCCACCCCGGGCCCCCTCGATATAATCATAGATCGCCCTTTCGGTAAGGTAACCTTTCTCATCGGCATTGTTCCTCACAGTGGGAGCGGATACAAAGCGGTTTGGAAGTTCCATTTTTCCGATTTTGATAGGGTCGTAAATAGTAGGCATTTTACCCTCCTTTCTTTAGACTTTTTCACTGATGGTAGCTGATTTAATTAAACATCCGGTAGTAGCCACAACGTTTGAATCGCATCTCAATATCCAGGTACCCATGATCAAATCTCGTTTCCGTTACATTGGATCGATCTGAATTTGGCCGGAGGTGAACGGATAATAGACCTAAAACTCTTTTTGACGGTTTTATTTTTCATTTTCCAATGAACCCTCCTTTCTTCTGATGGATAAGCTGTTGATATGTAATTTTTCCTGACGAGTTAAAATGAATGCCGCTTGCTTGAGCATTTGGCTGAGCGAAATCATTAAGCAATCGTATGATTATCGATTCGCTAAGTTTACAATAGATTAAGTGTATGATTCAGGAGATTTTTTCAGACTTTCCAATTGATTTGCATCATGGGAGTGGATAAGCTCAGCGCCTAGCAGCTGTGAGAGGTGCTCTAATCGGTACATGCTATCCAAAGAAAGCCCATTGCTCCAGTTGTTGGTCGATGGGATCTTGCGATCCAGATTCTCTCTGGTGTTGATGGCATCACCCGTAAAAAGATAAAAGTTGCCGCTGACCGTTTTCACCAACACGGACTGATGTCCCGGTGTATGCCCGGGAGTTTTAAGCAACGATATTCCCGGCAATATCATCTGGTCACCGTCTTTTGCCTGATAATCCAAGGGAAAATCAAGGTGGTTACGCATATTTTGTTGCGCAAAGTAAGGATCCGGGTTGAATGCAAATCGATATTCTTCCCTTTGGACAACAATGGGACAATGTTCAAAAAAACGCAATCCTCCCGTATGATCCCAGTGAAGGTGGGTAATAATAACCATTATAATATCCGATATTTCCACACCCACTTCCTTGAGCCTATTGGCGATGAGGTCGGCTTCTTTAAAGTCTGGTTTAATCAACTTGGCTCGAGGACCCCATGCGTGCTCAGGATCGGTTAATCCCTCAGGGTTTAAACCTGTATCTATTAAAATCGGACCCTCCGGATGCATCAGCAAAAAGGAGCAAACAGGGATCTTCATTTGTTGGCCCATGTCAACTCCGGTAAATAATATAGAACGATCGAGGGTAAGGAATCCACATGGAAAGATAAATATTTCTTTGACAGCCATATCGGTTTACTCCTTTTTTTTATATTCTGGGGGTAAAATGAAGATTGAGCCCAAGCACAATCTCCGCCCTGTTTCTGATAGGATGTTTTAAAAATTTAGCCTAGAAATATTTAAGGCATGTAGTATAATCTTTGAGTATCGTCTCTAAAAATATTAAGCGTTCTTTCGCGGGCATTGATAATATGCTGATGAATATACTTCCGCAATTGATCCGAATTTTTTTCCTCTAAAGCGGATAATATTTTTTCATGTTCTTTAACGCTCTGGCTGCACGCTTCTATTTGATGGCTCGACCAACTGATTAAAATTAATTTATCGTAACAATTGGTTAGGGAATTGATGATCATATCGTTATTGCATATTTCTATAAATTTGATGTGAAACTGTAAACCTTCGACCAGTGCTCTTGTTGATTTTCCTTTTTGGATAAACTTCTTAGCTTTTTCTAAAACTTTGTAAAGTTCATTAATATTTTCATCGGTAACATTTGAGACGACAAGATCTATTGAAGCTGTTTCTAATATATTCCTAAATTCGTAGAAATCATAAAC
>CP070700.1:1093357-1097042 GCA_020349865.1 Desulfobacteraceae bacterium
GCCGGAGGCGGCAGTAATTTTGCAGGTTTGTCATTCCCGTTTGTTGCAGATAAAATCAATGGCGCCGACATTACAATCATTCCGGTTGAACCAACTGCGTGCCCCACTATGACCCGTGCACCTTTTGCTTATGATTTTGGAGATACTGCCTGTACTACGCCACTTTTGGCAATGCACACACTTGGCCATGCCTTTATTCCTCCCCCGATTCACGCCGGAGGGCTTCGATATCACGGCATGGCACCACTTGTTTGCCAGGCAGTCGTTGAAGGTCTTCTGGAGCCAAGGGCATACCATCAGCTTGAGTCCTATAATGCCGCGATAATGTGGGCCAGAACCGAAGGATTTATCACTGCTCCGGAAACCAGCCAGGCTCTTGCCGCTGTAATTGACGAAGCCAAGAAAGCAAAGGAAGAAGGCAAAGAAAAGGTAATACTGTTTAACTACAGCGGGCACGGACTGATGGACTTAACGGGCTATGATGCATTTCTATCCGGAAATCTTACCGATTATGAACTCCCGGAAGAAGAGCTGAAAAAGTACCTTAAAGACCTTGAAAATCTGCCAAAAGCGGAAACCAGGAAAAGTGGTAAATGGTAAACCTGTTCTGAGATAAGGAATTGTATTTGAGAAACTGCCTATAAGGCATAGAATGGCAAAAAAACTAAAAATTCTCACTTGATTTGTATTCATATGCCGATAAAATCGAGAAGCTTAGGTGTTCAATTTGTTTCTATGTGGATAATGTTAAAGTTGCCACAGGACGGCGTAAAGAGTTAAGTAAAGTTTTTTTAAGGAGACAGGCATGAAGAAAGAAGGAATTTTATTAACTATTGTTGTTGTGTTGAGTGCGGCTGGTTTCGCTCATGCCCAGGACGAGATCCACGGCGTAGCCGATCTTACTTACCAAAGTAAGTACATCTGGCGCGGCTTCGACATCTTTGGAGACAAGAGTGCGATACAGCCATCTGTCAACCTGGATTTGTTTGGCACAGGCTTTGGTGTCAGCATCACAGGTCACAGGGCAAATTCATCCGGGTACGAAGAGGGCGAACGTTGGGACTACAACCTGTATTACGGGGACAAGCTCTTTGAAGACGAGGCCTATGCGATCAACTGGAGATTGGGTTGGGTATACTACAATTTCCCGCAAGGCAGCAGTCACTCCAGGGGTAGTGCAGACCTTCAGGAACTTCACTGCATTTTAACCTGGCCAAATATTTGTCCTGCCGGCTTCGTCCCCTCCTATGTTCTCGTCAAGCTGTGGCCCTCCAATGCCGGGAGCCTGCAGAGAGAGACATCTGGTTTTGCACACATTTTCATGCTTGACTACGGCATGAAGGTGCCGGGCATTCTGCCTGATACGGATGAGCAGGTTCTAAGACTCCATTCAGAGCTCGTCTTCAATGACGGTGTTCACCCCGGCGGAGGAAATGCCGACCACGACTGGTCAAACCTTGTCGTTGGTCTCGAAACCGACTTTGACCTTGGTAACAACATGAGCTTAACACCGGGACTATACCAGCAGATATCAATGGATGATTCTGTGAACGATGAAGACGAAACCTGGGTCAACCTGAGTCTGAAATACAAATTCTAACAGCTTTTATTTAATGAATCCGCAGGGCTCTGCCGACGTCCAAACTCGGCAGAGCCCTTTAAACGATGGACCGTGCTGACGCTGATAAATACAAATAGTATGCTTCCGCCGATCGGTCCTATAGGTTTGGACTACATCGCCAGCTGTGCCACACGAGCCGGGATAACAACAGATATTCTCGATTTATGCCTCGCCAGCGAGCCTCGCGAAACAATGAAAAAGTATTTTTCTGCCCACAGTCCACACCTGGTGGGCCTATCCTTCCGAAATGTAGATGATTGCTTCTGGCCCAGTGCCGCCTGGTTCGTTCCGGGATTAAAAGACACAATCAGCACTATCCGAAGCATGACTGATGCGCCGATCGTCATTGGCGGTGTTGGCTTTTCGATTTTTGGCGAGTCCATTCTTAAATATACAGGCGCTGACTTTGGCATACGTGGTGACGGAGAAACAGCAATCACTTCGCTTATCGATCAATTACAAAAGGCAAGGAAATTCACTGAGGTTCCCGGGCTTATTTGGCAAAAGAATGGAAAGGTTTACATGAATTCACCCTCCTGGCCAGATCCAATCTCCCTGACAACAGCCCGCGATTTTATTGATAATCACAGCTACTTTAACAAAGGCGGACAGTGTGGTGTGGAAACTAAACGCGGCTGCAATCGCCCTTGTATATATTGTGCTGATCCATTGGCCAAAGGAACCAAACTCAGACTGCGTGACCCCTCTGAAATCGTTGAGGAAATCCAATCTTTACTATCACAGGGAATAGATATATTTCACTTCTGCGACTCCGAGTTCAATATACCTCGAAGTCATGCTTTTGCAATTTGCGAAGAGTTCAACAGATATTCGCTCGGAAACAGGATTCGCTGGTATGCCTATATGTCACCAACACCTTTTGATGAAGAATTAGCTCAAATAATGGCCCAAGCCGGTTGTGCAGGTATCGACTTTACAGGTGATTCAACCTGTCCTTCGATGTTGAAAACATATCAGCACCCGCACAATAAAGAGGACCTTGCCTGTGCAGTCAGGCTATGTCGCTTATACCACATCGCTGTCATGATAGACCTTTTGATTGGCGGGCCGGGAGAAACACCTCAAACAGTAAAGGAAACGATTGAATTTATCAAAAAGATTAGTCCAGATTGTGCGGGTGCCGCATTAGGCATAAGAATTTACCCAAACACCACTATGGGAACAATAGCCACTCAAGAGTTGAAAGCGGGAACAGATTGCAACCTCCATCGAAAGTATACGGGGCCAATTGATTTTTTCAAGCCGACTTTCTATATATCCAAAGTATTGGGCGAGCGGCCAGCGGAGCTCGTCAAAGATTTAATCGACGGTGACGACAGGTTCTTTGAGCCTGTTGTAGAAACAGACGGCCAAGCGAGTGCGAATGGTGATACCACGAACTATAACTACAATGAGAACCTGCCACTCATACAGGCAATCCAGAAAGGTGCCCGCGGGGCATATTGGGATATCCTACGACAATTTCTAAAAAGCTAACTAACAATGTGTGAACTCCGCAGTTGATCTCTCATCCGGGATTGTTTTCGAACTATTGTCACAGCACTGAAAAATACACGACACTACCGAGTACCATAACGCCAGAAACCTTTTCACTTCACAAACTGTTGGGTAAAAAATACGAGGATTGAGGCAAGGAATAAAAATAACACAAAGATTCCAAAAAAACACGCCCTTGTAAATAAAGAGCTTAAAGCGTTGGTTGAAGCGTTAAAACAACCATTAGCTGCAACGCTAAATCAAATCCGCGCTAATCTGGGGTATCCAGGCGTTACTGTTGTCGGTAAGTTCTATATAGAACCATCCCGGCCGGCTTTCAAGTAAATCGAATTCTGTTCCTTCATGCAATGGTTCTTTAAAGCTGGACGCATAATTCTGGCCATCACCCTGACGTGCAACAACTTCTTTTATCGTGATAACACCGCAAATTCTGCCGGCCTGCGTTTTAGATTCCACAACGAGAGATGTGAGAAAACAGGTTGTCAATATAGCACAGATTACAGCAGGTACCATCCAGGGAGCACTTCGGCCAAACCATATTATTCC
>CP070700.1:1097142-1102481 GCA_020349865.1 Desulfobacteraceae bacterium
ATCTTCCCTATCTCATGACCTCGGTTAAACAGCCAGGTGAAGACTACACTTACGGCTCATACCTTGAGCCCCAGATTGCCGAGGTCATTCGCATGTACACGGAGAATGGTTATGAAACAAATCAGGCATACATGACCGTAGGTGAGCCACAGGCCATATATCTGAACGACCCTCCATGCCTCCGAGGCATTGATACCCGTATTAAGGAGGATAAGCTCCATTTCATTGTCTATTTCCGATCCTGGGATCTGTGGAACGGTTTCCCTGCAAACCTTGGTGCCATCCAACTCTTGAAGGAGTACATGGCTTCGAGCATTGGTGTAGCGGACGGGGAAATCATTGCCTCCAGCAAAGGGCTTCACCTGTATGACTACGTGTGGGAACTGGCAAAACTTCGAACTATGTGCGACAATCCTTCGGCCCTGGCATCAGACCAATGCAATGAAAAAAACTGATATTCTCTCGGCCGCTGCCTTTGATCACGCGAGCCCACTGAGGTCTCAGAGAAAAAACTTTGTATTGGATTCACGCTTTTGCCGCAATGGCCACGCGAGCGGGGTATCAAATTACCCGTCATTCCCACGCAGGCAGGAATCTATGAGGATTGGCCAACCTTTAATCTACCTTAACTTAGAGAACTCATAATCAATTGTTCTCTTGCGGTTTCAGTTCAATAGGTCTGTGACCCTGTGGACTCTGTGAGAGACAAGAAAATTTTGCGTTCTCAGTGAAATCAGTGAGAGATAATTTTAGATGAAGACTGATCTTATCGGACTGAATGCCCATGAAATTGAGGATTGGGCAGTAAGCCTGGGCATTGACGCCTATCGGGGCCGGCAAATCCGCCAGTGGCTCTTTAAAAGACTTGCCTCCTCCTTTGAGGAGATGACCGATCTCCCCAAATCACTTCGTGGCCTTTTGAATGAAAAGGCGAATATTAGCCCTTTGGAAAGGATCGAGAGCCAGGTCTCCGAAGACGGAACCCAGAAATACCTCTTCAAACTAATGGATGGGCATTATATTGAATCAGTGCTCATCCCGGAAAGAGATCACTTCACCCTGTGCATTTCTTCACAGGCAGGCTGCGCCATGGGATGCCTTTTTTGTCTCACTGCAAAACAGGGACTCAAAAGGAACCTGACACCGTCTGAAATAATTGACCAGGTCATTCAGGTGAAAAAGTCCATGGATGATCCGGCACTAATAACCAATATCGTGTTCATGGGTATGGGGGAGCCGCTTGCCAATTATGACGCAGTTGTAAAGGCCATTGGGATCTTGATCAGTGAAGATGGAATGAACTTTTCTCACCGAAAAGTGACTCTTTCGACATGTGGATTAGTGCCCCTGATAAAAAGAATGGGGCAGGATATCACCGTCAACCTGGCCATATCTCTAAATGCTGCGGATGACAAGACTCGAAGTCTACTCATGCCCATCAACAAAAAATACCCTTTGAAGATCCTGATTTCAGCGTGCAGGGATTTTCCCCTTCCAAACAGGCGGATGATTACGTTCGAATATATCATCATCAATGGTGTAAATGACCGAGATGAGGATGCCTCGAAACTTTGCAGCCTCTTGTCAGGGCTGAGGGCCAAGATCAACCTGATTCCTTTAAATCCCTATAATGGTTTAGACATGTCGCCTACTCCAACAAAGAGGATTCTCCATTTTCAGGATATTCTTATTAAAAATCACTTCACGGCTATTGTACGAAAAAGCAAGGGCAGGGATATTCAGGCTGCTTGCGGCCAGCTAAGCGGGGAGCTCTAATTTTTTCTTGCAGTTAATTCCTGATATGGTACATTCCACTGCTTGAATTCATCTGTTAGGATTTACACACTATGATTGCATTGGATTTCTCAAAAGGAAATGGCCTCTTGCCCGCCATTGTCCAGGACTATAGGTCTGGCAAGGTGTTGATGCTTGCCTATATTAACCGGGCTTCCTGGGAAAAAACAATTGAAACAGGGGAGGCCCACTACTGGAGTCGATCACGTCAGGAACTCTGGCATAAAGGCGGGACCTCGGGAAATGTCCAGAAGGTAAAGGAAATCTATGCGGATTGTGACGACGACACCGTGCTTTTCAAAGTGGAACAGATTGGTGCCGCGGCCTGTCATCTGGGATATGAATCATGTTTTCATAAGACAATAGACAGTAACGGCAGTGTATCGGTGGTTGGTAAAAAAATATTTGATCCAGATAAGGTGTACAAGAAATGAAAAAACTCAAATTCGGCATTCCCAAAGGGAGCCTTCAACAAGCTACTCTTAATCTTTTTGATAAATCAGGATGGAAGATAAACATAAACGACCGTAGCTATTTCCCTGATATTAACGATGACACAATAGAATGTAACATCTGTCGTGCCCAGGAGATGTCCCGGTACGTGGAAAACGGGACCATTGACGCCGGCCTCACTGGCAGGGATTGGATCGAAGAGAACGAATCGGATGTAGTGGTGGTGGATGACCTGATCTATTCCAAAACGAGCCAAAAACCGGCCCGTTGGGTTCTGGCCGTACCAGCTGATTCTAATTTAGAGCGTCTCGAAGACCTTCAAGGAAAGAAGATCGCAACAGAGTTAGTGAATTTTACTAAAAGGTATTTCAAAGAGAGAAATATCGAGGTGAAGATAGAGTTTTCATGGGGCGCCACAGAAGCAAAGGTTGTATCAGGTCTTGCCGATGCCATTGTGGAAGTAACAGAAACCGAAAGCACAATCAGGGCACACGGCCTGAAAATCATCCATGAATTCATGAGTTCTAATACTCAATTGATCGCCAACAGGGAGTCATATAAGGACCCCTGGAAAAAGGCCAAGATCGAGCAAATCGTTTTACTTCTCAAGGGTGCGCTTCGGGCAGAAAATATGGTTGGATTGAAAATGAATGCCCCTGTGAAAAAACTGGAAGCAGTGATCAACATTCTACCGAGCTTGAATGCCCCGACTGTGGCAGGGCTTTACAACTCTAACTGGGTCTCGGTAGAAGCGGTCGTCGATATAAGAACCGTCAGAGACTTAATACCTCAATTAATTGAAGCGGGTGCGCAAGGGATCATCGAATACTCCTTGAATAAGCTTATTTGATTGGTATGAAGGATTCGGCAGGTAGAATATGAAGGTTTTTTTGATAGGTGAACTTATATGAATATAGGAATGAAAAAGGTTAGTAATCGGGCACAAGAAATCCCTCCATTCATAGTCATGGAAGTCCTTGAAAAGGCCCATGAACTTGAAAGGCAGGGACGTCATATCATTCACCTTGAAGTTGGTGAACCTGATTTCCCAACTCCCCAGTGCATCTGTGAAGCGGCTCGGGATGCCTTGAAAAAGGGCGAAACCCATTACACCCACAGCCTCGGAATCCTTGAGCTAAGAGAAGCCATCTGTGAAAATTACCATGAAAAGTATGGGGTTCATATTGATCCGGGGCAGATCTTAGTTACCTCCGGCACGTCTCCGGCGCTCTTTATGATCTTTTCGGCCCTTTTGGAGATGGGGGATGAAATCATTATGTCTGATCCCCACTATCCTTGCTACCCCAACTTTGGTAATTTCCTGGGAGCAAAACCCACCTTTGTAAATGCCTACGAAGAAGATGGTTTTCAGTTAAGACCGGAAGAGATCAAGAAAAAAATGGGCCAAAGGACCAGGGCCATCCTTATTAATTCTCCTTCAAATCCCACCGGGAACTTACTCTCAAGCGAGCGAATGGAAGAGATAGCCGGCTTGGGCCCTCCTGTTGTATCAGATGAAATTTATCATGGACTGGTTTACGGAGATAAGGAGCATTCGATCTTAGAGTTTACCCGTAATGCGTTCGTGCTAAACGGGTTTAGCAAGCTTTACGCCATGACCGGCTGGCGTCTGGGTTATGTTATTGCTCCTTCTGAATTTGTGCGCCCTCTGCAAAAGGTGCAACAGAATTTTTTCATATCGGCGAACAGTATCTCGCAGTGGGCCGGCCTGGCCGCTCTGACCAAGGCCAGGGCAGATGTGGAGCAAATGAAAGCCATATACAATAAACGACGCAAGTACATGATTGGGAGACTCAAAGAACTGGGATTTGGCCTTACTGTGGAACCGTCCGGGGCCTTTTATGTTTTAGTTAATGCAAAACACCTTTGCAACAGTTCCTATGAACTTGCCTTTGAAATCCTTGAAAAAGCAGGTGTCGGTGTGAGTCCAGGGGTTGATTTCGGACAGAACGCTGAGGGCTATCTCAGGCTTTCTTATGCAAATTCCATGGCAAATATAGAAGTAGGGTTGAAAAGGCTGGAAAACTTCTTGAATAACCGTTAAATGAATGTCGTATTTCTTACAAGTGCCTTTCGTGAAAGCCAGTACCCACCACCAGACAAGCCGGAAATTGCTTTTGCAGGCCGCTCAAATGTGGGCAAGTCCTCTCTTATAAACATCTTATTCAACCGGAAAGGGCTCGCCAGGACAAGTTCCAGACCGGGGAGAACCCAGTCGATTAATTTCTTCAGTGTTGATAACCGGTTGTACTTCGTTGATTTACCAGGATATGGCTATGCCAGGGTTCCCATCAAAGTCAAAAAATCCTGGCAGCACATGGTGGAGACTTACCTTGACAAACGATCAAATCTAAGGGCGGTTGTAGTAATACTTGACATAAGAAGGGACACGACCTCGGGTGACATACAGTTGCTAACGTGGTTAAAATACTATGGTATACCCGCCATCCCTGTCCTTACCAAGGCTGATAAGTTGTCACGCCAACAGGCGCGAACGAGATCTCAGTTGATCGGGCGTCAAATTGGAGAAATTTTCTCTACCGGCCCAACAGTGTTTTCTGCAAAAACCAGGCAAGGGCGGGATGACCTGTGGAGAAAAATAGACGAAGCAATTTAGTGCCCATCCATAAATGTCTATTTTCCCCAATCTCTGCGTCAGATTCGGATTTTAATCCTCGAAATACTTCAATGTATTCCTGTGGTTAAAATCCTCGTCTTCCTTGACCTTGAGAAAACTGTCGCATTTATGGAAGGCACTAGGCAAGACAGCCAAAATGGACCGTTCCAAAATGGTATGATATTGCATAACTATCTGATTAATTGACCTTTTTCTCTATATGTCATTCCAATTGAGCGCGTTTTCAAGTTTTCCAGGATGACTACAGAAGATCAGCGCAGTGGATTTGTCACCTAACAAACTGAAATTCAAGGAATATTATCTAAGGTCCAAAACAGTTCTCTATGGCACACTATGTGCTGAGCAAGCAGAAAGGAGGAAATTATTATGACAGAAAATCCGGCAAAATCTGAAGAGTTTTATGTTTTGTGGTCGAGCGGGGACAAAGAGGTCA
>CP070700.1:1102581-1106993 GCA_020349865.1 Desulfobacteraceae bacterium
CTATCAATTAAACGTTCCATTTTATTTCGGCGGAACCGCCCTTTTAATTGTCGTTGGCGTGGCGATGGACACCACAAACCAGATTGAATCACACATGTTGACGCGGCACTATGAAGGTTTCATGAAAAAGGGATTTGGCAGGGGAAGGTAACTAAAGGTGGCTTTTTAGAAAGTTGATCTTTTAGGAAGACGATATGGCGGCAAAGGAAGAGGCGATTGAAGTTGAAGGGGTTGTGATCGAAACCTTGCCCAATGCCATGTTCAGGGTAGAACTCAATAATGGGCATCGAGTTTTAGGCCATATCTCCGGTAAGATGAGGATGCATTTCATAAAGATCCTTCCAGGAGACAAGGTGGTAGTTGAGCTGTCTCCATACGATCTAAAAAGGGGACGAATAGTCTATCGCGGCGAAAAATAGTATGATGTCCGGTTAAGCGGAGGTTTTTTGGCTCATGAAAGTGCGACCGTCGGTTAAAAAGATGTGTAATAAATGCAAGATCATAAAACGAAAAGGAACTGTGCGAGTGATCTGTGAAAACCCCCGCCATAAGCAAAGACAAGGGTGATTGGTTGAGCGCGGGTGAACAGAAGTTCCCGAATATCAAATTGTTGAGAAAGGGAGTAGAGATTGGCAAGAATTGCGGGAGTTGATTTACCAAGGGCAAAACGGATAGAGATTGCTTTGACCTATATTTACGGTATAGGCAAGAGTTCTTCTCAGAAGATACTTGCTGAGGCGGGAATCGACTGGGACACAAAAACGGATGAAATCACTGCTGAGCAAGTTACCGCAATCCGGAAAATTATTGACGAGAAATACCGAGTTGAAGGAGATCTTAGGCGCGAAGTATCCATTAACATAAAAAGGCTAATGGATTTGGGCGCTTATCGCGGGCTAAGGCATAGAAGAGGTCTCCCGGTTAGAGGCCAGAGGACCAGTACAAATGCCAGAACGAGAAAAGGCCCTCGAAGGGCCGTCATGGGGAAGAGAAAAAAATAGAGCATTCTGAGGAAAAAGGATGGCTAAAACCGTAAGAAAGAAAGGCAAGGCAAAAAAGGATAAGAAGAATATCCCCAGCGGGATTGTCCATATTCAGTCCACTTTTAATAACACTATTGTCACCATCACTGATCCCGGCGGAAACGTCATTGCCCAGTCAAGTGCTGGCCGGGGGGGGGTCAAGGGTTCGCGAAAAAGCACCCCTTTTGCTGCTCAACTCGCTGCCCGTGATGCCATCAGACAGGCAATGGAGCAGGGAATGAAAGTAGCTGAAGTGCGCGTGAAAGGCCCGGGCGTGGGAAGAGAAGCAGCGCTCCGCGCTCTTCAAGTAGAAGGGTTGACCGTGAGTGTTATCCGGGATGTAACTCCAATACCTCACAATGGATGCCGCCCTCCCAAGAGGCGAAGGGTATAAGTGAACTGAACTATAGTGAGCTAAAAGTATCTAAGGTGCTCTAATGCAGCAGGGAAGGGTCATTGTTTTATTAAAACAATTCAAAATAATTTTAAGTATTTTAATTCATATTAGATATTTTAGATCAACTGATTAAGGAGGGGCTATATTGGCCAGATATGTCGGTTCAATGTGCAGGTTATGCCGGCGGGAGAACCTAAAATTGTTTTTAAAGGGGGATCGTTGCTACGGCGATAAATGCGCTTTTGAGAGAAGACCGTATGCGCCAGGGCAACATGGCCAGAGGCGAGGGGGAAAACCTTCGGATTACAGAGTTCAGCTCAGGGAGAAGCAGAAAGTTAAGAGGATCTATGGTGTCCTGGAAAAGCAGTTCAGAGGCTATTATTCCCGGGCAGATAGGCAAAAGGGGATTACTGGTACTAACCTCTTGGTTTTTCTTGAATCCCGCCTTGACAATATTGTCTACAGAATGGGTTTTGCCAATTCAAGAAATCAGGCAAGACAAATGGTTAGACACAATCATTTTTTGGTTAACAATAAGAAGGCCAATATTCCTTCTTACAAGGTAAGGCCAGGAGATGTGGTTGAGGTAAAAGAAAAAAGCCGTAAAATCTCTCAGCTTCTGGAAGCAATGGAAACGGTCGTCAGAAGAGGTATTCCAAATTGGATCGAAGTTGAAAAGGAAAAATTCAAGGGAACTTTGAAAGGTTTGCCTAACCGGGAAGATATTACAATGCCTATTCAGGAACAACTTATTATCGAACTGTACTCGAAATAGATGCTGGGATATGTTTGATTTTGTAACTAACTTAAATTAGGCGAATTTTTCTTGGGCTTGGTGCCCTTGCCTCACACAACCACCCGGCATAGCGGGATAAACGAAGCAAACTAACTTGTGATTGATTATTGGCTATTGACGATTGAAAATTTTTCAGTGTTAATCATCAATGGAAAAGGGAGGCCCTTTTGGTAGATTTAAAAAGTAAAAATTGGCGGGAATTAATTAAGCCAAAACGGGTTGAGATCCATCAAGAGAGCTCTACAGATGCATATGGGAAATTCGTTTGTGAGCCGCTCGAAAGAGGATTTGGGATCACAATCGGTAATGCGTTGAGGCGGATCTTGCTCTCATCATTGCAGGGAGCTGCAATTGTTTCCGTTAAATTTGACGGTGTACTTCACGAATTTTCCACTATTCCTGGAGTGATCGAGGATGTAACAGATATCATATTGAACCTCAAGGAGATTCGGCTGAAAATTGAAGATGGTGAAGAGGCAGTGATCCACCTTTCCAAAGAGGGAGAGGGAATGGCTAAGGCGGGGGATATTGAGACCCATGGCTTGGTGGAGATACTGAATCCCGATCAGCACATAGCTTCTCTGAACAAGGAAGCAAAACTAAGTATGGAGATGGTTGTTAAGACAGGAAAGGGTTATGTCCCTTTTGAAAGGATCAAATCTAAAGATCAGCCTATTGGTGTCATACCCATGGATGCGGTTTTTTCGCCGATTCTGAAAGTTAATCATGTGGTGACAAACGCCCGGGTGGGGCAGATTACCGATTACGACAAGTTGACATTAGAAGTTTGGACCGATGGGAGTGTGCTTCCTGAAGATGCGGTGGCTTATGCGGCAAAAATACTCAAGGAACAGATGGCGCCGTTTATCAATTTTGAAGAAGAACCAGAGCCAGTGGAGGAGGAGGAAGAAGAAAAGGAAGAGAAACTAAATGAAAATCTCTTCAGGCCAGTCTCTGAGCTAGAACTTTCTGTGCGTTCTGCGAATTGTTTGAAGAATGCGAATATCACACTGATCGGCGAGTTGGTTCAAAAGACAGAATCTGAGATGTTAAAAACAAAGAATTTCGGAAGAAAGTCTCTCAATGAGATCAAAGCTATACTTGAAGAAATGGGGCTTTCTTTGGGAATGAAACTGGATCATTTTCCCCCGGCCGGAGAACAGGATGAAGGCGAAGAAAAGGAAGAGGGCACAGATAAATGAGGCATAGAAAGGCAGGCAAGGAATTAGGGCGCAATCCAAGTCACCGCAGGGCTATGCTGAGGAATATGGTGACTTCCCTATTCAAATATGAGCAGATAGTTACAACCGACTCCAAGGCAAAAGCGTTACGGCCAGTAGCTGAAAAAATGATCACCTTAGCCAAACGGGGTGATCTTCACGCAAGACGCCAGGCACTTGCCTATATTCAGGACAAGGAAGTAACGCACAGGCTGTTTGATGAGCTTAAGGACAGGTGTCTTGACAGACAAGGCGGTTATGTGAGAGTTATCAAGAAAGGCACCCGAAAAGGGGATGGGGCGGCCGTTTCCATTATTCAACTTCTGCTCCTCGAGGAAGGAAAGAAGCCGGGCAAGAAAAAGGCCAAGAAAACAAAGACGGGTAAGGCCGCCGGCACAAAGACTGAGAAAAAGGCAGAGGCCAAAAAAATATCTCCTGATGCATCCAGGAATGTTGCGACTGGGAAAGATGGGAAAATAGGGGAGGTTCAAGCTCCAGACAAAAAGGCGCCTTAAAAGAATGAGAATGACTGAGTTTATTTAGATAATGCTTTCAGATTAGATACCTTTAAGGCTTGTATTTTGGTTTCTTAAGACATGTGAAAATCTACAAAATGGCTGTTGATTGTCAATAGCCTGATTCAACTATGAATGCATGTGGGAGCTACAAAAAAACCTCCTTGCCGATTTGATGGCAAGGAGGTTTTTCTGTTTGGCGTGTTGGAGGATCAAAGCGTGGTGATGTGGATCAGAGATGGGGAGATTGTTGATCCTGTTAGAGGGGTCGTAAAAAAGGCTGATTTGATAATTAAAGGGGCGAAAATAGCCAAAATCCTGCCTTCAGGGTCATTTAAAGATGACATACCGGGAATGAGGACAATCAATGCGTCCAACAAGCTTGTTATTCCCGGCCTTATTGATATGCACGTTCATTTTAGAGAACCCGGGCATGAACATAAAGAGACAATTGCCACAGGA
>CP070700.1:1107093-1125705 GCA_020349865.1 Desulfobacteraceae bacterium
GGTCGTTTTTCGAGAAAGCTTTGAATTCCTTCATGGGCGTCTTTCTGCTGGCCCAGCCAATAGAAACACCGTGACTCTATGAGATGAACAGCGTGAGGATCATCTTCGACAAGACCTCGCCACAAAAGTGCCCTCGTGAGGGCCACGGACACCGCGGATGTGTTTTCCGCAATCTCTTCAGCTAGAGCCATTGCTTGAGGGAGAACCTGAGCGCGAGGCACGACAGCACTGAAAAGTCCTGAGTTTGCTTCATCCACTGCGCGGAATACCCGGCCCGTGTACATGAGCTCCGCGGCCTTAGAAATACCAACGATACGAGGTAAAAACCAGGTAGAGCATGCTTCGGGGATGACACCGCGCCGTGTGAATACAAACCCGATTTTGGCGTCCTCCGCTGCGACACGAATGTCCATGGGCAGGGTCATAGTTATGCCCACGCCCACCGCATGACCGTTTATGGCAGCAATCACCGGTTTGCGACAATTGAAAATTGCCAGTGAAACTTGACCACCGCCGTCCCGATGATCGCGCATCTGGACTCTTTGGCCTTGTTGCAAAGTACGATCAAAGGCTGAGCCGCCGGAGGACAGGTCTGCTCCAACACAAAAGGCTTTGCCGGCGCCGGTAACCACCGCCACCCGCACGGTGTCGTCCTGATCGATACGAGAAAAAATTTCAACAAGTTCTTTTCGCATGGTCGGAGTGAAAGCATTGAGTTTATCGGGGCGATAAAGGGTAACCCTGGCAATGCACCTATCAATTTCGTATCGCGTCTGGGTAAAATCCATATTAACACCTTTCCTTTCTCATGGAGGAGACACAATGTTTCCTGTGCGCTGGAAGTAGGCCTGAAACCCCAGCACGGTTGCAGCGAATATCTCCCAGACAGGGGTATCACGAGCACCTCTGTTTCGGGAGATGTGCTGCGACAAGTCTTCGATTATCTTTTCGGTGGGCATTCCTTGCTCGATCCTCGTTTTAACGAATTGATAACATGCGTCAAGCAGTCGCATGGATTCGTCAATGACAGGAGCTGCGTCATAATGGTAGCCAAACTGTGAAAAGCAAAGAATACGCGGCTGAATCCTTTTGATTTTTTCAATGGTGCTTTTGGAGGCATCATAATCAAATCCCGGCGGAGCGACGGCTGGGCTCAACGTCTGCGACTCAGGGTAGAAATGTCCCAGCGCCTCTCCTGCAAACAGGCAGCCGGATTCTGGTTCAAATACGCAAAGATGGTGAGGTGCATGCCCGGGGGCGTCAAATAGTTTCAAACCCACGTTAGATCCAATATCCAGCTCATGGTCGAGCACAGGTACCACATTCTCGAAAGCGACGGGAAGGATTTCTCCGTGAATGGCGATGATCTTCTCTAGGTTCCCATAAACTATCTCGGCACTCTTTATCAACTTGGAAGGATCAATCAGATGCCTGGCACCCCGTTCGTGTACATAAACCCGCATCTGTGGGAGACAGCGTGAGAGATAACCGGTCGCTCCAGCATGGTCGAGATGAATATGGGTGACAATTGATCGCTTGATGTCTTCGGGTCTGTAACCAATTCTGCGAACGGCCTCAAATATGTGTGGCACCATGAGGCTGACACTCGTTTCAATGAGGGTGATGCCGTCCCCAACAACCAAGTAGACACCGCTGACGCTGTTAGAAATGAAATTCCTCGAATCGAGGTAGTAAATATGAGCTGCGACTTGATCGATTTTCATATCTTCCTTCGTACCCTCATTTTCCCTAATTATCCTTGGTTCATTCAGGAAGGATCGATTCGCTATCCAGTAAATCCAATATTTTATTAGGATGGCGGTTTTTATATTTTTTCAACAACGTTTTAAAGGCATCCAGATCAAAAGGCTTTTTGTATTTCAAGGTGTTGAACATAAAAGGAATGAATATCGCACCGATCAAATGAATTGCATTATGGTGAGAGCAATTCTTTTTCCGCATGGCATTATAAAACTGGTAGGATTCAATAGGGTCTTTCTTTTCTATCTGAGTTTCAACAGCTAAATGAATATAAGTATGTAAAAATGGATTAACATCTGTATCTGGATCATATTCACTTTCAGCAGTCACATCAGCGAATTCAAACGCGTTAAAGAATTCATCTTCGTGTTCGAGCATGATCCGGGCAAGACGTCTTTGTTCAGAATCAAGATCTTCTAAATCAGAACGCTTGGCCTTCTGCCAAATTTCGTACATTTGTTCGCGTTGAAATACGCGCAATTCTCTGAATATTTCATCGTTTTCTGTGGCTATCTCGTCTTCACTCCAATCGACATCATCTCCAAGTGCATAATCCCAACGATCTTTAGGATCATCAAAATGAATTTCTTTTACGTCAAAATGTTCGGGATCAAAATCCTCACCAAGCCACTCGATTCTTTCTTCGTATTCTTCATGTCCGGAATCAGAAAGAATTTCCAATAACTCCTGATAACCCCAAATCCCTCCACAATCCTCGGGCGGACAGGCACGTTTTCCGGTGAGGCAAAGTGGATACTGTACATTTTTATCTCTATCAAGGATTTTTTCGAACTTGACTGTGTGCTGCCAGTCGTCTCCAAAGTCATAAATATAAATAGCCTCATTGTTTCGGGCTGTAAAGTATTTCGAAATCTTCTTTTTCCAACCCGCAAGCACGCGCGGGCCATCCGAACCGAATTCTTCATCAGGAATTCCAATCTCTTCTTTAAAATCCTTTCTCGGATTGATAATCTCAAAAACATGCAGATGGGTATCAGTCCAACCCATAGCATCCTGAATGGCGACATGCAGATCCCAAAAACTGTAATTGCCCGGGACTTGAATTCTTCGCCAGATCGGCGGTCGCATGCTTTTCAGTGTTACTTTGAACTGATAAACCTTTTTAAATCTTGAGGTCACGATACACGCCTCGATTCTTTTTAACCTTACTATTGATAAGTTTCAAATCATCGTTGTGGTGGATAGATTACCCAAGATGATTTTGATAGGAAAGGAAAAAATCCCCGAAAATCGACTTGAGATCAATAATCCACTATAAAGCGTAACCCAAATATCCCAACCCTTATTTTACAAGCTGGGGTTTCTTGAATTCAGTTCATGGCTTCCTCGTGTTTGGGTGAGCGCATGAAAAATGTTTTCGGTTTTTTAGCATTCCGTTTTTATGAAGTCAACATTGGGTTCGGATTCAAAAGTGAGTTATTTATATATTTATGGACGTCCCCCTTTTTCTTTTTTAGATTAATCGATTATATAATCATCCTTCGTATTAAGTCTCCTTTGACATAGTCCAGATCCAATTCCTCCAATATCTCTTTAGTAGGAATGCCTTCTCTATTCCATCCCCTTAATTTGTAATATTTATCAATCCACTTATTGAAAATATTGGGGTCTAACTTTTTCATCGGCGGGCGCGGGGTTCTTTGAAAAAATATTTTGGGTACGGTATCATCTTTTCTTTTTATGCCTGTTCTTACATTATAGGCTCTGACAAGAGCCACTATTTTTTTAGCTATCTTGGTTATTTCAGTTTCGTCAAAGTCCACACCGGTCGTACATGAAATCAAATCTGCCATCAAAGCGCGACTATTTATAGGTGGATAAGGAAAGAATATCGTCCAAAAATTGCAAAGCCCGGTCAAATCTGTAAGGGTAAAGATTTCCTCGTCATAAGTAATAAACTGGCAACGCTCTTCATAATCAACTCCGTCCCAATCAAATTCGGATAAGACGTATTTTTCAAACTCCTTGGGGTATATGGAAAAACCGCTCTTGATGTAAGCTTCTTTCTCCTCCCTGGGGCGGAACATTATCTCTTGGCAGATGTAGCTCATATTCCGAGTAGGATCTGCCCTATCACTAATCGATTGGGTTAAGGCATAATAGGGCGAAAAAAAACCACTTGGACTAACAATTAGTTCTACTTTCTTGGTGTGATAAGCGTATTTTTCAGCACCTTTGCCAATCTTACGGGCTGCTCTATAAATACCATCTGCCAATATATCTCCAACCCCCTCTCTCCGGGCGATTTTATCGATTAGTGATAAGATAATTTCCTTGTTGCCCCATTCTAAATGCATTCCATCAGTGTCTGCTTTGGTCAAAATGCCATTTTCGTATAGATCTATTGCAAAAGCAATACAGCGTGGAATTGCCACCGCGTCCAGCCCATATTCCTCGCACAAGCTAAAACACTTTAAAGCAAAGTCATAATCAATTATTTTAGAGGAGACCATAAACGACCACCAAGATTGGCACTTTATGTAAGCGTATCCGCCGTCCGCACGAGGATATGTGTGCTTGCATCTGAGTCCACAATTATAACAAGCGACTTCCCTCGTCTTTGTTCTATCAATAAATGCCTGGCACTTCTTGCCAGCATCCTTAATGGCTTGCTTAAACTCAGAGGGGGGAATATCAGCATATCTTTGATTTAAGTTTCCGTAATACCCGGTGACCATCTCGAACCGATTAAGGTCATATGCAAGATTTTCAAAAAATTCCCTCAATGGGCCTGTTCTCTTAAGAATCTGCTCACATAATTCGGAAAGTTTTTGGGGGTTAGCAATATTGACATCTTTTGTTCCATAGACGGCTATCGCCTTTAGATTCTTGTCTCCCATAATGGCACCCGCTCCTCCTCGACTCGCACTCGCTCCGGTGCTGTGTTCTATACTTGAGGCCAGCACCTTGTTTTCACCAGCGGGGCCAATACACGCGATTTGAACTTTGTTATTGCTCAATTCCTCTCGCAAGATTGTTTGAGTTTCATGCGTACCTTTCCCCCATAGATGAGCGGCATCACGAATTTCCACTTTGTTATCGTTTATCCATAGATATACGGGATTAGGAGATTTTCCAGAAATAACGACTGTGTCATATCCAGCATATTTTATTTCTGGCCCCAGAAACCCTCCCACCGCAGAATATGCGTGCATATTGGTCACCGGGGACTTGTAGGTAATACAAAGTCGGTTAGCGCTGGGGACGATTGTGCCAGTTAAAAGGCCAGTACCAAGTATCAATGCATTATCTGGAGAAAAGGGGGAGACTTCAGGAGCAACTCTTTCCCATAACAGCTTGGCATTCGTACCCTTTCCCCCCAGATAAGTTTTAGCTGATTCGAGGTCACCCTCTTTTTTTTCAATGTTGCCTTGGGATAAATCTATTTCCAAATTGATACCCGTCCAGCCATATTGCATTATTTTACCTCCAATAAGCTTGTCCTGGATTACCCATCAAGCCCAGTTACAAACTTCCGATGTGCCGCCTGCATCAATCATAAAAACGTCATGCGAATCCATTTCCAGGTCACCGCTAACTGACAAAACAGAAAACCTGATTGACAGCATCTGCAAATATGTTCGCAGTCGAGCCGCTAGTCTTTTGTTTCCCCGAATATGAAAAGGACTCCGAATGTTTCTCTCGGATGGATGAATGCCAGCCGAGTCCATATTGTACCTTTAAGCGATGATTGGGGCGGTTCGTAATCGCGTTTATGTAGGATCTTCAAGCCTCTGGACTGAAGCTCAGCTATTGCCTCATCTAGATCCTCTACTTGAATATTTACTGCATAAACCCCCTCTCCTTTTCGCTCGAGAAATTTAGCAACGGGTCCATTAGGATCTACCGGTTCGAGCAACTCTATCATGCTTTCGCCAATGGTGAACTGTCCCATTAAATAGTCATCCTCGGGGAACGGAGGGGCGCTTTGGGCGCCAAGTATTTCCTTAAAAAAAGGGATTGCTTTTTCCAAGCTCTTTACCGCTATCACCAGTGGCTCAATCCTCTTTACCCTGATCATGAGTTGGCCCTCCTTGTTTGTTTTAGAAATTTCACCATTTCTTAATTGCACAACCTATTCTGTTAATACCAGGCTTTTTCCATCAAACCCCATGCCGAATATTGCTCAAGACGTTCAGAAATGTTACAGCCCAAAAAAACGCAAGCTTCATTTCGTTTCCCTTAGGAGTGTGCACCTTTCTCAGCGCTTGCTAAACTTTTTATCCGGGCTTTTCAGCTCCATCAGCGGCCAACTGGTGTCGTCGCTGCTCGACGGCAAGTTGTTTAATTTCGTATAACACTTCCGTAATCTGAACCCTCTGTGGACAGTGTTCCTGACAGAGATAGCAGGTGAGGCAGTCCCATGGCATCCTCGAAGCGAAAACTAGATCTTTCAATCCCAGCCCTATGGAATGCATAATCTGGTGAGGGAGAAGCCCCAAAACTTCTACAGGATTTTCATAATTTGCCACCACAGGACAAACGCTGGTGCACGTCTCGCATCCAAAGCATGCTGAATAGGTTTTCGCATCCTGGGAGAGGGAGACCGTTCTTTTAAACTCTTTTACGGGTTGCGGGAGAGCCGATAGATCAGTAAGTGTCTCTTGCTTCAGTCCGTCCGTAAGGGCTTGCTTTGTTAGAGACACAGGATTTTGGTAGTTCCCTTGGTCTATCTCCTCTCTCAAGAGTCCCCTGACAAAGGAGAACGGGGAAAGGGCCAGCGGTTCAGGGGCAGCGGTTTGAAAGAGGTTTTCTCTGACACTAACCCAAAGATCCTTTAAATTAATCCCAACCGGACAGACTTCGGTGCACCGGTCACAATTGGTACACAAATAGGTTCCCTCCAGAAGAGCCTGCAAATCCTCCCTAGAGGTAATCTTTCCAGAAACCCATCGTTTCAAAGCGCCCAACTTTTCGGAGGGCAAAATGTTTTGGTTATGGATCACCTCCACCGCAATACCCACTGAGCACCTGCTCGTACAGAGCCCGCAATGAGTACAGACATCCAATTCAAAGGCCTGTTTTGTGGCAAGGGATGCCCGGTCAGAATGCTGCGAATTCGTCATGACGGCATTGCACATTAAACACAGCGGACTGGCTATGATATGAAAAAGCTTGCTAAAAGGCAGGTAGGCCAGCCCGACAAAGCACGCCAGGAAATGGACTGTCCATAAAATGTTCGGAAGCCCCGCTTTTTCCATGTTCCGCGCCACCGGGTTTATGATTTTTGCTGTGGCATAACCCAGGAAAGCATACTGAGGACGTGAATGACATGCCGCACAGTTAACCTCATGGATTTCAAAACCTGCCTGCAAAAGGTCTTGGTCGAACGGTGTCTTAATCGTCGGTGAGACGACACCGAAATCTTTTGCCCACACAGACTCCAGAGCCCTTTGTTCTGTCTCGTTCAAATCATCGGTCCACTCAGAGACCATCTCCTGATATCGATCATATGAAGCGATTTTGGCACCCTCAAGAAAAATGCCGGAAACCATTACGACCGCGAAAATAACGATGGTGTAAATGTCCATGGAATTGTTCCTGAACCGAAGGGGCTTGACTTTGATCCGACGATAGATGGCCATACCGACACCGATAATGGCCATGAAACCAAACAGATCCCTCAGAAACATGAACGGATTTACCGTGGAATAGTAGTTCCGGAAAAGCGTTTCTGTTATGATGCTGTCCAGACCATGCATCAGAAGCAACAGGGTGAACCCAAAAAACATGAACATATGGGCAACCCATCGCAGCGGATCTACTTTCAGCAGCCGCCCCTGAAAGAGAATATCAAGAACAAATACTCTAGCGAGAACGATGATTTTTTCACTGAATACGGTCTTGATCATGCCGTTTATGGTTGAAGTCATCCGCTCTAGAGCAGAGAAATTCTTCGACTCGATACTGGTCTTGTACCTGAACCAAGTAAACACCTTGTAGACCAGGCTCAGCAAAAAAATTGCAACCGATATGTATAAGGTAATACTGAAAAACACGATTCGAACTTCCTCTCCCCTTGCCTCACAAAGAGGGAATCAGGTAAAAGCCACGATCACCCAGCCATGATTTTATTTACTTTCTTTACTTTTGTCTTTTTTCCTTCAGCTTCAGTAACTTCTCTTTCTGTTTTTCATTCAATGTCAACTTCTCCAGTTTGCTGATTATCGTAGAAAACTCATTAATTACCGAGGCATATTTCGCACCTTCTGCTGCAGAGCAGAATTCCAGCTTCAGTCTTTCAGGCTCAATGCCTATCTTCTCTAATGTCTTCTGGGTGGAGGGTATGGCCATTAATGTATGCTGCACACCTGTTATGTAGTGACAGTCTTGCATATGACATCCCACTACGATCACTGCGTCCATGCCCTTCAAAAACGCCTCGTAAATAAATTTGGAGTGAATACGACCCGAACACATCACCCTGACATCCCTGACATTGGTGGCATACTGGAGACGGGACACACCGGCAAGGTCTGCCCCCGCATACCCACACCAATGACAGAGAAACGCTAAAATCTTCGGCTTTTCCTTTATCAGGGGGACGCTGAAGGCCGTATCCACCTGGGCCAAAATCTGCTTATCTGTGAAATGGTTGTGGGTAATGGCCCCGGTAGGACATTTGGAGGCACAGACCCCGCATCCTTTGCAGAGAACAGGGATCACACGGGCTACCTTACCCTCGGTGGATTCCTGCAGTCCAATGGCACTGTAAGGACACACTTTCTCGCAGAGCCCGCAGGCACTGCAAAGTGCTTCTCTCACCTCAGCAACAGCGCCACTGGACACTACCGTCTTCTTTGACAGTATGGTTGCAGCACGGGCGGCTGCGCCATTGGCTTGGCTGATGGTTTCTGAAATGTTTTTAGGATAATGGGCCATTCCGCATAGAAACATGCCATCCGTATTGAAATCCAAAGGTCTTAATTTCATGTGGGCTTCCATGAAGAAACCCTCTGTGGTGAGAGGTACCCTGAGCAGTTGCGCAAGTTCCTGGTTTCCATTTGTAACAATAGGTGTGCTGAGCACCACCAAATCAGGGTGCATATCTCCTTTCAAGTTTAGTACAGGATCGTGGAAGCTCAATTGAACGTCTTCCCCGCTAATGTCAACCCTTGGCGGCTTATCTGTAGAATAACGGATAAAAGAGATCCCCGCTTCACGTGACTTGGTGTAGTAATCCTCTAAGAATCCATATGCTCGAAGGTCACGGTAAAAGACCGTAATATCCGTTTCTGGGTTCAGTTCTTTGAGTTTCAAAGCATTCTTTAAGGCCGTTTCACAGCAAATACGACTGCAATAGGGCCTTTCTTGGTTCCGAGCCCCCACGCACTGAATCATTGCCACCCGAAGGAGTAATTTGGCCTTAGGCTGGGAAGTCAGCATATTTTCAAATTCCTGTTGTATCAACACCTTACCACTTTTACCGTAGCTATATTCGCTCGGCACAAGAGGCTTTCCACCGGTAGCCAAAATGACAGTGCCATGGTCCAGTTCTATGGGTTCATCCCATTGTCCATCGCGTCTGCCACCGTCGGTGGATACTTCAATGATACTTCGGTAATTGCCCACATGTCCTGAAAAGGATTTGAGTTCATATCCTTGGTAGACTTTGATGTTTCCTTTGTTTTTCACCTCTTGGATAAGCTCTTGCAGGAAGGGTTCAATCGCTTTGCCTTCAATAGTATAATGGAGGTGCCTTAGGTTTCCGCCCAGCTCTTGTTCTTTTTCCACCAAGTAAACCTCGAAGCCCTGTCCGGCCACAGAAAGCGCAGCCTTCATCCCACCCAGTCCACCCCCTAAAACGAGACACCTCGGATTCACCGGTAACTCAACTTCCCTGAGAGGCACAAGATTTCGGGCTTTTGCAACCGCCATTGAAATTAAATCCTTAGCCTTTTGTGTAGCCTCTTCCTTTTCAAACGAATGAACCCACGTGCAGTGCTCCCTGATATTGGCCATTTCCAAAAGGTAGGGATTCAGCCCTCCCTGGCGTAACGTCTCCTGAAACACTTCCGCATGATCACGGGGGGTGCAAGCAGCCACCACAACGCGGTTCAGTTTCTTTTCTTTGATGATTTCCAAGATTTTCCCACAGGAATCAGCTGCACATGATATCAGCTGCGCTTCAAAGTGGACCACGTTTTCCAGGGATGAGGCGTGTTCAACCAGAGCACCGATATTGGCCACGCCCGCGATGTTCGTGCCACAGTGGCAAACAAACACACCTATCCTGAGTTCTTCCCTTTCTACTGACCTTTCCTCAGGAAAGGTCTTGGGCTTTGCTAGAATCCCACGCTGCTCGGCAAGCAATTGGGCAGCCAAGGAAACGGCACCTGTTGCGGAACTGATGGAATCCGGGATGTCCATAGGTCCGATAAGAGTACCCCCAGGATAGATACCGCAACGACCGTTTCCTCCGTTGGGGTAAAAGTTATCGGTTTTGAAAAAGCCGTGCTCATTCAATTCCAGTCCGAAGATCTGGCTCAGGGATTCGTTTGCTTGTCCAGGGCTAATGCCCACAGAAAGCACCACCATTTCAAATTCTTCTTCAACGGTTTTCGTGTCTGAAAAATAGCTGAGGATCAGGTTATGGTTCTCGGGATTTTCTTTGATAGCGGGCACTCGCTTTTTGATGAACCGAACATCTTGCAATTGTTCAGCTCGTCTGTATAGAATTTCGAATCCTTTGCCATAGGTTCGTATGTCATTGTGGAAAATCGCAATCCGAGTGTCCGGATAGTGGTTTTTGGTTAAGATGATGTGTTTCAGGGCATAAGTACAACAGATACCCGAGCAATAAGAGTGCCCTGATCTTCTGTCCCTTGAACCCACACACTGAAGCCAAGCAATTCTCTTGGGGACTTTTCGGTCAGAGTATCTCAGCACTTCTCCATGGAAAGGCCCGTCAGCATTGAGCAGTCGCTCAAACTCGATGCTAGTGACAACATTTTTCATCCGGCCGTAACCATATTGCTTGATGCGGCTGGCATCAAAGGTTTCATAGCCCGTAGTGAGGATAATTGCCCCTACTCGTGCGAGAGCCTTTTTCCTTTTTTGCTTGAAATCGATTGCTTTGGCTTGGCAAACAGGTAGGCAAATTGCACACTTGTTTTGAAAATAGAGACAGCTCTCCCTGTCCACAACGGCAGCAGCAGGGACAGTCTGAGGACACAGAACATCTATGGCCTTCGCCGTAGACAGATTCTCATCAAAGGGATTGAGACGGTTGTAAGGGCAATAGGAGGCACAGGCCCTACAAGCCACACACAGATCCTCGTTCACATAACGAGGCCTTCGTCTCAACAGGACCTGAAAATTACCCGGCTTTCCCTCTACCGCTAAAATGTCACTGTTGGCCAGAACTACTATGTTTGGATGTCGACCGACCTCCAGCATCTTGGGGCCAAGAATTCAGAGAGAACAATCCATGGTGGGAAAGGTCTTATCCAGCTGAGCCATTTTCCCACCAATCATTGGGGATGACTCAACCAAATAGACCTTATATCCTATTGAAGCCAAGTCAAGGGATGCCTGCACACCGCTGATGCCTCCGCCAACAACCATAACCGCCCCGACAGGAGAGTCCGATCCCTTCTTCATAACGATTCTATCTCCTCTTCCTCCTCTTCCTCCGGCCACTGAATCTCTTCCTCTGTTTCCATAAAGGTCAAAGCATCAGTGAGACACCACTGGACACATAAAGGACCACCCTCAGGCATTGGTTCGCCACAGGCATCACATTTCAGAGGAATATCGGAATTATCGGGTTCTTTAAAAAGGTCGCGGCTGGGACATGAGGATCGACAGAAAGAGCATTCACCATATGTTTTACCGTTAATGTTCAGCAGTGCCCTTGAATTGCATTCCACCTCCGCATAGTGGCCCGCGATGATAGGTACGTATATATCATTATCTTCATCCCAGAAGACCCGAATGCGAGACCTCTTAGGGTTGACGATGCGATACTTTGGATCGGCGTGAAACGCTGAACAGACCACTTCACATGCCCTGCAGCCAGAGCATTTGTCAGCGTCGATCTTGATGGTTTTAATAATTCTGGTCTTTTTGGTCCCCATCGAAAGATACTCCTTTTTTCGTAGCAGTTTTGTCATATGAAATGATTGATCATTGGTTTGTTAGAAATGCCATCATTGTTCCACTGCTAGGCCAATAAATAAATGAAAAAGGGGATACGAGATAAGAGTTCACCTTGGTAGCAAGAAATTATGTTTAAAATGCATTGGTTGTCAAGATCAAAACGGCCACTTCCTATTGTAGCTAAGGTAAAGTATTCAAAAAAAACACCATGGTAATAACTAGTGGATGGAACGAGTCGAAACAAGGAATTTAAAACAGATCAATATGTGTTAATCTTTATAGTGTCAACTTATTCGGCCAATGGTAATCATTTTATATGTTTTTGAGAATCGGCAATCCTGGTGCTTACGAATATTGATTGTTTAGCGTATTGTTTTTTGTTAGATTACAGCGAGTTTTTATAATCAAATTTTAAAACAGAGTGATTTTCGCAACGATGTGTTACTGGGTGCAGATGAGATAAGAAGACCAGAGCGATGACCATTTTTAAAGTTATTGGATAGGGAGGTTGAGGGGTAGCTTTTTTCCAAAAAACGGTTTCTTCCAATATGAATTGTTACCAATTCAAAGATTATTTTAATTCGATAAAATGAAAAAGGAGCATCCATGAGGGGAAACGCATACATTATCGGTTCATTTTCCACCCCGTTTAAAAAATGGCCGGAGAAATCTTATCGCGATCTGACCCGGGAAGCCTATTTGGGTGTGATCAAGGACGCTGGCTTGGACGGTGGAGATGAAATTGAGTTCGCTTATTTCGGTAATTGCCGTATGACGATGATCGGCCAGCGTGGAATCCGCGGCCAGGTTTGCTTTATTCCCCTGGTCAATGAAGGTCTTTTCCCCGCACGCGTTCCCATTATCAACGTGGAGGGCGCTTGTGCCACGTCGTCCATGGCCCTTTACAGCGCCTGGGTTAACATTTTAAGCGGTCAGGCTGACATTGTGTTGGCCATGGGCGTGGAAAAACTCTATTTTCCGGACATGGACAAGGCAATGTTGCTCAAGGAATTCAGGGGGGGGATGGACAACATCACGCCCGAGAAGACCATTGAAGTTTATGAGCAAGCAGGCCAGGTCATTGGTAAACCCTTTGAAACCGGTGAAGACAGAACCCTGTTTATGGATACCTATGCTATGCAAGCCAAGTATCATATGTGGAAATACGGCACTACCCAGCGCCAGATAGCAACAGGGGCTGCCAAAAACCACAATTTCGGCGCCCAAAATCCAAAGGCCCAATATCGATTCGAAATGACGGTGGATCAGGTGATGGAAGACAGGCTCATCAGCTATCCTTTGACCCGTTCCATGTGTGCACCGATAGGAGACGGCGCGGCCGCAGCCATTGTCTGCTCCGGGGATCTTTTAAAAAATTATCCGTCGGTGGTACAAAACAGGGCAGTAAGGATAAAGGCCTGCGCCATGTCCGGCGGTAAATTTCGCGAATTTGAGGAACCCAGTCTTAGCAAGGTTGCCGCAGACAAGGCCTACCGAATCGCCGGGGTCGGGCCGGCCGACATTGACCTAGCCGAGGTGCACGATGCCACCTCATTTTGCGAGATTTACCAAGTGGAAATGATGGGGTTTTGCCCAATCGGTCTAGGGGGGCCGTTCGTTGAATCAGGCGCGACCATGCTTGACGGCAAGATTCCCGTCAATACTAGTGGCGGCTTAGTATCCAAGGGCCATCCGGTCGGAGCGACCGGGCTGTCCATGATTTACGAACTGGTGACCCAGCTTCGAGGTGAAGCCGGTCCAAGGCAGGTGCCTAACGCTAAATTGGCGCTGCAGGAGAACGGCGGCGGTGTGATCGGCTTCGAAGAAGCGGCGTGTTCCGTGGTCATTCTGGAAAAGGATCAATAGAAGGGTGAACTGCCCAAAAATGAATGCCCCATGACCGCACTCAGTTCAATGTACCGATTAACGGAAGGTTATTTTGGGAATCACTATTAAAGTGAGTTATTTATATATTTATGGACGTCCCCCTTTTCTCTAAACTGACAAATATGGTTTTCAGGATTGAATATGCTTAGGACCTTTCTCAATTTGTAATTTTCCCTATTTGTCTGACCTTTCGCGGACTTGCGATCCAAATGAATGAACAAGAAAGCATCAGGCTAACAATGCAAATGATCAACGGAATCGAATAGGTGCCGATTATATCCCGTAAGACACCTGATAAAAACGATCCAGAAGCCCCGCCTGCACCGCTGCCAACACTGATCACAGCGAAAATTAATCCAAAAGCCCTTCCACTGAAGATATCCGCACTGATGGAAGGCATGAGCGGCGCTGCTGCGCCATAGCCCAGCCCAAACAACAGTGCAAAAAAAATGGGCAAAGGGCCTATAATCAACGGAGAAAATATCAAACAAAGAATACCAACGGCGGCGGTTAACCCTCCCAATGTATTGGCGCGCTCACGCCCAAATCGATCTGAAAGATAACCGAATAACACTTTTCCTCCGGAACCCGCTAGACCGAGGATGCCAAAATAATGAGCGGCTCTGTCTCGGGCCAATCCAGCATCCACCATGGCTGAAATAGCATGTAATAAAGTTCCTTGATATGCATAGGAGAGACAAAAAAAAGCGGCTAACAATAACCAGAAGCGGCGGGTGTGTGAGACTCTCCTGAGCGTCCAGTCAATGTTTACCCAATCTTTGTTTATAATTTTCACCACCCTCGATGAACGCGCGGGTCTATCGTTTTTGCGGATGGAATCCCCATCCGGTCGTAAATTCAGATCTTCGGGCCTTCGCCTAGCAAAAATTAAGTTCAAAGGTGCCACAACAAAAATGACCACTCCTGCCAGCAAAAAATAGGTCATGCGCCATCCGTTTGTAGCAATAGATTTTTCTACCAAAGGTACTAAGAATAACATGCCGAATCCAATCCCGGACATGGCAATTCCTACAGCCAAACCCCTCTTGCGTTCGAACCAATTGGGAAGAAAGGCAGAATGAGATATAAACCCAAGAAGGCTTATACTTGCGCCGGCAAATACGCCATAGGCAATGTAAAAATGCCACAAACGCCCTGACTGGCTTGTAACTATTAAAGAAAGGGCCAAAATAAACGCCCCGATGGGTATAACAACTCTGGGTCCGAAACGGTCCTGAAGATATCCCGTAAGCAGGCCGGTCATGGCATGACAAAGCAGAAACACCGAAAAAATGGTCGAACCCAAACCGATACTCCAACCGAAGTCCTTTATGATGGCTAGGAAAAACACAGAGAAGGAATACCATATGCCGAAGGTAATGCCTAAGGTTACAAATCCTGCCCCAATAACCAACCATCCATAAAAGACGATCGGCTGCTTTTCAGCAACATATTCTGCATTCGTATCATTCATAGGCGGCTCAGCTCGAACGACATCACTTTATAAATGGAATGAACGGACCAATGATCATAGACCGTCGGATGTGCTGTTAAGTTAAGGGCGCTATTTCGAATTTATCTTCGAAAGTTACCCCTTTTTTATGGCAATTTTATCATATCCTCATTCAAAACAGTCCCGCGCTAAGACAAAAGTTTCATCCCTAGATAAGATGTTCCCATCTTCCCATTGCGGCATTACATGCGGATTGAGGGATAGCCGCCCTGAAAGCCGTTTTTGGAAAACACGATTTGCCAGAGCTGGTTCCGCCGAGCCCTGAAAGTACCTGCGCAAGAGAGTAGGTAGTATGTCCACATACGATAGAACCGCTGATTGTAAGCGTTCTGGATTCGGTGCCAGTTTTCGGTGAAGTTGTGGTACCAAGCCATCAGGGTGAGATCGTAGTAAGGTCCGAAACTATGCCAGTCTTCCAGCACGAACAGACCTTCGGCGGCATCTGTAATCTGTCGGGCAGACGGCAATACCGAATTCGGAAAAATATACTTTGCAATCCAGGGATCTGTGGAGTGAACTGACCGATTACCCGCGATGGTATGCAGCAGAAACAACCCGCCGGATTTCAGGCATCGCTGAACCACCTGCATGTATGTTCGGTAGTTGGCAACACCGACGTGCTCAAACATGCCGATTGAAACAATGCGATCAAAAACCCCTTGAATCTCACGGTAATCTTGCAGTTCGATGCATACAGGTAAGCCTTTACAGCAGCGACGGGCCAGCTCGACCTGCTCGCGCGAAACGGTGACCCCCGTCACTTCCACCCCGTATTTTTCAGCAGCGTAGATCGCAAAACCGCCCCACCCGCAGCCAATATCCAGCACCCGCATCCCTGCCTCGAGTTTCAGCTTGCGGCAGGTCAACTCCAGTTTGGCCTCCTGGGCCGCATCAAGTGTTTCGGCATGCTGCCAGAAAGCGCAGGAGTAATTCATACGCTTGTCCAGCATAATTGTAAACAAGTCGTTGCCGATATCGTAATGCCGCTCGCCGATCTCAAACGCTCTGATTCTATGCTGCGGATTGGTCAGCCTGGCTTTGATAGCTGCCCACAAGATGGCTTTTGACTTGCGGACCTTTTGATCGAGGCGAGCAGCCATGATCCGGTTGAAGAACTGATCCAAAGCGTCACAGTCCCACCATCCGTCCATGTAGCTTTCTCCTAAGGCAATAGATCCGCCGGCAATGACCCGCTGGTAAAAGTCGGGATTGTGAACCCGGATATCAAACGGCCTTTGCCCGTCGATCCGCACCCCTGCAGGATCCAAAAGTTTCTGCACCAATCTTTTTTCTGCGGGGAGCTTCACGCAATTGCCTCCGATTTTGGGTGAAAGCGAAATGGGTATATATTTAAAAAAACAAAACCCCAGATCTCGGAGTGAGAAATGGGATTTTTTGTATTCAGTACATGGCTACTTCTTTGTTTGGGTTAGCACATTTTTTTCATTTTCAATTGTTTATCACAACACGTCTTCTGAAGTCAATAATGCGAGCTTTTATTTTACGAAATTAAATCATAAATCAGGTGATGCACAATCGTGCCAAATGTTAATAAGTCAAATCAAATAACCATGTCCCTCAAAATCCATTGTATTAAATTAATTTCTTGACATGAATATTATTTGCCAATACTCAGCACAACAGAAGAGGAAACTTATTTAACTCAACTTGGAAGGAGTCAATCATGGAACTCCAGGAGATAAAGTTTGAAGATTTGGATGTGGAATCCTTTATTGCGGAACAGTGCCAGGCCATTTCATCGGAAGTGGGTGACTCGATAGGGATCAATGCACTTTCAGGAGGTGTGGATTCCTCCGTAGTGAGTATGTTGGGACATCGCGCATTGGGAAACCGGCTGAAAACTTACTTTATTGATAACGGAATCATGCGTGAGGGGGAGCCTGAATATGTGGCATCCCTCATGGAAAAATGTGGCGTTCCAGTCGAGCTTGTTGATGCGCAGGATGAATTTTTTGACGCATTAAACGGCAAAACCGATCCGGAAGAGAAACGACACGCCATCACTGAAACCTTTTATAGATCTGTGTTCGGTCGTCTGGTCAAGGAAAGCGGTACCCGATTCCTTCTTCAGGGCACCAATTTTACGGATGTCGAAGAAACAGTGGCAGGTATCAAGCGACAGCATAACATCCTGGCGCAGCTTGGCATAGACACCGAAGCCGCTTATGGCTACAAGGTTATCGAACCGATTATTCAGCTCAGGAAACCTGCTGTGCGTGCCGTGGGAAAGGCACTGGGGTTGCCGGCGGAAATATTCAATCGCCCGCCATTTCCCGGTCCAGCCCTTGCGGCCAGAGTCATTGGAGAAACGACTCGGAAACGCATCGAGCTGGTAAGGAAGGCAACCGTCGTTGTCGAGCAGGAGTTAGCCGCGACCGACGCTTTCCAATACATGGCTATATTGCATGAGGACAGGGTTACCGGTATGAGAGACGGAAAACGGGATTACGGTCTTCAGATAGAGGTTCGATGCTGGGATAGCGAAGATGCGGTTAGCGGCTCCCCAACCAGATTACCATATGAAATTCTTGAAAAGCTGTCCTCGCGAATCACTTCAGAAGTTCCCGGCGTGGTCAGTGTCACCTACAACATCAGCCCAAAGCCGCCCTCAACCATAGAGGCTGTATAAATAAGGAGGGGAATTATGGCGTATCAAACTATTTTAGTAGAGAAAAAAGACCGAGTGGCGATCGTTACACTGAACCGGCCAAAATCTTTAAACGCTTTGAGCCGTCAGGTAAGCAAAGATCTGGCCCAGTGCGCGCAGGTTCTTGAGGCAGACCCTGATGTGTGGGTAGTGGTGCTTACCGGTGCAGGAAGGGCCTTTGCTGCAGGGGCCGACATCAAGGAAATCAGGGAGTGCACACCAATCCAGATGCGAGACTGGGCCCGTGAATTATTTACCAGCCTGGAGCGGTTTGGGGGCATGGAGATGCCGGTCATCGCAGCGGTCAATGGCTTGGCCCTGGGCGGAGGCTTTGAGCTCGCCCTGTCATGCGATCTGATTTATGCCTCAGACCAGGCCCAATTCAGTGTTCCCGAGATAAAAATTGGGGTGTTTCCCGGGGCGGGAGGGGTACAGAAACTGTCCCGGTTGATCGGTCTGCCTCGGGCTAAGGAGCTGGTGTTTTATGGCGATTTTATAAGCGCCGAGACTGCCCGGCAGTATGGGGCCATTAACCAGGTGTTTCCCCACGACTCGTTCATGGAGAATGTGATGGAGAAGGCCAACACGCTGGCCCAGCTTTCACCGGTGGCTTTAAAGGTCGCCAAGGCCATCTTCCGCGAAGGCTTTCACGCTTCAACAA
>CP070700.1:1125805-1128391 GCA_020349865.1 Desulfobacteraceae bacterium
AAAAGAGTCAGACCTCAAAGTCCGCCCTGACCTGATTGAAGTTTAAAGCAATTCAAGAATTCGTTAACGGTTAAATTTCCCCTTTTTCGATGATTTCTTCCAAGTGTTTTACATGCCTGTTTTCTTCTTCGATAATTTTGTCAATGCCGGTCAGGACTTTCCTATCTTCAATAAACTCCTTTAGGATTTCATAGAAAATGATTGTGTCCTTTTCAAATTCAAAAGACAGTTCAAGGAGGGTCCTAATACTATCTATCCTTGAAAAGTCAGCGTCACTCATAGAAAATGCCTGATCACCTAAAACACTCCTAAGAATAGACTTGCCCATTTCCTCCAGTTTGGGATCTTCAATTTCTACATCCATATCTTCTCTGAGTTTGGCAAACCATTTTTCATGCTCAGCCTCATCATCCGCCAATCCCTCAAGCATTGATGCAAGCTCTGAACTTGGGACTTCGTTCTGTGCCTTTCTATAAGTGTTTTCCCCGTTCTTTTCGATCTGAATGGCCAGGTCTATAATTTCGCCCAGAGTGAACATCTAATCCCCTTTCCTTTTTTGATCCTCCCCATACCTTTTTGCTTCAGTTTGCCTTCCTTAACACCTTTTCCCAGACCACTGCAGGGCTATTAAGAGTAATGGTCAAAGGTTATTTATTATGCCACATCATTATAAACACCGAAACAAAAATCATCTTCACTGCAAAATCTGACGAAACTCAGAACCAGGTCTTGCATTGACAGCCGTTTATTTACCAAAGTATTAAGTGAATCTCTAATATCATCCAACAATACCAAAATATCACCCACCTTAAAAACCTGCGATATGTCTGACGTCACGTGATCTTACTTTCAAACGTTGGCTTTTCATTAATTTTAGGTTGATTTTGGTAAAGTTTAGGGGTATTCAAAGAAATGTACCATCCTATAGCGTCCACAAATGAAAAAGGCTTTCCTCCGGGAGATTCTATTTGGCCAGGATCATGACCACAAAGGAAGTGTCTGAATATCTCAAGTTCCACGAAATCACCATCCGCAAATACACCGCCCATGAAAAGAAGGGATTGAAAGGTCAAAGAGCTTTCCATTTGTGTTTGTAAACTTTACATAAATCGGATATTATCAAACCAAATATTATGGCACCCATTAAAAGGTCCCTGTCAAGAAAAAAACTTATCCATCGCAATAATATATATTGTTTTTTGAAAGGATGACGTTGCGTTCTACCTCGGCGTGAGTATTCTTCCATTTACCGCGCCCGATTTTTCGAGCATTTTGGTTCAGATGACTTTATGATCTACTACCAGGCACCCATCAGGATCAAGCTTGTTGTTGTATTGTGATTGCGAAGCGGAGAGACTATATGTGTCTCGGAGCAATCATCACTTTAATTCTATCTTTAACTCAAGCCCTGGTCCGTTCAACGGACCCCAGAAAAAACATCGGTTCCTTGCCATGTCCAAGTGTTTGTTTCAAAATTTTAGGCTCCTTTGGGCCAGCCATTAAGGGCTCATGACAAAGGCAGATCAAGAAGAAAACTCATTTGACCGAAATATATATTTTGGGTCATGGGACAGTGTGCCAACCAAGAAATATGGGTATTATCCCACCATAAGTTAATGGATCACCGTCCCATGACGATACTCAGCAAAATATGGCCTCTTCACGGTAGGGCACCTGATCCCTCATGATGTAATAGCAGACCCTGGACAGCTTGTTGCATATTGCCTTGGTGGCTACAATATAATTCGTCTTAGCCGTTTTCCTTTGAGAATACCTTCGGAACTTCTCATTATGTCTTCTGGCAAAATTGGAGGCCTCTACAAATGCCCAGTTCAGGTAACGATTGCCATTTTTGCGATTCCCTTTGCCTTTGCTTTTTTCATTAGATATCCTCTTAGTGGGCACACACCTGGCGTAAGAAGCAAAATCCCCCACTTTTGAAAATCGACTGATATCTCCTACTTCCAGCATGATCGTTAAGGCCGGGATCTCCCCAATCCCAGGCACGGTCTGTAATAGCTCAAAAGGCTCCCTGAGCTTAGCCTTCTTCTTAACCGCTTTCTGGATCCGGGTAATATGATGAGTGAGAAAAGAAATGGCAGCAACATTCACCTCAGCCGATAAGTTAAGATGCTCATCTTGAAAAAAGATCTCCAAATCCGGCACTTCAAGCTTTTTTATCTCATCGCTATTCAGCCGCTCAGATGTGTGTCGTTCAATCATACATCGAAGAGAGTGAATGTGACTGGTGCGTTGCCTGACCAAAAAAGAACGCTTCCTCAATAAATCACGAACTGGACGATCTTCCTTAGGGTAAATATAACCCTCAGGTAAAATACCCAAAACCAAAAGATGGGCAAGCCAAAATGCGTCGTGTCGGTCATCGGTATACTTCAGCCCTTCATATTGCTTTATTGCACAGGGGTTGGCCAGATGAATGTCATCATATCCCACATCCATCAACCCATCTACCAGCCAATACCAGTTGTAGGTGGATTCTACCACGATCCCCTCAATCTCTTCACGGAATGGCTCAAGGCTCGCTATTATCAATGAAATATTATTTCTTAATCTTTTGCTGAACAC
>CP070700.1:1128491-1139890 GCA_020349865.1 Desulfobacteraceae bacterium
ATCTCCCAGAGGCGTACCAAATACGATGACCCCCTCGGAATTATCACTATCACTCCTTGCTATAAGACCCGGCTCGAGAATGGCAACAACCGCTTTGAAGACCTCGGCCGAGTAAATAAGTTCGCTGAGAAAGAACTCGCCAGTCTCGAACTTCTTTCCCACCTCTTCCATACCCTTCCTGCATGCATTCAGGACTGCAAGGGGGTCTTCTCCCGAATCCAGCGCCGCCTTAACCGCATCGATCGTTTCGTACCTCTTCATACCGAGAAATGCTGCCTTTATTTTTTCTTTCATAATTTGCCGCCCTTTTATAATGTTATAAAAGAATTTTTTTCGAATTTATATTTTTAGCCGTCACCTCAACACGTTATTATTTTCCTCTGTAGTCCTTTGCGGTGTCAATCATCGCTTTCACGTTTTCAAACTTTGCATCAACGGGACATTCGCACCCCGTGGTCAGGAAGAAACCTCCTTCCCTTCCCACCTCGTCTATAAGTCTCTGACAGTATTTACGAATGTCCTCGGGGCTACCCAGGGCCAGGAGTGCTGCGGGGACATCCCCGCTAATGCACATGTGTCCGCCAAGTATATCTTTCGCCCTAAAGATGTCGGTGGTGCTGTCTAAGTCGGCCACACACTTCCCTTTCGGAAATGCTTTAAAGTAAGGCAGATTCAATCCCCAGTCGGTATCCAGGTGAAGCCAGGGTGTAATCCCTTCGGCGAGAAAGGCATCCACATAGCGCTGAAGATACGGCCATTCAAAACGCTCGAAAAGCTCAAGTCTATAGATGGCACCCGAACCTCTCTCCAAAACGATGAATGCATACTGCCCTTTTGTGACGGCTGCGGTATCAAGGGAATTCTGAATGAGATCGTCGCAGGATGCATCCATCGCAGCTTTCACTTTATCTGGGACTTCGAAGAGATCCATGGTAAACTGGGTCAAGGTCCGACAGAGAGAGAAGGCCATAAGAACCGAATCAACAGTTGTACCAAGAAGAACGGGGATACCCTTTTCCTCACATATCTCTTTCTCCCGGCAAAACCGTTCGAGCAGAGCGTTTTGAATTGTCGTCAGACGCGTCAGTGACTTCCCGCTCATTTTTTCATAGTGGTCATCCCAGAAGGCGTTCCAACCAACAGAGGCAATGTGATCATAGTCGTCTCTTGAAAACAGCTCCTTTTCGTTGATCTGTGCCAGAGCATCTTCAGCGAGCTGCCTGCCGGGTATGAGGTTTCTTATGGGCGCATTCGCAAACCTCCCTCCGAGCACCGGCCAGTACACATTGGTCTTTGGAAGCATATCAAATCCACCCAGATCATCGAAGGTCTCGATCATGGCCTGGAAGGCCTTATCGAAATCCCGCCAGGCTTCTCCCTGGGTCATGCCCCGATGACGGATAGGAAAACTGATCATGAGGGGCATAACGGGCACCCTGTCCGGCTTTTCAAGGGCAATTGCGGCTTCGACCCTTTCCCTTCTGGTCATGGTTTCTGGTATCACGTTAGATCCTCCTTTTCTGCAGAAGCTTTGCCCTAAAGTGATAAATTAAAAGGCTCGGCGATCCCATGCTCCGAATTTAAAAAGCATTATTGTTTGCAATGTTTCTCTATTTGGTATGCTCGACTTTTTTAATTATAAAATCATTCTAATATGTGTAAGGCCATCCCTTCCAATAATTCTTGATCCTCACCCAGATGCCAAACAACCCTGTGGGTTCAAAGATGAGGAAGAGGATAATGACCAACCCGTAACAACTGGCCTGAAGATCCGCCATCCGGGTGACAAGAAAAGGGTAGTCCTGGCTCAAGGCATCTCTCAATAATCTGATCCCTTCAGGGAGCAGGGTGATAAATATGGCACCATAGATGGTGCCGATGATGGTGCCTACGCCCCCCACCAGACACATGGCCAGGTATTCTATGGTCATGAGGAAAGTGAAATGCTCCGGGCCGATGAACGACAGGGTCACGGCATAGAGGCCTCCTGCGATACCTGCGTAGAAGGAGCAGACCATGAATGATAGGATTTTGTATTTGGTGATATCAACGCCGATCACCTCTGCTGCTATGTCATAATCCCTTATGGCTATGAAAGCCCGCCCTGCCTCAGTACGAAACAGGTTTCTGGCAAAGGCAGTGGCACAGACAACGAGAAAAAGTATGAGAAAATAGATCTTTTTGTCCGAGTCAAAAACAAAGCCGAAAAACGATGCTTCAGGGACTGTCATGCCTCCGGTTCCATTGGTCAAGTCGTTCCAATGAATAATGACGTATTCCACGATAAAATAGAAGGCAAATGTGGCTATGGCCAGGTACAGGCCGCGCAGTCTCAGACAGGGGATGGCGATGATGAGACCGCTCAAGGCACTTACCAGCCCGGCCAGGGGAAAAGAAATCCAGAAGGGGATTCCCCACCTCACCGACAAAATGGTTGAGGCATAGGCTCCGATGGCGATGAATGCTGAGTGCCCCAGTGAGATCTGACCCGTATAACCGGAAAGAATATTCAGGCCCAAAGCACCAATGATGGCGATACCGCAGAGATTGGCGGTATACAAGAAGTACTGCTCCACAACAAAAGGGAAAACAATAAGACTGAGGGCCAGGACGCACAGCCAGAATTTGATAAAGCGCGTCTGGAAAATCTTGATGTCATCACGATAGCTTGTTTTGTACTGCCCACTTCCCATATCTTACAACCCCGATCATTTAAACGCGGATTATCTCTTTCTTGCCAAATAAACCATAAGGTTTGATCATGAGTGCAAGCAGAAGCACGAAAAAGGCTGAGAGTTCCTTAACGCCTGATCCAAAAACCTCTGAAAGATAACCGCCTGCCATGTTCTCGGTCATTCCTACTATGAGTCCCCCTAAGATGGCACCACTTATGCTGTCAATGCCGCCCAATACCACCGCGGGAAAGACCTTGAGCCCGATCAGGCTCATATTGGTATCCAAGTTTGAAATGCTTGCAAATAAGATCCCGCCAATGGAGGCCACAACAGAGGCCATAACCCAGGACAGTGAAAAAATCTTACGAACGCTGATCCCCATCAAGAAGGCGTACTTTTGATTGAAGGCTGTGGCCCTCATAGCAACACCCAACTTGTTGTATTTGAAAAAAAAGAAGCACATGAAGAACAGCCCCAGCGCGGCCGCGATGGTGGTCAACTCAACAGGAAGGATCACAAGGTCAAGGAAATGGAGCGCTTTCGATGAAAATGGGGAGGGAAAAAGAATCTGGTCGTGTCCCCAGATAAGCCCCACCATGCTCCTGAGCAGGGTGGAGAGACCCACAGTAACCATGATCACAGAGAAAACGGATTCTCCAACCAGGGGTCTGAGTATGGCCATTTCTATGAGAACGCCAAGGGCCGAGGAAAAGAGCAATGTGATCAAAAAGGCGGGCATGAAAGGGATCCGGTAACTTGAGACCAGATAGTAACAGAAATAGGCCCCCAGCATCATAAGCTCGCCCTGGGCAAAATTCACCACATTCGTGGCCTTGTATATGAGAACAAACCCCAGTGCAACAAGACCATAAATGCTCCCGACAATCAATCCGCTCAAAACCAACTGAAAAAAGATCTGAAGTTCTCCGATATCCATTTTTCAAAATCCCATACCTGGGTGTCCTGTTACACGAAAACAAGCACTCTTCAGTCTCAATTGGGTACAGTCTGCCCTGGTTTCTTGAAAACCTGGGCCGGCGCAAAAAGCTCCGGCCCAGGCCTCTCTTACCTGGAGACAGCGTTCCACCCCGTTACGGGAACAAAACGCTTATTTGCCAAATCTCCTCGTGTCATCCTCGCAAATCCGGGCGACCCGTGGGATGTGGCGGAGTATGTGATGGGGCCCATCAGGCCTTCCGGATCAAATCCCTTTAAGGACTCGAGGGCCTTAATCAGGCCTTCCCGTGTGAGATCTTTTCCTGCTCTCTTGGCGCCCTCGGCAAAGACCATGGCATTGATCCAGCCATACACATAATAGGGATGAATCTTGGCTGCCGCAGGCATCCACTTATCTCCAAAGTACTTTTTTGATGCTTCGACCAATCTCTTCATTCCCGGAATGCCTTCGTCAGGCATGGCAAAGATGTTCACAACAAGGAGATCCTTTCCGTATTCGCCTGCCAGCTGCAAGGTAACAATAAGGCCCAGGGTGTTAGAACCTATAAAGGTTGGTTTCCAGTTGAACTTCTGCGACTCTTTCAAGAACATGGCCCCTGATTTTATCCCCGAGGCGATGAGCACGAAATCGGGATTGGCCTTCCTGAGGTTGATTACCTGGGACTTGAAATCAACGGCGTCATATTTATACGTCTCCATGGCAATGGGCGGGAGGTTATGTTTCTTCCGAGCGATCTCCAGGCCCTTTAAATGATCCCTTCCCCAGTCATCGTCCTGGCAAAAAAGCGCTATTTTGGGATTCTTGGCTCCCAAATTATTCAGGATATAATCCACCACGAAAAGAGACTGATCAATGTAATTGGTGCCCACGGCAAATACATATCTCTTCAGAGGTTCGTACATGCTCGTTGCAAGAGAGCAGGCCGGAGCAATGGGAATCTTCTGTTTCTTGGCAATGGGGAAGAGAGCGGTGCTGGGCGCTGTTCCCCATGGGGAGACGATCGCGAACACGCCATCTTTGGCCATGAGTTTCTTGGCGGCCGCCACAGCTTTGGCCGGGCTGTAGGCGCAATCCTCTACGATTACCTCCACTTTTCTTCCGTTAATGCCTCCCTTTTCATTCAAATCTTTAAAGAAAGAGACAATCCCGTCGGCCATACCAATGCCGCCGATGGCTGTTGGGCCCGTAAGATCGCTGACCACGCCAATCTTTATGGTATCGCCGGTCACACCCGTTTCAGCATGAATAACGCCTCCTCCTAAAAAAAATAGAACGGCAAGAATCGTTAAAAACCATTTCGCTAACATTCTCATTTGATACCCCCTTTCCATCTCATAGGTTGAACACTGTAACAAAACCATAAGATCCGTTTCCGAGTTTCCGTCTTTTGTCTATCACCTCCTTCCATACATGGAGTGAATGATATCATTGAATTTATCCTCGACGGTTTTTCTCCTGACCTTCATGGTGGCCGTGAGTTCGTCATCATCGTGATCCAGCTCCTTGTCCAGGAGTGTGAATTTTTTTATTGCCTCCACACGGGCAAATTCCTTGTTGGCCTCGTCCACCTCTTTCTTGATGAGTTCATAGACATCCGGATTTTGCGCAAGACTCTTAAAAGTAGTATAAGCGATCTTATTATCCTGAGCCCAATTGCTCACCGTATCCAATTCTATCTGGATGAGGGCCGTTAGATAGGGCTTCCGATCGCCCATAACTATGGCCTCATTTATATAGGGACTGCACTTGAGACGATTTTCCATTTCAGAGGGGGCAATATTTTTCCCGCCGGCAGTGATTATGATATCCTTCTTCCTATCCGTGATATAGAGATATCCTTCATCATCAAGGACACCCATATCACCCGAATGCATCCAGCCGTCACCTCGGGCTTTTTCGGTGGCCTCCGGATCCTTGTAATACCCTGCAAAGAGCATCTCGCTTCGAGACATTATCTCTCCGTCCTCTCCGAGCCGACACTCCACGCCCGGTAACGGTTTCCCCACAGAGCCGACCTTTCTTTCATATCCGTGATGAATATGGGAAACCCCGGAGACCTCCGTCTGGCCGTAGACTTCGCTAATTTTTAGCCCAAGGAGACGGAAAAACTTCAAGATCTCAGGGGCGATCGGTGCGGCACCGCTAATGGCATTCCTGACCTTCACCAGACCCAGCTTGTCCAGGAGATAGCGGTAAAGGCAGATGTAACCAGACCAGTACAGGAGTTTCCATCCTATATGAATTCTTTCCCCTTGAAGCTCTCTTTCCACAATTCTGCGGCCAACAGGAATCCAGAAACGATATGCCAGTCTCTTGAAGGGGGTCGCAGATTTCATTCGGATATTGATTGAGGCGTGCATTTTCTCCCAGATACGGGGAACGCCCACGAATAGGGTAGGGGCGATCTCGCAAATGCTCTCCTGAACCGTATCGATGCTTTCTGCAAAATTGACGACATAGCCTGCGGACAACGCAAGAATAACGGACATGAGTCTTTCAGCAATGTGACAAAGTGGGAGATAGGAGACAACCTGATCCTCGCTGCTCAGGTATAATACACTGGAGAAACTGCCAGCAAGGGAGATCAGATTGTGGTGGGTGAGCATGGCCCCTTTGGGAGGTCCTGTGGTTCCTGACGTATAAACCATGAGCGCCACATCAGCAGGTTCGGTTTGTGAGATCAGTGTCTCAAATAGTCCGGGACTTTCTTTAAATTTCTCCTGACCCAGCTCTTCTGCCCGGTTAAAAGAAACAATTTCAGGCTCCCTGTAGTGCCTGAGACCTTTCATGTCTATCACAATGATCTTCTTCAGCTTGGGCAGTTGCTCCTTGACCTCAAGGACCTTATCTGTCTGCTCCTGATCTTTGACAACGACCATTACGGAATCAGAATGGCCCAGGACGTATTTTACCTGTTTTGCGGGATTAGTGGCATAGATACCCACAGACACAGCGCCAAGTGTCTGTGCCGCCAGATCGGCATAGAGCCATTCCCTGCAATTATCTCCGAGAATAGCCAATTTATCGCCTTTTTGAAGACCCAGTTTTATGAGCCCTAGGCAGACATGTTTCACATGGTCGTAATAATGGTTCCACGATACTTCCTTCCAGACCCCTAGGTCCTTTTCTCTCAGGGCCGTGGCATCTCCATAGCGCTGCCTGTTTCGCGCCAGCAATCCAGGAAGCGTTTCAGGAATAGAAAAAGGGGAAGACTCTTGTATCTCAGGGGAGGTATGCATTCTCTTCTTCTCCAAGGTAGGCCTGGATGACCAGAGGATCGATGGAGATCTCCTCCGGGCTTCCCTCCGCGATCTTTTCTCCGAAGTTGACGACCATAATTCTATCAGAAACATCCATGACCACACCCATATCATGCTCAACAAGAATGGTGGTCGTCCCAAATTCCTCATTGATGTCCAGAATAAATCGGGCCATTTCTTCGGTCTCTTCCACATTCATGCCGGCTACGGGTTCATCCAAGAGGAGTAACTGAGGCTCCATGGCAAGGGCGCGACCCAGTTCCACCCGTTTCTGAATGCCGAAGGGAAGGGAACCGACAATCTTTTTTCTCACGCCCTCTATCTCCAGAAAATCGATGATCTCCTCAACGATCTTCCGGTTTTCCAACTCTTCGCAGAGGGCTTTCCCGTAAAACAGTCCTCCCCTGATAAGTCCCGCCTTAAGGTAAAGATTTCTGCCAAGAAGGAGGTTATCGAGAACCGTCATATTGTTGAAGAGAGCGACATTCTGAAACGTGCGCGCAACCCCCTTGTGTGCAATCACATGAGGTTTTAGACTGGTGATATCCATGCCTTCAAACAAGATCTTTCCAGCGCCCGGTTTGTATATGCCGTTGATACAGTTAAAAATGGTGCTCTTCCCGGCCCCATTCGGTCCGATGATGGCAAAGAGTTCTCCGTTTCCAACCCGAAAACTCATGTTCGCAATGGCCTTAATCCCGCCGAACTGCATGGAGAGACCTGATATTTCAAGTTTTGCCGTTTTGCTCAGGACAGCCACCTCTTCCTTTTCTTATAGTGCTTTACATCCCGGTATCTCTTCTTGCGGCCCATCTCTGTCAGGCCCAAGTAGAATTCCTTGACGTCTTCATTTTCGGAGAGCTTCTGACTGGGCCCGTCCAGAACAATCTTTCCATTTTCCATAATGTACCCGTAACAGGAGATGGACAGTGCTATACGAGCATTCTGTTCCACAAGCAGAATTGATGTGCCTTCCTCTTTATTAATCCTCAGGAGGATGGAAAAAATATCTTTTGTGATTTGAGGTGCAAGACCCAGGGAGGGCTCATCGAGCATAAGGAGTCGGCACCTTGTCATGAGGGCCCTTGAGATGGCCAGCATCTGCTGCTCACCACCGCTCAGATACCCAGCTAATTGCGAGTGCCGATCACGAAGAAGGGGAAAATAGTTGAAGACAGCGTTCAGGTCCTTTCTGAGCTGACTCTTATCCGATCGTGTAAAAGATCCGACACGAAGGTTCTCAAGGGTGGTGAGGTCATCAAAAATACCCCTACTTTCGGGAACCTGCACAATCCCCAATTTCACAATCGATTCCGGCGAAAGGTCATCTATTCTATTTCCATTAAATCCGATAGTTCCTTCAGTCAGTTCGCCGGCTTCAAGATCCAGGATATGAGATATGGCTTTCAGGACGGTGCTCTTACCTGCACCGTTAGAGCCCAGAAGCGAAACGATGCTCGCCTTCGGAACCTGAAAAGAGACCCCTCTGACTACCCTTATGACATCATGGTAGACTATCTCTATATTTTTAACCTCAAGCATTTTTCCTCTTGCTTAGATGCACTGAAGATTATCGTTGAACAGAGAAGACACGTCTATCTTCTTGCCATGAGGGCTATCTTAAAATGAAAACATTATTACGATATTTTGTCAATAAAAAAAACATCGTTTCGATTTCACTCTTTCAAACTGATGCTTTCTGTCATTCCATTTTCAAGCGGGGCAGTGGAATGCACTTGCTTTGAATTTTCATACAGAGGCCTAGGCGTTTAAAAAACCCCATGGTCAGAGAGGTTTAATGCGAGGCGGAGCCGAGGATCAAAAGCCTCGCTTTTCATAGTAGGGCACTCCACTGTTAAAGCCAGATTGTGCAGTGGCCTCCTACTGCGAATTGAAATTCTTTGCTGCAACGCTTGTTTCCCGATTTTGCTCCTCGACATATTTGTTAATATGCCTCCGTCACAAAGTTGCTCCAACGGCGCGTTTCGCTATGGTTTTCTGCGCCTCGCTACGGATTCTACTGCACAATCTGGGTTTAAAACAGACTTATAAGAGGGGCTTAGAGAGCTGCAAATAGTGGGCTTAAAACTTTTCACACTTGTTCGTGACGTTTTAACAGCTGTTGAGAATGCTGCTCGGGTTTCCACTGTTTATTGAGATGCCGAGACTGTTTTCCAGACCAGATTGAAAAAACGCGGTATGGTATCCACGAGCTTCCATTTCATCCCATGATAATACCAAAGCTGGATCTGTCTGTGGCAATACATGTAGAAAAGATCTCTGATGTGATAGGGTTCAATGACAGAATCTATTTCATTTCGAGCGTGCCCGTCTATGATGACGTCCCCTATGACCTCAAGGACATCATTTTTTGCGTAAGATCTTTCTCTCATCCAGGTCCTCATAGGCACTGTGATAAAGGCGGTGATGGCAACCCCTGGATTCCTGTCATAATAATCCATGGCGACCCAGAAGATTTTCCTGAGGATCTCTCTTGTGCTTTCCAGTCCTTGAATATGAAACCTTGCCAATGTAACGATCTCGCTGATCTTCTCATCAATTATGTTAAAGAGCAGATCTTCCTTGGATGAAAAGTACCGGTAGATTGTACTGGGGCTCAGGCCTGAGAGCGCGCAGATCTCTCTGATTTGTACCTGGTGAAAGTCTTTCTGTGAGAAGAGATCCAGTACCACGGGATAGAGCCGTTGTTTAAGCTTCTCAGGTAAGTGTGCATTTATTTCTTTTTTCTTCTTGCTCACATTTCTCATGGTGTTTATTCTTATACCTAAACTCTGTATGGAAATCCAGTGAAACTAAAGGGCAACGCTAAAGGGCACTCAGGGGGTTTTTTATTTCGGGTCTACAGCGGATTCCGGTGCCGCATGAATCAAGGTATATATGGGATTCTTTTAAGGTATTTTATAAGGTAATTTTTTTGCCTTATAGAACCCTTTTCATGAAATCATGGTGTATTAAGTTAGTTTTCTGAGATGCTGAATTGAAACAGCCATTTCGTTGGAAAATCTATTGAACGTCTCTCTGATCAATGCTATCTCTGCCTGATCTTTATTTTGACCATACCGTCAAATATCATGATAATCTAAATGATCTATAAACCATTCTTCTACCTTACAAGGGAGGATGACATGGATTACGAAACTCTACTGGTGGAAAAGTCAGGCTATACGGCCGTCGTGTCCCTGAATCGTCCGGAAAAGTTGAATGCCATTAATGTTCAGATGATGATGGAATTAAAAGCGTTGAACGAGGACTTAAGGGCCGACCAGAAATGCCGTTTTGTGATCTTTACCGGTAAGGGACGGGCCTTCTCATGCGGTGTAGAGTTTTCGAGAGAAGAAATGACCAAGCGATACAAAAAGTCAGGGTTGGCCAATGAAAGGTTGTGGCAGCTCTTTGGCCATGATTTCATGCATACCATGGAAAATCTGGAACAGGTGACGATCGCAGCAATCAACGGACCCGCCATGGGTGCGGGTCTGTGTCTGGCCATGAATTGTGATTTCAGGATTGCCTCGAAGAAGGCGATCCTGGGCATTCCGGAGGCCAATCTGGGTATCTTCTTTACCTGGGGTGCCACTCCTAGACTCACGGCGTTGATCGGACCGGCAAAGACAAAAGAGATGATTATGACGTGTGGTCCCGTTGACGCCTCTGAGGCCTTTTCCATTGGACTGGTTAACAGAGTTGTGCCTGCAGAAAAACTGATGAATCATTGTGAAGAACTTGTGAGCAAGATAGCGGGAAAAGGACCATTGGCGGTAAGGATGTGCAAGAAGATCGTTAATGCCGCTTCATTGTCGAAAATGGCCGATCTCTACCCTTGCGAGCCTGAACTTGTTGAAAGACTTATGCTTTCAGAGGACGTAAAGGAAGGTATACAGGCGTTTCTAGACAAAAGACCCCCCAGGTTCACGGAGGATTAGATAGAAATTCCTAAAGGCGCCAAAACTTTCCGCGGCCTCCTTTGGCCACATCGATCATCATCTTAACGTTCTCAAGCCTGGCATCGACAGGGCGTTGGCAACCGGTGGCCAGGAAAAAGCTTGACACTTAAAGCCCGAAGAACTAAACTTTATAGTATTAATTTGACATTCTCGGTTTAGAAATTATGATTGCTTTGGCTCAGAACATTACCCTCATTATCAGCGCAACAGGGATACTATTGTCCTTGTTACTTCTCCTGTTGGGTTTACAACCCAGGCGCCCTGGTCTGATAATGATGTAGCCGCGTACTTAAGATCCTCTAAAATCCGTTATCAGGCCAACCTGATAACGGATTTTTTTTAACAAAACCGGAGAAATGAAAGAAATGGATATGAACAATAAGCAAAAAACGGAGAAATGTGTCGCAGATTTCCGAAAACACCGGAATCTGCGGCGTGTCCTTGCGGAATAGCCTCATCAACTGAATTGGGAACCTGAGATAGGGAATGGAGAAAAAGTTGAAAATTATTTGCGGACAAGGATGCCGCGATAAATACCAAG
>CP070700.1:1139990-1146544 GCA_020349865.1 Desulfobacteraceae bacterium
CTTACATGAGTTTTGCTTGATTCAATGCCGAATTTCTCAAAACGACCTTCCTCAACACGGACCTTACATTTCCCGCAAACCTTCTTCTCACCGCACAGGGCCTCGATGTCCACACCCAGAAGCCTTGAAGCCTCGATCACGGTAATTCCTTTAGGAACGGCTCCCCGTCGGCCAGAGGGTTGAAAGATCACCATTGCCTTATTATCTTCCATTAAATCATATCCTCCTTCACACTGAAATCAGCAGACCCCTTCTTCCACAGTCTTTTGTATAAGACAATTAGTGACAGGTTATGCAAAGGTCTCGTTCTGTGTATTTCGAACTTCAAGCATCTGCTTGAGATCGATTTAGTCTAACAGGTCTGCCACCCCCTCAAATTCGGGCGTATACCCTGTTGAATAGTGATTGAATAATGAAATCCCGACCATAAGAATGTAACCTAACAACAGGACTATCCTGTTGAGTTATAAATTCTTAAATCAACAGGGCAGCTCAGAATTCCAAAACACACGACAACGGCTTATTCGGCTTTTTGTTTTTCATACTCCCTTAGACGGGATATCATTTTAATACCCTCCTGAACCGCATTCCCGGCAGACTCAGCATATCCATCGGCTCCGAAAAGATTGGCCACGTCCTGGGTCACAGGAGCTCCACCCAACATGATGGCAACGTTCGGGTTCTTGTCCTTGATCATCTTGATGACCTTCTTCATCCCCAGCATGGTAGTCGTCATCATCGCTGACATGGCCACTACCTCGGCATCCGTCCGGAGCTGTTCCTCCACAAAATTCTCAAGGGGAACGTCCCTGCCTAAATCGTGAACCTCCCATCCTGCCACGTCAAACATCATCTTTACCAGGTTTTTGCCAATGTCGTGAACATCTCCCTGGATGCTTCCGATCACCACCTGTGCTACCGCCCCCCCTTCCTTTGCGGGAACATGGGGTCTCAGGATGTCCAGTCCGGCATAGAGAGCATCAGCGCACATGAGCACTTCGGGCACAAAGTACTCATTCCTCTCGTAAAGATCACCGACGACCTCCATACCGGCAGCCAGTCCATCCATAATCATTTCAAGGGCTGTATGCCCATCATCCACTGCCTGCTGGGAGGCCTCTTTGACCTGATCCTCTTTGAAATTAATAACGCCATCCTTCAAGAGCTCTAACAGTTCTTCCTTGCTTGCCATATCTATTCTCCTCCTTATATGTATTTTCTTATAATTACAGCCTTCCGACAGCCGGGGTTGGTCCGGTCTTATAGGTCCTGGCCGTCTCTTCAATGGCCCGGAAGTTCTCTTCTTTGATGTCGGGCCAGAGATCACAGCCCGGCCAGACAGCATCTACCGTGCCGTCAATATTTGTCTTGATTCCTTCGATAGCCTGATCAACAGTGGTTTCTTCAGCGCAGGGGAGCCCAAATACATCAAAATTACCAACAATAAGGGCATCGTTCCCTAATTTCTGACGGGTTTCAAGGAGATTGTTCTTAATGTCAAAACTGACAGCCTTAGAGCCGGAATCCTGAACAATCTGCCACATCATCTCGACCAAAGGATCAGTTGATCCGCATATATGCAACACTTTAGTGGCATCTCCCCAACCGGCCAGGATCCGGGTCAACCTCGGCTGGATCAAATCTTTAAAGGTTCTGGGGCTGAGAAGATCTGCCGCTACCCCGGGTTCCCTCAGTGTGATAAAATCCGCCCCGGCATCAAGCATTGACTTGCCGATATTGATGATCATATCCGAGAACTTGTCAAGTATATCCTCTACCCTCGCTTTATCCTTGAAGACGCCCTTCAATACCTTATCCAGCTCAATGGTCTGCCCGCACTGGGTAAAGGGACCCAATTGCCAGACACCCAAGGCAAGATTTGGCTCTTCCTTCTTTACGATCTTGATTGCATCGGGAATCAGGTTCATCGGATACTTATCCATGATGTTGTCGATATCATCCTGCGTAATCTCCACCTGATCCAGCTCTGCCCAGTTTTTATAGGGAATGGTGGGGTAAAGAATGTCCTCTGAATCTTCATAAAGGCTTATCTCATTGCCTAAGGCCTCGGATTCCCAGCACATGTCATAGGGAATTACTATGGAGTCCAGATTGAACATCCTGGCGGACTCAATACCCGAATAAGCAAGCCGCTCTGCATTCCTATGAATACTTGGAAAATTGTAACCTAACTTTTTAATGGCGGGTAGAAGCACCATACCCATACCTGTAAAGAATGGCATCTTGTCCACGGGTTCACGATTAAAAAAACTCTTTACTCTCTCTATGGGGGTAAGCTCAGCCATGTCGACACTCCTTGTCTTTAGTTAAAATTTATATCTGTAAAAAACCGAAGCGTTTCAGCCCTTCTCGTTCAAAACCTCCTTTCTAAAAAAAGTAAGTCCGAAGATCTTCCGGACCACTGAACGGGCTTTTATTAATCAATAAGTCCACTCATATCGAACGTCCATTTTTATGAACTAACGTGATTTTTTAAAATCGTCTAAAAGATGATTTTTCAAAAGGAAACAGATGATTTTTACGTTTTAAGTCTATGATTCCTTTTCAATAAAAAAGGGCACGTTGGTATGGATTCGCGTAACAGTTTAGCGCTTTCTAAAAATCATCATTGGATTATCGGGCCATGCCCCTGGTCTCTGAATTTTAAGGTTTTGGGCAACAGGCCAATGCGCTCAAGTCTATACGGCAACCGTCACGACACGATAGCACCGCAGACATCGTTCGGCTTCAGCCACAGCCTCAGGAGTTGAAAAGCCCTGTTCGATCTCGTCAAAACTGGAAATCCTGGATTCCGGAGGGAGCTTCGACAGCGTTTTCCGTTCTGATGTTTCGAATTTTTGTTTCACCTCTTCATCCGGGTCATAGACTTTTATGTATCTAAAGAGCTTATCAAAATGGTCATCATTATCAGGTTCAACGGGTAGATTGTTAATAAAGCTGTCGATGCTGACGGCTGCTTTTTTGCCGCTGGCCGCTGCTTCCACTACTGATTTGGGTCCGTAAACAGCGTCACCGCCGGCAAACACCCATTCCAGTTCGGTTCTAAAAGTGGCGGGATCAGCGTGTAAATCCCCAGCAGGTGAAACAGGGATATTCTGTCCATTGGCAAAATCCATTCCGGCTTTCTGGCCTATGGCCAGGATGACTGTCTCCGCTGGAAGCGTTGTAAGATCCGTTTCATCATATTCTGGATTGAAGTTGCCGTTTTCGTCGAATACGCGGGTGCAGCGCTTGAACTCCACTCCGCTCACTTTTCCGTCCCTGCCTTCTATGGTTTTAGGTCCGTATGAGTTGAATATTTCGATCTTTTCCTCGATAGCACCTTCAGTTTCATGTTCCCAGGCGGGCATCTCGTCTCTGGACTCAAGGCTGACCATAGTCACCTCCTCGACACCGAGGCGTTTGGCCGTGCGGGCCACATCGACTGCCACGTTGCCGCCGCCCACGACAATGATCTTTTTCCCGAGTTTGACCTCTTTACCCAAGGCTATATCCCTGAGGAACTGAATACCTGATATCACCCCTTCCAGCTCTTCGCCTTCAACTCCGAGCCGGTGGCTTCCGTGGAGTCCGGGACCCAAAAATACCGCATTGAATCCCTCGAACTTAAGGCTGTCAAGGGTTACATCTTCACCAAAAGAGACGCCGGTTTTTATGGTGACGCCCATCTTTTCGATTACCCCGATCTCCGTAACAAGAATATCCGGAGGAAGAGAGTATTTGGGAATTCCAACGACCATCATCCCGCCGGCAACGGGCAATTTTTCGAAAATCGTGACCTGATGTCCTTTTAATACAAGGTGATAGGCACACGTAATCCCTGCAGGACCTGCACCGATAATGGCGACTTTACCGGTCTTTTCCGAAGGTGTAATCTGAAATTCCGGCACCCTGTTCTCGGACATTTCATAGTCTGCCACAAAGCGCTTGAGAGACATGATGGAAATAGGTTCATCCACATTAGCACGCCGGCAATGTTCCTCGCATGGACGTACACAGATACGGCCCACGCAGCCCGGCAGCGGAAGTCGTTCACGGATCACATCAAGAGATTCTGCAAATTTGGCATCTTTGATTAATTCAACGTATTTGGGAATATCGAGATGAATGGGGCAGGCATCCATGCAGGAGGCAGTCAACTTGGAATAGTATGTGCCTGCTTTCGCTGTTTTTTTAGTGTTAATAGCCTGTGAAAACTCGTCAGAAAAATATTTCAGGGCTTGCATAAGCGGAACAGGGCCTGCTTTACCGATGGTGCATTTTCCAGCATCTATGATGGCTTCGGAAGTCGACTGTAAAAACTCTAAGTCCTCTTCCGTGGCTTCGCCGTCAAATATATCTCGAAAGACCTCTAACTGCTCTTTCCACCCGGTCTTGCAGTAATTACATTTGTCACATGTTTTTGAATGCTCGTAATTAGCCTCCAGGTAGGCTTGCAGAGAATCAAGGATATCAACATCCTTAGAGCGGAGAATGATCCCATCCCAACCTATTAAGGCCTTTATCTTTTGGTCCTCCCTGAAGTATTCAGGCAAGTAGACATAATCTACGGGTTCAAAGGTCTGGGGATCTTTTCCCCGGTTGTCAACAATCCTCCCTCCCCATGAACTGAAAATGATATCGTTCACGCTCTCTCCCCTTTACTCTTAACAGATTGACATAGGTCATAGACTGAAGATCCCTGCAGCAAGCAACAGGGATCTTATCTTATCGACAGCTCTTATTGTTACAAGTTAGCTTCCCTTCGGTTCGCTTAACTCCTTTTAACGTTCCACTTTTGTTAAATCTGCGGCTTCTTGCCAACGCGCCTTGAGGTTCTCTGCAAAATCGGACCACAGCTTGTAAATGGGATGGCTCTCAGTCTTGGGCAGCTCTTTTATTTCATCAAAAACAGCGGTGGCCAAAAAGGCATCGGCTAAAGCAATGGCCGGCATGACGCGTGCAGCACCTGCCATGGGACCGGTGAACACAAGGTCATTAAAGAAGAGTGCGGAAAGGGATTCCACAGCGGCATCAATAGCTGCCCAACTCTTAAAGCCCCACATCTCCTCCTTAAACCGTTTGTATTCCATGTAAGAACCGTTGCTTGGTGCACTGGCCGTTGCGAAACCCCACTTCTCTTTTATCATTTTTCCTGCTATTCCGCACATTGCTGCTGCTGGAGCGTTCAAAGTCGTTGTGTCCACGATGACGGTCTCAAATTTGGCATCCGCCTTTTCTATAGCATCCAGTAGCTTCTGTGCCCCGCTGATCCTGCCGCTGGGCATCTGGTCGGCTGGATCAAAGGCAACAAGGAGGACGTGCTTAACGCCAATCTGCACCATCTCTTTGATTTCCGTCTCCAGATCCTCTTCCCAGACCGTGATACTGTTGTAGAACATGCGATCCAGCAAACCCTTTTCTGCACAATAGGCTGCACCATCCAGCTTCGTCTTCATCTGAATTGCGTCAATACAAAAGGGCATCTTGCTGACAGAGGTAACAAAATCCACATATTTATTGAATTTCTCACCCGGACTTGCAACAATGTCGGCCATGGGAGGGACTCCGGTCTCTTCCCAGTATTTGTCAGCAGTATTGAGAAGTTCTTTTGCCCGTTCTTCATTAAATCCTTTTCTCCGACTCCCTTTGTCAAAAATTCTGTCGCTCTCCTGAAAGATTGAAAAGCAGGCTATGGTTGGATTCGCGCCAGGTTGACCACCTAATTTTACTCCGCCGATCTCATAAATCTTTGGATCTTTTTCAAACCGAAACATATTTTGACCTCCTTTCTCTAAAAGACAAAACCCGCCCCCAGGCCGTTTAAATATCCCAGAGTAACCAAATTAAAATAAACGTAGTAGTTTACCAAAAGTGTATTGTAGGGCCATGGTGATCTCTTTTTCAAAAGCCGCATAAGCCGGCCGTTCGGCTAAGCTCGCCGCATGCGTCATTCTATTGAACGGCAGATTAGCCTTAAAATTCAGCCCAGGACAGCCCCAGTAGGGAATCTTCATAAAAGAGGTCGCCTTCTCTGCCTACCCGCCATAATTCCTGGCGGGCCTGCTCAGCGCCCCTGTTCAAGGCCCAGGGGGCGTGCCACGAGCTTTGTACAATTTTTGTGATGCGGCTTTTGAAAAAGAGATCCCCATGGCCCTTCCTGCCACATTTTCAAAAAGCTAAAGTGTTACAAATAAACCAGCCTTTCAAATATATGACCTTGCATCCTCTTGAAAATCGTCTAAAAGATGATTTTTTTAGAGAAAACAGATGATTTTCAAATACCCCACTACTCCGTGTGGATTAGAACGAATGGCAGCTTGGCATTAATTCCTTAAAGGGATGATTCAAAGACAAGTCCTAATGTGGCGGGTTCTTTACTTCAGATTGTTCCAAAGTTTTTTGAGGTCAGGTTAAGAAGGGGCCGGGGGCAAGATAGGCTTGATCAAAAATAATCGTAACAGTTTAGCGCTTTGAAAATAGTGCAAAAAGGAGATAATACAATGATGAGATTAAAAAGCGCTAAAATGTTACCCTAAACGAGCGAAACAAAC
>CP070700.1:1146644-1160933 GCA_020349865.1 Desulfobacteraceae bacterium
AAATTATAATATTTTGGGTTGTGGAACAGTTTTTGCTTTCGTTATATGCAAAAGGTGTACAAAAGGAGTATGATGTTTTACCAATTAGAAAGAAAGTACCGATTAAATCTGGATGAACACGAACTAAATCCATAGACATTTAGTATGATTTTTCTTGACTTTAAACACATTATCATTATAATTTAAAGAAGTTTTCTATTCTATCAATTAATCTTAATTCTGGAGGTTATCCCCGTGGAACAAAAATTAAAATATGCCTTCCATGCTCCTGACAGAAAGCTCTCCATTCTGTTGGGAGCGACTAATAAAATAAAGAAGGAATAACTTCAGGTGCTGTGTGGTTCCTAATTCTCAAATAATAAAACAAAAGGTATATGATATCGGTCTTGCCAAAAGACTCATTCTCTGCTTCTACTTGAATCTCGTAAGTAAGAGACGAAACATAACCTCAAGAAGATCTTCTTCCTCTATCTTAGATTATTTTAATTTACCCCTTTGAACTTTATTTTGATTTTTGGGGAAAGCCTTTACCTAAGGAGCAGAAAACTTAGAGACTGACAAAAAACATTTTGGACGTTTAATATAAAAGAAGGTCATTCGGAGAGGGGATGTCGTCTATATAACCCATAAAAACTTTAGAATAAAGGAGGGGTAAAGATGAAAAAATTGATCCAATTTTTTAAAGATGATGAAGGTGCGACCGCGATCGAATACGGTCTCCTTGCGGCCCTGATCGCACTAGTTATCATTGTTGCTGTAGGTATCCTTGGTGGAAACCTCCAAGGGGTGTTTCAGAGTTTAGCCGACTCTATACCGGCTGGATCCTAACAGAGAGTAAAGAATCCCCGCCCAAAGGACGGGGCTTTGGTTTAGCCCTCTGTAAGGGGGCAAGACGAATTCATTTCCATCGTCATTCCGGTGAAAACCGGAATCCAGGATGTTTTTGGACCGCTTGTTTATCTCTGGATGCCGGATCAGGTTCCGGCATGACCGGTGGTTCTGCAATCTCAAGTTATGACCTACGGACATCTGAGTTCGACGGGAATATCTTTCTACCGGCCTTCGGCCAAGCCCATCCGGGACCGGCATAGCCTGTCCAACATGACCCCACCCCCAGGGCGGGGGTTTCTATATAGATCTAAAGGATCTATTCAGAGGCACTTACTTGGACTCATAAGTTATTTTAGGTTTCCGCAGTTTATTCCGATATCTGAAACTAACGAAGAAAAAGCGCCCAAGTTGTGTTATGGCGTGGCCATTGCTCTCGGGACATTCATATATCTTTCGCTGGAAATAGCCGGCTACAAAATCTTAGTTTAATTATGGAGGCATTAACATGGGCAACTGGAAGGCAATCATGCCCCTACTACTGGCCTTAATCATTGCCCTGACAGGGAGTATACTCGTTTATAAGTGGATACAGGCCAAGAGCATGCCCAAAGAAACCGTTGTGGCGGAGGCAAAGGTTGCCCCCGTTGTAGTGGCAAAGCTTGACCTGAGATGGGGGACCAGGCTGAATAAAGAGATGTTGAAGGCCATCCCTTTTCTCATTGAGAGTCTCCCCCCGGGATATTTCTCTGAACCGGAGCTCCTGGAAGGGAGGGTCATCATTGCAGAGCTCGATAAAAACGAACCCATAACCGAATCCAAACTGGCACCCGTGGACGTCAAGGTGGGCGGGGTTTCCGCTGTGCTCAAACCAGGAAAGCGAGCCATTGCCGTAAAGGGAGATAAGATCATCGGGATATCGGGCTTTATCAAGCCGGGGAACCACGTGGATGTGCTCGTAACCATAAAAGACCCCAAGACCAAAAAGGAAACCACAAAACTTGTTCTTGAAAAAATTCCGGTGTTGGCGACCGGTACACAGCTCCAGGAAAACAAAAAAGGCGAGCCGTCGTCTGTAGACGTGTACACTCTGGAGGTGACACCCGAGGAAGGAGAAAAGCTGGCCCTTGCTTCCAACAAGGGAAGACTTCAATTTGCCCTCAGAAACATAATGGATTCTGAGACCGTGCTCACCCGGGGGGCGACCATATCAGAAACCCTTTCCGCCCTCAAGCCGGTTGCTAAAAAACCGGTAGTTGTAAAAAAAGAGGATGGGTCTCCGAAAAAGATATGGGTTCGTAAACGTAGCTTTACTGTGGAACAGATCAGGGGCGACAAAGTCAGCCAAAAAAAGTTCAGCGATTAAAACCCGTAAAAAAGGAGGAAAGAGAACGATGCAGCTTTTGTATCAACGCACAAAGAGAACGGACGTTATTCTTGGGTTTATCATCACGACAGTAATCCTTTGTTATTTTTTTCCTTTTGCAGCATGGGCCGACGATTATCTCATCCCGGGTGAACGGCAACCTAAAAAAATCAACCTCATATCCGGCAAGTCCATTATCCTCAAGACCGCCAAACCGGTAACTCGCGTTTCCATCGCTTCTCCTGAAATCGCCAGTTACATTACCCTTTCGCCCCGGGAGATCTACATTACGGGAAGGGCTGCAGGCATCACCAATCTTATCATGTGGCACGATGACAGGGTTGTGGGGATTTATGACCTCGAGGTGGCCTATGACGTTTCCCGGCTCAAGGAGCAAATCCACGAGATTCTCCCCCATGAAAAAGACATCCGAGTGATCGCCAGTCATGGATCCGTTACCCTATCTGGCCGAGTTTCAAGTTCGTCGAATCTTTCACAGGTTTTGACCGTTGCCAAGGCCTATGCCCCTGGAGGCAGGGTGAACAACCTGCTGGAAGTAGGCGGGGTTCATCAGATCATGTTGGAGGTCAGGATAGCGGAGATGCAAAAAAGCCTGCTCAAGAGGTTCGGGGTCAATTTCAATTACATTCGTGGCAATGAATTCGGGATCAGTACACTGGCCGGCCTCACGCAACTGGATGAGATCACGTCCGCAGGAGTGATTGATCTTGCTGTTTCACCGGCTGTCAATGCCATGTTTCGATTCAACAGGGGCGCTACAACCTGGACGGGCTTTATCGATGCCCTGAAGGCGGATAGCCTGGTCAAGGTGCTTGCGGAGCCCACCCTCATCGCCCTGGACGGGCAAACGGCCAATTTCCTCGCAGGGGGCCAATATCCCGTACCAGTGCCGCAAGGTCTGGGGACAGTGGCCATCGAATTCAAAAATTTCGGTGTAGGACTTTCTTTCACGCCCACAGTCCTGAGCGAAGAAAGGATTAGCATGAAGGTGGCCCCGGAGGTTTCCGAGCTTGACTTTTCCGCGGCGACCCAAGTTGGAGGCTTTGTCGTACCAGGACTAAGCATCAGGCGTGCTTCCACAGTAATCGAATTGGCAGACGGTCAGAGCTTCGCCATAGCGGGTCTTCTCAGGGATACGGTTCGTGACCAAATCGACAAATACCCACTCCTGGGAGATATTCCCATACTGGGCGCTCTTTTCAAAAGCCGCTCCTTTCAAAAAGCCGAAACAGAGTTGGTCATCATCGCGACACCCCATTTTGTCAAGCCCCTGGACATGTCCAAACAACCCTTGCCGACCGATTTTTACATCGAACCCAATGACGCGGATTTCTACCTCTTGGGCAGAATGGAGGGTCAGGCAGCCCCAGGGACGATAAACGAAACCGGCGAGCTGGACGGGGAGTTTGGGCATGCCATGCCGAAGTGATAGGAGAGCATTTGAAAAATCGTCGTATCATGAAAAAATCCTGTGCTTTTACTGAGGGAAAAAGGAGGATCATATGTTGAAGGTTATCTTTATGGCATTGAGCCTTTGTGTGGCGTTGCCAGTGTTTACCGGCTGCCAGGGGACGATACCCGCCCAAACGGGATCAACCCTTGAAAAAAACTGGGGAACGGCTTTCGAGTCATCCAAATACAACCAGATTATAAACCCCGAGGCCGGGAAAAATACTGCTCCGGTAGAAGGCCTCGACGGGCAGGCTGCTGAAAAGAATGTCAAAAAGTATAGAGATAGTTTTGAGAAACCCGCACGCAAAGAGAGTGTCCCTCTCGTGGGCCTAGGGTTAGGGCTACCAAAGTAATGCATAGAGGGCTTCGATGAGGTTTACGGGCAGCCATTCCCGGGAAGGTGCGGCAGCCGTTGAGTTTGCCATTATATTGCCGGTACTGATTATCCTGGTTTTTGGCATCATCGAATTCAGTGTGATTCTCTTTGATAAGGCCATGATCACCAATGCCAGCCGAGAAGGGGCACGGGCGGGAATTGTTTACAGGTATGATTATAATGCTGGCCAAGAGGACCCGTTGGATGAGACGGAAATCGAGAATATCGTCATAGCCTATTGCCAGAGTCATTTAATCAGCCTTGGAGGGACTTCGACCCTTGACAGAAGCGATATTGACTCTGTATGCGGGACAAATGCCAGCGGCGATCCGATCTTGACGGTAACGGTAAGGTATCAGTATCAATTTCTTGTTCTTCCCAACTTTATCACAACCCTGACAGGAAATATAAATCTTACTGCCCAAACAGTCATGAGGACAGAAGGTATATGTAATTTATAAATGCAGGATTATACTCGGGAGATTATGTGTGAGAGCAGTCAACAATAGAAGCATATTAAAGAATAATGAAAAAGGCGCTACAATAATCCTTTTTGCAATCTTTCTCGGCATGTTCATTGGTTTCGCTGCCCTGGCAATAGACGTTGGACATCTTTACCTTGTGAAGAATGAACTACAGAACGCGGCCGATGCCGGAGCTCTGGCAGGGGCCTTGTCCCTCTATATGGATGATGGACAGTCGGTCAATCCAGGCGCAAACCAGCACGCGTACGATGCCGCCGTTGCACACATAAGCGAAAACACGCCTGTTGAAGTGAACTGGACAGCGGGTACGAATTCTGGAGATGTTCAAAGGGGACACTGGAGTTTTACAACGCAAACATTTACGCCAGATGGCAGCCTGTCTCCGGTAGATCTTTGGGATATTTCCGGTTCTCAATTAGATACCTATAATCCGATTGCCCCATTTATCAACGCTGTAAGAGTACGGGCAAGGCGATCGACCACCCCAGTAGCCTCCTTTTTTGCCAGAATTTTTGGTCACGAATCATTCCTTATGGCTGCCGAGGCTGTAGCTTACATCGGTTTTGCAGGAAGCCTGCAGCCCCATGATGTAGATCAACCCATTGCCATTTGCAAGCAGTCAATCACTGATATTTATGGGAATTTTACATGCAACATGGGGAGAATGATAAACAGCGGTTCCAATCCTGAGACCAACAATACCGCAGGCTGGATTAATTATACACAGCCTTGTATCACGACGTCTACGCCGACAGTGCGACCATTGATTTGCAGCGGTGGAAATCCCGATCCTATTAATTATGGAGATGGAATTGGAGGAACCGGCGGCAATTTATCTAATATCATGCGTGACCTGAAGGAGTGCTGGCTGGATCCAAACACGCATAATTGGGGCGTTGACGAGGATGGAGATCCGCTTGATCTTGGGCCGCTAGACACGGATGACGATGGCATCCCGGACGTGCTCTGGCAAGTGACGTTACCCGTGGTAGACTGCCCTGGCAATAATGTCTCGAATTGCCCAACAGCCTCAGGCGCTGTACATATTAAGATTATTTGGATTCTGGATAATTGGGATCCTAATAAATTGCAATGGATCTATGATCAGTGGTATGAGGGAAATCTTTCACAGGAAGAACTGTCAGAACTCATACCTGATCGGATGGAGGGCTGGAATTCCGGCATGGAACCAGAAAACTGGAGCGTAAGCGGATACTCTGGTCCTTATAACGGTGAGAACCCTATACATCGATGGTATTCCTTTGTAAAATTTTTTAATTTACAAAATTTGGACGGGACTCCCGCTCCATATCAGAATATGGCCATATACTTTACTCCCGCATGCGATTACTTTGAACCCATAGGAACTTCCCAGGGGGAAAATTATGGTATCCTGGCAAAGATACCGGTCTTGGTAAAATAACTCTGCCCACAAGACGAGAAAATTTTAGAAACGGAAAATCATATGAGTAAAAACATCATCAGTGTTCAACTATCCATACGGAATTCAGAGGTGAAATCCGGGCTGGAAAAGATCTTACGTTCCGCGGAGGGCTTTGAGGTCCTCAAAACGCCCCATCCCCAGCTCGTTGATCTCCTAATCATTGAAACGGAACAGAAATTCGAAAAGGATATTGATCAGATCAAATCCTTCTTGGATTCCCGCCGGGTCAATGAGGTTTTTATAACGTCTGCGGATGTAAATCCCGACTTGCTCCTCAAGGCCATGCGAATCGGCATTAAGGAATTCTTTCCTCAGCCGCTGAATGAGCAGGAAGTCAAGAGGGCATTGAAGGATTTCCAGCAAAGAAGGGTCTCTCGCCCTGAACCGGAACCTTCGAAGTCCGGCAGGATCATCAATATAATGGGCAGCAAGGGAGGGGTTGGAACGACAACCATTGCGGTTAACCTCGCGGCTGGTCTGGCAGAGATGCCGGAAAGATATGCCATAGCCCTTGTGGACATGAATACACTGTTTGGCGAGATTCCCCTTTTCCTTAACCTTAACCCCAAGTATCACTGGGGGGAGATCACACGACACATTGAGCGGCTTGACCCGACATTCCTCATGAAAATTCTTACTCGTCATTCCTCCGGGATTCAAATATTGCCGTCTCCCAGTTCCCTGAATGGCCAGCAACCGGCAACCCCCGAGGTTGTCAGCAGGCTGCTGGGCCTTATGAAAAGGATGTTCGACTTTGTGATCGTTGACGGGGGCCAGATACTGAATGATAACACCCTGAAGGTTTTTGAAATGTCTGAGAGAATGCTCCTGGTTTCTCTTCTGAATCTCCCCTGCCTCAGGAATGCGTTCAACATATTGCAGTCGCTTTCTAATTATGGATACCACACAAGTGAGTATGTAAATATTATCATCAATCGATACATCAAACGATCCGAAATAACGATTGAAGATGCTGAAAAAAGCCTTAAGAATAAAATATTTTGCATTTTACCGAATGATTTTAAGACCACTATTGACGCCATTAACCAGGGAAAGACCCTTTTTGAGATAGCATCGAAATCCGCGACAACAGCCAGCATGCGTCACTTGGCATATGCCGTGGCCAATGACGAGGAATCATCTCAAAAGAAGAAACGCTGGAGGCTTTTCAGCCGTTGAAACTCAAAATTTTCACGTGATAAAGGATAGAAATGATCTTTTCTAAACATAAAAGCAAAGTAGTACCCATGGAGCCGAAGGTTGAACTCCCGGTAATCGAGAAAAAGCTTACCAAGGTGCCTCCTGACGAATATTTCGAATTTAAATCCAAAATTCATAATCGACTTCTGGATATTCTCGATCTTTCTTTGCTGGATAGACTTGATCCTGACCTCTTGGGATCCCAGCTACGGGGACTTGTGGAGAGGATTCTCGATGAAGGCGATTTCACGCTGCCCTTGAATCTTGAGGAACGGAAACGACTGCTCAATGAAATCCAGGATGAGGTACTGGGTCTGGGTCCCTTAGAACCCTTTCTCCAGGACCCCACGATTTCTGACATCCTGGTGAACACTTTTAAACAAATCTATGTGGAAAGATATGGAAAACTGGAAATGACCGATGCCCGGTTCAAGGATGACGATCATTTGATGAATATTATCGATAAGATCGTGTCTTCCGTGGGACGCCGCATTGACGAGTCCTCTCCAATGGTGGACGCAAGGCTTTCCGACGGATCACGGGTGAATGCCATCATTCCGCCTCTGGCCCTTGACGGTCCCATTGTCTCTATTCGACGTTTCGCCGTGGATCCCTTCGAGCTGGATGATCTTATTAATTTTAAGACACTGGTTCCCGAGATAGGGGAGTTACTGAAAGGTATTGTCCAGGCAAGACTGAATACCATTATTTCAGGCGGAACCGGTAGTGGGAAGACCACACTGTTGAATGTTATGTCGCGGTTTATCCCGGAAGGGGAGCGGATTGTGACCATCGAGGATTCCGCGGAATTGCAGCTCAAACAGGAACACCGGGTCAGGCTTGAGACCAGGCCCCCGAACATTGAAGGAAAGGGAGAGGTCACCCAGAGGGATCTTGTCAGGAACAGCTTGAGGATGCGGCCGGACAGGATCATTGTGGGTGAGGTGCGCGGCCAGGAGGCCCTTGACATGCTCCAGGCAATGAACACGGGGCACGACGGATCCATCACGACCATACACGCCAATTCCTCCAGAGATGCGCTCATGCGCCTTGAAACGATGGTGGCCATGGCCAATCTGGATATCCCCAGTGAATTTCTCAGAAGATACATCAGCTCGGCGATCAATGTGATTATCCATACCGCGCGTCTGACCGATGGAACCAGAAAAATCATCAGCCTACAGGAAATAACGGGTATGGAGGGAAATGTCATTACTATGCAGGAGATCTTCTCCTTCAAGCAAAAGACAATTGATTCAGAAGGTCGAGTAAAGGGCCATTTTCAATTCCAAGGCGTAAGGCCAAAATTTATGGAGAGATTTGAGGTGTTCGGCATTCAGGTTCCCAATGAGCTGTTTAGTCTGTCAAACATCTTGGAAGTCTAGATTACGTATAAGAAGGAAAAGCTAAATGAGTATTATCCTAGTAGCCATTGCCGCATTTGTAGCCTTGTTTACTATTATAGAGCTCTGTTTTTATGCCTATCGAAACGCTCGCTACCCCGAAAAGGGAAAGGTCAGAAAAAGATTAAGAGGCCTCGACCGTGCCATGGCCCCTGAAACGCAAACCTTCGATGTCCTTAAAAGGCATATCTATAGCGATGTCCCGTTCCTGAACAGAATTCTTTTGCGTTTGCCGAGCTTGGAAAAGTTTGAGCGACTCAGAGTGCAGGCCAATGCAAACTATCCCGTGGGCTTTTTTATCCTCTTCAGCCTTGTCCTGGCCTTTACATCTTTTACAGTCGGGACCTTCCTTTCGCTCGGCATCTTTAATGGTCTCATTATGGGTCTCATCGCTCTGTGTATCCCGTATTTTTATCTCCGAATAAAAAAACAAAAAAGGATGGAAAAATTCCAACGGCAGTTGCCTGAAGCCCTGGACCTTATTGCACTATCCTTGCGGGCGGGACACGCTTTCACGAGCGGTATGAAAATAGCGGCAGATGAATTTGATGATCCCATGGGACCGGAGCTTGATGATACGCTGGACGAGATCAACTTCGGAGTCAGTGTGCAGGATGCCCTGCGCTCCTTATCCGTCAGGGTCGATTGTCAGGATCTCAAGTTTTTTGTTGTCTCCGTCATATTGCAAAGGGAGACAGGAGGCAACCTGACCGAGATCATCGCGGGGATTTCCAGCCTCATCCGTGAGCGATTCAAGTTCCAAGGCAAGGTTCGAGCTCTGGCCGCAGAGGGTAAGTTTTCAGCCATCATCCTGGTCGGCCTCCCCTTCTTCGTTGTGATTGCTTTGAGTTTCTTGAAGCCCGATTTTCTTAACATACTGATTTCGGAACCATCTGGAAAAAAGGCACTGGGGATAGCGGGCATCATGATGTTTATGGGCATCATTGTTATTCGAAAGATGATTCGTATCAAAGTTTGAGGTCTCTGGAGGCTATAAATGTCTGGGTTTATTACAAGTACCCCCTTTTTATTTTCTGTCATTACCTTCATAGTTTTCTGCCTGTTTTTCCTGGGGATATTCCAGATTCTGCAGGCTCGGAGCAGAAAGGAGAAGGTTAAGGCGAAAATACGACAGGAACAGGGCCCTTCTTCCCTGCGATCTATTACAGGAGAACCAAAAGAGCAAAGCGCTTTTCTCCACCTCTTCCATTCCATCGGTCAACGTACAACACCCAAACCGTCGAAAAACGGATCTCAGGCAAGAATCAAATACATCAGGGCAGACTTTCGTCACCCACATGCTCCGACCATATTCTGGGGATCCAAAATTTTTCTCATGCTTTTGTTCGCCCTTTGCTTCCTGGTCCTCTACTTCGTCCTGTTCAAGACGATCCCTATCCAGGTCACCATGCTTTTAGGCATCTTGATCATAGCCATGGGTTTTTATCTCCCTGATATCTGGCTGGCACTTAAGACCTCTGCCCGGAAAAGACGGATATTCGAGGGATTTCCCGATGCCCTGGACCTTCTTTGTGTGTGTGTGGAGGCCGGCATGGGGCTGGATGCGGCCATCGCTCGGGTTGGAGAAGAAATAAGGTTGAGCAGCAAGGTCCTGAGCAATGAACTCAAACTGGTCAACATGGAAATAAGGGCAGGAAAAACGAGAGAAGAGGCCCTTCGGAATTTGGCTCTAAGGGCTGACCTAGAGGACGTCAGAGGTCTTGCAACCCTTTTGATTCAGACCGATCGATTCGGGACGAGTATCGCCCAGACCTTGAGGGTCTATGCGGACACCTTTAGGAGCAAGAGATTTCAGAGGGCCGAAGAAATTGCCGCAAAGCTCCCGGTGAAACTTACTTTTCCCCTTATCTTTTTTATTTTGCCTTCGCTTTTCGTGGTTATAGCTGGACCGATTGTTATCCGCTTCATCAAGGTTTTTTTCACGACCTTCGGGAAATGATTTTTTTGAGGGATACCGCGCACCCCTATTGATTTTAAAAGGGATATCCCCTTAAGCGAATGCTCCAAGATTCCATTGAGGCTCATGATGACCCAATACAGATTGCCCATTTATTTCAATCTATCTTTCCTCTTTTTATTGCTTGCATTGTTAACCGGCTGTGCAATGACCCAACCTAATGGCGGACAGGCTGTTAACAACGAATACCTCATTGAAACACAATTGAAAACTCAGAAACCACGGAGTCTCCCATCACTGCCAAAGGCCCCCGACACGAAAAGCCTGCCCGAGCTCACCGCCAAAGAGCTTGAACAATCGGGCGACATGATGTTCCTCAGAGGCAATCTTCCCATGGCCTTTGTGGAGTACGAGAAGTGCCTCAAACGCAATCCCGACAATCTCCATGTACGCTATAAGAAAGGGCTGGTTCAACTTGCAGCCGGCATGAATCAGGATGCCATAAAAGAGTTTGAGCATATTCTAGAGACAAATAAACAATTTGTTTTGGCCTATGAAGGATTAGGAAAGGCCTATTTTCAGATGAAACAGCACGCTGAAGCCGAAAAGCATTTTCTAAAAGCCCTGGAGATGGATCCAACCCTTTGGAAATCTCATAATTACCTGGGAACGATCTATGATTACAGCAAGAGATACGATGAAGCCGCCCACGAGTACCTTGCGGCCATTCGTTTGAAGCCCGGTCTCGGCATTTTATATCATAACCTTGGAGTCTCCTATTACCTGTCAGGCCGTTACCAGAAAGCCATTGATTCCTTTCGAAAAGCCGTCGCAAACCATTACTCAACATCAAAGACTTACAATACCCTTGCTTTGGCCTACGCAAAGGCCGGCAAGTATCTTGAGGCCCTCGACGCTTTCACAAAGGGTGGAGACAAGGCCAAGGCCTATAACAACCTCGGTTGTTTCTTTTTGGCAGCGGGAGAGTACAAAAAGGCCATCTCCTGTTTTAAAAAGGCCCTGGAGATAAGCCCGGAATTTTATACCATGGCCAATAACAATCTTAGAATTGCCCAGATCGCCTATCACCGTGATCAGTGAAAGGGAAGGTCAAAGGCTATAAGTATGAACAGACTCAATTTTTAAGGATCCTTGTGAAGGGACGGGTTATCATTCGCAGGGGATGTATTGGTTAGACATTGTGCGACAATTTGCAAGAAGGGACGGGATGCAGTGATGGGATATATCAAACAAAAAAGAAGGGCTTTTGCGACCGTTTTTTGCTTCGGAGGCCTTCTGTTTTTAATGACAGGGTGTTCCACCATTCAAAACCTTTTTAGCCGACTACCCGGATGGAGCCAGGAGGTCCGAGAACGCGCCCTGTCCGGCACTGAGACAGAACGGCACTTAATACGGGTCCGTCCTTTCGAGGACCCTGATCACTATTACAAAAAGGCGTGTTTCTTCCAACAACGGAGAAAACATCGTATCGCAATTAAAGCGTTCACTAGGGTTGTCATGATCGACCCGACCCATGTGAAGGCCTATAACGGTCTGGCTATATCCTACGACCTCCTGGGCGATTTCCGGAATGCCAGGACCGCGTACAAGGAAGCACTGAAAATCGATCCCAATGCGGACTATGTATTGAACAACCTCGGATACTCTTACATCCTTCAAGGTGATTTTGATTCCGCGATCGAGAACTTTGAAAAGGCCCTAAAACTTCACCCTGAAAACGTACGCTATCACAACAACCTTGGCTTGGCCTATGCCAAAAAGGGACTTCATGACATGGCCATCGCGGAGTTCCGAAAGACCGGGGATCAAGCAACTGCAAATTTCAATCTGGCAAAGATTGTAAAGGAAGAAGGCGACTTTCAAGAGAGTAAGAGGCACCCCGTGCAGTCACCGGTACCGGATACCCTTTCGCTGGCTGAAAACCAGGTTAGAGTGTCAGAGTCCCTCGACGAAGATGAAGACTCCTTTTACGATACCGTAACGGATGGGAGAACTTACCAAACACTTGAAGCAGAAGAAGAGGGGCCCTTTGTTCGGAAAAAAATCCCGACGCCTCCAGTCTACTCTCAAGGTGAGGTCAATGAAGAGAAATGGGAAAGGATCGAAGTTATTGCCCTAGGTGTTAAAACCCATCCCGAACCCATCCTTCAGGAAATCGAAGATCTTCCTAGGCCCCTTTTTTTGGGTTCCATTTCGAGTCCTGTAATGGAAACAGACCCCTCCACTCCTGGGTCCCCGTTTAGTGTAACAAGGCTTTCTCCTGAAGCCGTCGACCCCCCGGAAACTGTCACCCACATGGAAGGCACCCTCCATGACTCTGAGATCGAAATGCAATGCTCAGAACGCTACCAGGAAACGGTATCTCACCCGCGGGAATCTTTCAAAATAATATCCCCCCTAACCAGCGACGAGGCTCCTGGAAACGATCAAACCCTACCCGGCCTGATTCCTGACGACAGCCAAATCCATGAGGGTATAGCCGTTGAAATTCTTTCATTCAACTGCCTGTCCTATCTCACCCAAAAACTTGTGAATGACTTACTCGCCAAGGGATTCAAGGTAGAATGCGTCGATCAAGCTACCCAGTCCAAGATCAGTGAGACTAGGGTGCACTATTGTTTGGGTTATCTCCAGGATGCATTCATCGTTGCTAAGGCAGTGCCTGGATGGCAGAATATGGATAGGTTTAAAAAATTCTCAAGATCGGATATTAAAGTCAGAATCATTTTGGGTCTCGATCTGCTTTCATCCAATGTCAACCGTTTCAGGGAGCGGGGGAAGACCCCAAAATCCTAATTACAATTCAATACTATTAATAAAATGGTGGTAGTGTCAAGTAAAACTGAACCAGAGCGTTTAATATAAAAACCGCTCCCTGAAGAATCAAAAATATACATTAGGAAATTCATTAGATATTACAGATTTTATAAGAATAAAATATAAGAAGCCAAGGTTAAAACCTTGGCTTTTTCCCTTTTCTTTCCCACTCTTTATTTTATAGCCTATAACTATTTGAATTTCTTAATAATTTGGTGGAGGCGGGGGGAGTCGAACCTGTGATATCCCAATAAAATCAATAAGTTATATGCCATTGACACCACACCGACACCACTCACCTCTGTAAGGCAGATGTCGCCATTTCAGTATTAACGGCACAATTATTTTAGAGGTGTATCCGGTTTGGGGAAAGTTCATGTAAATTGAACAATAAAATTTCATCAAAATAATCGAAATCATCTATCGCATACCGGATATTCCCGGTTTTTCCGAAAACCGAAACCCAAACTATTGCAAGATTACTGAAAGGGATCACTAAGTACTGAGACCACCAAAAGGTATAATGGGGTCAATCCCCGGAATCATCAGCTAATGTTGCGATTTTTTCAATAAGTGAGGTGATTTTTGGCAATCGCGCTTGGCTCACGGGGTCAGGTGGCAAATGTCCTGGAAGAGATTCCAAAAAGGCCTCAGTTTTCAAAAAGCGTTGAAACGTCTGGGATAGAAATCTTTTCAAATCTGGGTCCGTATTTTTCACTTCATCTATCAACTCAATCCGTCCATCAATAATGGCTATTATATCTTCCATATCATGACTGGCTATGTAGTCACCCTTTCCACGACCGTAAAAGGCTTCGATCTTGGTGGCCATAAAATAGGGGGCGGTGGCAATGCGAATTTCCAGTCCTCCTTCCAAAGATATCTCTATCGCATTTTTGATGGCTGGTGAATACCATTTATTTGAAAATCCGAGGATTTTTTCATCAGTGGGCATAAC
>CP070700.1:1161033-1165450 GCA_020349865.1 Desulfobacteraceae bacterium
CACAGATTCCGGTCCCTGAAACCATGTTTGTCAACTCGCCGGAAGGTTTTAAGGAGGCCCTTGTTCGCTTGGGAGGTTATCCTCTGGTGATAAAACAGGTCAGCGGTCGGCAAGGAAAGGGGGTTACTCTGGTGGAGACTAATGGTGATGTGGAGTCGGTTATCCATAAGCACTTAGACCAGCGCAAGGGCCTGTTGTTGCAGCGCTTTATCCCCCCGGCCGGACGCAAAGACATACGGGTGCTGGTTTTGGGCGGTAAGGCCGTCGGGGCCATGGAGCTTCGGCCCAAAAAAGGTGACTTTAGGGCCAATTTTCATCTGAGCAGAGATAGCCGGGCACAAGACCTGTCGCCCGAACAGGTGGGGATTGCGCTCAAAGCGGCCTCAGCAATTGGCCTTGAAATTGCGGGAGTAGATTTAATAGTGGATCAACAGGAGCGTTTAAGTGTTATAGAGGTAAATTACTCACCCGGATTCAAGGGGCTGGAAGCCGCCCCAGGCCTGGATATCGCGGGCAGAATTGTGGAATATGTGGTGAGCACTCATGGCAGTGGATAAAAATGGTAAGCGTTCACAGGTTCGGGGTTCACGGCTACGAAAAAGAGGAATGATACATGCGTATAACAAACCTCACGTTAGAGCACAGAGAAAAACTAACGCGCGCACGTGCATTCGTCAATTGGGAGGATTGCGATCGCCCGGGCCAAGAAATCTACATTGAAACAGATGAAGAATTTGCTGAAGACATATCCTGCAACCCGCATGGCTTTCTGGTGGGTTGTATTATACCGGCTATGCATTTTGGCGAAAAAAGAGTTCTATTGGAGGATGAAATATGTCCGGGTTTACGGGAAGGCCTTCAAACGGTGATGGCTTTGATTAAGGATTGGTCGGATGGATCATACAGACCCCTAAAGATAGAGACAAAAACAAGTCCTGCTGTCCACCGCTCAAACGGGCAGAGGAGTGCGGGGCTGTTCTTATCGGGAGGAATAGATTCACTTGCGGCATTGCGTGTCAACAAGATAAACTATCATGCACAGCATCCCGGATCTATAAAGGACTGCCTGTTTATTCACGGCTTTGACATAGGGGGAGTCATTAAAAGAGGTATGAAATACCCTGTTTTTGACCGGGCCAAAGCGGCCATGTCTCTTGTGGCGGAAGATGCCGATGTGACACTCATCCCGGTGTATACAAATATCAGGCATTTGTGTGATGAACGGGATCTTTGGCTGGAAAAGTTTTTCGGGGCTGTTCTTGCTGCGGTGGGTCATGCCTTTGATTCCAGGCTCAATTTAGTCTATATTGCGTCATCCTATGATATAGCAAATCTTGCCCCATGTGGTTCGCATCCACTCCTGGACCCGGAATATTCCAGCTTTGATCTGAGAATCAAACACAGAGACCTGGAATTATCCAGACTGGATAAGCTCAGGTTGATAGCTGATTGGGATGTTGCCTTTCATAATTTTAGGGTGTGTTTGGCAAATGTGAAAGACAGGCTAAATTGCGGAAAATGCGAGAAATGTGTGCGGACCATGACGGAACTTTTGGCCATTGGGGCGCTCCACAAAACCAACGCATTTGTTGAAAATGATGTCTCTCCGGAGCTTTTTTCAGGTTTTGATATAACGATCAGACATCGAGCCCCCTTTTATGAGGCAATGCTCCCTCTTTTAAAAGAACGCGGCAGAGATGATCTGGTGCAAACGATTAAAAACAAACTGGAAACTGGTCGCAAATGAAATGGTCAGATTTCAGGATACTATACCAGTGTCCTTGCGCGTGAGGACCTCCTTGGTTGGTGAGGACATGTTCGTTGTTTTCCAGGAGCAGCTATGTTATTGAATCTGAATGCCCAAAGCGGACATAGAAAGCGTATGAGCGAAAACCGTGCATTTTCGTAGGTAGGGTTCCGTGCCGTTTTTGACGGGACGAACCCTCACGAATCAACTTGCGGGGAGATATTATGAGAATAGCCTTTTTAATGGATAGCCTGGAGTCAATAAACCCGGTGAATGAGACAACCAGTCATTTGATGTACGAGTGCAACCAGAGGGGACATACAGTCTACTTTCTTGAACCCCATGATGTTTACATTCGTAAAGATGAGGTGGTGGCGAGAATGCGCAATATTACAGTTCAGCCCGACCTCTCAATGAAAAAATACTGGCGCTCTCTAATAAATTGTACAAAGAAAGATGAGCTTATTTTTGAAACCATTACCGATCTTGACGCTCTTTTTCTCAGGAAAGATCCGCCTCTGATATACCAGACCATGGAATTCCTGGCGCCGGTAAACGATCAGATGTTCATGATAAACAGTACCACAGGGCAGATTCTCGGCAACAGCAAGCTTTATACCCTCAACTTCCCGGAAATCATACCCGAGACCCATGTTTCCAGGGATCCGGCCCGACTCAGGAAGATAATTGATGATTTCGGGGGCGCCATGGTGGTTAAGCCCTTACAGAGATATGGTGGTGAAGGGGTAATTAAGGTCAGTATTCATGATCGTGATAATCTGAATTCCCTGATTAATTATTATGTAAGGGCATATCAAGCATATCCCGCGAGAGAGCCGATCATGGTTCAGGAATACTTAGATGTAGTGCAGAAGGAGGGGGATGTAAGAATCCTTCTTCTGAACGGTGAAATTCTTGGGGCCATGAGAAGAAAAGCGCGTGAAGGAGACTTTAGAACCAACATTCATGCCGGTGCCAGGGCCCACAAACATGAGATAACTGCAAAGGAGAGAGAAATCTGTGCCGCCATCAAAGACAAGCTGGTTGAGGACGGACTCTATTTTGTCGGTATCGACGTGATAGGAGACAAACTGGTAGAGGTCAATTGCGTCAGCCCCGGGGGAATTCCCCGCATAAACCGGCTGAATAATGTAAAGCTTGAAGCCAATGTAATTAATTTCATTGAACAGAAAGTAAAGGAAAGAGAGGAGGGGGGAGAGTAATGTGCTTAATCCATTCAGCTCTGGGAAAGTCCTCTTTCAGAGTTATCTATTTTTTTGTGCTTTCCCTGATGTGTTTTTTAAGTTCAGGGTTTTCAGACCCTAAGGCCAATGCCGCTCATATACTCAAAATTGGTCTCCTGGAAGAACCCAAAACACTCAATATCTGGCTGGCAACCGACAGATGGTCCGGCAGGGTGCTCTCATTGATGTATCAACACCTCTATATACGCGATCCTGCCACACTGGAGATTATCCCGTGGCTTGCTGAAAAGGATCCTGTTTATGATGAATCGACAATTTCATACACCGTGAAACTGAGATCGGCCAAATGGTCAGATGGCTCCGAGTTAACCTCTGAGGACGTGGCGTTTACCGGACGACTCATAAATGAATTCAAGGTACCCAGATACCGAGCCAGGTGGAAATTCGTTAGAAGGATTGAAACGCCCGATAAACGCACGGTGAAATTCTATCTTGAGAAACCCATGGCCGTTTTTGGGAGCCGGACACTGACAACGCCTATCGTGCAAAAGAAGGAATGGGTCGCGATCGTTGAAGGAGCCAAGAAGAGCGAAAAGCCGCTCGCCACATTGCAAAATCGCACGATAGAAAAGCCGGTGGGAACAGGCCCGTTTGTGCTGAAGGAGTGGCGACAGGGGGCCTTCCTTTTTGTCGAGAAAAACAAGCATTTCTTCGGGACCGGACAAAAGATAAGCGGTCGTAGATTGGGGCCTCATATTGATGGGGTTATTTTCAAGTTTTTCGGCACATCCGATGCCGCCATCCTCGCCCTTAAAAAAGGGACTATTGACATGTTCTGGTGGGGCATTCAGCCGGGATATCTTGAGGAGCTTGAAAAGGAGCCTGATATAAGGCTGTTTTCTAATGAAAGAAGCGCGCTTTACTATTGGGGCTTCAATCTCAGAAAACCACCTTTCAGCGACGTAAACCTCAGAAGGGCCATCGCTACGCTCATTGACAAGGACTTTATAATTTCTCGCATTCTTCAAGGGCACGGAACCAGGATGAGTTCCGTCATACCTCGCGGCAACAAGTTTTGGCTCTGTACGGATTTGCCCCGGTACGGTGAAGGGCTCAGCCGGGGGGAACGAATCAAAAAGGCCCATGAGATTCTGAAAAAGACAGGGTATACCTGGGAGGTGCCGCCCGTCAATGAAGCAGGGGAGTTGGTCAAGGGCCAGGGAATCCGGCTTCCCAGCGGAGAATCCATGGAAAAATTCACCATCCTGACTCCGCCGGCTGACTATGACCCTCTCCGAGCCATGAGCGGGATTTTTATTCAGGAATGGCTTAAAGAAGTGGGTATTCCGGTCTCCGCCAAGCCCATGGCTGTGGGAGCTTTGCTCCAGAAAGTCAATACTCAACATTATTTTGAGGCTTTTATACTGGGCTATGGAAGACTTGATCTCGATCCTGATTGGCTGAG
>CP070700.1:1165550-1177815 GCA_020349865.1 Desulfobacteraceae bacterium
GCCGACTACCTTGCCCACTTCTGCCTTATTCCCTTCTGCAATCAAAATGTGCAGAAAGCCTGAAATTTCAGCTTCAACCTCCCACTGTGTCTTTTCAGTCTCAATCTGGAGCACGACACTCCCTTTTTCAACCCAATCACCCTCTTTCGCCTTCCACTCAACCAGTCTGAATTCCGTCACATTCACGCCAACTCTAGGTATACTAATATTCGCTACCATTGTTAAACCTCCGAAGTCCTCGCAGTACAAACACACATTTTCTGCAATAAAGTACGCTTCAGTGTGTTTGCATTCTCTCAAAGCACTGTTGATCTATTCAATCATTCGAAATTGATCAGCCCCTGGCGCAACACCGCAGTTTGGCCTTTAGCAATTGTTGACTTAGCTGATTCGATAGGACAGGCAAGGATGCAGTTGCCTGCTGCAACTGCTTTGCTTATTCTATTAGATCATTTTTTTAACGGCAGAGACAATTGAATCGACATTAGGAAAATGTGCCTTTTCCAACGGCTCAGAGAAAGGCACTGGCGTGTTAAGGGCGGCCACGCGAATGATCGGTGCATCCAAAAGATCAAAGTAGTTCTCTGACACTACGGCAGCGATTTCAGAACCAATGCCACCTCTTTTGCGGCCGTCCTCAACAACAACGAGGCGATTCGTCTTTTCCATGGATTGTGCGATCAGTTCCTGGTCAAATGGAACGATGGTTCTCAAATCAATAACCTCAGCACTGATTCCCTCTTTCTCCAATGTGTCAGCAGCCTCGAGACACCAATAAAGCATCTGTCCGAATGAAACCAGAGTAACGTCCTCACCCGGTCTCCTCACAGCAGCTTCACCTATGGCCACAAGGTGTTCACCTTTCGGGACCTCACCTGTCATGGCTAACAACTGCCTATGGTGAAAGATAAGAACCGGCCCGTCATCCCGTATGGCTGAGGTGAGCAACCCTTTGGCATCGGCTGGTGTAGAGGGAATAACGATTTTAATGCCCGGGGCGTTCAAAAAACTGGCCTGGGTTGATTGCGAGTGAGAGTAAGCCCCGTGCCCCCGTGCTCCCGAGAATGTTTGAACGACCAGGGGGACTTGAAAACCGCCATTGGACACATAAGCCCACTGTCCAGCCACGTTCGCGATTGTTTCCATGGCAAGGTAAGCATATTCGGAAAACAGGAGCTCCACCACTGGTCTCAGGCCTGTCATTGCGGCTCCTACGCCAGCCATGGTGTAAGACCCTTCACAGACCGGAGTGCTGATAATTCTCTGCGGCCCGAACTCGGCATAAAGCCCCCGTGTCGTCCCCCAAATGCTGGGTTTTACATCCAGGCCCATCACCACGACGCTCTCATCCCGTACCATTTCCTGGTGCAACGCTTCTACAATTGCTTCGGTATAGTATTTCTCTGCCATTTTCTGATCCTCCTTAACTCACCACAGCGTGGTTCAGCACAGTGGCTGAATCTGGCAGCTCACTTTCTACTAACGCTTGAACTGCTTCATCTATGATTCTATGACACTTGGCCTGGATATGTTCGAAGTCTTCATCGGTGGCCCATTTTCTCTCCAGCAGCACCTTCACGGCCTGCGGAATCGGATCATTCTTCGCAGCTTCATCGCATTCTTTTTGATCCCTGTAAAGACATTGATCAGCGGTGTGATGAGGAGCAAGACGATAGGTCTTGAATTCAAGGAAGTACGGCCCTTTGCCAGCCCTGGCATGGGCAATGGCTTCTTTCATAGCTCGCCCCACTGCAAACATATCGTTACCATCTTGCACGATCCGCCACGGCATCCCGTAGCCTTCTACCCGTGGCGCAATGTCGGCCGTGCAAGTGGTTTCCCTGTATGGATGGTACTCAACAAACTGGTTGGTGCAACAGCAAAATATAATCGGGACTGTATAGAGCATGGCCATATTCATGGCCGGATGGAAATCCGCCTGTTCCGCTGCGCCCTCACCGAAGTACTCGACCACAATCCGGTCTAGCCCTTTATTACGGATGGAAATCCCGGCTCCAACACCTAAGGAGAAGTCGGTCCCCAGTCCGCCAAGCAAAGGCAAGATGTTCAACTCAGGGCTGTGCAAATGAAGACCCGCCCGTCCCCCTGATATTGAGTTGGCCCGGCCGCCATACTCGAGATAAATGTCCTTCACACGCATCCCTTTTCCTACGACCTCGGCCACACCGCGGTGGGTGCCTATCAGGTAGTCATCCTGACGCAAAAGGGTCGAAACCCCGCAGCCGACCGCCTCCTGGCCTGTTCCCAGGTGTGTATAAACCGGGACCACCTGTTTTTGATAAAGTTCTTCATGTTTATCCTCGGTATGTCTGGTGAGGACCATCTTGAAGTAAAGGTCCAGTGCCTCATCCTTAGTTAGCTCAAATTGATTTTCACCCATCTTCTCCTCCAGCGATCGTTTTTCTTTTCTCATTAAACCGGGCGGTCTTTTTATCTACCAATAGCAGTGCATCCTTGACTAATCTTTCCTGTCGATGTCATAAGACCATAGGGTGCAGGAATTTGTGTTTCCATTCCGGATCGGGGGTTGGCTTTAATTCAAGTCCTTCAAACTCATGGATAGTCAGCTCCACTGTTGCCAGAACAGGGGCTGAACCGGGAATGAGGTTGCCGCAACGCATATTCCCCTCCTTGTCCATGATCACGCCATGAATGTGTATGACAACTTGACCATCCTCATCTGATCCGAATACTCCCTGGGCCACTCCCAGCTCCACAGGTCCCTCCATTTCATGAAATATGGCCACATCCATCGGGTTGTCACCAAACTCCATAGACCCCGCCCATACCACCTTTGCCGAGCGTAGCGAGCCGATCGCCGTGACTGTCCCTGATTTTATGTCATGCATCTTGACCAGTCCGATGATGCCTTCCACTACATCCTGTTCAGGTAAGAGCCGGGCTGCAAGAAGTCGGCCGGGTTTTCCTATTGCTGAGTGCGCCTTAATTTCTTTCATCTATTTCCGCCTTTCGCCTTTTCATAGTTCTTGAGATTTATTCTACTTCCTTCTGTACGGCGGGCCATATCCTCAGCATAATCGGAGGCCAAACCCAGCAGTTGTCCGCCGTCCACATCCAGGACTACTCCTGTGATCATGGCGGCCCGATCGCTTGAAAGAAACAGAACAGCTTCTGCTATGTCCATTGGGCTGATCCATCTTCCTAGGGGGATTTGGTTGGCTATGGCTGAACGGAATTCTTCCGTTGTCTTCGACTCAACCAGAGGTGTCAAGGTGGCTCCGGGACAAACCACGTTTACATTGATTCCGAATGCGGCCATCTCAAAGGCCAGATGCCTGCTAAATCCAACCAGCCCATATTTTGAAGCAGTATAGTCTGCTCCGCCAAGTTTACTCATCCGGCTTGCTGCTAAGGAGGCAATATTGACAATTTTCCCGCCTCGTCTTTCCATCATCAAAGGGATAACGGCCTGACAGCAATTGAAAGCCCCTTTTAGATTTACAGACATGACCCGATCCCAAATCTCCGAAGGTAAATCTTTAACCAAGATGGATGATCCCCCAATACCTGCATTATTGACTAGGATATCAACGGATCCATATCTCTTCTTGTTTTCTTCGAACACCCGAAAAACTTGCTCTTGCTCGGATACATCAGCCGGCACCGGTTCAGCCCGGCCCCCCTCTTTACTAATTCTTTCCACGGTATCCGCTGTTTTTTCTGCATCCGAGTCATTCACGAGAATCATGGCCCCCTCTTGTCCCATACGAAGGGCAATGGCCTGGCCGATACCGGACCCGGCTCCCGTGATAAAGGCAACCCTATTGGAAAGTTCCATGCGTGTTCTCCCTCCTCACTTTCTTATCAACAAGTCCGGCAACCACAGGAGTATGTGTGTTGACCCCGTCGGGCATGGCTTCTGCCTTGTTTTGTATGCCTTTGATCTGACAGCCGAGTACTCCCAGACTGGCTTTCAGTCGAACACAACAGCACCCTTAATGAATCCCTCAGGCGGATTAGCCGTTTCCTCCAGCCCCCGTGGAAGATCCTCCAGGGTATAAGTGAAGTTATTTATCTTCTCTATAGCGTATTTACCTGAGTTGAGGATGCGCATGGCATCGGGGTAGTTGCCAGCTTGGGCGTGGTCACAAAGAATGGTCACTCCCTTGACAACCAGAGTATCAAATTCTATAGGTGTCTCCTTGCCCCCGCTCAGACCTATAGAAACTATGCGGCCTTTCATTTTCACCAGGTCCAATGCCATCTGAATGGCTGAGGGAACGCCTGAGGTCTCCACGACCACATCAGGCGGACCGCCCAAAAGGTCGGGGACAGCTTCAAGCGGATCAACTTGCTCGATGTCAATCGTGTGGTCGACCCCATACTCCCTTGCCAGTTCAAATCTGGCTGCATCCCGGCCAAGTCCTAAAATCGCGATGGGACCAACGCCACATTCCCGTGCTGCCATAAGCGTGGCCAAACCTTGGGAACCTACCCCACTAATGGCCAGGCTTTGGCCGAAAGTCATTTCACCCAGTGTCTTGACCCAACGCACCCCATTGCCGATGACCGAACTTAAAGAGGCTGCAAGGTCGGGCACCCCCTCGGCCACCTTGTAAACAAGGGAGCCAGGTAAAAGATACATGTACTCGGCATACCCCCCGAAAAGATAGGGCTGTTGGTCGGCTAACATAGTCACCCCGTAAGCCCTGAGCGGCCTGCATTTGTGGTAGTTGTACTGTGTCCTGCACCATATACACCGGCCGCATGGTATCGTTGGCTCGATCGTGATCCGATCTCCCACTTTGAGGCCGTATGAAGCTAATGCCTCAGTCCCAATATCGGCCACCTTTCCTGCCAACTCGTGTCCCATGATAATCGGATAAAACTCAAATGGTGTCTCGCCCCGGAAGATCTTTGGATCCGAAGCACAGACCGAGGTGACACCTGTCCTGACCAGTATCTGGTCTGGCTTCGGCTCAACTACATCAAACTCCTGCATTTCCATGCGGTCCGGTTTCAGCAATACCATGGCTTTAGCTTTCATTATGAAATCTCCTTTTTTCGTCCCTCTTGCCGTATCGACCACTGGAGATTATCTTTCCTCCCTCATCCTTGCTGTCCCATAAATACCCGGGGGAGCCATAAGCTTAGTTCTGGGACGAAAGTGACGGAGATGAGGGCCAGCACAAGCGCTAACAAGAACGGCGGCGTCTCCCGGACGACGAGATTAAATCGTTCACCAGACAGCGTGGTGGCCAGGTAGAGGCCAATCCCCACCGGCGGCGTGAACAGGGCGATCATCAAGTTGAGGACAACGACTACCCCGAAGTGGATGGGGTCAATTCCCACAGCCTTGACCAGAGGCATGAGCATGGGCACGACTACGACCAGAGCCGTCATAGGCTCCAAGATGCAACCCCAGATCAGGAAGAAGATATTCAAGATACACAGGATAACCCATTTAGACTGGCTGACAGAGGTGAAGAAGTTTAACAAAACTTCACCGGCCCTCATCTCGGCCACCAGATAGCTAAAGATCCCGGCGGTGGCTATGATAGCTAAGATGTAGGATGAGTAGATAATAGATCGACAGAATAAATGGGGAAGGTGAGTGAAGCTCAACTCACGGTAGACGAATAGACCTATAACAAGGGCGTAAGCTACGGCTAGAACCCCCGCCTCAGTGGGCGTGACAATGCCACTGACAATACCGCCGATAATAATCAGGGGCATGACCAGCGCGAAGGCGGCATCGACAGTGCTCTTAAGTATCTGCCGGAATGAGGCTCGGGGTCGGGCCGGGTAGTTACGACGTTTACTGATTAGGTATGAGACAACCAACAAGTACAGCCCAAGCATAGTTCCGGGGATGGCCCCGGCCAGAAAGAGCCTCCCGATGGATTGCTCATTTATCAGACCATAGATGACTAAGGGAATGGACGGGGGGATAATCGGCCCGATAGTGCTGCTAGCTGCGGTTACTGCCGCGGCGTAGGCCGCGGGATATCCATCCTCCTTCATAGCCGGGATGAGGACTGAGCCGATGGCAGAAGTGTCGGCCACAGCTGAGCCGGAGACCCCGCTGAAGATCATGGAAGCCGCTATATTCACATGGCTGAGCCCTCCTTGGATATGGCCCATAATGGCCGTGGAGAAACCGACCAGCCGGCGGGTAATACCGCCGGCGTTCATCAGGTCGCCAGCTAGAATGAAGAAAGGCACGCACAGAAAGGCGAAGTTGTTTAGGAACTCGACCATCTCGGCTGCGATAGTAGTGAATGAAGAGGTGGACCAAAAGATAGTACAGTATACCACAGAGGCTAAACCCATGCTTATGAATACCGGTAGACCCAGCAAGGCAAAGGCTAAAAAGCTGCACAGCAGCACCACTAATGGCAAAATGCCCACTTAAGTCCCCTTTCTTGGTTTGAACAGCTTGGCTGCCAACACAAACCCGGCTAACAGGCTGCCCGCCGTAGCGGCATAGTAACGGGCATTGGTCGGAATCGGGATGGAAAACAATTCCATACCCTCAAAGGCCTTGGCTACCGGAAAGCTGAGAAAGAAAACCATTCCGAAAAAAAATATGCTTAGGGCCCAGTGGAACCAGGCCAACCGGGCCCTTGAAGTATAGGATACGTGGTCCACCAAGAAAGTCACACTTATATGTTCCATTCGGTCAAGTCCAATGGGTATGCACAACCAGACTGTCCAGATCAACAGCAATATGACCAGCTCGTGGGACCAGGTCAGTGAGAAGCCCAGTGCATAACGGCAGAAAACCTGCGCCAGAGTTATTGCAACGATGACAATGAATAGTAAACCCACAAGCTTTTCCAGAATCAGGATGAGAATTGTTTTGACCTTATCCATGATCCACTATGTCTATAGGTTTTCGCTTAATCCATGCCCCTGATCTTGTCGTATAGGCCGGCTGGCCACATTTCACCATCGAGCTTCTCCTTAATGGCCTTGGCCGCCGTGCGCTTGAAAGCCTCGATATCAGGTTTTAAGATAATCATGCCCTTTTCCTGGACACCTTTGATCGACATGGCCACGATCTCGTCGTTGCGCTTTGACGCCCACTTATCGGTTGGAGCCACAGCACCTAACAGGGCACTTTTCTCTTTTTGGTTGAGTTTCTTCCATACTGCCTCGGAGATGAGGACAATTAGGCCGGAGCGTATATAGTTGATGGGGCTGACGTATTTTTGTACCTCGTAGTACTTGGCTCCGTAAATGGCATCAAAGCCGTTGTCCTGTCCATCAACCACACCCTGCTTCATTGCCATATACAACTCGCTAGCCGACAGTGGAGTGGGTGTGGCGCCCCAGGCTTGCATCGCAGCGGTGATCGTCTTTGTCATGGGAACGCGTAGCTTCAAGCCTTTCATGTCGTCAGGGGTAATGACCTCTTTTTTACTTGTTGTTATAAGCCTGGGAGACCGGTCGGTTACCCAGCCAATGTACTTGAACCCGGCCTCTTTCTCGGTTTGGGCCAACATGGACTCAAAAAGGTCAGAGGCAAAGAACTTTCGTATGTGGTCCTGGGAGTTGAAGGCATAGGGCGCGAAGATCGCATTGAAATGCTTCCCTCCCTTTGGGAGTGAAAGAACGCCAGAATCGCATAGCATCATGTCCAGCTTTCCCATCTTCATCTCGGCGAAATTCTTCGGCAACGGTCCTAACTGGCCGCCACCGAACCATTTGATCTGCAGACCTGGTTCTAGCTTGGCCACCTCCTTTGCATAGAAATCGGCAATAGGTCCCCAAACAGGGGGCGGAGCGACGAAAGCGATTTTCAAAACCCTTTCCGAACTTGCGAGTCCGGCTCCTGCCCCGATTAGAATCAGAGCGACCGTCATTACACAAATCCAAATCGTTTTAATTCTTGCACTCATTTTAGCACCTCCTTGTTAAAGGTTGATATTGTATCACCTCGTTATGCCCGAGGCACCCTATAGGACAAAATCCAATAAACCTTTCCAGACTAAGTCTTGGTGGACTTGCAAGTGTTTCGGTTGCAAAGAAGCCTCCAACTGTCTTTATCTGTTTCCTCGCTCCAATGAGACTTAACCCGATCAGTCTCTGGTTATGAAGGTCCCTGTTCGCTTCCCAGGTACCAGGTGAACGTTCAATGTTTTCGCTGGCTTTTTACTTAAGCTGATGCCCTTATGAGGAACACTGCCATTCCAATAAGCGGCATCACCCTTCTTTAAGGTATATCTCTTTTCTCCAAGAGTTAGCTCCATCCTACCTTCTATGACGTACATTGACTCCTGCCCCTCATGGGTAGCCAACTCTATTTCCTTGTCTTGGTCCTTTCCCATCAGCGTCACGATAGCCGGCTCCATAAAGGGATTCACCATGCCTTCAGCAAGGAGTTCAAGTTCATAGGAGATTTTCCTGGCAGGGCCCCTCTCAGAGACTACTACCGTGCGGCTTCCCTGGGGTGAAATAACGTACCCTGTTTCCTGTTCATCTCTAAAAAAATATCCAGTGTTCACCTTAAGAGCATCGGCAATGTCTCGCAATGTGGGTATGGAGGGCATGGCAAGGCCGTTCTCTATCTTAGAAATGAGGGGGGCTGAAAGTCCCGTAGCCTTGGCCAGTTGTTTCAGGGTTAAGCCTGCTTCTTTGCGCAGTTCTTTGATGCCGTTTCCTATCCGCCTAGCGAATTCGTCTTTGTTTTTCATGCGGTTTCTCTACTGATGAATAGCAACTAAAAGGAAAAGGACTTTTTATCTTATTTTCATATAGCTTAAATTTGTTAATATATATTTAATTTGCAACATGCCACAGCAGAAAATGGTTGTCAAGCATTTTTTTCATAATAATTAATTTAATTAACAAATAGTTAATTTTATTGACAAAAAATTCTGGTGAAATAATCCGGAATGATTTCAAGGTTGGGATGTAAGCACATTTAGTAAAGGGGTGAACAATTTGATGCGTGAAGGCAAGGTGAAGGGATGTCCACACAATCCACCACTCTTAAAATGAGGAATACTTTTTAGGAGACCCTGATTATCCCATTAAGATCTGAAGCTTCTAATTTCAATACTGGCCAGAGGATTCAGTGGATTTGACTATGCGTTGCACACAGACAGTGGCGTTTAGCCTGAAGAGTAAATCAGAGCTGGTTTACAGAATCTCAACAATTAATCAGAAGATCAAGAAGTGGGGCTATTACATATTGATTGACTCCGGCCCGATGGTTTGTTACCACTGCTCCAACTCTAATACTCTTTCAAAATCAACATGCTGAAAACTATTAAAGAAAGCCCGCTGTACCCTATTGCCAACCCGAGAAGCATTGCCTTTTTTGGGGCCTCCAACAATATCTCTTCCATGGGAACCAACCAACTCATGTCTTTAAAGGCTCTCGGCTTTGAAGGACCCGTCTATCCAGTCCATCCCCGGGAAGAGCACGTACAGGATCTCAAAGCCTACCGCAGCGTCATGAATTTGCCCGAGACGCCGGATCTGGCCGTGATAGTACTGCCAACGAGTATTGTGCCTCAAATACTGGAGGGGTGCGGAAAGAAGGGCATTAGGCACGCTATCGTGGTTTCAGGGGGTTTTAAGGAGGTGGGGGGACATGGCGTGGACCTTGAAAAGGAGATCGTGGAGATAGCCGACAAGTACGGCCTGCGTTTCTTGGGACCAAATTGTATTGGCGTGGCCAATCCGCATTACAAACTGAATACCACATTCTTAACCGATGATGGATCGCCCGGGTTTATCGGCCTGGCCTCCCAGAGCGGTAGTTTTGTCACCCAGATGCTTGACTATCTCTCCAGGTTAGGCCTGGGGTTCAGCACGGCCCTGAGCGTCGGCAACGAAGCAAACCTGGACATTGTTGACTGTATGGAATACTTAGGGGCCTGTCCCCACACAAAGGTAATCGCCCTCTATATCGAAGGCATTAAGCGAGGGAGGTCATTTCTTGAGACAGCCCGGACTATTGTTTCCCATAAGCCCATTGTGGCTCTCTATGTGGGCGGGTCCGAGACAGGCAAGCGTGCAGGCTTCTCCCATACCGGGGCCTTGGCAGGTCCGGACCGGCTATACGACGGTATGTTTAGCCAAAGCGGTGTTATCCGGGCACGCTCTGTCACGGAATTGTTTGACTTCTGTTGGGTACTGGGCAGTCTGCCAAAACCCAGAGGGCATAGAGTGGTGATTCAAACCCATTCAGGTGGGCCGGGCACAGCCGCAGCGGATTCCTGCGGACGTGCGGGCCTTGAACTGCCTGCCCTGTCAAAAGAAACAGTGGAAAAACTGGCTCCCTTTGTTCCCCATACGGGGAGCATAAACAACCCGGTGGATCTTACCTATACCAAAAATCCTGTTGACTATTTTTCCGGCGTTCCAAAAACACTCCTTGAAGAAAAAAACGCCGACATTCTCCTTATGTACTTTCTTATGCCGTCGCATACCGTTAAACGGGCCTTGAAGCAAATGGGCTTGCCCGACGAGCAGGTCACCGAGCAAACCGCCAAATTGATCAGTGTTATAGGAGACTCCATCGCCCGCCTTCTTAAAACCCATGACAAGCCCCTTGTAGGCTATACGTTTCGCAGCCTTGAGGACCAGTTCATGCGGGGGCTTATGGAGCGGGGGGTACCAATATTTCCTGGCCCTGAACGCGCGGCACGGGCCATAAAGGCACTGGTTACTTATGCAGACCTTAGGGAAGAAATCCTGGCCGGTAAAAGGTAGGCTTAGGAATGAGGTCCAAGGTAAAAGGCGCAAGGTTCAAGGGTGGTTAGCCTATAGCTAGCATTTTCCTAAAAACTATAGTACCCCTCTCCCTGGCATGTGGTGCACTGGCCCCCTTGGGAGGTTGAATAGGGCTCCCCGCATCCGGAGCAGACAGAGATGTCTTTCTTGTGCTTTCGTCCGTACGGCCTGGTTATTTGAACGGCACGACAGGATAAAACATTTCTTTGAGCATTGAGAATCTCTTCAACCAAGACATCTGTGGGAAGATCCTTCTTTGAAATCCTTCGCATGAACCAGTCATAGATCTTAGGAAACAAAAGAGTCTTTTTTAGATCAAGCCAGACCCGGTACCCATTCAGTTTCCTTTTGTCATAAAGAGTCAATGCAAACTTGTCCCAGTCCAAAACTTTAAGCCAGCCGTTGCCAATGGTGCACGGGGTAAGTATCTGAATTGTATCAGGAAGGCAGTGGCCGGTCTCCACAATCGCATCTGCTTCCACATCCGGACCAAGGAGTTCCTGTGCCCAATCTACCATGAACCCACCCAGGACAATCCCAGGGGATATAAAACCGTGGAAGCGTTCTATGTCGTCAAAAAAAACATCCACTGATCTCCCACAGATCATGATTTCAGACAGCCCTGGACCTATCTTCTTAAGCTCCCGCATCCTGCTTCCTGCATGCCTCCACACTGCACGGCACATACCGGTGCAAAGGCGTGCCCGCCAGCCTATCCCGGTGGGTATTTTTGGTAAGGCGGTTAACGTTGACCCCGTAATCCTGGCCCAGGTAATTCAGTCCGAATCCGTGCGGTATGGTCACCGTACCCGGTGCGGCCATATCGGAGACCTCCACTGGTATCCTGGCCTGGGAGGCCTCGGTCGTCACCCATACCTCCTCGCCGTCCTCTATGCCTAAGGCCTGTATATCTTCTTTATTCATGAATGCCGTGCATACAGTTTTATGGTCGTTCCAGGCCGGATCACGCATAATGCTGTTTGCCGTGAACGGAAAATGCCTTCCGGCGACCAATACCAGGGGAAACTCCCTATTGTCAATTGCCGTCCTTTCCGCATCCGGTTCGATCTCATGGATCCAGTTGACCATTTCTTCTATGTAAAGATGTATTTTTTTATCCGGCGTTCTCAGTTTTTCCAGGTTTTTGCCTGGATCCACCCTACCTATCAGAATGCCTTCAGGATGATTCAGAAGTTCCTGAAACAGGTCATTCCCCAAAAAGGGTGTCAACTCATAACCAGCCCTAACCAAGTCATCGGCCGCATGCTGGGGATACATACTTAAAAGACCCCAGACAGCGGCCAAATGGACCGAATTCAGGCTTTGGCCTAAAGTCTTTGCCAAAATAAAAGGTAACAACCTGGCGTTCTGCTTGTCCTGGCTTATCCATTTCATAAGCTCGGAGGCAAAACCTTTTCTGTCACCACTGGTGGCCTGAAATAAGGCCCCTGGAATCTCGGGCAGTAGCCCTAATGCATCAGCCAAACGGGTAAATATGTCTCCCTCTTCTAAAGGCTCTCTTAAGGCCTCACAA
>CP070700.1:1177915-1181791 GCA_020349865.1 Desulfobacteraceae bacterium
CATCCAGAAGTTTTCGTGCCTCAGCCGTCTTCGCGTAGTTTACAGCCAGCGGAACATCTTTGAGATCGGGATGGGATTCCAGGCTGCTCTGGATGATGACTTTGACCGCCCCCGATGCTAGCGCACTGCTCCAAGTGGCCTTGATGGACTGCCAAGACCAGCAACCGCCGTCCACCTCTCCACTTTCGGCCGCCACCCGAATCCTTGCGGTGCCTCCATACCCCTCGACAAGCTGAATCGGGAGCCCGGTGGCCGCTCTAACCAGCTTGGGGACATCGTCGGTTGTGGAACCTGGAGCGGTTGAACCGATCTTAACCGGTTTTTTGGCGGCAAACCAGTCATCGAGATTGTTAATGCCGCTTTCCTTGGTGAGGGCACACACGCCGCTATCCGCCGCGGGGGCTCCCAGAAAGCCAAGCTTGCGCCCGTCCAGCTTGGCGGCTTTATTTCCCATCACATTTTGCAAGACATGGGGGCCGATCCAGTTGCCGATATACGTTCCGTCGGCTTTAGCTTTGTTATAAATATAGTTGGCGGCGATCAGGCTTCCGGCGCCGGGCATGTTCTTTACGACGGACGTGGGGTTTCCGGGAACATATTTGCCGAAATGGCGGGCGATAAGCCGAGTGTACGTGTCAAACCCCCCTCCCGGCGAGAAGCCGACAACCCAGATGATAGTCTTACCTTTGAAGCTCGTTTCTGCGGCATGGGACGCCGGTCCTACGAGGAGGCATCCCACCAAGGCGAGTGCCGTTAGTAGTCCTAGTCTTTTAATCATCGGTCTCTCCTTTCCCCTCTGGTTTCTCCCATAGGTATCTATGAGTTAAAAAAAATGAAATTTTCAGCGAAATTTGAGCGTGTATCTCCGATGCGACCTAAAAATTTCCCAGGAATGATAAAAACTTGCTTTCTGAGGGGAAATGTATGGCAAAGTGTGCTTGGGTGTCAAGGGAAAAATAGGCCCATCATGTGAAAGCGGTATTCAGTTTGAAAGTTATGGATCATGCCCAGATTAGCGAGACTGGAGGCCCCCAAGGTATCGAATTTAATGCCATATTTAAAGTTTCCAAGGATTGTTCAAATTTTTTAGATCGGTAAGGAAACGTCCTTACAGACACAAAAACCCCATGTTTCGCCTGGACGCGCGAGACTATCCACATGTCCAGCAGCAACAGGATCAATAGAACTCAACATGACAATAGGATTCGTTTTGGTTACCTTTTTAGCGGCGCTGATAGCACCTTGAGTGGTCACGAAAATGACTTCAACTTTCTGTGGAACGAGTTCATTCGCGAGGTTAGGATAACGATCCCGTCTACCCTTCGCATATCGGTATTCAATCATAAGATTTTGACCTTCAATATAGCTTAGATCGCTTAGCCCTTGCAGGAATGCCTTCCAGCGGCCCCCGAGACGGCTGTCAGATCCTCCAGATCGTAGAGTATCTATCCGATAGACCTTCCCCGGCTGCTGCGCCTGGGCGGGATGGACAGATGCCTGAACGAAGAAAGCAATTACAAGGACACCAATTATCTTCTTCATGGATTTATCCTCCAATATGTTGCTCCAAAGACGTTTGCTTTATCAGATAAGGAAGGTCGGAAAAGTGTATCACCCGAGGAATACCGAAATTATCCCAGTTATGCGTATACTTGTCAGGTCGCGGTATTAGAAGTAGATCCAAAAAACGGCAAAGTAGCTATACTGAAAGTAATCGCCGCTCATGATGTTGGAAGGGCAATTAACCCCCAAAAAATTGAAGGACAGATCGAAGGTAGCTGCCACATGGCCCAGGGATACGCGTTGTCCGAATCATACCCGACGGATCATGGGATTCCGCAGGTCCGAACCTATCGGAAGCTGCAAATACCGTCTATATTGGAAGCGCCCCCGATTCGGATCCTTATCATAGAAAAGCCGGAGCCCGGTGGTCCTTTCGGTGCCAAGGGCATTTCAGAGGTTGCAACGGTTCCCCTTACACCGGCCATATTGAACGCCCTTTATGATGCCGTAGGGGCGCGGATATATAGCCTGCCGGCAACACCTGAAAAGATTTTAGCAAAAATTAGGTGATGTCGTTGACAAAAAGATCTCAAAATGAAAAAATTACTTTTTTAAATAGTTCGGAACAGTTTAATTTATGAGAGGTGGTAAATGCTCTATGGATGGACCGGAAGACGGTTAATCGTCGATCTTTCTGCTGGAAAGACCGGGATTGAAGAAATTAGTATAGATAAGCTCTACCGGTTTATTGGCGGAAGAGGCTTAAATTCCGCAACGCTGTTTGATGAAATAGACCCCGGCTGTGATCCGCTGGAGCCTGAAAACGTTCTTCTCTTTGCTGTAGGTCCTTGTAACGGCACGCTTATTCCGGGCTCTAGCCGGATGACGTTGACAGCGCTGTCACCTTCTGTTTTCGTGGGCAATGATCGGCCGGGGTTCGGCGATGCCAATTCCGGGGGCTTTTGGGGGGCTGAACTTAAATTTGCCGGTTTTGATCAGATCAAAATCACCGGCCGTTCGGAAAAACCGGTTTATCTGTGGATCCAAGACAAAAAGGCTGAGATTAAAGATGCTGCCGCGCTTTGGGGCAAAGATGTTTGGGAAACCCATCACGCCATTAAATCGCAACTGGGTGTTTCAAAAGTTCGGATCGCGTCCATCGGCCCTGCCGGAGAACATTTAAGCCGTATGGCCTGTGTCGTTAATGACCAGAATAGGGCCGCAGGCAGGTGCGGCATCGGGGCGGTTATGGGGTCAAAACGTCTAAAAGCCCTGGCTATCCACGGCACGCAAAAAGTGCCTGTTGCAGATAAACCGTCAATTCTACGGGTTTTAAAAGAAAGCAAACGTCTTCTGTATCAGGACCGGTCTTCCATAGAATATTCCAAGCAGGGAACATTGTCGCTTCTTTCCCATCATCAGAAACTGGGGCGACTTGCCACCCGGAATTATCAGGAAACACAGTTCGAAGGTTGGCAGGAGATTTCCGCTTCCGCCATGGAAAAAGGCTACCGGACAAAATCGAAAAGCTGCCGAGCCTGTCCGCTTCACTGTACGCAGGAATTCAGAATTGATAAGGGGCGCTTTAAAGGTACCTGGGGCGACGGCCCGGAATATGTTACCATGGCAGGGTTTGGATCCAAATGCGGTAATAATCATCTGGAATCAATTCTTCAGGCCAATATGCTCTGCAACCGGCTGGGTTTGGATACTGAGAGCACCAGCAGCACCATGGCCTGGGCCATGGAGTGTTGGGAAAAAGGATTGCTTACCAAAAAGGACACGGACGGGCTTGATCTTAAATGGGGTAATCATGAAACCATCCTGGCGCTTATTCCAAAAATTGCCTATAGAAAGGGGCCATTCGGAACTCTTTTAGCAGAAGGCGCCTATACGGCGGCCAAACGCCTCGGAAAAGATTCTCTGCGTTATGTCTCTCATGCCAAAGGGCAGGACCCGGCCATTACCGATCCCCGAGCCGCACCCGCTTGGGGATTGGCATATGCTGTTGCTAGCCGTGGCGGGGACCACCTTCGAGCACTCCCTACAGCCGAACATTGTTTCTCACCGGAAGAGGCGGAAAAACTTTTTAACAGCAAAACAGCGTTGAACCCGGACAGTATCGAGGGAAAAGGATATGTCGTCAAATGGAGTGAAGATCAACGGGCGGTGGCGGACTCACTCGAGGTGTGCAAATTTATCGTAAGAACGGCTCTTATCCGACCCATCTGGATGGCTCGCTATCTTCAAGCCGTTACGGGGTGGGATATTACCGAAGAAGAACTGATGACCATCGGTGAGCGGATCGTCACTGTGGAGCGTCTTTTTAACCTTCGGCAGGGACTCACCCGAAAAGACGATACCCTTTCGGAA
>CP070700.1:1181891-1184681 GCA_020349865.1 Desulfobacteraceae bacterium
GCGAGACGAAACAGATCACAAGACAGCAGGGTCTTGAGGCCTTTTCTTCAATTCCGAGTCTCCCGGCCTGGTCATTTCAGGGAGTTACGGACGTGGGATGCCTACCCCCTCCCTGTTCTTCCCCGCTCTTTCAGACCGGCTGAGCTAGGGGGTCCTCCATCCGTAACTCGCTGAAATGACGAAGGCCTCCCGCCAGTCATTCAGAAAAGACCTCAAGACCACTATTGTGGCATGATCAGACACAAAATGATAAAAGGAGATAACACGTGGATCTTACCTTTCTTGGAACAGGCGGGGCATGGGGTGTTCCGGAGATAAAATGCGACTGCCTTATATGCCAGGAACTCAGACGAAACGGTGAGAGAAGAGAGCGCACCTCCCTTCTCCTTTCCGGTGAAACCACTCTCCTTATCGATTGCAGTCCTGACGCCAAATCACAGCTATCAAGAAATAACGTGTATAGAATCGACGCGGTTCTCATCAGTCATGAGCATGGTGATCATTATATGGGTCTGGATGAGCTTTTCGCGTACAAGCGAAATTCTCCGAGAAGTGCGTTTAGTCCCCTACCCGTGTACCTTACCGAAAAGAGCTGGGAAGTCGTAAGCCCGAGGTTTGAATATTTAGAGAACATGGAGGTCATAAAAACGAATAAAATCGAGCCCGGGAAGTGGTTCAGCCATGGAGAATTCAATGTTTTTCCCTTCAAGACCGTGCACGGTTCCTTTGCAAAGGGATCAGTGGGATTCGTGATTCAGTGTAAGAATCAGCACGGGGCGGATGTTCGGCTTTTATACACATCCGATTTCTTTGACCTCCCTGATGTTCCTTCGGAACTGATTTCCCCCGACTACCTGGTTATCCAGTCTTTCTGGCTCAATGAGCCACAGCATAATCGGCCCAACCACATGAGCTTTCAAAGGGCCATTCAATTCATAGAACAACTGAAACCCAAAAAAGATACGTTTCTGGTACACATTGGTGACGCCGACATGGTGGAAGGAGACCCTGCCAACAATACCGCCAAAAAATACGAACCAAAAGCGCCCTTGCGACCCCTCTCAGGGGGCGACCCTTATCCGATACCCTTGAACCAGGCACAGTGGCAAGAGACAGTGAATGAAATCATGTCGGACAGGGGCCTGCCGTATAAGATTATCGTTGCCCATGATGACCTCCGCGTCCTCATCTGAAATTGACCCTTCATTTTAAACCCAGATTGTGCAGTAGCCTCCTACTGCGACTTGAAAATCCTTGCTGCAACGCTTGTTTCCCGATTTTTACCCGCCTCTGGCAGGTTGATCCTCGACATATTTATTAATATGCCTCCGTCACAAAATCGCTCCAACTGCGCGTTTCGCTTTTGTTTTCTGCGCCTCGCTGCGGATTCTACTGCACAATCTGGGTTAAATGCCGCCAGAAATTTCTTTCCTTGACATTCTAACCCCCACCTATTAAATATCAAATAATAAACTTTTAATACCAAATATGGTACTCAATCATGAAGCCAAGGAAATCAGTCCATGTCCCTGCGGTAGACAGGGCACTTGATGTTATCGAAATTATGGCATCAAGTGACGGGGATTTATCCCTTTCAGAGGTCATGAAAAGGGTCGATATTCCGAGACAGTCTTTGATAAGGATATTGAATACCTTATGCGACAGAGGGATAGTAGAAAGGGCAGGGCAAAGAGGCTTTTATCGTGTGGGGATGAGGCTTCTGTATCTGGGAAACCGACTCCAGGACAAGATCACGCTCCGCTCCGTGGCCTGGCCGTTCATGCAGGAGCTGGCAGAAGAAACACACAAGACCATTGAGTTATCCACCCTGGACCGGGATCAACTCATCCTGATAGAACAGATTGAGGGAACCGAGGGGGTTCGGCTCTATTCCCGGGTAGGAGGTGTTTACCCTTATTTTCACGCCCTGGCCGCCGGAAAGATATATCTGGCCCATATGGGCCCGGAAAAGAGACGGAAGGTATTGGACAAAATCGGCCTTCCCGCTGTTACTGAACACACCATAACCCGTATGGATAAACTGGAAGAGGAGCTGTTGAGGGTACGAGAAAAGGGCTACGCATTTGAGGACCAGGAGTTGAGGAAGGGTGTTCGCAGGGTAGGGGCCCCAATATATGATTACCAGAATAATCTGGCTGGATGCATTGGCATTGCAGCCACGTTCTTCAGTTTTGAATTGGAAGACAGGGAAAATTTGGGCCGAATAGTGATGGAAACGGCAAACAAGATTTCATACCGGATGGGCAAAGAGAAATGAAACAGTTCTTTTATCCTTCGAGCATTGCTGTTTTTGGTGTAGCGGATAGTCCGAAGAACCTGGCAAAGAATATTATACTTAACTGCCAGGAGATGGGATTTGCCGGGGAAATTTACCCTGTGGGCAGGGAGCCCGGCAGTGTGTTTGGTAAGGAGATCATAACCAATCCTGATTCCTTGCCAGAAGGAATATGTCTGGCGGTGATTCTTGTTCCGGCAAAGGTTGTCGCGGATACACTGGACATTTGCGGTAAAAAGGGGATCCTTCATGCCATTATCTCAACCGGCGGCTTCAGTGAATTAAGCGATCAAGACAACCAGGCCGAACGCAATGTCCTGGTTGCGGCGAGACGACATGGTATTCGATTCATTGGCCCGAACTGTATCGGTGTCATCTGTACCGAATCAGGCACCTGCACACCATTTAATCCCTTACAGCCAAAAAGATTTAAGAAAGGGCACATAAGCCTGATTGTCCAGAGCGGCGGGGTAACCACACAATCCGCATACCAA
>CP070700.1:1184781-1189967 GCA_020349865.1 Desulfobacteraceae bacterium
CCCCCATAGGGGTGATGGAGCTTAATCTGAGAGTGTACAACATTCGACAATACGCGCTTTCCATTTAAAACAACTGCGGCCGAGGTGTCGTCACAAGAAGTATCTATTCCTAAAATGATCATTTTGTGATTTTCGGTCTCTGTGCAAGAATCTCATCGATTCGTGCAACCACTCGTCTAAGTTGCGACGCCATTTGACCTGCACTCTGGAATCTCTTGTCCAAATCCTTTTCAAGTGCCCTGTCCAGGATTCTTTCAACGATACGCGGGACATTTGTATTGAGGTCCTTGGCAGACGGTTGTTTGTCCCTGGCGATCTTGAGCATCAGATCACTTATATCTTCACCGATAAAGGGCTTCTGCCCTGTCAACATTTCAAATAGGAGCACTCCAACCGAGAAAACATCGGAACGACCGTCTACCTTCTTGCCAGATAACTGTTCCGGAGACATATAGTAGGGTAATCCAGACTCCATACCTCTCTTGTGCTTTTTGGGATGCATAATGCGAGCCATTCCAAAATCCGTCAGCTTCACATCTTTGGTATTCTTAATCCGTATGATGTTGGCAGGCTTGATATCGCCGTGTACAACACCCTTAGAGTGGGCATAATCCAGAGTATTTGCAACTCTGGACACAATGTCCAAGGTCTCGCGGAGCGGGAGGAGATGCCCCGGTCTTGTGTAATACCCCAACTCCGTTCCTTCTACATATTCCATGGAAATATAGACCAGGCCATTTTCTTCTCCAAAGTCATAAATGGTAACGATGTTCGGATGGGTCAATAGGCCCGCGGATTCTACTTCTCGGGAAAAACGATCCTTCATTTCACCCGCAATATCTTGGCTGTATTCTGCCAAATTGACTGCTTTGACGGCCACAACTCGCTTGCCCGTAATGTCTTGGCATTGGTAAACCACGCCATGCTCCCCCCGGCCCAACTCCCGAATCAATTCATATCGTTTAAATGTGGGCCCGGGTTCCGTTTCCATTAGTGTGCCTTCAAAGTCACCATTATGTCTGCCTGCTGACACGTCCGCGTCAAATGCGGCCTCGATATTTTTTAAATTGCGTATCCGTTCCCTCAGATCCCTGAAATCCTTTTCATGTTCAATGATAAGTTTGTATGTGCTCAGAGCCCTGGAAAACTGCCGGTTTTTCTCATAGCCAAGACCCAAAGCATAAAGCAGGTCTTTGATCTCTTCTTGCTCAAGCGGAAGGCGTCTAAGCTCTTGAAGTACAAGGTCAAACTGGATCTCCTGTGGGAAAGCGAATCCCGGCATTTTGTGGATTTCTGAAGACGGGGCCGTCCCGCTCTCTTTCGTTGTTTCTTTTGTCAAATAGCGCTTGGAAATCAGGAGAACATAGCCGAGAATTAAGAGCAATAGGGGAGAAGAAATCTTTAACCAGATATTTGAAAAGAAAAATAGAATTGTGCCAATGCCACTATAGCCAACCATGACCCCCAGTGTGGCAAACGCCCCTGGCAGAGCGTTCAACCTTGGGAGGACAAGGGTAATAAAAAGGCCAAAAACCACCAGCAATATAAATTCAGTAATCGAAAGCCAGCGAGATCGTAAGATATAATCCTTATTGAGGATATTGGCCACAGAATTGGCCACCACTTCTATCCCCGGCAGATTTTTGGAAATAGGTGTAGCAAACCGCTCCCCAACTCCAGTCGCAGTCGCGCCAATAATCACGATCTTATCTCTGAAAAGGCTGGTCTCTATCTGCTCTTTAAGGACCTTGCCAAAAGACGTTTGATGAAAGGCGACCCCAGGTCCCTCACTCCATTTGATTAGGGTCCCCATTTGGGGGTTAATGACAGGCACGTTGATGACCGATGATGGGCTGATCCTCAGATTTATTCCCTTGCCGAGCACCATTGTCATGTCTTCGTTTTTAATGCCCTTAAATACCTTGACGATGGCCAGGGAAAAGGAAGGGAAAAAAATGTCCTTTAGGTATCCCAGCACATGGTTTTGATTTCTAAGATATCCGTCATGATCACGAATGTGATTCATATGGCCTATCCCAACAGCTACTTCGGCAAAAGACGGGAGAATAGGCTCCAGCTTGGAAAGCCACTTGAGGTCATACACAGATCCTTCTTTGTCAAAACCTTCTATCCGTTCAAAGGCATGCCGTGTAACAAAACCTGGTATTTTAAAATCACGTTTGGTACTGAGAGAATCAAAGTAAACCGGCAGTACGACGTTCCCTGCCTTTTCCATTGCCTTGGACAATTTGGAATCATTGTCTAAATCAGCAAGGGCTTTAGTTAGTTCCTTGTAAAAGGCAATCCCGGCCCCTTGCTGGGCGAGCCCTGACATTTCGTAGTTTGCACGCAAACGTTTGATTGCGCTGAATCCAGGACCTTCCTGCGGTTCGCTTAACAACACATTCAGGGCGATCACTTTGGCGCCACCAAGTGCGATGGTATCAATACATTGGGCAAGCATATCTCTTGGCCATGGGAAAGACCCCAGTTCGGCTATGTCATTATCAGTGATCACCACAAGTTCAATATCAGGATTTCTCTCTCCAGAGGCAGCGGTTCTGGTCATGAGATCAAAGGCTTTCATCTCAATGGCGTCTGTAAAGCCAAAGATCCCCGTAATAGTCACTAATAAAAAAATCAGGGTCACGACCAGGCCGATGACCCATTCTGGAAAATATCTGCTTGTTCCCATGACAAGGCCTCTTTCTAAAGCCTTTATAATACTAAATAACGGGCTACCTTTTTGTAGAATGTTGGACCAATTCCTGGGATGGACAGCATTTCATCCAACCGCTTAAAGCCGCCCCTTTTTGCCCTCTCGCGCACAATCGCACCGCCAATTCGTGGGCCAATTCCCGGAACCGCGGTGAGCCCCTCAAGGTTTTCTTTGTTAAGCGAAATGGGAATACCAAGAGTAATTTTATAAAAGGCCGACATTTCACCCTTAAAAAAGTGAGTCTTGTGTCCATCGCTTCGCAAATGTATATTTAAACCGCTGCGGCATAAAATATTATTGGAAGCCAGAGGTTTTTGGGTGCCCTGGATTATTCCTCCTACCCGGGACCATAATTCCAGCAATTCCGGCGGCTGGCAAAAACCGTAAACACCTGGCCATTGAATATTCCCTGAAATCTGTACAAAGACCTGCTCATCACAAGGAGGGCTATCCCATGAAGAAGGGCTTGAAATACCTTTCATAAGACATATGGCGAGAAGGAAAAGCAACAGGAACAGAATGCCAACCGTATTGTCATTGACCTGCCTTTTGCTCATCACCTAAACCAAAAGTCTTATGCAGGACGCGCACAGCCAGTTCAGTGTATTTTTCCTCTATGACACAGGAAACCTTAATTTCAGATGTGCTGATCATCATGATATTGATATTTTCCTTGGCCAAAGCCGCAAACATCTTCTGGGCCACACCAGCGTGACTCCTCATTCCTACGCCTATGACGGAGACCTTGGCAATGTCTTCATCTCCTAAGACCTTTTCCGCTCCGATTTTTTCGGCCACTTCGCTCAAAAGCTTCATGGTCTCATTAAAATCCGACTTTGGCACGGTGAATGTCAGGTCGGTAAGCCCGTGCTCACTGGTGTTCTGAACAATCATGTCGACCACGATTCCAGATTTGAAAATAGGCTTAAATATCCGGGAGGCAGTTCCCGGTTTATCCGGTACGTTCTTGATTGTGACCCTGGCCTCGTTCTTGTTGTAAGCCACCCCAGATACCATCACCTTTTCCATATCCTTTGTCTCAGCAATCACCATGGTACCCCTTTCCTTGTTAAAAGTTGATCTTACGTGGATTGGCACATTATATTTCTTTGCAAATTCAACGGAACGAGTTTCAAGCACCTTTGCACCCTGGCTGGCCAACTCAAGCATTTCTTCATATGATATAACGTCCAGTTTTTTTGCCTTTGGGCAAATGCTGGGATCAGTGGTGTACACTCCATCTACATCGGTAAGAATTTCGCAGACATCTGCCTTCAGCGATGCTGCCAGGGCAACGGCTGTGGTATCTGATCCGCCCCTGCCCAATGTAGTAATATCGCCATTTTCGTCAAGGCCCTGAAAACCAGCCACGGTTACAATTCTACCCTGCCGGAGCTCTTTTATGATTCGATCGGTTTCAATATTATGAATCCTGGCCTTTCCGTACAAATTATTAGTGTGGATTGCCACCTGGAAGCCCAAGAAAGAGCGTGCATCATAGCCCATGGTTTTAACAGCCATGGCAAAAAGGGCCACACTTATCTGCTCTCCCGTGGACATGAGAACGTCCAGTTCTCTTGGATCCGGATTATCGGTCATTTCACGGGCCAGCTGGATCAGGAAGTCAGTCTGCCCTGCCATGGCCGATAAAACGACCACCATTCGATTTCCTTCCTTATGATACCGAACAACCCTCTCAGCAACTGCCCGTATCTTTTCAATGCTACCAACAGAAGTGCCCCCATATTTTTGAACAATGAGCGCCATAGTCCTCGACCTCTTGAAGCCGCCTTATTTACTTCCCAAGTCCAAATTCTGTCATGTTTTTTAAAATCTCAACAGTCCGAGGATGATACCCGGACAGGGTAATTCTTCGAAGGGAATTTTCTAAGATCACAAATTCCGCCTTCAACCTCCATTCTGGAAGAATTTCCGGCCAACGATCAGCCCATTCCATTGCAACAACACCATCTTGATAAAAGTATTCATCAAGCCCTGCCGACAAAAAATCAGAAGGGCTTTCGAGCCGGTAAACATCCATATGGAAAAGCATATACCGGCCTTCGTATTCGTTGATAAGGGAAAAAGAGGGACTGGTGATGATTGTATCCGGCGAGACCCCCAAACCGATGGCCAACCCCTTGGTGAACCAGGTTTTTCCGCTTCCCAGTTCTCCAATCAAGGCTATTAGGTCACCCTCCTTGAGAACTTTTCCCAGTTCCTGACCCAGACTGATCGTTTCCTGATCGGAAGCTGTGTCGTATGTAACACATCTTTCTTTCAAGAAACAAGGGTCCTTATAAGGTCAGCCTTACCGATAATTCCCACGAGGCGATCACCATCCACAACAGGAATCGTGTAGACCTTTTTTTGAGTCATGAATGTGGCAATTTCGTCAATTTCGGTTTTTTCATCAATCGTGAAAACTTCCTTGGTATAGAGATCTTCCACCTTGGTGGCGTTTATC
>CP070700.1:1190067-1200497 GCA_020349865.1 Desulfobacteraceae bacterium
AAAGGGGGGTGATTTTGCCTTTAACTTGGGACATTAGCTTTTGGTAAGCATTTTGCGCTTCAAGACAACCTGAATTTCTGCTGTCAAAGTGCTTTTTGGAAAATCAACTACTTAGCCATGAAAAAATACAGTTTTCAATTTATTTTGGACAGCAATAATGCACAATATATAGTGTCATGTTTGTTCATTCTCTACCAGATATCTATAATTTATTAAAATTTTAATTAATTTATGAAAAAGTAGTTGACAAAATTAGGCATTTGTCTTATGATTCATCTACAAATATGCAAACAAAGAAAGGGCAAAGTCGCCGAAAGGCGGTGACGCAAAGCTACGGGTCTACAGCCGGAAGGCCAAGATCGCCGGGTTACCGTCGGTTATCTGGAATCACGCCTTTGGGTTAAAATGCTCAAGGGCGTTTGTGTTTATTGTTTATCAGAGAAGTTTGTAACGTTGCCATAATGAAGTGGTCAGCCCCCTGCTTAGGCAGATAAGTACTTCAGGAGGACAATAATGCCAGTCTACAAGTGGGTTGGAGAAACAAAAAAAGGTAAAATCCTAAAAGGTGAACTAGAAGCTGTTGATGAAAGAATAGCTCAGCTCCAACTAAAGCGCCGTAACCTCACCGTTAAAAAGATAAAGGCCAAGCCAAAGGATCTCTTTGAAAATGTCGCCTTCATGCAACCCAAAATCACTGCAAAGGATCTCGTTGTATTTACTCGACAGTTTTCCACAATGATTGACGCTGGTCTTCCGCTTGTCCAAGGGCTCACCATTCTTGCTGAGCAAACTGAGAATAAGACATTCCAAAAATCTATTAAGCAGATCACAAAAGATGTGGAAGGAGGCTCCAGTCTGGCTGATGCCCTGAAAAAACACCCCAAGATATTTGACGCACTCTTCGTTAATCTTGTGGCTGCTGGAGAAGTTGGGGGTATCTTAGATACCATCTTACAACGCCTTGCCGCTTACATAGAGAAAGCAGCAAAACTCAAGGCCCGGATCAAAGGCGCCATGACCTATCCAATCATCGTCGTTGCGATTGCCATCCTTGTTATCGCTGTGATTCTGATTTTTGTGATACCCGTTTTTCAAGAAATGTTTTCAAGCTTCGGGTCGGCCCTTCCTGCTCCCACCCAGCTTGTCGTTAATATGAGTGAGTTTCTTAAAGGAAACATCCATTACGTGATCGGTGCACTCATCGTGCTTATCATTGCTTTCAAAAAATACAGGAACACTGCAACGGGAAGAAAACAAACCGATACCCTGGCCTTGAAACTACCCATATTTGGAGATTTACTCAAAAAAACCGCTGTGGCACGATTCACAAGGACCCTGGGGACCATGATCAGTAGCGGTGTTCCTATCCTGGATGCCCTTGAAATCGTAGCCAAGACCTCAGGCAACGTTGTCCTGGAAGAAGTCATTTATGAAGTCCGCTCCAGCATAGCCGAAGGTCAAACCATTGCCGAACCGCTTTCGGAAGCAGATATCTTCCCCCGCATGGTCGTCCAGATGATCTCCGTGGGCGAGGCAACGGGTGCCCTTGATACAATGCTCTCAAAGATCGCAGACTTCTATGATGACGAAGTGGACGCTGCAGTAGAAGCCCTTACCTCAATGCTGGAGCCCTTACTTATGGTATTCCTTGGCGGTTCCATAGGTGGGCTGGTCGTCGCCATGTATCTGCCCATCTTTCAGATGGCTGCTGCTATGGGCGGTTAATTCCGTCAACATGGGTAGGTCCGACCTGCAAATTTCCCAATCAGAACTCTCCGGGCGCCTTAAAGCCCTCATGCTCTTGAGGTTTCTTTTTGTTACCCTTCTTTTAGGCGCTTTAACATTTATCCAGATAAAGGAGACCCAGACCTATTTTGGGTATATTCATACTTCCCACTATCTGCTTATTGCTACTATCTATTTTCTCACCTTTATTTATGCAATTATTTTCAGATATTCCAAGAATCTCCTTTGGCTTGCCTATTCACAACTCCTGGTGGACACCTTTTTTGTCACAGCCATTATCTATGTTACCGGCGGCATAGAAAGCATATTTTCCTTTCTTTACATATTGACCATCATCAATGGAAGCATAATCCTTTATCGCAAAGGCGGAATGCTCATTGCCTCCAGCAGTAGTATCCTTTATGGTCTTTTGATTGATCTCCATTACTACGGTGTCATTCATCCTTTAGGCAGACCCGAAGCATATGATGCACAATACCAAAGCCCTTATATTTTCTTTCTGATTTTGGCCAATATTGCAGGGTTCTATCTGGTAGCTTATCTCAGCAGTTATCTATCTGAACAGGCAAGGAAAAGCCGCTTTGAATTAAAGGCCAAACAGATAGATATCGACAAGTTGGAGGTTCTTAACGAAAGCATTATCAACAGCATCACCTCGGGCCTTATTGTGCTGGATGATCAAAATAGGATCATTCTTTTTAACCCGGCTGCCGAGAAAATTTTTGGAATCAAGACCGACCAAGCCTTTGGCCAGCAAATCGATCAGGCGCTTCCCTTTCTCAAAAACCATTTGGTTGGTATTCAACCGCCTTCATTTCAAACACCTAAGAAAGTTCCGCCATTTATTGATCTTTCTTATTTGAGGCCGAATGGCGAGAAAATCCCTCTTAGGTTTTCCACCTCCCTTCTTCGACTTCCACGAGTAGACCGGAAGGGCAACATCCTCATATTCCAGGATATGACTGAAGTCATGGAGATCGAAGAAGAAATGAAAAAGGTGGAAGGTCTGGCTTTGGTCGGTGAGCTTGCAGCAGGAATCGCCCATGAGATCAGGAATCCCATGGCTTCCATAAGTGGGTCAATTCAGATGTTAAGGGATGGACTGAATGAAAATGATGTCAACAGTCGGCTTATGGACATTGTGTCGAGAGAAATCGTTCGGTTAAATCACTTGGTTAATAACTTTCTGCTTTTTGCCAGGCCTAAAAAGGCGAATTTTCAAGAGTTTGATTTGAATCAGGTGATCCACGAATCCCTTGAGCTCTTCAAGAATAGCCACCACTGGGCGGAAAAAACAAAGGCCCTCACAGCTTTTCAGAATAATATAAGGTTTAAGTCTGATCCCGAGCAAATCAAACAGGTGTTGTGGAATCTTTTCTTAAATGCCTGCGAAGCCATGCCTGACGGTGGCTCATTTTACGTAATGACACGGCTGGAGCCAGATGTGCTTCAGTCCGATCAGAAACAGGTGAAAATCATTGTCCGCGATACAGGGGGCGGATTTGATAACAAGGTCCTGTCGCAGGCTTTTATACCCTTCTTTACCACCAAAGATGAAGGATCTGGCCTGGGATTGGCTATAGTGAAAAGGATAGTGGAAGGGCTTCAAGGCAAAGTCTATGCAGGCAATCACGCCGAGGGGGGAGCCGAGATCAGCATAGTGCTTCCTATCTCCCCCTCTGACTTTCCGTCTATTAAAGAAACATAATAACTGCCCGGGTATGTTGATAGGAGGGCACAAAGACACAAAACCTGTGCGATTATTTGATTGCTACTGCTCTTAATGAGAAGTATATTAAAGTAAGTGAAAATCCTAATCCTTCACCTTGGAATTCTGTAATTTCTCTTTATGGTTTCGTGCCATAATGATTGATTAGTTAGTGTCCATCCAGAAATGGCACTTTTTCACAATCTCGGCGTCAATCCGCCTAGGCGGATCAATCTGATGGATTCCTTGTGCGACGCACTACCGTACGTCTCCGCGTAATCCTTTGATTTTCTTGATCTTGTAAAAAATTGCTCATTTCTGAATCGGACACTTGATAGTGCCTTTGGTTCATTTATGGATGGGCACTGTTATAATACTGAAGAAAATGTCCATATTAGACCAGCATTGGTTTTCAAATATCACTCGTCCAAGCCGCTACCTTGGAAACGAAATCAATTCCATTAAAAAAACTTCTGCCCTCACGGAGGTCTCCGTTGCGCTTGTTTTTCCCGACATCTATGAGGTAGGCATGTCGCACTTAGGGCTGAAAATCCTCTACCATATCCTCAACAGTCAGAATTGGTTAGCCGCTGAAAGGGCATTTTCGCCGTGGCCCGACCTCGAGCAGGAATTAAGACAGCAAAACCTTCCACCTACCACCCTTGAAACCAATCAACCGCTCTCAAGCTTCGACATTATAGGTTTCAGTCTTCAGCACGAGCTTTCCTACACCAATGTACTAAATATGCTTGATTTATCTCATATACCGTTTCTAACCAATCAAAGAACCGACGAAAGTCCCTTTATCATCGCTGGAGGCCCTGCATGCTTTAACCCAGAGCCTGTTGCCGATATTTTTGATCTTATGGTGATCGGGGATGGCGAGGAGGTAACCCTAAAGATATGTGAAGCGATCCGCGAAGCAAAGAAAAAGAAAAGGCACGACAAGAAAGATCTTCTTTCTCACTTGCACCATATTAAGGGAGTATACATTCCTTCATATTTCTCCATCCGTCACAGTCCTGAAGGACCTGTCGAAACCATCGAACCGGTAATCCCCAGTTACCCCATCGTAGAAAAGGCCATTCTGCCCAATATTGATAAGTTCCCTTATCCTGAGCGTCAAATTGTGCCGTTCACTGAATTGGTTCATGACCGTGTGGCCATTGAGATTTGCCGCGGGTGCACGCGCGGTTGTCGATTCTGCCAGGCGGGCATGATATATCGCCCGGTAAGAGAACGAAGCCCTGAATCCGTGCTGGATAAGGCAGATAAGGTTCTTGGACTCACTGGTTACGATGAACTTTCTTTGCTGTCTCTGAGTTCTGGAGATTACTGTTCCATCCTGCCGCTTCTCAAGGCCCTTATGGACAGGCAAGCCAGAAAAAAAATCGCCATCAGTCTTCCCTCATTGAGAATGGACAGCCTTGACCCGTCTGTTATAGAACAGATAAAGAGAGTGCGAAAAACGGGTTTCACATTGGCGCCAGAGGCAGGTAATGATCGGTTAAGGAGGATCATTAACAAAAGGTTGACCCAGAAAGACATATTGGAAACCGCTCGTGCCGTCTATGAAGCAGGATGGAAGTTGATGAAACTTTACTTTATGATTGGCCTTCCCTTTGAGACCGACAGAGACATTCACGATATCATCGCCCTGGCAAAGGAAGTAGCAAAACTCGCTGGAAAAAAGGGAAAACGGGCCAAACTGAATGTAAGTGTTTCTACCTTTGTGCCCAAATCACACACACCATTCATGTGGCTACACCAGATATCCCTGGAAGAAAGCAAGAGCAAGATACAGTTGATCCAGGAAGGGCTCGCCGGTACCCGTGTTCGGGTTAAGTGGAATCAACCCGAATTGAGCTGGTTGGAGGGCATCTTTTCAAGAGGCGACAGGAGATTGACAAAGGTCCTCATTGAGGCCTGGAAACTGGGTGCCAAATTTGACGCCTGGGGAGAGCATTTTCAGATGGAAATTTGGAACGAGGCATTCAGTCGAGCGGAGATAAACCCCTACTTTTATCTCAACCGGGAAAAGTCGCTGGATGAGATTTTGCCATGGGACCACATCAGATCGGGGGTCACAAAGACGTATCTTAAAAGAGAGTGGAAAAAGGCGCAACGAGGAGAATTGACCCCGGACTGCAGAGAAAAATGCCTTGAATGTGGCGTTTGCGATCACGAAACCGTTGATCCTCTCCTTTTTAGGGATTGGAATGCTCAAAACAACCTTGAAAAACCTCCCGATGAAACCATTCCTTTGCGCACAAAAAAGTACCGCCTAACCTTCACAAAGCTTGATCATGCCAGGTATCTTGGTCACCTGGAACTTGTTCGCGTTTTCATCAGGGCCTTCAAGAGGGCTGGATTGAACCTGATTTACTCAAAGGGCTTTCACCCGATGCCCAAAGTTGTATTTGGCTGCGCCTTGCCTGTGGGAACCGAAAGCATGCAGGAAACAGTGGACGTAGAAGACACTGCATTTGCGGATACGTCTTTTTTAAAGAAACGCATTAATCGGCAGTTGCCTTCTGGTATCGCCGTGACCTCGGTTAAAGTGATGTCCCATCGTAAACAGAAGATGCGATTAAAGGAAAGCCATTTTATTGTGACCCTGAATGGGGCTGAATTGAAAGAGGCAGCCTTAGAAGGGTTTCTAAAATCAGATTATTTTCCTGTTGTCAAAGCGGGTAAAAAAGGAGAGCATAAGATAAACGTCAGACCCCTGGTCAAATTCATGGACCGTTTTTCACCAAATGGGATAAAGCTCGTAATGAGACACGCATCCGGCCCTGAAGCGAAACCAGCCGAAATAATTAAAAGTGTATTTTCATTAAACGACTCCCAGATAAATTGCATGAGGATACTGAAGACCAAACAGGTCCTTGAGTAAAAATCAATGCTCAGAGTACCGGGCTTTGCCTTATCTCCAACACTCCATGGCAATTTGATTAGGAAGAGAATCCATACCGCTTTGAAAGAGAACTACTAAACAGTCAAGTCAGGGGAGCAGAAATAAGTCGATGTCCAACGAACTCATCATTAACGCGAGGCCTAACGAGACCAGAGTCGCCCTTGTTGAAAACGGCGTTGTTGTGGAACTGCATATTGAGAGGAAAACCGGGCAGGAATTTATGGCGAATATCTATCAAGGAAAGGTTGTCAGGGTTCTTCCCGGTATGCAAGCGGCCTTTGTTGATATTGGTCTTGAAAGGACAGCCTTTTTATATGTGTCAGATGTATATAAGGACTTTTTCGACCTTGAAAAAATCATGCTCGAGAGCAATAAGGCCAATGAAGACTCCGACTATACTGATCCTGTGACAGCGCAATCCGAGCCGCTCCACAGCATCTCTTTTCAGATAGAAGAACTGCTCCATGAGGGCCAGGTTATTATGGTCCAGGTGTCCAAGGAACCCATCGGTAACAAAGGAGCGCGACTTACTTCTCACATATCTATTCCCGGGAGACATTTAGTCCTCATGCCCACTGTCAATCATATCGGTATCTCCCGTAAAATAGAGGATAAAGATGAAAGAGAGCGGCTGAAAGCAATCATTCAAGAAATCAGACCCAACGATCTCGGCTTCATCGTCAGGACGGTCGGTGAAGGCGCTTCTAAAGAAAGATTAAAATCCGAAATGGACTTTCTCGTTAAACTTTGGTCTAACATCCAGGCAAAAATGGAAAAAAGATCTAATCCCGAACTCCTCCACAAGGACCTTTCAATTTCCCTGCGCGCCGTTCGAGATCTATTCACAAGGGAGGTGGATCGTCTCATTATCGATTCAAGGGAAGAATACGAGAGTATTATGGAGTTTATTCTGGCTTTTGAACGCAGATTAAGATATTCTGTGAAATTATATGAGGATTCTGAACCTATTTTTGACGCCTTTGGTATTGAAATGGAAATCTCACGCGCCCTCCACAACAAGATATGGCTGAAATCGGGGGGCTATATTGTAATTGAACATACAGAGGCTCTCACTGCCATCGACGTCAATACCGGTAGCTATGTGGGCAAAAGGAATCCAGAGGAAACCATATTGAAAACAAATCTGGAGGCTGTCAAGGAAATCGCATACCAATTACGCTTTAGAAATATAGGCGGTCTTATAGTGATCGACTTTATCGACATGGAAAAAAAGGCAAATCGAGAACGCGTTTTCATGGCACTTAGAGAGGCACTCAAAAAGGATAAGGCCAAGTCCACCATCCTCCATATGTCGGATCTTGGACTAATTGAAATGACTCGAAAAAGAACGCGGGCCAACTTGAACAGGTTGCTTACCGAACCCTGTTTCTATTGCGAAGGGAGAGGAACGCTCAAATCCAAGGAAACGATCTGCTACGAGTTATTCAGAGAACTTGAAAGAGAATGTCCGGTTTCCGAAGAATGGGAAAACGTCCATATCTTGGTCAACCCGGAAGTTGACACTGTTTTAAGAGAAGACGAGCAAGAATCTATCATGGACCTTGAGAAAAGACTTAAGAAGCGGATTACTATCATAGCCAAAAAGGACTTTCATTTAGAGCAGTATGAAATAAGCCTATAGAATGTATCGAAGCTTCCGTAATTTACTAATCTTATATTAATTTATTTAATTTTTTGAATAGTGGTCTAAAATTATAAAAAAACTGCTTAGCAGTTTGGTATTCTTTTTTTTTTAATACTGTAGCTTTTTGAAAATAGGACAGGAAGGGCCATGATTGGTTTTTTCAAGACGCTAAAGTGTTACTTTTTTTTAACGACACAACCGCATTTTATGAAATTGTTAAGAGAATTCATTAGTTGAGGTGAATATGAAATCAGCCATAGCTAAGGCTGCAGGCCTAACCGATGTGGGCCTTAAAAGGGATGGAAACGAGGACAGCTTCTCAATGGATATGAACCTGGGACTCTTTGTAGTCGCAGACGGCATGGGGGGGCATTTAGCTGGAGAGGTTGCCAGCCGGGTGGCGGTGGACCTCATCAATAAAAGTTTTAGAAAATGGGTGGGCTCAGACGCCGCAGAGGAAGATCTTTTTGAATATCCAGACCCTTCTCTCTCCAGAATCGGAAACTATGTTCTAAGCGGTATTCGGTTGGCCAATAGAGTCATTAATGAGATGGCCACTGAGAACAAAGAATACAATGGCATGGGAACAACCGTTGCCGTTCTTGCCGTTATGCCCGAGCTGATCATCACTGCCAACGTGGGCGACAGCCGCATTTATTTGGTGAGGAAAGGGCAGATTGAACAACTTTCCAGAGATCACTCCATTGTTGCTGAACAGCTTGAAATGGGCATCATGACAGAGAAAGAGGCCGAGCAGTCCCCTCTGAAACACGTTTTGACGAGAAATTTAGGCTCTGCTAAACATTTAGATGCAGATATTTTTGAAATCGAACCCTCAAGCAAAGATCGCTTTGTCTTGTGCAGCGATGGCCTAACCGACCTGGTATCAGATGATGAAATAAAGCAAATGGTAGAGGCAGAGGATGATCCTGACGTCCTGTGCAAAAAATTCATAGATAAAGCACTTACAAGAGGGGCACATGATAACACAACGGTTGTTTCTATTTACATGTCAGATTTTGATAGGCGGAAATCCAGTCCTCTTGGGAAAATAGGAACCCTCCTCGCTGACGTCCTCACCGCCTTACAAAAAGTGACAAGAAATTTTATGCCCTGATGATATTCTATCTTGCTATTTTATAGGCAAATGGATTATAATAAGATCAATTAAAACAGAGGGGGATAGATTATGGCAAAAGTCATTTTGATGTTTAAAGACCAGGTGCTGCAAGAATTCCCTTTTTTTAGAGAAAGCATGACCATTGGCCGGAAACCGGAGAATACTATCCAAATAGACAACCTGGCCGTTTCAGGGCTTCATGCCAAGATCGACAAAACCGGATCTAACTTTATCTTAACTGACCTTCAAAGTACAAACGGAACGTTTGTAAACGATGAAAAGATTTCATCCCACAAGCTGAAGGACAGAGACAAAATCTTAATAGGGAAACATGTTCTGCTCTTTTTGGGTTCTGAAACCGATCAGGCAGAGCAAGGTGGCATGGATAAGACAATGATACTGGACACGGCCCAACAGCGTGAACTCCTTGCAAAGCAGGAATCCATAGCCGGGCAAGCCAAAAAACGAATTGGGATTTTATCCTTTCTGGGAGGCTCTGAGATAGACGACATCAAATTGACCAAAAAGTTTATCAGGATAGGCAAAGCTGATAATTGCGAGGTCAAGCTTTCCGGGATGTTTATGGGAGCCACCGCCGCCACCATCAGCAAGCGACCGTCTGGCTACATCATTACATTTACAGGTGGGATGACAAAGTTAAAGGTTAACGGGCAAGTTTTAAAGGATAGTGTCCAATTGAACGATTATGACACAATAGAGTTGGGCTCCTATAAACTTCAGTTCTATCAGAGAGACGTTGAATCGCCCTGACCCTGTTTTCGCCTCCTTTTTATTTCAGCCAGTCCCTCTTCTATCTGCTTTTTTGTATAGGTTTTTTTGCATTGAGTACACTGATACAATTCGTCAATCAATTGATCATAGATTAGATCATCGGAAAAGTTAACCCCGTGGAAACGAAGAGAAAAATTGTAAATACACTTGAAATCTTTATTTGCACAGCTATCGCATAAAAAGTAGTCCTGGATTTCACCCATCCGTACTTCCTCCCCAACGAAATACTTGCTTTTTTGCACTCTCAGAAAAAGAATTCCTGTAACGACGATTGGCCGTGAATGCTTTTTCAGGTATTGGCTTTTATCCTGTCTTGAATTTTTTTACAATGTTTTTTTTAGCCCAGCTTGTAAAGTAGAATCCTTAGCGAGGCGCAGAAAACCGCAGTGAAACGCGCAGTTGGAACGATTTTGTGACGTAGGCATATTCATTAATATGGCGAGGAAAAAATCGGGAAACAAGCGTTGCAGCAAGGATTTTCAAGTCGCAGTAGGAGACTACT
>CP070700.1:1200597-1207148 GCA_020349865.1 Desulfobacteraceae bacterium
TCCGTGAGCATTGTAGCTGGGTTCATGATGACGGGGCCACTGATAAGGCGAAGGAGCTTGTCAGGGCAGCGGTGATGAAGGTCAGCCATAACAAACCTTTAGAGACAACAGAAGTTGCCGTTAACCCGAACACCCTCATTGTCGGCGGTGGTATTGCCGGGATTCAATCAGCCCTGGATATAGCCAGTGCCGGTCATAAAGTCTACTTAGTTGAGAAAGAGCCCTCCATTGGCGGGCACATGATCCAGCTCGATAAGACATTTCCCACCCTTGACTGCTCCGCCTGTATTTTGACCCCAAAAATGAGCGAAGCCGGTTCCCATGAAAATATTGAGCTTTTATCCTATAGTGAAGTTGAGGAAGTATCAGGCAGTATTGGCGACTTCAAGGTCAGGATAAAGAAAAAGGCCCGATATGTGGATGAGGAAAAATGTACGGGATGCGGCCTCTGTGCTGAGGCGTGCCGTTTGAAGGGGCGTATACCCAATGAATTTGACCTGAGTTTGGGGATGAGAAGTGCTATTTATACCCCTTTTGCCCAGGCCGTGCCCAATATACCTGTTATTGACTCTGAGCATTGCCTTATGCTGACAACAGGCAAGTGCGGCAAGAAGGGGCCAAAATGTGTTGAGGCATGTGCCCTTGAGGTCATAGATTTTGAGCTTAAGGATACATATCTTGATGTTGAGGTGGGGAGCATAATCTTGGCAACAGGGTATGATCAGCATGACCCCTCGGCTGTTCCACAGTACGGGTATGGCAGATATGAGAACGTCATCAGCGGGTTGGAATTCGAACGACTTTCCAATGCCTCAGGCCCGACCGAAGGGCAGATTTTATTGAAAAACGGGCAGTCACCCGAGAGCGTCGCCATTATTCATTGTGTGGGCAGCCGTGATAAGAATTTTCATGAATACTGTTCCCGTGTCTGCTGTATGTATGCCCTCAAGTTCGCCCATCTTATAAAAGAGAAGACGAATGCCGATGTATACCAGATGTATATTGATATGAGGTGCTTCGGAGAAGGGTATGAGGAGTTCTATGAACGCCTAAGCACCGAGGATGGGATTATATTTATCCGGGGCAAGTCCTCCAGTGTAACCGACAGGGCACAGAGCGATGAAGAGAAGGGCAAGCTCATCGTATCAGTGGAAGACACGCTCTTGGGCAAATTTCTCCGGGTGCCGGTGGACATGGTCATTCTATGCGATGCCCTTGAACCGAGGGCAGACACCGAGCAGATGGCCAATGTCTTCTCTATTGGCAGGAGAGGCGATGGCTTTTTCATGGAGAGGCATGTCAAACTTGACCCCATAAGCACCCTGAGTGACGGAATATTCATTGCCGGATGTTGCGAGGGGCCTAAAGACATACCCGACACGGTAGCACAGGCCAAGGCGGCTGCCTCTGAGACCCTGAGCCTCTTGGCACGGGGTACAGTGGAAATTGAGCCTATTGTTTCATCAGTGGATGATGAGGTGTGCATCGGCTGCGGCCTTTGTGAGAAGATGTGCGTTTATGGTGCACTTTCCTTAGCCGAGCCTGAAGGTGTGATGACAGTGAATCAGGCATTATGTAAAGGGTGCGGGGCCTGTTCAGGTATTTGTCCTTCAGGGGCAATCTCGCTGAACCATTTTACCTATCGCCAGATATTGGGCGAGGTTGAAGCCTTAAGCTCCTGATAGGCTGAGAAATGGAAAGGAAATAACTTGATCGGGTTAAATCTTCTTTTTCAGACAAATCAGGGGAGTAAAGCAGTCAACCATGATGAGGCAAGCAGGCGTTAAATAGTGACAGTGGCGAGCGCCTGGGATACCCCCAATGGTTGATGTGGATTGCTGTCATCCAGTTGAAAGGTATAACGGGCCTCCAGCGAACCGGAGACCCGGAAGCCCATTTTGCTCGACATTATGATTCCGAAGATTGCGACTCGAGTTCCGCGATGCGTTTGTTTATGGCATCAAGTTCACGCTTCACGGCATCTGCTTCACCTTTGAGCATATTGACTTCGTCTTTGGGGTTCATGGCGTAAGGACTCCCATAAGGGGCGTTGTAGGCCGGTCTATACCATCCTCCCGTGGGAGGGTAATCGCCGCGCCAGCCGAAGCCTCTTCCGTAGCCTCGACCCTGGCCAAACCCAGGTCCGAAACCACCCCTGAAACCACGTCCTCTACCAAAGACCGGCCCGGCATAGGCCGTCCCAGAGGGATTGCAAAGCCCCCGAGCTCCTCCGGTCATTGGGCCTGCACCCATGGGTCCTGTTCCATCAAATCCGGGCATATCAAACACCTCCTCTCTTTTGAAATCCACCGCCCCAGCCCCGGCGGTGTCTTCCTCTTCCTCTGGACGGCATATCAAAATGACCGCCCTCAATTCTAAGGATTTTGCCCATAACCAGGGCACCTGCAACAATGGCCCGCGCCTCAGCCAAGATTCTTCCAAAGGTCTGACGTGAGACATTCATCATCCGGGCTGCTGTCTCCTGATCCAGACCCTGAAAATCGTTCAGTTTGATCGCCTCAAGACCCTCTAAGGAAAGGATCGCTTCTTCTCTTCCCCATGGGGGCATCCTGTTGGGAATAAAGGCATCAACAGTGGGACGTCCCTGGACAAATCTGAGTTTTCTCGGCCTCGGCATTTATGCCTCCAGTTATGAGCTTGTGCTCATAATATAATTATCCATATGCGATAGTCAAGCTTTTTTATGAGCATAAGCTCAGTATCCTTCCGTGTGAGATTACTTTAATTATTCCAGAGGAACAAAATGAGCAATTGATATGTCAATTAAGGGGCTTGATTTAGGCTTGAGATCTGTTGTTTTGGGGAAATTGACCAGGGTTGAAAGTTCTGGAATAAATCATATGAGGTTTAATCAAGAAATAGGGATTGCTATGGCGTTTTAATATTTTTGGATCTTGGTATGGGGTGCATATTCATTGACATTTTGCCGTGCATGATTTAAGCACCTTTCATGCGGATTGATCTTCATTGCCACAGCAAATTCTCACACGACAGTTATTTCGAACCGGAGGCCTTAATCGAGGAGGCCATTAACAAGAAACTGGATGGCGTGTGCTTCACGGAGCACTATTCCATGACCGCCTCGTTGCCGGTTGAGAAAATTAAGGTGCCTGATGGCTTTCTTGTGTTTAGGGGCCTTGAAATAAGCACAAATCAGGGCCATCTGCTGGTCTATGGGCTTAGGAATGATGAATGGAACATCTGGGCCAGAAACAACTATCTGGATTTTATTGAAGTTATTGATAGGGTGCATGCCCTGGGAGGAATATGCGTCCCGGCCCATCCATTCAGAGGTTATGATTCATTGGGCGTCTACATAATGCGCGTTAACGGCTTTGATGCCATTGAGACGCACAATGGCTTTAATATTGAAAAGGCAAACCGACAGGCGATCCAGGTGGCGCGGCGTAAAAATTTACCATCTACAGGCGGCAGCGACTGCCATAACAGGATGCAGGTAGGAAGGGCGTTCACCGTTTTTGAGAATTCTATTAATACGATGGAAGATCTGATAAGAGAAATAAAATCAGGGAATTGTAAGGGGGTGCTCAGAAAAGAAGATTGACTATTGATTATTGTCTATTGAAATTAGTAAATGAACTATTCTACAAGCAAGGCCAACGAAAGAAAAGTAACCCTAAACGGTGAACTCTGAACCTCTGAACGCCTACACAGTAAATTACAAAACCACGTTGTAAGTTTTGACCGGGCTATGAATCCCCTTAACCTGTATCTCACCGACCTCTTCAACCTTCACCAGTTTCTTTACCTGACTGTAGGTCCTCTGACTGATCAGGATCTGGCCTGCCTTGGCCATTGATTCGAGCCTTGCTGACACATTGACCTGATTTCCGATGACTGTGTAATCCCTGTGCGTATCCGAGCCAATATTTCCAACGGTCACGAATCCCGTATTGATCCCTATGCCGGCCCCCAGCTCATGGCCATATTGGTGCCAGTCATCTTTCAGATCAGCCACCTTTTTCTGCATATCAATGGCCATACGAACAGCTCGTTCAGCGTGATCCTCCATGGGAATGGGATCGCCAAAAAAGATAAGGAGACCATCGCCGATGATCTTATTCAGTGTGCCATCGTGGTGATGGACAATCTTGATCATCTCTGAAAGATACCTGTCCAGGAGGTGAAATAACTCTTCAGGCTCCAGGCTATCGGTAAGTCTTGAGAACCCCCTGATATCTGTAAATACAACGGTCATCATTTTTCTCTGTGGTTCTGCTCCAAACCCGCGGCCGCTTGTAAGAATCTTTTCTGCCAATTTGGGAGAGAGATACCGTCTCAGTTCATTATGTTTTTCCAGTTGTATTACCTGGCTTTTGACCTTTGCCTCAAGATCGCGGTTAAGCTGCAGCAGGTCCTGCTGGGCGTTACGGAGCTCTGCAGTCCGCTGGTCCACTTTTTTTTCCAGTTCCTGGGCGTATTCGTCCAGCCGGGCCTTTGCCTTCCTCAACTCCGTGTTGGTCTTTTCAAGCACAAGATAGGCGTCATTTTTGGCCCTCATACTTCTTCTGAGTTGATCTATTGTCTCGACCAGTTCTTTTCCTGAATCCCTGTTATTTCCCCGGATCTTAGAAACTTGGGAGAGACGGTGCAAGAGGGAGCCCCTTTCGTAGGTGACATCCAGAATAAAATAGGGGGCCATGAATATCTCCCCTGCCGTAAGGAGAATGCAGTTTTCAATCTGGACAGTTTTCGTGATGAGGATAGCCTCTCTCTTATCTCCACCGCCGGGCGGATAATTGGGGTCCCGTTTTGTTTATTTACCCAGGTAGACCTTCTTGCCGTCAACTACCTCTGGCTCTAAAAAGATCTTTTCCCCTACAATTGTTCGACGATCATGCTCTGGATGTCTAATGGTCATCGTATCCTCCTTAACGGAGGCTTCAAGGCTGTAAGGGAGAAATTCCGGCTCTTCGTTGAATAAGACCTCTGGGTTGTAAGGGGCCAGGACTTGTCGAGAGGAGGCCGGAGGCATTCCCCAGATGGTGGGAATAGATGAAATGATTCCTTTGGTGTAAAGATCGCCCATGAAATCTTTATTGGGATCCATATCGCTGTGGAACTCGATTTTTATGAGGGTACGGATTTTCTTTAAGGTGCGATCATAAGTGGGCGGTAAGATGACATCAATCTCTTTTGTGTCGTCAAAATTTTTATTGAAGAAAGGTAGTCTCTTAAAGCCGTCATTGGGCGTAGCAAAAACCCTTACAAAGTAATGGAAGCGCCCCCAGGAGCGAAGCTTGGCAGAAGAGGCACCGCAATTAAAAAAGAAATTTGGTTCATTGACCAGTTCTTTTCCTCTTCTAAAGATCTGATTGAAATTTTCATAGGTGGTCCATTCATCTTCGTTGAGGAAGAAATCTTCCGGTGAAGGGTACTCATCAGCAGGATAACGGAGACCATCAAACAAGGAATGGTAGGTGCCCAACCTGTAGCTGATATAGGTGGCTATAATCTTGATATTCCGGTTGCTGATGCAATCCAGAAACGGGCATTTTAGGAAAGTAAGGAATATCAGGTAAATAGATCTAATGACAGGGTATTTTGTTTGATATTCAAGTTGGAAAATGTTGGGCTTTTTTTGAAAAAACTTGACGTTGTGGGCACAATTACGGGCACAATTTAAAAATTTGAAGGGATAGCCAGGCCAAGTGAAAAGGCAGTTCACTTTTCTCTTGGAATGTAGAGCTAACAGGGATATTTATTCAAGTGATCAGAACAGAATTCTGATCTTTACGTGCTGGACATTAGAAATTATGGTATGATAAAAACCCTTAACTTTAATCACCAACGCTTTTCAAACCAAATGGATACACAAAAGACAGATCTTTTATTGCGGTACGCTCTTGTTACCGCCGCGCAAAATGATGAATATATTGATAGGCAGTTAGCGCCTATCCACTTGATTAAGTATGTTTATCTTGCTGATTTGGCTTACGCTCAACAGCATGGGGGGCAAACCTTTACAGAAGTGGCATGGCGATTTTATAAGTTTGGTCCTTGGTCGTCAGAGGTTTTCAACAGGATAGAACCTGCTCTTTCAGAAATTGGAGCTGCCAAGACTAAGGTTTCCCATCCCAAGTATGAGGATGATTTTGTTCGTTGGATGCTCGTTGATGACGAACTGGCAATGCAGCTTACTTCTCAACTGCCGGTTTCAGTCAGCCTGGCGATCCAAAGTGCTGTCCGATCTTTTGGCTCAGACACAGCTTCCCTTCTGAATCATGTCTATCTTACCGAGCCAATGTTGAGAGCTTCCCCTGATGAGCATTTGGACCTATCGCCTAGTTGCGATGCCGAAGTCGTTTATCCAGAAACTTCAGTGAAAGAGCCCAAAGTGTCTTTGAGTCGAAAAGAGAAAGAAGAACATAAAAGAAAATTGCAGGATTTGAGAATTCTTATTCGGGAAAAACTTGAAGAGAGAAAAAGAAATCCCGAGCTTGTTATTCCAGATCCACCACCCCGATATGATGAAGTATTCCAAGAGGGGCTTGATTGTTTTAATGTAA
>CP070700.1:1207248-1210892 GCA_020349865.1 Desulfobacteraceae bacterium
GGGGCAGTATCAGATGGCGATCACCAGCTATGAGAAAGCCTTAAAAATTTCTCCTGGCTACAGCCCTGCCCGTGTCAATTTAGGTTTAGCATTTGAGCGTATTAACAGGTGGGAAGATGCCATGGATGCCTACAAAGGGGCGATTTCATTCGATTCAGAATACTCTCTCGCTCATTTTTACCTGGGAAAACTCTATCTGAAGTTTAATAGAAACACTGAAGCAGCTCAAGAATTTCATCAAACCATAAGGCTTGATCCAAGAGGGCGTCTTGCTGAGGAGGCAAAGAAGCTGCTTAACAGTTTGCAATAGAAAAGAGCATTAAACAGAGGAATAAAAAAACTCAGCATCTATGCACTGAATTATTGCGGGAATTGAGAAGATCAGCAATATCCATCAGGCGATCCGAATAAGAATCAGCCGCTAGGTCCCTGTTTTTGTAAGCAATGAAGGGGACGCCTGCGGCCCTCGCCGTTTCATAATCCACAAGTGAATCGCCCACATACAAGGCCTCGTCAGGACCGATCTTAAAAAAACGAAGTATCTTAAACAGTGATTCGGGGTGAGGTTTGGGTATTTGCACATCCAGAGAAGAAACTACAATGTCAAAATATTTGGAAAGGCCGTTTGACTCCAGAACATACTCGATAGTGTTGCTGCGGTTGGTTGCCACTGCCAGACCATAACTTGGCCTAAGTTCCTCTAATAATTCTTTCAATCCGGGCTCCAGGACCATATCCTTGACAAACGGGGTGTAATCAATATGCATTCTGTATTCCTGCGCCTGTAACACATAGGGAGTTTCGCTGAAAATATGGCGTATGGATTCATCAGCCGTGTGCATGTGGACAAACGCTACCTTGTCTTCGCTCATAGGGGGAAGGTCGAAGTGTTGAAGAAGGTGGTTGTAGAAATTGATGTTGGCCTGGCGGGAGTCAAACATCACGCCATCACAGTCAAAAATGACAGCCGATATTTTCTTTACAGGGTTCAATTTATCTCTGAATAAAAAGTTTAACAGTTTAGCACTTTGAAAATAGTGCAAAAAGGGCGATAATACAATGATGATTTTGACAAAGCGCTAAATTATTATAAAATATTAAGTCAATATGATGGTACTTTAAGAAAGAAAAACATACGTGTCAATGTTTAGCCTACTATTTTTTCAATGCCCCCTATCAAGTGGAGGGGTATTGAGAGCATTATGGGAGGAGGTATGAAGATATGAACAAGAGAATGCGATGGTTTGCTTTTCTAATAATTGTATTATTCGTGTGGATGGGAGATGCTTTTGCATTGGTGAGAGGAACCGGCGAAATAGATGGCACGACGCTTCGTGGTATTAAAAGTATATATTTACAGATATCACCCATCAATGCCGGAATCACACAGGAAGGGTTGACCACGGCTAAGATACAGAGAGATGCTGAGCGACAATTATTAAGGGCGGGGATTAAACTGCTTTCTGAGAAGGAGTTTAACAGGTTGAAGCAGCCCCGTAACTACCCTCTCGGCCGGCTCGAAGTCATGGTGACCATCCAGGATATAAAGGAAGACAACGCAAAAGTATACAAAATTACCGTTAGAATTACCCAAATCGTATTCCTGTCCAGAGCACCTGTTATCAAGCTATTTGCCCCCACCTGGGAGAGCACTGTTATTGGCTACAGTCACAATCTGGATGTTATCTCAGAGGGTGTGAGAGATGGGGTCGCGGAGTTTATCAATGCCTACCAGGCGGCGAATCCTAAATGACGGGTCGGTGAGTGCTGATATATGATTTCGATTTTTGTGACAAGCGAAAAAACGGCTAAACAGAAAAGCAGCAAGACCTCATAATTCAAAATTCCTTATTCGATATTCAATGCCCTTGCCAAATCAGTTGACTTGCTAAGTGCTTCGATTCGCAAATACTGTGACGTATTTTTTAAGAGTATATTAACCTCTTTGCTCACTCGTCTCGGCTGAGCGGTACGACTTGAGCTCGCCGACAAGTCTCGTCGCAGGCAGCTCTTAGTCCTGAGTGAATAGGTTCGTAATTGAACTTATGAATAGAAGGACTAAGTTGGCGCTTATGACCCTCTTGGGAGGGTAGAGGATAGGTGAAAACTTCTATTAGTACTCTGAATACTTTGTTCGGTAAGATATTTCCGGGGGAGCATCTTCAGGCTTTTCCTTAACGGGAAGGTTTAACCAGGTCTTTATGAGAGAATAAACCAGCCCGCATCCGATAATTGTCAGTGCTATATATAAAAGCCCGAAAAAGATTAAATACTCTACATTCCATTGCCATTCAAAACTAAACGGAGTCATCTGCTTTCTCCTCGATTACCTATTCAGTAACAGGGTTTAGTTCCCTTTCTTTCGGAAAAACGGGTAAATATCTGTAAGCGGCAGAAAACAACAGAAACCCGTAACCAATGACGGCCATGGCAATGCCCCATTCCTGCCATGTTGGTAGGTAGCTCCAGAACCTGTCAAAGGGCATCACGGGTATGGCGAGGGTGACAATAATAAACACAAACCGATTGAGGACAATTCCCGTGCAGTTCAATAAACACGCGGCGATTAGCCATCCCTGGTGTTGCCTGGCCTTTGGAGCTAAAAGAATAATGGCAGGAATGATTCCGCAAATAATGATTTCGAAAACCACTAACCATATGCCATAAGGCCCTTCACGGAAAAAATCCATGAATTTGAACCCTGCCCTGGGAACAATGCCGTAAATCCAACCCAGAGTATCGGCGATTTTCAAGACCATATAGATGGACAATAGCCAGCCGGATATCTTTGCCAGCAACCGGACTGCACTATCAGGAACGAGTTTCTTCCGCGTGATCTTTTCTGCGAGTTTAGTACATAGTATGGTAAAGCACGGGCCCGCTGCAATGGAGGATAGAACAAAGAGGAAAAAGGTCCATGGCCAAATATAAAAGCCCTCCCTGGCTGCAAAGGGCCGGGCGTACAATACTCCGAACATCCCACCCAGAGAACCCTGGTGGAAGAAGGACAAAAAGACGCCCACAGCCGCAAAAATAGCCATTTTCTCGTGGAGAGTATGACCGAAAACATGAAACTCCCGGATTTTGTCCAATTGTCTGTTCTCAAGGATAAGGGGGATGAACTCTATGGCCAGAACCATAAGGTAAAGGGTGATACAAAAGGACACTTCCACCAGCATGGAATGGATGTTGGCGTGCCAGAAGATGAACCACCCTCGGATTGGCTGGCCGATATCAATTCCCAGCATGGCCATGGCGCCTGAATAGCAGATGAAGCCTATGATCACGGCGGCACTGATAATATTCTTCAGCTCATTTTTTCCGATAATATAGGTGAGGAACCCTGTAAAGAAGGCCCCGGCACCGAGAGCGATCACAGCCAGATCAAATACAATCCATAAGGCAAAGGCAAATACATTGCTCATGTTGGTCTGGTTCAGCCCTTTGAGGAGGCATAAAGCGGCCGAGAGGCCACCCCAAGCCAGAAGCGCCAGCCACGGTAGGGTCCACAGCAAAAAGAGCTGCGGAGAGCACCTTTTTGTCCCTTCAGGTATTAATGCTGAATCCATGATGTTTATCCTCCTGAATTATCACAAGCCGCTTTTTTAGAGTCCAAGGTCTTCAAAGATTTGTGTTAAATTTGA
>CP070700.1:1210992-1231639 GCA_020349865.1 Desulfobacteraceae bacterium
AACCATGGCCGAGGGGGCTTGGGATTTGGAGCATTCAGAAAAAATTATGATGTTAAAACACCTCCAACGTCTTGAAAACCGCAAAATGGTCAAAGAAGAAGACGGCCTATACCATCTGGTGTGAATGTTTGCCTTCAAAAAGGGCAACCATCACAGACCCACCCAATATGCAATTAACTGGACATTAAGTAAAGCTCCCTAATCAATGATCGGATCTTTACAACGAAGAACCGCTCGAAATTCCGCTAATGGTTTTTTCAAAGGGGTAAATTGTTCCCATTTATAAAATTTTGAAATGGAACCCCTGGCAGGACAATAAAGAAGTGGCACGGGATTTGGAGATGCTATAGAATGCGTTAGGCTCTTTACAGTGAAAGGGAAATAACATAAAAAATCTTGAGACCTTTGCAACCAATATCGGGATGAATTTTTTTCATTCCGCCCGAAACTTTCATTATAGGAAGTCCAATCCATGAAAAAGAACGTTACCACAACGGGACCCTTCACGGGATTACTTTGACTAAAGGGCATTTGATTCAGACTACCCGAGTTACGGAGAAGCAGTGGGGGCGGGTGACGGAGGATAATCCATGAAGCACTCATCAACATTAATGTTAGACGATCAAGTGCGTGACAGACTTTGGTCTCACATCATCAGTGCAGTTAACGATTATATGAACAATGTGAGCAGTATCCGGGTCGCACCTGAGCTTAATCCTGAGAAGATTCGATTGTTTCTAAAACAGTTTGATTTTGATGAGCCAAAAGATCCTGTGGAAGCGGTTGATATTGTGTTACAAGGTCTTTTGAAATATCAGGTACATACTCCGCATCCAAGATATTTCGGCTTGTTCAATCCAGCACCGACAACAATGGGAGTTGTGGCCGATACAATAGTGGCTGCTTTTAATCCTCAGCTTGCAGCTTGGAGCCACAGTCCTTTTGCTGCCGAAATTGAACAGCTTCTTGTTCACGCTCTCGGAAACCGATTAGGCTACGAACCATCCCGGATTGATGGCACATTTGCATCTGGGGGTGCAGAAGCAAATCATACTGCAATACTTACTGCACTTGTGAAAGCATTTCCCCAGTTTGCAGTTTCAGGCTTGCGTGGTCTTGATTGCCAACCGGCCTTCTATGTTTCCAACCAAAGTCACCATTCATTTATCAAGGCAGCACGATTCTGCGGGTTGGGGACAGATGCAGTACGGGAGATCCCCGTTGACGATTACTTCCAAATGGATGTCGGGTTTCTAACCGCTCAAATCAAGAAAGATCGCAGTGAAAACTTTTTTCCCTTCATGGTCGTGGCGACGGCAGGGACTACCAGCGCTGGAATTATAGATCCTATTGCGGCCATTGCGAAAGTAGCCACTGCTGAAGGTCTTTGGCTCCATGTTGATGCGGCCTGGGGAGGTGCAGCCCTATTGGTGCCGGAACTTCGCAGGCTGTTTAAGGGAATCGAACGAGCCGACTCCATAACGTTTGATGCCCACAAATGGCTTTCAGTTCCAATGGCTGCCGGACTCTATCTCACTCGCCATATAGACATTCTGAGCCGGACATGTTGTTTCACTGCCACCTACATGCCACGTGATGCTATCGGATTGGATGTGGTTGATCCCTATACACATTCCATGCAATGGTCCCGCAGGTTTATAGGGTTGAAATTGTTTTTATCTCTCGCCATTGCCGGTTGGGATGGGTATGAGACGACGATTAGACATCAGGTGGAAATGGGCCAATTATTACGGAGGGAACTTCGAGAATCGAACTGGAAAGTTGTCAACAAAACTGACCTTCCTGTCGTTTGTTTTATAGATCAGAAAAACTCGGAAGGTCATTCCTTCACTTATCTTGAAGGAATTGCACACAAGGTTGTTTCTTCTGGGAATGCATGGATTTCTATAAGTCGCCTCGATGAAAACACTCCGGCTTTGAGAGCCTGTATAACTAACTACAGAACAGAACCGGAAGACGTGATCGCTTTGGTGAGGGCTCTGAATGAAGCTCGGAAATCAATGACCATTTCTCCCTGACCCTGGCAACTTGCATGCATGTGCCCTTTTTATATCAATATAAAAATCATAATGATGATGCTGATTTAGGTCAAGTTCAGAAGCCCGCTATCTATGCGGTCAAACCAAAAAAAAACAATATAAAGTTAAAGCTTCCTGGGAAGCTGCGAGAAATGGGATCGTTGGTCAGAGGCAAATAAATAAACCAGGGGCATAGGACTGGGTTTTTAAGCGCCCTATAAGGAGCACAAAAGGGAGGAAAACAGCGGCACAAACTGCATTTGGGATAGTTTATGGTCGAGTGTTTCGAAGAAAGTTAAGGATCTCAAACAGTTAAATTTTTTCACCTCTATTTCTTAAAACGTTTATGATACTCAAACACTTTCCTCACATAGTACTGTGTGTCCTTAAACGGGGGAATACCTTTATACTTCCTGACCCTTCTGCTTCCAGCATTATAGGCTGCAAGGGCCAGCTTGACATCTCCTTTAAATTGGTCCAGGAGCTGTTTGAAATACCTGACCCCAGCATCAATATTGTGCTCTGGATTAAAGCTATCTTCTACCCCTAAGTATTCGGCAGTCCTGGGCATTAATTGCATAAGGCCCTTTGCTCCCTTTTTTGAAACTGCTTTGGGGTTATAACTGGACTCTGCCATAATAATAGCCCTAACGAGAGCTGGGTCAACCTCATAGCGGTTTGCCGCTCTTTGGATAATATGGTTGAAACGATGCTCCGCTTTTTCCTCATGAGGCAAAGATATGATCTTCCCATGGGCACTTTCTGATTGCTTTCCTTGCAAGGGTTGTGAAACATTGACTCTGAGCGATCCATCAGGAAGCCTTGCAAAATCAAGATCTGATTTTGAGTGTTCAGGGGCAGTTGATGCCCTCAATTCGGTTCTGGAAATAGTTACTTTTTTAGTCGGTGTGATTTTATTAGAAAACGTTATTGCATGGTCACCCTTAGGGTCAGTTTGCACCGCCGGTATTGGTTTTGCCACATTGGTGGCGGATGCGATTACACTTTCAAAGACAGCCATTTTTTCATCGAGCGATATTCCCTGGTCGAGTGCGGTGTCTGTTCGCGCCTGAGCAAATGATTCGGCAAAATCAATACTTGAAACGATTGTCTGTTCAAAGACCTCCATTATCTCATCTGACATTTTTCGTTGGTCAGAAGTGGTATGAATTAGCAAATGCGCAATCTCTGTGTTCTGGTGGTTGTCGGAAACCCTCCTATGCTCGGAAACTAACACCTTTTCTACAGGCTGCTGTGTGTGCTTCTGTCCTTTATAAAGGTAAGGCGCGACCAAAAGCAGAAATATAGTAGCAGATATTAGCCAGTAAGCCAAATCCTCAAAAGATGAATTTATGTGTGATGCTCTCTCCATTATTACCGTCTTTCTTGGAGGCGCCTTGTTCCGCCTAACCAAACTTTTCTACCAACATATGAGAAGCATTCCCTTTCATTCTTACCGCAATTCATCCCAAAACTGACTTTGAATCTTTGATTTTTGATTAAAACCTCCAGACAGATCAATAATTTACTCTCTACTTCCTATCTTATGTTTATCAATTTAGCGAAAATCGTGCCACAGCATTTGACAAAAATATATGCTGATATTTTAGAGGCTTAGGTCATCTTTGTGCAACACAGGGTATATAGAAACGCCATTGCTTTTACAGACTTAAATTCCACTTTTTGGTAAGTAATTACACACTTTGGACCAGTAATAAGGAAAAGGGACTGATTGGAATCGCATGCGCGATAAAACATCTTGCTCAATAATCCATTTCATGTCGGAGGCAGAATTCCTTAAGCAGGCTGAAGTTAATTCTCCAATCAACCTGGCAGGATACTCTTCACCATAAATCCCTTTTACTTTTCAGGTTTGACTAAGTTACAGCCTAATTTATGATCGTGCATGAGGTCGGATTCATTATTGACACAAGCCAAACCTTCCTATAGTTTACGTCTCTAAAAGCAATTTCTTATCAGTATCAGTTGCCAAACTATTAGGAATAATCAGGGCTTCTGTTAGTAGGACGGTACGGCCCGGGGTAGTAACTTGTCGCGGTTAACCAATGTAGACTGGAATAATAACGAAATGCATAAAAGCGTTAACGCCCCCTACCCCAAAAAAATAAACCAACTCTCGGATCACCTGAAATTGATAAGAAGTGACTTAACCACTTTGCAATCACGCTCATGCCACCTTTTTAGGGGTAGGTATCCAATTTTTATACGTTTCGGAGAGGCTTAGCGCTGATATGAGGTATGCAAGATATATTGTAATCCTTGGAATTATATCGTTTTCTTTCGCTTTTTATTATATCTACAACAATGAAAACTTCCATGAGGTTGTGAAAGGGAGAGTTTATAGAAGTGCACAACTAAAGAGTAATAAACTTCAAGAATACATTAGCAGATATAAATTCAAAACAATTATAAATCTGAGGGGAGAATCTAGAAAAGAATGGTATGAGAGAGAAAAAGAGACGGCAATAATTAACAATGTTGAATTGTATAACTTTAAATTTTCAGCTAGTGATCTACCAAGAATTAGTCAATTAGACGCTCTCATAGAAACTCTTATTGATGCAGAAAAGCCTCTTTTGATACACTGTCAAGGCGGTGCTGAGAGATCTGGTATGGCAAGTGCAATAGCCTTATCAATTGAGCAAAATCCTCCGCTTCCTGAACTAAGAAAACAGTTCTCATGGAGATATTTTGTGACACCATTTTCCCATTCAATAGGAACATTACTTTTTTCTAAATATGAAGAATGGTTAAATAGTACTGGCAGGAAACATGATCGCAAGAATCTTTTGTTTTGGATAAAGAATGTGTATGTGGACCATCAACGGAATATAGAATACTATATAGATAGCGTGCAAGAAGTAATATTCAGAAAGAATGACTCAAGTGAAGTGGCAACCGCATATATCAAAAAAGGTTCCAGGAAAATATCAGTAAAAGGATGGAGTTTGTACCCTCGCACAGGACTACCAATTGATAATCTGTATGTCATAGTTGATAATAAAATATTAGATACCGCTGAATATAAATTTCTTAGACCTGACGTTGTGAGATATTTTAAGTTTGATGAAGAATATTATAAGACTGTAAAATTGGGATGGTTAGCCGAATTCGATAGTGATCTTTTATCAGGTGGATGTCATACAATTTCTCTAAGAATTTTCAAGAATGAAGGTGACAATTTCGACATCCATACAAATCACCAGTTCTGTTTTAAAGATTGAATCCAAACAAAATGACTCCATATTTCGAACCGTGTAACCGGGCCGATTGTGAAATATAGATATTTTATATGTCAATATTCCATTATCGTCCTATTATTTCCGATGCAAACGCAAAAAGGAAGACCAGGATGACCTCATATCCTGCATCCTGGAACCTGCCGAGAGCCCCTCGGCCTTGAGCGACTCGACTTGAGCTCGCCGACAAGTCTCGGGGCCGAAAGGCCTCCAGGTCGAACGACCGGATGGATCATCTATGGAATACCCTAAAAACTGGGCAAGATTGATACAGGAAATTTACCCTATTGAATTTCCCGGAGAGAACCTGATTCAACAGCATGAATGAGAATGATCCTCTCACGTGTCCCAAGTGTTAGCAAAAAATGAAAGTAATCAACGTGATAGAGAATTCGAAAATAAGTAAAAAAATCTCTCGAATCGGACTATCCACGGCCAGAGACCGTGGCCTTTCGCCCGATTCATGGTTTCGCCACCGCGATTTCAAAAACATTGTTAAGGCAGAGCCAAATGTCTCTGACCTGGCCCATACGGCCATGATTTCTAAACCGCATTAAACAGCTGGCAGAAAAAGAAAGCTCCAATGCCTCTCCCGTCATAGGATAGTCTTTCTCTTCCGCATTCATTTTATTTTTTTATAGTCTGAAGGGGTCACCCAATCAACTGCACCACGCAAGCCATCGGGGTCATTGATTTTCGTTTGCGCTACTTTTTGATCCGCACCAGTCACCCACCAGGATCAAGATCGTTTTTTTTCTGCCTAAATGAGCTTCTTTGGTGAGGGGTTTCTGTTTTTGCTAAAATTTCTGGTCAATTTTTTGGGGCTAAAAAATAGAGACCCATTTCGATCAGATCAATTTGACCCATTTTTATTTAAGCATGTTGGCGGCCATGAAATTTCTACAAAAAATCAGCGCGTTAAAGCCTTGAAAACCTAACTCAAAGAGGTGGCATCTGATTTGCAGACCCTCTTATTGGGTAACTTAAATTATAAAACCCTGAATAAAATAAGATTAAGCCATTTGTGTACGGTATTTATCCTCAAATTTGGACAATTTCTCTTTCCATTGAAAATGCTCTTTTTGTTAAGTACCCGCCTTCAAAGGCATTAAAAAAAGGTATGAAAATATGACCCCTATTGCCCAATTGAATTTTGACCAACTTATCGGAAAGGAGGTAGGTACATCCACCCTTTTAAACGAGCTGGCGCGGGGTGGTATGGCGGTCATATTTGTTGCCTACCAAAGAACGCTAAAGCGCCAAATTGCCGTCAAAGTTTTACCCAAATCACTTCTTACTACCTTAGCAGCTGAACTTTTCCAGCAGGAAGCAGAAGCGGCCGCAATACTCTCACATCCTAACATTGTTACCATCTATGAAGTCGGAGAGGCTGAGGATTTTTTGTTTATTACAATGCAGTTAGTTAAAGGTCGGTCTCTTCTTGATTATATAAAAAAGGCCCGAAAACATGTGCTGCCGTCCAAGCGAATGCTTCCCTTGAAAGCGACCCTTAAGATAATAACAGACGTCCTTGATGCCTTAGATTATGCCCATCATGAGGATATTATCCACAGAGACATCAAACCGGCTAACGTACTCATTGAAACCCATACTAAGCGCCCGATTATCTCGGACTTTGGCCTTGCCACGACGACCCGTGTGCCCGAGCGGGACTCTTCGAAGATTGCAGGAACTCCGACATACATGGCACCTGAGCAGATATTAAACAACCCTGTGGACAGGCGGACCGATGTTTTCGCAACCGGTGTCATGCTGTTTGAGATGCTTGTCTCAAGGCTACCTCTGCCAAGTTTCAAGACAGCAACAGAACTTTTGAGAATGAGATTGGAATTGAAAGACCGATTATTCCAAAAAAAGCCGTCGGAAATGAATCCTGTGCTTAATCGAGAAATGGACGAGATTGTCTTTAAGGCATTATCTCATGACCCTGAAAACCGCTATGCTACCTGCCGGGAGTTTCTCAAAGCCATCGAGGTTTATCGGGATAATCACATGAAGAAACTGCATTAAGGAGAAAAAATGCCGAAGCCCAAAGCCAGCAAATTAGAATTTGTCAAATTCGGCCGCATTCTTTCACTGTTGTTTAACCGCGCGACCATGTACCAGATTGACCATCCTTACGTCAAGCAGTCTCTTGACGAATTCCATCCGTTTGTTGAAAAGCTTCTCAAGTCCATATCTCCGTTGGTCTTCGCGATGAATCGTGAACAATTTTTTATTGATGAAGAACCGCTCGATCCTCGCATAACCGTTAATAGGATGGTGGCCCACTTTAAAAAGGCTGAAATTCAGTCCATTTCGTTCTATGAGGGATTGGGCAAAAACGAGCTAAGAGCTTTTCTGGAAATATTCGTATCCCTGAATAGGTACCCCAATGCCGAAGCCATGAAAATGGCCCTGGAGCAAAAGGGTATCAGTAATTTGAAAATTAACCATGTTTTTTACAGAAAAGTAACTGAGGACGACGAGGTGGTTTCACGCGATGTCCTCAAGAACATAACCCCCGAGATAATGGATGAGGACCAGCTCAGATCAAAGAAACTGTTCATTGACATGGTCCTTGAAAGTGTCCTGGCAGAAGAATTTGAAAAGACCCTTAACATAAAAAACCTTTTGAAAAATCCCTCTGGGCTATCGATGAATATGATTGAAGCCGACATCAACAGTTATAAAGAAAGTGATGCTGAGGATCGACAACCAGGGCCGGTACTATTGCATCAACTTCAAAAAATAGGCGAGGAAGTTGAAAAGGGTCTCGCTGGTGGCGTTGATGCGAATGTGTCTGAGCTTGCTGCGGCAGTCTTTGACATGAAAAAGAAGCTCATACACGGAATGGGGGCCCAAAAGGACTTTGACATAATCTATTCCAATAAAGAGGAAATTCTTGATCAGGCCAATGAAATCACAGACAACGTCCTCATACGGCTTGTTAAAGATGAATACAATGCTGGCAAGATTACGACCGCGCGCTTAGCACAGATTCTGCGCAGGTTGATCCCCGAAGCCGATGAACTCAAACGGGTACTTCCCAAGATCAAAACGGCTTTACTGGAGGAAGGCATGCCCCTTCCCGAGTATTTGAATCTGGTGGAAGAGCTTGGACAGGAACTTCAGAGTGACGAGCTTGCGAAGATTCTTCAAGAAGGTTCTGAAGAAATAGGCATCGACGGCAAAGAGTTGATACACGAGGTTAAAAAAAATCCTGTGCAAGCAGCAGAGCTTATTTGTCTGGCGGCTGAAATTCGAAAAGGTACCGGAGACGAAAAGGTAATGACCGATCTCTTAGTGGATTATGTGGAGCGTATGGGATCACAATTGACGCAGGATATTACCGCAGAAAATGGCGCGGATGGTGAACAACACCTGCGACAGGTTATTACCGGGCTTGAGTCTAATATTGTAAGCCGCTTGAGGGGCATGAATGTTGTCAAGGACGATGTCCTGGAGCGCTTGGAAAACAGGCTCAACGAACGTATGGATGCTATCTTTGATAAAATGAGAGATGATTGGATTCAATCTAAATCGAGGTCCCCTGAAGAAAACAGATCAAAAAATTTGAGCGTGCTGCAAATCCTTGAGCAAAGTGTGGGCGAAAATGAGGAGCTTGGCGAGATCCTCGAAATAGTGCGATCCAAGGTCCAGTCTGCTCAGATTGACGAAAATGATTTCAAACAGATATACTCCGAGATAAATAAACAAAAACAAAAAAGGTTGGAGCAGGAAACAAAGAAAAAGATGCCGGCCGGGGTTTTAAAATCTCAAGCCCTCATGTTTTTCATTAAAAAAGAAATATCAAGAGCCACCCGCTATGGCTTGCCGTTTTCCGCTCTGTCTTTTTCCGTAGTAAAGGCCAAACCGATAACGGGGATCCCCTCGGACACCATTACACAACAGGCCGTGATGGATGCCATTTTGTATAGACTTTCCAATATCCTCAGGGAAGCGGATATTGTCGGTCAGTTTGGAAAAAACAAAATGGTTTGTCTTCTGCCCATGACAAAGCACACAGAAGCAAAATTGGCGCTTCGCCGGACTTTGAAATTACTGCATGGGAATCCGATTGAAGCAGACGGGATTCCGTTAACCGTTAAAATCGCAGGTGTGTCGACCGGCTTTGATGCTGATAAGATGACCAGCGTAAGTGCATTTGTGAAAGCCATGTCAAATGAACTTACGGACATGGTCGTAAGGATCAAGAATATCCAAGAACTCATCTAACCGGTCTTTTGACATCACAAAGGAAAAAGAGTGGATTCTTCATTCATGCACTAGCCGATCTCTCTGTCTTCCATACATCAGGAAAGACAAAGGTCTTTAATTGTCTTTTCAATCTTAGAAAGATCCTCTGGGGGAAAAAGCCTTCCAACATTGATTTTTAGCTTAGAAGGAGACATAAAATGAAACCTCCGAGGTTCATTGTTTACCATCTCCACGAGCCTATTGGAATCCAACTCACGATCTGGTGAAATGTTCAATATAAACCAGTCGCTTCCCACATCCAATCTACTGATGCCCATTTTTTTTAGAAGCAGTCGCAAAGACATCAAGGCAAGAAGGTTTCTTACTTCCTGTGGCGGTGAGCCGAAACGATCACGAATTTCTTCGGACATGGTATCCAGTTCTGTTTTCTGGCGAAGATTTGATAACCTTCGATATAGATTTAACCTCACGTCTGTATCCATAACATAATCTCCCGGCAGAAAAGCCGGTATGTCCACATTTATTTCCGGGTTAATTTCTTCATGCCATTCTTCGCCTTTGAGTTCGGAAACAGCCCGCTCAATTAGCTTTAGATAAAGTTCATAACCGATTGCTGAAATATGCCCCGCCTGTGCGAAACCCAGGATATTGCCGCCTCCCCTGATCTTCAAGTCATGCATGGCAAGATGAATCCCAGCACCCAGGTGAGAAAAATCCATGAGGGCCTTAAGCCTTTTTTCCGCATCTCTCGTCAGAACAGAACCCCTTGAGATAAGTAAATATGCGTAAGCCTTTTCTTTGGACCTGCCGACTCTCCCCCTTAACTGATAGATCTGAGCCAGTCCAAGGCGGTCCACCTCATTGATTATGATGGTATTGGCCGATGGGATATCAAGACCTGATTCTATGATGGTCGAGCAAACCAGCACATCAATCTCTTTTTTAAGAAATCGCATCATAGTTCTTTCCAATTCTCTTTCCCTCATCTGGCCGTGGGCAATTGCAACACGGGCTTGAGGAACAAGTTTGCCTAACATCTCCGCGACGCGATCAATGGTCTGCACCTTGTTATGAACAAAAAATACTTGACCCCTCCTTTCCATCTCCGAATGTATAGCGCGAGCGATGAGCGATTCGTCATATGGGGAAAGGTATGTCTGGATAGCCAATCTATCTTCCGGAGGTGTTTCAATGATGCTCAGATCCCGCACACCCATCATGGACATCTGGAAGGTCCTGGGAATTGGAGTGGCAGTTAAGGCCAATACATCCACCGTGGCACGATACCTTTTCAACGCTTCTTTTTGCTTCACACCAAAGCGCTGCTCTTCATCTATGATAAGGAGACCCAAGGTCCTGAATTTGACATCCCTTTGGAGTATCCGGTGGGTTCCAATCAAGACATCAATCTCACCTGTCCCGATCTGCTTCAAGATCTCGGACTGTTGTGCCCTTGTCTTAAACCGGCTAAGGATTCCGACTTTGATTGAGTAGGGATGCATCCTTTTCATAAACGTCTCATAGTGCTGCTCAGCCAGGACTGTGGTCGGGACCAAAACGGCAACCTGCTTTGCATCCGACACGGCTTTGAATGAAGCCCTAATGGCGATCTCAGTTTTCCCAAAACCCACATCCCCGCAGATCAGACGGTCCATGGCCTGCTCTGATGCCATATCCCTTAGGACATCTTCAATAGCCTTGATTTGATCGTGGGTTTCTTCATGTTCAAAGGTTGCTTCGAATTCGCGGTAATGATGGTCTGGCAAAGAGAAGGGGTGCCCTTTTCGATATTTTCTTAAGGCATACAAATCAATGAGTTGCTTTGCGATCTTTTTAACGGACTTCTTTGCCTTCTGTTTGGTGATACTCCAGGACCGGCCTCCCAGGCGGTCCAATTTTGGATTTGATTGATCCGCTCCAGCATATTTTTGGAGTATGTTGATACGGTCAGCCGGTATGTAAAGTCTGTCATTATGGGCGTATTGTATAACGACATAATCATTGACTTTGCTTTGTATTTCCATTCTTGAAAGACCATCGTATCTTCCAATACCGTGGTCCTCATGAACCACATAATCTCCGGATTGTACCTGGCTAAAGCTAGACCAGTTCAATGCGTCTTCGCGTGCTTTCCGTTTTTGTATGGATCGGGCTTTCTTGGAGCCAAAGATTTCATCTTCGCTTATTACATAGAGGCCTGTATCCGGCCAGGTGAAACCCTTTGAAAGTCGACCCAGGCAGATATTCAGCCCGGCCCCCTCAGGTATTTCCGCCCAACTCTGTGACACATGGTCCACTGGCACATCATAGTTTCCCAGGATCTCTTTTAAGCGATTTGCCTGTTGCTCTGTACGGCTTACGAGGACAACCTTGCTGCGCGATGCAAGCCATTTAGAAATTTTTTCGGCCAATGGTGCCAGGGAAACCCTGCCTCGAGTTTCAAGCCGAACTTCCAGGTCGTCATCAAGCTGAAACTGGCCTTTAATATGGATTTTTTCCCCCTGAGTTGGATTCTCGCCGAAATCAAGCTCGCTAAATTCAACTCGCTGATGATATTCAAACTGCTGAGTTATTTCTTTGAAGGGGACCATAATGCCTTCGATTTCAGGGAAAGGAGTTCCTTTTTGGGCTGCTTCCTTATGAAATCTCTCCACGTCGCCCTGAAACCTTTTTTCTATCTTTTCCCATATGCCCTTCATTCGGTGTGGATCAAACGGGACAATAACTCCATCTTGAGGGAGATAGTGGAATAGCGTATCAAGACTGGGATAAAAGTGATTGAGCCACGCCTCCTGCCCGGGAAAGCTCATTCCACCTTCCAAATGGTTGGGAAGCCTGCCCATGGACCGGGCCCTTTTTATGTTCTCCTGGGCCATGATGATTTCGTTGGCAGGAAGAAGAATCATTTCTTTTAAGTGATTCTGTGATCTTTGGCTAAGTGGATCAAACCGGCGAATGGATTCCAGACGGTCACCCCAAAACTCTAAGCGGACCGGCAATGGATAAAGCGGTGAGAATAGATCAATTACACCTCCCCGGACAGAATAGTCCCCCCTCTCTTCCACTAGTGACGTTCGCTGATATCCGCCGACTTCAAGTCTTTGTATGAGAAGGTCCCGCTCTACCTCTTCTTCCACCTCCAAATACTCAATAAACCTGACAAGCGCGTCCTTTGGCAAAATCCTGAAACATATGGCATCAAGAGAGGTAAGGATGACTGGATCCTTGTCGGACATGAGAGCGTACAATGCCTGAAGGCGAAGAGTTGACACTTCCCTGTGGGGGCTGAGCCCGGTAAGTGGCATCACGTCATACGGAGGGAACTCCCGCAGGCGCGTACTTTCAGCAGGTTCTTCCATGCCCGGGGCGGACATAAAAAACTGGAGTTCCTTGTAGAGCTTTTCTGCTGCTTTTCTGTCGGGAAGGATCACTAAGGATGGTTTTTTGAGATTCTCCAGAAACTGCGCAAAATAGTAGGACTGGGCAGAGCCGGAAAGGCCCAGCACACTTACGTTGGCAATGCCCTCCTCAACCCGTTTTCTCAGCGTTGCAAGACTCTTATGATTTGTCATGATGAATTCGGAATTTGGAAAAAATACACCTCGATTCCAACGTCCGCTTTCCGCCTTCCCAATCCCGATTTTCACATGACACATGCTTCCGTAATTGAGAGGGTCATTTGATTTGTGTCGAGAACGGCCACTGCACCGAGCGGCAGAGCAATGTTTTCGGGTCCGTGACCTACCGGAAGTCCCGTTGCAAGGGGGATTTCCAAGTCCGATACTAGTTCCATCAGTAACCCATTAATGGCCGCTGTGTCTCCGCAGCCCTCAAATTGGCCTGCAATCAGCCCAGAAAGACGCTTTAACTCTCCAGAGAGGGCCAAATGATTTAACATTCGGTCTAATCGGTAAATGGGCTCTTTTCTTTCTTCAATAAACAGAATACACCCACCAAGGGAAGGCAGGAAAGGGGTGCCAAGAAGATTACAGATCAGGCTCAAATTCCCTCCTATCAGAGGTCCTTTCGCGCTTCCCGGCACAAGTGCGGTCTTCTCTGTCAGGCCTAATTTCAAGGACTGACTGGAAGACAGCAGCCGAAGCAGGCTGCCCCAGTTTCTTGATTTATTTTTGGGGAGTTCCCGAACCATTGGACCATGAAAGGTGATCAGGCCGGTCTTTCCATGAACTGCCATCAAAAGGGCAGTGATGTCGCTGTACCCCACAAGTATCTTCGGATTTTCCTTGATCAGGTCATAATCGATCATATCAAGGAGCCTCGGGCTTCCATATCCGCCTCTGGCGCAAAAAACTGCATCGATTTCAGGGTCTCGGAACATGTTATGAAGATCCCTTAGGCGAACTTCATCATCCCCTGCCAGATACGCTCCACTGCTGTAGACATGAGGTCCAAGATGGACCTCAAAACCTGAAGACCTCAGTATTTTTAGACCGGGTTGAAGATCTGACTCATTGACAGGACCTGCCGGAGATATGACACCGATCTTGTCACCTCGCTTGAGCCTTGGTGGTTTTATAACAAGTTTGCTTTCGAGCATTCTTATCCTTTGAGTGTATTCCTTTAATTGCCCATGCGTAGAAAGGCACCGACTGTGCAAGAACAACTTGAGGCTGTGGATCAAACGATTTGTTGCAGTTGACAACCGGCGACTGAAATTACCAGTTTTATAGGAGGCACAACTATCGATTCTTTTCAAAAATAATCATTAACCCCTGTAGGGTTAAGAACTCTTCGACGTGTTCGATAGTTTTGGAGGCATCGCAAATAAGTTGTGCAAGGCCGCCGGTGGCAACGACGGTTAAGTCCTGCCCAGTCTCTTCCTTCATCCTGTTGACGATGCCATCTACTAATCCGGCGTACCCATACACAATACCCACATTCATTCCGCTGATGGTGTTTTTCCCGATAACGCTTTTTGGTCGTGCAAATATCTCCACCCTCGGAAGCTTAGACGCATGATGGAAAAGCGCTTCGCAGGAGATCACCACGCCTGGTGCAATGGCCCCCCCCATGTAGGCGCCGTCTTGCGAAATATAATCAAAGGTAGTTGCCGTGCCGAAATCTACAGCTATCAAGGCCGTACGGTATTTTTCATAGGCCCCGACCGCATTGACAATGCGGTCGGCCCCCACTTCTTGAGGATTATCCATGTGGATCGGCATTCCCGTGTTTAGGTCAGGACCCACAACCATAGGGCTGACGTTAAAATACCGGCGAGAAAACTCCTCAAATGTGTTCAGCAAAGGCGGCACGACACAGGAGAGAATTATGTCTTTGATATCCTCTAACCTTGCCCCAACAGATTGGAAAAGGTTGGTTACCAGGATCCCCAACTCATCCGGCGTGACTTCCTTTTCGGTCCTGATTCTCCAGTGGTAGAGAATTCGATGTTTCTCACTCACACCTAAAACTATATTCGTATTACCGATGTCGATGCAGAAGAGCATATTTACCTCACTCCGATTATAGGTAACGCAACGCCTACTAAACCTGCCCCCTTTTTATGGCGTCAATTACCCTGACTGTCTCCACCGCTGCTTTCACATTATGAACTCTTACCATATGAGCACCATTTATCACCCCGTAAGCAATAGTGGCCATGGTTCCGGTGACTCTCTCGTGAGCTTCTTTACCTAAAATATGACCTATGAATGCCTTGTTGGATGTTCCCAACAAAATAGGCCGTTCAAGTGCTTCAAATCGGGATAACTCTCTGATGATCTTGAGATTGTCATCAAATGTTTTACCAAATCCGATCCCGGGGTCCACAATAAGCAGGTCTTTCTTAATTCCGGCCTGTACGGACCGGTCTAAGGCATCCTTAAGAAAACTAATAATCTCTGGGATAAGATCTCCATAGGTGGGATTTTTCTGCATATTATCTGGGGTTCCCTTCATATGCATGAGGATCACGGGAACCCCTTCCTCAGCGGCAATTGCAGCCATATGAGGATCAAACCGCAATGCACTGATATCATTGATCATCGATGCTCCGGCCTTCAGGGCCTCCCGAGCCACTTCGCTCTTGCAGGAATCTATGCTGATGGGAATGGAAATCTCTTTCTTAAGCGCCTCTAAGACGGGAATCACCCGCTCCATTTCTTCGCTGGCAGAAATTTGTTGGGAATAAGGCCTTGCCGATTCGCCACCCACATCGATGATATCCGCACCATCTTGGGCCATTTCAATACCATGCTCAATAGCCCTATTTAACTCAAAGTATTGACCTCCATCTGAAAAGGAATCCGGGGTGACATTCAGGATGCCAATGATATGGGTTTTCAGATCCAGATCCAGATCGTAATCGAACCATCTCAGTGTGAATCCCATTTTTTGTTTTTCCTAAATCACTCCCTTTTTTCCGTCGATGGTCCCCCCCCAACGCCCATTATTTCATCAATGTCCTTACTATCAAGCGTCTCTTTCTCCAGGAGGGCATTAGCCATTGTGTGCAGCGTATCCAGATTTTCTTTGATGAGGTTACTAGTTTTATCATAGGCGCCAGTGACTATATTTCTCACTTCGTCATCAATCTTCTGTGCAGTCAGCTCACTATAATCCCTATGCTGAGCGATCTCCCTGCCCAGGAATATCTGTTCCTCGTTCTTGCCAAAGGTGAGAGGTCCCAATTCCTCACTCATACCGTAATCGCAGACCATCTTACGGGCAAGCTCTGATGCCCTCTCGATATCGTTTCCTGCGCCCGTTGTCTGGAGGTCTAACACTATTTCCTCTGCAGCCCTGCCACCCATCAGAATAGTTATATTATTAAGTAAATATTCTTTTGGATAGGTATGCTTTTCATCCACGGGGAGCTGCTGGGTCAAGCCAAGGGCCCGGCCCCTTGGAATAATGGTCACCTTGTGAATGGGATCTGTTTTGGGAAGCAATTTTGCTACCAAAGCATGCCCCGACTCATGATAGGCGGTGATCTTTTTTTCCTCATCACTGATAATCATGCTTTTGCGCTCAGTGCCCATCATGACTTTGTCCTTAGCATCTTCGAAATCGACCATGTCCACCTTGTCCTTACCGCGTCTGGCAGCCATAAGGGCTGCTTCGTTGACCATATTCTCAATATCGGCCCCGGTAAAACCGGGGGTCCCACGGGCAAGCACCGTAGCATTCACGTCATCGGAGACCACCTTCTTTCTGAGATGTACATTAACGATACCCTCTCGCCCCTTGATATCCGGGACCGGTACTACCACTTGACGGTCGAATCGGCCAGGCCTCAAAAGTGCAGGATCAAGTACATCCGGTCTGTTGGTCGCAGAAATCAGTATGACGCCTTCGTTAGATTCAAAGCCGTCCATTTCCACGAGAAGCTGGTTCAGTGTCTGTTCCCGCTCATCATGCCCCCCGCCTAAGCCTGCTCCACGATGACGGCCAACAGCATCAATTTCATCTATAAATATGATGCAGGGGGCATTTTTTTTACCTTGAACAAATAGGTCCCTGACCCTTGACGCGCCCACGCCAACAAACATTTCCACAAAATCCGATCCGCTTATGCTGAAAAAGGGGACGTCAGCCTCACCTGCTATGGCCCTGGCCAGAAGCGTTTTACCAGTACCGGGTGATCCTACCAGTAGAACGCCTTTGGGAATCCTTCCGCCGAGGCGGGTAAACTTTTTGGGATCACGGAGAAACTCGATGATTTCTTCCAGCTCTTCCTTTGCCTCCTCAATACCTGCCACATCTTCAAAAGTGACCTTCTCCTGAGAATCGCTCATAAGTCTGGCCCGGCTTTTTCCGAAGGAAAGCGCCTTCCCTCCCCCCACCTGCATTTGGCGCATGAAAAATATCCACACACCGATGAGCAGTAACATGGGAACCCAGGACAGAAATACTTGAAACCATGAGGAATCTTCTTGAGGTTTTGCAGATATTTTGACTCCTTTGCTCCTTAGCAATTTGATCAACTCAGGATCTTTTGGGGCAAATGTCTTAAAAGGCCCTTGCGCAGACATGCCTGATAAGTTGTCACCCTGAATAGTGATGTTGATAACGCTACCGCTCTCAACCATGCTTAGAAAATCACTGTAACCGACAGACGCGCTGCTCCTGTCTGGCTGTTTGAAAATCTGAAACAGCATGACCATCATAAGACTGATGACCAGCCAGAGAGCGAGGTTTTTGTAAAATGGGTTCAATTTATAATTACCTCCATTAAATTATTTTATAGGTTGATTAATTAGCTTAATTAGATATAATTAGCAGTGGAACAATAAAAACGCTTCACCTTTGCATTAGTTGCAGGAACGGCTCTAAAATTGTCTTCAAGGAGTCTCTATGCATACTTCTGCTCGATTCAGAATATTATAACCTACAAGGGTGCTCAAGTACTAAGGGAAGCGGGGGCAACCTTAACGATCCGTGGGGAAAAGAACAGAGAAATTTTATTGTAAATCACCCCAATACAAGCTCTTCAACTTTATATATTAATATTATAATTACATTTTTTCAAGGTTCCACAAAAATCTATCGTATCCGTTTCCATTTACCAATCTTATTATCTACATTTTTCTATTGACATATGAACCCTTTGCGTTGTCAACATATGATCAGTAATTTTTCTCTTTTGATCTTTAACGCACAGCCTGCAGCGCAAAATCCTTGGAAAAGGAGTTACAGATGGGCCAATATACTTTTACCGATAATGAACTGAAACAGATAAGCAGTTACGGGCTCACCGTAAGTGAAGTCCAAAGGCACCTTGATATGTTCAAAATGCCCCCGCCTTATGTAAGGCTGCTGAGACCCTGCACTCCTCATGACGGCATTAAAGTCATTGACCGGGAAAAACTCCAAAACCTTAAAGAGACCTACGAACTGGAAGTCAAAAAACGCCATTGTCTCAAATTTGTTCCAGGATCAGGCGCCGCATCCCGGATGTTCAAAACACCCCTCAAGTTCCTGAATCGGGGAAAAGAAATACTGAGGGAGTCGATAAATATGGAGGCCCAGGAGGGGCACGAGGAGGCCCAGGAACTCCTTGAATTTATGGATGGCACCAAAAGATTCGCATTTTTCAAAGACCTTAGATCAGTGATGTCAGAAAATAGATTTGGCCTCGACACGCTCCTCGAAAGAGGTCAATTCACTGATATTACCCGCTTTCTTGTGGGTGAGACCGGTCTTAACTATGCACACTTAGCTAAAGGCCTCCTTAAGTTTCACGCATATCCCGAGGGAAGTCGCACTGCCTTTGAAGAGCACCTGGTTGAATCAGCTTACTATGTAGCGGACCAGACTGGGCAATGTTCCCTTCACTTTACCGTATCGCAAGAGCATCTAGAAAAATTCCAGAAATTGTTAAAGAGCGTGCGTTCCATCTATGAGCAAAAGTACAGGGTATCGTTCAATGTAACGTTTTCAATGCAAAAAAAATCCACGGACACGCTTGCGGTTGACTTGGATAACCGACCTTTTCGGGAGAAAGATGGCAGGCTTTTATTTCGGCCGGGTGGTCATGGTGCCCTCATAGAGAACCTGAATGATCTTAAGGCGGATATTGTGTTTATTAAGAACATAGACAATGTAGCCTCCGACCGATTCAAACCCGAAACAGTTAAATGGAAAAAGATACTGGGTGGATATCTCATGGTGATCCAGAATCAGATAATCAATTACATGGAGGAACTATCATCAAAAACATTAAACAGCACTCTTTTAGAACAGGTCGCAAGCTTCATTGGAGAAGAACTCTTACTTCCACTCCCTTCTTTTGTCAAAAATGCATCTGTTAATGATAAAAAAGCAGTGCTTATGGAAAAACTCAATCGGCCCGTAAGGGTATGCGGCATGGTTGGGAATGCCCGCGAACCGGGCGGAGGCCCTTTTTGGGTAAAAGGCCAGGCCGGCGAGACATCTCTTCAGATTGTGGAAAAAGCCCAGATTGATCCCGGATCCCCTGAGCAACAAGCCATTTTGGCCGCTTCCACGCACTTTAATCCCGTTGACCTTGTATGTGGCGTTCGGAACTGGCAGGGGAGGTCTTTTGATCTTCGCCAGTTCGTGGACTCCAATGCGGTTTTAATATCCAAAAAATCAAAAGAGGGAAAAGATCTGAAGGCATTGGAACACCCAGGTCTCTGGAACGGGGCCATGGCCCGTTGGATTACCATCTTTGTGGAGGTGCCGGGCATAACCTTTAACCCTGTTAAGACGGTGAACGACCTCCTTAGAGAAGCACATCAGGCAGGTTAGATGTCATGCCCTCTGGCCTGATCAATTTACTGAAAAGTTACGGGCAAAGCCTCTAACTTGTTGGGAATACTAATGAAACCAGAAAGAGCAAAGAAACCGCAGGCAAAAGATAGCAGCACCCGTTATAGCCACTGGTATGCTGTGGTGGTTGCCCTTTTTGTAACCTGCCTGATTACGGCCAATATCGTATCCGTAAAACTGGCAAATGTTTTTGGGCTGGTATTGCCTGCGGGGGTATTCATCTTCCCCATCAGCTATATTACAGGGGATGTCTTGACGGAAGTATACGGGTACACCCAGGCCAGAAGAGTCATATGGCTGGGTTTTATTTGCAACTTTGTTGTAGTAACAGCCATCTGGCTGGGCAAGGTGCTCCCCCCCGCTTCATTTTGGGAGGCACAAACCGCTTATGAACGGATACTGGGGTATACTCCCCGGCTTTTGATGGCCTCGTTTTTGGCCTACCTTGTAGGAGAATTTCTCAACGCCTTTGTCATGGCCAAGATGAAGATCTTTACAAAGGGTCGCTGGCTGTGGACACGCACCATTGGTTCCACACTGGTTGGTCAAGGGCTGGATTCTTTGGTTTTCATCACCCTGGCATTTGTCGGCATGATTCCAGTTAAGGCTTTAGCACTGGCCATCATCACTCAGTGGTTGGTGAAATCTGCTTACGAGGCAGCAGCAACACCGTTAACCTACATTTCCGTCCGCTTCCTCAAACAGCACGAGGGCCTGGATGTATACGACTACGACACCCGATTCAACCCCTTGTTGATGAAAAAATGAGAGCTCACTCTCCTCACAATGACATTATGAGGCCCTTGTTAAACCCAGATTGTGCAGTAGCCTCCTACTGCGACTTGAAAATCCTTGCTGCAACGCTTGTTTCCC
>CP070700.1:1231739-1237307 GCA_020349865.1 Desulfobacteraceae bacterium
AAGGTAAAGGAGATGGTCTCCACTGTGCGCAAGGCCTGCCCGGTGCCTTTAACCGTGAAGATACGGGCGGGATGGGCTGCTGATGAGCCGGTTGCGGTTGAAACAGCCCGGGTCATAGAAGACTGTGGTGCGGATGCCATTACGGTCCACCCCCGATTCGTAAAACAGGGGTTTTCAGGGAATGCTGATTGGAAAATTATTACTGAAGTCAAGGAAAACTTAAAGATCCCCGTTATCGGAAATGGGGACGTCTTCAAGCCATCCCTTGCCCTCCAGATGAAAAGGCAAACCGGATGCGACGGCGTAATGATAGGCCGAGCGGCAATTGGCAACCCTTGGATTTTCAGGCAGATTCTGGAAATGGAGAATGGTCTCGCAGTTCACCAACCCGAACTCCATGAACGCAAAAAACTTATTATGGAACATTTTCGCCTGTTATCCCTTACTATGGGGGATGTTAGGGCCGCCAAAATCATGCGAGGCCTTCTCCTCTGGTATACAAAGGGTCTGCCCGGGAGCAGCCGCTTTCGTGGGTCCATTACACGCATCAAGGACTGGGACACGCTGACCTCACTATTAGATCACTACTTTTCCACTTTAGAGGACAAAAAGACATGAAGGTCAAATTTGCTAAGACCGCAGGGTTTTGTATGGGTGTCCGTCGCGCTATGGAAATGGTTCTGGCAGAGGCAAACAGGGGAGAAGGCCCTCTTTTCACTTTTGGCCCTCTTATCCATAACAACCAGGTCCTTGATCTGCTCGCATCCAAAGGGGTTCACACTGTGGAAGACCTGGACGGATTGCAAACGGGCAGGATCGTCATCAGGGCTCATGGCATTCCTCCTCAAAAGCGTCAGGCTCTCAAAGATACAGGGCTTAAGATTGTTGATGCCACATGTCCCAGGGTAGCTAGCGTCCAGGCAGTTATCCGTTATCATACTAAGAAAGGCTATACAGGGGTGATTGTGGGGGACAAGGACCATGCCGAGGTGATCGGGCTCATTGGTTATAGCAAAGGTCCTGCCCATGTTATCCAGAGCGTGAAAGAGGTCTTTGCGTTACCCCATCTCGACAGGGTATTCGTAGTGGCACAAACAACACAGAACGAAAAAAACTATCGCGACATAGTAAAGGCCCTCAAGGAGCGATTTCCAAACGTTCTTGTTTTTGATACCATCTGTGATGCCACCCACCAGCGGCAGCAAGAAGTGAGGTCTTTTGCAGGTCAAGTGGACGCCCTTGTAGTGGTGGGCGGATACCACAGCGGCAATACCCAACGACTTGTGGAAGTGTCGAGGTCTACTGGTATACCCACCTTTCACGTGGAAACAGAACAAGATCTGGATAAGGAGAGACTTCTCGGGATGCAAGTGATCGGTGTTACTGCGGGTGCATCCACACCGAACTGGATGATTAAGAATGTGGTCAAGGAATTAGAAGGGATCCAAGGCCGAAGGGAATTGTCCGTTTTCCGTTGGGTAAAAAAATCTATTAAGTTTATGGTATTAAGTAATCTCGTCGTGGCATCCGGTGCTTTCTCCTTTGCCTATGCAACAGCTATCCTCTCAGAGAGGATGCCGGATTTCATTTTCCCTTTTCTGACCTTCCTTTACATCTATGCCATGCACGCATTCAATCGGTTTCTTGATAAAGGGGCCAGCGCATACAATGATCCTGAACTCGCAGCATTTCTTAAAAAACATAAGCATTTGCTCATCACAATGGGGGCTGTCGCCATTACAACGGCGCTCATATTATCATATAGTATTGGGTTAATAACTCTTTTGGCCCTGGGTGGATTAAGTGTGCTTGGCATCATGTACAGCATACCCCTTGTGCCTGAGAGAATTTGGCATAAGTCCTCCTATTCCAAGATCAAAGACATTCCTGGATCAAGGACCTTATCTGAAGCCCTTGCATGGGCAGCGATTATAACCATCGTGCCATTACTGGAGATTGATCGCATTGTATGGCCCGCAGCCATAATTTCTATTTTAGCGGTTTTTTTCATCGGGTATATTAGATCAGCCCTCTTTGACATCTTTCGGATCCAGGGAGATCTTATTGTGGGCTCAGAGACGTTGCCCATTACCCTTGGTGAAAAAAAGACATTATTCCTCCTGAAAATGCTTCTCCTGCTATGCGCGATCATTCTTTGCAGCGCTCCTATACTTGGCCTCGTGGGTCCATTCTCATTCCTCTTGCTCATCCCCCTGGTAACCCTATCCCTATGCCTCGTGGCCTATGAAAGATCCTGGCTCTATCCTGGTATCGCCTTTGAAGCTTTGGTGGAAGGAAACTTTTTTCTCTCAGGTCTCCTGGCCGTGATCTGGCAGGGCCTCTAATGGCAGTTGTAAGTGTTATAATCCCCACATTCGATAGGGCCCAGAAAGTAGTTCGGGCAATCTCATCCGTGCTTCACCAGACCTTTACTGACCATGATATAATTGTGGTAGATGATGGATCTATGGATGCTACGGAACACGCCGTGACCCGGTTTGACGAACGAGTTACCTACATTGCCCATTCATCCAACCGGGGCGTGTCGGCCGCAAGAAACACAGGCATCCGGAGATCCACTGCGCCCTTGATAGCCTTTCTGGATTCGGATGACTACTGGTTGCCGGAAAAATTAGCCGTTCAAATGGATTTTATCAATCGCCATCCGAAAGCCGTGGCCTGCCAGACCGAAGAGATCTGGATCAGAAGGGGCCGTCGTGTCAACCCCAAGAAAAAACACTTGAAACCTTCAGGGGATATATTTGAGCCCTCATTGAAACTCTGCCTGGTGAGCCCTTCTGCCGTTATGTTGAAGCGATCCCTTTTAGAAGAAGTCGGGCTTTTCGATGAGGATCTCCCTGTCTGTGAAGATTACGATCTGTGGCTTAAAATTGCCTGTCGTTACCCAGTTCACTTGATTAAACAGGAGCTTGTTGTCAAGGAGGGCGGATACAAAGATCAACTATCCTCTCGCCACAAGGGCATGGACAGGTTCAGGATAAAGGTCCTTGAGAAGCTAATAAAAAGCGGCGAGCTCAATGAAAGACAGCAAAAATTGGTCTTAAAGGAACTCTCCCTAAAATGCAGGATCTATGGCAACGGATGCCTAAAGAGGGGAAAAACCGAGGAAGGGGAATATTTTCTTAACATTCCTGAAACCCTTAGCCGAGCTTTTTTTACAAAACTCATGTAGCCACAACATATTGTAATCCTGCTCCATTTGACATACAATATATTTTGACGTATACTTATTTGCCAAAAAGAAATTCGATCATCAAAAGGGGGTTTGTATGAGCAAAGGAGAAAAAAACACAAAGGAAAGAAGACGTTACCCCAGGCTGCAAGCCCTTTATCTCTTATCCTATGTCAACAAAGAAGGCGGAGTCCAAAAAACCGGTGTTTCCATGGCCAGAACTATTAACCTAAGCCCCGCGGGTGTGGCGGTGGAAGTTTATGAGGCCATAAATCGCGATTCCACAATGGAAATGGAAATTGCCATCAAAGAACTTGTCTATGTGGTTCAGGGAATAGTGATCCACTCTCACGAAAAATCGAGTGGAAACTACATAATCGGCATTCAGTTCGATAAAGTACGTAAAGACCTGGCAAAGGAGCTTTAATCAAGTTAGTTCGCTTCGTTCATAACCTGTCGAGAGTCTCGAGGCCGAAAGGCCTCCGGGTCGTGCCATTGGAATGTTGGCAAAATGGGTTAGTCAGTGTTACGTGCTGTACGTTGCGGGTTTAATTCGGAAGTGAATACTAACCCGTAACTCGTAACGTTCCCTATGTGAGGCAAAACCAATAGGTTTCAATAAACACAGCTAATTTCAATAAATTGTAGAATCCTGAGACGTTAATCCATGACCAACTATTTTCTGTTTCTCATTATGTTTTTCGGCGGCATGACGGTGGCCCTGCAACCCTCTATCAATGCAAGGCTTGCCCAGAGGGTCGGAATACTGGAAAGCGCATTCATATCTTTTGCAGTTGGAACATTGGTCCTTTTATTGGTTGTGCTTATGAGCAGTCGTGGAACCATAAAAGGTATCTATGGCGCCGCTTGGTGGGAGCTGACGGGGGGGGGTTCTGGGAGCCTTATTCGTTTCACTTACCATACTGGTTGTGCCGCGCATCGGAACGGCAGCGGCAATGTCTGCCATCATAGCGGCACAACTGGCCACCGGGCTCGTCCTCGACCACTTCGGACTATTCGGCTTTAAGGTCCTCCCTTTCGACCTGAAGCGTCTCATCGGACTGGCATTTCTCGTGCTCGGGGCCGGGCTCATACTGAGACGCTGATATCGTGATTATTCTTCTTTCTTGATGTAAATATCCCGTTTAGGAAATGGGATTTCGATTCCCTCCTCTTGGAAGGCCTCTTTTACGCGGTCAGTCACATAGGAGATTGTATCCATCCTGCGCCGCGGCTCGTTTATCCATATTCTTGCCTGCAGATCAACGGACGAATCCCCAAAGTTCGTGACCACAACTTTAGGCGCCGGTTCCTGCATGACCCAATCCAATTCCAGTGCAATTTTTGTAATTAATTCTTTGGCTTTTTTGACATTCGCGTCATAGGCAATTCCAATGGGGATCCGGACCCTGATTTCCTTTGTGATGGTAGTGTAATTGATGATGTCCCGCTTCATGATTTCGTTGTTGGGAATCACGATTACGATATTGTCTGTAGTACGGATTTTTGTTGCCCTAAGCCCGATGTCAATAACATCCCCCCAAGTGGCTGCATTTTTCGGGGCCGACCAGATTTCAATGCGGTCGCCTACTTCAAAAGGCCGGTCTATGATTAAAAGGATACCGGCAATCAGATTTGAAAGGGTATCTTTGGCTGCAAAACCAATGGCAATGCCTGCCACACCGGCACCGGCGATAAAGGGCATTATATTCAAACCCAGAACATCAAGGGCCAGGATAATCCCTGTGGCGAATATGATAATGCCTGAAAACTTATTGAAAAGACCCAGGAGCACATCATCCACGTGTGTGTCCGTATTGGCTGCGATTTTTTGCTCCACGTATGGCAGAATATTATTGACTATGCTGTTGGCAATGGAGGCCAAGAGGATAATCATAAAGGCGTAGAATATTCTTTCCGCAATGGGTGCCCGGAACACCTTAACCAACCCGATGCCTACCAGGATAAGTACTGTATAGTGCCCGGCCCGTTTTGCAAGGGTGAGGAGACGGTCATTTTTTTCAAAAAAAGGCCTGTTATGGTATTTTTTTTCGAGTTTTTTAACAATAGCATTGAATATCCACCATGCTATAGCGGCCGATACAAATATCGCCAAAATCCGGATAGTGAAATTCAACAATTGCTCCGGATCTGAAAAGATGTGATTGAAAAACCCCTTAAAAAAATCCTTCATATTGTATCTCCCTAAGTCCCAGGTCAGCTAAACTGTTCAACCCAGATTGTGCAGTAGTCTCCTGCTGCGACTTGAAAATCCTTGCTGCAACGCTTGTTTCCCAATTTTGCTCCTCGACATATTTATGAATATGCCTACGTCACAAAATCGCTCCAACTGCGCGTTTCGCTATGGTTTTCTG
>CP070700.1:1237407-1244053 GCA_020349865.1 Desulfobacteraceae bacterium
CGCTCGCTCAGGAGGCCGCATATGAATCTATTTTACCCCGGAAGCGCAAAGAGCTGCACCGGAAAGTTGCGGGTTCTATTGAGAAAGTCTTCGGCGAAAGGCTCCACGAGTTTTACGGTATGCTCGCCTATCATTACAGCAGGGCCGAGAATCTGGACAAGGCGGAGGAGTATCTGATAAGGGCCGGTGAGGAGTCCTTGAGTTCTTCAGCATCAAATGAGGCGCTGCATTACTATCGAGAGGCACTAGACCTTTATGTAAAGAAGTATGGTGATGCAGCTGATCCTGAAAAAGTTGCGATGCTTGACAAGAACATTGCGCTCGCCCTTTTTAACAGAGGGCAATATGTTGAAGCCGTAGAATATTTCGATAGAGCACTCAACTACTACTGGGGAAAACTGTCAAAACATGCGATTTCAACAATATTTGAGTTTTCATCAGCATTTTTGCACTTAATAATAAGCCTGTATCTACCATCCTTAAGGTTTAAGAGGATGCCAACAGAAAGAGATATCGAAATTATAGATCTATTCAAAAAGAAATGTAAAGCTTTGGGAATAATAGATCCCAAGAGATTTTTTGTTGAATCGTTGCATGTTTGTAAAGAAGTCATCAATTATGATCTAACAAAATTCAAATTGGGGATGGAAATATTTGTGGGTGCTAGCTCTTTATTTTCCACTCCTGGCATTTCATTCAGACTGAGCAGAAAGCTACTGGATTTTGCGAAGGAAAGAGTTAATAAAGATGATGCAAGAATATTCATTATGTATGAATTATGTGATACGTTCCACAATTATCTTGAAGGCAACTGGGAAGCAATAAAGAATTACGATGAAGATTTAGTAGACAAAAATCTAAGCATTGGGGAAGTCTATGATGCAACACAACATCTGTACTGGCATGGCCTTTCAAACATTTATCAGGGAGCCTTAGACATTGCTGCATTGATGGTGACTAAACTAAACGATATTATTGAAGTATACGAAAATGATTTCTCCTTATTGCTCAAATATGAATTGAATGCAAATCTGCTCATTGAATGCCGTAAATTCCCCCGTGCCCTCATGGAAGTTGAGAACACAATTGATTTTGCACAAAAGGCAGGTCTCACTCTGTTCTTGTTCGATCTGTATTCTTTTAAAGCACGGATAAATGTCTTAATGGGGGATATGGAATTAACGGAAAAGTGCTTGCAGCAGGCGAATGAAGCCCGATTACAGGTTCATGCAATTCCCTTAATGTTATCCACTTTCCACGTATGTCAATTTCACTATTTTCTCAAGAGATTAGAGGAATCAATAACAATTAGCAGTAAATCAGAGTCTTCTCAATACCGGAAAAAGGCCATCAAATCGTGCAAGATGCTTTTAAAAGTTTCAAAAAAGGCGGCCCAACATCGTACCGAAACATATAAGCTGGTAGGAGTGTACTACTGGCTAATCAACGAGCCGGAAAATGCCGTCAAGTGGTGGCATAAAGCTATTGAGGAAGGAGAACGCCTTGGCGCACGGCTCGAACTCTCAAGAACCTACTTTGAAGTGGGGAAACGTTTGCTTGAACCTGAGAATAAGTGCAAGAGGCTAAATGGCATTGAGGCAGAAGAGTATCTGGAAAAGGCAAGGGTATTGTTTGTGGAAATGGATCTTCAGTGGGATTTGGATGAATTGAGTCGGGTAGCCAGGGGCTAGAAGTAAGACATGTTGCAAATTGACAAGAATAGAAGACAAAATAAAGCGTGGTTGTTTTATATGTCAGGTTCATACTGAATGGAGGAAAGAATTAATAATCTGCTGTCATCGTGTTCCGAGATTGACTTCGGGAATGTCAATCTTTCTCGGCAGGAAAAGGAATTTCGCAGTGAATTGAACAATGAGGTTATTTTACTCTGCAAATCCCTGCCTGAATCGACTCAGACAGATGCATTACTTCTTCTACTGAGACACCTAAGGATACCATTCACCCAGGAGTTCAACTTTTTCAGATATTACTATGTACCCACATGGTCCATTATCTACTGGCTTTTTCAGTCCGCTCCCGATGGCAAAGGGTTGGAAGAAGTAGATATCAAGAATGCAAAAAGTGCACATTCCATGGCTATATTCCTTCACTCCTTTGATGATCACCTGAATGATAATGAGTTGCCGATTTCACATCTGGCCCTGCTGTTGAGAAGCCAGGCGTGGATGATGATGCACAATGCGCTTAACAGTTTGGCTGAGGGGGTAAGTGAAGGAAAACAAATCGTGGATCGTTTTATCAATGATTACTACTATGGTATCAATAGGTTACAGGATGTTGAGTCATTGGATGGCTACTGTGACCTATTCAGGAAACAAATGGCGACCGGGTTGATAGCCCCTGTCCTTATCACTCAAAAAATGGGCAATGATGAAGAATTTAGCGATGTTGTTCAGAACGCCTTTGGCTCCTTCGGAATTGCCTGGAGGCTGCTGGATGACATAAAGGATATTGAAACGGATATGATGAAAGGTAACCATTCATCGATATATGTCTGTCTTCCTGAAGAAATCAAGAGGTGGTGGGATAAGGATACTGGAGAGAAAATAGACAAAAACAGCGGCTTTGCCGAGGCTATTTTGGATAGCGTTGCTGAGAACGACGTTATAAAGAGAATAAAGGAAAGGATATGTAGCGAATTGGAATCAGCTGCATTTATCGCAGACGATTGCCATATAACAGGCCTAGCAAATGAATTCCGCTGCCTGTTGACACCCCTGAAAAATGGGCGGGATTACGTATGAAAGGTAAGGGTGAAAAGGAGACCGATCCCGGGGGTCATGAAAAAGAGCTCAGCATCGAGGTTACAACCTATTGCAACCTTGCCTGTATGCACTGTTTTGCCCGTGCCGGCACATCCGAGCCCTCGAGGCTGCCCCTTGATCTGGTGAAAGAGATCATTGCCGAGGGATATGGGAGTGGATACCGGCGTCTGCATATTACAGGAGGTGAACCTTTGCTCTGGGAAGGATTGTCTGTGGCGCTGGATTATGGTTTGGCTATCGGATATGAAACCATCACCATGAATACCAACGGAACGCTCCTTACAGAGGTTATTAGCAGCAGGCTGGCAGCCTATGATGGTCTTTTGATCTCGGTGAGTCTGGAGGGGTCGGAAGCGCTTCACAAGCGGTTGCGAGGGGAAGGTTCATACAAGAGGACTATTCGGGGGATTGAAAAGGCGCTTGATGCGGGCATTGGACTTGTTATATTTACAACTGCCTGGAAAGGCCTCCTTCCGAAGCTGCCTCATTTCGCAGATGATTTATACAGGAGATATTCCACAATAAAGTGTTTAACCCTAATACCGCTTTTCAACGTAACGGATGGTTTCTTCGCCCTGTCAGATGAACTTCTTGCACCGGCGGACTTCGTGCGACTGGTCAAGACTGTTTCACTTTTGAATCTCTGGGGACACAAAACGAATGTGCTAAATGATCCGCTTGTTAATATTGTCTCAAAACTGCTTGAGATGCCATGGATACCACGGGCGCCTCCGCTGAACCGCGAGGGGAGCATCATTGTAATGGCAAACGGAAGTATTAGTCTTTCTCATTCCAGTCGAGATAGCTTCGGCAAATACAAACCCGGCATGATTGGAAAAGTACTGTCTTCTGATGAGTATCAAAAGGCCGTTGCACCGGATGAAGAAACGTGTCCGACTTGCAAATATGCTGAACCGTGCATGGAAAACGGGATGGTTCGGCCGGCCGAACGGGACGGAAAAGTGCACCACAAGGTGCCTTATTGTCGGAGCGTACTGGATAGGGTAGCAGCATGGAGGTGGCGGTGATTGAAAGGCACTTCCCGTATCGTGGTAATCTTAGAGCTTGAAATGTCGTGGGTGGCAAAGTAGCTGCTATCCGTAAGTAATCGAGCATGAGAATTGGCAACATTAGACGAGCTTGATATCAAGAGGAGTACTAAATTAGCAAATCTTGAGATCAGCGAAAAAGGAGGGTACCATGAGTAATGGAGCAGACCCAACCATGATTGACTTCATTTCGGACGCGGTTAAAAGTACCGATTTGACAGCAAGATTTTTGGCAATACCAGATGCCGGAGCTCTCTATACGTGGCTTACAGAAGAGGGATACCAAGTAACGTCAGATGAGTGTGCAAAAATGATAGAAGCTAGGGATAATTATGATAGAGTGTCGAGAGTGGGCATTCTGTCCTATTGAATTCTTGCCGAGCGAAAAGGGTTTATTGAGCATTGTGAGTTTTCTGTTGCCTGCGGGCCTGTTGTACTCAAGTCAGCTCTTCGTATTTATGCTATAGGCGGACAGAAGGCTGAACGTCTCTCCCCAGAAGAGTCACGATTGACAAGATAAAATGCCACCCACGGCAGTTCAAGCTCTAGGGCAATTTTGAGTCTATAACTCAATATCATCTAGGTGCGATCCGCAGGAACCAATGCGCTGTTTCACTGCTGTAAGTTTCGTTCAGCAGGGGGAGTTGTGTCCCTTGAATCCCTTTCCCAATGGACGACATTAGCATACCGATGGGATGTGTAAAATAGAGCTTCAACTTAATAGGCGCTGCTCCGGTGGAAGGCGTAATAATGGGGTTTCAAAGGTTGAAAACCAAGGAACGTGCATTGGACTGGTCGGTAATGATTGTTGGGGGAGGCCCCGCAGGAATATCCACCTGGCTGCATCTGAAGAAATATGCCCCTCAGTTGGCTGGCCGTTCCCTCTTGATTGAAAAGGCCGTTTTTCCCCGTGACAAGTTGTGCGCTGGTGGTGTAGGCGGGTGGAGTGCCGACGTATTGAAACACCTGGAAGTTGAACTGGATATACCGTCACTGCTTATTTCTCATGTAGAGTTTAGATTTGAAAAGGAAATTTATCATCTTCACCGATCCAGCTTTTTCCAGGTGGTGAAACGGATGGACTTTGATCATGCCCTGGCAAAAACCGCAAAGAATCGAGGTCTTGAGCTACATGAAGACGAAATGCTCATCGAGGTAACCCGTGACCGGAACAGGCTGATTGTAGAAACCAACAAGAGAAAATATAGCGTGCAAACCCTCGTTGGGGCTGACGGAGCGCTCAGCGTGGTGCGCCGGAAGATGATGCCGCCTCAAAGGCCACACCTTGTGCCAACGCTTCAGATCTTTGCACCGGCTAATCCTCCATACGACAGCGAATTCAGTGATAAAAAGATAGTTATAGATTTAACACCCATAAAAGTGGGCTTACAGGGTTATGTATATCATTTTCCTTGCCTAAGAGATGGTGTCCCTTCAATAGCCCATGGCATGGGTGATGTCAGGATCTACCCTGGCAGTCCGCGAGCAGACATGAAAAAAATATTTGGTCGTGAGTTACGATCCCGGAATATTCATCAAGAGCCCAAATCCTGGTCTAGCCACCCCATCCGCTGGCTTTCACCTGAAGACATCGTATCTCAGCCAAATGTCATTCTTGTGGGAGATGCTGCCGGGATTGAGCCGGCATTTGGAGGCGGGATCCACCTGGCATTGTCGTACGGAGAGGTTGCTGCACAGGCAATCATTGACGCGTTTCAAAACAATGACTTTTCCTTTCATGATTATAAACAAAGGCTGCAGTCCCATCTGGTGGGAAAGCATATACGGGATTGCACCCGCGCGGCGCTCGAGATGTTTGGCGGCAGGATGAATCCTTTGAATGTAGCGCGTGATTTCTTTACTAATAGAGTTGATTCGTCATATCAATTATTTCCAATGAAAGACAAATCAGAGCAGTATTACAATGAAACATACGGTGACTATGCATTAAACTGGTCAAAGGATCATCTCCATTATGGATTCTGGTATGAGGATACAAAGACCCATGAAGAATCACTTGTAAATACAGTAAAGGAGGTTGTTAATTATCTTGACCTAAAGCCGGGTGAAAGGCTGCTTGATGCCGGGTGTGGGGTTGGCGGAACCTGCAGGTATATTGTTGAAAATATGGGCATAGAAACTGTTGGTATTACACTTTCAAAAAGACTTTTGGATGCTGCTAATGAACTTTCCAAAGATATAAAGAATCGGTTCCTTTTAAAAATATATTTGAAGGACTTTAATGACACAGGGTTTGAAGATTCCTCTTTTGATAAGATATTGGGCCTTGAGAGCATATGCCACGCCGAAAACAAGGAGGTATTTGCCAGGGAGGCATACAGGCTTCTAAAAGAGGGCGGTAGGCTTGTTGTTGCAGATTCCTTTCAGGTTCGCGAGGACCTTAGTGAAGACGAGGAGAGAATGTACGGGCAGGTGCTGGAGGGATGGGCTATTCCCAATAAAACCAGTGTAGATAAATTCCGCAGCGCCCTTGAGTCTGGCGGCTTTACGTCTATTAAATGCATTGACCAAACATCGCTTATACAAAAAAGCAGCAGGTTTATGCATGATGGCTCAGAATCAGTATTGCCTTTACTCTTTAGACTTGTAAGTGAGGGTAGGCTACTGAAATCCATTATGTTAAACAACATAGCTGGAAGCAGGCAAAAAACGTGCCTGGACCTGGGCATATGGGGATATAAAATATTTGTTGCTGAGAAAGAGTGAACTGTCCGAGAAGCTTGCTAAGAAAGAAAAAATGCCCGTACATGGTGTATTCTCAACGCACCTGCATACCATCTTTCGGCAGAG
>CP070700.1:1244153-1246665 GCA_020349865.1 Desulfobacteraceae bacterium
AAAGTATTAAGACCCTCTGATAAAACTGAACCCAAGAGGATAGGATTCATCCAATGTGTCGGCTCGCGTGATTGTGACCGGGATTATTGTTCTTCTGTATGTTGTATGTATGCCACCAAAGAAGCCATCATAGCTAAAGAGCATGTGGGTGAAGATTTAGAATGCGACATATTTTTTATGGACATGCGGGCCTTCAGCAAGGGATTTGATGAGTATTATCAAAGAGCTAAAGAGCTCGGAGTTGATTACATAAGATGTCGTCCTCCTTCTGTCAAGGAAATACCTGAAACAAGAAATATTCAGATTGAATATCTAACCGATGATGATATGAAAGCTTCCCGTGAATATGACCTGGTTGTTTTATCTGTTGGTCTCCTGCCTCCAAAATCCATAAATGAAATTTCTGAAAAATTTGGAATCGAGTTGAATGAATTTAATTTCTGCAAGACATCTCCCTTTAAACCGGTTGAGTCCAACCGCAAGGGGATTTATGTATCTGGACCATTCACAGAACCTAAAGATATTCCTGAAACCATAATGCAAGCCTCAGGGGCATCATCAAAGGTTTTATCACTCTTAAAAGACGTTAAAGGCAACTTGATTGTGCCCAAGGAATATCCACCTGAAATAGATGTAGAGGGGCAGGAACCGAGAATCGGAGTATTCGTCTGCCACTGCGGAACAAACATTGCCGGAGTAGTCAATATTCCCGATGTGGTTGAATACGTAAAAACACTTCCCAACGTTGTCTATGCGGAAAATAACCTGTATACCTGTTCAAACGACACTCAAGAAATCATAAAAGAGAAGATAAAAGAGCATGAGTTGAATCGTGTAGTCGTTGCCTCTTGTACGCCTCGGACTCACGAACCTCTATTCAGAAACACAGTCCGGGAGGCAGGGCTCAACCCGTATCTCTTTGAAATGGCCAATATCAGAGACCAGTGCTCATGGGTGCACATGCTGGAACCGGAAAAAGCATCGGAGAAATCTAAGGATCTAGTCCGAATGGCTGTGGCTAAAGCGCGATTATTGGATCCTCTGCAGAAGAGGTCTGTATCCATAATCAAATCTGCCCTGGTTATCGGCGGTGGATTTTCCGGCATGACAGCTGCAATAGAGCTGGCAGCTCAAGGATTTGATGTCCATTTAGTCGAGAAAGAAAAGGAATTGGGTGGGAACCTAAGACGTGTTCATTATTTGCTGAATGGAGGAAATCCGCAGGAGGAATTGAAAAAAACTATTGAACAGATAGAAAAGAACAAGAAAATCCATCTCTACACCGAAACCAAAATAGAGAACATTGAAGGTTCAATCGGAAATTTTAAAACAACGATTTCCAGGAAAGGAAAATCTACGGAGATTGAGCATGGGGTGGTGATTGTTGCTACTGGTGCCCAAGAGTATAAACCAAAAGAATACTTGTATGGTCAGGATGATAAAGTCATAACTCAAATTGAGCTTGAACAGCGCCTGAGGAAGAGCGGCGAGTGGGCTTCAGTTAAAGATCGCCTGCCCAAGAACATTGTCATGATTCAATGTGTGGGTTCTCGGGATGAGGAAAGGCCTTATTGCTCTAGGATTTGTTGTGCTGAAGCCGTTAAGAACGCCCTAAAAATAAAAGAACTTTCTCCTGAAACAAATATATATGTATTATTCCGAGACGTAAGAACTTATGGATTTAGAGAAAGTTATTACACCAAGGCCAGACAACAGAATGTTGTGTTTATGAGATATGACGAAGACCGGAAGCCAGAGGTTTTAAAAAATGGGAAGGGGCTGCAGGTGGAAGTCTTTGACCAAACCTTGAAGATGCCGATAGAAATATCAGCAGACTTAGTCGTGTTGTCAGCAGGAATAGTCGCTGATGAAGGGAACGAAGCAATTGCAAAATTTTTGAAAGTCCCGCTAAACAAGGAAGGATTTTTTCTTGAAGCGCACATGAAATTGCGTCCGGTTGACTTTGCCACCGATGGAGTTTATTTATGCGGCTTAGCCCATTCGGCAAAAGCAGCAGATGAAAGTATAATTCAAGCCCAAGCTGCAGCCTCCAGAGCAGCGACTGTGCTTTCACAAGACAGTATAGAATTGGAAGCGAATATATCTCATGTCATAGATGAAAGTTGTGATGGATGTGCCTACTGTGTTGAACCCTGCCCTTATCAGGCAATTACCTTGATTGAATACATGAGAGAGGGTGCAGTAAAAAAGACGGTCGATGTAGATGAGACCGCCTGTAAGGGATGCGGGTGTTGTATGGCAACCTGTCCCAAGAAAGGAATATTTGTGAAAGGCTTTAAGCTAGAACAGATCGGAGCGCAGGTCAATGCCGCCTTAGAGGTGCGATGATGCAAGATGAATTTGAACCCTTGATCGTAAGTTTTTGCTGCAACTGGTGCTCCTATGCCGGTGCAGACCTGGCAGGCGTGTCCAGATTACAATATCCTCCCAATATCAGGATAATAAGAGTGATGTGTTCGAGTATGGTTCATCCCAATTTAGTCATCGATGC
>CP070700.1:1246765-1249720 GCA_020349865.1 Desulfobacteraceae bacterium
CATAGCAATTGGAATAACTGTGATTTGTCTCGGTGAAGGGTGCACAGAGCAAATGATCCCGTTTCTTGATTCGATTGAACTTACCGAGCAAAGTAATGAACTAAACCGCACCCTTAAAATGCAGAGAGACAGGGTCATGCAAAAAAAACTGGAATTTCTCTATAAGGCATCCAATGTCTTAACAGAGGATCTATCCATAAAAGAGACATTAGAAAAAGTACTTGTTCACATTTTCGATCTTCTCAAAAGAATTGACAGAGGTGTTTTCGTTTTAATCGATCCCGAAACACAAAAAATTACGGAGATTATTTACAAATCAAATAAGCCTAGCGATGATGCCACCACAGTATACTGCCGGGATGTAGTAAATTGGGTCATAAGAGGTAGAAAGCCCTTTGTAGTGTCAGATGCTAAGACCGAAAGAGGTGAGTTTGCTAACACTCTAGAAGTATTGAAAATAGAGTCTGTATTGTGCGTCCCATTGATTTCCCGCTCGCAAATCCTAGGGGCTATTTATCTTGACTCGCTTGAGAGACCATATGGATTTCGAAGAGAGGATCTTGCTCTTCTTGTGAATTTGAGTCAACGGATTGCTCCGGCCATAGATGACGCCCAGGTTTCTTCTGAGATATTACAAGCCATAGAGGACTTATCTGAACTAGCTAAAGATAGTTAGCCAGTTCGGTTAGCTTTTCACACCTGATCCCTTATTTCCCATGGGATACCCAACAGGAGGTGCACAGCAATGGGACGTAATCTGACCAAGGCCAAGACATCAAAAAGAAGATGTCCACAGGAACGTAAAGAAAAGCAACTTCGGCGTGGATATTTAGACTCCTCCAAAGAGGAGAGATGGAAACTAACCCGCCGAAGCTTTCTGGTCGCGTCAGGCGTCTTTGGTGCCAGTCTCATGGGGGTTTCTCGGCCCAAAAAAGCTGTTGCCGGCTCCAGGGCCGGCGCTGAAAGAAATGCTGACGGCCAGAAATACGATGCAGTGATTGTCGGAAGCGGGATAAATGCATTGGTGGCGGCAGCGCTGTTGGCGAAAGAGGGTTGGCAGGTTTGCGTGCTTGAGCGAAATGATGTCTTAGGTGGATGCATTAGGACAGAAGAGATCACGCTGCCTGGCTTTAAGCATGATGTGCTCTCAGGATTCTATCCTTTGTTTGTGACCTCCGCGGCCTATGCTGAATTAAGAGAAGACCTACACCAAAAGGGTTTGAAATTCGCAAATACCGAGTATCCCACCGCCGTGGTGATGCCGGATAACACCAGCCTCATTCTAACAACCTCTCGAGAGGAAAATATAAATGCAATGGAGGCCTTGGCCAAGGGAGACGGCAAAGCTTACAATGAGAGTCTGAATAATCTGGCAGAAACGGCCGCCTTGACCTTTGGCATTCTTGGGAACCACCTATTGAGTTACAAGTTTCTTCGTCTTATGCTTTCTAAGTATTGGCAGATGGGCATTCACAATTTCATATCCTACTTCGGTGACGCCATGAAGAGCTGCCGGACATGGGCTGAGAAAACCTTTCAATCGGAGATCACTCGCGCTCTGGTGGCACCCTGGCCCTTGCACGTGGGATTGGGTCCTGACAATGCGTTATCAGGATTTATGGACCGAATCATCTTCTTTACCTTGGAGCAGGTCAGTATGCCGATTGTGAAAGGGGGAAGCAAAAATTTGGTAGACGCCTTCGTAAAATATATTCAGGAAAGGAAGGGAACGTTTGTCACCAACGCCGATGTGGATAAGGTCATTACTGATGGGAAGAAGGCCAAAGGTGTCCGAACAACCGATGGTGAGACCTACCTAGCAAAGAAAGCGGTGATTTGTTCCGTTACCCCAACTCAATTATATCAGAGGTTCCTTGGCCCTGAAGAAGTGCCTTCTAAGGTGGCCAAACAAGCCAGCGAATACCGTTACGGCCGTGGGGACATGCAGATCCATCTTGCCCTCAGTGAAGCGCCTCAGTGGCCCGATCCAAAACTAGGGAAAGTGGCCATGGTTCATCTCACTCCCAGTTTAGATGCCGTTTCAAAAGCGGTGAATCAGGCTGAGAGAGGCCTTCTATCCGAAGAACCAACGGTTGTCGTCACCCAACCCAGCTCCATGGACGCCACTCGAGCACCAGAGGGCAAGTACATACTGTGGATTCAGCTACAGGAAGTTCCGAGCAACGGCCACATCAGAGGGGACGCGGCAGGAAAGATAAAAACGCCTCCAGGCGGAAAATGGAATGAATCGGTAAGAGAGCGATATGCCGATCGCATCATTGACCGGATAACGATGCACGTGCCCAATCTGAAAAATTCCATACTGGCTCGCACGGTGCTATCTCCAGCCGACCTTGAAGCCCTGAACATCAACCTCGTTGGAGGTGACCCCTACGCGGGAGTCTGTTCAATTGACCAGTTTTTCTTTTGGAGACCTCTCCGCGCGACAAAAAACCACTCCACCCCGATTGAAAACCTCTATCACATTGGGGCATCCACGCACCCGGGACCGGGACTGGGCGGTGTATCGGGCTATCTCGCTGCCAAGGCGTTGATCGGCTAAATTCGAAATCCGAGCCAGTGGGCGCCATTGGCGGGATCATCAAGGTCCCGCGACATATGATCCTGGCAAGTGGTCTACGGTGCTTAGCTGAAAAGCGGGTTTTGGCAGGGGATTAAACATGATTAAAGGAAAAAAATAGACTGGAAAGGAGGCCTGATGGAACGGAAGATCATAAACCCATGGAAATGGCAGGATGAGTATGGGTTCGTCCAAGCGAACGAAATCAAAGGCATGAGAAGGTTTGTCATTTGCGCTGGGCAAACATCGGTTGATGCAGAAGGCAGACCGGTGCATGCGGGAGACATGCGAGCCCAGGTAACGCAGGCGCTGGACAACCTTGAAAGGGTTCTAAGAGATGCTGACCTAAATCTCTCGAATGTGGTCCGTCTGAA
>CP070700.1:1249820-1252716 GCA_020349865.1 Desulfobacteraceae bacterium
ATCATTGAAGAAGGTATTGGCATTTTTTGCAAAAAAGCACCCCTGAACGGTTAAATGACTTTTTATTAATTAATCAAGTTTGAATTGCATAAAGAAGAGGTATTGTATCCATAATAAATTGATCTTATTGGAAAAGATGCCTTTAATTGCAGTTATTTCCCAGGCTCCAAATCAAGCCTCAAATCAGTCCCAAATCAGGGATTGTGTTTGTTCTTTTTTTATGTTAATATAACTTCGTTTTTCGGCCTGGATTTATTTCAATCCTAGAAAAAACATCAAGAATCAGGGTCAGAACTATTAATTTATCCTGAAGAATAAGTCAATATATTCCTCAACTAAAACACTGTTTTAAAATAATGGAGGGACACCATGCCTTTAGATCCGAGAAATCACAAAGACTGGGAAATTGCTGAAGAAGCCGAAAGCCGGATGAAAACCGTATTTGAGCTTAGCGAAATGCTCGGCCTTCAAAAAGAAGAGCTTATTCCAATGGGTCACTATCTGGGAAAGGTTGACTTTGCCACTGTAATTAAAAGGTTGCAGGACAAACCAAACGGTAAGTATATCGATGTTACAGCTATTACACCAACCCCATTGGGAGAGGGTAAAAGTACCACATCTATGGGCTTGGTAGAGGGCCTCGGCAAAAAAGGGATTAATGTCATGGGAGCAATACGCCAGCCATCCGGTGGCCCGACCTTTAATATTAAGGGAAGCGCCGCAGGAGGTGGATTGTCACAATGTATACCATTGACCCCTTTCTCACTTGGCCTGACGGGTGATATCGATAAAGTGACCAATGCCCATAATCTCGCAATGGTAGCAGTGACATCTCGAATGCAGCATGAGGCAAATTATGATGATGCACAATTGGCCAAAAGGAACTTAAAACGTTTAAATATTGATTCTAAAAATGTGGAAATGCACTGGATTATGGATTTTTGCGCCCAGGCCCTCAGGGACATTACCATCGGGCATGGAGGCAAAATGGATGGTATCCTAATGCAATCCGGTTTTGCAATTTCTGTAAGCTCCGAGATCATGGCTATTCTGGCGGTGTCCACCAGTTTAAAGAATATGCGTGAGAGAATGGGCAAAATCGTTGTGGCATACGATAAAAAAGGAGAACCCATCACTACCAAAGATTTGGAGGTAGATGGCGCCATGACCTCCTGGATGGTACAGGCCCTGAATCCAAACCTGATGCAATCCCTTGAAGGACAACCGGTTCTAGTTCACGCTGGTCCATTTGCTAACATAGCAATTGGCCAGTCATCGATCGTGGCAGACCAAGTAGCTCTGAAACTCTCCGATTATTTAGTCACGGAAAGCGGTTTTGGGGCAGATATAGGTTTTGAAAAATTCTGGAACCTTAAATGCCGCTTTAGCGGTCTTAAGCCACATTGTGCTGTGATCGTTGCCACTGTCAGGGCCCTGAAGATGCACGGGGGCGGCCCCAGGGTTGTACCTGGAAAACCGTTGGATGAAGAGTATATATCCGAAAATGTGGGTCTCGTCGAGAAGGGTTGCGAGAATCTGATTGCGCATATAGAGACTGTCAAAAAGGCAGGGATCAATCCTGTAGTCTGTATCAATTCTTTCCATACGGATACGAAGGCTGAAATCGCTGTCATCCGCCGCATTGCTGAAGAGACTGGCGCACGCGTAGCCCTCTCTGAACATTGGCTTAAGGGTGGAGCGGGTGCACTGGAATTGGCAGATGCAGTTATTGAGGCTTGCAAAGAAGAAAATCATTTCAAATTCCTATATGAAGATGATACACCTCTGGAAGAGCGAATCAGGCGCATAGCTGCCGAGGTTTATGGCGCTGAAGATGTAAGCTATACACCTGAGGCCATGGCAAAGGTCGAAAGGATCCAGGCGGACCCGAATCTATCCAGATTGGGTACATGCATGGTGAAGACACATCTGAGCCTTTCCCATGATCCAAATCTTAAGGGTCGTCCTAAAGGATGGACCTTGCCAATCCGGGACATATTAACATATGGTGGAGCCGGTTTTGTTGTGCCCGTGGCTGGGAGTATTAAACTTATGCCCGGGACTGCTTCAGATCCGGCTTTTCGGAGGATTGATGTGGACGTAGAAACAGGTAAAGTTAAAGGATTATTTTAAAGTCAAAACCCGCCCCTCTTCCTGGGTGGAGGGGCGGTGCAATTATACTTTATGGCATTTCCATAAGCCTATTGCATATGTAACATTTGCCGTCTGATCCAACTTCTGAGTTATCTTTTTACGGCTCCTCAATCGAAGCAAGAATAGAATTTAAAAGTTATTATGATGACTTCAGAATCAAGATGAAAACATCCTTAAACCCGAATCTTGCATTTGAAATCGTCATGAGACGCCGAAGAAGCTTCACAGGCAAGGCGAGAAGACGATTTCCTGTGGTGAATGTATGCGTGTATGCCCAGTTAATGCCATTGAGAAGCGAATGGGCGGCGTAAAGGGCAAGCCATGGGAGACGAAGAGGGTTCAAACAACCTGTGCATATTGCGTGGTGGGATGCCAGCTCGATCTCAACGCAGTGAATAACCACTGTTCTCCGCTGATTACCTCTCGCAGGTCCCTGCCGCCAAAGTGGATATCAAGTTCCTAAGAATCGACGAGAAACTGACAAGAATCGTCCAGATTTTGTCGGATTTCGGCCAAAGTGCAAGGTATTACAACCTTAACGTCATTCTTGGCGACGTTGATCCAGGCCCTTCTCCAGACGACGAGTGGCAGAGACTAGAGATGGAAGTCCTCCAGGATGATCCCTCTTGGACGGAGCGCATCGCAGACCCGAAGCAGAGTGATACCATTCATAATCAGATAAACAGAGAACTGACAGTCCATTGCGAACAACTGGCGCGTTCGCTATGTCGGCTGTTCACGA
>CP070700.1:1252816-1255373 GCA_020349865.1 Desulfobacteraceae bacterium
CTTTTTGCAGATCTCCTTTCTTCGGCGGTCTTGCTAAAAGACCACCAATAATAGAAAAGCGCAACTGTGCCCAGTCGGTTAACTTCCCCCTCGCATCTTCATCCATTTTATGGCTCCTTTCTCAGTTTATAGTGTTTCAACATACAAAACTCACATCTCATGCAAGGTAGCCTATAATATCCTATACAGGGGGCCGTGGGAATTCCCAAGATTTTGCGTTAATTTACTCTCCCCTTACCAAGCGTGCCTCACAAGAAGTCCGCTGAACCTTTTGCCAGGAAACGAAGACATTCAATAAGGCCTCTTTCTGCTGATTTTGCTCTCTGGAGGAAGTACTCCAAAAGGCCACCGGGTAATTCGCTGTCCCTCACCGTTGAGCTTATTCTGCCACGAAGGCGTTGCCATTGAGCACTGCAAGAAAATACATCCCGGAAATAGGCCATCCACCGTAGAAGTGTTTTTCGGGAAATTTTAAACCGCTCCATGAGCCGCCTGGCACTCCATCCATCCGGACTCCTCTGCCGAAGGGCCATTACCACTAAAATTATACCGGCCCAGTAAAACCGCCGGCCCATGTAAATACAAGATGGCGGCAACGTCCTGCGACGGCATCCCTCCCAGCCACAACAAAGACTCATCCTAATGAGATATTCAGATATCCCTCCCGGTGCACCCCATGCCTGCCGCTGATAGTTGGCTTGATGTAAAGGACCACCGCAATATGGACAACCCCCTTCCTGTTGCTGCTTGGCTAGTTCTATGTCAATGAGGTGAAGAAGATAAAAAAGGTTGGCTTTTTGTAGAAGTTCTGGTAATATTTCTCCTATCCTTTGTTTTTTGGATAGGAGTCCCCTTTATGGATCGTGCAAAATACATGAGGGGACTCCATGTCCATTCCTTATATATCTTGCACATTTTAACCTATTTTTCCATCAATTATCTAGATTATTCTCATAAGTCTTCACTTAATTTTCGCCAAATTGTATCTTTGCTTGGACCAAAAAATTGTTTCAGAATACCAAAATTAAATTTTTTTAGCTCTGATTGGCTAAGATATGATCCCTTAATTTGACCAGTTGTAAAATCGTAACCACAATTACATCTTAATTCGATATCGGGAATAATTAATCCACAATTTGGACATTCTTTAGTTCCTCTCCTGTCTGCAATAGTCTCCCTTTCATAACCACAAGGGCATCTTAGAAAATCATCATCATGTAGTTCACTACATAATGGGCATTTCCAAGTCATTATATTTTCTTAAAGATATTTAAATTAAACGTATCGCAAACATTCCCGTCTGCGTCATGATTGCTCTTTGTACCCCAGTAGAGTTTTGGAAGCAATCTCTTGTTGTCCGCAGTATCTACTACCTGTTGTAAGCGTGTTACGGCCAGCGGGCCTGCCCAGCGGTGTGAATCTCTTGCAGCGCCCCAAGAACCTTCTCAAGGTCCGTGGCTTGATGGTCTATCAGAAGGTCGCAGTGATAGAAGAGTCGATAGAGAGTGAAGAGTGCGGTATGTGGTGGAAACTGATGCCCAGTATCGGATAGAGCTTGGAGTATCTGACTACCACTATCCGTTGGTACTACAGCGTCAGTCCAGATCTCAGCGGGTACGAAGTCGTCACAATAGAGTGCGTGGTCTGTGAAGATCGACAGTGCGTATGCGTTAAAGAGTGCTTTCTGATCAGCAAGTGTTTCGATTGTGGCCTCTGTCTCTTCTGCTGAGAGCCATTTCATAAGGATTGATAGTCATAAGAACTATAGTTTCTTTGATTATCTTCCCGCATAACCCCTGGCCCTATCATGACCTCACAAATATCTTACACTATTGGTGTGCCTGAATTTGTCATATTTGGATTGCTTTTTGGTGTCTTTAGATTATTTCCATTACTCCTCATTATTTTTCCTCTCTTGTAAATTATTCTCCTTTTCATCTTATGCTAAGTTCTCTTTGAATATTTGTCTTGACAAAAGTTAAAAGTTATGCGTATACATCTATCCGGAAAAGCAAATTCTATGGTTTTATGGTTTTTTAGTTAATGCTGAAATCCTTTTCATTGTTATTTTCTTTCAGAACCCACCTGTGACCTCCACCCTTAATTCAGCCTGATATATAACATTATTAAGGAGTATCCAGTCCCCTATGCCGGGTTCAAGTGCTTCTGATTCAGTAATCCTTTGATAACCAGTCTCCTTGACATATCCGTAGATAACCCCGATAGAGCAATTTTCAGATGAAGCCTCTGCATCCGATGAGCAGCCTCTATTTGTCTTGACAAAAATTAAAAATTCTGTTTTTATTTTCATCCACAAAAGCGAATTCCTGGTACAGAAAGGGCTGCCCTAATTTGGGATATGACTGTTATGATTTGACCAGCCATGGGGTGTTTTGGGGCTATCCTAATGGCGGTTTCGTAATGGACCAGGGCCTGTACATATTCCCTCTTCGTTTGATAGAGGATACCAAGGTTGATATGGGCATTTGCCTTTTCAAACGGACTGGTATTAGACATGGGTAAGGATAAGGCCTGTTTGTAAAGTTGAATGGATTCA
>CP070700.1:1255473-1263559 GCA_020349865.1 Desulfobacteraceae bacterium
CATTCGTTGCGAGCTGCAACCTATAAAGAGAGACGCCACCAGACCGATAACAATCGTTGAAATGATAAAAGCGCGACTTGTTTTTTTATTCAGTTTCATCGTAAGCCCTCCTCCCTATATTCAGCCACGTCCCAAGGAAAAACTGGCTTCGCGGCCGTTCATTTACTTCACCCAAATTGGTGGTCATCTATGGAAAAAATAAAAAGTAATTTTATTAGAATTATCATTTTTTTCTTTAAGGAAAGCAATAAGGAGAAGGTATGGTTTAAATTCGTATTTTTTGCGAAATGAAAAGGTAGGGAATAAGTATTATTAGTAGGGGCCAGGTAATACACTTGCTAATACTTATGGCTTATTCAACGGTAAAATTTTGTACCCTTTGTCAAAACAGATGGCCATCCCGGTTGATTCTGATCGCAACACAGCACCACCTAACTTTATATGAGCCCGTCTGTCTTCCCCGTCTCTTAATCCCCGATCGAGAATCATATCAATTTTGACCTGCGTCCCTTTGGGAAGGGGATCGGGGGTTTGGAAAAATGCGCCGCCAGCACATATATCCTTTGTCATGAGATTAAGTGTCTCTCTTTCATGATCCAGACCCACCATGTTAATCTTGGCAGGGACTCGGAGATCAAATCTCTCAAGTTTTCTCCGCTCGTTCATAGCCCAAAAGAAACCCGCAACCACTACTTACATGAAAGGTTTGCACGGCAAACAGCTCAAACTCGTGTCTTGAACACAAAGTGGGACAACATGGCATGTGATTATGCTCATTAGCAAGTCACAATGCAATAGGTAAAAGGTATGGTTTTTCACCTTATTCTTGGAAGCAAAAACAATAAGAAAAAAGCATTAGTTTTTGTTACAGATTTTTTGCAGCCCAGAGTGCTGCTTGGAGGCGATTGGGAACATTGATCTTTTTGAGGATATTATAAAGATGGGTCTTGACCGTGTGGGGACTAATGCAGAGCTTATCAGCGATGTATGAATTTGTGGCGCCCGTAGCTATCATGGAGACTATCTCTATCTCTCGAGGAGTAAGGATTGATTCATTCTTTTTTGGGGAAAAATCGTAATTACCACCTTTCAAAATATAGTCAGTCATTATCTTCCTGGAAAACCATATTTCTCCATTGAACATCGTACGGACCCCTTTTGGGAAACTCTCCAGGGGATCTTGTTCATAGAAAAAACCTCGTATTCCTAGTGCTAAGATTTTCTTCTCAATCCCTAATCCGGGGCATATGTTAAAGAGGCCGGCAATGTCTTGGGACGATAACCTGTGACCATGTCCTTCCAAATCAACTAAGCAATTTTCCAGCCCATTTCCCAGGCAGTCCCAGAGCAACAGTTTTTGCTGATCAACATTTTCATTATCGGTGAAATCAATATCCCTAAAATATTCTATGGTTAGACACTTCGCCCCGGTGGCCTGCTGTAAAAAAAACGCCATCAATGCATTCTGCAACTTCATGGGTCCAATAATATAAATTGACTTGTCTGTTAACGGAACCATGCCATTTTTCTTTTCATATTGCTCGGAACTCATGCTACGGCAACGCCAGATAGCTTCCTGCTCTTCTCTTTTGTTTCCCTGTACATGTTCTGTTTTACCATCTCAAAGGGTTCAATCTGAATTTCGAAAACCATATCCTGCCAGCTGATCGCTAATCGCTGAATCCTCCCTAATACTGTTTTGGATCGATTAGGTTTAAGGATAATGCTATAGTTGTCTGTATATCAATTCCGGGATGTAATACTTCCTCCTGTTGAGGACCACACCGAGAACCTTGGCACCAGCTTCTTCGAGTGTTCTTTTTGCCTTGAGGGCAACCTGCTTGCGGGTCTGTCCGGCCTGGAGGACCAGAATTACTCCATCCACCTTGGCGCAGAGGACACGGCACTCCGAAAATCTAGGGACCGGCGGAGCGTCCAGGATAACATAGTCAAAATCTTCACTTGCCGTTTTGAGGAGATGGTCGAACTGAGCCGATTCAAAAAGGCCAACGGGCACAGAATAATTCCCACCGCACGTAAGTACACTAAGATTCTCTTGACTGATTTTCTTGATCAGGTACGTCATTGTGTCACTATTGGTAGAAAGATCAGACAGTCCATGGGTGTGATCGATTCTGAAAACCTCGTGGAGCTTTGGCGTTCTGAGGTTCACATCGACCAGGAGTACCCTGAGTTTGGGATCCCTGGCCAAGGCGATGGAAAAGTTGACCGCAGTTGTGGTGCAACCGCCACCATGGAAGGTGCCGTTAAATAGAATCTTTTTAATTGATCCGTTAGGGTATCGGCTGAGAAGGTTGGTCTTGAGATCATCGTACCACTCCATGTCATCCCTATTGGCAGCCCGTCTCGGAGGGGGTGACACCTCTTTCTCCACAGGTTCTCCTAAACCCCTCAAGAAATTTTCCTGATACTCTTCTTCAGCCCTCTTAAGGGCTTCATGTGTTCTTGCCATGTCATGCTCCCATAGAAAATTTATTTTTTGTCCCCCTAAGGGTTATCCGTAAGGGGAGGCAATTTGATGATTTGACCCACAGAGATCTGGTCAACACTGTGGATTTCAGGATTTTTGCCGAGCACAGCCTTTAGAAGATCATCATCGTATTTTCCATAAGCCCGGTCGATGATCTTGAACAGGGTATCTCCTCTTCCGACAACCACTAAACGTACTTGCTTGGGTTTGCCCTCATCCCGCTTGTCCAGATCTGCTTCAGCCCTCGCTGCAGCCTCTCCTTTCTTTGGTTTCACCGACAACCCGGCTTTTTTCTGGGGTTCATGGGTTTTCTCGTCCTCTGGCCTTGTTTGTAAGTCGGTTTTTTCCTGCGGGGAACTTGGTAAAGTCATCTTCTGCAACACCGTCATTTGTGCAATGTGATTTTGCTTAATCTGAGCTAAGGATTTATCGTTACTATTCGCCTGGCCCTTGATTTTTACTCTAACAGGATGATGCGTGGTACTGGATGGGCCTTCATGGAATTTCAAGCGTGAATTTCCAAGGAAAAATCCAGCGGTGAAAACCAGGCATATAGCGACGACCATACTCGCAATCAGCGCAAACTGAGGATTGAAAACTCTCTTCCTGTCGAGGAGCACACCGAGAAGCTTGTCCCCTGTTTTTCCGATTTTTTGGTTTGCTCTAAGGGCCACCTGCCGCCCGGTCTTTCCAGTTTCGAGGACCAAAACCACGCCATCCATTTTGGCGCAGAGGACCCGACACTCCGAGAAGCTTGTAACCGGCGGCGCGTTTAGGATAATGTAGTTAAATTTCTTGCGCGTCATCTTAACAAACTCGCCAAAATGCCTGGACTCAAAAAGGCCAACGGGCCCTGAATAATTCCCGCCCCACCTGACCGTATAAAGGTTCCCTGGCCCAACCTTCATAATTCTGGACACAACCTTACCACTATTGCTGAAGAGATCAGAAAGACCAAGAGCATCATCGATTTTGAACACCTCGTTAGGGCTAAAAGACCATAGTTTCAAATCGACAAGAAGCACCCTGAGATCAGAATCCATAGCCAGGGCAGTAGCGAAGTTGAGAGCATGAGTGGAGTAGCCACCTCCACGGGACGTATCGATGAGCACAATACTTTTGATGGACCCATCTCGGGCTAACAGATTAGTCTTGAGATCCTCATATCGCTTCAAATCTTTACTATTAGAGGCACCTACGAAAAACGGTATGACTCCTTCATCGCGTAAGTATTTCCGTGAAATCCTCTGGCGATGCCTCTGGTACTCTTTTTCAGCTTTCTCAAGGGCTTCATGCGTCTTTCCCACTTCACCCTCCAATAGCACGATCCATCTGTCTTATTGTTTTATAGGTTCCGTTGGCCCGCCTTAGGAAGTTAGCCCCACTTGAACTGTATAATTGGAATAATGAAACAGAGTACTTACCAATCTGTGTGTAGAAGTAAAAGCAACGATACTCAGGGGTTATCCCCCAGGACAGGCAGCGCGATGACTTGCCCCGTGGAGATCAGGTCAGGATTCTGGATTTGGGGATTTTCCTGGAGGACGGTACTCAGTATCTCCTCGTCATATGTTCCATACTCCCGCATGATGATCGAAGATAACGTGTCACCATTTTCGGCCACGACATCCCGCGCCATTCTAATTACAGATACATCCCTTTCGCTTTGATCTGCCTCGTAATTCAACAGGGGGTCTTCCTCATTTGTGTCCACCGACAAGTCGAGCGATTTCTCGGAATCATGAACGTGCTCGCCAACCGCCATGATATAAGGTTCAGAATTCTCCTGGGAGCTATCTGATAATGCGACCTTCTGATGCTCGGTGGTTTGTGCATTGGAGACTGACTCTGCCCGGGTCGGTGATTGTGCTGATCTTTTCAGCTTACTCGCTGACTTGATCTCAGGCTCGACTTTTTCCTGGGAACCATCTAATGCCGTGCCCTTCCCAGAAGCTGACTCAGCCCGGACCAATGATTGTTCTGAGCTTTTCAGCTCACTCGTTGACTTAGTTTCAGGTTTGACTTTTTCCTGGGAGCCTTCTGATGGCGCGATCTTCTTTTCCTCTTTTGTTTGTGCCTCGGACGCTGATTTTTCCCGGGCCGGTGATTGATCAGAAGTATTCTGCTCATTCGCTGACTTGATTCCCATCACAGAATTGTACAAAAAGGATGGCAGCCCTTGCAGTTTGATTCGCTGACTTCGAAGGGTAAGCCCCAGGGCAAAAAAGAGGCATGCCGTGAGCACCAGTCTTGCAAACATCTTAAACCGAGGACGAGATGCCCTCCTCATCACTTGAGGAAGTGGTTGCTCCATTGGAGGCACAGCTTGGCTTTCAATGGTTACCGAAAAGGGGCTCCAACTGAGATCCTTAATGGCTTCGTCGACCACAGACTCGCTGATTTTTCTGTTTCTCAGTCCATACCCAATCAAGAAGGCGTTATCGCAGAGAATATTGATCTTTCGCGGCACTCCCCCGGAATATTCCCAGACCAACTGCTTCGCCTTGCGGCTGAATAGAGACGGGCCCTTGTAGCCTGCAATTATCAGGCGATGCTGAATATACTCGTATGTCTCCTTTTCGGTGAGAGGGGTGATATAGCGTTTAAGGCTAATCCTTTGGGCGAGCTGTCGCAATTCAGGTTTGCTCAACTTGACGTCCAGTTCGGGCTGGCCGGAAAGGATGATCTGGACCAATTTGTGCTTGCGGGTCTCTAAATTGGAAAGAAGTCGCATACTTTCCATGGTACGCAAGTCGAGATTCTGGGCTTCGTCCACGATCAGTACCACATTGATGCCTTTTGCCAATTGTTGGATGGTAAAGTTGTTCAACCGACTGAGGGCTTCCACCTTTGACAGTTTCTCCTTTGACCGTGCCGCCCCTAAGTCCACAAGGGCCATAATAAGCATCTGCATAAAGCTCACGTCTGTGTTGAAAATGAAGGCCACTTTTGTGTTCTCATCGAGCCGATCCAGGACGGTATTGAGCAGGGTGGTTTTGCCAGTGCCCACCTCCCCAATAATGGTGATAAACCCACGCCGTTCACGAATCCCATAAATGAGGGAAGCCAGCATCTCTTGGTGAGTTGGACTCAGGTAGAGAAATCTGGGGTCTGGTGTCACGTCAAAGGGTTTTTCAGAAAATCCAAAAAATTTACGGTACATGGTCCCTAAAAGGAATTAAAGAAAGATATTATTGTTTTAACTCTGGTATCGTGGCCAGGACGGGCAGCTGGAGATATTCTTCGACCTCCTCGGTCTTCTCCAAGCTATCATCCAGGTACTCCAAAAAAAAGACAAGCGCAAGCGATCCAAACACACCCAGTAAAACGCCAAGCAATATGTTCAAAAGGACTTTCGGGCTCACGGGCTTGAGCGGCGGTAGGGCAGGCTCAATGACACTGACATTGGTGAGCCCTTCCGTGTCCATGGCCTCGGAGATCCGGGACTCTTCAAACTTGGTCAGGTATAGCTCAAAATTTTTCCGATCTCCATCTACCTCATGTTGGAGCTGATTGAGCTCAACCTCAATTCGGTTGAGGTCTTCGAGCCTTTTCTTATAGTCATAAAGTTGGATATGCTGGATCTCCTTTTTAGCCTCCAATGCAGTTAGGTCGGCTTGATTTCGGAAAAGCTCCTCTTGCAAACGCTGGTACGTTGGATTCAGCCCAAGGCTGCTTGTTTGGTAGCGCTTGGCCTCTTGCTCGGCCACTTTCTGTCGAACTAAGATGATCTCCTGTCTGACATTCCGCACCAGACGGCTCTGGTCAGTATACTTGGTGAGAAGCTCCTTCTCCTTAAGTTCAAGCTCTACCAACCGTGCCTGAAGCGTGTTAATGACATATGGGCTGTGTTCAATTTGTTCCCCCTGAGGTATGCTTTTGGGGGTGGAGGCCAGTTGAATCTGTAGCTGGCGAGTTCGGTTTTCTGTCTCGGCCTTTAGGCTCAGGGTCTGATTCAAGGCAGCACGGAGATCAGCTTCCTGTCTGAGCAACAGGCTCAGTTGTTCACCAAGGGAGGTAATGTCGTGCTGCTTCTTGAAGGCCTTCAGCCTGTTTTCGCTCTGCTGCGATTTTCCTTTTAAAATGTCGGATTGCTCCTGGAAGAATTTGAAAGATTTAGGGTTCTTGTGAACCTGGAGATGGTGGTCGAGATAGAAGTTGACGAGGCTGTTGACCACCGTAGCCGCCATGTGCGGGTCCCTGTGTTGGAAACCCACCTCAATCACGTTTGATTTTGTGACATTTTCGATCTTGAGAGTCTTTTGAAACTCCAATACTGCCTTCTTCACGGGAGATTGTTGCGCTTGCACCTTTTTTAAGAAGCGCGCCATAATCCCCTTGTCCTTATCATTTAAGTTTTTGTAAATTACCGTTGGTCCCAACGACTCTACAACCTTTCGAGCGAGAGATCGACTCTTGAGGATCTCCATCTCGGAGATCAGTTGTTCCTCGCTATTGAAACTAAATACAGGCCTCGGATCGTTGCCGGTCGGTACATAGATATTCTCTCTGCCTATTTTGACCAGGAGCTGAGAAACCGCTTTATAGGTAGGCTTCGTCATTAAGGTGCCAATCACAACAGCGCAAATGGTGCAAGTGAAAAATAGAAAGATCTGAATCTTTCGCTTAAAAACCACATGTAGAAAATCCCTAAGAGACACCTTGGCCGTCACACGTATAGCCATGCCTTACCTCCGCTTTAAGGGAAAAATGTCCTGCGCAAGAATTGAAAGGAAACTCGTCTCGCGACTGTGATCCATTTGGCACAAAACTGAAGAGAGAGGTTATCAGTGATTGAAACGGAATACCATCTCTTTTTTAGATACAGAGGAAATCTTTATTTTCAAGAATACCAGAGAGAGGCCTTGTTACATGTGCCCCTGGATTTATTATAGAGCTTGTGGTAGTTTTACCAACATGATCTTACAAAAAAGGACCACAAAAATTTTCTATTTTGCAATAGATTCAATTGGTTAGGTATCCAGATTCCCTTATGTTTCCATGTAAGCTCTATCCTATTTAAGTATTGTCTTTTTCTATGCGGAAAGCAATAAGGAGAAGGTATGGTTTCAATTCGTATTTTTTGGGAAAGGAAAAGGTAAGAAGAAAGTATTATAAAGAGGTGCCAGATAATACACTCAATAATACTTATGCCTTATTTATCGGTATGATCTTGTAACTTTTATCAAAACAGATGGCCACCTGGGCTGCATCTGATCGCAGCACAGCACCACCGAGCTTTATATGAGCCAGTCTGCCTGCCCCTTCTTTTAATCCCCGACCCAGAATCAGATCAATTTTGACCTGTGTCCCTTTGGGAAGGGGATCGGGGGTATGGAAAAAGGCACCGCCAGCACATATATCCTTAGTCATAAGATCAAGTGTCTCTCCTCCATGATCCGGGCCCACTACTTTAATCTTGGCAGGCACTCTGAGATCAAATCTCTCAAGTTTTCTTCGCTCGTTCATAGCCCAAAAGAAACCCGCAAACCCCTACTTACAGGAAATGTGCGTAAGGCAAACTGCCCAAAATCCTGTTTTGAACGCCAAGTGGGACAACATGGCATGTGATTATGCATATTGGTAAGTCAGAAG
>CP070700.1:1263659-1266959 GCA_020349865.1 Desulfobacteraceae bacterium
GTTTCTTCTGAAATCCTGGCCGGAGGACTGGCTCCTTTTGTGTGGGACAGGACTATGGAAGTAGAGCTAAAGGTTGATGGGACTATACGTATGACAGAGCTTGAGGAAAGATTTAATTGTGTCGTTGATCATATCCAAGGGATCAGGAAATTAAAAAGTAACCGCGGATTTGAATCACCCCCCATCCTTTTCTGGCCTGCTGCCGCCCTTTTTATGTGGGCCAGAAATGTCCCCTGGGAGCAGCTTTTGACCTATGTGCCTGTTAACGAGGGGGACATGGCATCCTTGATCATGAGGACAGCAGATCATTTAAGACAGATTGCCAACTTAAATGAGACACATCCTCAACTTGCCGCTGTGGCAGAACACGCCATTGAACTCATCTTGCGGGAACCGGTTTATATCCTCTAAGGGAACACCACTCACTTCTTGGAACGAATATGAGTGATGGCCTTTGCCAGTCTCGTTAGCGCCTTTTCCCTTCCCAGGACCTCCATTACCTCAAAGATGCCAGGGCTTGCAGTCATGCCGGTGAGGGCCACTCTCAGCGGTTGTGCGATTTTTTTGAGTTTTATCTCATTTTCCTCAAGAAAGGCCATGAAGGTTTTTTCAAGGTCCGCCTGGTCAAATTGAGAGGCTTTATCGAGTTGCGACCGGAGGTCTTCGAGCAATCCCAGGACATCCGGCTTTAAGAATTTTGCATCCGCCTTTTCATCGTAGGTAATTTCGTCCACAAAGTAGAAGGAGGCCCCTTCGGCCATATCCACGAGTGTTTTGCTTCGTGGCTTGAGGGTGGCAACTACTTCCTCCACCTTTTCATGTTCAAGCCCCTCAAAACCCAACTTTTGGAGAAAGGGGATCAATTCACGCGCAAGAAATTCATCTGAAGATCTTCGAATATACCAGGCATTAAGGTCCAGAAGTTTTTCGGCATTGAAGATGCCCGCGGATTTCCCAACGTTTTTAAGGGAGAATTTCTCAATGAGCTCTTCTTTTGTAAACTTTTCCTGATCTCCAAAAGACCATCCTAACCTGGCCAGCGAGTTGAGCAAGGCGTTGGGGAGGTATCCCATATCCCTGTAGGCAAGGACCGATACGGCACCATGGCGTTTACTCAGTCTTGTTTTGTCCTCGGCCAGTATCATGGGTACGTGGGCGTACCGGGGTATGGGTTCCCTGAGGGCTTTGTAGATCAATATCTGGCGCGGCGTGTTGTTGACGTGGTCATCTCCCCGGATGACATAGGTAATACCGAGGCTGATGTCATCGGCAACCACGGCCATGTGATAGGTTGGACTGCCATCCGATCGTCTCAGGATAAGGTCGTCAAGCTCTTCATTATCAAAACGGACACTCCCTTTAACCAGATCATTGAACTGGGTTATGCCGGTTTGGGGAGTTTTGAGTCTTACCACTGAGCCCGGGGCAGGACCAAGTCCCAGTGCACGGCACTTACCATCGTATTTGGGCTTAAGCCCTTTGGCTTTTGCCATTTTTCTTTTTTGCTCCAGTTCTTCCGGGGAGCAATGACAATGATAGGCCTGATCAGTGGAAAGCAGACGTTCAATGAAAGTATTATGGATATTATATCTCTGTGACTGGAAATAAGGGCCTTCGTCCCAATCCAGGCCGAGCCATTTCATGGATTCTATTATGGCCTTTGTTGTTTCATCTGAGGACCTCGCCTTGTCAGTATCTTCGATCCTGAGCACAAATTTTCCGCTCTTCTGCCTGGCAAAAAGCCAGTTAAACAGGGCTGTTCTCGCTCCACCTATATGGAGATAACCGGTGGGACTGGGGGGAAACCGTGTTACAATTTTTTCATGGGACATTGATGATAAGTAACCTCCATTTGTTCAGTAGCTCGTTAATTATTTAATTCATTGAAAATAAAAGGGCTTTTAGAGGCCTGGGCTTTTTCCTCTGGTACGGATCAAGGGAATGTTGGAATTATGGTAACGCTTTAGCTCTTTGAAAATAAGACAGGATGGGCCACGGTTGGTTTTTTCAAAACGGTAAAGTGTTACGAATAATGGAATTTTGGTTTTAAAAGGAAGTTACACATCTATTAACTTCCCTGTCAAGGGAGATTTTGCCAGCGGGGACTGATAAAGAGGGAACCGATTGACATACATGCGGACCGGTCTCTGGTAAATACCTTGAAAGTCGCAAAGAGCTTAGCACACTAAATAAAGCATGGGAAACAAGAAGGGCTTGTTGTTTTAAGTTTGCACAGGAGCCTTCTAATCTGAAAGCTCAAGTTCCCTGCTGGTGTTCTGATACTGGGTGTGTATAATAGAAATCCTGGGTTCCATAAATATACGTCTTGGAATTTTTACAAATTATTGAAATTATAGATTTTTATTGAGGTCTATTTGTTTTGCCTCACACATGGAATACTGGAATGATGGAATATTGGAATGTTGGTCTTTATAAGGAAGGTTCCCATTTATGAATACTTTTTACTTTCTTGTCAAGAGAGGTGTTATCAATAGTCCATTACACCATTTTCCCAGAATCCATTATTCTTCGCGCCGCTTCGCTGGCTCAGTCCCACCGCTTCGCGGCGGGTTCCCGGTTTCCACCATTCCAATCGTACGACATGGAGGCCTTTCGGCCTCGAGCCTGTCGAGAGGCTCTCGACAGGTTGTGAGCGAAGCGAACTAACTTGCTCCAAATAGGAAATCGATAATAGTAGTATAGAAAAAAGTCTCTTGTGTGTCAAAAAATGCATTGCAATGTTCCAACCGTTCCTCCCCTTTTTGATAGTGTATTGTTTCCAGATGTGTCTGCCCTATGATTTGGCTTGACAATGGCAGAAATTGAACATTAACTAAACTAAAGATACTGTGAACAATTCGGAGACAATCGAAAGAAATGCGCAAACTTACACTCTTTGTGGCCTTGGCAGTGGGTGCTGTTGTGGCCGCATTGGTCTATTATTCTCGAGATGGTGAAGGAGAGCAGTCAGAGTTCACTTTTGCGAAGGTTGAGCGGGGGACTATTGTTAATCTGGTTTCCTCCACCGGTACTCTAAATTCATTGGTTACGGTACAGGTGGGATCTCAGGTTTCGGGTCAGATCAAAGAGCTTTTGGTCGATTTCAATTCCGAAGTTCGCCAAGACCAGGTTATCGCCCTTATCGATCCGGTGAATTTTGAGGCCCGCGTGCGTCAATTTGAAGCTGAACTCGCGGTCTCAAGGTCCAACGTGGCAATACAGTCCGCGGCCGTGGAACGTGGTCGGGCGGAAGTTGAAAACGCCCGGTCTGCGGCCGCCGCTGCCAGTGCCAAGACCGAA
>CP070700.1:1267059-1275066 GCA_020349865.1 Desulfobacteraceae bacterium
ATTCCTTGAATGTTGACGTGTGTTATCTGATGGCGCGTGACGGATACACCATAGCCTCCAGCAACCGCCACGCATCCGACAGCTTTGTGGGAAAGAATTATGCCTTTCGGCCTTATTTTCAGCAGGCAATTCAGGGCATGCCCTCTATCTACATGGCCTTGGGGGTAACGTCAAAAAAGCGGGGGGTTTATTACAGCCATCCGGTCTATGGAAAAAGAGACGATAGACCAGTAGGCGTTGTTGTAATCAAATCGTCTATCGACTTTATGGAAAAGGATTTCAGAAGTACCTATGAAAAGATTGCTCTGCTTACAGATCCCAATAGTATTGTTTTTATTTCCAACCGCAAGGACTGGCTTTATCATTCCCTGTGGAAACTCCCTCCTGAGAAAGACTCCCAGCTTGCCAGGACACAACAGTTTGGCAAAGGACCATGGGATTGGACGGGCATGGTGAGAAAAGACAGGACGCATGCCATAGACAAAGCAGGTAACGAATATCTGATCCGACAGATATCACTGGAAAATTATCCGGGTTGGAAAATTATTCTTATGCATAGCCTCCGGGAAGTGTCCAAGAAGTTCTTGGTTCCCCTGATGCGGACCACCGGATCTATAATTCTCATAGTTTGTGTGCTTATTGGATTATCAGTTTTTTATCTGTACAGGAAGGCAAGCAGAGATATCGTTCAGCGAAAAGCGGCAGAGGAAGCGCTGAAAGAGAGTGAGGAGACAACACGGGCACTTTTGAATGCTCCCACTGATAGTGCATTGCTTTTGGATACTCAAGGAAATATCCTTGCCTTGAATGAACCAGCGGCCGACGCATTTGATAGGAGTATGGAAGAACTTGTTGGGTCGTCCTCCTTTGAATTCTTCTCTCCTGATCTTGCGGAACGACGCAAAGGGCATCATGATGAAGTTGTGCGATCAGGTAAGCCTGTTCGCTACGAAGATAAACGAAAAGGAAGATGGTTTGATACTAACGTGTATCCTATTTTCGATTCAAACGGAAAGGTGGTACGGGTGGCTATTTTTAGCCGGGATATCACGGAACAGAAAAGGGCCGAGGAAGAACTCAAGCATGCCAAAGAAGAACTAAGCGGTTACTCTAAAGATCTTGAGAGACAGGTAAAGGAAAGGACAAAGGAAATCACAAGCATTCTCGAAAATACCCCTGCCGTTGTAGTTATCAAAGACAATAATTATCAATACCTCATGGTCAATTCCCGATTTGAAGATTTGTTTGGCATACGCAATGAAGAGATTCGGGGAAAAACCGACTATGACATTTTTCCAAAAGAGACTGCTGACCAATTTAGAGCCAGCGATCTACAAGTCCTTTCGGAAGAGCGTTCATTTCAGGTGGAGGAGCGCGTTACCCAAGAAGATGGCACTCACACCTATCTCTCTGTGAAATTCCCCTTATACGACGAGCATGGAGCTGTCCGGAGTTTGTGTGGTATTTCAACGGATATTACTACAATCAAGAAGGCTCAAGGTCAATTGAGGCGTCTTTCAAGCAATATAATGGCCAGTCAGGAGAAAGAGCGCGCCGCCATCGCCAGGGAACTGCATGATGAACTGGGTCAGGTACTCACCGCGCTCCGCATGGATTCGGTTTGGATGCGGGACCGGATAATGGAAAATAACCCGGAGGCCGGGGAACGGGCCTTGACAATGTGCGGCCTCATCGACAGGACCCTTGACCGGGTCCGAGGAATGGCAATTCGCCTTCGTCCAGGCGTGCTGGATGATCTGGGGCTTATCGATGCGCTGGAATGGTACACCAGTGAATTTGAAAAACGATCGGGCATTGCCTGTATTTTTAATCACCAGGATGTCCCACACATAGATGATATATTGGCTACGGCTGCCTATCGCATTGCACAGGAGGCCTTGACCAATGTGGCCCGTCATTCATTTGCCACACAGGTGGATGTTATCCTTCAGACAAAAAATGATATATTGACGCTCTCGGTAGAGGACAACGGGGGCGGATTCCATATCCAAAAGCTTTCGGAATCGGGTGGTTTGGGCCTTGCCGGGATGAGCGAGCGGGCCAGTTTAGTTGGCGGCACCATGGACATTCAATCACAGCCAGGAAAAGGTACTCATGTCTATTTTAAAGTACCTATGGATGGCCGGAGAGGAGCATCCGAATGATTAAAGTACTGTTGGCGGACGATCATAAGATTGTTAGAGACGGTCTTCGCCGCATTGTAGAAGATGCTGGCGACATGGAGGTGATTGCAGAAGCCGCAGATGGCCGTGAGGCCCTCCACCAAATTCAGAAAAAACCGCCTGATGTGGCTGTCATTGATATTTCCATGCCCGGCATGGATGGATTGGAGGTTATCAGTCAGCTTCATAATTATTATCCTGATCTTCCCATCCTCATACTGACCATGCATGAAGAGGAGCAATATGTGGTACGTGCCATAGGCCTGGGAGCCATGGGATATGTCACAAAGCGGTCAGCACCAGAGGAACTGGTGAAGGCGATCAGGAAAGTCCATGCGGGTGGGCGCTATCTCGATGAATCGGCAGCCGAATCGCTGGCAGTACGCCTGGCCAAAGGCACCCATGAGCTTTCTCCGTTAGATGCATTGTCCGATAGAGAGATTCAGGTGCTGAGGCGTCTGGCTTTGGGCCAGACCAATCGCGAAATTGCCGAGGCTTATCATCTCAGCATCAAGACGGTGGACACCTATCGATCACGACTGCTCAGGAAACTCAACCTCCGCAACAATGCGGAGCTGGTGCGCTTTGCCATTCAAGCCGGGCTTGTTAAAGCCTGATTCGGTGAACATTTAATTCTTTACTCTCGCCTGTAGGAAAATCCCTTACAAAAGAATCAAAGAACTTTCCATAAAAAATCAGAAATTGCCTGATTTACAAGCCTTTCGCTTTACGATATCTCTTTCTGAAAAAACGGTGGCCTTTGGTTTAAGCATGTCTTGTTTAGCAGAAATATGTTGGCAAAATGATTTGTTTTAGGAATTTCTGCGACAGAAAATTTTCCCATCAGCGTTAAAATAATGAATTAAGAATAAGGAGGGTAATATGAGCAAAAAATCAAAATTGTATTTAGGGTTAGTCTTGACAGTCGGGTTTTGTTTTGTTTTCAACGCAACTCTTACCATGGCCGCTGACACCGTAAAGGTCGGCATCGTGCTTCCACTCACCGGGCCCCAGGCCAAGTTCGGAGAGATCGAGAAACTTTCCTTTGACCTGGCCCTGGAAGAAATCAACGGAGCGGGTGTCATTAATGGGAAAAAACTGGAATTGGTTATGGAAGATGATACAGGGCGACCTGATGTGGGTCGTTCTGTTGTGGAAAAACTGATCACCAAAGACAAGGTAGTGATGGTTGGTGGCGGGTACAGCAGTTCGGTCACCTATGCAGTAGCGGGTGTGTGCCAGCAGAATAAAATGCCTTTTCTCGTCAATACCGGTTCTGCAGATAAAATCACCACTTCAGGCTGGGATTATATTTACAGAATGAATCCACCGGTCAGTAAATATGCGAACGCGATTGAAACTATGCTTCCTGAGACAGTAAAACCCAAAACAGCCGCTGTCCTTTATGAAAATACTTTGTTTGGGACGAAAGGCGCCAAATCTTTTGGAAAAACCTGTAAAACACTGGGGATCAAAGTTGTATTAAAGGAAGGATATGAGCATGGGGGCATTGATTACAAGCCGGTCTTGATTAAGATCAAACAACTCAAGCCTGATATTGTATACATGGTATCCTATATTATGGATGCTTCGTTGCTCATGAAGCAGGCAAAGGAAATGAAATTAACGCCCAAGATGTTTATCGGGGGCGCAGCCGGTTTTACCCTGCCAGAATTCGCACAAAACGCAGGGGTCGCTTCAGAAAAGGTCATTTCGGCAACGCTCTGGCACCAGGTCCTTCCCTTTCCTGGGGCCATGGATTACTATAAAAAATTTGTTGCAAGATATAACAAGCCAACAGAATATCACGGCGCAGAGGCATACGCCGCATGTTATGTGATTGCAGACGTCCTAAAAAGGGCCAAATCATTTAAGAACACCGATGTGAAGCAGGCCCTGACTGAAACCGACATGATGACTGCTTTTGGGCCGGTTAAGTTCACCACATGGGGCAAGATGAAGAACCAGAATAAGGCCTCCACCTATGTCGTTCAGTGGATTGATGGGAAACTGGAACTGGTCTGGCCTGTCAAGCATGCGACAAAACCATTTGTCTATCCTGTGGACTGGCTGAAGACCTGGGGCTATTAAAGATCATTAAAGATAAAGATGAACTGCCATCGAGTGGGATTTGGTGGCAGTTCAGTTGCTGCAAAATATCAGTATTGACTGATCTGAAAATGACTAAAAAGCTCTCATGAAAGGAACGTCAAATGACTGTCTTCCTTCAGACGATAGTGGCCGGGATCCTCATAGGCGGTATTTACAGCCTTATTGGTATCGGGATGACGCTGATTATGGGCGTTATGGGCATCATTAACTTGGCTCACGGCCAGTTGATGATGGTGGCCATGTACATCACCTTTGTAATGTCCCATTATCTGCATGTCGACCCATATTTTTCCCTTCTTGTTGCTATGCCGGCCTTGTTTCTCCTGGGCTGTTTCCTGCAAAAATACCTATTGAATCCCTTGATGAAAATAGAATCCATTATCCCGGAAAACCAGGTTTTGATGACTGTTGGTATTGGTATGGTGCTTGCTGAAATAGCCCGTTTTATTTTTTCATCAGATTACAAGACCGTTAAGACATCTTACAGTTCAACTGCCCTTTTTGTAGGGAACATATCCTTTAATTTGCCCATGTGTATCGCTTTTATTTTCGCTGTTGCCCTTACTGTTGCACTTTTCTTGTTTTTGCTCAAGACGGACATAGGTCGTTCAATCCGGGCTACAGCCCAGGATAAAGAGGCGGCCACGCTGATGGGTGTAAATAGCGGCCGGATAACCATCATCACCTTCGGGCTGGGTTCAGCACTGGTGGCATCAGCTGGATGTTTATTGATCCCTATTTTCTATCTGTTTCCTGATATTGGGGGACCGTTCACCTTGAAGGCATTTGTTATTACCATCCTGGGTGGTCTTGGAAGTACGGTAGGGGCAATATTTGGCGGACTTGTATTAGGCATTGCAGAATCCCTTGGGGCAACCTATATAGGCATGGGCTATAAGGAACTTGTCGGATTTGTGATATTCATACTTGTCCTGGTGTTCTTACCTGGCGGCCTGAAACGCTTGACCAAAATATAGAGGGAGCTATGAGGAAAAAACATTTAACACTTATTGTTTTAGGAATTATTTTCCTGGTTTTTCCCTGGATTGTCCATTCGCATTATTACCAGCACCTGATCATTATTGCCCTTATGTGGGTTGTTATTGGCAGTTCATGGAATCTTCTGGCAGGGTATACGGGCCAGGTATCTTTCGGACATGCCATATTTTTTGGTACAGGGGCCTATACCGCAGGAATACTGGTCATTAAACTGGGGATATCTGCCTGGTGGGGCATGATGTTTGGAGGCATTGTCTCCATGGCTATAGGGCTCTTTGTGGGCTGGGTCTGCTTTAGGTTGAGGGGACCATATTTTGCACTTGCTACCCTGGCTGGGGGAGAAATCTTTAGGCTCATTGCCACAAATTGGGAAGACCTGACAGAAGGCATGGTAGGGATCCTTATCATCCAGACCTTTAAAAGCAAGCTCCCCTACTATTACATTGCCCTGGCCCTGGCAGTATTCTGTATCTATTTCATACATTTGGTCATGAAATCAAAATGGGGCTATTATTTTGTCTCTATAAGGGAGGATCAGGATGCTGCGGAATCTCTCGGGATTAATACGACCCTTTATAAAAATGTATCTCTCTTGATCAGTTCATTTTTCACAGGCATGGCAGGGGCCTTTTATATGAATTACATGGCCTTTATTGATCCTGAGGTCGTCTATTCTTTACACTACATTTCCATTATGGCTATTCTGGTCGGTATTGTGGGAGGTGTTGCCACTATTATGGGCCCAGCTGCTGGGGCCTTTGTTATGGTTGGGGTTCAGGAAACATTTAGAAGTGCCTTTTTTGGATTGGCACCAAAATGGATAAGCCAGGGTCATGCGCTGGTATTTGGGCTATTGGTTGTATTTGTGATCATGTTTTTGGCAAATGGAATTGTTGGGGATTGGTCAAAAATTAAGCGGAATGTGTTTAGAATGAATACATCCGGTTAATAGGACGATGAGGGAGAGAATCTATGGCGCTCCTTGAATTGAAGAATCTTGATAAATTTTTCGGTGGCCTCAGGGCGGTAAATAACGTCAGCTTCGGCGTGGAAATAGGTGAGATTTTGGGCCTTATTGGGCCCAACGGCTCAGGAAAAACAACTATTTTCAATTGTATCAATAATTTTTATCCTATTTCTGGTGGGGATATCCTTTTCAAGGGAAAGAGTATAAAAGGGTTGAAAACGCATAAGATTTGTCACCTTGGCATAGGCCGGACCTTCCAGGTGGTAAAGCCTCTTTCCCGTATGACAGTATTGGAAAATGTCACAGCATCCGCCTTTTGCCGCGTTAATACAATAAAAGAGGCACAAAAAGAGGCACACAATGCCTTGGAATTTTGTAACCTCTCAGGAGAAAAAGATAAACTGGCAAAAAGTCTTCCCATCGGGGGAAGAAAAAGGCTTGAGATTGCGCGTGCTCTTGCCACAAGGCCGGAGCTTATACTCCTTGATGAAACCGCGGCGGGCTTAAACCCTTCAGAACTGGATGAGGCAATTGCACTGATCAAAAAGATGCGGGATAAAGGTATCACCATTCTAATTGTTGAGCATATAATGAAAGTGATCATGACCATATCGGATCGTATCCACGCAATCAATTTCGGCCAGACCATTGCTGAAGGCACCGCCGAACAGGTTGCCAATAATGCGGCAGTGATTGAGGCCTACCTGGGAGAAGAATATGCTCAAAGTTAACAATATAGACGTATTTTATGAAGACCTACAGGTTCTTTGGGACATCTCATTTGAGGTGAAAGAGAAAGAAATCCTGGTATTGATCGGGGCCAATGGGGCTGGAAAATCGACCACAATAAAGACTGTCTCCTCATTGCTTACCCCGATAAAGGGAAGTATTGAATTCAATGGGACCCGGATGGATCAATTACCTCCCCATAAGATTATTGAACACGGCATTGTTCACGTGCCGGAAGGCAGGAGGCTCTTCTCGGACATGAGCGTGGAAGAAAACCTGTTTATGGGGACACTCCATGGCGAGGCAAAGTCAAAGCGATTTGAGACCATGGAATACGTATATGAACTTTTCCCGAGAATGAAAGAAAGAAGGAAACAGATGGCCGGGACCCTTTCCGGTGGTGAGCAGCAGATGCTTGCCGTGGGAAGAGGACTTATGTCACTGCCCAAGCTCATGATGTTTGATGAACCCTCTCTGGGTCTTGCCCCAATCCTGGTACAGGAAATTTTCAGTATGGTAAAGAGGATTAATGAGGAAGGGGTTACTGTTCTTCTTGTGGAACAGAATGTCAGACAGACCCTCGCTATGTGTAACAGGGCTTACGTCCTGGAAAATGGAAGAGTCGTCCTGGAGGGCACCAGTCAGGAATTGATGAACAATGAGCATGTGAAAGAGGCTTTCCTGGGAATATAGCTTCCTCGACAGCCGGACGGGAGACCCCCGCCCACCTGCCTTGGTAGATCTATCAAAGGCTTTTAAATGTTAGACAAGTCAATATTAAGACTCGCCTGCCCTTAAAGAGATCCCAGGCCTGTATTTTTCACATTAAAAGCTTGATTTTGAAATTGATAGATATAAAATGATCCCGTTTTTCGATCAGGGCTCAATTTTTTGAAATTCACGGAGGTCTAACATGAACGTTTTTTTAGAAGAGGGAGAAAAGAACCCCCTTAAGATTCAAGACAATACGTTTCGGGACGGTCATCAGTCGACGCTGGCCACAAGGATGAGGACCGA
>CP070700.1:1275166-1277837 GCA_020349865.1 Desulfobacteraceae bacterium
CGGCACCGAGATAAACGTTAAAACCTACTTGAGAAACATGGCGCCCGTAAGAGGCAATCCAAAAGAGATAGAGAATGTATTTCACCACATGATCTCCAATGCCATTGACGCTTTGCCGGATGGAGGAGAGATCTATTTGACCACCGAGGAGAATTTTGGTTTTGCCTATATTTACATCCAGGACAATGGCGTTGGAATTCCGGACGATATCAAGGAACAGATATTCGACCCGTTTTTCACCACAAAAAGTGGCTCCCGGCTGGGCCTGGGCTTAAGTAAAGATTACGCCATTATTGATCAGCATTGGGGAGAAATCGAGGTGATGAGCAATGTTGGGCAAGGGTCCACGTTTATTATAAAGCTTCCCATTGCAAAAAAACCCCCATCACCTAAGGCCAGAGTCGCCAGAAACAGGATTAAAAATTCGCATTTCTTAATCATATCAGCTGGGGGCATATTTAAAGATCTGCTGTGCCATTTATTTTTGAGTAAGGGCGGAAAGGTCACTTTAGCATCTAATGCTGGGGAAGGTCTTAAGTTGTTGAAGAAAAACAAGTTTGATTTGGTTATTGCCGACTTGAATGTGCCCTATCTTGAATCCTCAAAAATAATTGCAAGATTAAAAAAAATAGGGCAAGGCTTACCGATTGCACTGGCCGTTGGCGATGAAAAGTGGAGAGCTCCACATGCTTTTAGGAAACTGGGCGTAGATCTGGTAATTAGCCGACCTTTGGAAATGGATAGGACTTTGGCCTTTGTTTCACAGGCATTAGCTATGAGGAAGTAATCCGCATGAGCAGTCCCACGGAAAGTCCTGAAGTACCTCTGGCTGAAAAGATGAGGCCGAGAAGACTTGAGGACATGGTAGGTCAGGAGCATCTCTTAGGGCCCAGGCGCCCTCTATCCAGGGCGCTTAAGAGCGGTCGTATTTTCTCAGTAATTTTCTGGGGGCCTCCCGGTTCTGGCAAAACCACCTTGGCTAAGCTTATGGGCACGTATGCCCGCCTTCCTTTCTACGCCTTTTCCGCGGTCACTTCTGGGGTAAAGGAACTCAGGAAGGTAACTGAAGACTCAAAAACTGAAAAGGCGCAGTCAGGTAAGCCAACGATTCTATTTGTGGATGAGATCCATCGATTTAACAAGGCACAACAGGATGCCTTCCTGCCTCATGTGGAAAGCGGGCTTATTATCCTGATCGGTGCAACCACACAAAATCCATCTTTTGAGGTCATTCCGCCTTTGCTCTCAAGGGCCAGAGTGATGATTCTCCACCCTTTGGGAAAGGATGAAATCAGGGCACTCATACTTCGGGCATTAAGGGATACGGAGTGGGGATTCGGAATGCTGGATATCCAATTTATGGCAGATGCGATCAAACACCTGGTTGATTGTTCCCAGGGTGATGCTCGTGTTGCCCTTAACAATCTGGAAGCGGTGGTCTACTACTCCTTGGATGGCCAGGAGGCTGGGCCTGTCAAGGTTACACTTGAAGTAGTGGAAAGGGCACTCAGCAAGAAGGCATTGTCATATGATAAAGATGGCGAGGAACACTATAATATCATCTCCGCCTTTCACAAAAGCCTTAGAGGAAGTGATGAACAGGCCTCTATCTACTGGCTTTACCGGATGCTTATGGCGGGAGAAGATCCTCTTTTTATCGGGCGGAGAATGATCCGGTTCGCGGCCGAGGATATTGGCCTGGCCGATCCCAACGCATTGCAGGTTGCCCTTGCAGCTTTTGAGTCTTGGCAAAAGGTGGGGCCTCCGGAAGCTGAAGTGGTATTGGCACAGGCCGCTGCCTATCTCGCCTCGGCACCTAAAAGCAATGCCATTTATTTGGCAGAGAAGTCTGTAAAAGAGGAGATTAGGAGGTCAGGGGCACAGCCCGTACCCCTGCACATCAGGAACGCGCCCACTGCGTTGATGAAAGGGCTGGGATACGGCCGTGGGTATCTTTATCCACACAATTATCCCGGGGGATGGGTAGAGCAGGAATACCTCCCGAAAACCCTCAAGAATCGTTTTTTTTACAGACCCACCAACAGAGGATTTGAAAGAGAGGTCAGCAAAAGGATGGAGAGCCGGAAAAAAAGGAATCGCCCGTATCAGGGGAGCAAAAAATACAGTCCTTGACGGGCCTTTTTTCATTGATGGCTGAAAGAATGAATGTGAAAACTTTTGCCAAAAGTTGGAATGTGTTTACACATAAGCTTGACTCTTCTTACCTATTCACCTGTTTAGATCGTTGTGATGTTGGGTAACTAATTGAATTTTATTAACAAAATTAGCAGCTTGATTTCGCATGATTCTTGCAGCCCCACACCTTAAGATATCTTGTCCACACTCACTCTGCTTTTTATTGGGATAGTTTAGAATTAGTATCTTTACGCTAAGTATCTAAGGCAGGTTATTTCTGGATTCCTTAAACCCAGATTGTGCAGTAGAATCCGTAGCGAGGCGCAGAAAACCATAGCGAAACACTCGGTTGGAGCGATTTTGTGACGTAGGCATATTAATAAATGTGTCGAGGAGCAAAATCGGGAAACAAGCATTGCAGCAAGGATTTTCAAGTTGCTGTAGGAGGCTACTTCACAAACTGGGTTAAACTACGAGGCCGCGGCATGTTGAAGAGGAGAAGCTTTACTATTGATCGACGCTCTGGAGAAGACAG
>CP070700.1:1277937-1287127 GCA_020349865.1 Desulfobacteraceae bacterium
GCTCCCTGCGGTCGCTCGCAATGACTAAAAAGTAATTGCGACACAGTCTCACGGGACGTGGTTTGAGTCTGCTGCTCAAAGGATTTTGTATAGGGGAAATGCACTTGAGTGTCAAGGAAAGAAACAATGCGCGCTAAGGGGATGCGGCTTTCTGAGACTCAGGCAAATGGTGGGATCAGTTTCCTCTTCTTTTTCCTTCTCCGTAACAGTTTAGCTGTTTGATAATAGTGCGAAAAGGATGATAGGCACATAATGATTTTTTTCAAGCAGCTAAACTGGTACCTTTATCCGAAGATCTTAGAAAGCTCATCCTGATGATAAACAGGTAAAGGCAGGTTTTCCGCCTTTTTTAGCAGCCTCATACCTTCTTCCTGGGGTATCAAAGACCCAATGAGCGTTGCCATGATACCCACTGCAGCTAACTTGTTTATCACATCTTTGGAAACCGATGGCGAGGCCGCTATCAAAAGGGATCCGGAGGCAAAGGCTCCCATTGGGTCTACATCATAAGACTGGCACAAAATACGTGTTTCTTCACTGACCGGTATTTTATCGTAATATACCTCTACTCCAAGATTACTTGCTACTGCCATTTCAAAGATGCCAGTGAAAATACCACCCTCGGTTGGGTCATGCAATGCATGTACTCCTTTGATAGAGGAGACCATGCTTGCCTCACTTACCACGCTTATGCCAGGACTATAGAGATAATTTTGTGCCTTTGCCAATATCTTATCGCCAAGCTGTCTTCTTAATTCCTTCGCCTTTTCCAAGGCGATGATTGCGGTTGCCTCTATGGCCGATGATTTGGTCATAAGCAAATCATCACCCTGGCGTGCCGCTGAAGTGGGCTTGAGATTATCCCTTTGAACCTCCCCCAGCATCTGTCCTATCACAACCGGATTGTTAACACTGTGGGTTACCTCAGTGTGCCCGCCACAGTATAAAACACCCAATGTCTTACAACTCTCGGACAGTTGAGAAAAGATACGCCTGAGCTCGCCACCACTGCTGTCCGCTGGCATGAGGATTGTGGCGAGAAACCACTTAGGCTTTCCACCCATGACAGCGATGTCGTTGGCATTGATATTTACGGCATAATGGCCGATCTCGCTGGTTACATGCGTGATTGGGTCTGTCTTTGCCACCAGAAAAGTGGTCCCCATATCAATGATCGCAGCATCCTCACCAATCCCCGCCCCTATGATTACCCGATCTTTCTTGTGGGTAAAATCAGCAATCAACTTTCCAAGAAAATCCGGGTCAATTTTGCCTATTTTTAATTTCGACCTCATCTTCTAACAAGCAAAAGGCTAATCTAGGGGTTTGGCTTCATCAATCAGCATGATGGGTATATCATCCCTGATCTCATATAGGAGTTTGCAGCTATTGCAGATCAGACCGTCTCCGGCATCATTCAAATAAATTTCCCCTTTGCACTTGGGGCATGCAAGGATATCCAACAGTTCTTTGCTTATTCCCATGTCCACTCCTTTTTACCTTTTATATTTCTTTTTTTTGTAAGCGTTCACAGGTTCGGGGGTTCAAGGTTCAGAGTTGATTTTTTTCTTTTGTTAACTTTCATTAACCCTAAACCTTGAACCCCTGAACCATTAAACCCATTATCGGTTATCTTTTTTCATTTTTCGATGATCCAGCAAACCGCATGAAGTAGGTCCTCTGCGATATGAAGAGGCTTAAAAGGGCTCTGTGGAAGCACGTATTCGATATCCCCAAGCCCATATCCGGTAGTAACCAAAATTCCTTTCAGGTTAGATCGGTGAGCCAGTTCCATATCCATACAACGATCGCCTATGACGTAGGAGTTTTCCATGTCTACGTCGATGCTCTCGCAGGCCTTTTGGATCAGGCCTGTCCCAGGCTTTCTACAATCGCACACTATACTGTATTCAGGCACAATGCCCTTTGGGTAATGGGGACAGAAGAAAATCCCATCAATGTGGGCGTCTTCTTTTGCAAGCAAGTCTCTCATGTGGTTATGTATTCGGTCAACCAGCTCTATGGGAAAATAGCCGCGTGCGACTCCGGATTGATTGGATACGATGATGGTCTGATATTGATGCCTGTTTAGCAGCCGTATACCTTCTGCGGTGCCAGGCAGAAGGATAAATCGGCTGATATGGTTAATATAACCCATCTGCTCGTTTATGGTGCCGTCACGATCGATGAATACAGCAGGCCTCTTCACTAACTGTACCTCATAAGATCCTTCACCCATCCCCAATGTGCCCGGATGCAATTTTTGACTTCTCTGAATTTGTATAACTCATCGAAATCATTCTAAAGAAACTATCCTGGTCCGATACCAATGCAAATTTAATGGATAGATACGCCATTTCCGGACACATCGGGGCAAAAGTTGCCATCCGCACCCAGTCCTTTTCTGATGTGACGAGGTACTGCGCACCAAGCGCTTCCTTCATTTGAATCAACTCCCGGATCTCATTAAGTTTGAATCTGTAATGATCCCTGAAACCTCTAAAATAGGCAAGGTCAGCCCCTAATTTAATTATGGTTTTCCTGAACACCTCTGGTCGTGCAATTCCAGCAAAGGCTAACACCCGCTTTCCTTTTAGAAAATCAGGTTCATGGGATTCATTTGACTGGGGGAATACAACTTTTTCCGGTTCGTGATCTGCCCAAAAAATCGGGATTGCAGGAAACTCCTCATTAAGAAAATCCGTGGTCTTTTGTACTGTGTTTTGATTACTAAAACGCGTAAGGATTGCAACGTCTGCCCTAGCCAGTTGGTGAATCGGTTCCCTCAGAGGCCCCCATGGGAGGAGATGACCGTTTCCAAAGGGCCTTGCGGCATCGATTAAAACTAAGTCCAGGTCTCTTTTTAGCTCCAGATGCTGAAAACCGTCATCAAGAATAAAGAAATTCGCTCCAAACTTTCGATGGGCAAACATTCCGGCTGTGAAACGTCTTCTGGATATGATTACCGGGACACCCGTAAGCTTTCTTGCAAGAAGATAAGGCTCATCGCCACCGTCTCGGCAATCATCCTTAATGACTTCACCATCAGATACCTCAAGAACTTTTGCCTTGGATAGACGCCCGTAGCCCCTGGAGAGCACGGCCACGCGGTAGCCTTGTTTAATCGCCCACCTCGCAAGCATAACCACTGCTGGCGTTTTGCCGGTTCCCCCAGCCGTCAAGTTGCCAATACTTACAACGAAACCTGGAAGGGATTTTTTTTTGAAACGCCTCTGCTTGTGAGCTAGAAGGCGAATCCTTACTGCGGTGCCGTATAAAATGGAAAAAACTGCTAAAAGTGGAGCCCAAAATCCAGGGGATTCCCCATAATGAATCCGGCTCCAGTCTGGCCCAAGAACCCCCATTAATTTAATCTCCGATCTGGCTTAAGGATACCCCGAAATGTGAGGGACTTAAAACCTGCCCATTACCCTGACTCACTTACAATACTGCTTACTTAAATTCTTACGGGAAGCTCTATGACGAACTTGACTCCTTTAGGTTTGTTATCCTGAACCCGAATAAATCCGTTATGATCAGTGACTATGGTGTTTACAATAGAAAGCCCCAAACCTGTCCCCTGCTTTTTTGTAGAAAAATAGGGCTCAAACAATCTGTCCTTGTTCTCCGGAGATATACCCTTCCCATTGTCCGCGACTTGGATCCTCACCATCTGAAGCACACTGTCATAATCGAGATCAATGACGATCTCTCCTGCACCATCCATAGCCTCAATCGAGTTGTCTAACAAATTGATCATCACTCTCTTCATTTGTTCTCTGTCTAAATTAAAAACAGGTATTCCCTTTGAATCCTTAAAAATGAATTTCACATCTTTGTGCGCCTCCTTATAAAGGGTCAGCGACTCATCTATGATCTCACAGATATCAGCTGGAACAGGATTAGATGCCGGCATACGGGCAAAATTCGAAAACTCATTCACAAGGCGCTTTATTTCCTCAACTTGCTTGATTATCATCTCGGTACACTCTTGGAAGACCTTTTCATCGGTACTTTCAAGTTTTTCCCCATATCTCTTTTTGAGCCGCTGGGCAGAGAGCTGGATCGGTGTAAGGGGATTTTTGACTTCGTGGGCTATCCTTCTTGCCACTTCCCGCCATGCGGCAATCCTCTGGGCCTTTTCGATTTCACTTAAATCCTCAAAAACGCCAACGAGACCAAGATAATTCCCTCGATCATCGCGGAGTACATTCAGAGAAACGAGCAACGTAAGTGTCCTGTTCTCCACAGATAATCTGATTTGTTTCTCTAAAAAGCCCTTCTGAAAAAGACCCTCATCTCCCAGGAACTCATCGATGATCCTGATATAGTCCTCTGAAAGAATCTCCGTGTATTTCTTTCCGAAAATTCTTTGCGGTGTTATATTCAGCATCCGCTCTGCTGACTTATTGATGGTGAGAATTCTTCCCTTTGCATCCGCAGAAACCACGCCAGCCGCAACATTGGCCAGAACAATCTCCATGTAAAGGCGTCGTTGTTCCAGCTCAAAATTACTTCTTATGAGTTCTCTGTTGGCCTCTTCGAGCTTGTTCTTACTGGTTTTCAGGTCCGTTGTCATTCTGTTGAAGGAATTGACCAAAATCCCTATTTCATCCTTTGCCTCTCGATCAATGAAAAAATCATAGTCGCCCGAAGCGATCCGATTTGTTCCATCAGCCAGTTCCTTGATTGGGGTGGTGATCTCCCGGGAAAGATAAAATCCAAACCATACGGAAGAAAAAACAATGAGAAGCGTAACAATGGAAAGCGTAATCATATGACTGATTTTTATCGGTCTCTTCAGCATCTTGAGTTGCCGGTACTCCTGGAGTCCTATTGAAATAGCCGCCAGTCTATTGACAAAGCTGCCCGGAATAAATTTTGTTAGAACTATCAGACCGACTACAGCCTTTGATTCCGTCCTTGAAAAGACAGGTACAATTCCACTGATCAGATCTCCATGAGGAGAGGATTGGATATAAGGGGTATCCGTTCCTTTCTCTAGACTCTTGCCCAGAGTCTCTTTATTGGGCCCTTTAAAACTACTCAGATCAATCCGATGGTTTTGCGAGATGGTTCTCTTATTCAGCTTGCCCGAGAAAACGGCAATGGACGCCAGATGGTATTCTTTCTGTTTCTCATTAATGAATTTTTCAAGATCTTCTTTCTTTGAAAGCAACATAAACCCTTCGTAAGTGATCACCCGGCTCAAGTTATTGCCAAGAGAAAGGATTTCATCGGTGACCCCTTTGTAATAGTCCTGCCCAACTTCCACCGAGTTCTTCAAAGACCGTTCGATCGGGAGGTTGAACCAATATTCGATGGATAAAGAAATGAATTGCACAGACACGAAGAAGAGAATGATCGTTGGCAACAGAGAAAGGGTCACAAAGGCAAGGACAAGTTTAGCCCTGAGTTTCGCCCCCATTATATTCTTTCTTCTTTCAAACAGCAGCTTGACAACGTTTCGAACCGTAAGAAAGAGAAGTAGAAGGAGCAATATTACATTGATATTGATCAGGACGAAAACAAGAATGCTGCTGGAGAACGGAAGATCCAGTCCCAGATCAAAGACGCGTATCCCCAGGTAAGTCAAGAAAGAAATAACGATAACCAGGGCAATAATCAAATATCTTTCCCTGCGCCGCCTTCTTAAATCTTGTCCTTGGGAGTCAAAATAGTTTTTCATGACAGAAAAATCGCTGATTACCGAAATTATCCCCAATAGGGAATCAACCCGCTATAGTGTGGATTTTGAACTCGTCAATAGGTGAAATTCACCGTGTACCAATCGGTTTCAAAATCCCACAGGGATAAAAAGAAAAGGATATAATCCAGATACAAGGGCAGCTTTATTTTCTCCAACTCTGCCATTATACGGACCTTGTAGTGGTTCCCATTGCGAAGGCTTTTGAGTTCAGCTACCTGGAGACCCACAATTTTCGACATAAAATTTTTTGCCTCATGGAAGTCTTCAACGTGAATAGCTTTATTATCTCTCTCTGAAAGTCTGACCTTGTAAACCTTTTTAAGATTATCATACACGATATCATGCCTTACGCGCAGATCAGCTAGCTTGTTATCCCACTGGAAGTCCCTCACTTCATAAAGCGTTACAAAAAACGTAAACGTCGTATTGATTCCATTTTCAATGGCCTTCTTCATCTCGTCCGTAAAGCAGTCTGAAACCTTAAAATAGATTAGGAGATGTTCACCGGAAATGGTCGCAACAATATCAGTTAGCCGCGCTTCCTCTGCCCGGGCCAGTGTTGCCATGAGAGAAACCATCAGGAAAATCATTACCACTGCTGGTTTTAACCTGTTGCTTATGAAAGAGGCGTAACTCATCTCAGCTTTCCTGTGAAAGGGCCATAATCGATCCCATGGTGGAATGGGTATGTTCATATTCATGCCTGGCCCTTTTAAGGAGATCACCCTGTGACTACTTATAATAACACGGGCAAACAAAATACCAGTAATTCTAAGTGGAAATAATACGTAAGCGTCCCTTGAAATGCAAGCCTTAACCAGCCTGACTGTTTCTCATGATTAATTGCTGCGCAATTCAGTGGTCTCATTTTATTGATAAAAGGTGGGAGAATAGAAAAGGGTCACCTTCTGAGTTTGGTTTCAGAAAGTGACCCTGTTGACAGTATTTCAAATGTGTATAATTAGGCGGGCACTGGTTTCAGTGTACCAAAAGCAGGTAGTCTTACACTGGTTTTAGTGCATTCTTCCGGGGTTTTAAAAGCCAACGCCTTCCAGTGCTTCTTTGACTTCATAAGCTTCTTTAGCATGTGCTGGTTAAGAAAATGACCTGATTTCTTAACAATAAAATGCCCGATAATAGGAGACCCCACAATAGAGATATCCCCAATAAAATCAAGGATTTTATGCCTTACGAATTCATCCTCGAATCTTAAGCCATCTTCATTAATAATCCTGAAGTCATCAATGACGACCGCATTATCGAGCGAGCCTCCCTTGGCAAGCCCATTTTCTTTAAGCGTCTGAACGTCCTTAAGGAAACCGAATGTCCGGGCCATGCTGATTTCCCTGATGAAATCTCTTCCCGAAAAGGTTAGCTCGTATTCCTGATTCCTCAGAAGGGGATGTTGAAAATCAATCATATAGGTAATCTTCAGTTCTTTGGACGGGTATATGCAAACTGATCGGTTACCATCGGTAACCTTAAAGGGCCGTTTAATAACGATGAACCGTTTTGGCCTCATCTGCTCGCGGATGCCTGCGCTTTTAAGAAGGAAAACAAAAGGCGCCGCACTGCCATCCATTATGGGTACTTCCGGGCCATCAAGCTCAACCACCGCGTTGCCTATGCCAAGCCCGAAGAAGGCTGCCATCAAATGCTCAATGGTTGAAATCTTGCAGCCATTAGTGCCAATGGTTGTGGCAAGAGTGGTATCAAATACATTATTGAAACGCACTTCAACTTCCGGGCAACTCTTAAGATCTGTTCTCACAAATTTTATTCCGCTATCGGATGGCGCTGGCTTCAGATTAATCCTGACTTTTTTGCCAGTATGAAGGCCGATGCCTGTGCACCCAACCTCATTCATCAACGTTCGCTGTTTGTAATCCACAATCAACTCCTGACTTATTTCGAACATTATTTTTACAGATAAATCGTAACGCAAAGCCCGTGCCAAAAAATTAACTATCAGGGAGGATATCCCCAAATTGCTTTAAACTATTGCTTTTAATTGATAAATCGTGATATACATCTCTTTGGGACATTATTGTCCCAGGGGCTTGAAGCCAAACGTGTGTTAAAAAAGCACACCGCTCTTGAAAAAAGACTACACATCACCATGTCCTTTCTTGAAAAAGATAAACTTCTAGAGTTAATTTTAAAACGGATAAATCGAAGGTATTTAATCCAAGGTGTTTTCGCTCATAAATACGAATAAGTTATTGATAATTAGGAAGAAAGTGCTCTATTACCTCTAATGATAATCAAAATTCAAAACAAAAAAGGAGGTAACTTAATGAGCACTCTCTTCCATGTCTGGCACAGCATACAAAACTCACTTTTTCCATGATTAGAAGAAACTCTTGATCCGCTGGAGTGTATTTGAGAGGTATAATATAGTGAATGATGCCGATTTGAGACTTGCGGCACAAAGGCAAGAGGCGTATCTACAGGCACAAATGGGCACAATTACGGGCACAATACACAAAATTGATGATAAAAAAGGATTTGGGGAAATCCCAAATCCTTAATTATTTCTGGTGCCTGGGACGAGAATCGAACTCGTACAGAGACTTAGCTCCGAGGGATTTTAAGTCCCTTGCGTCTACCAATTCCGCCACCCAGGCATTTGAAAGAATTACTATCAGAGATACCGTTGAGTGTCAATCTTAGGATTTGCCAAAAAACACTATTCGTCGGACCTTGCCAACTATATTATAATTGTTTTATATTTTTGGGGTAGTATTATGGGTGAGTTTTCTGCTGGAAGTCCAATTAAGTAGAGGAGATTAGAATTGAAAAACGTTGTTATTGTAAGCGGAGTGCGGACTCCCATAGGGAGGTACGGAGGCACCTTAAAGGATGTTCCGGTATACAAATTAGCCAGCCTGGTTCTGAATGAGGCAGTAAAAAGGGCCAAAACCGAGCCTGTCCTTGTAGATGACGTGATCATGGCCCAGTCATACCAGAACGGTGAGTGCGCAAACGGGGCCCGCATGGCGGTTCTTGAGGCCGGGTGGCCCAATGAAGTTCCGGGGGTAACAATAGATCGTCGTTGTTGCTCAGGCCTGGATGCAATTTTTTTCGGAGTAATGAAAATCCAAACCGACAACGCAAATATCATCGTTGCCGGCGGAATGGATAGTATGAGCCAGGCAGAACTATACGTTCCGGGTCATATCAAATGGGGCCTGGGCGGAAAAGTAGATGAAAAATGGGGTTTCATGCCAAAAGGACACGGAGCTCTTTCCATATGGGGGATACCCGTCTATGACAGGATACAGCGTGCGAGAGTCATGTCCCAGCCTACTGACAGGTTTGGCGAACTCAGTTCCATGATGAGCTGGGCCGAAAAAGCTGCAAAGAACGAACACATTTCGCGCCAGGAAGCTGATGAATGGGCATTGAGAAGCCAACGGAAAGCTATTGGTGCATTAGATGATGGGAAATTCAGCGAAGAAATTTACCCCGTGCCGATCC
>CP070700.1:1287227-1290283 GCA_020349865.1 Desulfobacteraceae bacterium
GAATAGAAACCTGGAATCAGTCCCACGGCTTTCATGAAAGTGCAGCCAGTCCGTTTTCATATTTCACCACTCATCCATCAGCACCACATTCCTTAAGGATTTTTGTTGCTTTAGAAAGGTTAGATTCACACACCAATAATATCCTCAAAATTGTAATCGCTCAATAAACCCCATCTTCACAAGGTGTAATGGATATGTCAAGCTTAAGCCATAAATCCAAAATAAGGAGGATTCAATGGCTGAGCAAACGAGAGAAGAGAGGAACAGAGAAAAACAACGAGTCTGGACATCCCATATCAACGCCTGGAAAAGCAGTGGTTTGACCCAAACGGAGTATTGCAGGCAAAAGGATCTAATACGACATCAATTTACTTACTGGAAGTGTAAGCTGGTAAAGAAGTCAGCCCCCGTAACATTTGTTCCAATAATGGAACAATCACTCCGATCGCAACCACCTCATCATAATGAAGCACCCATCAAACTTATCATTGATAAGTATCGAATCGAAATTGGTGAGGGCTTCTCACCTAGTACCCTTTCAACCCTGATCCGTACTTTGGGTAACGTGTAATGTTGCTCCCTGCACCGGGAATGAAAGTATACCTGGCCCTTGGCAGTACGGACATGCGTAAATCGATTAATGGTCTGTCTATTCTTGTAGAAACTAATATGGAGCTAGATCCGTTTTCAGGCCACCTGTTCGTATTCTGCAATCGCCGGAGGAACATCTTAAAGATTTTATACTGGGATCGAAACGGATTCTGTCTCTGGCATAAGAGACTTGAGAAACATCGTTTCAGGTGGCCTGATAGTGAGAGTGATGTAGTAAAGATCGGTCAGAGAGAGCTCATGTGGCTCATTGAGGGTCTGGAGATCGATCAAAAAGATGCGTATGAAAGCCTGTCTTATTCGATAATTTCCTGATGGTATGTGGTCATAAAAAAATCATGATATTTAATAAAAAATACTATGATTTTCTATTGTATTATGTTATTTTGTATGCATGGTTTCGAAGAGATCAACACTCCCGGATAACATTGATGAACTTAAAGGGAAGGTCATTTCCCTTCAAGAAAGCAATCATCATTTTGAAGTTGAGAACAAAATATTACGGGAGCAGGTTCGTCTGTTAAGGGCTCAGTTATTTGGCCGCAAGACAGAGAAGAGCAGATCGGTTCAAGCCAGTGATCAGGCATTGCTGTTTGATGAAGCGGAACAGTATTCATCTGCCGAAGAAGCAGTAAAAGAAGAGATAGAGATCAAGGGTCATACGCGCAAGAAGCGAGGCCGAAAGCCATTACCTGCCGACCTTCCCCGAGTTGATGTCATCCATGATCTGAAGGAAGAAGAGAAAGTATGCGCCTGCGGATGCATGAAAAGCCGTATAGGGGAAGAGGTCTCCGAACAGCTTGATATTATCCCCGCCAAGATTCGGGTGATTCGTAATATTCGATACAAGTATGTATGCAAGAGCTGCGAAGGAGTTGAAGCGGAAGAGCCGGCGGTCAAGATTGCTCCTGCTCCCAAGCAGATGATTCCCAAAAGCATAGCGACATCCGGGTTATTGGCCCACGTATTGACAGCCAAGTTTGTAGATGCCTTACCCTTTTATCGTCAGGAGAAACAATTTGCCCGTCTTGGTGTGGAGATTCCTCGATCGACCATGTGTGGTTGGGCGATTAAGGTTGCGGAAAGGAGCATGCCGCTCCTGGAATTTTTCCGAAGCGATATTTTATCCGGTCCACTGATCAATATTGATGAAACGACGGTTCAGGTCATGCAAGAACCGGGTCGTTCAAATACGACAAAGTCTTACATGTGGGTATTCCGGGGAGGTGATCCTGAAGCGCCGGCACTTGTTTATCAGTACCACCCGACCAGATCCGGGAGTGTGGCCTCGGAGTTTTTGAAAGGTTATCAAGGTTATGTCCAGACCGATGGCTATAGTGGTTATGATTTTCTTGATCATAAACAGGGGGTAATTCATGTTGGTTGTTGGGTGCATGTGCGAAGAAATTTTGTAGACATCGTAAAATCAACCCCTAAGGGGAAGTCGTTAAAAGGTAAGAAAAGTAGGGCTGAGGAAGCACTCGAGTATATTAGAAAGATATATGCGATAGAGAAAAAGGCAAATCTTCAGCAATTAAGTTATGAAGCGATTTATGAAGAGCGGCAGAAATACGCCAAACCTCTTCTTGAAGAGTTTCATGCTTGGCTGATTACAACATCTGCAAAAACCCCTCCTCAGGGCCTCCTTGGCAAAGCAGTCTCATATACGCTGAATCAGTGGGAAAGGTTGATCAAGTATTTGGATAATGGTCGATTGAGACCTGATAATAATTTGGTGGAAAACGCTATACGGCCATTTGTTGTGGGCCGTAAGAACTGGTTGTTCTCCGGCCGTCCTGAAGGTGCCGAGGCCAGTTCTGTCTTGTACAGCCTGATTGAGACCGCGAAGGCCAATGGGCTGGAACCTTACCTGTACCTCCGCTATCTTTTCGAAAAACTACCCCATGCCGAATCCGAAAAGGACTATATCGCCTTGCTGCCCTATCATGTTGGAAAAGCGGATCTCCTGCTGAACAATAATAGTGTAGATTAAACATCGCTTACTTCTTTATAACAAACACTTATCCTTAAATGAGGATGAACAGGCAATCTTATAAGATCCGCGGCTTTCCATCACAAATCTCAGGATGGGTTAAACTTTGTTGGGATGATAATTTAAGCTCCGGACAGGACAGAATATATCCTATCAGAAGCTGGGTATGTACATTATGAGTTGTTTCTCCATGATTGACCTCCTCGTTAGAGGTAAAATGATTGAAAGGAATATTAAAGGATAGAATGATAAAAGGTGTTGAAAGTCAAGGAATATCGTTTTTGATTAGATTTCAGATCACTGGCCTCTTTGCATTCAATAGCCCTCATTTGGTTTTGATTATATGAAGAAACATGAAAAATCGGTCGATTTCAGTATACCCAAATAATGTTATCAGTTGTCTGGGCTCAGGAAATCAGATTATTTAGCCCATACGCCTTCGTTGCACTTTATC
>CP070700.1:1290383-1304505 GCA_020349865.1 Desulfobacteraceae bacterium
AAACGACTCAGCTATAAAACGGGCCACACTGGCCGAACAATTTACGGTGGACAAGACACCGATATAGTTGCGCGTAGCTACACGACCATCTTTGCGAATGATGCCATTAAACGTGGCCTGTTCTGCCTTGGATATGATCTCTGTAAGGCGGGCGTCCGCGCCTATGGAGTAATCCCTGATAAAATCTCCCATTCCCATGTTGTGGGTGTGGACATGGTCACCAGGCTGTATGTCCTTAGAGGCAAACCCTATGATTTGACCGTATTTTCTCACCGCATCATGAGCCTTTATTTTGCGAATGGCGACTTTGTGTCCGGCGGGCACAGATGCCTTGCAGATTATACCATCTGGACCGATAGCGGCGCCAGGCGTAAGGTTTATCAAGGCAACTGCCACGTTATCTTGAGCGTTGAGGCAAATCGTCATAGGCTTTATTTTGGCCATAATCCCACCCGGGGTCTAATCTGCGTTAAGGCTCCCCACCCTCTTGTCCTTTAGATAGTACTTCCCGCTATCCGTCATGCCAATAATGTTGCTAATGAGCATGTATTCTATGGCCTTAGGCCGGTAATCCCTCATACCGATTCGAAATATGCCTTTTTTTGCGTAGGGAAGCTCTATTGCTGAAGAGGGATCGACGGCTCCTTTTTGTTCAAGATCCTTAATAATAAGAATGTATGTTTGTCTCATCCTCCATGCATGAAACTTTCTTGTCAATACATAGACCACTATCAAGATACAAATACCTAAAATGAGTCGTTCGGTTTCAGACATATTTTGACCATCTTTGGTTGATCATTCCCGCATTGTTAGATCATAAAGAACAACTTTTTATTTGAGACCATATTTTAACTTGATCCCAAATCTATTCACAATTATATTTGATAATCTAATGCAATTGAGTCATGTGCCGGCATAGGCGATGTACCCAGACTAATTGCAGAATCAACCTAACAAAATTTGCCCATAGATCCAAGTTGTTTTTATTTCGAACGGTATGCGCTCAGCCCTTTGAGCTATTGGTTTCAACTCAAACGATGGAGGCACTAAAATGATTCCTGAAATCAAGAAGATACTTTATACAACAGACCTTTCTGAAAACGCCCGTTATGCTTTTAGTTATGCGGCAAGTCTTGCCAATCGTTATGGAGCAGGCATCAATATCCTTCACGTATTGGAGCACATATCACCTTACTCTGACAGCTTAATAATCAACATCATAGGAGAGAAGAAGTGGAATGAGCTCAGGGATGCCAACGAGCAGAAAGTTCTTGACACGATAAAAGCGCGCCTTGAAAAATTCTGTGAGGATGAAAGCAGCGAACTTCCCGATTGCCCTTTTATTACAGATGATATCATTGTGAAAATAGGGAATCCAGTAGAGGAAATCCTGGAGGAAGTCGAGTCCAGCGGCTGCGATTTGGTGGTGATGGGAGCCCATGGGCATGGCATAATGGCCGATGCTGTGATAGGGAGCACCTCAAGGCGTGTACTCAGGCGATGTATAAAGCCTGTTTTGGTGGTTCGTTTGCCTGAAGGAGGAGAGACTTAAGGATTTATCCCCAATCAACTGCCCCGATGCAAGCGATTGGGGTATACAGAGGCATAATACTTCATTTTGCCCCCTCACCCTACCATCTCCCCAGGGAGAGGGAACTCGCGGAAACCCCGCAGCAAGCGGACAGGGTATTAGAAAACCCTAATAACTTTAGGCACTTTAGATCAGCCTGGCCCAGACTTGGCACTTAGGATTTGTGATCTGATTTCCATATCCGGAGTTTAAAGTGCGGCAGACAGCATTGAATCAAAAAACATAGCGCCAGGGCAGGCTTTTAGTGCACTTTAGGCATCTACCTTGATTTCCTTTCTATCTCCAGCTTTTTCAACTCCTTTCGCATAATCTTGCCCGTGGCGGTCATGGGAAGCTCACTGACAAACTCAATCTCCCTGGGATATTCATAGGCTGCCAAACGAACTTTCACAAATTTCTTTATATCCTCTTCGATCTCCGGACCTGGCGTCACCTCGGAATTGAGCACGACAAATGCCTTTACGACCTCTGTCCGCACCTTGTCCGGACTGCCAATGACGGCTACCATGCTCACTGAAGGGTGCTTCATAAGACAGTCTTCGATCTCAGCGGGACCTATACGGTAGCCCGAACTAGTAATAACATCGTCTTTTCGGCCGACAAACCAGAAATATCCATCCTCATCTCTCTTGGCCAGATCTCCTGTGAGTAGCCAGTCACCAATGTACTTTTCTTTAGTCGCTTCAGGGTCTTTCCAGTATTCAAGGAACATGACCGGATCGGGGCTTTGAATAGCAACCTCTCCAACGGTGCCTGCACGCACGGGCTTTCCTACATCGTCCACTACCTCAACGATATGCCCGGGGATCGACCTTCCCATTGAACCGGGTCTGGTTTCCATGACCTCTGAACAGCTCCCTACCACTAAATTACATTCGGTCTGGCCATAAAATTCATTTATGGTCAAACCCATCACTTCTTTACCCCAATCAAGGAGCTCTTCACCCAGCGTTTCTCCACCGCTCCCGATGGTTCGCATTTGATAATCATGGCGACTGGCCGGATCTTTGACCTGTCGCATCATTTTTAGTGCTGTCGGCGGCATAAAGGCATTTCGGATGCCATATTTTGACAAGAGATGAAAAACCTCCTCCGGGTCAAATTTCTTTGCACGGTGGGCAACCACTGGTATGCCGTGATGCCAACTGGGGAACAGGACATCAATAAGCCCTCCGATCCACGCCCAGTCCGCAGGAGTCCAGAAGAGGTCTTCTTCTTTAGGGAAAAAATTGTGGGGAAACTCGACACCGGGGAGATGGCCCAGAAGGGTTCGGTGGGCATGAAGGGCTCCTTTGGGGGGACCGGTAGTACCTGATGTGTAAATGATCAGGGCCGGATCATCTGCTTTTGTTCTAACAGGTCTAAAATCAGTAACCCCCTTTTCAATCAACTCCCAAAAGTCCAGCAGCCCTTCTTGCTTTTCACCGCCAGTCACAATGACAACTTTAAGGTCTGGAAGCCCTTCCCATATCTCCAAAATTTTATTGATGTTAGCCTCATCCGTGATAATTCCCTTAGCCTGGCTATTAGACAGCCGATACTCAAGAGCGTCAGTACCAAAAAGCGTAAAAAGAGGGATCGCAATTCCCCCGGTCTTATATATAGCAATATGCGAAATTGCAGTCTCAGGGGATTGAGGCAGAAGGATTCCTACCCTGTCCCCTGTCTTTATCCCTTGCGCCTGCAACCCATTTGCAAATCTGTTTGACAGTCTTTTTAGGTCCCAGAAGGTATATTGTTGAACTTGCCCCTTTTCATTCTCAAAGATCAAGGCCAGGCGGTACCTTTGATGTGCCCACTTGTCGCATATGTCCACGCCGATATTATAAAACTCAGGGATGTCCCAGTGAAATGCCTCGTAAACTTCTTCATAGGTTTTACCGGGTTTTAACATGTGTTACCAACCTGGTTTATTTCACGAGTACATCGGCAAGCCATGTGATTGTTTGCGGAAATATTATACAAATTATGAGGCCTAACTCCATGAGTCTCCAGAAGGGAAAAGCTCCCCAAATGATATCTCCCATTGTTACTTCCGGGGGAGAGACCCCTTTAAGATAGAATAAGGCATATCCGAAAGGCGGCGTCAGAAAGGAGTCCTGGAGCATAACAGCTATGGCTACCACAAACCAGAGCTTATCGAATCCCAATTCTGCCGCAATAGGGAGGAAGATCGGAAAAGTAATCATGATAATGCCGATCCAGTCGATGAACATCCCGAGTATAAACATGATAATCATCATGATAATAAAGGTGCCCCATTTTCCAAGCCCGATACCAAGGATTAAGTCTCTTACAACTTCGCCGCCGCCTGAGCCCATGAAGACGCTGGAAAAACATGCGGCACCAACAAGAATGATAATCACCATGGAGGTGGTCTTAGCAGTGTTGATCACCGATGTTTTTAAACCGTTCCAGGTGAACTTACCATAAGCCAGGGTCATTAGAAAGGCGAGGAAGGCACCTACTCCTGCTGCTTCGGTGGGTGTAGCTATTCCTGCAAAGATGGATCCTAGCACACCCAGGATAAGGATCATGGGGGGAACTAATGATTTCATGGTCATGATGGCTAATTTTTTTCCAGAGACCGCCTTCCTTTCTTCCTTGGAAAGAGGGGGACCATCTTGAGGTCTAAACCAACACCTGATCAAAACATACGAAATATAAAGAAATGAGAGGATAAGGCCAGGGATAATGGCTCCTGCGAAAAGCTTTCCCAGGGATAAAGCTGCCTGGTCTGCCATGACAACAAGCATAATACTCGGTGGAATGAGAATCCCAAGTGTGCCACCTGCGCAAACACATCCAGCCGCAAGCCTTTTATTATAACCGTATTTTAGCATCACCGGCATGCCCAGAAGACCCATAGTCACAACCGATGCCCCAATGATTCCTGTGCATGCCCCAAAGAGGGTAGAAACAACAACCACCGAAACAGCAATACCTCCCCTCAAGGGGCCAAACAGGTGTCTCATGGTATCGAATAGATCTTCTGCCACGCCTGATTGATCCAATAATTGGGCCATAAAGATAAACAGGGGGATGCAAACAAGGATATAATTATCCATAATGCCCCACGTTTGATTTAAAAACATATAGAAGCACGATGGCCCCCAGCCAAGATAACCGAATATGACGGCCAGGCCACCCAGGATAAAGGCAAGGGGATGCCCTAAGAAAAGGCCGATCAAAATCCCGACGAACATGCCGATAGTTATGAATTCTGCACTCATATCTCTTTTCCCTTAACGACGATATACGTACTCCGAATAAAATTTGCTAATCCTTGAATCAGGAGCAACGCTAATGTTACCGGGATAACTGTCTTTACTAAGGGAACTATGCTCAAGGCAGCAGACTCGCTTGTTTCACCTATTGACCAGGAGGTGTAGGCAAACAAAATCCCATTCGTGAAAACAATAATGCAAAAGGGGAAGAAAAAAACTAAATAAGTAAAACAGTCTAAGATTCCCCTTACCCTTAACGAAAAGCGCCTATAGATAACGTCTACCCTTACATGAGATCCATAGAGAAGGGCATAGGCTGCTACTAACATGAAATGGGGGCCGTAAAGATAGTCCGTGACCTCAGTTGCCCATATATGAGGAGCGTTAAAAACCCTTCTTGATATGACCTCGAACACTACAACAGAGGTAAGAGGAACAATCAGCCAGATAAAAATCCTGCCGGACCATTCGCTGACATTATCCAAACCTTGTAAAAATGATTTGAGCTGCATCTGGATACCTTTCCTTACCAATCTATACCCTGGGGAGGTGGCTCTAATCTATACCCAGGAAGGAGTCCAATTGGGGCTGTTATACTGGGGATTATGCTGGAGTGCTGGAGCGATTGAAAAACCAAAAAAACATATGATCCCGAAATCTTTCAATTTCACTCAATACTCCGGTTCTCTAATACTCCCGAATAGACGTTCCGGACAATGGGAATTGCCTATGTCCACGCTCTCGGGGCTGTAAGCCTAATGAACGTACGTCTCTGAGTTGAATATTAAAGAGGCCTCTGAAGTTTTTTCTCCAAAGGCCTCTTTCTCGTTTATTCCATTCCCATTTCCTTCAACGCAGCCTGTACCTTATCCACATAGGTGGGATGGAACCCATAACCAAATTTCCCGGTCATTTCTCGCCAGTCTTTATATTCATCCAGGTAGTCCATCTGGGATTTTAGGATTTTCCTGAAAAGCCCTGGCCTCTCCTTGGCCGCCATTATGATATACTCGCCCGACAATTCATCTAACTTTTTCAGGCTCTCATCATCCAGTTTGACGATCTTGGTGCCCTTTGCAATGAACTTTTCAATGGCTCTACCAGAGTCTGCCTCGTAGAAGGTGAGGGCGTCCACAGCCGCCGCTCTGCAAGCGGTTCTAAATATGGCCTGATCTGTTTTTGACAATTTATCCCATGCCTTATTATTCACCATCACGCCAATTTGGGATGCCGGCTGGAACCAGCAGGGGACGCTCCAGTACTTGGTAATCTCGGCAAAGCCCATCTCCCAATCAATACCGGGGCTGCTGAACTCGGCACCATCTAAGGTTCCTCTCTCCATTGCCAGATATATCTCGCCGCCGGCCATCTTGACAGGCGTCCCGCCAAGCTGCTCGAGAACCCAGATGGTGCCACGGGCCGGGGTCCTTACCTTCTTGCCCTTGTAATCGGCAATAGATTTGATGGGCCCGGTCTTTTCGGTGGTTCGGAATCCGGATTCAGAACTTGTTGATCCCAAATTGAAATATCGCATACCGAATTTTCCATAAGCCTCATTGTAAAGTGCCTCACCGCCAAATTGATAATACCAGGTCATGTAGTCCATATTATTGAAGCCATAAGGCATGGAACCGAGAAAGTCAAAGGCAGGGTCTTTACCCACCCAGTAACTGGACCATTCACCAACGGCCTCCACCACGCCCTTGCTACAGGCATCAAAGTACTCAAAGGCCTTCATGAGTGAACCGGAAGGAAACCACTTGATCTCAAATCTCCCGTCAGTCATTTCATTGACATACTGGATCATCTTTTTGTCACCATAATAGAGATTAATGGCAGGTGTCCAGGTGCTGCCCATCTTCCATTTGATCTTATCTGCCGCAAGTGCAGGGTTTAAAGCTACCAAGACGAAGCAGGTGATTGTGATTGCCGACAAGCCCAAAAGAAAAATTCTCTTTTTCATTTTTTCCTCCTTTTTCTTTGAAAAATGAAGTTGTTAGACTCATTAACCATGCCTATATAAATTAATCACCTCCTTTCTTTCGCTGGAATTCTAGTCTCCAATGCAAACTGTTCTGATAGTGTCAGGTGACTCAGAAATACGCCAATTCGTGTCATTTCAATATTTGGGAGGGTCAACTTTACCAAATCATTTGACATCAACAATAATATGAATTTGTTGGGCCGTTACGGTACAGGTTTAGAAGTTAAGCTTTTGAGTTACTTTAAAGAAGAATGCGCTAAAAAAACAAATATATCATTGAGTTGGTGTGTTGAACAGGCTCAATTCGTTGAAAAAGTTTGGCATCATTATTGATGAAGTTACTAAACTGTCAGGTGGTGTATATATTATCCTTGGACAACTTTCAAGAGCTTAATTATTTTTTCGTCTCTCCACTGAACTATTTCCGGCAGGCTTTTACCCCTTATCTCCTCACTTACCCCATCCACCAATACGTCTTTCGCCTCTCGTGGCAGTGAAGTCCACGTGGCCATGCTTTCCCACCACTGCTCGAACGCGGGGCCGAGATGATCAATGAAGTGTTTGATCCCGCCTTCCCCACCACCCAGATGATAGATCAGGTGTTGGCCCATAAGCGCATACCTGATGCCAGGCCCGGCAAAAAGGGCCTTGTCTACGTCCTCAACACTGGCAATGCCCTTTAAAACGATGTCAGTTGCTTCCCGCCACACGGCGGCGGCCAACCTATTGGCGATGTGTCCAGGAGCTTCCTTTTTCAGGACCACGGGTATCTTTCCTAAGCCTTCGAAAAAATCCTTCATTTTAGAAATAGTGCTATTGCTCGTGTTTTCTCCTGGGACCAGTTCTATAAGGGGAATAAGGTGGGGCGGATTAAAGGGGTGAGCGATGAGACAACGTTCGGGATGTCGCGTCACCCTCTGGATCTCCGTCATGAGCAGCCCCGAAGAGCTGCTTGCGAGGATAACATCAGGCGAAGTGCTGGCATCCATGGTTTGGAATAGCTGGTGTTTAATCTCATAGGTTTCTGAGGCAGATTCTTGGACCAATTGGACATCTTTGATGGCCTCATCCAAATCGTCAACCGTCGTCATATCCGACATGGCTTTTTTAGCGGCGTTTTCTGATATTAATTTCCATGTCCTGAGGAACTCAGCATAGCCCATGGCTCTGCGGAGACCTTTTTGACAAAGAGATGGGTCAACATCGTACATCTTTACGTTGAAGCCCTTAGTCGCATAAAAGGCTCCCCAGCTGGAACCTATAACTCCGGCACCAATGATTCCGACTGATTGGACTTTCATCTCCACAGTTCATCCCATTTAGTGGATGAGGACCTCATAGTAAGTTGCACAGTTATACAAATAATTCTGCCTGTCAAGGAAAACTCCAGGCACTCAACGGTGACAAACGTATTCCGCGTTGTCCTCGCTCTGCAACAAATGCGGCTCAGTGTGGTGGGTCAAGCATGTAAAAAAAAAGATAGAGGGAATTTAACTTTGGGACGATTTTTCAATTTTCTTATCGGCATAGGTAAGTAACATACCTCCATCAAACAGAAGATCTCCACCGACGAGATACTTTGCAAAACGCGAAAATCCGAAGATGAATAGGTTCGCCACCTCAATAGGAGACATCATCTCCTTGATACGAGAATGCCCCATCATAACCTCACGCACCACATCTTCGGGTGTTATTCCTCGCTGTTCAGCTTGAGCGGGGATCTGATTCAAGGTCAGCGGCGTTTTCACAAATCCGGTACTCACAGTAAAAGAACGGACCTTTCCCTCGCCTTCAGCAGAAATTGATTGACTCAAGGCCCTCAACCCGAACTTGGTGATGTGGTAAACCGGTTTATTGATTGTGCAGATGTGTGCATGGACGGAGGCCATGTTACCGATCACGCCAGTCTCATCACTACTTTTTTTCATGTGCGGGATAACCAATTTTGAAAGGTAGAATGGTGCCCGCAACATAATCCGTTGCATGAGATCGTATTTGTCCATTGGGAAATTTTCTAAAGAATCGATGTGCTGAATCCCGGCGATATTGACCAGATACTTGATGGTACCGATTTTGGCTGCCTCCATTACGGCATGTTCTATATTTTCGTCCCGGGAAAGGTCGGTTTTGATGAAAATCATCTGTCCCCCCAATTCCCGGGCCATTTCCTGCGTTCTTTTACCCTCTACTTCATTGATATCCAGACCCACCGTCATCAGTTTGTTCGCGGCAGCTGCAATGGAGGTTGCCCTGCCGATCCCGGTGCCTGACCCGGTCACAATACAAACATTATCGGTATTAAAATTGTCATCATCCAAGACTAGTATTTCCTGTCGCTTGATCACTGGTTCGCTGATATCCATTGCATCTCCTCTTTTTGGCATTTAACCTCAAACAAATCCTCGGAATTGTCTTTCGTGCGCAGGCAAGGTCAGTCTCTATGTGGTGTGAGTTCTTTACATTTAGATCTATTGCTACTTCTAACAACTCAGCAAATTTCGCGCCAACCAATTCAAATCCAGGGCATACCTACCAAAGAAATATTTTAGGGGGAGATGGGCCTTGTATTTCAGGTAGTTAACCACCAGGAGGTGCCGTTTTCTGGAGATTTGGGTTGTCTTGTGCCTACAAAACGTGTATAAATTCTGTATCAAAGGAGATACATGTCTCCAAATTGATACGGAGGACGGAGATGAGAGCGGTAAAATCGGCGGGACCAAAACCCATGCCAAAAGGGCCAAACAATCGCAAAGGACAAGCCAGGACGATAGAGACTATTCGCCATCAGTTGGATTCACATAGGCGCATTCTCGACAGCATCTATAATGGGGTGATAGTCACCGACGCTGGCGGTTATGTCACTCATTTCAATAAGCCATACGGCGAATTCCTGGGAGTCGATCCTGAGGCTCAGATCGGAAAACACTGCACAGAGGTCGTTGAAAATACGCGGATGCATATTGTGGCTAAAACAGGGGAACCAGAGATAAACCAAGCCCACCGGATCAAGGGTCAAAGCATGGTGGTTCAGCGTATTCCAATCAAGAAAGACGGTAAAGTCATTGCGGTATTCGGACAAGTCATGTTTAAGAAAATCCAGGACGTTGGCAGACTCGCGAGGAAACTCTCACTATTAGAATCAAAGGTGGAACACTATGAGCAAGAACTCATGGCGCTACGCTCAACCCGATATACTCTAAACAGTATTGTTGGTGAGACAGGCGTTATCAAGTCCCTAAAAAAGGAAGCGCTCAAAGCGGCAGCAACGAATTTTCCGGTCATGATTTCAGGGGAAAGCGGCACCGGTAAGGAGCTTTTCGCCCAAGGAATCCATCACGCGAGTCCCCGAAGGCTTAAACCCTTCATTCGGATCAACTGTGCGGCAATCCCCAAGGATCTGCTTGAATCTGAACTTTTTGGTTATGAAAAGGGAGCATTTACCGGGGCGAGATCAGAAGGAAAGCCCGGCAAATTTGAACTTGCCCAACATGGCACTGTATTTCTGGATGAAATTGGGGATCTGCCACTGCAAATGCAGCCAAAGCTACTTCGAGTGATTGAGGGCAAAGAATTCGAACGCGTTGGGGGAACCCGCATTATCCGATCTGGTTTCCGGCTCATCACGGCTACCAATCAGAACCTTGAGGAAATGCTGGCGGATCGCCGCTTCCGTAAGGACCTATTCTATCGACTCAATGTCATACCGCTTCACGTGCCACCCCTTCGGGAAAGGAGAGATGATATTCCGCTTATATCAAAACACATATTACAACAATTGGCCGAGGAGGCGGGAGTATCCGAAATAAGAACAGACAAGGATGCTGATGAAGTCTTAAGGAGCTATGACTGGCCCGGCAACATCCGGGAACTGTCAAACGTCCTTGAAAGGATCGTATTTTCTTTGGAGGAAAGTACCATCCACCTTCGCGATCTTCCATATTACCTGTATCGCAGTGGAAAGAAAACGCCCGAATACAATGAAAGTTCCCTCAGGCAAGTTCAGACTATCGCTGAAAAAGAGGCTATCCAGTACGCCTTGGAGTCAAACAATTACAACAAGGCGGCGGCTGCAAAGATGCTGGGGATACATCGCACTCTCCTTTACAAGAAGATGAAGAAACACGACATTCCCCTTGGTTGGGACAACTAGATTTCCCAAGTAGCAATAGTTCCCCATTAACCAATGAATTGCCTTGCTGTGGCTCTGGGTGAAGGGCGAACATGTACATGAACTCAGTAATTTCCTAAACGGAAATTACTGAGTTAAATTAGGAGAAAATATCTCTTCTCCGCGGCCTCAGCATCTGCGGTATTCTTTTACGGGGGGATTTCTATTTCAACCGGGAATCAAGCTGGATTTTTCTATGGCCGCAGCGATAAAACCGCTCAGGCTGTTGAGAAGCAAAAGGTCTTCCTTGCGGGAACTGTCATAAGGCCCTCGGAGCGAATCCACGTATATAGCACCGCTGACCCTTGTATTGATTATCATGGGAACACACAGGGCGGATCGGATTTGCAGGGTATTCATTCTCTCCAGATCTTCAGATTGAGCCTCGCAGGTCGTATTGGATACTTTGACCGCCTTGCCATCCTGTACAACCCGGTCAAGCAGTGTTTTGCTGTACCGGATTGCTTTCTTTGCTTTATCTTGTCTTGACCTGGCAATTACTTCCTTTATCTTTTTTTCTTTCTCATTAAATAGGATAATAGATACATCATCAATTCTTGGGAGGGTGTCAAACAGAGAATCCAACAGCTTTTCAAGTTTAACATTGATGTCTAACGGCTGTTCCAAAAGCTCTGAGGCCCTGTAAATCAATTGCAAATTCTTGGGCGATCGAGAGCGTCTTTCTCGGGTTGAGTGTTGCAGCTCATCCGGGTCAGGCCTGGGAGAAGGAGGCCCCAAATCCTTAGTGCCCAAAGCCTTTGCTGGGGAAATTCCATCTAACTGAATCACGGTATTCCCAATAACTATTGTATCTTGCTCCGTCAGTTCATAGCCTTGCCCTGGCGCAATCAACTCACCGTTGAGTAATGTCCCATTGGTGCTGCGTAAGTCCTCAATTGAGAACGATTCCCCCGTCTTGAATATCTTCAGATGCTTTCTGGAAATCATTTTGTCGTTGATTTGAATGTCGTTGCGTGACGATCTTCCTATAAAAACGGTCTTTTTCTTAAAGTCAAAGGTCTGACCCTTCAGGGGTCCTTCTGAAACATAGAGCCTGGGCATAACTTACTTTGCCTCCACTACATTGTGAGTTTAGGCCATGACAATATATTGTATCCCATATTTTAAATTGATAAGCAAGAAGGGAATTGGTTAGCGTAAATTTGTCTTCTTCGGGTCACTGGGTTTGCCGTTATTGCCGTCGGCTGCTTTCGCATTATCCTGATGTGTTCGTTCCACGTTCTGGGTCAGGATTTTGTAATAGGTTCTGATACGTTCCACATAGCGCACTGGTTCGGTCCCTCGCGCATAACCGTATTCTAAGGTTTTGTAATACTTTTTTTGACGGAGAAGCGGCAAGGTAGAGCGAACATCATGCCACGTATTTGGAGCTTTTCCCAAGCGTAAGGCCAGAGTTCTTGCGTCCTGCAAATGACCCCATCCGACATTGTAGGCTGCCAGGGCCATAAAGGTTCGGTCCGGTTCAGGAATTTTGTCGCCTATTCTCTTATGCAGACGGGCAAGATAGTGAGCCCCGGCATCTATGGAATGTTTTGGGTTTAAGCGGTTTTTCACCTTAAAATGCCTGGCTGTTTCCAGGGTCAACATCATTATGCCTCTAACTCCGGTGAAGCTTTTTGCCTTAGGATTCCAATGTGATTCCTGATAGGCCTGAGCTGCCACCAGCTTCCAGTCTATCCCGTATTTTTTTCCGGCTTCCTCAAAATATTTTTGGTATCGGGATAAACGATTAGTTAACCGATTGCGAAATCTCATAATGTCTACATAGTCAAAAACTTCCAGGTGTTCATAGTAGTGTTGTATGCGCCTCTTAAGGAGTGCGGTGGTTGAAGGCTGGGAAAACCAATGGTAGACGGCATCCTGGAGACGCCTGTTTTGGGTATGCATTGCCCAGGCCAGTTTTTGCCCCTTTCCGAGATTGAAGTGAATCATCAATTCCGGATAGTATCGGCGATTCACTGCAATGATATCCGAATAACCGATGGTGAGAGCAATAGTGCCCTGCCAGGTCAATTCCAGGAGCTGTTCGGTTTCATATCCAGGAACCGCCTTCCATGAGAGTTCTGGATACTGCTGTTTTAACTTCATCAGGCTTTGCTCATGGGAAGTGCCAGCGCTTACCCAGAGCGATTGACCCGACAGGTCTTCAATGCTTTTGGGCTCGGGGCCATCACGCCGGCCTACCACCTGCCGGTGTACTTCCAGATAGCCGGGGCCAAAGGCCAGGCCCTGCCTGTGGTGGTCAATGGCGGTAAGACCTGCTGCAATTAGATCAGCATCGCCGCTCAGTAATGCATACACCATCTCCTGGTAGGTGTCCAGAATCACGAGCTTTAGCTTTACCCCCAGATGCCGCGCAAAGGCTTGCGCTATATCATACTCAAACCCTACAGGCCCATGGGGACCTTCATAATAACAAGTAGCATTGTTACGGGTGATAACTTTTAGTTCACCTCTGGCCTTAATGGCCTCAAGATCATCTCGGAATAGAGGTTGATCGCAGCCTGATGCCGCCCAAAGAGCCGCCCATGTAAGGGTCAGACCGATTAATCTGCGGATACTTTTTCCCATTTTATTTCAAAAAAATGACAAACACTTTTTGAAAGCGTTCACAGGTTCAGGGTTCACGGTTCAGCGCCGCCTCTGGCCGGCGCTGAACACTGAACCCGTGAACGGCTACCATTTTTTTTAATAAAGACAGAATAGGATAAAGGTTCGTCAGTGTCAAATGGCTAGGCAGCGCTCACTTACGGCGGGTTGTATTTTATCACTTGGGGAAAGTTCGAAACTATCAAAAGTCATGGCAAATCCCCTGAAGTTGACCGGATAATATTCGCTAATTTCCTTGACAAGCGAATAAAAAACAGTTTATAAAATGATTTATCATTCTTTATTCGGAGCAATTTTTACTTGGATGTCATCGATCGCAAAGCCCTTATCGCCTTGCAACAAAATGGGCGAACAACCAATGTTGATCTGGCCCGGCAGTTAGGCATAGCTCCCTCGACCATGCTTGATCGGCTTCGCAGGCTTGAGGAGCACGGGCTAGTCCGCGGCTACCGCGCCGTCATTGATCCCAAGGCCCTGGGGTTGACCTTGCAGGGATTTGTAGCCGTAGTCCTAACTCACCA
>CP070700.1:1304605-1307835 GCA_020349865.1 Desulfobacteraceae bacterium
ATCCGACAAATTTCATCCCATTTATCCGGCCGGCGGGACAGGACCAGGGCGCTATGCTTTAGCGGCCACCCGCTACTTTCAGCGGTATGGACTGACGGCTGAAGAGGGCCGAAAGACGATCGGCAAAATATCGGTGAAAAGCCATTACAGCGGCGCCCGCAACACCAAAGCCCATTTACGACGCGAGATTACCCTGGAACAGGTCCTTAAAGCCCCCATGATTGCCTGGCCGCTGGGTCTGTACGATTGCTGCGGGGTGACCGACGGCGCGTCGGCGGCCATTTTATGCCGGGCTGAAGATGTAAAACAATATGCACCGCACCATCTTGACGACTATGTCACCATTAAAGGCGTGGGCGTTTCAGCCGGACCCGGTTGGGGAAAGAATCAGGAGGATTATGACTTTACCAGTTGGCCGGAAACGGAACAAGCGGCGGCCCAGGCGTACCAAATGGCAGGGATAACCAATCCTCGAAAAGAGCTCGATATGGCTGAGATTCATGATTGTTTCTCAATCGCAGAGCTGATAGCCATGGAGAGTCTGGGGTTCTGCTCCAAAGGCCGGGCCCGGGAAGAACTTATCGATATGGGCGCCACCATCGCTCCTCAATTCAGAGAAGCGGTAATGCAAAAGTGGGGCGCCACGGCAGCGGCGATAAATCAGCTTCCGGATGCTGATGATGTGTTGGTTGTCAATCATAGTGGCGGGCTAAAATCATTCGGACATCCTGTTGGCGGCAGCGGGGGGCGTGAGGTATATGAAATCTATAAGCAGATTCAAAAGAAAGCAGCGGAACCCTCCAGACAACTCCAGAACGTCCGTTTAGGATTGGCCCACAACCAGGGCGGGCATCCAGGAAGGTTTGTGTGCGGCGTTATTGTCGCCGGCGTTCCGGATGAACGATTATAACAAAAGGTTGAAGACAGATGGTCGACTACAAAACCATCATCCTCGAAGAAAGAGACGGCCTCGCTGTTCTTACGTTGAATAACCCCGAGAACCGTAATCCGTTAACCGAAGAGACCAAATCGGAATTGATTTCCGCCCTAACGCATGTAGCGCAGACAGATGAACTTCGCGCACTGGTCATTACGGCCAAGGGGACCGCTTTCTGTGCCGGTGGTGACGTCAAGAACGTCGGTAAAGAACTTACCCCTGATGATATCAGGGCGATAATGCAAAAGTCTCAGGAGCTTCTGCTGCGACTTGTAAACCTTGAAAAGCCGGGGGTTGCTGCCGTAAACGGGGATGCCTTTGGCATGGGATGTAATCTGGTGCTGGCCACGGATTTTGCCATTGCTTCGGAAAAATCGAGGTTCTGTGAAGTTTTTGCAAAAATTGGTATTGTTCCAGATTTTGGGGCGCTCTATTTTCTGCCGCGCTTGATTGGCCTCTGGAAAAGCAAGGAACTGATCTATTTGGGCGACGTCATTAGCGCCGACGAAGCTTTAAAAATGGGCCTTGTCTATCAGGTCGTTTCTCATGAACAACTGGAAAAGACCGCGATGGCGCTTGCCAGCCGCCTGGCCAGAATGCCGACATTAGCAATCGGCAGGGCCAAAAGGGTGCTTAACAAGGCATTTGACATGACATTGGCCGAGGTACTGGAAGAGGAGATAAGCGCTCAGATTTATCTTTCACAAACCCAGGATTATCGTGAAGGCATGCAGGCCTTGTTGGAAAAGCGACGGCCAAAGTTTCAAGGAAGATGAAGTGCTCCGCCGTGTAGCGGCGTATCAATATTGATTAGAAAAGGGTAAGAGAAAAGAAAGGAGGAAGCCGTGACAGCTGACAAAATTCCTGTCGTAGATATCATGTGTTATTTGTTTACACACGATGCCATCCAAAAGATGTTCTGGGATAGCCCCGAATTCCGAAAAGTTATTGAATGGTGGGGTCTGGCCGAGAAAACAGTGGGAAGAGATGTGGAAGAGTTTGTTGATTTTCTGGACGAAGCCGGCGTTGACAAGGTCTGTATGCCGGCCGTAAAGATGAAGGCATGGCGGGAAAACAGGTTGATCTGGGATATTTCAGTAGAAGAAGTCTATGAAACAGTCAAGCAGAAACCGGATCGCTTTGTGGGGTTTGCAGGGGTAAATCCCTTTGCCGGACGAAAAGGGGTGCAAGAAGTCGCGCATGCCGTGAAAGATTTGGGATTTAAGGGGGTCTATCTTCATACCTATGGATTCGATATTCCCATAAATGATAAGCTCTATTATCCCTATTTTGAAAAATGTGTTGAGCTCGGTGTGGGAATTTCAATGCAGGTGGGACATTCAGCCGAATTAATGCCGAGCGCTCATGGACGCCCCATTTTTATAGAAGACATCGCCCTCGATTTTCCGGAGCTCAACATTGTCGGGGCGCACACCGGCTGGCCATGGGTGGAAGAAATGATCGCAATGGCCTGGAAGTTCCCCAACGTCTATCTGGGAATTGATGCCCATATGCCCAAATATCTTGATGAATCCATCAAGCGCTTCATCAAGACACGGGGGCGGGGGAAGGTGGTGTGGGGAACCAATTACCCCGCCATATATCAGAAAGAAGCCCTGGATCAGATAAAGGAATGGAAGCTTCGTCCTGAAGTTGAGTCTGCCCTTCTTGGCGGTACGGCAGCCAAAATATTTAACTTAGAAGGATAAGGAGCCGAATGCTTACAAGGAGTAAGAATGTCGCAAAAAGAAAAACAAGATCAGATAAAGAGCGCGCGAACCCAATGGGAATCCGGTCTTCTCAAGGAAGCGCTTGAAAAATCTCCTGAGCGGGAGTTCTGTTCTGACCTTTCTAAAAAGCGTTTATACACCCCGGAGGATCTGGGTGACTTTGATTACCTGGAAAGCTTAGGTTTTCCGGGAGATTACCCCTATACAAGAGGTATCCATCCCAGCATGTACCGCAGCCGGCTGTGGGGTATGGCGGAGTACTCCGGGTTCGGCACGCCTGAAGATACGAACAGGCGTTGGAAATTCTTGCTCGGACAGGGTCAGACCGGCGTGAGCCTGGCGACGGATCTTCCAACCCAGCTCGGTTATGATCCCGATAACCCGGTAGCGGCGCCCGAGATCGGGGTGGTGGGGGTATCGTGCCCGTCTTTAAAGGAAGTCGAGACCCTTTTCAAAGGGATTCCGATGGACAAGGTATCTATCCTGGGTTCAATCAATCACCCCCACATAGTTCTTTGGGCGATGTATATTGCCGCCGCCGAAAAGCAGGGGGTTTCTCCCGA
>CP070700.1:1307935-1311045 GCA_020349865.1 Desulfobacteraceae bacterium
ACTACTGTTATAAAGGAGTCTGTCTTATGGGGCTGTCCTGGGTTGAGTTTTAAGGCCAATCTGCCGTTCAATGGAATGAGGCAGGTTTTTGCGGCCCTTCTGAAAGAGATATCCACGGCTTTTTTTTCATTATCTTCAAAGCGCTAAACTGTTACCAAGTTTCAAGTTTCAAATATCAGTCGTACCGTATTCCATTTTTCCAATATACAATTACTTTCCCGTATAGGCAGAATGAGCGAAGCAAACTAAACTCATGGAGGTACAAAATTGGCAAAAAAAATTCGAGTAGGAATTCTATTTGGTGGTAAATCAGCAGAACATGAAGTTTCCCTTCAGTCAGCAAAGAGCATTGTTGAAGCCATTGATCGTGAAAAATACGAGGTGGTTTTAATAGCCGTTGACAAAAAAGGGCAATGGCATTTGGCTGATGCTTCGCGGTTTCTTTTAAATGCGGATAATCCTAAGCTGATCAAGTTAAACACAGTAAGTGACAATCTGGCCCTGGTTCCCGGCAAAAAGGCGGAACACCTCATCAGTCTTACGAGACAAAAATCCACAGCACCGGTTGATGTGGTCTTTCCTGTACTTCATGGGCCGTTTGGTGAGGACGGCACTGTTCAGGGTCTATTGAAACTAGCAAACGTTCCATTTGTTGGTCCCAGCGTTTTAGGTTCTGCTGTAAGTATGGACAAGGATGTCACGAAACGCCTGCTCAGAGATGCCGGAATACCTATTGCAAGGTTTTTGGTCTTTGATCGGTCATCATTAAATAAAAATGACTTCAATGAAGTGAAAAATCAATTGGGTCTGCCATTATTTATTAAGCCAGCCAATCTTGGTTCGTCTGTGGGCATTAATAAAGTCAAGGACAGAGAACAATTTGAGGACGCTGTAAATGACGCCTTCAGGTACGACAGCAAAATTATCATTGAGGAATATGTCGAAGGACGGGAAATAGAATGTTCTGTCCTGGGCAATGACGATCCAATTGCATCCTTGCCCGGAGAGATTCTGCCCCAAGATGAATTCTATTCTTATGACGCAAAATATATCGATGAAGATGGAGCCATATTGGATGTCCCTGCAAAGCTTCCTGAGAACATTGTAAAAGAGGTTCAAAACTGTGCGATTCAAACCTTTAAAGTGCTTTGCTGTGAAGGGATGGCCCGCGTAGATCTTTTCTTGAAAGAAAATGGCGAAATAGTTATCAATGAAATTAATACAATCCCGGGGTTCACAAAAATCAGCATGTATCCAAAGCTTTGGGAGGTCAGTGGTATTTCATATCCAGACTTGATACACAGGCTTATTCAGCTTGCGAAAGAGAGATTTAATAGAGAAGCAAAATTGGAGACATCGGTGGATATTTAGGTTTTAGACAGGATATACAGGATTAACACGATTGTTTTTTCATCCGGTTGATCTTCTATTGCATTCTGAATCTCTAGCCTTGTGTAAGGTCAAAGGCAGTATGCTTCGCCTATGTGAATTGTAAGGAGATCTTAGAATATCAAGGTACCGGAAAATTCAATCAAACCAAAGCTACAATGGTATGATAAAAGAAAAGGTGGCCCCTTTCCCTTCTCCCTCACTCTCAGCCCAGATTTGGCCACCATGCAGTTCAACAAGGCGCTTGGTGAGGGAAAGACCCAGCCCTGCACCCTGGTAACTCCTATTCACTGACCCATCGACTTGTTCAAAGGGGTTGAAAATGCGTATAAGATCTTTTTTTTTCAGGCCAATACCAGTATCTTTCACCGACAGCTGTACCCAATCTCGGTGAAGCTCAAAGTCCGAAGCTGAAGACTTAAATGAACCGCTTTTGCTCTGAGCTCTGAGCCTTGAGCTTTCGGCTAAACCCGCTGCCAGGCTTATTTCTCCGCCATCCGGCGTAAATTTAACGGCATTGGATAGGAGATTGTACATAATTTGTTTGAGCTTGCGCTCATCCGCCCATATAGCTCCTGACGTGCTATCAAAGTTAGTAGAAAGGTGTATCTGGATCCCATGCTTTATAGCCTTCTCCTTGACCATGATAAGGCTGTTCTCCAGAATTGCTCTCACGTCCACATTGGAGGGTTCCAACTCTAACTTATCCGCCTCCACCTTAGAAAGGTCAAGGATATCATTGATCAAAGAGAGCAAATGCTTGCTGCTTTCAAGTACGTCATTTAGATATTCTTCTTGTACTTCGTTCAAGTCTCCAAAGTTCTTGTCCACAAGCAGTTCGGTAAAACCGATGATATGATTTAAGGGAGTACGGAGTTCGTGGCTCATGTTGGCCAGAAATTCGCTCTTAGCTCTGTTGGCCGCTTCGGCCGCTTCTTTTGATAGCTGCAATTCTGCTTCGGCTCGTTTTCGCTCAGCAATCTCAGCGCGTAATCCTTCGTTGGCCTTCTCAATACAGGCAGTTCGATCCTCCACCCTTCGTTCCAACTCCTCATTCGATTCTTGTAAGGCCTTTTCTACTCGGTTGCGTTCTTCTATTTCCTCATTCAGTTTTATATTTGCCTTCGTCAATTCTGTAGTTCGTTCCTCTACTTTCTTTTCCATATTAGAGTATATATCAAAAAAACTCCTTGTTGAGGCTTCATTCTCCTCTTTTGTGATACGAAGGTCATTTGTCAAATGTTTAGTCTGCGACTCTAAAAGCAAGACCTTTTTTTCCAGTTCTTCGATGTATTTATCTTTAGGCCTTTTCATAAAACAACTTTATTTGGCTCAAAGAATTTTATTGCCTAGCCTAAGAATTGAGCTATACTTTTGAAAAAATTTTTGATATCAATCGGCTTAGCTATGTAACTTACACACCCTGCATCCCCCACTTTCTCATCGTCTCCCGGCATTGCATAACCGGTCAGTGCCACAACAGGTATGTCCTTCATCGCCCAATCATTCTTGATCACACGAGTGGCAGTCAATCCATCTATACCAGGTAGCTGAATGTCCATCAGTATGAGATCTGGATGGTGTTTTCGGGCCAACTGAATCCCGGTCTCAGCATCTACAGCCTCTATTGTCCGATAGTTTTTAAGCTTAAGTAGGGTCCTGATCAGTTTCATATTCAAATCATTGTCTTCTATAACCAGAATAGTCTTTTCATTCATGAT
>CP070700.1:1311145-1317237 GCA_020349865.1 Desulfobacteraceae bacterium
ACCAAGCATAAGCGGTCAGGCCAATGTAATTACCAGATCTTTATTGATGGCAGAGGTGCATCCTGAGACCATTAGTTATATTGAGACCCATGGAACCGGCACCAATCTGGGAGACCCGATAGAAATTACTGCACTAACAGAGTGCTTTCGTGCAAATACCGAAAAAAAGGGATTTTGTGCTCTAGGATCGGTCAAGACAAACCTTGGGCACCTTGATACGGCTGCAGGTGTTACAGGTCTTATTAAGACCGTTTTAGCGCTTAAACATAAGAAACTACCACCGAGCTTACATTTTGAAAAGCCAAATCCTAAGATCGATTTTGACAATAGCCCCTTTTATGTAAATGCAACACTGCGTGAGTGGCAGGTTGACGGAATCCCCCGCAGGGCCGGTGTTAGCTCCTTCGGGATAGGCGGCACCAATGCCCATGTGGTTTTAGAAGAGGCGCCACCACGAGGCTCTTCAGGAAAATCCAGAAACTGGCAGTTGCTAATGGTTTCTGCCAAAACGGCAACAGTCCTTGAAACCATTACCACCAATCTGACTGAATATTTAAGAAAATACCCGGAGCAATCCCTTGCTGATATAGCATACACACTTAAAGTGGGTCGCAGTGCATTCAAGCATCGACGGATATTGGTATGCAGGGATCATAATGACGCGGTGGACACCATTTTGAAGATGGACCCGAAGCGGGTTTTCACAGGTTATCATGAGCCGGCTGATCGGCCTGTCAGATTTATGTTTCCAGGCCAAGGCGCCCAATATGTGAATATGGCCCTAGAGATCTATCAAACGGAACCAGTATTCCATGATCAGGTTGATCATTGCTGTAAGCTTCTTCAACCCGAGCTCGGTGTTGATTTACGTAAATTACTTTATCCATCCGAGCAAGATTCGGAATCAGCAACACAACAACTCAAGCAAACGATTATGGCTCAGCCTGCCTTATTCGTGATTGAGTATGCCATGGCTCGATTATGGATGTCCTGGGGTGTGAGGCCGCAGGCAATGATTGGTCATAGTATTGGTGAATATGTTGCTGCTTGTCTGGCAGGTGTATTTCGTCTGGAAGATGCATTGAGACTTGTAGCCGACCGAGGGCGTATGATGCAGCAAATGCCTGCGGGTGCCATGTTGGCTGTCGCCCTACCCAAAGAAAGGATTGAACCCTTTCTGGGTGAGCAGATCTCTTTGGCAGCCATCAATGAGCCTTCTGTCTGCGTTGTGTCAGGGCCGCCGGATGCTATAGAGTCTATGGAGGACCGATTTGCCAAAGAAAGGGTTCCATGCCGCCGTCTTTATACCTCCCATGCCTTTCATTCAAGATCGATGGATGAGATTTTAGAACCCTTTAGCCGATTTGTAAGCAGCATTGATCTTCACCCGCCTAAAATCCCTTATATCTCCAATGTCACCGGTACTTGGATCACAGATGCCGAAGCAACGGATGCACATTATTGGGCCCGGCATTTACGCAAAACTGTGCTCTTTGCACCAGGGATTGAGCAGCTATTAAAGGATCCGGAACAGATCTTACTGGAAGTCGGCCCGGGACGATCATTGAGCAGCCTCCTAAAACGGCGCCCGGATAGAACAAATAATCATGTTATCCTGTCCTCGATACGTCATCCCAAAGACCAGCAATCAGATATTGCCTTCCTGTTAAATACATTGGGAAAGCTCTGGCTCTCAGGCATAGAGGTGGATTGGAATTCCTTTTATGCCGGTGAAAAACGGCACAGAATTCCGCTTCCGACCTACCCGTTTGAGCGGGAAAGTTATTGGATTGCGCCTCAAAAAGGGATGATAAGCGATATGAGCAAGGCTACGGCTTTAGGAAAGAAATCAGATATCACCGAATGGTTCTACATCCCTTCATGGAAGCGATCAGCTCTGCCGCTTTCAGATCATGGAGGCGATTCGGTTTCTGCATCCAATAAACGCATGTTGATGTTCATTGATTCACATGGATTTGTACTGAAATTGGTTAAGCATCTCCAAGAATTGGGATATGAGGTAATTACCGCAAGTCCCGGGGAGCATTTCTCCCCTTCCGGCGCCCATTCCTATACAATCAACCCAGGCAACCAAGAGGATTATGATGCATTGATACGCACACTTGAGGAGCAGGATGGGCTGCCTTCCAAGATAGGGCATCTCTGGTCCATTACACCCAACAAAGAAACTCAAGCCGGCATTGATTATCCGGACAGATTGTTAGACAAGGGCATTTATAGCCTGCTCTATCTACCCCAGGCGCTTGGCAAACGAGGTCATACGAATCCTCTCCAAGTCAATGTCATCTCAAACAATATGCAGGAAGTCACCGGGGATGATCTGCTTTATCCTGAAAAGGCGACATTATTAGGTCCTTGCAAGGTCATCCCTAAGGAGTATCCGAATATAACATGCCGCAGTATCGATATTCTAATTCCGCAACCAGCAACAAGGTTTGAGGAGCGAGTTATAAATCAATTAATAGCGGAGCTTTCTACAGACAACCCTGATACTGTCATTGCTTATCGGGGGAATCATCGTTTGATACAAACCTTTGAGCCGATTCGATTGAATAAGCCCCATCTAAAACCATCCGGATTAAGACAACGCGGGGTGTATCTGATTACAGGGGGATTGGGAGGCATTGGCCTTGTATTGGCGGAATATCTGGCAAAAGAGACACAGGCCGCACTTATACTGACAAGCCGATCAAGTTTTCCGGATGAAAGTGAGTGGCAGCAATGGCTATCAACTCATGAAGAAGACGATGCCATCAGCCGAAAGATAAATAAATTAAAGGAAATTGAGCAATCAGGCGCTGAGGTGCTCATTATCCGGGCAGATGTGACCAGCGAGCAACAAATGAAGGAGGTGATTTCACAAGCTAAAGCACGCTTTGGTCAAATCAATGGAGTGATTCATTCTGCAGGGCTTCCGGATGGAACCATTATTCAGAGACGATCAAGGAAAACCACAGAAGAGGTTTTTGCCCCTAAAGTCAAAGGCACAATAGTGCTGGATACTGTTTTAAAAGACAATCACCTGGATTTCTTTATTCTTTGTTCATCACTTGCTTCAATCCTGGGGCCAATGGGCCAGGTTGGCTATTGCTCAGCCAATGCCTTTCTGGATGCCTTTGCTTACAATAAAAGATACAGAGACGGCACATTCACTACAGCCATTAACTGGGATACCTGGCAGGAAGTAGGGATGGCACTTAAGGCTGTCAAACAATTATCAAAGAGCCTGGATCTGCCAATATCTCAATCGCAGAAAACCGAAGTGAATCATCCCTTATTCGATTATGTAACCTCTGATGATCCGGGCAAGGAGACCTACGTTTCCCATCTTTCTGTTAAAAAACACTGGGTATTAAACGAACACAGGATCAAATCCCAGGCCGTTCTTCCAGGCACGGCCTACCTGGAAATGGCCAGGGCTGCATTAGAAAAGCATGTTGGGCATAAGACCGTTGAAATGTGTGATGTCTATTTTCTTAGGCCCTTGATAGTATCAGAAAATGAAAAGAAAGAGGTCAGGACAATCCTGACAAAAAAGGAGGATGGATACGAGTTTTCCGTTGTGAGCTGCTCGAATCCAATGGAAAACCAATGGGTGGAACATGTTAAGGGGGCCATTGCATGCATTGATGCGAATCTGTCTGAAAAGCTTGAAATAGGGGAGATTGAAGCAAGATGTAATGAAACAGAAAGAATCGTCACAGAAAAGATGTACGGATCACAATCTGGTTTGGTAGAGTTCGGACCCAGATGGCATAATAAATTACGAATAAAATCCAATGCCCATGAAGGCTTGGCTTTTGTTGAACTTCCTGAAGCATTCGTTGCTGATCTTGACTCATATAAATTGCATCCCTCATTATTAGACTCCGCCACTGCATTCATGTTCGGCCGGTTCAAGGAAAAGGCCGAATACCTTCCCCTTTTATGCAAAAAGATAAGGGTATCAAGGGATATGCCTGGAAAAATATTCAGCCATGTAAGGTATACGGGTGATAGCAATTCCAAGAAAGAAACCCTGGGATTTGATATTACCATAATGGATGAGCAGGGAATGCCACTGGTGGAAATAGAGGATTATATACTCAGGCGTGTAAATGTTGACCATTTCGCCAAAGATATGTACCAAGGGCAGAGTGAAGGTTTGGATTCCCATAAGAATAATACATTGGAAGAAGAACTCCTCAAGGCAGGGCTTTTACCAGAGGAAGGTGTAGATGTATTTAGCCGGATACTTGCAAATAATCTACCCCAAGTGTTGGTATCCACACAAGATTTTATGTTCAGGTTTGAACAAAGTCATATGGGAGCAGCCCAAGGTTCTAATGTGGTATTAGATAGAACCACTAAAGGTCGTCCAATGCATAAGCGGCCAGAAATAAGCTCCAGTTACACAGCTCCGAGAGATGATTTTGAACAAAATATTGCTGAGGTTTGGCAGGAGCTATTAGGCATCCAGCAGATCGGTATTCACGATGATTTTTTTGAATTAGGCGGACATTCTTTGATAGCTATTCAAATCATCTCACGTCTACACAAAAAATTTGATGTGGAACTGCCAATTGCCAGCCTATTCGAGGCGCCTACTGTGGCTGATCTTGCTGAGAAGGTGAAAACAATTGCCTTGGGAAAACAGATACAGGTAGCAGCAGGTGAAAGTCTGGGGAGCGACCGGGAGGAGATTGAGATATGAACACCTCTGAGTTTTTATCCTACCTCAGTGGATTGGATATACGCCTTCGTGCAGAAGGCGATCGGTTGAGGTGCAATGCACCAAAAGGGGCCTTGACACAAGAGATCCGTGATGAGCTAACCGAACGTAAAGCCGAAATTCTATCCTTCTTGAGCAAACTGGATCATACCATAAGCACATCGTCTATTCCACCCATATCTGCCATTGAACGAAACGGCGATCTCCCCCTTTCCTTGAATCAAAAAAGGCTCTGGTTCCTTGATCAATTGGAACCCGGCAACTGGGCTTACAATATCCCTATGGTTTATCGCATAACAGGAACACTGGATATAGTCTCGTTAGAACAGAGCTTAAGAGCAATTATACATCGTCATGAGATCCTGCGAACTACCTTCCCGGCCAATGACGGGCAGCCAATTCAGGTAATATCAGAAGAAACGGATTTTACTCTGCCAGTGATTGACCTTCGAGAGTTAACTAAGAGAGAAATAGAAACCGAATTTCAGCGACAGGTTTTTGAGGAGGGACATGCACCATTCGACTTGATGCATGGGCCCCTATTGCGCTGTAAAATTCTGCAGATAGAAGAAAAGGAATATATATTCCTTCTAACCGTTCACCACATTGTCTTTGATGTCTGGTCATTTGGAGTCTTCAGAAGGGAATTGATACTTCTATATAATGCCTTCTCCCAAGGTAAACCCTCTCCATTATCCAAGCTCCGCATCCAATATGCCGATTTTGCCTCATGGCAACAACAATGGCTTAAGGATGAAATCCTTAAGTCTCAACTCGCATATTGGGAAAAACAGCTTGACGGACTTCCTGACCTATTGAAATTATCCACGGACCATCCCAGACCGGCGGTTCAAACCTTTAGAGGTGCATATCAAGGCATAATCCTTCCCCCTGATCTGTACAAATCGCTTGAAACATTAAGTCGCCAGGAGGGTGTAACCCTTTTTATGACGCTATTGGCGGCTTTCAAGGTCTTGCTTTATCGTTACACAGGGCAGACAGATATCGCTGTAGGATCACCTGTTGCAAATCGTAACAGGGAAGAGCTTGAAGGATTAATCGGGTTTTTTGTCAATACCCTTATCTTGCGCACACAACTTTCAGGTGATATCACCTTCCGGGATCTTCTTTCCCGCATACGTAAAATGGCATTGGAGGCATATGATCATCAGTATCTGCCTTTTGAAATGTTAGTAGAGCATTTACAACCCCAACGGAATATGAGCCATACACCACTATTCCAGGTCATGTTCGCTCTTCAGAAACCCCAGAAGCAGGATAATGAATTAGCCGGTTTGGTTTTGACCCCTATTAAAATTGACTATGGAATTGCAAAATTTGATTTGACTCTATATTTAAC
>CP070700.1:1317337-1321116 GCA_020349865.1 Desulfobacteraceae bacterium
CACTCCATTTTTCAATGGGTATCGTCCTCAGTTTTATTTTAGGACGACGGATGTTACGGGAGTTACGACGTTACCTGAAGGAGTAGAGATGGTGATGCCTGGTGACAATGTAGCGATGGAGGTGAATTTAATCACCCCCATAGCTATGGAGAAGGAGTTGCGGTTTGCTATTCGTGAAGGTGGAAGGACTGTTGGTGCCGGGGTCATCAGTGAAATTGTTGAATAGGGGAGACGGGGCATGATAACCAACCAAAAAATCCGGATCCGCTTGAAGGCCTATGATCATAAATTGCTGGATCAGTCAGCCATGGAAATTGTGGATACGGCAAAGGAGACCGGGGCGAGAGTGGCTGGACCGATTCCTCTTCCTACGGTCATTAACAAGTACTGTGTCTTGAGATCCCCTCATGTGAACAAGAAATCAAGAGAACAATTTGAAATAAGAACTCATAAACGCGTATTAGATATCTTGGAACCCACCCAACAGACTGTGGACGCTCTCATGAAGCTTGACTTGGCTGCCGGGGTGGACGTGGAAATCAAGCTGCCTTAAGAACGAGTCAGTGGGAAAGTAGAAAGGGGAATTTTAAAGCATCCTAAGCAGGGCAAATTGAACTTACAAAAGGAAAGGGGCGCAAGACCGAAGGTTTCGGGGTTACGCCTGGTTTGTAACTTCGGTTTGATCGGGTTATGGATTGCGGTGTAAATCGGAGTAGGCCACCTATGGTTAAAAAGCTTTTTGGCAAAAAATTAGGTATGACACGGCATTTCCTCGAAGAGGGTAGGAGTGTCCCTGTGACTGTTCTGAAGATAGGGCCCTGTTTTGTGATTCAGAAGAAGACCATTGAGAAAGATGGGTATAATGCTATCCAGATAGGGTATGAGCCTCAAAAGGAAAACCGGGTCAATAAACCATTGAGAGGTCATTTCAAGGCAGCAGGGGAAAGGTATTTTACACATCTCAAGGAAATACGCGTCAATGACCCTGAAATCTTTGAGATTGGCCAGGAGATAAAATCAGATGTTTTTGGTGTCAATGAGTTGGTTCATGTAAGCGGCACTAGCAAAGGTAGAGGGTTCAGCGGCGTTATAAAGCGGTGGGGTTTTTCCGGAGGAAGGAAGACACACGGTTCCCGTTCCCACAGAATTCCCGGTTCAATCGGATGCAGTGCTACACCCGGGAGGGTTCAGAAAGGGAAAAAGCTTCCCGGTAGGATGGGATGTCAACGTGTCACAATCAAGAACCTCAAAGTAGTTGACGTAAGACCTGAAATGAATGTGGTTTTGGTCGAGGGGGCGGTGCCAGGGAGCCCCAATGGACTTGTTGAAATTTGCAAGGCATAAAGGCGCGTTTGCCGCGCCTATTATGATCCCAGGTTTTTTTAAAAATAGCAATGAACCCAAAAAAACTCAGCAAACGGCTAAAGAGTTAGAGGCACGAGATGACTGTCGTGGATGTTCTTAATCTTCAAAAGAAAAAGGTTTCTGAAGTGGAATTAAAGGATGAATTTTTCGATGTTCCTGCGAAGATGCATATCCTTCATCAGGTTGTGATTTACCAGCTTGGCAGTCGCAGGTCAGGAACCGCAGCCACAAAAGGCCGGTCACAGGTTAAGGCCTCAGGGAGAAAACTATGGCGGCAAAAGGGGACTGGCAGGGCAAGGGTTGGTTCTGCGGCCTCTCCCACGAGAAGGGGAGGAGGTGTGGCCTTCGGCCCGACACCTCGCAAATATATTCATAATGTCCCGAAGAAAGTAAAAAAAGCAGCCCTGTGTATGGCATTGACAGATAAATTCCATGCCGACCAGCTTACAGTGATTGATAGTTTTGAACTCCCGGAGATTAAAACAAAAAACTTCGTAGGAATTATGAAGGCTTTTGATGTAAATAAAGCACTGATCGTGACCGAGGGCAAATTAGTGAACCTGGAAAAATCATCTAAGAATGTCCCATGGGTGAAGGTAATGCGGTATCAAGGCCTTAATGTCTATGATATCCTGAAATACGATCACCTTTTCTTAGAACAACCCACCATAGTAAAGATAGAGGAGGCGTTGGCTTCGTAGTGGATATCTATCAAGTTATAAAAGAACCCCACGTCACTGAGAAAGCGAACCTGCTGAAGGAAGGAGCTAACCAAGTATCTTTCAAGGTGCATAAACGGGCCAACAAGATAGAAATAAGACAGGCGGTTGAGACCTTTCTTAAGGCAAAAGTATTAGAGGTAAGGACCATGAATGTGCGGGGCAAGCGCCGGCGAATGGGAAGAAGCGCAGGTAAGAAACCGGATTGGAAGAAGGCGATTGTAAGGCTGGCTCCGGGTGAGAACATAGAGTTTTTTGAAGGTATGTAGCTTAATTCGGAAGGTAAAATGCGGAATTAAAGAGAGAGTTTTCGACTTAGGACGAATCATAGAAATCGTGAAATATGAATTAAGTTGCGGGGCAAAATATGGGGATTAAGACAAATAAGCCAACTTCACCTGGGAGAAGGTTTCAGAGTTGTTCAACGTTTGAGGAGATAACTCAAAAGAAACCTGAAAGAAGTCTTCTTAGAGCTATCAGAAAAACGGGTGGTAGGAATTCACTGGGCCGGATGACAATACGGCATAGAGGAGGCCGTCATAAGCGGAAGTACCGGGTGATAGATTTTAGGAGGAATAAGGACGGAGTTCCTGCTCGCGTGGCCTCGATTGAATATGATCCGAACCGCTCTTCCAATATAGCGCTCTTACATTATTTGGACGGAGAAAAGAGATACATCCTGGCCCCACAAAAACTTCAGGCGGGAGACAGGGTGAGTTCGGGTTCAGGTGCAGAAATCAGCCCAGGCAATGCCATTTCCTTGAGGGAAATCCCCTTGGGAACACACATTCATAACATCGAACTAAAGGTTGGGCATGGTGGACAGCTTGCCAGAAGTGCTGGTAGTTATGCACAACTGATGGCCAAAGAAGGAAAATATGCCCAGATCAAACTTCCTTCTGGTGAAGTGCGTATGATCCTTCAGGACTGTAAAGCAACGATTGGTCAGGTGGGCAACCTTGACCATGAAAACATATCTATCGGCAAGGCCGGTAGAAATCGATGGTTAGGAAAAAGGCCCCGCGTCCGAGGTGTTGCTATGAATCCGGTGGATCACCCCCACGGTGGAGGAGAGGGGAAGTCCTCAGGCGGTCGTCATCCCGTAACCCCTTGGGGTGTGCCGACCAAGGGCTATAGGACCAGGATCAGGAAGGCGAGTGATAAACTTATTGTGAAAAGAAGGAATAAGTGATTCCAAAAAAGCATAAAGTGGTGCTTTTGACTATAATCAAAGGGGAGGAAGATTTTGCCGAGATCGCTAAAAAAGGGGCCGTTTGTTGATGAAAGTCTTTTGAAGAAAGCCCAGAATGCTTCTGAAACAATGAGCAGGAAAATCATCAAGACGTGGTCGCGCAGGTCCACAATTCTACCTGAGTTTGTTGGACTAACATTTGCGGTGCATAATGGCAGGAAATTTCTGCCTGTGTTTGTTACTGAAGACATGGTGGGACATAAACTGGGTGAATTTGCTCCAACAAGGACCTTTTACGGACACGCTGGGGACAAGAAATCCAGGTTGAAAGGTAAGAAGAAATAAACTGAGCGCTAAAATCTAAGTGCATAATTCGGGATTTTATTATGGAAACGAGGGCAGTGGCCAGATTTGTTAGGATTTCGCCCCGCAAGATTCGTCTGATTATGGATCAAGTCCGGGGAAAGCAGGTCGGAGAGGCATTGAATATGCTTTCCTTTGCA
>CP070700.1:1321216-1327203 GCA_020349865.1 Desulfobacteraceae bacterium
ATTTCTTTTCCATGATTTTACCCTCCTATCCAGCCCTGGGCCAATTTAACGGCCTCCACGGCGTCTTTCCCATAGGCGTCAGCCCCTGCAAAGCTCTTGACGTCATCATTCATCTGACCGCCGCCGATCATAATTTTTACCTGATCCCGCAGTCCGGCTTCTTTGATGGCATCGACGGTCTCTTTCATGGAATCAAATGCCAACGTCAAAAATCCGCTCAATCCGACCACCGTGCTGCCGCTTTCCTTAATCGTTTCCACGAATTTCTCCGCCGGCACATCAATGCCCAGATCCAGGACTTCAAATCCATGGACATCGAGCATAAAGGAGACAAGGTCCTTGCCAATGTCGTGGATATCTCCAGCCACCGTCCCCATAACCACCGTTCCCAGACGTTCAGTCGCTTCAACTTTTTTAAGATGCGGTTCAAGCAGCTTGACGATACCCTTCAGGATTTCCCCGGAAAAAACAAGATCCGGGATAAAATAATAATCATCGGCAAATCGCTGGCCTACGATATTCATTCCCTCCTTGGCCTGCCCTAAAAGATCCATCGGGTCGGCCCCCTCTGCCAGAGCCTTCTCCACAAATTCCAAGGCCTCCGGTTCTTTCAAATCGGATAGCAATTTCGCAAGTTCTCCTGCCATGCCATGACCTCCTTTGATTATGGTTGATTGAATTGGCGTTCTCGATTGTATATAATATGTTAAACTCAAGACCTTATGATTTTACGCCATGCTGTCAATCATAAACCCCGCGGCAAGCCTGGCCCCGATCCCCGCGGCCAGACCACACTTTTCAAACCCCTTGGCCTCTGCGAATGCCGCCATATGTTCTTCGCTGGCCCCGGGATCCATGTAGCGTCCAAATACCGCATGTTCGTGTATTTCAGCGCATAACCGGTGACCCAATTCGTCTTCGAAAAGCGCCATGAATTTCTGGGCATTCACAATAGTGGCACCGATCGCTTCAACGTCCAGGCGGTCATCACTGCCGAAATAAAGCCCAAAGACAATCAGGCTTCCGGTGATACCCACCCAGACTTGGCCGGTTGCGCCGATGCCGGGAACTGGCGTCAAAGCCTTAATAATCTCCATATTGCCCAAACCAAATTCTTCCTGCAAGGCCATGGCAGTCCCCTGGGCACAATTTTTAAGAATAAAGTTATATTCCTCAGCCCGCTGCTGAACCCGATCCAGGATTTGCTGCTTGTCAGCCAGCATTTCATCCCGCTTGAGTATCTTGGGGGGGAAGCCCTCCTTTTCCAGCTTTTTTGCTCTGGCCTCAATTTCCGGCACGTCCCAGTCTCTGCCTGCCAGCTCCTTTACCCTTGCCTTGAGTGCCTCATAGTCTGCCATGGTTTTCAGTTACCTCCTATTTATAATTTAAAAATTAGGAAAAAACGACCAATTTACCCGCGACTAGGGCCCTAAAAGGCTATGGTCGCAAAACAGGTTTGATCACCCTACCCTGCTCCATATCCTCCACCGCTTGATTGATTTCGTCGAAGGGATAGAAAGTGATCAAGCGGCCAAAAGGAAAGCGCCCCTGGCTGTATAGATCAAGAAGCCTGGGGATGAATAGGTCCGAAACAGAATCGCCGGCCAGAACCCCTCGAACAGTTCGGCCGTTCATGATCAAGTCCATATCCAGGCCGACCTCTGTTCCAGGCGGCACAACCCCGAGAAGTCCGCAAATCCCTAGCCGCGGCAGGGCGTCGACCGCCTGGCGGAGCACCGCGGGATTGCCGACACATTCCAGGGTAAACCCCGCCCCCCCACCGGTAATATCACGGATCGCGTCAACGGGATCTTCTTCGCTTGCATTGATAATATGCGTGGCGCCGAATTCCTTGGCCTTTTCGAGACGGTCTGGAATGACATCCACGGCAATGATAGTAGTGCAGCCGCACACCACCGCAGCCAGAACAGCGCTCATACCCACCGGGCCGACGCCGAATATCGCGATGGAAGCACCGGGGTTGGGGCGAAGGGTATTCATGACCGCGCCCGCACCGGTTCGGATGCCACATCCCTGGGGTCCAATAATTTCGATGGGAACGTCTTTTCTCACCTTGAAGATATTTCTTTCGTTGGCCAGCGCGAAATTAGCGAGGGAAGACTGGCAAAAAAAGGACCCGTAGACAACTTGATCACCCCTGCGTAAGGTTGTCGTGCCGTCCGGGCGGGCACCGTTGAAATTGTAAAGGAAAAGATCGTTGCAATAGGGTTCGTTACCCGACTTGCACGACGGGCAGACCCCGCAAAAGTCCCAGCTCAATGCCACATGATCACCCGGTTTTACCTTGGTCACACGTGCCCCCACCGTTTCCACCACGCCGGCCCCTTCGTGTCCGAAGACAGCTGGGAAGGCGCGCTCGGCTGGGATCGGCAAATACTGCTCCCGACCGGCAAGATCCGTGTGGCAGATGCCGGTGCCGACGATGCGAACCAGGACTTCATCATCGTTCGGATCACTGAGTTGCAGTTGCTCGATACTGAAATTTTCCGATTTTTCAAAAACAACCGCGGCTTTAATTTCCATTTCTATCCTCCCGGGCTTGGAATGTTTTTCATCAATAGGGCCTCCATCTCACTTTACGATGTCAAGATATCAGCTACATATTCAAGACCGAGCTCGGTGAGTTTTTCCCGCGTAGGAGCGCCCGTGTTAAGATCCCACCCTCTGGCAGTGTAATATTCATCCAGCATCTGCGCCAATTCTTCCTTGCTGATAAAGTGCCCCTTGGAAGCGCCCGCCTTCAGGGGTTCGGTCATGAGTCTTTCGGGTAGTGTGTCATCCGCTCTGGTAAATCCTTCCCGCACGTTGAAGGCCCGCGCCAGATTGTTGATGCGTTCCCCAACCTGCATGACCTCTTCGGGAGTCAATTTCAGTCCGGTCACAGCCTCCATCAGTGCGGCCGTATTCTCTGTCGCTATGCCGACGACAGCCATGTCCAGGAGGAAGGCGCACATGGTCGGTGCATCCGTGGTTGCCGTGCGAATATCCTGGTTCCACTTGGTAAGCTCGCCCTTGCCTTCGACAGCAAACCGGTCCACTTCGCGGGGGACCGGAATTCCAAAGATTTCCTGAAAGGCATATCCCCTGCAATGATCCGCGCCGGTAAAGGAGGTGGCGTAGCCGAGACCGTGCGCCTTGGCCCCGCGCACATCATAGGCGGGAAGCTCCAGGCCCTTGACGTGCATAGCGTATTTTTCTGTGCCTTTTCCGATTTTTTCCGCCGCCGCTTTAGCCCCGTCTGCCAGTAAATCACCGATCCCTTCCCGATAAGCCATCTGTTGGATGATGGCGAGCATGGCTTCATCGTTACCGAAATTGAGCTCCAAGCCCCCCGTATCCTCTTTGCTCAGGATACCTTTTTCATAGAGCTCCATAGCAAATGCGATCGTCACCCCCGAAGAAATCGTATCCAGCCCCAGTTCGTCGGCCAGACGGTCCGCCGCAATGACGGCATCGAAGTTTTCAACCCCGGTGGCACCGCCCAGGGAAAACATGGTCTCAAACTCAGGCCCTTCGGTAAGTATCCCGGCATAAGACCCTGTTTTGGCCAGTTTTATCTGGCTGCAACCCACAGGGCAGTTATAGCAGGCTTCAGAACCCACAATGCGTGTTTGCTGAACCTCAACCCCGAGTTTGTCCACCGGCTCGTACTCACCCGTGGTTGAAAAGTTCTTGGTCGGGAAAATACCCATGGCGCAAGTATGGTCTACCACCATGGGGGTACCGAGTTTTGAAAATGTAGGATAAAGCACGGGGCTTTCCTTCATCGCATTCATAAAGTTCCCTCTGGCGTCCTTTAGCTTCTCTTTATCGGCTATGGCTACCTCGCCGCTTCCCCGGATCGCGATAGCCTTGAGATTCTTGGAGCCCATGACTGCACCCAACCCTTTACGGCCAACGGCCCGCCATTCGTTAATGATGGATGCTATTTTAATCTGGTTCTCACCGGCCGGACCGATACAGGCAATTCTTACATTCTGGTCTTTCAGGTCGTTCTTGATGATCTGTTGGGTATCCAATGTTTTCATTCCCCACAGCTTCTTGGCGCTGCGGAACTTCACCGCTCCATCCTTGATCCAGACGTAGACAGGCTTTTCCGATTTGCCTTCAATAATCAGCGCGTCGTAACCCGCAAATTTCAGTTCAACCGGAAAATGTCCGCCTGATAGCGCCATGCCCACCGCTCCCGTGAGTGGTGATTTGCCGGTAACCGCCATCCGGCTAGCACAGGGAACGCTGGTTCCGGATAAGGGACCGGAAGCAAAAATCAGTTTGTTTTCAGGGCCTAAAGAATCCGTTCCGGCCTTGAGTTCATCGAAGAGGTATTTAATTCCGAATCCCGCGCCTCCGATAAAATCCCTGGCGACTTGCAAGGGCAATTCTTCTTCTTTTGCAGTTTGATCCGTCAGATTGATCCGCAAAATCTTCCCGGAATATCCACCTTGGTACATTTTTCACCTCCATCTTTAGGGTTATCTGTTTGCCATTTTACGAAAAATTCGTGCCTTGTTCAGCCTCCGGAAACAGGGGGCAGTATCAAAACCTCGTCTCCATTCTGAAGGACTGTTTCCATTTTATTGAGAAAGGCAATGTCTCGACCGTTAACCATTAATCGAATATAGGGCAGCACGTTTTTGCTTTTGGGTTCGAATAAACAGGATGCCAATTCATCTCCCCATCTGTCCACCATCGTCGCAAGAAGCTCGGCCAGGGTGCTTCTTTCAGCAATAGACAGCTCGATTTCGCCTTGGCCAAGGACCTGCTTCAGTGTCAGAATCGTCCGAACCTTTACCGTGATTGATTTTGAGCCTTGTTGCATGTTTATGTTTGTTTTCGGATGGGATAAAGCGATGTTCCGCTACGAGAAACTCGTGCGATTAGCGCAAAGCGGTAGCGCACGGCTTCACGCTAACGAATGCCACTTGAGTATTCTCAATGTGTTTGCGCATTGCAGCTTGCATTTAGCTGAAAAATATCTTCAGAATAGGTTAAATAAAAATTATAAGATCTCTAACACGGTAAGATAATGTTCTGGCTGTGGTGAGCTAATATATCGGTTGCAATTTAGAGGTTATCGCTTGAACGACATCCCGTTCTTTAAGATTCGTCTGACCTTGCCCAAGAGCTCGAGCTTTTCAGTTTTGGATAAATTCTTCAACATCAGTTCCAGTGAATCGTCTTTTTCTTTTTCAATATGCTTGAGCGTCCTTTTGCCCTTTGGTGTAATTTCAAGCAGGGTTACGCGTTCATCTCTGGGGTCAGATTTCTTGAGAATGAATCCGTCCTTTGCCAGCCGCTTGGCGATGCCGGTAATATTGGCACCCGGAACGAGCATAATCCGGCTCACATCGCTCATCTTATTCTGGCCGTTCTTGGAAGCCTCGAGAACCCTCAGAACGTTGTACTGCGGAAATGAAAGTCCGTAATTCCTGAATATACCGGAATGACCTCTCTTGAAGGTTTCTGCTGCCCTTACAATGCTCATCAGGACTTTTTCATCAATGCTCAAATCGCTTTTGTAAGTGAGTTCAGCCATAATATCACCCTATTATCCTATCGCAAAAATAAAATCAATATTTAGTATATCAATATATTGACTATTTTTTATAAAGTAAGCACGGTATCTCATAAAAAAGCAAAATCATAAACAGATGCGGCATTAAAAACTCTCTAAAATCATTAAGCAAAACGCATTCGTAAGTAACTTTCAAACCTGATTGGCCTGATAAAAAGCTGTTGACACAAAAATAAAGTTTAATTATTGATAATCAATTTATTGAATATTTAGCGAGCTTGAGCAAACACTGGAAAAGGAATTGATTAATGACGGAAGCATTGATCCATGCCATGGTAGAAATGCAAGAGGCAGCTGCGCTGCAAAGGGCCAGACAATTGCTGGATGGGGGGGCCGATCCCATGAAAATTCTGGATGCCTGCTCTACCGCCATGGAAACCGTTGGAAAACG
>CP070700.1:1327303-1331692 GCA_020349865.1 Desulfobacteraceae bacterium
ACGTATGCCAGAGACATCGACCCGGATCTCTGTATTGGATGTGAACAATGTATCGAAGCATGCGAGGAAGTCTTTAATCTCCCAAGACCGAGGTATGATCCTGAAGATGATGTTTGTATTAAATGTCATCTGTGTCATGGAGACCCGCAGTGTGTCAAGTTTTGTCCCTATGGTGCGCTTCACTATAAAACATCTGAGTCAGGACTAAAAACGGGGTATCCATACATTCAGGGCAACTAATTCGTCATAGAAATCATGGTCCTTTGAACCTGGTCAGTTCCACCGGCAGGATGGCTCTGCCAGCAACTATTGCTGTGGGGCCGGAGTATTACTTTCTTGTTTATTAAGGAAAAAGCCATGGAAAATACCTACGGATGGGTCGGTAAAATATTGCGCGTTGATCTGAGCGAACGAAAAACTCATGAAGTTCCGACGGACAATTATATGCCTCAATTTTTGGGGGGGAGAGGGCTCGGTGCGAAGATTTACTGGGAAGAGGTAACGCCTGAGGTAGACGCATTCGACCCTGGTAATGTTCTAATCTTTGCAACCGGTCCATTGCAGGGAACCCTGGCGCCCACATCCGGGCGGTTTATGGTTTTGGGCAAAGCGCCTCAAACAGGGCCCGTGGAATCCTATAACCGGTCAGGCGTAGGAGGGCACTGGGCACCAGAACTTAAGTGGGCCGGTTTCGATGCATTGGTAATTCAGGGTAAAGCTGAAAGACCTGTCTACCTCTGGATCCATGACGGCAAGGCGGAATTTAAAGATGCAAGCCATCTATGGGGGTTGGACACCTATCAAACACAAACAGAAATTTGGAAAACCCATGGAAATAAATCAAGGGCAATGGTCATTGGCAGGGCCGGCGAGAACTTGGGCCGGATCGCCTGTATTTTGACGGACTCGGGCGATGCGTCAGGCCAATGTGGCTTCGGCGGTGTCATGGGCTCAAAGAATCTTAAAGCGATTGTGGTTCGGGGAACGGGCTCAGTTCGAGTTGCCAAACCCGATAAACTCGTTGATATTACCCGTTATATTCATCATCTTTTCGCGCGCAAACCAGCAAGTAACAATCCTTTTAAACCAGCGCAAGCGGGTTTTAAATATAATATTTGGGGGGGTAAGCCCCGGGGTGCACTGACGCTTTTTTACGGCGAACTATTGGATTTGTGTAACAATCCCACCTCCGGTTACACGCAAATACCCGACGGTTGCTATGCCTGCCCCATTGCTTGCCGTACCCGAGTGAAGGGCCCGGACATTACCAATGGTGTCGCCCTGTGTGCTCAATCGTTTATGTATATGGAATCATTGGTTCTTCAACCCGAAAAAGGATACAGCAAAATTTCCTGGCAGGCGGCCAAGCTAGCCGACATCTACGGTATTAATGCATATGATTTAATGGCTATCATCCCGTGGCTGGGAGATTGTCATCGGGAAGGCGTACTGACGGAAAAAGAGACGGATTTGCCCCTCTCGAAAATCGGTAGTTGGGAGTTTATCGAGAAATTATTAAGGAAAATTGCTTATCGTGAGGGTATCGGCGACCTATTGGCGGAAGGCGGTCAGAGAGCCGCAGGAAAACTGGGTGAAAAAGCGCAACAATTGAGTGAATTTTACTACCCTCGGGGGGGAAAATTTGGCGGTTACCGCGAACATTGGGCTTTTTTGGGGGGCTTCCCTTCCGGTTATGCGATTCCGCAATTAGCCCTGATGTGGGTACTGGATACCCGGGATGTCTTCACTTCTCATAATTTCATTTCACAGATTTGGGGGGCGGCCGACACCATTGGACAGAATGAAAACAACGCCGTCCCCGATGATTTGATTCCGATTTTGAAGCCGGTTATGAAATATGCGTATGGTTCGGAAGAAGCTGCGGAATTTTTCTCTAGGGATAGAAAAAAATTGAACTGGAAGTGGGCTCCTCAGGTGGTTAAACGCGCTCACGAACGCGCCATTCTCAAGGATAGTTATGTGGTTTGCGACATTGCTTTTCCTTATGTGTTTAATGCCAATTCTAAAGATCACGTCGGCGATACGTCACTCGAATCTCAGCTTTTTTCAGCCGTTACCGGTCACGAACTAACTGAAGCGGCGTCTTATCAAAAGGGCGATATGCTGTGTACTTTAGAACGCGCCATCGCAGTGCGGGATGGTCGCACCAGAAAGGATGATGTGCTGCGGGATAAATATCATGAAACTGCTGATGCGGCGGATAGGAAATATGAGCGTGCTGATCTAGAAAAAGCCAAAGATCAATATTATCAACTCAGAGGGTGGGATGTCGCTACGGGTATTCCCAAAAGGCAAACGTTGGAAAAACATGGACTGAAAGATGTCGCTGAGGAATTGCAGCGGCGAAAAATATTTTGAAAGGACGAAACACTTATTCCATCATTCCACTATTCCATTATTCCATGAATAGACTTATTTCTGCTTGCCCTCTAATACCGCAATCTTTGACTTGAGCCAGTCCGCATGATCGATCTCATCCATGAGGTGCTTTTTGAGCATTGAGATGGTGGAGGTATCATCCATGATGTCAGCAATTTCGACGCTGTAGTCTTTAATCGCCTGCTGTTCCTCGGATAACTCGAATTTGAGCATCTCCAATGTACTCCCCTCTCCAGAGCTTACCCCCAGGGCCTTTCCCAGCCTGGTCTCCGCTTCACCCGATTTGGCCGGTAACCCCCCGAGCTCCTCGATTCTTTTGGTCAATTCTTGAGCATGTCCTCTTTCGACCTCCAGAATGGCCTTGACTCCTTGGGCGATTTCGTCCTCCTTGATCGCCTGTGCATGAGCGCTATAGATCTCCACGGCACTCAATTCGGCCCTCAGATCCCTGTTCAAGGAATTGATGATTTCATTTTTTTCCATCTCTTTCCCCCCTTTTCGGGTCTTCAAAAGGTCAAATCAATGACAAAATGATAGATAAGAATTTACTTTTATATTGGCGCAATATGGCAGAAAGAAGATTGTGTGTCAAGATTTCAGGACGATTGCCGCCAGCGATCTGTTTGTACAGCTTTGCATATGAGTCGCTATAAATCCTCGATCTGGAATCTTAGGAAAAGGTCACGGATGCTTCAGGATCACGTTGACCAACGCCTGCCGCTGTTCCTCCTGCACCACGCGCAAAGCTCGCTGCAAGGCCGGTATCAATTCTTTCGGGTCTTCGACCCGTTGTCCGTATCCACCATTTGCCTCGCAGATCATCTCATAGGCCGGAGGCGGTGTAAGGTCGGTAAGGGGAAAGTGGTTGTTCTTCACCGCCCACCCCCGGGGATGCAACCTTTGGGTGGCCTGTCGCACGGCATTCCAGCACTGATTGTTGAAAATGACCACCAGGATCGGCAAATTGTAGGCTTGTGAGACAAAATGGCAGGCAGAGGGGACACAGAACAGATAAGCCCCATCACCAACCGTGGCAATAATCGTCTTCTCCGGTGCGGCCAATTTTGCCCCCAAGGCCGCTCCCACACCCCAGCCCAAGCCGGAAGCCGAAGAAGATCCGAAGAAACTGCCGGGCACCTCCAGGTCCACTTGAGTTGGAATCAGATCGTATTCGTTGATCAGGATGGTTTCCTGATCCTTGACCTGATTGATACAGGCGGAAAGCCAGACAGGGTCGATTGGCTTATCATTTTTGACCGCTTCAGCCTGCTCGCGCCAGGTCTGCCTTTGGCGCTCGTGCACTTTGCTCAGTGCCTCAAAACGTTTGCTGATCTTTTGGGTTTGCTGACCACGGTATCGCTCCATCTCCTCGGTGAGCAGACGGAGGGCTGCCGCGGGGTCAGCCGCCAGGGCAATATCAGCCGGATAGCCGCGCAAGGGATAGCGACTATACATGGGATCAGAGCCAAGCTGAACGATCCGTGCCGTGTCTTTGGGTGTGACCACGGTCGGAAACCAGGGAACATCCGAGTCAATGACCAAAACCACATCGGCCTCTCTCAGGTAGGGTGCCGGGTCGAAACCAAGGTGGAGGAGATGGCTGGTTGGAAAGTTCATGTACCAGTTGTTCATTCCCACCACCACCGGGATGGCGAACGACTCGGCGAAAGCAACCAGGGCCTCCACCGCCTGTGGATCTCTGCCCACGCCAGAAGTGATGATCAGCGGGTGTTCGGCCCGGGCGAAAAGCTCTGACACCTCCGCTATCAAGTCTGGATCGGGATGGCTAATTCCCCCTATCTGCTGTCTTCCCCCTGTGGCGATGGTTATCTCCGCGTGCGTCTCCGCGAACACCTCTCGGGGAAGAGAGAGATACACCGGCCCCCGTGGCTCGGCCATGGCAATGGCCAGTGCCCGATCGACCACCGACTCCAGCTGAGAAAAATGCTTGAGCTCATAATCCCATTTGACAAATTCTCGAATCAGGCT
>CP070700.1:1331792-1336760 GCA_020349865.1 Desulfobacteraceae bacterium
GAGTAACACTTTGGCGTCTTGAAAAAACCAATCGTGGATTGTAGGACCAAGGGGGTCTCTTTTTCAAAAGCCGCATCACAAAAATTATACAAAGCTCGTGGCACGCCCCCTGGGCCTTGAACAGGGGTGAGGAGCAGGCCCGCCAAGAATTGTGGCGGGTAGGCAGAGAAGGCGACCTCTTTTATGAAGATTCCCTACTGGGGCTGTCCTGGGCTGAATTTTAAGGCTAATCTGCCGTTCGATAGAATGAGGCCGGCTTATGCGGCTTTTGAAAAAGAGACCCCCGTGGTCCTTCCTGTCCTATTTTCAAAAAGCTAAAGTGCTGCGCTCCGGAGACCCATAGGTCTCCGGAGATTGTACTATGTATGGTTGAAAATGTTCTAAGGAATTGTTCAGCCTGTGTACTGCCTGGGTTTCGGGAGGGGTTCAATTTCCTTCAAGGCCCTTTGGATTTCCTCTTCTGCCAGTGCGTGATCTGTAAGTTTCCCGGACAGATAGGCCTCATATGCACCCATATCCACCAGGCCATGCCCGCTCCAGTTAAAGAGAATAGTTTTTTCTTTCCCTTCCTCTTTAGCCTTAAGGGCCTCCTGAATGACCACTGCTACCGCATGATTCGTCTCAGGCGCGGTAATAAACCCTTCGGTCCTGGCAAAGGTGATTCCTGCCTGAAAGGTCTCAAGCTGCTGAACGGCTACAGGTCGAATCAGGTTGTCAAGAATAAGCTGGCTGACAATGGGAGCCATGCCGTGATATCGCAACCCGCCTGCATGAATGGGTGCTGGCACGAAGCCATGGCCCAGGGTATGCATTGGAGCCACGGGACCCATTCCAACCGAATCTCCATAATCATAGGCAAAGGGCCCTCGGGTCATGGTAGGGCAGGAGGTGGGTTCAACGCCAATAATATCAATTTCCTTACCATGGATCTTATCCCGGACAAAAGGCAAACAGTTACCGGCAAAATTGCTGCCGCCCCCGGCACATCCGATAACCACGTCTGGGTAATCACCGGCAATGGCCATCTGCTTCTGGGTTTCAAGACCGTTAATGGTCTGGTGCAGCAGAACATGATTCACCACACTTCCCAGAGAATACTTGGTATCTTCGTCCATGACCGCTGCCTCGATAGCCTCACTGATGGCAATCCCGAGGCTTCCGGGACAATCGGGATCTTCATCCAGGATTTTCTGCCCTGCCTTGGTAAGGGTGCTGGGACTTGCCACGCATTTGGCACCCCACGTTTCCATCATCATGCGGCGATAGGGTTTCTGATTGTAACTGACCTTCACCATCCAGACATTGCACTCCAGACCAAACATGGCACAGCACATGGACAGGGCGCTTCCCCATTGGCCTGCTCCGGTCTCCGTGGTTAATCGCTTAGTCCCGGAAATCTTATTGTAGTAGGCCTGTGCTAAGGCGGTGTTTGGTTTGTGGCTGCCAGCCGGGCTTACGCCTTCGTTTTTGAAATAGATCTTGGCAGGCGTTTCCAGGTATTTCTCAAGCTGGTAGGCCCTGTAAAGAGGAGTAGGCCGCCAATAGAGATATTTCTCCAGGACCTCTTCCGGGATATCAATCCACCTTTCCTGGCTTACCTCCTGTTCTATAAGCGGCATGGGAAAGATGGGGGCCAGATCATCCGGACCAGCTGGCTCAAGGGTCTGGGGACTTAGAACTGGTTCAAGAGGTGTGGGCAAATCCGCCTGAATATTGTACCATTGACGCGGCATTTCCGACTCGGGTAGAAAAATTTTTTTGACCTCCATAGCTCCTCCTTCTTCTAAGTTTGGGTTATTAATTTAGTCCGCAGCAGCCTTAGCCACAGACCGCCTCATACACATCGTGCTGACAAAAGAAATATGTTTCAGTCCTTGCACCCTGCATACTTTTTCACGAAAAGTCTACGGTTACCGAAGCTCATAAGCAAATATTGATGAGTTACTTTTGAATGCATAATGCGGTAAGAACCCAAAATAAAGAACGTCAGGCCCGCCTTAACGCTATAGGGCCTATAAGAAATTGTCGAAATGTGAATTTTTATTGGAGGAATATCCTTCTATAAAAATAAAGTCGGAATAGGACGTCAAATTGTCTGTGAACGTAACCTTTTTGATCCATATAAGTCAAATCAAATTTCCCCATGCCCTTTCTGTACCCATGTAAGAGATCAATATAATAAAGTAGGCAAAACTGATAGATAATGACAACAACTCTTTCGGCTGGTGTTTTCCGACAAAAAATCCCGTATTCAGTAACCGGACACGGATCTAACATAGCCCACCCTTGTCACGAAATCGGACCTCACGTTCCATTGACAGGACAGGCAAAGGCTTCACAGGTCAAGTTCAAGCAGCAATATGAACGACGAGTCACGATTAGTGTCCCCAAAGGTTGACAGCTCATGGTCTGCGATTGTTTTGACCCAGCCGGCGCAGAGACGAAGTCCCTCCATGGGATACCAGTTGAGATTCAGAGTGAATGTCCTTACCTCCTGCGTCGAGGAATTGTAGTCTGTGATACCATAGGTAAAAAGCCCTCTGTCGATATCAGCATTAGAGTAACGCGAGCCGACCTCGAAGCGGCCAAAGCCGTATTTAGGCGCCCCAACCGGCTGCCATCGCCCCCGCCGCCAGAGGGTTGTTTCGCCGGTGATGTTCCAGGCCCCGTATATTACCCACGATGTTAGCTGGTCCATGTCGATCTCCTGCCCTCCTCCCACGGGCACGTCATCAACAGCGCCGAGGATCTGTTCCGCCCCCAGTCGAATGGGTCCCCAGTGCCACCCGAGCTCGAGATGAAGCCAGGTCGCTTTTCCGCCGTCGAGCTTAGGGGTAGTGAATACCGTCGAATCAAATGGCGTCGTCAAGGTGATCGGGTCATCATAGCTGGGGCTGAATGCGAAGCTGCCGCCCAGAAAGAGGCCATTAAGGGCAGGCAGGTTTAGAAATCGGAAGGGCTTGGCGATCATCCGCGCGGAGAACTGCGGGCTTCCAAGCCGCTTGCCATCAACGTTAAAACCGGAACCCACGATGCCCGTAAGCTCGTACCAGAAAGTTTCTCGAAACATCTCGCCGTCCAGACGAGCACCCCAATCGTAACGCCCATCAAGATAGGAGGTAAAACTGTAGCCGATTAAAGGAAAGTCCTCTTGCGGCGTTGCGAACTCGCTTCCCAGGGCTACCCGGATAAGCCCGGCCGTAACCCTGGCTGCCTCCAAGAATTTCCACGAACCCCATGCCTGAAACAGGTTGTAGGTTGTGTCGACACCTATAAGGTCTGGCTCTATGCGGAATCGAAACCGGTCCTTGTAAGCACCCTCGAAGACGAGTTGGGCCGCATCGAACTCAACAGTACTTCCTCGAGCGTTATCGTCGTCGTACTTGATTGCATCGAGGGCGAATCGCCCACCTACGTCGAAGTGCCACGAGTCGATATCGGTCTCAAAACCCTTCATCGAGAGGGTGTCCCCTTTTCTGACCCACAGGGACGGCCACAAAGGCCCAGAGGTTTCTTCCTGCGCCGCAACGAGGCCGGCGTTTAGAAATAACACCGATATAAAAACAACACTACCGATTCTTTCCCACTTCATCAGTTTTATCTGATACAAATTCACGCTGTCTAAGGATTGCTTTTTACGGGAAGGAGTATAGAAAAATTAGACCTGTGTGTCAATTGACCAGACAGTAACGCTCACGGTAAATTTGTTCTAACCTGGAAACCCTCTCAAAATCAGTATTTGAAAGCAGACTTAATTGGAATATACTGAAATGACAAAGTTTTTCATTCCTCTACACTCAAACAACCAGGGTTTGACTTAATGACCTGAATTTATTTGGTTTTATCTTGAGAACAAATTTACCCTGCTCATCATCCCCTTAAAACACCATAAAATTGCCCGGACCGGTCGGTCTTGTCTCCTACCTTGGTGCCGCAGAACTGGCAGCGGTATTCATATTTATCACCCTCAGGTAATATGAGGAGCAGGAATTTCCTGACCGGAACGGCCCGCCCGCACTGTGGGCAGTAAAGTTCCATGGCCTCAAGTTCCTGGAAATCGGCCTGCGGCTCGGCCTGGCGCTTCTGCTGGGTCTGAACAAATTGAAATGGATCGTTTTTCATAAATTATTGAACTCGTTTCGCGATTGGCATAATTCCGTTAAGTGCGGGACTTTGTGACTAAAAAAAATTAAGGGTATTAATACCAAGTTGCAATCATGTCATTGCGAGCTCGCGACGAGCTCGGTCGAGTCGGAGCGAAGCGACGTGGCAATCTATCATATTGAGATTGCTTCACATTCGTTCGCAATGACCTTTGTAAATAGTGGCCTTTTGAATGCAACTTGGTATAAGTTATGGATTTCTTGTCTCCGCTCTGGTAGCATGATATACGATATTCAACCGAAATTCTAGTAGTAATAATCATGCGCTTACGTAAATGCAAGATATTTTGAACAGGTGTCCGGCAAAACTTGGAACCCTCCCCAGCCCAACTGTTTAAAGGCATAGGCACTAGTTTAACGCGGTATTTGTAATTCCTCCCTTTGGAAAACTGATCTTGCCCTATAAGTTCCCTCTCCCCTTGAGGGGAGAGGGTGAGGGGTGACATGATGAAGTATTTCGTAAGAACACCACGAAGAAATATGACCGATGTAGAGAAGATGCTGTGGCGATTTCTTCGCGATCGACAACTGTGCGGATATAAATTCCGTCGCCAGCACTCTATTGGCCCATTTATTGTTGATTTTGTCTGTTTAGAGAAAAAACTTATTGTTGAAGTAGATGGTGGCCAACACAGCAAGCAATTGGAGGTAGATTCCAAACGCTCTGATTATTTAAAAGAGAGAGGCTACCGAGTCTTGCGATTCTGGAACAACGAGGTTCTGGAGGAAAACGAATCTGTTTTGAATATAATCCTTTCATCTTTGGTGGAGGATATCCCCCCTTACCCCGACCCTCTCCCCCCAA
>CP070700.1:1336860-1340322 GCA_020349865.1 Desulfobacteraceae bacterium
AAGTTGGACTTATGTTGGCGTAGTGTCCTTCATAGCTGCCATAGGCGGCTTACTCTTTGGATTCGACACAGGTGTCATTGCGGGTACTATAGGTGGTATAGTTGAAGACTTTAATCTGAATGCCTGGCAGGAGGGATTTGCAGTCAGCAATCTGATTATCGCCTGTATATTTGGTTCCATTTTAACCGGGCCTCTCACCGACCGTTTTGGACGCAAAAGAATGCTTCTTTTGGCGGGTATTCTTTTCACACTGTCGGCAGTGCTATCCGGTCTTCCGCGCCACTATTGGCAACTCGTTGTGGCTCGTTTTATCGGTGGCCTTGGCGTGGGGATTGCCTCGGTGCTTTCTCCGATATATATCGCAGAACTTGCACCGGCTAGTGTGCGAGGGATTCTGGTATCCGTCAATCAGCTTGCCATTGTTGTTGGGATTTTACTGACTTACATCAGTAATTGGCTTCTGGTTGGCGTGAGTGAAAACGACTGGCGTTGGATGTTTGAGGTCGAGGTCGTTCCCGCCTTATTCTTTACCCTCGCATTATTGTTTATCCCGGAAAGCCCCCGTTGGCTTGCCAAAAATAATCAAGATGACAAAGCTAGGGATATTTTCAGAAAAATCGCGGGAGATAACTATGCAAACAGTGAAATGGAATGGGTCAAAAAGGGTCTAAAAAAAGAAGAAGGTGGCTTGATTGAGTTACTGAATCCGAGACTTCGAGTCCTTCTTTTCGTCGGCTTTTCTCTGGCAATTTTTGCTAATGCCACGGGTATCAACGTAGTTATTTATTACGGCACAGAGATCTTCAAAATGGCTGGATTTGTTGAAAAAGCCACTTCTTTCAAGGCCCAAATGATCATTGGACTAATCAACCTGCTCTTTACATTCGCAGGTATGGCACTCATCGACAGAGCAGGAAGAAAAGTGCTTCATGTTTTTGCATATGGTCTTATGACGCTCTCCATGTTTACTCTCGGCCTGATGTTCAGGATGGAACACATTCCTCCTGTATTGATGGTTATCCCGGTAATGATTTATGTGGCATCCTTTGCCTGTGGTGTAGGGGTAGTGATCTGGGTTTATCTGTCGGAATTGTTCCCAAATAAAATCCGCGGTGTGGCAATGGGAATTGCCACAATGCTAATTTGGATTGCTAATTTTGTTGTCACACAGTTTTTCCCCATCTTGCGCAATAAGATAGGTGGTAATGTTTTTTTCCTTTTCACCGGCGCATCTCTGATCGCTTTTCTTTTCGCTTTGATAATGATAAGAGAGACGAAAGGACTACATCTTGAGGAAATTGATACCGCATTCGAATCAAGAGTCCATTCATAAAGGTCGAGATTAAGGTACATGTAAATCGACGATAAATGTTTTTTTAAAAGAAATCCTCTCATGGAGAGGTTAACTAAACCTCGACTATATGTGATCTCTTGAGCAATATCTAAACATTGAATATGACTATTCACCACAGTAGGCAATCGTAGTTAAGTCATCTTTTTTGTGAGTTGGAAAACACCCTGATTTTCAGGTAGTAGTTTAACACCGTTTTGACAATGTACATTAAGTATATGGTGAGAATGAAATGCATAAATCATATCAATACTTTGGTAGATATCTAAATTGGGTTCTTGCATGATTTTTGTTTTGAAGTCAGATTTGTTCATCTAATCGGGATACGCCTGGAATACGAACAGGATAGGTGCCATCCGGAAGTGGTTTGACTGGTGGTTCTGTCGAGAAGTCACACTCGGCTCTCCCAATTACATGTCCGGCGCTGAGGGCCTGATCCCACTCGATTTTTTGACCTGTATAGGTGGCCATCTGTCCCACGATACCAGTCATCGCGCTTAGTGCCATGTAGCGGCCGTTGTTGATGGGCTTGCCTCTACGTACGGAAGCGAATAATTCATCTTGTTCAATCTGGTAGGGATTGCCTTTCTTGCCTCTGTATCGCCATGGATTCTGTCCCTCAATCAAGCCTTTTTGCAGATGGGCGCGCCCCTTTGTACCCATCACGATATCGGAAACCTCGGTATAACAATTAGGTTGGACGATTAGGAACGCGAATAGCTTCACGCCATTGGCGTATTCATAGATTACAGCGTTGTGGTCAAAACAGTCACCATGTTCTTCTCCGAATAGTGCAGCCCGACCACCCATCCCAAAAGCCGTGATTGGTTGCTCTTCTTTCATTGCCCAGGCTGCAAGGTCAGTATGGTGAACGAGTGACGCGGTCATGAAGTCACCGGAGAGCCAGCTAAAGTGCGTCCAGTTATAGAGTTGATATTCGATTTCACTCTGACCGGGCTTGCGCGGTCGGAGGCGAAAATTGCTGCGATGCGTCGTGATTTGGATGGCCACAACCTCGCCAATAGCGCCGTCGTGAATACGTTTGACCGTTTCTTTTACAGTGGGATCATAACGCCACATTTGGCCGGAGACAACACTCAGCCCCTTCTCATCTGCTTTCTCTGTTGCGGTTAAAACCCTTTTGACATCCGGTGGATCCATAGCGGATGGCTTCTCAACGAATGTGCTGATACCGGCATTTACGCAAGTTTCGAAATGAGTAGCCTGAAAGCGTGAAGCATTGGCGATTAGCACCACATCAACACCACTATCGATGACCTTTTTATACCCATTGAATCCTACGAAACAGTGGTCATCATCAGCTATCATCTGGGCTGGATTTGCCTCCTTTAAAACTTTGCGCTTTGCCTGGACAACGTCTTCAAAGAGATCGGCAATTGCCACCAGCCGTACACCAGGGTCGGCTTCCATAGCTTGAACAGCTGCTCCTGTTCCTCTGCCACCACACCCTATCAAGCCGACTTTTATCACATCGTTACCCCAAGCGTAGGCGTTCCAGGAAATCGGCAAGCTATTAACCGCTGCTCCCGCCACAACAGTGGAGGAAGTTTTCAGAAAACTACGTCGCGTTCGCTTCATATGTTTTACTCCTTTCAAAATCAAAGCTACTAGTAAGGAAAGCCTATCAAGGGCTCTTGTGTATTTCGTTGGACTTGTTCAACTTATTCCAGGTTCTTTTTCCAACAATATGCTCGATTATTAATTGCATCCTTTATGACTTCCAGCCACAAGCTACAATTGAAAGGTCAGAGTCAACATTGATTCATTGTTTATTCTAACTGATGAAGCATTAGATCTGCTTGTGATTATACAGAACCACCCGATTGTTATGGTAGAAAAAACAACAAAACTGTCGATTATTGGGCCAAGGCTTTAATTTCCTCTGATGAATAACAACAAAATTTCCAGGGCTGAGTAGGCCGAGGGAATTTCACCCTCGGCCCCTCCGAGAACCGGACGTGAACCTCTCGATTCATCCGGCTCCTATCATTCAAACCATATGTCACAATATGGTTCTGCTACCTCCAATGACTCCTCCTGTTATAAACAGTTGGTCAATCGTTGGTAGCTGAATGACCGAGCCCCTTCGC
>CP070700.1:1340422-1344140 GCA_020349865.1 Desulfobacteraceae bacterium
CACACTATCATTTTCTGCCATGACTGCCACTTTTCTCCCTCCTTTTTCACCTGCTACCTGTCCGATAGACTCATATTAACAGGAACCCGGAATCAATAGCAACCCAATACCTATACGTAAGGGGGTGTTGTCAAATACGTTGAATAAATATGGTATTAAGAGCTAAACTGTTGATTAGGAGCAATGGCTATGCCCAGGCAGGCAAGACATGATGCCCCTGGTGCTTTGCACATTGTAATCGTCAGGGGGATGGAAAGAGGCAAGTATGCGTTGAATTCAGAAATATAAAAAAGTAAAATATTCCGTAAGATCATTGCCAGATACCGTCCAATTAAGTTTGCCCCAATTGAGGGAATACACTCGAAAAAAAGAGAAGATCAGTGAGTACAGTTTCATTGGTTCACTGCAATACCTATGAACCCGAAGTGCTGAAAGAGGCTGTCAGCAACGCAGTCGACTTGCTCGGCGGGATATCAAGCTTTGTAAAAACAGGTGACCACGTCTTACTCAAACCCAATTTACTTTCCGCTAAATCACCAGAGAGGTGTGTCACGACTGACCCAGGTGTAGTCCATGCAGTAGCTCGTCTGGTTCTGGATGAGGGAGGCAAACCTTTCATAGGAGATAGCCCTGGTTTAGAGTCCTTCGGACGCGTTGCAGCGAAGACCGGAATGATCGAAGTTGCGCGCAAGCTGGGCATTAAAGTTATTGAACTGACTCAACCCACCCCCGTCAACCCACCCGCCACTGCGGTGTTTAAGAAATTGGAGATTGCTTCACAGGCCTTGGAGGCTGACGTGTTGATCAATTTGCCCAAACTTAAGACCCATTCGCAGATGCTGCTTACACTTGGAGTGAAAAACCTGTTTGGAACGATTGTGGCCCAGCGTAAGGCGGAATGGCACTTTATGGCAGGGGTGAATCGGAACACATTCGCCGATCTCCACCTTGATATTTACCAGACCCTGAAGCCATCACTTACCATCCTCGATGGAGTATGGGGCATGGAAGGTTACGGCCCTGCAAATGGGAGACCGCGCCGTCTTGACTTGATCGCAGGTTCAGAGGACGCCGTAGCTCTGGATATAAGTATTTGCAACCTCTTGGGGATTCCACTTCGTTCGTTCCCGGTTTACCGAGCAGCACGAGTCAGGGGCATCGGTGAGACCGACGTCCGTCAAATCACTTTCAAAGGTTTGTCCCCTGAAGCCTTTGCCTTTCCAAACTTCCAGGTTCCCGCTTTAGACTCCTTAGGATTCTTACCCAGCATGTTTGACTGGTTTACCAAACGTTTCCTCGTATCAAAGCCCTTTCAGATTGAAACCTCATGCACCTACTGCGGCCAGTGTTCGGAGATCTGTCCGGCAGAGGCGATTCAATTGGGAGCCGAAAAGCTTAGCTTTGATTACGATAGATGTATTCGTTGCTACTGCTGCCAGGAAGTCTGTCCCCAAGATGGCATTGATTTTAAGAAAGGGCTGTTGGTCAGACTGTTAAACCGGTTCAACAGGTAATATAATCAAAGGCCCACTTAACCCTTTCAAGCTGATATTCTTTTATGAACAAGAACCCCCTGCCCCCTTTTCCATATTAACGCTAAAGAAATCAAATCTTTTGGCCGATAAAAGAGACTGGATGAAACAGTGCTTTGATTCATTATCGCGCATAATATCCAGGACTTTTTTTGCATTTGATCAGCATAATTCTTTTGCATATCCAAGCATAGAGCCTATGTTCGATTGGACTACCTTTTCGTCCCACCCCTGGGCGATATGATTGGACATTTTTATGAACGGAGACAATTAATGCTTGTTAAGTTACTGAAAACACTTGGCGTCGCAAAGGGGATACTTGCAATTACAGCCACCTCGATTCTATTTTCAGTCGTATTGTATGTGATTTCATGCATCTTTTTTGGAGAAATTCAGGTTAGAGGGCTCATCACGGCCGTCACAATTCCAGCTATAGTCGCACCCGTACTTTCGTGTTTTTTATTGCAGGTTGCAAACAGGCTTATATTTTCTGAGGAAAAGCTACAAAAAAGTGAAGAAAAATACAGAAACATTCTTGAAAACATTGAAGAAGGATACTTCGAGGTTGGTCTTGAGGGGAACTTCACTTTCTTCAATAAATCACTGCACAAAATATCTGGATATCACCATGACGAATTAATGGGCATGAACAACCGAGAGTATACTACTCCGGAAACGGCGAAGAGAATGTTCGAAGTATTCAGCGAAATCTATCGAACAGGAAAAGCAGTAAGAATAACGCACTATGAAATCATCAGAAAGGACGGAAGCACGAGGATTCTTGAATTGTCTGCATCCCCAATGAAAGACACGGCAGGGGTTCCTGTTGGTTTTCGTGGTATTGCACGAGATGTCACCGAACACATTCGTGCCGATGAGGCGCTAAGGGAGAGTGAAGAAAAGTACAAGAAGCTCTACGAAGAGTCAAAAAGAGCCGAAGAGATCTATCGTTCTCTTCTTCATTCTTCAGCTGACGCCATAGTCATGTACGATATGGAAGGAAAAGCTAAATACGTAAGCCAAGCGTTTACCCAGATTTTCGGGTGGACCATGGAGGAGTTAAAAGGAAAGCGGATTCCATTTCTTCCTGACTCTGAGACGGAAGCAACCATGGCTGGTATTAAAGAGATTATGGAGGAAGGGAAACGCATACAAGGCTTTGAAACAAAGCGCTACTCAAAAGATGGGCGCCTGATAGATGTCAGCATTAGCGGATCCCGTTACAATGATCATGAAGGAAAACCTGCAGGGATGTTAGTTACCCTTCGTGATATCTCTGAAAGAAAACAAATGGAATTGCAACTGCTCCAAGCCCAGAAAATAGAGGCTATTGGTACCCTGGCCGGCGGCATTGCCCATGACTTTAATAACCTGCTTATGGCTATCCAGGGAAATACTTCTTTGATGCTCTTCAATATCGATTCTTCCCACCCGAATTATGAAGCACTGAAAAACATTGAAAAACAGGTCAAAAACGGTGCCGAACTTACATTGCAGCTTCTTGGTTATGCAAGAAAAGGAAAATATGAGGTCAAGCCCATTAGCCTGAACCAGTTAGTTGAGGAGACCGGGGACACATTTGGCAGAGCGAAAAAAGATATCACCATCCATCGAGAGCTGTCGGAGGACTTGTTTGCCACAGAAGCAGATCAGGGGCAAATAGAACAAGTACTGTTGAATCTGTATGTCAATGCTGCAGATGCCATGCCTGCCGGCGGAGACCTCACCTTGAAGACCATGAATGCGACCCATGAGGATATGAAGGACAAGCCATACGATCCAATCCCCGGCAACTATGCCCTGCTGTCGGTCGCTGACACAGGAATCGGCATGGAAAAAGAGATCCAAAAGCGCATCTTTGATCCTTTTTTTACGACAAAGGAAATGGGCAGGGGCACAGGGCTTGGACTGGCTTCTGTTTACGGTATTATAAAGGGCCATGGTGGATATATAGATGTTAAATCTGAAAAAGGGCATGGGACCACTTTCAGCATTTATCTTCCGGCATCGAATCAAAAAGCCTACACAAAGGCCGAGGAGTCCAACCAGATCACCGGGGGAACCGGAACCATCTTGATAGTTGATGATGAAACAATGGTGTTGGATGTGGGCGCTAAAGTTCTTGAGAATTTGGGATATACCGTATTTAAGGCCGGAGGCGGCAGAGAGGCCGTTGAGGTCTATGA
>CP070700.1:1344240-1347862 GCA_020349865.1 Desulfobacteraceae bacterium
GAAAACGGTCCTTACAGCCGTCAAAGGTGGACGTGACGCTGACAGTATCGCGACCAATAGTGCCAGTTGGCTGGGAGCCATGGCGGGGGAATCGGTGTGGCCTAAGAAATGGCTTCAAACGGTTCAGCAGGCCAACATTGCCCGCGTGAACTTAGAACAGACCGCCCATGATCTCGTTGAGCGAGCCCTCAAAAATGGAACCGTGCGTTTAGACCGGATTTAAGGGATACTGATATGAAACGAAGAAGATTTTTGAAACAAACCCGTGCCCTGGCAGGGATGACCCTGCTGGGTTCCTCGAAAAGCCGGGGACAAAGTTTTGGTCCGGTTTTGTCGAAGCGCAGTGTGCTCGCAAAGCCTGATGTGCTTGTCGTGGGTGGTGGTCCGGCCGGCATCGGGGCTGCCCTTGGAGCTGCGCGCCAAGGGGTCAAGACGCTGCTCATTGAGAACTATGGTTTCTTTGGTGGAGTCGGGGCTTGGGGCCTTGGCATGCAACTGAATCAGATGCGCCCGGGAGGCCGGGCACGCTCGGCGATTCATGAGCTGCTCCTGGAAAAACTGAAGACCTATGGTTCCATGGCCGTGCGTCTCAATGACCATCAGTTTCTGTGCAATGTTGAGTATCTCAAGGTCGCCATCATGGATGCCTTGGACGCAGTGGGATGTCAGTATCTGGTTCATATGCGTGCCGTGGATACCTTGGTGAAAGGCCAACGGGTCACCGGCGTAGTGGTCACTACAAAATCCGGACTCAGGGAGATTCATGCCAGGGTCACTATTGATTGCACTGGCGATGCTGATATAACTGCTTTTACCGGGGCTGAAACTTTGAAGGAAACAGGTAACCTGTCCCCTCAAACCCTACAACTCAATTGCATGAATGGCCCTCTTAAAAGGCGGTTCAAAGGTTCGAAGTCGGCTCGTAAAAAATATCCCTTGATCCCACCGGGATGGGGCATGTCTCAGGTTTCAAACTGCCATTTTTCCATCATTAACCATGCCGGCACCCGTGATATGGGCAATTTTGACATTACCGATCCCCATCAATTTTCACGGGCTGAGTGCAAGAGTCGACGCCAGGTTGTACAGATGATCCATGCGATGCGTGAATTTGGCGGCGAAGCCCTAAAAGACATAGAGATCTGTGGTGCTTCCCCCCAAATCGGGGTGCGCGAGAGTAGACGTGTGAAGGGGCTCTACATCCTTACCGAAGAGGATGCTATGCAGGGGGCACGCTTCGATGATGTGGTGGCATGGCGCAGCGGCTATCTGGATATCGGTTTTGTTCGGCTTAGCCGCATGAAGATCCACCAAGTCCCGTATCGTGCACTCATACCGGAGAAAATGGATAACTTGTTAACAGCCGGACGTTGTATCTCCGCGACACATGAAGCTGCATCTGCAGGCAAAAGCATGGGCAACTGCTTTGCCACTGGCCATGCAGCCGGTGTTGCTGCAGCATTAGCGGTGAAGCAGAAACAAACACCACGAGAACTAAATGTCACAGCAATACAGGAGAGATTGCGTGCCGATCGTGTGGATCTTTCCAGAGGTGGCGAAGAACAACCAAAGCACATGCCAAGTTAAACAAGAACTGGTTGTTGATTATCTCTAATAGTTCAGGTTGATCTAAACTGACAATACTTTGAGAGGCTGAAATGAGACAGTACTTGTTAATACTCTCAGCTATGGTATGTGGATTCTTTGCTCAGGCAAAAGCCCAAATGGCAGCATGGAAGCCGGTCTGGAAATCCGACGCCACCTCGGCATTTGAAGTCGAAACCCAGCTCCGTCCCTGGACGATCTATGATGAAGGCATGAGTACTATACTGGACAACGTACAATCAATGGCTGGTGTCAATAGCATCTACCTGATTGTCGTCATGCACCAGGAGCACCGTCCTTTTCATGCTCCTGAATTTCCGCATAATCCAGTTAGGGACAGTTTCAAAGCCGAAGATTCCCGAGTCTCGTTTTTTCCAGATATGAAACGATACGGAAGGATCAAACCGCTTCTGTCGGATTACGACTGGATCAGGGATACGGACTGGCTTGCATTAGTGGTGGATTCATGCCGGGCACGGGGATTAAGGGTAGGAGCGGAAGTCTCTCATTTTCCCATACCCAAACAACTCGTCAGAGCCAATCCTGATTGGCAGCAGAAGAAAATCAACGGTGAACCATGGAGCGCGATCCGATTTTGTCCCAATCATCCGGACACACGTGAATATGTAATCGCCTTGTTCGGGGACATCGTAGCCAACTATGACGTGGACTATATCCAGACATGTCAATATTTGTTTAATGATAAGGACATCGACGAAGGCGGAACCTGTTTTTGCAGGCACTGTATTGACGAAGCAAAAGAAACAGGATTCGATTTGGAGGCCGCCATACCCATCCTGAAGAAAAATAAGAATGCCCAGCCGGAAAGGGATAAATGGCTGGCCTTCAGGCGAAACTCCACCACAAAACTTTACCGCGAGATATCTGGAAAAATAAAACAGGAAAATCCAAAATGCCATCTTCGCCTTAATGACGTCTTTGTCTGGAGTGGTAGGGATGCCTTGAGTTTCGGGCTGGATTTGAAGGCCGTGGCGCCGTATCTCGGTTCGATTGTCAATCAGGATCATCAAGAGCAAAAAGGCAAGTCCAATGAGACCTTTGACCTACGTAAACGATGGCTCGAAACAAACCGGAACTCCATCGGTCCTGACAAACCCTTGATTTGTAGTATTGCACCCCGTATGGATGCATTCCCGGGACTCGTCAAAGCGGGCATTAAAGTTGCTCTCGAACATCCCGCCAAAGTCAATGGCCTGGCCATGAAACATTATGACGGCGCATCTTTTTCTCTCATGCGGGCCTTTAGGCAGGGAATGATTGAGGCGGGTGTCCAGGGACTTGTGCCAACTATTGGAAAAGAAGTTGAAGATATGAAACTCGATAATTATATGCCGTTCAGGGAGGAACTCGTAGAAGAATGGGGTATCCAGACCAACAGAGTCGGCAAGGCCAGCTACATCTTTAACGAGCCCTCCGGCATCTATGATGTTAGAATAACGTATTTCGATGAGAAACAAGGCAAGAGTCGGGTAACACTTTTCATAGACGGGCAAGAAAGGGTAGCCTTCGAGCTGGATGAGGATACGGATTGTTGGCGCTGGCGCCTTTTCGAAAAGATACATGTGAATAAAGGTGACGATATCATACTTGAGGGCAAGGCCGATCAAAAGGAACAGGCTAAACTTGATTATATCGAGTTTATTCGTCATGTGGACTAAAGAAGGAGATCCCTATGAACAGACGGTCGTTGTTGGTGGGTGCAGTTACGGCGCCTCTAGCGGCTGCCGGATTGGCCAGTGCGAATCCGGTCCCGAGAAAAGAAGAACATCTATATCATGGGCGCGTGCCGGGGTATAAACCGTTCCGGGTGATCGATTCCGGCTTGACCATCAAAAGGATTGAGACCTTTACCAAAGGTTCCATAGGTGTAGTAAAACTCACGACGGATGATGGCTCCGTAGGGTGGGGACAGATTTCCACATACGATGCCGATATTTCCGCAATGATTCTGCATCGGCGCGTTGCCAGACATTTTCTGGGCAAAGATCCAGTGGAC
>CP070700.1:1347962-1351101 GCA_020349865.1 Desulfobacteraceae bacterium
GGACTCTGTTTGTCTCCTGGATATCCTCGTCGCATTCAGAGCTGAGTTAGGAATCGAATTGGTAGTAGCCCATTTTGATCACGGGCTCAGACCAGATGAGGACGAGGCTGAGACCAAATTTGTCAAAGCCCTGGCTGCGTCTCTCAAACTGCCGTTTGAAACAAAAAAAGCAGACCCCGGCATGGGAAGAGGAACTGCTTCTCTGGAGGAAAGGGCCAGGCTCGCCAGATACCAATTTCTTGAAGAGTTGAAAGAGCGGTTTTCAGCAGAAAGAATTGCTGTCGGCCATAATATCAACGATCAGGCCGAGACAGTACTCATGAGACTTTTGCGGGGTAGTGGTCCCTCAGGACTTGCTGGCATACCACCGTGCAGGGATGAAAAAATAATCAGGCCTCTCATAGAAATAAGCCGTGATGAGATCGAATCCTACCTTGCGCAAAGGGAACTCACCTATGTCACTGACTCATCAAATCTTCAAACCCGCTATCTGAGAAACAGAATACGCCTTGAGCTCATACCCCTTCTCAAGGAATACCAACCCAAGATCGTGGAACTTCTGGGTCAGACGGCAGAGGTCATGAGAGACGACGAGGCCTGGCTTGCGGCCACGGCCGAAGAGTGGGTAGAGGGAGCCATTGAGGCCAGCGTTGAGGGGGAAATTCGGATCCCTTTGTCTTCTTTCAAAGTGCTTCCTGAGGCGTTGAAGAACGGCATCATCAGGCATGCCTTAAGAATAACTGGCGGAGGACTTCGTCGGGTAAATTCGCGCCACATAAAGGGCATCAACCAGATTGTAATGGGGAAAAGGTCTCAGGCCTTTATTAATCTCCCAAACAGCATTACCTTCAGGAAGGTGTATGACAGTCTAATTTTCACTGCGGTAAAGGAAACGGGAGCTGGGAGCTTTTGTTATCTTCTTGATGGACCGGGCACATTTGACCTGCCAGCCTTGGGGCGTACCGTTTCCCTTGAGGAAATGGAAAATATAGCACTGTCTGACATTGGGGCTTCACCTTGGACCGTATTTTTAAATGCGGATCGGCTCATCTACCCTCTGATGATCAGAAACTTCCGGCCCGGAGATAAGTTTGTTCCTTTTGGTATGAGCGGCCATAAGAAACTCAAGAAGTTTTTTATAGACTCAAAAGTGCCCTCCGAAGTCAGGAGGCAAACACCGATCTTGACCTACAGGGACACTCCTATTTGGGTATGCGGCTTGAGGATTGATGATCGTTTCAAGGTCGAACCTGATACCAAGAAGGTCTTGAGGGTCGCAATAAACAGCCCAATTCAGTAATCAATGTGGTTGCCTGAAGGCTAAAAGACTCTTAATGCCCGTCTTTAATGGTGGTTTGATAATCCCCTTTTCTGTAATTATGGCAGAAACATATCTGGCAGGGGTGATATCGAAGGCGGGGTTAAGGATGTGCACCCCCGGGGGCCCGATTTCTACTTTTCCGAATCGGTAGATTTCTTCTGCCCCCCTCTCTTCTACAGGGATCATCTCACCATTTTTTATAGCAGGGTCAATGGTTGAAAGGGGAGCTGCCACATAGAAAGGGATCTTGTTTGCCTTGGCCAAAACAGCCACCTGGTATGTCCCTATTTTATTGGCCACATCACCATTTGCAGCAATCCTATCAGCTCCGGTGATCACCATGTCGATCCTTTTCTGTCGCATTAGGGACCCCGCAGCGTTATCGGCAATCACTGAAACGGGGATGCCGTCTTCCATTAATTCAAAAGCGGTCAACCTGAGCCCCTGGAGCCACGGCCTGGTTTCATCGGCAATCACTTTTACATTCTTTCCCTTATCAACTGCCGCCCGTATCACACCTAGAGCTGTGCCATAGCCCCCGGTGGCCAAAGAACCCGCATTGCAATGGGTCAGTATTGTCGTTCCATCCGGCACAAGAATTTGCCCGTTTTTACCCATCTGACGGTTGATCTCAATATCTTCAGCCAGAATTTTTCCTGATTCCCTTTTGAGGGCTGACTTAATCTCATCAACAGGACGCCCTGCCATCTTTGCCACAAGGCTGGTCATTCTTTCAATGGCCCATTTCAGGTTTACCGCAGTAGGGCGGGCGAGGAACATCTCCTCTGCTATTTTCTCAAATCTCCTTATGAAAGAAGTGCTGGATTTCGCCTGTATGGAATTGGCACCAAGGGACAAACCCATAGCGGCTGCCACGCCAATGGCGGGGGCGCCACGGATGACCATTTTTTGGATGGCCTTAATCACATCTTTGTAACCCTTACAAATATACCAGTCAATCTTGGCTGGAATCTTCCTTTGATCAATCATCCGGACATAACTGCCATGCCACTCTATCGTGGGAATCATGAAATACCCTCACTTTATGGGGGAATATCAGCACTACACAGGTTCACTTGAAAGACGATAAGTTTTATGGAAAAAGAGGCTGCGCTCAGATTCCACCCTGAAGGATTTGTCTGATCGCAGCAAAGCGGGCGGGTAAAAAGGCCATTTTTTGGACGGAGACTAATCGATCCTTTCCACCCAACCGTGCGGATCGGCCTTTTCTCCGTATTGTAAGGCCACGATTTCATCGTAGAGCTTTTGAGAGAGATCCCCCATTTTTCCCCCAGCCACGATATGGTCTGCTCCTTTATAGGTGATCTGTCCCACCGGCGATATTACGGCGGCTGTACCAGTGCCAAAGGCCTCCTTCAGAGTCCCGTTCCTGGCGGCCTCAACAACTTTTTCTATGGACAGGTTCCTCTCTGACACTTTAATGCCCCACTCTTTTATGATCTCTATGACCGAGCCCCTTGTAACCCCTGGCAGGATGCTGCCGTCAAGCGGGGCCGTAACCACTTCCTCATTAATGAGAAAAAACATATTCATAGTTCCTACTTCTTCCACGTATTTATGTTCCTTGGCATCCAACCATAATACCTGGGTGAAGCCTTTTTCTTTTGCCTTTTCAGTTGCCAGCAGGCTGCTCGCATAATTGCCCGCGGTCTTGGCATCGCCGGTTCCACCTTGGGCGGCCCGGACGTAAAAATCCTCAACGTAAATCTTGACCGGGTTCAGGCCTTCTTTGAAATAGGCCCCTACAGGTCCAATAATGATGAAGAACAGATAATTGGCTGAGGGGCGAACCCCCAA
>CP070700.1:1351201-1362649 GCA_020349865.1 Desulfobacteraceae bacterium
AGTGCCTTGATAATCTCGCCAGCCTGCCCGGGTGCTCTGATGGTGAGCCCCTTGAGGTCTTCCAGCTTGCGTATGGGCTTTTTGGCAGTGGCAATGGCACTAGGAGGAGTCGTATTCATCCAGAGCACCTTGACCTGATCAAATTCCTCGGGCTTAAATTCTTGGTAGAAATCATTCATAACCTGACTACCTACCCAGGCACTTGGATAGCCGAGAGGCAGACCAACGGCTTCGGTGACCGGCATGCGACCGGCGGTGTAATACACATGGGAGTAACCTATATCGGCAATTCCACTCACTACCCCCTCAAACACCTTCGGAGCTTTAAGCAATGAGCCGCCGGCATAGTAATCAACCTTCACTCCACCACCCGTGCGCTTTTCCAAGTCGCGGCAGAATTCTTCTAATACTTTGGCTTGGAAACTCGGGGGAGGAAAGTACATAGCTACTTTTAGGTTTATCGCCTTTGCATGGGCCTTTTCGAACGGTAGGACAGTCACCATCAACCCCAAGCAAACAATCCCCGCCACGACCATGATTAATAGGCTTTTCCGTCTCATTATTAATACCTCCTTTTAAGATTAGGTTAGCCTCATCACGGCCCCATTACCGTGATGATATTTAACTAAATGTCTATCAACATTTCATGGAACTGTCAATTCTTTATATGTAAAACCTTTATGGGTCAATTTTCCCTCCATATGCCTTGTTCTACGTTTGTGCATAGGGTGGGGGACGTTATTGGCTATGTTGAATAACTTCCGATAGGAGTTTTGGGAGACTGCGATTTTGGTGCGCTATCGAAGAAACGCGGAAAAACCACTACCACCTCTCGCTCTTAAACGGGTTGTTAGCCTGCCAACCAAACCCGATACGAAAGAATTGCGCCAACCACTGCAAGGATTGCTCCTCCGACGCGAGTCCAGACGATAAAAAAGCCATCGGAACACCCTGTAAACCATTCGACAAATTTGGGAAAGATGAGGAGAGTTGCCCCTTTAAGCAGCAAAGCCCATCCGTAGATTGTTATGGCGAGGTTCCAGCTGAGTGACCATTCGTTGTGGGTCGCGACAATCGCTGAGCCGATGGCGACCATCAGAAGAGAGGCGGAAAAAAACTTATAGGGGGCCTCCATCACATCTTTCGTGAACTGAAGCCAGTGGCGCGCCTGAAACGTGAGAGAGAGCCCTACTACCAACATGAACAAAGTGACGATACGGGATATCAAGTCGGCCATTTCTCACCCCTGCTTTTCCATTTCGTTTCGAGCCTAACGCGGAAGTCAACAGCCGGAGTGGAGCGCAGCGAAACATCGGTCAGGCGTACTGACAGATTATCTCAATAATTTGCTATTTATGAAGTTCCTGGTTCACCCTTTCAGCGAGGAACATTTTCATTAGGGATTGATAAGGGACATCTCTTTTGTTTGCAATCAGCTTCAATTCCTCGATCATGATTTCGGGGAGTCTGATTGAAATGGTCTTAAGCGTTGGCTTGAGATTGGGCATGATGACTTCCTTTGCATCAGACCAATCGATATAATCAGTAGAATCATGAGATGCCCAGAACTCCCTTTCCTCATCTTCATTCTTGAACTTAGGAATTCTTTTCTTTTTAACCTTTTTCATAAATCTTTCTCTCTTTCTTATTCATATCTCTTGAAGAGATCACGCGAATAAGATTTTTACGTTTTGTAAAAGCAATAAATAATCTCCTGTCTTGATCTGTTTTTCCTAATGCATAGAATCTATCTTCTTCTTGCGAATGCTGTATATCGTTAACAATAATCAAGGGCTTATTGAAGAAAACCTGTTCACTTTCAGTTGGGGAAACCTTATGTTTCTCCCAATTCTTTTGGATATTGTGTCTATCCCATTGAAATCTTGTACATTCTTGAAATTTCTTATATACATCCATTTGAATATCAGTATATAATCAATATATACATGTGTCAATTTTTTTTGATAACGTCTCTGCAATTCAGACACTATAATCACCCGGGGCTATTTAGCAGGGCGAGTTGGGCTGAAAAGATCATCACTGACATGTGCGATGCGTGCGTCGCTCATTGCACTCAAAGCGTGGTACGGCATGGAGCGCTTTTAGTGTATATGGGGTGATTTTTTCGCGGTCAGGAAGGCCAATTAGGGCGTTCGAGGACGTTGTTGACTATGTTGAATAAGTATAGTAGTGATAAATTATACAATCTGCCTTGGCGAACCATATTATTTCGATAGCTGAGCACACAACATTGCGGGATGCAAATCCTCGCCAAGTCTTGTCAAACTGTTGTGAGTTTCAATATAAGAACAACATAAGATTGGGTTAATAGATTTTGGTCCAAAAACTTCTCGCTATTCAACACCGTCTGAATCCACTTCATCTTTACTGTCGTTTTTTAGACAAAGGTCTGGGCAAAAGATTCTCCGTTAATATATGTAAGTGTTATGAAGTTCTCATATTCGTCTGGATAAGGTGGATTATCAAAGCCCTCATCTACCTCCGCATTGTCATTAATAGAAATTTCTTAACACTTTAGCGTCTTGAAAAAACCAATCGTCGATTATGGGGCCCTGGGGACCTCTTTTTCAAAAGCCGCATAAGCCGGCCGCTCGGCTGAGCTCGCCGCATGCCTCATTCTATTGAACGGCAGATGAGCCTTAAAATTCAGCCCAGGCCAGACCCAGAAGGGAATCTTCATAAAAGAAGTCGCCTTCTCTGCCTGCTACTCACCCATGTTCAAGGCCCAGGGGGCGTGCCACGAGCTTGGTATAATTTTTGTGATGCGGTTTTTGAAAAAGAGGTCCCCAGGGCCCTTCCTGTCCTATTTTTAAAAATCTAAAATGTTCAAAATTTCAGCGTTCAGAAATATATCGGAAAGAGATAATCGAATCTATCAGAGTTCCCTTGGTTTCTCCTTACATGAGACAGCTTTTTTCTCTGGCACAACAGGAAGTTAGAATCTTCGTAAGTATTTTGCCTCAACCTTCCTCCCGGCGAACACTTTCCCCAGCACACAATTTTGAAGCACAATAAAATGAAAATCAGAAAAAAAGCTTGAAAAACAGAAAAAACAGGAGTTTTTAATTCTTAGAGGATTTTTACACAAAGGGCTTTCCTGAATTAACTATCTGAAACTTAGGATTAAATCTGTTTATAAAATTTACCATTCCTTTTAATAGGTTATCAAATGATGACCGATTTTTCTTGTGAGGAAGACAGGTTACCATATGCCCAAGAAATACCTTAAGCTAACTATTTTCTTCTGGCTACAGCCTTTGACAGGCTGATTTTCAACAATAATAATGTAAATATTATCGCAAAATGCAGCTTTTTCAACCCTGCGCATCAGGGAGGGGAAAAATGGCAAACATCTTAGTTGTGGATGATCAACCATGCGTGCGGGAGCTTCTTTCAGAGGAGCTGGCTCAGGAGGGCCATCGGGTTTCGAGTGTTAGTGATACGAAATTTATCTGGCAATATCTAACAGATTCACGACCGGATCTGGTACTCCTCGATATTTACCTGGACGGGTGCACAAGATGGGATTTGTTGCGTGATATCAAGAATAGGAATCCTGATCTGCCAGTGCTTATCTTCACCGCTTATGACAGCTTTGCAGATGATCAACGCCTGTCACACGCGGACGGTTACGTGATCAAAAGCTTTGTTGCCTTAGACACACTCAAACAAAAGGTAGCCGAGATCCTGGGCTGGAAAAAAGCGAGTCATAAGGCGCATATCACAAAAACGGCGGACAGGGCTTACTTGCGCCATTTGGCCCGGCAGACAGCTCACCCATATCGACTGCCCAGGCCAAAACCTCACACTTAAGCACCCCGTGCTCATCCATATAAAGGAAAGGGGAAGAGGTACCGCGAAAAGAGCAGGAAAGAGAGCCAAATTGTTTTTGATGTGGCTCAAGCTCAATTAAAAAGAAAGGAGGTTTATCATGGCTGCCAAGAAAATTTTATTAATTACCGGTGACTTTGCAGAAGACTATGAGACCATGGTGCCGTTTCAGGCATTGCAAATGGTCGGACACACCGTGCACGCGGTTTGTCCTGACAAGAAAGCCGGGGAAACCATCCGCACCGCCGTGCATGACTTTGAGGGGGATCAGACTTACAGTGAAAAGCGCGGCCACAATTTCACTTTAAATGCGACGTTTGATGAAATCAGACCAGAAGACTACGATGCCCTGGTAATTCCCGGCGGGCGTGCACCGGAATACATCCGCCTCAACAACACGGTATTGCATATGGTAAGTCATTTTGCCGAAACCAACAAGCCGATTGCGGCCATCTGCCACGGCGCCCAGGTACTGGCGGCGGCAGGTGTGCTCAAAGGCAAAAGCTGCTCTGCCTATCCCGCTGTGGGGCCTGATGTGAAAGCCGCCGGAGGGGAATACATGGATATTCCCATGCACCAGGCGCACGTACACGGCAACCTGGTGACCGCGCCGGCATGGCCCGCCCATCCAGAGTGGCTGGGGAAGTTTTTGGAAGTCCTTGGGACAAAGATTGAGCCTTAAGCTACCAGATTAACAATGCGCCGGGTGTACCTTTTTCTTTTAGCTCGCGTGAAATAGATGCCGCGTCGAAACAATTGACGCCATAGAAAGCTGTTGAAGGTTTTTCCTTTAACAGCTTTTTCATTATTTAGGGGAAGCCAGAGTTTATCGAAGTCAGCAGACATTTATGGTGTCGATAAGGTTTCGCAGGCGGCCAAAGTCTTTTCTGTCGAAATCGACAATGAGCCTTGGAAGATGTGCGATTTCAGGCTCATCGGCTTCTATCGGCAGGGGACCGGAAAGGGAAAGGCCGCCACCGGGTGTCAGGATGTCGGAAAAACGGGATTTGAGTTCATTTACTTTCGGCTGATCAATACTTGAGGTGAGACGAATCACCAGTTGCACTCCAACGTATCGCAAGCTGTGGTACCGGTGGTAGAAACGATCAATCTTAGTTACTGCGTCGTCAACCGATTCGACTCGTTCGAAGAGGCTGAAGTCCGTTGCGCTTATGTACCCTTGAGTCAGGAGTTCTTTTCTGAAAAACTTGAGCCACCGTGACCAATAGGTGCCCCCGGGTTCCTCTATGAGGATAAGCGGCAGGGGATTGCGCTTCCCGGTTTGAACAAGGGTAAGGGTTTCCATACCCTCATCGAGCGTACCAAACCCCCCGGGGAAAAGCGCAATAGCATCTGACTGCTTAAGAAAGGCCACTTTTCTGTTAAAGAAATATTTATACATGATGTTTCGGGGGTGCCCATCGAGTATGGGGTTAGACTTTTGCTCAAAGGGAAGTCGAATGCTAACGCCAAAAGAGTGCTCGGTGCCTGCTCCTTCATTCGCTGCCTGCATGATGCCAGGCCCTCCCCCGGTAATGACCATGTAGCCTGACTCGGATAGCTTTTGCCCTAAAAGACTTGCCATCTCGTAAATGGATTCATCTGACTGGGTCCTGGCAGAACCGAAAATAGTAACCTTTCTCACACTGTCGTAGGGACCGAACACTTTGGCAGTAAACCGCATCTCCTTCAAGGTGGAGTTCATAAGTTTCAGGTCGGCCTTTTCATCGCCCTCCTGACCCGCCTTAAGCGCTGCCAAAATCATCTCTCGCACAATTTCCGGGTGATGGATATCGCCCACAAGTTCAATTAAACGGTCGATAGCCTCGTCGGCGGGACCGTTGGTTTTAGTGAAATGAAGTTCCATTGGTGAGTATGTCTTGGAAATGAAGCTCCCTTTGTTTTTTAATTATTGAGATTTATAAAATGAGCCAGGGATTAGTTCTTCTAATATATATTTTATAACAATAATAAAACAGTGTCACTCAAAAATGCCCCGTTTCTTTGATCCTGATGCTATGCGACGGGTGTACTTATGCGGAAATTGGCTCCCTTAGTGGCAACTTTTAGAAAGCAAATAGCTTTGTTTTTTTGTGAAATCCCTTGACTTACCTAATATTATCAGGATATTATTATTGATTATTATTAACTGGAGCAGTTTTTATTTGATCTTAACAAGACAAATCAGCGTAAAGAACATCGAAACCATGTTTTCAAGAAAAGAGAGTTATTAAAAAATAACATGGGATAAGTCACAAATTGAGTGAGATTTGGATATCTTCCAACAATACTACTCGGGGAGCTTGGAACATGTTACTGGGTAAACGTTCTGGTGTTGACCGACGCACGGGTATTGATAGGCGCAAAGAGTACAATCTTGAATACCTGTTGAACGGAGGGGTCGAGAGAAGGAGATGGAAGGAGCGGAGGTCTAAAATAGAACGTAGAGCTGGATGGGTGAGAATTAGCGCATGGGTAAGTGCACCTATGGAAGAACTAAAGACTTGAGGATTGTTAGAAGAACCAAACCGAAAATACCCATTGAATCCGCCAAAGATGACGCCATATGGCATCCACATGACACCATATGTTGTGATCTCACTTGCGCCATTTGTCAACCCGACTACAATATGTGGAGCGGGTCGCCAAATGGCGCAATGAGAGGCGGACAAGGGTTAATTCCCCGCAGCTTGCTGCGAGGTAGTTCATTATCCAAGGCAGGGTCAAGTGGCTCTGCTTTTTTTTCCAGGAATTAAAAGCCACTTGTCTTAATTCGCATTTAAGCTTTCACGAAGGAGGTCATGAATGAACTTTAGTCTTGATGTCCTGAAGATCAATCCTGGTGAAGAAACCGAGAAGGTCGCTGACTTTGTATTAAACGAGGTAAAAGGAATATATCGAAGACGAGGCGTTATTGTGGGACTGAGCGGAGGGGTTGATTCCGCAGTTATGGCTGAAATCGCTGTCCGCGCCGTGGGTAAGGAGAATGTGATCGGCCTAATCCTACCTGAGAAGGAATCCAATCCGGTTAGCAGCCAATATGCCGCTATGCATGCTAAAACACTCGGCATAGAGTTCAAGGAAATCGATATAACACCTACCGTGGATAGTGTATGCAATTATCAATGGCGCGACGATTATATTAGGAAACTTGTGCCGGATTACTCTCCAGAGTGCAAGTACAATATTACGCTTCCAACTGACCTTCTGGACCGGAGCGCTTACACCTTTTACGTTCTCCAGGTCCAACTGCCAAACGGTACCGTTAAGAAGAAAAGGCTCAACTTTGAGGCCTTTCGCACTATTACAGCTTTTGCAAGCATAAAAATTAGGTCTCGCATGATTCACCTTTACAGGGAAGCCGAATACCGTGACCTAATTGTGGCCGGGACGACCAATCGAACGGAGCTTATCCTCGGAGACTTTTGCAAGTATGGTGACGGTGGCACAGACCTTGAAGCGCTTGCGCACCTCTATAAAAACCAAATCTATCAGCTTGCTGACTATCTTTGCGTAGTTCCCGAGATCATAGATAGAGAACCGAGTCCGGACACATTTAGTCTTCCTGTGAGCGACCAAGAATTCTACTTTCGCATCCCCTTTGATAAGCTTGACCTACTTCTTTACGCATGGGAACATCACGTTCCCATTGACGAGACTGCCAAGGTGGTGGGAATAACAACCGATGCGGTAGAACGCGTATTTCGGGATTTTAGTGCCAAAAACCGTGCGACCGCACACTTGCGAGAGATGCCGCACACATTGAGGTAGCCCCCCGATAAGGTTATTGAACCCGCCCCACAGGGTGGGACTAAGCGAAGCTTTGCCGCCGAAGAAAACTATCTCTTTTCTGGACGGCACTAATTACACCAGAAGCCCCACGGGGTGTTCTTTTACAGGAATTGCTTCTCAGTAAGTATCACTGAGCCGGTGTACTGACCTACCATGCAAGTAAATGAACACAGAAATAGCCCTTCTCTTGAACCTATTTTTGGGATAAGATGTTCAAAGTATGCTATAAGTCAGGAAGAAGTTTTTGCTTTTTTATAAAATGAAGATCACTGCGCGTTTAGGGGAAGGGGTTGAGGCGCGGTTACTTCAAAAGTATGATGGGGTTCCTTTCTGCCCTGGCTTTCTAAAATCTCCAAACCCACTAAATAATGACCTTTGAAACGTCCTTGATCATTCATGGTGATATGCCGAATCGTTGTGTTCTTAAAATCAGGTGCAAATGCGCGGTTGGCGGGATAGCATTTAATATTCAAGGTGTCTCCCCGTTTTACGAGGGGCAGAATATCTGAATCTTCTTTTACAAGAACCCACACGCAGCGGGACGTGATCTGCCAGATCTTGAATTGATACGGAACATTGAGTCCATGTACCGAAATTTCTACGCTATAGTATTGCTCAAGGTTTGTACTATGGTCAGAAGTTTCAGCCACCGGTTTATCGTTCGTTGTATGATCTTTCATTGGCCTACACCTCCGCAGGTACAGTCTTCACTCGAACACACTAAAACTTTAAAAATTATACATATATAATTATATTTGTCAAATATATTTTTATAATTTAACTAAATTTATATGATTGTATAGATATGGTAGTTAGAAATAAATAGTGGTACTAGATATTGTAATCTTTGCTTATATTGAACCCGGATTGTGCAGTAGGAGACTACTGCACAATCCGGGTTCAAAAAGAGACAAGCTTTTTATCCAAATCCGGCCTGTGGAAAGGACTTACTATGCCGCTACAGGGGGAGCGCACATACAGAAAGAGGGTGACCGTCAGGAATCTCGTTTCCTTTTGTGTGGCAGTCAAAGAAACCGATTTATGGGTCAGCGCTGACTCAAATCTACAGAAAGAGACCAGGGATCTGGTGTTCGATTGTAGACATCAGATTGAGACCTACATAAACAACCACCCTGAGTTTGCAATCACCTTGTCAACCTGGCCTGAAGACTCTTATGCCCCTCGGTTGGTGAAGGAAATGATTGATGTGACCAAAAACCTCGGTGTTGGTCCTATGGCATCAGTGGCAGGTGCCATCGCCAAGTATGTGGGCGCAGGCCTTCTTAAGTTCTCGGAACAAGTGATTGTTGAGAACGGTGGGGATATCTACCTGAAAGCGAATCAGCCGATTACTGTGTCAATTTTTGCCGGGACCTCCCCCCTAAGCGAACACTTCGGTCTGCTTATTCCCGTGAAGCACATGCCATTAGGGGTTTGCTCGTCCTCTGCAACGGTTGGCCATTCCCTGAGCATGGGGGCCGCAGATGCGGTTTGTATTCTTTCACCCTCAGCAGCTCTGGCGGATGGGGCCGCCACGGCCCTTGGCAACAGGATCAAGAGAAAAGCGGATCTCGAAAAAGTGGCCGGTTGGGCAAGTGATATCAAGGGAATTCTGGGGGGTGTGATTATTTTCGACGACAGAATGGCGACTTGGGGAAATATCGAGTTGGTGGAACTTTGAAGAATAATTACCTGATCAGAGTTCATAGAGCTTATCGTCCACCCTGGGGGGGAGAGATTTCGAAGCCCTGATGAGCTTTTCTTTAAAACTGAACGGCTCTTCCCCCTCAAGAATATCCCCCATTTCCGCTTCGATCTTCTCAGGATCTTCTCCCGCTTCCATCCTGTTTAAGGCCTCCTCCATGCCTGGCCCCAGATTTAGACCGGTCATGTCTGTTAGTTTCCGCATCAGGTTTGCCGCCTGTCTGGGATCATCTTCGTTTACGTGTTCCGCTTCCCTTGCGAGAAGGTTCATTGCCTTCTCCATTTTGCTTTCGTCAAGATCGGGAAGGGGCATATCTTCTTCTTCGCCGCGATTTTGTGGCGTCGCAAAGACAGACATGCGCCTTTCCAGTCGGGTTTTTTGACATTTCGGGCATGCGGGTCTTTTTTCGGTATTCACTGATTTGGACAAAAAATTGAAAATCATATTGCACTGAGAACAATAAAATTCGTAAATCGGCATTTCTCTTACCTCGCAAGATAATGTCTTGGAAATATTATTGGTGAAATACAAAAGAAAGTTCTTACAGTCAAATGTTTTTAAACCCAGATTGTGCAGTAGAATCCGTAGCGAGGCGCAGAAAACTGTGCCGAAACGAGCGGTTGGAGCGATTTTGTGACGTAGGCATATTAATAAATATGTCGAGGAGCAAAATCGGGAAACAAGCGTTGCAGCAAGGATTTTCAAGCCGCAGTAGGAGAATACTGCAAACTCTGGGTTAAAGGTCCTCAGATTATGCCTTGTCTTTTTTAATGAGGTTGGTATACTCGAAGGCCAAATTTTAAGCCATTTGGAGGTCGTTGTCCGATATGAAAATGATGATTGGAGTGATTTCGGATACACACCTTCGGAGAGTGAACAAAGGGTTTAGGGAGATCTACGACAAGTATCTTTCTGACAAAGATCTCATTTTGCATGCGGGTGACATTGTTTGTACTGAGGTTGTCGATTTTCTGGGCAGGAATAGTTTTCAAGGCGTATACGGGAACATGGATCCTGTTGAGGTTAGGAAACGCCTTGATGCTAAAAAGATAATAGAGCTGGGCCCCTATCGCATAGGACTTATACATGGATGGGGGGCCTCTGCAGGTCTTGAGGATCGCATTTGGACGGAGTTTAAGAACATTGATGTTATTATCTATGGTCATACACATAATGCGGCAAATCATATGAGAGAGGGCGTGCTTATTTTCAATCCAGGCACGGCGACCGGCTATAGTTTGTCTGGAGTTCACAGCATAGGGGTTTTGGAACTGGATCATACGATCCGTGGCGAAATTATCACATTGGACGGGTAAGCGATGAAGGTACTTTGGGCACCGTGGAGAATGGAATACATACTGTCCGACCAGAAAAAGGGAGAATGTATTTTCTGCCCGGGAGACGATCGTAGTAAAGATGAAGCGAACTTAATTCTATATGTAGGATCTCTGAGCATGATCATAATGAATCGCTTCCCCTATATTAACGGACACCTCCTTGTAGCACCTGTCCGGCATGTGCCGGGTTTGGAATCCCTTTCAGAGGATGAAGTACTGGATCTCTTGCTTATGGTTCGTGAGTCAATTGGTGTTTTAAAGAGAGCAATGAGTCCTGAAGGTTTTAATGTCGGGTTAAACCTTGGTAGTGTTGCAGGCGCTGGTGTAGAGACGCACCTGCATTTTCATATTGTACCCCGTTGGAATGGTGATACCAATTATATGAGCGTTTTGGGGGAGGTGAGGGTAATTCCCGAACACATAGATGAGACCTATCGAAAACTCCTCCCACATTTTCGAAAGCTTAAACATGCTCCTGGAGGTGGCGAATGAATCATTTTAAATGGATATTTGTGGTTTTGTTGGTAGTGCTTGCCTTTATTTTAGCTGTTGAGAACTATGCAACTCTGGTAACTCCCGTTACGTTTAAGGTAGACCTCTTCTTTTTTAAGTATGAAACCTCTGGGATGCCTCTATCTCTTTTCGCGATTATTACTTTTTTCATTGGTCTTTTCTCTGCGTGGTTGTACGGGATTAGAGAGCGGTTCAGCCTTAAGAAACAGATCAAAACCCTTCAACTGAACGCCAAAGAAAAAGATAACG
>CP070700.1:1362749-1366138 GCA_020349865.1 Desulfobacteraceae bacterium
CTTGCCTCTTTTAAGGGCTCGATCACTCAGGACCGATGGATCTGCTCCATCCATAACCCCGCGGTCCTCTGTTCTCTCCAGGTCTTCGGTGGTACCGAAGCCTTTTTTCACGGCCCAGGCGGCCCCTTGAACAGCTACCTTGGCTTCATCGCTTTTGGAAAGATGAATGGCACTCGTGGATCCTACGCCACTCGGAATATCTTTGAACAAGGCCACGACCAAGTCTCTCATCAGAGGCCGGATTTCATCAGCCCTCAGCAGGGTGGTCATGAGCCTGCAGCCGCAGTTGATATCATAACCGACCCCTCCGGGTGAAACTATGCCCTCATTGAGATCAAAGGCTGCAACTCCTCCGATAGGAAAACCATAGCCCCAGTGTATGTCGGGCATGGCCAAAGAATAGCCCACAACGCCCGGCAGCGTGGCAACGTTAGCCACCTGGGTGAGGCTCTGTTCCTCCATGACAGTTTTGATCAGCTCATCGTTTGAAAAAATAAGGCCTGGCACACGCATCGGGCCGGTTTTCGGAATGAGCCATCGGTATTCGTCGATTTTCTTGAGTTTAATGTCCATAGATGCACTTCATGGTGTTTTGTGAAATCAAGCGCAGAAGAGGTTTGGAAATCATCGCTGTCTTTGTCACAAATCGAAGATAATCCTGGCCTCCCAACGGTTACCCCTTTCTGCGACTTCGATTTGATGATAGGTGACTGCTTTTATCTCACATAATATTTCATGGAAGCTCGGATTAAAAGCGACCATTTCCAAGGTCGCATCAAGATGGGAAGGAGCAATGAGGTCAATACAAACATTGGTGACCAGCTTACGCTCTCCTTCGAACTGATAAAGTAATTCTCCGAGCCAGCGGACCATGAGGTCAGCCAGGTCGCAGCCTGCGACCGAGAGTTTGATGGTTTCGCTTTTTTTGGTACGTTTCCTTTTGACCATAACATACATCATTGATTTGGCGGCTTCCTCGAAGAGGTGTTTGAGATTCCTGCCACGTACCATGATACCCAGATCTGCTGTATGGTCTAAAAGACTGAAATCTGGCTTATCCGAACCCATTAATAATTATTACCTGTTAACAACAGAATTGTCAAAATCTTCGAAATGGAGGAAAGAAGATTATGAACTGCACCTTTTGTGGAGAAGAGATTACTATAAAGGGTAAAGTGGGCAGGAATGATACGTGCCCCAATTGCGGCAGAGATCTTCGGTGCTGCAAACAGTGCAAATTCTACGATACTCATTCCTACAATGATTGCCGGGAAGTCGCGGCAGAACGGATTGTTGATAAAGAGAGGGCCAATTTCTGTGATTACTTTGTCCTGCGGGGCTCCCGCCAGGGAAATGTAAATAGAACACAGGAAGCGAAGAGAGCGCTGGAAGCGCTTTTTAAGAAGTAGCATTGTTTCTAAGAAGAGATTGCGGCTAAAAGCCGCTCCCACAAGTCTTTCATGTGCCCCTAAGAGGAGTGGCCTTTAGCCGCAATCTATCGAGATAATCGACAGTCCATGCTCTGAGTGGATTAAACGTTCATCAAAGGAGGTAAGAGACGGAAGATGCCAACTATAAGTCATAAACAGCGGATCGATTTGGTGAGAACAGCTTTGGGTAAAGCCAAAGCTGACTTAGTTCTTACGGGCGGTCGGTTGGTTAATGTCTATTCCGGTGAGATTTTACCTGACTTGTGGTTAGCGATTAAGGGGAATCGTGTGGCTTACGTAGGATCTCCTCACTCGGAACTGGTTGGAGATAACACGGCGATTCACGATCTTAAAGACCGATTCTTGCTGCCGGGTTTTATCGACGGTCATACCCACCTGGACAGCATATTTCGGGTGGGAGCTTACGCAGAATATGCCTTGGCGCATGGGAATACGACCGCGGTTTCCGAAGTGGCTATGATTGCAAATGCCTTTGGGGCAAAGGGCGTCGAATTTTTTCTCCAAGAGACAGAAAATATTCCTCTCAGGGTGTTTGTCCTGGCACCGCCCCTTGTACCTCCCTTTCCGCAACTTGAAACCAGCAGACCATTTCCGGTGGCTTATTTTCGGGAACTCCTTAATAGGGAGCGCTGTCTCGGGGTCGGAGAGACCTACTGGCCCACGGTCATTGCCCTTGAAGACCGCGCACTGAGTCAGTACGAATTTTCTGATCTAATGGGTAAGACAATGGAAGGGCACGCGGCCGGTGCCAGAAACATGAAGCTTGCGGCTTATGCTGCCGCCGGGACAACATCCTGTCACGAAGCCACGGATTCCGATGAGGCCCTGGAGAGAATAAGGCTCGGGATAGCGGTCATGATCCGGGAAGGATATGTCAGGCGGGAGATGGAAGCCATATCCGGGATAAACATGCAGCCTGTTGACTTTCAGAACGTGATGATTGTAACGGATCTGGCCGACCCTGAAGAGCTGATCCATAAGGGCGGAATGAATCTGCTTCTTAAAAAGGCCGTGGCGTTGGGTTTTGATCCCGTAAAGGCGATCCAGATGGTGACTATCAATGTTGCCCGATACTTTGGACTTAGGGACCTGGGAGGATTAGCGCCCGGTAAAGTGGCGGACATAGTTGTAGTGGATAACCTTGAAGACTTTCATTGCTATCAGGTATGGGCTGGAGGGAGCCTTGTGGCGAGAGACGGGGAAGTGACCATCCCACTGGGAGAATATGCCTGTCCCGAAGAAGCCAGTCGCTCCATTGCACTCAGGAAGTTTAGTCCGGACATATTTCAAATACCCGCAGAGGCAAAAGAGGCACGAATTCGGGTGGTGGAAATCGTCAATGAGACCATTACCAGGGAAACCGTTCGCCAGATGAAAGCAATGAACGAAAAATGGCCCGCAGTCACTGAAGACGATATCTTAAAGGTTGCTGTTTTCAATAAAAGCCAAAGCGATCCCGCCCCATCCCTCACTTTTGTAAGGGGAATAGGCCTTCGCAAAGGGGCCATTGCGACTAGCCTGATCTGGGATACCAATAATATCCTGGTTGTCGGGGCATCTGATGAAGAGATGGCAGTTGCCCTCAATCAACTCATTGCTTTGGGCGGTGGAGTGGTAGTGGTTAAAGAAAAGGAGGTGATTGCCCAATTGCCGCTTCCAGTCTGTGGAATTATTTCACCGGAACCATTGACTGAGATCGTCCGGAAAATGAAGGACGTGGAAAGTGCATGCCTGCGGTTGGGCTCCAACCTCACCCGTCCGCTCCTTACGCTTCAAACCCTGCCTTTTACCGGTCTTCCTTATCTCCGGCCTACTGACAAGGGACTGGCCGATATTCGAAAGGGGAAGCTGGTTCCGCTCAGGATCAACAATTAAACCCAGATTGTGCAGTAGTCTCCTACTGCGACTTGAAAATCCTTGCTGCAACGCTTGTTTCCC
>CP070700.1:1366238-1369032 GCA_020349865.1 Desulfobacteraceae bacterium
CCCAAAAATTTCAAGTATCGTAAAAGAAAACCTGGCTATCAAAAACCGTATTTCTAGGTTTATGCTCCCAATATTGGGGTGGGTATATCTGCTATAATTCCGTAAGTATCAGGACATGGAAATTGTTGTGATATCGCTTTTATGATAAGGTCAAGGCCTTTTAATAGAATTTTATATGATTCTCTATGGAAAATAGGATATCTGTAATCGACTGATAATTGGTTTTCTGGCAAGATATCTGGACATTTCGGTTTCCAAAAAGACATAGATTTTCTTGGACATCGGCCCTAAATAGACACAAAATCCTGTATCGCTTATACTCCACCCTATTAAGAACAAAAGACCCGGAGTTTGCAATAGCCTACTCAGCAACTATTGTCTCCAAATACGCTTTTCTTACATCCTCTGGCACCCGGTTATTCTTGCAATCAAAGTAAATGCATCGAGGGCATTCATTCAACGATATCGATGTCACCAACACCCCCCAAGATAAAATATAGAGCAGCAACAGTTCCCATTGAAACCGCAACCAATAGAGAGGAAAAAACGTCAGAATTGAAACTCCGATTGGGACATAGATCTTTACAAACTTGTTTTCCGGGCCGCGCCTTTCTTTATAGATTTTGGGGACTCCCCAAAACATAAAGCACTTGTGTGTTTTTTCGTTAGTTTTATAGTGTGCACAATGCGGGCACTTAATTGTGAACATAATACCGGCATGTAGCAAGCATATACAGACGTAGCCCAGAGTCCAATATATGGTCTCAGAGTACCTTGTTATGGCTATTACTGCCGTACAGAAAGGGACTAAGGTCATTAGCTTGTAATAAACAAAGCGATTGAAAACATGCTTTGTTATTAGACCGGCCGTTGAGCATATCATATTCTTTTCCCCACGCTGAAGCGACGATAATCGACCATTGATACTTTTACTCTGCTCATTCGCCAGGATTCTCTTTAAGCCTTTTCAGGTTCGTGGTCCGATTTGGTACTATCCTCTTTTGATGCGCAGCACATTTCCATCATGGTTTTCATCCTATCCATTATGGCTGAGCAATCAATGGAACCGTCTTGGCCCATACAGCATTTGCTCATCCCCTCAAACATCTCCTGAAAACTTTTAAAGTTAGATTCAAAGTCGTTGCATCCGCCTTTAGGCCTTTTTTCCTTCGTTTCTTTCCTGTTCATTTTTTTGTCTCCAGTGATCTAAAACCAGTTGTTCTAATTCAAAGTTGATTTTTTCTCTTCGAACTCCTCCTTGTTTATCTCACCGAGGGCATACCGTTTGTCGAGTATATCCACCGCCGAATCTGAATCGTTTATTTGGTGTCTGTCTTCTTTTTTGGAACCAAAACCACACATCATCGAGCCCTTTCGTCCCCTCATCATGAAAAAACACAGGGCAATCATCACAAGTGGGAATATCCACCAAAAGGAAGAAGCGGAAAACATTGACTCGAACATATATATCACCTCCTTTTTGACTATATAGACGGGGGAAAGGAGAAAAAAGATACACCTTTAGTCAGGTTTTTTTGCTTTTATAAATGTGAGTTTTCTATCGCAGCCAAGTATGTCCTGTTCATTGTGATAGAAATCACAGCCGTAACCCAGCTCATTTTTCAATCTGGCCCTTGTGAGGTGGAACCTTGTCTTTACAGTTTCAAGAGAAACATGGAGGATATCGGCTATTTCCCGGTTTTTAAACCCCTCGAGATCGCGATTTACCTTGTTGAAAACTTCCTGTGCAAGGTCCTCCGCCTCATGATGCCCTGCCAGCCGGGATAGATAGTGGAAAATTTTCGGTTGAAATTCTTTGTAAACTTCCGTGAAATCAATCTCCTCTCTCATTTTGCTATCTCCCCCCGGGTAAAATATGGTCTGTCGGCTTGAAAAGAAAGACCGGCTTGTCTGCCCTTACACTGCCAACGGCTGTATCCGATTCAATTATTCCACGATAATGCAAGCCATGAAGCACGGGGCAATTTTTGTATCAAGTCGTTTTTATTTGTATTTAAATACCACATCGTGGTATATATGTCAATTATTACCATGAGCGTTTTTTAATGGGGAAAATAATACTGGGAACCCTGTCCATCAGGTAGATGCAGTGTCGGTTCTCGATCTTCCCCCTTGGCTTTTAAGTATTATGACCTCGTATCAACATTTTTTATTTTATCCCTATTTGAGCAACTAGGGGGTGATATCATGACAGCAGAGGATTTTAAACGCAAGCTAATAGCCATCCTGAGTGCCGATGTTGAAGGTTACAGCCGCCTCATGGGCGAGGATGAGGATGAGACGATCCGCACCTTGACCACCTATCGGGAGTTGATGTCCACAATTATACAGAAACACCGTGGCAGGGTTGTGGATTCGCCTGGAGATAATCTGTTGGCGGAGTTTGGCAGTGTGGTGGATGCGGTGCGTTGCGCTGTGGAGATCCAGGAGGAACTCAGGGTTAGGAACGCCGAGCTACCTGAAAACCGCAGAATGGAATTTCGTATCGGTATCAACCTTGGAGATGTAGTCGAGGAGGGAGAGCGGATCTACGGAAATGGAGTCAATATCACGGCCCGCGTGGAAGAGTTGGCTGAGGGAGGAGGAATCTGCATCTCCGGCACCGTCTATGACAGCATCAAAAACAAACTGTCGCTGAGCTATGAGTCCCTGGGTGAACATACTGTCAAAAACATCGCCGAGCCGGTGCGGGTGTATCGGATGCGAATTGGCCCCGAGGTAGCCGCCCCCGTGGCGAAAGAGGAAAAGGCAGTGCCAAGACGGTGGTGGAAGA
>CP070700.1:1369132-1375026 GCA_020349865.1 Desulfobacteraceae bacterium
ATGGGTTTTGATCATAGGATGCTCGGGATTTCCAGGGAAATCCTCGAAGAAGACTATATTTTGCAGGTTGCCGTACTGGAGGACGGGGTCATGGATGACCTTGAACAGGGGTTTATAGAGCCGTGGTTTAAGGTGGATTTTTCAGAGCGCATCCCCAATGTAACTGATTACCGGTATGTCCAGGGTCTTGAAGTTCGCCCCCCTGACGTCTGGCGCTATTTTGTTCGGGTGAAGCCGAAGATCCTCAAGGCGTTCATTGAGGAAAAGGGTTTTGAAGGGCTCGCTCAAAGAGAGGCTGAGGACGAATTTGTCTACCAGAACAGCTTTAATATCAACAAGACCTATTACGACGCCCTGGGCAGACAGCAGGCATTTGTCCTATCGCACGGTCGTAACTTTTTTATCTTGAAGATAGTTGGGTATGCGGAACAGGTCGTTCAGTATTACAAGCTGGATGACTTTAAGGCCCATATATGGATTGCCCATCAGCGATATCCCACAAAGGGGCGGGTCTGGCACCCTGCAGGTGCTCATCCCTTTATCGGTCTTAACGAGGCCCTTGTCCACAACGGAGATTTTGCCAATTATCACTCTGTGGCTGAGTATCTGAGCCAGCGAAATATCCACTCACTTTTTCTGACTGACACGGAGGTCTCTGTCCTCTTGTTTGACCTCTATAGCCGCACTTACGGCTATCCTTTAGAAAACGTCATTGAGGCTCTGGCCCCAACTATGGAGAGAGATTTCGATCAACTGCCGCCCGGAAAGCAGAGGGTCTACCGGGCTATCCAGGCGACACATATTCACGGCTCCCCGGACGGCCCCTGGTTCTTTATCATTGCGCGAAATGATACGAAGAATAATCGGCTCCAGCTCATCGGAATAACTGATACGGCCATGCTCCGCCCCCAGGTCTTTGCCTTGCACGAAGGCCAGGTGCAGGTGGGACTGATATGCTCGGAAAAACAGGCAATTGATGCCACACTGAAAAGTCTGTCAGAGGAAGATCCTCGAGTGGGAACCGTGGCCGACCGATACTGGAACGCACGTGGTGGAAGTCATACGGATGGAGGGGCATTTATCTTTAATCTGGATAAAACCGATCATGGATCACTTGAGCGTGAATTGACCTGTGTTGATAAATTTGGCCGGAAAATAGGCATCCCTGAAGGCCAGATTCCTTATCTGCCCGGTCGGGTTTACTACATGATGGAAGACGAAGACAGGGAACGATTTGAAATATCAGGCTTTTTTGAACTCCAGCGCCCCGATCTCCTGTATGAATATGTAAAAGAGGGAATTGAAAGCTGGGACTATGCAGATTTGATGGACTGTCTCAGAGGAATCAGGGTGTGGGCACATAAAGGAGATGCGCATTTTGAGGTCGCCCTAAAGACATTGACTCAACTGATCGATCGTCGCTATCCGACTTATGACAAGAGGAGACGATCCGTCTTGCAGATGGTAAACCAGACTCTGGAGGCTGTTTTTCGCGATTTTCCGTCCCTTGAAAGAGAGGATGAAAAAGGTGCATATCGGTTGATAGACTGGGAAAGCAGGCAGTTCTTTCGAGGACCTTCTTACCAGGAAAAGGTCTTGATAATTGATGCCTCTCTCTTTCCCCCTGAGGGAAACAGTTGTGACAGCCGGTTGATGGCCGAGGCCTTTTACAGGGGCTGGCGGCGATTCATAGTGTTCGGGCTCAAGGGACAGCGATTCCACGGATGCGGATTTGGGCCTGATACGGGGGGAATACGTATCGATATATACGGTAGTTCCGGTGACTATCTGGGTTCCGGTATTGATGGCCTCAGCATACACGTACACGGCAATGGGCAGGACCAGTTAGGTCAGATCATGAAATCCGGTAAGATGGTCATTCACGGCGACGCAGGCCAGACATTTATGTACGGAGCCAAAGGTGGGGAGGTGTATGTCATGGGCAATGCCGCGGGCCGCCCGCTCATAAACGCAGTGGGAAGACCCCGTGTAGCTATAAATGGGACCTGTCTGGACTACTTAGGTGAATCCTTTATGGCGGGTGATCCTTTAGAAGGTGGGGGCTTTGTGATCCTCAATGGTGTAGAGTTCAACAACGAGGGACGGGTAACCCCTCAGTCGAACCCCTATCCGGGATCCAATCTCTTTTCTCTGGCATCAGGGGGGGCGATATATATCCGGGATCCTTTTCAATTAGTGGATGAGCAACAATTGAATGGCGGGGAAATCGTAGCGCTGGGAGAGAAAGATTGGGAGCTGATTCTCCCAATGCTCAAGGAAAATGAAAGGCTGTTTGGAATCTCTGTCGAAGAAGACCTTTTAGCAATAGAGGGCGAACAGGGGAGCCCCCTGGAGGTTTATCGCAAAGTAAGGCCGAAGCAGGCTGAAGATGTACACAAAGACGGCCTTGAGGAGTGGGTAAGCTATGAAACTTGATACTTGAAACTCGAAACTTGATAGGCCAAGGAACTGATAAGCTGATAACTCCGAAACCTTTTCTTAAAGACTCTATTTCAGGACAGACAGAATGCCCTGTTTTATTTCCTCAAGCTGGCCTTCTCCCTGAATTTTCTGCCCGGAAGAATCTCTCACATAAAAAACGCCCGTCATTTTTTCTTTATCTCTGTTGAACTTACCGAATCTGATATCCAAACCCATTGAAAAGATCTGCTCTGTCAGTTCATAGAGCAATCCAACTTTCACACCTGTGCTCACCTCGATAAAGGTAAAAAAATCAGAGATTTCATTGTTGATTTCAATCTTCTTGGCAATCGGAGATTGATACCCCTCAGAATACCGCATCATCTGCCCTTTTTTGGTGAGGAGCAGACTGCCCAGTTGCAACCGGTCTTCCATTGCCAGGCTCAGTTCCCCCCGGATCTTTTCCCATGTTTCATCTTCGCGATAGGGGTCCGGGGGGTTTGTCACTTCGTATACATCAAAGGCAAGGCCGTTTTTCAGGGTAAAAATGTTGGCGGATAGGACCTTGATGTTATTTAAAGTAAAGACCCCCACCATTTTACTAAACAGGCCCGGTTTATCGTATGTGCACTGAATCACCCGGGTGACGGGAGCATTGGCGAGCTTTTGCAGTTTCCACAAATGTTTTTCTTGACCCATGGTCAGGGCCAGCCTAAAGTGCTCAACCATGTCTTCTAAGGTGGTATTCAGGAAATATCGGGATGAAAGTTGTTCGATAAGGCTCATGATCTCGTTTTTTTGGAAATGAGTCTCCAACTTCTCTATGAGCAATTTCTTGTTGGCCTCAATCTTTTTGGTAGCATCCGGAGAGGCCAGAACACCTCCAATTAAGATATGCCTTACTTTGATAAACAATTCAATGAGGAGCATTATTCTCCAGTTACTACGGGCAATGGGACCGGTTGCAATACTGTCGGCCACGGTCAGTAGAAATAGCATCTGCAAAAGATCCTTGTCCTGGATTACCTGGGCCACCTGAACCGAGGTTTTTTCATCGCCCAAGTCCCTGCGCTGTGAAATACGGGCAAGCAGCAGGTGTTCTCGCACAAGAAAAGGGATTACTCCAATGGCTTTTCCTTTTATGCCGAGTCTATTCAGAATCCTCGGGATGAGCCCGGCGCCTTTCCTGGAATGATCTTCCCCATATCCCTTCCCGATATCGTGAAGAAGGGAGGCCAGAAAAAGCCAATGGGCATTTTCCAGTTCTTCAAAGACCTCTCGGAGCAGGGGCCACTGTTTATCATATGTCCCCTTTGAAATTTCATTGATCGTCTCAACGGTCCTTAAAGAGTGGAGATCCATGGTCTCCACATGATAAAAGCCGGACTGCGCCAGGTTCCTGATCCTCTTGAATTCGGGAATAAAAAGGGTGACCAGTCCGATTTCAAGGGCAAGCCTCATAATCTTTGGGTTTTTCGGGTTGAGGAAAATTTCAAGGAACAACTCTTGCGCCCCCGGTGAAACGAGGAGTTTCTTGCCATCTGTAGCGATTTTTTTCCTTGCTTCCCAGATAAGACCCGAACCCAAAAAAAGCCCCCTCTGATTTGCCTCACATAGGGCCTTAAGAATTATCAGGGGATCTTTTTCAGAGAGCTTTCCTCCTTTCAAAACAATATTCCCCTTCGCCAGCTTGAACTCCTGTGGCAGGCCATGCTCGGCAGACTCTGAAGTCGAAGGCAAAGGAGCAATGATATCCAGCGCCTTTGTCAGAAACTCTTCGTGCCCGTAGCGGATTCGGTTTAGATGAAGGTAGAGCTCTCTCATGAACTTATCAGACCCTGAAATATGCGGGCCATCAACGAAACCAAGACTGTGGGATAGCTCTTTTTGAAGGGAAAGCAAAAGCCTGTCTTCTTTTCTGCCGGCCAGAAGGTGAAGGTGATTTCGTACCTTTAGGAGGGAATTTCCAGAACGGTTCAAGTTATCAAATCCAAAATGGGAGAAGACCGCGAACCGCTTGATTTGATTGATGCGTTTACACCCGAAATAAATCCTGGCCATCCAGGCCATGAAGTTGAGATCCCTGAGACCACCCAGGCCCTCTTTTATATCGGGCTCTACAAAATATCCTTCAGTGCCATACTTTTCTTTCCTTTTCTCCTGAAAGAATAAAAACTGGTTGATAAGGGATTCCTTTTCCCGTTCAATCCTGGACCGGAAGGCCACCTGGAAAAGGCGAAAAAAGGGTCGAGAACCCAGCAGAAAGCGGCCATCCATTACGGAGGTGAGAACCCTGAAATCATGCATGGCCAACCGGATACATTGCTGAACCGTTAGTATGGAATGTCCTACCTCCAGCTTGGCATCCCAAAGAGAATAGAGGGCCCGGGTAATAATTTCATTCATCTCCGGGGAAAGACTGCCTTTGTGGATCACCATCAGGTCCACGTCGGATCCAAAGCATAGTTCTCGCCTGCCATAACCGCCCAAGGCCACTATTGCCAGGGTATTTTCCTGGGCCTCCCCGATCTTGTGCGTGAATCCGGCCGCAAAAAACAGCGATCGAATAAACTGGTTCATTAGACCAGTGTATCTTCGGGTTGTGCGAAACCCTGAGCTCTGTTTTACATATTCCTGAATCAGGGCTTCCTTTGATTCAGAAAACCTTTTAATGAGTTGTTCTAACTTGGCCAAACCCTTAGAGAACGTCCTCGTCCTCTTCTCCCGTTCGTATCCGGATGGCCTTTTCTACGGGGAGGATAAATATTTTACCATCACCTATTTCACCGGTATAGGCCTGCTCTTTGATAGTTTCGATCACTCTGGGAACCATGTCAGAGGCCACAACCAGCTCGATTTTCGTTTTGGGTAGAAAATCCACAACATATTCTGCTCCTCTGTAGATTTCCTTATGCCCTTTTTGCCTGCCAAAACCTTTGACCTCCGTAATGGTCATGCCAGTGACCCCCAGATCCAACACGGCGTCCTTAACATCCTCAAGTTTAAATGGTTTAATAATTGCTTCGATCTTTTTCATATTAACGTTCCTTTCCGCATGCGTTTGATCTGAATAGTCAAGGTATTAATGATCTACCCTTGTTGTCAATTAAAAATCGCGGTTTGATGGAATGAGTCTGGAGAGAGTCGGTGTCCGGTGCAGCGTGCCGGAAGGCTCTTGTCAGTAACAGCCTAAATGGCCCTGAAAAAAGTCTTTGCAACCGCCTGCATGTCATGTTGATCGGCATTATAAGGTAAAATTTTCTGCAGGCAAAGGGATGCGGATAAAAGCTATTGAAAAATTTTTTCAAAAATGTTTTTGTTGCGTCATTAAACCCAGATTGTGCAGTAGTCTCCTACTGCGACTTGAAAATCCTTGCTGCAACGCTTTTTTCCCTATTTTGCTCCTCGACATATTTATTATTATGCCTCCGTCACAAAATTGCTCCAATTGCGCGTTTCGCTATGGTTTTTTG
>CP070700.1:1375126-1380656 GCA_020349865.1 Desulfobacteraceae bacterium
CCTGCATCGGGGTGACCCTTCATGACCTCCCATTCTTCTGGATTAAGCGGACCGGGCTTGTTTAGAATTTCACTAGGCACTGCGATCTTACCAATGTCGTGCAGAGCGCCCCCAAATCTTAAAGCTTCAAGCTCTCGACCTGTCAGTTCTATTTTTTTTGCCAGGCTAATTGCCATGTTGGAGACCCTCTCCACGTGTCCCTGAGTATAGGCGTCTTTGGCTTCGACTGTGTTTGCAAGAGAAAAAAGAACATTCTCAATGCTGGCCAGATTATTGTTGAGTCTTTTTAACTTAATTAGAGACCTTGTCCTTGCGAGCAGCTCAGTCTTGTTGGGTGGTTTAGTAAGGAAGTCCTCGGCTCCAGCCTCTATTGCTTTAACTTTAGCCTCTATATCATCTAAGGCAGTCACCATAATCACAGGAATTAGGCGTGTAATCTCACTTCCCTTCAAACGTCGGCATACCTCATATCCATCCATTCCTGGCATCATAATGTCCAACAATATTAGATCCAAATCGATTTTCTTGACTATGGACAAGGCTTCCTTTCCATTAGAGGCTTTTAGGACCTCATAGTTTAGAGGTCGAAGCAAAGCGTCTAGCAGTTTTATGTTTCGCAGTTCATCATCAACCACCAATACCTTCGGTGCCACGTCACTATCAGGTTCGGGTTGTTTTTCTAAAAAACAGACCCTGTTCTTCCCCTTGATTTTGGCCTGTAACAAAGCCTCTTCTGCCTTTTTGATCAGATCTTCACTGTCATTGGCATCTTGGGGGTAAGATGCTAAGCCTATGCTAACTGAAGGTGCTTCATCGGGGAGCTTTTCTACCGCCAGCCTGATTCTTTCTGCGGCAAGGAAAGACTGTTCAGCGTTAGACTCTATGAGAATTACTGCAAACACATCACCGGAATACCTGGCAGCGAGATCGGCCTCGCGTATGTTTTCCATGGTAAGACTGGCAATTTCCCTTAATACACGATCTCCCTCAACAGACTCGTGACGCTTGTTGTAAAGGGCAAAAGAATCGATATCGATCAAGGCCAGCGAAAATGCTTTCCCATGTCTTTCACACCGCTTTACTTCACGCTCCAATGTTATTTGAAAGAAACCATGGTTAAACAGGCCCGTAAGACTGTCGGTAAAAGGAGCTCCAGTTTGTCTTATGTAGTATTCTTCAAGGGCTAAATCCATGATCTCTTTATTTCTCCATTCTATAATCAATGGTTACTGTTTAAATGTACCTACCTATTTTGAGTACGCCTTAGCTTCTTCTTTCTATGACCCGTTTTCCAAACCAACGTTCAACTACTTTTCTATTCTTGCTTTAAACAAACAGCACTTGTTTCTTCCAGCCCTCTTCGCTTTATAAAGTGCATGATCAGCTCTTTTTATCAATTCCGTTTTGGAAACATCATTTACAGGATCGAGTGATGCAATTCCAAAACTCATGCTAATTGTTATCTTCGCACCTTCATAGTCTATCGTCCTTGAATCTATAACGTCTCTTAGTCTCTCTGCTACAATGAAGGCTCCATCAGAGGCTGTTTCCGGCAGTATAACAGCAAATTCCTCCCCTCCGTATCTTGCTATAATGTCAGACTCCCTAAGGGAATGATTTAAACATTCAGCAATCGTCTTCAAAGCATAATCACCAGCAAGGTGGCCGTAGTTGTCATTGACTGCTTTAAAATGATCTATATCTGCAAGAATAACACAGAGATGAAGCTTATATCTTTTTGCCCTATAAATCTCTTTTTCTAAGACATCCTGGAATACTTGGTAGTTAAACAGGTTTGTCAAAGCATCCCTGGTAGCCTGCTCTCTAAGAGATTCGATTAATCTCTTTTGTTCCAGTAATTTGCGCATGAAGTCTTCGGAAAGATTGATAAGTTCCTTTCTTGCCGCGTCAATCATATCGAGATAAGCCGATTCTTCTCCAATCCTAACGTCAAACAGTGGAAAGACGTCCATAGTCTGTTCATGAATTTGTTTAGTCAACTCATGTGTTTTTAATTCATTAGTAAAGCCGTACTCTTTTACATAGACTTCAAGCATTGCAAGATAGAGCTTTTTATCCTCGTAACTATTCAAATCCATGAACAAAGATGACAAGTGAAGTCCCTTTGTGAGAAGTTCGATTCCGGAAATTGTTGTCTCCAAATATTCTGGGTTGTGGTGATAGCGAACAGGGAGGAAAAAAGTTTCTGGAAGGCCCCATGTTTTTATTAGATATTCACCAACTTCCATATGACTGAATCCCAGTATTTGATTCTCTGCTTCATGATAAGAACAAAGCGCCCTAGCCTTTTCTTTTAGAACAAGGCTATATTGTTCAGGCATGCATTGGCTCAATGCCAGTATCCCAATGTTATGAATAAGACCAAGAAAAAAGGCATCCTCTGCAAATGAAGGAACAACTTTCTCAGCTATTAGTTTAGAAGAGACAGCACCGATAAGAGATTGCTTCCAGAAATTCGTATAATCGAAATCCTGGTCTTTACTTTTTCGATAATTTCTTAATAAGCAAAAACTCAGCGCCAGATTCTTCACAGTATTAAGGCCAAGTAGGTTCACTGCGTGCGGCACGGAGGTAACCTTCGTCCGCACGCCATAGAATGGAGAATTAATGAGCTTCAGCACCTGTGCACTAAGAGGAGGATCAGCAGAAAGGACATCTGCTATCTCTTTTAAACTGGTTTCCTCGTTTCTCACAACCTCCAATATCCTTATGGCAATGCCCGGAAGCGTAGGTAGTTTCTCCAACCCTTTGAGAACCTCTTCTATTTCATTAAGTTGATTCATCTTTTCACCTATATTCTTTTCTTGCCTACATTCAATATTTTCAGTGCTACTGCCAATTCTTTCTTTTCATTTCTGTTCATGGCATAAAACATTAACGCCAGGACTGGAATCTTAGTTAGTCTCCATCCAGAAACAGCCCTTTTTCACAATCTCTGCGTCAATCTGTTGGCTTGTTTGTGCGACGTCTTTCCTTCGCATCCACAACTAGGAAAGGATTAGTCCAACTTCACAAAAATAACCATTGAATTGATCAAGCAGGATGCATGCCATAATAAGGGCTAAGCGATTTTATAATAATAGCAATTAGTTGGGTCTTTTAGCGAGAAATTCTAATAAGAAAATAAGGCTGAATCTGATCTGGAGTCTTGATTTTCGTCAAATTATTGACTCCAGTTGTTAAAGTACTCCGCTGTTTTGTGTGATTTCGCCTTAGGCGGGCGGGACCCATTCAAGGTCCCAGGTAAGAGGTGGCTGAAAATCCTGACTAGTCTTTAGCGACTTCTTCCTTCACTCGAGAAATGACCTGTTCCATATCATGTTTTGGGCGGTATGGTTTACTGTAAGCTTCGATGATTTTATTTTCATGTTTCCTTTTTCTTGAAGCCGCCTCTTTTACCTTGTGGACAAGCTGTTCTATATCGCAAGGCTTCATCAGATAATCTATGGCTCCCAGTTTCATTCCTTTAATGGCCGATTCAACTGTGGCATGGCCCGTAAGCATGACGACCTCAACCAGAGGAAATATACTCTTAATCCGCCTCAATGTTTCAACACCGTCCATTCCAGGCATCTTGACATCGAGAATAACAACTTCAAGATCACGGTTTTCTTCAAGTCGTTCCAACGCTTCCTGCCCGCTAAAAGCAGTGGCAACACGGAAGTCTCTTTTAGTCAAACGTTTGATCATGGTTTCAACAAAGGGCTTCTCATCGTCAACCAAGAGTATATTTACAAGGGCCATAATTTTTTCCTCTACAATGAGACATAATCTGATTTGTGCGCCTCAATCCTGTCTGGCCTGTTATCCTGTCAGATTCTTTTTCAAATGACTAAAGGTGATGCGCAACGCAGCCCTTCGGCTATGCTCAGGGCCGCGAGCCTGTCGACCGGCAGCTGGGCTTTTTGTGGAGCCGTCAAGACTTTTTTACATAATCCCTAAACAAGGCCAGGTTTTCCTTAATCAAATCAGGGATAGGCAGGCTATACGGGCATTTTTCTAAACATTCACCACATTCAGTGCAATTCTCGACACTTTCCATCGCTGTCTTGACCATATTGATTACACTCGAAGCTTGGAGGCGCCTTGCCACCAGTGGTCTGAAATCCATAACTTCGGGAATATCAACTTCCTGCTCACAGGGGACACAATATCCGCAACGATGACAGAATTTTTTCCCTAATGCCGATCGAAGTGACTCAATTTGTTTGTGATCAGCATCTGATAGGGGTCTTGGTGAGTGATAGAGATCTATAATTTCGTTGGCCTCTTTCTGAGTGGAGATACCGGGGATAGGGACCACATGAGGAAACTGCTGAAGGAAGCGAAAACAAAGATCAGCCCGGTCCAGAAGACCTCCTCCGAGAGGTTTCATGGCAATAATACCCATGTCCAGTTCCTGGGCAAGCTTGAAAAGCTCATCAGCGGGGTCATGTTCAATAAAGTTAAAAGGAAATTGGGCCGTGGAAAAAAAACCGGTCTGACAGGCTTTGATAGCTGTGGCAATGTCGTGCGAACTAAACCCGATGAAATTGACCTTTCCCTCTCTTCTCGCCTTGTCAACGGCTTCGTAAGCCCCGCCCGGGGAAAGAATCTTTTCCAACTCTTCCTCATTGCTGATACTGTGCAATTGATAAAGATCAATTCTATTGGTTTTAAGGTTTTCAAGGCTGTACTTGATATGTTTAGTGGCACCTTCTGAGTCCCTCTTCAGTGTCTTGGTGGCCAATACGACCTTGTCCCTGACTGATTCTAAGGCACGACCTATCTTTCGTTCGCTGTCGCCATACATATTGGCCGTATCAAAAAAAGTTATGCCTTGTTCAAAGCAATGGCGGACTACCGAAACGCCTTCGTCAAGGCTGAGGGGCATAATGGGGATACCGCCAAACCCAACCTCAGAAACAAAAAGTCCTGTTTTTCCAAGCCTCACGGATTTCATTGGATCCTTCCTTATGTCTCTCCTCCGCCCCAAGTTTTTTGACTGCGGGCAATTTTTTTCCGGACAATGGTCCAGGTTTTGGTTGTCAAGAAAGACTGTTCGAATCGTTCAAGCATCTGCCCGAACATCTTATAGGGTAGCGTAAAGGTCAGCTCGTCTGTCTTGAAAAACTTGCGCGCTGAAGGATCCCAGCCACCAAGGACAGCCCTGTTTTCTCCATTGGCCAAGTACTTAAGGGGCCACGTGATAAGATTTGTACAGGCTGCGCCCCACGGCGAGGCAACCACTTCAGGATCGTTTGTGACAAAGGCGGCCAGTTGGTGGAGGCCACACAAAGTCTCAGGCCTGGCGAAAAAGGCTACGAACTCGGGTTCCTCTTCAGCCTTGAAAATACTCAGGGGCTTCACCACACAAAATTCCTTTGGAGCGGGCCTTGGATCGATGTAGTCGAAGATCCGCCTCAGTTCGTCAGGTGAATCACAGTACAATTCCCCTTGCATGCGTTCAGGAATGCCCGTAGAAACGTAATGAATGATCAATTCAGTTTGGGGCTTCATGAAGCCGAGC
>CP070700.1:1380756-1383836 GCA_020349865.1 Desulfobacteraceae bacterium
CGGATTGGAGGAAAGGCCGGCCGAGGTGGAGCCCAAGACCCTGGATGATATCCGCAAAGAGGATGAGGCCATGGCTGCAGCGCTGGAGCAGGTGTGTGCGACAATGTGAAGTGTTTCAGCAGTCCATTGTCATTTGATAGATGGAAAATGGATACAATCCAGGATGGTCACCTTCTTACAACGGACAACGGATAACGAACAACTGGCATTATCAATAAAGGAGAACCATTGCTATGACTATCAATGAAATATTAGACATGCTAAACGGCATTTTGTACACGACCGGGGTATTCAACTTTCAATTCAAGCTCATTATCATGTGGGCTGTGGGCTGTCTGTTCATCTATCTTGCCATTGCAAAGAAATACGAGCCCCTTTTGCTTCTGCCCATCGGCTTTGGGATCTTTATTGTCAATTTTCCCCTTGTTCCCTTGATGGGCCACTCCCACGGCCACGCCCAGCTCCTTCAGGTGTTTTACCACTACGGGCTGGAGTGGGAGGTGATCCCGTGTATCATTTTTTTAGGTTTAGGCGCCATGACCGATTTTGGCCCCCTCATTGCCAATCCCAAGACCCTTCTTGTAGGCGCCGGTGCCCAACTTGGTGTTTTCATTACCTTTTCCGGGACGGTGCTGGCAGGGTTCACCCTTAAGGAGGCAGCCTCTGTGGGGATCATTGGTGGTGCTGACGGACCTACGACAATATATTTGACCCAGCACTTAGCCCCCCAACTGCTTGGCCCCAATGCCCTTGCTGCCTATTCTTATATGGCCATGGTCCCACTTATCCAACCTGCCATCATGAGGCTGATGACCAATGATGAGGAAAGAAAGATCCGTATGCGCCAGTTGAGGCCGGTATCAAGGCAGGAGAAGATTCTCTTTCCCTTGGTCACCGCAGGCATCATTGCCCTATTGGTGCCCTCTGTTATTCCCTTGATGGGCATGTTTATGCTCGGTAACCTCATGAAGGAAAGCGGTGTGGTGGGGAGGCTGACTGAATCAGCGCAAGGTTCCCTTATGAACATCGTGACCATATTCTTAGGGATATCAGTGGGTGCCACGATGCATGCGGATAAGTTTTTGAGCTGGAAGCCGCTCTTCATATTTAGTCTGGGCCTGATTGATTTTGCGGTTTGTACCATGGGTGGTATTCTGACGGTTAAGGTTATGAATCTTTTTCTCAAAGAGAAGATCAATCCTCTGATTGGCTCTGCCGGGGTTTCTGCCGTTCCCATGGCGGCACGGGTATCTCAGGTGCAGGGTCTAAAGTATGACAAGACTAATCATCTTCTGATGCATGCAATGGGACCCAACCTTGCAGGTGTTATAGGTTCTGCCGCGGCGGCCGGCATGTTTATCGCCATGTTTGATTAAAGATTATGAGGGATGAAAAATGAAAAAAATAGTGCTTGTACTTCTGGTTTTATTTTTGGTTTTTCCTGTTTACTCAAACGCCGAAGAATTTCTTGGTGCACCGGTGATTCCTGAAGGAGAAGTTATTCAGAAAACCGATTCCCGGCTTGAAATAAAAATCGGGTTATCTCATGCTGAGGTTCTCGGGTATTATAAGGAGGCATTGAAGGAAGCCCAAGACATCAAATTTCGCGAATGGAAAGATGCCACCTATATTGAAGACGATGGAAAGCTTGCCTGGCATTCCATTACCATTTCAAAACAAGAGGGAAGTGAAACCAGTGTTGTGATCATGAAAGACAACTGGACCTGGATTATCGGGACCCTGATTCTCAGGTATATAGGTGTGTTTGCTGTTCTGCTTGTGCTTTTTTTAGGGATGTCTGTTTCCGGAAGAATCATATCCGGTGTGATCAAAAAAGCAGAGGCAAAAAAAGCTGCAGCCTAAACCCCCTGGTAGGAAATCCATTTTTTTAACCGTTCACTGGTTCAGAGTTTCATACGAGGGTTCTGGGGTTGTAGGGTTACCGCAAATGCGCCTGTCATCCGGCGGGCAGAGGTGAACTCAAAACCTGTGAACGCCTACCGATTTTTTCATCTTAAGATCTATAGAAAGGACTATGAAACATGTCTGATATAACCAAAACCATAGAAGGAAACGAAGCTGCGGCTCATGTGGCCTATGCCCTGAGTGATGTGGCGGCGATCTATCCCATAACGCCCTCGAGCAACATGGGGGAGTACGCTGATGAGTGGGCGGCCCATGGACGCAAGAATATCTTTGGTCAGGTCTTAAAGGTGGTAGAGATGCAGTCTGAAGCCGGTGCTGCCGGTGCTGTTCACGGGGCACTTTCCTCCGGTGCTCTTTCCACCACCTTTACGGCCTCTCAGGGGCTTTTGCTGATGATCCCCAACATGTACAAGATTGCCGGGGAATTGATGCCAACGGTATTCCATGTCTCGGCCCGGGCCGTGGCCGCCCATGCCCTTTCCATATTTGGGGACCACTCGGACATAAATGCGGTGCGCCAGACAGGATTTTCCCTTCTTGCCTCTGGCTCTGTCCAGGAGGTGATGGACCTGGCGCTGGTGGCGCATCTCTCCAGCATCCGGACCAGTTTACCCTTTCTCCACTTTTTTGACGGCTTCAGGACCTCCCAGGAGATCCAGAAGATAAAACTGATAGACTACGATGACATGGCCAGGCTGGTAGACGGGGAAGCCATTGATGATTTCAGGGCCAGGGCCATGAATCCCGAGTACCCGCAATTACGGGGCACTGCCCAGAACCCTGACATCTTCTTCCAGAACCGTGAGGCCCTCAATCCCTATTATGATCAGATCGCTGAGATTGTTGAGGAAGAAATGGAAAAGGTAAGTGACCTTGTGGGCCGGCAGTATAACCTTTTTGACTATGTGGGCGACCCTGAGGCGGACCGGATTATTGTCTCTATGGCCTCCAGTTGCGACGTTATCGAGGAGACGGTCAACTACTTAACCAGGCTGGGGGAACGCGTCGGGCTTATCAAGGTCCGTCTTTATCTGCCCTTTTCAAGAGATCACTTTTTGAGGGCGCTTCCTGCCACAGCCCGAAGGATTGCCGTGCTCGACAGGACCAAGGCCCCGGGGTCGTTGGGAGAGCCGCTCTACCAGGATGTATGCACG
>CP070700.1:1383936-1387822 GCA_020349865.1 Desulfobacteraceae bacterium
CGAGGCATCTGCCAGGATTATTTCATTAAGATATCTATTGACAAGCACTTTCGTTTCAAATTTTTTCTTAAAATAATTGAAATCATACCCTGCTTCGTTCAATGACTTTTCGAAGTCTGACAGCACCTTACCATGCTCCTTCAAAAATCCTTCCAGTTCCCTTTCTATTGTCTCAGCATCGACTTTGAAGCCGGATTTGTAAACTTCATGCGTGAAGATGCCTTCATCGATCAACCTTGAAACGATCTGAGTTTTTAAGTTATCCAGAAGAGCCTCGCCCTGCGCACTGGCAAAAACGTTCTCCCCATAGATCTTTGAATATCTCTTCTTGGCGATAGTAAGTTCGGTCTCAAAGTCAGACCGGGCAATATCCCAGCCGCCCACAGACGCAATATAGTATTGCGATTTGGCAGCAGCCAGGGCCCTTTCTTTGCCAAGCTCTTCTGGGGTAACTATCCTTTGTACCTTGGCAGGATACCCGCTGGCGGTGATGGCTCCTTCGATCCGGGACACATCCTCAAGCTTTTTGCTGTCGTAATAAACCTCTGTTTTACCGCTGCCGACGTCTACCAGTATGTCTTGTATCCCTTGGATATCCGACAAACTCGCCTTGATTGTGGCAATACAGCCTGAACACGACATGTCTCTTACGTTGAGAACAACCTTTGACAGGCCATCATTGGCCTCATAACGCGCCTGTTTGTCAGTGATTTCTGTTACACCTTGAGGCTTGATTTCGTTTTTCGATGTCTTATATCCAAACGCTACGGCAACGGATACAAACAGGAATGTCAACATGACCAGTATGGCCGTCTTATTTGACAAGAGAGATTTTACGCTTTTCATATTCTAATTCCTCACTTTCTTCATTTAATCAACGCATCTTCAAACATTATTTAAGTCAAATGCACATTCATTTCGACAAAAAGCCAAGCAAAAGTCAGCCCCGAGAGGCCGCCTTGCTCAACCTATTCATTTCAACCCAGGTCGTCTGCTTGAACGAAGAATCCATTTTTTTAATCTTTCGGTCTTCTTCCACCATTAGACCGTCAGAAACATAGAGGATTCTGCGCGCATATTGAGCACAATCGTGACTGTGGGTCACCATCACAATGGTCATCCCATAGGTATTGAGGGTCTGAAAAAGTTCCATGATCGAACGACTGGTCTTGGTGTCCAGGTTCCCCGTCGGTTCATCGGCAAGGAGGATTGTGGGTTCGTTTACAACGGCCCGTGCGATGGCAACCCGCTCCTGTTCGCCACCTGAGATCTCACCGGGCAAACGTTCTGCTTTCCCTGTAAGTCCCACTTGTTCCAGGGCCTGCTCGGCCATGTTCCGCTTCTCTCCGGCCTTCATTCTGGCCGTGGCCAAAGGAAGCATCACGTTCTCTACTACTGTCAAATAGGTGATCAAATGAAAAGTCTGGAAAATAAATCCAAGAAACTCACGCCGAAATTCTGCCCTTTGGTCTTGTCCTAAAGAGTAGACGTCGATATCGTCTACCTTGTATTTTCCCTTGGTGGGTGAGTTAAGGGCACCCATCATTGTGAGCAAAGTTGATTTTCCTGATCCCGATTCGCCCATGATTGCCATAAATTCGCCTTGATCGATCTCAAAGCTCATGCCCTTCACGGCCATGAAGGCCGCCTCTCCACTTCCGTATTGTTTCACAAGATTATCTACCTGAATATAACTCATGACATACACCTCCTATAGAGTTCTGAGCGCTTCATTGGGATCCAGATTGCCTGCCAAGAAGGCCGGGTATACACTGGAGACAATGCCCAGTGTGACAGCTAATACAAAAATGCTTCCTGCCAAAACCGGGTCAAATGGGACTTTTACCCCTACGCTTTCTGTGAAAAAGGGGATGGATATTTTTGTGATAACAAGCCCCAATAAATAGCCCGATACACCTGCTATTGCCGAAACAATACCTGCATCGAACAACACCATGCGAATCACATGGCTTCTGCGAAACCCGATTGCCCGGAAGATGCCAAACTCTGAAGTGCGTTCCCTTACACTGCCCATCATGGTAACCAGTACCACCAAGCCACCTACAAGCATAACAAGGGCGGAGAGGCCATATGCGAATTTATTGAAATGTCCCAGGGTTTCCATGCGGCCTTTTACCACCTGCTTAATGGCCATTACCTTGGCACCAGGGAGGGCTTCGGAAATCTGTTTCACCATTTCGTCGATAGGGCAGTTTGTGCAGAGGGCCGCCACTTCCGCCATGGAAATTCGGCCCTCTTTGCCAAGGATGGCTTGGGCCGTTGACAGGGAAGCAAAAATAATTTGATCGTCTTGAGATCCTGTGGGATCGAGAATACCGGAAACCGTAAGAGTTCTCCCCTTTGCCTCAAGAGGAGACCCTACATCAAGTCCCAGAACACGGCTTGCCTCGGATCCTATCAATACACCATCTTTTCCAGGTTTTTCCCCCCGGACCTTCCACCATGGTCGAAGATATCTGGATACTTCGAAGTCCACCCCTGCCAGAAGGACATTTTTGTTGTTCAGCTTAATGGCACCCAGAACCATAGGGCCAACGGCCGCCACATTTGCGGCGTTTTTAATGGACTGAATCCTCTTAAGATCCTCCTGAAGGATCTCCTGCATCTCAAATGAGATCCCGCCCAGGGATAACCCGCCATAATTGAGTGAAAGATTTTCCGTCTTAGGCACGATCATGATATTGGCCCCATACTTTTCGAGCTTATGGTTAATGTCTCGGGTTAAGGCATCAACGAGACTTACAAATGCCACCACCGCTGAGACCCCAATTAGAAGTCCTACAAGAATAAATGAGGCCTTTGCTTTTCGACGCTTCAAATTGTTCAGTGAAATATCGATTAGTTTCATTTTCAACCTCTTTTGGAAAAATCAAAGTATTTCTTACCCTCAAGAATGCTCTTGACTTGGATTACCAAGTTCTCGCCCACAACTTCTCTCTCCAGAGGCGCAGGATTGCAACCTCCCTTGATTTCGTTCACTTTAATTGAGGCGAAACGCTTGCCGCAGTTCCGGCAGACCATGTAATCGCCATCCTGGTAGTAGCCTTTTCCGGAATACCAGCAGACATCACAGGCATCAAAGGCGGCCCGGATCACGCCATCAGAACTCTTGAGAACGAAATACCTGATGGATAGGCCGTCTTCGGTATCGAGCTGAAAATGACGGGCCTTCCCGTCCTCAAATACTTTTACAGGGTGGGTAATTTGTTTTGCCAGGGCAACCGCTTTTGGATTTTTCCCCAGTTTATTGAAAAACGTTATGCCGACAAAAACGAGGAAGGCGACACAAACCGGAATGATCATAAAGGGCAATCGGCTTTTCTTTTCCTTTTCCGCCCCCATAACGGTTGCTTTCTTAGCAGCTTGTCTTTCTTCAAATGATCGCTTCTTTTTCTGAATTTTTTTCTTGGACATGGATACCTCCCACAAATATAGATTCGGATTTCAACACATCAGTTTTCTTTGGAACTTCAGGTCTTTCTGACCCAACCGTGAGAGACACTTCAGCCAGAGAGCTCCCCGCACGAACACGTCTCTCCTTTGATACGGTTTGAATTATTGGGTCGTATTGATTGGAAATGAAGAGGTGCCAGACAGGGGCGGAGATTGTGCATCTCACCCAGACGGTCTGGCCAATGTGTCTAACAGAGAAGTGAGAGATTCTGGAGATATAATAAGTTGGATGTTGTTTTCACATTCATTAAATATCTGGATGTCAGCCTGTAAAAGGGTCTTTCAATTGAAGATTTTTCCCCAAGAACCGGCGTAATTGCTTTGAGCAGCGAGCGCTCAGAGCGCGGCACAGTTGAAGATGCACTTTGGAGGGCTTCCAGAGGCCGAAGGGGCTCCATATCACAGGTTGCAG
>CP070700.1:1387922-1393765 GCA_020349865.1 Desulfobacteraceae bacterium
ACTGAGCTTCTGGTTGAGGACCGGTCAATGGGAATGGCGTTTTCAATCCAGGATCTGCGCGAGATCAAGCAGCTTGAAAACGATAAGATGGAAGCAGAACGGCTGGCGGCGGTGGGACAAACAGTTTCCGGTCTGGCCCACGGGGTAAAAAACCTTATCACCGGTCTTGAGGGCGGCATGTACATGCTGAATTCCGGGATGAACAAGGGAAACGTAGAGCGTGTCCAGAAAGGAATGGAAATGCTGGTTCGCAATATTGACCGGATTTCAACCTTTGTTAGAGAATTCCTGAGCTTTTCCAAAGGTCGGGAAATTCAGGTCAAGCTTTGCAACCCGGTGAAGGTGGCCGAAGAAGTCGTTGATTTGTACAAGGCGCAGGCCCGGGAACTGGGTATAGAACTTGTAAACGAGCGGATAGGCGATATCGACCCTGCCCCAATGGACTATGAAAGCATACACGAGTGCCTGACAAACCTGGTGGGCAACGCTATAGACGCCTGTCAGATGAGCGACAATCAAGGCGGGTGCCGCGTACGGGTACGGACGTTTGAAGAAAATGAGGTCATTGTCTACGAGGTTGCTGACGATGGATGCGGAATGGATTACGAGGTAAAGAGAAAGGTTTTTACAACCTTTTTCACGACCAAGGGTCTGGGTGGCACGGGCATTGGTTTGCTAATGACAAAGAAGATCGTTCAGGAACACGGTGGGAAAATTGATGTGGAATCCGAGCCAGGGCAGGGCTCAACCTTTCGCATCCGCTTGCCCCGGAATCGCTTGCCAAAGATGATCCAGAATGATAAATAGCAAAGTTATATTGTTAGTAGATAGCAAATGTCAGAGCTAGGACACCTCATAACATTTCTAAGCGACGACGGTAACGAGGTTCCTTTGATGACCGATAGCCTTGACGGCGGTTGGCGGAAAAGAGCTTGTGACGATTGCAAATTAAAAACATCTCCAAGGCAATCGTAAGAGGATAGGGCCAAATAACTGAACAAGACAAGGAAGAGTAAGACTATGAGCAAAAAGAAGAAGATCTTGGTTGTAGAGGACGAGCAGGATGTATTGACCTATTTAACCACGCTTTTCCAGGATAACGGCTACGATACGGTTTCAGCTGTTGACGGTGTTGAGGCCTTTGAGAAAGCCCGAACAGAAAAGCCCGATTTGATCTCGCTGGACATAGTCATGCCGGATCAATCCGGGGTTCGAACGTATCGTCAATACAAGAAAGACGATGAGTTAAAAGACATACCGGTCATCATCGTTACCGCTCTCGGCGATTCCATGAGAAGCTTCCTAAAAAGGCTTGGCGGGTTTCCTGAGCCAGAAGGTTTTATGACCAAGCCCATTGATGAAGAGAAGCTGTTAAAGATGGCTGCGGATCTTTTGTCAAAGTAGCCATACAAACCAATAGCCTTAAGGCCGTGTTTCAGGAGATAACCTCTAACTAGAGCGTGGGGGCTTGGTTCCAACTGGAGTACCTGTCCGCCATCGCTCAGGCGAGGCGGGCGGGTTGGAGGAATGCAGTATTGGACTGATGGATGAACTTGTCCTCTTTCACCTTGTTCAGGACAATTTCACAGAGTGAAGGAGAGGAATACAAAAATCTCTTAGCGCTTTTACTACCCATTATTCCAGTACTTTTACCTGTTAAACAAGAACTTTTTAGCACCCATGTTTTTGCACAACCGTAAAGATAGTAGAATACTTCAGTAATACCCTTACTTGACGGGGCAGGTACTCCATCATTCCATGTAGATGGCATAAATGATAGGCTACTGAAAGTAGTGCTTTTAAAATCAATCATCTCCCATTATGCATATATAGTTCCATTATTAAGAAGAGGTGAACAATGGCACATGCTTCAGAAAAGAGTATTCTGGTGGTGGATGACGAGCCGGACGTGCGCAATTTTCTGGCTGCTTGCATTGAGGATGCCGGCTTCAATGTTGTAACTGCCGTGGATGGAATTGACGCCCTGGAAAAGATAGAGGCAAGAACCCCTGATTTAGTGACGCTTGATCTAGTTATGCCAAGACTATCGGGGATTGAGCTTATGCGTAAACTGCGAAGGAACGACAAGTGGGCCAAGATTCCAGTAATTGTTATCACCGCTCACGCGCATGATGAATTCGGCAGTGGGGATATCGAGAAGTTTACCGCTTTCGCTGCACGACATCGTCCGAGATATACCATGGAAAAACCGGTTACTCCAGCCCGCCTGGTAAAAGCTATTAGAGAAATACTGGACGTTGAGATTGATGAACCTGAAGAGAAGACTCTAACTAACGAGCGGGCGGTGATCAAGAATATGATAAGTGTTTCCGATTCCGAAACACTAAAGAAGATTCGTGACATTTTGAATAAGTAATTATGAACCTCTATTGGCGCTCATCGGACGGTGATTTCTTTAAGTGGCACACATGGTGTTGAGTGCGGAAAAGGGACCGATCTATGCTTTTACAGGCCTGTTAAGACCCCAGACGTTCTTCATCCAATAGTACTTAATTTTTATACCTATTCTCTCAGTGATAAGATTTTACTGTTAACTCAAAGATAAGAAGGGAGTCTCCTTAGTATTACAAACGAGGGGTTTCATGATGAAGTTTATGCTCTGACAGGAACTTTTTTGCTTTTTCGCCAGTCTGTCAGAAACACTTCTTTGATAGGCAATGGCCAACCAAAGTGGTTATCAGCACTGTCGGGATTGATATCCAAGGCGTGAGCTTTTGGAGGTGAAACCAGTTTATGTGCAAATCGAGAAGAGCACTCGCGGCCACGTCCTTCTGGTGCTTGCCTATATGATCGTACGGATATTAGTGGAGCCTGGCAGAAGTCTAATTTGACGGTTGAAGAAGGCTTGAAGTAGTTAACAACGCTTTGTTCGACGGAGATGAAAGTGAAAAATCAGACATCCTGTCTGAGAATCCACGACCGTGTGAAAAATCAAGGCAATTATTAAAAGCTTCAGGTATTAACATGCCCACAGTTCTTCCCCATCGAAAGGTGCGTGTAGTCACCAGAAAAAAGCTCATTGAAGGGCGAACAAAACTTTAAAACTCCATAAGTCATGCCTGACTAAGAGTGTATTCTTCTGATTAACCATTATTTATGGGCTAATTGCAGAGGGACATGGCAACAGTATGAATGCCCAAAAAGAAAGGGGTTCAGGCAAAACGCCTGAACCCCTCTCACTCAAACAAGGCTACATCCGCGAATTGATGATTACGGGATGATCGCTATTGCGCCACCAGGGCCGCCACTGGTCCCCCTAGTCTTCACGCATATGTAGATAAAATAGGCGCCTGTGGGGGGAAGCTTACCCAGGTTCATAAGCTGCTCGACGTAGACCATGCCCTTTCCGAGACCTGCAAGGTGTGTATCCCTGATCACCTGCCATGGCCCCATGCTCGGGATGTCCCCTGCCAAGCATTTGACGCCCTTGTCGGCCAACCACGAGGCGGTCTCAGGTGCGGGCCCGGGCCATCCCACGGCTGTGCCCGTCTCAACTACATCGTAGACCATCCGATTCCCTGCTGGGAATGCCCTGTAATACCTATCGGTGTACCCTGTGTAAAATACCACTACATCACCACGCTCAATTCTTCCATGTCTGGATTCCCAGTCCTTGATCTTGTCAATGGTAATCAGCGGGCTCTTACCGGGGGCCGCCTTGCCCTCCAGGTCCGTGCAATCGATGACCTTTGCAGGGCCCATAAACCATTCCACGGGGCATTTTTCGTTATTCCAGGCGCCCCATTTTGAGGCGATCTTCATGCCCGTCTCCAGCTTTGGGATGAAGTGGCTGGGTGAATCATGATGGGTGCCAAGATGCTCATCAAAGATCAGGGTATTACTGTACCAGACGTTCCTGAATGGCCTGCGCTCTGGTTTGTCGATTATGGCATTGGGTGTAATGATAAAAGGTGGGGTTTGAGCGCCACCCCAGAAGCAGGGATAGTTAGGGTCATTTGTCATTCTCAGGTCAATGACCTTCCCCTTGCCCGCCATCCTTGCGATTTCGTCAGCCGGGGCAGCAATGGCCATGGAGGCAAATGCTCCGACCATCAAAACCGCGAGAAACAAACCCAGGACTTTCTTCTTATTCATGATTTTCCTCCTTTTTCTTAGATAAGATAAACTCAGGCACATGAAAAGACTCTTAACAATCTTTACTTTGTTTTTTAACGTTGCATCACCCCCTTCCCCCTGAATTTTCGTATAGAATGATAAAATGCTATAAAAGGGAATAAGGTGAATCCTGTATTTTTTGGTAAAAAATCCTGTATTTTGTGGCGGCGTTGGTATGTAGGCCTAAAGATACATAGTCAAGGCACTCGGTCCATATACTTAAGAAATCGGAAGTGCTGTATTACGGATACCTTCCCATGGCACTACGGGAACTGAGGAATCTGTTATCTCTGAGGAGGCGATTAAAGGCTATTTTGATAAAGGTGGTTGACTCTATGGGTTGCTGCGGCGCCCGCTTCTTACAGCAGGCCATGTTTGCCCACCATGCTGGGCAAACATGAAGAAGGGAGGCCGCTTGAAAAGGCCTCCCTTCAAAAGAAGTAATCACTTCTCACATTTGGAGACTCAAGGAAGAATACCCACTGCCCTTCCAACGCCTCCAATGACACCTTCTTCCTTCAAGGGTGCAAAGATGAAAAATGCCCCTTTTGCTGGAAGAGTGCCAATATTCGTCAAGTATTCCACATAGTTCATCCCCTGGGTCAACCCAGCCCAGTGGGTTTGGACAGCCTTTTTTCCTATGACTGCCCCAAGGCTGGCACCGTCAGTGCCCACGCATTTAATTCAATTTAGAAATCCACGTCCTTTGGGTGGGTCAGAGATAACTGGCTCCGCCTGGAGGTAACTATAAGGCCCAACAAGAGTTGGCACCATGAACCCCCTCTGGGGGTAATCCAAAGCCAGGTCCTCTGCGCCTGGATTCTTTACTTTGATGAGAAGTCCCTTTTTTTGGAGGAGGAAAGTATAGGAAAATTTCCCTTGTGAGTCAATGAAAAAGGAGCCTGAACATATGCTGTATTTTGGCTGGATAATGACGCGAAGGCTTGGGAAGGATACCAGTGGCAATGAGGCAGGCTCTTAAAGCGAGGGAATTTTCTGCATGCTGACTCCATTGGGGTCCAACTATTTGCGAATGAGTTTAGTGAAAAAAGCAAAAAACTACGTGACGGTGCCACGTAGTTTTTTGCTTAACATTTCAATTAATTACGGTGGATTACTCGTAACTAACTGAAAATAGGGCGGATTTTATCCCTCCTTTAGGGCATGATGGCGATCGCCCGACCCATCTGTCCGGATCCACCCTCGGTCTTGGGCGGCAGGAACATGAAGAAGGCACCGGTATTGGGGAGACCCCCGGTGTTCATCGTCATCTCCGTGTAGATCATCCCCCTGCCCAGTCCCACCGTGTGAGTGGGGAGCCAATCTTCACCGCCCATGGAGGGGGTATCACAAACCAGGGACCTTACGCCCTTGTCCGCCAGGTACTTGACGCAATCGGGGCTCGGGGATGGCCAACCCTCGGCCTTGCCGGCCAGGACATCGGCCACACAGCGATTCCCCTCCGGGAAGGGCTTGTAGTATTTGTCGACGTAGCCGGTGCGGAGCAGCACCACATCACCAGCCTTGATGCGTCCGTGCGCGGACTCAAAGGCCTTGATGTGCTTTACCTCGATGGCCGGCCTCTTGCCCGGGCCAGCAGTTCCCGCCATCAAGCCTACATCCACCACCTTCAACGGCCCACAGAACTGCTCGATGGGGACCTTGTCGTTGGTGACGGCACTGCGGGCGGTCTTGCCGTACTTGGC
>CP070700.1:1393865-1396581 GCA_020349865.1 Desulfobacteraceae bacterium
CACATGGTTGCGGGGGTGAAGCCTGAAGCGGTCTTTTCTGAGTGACTGCTGGAAGGCCTTCGTGATTTCCGGCTGTTATGGGATGGGGGACCCCCTGGCTCCGACGCTCCGAAGGAGCGGAGGTGAACAGCGGAGGGGGGAGGATTCACCCGCCCAAAACTGCCTGAAATCACCAGGCTGAGAAGCCCGGAATCGAAGAAAAGACTGCTTCGACCTCCTCATCTGCCAACTTTATATCTGATCAGTTTCGCGGTACTCATTAACCGGATGAACCCGCGATTGTCTGCATTCACCAAAGCTCTGTTTAGCTGAATAACCTTCTTTCTCCTTCTGGTATTGTTCAATTTTTTCAAAAAAAGCGTAACACTTTAGCCCAACTTCGCCAGTTATAAGGGTATTTTTATGTTAACCTCTTGAAATTACACAACCCGGCTCGAAAAGTCGGCACTACAAATTGTATTTTGTGAATCTCTGAGGAAGATCTCATTTAAGCTTTTGAAGTAGAATCCGTTGATGCCGAGTAGGTGTTTCAACACATCTTAATTTGATTTCTTTCCCCTTTCGAATAGGCAAAATCACATCCGTCAGCTTGATTTGTGAAAGTTCATGGAAGACCTTCCTCGGCTCGTCTCCCAAACCTGCTTGACGACACAATCCTTCCAGGGATTTCCACAAAACGTAAGCTAAAAAGCAAACCAGAATGTGAGCCAGAACACGTTCCTCCTTTTGATGCCATATGGGTCTAATGTTCAAATCATTCTTTTGAATCCGGAACGCATCTTCCGCTTCAGTTAGCTGGATATAGGCTTTCCATAATTCTTCCGGAGACAAGTCCGATATGTTACTTCGCAACATATAGCACCCTTCACTTAAACGGGACCAATTCCGCCAATCATCCCTTTTGCTCCATGTAACCTTTGCGCCGCCATCTAAACCTCTCCCCACTTTAACGTCAAAAAGCCCTGCAGCGCGACTATTTCTCCCCAGCAATTTCCCCACACGACGTTCAATTACTTTCACCTGGTAACGTCGCTTTTCACAACCATTGGCCATTCGGGTCAAACTTTCTTCGATACGTTGCTCAAAACGATCATGCATCGCTCGTTCTTTTTTGGCACGATCGCGGCTTCTACATAGGATGAAAGCTTCTTCACCGTCAGGGCTTTCTACCTGCTTGACTTCCAAGCCTGCTTGAACTACTTGCCAATCTTTCTTTAATAACTCGCTTTCATATTGTTTAAGTTGCCCCCGGTTCGCACCAACAATATATTTCCGGCCTTCCTTGTTTAAAAACTCGAAATTCCCACTGCTCGCCATTCCACGGTCCATCACCCAGATACGGTTGGCTTTTCCATACCTGTTTTCCATAACCTCAATGATTTCTTCCACCGTGGTCACATCAGAGCGATTGCCCGCAAAAACCTCATAGCCTAAAGGGAAACCACCCCTTGTCACCACCAGACCTATACAGACTTGTTTGCAGTCCCCTCGATGATCTCTGGAGTAGCCACGTTTGGCCAACGGGTTGCCTGCAGCCTCTCCTTCAAAATAGGTGCTTGTCACATCGTATAGAAACAAGTCATAATCCAGTCTGAAAAGACTGCCTGCTTTTTCTTTGAGATGTTTTTCAAGCTCCTCTTTGTGCGGCAGCACTTTATCAAGACCACGGTACAATCGGTTTTCATTTATCCTGTTTGATGGAATTCCCAGCAAGTCAGCTAATGCCGTTTGTTCAAAAAAATGCTCTGCTATATGCAGTTCGCTCGATGGCCTGCACAATCGACAAATCACTAATACCAAGGCCATAGACGCCCAAGGAACCCTTTCTCTGCCTTTGGCTATATGTTGTGAAAAAAATCGATCCAAGCAAAGCTTACATATAAGTTCTAAGCCAAGCCAAGGACCTCCAAATTCTCTTGTGTTCTCAACTCTGACTCCTCTGATGTTTATTTCCATCCACTCAGGTTCAGGGCCTTTTTCGAACAAATTACCTTGGAGACTACGCGTGCCTTTTGCTGCATTTGCTACGCCCAGCCTCCCTGCCTTGTCCAACTCTCCTAACCAGGCAACGGTTCGTTGACGGGGGCCTCTCTCAGTGCGATAAGACTCAACTAATGCCCAGTAATCGTGTCGTTTGCCATCCTTGATACGCGTTTTCTTTCTGAGATACATGGGGCAATTATGCCGTCTCGCAAAGACATGTCAATAGGGTTGGTCGGCACTACATCGCCTTTTTGAATCATTTGAAAATGGGCCTCCTGCAATATCAACAACCTACAAAACTCATTGCTCTGAAAATCACCATATTTTTTTAAATTTCATTGGAAACTGGCGAAGTTGGGTTAGAGATATTGAAGAACTCCAAGAAAGCCGTAAAAGTGGTATTGAAGAATACCTTGGACCAGGAAATCTTGATCGAAACAGCCAATGGATGGAAAGTAGAGCGGTGGGTAGGAGAAGATGTGTTGAGCTTACAAAGCAACAGCTTGACATCAAAGTAAGAGGGCGTCATGTAGTAGGCTGTTATCAACTTAGGGAGCCGACTGCTTCTTATAAGGCCAGTTTTGACCCTGAAAAGGGCCTTTTAAGGCTTGAAAACGAATAAGGAATTCATGTTTTGCGAAGCCAAAACATAATTCTCGTTGAACTGAGCCAGGTGATTATTTGGATTTTAAAGTTTGGATGTTCTACAGGATTGAATCGTAAAAATGACCTC
>CP070700.1:1396681-1404011 GCA_020349865.1 Desulfobacteraceae bacterium
CAGGGTTTCTTGGGTTTTCTTCATTTCGATTCTCCTTTCGGTGGTTTTTTCGTCTTTATATCACGAAAGGCCGACCAAGGAACCCTGCATATTATCTATGTATCTCCGTGATAAATTTATCCAATAATTTTAAGATATCGTAAGCATATCAGCACATCAATCATTTCACAAATTGACCTATTTTCTGCTGCCCTTCGTACCTACCTTGACAGGACACGGCGTTGCATTCCTCTCAACCTATTTTATTCCACGATAGAGAATGAAAGAGTGGACCAACAACAGATAAATCCCGTAAGCCATCACTCCCATGCTAAGAGGTCCGTATCAGTGTTCCCAACCTGTTGTGGAGTAATACTTTGCAGGGGCGAGGATCAAATCAGTAAAGATTAGAATGAGCAACCATGAAAGCACAGAACCATAAATGAACCACCTGTGAACAGCAATCGGCACCTAAATCAGGGTTTCTTTTAGTCTTTGAGCGCGCCCACAAATTTGAAGAATATATTCTATAAAAAAATATAGCTTGGAATACCAAAGGTATAGGGCCACTTATTTCAGAAATTGGCTTCTAATTCACTCGTCGACAGATGCAGAAGACCGCCTGCTCCGACTGAAAACGCTGAAATCAAACAGAGCGAAAATAAAAGCCGGTTGCCTTTGTCCCGTGGATTCTGAAAAAGAACAGCCACACTCAAAACCAATAGGAGTACAAAAGCAATAATAGATGGAAGAGCATATGGATTCATCATGTTTGTCCAATCTTCAACGAATATTCCATTCTTTGCTCATAAATTAGATTCCCCAGCCAGACCCTTAACTTAAAATATACAGACACATTGAGGGCGTTTACATTTTACGCTTTTTTGAAGTACGCGAACACCCATATTTCATTTCTCATTACCAGGCATCAGGAATGCATGGCATTTTTTCACCCACTCCGTGATGGCGATTTCTTGAGGGCACTTCTCTTCACATTCCAGGCATTCAATACAATTATCAGCCCGATTTTCTTCAGCCATTGTCATCCCATACCGGAAACGCGATGTACGTGGATCATCGTACATCATCGCATCATTATATTGCGTGAATACATTGGGGATATCCACTCCGTTGGGACAGGGTATACAATATCCACAGCGGGTGCAGGGAATCGGGCACAGTTTTCGATATTCCTCGGATACCTGCACAAGGATCGCAAGTTCATCATCGCTAAGAGAACCGATTTCTGAACGTTCTGCGCTGGCGATATTCTCAATTACATGTTGCATGGAACTCATCCCGCTTAAAACAACGGAGACCTCCGGCTGGTTCCAGTTCCATTGTAGGGCCCAGTCCGCGGGGGAACGCTTAACAGGAGCTCTTTCCCATATTTCTTTCACCGAATCCGGCGGCTCCTTGGTAAGCTGACCACCGCGAAGGGGTTCCATGATCACGACGGCAAGCCCTCTTTGTGATGCATATCGAAGTCCCTCTGTACCCGCCTGATACTCCGTATCCATAAAATTGTATTGGATCTGGCCAAGAGCCCAGTTGTCATAGGCATCCACAATCTCTTTGAATGTGTCTAAATCATCATGAAAAGAAAAACCAAGATACAATAATTGACCGCTAGCAATTTTCTCTTCCGCCCACTTTAAGACCCCAAGATCCTGTAAAACCGGCCAGCGGCTCTTATTCAGGCCATGCAGTAAATAGAAATCGAGATGATCCGTTTGCAGACGGTCCAGCTGATCATTCAAAAAGCGATCGAAATCTTCGTATTTATTGATTTCCCAAGTCGGCATTTTGGTGGCCAATTTGATTTTTTCCCGATAACCATCCTCAAGAGCCTTTCCGACGACGACCTCACTTTTTCCAGCATGGTATGGATATGCCGTATCCAGATAGTTAACCCCTTTGTCAACAGCATATCGGATCATCTTTATGGCTTCTTGCTCATCTACGTTCGAATTAAGCAGATGAGGTAGAGAGCTGTTATCCCCCTGAACAGGCAGGCGCATGGCACCAAATCCCAATGCTGAAACGTTCCAATCCAACTTCCCAAATTTTCGGTATTGCATAAATCCCCCTATTTTGCTTTATGATCTGAATTTGATGGAATCGTAAAAAGTCCGTCTCTGGACTTTTTACTAACAGAAACCAAAAAGTGCGATTTTCGGTTTCCTTACAAATCAACGGGTTGCGCCGCACCCCATTGATTTGCGTGCCCGCCCATGGGCACGATGATGACTTCTTACGAAGTCATCAAAATTATGTGTTTCCTGTTTTTTCATTTTGTTTCCAAAAGCTTACGATCCAACGATTTCGTTGAGATTCCTTGTGCTTACAGATTTATTTTTAGGCACATAACTTAACACGGCCTTTGGATTCTTTTCTATTTTTTTCTGACTTTCATTACCCGCTTCATCAACCATATCATAGGTTTGGTCATAAATCCTTCCATGTCCTCTTTTACCTCTTCCAACAAATCTAATATGGGGAGATGTTGGGAGCATTTTTCCAGACATTTTTCGCATTGCACACACATGGATGCCAATGTCGACTTGTCCGTGACAACTCCGCCGTTTTGGAAAACATACATTAATTTTGCTGATTTATCCTTAAAAACATGCTTCGAATTATACAAGTCAAAACAACTTGGAATATTCACGCCGGAAGGGCAAGGCATGCAATACTGGCATCCGGTACATCCGACCCTCATCACCGTTCTAAATTCAGCGGCCGCTTCGTCGACCAATTTAAGTTCTTTTTCGGAAAGAGAGTTCGGCAGGGCTTTCTCGGCAAGCGCCAGGTTTTCGGTTATGTGGTCATCATTGTTCCTACCGGAAAGCATAACGGTGACTTCGGGGTGATTCCAAATCCACCGGAGGGACCACTCCGCAGGCGTTCTCTTGTGAGGGGCCTCTGCCCAGATGTCTTGGACTGATGGCGGTGGTTTTTTGGCCAGATTTCCACCCCGCAGTGGTTCCATGATCATCACGGCCATGTCTTTTGAGGCCGCATATTTTAGTCCGGCAGTCCCGGCTTGATTCTTCGTGTCCAAAAAATTGTATTGAATCTGGCAACACGTCCAGTCATAGTCATCCACGATTTCATTAAATTCATTTGCCAAGCCATGAAATGAAAAACCGACATTGATGATCTTACCCTTTTTCAGTGCTTCATCCAAAAATTCGATCACACCATTACTCTTTGCTTTTTCCTAAGGTTTACCGATCAAACCGTGAACCAGATAATAGTCGATGCGGTCGATTTTGAGTTTTGCAGGCTGTTCATCCAGAATCTTGTCCATATCTTTTTTGGAGTGGGCACTCCAGTGGGGAAGCTTGGTTGCGTGTGATAAGAAGTCGCTTTTTGTGGGAAGGAGTATAGGAAAATTGCTCTTGTGAGTAAAGGAAAAGGAACCACAACATATGTTGTGTCAGACTGGATTATGGGGTTGGGTTTTCGAGGGTTATAGGTTGGAGTAGGACAGTGTTTTGAAGGGGTGGAATTTATTGGAAATTGACACTAGTTGGGCCTAATACGGACACACCACTCTATTAGATCCCACGGCCGGTTTTAAAGAAATCATGAAGCATAAGCCTCAACGGGGTAATCCGGATTGCAATAGAGGTAATCCTCACAGGGTAGGACCTGAGAATCTGAGTAATCTATGTGAATATTTAATGGAGACGCGTTGGCCTTTTTGGGTGGCGGTCTCGTTTTTAAATCCCACAAATCCAAGTGCTTGAGGATCTTTTTGACAGGGGCCTTAATTGCCCAAGATGTTGTCGTATGTGACAGTGCCCTCGGGTCGATACTCCCGAAAATCCCTAACCTAGCGATTGCATGTATCTGCTATAAATCACAGACCAGATAAAACCTTTGATATCAAACGGATAGTCCAACACTGCATGCTTTAATCAAAGCATTTGATTCAAACTGACGTACCACAATATCTTGTACAAGGTGCGTTAACCAACATTGCATCAAAAAGTAAAACATACTGGCCGCGATGATTGTTTAGCCTGAACCCTTATAAAAGTATTCAGTCTATCGTGCCTCTCAATTTAAACGGGATTATTCTTTCGGGAAGTATTTTGATAGTAGTTCCTTGGTCTTCACGATGTTCATATTTAATCCCAATTCCTTCCTGTCAAATCCCATGGCCAAACCCAGAATTTGTGTCAGGTATAATACGGGAAGGCTGTAGTTCGTGCCAAATTCCGATTCAATGCTCTTCTGATTCCCATCGTACATCACCGAGCAAAAAGGGCACACGAGGCACAGGGCCTCCGCACCGGCCTCAGCAAGATCATCCAGCTTCTCTTTTGCCACCGTCATGGCCACAGTTTCATCTACCGGAAGCACGGGTCCCCCGCAGCATCTCTTTTTGCCCGGATAATCTATAACCGCAGCGCCCGTCAGCGCCACCAGTGTTTCGATCGATTTCGGGTCTTCCACATCATCAAAGCCACCATAGATTTCAGAAGGCTTTAGATAATGGCATCCGTAATGAATAGCTGTTTTCAGATCGCTTAAGTCTTTGACAAAATGCTCCTTTATCCTTTCCGTTCCAATGTCTTCAAGTAAGACGCGGGCAAAGTGTTTTACTTCGACCCCGCCGCCATATTTCAGCCCTGCCCTGGATAATTCCTTATTTATGTGTTCCCTATCCGGCCCATCCTCTGACAGGTGATGAGCGATTTCGGTTAATTGTGAGGCGCAGGAACTGCACAAAACGCACATATCCAAACCCTTTTCCTTGGTCAGACAAAGGTTATAAGCTCCCATAACTTCGGCTGACTTATGGTCACTTGCCTTAATGGGAAACCCGCAACACATAAATTCCTCTACATCTACTAACTCGATACCCAAGCGCCCGGCTACTTTTCTTGCCGAAAGCTCGTAATTCCTGGATCTTGCCGGGATGGTGCAGCCCAAAAAAAATGCGTATTTCATAAATTAGTTCCCAAAATACTTTTAGAATGGATTAACGGGATACACAGGAATTTTCTCCCGTGTGTATCCGGTGCATCGTGTTGAGGACAAATAGCTGATTATTCAGATGGAAACAACTTTTTCACCACTTTGCAGGAAGTGGGTAGTGGAGGCAAACCGACTTTACCCCTTTTTTTATTGTCAAAATCATCTATTGGATAAATCCTTCCCTCATCTTTAATTATGTCTCTCTGTGCCCTTATCCCGGCAGGCATATTTCCCTCTTTGACGGCCAAATTTTTAAGGAGGGTCATAAAATCGGTAATGCTCACTCCCTGGGGGCATCTCTCCTGGCAGGCATAACAGCTTGAGCAGAGCCATACAAAATCGCTTGAAAGAACTTCCTCTCTGAGGCCGTAAAGTGCCATGCGGATTAAGCGGAGGGGATTAAACTTATCGTTGACAGCCGTTATAGGGCAGCTGGCCGTACAGGTACGGCACATGAAACAGGCTGAAATTTTTTCACCCCCCGGCTGGCTGGCAAGTGTTTTTTTGAAATTTGGATCAGAACGACTAAGATCGATATGGCCCATTTGCCGTCTCCCCTCACTTGAGACAGTTTCAAAATATCCTCTTTTGCCCAATCTCTGCGCCTGCCCTGCGAAATATGAAACCTATTTCTCCAGGGTGGATAAAACTACCGCCTTTCTTGACCTTGAACAAAACTGAACATTTTGAAACTGCCTCACTTAACAAAACAATTGATTTGTAACTATATCATAACTATAATGTAGCCATAATGCAACTACAAAACCCGCACTGAAGTAGTATCGACAGCCTGTAAGATACGCGGGCATTCGTTATACATTCACCGTAAGCATTGTTAATTATTAATAAAAAGGAGCTAAACCATGCCTGATGAAGTCAAAGGGTCTGTATTGGTCGTTGGTGGGGGGATTGCGGGGATGCAATCCGCGCTTGATCTGGCAGACTCAGGATACTATGTCTATCTTCTTGAAAAAGGCCCGTCCATAGGGGGGGCGATGGCGCAACTGGATAAGACCTTTCCTACCAATGATTGTGCCATGTGAATTATCTCACCGAAACTGGTCGAGGTCGGCCGGCATTTGAACATTGAGCTTATCACCTATGCGGATTTGGCGTCCGTGGAGGGCTCTCCTGGAAATTTCAAAGTAAAGATCAAAAAAAGAGCGCGCAGCATCAATATGGATCTCTGCACCGGTTGCGGGAGCTGTGTTGAAAACTGCCCCGTTACCAATCAAGCGATTGATTTAAGGAAATAAGTAAAATGAATGAAACTGTAGAGATTGATTGGCAACAGATAGATGCAATAATCGAAAGTTACAAAACTGACCCAGAAGCCCTGCTGATGATCATGCAGGATATCAGCGATATATACAATTATGTACCTCCGGAAGTGATTCCTGTTTTGGTGGAAAGTTTAGGGGTTAGAGAAAGTTTGATTTACGGCGTTGCCACATTTTACAAAACCATTAGTCTGGAGCCCCGGGGGAAATACATCGTTAATGTCTGTACCGGCACCGCGTGCCATGTGCGGGGAGCAGACAAGATCATGGATGCAATACAAGAAAAACTGAAAATCAAGGAAGGTCAAACAACCGATGATCTTCTCTTTTCCCTGGAAGCGGTTCGCTGTGTGGGTTGTTGCGCCTCCGGACCTGTTATTACGGTGAATCAGGAAACCCACGGCGGGCTTGATCGTTCTAATATCAACAAAATTATTGAGCGCTATAGAAAGGATGATTCTTAAGGTGGTTGGCTTATTGGAGGTTGAATTGCAATATGGGTAGGATAGGTAATAGGGCGGCACTGGAAAAGGTCAGAAACTCTCTTAGGGATCGTAACCGGCAAGAAAAGAGGAGGGTGATTTCAATTTGTGCCGGTTCGGGCTGCGGTGCCTATGGAACAGCGAAAGTGCATCAGGCACTGACCGAGGAATTGGCCAGACAGAATATGCAAGACACAGTGGAAGTGAAGCTTACGGGCTGCCATGGCTTTTGTGAAAAGGGGCCGATTATGGTCCTCCATCCTGAAGGCATTTTTTACCCCCAGGTCAAGGCGGATAGTATTGCGGAAATCGTCGAAACGACCGTCAAAAACAATCAATTGGTTACGTCGCTGATCTTTAAGGACCCTGCCACCAAAAAGAAAATCACCCATGAACATGACATCCCTTTCTACAAACTCCAAAAGAGAATCATTTTCGGTAACAACGGCATGATCGACCCCACCAGCATCGAGGATTACATAGCGGTGGGGGGTTACGGTGCCCTTGAAAAAGCCCTGTTTGAAATGACGCCCGAACAAATTATTGATCAGGTAAAAACATCCGGATTAAGGGGCCGTGGGGGAGGCGGGTTTCCCA
>CP070700.1:1404111-1407337 GCA_020349865.1 Desulfobacteraceae bacterium
GCAGTTCCTGGTATTCCAGGAGTTGGTTGTCCAGAGGCTCGTGACTCTGCATAGAGATTGCTACCTATCTTTGCCAGGCCCCAATAACTCGGAAAATCGGCAAGAGCAATTTGGTAAAGGGGCACTAACTGTCCATTGGAGTAAGACCCGGTAACAATACCTTCTGCATCTATTGAAATACCTCGAAGGGAGCCTGAAGCGTAACCATCCTGGGTTTGGAAGGCAGTAACAGAGGGAGATGCATATCCTGTAATATCGCCAAAGGTAACGCCGGAGTCGTCATAAATATTCCATGCAAAGTCTTGTGGAGTTGTAGCTCCATTTGTTAAGGCAAGGGATATCGTTGGATCCCCTGCTGGTGTTAATAACTCGCCATTTGCATCAAATGTAAATGGTATTGAAGCTGCACCATTTATTGTAGCCCCTGTACCGGCTGATGCCGGGATTGAAGCCGAAGCATCCCAAGTACCAGCACCTGTATTAGTAAAAGTTATGGTTACGGGTATAGCATTACCCAAAGAATCATAGGTTGTTATAGTAGTGGAATATATATCACCGACCTCAGCCCCAGCATCAAGGTTTACATCGATCCTAATTTCAGTTGTAGCATGAGGGGGGTATGTACTTTCTTGAGGAATATTTATATCCGTAAGTGCACCTAATGTAAAAGTGCCATCCGAATTTACGGTCGCCACTTCGTATCCCTGGACAATCAGACCATCAGGGTTAATCATATTGCCGATGTTATCAAAATTGAACGCCCCAGCTCTTGTATAATAAGTTGAGTCATCGGTTCCGTTTCTGACCATGAAAAACCCTTTTCCATTAATAGCGAGATCGGTCGGACTACCTGTGTTTTCTATTGATCCCTGACTCCAAGAGGAACTGATTCCCCAAAGTTGAACGCCCCTGCCAATTTCATTGCCAGAGGACCCTCCCAGTGACTGGCTAAGGATATTGGCGAATGAAGCCCTGTTACCCTTGAATGAAGGGGTGTTAATGTTAGCAATATTATCTCCAATAATTGACATTGCCAGTGAGTTGGCGTTTAGCCCTGATATGCCTGCGAATAATGAACCTATCATTTTAAGCCTCCTTCCTTGTTATAAAGCTGAATGTTAAAGTTAGTTTCACGATATTTTTTCTTAATGGTTTATGCTTCCATAACTTTAAATACACTCCCGATAGGGATCTCCTGATCCCCTGCCAGCAAGTAAGTGGTGCCGTCTTTAAATGATACACCGTTTACAAGTGCCGTGATAAACGTTGTTGCAGTAATGGGGTTTCCTTCAGTGTCCGTAGCTACGACTTCAAAGGTATATGTTCCGTCAGTAACTTCATTACCTTCATTATCGGTGCCATCCCACTCCACCGCCTGTTCTCCAGCGTTAAGAGTACCGGATTCAATGGTTTTTACAAGATTACCGTCAGAATCATAGATATGGACAAGAACATCATTTGCATCATGTGCCAACTCGAAATGAATCTGATCTGCAACACCATCGATTACGCCTGTCGAGTTACCGAAGGCATTGATGGTCTTTCCTATAAAACTCACTGCCTGGGAATTATTGATGGACGCCTGATAGAGTTGTAAGAATTCCAGGTTAGCATTGACATTATTAAGTTGTTCAAGGGAACTGAATTGGGCAAGTTGGGCAGTAAATTCAGTGCTCTCCATAGGATTGAGCGGATCCTGCGCCCTGAGCTGACTGATAAACATATACAAAAAGGCATCCTTACCAAGGAAATCACTTCCCGGACTCGATATAGGGTTTGCGGCCGAGCTTACTCCTTCTAATCCTGTAATGGACATTTTTCCACCACCTCCAATCTTTTTTTAATAATTCACAATCCCAAAACTATATCGACGGCTTTCGATTGACGATTGATAATTCAGACACGTTTTGCCCAATTAGCAATTGTCACCAGCCAATAATTAATCATAATACTTTCTATCTTTTTAGCTTGAACCTTCACCCGCACTGTCTTTATGCAAAAAAATCGATGATGTTTTTCCCTGAAATATTTTCTGATGCTAAAGTAATAAGCTCTTCTCCATGCAAAATGCCCTCTATTCTTTTCCCCCCAGCCCCACTTTCCATACTTGTGAATTCAGTATGCCTATCTCTGCCACCTTGTTTATCTGAATCATGAGCAACAAAAACATCAAGGTCATCCATTTTCAGGCCATGTTCCCCCAAAGCGGCCTTGAGCTGACTAATATTATTTTCAATGATTCCCTTTACCAGAGGAATTTCAGTCATTATCTTAACCATGACCTGATGATTTTCAGTAGATATCTCCATGCGCAAATAACCAAGGTATTCAGGTTTAAGGTTGATCTTAATCGCCGTTCTACCATTATTTAGATCCATTGCGGCTCTCTCCACCAGTTGCTTCAAAACTGTTGTTTGAAGCGGTTTTTGGAAGAATTCCATTTCTTTAGCCGCAGACATAGTCTCAGGAATTCTCTCCTGGGGTTGGCTGTTCTGAACTGAAAGTGTATTTTCTCTGATTGCAGAATCTATTCCAGCAGTTTCATTGCCAGCCCTATCCCTTGGAAGGACTTCCATTCTTTTGATCATGGCTTCAATATCCTGAATCCCAGGCCTTGACTTTAAAAGAATGCCTTCAAGCGGTTGATCCTTAGATGGATGCTTGCTGATTTTGTCATCTCCTTGAGAATTTGTATTCAAATTGTGAGGTGACTCTCTCCGGCTAACGCCACCCGGCGGCCGATGTCGGTTTTGATGGATTATGGGTTTATCCGTCTCTTCCGCAACCTTTTGGAGAGCCATTCGGAGTTTCATTAAAAGCTTTTTTTCGTTTTCATTAGTCTCAGGGTGTACTGGCATTTTTTCCGTTATATGATCAAAAGACAGGTTGGCGTTTTTTAATCTTAGCCCATCTTCCTCGCCTAGGTCAGAAAGGTAAGATACCTTTATGACTTCATTAGCTTTCATATCTCCTTTCTCGATCCCGCTTCCTTTCTGCTCTGGACTCATTGGAACTTCACGCGATTCCGAGATCACCCTTGTATTTGCCTTGCTGCCTTCAATCCATGAGCCCCCTCCCGCTTTTTTCGTTGTATGATTGGAAGACTGAATAGCGCTTTTCAACTTTAGTCCATCTTCCTCGCCTAGGTCAGAAAGGTAAGATACCTTTATGACTTCATTAGCTTTCATATCTCCTTTCTCGATCCCGCTTCCTTTCTGCTCTGGAC
>CP070700.1:1407437-1413155 GCA_020349865.1 Desulfobacteraceae bacterium
CTATCAAGAGTCCAATTCAGAAATGAGCAGTTTTTTACAAGATCAAGAAAATCAAAGGATTACGAGGAGACGTACTGTAGTACGACGCACAAGGAATCCAGCAGATTGACGCCGAGATTGTGAAACCGGGGACCCGCGCCGAAGGCCTAGGGAGTCCTCGCAAATCGTTCGGACAAAAAAGGCCATTTCTGGATGGACACTAAATAATGTTCAAAACCCATGCCAAGAAAAAAATTATATAGATTATCTGAAAAAGAGCGTTTTATCCAACATCCCGCTTTCGGATGCCATAGTAAGTAGCTGTTATCCCACTGGCTTGGGAATGGCGAAGGACCTATTAAATTTTTCGGCGGGACAAAGGATAAAACGCTATTCGTTACAGATTTTGCACTGTTAGACACATTTTTTTCACACAAAATGGAACTGTTCCTTTTATAACAGGCCAATCCTCGCGTGTCAAAATGACATGCCATACGACACTCTGGCGTAATGCCGGCTTTGTGTTGGAATATGTTCTTAAAATGAAAACAAAATTGTCTGTCTTTACGTGCTCAGGCCTATGCACTTTCCTCGTCGAAGAGCTTCATATTATTCTCAAGCATGTCACCCCTCATTAAGTCTTCCATCGCCTGGGTGTAGTGTTCTGTTCTTATTTCAGGGATAAGTCCGTGTTTATCAATATGGGCTAGCAGGACGATATTCTGCATGCGGGTGTCTTTCAGATCATCTTTAAATACTTTGATCTCTCTTATGCCCCGCTTCAGGCACTCCTGGCTGATAGTCTCCTCGCTGACCTCTTCTGCCTCGTTCAGGCGGACTTCAAGTGGCTGCCACACTGCGTTATAGTATATAATAGTCCCACCGTCTTTGAGAAAACCATTCATTGCACGGAGCGCTTCATGCCGTTCAAGGGCAATGACTGTATCTGCTTGACCTTGCGGTATTAAAGGGGAATATACATTTTCCCCAAACCTCACCTGAGAAACGACAATACCGCCCCGCTGCGCGAGCCCATACGTATCAACCCCCTTTACTTTCAGGCCCGCATGGTCTGCTGCTCTCACAATGATTTCGGTGAGAAGCCCAATCCCCTGTCCTCCGACGCCTGCCAGATAAATATTGTTTCCTTTCATTTAAGCCTCCTACCCTGATCGAGCGAAAAAGTCCGTCGATTTTCGGCAAAGAACCTGCCAATTAATGCAGTCATAAGACCAAAAACACTTTTACAGGTCACTTATGAGAATTTATAAAATGGCCTTATCACTTCCCAGTGCTTGCAGATAAAATCCCCCTCAATCCCCCTTTAGTAAAGGGGGAAGCGAAAGTCCTCCCCTTTAAAAGGGGAGACAGAGGGGATTTCACAGAGCTTTTTTGACTCAATTGCGGTACTACTGTTTTATCCCGCCCTTGGTAGTGCTATTGCCGTAGCCGGACATGTCTGCATACACGATCCATCTCCGATACAAAGGTCTTCGTTTACCTCAATACGGCCCTCCTCTTTTCTCTGAAAAGTCGGGCACGCGAATTCCTCGACACACTTGTGAAGCCGTTCGCATTTTTCCTGGTCGATCTCAACTCTTCTCCTTTTATACCCCGGTTTCCGACTCTGCTCCCTGATGAATTTCAACATGCACGGATGCTTGGCAATGATAACGCTGAATTCATTTTCATCTACGGCCTGTTTCACTAATTTGGTAAGTTCTGGCTGGTTATAGGTGTCTGTTTCATAAATATGTTTGACCCCCAATCCTTCCAGCACCTGCCTCACAGGGATTCTGTCGGTGAGCTCGTTAAAGTTTCTCCCCGATCCCGGGTTATCCTGATGGCCCGTCATTGCGGTGGTGCCATTCTCCATGAGTATCAGGGTTAAATTGTGCCGGTTGAAAATAGCGTTTATAACACCCGGGAGACCAGCATGGAAAAATGTTGAATCCCCCAGGAAAGCGACCACCTTTCGCGAGTCATTAAAAAGCGACAGGCCAGAACCCATGCCCGTTGACGCGCCCATGCACATCAGCACTTCCCCCAACCTGTATGGAGGGAGAAAGCCAAGAGTATGGCACCCGATATCCGCTACTGTTATATCGGTTTCGCTGAGTGCCTTTTTTATGGCGTTAAAGGCGCTCCTGTGTCCGCACCCGGGGCACAACTGGGCCGGTCTTGCAGGGACAGAGGGGAAATCGTTTCTCCTTTCTTTTTTATCAGGAAGCAGATCCGGCCACGTTTTCTTCATAATCTCGTAAACCTTGTCAGGAGTGTACTCGCCTATCCAGTCTTCCCTTTCCATCTTGCCAATAATCATGGTCGAGATAGTGTGGTCATAGGCGAGTGACTTGATTTCTTTTTCCATTAGATCATCAAGCTCCTCCAGTATTTTAACTTCCTCATGCGTGGTAATAAAATCAGTGAGAACTTTTTTTGGAACAGGATAAACTATACCAAGTTTAAGAATATCGGGCTTCTCATGAGCATGTTCAAGCACATCCATTATGGAAAGGAACGATAATCCCATGGTGATGATTCCGCGTCTTTTGTTGCCATTATCAATAATTTTGCTGATATGAGGGCTTTCCGCATAGGCTTCCACCTCCGCAAGCCTTCCGAGCGCTCTCCGCTTCATCGGATAAACTTCTGAAGTAAGTGGTATATAGGGACCGTTTTCAGTGTTGAACAAAGGCGTATTATCAAACTCCCGGGGCTTCCATTTACCGAATTTCACCTTTTCCTTTGCATGGCAAACATGAGTGGTAAGGCGAAGGATAATCGGCATCTTTTTCTCTTTGGAAAGCTTTGCTGCCTCCTTGTAATAGGTATACACTTCCGTGGGTGTGGCGGGTTCAAAAACAGGGGTGTAACTTAAATGTGCATAGTGAAGGTTATCCTGCTCGTTCTGTGAAGAATTAGCACCAGGATCGTCTCCCAGCACTAAAACCATTCCTCCTATGATATTCATGTGGTTGAGCTGTACAAAGGTATCTGCGGCAACATTAAGGCCCACACTCTTGAAAAAACGGTTGAGAGATGACCATTGAGTGCTGCACCATACGCCACTTCAGTAGCAACCTTCTCATTTGTGGAAAATTCGAAATAAAAGGGCCTTTTTTCATGTGCTATGCTCTTAATGGCTTCTGCAATCTCGGGCGTTGGTGAGCCGGGATACGATGATACAACCCTTGTACCCGATTCGATCATTGCCCTGACCAGGGCAGTATTGCCCATTACAATCTCCGAAATAGGCTCCTGTGACATCAATATATCTCCAAGTTTTTTCATGGGATCGTTCCCTCCCTTTAGAAGTTCTGTATCTTATATAAGGTTATCATTTTATTTCATTTTTCAACTGTGTTTCCAGGATTCCAGGTTCCAGAAAAACAGTTTTTTTGACATAAAAACGATTTTCCGGTAATGTGACCGCTAAAGTCAATTTGAAAAGAAGGAGGAGAACATCATGAGCTTTGAATCTTTTGAAGAAATCATAAACTTCGCTATCGACAAAGAGAAGGAAGCAGTGGCCTTTTATGAGGATGTGAGCACTCAGGAACCTTATTCCGGGGGCAAAAAGATGTTTGAGGAATTTGCACAAGAGGAACGAAAACACCAGGCCTTGTTAGAGAATTTTCTTAAAGGGGAAACAAAATTGGCTGACTATAAATTTAAATGGATTCCTGATATGAAGCGGGGCGACTATTTAGTTGATTTGAATTACGAAAAAGGCATGCATTATACTGATATCTTAAGGCTTGCCATGAAACGTGAAGAAAAGGCCCTGCATTTATACAACCACTTAGCCACAAAGACAGACAAAGATGAACTCATTAACATATTTAAGATGTTGTCCCAGGAAGAAGCCAAACACAAGCTTGCCCTTGAAACTTTGTATGATGACTATATGGCAGAAATGGGAGATTAGGTACTCACGATCGATTTTCAGGTGTTGCTTTACTAAAGTATGAATAAGGAGTCCAAGGTTATGCCCGAAAAGACAGAAAAAAATCTCGCCTATGCATTTGCTGCCGAATCTAAGGCTTCAGCCCGAAATATGACCTTTTCCAAGAAAGCCGAGTTAGATGGATATCCCCAGATTGCCCGCCTCTTCAAGGCCGTTTCAGAAGCCGAATCCGTTCATGCACGCCGATTTCTGCTGCTTATGCGGGGGAAGATTGGGACGACAGAAGAAAACCTTGAAACGGCTTTTCAGAATGAGATCAATGCCAATGTGGAAGAATACCCCAAGCTGATCAAGGATGCCTCTGATGAAGGTAAAGAGAGCGTATTGAATGCCTTTTCCCAGTCCCGCGACGTAGAAAACCGCCATGCCGAGCTTTACAAGAAGGCCATGAACGATATGCTCTCGGATCGTGAGACCGACTATTACGTATGCCAAGTTTGTGGTTATGTCAGCGAGGATGAGGCCCCGGAGAGATGTCCGATATGTGGGGCTGTACCGGGGAAGTTCCGCCTGGTAACTTAACCAGTAGAATGTTTCCTAAACATACTTGCTATAAATACAGTCATCGTGAGACTCCGGCCAATAGGGGCCTGCACCCCGGATTGCGAAGCGAAGCAATCTCTAATACCCTGTAATTTTATTAAGATTGCTTCGTCACTACGCTCCTCGCAATGACTCGTGTTGCTTGAAATGTTTTTTTGGAATCACGCTCCCAGTGATCATCCACAAATGGCTATTTTGCTATAAAGGTCATTGCGAACGAATGTGAAGCAATCTCATTATCATAGACTGCTCCGTCACTTTGTTCCGGCTCGGCCGAGCATTAAGGACTTGAGTCGTTCGACTGGTTCGACCTTGAGGCTCGTAACAGGCTCATTGTCGAAAGGCTCGTCGCGGGCTTCCAATGATATTATTGAAACTTGGTATTAATCAGCCGCCGGATAATTGATCTCATTCAATGTGGATTTGAGCCTTTCAAGCGTTGCCGGTGCATCCCACTCAACAGTTATCTTTTTTGTATCAGCGTCTCCCTCTACCTTTGAGACCCCTTCAATCTCACTTAACTCTCTCTTGATACTCATCACACAATGTCCACAACTTATGTTTGGTATTGAAAATATCTTTGATTCCATATTGATCATCTCCTTTCAAAAAGATTTGGCATTTACGGTACATCAATGACCCCGACGCAAGCAGTCGGGGTATGCAGAGGCATAATATTACTTTTACCCCCTCACCCTACCCCTCTCCCCAGGAAGAGGGAACCAGGGGAAACCCCGCCACAAGCGGACGGGGTATTGAAAACATAATCAACAACCTTCTGCTACTCTACCTAAGGCACATATTGTGCCAGATGAGGATATTTATTGGTGACACCGAAATCACCTTAAATTGCATTTGGTTACCTGAGAAAAATTATCCTGGGGAATACTTTACCTTGCTTATTGGATGGCACGATGAACGCGCCAAACCGGCATTGTTGTGGACTGAAATTAATTTCAATCAACCACTTACCTATTGCCATGCCAATTTGGAACGCTCCATTTTGGCAATCTGTTTGATTGACCATTGACAATTTTGACCTGTAACTGTTGATGATTTCTTAAAAGTCTTTTCACAAGTCATTGCGAGGAGCAAAGCGACGAAGCAATCTCCTAATTTCAAGCAGTTACAGCAAATGAGATTGCTTCGCTACGCTCGCAATGACATCAGGGAGGACTTTTTACGAAACCATCACTGTTGAGCGATTTGAAAACATCATCATTGGC
>CP070700.1:1413255-1420038 GCA_020349865.1 Desulfobacteraceae bacterium
CTCCAACATGGCCTGAATAACACGGAATACGCCTCGTTGCTCCGGATCGTCAAGGTAATTTATAATCTGAGGCACGGTTGATTTAAGTAGAGGCTCCAATGTTGTGATGAAGTCAATGATGTTTTCAAGCTGTTTCATGGAATAGGTGATGTTGCGAACGCTTCTAAGCATCCGCTTAATCATCTCTAACAGATCTTCCAGCTGGAAACTGGATTCTACGTCCTCAAGCTCCTTGATCATTAGTTGGATGGCATTACTGGCCAAGGGGGTCAAATCGTCCTTGAATTCGTTCATGCCCTTGATCGATTTGGCCAGGGGAGCTAACTGGGCTTCAATATGGTCAAGTCGATCTAAAATCAGTTCTTCATTAGTCATAACCGCCTCCTTCTTCTTTTAGATACGCTGGCGCATCTTACCGGCCATGGTCATTTGGTTTTCAAGAGGTAACTCAAGACCCTCGAGCATCAGGTTCCAGTAAACCCACTTGAACATCATCTTGCCATAGTAGTTAAAGTTGCTTTCGCCGAGCAGGCTGAATGGGCCGAGGCCCGGGAATGGGAACTTGCCTGGCAGTGGTTCGGTTTCGTAATTAAAATCGATCAGCAGTGCCCTTTCGAAACCTGAACAGATGAAGCAGGTGGCGTGGCCGTCGAAGGTAGGCTTCGGGCTCTGGCCGTCTATCTCGCGTACCAGGTTTTCGACCACCGTGTCCGATTGGTAGTGAGCCACCGCACCGGCCTTGGATGTGGGGGTATTGGTTGCATCCCCGATAACATAGATATTGTCGTAGTTTTTGGCCTTGAGTGTGAAATGGTCAGTTTCCACATAGCACATGGGATCGCCCATGCCCGAATCCCCAATGAATTGAGCTCCAAAGTTGGGTGGAATGGCCACCAGAAGGTCATAAGGTACCTTCTCGCCCTTGTGAGATTCGATGGTCTTTTCCTTGGCGTTGACCTGGCCGATGTCAAAATTCCCAGTGAACTTGACGTTTTTCTGGGCTGCGTATCCGCTAAAGGTCTTGGCCGCCACAGGCTTGGTGAAGATGTCACCCAAAGGGGACACCATTTCGATCTCCACCTTGTCCCTCACGCCGTTGACGGTGAAGAACCAATCGGCCATTAAGATAAACTCTATCGGCGCCACCGGGCACTTGAAGGGCATTTCGGCGATATTGAGCACTACACGACCGGAATCAAAATACTTAAGTTTCTTACGAAGTTCAACGGCTCCTTCAAGGGTGTAGAAGTCTTGGATGTCGCCGTGCCAGTCATCCATCATGCCTTCAACCTCTTCGGGCACGATGCGGCAGCCGGAGGCGATGACAAGCCAATCGTAGTTATAGCGGTCTTTTTTCCCCTCCACCTGGCGCTTATCCGGATCGACGCCGACCACCTCATCCAACACAAAATCGACGCCTTTGGAAATAAAGTCCCTCTTGGGCTTAGCGCAATCCTCCGCGGTGTAGACACCGAAAGGTATGAACAGCCATCCGGGTTGATAGTGGTGGATTTCGTCATTGTCGATGATGGTGATTTTCCATTCAGATTCGTCCAGTTCTTTCCGCAACTTGGCGGCAACCATAGTGCCACCGGCGCCCGAACCTAAGATAACGACTTTCTTCATGATTATTTTCCTCCTAATCTTTGCGTTTTTAATGTTTCTTCTCAGTCCTTTTTCTGCCTTCAAAACATGAAGCCCTAACACTTCCCGGTGTTACAAAATTTTTGCGAAAAGCTCTGGGCTTGAAGCACTTTAGAAAATGGGTTCGTTTTTATACCACGTTGTAGTATTTATGCCACATCGTGGTACTCGTGTCAACAAAAAAAACATTTTTTATCCCAAAAGCATGAGTTGGTGAAAAGTGGGTCTTTAGACAGTGAAACGCCGGATCTTGTATTCACGTCAGATGGGACCAGCCTAAATAATCGGTGCCCTGGCCTGCGGACCTGCACTACACTCACGCTTGATCACGCTCTGTAAGGTCATGGTTGCCATGGTGCAGCCTCCACGCGCACCAAGAAGCCTTACGGTGACCATACCATCGTTGACAGTTACTAAATGTGACCTTATCGTTATTGTTCAATATGTTTGGGTTTTTTCCCTTCACGCTGTTCTTTTCCTTGCAACGGAGAAAGAAATAAAAGAATGGGGACCCCAATGGATTACCGAGGTCAGAGATGCCACGATCTGGGATAAGTACCAGGCCGAGAAAGCAGATGGCCATCCTTGCCAGCTACTTCGCGAGGGAGACCTATGGCCTCCTTGGCCCTCAGATGGCCGCTACCGTCATTCAAGAAAATACCCCCTATGAGTGTATTGTCATAACCGTTACGCGGGAGGATGACAAAAATCTTCTCAAGAAGATCTTAAACGATTATTTTGGAGTAGAAAGGCCCGTAATCGGCTTTTCTGCCTTAAGCGGAAGGGAGGACTTATTCTCTTTTGCAAAAGAACTCAAAGACGATGGAGCCTTCACCCTTCTGGCAGGACCCCAGGCCGATGTAGATTACTTGGGGGAAAGGGGCTGGCAAGAGCATCCCCACCGATTCAGGGGGCTTTCGGGACACTTCACTTTCTCGTTGCATGGGCCTGGCGAGCAGGTCATCTCTCTTTTACAAAAGCTTCATGGAAATGGTTGGCAGGACACCCACGGACTCCTCTACAAAAGGCAGAATGGGGAAATAGTCCAAAACCCTAAAAAGCCCTGGGAAGAGAAGTTTTTAAGAAAGGTGCGATGGGATAATATCTACACAATAGGGAAAGATGGACTGATTCCCCTGAAGATCACTACAGGACAAGTGTTACAGCACATTGGATGTCCGCATGCGGCTCGCGAGAGAATGGCTGAGATAGACTACCCGGCCTCCCTGCCAGGGAAAAATGGACGAAAGGTCAAAGTTCTCCTAAAGGGGTGCAGCTTCTGTGATGTGGCGGTTGATAAGGGGTTTTACGGCGCATTGGACATGGAGACGGTTGTGAGTCAGATCCACTGCCTCCCTGAGACGTCAAATGGCAGGAAAATTCCCTTCGAGTTGATCAACGAAAATCCCCTTCCCAGTCTCCCGCGCCTGTTGGCAGAGATCAGGGCGAGAAGAATCAGACCTTCCCAGATTAACCTTATTTTAAGGGCAGACTGGTTTGTTACTGAAGAGAAACGTTTAAGGAAGGCCCTAAGTCTGGCAGGGGATATGGGGATATATATCCTCCTGAGTTCGGTAGGTTTTGAGTCCTTCGACGATAACATAATAAGAAACCTCAACAAAGGGCTGACCGTTGATATGAATTTGCGGGCGATTCGCCTCATGAGGCAACTAAAAAAAGACTTCCCAAAGGAATGGGGCTACGCCGGGGCCGACGGGGCCATTCACGGGTTCATACACCCAACCCCATGGGATACCCAAGATATTTCGGCCAATATACAGAAGACCTTAGGCGCATATGCCCTTCCTTCTGATATCCTTCCTTCGCATAGCACCCCTCTGATCATACATCATGCCTCAGGGTTGGGTGATTGGATAAGAGAGGTTGAAAGGAAGGAGAAAGTCCTTTATAAGAGGTATGGCTCAATAATAGGGTGGTGGCAAGCAGGGGATTGATTTGCAGAACCGTATAAAGCATAAATTACTTATTTAAAAGGAAGGGATTCATTGGACCCTACCGATATTCAATCAAAATTTATTGGTGGAATGGTAGGGAGCGCCCTGGGGGATGCCATTGGCGAGCTGGCCTTTAGGTACCCGCAAGAGGAGCTTCTTCGCACTAATCTGGTACGACTTTCTGAGGTTCGCTATACAGACGACACCGCCATGGCACTGGGGCTTGCAGAGTCAATAATAAATAAAAGATATATAGATGAGCACGATCTGGGAAAGACTTTCAGTGACAACTTTGAACGGGAGCCATGGCGTGGCTATGCATCCGGCCCTCCCACTGTTTTTGCTCAGGTCAAGCACGGCGACATCACCTATGCTGAGGCGGCACAAAGTCTTTTTGGGGGGCAGGGCTCTCTGGGTAATGGCGCAGCAATGAGGATTGTGCCCGTGGGTCTTTTTTTTCACAAATCCGAGGAAATCTACGAACAGGCATGTGCCTCTGCTCGAGTAACCCATGCCCACCCGGTGGGAATGGACGGCGCGGCCTTACAGGCCTTTGCCGTTGCCCGGGCCGTTAAACTTGATCCTGATGCGGCATTTCCGGTGGAGACATTAGCTCAGACCCTGATTGACTTTTCAAGGACGACCCAGATTCAGGAAAAGATGCGACTCGTTAAACAGTTGATAGGTGAGTGTGTTATGCCAGATTCCGCGGCCAAGCGCATCGGCCGCACCGTAGCGGTACATGAATCAATGCCTTTTGCCGTGTATTCCTTTTTGCGTAACCCTCAATCATTCGAGGATTGTATCCAGTGCGCGATCATGAATGGCGGGGATCGAGATACCTTGGGAGCCATGGCAGGCGCCATCTCCGGCGCCTATCTTGGCGTTGAAGCCATTCCTCAATCCTGGCGGCGGAAGTTGGAAAACCGTGCGTACATAGAGCATCTGGCTGGCACCCTGGCAAAGATGATTGTGGTTTAAATGATAAGTATGGTAAACAATTTTTTTGACAGGATTAACAAGGATTATATGGATAATTTTCTCATCCAGTTATCCTGTCAGTTAATTATCTTTGAATAACCAATTGCAATAAACTGTTCTTCGCAAAGTAATACAATTGATATTGAAGGAGGAAACTATATGGTTGAACTCATGGACATTATCAAAGGAAGGCGCAGTATCCGAAAATATCAGGATAAAGAGGTCTCAGAGTCATCTTTGAATAAGATCCTTGAATCCGTACAATGGTCCCCGTCATGGGCCAACACCCAGTCCTGGGAGGTAATTGTGGTGAAAGACCCGGCCATAAAAGAGCAGCTCCAAGGGCCGCTGATTAAGAACCCTGCCACAAAGGCAATGGTACAGGCCCCTGTTATCCTTGTGCTCTGCGGAAAACTGAAAAGCTCTGGGTATTATAATGGGCAGGTGAGCACAAAGTTTGGTGATTGGTTTATGTTCGACCTGGGCATTGCTACTCAGAACATTTGTTTGACCGCATACGATCTGGGCTTGGGAACGGTTATTGTATGGCTCTTTGACCACGACAAGGTCAAAGAGATCTTGGGAGTGCCTGAGGATTACGAAGTGGTAACAATGATACCTTTAGGTTATCCTGCAAAGGATCCTGAAGCACCGAAACGCCGTGCGATTAATGAATTCACCCACTACGAAAAATTTTAGGCTGCTGATAACATATGCCGCCGCATGTCCTCGCGCGGACAGGCGGCGGCATGGAAGCAGGCGAAACGACATCAATGTTTATCTAAAAATTAAAAACCGTATCCAGTTCCTCGTCTGGAATATCGAACACCTCATTGTGAGGTGCGAGCTTCTCCAGCTTAAAAAATTCAGGAAGCCGATCATCGGCCGCTGTGAAGCCCGCCCTACCGTTAAAGTCCCTTTCCATTTTGAGTACCCGCTGCCCGAGTGCTCCGACATCGTCACCGGTCAATGACAAACCATATTTGGCATTGAGCATATCAACAATTGCATTGAAGGCATCCGGGATGTCCAAAACCGCAAAGGTCACGAACAGACAAAGTCCGGCCGTATCAGCAATGGCAGCGGTTGCGATCTGGAGGTCCCTGGATAATTTAACCTGTCCATCCGGCTTGAGGGGATCCACATAACCCCCCACTTTCATGGTGTTGGCTGTTACAGCATAGCCGGCAGTATGGTCAGCGCCCATTGGCGTGGTAGCATAGGTTACACCAATTCCCTTTATGGCACGTGGATCATAGGCCGGCAGGGCCTGGTTTTTAACCACCGGCACACGCCTTACACCAAAGGTTTTTCCCACCACGGCGGCACCTGAACCCAAAATTCGACCCAGGGGTGTTCCTTTGCCGATTTCCGCCAGGAGTTCCTCTGCACCGGCTGCATCTCCGAATTCCTTTACTCCTCCTTCCATTGCCACTGCCACTGAATTGCCCATTTCAATGGTATCCAGACCGATGTCGTCGCAGCCACGGTCAATTCGTGCAATGGCGTCCAGATCATCGATCCCGCAATTGGGGCCCCAGGCCCAGACTGTCTCATATTCAGGCCACTTGGTAACAAACTCGCCATTTTCATCCAGGTAGATGCCTGAACAACGAATAACGCAGCCCGACATGCATCCGTGGGTGGGGTTCCCCTTTCGCTCTAACGTGATTTTGTTCAAGGACTCTCCTCCCACTTTATCTGCTGTTTCAAAACGTCCGGAACTGAAGTTTCGAGTCGGAAGCCCACCTGCCTCGTTGATAATATTGATGAGCACATCTGTCCCATAAGTTGGGAGACCCTCACTGGTAACGGAATGCTCGCCCAGGGCCTTGGCAAATCGCTTTGCTGCTTCCTTAAAGGCCTCTTTATCAGCTAAGGGAGCCAATTCCCCACCAGATGGATCAATGATGATTGCCTTAAGACCCTTCGAGCCCATAACGGCTCCCATCCCTCCGCGACCCGCATGACGGGTAGGCCGGATCTCTCTGTCAGTAAAGGCCACACTGGCAGCTGCCAGTTTCCATTCACCGGCCTGGCCAATACTCACGAACCCCATTTTATCACCAAACTCATTTTTTAGTTTATCCACAGTGGCATAATTTCCAAGGCCCTTAAGATCATCGGCGGGTGATAACTCACATTTGTCTTTACCGATAAAAAGCTTATGCAGCTTCCCGTCTTGAGGCAGTGCCTCAACGAC
>CP070700.1:1420138-1422675 GCA_020349865.1 Desulfobacteraceae bacterium
TAATTAAATATTGATGATTTCGTAAAAAGTCCTATAAGCGGTCATTGCAAGGAGTGAAACGACGACGCAATCTCCTGATTTCAAGCAGTTACAGCAAATGACATTGCTTCGCTACGCTCGCAATGACATCAGGGAGGACTTTTTACGAAACCATCAAATATTCGATTTCGGATTTTGGATCTCTTAAGGTGGATTGAAAAATGGTATGCAAAGCAAGTTCCCTTGTTTTAGTCCGAGATTCAATATCTAAAATTCAAAACTGCTTTCTTAATCAATTTTAGCTCGATCTAATCCAAAATCCAAAATCATTGAACATTCGGTAGTATTATTCGAAACGTACTGCCTTTCTCAGGCTCGCTCTCTACCTCAATGCGTCCTCCCAATCCTTCAACGAGGTTATTAGAAACATACAGGCCCAGGCCCGTCCCCTCCCCGGTTGATTTGGTGGTAAAGAAAGGAGTAAACAGCCTGCTTTTTGTTTTTTCGTCCATCCCCCGACCATTGTCCTCCACTTCAATGACCATATTTTTTTGCGAGGTTTTGTCCAATGATACATCAAGTTTTACCCGGGAGCCCTCTTTATCTGCAGACTGGGCAGCGTTAACCAAAAGGTTGATGAGTACCTGCTCCACTGCCTTTGGATTGGTAAGAATCTTAGGCAGATCTTTGGCAATGTTTACGTCCAGATATTTTATCCTCTTCTTTATCTGTCCCTTACAAATACCAATGGCTCTTTTGATAACTGACTTAAGGTCAACCCGGGCCTGTTTTTTTGTGTCTTCCATTCTGGCAAATTCCCCCAAGTCGGATACTATGGAAGTGATCCTGGATGCGCCATATTCGATGTTATCCAGGAGTTTATAAACATCCTCACGGAATTCAGGATATGACATTGAAAAAAATTCAAAATCCTCATGATTTTTTGCATAATCATCAATGATGGGCATTACCTTGTCCATATAATCTCTCATGACCGGGATGTTTAAGGTTATGAAATTGCTCGGATTATTAATTTCGTGCGCAATGCCTGACATCAGAAGCCCCAGCGATGCTAGTTTCTCGCTCTGTATGAGCTGCCTTTGCATTAACTTCTGCTCCGTTACGTCGCTTATACGTATAATAGCGTTAGTCCTCTCACTTCCCGCTATTTTAGCCGTGTATATGAAAATTTTTTCACTCCTGTCAGAATCGATGAAACCCTTTCGTTCAAATGTTTTGGCCTCGCCGCTCAAGATTGCCGAAGGTATTTGGCAACCATTGCATGGTTGAGCTTCTCCTCTAAGGGCCTTAAAACAGCATTCACCCACAAGATCGTCAGGCTCTGATACCCCATAGTACTTCAAAGCAGCACCATTCAAGATCTTGATGGACATGTCAGCATCCAGCATGATGAGGGGGTCAGTAATCCCGTCAAATATAGTTTCAAGCAGATCCCTGTTTTTTTGCAATGCTTCATCTATTTTTATCCTTTTTTCTATTTCCTCTTTTAGTAGTTCGTTTGTCTCCTTCAGCTCGGCAGTACGTTCTAAAACCCGTTGCTCCAGTTCGTCATGTGCCTTCTGTAGGGCTTCTTGTGCTCTCCTCTTTTCTGTCACGTCATAGACAATGGCATAGTTGATGGATTTTGATCCTATCCGGATGGGACCGACATAAGCCTCCACATCACGAATTTCACCCGAGGCCAATTTGTGTTGGAACAGGAACTGAAATTCCTTCCCGGTCCTGATTTTCTCAAAAACCTTCATCGCCTCGTCATGGGGAAGAATATTTATGTCCGTGATTTTTAGCCGTTTTATGTCTTCTCTACTATACCCGTAAAAGGCGACGGCTGCAGGATTAGCGTCTACTATGCTTGCATCTGTTGGTTCAATGAGTAGCATCACCGTGTGGGTGTTCTCAAACAGGCTTTGATACTGTTTTTCATTACCCAGAATTGGGTCTTCCATCAGATCAGGTTTTTCATGGCCTGGCTGATCAGTCATTAAAATACACCTCGCTAATTTGAAGGAAGGGCCAATGTAATTGGAATTCTTAAAGGAATATTAATAACAGAAATAAACAAATCTGTTAAGCAGTTTACATCCTGCTCTCTGTGATGTAGTATTTATTTTAAGGTAACACTTTAGTATTTTAAAGAAACCAACCTTGGATTGTAGGGCCATGGGGGTCTCTTTCTGTCCTATTTTCAAAAAGCTAAAGTCTTACCTTAATTGAGCCAAAAGGTGCTAAAAATCCCCTCTATCTCCCCTTTACAAAAGGGGAGGACTTATGCTTCCCCCTTATAAAAGGGGGATCGAGGAGGATTTCGATCGACCAATGTGGAAAGATATCCGCCTATTTTATAAAGCGCCTATGAATGCGTTGTGAAAGACGCTTTGCAGTCTTACACGAGCCTTGTGTGCCAATGCGTCTATCGAAAATCTACAGGTTTGTTTCGCTCGTTTAGGGTATAAGATAGGTTCTTCAGTCAGCATACTATAAAGGGTGACAGCAGCCGGATTGTCATTGAGAAAGAGGCCGTCATATTTGATCAAGCA
>CP070700.1:1422775-1425598 GCA_020349865.1 Desulfobacteraceae bacterium
CACAATACGTGTTATTATACCGTCTACTTCAATTGAGGAAGGATCAGTTAAAGTGTCTACGTGTATTATATGGCTGCTTTTTGGTCCATATGCACTCCACCGCCTGATGAACCTCATATTATTTGAACCCGCAAAAATCGTTAAGCATGGGGTCCCCACCGCAGCCGCAATGTGCTGGCATGCAGAGTCATAACCTATAAATTCATCGCAATGTGCTATTAAGGCTGCTATTTCTCCAATTCGACTCTGAAGACCAATGAGACCCCGGTCAATTTCCATATTGCCCTCTAAATCAAGAGAAGATTGCAAAACCGGATAGCCTTGTTTCTTAATAGCACCAAGTAAAGAATTCGTATAATCCAACTCCTCATCTCCGAATCCTTTATCCAACAATATTACAGTATTTGGTTCCTGCAAGAGTCTTAAGAGGAGACCTTCCTCCAAGTGCCTGCCAACCCTTTTGCGTTGATTACCGCCAACCCCGAAATTTACGACAATAATCTTTTCTGCGCCTCTATTTCGCAATCTTTTACAGAACTGCACTGCATTATCCATATAGGATTTGGGAATCCATACCTTAGGATAACAGAAGTTTCCTTCATCAAGTATTTTGTCTAACCATGAGTTTGTCAATTCCGGCATGGACATGTTTTTATTCAAAGCACTATCAGAGCGGCTATCGAAAAAAAAGTAGCGATCAATGGGGAATAGCGGCAAAACACCAAGTTGGGAAAGGCGAGAGTCTGGATCCATAAGAATAGTCTCTTCTGCTGGGCAAGAAGTCATTTCTTTCTTAATAATTTTCAATGCTGAATGCCAGCTTGAAAGGCGTTCGATTAACCCCCCTTTCTTGGAATACATAAATTTTCTTATTCTGATTCTTGGGTTTCCCCCATAAAGCTCTTCCAATTTGCCCCCGCCAATAAGCACGAATTCTGCTTCTGGAAAAACCTTGTTTAGCCGCCTGATAATTACACTTGTAATGGCAACATCTGCGCCAATGGTAACACGAGATAACAATATTATTTTCCGAACGCGTTTTTTGCTGGATAAGAAATTGCTGTTAATTCGTATTTTGTTTATTCGGTCAAGAAGGTCATTGGACGAATATAGCCCAAACCCATTCAAGGTGCGATCAAGCTCTTTCCCTGTTGGGACATTGCGGCAATGGGTAATCACCTGAGTCATTACCTTGTTGTAAGTTATTGTTTGTAATTCTTCAAAATCGTCACATAAGCTCTCGACAATAATACTAAACAGTGCCTCTGCTGCGGGTTTAGTAAGCTCCGGCTTCTCTGAAAAAGTCGCCATCTCGCAAAGCAGATCAATATATTCCTTTTCGTAATAACAGTCCTTTAAATAGTAATCCAAAAAAGAGTAGGCAATTTGACGGGAAAGCTGTCTTAAGCTGTTCGGGTCAACAGGCTTTTTTCTCAAGGCATTCCATTTTTCACGATAATAAGAATATTTCACTACTTAGGAAACTCCCTCTAATAAATTTTCACTTCCCTCAAATACAGTTTCAGGTTTTATCATTGACATGCATTCATGATCATGAGGGCATTTTTTCTTATGGCAGGGAGAGCACTCCAATTCCTGGCGTATGACAAATGTTTTGTCAAGATTCGTAGCAGTGTATCGAGGATCAGTAGGTCCCATAATAACAACCACAGGAATATTGAACGCAACGGCATAGTGCCGGGGACCGGTATCATTTGTGACCAGAAGCTGGCATCTTTTAATTAAAGGTTTCAAAAGGGCCAAATCAACCTTGTCAGGACCTGTGTTGACAATCGCTGCGTTACTGGTCTCCATGATGGATTTCGCTATTTCATCCTCTCCGGGGCCGACAAAGAGCAACATCTTGCAATCCCACCGTTTCACAAACAACTCGGCCAGCCTTGCAAAATATTCAGGGGACCAACATTTGGAAGAGCCAAATTTTGCTCCCGGGTTCATCCCGATGACCATATCATCGGATTTTATACCATAACGATCAAGAAGTTGGTTTCCCTTTTCTTTAAGTGAATCAGACAGAAAAAGACTGGGCTTTATCACATCAGGTATTTCTAAGTCAAGCCAGCGACAGATTTCCAGATAATAGTTCACCATAGGAACAGGCAAAATCCCATTTTCTGAATAAATTGGTTTCGGACCACCACTCAATAGAATTGATCTATGATTCCTACGGTACCCAAATATTTCTTTTACCCCACTAAACCGTACAATCAGGGTAGAGCGGAAAGAACTCGGTAATATAATAGCACTATCCGTATTCAGACCGCGGATAGTATGCACCAATTTGTGTAAACCGCTCGTAGTTTTGTCATCACAGCCAATAATTTGATCAAACCAGGGGCTGTCCTCAATAACACCCTTGGCATAGTTTCTTATAACACCGATAATTTTTGCTTCAGGGTAGTTCTTTCTAAGGCAATAAAACGTAGGAGTTGCCATTACAACGTCACCGACCCAATTGGGACAATATACCAGAAGTGTGCTGGGTTTTGGTTGCATAAAATGTTTCTCAACTTCTCAATGATGCATCTTCAAAAGGACCTTCAGACAGGATTACAGGATAAGTGTTTTGAATCATGAAATTAAAACAATCATGTCCATGTTGTTAATCCTGTAAAAAAAGACACTTGAACTTTTACTCAACTTCTACCACGCATCTCAAGTGCTTCCGAAAGTTTTTCTTTTACTTGTTCAACACTAATTTTTCGCATACAGAGCTTATCGAGCCCAGGGCATTGCTTCTTATAACACGGGGCACAGTGGGCGCCCGATTTGACCACAAGATGTTCACTGCCGTAAGGCGCA
>CP070700.1:1425698-1432365 GCA_020349865.1 Desulfobacteraceae bacterium
CCCCCTCGATCCCCCTTTTAAAGGGGGAAGCATAAGTCCTCCCCTTTTGTAAAGGGGAGATAGAGGGGATTTTTTAGCAGTTTTTGGCTCAATTAAGGTATAATATGACTTTGCGGTTTAAGAATTTCCCGGCTTGCCCGCACAAAAGAGAAACCAACTTATCGTTTCACGTGGTATCTTGTGATTTGTCTTTTTCTCGAAGTGAGCGGCGAAGAAACTTACCGGTCAACGTCTTTGGAATTTCGGAGACAATTTCTACCTGGCGCGGATATTTGTATGCAGCAATACGGGCCTTACAGAAGGCTATAATCTCTTCAGGCGTTACCGATCCTTCCGTGCCTTCCTTCAGGGCTACAAATGCTTTTACCGTCTCCCCTCGATAGGGATCCGGCACTCCCACAACGGCTGTCTCTTTGACCGCAGGATGCTGGTAGATCACATCTTCTACGTCCCGGGGCCATACCTTGTAGCCCGAGGCAACGATCATATCCTTTTTACGATCCACCACATAGAACCACCCATCCCCATCCATCTTGCCCACATCTCCGGTATAGAGCCAGCCGTTCCGGATGGCATGTTTTGTCTCCCCAGGTTTTTGCCAGTATCCTGGGACGACTATCGGACCACAATCGACTATCTCTCCGACCTGTCCAGAAGCAAGTTCCTTGGTGCCCTCTTCCAGGTCCATGATTTTTGTGACACAATTGGGTACAGGAACCCCAACCGAAAGGGCCCCGCTTTCATGATCCACAGGCGCCCTTTGCCCCCAGGGAACAATATGAGAAGGCGAGTTCGTCTCTGTGAGGCCGTAGACATTGTAAAGATAGAGACCTGTGAGTGCTTCAAACTGTTTGACAACAGCCTCAGAGACCGGAGCCCCTCCGCTGTATGCCTTAACAAAGCTGGAAATGTTCCTGGTCTTAATATCCGGATGATTCATCAGGGCTATATATACCGTAATAGAGGCGACACTCACTGTGCCCTTCCAGTGCTCAATAAGCCGGAGTGTTTCGCCTGGATCAAAACGGTAATAAAGAATGACAGGAATACCGTTTAAGGCGGCTATGGCCAGATGAGCCACCTCACCGGTTACATGGAATAGAGGGGCAACACCAACCACAACGTCTTTGTCATCAATTCGTTGCATTGTCTGATAAACCCGGGCATTAAAGGCGATGTTTCCATGTGTGTTCATAGCACCTTTTGGGGGGCCTGTTGTCCCGGATGTGTATGTTAAATAGGCCACATCGTCTGGAGACAGTTTCGGGTCCTCCACACTTTTACCCTCATAGGTTTCCAGAAGTTCAAGCATATCCAAACTGCCAGGTATGGATCTTTTTTTTGCTCCCTTTAACATATTTGGCGGCTCCATTTCGGCGGGGAGCAGATCCAGTGCAGAGGTTGTAATAACTTTTTTTATAGGAGTCTCTTTGAGAAAGGATAAATCCAGAGCTGTCGCGATCTCATCAAGTGTAAAAAACAACTTTGCCTCTGAATCCCGGCAAAAATAGCTCAGCTCCTTTTCTTTATACATGGGATTTAGGGGAACCACGATGGCACCAAGTTTCCAGGCAGCATATGTGGCACAAAGAAATTGGGGCACATTCTGCAGATCGACGATGATTCGATCTCCTTTTTTAAGACCAAAGTCATTAAAAGCGGCCGCCAAGCCATCTGACAACCGGTCAATTTTTCCATAAGATAGAGCCTGGTCAAAGTAATATACTGAGGGATACTCGGGCCTGCGATCAGCGGAATTTATAAAATCACCTAAAGCAGTATCAGATGTTATTTCAAGATCGTGGGGCACCCACTCCGGATAATTCTTTAGCCATGGCCTTTTTTCATAAATCGAATCCATTTTCCCTCCTTTCTCTTGGGCAGGATTGACAAGGTTATTTTGATAACAACAGGCCTTCTCAGGTATTGCTTCGGTAAAAGAGGGAGCAGCCCAGATGGTTAATAAACGCGGTGAGAATAGAGGAGTGTGACCGCCATTGATTAGCAATTATCCCGATCACCAGATGGTCCAGCCTCCGTCAATATAGATGGTCTGGCCGGTGATAAAATCCGAAGCAGGAGCAGCCAGAAAAATGACAATCCCCTCCAGTTCAGACGGATAACCCCACCGTCCCATGGGGGTTCGCTCGTTAATGAAATTAAATCGTTCCGGGTCATTACGAAGCTGAGCCACTAATTCGGTCTCAAAGTAGGTTGGGCCTATTGCGTTTACCCGGACCCCTTGTTTGGCCCATTCCAGGGCCATCACCTTCGTCATCTGGTCTACTCCGCCTTTGGAAGAGGCATAAGCTACCTGGTTAGGCAAGGCGACCGATCCCAAGATCGAACTCATATTAATGACCTTTCCATAGCCACGCTCGATCATTTGGGGCACTAAAGCCTGGGCTACCAAGAAATAGCCCTTGAGATTTGTGCTGATGACAAGGTCCCAGGCATCCTCCGGAAATTCTAGCACGGGCACCCGATGATTGACCCCGGCATTGTTGACAAGAATGTCTACCTGGCCAAAATACTTCAGAATCTGGTCTACTCCTTCATGGACCTTTTCTTTAGAAGTGACGTCCAAAAAGAAACCTGCCGAGTTCCTTCCCAGATCTTTGATGGAGGCAGAAACCCGATCAAGATCAGCCATGCTTCGGCCACACACTGCAACATCCGCACCGGCCTTGGCTAAGCCTAGGGCAGCCACCTCACCAAGGCCGCGTGTGCTGCCGGTAACTAAAGCCACAAGGCCGGATAAATCGAATAATTCCATTTCTGTATTCCCCTCCAAAAAAATTAAAAACTTGCCGGGTGATTCACCCAAACAACAAATGTGTCTTCGTCGCCGGGATTAGAAAAGCGATGATTCATGGTTGAGGGGAAAAAAAATTATCGACCTTATTCAACTAATAAGTAACACCTTCTATCACAAGTTCGAGTCTACCCTTGGTGACCGGTTAGAAAGGGATTACCATACCACTGTCCATTTATAGTATCTCGTGCAATACGTTCGCAGATCAATTCAGAGCAAAGGCATGAGTTGTTCGCCACAAGTGGGCATTCTTACCCCTCGAATCCGCGCTGCCCTCTTTTTCCTGCATGAACATGTTTTTCAATAGCATATCCTTTGAGCTAACGAATGCGGAGCAGCTGAAGGCGCTTTGCTGCTTCTCGAAGTGTATTTTTCCGCTTGGCAAAGTTGATACGCACCCGGGATGTGCCTTGATCGTTGCCCGCATAAAAGCTTGACCCTGGCACGACAGCCACGCCGATCTTGCGAGCCATGTATTCGGCAAAAGCACGATCTGCGGTCCAATCCGGATTAGAGTATGTGCCCTGATCCCATTCCACATTGCCGAAATCTGCCATTACATAATAGGACCCTTCTGGTTTGCAATACGGGACACCGACTTCATCCAGAGCATCCAGCAGAATGGTTCGCCGCGCAGCATATTGAGCACCCATATCGGTGTAATACGTTTCTGGCAGCTTTAGGGCAACAATGCCGGCAGCTTGAAACGGAGCAGGTGCGCAGATGGTGAGATAGTCGTGAACCTTTCGGATCAGAGCTGTTAAAGGCTTCCCAGCAATAGCCCAACCTACACGCCATCCGGTAACAGCGTAAGTTTTGCCCAGGCCGCTGATGGTGACCGTGCGCTCATGCATCCCCTCCAAACTGCCGATGCTCACATGTTTATGCCCGTCATATAAGATCTGTTCATAGATCTCATCTGTGACGGCAATCACATCAAATGTTTGACAGAGCCTGGAGATCGTACTCAACTCTGCACGGCTGAATACCCGCCCGGTCGGGTTATGTGGCGTGTTGATCAATATCAGCCGGGTACGAGCATTAAAGGCGGCCTCCAACTCATCGTGATCGAACGTGTATCCAGGTTCTCGGAGTGGCACAAAGCGCGGTCGCACCCCGGCCATCAGACAGCCAGGGACATAGTTCTCGTACCACGGCTCCAGGATGATCGCTTCATCGCCGGGATCAGTTAATGCCAAAATTGCGGACATAATTGCTTCGCTAACGCCACAAGTGATGGTCACTTCAGCCTCAGGATCGGCAGAAATGTGATTGTAGTGATCGCACCTGGCGGCCACCGCCTCGCGAAAGCTCGGCGTACCAAAAGGAAATGTATATTGATTATCGCCGTTTCGAATCGCCTTTACGGCGGCTTCCAACACATCGAGTGATGAGTCGAAGTCCGGCAAACCCTGAGAGAGGTTTACGGAGGCAGTTTCATCGCCCAGCCGCGTCATCTCGCGTATGACCGACTCCTGAAAAGGGGCCGTACGGGTGGCAATCTTGTATTTGCTATTTTTGTGGAATGTCATTCGCAAACAAGTGCAGATGTCTCTTTCTGGTGTGTGGAGTATAGGAAGAAGCGGCATTGTGTGTCAATAATAAATCCGCCTCATGATGTTGTGGCCTTCACATTGTTGATTTCTGGATATTGCAGGTCAACAAAAAGATGGTCATCGGAAAAAGTGAGTTGGAAGTATGAATGGGCAATTTCCTTCGTGAGGTTCCAATCCATCTTGTTTATCCCTCTTTGTGTCTATTATAATTGTTTCAGGTAAAGGGATTTGCTATATTTCATATAAAATTCGGGTAAGTCAAAGGACAGCAAGATCTCAAGATTCCTGCGCAATGGGGATCCATAATCTTAGAGCATAACTTTTTGATAAATAACTATATGTTAGACAAGCAGGATAAATGTTCACATGAAAATACTGACTGTTTCAGATCGTGTTGAGAGCATCCTGTATGATCGGTTCGATGCCGGGAAGTTTCCTGGGGTAAACCTGATTCTTTCCTGTGGCGATCTCCCTCCGGAATACCTTTCTTTTCTTGCGGCCTCATTCAATGTTCCTCTCTATTATGTACTTGGAAATCATGATATCCGATTTGATTCAAAGCTGCCTGACGGATGTATTGATTTACACGCCAAATTGGTCAATTTCCAGGGAATCAATATTCTGGGACTGGAGGGGTCGCTTTGGTATAACGGGGGTCCGCATCAGTACACCGAAGGCCAGATGCGAAAAATAGTTAGAAGTATTCGAGCAAAAACTTGGCGGAAGGGACGCATCGATATTATTATTACCCATGCCCCGCCGCGGCATATTCATGATGCTGAAGATCAATGTCACAAAGGGTTTGAGATTTATCAGTGGCTTATTGACCACTATTCCCCAAGCTATTTTATCCATGGACATATTCACGTTAATTTTACTGACCCCTTTCAGCGCATAAGCATTGTAAACAAAACGAAAGTGGTTAATAGTTATGGGTATCACATTTTTGAGATCGACGATGACCAGATTGCTAAATAAATTTTTGACCTCCTTGAAGCACCGCCGTAACTTGGAAGAGATAAAGTCCTTCAAGGAGAGCCAGAAAAATGAAGATGCGTTTGACACAGTAGACCGAGGTATCCGTTCAGTGCCTGTTAAACAGATTGTGGGAAGCGTAGGGCGGTACCATGACTTCGACAGTAAATTCAGATTAAAGCAACACGTTCCTTTGGACAGGCTTCAGAATATTAAAAAGGCTATGCGGGAAGGTAAGCCTCTGCCGCGTGTGAAACTATATAAGATCAAGGATGAGTACTATGTCCTGGACGGAAATCATCGCATTTCAGCAGCAAAGGAATTTGGTTACGGGGACATAGACGCTGATATTGTCGAATTTATACCATCAAAAAATACCTTAGAGAATATACTATATCGCGAGAAGTCGGAATTTAGTGATAAGACAGGGCTGTCTTATTCTATAGAGCTGACAGAGGTGGGGCAATATGCCCATCTGATTAAGCAGATCTTAAAACACCAGGACTTCTTAAAGCAAATAGCAGGGGGTTCTGTTTCATTTGAAAGCGCTGCTGTGGACTGGTATAAAACGATATATTGCCCCTTAATTGCAATTATTGAAAATGCGCATCTCATTGAGTCCTTCCCTAACCGGACAGCTGCGGACCTTTATACATATGTTACCTTTCACCAATGGGAAAGGAGCGCGGTACGAAAATACGGCAGCGGGATTGATCAACTTATTTCAAAAAATATGGAGGATTTTTGGAAAAAAATGTCAAAAAAAAAGGAACTTGAATATCCGGAGATGCAGCGGGAGATAACCGTGTTTATCCTGATGAATATTTCGGGGAAAAAAGGGAATCGAATAATCGAAAAACTGTACGAACTTGAGGAAGTCAGAGAGGTTCATTCTGTTCATGGTAATGTCGATGTCCTTGCAAAAATTGTTTTGACCCGGGATCTGATCTCTTCGGATGCGGAGACCATTTGGAATTTTGTCAATAATAAGGTGGGGCAGATCACGGGAATAGTAAGCACTCAGACCTTAATCCCCGGTTTTTCGAAAATAAAATAGAGGTTCACTCCTGCAAAACCAGATAACTTATTGATATAAAATGGAATAGGGCATTTTCAAGATTGCATATGTAGTCACTAATATAATAGCATCATATATTTATTTCCTTGACATATGGGAAGGGGTTTCCCCTGGCCGGGAGGCGACGGCCAGGGCAAAGGCGCTCCACATTCGGCGGAGCCCAATTTATCTCAAAGACCGGGAGGCAATGCGTGGCCCTTCATCGCACAAGCACCCGAAGGGCTGAGCTCTTTTGCCCGGCCG
>CP070700.1:1432465-1436427 GCA_020349865.1 Desulfobacteraceae bacterium
CGGTCCGCAAGAGCCATGTGTTATTGACCTCTTACGGCATTCTCAGGAGAGACGTAGACCGGTTAAAAGATATCTCCTTCTCACTTGCTGTTTTTGACGAGATCCAGAATCTGAAAAATCCTGAAACCCTATCTTATGAAGCCGCGATTCAGATCAATGCGGACATGAAACTGGGTCTTACGGGAACACCAATCGAGAACTCCTTAAGCGAACTCAAGGCCCTTTTGGATCTGACTGTTCCCGGCTACCTGGGAACTGATGAAGAATTTGAAACCCGTTTCATAACCCCCATACAACAAAACCCCCATAGTTCCGGGAAAGATGATCTGAGCAGGGTGATCTCACCCTTTACCCTGCGCAGATTGAAAAAAACGGTGCTCAATGAACTACCGGACAAGATTGAAGATATCCGCACATGCAACCTCAGCGAGGATCAGGTCAAATTCTACCGGGATGCCATTGAATCCAGAGCCAAAGGGTTAATCAGGGGCCTTCGAGAACAAAATAAGCCTGTCCCTTATATGCATATTTTTGCGCTTCTGAATCTTCTCAAGCAGATATGCAACCATCCGTCCCTGATAAATGGAAAAGATGAGAATTATGAACAATATCAATCCGGGAAATGGGAGCTTTTTAAGGAGCTCATTGCAGAGATCCTTGGCAGCGGCCAGAAGGTAGTTGTCTACAGTCAGTTCCTTGGTATGATAAAAATCATGGAACAATTTTTAAAAGAAGAGGGGGTCGGTTTTGTCACTCTTACCGGGGCCAGCAGAAACAGGGGAAATATCATATCTCGGTTTAACAATGACCCCGACTGCCGGGTCTACGTGGGCAGCCTCAAGGCCGGGGGAACCGGAGTTGATCTGGTGGCAGGATCCGTTGTCATACATTATGATCACTGGTGGAATGCGGCAAGAGAGGACCAGGCCACCGATAGGGTGCACAGGATAAGGCAAAAAAGGGGCGTTCATGTCTTCAAGCTGGTCACTGAAGGAACCCTGGAGGAGAAGATATCTGCCATTATTGAAAGGAAACGAGACCTGATGGACAGCATAGTAAAAGAGGATGATCCGGGACTCTTGAAGACCTTTACACGGGAACAACTGATTGAACTGCTTGCCGACCCCTCTTGAATCTCCGCCGCTTCATCCCTCTATCCCGGGCCGGAACAATCAAAAAATAGACGTCTTCGACAAGGTGAATATGAGACCCTGTTGAAGCAGCAGGTGATTTCCTAAAAAATTTGTTTTGGCGTAGATCATGGTTGACAAAGATAGCGTGAACGTTCCCTTCAATCGCTCTTACTGGGTGGTGCACGGAAAATTCATGGCAGGTTGCTACCCTGGATCAGAAGTAAAGGAAGATGCTCAGCAGAAACTCAAGGGTCTTTTGGAGCATGGTATTCAGCACATTATTAACCTGATGGAACCCGGTGAAGTAGATTGGAGCGGAGAAGCATTTGTGCCCTATGAGGCGCCCATGGGATCCATGGCCGAAAAAATGGGTCGCGCGATTACCTTTGAAAGGATGCCGGTAAAGGACACCTAGATCCCGTCAAGGGCCGAGATGTGCACTATCCTGGATCGCATTGATCAATGCATTGCCGAAAACAAAACAGTCTATCTCCACTGCTGGGGCGGCAGGGGCCGCACCGGCACCGTAGTCGGCTGTTTCCTGAAAAGGCACAGATTATCTTCCGGCCAAAGAGTCTTCAAACTCATCCAGGAGCTGAGAAAGGACACCATAGATCAAGAAAAACCGTCACCGGAGACATCCCAGCAAATTAATATGGTGCTGTCATGGGTTGAGGGAGAATAAACTTCTAACGGCCTTCAAACACGGGCATTTTCTTCCCTACACTGCTTAGGCCCGTAAGGGCGTCGGCTGTGGAAAAGATTTCGTTTAAGTGTTCCAGTTCCCCCTTTATACCCTCCGAGAGAGGCAGGTCATACCCGGTATCAATGATCTGGTTGGCAAGGCGCAGCGCGATGGGGGCCTTGCTGGCTATCATCTTAGCTGTCTTAGCTACCAGCGGATCGTCACTATCGAGATATTGGCCAGACAGCCATGCATCTATCTTTTCATCCGCGAAAAGCTCTTTGATCTTACGCCACTGTGGAGGCAACTCTTCTCTATCCTTGCCTTTTCTTGGAACAAGTTTTCCTACGTTGATAAGTGCACCCATCTTTTCTTCAATTTCCTCGGGAGAAAAGACATAATCCACAAGCCCGATGGAAAGTGCCTCCTGGGCGGAAACCAGCCGGCCTGTAAATATCATATATTTGGCCAGCTCTTTCCCAATAAATCGGCTGGTTCGCTGGGTTCCGCCCAGCCCGGGATATATCCCAATTCCCGTTTCAGGAAACCCCATACGCGCCTTTGGAGCGGCCACTATCACATCGGTAGAAAGTGCCAGTTCCAGTCCGCCGCCAAGGGCTATTCCTCCTACCCTGGCTACCACCAACTTTTTACTCTCATCAATACGCATCAAGACGTCATGCCCGAATTTGGTGAAGGTATAGTTATCATTAAGGCGGTCCTCTTTGATGCATTTAAGAAAGAATCCAATGTCTGCCCCGGCCACAAATGCCTTTCCCGCTGCATCCAAGACTATGGCTTTGGCTTCCGGATCCGATTCAGCCTCCAGAAAGGCCTCATCCAGTTGCTTCACGACAGTTCGATTAAGGGCATTAAGGGCATCTGGCCGTGAAATGGTCACCCGGCCCAGATTACCGACGCGATTGTAACTCACGTAACGAATGTCCCATGGCTCTCCCTTGACCTGCTGGCCGTGGAGCTGCTCCGGTATCTTGATATCCGGCCATGGTTTTAGCAGATCTTCGACCAGCCCATGAGCCTTATCAAGTCCAAGGCGATTCATAAGTTCAAAAGGCCCCGTTCTCCAGCGCAAACCCACCTTTGCCCCCACATCAATGCCAGCCATCCCGGCTGCGCCCCCTTCCAGGAGTTCGGAGGCAACGTAGAAGACCACAGCTAAAAGCCTGTCAGATACCCTGGCCTGATTTGCCTCCTCTACTTCTCCATCAAGAGGCCACAGTTCACCGGATTCAAACTGGGCCTTGAGTTTGGCTGAGGGCGCATAAAAAGGGCCGAGCTTGTTGCCCAAAGTGAGGGCAGAGTGATAGGCGATAGGGACACCTGTCACGTTCATCAGCTTGAAAGGCCCCATTCCGATCCCTAGGGAGTCCATGGCTGCCTTATCAATAGTAGGAATGTTGGCCCAACCCTCTTCAAGTATACGGGCAGCCTCATTAAGCCAGGGAACAAAAAAGCGGTTTACGGCAAACCCGGGGGTATCTTTTACCAAAATGTCAGTCTTACCGGTGAGCTGAGCAAACTGCCTACAGGCAGTAACTGATTCCGGAGAAGTCATGGGCCCCGGAATAATTTCGAGAAGCCGGTTTTTTGCCGGGTGGTAGAAGAAGTGAAGACCCACAAAACGATCCGGCCGGCCAGTAGCCTGTGCTAACTCTTCCACTGAGAAGGAAGAGGTGTTGGTGGCAAAGATTGTTTCGGCTTTGCATATTTCATCAAGCTTCGCAAACAGGTCTTTCTTGATACCCATATCCTCAAAAACAGCCTCTATTACGAGATCGCAGTCTTTTGTTGCGTCAAGATCCGTTGTGCCTTGAATGCGGGCCAAAATATCGTCTACCTGCTCGGGTTTGAAGAGTTTTCGTTCCACTGCCTCCTTTAGAGTTGTTTGGATGTTGCTTAATCCCTTATCAACGAATTCAGGTTTGACATCCACCATGACCACAGAAAGGCCTTCCTGAGCCGCCTTCTGAACAATCCCACTTCCCATGTTCCCAGCGCCGATGATACCAATCTTTTTCATTCTCAAATCCTCCGTGAGCACTCATTATGATTATTCCACCATTTTCCCACCATAGCGATGCAAGCAAAGCGAACTAAATTCACAAATTTCATACCCCACTTAA
>CP070700.1:1436527-1439605 GCA_020349865.1 Desulfobacteraceae bacterium
CCGGCCTATACAACGCCGCTTCTCGAAATTGCTCCTCAAGCTCCCTATGAACCTCAACAGAATATCTCATGCCCGTTATTCATTTACCGTAATAGTTTAGCAGTTTGAAAATATTGCTAAATAGGCTATGGGTATCTCTTTCAGAAGGGCCACAATAAAAATTCTTACAAGCTTGCCCGCCAGGGCGGGCATCACACATCCGTAACCCCTTGAAATGACTAGGTCGGAAGACTTGGAATCGAAGAAAAGACATCATAACCAATCCATTCAAAAGAATATTAATCATGATCCGGTACTCATTTTCCGGAAGAATTAAATTGGACCTGTAATGACTCTGTAGAAAAGAGTAGAACCAAAAGGCAAAGGTGAGAAATGATTTTTCCGAGCATGACAAAACGTTGGCCATGATCGTTGATAATAGTCTTTTAGGCCGAAAGTCTGCATTGTGCCTTTTGTGCATTCCTGGAACTTGTGGCTTAAGAATTCTGATTCAGGATTAAGTGCACCGGAAAAATGTATTATATAAACCATTTTGACCCGTCTAAGTTGGCCCATTCCCTTTGGTTCCAGGCAACCTACAACTTAATTCCATCAAATAATCAAAGAGTTAACGACTTCAAGGACTTAACTTAATCAGGCGGCATTATTTTTGCGTATGAACTCTGCTAATACCAAGTTGCAACTGAGTCATTGCGATCCGGCGACGAGCCTTTCGGTAGTGAGCCTGTCGAGAGCCTCAAGGTCGAACGAGTCGAACGAGTCCAACGACTCAAGGCCGCACTGCTCGGCAGAGTTGGAGCGAAGTGATGTAGGAAATAATCATATTGAGATTGCTTTACATTCGTTCGCAATGGCCTTTATACATAATAGCCTTATGAATGCAACTTGGTAAAAATGTGCCATGGTCTTGATTTCACTGATAAGCATATAAGTGATGCCATCCCATTACAGGTTCCCATAATATATAGTGATCGGAGAGAAGATATGAAAGGTAAGCAATTGGATGCACCCTACAGGGGTACACCCGTTAATCTTTTCGCAGATTCTGAATGTAGTGCTATGCTCAAGGAGATTGCGTTTAATATCCCGGATATCATTTTGAACGAGCGGCAGCTATGCGACCTTGAGCTTCTGGCTACGGGTGTGTTTTCACCTCTTGAAGGCTTTATGACCCGTGCAGACTATGAGTCAGTTCTTGACCGAATGCGCCTCCAGAATGACCTTCTGTGGCCTATCCCGGTCTGCCTGGATATCTCTGACACCCAGGCTCGAGCCCTTGAAGCAGGTCAATCTGTGGCGCTCAGGGATCCAGAGGGATTTCTTCTTGCTGTTTTGCATACCGAGGATATCTGGGAGGTCGACAGGGAAAAAGAGGCGACTCAGATCTATAAGACACTGGATAGAAATCACCCTGGCGTCCAGTATCTTTTTGAAAACGGAAATGACTACTATTTAGGGGGTAAACTCGAGGTCCTGAGTTTGCCCCTTCACTCTGATTTTAAGCAGCTCCGGTTGGCACCTAAGGAAGTCAGAGACACATTCAAAAGGCTTGGCTGGCAACGTATTGTTGGGTTCGAGACCAGAAACCCGATTCACAGACCTCAGTTGGAAATGACCATCTCGGCCATGCGGCAGGCAAAGGCCAACCTCCTGCTTCTCCCTATTGTCGGTATGACAAAACCAAGGGATTTCGACCACTACACCCGTGTCAGATGTTATCGCGCGGTCACCCATCGTTTTCCGCCGGACTCTTTCATTATAAACCTCTTGCCCCTTGCCATGCGTATGGCAGGTCCCAGGGAGGCTGTTTTACATTCGATCATTGCGACGAATTATGGATGCACTCATTTTATAGTAGGACGTGACCATGCAAGCCCGGGCTCGGATAGTAGTGGAAAGCCTTTTTACGAAAGTGGTGCAGTCTATAAACTGACTGAAGAATTCAGCCAGTAGCTAAATGTTAATATTATTCCTTTTAAGGAGATGGCCTATCTACCTTTTGAGGACGAATACCGTCCCATTGATCAGGTGCCGGAAGGAGTACAGACCATATCTCTTTCCGGTTCCGATATTCGAGAGCGAATACGCACAGGCAGGCGGATTCCAGAGTGGGCAATTTTTCCGGAAGTCACCGAGGAGCTTCTGCAGGCCTATCCACCGCCTCGAAAACAGGGACTTACGATTTTTTTAACTGGTCTCTCAGGTTCCGGGAAATCGACCATTGCCAAGGTGCTTTTTTCTCGGTTCCTTGAAATAGGGGATAGGCCGGTAACCCTACTGGACGGAGACATTGTCCGTCAAAATCTATCCAGGGAGTTGGGTTTTTCCAAAGAACACAGAGACATCAATGTTAGCCGCATTGGCTATGTTGCAAGCGAGATTACCAAGAACCGTGGTGTCGCTATTTGTGCGCCAATTGCCCCTTACGAGAGCACGAGGGCAGAAATTAGGTCAACAATAGAAGCCTATGGGGGGTTCATCGAAGTTCATGTGTCTACTCCGATTGAGGAATGCGAAAAACGGGACAGAAAAGGGATGTATGCCAAGGCCAGGGCAGGGCTCATAAAGGGATTCACAGGCGTGGACGACCCGTATGAGATTCCCGAATCCCCGGAGGTGCGCGTCGATACTACCGATGTCACCCCGGAGGAGGCGGCCCAGGAGGTCCTCCTTTTTTTAGGGCAGAAGGGATATATATAGCGCAGTTTTGCCTTCACGGTCCGTTCCGGACCGTGAAGGCAAAACAGACGAGTTAATGAAAGTCATATAATCCAGCGCAAAAGAAGATCTACACTCAATGGTTATCAAGGAGGTCCGGTAGAATGCTCCATGCAGTAATACTGACGGGCGGAAGCGGAACGCGTTTTTGGCCTCTTAGTCGTGAAAAGATGCCAAAACAGCTGCTTCATATCTTGGGAGAGCAGAGTATGCTTGCCATGACACTTGAACGGGCCGTGGCCTTAGTCCCGGAAGAACGGATCTGGGCAGTTACCACGCGTTCCCAGGCGGGCGGAATCAAACTGGAACTCCACACTCACAATTTTAAAAAGGTCCGAGTACTTGAAGAGCCAGCGGGTC
>CP070700.1:1439705-1445331 GCA_020349865.1 Desulfobacteraceae bacterium
GATCATCAGAATTTTCTTGAAGCTGTCTTTTCGGAACGTTTTGAAAAATTGATTGATCTCAATTTAAATATCATCCGGCATCTGATGAAACACATAGGGATTTCCGCCAGAGTAATGCGACTTTCTGAATTGGGAATAAAGGCGAATGAACCCCGTCTTTCGGTGGAGGTCTGCAAACGTTTGGGAGCCTCTCATTTTCTGGCTCAGAACAGTGCAAGAAAATATCTCGATGAACAAGCCTTTCAACTGGAAGGCATTGAGATCAAATTTTTCAACCCTCGACCCACTGTCTACCCACAGTTGTGGGGCCCTTTCATTGCAAACCTGTCAACCTTTGACCTCCTTTTTAATTGTGGACCAAAGGCGTTTGACATTCTCAACAATGCATAGGGTCTTTGACGGTATGCTTCGAATGCTTTAATAAGGCAGGACGCATTTTTGCGTGTTTTTACTTTGTGTAGGTCTTCAACATTGGCAACGATAATATCCAATAAAAAAAAGGAAGGGAGTAAAGCATGATCAGAGTAACCTGTTTGGGAGCAACTGGATCGGTGACCGGATCGAACTTTCTCATTGAAAGCCCAGGCGGCAAAAAGATTCTCGTGGATTGCGGTCTTTTTCAAGGCGGTAAACAGATGGAGAGTCGAAACTGGGAGGACTGGGCCTTTGACCCAGAGGAGATTGAGGCGCTTTTTCTAACCCATGCCCATATCGATCATAGCGGAAGGATTCCAAAGTTGGTGAGAGATGGTTTTGCGGGCCAGATTATCACATCTCCCCCAACTGCTGAACTGTGCCAGATCATGCTCCTGGATTCAGCCCATGTCCAGGAAATGGATGCAGAATGGCAGAACAGGAAAAACAAACGCCAGGGCAAAGGGGATGTGAAACCCCTTTACACGCCAGAGGATGCCGAGGCAAGCTTGAAGTTATTTTCCCCTGTGGAAAGGGACCGGGTGATTGAGGTTGAGTCGGGTGTTAAGGCGCGGCTCAGAAATGCTGGACATATCCTTGGCTCTTCTGTCCTGGAATTATGGGTCGAAGAGAAAAGTGAGCCCCTCAAAATCGTCTTTTCAGGGGATCTTGGGAAGAAGAATCAATTGATCGTCAGGGACCCCCACGAGATCTTTGATGCTGATTATCTTTTCATTGAATCTACATACGGCAACCGTAAGCATCGGTCTTTTGAAGACAGCAAGAACGAACTACTTGAGGCCGTCCGCTTTAGTGTGTCTTATGGCGAAAAAGTCATCATCCCGGCATTTGCCGTAGAAAGGACCCAGGAAATCCTCTATATATTAGGTGAATTTTATCGAGATAAACTTCTTCCTGATATCCCTATCTATTTGGATAGTCCACTTGCCATAAAGGCCACGGAAATCTTTCGAAAAAACAAAAAATACTACGACGAAGAGGCGCAGGCCATTGTCAAAGAAGGCTATGATCCATTTGATATGCCTAATCTTCGATTCACTGAAAGCACAAGGGAGTCTATGGCCATCAATGAAAAAGCCGGTTCCGCTATTATTATTGCAGGGAGCGGTATGTGTACAGCCGGGCGTATAAAACACCATTTGAAGCATAATCTGTGGAGGAAAGGCGCGAGTATCGTTATTGTCGGATTTCAGGCAAAAGGAACAACCGGTCGGAAAATTGTTGAGGGCGCAAAGCTCGTTAAGATATTCCGTGAAAATGTAACTGTAAGGGCAAAGGTTTTCACAATCGGCGGGTTTTCAGCCCATGCCGATCAAGATGATCTCCTTGAGTGGGTCGGGCATTTTGAGAGTAAACCAAGAGTCTTTGTGGTTCACGGGGAGGCTACGGCCAGTGAGGTTTTGGCCAAAAAAATTTATGAGCGATTCAATCTCGAAACCCATATCCCCAGGTGGAAACAAAGATTTGTACTTAAACCCAGAGAAGCCACTTACGAGGAGCCGCCAATTGAAGAGGCCCTGCCAGACATGCAGACCAGTATACTGAATAACATTATTGATCTTGAAAATGAGCTCAAGGCGCTTAAGAAGCGGGTAAAATCCCGGGAAAGGGGAGATAGAATCGACGAGGATGAGATAGATCGCCTGAAGTATATACAGGAGGAGTTGCAAACAATTTTGTCCATTGTGTAATGTAAGTTGGAGGTGGATTTTATTAACAAACAGCAGTTGCCGGATTTCAAGCGTTTGATTTTGATGTGCAAACGACTTTGTCTTGAACTGCCATCATTGAAAATGAGATATCATTGGGAAGAATGCCCTTCGGTGAGCGAATGGCATAAAGGGAAAACAAGAATACAATATATTGTATCAACCTATTCTTTGGCATACCATATATATATAAATTATATAAATAACAAATAATTTATAAAAAAATGATTGACAGATAGCATAATATATGCATAATTAAAAATAATTTGATATAAAAATATCGCTGTGAAAAATAAAAATAGAAACAAGGTAAGGTCAGCGTTGTTTGGGCATTGTCAACCATAAAGGCAAGAAATAGCGGAAATCTGTTGTTGGAAATTTGAATTAAGGAAGTTCAATTGCCCGTTATGAATTCGGGGGCATTTTTAGCAATGAGAGACAGTGGAGGTAGGCGTTTAGGCAAGGATCGGAGGTGTTTTGAATACTCAGCACACATTCCGGAGAGAAGGCCGGGAACGGATCGTAGAAGCGGGCTTGACAGGAGAGATGGTTTGGATCGAAGGAGTGGTAGAGATCAGAGAAGCGGTATAGACCGTAGAACTGAGGCGCATGGGCGGATAGACATCGAAATGAGAAGTGGAAAAGACCGGAGAAATGGCACAGACCGCAGAAGCGGCATTGAGCGAAGGTCTGCATTTGCTTGATTACGTAAACATATGCTGAGCACCATGAGGCAGGGTTTTTTTAGAAACGCTGCCTTTTTTTTAGAATGAACCCTAACGGTGCCAGCCTGCAACGTTAGGGTTTGTGTTAATCATCAGCAATCAAAAACGGCATTGAGTATTGAAATAAACACAAAAATAGCCTATATGCAGGTACTCAGAGGTTGCAATAGTCGGACTTTTGGTTAAACGGCTTAGTCAAGTAAAACGAAGGCCTGCGATGGTGCTCGAATGAATTATTTCCTGTTCATTATCCTTGGTGTCCTGATTGGATCGTACTTCTTAGACCTGATTGTTGACACCCTAAATGTGCGACACCTGAGAACAGATTTGCCTGAGGAGTTTGAAGGCTATTATGATGCGATAAAGTATAAAAAATCCCAGCAATATCTCAAGGAAAATACCCGATTTGGAATAATCAGCGATACCATTACTACCCCCATAACCATTGTGTTTATTCTTTGGGGCGGATTTAATGTTTTTGATCAATTTGCCCGGGGCTTCAACCTGGGGACTATCCCCACTGGCCTTATTTTTGTCGGTGTCCTGTTGTTTGCTTTACAAATACTTTTAATCCCCTTTTCCATCTACAGTACATTTGTCATTGAGGAAAAATATGGTTTCAATCGAACAACACCAAAGACCTTTATTCTTGATATCCTTAAAAGTTGGCTACTGGTTGTTGTGATTGGCGGAATAATTTTATCAGCGGTTTTGTGGTTTTTCGAGAAGACAGGGGCTTGGGCGTGGCTCTATTGCTGGATTGCGGTTACCCTGTTCCAGATATTTCTCATGTTCATTGCTCCAGTCATTATCATGCCTATTTTTAACAAATTTATTCCCTTAGAAGATGGAGACTTAAAAGAGGCAATTGAAGCCTATACCAGGTCACAGGAATTTAAGCTGAAAGGCATTTTCACGATGGACGGGTCAAAACGTTCCACTAAGACAAATGCCTTTTTCACCGGGTTTGGCAGGTTTCGAAGGATCGTCTTGTTTGACACTCTTGTTGAAAAGCACACTGTTAGGCAACTTGTTTCCATTCTTGCCCATGAAATGGGTCATTACAAAAAAAAGCACATACTTAAGTCCATTGTTATATCAATCCTTACAACAGGGTTGATGTTCTACATCCTTTCGCTGTTTATTAATAACAGGGAACTATTCGCCGCATTTAAGATGCAAGAGATCTCAGTTTATGCAAGCCTCCTCTTTTTCGGCTTCCTTTATTCGCCCATTCAAATGGTGCTCTCTATTTTTGGGAACATGATTTCCCGAGGGCACGAATACGATGCAGATGCATATGCAGTGAAAACCTATAAGGATCCCGTATCTATGATCGCGGCACTTAAAAACCTGAGTGTTGAAAACCTCTCAAACTTGACTCCCCATCCCCTTAAAGTGTTTCTGAATTACAGCCACCCTCCAGTCCTGGAACGTATCCGGGCTATCCGAAGAACCTCATCTCAAAATCTCTCCTGATTAGTAACTGATCGCGGAGTCGTAGGGTCTTGAGGTCTTTATGGTAAGAATCTTAAATCCAGATTGTGCAGTAGTCTCCTACTGCGACATGAAAATCCTTGCTGCACGGATTCTACCGCACAATCTGGGTTAAAAGATCCGGCATGTTGAGTTAAGCAGGATCGTGATAGAAAACTTCTTTGAGGGTTTGCACCGTAATGTCATATATTTCGGGGTCTTCGCTGGCCCGAGGTCCTGCGATATTCAGAATCTCTATACCGTGGCGCGAAATCCACGAGCGAATAGTCTTAACGGCCTGAAGGGCGTTTACGGTGCCAAGGTCAATATGAAGGCAGGGCCTATCATACAGTATGGCAGATTTGTGAGTCAGTTCAGAGCCCCCTGCCAGCGGTCCCCTGGATATGATCAGGGTGCCATCTGAATCGATAACATTTTGTTCTGTTCGTTTGGTATAGCTGGAAGTGGACATCTCCTTCAATCTATATTTTTCGGGAAGTTTGCCACCTTCCGTCTTCCGCCCTTTGGGTATCCAACCTCCATGAGGGATGCCCAGCTCAATTGCAACATCGAGGGCCGCCCGGTCAACACCAGCTTGTCCGCCTGAAACGATTTTTAAGATCATTGTTGATTCCGGTTAATTCTTTTTGATCCCGCTTCGTCCCTGGTCTCTGCGTTAAAGACCTGCTTATCAATGATACGGCGAAGTCCAGTGTAAAGAAAGGAGCATACCTCCAGGACAATTCGTGTACCTGCCTCAGCCGCAGCTTCTATTCTATCATCTGTTTTCGTCTCTTCATGTGCATTATGGTGGGCGCTCTCTGATGATGTTTTTTCTTTTACTTCAGATTTTTCCGTTGCCCCAGGTTTTGTTCGTTGGGTTTCCTCAAGATTTGGGTCACGCAGTTTTTTTGAAGATAAAAAGGACGTTATCGTCTCATATGCTATGTTGAGTTCTTTCAACTTTTTCTCGGCCTTTTCCTTCAACCTGGAATTATGAGAGAAACGATCCGGATGCCAAACATTGACGATATCCTTGTATGCTAGTTTTGCCTCTTCTATGGAAGCATTAGGGTCAAGCTCAAGTATTTCAAAACATCTCTTTATTTCCATTTCAACTTCCGTGGTCATATTTACTTTTTTTAAAAGGTAAACTCATTAATCTGGCCGGTCTCCAAATCCACATGCACCATGGTATTTCGGAAAATCTTTCCCCGTTTCAGAATTATCTTGAGTACCTCCATGGCCTCAAGGTTTGCGATCAAGGAAGGCGTAAGCGTA
>CP070700.1:1445431-1455697 GCA_020349865.1 Desulfobacteraceae bacterium
ACCGCCAGCATGTTTTCCTCCTGGGGTATGAACTTAACGCGCACCGATTTTAGTCGCGGCTCGTATTTCTGAATGGTATTCCGGATCGTCCGCTCTAAGTCTCGCAGCGCGTCGGGGAACCCAGAGCTCAAATCGGTTAAGTCGGGAACACCGTAGTCGTCCGCGATCTGAGCGCTGCCCCAGCGGGTGTTCAGAATCTGCTCCAGGTGGCGGATGATAGAATCAATCATTCGCTTCGCGTCCGGCCCGCCGCGCCGGTCAGGTGCCTTTTTCCACGATCGGATACGCTCTGTTAGCCTTTCCTCCCGCATGAGTTTCCAAGCGTTACGAAATACATTTGAATGGTCATCACCTCAGGTTATACGGATAAATGCTGAATAGGCTACGATCCCCTCACCCCTTCTTCCAAGGGTGAGGAGATCGATACTAAGCCCAGAGGTGAGCTGCAGGGGTTTAATTAAATTTACCTAACGGGTGCCCTCCAGTCATCCTCTCCGGAGGTTGCGCCGATCTCGTGGGTCCAGGTGATCTTGCGATAGCTGAACGAGACATCCTCCAGATGGGTGAAGTGCGCCTGATCCGGGTCCTGACAGTTCGGCATCCGGCCCGTTATGTTGGTGATGATGGCATCTTCCAATCTAATGGTAAAATAGTGTTCCTGAATTCCCTCCTTGCTGGTGCGGTACCATTTGATTTCGCATTTGGGCAGCCTTTCACCGCTCGCCAGCGCCTTGTAGAGCATGGGAGAGGACTTGTCGAAGACCTTGGTAACCGTCAGTGGCTTGTGAACACGCTGTCCCGTAGGCTGACCGCTTTGCGGATCCGTCGGAACGGTAACCGTGTGGCTGAAGGCTTCCACAAGAATCTCGTTTTCGTGGCCTTGCTGATAGATATTGCCCACGCTTTCTTCGGTAAAAGCTCCTTCGGTGATGTTGCCTTGAGTAGATCCTTCGATTGACAGATAAGCAGGTGTTGGCATAGTGAACCTCCTCTCCTTTTTTAAGGTTTATTCTTTATCCAGCTTGCCTACAAGCGATAATGTAAAATAGGCTCCCATATATTTGAAATGGGGTCTGACTTTCAGCCCGACCCGGTACCATCCTGGCTCACCCTCGACATCCTCGACCGTGATTTGCGCCTGACGCAGCGGCCGCCGGCTGCGGGTCTCGGCACTCGGATTGTCTTGATCGGCGACGTACTGGCGAATCCAGGCGTTCAGTTCTCTATCCAAATCGGTCCTTTCCTTCCAGCTGCCGATGTTTTCCCTTTGAATCACCTTCAGATAGTGGGCCAGCCGGTTGGCCACAAACATGTACGGGAGTTCAGTGCCCAGCTTGAAATTGAGCTCAGCCTCCTTACCTTCAGGGCTGATCCCAAAGTATTTGGGCTTCTGAGCAGAGTTGGCAGAAAAGAAGCAGGCGTTGTCGCTGCCTTTACGCATGGCCAGTGAAATAAAACCCTCCTCGGCGAGCTCGAACTCCCGGCGGTCAGAGACGAGCACCTCAGTGGGGATTTTGGTCTGAATGGCCCCCATGGATTCGAACTGGTGTACCGGCAGGTCCTCCACTGCACCTCCTCCCAGCGGTCCGATGATATTGGTGCACCACCGGTATTTTGCAAAACTGTCCGTTATCCGGGTTGCAAAGGCAAAGGCGGTATTTCCCCACAGGTAATGCTCATGGGATGCCGAGACATCTTCTTCGTAGTCAAAGGTCTTCACCGGCCGGGTATCCGGCCCGTAGGGCAAGCGCAGCAAAAAGCGCGGCATGGTGAGGGCAACGTACCGCGCATCCTCGGACTCCCGGAAGGACTGCCATTTGATGTACTGGGGGCCTTCGAAGATAGATTTCAAATCTTTCAGATTGGGAAGACCGTTAAAGTCTTCCAGCCCGAAGAATTCGGGTCCGGCGGCGGCGATAAACGGGGCGTGCGCCATGGCCGACACGCTGGCAACGTACTGCAGCAATTTGACATCCTGAGGTCCGGGTCCGAATTCGAAGTTGGCAATGATGTTCCCGTAGGGTTTTCCGCCAAACTGGCCGTACTCTGCCGCATATACCGTTTTATACAGCCCTGATTTGGTGACTTCCGGTGCATCCTCGAAGTCCTCCAAGAGATCTTCTTTGCTCACGTTGAGCAGTTCCAGCCTGATATTTTCGCGAAAATCGGTCTCGTCCACCAGAAATTTCAAGGAATTCCAGGCAGATTCCAGCTTCTGGAAGTCCGGATGATGCAGAATGGCATCCACCTGGGTGCTGAGTTTTTTGTCAATTTCAGCAATCATCTCGTCGACCGTGGCCTTGGAAACCTTCTCCACCTTTCGCCCTGGCTCGACGAGCTGTGAAATGAGGGCCTCCACACCTTTTTTTGCCAGAGAGTAGCCTTCATCTTTTGGCTTGATTTTGGTAGCGGTAACGATTTCGTCAAGCAGAGAGGGTGCCTCGGCTGTTTGTTCCTCTGGGGAAACGGTCTGTTCTTTTTCACGTTCTTCGGCCATATGATCCCCCTTTCTTATTCTTCAAGTTTAAGCTCCTTCAAAAGCGCTTCCCTGGCGGCCTCATCCTTAATCAATTCCTGGATTTTCCTGCGAAACTCCGGACGATTGCTCATGGGGCCTTTCAGGGAATTGAGTGCCTCCCGGAGCTCGAGAAGCTTATTCAACTCCGGTGAGTTTTTGGCAATCGCTTCAGGATCGAAATCCTTGATTGACTCGAATTTCAATGAAACGCTCACCTCCTCTTCGGGGTCCTCAGAAAGCTTGTTAGGAACCGTTAGATCAAGGCTCAGGTTTTGAGCTTTCAAGACTTCGTTGAAATTGTCTTTGTCAATACTGATCGGCTCGCGTTCCTCTACCATCCGGTCATCTGGACGCTGTGCGAAATCGCCTAGAACCAACAGCTTGAGCGGAAGTTCAACCTCCTCTTTTGCGTCTCCCGTGGCGGGCCGATAGACGATGTTTACCCTTTCCTTTGGGGCGACAGATCCTTCTTTTGCCATGGTTTTCCCCTTTCGTTTGATATTATTATAAAAAAATCACCCAAGATCCAAATATCACCTGTTCAGAACTGTTGTGCTGCTTTTTTCGGCAACACGATTCGATGGTGAATCTAATGTTATTAATTTTTAAATTCCTGTCATTCGCTCTTGTTTTGGCTTGCCCTGCCGCGACCTGAGCCACCATGTGATTGTTGAAGTATTCAGCAACTGAAGTTTATATCCGCATTTCTTTATAAGCAAGTTCTGGGCCAGGGATTTTCGTATTCGGTATTCAAATGTATGCATTTATCATAAAAGGTTCCCGAACATACCAGAATTTTTCTTCCTAAAAAAGTCTTATTACTGACAAATTCCTCATGGTTTAGTAAGTTTCAGAGCTTCAGCCGGATCCAGTTTGGCGATCTGGCTTAACGCGGCTTCGGCTTTACGTTGTGCTTCACTGCCACTATGGCTGGTGTAAGCGGTCCATACCAGCTTGAGACCGTCCAACGCCAATGGGGGATCCCAGCTTTCAAGTCGGTAGGTCTCGATGTCATTTAGAATCAAGTCAAGATGCGGCAGTGCCATGTCAATCCGTTTTGAGCCGGTCAACATCCGGCAAAGCGCCATTCGCCACATAAGGGTTTCTTGCTGCGAAACGCAATTTTTCAGTTCTGTTTGAAGCAATTGGACCGCATCCAACAGCTTTTTTTTCTTGGCCAGGGTCTGTGCTTCTGCCAATGTGTTTGCCATACGATCGTTGTCATCAGCGCTTTGGTCTGTTTTCGGCGTTGGAACTGCAACGTCCATGACCGAGCCAGCCGTCATGGCAATATCTTTCAGCCACTGCCGGGTTTCAGAATCTGCAAAAGGGGTCCCGTCGGAAAACCTCAGATCGACGAGACCCGGTGAACGATGAATGAAAAAGGCGGTCTCCTCGCGAACCGCATCATGGGCCTTCTGGTAACCATCGCCCAGGTTGTTAAGGGCTTCGGCAACAAAACGATTCAAATCAAACCAGAAGATGAACTGGGACAGCCTCGGTTCGGCCGACAGGATCACGGCATTCCAATTGCCCTCGTCCCCGAACTCCAGGAGTGATTGACGAATCTGAGGGGCAGGCGGCTGTATCTGCGTTTGCCCATTTGATTCCGGTGGAAGCCCTGACACCAGCGACCACGCAGCGATCCGTCGATGGCGATAGGCCATGGCATTCGTGGGATCATTTTCCAACAAAAACGTAGCAGCCTTGCGGACCTTCTGCATGCACGAGGTGATGACCTTTTGGGCGTCCTGTTCAGTGGCGAGCGTTTCCGGTTCAGCAATTTCGTAAATAGCTTTGGGGGAGTCTCGCTCTATTTCAAATTCTGGCACGGGTGTTGGCACCGACCGGGCCTGTTCTGTGACCGGGGAGTGTTGGGCTTCGGTTTCTTTTTCGGACACGGATGGAATCCCTTCAAGAGCACGCTGAATGGGTCTGAGCAACGGCGGCTCAGGCAGATGGCCCTTCAGAAGGGCATCAATTTGTAAAAGGGTTGTTTGGACGGTGTCCAATGTTTCCGCTGCAACCGTTTGAGGCTTGACGCCGCTCAGGGCTGTTTCGGTCTTTTCGATCCACCACTCAATGGCTCCCAATCGACCCCGCATTCGCTTTTTTGGTGGAAACATGCTATCCCAGTAATTAGCGATAAGGTCATGGATGAGAACCAACCCGTCAACCAATCCCTCAATTTGACGCATGTGGACCTGACCCACTGCCAAATAGCTCGCCACCAGAAGATCTTTTGACTTTTTGGCCAGGATTGCAGCTGCAAGATCGCTCACTTTACCCCAGTCTATCCCGCCTGATGCCGAGGGTACCGCAAGCTTATCAATTTCGGCCTGAAGTTGTTCATACTCGGGCTCATAGCGCACATCCGATCCGGCAGGCTGATTAGGTTGAATAGGATCTTTTGCCAGACAATGCATTTCCATTAGCGGATTCCTGCACGACCTTTCAAGACTTTAAAATGATTTCATTTAAAAGTATCTTAAAACTGCCCGTCTCTTGAAATACTGTGTTACTAACTGAGGGCAAACAACAGTTTACCTCTAATAACGTCACCTATGGTCATTGCGAGCGACTGAAGAGAGTGGTGCAATCTCATGGTTCAACTCATTTCAAAGATTGCAGAGCCCGCCCCGAGCCTGGCTTGAGATTGCTTTGTTCTCCCCTTAGCAAGCGAATGTTCCAAAAAAGCTTCTAAAAAGCAAGGTGGTCTTCGGAGGATACCGACCAAAGCCTTGCAAAATCGCTCGAGTTCAGCGATCGGGTGAATATGGCCAGATACGATCTTTCTGGAACCCCTCCCATAAATGCGGCATTGGGAATGATATCCATACGCGATTTTAAGGCACAATTCCAATACCCTGAGAGCAATAAGGCATCGCCGCCGTGGTCGTTGTTGATGGAAACATGAAACTCATTGCCCTTTAAAAGAGTTTCAGCGGCTTTCTGAACGTCGTGCAATACGTGAGAATAACGCGGTTCTTTAGACATATGATCCGGCCCGCCCGCCAGCAGGCGTTGATCGGCCAGGGTAGGCCAGTCCTCAGCAGGCAGCTTAATCCGGCTGATCTCAGATTCCAATTCCTTTAAGTCGGCGAAGCGCCTGGAGGCAACGTATTCCATCTGGTTCCAAATTCCCTCGAACAAAAAGTTCAGAAGGTCCCAATTTGCTTCCCAATTCGAAAGCCTTCCGATTCCCATAATCAGGAGGGGATAGGGTCGCCCAGCGCTGTCAAAGCTGTCCCGTGCAACACCGCACGCAATATGCCCTTTGCTTATTCCCCTGGCCCAAAAGCGCCACGAATGAAATGCTGATGTATCCCGGTTACGTCCAACTACTTTTTGGTATCCATTTTCGATCCAACCCGCGAAAGCGTTCACCAGGGGAGCACTGACGCCAAGCCGAAAATAATCCAATGCCACGGGGTGCTTTCCCATGGCCGACCATTCCCAGGGGAATTTCTGTTTTATTGATTCCAGCACGCTGCAATTTCCTCAGGGACCCTACCAGGACCGGTGCGGAAAAGCCCAACAACCGGCCTATGCCCTTGAAAATGATATTTCGCCCTTATGTATTGAATCCCCATCCGCTTTAGATCAGCTTTTTCGGTCGGGAATTCACGGGGGTAAAAGGTGCGTGAGCCCTTCTCAAAATCCCTTAGGAATTCCGCGAATGCCAGATGCCCGGTGTATTTTTTGGTCAAAATCAGGTTGCCGATCTTGATTCTGAAAACGACCTCGCCGCAGTTTTTGGGTGACCACTTGAAGGTTTTTCTAACCGGGTAGTTGAGATTGACCAAGCGTAAGGTTTTGTCGGCACACTGCATTTCCAAAACAGTCTCATGTGGTATCACCAAAGCTTCTTTGTTCGCCCCGGTAGGCTTTCCTTCGATAGTGACCGTGTAACTGGCCTGGGCCGGTCGTGCCGACCGTGATCCCTTGGTTAAGAAGGAAAAAAAGTACTTATCAAAAGGCACGCTCTGCTCCATGACTTCTTTCGCATAAAAACCTTTTTCAAGGCTTCTGGCAAGAAACGGCTTGGCGGGCCCATTGGCGAATTTCCTGGCATAGCCGTCCTGGCCCAAGAGAAGTTCAATGAGGGTATTCTTATCGGGTGCTCCCTGCACCTCTAAAAGAACTTCTGTTTCCCAGATTTTCTGGAGCTGGCACGCGGCTTCTCTGGAAACAAAGGCAAGGAAATAATCGAGAGGACCTCGCGCCAGCTTCCAGAATAATTCTTGATCCGGCCTGGGGCCGGCCATGGCCGTCTTGAGCTCATTCAAGGCGTTCCATCCAGTATAATAGGGTGTTTGGCTTGTGGCAGGGTCATCTTTGTAAATGGCTACAGCCGTCTGGTATGCCGTCTCTCTGGAGGCAGAAACCGGCGCGATTTCCGCCAGGGCATCTTCATAATTCCGTAACGCTTGAGCAGCGATGAGCTTCGATTCTAAGTCCCCGGCATGTAATCCGGTCTGCTTTTCAAGCTTGGCAATCTTGGATTCCACTTTTCGGGTTGCTTTTTTGATGATTCCCGGTTTTTCACCTTTGCCTTGTTTCACCTTTGCGGCCTTAGCCCTTGTGGCCTTGAAATCGTTAACGAGCTGCAGCCACGACGGCAGCTCGGGGTTCTTGGCGAAGGGTTTTATTTCTTCGACGACGCGATCCAGCAATGCGAAATATGGATTTTGATTGGTACCCATCAATGAGGCTACCTGGCGCCATTCCGCCTTTCCCTTCAGCCGGCCGACACCATGCGGAAATGCAAACCCGAAGTCACGCCAGGCATCGAAATATGTTTTAGAGTACCACGTTTGAAATTCCAATTTCTTGCCGGCGATAACCATAGGGTCGAAAAGGGCAGCTTCAATCTCCTCCAGAAAAGAATCGATCTTCGCCTTTCCCTGAAGGGTAAAGGCCGGCGCTACCTTGTTTTCGCCCTTGACCTCCAGGCTCCCTCCCCAAAAATCCTGCAGGGTAAGATAAGAAAGTGCTGGATCACCATTTATCCAGGTGACAATCCAATGCAATGTTGAATTTTTCAGTGTAAGGATGTGTTTTAACAAAATGTGCAGTTCATTCATCTCTTGATTTAAAACATTGGTATCCTCATGCCAGAAAACATAATAAAGGTATAAGTCAGCAAGCTTCTGTCCGACCTCAGGGATAACTTCCTGGCCTGCTGCCTGCAATGTGCGCAGGTAAGACGGCTGAGGTCTGGCGCTGAGGGCCTCCAGTTTTTCATTTTCCAGCCGGGCGCGCAAGAGGTTGATACGCCGTACGAGTTGAGCCCCGTATGCACCGATGACCTCTTCAGGAGTATTTGCTGAAAAGTGCGTTATCGTTTCGGCCATTTTCCCGTTATAATTGAGCAGGAGACCATCGTAGAAATGTTTACAGTATCTCGTTTTGAGACCACGCTCAACGTGTATGCTTTCAGATAATCCAAACCTGGGAAGCCACCACCCGGAATTCCGTTCTTTCACTCTGAGAATTGCCTGATGAAATCGTTCTAAGCTGATCACATCTGCGACAAGCTCTTTCTGCAAGACCACCGGTTTGGAGGCCTGCCTTGAAACCTCTTTCATGATCATCAAATTCCTGGCAAACGAAAAACTCAATAACCCGCAGACCGCAATGGCTACGGCCAGCCAAGCCAAAAGGGCGAGATTCTGGGTCAGTCTGCTCCACTCCAGTGTCCGATGGGTGGGTGCAAACAGATCTCTGTCAGCCGGTATTATGCGTGAAAAAAAATCGTGCAGGAACAATCCCTTGCTGGTTCCCGGCAGTACTTCCCGTTCATCGATCAGGCCGAGCTCTTTTAGGAAATGGGAATACGGGCTGCCTTCCTGTTTTCCGCTGCTGAAGAAAAGCCCTCTCAGTATGGGTGTTTCCTGATAGGGGTTTTCCTGAAAGGTACCCTTCATAAAGGCATTGAGGCCTGGTCTTAATCTTTCAAACTCCGCGGGAAAGAGAAGGAGCCCGGAATCGGCAGTTTTAGACTGGGATTTATGAAAAAGGAGCAGTCGCAGATCTCTCAATCGCTCGCTGAGGGAGTGAATGGCGGTTGCCATGAAGGATTCGACATCGGGCGAGAGGTCTTGATTTATCCTTCCCATGGCCTGACCGTGTATTTCTTCGGGCAGGCTGTCGCAGAATGTGGTCATTCCTTGAATCAAATCACACTTTGTTACTAAAACATAGACCGGAAATTTGGCCCCCAGCGCGCGCATCAACTCATCGATGCGGCGACGGATGTTCCGGCCGTCTTCCTCCAATTCATCAAACCCTGATGATGCCAGTTTATCGGCGGCGACGGTTACGACAAGACCGTTTATGGGTTCCTTTTTTCGAAACTTAGCCAGCAACCTTAGAAACTTTTGCCATTCGTCCTTGTCGCGACCCTCGTCAACAGGAATGGCATACCTGCCGGCGGTGTCAAGGAGAACGGCCTGCTCGAAGAACCACCAGTCACAATTTCGTGTTCCGGAAATACCGGACGTTCGTCGGATTTCGACGAAAGGTGAAGATAGCCGGGCACTTTGAATTGCCGTGGTTTTTCCCGAACCGCTTTCCCCAATCACCATATACCAGGGCAGGACATACAGGGGATTCCCGTATTTCTTAAGGTGGGATTTTCTGAGCGCTGTGACGGCTTCCTTCCATCGATCCTGCATCTCCTTTGAGCCCGCCTTTTCTTTATCACCTAAGCTTTTTCGGTAGGCTTCGTCTTGTTCAATGACCTGCTGTACGAATCGCTGCTCTCGTCGCCTGAGCAGAATTTTTCTTAACACTACGAGGATGAGTACCAGACCCAGCAGGCCCAAAAGAACAAAAGCACCCACCCACCAGGTCCACCCAAGGGCCAGCACCAGCCAGAACACCAGGCCGATAAGAACCAGTACTGCCAGGAAAAGCAGGGAGATTTTTAAGATCTTTAAGACCATTTATGGCACCGCATTTAGTAAGTTTTCGGCGATATTACTGAGAATAAATCGATAAATCAGAAACAAAGCGGCATAAAGCACAACGGGAAAGGCAATACCCAACAGGGTAACTGGAGAAAGACCTCGCTTACGTCGCTGGGGTTTTAGCTGATCCGTTTGCTGGGGATAGGCTTCCGAAAAGAGCGGGCCCTTATCAAGGGCAGGCAGCCCAATAGAACTGCCCATCAGAACCTTCAAGTTCGAAGTTCTCAATTGGTCCAGGAGAAAATCATCACCCTCATGGATATAGCGCCCGGTAAAGCCCATGGCGAGACACAGGTAATAAACCTCCCGCACGGAATTTTGATGGGGGCCAAGCAAATTCAACCGCTCGAAAAAAACCTCGCCGGCATCGGCGGTCTGAAAATAAACGCGCTGAAGCTGTTGCCTTTGCCACTGGTCCTTCTCATTCCACGGAGAGCTCAAGATTACTTCATCAATCCAAGCAAAAATGGCAAAGCGCGCATGGTCACAATCTTCCTTGGGTATCCCTTTATCCTGCAAGCAGGCATCAGCCCGAGAGACAAGGCGTTCGATATTGGCCCTTACCTGGTCGAAGCCAGCTTGCCTCGTTTTCAGTGTTTTCAGGAAATAGGCCACATAAGCTAAAAGTTCTATGAAACAGTCGACGATTCGCATGGCTAACTAAGTTCTCCCCACAACCATCAATTCAACTTTCAGATCCTCTGGAGCCGTATCCCAGTACAAGGCGATATTATGGCCTTGTTGGACCTGCGCCCATTGGTCGCTGTGGTGATC
>CP070700.1:1455797-1459636 GCA_020349865.1 Desulfobacteraceae bacterium
ACACATTAGCTCTTTGAAAATAGGACAGGAAGGGTCATGGGGGTCTCTTTTACAAAAGCCGCATAAGTCGGCCTCATTCCATCGAACGGCAGATTGTCCTTAAAATTCGGCCCAGGAAAGCTCCAGAAGGAAATCTTTCTAAAAGAGGTCACCTTCTCTGCAACCCGCCATAATCCCTGGCGGGCCTCCTCAGCGCCCTGTTCAAGGCCCAGGGGGCGTGCCACGAGCTTTGTATATTTTTTGTGATGCGGCTTTTGAAAAAGAGAACCCCATGACCCTTCCTGTCCTATTTTCAAAGAGCTAAAGTGCTACATAAAATGGACAAAGCCGTCAACTGATCATTTCCACAAACGCTTCAACGCGTGTAGTAAGCTGCCCACTCAGCCCCTGGTTCAGCTCAGAGTCAATGACCAGCGTGGCAAGCCCCTTTTTCTTAAGCTCTTTTATTAATTGGGGTACGTCAAAAAGCTCAGGCTCGCAGAACTTCACCGTTAAAAAGATTACTCCTTTGGCACCGCTATCCTCAATTTTTTTATGCAGGTAGTCTAACCGCTCGTCGGTAGAAGAACCCTTGGTAGTACAGGGAGGCATGGCAAAATAGCTCTCAACCATGGCCTCAAAGGGATCCTCGGCCTCACTCGGCGGCATCAGCAGCCGCCGGCCGCAACCCAATAAATCGTCGTCTGCCACCCTTACTCCTCGTTCATCAAGCAGGGTCAGGAGCTCGGAAGGGTTGGGTAAGACTCCACTAAGGATTACAGCGGGTCCCCTGTCAGATCGGCCTTTGGATGCTGCCAGGAATTCCTCAAGCAGAGGGATAAAATCATCGGGGAGAAGAAACTCTCCCTTGCGGATGACCCGGTAGAACTTGGCATTGGAGGCAGAAAGCCCCCCCCTGGCCCTTATATCGTAGAGTTCTCTAAGGAGGAATGCCACCCTCTGGCCCTGACCTACCCGTTGTTTGAGCTTAGAGAGATCCAGGGGCCCCAGTTGTTTCTCAAGTCGGGAGGCCAAGCCCTCGAGCTGTTCCATGTAGAAAATGCGCGAAGAATCACGGTAGGGCGCCTTGGGATGATAGAAAAAATAGCAGGTCTTTTTTAGGCCCAGGTAGTCATTGACAATGGTGGCCAGGTTCTGGATGGAGTCGCAGGTGTGCGGAAACAGGAAACCATCCAGATCGCTGCACTTGCCCTGAAGGATCAACTCCAGCCCCAGTTTGACCACCGAGCATATGTAAGGCTGTAAATGCGCATTGGCTGCCATTATTTCCAGGGGAGGATCCCAGATCTCCACCGGGACCGCGTTCATGGCCCACAGGATTTCCCTTGGATATTGTGCCGGAAAGACGCCAAAAAGGTGCCTGCCCTTATTTTTCTGCCTTATAAGGTATTCTTTACGCGTCATAAACGTTCTTTCCGGGATAGAGTGATACCCTCCTAAGAGCTTCTTTCCTTAGAGGTGCACTATACGGGATGGGCGGATAGCAAGTCAAGACAAGTGGGCTTGTGTTCTGATAATTGACGCACTACCTATCAGCTATTGCGTCATGGTGATGTTTTGTGTAAAAGATATACCAGAGGTAGCTTCAAAATGTCCCCTTTTGCCCAATCGCTGCGTCAGGCTCAAATTTTAATCCTCGAAATACTCAATGTATTCCTGTGGTTAAAATTCTCGCCTTCCTTGACCTTGAACAAAATTGAACATTTTGAAACTGCCTCATCAGATAGGATTTTGAGATTTATCCAAAACAGCATATAAAACTAAGCTCGTTGTGCTTAACCCGTGTAACGGTTATGATTGAGCAAGATACAAAAATCATATTTAATAAAAAACTGACTGCCCAAACTTACCTGATGGCTTTGGAGTCACCTGAGGTCGTTGCCGAAGCAAGGCCCGGGCAGTTTGTAATGATCCGGGTACGCCCTGGGATCGATCCGCTTTTAAGGCGCCCCTTTTCCATATGCGGTACCAGAGGACCTAACCAGTTTTTTATTCTTTATAAAGTGGTCGGCCGGGGCACTGCCTTTTTGTCAGAGGCCGGAGAAGGGGAAAAACTATCCATGCTTGGGCCTCTGGGTAGAGGATTTGAACTCTCAAAGCATGCGGGTGAATCTGTTTTGGTGGCGGGCGGAATCGGCATTGCCCCGCTCATTTTTCTTGCGCAGACCATGGAGCCCACGAACATGACATTTATGACCGGCTATCGTTCAGCAAATGATATATTGCCAATGGAGAAATTCAGCCTTGATACTTTTAAAGTCTTTATTTCCACAGATGATGGCACGGCCGGCCATCACGGGCCCGTGACTGAACTCATTGAAAACCATCTTGCAGGTTGGGTTGAAAACCCTCCAATGGTATTTGCATGTGGGCCAACTCCTATGTTGAAGTGTGTGGCCGACCTTACTATCAGACGGGATATACCATGTCAGGTATCCCAAGAGACAGCTATGGCCTGCGGCTTGGGGGCATGTCAAGGATGCGCTGTCAGGGCATCTTCTGGACAAGACCGAACATATTATCATGTGTGCCAGGACGGCCCGGTCTTTGATGCTCATAAACTTGACTGGAAAGCATTATAGGCAATGGATCAGCCGGACTTAAGGGTAAAAATTGGCCCTCTGGAACTAAAGAACCCTGTCCTCACAGCGTCGGGGACCTTTGGTTATGGGCAGGAATATTCTGATTTAGTAGACCTCAGCCTCTTAGGTGGAATTGTGGTTAAGGGGCTTTCTATCAAGCCCCGGAATGGCAATCCACCTCCCCGGATCGTGGAGACCCCTTGCGGCATGTTAAACGCCATAGGGCTGGCCAATATCGGCCTGGAAAAATTCTTAAAGCAGAAACTCCCTATGCTCCGGAAACTAAACACGGCCGTAATCGTAAATATCTACGGTCACAGCATGGATGAGTATGGTGCTGTTGCTCCCGGTCTCAAAGGTGTTGGAGGCATCTCAGCCATTGAAGTAAATATTTCGTGTCCTAACGTGGAATGCGGGGGTATGGCCTTTGGCACGGATCCTGATGTCTCGGCCAGGGTGACAGAGTGTGTTTTGAAAAATAGCGATAAACCAGTCATAGTCAAACTAACTCCCAATGTGACGGATATTCGTGCAATTGCTATGGCGGTAGAAAAGGCCGGTGCCCATGCAGTGTCGCTTATCAATACCCTGACAGGCATGGCCATCGACATAGAAAGCCGCACCCCAAGGCTTGCTAATATATCGGGAGGCCTCTCAGGCCCTGCCATCCGACCGGTGGCCCTTTATATGGTGTATCAAGTAGCGCAGGCTGTCAACATACCGGTCATTGGTGTAGGGGGGATTGTAGATCACAGGGATGCACTCGAATTCCTCATCGCCGGTGCCTCGGCCATCCAAGTGGGAACGGCAAATTTTATCAGTCCAAGGGCCACCCTCAATATTATTGAAGGTTTGAAGAATTTTTGTGAAGAGAGGAAAATCGGCAGAATTGAAGAAATCATCGATACCTTAAGGCCTACCACACACGGTGCGTAACAGTTAAGCGGTTTGAAAATAGTGCAAAAAGGGCCGATAATTCAATGATGATTATTTCAAAGCGCTGTTACCGCGGTGCTCATTGATGACCAGTCCATCGGTAGCCTTCCACCTTTTTCCAATATTTCAACCAGGGTTTAACCCAGATTGTGCAGTAGAATCCGTAGCGAGACGCAGAAAACCAAAGCGAAACGAGCAGTTGGAGCGATTTTGTGACGTAGGCATATTAATAAATATGTCGAGGAGCAAAATCGGGAAACAAGCGTTGCAGCAAGGATTTTCAAGTCGCAGTAGGAGGCTACTGCACAATCTGGGTTTAAC
>CP070700.1:1459736-1463722 GCA_020349865.1 Desulfobacteraceae bacterium
AATTGGAATCCCTCTACTGGAAAGAGTATGTGCCCGGTATAAAAAACCAGCAAGGTTTTCAACGGACCACCCTATTGAAAAGACGGGATGCTTTGAGGGAGTATCAGGTCGATATCACCTTTGATAGTGAGGCGCTGCGCCTCAAATGGGTGGATTCCAAGGAACACACTGAGATCTGGCCCAAAATGGCGGTCCTCTGCCAAAGGGTATCCTGGAGCGGTTTTGACACGGTTGAAGCGTCATGAGCACCTACTGGGCACCGGGAGCAACGGTGGAAAAAGTGAGCCTGTTATAAACGTCTGAATGGGATGAAACCGCACCGCTTGCGGGGTCCAGAGGTCACGGACGAAAGGGGGTGATAGCTGTTGGGCAATGGAAGGCAAGGTATTTGATTGAACTACCTCTGTAGATTTATTCTCAAACAAGGCAAAGGACGACTCAAGACAAATACTTTCAAAAAGGAGGACTGACATGCGACGATTAATGGTATTTAGCATTCTTACCTCAATGGCCGTTTTGGTTTTCTCATCACCTACCATCGCCAAAGATCCGATTGTGGTCGGATTTCCTATGATTCTGTCAGGTGGTGGCGCCGTTTTTGGAAAACCCAGTGCCGAAGGTGCGAAGATGTTGGTTAAAGAAGTCAATGATGCCGGCGGAGTGTTGGGAAGGAAGATCAAGCTCCTCGTTCGGGATTGTAAAGGCAGTCCGGACGAGGCAACCCGCGTGGCCAAGGAAATGATCAATAGGGACAATATAGACTTTTTGGTCGGAGGTCTGACTTCGTCTCAGGGTTTGGCTCTCGCCGAGGTCTCCAAGCAAGAAAAGATCCTCTATATTGCCCCAATCTCTAAGGTGGCCACGATGTGCGAGCCGCCAAGGCTTCACAAGTATGTCTTTAGGGCAGCGTGTAATTCGAAGACCGAGGGGCGAAGTGGCGCTGTGCTTATGGCGAAGAATGAGAAGTGGAAGCGTATCGCTACCATCGGTCCCGACTACTCATATGGCCATAGCGTGACGGGCGCCTTTATCCCACTGCTGAAAAAGCTGAGACCAGATGTGGAGATTGTTCATCAGGCCTGGCCCAAATTGGGTGAATCGGATTATATGCCGTTTATTAATGTGGTCATGGCCTCAAAGCCCGATGCCGTTTTTGGCACCCTCTGGGGGGGTCATTTTATCAACTTCGCTAAACAGGCTTCGCCCGTGGGTTTTTTTGAGAAAATCGGCTTTGTCTCCGCCGGCGAAGCCGGGTGTCTTGAAGCTGTGAAAGGTGCGGGAGATGATATGCCTGCCGGGATCATTTCTAATGCCTATGATTGTTTCTATTATCCCGACACGCCTTGGCATAATGACTGGATCAAGCGGTTAGGAGAATTTACCGGTGAGAAGAAGTATCCCACCAGTTGGGCAGGCACCGGATATGATGCCATGAAGTTTCTGGTGGAGGCGATAAAGAAAGCCGGAAGCACCGACACCGATAACGTTATCAAAGCCCTTGAAGGGTTGACCATTGATTCATCTGTCGGCAAGTTGAACATGCGGGCTAAGGACCACCAGGCTGCCAGAGGCCAATACTGGGGTACTTTGACAAAGGTTCCCGAATTTCCTTTCCTTATCCTGAAGCCAGTGGAGTACATCAAAGCAGAGGAACTGATGGAATGAGTTCCTCCTGACCAGTAAGCTTGCCCGCTTCTATTCAATAGAGCGGGCGAGCTGTTTCCTCCTGCTGTCTGAAATTCCCGGGAGTTGTGCGGATGAGTTTTGAGTTCTCATTTGTTGTCATTCAGTTTCTCAATGGTCTGACAAATGCGATGTTTATTTTCCTTATCGCCTCCGGTCTTTCAGTGATATTCGGCGTACTGGGTGTCTTGAATTTCGCCCATGGCTCGCTTTACATGCTCGGCGCATACATGACATACCAATGCGTCTCCTTCTTTGTTGACATCCCTGGCTACTTCTGGTGGGCCGTCATCGCAGCCTCCATTACCGTGGCCTTGCTTGGGGGGGTGGTCGAGCGACTCTTGCTACGCAGACTCTACCTCCAGGAGGAACTCAATCAGCTTTTGTTCACCTACGCGCTCGTCCTGATATTGAGTGACGTGGCCAGGATCATTTGGGGTGTAGATCAGCTCTCCGTGTCGCGTCCCGCTATACTCAAAGGTGCGGTTGAGATCTTAGGACAGCTCTTTCCTAAATACAATCTCTTGGTGATTTTCTTGGGGCCGGGTGTCGCCTTTCTCTTCTGGTTTTTTATGCTTCGAACCCGCTGGGGGCGGCTGATTCGGGCGGCAGCACTGGATCGCGAGACCCTTGGTGCTCTCGGAGTCAACGTGGATAGACTGTTTACCGTTGTCTTCATCATCGGCTCATGGCTTGCTGGACTGGGGGGTGCCTTATTTGCCCCAGTTACCAGCATCAGACCGGGGATGGATGTAGAGATTATCATCAATGCCTTCATTGTAGTCGTTGTCGGGGGATTGGGCAGTTTCTGGGGTACTTTTTTAGGGGCGCTCCTTATCGGAATCGTCTATTCTTTGGGCATTTTGGTCTTTCCAAGGCTATCTATCATCTTTATTTACGCCATCATGATCCTTGTTTTGATCATTCGGCCATGGGGTCTTTTGGGAAGACCCGTGCAGCGTTAAATAGATGTCCAGACAGAATTATATACTCATCGCCATTCTAATGCTAGTCGGGTTTATTCCGCTGACGGGATCTCGGTACTACGTCTTTCTGTTTACGGATATACTGATTTTTGCACTCTTTGCCCTCAGTCTAAATCTTTTGTTGGGTTACACAGGTTTGGTTTCCTTTGGTCAAGCGGCCTATTTTGGAATAGGCTGCTACGCATGCGCCTTACTGATGAAAAAGGCTGGGATAACCTTTGGATTCGCATTCCCGATCGCCGGTATTTTTGGAGCAGTAGCCGCCTTGATCATCGGCTTCTTTTGTGTGCGTTTGACAAAGATCTATTTTGCCATGTTGACCCTAGCGTTTTCCCAGGTGGTATGGGCCATCATCTTCAAATGGAACGCTTTGACCGGGGGAGATACCGGAATATACGGTATTGACTTTCCCCCATTTATGGATTCAAAGGTCAAATTCTATTATTTCACCCTAATAGTTGTTGGCGTATCTACAATGGTGCTCAGAAGAATTGTCAATTCACCCTTCGGCCGCATATTGACAACGATACGGGAGAACCCGGAACGGACCGAATTTATCGGTATCAATGTGAAGCTATTTGAACTTCTGGCCTTTGTCATTTCCGGTTTCTTTTCCGCCATATCGGGAGCGCTGTTCGCTGTGTTTAATCACAGTATCTTTCCTGACTTCTGCTATTGGCCGGTATCCGCCGAGGTCCTCATCATGACACTTTTGGGAGGGATGTACAGTTTTTTCGGCCCCGTGGTTGGGGCTGCGGTCTTGCTCTATCTTAGACTGGAGGTCACCTCTTACACGGAATATTGGGCTTTCATCTTAGGCACCATACTAGTTTTGCTGTTGTTTTTCTTCCCTGGCGGGATTGTCGGTTTCATACAGGATCAGATTAACAGATGGAGACCGTCGAAATGATTCTGAAAGTGGAAAACATTGCAAAATCGTTTGACGGTTTCGTGGCTGTTGCGGGGGTTAGCTTCCAGGTTAATAAGGCAGAGCTATGCTCTATCATCGGCCCCAATGGGGCAGGAAAGACCACTCTCTTCAACCTGATCACTGGGCATTTGCCGTTGGATCGTGGTCGCGTCATTTTCAATGACACAGATATATCTCATCTCCCGGCCCATAAGATATGTCGTCTTGGCCTCGGTCGATCCTTCCAGAGGATAAACTTTTTTCCAAAACTGACTGTCTTTGAGAATATTCAAGCCGCTGTTTTGACCCACCGGGGTAAAAGTCTGGATTTCTTTTCCTTGGTCGAACCCCTGTTTAAGGCTGAAACTGAGGAGATCCTCGAACGAGTCGGCTTACAAGAACACCGA
>CP070700.1:1463822-1468145 GCA_020349865.1 Desulfobacteraceae bacterium
AGAGATCGACGTCACTGTCATTTCCATAGTCCCCCGATGCAAATGATCCATATATGAAAGCACGGGAAATCTCCTGTTCGACAGACTGCAAGGCCTGTTTCACCAATTCAGCAATCCCCACGGTTTTTGTGATTATCCCCTTGATCTCTCGATTGATTGGAGAAAGGGGGTCAAGCTGATAACGATGCTGATTGCCTGATACTTCCCTCCTCAATATCCCACCAGAAAGGAGATTCTTGAGCTCTTTTTCGACACCCCTGAGGGAAAACCCAGTTCGCCTGCTTAGTTCGTTTATGTTAAATGTGCTCTCTTGGTTCAAGGCCAGGATTTTCAAGAGCTCGACGCGAATCCTCGAGGATATCAAGGTATGAATATCAACCATTCTATGCATCCATATACTTTTAGTATATAATTATATACTATTTGTATATGAAAATAAGCCTGTTTGTCAAGTTTTTTCTAAATAACCCCCCGCCCGTTAGGTCTTCTTATTTACGCCTTTTCCGATGAAAACGTCCGAGACCATGGCCAAGAAAAATTTCCAATTGTGACCGACGTTCCCTTCCCTGTCTTTAGGAGGAGGTAGATCAAGCCATCTTGCCCGTTCAAATCTCGAACTACACTAAACCTACCGTACGAAAACTTACGAAGAACCATTAGTATTGGGGGTCTTCAGATCCCACCGGGTTCCTACAATAGGTATTAGAACAACAAAACCAATCCCCAAAATACGGTCTTTTTCATCAGAAAATACGTACTTCACCCTATTTCTCGTTGGGGGATATTGAACTAAGTTTCACAAATTAGATATGTTGATAGTTTTATTGTTGGGGTTTCTCCTTAGTAGGAGGCTCAGATAGAGGACGGGAAAAACCATATAGAGAGGAGAGAAACGATGAAAAGACACTGGAAGGCTATGGCAATTAAAGGAAACGTTTAGCATAAAACCAATGAACGGATGATGAAAAAAGATGGATAACGTAGCCGGACAAAACGCGAGAAAACCGCAAGGTATCCATATCATGGCCAAGCCCATCGGGCCGGTATGCAACCTTAATTGTGAATACTGTTTTTATCTTGAGAAACAAGCACTCTTTCCCAAAGATGAAAAATACCGCATGTCCGATAAAGTACTTTCCGCCTACATCACCAAATACATCACTGCACAACCGACCCCGGAAGTCGAGTTCGTCTGGCAAGGAGGAGAGCCGACGCTCCTCGGGCTCGATTTCTTTAAGCGAGCCATAGAACTTCAGAGACCCTACAGAGGTCAAAAAACCATAAAAAATTCCCTTCAGACAAATGGCACCTTACTCACCGACGAATGGTGTGTATTTTTAAAGCAACATAACTTCCTGGTAGGCATTAGTCTCGATGGCCCCAGAGAGATTCATGATCGATATCGCCGTGATCGTGGTGGGAAGGCTACGTTTGATAAAGTGATGCGGGGGCTTAAGCTCCTACAGAAGCATGGCGTCGAATACAACGTTATGGCCTGTGTTGCCAAAGAGACGGCTTATCGACCGCTTGATGTATACCATTTCTTTAAAGAACAAGGCGTTGAGTTCATTCAGTTCTTTCCTATTATTGAACGCTTGGCAGATAAAAAAACCAAACGGTCTCAGTTGCGTTTGGCTGGCCCTTCAGCTTTGGACAAGGAGGAGAAGAATACACGCGTGGCCCCCTGGACAGTGGAACCAGAAAAGTATGGGGATTTTCTCATCGCCATATTTGACGAATGGGTGCGCAATGACGTTGGCACGACGAACATTATGAATTTCGAGTGGGCATTGAACGCCTGGATAGGCAACCCTTCACCGGTGTGTGTTTTTGCACAGCAGTGCGGCAAGTCAGTCATAGTAGAACATAACGGCGATGTGTATGCCTGCGACCACTGCGTATATCCGCAACATCGATTAGGAAACATCCTTACGGACAATCCTATAGGGATGATGGAGCGATCTATTGCCAATGGATTCGGCGTGTCTAAAGAGACAGCATTACCACAGGTCTGTAGAGAATGTGATGTGTTAAAGGCATGTTGGGGAGGATGCCCTAAGCACCGTTTTTCAAAAACACACTATGATGAGCCAGGCCTCCAGTATCTGTGCGCCGGGTATAAGAAGTTTTTCCTTTATATCCGCAAATACCTCAAAGTTATTACGCAACTTTTAGAGCATGGCCTTCCGGCATCGTATGTTATGGAGGCGGTGAAAGGACCGTTGGTGATAAACCTGGACAAAACAAGTAATCAACAGAGGAGGGGGGTATGAGTCTATAGTGTAAATAAGGAAATGAACATCGTGCAAGGTCCGTTGGAGATAGATTGGAAAAGCATACATAAAAAAATCATGGAGGAAAAGAATATGGGTTCAAAGCTCAATCGGTTGTACGCAAGCGTTGCCACCATGTGCGCAGTGGGGGTGGCACACGTGCTTATGCCGATGCCTTCAAATCACGATGATGTGTCTGAAAGAAAGGATGACGAATCTTTACCTCAGCGAATATCACGGATGGGAGCTGCCGAGGCGGCACCAGGTAAGACGAAAATGGACAAACCGAACATTGTCATCATGCTGGCGGACAATCTGGGGTATGGCGATTTAGGATGTTACGGCGGCGGGGAAATTCGCGGCATGCCGACACCGCGAATCGATCAACTTGCCGCCGAAGGAATGCAATTTACTCAATTCTTGGTCGAACCTGGTTCGACGCCGTCGAGAGCAGCCTTGTTGACCGGACGGTATTCTATACGTTCAGGGCTCTCACTGGTTGTCCTTCGTGGTTCACCAAATACGCTTCAGAAGAAAGAAATCACGCTTGCGGAGATGCTCAAGGAGGTTGGCTACGGCACTTCTTATCTGGGGAAATGGCATCTCGGGATGGAAGCTCACAGCCAACCTCAAAACCAGGGTTTTGATGATTTTTACGGCATCTTGAACTCCACTGATGAAGCGTTTTTTGCCCAGAGTATGAAGCGCGCAGGATATACTCCCACAGAGTCCGAGCGTGCCTATGTCTGGAAAGGCGTCCAGGGAAAGAAAGCGGAATCGGTCAAGGAATACACGCTCGATGTGCGCCGAACCATCGATCTTGAACTTGCCGACCGCGCTGACACCTACATCCGTAAACAGGCGAAGTCGAAAAAGCCATTCTTTTTGTTTGTGTCATGGACGCGCCCTCACTGGCCCAATCTGCCCAGCAAGGATTTCGAGGGACGTTCCCATATCGGGGATTACGGCGACAGCGTGATGGAACTCGACTATAACACGGGGCGCGTATTGGATGCGATTAAGGAATCTGGGATCGAAGACAACACGATCGTGATCTGGATGAGCGACAATGGCCCGTGGAGAACCATGGTGTGGCCGGACGGAGGAAGTGCTGGGCCCTTTCGAGGGGAGTTGGGTAGTGCCTGGGAAGGCTCGATTCGCACGGCCGGCATGATCAGGTGGCCCCGTCACATCAAGCCGGGTAAGACCAACGGGATGATCTCCATTATGGATTTCTTCCCCACGCTTGCTCAGTTCACCGGCGCGAAGATTCCTACTGATCGTCCGATTGACGGCATTAACCAGTCCGCTTGGCTCCTGGGAAAGAAGGATACTTCAAACCGGGAGCACCTGTTGACGTTCATTGGCGGTGATCTTGTTGCTGTTCGTTGGAGACATTATCGGATCTACCTTCAGGACGTTGTCCAGGCAGGCAATGGCTATATACGAATGGGTGGCACACAGGCAAACAGATTGCCCAGGAATGGATATCCATTGGTATTCAATATCGAGGCCGACCCCCGGGAGGAGCACGATACCGGACCATCCGAGAGCTGGGTAGTCGGAAAGTACATGCCGCTCGTCATGCAATATTATGGATCGCTTAAGAAGTATCCGAATCCAAAGCCAGCAACGATCACAGATTTTGGAGAACGATAAAGATAAGGAGGGGGGTATGAGTCAATGGTGTAAATAAATCAACATCGTGCAAGGAGGGCAGTATGTATTTGTTTAGTCACAAAGAGAAAAACAGAAGGAGGAAAGAACAATGTTAGATACGTTACGAGAAAGTATGAATAGTAGTGTAGGGAAGACCGTCTCAAGCCTTTCCGTGGGGTCACTGCTTGCTACTGCTTTTGCCCCTTCGGCCTGTGCTAAAGAGGAAGGTTCACATCAGGAATTCAAAGGAAAAATCACAAGATCCTATGAAGAATCAAAAGAATGGTGGCCGGAAGAGGTCCGTCCTCCCGAGGGTGCGCCTAACGTCATTATTTTCCTTCTGGATGATGTGGGCTTTGCTCATGTGGGCAGTTTCGGTGGACTAATTGAC
>CP070700.1:1468245-1474044 GCA_020349865.1 Desulfobacteraceae bacterium
ACCTTCGACATATTGACGGCCGGAATCCACCTGTCCATCGGGTCGGTGGTCAGCATGGCCTAGTGCTTGACCACTGGAATGATCCTTGGCCGCGAACCCCTGATTTTTCCCGTGGTTGCTTTGGTCATTGTGCTGGCGCTTTTCATCGGGTTTAGCAACGGATTTATCATTACCCGCACCTGGGTTCACCCCCTTATCGTGACGCTGGGTATGATGTCGGTCGTTCAGGGAGGCCTGCTGCTCTACACCAAATCTCCGGCCGGTTCGGTGCCGCCCAGTTTTGATTTTCTTGCCTGGGGGAAGGTGTGGGTTGTTCCATTCCCGATTTTTCTCTTTGGCGCGGTTGCCGCGGCTGGGATTTTCATTCTCAGGCGAACAACCTTCGGCCGTTACGTATATGCCACCGGCGGAAACGAAGAAGTCGCCAGGCTTTCCGGGATAAAGACTGCAAGGGTCAAGATCGTCACTTATATGATTTGTAGTTTTACCGCGGCCCTGACCGGCATATTCTTGGCCAGCCGGATGGGTATGGGAGATCCCCTGGTGGGTGAGCGTTACATGCTGGATTCCATTTTGCCCGTCCTGATCGGAGGCACAAGACTTACGGGCGGCAAAGGCGGCGTTGGCACCACCGTTGCCGGGGTCTTTATTTTCGCCATCCTCAGCAACGCTCTGAATCTTCTCGATGTGTCGGCTTACTGGCAGTGGATCGTAAAGGGGCTGATTATTATCGCTGCGGTTGCCTTTTATATCCAGAAGAAACAATAATCCATACTCTGGAGAGGATTATGAAAGCACGCCTGGTGCCGGTCTATTTCAGAACCGGCAAAGATGACGAATTCAATCAACAACTGAACACGCTAAGAGGCTTGTTGAAGGAAGAAGCCGATATTCTGGAACCTGTGGCGCTGGATTCGGATTACCCTGAAGCGGAGGCGGTTTTGTTTCCGCAACTGCTGGGAGATGCCTTCAAGCAGATTGACGATATCAAAAGGATTGATCTCCCTCTGGTTGTTGTCACCTCCGAATTCGGAACGGTTGCCATGTGGGACTGGGAGATTGTCTCTTTCCTAAAATCCGAGGGGCTAAAAACATTTGGCCCCTACGATGTGGCACTAACCAAGACAATTTGCAAATGCCTGGGCGTAAAGAGGGAACTGAAACAGACCAAGTTTCTTGTATTCCAGGATAACCCCGGAGAGGGATTTCAGGCCGGCATATTCAAGCGTTTCTACTGGTGGGAGGACAGATGTACCCAGTCCATCAAGGACAAGTTCGGTATCACCATAGAAAAAAGGAGCTTCAAGAAATTTGGTGAAGAGGCCAAACAGATTCCCGATGAGGAGGCCGAAGCGGTCTCAAGAAAGTGGAATTTGAAAACCGAAGGGGTTTCTCCGAGGGCCCTTAACAGTGCGATCAAGGTTTATCTGGCCGTGAAGCGGGAGATCGCAGGAGATGATGCGATCAAAGGCATCGGCATAAACTGTCTGAATGAATCCCACTTTTCAGATACCACCCCCTGCCTTGCCTGGAATATGCTGTTTGAGGAAAAGGGGCTCCTGTGGGCCTGCGAGGCCGACACCATCTCCCTCGCTACCAAGTATATTCTCCATAAGTCCTTGAATGTGCCGGTCATGATGAGCAATATCTACCCCTTTCTGGTGGGCATGGCCGCGCTGAAGCATGAAAGAATAGATAAATTCCCAGAGGTGGAAAACCCTGAAAACCATCTGTTGATCGTTCATTGCGGTTACCTGGGCGTGGTGCCGGAGTCCTTTGCCTCGGAATGGCGTCTAAGACCGAAGGTCCTCGAAATAGTTGACGAGAATGCAACGGCGATAGACGCACGCCTGCCGATCGGCGATCTTACCCTGGCCAAATTGGATCTCACGTTCAACAAACTCATGATGGCGGAGGGATGTCTGGAAGATTACGCCCAGTATCCCGGCTCCGATTGCCGCAATGGGGCGGTCGTCAGAATTCAAGACGGTCACAAATTGATGGATTCATTCTATTCCCACCATAACTGTTTGATTACGGGCCATTGGGGGAAGGAGATCGCGAATCTGGCAAAGGTATTTGACCTTGAAATCGAGAGATTCTAGTGTTGTGTATCATAAACAACATGACAATGCTTTGAGGAGATCAACGGTTGTGTTCTGCCCAGAAAATGATTTACTTTAAGGGCAAGCGCCAATTGATATAAATAACAACGAGGAGGGATCAGTCATGAAAGTGGGTATCGACAGTTATTGCTATCACAGATTTTTCGGTGAAGTCTATCCGCAACAGGAAAAACCACACAAAGAGATGACGCTTGAAGATTTCTTAAAAAGAGCAAATGAGTTGGAAGTAGACGGGGTGTCTCTGGAGTCTTGTTTTATACCGCGTTTTGATAACGCATACCTCAGCGAAATCAAGGGAATGCTGGATGAGTACGACATGGACCGGGTCTTTGCCTGGGGGCATCCGGACGGATTAGAAGGCGGTAAAAACGAGAAGGCATTTGATGAGATGGTTCAGAGTATCGAATATGCCCATGCGATCGGTGCCAAGGTCATGCGCGTGGTCGGCAGCAGCTTGATGTTTAGATTTGAACCACACGGGCCACAGATAGACAAGCTGTCACAGATGTTCTCCGATGCGGTGAAAGTGGCGGAGAAGGTCGATATCAAACTGGCTGATGAAAACCATATCGATTTTGACGCTGATGAGATGCTGACCCTCATCAACAATGTCAATTCTCCTTATTTCGGGATCAACTTCGATACGGGCAATTTTTTGCGGGTCCTGGATGATCCTATTCAAGGCATGGAAAAGCTTGCCAAGCACGTTTATGCAACCCACATAAAGGATTTAAAACCTCAAAAGGGAATCGCGGTCAACGAATGGTTCTTCTTCTCCAGCACTCCGATAGGAGATGGATTGGTGGATAACCAGAGGCTTGCGCAGATATTAAAAGACAATGGTTATGAGGGTTTTTTGGCCGTCGAGATCGATTTTTTGCATCCCGATTACAACAATGACGAGGACAAGGCCGTTGCAGAAAGTGTGAAGGCGTTGAAAAGAATTGCGAGCAGCCTGACCTAGCAATCCGGCGTTAACCAGGCTTTTCATTATTGACCGGTACGGTTACCACAACGCGATGAATCCTGCGGGGGCTACCCATTTTTCAGTGAAGCCGATGACCGCAGGAGGGAGGTTGGATTCATGAAGAAATTAAACATAGCTATGATAGGGTACAAATTCATGGGGAAAGCCCACAGTAATGCCTGGAAAAAGGCCCCCTATTTTTTCGATATGGATGTCGAACCCATTCTTAAGGTAGTATGCGGCCGGCATGCGGAGCCTTTGCAGACCTTTGCGAACCGGTGGGGTTGGCAGGAAACAGAAACGGATTGGCAAAAAGTCGTCACCAGGGATGACATCGATATCATCGATATCGGGGTCCCAACGCATCTTCATCATGAAATCGCCCTAGCGGCAGCAAAGGCGGGTAAGCACATCTTTTGTGAAAAGCCCATGGCCGTTTCCTATGAGCAGGCCAAAGAGATGTACGAGGTTGCCGAGGAGAAGGGGATCACACACTATTTGAATCACAACTACAGGCGGTGTCCCGCGGTCAGACTCGCAAAACAACTCGTGGAGGAAGACAAAATCGGGAGGATCTTCCACTGGCGAGGCGCGTACCTGCAATCCTGGATTGTGGATCCCAATTTTCCGCTCACATGGCATCTTCAAAAGGAGATGGCCGGGTCCGGGCCCCATAACGATCTAAACTCCCACAGCATGGATTTGGCAAGATATTTGGTTGGCGAAATCAGGAGTGTTTCCTGTATGACGGCCCAGTTTATCAAGGAAAGGCCGTTACCCGATGAAGAGACGGCCGGAACCTTCAAAGGGGCCACCAAGGGAAACGGGAAGGGAACGGTGACGGTTGAAGATGCGGCATTTATGCTGGTGGAGTTTGAAAACGGTGCGCTGGGTTCATTTGAGGCCACACGGTTTGCGCCCGGAAGGAAGAATTACAACTATTTTGAGATATATGGGAGCAAGGGAAGTCTTGTTTTTGATCTTGAAAGGATGAATGAGTTGAAATTCTTCTCCAACGAAGACCCCGATCATTCGCAGGGATTCCGAACCATTCTGGCAACCGAACCGTCACATGCCTATATTGAGAAATGGTGGCCGCCCGGGCATATCATCGGCTACGAGCATGAGTTCGTGCATGCGGTGGTCGATTTCCTGAATGCCATTGAGAAGGATAGGAAGATCGAACCCAATTTCTATGACGGCATGAAGGAGATGCAGGTCCTGGAAGCGGGTCTGAAATCCGCAGCGGATGGACGAAAATTGGTCTTGAGCTAGCTTAGTCGGGCTAATCAAATATGGAAAACCTGGACTCCCTCCCGCCCTCAGGGCGAGAATCCTCGAAGGGCCATGTCGAAGATCCCGCTCAGCAGGACTCACACATCATTGGCTTCGCCTGCCTAGAATCCATTATGCAGGGAACGATTTTTGCTTATGTAATGCCAATTTTTTCAAGGCAATATCTATTTGGACTTATAAGGAGGACGTAGATGAGTAAAGTCTTAGTCACCCCCAGATCATTGACCAAAGACGGTCACCCTTCCCTCGATTTGCTGAGGGAGGCCGGTTATGAAGTTATTTTTTCCACGCCGGGAAAACAGCCGGATGAAGAGGAACTCCTCGCCCTGCTCCCCGGCTGTGTGGGATATCTTGCAGGGGTTGAGATGATTTCGGCACGCACATTGGAAGCGGCAAAGGGCCTTCGGGTTATCAGCCGCAACGGAACCGGCATTGACAACATAGACATGGATGCGGCCGATAGATTGAATATCCGGGTTTGCCGGACGGAAGGCGCGAATGCGCGTGGGGTGGCCGAACTGACCCTTGGGTTGATCTTTGCCCTGGTCCGTTCCATACCCTTCAGCGATCATGAGCTGAAAAACAAACGCTGGGAGCGGAGAAAAAGCATTGAGCTGGAAAACCGAACACTCGGCTTGATCGGCTGCGGTGAGATCGGTAAAAGGACCGCCTTGCTCGCTGTCGGTGTGGGAATGAAGGTGATTGCATTCAGGCGTCATCCGGATTATTCTTTTTCTCCCGCCAATTTCAGCTATGTTGCACTGGAAGACATATTCAGGCGGTCGGACATTATCAGTCTACAGTGTCCCCCTTTAGAAAGCGGGAAACCCCTGATCGATAAAGAAGCCCTCTCAAAAATGAAAGAGGGCGTTTATCTGATCAACACCGCCAGGGCTTCCCTGCTGGATCCGGTCGCCCTTTTGGAAGGACTGGAGAACGAGCGGGTCGCAGGCCTTGCCGTTGACGTTTTTGACCAGGAGCCGCCATCGGATTATCGGTTGGTGCAAAACTCACGGGTCATTGCAACGCCCCATATAGGCGGATTCACTGGGGAGAGTGTTTCCCGGGCGACCACGCAGGCGGTCGAGAATATTATCCAAACCTTAAATCAAGGAATGAAAGGGGAAAAATAAGGATGAATCAACAGGAACTGTTCGAAGCATTGAAGCGATACAGGGTCATCCCGGTTCTCGCCATTGATGATGTGCAATCGGCCCTGCCCCTGGCGGATGCCCTGATGGAAGGGGGGCTTCCGGTGGCGGAGATTACTTTTCGCACAGCTGCGGCAGGAGAGGTTATAGACACGCTAAAAAAGGAAAGACCCGACCTGATTCTGGGCGCAGGCACGATTCTCTCCATTGAGAATCTGCGCTTGGCCAAGGAATGCGGTGCACAGTTCGGTGTGGCCCC
>CP070700.1:1474144-1478199 GCA_020349865.1 Desulfobacteraceae bacterium
AGGAGATGCTTGAAAGGGCTGCCAGCCTTTCGGATGCACGGTGCAGGTTTGTCTCCGGCGGCACCTTTCACTCCCTTGCTCACCGGGTTCTAAGGAGTCATGCGGATCTTTTGGGATTTTCAAACTCATTCACCATTCTGGATCGGTCCGATATGGAAGAGGTCATCCGGGCCCTCATCCCTGAACTTGGCCTTCCCAACGGTACGCCCAGATTCCCCAAACGAGGCACCCTTGCCAGCATATTGAGCAAGGCATCCAACCTCCAGCAACCCATTGATGAATTCGTTCCGGAAGAATACGGGCAGTTCATTGAATTCCTCCAGCAGTTTGAAGCACTGGCAAGGCTCTATGAAGACTACAAAAAGACCCATCAAATGATGGACTACGATGACCTTATCCTCAACTTGCGAAGACTTTTGGGAGAATGCGAAGAAGTGCGCAGAGAACTCAGCCGGCAATACCGTTTTGTAATGGTGGATGAGTATCAGGACACCAATTCCATCCAGGCAGATATTATCAAATGGCTGGCTCATGAACACAGAAATATTATGGTTGTTGGAGACGACTCCCAGGCCATCTACTCTTTTAGGGGGGCCAGTTACCGGAATATGTTCGATTTTCCTGCACAATTTTCTCAGGCCAAGATTATCAAGCTGGAGCAAAACTACCGATCCGTACAGCCTATTCTTACCATGACCAATGCCTTAATGGATCAGGCCGATGAAAAATATACCAAGTGCCTATTCACTGAACGAAATGGGGGAGAAAAACCCAGGGTTGTTGATACGCGAACCGAGCCGGAACAGGCCTTGTTTATCAGTCAGTATATCAGAGAGCACGTTCAGAAGGGCCGACCCATCACTGACTTTGCTGTTCTCTTCCGGGCCGGATATCATTCCTTTGAATTAGAAGCAGAACTGAATCGCCAGGGAGTCCGTTACGTGAAATACGGCGGCTTCAAGTTCCTAGAATCCGCCCATATCAAGGATTTCCTTGCACATCTTAGAGTTGTGGTCAACAGGGATGAGGCCGTAAGCTGGGTTCGTATACTGAGGCTCGTAAAGAATGTGGGCCTGGGTAAGAGCCAGGCCATCATCCAATGGATGAAAACACATGATATTCCTCCCGAGCGGGTTGGTGAATGGCCAGGGGCCCGCAAAGGTGACAGCGGCTTAAAACCCCTAACGAAGCTCCTCACTCGTTTGGTGTCCAAGAACGGGAAACCAAAGAAGGCAGTCGAACAGGCCTTGACGTATTATGTCCCCATTTTGAAGGAAAAATTTGATGACTATCCACGACGAGAAAAGGAATTGGAGCAGCTTGTCCAAATGGCCAACCGCTATCAAAAATTGGGGAACTTTTTGGATGACCTGGTTTTGGATCCCCCAACGAGTTCTGCGGACCTTAACTCAGAGGAAAAGCGTCAAACACTAACGCTATCCACGGTGCATTCGGCTAAAGGGCTTGAGTGGCCTGTAGTTTTTGTAATCTGGGTAATGGAGGGGCGATTTCCTCCCTCCAGGGCATACAACAATCCCCTGGCCCTGGAAGAGGAGCGGCGTCTCATGTATGTGGCAGCCACACGGGCCAAAGACCAGTTGATTATGTGTTATCCCGCACAGGAGTCAGTGCCTTTGTGGCAACTGGACGATGGAGTGTATAGAAGCGGTCTGTCTTCTTTTATTCGAGGCCTCCCTACAGATGTAGTATCCCATGAATCAGCGGGACTTCCAACAAGGGTTTCCGGCCGCAAATGGTACGAAAGTAGTGCCTTTAATTATCAGAGGGATCAAAAGGAATCGTCCGGTCTCGCCCAAGGTGACAAGGTCAGACACCCGGCATTTGGCCCCGGTGTTGTGTCAAAACTCATCGCCGATGATAAGGTTGAAGTTCTTTTCAGAAATGCTGGTCGCAAACTCCTTCACCTGGAATACACCACCCTGGAGAAGATCTGACAAGAAAGAACTACTTCCCGATCTTTTATGGAAGAAAACCTAACCCTTTAATGCCTGATCAAAATCATCAATAAGATCCTCGGTTGCTTCGAGGCCAACCGACAGCCGGATAAGGCTGTCGGAAATTCCCAGCCTTTTACGGTCTTCAGGGGAGACACCGGCGTGAGATGTGGTGACCGGCCGGGTAATAAGCGTTTCGATGCCGCCGAGACTTGGGGCACTTATTGGCAGGGTCGTGTTTTGGATAAAGCGATCAGCTTCTTCAACACCGCCTTTCAACTCAAAACTCAACATACCACTGAAACCATCAAATAATTCCCTGGCGCGCTGGTGCTCGGGATGGCTTTCAAGGCCAGGATAATTCACTTTATTGATTGCCGGGTGGGTTTCTAAAAACTGTGCGATTTTGTGTGCACTATCGTTTTGGTATTTCATCCTTACGGCCAGAGTTTTTATCCCCCGCTCAAGCAAAAAACATGCATGAGGATCAAGTGAACCGCCAAGGTGATTGAGCTTGTGTGTTATCTCTTCGATCTTGTCAGTGCTGCCAATTATAGCACCTGCCACAATATCCGAATGGCCGTTTAGGTATTTTGTGCAACTATGGAGCGAAAGATCAAAGCCCCATTCAGGCGGCCGAAAATTGATTGGACTCGCAAAGGTATTGTCAATAAGGGAAACAAGACGGTGTGCTTCGGCGAATTCGACAACGGCTTTTAGATCAATAACCTCCAGGAGCGGATTGGTCATTGTTTCCACAAAAATAGCCTTGGTATTGGGCCGCAAGTCGTTTTTCCAGGAACCTGGTTTATTGTCATCAATGAAATCAAATGAGATGCCAAATTTCGGAAGGTCCTTGGTGAGGAAATCATGCGTGCCACCATACAGGCATTTTTGTGCGAGTAAGTGATCGCCCGAGGAGAGAATGGTAAGAAGTGTCGTTGAAATTGCTGCCATACCGCTGGCAGTCACGAGTGCGGCCTCAGCACTTTCTAATGCCGCCAGCTTCTGGTGCAGGACAGTGTGATTAGGTGTATTATTCAAACGTATGTATTTGAGATCGTGGTAGCTGGATGCGCCCGCGTATTCAAATGTGGAAGACTGAAAAATGGGCATACTGACTGCCCCGGCAATGCGTGGTTCAGGCTCACCAGCATGGACGAGTTTGGTTTCGATGTGGTTGTAACCTTTTGGCATGAATCCTTCCCCCTTACTCTTTTTGTAACAGTTTAGCGCTTTGAAAAAATCAAACTTGATGGTTTCGTAAAAAGTCTTATGAACGGTCATTGCGAGGAGTGCAACGACGAAGCAATCTCCTGATTTCAAGTAATCACACCAACTGAGATTGCTTAGCTTCGCCCGCAATGACAAGTGAAATGGCTTTTTACGAGTACGTCAAACTTAGAGTATCTCCCTTTTTGCACTGTTTTCACACAGCTAAACTGTTACCTCTTTATTTATAACCGATCTCTTCAATATCCTCCGGGACGTATGCCCGGGCCGGAGGGTGAGGGTCTCCCCCAGGCGGGATCATTTGCAGGCATTACAGACTGGTGCTGCCGGTGTCTAAAGGATGTGTTGTTCATAGATCTTGCGGAAATGATGGCCGTAGATGGCAAGTGTGATGGCCAGCGACAGCAGATTGGGGCGTCGAAAACGCGTCCATATCAAGAGTCTCCAATAATGGATTCGCTCCTTGCCTATGATGCCGAGGTGGTAGCTGGAGCGAAAAAATGCCAAAATGCGCTGTAAGTCCAGTGATGCCTTAATCTCGGGTGCCTTATATTCCTGCAAGAAGGTCTTGAGGCGACGATAGTAATGCTCAGGGGAGTAAATGTGTGCCAGTATATCCTTGTATCCCTCGCACAATGTATCGAGATTCATGATGGGGATAATGTTGGTTGTCCCGTTTACGTTATCCCCGGTCAATTGACCGCGCAAGCGGTTCTCTCGTTTCAGGCGTTCATACAACCGTGTGCCAGGGGGCGCTTGCAGTAGCCCAACCATCGCCGTAACGATCCCGCTTTTTTGGATAAAGTCAATCTGCCGCTGGAAAATAGATGGCGTATCATTGTCAAAGCCCACAATAAAACCACCCTG
>CP070700.1:1478299-1481008 GCA_020349865.1 Desulfobacteraceae bacterium
GGCGTAGGTCATGGCCAGGGCCGTCGAGATGCTATAGGGCGAAAAGAACAGGTTTCCGTCCTGGCTTTGCAGCTTTGAGTAGAGGTCCAGGGCGAACTTGTTATTTCCCTGGACGACCATGTCTTGCTTATCCGATTCCTCGTTAACCGTCTCGTTTTCCGCAGCTACACAACCGGCAATAATCATCACCGTTCCCATTAGTATGAGTCCACATTGAAAAGCTCTCATTTTGGTTTCCTTCTGAAATATAAATCATTTGATCCATTCTATACTAGTTATGATGCAGAAAAAGGTTCATTGGTTGACAATTAATCGCTTAAAACAGCCCAAAAACCATATTTATTTTTCATAAACGGCTATCCGCTCAGTTTTGGCTCAGGCTGTCTTGTTCACCGATCAAGTTTTTTCCAGTTTGATTGACAAAAAGTGGCTTTCTTTGTAATATAGTATATTAGAAATGAGTTGTGAAAAGTCTTTTTTCGAGAGGTGTATCATGAGCTCTGAAAAAGATGATTTCTTACGGCGATACAGGTGGCATATCGTGATTATCTGCATCGCGGTGGTCATTGGTGTACTGACCCTCTTCACCAACATCTTTCAGAATTTCCACACGGATTTGCTCCAGCTTTTGTTAGTTTTCGGCGCATTGGTGTTTCTCAGCGCGCTGCTGGCCATGGTCTCACGATTATTTAAGATTCTCGATGTCCTTAAGGACAATAGCACGAACATTGAAAAAGTGGCGGGCAGGCTGGAAGCGATCAGTTCGGAACTAACCCGGATCAATCACAGCACGCGTGTGAGTGAAACGGCAAAAGCCATTGCATTCCGCGACGTGGACAGGCAATCCTTGCGGGAAGCCGTTTTTGATAAACTCCAGCAGCAGGATTTCGGGGCAGCTAACGAAATCATCGCTGAGATTGCCGAACGTTCTGAATACCGGGACCTTGCCGAACAGCTTCGAGCGCAATGCGATCGTTATCACGATGCAACGGACCAGGAAAGAGTCAATCAGATCATCATACATATCGAGAAACTGCTCGAAGACTATCAATGGGGCAGGGCAAGCGCGCAGATAGAGGGATTGATTAAGACCCATCCGGAAAGTGAAAAAGCCAAAGCAATGAGACAGGTCCTATTCGATAGGAAGCAAGGTCGCAAAAGGGTTCTGTTGGCCGCATGGGATGATGCTATACAAGCACAGGAGACCGATCGCAGTCTGGAGATCCTCAAAGAGCTTGACTCCTATCTTACACCCAATGAGGCATTGGCCTTGCAGGAAGCTGCTCGCGACGTGTTTCGGACGAAACTCCATAATTTGGGCGTGCAGTTTTCAATCGCCGTTACTGAAAAGCAATGGACCAAAGCGCTCGATGTCGGTCAACAGATCATCAATGACTTTCCAAACAGCAGGATGTCCGGGGAAATTCGCGGCAAACTTGACGTCCTCACACAGAATGTTCAACTGCAGAACAGTTGAGTGATCCATTCTTCATTCGTCGAGTTTCATCTGTCAAGGCTGGCTGAGAGTCTTCATTCAAAAGAGTTTCATGATTTTTTGAGCACCTGCCAAAGACGTATGGTCCGAAAAAATATAGGATATTTTTACTATTTTTTCATTTTTCATCTTGACAGAAAATGACACTGCCGGTAAATACTCATTATTATAGATGTGGTTACTGAAAACGTACTTACCCGATTACATTACCATATTGGCTGTATGGATATTTGGGTGATGTGGGCAATATAGGAGATATTGGGGTTGTTGGAAACGAAAGGAGTCAGGGGTTATGGTCAAGGGAGTGAAAAGGACAAGCATCTATGATGAAATCGGATGGACGGGCCTGCTAAATGTTGTATGGAGTTCAACGCCTCGTCACATAAAATTATTGGCTTTACCTTACGGTCTTTGTGTTTACAGACATGCACTCAAGGCAAGCTCGACTTTGCAGCAGTTGTTGGGTCTTCACACTCGGGAATACATGTCATCCAAGATGTTTAGGTTGTTCAGGCCAAGATTCCATATCGTTAAACACGTTCTTCAGGCTTATGGAATAGGTATCTGAACCATAGACCGACCGTGATTTTTATTTCATAGTTTCGGATATTATTCTGCCTTATCCGGCGGTTTGTTAACGATAAGATTGTCGAAAGAGGGGAGTATTTCGCCTTCTGTGGTCGTCGTGTGTCATTTGAACTGTACAAGAACAAGTGTATATGCGAAAGAACGTGGATAGTCTGCTGGAGACCTGACTGATCCGACGTTTATGTTACCGAAGGTCGAACAGTGATTGAGTTTTTATCATCGTGACTTGGTCGGGATACGCCGCAAAGGTATGGATATGTAATTCCGTACGTCGAGCCTCGAAATCAATGTAGCAGAAAGGCTGAAGTCCTTCGATTTCCAATTCCGGAAATTTCACAAAGACGCCGCGGTTACGCGCGAAGCGTTCGAGGTCGGTATGACTTTGCCGATAAAGATTGGGGCTCATCTTCTCGACCTGAAAATCAGTAACATAACTCGCCCCCTGGCTTAAGGTGCATTTGTGAGTTCGGGGTCCCCGGAATTGAAAGCGTTCGAGCAAACCGCGTGAGGGCAGCATTTGGCCCGGCGTGCTCACCACTTCCGTAAGGCACATATCACCGGCGAAAACACTGACAACATGTGTACAGCCTGTCACCCAGATGCTGGCCTCATACTTTTCGGTATTA
>CP070700.1:1481108-1491319 GCA_020349865.1 Desulfobacteraceae bacterium
ACGGACGTCTTTCATTGAGATGCGATCGTGGATGCAATTTTCGGTAGAGGTCTCTCACGGGTTGTTGGGGGTCTTTATCGCAATGTCATTGGGCTGATAAACGAAAGTGGAAAAACCGTTTTCAGTGTGGATATCCCCTCCGGTATCCACGGCGATACGGGCAAAATAATGGGGATGGCGGTGAAAGCGGATTATACTATTACCTTCGGGCTTCAAAAAATTGGGGCTATGCTCTTTCCAGGATATGATTTATGCGGAAAACAGTACGTTACACACATATCCTTCCCGCCGGCAATCTACAACAATGATTCAATGAAAATTGAGATCAACCATCCGCCGAAACTCGCGCCCAGGGACAAGGATGCCCACAAAGGAGATCTTGGTGAGATGCTTTTTATTGCAGGTGCCGCGAGCTATTACGGGGCACCCTATTTTGCAGCCCTTTCTTTTCTAAAGGCCGGTGGTGGGTATTCCCGCCTTGCCGCACCCGAATCCATGACGCCTTTTATTGCCAATAAGGGAAGTGAGATAGTCTTTTGCCCGCAGAAAGAAACAGAATCGGGAACCATCTCTGCTGAAAACGGTGACGCTTTGCTTGAGCTTTCAGAGAAAATGGATATGGTTGTCATGGGCCCCGGGCTGTCTCTGGAGGAAGAAACTCAAAAACTGGCCAGGAGATTGGCCGCTGAGATTATAAAACCCCTGATAGTTGACGGTGACGGCATTACGGCGCTTTGCGATGATTTAGAAATTTTAAAGGCAAGGAAAGCAGAAACCATACTCACGCCGCATTTAGGCGAAATGTCCAGAATCACCAATACTGGCATCCCCGAGATAGATATAAATAAGATCGATGTCTTGCAGCGGACTGCCAGGGAGCTAAATGCAACGATTGTCTTGAAAGGAGGTCATTCGCTGATAGGGTATCCCGATGAAAGGGTTTTTATCAATATGACCGGAAACCCCGGCATGGCAACGGCGGGCTCGGGAGATGTCCTTACAGGGGCAATTGCCGCCATGTTCGGCCTTGGGCTATCTGTTCAGGACGCGGTGAGGAAGGGGGTTTTCATCCATGGCCTTGCAGGAGATTTGGCTGCGGAATATGAAGGTGAGGATGGGATAACGGCCCAGGACATAATGGGTTATCTACCGCTTGCTGTCAGGATGGATCGCGAAGGCCTTGATGAAGCATTTAGAGATCGCTATGCAGGAGCACGCGTCGTATAGGGTTTTTCCGGATGCAAACTGGATATGGTATGCAGGGCCAGCATTAAAGGAAAATCTGGGGGGCATCTTCATAGTGCCACATTCACCGGTATGGGTTTAAGAACCTTCACCAGATCCTTTGGGGAAATCTCTGCCAGCAGTCCTTTTTTCCCTGCATTGATAAAGATTTTTTTAAGATCAATAATAGTCTCTTCAACACAGGTCCTTAAAGGTCTTTTTGTCCCAAAAGGAGAAGTTCCCCCCACAAAATATCCTGTATGTTTGTGTGCCACCTGAGGGTCACAGGGTCTGACCGTCTTCACACCCAAGGCCCTGGCAAGTGCTTTAGTTGAAACTTTTTTGTCACCATGCATAAATATTAAGAAAGGATTACCATTTCCGTCTTCCATTACAAGCGTCTTTATAACCAGATGCTCATCCACATTCAACTCCTTGGCCGCTACCGCAGTTCCCCCGTTTTCTATATATTTATAGGGGCGTATGGAAAAGCCAATTTTATGTTGACTCATCGCCCTAATGGCCTGGGTTTTTGGAAATTTTTCCTTTGCCATATAGTTTTATAGAATTATCATAACACCTTAGATTTTGAAAAACCAACCGTGGATTGTAGGGCCATGGGGATCTCTTTTTCAAAAGCCGCATAAGCCGGCCGCTCGGCTGAGCTCGCCGCATGCCTCATTCTATTGAACGGCAGATTGGCCATAAAATTCAGCCCAGGACAGCCCCGGAAGGGAACCTTCATAAAAGAGGCCGCCTTCTCTGCCTACCCGCCATAATCCCTGGCGGGCCTGCTCAGCACCCCTGTTCCAGGACCAGGGGGCGTTCCACGAGCTTTGTATAATTTTTGTGATGCGGCTTTTGAAAAAGAGATCCCCACGGCCCTTCCTGTCTTATTTCTAAAGAGCTAAAGTGTTACGAAAAAATCATCATTAGGTTGTAGAGGGCCCTGATCATCTTTTTTCGGGCAGTCAGGATACTAAAGACGTACAAGACTTGTCCATAGAAAGTCACGGGATAGGGGCTTCACATGCATAATTTTTCTTCGGGTGCGATCAGGCGTGCATTTTCGCCTGTAAAAAGGATTTGAACGGTGCGGGCCTTTAGTCCGGCCAGGTTTTGCCTAAATGTATCCTGCCCAAACGGACAAATGTTCTTGAGACAATTGGTATGAATAATCACCCTATAAACACCATCAGTGTTTTTCTTGAGTACATTGAGCAGTTGCCATGCTGATGTGCCATCAAAATCGCCCAATAGTTTCAGGTGAAGATTATCACTGCTGCGATGCATGGAAATTTTAAAATTAGATGCCATAACTTCGATTCCTCTTTCCCTGCAAAAAGCATAAAGATCTGAAAACCTCGGCCCGGCGATACATCAAAATGCGCCCTGTGAGGGAGTGACCATCTGCTTTACATTGCCAGCCGTCGTTCTTCGCAGGATGTGCAAACAGCCTTCAAGAGCCATTCTTACTTTTTGTTTCAACTCCCTTAAATCTGAGCTCTTTAATACATAGTAATCTGCTGCGATGGATCTTGGATCGTATCTAAAGTGAGGATAAGCCGAACACAAAACAACGGGGATATTGTAGTAGGTATTTCGTATGTCCTGGAGAAGATCGAGCCCGTCATATTTGCCCAACCTAACTGCCAACACGATCAGATCGGGACTTCTTTGCTCAATCAGGCGCATTACCTGTGAGCCATCTCCGATGGCGATCACTTCGTAGCCTTCCTCTGTTAGTTCATCGGCATAAAGTATCTGGATGGCCTCCTCATTGTCTACAACAAGGATTTTATACATGGTACCCTCCAGTCTAAGGTGATTTCCCGGTTTTCCTACCTCCTTGTTTTTTATTATCATTCTGTTAAGAAGTGTTATTGTCTTCCAGGCAGTAAGAATGCCAGGCGCAATCGACCTGATCGCAATTGGTCTGTTCCCTTTGAAAACAGTCGACATTACCTTCAGCACGTTGAATACTTCGAATCAACGCTGTCATATCAAGGAAATGCTTTTTTTGATTATGTTCCATTGCGCCAGTTATGGAGGCTCTCTTCGCTTGTTTGGCTCCTCTGTCCTTTTCGGGTATGTTTCTAATGCCTCGATCTATTCTCACTGAGATATCCTCCGTTATTTTGGTTGCCCTAAAATCAAACAGAATCCTGCCTTTAAATGCTCAAGATTATTATTCTGTTTTTAAGGCACTATCACCTTTTCCATTCAGGTTGTCCATAGAGGAAAAGGTTCAATTTCATAAGAAAAAGCCCTATAAGACGGGTATTTTTCCCCAGCGCGATAGGAAAAAATACCGCTTGAGCCACTCCCTTACTCAGCCTGACAATGCCAAAGTTGCAGGACTTGATTTAATTTCTGCCGTTATGATTCTTTCTGTTTCTTACCTTGATTTACGTACTGACTGTCGTGTAAATCATCAGTCTGTTCCAGGCAGAACAATTCATGCCCGACACTCGCCTGTTTATCAAACTCACAACGCTCTGGATTGACAATATTATGAGGGACTTGATCACTCCATTTAACAGGGCAAGTCTTGAAACGTTGGAACAAGTGTACGATGAGCGTTTTGCTAAACAGTACGGTTTTCCCGGATATATTTCCGACAGGTTATATAACGTTATCTTAAATCATGACGACCTATATAATGGCTTTTTCTGTGTCGGATGCTAAGACTGTGGTCATGAGTTTTTACTGGCCTGGTCATGGAAGCGTCGCCATTTCTGTCCCCCCTGTCATCAGAAGAAAGTAGTTGGTGCCCATCCATAAATGAAATAAAGTCACTATCAAGTGTCCAATTCAGAAATGAGAAATTTTTTGCAAGATCTAGGCTTCAGGGAACCCGCTGCGAAGCAGTGGGACTGAGTCACCGCGAAGCGATGCGAAGAAATCAAAGGATTACGCGGAGACCTACGGTAGTGCGTCGCACAAGGAATCAAGCAGATTGATCCGCCTGAGGCGGATTGACGCTGAGATTGTGAAAAAGGGCCATTTCTGGATGGACACTGCTATGAAATTAAGGCGAAGTAGCAACAGGTCCAACCATTTCACTGACAGAAACATCCATTAACCTATCTCTGGCAATATTCACCAGTCCCGCACAATTGCTTACCATCGAAGGCCTCGTATCTTCGCCCCATTGTCTCTTGACATACAAGGGCATCTAACCCTATGTTTTCTCCGAAAAAGGGAAACCTTATCAACTAACTCACCTATGGGAACCTTTGGGGTAATGCCACGGGATGTCTTAAAGCTCTTTTCCGTCTTTTATTGGCGTGTCAATGCCCCTTTGAAAAAGATCATTAGAGCAACAAAAGGAGTCGCACGCGGTTATTGCGACAATATCGAAATAAACCCAGATTGTGCAGCAGTCTCCTACTGCGACTTGAAAATCCTTGCTGCAACGCTTAGTTGCCGATTTTGCTCCTCGACATATTTATTAATATGCCTACGTCACAAAATCGCTCCAACTGCGCGTTTCGCTATGGTTTTCTGCGCCTCGCTACGGATTCTACCGCACAATCTGGGTTTAAGTGCAACCTCTGTTATGAAAGACACCGGAACGGCCAAGCACCCGCCTGCAGCACGGTGTGTCCCTCAGGTTGCATCTTCTGGGGTGATGCTACGAGCCTCTCTAAAAGGATTGAAGAGCAGGTGGCATAGAAGAAACTGAAAAGCCTTCCTGTTGATTGCAAAATATGCGAAGGTATGAATTCAAAACAAGGGGGTGTTGGAGAGAGCTGCTCTTCAATTCCCCCTTTTGCTTGACCTGGAAGGCAGAGTATTATGGCTCGATGAGTGAAGTCCTTGCAAAATAATTCTGAGAAGGGGAGAGATGAAGACTATTGTTACAATATTATGTGATAATTATGTTGGGAAGTCAGGGCTAATCGGAGAACATGGTTTTTGTGTAATGATAGAAAGAGGAAACGAAAAGTATTTATGGGATACCAGCCCCGGAATGTCATCGCCGCATAACTTAAAGGCCTTGGGTAAAAACCTTAAGGGCTTGAATGGAATAGTACTAAGTCACGGGAATTATGATCATACAGGAGGCCTAAAATGGGCTGTCCAGGAATCCGACGGGCTGAAAATCGTGGCCCACAGTGCAGTTTTTTCACAACATATGGCACTCAACAGAAAAGATCCGAGTGAGGCTCCGCACTATGTCGGCTGTTCATATTCCCGGCAAGAGCTGGAGGAATTAGGAGCAGCGTTTCACTTTGTGAAACATACTAAAGAAATATATTCCGGGATACGGTTTCTTGCCGAGATAGATCGTATTGCTGCACAGCTGCCAACTGATCCTTACCTCGTTATCCCCAAAGGCAACAAATTCGTTTCCGATCCTATGGAGGACGATGCCAGTCTTCTTTTGGAAATTGATGGTTCGCCTATATTGCTTCTCGGGTGCGCCCATGCAGGAGTCTTGAATATATTAGATCACGTCAAACACAAAATGGGCATCCACAAACTTAGTGCCGTTTTAGGAGGGACTCATCTCATGTTTTCCGACACTGATAATATACAAACATTCATGGACAGACTGGAAGAGTTTTCTGTTGACATGATAGGTGTTTCCCATTGTACGGGCTTTAAGGCTGCTGGTGAGCTGGCACATCATTTTGGGAATCGCTTTGTGCTTGGGTCAGCTGGAAGCGTTTTGACTTTTTGATTAAGGCCTGCGTTGCTTTAAATTTTGATAGGAAGTCATGATGAACAAAATCAGACGCGGGATAAGCGATGTGTTGGCACTTACAAATTAGTCTTTGCCGTGCCTCAGGAATAAGGCTCTGGCCTCGCCATCGTCAGCTAACTCGAATAGGCATCCCTCAGAAGAGGGATGCCTATTAATACCATGTTACTCGGGGCTAGGCGAATCAGGCGGAGGCGGTGTTGGCGGCAAAGGCCAGAAATCCCACAGGTCCCCATAGCAGGCCCAGGCCGGAAAGGTCAGACCCAGCATCATATTGGCCAGAACAAATACGTTGTTTGGGTATTTCAATCCGGCGTCCCCAAAATGCCACAAAGCGAAAGCCTTATATGCATAATAGGCGATAATGCCAATGACGATGGCTATGAGTATGTTCACGAATCCCGCCCCGGGACCGGGAAGTGCGCGGCCCGGCCACATCTGGAACATTACCATCATCATCAGTAATCCGTAGAGAAAACAGACGCCCACGAGCATGAAGTTGAGCGGCTCAATTTTTAGGCCGTTGACACCTATTCCATAGGAGATAACGGCCAGGATCGCGCATATTATGACCAAAACGATTCCCAGCACAGGTTGCTTCATGATCCCCGCGACTTTGTTGAGAGGCCACATACCCAGTGCCGCAAACACAAAAAGAAAAACGAGCATCCAGAAATAGAACGAAATGGCGCATTCCCAACGGAAGAGTCCGCTTGGCGCTATGTCGGCAAATGGGGCCAGTGGACCGCCTTTGGCGTAGAAGGGAACAGCTTTAACGGTAGACGGGAAGTCTCCGGCAGGAAAAGACAATAGATCAAAACAGAAAAATAGCTTTAAAAGGAACCACATGAGCACATACGCCAAGACTAATGTCAGCCATCCTCTGCCACTGAGCGGCAGCTTGTCAAAAGGCCACAAGCCAAATGCGATAACGAGAAAAAACGTTGTAATGACCACGGTGATTGAATAAACGTTTGTGAAGGGTTGTGCAGCGCCGCGACTCAGAAAATTAAGAATAAAATAAGCTGCAATGGTTCCAATGAGAACCACAAAAGCCGTCAACAGCAATCCGCGCCATGGCTGCTGCAGCCCCTCAGTTGAGGGATATGTGCCACGCTGCCAACCCATCCCGACCATAACCAGAACGGGCACAAATGACATGATGAGGAGTGTGAAAAAGCCGTTAAACGTTTTCAGATCAAAAATGGCCGTGATCAAAAACGCGTAACCCACCGTAACTGCAACACCGAAGAGCCCACGCCAGGGCTGTGGAATGGTCCAACGTGCAGTAGTTGTCGATTCGTCCATTGCATTTCCTCCTCTTCTCTATGGGGCCTCTTTCTTAGAAAGCCCCGGTTTTCGGATAGCATCTGGCAAAAAACAGGGTTATTATTGTTGGTGGCTTACCCAAGGTGAAGGTCACGTTGACGCCGATCTCTCGATTGTGTTTTAAAACTTTCATCAAATATGTTGATTAGTTATTAAAATAGATTTATTTTTGCCTCCTTTCACTTTATAAAATGAACAGCTGTTCTTAAGTCCTCCTAAGTCAACCTTTGAAGCTGTCCGGAACAAAAAATTATTTTTGACAAGAGTGATTTGACATTCTTCATAACATTGAAAATTTAGTATTCTTGGATTGAGATCGCCTTGTCTTAATGCTGGCCCTGAATCTCTCCCAGAACTCCTTGTCCGTATCCTGCCAGGCTGCGCCCCATTTCTTTTCAAAATAAGATGTAGGCAATCTCTCCTGCCAGGGAGCCCAAGCATTTTCTCCCTTTTTCTTGGCCTCCAATACATCATTCAAGAAAGTTGCAATATTCGTTAGTTCTTCTTTGGGGAGATACGAGGCAGCTCCTTCTTTAATGGATTTTACGAGATTATCAGGAGTAAATGCATGGGCTGTCAACATGACGGCTGTGATATTTCTCCGATTAGCGATGTCTAACAGGCCGTAACCGTCAACTCCCATTATATCCAGAATTGCTATATCAAAATTCTGGGATTCCAACAGGTCTTTGGCTTCTTCAAATGTGGATGCCTTTACAACTTCGCACATGGACAGTAACTCTTCCAGCCCTTCTAAAATATCAGGTTCATCGTCTACCGCGAGAATCTTTTTGCCATCTAACAGACTGCTCTCTGACACGTTTACAACCCCTTCTTCAAGTTCTCACCCCAACCGGCCCTTTCCCTTGCTGAAGGCCCTGTTCCCATCGGGCAAAGGTATTGCAAATTTTCATCTATAGGCATGCAGAATATACACATCTGTGTGGCTAGGATATTTTAGCCTTGAATCTTGATACGTTTCATTGCCTGTTCCATCAGCAGTTGGTAACCGCTCTTTTTCCCGATAACAGACTCCTTCTTGCGCTGACTCCAGACGGTCTCCGGCCGGGCCTGTACAATGAATACGCTTTCCGGAAAAGAGAAGTCCTTATCAATGGCCCACTCTATGTCCATGGCTCGACCATAGTGTTTTTCGATTTCTCTTGCTATTTTTGCCAGTTCTATTATCTCCTTGTCCTCCAAACAGCATTTGGACTGCATATCCGGTTCCACATCAACATTAACCACCTCTCCCTTGCCAGGATCATAAACACATTTAGTATGCTTGGCCGATATGGTCTTTTCATTGGTCTCCATAACCACCTTATCCACGACAAATTTATCAGGGTTTACTGTCCCTCCCACCACTGTTTCCCCCAATCCCCAGCTACCTTCAATGACGACCTTGGACGGGTCACCGTCTGTCGGACTAATGGTGAACATAACCCCGGCCGCCCTTGAATTGACCATTTTCTGTATCCCGACGCTTATTAATACCTTTTCGTGGGGGAAGTCATTCTTATTTCTGTAATCTATGGCGCGCGGTGTGAACAGGCTGGCCCAGCACCTCTGGACACTGTCGATAACCTTCTTCGTTCCCTCAACCCAGAGGTATGTGTCCTGCTGTCCAGCAAAGCTTGCCGTGGGCAGGTCCTCGGCCGTTGCGCTGGAACGAACCGCCACTGGCACGGTTTCAACTGAGCATTTCTCGCAAAGCAGAGAATACCCTTCCGCTATGGAGGACTTAATTTCATCGGGTAAAGAGGCATTATTGATTAACCCCTGAATTTCGGCACTTGCTCTATTAAGGGATTCTACATCATCGGGAGGCATATTGGAGAGGATATCAAATACTTTATTCTCTAGTCCTGTATCCGTTATAAACCCAAGATAGCTGTCAGTGGTTACGGCAAACCCCGGTGGGACTTGAATGCCAGCTTTAATCATTTCTCCCAAGCTGGCATTCTTCCCTCCAACAAGTGGAAGTGAATTTTTATCTACGTCCTTAAAATTGAGGATGTACCCCATCTATTCCTCCGTCTAACCACGGAGCTTAACTCCGGTTGGAGTGTTGGAGTATTGGAACGATGATATCAATTCTTGTGTCCAATACTCCATTACCCCAAAACTCCATTTCCTATTTATCATGCTTTCTTAACAATAGTGACCACACCCGTATCGCCTTCAACCTTGATGATATCACCTGTCTTGATAACCGATGTGGCGACTCCCGTGCCGGTAACGGATGGCAGGCCATATTCCCTGGATACGATAGCCGCGTGGCAGGTCAGCCCACCAATGTCCGTAACCGCAGCTTTAATCTTCCCGAACACAGGTGCCCAGGAAGGGTTGGTGCAAGGGCAAACCAGGATCTCTCCCGGTTGAAGATCTATAATCTCCGCGAGATTCTTAAGCACCCGAGCAGGGCCTTCAACAACGCCTGCTGAAGAGGCAAAGCCTTTGAGCTCCGAAACCTCCTCGCCAGTGGGCGCTTCGGCCCCCTTGAGCCATTCCTGGACCTTATCCGTGGTAACTCCCCACAGCATGACGGTAAATGGTTCTGCCACTTCCTCGGGAGGAACCCCAAGTGCAGGGGTTGGATTCCACTTCCTGGCGGCCTCAAGAATCTTTTTCCTTTTCTCGGCCTTTGCCTTATAGTAATTACTTCTCATGGGTACATCCACTCCCAAAGCCCAAGCGGTGGCCACCTCCGTAAGGATCTCGGGTACCTCGTAACGATTGAACATAAATATGTCATCTACTTCATCGAGCATTCCGCTATTGACCAGGAGACTTCCAAATTCTTTTATCTTGGCAAACCAGATGGTATGGAGCCAGTGCTCAACCCAAAAGAGGTGATCCTCGGCAAACACATAAATGGTCCTCACGGTTTTGTATGCATCTTCGAATGCCTTTCTGTCTTCATCGGTCTTTATCAGGTCACGAT
>CP070700.1:1491419-1494149 GCA_020349865.1 Desulfobacteraceae bacterium
ACCCATGTTCAGAAAGGCCAGCTCATTCTGGAGAAAATTCAATTGAATCGGGCTCTTATCCAGAGGCAACACGCTAAAGTTGTACACATAAACAATCACTAATGCCGTGAGCAGGACCAACTGGGACCACTGGGTATTATCCCGAAAAAAGGTTCGAATATCCTTGGCTATAATGGCGCCCAGATCATCGCCAAAGGGTCTTTGAAGGCACTTAACGAACATATCAAGGATCCTTTTTCCCCCTGCACGTCTCTTTTTTGCCTCTTGAGATTTGGAGAATCCATCAAAATAGACAACCTGGGCAACCCATACATTGATAACAACCATTGCAAAGGCTGTGACCCAGGTGAGCATAACCGCAAACATATAGCCCTTCCCATCAGAGCCCGTCAGACTGTCCCAGAGAATTTCCGTGATCCACTGGGTGGGAATGTATGGGGATTGTGGCGCCTTCAAGGCGCTTAAATATTCCATGATACTAAAAAAGGTCTCCGGGTCAGCCAATCTTTCAGGTCTCAAAAAACGAAATAAAAAGTAAAGGGCCACGATCATAAATAGTGCCAGGAGCATGATGAGGTCTTTTGTCCTCTGCGCTGGAAATACATATACAAGGACCATAGTAACAAGGATTCCTATGCCAGCGGCAATAATGACCATGGCCAGATTCATATGAAGGAGTGCGAAATAAAAGCCTATACCTGGTTGATACACATAGGCATAAGCCATGAAGACCGGCAGCCCGAAAATCAGGAGCATCCACGAGCTATCCATAAGCGTGTAGATAGACCGCGACATAAAAAGCTCTTCCACGGATACAGGAGTGGAGTGACAGAGTTCGAGATCTTTAGACAGGTAGAGATTGGAAAGTGCGGTTATGATATGGCTGAAAATAAGCAGGGAGAAAAAAGTCATAAGAATCATGGACAGAAGATATCGGGCCAGGAGATCTCCAATGACTTCGACAGACTGAAAATGGGTTAAAACACGGGAGGAAATAACGAACATGGCGCAGCAAAAGCCAAGACCCAACCCGCCCAAGATAAAGGCCCGCTTCCTTTTTCCTCCCTTTGAACGGACCAATTGGTTTCTAAAGCCACAGAATCTGAGCCTAACGAGCAGATAGAGGTCTTTCATGTGCGAGCCTTTTTCCCTCTGTCAATTTCAAGAAGATATGCTCAAGACTACCGTCCACGCCAGCCTGACGTTTCAAGGCACCTGCGGTCCCCTTTGCAATAATTTTACCTGCCCGTATAATTGCGATTTCCCCACATATCTCCTCGGCAATTTCCAGTGAGTGGGTGGATATGAAGATTGTGGTTCCGTTACTTGCCTGCTCCCTGAACATACGCTTCACAAGCCTCGTCGCCTTGGGGTCCAGCCCAACCATGGGTTCATCCACAATGAGGACCTTGGGCCTATGAAGCAAAGATGCACACATAACCAGCCGTTGTTTCATGCCGTGGGAATAGCTTTCGATTAACTCATCTTTCCAGTGGCTCAGGTCGAAGAGTTCCAGCAGTTCCGAAGTATAATGATTCAACGTGGGTTTTTGATCAACGCGATACAGGCCTGCGATGAGCCGGAGGAATTCCAAGCCGCTCAACTTTTCATACACAAAGGGTCGGTCGGGAATAAAACCCACGCATCGCTTAACGGCCGAAGATTTCGCGACGAGATCCATGCCATTGATGATAATTCGTCCTGAGGTGGGCTTGATCACCCCTGCCATCATCTTTATAGTCGTGGTTTTTCCCGCACCGTTCGGCCCCAGGAATCCAAAGATAGCCCCTTTTTTAACTTCCAGATTAATTTGATCAACAGCACGGAGGCCCTTGTAAACCTTAGTTAATCCAATGATTTTAATCATATCCATAATCTACAATTTCAAGTCTTAACTTTCCGATTAATCCAATAATGTCCACTTGCTTGTCTAACCCTCCCTCAACAAGTTTAATATGGGTAGCGTCAGTGGGAGTTTGATTCAGGGCTGCATCAATGGATATCCAGGTTCCCAGGAAAGCTTCGTTCCAGGCATGGTAAAAGAACTTCCCCCGGGCATACACAATCCCCACACTCACCCGGGCCGGTATGCCTGAGGCTCTTAGTAATGCCGTAAGCAGCACGGCATGTTCATTACAATCTCCAACCCTGGTCTTAAAGACCTCCAATGCACTTGGGACGGTTATTACCGGTATCTTTTCCACATTTCTGTAAACCCAGGACATCAATTTTCTCGCCACAACAAGGGGATCCCTTGTATTACCAATAACCTCACGGGCCTTTTCTGTTATTAACTTATGGTCGCTTTCAATGTTGATTTCAGGCTCTGTAAAGGGCTTCATTTTTCCGGAAGTGTCCTGGTATGGCATGATATACCCGGAAGTTATTGGCATTTTCTCCTGTAAAACTTCAATAATTCCTGATCGAAATCTTTGTCTGCCCCGGCCTAAAATCTTGGCATCAAAATGACCCTCAGCCAAGCCCTCTGCCTTGAGTTTTAGGTAGGTCAATTTATCTGGGTCTTGCAACCTACCTTTGACATTGATAGCGGCCAGTTCATAAAAATCCGTTCCCCCACCTCCCTTGATACCGCGTGGCGCGCTGGCTGCACTGGACTTGATCAGGGTAAGGCCCATGAAGCCTTTCTCCTTCAGCACGGTACCCGATTCATCGACCCAGAAGGTCATGGGTTGGCCCCACATCAGTGCCTCTAAACGGAACACACTGTAT
>CP070700.1:1494249-1503811 GCA_020349865.1 Desulfobacteraceae bacterium
CCATTTTACTGCCGCATTCTTCACAGAACTTAACACCTTCTCTATTCTCCGAGTGGCATTTTGGGCATTTCATTTTTGTAGCCCCCCAAGCGAATAACCAAAGAAGAATCAATTTGGGCGGAGGTAGGGTGAAACATAGGACTCCTGACAGAACCGTTGCTCCTTCAGGAGATGGGCGGGCACATTTTGAAGAGTCTTTCCATTGGGGACCTCCTGAATGAAGGTTTAAGGTTGGGGAAAACAACACTTTCAGAATAGCCAATACGGGTTGAATGTCAAGGGAAACCGTCTCTCTCGGACCTGCTAGATCCGGATTATCTACCAGATTGCCCTAGGTTAAAAGCCACAGAATATTGGGGTTGCCAGAGCCACCCCTGAGTTTCGATTACCATCACAATACTCAAAAGTCCGTCAATTCAAGGTTACCCAAACGATGCTTCTTTTTACATCTGCTCTCCCTTTTCCAGAATACTTGCCATATACTTCATGGTAACTTGTTGAATTTAGACATGACTTTGTTTTGTAATCTGGGATGGGGGTGAATTCCAGAATACCCAAACTATGTTATCAGTTGGCCTAAGTCATTTAATAGAGGAGTTTTCTGGTGATTGCATTGAGAAAGCTGGGATAATCAAAGATAATAGTAGGTTATTGATGACTTCCAGGATGTCAAATCTTCAACTGGTAGCACAATCTTTTTGCACTGTTCGCACCTCTCCGCGCAAAGCTGGTTATCTCCCGGTGGTCTAGAAACTATCCAGCCGAGCCATAATGTCTTATCACTTTCCCAATGAAGTAGTTCTTCTATTTTTGGATCAAGGCTTAAGAGCGAATCCATGTGTCTGATGAATTGTTTCTGTGTGTGCCTGCGGCGATTGAGATCAAAGTGGAGGTAAATCGTTATGGACTGAATGTCTTGATGTCCCAAGCGATTCTGGATATCCGTGAGGGCCTTTCCCTGATAGAGCAGATCCATAGCGCGTGAATGGCGAAAGGAATGCACAGGTCTGATGTATTTGAGACGTTTAGATGGCAGTGTTTTGCTGAGGTACTTCTTGCAAATGCGATTGAGACCGGGCTGAGTCGGCTCCTGACGGCGTTGATTGACAAAGAGGCGGTATTGATATCGGGGGGAACAGCTACAGGCTTCTGCGAAAAACCACTACCCAAGCTTTAGAGGGAAAATAAAATATGGGGTAAGGTGACTCAGTTTTCACGACCGGAAATGGTTCACTTTTAAAAGAACGTTGACAATTCATACCTACTTCTTAGTTCTCTGGCCTTTTTTTGGTCATAATTAATATCTTTTCTTGATTTGTCATAAATTAAAATCGGAAAAGAATAGTCCCGCTCACTGATCAATAAACATCCCCTAATATCGGTAATCATGTAAATACCATTATGGTTATCTGCATCATCAAACCAGGTTGTGTTTTGATCGGTGAACTCGATATCAATTGTCTCCAGCCTTCCTTTTTGCGGGTTTGCTATGGTAATTTGCATGATTGGATTTACCTCATTTCTGTAATCCTTATTCAACCAATGGTGGCGCACAACTCCGTGTGTTTGATTTTCCCATTTCCTATTCCACATTTTCAGTCTAGAACTTACCCTAAGTATTCCTTTGATTATTCAAAATCCGTGCCAGTGAAAAACATTAAATTCTGGATTGTTAATTGATTTTAATTCACGGCAAAAAGCGAATAAAACCTTTATGCTACCTTATAATGGAATGGCTGTGCATTTTCTTTGGATCTTTTAAAATTTTTGAGCTCTTAGCTTAAATTACGGTGAAAGGCTCACAAGTACAATTTATACGCAGTCGGTTACGATTTTTGCACAAAAAATGAAGTCTGATTACTTTCTCGTCAGGATGATTCGCATGCCAGTTTGACCTTTGGTGCGTTACTTTGCCTTAACTGGAATGCAGTAGCGCAATTTGGGGAGGGACAAATGAGATGCTTAATATATCGTGTCAACTCGAGGAGCCCAAAAGTCTGCCTGCTTACATTGCTCTTTCCCCGCTCATGATATGTCTTGCCGAGAATTGGAGAGCCGTGCAGCAACTGCAGAACTGCTAAGGATAAATTCCAAGTTCTCTCTGTATGGTATGTAAAGAGATTACCCCATAAAAACCAAGCCCAAAAGGAACATTGGTGTGGCGTCTTACATAGGGTGGGGTTGAAGTAAAGAAAGGCTAATTACAACTTCTTGTGGACCTTATGTGTCGGAGGACGGAGATGATTTGACAAAAGTCAAAACCAGGATTTAGTTGACTTGACAACCCCTCCTCATGATATTTTAGCCAGAGTTGGAGTATCATCTACATATCTGAATTTTCACGATTTTGCACATATTCTCAATATATCCAAACTTGCAGTTACACTGGGATAATGCCAAGATAAATGGAAAATCTTCTCGCTACGTTATCGATAAAATTAAAATTTTCCATTATCAACATTGTTAGCCATGCTGATGGCATCCAATACCGAAACTATAAGGTAACAAAGGCTCGATGTTACGAGCGTGAAAAATCTGTTCCCACAAGGAGGTCATGATGTCTTCACTCGACAACATCTCTGTTGCCCGCACCTTTCACGAAGCTTGGGCTGAACGCAATCCGGATCGAGGGGCGGCTGTGATTGCAGATGATTGTGAATTTGTCGATGTTCCGAGGGGAGAAATTCAGCGCGGACCCGAAGGGTATCGACATGATTACGAAAGATGGCGCACTGCGTTTCCAGATGGAACAGTGGAGATCACCAACGTTATCGCTGAAGGCGATTGGGTCGTTGTTGAGTTTACTAACAGCGGCACGAATACTGGACCGCTGCAAACCGCCATTGGTGATTTCCCTCCGACTAACCGCAAGATTGAGGTGCCATATTGCAGCGTTATGCAGATCGAGAACGGAAAAGTCATCAGAGGCCGCGATTACTACGACGTAAGCACAATTCTACGCCAACTCGGACTCGTATCCTAATGGCTGCTAAATGACCGTCAAAAAACGTATGAGAGGAAAATAGTAGACCGAAAACCAGAGTCAGAGGCGGTGACTTACCGATTTATGCTGATCAGTAATTTTGGATTACTGTATGGGATACAGATTTGCTCCAACATATCTAAACTTCGGTAGGCCCTTAACAAGCTATGATATCATATTGTCAATCTAAGTCTTAACTTACTTTCCGATTATGTCAAATCAAGTATAGGTCAGGACACTTTATGGGGGTCCGAAAGTGTATGTTGTTTCCAAATCCTTATATGAGAAAAGCCCCTAAGAGCTTTGACTACCAGATGTAAGCTTGAGAATCGGCGAACTGCAGAATACCCAAATTAATCACCACATCAATATCGTTGAATGTCCCGCTAGATTAGAAGCTATGATCAAGGATTGAAAGATTAAATCTCGGTTTTCACAATTATTTGTAGAGCTAATCTAATTTGTTGATTCTATAACCCTGTCTTCTTAAATATTGGATTATTCCCTCTTCACCAACGAGATGTCCTACGCCGATCAAAACAAGTTCTTTTTGGGAGTCTTGGACATAGCGTTCAATCTTTGGCAGCCATTGCCTGTTCCGCTCAACCAGCATGGTCTTATAAAGATCCGGGTAATCATCTTTCATTTGTGATACAAATAATGAATATAGTTTGTCATCATTGCCTTGCTTCCAGGCAACAATTAATTCATTAGTTATTTCCTTTGTTTTCTTTAAGTCTCTAATTGATTGCTCAATGAAATCATTTTCGTTACCTTTCCCCATCGATAAGACAAACTCCATTTGTTCCTTAACGCTCTCTAACCATTTAACTTTTTTTCCTTCATTTGTTGCCTTATTATGAAAGTAAATGTCCACACCCGTTTGATCCACACCCAGTCTCTGCAATTCTAACGCTAACAGCGTTAAAACAACCATGGGCGGCTTGAATCTGTTCAATAAACGGACTGGAATCCCCGAAGCTTCACAATACCGTTTTAGAAGATCGTAGGTCTTATTCGATAAAACTTTGTCAAGACTCACATCATCTTTATAAATGCCGTTGTGGTTATTATCTCCAGTATTTCCGGGCTATCCAGCTTGTCAACTTCCGTTTCGAAAACAATTACATCACTGTCCGCGTATGCTCTCTCAAATTCCTCTGGTAAAGGGTAATCAGATTGTCGCAATACATGACAAGTGCCTCCAATGTATGTCGTGGATGTTTGGAATTGCACCTTCCACAATGAAGTTTCGGCTGAAACAGAGAAACTGACGCTGAGATTAAGAATAAGCGCCAAGATTAGTTTCTTCACGATATACCTTTTTCATTGTAGTTTTTCATACCCACTCCCTTATTTTCCTTCCTTCATCATCGGCAAACTCTCCTACAATAATAAGGACGAGATCTATGAGGAACCAGATTCCAAGGCCACCTACGGTAAAAAGCTGAACCTTAGCACTCTTGCTTTTGCCCGCATAGAACCGGTGAACACCGAACACTCCGAAGCATAAACACAAGATTAATGCTATCAATTTTTTCCTCGTACTGTTACGTAATGAATTATTTCCTGATATATCTTTTGTGCCACCGTGTCTTTCGATTCTGAATTCATCTCGGTCTACGACCTTTCCTGGGCGTTCTGCGGTCCTTTTCCTCCTCCACTTCCTGGCAAACCCCTCAGGCTCGATTAAAACTCTATAGGCGCGGATTGGCTTGGGGATATTCTTGACAGTCTTTTCTCCAAGATATTCGTAAGCTAAGGGCAGCTTGTCTTCTATTTGATCGTAGGCAGTCCGTGAGATACAGATTCCTCCCGGATCAGCCAAACCCTCAATTCTGGCCGCAATATTGATCCCATCACCGTAAATTCGATCCTTTTCCACGATGATGTCTCCAAGGTTTATTCCAATACGAAACTCCATTTTACGATTTTTCGGCAGGTTGGCATTCCTGACTTTAAGCTCTTTCTGAATAGCTGTAGCCGCTTGTACCGCATCAACCACACTCGCAAACTCTGCTAAAAGGTTATCTCCCGGCGAATCCACTACTCTGCCATGATGTTGCCGAACGAGTGCAGTCATGAGCTCACGGTAGGCGTTTAATGTTCTGACGGTCGCCGTCTCATCATCGCGCATGAGACGACTATAATTTCTTACGTCAGCACTGAAAATTGCCGCAAGCCTTCGTTTGACATCTTCCCCCGCCACTGTCAGCCTCCTAATGTCATGAGCACAAAGCCATTTGGCTTTGATCGAGAATTTTCTCTTCTTGCCTTAAATCACACGCAAATTCAGTATTGGTGTGCAATACAAAAAAACTCCGGGTTAGTCAGGTTTTCAACTTCGTGCCAACTGGTTGACCCCTATCCATGCAAAAACCAAGCGAATTGGCAGTTAAACACGCCGAAACGGGCGGGTTAGGCCGCCCCTCAGCCCTAAATGATAAACGCGCATATGCTGCCAGCAAAAGGCAGGCTTTGTGTTCTGATTTGTTGTAGTAACCTATCTAAAGACCAACCTATCGGCTATCCAAATGAACTATAAATATCAACCAATTACACGGAATACTTGGCTACCATTGAAGACATGAAAACCATCTACTCCTTGTCTTCAAGAGCAAAAACCAAGTGGATCCGGGCACGGAACTCTTGTTCACCGGTTGCTACGGGCACTGAGGAAACAGCTTCCTTGGCAAGGCTTGGCCCAAAATGTCGAGGCTGGGGAAGTTCAATTGGCTGCTCGCTAATTGTAAGCACTTTGCCAAGCCGGACACCGGCAGCTTGCACATAGAGTTCCGCCCGATTGCGAGCGTCGGCGATGGCGCTGTTGCGGGCCTGATTAAGAACGCCTGTGGGATCATCTATTCCAAAGCTTACGCCGGACACTTGATTACTGCCGGCTCGGACCAGTGCATCGAGCACTTTCGCTAGATCCGAAAGATTGCGCACTTTAACCCGCACCTGGTTACTCACCCGGTAGCCAACTATCTCGGGTTGTCGCCGGCCTTGTTCATCCCGCTTGAACTCTGAACTCACGTTGAAGCTGGATGTCTGGACATACTTTGAGGCAATCTTGTACTTCTTCAGGACACCCAGAATGTTCTCCATCGCCTCGTTATTGGCCGACAATGCTTCAACTGCCGTAGCCCCGCGGGTAACGACGCCGGTCTGGATGACCGCCATGTCTGGTGGAGCATTGGCCTTTCCCTCTCCGGTCACAGATATGATACGCCTGAAGTCATCCTGGCCCCCAGCGGCCTGTGAAACCATCAAGAGCGTTGAGAGGAGAAACAAACAAACCTTTAGCTGTCTCATGCAAGACCTCCTTTGGAGTCAAAAGCTCAGGCAGCCATTGTCTGCTACCTGGCAATTAGTGTTGAGTTGGGGTCGGGCTCTCCTTTTGATTATTATGGATTAATGTTCCAAAAAAAGGTGTTTTGAGGCTCGACGTCTTCCTTTTCGACCTTAAAATGGTCGCCTGCCGGACTCGAGAAATCCGACCGTCCGGGATAAAACAGGGGGTCCGGGGAAACGTGTCCCCAGGGGTGACCCTGAATCTTGAACCAAGATCATTTTCTTCTTTATTCTTTATCTTTTCTTTTTTTTCGACCGCGAGAGGCTGCCTATAGTGTATGGAATCTTGCAGATTTAATAAATCAGGATTTGATAATTGACATTAAACATAGATCCTATATAACACAACAAACAATGCAGTTATTCAAATGAATCAAAGTCAAGCGTTGTGATTATGGACAAAAAAACAAATAAAGTCAATTGTTTTTAGACATTTTACCAATATTCGTTCTTGAATCTGGAGTTCCAAAAAAGACCGCAGAATGGTATGCATGCCGGTCTCAAAAATTTGCTGTCTTGATCAAGTCGAGGCCGTTTCAATCACGCATGTCCGTGCGGAGGGAAGGGTAGGACGGTGATCGGTTGTGTCAAAGGAAGATCGAGAGGAGATAGTTCTGTCCATGCTAAAGGAAGTGGATAAGAATATTTATCTTGTTGAGGGAGAAAACGAGGGTCGATTTCCCTTTTGCCACTCTGTTTTGATTACGGATAGAATTACGGCTTTGATCGAGACAGGTTGCGGTCGTAACAGGCTGGCTGATATTGAAAAGGAGTTTACCCCTGATATGGTTATTTACTCCCATGGTCATCCGGATCATTGCGCGGGCTCGAGTTTCTTTCCTCCTGAGAGACTCTGGGGTCCTGAGGAGTGTAAAGAGATAAACGGAAACATCCCCCGCATGGCAGAGCGGTTCGTAAATGCGGCTCTCCAAAGGGATTGGATTTACTTTATGAGAAAGACCCCGGAACTTAGAGACTTCAAGGTTGGGAACTATTTTGGCAGGGAACATGTGTTTGATTTAGGAGACACGGTGATGAAGGCGGTTTTTGCCCCGGGACATACGGAGGATCATTACTGTTTTTATTTGCCCCATGAAAAGATCATGCTGACAACCGATATCGATCTTACCTCCTTTGGCCCGTGGTATGCCAATCCTGAGTCGGATCTTGACGCTTTCATTGATTCCATTGAACGCGTTAAAGGCTACGATATAGAGACCGTTATTTCGTCACATTTGGGTGTGATCAGGGATGATATTCAAGAAAGGTTCGATCAGTTCTTATCCGTATTCAAGGAGAGGGATGAAAAGATTATAGGGTTTCTGAGTTCACCGAGGTCAATGGCGGATTTTGTGGAAGAGGCTCTGATATACCAGAAGTACCCTTACGCGGAATCCATATTGAGGTTTTTTGAGTTTCAAATGATGAGCAAACACCTTGATCGGCTTATGTCGAATGGGTTGGTGACAAAGAAGGAAGGTAAATTTTTTCGCGCTTGAGAAAGCAATCTTAGACAAGATCACAGAATAGACAAGATGCGCCTAAAGTGTCTAAAGTGATCTAAGGTTATTTATGATCGCGATCTTTAAAAGGGGAGGGTAAATGCCAGAAGAGAGAATCTTTATACAGGCAGGAGAAGTAAGAATTGAGGGTCTTTTGGATAATGCTCCGGGTGAAAAGGCCGTCATCGTTACCCACCCCCATCCCCTCTACGGGGGAGAGATGAATAATAACGTGGTTGAGGCCGTGTTGCAGGCTTACAGGGAAAAGGGCTATACAACCCTCAGATTCAATTTCAGGGGTGTGGGGCAAAGCGGGGGAAGCTTTGACGAAGGCATAGGAGAGCAGGAGGATGTAAGGGCCGCCCTTTCACACCTTAGTGAACTGGGCAAGTCTTCCATAGACCTTGCCGGATATTCTTTTGGGGCCTGGGTAAACGCGCTTGGTCTTAAGGGTTTTGATGATGCCAAGCGCGTGATCATGGTATCGCCGCCTGTGAATTTCATTGATTTTTCCTTTCTTGACTATAACGCCAAGATCCAGCTGGTGATTGCCGGATCAAAAGATGACATTGGGCCACCGGGGATGATTGAACCCATGCTCGCGACCTGGAATCCTGAAGTAGGGTATAAAATCATTCAGGGTGCGGATCATTTTTATTGGGGAAAGACCGATGAGATAAAGAAAATAGTCCGAGCTTTTTTAGATAGTGAGGAAATCTAAGAGCTGATCACCGAGTAGCAGGGCTATGAGATCTTTTCCGATCGAAAGATTAAGGCACCTGTGTTCACTTGCGAAATCTGATAAACCAGAAGGCCACGTGCTATCTGTAGAAGTTCAGAGGGAGGAAGGCACTGAAATGTCAAATTTTAGTCAAGAGGTGAATGAAAATCCCCCCGATCTCCTTTGAAAGGGGCGTAGGGGGATTTTATTGGCTAAGCTTGTTTTTATGTTATGATTGAGGAAAGTGAACGAATTAGCTGATACGTTTATTTATGATACTTCTCATTATTTATGATGGTGAATGCGCGGTAGAGCTGCTCGAGGAGGACAAGGCGGCTCATTTCATGGGTCAAAGTGAGCCGGGAGAGTGACAGAGTTTCATGGGCCTTCTTTAAAACTTCTTTTGAGAGCCCTAAGGGCCCGCCTATAACGAAGGCCAGCCGATCGTGGGAAAAGATAATTCATTAATCCGTGCTGCCAGTCCTTTGGAATCAAAAGCCTTTCCGGTTCGGTCTAAGGCAATCAGGTAATCCAGTGGGAGAAGCTTTTTTGTGATTGAACCTCCTTCCGCGGCCAGTATCTGCGCAGAGGGTTTTCCTTTCTTGATACTTTCCGGTTTTATTTCCACCCATTCGGTGTGAGCGTACCTTTTGAGGCGGTCCAGGTAAAATGATTCACCCTCCTTTAGAAAAGGTGACCGGGTGCGGTCAACGACGATGATTTTGAGTTTTAGCATGAATAAAGATGACCGAAAATGCCGGTCAAGATGACCGGTAATGGCGGTCAAAATGACCGAAGATGCCGGTCAAAATGTTCCCTCCTTATATCTTTTATTAAAGTCGATGGTTTCGTAATAAGTTTTATGGACGGTCATTGCGAGCCTGCGACAAGCTCGGCCGACTCGGAGTGAAGCGATTGCGAGGCATAGCCGAAGCAAACTCGGAGCTTTTGTTTGAAAGTGGAGAGGACTGGGATCAGTATAATCACTGTAAAGATTCCTCG
>CP070700.1:1503911-1506457 GCA_020349865.1 Desulfobacteraceae bacterium
CTGCCATGGTTGAAATGATTAAAGTGACTCTTGTAAAAAGCGGAATAGGTAAGAACACAAAAATTCGTAAGACCTTGAAGGGTTTGGGTCTTACGAAGCTGAATAAGACCGTAGAGCTGAAAAATACACCAGCCATCAGAGGAATGATCAACAAGGTTTCGTTCCTTGTTAAAGTTGACTGATGTAGTATGGGGAAAAAGTTATGAGAATTCATGAGCTTTCGCCAGCCGAGGGTTCAAAAAAGAAATGCAAGAGGGTAGGAAGGGGACAAGGTTCCGGACATGGGAAGACCTGTTGTCGCGGGCATAAAGGACAGAGGTCACGTTCCGGTGGTCGACTGCGCCTTGGTTTTGAGGGAGGTCAGATGCCTCTTCAAAGACGTCTCCCAAAACGTGGGTTTACGAATATATTCAGGAAAGAACTAACTATCATTAATATTAAAGACTTAAATCGGTTTGAGGCAAATTCTACTATCGATAAGGATGCCCTGAGAGAAGCCGGCCTTGTCAGCGGGGCTAAGGCTGACTTTAAGCTTCTTGGCGAGGGAGAGATTTCTCAGCCTATGGTTATTAAGGTTGACAAAGTAAGCAAGGCTGCCAGGTCAAAGATTGAGGCCGCAGGCGGTAAGGTTGAAGTATTATGATAGGGAGCCAAACGGAGCGAAGCTCATGATTGGTGGGTTTCAAAATATTGCCAAGATACCGGAGCTGAAAAGAAGGATTCTTTTTACTCTTTTTATGCTCGCTGTCTATCGTATAGGCTGTCATATTCCTACACCAGGAATAGACGGAACAGCCCTGGCCGCCTTTTTCAGTACGAAGCAAGGAACGCTTTTTGGACTTTTTGATATGTTTTCAGGGGGCGCTCTTAGCCAGATGTCAGTGATGGCTCTTGGCATCATGCCATATATTAGTGCGTCTATTATTTTACAACTTCTGACTGTTGTTATCCCTTATCTTGAAAAACTAAAAAAAGAAGGGGAGCAGGGGCGTAAAAAGATCACCCAATATACCCGTTATGGGACGGTCGTTTTGAGTATCGTCCAAGGTTTTGGAATTGCAGTTGGTCTTGAAAATATGTCCAGCCCTGGAGGAGCAATGATTGTACCGGTTGGGGGTTGGGGATTTAGGCTCCTTACAGTAATCACCCTTACTGCCGGGACTGCCTTCTTAATGTGGTTAGGAGAACAGGTCACCGAAAGAGGGATAGGCAACGGAATCTCACTGATTATTTTTGCGGGCATTGTGGCCAGGCTTCCTCTGGCAATAGGCAATACATTCCGACTGATGGGTACCGGTGAAGTCACGCCATTTTTTATGGCTCTGATCCTTGCCCTGATGATTGTTGTCGTGGGCGTGATAGTTTTTGTGGAAAGAGGGCAGAGAAGAATACCGGTTAAATACGCAAAACGGATAGTGGGCCGGAGGATGTATGGAGGACAGGACACACATCTGCCTTTGAAAGTCAATACGGCTGGCGTGATTCCTCCTATTTTTGCCTCGTCAATCATTATGTTTCCCGCTACCATAGCCAATTTCCTGCCTGTAAAGGAAGTTCCATCTCTTCAATACGTTGTAAATTTTTTGAATCCAGGACATGTCGTTTATAATCTGATTTATGTGATCTTTATATTTTTCTTCTGCTATTTTTACACGGCAGTACAATTTAACCCGGTTGATGTGGCGGATAATATGAAACGATATGGAGGATTTATTCCGGGAATTAGGCCTGGGAAAAATACGGCAGAGTATATTGATCGGGTTCTAACAAGGATAACGTTATCAGGGGCCATTTATGTATCGGCTGTTTGTGTACTGCCCCAGATTCTGATCTATCAATTAAACGTTCCATTTTATTTCGGCGGAACCGCCCTTTTAATTGTCGTTGGCGTAGCTATGGACACCACAAACCAGATTGAATCACACATGTTGACGCGGCACTACGAAGGTTTCATGAAAAAGGGATTTGGCAGGGGAAGGTAACTAAAGGTGGCTTTTTAGAAGGTTGATCTTTTAGGAAGACGATATGGCGGCAAAGGAAGAGGCTATTGAAGTTGAAGGGGTTGTGATCGAAACCTTGCCCAATGCCATGTTCAGGGTAGAACTCAACAATGGTCATCGAGTTTTAGGCCATATCTCCGGTAAGATGAGGATGCATTTCATAAAGATCCTTCCAGGAGACAAGGTGGTTGTGGAGCTGTCTCCTTATGATCTTAAAAGGGGACGAATTATTTATCGGGGCGAAAAATAGCGTGATGTTCGGTTAAGGGGAGGTTTTTTGGCTCATGAAAGTGCGACCCTCGGTTAAAAAGATGTGTAATAAATGCAAGGTCATAAAACGAAAAGGAACTGTGCGTGTGATCTGTGAAAACCCCCGCCATAAACAAAGACAAGGGTGATTGGTTGAGTGCGGGTGGGCAGAAGTTCCCGAATATCAAATTGTTGAGAAAGGGAGTAGAGATTGGCAAGAATTGCGGGAGTTGATTTACCAAGGGCAAAACGGATAGAGATTGCTTTGACCTATATTTACGGTATAGGCAAGAGTTC
>CP070700.1:1506557-1510001 GCA_020349865.1 Desulfobacteraceae bacterium
AAAATAGATACCTTTGAGGCGCAGGGTTGGGGCAAAGAGAATAGATAAGATGGCCCCTGCGACACCGGATACCAAAATGCAAAGGGGGATCGGTATTTGAAATCGGCTCCACAGGATTGCAGTTATATAAGTTCCAACTCCGTAAAACATTACATAACCAAACGGTAAATACCCCACAAACCCATAGATAATATTGAATGAACTGGCCAATGTAATCCAAAATAGCATGTAGAAAATAAATGGATTGGAAATAGGTAGTTTTGGAACGATCAAGAGAAAGGCAGCAGCAAAGACAATTAATGTCCACAATATTTTTCTATACTTGCCCATATGTTTGCTTAATCCGAGCAGAATCTAAATCTCCTGCAATAAGATGTGGTCATAAAACGATTCCCCGGCCTAACTCAACCATGAAAATAGCTTTATCATGTAAGGATGAGGTAAAGCAGCACTGGAGCTTCGAGCTGTCTATCTTTTAGGGCTGTATGGTTAGCGCCAAGGTCGTAGTAAGGGAAATCTTGGTTATACGTTTAAGTATTTCTCCAGTTCCCAGAGATGAACAGTTGTGGCAAATTCCTTTGTTTCCTTTTTCTTGAAATCGAGGAATTTGCTTACAAGAGGCTCGCCAAAAGCTGTGCAAAGGACTTCATCAGATCTGAACGCTTCCAGTGCCTCTTTAAGGTCTCCGGGAAGTTCTTCAATTCCCATTTCCTTTCTCTTTTCAGAAGAAAGAGCGTAGATATTATCGTTTATAAAGGCAGGAGGCTCCATCTGATTTCTGATACCATCAAGCCCGGCAACCAGCAGCCCAGTAAAAGCCAGATAAGGGTTGCAACTGGAATCGGGGTTTCGAGTTTCAATTCGAATCGATTTTAGCGATGACGCGGGTATTCTTAAAAGACTCGATCTATTGTTAATACCCCAGGAAACATAAACCGGGGCCTCCCAGCCCGGAACGAGTCTTTTGTAGGAATTGACTGTAGGGTTGGTGATCCCAGTAAGTGAACGGGCATGGGCGAGCAATCCTGCAATGAATTGGAGGGCAATATCCGATAGGTAATGATCTTTACTCTCATCACTGAAGAGGTTTTGCGCCTTTTTGCTGTCTCTCAAGTTCAGGTGCACGTGCATACCGCACCCATAAGTCCACACAAAGGGTTTCGGCATAAACGAAGCGGTAAGTCCCTTTTCTCCGGCAAAGTATTTTACAATCTGGCGGTAGGTCATGGTATTATCAGCAGTCACAACGGCATGGTCATGGGCAAAGGTAATTTCATGTTTACCAACAGGCACTTCGTGATGATTTTTTTCGGCAATAATACCCATGGAATCGAGAGCACGGCTCAGGTCTTTTCTAAACTCAGTTCCCTGGTCATAGGGGGGGATATCGAAATATGATGCCTTATCATGGGGGACGAAATCACCGTTCTCATCTCTTTTTAAAAGAAAAAATTCGATTTCCGGAGCCAGAATAAAATCCCATCCTTTGTTGAATTCTTCTTTCATTTTAAGAATTGTTCTTTTCAAAATCCCTCTTGGATCGGCTTCAAAGGGCTCTGATCCATCTCCTGTAAAGACATCACAAATAAAACGAGCCGTTTTGTTTTCAGGTTTTCCCCATGGCAGTAACTGATAGGTGGAAAGATCCGGTTTCAGGCAAAGGTCGCTTTCGTTTACAGGCACATACCTTGAAGAAGAACCATCAAACCCAAGTCCATTTCTTAACAGGTTTTCAAGGCTTCTAGCCGGATTGATAAGTTGTCTGATAACGCCATCGATAGTAGTGAACTGAAAATTTATAAACTTAACTTTATCTTCTTCAATTCGTTTCAATATCTTTTCCATTTCAATTTAATCTCCCTGGGCCTTCTTGTCCAATGTAAGAAGCGTTTTTAATAGGCACACCGCGCCTTTTACAAGATTTTCACCCTCTGTCCATTCTCCGGGGCAGTGACTTAATCCCCCCTTGCACGGAATAAAGATCATTCCTGATTGTGTTATACTGCTCATATGAGCCGCATCATGACCCGCCATGCTGATCAGGTCCTTTGTTCTGAGGCCCAAAGAATTTGCAGAATCGCGTATCGCTTCTCTGACCACCTGAGAGAATGCGGCAGGCTGAGTTTCGTAAAGCACCTTTTGATCAATCTGAACCTTACGTTCTTTTTGAAGGACAGAGAGCGCGCTATTAACAACTGTAATGATTCGTTGGATGCTGTCGGGATAATAGCTCCTGATCTCCGCATCCATCTCCACCAACCCGGGTGTAATATTCGTAGAATTGGGGAATACTCTTATGTGCCCAACCGTAGCGACAGCCTTACCATTCTCTTGACGAGCTGCGTCCTCCAGGGCTAGTATAATTTCCGAGGCGGCACAAAGCGCATCACTTCTTTCTTCCATGGGTGTGGTTCCACAATGACTGGCCATTCCTTTTACATCAATACGTTCTCGATAAATCCCGGTAACACCACTAACAATGCCAATGTCCTTTTTTTCCCTTTCAAGATGGGGCATTTGCTCGATATGCAATTCGATAAAATATTCTACCTCACCCGGCCTTAGTACTGCATCTTCAATGCGATCAAAATCACCGCCAATAAAGGAGAGAGAACCTGGCAAATCATTGCCCTGAGCATCTCTAAGTCCCTCAAGGTCACCTTTTTTAAGCCTTCCAGCCACTCCACGGCTACCTAAAGTGGAAATCCCGAAGGTATTCGGCTCTTCGGAAGTGAAGACCACGATCTCGTAGGGATGTTCGGTTTCAATGCCAAGATAATCCATGACTCGAAAGGCTTCAAAAGAACTGAAGACGCCCGCAGGGCCGTCAAATTTACCACCATTACGGACGGAATCCAGGTGAGACCCGGTCATGATAACGGGCAAATCCGGTTGCTTGCCCTCTCTACGAGCAAAGATGTTTCCTAAACTATCAGTGTGGATATTAACATGTAGATCAGATTTCAACATCTTAAGAAATTCTTCCCGCGCTTTCAGATCTTCCTTGCTGAATGCCAAACGGGTCACGCCGCCATATTCATCCCTGCCTATCTGTGAAAACTTTTCTATAAGAAATGACATTCGTTCAGAATCAAAACATTTTTTGAGATCCTCAACAGAAATGTCTAAATTATCCACGCATGCCTCGCATTTTTCATACAAATATTTTTAACTCTCGAACTAGCTGTTCAAATTCACGGAATAGAGCTGCCGATTCAAATTTATTAGCCCTGCCAACTTCGGTAACTATCATATTGAAAAGGCAAAAAGCAGAACAATAGGAATCGAATATAGTACTGAAAGTTACAGGAACAAGAATGTAAAATTCTGATAAAGACGCCAGTGGAGAATCGATTTTATCCGTAATTCCCAGGACGCTGGCCCCACGTTTATTGCAGAATCTCACAATGTCTATGGTTTCTCTTGGATAGCGGGGAAATGCAA
>CP070700.1:1510101-1512932 GCA_020349865.1 Desulfobacteraceae bacterium
AGAACCTTGGACGTGCTCCTGGAAGCCATTGATGCCGGTGATGGTGAAAAGGCAGCGGGTTTGGCCAAAAGGATGTACGCCGAGTTTCTGGGCATGCACGACTTTTACCGGGACTGGTTGACGGATCTGTTTTCTCATGTGGGCCGGGAGTTCGGGGATGAGACCCTGGCACGGGCCATGGGGGAGACCATGACCCGGTTCAGCCGACGTCTGGGTCCGCGGTACCACGGCAAGTCGCCGCGCCGGAGGATGGAGATCCTCATGACCGGGCTCAGAGGTCATCTGCACCCTTTGAAGATCGAGGAAGATAATGAGAAATTCACTTTAATCCCCGAGGTTTGCGCCAGCGGCGGGCGACAGATAAGGGATGGGCTTTATGATGAGCCTGAGGGATTGTTAAGGGTTAAGGAGCCTCAGCCCATGACCTTCGACCGACCCGACTTTCCGGTTTACTGCGTTCATTGTTACTTCGGCAATTACGTTCCCCTGAACGAGGACGGCTCGCCCATGTTCATCTGTGAGCCATCAGCGGACCCGGGTCATGAGCCCTGCCGGATAACAATCGAAAAAAAGGGTGTTTGGGTCGAGGAAAGCTGAAAGGAGGAAAGCTCAGCAGAATAGTCAAGAAAATTCGTCTGTGGAATTGAAAAACATATTTTAAGAGCCGGAAGATCAACTCACCACCATCATAATCACGAAGGCGGATCTTAGATAATCAGGTGAGGGGAAAATTAGCCTGACATTTATAAAAATATAAACAAAATACCAACTAATCTCATAATCATAACAGGAAAATCAGGATATGTTACGTTTTGCTATAAATCCCAGACAAGATAAATCCATTGATATCATTAGGATACCCTAAGAACGTAAGCTTTAACAAAGACATTTGAATTAAACTGGACTAACATAATATACTGTACAAAACCCGTTAGCCGATGCTGAAACAGAAAATAACGATTTCAATTATCCTTGAATCCATCGATATTCAATGAGACCTCTGCTAATCGAAGGTGAATCCTACACATCCAAATTCAAGATTTCGATAAAATCTGTAGTTTTCCCCGATCCACATAACTTCTAGTATCTTATCATTCAGATCACCCTACAAACATTTCTATTAGCGAAAGTAATCTTTCTATAAAGAGGGACGCTGTAAGCTTTGTGGCAATGATAGACCATGCCGAGATAAGCTCCCCAGGACTCACCCGGTGTCCTTCACCACATCATGATCCGGGGAATAAAGCGTCGAAACATATTCATAAACCACATGGATCGATAAGATTTACTAGACCGCCTGTCAAAACTCCTGCCCGAGACTCAAACGGCCTGTTACGCATGGGTGTTCATCCCGAATCACGCTCATTTTTTCTTTCAGGCAGGACTTCCACCCGCTGGCAACTTGCGCCTTCGCGGCGCACCAATATGTAGTTTTTAATCCTTCTGTTGTTTCCTTTCTGAAAGAGAATATTTTGCAATCAAAGAATTAAAGCCAATCTGAAATTTTTCTTGACAATAATCTTTCAATAAAATTAATAATCTGTACCTGTGCGAAGAATAACGGAAAGTAGGACCCTTCAAAGGAGATTAAAATGCTGATCAAAAGGGGAAAAACATACGAAGAGGTATATGAAAATTTTAAATTTAATGTTCCCGAATATTATAACATTGCAGAAGATGTTTGTGATCGTCACGCTAAAGATCCTCAGAAACTTGCTCTCATTTTCGAGGATGACGATGGATCGGTAACAAACTATACATTTAAAGAGATACAAACATACGCCAATAAATTTGCCAATGTTTTGACTGATTTGGGAGTAAAAAGAGGCGATAGGGTCTGCATTTTGATAGGGATGAGACCACCCGTGGGAATTACACATGTAGCCTGCTGGAAGGCCGGGATTATTTCTTCGCCCATGTCCATACTCTTCGGCCCTGGTGCGATAGAATACCGACTCAATAATTGTGGCGCTGTGGCTCTGGTAACAGACTCCATCAATTACCCAAAAGTAGAGCAGGTAAGAGCAAACTGTCCTGAGCTAAAACATGTGTTCGTAATAGACGGTCAACCCGAGGGTACTTTAAATTGGTGGAATGAGTTGGAAAAAGCGTCTGATGAATTTACCACGGTAAAAACAAAAAGCACAGATCCCGCTTACTTAAATTATACTTCCGGAACCACCGGGCTTCCAAAAGGTTCTCTGGCTCCACATAGAGCAATGATCGGTCATATGCCAGGATTCGAGTTTGTTTATGATTTCTTTCCTCAGGAGGGTGATATTATCTGGTCACCGGCCGATTGGGCCTGGGTTGCAGGACAAATGGATATCCTCATGGTGGGATGGTTTGCCGGAGTACCCGTCGCAGCCTCCCCGAAGACGGCATTTGACCCGGAGGATGCGTATCGATTCATGGCCCAACACAAGGTAAGAGTGTCCTTATTAACCCCCACCATGCTCAAATTAATGCGACAAGTTCCGGATCCACTATCCCGTTACGATGTTAACCTCCGAGTGATATTGAGTGGAGCCGAAGCGGTTGGTAAGGAACTTCTTTCCTGGGCCAAGGATTCATTAAAGGTTACAGTGAATGAAGGATATGGTCAGACAGAGTGCAACGGCATGCTCGGGAATAATGGTAGTATAATGCCCATAAAACCTGGTTCGTTAGGTCGACCATTTCCAGGAATGATAGTGACCATTGTCAATGATAAAGGTGAAGAGCTGGGACCCCATGAAGAGGGACACATAGCAGCTAAAAAACCTCATCCAATAATGCTACTTGAATATTGGCGGGACCCGCAGGCGACCGAAGAAAAATATATTGGAGAT
>CP070700.1:1513032-1516604 GCA_020349865.1 Desulfobacteraceae bacterium
ACCTCTCTGTGTCGGGGAACTATGAGACCCCGTCCGAGGACGTTCTCAAAGGCGGCGACCACACCCTTGTTCAAAGAAGGGCCTCCTAAAAACATAACCCTTTTGCCTATCTTTCTCTTACCCACCACACGGTTCAGATAGTTATGTACGATCGCATAGCACAACCCCGCGATGAGATCTTTCCGGGTTGCTCCCTTCTGGTGATAAGAGACAAGATCGGATTCCATAAACACGGTACATCTTTCAGCAAGCTTAACGGGGCTCTCCGATGAAAGAGCAATTTCCTGGAATTCACCCACGATATTGATCCCGTGTTTATTGGCAAGCTCATGCAAAAAACTTCCTGTTCCCGCAGCACATACCTTGTTCATATCAAAATCGAGCGGATGGGTATGGGCAATAAAAATATATTTGGAGTCCTGACCGCCGATCTCAAAGACAGTGTCCACCTCCGGGTCTATCTCCACTGCACCTCTGGCGTGGGCCGTTATTTCGTCAATGATCAGATCCGCATTTAAAAAATCTCCCACCACGGTCCTGCCCGATCCCGTGGTGGCTGTGCCCGCAATTTGTATCTTATTCCCCAGATCATCGCGGATGACCGCAAGCAGTCTTTGAGTAACCTCTATGGGCTTTCCCTGAGTGGGAACATAGCTTTTATGGATAATCTCGCCGTCTTTGGTAATCACGGCGTACTTGGTGGTAGTTGATCCAATATCAATACCAAGGTATACCCGGTTCTCTTTGTGATAGGTCTTTAATTGGATCGCGTTTGTCTCGGGAAATGCCGTTTGGTCCAGGGACAGTCTGGGGGCAATAGGCATTGAAACGTCGGTCGCAGATCCTGCATCTTTCAGCTTCTCTGAATCCACCCAATCTTCTCTGGCCGAATCAAATGCCTGTAATGCAACCCCAAGGGCGCCTACCGAGGTATTGAAGGGAGGGACGACCAATTCCGGGAAATAGCTCTTAAAGGCCTTCACCTGGAGTACGTTCAATGACAGTCCCCCAACGAATATAATCGGGTACGCAAGTGTCCGATTGCCGACGATTGTGCTTATGTAGTTTCTTGCATTTCCCACATGCAGGCCGTGAATAATATCCTCAAGCTTTTCCCCCTTGTTCTGGAGGTGAATCATATCAGACTTGGTAAAAACCGTGCAGCGGCATGCTACATTGGCAGGCTTCTGACTCTTTAGGCCAAGTTCCACAAAGTCGGCCAATATCTTATCTATATGATCCTGTGATGTATTCGTGTTTCCACCATATATGGAAGTAGCCAATCGCTGCGCCTGCTGATCGATAAAAGATCCGGTGCCTGACGCACAAGGACCATTAGTATTGAAGTACTCCAGTTCCCAGTCGCTCCTGCCAGGGCTCTGGCTTGCATGAGCTTCCTGCTCAGCAAGCGGAGCTTCGACATGGAATTGATTGATCTGCAGCAGGGCCGTGTCCTGCCCTCCCATACTGATTATCGACTTGACGTCAGGCTTTATAAAAAGCGCACCCAGGACCTGGCTGATGGTTTCAAATTCATACAATACCCCAAATTTCTCGCTGAGCTTTTGCCCGTGGTTTCCAGTAAAAGCAATGGCCTGGATATTTTCTTCGCCGAATTCTCTATACAGGCCCTCAATGAGTGCCGACACCCGCTCTTCCACTTTGCCAAGATGGCGGTCATAGGGGTACTCGTAGATAATTTCCCTCTTATCGCTGATCACGATACAATTCACGCTCACAGAGCCGGCATCAATACCCACATAAAACCTGTCCGAATCTTGACGTGATTTCCTTCTTTTAGAGGTCATTTTCTTCATGGCGTAGATAATAGGTTTCTCCTAAATGTTCTTGTTTACGAATGTACCCTTTAATAAGCAGGCCTTTCACAAGGTCCTCTACATCCGCCAAGGACAGATCTAAAACATTTGAAATATCAATTGGCTTAAGAGGCCTCCGCTTTATCATATCTAAAAGTTCGCAGGCCAATGAATCCGATTTTTTTCCCATCCCTTCCACAGGAATTTCAGCCACTATTTCCGCTTTTTCCCCAAAAGACATCTTTATATCTTCTAACCTTTTTCTGTCAACCGACATGGCTCTCTTATCCGCCGGGGGGCGTACAACGGTATTGAGCTGAATTTTTTCAGGATTGATATCGTCAACCACTGTTTTGAGGCCGCCTAACTCTTTTTCCGTGTCATTGATCCCGGCCAGCAGGACTACTTCGAGAAATAGTTGTCCTTCATAATCCTGCCGCAAACATTTCAAGCCTTCGATAATATTGCTAAGATCAATCCCTGGATGGGGCCTGTGGATCTTCCTGAAGGTGGGCTCACATGCGCTGGATAAAGTCGGCATAATAATATCTGCATTCAAAGCGCGCTGTCTGACCTCTTCTTTCCAGAAAATGGAGCCGTTTGTCAATAATACAACAGGGATGTCAGTGATTTTCTTAACCGAAGTAATAACTTGATCTAACTCAGCGTGAAGGGTAGGTTCACCTGATCCCGCAAGGGTGATGGCATCCGGCCCAGTTTTCAGGAGCTTTTTCCCGATTTCCTCAACGACCTCATGAACAGGTACAAAAGACCGGGGCTCTATGGTCTTGGAAGTGGTTCTTCCCACCTGGCAATAGAGACAATCAAACGTACAGGTTTTCGGAGGGATCAGATCAACCCCTAACGAGAGACCCAGGCGCCTTGAGGGAACCGGGCCAAAAACGCAAGACATATCAAACTTCCTTTTAAGAAAATGGTTGAATTGTTGAGTGGTCAAATGGTGGTGGGGTGAGCCACTTCAATGTGCTTCATCCCAATTCTTACCCCTGCTCATATCTACCTTTAAAGGAACTTTCAAGGGATAAACCCCTTCCATTTCCTGCCTGACCATAGGCTCGAGAGCATCCAGTTCTTCCTCCGGTACCTCAAAAACCAGCTCATCATGAACCTGGAGGAGCATCCTGGCCCTGAGACCTTCCTGGTTCAACCGTCGGTGGATATTGATCATGGCCTTTTTGATCAGATCCGCTGCTGTGCCCTGGATGGGGGTGTTAATGGCCATACGTTCTGCCTCAGAACGAATCCTGTTGTTACTGTGCTGAATATCCGGCAGATACCGTCTCCGGTTAAAAAGCGTCGTAACATATCCGTTGTTTCGCGCATTCTTAATCATTTCCTCCTTATATCTTACAACACCCTGATACCTTTCATAATAGGCATTGATATAGTTCCTGGCTGTCTTGGGGTCAATGCCCAGTTCATCGCTGAGCTTCTGGGGTCCCATGCCGTAAATGATACCGAAGTTTATGGCCTTTGCAATCCGCCTCATTTCAGGGGTGACAGTCCCATTCTCCGCAGGCAATATCTCAGAAGCAGTCCGGGCGTGAATATCCTCATTGCGTCTGAATGCCGCCATAAATGCCTCGTCTTCTGAATAATGCGCAAAGACCCTGAGTTCCACCTGACTGTAGTCTGCCGACATTAAATAGTGCCCATCTTCGGCTATAAAACCCTTTCGAATCTCCCTTCCTTCCTCTCCCCGAATAGGGATATTCTGCAGATTGGGGTCACTGC
>CP070700.1:1516704-1519973 GCA_020349865.1 Desulfobacteraceae bacterium
AAGAAAAGACGGCAGAATAATCGACGTTGACGTCTCACTGAGTGTTTTTAAAAATCCTGAAGATGAAGCCGTACGTTCCATAGCCATCATCAGGGACGTTACCGAGCGCAGAAAAGCGGAAGAAAAGCTCAAAGAGACTATGGAGATAAAATCTCAGTTTATATCCACGGTTTCACACGAGCTGCGCACGCCGCTGGCCGCTATGAAAGAAGGCCTCGCCATTGTCCTGGACGAAGTAGCCGGCCGGATTAATGGAAAACAAAAGAAGTTCCTGGACATCGCTAAAAGAAACGTCGACAGGCTTGAGAATATGATTAATGATATTCTGGACTTTCAGAAACTTGAAGCGGAAAAAACAGGGCTGCATATACAGGATAACGACATAAAACAGGTTATTCTGGAAGTTCACGAAACAATGGTTCTCTACGCAGAGAAAAATGGCGTAGTGTTATTATTCGAGATCGCCGATAACCTGCCCCAGGCAAAGTTCGACCGTGACAGAATCGTTCAGGTCTTGATAAATCTGATTGGTAATGCTGTCAAATTCACCCCTAAAGGGGGACGGGCCTGTCTTAATGTGCACCAGCGTAACGAAGAATTGGTTATAAGAGTCAGCGATACAGGCGTCGGCATACCCAAAAAGGAGCTTCCGAAGATTTTTGAGCGCTTTTACCGCGCCGAGCAGCAGCGAGAGGAAGTCCAGGGGACGGGTTTGGGGCTTTCCATTGTTCACAAAATTGTAACCAGGCACGGCGGCAGAATTGAAGTCGAAAGTGACATAGGCCGGGGCAGCACTTTTACTGTCTTCTTACCGCTGGAGCCTAATCCTGAACCGAATCTTATGTCGGTAACCGCGGAATAAATTTTGTGAAATTCGATTAAAAAGTGTCCTTAAATGATTGGCTGGAGACATTGTTTTTACTCTTTCCAGTCATGGCCGCCGCAAATCGGCACCCTAAAGATGGAATAGTCGTAAATTTCTTAGTTGGTTTCGCATAAATGTCCCTGTGGACATCCTGCCTTTATTTCCCTCATCCGGCAAACCGGTGACGCCCCACGGCAACATTTTTACCGGCTTTTGTAAGTATATGTCAATAATGATGTTACATCGTTTTAGCAAACTTACGGAATACATTTTACCACTGTTTTTTTAAAATTTTTGCAGGCCGCAGTCTGTGAGTGACATGTATAAAAGGATTGACAGTGTCACATATATATACGAATCAGCAAAAAAATTAAAAAAATCTTAAATTCCTAATCAACATTCTCTGTTTTATACACGCCTTTATTAATGGAACAGGTGCCAATTTGGCCTTTAATTCCCAAATAAATAGTTGACTTTTTTTATAAAAGTGGTATTTTACTGGAAGTCGTATTCCGTGACGTTACAAACTAGTCGTAAATGGAAACTTATATGTGAATGGAAAATACCTGGTCATTTCCTTCTTAAAAGATATTTTCCTATTCAAAATATAGCTTTCGCGATGTCCACACCAAGGATTATCCTGCTTCAAGTAGTTGTTGTACAACTTTATCCTATTATTATCTGCAAGGAAGGAGGGTACAGAAATAGAATATAATTTAATTGATTTGGTATATTAAAGGACAATAAGCCCGGTTATGTTACCGGGTAGTCGTAAATGAGAATTTCTTTATGTATGAGAAGTTCCTGGTCATCTTCTTTTGAGAGACTTATGAACAGGCCGAAATCCAAATAAGTCTCATCATGAAAGAAGGCAGAGCGAAAGGAGAAAAAATCATGTACAAAAAACATTTTTACACAGCCGTCATTCTTTTGTCATTCCTGGCCGTCGGAATCCACTCAGCACATGCACAAATTATCCTGAGCCAAGATGGCTGGAATGTCTCAGGAATTGGTGATTGGGACTCAGATACTAAAACTGCCACACTAACTACGGATGTTACCGAAACGATTACAATATCTAATCCATGGCCTACAGAAGGGTCTTACCCTAACCTTATTACTCTCCTTGGAGGTGGTCACACGATAAGTGGAACATCGGGTTTTGGGATTGACCTTGGTGGTATTGAATCTGAGTACAATGCCTCTGTCACTATCCAGAATCTAAATGTAACTGGATTCGATGTAGGCATTAACCTTGAGTGGTGTCACTATATCAATATTGAGAATGTAAATATAACTGGATGCGATTCAGGAATGACCCTTAATCCTTCCGGGTACTGCGATGTGATAAACAATACTATCTCAGATTGCTCGTTGTATGGAATCTTCATGTCAGCTGCAGGTACAAACACCTTAGAAGGTAACATCATATCAGGTAGTGACTATGGAGTTCTCATGCAAAGTGGCAGCTTATACAACACTCTGAAAAATAACACAATCAAGGACAATAATGTTGGACCCCTTAGCGTTGGAATCAGCATCCTTTCGTCAGATGACAACATAATTTACAACAACAATTTTATCAACAACAGCGATCACGCCGCGGTGAACTACCTCTGGAATAATAAGTTCTATTTCAATGGAAGCGGCAACTACTGGGATGATTATTTAGGTCAGGATACAAATGATGATGGAATAGGCGATACACTTTTACCACATCTGGGCTTGGATTATTATCCCCTGATTGCTCCGCTTCCACTTACGCCAGAAGTAATGATCCAAATACTGATTATTGATGTTGAGAAATTGAACGCAAAGGAGGGCATTATAAACAGCCTGGATGCGAAGCTGCAAAATGCCCTAGATGCCTTGAATGCAGCAAATGCGGGTCAGAGACAGGATGCGATCAATAAGATGCAGGCCTTTATAAACGCCGTCTTGGCACAAAGTGGCAACCAGATATCAGAGGATGATGCAGCCTTGCTTATTGCTCAGGCGGAAGCCATTATTGATCAGCTATAGCATAGTTAATCCGATCTCCGAAAAAATAAAGGCTGATATTAATTTTTACTCATAAATGGGCTGTGAGACCCGAGGGAGTTGGGCTCACAGCCTTTCTATGCCTTCTTTCGGGTACTATTAACGCGGCGACAAGTGGGAAAAGATAAGAAACAGAAGATCGGGCGTAATTAACAAGGAGAGGGATAGCTGCAACAAAATCAGGCCGTTACGCTGCTCTTGTCCAGTACCTTGCGAATAATCTTGTTTATCTTCTTCATGCTGATGGGCTTGGCGATAAATTCTTTTATGCCTATTTTCTTCAGCTCCTCAGGACAGACGTCTTCGGGAAACACCGAGCATAGGATTATCGGAATGTCCGGCCTGATCGCCAGGAGCTTTTCAG
>CP070700.1:1520073-1523577 GCA_020349865.1 Desulfobacteraceae bacterium
ATTGAGAATATAAAGTTTGAAGGTAGTGACTTTTTGATAACCATAGATGGTGAAAAGAAAAGGTTTCCTCTCAATGAAGTATCATCCATTCTCGAAAATGCAACCGATGAAGAGCGATATTCATTTGAAATATCACCCTCTGGATACGGAATACATTGGCCATTGTTGGATGAAGATATTTCGATCGATGGATTACTCGGAATTATTCATTCTCCCTCTCAAAAAAGAAAGATCGCATAACCTGTCACTTCACTGGATGAGCTATTAAGTGGTCAAAACTACCTTATGTAATATGCAAAGTCAGCAGTTGTTTACAAGAATCTTGATACGCTCCGTTTACCTGTAAGTTCATCGTTCAACAATAAAGTCACTTATGGGCAAAATTTGAAAGTTGATAAAATTCAAAACTACCAAAAGTATACGAAAATGTAAGCTTAATCTTGATGAAAAAATTTCCCATACTTATATCTGAAAGGAGTTGATGAAATGAAACGGATTGTATTCTCTTCTATAGTGATCCTGACATTCATTCAATTCAGCCTCAGCATTTTTCTATCACCACCTTCTCTGGCGCAGGAGTGGAAGGTTCGTGGAAAGATACGAGGGGTGTTAAGAGTTGTGGATTTGTATGATCCGTCACCATCTGCGGCAGTGAATTATGCTGAAGGGATGGTTTCATACTAACCTCCAATAAAAGAATCTACTTGAATATGGGGAGTTGTTTTCTATAATTACTTGAAATTACATTTACTCTCAAGCCTTTTTTCTTGCCTTTGGTTACATAGATGTATTCCAGTTTTTTTGATTTGACCCAATTAAGAACGGTCTGTTTGCTGACCCCTAATTCTTGTGCTGCCCCTGATAAAGAGAGCCAACCCTGTGGCACATTTTGTGCTGTGAGCTGTCTAATATTGTCATCAGTTAAAAAGATCTCCCAAGGGGCACCATTGATAACTTGTTCCCCTTTTATGAATCCAGCTTTTAACCAATTATGAATAGTTGGGACACTGACCTGAAGGATCTGGGCGGCCTGTTGTGCGTTGTAAGATTTTGGCTGTTCATCTTTTGGTTTTCTATAGCGTGCAATACCATAGTTCCATCTAAGGATTCCTACTTTACGGGCATTAAAAGTTAAACCGGTAGCTGTTTTGTGACCCTGCCGAATGAGGATGCGAGCTATTTGATCGTCGGTGAATTTTTTGGCTAATTGACGAATCAATTCTACCAAGTCAAGGGAAGTATATCTTTTACTTCTTACTTTAGGAAGATGAACAATCCGTTCCGTTACTGCGCCGCCGATCCAGAGGATTTTGACGGTAACGGCCCGATCTTGTTTTTTCAACTGGACCTCTTCGATGGCGGCCCGGAGCAATCGTTTGCGTTCTTTATCAGTGGTGGTCGGCACATTCCATATGGCTGGAAGATTGTGAGCTAGACGCCGTAGCTCATCTTCTTGCTTCTTTGACAATTGCTCTTGAAAGATTTTTCTACGTTCCCGGATCCTGGTTTTTAATTCCTCGACACGTTTTAGGGAATCGTTCCACTGCTTCTCCAAGGTTCGGGCAACCAACCTGTTTTCAGGCTCGACGGCATCAAATTGCCGGAAGGCGCGCTCTGCTTCATATTGAGCCCTCTCCATTTGCAGCTGTAATTGTTCCAGAGCCATATCTTGTTGATGTTGAAGTTGTTCAAGGGCTTTGAGATGGATATTAAAACTGGCAGGGGCTAGTGCTTGTAGGAAGGCATCTGAAACGGCCTGGTCGATTCTACGTCCTCCGATGGATTGGCAATAATGTTTACCAAGACCAAGACTTCGATAGGCCACGTTGCAGATATAAGATGGATAGGATTTTTTACCTTGGCCGTGATAGGTGACATACATGGAGCGTCCGCAATTTCCGCAACGAGCCAAGCCCTGAAGGAGAGCTGATCCTTCACGGACAGCCTGGCTTACCTGGGATTTGGGCGGGCTTGTGTTTTTCTCTATCTGATTTTGGATTTTCAGGTATTGATCCCACGAGATATAAGCAGGATGATGATCGTGGATGATAACCAACCAATCTTTCATGTTTTGTTTTTTATGTCGTAATTTCTGGTTACCATTTTCGTCGAGCTCTTTGATCACTTTGGTTCGTCCAAAGACATAAGTTCCGGCATAAAGAGGGTTTCCCAGGGTCTGTCGAATAGCTCTATAATAGGGTCGGACCCAACGGATCTTCTTGTCAAAAGTTGCTTTTCGGGGGAACAGGAGGTCTTCTTCCAGGAAATATTTCAGGACCCCATTGGCGCTTCCGATCTCGAAGAATTCTTTGAACGTTAAATCGATAATGTGGGTTACCTGTTCATCCAGTGATTTAATGATCTTGCCATCATCATCGAACTGATAACCTACGGGAAGTTTAAACCTCAGTTCACCCTTTTGGGCTTTGTGATATAGGCCCTGTAACATTATGCTCTTTATCATATGAAGTTCTGCTTCGCTCATGGTTCCCTTCAGGCCAAGTAAAAGACGGTCGTTAAAGGAAGAAGGATCATAGACTCCATCTGCATCAGCGATAAGGGTTCCGGTTAGGGAACATAAGTCCAGGAGTTGATACCAGTCTCTATTATTTCTTGCGAGCCTTGAGACTTCAAGACCAAAAATGATACCTACTTTATTGAGGGCCACATCAGCGACCAGTTTGGCAAAACCGGTTCTTCCGGTGGTGGAGCTAGCAGAACGTCCGAGGTCATCGTCAATGACGATGATGGAATCTTCGCTCCAACCGTATTGTTGGGCCAGGTGGACCAGCTCATATTGTCGTTGTTGGCTTTCGATGTTCTCCTGAACCTGATGCTCAGTGGATTGTCGAATATAGATATAGGCATTTTGTTCTAAATGCAAAGAAGTTATTTTGCTATCCCTTTTCATATTCTTTCACCTCCTCCAAAAGTGAGTGAAGATATCGGATGAGAATCTTGGCGAAGAGATGTTCAATTTTTTGTTGATGTTCCTTTGGTAAGTTTTCCCAGACGGAGAAATCATTATTTTCCTCCATTATCAAAAGGGTCAATTGCTTTTCCATATCGATCCTCCTTATATTGGCGATGTGGAAAAGATAGCCCCATGGTTGAGGTTTTTGAACACTTATTCTCAAGGGTTGTTATGATGGAGAGAAGTGCCAGCATAGAATCAACGGTAAAGAAAGACCTGTTGGCATGGATTTTGGGCAGCGCCGTTTTACCTCCGTCAGCCCAATCAAGGGGAATTCTGGCGTGGCTTTTATCCGGAAGCTCAATTACGTAATATCGTTTCTCCTTATGATCCCATATCTTAACAAGGTTAACCGTTTTTCCGAAAAGTGGGTGGTGGGGGCGGATAATCCTTACTGTCCGATTATTTGACTTACTATGCGTAGTATTGAACGTATGCTGAGCCTCTAGTGACCCTGGACAAAAACGGAAACTTGGTTCCGTGCCTTGCCGAGGACTGGAGATGGGTAGACGATCGAACGATCGAGTTCA
>CP070700.1:1523677-1527585 GCA_020349865.1 Desulfobacteraceae bacterium
CCTGAGGTTAGATTGGATAACAGTGTGGAGATAAAGGTCTTTTGCGGCCAAGTCAACGGTGTCAAGGGACCTGTGCAAGACATTGTCATTGATCCTGAATACTTGAACGTTATAGTTCCTGCGAAGACAAGTTTTACACATAGTGTGCAAGATGGATACACGGTTTTTGCTTATGTTTTAGAGGGAAAGGGATGCTTTGAGCCAGACCGAGACCCCTATGGATATGATGTGGAGGGCAGGAACTATTTTGACTTCGAGAGGGAGCGCCTCATAGGGCCTGAGAGTCTGGTTATTTTCAAAGACGGTGGGGAGGTAGCTATTTCGACCGAGGATGAAGGTGTGCGATTTCTGCTCATATCGGGGAAGCCCATTAAAGAACCGGTAGCCTGGCAGGGTCCTATTGTAATGAACACCCAAGAAGAATTGAGAATAGCATTTGAAGAATATCAACGTGGAACGTTTCTCAAACATGACTGACTATTGTTCTTGAATCGCTGTAAGGGCTCATAGTATTGTGACCGGAGGGGAAATTTATGGATTTTGAGATACCAGAAAATCTGCGCATGATGCAGGAGACCATCCGCCGTTTTGTGAATCAGGACCTTGAACCCATTTCCCAAAAGGTGGAAGATGATGACGAAATTCCTGAGGAGATCGTCCAGAAAATGCGGGAATTGGGTCTGTTTGGTCTCTCCATTCCTGAAGAATACGGGGGTCTGGGCTTAGGTACTCTTGGTGAATGTTTGGTGTATGAGGAGTTGACCAAGACCAACGCCTGCTTTAGGTCCCGCATCGGAACGAGCAACGGTATCGGCTCCATGGGCATCTTGTTTGACGGCACCGATGAGCAGAAGCAGAAATATCTGCCCAGGATTGCCAGTGGTGAATGGACAGCCTGCTTTGCGCTGTCAGAACCCGAGGCAGGGTCTGATGCGGGTAACATCCAGACAACGGCCTCGCAGGATGGGGACTGTTTTGTTATCAATGGGCTCAAACATTTTATCACTAACGGCGATGTGGCCGACCTGGCCACCGTATTAACCCTGACTGATAAGCAAAAGAGAACCCGTGGAGGAATCACCGCGTTTGTGGTAGAGAAAGATACGCCCGGGTTTTATGTTGGGACCGTTGAGCGAAAAATGGGCTTGCACGGTAGCCATACCTGTGAGCTGATCTTCGATAACTGCCGCGTCCCTGTTGAAAATGTCATTGGGGGTGAGCCTATGATAGGGCAAGGTTTTAAGACAGCCATGCGGGTCCTGGATAAAGGTCGCTTGACTATGGGGGCCTGTGCCCTCGGGTCAGCACAAAGGCTCCTTGAGCTTTGCGTCGCTTATTCCAAAGAACGTGTTCAATTCGGCAAACCCATAGCAAGTTTTCAGTCAGTGGGAAACATGCTGGCTGACATGGCCACCGAGATCTACGCTGCCAGGCAGATGCTTTACCACGCGTCTTGGTTGCGAGACCAGGGGAAACAGGTCATCAAAGAGGCCTCTATGGCAAAGCTTTTCTGTACGGAAATGGCGTGCAGAGTGGCTGACAGGGCTGTCCAGATCTTTGGAGGCATGGGTTATATGAAAGACTTCCCGGTTGAACGATTTTATCGGGATCTTCGACTCTACCGTATATACGAGGGTACCAGCGAAATCCAGCGTTTGGTGATTGCGAGGGAGCTAACCAAAGACTGATTTCCGTTCAGAATTTGTCCTTTTTCATTACTATTGCCCAATGTCCTTGACCTTACATTTGAAGCCTTAGACTCAGAGCCTGTAGTCTTTACGGTGGTTTTTTGCCACAGTATCTGATGCAATCACTTTTTTACGATACCAAACCAAAAAAGATAAGAAAAGGAGACAAGACAACATCATGACACATTTCAAAGTAAACGAAAGGGATATTTTCTTTATTCTAAAGAATCAGTTAAATTATGCGAGCCTTTGCGAGCTTGAACGATATCGAGAGCTCGACGAGGAGACCTTAGATATGTTGGTCACCGAGGCGGTCAAGTTTGCAAAGCAGGAAGTGGACCCCCTCCAGGAAATTGGGGAGGAGTGGGGGGTTGTTTTTGAAAACGGAAAAGTACGGTGCGCACCTGAGTTTCGGGAGATGTTTAAGCTCTATGGAGAAAATGGTTGGACCGCTGCGGCACGTGATCCGGAATATGGAGGGCAGGGGTTCCCCCATATGACACGAATCGTCATCAATGATCTGATGTATGGGGCAGCCCAATCCTTTAATATGGCACCCAGTTTAACCCATGGCGCGGCACATTTGATCGAGAGTTTCGGGACCAATGAATTAAAAGAACGGTTTGTGCCAAAGATGTTTGGAGGCCAATGGGCCGGAACCATGTGCCTGACCGAGCCCAATGCCGGATCTAACCTGGCTGACACGCGAACCTTGGCCATACGTGATGGAGATAATTTCAAGATCAAGGGCACCAAAATATTTATTTCTTGGGGAGACCATGACTTGACCGAAAACATCATACATCTGCTGTTGGCGCGAATTGAAGGAGCGCCGGAAGGTGTCAGAGGAATATCTCTTTTTGTCGTTCCAAAGATCAGGCTCAACCCTGACGGTTCTCTTGGGGAATCAAATGATGTCGTGTGTGGGGGCGTCGAAAAGAAGCTGGGTCTTCATGCCTCACCCACTTGTCTCCTCAATTTCGGTGAGACTGACGGTTGTATCGGCTACCTGTGTGGAGAGGAAAACAAGGGGCTGGCCCATATGTTTCAAATGATGAATGCCGCACGTATAAACACCGGTGTGAGCGGCATGACCCTGGCAAGCACAGCCTATCAGAACGCACTGGATTATACCAAAGAACGAATTCAGGGGTCGGATGTGGCTCGCAGAAAGCCGGGATACGTTCCCATCATTGACCATCCTGATGTGCGGCGGATGCTTTTGTGGATGAAGGCCATGGTGGATGGTATGCGCTCCATGATCTACACAGGTGCCTTTTGGTCGGAACTGGCCATTGAGATGTCTGAGGGGGAGAAGAAGACACACTACCAGGCCCTTCTTGATTTTATGACCCCGATCATAAAGGCCTATTGTTCTGATATGGGTTTTAGGGTCTGTGAGGTAGCCATCCAGTGCCTGGGTGGATATGGATTCTGCAAAGAATACCCCCTGGAACAGTATCTGAGAGATGCCAAGATCATGTCTCTCTATGAGGGAACAAATGGGATTCAGGCCCTTGATCTGATGGGCAGAAAGATGCGCATCAATGAGGGTGCCCCTTTTAAAGCTTACATGACCGAGCTGGAGGGCTTTTGCAAAAAGAACGAGAGTCATCCTACCCTGGAAAGTGAAATTCAATTGCTTTCAAAAGCTGTACTAAGATTGGGTGAGGTTGCCAAAAAGATGGCGGCCCAATCTAAATCGGACCCACTCCAGTGGGCCTCCTCTACCTATCCGGCACTCATGTGTTTCGGGGATGTCACCATGGCTTGGCGTCTTTTGGACATTGCCCTGATCGCCCAGCGGGTAATAGACGAAGGCAAAAAAAACGAATATTATATGGGAAAGGTCCTTCAGGCCACATACTATACTGGAGTCACTTTGCCTTTGACCATGGCCCGGCTGGATACCTGTCTAAGGGAGGGGCGAGAGATCGTTGAGATGCCTGAAGAAGCGTTTTAGTCGTCTGATATTTTTCACGGCGATTTTGGGCGGTGCGGGTTTGCAACGCCAGAGCATAGGTAGTGTCCATCCAGAAATGGCCCTTTTTCACAATCTCAGCGTCAATCTGCTGGATTCCTTGTGCGACGTACTAAAGTACGTCTCCGCGTACTTACGGTACGTAGGCGTAATCCCTTGATTTTCTTGATCTTGTAAAAATTGCTCATTTCTGAATTGGACACTATTTAGTGCCTAAATTGAGTTTATGGATGTGCACG
>CP070700.1:1527685-1530263 GCA_020349865.1 Desulfobacteraceae bacterium
CTCTATGAAACAGGATATAAGCGATCCCGAGCATGATAACCAGGTTACCCCCAAGGAATATTAAACCGTTTGTGGAGGCCATCATGGTGAAGAGCATTCTCATGTCTCTTGCGGCCAGTCCGGACTTTTCAGGCAAGAGCCGAAAAAGGTGATAATAGCCGACAAACCCCCAAAGGCCCGCAGCAAGGCCATACCTCCTTAATTTTAGTGAAGTAACGAAAATAATCGCCAGAATGATCAGCACAAGAGGGTTCCTGAGATAAATCAACAGGTCAAACAGTTTGAAATCGGGAGGCAAGTGATAAATCATTGGATTTGTCCAAAAATATGCTGCAACGCTAACGGGATGGGCTGCGAAAACAATGCAGGAAAAAACAGTTTTTCTGGAGAGCGTGTATTCGGGATTATCCCACAAATCAGGATACCATTTCACTGAAAACTCCCATAACCAGAAGAACCAAAACAACCAGAAGAGTTGGAAAAAGCAACGCTCACTTCTTTCCACAAAAAAAAGGTTATACCTCAAATGTGTGAAAAAAGTTAGTAGTTTGACGCAATAAAAGCTGGAAAAGCCTTTCTGACGCAGGTATAAGAATGAACAAGTACGATAAAACTGCGAATTCAGAAAGGCTTCATAGATGAGATATAATAAACGGAGTTTACCTGCAAGAAAAAACAAGATACTTCCTATAAAATTTGTTGACCAAGACATGACGACTTTTTCCGGGTTAGTGTTTATTGACCATTTTGTTCGGCTATACAAGATCCACTCGCGGGTTAAGAAAGCGTTTAAGTATTACGACTTTAAAGGGGACTATAGTCTTGGTGATATTCTTTTTACCCTACTCATCATGCTTCTAGTTGGAGCCGAACGCGTATCCCATATTGATTACTTGAGAGATGATCCTCTCTTTTGCCGTGTTGTGCGGCTAACCCGTATTCCTCATAGAACGAAGATATCCAGTGCTCTGAAGCAATTTACCTCAAGTTCTCTCAAGGCCCTTATAGAACTCAACTCTTGCCTGGTCAAAGAGAAGCTTGAATCGCTGGAGCTTAAGGAGATTACCATTGATTTGGATGGAACAGTGATCAGCACCAGAGGCAATCCTAGCTGGGCTTTCAAGGGCTACAATCCTATTAAAAGAGGAGCAAAATCCTATTTTCCTCTTACGGCCCATGTGGCACAAACAGGTCATTTCCTTTATATCATCAACAGGCCCGGTAACGTCCATGATTCCAACCGAGCCCTGGAGCTCATCAAGATGATTCGAAGGCAGATGGGTGAATTTACTATTCGATTCAGGGCTGACAGCGCTTTTTGTGTACCTAAGGTGATTAATTATCTGCTATTTCACAAAGTGCCTTTTGCAATAAAGGCTCCCTTTTGGAAACTCCTATGCTTGAAAGAAGCAGCTCAGCAGAGGAAACGATGGTTTAAAATTGATGAGACCTGGAGTTATTTCTGGAGTAAGGAGCCTATCGATTCTATAGAACATGAACACTATGTGATTGTGCTTAGAAAGAGACTGCCCAATCCGAAAGACAATTTTCAGTTGAACCTGTTCTGTCCAAATAATGGCGTCTATGAATATTGTGCGGTGGTGACCGATACCAAGGCGTGGGATCCTAAAGAGCTGTTACTGTTTGTCTCTGGGCGAAGTGGCCAAGAAAACTCTATTGGTGAGTTGAAAACCAATTTTGCTTTTGATCACATCCCCACCAATACCTACCAGGCCAACTCAGCCTATATGCAAATGAGCCAGATGGCCCACAATCTATCCATATCCATGCAGCATGAGATGGGTTTGAGCAAACAGCGCCAATCTAATCCTAAAACCACCCGCATTTTCAAAACTATGGAATGGAAAACTTTTCGATTTCTTATCCTTAATCGGGCTGGAAGGATTGCTTGGGACGAAGGCATAAAAGTCCTTTATTTGACTTTCAACAAGGCCACAAAAAAGCTCTATGATCGAATTGCCAACTACCTCAATATCGAAAAACTTGAAGAAGCCGCCTGATTTTTTCGCTCAATTAGGGTTTTACCAAATCAATCACTGGAAGGAAGTTGATGTTGCTACCGTAATGAATGCATAGGCCAGTAAGAAACCTGGCTTCCTCAGCAAGAGCATGACGAAACTCGTAAACTAGGCGGCTCTTGCCCACACCAGCCTCACCAACCACATCGAGGATCTGGGCGTCGCCTCCTTTTGCGCGCTCAAATGCCGCCCGAAGGGCCTCCATCTCCCGACCGCGTCCTACAAGTTACGTGATACCACGCACAAGACCCGCTTCAAAACGGGTTCTCACGGTGGGGCGCTCAGCAACCACACGATATATGGATTGCGGCGCAGCCTTGCCCTTCAAGGGGATCTCGCCTACCAGCTCGTCTTGAAAGAAATCTTGGATAATATTTCGGGTTGCCTCACTCAGATATATCTGAGTCGGCTTTGCGATTTGTTGGATCCGGGCAGCAAGATTGGTGGTATCCCCGATGGCGGTGTAATCCATACGAAGGTCATCCCCTATGGCCCCCACGATCACCGGCCCCGAGTTGAGCCCGATTCGCATCTTAAAC
>CP070700.1:1530363-1542636 GCA_020349865.1 Desulfobacteraceae bacterium
AACTTGATTAACCTGTAAAATTTCGCTATTTTTGCCTCTCAGGTGCTTCATTTTTTTGTGCTCCTTTCTATGTTGGCCGTTTAACTACATAAAAGGAGCACAATCAACTACTTACATGCCTTTGTCAAACCTTTATCCAATTCAACTGCACAATCTGGGTTTAAAATACACTACATGGTATGATCTAATAGAGATGGGGGACGGTCAGAAAACATCAAGGGAGAGCCAATGAAGGAAAGGAATGTTCTCTTTACAGGTCCACCCGGGTGCGGAAAGACCACGCTCATTGAAAAGATTGTATTTGAGATCGAAGTGCCGACCACTGGATTTTTCACTCGCGAGATGAGGGAAAAAGGCCGTCGCGTGGGATTTTCCATAAACACCCTGGATGGGAAACAGGGCGTGCTGGCCCACCAAAACATCAGGAGCAAATACAGGGTGGGAAAGTACGGGATAAACCTTGAAGATATCGATCACATCGCCGTTCCCTCTATGATTCCTCAAGACGAAGAGGTGATCGTGATTATTGATGAAATCGGCAAAATGGAGTGTTTTTCGCCCCTTTTCAAAGAAACCGTTTTACAAATCCTTGACTCAAAGCATTCGGTGATTGGTTCTGTTCCACTCAGAGGGAACGCATTTATAGAGCACATTAAGAAGCGAAATGATGTACTGCTGATTCAGGTATCAGAAAAGAACAGGAACATGCCTGTCAGCATGTTTTTATGCATGGAACAGGGGCAAAAACAGCTCTGATCTGTTCACTCTATCCCCATTGTCCCCCCCATCGAGACTGTGTCGCAATTACTTTTTGGTCATTGCGAGCGACCGGAGGGAGCGTGGCAATCTTTATGATTTAAATGCCTTATGAGATTGCTTCGGTCGTTCTTCTCTCTCGCAATGACATTATGACACAGTCTGATCAGGGGAGGGGACATATACCTACTTACAAGATCATCAATAAGGATTTCTTACTTTTTGATTTCACTATTTTGGAGGACCCTCACGGCCTCCCTCCGCCCCTGACCTTAATAATCGCAGTGACAGTTCCTCCATATGAAGATTCTATCGTTATTGTTTCGGGATTGACATAAATTCTCTTGATTAATTTATAAAGATCCTCGGCAACATCATAATAGAACGTATATACTGTTCCAAAGATCTCCGTCGTCAGAACCGCTTCACCTCCCATAGAACTCTTCACGAACACTTCCAGACTACGCCATGGTGTAAAATAAAGCGCTTTCTTTACAGTAAGAATATCCGTGGCCGTCGGGTCGAGCACGAAGTCTACTGTCTCGGTCGGTTCGTCCACCACCACCAACTGGCTGACGGTAACATATGGGAAAGCCACGACCTTGAACACGTAGTTGAAGTACGGCAGCGTAACCTCATAGGAACCACCCGTTGACTCAATCTCCGTGTAAAGCTCCATATTGTCCTTGCGGTATACCTGGATCGTCGCGTCCAGGGGTGCTCCCGTGTACATATCGGTCACGGTGCCGGAAACCACGCCCCAGGGAGTGGGGACTAAAGTAAAGTCGACGACGTTCGCGATGTCCTTGACAAGAACTGTCCGGTTATCTGGCAGGTACCCGAACCTCTCCAGGTATACATCATAGTACCCGACCTCAATCTCCTGCTCAACGGAATAAGCGCCGTCCGGACCGCTGACCGCCTCAAAGACAGGGGTGGCGCCGATGGGACTCGTTCCCTCGAGGTAGCCCTTGATCACTACATCCGCTACCGGGGCGCCGTCAGGGTTGTAGACAATGCCCTCGAGCGTCCCGTACACCACCTCGACCGCGATGTTCTCAAGATACAGGTCAAATCCTGTCTTGCCGAGTGCGGCGTGGATCGTGCCCCCGGACGTCGGGGTGACCAGCAGGTCCACCGACGTGCCGGTACCCGAGTTCACGACCGCGTCCACACCACAACCCACCGCGTACAGGTCGAGCCCGCTCTCAGACGCAATGCCTGTTATCGTACCTTCGAAGAACGGCGTCAGACTCCCGTAGAGACCGATCTCCGCCACGCTCGCTTCGATGTCCGCGCTTGCAAAGACCTGACCACCCGTCACCGGGAGAACCGTGCTGAGGCAGTTGTATGTCTCGCCGATAAGGCGACCCACGACCGTCAAATCCTCCCCGTAGGGGGCCGTCACCGGCAGGAGTGCCTGCCCGTTGCTGTCGGTCGTAACACTCACCGGATCGATGCCCCACCCGGCGATCGTCACTACCACATCAGGCAGCAGAGCGCCCTCGTTGTCCCATACATTTACGCTCACCTCCGTCAACGTGTTGATCGGAACCTCGGCCGGATCGATCTGATAGATGACCGGATAGACGATCGACACGTCAGCCGTGTATCGGTAGTAGTTTGGCTTGGTGATGGTGACTTTCATCACACCCGGTTCCGCTTGCGGAGTCACCGGCACAGCCACCGGCATACCTGTCCCGTCGGCAACACCGATTATCTGCCCTTCCACTGTCAGAGCGATTACCGAACCCTCGTCCGCCGTCACCGAGAAGCTCGCCGCCCCGAGCGGCAGGACCTCAGCATGCGTCACCGTCAGCTCCTGCGGCACCTCTGAGTATAGGGTCGTGAATGCATCACCGTGCATATGGAACAGATGGTAGGTGACCTGCTTGTCACTCGAGTTGTACGGCCAGTTCGAGGCCTGAAGGTAGTACTTTCCGGAGGCCTGGGCAAAGCCCGGTCTCAGGCTCGGTTGTCCCGGTGTGCCGTAGCCGGGATCGAAGTCGGGCCACATTCCGTCGTAGATCCCGAACACGAAGGTGTCGTTAACAAAAGAGTATGAGACCTCCGAGGCTGCGATCAAGCCCAGAGCACCGTTGTTCATCCGGTGGAACGCCTCCGCGAACACCACACCGGGATAATTGTACTTGCCTGTCAGACAGTTAATGGAGAAGACGAACGGGAGATACTCGTTTGAAAGCCCGGAGAGGCTCGAGATGCTGTATGCGGGCTCTCCCCAGCCAGAAAGCGACCCGTGGTCTCTGTGCTGAACAATGAAAGCGCCCGCATTGATATCCTCGTTCAGTCTCTGGGCGTTGCCACCCCAGTCATCCAGATGCTCCGGCGTCAATGGAATGTAACCGAGGCCATCTGGACCAAAGTAATCGACCAGCATGGGTGTGTTCACGTTCGTCGACCAGAGCGTGTCCGGCGTACCCAGGTAGATAGCGTACTCCCGCACCGGCGTTTTCCCGAGCACGTTGGCCCAGAAACCGTAAATGATCTCCGTGCAGATCGTGAACCAGCGCTCCGTCTGCCAACCGCACGCCACCACCGGGTACTGATAGAAACCCGCATCGGTCACCGGGAAACGCTCGTAATCGATGGCCTTGGTTACCAGTGTCTCGATATTCTCTGTCGTTGCCGTCATCCGCGCCATCACAATATCCGGCAGATGATCGCCGTCCACGTCGCCGTATATGTTGTCAGATACACAGTAGTTGTTGTACAAAGGCGATGTGATGCCCGTGTCACCGCCGTCAGCCACATAGTCCGCAAGAAGCAGGATCGCCACCGGCGGCGTCGACCACGTGTTGTAAGCATTATTGATCCAGGCCTCGATCGCGGCCGCCGTGGTGCCCGTCTGCGTGAGCGTCACCACGCCCGTGTCGATCCCCTGCAGCGTCCTCCACTGCCGGATTCTTTCCGCCTCAGCGATGTACGTGGGATTGTCCGGCACGATGATCACGTATTCGTACTCATCGTCAGTACTGTCAACCGCGTAAGCTATGTCTGTGCCTGTCTCCAGCAGGGACGCGTAGTTGATCAGGTTCTCCCGCAGGATCGGCTCCCAGTGCCGGTTCCGGAGACGGTCCTGACCAAAACGGCCGGTACCCCCCTCGAAACTCACCCGCACGCTGACCTCCGTGTATACCACCAGTTCCCGTTTCACCGGGTTGTATCGGAAAGGTTTGATCCCCAGCACCACCACGTCAACGCCACGCATCTTGCGCGGCTCCGAAAGCTCCACCGCATGGGCAGGGTAGTATGCGTCCACCGAGTAGATCGCCGGGTTCTTCACGTAGACCGGCGGTGAATCGTCCGTCTCCATCGGAATAGCAGGCGCGGGCAGAACGTCCAGATCGGTGAAGACCTCCGTTTTTGTCGCCAGAATCTGCAGCCTGGCCCTGGCGCCCCGCGGCACTGCGACGTATCGACCCAGCCCAGGCAGGTTGGGGGCACCCTCCTCGTTCGGCAGGATGACGCCGGGGATCGAGATTTGCTGAAAGACATTACCGTCGACCTCAAGATCCTCGATTTTCATCCGCTCAAGCCGGTAGGCGACGTCCACGTATGAGGCTGACATCGCTCCCACCACGAAGCCGGAGTTGCCGCGGTTTTCGTCGAATTGGATCGTCCTGACCGCGGCCTGCCCTATGGCGGCAGGGCCTATTGAGAAAGTGAATAAGCAGAAAAGGGTTAGGCATAACACTTTCTTTATGCAAACATTTAGTCCCCTAAAGGGAGCGCCCGTAAAACATAACCTCGATAATCTTTTCATAATGACCTACTCGTCAATTTTGAAACTGCCTCGGTAAAAAAAATACAAAGGGTAGGACCTTGTTTTGCAGAGCGAAAGGGGTCATCCTGCGCTGGTCCAATCTTTATCCTCATTCCGCTAACAAAACTCATTTCAGCGAAATTTACATGATCTCTGATATCAACCTTGATATCGAGAGATCAATTGGCGTAACTACCTATTCATACATAGGTAAAACTACCTATTGTTTATTCAAAAATGGCCCTTTTTGTCCGAACGCTTTGCGAGGACTCCCTACGCCTTCGGCGCGGGTCCCCGGTTTCACAATTTCAGCGTCAATCCGCACCAGGCGTATCAATCTGCTGAATCCCTTTTGCGAAATACTATAGTAAGTCTCCGCGTAATCCTTTATCCCTTGCTTTTTTTTAATCCCGTAAAAAATTGTTTATTTCTGAATTGGACACCTGATAGCATCCTTATTTCATTTATGGATAGGCATTAATGATGATCTTCGACATAACACGGGTGCACCGTGAGGGCATTGAGGAGTTCGACAATTTTATGGAAGGTGAGAGAAGGGTTTTCAGGTTTATAAATGAAGCAGCGAAAACTTAAAAGGATTTCATCTGCCGGTATGGGCGTACAAGGAGCAGGGTAGAAAAACCAAAGAAAAAGACCAACCCTGACAAGCAGACCGAGGGGGCGTCCGGCCATCTTTTATGGATTTGTGTTGCGGACATTTTGAAAGACATATCCACGGCCCGATGATCTAATGATTATTTTTCCAAAGCGCTCAACTGTTACGATTTTTCGACAGTCTCGAATGAGATCTTGAAATTTTTTAGGGGGACAATTTACGCCCTTTCGGGAAGTAATCAAATTCTACGCTTCATCGATTTTTTACCCGTCCAGCTTAAACCCTCCGTTCAGTATACTACTGCATTTTCCCTATCAAAATACACCCTTTACCCCATAGCTTTCTTATCAGTTGGATATTAATATATTTAACAACTGTTTTTTTAGGACTTAAATCTGCCGACATGTTTTAAAACTTACGGGCATATGGCGGGACAGAGTGGTGCTTTGATGGTAAAAACTATCTCAATTCCGGATGGATACTGACTGTTTTACTGGGTTATCTCCTCTCCTTGTTCTGTTTCAATCAAATATTTGTAGGGAGAATCCAATGGATTACGACGTTAGAGATATTGAGATGAACGATGAGTTTAAAGTATGTCCGTCGTGTGATTACAAAGATGGTTTTCACTCGATGTTTAAGAAGGAAGGTGAAATCACCAAATGGCTTTTTATTTGCCCGGCCTGTCACACCGTCTTTGATATAGGTTTCACTGTTCATGTTAATTAGCTTCCTTCAAGGTCCCAGGGCCATTGGATATATGAGTGCCAGATTTTAGTGCTGAAAGTGCAGGAGATATATTTTGTAAGATCAAGGATTAGTTTGATGCAGTTAAATAAATGGAGGTAATGTAATGGAAACAAGCGAAAAGAAATGTAAAAGCTGCGGTAAAGAAACCGACGAACATGGTCACTTATGTGATCCCCGACAGCTCAAAGAGGCATATGTTTGTGAACACTGCGGCATGGCGACACAAGATCCCCGCCATATATGCAAGCCGAAACTGGAGAAAATCAATTTTGTCTGTATCGCGTGCGGGCGCGTTGCCCAGCTTCCAACCCGGCTATGCAACCCCAGAGACATCGAGCTCATGGCGAAACAGGAACCCCCCCAGAAGATTATTTAGTCACTTCAGAAAAGGAATCCGTTGCGAGCAACGCTGATGTTATACGCCCATCAACTCGACGGTTTGAGGCGGAACTTCGTTAGGAAGCGTTTCTCGATTTTTTCCCCCGCGCCTTTAAGATCATTTCCCCGCTTTCCCTCACTGAAGATAGTGCAGAGCGCCTTAGCGTGGTCCTTTGCCCGGCGGTAACCTTTTGAAACGGCATGCTCGATTAAGGTCCAGTCTCTTGTTTCGACAAATCGCGAAAAAGCTTTTTGCATTTCAGGGAACAGCACGCTCGCCAAACCATCGAGGAAGGCCACGTAAAAACCCAGGGAGATTTTGTTTCGCTCTCTGACAATATGCCTCAGGGGGCCTTTCTGGTTTGTATCCGCAAGAAGATCCTTGACTGATCGGGCCAGCAGTTCGATGGGGGTGTGTGGAAAAGCACCGATTATTTCCCGCCAAATATTCCGGTCGAAGTCCCGGTCCTCGATCTCACCCAGTTCATGATAGATATATCTTTCCATTTCAGTGAAGAAAAGGCTGCCCAGATGCTTGCGAAGCGTTCCGGGGCTTTGATCGGTCAGTCCATGGTGCTCAAGGGCGAAACCGAGGGCTTGGCGTCCTGATTTTTTCAGGAACATGATCTGGTTCCACAGAAAAAGTTTTCCTGACTCCTTTCGGATTACGATTGAGCGGTCCTGGGATAGGGCAGGGACGGTGAGCAGATCTCTCGCCAGTTCTCGTCCGAGGATATAGACGCGATGACCGTCCACATTGCTCATTTCCTCAATTGGGGCAAGAAAGAATGTCGGTTTCAGGCTGTGAATATATCCGGCCCCGTAAAAAAGGCCATGGGCTTCCAGCCGGGCGTTGATGCCCGCAGCATCAAAGAGATCGTAAGAGTCCCCATTAATCACGATATCGCTGAAATCCTTATCTGCCAGTCGTTCCCAGGCTTCCTCTTTTTCGCCAATCCATTCAAGTATCTCCGGCGATTCTCTTTCCACCCAGGGCTCCAGACTCTTTTCCCACTTATACAGGTCCCTGAGCCGCAGGGCCAGCCCGCAGATGGAATAGAGCCCGGCATAGCGCGCGTCTGATATATGACAGTTTTTAATGACCTGCTCAGTAACCGGATTCCGGTCGAACACGTCTTACCCCCCTTTCAGAAGCCTATGGCGCATTTCGGAGCATATAAATGGGTTTGGCCATGTCTAAAAAAATGCCGGCAGACTGTCTCTAGGGTGTCCCCCGGCATACCCAGCATAAGATGACCCGAGTCTATGGCGGCCTTAGTTCTGCAACCCAGGCCAAGAAAGGTTATTCTGGATACACCATAAAGTTCTATTTGCTTAATAGTAAATATCATTATTTCGGAGGCGGGGCGTCACGTCAAGTCTATCTTTATCCTGCCGGCAACTTCCCCATGGCCCTCCCTGTCCTATTTTCAAAACGCTAAACAGTTACTAAATCTCGTTTTTTCTTGAAGAATAATCATTGAGTCTGCGTTGTTCTTGATTCTTTTCATTTGTGCTTGAAAGGCGTATAAAAAATAACTTGCTCCCATCCAATAAACAGAATGGTTGCGGTTCATAGACATTTTTAGATATATAAAAGAAAAAAGCAATTAAGTACAACACTGAGTTAGAAAGTTGTCTTCAAACAAACCGGGAATTGCTGATTAGGGATGCACGTCTACTCTTAGCGGCTGTTAAAAGAAAAACACATAAAGGGTTTACACCTCCATGAATATCCTGATTGTCTCAATAATCCTTGTCATAACTCTCTATCTGTTGATTACCGAAAAGCTAAGAGTGGACTTGACGGCGATTGGTATCATCGTGGTGCTGATGATCAGTGGTATTTTGTCGCCCATGGAAGCGGTCGCCGGATTTGGCAGCCCAGCGGTGATTACGGTGGGGTCCATGTTTCTGATCAGCAGAGGAATGACCCGGACCGGTGCGGTGGAATTCATCGGGAAAAGGGTGATTCGGCTCTCACGCGGGAATTTCAATCTGGCCCTGCTGGTGATTTTGGTGATCGTTTCAGTGGCTTCCGCGTTCATCAACAATACACCGGTGGTGGTCCTGTTTATACCCGTGATCATGAGCATGTGCTGCGAGTTTGGATTAAGCCCATCCAAGTTTCTTATCCCGGTATCCTATGCATCCATACTTGCCGGCACCTGCACGCTTATCGGTACTTCAACCAATATTATTATCAGTGAAATGAGTGCGGCAAGGGGGTATGGTGCGCTGGGGATGTTTGAACTGTCCGTGGTCGGAGTTCCCATTGCCATTATTGGTATCGCTTTCTTGATGGTCACGGTACCGTGGTTTATGCCCAGTCTACTCAATCCCACGTGCGAACTGGCAGACAGCGAGCACCGGCGATACCTTGCCGAGCTTGCAATACCCCGGGGAAGCAAATTGATCGATATGGATCCGCATAGTGCTTTTCAAGCCACACATCCGAATCTTGAGGTCCTGGAGCTTATCCGATATTCCCACATCTACTACCCCGGAAGGGACGAGGTAAAAATGGCGGCCGATGATCTGTTGCTGGTAAAAGGATCGGCTAATGACCTGATCGAAATCCTTCAGGACAAAGCCCTGGAACTTCCCCTAACGGAAAAGGGGTTGGATTTCAGTGCCAGAAACGTTGAATCCCTGGTGGTGGAGTTGATCATACCGCCCCAGTCCTCTTTGCTTGGAAAACGGCTCATGGGTACCGAAATTCAAAGAGATCCGGACATCCACCTCATTGCCATCAAACGAAGCGGATTGCATTACACTGAAAAGAAAATCCATGATATTGAATTAAAGATAGGGGATATATTGTTGATCTGGTGCCCGGCGAAGAAACTTGATAGTCTGCGAGGCGGCGCTGATCTTATCGTCGTGGATGACATTCACCACGAGATTGTACACAAGAAAAAGGCGCGAATAGCGTTTACGATTTTCACCGGAATGATCGTCGCGGCCGCGTCGGGATTTGCCGATATCACGGTATGCGCCCTGAGCGCTGCATTTCTGATGATTCTAACAGGGTGTATCCAGGTCAGAGACGGCTATCGGGCGCTTCAGGGCGAAGTCCTAATATTGATCGCCGGCACCATTGCATTGGGCCTGGCCATTGAAAAGACAGGCGCCAGCCGTTTGTATGCGGATGCGTTCCTGGGCATGCTTACGGGTCTTTCGCCTGTCTTTGTGTTGGGAGGTATCATTCTTCTGACAAGCATCAGTACGCATGTGCTGAGTAATAATGCCACTGCAGTTCTGCTGCTGCCGATTGCGGTTTCTACTGCGGCAGGGTTAGGTGTTGATCCCAAGGCATTCATAGTGGGCGTATGCTTTGGGGCCAGTGCCTGTTTTGCCACACCGATCGGGTACCAGACAAACCTTCTGGTCTATGGTCCCGGCGGGTACCGTTTTAGTGATTACTTGAAATTGGGCATCCCAATGAATCTCATCGTATTGACCCTGGGATCGATAATGATTCCATATTTTTGGCCCTTTTAACCCTTATGTTGCCGTAGGTATCATAGAAATGGGGTAAGGTCTTGAAATAAAGATAGAAGATAGCAATAGTTGATGATTTGCTATTATGGCGCGAACTTAAAGAAAAGATTAATGTCTCAATAAAATTTTTTCATAATTTTGGGAAGCCCTATCAAATCAATATTATTTAGGAGCCACTTCAAAATTTCAACGGAGTTTAGCACTCATCCTCACACAATCCTTGGGGTTGTAATAATTACGGATAGAAGCAGGTAGCACAAGCAAAGACTAAATGATAAGAAGCTAATTTTTTTGGAGGGGAGCATAGGAAAATTTGCCCTGTGTGTAAGTGATGAGGTCCCCTGAACGATGATTATGCTAAAGTTCTCACGGATAAGGTCGATATTAACCTTGAAACCGTCATTGCCCATTCCAGCCTGTAGCAGGGGAAAATCAGTATTCGGCAGAGGCCAGGAATCCACGAACCGAATTCAATCAAAACAATAGAGAAGAGTTGAATATCATGAAGTTTTTATGCCCAAGCTGTAAAAAGCGTTACGACATTCCGAATGAAAAACTGCCTCCCAAAAAGAAGATTGCCTTTAGCTGTCTGCAATGCAAGGAGATGATTGAATTGGATTTGGAGGCGTTACGCAAGGGGTCGGCACAAGTTTCCGGTGGTTCTTTAGTGATACCCACAAAGACGGAATCCGCCTTTTCGGGAAGCTCGGTTGAGACGACAGACGGGACGGTCCCAGGCAACGGCGATTTCCGGCAGCGTGTGCTTCGCAAGTTGGATGATTTGCCACCGATGCCTCAAGTCGTCTTCAGAGCCCGCGAGATTATAAGCAATCCCGATTCGGAAATGCTGGAACTGGCTGAGTTGCTCGAATCGGATCAGGCCATTGCCACCAAAGTTTTAAAACTGGCCAATTCCGCTTACTACGGGCTTAAGGGAAAGGTGTCCTCGATCCGACATGCTTCCAGCCTTTTGGGATACAATATCATTGGTCAGCTCATTTCCATGGCCGGGACTTCCTCGCTAATGGGAAAGACACTGGCTGGATACGAACTGGACTCAGAGGGCACCTGGCACCATTCGCTGCTGTCCGCAAGTGCTTCCCGCATCATAGCGTTGCGGAAAAATCCCGATCTGGAGAATGATGCCTTTTCCGCGGGACTCATTCATGATGCGGGCAAACTGGTCCTTGACCTTTATGTTGCCGACTGCAAGGAAGATTTCAACCGGCTCACCGCCGGGGGCCGCAATTCAATGCTTACCGCCGAACGGCGTATCCTCGGTCTGGATCATGCCGAAATTGGCTTCGAAGTCTGTAATTATTGGAATATCCCCCAGGCCATTTCCAAGGCCATCAAATATCATCATTATCCTTCCAAGAGCGGCTCAGATGAATTGTCCTATATTGTTTTCATGGCAAACTCCATTGCCAACATGTTGAAATCCATTGAGGAATCGGAAAGTGCCATGGCTCAGATGGACGGAATCGAAGCGTTTATGTATATGATAGAAGACGACGCCCTTGAATTTCTAGGTCTGAGGGAAACAGACGTCCCCGTGATATTAAACGAGGCCCGGGAAGCGGTTAACAAAATTTCGGAAGAAATGCATATTATTTAAAGATAGATCTGCTGTCTTCGAACCCTCAATTACCCAATCCCTTGCCTTTGAAAAGGGGTCGCGTCTCCGTTTGACTCTTATTCAATGAAATAGAAAGGGAAATGCCTTAGAATTAATAAATTCCGAATGACTTCTCACTTATTCCTTACCAAGACTATTTTCCTCCTGAAACCATCCATCCAGGCTTGGCTCCATACTCTCAGACATGGGATATCTTGCCCGGAAACCAATTATCAGTCGATTACAGATATCCTATTTTCCATAGAGAATCAAAAAAGAAAATTCTGTTAGAAGGATTTGACCTTATTATAAAAGCGATATCACAACAATTTCTATGCCAAGATACTTACGTAATCATAGCAGAAATCACCACCGAACATGAAAGAACCGGATTTGATGATATCACAAGAGTTTTTGGTTCATGATTATTTCTGGTTTGTTGGAGATATCTAAGGTGTAACGCTACGCTTCAGTCGCAGCGGTTAGGGGCCGTCTGCAAACGCCTTGTTAGGCACTCTACCATCTGGGTGTAAAATTGAGGGTGAGCGTTTTTTCCTTACTATTCGTAGGTTCTTGCCTTTTCCACTACTTTTTCCACAAAACCCTTTTTCTCTTCCTCTGACATCCCGGCGCAACCATGTTCTACCAAGGTAGCAATCATTTTTAATACAAAATCCATTCGCTTTTCTTTCGGCGTATTTGGAAGCATCATCGTTAGACACTGGGGCATCATTTCCATCATCATGTCGGGCATCATTGGCATCACCATTTCCTTGCTACCCTCCTTCATTTTGGACATCATCCCCATCATACCACCCTTGCCTTCACCTCCACCCATCATGCTCATCATCATTTTTGGCATCATCT
>CP070700.1:1542736-1552457 GCA_020349865.1 Desulfobacteraceae bacterium
AGTTGGAGCAGAATCCGTATTCACAGGATTATGTTCGGACGATTTTGAATCATTGAAAGAGCTTGTGGTAAAGGCTATGGGCCAGGCCGATACAGTCTGGATATCAGGTGGAAGTTCCGTGGGCACGAGAGATCTCACCCTCAAGGTGTTCGAAACACTTCAAAATTTTGAGCTTTTGGTACACGGCATATCAATAAGTCCTGGCAAACCCACCATCATTGGCAGATCCTTCTCCCGATCTCTAATTGGGCTGCCAGGCCATGTGGCCTCTGCCCTGGTGGTGGCGGAGATCTTTTTGAGCCGATTACTTTCAAGGCTCTCAGGTCAATTGGATTCCGTTAAAGGATCTCAAGGCCGGATCGAGGCTGAACTGACCCAGAACATTGAATCAGCCAGCGGCCGGGAGGATTATATTCGTGTAAAGCTATTCCAGGACGGAAAGACCTTGTATGCTGAACCTGTTTTTGGCAAATCCGGCCTGATCTCTACCCTCACGGAAGCTGACGGCCTTATCAAAATAGATATGAATACAGAAGGTCTTTATCAAGGCCAAAGGGTGACGGTCTTGTTTTTGTGATTCTATAAATGGAGGCAAACAATGAAGAGGCAGGTCTATCTTTCCATAAAACCCCTGGAAGAGGCCAAAGAATTGTTTTTTTCCCAATTTGGCCCGGATCAACGCACGGGTGTGGAGACGATTAAGACCGATGATGCCTTGGGCCGCATCACCGCTGAACCGGTTTTTGCAGAGCGATCCGCCCCCTCTTTTCATTCCGCTGCCATGGACGGCGTTGTCGTGCGGGCGGAAGAAACCTACGGGACGACCGAAATATATCCCAAGATCCTGAAGGTCGGCAGGGACGTCGAATGGATCAACACGGGCCAGCCGCTTCCCAAGGAATTTAATTCGGTTATCATGGTGGAGAAAATCCATCAGTTGGACAAAGACCACTTAGAAATCCGGTCCTCCGCCTATCCCTGGCAACATGTCCGAAAGGTGGGAGAGGATATAGTAGCGACCCAGCTCCTCCTTGCGCAAAATCACAAAATTCGGCCGTATGATATGGGTGCACTCATCAGCGCTGGCGTCTTTTCTATCAATGTCTGGCAAAGACCCCGCGTGGCAATCATACCAACAGGAACAGAGCTAGTCCATTATAAGGATATTACGGACACAGGCGCACCAAAGCAAAATGAGATCATTGAGTACAATTCTTCTGTGTTGGCAGGATTAGTTCGGGAGTGCAATGGCATACCGATCGTTTATGATATTGTGCCTGATATTGGGGAAAACATACGAGAGGCTTTAAAACGTGCCATTGAATCCGATGTCCACGTGATAATCATCAACGCAGGATCTTCGGCAGGGAGCAAGGACTATACAGCCAGTATTATCAAGGAAATGGGAGAGGTGCTTGTGCATGGGGTTGCGATAATGCCGGGTAAGCCTACCATATTGGGTGTGGTAAAGGGCAAACCTGTTGTGGGTAATCCCGGCTACGCAGTTTCTTCAATGCTTTCCTTTGAGCAATTTGTGAAACCCCTGCTTTACAATCTTCAGGGTCAGCATCCTCCTAAACCCGAAACTGTCAAAGTACAGCCCTCCAGGGATATCCCTTCCAAGTTAGGAATTGAGGAGTTTTTGCGGGTCAATATCGGCAAAGTGGGCCCGAAACTCGTTGCCACACCCCTTGCAAGGGCTGCGGGCTCTATCACCACCCTAACGAGAGCGGAAGGCATTATTCGCATTCCGGCACTATCAGAGGGCATCTCCCAAAACGAAGAAATCGAGGCCGAACTCCTTGTGGAGGAGGAAGATCTTCTGAATACTGTCGTCATTATAGGCAGCCATGATATCAATATTGATATCCTGGCGGATGAGATCCGCCGCAGAGGGCACAATATTCGCATTTCATCCGGCAATGTGGGCAGCCTTGGCGGGTTGATCGCTCTCAGGAAAGGAACTTGCCACATGGCGGGATCACACCTCTTGGATCCGGAGACCGGGCAGTATAATCTTTCCTACATCAAAAGATATCTGAAAGGAGTGCATATCAGTGTGTTTCACCTGGTTTTGAGGGACCAGGGTCTTATGGTAGCCAAGGGCAACCCAAAGGGCATTAAGGGGATCGAAGACCTGGCCGGGACTGATATTACCTTTGTCAATCGACAGGCCGGATCGGGGACCCGGGTTCTTTTTGATTACAAAATAGGCCAGCTGGGGATGGATTCTCAATCCATTAAAGGGTATGACCACGATGAATTCACCCATATGGCGGTGGCGGTTGACGTCCTGAGTGGAGCTGCTGATTGCGGTATGGGGATCTTCGCAGCGGCCAAGGCGTTAGATTTGGACTTTGTCCCCATGGTGAGAGAACAATACGACCTGATTATCCCAAGCGCGATAGTGGATCAGCCCAATATTCAGGTGGTGCTGGACACCATCCGGTCCCTGCATTTCCGGGAACGCGTAATCGCCTTAGGCGGATATGACCCTTCCAAAAGTGGTGAATTGTGGACTGAGGTACGGGGAGACCAAGATGATACCGATTAAATTGAGATCAAGGCAATGGATTGTTGATGAGCATGACCGCATCATTATGGGTGAGGGGCGAAAAGAGATACTGGAGACCATTGAAAAGACAGGATCAATAAACCAGACGGCAAAGTTAATGAAAATGTCCTATAAGGGTGCGTGGGGCAAGATTAAGGCCACTGAAAAATATTTGAAAACACGAATTGTGCATACGGACCGAAAAGAGGGCACCCGATTGACCAAGGAGGGCAAAGAATTGCTCGAAAAATACACCCTCTTAAAGCAAAAATGTGTTGAAGAAGATAACAGAGTTTTCAGAACACTATTCGTTCAGAAAGAGAGCTGAATACAAAAGTACGCACACCGAGGTGACATCCAGAGATGCATAGAAAAGAGAATAAACCGCCCATTATCTCCATTATCGGCCCGTCTGGAGCGGGGAAAACCACTCTGCTGGAAAAGCTGATCCCCGAACTCACCCAGCGGGGCTTCAGAGTAGGAACCGTCAAGCATCATAGGCATAGATTTGAAATGGATCGGCCTGGAAAAGACAGCTGGCGCCATAAGCAGGCGGGAGCCGCAGTAACGGTTGTCTCATCCCCCCACAAGATTGGGGTGGTCATGGATGTAGACCATGATCACCACCCGGACGAACTTACTCCTCTTTTATGCAACGTTGACATCATTTTAACTGAAGGGTATAAACGGAACCATAATCCCAAAATAGAGGTTTTCAGACCCAAAGCCCATGACGTTCCGCTCTTAAGAGATGATGCACATTTGGTTGCCCTGGTAAGTGATGTTCAGGTTGATCTTGAGGTTCCCCAATTTTCCATGGATGATATTGGGGGGTTAGCCGATTTCTTGATAAACAGCTTCAATCTTATCCCGGCTGGATTGGCTCAGCATAGGGAAGCCGTATCATGATAAACGCAAGTTAACTTATACCCCTAATGATCATCTGATCTGTAAGGTCTTTCATTTCCTGAATATCTTCTTGCCTTTTACCGTCCCAGCCAATAAGTAGATTGTGGCTTTATGGAATAATAACCATATGGAATTTTTTCAAGGGGCACGATTATTCTTGAAGGATTACGAATGTAGTTATAGAAATACTGTAGTCAAAGTTATATAAATTATGATCTATTGATGAGGTTATGATGATAACAATCCCGTTTATTACGCAAATCCCGACTGGTGTTTCATTAGGAGGGGCCCTTGGCCATGACATTATCCAGATGATCATTCATGCCGGTCTTATGGTGAAATTTGTCTTGTTGATTCTTTTTCTGTTTTCCATCATCTCATGGACCATTATTTTCGTGAAATACAGATTACTTCGAAATGCAAAAAATGAAACTGTAGAATTTATGGAGCTTTTTTGGGAAAGGCGCGATTTAAAAAGGATATACATGGCGTGTGATGATCTAAGATTCAGCCCCGTGGCCCGTCTTTTTAAAGCGGGTTATGGCGAATTTAACCGGCTCCGAAAAATTCAGGCCTCATGGAACTCCCAAGGGAGTCAGCAAGTTCCAGGTGGCGAGGAGCCTTCACGGTCCCAACAGGTAATAATGGACAATTTGGAGCGATCATTGAAAAAGGCCAGTATTGACCAGACAAACAGGTTGGAACGCGCTGTAAGTTTTCTGGCCACCACGGGGAATACTTCTCCTTTTATTGGGCTTTTCGGAACGGTTTGGGGAATTATGGAGTCTTTCAGGTCAATCGGGCTTAAAGGTTCAGCCAACCTTGCGGTGGTCGCGCCAGGGATCTCAGAAGCCCTTATTGCCACGGCGGCTGGCTTGGCGGCTGCAATCCCTGCGGTTGTGGCATTTAACTATTTCACCCACAGAATTTCGGCACTCAGTGCAGAAATGGATATTTTCACCTCTGATTTCCTGAGCACGGTAGAAAGACAGTTTTTCAAAAAGCAAATAGTTACCAGGGCGCGCCCATAACATATTGATAATATATTATTTTTGTCGTTCTTTAATCCTCAACAATAAAAAGACAAAAGATGGCCACAAACCAAAAAGGCAATAACAAAAGTTTTATGTCGGATATTAACGTCACCCCGCTCGTAGACGTGATGCTGGTACTTCTCATCATTTTTATGGTCACGGCCCCAATGCTCATGCAGGGTGTGGAGGTCAATCTCCCGCAGACCACCACCAGGCAGATCAAGACACAGGAAGACCCGTTGATATTGACGGTCAATAAACAAAGAGAGATTTTCATAGAAAAACATCGAATCAAGCTCGACGACCTGGAGACAAAGATCATAAAGATCTTTCAAAACCGGAAAGACAAGGAAATTATACTTCGTGCGGATAAAGATGTGCCTTATGGATTCGTCATAAAAGTGATTGCGAAGGTCAAGCAGGCTGGCATAGACAAACTGGGCATGGTCACTGAGCCTTTGGACTGATTACTATGGAAGCCTTGTGGGTCGAACCCAATGTCAATAATCAGATGGAACCCAAATGGCGCACAATGCTCACGCTGTCCCTCATTCTACACCTAGGGGCCTTTTCTTTGATCTTCTTTGTTCCCGAGCACTTACCGACCCGAAGGATTAAAGGCACGGTCTATGAAGTCAATCTTGTGGAATTGCCGGCCAGACGCCCTGTCAAGGTAGAAGGAATTGCGAAGGCAAAGACCGGTAAAACCGTGACCGCTCCAAAGAAAACTACTCCTGCAAAGCGAATTAGCAGGCCGAAAAAGAAGGAAAAACCGGTAGTAATTGCCAAGAGAACCGTTTCCAAGAAAAAGCAGGAGACCAAGAAACCGACGGTAGCCCCTTCCAAGATTATTGAAGACTCTATTTCGAAAATAGAAAAAAAAGTAAAGGCGCAAGAGGAAGATGCATCGAGGCGCATCGACCAGGCCCTGTCGAAAATCGAAAAAAAGGTCAAAACGGAAGATGAGGACCATGTCAGGCAGGCGATCTCTGAACTGGAGCGCCGGGGCAGCGGTGCAGCCGTCAAAGGTTCCCCGCAAGGCTCAGCCATTACCGGCATCGCTATAGAATTATACAGAAGAGATGTGGAAGACTGGATTAAGAGCAACTGGTCCTATCCTGTTGCCCTGAGCAAGGAAGATCTTGAGGCCATTGTAGTGGTCAAGGCCAAAAGCGATGGAAGTATAGTGAAGTCGTGGTTTATAAAGAAATCATCCAATGTGATATTTGACCAATCCGTGTTAAAGGCTGTTGAGCTGTCAGACCCCTTACCGCGGTTTCCTCCTGGCTACCGAGTGACCCATGAAGAATTTGAAATCACCTTTAATCTCAGGGAGATGGAAGGTTAATAGAATTCCGGAGGTTCTTTATTTCATGCGTTTAAACCTGAAGGTTCCTTTTTTTTCAAAGCCTGTTACTTTTCAGCTTTATTGGCTGGTGGTTTTACTATTTGCCACTCTTTTATTTCCGGCGCACTGTTTTGCCAGGATATATATAGACATCAATGCTCCTTCCATCAGGAAGTTTAATATAGCAATTCCGGATTTCAAAAATCTGAGCAGCAACAGCGAACAGCCGGAGCTGGTTACAGGCCTGGCTGACGTTATCTCCAATGACCTTGATTTAAGCGGGTATTTCACTCCAATGGATAAAGAGGCCTTTTTGGAGGACAATGATGCACCCCAGGCCATGGAAAATATCCGTTTCAAGGATTGGTCTGTGATTGGTGCGGAGCTTCTTTTGAAGGGAACTTACACCTGTATAGGCCGAAATTTAGAAGTGGAGATCAGGCTATTCGATGTTTTTTGGGGCCGACAGATTCTCGGTAAGCGGGCATTGGGAGATATCAACCATTTCCGGAACCTCATGCACCGACTGGGAAACAATATCATCCAAACATTAACCGGGCAACAGGGTATCTTCCTTACCAAGCTGGCCTTTGTGGGAAATGCTTCGGGGCACAAAGAGATTTATGCGTGCGACTATGACGGGCATAATGTGCGGCAGATAACTGCGGACAAGAGCATTGCGCTGCTTCCGAGGTGGTCTCCTGACGGAAAGAAGATCATGTATAATTCTTATAAGGATGGGGGACCTTTGCTTTACATGAGGAACCTTCATTCGGGTGCTGTAAAGAAAATTTCCGCAAGATCGGGGCTCAATATTGGTGCATGCTGGACTCCTGATGCTAAAAGAGTGGCTTTGACTCTCAGCCGCAAAGGTAATCCGGATATTTTTACCATTGATCTGAATGGAAAAGTTATAAAACAGTTGACCAACCACTGGGGCATCGATGTTTCACCAACCTTTTCACCAGATGGGAAAAAGATTGCTTTTGTCTCTAACCGATCCGGCTCCCCACAGATTTATGTCCATGATTTGATCAGTGGCAAAGAGGAGAGACTGACCTTTGAGGGCAATTATAATACCTCTCCTGCCTGGTCATCTCTGAACCGGATTGCTTTCGTATCAAAGGATGCAGGGTATTACGGCATTTACACTATTGATCCTAATGGGAGTAGATTGAGAAGGCTGACGGAGAATGGAGGCAATAATGAAGATCCCTGCTGGTCTCCTGATGGAAGGTACATCATATTTAGCTCTGACAGAAAAGGTCGTTATAATCTTTATATCATGAATGGGAACGGATTGAACCAGAAAAGAATCACTTCTCTGGACGGGGATCAGACTGCTCCGTCGTGGGCTCCCTAATTAAAATTTTAGCATGACCCCAGAGAAATAGGTTCTGCATTTCATTGGGCAGGCGTTGAGATTGGGCAAAAAAGCGATTAATTTTATAAAAATGAAGGGAACAGATTTTAAATACTTGAAATAATATAAAAAAGATGTTAATAGACTATCAATTGAGAAATTAGATATATTTTCTCTTGCAATATGTGTCGATTTGAGTGTAAATAGTCCTTAATGCTGAGCCATAAAATTAACCTGTGACCCATTTTTGAGAATTCAACACTTTTAATTTGGTAAAAAAACTAAATTCAGGAGGTAAAGAGAGTATGGGGAAAAAAATAATGACCGGCATGATCGCCATGGCTTTTATCTGCTCGTTCTTTTTACTGATAACATCCTGTGCCAAAAAGCAGGTGCAGGTTTCTGAACCTGTTAAACCAGCCACTCAGGAAATGAAGGCTGATGAAGAGGCGGAGGCCAAGGCAAAGGCTGATGAAGAGGCTAAGAGGAAGGCCGAAGAAGCAGCGCGGGCCGAAGCTGAACGGCAGGCCAGGCTTCGTGAGCTTAAAATGAGCCAGGAATTGGCTGATCAAATCCGTATCTTTGAATCTGAGAATATATACTTTGCATTCGACAAATCGGATTTGACGGGTGAGTCCAAGACCACTTTAAGGAAAAAAGCAGATTGGCTTAAGGCCAACGCGGGTCTTTCGGTGCGTATCGCAGGCCATTGTGACGAAAGAGGCACCAATGAATACAACCTCGCCTTGGGTGAGAGGAGAGCGCATGCTGCCAAAAAATTCCTTATGGCCTTAGGTATCCCGGGAAATAGTATTTCAACCATCAGTTATGGTGAGGAAAGGCCTGCTGATCCCGGACATAACGATGAGGCTTGGACAAAAAACAGACGGGATGAGTTTACACTGATCAAGTAAAAATTTGCTGGCTTGACCGGATCTTGTAACACTGGTTAATCCAGACTTCCGCGCGTAATCAAAACGAGCCGGCCCGTTTTCATGGCCGGCTCATATGCACCGTAACAATGTAAGGATATGATGGCTTCCTGTTTGTGCAACAATAATCCTGCTAAAATTGGGTGGTATGTTCTTCTCCTCCTTCTCATTTGCTCATGTGTTACTGCCCAGCAGGATCTTCTGTACATGAACGACCAAATTGTGGCCCTGAATTCTCGAATGAATAAACTTGAAGAATCCATAGGGCCAAAACTCTCCACGGAGCTTGATTCTAAGCTGGAATCAATTCGAGATACCCAGGCTGAAACCGGGGCTGACATTGATAAAATCAGAGGTGAAATACAGGAACTCTCAGGGCGTGTGGGAGACAACAGGCGTTTGGTGAAACACACCATTGAAAGAGACACGTCCGACCAGGATACCGTGAAGGCCCGCCTGTCTGAACTCACCCAGCGAATAACCGAACTGGAATTAAGGCATAAGCAGGTTCAGGAATACCTTGGGCTCAAGGTATCGGGAGATCAGCAAGAACAATATGTAAAAAAGGGTCCTGCGGAACCCAAAGAACCCCTAAAGAAACCTCCAGTCGTTGAAGAAAGGCCGGCCCTTTCTGAGAGTCAGCTTTATGAAGAAACACTCGTCATCTATAAGCAAGGCCAATACGATCAAGCCCTGGTTGGTTTTAAGAGTTTTATAGAGAAATATCCAAAGTCGGAGCTCGCTGACAATGCCCAATTCTGGGTTGGGGAATGCTACATGGGCCTGAAACAATATGAACAGGCGATTTTGGCATACCAGGAAGTGATAAAGGAATACCCCAAAGGTAACAAGGTGCCCAACGCTATGCTTCGACAGGCTTTTGCCTTTCACGAGATAAACGACAAAGTCAGTTCAAAACTCCTCCTGAAAAAAATCATCAAGAAATATCCCGACTCAAGCGAAGCCAAGATTGCCAGCGCCAAGCTAAAGACACTAAAATAGATTTAAGCGTCTTGCAATAACGAGGAGATCTATGTCAGATTACACTCTTAGCTCTGAACCGAAGTATCCCGCCTAACGAAGTGAACCATCAATCTTCCCAAAAATTCTCAATTACTACGCTGTTAAAAACCAACGAACATACCACGATGGCCGTACTGGCCGTTATTGTGGGCCTGGCTGGTGGTTTTGGGGCCATTGGTTTTCGCCACCTTATAGATTTTTTTCAATCAATCTCTTATGGCTCTATTGGAAACTTGCTCGACGCGGTCCGGTCGGTTCCATGGTATTTCAAGTTCTGGGTCCCCGCACTAGGAGGGTTGGTGGTGGGGCCACTTGTCTATTTTCTGGCAAGGGAGGCCAAAGGGCATGGTGTTCCAGAAGTCATGGAAGCCGTTGCCCTTAGAAGCGGTATCATAAGAAAGAGAGTCGTTTTTATTAAGTCTCTGGCATCTGCCATTTGCATAGGTACGGGGGGTTCGGTTGGAAGGGAAGGACCGATCGTTCAAATAGGTTCTGCCATCGGGTCAACAATCGGCCAGGGGTTTAAGGTCTCAGCCGATAGGATCAGAACCCTGGTTG
>CP070700.1:1552557-1555977 GCA_020349865.1 Desulfobacteraceae bacterium
AGTGTGCATGTCGAACTCTTTACCCCTGTAAACGCCACATATAAGGATCCTGAACTGGCAAGCCGCTGGGAGGACATCATATCGGTCCGTAAAGAGGTAACAAAGGCCCTGGAACTCGCCAGGAAGGAAAAGAAAATCGGGCACTCTCTGGATGCATCGGTATCACTCGGTCTGTCGCCTGAACTTATGGAAAAACTGACTCCCTATCGGGAACAACTTAAATCTATCTTTATAGTTTCCTCGGTTGACACGAAGGATTTCGACAGGCTTGAGGAAGGTCTTGAAAACGATACGTTACCGGGACTGAAAGTGCACATCACACCTTCATCAAATCCGAAGTGTGAGCGCTGCTGGGTTCATGATAGTACTGTGGGACACGACAGCAACCATCCCACTATCTGTGAGAGATGTCTCCACACCTTGGCGGAAATGGAGTAAATCAGGGATTGAAGAAACGTTATCATCTGATGATGTGGCCGGCACTGGCCGTTATTGCCCTGGATCAGATATCAAAACGGGCCGTTATGAACAACCTGAGACTGCATGAATCCGTACCAGTGCTCACAGGTTTTTTTGATCTGGTCCATGTACGAAACCGGGGTATTGCTTTCGGCCTGATGAATAGACCGGGCATTGACTTTGTCTTCTATTTTCTCGTTGCCGCAAGCCTGGGAGCAGTAGCGCTATTATTATTCTGGTTCTTCAAGCTTAAGGAGGGCGATGATAATAGACTCGCCTTAGGCCTTTCTCTCATACTGGGTGGGGCCGTTGGTAACCTTATCGACAGACTCAGATATCGCGAAGTCGTCGATTTTCTTGACTTGTACATAGGCTCATACCACTGGCCTGCATTCAACCTCGCTGACTCTGCCATCACGTTGGGCACATTTCTGATAGCAATAAGCCTCATCTTTCAGCACAGAAAAGCTCCCAAAATGAATCAAGGTGAGTAAAATTTTGAAAGTTAAGTCGGTAATGGATGCAATACTTCCGTTGCACCATACTACAATTAAACTATTGCCTTAAATTTTTGCTTACTTTAGTTACTTCTGTTCACTTGAATACCATACTATGTTCCCTGATCTTTTAACCATAGGACCTCTTACGGTTCACACTTATGGCCTGTTCGTTGCCACCGGATTCTTCGCCGGCCTCATTGTTACGCTGAAAATTGCAAAATCCCAAGGGATAACTCCGCATCAGGTCTTGGACATGGGCCTTCTAATCATCATCTCTGCCATCGTTGGCTCAAGACTGTTGTACGTATTTATGAATTTCTCTTATTACCTTCAGAATCCGCTGGATATGCTCAAAATATGGCAGGGGGGGCTTACTTTTTCAGGTGGAATTATTTTCGCGGTTCTGGTTATGTTCTTGTACGTTAGGCGACAACATCTTTCCTTTTTAAGAATTGGTGACCTGTGGGCGCCCTCCGCTGCCATAGGTCAGGGCATCGGGAGGATCGGCTGTTTCATGGCCGGATGCTGCTACGGCGGGCCTACTGATTTGATATGGGGTGTCGTGTTCACCCACCCCGATTCTTTAGCGCCACTCAATATTTCCTTACACCCAACGCAGATATACTCCTCACTGAGCGGGTTTATTATTTTCCTGATCCTTTTGGGGTTGAACTCAAAGAAGGTATTCGAAGGGCAGGTTTTTTTGTGGTTTTTGATTCTTCACAGCACGGCTCGGCTTCTCTTGGAGCGTTTCCGTGGAGATGATCGAGGAATCTTGTTGAACAGCAGCATGAGTATTACCCAACTGGTCACCATTCTCATCCTGATCGCCTCTGTAACATTACTCATGGTCCTCAGATACAAAGCAAACAAGCAATCTCAAATTGCCAGTTAGTCAAGCGTCTTTCAGCCATCCCTCTATCTCATGCTCTGAAATATCGCGTTTGTCATAAAAGAACAAAAACAGTTCTCGAAATTTCCTTTTGAGGCTCATGTCCTTCGTAGCCTCAGATGGGGACAACTTCTCTTTTGGGTCATAGAATGCCTTTAATCTTATAAATAACTCCTGAGCAAAAGCAGCATGGTCGTCGTTCAGGAACCCCGTCCGGGATACCGCCTGAAGGAGTGATAAAAGGGGCTTGGGATACGGGGCCATAATTCTGTAATTATAATAGAATGCATCCCTTTCCGAGCGGTATTTTTTTGGCGCAAATTTTTCAATGATCGCAATCACTTCATCAAATTCATCTTTTCCCTGGTGTCTTTTTTCCTTTTTTTTACTGAAGAAAATATCCCATTTCACAGGGCTTCTCCTTTTTCGGTCTTGGCCCATTTGTCATGCCGTCCCAAAATCCCTCCGAAATTGCCAGAGCTGAAAAAATCATCATTGGCTTATGGGGCCTCATTTTAACAGCCCTAAACTGTTACAGTATTGATTAACCACCGATGGTCTCAAAAAACCCTAGATTCTGATTTAGCTTCTCCTGCTTGAGGGTCAAGGTTTCAACCTTTTCTCTTACTTCATTGACAATTTCAGAAGGAGCCTTTTCTAAAAACCCATGATTAGAAAGCTTCCGGTTTGAAACCTCGATATCCTTTTCAATCTTTTCTATCTGTTTTCTCAGTCTCTTTATCTCTTCCTCGAAGTCCAGAATGCCCTTAAGCAGCACATAAACCTGGTTTTGGCCAAACACGGCAGTTGCTGATGCCTCTGGTCTTGGAGCCCCGGTGGCAATAGATGCCTCTTCCACTTTGGCAAGGGTCTTGATATGGGACAGATTATTGTTCAGCAAATCTGCTTCATCATTAACTGCCACATCAATAATAATATTGACCTTCATTGAAGGGGGTATGTTCATCTCGCCGCGGATATTGCGAATCCCAGTGATAGCGCCCATGAGCAGGTTCATCTCTTTAACGGCATTTTCGTCCCTGATAAAATCAGATGCCTCGGGGAATTGGGCAACCATAATACTTCCTTCGGTTCGAGGTAGTTTTTCCCAAATTTCTTCTGTCATAAATGGCATAAATGGGTGCAAAAGCTTCAATACTGCCATGAGCACCTCTTGAACAACGCCCCTTGCAGATTCTTTCATGATCCTGTCTTTTCCATAAAGTCTCTGTTTTGCCATCTCGAGGTACCAATCGCAGAACTCGTGCCAGACAAAATGATAACAGAGACCAGCAGCCTCATTGAAATGAAAGGCTTCAAGGGCCTGTGTGATTTCTTCTGTAACTTGACTCAGTCTTGTTAAAATCCAGCGGTCGGGGAGTGAGTAAACGCTATCTTTCTCCTTCACATTTCCATCAGAGTTCAGATTCATCATGACAAACCGGGCTGCATTCCATATCTTGTTTACAAAATGCCGGTATCCCAGGATTCTTTCTTCAGAAAGCTTGATATCCCTCCCTTGTGCCGCTAAGGCTGCCAGGGTAAAACGGAAGGCATCTGTGCCAAACT
>CP070700.1:1556077-1558722 GCA_020349865.1 Desulfobacteraceae bacterium
CTGTTTGATTTAGTTATAACAGACATCCGTATGCCTGGTTTGGATGGCCACGCTGTGGCTCAACACATTCGCAAATCTGATAGGTCCGATACACCTATTATGGCTATTTCTGGAACCCCCTGGCTTATGGAAGGAGATGAATTTGATTCCATCCTGCCAAAACCTTTCAACATTCAAGCCCTTTTGGATGCCATTAGCGAACTAAGGGCTTGCGCAAAAATAAGTTAACCCCGCGCTTATCAAAGAGGGCCTGTTCAATCCTCAAAGGAAATACCCTCGAATAATCTATTTTTGTTCTGCTCGATCTCTCTTTTCATGGCCAGCACATAGTCGGGTCTGACGTCATCTTTCCAGCGAGGGTAACCGCCTCGCCAGACATACTTGATCAGTTCCTGAAATGACGTCCTGCTGAACCTATATGTACCAATTTCCACCTCTTTTGCCCCTTCATGCACAAAAAATTGAATCTCAATGCGCTTTGAATATTTTGCAATCATGTCCTCCACTATATCACGGTTCTCTACCCCTTTCGGCTTTTGTTTAAAGTCTTCGGCTCTTTTGGGAAACGGGAAGTGGCGGTATAGCTCGCCGATGAAACCTTGATAATGAAATCCATGAATAGCGCCCATCAGGTCTCCGACGTCTTCCGCATTGTCGATACAATAGACCTGCCAGGGGGTTTTAATGGATCCCTCATCATCACTTTCAACGATATTGGAAATATACTTGCAGAATTCAGTTGAGAAAAAGAAATAGCGATCCAGAAGCAGCATATCCGAATCTATATTAAAAAAACCAAAGGCTATAGACCCATGGCTCAGGGATTCAAAGGCTAATGGCATAGTGTTTCTCCCTTAATCTTTATGTTGTACCGCACAGGCCCTCCCGATCCGTTTGACAGAAGTATCCGGATGTTTTATGTTGACCCGGCTAAAATAATGATTACAGTATGTTTTGTAAAACTTTAGCGTTTTGAAAAAACCAACCGTGGATTGTAGGGCCATGGGGATCTCTTTTTCAAATGCCGCATAAGCCGGCCTCATTCCATCGAACGGCAGATTGGCTCTGAAATTCAGCTCAGAACAGCCCCAGAAGGGAATCTTCAAAAAAGAGGTCGCCTTCTCTGCCTGCTCCCCGCCCCTGTTTATGGCCCAGGGGGCGTGCCACGAGCTTTGTATATTTTTTGTGATGCGGCTTTTGAAAAAGAGATCCCCATGGCCCATCCTGTCTTATTTTCAAAGAGCTAAGGTGTTACTATGTTTTAAGGTTTTACAGGGTATTGATGCAGATGCTCTATGGCCTGTCTGAGAAGATTCCATTTACATTAAGGAGTAGATACATGCTTGCAGAATTCAGTCCAACAGCAAAATTTACCGGGGCGTCCAAATATATCCTTGATGAGGAACTCGCCCAAATCGTGAATATCACTATGGCCCTTGAAATGCCCCTGCTTCTCAAAGGAGAGCCGGGAACGGGCAAGACGATGCTGGCACACGCCATCTCAGAGGCCCTCAGTATGGGGCTGATTGTGCTGAACGTGAAATCGAGCATGAAACTTGTGGATGCCCTTTACCAGTATGATACCCTCACCAGGCTTAATGACAGTCGGTTCGGTGATTCCAAAAGAGATGTGAGCAACATCGAAGAATATATCAAAATGGGCAAAATAGGCCAGTCTTTTGTATCAAATGAGCGAGTGGTTCTGCTGATTGATGAAATCGATAAGGCAGACACTGATTTTCAAGATGATATGCTGGACGTACTTGACCAAATGGAATTTGATATCATTGAGATCGATAAAACCATCGGCGCGAAACACAGACCCGTCATTATTATCACATCCAATGCAAAAAAGGATCTCTCAGATCCTTTCCTGGGACGCTGTAATTTCCATCATATTGCCTTTCCCGAACCTGACATGATGAGAAAGATTGTCCAGGTGCATTTTCCTGACATCAGCAAGGACTTGATGGATCATACGGTCATTTCCTTTTATCGGATGAGGGACTTTAGGGGCATTGAGAAAAAACCCGCAACCAGGGAACTGATTAACTGGATCAGGGCCTTGAAGGCAGATCCTGATTTCAAAGTGAAGGATCTGGCCAAAGGGGATATCCCGTACTTGGGTGTCTTATTCAAGAAGAGCCCTGATTATGCTATTGCTCGCAATTCCGTTTCACGAATAAGGCTATAAAGTGCATAAAACATAGCGCAGAGAGCATAGGGCATATTGAAGGATCGCCATGTGCTATGCGCCAAGCACCATGCGGAGCGAAGCGAAAAGGCCATGTTTACCAATTTCTTTTACTTATTAAGACACGTAGGAATTCCCGTATCACCAACCTCCTTCCTCAGGCTTCAAAAGGCCCTTGGTATGGGCCTTATCACTTCCATTGATGATTTCTACACTGCCTCCCGCTCTATTCTGGTCAAGAGCGAAAGATACTTCGATCTCTATGACCAGGTGTTCGCACACCACTTTGAAGGTGCCGATCTTATAGAACCGGATGAATTCGAGCTTTCCGAAGTGGCCCGAGCTATGTTGCAAGAATGGTTAAAAGATCCCAGGGGACTCGCCGATGCCCTGGGTATTGACGAAGACTCCCTTAACAAATTGAGTCCAGAAGAGCTCTTACAGTACTTTC
>CP070700.1:1558822-1563440 GCA_020349865.1 Desulfobacteraceae bacterium
CTACAACTAAAACTTGCTCTTTGAGAATTAAAGTCAAAGCCATTAGGCCGTGTCAAGATTCCGCAAGGAGCGTATGGCCATCCATTTCGGTCGTATCCTTTTTCCTTCAAAACGGCGGCTGTGATGTTTTCGTTTCTGGGATTATAATCGATGATGGGGATTGCTCCGTGTGCTCTTGAGAACTCATAGTTATGAAGCTCATCGTACTTAGCGTCAGCGAGATCTATCTTTGAGGATTTTCCATGGTGGGTGAGGATTTGCTCTCTGTTGGTGATAAAATGTCTGCCCTCCTCAGCGTTACCAGCGATAGTGGTACAGGCTACAGGTAATTCAAGTCCCAGATCCAGTTCGATGGAGGTATCGATCACGGCATTGAATCCGAAGATCTTCTGCTTGCGATTGGGGTTTTGGGGGTTTCGGCGAACCCCGATCCTGGCATCCCTATCAGCGGGGAGTTTTGGGCAACGAAAGAAGAAGGAATCGTTTTTGATGCTGTCATGGAGGGCGATACGGGTGATCACTCCCCTTTTGACGATAAGATCAAGGCCTGCTCTTTGCAGTTCTTCTCGAAGATTGAAGATCTGGTTGAAGATACTGGGCTTGTCAGGATTAACCTGGTGAAGGCAAAGGGTCAAAACCTCCACCTTTGGTCTTTGCACATCAGGTGGAAACCTGGGAGAGGGACACTCTGACCTGATGCGGATTTCTTTTCCGATAACGATTCTTTGAGGATCAGCAAGGCGGTCAATGATCCTCTTTCGGACGTTATGGATGATGCCTTTGAACTCGATGACCTCACATTCCTTACAAAAATATGTGCAGCCTTTGTACCTGGCATTGGTGGGGAAAAGGGTTCCGTCGGTAGCCATGATCTTATAGGAGAGGAAACCTAAGAGTTCGGTGATCTGGACGAGGGTATGGCGATCATTGGAGATTCATTTGGCACGGGTGTGGAAGGGGACGAAGACGCTGTGAGCCGGTTTTTAGCTTGATTCTTGTTTGCACTAGCTCTCCCGGATACGCAGATTCCATTCATTGCCCAACATTTTGCTGCTTCCAGACGCGGCTACGCCGCGCCGGAGAGCATGAAGTTATCCCAAACTAAATAGCTGCTATTTTTCAATCGTTTTTAAATCCCGAAATTCTTTCCATTAACAAACCAAATCTTGACAATACATTAATTTTCTTCGAGAATTTATATGGCAAGCATACTTCAATTTGGAAAAAAGGAGGGTAGAGTATGAACAAGGCAGACTTAATCAACGAAGTTTCAGATGTGGTGAGCACAAAAAAGGAGGCAAAGGCAGCGGTGGATTGTATTTTTTCCAGCATAACAAAGGCACTAAAGAAAAATGATACGGTTTCATTGGTTGGCTTCGGAACCTTTAGTGTGAGTAAAAGAAAAGCTAGGAAAGGGAGGAATCCACAGACAGGTGAAGAGATTAAGATTAAAGCAAAGAAGGTGCCTAAGTTTGCGGCAGGGAAAGCCTTAAAGGATGCGGTGAATTAGAATCCAAGAAGGTTGAATAAAGCCCTTAATGGAAGTGATCTATATTCGTAGGTCGATTTCGCTCTGAAAAAGGGTCTCTTTTGTCAGAGTGACGACCCTCAGCTTAGGACTATAATAAAGATATTTTTAAAAGGAGGTCAGTGCCTTGGCGAATGGAATTGTAAAGTGGTTCAGTGATAAAAAGGGATACGGTTTTATTGAACAAGAAAATGGTCCGGATGTATTTGTTCATCATTCGAACATCAATGCGCAGGGTTTCAAGTTCCTAAAAGAAGGCGATCGAGTTACCTTTGACATAGAGCAAGGCCAAAAAGGCCCTACTGCTGTGAATGTAACTGTAGATTAAATAACTTCTCTGAGCAGCAAAAAAAGGGGATTCCATCAAGATATGATGGAGTGCCCTTGTTATCTGGTGCGGAAATAAGAATCAAGACTTCGGACTTTACGAAGGCTAAAAGACTTTGGATTGAGGAACGTAACCCTCTAATGATTTTGAAAATTCCCAATATAAATGATAAGGGTAGTATCTTACCAAAAGTCTGGCGTCAAATTTTGCAACATTGATTATTGGAAGTCATATCCGGATCAGAATTTAAGGTTTGATCTTCCAGTTATAAGCAAATTAGAACTTGAAAACTAAAGATAGTGGCAAGTAGAAAGATATAAGAGGTAAAAAATCCTTTCCAATTTTGGATTAATCTTTACCCCCTTTCCCCCCGTCGGTTATATAGACTTGAAATGGTAGTTGAAAGTTTCCTGTGGCGTTTCCTGTTAATCTTACGGCCCGAAAAAGAAGGTTTTGAGTCAAAAAAGGCATACCATTTGTAGAGGTAGGGTCTTAATTGATATAAAGTTCAGTCTCACTTATATTTGATCTTATTGTCTTGAGGGAAAAGTTTATCGAAAAGTCCATTTCAATTATTCAAAACCTTGAGACACTAACAAGGTTTAGCGGATTGATGGAATACTAGAGGATCATTCCATAAAGGTTTCTCCAGCACTACTGTTCGATAATCTTTATATAAGGAGGGGAATAAGATGCCTTTTGATAAGCTGCAACGTGAAACGATTGATAGTGGCCTCTGCTGTAGCTGCGGCACCTGTGTCAGTGCCTGTCCATTGGGTTATCCGACCATACCCTTAGGAGTGGTCGGAGCCGAGAAGAAGCCCAGCACCAAGGACTGTCCAGATAATTGTTTTATCTGCTTCGAGGCCTGTCCTGGGAAAAATCTCCCATTCTCGGAGATGGAGCAGATGACCTTTGGTCGGAGGCGCAGTGACGATCCAAACGAGCAGATGTTTGGAGTCTACAAACACCACGTAGTGACGCACGCCATAGACGATCAGATTCACCAGACCGGTGTGGCCGGAGCTTCTGTGAGCACATTACTGATTCATGGACTAGAGACAGGATTTTTGGATGCCGCGATTGTGGCTGGCTACGATAAGGAGAAACCGTGGCAGGTACGACCTTTTTTGGTTACAGAACGGGGAGGGGTTCTGGCGGCTGCCCGGTCGAAATATGGCGTTTGTTCCATCAATACCCTTCTTGCCGAAGCTGCGGAAAGTTATGAAAGGGTCGGCATGGTGGCCTGTCCTTGCCACGTCTGGGGAGTTCGTAAATTGGCTCTGCGCAAGTTAGCCCCAAAAATCACAGACAGGATAAAGCTGATCATCGGGCTGTATTGCCTCGCCCAAAATTTCTCCCTGGCTGCTGAATACATGATCACCCAGCGCATGGGAGTCCGACTGGAGGATGTGGCGGAGTTCCAATACCGCGGCGGGCCCCATTTCGGCGGCGGCACATGGGTGAAGACCAAGGATGGTCAAGAAAAAACCATGGAACTGCTGGGCAACTGGGGTATGGTCCCTACAGTCTTTATCGGATACCAAATGGAACGCTGCTTTGTCTGCACCGATCATGTGGCCGATCTGGCAGACCTTTCTGCAGGGGATGTATGGGGTCGCCATACTGACCTGGAGAAAAAGAGTCACATGGGCTGGACAGGCATCTTCGTTCGGACTCCGGTGGGGCAGGAGATCTTGGAGAGTGCCATTCGGGCTGGGATGCTTTATGCAGAGCAGGATGACACCATCTCCGAATACTACTGCGTCAATCCGGGTCACTCCAAGAAACGTTTTGCCAACCCAAAGCGAATTGAGTATCGAAAGCGTTACGGCTGGCCGTTACCGAACATTACCTGATTTTCATCCATATGCTCTTGATGGATACTACCTAAGTATTCTTGGCGAGAACCTGAAAGATTATAGATTATTCTGATTCTCAACTTCTGCAAGGTCAAGGCCTTCTGGGACGGGGTATGAATGATCAAGGTCAAAAAACGGCTCGATTCCCTGAGTTAGATGCTGACATAAGTTTTGGGCCACCGTCCGGACGAGTTCGGACTGTTAACCGTATTGGAGAGATTCTTTTGAATATTGATGATCAACACCTAATTGAGGCCGAAGATTGGATTAAAAAAGCTATAGAAGCTGATACAAAAAATGGAATGAGGTGGCATTTGGGTAGAGATTACGCCCTTTACGCTGAACTTTTCAAACGAAAAGGTGATCAATCAAAAGCCAAAGAAAACCTGAACAAAGCAATAGAAATACTCAAGGAATGTGGTGCTAAGGGTTGGGTGGAGAAATACGAGAAAGAGGTGGCTGCCATGTCGTGATAGAAAATACCAGATACCTCACCCATAAAGACTTGTCATGGTAATAGAAAGCAACTTTGGTGGTCTCAGACTGACGACTACAGATAAAACAGACAAGAAACCCGAAAAAGAATCAAACTAACTGTTTCTGCTATTTATGTTGTCGGTATAGTTATGTTGTGTATTTAGATCCCCTCATATAATTCCCAAAGGAGAGATTTCCTACCGATATAATTCTTATAATTTCATTTTCATTCCTACCTTTTTATTTTTTCTATGATTTGACTTCCATCATTTCTCAATAAATTGTGAGCGCCAATTGATTTCCACCTTGGCGGTAATACTAACAAACCATATCATCTGTCATTGAGGCGAAAGGGTTCTTGTCAGGCAAGAAGGCTGTAATCCGGGAGACAGGTATGATGAATGATTTCCCGAACTTCAATTA
>CP070700.1:1563540-1571739 GCA_020349865.1 Desulfobacteraceae bacterium
AATCCCCTTTCTGACAGGTCCTAAGTCGCCTGACATCAATGTCCCGCCACTGAGTTCAATGGCGTTAATTCCATTATCCTGCAACATGTTTGCAACCTTCAAGGAGTCTTCCAAGATCAGTCCCCCATCAAGGAAATCCTGACAATTCATTTTAATGAGAACGGGAAAGTCAGGCCCCACCCTGGCACGGATGGCATCCAGTGCCTCGAGGATGGCTCTGGCCCTATTTTCCACAGAACCGCCATAGGCGTCTTTACGTCTATTATAAACAGGAGATAAAAACTGACTGTAGAGGTATCCATGGGCTGCGTGGATTTGTACTCCGTCAAAACCGGCTTCTCTGGCCCTTCTTGCTGCCTCACCAAAGGCTTCCGATATCTTTTGGATGTAGTCTATAGACATTTCCTCGTGAGGCGTATCCACAAGGTCAGGAATATGAGAAGGGGCCAAGGGGACCCGGCCCGTGAATTGAGGGTCGGAATAGATGCCGGCGTGTACAATCTGGACCACAACCTTACTCCGGTTTTCGTGTATGATCTGGGTCATCTCCTGAAAGCCTTTTAGAAGATCGTCTTTGTAAAATCCAAGCTGCCCAATCCTGGCTTTGCCTTCAGGCAAGACATAAGCATAACTGGAGATGATGAGTCCCACGTCTCCTTTGGCGAGTTTAGCCATAAGATCGATGAGTTGAGGGGTGCAGCTTCCGTCTTCGGCTGCCATTCCTTCCCATGTGGCAGAACGAACAAACCTGTTCGCCAGTTCCATGCCGTTTATTTTCGTCGCTTCAAATAGCTTTGGCATTAATTACCTCCCTTATAAACGTTAAAGAAAAAATTTTCTGAAATCCTGATTCCCTCGTTGACTCTCATGAGGGCAACTGTTCAATGGCTTCCTCAACTCGCCTTTGAAAGAATTTCTCGTATGGGATCAACTCCAAGAAAGCCTTCTCTGAGTTGACGATCAGAAAGAGCATTTGCCACCTTGTTTATCACTTCCGATGCAGCACCCCATTGCTCCCGCGCCTCGCTGAGTCGTTTCAGCTTAGAAAAGGCGGATGCTAGAGAAGAATGGGCTTGCCAGAGTTGTCGAGGGTTTCCTACTTCTTTTAGAATCTCAACAGCTTCCCAAAAATGTTCAATGGCTTTTTCAGATTGCTTACGTCCCAACTGAACCTCACCCATCAACCGCAAGAAGCATCCTTCTCTTTTTTTCAACTGATGACCTCTGACTTTTTCAAGGTTTTCCCGGATAAAGGTATCAGCTTGATCGATATCGTTTCTGGATATGAGTACTTGCGCGGCCAGGTAGTTCATCCGGCTTGCCCATACATGGCGCGCAATGTCATAGTCTTTGGTGCTCGACTCCGATTTAAAAGACTGCATCAACTCCCATGCCTCATCCAATTTGCCCTGATCAAACAGGTTTTCCATCAAGTTAACGGTTGCCTGAGCATGCATTTCCGAATAAAGGCGAATTCCAGCGGCGTCCTGATCCATTTGGCTTCGAACTACCTCAACAGCTCTTAGGTTATAATTCCAGGCATGGTCAGGTAAAACAATCTTACTGTAACAATATCCAAGCGTGTTATAAAGTGCCCCCAACCGAAAGACTGCCCCGAATTTTTCCGATATATTAATACCTTGTTTCATTGCTGCCATTCCGTCTTCAATCCGTCCGATTTCGGCCAGGGCAACGCCTCGCATTGAAAGCAAGTATAACTGTCGTGTCACGTCGAATTCAGAACCCAAGGCTTCAGCAAACCCCTCAGTTAACTCTAATGTCTTTGTGGGTCGCCCAAGCCAACGCTCCGGGAAGGCTCGATAGCTGCGGGTATCCTATTTTGAAACTCATAAGAGAGGCGACTTTTTCCCACACCGGCTTCACCCACTACATCCACTACCCGTGCTTCACCGCTTTTGGCCCGCTCCCAAGCTGTTTTGAGAATCTCCATTTCAGGCCGACGGCCCACAAGCTTGGTGATGCCTTTGGCCAGACCAGCTTCAAATCTGGTGCGAACTTTTTTATGTTCAGCCACAAGACGATAAGTAGGTTGTGGTTCGGCTTTGCCCTTCAATTCAAGATCACCAACCGATTCAACCTGAAAAAACCCGCCAATGATATTTTGTGTGTACTTGGTTAGCCATACTTCACCCGGTCTTGCAGACTGCTGAATGCGCGCGGCCAAGTTTGTTGTGTCACCCACAGCCGTATAGTCCATCCTCAAATCATCGGCGATGGCACCCACAATGACCGGGCCGGAGTTTATTCCAATGCGTATCTTGAACTCCACACCTGTGTTTTCCTTCATCTTAGTGCCGTATTCAATCATTACCTTTTGAATGGCCAGGGCTGCATAGCAGGCCCTTTGAGCATGATCCTCATGGGCAACAGGGGCCCCGAATAAAGCCATGACACCATCACCTGTGAACTGATTAATAGTACCCTCATATCTATGGATTTCATCCATCAAAATCTTGAAAAATCCATCCATAATCTGGTGTACTTCTTCGGGGTCTAACTTCTCTGATATTGAAGTGTAGTTGGCCACATCTGCAAAGAAGGCCGTTACCAGTTTCCGCTCCCCTTCCATGGAGCTACGAGTGGTGAGGATTTTATCTACAAGGTGCTTGGGAGTGTAGGATTGGGGTTCTGAATAGTCTAAAGAAGAGGCTTTTTTGATTCCTTTTAGATTATGGCCACAATCTCCACAAAAATCATCATCCGATAGTATTTCGGCATCGCATTTAGGACAAGTCAGTAAAAGTTTACTCCCACATTTACGACAGAATTTCTTTGTCTCAGGATTTTCGGCCTGGCAGTTTGGGCATTTCATATCGTCCTCCGGAGTCAAAAAAGCGTTTATTGATGGGGGAAAGGAACGGATTATTTGTTATTGATAAGATGAAGTATAAGAGAGACTGGACTTTATGTCAATTGAGGTCTTATCCAATCCTTATTAGGACCCTTATACCAACGATAACTTGATATCTTTTGCTATGAAATGAAAAAAGGCAAAGTCATTTTTGACTTTGCCTGAATTACATTGCCTCAAGATTGAGGCCCATTATTTCTTCTTAAACTTCCTCCTGTGAATCCTGAGATATTGACTAAGCCGGAATCCAAAAGGAATATGAAGGATATTATAAAGTAATGACCTGTTGGGCACCCATCTCTTGAGACTTATTGTAAAGATCAGGGAAACACCCTTCCTCAACATCTTCATACAGGCGGTTGGCAATCCCCCGCTGCTCGGTGCAAAGATCACAACAGAGCAAAAAAAATAAGAGAAGAAAGACCTGAACTAGGTCAGGAGCAAGACGGTCAGTCGCATCCCTTATCAGCAACCATATTTACATATTTTAATCCCCGACTCTTTCCTATGGACACCGCTGTTTCCAGCAAATCCATTGGCGTTGACGGCAGTAAAGCCAATTTGTGTTTTGGGAAAAACCGCAGGATGTGCCACACGATGTTTTGCCCAAGGTTTTGGAGAATCCAATCGGCAATTTCACCAAGCATTTGCGGATCGTCATTGTGGTTCGGAACCACACATGTTCGTGTTTCCACGTGAATGGCATGGTGTTGGGCTGCATAGGCACATGTTTGCAGGACTTTATCGACGGCATGTTCTACCTGACACAATTCAGCGTAATAACCATCGTCCAGGCTTTTGATATCCAAAGCCATGGCATCAATATGAGGACCGATCAAATCCATGTGCATCGGCGTAAGCCAGCTATTTGTGACATACACCGTATAAAGACTGTTTTCCTTTGCAAGCCTCGAGGTGTCTAAAACGTACTCAAGCCAAATTGTCGGTTCATTATAGGTAAAGGCGATACCGTCGCAGAATTGATTTTTAGCATATTGAATGACATCCATGGGCTCCATATACTTTATCCCCATAGATTCCAGTTTCTGAGGGTAATTATTGCCCTCGGGTGTTTCCAGAGCCATTGCGGCCATGGCATCAAGCTCTTCCGTGCCCCAGGAGATCTCATGGTTTTGGCACCCCAGGCATCTAAAATTACAGCCATAAGTGCCTATTGAAAGACATCGGCTACCCGGTTTGAAACGGATAAAGGGCTTTTCTTCTATGGGTGTCGGTTCAACAAAGGAAACAACACCGTATATGAGGCTGTAAAGCGTTCCGCCTATATTGATGCGACTTTTGCAGAAACCTCGTTCTTTATCATGAATGATACACTGTCGGAAACATAATCGGCATTGAACCTGACCATTATTAAGTCCCTTGTATAATGTACATTCTTTCATGAGTTGCCCCTTTTAACACTGATTATGGTGAACCTCTATGGGTAGGAGGCTTAAGCTGCTTTTTCCTTTTCGGTTGTAAGATCTTCTCCCACAGGCGTTTTAACCTTAGTTTCAATCGGTTTGTCATCTAAGATTGTTTGTTCACTTAAAAGATGTTTTACCAGGCGTTTTCCAAGGGCGGCTAAGGTAAATGTCGGAGGCAAACCAAATTTTTCAGGGATGACTGAACAATCACACACATAAAGATTGTCGAATTCTGTTTTCAGATTGTTGTCAACAAGCTCACCGATCTTCACGGTGCCACCAGGATGGGCAGCAATATACCAGGTTTTATATATTTCACTAGCACCGGCATTATTAAAAATTTCTTTGGCTATTTCATATCCTTTCATTAATTTCTGTTTGTCATTTTCGGCCAGCTTTTTCCTGACTCCACCTTTGTCTGTTAAATGACCTCCAAGTTCATCTCTCACCTTGATCATTATTGGAACAAAATTGGAATAGGAAAACATCTGTTTGATTTTGAAGACCCCTGCATCAAAAATCAGTTTTTGTAGATAACCCATTGGTATATCTGTCATCATGATACCGTCATCTTTTAAGTGCATACCTGCGGACATGGGAATTGCTTTTCCTTCATTGATGCCCTTGATCTTTCCCCAGGCAACGATAAGCGGATCAAAGAAAAAATCATAGCCGGCGTTGCTGATACCAGTTTGACGGAGAATTATCGGCGAACCGATGCCGCCTGCAGCTAAAATGATCAAAGGAGCGCAGGCACTCTTTCGCTTCCTTCTTTGCTTATATTCAACACCAACCGCTGCATTGTTTTCAATAATGACTTTTTCTACCTTTGCCTTGTTAATTATTTGAGCTCCCTTTTCAAGCGCTTCATCAACAAAATGGCGTCCATTCCACTTCGCACCGTGTGGACAACCATACATACATAGTTGACATTTTGGCAGGCACTTATCTTGATAAATAAATTTGTTTAGCTTATCCCAATCATAACCAAGTTCCTGGGCGCTCTCCATAACCTTTTTTGGCCCTGGTCCGAAAAGTTCATCAGAAAGAGGGTCTATGGGGATTTCGTTTTTCAGTTCCTCAATTTCATCTGAAATTTGGACACCATGGGAGTTCAACATATCAACAGGTGGATTATAAGCCGTTGCGCAGTAAAAATAAGAACTTCCTCCTGTGGTTATCCCTCTCACAGTGCTGAGAAAGTCAGGTGTTATGAGTAAACTCTTCCCAGGAATAAAAGCGCCACTGGCATATTGAAAAAAGGATCCCTTCGCAGGTGCGTAATCTCCCCATTCCAGAATGAGAACCTTTTTGCCTTTTAACGACAATTCCCTTGCCACGGTGGCACCACCTGGTCCGGTACCTACAACGATAGCATCAAATTCTTTCTGATCTGATGTCATAATTTTCATCTCCTTTTCCCAAATTCCTTTTTTGGTTATGGGTAAGAATCAAGAAATAGGGAATTACGTTTTCAATCCGCACAAATCGGATTTATAGTGAGTGTATGTTCAAACTCAAAGCTTGGACACCTAATATTATCATCCGAAAGGATTAAGCCCCGAAAGAGATAAAGCGATCTCTTTCGGGGCTTAATATCCGTGCCTTCTGAAAACCTTTTCTCATGGTCCTTCCAAAAACCTATAATAACTTCTTATTTATCAGCCCGGCATTTGCCAGAAAGAACCCAAAGCTTGGAAACCTCCAATCGCTTCCATCATATATTCCTGCAAGTGGGAAACATAATCTGAATCCAGGCGTTTCGTAAAAAGACTGCCAGAAAAACCTGCTGCCATGTCAAGTACCGGTATCATCCCTGCTTCGGCGTCTGACTTAAAACCGCTCCAGTTACGAACATGCTCTTCCGACCGGAAGATATTCATGGTGCTTCAGGCGTAGGGCAGATCATTGAACCACTCCCGAAGGGGGACGCACGTGAATGCCATCAGACCTTCTGGTTCGGTTTTTAGTACTTCACCGTCCTTCATTTCCACTTTGATCGGCGATCCACAATCCAGACAGGGAGCATCGATCTGGACAACTTTACCCGGAACAAGCCAGCTGACCGCTAGCGACTCGAATCCTCATTGACCGAACCATTTTTGTTGGCCATCAATTGTGATGCGGTACTGAGTGGGTAGGTTATTGAACGGGGGAAAAGAGCAGATGTAGTCTGTATTGGGGAACAACCACCCAGGGAACATGGGCGTTGAGAAAAGTTCCTGAAGAGCCTTTCTCCCCTCGTCAGGAGCGACTCCTAATTCGGTTGCGATCTCTGTATAGTGCGGTGCTTGCCCTGTCTCCACCATTCGTTTCATGATGATTTGAAATACTTGATCAGATTGGCTGGATTCACCCATGGTAATACCCTCCTTATATCAAGTTTAGAAATCTTTTGGACATTTTGTTGCAAAGAGTGGAATAAGCTCCCAACAGGACATAATATATCCTGTCAGGAGCTAGGTATGCACATTTTGAGATGTTCTCCCATGAGTTAACCACCTGAATAGAGGTTGATGTATGGGATGAAAAGAATGATTATATTTTACTTCATTCAGAATAAGGAAAACATTTTAAAAAATCAAGAGCAAATTTAAATTGTTATACAGACCTACCTAGTATAAATTACCTCATGTCGATCTCTCGCCCTGCACGCTCATTCACCTTACAGACAGGATCCCCCGGTTTCCATTTGCCACTCCGCAGAGGCCGAAAGCAGGTGTTACAGGACAAACACGGAACGATCTCTTCAGCCCTGCCCTCCATAACCTTATTAGGCCATTGGGGATCAGCCAGTAACTGCCGAGCAATACCGACGATATCAGCCCTTCCCTGTGTCAAAATGGACTCGGCCACTTCCGGAGTGTTGATCCGCCCCACAGCCATAACTGGGACAGAGGTAACCTCTTTTATGGCCTCGGCTAAATGCACAAAGGTACCCATCTTGGCCCTCTTGGTGGGTGATGCCAAGCGTTTGGTATCATGACCAACGGAAACATCGAAGAGATCTATACCTTCCTTTTCCAGTTCCGCTGCAAAAGCCTTACTCTGTCTGAGGGTAATACCTCCTGCTCTCTTCTCCTCAGAGGCAATTCGGAAAAAGATGGGAAAGTCGTCCCCAGAAGCATTTCTCATGGATTGGGCGATCTCAAGCCCAAATCGCATTCGTCCATGGAGATCACCCCCATACTGGTCCGTTCTTTTATTGTCCGCTCCTGAAAAGAATTGGCAAAGGAGGTACCCGTGGGCACCATGCACCTCAACAAAATCGAAACCTGCCTCCTTGGCCTTTTCCGATGCCAAGCCAAACTTGTTAACAATGGATTGAATCTCATCCACAGTCAGTGCTCTCATATTATCCACGGCCGAAGGAGCCACCTGTTCACCGAAACCCTCTATTGCTACGCCGCTCCCGGCTGGAAACTGGTTTCCATGCCAGAGTTGGATGCCTATCTTTGCACCGGCATCCCTGATCTCCTGGTTAATGGTTTGCATACTTTCGACAAAGATACGCACACCGTCGGGTCGTCCCCAAGCTTCGTCATCAATGAAAAGATCCACCGAAGTGGCACACATGATAATGGCACCCACACCACCCCTTGCCCGCTCCAGATAAAATGCCCTGGCTCGCCGGTTTCTTACCCCCAACACCAGTTGCATGGCAGGCATCACGATATGGTTCTTTAATGTCATTCCCCTTATGGTTATTGGTTCGAATAATTTCATCTGCGTTCTCCCTTGTATTGGTTTCAAATGATCTCAATCAATTTTAACCCCGTAGTTGCATAAATGTGGATAAAAAACCGCTATTTTGCCTTTTAAAACTTCAATTGCCGCTTTTGGCGCCTTCGATCAGGAATTCACTAATGGTGAAATCCAGAATTGGCCTGCAAAATGGCC
>CP070700.1:1571839-1574418 GCA_020349865.1 Desulfobacteraceae bacterium
ACGGCAGCTTAGCCTTAAAATTCAGCCCAGGACAGCCCCAGTAGGGTATCTCCATAAAAGAGGTCGCCTTCTCTGCCTGGTCCTCACCCCTGTTCAAGGCCCAGGGGGCGTGCCACGAGCTTTGTATAATTTTTGTGATGCGGCTTTTGAAAAAGAGATCCCCATGGCCCTACCTGTCCTATTTTCAAAAAGCTAAAGTGTTACGAAAAAGCAAATATAAGAAGGATACGGTTAGAAGCGGTAGGTTATGAGTCCGTGGGATGTGTCGTAAGGAGAAACGCTGACCTGGACGCGGTCCCCGACCATGACCTTAATACGATGTTTCTTCATTCTTCCGGAAAGTACTCCCCGTATGGTGATATCATTATCACACTGAATGTTCATAGTGCCGCCACCCAGTACCTTGGTGACCACACCCTCCATTTGAATTAGGTCGTTTCGGCTCAAAATACCCCTTTCTCGGCACAACGGCCGGAGCAAATATATCTAATCATACCATTTTATGTCATGATGTCAACAAAATGGTCTCATTTTAGGGCATGAAGTGTTGGATTTAGTCACGCCAAAAACGGGACTCAAAACAATTTGAAATTGTTGTAACTGTTTATGTTTGAAAATGGTGCAGAAAGGTATTTAGGTCCCTCAAGACGGCACCCTCCCTGCAGTCACGTTAGAAAAACCCTCCTGCCCCTCTGATCAGCGGCATGAGATATATTTAATCTCTAACCTTACAAGTACACACCCCCTGTGTCCAGGGCTCAGCTTATGGGTAAAGGTCAGTTTCTTAAAGGGGGAGTTAGATGGATTTTTTTGACCGGATGTAATCAGACTTTAACGTTTCTCTGGGATCAGCAGGTTTTTTCGTGACCTTAGATCAAGGTTATTGTATTATTTATACTGTGAATCGAGCATTTTTTAAAGCAGAAGGGTAACAAGTTCACGAAATGGTGTTTCGTTATAGAAAATCCCGATAGGAAAGGAGTAAATGCACCTCAGTCTTTCTAAGGTCATATGGCCCAGTATTACTAAATGAGCATGAACATGCCGCCCCATGAACTGATCAGAACCTTCCGGTCTTTTACCCATTCAGGAGACTCATTTTCTTCGGAAACCAGCAATCTCCTCGTCGAGGCCCCCCTTGAAATTATTATTAATCGCCAAAAACACATACTCATCATGTACACCCCTGAAATGACAAAAGAGCTGGTGATCGGCTTTGTCTACACAGAAGGTCTCATCACCAATATCTCTGAAATTGAAGAATGCATTATTTCACCGGTCCAAAAGGAAGATGGTGGACAGGTTATTGAGGCAAGAGTTTCGATTTCTTCGCAAAATCAAGATTTTTTATCTGATAAGTCGGGAAAGAGGGTCTCCTATTCAAGCTGCGGCATTTGTGGAAAGGAAAACTATTATGATTTAGGTCGGGGATTGAATCGAGTAAAAAGCCGGCACCGGTTTTCCATGGATATCTTAAAGGGGTTTCCCAATAGGTTAAAAAACCTTCAGCCGCTGTATATGAAGACAGGTGGGGCCCATGCAGCCATACTTTTTGATTCCTCTGGCAAAACCATTCTTCAATCTGAAGATATGGGACGCCACAACGCCCTGGACAAGGTTGTTGGCTCCACTTTGATCAGGGAAATTTCCCCCAGGGACAAGATACTTGTTTCGAGCGGGCGGGCCAGCCTGGAAATGATTCTCAAGACCGCCAGAGTCGGATTCCCTGTTTTTGTGGCCATGTCCCGGCCTACTTCCAGGGCAGTGGAGGCGGCCAAGTTTTACAATATTACCCTTATAGATATGGCCCAGTGTTCCAATCGGGTCTACAGTCATGCCCGACGAATTGAAGGGTTCTGATCATATGGGCCCGAATTCTTCATTTAGAGATGTCACGGGGGTAATCCTTGCGGGCGGCAGGAGTTGCCGTTACGGAAAAAACAAGGCCCTGGTGAAAATTGATGGCATCCCCTTGATCGAGAGGGTCGTCAGTGTGATGCAGTGCCTCTTTCAGCATTTAATCCTTATCACCAATACTCCTGACGATTACTCCCACCTTAAGCTTTCTATGTATGAAGATCTAATTAAAGGCCTGGGACCCTTAGGCGGTATTTTTACTGCATTGACGACGATCACGGATGAGGCAGGTTTCATTGTGGCTTGTGACATGCCTTCTCTCAACCGTCAATTGATTCATCATATGGTGAAGATCCGAGATAATTTTGACGCGGTGGTTCCCAGGATACACGGGAAAATGGAGGCACTCCATGCACTCTATGGCAAGGGATGTCTTCCGGCAATCAGTCGATTGGTCGATTCCCGGGAATATCAGATTTTCCGATTCTTCCCCGAGGTCTCTGTCCGATATGTTGAGGAAAATGAAATCCGGGGCTTTGATCCTGAGTTAAGGTCATTCTTTAATATCAACAGACCCCAGGAGTTAGGGAGGTTGAAGAGCCGATGTTAGAATTGATACTTGCGGTAAGTTTTGCCATTTTCATATCCGCTGGATGCTCGCTCTTTGAGGCGGTTTTATACGCTGTGCCCATGCGACACATTGAGGTAATGGCACAGGCAGG
>CP070700.1:1574518-1580039 GCA_020349865.1 Desulfobacteraceae bacterium
TTTCACCCGATTTCCCTTTCGTCCTTTAATGCACCTCTTCTTGTCAAGTTAAGGTTTGCTTTTAATTCAATAGGTTAAGGAAAGCAGTTTTGTGTGGCATATTTATTGCGGTGATGTTTTAAAACGAGAAGAGGAAAACAAAACTCCAACCCTGAAACCAAGAGGGAAGTGCTGCCAATGGATGTTCTGGTTGCGGAAAATGATGTTTCTGCGCTCTTGCATATTGCTGAGTTGATTCAAAGCTGGGGGCACAGTGCCGAGAAATCAGAAACGGCCCAGGACGCCCTGGACAAGGTCAGGAAAAAGATGTTTGATCTTGTTCTTTTGGATATGTCGCTGCCTGATATAACTGCACAGGAGATGATAAGGAAACTCAAGGAGTTGCGCCCCGAAATAGGAATCGTCACCATGACCGAAACCAGTACCAAGGAATTGGAAAGGGAGATAAGGACACTGGGAATCGTATATTACATGTCAAAACCTGTTAGCGAAAATGAGCTGAAGGAGATACTTGATCATATTTCAACAAAGAAGAATGCTATGGGAGAAGAGTCAAATTTTAAGAAATTCTGATTAATGATCGAGTTTATTAATCTTAATAACCTATCTTCCAAATTTCTCTTGAAACCTTAGAAAAATTCTATAAATAAACTGACCTTTGCAATACTAACAAGTTAGCGAAGGAGAAAAAGATTAAGAGCGTGTTGCTCGATATTATTGCCAAGAATAAAAACAATTAAAAGGAGGATTGTTTATGTCAAATCTTATCCCACCGCATGGTCAAGAAGAAAAATTGATGCCGTTGTTACTTGAAGGCGGCGAACTTAATGCCGAGACCGAAAAGGCAAAGTCGCTCAAGCAGATCAGGATCACGTCAAAGGAGAGTTCCAATCTTGTAATGATGGGGATTGGGGCATTTACCCCATTGACCGGTTTCATGACAAAGGCCGACTGGCAGGGTGTCTGCGACAATATGGCTCTGACAGATGGCACATTCTGGCCTGTTCCAGTTACACTTTCCACTGACGATGAAGAGGTTAAAGAGGGCGATGAACTGGCGTTAATGGATGATGAGACGGGCACCATTATGGCCACTATTCAAGTCTCTGAAAAGTATACCATTGACCAAGAACACGAGTGTAAATCCGTATATACCACAACGGATACTGAGCACCCGGGTGTGGCAAAAGTAATGGCCCAACCCAAGTATAATCTGGCAGGCCCAGTGAAGGTTTTAAGCGAGGGCGTATATCCCGCAGAATTTAAGGGTGTTTACCAGAGGCCTGCGGAATCCCGGAAGATCTTTGAAGACCTGGGGTGGAAGCGGGTCGCCGCCCTGCAGCTTCGCAATCCCATGCATCGTTCCCATGAGTTTCTGGCCAAGATTGCTGTAGAGGTAATGGACGGTTTGTATATCCACCAGTTGTTAGGCAAGCTTAAAGCCGGCGATATTCCGGCCGATGTCCGCGTGAACGCGATTCAGGCCCTTGTGGACAACTGGTTTGTCGAGGGTACGGTAGTCCAGGGCGGTTATCCCATGGAGATGCTGTATGCCGGCCCCAGAGAGGCCCTGTTACATGCCGTTTTTCGCCAGAACTATGGGTGCAGTCACCTGATCGTAGGCCGCGATCACGCTGGTGTAGGTGATTATTATGGACCTTTTGATGCGCAGAAGATATTTGACCGGATCCCGGAGGGTGCTCTCAAGTGTCAGAACCTCAATATCGACTGGACATTCCATTGTTACAAGTGCGGAGGGATGGCCTCCATGAGGACATGCCCCCATGGAAAAGATGACAGGCTGCTTTTATCCGGGACTATGGTAAGAAAGACTCTCTCAGAGGGGGGCGATCTCCCGGCTGAATTCTCCCGTCCCGAGGTGGTGGAAATACTCCAGAATTATTACCAGAATCTTGAAGAGAAGGTTGAAGTAAAACTGCATGGTGCAGCTACTGGGGAGGTCAATAAGTAGTAAGGAAAGAGTTATTTCTTTCTGCCACCAATACTCATTATTTACCAAAGGCAAGTGAGAGGGTAAGATGCCAATAAGCTAAAATGCCTCTGGCGTGCTCAAACTTATTGAGAGTTTCCAAAAGAAGCATGATAAGCAAGAAAACCGTTTATGTTGTTCATGCTAAATGCCTAAAACACTATTTAAACGAAAGGGGGTGCAAAAAGAAAAAATTTATTTGTGTCAATTGGATATTTATTTTTAATAGTTAAATCAGGAGGTGTACAATGCCAAGTTATGTGATTACAGAAAAATGTGACGGTTGTAAGGGACAGGACAGGACCGCATGTATGTATATCTGCCCCAACGACCTGATGGTGCTGGACGTTGACGGTTCGGCCGGTTACGGGGAGATGAAGGCATACAACCGCGATCCTCAGATGTGCTGGGAATGTATGTGCTGTGTCAAGCTCTGCCCACAGCAGGCAATGGATGTGCGCGGATATGCTGACTTTGTCCCCTTGGGAGCCAGCGCTACACCGTTACGGGGTACCGAAGACATCATGTGGACGGTGAAGTTCCGTGATGGTTCCATTAAACGATTCAAGTTCACCACCAGGACAACTCCGGAAGGCTCAGCAGATCCATTGGGTGGATATGCCACTCACGATGACTTAAACAGCCAGGCCCTGGCAACTGAGCCTGCGTCCCTGGGACTTGATGCAGTTCCCACACCCAACTAAACAGAAAGGAGGTAAATAGATATGGCAAATTATGAAACAGTAGAAGTGAGCACCGACCTCCTGATCGTTGGGGCGGGGTTTTCAGCATGTGGCGCGGCCACAGAGGCATCGTACTGGGCCAAGAAGAATGGATTAAAGGTGGTTATGGTGGACAAGGCCGCTGCGGATAGAAGTGGTGCCGTGGCCATGGGTCTTTCGGCCATCAACCAGTATGTTGGTGTCAGAGATGGCGAGAATACGCTCGAAGACTATGTCCGCTATGTTCGCCAGGACCTGATGGGCATATCCAGGGAAGACCTGGTTTACAACATTGCCCGTCATGTGGACTCCACAGTCCATCTCTTTGAAAAATGGGGCCTCAAGATATGGATAGATGAAGAGGGAAAGTATGTCCATGAAGGCCGTTGGCAGCTCATGATCAATGGAGAATCTTACAAGATAATCATTGCAGAAGCAGCCAAGAATGCCCTTGCTGATGCTGGCGGGGAGCTCTATGAAAGAGTTTTTATGGTTGCTCCTCTGATGGATGGTAATAAATGTGTGGGTGCTGTTGGGTTTAGCACTCGTGAGGAAAAATTCTATGTGTTCAAGGCAAAGGCCGTCATTGTCGGCGCAGGTGGTGCAGTGCATGTGTTCCGTCCACGCTCAGTGGGGGAGGGCTTTGGCCGTTCCTGGTATCCTCCCTTTAACTCCGGCACCAGTGCTTATTTCACTCTTCAGGCCGGCGCTGAGATGACCTGCCAGGAAGTCCGTTTTATCCCGGTCCGGTTTAAGGATGCTTACGGCCCTGTGGGTGCATGGTTCCTGCTTTTCAAGTCCCGTGCCATAAGCGCTGAAGGTGGTGATTATATGGTAGTGCGAGAGGATGAGCTGAAAAACTGGGCCCCCTATGGGTTAGCCAAGCCGATCCCTGCAAACCTGAGAAACTACCTTGGCATGCTGGATACGGATGCTGGCCTTGGTCCCCTTTACATGGAGACCGACGAGGCCATTCAAAAGATAGCCGCGGAGTATAAGGATGATCCCAAGGCCTTCAAGAGGAAAATGAAGGAACTTGAGAGCGAGGCATGGGAAGACTTCCTCGACATGACCATCTCCCAGGCCATTTTGTGGGCATCGTTGAATGTTAAGCCCGAAGAAAAGCACTCCGAGATCGCGGCCTGTGAGCCTTATTTCATCGGGTCTCACTCCGGTGCTTCGGGTGCATGGGTTAGCGGTCCCGAGGACATAGACACACCCTACAAGTGGGGTTATACAAATATGACCACGGTCGACGGCCTTTTTGCCGTGGGTGATGGCTCAGGGGCCTCCAGTCACAAGTTTTCTTCAGGTTCACACGCTGAGGGGCGGATTGCCGGAAAACAGGCCATCAAATATATCGTGGAAAAGGGCCAAGAGCCTAACGTTGATGCGGCCCAGGTGGAGAAACTGAAGGCAAAGATCTATGCTCCCTTTGATCTTTATGAGGCGCACAAAGGTGAGACCACTGATCCTGAAATTAACACTAACTACATCATGCCCAGGCAGTTCCTGTTCAGGCTCCAGAAGCTCATGGACGAGTATGCGGGCGGCGTGACAGCTGCCTTCAAGACCAGCAAGGCGCTCCTTGAGAGAGGCTTAGAATTAATGGGCATCTTGCAAGAGGATTCTGACAAGCAGGCAGCACGCGATCTGCATGAACTCACGAGGGTTTGGGAAAATACCCAAAGGATGTGGATAGCGGAGTCCCATATTCGCACCATGCTCTTCAGGGAGGAGACCAGATGGCCCGGCTATTATTTCAGGTCCGACACGCCCAAGATGGATGATGAGAACTGGAAGTGCTTTGCCAACTGCCGCTGGGATCCAGCTACAGGTGAATGGGAAATGATGAAGAAGGATGTCTGGACTATGCCAGGTGTGTAGTTGTTAACGTGAACTGAGAATGTGCCCCGGCTACAATAAACAAAATGTGGCCGGGGTATTTTTTTCTCAATAAATGGAACTGGGTTCCTGGCATTAAACCCAGATTGTGCAGTAGCCCCCTACTGCGACTTGAAAATCCATGCTGTAACGCTTGTTTCCCGATTGTGTTCCTCGACATATTTATTACTATGCCTACATCACAAAATCGCTCCAACTGCGCGTTTCGCTAGGGTTTTCTGCGCCTCGCTACGGATTCTACTGCACAATCCGGGTTAAAGCTTTCTCCTGAAAAAATCGGCTTGCAGTCTTTTTTAGGGATGTGCTATAGAACCCCATGTGAATTTAAGCACAAAACCTTTTTTCTTAAACTCAATGGGAGGGTTAGCTGGTGGAAGAAAGAGATATCATGGAAGTTGATGTACTTTTTGTGGGCGGAGGTGTTGCGTGCCTGAGCGGAGCGCTTCATCTTGCTAATCTCATAAAAGGACATAACGAAAAGGTAGAGCAGGGAGGAGATGGCAAGAAACTGGATGAAATCATGATTGCCATACTGGAAAAGAGTGCCTTTGTGGGCTCTCATAGCATTTCCGGGGCTGTGATGGACCCGGTTGCCGTTAAAGAGCTTGTCCCTGACTTCTTGGAAAAGGGTGCGCCGTTGGAGGGTGAGATAAAAAAAGAGGAGATCTGCCTGCTGACAAAAAATAGGCGAATTAAATCTCCCATAACACCACCGCCCCTCAATAATCATGGTAATTACGTCATATCCCTTTCAAAATTTGCCGAATGGTTGGGTAAACTGGTTGAAGAGAGTGGCATTGATATTTTTCCCGGTTTTGCGGGTACAGAGGTCCTTTACGATGGTAACCGTGTAATTGGTGTCAGGACAGGTGATAAGGGAATAGATGCGGATGGTAACAAGAAA
>CP070700.1:1580139-1584249 GCA_020349865.1 Desulfobacteraceae bacterium
ACCCCAATAGTTATGATATAGCTTGGGTTTAGCTTCTTAGTAAAGAGAAAAAATTAGAAAATAGGTAATCAGACCCGGACGGCCACCCAAAATCCCCCACTTATGGCCACTTGAAAATCCCCCACCTTGACCTCACAAATAAAAGTAACAGATATTTAACAACTTAGTAGAAATTTGGCGACAGAGCGTTAATAATCTCCCATAAAATCAATTTATGGGAGGTAGAAAGGATGAACGTTTTGAAGCCTGATAAAAAATCTACAATAATTACCCTGCTTAAAAATGGAGTTAGTCAGCATGAGATTCGTCGAAAGACCAAAATTGACCGAAAAACGATTCGAAAATATTCAAAGCTGATAAAAGAAGCAGATGATACGGATTTAGATTTAAAATTCCCCGCCATAGAAGAAGTAGCCACCGGGTACAGTTACAAAGAAGAGGAAAATCCCCCACCCTGGCCACCGGTTGATGAACAAAATAATCAAGACAAACAAGTTGTCCCGTCTCAGTGTCGATCAGCATGTGAAGTGCACCGGCTATGGATTGAAGAGCAGATAAGGGTTGGTAGGAATGCAGTAGCTATATATCAGGATTTAGTTGAGCGCTTTGGTTTTACAAATAAATACAACAGTGTAAAGCGTTTTGTAAGAGGCTTAAAGAAGAAAGACCCAGAGCAATTTGATCGATTGGAATATTTACCTGGCGAAGAAGCACAAGTGGATTATGGCCTGGGAGCCAAAACTTTGCATCCATCAGGTAAGTACCGTAAACCCCGCTTATTTGTAATGACCTTAAAATACTCCAGACGGGCATTCAGGAAAGTAGTCTGGAAATCGAGCCAACAGATATGGGCCAAACTTCATGAGGAGGCATTTAGCTATTTTGGCGGTTGTCCTCAATATGTCGTATTGGACAACCTTAAAGAGGGGGTAATTAAGCCGGATATTTACGAGCCTCAGTTAAATCCTGTTTACGCAGCTATGCTGGAACATTATGAGGTAGTGGCAGATCCAGCCAGGGTGAGGGATCCAAACAGAAAAGGTACCGTTGAAAATGCGATTCAGCATACCCAGAACACAGCTTTAAAAGGGCGTAAATTTGAATCAATTAAAAACCAGAATGAATTTCTTATGAACTGGGAGCAAAGATGGGCAGCTCAGCGTATACACGGGAGAATGAAACGGAAGGTAGAGGAGATGTTCCAAGAGGAGAAACCTTATCTGAAAGAGCTTCCTTTGACCTCATTCAGGTACTTTTATCAAGAGAGTCGCACTGTATGGGATGACGGTACAATTCAGGTAGGTCAATGCTATTATTCAGCCCTACCGGCACGGCTTTACCAGAAAGTAATTGTGAGGATCTATGAATATGAGATTGAAATTATTGAACCGGCAACGATGGAAGTTATTCGCCGGCATATAAAAAGCTTTCGGGCAGGATATGTGCAGATGGAAGAAAAGGACAGGATTTTTAATCCCTCCAGACAAACCAGTTCTCTTTTTTCCAGGGCCGGAAAAATTGGACCTGAAACAAAGAGACTGTGCGAATTACTCTTTGAAGACCAAGGCAGGAGCGGACAAAGACGAATGCAGGGAATTGTAAATTTGGTTCGCCATTTCGAAGCACCTCACATAGAGGAAGGGGCAAAGATAGCGGTTAAGATGGGACTGCGCAGTTGCAAATCTATCCGTAAGCTTGTGGAAAATATAGCCCAAAAAAGCAAGGATGGGAAGAAAGTGAATTGCAGTACCTTAACCCAGGATCACCCATTAATACGGCCTCCTCAAGATTATGCTTTATTCTGGGAACAACACGCAGCCTGTGCACGTAGTTATCCCGAGCATAAAACATCGGCATTGGAGCTCAAAAAACAACAGAATGATCTCGTTATCCTTCGTGAGCAATTGCCGCAAATTTGGCAAAATGCAAGCTGGCAGAGGGTAATCGAGGTTTTTGGTTTGGAAGTGGACACAGAGCGCAGGTGCAGAGCTGATGAGATATGGATAAAATCCCCTTTTACTCAGGAAAAAAGTGCTTCGCTGCATTTGAATGTAACAAAAAATATATTCAAAGACTTCAGTAGTGGGATGGGGGCCAAGGTAGGGATATTAAATTTTTGTCAGAAGCTTCTGAAAACGCAAGGTCATGAAATGAACTGTTATGAAGTGGCTCGGTGGATGCTTGAAAAAGGGATTTCGTGCCTAAATGATCTGCAACAAATAGTTATAAGGGATGAAAAAGGGAAAATAGAGGAATGTTCTAAGGAGCCGCAAAATCAGCAGATTAAGGTGGATCTCCGGAAGTGGTTGCAGTTTAGGCATCCTGAACTAAAGCGCAGGGGAATTTCAGAAGCAACGTGTCGTTATTTAGGGTGTGGTTTTCTTCCTGATCATCCATCAGGGGGTGCTCGATCTCCTTTGAATGGACGAGTGGTGTTTCAAGTGCGTGGAGTTACAGAAAATGGTTCAAGCTTAAAACCTGTTATCTTGACGCATGTGGGCCGATCGCTTACAGCGGAACAGGAAAAAATGAATGGTAGATATTGGAGTTTTCCGTTTTTCAAAGGATTAGAAATATACAATCAGGACAAGCTACTCTTAGATTATGCAGCGTTATGTCAGATAAAGCAGTTTGGGTTAGTATTGGTAGAAGGATTTTTTGACGCTGCTGGCCTGATCGAAGCCGGATGCTTGAATGTGGGAGCATTAATGGGCTCATGCCTTACGGAAAAACAAGTGGATCGGCTAAAATTCATCACCTCCCGTATAGCTATACCCAAGATCACAATATTTTTGGATAGAGATGAAGCTGGGAAAAATGGTAGCGCAAAAGCTATTTTCCTCCTTAAAAGCAGTGGGTTTGTGGTCGAGCCATTTGACTGGAATCAAAGCTTTGAGAAGATAGACGGTTCGCTGGTTACTATTTCAGACACGATTTGTGACCCAGGGGATATGTCAGCCCACCAGATCAAATGGTTACGGAAACAAGGAAAGATTTGATTTTTTTCCCCCGCACTATCAGGAATTGAAAATAAAGCCAAACCCCAGGGGGGTACATGAAATTTTAAAGGGATGAAAAAGGAAAAAAAGGAGGTTGAAGTTATGGCAATGTCTATGCCGGAAATACAGAAGAGTTTAGAGGCACTTCGCCTGCACGGTATGCGAGAAACTCTACAAGCACGGGTATTACAGGCAAATCAAGGGGAAATATCTTTTTTAGAAGCCTTTTCATGGTTATTACAAGATGAATTAGATTGCAGGCATTCCCGTCTTATAGAACGTAGATTTAAAGCCTCAGGTCTTGATGAAAGAAAAATTATGAGCGAATTCGATTGGAGCTTTAATCCCAAACTGCCCAAAAGAGAAATTTTTGAGCTTGTGACCATAAAATTTGTGCAAAACGGTGAGGATGCACTCTTAATAGGATCGCCTGGGACAGGCAAAAGCCATATTGCCAAAGCAGTTGCTCATGCCGCAATTCAAGCATGTCACCATGTTATCTATCGACAAGCGCACAATTTTTTTGAGGATATCTTTGAAGCTACACAGATAGGGAAAAGACAAAAACTTAATAAACACTTTACTGAACCAGATTTACTGATAATAGATGATTTATTTCTTAGAAAAAAAATGCCTGAAGATGCAGCTGATGATTTATTGGATATTATATTGGATCGTTACTCGAAAAGAAAAAGCACGCTCATTACATCGAATCGCCCAATTGAAGATTGGGGTAACCTTTTGAGAGATAATGCGGCCTCATCATCCATCTTAGATCGTTTACTACATCGAGGGCATCTGCTTCAATTTGAGGGAAAAAGTTACAGATCGAAAGAAGCTTCTAAAAGACTTGCTTTAGTGAAGAATAGAAAGTAAAATCATTAGGTCTCTGTCGCTGGTTGTTTATACCCACTATGAGTGGTGGGGGATTTTCAAGTGGCCACCGGTAAAGTGGGGGATTTTCAACAGATTATTATGAAATATTAATTTTAATATTGCTTTAGGCTTATATTCTTTATCACTGCTGTCCGGTTTAGACTCATGTAAAATCAATTAGGTAGAAAAATATAATGGATCGCATAAGTCTACAAGTGTTGGTATTTTGTAAATG
>CP070700.1:1584349-1588423 GCA_020349865.1 Desulfobacteraceae bacterium
AAGACTTTCATAAACCGGGCCATGTCAAACTCTGCAAGGAACTTGTAAGAGCCCTTGATCTGTTCCGCTTTCATGGCATTTAAGCAACCAACAAGAAACTCAGCCTTGTTTGTGGTAGTATTGAGGTATTTGAAAAACTTAAAAAAACGAGGTTCTAAAGAATCAGGAAATGCTTGCTTTGTATCCTTCTTTCCTTCCCGTTTTTCTTGTGTCTCTGTATAAGCCTTATGGATGGACTTCTCACCCTTAAGCACCTGTTCTCTTGTCTCCTGGTCTGCATGGTCAAGGACAGACCGGACTTTCTTGACCTTCGTTGGCGAAGTACCCACTAACCTTGCTGTCTCTTCAGCAGAACTGACAGAATCAATTGGTTCACTTGAACCTTTTGATTTTACCTGCTCACTCTTTCGGTCACCCCCGCGTTGTTTTCGCTTATCAATGGCCTCACTGCAACGTAACAGGTCTGCATCGGTAAGATTGCGCCTGTCTCTCTGATTTTGGATTGCATATTGAAGGGCATCGTCATTGTCCTGAAACTTCATCTTGGCAACATAAACGGGTGATAGCTTGGCTTTTTTGGCAGCTAAGAGTCTTGTGTGTCCATCCACCACATAAAGAGCGTGTCTGCTGGTTTCCTGCTCTGTGAGATCCCACAAGACAATAGGTTGTGTTTCGTCGTATCTATTGACCTTCATGTGCTCTGCTATCGCATTGACCATTTCAGGATCTACCGGAAATAGGCTATTAAGTGGCGCTCTTGTCTTTATCCTGTTAGTTGCTACCCATCCTCGTTTGCTTTTCATTTTGTTTTCCTGTCCTTCCATAGGATTTTCTTATCAATCATTTGTGGCTTGCCAAGGGGAAAGGCATTGACACCAATCCCCTCGGCGGTTAGTATTTCAGTTGATAGGTTATAGGTTCCTTTATTTAGCCCCTGAGTTATTTGATTTATGCCTTACTCAGGGGCTTTTATTTGTGACTATTCACTGGCGCTCCATTGCCTACAAGTCAAGCTCCCATTCAAGAATCTTTTCCAAGTCCAAGTCGCTGATATTCGTGTATTTCATTATGGCATTGAGTACCCTTAGCTGTGTGTCCCTGCTCATATCTCTAAGAATCCGCTCAATGGCCTCGTTCAATTCATCTGAGGTCATGTTTTTGATTTCCTGCTCGCTTAGCTTGTCCAGGTCAATGGTCATATCAACAATCTAAGCCTCCCCCTTGAAATTGGTTATCGCTTTCCTCAACCGCTTCTCCAGCTCTACCCGATGGTTGAGAGAGACGGCCCTGTGGGTGATATACCAGGTTAGAACGTTGAAAAACACCCACACGCTCATAATTGGAAAGCCATCTCTATCAAATTCGGTCGCTTCACTGGCCATTCGATTTTCGATTTGCTTTACGGCCCCTTTCCCGAGCTTCATGGCTTCCATGACCTTAACGTAAACACTAACCGCTAAAGGCTGATCCGCCCACTTACGCCACTGCTCGGTTTGTAAGAAAAACCTTTCCAAGGCAGTTGACACTTGCTCGGAAACATCAAGTTCCTCAATGCCCCACACATGGCGTTTCCTGATGTGAAGGAATTTTTTGCCCACAACCAGGCCATTGGTACAGACAACGCTAAAACCCCCCAGCAGCACGATAAAAGGCCAGGAGTAGTCATAGCTGTTGAAAAGATGGAGCTCAGGGTAAACCTCGTCATTCTCAGCGATTTTAAAGGGCATTTCAGTGAACCGGTAAGTCCGGCGCATACGTCCCCCGTCGTTGTAAAAACCTGTCCTAAACCTATATGCGCCCAGTTCTGGATGTTCGTTGATGGTCTTTTCAACTACATCAATCGCGCTCTCATGGCGAATGACCTTATAGTTCTTTGAAACGATAGAGAACAGCTTGCCCGTGTTGGCGTCCACAAGGGCTTTGTAATTGTGTGCAGAGTGAAATCTCTCAGTCCCCTCCCACCTGACAGGTTTCACTACAATCTCCGGGAAAGGCGCTCGATTGAATTTTTCGCTTGCCATGGTTATCAGCCACCTCCCTTCTAAACAAAAACGCTCAAGACTTCTCCCCGGCATAGACCACGTCGGCCCCATACGTCACCGCATGAGGTGTCTTGAGCGCTGTTTGGTGATATTAGGTTTTTCATGGTCTATGATTTGGAGACTGGTTGACTAAAGATTAAACTTAATATATATTTTGTTTAACTAAATGTCAAGGCTGTTTAATTAATAATTTACAATTCCGCTGAAAACTGATACCTACGGAGGCATGAAAATAATGATCGGATTCAAAGCAACCAAAGAATTTAAAGAATTCGTGAAAAAAATGGCAGAACAGGAAAATCGTACTCTGTCAAATTTCATCGTCAACGCCCTTTTAACATATATTAAAGAGCATCAAGGGGTTGACTGGAAAGCTGAAAAAGAAAAGGCTTAATCCAAAATCGTCTATGAAAAGACTGGCCCTAATTTACTCTTTTCTGCTTGCCCTTTTTATCACCTTTCCCGCCGTCCTGTTAGCCGGTCAATTCAAAATCACACGGGTTTACGATGGTGACACAGTTAAAGCCCAGGGTCATGACATTGAAATCAAGGTCAGGCTTGTGAGTATAGACACCCCTGAAACATCAAAGGAAAAGAGAGATCCGGGTCAACCATACAGTCAACAGGCTAAAAAGTATCTTACAGACTTGATATTGAACAGAAGCGTTGATATCAAAGGATATGGCCTTGACCGATATAATCGAATCCTGGGTGTTATTTATCTGGGCAACCAAAACATCAATCTCGAAATGGTCAAAGCGGGTTTTGCTGAAGTCTATAGGGGAATGGCTCCGCATAAATTTGAACTCAGTCCATACTGGCAGGCAGAGAAGAAAGCAAGGGATTCTAAAAAGGGCATGTGGAGTCTTGGTGCTAAATACGTAAGCCCTAAAGACTGGCGCAGGATGCAAAGGAGTAAATAAAATGGACGATGAAACACTGAAATACCTCTGGGGCTTAAGAGAGATCAACAAGACCCTGATTACTGGTCTTGAATCCGCTATCCTTGTCATGGACAAATGGGATGAACTTGCACCGGAAAGACGGCAATCCATCATAGAATCCTTACAGCATCTCATCTCGCAGAGTAATAAGGCTTATGAAACTGAACCAGCAAAACATTGAGGCCCCATCAGATAAAGTAACTTGGCAGGCAAATCAAATCTTTACAGCATACCCACAGGAATGCACTGGCCTTAAACTCTTCATTCTGGATTGTGGCTGCATCTATTACCAGAGAGTATTCAGGGATGGTGGACTTGACACTGAAATAGGCATTTACCGGGATGCAGACAATGGCCCTTGTGAGCTTTGTATGCACTTTGAAAAGAACTGGAAAGATAGGGTGGTTGACGAGGCTATGGTTTACAACAGTAAATTTCAAATAGAGATGAGTTTTTGATATGCTTCTGCAAATATCAAGTCCTGGAAATCCTGAGACAGGCAGAGCATACATGCAATTATGTTTTGATTTCAGATAGTTGGTCCGATGGCAAGATATATGGCGCCAAAATTCTTTATACCAGACGTATCTTGAGATATACTCAAATTGAAACTTTTTGCACACAGTGTGGCATTTCGGATAATAGAAACCCACAACAGCGCCTGAAAATCAAGGGTGTCTATAATACCTTAAAATTAATCCATAAAAAGCTAATAATACCTAATTTGTATAAGTATTTTATCAGTACTTTTCCAGTATTGACTTCTAAAAATAAATGTGTTTTGAAGTAAATTATCCAACTTAGTTCCATAACCTCTAACCAGAGGTCACACCATGGGGACACACCTCAAATACTGCCAGCCTTGCTCCTGACAGGTTGCATTTGTTCTGTTGGGGGTCACATCCAATCCGCTAACTGTTCGGTCACATTTTGAGATAATAACAGATCCTCCGGGTCTCCCAAATTCAGAAAAGGAGGTCTGCATATGATAGCGCAAAACCGCTCTGATATTGATCGGCGCTCTGGTGAAGATAGACGGAAAGAACTGTATAGCAGAGAGGATAACTTTCGTTACTTCTCCAAGAAAG
>CP070700.1:1588523-1591931 GCA_020349865.1 Desulfobacteraceae bacterium
GAGAAGGCTGGACCAGGTTTTTTCCTGATTACTTAGAAAGGACCAATCGGTAAGTTGAAAATCCATAAAGGGCAGGTTATTTATCTCTTCCAGGGTCAAATCCTCTAATTGCTTTCCCTCAAGCAGTTTGTCAATAATTTCCTGTTCCACATAAAGGCCGCTCAAATACTTCTGGAAATCGAAGACGTTGACCTCAAGGGAGTGTTTTTTTACCCTGTACTTCTTCTTGGTTCTGAAAATATGGCTGAACAGAGTGAAATTTTTTTCCTCCTGTGTCGTTGTGAAGATGAGCTTTGTGGTTTGATTGGTTTTGGGCGTAAAATGGTTGGTAATGATAAAAATTTCACCATCGGGTTTAAGACAATTGAAGGCTCTCCATAGGATATAGAGGGTATACTGGTCCAGGCGCTTTCTGGAAATCATTTCTTGGGAAAGGCTGGTGAATTTTTCCATGAGAATGATTTCATAAAGATCCCTCGTGAGTATAACCAGGTCGAGTGTCTGGTTTATTTCTTTCAATTTCTCAAGAGAATCTAAGATTTCAAAACGGTGCTCCTTAAAACGAAAGGAAAGCTCCTGGGCGATTAAATCATCCTGGTGCGTGATTAATCCGATAGCATGGTGCTCTGTAAAATATTTTTTCCGATGAAACCCCACTATCTTAGTGATTTCATCAACCTTGGCCTTGATGTGGGTGAGGGTGCTGGACACCAGATGTGTGGGAATCATATAATAATGCTTCCCAAGGCTTGAAAACCTTATTAATAAGCCAATTTTCTTATAGATATCATTGAGTTTTTTATAGTGCTGTCTGATATCTTCGGGGTTATCCAGGGTGATGGACTGGAGAAGTCGGACGTCATTCGGGTCTAACCGATCGTGGACCTCAAAGAGACCGAATCCGTAAGCGTTTCCTCCGAATCTACTCTGAATTTGGGTAGGGTGTTTAAGCGCCGGAAAGGTTCCCAAAGGAATATCTGCCGGGCTAATCCCCAGGTTCTCGAATTCATCAGGCTTTATGAATCGAAAGGAATCTTCCTGCCAGGAGATTTCTGTGGGATGGGGTTCGGTGGGATCCATCTGAATACCAGGCTTAAGGAAAGCCTTATTGAGGGCAATAGATTTTTTAGAGCCAGCGTTTACGCCTTTTATAGGATTTCACCTCTTTATAGGACTTGAGCGTCCCAGAGGCTGCTGTACCCAGATAAAACTCCTTCACGTCAGGGTTCTCACGGAGATCTTCCGCATCGCTCTCCATAACGATCTTGCCGTTCTCCATCACATAACCATAGTGGGCAATCTGGAGAGCCATATTGGCGTTTTGCTCAACGAGCATGAGGGTGGTCCCCAGTTCACGGTTTACTCGCCTGATAATTTGAAATATTTCTTTGACAAGGAGTGGCGCTAATCCCAGCGAAGGCTCGTCCAAAAGTAAAAGCCTGGGTTGGGCCATCAACCCTCTTCCCATTACAAGCATCTGGAGCTCACCGCCGCTACAGTACCCTGCAAGGTTCTTTTTTCGTGCAAGCAGTGCTGGAAAATAGTGGTAAACCATTTCAAGGTCTTTCTTATAAGGTTTGCCCCAGCGGGTAGCGGTCCCGACCCTTAGGTTTTCTTCAACAGTTAGATATTTGAACTCCTGCCTTCCTTCGAGGACCTGAATAATCCCTTTTCGTGTGATTTCTTCCGGAGATGAATTCTGAACTGGCTTCCCATCATATTCGATAGAGCCTTCTGTAACCTTTCCATTCTCGGGTTTGAGCAGGCCGGAGATTGCCTTCAACGTCGTGGTCTTCCCGGCGCCGTTGCTACCCAAAAGAGAAACGATTTGCCCCTTCTTAACGGTGAGGGACACACCCTTGAGAACCTGTATGACATCAGAGTATACTACGCTTATGTTGTTGATCAGTAATCTGATGTTGTTTTCCATGTTGGCTATCCTTTTTCCTTTGGAAAATGTAGTATTGGATTAATGACGCTCATATGTCCCATTACCTTCTTTATTTCCACTTCGACTTTAGACAGTTTTGCTCACTTTGGGCACGTTAGGTCACTTTCAAACGTTAGTATGAAAACGGCCACAACCTGAAACTGGAACGAACAATGCGCCACACCTCTGCAAGGCCCTTCGGTTCAAAAATGATAAACAGGACAATCGCCAGACCGAAAACAAACTCCCGGAGAGGTGCTATGGTAATACCCATACCAGTGGCGCCAACGTTCATGAGATACTCGGTAGCATGGCTTAATACCTCGTTTAACATGACGATAAAGACCGTTCCAAAGACAGATCCAGGGATATTTCCCAGGCCCCCAATAATGATCATGGCGATAAATTCAATAGACATCCACAAATTAAAGGGTTCTGGTGTAATACTTATCATATAATATGCAAACAGCGCGCCTGCAAATCCTGCGTAAAAGGAGCTTATGGCAAAGGAGAGCAACTTATATGGGAAGATGGGAATGCCCATGCCTTCGGCGGCCCGGTCATTATCACGAATGGCAATGAAGGCACGGCCAAACCTGGTTCGAACAAGGTTAACGGCTATCCAAGTAATAACTGTAAAGCAGACAAATATCACATAATAAAAGGTTCGGTCATTGCCTAAATCTATACCAAGCAATGTTGCCTCAGTGATGCTAATTCCATTTGCACCTTCTGTCAGGCTTTCCCACTGCACAAGCACATATTCAATGATGAATTGGCCCGCAAGTGTGGCAATAAGAAGGTAAAGGTGTTTGAGGCGTGCAGAAGGGATGCCGAAGATTATTCCAACGGCGGCGGTAACAAGGCCTGCAATGGGCACAGCAAGTACAAAGGGAACGCCTGCCTTAGTGGCCAAGATAGCGGCAGCATAAGCACCTACGCCAAAGAATGCCCCGTGGCCAAGGGAGATCTGACCTGTGTACCCTATGAGGAGATTAAGCCCTATTGCGGCAATGGCATAGATCCCGATGGTGTTCAGCACATATAGCATATAGGGGCTGCTGACAAATGGAATAATACCAAAAAGAAGTACAAGGCCTATGCCCAGCCAGAGCCTTCCAAAGTCTGTTTCAAAGACTGCGAGCTCTTCCGTGTATGATTCCCTGAAATTTCCGCAGGGATGAAATTGAAACTTACGCATATTGCTTACTCCATACTATCTGCTTATCTGCCCCTTTTCTGCATTCCGAATTCCACAATCCCCATTCCACTACACCCGCTCAATTTCCACCAGCCCAAACAGACCATAAGGCCTTACCATGAGGATAAAGACAAGCACAATATAAGGGACAACTTCCCGCAACGAAGTTGAAATATATCCTCCTGTAAAGGTTTCAACCAAACCGATGATGACACCCCCCAAGATGGCACCCCCTATACTGTCCAGTCCTCCCAAGATAACCACCGGGAAGACCTTA
>CP070700.1:1592031-1594701 GCA_020349865.1 Desulfobacteraceae bacterium
CACATATTATCTTTTATCGCGACAGGAACACCTGCAAGCTGTCCTACAGGCCGGCCTGCTGCTATTCGCCGGTCGATGTCAACAGCAGTTTCCAACGCCATGTCGGGATAAGTGCTGATATAAGCACCAATAGCCGGCTCAAGCTTATCAATTCTTTGAAAAACAGCTTTAGTCGCTTCGAGGCTGCTTATTTGTCCGGCCGCGATTCCGTCACGTAATTCTTTTGCACTTAGGTGTTCCATTAGCAATTACTTTGTCTTAGAATTTAATCACGTACTTCTCATTTTCCTTGGATAAGCCAGGCCCTCTCCAACCGACTTTGCAAAACCATCTAAGCCCGGAAATAACGCCTCATTACTTATATTCATATCTTTCAACCTCCCAAGAATTTCATTTCGCTTCTTTTTTGTTTCAGGCACAATTTTCATTCTCCATAGATATTTCTTTGTTTCGTCATAACCTCCGAAAGTCACTCTAAGATTTTCTGCAAAAGATTTTGTAATATCCCCCGGCAGAAGAAATAAACCTTGTTGTACAGAGAGTCTTTTATTCAACCTGAAAGGATTAACAGGATAAACACATAATGTTGGATCATCCATAAGATAACAAGTAATTGCAAGATCGATTAGTTTGTCTCCCTCTTGCCGTATCCCAAGAAAATCACACTTTTTTGAATAATATAAGAGAGACCGACTGAACTTTCTAATACCATTTTCTTTCTCACAAATTTTGCTAACCACTGGCTCTGGCTTATTTATTGTCGAGCAGTTTAAAGCCCATACAATGCCCTTTTCGTTTTCAGCAAGAGCAAAATACACAGCGATATAAAATGAGTACACCCAATCCGATAACCTCGTCTGCGCACCATGATGTCTCATTATCGCAAGCCATTCGAGAATGTCATCCTTGTCAGGTTCGCGTTCGAGATAAAGAGCTGCTTTTCTCTGAAATGTCCTGATAAGTTCTCTCTCACGTTTACCCTTATCCTCATCTTTAACATCATATAGTCTAAAAGCTTTATCAAGATGCGTCTCAAGATACTCATCGTTTTTGTTTTCCTTTTGTATACAACATGAGGTGGCATCTCCGCTTTCTTGGAAGTACTCTTTTTCTAATTCCTCTATCAACCGTTCCGCCCGAAATATCCATTTTTGAGTTTCATTGGATTTCTCATGATTGGGGGGACGGAAAAATTTCTCCTCCAATTTTGTTACATCCTCCCAGCATTTTATCACATCTTCTTCTTCCTTCCAGAAGATTTCTTTGCCACTCATTTTATTTTTTCCCTAGTGGTTTGCTATGTTCGAGAAACCAATCATAAAGTTTCGGATTATTGTACGATTCGGTCCATGAATCATGACCGGCGTTGGGATAGATTGTGAATTTAACGTCTCCGCCGCTATTTCTTATGGCATTAACCATTTCTTCGGATTCTTTGAGCGGGACCACCTCGTCTTTTGCTCCGTGGAAAACCCAGATGGGTATATCTTTAAGCTTCAAGGACATTATACGGCTACCCTCCCCGCAAATAGGCGCGATAGCGGCAAAGCGATCAGGGTACGCAGAAGCCAGAGCCCAGGTGCCGTACCCCCCCATACTCAATCCTGTCAGATAAATCCTTTTCTTATCGACCTCATATCGAGCCACAATATCATCCACAAGGTTTATGAGCACTTCAACTTTCTCCGTCCACCAATCGCCTTCAGGACACTGTGGAGAGACCAGGATGAAGGGAAAATCCTTTCTGTTTTCGACTATTTTCGGAGGACCGTGCACCTTTACCTTTTCTAAATCACTGCCGCGTTCACCGGCACCGTGAAGAAATAACATCAAAGGCCAGAGCTGCCGTTTTTTACTGTAGTCTTCCGGAAGAAAAAGTAAATAATCACAGCTTACAGTTTTTGTTACTTTCTTTTCAAACATCTGGTATTGCTGAGAGCCCGGCGGAACTGAATTCATTTTATTTTTCTCCATCTGCGCACAACCAACCAAAAGCAAAGACATAAGCAAAGAACATATCAAATAATTCGCCTTCATGGTCTAATACCTCCAAATCCGATTTAAGACATTCTCTTACGCTCCTGAACCATCATCCAGTATTTTCGGCACTTTGAAAAACTCGTCATCCCGCTGAGGCGCATTAGCCAAAACCTTCTCCGTACCGAGCGACTCTTTGGCGAAATCATCACGCAGAACATTACTGACCGGCAAACAATGCGCCAACGGCTCAACGTCCGCTGTGTCCAGCTCATTCATTTTTTCCACGTAGTCAAGGATTGCGCTCAATTGTCCGGTAAATTCCTCAACCTCGGCTTCGGTTAAATCCAGCCGGGACAATTTAGCAACCTTTCTGACCTGATCCTGGTCGATTTTTTTTGCCATTTTTAATCCCCGCCTAAAGAAAAAAAGCGAGGCAGAACCCGCCCCGCTATAAAGAAAACACTCGATAACATGCTTTGTCAGCCGGTGGCCTTTTCAGCGGGTTTGTAATTCCGCTTCGGAGGCTTTTGCACAAGTCCCATACGAATGGCCTTTGCTGAAACTTTAATTCTGCAAACCTTGCCGTTAACAACCGCCCTAACCTTTTGTATATTCGGCTTAAACTTTGTTTTGGAAATGCCGGTTACCCTTTTACCAACACCGCCAAGATATTTAGCCTTACCGCGTCTG
>CP070700.1:1594801-1603095 GCA_020349865.1 Desulfobacteraceae bacterium
GGGCTCAAGATAAATATCCCGTGGGCGCCAAAATCACAGGCCGTATCGTGAACCTGAAAGAATACGGTGCCTTTGTGGAGGTGGAAGAAGGCATGGAAGGCCTGATTCATGTGTCTGAAATGTCCTGGACTAGTAAAATCAAGCATCCTTCTCAGATATTGAGCGTCGGCAATATCGTGGAAACCATAGTTTTAAGCCTCGATGTTGCCAAAAAGCGGGTTTCCTTAAGTATGAAGCAGCTTGAGCCAAATCCTTGGGATATCATCGCTGAAAATTATCCTGTCGGGGCCATTATAGAGGGGAAGATAAAGAATATCACTGACTTCGGTATTTTTATCGGCATTGATGAAGGCATAGATGGTCTTGTCCATATATCTGACATCTCATGGACCGAAAAAATAAACCACCCTTCGAAGCTTTACAAAAAAGGCGACGAAGTGCGGGCAGCTATCCTGGACATTGACAAGGAGAACGAGCGTTTTTCATTGGGAATCAAACAACTAACGCCAGACCCATGGAATGAAATCCCTGAAAAATATAAGCCCGGCACCCGAGTTTCCGGTACCGTGACCAATATCACCGATTTTGGCCTCTTCGTTGAACTGGAAGAAGGCATTGAGGGCCTCATTCACGTCTCCCAATTACCCAAGGGCAAACAACGCAATCCACTGGAGGGATTTCAGATTAAGGATGAAATACAGGCCGAAGTTGTTAATGTCTCACAAGAGGATAAAAGGATTGGGCTTTCTATTCGAAAACTGAAGGAAAGCTCGGAAAAAGATATGCATAAGAACTACGTGAACAATCAGAAGCAGGCCACGTCCAATATAGGAGAGCTGCTAAAAGAAAAGATGATGCAGTCACAACCTCAAGCTTTACTTGATAGCCAGGAATCAGAATCGGATACTCAGATTGGACAGGCTGACAGTTCTTCCGCCAAACCACAACCTGAAGAGGCTGATTCCGTTTAAAGCCGGCAACTGTTAAATAATCCGGGCTAGGGCAATAACGATATAAAGCGATAACATATACTGGCTTGGGAGAGCCGTCTAAAGTGTAATTTTCTGTTTGGACTGCCAGGAGCATAAAAGTCTTGCACCCATCAATCCCTCTTTTGGTGGAAGCAGGGCATATTAAAATGGATCTGGGGGAATTGGACGGGATGGAAGCCCAGAATTGGGCTGAACAATATCCTGATTATTGTACAATATGTCAGGATGCCCCAGCATCACTAAAAATGCTGGGCGGTGAGCACCTTGAAGAGTTCCAAAGCAGATCCGTTGATGCACTTAACCGAATAACTCAGATTTATCCGCCTAAGGGCACTTTGTTGATCTCCAGCCACAATTTTGTAACCCTCACTATAAACTTCTGGCTACTACATCAAGTATGTAATTGATTCTATTTGAGGGCGAGCACATGCCGTGGCAAGAAACAAGCCCGAAATGTTGTTGTCTTTCAATCCTCCAGGACAATCCATTACTATTGGATTTTCTTCCTCTCCTCAGTATTCTTTCTTTTAACCCAGATTGTGCAGTAGAATCCTTAGTGAGGCGCAGAAAACCGCGGCGAAAAGCGTAGTTGGAGCGATTTTGTGACGTAGGCATATTTATAAATATGGCGAGGAGCAAAATTGGGAAACAAGCGTTGCAGCAAGGATTTTCAAGCCGGAGTAGGAGGCTAATGCACAATCTGGGTTTAAGCCTATGCGTAAAGTAGGACTTGCTATCAACTAAAATCTATCATAATTTTTATTCAGTTAGGTTTAAGGGGGTAGTTGTGGAGCATTTTTCTTATGACGTGTTGGTTGTGGGAAGCGGTGCGGCCGGCCTCCGTGCGGCTATTGCAGCGCGGGAAAAGGGGGCAGAGGTATGCGTAATTTCCAAAGGATCACTTGGAAAGACGGCTTCCACGATCTTAAGCGGAGGGGCGTTTGCGGGCGCGCAAGAAGGGGACTTTCAAGATACGCATCTTAAACGCACCCTGCAGGCTGGCCGTGGGATCAGTCAACGGGAACTTGCAGAAATTCTGGCTGAAGAAGGCCCCTTAAGGTTAAAAGAACTTGAGGCATGGGGCGTTAAGGCAGAGATCCAAGATGGTTATCTTTTCTCAAAAGGTCGCCCCCCGATTTGGGGGGAAGAGATCGTACGTTGCCTTTTAATGAAGACCAAGGCATCTGGAGTCCAGGTCATGGGCGGGCTTGAGGTAACTCATTTAAAGGCGCAGGAGGGGGCGACCGGTGTTGTTGCGCATTCAGCACTTTCAGGCAACTGGCTCGCATTTAGCTCCAAAGCACTGGTCCTCGCCACGGGTGGTGCCGGGGCTTTGTTCCTCCGACATGACAATCCCCAGAGGATGTTAGGCGAGGGCTATTTCCTTGCATTGGAGGCTGGAGCCCTACTTCAGGATATGGAATTCGTGCAGTTCTATCCGTTGGGGGTTGCCGAGCCCGGACTCCCGTCTTTCTTGATATCCCCTCACTTAGGGGATTTGGGACGGCTCTTTAACAGCCGCGGGGAGGATATCTTAGAAAAAAATTGCATCCATGAGCGCCCGGCAGCATTGAAAGCCCGTGATAAACTTTCACAGGCCATCTTCAAAGAAATTTATCGGGAGGTTGAAGAGGTCTTATTGGATCTCAGAGGGCTAACGGAAGAGGAGTGGTGTGCAGATCCCCTTTCCGCTTCGTCACGAATGATTCTGGGAGAACGATATGGGGCGATACGTCGACCCATCCATGTAGCTCCCATGGCCCACCACACCATGGGGGGCGTAAGAATAGATTCTCAAGGGGCGACCTCTGCGCCGGGTCTATTCGCTGCCGGGGAGGTTACCGGGGGGCTCCATGGAGCTAACCGCATGGGAGGAAACGCGCTGACAGAGACCCAGGTTTTTGGAGCCAGGGCCGGGGAAGCGGCAGCGGCTTGGGCGAAAGACAGTGATGATCCTGACAGCCAATTACTCCTTGGGGAGTTAGAAGCGTTTGTTTTAAAGTCCGCGTCGAACAAAACCAGGTCGAATACAAAACCGAATTCAGCCAGACTCAAAGGAACACTCCGCGAGATCCTTTGGAATGAAGGCGGAATCCTTAGAAACCATCAAGGGCTCACTCGAGCATTAGATGCGATTAAGGCGATCCAAGCGGAGGCATGCGGGCTAACTCTAGGAGATAACCCGCGGGAGGTTCAGCGAATACAGGAACTGCGGTTAGCCTCACAAACAGCCGCTATAATCCTTCAAGGAGCCCTCAGAAGGGAGGAAAGTCGAGGCGCCCATTTTAGGGAGGATTTTCCAGATCAAGATGATGAAAACTGGCGAGGACACCTCCAAGTGCACCTCTCCCCGAAAGGAGAGCAGATTTGGAACTTTCAAGCCATTTAGTCCAAGGAGCTCGATGGAGATCCGCTGAGGCCAATAACCTCGGAAGATGGAAAGCTCGAGAAGTTTTTATTTCAACCCAGATTGTACAATAGAATCCGTAGCGAGGCGCAGAAAACCAAAGCAAAACGAGCAGTTGGAGCGATTTTGTGACGAAAGCATATTAATAAATATGTCGAGGAGCAACCTGCCAGAGGCGGGTAAAAATCGGGAAACAAGCGTTGCAGCAAGGATTTTCAAGTCGCAGGAGGAGACTACTGCACAATCTGGGTTAAAAATTGGTTTCATATACCCCACGAGAGAGGTACACAATACTTCAAACGCCTTAATTCTTTCTCGCAGGTGAGATTGTAATGGATGGGCGTAATGGTGATCTTGTTTTCTTTCAAGGCAATGGAATCAGCCTCAGGATTGCCTTCGTCTATGGGGGTTTCTCCCGAAAGCCAGTAATACACATTTCCTCTTGGGTCACTGCGGCGTTCAAAACGCTCCTCAAATCGAGATGTCCCCTGTCTGGCGAAGCACACCCCGGCAATCTTTTCCCGGGGGACCGCGGGGATATTGACATTTAATGCTGTTCCGTCTTTAAGTCCACTGTCCATCATAAACCGTATGATCTCCTTGCTGAATTGGGCTGCAAATCGGAAATCAGGATGTTGCCTGGTATTAAGCGAAATTGCGGCAGACCGCACACCCAGAAATGCCCCTTCTGTGGCTGCAGAGACCGTCCCGGAATAAAGGATATTCACTCCCACATTGGCCCCCGGATTGATCCCCGAGAGAATAATATCCGGAGGCCTGTCGAGCAATTCTTGTACCGCAATCTTTACACAGTCCGCTGGTGTTCCTGTGACAGCATATCCGTAAAATGATCCGTTTTTCTTAACCTCCTGAACCCTTAAAGGTAACGTCAGGGTAATGGCGTGTCCCACGGCACTCATTTCAGATTCCGGTGCCACAATAGTCAGCTCATGATCAGACTTTAAGGCCTGGAATAACGCAAAAAGACCAGGGGCGTGAATGCCGTCATCGTTTGTCAAAAGGATTTTCATAGTTCATGAATATTTAACTGCTTGATGAATCTTAAAAATTCACCCTTCACGTTTGCCCACGACGGGGGACGCAGATATCTCTTTTCGGGAAGAACGATCTATTATTCGCTGCTTTTATTTGCTTCTAACTTTTAACTCCTGTATAGTAAGTCCGCGTTCTGAAACCCGGTACTGAAAACCAGAAGTATTTCGATGCTTACTATTCGGCATTCATTTATTACCAATTCCATCAATAGAGAGCTCACATTTACCAACGCACTAACATCTTTCTAATGATCCACCATCGAAAAGTCAAACCCTATCGGAGGATTTTATGCGCCAGATTTCAACCCAAAGCATCATCGGCGCTGTTAAGGACACAGCAATACGTGCCAATTTTGAATTGAGCGATGATGTTGTCAATGCACTCAAACATGCCCTAACTTACGAAGAATCACCGGTTGGCAAAGACATTCTGAATCAGTTGATCGAAAACGCCAACATCGCAAGGGAGGAAAGAATCCCTATTTGCCAGGATACAGGCGTGGCTGTTATATTCGCTGAAATGGGTCAGGAGGTTTCCATTGTCGGCGGCGATTTTGTATCTGCGCTTGAAGAGGGCATCAGGCAGGGCTACAAAGAAGGTTATCTCCGAAAATCTCTCTGCCACCCCTTTACGAGGAAAAATACAGGCGATAATACGCCCATCATTGTTCACCTTGATATTGTGCCGGGGGAAGCCCTCAAGATCTGGGTGGTGCCAAAAGGAGGGGGCAGCGAAAATATGAGTCAGTTATTTATGCTCCCGCCATCTACGGGATGGCCCGGTGTGAAAGAGAGAGTTGTCCAGACAGTGGTTGATGCAGGCCCTAATCCTTGCCCTCCTACCATTGTAGGTGTCGGAATTGGCGGTAATTTTGAACAATCAGCCCTGTTGGCAAAAAAATCCCTGCTTCGGCCCCTGGGGAAACAAAATCCCGACCCCGAACAAAGTGAGATGGAAGACGAACTCCTGAACGAGATCAATAGAACCGGGGTCGGTCCCCAGGGCCTTGGCGGACGCGTGACATCACTCGCGGTTCATCTCCTTATGACGCCGTGCCATATTGCCAGTCTTCCTGTGGCAGTAAACATACAATGCCACGCGAGTCGTCATTTGGAGATCGTTCTCTAAGTTCTTAGATGGGATAACAGGATGAACATGATATTAATCCGGTAAGCCATTATTATTTGTCTTCAATTGCCTGCCTACCTCATCTCATATCCCGATGGCGGGCAGGTAATCAATGACCCCGACGCAAGCGGAAGGGGCATCGAAAAGCATAAAAAAATATAAAATCCAGGACGAACCCTCTTTGGTTAACTGTAAAAAACATCGTTTCATTCCTGTTTATCCTGTCAGGAATTTTTTTTCATGAGGAAGAAGATTATGAATGAGCTATTTCATCTCAAAACTCCACTCTCATCGGCCGACATAGAGCCGTTACAGTCCGGCAACCGGATTACTATAACCGGAATTCTTTATACCGCCAGGGATGCTGCCCATCGCAGACTTCTTGAATTGATAAAGGCAGACAAGGAACTCCCCATCCCCATTGAAGGTCAGGTAATATATTATGTGGGTCCTTCGCCAGCACCACCCGGCAGGGTCATAGGCGCTGCTGGCCCCACTACAAGTTACCGCATGGATCCCTTTACCCCTAAGCTTCTTGAATTGGGGCTCAAGGGCATGATAGGTAAAGGAAGACGTTCTCAGGAAGTCAAGGAAGCCATGATCAAACACAAGGCCATATATATGGCCGCTATTGGGGGCGCCGGTGCTCTTATGGCCCGGGCAGTTAAGGAAGCCCGCGTGGTGGCCTACGAGGACCTGGGGCCTGAGGCCATTAGAGAATTAAGGGTGGAAAAGCTGCCCATCATAGTGGTAAACGATACGCGCGGAAACGACCTGTACGCCGACGGCCAAAAAAAATACCAGTTGTGATGATCCAACACCAATCGTCAGGGGGCAGTGGTTATGAGAAATAAGGGAACAAGTCGCACGTGGTTGTGGCTGCTGCTGGCTGTAATCTTGGCGGGCTTCATTGCCTATATTATAACTTCAAAAAGATCGGGGGAGCCGGAAAAGCCTTTGATTACCCAAAAGCTTTCATCCCTCGAAACAGAGGCCCCTTCAGAGGAAGCCCAGGGTATAAGTAGTGCAAGAGAAGAACCCTCGTCCGTCCTCACCGAAGAAGCAACTTCCCCGAAATTCTTACCCGATGAAGACGACTGCACCAGCATAGAAAAAAATATGGCCGAATTTTTCCAATATTTAGATCAAACAGAATACTTCCAACACTTAAATCCTAAAATGAATGCCTACGCCACGTTCAAAGAAATTCTCAATCGATTAGCGGACACGCTGCCAATCCCTGCAGGAGAAGGTATAGACCCCTCAATCATGATCCGCAATGTATATCACTTATCCCGCGTCCTGTACAGGCAAGACCTCTACCTGATTAGAGAAGTTATTAAGAACGAGAACGACGCTATGGAAATTAATCTGAACGTGTTTTATAGGTGGCTTACTGTGAGGAACCGCTGTCCAACCCCTGAAGGCCTGAGGCCTTCATTAGAGTTTGTTTATCGGTATGCTGGCTTTTTTCTAAATACCATCGGAGGAAGGGCATATTTGTTCCGGCGATCACCGGATCTCAGACTCTTGACCAGTTTTTACTGCCTTTTGATTGTCCACGAAACGGATAAAAGAGGGAAAAACAATTATGGGATCGATATACTCCCCTTTATTGCGCCGCTGAGAGAAGAAATCATCCATTATCCTGACTTTCAATTTGGAAGCGAATATATTAATACGTTGAATAATATTGAAGACTACTACTTACAGAAAAGATAAGCTCTTAAAGTGCTGGCATCAGGTTTGGATACAGCCAATGCGTACACCTTGATTCCTTTTCTGCCATTTGGCAAAAATTTAACGCTTTGCAGAAATAATCATTGGATTATTGGGCCGCGGGCCTTATGTTACAGTATTTTAAAATCGCTAAATTATTACGCCATGTGTAGATATCGAGCAACTATAAGAAGGGAAATACGATATGGACAAATCAACCCCCGACAGTAAACAACCCTCTTTGGAAAGCCACAGGCACCTCTGGATCATTCCACTCCTTGTCGTGATACTCCTCCTTCTTAACCATCATTTTCAATGGTATCCGTGGCCCTGGCTGGAGACTGCCCCACCAGAGAGAAAGCAATTAGAAAGCCCGGACATGAATAAACCCAAGCCGACCCCGGTGGTTGATTACCAAAAGTTTGAAGACGATTCGCAGCCCGACATTGGGGAAATATCCCCCTCAGCGGGAGAACAACTAGAAAGCCCGGTTATAAAGCAGCCCAAGCCGGCCCCGGTAATTGACTACCAAAAGATCAAGGACGATTCCCACCAGGACATGAAAGAAATGGTTCAAAAGCGCAAAAAGGATTTTGGCTTAGAAAAGAGTGTGGATATGGTGGCCAAGCAGGGCGAGCAAATTCGCGTGGGTAAGGAGACTATTCATTTAAGTCAAATCCTGGCTGAGATCGATGCGAAGAAAAAAAGTTCGGAACGGATTGATCGACAAAAAAATGCCCCTTCCGAGACCGGATCTCCCACAACCCCTCCACCTGTCAGTCCTACAAAACAGACCGACAGTTATTACGGCATCTACGTGGTTCGACCAGGGGACAATCTATGGAACATTCATTTTGCCCTGCTCAGGGAGTATTTTGGCGCAAGGGGTACAGTAATCCCGCCCGTCGCAGATGAACCCCTTGGCCACCGAAGCTCAGGCATCGGCTGTATACTCAAGTATGCGGAGAAAATGGTCTATATCTTCAATCTTA
>CP070700.1:1603195-1605763 GCA_020349865.1 Desulfobacteraceae bacterium
AAGGTGAATGTTGAGATAAAAGCATCGAAGAAATTAGCGCCAGAAAATGAAGCACAGTTATTGAACTACCTGAAGGCCACGAATATTGAAGTGGGACTTCTGCTAAATTTTGGTCCAAAGCCACAAATTACGCGGAAGGTTTTCGATAACATTAGAAAATAACTATCGGTGTTTATCTGTGTTAATCCGTGTCCCATATAAACCTATAGCATTTCTCAAACGCGACTTCATCATTGCCGCGAGCTATCGCCTGAATTTCGTTCTCCAGTTAGGCAGCATTTTCATATCCACCTTGATGTTTTTTTTCCTCTCCAGGCTGGTGGGTGACGGCGTAGCCGGTCACCTGGAGCCCTATGGCGGCAGCTATTTTTCTTTTGTGCTCATAGGCGTCGCCTTTACGGATTACCTGTCCGTATCCCTCAGCAGTTTTGCCGGCCAGATACGCAGCGCCCAGATGCAGGGAACACTGGAGGCCCTGCTGGTCACCCCAACGTCCGTGCCCACTATCCTGTTTTCATCGTCACTGTATAATTTTTTCTTCACCTCCCTTCGGGTCTTCCTGTATTTGGCCATAGGCGTTGTCTTTTTCGGTCTCAAGCTCCATATGACAAGTCTTCTGGCCTTTTTTGTGATCATGCTGCTCACCATTCTGGCCTTCTCCGGCATCGGGCTCCTTTCAGCAGGCTTCATCATTGTGTTTAAGAAGGGGAGCCCCATCAGTTTTCTGGTCACCACGGCATCCGGGCTGCTGGGAGGGGTATTCTATCCCGTGGCAGTACTCCCTTCCTGGCTTGAGCCGTTTGCCTATCTGCTCCCCATTACCCACGCGCTGGAGGCCATGCGCCAGGTACTCTTAAACGGCGCCACACTCGCCGCCGTCTATGACAAGGCCCTGATCCTCGCGCTTTTTGCCGCGCTTCTTCTGCCCTTAGGGCTCGCAGCCTTTGGGTATGGCTTGAGAATGGCAAGAAAAGAAGGAAGTCTTATACATTATTAGCCACAGACCCGCACGGATACACACAGAAAAAACAACGAATAATCTCACCCAGAGAAATAACTTGAGACAGTATAAACCCTACAGAGGCGGGCAAGCAAGGAATGACAGGATCGCTTATAGGCTCCATGTGGAGCGCTTGATGGGAAAAATAAGCACGCTTATTTTAACATCACAAGGTCATCCACATTGGTCCCGATGTAGTCTCATCGCGAACTCCACGCTTTGCGGGGGCTTTTAAGCAAAAATAATTATCTGTGCTAATCCGCGCCAATCCGCGTCCCATTTAACCACTCAACTATTTGACCATCCACTAACACTAACACATGGAGGTGCTCCCATGTCCCGGACACAGATCCATACATCAGAGTTCGCTCCAATCTATAAAGAAAAGACCATTCTCATAACAGGTTCAGTTGGCACGGTGGGCTCAGAGGTCCTGAAACAGATCCTCAAATATGACCCGGCAGAGGTCCGCATCTTTGACAACAATGAAACAAGCCTCTATCTTCAAATGAGTGCCTATGGAAATGACGTCAACCTTGTTCCCATTTTGGGCGATATCAGGGATCATGGAAAGCTCCAGTCTGTTATGGAAGGCGTGGACGTGGTATTTCATATTGCTGCCTATAAGCATGTGTTCCTGTGTGAGTGCAATCCCTTTGATTCCGTGAGAACCAATGTCATTGGCACCCAGAATGTTCTGAGCGTGGCCCTGGCCAACAGGGTACCCCGGGTGCTTTATACCAGCAGCGACAAGGCCGTAAACCCTACCAATGTCATGGGTACATCAAAGCTCCTCTCGGAACGGGTGGTCACGGCCGCCAGCATGCAGCGTTGCAATGGGCGTAAACTTCATAATTTTTCCAGTACCCGGTTCGGCAACGTGCTGGGTTCAAACGGCTCAGTGGTTCCGGTTTTTGTGGATCAGATAAAGCGCGGCGGGCCCGTCACCATAACAAACCCTCGAATGACGCGATTTGTTATGACGGTTGAAGAAGCAGCCAGGCTGGTCATCAAGGGTGCTGCAATAGCGTGCGGGGGGGAGGTGTTTGTCACCAAGATGCCCGTCCTGCGTATTATTGATTTAGCCCAGGCCATGATTGAGGTTCTGGCGCCCCCTTACGGCTACCGGCCCAAAGACATAACCTTTGAATACATTGGAGCGAGGCCCGGAGAAAAGCTTTACGAAGAACTCATGAGTGAGGAAGAAGCCCCCCGTTCTCTTGAGCTGGACGATATGTTTGCAATATTGCCGGCCCTGAGAAACGGCCACAACATGATTCCCTACGATTATCATTCATTAGTTTCAGATAAGGTGGATAAACCCTATATCTCAAGGGATGAAACAATGATGACCAAAGATGAGATTATAGAGTTCCTCCTTGTAAACAACATCCTGGGGGAGGATGTCAGTTCCAGGTATATGCCTGAAATAGAACGCCGTCAAAAAATCACAGCACTATAAACTGAAAGACACAAAAACTGATAATCTCACGCAGAGGACCAGACGCGGAGAACACAGAGAAAGTATTTTGAAACAGTTCAAGGCTATCTTTAGACAGGATAAACAG
>CP070700.1:1605863-1611390 GCA_020349865.1 Desulfobacteraceae bacterium
CCGTTTCCTGAATATCCAGCTTTGATAAGACAAGGATGCTGCCTATGAGACGGTCCAACTCCTCAATATCTTCCCGTATGTCGTCCAGATACCTGTCCAAGTCCTTATTGTCGCTCCGTTCCAGTCTTTCCCTGAGAAGCTCCTGTGCAACGCGAATCCTTGCAAGCGGGCTTCGCAGTTCATGGGATATGTTGGCCGTTAGTTCCCTGCCTCCCCGAATCATACGTTCCAATTTATCCGCCATATAGTTGAAAGTCCGACCTAATTCTCCGATCTCATCTTTGCCTTTCACCGTGGCCCTGTGAGAAAGATCCCCTTCAGCAATTTGAAGAGCCGAGTGTCTGAGTCGTTTGATGGGTCCGGTAATGAGTCTTGAGACCGGTATAATAAGGAGAGCAATGACAATGCCTATGGCCGCAAGCCCTAAGGCGAAACCTTTCTCGGGGTGAGGTGGCCCCATTTCTTGAAAAAGTATATGAAGACTACAGATCTCTCCCTTTCTGATCTCTATGGGAATGGTCGCATAGGATTCCAAATGTCTTCGGGAACTGCGGTGGAGCTTGAAATCATCGAAATCCCTCGCAGGTCTTTTGGAAATCTTTGCAAGGTGATCCGAAATATCCTTCTCAAAGGACTTTAAAAGGATGGTTCCGTCCTGAGCTGTCAACCAGATCTTTGCTTCGAAAGTCTCTGCGAAACGCACAATGAAGTTCTTTAAAGACGCATTTTCTGCCAGGGGCTTATCCGGCATTGATTTGATCTTATCTTCCATCACGTCTTTTGCTATCATGACCTTTGCGCCAGTGTATTGCTCAACGCGGGAACGAAAGCTCCTTCCGGCAGAAAAGATGAAAAGACCAAATATTAATATCTCGGTTATGATGAGGACCAGCACAAAGGATAAGAATATTTTGATATAGAGCTTTCCAGGTCTCATGGCATATCCACGAACATATAACCCGTTCCCCATACTGTCTTGATTCGCTCCGGGGTGCGGGGATCGGTTTCCAGCTTTGCCCTCAGTTTGCTAATGTGCACGTCAATACTCCTGTCAAAGGCCAAAAAATCCCTCCCCCGGGCAAAATTCATGAGTTGATCGCGGCTCATGACTCTATTGGGATGCTCCATCAGGGCCTCAAGAATCTTGTATTCGGTTGTGGAGAGATCAACTTCTCTGTCTTCGATCAAAAGAGCCTGTTTTGCCTTGTTCAGCAAAAGACCGCCTGCCTCGATAAACATATTTTCATCTGTTTTGGCCTCAATTCTATCCCGGGCAGGAAGTCTTCGGAGCACGGCCTTGATTCGGGCCAGCAGCTCTCTCGGATTGAAGGGCTTTGGAACGTAATCGTCCGCGCCAAGTTCGAGTCCCACAATCCTGTCTGCATCCTCACCTTTGGCAGTGAGCATGATTACGGGCACAGAAGATTTCATACGGATATCTTTTAACACGTCCAGCCCATCCCGCTCCGGCAGCATAATGTCCAGTATGACGATGTCCGGGGCCTCTGTCCTGATGGTTTTCAGGACCGATGACCCATCGGGGAGGGCCATTATCTCGAATCCATACCCCTCAAGATACTCCCTTAGAAGCTTCCGCAGTTTTGCATCATCATCTACGAGTAAAACCTTTTTTGTCATAGATGTCTCCCGTTTTTACATTTTTTTACATTTCTTTAGCACTCTTTTACAACACGAAAAAATTTTCTTTACAATTTCATATTATTCTACCAGCAAATTCAATAGGAAAACCTAAACCACTAACAAGGAGGATAAGAATGAAATCTCGAAAAAAATACTTTATCATTGGAGCTATTATTCTGTTATTCGTTCTTTTTGCAGGCTTTGGCCTTATCATAGCGTGCGGGCATCCTGGTTTTTGCGACATGTACCCTCACCCCATGTTTCCTGGTAAAGGGTTTCATCCCCGGTTTCTTGGCAAGGACTTTTCAGAACACATCCTGTCGCGGATGGACAGCCGGGTAAAGGAGCTGGACCTTTCAGAGACTCAAATGGAAGAATATGAGGAGATCCGTCTGAAAGTAAAGGCCGGGTTGACTGAGGTCATGGAAAATCGAGGGGAATTTTTTAGGGAACTGAAAAGGGAAATCAATAAGGACACTCCCGATATGAATGCCCTTTCCGATCATATAAAGCAATATGTTAGCAAAATGCCGGACTTCATGTCGCACAATCTGGATCTTTTTATGGAGTTCTACAACGTCCTTGATGAGGATCAGAGGACCAGGTTGCTGGAAAAATTCCTAAACAGGATGGATAGGTTTGGGGCAGTTATGTGCAATGATCAGTAAGAATATTATCCCTCAATTGAGACAATGAGTTGTCACCGGTGATTGAGAGAAAACATGCCCAACCTCTGCTTTGATAGCTGAACCCTACCATACGGGCCTCATTTCTCACCCTTTGTATTCAAACATTTCAACCTTATTTCCAGCCCAAAATCTTTTCCGCTTAAAAAGGAGTGTTTCTCAATGTAACCCTTGACCTCTATGTATCATCATGTTATATATCTTTTAGATATATATCTAATGGATAGGATCATGAAAGAGAATAAGAGCACATACGCCATTATGGGGATTTTGAGCACGGGTCCCATGTCGGGCTATGACATCAAAAAGAAGTTTGAAAAAAGTCTCTCTTATTTTTGGAGTGAAAGCTACGGCCAGATATATCCCATTCTGAAAAATTTGGCCAAACAAGAGCTTGCCACCAGATCAATCGAGAGGCAGACGGGCAAACCGGACCGTCATATTTACGCATTGACAGCCAAAGGACGAAAAGCACTACAGGATTGGATGATTCAACCTGTCGGCCGTCAGATAGGGCGTCATGAAATTCTGTTGAAACTGTTCTTTGCGCAACAGGTTTCGCTGGCTGATACCATCCGCCAGATAGAACAATTCCGGAAACTTCAGTCGCAGAAGCTTAAACAAATAACAGCCACTAAGGCGATGCTGGAGGCCGACGATAAAGATAACCCCAATCTACCCTACTGGTTGATGACGGTCAGATACGGGCAGTACGTAAACAAGGCCTACATCCGGTGGTCTGACGAGAGCCTGGCCATGCTCAGAAGGATGGAGCAGGAAACAGAATCGTGAAGTAAAATACACATTACCAGTAATGAATTCTAAAAAGCTTTGCGCTTTCAAGAATTTGTGTTGCGGCCCTTCTGAAAGAGATATCCACGGCCCGATAATCTAATGATGATTTTTTCAAAGCGCTAAATTGTTACAATAAAACTAATATTGATGTACTCGTAAAAAGTCATTTCATCTGTCATTGAGAGTGAAGCGAAGCAATCTCAGTTGCTGTAATTACTTGAATTCACTAGATTGCTTCGTCGTTTCACTCCTCGCAATGACCGTTCATAAGACTTTTTACGAAACTATCAATATTAAGGCGTAATTATTAAGACGTAATGCATGAAATCGAGTACTCGCATAGATCTTACAAAGGGGTCTATCCCAAAACTATTGCTCAGGCTTTCCGGTCCAATCGTATTTTCAATGCTCATGTTTACCCTCTATCTCATGGTAGACCTCTATTTTGTGGGCCGTCTCGGACCGGATGCCGTGGCAGCGGTCTCCATTTCTGGCAATGCGTTTTTTGTAATCCTGGGCCTCTCATTTATTCTCGGGATCGGGGGCATGGCACTCATTGCCCAGGCGTTTGGAAGGAGGGACTATAAGGAAGCAGCAAAGATATATAAACAGAGTATCATCCTCACTATCGTGGTTGGCATTGTCGCCTCCCTTACGGGATTGGCCATTGCCAGTCCCTACATCGATTTTTTTGGTGGAGTTGGGCAGTCTTTAGCGTGGGGGATAGAATATTTTCAGATCTTTTCTATCTCTTTTTTCTTTGTACTTCTACTTCATGTGATCGGTTCGTGCTATAGAGGCATGGGAGATACCAGGACGCCCATGTTTATAATGGTTCTATCCACGGCACTCAATATTATCCTGGACCCTCTCCTGATCTTCGGCCTGTTGGGTTTTCCTCGTCTCGGGGTGCGAGGGGCAGCCATTGCCTCACTTTCATCTCAACTTATCAGCACAGGAATATATTTCTATCTGATATTCTTAAAAGGACATCACCTCAAAATAAAAGGACCCTGGCAACTGGACCGGGGCATTATCAAAAAAAGTCTCGCAATCGGGCTCCCTTCAGGTTTGACCTATTTCTTGCTTGCCCTCAATATGTTGATTACTTACCGGGTAGTGAGTGTATTCGGGACCCCGGCCCTGGCCTCCTTGGGGATTGGTTTCCGCATCCTCCAGGCCATATACTTGCCGGTGATCGCCGTTACCTCAGCAATGGCAGCAATGGTTGGACAAAATTTTGGAGCAAGGAAACAGTCGAGGATAACCAGAACACTCTGGACAGGATTGGCAATCTCTTCCGGAGTCATGGTTTTGGGCACTGTTTTGTGCCGGATGTTTCCGGAAAGTTTAATCGGGATATTCAGCAATGATAAGGCAGTCATTCACTACGGTGTTATTTATCTCGCGATCATGTCATTAGGAAACGTGATCGTAGGAACGATCATGACTATGTCGGCTGTGTTTCAGGGTTTTGGTAAAACCTATCCCAACTTAATTGCCGCGGTTTTTGACAATGCCCTTTTTGCCGCCTTGGTTTTTACATTGCCCGGGCTTTTTGGCTGGGGGATCCAGGCTGTCTGGTGGATCAAACTGGCCACTGCTGGAATTGAGATGGTTATTATTGCTACATGGCTCAGGAGACATTTCCGGGGTATTCGCTCATAGTTGGAGGGAAAACCTGAAGGAATGAGAAAATTTGTATGAATCCTGTTGCTAACCCCATGCCTTATATCCCATGTCAAAGGCTATGCCCCATACTATGCTGGAATTCCAGAATAACGCGAGGCCACCGGATCTGGACCAAGAAAATAATTTCTTTTCTTTTGCACGTATACAGTTATTATGTTGATCGATGAATTCTTGTCCACGTATGATGTAAATGAACGGCATCACATTGATGTTCACGCACCGGTGGAGAAAGTATACCAGGTGGTGCAATCTCTGGACTTTAGAGATTCCAGAATAGTCAAATGGCTGTTTCGTTTACGCGGAATTCCCGAATATGCGCTTACACTCGATGGTTTGCTTGAATTCGGGTTCATCATTCTTGGAGAGACCCCAAATCAAGAGATTGTAATTGAATTGGTTGGGCGTTTCTGGACCCGCGCAGTCCATATCCAACATTTGGATCCTGAGAGTTTTCGGAAGTTTGACAGGAAAGGCTTTGCTAAGGCCGTAGCGAATATATCTCTTTTTCGACAGACCGGTGAGATAACACGCGTTACTACCGAGACGAGAGTCTACTGCATAGGCAACTCAAGCAGACGCTATTTCCGGCTTTATTGGTTTTTAATCAGCCCGTTGAGTGCCTGGATTCGCAGAGAATGGTTGCGTATTATAAAACGGCGGGTGGAAATGGAGGAGTAAATGAAGCGATTAATTCTTTTTATTTCCTTGGTCAC
>CP070700.1:1611490-1614106 GCA_020349865.1 Desulfobacteraceae bacterium
AGTATGCCGGCAGCTGGTATCCTCTGGCCGTCCCTTTACTATTTCAGGCGCCCTTTGCCTTCTTTGGATCTGTCATGTGGAAGTATTTCGATACCAATAAAGAGCGCCAGAATATCAGAAGAGCATTCGGATACTACCTGCCCGATAAGATAGTAGATCAGTTAGCAAGAAGTCTATCAAATATAAAATCGAGCGGTCAAATAGTCTAAGGAACTTGTTTATTTACTGATGCAGATCAATATAACACATTATCGGAAACCATGGAGCCCGGTGAACTCCATGGATTCATGAACAAATATTTCGAAGCTCTTTTTGCGCCGGTAACTCAGCACGATGGGATCGTGGCGGAGATATCCGGAGATAGTATGCTTGCGATATGGGCGACACCATATCCTGATGCCGCTCTCAGGAATCGGGCCTGCTTAGCAGCCCTCAATATTAATAGCAGAGTAAGTCAGTTCAATCAGTCTTCTGAAACTATGCAGCTTCCTACTCGGATAGGTTTGCATTCCGGATTCATATTTCTTGGCAATGTTGGTGCCATGGACCATTATGAGTATCGCCCTACCGGAGACATTGTCAATACTGCGTCAAGGATAGAAGGGCTGAATAAATTCTTGGGGACACGGATACTTGTATCCGAAGAGGTGTTGTATCAACTTAACGGTTTCCTCACAAGAGAGATTGGGAAATTCCTTTTCGTTGGGAAATCAAAGCCAATTGCAATTTATGAGCTATTGGGTCAGATGGAAGGAGTTGGCCGGAGACAAAGAAGCATTTGTGCCAAATTCAGTGCAGCACTCAAAGCTTACAAGAGACAATCCTGGGAACAGGCAATCGAGTTATTTCATGAGTCTTCAAAAATCATTGAGAAGGATGGACCCTCGAACTTTTATTTAAGGCTATGTGAGAAGTATAGAGAGAATCCGCCTGGAGAAAGGTGGGATGGAGTGGTTCGCCTGACTAACAAGTAGATAGGGGGAAACATATGAAGAAAATCCGAACGTGCCTAATAATTCTTGCAATACTCACCAGTTTTTTAGGTGGATTTTTGTCTTCTATCGCTATGGCTCAAGAAAGTTGTAAGGAATGGGTAGCCAAAGTCGTTTCAATGCAGGGTAATGTTCAGGCACGAAAAGCAGGTGAAACGCAATGGGTACCTGTTAAATTGAACGATACATATTGTTCTGGGGATATGATTCGGTTGGAGAAACGAAGCCGAGCGGCAGTCGTGCTACCTAACGAAATAATCCTCCGTCTTGACCAAAAAACTACGATCATCTTTTCCGGTTTAGAGAAAAAACGAACTTCCTTGCTTGATCTTCTTAAAGGCGCTGTCCATTTTTTTAGCAGGACCCCTCGTAGCCTGAAAGTAGCTACCCCTTTTGTTAACGGCTCTGTGGAAGGCACAGAATTCTTCGTACGGGTTGAGCGCGATCAGACCTTCCTGTCGATATTTGAAGGGCGGGTAGCAGTCACTAATGAAGTGGGACGCCTTACACTCACAAGTGGTCAATCGGCAATAGCTGTGGAGGGGCAAGCACCCACCCCCCGCGTCGTGGTCCGTCCCAGGGATGCAGTCCAGTGGGCTCTGTATTATCCGCCCATTATAGATTATCGTCCGGTCGATTTTCCAGGTGCTGATTGGCAAGCGATGGTTCGCAGGTCCATTGAGTTTTACTGGGAGGGTGACCTGGCCGGAGCATTTTCCAGCCTGGAGGGAGCACCTGACGATATCCGTGATCCACTCTTTTTCACCTATCGGGCCGCATTGCTGCTTTCCGTGGGACGCGTTGATGAAGCAGGTGTCGATATAGAGAGGGCGCTGAACCTTGATCCATCCGGCAGCCATGCCTTCGCGCTTCAATCCATCATCGCCGTTGTCCAAAGCAAAAAGGACAGAGCACTTGACATAGCAAGGAAGGCTGTGGACCTGGATCCCGAATCCTCTGCTGCAAGGGTTGCGCTCTCGTATGCACAACAGGCCCATTTTGACCTCAAAGGGGCATCAGCGAGTCTCCAAAAAGCGGTGAAAATGGATCCGAAAAATGCCCTGGCGTGGGCAAGAATGGCCGAGCTGTGGCTATCCTTTGGATATCTCGATAGGGCATTGGAGGCAGCACAGGAGGCTGTGGCCCTGAATCCCAACCTGGCACGCACCCAGACCGTTTTGGGTTTTGCCTACCTTACCCAGATCAAGACACGGGATTCTAAAGACGCCTTCCAAAAGGCGATAGAGCTGGATCAGGCAGCTCCCCTCCCGCGGCTGGGTCTTGCATTAGCGAAGATCAGGGAGGGCGAACTGACACAGGGCCGCGCTGAAATTGAGATTGCAGCAAGTCTCGACCCCAACAACGCGCTCATCCGCAGCTATTTGGGTAAAGCCTACTACGAAGAAAAACGGGATAAGCTGGCCATGGCCGAGTTTACCACAGCCAAGGAGCTTGATCCGTTGGATCCTACCCCCTATTTCTATGACGCGATTCGGAAGCAGACCGTGAATCGACCGGTAGAGGCGTTGCAGGACCTGCAGAAATCCATTGAGCTAAACGACAATCGGGCCGTCTACCGGTCGCGTTTATTGCTCGATGAGGATCTTGCAGCAAGGAGCGCAAC
>CP070700.1:1614206-1617212 GCA_020349865.1 Desulfobacteraceae bacterium
ACCTTGCTCTCTGGTTCTCTGGCTAAAACTGATTGCCCCTGGCTTGGTAGATCGGCTGATTATTTCAAGATTCCTGCGCCCGGCTGTCAAGAGGACACAAGATGACAAGCACAGGTAACAATTGAGACTCTGCTATCAGACAATGAGCTCAGCCCGTTGACATAGGACATTTGAAAGGTTAGAGGTCGGGTCTTCATTTTCAGGTTGGATGCAGACACGCCACTGCATCCAAGGTAAACCCTGAATGAGAAGCCTACCTCCCTACCCGTGCCCCGATAGGTGCGGTTCTTTTTAAGGACAAACAAACATGAAATACTCCGCAATCAATCTCACGAAAAAACTCGACACGTTTTCAGAACATTGGTCTCCAAAGATTATTGCTCAAATGAATGATTACCACTTCAAATTGGTTAAGTTCCAAGGCGACTTTGTTTGGCATAGTCACGCAGATACAGATGAGACATTCATCGTTATCGAAGGGAAAATGAACATCGATTTCCGTGACGGCAGGGTCGACCTCAAGGCAGGAGAGATGTTTGTCGTCCCAAAGGGAGCGGAACACAAACCATACGCAAAAAGGGAATGCAAGATCATGCTCGTTGAACCTGCCGGCACGGTAAACACCGGGGACTCTGGTGGTGAAATGACAGAGAAAAACAACGTTTGGATCTAACCGCAGCTAAACCAATAGTGCAGGTCGACCGCGGTATAGCTTCACTGAACAGCGGCGGCTGACCTTTTCGTTGCCGAGCTGCGCTGTGCTTTCACGGCATTATGCTCTATTAAAGATGAAAGGAGATCATGGTGGGCAAAATAAGTGAGAAAAAGTCAATAAATTTCTTACGTGGCGTACCTGCTGAAGAAGCCTTGTCGCGCCTGATTTCCTTAGTATCAGAGGGATACGAAAAAGTGATTAGGCGACACGGAACGGATGTGCTTCAATATGGCCATTTTGCAGGCTTCAAGGCTCTGCGGGATCTGATCGGAAACTTGCATGATGTTAATCCGGAAAGAGTTATAGTCGGCAACGGCGGCTTAGAGGTGATATCACTCTTTTTTAAATCTCTCCCCAGAGAAAGCAATATCATTGTTGAAGAAGCATCTTACGACCGCGTACTGCTCGATGCCAAGCGCTATGGACATCACCTAATTGGTGTTAAATTGACACCGGAAGGGATTGATTTGAACCAATTTGGAAATTTGGTGAATAAAGTGGCGGCTAAAGTTTTTTACGGAATACCATTTCATCAAAACCCAACGGGTATTAATTACACAGAAGACAATCGCAAAACTGTTGAACTTATGTGCCGGGAAAATGAAATTCTTTGCGTATGGGACATCTGTTACCAGGGTCTTCGATATGATGGAAAAACGAATGACCCCATCGAAATCTCAGAATGGGGACCGATTTTAGCAAGTTCTTTTACAAAGACTATTTCTCCAGGAACCAAATGCGGGTATATTATCGTACCAAATCATTATATAGAACATCTATCAGGAATTATTGCCAATACACGTATAAACCCCAACCTCCCGACTCAGGCTTTTATAGCCGATTTTATCGAATCGGGACGGTATGATGATTTTCTTGAGTACTTACGCAAACTATACAAGCCGAGAATGGATGCATTAAATAGCGCGCTTAATGCCATGTTCCCCAGGGCGGTTCCAGTTGCAATTACCGGTGGCTTTTTTGCTTCCCTTACCCTTGGTAATATTTCAGTTGATAATGAAGCAGCCTTTATTAAATCTGCTAAGGAAGGTGGTGTGGGTATAGCCGCTGCTTGGGATGCCGTCGCTCCCAACTTTAGGGAGGAAATGAGAAAAAAAGGTCTTTTTGTCAGATTGACTTTTCCAGCTTATGAGCCAAATAAAATTGAATGGGGCATTTCGAAGCTCAAAGAGACAGCTAAGCTGTTTAGTTGATGTAAGACTATTTGTATGATGATTGATCATTAAATCAAATTACCCGGCGAGCATGATCTTTAGGGATTGATACGACATGAAAGGTCGTTTTCAATCTATTGTTCAAGAAGACCGGTTTTGGCACATATGATTCAAGATCAAAAACAGATTAATATAGATGCATTACCAGAAAAAGTATTTGGATTGATTGAGACGATGCCGAACAAGTTTCCCGTTTATAAAACACTAGAGGCAAAACCGTTCTTTTTCCTGAGAATCCTTTTAGTGGATGGTTTACGTGCAGCAATTAAGGTTGTGAGTGTTGAGAAGCCTAATGATTTATTGGTATTGCGCATTGGTGATTCTTTGGGGCCATTCCAATTAACAGAATTAGAAAAGCCTTTTAAATACTGGTTTACCCTAAGATCATTCTTTTTCAATTGCCGAACAGGGTATTCTCTTATCAAATTTGGTAACATGACAACACTTAATTTTCATCTCATTGCTGAAAATCCAAGATTGATGGAAAAAGTTTGGTGGTTTTTCGTAAAACCAATTCACGGTTTGCTGACCAACAAGGTTTTAAAGGTCATCAAAGAGAGATCAGAAATGAATTCATCAACTCGATAGCAGTATTTTCACATAACAAAAGGGTCAACTGGACAGCAGGGGCTGTGCCATTTTGAAAGGGTGAAGTTGATCCGGCATATGTTGTTTTCTATCAATTTTCTGGAATCCTCTGCTGTCGGTTTCCCTCGCCGTTATGCACCTGAGGTTTGCTCCTAACGAAAGGTTATTTAAAGTTGGATGGCTTACTTTTTAATAATGCGATCTTCTATGTGATGAGCGGAACCGGCAATACCTATCGTATGGCATGCCAGATGAAGGAAATAGCCAACCCATATATGGAAGATATAAAGATCGTGATGATCGATGAAGCGGATGCGGAAAACGAACCGGCCCCTTCCAAGGATACCCTGGTAGGGGTTTTGTTTCCTGCGCACGGGTTTATGCCGCCCTGGTCCATGATAAAGTTTTTGTTAAGGATGCGCAGGCAAAACGGGGTTCCGGCCCTGTGTGCGGCCACCCGCGGTGGGATTA
>CP070700.1:1617312-1621376 GCA_020349865.1 Desulfobacteraceae bacterium
GCGGCCGATTTCGCCATCAAGGATTTCTTTCGGGAGGCGGTAGAGCGGGATACCATATCGCATCAGGCCGCCTGGCAGTTCGTTTGCATCAAAAACGGTTACACCGTAGCCCCTAAGCCGAAGATGATAGGCTGCAGTCAACCCGGCAGGACCGGCACCAACAATAGCAATCTTTTTGTCAATTTCCGGATGGGTAACCTTTACATTAATATCGTGGGACAAGCCATAGTCACCAATAAAGCGCTCCACCATATTGATGGAGACAGACTCATCATGCTCGGCCCTATTGCATTTTGTCTCACAGGAATGATAGCAGACCCGGCCCATGACTGCAGGGAACGGATTTTCCTTAGCAATGAGTCGCCAGGCGTCTTCGAACCTGCCCTGGCCTGCAAGACGCATATAGCCTGCAATGTCTTCTCCAGCCGGGCACTGTTGATTACAGGGCGAAGTCTGCTCAATAAAAACAGGGTTTGCAAACCGCCAGCTCCCGGTCTTGTTTTCAAGGCTAGACGTTGTGGAGATACAACATAGAGGGGCTTGCACTTCACGGTCAGTGTATTTCATTAGTACCTCTATTTAAAATGCTACCGCTTCACTTACAGACCGATAAGCGTCTTTGGCGGCTTCAGCATTATCCTCCGAATGGACAGGGACGTCATCCTTGATGGCCTTTATGAGGTTTTCCATGGTGACAACACCGAGCACTTTTGCTACAGCACCCAGTATGGCCGTGTTCACTATAGGCGACTGGAGAGTTCCCAGATGGTGTTGAAAGGCGATCTTGCTGGCCTGTACTGTCGCCACCCTGAAACCCTCAAATGTTCGATCATACTCTTCCGGTAGTTTGTTGCTGTTTATGATAATAATTCCATCAGGCTTGAGCCCTTCTGTCACCGGGACCTGTTCAACAAGGATCGGATCCAGAATCACTAAGTGGTCCGGTTCATAAATCTCCGTTCTCAGCCTTATGGGTGCCTCGTCTACCCTTAAGAAAGCGGTTACGGGCGCACCGCGGCGTTCGACACCAAAGGATGGAAACGACTGGGAGTATTTCCCATCAAGGAACACCGCGTTTGCCATTATCTTGGAAGCAACCACTGCCCCCTGCCCGCCCCTTCCATGAAAACGCATCTCAATCATGAGTTGAGACTCCAACCCCCTAAAGATTTTTTTCTTTCTTGATTACCCTGATATGGGAGATTTCTGTCTTAGGGTATTGACCCCGCTCGTCCTTCTCCAGGTACTTCACCATATCCCAAAGCGTGTTTAAGGCCGTGGAGACACCTACAAGGGCTTCCATCTCAACACCCGTCCTCGCCTGCGCCCTCACAAGACACCTCGCCTCGATGGATGCCTTTGAAACATCAAAGGTCACCTTCACCGTATCGAGCGGGATCTGATGGCAGTGGGGAATCAGTATATGGGTCTGTTTTGCAGCATTCATTGCAGCCACCTCTGCTACCAGGAGCGGATCTCCCTTCTTTATCTGATGATTCGCTATCTTTTCTATGGTATCGGGAGAAAGGAAAATTCTCCCCCCTGCCTCTGCCTGGCGTTTAACTATGGACTTTTCAGTAATATCCACCATGCCCATGGTTCATCCTCCGAGCTCAAAAAGCTCCTTTTTCTTTGTTGCCTCTGTTTTGATGCGGTCCACAGCAGCCACAAGGGCGGGAAATACATGTTCACGAGTGTCTCCGCCCACCGCAACGGCCATGATTTCATCTCCAACCTTCAGAGTCCCCTCAGCAATTTCAACTAACATTTCAATAATACCTGCCATTTTCTTTATTTCTGCAATTATATTGTCAATTATATTCCGGTCTAATTGAACCTCAATGCCTTCCACCTTCCGACCATCAAGCGACGTCTCCCGCACAACACCTAAATGACTCGCTATCATGCCCATCTTGGAATACTCAGAATGTACCTTAAACGTATCAATCATCTTATTGATATTCATGGCAATTTTCTATTCCTTTCCTCCATTTTCTTGATCCATATTAAATAACTTTCTCGTCACATTGAGATAGGTGTTCAGGGTCGGCCTGTTTGCCTTTCGTTTTAGAAAGACTATGGGGTCATTAATGACTTTTTCAGCAATGGATTGAGTCAGGCATTCGATGGCCTTTTTCTGGGAAAGCGTGAGTTCACCCAAAGCTGAACTGCTCTTCTTAAGCTCCGCCTGCACTATGAATTCCACTTTCTCTCTTAAGGAAACAATAGTCGGTACAACAGCGAGGGTCTTGAGCCATTTTTCAAATTTGACCACTTCTTCCTGGACTATGCGCTCGGCCTTGACGGCCTCGTTTTGTCGCTGTGCCATATTCAACTCAATGACGCCTTTGAGGTCGTCGATGTCGTAAACATATACATTCTCTAGGTTGTTGACCTCCGGTTGGACGTCTCTTGGAACTGCTATATCAATAAAAAAAAGAGGGCGGTTACGCCTTTTTTTGAGGGATTTTTTCACCCGGTCACGGGTAATTATATAGTCCGGGGCGGTGGTGGATGTTACAACTATATCAACATCTAAGAGCTGAGAATCAATTTCATCAAACGAAACAGGGGTAGCGTTAAAAAGTTCCGCTACCTGAACGGCTCTATCAAAGGTCCTGTTTGCCACAACCACTTTACTAACACCATGCGTCGTCAGGTGTTTGGCTGCCAATTCGGCCATTTCCCCCGCACCTATGAGGAGCACCTTTTTTCCGTCCAGGACATGGAATATCTTTTTAGCAAGCTCAACGGCTACATAGCTTATAGAAACCGCCGCCTCGCAGATTTCTGTTTCAGTCCTCACCCGTTTGGCAACATGAAAGGCCTTGTGCATCAACCGGTTCAGGATGACACCTGAGGTTTTTTGTATGGTCGCGTGTCCATAGGCTTCCTTTATCTGTCCCAGGATCTGGGGTTCCCCCACCACCATGGAATCAAGGCTTGAGGCCACCCTGAAAATATGCTTCACGGCATCCCTGTCTTCGAAGGTATAAAGGCTTGATGAAATTTCTTCCTCAGTCATATTCCCGAGCCTGGACATCAATGAAATGACTGAATTCTTTGCCTCTCCAGCAACTTCCGTTGTAAACAGGGCTTCCACCCGATTACATGTAGACAGGAAAAGTCCCTCCCCAATACACTCAAGATCCCGCATGTGAGCTAAAGCCTTTACCGTACTATCCGGCGTAGCGGCGAGGCATTCTCTGAGTTCAACAGGCGCTGTTTCATGGTTCATACCGATGTTGACGATTTTGAGCATAATGTTTATCTGGCTCCCAGGCTGCTGAAACTGTGGTAGCCGCCCAGCCAATGGCTGACTCCAACAAAGGTAAAAATCAATATGCAGAAACAGATAATGGACATAAAAGCCGCCCTCCGACCTCGCCAGCCAACAACGAGTCTTTCGTGAAGAAGGGCCCCGTAAAAAAGCCAGGTTATCAAAGACCACACCTCCTTTGGGTCCCATTGCCAATAGGTACCAAGGGCGTATTGTGCGTAGATAGAGCCAGTTATCATTCCAACAGTCAGAAAGGGGAAACCATAGATTAGAGAATAGTGGTTTATGGAGTCGAGGGTGGCCAGGGAGGGTAGCCTGGTGTAAAAGGAACCCAAACGCTTGCGCTTGATCTGATGCTCCTGGATGAGGTACATGATTGCCGTCAGAAATGTGATGGCAAATAAACCGTTGCCTATAAATATGGTCCCCACATGAACAGTGAGCCACAGACTCTTGAAAATCGGTTTTACAGGCCCTTCCATCCAGGGCATTGCAGATGAAATAATCATCAAAAAGGCCGCAAAAGGCGCGACAAATGACCCCAGCACCATGAGCCGGAATTTTATTTGGAAGACCAGATAAACGCATATAATGCTCCAGGAGAAAAAAGCAAGGGCAGACTTGAGGTCCAGGACCGGCGCAGTGCCCATCGAGTGATACTGGTGGGCAAGAAAAACCGTATGGCTGATAAATCCAGCCACAAGAATCCAGTATGAACACCTGAATACCCACTTTTCCTGCTTAATGATATAGACAACAAACCCCCCGGTTGCGAGCAGCTCAA
>CP070700.1:1621476-1625401 GCA_020349865.1 Desulfobacteraceae bacterium
TTGGCGATCGATTGTAGGCGACGACTTCGTGCCCTCCCGGCAAGAGTCTTTTCGCCATATTCATGCCCATGCGTCCTAATCCGATCATGGCAATTTTCATTGTATGCCCTCCTCAACGGAAAAGTTTTTTCTTAACAATTCATATTTATTCAGACAGCATAACAGGATTGATGTGATTGCTTTTCATCCTGTTGATCTTTTAGTTTAGATCCTTGACCCTATGCTTAATCCCAACTTGTCTCTCACCCCATAGATTGTGATAATTGTTTTTTAATTAACTGGCTTTACCAAGAAGAGCACAAAAATATTGCGAAATAACTGTCATTGCGAGGCGTCCCGCATCTTGCGGGATGACGAAGCAATCTCGGCGAAGCTCGGGGCAGGCTCCGCAATCTCTGGAATGAATTTAAACATGAGATTGCGTCTCTTCCTTCAGTCGCTCGCAATGACCGTAAGTGAAGTTATTAAATGCACATTATTTATTACCCTCAGTTGAGAAAATAACGAACGGGATCATTATTCCTTTAAGTCCTTCTCCCACAATTCAATCCTGCCGCACGGGATTGAATCCCGTCACACGGGTATGTTAAGCAATCCATACTAAACCATAGTGATGGTAACGTAATCCCTCTCTGCGCACTTTGCTTGCCCTGCGAAATGCGAAGCATACTTCTACGGGGTGCCTCGAACGACCCTGAGCAACGTCGAAGGGAGCAAAGTCGAAGGGGAGTGTGCGGTAAAGAAAGAAATACGAAAAACAATATGTTTCTCTCCTTAGTATATTTTTAGAAATACCCACAGGCTGAAGACCATTACTCCCCTTTAAGCTTTTTAATGATCTTGGGGATAAGGAATGAAAAGACGAAAAGCCCGATGGAAAAAAAGACCTTAAAAGAAATGAGCTCTCCCCAGTTGCCGGATACCCACACCTCTTTGAGGGTACCGACGAAAAACGTGAAAATAAATGTACCGACAATAATCCCTAAGCCGGTCCCGATAAAATAGTCGAGGAAATGTACCTTGGTCAGGCCCATGCCGAAATTCATAGGGGTGAAAGGGAAATAGACGAGGCGCAGGTAGAGGACCGTTGCAAACCCGTTTCGCTCGATAGCGTCATCATATTTTTTGAGCCTGTCACCTATAAGCGAGGCTGCAAATTCCCTTCCCAATGTTCGTCCGATAAAGAATGCCATACTCGAGCCAAGCATGGCGCCGACCCATACAAATAAGAAACCCCAGTAGGCCCCAAAAATGGCGGCGCCTAACCCGGTCAGCAATGTCCCGGGCAAGAACAGGCATACGCCGACCGCGTAAATCACCATGAAGAGCACAGGGGCCCAGAACCCTGCCATCTCCAGAAAATTACCCAGGGCTTGCGCTGTGAGATAGTTTTTAACCGGTGTGTAACGGATCAGGTAAATGGCCAAAACAATAAATACAACGAATATGGCTGCCTTCACCAGGGCTTTTGTTCTGCTCTTTACAGGTCGCTGCGTTACGACTTCCATGGATTCACTCCTTACACTTTCTCGCAAGCCCTCCCTTTGAGATGAAAAAAGAATTTCAAGCCTTTCTTGATCTTTTCTGAAAATATTTTTGGAGAAAAATAGGTGCCCGCCACACGCTTATTGATCTCTCCAAGCGTCGGGTAGGGGTGGACGGCAGAGGCCAGTGTTGAAAGCTTTACCTTCCCGTTTAAAACGGCCACCCACTCGTTGATCAGCTCTCCGGCTTGAGGGCCCAGGATCTGGACACCAAGAGGCTTCTCCTTCTCATCAAGGAGCATCTTTATCTTCCCGACCCTCTCGCCTTCGGCGAGGCTTCTGTCATTGTCCTTAAATGCTTCCGTCCATACCGAATATTCAATTCCGGCGGCCCTGGCCCTTTTCTCATTCATTCCAATGCTGGCGAGTTCAGGATCCGTATAAGTACACCATGGAAGAAAGGTGTAGTCGGTTTTTCTGGGGAGATGAAAAATGGCGTTGCTGAGCACAATGCCTCCTTCATATCCCGCAGCGTGTGTGAATTGATAATCGCCTGTCACATCACCGGCTCCATATAGGTGTTTTTGACTTGTCCGCAGCCTGTTATCTACTTTCAATCCCTTTCTATCGAATTCGATGCCGATTTCATCAAGACCGAGGCCTTCCACATTAGCTGTTCTTCCCATGGCCACCAGAATCATCTCGGCCCTGAGATTAACCGTCTCTCCTCCGCCATTCCCTTCGGCTGCGCTCAGGCCAGGCTTTATAATAACCTCTTTTTCAGCACCATGGTCATTGGTGCGGATAACAGAGGCATTGAGATGGAATACGACGCCCTCGGAGCTTAGAACGTTCATGACTTCATCAGCCATGTCCCTGTCCTCTTTGCTCAGAATTTGACCACTTCGCTGCACTACCACGACTTGTGTTCCCAAGCGACAGAAAGACTGGGCCATTTCTATAGCAATAGGACCGGCACCAAGCACAATCATTGATTTGGGAAGGTGATCCAGCGAAAAGATTTCTTTGTTGGTTATAAAAGGGGTTTTATCAAGACCCGCTATGGGAGGAATAAGGGGTGAAGACCCCGTAGCAAGGACCCAGTTCTTTGCTGAGCATGTTTTCCCGTTTAACCGAATGTTATGCTCGTCGAAGAATGTCGGGTTGCCAAATTCCACCTTTGCACCCAGAGAGCAGAATCTTTCTTCGGAATCGTGCTTCTGAATGGTGCTAATCACCGATTGGATTCTCTTTGTTACCTCGCGGTAATCCACAGGCGGCAGATCAACCGTGGGAAGGCCAAATGCCTTCGAATTTTTCATACAATGGTACACATGGGCTGTTCTGATAAGGGTTTTACTGGGAACACAACCAAAGTGCAGACAGTCACCACCGAGTTCTTTCTCGTTTTCAACGAGAAGTGTTTTGGCCCCCAGTTGGGCTGCCCCGGATGCAACGGTGAGACCCGCGGCTCCGCCACCCAAGATGCCTATATCGAAATCATAGTCTGCCATGAGTCCCTCCCTGTAAATTGAAACTCCCTGAGGTCCCCTTTTAGCTGCATGGAATTTGCGCTCGCTATGCATTTCCAATGACTTATTGATAAAATCGTCATCCAACTTCATAGCAGGGGAGACCAAAGGGGGGGTGATCAAATCAGGTTATTTCTCTTCAACGGGATATTTGGCCCTGAACCACTCGTGCCAGCCTCCTTTGAGTGCATAAACCTCTGCGTATCCCTTATCCATAAGCTTCCGTGCCGTCCCGGCACTGGTACCCTCATTTGGTCAGGCGCAATAGAGCACCAGTGTCTTGTCCTTGGGATATTTCTCAGCCCAAGTACTAAAATCTGTGGGGTCTTCTCTGACTGCTCCCTTGATTTTGAACTCACTTCCCTTCCAGTCCTTTCCAATGCGTACATCCACGATTACGACATCAGGATCGTCAAGCCTTGACTTGAGTTCCTCCTTTGTCATCCTGGGAACTTCAGCAGCGATGGCCGATTGGGCCAACACGCATAGTATCGCCACACTTGCTAAAACGGTAACGAGTCCAAGTAGTCTTGTTTTCATCTTTTTTCCTCTCTCTGTCTATTGTTGTGATTTTTCAGTCCGTTGCCGGCCTTTCAGGCCGCGGAAAAACAGGACAAAATTTTACAAAAATAATACATCCGATCCATAAAAAAAATGGGGTAAACTATGTATTTCATGAGAAAAACCTATGTAATTCTAATATGTTTTTCTCCTTTTCCTCTGACCGACTCCAATTGAGCGTTTTTGCTCCCAGTTAGGGCACTACTTAAAGGTGCCCCCTACCTTTCTTCTAAAACGAACCCATAAGAGGCCGTAAAGGGAGAGCCCCGCAATAATGAAAAAAATAGATTTTATCAGAAGTGCTGAGTTACCATCTGTCCACAGCAGTCCAAAAAGAATCATAATAAA
>CP070700.1:1625501-1629634 GCA_020349865.1 Desulfobacteraceae bacterium
ATAATGGCGCGTTGACCAACTGAGGCGCAGACTGTAGCGGGCTTGCCCGCTACAGGCAAGCCGGTGTCAGTTGGTCGAACGTATTGTTAGCCGGCGCTGTGAGCCGGCTAACAATACGGAAGACGTAGTCAACGCGCCATTACCCGGACGCGCAGCGTCCGGGTAACAAAACATTAACCATCACCGATTCAAATCAGGGCTTTCAAAGGCCGTGCTGTTTCAAATGCACTACCATATCGTGGTCAAAAGCCATAAAAGATTTACTTTCTATAAGGGGGTCAGGCATCGCGCCCCATCCACGAAGTTCTTCAATCTCTAGGGGTTTGATTCCCCGAAGCTTGCTTCGTTCTGATGGGTATCTTATTTCGATATCCCGTAGCTTGCTGCGGGGGTGTTCATTGAGAAAATATCAGTCCATTTAATCTTCAACCCCTGACAGGGGACAAAATAGTCGAAGGCGGTTTTAGATATTCTCTTTAACCGTTTTTTCTTTTTAATGCTAACGGCAGTAACGGCACGGAGACATCCATAAAACTATAAAATTCTTGAGGTGAGACAGCAAAAAAGCGGGAAAGGGTAAAAGAGGTGTTAGGGTTAAGGAGGTTTATTTTTCTTGACAAGTTGTCATAAAAACCCTTAAATTTGATTAAGGCATCCTTTTTTGGAGGAAAACATGCAAAGTATAAGTGTTGGGGAATTAAAGGCGCGGTTTTCGGAAGTCCTTGAGCGGGTAAAGAAAGGAGAAGAGATTATCATAAGCTATGGAAAAAAGCGCAAAAGAGTGGCAGTGCTTTTGCCCTATGCCCATTATGGTCCAGGGCGGGAGAGGAAACTTGGCATACTTAGGGAGAAGGGGAGTTGTGTGTTCTATGAGGATTTTAAGATAACTGATGAGGAAATGCTGACGTCATGAGATGTTTGCTGGATTCACACAGCTTCTTGTGGTCAATTTTCGAGCCTGTAAAACTGAGCAAGTTGGCAAGAGAAACGATAAGAGATCGGGAGAACGAAGTTGCCGTTAGCGTGGTGACCTTCTGGGAGATTTCCTTGAAATATGCCATTGGGAAGCTCGATCTGGTCAATGTAAAGCCGGAGGACCTGCCGAGTGTGACTGAGATTGAAGAGACAGGTATGGATATTCTTCAGTTAACACCGCAAGAAGCCGCGAGTTTCCATAACCTTCCAAAAATTGCGCATAAAGATCCTTTTGACCGTTTGATTATCTGGCAGGCGATTCAACAGAAGATGACACTGATCTCAAAGGATAAAGAATTTAAGGATTATGGGCAAGCTGGCCTTAAGATCCTTTGGTAAAAAGAACGACAGAAAGGGGATATAAGTAAGGGGACCGCGACTGACTATATTGAATAACATTCGCTGGTGTCAGTGATGCGTGGAGGAACGTCGATAAGATCATAAAATTCGTGAGGCTAAACACCAAATAAAGCGTGAAATGGAGCCGATCTTAGACGAGGGACAAAACAGGTAAAGGCGGTTTTAGACCTTTTTGTGAAGATGTACGCTGGCGATGAATAAACAGATGAGGAGATCATGATTTGAATAAATGATAGGTTGATGATAATATGTAAAAAAGTAGAGAGAATAGGGAAAAATGGATAAGATTGTGTCGAATTGGGTTGAACGTGCGGAATATGACTTGGAAACTGCCAGGTCGATGTTGGATACGGAGCGTTATTTGTATGTTGGGTATATGTGCCAACAAGCAGTTGAAAAAGTTTTAAAGGGTATAATCGCTCAGCAAAACAAGGAAAATCTCCCCATACACAATTTAAATCGGCTTGCACAAGTTGCCGGAATTGAGAATGATTTAAACGCAGAACAGTTTAACTTCTTGGCCGAATTGACACCCTATTGCATTGAGGCTCGGTACGGAGATTATAAGGAGAGTTTGTCAGAGATAATAAATGGGCAAAGAGCGATAGAAGTATATGCGAAGACACAGGAGATATTTAAATGGCTCTATCAGAAGATAGATTAGACGAAATTATCACAGGCTTTGCTTCTATACTGGCACGAGAAATTCCCGTTGAAGAGGTTATTTTGTTTGGTTCTTATGCGCATGGAATCGCGAAAGAGCATAGTGATATTGATTTGGCCATAATCTCCGACTGGTTTGGTGACAAAACGCGTATAGAAAATATGCAGTATCTTTCTCGTGTTGCAGCAAATTATGATACTCTGATAGAAGCTTTGCCATTTACTACTGAGGAGTATAAAAATCTGGACAAGAGAACTTTTTTGGCAAGCATTGTGAAATCGGGCCGTAGATATCCGCTAGATAAAATCAAAGAAAAGTGAGTAGGGGATGGCCAACTAATGGATGTATTTATTTACACAAGATAATCAGGATTGACAGGAGAAGCGGGGGCAACATTGAGAAGCATTAAGCGGGAGGCAGGAATGAGAAAATTGGGTGGATTGGATGATCTGCCAACTACGCCAAGGTGACGCAGGGCAAGCTATTTTGGCGTTTAGGGGTTAATATGTTGAAATACTTCATAAATGGTGATAAATGGCCACAAAGAGACATGGCAGATTGATGCAGTATTTTTGGTTACAGATTTTGCACAGTCGGTTACGATTTTTCCCACAAGCAGGTAGTCGTGGTTTAATTATCCACCGGAACTTAATGTCCAGGATTTTCGTAGGAGGTATCCAGGGGTAAACCATTACTTGCATTTTTCACATCATTGGGATATAGACACGCTTTATGAATCGTATAAAGGCTGTAGGGTTTGATCTTTTCAACACCTTGATTACTGTGGAGCCTCACGCCCTTGATGAGGCAGAAAGCCGTATGATCCGCAGCATGCGGCAAAACGGTCTTTCTCTGGACAAAGAACCATTCAAAAAGGCCTATAGGGAAGCCGCCTTGCGGTTTGTTAAAGAGGCCCAAAAGGATGGGAGAGAGACGCATAACCGGTTCTGGATAAGTGCCGCATTACAGAACCACGGAAACAGTATCCCCCCGGATGACCCCCGCATCGCCGCAGCGGTTAATGCCTATTTCTCAGCCTTTCCGCAATACTGCCACCTCATCCCCGGAACCAGGGAAATGCTCGGTACCCTGAGGGATTCGTACCGCCTTGGGCTGCTTTCCAATTTTACCCACGCACCCGCCGCCATAAAGATCATTGATGGGGTAGGGCTTACATCTTTTTTTGATGCTGTGCTTATATCCGGCGCACTGGGCTTCCGAAAACCCCATCCTTTCGTATTTCGAAGGCTCATTGAACAACTGGGAGTGGAAAAAAATGAAGTTCTCTATGTCGGCGATGACCCGGAGCCTGATATCACTGGTGCACAGCGGGCAGGCATAAACCCTGTATGGACAACCTATGTTCGGGACCGAAACATTCCGCCCCCACGGGGCGTCCTGTCCAGATCCTCCCAAGAGGCGGACCAAAACGTACCAAGGATTTCCACATGGAAAGATTTGTTCACCCTCCTGGAAAAGGAATGATCTGTCCGCTCTTTCGGCTTAGCAGATAAAAACCTGGACAGGTGTGTGGCTGATCATTTGGTGACCGGTTTTTGTGACCAGGAAGATACTCTCGATTCCTGTTGCGAATTTGTCTAAAAAGACCAATTTCGGTTCGATGGCGAAGATCATGCCCGGTTGAGCAAGGACTTCGCTCTTCGCGGATATAATTGGATGTTCGATCAATTCGAGTCCTATGCCATGTCCAATGAACGACACCTTGTAGTCGGGCGGACCAAGATAGGATTCTGCATATCCGAGTGATTCTGCCTTGGCAATGGATATACGAAAAAGTTCGTCAAGTGCGACGCCTGGTTTGATCTTGTCCAGGATCTCGTTGTGTATTTCAATGGACGCCTGACTGGCATCTAACGCCTTTGTTGGCATTGATTCAATGGCAAACATCCTCGTTTCATCGAAATGGTATCCATTTAAGACACAATTAAAGTCCACCATGATGGGCTCGTTTGGGGCCAGTTTTTTATTTCCCGCCCCGCACGGAAAAGCCGGGGATGTTCCTTCCCCGCTGGAAGGCGAGTCCAAGACGCCAACCTTGCCGCCGCTTTTTCCGCTCAATACGTGCCAAGGATATCCTTCGGTCTGATAATCCCTCACTCGAAGTTTCCCCCCG
>CP070700.1:1629734-1650982 GCA_020349865.1 Desulfobacteraceae bacterium
CTTCAAGATCACAAACTATGCACTGCCTGCCATTGCCGCCGGGGTGCTCCTGAAATTTTTCATTGGCCGCAGGAAATGGATATATATAGGAGATGTCCTCCTGGGTTTTGGCCTGGTTTTTTTCGGCCTGGCTACCATGAAGACAGGCTTTGCCCCTTTAAAGGAGAGCTCTGCTTTTATCTCATTTTTTACCAGATTCAATGCCGATAATCTGGGTGGCATCCTGCTGTGCGTGCTGGCTGGAACCGTTTTGACCATGATACTCCAGAGTTCAAGCGCCACTGTAGGCGTTACGATGGCCCTTGCAATGGAGGGGCTTCTTGGTTTTGAGGCCAGCGTGGCCCTGATACTTGGCGAAAATATCGGGACTACTATCACTGCACAGCTGGCCAGTATAGGGGCAAATGTCAATGCACGCCAGACAGCCAATGCTCACACCCTCTTTAATGTCATTGGTGTTCTGATCATCATTCTGTTTTTTCCTCTATTCATACAAGTGGTTGAATGGCTCACAAGTACCTTTTTAGGTATAGGACCTCCTGATCTCATTATTGCTGGAGAAAAACCCAATATTGCAAGGCACATCGCCAATTCTCACACGATGTTTAACGTCATCAGCGCCATATTTTTCCTCCTTGTCTTACCGTACCTGGTGAAAGTAGCCACTTGGGTTACACCACACAAAAAGGAGGAAAAAGAGCTCGACGAACTCCACCACATTAAGTACCTAGATACCAAATTCATTGATACTCCTTCGGCGGCAATCGGACAGGCCAGGGCTGAAATTGTAAGAATGGGTCAAGCGGTTCAGATAATGTATCGTGATGTGATTATTTCAGTCAAAGCACGGAAATACAAAGAGCTATCCAAATGGAGGAAACGAGAAGACGCCGTGGATAACCTCCAAAGGGAGATCACCCAGTTTCTTATTGAGGTCGTCCAGAAACGTATCAGCCCGGAAGAGTCAAAAGAAGTTACCTCCTTAATGCGGATGGCTAATAACCTGGAGCGCATAGGCGACGCCATTGAAAACATCGCGGAATTGGGAGAAGAACTTATTGAACAGGGTCTACATCTTTCTGAAGGCGGGATGCGGGATTATGATACAATATCCAACGAGGCTAAGAAATTCTTGAGATTTGTTGTTAAGCGTATTGAACGGGATGACAAGGATATTATGCAGGATGCACAGGAATTAGAAGACAAAATAAACACTATGAGAGAAGAGATGAAGGGGAATCATATTATGCGCCTTCAAAGCGCTATCTGTGCTGTTGATCCGGGGCTTATTTTGCTGGATATGCTTACCGCCTTTGAGAAGATAGGAGACTACTGTTACAACATCGCCCAGGCAATCGCTGGACTGAAATAATAAATGGACCAACCTGTTACCAGTGAAAGAACCCACTGTATAAGATGCGGCGAGTGCTGCCTCGGATCAAGCCCCACCTTGCAGATGGCGGATGTTTCTTTAGTATACGACGGGTTTATTGAGAGAAGGAAACTGTATACTATACGGTTGGGAGAGCTTGTGCGGGACAACATTCGTGATGAGCTGAGAGTAACTGATAAAGAAATCATTAAGATAAAAGAAAATATAAACAGCTCAGGATGTATCTATTACAATGAAAAGGTAAAGGCATGTACCATATATGAATACCGGCCCATCCAGTGTAAGGCCCTTGCCTGCTGGGATGAGAGCGAATTCATGCGGGTTTATGCCAGGCCTAAAGCGGACAGAAGGGACATCATCCGTGACAAAATCGTCCTAAGCCTCATGAAAGAGCACGATAAAAGAGGCAGCTATATGGAGCTTGACAGGTATGTCAGACGGATCAAAAAATACGGGGAGGAGGCTGTTGAGAAAATTCTGGAAGTACTAAAATTTGATCAGCATATCAGGACATTTACTTCAAAAAAGCTGGGTATTGGTCTCAGTGAGATGGATTTCCTTTTTGGCCGCCCCCTCATTGACACCATCAAAATGTTTGGTCTAAAAGTGATAAAACAACCCGACGGTTCGTTTTTCCTGACTGTTTTAGATTCTCACGCTACACCCTTATAGGCCCCAGTCCTGGCGTATAGGGGCACTCTAAAGTCTTGTGGGGGGGCCGCAACTGCATTAGACCAACAAAAAAAGGAGAGCCGAAAAAGAGCCCTCCTTTTTTATTCAGTGGGAATGAATTAAAATAGACCCGTCACCTTGCCACTGTTTACATCCACATCCACCCTTCTGAACGCCGGGTTGGAACTTGTGCCAGGCATCAGGCTGATGGTTCCGGCGCAGGGGCAGAGGAATTTGGCGCCCGAGTAAATCAGCACATCGCGGATGGGGAGGGTCCAGCCCTTGGGCACACCCTTGAGTGCCACATCATGGGTGAGGCTGAGGTGGGTCTTCACCATCATTGTGGCGTAATCATCATACTTGGAATCTCCCTCAAGCATTTTGGCCTTGGCCTCTGCCTCCGGGGCCCATGAGACACTGTCTGCCCCATAGACCTTCTTGGCGATCAGGTCCACGCGGTCGCGCAGTTTCGTTTCGAGTGGATAAAGAAAGTTGAAATCTGATTCTTCCTCGCAGGCCTCGACGACAGCGTCCGCGAGCTCTAAAGCGCCATCTCCGCCATCTGCCCAGTGGGTGGATTCGGCACAGCGAGCTCCGGCCGCTTCAGCCGCCTTTTTGACCATTTCAACCTCAGCATCCGTATCTGTATGGAAGCGGTTGACACAGACCACCGGATTGATACCTGACTGCTTGACAATGTTAATGTTGTGAATCATGTTAGGCATACCCTTTTCCAGGAGCTCCAGGTTTTCCTTCGTGTAGGCTTCATCCAGAGGAAGACCTGCTACCACCTTGGGACCACCGCCGTGCATCTTCAGTGCCCGAATGGTGCTAGTGATTACGGAAACGTGGGGTTTCAGACCGCTATAGCGGCATTTGACGTTCCAGAATTTTTCAAAGCCAATATCGCAACCGAAACCACTCTCAGTTACATGGTAATCAAACATCTTGAGACCAATGCGGTCAGCAATGATGGATGATTGGCCCACAGCGATGTTGGCGAAGGGACCGGCGTGTACCATGCAAGGCTGATACTCCGCTGTGCAGCATAGTGTTGGGTTGATCGTATTGCGCATCCAGGCGGTCATTGCGTTGCCCACCTCAAGATCGCTAGTGGTCACTATATTTCCGCTCTTATCAAAGGCTAAGGTAATGTTGTTAAGTTTTTCACGCAGGTCCGCTAGATCAGTAACAATGGAAAGAATGGCCATCAGCTCTGACGACACCGCAATACCGAACCTGGACTGCATCGTAAATCCATCCATTCTTCCGCCCAGACCGATGACGATATTCCGAAGGGACTGTGCGCAAAGATCCATTATCCACCCCATTTCAACCCGGGTGGGGTCGATATTAAGACGGCGCATGCCGGTCAGCCTTTGCAATTGCTCATCGTTGTAATTTCGTTCGTGCTGCATCCTGGCTGTAAGGGCTACCATTGCGAGGTTATGAGCATTCATAATGTCATTGATATCGCCAGTCAGGCCCGTGGAAAACTCGGTCAGGGGAATAATCGTTGAGTTACCACCGCCCCCGGCGCTTCCTTTAATATTCATGGTGGGTCCGCCCGAGGGCTGACGAATGCAGCCGCCCACATTCTTGCCCCGCTTACCCAAACCTTCCATGAGGCCCATGCTGGTGGTGGTTTTACCTTCACCTAACGGTGTCGGTGTAATGGCGGTCACCTCGATGTACTTTCCATCGGCTTTGTCTTTCAGGCGGTCTATAATTTTTAAAAAATCGAGCTTGGCCAGCCTGCCCATAGGAAGGACCTCATCTTTTTCGAGGCCCAGTTTCTCAATCCACTCATCCGGCGTAGGCATGTTTTTTTCTGCCGCTTCGGAAATCTGCCAGTCCTCCATTTCTACTGCATTGTATGCCATTTCTTCAATCCTCCTTTAAAATGTTGGTTTTTTACGATGCGGAAATATAACCCTCACCGCATCCCTAAATAAGCAGCCAAAATTTCTGATTTTTTTTAGCAGATCTCCCTATCACAAAAAAAAATTGTGGTCAAGATTTATCTTGTTAATAAATTCACATACTTTCAAAATGGGCATTTTTTTGCATTTGACCGCTTTCACTTTTCGGGTCTCTTTTAACCCAGATTTTGCAGTAGAATCCGTAGCGAGGCGAAGAAAACCACAGCGAAACGTACAGTTGGAGCGATTTTGTGACGCAGGCATATTCATAAATATATCGAGGAGCAAAATCGTGAAACAAGCTTTGCGGCAAGGGTTTTCAAGTCGTAGTAGGAGGCTACTGCACAATCTGGGTTTAATTACAACCAATTTATCTTATGACATGTTTTTACTTGACTAAGAAAACCGAAACACTAAGATGGGAAGGCCATTTTTAAGGCGCAAACAACCGCGTTTGCAACAGATGAATCCGGATTTCGAATTCCATCATCTGCAAAATAGCATTGATCAAAGAACTAAAGGAGTATGAAGTTATGTTGAATGACAAAAAAATCGGCATAATCGGAACGGGAAATATGGGGGAGGCCCTTATCAGCGGACTCATTTATTCTGACTCTTCCAAGCCGGCAAACATACTGTGCTCTGATGTCCGAGAAGACAGGCTTGAATTTGTCAAAGAAAAATATGGTGTAAACACCACAACAGACAATACAGAGGTAGTCAAAGCATCGGAAATCGTTATCTATGCTACCAAACCTCAGATCATTGCCTCAGTACTTAAGGAGACGGCCCATTGCCTGGACATGTCCAAACTCGTCATCTCAATTGCCGCTGGTGTTCCCTTGGCCGCCATAGAGTCGTGCCTCAACAAGGAGTTACGCCTCATCCGGGTCATGCCTAATATCGCTGCATTTGTTAAAGAGAGCGCTACAGCCATTGCTGCCGGAAGCCATGCCAGCAAAGATGATATCATGCTCGCTATGGCTATCTTCGATTCCGTGGGAAAAAGCATATTCCTCAAAGAAAATTATCTGATGGATGCCATCACAGGTTTGAGCGGAAGTGGTCCAGCCTATATCTTTTTGATTGTCGATGCCCTGGCCGATGCTGGCGTAAAGATGGGTCTTTCAAGACAAGATGCCCTTCTGCTTTCAACCCAAACGGTGTTGGGGGCTGCGACATTATTAAGGGATTCAAACGAACACCCCGGCAAATTAAAGGACAGGGTCACATCCCCCGGCGGAACAGCCATTGCCGGCCTTCATACCCTGGAGGAAGGAGGCCTTCGAACTACCCTTATTAATGCCGTGGAAACCGCCACCAGGCGATCCAAGGAACTGGGAGAAATGATGATCAAGAATTTTTCGGAGAATAACCAGATAGGGATCAAAGAACGAAAAAAATCCTGAGTTTTATTAACAGCAGAAACCTATAATTCCTAGAATTATTGATAGTGTAAAACATGTTGGTTTAGCTTTGACCGCTCATAAAAGGTAACGTTTCTAAACCATTTCCTCTTCAAAAACCAGTTTTCCTGTTCTAAAACGGTCAAAGGAGAAGCGAGAAAGGTCAATTGTCCGGTATTCCCCAAACTGGATTAATTCCGAGAGGCACTTTCCAATTGCAGGGGCCTGCTGCAGGCCATGACCGCTAAAACCGACGGCGCCGTAAAATCCCTCGATATCACCAAAACGACCAACAATCGCATTTCCATCTAATCTATTCATAGCATAATGCCCTGCCCAACCCCTGATTAATCTGGCGGTCTCAAATGCGGGAACCCGTTCGGCCACTTGAGGCCAAACAACATCCATATAAAAGTCTCGATCCCACTCAAAATTAAAGCCAGCCGGCTCATCAGGGATTGATTTACCTGTTAGTATAGTTTTACCGGACTCATGGCGAAAATACAAAAGGCCATCCGTATCGATTACGAGCGGCAGGTTATAGTCAAATTTCATTTTAGGGTCAAATACATATGCCATTTTTCTTACAGGATCCACAGGCAGGTCTATTCCCGCCATTTTTCCCACAATAGATGCACTGGGTCCGGCAGCAATGACCACAATTCCACATGATATTTGTCTGCCTTTATGGGTTGTGACAGCCTCGACTTTTTTTCTTTTTACTTCAACACCGATCACTTCTTCATAAAGATACTCTACTCCCAGTTTTTTGCCTTTCCTTTTATATCCCTGAAGGGCTCCGTATGGGTCAAGGGACCCGTCTCGAGAACCAAAGGCACCTCCCACCAGGTCATCGGTCTTTAGGTGGGGAATGAGTTTTTTGACCTCATCAACAGAAAGCAAAGACACCCCTGCGCCCAACCCTTTTTGAATCTCATAATTCTTCTTGATCATTGGCCAATTCTTTTCATTGGCAAGGAAAAGGTAGCCGTGCTGTTTGAATTCTGCATGGGCCTTTTCACCGTCAACCTCCATGACATTATCAAAGTTTTCAAAGATGCCTATACTGTATTGAGATATTTTAATGTTCTCAGGAAGACTGAACTGCTCTCGTGCGCCACCGGCGCTCAGGGTTGTGGACGCAAGTTCGTAGGTGGGGTCTTTCTCAATGACCAGAATGCTGCCATCGAAGCCGTCGTTCATTAAATTATAGGAGATACTTGAGCCAATAATACCTCCCCCAATTACTACGATATCGTATGACTTATTCAAAGTGGAATCCTTACCCTCCGGCAATCATAGGGACAAGAAAAACTTCTGAATTATCTGGGATCGGGGTTTTGTTAAAATCAGGTCTGGACACCTGTTTTTTATTTATACGAACAACAATATAGGTGTAGGAATCATTGAGATCTTTGAGCAGATCCGTCACAGTCATGCCCTCGCGCCACTTTACCTTTTTCCCATTGACGGTGATCATAATTTGATAGCAGAAATCTCCGTAACATCTCAAAAAGTTCGGGTATAATCTCATTTACTGGGGAGCCATGCGGGTCTCTTTTTTAAAGGCCGCAACACCAATTCTTCTTCCATTCGCCCAACGCCCCCTTGACTTAAAAAGACTACCTCAGCACAGGCGGAAAAGATGGCCGTTTATGAAACGGATATCTTGTGGGGCTGTCCTCAGATGAGGTTTAAGGCTCATCCGCCGTTCAATGAAATGAGGCAAGGCTTTGCGACCTTTAAAAAAGAGACCCGCATGGCCCCAATATCTTCCCGAACTTTTTGAGAAGTTACAAATCTACTCTCTCCTAAAGCGGCGAAGCCGCGCTGAATAAAATCACGAAGTGATTTTAATTCTTTAGCACATCCAGAACCTCAGGGAAATCAATGCCGAGGCGTCTTACTGTCTCTACTGTTGGGACACCGTCGCTTGTCCATCCTCGACGCTCATACACTGCATCCTTGAGCTTTTCATACATCTGTTCGCGATGTTCCCGCAGGAGGGCTACTTTTTTTTCAGTGCTCTTGTCTGTGATATCGACCTGGTGTTTCTCAACAAGCTGTTTGTCGTAACGCTCCTTTCTCGACTCATACTCCTTCGCCGATACTGGCCCAACCGCACGGTATGGTATATCGTCATGCTCACGGCGCCCAAAGCCCATTTTCAGGTTGAATATGCGCTGAAAATTGTACACGGCCTCACTCATTGAAATAAGGTCGTCAGGATCTACCTGGCGCCCTGTGACAGCACTAAAGAATTGAGCATACCACTCAACATGTTTCATAACCTTTGCAGGTTCCTCTGTATCTTTATTGTCCTCAGGAACAATATCATTCCACGGGAGCTTGCACAAACCGCATAATCCAAACCAGGTCCGAAACAGCGGGAACCAGTGCAAGGCCTCTGCCTTTTGCTCAAAGGTGGGCATAAAATTATGCACCATATCAAGAAAGATAAGCCATGCCTCATCATGCTGCGGTCCCTTGAGTGCTAGTCCATAGCCGCCCTGCTGTGCAAGTGACTCTTTTGTCATATACTCTGAAAACTCAAGCCCCTTTGCCTCCATACCAATATCCCGCATTATCGCAGGGTCGGCACCATAGTCTTTGGCAAAAATCGCCTTCATTTTGCGAATGCCCTGGCCCACAATTTTGCCAAAGCCCTCCCCTCTGGCCATTTGATGAACAAGTTCCAATGCACTCGCCTTGTTGCCAAAAGAGAGGTCCATTCCGCCGGTATGGGTCTCATCAATCAAGCCCATTTCAAAGCATTCCATAACAAAGGCAATACTGGTACCCACTGAGATTGTGTCCAGGCCATAGGTGTCGCAGTAAAAATTTATCTCAATCACTATGTATGGGTCAAAGATACCCAGATTCGAACCACAACCGGCCACTGTTTCGTACTCTGGGCCGTCAACAAAGACTTTCTTTCCCTTATAGGAACCGGTGATCGGTATAAAGTCTTTGACACCATGTGAACAAGCCACCGTGCATCCCATCCAGCACCCGTCAAAGCCCGGGTCAAATATGCGCCTGTAGACCTCCTGGCCCATATTGGGTGCTTCTTTATGCTGACCGCAACGGAAATTGTGAGTGGGGAGTAAATCGTAGTCATTCATAATGGTAACAAGGTGGGTGGTCCCCACCCGCGCCATTTCATTCTGTTTCGGATCCAGCTCAACGACCTCGTGGGAATGCATTTTTGCAACTTTTTTTAACAAAACCTCATCTGCTGGATTATTTGCGCTCACAGTAACAGAGTCCCATCGTGCCACAATTGCCTTAATGCCCTTATCTGCAAAGACACTGCCTATTCCACCGCGCCCTGCTTGCTTGTATCTCACTCTTTTGCGTTTCAAATCATACCAGGTAAAGTTCAGGCACCCGATCAAGGTGTGTTTTGCCCCCGGTCCGGCGGTTACCACCGATATGTTGCGAGGTTTTCCGTTACTAAAATGTTCTGTCAAAACATATGAAATCTCATGTGCCTCATCCGGCAGGCCAGATACTTCCAGGATCTGGACTTTTTGATCGATCCCATCAATAAATATGACTACATCTCCCGATGCCTTTCCCTGGACCTCCAAGGCATCAAACCCTGAAAATTTGAGAAAAGGTCCGAAATATCCCCCCACATTAGAGTCGATCACAGAGCCGGTTGTGGGCGAAATGGAGGTCACAATACTTTTTCCCGACCCTGGGTATACGGGTGTCCCGCACAGGGGTCCGCCTGCAATGCATATTTCATTTTCAGGATCACTCCACTTGGTTGTACCCTTTACGGCATTCCACAGGAGCCATAGATCAAAGCCCTTACCGCCAACAAAGACTTGTTTCATCTTTTCGGTAACCGGCTTGATCGAAACATCTGAATTTGAAAGGTTCACATAGAGCGTTTGATTTGCATATCCTTTCTCTATTGCAGGTCTTTCATAATCAAGTGTTTTAGTTTCTCGTGTTTCAAAATTGGCCATTGTGTTACTCCTTTATTCTTTATTTGAACATTTCCTTCCCTTTGAAATCACGATAAGGATCGAAGCTCCTCATAATTTCTGTATCGTTCGATTTAGGGTTGTCGGTGACCAACCTGAAAATCAATTCCGCCAAACCGGGACCAAGCATAAAGCCCTGACCGCACATGCCGACAGCCTGGTAGAAATTATCCAATTCCCTCATCTTCCCTACAATGGGAAAACCGTCAGGTGTGTTGGGATATTGCCCACGCCAGGTGCGTCGAACTTTAAGATTCACCAGCATGGGCATTACGTTAATCATTCTCCTGGCGATCATCGGTAAAAATGCAGAGGTGGCGCGGTTGTCTATTCCCCAAATTGGAGGATCTGGGGTCAGGCAGAACACCACATGGCCTATGCTGTTTTGGTAAAAGTAAAAATTCTTGGACCCGGGCTCTCTCCGTATATCAACAACCATCGGCCCCATAAATGGTTTTACGGGTTCAGTAATCCCTGCTTCGTGAGAATCAGGGTCTACCGGGATATCAACTTCAGCCATCTGAGAAATATTTCTTGCATAGACCCCGGCAGCGTTTAAGACACTTGCCGAGTGATATACCCCCTTGTTTGTTCTTACCGAGGTAACTCTTTCTTTTTCTATATCAAATCCAACAACGGTCTCGTTGAATTTGAATTCTGCCCCAAAATCTCCCGCCTTTAAATAACAGGAGTTAATGAATAACAAAGGAGACGCAGAGCCGTCTTCCGGGCTATACGTGCTGCCCCTCAATCCTTTCATATTGATCCCGGGATTTATGTCCCTGTATTCCCCAGGTGAGAGCCAGCGGATATTCAGACCATAACCCTGTTGAATTTTCATCAAATCCCTCAAGGTGGTTTCATCCTCTTCGGTGTACGCAGGGAATGAATACCCGTTACTCTTCCAATGAATATCATTTCCATACATTTCTTGCCAACCGGAAAAGATCTCGATGCTTCTCTGACAGACAACTATTTTCCCCTTATCAGAATGGGTTGCCCGAATACCGCCAATGGCCTTTTTGTCTTGCCCCTGCCCGGGAGACGTCAGGGAATCAATAACCAATACGGATTGTCCTTTTCTTGCGCACTCCAGGGCCACAGGAACACCAATAGACCCACTTCCAATAACAATGAGATCATACGATTTATTCATTTCTTCTTCAGTTTCTTATCTATGAAATTCTGTCTACATTTATGTGAATAGACGGAGCGAAGCGACTCCTTAACTTTAGGCACTTCAAACTTTAGTTCACTTTAGGCACTTTTCCGGTTTATCCGGGTTAGGAAATATTGGAAAAAACACCAAGTGGGGTTTCAACAAAAACAGGTCTCATCGTGTTTGGTATGACCTCTTCTAAAGAAACCCCTTCTTCTTTAAACATATGGAGGATCAGATTTTCACAGGTTTTGGAACCACACGCCCCCATTCCTGCCCTGGTAATTGCCTTTATTTGATTCAAATCTCTTATGCCTAAGCCAATCAGTGTGCGGATTTCTCCGGCAGTTATTCTTTCACAAAAGCACACAATGGCATCATTCGGCACGGTAACTACCAAGGTTTCATGGGTCTGCGAAACATCTTCATCTTTTTGAATCCTAAACCCCGCCACCTGTTTGGCAATATCAGTGGGAACCTTCACTTTGATAATCTGCGTTTTCCGCGAAGCCTTGCCCATAACCGTATCAATAACGATTGCCTCCTCAAGCGTCTCGCCCTCATAATCAGTCAATATGATTGAGTCACCCTTCTTGTATTCATGGTTATAGACTTCATATGCCAAAGAAACCACGGGATTGTCCGGGTCTTCGCGGTAGTCTACCAATGAGATTGCAAGACCCGGACAAACGAACAGGCATTTATTGCAACCGATACATTCGTTCTTGGTAATCTCAGGTTTTTCCAACAGCGAATCGCCGGGAATATGAATGACCTCTTGCTTACACACAGAAACGCAAGGATTACAGGGAATTTGCTGGTGGCAATGGATGACGGGCGTAACACCTGTTTCCGGGGAAGCATTATAATGGGGGGTTGTAAGTGGCCCGGGAGCGCTTTTGAGGGTTTTTTCCTTTTCGTACCACACTTTTGGAATAGGCGTATCTTCTTGACCAAGCTCTCGAGCAATTTCCAGACCGGCTATCTTGCCATTAAACATGGCGGAAGACGCCTCGGCAATTTCCTTTGCATCCCCGGCTGCAAAAACCTTTATACCCGCCTGCTCTGCTTGTTTGAAAAATTCATTTACCGTACTAAGCCCTACTGCAATCAAAACCGTATCACATTCATACGTCTTCTCTGTCCCGGCAATTGGTCTAAAACTATCATCTATTTTGCCCACAGTTACTGATTCTACATGTTCATTTCCATTGGCGGATAGAATCGTATGCCTTGTGTATACGGGAACCCCTAATCTTTTGATCTTATTGGCATGCACCTGGTAACCTCCTACCCGGTCTAAGGCCTCGACTAATCCAACCACACCAATACCGGCCTGCAAGGCGTGATAGGCAGCTATCAATCCTATGTTTCCACCTCCCACCACAAATAGCCTTTTTGCGGGCCTGATAAGATCCCTGTTAGCCAATGTTTGAAAGGCGCCGGCCCCATAGACACCCGGGAGAGTATTTCCAGGAAATACCAGGGATTTTTCCCGGGCCCCTGCCGAATTGAGAACAACTTTAGGCCTCACAATCGAGTAATTCTTTCCATTAGTTACTATTCCCACCTTTTTATCGCTAAAAACATATAACACAATGCTGTTGAGCCACACCTTCACAGACGCATGTTTTTGCAGTTCGTCTTCAAGAATTGCAGCAATGTCTATACCTCTGGTTCCGGCATAACAGTCGTCAATTGAGCCAAAAAACTTGTGTGTCTGAAGAACCAGCTTCCCGCCTAACCGATCTTTATCATCAACAATCAAGGTTTCAATCCCTCTTTCACCTAATTGCAGTGCAGCCGAAAGACCGGCAGGACCACCGCCCACTATTAACACATCTGTTTCAATTTCTTTGGTATCTGAAAATTGAAAACCATCAATTACGTTTGGAAGCTCCGGCAGCCCTTCAACGCTTCTCACCATCATATTTTCTTCTATTTTATTCATACAGGATTTTACCGGAATCCCGTTGGCGATAACTGCACATTGGGCACACTGCCCATTGGCACAAAACATTCCCAGCGGAGAGCCATCTTTTGCATGATGACCAAAAACATGAATCCCATTAGCAAATAGGGCTGAAGAAATCACTTCGCCCTCATTGGCTTCAAGTTTCTGTTTATTCCAGTAAAAAGAAATTTTTCTTGTCTCGGGAATATTGAGAATAGGATGTTTTTCAATTCGCCATTCAGGCATCTGATCGGTCTCCGTATGTTGTACTTGAACTTTTGCCCTCGCCCATTTGTTTGGCATTTTCCTCCATTATCCGGTTGAATCTGTATACGTGATTTTGAACTAAAAGATGGGCTTTGGCTGCTTGTCCTTTTTCCACCGCCTCAAAGATTTCACATAAATCCTGATAGTTCTCCTTCAGCAGCTCCTTTTCCCTGGGCAGAAATCGATCAAAATACCTGTGGATGTGATCATAAATCATCCTGAGAACGGATTTATAGATAGGGTTATGAGCAAAATGGGCCAAAGCCATATGGAACTGATTATCCACCCGGATAAACTCATCCCAGCCGGAGTACCCTTCCTCAAGGTGGTTCTTCGCGTCTGCCAAAAGCCTTTTCAGATATCGAACATCCTCCTTTTTGGCCCTCTCAACAGCAAGACCTGCAACAATTCCTTCAACCCCTTCTCGAAATTCGGCCAGGTCCCTCAGAGAAACCCTCTGATATCGTATCAGCAGGTCCAGGCTTTCGCTGACTTCGTGTGTGGTCAGGGCCTTCACAAAAGCCCCTCCGCTCACACCTGTCTTGATAGTAATCAAGCCTTTTTGTTCCAGGACCCGTAAGGCCTCCCTGAGGGTTCCTCGGCTGGCATTAAATATTTCCTTAAGTTCTCTTTCCGCAGGCAGCTTGCTTCCGGGCTTGAGTCTGCCCTGAAGAATGGCCTCTTGAACCTGTTCGACCACGTCCTGATAGATTCTACCCTGCTTGGCCTCGCGAAACATATCGATACTCCTTTAGAATGGTTTAACCATTATCATATTTTATTTCTTTTGTCGAGAATATTTTGAAGGGTTATTAGGGTTGATGAGAATCTGGGCTGCCGGTTTAAAAAGGCCGTTACTGAAGTTTGTTAGAGTTCAAGCCAGGTTCCGATATTGTTTTCAACTGCTCTTTTATAAATTTTTATGGCTGTTACCATGTCATCCATGGCCAGACCAAGATTTGCACAGATTATTTTTTCATCTCTGTTTGCTCTGCCCGGCTTTGACCCAGCAGCTATTTCTCCAAGATCAGCGTAAATCTCAGATATGTGTTGAAAATATCCCAGGGATTTATAGTAGAGGCACTGCTCCCGGTCATCGGTCACAAATTTGTCACAATGCTCAAATGCGGACTTCTTAAAATAGGAATCAAAGTCAACGGGTGAGGCAAACACCCCCGGCTTTAACCAATCAAATTCAATTGCAGGATTGGGCTCTTTAAGTATGGGGCCCGCGGTCACAATGACATCCGAATCCTCAACTGCCTCCTTAGGGGTCTTGACAATTTCTATATTCAGCCCTGTTTTTCTGTTCATCTCTTCAGCATATTTGTTTGCTGCATCCTTTGAAATATCGTAGGCCTTAACATCCTTGAGTCCAGGTATGATGATCTTAAGTGCTTCCAGATTTGTCCTGCCCTGAACTCCACATCCGAGAATTCCTATTGTATTTGAATCCAAATTTGCCAGATATTTTGCCGCCACTGCTGTGGCGGCACCGGTACGCATGGCGGTAATCCAGATGCAGTCCATCACAGACAGGGGAACGCCCGTTTCAGGGTCGTTTAGAATAAGCAGCCCGTTGATATATGGCAGATTTTTCTTATAATTCTTCGGGTACCCGCTGACCCACTTACACCCTGCTGCTCCAACGCTGGGAATAGAGGCCGGCATGGCATGAATAAACGCATCAGGCATCGTATGGATCCCCGGTTTTGGCGGCATTTCTACCTTGCCAAGCCCCTTTTCCTTGAAAGCCTCATCCAGTGCTTGAATAATCTCCTCCATGGGTAAATCTACTTTTGCAACATCTTTTTTAGACAAATAAAGCATTTTCTGTGTTTTCACGTCTTACCCCCTCTTTCCGAAACGCAATTTCTTACTTGATTATTGTTAATTTTCCAATCCATTCAGACTATATATAAGCAACAGTAAGTGTCAATGGGAATTCCGTTCAAGTCCTTACCATCCGCGCCCGCTGGCTGTGTATGAATTCTATCTTTTTTCGTGAAATATCTTTTTATTATGATGGAGAAGTTATTTGTATAAATGCTGGCTAAGAAGTTTTCCTTGACAAATCAGAGGGAAGGATAATAAATATTAAATAATTTTAGCCAGATATGGGAATAATTTCGACAAACTACATTTTTCAGGCCCTCCTTTATGACTTTTACGCAGGTTGTGATCAATAGTGTTGTTAGGGCGTCTGAGCTGGCCCTTTTAAGCCTTGGCCTGACCATAGTTTATGATATATTAAGATTCGCAAATTTTGCCCATACGGAATTTGCCGTGGTTGGGGTCTATTTAGCCCTCTTTTTAAATTTAACCTTGGGATTACACATTGTACCTGCTGCCATAATAGCCTCTGTTGCAACCGGAATCTTTTCCATATTGGTTGATAGGGCAGTGTTTAAAAAGATGCGCAACACCAGCGGCATTATCATAATGGTAACCTCGCTGGGATTAGCCATTGCCCTGAGGAACACGATAAGGGCTATATGGGGGGCCGATGCCCAAAATTACACAATAGCCTTACAAAGGCCAATCATTACTGAACACTTTCGAATTACACCACTGCAGATCTGGATTATTCTTGTTGGATTGGCCGCCATGTTTGTCTTTCATTTATTGCTTCATCGTACCAAGCTCGGCAAGGCCATGCGCGCCTCCTCAGATAATCCGGAACTGGCCCAGGCAAGTGGTATTGCCACGGAAAAAATCATCACCTATGTGTGGTTCATAGCCATTACCTTTGCCTCCCTGGGCGGTATCTTGATAGGTATGGAAACCTACATTCTACCTTATATGGGTTTTGCCATAATTGTCCCGGTATTTTGTGCTACTATCATGGGAGGTATAGGTAACCCATACGGGGCTATGCTGGGGGCTCTGGTACTTGGTTTTGCTGAAAACTTTGGCCTATACATTAATTTCGGGAAGATAATAAACCTGGGAGGAGTTCTCGATTTCTCAAAAGATATATTTATCCCAACCGGATACAAACCGGCCATAAGCTTTGTCATGCTGATTTTGGTATTGCTCATAAGACCTCGCGGGATTTTGGGAAGGAAAAAGGAGGGTTGATGGGTCTTATTAACTTCTTGGTCTATTTGGCCATAATGATGGGGATCTATGGCATCTTGAGCCTAAGCCTTAACCTCCAGTACGGTTTTACGGGATTGGCCAATTTCGGGCAAGTGGCATTTTTTTGTCTGGGGGCGTATGTATCGACCATAGTTGTATTGACGTTTGATATGCCTTTTATTTTTGGTCTTTTGGGAGGAATGATTTTGGCCGGTGTTTTTGGGTATGTAATAGCCATCCCTACCGCCGACCTCAAAGAGGACTACTGGGCTATTGTCACGCTTGCGGCCGCGGAAATCGTTCGAATCTTCTTTTTAAATGAAGACTGGGTCGTGGGTGGAGGCCCTTACGTCGGTGGTTCCTTTGGCATTGGAGGTATCCCGCAACCCCTTCGCGCACTATTTTCAGCTCATACGTACCCCTTCTTTTATTTGGCGATTGTACTTGTGTGCCTGCTTATAACTTATACAATTATCAATAAAATTACCCAATCTCCATTTGGGAGAGTATTAAAAAGTTTCAGGGAGGGAGGAGACAACCTTCCACAGGCACTGGGTAAAGATGTCAAAAAATTTCGCGTGAAGGTTATGGCCATAGGGGGTAGTTTTGGTGGTTTAGCCGGCTGCCTCTGGGCCCATTATCATGGTTTTATAAGCCCGGATCAGTTTTTACCCCTGGAGACATTTATAATCTGGGCCATGGTTATTGTCGGCGGGAAGGCTAATAACAAAGGCGCGATTCTTGGGGCAGTTATCATAATGATATTTTACAATTCAACCCGCTTCCTTAAAGATTATATTCCTGTTGAAGAGGTCACCTTGGCCAGCCTTAGAATGGTGGCGATAGGTATATTGATTGTAGTGGCTATGCTTTTCATGAAGGAAGGATTTATTAAAGAAAAAAAGGTAGTTTACTCAAAATGAGATATCATGCTTAGGTTAGAAAATGTTCATAAAAGCTTTGGTGGCATCGTAGCGCTTCACGGAGTGAGTTTTGATGTAGAACCCCTCAGTATTACAGGGCTTATTGGCCCAAACGGATCGGGCAAGAGCACCTCCTTTAACGTGATATCCGGTTTTTATCGCAAAGATATGGGGGAAATCTATTTTCAGGGAAAAAAGATTGAGGATATTGAACCGTACAAAATTGCAATGATGGGGATTGGAAGGACATTCCAGATAAGCGAAGCGCCTGAAAAAATGACTGTAGCGGAGAACCTTCTCTTAGCGCCCAAGAATCAAATCGGCGAAAGGGTGCTCAATGTTCTTCTCCATCCTCTGAAAATAAAAAAAGAGCAAGAAGAGTATATCAAAAATGTGTATGAGATACTTGAGCTAATCCAACTTTATGACTTAAGAAACGAGTACGCTGGTAATCTTTCCGGGGGGCAAAAAAAACTTTTATCACTCGGGAGGATATTAATGTCTGACCCTACACTGATCTTGTTAGACGAGCCAACAGCCGGCGTCAACCCTACCCTTATTAAAGATCTTATTGTTGCCATAAAGAATCTGAGGGACGAAAAAGGGAAGACCATTCTACTGGTAGAACATAATATGAGGGTTATCAGCGAGATTTGCGACAAGGTCATTGTATTGGATTTCGGTAAGAAGATTGCAGAAGGAACGCCGGAGGAGATACAGCGAAACGAAAAGGTGCTGGAGGCCTACCTTTCAGGCAGTTCGAAAGCGAGAGCTATTACGTGAAGATCCTTGAGGTTAATAATATCTTTGCCGGATATGGAAAATCGGAGATTCTACATGGGGTCTCTATATATCTTGAGAAAAAGGAGGTCATAACCATCATTGGTCCCAACGGGGCCGGGAAATCAACCTTGCTAAAGGCTGTCATGGGTTATATATCTATATTCAAGGGAGACATCTACTGGAAGAACGAAAACATTACCCGGCTTAAACCTCATGAAAAGGTTAACAGAGGTTTTGGCTATGTTCCTCAACTCGGGAACGTATTTCCATCCCTTACGGTGAAAGAGAACCTTGAGATGGGCGGTTTTGTTAAAAGCAAAGAGGTCATTAAAGATAAAATAAGCAAGGCATTTGAACTCTTTCCCATCCTGGCTGACAGAGCAAGGAAAAAGGCGGGAACCCTGAGTGGCGGTCAAAGGCAGATGCTTGGCATGGCCAGGGCCTTGATGACAGACCCGGAACTGCTTATGCTGGATGAACCCTCAGCAGGACTTTCTCCAAAGGTCTCGGAGGAAGTATTCTCAACTATCGCAGATATACATGGTAAAATGGGCAGGGCCATCGTTATTATAGAACAGGATGCGTTTCAATCATTGAGTATCTCTGACAGAGGTTACGTACTGGTGATGGGTCAGAACGAGTTTGAGGATAGAGCGGACAAGATACTTGCCAATGAAAAGATCAGGGAGGCATATCTGGGAGGGTAAGAACTTAGCTCCGCTTCGCTCAGAAATAAAAGTAAGCACTCTGATTCCGATGAGTTTTAGAAGTTCAGATTCGTTAAGCTGAAAGGAGGTGAGGAAAAGAAAGAGCGAAACGCACTAATGAGGCAGTGGCATTTATGTTAACCATGAAGGTAAAGGAGGTAAAAGATGAAAAGATTAGGTTTTTCCATAATTGGCATATTTCTTTTGGCAGGGCTGTTAACTGTCGGAGTATCTGCTTCATCGGTGGCGGCTGACCCTGTTGTTATAGGCTCCATCGGTCCTTTGACCGGGACAAATGCTGTACAGGGTCTTGACATGAAGAGAGGAGAAGAGCTGGCCTTAGAAGAAATCAACGCCGCCGGAGGCATTAATGGCAGCCCATTAAAGATCATCTGGGAGGACACCGAATCCAGCGCTAAGGGCGGAATGGATGCCGTCCACAAACTTGTTGAGATTAACAAGGTGCCTTTGATCATAGGGGCCTATTCAAGTGGGATAAGCTTGCCCACCGGACAGTGGACAAATTCAAAAAAGGTAATCCAGATCGCCGAAGCCTCCACCTCTCCCAAGCTTAGAGAAATTGGACCTTACTTTTTTAACATAATAGGCTTGGATGAGGTCATGGGGACCATGTTGGCTGTATTTGCCCTTGAAAGTGGTGCCGAGACATTCGCATCGATAACGGTGAACAATCCCTTTGGCATAGGGATTGAGATCTGGACCGAAAAAACCATAAACATGGCCGGTAAAAAGTGGGTAGAGGCAGTCAGGTACGACGAAAAGAAGACCGATTACCGGGCTGAAATCGAACGGCTTTTTGCAAAGAAACCGGATGCAGTCTTTTTTACTGCTTACGGAACAGAGAGCAAACTCATCCTAAAACAGGCCTATGAGATGGGATTGAAACCCCCTAAGGGTTGGTATGCTGATTACATGACTATGTGGAGCAATGAGGTAATTCCGGAATCTGCTGAAGGAATAAAAGGTCTTGTCATCGGCACAACAACAGGGGCCCGTCTTAAAGATTACCAGGATGCTTACCAGGAGAAATATGGTAAAGATGCCAAACAAACAGCCTTTGGTGCATACGCCTATGACGCCACCTGGGTTGCTGCACTGGCCCTGAGTATGGCAGGAAGCACTGATACTGATAAGATTGCCAAGGCCTTGTATGCGGTAAGTAAGGTCTATAATGGCGTCACAGGAGACAAGAGCTTTGATAAAGATGGTATGCAGGTAACCGACTATTACTCGAGAAATATTTATCAAGGTGGAAAACTGCTCCCGTATAAATGAAAATCTCTCCTTTAACTGTATCGGGGCCATTACTGGCCCCGATACCTACATCAATACTATTTCTTGTCTGATTTACCTCTTCGGAACAATCGAAAAGTAATATTCTCACTATAGATCTTTGACTTTTCTTTTTAACAAACGGTATGAATCTATTATAATATGAGGTTGCAATCATGTCACCGCGAGCCCGCGAAAAACCTTTAAGCAGTGAGCCTGTCGAGAGCCCCTAGGCCAAGAGCGCCTCGACTTAAGCTCGTCGACAAGTCTCGGGGCCGAAAGGCCGCATGGTCGAATGGCTCAAGGCCCTACTACTCGACCGAGTCGAAGCAACGCGAAGTTACAACCTATCCTATTGAGATTGCTTCACATTCGTTCGCAATGACCTTTATAAATAACAGACGTTTGATTGCAATGCGGTATATGCTTTGTGGAAAACAAAGGAAATAAACAATGAGTCTTTCGGAAAAAAGAAGAGGTTAATGAAAATGAAGGCAATGGTGTTGAATGGGATCTCCAGTTTTGAGGAAAACAGAAACCCTATTAAAATGATAGATCTGCCGGTTCCCCAACCCGGAGAAACGGAGATTTTGGTAAGGGTTTCAGCCTGTGGGGTGTGTCATACAGAGCTTGATGAAATTGAAGGGAGAACGCCTCCGCCCCAATTTCCGGTTGTTCTGGGGCATGAAGTCGTTGGAAGAGTGGAAAAAAGAGGTAGTAAGGCAAATAAATTCAAAATCGGAGACAGGGTGGGAATTGGCTGGATCAATTCGACCTGCGGCAAATGCACGTTCTGCCTCCAGGGGCAAGAAAATTTGTGTGAAAACTTCAAGGCCACGGGCAGGGATGCCAACGGAGGGTATGCAGAATATACTGTCGTCCGTGAAGACTTCGCCTATAAAATTCCTGATCTGTTTTCGGATTCCGAAGCAGCCCCCTTTTTGTGTGCCGGCGCCATCGGCTACCGTTCCCTCAGATTAGCCGGCATTAAAGACGGCCAAAACCTGGGACTCACGGGATTCGGGGCTTCAGCTCACCTTGTTATGAAGATGGCGAGACACAAATACCCGGCATCCAAGGTATTCGTGTTTGCCAGAAGTGAAAGGGAAAGAGACTTTGCCAAAGAACTTGGAGCGTTCTGGGCCGGCGACACCGAAGAAGCATCACCCGAAAAACTTGATTCCATCATCGACACCACACCTGTCTGGAAGCCGATTGTTGAGGCCTTGAAAAACTTAAGGGGTGGGGGAAGACTGGTTATAAATGCCATTCAAAAAGAGGATGTGGATAAAGAGTATCTGTTAAAAATGGATTATCCCATTCATCTCTGGCTTGAAAAGGAGATAAAGAGCGTCGCCAATGTGGCCAGGAGAGATATCAGCGAATTTTTAGAATTGGCCGCCCAAATTCCCATAAGACCCGAAGTCCAGGAATTCAGGTTGGAAGAGGCAAACATGGCATTGGCCGAGCTTAAAGACCGGAAAATACGGGGAGCAAAAGTCTTAAGGTTTGACTGATTGCAGGTCTGCGGTTCAGACACTAACGGTTCCATCCCTGGCGACTGGGCGCAGGCAGTCGCAGATTCACATCAGTCCGTCATTTGAATCATTCTAACAGCCTGCCTTCAGCATTTCCCACATTTTTTTTGATTGAGGTCATTTTTTTCTTGCATTTTGCGTGGAAATCTGTA
>CP070700.1:1651082-1671654 GCA_020349865.1 Desulfobacteraceae bacterium
TAACCTTTTTCGGTGGGGCTCTTAAAGATGTATGGGCCTCTGGCAATTGGGGAGAGCTGTTATCTTTTAAAGTTTTCTTTTCAATAACCCTTCTTGTTTTTTCATTTTTCATCCCCAAAATCATCAAGAGGATCAAGGAGGAAACATGGCTCAGAAACGGATGATAGCTCTAAAGATCAAGCCCCGACTATATCAAGGCTGCCACACCACCCCCTGGATATTTTAGGTACCCTGTATCCCCACCTGGTCCAGCGTCACCTGTGTCTCGTAAAAACGGACACCTGTGTTGCAGATCAACACAAGTTTCTTGTCTTTTGGCACCTCTTTTATCCTCGCCCTAAGCTCGCCCTGAGGGATGCTCCTTCAGTGCTCAGGATAATTACTATGGAAAGGCTCTTATTTATTTAACGGCAAATAAGAAAAAGAGTTGACAGAATGAATATCTTTATGTAGTTTTATTGACTAAAAAGCATTACGCCTTGTCAAGAAAGTGACCAGAGCGCAAATTTTCATGCGTTGGAGTTTAAATGGATATACCTGAATTGCTGGAATTAAATGAACGGGCCAAGGAAGATGGGAACATTTTTACTCGTACAAGGCATCTTTTCGGGCAAATCCGAGCAGAACTCGGTAAGCATTTCATCGGTATCGTTGGACCACGCGGGGTGGGAAAGACCGTCCTCCTCAAACAAGTTGCCTTCTCCGATCCTGATTCGTTTTACCTCTCTGCCGATACTCTGACAGAAGCAAGCTTTTTCCAAACGGCCAGAATTCTTTGGGAACAATATAAGGTTAAGACCTTATTAATAGATGAAATCCATTTCTGCAAGGAATACGCAAAGGATTTAAAAAAGATATATGATTTTTTAGATATTCGGCTAATATTTACCAGTTCAGTATCACTGTCACTCCTTGATTCTTCTTATGATCTCTCTCGTAGAATACTACTTCGCTTTATGTATCCATTTTCGTTCGGAGAATACCTTCTTTTTATTAAGAATATTCAGATTCCCGAACTTACGATAAATGACATTATCAAGGATCGATGGAAGGCAGATCACATGAGATTTCATCATCTTTTTGACGAATATTTGAAGGGCAGGCTTTTTCCATTTTCTCTCGAAGAACCGGATTATATGCCCCTTCTTAAGAATATCTGTTCCAAGGTAATTCGCAGGGATATCCCAATGGTATCCAATCTTCGATTCGATGATATTGAAAGAATCGAGAAAACTTTGGAATTTATTGGAAGATCAGAGGTTGACGGGATCAATTTTTCCTCGATTTCCAAAAATCTCGGTATTACAAAATACAAATCCGAACTGTTTGTGAAGCTTCTTTCCCAGGCCTTTATTCTTAACCCTATTTACCCTAAGGGAACCAACGTACTCAAAGAACCCAAGGTCTTGATGTTTCTTCCGTTTCGTCTCCTTTACCAGGATTGGGATCGGTGTATCAGGGCTATTCGAGAAGACTTCTTTGCAGAGATGCTTACTATGAAAGGTTACCGATTTCACTATCTGAAGACGAAGCGGGGGGCTAAGACTCCTGATTTCATTGTTGAACATGAAAATGAAAAAATTGTTATCGAAATAGGTGGCAAGGGGAAAGGTAGGCAGCAGTTTAAGGGGGTTACCGTTGAAAAAAAACTCGTTCTGAGCCATTATCCTGAGGGGGAAAGCTACAAAAAGCCGCTTTCGCTAATAGGGTTTCTTCGGAGTTCGCGATAAATTTCTGCGCATTTGCATAGTATCCTGATCATCCTGATTAGCCAAGCATGAGAGAGTCGATTACAGTAGAGTTTGCTGAACCATATTTCTGAAATGGAGAATAGGAAACGCTCCATAGGTAAAGATATGGCCAGGCGTTGAGCAAAGGCACTCAATACAGAATACAAGGTTTTTTTGTAGTTAAGGATTATGGCGGCCCTGCGGTAATTTGGGTTTGGTTTCCTGCCACTTTTGGAAAAAGATTTTACTGAACCAACCGGACCAGATTATTTGGATGGGGTATGAACCGATCCTTATTGATCTGATTACTTCCATTGAAGGTATGAATTTTGGAAAAATATGGGAAAAGCGAACACATGGTCAGTATAGGCGGTAGCAGTTTTGTTAATCGGCCTGGATGATTCGAATCGAATCAAAGAAGAAATCCAATCGAAGTCAAGACCTGGGGGATTTGGAAGTGCTAGAGGAGGTTCTGAAAATGATGTGCGAAACGGAGTTAATTTCAGGTAAATGTCCATTCGATTCGGCCATCCTGCTATAGGCGGGAGGATGGTGAAATATGGAGTTATTGGGGCTCTATTCAGCCATGTTGAAAATGTATAAGATAAACAATTGAAAAGGTCAGCTCAATTGAAAAGTGGGCTTCTTATCCATAACTTACTTCACTCGAGATCAATGAGCGATTCTTTTAGACACTCCATTAAAGAATTTATGTGTGCGCCGGGACGATTAAGAAATATAATAAAATAATGAGGAGCCTTTGATGGTCCTTCTATGTATCCTACTCGTGTACTTATGTCTCTAAGGGTGCCGGTTTTGTAAAGAACATCGCCTGTTCTTCTAAGAAGATGCCGATATGGTTTAAATGCCTTTAAGATCGTTAGCATATCGAGGGCCGAAATGCGGTTGTTTCTCGAAATTCCCGAACCTTCAACAATTTTAATAGGTTGCATGTGGAGTTGACTTTTGGCAAGGTCGGAAACCACCTTCACCCCTTTTGCAAGCGTGCCGGGCGGACCATATACCCGGGCTCCCAGGGCAATAAAGATCTGATTTGCCATGAAGTTATTAGAAAATGCCATCATCTTTCTTAAAGCATCTTCCAGGGTAAATCTGGATCGGTAGGTGTAAAACAGCCTATCTCCGGGTTCTATGACACCTAGGTAGATTTTCCCCTTAAATTTAAACCCCTTTTCTCTTAAAAAGTGCATTAGAAGGTTACCGGCATACAGTGCTGCCTCTCTCTGATCGTGGGAAAAGGTGTACCGTCCCCGTTTTAGACCCAGCTTCTCGATTTTTTTTCTGGCAAATGGGATCAGGGGTGTCTGAGGTTCAGATGAAACGATCCTTCCCTGTTGATTACGATGGAAAAAGACTGTGTTGAAATTGGCGCATAAGGCCCCAACAGGCGCATCATAAGGGTTTGTGGAATATTTTCGGCCTGGAATTACAATGTGCGGAGAGAAATAGGTGTCATCCAGTATTAGATCATTAATCTCTTTTGTTTTCCTTGCCAGTTCATCTGAAATCTCCTGCCAGGCTTCTGAGACCAGGAGAGGATCGCCAAAGCCCTTTATCTTGAGATTCTTAACAGTGTCCATGTAGAATTCTGTCGGGAACCTGTAGGAGGTTCCGAGGTGATGAATTGCCGTGAGGGCTGTCAAAAGTTTGATTGTGGAAGCGGGAACGCATTTTTTTAATTCATTTTTCTTTAAAAAGATTTGACCATTGGGGTGGGCCACTATAAGCGCATCCGCAGATGTGAAATTCTTCAAACAGGGAGGATCCTGTTTGGCATTTGATATGCCGGGGTCAAAAAGCCATAAAGCCAGTAAGATGAAAGCAAGTCCTCTGGCCCAAGGTGATGATTGTCGATGGGCGATTTTCTTTAGGTTTATAAAGGTCAATGGTGGCATGGCTTCCGATTGATTATTTTTAATTGGCAACAGTCAAGTGGTTTCTTCGGGAACAGGCTGATTAAGACAATCCTGCAAGATTTCTATCTTGTCGGCAATAGATTTTCGCCGGTCAACATAGAGGTGATATTCTCCGTTTATCTTGCAGATCCCTCCCTTCAGTTTTAACCCTGCTGCCTCGAGCAGGTCATAATGAATATGGATACTTCTTTGGGCAGCCTGTTCTTCCAATGAGGACAACTGATATTGAAGGGATGAGGAGAGCATTTGTTTTTTCTTTACGGGTTTCATAGCAGTTTTAAAAAATCCAGAATATTGATGTTAAGTTAACTTTTTTCCTCCAGCAACTGAACACCTACCGGGACTACAAACTTAAAGAAGCCCTTTTCAAAGGTCTTTTTAACAGTCAAACCTTCGAGTGTGAACCGTGTTGTAGTTCCCAACCGATTGTGGATATTCACAATCTGGATATCATACGCAGTCGTCACGGTAAGTACGATTCGATCAATTTCTTGCCAGGGCGGATCAGGTATGAGTTCAATCTGATAATTTCCCTGCTCAGTTTGATCATTCATCACAATTTGAAAATTCTTCGTCACCTGGGTGAGGCCGCGAAATATGTCGCTTAAGAGCCTTAACTCCTTTCCAAACTCCTGGGAGGAATACTTGTGTGCGCGTTTTTTGTCAGGGATGTACCACCAGAGCGTGTCCTCATTGGCAATAAGGGTCTCTATGCTGGGTGTTTTCTGCTCCAGCCTCAGGAAGTAGGGAGGTTTGAAAAACATCTGGCCAGTAGCCAGATCTCCCGTGACCTGGTCCCCAAGCATGGACATGGATTGGGTAGTCACTTCACGTGCATAGGAAATACTGAGGCCAGGAAGATTGCCATACTTTTCCCTGATGCCTTCAAGGATATTGGTAAGATGAGCGTTACCAAATGCAGTCCCATTCTGTAATAGTAAAAGCAATAAAATCAAAATTACGAAGGATCTTCTCATTAATCATTCACTTTCTGCCGTAAACATCCCGCGGCCGGACCCCATCTGAGGGGCCCACAATCCCTTCTTTTTCCATGGCTTCAATCATCCTGGCAGCCCGGTTGTACCCAACTCTAAGCTTGCGCTGCAACATGGAAATTGAGGCCTGACCTGTTTTGAACACCACTTCTACTGCCTCATCATATTTCTCGTCCAGTTCCACCTCCTCTTCTTCTGACTCTGTGCTCCTGGCTATCTCGGACAATACAGTATCGTCATAATCCGGCTTCCTCTGGTTCCTCAGAAAATCAGTTACTCTTTTTGTTTCTTCTTCAGACACGTATGCTCCATGAATCCTCATAATACGTCCCACCCCTGGAGGCATGAACAGCATGTCCCCTTCACCCAAAAGATTCTCGGCCCCCATTGAATCGAGGATGGTTCTTGAATCAACCCTGGAGGAAACCTGGAATGAGATTCGAGCCGGGAAATTGGCTTTGATAATACCTGTAAGGACGTCTACAGAAGGGCGTTGTGTTGCAATAATGAGATGGATACCTGCGGCACGGGCCATCTGGGCCAGGCGAGTGATTGCTTCTTCCACCTCCCTGGAGGAGGCCATCATAAGATCTGCTAATTCATCTATAACGAGGATGATGTAATGCAAAGGCTTGTTGGCGTCGTCGGTATCATCTGGGGACCCTGTTTTTTTTTGGCTTTTGAGAATCTTGCGGTTATAGCTGTTGATATTTCTGACGCCCCTGTCAGAAAGGAGCATATATCTCCTTTCCATCTCTTCCACGGCCCATCTTAGTGCCTTGGTGGCCTCTTTTGGTTGGACCACCACCGGATGGAGCAGGTGGGGGATATCATGGTAAATGGAGAGTTCAATCCTCTTTGGATCGATAATAAGAAATCTGACCATTTCCGGAGAGACCTTGAACAGGAGACTATTGATCATGGTGTTTATGGAGACGCTCTTGCCTGCTCCAGTGGCGCCGGCAACAAGGAGATGAGGCATCTTTGTAAGGTCCGTGATCACAGGCGTTCCGGTAATATCCTTGCCGAGGGCAATAGGCAACTCATGTTTCGATTCCCTGTATGAAGGACTTGAAAGCAGCTCTTTCAAAACCACCAGTTCCCTCCTGTTATTGGGGATTTCAATTCCAATGGCTGCTTTTCCTGGTATAGGGGCTACGATCCGAACACTGGGGGCCCTGAGTGCAAGGGCAAGGTCATCAGAGAGTCCAGCTACCTTGCTGATTTTTATTCCCGGAGCAGGCTTGTATTCGTACATAGTGATAACAGGACCGGGAAGGATCTCGATGACGTCTCCTTCAACGCCAAAGTCTGCCAGTTTTTTTTCAACACGCCTGGCGTTCATCTCCAGACTTCCTCGTTGAATGCTGGTGTCTTCCCTCTCAGGCGGGTCATCAAGAAGGTCAACAGGGGGAAGCTTAAATTCGCCAGCCACGTTCATAAAAGCGAATCGCTCCTGTTCAGGCTTTTTTTCGGGCGCTCGTTTTGGCTTTACAATGGTAACCTTTGGCTTTGATTTGATTTTTGCCCTTGCCGACATGCTCTTACGGGACCTTCTCTTGCGCTCCCTTCTTTTGTTTAGCGCCTCTTTAATGTGTCTCAGGGCGCCCAGGATCCACAGGCCCAACTTGGAAAAGAGCCAGCCTAAGGAAAGGTGTGATACGACCATGAGAGAGATGATGAAAACCGCCAGAAATAAAACATAAGCCCCAAAATAGTTGAGAAAACTCGTAGTTAATTCGGCCAACTCGTCACCCGCAAGCCCTCCGGCACGGATCTGTTCACCCCGGAAGCTTACAACTTTTAACTGCAAGCTTAAAATGCCTGAGAATGAGGCAAGCAGGGCCAGGGAGGAAATCGTGCTCTTAATGGGGGAGGAGATAGGGCGTTCCCGGAATGAAAGAAAGGCCATTGTAAGGGCTATTATCACCAGCCAGAATGAAGAGAAGCCGACCAGAAAAAACATCCCACCGGCCAGATGCGCACCGATGGTACCAAAAAGATTGTGAGCCTTACCCACAGGTCCTGTCACATTCCAAAAAAGCTTATCCGCAGGGGAATAAAACAATAAACTTCCGCCTGCAATGAGGGCTACAAGAAGAAAAACAAGTCCCCGGATCTCTTTTCTGATGGGATGTGCCGGTTTATCCGTTTTACCCTTTGCATTTGATGTGCGATTCAACTTTGATCACCCTTGAAAAATCACATAACGATTTTATATGACGTCCGTACGCATAGGAAACGCGAAGGACTTAAAAAAGCAATATTCATACTGTCAATATGTTTGAACTTTTTGTAACAGTTTAACGCTTTGAAAAAATCATCATTGGATTATCGGGCCGTGGATATCTCTTTCAGAAGGGCCGCAACACAAATTCTTGAAAGCTTGTCGAACGCCCCCTTGGCCTTGTACAGGGGCGTGGAGCAGGCAGAGAAGACTACTGTTATAAAGGAGTCTGTCTTATGGGGCTTTCCTGGGTTGAGTTTTAAGGCCAATCTGCCGTTCAATGGAATGATGCAGTTTTTTGCGGCCCTTCTGAAAGAGATATCCACGGCCCTTTTTGCACTATTTTCAAACAGCTAAACTGTTACAACTTTTTACTATTTTGATGCCAAATACGCAACTATCAACATAGCCCACTCACAATGTGATCAGACAACAGGTTTCACATCGGGACGATAGTAGTCAGCACAAGCGGACTCCGCTCAATAACTTTATGAAAAAAACGTCTTAGTTGCCTTATTATATCCGATTCCACTTCAGCCCACTCTATGGGGGTGGGCCGTTCCTGTTCGTTAAGCACTTCAAGCACAATACTCTTGGCATCTTCAAGTATGGCTCCACTCTCGTCCTCAAACACAAATCCACGAGAGATGAGATCCGGGCCAAAGATTGTGTCTCCGGTCTTTTCATCCACACCCAGTAGGACAATAACCATCCCGTGTCCGCTCAGCCTCCTCCGGTCTTTCAGAACCTTCTCTCCAACATCGCCGACCCCTTTTCCATCCACAAGTATCCTGCCGGTGTGCACGGGATCTTCAATTCGCGCTTTTTGGTTTTCAAAACAGATGACAGCCCCGTCTTCCGCAAGCAAAACATGATCTTCAGGCAAACCCATGTCCAAAGCCAACTGCGCATGCCTTACAAGATGCCTGTATTCACCATGAATGGGCATAAAGTACCGCGGTTTCACCAGGCTCAGCATTAACTTTAGTTCTTCTCTTTTCGCGTGACCGGATGTGTGTATATCAGAAACCTTTTCATAAACAACGTTTGCCCCCATGCGAAAGAGACTGTTTATGACTGAAGTGATTGCTTTTTCATTGCCGGGAATAAAACGTGAAGAAAGGATGATGGTATCTCCCTGCTTGATTTTAACGCTTTTGTGCTTTCCCTGTGCCATTCGGGTCAGGGCTGACATGGGTTCTCCCTGGCTCCCGGTGGTGATGATAGCAATGTTTTCATCGGGAAGTTGCTCTATTTTTCGTTCGCTGACTTGCACATCCTCAGGCATGCTGATAAACCCCTGTTCCCTGGCGATACGGACATTGGTGATCATACTTTTTCCATTAAAGATCACTTTCCGGCCGCATTCTACTGCCAGATTAATGACTTGCTGGATGCGGCCGATATTGGATGCGAAACTGGCGACAATAACCCTACCAGTACAGGTTTGGAAAAGGTCTGACAGGGTTTTTCTGACTTCCCTTTCACTCAAAGTAAATCCTTCTTTTTCCGCATTGGTTGAATCCGAAAAAAGGGCAAGGACACCCTTTTCCCCAAAGTGTGCAAATCGAATCAGATCTGTAAATTGGCTGTCTACAGGAGTTGGATCGATCTTAAAGTCTCCCGAATGTATAAGCGTGCCTTCCGGTGTGTCAATGGCAAGACCAACGCCACCTACGATACTGTGGTTCACGCTTATATACTCAACTTTGAAAGGCCCGACCTGAGTAAGATCTCCCACATTTATTGTTCGAAGATCCGCCTGTTCAATGAGATTGTGTTCCTTAAGCTTTTCCTTCAGAATCTCCAAGGTAAACTTGGTGCCAAATACAGGGATGGCAAACTCATTCAGGAAAAACGGCATTGCGCCTATGTGATCTTCATGACCGTGAGTCAGGATAACTGAGTTGACCTTGTTTTTGTTATCTTTGAGGTATTGGAAGTCAGGGATCACCAAGTCTACGCCGTGCATGTAATCATCAGGGAACATTAGCCCGGCGTCCACCACAAGGATGCAATCCCCATATTCGATGGCCATCATATTCAACCCGATTTCTCCTAATCCTCCCAAGGGAATGATTTTGATCATTTTTGTCCTTCTTTTGAAGTATGCGGTTTTAATACCCTTATGATTCCCGCCGGAGCGGAAATCCAGAGATCAAAACCCGAGGTTATTGAACCACAAAAAAACATAGTCATTTCGCTGAATAAACAATAGCTTAACCCTTTAGTCATCGGCAGTCAATAGGGAATCTCTTACTAATTGCGCCTTTTCTTTGATGAGAAACGAATCTATTTATGGATTGACCTTGATTTCTCTTTTCCCATTATGATAGTGTGCCTTAAACTGGAGAAACGTTCACTCTTGGGCGAGCCTTCCAAGTACTAAAAATAAAAAGAAAGGAGAGCAGGAGTTGGCAGGCATAAACAAGGTAATATTGATTGGAAGATTGGGAAGAGATCCTGAAGTGAGATACACGCCCAGCGGCGCACCTGTGGCTAACTTCAGCATCGCCACATCTGAGGAATGGAAAGATAGGGAGACAGGTGAAAAGCAGGAACGCACCGAGTGGCATAGAATTGTGGCATGGAGACGCCTTGGCGAAATTTGCGGAGAATATTTACATAAAGGTAGTCAGGTCTATATCGAGGGGAGGTTACAAACAAAGGCCTGGGAAGACAGGGATGGTAACAAGCGTTATACTACTGAGGTAGTTGCTCAAACCATGCAAATGCTCGGCCCTGCTGGAAAGGAGGGTAAAGCAGAACCCATGGACGAGCGCTATCCTGTGGAAGAACCGATCAATGTTCCGGAGGATGATATCCCCTTTTGAACTCAAGACGGTAGCTAACTTTTGTCCTTTTCATTGTCTTTTTTATCATTTGGGGCCTCTATTTCCTCTTGGGATTCGTGACTGGCCTTTTTGAAATTCTTAATTCCTTTTCCTATTCCACTGCCGATTTCTGGCAGCTTGCCTGCCCCAAAGATGATCAAAATAATGATCAGTATAATGATCAATTCCGGCATACCTATACCAAACATCAAGGTACCTCCGCTTATGTGATTTTCGATTGACTATTTTTGATTGACCTTTAGTACCTGTCAATCACCAAAGTGCAAGTTGCCGGATTCGTTCCTACTTTCTTTTCCCTCATCAAAAAAGTCAATCGTCAGTAACCAATTGTTGAAATTCGGTAGATCTTTTGAACTCGCTGACGGCCTGGTGGAAGACCATCCATGCAGCCCATAGTTTGCCCCATTCATCGTTGTGCCAGAAAATGTTGGATGTCTTTTCCCCTCTTGAAATTTCCAGGAAATCTTCGAACTCAGCACGACAATTTTCGCATAGATTAAGGCCTGAGGAAGCCAAAGTCGGTGGACAGGATGAATCAGTGGTGTTCAAATGATGACCGCACATGGCGCATTTGAAATGGCATGAAGCACATTGAACAATCCTCTGAATCGTTTCAATCTTGTTCCGGTAAAGCTCTGCTTGCTGTTTTCGCTTTTTATCTTTAAGTCTGTCGGTTATGTTAAAAACTTTATCCATGGGATCTCTGCTGCCTTGTATGGCTCTCAGGTTCATGGAAAGCCGTTATGCTAAGATTTCACTAAAGTTTATCACCAAGGCCACGCAGAGTCAAGAGGTGTTCAAATGGCGTTTCTAATCCATAACCTCGAGGACAGTTTTCCCCAGAGTCGAAAGATTCACGGCCACGGTAATGCCCGCCGCCTGAAGGGCATTTATTTTATCTTTTGCCTTGCCCTGGCCACCCGAGATAATGGCACCGGCATGACCCATACGTCTTCCCGGCGGTGCTGTTTGACCTGCAATGAATGCGATCACGGGTTTATTGAATTCCCTCCGGATGTATTCGGCCGCCTCTTCTTCGGCAGTGCCACCGATTTCCCCAATGAGAATGACCCCTCTTGTCTCCGGATCCTTTTTGAACCTCTTAAGATGGTCAATAAATGAGGTGCCAACAATGGGATCGCCCCCAATACCGATGCATGTGGACTGGCCGAAGCCCGCTCTGGTCAATTGATCGACCACTTCATAGGTTAAGGTTCCACTTCTTGAGATAACTGCCATATCCCCGGGTCTGTGTATAGGCCCGGGCATGATTCCCACCTTGCTCTTTTCGGGCGAGATAATGCCAGGGCAATTGGGACCGATGAGGACCGATTCCTTATCTCTTAAAAAGCGGGCTACTTTGACCATATCAAGCACGGGAATTCCTTCCGTAATACATACAATGACCTCCAAACCTCCAGAGGCCGCCTCAATAACTGCGTCACCTGCAAATGGCGGGGGTACAAAAATACAGGAAGTATTTACTCCTTCCTTCGCCACGGCCTCCTGGACCGTGTTAAAAACCGGCACGCTCTCGAACTTCTGGCCCCCCTTTCCGGGTGTGACTCCAGCGGCCACGATTGTCCCATAATCAAGCATTTGTTTTGTATGAAAAGTGCCTTCCCGACCGGTAATACCCTGAACAACGACTCGAGTATTCTCGTCTACAAGTATGCTCATAATTAATCCTTCAAGAAACCTGCTTTGCGACCAACCCCGCCGCTTCCGCAAGATCTTTGGCTACCAAAAATTTTAAATCCGAGTTTTTTAGAATTGCTCTACCTTCTTCTACATTGGTTCCCTCTAACCTTACAATCAAGGGAACATGAAGGCGTATTTTTTTTGCTGCAGCAAGGACGCCCCTTGCCAGGACATCGCACCTAAGGATTCCCCCAAAGATATTAATGAGAATGGCCTTTACACGGCTGTCCTTGATGATAATTTCGAAACCCTTAGTAATCATGTCTTCGCTGGCCCCTCCACCAACATCTAAAAAGTTGGCAGGCTCTGCACCAGCCAACTTGATAACATCCATGGTCGCCATGGCCAGGCCTGCACCATTTACCATGGCGCCTATGTTTCCGTCCAGTCTAATATAATTGAGGTTATACTTCTCTGCCATCAACTCGAGGGGATCTTTTTCCTTGGGATCATCAAGTTTCAAGATATTCTTTTGTCTGTATAATGCGTTGTCATCAATAGTGATTTTAGCATCCAGCGCAACAACGCCTCCATCCTTGGTAATTACGAGCGGATTAATCTCAACAAGAGAGCAGTCATGGGACAAAAAAATTTTATACACGCTGGCCATGACAGACATCAGCCCTCTTGCTGTGTCTGGCGATAAAGGCGAATCTAGTTTGTAGGTCAAGTTTCTAGCCTGGTAAGGCATCCATCCAACAGCGGGATCAATGTGCTCTTTTAAGATGAGCCCGGGAGATTTGGCAGCAACCTCTTCAATTTCCATACCCCCGGCCTGACTGAAGATTAAAGCCGGGCTGGCAGTCGATCTGTCAACCACCATGCTCAAATAAAATTCATGTTCAATATCAACGCCTTCCTCAATGAGTACCTGGTGGACAATCACTCCTTCAGGTCCTGCCTGTTTGGTCATTAATGATTTCCCAAGCAGAGACTCCACGGCTGCGACCACTTTAGCTGGATCATTTTCCACCTTTACACCACCCGCCTTGCCTCGACCTCCGGCATGGACCTGGGCCTTTATAACCCAGGGAGGGCCGTTGATGACCTTAATTGCCTTTAAAGCTTGATTCGACTCAGTTATGACTTGGCCCTTAGGGACAGGTATTCCTGATTTTCCGAAAATCTCTTTAGACTGATATTCATGTAATTTCATGCAGTTGATGCTCCATTTCCAAATATCTGCGCAACACAAGTGTTACAATCATGGAAAGAAAATGCCGTCGTTAATGAACCTTTGAAAAAAAATAGCAACAGTTCGCCTTTTAAAAGGACCTTTAGACAGGATTACAGGATTTTCAAGATTTTTTTATCATATACATTCTTTTATGAATCCTGTGTTACCATAGTGTTCTTTTTCCCCGGATAGTCATGGCTGTATTTGGCTAAAACCTACTAATGGAATTAATGCATTTTGTGGCACTGTTGAAAAGAGCCTCAATATAAAGTAGACACAAATTGAATCGGTTTTTAATTTGAATTAACTGCATAAATGACTCCGAGGTGCTAATAGTATCAGTAGCAAATCAAAAACAGGATAGGTGTTTTGATTTACAAGACCAAAATAATCCAGACTATCCTTGCTTGCTCCGGAGGGTTTATCCTGTCAAAAATAGACAGTTGGACTTTTGCAGAAATTAGGGGGTTTCTATTACGGTTGATCTCAATTGTCAAGCGCCGAGGGCCCAAAAGGCTGGGCCGCCATTAAGACTTTTTCCGTATGGATTCCTTTAGTTTGCTTCTGATAAAAAGGTATCCGACAATAATAAAAATGAGTCCCACGACGAAAACTGTGTTGTTCCCTTCGCCCATCCCGTAAGCCACGCACGATATGCCGATCACACATAAGAAAACGATGCTTGATTTTTCATTTATTGATTTCATGCGGGGTATTCTCCCGAGGAGGCTGTCTGAGAATGTGGTTTTCTAAGGCTGAATAAACACCTTTTCACGATAATATTTCATCTCCTTGATAGATTCTTCAATGTCGCTCATCGCCAGATGGGCCTTTTTTTTCTTGAATGTGGGAATAGTGGGATACCACCTTTTAACCAGTTCCTTGATTGAGCTAACATCAATATTGCGGTAATGCAAAAAGGCATCCAGGCGGGGCATGTGCCTTGCCAAAAACCGACGGTCTTGCCATACCGAATTTCCGCAAAGGGGAGACTCTCCTCTCTGACAATATCGGGAAAGAAATTCAATTGTCTCCTTCTCAGCGCGCTGGCAGCTGTAAGGAGAGGCCGTGATGCGATCCAAAAGTCCTGATAATTGATGGTGCTCCAGACTCCACTCATCCATTAAAGAAAGGATTTCATTGGGGTGGTTTATGGCAATATCGGGGCCTTTGGCGATAATTTCCAGCCCGTCATCAGTGATAATGGATCCGATTTCTACAATGACATGTACTTCCGGGTCAAGTCCGCTCATTTCCAGGTCTATCCAGACCAAGTGACCTTTCACCTCAAGCCTCCATGAATATTCGTAATCATCTACAGATGGTTAATTAAACCTCTCGGAAAGTGCACAACTTATTGAAAATAAAAATAGTTCTTCGAGGCCTGAGCTTTTCCCTCGTTCATGGAATAATGGAATGGTGGAATAATGGAGTGTTGGTTTTAAAAGGAAATTGAACATTTATTAGATACCTGATCCCATGTCAAGATGAATTTTGCCAATAACCCAATATTCCATCTTCTCAAAACCCATTATTCCGTCGTTCCAATATTCCACCATTCCAATCGCACGACCTGGAGGCCTTTCGGCCTCGAGACTTGTCGACGAGCTTAAGTCGAGTCGCTCAAGGCCGAGAGGCTCCCGACAGGTTGCGGAGCGAAGCCGAGCTAAGTTCTAGCTTGGACCCGGTTCATTTTGTTGGAGTAACAATCTGCTTAAGCCTTACTGCAAAGTAAACTGCCGCAACGATAAATGCCGGCACATAGAGCCACCAGGCAAAAGAATTCGGGATACCATTTCGTGCCACACCGTCGGGAATGCGCATGATATTTTTCCAGTCCCAACAGAAAGCTATGATTATCAAGAGCGCGCAGCCCAATTCGATGAACCAGTCGTACCAACGCCAATCGATTACGCAGCCCTTTTCGTCATAATAAATAATAAGCGATCCGGCAATGGACATTGCAAGTGCAACTGAAATCGGCGTTATCACTGGTCCCACCCATGGAATGGGTACAAAAAAAAGCAAATCCCATGTCATTAAGTTTTCTGGCCAGCTGACCATGACCCAAAGCCATATGTAGTAGAATATGTCCCAGACCCCAAACGCGATCATAAAGAAGCAGAACTTCTGCAAGGCATTCTTTCCCGTAACGCAGCCCACTGCCATTAGCATAAAAATCGTGGCAATCTCGCGGCCGAACTCGATGCGCATCAGGTCATCAACCACAAGTTTTCCGTCCTTCCATTCCAGGACTACGGGGAAATAGAATGAACCTTCAAAGTAGATTTCACGGAGATACACAACAACCGAGCTTTCTACCCATGAAAACGCAATCGCAAAAACCACAATCCAAATCCAGCGCCAGAGTGCTTCTCGTATAGGTTTTCCAGGTTTTGTTTTGTGTTTCCTGTTTTGTTTTGCCATTGCTTATTTAGGGAGAGTCAGCATAGCGGGCCATCAGTTTCTTGATTCGACGCTTTGATTCTTCCACATCAACAGATGGGAAGGTACATATCGGCGTTTCGATAATGCCTTTATCTGAGAGAATTCCTTTGACAATGGCTGGAGGTATGCTTTGATAAATGGCCTTGAGGTTGCGCAGGTATTGCCCAAGCTCCCATACATTGTAGAGGTAGTTCGGGTAATTATCTCGATCAGCCGTTATTCGAAGGGAGGACTCTGTGGTTTTCCGCCAGGCCACGGGGGCCAGATTTGCACCTAAAGACACTACTCCGCTCATGCTTGGGTAATCCAGGAAATTGGTTTCGTCTCCGTCATAAATCCTAAAACCGACCCGGCTACGGCACGCCCGCTGGTAGTTATGTGCTCTATCCAGTGAGCCCAAAAAGATCAGGCCGACAATGCATTTCAAACTGACCAATTCTTTTAAGATTCCTGTACGGATATTGCATCTCTTAATGGGTTTAGCCAAACTTTTTATGAGCTTAGGGTCATTGTGGAGGATAAAGGGTTCGTTTACCATTGAGCTTAAATTCTGGTAGAGTGCCGGGAGGCCCCGGTTGCTATGATAATAGAGGGGCGTGTCCACCCAGAACACCTGTCCCTCATACCTTCGCCGTTCAGCCACTTTTTTTAAGGCAAGAAGGATCTCTGCTGTTTTTTCCTCAGTATCCCGCGTGATCCAGAATAATATGGGAATCCGGCCGCGGATCACGACAAGGGCCTTTTCGAGAAGCTCTAATCGTTGGGCAAGGGACATATTTTTCCCTTCGCCTGTGTTGGGGCTGGCCAGAAACAGTGCGTGAGCCAACGGGGACAGTTGATCAAGCAGGCGCCCCAAACCCCGGCCATCAATGGATCCGTCGTTCCTAAGGGGGGTGATCAGGTCAACGATCAGTCCCCGTGGTGGACCTAAAACCTCCATTTATTTTGAAATCCTTTCTTCCAAGGAGGTCGTGAAGATGAACAACACCTTTAACCCGATTATGCCTGTCCACAATTACGAGGTGTGTAATGGCATACATTTCCATGAGTCCAAGGGCCTCTGCAGCGGTTTGACCATCATCTATAGTTTTTGGGGAAGGGGACATGATGTCTTCAACCCTCATCTCATGGATATTTTTTTGGCGCAGGAGGGCTCTTCTCAAATCCCCGTCACTGATAATGCCTGCGAGCTTGCGATCTTTTCCAATGATTAGGGTGGCCCCGATCTTTTTGACATCAATTTCCTCTATTGCCTGCTGAACATTTGAGCCCAGAGGAACCATAGGAATCCGGTCATTGGTGAGCATGACCTCCCTGACCTTGATAGCAAGACGTTCCCCAAGGCTTCCCCCGGGATGAAATCTCTTGAAATCATCCTGGTTAAAGCGTCGACGATTAATAAGAGCCACGGCAAGTGCATCGCCCATGGCCAGGGCAGCAGTGGTGCTGGCTGTTGGAGCCATCCCCATAGGACAGGCCTCTCTTTTAACGCCCACATCGATGACCAAGTCGCATACTTCTGCCATCGGCGAATCCATGACGCCCGTGAGGCCTATGATCTTTGCTCCTATTCTCTTGAGCATTGGCAATATCGTATTGATCTCGATAGTGTGCCCGCTATTGGATATAGTCAAAACAATATCGTTATGGGTCACCATACCGAGGTCACCATGGATGGCCTCTGCCGGATGGAGGAACTGGGAGGGCGTCCCTGTACTGTTGAGGGTGGCGGCAATTTTTCGCGCAATGAGGCCGGATTTTCCCATTCCTGTGAGTATGACTCTTCCCTTGGCCTTTATAATAATTTCAATGGTTTTTTCAAATTCAGGTCCCACACGGTCCACCAGATTCAGGATACCCTGAGCCTCTATTTTGAGGACCTCTTTGGCTTGTTTAATTACCATCGGAAATGAACGTAGCCCCGCTTTTTTCTGTCCCGGTATGGCGGACTTTTTTGTTCCTCTGTCCTTTCATTCCCCGGTCGAATCTTTCATCATTTGGCCACAACACATTCTTTTCTCGCCATAGTAAGGCAAGAGATGCGAAATATATCGAATCTTTGTTTAACATTTTATATGATGGTTCTCAAGGTATTAGTGTATATGATCACGGGGTACCATAATCCTGGCCGACGGAAGAGCTTCACCCCTTTGTGTCCTGCCTGATCCGACCGAAAAAGAAGTGGTTTGACATTAGTTACATTAAGTTGTATTATATTAGTTAATACTGTAAGATACTTAAAGATTTAAGAGGGCATACTAACGATGAGATTTGAGTTGAGAGTAAACAAAACGAAAAACGGATGGCCCGTTGGCTTTGTCTGGGTGATGATTGTCTTGTTACTGTTTTTTTTTATGCATCGGGTGCGCCAATAAAGAAGAAAAACGGGCCAAGCATCTGGAAAGGGCAAGGCAGTATATTGAGAAAAAAGAATTCAAAAAGGCGGTGATTGAACTCAGGAACGTTGTCCAACTGAATCCTGAGAATGATGTCCCCACTGCGAACTTGGCGAAACATATTTAAAGTTGAAACAGGGAAGAGAGACCTACCAGGGTTTCTCCCACGCGGTCTGCCTAAACCCGGATAATATGAAAGCCCAACTGAAAATGGGCCAGACATTTCTTTTAGGAGGAAAAACCGGGGAGGCAAGAGAAAAGGCCGAGTTGGCCCTAAAGAAATCTCGGGACAATATTGAGGCCCTCGGTTTTGCACAGATTGCCAAGGAGGAGATGCCAAAAAATGTGGCCGTAATGGACACCCTTGATCGGATCTACTATCTGAAAGGGAGTTATATGAACGCCATTGCCGAATTTCAAGACAGCCTCGCGCAAGATCCGAACAATCCGGTCATTAATTATCATCTGGGCCTGGCCTATTACAAGAGTAAGCAGCCTGATAAGGCAAAGGAATTCCTTGACAATGCACTTAGGATCGATCAAAACTTCAAGGGCGCGGAAGAAGCGCGCAGCATCTTGAAAGAGATAAGAGACTCTTCTTTTTTTATAGTGGCCCTGTATCATAATATTCCTTCAAAGAAGTCAATTTGGTAAAAGTGAAGGTGAAATTGCCGCAACAATAAACCATAGGTAATCGCAAAATGGATAAAAAACAAAAAAAGAGGATACTTGTCATTGAAGATGATCTGGATGTCCTTTCCATGATCATCAAGCATCTGGAATACTTTGACTACGAAGTTATAACCGCTACAGATGGAATGGAAGGGCTTAGACAGCTGGATTCAGCTGGATATGACCTGGTGATTACGGATATTGTTATGCCATATGTGAGCGGTGTTGGCGTTGTGACGGCGCTCAAAGAGAAAAGGCCTCATATCCCGGTTATTGCCATCACGGGATATGGCAAAGAGCCTGAGGCTGCGGCTGTGGAAAAAAAGGCTGATCTTGTGCTTGCTAAGCCTGTTAAGATGTCCACTCTTAAAAACTACATTGACGATCTTTTAGCTACTCAGGGTGATGATTAAACATACAACTGATAAATTCCATATTCTCCGGGCCTGGATTCTTTACTTGATTCAGGGGAGGTACTATTCTTGAAGAAATTCAACTTTCTCGAAAAAGCGTAAAAAAACCATGTCCAAGCTTTATGTTATGAACGGTCCATTAGAGGGCCAGTCTTTTAAACTTGAAAGTGACACCATCCTTATTGGGCGATCGCCGGATAATGACATTCAAATCAAGGACAGCTCCATATCTCGCAATCATCTGAAAATACTGAGGAAAGACAATAAGTATTTTATCGAGGATTTGAGAACTACCAACGGTACTTTTGTCAATGGTAAGCGATTAAGTCCTGGTAAGAGTTTTGAAGTAAAAGAGGGGCTGCCGGTGATTATTGGCAAGATTTTTATTTCTTTGGGTAAAACCTGTCCACAGCATGTCGCCAATTTTCAAGATTCAGCAGATCTACCAAGTGAAATGTCCAGAACAGGCATATTCACTTTAGACAGACGCAGACCCTTTACCACTACTAAAAACCTGGAGTTGATTTATAAGGTATCCAATGTCCTGATGCAATCTTTAGATATTGATGAAATCCTCGAAAAGATACTGGATTACATTTTTGACCTTCTTAAAAGAATAGACAGAGGTGCTATCCTCCTGACAAATATCGGTACCGGGAAACTTGAGCAAATCATTGGCAGATCAAAATTTGACAAAGAAAAAGCCAGTATTAGCTATAGCCGGACTATAGCGGATAAAGTCATGAAAGAGGGTAAACCGCTGACCATGGCTGATTTGACTCACGAGAATGCGGATGATTTCTCAGAGAGCATGCTCCGGATGAAGTCCGTAATGTGTGTACCCTTGATTAGCAGGTCGCAAACCCGTGGAGTTATCTATGTAGACTCCCTTAGCAAAGCATTTGGATTTAGAGAGGAAGATCTTTCCCTCATTACTGCTTTAAGTAGCCCTGCAGCGATAGCTATTGAGAACGCATTGTTTTATTCAAATCTTGAAAAAACAATTGAAGAGAGAACGAAGAGTCTGATAGAGACCGAAGAAAAACTCCGGGAAAGCCAAACCCGATTTAAGGCAATTTTTGATAACATGAGCAGTGGTGTAATGGTCTCTGAGCCGGTGGATGATGACGAGGATTTTGTAATCTTTGATTTGAACACGTCTGCCCAAAAGATTGAAGAAGCAAAAAAAAGCGAGGTCTTAGGCAAACGGGTATCTGAAGCATTTCCAGGGTTCAAGGGACTTGGCCTATTAAAGGCATTTAAGAGAGTGAGTAAAACAGATAGACCGGAACGTCACTCCCTTACTCTATCCCAAGATGGAAAAGCAACGAGTTGGAGGGAATATTATCTGTATCGATTACCGTCCGGGGAAATCGTAGCTATTTACGATGACGTTACGGAGAAAAAGAAAGCCGAGGCAGAACAGAAGGCCTTACAGGAGCAACTTCTAATTTCACAGAAAATGGAATCAATAGGTACCTTTGCGGGAGGAACTGCCCACAATTTCAGAAATATATTGCAGGCTATTTCCGGAAATATCGAATATCTCGAAATGGTGTATAATGATAAATCAGAGATCCGTGAAATGGCCAAAAGTATTCATGATTCAGTGGAAAAGGGCGTGGATCTGATTAACAACCTTTTACATTTATCCAAGAAAGACGAGGAGCCTCAACTAGTTGACTTAGACTTGGCCGATGTTATTGAAAAAACACACAAGATCATAGACAGGGTATTTGACAAGAATATTGAGATCAAATTGAATATAGGGGAAAATCTGTTTGTCAAAGGGAACCATTCCCTTCTGAGCCAAGTATTTTTGAACTTGTTAACCAATGCCAGAGATGCTATGCCAGACGGCGGCATACTGCTCGTTGAGGCAAAAAAGATGGACAATAAGGTCGTTGCGATTGTCTCGGATTCAGGATATGGTATGGATAAAGAGACCTTGGATCAGATATTTGATCCTTTTTTTACACTCAAAGATGTTGGCAAGGGCACGGGACTAGGTCTCTCCACAA
>CP070700.1:1671754-1675595 GCA_020349865.1 Desulfobacteraceae bacterium
ATGATTGCAGGCTGGAATGCTATTGCGAAATTACTTGCTGAACGTCCTCGCAGACGGAACTCTCAGTTATCACAGTACTATCACTTTGAATAATGACACTAGACAACTTAGCGCTTATGGGGTTTACCCGGGGGAATCTATTCAGACCGTATGAATGAGAAAAATATTGGCGACAGGGCGAAAAGCAATATGGAAAGGGTAACGAACCCCGATCGACGGGCTTTTGTCAAAACAGTTGCCTTGACTGGTGCAGCCGCGGTGGTTAGCGGTGTGCCTCTAGTCTCCTACGTTATCGCCCCGGCCCTCAAAAAGAGTACAGGTAAGTGGATCGATTTCGGCCCTTTTGATGACCTGGAGATGGGAAAGATTGAGATGCTCTCGTATGAGTTCATGGTCAAGGATGGCTGGTTAGTCCTGCCCCAACGTGGTTTTGTCTGGGCCAAGGTAGAGAGCGCTGACAAAATCACGGTCTTTTCATCCACGTGCACGCACCTAGCATGTAACGTGATCTGGCGAGAAGAGGCGGGGATATTTGAGTGCCCCTGCCACACGGGCCGCTATGATGCCAATGGTCAACCGATCGCCGGTCCACCCACTAAGCCACTTGTAGTTTTGAATCATAAGGTAGAAGAGAACACCTTGCTGGTCTATATGACCACTTGAAATGAACCCCTAATGAGAAAGGAGAAATGCGATGAAAGCAAGGGTATTGATTATTTTCACTTTACTTTTGGCTCTTGCGCTCGGCGCTATGGAACTAATGGATACTGGGGCTGTTGCAAAAAGCAAGCAGACTCTGACGGCAATGCGGGTGGAGGAGGCTCCTAAGGGGCTGGATGATCCGCTATGGCAGAAGGCCAAGGCAATAGATGTTCCCTTTGAAGGGAAAGAGATGTTTGCCGAAAAAAATGCGAGTGTGAACACGAGGGCGGTCTATACCGACGATGAGATTTACATTTTGTTCAACTGGAAAGACTCAACCAAGAGTGTCGCCAAAGGAGCTTGGCAGTTTGATGGCCAGAAATGGACACACTTTAAAGGCAATGAGGATCGCCTTACCATATTGTTTGAGATCAACCGGATAAGGAACTTTGCCACCAAAGGTTGTGCTGTGACGTGTCACGGTCCGGCGGGAGCACCTGCAAAGGAGTTTAAGTTCGCCACGGCAACAGCAGCGGAAAAAGGTGATTTGTGGCACTGGAAGGCCGCTCGATCTGATCCATATCAGCATGCAGACGACACCTGGCTCACGGTAGCAGGTAAAAAGACCGGGCGGAAAAGTGACGCCGGTAAGGGGGGTGACACGAAAAACATGGTGAAGGACAAGTCTAAGCCTCGATATATGCAAGACCCGGCCAAAAGCCCCTCGGCACCCGGATTCCTGTTAACAGAGGAGGCCGTGGAGATCACCGATTATTCTATCTTCAAGGCAGGCGATATCGTCACCTACCGAATGCCCAAGAAACCGGCCGGCTCTCGAGGTGACATCAAGGCCCAGAGTGGTTATGCCGATGGCGAGTGGACGCTGATGCTTTATCGGAAGCTTGATACTGAAAACGACGACGATGTTGCTTTTAATACCCGGAAGAAGTACAGCTTCGCCATGGCCCTATTCGATGATTCAGGAGATGAAAACTCCTACGACTCAGAGGCTCTGACCCTCCAGTTCAGTCGTTAGGCGCTTGACTAGAAGGAAATGTCTTTGAGATATAAACTCTGAAAAGACCGACTGGCTGTCCATTCAGCCAGAGAGGAGGTCGCCGGCTATGAGAGAGAGGATCCTGCTAGGCGTGACTTTGGCCGTGTGTATAGCCTTCGGAGGCGTCCTACTTGACCAGAGTCATCTTGGATGGGCCGAACATTTGATGGTTACTGCCAAACGTGTGGAGCAGGCCCCAGCTGGATTGGATGACCCTGTCTGGCAAGAAACCTGGCTGGCCGAAATCCCCGTGAAAGGCAGAGGGGGCCCCGAAGAACAGGGAACGATCGTAAGGACCAGGGCCGTCTATACAGACGATAGCATCTATTTCCTGTTCAGATGGAAAGATCCCACAAGGAGTGTGACAAAGGAGGCTTGGAAGTTCGACGGTGAAAAATGGGGTCACCTCAAGGGTAATGAGGACCGGATAGCTCTTCTTTTTGAAATCACCCGGATTAACAAATTTGCCACAAAGGGGTGCGCGGTAACCTGCCACAGCCCGGCGGACCTTCCACGAGAAGAGTGGAAGTTTGCCACCCAGACTGCTGCAGAAAAAGGTGATTTGTGGCACTGGAAGGCAGCTCGCTCGGATCCTTACAACCACGCCGACGATGCCTGGCTTACTCTTGCCGGGAATCCAACGGGCTCTTACAGAACCACCGGGCGCAGGAAAGACGTGGGTGAAGGTGGAGACATACGGAACGAAACTGATGACAAATCGAGACCGCTTTACATGCAAGATCCAGTTAAAGGAGCCTCCGTCCCCGGTTTTCTGCTTTTTGAAGAAGCGATTAAAATCCCTGATTACACAACCTTCAAGGCAGGGGATACCGTTACCTACCGCATGCCAAAAAAGCCTTCTGGCTCCCGTTTTGATGTGAAGGCGTTAAGCCGCTATGCCGATGATGCGTGGACAGTCATGCTCTACCGAAAACTTGATACTGGCCACGAAGATGATATTGCATTTAACCCCAAGAAGAATTACAGCTTCGCCATGGCTTTGTTTGACGATTCAGGAGCCGATCACTCGAAAGCCACGAAGGCAATGACGCTGAGATTTAGTCGGTAACCGCTGAGCCGGAAGGAGCTTCTATGGATACATCTGGGAAGCTGCTTGAGTACCTGGCCCTGGAGAAGCATTACGATCGGGTTCGTAGCACGGAAGTCTCGAGTGATGGCCTAACCTGGAGCAGGTTCTGTGGATCTTTGAGTTTAGTTCTGGTGGTTTTGCTGTTCCTAAGTGGGGCTTTTATGGCCCTGTACTACTCGCCAGCCCCGGGTGCTGCCTATGACAGCGTTGATTACGCTCAGTTCAGCCTTCCTTTTGGCGACGTGTTACGGGGAGTTCATTACTACGCCTGGAACCTGCTCTTAGTGGTTATGGGACTGCATCTGGCGGGGACTTTCCTTGTGGGGGCATACAAGGGCCCGCGGCAGTTAGTGTGGGTTTCGGGTGTAGTGGTCATACTTGTGGTGCCGGCCTTCATCATCACCGGCGACCTTCTACCGTGGGATCAGAAAGGCTACTGGTCCACTCAGGTGCGCAACAGCATCATCTCATCGATCCCAGTGGTTGGCGATTTCCTCCTCCGCCTGCTTCAAGGCGGGCCTCGAACAGGTATAGTAGCGTTAACCAGGTTCTACGTGCTCCACATCATATTCCTACCCTCCCTGCTAGCCTTCCTGATCGCTGTCCACTACCATTTTCTCGCAAACCGAGGCCTGTCTGAACCTCTATTTGGGAAGAAGGAACACAGGAAGACGGTGAAGCTTTTTCCAAATATGTTCAACCGCTGGTTAGTTTTGTTTGTGGTGGTAGCTGTTATTTTGGGACTTGTTGCCAGGTATTGGCCTGTGCCACTGGGTGATCCAGCTGACCCCACAGATTCGGCCTATGTGCCAAAGCCAGAGTGGTGGGTACTTTTCCTGAACCAATTGGTCTCAATCTTTAAAGGACCTCTCATGTTTCTCGCCACTGTAGTTATACCAGGGGGGCTTGTTGGCCTGCTTATTGCCCTGCCCTTTATAGATCGGTCACCGGAACGTCATCCATGCCGTCGCAGGAAGGCCATGGTGATTGCGGCTATAATTGCTGTCATTCTGTTCGCCTTGTCTGCCATGGGTTACGTTGAACACTTTGTC
>CP070700.1:1675695-1679033 GCA_020349865.1 Desulfobacteraceae bacterium
TTAATGATGCGGTTATTTATGCTGAAAAACAAGTCGTCTGTCTTGAAAAGTTGCCCAAAAAAGAAGAATTGGAAAAAAATCTCATCGATGCAAGGACGGTTCTCGGTCTTTATTACCAGCAGATGGAAAATCTCATCGAAGCAAAGGCTGCTGTCGACTCGATAGTTGATCTGGCAATAAAGCGGAATTACAAAAGAAGGCTGGCTCATATATACGGTATATTAGGCGGATCTGTAGTGTATGTTGAGGAGGATTTTTTCAAATCATTAGAATATTTAGAAAAGTCCTTAAAAATTGGGGAAGAGTTAAATGATAACCTGTCCTTAGTGCTTTCACATCTTCAGATGGGAATGGGCCTATCTCACAATTGTGAATTTCTCAAAACACTTAACTGTTGGGAAAAAGCACTAGAAATTAATATGGCGGCAAAAAGCTTATGGGGTATATCAGGAACAAAAACTTGGATCGCTTGGGTTTACCATTTTCAAGGAAAAATTGATCTCCAATGGCACGCCAGCAAAGAGGCAATACAGATTGCTGATGAAAGTGGTGATATCTGGTCAAAGGCACATGCCTTTACTATTCATGGTTGGTCCTACTATTCCAAAGGATATCTAGAAGAAGCAAAAGAGTATCTCCTGAAGGGTACCAGTTTTTCTGAAAGAATCAATTTATTATTTTGGGGCGCAATGACACATTATTATCTGGGAATCACTTACTTTGATATGGAAGAATATGAAATATCTCAGAACTGCTATGAGAAAGCAATTTCACAGCATCCCCATGATTCTGTGCCTCCATCGTGGACCATTCACTGGAAAATGCTCCTAGCACTGGCAAAGGTAATGAACAATGATAAAGACATAAGCATACCTAAAATATTTGAATGGTATAATGACAACAAAATAAAGTCGACCAAAGGATTGATGTCGGCTTGTATTGGAAGAATTTTACTAAATATTGATGATCAAAACCTATCCGAAGCTGAAGAATGGATCAAAAGAGCTGTCGAAGAACATAAAAAATATGGCATGATGTGGTATTTAGCCAGAGATTATGCCCTGTATGCAGAGTTTTTTAAACGAAAAGGTGATCTGCCCAAAGCCAAAGAAAACTTGGGTAAAGCAATCGAAATCTTCAAAGAGTGTGGTGCCGATGGATGGGTGGAGAAATATAAAAAAGAACTAACAGTGCTTTAATAAAATTTTCCTTTCATACTTTTTGGAGGGGAAAATGAAATGCCCAAAATGCCAGCATGAAAATCCTGGCGACGCAAAATTTTGCAACGAATGTGCAAACAAGTTGGAAATTATCTGCCCTGAATGTGGGAAAGTAAATCCACCGGGTAGTAAATTTTGCAATGAATGCGCACACTCATTGACCTTACCTTCCGAGCTAGCTCCTAAAGACCGATCCTTTGATGAACAACTGACAAAAATTCAAAAATTCCTACCTAAGGGCCTTACCGAGAAAATTCTGTCTCAAAAGGATCGAATTGAAGGAGAGCGTAAGCAAGTCACAGTAATGTTCTGTGTCATGGAAGGATTTACTCAACTTTCTGAGCGACTTGGTCCCGAGGAAGCCTACACCGTCATGGATCAAGTCTATGAGATTCTGATTCGCAAGGTTCATGATTATGAAGGTACGGTCAATGAGATGACCGGTGATGGGATTATGGCCCTATTTGGCGCTCCGATAGCTCTAGAGGATGCTCCCCAGCGAGCGATCCGATCTGCCCATGCCATCCACCGAGAGATGACAAAGTTCAGCGACAAAATGAAACAACAGACAGAGCATATACCTCCACTTAAGATGCGCGTCGGCATTCACACTGGACCTGTCGTTGTGGGAGCTTTGGGTAATGACCTGCGTGTTGAATTCAAGGCGGTTGGAGACACCGTCAATCTGGCATCAAGGATGGAGGGGTTGGCAGTGCCGGGTGCCACATACGTTACGGAGAACACTTTCAGACTTACCGAGGGCCTATTTCGGTTTGAAGCCTTAGGTGAATATGTAGTCAAAGGTAAAGTAGATAGAGTTAAATCATATCGAGTGATTGCTCCCAGCACACGGAGGACGAGATTTGATGTCAGTGCCGAACGGGGTCTCACTCCCTTTGTGGCTAGAGAGCGAGAACTAGAGCTGATATTGGATGGATTTGAGCGCTCCAAAGCGGGTAGAGGTCAGGCATTTTCCATAGTTTCCGAAGCAGGGGTTGGCAAATCCAGGCTTCTGTACGAATTCAGGAAGGCTGTGGCCAATGAGGATGTTACCTTTCTGGAAGGCAAATGCCTTTCGTACAGCAGAGGGGTGGCGTATCACCCAATCATCGACATTGTAAAATCCAACTTTGATATCGCAGAAGGCAATACCGAGTCTGAGATCATAGAAAAGGTCAAACGTGGCCTAATGATATTAGGCATCGATGAAGCTTCGACGTTGCCGTATATTCTTGAGCTTTTATCGGTCAAAGACAGTGGTATCGACACGATTTCTTTGAGTCCGGATGCGAGGAAAGATCGAATTATTGATGCATTAAATCGAAACGCACTTAAGGGTTCAGAGATTCGACCCCTGATCATGGCCGTTGAAGACCTGCACTGGATTGATAAAAGCTCTGAGGATCTTATAAAGTCTCTTTTGGACAAAATTGCAGGGTCAAGGATTTTTTTGATATTTACCTATCGGCCTGAGTTTGTACCCACCTGGGGTGTAAAATCATATCACAGCCAAGTGAACCTGAACAGGCTTTCCAATCGGGAGAGCCTTGCAATGGTTTCCCACCGTTTAGGCACCGAGAACATCGACAGCGCGCTTGAAAAATTGATTCTTGAAAAAACAGAAGGTGTTCCCTTTTTCATCGAGGAATTAATCAAGTCTCTTAAAGATCTAAAGATTATCGAAAGAAAGGATGGTAAATATCACCTCGTAAAAGATATCCAAGCTTTGTCAATACCTTCAACGATTCATGATGTTATCATGGCGCGGGTGGACAAACTGCCCGAGGGGGCAAAAGAAGTGCTTCAAATTGGATCCGTTATCGAAAGAGAGTTCAAATATGATTTAATCAAGCACGTTTCCGGACTGGCTGACCAGGAACTTCTGCCCCGGCTGTCGGGAATAAAAGACTCAGAACTTCTATTCGAAAGAGGCATATACCCGGAAAGCACATATCTATTTAAGCATGCTTTGACTCAAGAAGTTGTCTACGACTCGATATTAACCCGGAAGAAAAAGAAACTTCACAATAAAATCGGTATAGCCATAGAACATATATATAAAGACAATCTACACGAAAACTTTGGAGTATTAGCCGAGCATTTTATTTGCAGTGAAAA
>CP070700.1:1679133-1693807 GCA_020349865.1 Desulfobacteraceae bacterium
CCGCTAACTGGGTACGGACTTGTTTTAATAAAGAAAAAGGTGTGCGCTATTGCTTGTGGCTTGCGACAGACGCGAATGAATTACAAGCGATTTTTAGAGATCTTGAAATCTCTTGGGAATCAATGTTGGAAGTTGAAGAAACTGTGCCGGATCTCTGGGGAAAAAAATGGAAGGAACATCTTGCTGCAGAATCAAAGGCGGATACCCTCGGTTTCTGATGTATTCAAACCGATGAATAGAGAGGCTGCAATTTAGAAAAATAGCTACTATCAAATAGCATAACCCTGCCCAAAAATAGCCCGGTAATTCATATCGGGCTATTTTTAGGCTATTTGCGAGGCGGTCTAGCCAGAAAGGATATTTTCAATACGATTGTCTTAGCAGCTGCAGGGCTCATGCACCCTGACCCGTTACAGTTTTTTTAAAAAAAATAACAGCCTTAATTTTTTAGCAATGAACCCCTCTGCCCCTGATCCCACAATTTTGGATCATTAATCGATCATTTGTCTGAATCGGAACAATCGGTATAAGGGAGAAATATAAATAGCTTATGAATGCTTCAATGAATATTGCTTCTTTTTATCGCACCTTTAGAGACATAAGCACATCAGTGCATTCTAGCATAAGTGTGCAGGAAGTTCTAGAGTCGGTGGTAAGAAAGACCTCTGAGGCAATCAATGCCAAAGGCGCCCTCCTCCGAATCCTCAACCTAGAAACGCACCAGTTAGAATTGTTCGCCGCTTATGGTCTCAGCAAGAAATACCTCGCCAAGGGGCATGTCTCCAGCGAAAAGACGATTACGGATCTATGCCGGCTGAACAAGGTCATTATTATAGAAGACTTTCTAAAAGATCCTCGCGTTCAATACCCACAGGAAGCATGGGAAGAAGGAATCCGGATGATGTTAGATCTTCCGCTCACTATCGGGGATCATATTGTGGGAATCATCCGAATCTTTTTTGCTGAAAATAGAAAACTTTCTGAGGAAGAACTAAATTTCGTTGTTTCCATCGCAGAGCAATCTTCCCTTGCTATAGATAAAACCCGGCTGATCGAAGCTCAGCAGTCCCAGTATAACCACCTGGTCATCCAGACAGAGAAACTTTCAGCCCTTGGCAGAATGGCTGCGGGAATCGCCCACGAGATCAACAATCCACTGGCAGGAATCCTCCTCTATGCCACAAATTTAACCAAAAAGGTCCCAGCTGGGAGCACCATCATTAGGGAAGGTTTAGATATCATTATTCAAGAAACCATACGGTGCAGAAATATCATTCAGGAACTTTTGGAATTTTCTCGTGAAAAAGAGCCAAAAAAGTCCCTGATCAATATAAACAGTATTATCGAAAAGGTTCTGAATATTTTGGAGAACGAATTTCACCTCCATCACATAGATGTTGAGAAAGATTTGTCTCCGGCTATACCGGATATCCTGCTAGATGTGAACCAGATCGAACAAGTCTTTGTTAATCTTTTACTCAATGCCATAGAGGCCACAGAAGGCCATGGTGTAATCAAGATCAAGAGCCGCGTTGCCTTGGGCCTGAGAAATGTGAGGGTGGAAATAGCTGATAAGGGAACGGGTATCCTTCCAGAGCATATCAACAAGATCTTTGACCCTTTCTTTTCCACCAAAGTAAAGGGTACCGGGTTGGGGTTATTCGTGAGCTATGGAATCGTCCAGAAACATCAAGGACATATGCGGGTCTCCAGTCATCCCGGACGAGGAACCAAATTTACCATCGAAATCCCCCTCACCCAAGAAGCCTCTTCCATGGTAGAGGAAGGAAATGAACATGGAAGCCAATAAGATATTGATCGTTGATGACGAAAATTTTATCTGCCAGGGATGCCATATGGTGCTTTCAGAAAGAGGGCATTCGGTGGATATCTGCCCGAACGGAAAAGAGGCGTTAGAAACGATCCTGGATAAAGCATATGATCTGCTCTTGTTGGATATGAAGCTTCCGGATATCGACGGCATGGAGATCCTTAAAACAGTTCGGAAAACAAAACCTAGCGTATACGTTGTTGTCATGACAGGATATTCTACGGTGAAAAATGCGGTAGAAGCTATGAAACTGGGTGCCTTCGATTATCTCGCTAAGCCTTTTTCCGATGACGAACTGATTTTAGCCGTTGAAAAAGCCATCGAGAATAAACGACTAGTGGAAGAAAACCTTTCTCTTCGAAAGCAACTTTTCGAAAGATTTGACTTCTCCAATATCATCGGTGAAAATCCTCAGATACTCAAAATATTTGATAGGATTCGAAAGGTGGCCCCTACAGACAGCACGGTGCTTATCAGTGGAGAAAGCGGAACGGGAAAGGAAATATTTGCCAGAGCGATTCATGCCCACAGCCAAAGAGCCACTCGCCAATTCTTGGCAGTGGATTGCAGCACCCTTTCTCCAGGCCTCCTGGAAAGCGAACTGTTCGGACATGTCAAAGGCGCCTTCACAGGGGCCATACAAGACAAAGCCGGTATATTCAAAGTGGCCGATAGAGGGACGCTCTTTCTGGACGATGTGGCAAATTTGAATATGGAAATCCAGGGAAAGCTCTTGCGAGTCCTTGAGATGCACGAATACCGGCCTGTGGGGGCTGCCCACGTTAAGAATACAAATATCAGGATCATTGCCGCAACGAACCAGGATTTAAAGGCAATGGTTGAAGATGGGAGGTTCAGGGAAGATCTCTTCTACCGGTTGAATGTATTTCCCATCTTTTTGCCTCCTCTCCGAGAGCGGAAGGATGACATTCCTAAATTGGCTTATCACTTCCTAAAGCACTTTTGCAGGAAGACAGGGAAAAGGATCAAGGGATTTTCCGAAGATGGTCTGGAGATACTAATAAACCACGAATGGCCGGGCAATATCCGACAGCTTAAGAACGTTATAGAACGTATTGTCATCATGGCTGACCAGAGTGTTCTGGACCTTCTCTATTTGTTAGATCATCTACAATTGAAACAATCATGGAGTGAAAATTCAATTCCTGAGACGTTAGAAGAACTCAAGACTTTGAAAAAACAAATCATCAATGACCGTTTCAGTCAGACCGAAAAAGCCTTTCTAATCAAAGCCCTCAAGGCATGCAACGGCAATATTTCGCATGCAGCTGAAAGGGTGGGCATGCGAAGACCTAACTTCTCTACCTTGATGAAAAAGCACCACCTTTCGGCCAAAGAAATAAAGGCTCAAGCCGAATAAAGCGCCTCACCCTAAAACATTCAGCATTATGCCCGAAAAGGGTCCAATCGTCATGTGAAACGTATAATCGGTTATACAGTTAAAACCCACTGAAATAATTCTAAAAGTCATCTCCAAAACATTTTTGCTATTTATGAATTCATACACTTAAGACCCGGCGGGTTCTCATCTAGATTTCCCACTTTAAATTTAAGTATCTGATAATACATGATTTTACACTCAAACGTTCGATCATGAACACCCGCATCTCTATTGGTATAGGAATTGCTAAGTTTATTTTTAAAAAGAAGTGATGGCATTTCTATTTTAATGGACCCTTGGGAGAAAGGAGAAATGCTCATGAATCCGGTCCAAGAAACCACAAGAGCAGGGCCCGAGGAACGACTCGAAATCCTTTTGATGGAAGATGAACTCACCTTGGCAAAGGGGCTTCAGATGGTACTTGCAGAAGAGGGGTATGTTGTGGATTTGGCACCGACGGGGAAAAGTGCACTTGACGCATTCAGCCAAAAGGGCTTCGATCTGTTAATAGCTGATCTCCGATTGCCGGACATTGATGGTCTGGAAATAATCAAATGGGTAAAAGAAACTCGACCCCAAACCATCGTAATTGTCATCACCGGATACTCGACTGTCTACTCAGCTGTAGAAGTCATGAAAATGGGAGCTTGCGACTATCTGCCTAAACCCTTCACGGAAGATGAGTTTATGACAGCAGTTGAAGGGGCATTGAAAGAAAAACAAAAGGCTCCTGAAAAAGAGGTCTTCAGGAAGATCGATGCAGACGAGGAAAAGCTCATTCAAAAGCAGGAGGTCATTCGAGTATTGGAGCGGGCGTCACATGAGCAGCAATTTTGGTTTGAATTGATGAACAAAGGCTCCAAAGCGCTGCAAGGCTATCAGCTTTCTGATGAAGCCAAAGCTGCAATCGTCTCGGGAGATTTGAATTGGATCCTCAAACATGTAGGCAAACTCAGCCGCCAACAGCTTAAATGGATCAGAGGTCGTCTCCAACTGGAACGATGGTAAAGGATAATTTGCAGATAACCTACAGCTAAATCTTCCTTAGAATTATTTTAAAGTGCGAGGAAACCCATGGAACAAAGAAAACTCAAAGCTCAGGTTGTTAATGACATCCCCCAAATCGAAGAATCACTTACCGAAATTCGGAAAAAATTCGAGTTCAGCTCTGACGAACTCATTCCGATGCTTCAATACGTTCAAAGCAAAGTGGGTTATTTACCAGAAATGGCGCTATTGGAGATCGCCAGTTTAACGAAGTTACCCTCTGCCATGGTGTTTGGTGTAGCCACCTTTTACGAACAGTTTCGACTGAAACCAGTAGGAAAGCACATCATTCGTGTATGCCGTGGGACCGCCTGCCATGTAAGGGGATCCGGCCGAATATTGAATGATATTCAGAAACGATTCAAACTGACTTCGGGAGATACCAGCGACGATCGACTCTTCACCCTTGAAACGGTGGCCTGTTTTGGCTCATGCGCTCTAGCGCCAGTTGTGGTGATGGATGACTCGGTGAACGGGCGCATGAATCCATCAAAAACCCGTGGGATTTTGGAGGAAATCCAAAAAGAGGCAGATGAATCTTCAACGGTCAAATCCCACACAATTGAATAAAGGAGGTTGAAATGGATTACCATTCCATGAGGGCTAAGGCCGAAAGACAATGGGAGTTGTTAGAAAATCTACCTCAACCTCTTATCCATGTCGGGATGGGAACATGTGGAAGGGCTGCCGGAGCCGAAAAAGTGCTTGCTACGGTTCAGCAGACACTCAACAATTTGCAGCTTTTGGGCCGCACCCTCAAGGTGGGATGCATCGGATTATGCTACCTAGAGCCCCTCATGGCTGTCCGAAAACCCGGTATGCCTTTCATCTACTATGGGAATCTTACCCCTGAACGCGCAGAAAATATACTTTCAAGCTACCTTGTGGATAATGACTTCCAACCTCAGTGGGCGCTGTGTACACTTGGCGAGGATTCAATAGATAGCATCCCGCGTTTCTCTGAACTACCCATGATCCGACCCCAAGTGCGAATCGCTTTGCGTAACTGCGGCTTAATAGATCCTGAAAATATCGACCATTACATCGCCCGAGGAGGATACAGCGGGCTACAGAAAGCGCTGAACATGAAACCTGACGAGGTAATTCAAGAGATCAAGGATTCTGGATTAAGGGGCAGAGGTGGAGCCGGGTTTCTAACAGCCGTAAAGTGGGATTTTGCTAGAAAAATATCAAGTCAAACCAAGTTTTTAATCTGCAATGCAGATGAAGGCGATCCAGGTGCTTTTATGGATCGCTCTTTGTTAGAAGGAGATCCCCATTCTGTCGTGGAAGGCATGCTCATCGGAGCATATAGTATTGGAGCCAAGCAAGGCTACATATACGTTCGGGCAGAATACCCACTGGCCATTAAACGCCTCAAGACCGCTTTGGATCAGATGGAAAAATATGGCCTTTTGGGAAAAAATATACTGGGAAGCAGTTTCCAATTTCAGATTAAAATAAAGCAGGGTGCCGGAGCCTTTGTCTGTGGTGAAGAGACGGCTCTGATGGCATCAATCGAGGGATCTCGCGGTATGCCCCGCTCTCGTCCTCCTTTTCCGGCACAGTCGGGTCTATGGGGAATGCCTACAAACATAAACAACGTCGAAACTTTGAGTAATATTTCTGCCATCCTGGAACGTGACGCCAAATGGTTCTCCAGCTACGGAACTGAAAAAAGCCGCGGAACCAAGACCTTCTCTCTGGCCGGTAACATAAATCGTACAGGTTTGATAGAGGTTCCCATGGGCATTAAGCTGGGAGAGATCATTTATAGTATCGGTGGAGGGATACCGAATGGAAAAAAATTAAAGGCAGTTCAAACTGGAGGGCCTTCCGGTGGCTGTATCCCGACGAGTCTTCTGAACCTTTCGGTGGATTACGAATCTCTGGCTGAGGCTGGATCTATCATGGGTTCTGGTGGAATGGTGGTGATGGACGAAGATAGCTGCATGGTGGATATGGCCCGGTATTTTTTGAATTTCACCCATTCGGAATCATGCGGCAAGTGCATGCCTTGTCGGCTGGGAACCAAACAGATGCTCGATGTTTTAGACGATATCTGTGCAGGCCGGGGAGAACCGGAAGACATAAAGCTATTGGAAGATTTGAGTGAGGCTGTCCAAAAAGGATCCCTTTGCGGACTGGGTCAGACCGCCCCTAATCCTGTGCGTACGACAATGCGATACTTTCGATCAGAGTATAATGCTCATATTCGTGAAAAGCGATGTCCAGCCGTTGTTTGTGGAGAGCTTTTCAAAGCCCCTTGCCAGCATGCTTGTCCTATTGGGATGGATATACCTGCTTATATTAGCCTTGTTCGTGAAAACCGACTAGATGATGCTTACACAGTGCTGCTGCGTACAAACCCATTTCCAGCTGTTTGCGGAAGGGTCTGCGATCATCCATGCCAGCTCAAGTGTCGCCGGGGTGCCCTCGACGAACCTGTTGGCATCAAAAGCCTGAAGCGCTATATCACGGACCATGCAAGTCCGCCGATTGTAAACCGTCTATCGCCCGTGCGGCCGGAGAAGATCGCAATCATTGGCGCAGGACCTGCTGGTCTGACCGCCGCCAGAGAATTGCAAATGATTGGGTATGGGGTAACAGTCTTTGAGGCTCTTCCTGAACCTGGAGGGATGCTGCGATACGGTATTCCGGAATACCGACTTCCAAAGGATGTAATTAAAAAAGAGATTGACGCCATCTTAAACCTTGGGATCAAACTGCGAACCTCAATCCGTGTTGGCCAAGACATTCCGTGGTATTTGATTCTTGAAAAGTTTGATGCAATATTCCTGGCTGTGGGCGCCCAACGAAGTGCTTTGATGGGAATCAAGGGAGAATCCTTAGAGGGAGTCCAGGGCGCTGTTGAGTTTCTAAGGGAAGTCAACCTCTCGCATTCTTGTAATGTCGGCGAATATATAGTGGTAGTCGGCGGAGGTAACTCTGCTATCGATGCTGCACGAACGACTCTGAGATTAGGGGCCAAGGAGGTGCACATTCTCTATAGAAGGTTACGAGAAGACATGCCTGCCCAGAGGGAAGAGATTCGAGCGGCAGAAGAGGAGGGAATCAAAATCCATCTGCTGGCTGTCCCCATTGAAATTGTGGGCGTCAACGGTAAGGTAGAGCAAGTAATCTGCCAGCGAATGGTCCTCAGAGATTTTGACTCGAGCGGACGTAGAAGACCAAAGCCCATCCCGAACAGTTTTTTTTCCCTCAAGGTGAATCAAGTCCTTATGGCGATAGGCCAATCCGCGGAAATTCCTTTTAAGGGGCAGGATGAGAACATTCAAATCAATGATAAGGATTTTGTTGTGATTCAGGAGGGGACACTTTCAAGATCCTGCCATCCCAAGGTCTTCGCAGGGGGTGATGTGGTGACCGGACCCGGCACCGTGGTGTGGGCCATTGCAGCAGGCCACAGGGCTGCTGCAGAGATCGATGCGTCTATCCGCAGGAAAACCCAAACTCCGCCTTATGTGCCAACTATAGAAGAGGAAATTGCCGTCCCCATGGTACTGGACGAAGAGGTTTTAGAACGGCCTCAGGAACGGATGCCTCTATTGGCTCTAGAAGATCGACTCAACGGATTTCAAGAGGTGGAGATGGGCTACTCCGTTAAGCAGGCTCAGAGCGAGGCCTGTCGTTGTCTGCGCTGTGATGTCCAGATTGAGGAAGACATCGAAGAACTGACCGAACCAGAAATGGTTAGCGTGCCTTAAGTTTTTTGAATTAGGAACCTCAAGCCTGTCAAATCGAGGAGGAAATAACCGTGCCAACTGTTAAACTTACTATTGACGGACAGGAAATAATGGCCTCCAAGGGGTTAACGGTTTTGGAAGCGATTCAAAAGGCAAACATTTACGTACCCACCTTGTGCCATGATCCGGATCTGAAGCCCTATGGAGCGTGCCGCCTATGTATTGTTCAGATCGAGGGCATGCGTGGATTGCCTACATCATGCACCACTCCGGCATCGGACGGCATGGTCATCCATACGGAAACCGAGGAAATTAATAAAGTCCGGCAAAGCATCGTTGAAATGGCCATTGCCAACCATCCTTACGATTGCCTTGTTTGCAATAAAAGTCAGGTGTGTGAGCTACTTAAGGTAGCTAGATATGTGGGCGTGGATGAAAAATCCGTTGTCAGATTGCGCCGAAGACAACTCGTCAAATCCGTGGATACGTCCAATCCAGCCTTTGATTTTGACCCCAACAAGTGTATCCTTTGCGGTAAATGTGTCAGGACCTGCCGCGAACTCCAAGGGCTGGGGGCCATTGACTTATCCTTCCGTGGTTATAATACGCAGATCAGTACCTTTGGTGCCAAGCCACTGGCTCAATCTACTTGCCAGAGTTGCGGGGAATGTGTGGAGCGCTGCCCCACCGGTGCCTTGGCACCCAAACATATAGTTATTCCTCAAAAAGAAGTGAAAACAATTTGTCCTTACTGTGGCGTAGGCTGTTCAGTCCAGCTGGGTGTTCGCGGCCAGAAAATCGTATGCGTCAGGGGAGGCAAAGAAAGTATTATCAACCAAGGAGCACTTTGTGTCAAAGGACGGTATGGTGTCGATTTTGTTAATCACCCTGAACGGTTGACTCGGCCTTTGATTCGCAGAGAAGGGGCGCCCAAAAATGGCAACCCGAGAGAAATATCTGAAACATTCAGGGAAGCAGACTGGGAAGAGGCACTCGAACGGGTTGCTGAAGGGCTTACTCGCACTTGTGACCGCTACGGCGCCGATGCAATTGGAGTCCTCAGCTCGGCTAAGTGTACCAATGAAGACAATTATGTCATCCAGAAATTTACAAGGGCGGTAATCGGGACCAATAATGTGGATCACTGTGCCAGACTTTGTCATGCTTCAACGGTGGCGGCAGCATTGGCTGCCTTTGGTGACGGTGCCATGAGCAATTCCATATCTGATATTGACCATGCCGACGCCCTGTTGGTTATCGGCTCCAACACAACGGAGTGTCATCCTATAATAGGAAGGAAAATAAAGCGCAGCGTAAAATTCAACGGTGCCCGGCTAATCGTAGCAGATCCTCGCGCCATCGAGTTGAGCAACATAGCTGACGTTCATCTCAATCACCAGCCCGGCACAGATGTTGCGCTTCTTAATGGTATGATGCTTCAAATCGTGAAGGAGGGTCTATATGACAAGGCCTTTGTAAATGCTCGTTGCGAGGATTTCGATCCTTTTCTGAAATCTTTGAATCAATATGATTTAAAAACGGTAGAAGGAATAACAGGGGTTTCCAGTGATAAGATTCGTCAAAGTGCCCGACTCTTCGGCAAAGGGAAAAACGCAATTATAATGTACGGCATGGGGATTACCCAGCACACTACCGGGACGGATAACGTCAAAGCCATCGCCAACCTTTTGATGCTGACTGGAAACCTGGGCCGTCAAGGGACAGGATTTTCGCCGCTTCGCGGGCAAAACAATGTGCAAGGGGCTTGCGACTTAGGCGCCCTGCCCAATGTCTATCCGGGCTATCAAAAAGTGAATGACCATACGGTAAGGCGCAAGTTTCAGAAGGCGTGGGGACGAAAACTAGACGATAAGCCGGGTCTAACCCTCACGGACATGTTCCAAGTGGCTCATGAAGGGCGGCTCAAAGCCATGTATATTGTAGGCGAAAACCCCATGATGAGCGAGCCGGATCTGATGCATGCCAGAAGTGCGATGATCAGGCTTGAATTTCTGGCAGTCCAAGATCTCTTCCTGACCGAGACAGCCCAATTGGCAGATGTGGTCTTACCTGCAGCCAGCTTCGCCGAGAAAGATGGAACCTTCACAAATACAGAACGGCGAATACAAAGGGTCCGAAAGGCCATTAAGCCAATGGCGGAAGCCAAGGGGGATTGGGAAATCGTCGCGAATATCGCGACCAAGATGAGCTATCCCCTAAACTATTCTTCAAGCAGCGATATCATGGACGAAATTGCTAAGCTCACACCTATTTACGGCGGTATCTCTTATAATCGCCTGAATAATAACCATGGGCTCCAGTGGCCATGCTGGAGCAAGAAACATCCGGGTACTCCTATCCTGCATAAGGATAAATTTACACGGGGGCGAGGTAAATTTCACGCCATAGACTATACCCCACCGGCAGAGACACCTTCCTTTGAGTATCCACTCATGTTGACCACCGGCAGAGTACTTGAACACTGGCACACGGGAAGTATGAGCCATAGATCACATGTTCTTGAGGCACTGGCTCCCGAAAGTTGCGTCGAGATAAACCCAGCAGACGCAGCTCAGCTCGGAATATTTGAGGGTGATTTAATTACCCTTAGTTCTCGAAGGGGCATGGTCCAAACCAAAGTGAAGAAAACCCCGCGGGTCTCGCCTGGCCTGGCATTCATGGCTTTTCACTGGGGTGATGCTCCGGCCAATGTTTTGACAAATCCAGTGGTAGATCCTGTCGCCAAGATTCCCGAGTTCAAAGTCTCTTCTGTAAAAGCTATTCTTTCAGTGCTGGAAAAGGCAACCAAAGACAACGCCTTTCTTGCAGCTTTGGCTGAAAATCCCATGAAAGCCCTTAAATCTTACAACTTAACGGTAGAGCAACAAGCTGCTTTGGCTGCCGGGGATATTGTTTCGATCGAAAACTGGGTGGGACCGCTGGAGGAAAGGCTTAAGGTCTGGTTAAAAGCCCGGCTGGCACAAGAAAAGTGGTAAAATCTGATCCTCAATTCGATCTGAGCGAAAACGCCACCACCAGTTTAAGCTGCGTTAGACAGTTTTACGGCACATACCTTGTATTCGGGGATATTGGAAACCGGATCAAGGGCTGCGTTGGTCAACTTGTTGGCAGCTGCCTGGGCAAAATGAAAAGGAATAAAAACCGTTCCGCTCACCGCCAGGGGTGATACTTTTATTTTGGCCTCAATGTTTCCTCTGCGAGATGCAACATTGACTAAAGATCCGTTTTCTAGATTATATTTTTGGGCATCCTGGGTTGAAATTTCAACGAAACACTCGGGCACACGTTCATTTAAACCCTCTGTTTTCATGCTCATCGTTCCGGTGTGATATTGGTAAAGAACCCGGCCGGTGGTTAGATACAGTGGATATTCATCATCTACATTTTCCATCGGCGGCAGGTAGTCAATCGCGTGAAACAGTCCCTTGCCTCTAGTGAATAAATCCCCATGAAGAATCGGTGTGCCGGGATGCTCTTCATTGGGACAAGGCCAGTGAAGCCCTTCGTGTTCGATCCGGTCATAGTTGATGCCGGCGTAAGAAGGTGTCAGCTTAGCAATTTCTTCCATAATAGCCCGACTGTTTCCGTAGGACATAGGGTATCCCATCCGGGTTGCGAGATCGCAAAGGATTTCCCAATCTTCTTTCGCCTGACCCGGCGGATTCACCGCTTTTCGGACCCGCTGTACCCGTCGCTCCGTGTTTGTAAACGTACCTTCTTTCTCGGCGAAGCTGGCTGCAGGTAACACCACATCTGCCAATTGGGCTGTCTCCGTTAGGAATATATCCTGGACTACCAGAAAATCAAGGGCTTCCAGACCCTTTTCAGCGTGATTCAGATCCGGATCCGATACGAGTGGATTTTCACCAATAATATAAAGAGCTTTGAGTTCACGCTCATGGGCTTTAGGCATCATTTGCGTAGCCGTTAATCCCGGCTTAGCGGGAAGATCTGAAACGCCCCAAGCCGCTTCCATCTTTTTTCTAAGGGCTTCATCGGTGACGGCCTGATATCCGGAAAACACATTGGGCAGTCCACCCATATCACAGGCACCCTGGACATTATTTTGGCCGCGCAGCGGATTCACACCGCCACCTCGGATACCCATGTGACCACAGAGCATCGCCAGGTTTGCCAAGGATTTGACATTGTCGGTTCCAGTTGTATGCTGAGTTATTCCCATGCAATATAGAATACTGGCTGCCTTGGCGCCAGCATACAGCCTGGCAGCATCTATCAAGTCCTGGGCAGGTATCCCGCTTATGGCTTCCACATACTCAGGGGTGTATTTTTCAAGCGCATTTTTCAGTTCGTCAAAGCCGTCGGTACGACTCTCAACGAATTGTTTATCATAAAGATCTTCTTTAATAATAACGTGCATCATGCCGTTGATCCAGGCGACGTCGGTTCCAAGATTCTGTCTTAACCAAATATCAGCGAATTCGACGAGCTTGATGCGCCTTGGATCAACAAGAATCAACTTGGACCCTTTCAACGAGACGGCCCGTTTGACATGTCGCGCCAAAACCGGATGGTTTTCGGTGGTGTTGGAACCGGTCACCAAGAGTACGTCCGCATCCTCAATATCCCCGATGGTGTTTGTCATTGCACCGCTACCGAATGCTGCGGCCAGACCGGCCACGGTAGAAGAATGTCAGAGTCGGGCGCAATGATCGATATTGTTTGTTTTCAGCACGGCACGCGCAAATTTGTTGGCGATGTAGTTTTCTTCATTAGTGATTCTGGCTGATGTCAGAACACCGATACTGTCGGACCCGTGTTCGGCCCTGATCTGATTTAACTTACTGGCAACTAGTTCAAGCGCTTCTTCCCAGGTTGCTTCACGAAAATCTCCGTTTTCTTTGATCAGGGGATTTTTAAGGCGTTCAGGAGAGTCAATAAAGTTAAATCCGAACCGTCCTTTGACACAAAGGCTCCCGTAATTGGGTGTTGTTTATTCCACGCCGGAAACCTTAACGACCTGGTTGTCTTTGACATGCAGGTAAAGCTGACAGCCGACACCACAATAGCTGCAAGTGGTGCGAACATTTTCGGTTTCCCAAGGCCGTATGGTATATCGAACATCCTTTTCAACAAGGGCTCCTACGGGGCAAGCCTGAACGCATTCACCACAAAAAACGCAGTCGGAGTCTTTTAACGGTCGATCCCCGGCTGCAATTATCTTTGTAATTGAACCCCGATATCCGAAATGAATGGCATTATTGACCTGAATTTCATTACATGCCTGTACACAACGGCCACATTGAATGCATCGTGAAAAATCCCGCACAATGAAAGGATTAACCGTCTCCATCGGGTAACGGTTTTCGGTTCTAGCGAATTTTTCACCGGAAACCTGGTACCGGTAAGCGAGATCCTGAAGCCGGCAGTCGCCCCACACAGGGCATAATTCGCTGCTGCCGTCATCTTGCTGGATGTCTAGTTGGAATTGAGTCCAGTCCTGGTCGTCAGAGCCACGAACGGCACAATTATGATTGCCTGAAGACAGCAAAAGTTGAATGATCATTTGACGGGCTTTAACCACGCTGGGTGATTCAGTCTGAACGACCATGTTATTGGCAGCTGGTGTCGTACAAGATGGCAGAAAGCTGCGGGCGCCCTTAACCTCTACTACACATACTCGGCAGGCCCCTGTGGGTCTAGCATCCTTTAGGTAGCAAAGGGTAGGTATATCAATACTATTGCGCTGAGCCACTTCTAAAATCGTTTCTCCTGGTTCAAAAGAAAATTCATTTCCGTTTATAACGATGATATTCTGTGTTGCCATAATGCTTAAATTTCTCCTTTTTTACAATCACAAGAGGTATTAACCGCCGGAGTCACAGGGGTTTTAAAAGATTTTAACCCTTATAAAAAGATTGCGACTTTGTCAATCAATGAATTTTAAGTTCATCTATGGCATGTTTGCCAAATAGGAACTGATATAATAAAACACCTGTAATACTGCCAAGTATATTGGCGAGGGCATCCATCACGTCAGCCTGACGGAAGGGAACAAAATACTGATGCAGTTCATCACTTATCCCATAAATGGAAGAAGACAATATACTGATTAATATCAAAATCTTGTGCTTATTTACCATGTGTAGTGTCCGGTAAGCCCTGAAAAACAATACGCCAAGTGCAGCATATGCCAGTAAATGCAAAAACTTATCCAAAAACAGTACGTTAGAACTGTGCTCCAAGGAGGGATAGGCAGACTGGATATAAATCAAAAGGCAGTAAATGAAAAGCGGAAGCCAATAAAATAGAAGGTTTTTATATGCTGTCGCCACAATTTGTTCCCATTGATATAGAGCCGGGGAATGGGAGAATCGGAGAAACGGAGATGAATTTGTGTCTCCCCTTCCCCGTTTCACCGTTTCTGCCCCATTATTTTTTAAATATATCCAACTCCAGCTGTCTTTCCTGGATGTGAGAATCCACCTTATTTAAAAAATTTTCCCGCGAAATTCCGTGTTGAACCTTACCATCGAGTGTTCTTACGGAAAGTGTTCCAGATTCTTTTTCTTTACTGCCAATCGTAACCATGAGTGGAATTTTATTTAGCTGCGCAACTCGTATTTTTTTGTTCAGGCTCTCGGCTCGGCTGTCAAGCGCAGCACGCAATCCCGCCCGCTCAAGGGATATTTTGACCTCATTGGC
>CP070700.1:1693907-1696595 GCA_020349865.1 Desulfobacteraceae bacterium
CCGCAAGAGGTGATAGATACCCACCCAAACTGAAACCCACGGTGGCAATCCTTTTCAGATTAATATTGTATTTGTCATTTTCCTCAAACCAGTCAATAACCGTGCTGACAGCCTTTTCATAATCAGGAATGAATTTCATATTCTTCCACATTTCGCCTTGACCTGGACCATCAAAGGCAAACGTATTGAAACCAGCATCCAGCATGAGGTTTCCCCAATAGTGAAGCTCTACTTCTTTGATGTTATCCATCCCATTGATGAAGATATAAAGGACGGTCGAAAAATGTGACGGTATGAGCGCCGGTTGAAAAGTGTGCCATCCTCAAATAATCTTCTCCGGGATATCTGAAGAGAGATCAAATGAAGTTAATACGATCTACCGTTCTGGAGGAGGAGAGAGGAGTGTACACAGATATGGACTGGTGGACTAAGATACGCTTTGAGGTATTAAGAGGAGAGAAGAGTAAAAGGGAAATACTCCGACGTGAAGGGATTCACTGGGAAACTTTAAAGAAAATATTGGAGCATTCTGAGCCCCCCGGCTACCGGATAGAAAAACCCCGCCGCAAGCCGAAGATTGGCCCCTACCTTGAGCAGATCGCTCAGATCATCGAAGAGGACAAAAATTTCCCCAAAAAGCAACGTCACACGGCGGTGCGGATATACCACCGCATAAAGGAGATGGGGTATCAGGGCAGGTATACCCAGGTGAAGGAAGCGGTCAGGGAGATAAGGCGGTTGAAGCAGGAGGTATACATGCCGCTGAAGCACCGGCCTGGTGAGGCCCAGGTAGACTTTGGCTACGCACTGGCAAAGGTGTCCGGGGAATTAAGGAAGGTGGCTTTTTTCGTAATGGTACTGCCGCACTCGGATGTTTTTTTTGTGATGTCCTTTGAGCGCGAATGCACAGAGAGCTACTGGGAGGGTCACCTCCGAGCCTTTGAGTTTTTCTGTGGTGTACCCCAAAGGATCAGCTACGATAACTGCAAGGTTTTAGTCTCCAAGATCATTGGCCCCCATGAGCGGAAGCTGACAGATGGCTTTTTAAAGCTACAAAGTCACTATCTGTTCAGGGAACACTTTTGCCGGGTACGCCGTCCCAATGAGAAGGGAGTTGTGGAAGGAGTAGTCAAATTTACTCGGTTGAACTTCTTTGTGCCGGTACCACAGGTTCGTGATCTGGGAGAGTTAAATGCCAGATTGGTTGAGCTATGTCGGGAAGATATGAAGAGGCGTCTTCGGGGTAAGAGTGGAACCAAAGCGGAGTTATTAAAAGAAGACCTGGCTGCCTTTTTCTCCTTACCAGCATCCCCATTTGATGCTTGTAGAAAGCAACCGACCAGAGCCAACTCCTTATCTCTGGTCAGATTCGATGATAACGACTATTCGCTACCCGTTGATTACGCCCATCATGAAATCCTGATCAAAGGGTACGTGGATCGCGTGGTTTTGTGCCATAAGGACAAGGTGGTGGCTGAGCACAAACGCTCATGGGGCAAGGAAGGAGTTTTCTTCGATTACCTCCACTATCTGCCGCTTTTGCAGAGAAAGCCTGGCTCTTTGGACCACGCACGGCCACTGGCGGATCTGAACCTGCCTGAGTGCTTTGACACCTTACGTCGTCGACTGGTTATAGAGGAAGAAAAACAGGGCAATGGGACTAAGGAGTTTATCAGGGTGCTTCGGCTCCTGGAAGATTATCCTATGCCCAAACTCAAAAAAGCTGTTGAAAAGGCTCTTAATATAAGGGCTCATAGCCGGGATGCTATCGCCCAATTCCTGATTCCTCGCTTCTCATGGGAGAAGACGACTTTCATACTCGCTAAACGCCAATACCTGCGTCTGGTGAAAGTGGCCGCGCCCGACATAAAAGCTTACCAGGCACTGCTCTAAGAAGGAGGTGCCTCATGACGGAGAAAGATAAACCCACTGTTTTATTAGAGTACTACCTGAAGAAATTGAGGCTTCCCACCATGCTCAGACAATACGCCTCCATGGCTGCGGTTTGCCAAAAAGACCGGACTGATTTCCCGACTTATCTGCTTCGTCTGGTTGAGAGAGAATTGTTGGACCGGGAGAAAAGGGCCGCCGAAAGGCGGGTCAAGGATGCCTGCTTCCCTGTGTTAAAGACCATCGATACATTCGATTTCAAGGCACAGCCTTCCATCAACGAACAACTGGTCCGAGAGTTGATGCGAGGTGAGTATATCGATAAAAGAGAAAATGTCTTGCTTATCGGAAACCCCGGAACCGGCAAAACCCATCTGGCTTGCGCTTTAGCCTTTTCGGCCTGTGCCCACGGCTGGAAAGTACGCTTCCATACCGTCACCGGACTGGTTACCGAGCTGGTGGAATGTCGGGAGGAAAGACGGATGCAACGCCTGCAAAAACAACTACAACGGCTCCATCTGCTTGTCCTGGATGAACTGGGATATGTCCCTTTTTCCAAAGCAGGGGCAGAACTGCTTTTCGAGGTGATCAGCCGAGCCTATGAGCACCACAGCCTGATGGTCACATCAAACTTGCCGTTTGAGGAATGGACTGAAGTCTTTGGCTCAGAGCGACTCACCGGTGCCCTCCTGGACAGGATCACCCACAGGTGTCATATCCTGGAAGCCAATGGTGAGAGTTATCGGCTACGCCAGGCTAAAAAACGTTCCACCCGTAAGTCACCACCAAAACAGGATC
>CP070700.1:1696695-1700675 GCA_020349865.1 Desulfobacteraceae bacterium
AAAAAGTCATTAATTAGACGGCACAGTAAAAAGCTCCAGATGTAAGGCGCGCGAATCTTTAGGAATGAGGCGTACTTATACGTACGTCGGAATGACTAAAGATGAAGCGCAACGCAGCCCTTCGGCTATGCTCAAGGCCATGAGCATGTCGAATGGCCCTTCGGCTTTGCTCATGGCCGCGAGCCCGTCGAGCGGCAGATGGTCTTTTTACGAAGCCGTCATTTATTAAAGGAATAAAAATACAATAATACTGCGATAAGAGGGATGACTGAAGCGATACTCATACTGGTAATGGCCGAGGAGAAGTGGGAAGAAGCTGACTTCCTGCGTGAGCAAATAGAGTCCCATGGTCATAAAGCCAGGATTCTGGATATGGGTTTGATTGGAGAGGCCCGGGGAACCTGTGATATTACACGCAAGGAGGTCATTCGGGCCAGTGGGCGACGTGTTGATGAGGTGGAACTTATAACTGACAGAGGCAAACGAATGCCGGTTATGGTGGATGGAGGCAGGCATAAGGCCCAGGAACTTCATTTTCGGGGCGAACTGTCGGGGATAATAAGCCTGGGCGGTACTACCGGCACCCGCATGGGTACGAGCATCATGAAATCGCTCCCCTTTGGGATTCCAAAACTTGCTGTTTCCAGCACCGCGGCACTCCCGGCCTTTGCGTCAAAATACATTGGTACCGCTGATATTACACTCATGCATTCTGTAGTTGAAATTGCCGGGCTCAATAACCTGATGAGAAACGTTCTGGCTCGAGCTGCCGGAGCAATGTGCGGTATGGTGGAAGGGTTGTCCCGCGTTCCTGTTTCTTTTACCAAAAAAGGCCAAAAACCCTTGATTGCCATGACACATTTTGGCCCGTGTGAAGCGTGTGCCGTATATATAAGAAAGCATCTTGAGCAAAAGGGCTACCAGGTGATAGGGTTTTCTGCTGCCGGTATTGGCGATAGGGCTATGGAGAGCATAATAAAACACCAGGATATCTTCGGCGCTGTAATTGACCTTGCTCCAGGGGGGGTAGGTGAAGAACTGCTCGGTTTCAGCCGGGCGGCAGGCCCCACCCGCCTTGAATCTGCTGGCAAGAAGGGATTGCCACAGGTTATTGCTCCATGCGGTGTTAATTTTGGCAGCCCAATGAAACGCAAGTATAAGCCGGAGTATGAATCGCGTAAAAAATATGAATACGATGCCTCCCGCACCTTTGTAAGATTATCTCACGAGGAGCTGATTATGGTGGCGGCCACCATGGCAGAAAAACTAAATGGTGCACGCGGTCCGGTAAAGGTTGTTATCCCTAAAGGCGGATGGTCTTCTGTTGACAAAAGAGGAACTTACTTTTATGACGGGGAGGCAGATAGAGTCTTCGTCACCGCGCTAAAAAGGCAATTAAGGGAAGATATTGATGTTAGAGAAATAGACGCGGACCTGGAAACCCCTGAATTTGCAAGGGCCGTGATCGATGCATTTATGGATTTCTATTCTTAAGTAAATAGTAACACTTTAGTGTTTTGAAAAAACCAACCGTGGGTTGTACGGCCATGGGGATCTCTTTTTCAAATGCCGCATAAGCCTGCCTCATTCCATCGAACGGCAGATTGGCTCTGAAATTCAGCCCAGGAAAGCCCCAGAGGGGAACCTTCATAAAAGAGGTCACCTTCTCTGCCTACTCCCCTCCCCTGTTCAAGGCCCAGGGGGAGTGCCACGAGCTTTGTATAATTTTTGTGATGCGGCATTTGAAAAAGAGATCCCCATGGCCCATCCTGTCTTATTTTTAAAGAGCTAAAGTGTTACAGTAAATAGAGAACCTGAAAAACTGGTTGTTCAATTCTTTTCGGCGCACCATAGGGCCTCTCCCGTTTTTGAAGGGATGGTGGATGGAGAAAAACCCGATGGAAAAAACAATTGCTATCATCTGCACCCTGGATACCAAATGGAAGGAAATCAAATTTTTAAGGAATGTGATCCTCAAAAGGGGTCACAAGGTGACCATATTGGACATAAGCCTGTGCGGAGATGCACCACTGTCAGGCGATATCTCTCCAGCCGAGATAGCAATAGCGGGAGAAAGCGATATTGATACTGTTCGTAGGCTTGCCCCCAATGCAAGAAGCAAGGTCTGTGAGATTATGACCAAAGGCTCTATTGTCAAAGTGAATGAATTGTTTGAGGCCGGAAAACTTGACGGAATCATCAGTATCGGTGGCAACAGCAACACCGCCATGGCAACTAACGTGATGAAATCCCTTCCCTTTGGGGTTCCTAAATTTATGGTTTCCAGCGCAGCCTCCATGCCGGCCTATGCAGCCGGATTTATTGGTACCAGTGATATAACTATGATGCATTCGGTTGTGGATATTGCCGGAACAAATGATCTAAACCTTGATGTCCTCACAAGGGCAGGTGGCGCCATCTCCGGGATGGTTGAAACAGGTGGTGCAATTCTACAGAAGGCGGTCAAAAAACGGGAAAAACCTTTAATTGCGCTTACTGAATTCAATTTTTCCGAAACAGCCGCAAAGATTGCCATGAAATATCTTGAAGAAAAAGGGTTTGAGGTCATCGGCATACATGCCCAGGGCATGGGGGATAGGGCCATGGAAGAACTCATTGAACAAGGTCTATTCGATGGCGTCCTTGATTTTGTGCTTGGGGGAGTGAGTGAAAATATTATCGGGGGAAACAGAGATGCCGGACCCACTCGTCTGGAAGCAGCAGGTAATGTAGGGATCCCGCAGGTTGTATCACCTTGCGGATTTGAGATGATCAGCTGCGGCCCCCTTTCCCGAAGGGATCAGGGTGACCCTCTGTGGAACTCCAGGAGACTTGCGGAAAGAAAACTATTTCTTCAGGACGACTTTCGGGTACAGGCACGGACGACCAAAGAGGAACTTCGTGAGATAGCAATTGCAGTTGCCCGAAAACTGAACAAGGCCAAGGGCCCTGTTAAATTCCTTATTCCACTTCGAGGGTGGTCTACCCTTACTACGGAAGCAGGGCCTCTTTATGAGCCCGAAACAGATGAGGTATTTAACGAGGAAATAAAAAAGTATCTGAGGCCGGAGATCGAACTGAAAGAACTTGACGTTGAGCTCAACAGCGCGGAATTTGCCAAAGCCTTTGTTGATGCATTGGTAGACATGATGCCATAAGAATCTATCCCCCAGTTGATAGTGACGGCTTCGTAAAAAGTCCAACTGCCGCTCGACAGGCTCGCGGCCCTGAGCATAGCCGAAGGGCTGCGCCTTGAGGGAGCGGATTTACAACAGTGGTGTCGTGGGTTAAAAGCCATATCAACACCGGGCTTTAGCCATGACAAAAGAGGTAGGGTATGAAAAAAAGAATCGTAATCGGAATATCAGGCGCAAGCGGCGTGATTTATGGCATAAGAATGCTTGGTTTGTTTAAAGAAAAAGACTACGAGACCCATCTCATATTATCCGAAGCCGGGAAGAAAAACATTGAGATTGAGACAAGCTTTAAGTCAAGTGATGTGGCGGCCATGGCAAACTATACCTATGACAACAAGGATGTGGGCGCGGCACTTGCGAGCGGTTCGTTCTTGACCCGTGGCATGGTAGTGGTTCCATGCACTATTAAGACTTTGTCAGGGATTGCCAACTCCTATACTGATAACCTCCTTGTAAGGTCCGCGGATGTAACGCTAAAAGAAAAGCGGAAGCTGGTTCTTGTGGTGAGAGAAACACCGCTCCACAAGGGCCACCTCCGGCTTATGACCATGGCTGCCGATCTGGGTGCCCATATTCTGCCGCCCATACCCTCTTTCTATCATCAGCCAAAGACCATTGAAGACATTATTGATCAGACCATTGGAAAAATATTTGACTACCTTGACATAAAGCACGACCTTTTTCGACGCTGGGGACAGTGAGACAGCAATTCTAATTTTGGCCATTGAACAAAGAATGAGATTGATGCGCCTTGCCGTGGGCATAGGGATCCGGGGTATGGGG
>CP070700.1:1700775-1707603 GCA_020349865.1 Desulfobacteraceae bacterium
ACAAACCGGCCTTTCCGAAATGCCTTCAAAAATAATTCCATCAAAACCTGAGTGTTTAAGGTCAACCCCCCATCGACCACCGGAATTGGCCTGAGCCCAGATATTGGTTAAGGGAGACTTGGCAACAACACTGTAGCGGGCGGCGCTCGGAGAAGGGGTTCCGGTCAAAAGGCCGGACATAAAGACAAGTTTGTTTTCCGGCCCTAATGGGTCTATGCCCGGGTCAACTTCATCAAAGAGATATTTGCTGGCTATTCCCCTCCCCCCTAAAAACTTCTTTGCCAGTTCCTCTGGAATTTCCTCTTCTGAGATCTTCCCCTCTGTCAGATCCACCCTCAAGATTTTTCCCATCAATCCAAACATCTTGCTACCTCCGTTTTAGGGTCTTACCATGGTAATTCACTGCTGCCCAAAATAAATTGAAATCTGCATTTTTTAATATCTCAGTACTTGATTTTCCAAAAAGCACTTTGAAAGCAAAAATTCAGGTTGTCTTAAACCGCAAAATGCTGTCCAAAAACCAATGTCACAAGTAAAGGCAACATCACCCCCATTTGTAAAGCGGCCCACGTCCTATATCTCTTGCTGGACAAAAAGGTTTGGCAAGGGTATTTGGGTCCCTCAAGAGGGGCAGGAGGGTTTTTCTAACGTGACTGCCGGGAGGGCGCCGTCTTTTCGTGACTTATCAGTGGGGGAAACCGCAGCTCGACAACGTCGAGAATGCGGAGGGGGCAAGACTCCCCCGCAGATAAGACACTGAAAAGACCAGCCCGGGAGGCTCGGAACGGAAGAAAAACCCTCATGCCCCTCTTATCAGCCGCATGTTTGTACAAGCGTGATGGTAATTGAAACATCTAACATGCAATGTGTGTCCTAAACTAAAAAAACCGCTGATCTGGTACAAAAATCAAAAGGGCTTAAACGCCAAAATCAGTTTTTAGTTTTCTGAGGAGGGCCTTAAACGAATCGAATTCCTCTGATTCCAGTTCATCCGGAAATCTACCGCTTACTTGTCCTGAAAGCTCTACGAGCCTAAGGGCTGCCTGGGCGGCCGCCGCTAATTTTGCCGCCTTTTTGAAATTGAAAGGCACCAATTTGAGTTTATTCGTGGCCAGTTCTCTGACGACGTTGAGCTCCTTTTTTAATATCCTTTTCCATCTTTCATACTTTGCCTCAAGAACGTAATCAGCATCTCTGCCCACTTCACTGGGAACGATTTTGACTGAGCGGCATTCTCCATGCCACAAATCCATCAAGACAAAGATATCGTCATCTAATCCTGCGTTCGGGTCAGCCTTAAAGACCAGCGTAAGTGAGCCCTCCCATGTCCTCGCAACTTTCTTGTATCGCTCATCGCCTTGAACCTTTTTTTCAAATTCATAAACCCATTCCGGCGTAAGCATGGTGTAAGGTTCTGATTCTGATTTTTTCCTTTCCTCAACCAATTTGGCGTAATGTTCATCCCATTCTTTTGTCCCGGCTTTATACATAGTATAACCTCCCTCTATGGTAAGATTAGGGCACCCCTTCCTTATATCACACCAGAAGACCCCATGAAACACCTATCCTCCTGCCAGGGGAGGAAAAAGTGCAACCTCATCTCCTTCTTCCAATTCGGTGTCCAATCGGTTCGGCAGGTACTTGTAGTGCCGGCCGTTCACCAACACCCTGATGTGATCACTTAAATCCTTCGTTTTTCCGTCAAAGATCAAGTCACTGAACTCCTGGCCAAATCTTTTGCATAGATTGGACAACACAGCCCTGAGGGTGGCATTTTCCATCTCTATTTCTAACACGCCTTTGTCGCCCATTGCATTTTTTAAGGTGAGATAGCCTGTTACCTTGATCCTCATTAAAGAACTCCTTTTTTCGCACCTTGCTGAGAGAAGTATCGATATGAGACAATATACTTTTTTGGACGGTTTTTTGAAAGGAAATGAAAAAAGAGGTGTCCTTTCCGTGATTATGGCATTTTTCTTATACTCCCGCAACGATTCTGGGCAAACGGCAACACTTCAGCCCTTTCAAAACCATGCCTCGCTGGTAAAATAAGTGATGATGACTTTTGTGAAATAGCTGACAGAAGGTCTTAGTTATTGAGTATTTCGAAAATCAAAATTTAAGTTTAGTCTTTGAGGAAGAGGCTTTGCATTCCACGGGGCAGGCGCAGGGATTGTGGCCTCCTGCTCGCAGGCCCTACGGCTCGGAGAGAAAATAGCCACTTATGGACATTAATTAGGCTCCTTGACTTCTATAACCGTATATATTGTTTAAAAATGAAACGCATTCATCACAAAATAGCATCCCTCTACTATCAATAATTGCCCGAACATAGCCCAGGTATCCAAATTTATTAATCTCCCCTTTACTCATTGGGCATAACGATCCATCACAAGCCGCCTTATAAGAAGCATGGTCTGTTAAGCCGAAATTATGCCCCACCTCATGCAAAGAAACCTTTAAGGTCCGGTCAATGTATAAATCATAATCGCTTTCAGATTCAATTTTTGATGGGCTGAGTTTTTTTGTAGAAACTACTGCGATATCATTGTCAGGATTCTTGCCTCCAAAGATAGAATTATAAAATTCATCTTTATCTTTGGTCTTTAAATCTGCATCTGTTATGCCCAGGGTGTGTCCGCCAAATTCATCATGAAGCACTATTGTCAATAAATGAGCATCAATACTGTCAAGTAAGGGGGTATCATGATGGAATAATTTATATTCTTCTATTATCCCTCGAAATGATTCTAAAATTCTGTTTCCGATCTCTTTGAGACTACTGTAGGTAATATAACTGCCAATTCGCACAATGTATAATTTTGACAAATTTTTAAGCATAATCGTTTACATTATAGAAGTGTCATTTTTGTAGTAATTATTATAGGGAAGCTGTATTTGAGTGTCAATTATGACCACTCGCGTGATTCATATACAATCATTAGCGTTACAAAGCAATTTTTCAGGTCCTGTTTCATATTATCGGCCAAAAGATTTAACTTCTTGAGTTTAACTTAGAAAAGTTTTTGAAGGGCGGCGAATAGGTCTTTGCGAGACTTGATTTTGCAAACTGGAATTTAATAAAGGTATTCAGAGGCTTATTGTGAGCGGATCAGGCTGTAGACTCGGACTTTCTCTTTTACATTTTTGAAACTCATGCGACCGCGATCAAAGATAGGGATCTGGTCTTTTATCCGCTTTGCCGTCTCTGGACCAACAAGTATGTCGCCTTCCACAGAGGCTGAGGCAATTCGTGCTGCCAAGTTGGTGACAGGCCCGGTGGCGGTAAATGTCATCCTTGTTCCTGCCGCACCATTAAATTTGGTCATACCAACAGCGGCTACGCCTGAGTTTATTCCCATGTTTACATATACAGGATCGAAGCGACCTTCCAATTCTGAATTGATCTCCTCTGTTCTTAGTCGGATATCTAATGCTGCTTTAGAGGCGTTAAGGGCATTTTTCTGCTCCGACCCCTCGAAAATGACCATCAGTCCATCTCCGGCCGTTTCATTGATGTCTCCCCCATGGGCATAAATGATATCGAGGAAACTGGAAAAGTATTTCTCGATAATGAAGTTGACTTTTTCCTGTGTCAGAGATTCACTGATTTTAGTGTATCCGGCAACATCCAAAAAAAGGATTGAGACGTCCACGTTGCGCTTCTCAAAGGAGGGGGCAGAAGGATCTTTCGTCACAATCTTTTGTACCGTCTCAGGTACGAACGGCCGCAGGTGCGTCAAAATTTGATCCAAATTGAGTTTTTCTTGTGCCACCTTCCAATGATTTTTTGTGTTGATGATGGCATTTGTTGCGAGGTCTGCAAGGTCCTTCAAAAGTGTTATATCCAAATCCTCAAAACTGTTTCCATCCTTTGCAATGACATCTAAAACCGCTAAAGGCTGTTTTCCGTCGAAAATGGGAATAGCAACCTCGCAAATCTCCTCTTCAGATTCATTACTTGGCAATGGATCCGTATTTTTTTGACGATAGGAGCATTGAAATTTAATCGGATGGTCAAGGGCCCCTTTGATTGTCTCACGCCCCCGTTTGCAAAGCTGGCAGTTGATCCGGTCCTTGTATACGGCACAATGCAGAGGGCGGGTGTAGTGCAAAGCCTCTGGATCGAACATCAGCAGGCAGGCTTCGCGGGAATTGGGTACCGTTATTTTGGCCTCATCCCTTATCATCTCCAAAATGTCCCCTATGTTGAGGGATGATGTAACTTTTCGTGCAACCCGGGAGATATTTTCAAAGCGTTCTTTGTACATGAAATAAGTCCCATGAATTTCAAGTTTTAGTTTATCACGTTTATAATCCGGAAGGAAATGAAATCCGTCAATGATAGATAGTGACCGTTAACGGTCTCAAACCCTGAAGGTTATGCTTTTCATGAAAAACACCTTGTACACCATTCTTAGTGCTTTCCTCATTTAATTGCCTAATATTTCTGCCATCCTTTGCCCTGGAGCAAGCCGCGCGCGTAGGCTGCCTGCCCTGCATGCAGCACCGCATCATCCATTATACTGACCAGACGCACGCCAACCGTAGGCAGCGGCTGGAACCACGGCTCGTCAAGCTGTCGGCCGAGATCATTTTTTGCTAAAGTAGGGAAGTAGTTCGTCGATCGTTCCAGTACGGCACGATGATAATCCAGTAGCGTCTGAACATCCGGGGATTTGAACGCTGCAACTTGCTCTGGGGTGTGGCCAAATCCGGTATCCTTAGGATCAGCCGGACGGCTGAACCTAGAATGCCACCCGACCTTGATCCACAGTTGCTCCTCTCCCATTAAGGCGGATATCTGGGCGTCTTGTTGCCTTGTCAGATGCCAAGCCAACCAACCAATACTGTTACAGTCGTAACGAGGCTGCCAGTTCAAGTCGTCCTCTGTAAGTCCGTTAAGCACATTCTCCAGAGACTCGAGTGCGCGTTCATAGCCATCTGCAAGCAAATCATGCCATTCCATTGCTGCCTCCATTTTCTTAATAAGTGCACTGCTTTTCCATTGTCGTTTCCTGTCGATCCAACGGTTAGAGAATAGATTACACGCGCTAAGCGTAAAAAACAATTAAATTAGGTATAGGTACTTGAAATATGAGGTCAAAAAAGGGTGTGATTTATTCTTCAGAATTTTTTATAGTGAAATCATGGATCTCCCTAAGAGAAAACTCGGCAGGACTGGCATTGAAGTCACGATATTTGGCCTTGGCGGAGAAGGTATTCTGAGGACCTTCGGTTATGAAAAAGAGGCCTATGCCCTAATTAATCGCGCCATAGACCTTGGCATCACATACTTTGAGTCCGCGAGGGCGTATTCCGGAAGCGAATCCTATTATGGACGGACTTTGGCAGAAAGAAGAAAAGACATCTTTTTGACGAGCAAGTCACATGCAAGGGATAAAAAAGGGGCCCTGGTCCATCTGCAGGAGACCCTGAAAAATATGAAGACCGATCATCTTGACCTGTGGCAGGTTCACGATGTGAGAACCATGGAAGACGTCCGGGCGATCTTTGGCCCTAAAGGCGCCATCGAGGCCTTTATTGAGGCAAAAGACAAAGGCATGACCCGATTTATTGGGGTGACAGGCCACCACGATCCGTTTATAACCCGGCACTGTATCGAAAAGTTTGACTTTGATACGGTGCTCGTGCCTGTAAATCCCGCAGAAGCGATGTATAAGAGCTTTATTGAAGAAATTATTCCCCTGGCCAACGAGCGGCAAATGGGCATCATTGCTATGAAGGTCTATTTCAGAGGGCTTGCTGTGAGGATACCTGATTTTAGGAGCATGGAGCCATTTTTCCGTTTCGCCCTTTCACAACCCGTCACGACCGCGGTCATTGGATGCGACGACCTCCGCCAATTAGAGGAAAACGTAGGCCTTGCCCGTTCCTTCAGACCCCTGTCAAACGAAGAAATGCGGGAACTGGAGAGTATTATTTCTCCCTATGCGCGACAATTGATGTATTACAAGCCATAAAGCAGTCCGCATCCCCCCGCATCTGCCTTGCCAAATTCTTTATTGTGTAACACTTTAGCTCTTTGAAAAAACCAACCATGGATTGTAGGGGCATTGGGATCTCTTTTTCAAAAACCGCATAAGCAGGCCTCATTCCACCGAACGGCAGATCGGCCCTGAAATTCGGCATAGGACAGCCCCAGAAGGGAACTTTCTTAAAAGAGGTCGCCTTCTCTGCCTGCTCAGCACCCCTGTTCAAGGCCCAGGGGGCGTTCCACGAGCTTTGTAGAGTTTTTGTGATGCGGCTTTTGAAAAAGAGATCCCAATGGCCCTTCCTGTCCTATTTGCAAGGCGCTAAAGTGTTACGTTATTCTTTATTTGTTCCCGCAAACCGTTCTTTATTGTGAAGCCCCGGCAGTTGGTCGGGATGTTTTACTCGTCTTGAAAGAGTTCCGTACTCAGGTATCGCTCGCCCGTGCTGGGCAGGATGGCTACAATCTGTTTTCCTTTGTTTTCAGGCCTTTTGGCGATTTCAAGGGCTGCCGAGACCACGGCCCCGGAGGAAATGCCGCATAAAATCCCTTCATGTCTGGCAAGGTCTCTGGCAACTTCAAAGGCCTGGTCATTGGTTACGGTGACAATCTCGTCAATGATCCTGGTATTGAGAACCTCCGGGACAAAACCGGCCCCGATTCCCTGTATCTTGTGGGGGCCGGGGTTGCCTCCGGAGAGCACGGTCGAGTCGCTGGGCTCGACCGCTACAGCCTTGAACGAGGACTTTCTTCCTTTTATTACCTCTGCTATCCCTGTGATGGTTCCCCCGGTTCCCACCCCGGCAACCAGGATATCCACGTCGCCCTTTGTA
>CP070700.1:1707703-1711052 GCA_020349865.1 Desulfobacteraceae bacterium
AAAGGGATAGAATCGAGGGCGAACGCAAACAAGTTACAGTGATGTTTGCCGACATGGAGGGATTTACCCAACTTTCTGAAAAACTTGGTCCTGAGGAAGCTTACAGTATCATGGATCAGGTTTATGAAATCCTGATTCATAAGGTTCATGATTATGAAGGCACGGTTAATGAGTTTACCGGTGATGGGATTATGGCACTTTTTGGCGCTCCCATTGCACTGGAAGATGCTCCCCAACGGGCAATCCGATCTGCTCATGCCATCCACCGTGAAATGACAAAGTTCAGTGATAAAATAAAGCAGGAGAAAGGAAATATCCCTCGCCTAAAGATGCGTATCGGCATCCACTCCGGTCCGGTGGTTGTGGGCACCCTGGGAAATGATCTAAGGGTTGAGTTCAAGGCAGTGGGTGATACAGTCAACCTGGCCTCACGCATGGAAGGGTTAGCAATACCGGGAAGCACATATGTTTCTGAGCAGACCTTTAAACTCACTGAAGGGTTTTTTAGGTATGAAGCTTTGGGTGAGTACGCTATCAAAGGAAAAGCAGAAGCCGTCAAAGCCTACCGTGTGATTGCCCCCAGCACCAGAAGGACGAGGTTTGATGTCAGTGCCGAACGGGGTTTGACATCTTTTGTGGGAAGGGAGCGGGAACTTGAACTTTTGCTGGATGGCTTTCAACGCGCCAAAACCGGTCGGGGTCAGGCATTTTCTATTGTATCTGAAGCAGGGGTGGGAAAATCCAGACTTTTGTATGAATTCAGAAAGGCTGTGTCTAACGAAGATGTCACTATTCAGGAGGGCAAATGTCTATCTTATAGCCGTGGCGTGGCGTATCATCCGATCATAGACATCGTAAAACCCAACTTTGACATCAAGGATAGTGATGGAGATTTTGAAATCAAAGAAAAGCTAAAACGGGGTCTAAAGATTTTGAGTGCTGATGAAGCCTCAACCTTGCCATATCTTCTTGAACTCATGGGTGTCAGGGAAAGTGGTATCAACAAGATTTCTTTGAGTCCTGAGGCGAGAAAAGATCGGATCATTGAGGCATTAAAACGAATTGCCCTCCAGGCTTCACAGATCCGGCCCCTGATCATGGCTGTTGAAGACCTTCACTGGATTGATAAGAGCTCTGAGGATTATTTAAAGACTTTTTTGGATAGTATAGCAGGGGCAAGGCTATTTTTGGTATTTACCTATCGCCCTGAGTATGTGCACACCTGGGGTACAAAATCGTATCTCAGTCAAATTACCTTGAACCGACTTTCCAACCGGGAAAGTCTTGCGATGGTGACACATCTTTTGGGCACTGAAGACATCGACAGTGATCTTGAAGACTCGATTTTGGAAAAAACCGAGGGCGTGCCTTTTTTCATAGAAGAGTTTATCAAATCTCTCAAAGATTTAAAGATCATCGAAAGAAAGGACAGCACGTATCTTCTGGCAAAAAATATACAGGAAGTTACCATCCCTGCCACGATTCAGGATGTCATCATGGCCCGTGTTGATATATTGCCTGAAGGAGTAAAAGAATTACTTCAGATCGGTTCTGTAATCGAAAGAGAGTTCAATCACGAGTTGGTTAAGCAAGTATCGCATATATCGGAAAAGGAACTGCTATCACGATTATCGACATTGAAAGATTCTGAACTTCTTTTTGAAAGGGGTATTTATCCGGAAAGCACATATATTTTTAAACATGCATTAACACAGGAAGTGGTATATGGTTCGATACTTAAATCAACGAAAAAGAAACTTCATAACCAAATAGGCCAAGCTATCGAAGAGTTATATAAAGATAATCTTCACGAACATTATGGAGTTTTAGCCGAACATTATATCAATAGTGAAAATTTCGAGAAAGGAGCCAAATATTGCAAATTGAGTGGGAAGAAAGCCGAGAAAGCAGGAGCTCTGACGGATGCAATTGCTTTTGGGTACAAAGAAGTGGATTGCCTTGAAAGACTGCTGCAAACAGATGAAGTGGAGAAAAATCTCATTGATGCAAGGACGAAGATTGGTCTTTATTACTTTCAAACGGGTTATCTTGCGAAGGCAAAAGTAGCTATCGATCCAATAATTGAACTGACATTGAACCGCAATTATAAAAAACGGATCTCTCAGATATATTGTATATTGGGTTTACATAAAATAGCTGTGGAAGAGGATTTTCCAAAAGCTTTTGACTACGCAAATAAAGCATTGAAGATCGGAGAAGAGTTAAATGATCTACCTTCTATGGCACTTTCAAATACACTGCTAGGTAGTCAATTTTATTATAATCTTGAATTTACCGGATCGCTTTATTATTTAAACAAAGCATTGGAGATTAATGAGGCGGTAAATGTCCAATGGGGTATATCAGCAATAAAATCTTGGATAGCAGTAGTTAATGTATTCCATGGAAAAATTAAAAATGCCTATGACACAGGCAGTGAAGCATCAAGGATAGCTGATGAAAGCGGTGATGTATACTCAAAAAGTCACTCATATACTGCCCATGGGTGGTCTGCTTATTGTAAAGGATATTTGAAAGATGCAGAAGAATACCTTCTGAAGGTTGCCGAGATTCCCGAGAGTATCAATCACTTATGGTTTAATGGTTTCGCTTTTTTTCTTTTAGGAAAGATTTATTTTGATACGCAAAAATATGAAACATCAAAGAAAAATTATGAAAAGGCAATTTCTTTATATCAAAATGGTAGTTTATGGTTATCTTGGATCAATTATTTCAAAATGCTTTTAGTATCGACAAAAGTAATGAATAATGAAAAAGATATTAACTTAAATGATTTATTTAAATGCTATGATGAAAACAAACTCAAGGCGTTAGAAGGATACATGCTGAATGCTATCGGTGAGATTCTATTAAATATAAGCAATCAACACATCTCTGAAGCTGAAGGATGGATCAAGAAAGCCATCGAAGTGGATAATAGAAATGGCACGATGTGGAATTTAGCCCGAGATTATGCCTTGTATGCTGAATTATTTAAACGAAAAGGCGATTTATCCAAAGCCAAAGAAAAGCTGAACAAAGCAATTGAAATCTTTAAAGATTGCGGGGCCGATGGATGGGTGGAAAAATATGAAAAGGAACTGGCTTCACTTGCGTGATGTGTCGTTGGACAGAGATGATTTTACAATAAGTTGTGAGGCACTCGTCCTCGCTTGACACTTGTCAAAGAAAGGGTGGTTTTTATGAAAAAAATTTACCTAAATATTCTCTTCGTTATTTTAGCCACCTTTGCGGTTGCTGTCCATGCGGAACAAGGAGCAGAAAAAGTCTTGGATGCTATTGTTGAGATTCGAATCTCGGTGCCGGAAAATGCCCGCACAGCAGAAAG
>CP070700.1:1711152-1718464 GCA_020349865.1 Desulfobacteraceae bacterium
GATTTTCATGGTTATTCGTCTACTTCAAAAAAAGGCATATTTGTAACACTTAGCGTCTTGAAAAATAGTAACAGTTTAGCGCTTTGAAAATACTGCAAAAAAAGGGGCCGCGGATATCTCTTTCAGAAGGGCCGCAAAAAACTGCATCATTCCATTGAACGGCAGATTGGCCTTAAAACTCTGCTCAGGACAGCCTCAGTAGGGAATTTTCATAAAAGAGGTCGCCTTCTCTGCCTACCTGCCATATTTCCTGGCGGGCCTGCTCAGCCCCCTGTTCAAGGCCCAGGGGGCGTGCCACGAGCTTTGTATAATTTTTGTGATGCGGCTTTTTAAAAAGAGATCCCCATGGCCTTTCCTGTCCTATTTTCAAAAAGCTAAAGTGTTACCCATAGTTTAACTTGCATCCATCATTACAGGTTTGAGAGACTGATAGTCGGTGGTTCCCACACCCATTGATTCTGCCTTTGTAATGTAAGTGAGCTCATGCACAGTTTTACCAAGCAGTGTGACGCCAAAGGCATCTGCTGCAACCTGGTCGGTACTGACGATCATGGTGTTCGTTTGTTTAAGGTCCGAAAGGGACCCGCCCGTGGGACCGTTGGTCATCATGCTGGTGGTTCCGTCCAGGATCACCAGAGAGGGTCTTACCATTATTGCCAGTTCCTTTATGATATTGTGGATGTCCTGATGGAAGATATTTCTCTGGCCGCCCAGCAGTCCGTACCAGTTTTTCATGGTCATGGACGCGCCGCTGCGATGATGATCCTTTACCGGCGCCATGCCGATTACCTTGTTCACATCTTTAAAGGGCTCGTAGAGGAGGGGCCAGTTCTTTATCAGTTTTGCCTCCGACAGGGTTGTTGATTTGAAGAACTGGGCTTTCGGCATTACCACCCGGGCGCCTGCTGAGCTGGCTGCCTGTCCTATGCCTGTAAGGGCAAAGCAACTGGCCGGGTCATTGATGGGGTTGTCAGTTACCACTACAAACGAAGCCCCTGCCTTGAAACATAACCGCGTCACCTCAGAAACGAGCTGGGGATTGGTGGTGGCCGACAGCATTGGCGGCGACGCAAATGCTGCGTTGACTTTCAACAGGACCCGATCCCCTCGCTTAATAAAGGCCTCGATACCTCCGAGTGCCTTAAGCGCAAGATGGATAGTTTCTATCCTGTCCTGCCCCTTCACGATACACATCCTGCCATGCAAGCCCGCAACGGAGAAATCAGGTAAGCGGACCTCTTCGTGACCTTTTAGTGATACGGCAGGGCCGTCCCGGTCATAGAACCAGTAGCCAATAAAAGAAGCCGCGGCAACGGACAGACCGGCTTTGGCCGAACGCAGCAGAAAGCGCCGTCTGGTCATTTCTTTGTTGCTTGGTTCATGGTCCACCGCTAGTCCCTATAAGCCTTTGATTTAGTATGCCTGCCATGTTCTCTGCCAGTTCTCTGCGTTCCGTCTGGTGGACGCCTGCCATGAAGGGTCCATGACTGAAAATCAATTCATAGGTGCCCATGATCTCGGCCATTTTAGCTCCCTGGATGGTTACTTCTGGTTTCAAGTTTTTGGCTCCATTATCCATAAGGAATTGGTGGTAGGCCGAGGCAAGCCGGTCAGCTTCCTGAGGGTCTTCGCGGCGAGAGAGAAAAGCGGTTACCTCACTCCCCTCCAGACTATAAGTGGCCGTAAACACATTGTTCAGGCGCTCATATCCAAAGGCATTTGAAGGGAGAAGCGAAATACTGTTTTCATCCAGATTAGGCCTGGGAAACAATGCCAGTTCAGCTATTGATTCAGCGTCTACCGGATTTTCACGGATCAAATTCCGTGCAAGCACTTCAAGGACTTCGAGGATCTCGTTAGATGCCACGGCAGCTATAAATTCCACATAGTAAGGGCCATGCACCAAAAAGAGTGCGTTCTTTGTCTTATAGGAAAATTGAGTCAGGTCAATAGGCTCGCCATCGTCCCGCCTTTGTGCGCTGAAAACTGCAAAGGCATTTAGAATACTCCCCATATCATATACGAACAGCTCCATCCATGAATCAGAATCATCGCCCTTTACAAAACGCTGACTCTTTAGACCCAGGAAGCCTGCTGACAGGTATAACTCCGCCTGTCCGTTAATTTTCTCGTAGAGGTTTTGTGAGTCGAACCCCTCCGGAGGCGTCAGGGGAGCTATGCTTTCGGGTAAGGAAACTATGGGTTTGGATGGATGGACCTCGGTGGCCAGGGTAGGTACAGGTGCGCCGGGCACAGTTGAACTGGCATGGAGATTCGCCGGATTATAACTGAACTGCACGAGAAAAATGCCTGTACCGATCCCCGCCAGGGCCATTAGAATGGCAAGACTCAGATAGGTTTCTCCTTTTTTATGTTTTCGCTTCTTTTGAGACATGGAAGACTCACTCTCTTGTTGATATACGAGAAAACTCTAAAAGCATAATTAATAACATATTCAACGGATGGATTCGAGAAATTCTTGGGATGCAAAGACTAGAAAATCCACCGGCATGGCCGGCGGATCCTATAAGCAATAAAGTCCAGCAAGGCGGGACATAAAAAGGGCCATTTATGGATGGGCATGAGCTATGTTAGAAATTTGCCGATTTTTAAGTGCTTAGGGTATACACTGGACCACTTGCTTACCCTGACCCAGCCGGCTCGTCGTTCGCCTTGGGACCGGCGTTCTTTAACATTTCTTCTTTCTGGTCCGCCGTAAACCAAGTGGGCAAGGTGGTATGGCCGTCGCCTGTCTTTAATTGAGCGTCTGTCAAGGACATGGAAATTGCGAGCTAACATTTTCCTCCCTCCTTTTCTTACAAATGAGAAAATGTTGCTATGTTTGCTGTTGGTCTCAACGTTGTGACGTTCAAGGAATCAAATGATTCTCTGAACCAAAAACCTGAGCGAGTTTTTACGATTTCACAATCCGGCTGTCTGATAAGAATTTGAACTGGTGAATTGAGCAGGAAAAGAGCTTGGTGCGCAGTTTACTATTAGAAGATGAAAGGATTTTGGCTGCTCGAGTAGACCGGGAGAATTTGAAAAAGAACGGTAAAATGTAGCTTTAGTTTTCGGGTAGTTGGCTTTTGCTGAAATATTGAGTTGCTCTCCTAACAGGCCGGACCATGTCCTGTCAGGAGCGAGGCTGTGGCATTTTGATTGGCTTTATCATGGGGCAACCTCCTGTTTGGAGGTTAAAGGTTAATAAGAAAACCTTGAGTTAAAGTAACAGGTTAGCTGTTTGAAAGGATCATCATAAGACTATCGGGCCGTGGGAATCTCTTTCAGAAGGGCTGCAACACAAATTCTTACAAGCTAGTCGAACGCCCCCTTGGCCTTATACAGGGGCGGGGAGCTGGCAGAGAAGGCTGCTGTTACAAAGGAGTCTATCTTCTGGGGCTGTCCTGAGCTAAATTTTAAGGATAATCTGCCGTTCAATGGAATGGGACCGTTTTTTGCGGCCCTTCTGAAAGAGATACCCACGGCCCTTTTTTCACTATTAGCAAACAGCTAAACTGTTACGAATTAAATATAAATTGTATTAAATTAATATAATTTATATTTACATAAAAACATTAAGTTTAATATAAACTAAAGAATGTTTGGTAGTCAAGGAAAATCGGTTAAATATTGCCGGTGCTGCTATTTCATGAACTCCTCGCCATAGCTCCGGCGAAGCAGGTAGGAGAGAAATAGATACCGACTTCGCTGCATAATCCTGCCTCTTGCCATAAACAAAAGCGGGACAAAATCCATGTCCCGCCTTGGCAAAGAAGTACGTTTTAAAAGGATTAGCTCCTAATGCTCCTGAATACCCCTCTTTTATCTGTGATGCCAACCATGATAGTAGGGGTAACGATGGTGCCGGTAATAACCGTGGTGGTGTGACCGCCCAAAGTAAAAGGAAAATCTTGGTACAACAGGCCATCCCCACCATCCGTAGTAGTAAGGAGGAGGTGGTGGTGGAGCGGGGTAATACCGGACCACTGGAGCCGGAGGACCACAGACTTCTTCGACCGTTTCTTTTACCAACTCTCCGTCCTCCCAAACGCGCTTCCGCACTTTCTGGCAATTGGGATCATTCGTCCCCTCAGGAATGGCTTCAACTGCATGTCCGCTTTTATCATAATAAATCACCGGCTTGCCATATCTGGCCGCATCTCTGGCTACCTGATAATCTTGATCTACCGCGTTTCCGACCAGGGCTCCGATAATGGTTCCTGCAGCCAGTCCGATTAGGGTACTCTGAGTATTGCCTCCAATCGCCTGGCCAATAAGAGCGCCCGTGCCGGCACCTACGGCAGCCCCTACCTGGGTATTGTATCGGTCAGGAGGATAATGAGCGCATGAGACAAGGAAGAAAGAGAAAATCAATGTTAATATAACTATTTGATATTTTTTCATTGTTCCCTCCGGAAAATCACCTGATCTTTTTTAGTCGCCTTTAGGCCGCTTACAGCTGATTCAAATAAAATCCCTCTTATGTTCATAAGATAACGATCATTTTTACTGATGCAAAATCCTTTTTATTTCGTTTATTTATTACGCACCTATATAAAAATTTAGACGCTCAAGGACAAAAATAGTTTACTGCACGTGAGAAATGATCGTGGCCAGGACGGATTCGGCGATTGCCTGACTACTCCCCCGAAGACCCCTGGCCCTCTGCTGAACCCAAGATCATCTGGGTAGGCTGCATCTGAGATTAGTAGCAGGCATGTATGGTGGTTGCGAACTTTTGACTACATAGAATAGCATTTTATCAACCGTTGCGCACTAACAGGAGTAAAGCATTAACCATACGTTGTCTTTGTGTTAAGGTGCCAAGGAAGTGAGGAAAGGTTTAATTTTGCTCAATGATTGATAAAACGCTATTTTATAAGATTATAATATAATTGAACCTTTGAGTCTGGTGGCCTGAACTTGAAGTATTAAGCATCTGTGAGAGATCCTGGTAAATGAGCAAGATCAAAAAATTGTTGCGTAATCGAAATTTCATACTCCTTCTGGCAGCGATGTTCGGTTTGCTTTTGCCTCAAGGCAGCCGATGGACTGAAAATTTGACGCTTCCGGCCCTTGCCGTAGTAATGACCCTCTCAACGATGGGGGTTTCCGGGAACGTATTCCGTTCTCCGAGATCTCTGATAGTCCCGGGGATCTTAGGCATTCTAATGAGTTATGTAGTCCTTGCCGGTTTCATCTTGGGGATCAGTGCAATTATTATCCATGAGGAGGACATCTGGAAAGGGTTTATAATATTGGCTGTTGTCCCGCCAGCCGTGGCTATCGTTCCCTTTACAGAATACCTAAACGGTAACAGCACGTACTCCCTCATTGGCACAATGGCTGCCTATCTTGGGGCCTTGATTATCATGCCGCTGATAGTATTTGAGTTTTTAGGGTCAAGCTCTTTTGACTTGGCGAGGGTACCGATGATTACAGCCTTGTTGATCATCGTTCCTTTGGTGATATCTCGTATCTTGCTTTGGAAGAGGATAGCTGAGCAGATAGAGCCCATAAAAGGCACCATCACAAATTGGAGCTTTTTTGTAGTTTTTTATACCATTATTGGGCTGAATCAAGACATATTTGTCAGGCAGCCCCTCAGTTTGGTTCCCGTGGCTGCTATTGCCATTGCGAGCACGTTCTTTCTGGGACTGATCATTGATTCGGTTGGACGACTTTTTAGGATTGACTCGAAGATCACTACAAGCCTTGTTTTGCTCGGTACTATTAAGAATTACGGCCTTGCTGGAGGCCTGGCATTGGCTCTTTTTGGCAAGCAAACCGCATTACCTGCAACGGTTTCAACAATTTTCATGTTTATATATATAGTTTGGTTGGGCTTCAAAGTGCGAAGGGCTGTGTAGGAGGTGCACCTGGGATTTTCTGAAAGAAAAGGAGTTCCGGAGAATCTTACCAAGTGCATTTCTTCAAATCGGACGAGTACATTACAGACTCCACCTAGCATACTGAAATTATTAGTATTTTTAATATGATACAATCATAGTAGTATCATTGAGCACAGTGTTAAACCCAGAATGTGCAGTAGAATCCGTAGCGAGGCGCAGAAAACCATAGCGAAACGCGAAGTTGGAGCGATTTTGTGACGTAGGCATACTCATAAATATGTTGAGGAGCATCCCGCCAGTGGCGGGCAAAAATCGGGAAACAAGCGTTGCAGCAAGGATTTTCAAGCCGCAGTAGGAGACTACTGCACAATCTGGGTTCAATATTAATAATTCGATATATGGACTTCCGGGTTAAAAAAGGTAGGTTAAAACCTAAAGGTAAACCGCGAACTTGCCTTGTGTACAACTTGCCCGAAGTCGCTGATCCAGCGGTTTTCTTCCTCTGACAAGGGACCTTTTTCCCGAAGATTACGCAGGTTCTCCCGGAGTTGGTGGTGGTTTTTGGGGCCCGTGAGCACCAGATCCACATGGGGGTTGGACAGACAGAAGCGATAGCAATCAGCTGCGGTCATGACAGGTCCGTTCCAACCTTTTGGGCGCTTAAGGAGACCGCGCCATCGCGTGGCTGTGTAGGCGACAATAGCCGGTTTGCCTTTGGCGAGGTGGGGGAAGATGTCCCGTTCGGCACCTGTATGAGCGGCATTATAACGGATCATAAGCATGTCTAATGGAGAATCTTCAGCGAGTATGCCCGCCCGTTTCCGGTCGTGAATACTCACCCCAATGGCCCGAACCATACCTGACTCCCGAAGGGATACCAGCGCGTCAATCGTGGATGGAGTCCAGGCGCTTGTACGACCAAGCCAAAAAAGCTGAAAAACATCGAGATAGTCCGTTCCGAGTTTCTGAAGCAATCGGTCGCAGGCTCGCCTTATACTCCCACTAAAATATCCGGTGGTTGGCCCACAAGCCAAGACGAGCGATTCACGGTCACGCTTTATGGCCGCTTTGAGTGATTTCGTTACCTGTCGTGCCTTGGGGGTCCAAAAGACATAGTTTACACCTTGCTCCAGCGCCCATTCTAGGTCCTTTCCATCAACGCCGTAATTGGTAGCTAAGCCAAGCCTGAACACCTGACGCCCAAAGGCGGGAACATTCCGATAGAGAAAGTCATCGCTCATGCGTATGTCTCCTTTCTATGCGGGACATTGTCCTTATAAAATAGGAATAGGGGTATCATTATGGTGATGAGTATAACCCTAAACGAGCGAAACAAACCTGTAGATTTTCGATAAATGCATTGGCACACAAGGCTCTTGCAAGACTACAAAGCGTCTTTCATAACTCATTCATAGGCGCTTTATAAAACAAGCGGATATCTTTCCACATTGATCGAA
>CP070700.1:1718564-1721199 GCA_020349865.1 Desulfobacteraceae bacterium
TCATAGTCATAGTGGCGCTGCCATGGCCTGTTTTCCATACAATTTTACTCGTTACGTTATTCTTGTGAGGATTTTGCACCCTGAAGGATTTTACCCTCTGGGTATCAAAAGGCTCCCAGGGTGGCGTAGTGCAACGCCACAGAGACATCCTACCGGGGCGGAATGATCCTCATTTGTCCTGCATGCCGGACGACCCGGCCAAGAAAAAATTGCAGTTTCTCAAGGATCTCCAGGTAATATGCACTATGAGTAGCATTGCTCTACACTCAATGAATAGTATCACTATATGCTTAGGTGATAGCTATATGATATAATTAATAATATTGTCAACAAAAAATCCTACTTTTGCCGTCTTAATTTTCTTGACATGATCAATTTCATAGAATACTCTCCTGCATAATCGTTTTCCCGCCTTTCTTCTTCTAACCTAACCTGCAGGTGGAAAAATGAAGATCAGCGAACTGGCCAATCAAACCGGGGTTCCCAAAGAAACCATTCACTATTACATCCGGGAAGGGGTCCTCCGCAAGCCCCGCAGAACAGGAAAGAATATTGCCGATTATAACGAAACCTACGTCGACCAAATCCGTATCATTAAAGGCCTCCAGGATAACTATTTCCTACCGCTCTCCGTAATAAAAAAGATCATTAAACAGCACAAGAAGCAATCCCTTTCAGAGCAATCCTCATTCCAATTTGCGAGTGAATACTTTCGGCCTCTTGACTGGCTTTTCACCAACGAAGTTACAGGGAGAGAAGTCTTTCGAAAGGCCACAGGCCTCTCACGCAAATGGCTCGCCACGATGGAGGAATGGAATGTAATTACAGCAGAAGAACGGAACGGGCAGCCGGTTTACTCGCAGGATGACGTGATCCTTGGCAAATTGCTGGTGGATATGGACCGCATCGGCTTTGGCCCGAAGGACGGGTATGAACCCAAGGATGTAAGGGGTATTTCCGATTTTGTGCGGGAATATGTGCAATGCTCCCAAAAGGAATACTACCAGTCCAATTTGGAACGGCTGACTTCAAAGGAATTAACCGATAAAGGCAAAAAGTTTACAGAAATTATGAGTCTCTTCTTCTATCATCTTTACCGTAAAGTCGTTAGGGAAGAATACAGGCGCCTGCTCAAATCAGTTGAAATAGAGACCAGTTCAAAGGGAAACACATGATGTAGCAAAGTAGGTGGCCAGGGGGTAAAGCCCTTTTGGTGATTTAATGATCCGGATTTGACAATCCCGCACTTTCGGATTCATGAGGGCAAAACTCAGAAATGGGTGAACGGCCTGACAATGACTAATACATCAGGGATCTTAAGAAAGGGGGTGAAACCACAAAAAATTTTAGTCTAAGGCATCTCGTTTGTCAGTTTAACCCAGAAACCCTTAATATTAAAGGAGGGAAAAATGAAATCGACCAAAATAATGTTTTCGGCGGTTATCGTTTTCTGTTGTCTTTGCTTGTTGGGCCTGCCCCAGGCTATGGCGGGTATGGACGCTTTTGACGTAAACAAAATGTCAGACATGTCCGACTTTGACCCGAACAATCCGGTTATACCCACCGGAGATACTATAAAGATCGCAATAGTGGCCTCTTTTTCCGGGCCAGCCGCTTTGGTTGGACAGATATACTGGGTACCTGTCATGTTTGCGGCCCATGACATCAACAAACGGGGTGGCATCCTCGTGGACGGCAAGAGAAAAAAAGTCCAGGTGATCAAGGCCGACCACCAGTCCAAGGTCCCTGTCTGCAAAAAGGTGTCTGAAAGGATGGTCCTTCAGGAAAAGGTCCACGTGTTGTGGGGCACAAACGGCAGCCATCTGATGAAAGTCATTAATCAGGTCGCAAAAAAATACAAAACCATTGCCCAGTGCACCGCTGCACTGTCTGATGAACTCTACGATGCCACAAACTTCACCCGTTATTCTTTCATGAGCTCTTTTTCGTGCGACCAGATAGGCCGCGGCCTGGCCTATTATTATGGCCAAATACGAAAGAAGGAAAAGAAATTCTATATCCTCTGCCAGGATTACCTCTTTGGCCACTCCATGGCAAAGGGATTCAAAAGAGGCCTGAAAGAGTACTATCCCGAGGCCGAGATCGTCGGTGAGGACTACCATAAGCTGTTCCTGACCGACTTTGCCCCTTACCTGACAAAGATAAAGGCTTCCGGCGCCGAGGTCGTCTATACCGGCGACTGGATCCCAGATGCGGCCAACCTCCTCAAGCAGGCGAGACAGATGGGTATCACGCTTCCCTTTGCTAATATATTTCTAGACGAACCTAATTTCCTCCACGAAGTGGGGGTGGAGGGGACCAAAGGGCTGGTCCATCTTAGTCAGTATGGAACCAACGGCGCAGCTTTCAAGACACCCGCCCAAATCAAGTTCTATAAGGCCTGGAATGATCTGTATAAAACCAAATGGAAAGAGCCTTACAAAACCCCGCTGTGGGCACATGGGACCGGAAACATCGGCTCGTACAGGGACCAGACCTACTGGCTTCTGAGTGTCATTGAAAGGGCCGGAAGTACAGATCCGGAAAAGATTATCAAGGTCTTTGAAGGAGATACCTACCAATATGTTACCGGGAAAGTGTTGGAGATGAGGGCTTGCGACCACAAGGCGATCCA
>CP070700.1:1721299-1728364 GCA_020349865.1 Desulfobacteraceae bacterium
CCTGCGGCAGCTGATCGCTATCCCCACGAATTCAGCGGGGGCCAGCGTCAGAGAGTCGGCATTGCGCGCGCCCTCAGCGTGGACCCATCCCTCATTGTATGCGACGAACCGGTGTCAGCGCTTGATGTTTCTATTCAGGCACAGATCATCAATCTCTTGAAAGATCTGCAAACCCAGCTAAGCCTGAGCTACCTCTTTATTGCTCACGACTTGCATGTGGTGGGGTACATTAGTGATACAGTGGCTGTCATGTACCTGGGACACATCATGGAATATGCGCCTGCGGATGAGCTTTATGATGATCCCCTCCATCCATACACGTTGGCATTGCTCTCAGCAGCCCCCGTTCCTGAACCAGATCAAAGACGTGAACTGAAAGTCCTTTCTGGTGATGTACCAAGCCCTTTAAACCCGCTTCCCGGGTGCAGATTCCAAGGGAGATGTCCACTTATCGAAGACCGATGCCAAAAAGAGGAAATCAAGTTCTACAACGCAAGTGAAAGTCACAGGGTACGTTGCTGGAAGGTGCTCGGCAGGTGATTCCCTGATAGTAAGCGGACAAAGGGACCGTTACTCAGGCTTTGAAGAAATTGAAAGGGCGGTGGTGCAGGGGCTGCGACAAATGCCATGCGACCTACAATTCAGGTTTCGGCGATTGCCCCTTCTGCCGTGTGAGTAAAGATAGCAGAATCATATTATAAGATTTTGAGGATGGGCCAAAGCAAAGATACTATGGCATACGTTCAATTTTTATTATGGGCAGATGGGAGAATGTGAATTGTACTCAGTGTTCGTCAGGTGGTTCCGAACAGCACAAAAGAGCGAGAAAGACTATGCCTACTGAAAAGGCCATCAATAAGTAAACTAGTGACATCGCCAGCACCTCCCTTCGTTATGATTGCACGAGCAACATGATCAGAAACATTAACAAAAGCGTTAGAAACCCAGAGAGTGGCATGGCAATTACAGGACCTCCTTACTCCCTGTTGCTAGATCTTGTGGTTGCCCCAAATGTAAAACCCCGCAAGCCCAGCAAGCAATACGACAGAAGTTACGACGCCTGTAGGACTTGGGTGTCTGAGCATGAGAAGAGCGTAAACTATTATGCCCGGCGCCATCACCAAAGCCCAGTTACGCACCTGTAGCTTCTTCTCAGTTTTAGTCCACGGGGGGTATTCAATGGAATGTCCGCAACGCGGGCACTTTTCGACCTCTTTTATCAAAGCCTTGGAGCATTCTGGACATATTTCAAGTCCCATTGCTTGTGACCTCGGAGTGCGGCCATTCAACTGGAAGTTACGAGGGAAAAGTTGCAAAACCCATGCCATGGAGAGAGATCAAAGGGGAGTGCTGTCCTGTTCAGGGGGTAGGGGGCAAAATCACTGTGACCTGCCCTTTCGTGACCGCACGGTCAAGGTTGTAGGAATTTTCGGAGAATGAAATTTCTGTCGCAGTTTTCGCAATTTCAGGTTTGCCAAATAGTTAGGGGAAAAAAGAACCTCAAGAAGTGCTCAAAAACCGTCGGGAAACGACCCAAAAGGCAACAAAATTCGGACGGAAATTCTCTTATACGATAGCAATCAGACCTGGACTAAAGATAACAGAATCATATTTTAAGCCTTTGAGGATGGGCAGGGGCAGAGATAATATGGCATTATCTCGGTTTTGGTTATTTTAGAGATAATTTCTTCTTATCAAGCATTGTCACTACGCGATCCGAAGGTCCGCCGATAGCTCAAGCTTTGAACCGCAGACCTTAAGTCGCTCAGAGAAAGGTAAAGGTAAAGATTAACACCTGACTGGGCTACCAACGGGTATTAGACGTTGGGTGTTAAGAGTTGCTCGTCCTCGCCCCGTTATGTGGCGTTTTCTCCATTATCTCATCGATAATATCGAACTCTTTTGCTTCTTGGGCACTGAGGTAGTATTCTGTATCTCCAGTTAAGGGAAACCAGTGATCTGGCAGTTTTGCCGAAGTCTTCCAGAAACGCTCAATACGGTTCTTATCGATCATCTCGGTAGAGTGCTGTTCCTGGGACTCCTCAAGATTTGAATGTATCATGATCACTGAATTCGGGTAGGAGTAACGTGTACCGGTGCCACACGCTAGAATCATGGCTCCAGCGGAAGAGCAACCACCCAACGCTAAAGTGTTAACAGGGGAACTGATTGAACATATGACGTCAATGATCGCAAAGGTAGCATCGGTCCAACCCCCTGTCGTCAGCAGGTAAACGTCAATGGCCTTTTTCTCCACCGTGTCCAGGTATAGGAGTTTGTAGATAACCTCTTTGGAAGTTCTTTCGTTGATTTCTGCCGCAATCAATATCTTTCGTTGGGCTAATAACGGATCATTGGCATCGAAATTCCACGGAGCGATCCCGGATTCAGCAATCCGATCTATGACGTCAACAGACGAAGATTTCTGGAACAGACCATCATTCCAGAAAACAATCACTAACAAGACCAACAGAAGTATGATCAGAACACTTCTGCCGATCAGCCTTGCGTTTATGTATTTTCCTGACATCTTGGATTCCCTCCTTTCCCTCTTGCAAAGCCGATGGAGGGTTGCTCAAAACATGGCTACCGAGATCAGCAAAAGCCCGATGACGAATCACTTCCCATGTCCATCAGTTTACAGAATGTTAGGATAATGAACTCTAATCCGAGTGGCACTTGAAATTCAACTGAAAAGAAGCTTTTCCAGGCCGTCCCGAGTCTCGACTACAACATCTTCGTAAATTGGCCCAGTTTTATGCTTTTTATCGAACCTTAACAAATCAAGGCACCGAGAAGTTGCGATCTGCGATGCAGATCAATAGAGCCAGCCTACTTTTATGTCTCTCATCTGCAAAACAGATTTTCCTTACGATTTAAGTTTCTTGACAAAACAAGTCGGTTACGCAGGCTTTTGGCTGTTGTTGAAAGACGCTCAACGCATCCTCTTTTCACACAAAAAGAGCGTTTTTCGTCCAGCACACTCGGCAAGAGTCCAACCCGGAGAGAGCAAATTATTTTGACTATTGCATCTTGGGGGTAATCGTTCTATTTTTTGAGGTATGATCTTGATAACAAGCCTGCTTCACCGAGAGGAATTAGAAGACATTATCTTCAGATGGATGTGTGACGATCTGGTCGAGGAGGACTGTGTTGCGGTCAAGAGGATTGTTAACTTTAACGTCTACACTATTAACTTTTATCTGGACCATTTTTGCAGCGCTTTGTTCTCTTTTCTGGCTGGGGAAGAACCCTGGATTCGGGAAGTCACTTCGAAGGGTCAATTAAAAGACTTTATCCTTGACGGCGTCCCTTACCACAATGAGAGGCTGGATTATATTCGAACTATGTACAGGAAATATCCCGAAGACTTTTACAAGTCTGTGCCTTTTCGGGGTAGGATATATTGCTCCGGCCGCAAGGAGGATCCAATTTATCTCGGTCATTCGAGAATCAAGCGGTTTCGAAGGGTGGCTGAAAAAGTTTCACGGCGCATGGTTAACATTATATTCGAACAGATCAAAAAGAATGCGGACGCACTTGCCGCTGAACGGGCTTCACGACTGGGCATTCCGAAAGAACAGCTAATGACTCCCATTGAGGACCAGAAAGAAGAATTCCGTCATGCGGAGAGAAGGTTTCTAAAACAGATAAGGACTCGTACGTTCTATCCGGACCAAGAGATTGTTCGCTCTGCCAGTATTCATGATGTCGCAGGTGTTAAAGTCATCCTTGAAAATGACAAAACTCCTTTCCTTGAAAGCTTCTTTCAAGATTCGCCAGACTACACGATCGCTCAGAAGGAACACCATTCGGGCAACTATCACGCTGCAAGCTACATAATTGAACTTCGGTTGGATAAAAAGGCGCTGATCAACAACCCACCCGATGCTAGGGTTGTTGAAGTGCTCGCAACTCGAGGGATGGATAGAAATACAATCACACACGACTATATGGCGTTTCTGGAAGCCGCCGAAGAAAATGTCTATCTTGAGCTTATCGTCAGCAACTACCCCGAAATGATTGAATCGGAGTTTGGCCGTTGCATGCACGAGGAGAGGATTCTTGCCCAGAGAGAACAGGCAGGGTACAGATCCTCCATCGCGAGGAATGTCAGGTACATCACAGGATATCTCTTCTTATTTGCCATTTCTGGAAAAAACCGCATTAAGGAGCTTCCAATAAAGCTTTGGGAAAAAACAATGCCCGATGTGTACGATCACGCTATAAGAGAGCTATGGGATATCCCCACCATGCCAGTTCTGTAGGATGAAACGTTGCCTCCTTTTGTTGGGTTGCTACTGCCACTCAGATTATTGAAGATGCAAACTCAAGACTGGGGGCTATATTCTCAACTGTGAGTCGGACCCAAAGCGATTATTTGTCCAATAAATTGTAATTGGAGTTTATAATCCCACCTTAGACACACTCCCTGAATTGGTTCTTGTTGGGTAATAATCTCAGCCGATTCCTGCGACCCGAGACTTACGGCGTTTCTTGGAATCTTTATTTCGGAGTCTCATGATCGCAAAGAACGCTTGCGATCGATGGTATGATGGTATTAGACGGATATCCTAAGCCCTTATGCGGGCAGCCAGGCTTAAGGTAAACAGCAAACCTTAGAACTTGATGCAGACACGGGTGGGCACCGGGTGGATACAATGGAATTTGCTTTTGACGCCCAAGCTTCTTGATGTGACCCGGCTCCAATCTTCTGGTAAACCCTGAAGAACCAAGCAGCGACAAATGGCCTAAAAAAGCTTGACATAATGACCCCAAGTACAATATGTGCGCTTTGATTTGTGGAAAATGCCATTTTTGTTGCTAAGGGGCCAGGTTTGTGTTTCCCAAGAATTGACCGATTAGGGGAGGATGCCATGGCAACAGCAAAGAAAAAAACAACGGCAAAAAAGACAACAGCAAAAAAGAAATCTCCTGCAAAAAAGACCGCCACCAAGAAAAAGAAATAACCCTTTATACGCCCCTTAGTGACAAACGGGGAGGCAATGATCCGGTTTGATGATTTCAAACAACGGAGCCTCCCCGTTTTCCTGTTCTTAGAAGCCGGCCAATTCTTGATTACTTGCCGGAATCATCACCCTAAGCTTCATAGGTTCACGAGATCTGGCAGGCGGAGCGTGCTGATCATCCCCAAAACGACAGACTCCCAGCTATACTCCCTATAATGCGAGCAGCTGGCTTAAGAGAAAAGCAAGCTCCATGTCTCGGGCTTTGGCTTCTTTTTTATTGAACTCGTTTCTTGAGTGGTTTCCCGGGAGTGAACTTGACATTCTTAGAGGCTGGAATCTGAATTTTTTCTCCTGTCCTTGGATTGCGACCCTCCCGTGCCGATCTTTCAACAACCTTGAAGCTCCCGAAACCTAGAAGCGAAACAGAATCGCCATTCTCCAAAGCAGACGAAATACCCTCAATGACAGCATCAACCGTTTGACCTGCAGTTTTTTGGGTAATACCTGCTTCGTCTGAAACAAGCCTTGCTAAATCTTCCTTTTTCATTCTCTTCTCCTCCTATAGACTTTGTCTGAATTGTATGAAGAATCTAACAAAAAGAGCAGACCCGCCATAACAGCCGAGCTCAAGACATTAGAATAATAGAACTATTCCCTGGAGTGCCTTGAGCTTTTCAACCGGTTTATTCGCCACCTCCTTTCACTCTCACGACGTTTCCGACGGCGGCATTCACTGGGTTTTTCATAGCTCCGCTTCGCTTTTAGTTGTCGGAAAAGGCCATCATTCTGCAACTTCTTTTTCAGCACTCTCATGGCCTGCTCAACGTCATTGTGAAAGACTGTAACCTCTAAGCCACTAAACTCTCTCAAATCGATCTCCCCTCCTCCCCGATTCCCTGATTTTCTCTACGATTTCTTCCTTTTCCTTACATTTAATGCACAAGGTGGCTACAGGTCGGGCCTTCAATCTACCTTCGGAAATCTCCTCATCGCATTCCTCACATATGCCGAAGGTTCCGTCTTCCAGTTTATTTAAAGCATGCTCGATTTTTCTTATCAGGACACCATCCCTTTCTTTAATCCGGAAGGCAAAACTTGTTTGAGACTCTGTAGATGCCCGGTCAATGGGATCAGGAGATTGATCTGCAGAGGTTGTTATGCCAGCGGCAATCCCGTTCGTTGCTGCCAAGACCTCACCTAATCTTTGACGGAGCAGCTTCTTATAGGACTCTTTCTTCTCGTTACTCAACATGGCAGGCCCGAAACTACAAGCCCCTGGGAAACGGACTTGTCTATAATCTTCAAAGGCATTATCAACAGAAAAGTGGGAGTTTTATTGTGCGACGAAGTCTTCTACGCCACGTTGCTTAGAAAAGTCAAGCGCAAAGCCTGGGACACGAAAAAGCATGTCGGCAAAACCGAGTAAAAGACGAGTGATTATTAGGAAAGCCCAAGAAAGTCCTGGAAGAACACAATTGAAACGGCGTGGCCACAATATGTGACGATTGGAGCCCACGGTCGAAAATCAAAGCTCTCTTTACAGTCGTTTCAACCGCAATATCGAAACTGGAGAGGGACTTCAACCGAAATCAAATTGGTGGCTCCTCAACTCAAGCTATCTTTACATTATCTCTAATATTGGAGGACGGAAATTTCTAGAAGGTACTTCCCAATATCTTTATTTTTGGAAATGTCAAGATTACAGGTTCATATTATAAGATTCTCGGGTTGGAAAGAATTGAACAATATGGCAGAATCTTGAGTCGTGCGAACTCACTTCTAAATCGCCCAAGTCTACCAGCCTATTGGTAAAAGCCAACATTCAGGGGAAACTTACCCAAGATTATAGAGATAGCAGGCAACTCCCAACCGGAAATTGTAGTATCTATTAAGCGGCCTAAAAGACAAAACCTATCTGTCCACCGATTCTCCAGTTATTGAAGTCGTAATGAAAACGTCTGAGTTCTTCAGTTATTTGGTACTTCCCATGGACACCAAAGAAAAGCGGGTCAAGTCTATAACTCAAGTCTAGGAAGAATTGTCCACCTAAAAGCCAATTATCTTCACTACCGACGGAAGCACCCATTAGAGACAC
>CP070700.1:1728464-1734877 GCA_020349865.1 Desulfobacteraceae bacterium
GCGACAAAGTGAAACAAGAGACCGAAATTATTCATCCGCTTAAAATGCGAATTGGCATCCATACGGGCCCGGTGGTTGTAGGCACCTTGGGAAATGATTTGCGTGTTGAGTTTAAAGCGGTGGGGGACACGGTAAATCTAGCTTCCCGAATGGAGGGGCTGGCAGAACCAGGCAGTTCATATGTCACGGAAGATACCTTTCGGCTCACCGAAGGGCTGTTTCGGTATGAGGCTTTGGGTGAATATGAAGTCAAAGGTAAAGAAGGCATCGTTAAAGCTTATCGAGTAATTGCCCCTAGTACCCGAAGGACAAGGTTTGATGTCAGTGCCGAAAGGGGTTTAACCCCCTTTGTGGGAAGAGAGCGAGAACTTGAGCTGCTATTGGACGGATTTGAGCGCTCCAAGAACGGTAGAGGTCAGGCTTTTTCCATTGTTTCCGAAGCCGGAGTGGGTAAGTCAAGATTATTATATGAGTTCAGAAAGGTTGTGGCCAATGAGGATGTTACCTTTCTGGAAGGAAAGTGTCTTTCCTATAGCAGAGGCGTGGCTTATCATTCGGTCATCGACATTGTAAAATCAACCTACAATATCATGGAAGGTGATAGCGATTTTGAAATCAAGGAAAAGGTAAAACGTGGCCTGAAGATATTGGGAGTAGATGAAGCCTCAACACTACCTTATCTTCTGGAACTTTTATCGGTCGAGGACAGTGATGTCGACATAAAAACCCTGAGCCCTGAGGCGAGGAAGGATCGAATTATCGAGACCTTAAATCGGATCACCATTAAAGCGTCGCAGATCAGGCCTCTGATAATGGCCATCGAAGATCTTCACTGGATTGATAAAAGTTCTGAGGATCGTTTTAAAAGTCTCTTAGATACTATATCAGGGGCAAGGATATTTTTGATATTCACCTACCGGCCCGAGTTTGTGCACACTTGGGGCGCAAAATCTTATCACAGCCAGGTGAACCTGAACCGGCTTTCCAACCGGGAGAGCCTTGCGATGGTTGCTCACCTTTTAGAAACCGAGAACATTGACAGTACACTTGAAGAATTGATCCTGGAAAAATCTGAAGGTGTTCCCTTTTTCATCGAGGAATTTATCAAGTCCCTCAAAGATCTAAAGATCATCGAAAAAAGGGATGGTGCCTATCATCTGGAAAAAAATATCCAGGTAGTGTCAATTCCTTCTACAATTCAAGATGTTATCATGGCTCGGGTTGACTCTCTGCCTGAAATTGTGAAAGAAGTTCTTCAGATTGGTTCTGTAATTGAGCGAGAGTTCAGTTACGAATTAATTAAGGAGATATCAGAACTATCAGAAAAGGAATTGCTATACCGGCTTTCAGTTCTCAAGGATTCAGAGCTTCTTTTTGAAAGGGGTATTTACCCGGAATCTACTTATATTTTCAAACATGCTCTGACCCAAGAAGTAATATATGATTCTATTCTGATTCGAAAAAAGAAGAAGCTTCATGATCAGATTGGTCTGACCATAGAGCGATTATACAAAGATAATATTCATGAGTATTATGGAATTTTAGCTCAACATTTTATTTACAGTGAAAATTACGAAAAAGGTGCCGAGTATTTAAAGTTGGCAGCTAGGAAGGCCCAAAAAGCGTCCGCATTTAAAGATGCGATTGAACTTGCCAAGCAGAGAGCATCCTGCCTTGAGAGATTACCCAAATCAGAGGTGATTCAACGGCAAATCATTGATGCCAGGATACTTCTTGCAGGTTACTGTATGAACATTGGCCATTATGCTGGAATAAAGGAAGTTGTTGCTCCCATCGTTAACTTAGCTCAGGAGCTGAATTATCAAAAAAGGCTTCCCATGATCTATGCTGCTATCGGCTCCTATAGCTTTATGGTTGAGGAGGATAAACAAAAAGGTTTTCAATATTTTACCGAAACACTAAAAATCGCAGAGGAAACACGGAATTATCCTTCCATATATTTCGCTAACCTCCATTTAGCACATGCATCGCATATGTTTAATTGCGAGTTTGAAAAAAGCCTTGAGTTTTTCAAAAGATGTTTGAACTTTATTGCACAAAGCAACAATCCAGTTGGCTTCATGATGGCGGGCGTCCTAATGAATATGAGTTACCTCCACAACGGAAAAACTGATCTTGCCTTACAACTGAGCAATGAGTTGTTACAAAGGGCAGAAGATAGTGATGATATATTTATCAAAGGGGGGGGCTATATCAGCCATGGTTTTTCTTGTTATTATAAGGGATGGTTTGATGAAGCAGAGAATAATCTTTTAAAGGGGACAACTTTTTGTGAAAAAACCGATCATGGTACTTTGCTGTCTTCTGGATCTGGTATTTTGGGAAATTTGTATTGTGAGTTAGGGAAATACGAAACAGCGCAGGATTATTTTAAAAAAGCAATTTCGACCTTAGAACATCTCAGCGTTAAACCCTCAGAGATTAACTTCCATAAAATAGCTTTAGCAAGAGCCAAGGTATTAAATAATGATCTAGATATAAACCTGAATGAGTTATATGAAAATTATCAAATTATTAAACTTAAGGCATATAAAGGACAAGCAGCTAGAGATATCGGAATGGTTTTACTATATTTGGATAATCAAGCCATATCGGATGCCGAAGAGTGGATCAAAGAAGCCATCGAAACGGATAAAAAAAATGACTTGCGTTTTTCACTAGCCTGTGATTACGCCCTGCATGCAGAATGGTTTAAACGAAAAGAAGATCTACCGAAAGCCAGAGAAACTCTAAATACGGCAATCGAAATCTTCCAAGAATGTGGTGCAAATGGATGGATGGAGAAATATAGAAAAGAACTGACAGCGCTTTAAAAATATTTGAGGTTTTATATCAAAAGTAGGTCTTATTTTGGATTTAAAATTATCCGAAAACCTCAACAAAAGGAGGCGTAACTATGGAAGAAATTAATGCAAAAACTCAGTTGGCAAAGATTCGTAATTATGAAAAAGGATTTGTGGCGTTTAATTTGGTCAATATTGGCGCAAAGCTTGGCGTCTTTGAAGCCCTTAATGACTCTAAAGAAGGAATGACTGCACAGGAAATGGCTTCACAGCTCGGTTTACATGAACCCTATTTTAATATTTGGTGCCAGACGGCATACCATTTCCAGGTTTTGGATTGTGATGAGAGCGGACGGTATAAGTTTCCACCCTTTCTCGATGAGATCTTGGGAGACCCGACAAGCATCAAAAATTACGTGGCCAATGTTTCCTTAATGGTAGATGTCGGTGGGAAATGGTTTGTAGATGCTCCCGAACATTATCGCACCGGCAAAACCATGGATAATCTATATACTCCTGAATTGACAAAGATACAGACGGAAACAACAAAGAATCTTTATATCGTTTTTCTTCATATGATTTTTCCTAAAATTGAAAAATTAAAGGAAAAGCTAGAGCAAGGTATCAAATGTCTCGATATTGGTTGCGGTGGTGGGATTCTCATTACTGAGCTGGCTAAAGCTTTTAAAAACACTACTTTTGTTGGCGTTGACCAAAACCCTCACGGAGTCGAAGCTGCTAAAAATAAAATCTCTAATTTGGGATTAGGAGATAGAGTCTCGGCGGAAAATATAGGCGGTGAGAATCTTTCATATGAAAATGAATTTGATCTGGTCAGCATGGTTTGTTCTTTTCATGAAATCCTTCCTGATATTCGCCCAGTAGTTTTAGAAAATGCCTATCGAGCATTGAAAAGTGATGGTATGCTTCTAATTTTAGATATGCCGTTTCCATGCAAATTAGAGGACTTCAGAAGCCCCAATTATGATTTTGGCATTTTAGATCAATATTTAGAAGCATGTATGGGTGTCGAGCATCTTAACAGTGAAGAGCAGAATGAGATGTTTGAAAAAATGGGGTTTAAGAGCATCCAACGAATGCCTATTGGTAAAGGCATGTTTGAAGCCATTACCGCAACAAAATAAAGCAGATTAAATAATAGAAAAAAGATTGACAAGTTCAAGAGTGGATTATTGATCTTAAAACTTTGAATGACTTTTCTGCAACTACATTCAATGGTGACTTAAAATGAAATGCCCGAGCTGCCAGGTCGATAACAGGGAAGGGGCCAAGTTCTGCAATGAATGCGGGACTAAACTGGATATTGTCTGTCCGGCGTGTGGAAATTCCAATCGACCTGGTAGCAAGTTTTGTGATGAATGTGGACAAAATTTAAGTCTCTCACCGGAAAGACCTCCCAAGGATCTTTCATTTGATGAAAAGCTGACAAAAATTCAACGCTACCTTCCGAAAGGCCTTACCGAGAAGATCCTATCGCAAAGGGATCGAATTGAGGGAGAACGGAAACAAGTTACAGTAATGTTCTGTGACCTGGAAGGATTTACCCAACTTTCAGAAAGACTTGGCCCTGAGGATGCTTACACCATAATGGATCAGGTTTACGAGATTCTAATTCACAAAGTGCACGATTATGAGGGCACGGTCAATGAGTTTACCGGCGATGGGATTATGGCTCTTTTCGGCGCTCCCATTGCGCTGGAAGATGCGCCTCAGCGTGCCATCCGATCTGCCCACGCCATCCATCGGGAGATGACGAAGTTCAGCGACAAAATGAAAGAAGAGAAAAGTCATATTTCGCCTTTCAAGATGCGCGTCGGTATTCATACCGGCCCGGTGGTGGTGGGTACTTTGGGTAATGACCTAAGGGTTGAATTCAAAGCGGTGGGGGACACGGTTAATTTGGCTTCCCGCATGGAAGGGTTAGCAGAGCCAGGCAGCACCTATGTCACGGAAGATACCTTTCGGCTTACTGAGGGGCTGTTTCGGTATGAGGCTTTGGGTGAGTACGAAGTTAAAGGTAAAACAGACACGATCAAAGCCTATCGTGTGATTGCGCCCAGTACTCGAAGGACACGGTTTGATGTCAGTGCTGAGAGAGGTTTAACTCCTTTTGTGGGCAGGGAGCGAGAGCTTGAGATGCTATTAGATGGTTTTGAGCGCGCCAAAACAGGCCGAGGCCAGGCAATCTCAATCATGGCAGAAGCAGGGGTTGGCAAATCAAGGCTCTTGTATGAGTTCAGAAAGGCCGTGTCCAATGAGGATGTTACTTTTCAAGAAGGTAAATGCCTATCTTATAGCAGAGGAGTAGCTTATCATCCGATCATCGATATCGTGAAATCAAACTTCGATATCGTAGAGGGCGATGGTGATTTTGAGGTCAGGGAAAAGCTTAAACGAGGCTTGAAAGTTTTGGGTACTGATGAAGCTTCGACCTTACCGTATCTTTTGGAATTTCTATCAGTCAAGGACAGCGGTATCGACACGATATCTTTGAGTCCCGAAGCGAGGAAAGATCGTATTATTGAGGCGTTAAGACGAATTGCCTTACAGGCTTCGCTTATCCGGCCTTTAATCATGGCCGTTGAGGATCTCCACTGGATTGATAAGAACTCTGAAGATGTATTGAAAATCATATTAGAAAGTATCACCGGCGCAAGGGTGTTTTTAATCTTTACCTACCGGCCGGAGTTTGTGCACACTTGGGGAGGAAAATCCTATCTGAGCCAAATCACCCTGAACCGACTTTCCAATCGAGAAAGTATTGCCATGGTGATCCACCTTTTGGGTGCCGAGAATATTGAAATTGACCTTGAAGAATTGATTCTTGAGAAAACTGAAGGCGTTCCCTTTTTTATTGAAGAATTTATAAAATCCCTAAAAGATTTAAAAATCATTGAGAGAGAAAACAACACATATTATTTGGTAAAAGATATACAGGATGTGACCATCCCTTCTACGATTCAGGATGTCATCATGGCACGAGTTGACTCGCTTCCCGACCATGCAAAGGAACTGCTTCAGACCGGATCAATTATTGAGAGGGAATTCAGCTATGAACTGATAAAAAAGGTGGCAGGCATATCGCAAGAGAAATTATTATCACACCTTTCAGTTTTAAAAGATTCAGAGCTTCTTTACGAAAGAGGAATATATCCCCGGTCGACTTATATTTTTAGGCACGCTTTAACACAGGAAGTGGTCTACGATTCATTATTAACCCAGAAAAAAAAGAGGCTTCATGAGGAGATAGGAAACGCCATTGAGGAGTTGCATAAAGATAATCTGCACGAGCACTATGGCGTTTTAGCTGAGCATTTTATTAGCGGTGAAAATTATGCGAAGGCAGCTGAGTATTGCAGATTGGCTGGGAAAAAAGCTGAGAAAGCAGGGTCTCTTAATGATGCGGTTATGTACGGTGAGAAACAAGTCGTATGTCTTGAAAAGTTGCCCCAAAAAGAAGATTTAGAAAAAAATCTCATCGATGCACGAACAGTTTTCGGTCTTTATTACCACCAGATGGAAAATCTCATCGAAGCAAAACATGCTGTCGACCCCATAGTTAATCTGGCAACCAAGCTGAATTATCAA
>CP070700.1:1734977-1740290 GCA_020349865.1 Desulfobacteraceae bacterium
AGTTTAGCGCTTTGAAAAAATTATCATTGGATTATCGGGCCGTGAATATCTCTTTCAGAAGGGCCGCAACACAAATTCTTAAAAGCTTGTCGAACGCCCCTTGGCCTTGAAAAGGGGTGTGGAGCAGGCAGAGAGGACTACTGTGATTAAGGAGTCTGTCTTATGGGGCTGACCTGGGTCGAATTTTAAGGCCAATCTGCCGTTCATTGGAATGATGCTTGCGGCGAGCTCAGCCGAACTGCAGTTTTTTGCGGCCCTTCTGAAAGAGATATCCACGGCCCTTTTTACATTAATTTGAAAGCGCTAAACTCTGCGACTGATAATTTTAAGATTAGCTCATAAGCTCATATTTCCTAATATTTCGATCCGCTAATTCCTGAAGTTCCTTTACATGCTTGCCCACGTCTTGTCCGAGTAAGTGCTTGAACCGTGCCTGAACCTCGAGGTATTCGGTAACTGGCAATTTCTTTTTTATCTTACGTACCCGTGTCACCTCACCCTTTTCCATTTCAAAGAGGGGAACGAGCCCGCAATTTACCCCTAAACGGCCAATCTCCAGGGTGAGTTCTGAAGAAAAGCCCCATCCCGAAGGACACGGTGTATCTATCTGGATATAGCGTGGCCCGCGATAGGTCATTGCCTTTTCCACCTTCCTTCGTAAATCCTTAAGATAGGCCACAGAGGCCCTAGCCACGTAAGGAGCACCGTGTGCGGCTACGATGGTGGGCAGATCCTTTTTCAATTGTGGCTTTCCAATAGACTTTGTGCCGGCAGGATGGGTAGTTGTGGATGCATAAGTCGGTGTTGCCCCACTCCTTTGTCCTCCTGTATTCATGTAAGCGCCATTGTCCGTACAAATATAGAGGACATCATCTCCTCGCTCCAGCATACCTGACAATGCGCCAAAACCGATGTCAAAGGTGGAGCCATCCCCTCCGATAATCAAAACCCTGATATCGTCTCGCTTTTGAACTCTAAGGGTTGCAGCAATACCGGTCGCCACCGCAGGTGCATTCTCAAAAAGATGATGTATCCACGGCACACGCCACGGCGAATACCCATAGGGTGACGAAAAGGTCTCCAGGCAACCCGTTGGCGTTACTACGATCACATCCGGCCCGGTAGCCTTCAGGATATGCCGGACCGCCAACGACATGCCGCATCCATGGCATGCCCTATGACCCGAAACAAAAAGCGCTTCCCGATTTGGCCCTTCCTTACTGCTCACAATGTTATGTCTCCATATAATTCAGTTATTTTTTTGACAGAATGATTTGCATTTTGAATATCGAATATCGAACAAGGAATTTCGAACCGCAGAAGTTTTTAAAAAGAATAAAACAGGATTCCTCACTTCGATATTCGTCAGTTCCTTATTCTGCGGTTTAATATAAATGACTTTTAGTCTTGACGCACTCTCCCTGCTTTTGCAGGCAGTCGTTTAATCTTGTTTTTGCTGTCAATCCTGTCAAGGATATGACTCCGGGGAATTGCTATATTCCTCATTAAGGAAGAATCGCAGGATTAAGGTCTATCCAGTATGATTCCGGCAACGGCATGCCTGCGTTAAGCATCTCTTCTGCCTTCTCCACAATTCTGTTAACCGCCTTAACATTTATCTCCCGACCTCCCAAACCAGCTATAAAGTCAAACACCAGGGGAGCATCCCTCATTCCACAAAGCTTGGCTTTCAAGTCCATGCCCAGGGCTCCCTCACTTCCCATGGAAAAATTGGCGTCCATCACCGCAACCACCTTGGCTCGTTTGATTGCCTCCCAGATGTTTTCGTGGGGAAAGGGCCGATAACAGCGGATCTTAACCAGGCCAACCTTCTTTCCTTCAGAACGCAGTTCATCCACCGCCTCTTTGATTGTGCCGACTACCGAGCCCATTGCCATTAGAATCACATCCGCGTCTTTTGTGCAGTATGCCTCAATCAGACCACCATGATCTCGGCCGGTCAATGCGCTCAGCTCCGAAAAAATCTCCGTGATTCTCTTTTTCCCGTATTGCAAGGCTTTCTGCACAGAATACCTGAATTCCATGAGCACATTTTCTTCTGAGTATGATCCCCAGCTCTTGGGGTCATCTGCATCCAGAAAATTGGCAGGTCTAAAGGGTGGGAGAAATGAATCGATCTTCTCTTGTTCAACGAAGTTCACGCGCTCGTAGGAATGAGTGAGAATCCAGCCGTCCATGCAAACCATGACTGGAAGGAGAATTTGGGGGTCTTCTGCGATCTTGAACGCAGCTATGTGGGTGTCATACGCCTCCTGGCTGCTTTCCACATAAAGTTGAATCACTCCTGAGTCACGAAGAGATATTGTGTCCTGGTGGTCAACCTGGATGGTTATAGGGGACGAAATAGCTCGGTTAACGCCCGTTATTACAAAGGGAAGGCGCATACCAGCACTGCAATACAGCACCTCTGTCATCAACAACAGTCCCTGCGACGATGATGCCGAATAAGAACGGCTTCCGGCTGCAGAAGAGCCGCTTATGACACTGGCTGCGGAAAATTCAGATTCCACTCGCACATATTCCGCATCCATCTCACCGTTGGCGATCATTCTTGCAAGGCACTCCACAATGTGAGTCTGTGGGCTGATAGGGTAAGCTGAAATGACTTCAGTACGGCATGCCTTAACTGCCAAGGCTACTGATTCGGAACCCTCCACTACTTTGACATTGGTCATGGTTTATTTCTCCTCGGGCACCATTTTAATGGCATCGGTCGGGCACTCGTAGGCGCACAATCCACATCCCTTGCAATAATCATAGTCTATGCAATATATCTCATCTTCCTCGTAGACCGAATTATCAGGGCAGACTTCCTCACAGATACCGCATGCCTTGCACGACTCCAAATCAATAACCGGCATCTGGTCCCGCCAACTTCCGGTTTTGTAAGCAAGAGAAGTCCCCCCTTTGACTACTCCACCTATTGTAATTTTCATGACGACTTCCTCATGAGTTGCTCATAGCTTTCTTGCACTACCAGTGCGTTTTTCTCTCCAATTTCACCGGTGAACTTATTCCTCACCGCCTTAAGTACAGACTGAAGTGTGAGCTCTGCCGTTATAGCAGCAAACGCCCCGAGCAACGCTGTGTTGATAATCGGTCGGCCCAGGATTCTTCGCGCCAGATTGTCGGCGGAAATCGTGTGTGCCACAAAGGGTTTCCCATCGAGACCAAGGTCTTCTATGCTCTTGTCCGTATTCAACAAAACCATGCCGCCATCCTTAAGCCCTTCTGTGACGTCCAGTTCCCCCATTATGGTGGCATCCTGAACAATCACATAGTCAGGCTCAGCCACCCTGCTGCGAAGACGAATCGGCCGATCATGGAGGCGGCAAAACGCCATAATGGCCTTGCCTCTTCGCTCGCCACCGCCCCCAAGAAAGGGGAATGCCTGCGCATATTTGCCGTCTTCCAATGCCGCAATGGCCATGAACTGTGCAAGTACTAAAGATCCTTGCCCTCCTCTTCCATGTATTCGAGTCTCTTTCATTTAGGCCTCTGTTCGCTAAGAGAGTTGGGACGAGATTCTCTTTGCCTTCTCTATCACCAAGTCCTTAAGTTCTCCTTCAATCCTATCAATCGTAATGGTGAAAATTGAACCCGTAATGCTGAGAGACGCCTCAACGTGGCCCCCTGCCCTAATTGGCGCAGCAACACATCTGACACCCTCGGAGTACTCTTCATCGTCAATAGCATATCCTTGTTTCCTTATATTTTCCAAGTTCTCCAATAATTTCGATAAACTTGTTATGGTTCTTTTCCCAAATGCTTTCAAAGCTCTATTTTCATAGATCTCGCTGACCTCATTCGCGGATAAACCGGCAAGGAGAACCTTGCCTCCGGCAGTGGCATGCGGGTCGGTAACAAAACCAATATATGTAGCCAAGGAAAGCCCGCTCGGGTTGTTGATTTTATCTATATATAAAACCTTTTTATTTTTAAGTACAGCCAGATGAATGGCTTCCCGGGATTCTTTGTGGAGTTCTTCTAAGTGCTTACGAGCTATGTTCCGGATATCCATGTTATCCAATATCCCTCTGCTGATTTCTAAAAACCGAAAGCCCAAAGAATACTTCTTGGTCTCAGGGCATTGTGCGATGTAATTGCGAGGTAAAAGGGTATTGAGCATGTGGTGAGCGGTGCTTGGATGCAAATCAAGTATACTGCTTATTTCCGAAAGCCTTAGACTCTGGCGGTTTTCGTGCAGTATTTCAATGATCTGGAAACACTTATCTATAGAACTTAGTTTCACTTATTTAACCTAAGGCCGGATAATGATGTCTTAGCCTATTTCATATCTTGAAAATCAGTTTAGTTATATTAAAAATCATGAATCAAATATGTAGTCAAGCATTTTTCGCCAGATTAAGAATCACGGCATCTAAGAACAGGATAGCCCTTTTTGACCTTGGTGAATTGGGCAAGGTGGACGCTTAATTCAGCAGAGGGGAAAGACTGTAAGGCCTCAGGATATCTAAATATAAAAGTAACTTATTGCGAAACGTTGAGAGTGATTTCGCTAATCCTATACAGGCGGCTGTAAATACTTGATACTTGGAGAAACTGCAAACTTGATTCGCACATGGAGTGCACTGTATCCAAGGTCGACTATCCAGCATAAAGCACCGGGTACGCCTTTAGGGTCGTTGTGTCTCTTCAGATTGTATGTTTTTCGGATAGATAATGAGGCTATCTCCCGGGTGAATAGGCCGGCTCAGGTCAATACGGTTCCATATTATGAGAGATGCAATAGGGACATCGAATCTGTGGGCAATTGAAGAAAGATTGTCCCCCTTTTTGACTATATAGATTCGCTCCTTTCGGGTCTCGAGGAAGCTTGTTTCCAGGCGCCGATATCGATCCTGAAAACCCTCTGAAGCTCCTTTGGGTATAAGAATGCTGTGGCTTCCCGCAGCAATGTAGTGCCCCCGGATTTCGGGATTAAGATCCTTAATCACCTTAAAATTGGTGTTTGCCGCCTTAGCGATAATTCGAATCGGAACCTCCTGAAAACAGTCAAATTGAATCTGATCGAATGCAAGCGTGGGGTAGTAGTCTTCCTCAGTGAGCTTAAAGCCGTATTTTTCCGGAGCTGATAAAATGAGCTTCACTGAAAGAATACGGAATATGAATCGTTGCGTTTCAAGGGGAAGGTAAAGCCGGTAATAAGTATTGGTTTTCTGTTCCAAGATTTCGGCTCTGAGCCCTTCTTCCCCCATATTATAGGCCGCAGCAGCCAGTGTCCATGACCCCACTGTCTTATGGAGTTTTTGGAGATACCGGATCGCTGCG
>CP070700.1:1740390-1744860 GCA_020349865.1 Desulfobacteraceae bacterium
AAGATATAGCTTCTAACATGTTTCAAAATGCTTTTCATAATATGCACTGTACCCAGAGCGCAGGGACATAACTGGTGAGCATCGAGATTATGCGTAGACTCTTAGAATAAATCCTTTAAGGACTTAATGGCTCACGGGTAAAAAAAATCGGCCCGTAGAGGATTTCCGCCTCTGAACCGGTATGCTGCGAGTTTATGTATATCGCCACCCCACCCAACTCGGGCGGCTCCTCATTGAAGAGGTTTTTGTAATCCTCGTATATATTTCTTGACTCGTTATACCATACCCCCAGGGGGTCGGTCTTATCCCTCAGCACAATGCACTTGAGCTTTGGCCAGGCTGTGCTCGTTCCGCTCGTGCCCTTTGGTGTCTCGTTTTCCCAGAGGTATCCCAGTATTCTGGTATTCACCTTTGCGGGAGCACGAGGAAAAAGCACGTAGAGCTGACCGGCTTGATCATCCGTTTCCTTTTTTCGAAAGTCGCCACCTTTGGGCAGGTTGCGCGCCTGCCAGGACCAATGGATATAGGGATAGTCCTTTATGGATGCCTTTAAATCTTTTTTAAGGCCAAAGGAGGTTTTTTTGCTCGAAAGTTTGAGAAAACTGTTCTGCAATTCTACCTGAGGCTGTCCCACCTTGATCTCTTTGGCAAATCCCCGAGGGGTATCACCATCGAGCGCCCACTTAGAGGCAACTACCAATGCCCCTTGGGGGACAGCCTGGTTGGGTATGGTCTCTCCACTGGCAAGCTTGGTCATAGATAGCAAAAAGAAAAGGAGCAAAATAACGCAGAGCCTCTTCATCTTTTCCTCCAACCTTATAGGAATTAAAATTTACTCACAACGCCAGAATGCCCTGTCCATAGGGCGGGACTGGATGGCGTTTCTCTTTAGTTGACCACCAATACGCGATTAATCATCGTTCTGGGTGGCAAAGTTCGTGGTCCCTCCACACCCTATCTCAACCGCAAAGGCCCACGAGGCAGAGATGACCATCGCAAAGATGATCCTGAGTGTGAGCGCTAACAGTCCAATGAAGTAATGAAACTCCCCCCCTTTTTTTAGCTAAGGGGCATCTGTCACCACGCTAGTGCACCACAAAGCCAGGTTATTGAAGAGCAATTTCCATACCAATGGGGAGGTGAAGCATTTTCCTATCACGCGCAAAGTCCACCTGCAGCATCGGCGAAGCCCCCAAAAGGGTCCCTCACACGAGATCACATCTCTGTGATCGGCACCTGGCCAGCTCTCCGAGAGAAGCTTTCGTTAAAAGGGTCTGATCATTTAAGGGAGCACCATGGAGGGAAAGCTGGGAACACCTGGAGCTGTGGCCTCGGAAAACGCGGGGTCATATGTTTAAAATAGTACATATAAGTCTAAAATTGTACAATTAAATAAGTTATGGAAATTTAAATGGAATCTATTACCTTCCTGCTCTCTGTAGATCTAAATTCAGACAGTCCTCTCGCTCGAATACCCGAGCTACTGGTGTCGAATAGGTCACAGATGTTGCCCACACACCCATGGATAAATCCTCATGGCCCCTTTTATCACGGTTCTGGCCATGAGCCTCCTATTACGGTATCAAGGCCTCAGGGTATGTGGCATCAGAATTGCATTTGACAGGAGGACGAACCCAGCAAAAGACCCCAATCATGCTTGCACTCAGGAGCTGTTTTCCCATGCCTTAACGAGGGAGATTTGCCGAGTTTCTATTTTGGCTTTAGCCTGGGGAGGGCAAACAAAAAGGAGGTGATTCATATGGAATTAGTTCCTTGGAGACCATTTGGTGGTGAACTCAGTTCATTGCGAAGAGAAATGGATAGCCTTTGGAACCGCTTTTTCGGTGAGACACCTCTTGCCAGAACCTTCGCAGAGGAATGGTCACCCACTGTGGACATTTCGGAGAGTAAAGATAACTTTATCATCAAGGCCGAGCTGCCAGGTGTGGATGAAAGAGACGTAAACGTAAGTATCTCAGGTGACATCCTGACAGTTAAAGGTGAGAAGAAAAAGGAGGCGGAAGAGAAAGACGAGCACCACTATCGTGCTGAGAGATACTACGGTTCTTTCCAGCGTTCATTCCAGCTCCCCACCAGTGTGAAGGCTGATAAGATTGAGGCGGCCTTTGAGAAGGGTGTGTTGAAGGTAACCCTTCCCAAGGTTGAGGAAGCAAAGAAGAAAAAGATAGAGGTTAAGGTTAAATAAGGGAAAAAACAGGTATCTGCCCTCCCCAGGCTTCACAACAAGGACAGTAATGAGGTAACCTTTGACTAACCTTAAAACTAAGGAGGTAGTGTTATGGGACTTACCACAGTTGTGACAGGGGCGTGGAATGCCTTTGCTGTCAAGATTACGGCCTTTCTGCCTGCGCTTATCGGCGCGATCATTATCTTTGTGGCGGGCTGGATCATTGCCCGATTGGTGAAGATTGGGGTAGAGAGGCTCCTCAAACTGATTCGCTTTGACAAGGCCACGGAGAAGACCGGGGTGCAGCAATTCCTCAAGAAAGGGGACATCCTAAAAGCCCCATCGGAGATCATCGGGTCTCTGGTTTATTGGTTTCTCATGATCCTGGTGATCATTGCCTCTCTGGATGCACTGGGCCTCCCCATCGTCTCAGATCTGCTCAACAGCATCTTCCTGTACATCCCCAATGTGGTGGCAGCGATTATCGTGTTGGTATTGGGGTTTCTCCTGGGGACCCTGCTATCCGCGGTAGTCAGGACCGCCGCCTCCAACGCTGGCTTGAAAAACGCGGAGGGGTTGGGGAAGCTCGCCCTCTACGCGATCGTATTCTTTTCCGGCGCCATTGCCCTTATTCAGCTGGGGATCGGTGAGGACATTGTGGTCTCCGCCTTTGGGCTCGTCTTTGGGGCTGCAGCCCTCGCCCTCGCCCTCGCCTTTGGGCTGGGCGGAAGGGATGTGGCTGCCGACTATTTGAAGCGGTGGTTAGAGGAAAAAAAGACCCCAGCCAAGAGGTAGGGCACGAGGAGGGCTTCTCTCTTTCAGTCAGAAAGAGAGTAAGATTTCCGACTTGAGAGGGAGAAGGGGTTTCCTTCTCCCTCTCCCTGAGGCTGTGCGGACATATGCAGGTGTAAGACTGGATATGTGCCGACCATGATAAAGGAGGCAGACGATGGTGTACGTAAAGAGTATTATTTTAATTATAATCCTACTATTTTTGATCACCTTCGGGGTGAAAAACAGTCAGCCTGCCCAGCTTAACTACTATCTCAATATTCTCACTGCCCCTATCCCCCTCTATAGCATTGTGTACATTTCCATCGTTATTGGGATTATCATCGGTATGATCGTGGGGGTTTCCAGCAGATTCAATTTGCGGAAAAAGGTAAGAAGCTTACAGCGGGAGACAAGGGAACTCAAGGAGAAGTTGGTGGAGAGACCGGGGGAACAGGAAGAAGAAAAGGGTGAGCGAGAGGGTTGATGATGAAAGCCAAAACTATAGCCCCGTTAGTTCTAATTGCTCTATTTGTTATCATACTTATTCAGAATACCCAGGTCGTCACTTTGCGGTTATTCTTCTGGAAAGTAGGCATGTCCCAGATCATATTGATACCATTGACTATGCTTATTGGATTTGTTGTCGGCTACATTGTTGCTAGGGTAACAGGGGGCAACCATAAGCGAAAAAGCTAAAATACTAGCAAAAACGAGATCTTCTCCAAAATCCTGTGCAACGAACGCATCATGAGATACACGCCATTCACTTGCTAAATGCCGGGGAGTCCTCAAACGAGCTTGAGGAAGCCTTCGAGGATGACTGGTTCCATGTTAAAGACTTCATTGACTAGTCCAAGAAAGACGCCCGTGGAGGTCTCCTTAAGCTTTACACAGACCTGATTCGATTGCAGCATAATCAGTACGGCACTATCGTAGAGGAGAATCCCACGAGCAGCATGCAAATCTTCACCATATCGACAATATAAGGAAAGCTATCGCATTCCATCCATGGGATAGTGGAGGACTACAGCACGACATGATTGTTGTTGTGAATATGGCGAATCATAAATTCGATACCTATAGAATCGGGTTTCGTTCTTTTTCGGCGTGGTGTTGTTCTAACCCAATCCAAATCAACTGTAATATGGAGCCCCCCGCGTAGCCACAATTCGTATAGCCTTTACGTTTCGGTAGATTCCTGGGCGGGGGTATGAAAGCTTTTTGCAAAACTATAGGAGAAACAAACCTCATGTTAATGCTTATTCTATTGATCGTGCTACTAGGTTTTTCCGGCTTTTTTTCAGGATCTGAAACAGCCCTAATGGCCATTAGCAGGCTGCGCCTGAGACATCTGGCCGAGACAAAGCCCAGGCGGACCGGCATTGTGGAACGTTTATTGATCGCGGGGCTAGCTTTGCACTATGTTACCTGCCGGACTGATTGTTAAGGCGTAATGATAATCACTCATATTCTGGACCCGGGTCCAAGACACATGTAACAAAGCAGCG
>CP070700.1:1744960-1775035 GCA_020349865.1 Desulfobacteraceae bacterium
CGACTGCAGAATCAGTATCAGCCACGAGAATATTGTGTCCAGTATCGTGAAACTGATTTAAATTTTATATCCCGTCTCTTGGAAGAAGAGGGTATCTTTTATTTTTTTGAGCATTCTGAAGACAATCATCTTTTGGTTTTTGGCGACAGTGCCGTCAACTACCAGCCGATTGAAGGTCCACAGAACAAGGAAAAACAGGTCGAAATCAAATTTCATCCACCGGATGCCCTGGTGCCCGAGGAAGAATCCGTCCAGGCGTTTGCTTTTTCGCGGCAGATCAGATCCGGCAAGGTGACCCTGAGAGATTTTAATTTTGCAAAGCCCTCTTTGGACTTAACCGCGCAAAAGCAGGCTGATTCTTATCAAAAGCTTGAGGTGTACGATTACCCCGGTGAGTACCTGGAGCAGGAGAGAGGAAAAAAGCTGGCTGATATCCGCCTCCAGGAAGCGGTTGTGTTCACTGATAAGGCAGAGGGCCAAAGTGTTTGTCCGCGCTTTATTCCCGGTTTTACCTTTAAGCTTACCGGCCATCAGATATCAACCTTTGATGATGAATATCTGCTGATAGAGGTCATCCATACGGGATCCCAGCCCCAAACCCTTGAACAGAGAGCCGGTGGAGAATTTGTTTACAACAATCAATTTCTGGCTATCCCTTCTGCGGTGACGCTGAGGCCGGAAAGAAACACACCCAAACCGATTGTGGAGGGGGTGCAAACAGCCATTGTGACCGGACCGGCAGGTGAAGAAATTTACACGGACGAACACGGCCGGGTGAAAGTACAATTCCACTGGGACCGAGAGGGGAAGAGAGACGAGAAGAGTTCATGCTGGATCCGCGTCAGCCAGCTGTGGGCGGGGGAAAACTGGGGAGCCATATATATTCCCCGTATCGGACACGAGGTCGTAGTTGACTTCGTCGAAGGGGATCCGGACAGGCCTATCATCACCGGTCGTGTTTACCACGGCACCAACAAACCACCTTACAAGCTTCCGGACGAGAAAACCAAAAGCACAATTAAATCGAAAACAACCCCGGGAGGAAAAACTCATAATGAACTGCTCATGGAGGACAAAAACGGCAAGACCCAGGTGGTCCTCTCCAACGCCTATGGGCACAAGATTACAGAGGATGAAGAATCACAATCCCTCACCATAGAAACCCGTGATAAACATACGATCAAGCTTGATGACAAGAACAAAAATATTTCCATTCAAACAACAAATGCCCACTCGATATCCATGAACGACACCGATACCCGCGGGGAGGGAACCATATCGGTACAGACAACAAACGGCAACAGGGTCGAGATGGATGACAAAAATGAAAAAATGACCGCACAAACAACTAACGGCCATACGCTGTTATTTGACGACAAAAACAAAAAAGTTGAATTGGTCACCACTGATGGCCACAGCGCGGTCCTGAGCGACGATGAGCAGAAGATCAGCATCACAAGCACAAAAGGTCATTATATAACCATTGATGATCCGGGGGACAGCATCACCCTTGAGGACAGCAGCGGGATGCACAGGTTCAAGATCGATATCGGAGGCAGCAAACTTGTTATATCCACCGACACAGGGAGTATCGAGCTTGAGGCCCCCAGCGGTTCGATCTCTCTCAAGGCTACCGAAATAGACATAGACGCTCAAATGGAACTGAAAATGAAAGGCGGAATGAACGTGACCTCTGAGGCAGGATTACAGCATACGACAAAAGGCACGATGGTCACCACACAGTCATCTGCTGCAAACACGATTAAAGGTACACCGGTCATGATCAATTAATTTCTTATCATGAGTTCCGCATAGTGATCGTTATGTTTAAGAAATCCTCTCATAAACCGGCTGAGAAAAAACAGGCATCGTCCGGCTATACGATCCTGAACAACAGGTTTGCCTTGAAGTTCCCGGGAACATGGGAGGACAAATCAGTGTATACCTTTGAAGGCCCTGAAGAGGACGGGATCAGGCACAACATCTGGGTCACCATCGAAAACAATGTTGAAGTGCCCGATCTTGACCGGTACGCCCAGATGAACATCCAGGCAACGGAAAATGAACTCCAAGGCTACCGGGAACTCAAACAGGGTCAGCTTACTTTAAATAACCGCCAACCTGCCTACGAGCATGTCTATCGGTGGTCGCCCGTGGCAAACAGAGAAGTCTATCAGCGGGTTATGTACGTTCTCAATAACAATACGGGATATATCCTCACGTCCACCTTTTCGAAAAAGACTTGGAAGCTGTTGGGAAGTGAGATTGACAAGATATTCAGAAGCTTTGCAACAGGATGATTCCGGCCGTTTTATTAAGAAGATCAGCCTGCAAAAAAAGGTAGTCAACGATGGGAAAACCGGCAGCACGGCTCGGTGATATGACGGCCCACGGCGGTACCATCGTGGTGGGCTTTCCCATGGTACTCATCGGTGGTATGCCTGCCGCCAGGGTGGCGGATATGCATGTATGCCCCATGGTGACTCCCGCACCGGCACCCGTGCCCCATGTGGGAGGCCCGGTCCTGCCCCCCGGTAGTCCGACAGTCCTCATCGGCGGTATGCCTGCGGCGCGCATGGGAGACATGGCCACCTGCACCGGCCCGCCCGATGTCATTATGGCAGGATGCCCCACCGTGTTGATCGGCGAAGGTCCGGGAACTGGAGGAGGCGGTGGCGGTGGCGCCGTTGCCGCTGCACGGGCCAGCGCTCACTCGGCACTCATCGGAGAGTCGAACGCGGCTGAGGGTCCCCACTGGATCGAATATCAATTCGTTGACTCCGCCGGCAATCCCATCACAGAAGTCCCGTATGAATATACGTGTGTCGATGGCCACAAGGAAAAGGGTAAATTGACAAAAGACGGTGTCGTAAAGAGAGGCGGACTTCCCGATGTCGGCAACTGCACAGTAAAAATTTTCTCTGTGTATAACGCCAAGTGGTCAAAAGAGAGTGCACGGGTAGGGGATGTGGTTAAGCTCTCTGCAGAGGTTGAAGGATACGATGATGGCACCCAGGCTATTTTAAAAATATGGGAACAGGACATCAAAGGGGCTGATGATTTTATAACGGAGATTAAAACGACTGTAAAAGGGGGTAAAGTTGAGGCCGAGTGGGAGTATGAATATCACGAGGAGGAAAAAGAGGAATGGACAGAAGAGGAAAAGGAAAGGGGCTATTCCTCTCCGGAATATTATTTTGTGGTCCATGTCGGAGAGAGTAGAGCGCGGTCTGGATTGCTGGAGTTTAAGGATTGGATTGAGATTGAACTGAGAGATGAAGACGATCAGCCTGTGGCCGATAAGGAGTATATTTTAGATCTTCCAAACGGAGAGTTTCGCAGAGGCAGGCTGGATGAAAACGGATTTGCACGAGAAGAGGATATTTATCCTGGACGTTGCAGAATACAGTTCCTGGATGTCGAGGAAGAAGAAACCGGCTTCCTATCTATTGTGGCATTTGATGATACAGGAAGGACGCCGATCGCTGATACCGACTATCGCATTGTAGGTCCTGACGGTACAGAATACTCAGGAACGACGAACAGTGAAGGGTATATTTTTCATGCGGATGTTCCGATCGACGACTATGAGCTGACCATCGGTGACACGACGGTTATAGTCCCGGCTGTTCTCAATCAATTCGAGCGCCATCTTCAGCGGATCGTCGATTATGAAATATCTTAAGATTGATGATTTTGTAAAACATTGTCAAATGGACGGCGAAGTAAAAAGATCTAGATGCAAGGCGCGCGAATCTTGAGAAATGAGGAGTACTTATCCTACGCCTCAATGACGAAAGATGAAGCGCAACGCCGCAGATGGACTTTTTACGAGGCCATCAGGCTTGGGGAAACTCAGTCATGTCTGTCGTATTCCGAGGTCGGCTTAGACCCAATATTCAAAGAAATCCGACGGAACCGCTGACGGTTCAGTTTACACGCCCTACAATCGCAAACGGGGTTACGCTTCTGATAAAGGAACTTGATACCTACCGAGATCCCCAGAACAGGCAGATCAGTGAGGGATCTGCCGATGATTTGCTGGCGACTTTTACTGGAAGAATCAGAAATCGACGGTTTCAGGTTGAGAGCCATAGAAATGAAAGTGATGACTCGTCTCTGCCTACTATTAAAATAAAATTCCAGGGGTCAGAAACGGAATATACCATACCGGTTGTCTCAGAAACTGGAGAAACAGAAGGAACAAACTGGGAAATCGGATTTACCGTTCAACATGGTAGTAACGAGTATAATTCTCCGGTTGCATTCATTCCCGCGGCCCGTGGAAGGCTTCTTGTTGTGGATGATACTATGGGTGACTTGACAACGTACCAAAGTCACGCAAACCGTACCCACCATTCTTTTACGTCTAATGGAATGGAAGGGCGGATCATTCGCGGGGCAAGGTCAGACACAAGCGTTAGCCACTACAGCGCGGCTGACACGACAGATTATGTGGATGGGTACGACTATCAAACCTTTTTTGATATCGCTGGCGATTTTGATTTTGTCTATTTCAACTGTCACGGCGACATCAATCTGGTAGGTTATGCCTACGGCCAGGAGTCAAGTCCTTGCATGCTTTGTGAGCATCGTTTCAGCCATCGGGATTTTACAACCTGTACCAGAAATACAGCCTGCGTCAGAACGCAACACCGGGGATATTATCAATATCGTCTTCGCACAGCAAATAATGTGGAAATTGATCTGTCGGGGTCGGCGTCAACAGACGTGTTTCAATTGTTTGTTGCTGAAAGCGATCTCAGGGAGTTGGTGCATACTTATGTTGGTTGGAATGATTATGAACCTGCCTTTGCAAGCGCAAATACGGGTAATCCCAACGTGACGGTCAGTTCGGGCACTACACATTCCATTGAAGGTATTTCGGTGACCGGACCGGACGAATTGAATATTACAATTCCCAATCGGTTTAATTTCCCTACCATAACTGCATTTCCCATCGGTCCTCTCCGTCCTGATTTTAGACAGGACCATCTACCACAGGATCCCCAGTCTACTTACTTACATCAAAGTTCTGCTCAGGATGTGCCAGGTGTGCCCGTCATTTGTTTCAAGGGACGGGGAAGCCCTCTGTCAGCGGAAGTCAACGCAACCCCTACAGTAGCCGCCGGTTCCCCCCCTACAGTGATGACATTGCCCTCAAGCGCTGTAACAACGCAATTCGTAGAGCAACCCACCGGTTTAACGGCCACTCCATATAACGGACAAGTTCGCCTGACCTGGAATGCAGTCGTAGGGGCCGAGACATATACGTTGTACTGGTCAAATAGCGCCGGGGTTCAGGAGAATAACTCACAGGTCATCAGCGATCTTTCATTTAACGAGCATATACATACTGGCCTAACCAATGGTCAGACATATTACTATAAGGTCAGGGCAAGGAGAGCTGGTGGAAATCTGACACCTAGTATTTTAAGTGGCTGCCGCAACTTGTCTCGAATAAAGATAATGTATGCCGGGTGTTGTCTTGCTGGTAGAAAAAAGGTTCTCGCAGAAGCAGCTTTAAATGCTGGTGTTAAAATTTTTATTGGCCACCAGGTGGTGACTGCAAGAGTAGCTGAAACACTGATCGACCGGTTCTGGGACCGCTGGTTACAAAGAGGCGCCATCGCGCGCAATGTCATCCATATCTATAATGAAGTCGTCCAAACGAATCCACAGTTCAGAAGAACACGTCCCGTTATATATTATCGGAACCGAGAAAATCAGTCACAGTTCTGGAGACCGGGAATAGCCCCGCCCGACCCGGCGAGTATTAAGTTGTAATTTCAGTAGAGCAAATCTGGGATACGTATATTAAATGAATATACGGCAATTAAGAGAACTGGCAAAAAAGCATTTTCAGGAAAAAACGAACCTGGCGCCAGAAACAGGCCAGGTCACCATTGAGTGGGAAAATGAACAGCTCATACAGGCAGATGAAAGCCGATCCGGGAAATATAGTATCAGAATAATCGGCAGGAAGGTATTTGAGGAAATCACCGTTCGATTAGATGCCGAAAACGGTTCACTATTGAGTTGGAGTGTGAACAGCCGTTATCAATCTGCAACGGCTACATCGATTGATCGAAGTAGTGCTCTCAAGATCGTCTCAGAATTTACGACGATTCCTCATGACGCAGTGCTGGAAGAGTTCTCCCAGGAAAGGGCCCCCGACTCCCACATCACAAATATTTTTTGGAGCCACATGGTAAACAATTTGGAGGTTGAGGGAGATGCCATTGCTGTGCAAATCAATTCAATGACCGGGAAAGTCATATCGATAACGAAAATATGGAATACGGTCGAGGAAACAGAAGACAAAATTAGCATGGATGACGCCAGAAAAATTGCATTGGGGGCGGCTCCGAAATACGTCAAGGAGCAAAGCTATGAAGCGACTGTTGTGGGACAAAAGTACATACCGGTTGTTGAAAACGAACAGGCATTAAACCCGAAATACAAATTAGCAAAGGTATGGACCGCATATATTATAGAGGATATAAGGCCATTTTCACGAATAACGGAACTTAGTATCAATTGCTCAGACGGCAGGGTTGTGCGGGTTGAGTATTCGAAATGAGGTTAGGGTACAAGATGTTTGATACTGGATACAAGATGCTCTGAAAAAGGAAAATTCCAAATTACATGCACCAAACTCCAAACAAAAAGAAAACTAATAAACGAATAAACGAATCAACCCAAAATGGGCGGTAAATATGATCAAGAACGAAGATCTTATAGAAAGAGCAAAAGAGGAAGCGGAAATTGCCCTTGAGCTTTCCGATGAACCTGGGGCTATCTATGAAAAAATCGAAAGCATGGAAGAATGGAATGAAGGAATATACAAAAATGTTTTTGAAATAAAATTCAGAGTCTGGAAGACTGTTGCAAAAATGGATATAGAGATGAACGCAGACACTGGCGAGGTATTGCCTCATAAAAACAACAGGGGACAAAATGAGTGATGTGACTGAACATAATGTTACCCGCCCTGATTTGACGGAAAAAGCAGGCATTAGGACAGGTGTAAAACACCAGTTTCGGTTGCGGCCTCCGGATGTGGCAAACCTTGTCATTGCTGTTCCCATGGCGGTATTTGCATTTGACTTGTCTTTTCCCGGTCCCGGTATTTTTAACAATCTGAGGGCCATCCAAAAGAGGAGCATAGAGAACTATAATTCCCGTATTGTCGTTTTTGGTCACACCGATGAAAGCGGCAGCACGGATTACAACAAAACACTTTCCGAGCGCAGGGCGAATGCTGTTTTGGCCCTTTTGACAAAGCGACTGGATATTTTTGACGCGGTTGCTCAGATGGAAGAGTGGGGGCTTTCGTGTTATCAAGCCATGCTGCGAGCAGTGGGGTGTAATCCCGGGGCCATTGATGGCGAAAGTGGGCCCATGACGGAGGAAGCAATCCGGTGGTTTCAGCGCGAATATAACGAGAATGTCTATCGCCACAAGGACATACAAAGAGCCTATCCGGATTTGACGGTAGACGGATTAATCGGCCCCAGAACCAAGGCAGCACTGAGGGAAGCGTATGTTATGACTGCACCGGCAGATATCCCGGAAAGACGATTTGCAGAACCTGCCGCCGTTGGGTGCAGCGAATTCAATCCTATCTCGGGGGAGGCTGATGAAAACCGGAGGGTCGTGATTGCTTTTTTTTCAACGCAGCAACCCAGAGACGGTGAATTTCCCTGCCGGCAAGGGGACGCATCTGCCTGTCAAATTGATGACTGCGGTGAAATGACCTGCGCTTTTTATCGTAGAAACGTCCATGAGCAACATGAGGGCCCCGAACTTCCGAAATTTTTCGATTTTGAATGGCTCAACGAAGAAGACGAAAAGGCTCACTTAAGCGCTTTGACATCGATCCCTGATGGGACCAGCGCAACGTTTACTATTTATCGATGGGAGGAAGAAGAAATCCCTTTGGTACCGCCTGATTCTTCAAGCGGGGATCCACGGCCCACACCGGGTACTGAATTGGATAGTATTGACGGGGAGATAGCGGGAGGGGTCTGTTATGCACGGTGGACACCGCCGGAAGATTTCGATCCTTTTGATTTTGAACAATGGTTGGTCGACCATGACATTGAACTGAATGATGATACCTTAAGGGATCTAGACGAAGAAGGCGCAGAAGAAGCGGATGTTGACGCTGAATCCACTGACGACGAAGAAGATCCATCCCTTGATCTGGAATCCACGGAGGGCATGCAGCCCCCTGTTTTTTGTATCGAAGCTGATGGACACTGGGGCTTTTCTGCTCCACCAGGCAAAAAGCTGAACCGATTCCGGTTTGATGAGGATGAGCAGGAAACGCGGGGACTGGTATTGTTGACGAATGGTAGGATGGTTGAATTATCCGCCCCTGAGGGCAAGATGAACGTAAGGGACGACTTTGAAGTGGTCCTTATGGCTTTGGATAACAGAGGCATTGAGTCTGAAGGGAACGGGAGAGAAAACGATGTCTGATGCTCCCACTGATGTACCAGGAGTTGCGCTGCGACGGATTCGTAGGCAAACGTATGCAGTAGTCTATCCAAGCCGTCTTGGTAATGCCAATATTGGATGGCTGGCACGATATCTCCATCTACAACCGGAGGAGACATTCGAGGCGATTTTAAGATATCGATCCAATACAGCCGCGGTTCGGGCTCTTTACAGAGATCACATCCAACACATCGATGCGAGATTTCCGGGGCTAGCTCGGGCGAGGCGCGCCTTGAGAAGCGCAGGCCAGGCTGTACGGGCCGTTTCGGCAGATGGTCAAAGTGGGCGCATTTATGTGACCGGTTTGGCTTTTCAAAGCTGGAGTCTACATCTTGAAAACCACCAGTCTATCGTCCTGCCGCTGTCTACGGGCTTTAGAACCGTCATGCGCGATGCTACAGCCCGCCGTCGTCGCCAAGCCCGTGTCCGGGCTGTCACTCCTGATTTCACAGCATTGGAAGCGGAACTTAGAAGGATTCGCGATGTGTCCAGATCCCTTGATATGGATATCGGTCTGTTCAGGAGTCTGACTCAGCAGAGTGCAAGGGATATCGCCATGCTCGAGGCTTTGGATGGGATGATAAATGTGCTGCTGAGGTTTCCTAAAAGCCCTCCCATAGATTCCGATGACAGAACGAATTTGGAGTCACTCCAGAGACAACTCAGAACGCTAATTAATCGGGCTTACCAACACATGATGGTGAACCCTCCTGATTCGCTAAGACAAAATCTTGTGCGCAACCGGAACCGTCGTTCAACCACGCTCATGCAGTTGATCGAAAATGCGACCTTTATACGGCACGTACGTACACTGGTAAACAATCGGGATATTGCACCGGCTGAACTTTGGACAAGTACCGCGGACACTCTTCGACAAGCTGCGTCAGTCCTTCTTCTATCGCCTCAGGCTGATGCATTTATCGATCGACACGTCCTTCCACTCATCAATTTACTTGCCAGCAGGCCATTCGACACACAGGGTCTGCGTGCTCCTCATTACCCCGCGTTTCAACGGGCAGTCATCAACGCACCTGCAGCACCTTCAGGTTCGAATAGTGTCCTGGTTATTTTTGGAGGGTTAGCGGGTACCGCTACATTGACGGTTGGAAACCTTCCAGGCCCGGCGTCGCTTTCTGTGGCCGTACTGGAACTGTCTGCTCCCTCTCTCATGGGGCGCATTGTGGAATCTACCCTCCGGGTGGAACGGGGAAATTTTTACGCGGGCCGCATGTATCGTGCTTTGACCACTATCGCAGGTTTAAGCCGGGCCGAGCGGGTAGCATTGATTGAAGCTATTGATCAAGGGGACGTGGCCGCGCTTAGAAGGGTGAACTGGTCCAATAAATTCATGAACAGCCCGGCGTGGGGTTCGGCACTGGCCGTTGCTTCTGCGATTTGTCTGTTTGTGGCTATCAGATCGGACGATGCCAGTACATTACGATACTGGTCGAACATACTCGGTTCAGCCAGTGGTACCGCCATCGGGGTCTCGGTGGCTCTGCAACGGTACTCTACGCTGTTGAGAAACGGAATTGTAAGAGGTATCGGTGGGAAGGTGTTGGGTGTCGTAGGAGGGTTGGCCGCTGTGGTATCTGGCTCGGTAACCGCTGTTGAAGAGTATCAGACAGGCGATCGGGTGGGGATGGGTATCGCTATTTTCGGTGCAGCGGGTGGGGCTTTGACGGTAGCTGGTTTTCTAGTCGCTTCTGGCGCTGGGGTCTCGTGTACCATTGCCGGAGCCCCAGTGGGCGTCATACTTATGGCTTTGGGGATTATCATCGGTATTGGCGCGGCAATCGTAGCTCTGATTCGACAACTGACAACTGCCGGCAGTCACCTGATTTTTGAAGCCTTTATCAATCATTTTGGGACACAGTACGAATACACAAGGGCCATTACAGCTAGGGCCGCACTCAGGCAAGCCTTTGAAGCGGTTCAGCGCGCCCACCACGGTGTGGATTTTTGGGATGGAGCGGCGGATAAAATGCCGGAACTGCATGACCTCGGTTTTGGGGTCGCACATATTGCGCAAATTACAGATGAAGAAGAATCCCTTGTCAGGAGAAGATTGCGAGCCGCGAGAAGAACCCTTAGGTAGTGCTACCTGCTGTCGATTATACGAAGTAGCGTATAAATGGTTCCCCGATAATGACAGGAAAGTGTAACCAGCGAGCCGTTTGGTTGTGTTGAACAATACAGGCTAAATGCTTCCGGCAATGTTTTCGAAGAAGACCTAAAAAACAAAGGGTATCGAAGTTGGCAACATTTTGATGAGCGTCACCATACCGGGAATCAGAGGATCAATTCTTTAGACCCAAAATGTCTGAATACAAAAAACAAACAGACGAAGTTCATAACATTACTCTCGACTCAAAGATCACGAATATGAACTGGAGGCAGAAGATTGCCACGGTTGGTGATACGGTGAGTTTCTTTGTGCAAACGCATCATGTCGGAAGCGGGTCCGATATACAAGTAAAATTCGAAGATAAGAAGGGAAAGGTAAAGCTTAGTACGGGTGATGAGCCGGGAAAGTTGAAGGGAACGGTCTCAGGAAAGGTCTATGGTGATCAGTTTATGGGGACGATCATTGTGCCTGAGAAAGCGCGCGAAGAGCTTAAGTTTACGGTAAAGCTCAATAAGCACGGCCTTGAGATGAAATCCAAACCCATGATCGTTTTTCCAAAAATAAATGTAACCAATCTTAAGTGGGGGCAGAAGGAAGCGAGGAGAGGCGATATCGTCAAGCTCAGTGCTGATGTTGAAAACCTACCGGATGAAGCGGAGGTTATGATCGTCATCTATGAATATGATCAGGATGGTGCCCATGACTTTATCACAAAGTTCTCCTGCAGAGTAAAGAACAAAAAAATCGAAGCAGAATGGGAGTTTGAATACCATGAAGATACGGATGAGATTCCCACACAGGAAGAAAAAGAGAAATATGGGAAAAATTACAATCCCCCGGAATACTTTTTTGTAATCGATTTCTATGGCCAGAGATTTGGTGATGAGCAGGAGTCCGGGCTGTTGGAGTTTAAGGACTGGATTGAGGTTGGATTAAAAGATGGATATGGTGCCCCTATTAAAGATAAAAAGTTTGTTATAATCTGTGCTGGTGGTTCGAAAAAAGAGGGAAAACTTGACTCAAATGGTAAAGCCAAACTGGAGGATATTCCACCAGGTCCCTATGAAATAGATTTTCCGGAAATTTCTGAATTTAAAAGAGAATAAATTATATATTAAGAACAGCATTCACATGAGTAGAATTATATGAGCAGTAACAGCAAAAAAGGAACTACCGGAATCTTTTCATGGTTTTTAACTCCTAAATATGAAAAACGCAGGATCGTTATTGCCGAGGGTATAGAATTTCATGAGTCCGATATTGGTTACCATTCAGTTTTCGGATATTTGAAATATAAACTTGGCAAGAAGTTTATTGTAGATTCCAGTGGGCAAAAGGCCGAGTTTTATAATGAGGACCAAAAAGTTCATTATATTTTGAAAGTTGTTCATAAGAAAAGCGAGTTTAAGAAAGCAGTAGAAACGGAAGGAATTATTGTTATTTATGCTGGGCACTCCCGTTATGGCCGCGGTGCATGCTTTGATCAGTACACAGGATCTTTTGCTGTGAAGGGGGACCAATGGGAAAATGGAAACGATGGTGAAGATGGGTTGTTTCGGTTGGGTTATACTTTTGTACCTGTTGCCATAAATGATATCCGAAGCCATCAATATCGATTTGCTCCCGTCCCAGTTATGTCTGTTAAGGGGCGTGGGAGACCTAAAAGAAAGAAGAGACATCCATTCAATTTCGAAAGAGTATTCAGATCGAAACGTCTAAGAATATTTAGACTCCCTGAGGATCTGCATAAATTTGTGATATCGAAATACAAGTCGGATTCAGATAAATATTATGGATTTTATAAACGGGAGAAGAAGAAATCGGTCAGGTATCTTATACTAAATGGTGGGTGGCAGAACACTCAATCGCCCGCCAATGAGCTGGGTACGGTTACAATAAAGTGCAGAACGTTTTGCCATTTTGGCTGCAGCTCTAAACAGCACTTTTGGCACATTATTAGACATCGTAAATACAAGGGATGGAAAAGACCTAAGCCACCCACTGAAAAATTTGCTTACTTCACTACGGCCCCTGGGATACTCTGGCACCTGTGGACATATTATTTATTGACGTTTGATGAAGAAAATGATCCTGATAATAACGCAATACACTGGTGGAGAAGTCATCAGTTTGCTAAGAAAAAAACTAACGATCTATTGAAAGCTGATGGGCGGCCACACTTTCAAGTTTATTAAATATCGTTAATAAGTCTTGGAGGTCCATTTATTAAAAAAAATTAGAAACATAAGAGAATGCAGTAGTTATGGTTTATAAATATTTCTTTTTATGCACTGTTACGATATTATCCATGATAGGAGTGCAGTGTGTTGCACTCAAACAAAGGGGTGAAAATCAAATGTACGAGAATATTGAAACAGCTATCAAAAAGCTCGATTTGCATAATGACAAAGGGGTGACTAGCATAGCACGGAAAATAAAGGAAGAATCTTGGACAGACCCCAGAAAAGTAGTTAATATTCTTCATTCCGCCAATAAAGATGAGGCAAAAAAGGCTGCATTAGTTCTTCTGTCTATAGATGAACTTGCTATGACACCGGTACTTGATTCAATATTCCGTAAAATACCAGAAAAATATGTTTGGGATATGGACATTTTAGTTTCCAATCAACTTCGGATTCGCGCAAAGATAGTGAAAGCTTTGAATGAAATGCTACTTGATAAGCGAATTCTTGAAGACCCTGACGAGCCTGTAGAACTCGAAGAGGCACCACCTTCACGCCGAGTATGTGATGACGCATATATTATGATGAGGAGATTATTTGCTTATGAAGAAAACGACGAAGAACTTACAACAAATATCGATGTTTTTCTTGATATGACTGATGAAGAGCGCGACGCTGAAATTGATAGAGCAAAAAATGAGAAGAAATGGACGTCACTTGTAGAAAAAGCCTTTGATGAAGTTGAGGACGAAGAATTTTAACTTTAGACTGTAAAGATGGCCAGAAGAAATAGATCTGCTCTCTTGACTGGTAAAGATAATAAAACTTAACAGTGTGAAAATATAGCGTAGAATATCCGTTATAAGGTGGCTGATTAAAGCTATATTCTAACCATATTGTTTAAAGGAAAATCGCGCCTATAAAACCTAAATTATTGGAAAAAGCGAGACGTCCATAAATAAATAACTTTGGAAAAAGAGGAAAAATAGGGGTGTCCATAAATAAGTTAATAGCTTGATAATTTACAAATAGAGTAATTTGAAGGGGATATGTCAAGAAAATTCGATCAGACGTTCGTCCACCTCGCCTGCTTGGCTTGAGAGCTGGCCTGAGTTTGCGATTGCGGTTAGGCCCCTGGGGTATGGCATCATATTATTATTCGCGGAATTGAATGGCGCGAGTTTTTTATAGACGACCAGGACTTAATAACTTGTTTGAACAGGTTGTCTATTCTGCTGACGGAAATCCAGACTATTTGCTATCATTAGGTGTTAATGCCCAATTACGCACATTTTTTATTGTGCAGTTTACCTGCTGAAATTTCCCAAGAGATGTATTTTATTCCAGGAGGCGCCTACGTCTGAAAGTGGAAGCAAGAAGCCTTATGTGTTTCTGAGCGGTGCGAGAATTAGGAAATATCATAACAAATTTAGTCACACGCTTTGGTTTGACGCAACCAACTACGGGGTATGTACTAAGAAGAGAAGAAAAAATCGTAAAAGGGAGTAAATATCCATTGGACGCTTAAATAATTTATTTATGGACGTTCCTATTTTGCTCTGGAGTTAAAAACCATAGAGTCAGTTTATGAATTAGCGCGAGCTCAGTTGGATTTGAATTTGTTTCGGCCTGACCTGGCGCGATAGAGAGAATTCAAATCATCGCTTTGAGCGGCAAAGTGATGAAAAAGTGAAGCGATCAACCTCAACAAATCCATTCTGATGTTGTTTAATAGGGGGTGCATTGAAAAGAGTTCTTCGTAAAGGTTCTCAACAATTTAATATTCTTGAGAAACGCGAAATTCAGCCCGATGACAAGTTGAAAACTTTCCGCGACAATACTTCTGCGCTCAACTTTCTTAGGGGATTAATGCGAGACAATCTCAACACGGCAATTCTGCGAAATATTGTAAAGCAGAAACTCTCTCAAACACGGTTTTCAAAAGTGGGCGAGCGCAAGGTCATTGAGAATTTGGCCTCTCAGCTGGTTAGCGGGCAGCTCAGAATCGCCGTGTTGCCGGTTGCAATCCCAACATGGGCTTACGAAGCGCCTGAACTTATTGAAGAAGAAGTTGTTGAGGCATTTGAAGAAAAAGAATTGGAAACCGCATGGATTAAATTCCAGGTAGTTGATGACGCAACAGGAAAACCGATTCCTGAAATAAATCTGAAAATAGCATTACCTGACGGTTATCATCAAGATTCTCGTACCGATCAGGAAGGAATTATCGAAATAAAAGATATTATCCCAGGAAACTGCGAAGTAACTTGTGAGATCAAGGGTGCAACACTTGAAGATACCCTTGCTTTTGTGAGTATGGGTATATGGCGTTCTGATAAAGTAGATGAGGATGAAATTGAGGATGAACCTATATCCGGGTCGCTTATCGCAGTGATCGAGAAACACAAGGTAAAAACTGGAGAAACCCAGGAAAGTGTGGCTTCAGAGGCGGGCTTGACTTGGCAGGAGTTGGCTAAGTTCAACTGGAACACATCGGATCCTGCAGATATTGACGAACATCTTAGCTTCGATGTCGGGTGCACAAAAACAACCGAAGACGGCAAGAGTTACATCTTCGACGACTCAGACAATCCCGGCATCATTTACGTCCCTAAGCAATGGAAAAAGGAAGCGCTCGCTACTGATACCACTCATACGATTCGTGTTACAGGATTACAGCCTGTTGAGGGTATTGGCAAATATATTTTTTCGATATGAATACGAAAAAGAAATGCTTGCCAAGGGAAAAGACTATCGAAGTTAGTTCCTGAAAACGGGTGCTTTGCAAAAAGAACACAATAGTGAAAGGAATGTGGTTTGAAGACTCGGATTAAGTTATTTCTTCTCGCAGTGATATTATTAACTTCAATCTGTGGAGTAGATAATGAAAATGTTATGACAAAGACATATGATAGTGCAACTTTAATTAATAACCACAACCATAAGTATAGCGTGTATTTTGAGCGAGGAACAGATAATATATATGCTAAGAAATCCCTTTATGCCGAAACAACAGTAAGCGAAAAAATAAGAGATATTATAGAGACAGCTTTCAATAAGAGTAATGAGCAAATTTTGCAGGAATTAGCCAAGAAGCTGAAGCATCTTGAAAGAGACAAATACCTCGCGTTTCTTGACAATGTGAATTCCACTCGGAATGTATGTCGAAAACAGGTTTTGCCTAATGGGGAAACGCTTGGGGAGTACGCTAACAAAGGGAACCAAGTTGAGTTGCTGATGGAGCTCATAAGCAAATCTTCGAATGGGGAGACTATGGAATTAACGGAATGTGTGCAGACAGCCACCGCGCAGCGTGATGAAAGAGATATCCTAATCGCTGGCTTAGTAAAAGGAAAGACAGGTGATGGAAAAACGGGGTTAAAGCCCATTATCAACGTCGATGGTTGGGCTTATATCATCTCTCCACAGATTCTTACGGCATGGCCTGGAAGAGAGATTTCGGCCTTGACTATAATAAGTCCAGTGAATGGGCCTTGGAAAGTGATTAAGGCTCATACATTACAGAAACGACTGTGTACGCACTGTCAGAGCTGGAAAAAGAATGAGAAAATCCCGATCAAGGAGTATTTGTCTCTAACAAACAACACCCACTTGCTGCTCGCCACCAAGGGAGGGCAACCAATAGGGTGGTTGGACATGGACAAATTGGCGTTTTATGATGCCGATTGGGAAAGCTATGCAAAGAGGTCAGCTGATTTCTTTCGCAGAGGATATGCGTGGTATTTTCATGGTTTCTGGAAAAGACCTGATAACTGTGATGTTGATGATGTCGGTTATCCCATTGAAGCCGGTCAAGACAATAAAAAAAAAATATTATTTCATAAAGGTCACATTATTTCTTTAGATTTCTTGAATTTAATTGAGGGTACAATCGAAGGCAAACTTATTCGTGACGATTCCATCACTAATAATTATTACGATGATTCGATGAATTACGTTTTGATTAGAGATTTCCATCTTATATTAAGTCTCTTGAACTATGATGCACAAGTAATCTACTATCGCGCGGAACCAAGAGGAGATATGGACTATATCAGAGATCTTTTCGGTATTGTCTTAATTGGAGATAACAGTGTGTACCCTCACTTCGCAACTACCAAATTAAAAAAAGCCGATGTATTAGGACTTAAATAACTGGGGAAAATAAAATGAAAATAATACAACAAATCGATCTTTCAGACTACTATGAGCCAAAATCGGCACCAATTAGCTCAGCCGATGAGATATATCCAATAGATGATTATTCTGAGATGTTTAATAAGGACATTGGGGCACAGATCAAAGAACTCTCTTTCAAGTATTTTTTTCTCAAGATTCCTCTTTTAGGGCAATACAATTTGAAAGCTGATGTTTCGGTTTGGTGTGGCAGAGCCTCGGCGAGTATGGTTTACAATTATTTCATGCTTCTAGAAGGTGGTAATCCTAAAGAAAAATACATTACTCACTGGACAGGGCCAGATAAAAGATGGTTCATGGATCTGTATTACCCCAAAGGTGAGCGCGCGGCCCATTCAATGCCAACGGGATCCCGAGATAAATATCCTGACGGGGCCAATCCATTCGATACATTAAAACGTCTGAAATATTTGAAAGAAAGATTCCTATTCAAAACAGCAGAGCCGAATCGAATAGAAATTGCTGCTAAAATTGCCCTCATTGATGAAAAAGTTTTCGGGAAACTTGAGAACAGTGGCATCTTTGAATCGCTACATAACAACAATCCCGTTGTTATTTATACCGGTATTTCCACCACCTCTCCCAATTATCAACACATTTTGGTCATTGCAGGGTACTGCTACTTAAAGGATGCTGATGGAGAAAAACCGAATTTGTGGCTTCTCATCGCTGATCCTTCCATGCCCAAAACAAGCATCTTGAAACAATGCAAAAAGCTCTCGGATCTCGATTCGTCGCACGAAATAATCGTAATCGAAGGTGGATCGTGGAATAACTCTAGGGCTTCTCTATACCTTCTCAGGGCGGCTGTTCTTTTCAGGAAACACAAAGAAACCAACAAGCTCTACATGGATGGCATTGAGCATGGTGGTAAGCACTATGTATGCTTGAATAAGACTCCTGCATACAGAGAAACAGTCGAAGCGAAGAAGGTTAGAATCCGCCACGGCTCGTTCTTGCCTTTTCCCATTTCCCCTGAGGAAGAAGAGCATATTCAACCGTTGCGGTATTATTACAATAATGAGTGTCTTAATACCGGCTTCGGTGGCTATTACCCATTAGGTCTTATGAAGAATATCCACGGGGGGATCCACTTGTTTCCTCATAAGGACAAAGGTTCGGATAAAAAACACACTCCTGTAAAGTGCATTGCACCCGGATACATTGCCGCCGCGCGCTTATGGCCTGGCTCTTTGAAGGACGAGAATAAAAAAGATACACCTATTGCTAAAGCTATAAAAGCAAGCATGAATTGGACCGGTTTCGTACTCGTGCGTCATGATGTCCAGCCTCTGAAGGAGACAAGGGCAGAAGAAAGAGACACCGCCACAAACAAAGTCGTCAAATTAAAAGAGATTGAAAATGATGGTAAGCCCGTTGCCATCTATAGTCTCTATATGCATTTGACGCCTCCCAAATCGAGCATTGACGACTCCGAACTGAAAGACGCTGTCAGTTACGAGGATGTGCCCTGGTTCGATTATCTGCTCAGGAGAGGCTACGGGACATGGGTTAACATTTGTCCCACAGAAGGAGAACTGGGTGACGTGCACTGGTCGGCAAAGGAAATTGATTCTGACACCGTATCGCCTGATATTCTTCGGAAAAAACAAAGCTTCTCTGCAAAGGTGCATGGGAAAAAACCTGGGGAAAAAAAAGATATATCTGTCGTAGATAAAGGTACCATGCTCAGGGTGTTCAAAGAGCCCGCAGCAAATTTTAGTGAGGCTATTGATGCTTTGAAGGAAGGGAAAGTAGTGACCTTTGCCGAACCGTTTTTTCCTGTCAGCGCAGGAGACATTATAGGACATGTAAAACCGTTGCCAAAGAAACTAATGCCCCAAAGGAAAGTAGAGGCGAAGGACACAACGAATAAAGACAAAAAGACAATGCAATCAGGTTTCCTGCATTGGGAAATCCTCTGTTCTGAATCCGATAATAGTCTATTGAAAATCGCGGATATTGCCGAAGAAGTACTTTCAAAAGGTGACGAGGGAGGCAAGGGAAAGGAAGCAAGTGACAAAGAAGTTGAAGGAGAGAGGCAAGGTGGAAGTGGTCGTTCTCATTTTAAAATCTTTGATGACACTCACCCGGACAATTACATCGACTGGAGTGAGGTGGAAGGACAAATGGAAACGTTTCTTGCTACCGAGCAGGAGCGTAAGGATTTTAAGGACGCGATGAGTAGCAGAGTGGAAGGACCGGAATCAGAGCAGGTTGCTGGAGGGCGGGGAAAAGGTAAGCAGAATAAAAAATTCTACTATCCTGAAATCGTCGAGTTTTTCAATAATAAGGAGACCTTCGTCTCCCAAGAGAAGAATGATTCCCAGACGTCCTACGATGGTTTTATGTACCCGGTTACCCTGAGAGTCGATACATCGTTGTTAACCAAACCGGAAAACTATTCTGAGTCGGACGTCAGAGACCGGAAGTATTTCGCGTTTTACATAGAATTCAGGAAAAAAGATAAGCGATCGGAAAAATATGTAAAGCTTGCCAGTGTAAACAAATCGCTGAAAATAGACAGCAAGAAACTGCAGGAGAAACCTCTTGAATTTACGATCCAGGTACCGGTTGAGGCTGAGGAGATCGTTTGCACACCGATGACTCATGACGCTGGTTATCCCCTATTCTACCTCGACCCGGCTCCTCCGGCGCCAGATAGTGAGATTGAATTCTTCAAAAAGATTACTTCCAGGCGTTTCCGCAACACTATGCTTACTCATGGTTTTGATTGGAGCCTTGAGGCAGCCACTAGGTTGTATCAAAGACTCAAAGAGGAAAAGCTGCTTCCTGCCCAATTCAATCCCCTTGAACCTTTGACATGGTCTAGTGACGATGTACTCAGCGTCTTTCGGTTCAATGCAAAAGGACAGAAGAACCCGGTATTTGGCAACACTGAGGGTCAGTTGCCACTGGAGGGAAAAATTCAAAATATCCATCCCATTACCTGCATGTGGCTGCTAAGAATCCTAACAAGGCATGATAGGATTAAGATAAAGGATAGCCCGGAAAGAGCAGTTTTCCAGCCGGACTTAACGAAAACATTTAAGTATTGGGGGTGGGTAACCCAGAATGAGAACAAAGAGGGCAAGGTGAAAGTTCTCTTCGGTGACACCGTGTACGCCATGGTGATTGATGATGACTACGCATACGATACCTCAACAACGATTACCCTAAAAGCACATTCGGATACAGGTCAGCAGTTGGTCTTGGGCAGTGGATTAAACTTTCCTAAAGGTTCGCACGGAAATCATGTCCTACAATTAAATGTCTGTTTTTGGGGCACGTGGGATTTCAAGGTGTATGTTAAAGCACAGCTTCTTGATGATCCCGACTCAAAGCGCAGTCCCTTTCCAACACAAATAATTACCGAAAAGCCGGAATTCTTCTGGCCCTTTATATCAACTGCCGATGGATCCGGAGAGAGTGACGAGGTGGACTCCACAACACGGTCTCTTTTGCTAAGAGACCTATACAATCCGATTAGGTACTCGGATGGTACATTCTCATGGCTGTTGCAGTTTAGAGAGGGTAAAAAGCCCATGCCGTTAAGCATAGAGGGGTTTCTGGTTTTCTACCTAAAGAAAAATCCAAAAGAACCTCATAGCTGGAAACCGATACCTAAGGAACTCGCAGCGTATTGTACCCGCGCCGCGGTGGAGCCAAATCATCAGGCTAGTAAGCTAGAGTATGTGAAGAAGGAGAATTGCAAGATAGTTGATGATTTCATCATCGGGCTCAGCGACGCCAAGAAGGGCAAGTTGGGGTCTAAAGTAACCGATGATTTCCGCTTTTCTGAGTATCGGGGAGCCTATCAGCACTTCCAGTTGGCATGTGAGCTGGCTGAAAAAGTTCAGCACCTTTATGAGGAGTATAAAAAACAGTGGAAGGTGATCTCAATTTATTCTGTTTCGCTTGACGGGTTGACTTGTGAAATTCTGTGCTTAACCAAAGATCGGCGCGGGAAGCCAACGTTTCAAAAGATTACAGATAGGATCATATCCGAGAGTACAGTCGCAGGAATCACAAAAATAAACAGTGAAAAAGGTAACTTGATTGGTGTGAAGTTGAGCGTGGGACCTTCGCTTAAGAGTTGTGACGAATGCGAATTACAGACTCCAGACAAATTCGAATACGACCCAACTAATTGCTTTATCGTTGGAATTGGAGCAGAGAGTCCATCCATACGTGTGACGAACGATTTGGCGTACTCTGATTTCCACGCCAAACGATCCATCAGACTGTACGTTTATCTCGCAGAAGCCATTCAAAAGCTCAAAAAGGAGTATGGGTTAAAAAAGAGAATCGATCCTCTGGAAGTGAGTGAAGACGGCCTTTCATGCATCATCAAACAGCAGAGTGCAATGGAGGCTGCTGATAAAACAGGTGTTTTCTACAAAGTCTTACCTGTCGACAATCATCTCGCTTTATCTGTGCTGCCACGAAGAAATAACGCGATGAATCTCACCTTTTCTCCAAACAACGCCCTTGCTGAAATAGCTGATAAGCAGCAGAACCTTCGTGATGAGGACAGAATCTATGTGAAGTTCGGATTTCTCGTGATCAACGGTGATCGGTTTCTTGAACCGTACCAGGAATATGATGTTGAAATGAATATGATTTCTAAGTCTGCAGTAGAGCGTATGAAAAAGCAGGCCGGAGTTGGCGGTACGCTAGAGTACGGTCCGTCTTTAGAAGCGGTATCCATGTTGACCAACATCTCCTTTTCCTTTAGCGAACACCCTTTCACCTTGTTAAATGATGGGCGGAAGTGTTATTTGGTGATCGAGGTTGAATGTGAAGGCAATCTAGATATCTGGCAGCACTACAACAAAGTCCTCAGCAAGGAAGGTGATCCACAGCCCGTGACAATGCAGGACGTGCCGCACCAACGAGGTATTCTCCAGGCACGATACGAGTTTCCCAAGGATAAGGGTGGAAATGTAACCTTCACAGTCCAGGCACGCCTTAAACCTAAGTTTGAAGCACGAATCAACTATGTGCCCTCACCAAAATCTTTCGACTATGATTTTACTCCCAGATTCGAGAAACCCCAACTGACGGAGGATTCTATCGGAAAAAAGAAATATGTTGTGATTTCATGTCAGACATATGGCATTGAATGTCCTAAAGGCGCTGGTGTGAAGGATTTTTCCATACCTCAGACTAAATTAACTTATGACAAATTGGGCAGAAACCTGCATTTTGTTATTCTTGATGAAATGGGACATCTCGCGTTTGCGGAAACTAAAGGTAAAAAAGATAAGCCGAAAAAACTAACAGATTGTATTGAGTATCTTATACCTGGAAAAGACTCCGGTTTTTGCAACAGTCAAGGGATATTCTTAGCCCGTATTGATAAGGTCCTTCTTTCAGACGAGAAGAAGTATACTTTCAAGGCAATAAGATACGGGGAAATTAGAGGGAAAGACGATATTGAGTCTAAACCAGCAGAGTGGCCAATGTAGAAAAGATATTTTCTAAATTCTCACGGAGGCTTTGTCTGGTGATAGTTATTTTTATTTATCACTTGTTTACAGACAATGAATTCTGGAGTTGGGCAAGAAGAATGCATTTGACACCATAGCAATGCATAGCAGCTGAAACACATTGAGTGATAGCATCTATTAATAAAGTAAGGGACGACGAGGGTGATGTAAACCACGCAATGATGGAGGTATTGTTCAAAATGGATGAAAACCCTGGATCCATACCACTGACAGCAGGTCACGATGGTATTCTCACTATTAAGGCGGTCCCCATAACGGAGTTTTACCTAGACGGCTCAGATAAGGAAGTGCCAATTGAGATTAAACAGAAAAGCAATTATTACCCCGTGAAAATCTCAGGCACGTGCATCAATGTAAATAGAGAAATCGGGTGCCGTCTAACGTGGTTGGCGCCTGGAAGGGACTTATCAGGCGCAACGATAATCAATGAGGTTGAGCATCACCAGAAGCTACGCCTCATACCAAAAGATAAGACAGAAACGACTGGCGAGACAACTTTTGTTGTCAAAGATAACAAAGACAAAGATCCATATCTGGATGTATTCCTTTGCCGACTCATCGAACCTACGAAAATCGGTTACCAAATCACTCCTGACATGCCTCACAGCGAAGCCATTCGACTATCGGGAGATGAATCAAATTTGACTTGGCGAGAATCCATTGACATACAGTTTGCCTTGAAAAAGATGCGTTCAGGACAGGAAGAGTGGGATGATTTTAGTGACCACTCACTGCCTGTTACCATTGGTTCAACTGTAAGAATTAGTGTGCAAAACGATCGCTTTTATGATGAACGGTTGGCCGAATTGACACTATTCGAATTTGAGGACAATAGCGAAGAATCAAAGGATGATCCTGAATACAAAGAAACCCACAGCTGGGTAATGGGGGGGCAGCGAACGCCGCGTGAAGAAAGCCATGTTATCGATTGGCGTATTGGATGTAAGAACATTTCGGGCTACGCTGAATTCAAATATTTCGGAGAGAAGGAAAAGGATAACGCGTTCGAGTTTGCATATCGGCTTACTCTCACACAATTGTGGGATAAGCAGAACAGAGCTCATAGACCGATTGAGGTTACGAGAGCATATGTTTTTAGTACTCCCAAGCCCGAGCTAACCTCTTTCTCCTTAAAGAATGAAGGGTCCGAAATTATTGCAGAGGGCATTTTCAGTAGATTTGCCGAAGATCTCGAATTCATAGTTGATATTGATTTGCGGATCGCGTGGGCGGAAAGGGGAGAAGATAAAAAGGGGCAACCGACTAAGATTCAAAGGGATGAACGCTTCGATAAGTTCCTTAATGAGAAGTCATGGGTTGATCCGTACGCAGCAATTAGCGATGAAGAAAAGCCTCCTACGGCCTTGATAACTGTCTCTAGATCACCCGTAGTTGTCAAAGGAGGGAGGTTTAAGGCGAATCTTTTTGATTTAAAGCATCTGGACGAAGAATCGGAGAGGTTTCTCAGTAGCGTTTACGGACATGATCCCAGTATCCATGCGGTGCTTAGCTTTCCCACTTCAACGGCCTTTAAGACCAAGCAGATCAAGAAAGTCAGAAAGAAAGAAATGGTGAAGACTCCAGTTCCTTTTGAAGGGCTTGTCGTTTACGATGAAAAGGTCTTCACTCCCTACCCCGAATCCGACTCAAAGGCGAATTCCTACGGGGTATGCTCAAATCGCATCAAGTATCGAGGGAAAAAGGGCTCATCCATAAATAAGTAATAACTTGACAACTCAAGTTTCGCAAAGTCTAAATGGTTCGGCTGCTGATATAAATTAAAAAAGAGACGCACATAAATAAATAATTAACATACCTATTAGCAAAGACAGCGCTATGAGCGGGATATACCTCGAAAAGCTCGGTGTGAAGCCTGCTCGCCTCGTCCCATTTTGAGATTGCGGGCAGGTCCGTGGGGGATTAAATCAGACGGGAAACAAGGGACAAACAATGGACGTCCATAAATAAGTAAATAGCTCGATTATTACAAATACAGTGCTTTGAAGGGGGGTTGCCACAAAAAGGTCGATCAGCCGCCCGCTCGTCTTGCCTGCCTGGACTGGATGGCGAGCCTGAGCTTGCGATGCGGGCAGGACCCTGGATTATTGCATCATATCATTGTTCGCGGAATTGAACGGCGCAAAATTTTTTAAGACGGCCAGGACTTGAAAAATTTTTTGAACAGGTTGTCTATTCTGCTGCCGAGAACACAGATTATTTGCTATAGCATTTTCTCATTTTCTCCAAATTCATATTTTAGGAACTGAACAAATAAAATTCGGAAAAGAGCCAAAGAAAGAAATCTGACAAATGCCAGAATACCAGGTCAAACAAGGGGAATGCATATCAAGTATTGCCCAAAAACACGGCCTTTTCTGGGAGAAGGTCTGGGAACATCCCAAAAATGCGCAACTTAAGGAAAAACGCAAGGATCCCAATGTTCTGTATGCCGGTGATGTGGTCTTTGTACCTGACAAGGAGGAGAATGAAGAATCTTGTGCCACTGAGCAGCGGCATCGATTTAGGAAAAAGGGGGTGCCGGCTATGTTGCGCCTTCAACTTTTTGATGAGGATGAATCTCGTGCAAACGAGCCATTTATTCTTGAAATTGACGGCGAGCCTTTCACAGGGACCACGGATGGGGAAGGCAGACTCAATCATCCTATACCACCCACCGCGAAGAGAGGCAGGCTTTTGGTTGGTGAAACCCAAGATGAATATGTTTTGAATCTGGGTCACGTCGATCCTATTCATGAAATAACAGGTGTACAGGCTCGCCTAAAGAACCTTGGATTTGGTTGTGGAAAGATAGACGGGATCTTGGGACCTAAAACCGAAGCAGCTCTTTCACAGTTTCAGAAGAAATATGGGCTCTTAGAGTCCGGTAAGCTCGACACAGCGACAGAGAAGAAGCTCGTAGAGGTTCACGGATGTTAATAAGTGCACTCCGTGCATGGATATTATTGAGGAACACGAACTATGCCTGGAATCAGAAGGGGTAGAGACCGAACGGTTTCTCGTCAGCACAAGGATAGTGAAAGTTTTAGCGCATTGAATACGGCGCCTATACGATATGCCATTATTGAAATGGGCAGCTATCATGACGTCAAAGTATTTGAGACTTGTCTAGCAAGATGCTGCAGAAAAACTGCAAATGTTTCTCCAGATTTAGGCAAAGGACTTACGTTTGCCAAAAAAAATGCTCACAAGTGGCCGGAGTATAAACAAGCAATTGAGAGTTGCGATTACAGTGGATATAGCACCGATGAACCTGATTGGTGGTATATTTCAGGTCATCATGGTGATTATGGAGATGGAAAATGAGGGACGTCCATAAATAAGTAAATAACTTGATAATTTACAAAGACAGTGCTTTGAAGGGGATATACCAAGAAAACTCGATTTGATGCTCATCCGCCTCGCCTGCTTGACTGGCGGGCGAACCTGAGTTTGCGGTGGCGGGCAGGTTCCTTGGGTAGCATTATATCCTTATTCGCGGAATTGAACGGCGCAATGGTAGATTGTAATTTGGGGTCAGGCTTAATTTTTGAGTTATGACCGAAACAGAGAATAGATCTGGACATGCAGGACGGGTCCCGCTGAGTGCGCTAGTGCCAGAGGCATTTAAAATCGCTGACCGGATAGTGCGCGAGGCTGTGAAGCGAGAAGAAAAACTCGGCTTAGAAATTCCTTGTACCAAGGGATGTACAGACTGCTGTCGATATTTGGTGCGCGTTTCCATTCCCGAAGCGCTTTACATTTATGAACGGTTACTCGAATCTGAGAAACCATGGCGAGATAAAATCTTAGAAAGGTTTCAGCAGGCCGGGGAGACGTTAAAGCAAGCTGGCTTAGCCGAAAAACTTGAGTGCGATCTCGTACGCCAGCCCGGGGACGTTTCTTACGGTCATCGGCTCCATCTACTTTCCCACCAATATCTATCGCTGCGTCTCGACTGTCCTTTCCTGGATGACGAAATCTGTTCAATCTACTTGTGGCGGCCTCTAGCGTGTCGGCAGTATTTTGTCACTTCGCCCGTACGCTGGTGCAAGAACCCCTTTACCAATAATGTACACCGTCTGAGCTTAGCTCTTCATGTTAACGATCTCCTTGCTCAAAGGACAGCCGATGCTCTTGATGAACCATACAGGATGATCGTCCTCCCCCTTGCACTGAACTGGTCTTCCGAAAATCAGGAGCTAGCAAAACTTCAATGCTTTTCGTATTTAATTGGGGATTATTCTCCCTAAAATGAAAGATACAATCGCTGGCGATCTGAAATAAAAAGCAGTTACTCGTTTTTTGCCATGGTTGGAAGCAGTCGAACAAGAATAGGAATCTCGCCCTTTTCGCTTAATTCAATCTGAGCCTGCCAATCATGGTAATGGGGCAAAGTCAGAAGTATCTCATGTGTTCCAAGAGGAAGCTCAAGGTTCAGGGGAGTTTCACCTTTTGATACACCATCTATAAAAACCTGAGCTCCGAGCGGCTTGCTTTTTACATTTAGTAAAGCGCCTATAGCCTTTTCGATCTCAGACGCTTCAGCGTCGGCCCCTCGGGACGCCCGATACAAGGTAAGGATATCCTGGAACTGGGGAGCATAAACAAAGTCACCCCCGGTGTTTCCGGCTAACTTTTTCAAGATAGCGAGATATTCTCTTTCCACCCGGGTGTAACCTACAGAGAGAATAGACACCTCCGATCGACGCGTTTCTCTAATGACCTCATCAAGGGTGGATTGACTTCCTTCGTCTTTTCCATCAGAGAATAGAACCATGAACCTGTTTTCGCGATCCTCCTCTGTAAGGAAGGTGTTTGCCTTTATCAGCGCATCGAACAATACGGTTTGTGTTCCAGCGGTACGGAGCTCATTGATCTTGCGTCTTAAGGACGTCTTTTCGGAAGTAAGGGGGCTGACCAGTTCAGCCTTGTCATCGAACGTCATGATCCCAGCACGATCGTTTGGCCCCATTAGCCTTACGAATTCCCTGGCTGATTTCTTAATACCTTCCAGGGGAGTCCCCTTCACAGAACCGCTGGTATCCACGACAAACAAATAAGCGGCTCCTTTTGCTGAACCGGGCAATGGAAAAGAAGAAAGAATGTTCAAGTTCAGGGCGGCCGGTACGTTGATGGGGGCCATGGGTTTGGGATCCTCGGCCGTCTCCTTATTGAGGGCCATCCGAACATCTGGTCGAACAACTGATTGAAGGTTCCTCTTCGTTTCGGTTTTTGTTAACCGCTCTAAGGGGTGATCGCGAGACATTGCCAGGATCATTTCTCTGTGGACAGGTATGGAAGGGGACTCGATGGTGGGAATCGGTGAGAGTTCAAATGTGAAATCGGCACCGGCTCGAGTTCTTTCCCGAGGTGCCCCAATCTTTTGTAGTGTCTGAGAATATGTTGGGGTTAGCATTGCTTCTGCCTCGACAAGAACTTTCGGAGTATCTATCTTCACTGGTAAAGGCTCATCTGGCGGTGAAGGGTTGACAGCAGAAAGACGCAAAGGGGGTACATTAAAAGTGGTGACCATTGGTTTGCTTGCAGCTATTTGTCCTTCTCGAGCCACAGCGACGGCACCCCGTGTTGGAATATTATCGACATTCAGGCGAGGTTCCAAATCACCCGCTGTTGGTATGGGACCAATCAGATTATCGATATTTCGATCCGTCTCGATCTGCATTGATATCGGACTCTTGGCCACAACGGCTTTTCTTGTCAAAATCTCTTCACTAATGGTGGCTTTGGGTTGAGGGGAAGGGGGTTCTTCCTTAAAAACCGCGGTCTCCATGGAGATGAGATCAATAGGTATTACTTCGGCAGGCAGTTCCAGGAATTTATACGCTCCCATCAAAAAGCCTGCATGGATAAGACACGAAATAAGAAGATATGGTGCAAGGCTATGTTTCTTCACAGTTTGACCAAGTGATTGTTATTTACTCGGGTTGGAGGGCTTTTTCCCGGTGTTATTTTCCAAGCTAATGGCCTTTTCAAATTCGCTCTTGGCCTCTTTATGCATTCCCATTTCCGTGTACAACATTCCAAGATTGTTGTGGACATAATCGCGTTTCGGATCACCCTCTGCTGCTTTTGAGAGATATTGAAATGCTTTATCATAAGATTTTTCCTGGAAATAGAGGACACCTAAGTTGTTGAGGGCATCTACATTGTCGGGTTCTAGGCTTAAAATATCCTGATACTGTTTGATCGTGTCTTCTTTTCGATCTTGAGAGGCAAAAATTTCCGCCAGTTTAAATCGTGCTGGGAGATTCTTGGTATTAATCCTCAGCGCCGCCTGGTATGCTTCTTTGGACCTTTCAATTTGATTTAATGCCTGCAATACGGTTCCCAGACCAAAATAAGCGTCTTCATGTCCAGGCGCGATCTCAATGGTCTTCTGGTAAGCTTCCGCGGCTTTCTCATATTCCTTCTTTGCCTCGAAAATGGTAGCAATGTTGTAGTACGCCTGAAAAAGAAGCGGATCGATGGCAACCACTCTCTGGAAGCCCTCAAGGGCTGTGTCCAGCTTGCCCATTTTACGGTAGATTACTCCCATATTGTTATGTGCTTCGGCAAAATCCGGTTTTAGCGTCGTTGCCTTTTGGTAAGCCACCAAGGCCTTTTCCACATGTCCCTGTTCACTGTAAATTGTGCCCAGATTGTTATAGGCTTCGGGAAAATACGGTTTCAAGGAAATCGCCTTTTGATAGTGCTGCTCAGCCTCTGCATATCGGCCATCCGCATCGTAAATGACCCCTAAGTTAAAATGAGCTTCGGGCATGGTCGGATCGATGTTTAGCGCCTCTTGATATTCCTCAGAGGCCTGCTGGTGTCGACCTTGGAGGTCATAGCAAAGGGCTAAGTGAAAACGAATGTCCCCACGCGTTTGACCTCCGGATTTAGCGCGGAGAAGATGGTTGATGGCTTGATCGTAATCGCCCTTTTTTGTCAGAGCAATCCCCATACCCAGCTGTGCGTCGACGGAATCTGGCTCTACACTGAGAACCTGACCATATTCGTCCATAGAAGGTTGTATTTTTCCTGACTCCAGCAGGAGATCCGCAATCTGGATCCGGGCTTTCAGATGATTTGGATTTTGTTTGAGAGCCCATCGGAATTCCGCCATTGCCTCCTGATTCTGTTTTCTCTGTTTAAATACGAGACCGAGTTCGTACCTGATATTTGGGTCAAACGGATGGTCTTTTCGCAAAGACTGGTACTGCGCTAAAGCCGAATCTGTTTTGCCTAATTTAAAATAGGCTTTTGCCAAGGCAATTTGGATATCGGTGCTGCTTGGATGAATTTTAATCGCTTTTTCGTAGGCCTGGATGGCATCGTTGAACCGCTCTAGCTTGTACAAGGCCACTCCCAAATTATAATGATCTTTCCATGATGTGGGATCTAGCGCAACAGCTCGCTTCAATGCATTCACGGCCTCGGGCAGTTTTTCCTGTATTGAAAAAACATAGCCAAGGTTCCTAAAAGCCACAACAGCGCTGTCATCCAGGGCAGTAACCTTTTTGAACTCTTCAATCGAATTGTCGAACAG
>CP070700.1:1775135-1778829 GCA_020349865.1 Desulfobacteraceae bacterium
AATTTTGAAGCGGAGTCAAAAACTGGTGAGACCATTCCTTCACATACTGGAATAGCTATTTTCATTGGAATGAAACCTTTCCCAGGTTATTTTTTCTCTGATTCCTTGATACGGGATTCAATGTCTTCAATCTGCTTCAGCAGATCATTTGCCTGATCTTTCAGACCCTTCAACTTTTCCTCTTTTGATAGTGGGGTGGTTTCGGGCTGTTTGGAAGGGGCCCATCCGGAGTCCCTTATTCCGCCTCCCATTCCTCTACCCTGGCCCATGCCGCCACAACGACCCATTCCCATGCCACTGCCACGGCCCATTACTCCGCCCATTCCCATACCACCGATAGGGTTCTGAGCTTTACCGCCGCCCATTCCGTAGTGGTCCGCCACATTGGGCTCGGCGGTGCTTTTCAGTTTTCCGTTTTTATAATCGTCTATGGCTTGTCTTATAGTCCCTCCCTGACCTACGATTACCTCGATGCCTGCTGCAGTGAGTATCCGCACTGCATTCGGGCCAACATTTCCGGTAATAATGGTTTTGGCCCCTTTAGAGGCCACAAATTGAGCCGATTGGATGCCTGCCCCTCCGCCCAAGGCGATACCTTCGTTATCGAAAACCTCAAAACCCATATCGTCTGTTTCCACGATGATAAAATAGGCACACCGCCCAAAGCGCGAGTCAATCTGTGCATCCAGATCTCTTCCGCTTGCGCTAACAGCTATCTTCATTTTCAACATCTCCTCTCATCTCTATTATTTAGCTACTCAATCCAAAAGCAGACTTTCATTTTCGGCAGCTTTAACCCCAACCAAGGCGAATGACAATGATTGGTATAAGGGTTATATAAAGTTTAGTTCTTTGAAAAAATCATCATTGGATTATCGGTCCATGGCCTTTTTACACTGTTTTCAAAGCGCTAAACTGTTACTAAGGGTTTTGATTCAAAGTTAATTATTGTGGATTATTAAATGCGCACAAATTTGGACGTCGAAAAATGTACTGCATAACTGCAATGCTTTTGCATCTTCCATTGCAGGCATGCAATAATTGTCTTTGTAGCAATTGTTCTCCTTGCAAAACGACTTCGCCGCAGCACAGTGTCAATTTGCCGGTAAAACTCGTTTCTTTGGAAAACGTAGCCATAATTTCTTCTAATACGATGCAGTTTCAAGACGTTCCATTTTAAAACTGCCTCATTCTAATCTCTGCTGCAGGATCCCCCAGTTGAACACGGGGGGCTTGCACATCTTTCTTCGTTGCCGCAACAGGTGCTGCCTGGCCTTCGCTCCGGGATGCTATCCAGAATAGATACAGCCGACATGATCTTCTCCATATCGCGGCTTCCGCAATGAGAGCAGGTAATTGTAATATCTTCCCCTATGCCCACGAGGAACTCTGTAACGGTGCCGCATGCTTTACACCTGTACTCATAAATTGGCATTTCTTGCCACCCCTAACCCAGACAAGCAGAAAACATGAAATTCAGATTTTCAAATCGGAAATGGATTCCAAATCCAGATTTACCACTGTCCGAAAGCACTATTTTTTATCCTGAAACCTGGCCTTTCCTCAGATCTACAACCACTGTTTTTCTTATTTGCAGAGATAATGCCAAGACATCGATTGAGACTTAAATTCAGAGAAAAAGTTTTTCGCCGGCATCTAATTAATTGAAATCGCAGTAAAATTAATTAAATACAAGAAAAGAAGTGGGCAGATGGTGTGTGCTCCAAAGACAAATAAGGATGGGGTAAAGGCCTAAAACATTGCAGTTTCGCAATGTCTTTTTGATGAGGTGTTGAACTAGACGGCTTAATCCTTGGGCTCTATAACTTCAATCTTGAGGCGCTTCATCTTACGCCACAGTGTACTCGTATGGATGCCCAGCTGTGCAGCCGTTGCTGATCTGTTCCATTTGTTCTTTCTCAAGACCTCAATAAGAAACTGCCTCTCAAGGCCCTGCAACGATAGATTATCATCCGGCTCACTTTTTCCACTGATATATTTTTCGCTTTTTTCAATCTGACCGAGATAATCAGGGAGATGTTCGATACCGATTATGCTATTTTTGCAGACAACCATGGCATATTCGATGATATTTTCAAGTTCCCGAATGTTTCCAGGAAAATTGTGGTACATTAAGACGGGCAGGACTTCAGGCGAAAGCCCCTGAAGTTCTTTACCGCTTAATCGATTATATTTTCTAATAAAATGGTCCGCTAACAGGGGGATGTCTTCCTTTCGGTCCCTTAAAGGCGGAAGAACAAGCTTGACCACATTAATTCGGTAATAGAGATCCTGTCGAAAGGAGCCTTTTGCCACAAGGTCTTCAAGGTCTCTGTTTGTGGCCGCAACAATGCGAACGTCTGCTTTTTGGGTCTTCGTGCTACCAAGCGGTTCATAAACTCTGTCTTGAAGTACCCTAAGAAGTCGAATCTGCAAAGCCGGAGAGATATCTCCGACTTCATCCAGGAAAAGGGTGCCTCCCTCTGCCAGGGCTAAACGGCCCTCTTTGTCCTTTTTCGCGTCGGTAAAGGCCCCGGCCTTGTAACCGAACAGTTCGGATTCCAGAAGGGTATCTGGGAGAGCGCCGCAGTTAATGGTTATCAGGGGACCATTTCTCCTTGGACCCAGGGAATGGATTGCCTTGGCAAAAAGTTCCTTTCCCGTGCCGCTTTCACCCACAAGGAGTACGGTGGTATTGCTTTCCGCTACCTGCTCTAATATTCCAAATAGACGCTGCATTTCTTGATTTTTACTAATAATGTCAAGAAATGAGTGCCTGCCCTCCAGCTCTTTGCGGAGTTCTTCAACCACGCTCAAATCCCGAAAAGTCTCAACCCCTCCGATCACCTGACCCTTTTCATCCCTGAGGAGGGCAGTGGAAATGCTGATGGGAAGTCGCTCCCCTTCTGAATTCACAATGAATATTGCCTGGTTCACAAACGTTTCCCCTGTTTCAGTGGTCTCGCGGAGGGAGCATCGGGTCTCACAAATACTTGCCCTGAAAACGTTCCAGCAGTGCCTCCCGATCGCCTTTTCTTTTTTGATGCCCGTGATACTTTCTGCGGCCCGATTAAAGGATGTGATCCTCCAGTCCGAGTCCACAGTGAAAACCCCATCAGCTATGCTATCCAGAATGATTCCTGTTTGACTCTTAAGCGTTAAAGGCATTTTTTCAATATCCCATTGATTTGGTATAGGAACTTATATTGTCGTATGAATCACATTACTCACTGTGTGGGTGCAGTCCTCTATACTCCCAATTTTGATTTATACTGACAACAAAAGGCAGGACCAATTTAGAGCCTATTTAAGAACTTAGCCTTATTTCTTCGAATGTCAACAAAAGATTGCAGTAATAGTTCTTATCATCTCAGACGAGAGGTTTGTTCAAAGGAATGGTTATTTTCTTAAGTCTGATAAACCCTCAATTGACCGAAACAGTTTTTGGATAGCACCAGCCATTTTCAATAGGAGATCAAAACAAATGTGCCGAGGTTTTCCCTAAAATGTTTAACGACAAAAAGGTCATAAAGAAGATGAAGACCAGCGGAAGTCCTGTGAGGGTCATGACCAGAGATCAGTTAATAAGATGTTCCAGGATAGAGAGGTTTACCTGAAAGATCTCCTTAAGGAGCTGAGAAAGAAATAAAAAATAAAGTATTTTAATAGTCTTACCAATAAAAATAAAAAAAGG
>CP070700.1:1778929-1786549 GCA_020349865.1 Desulfobacteraceae bacterium
AGGTGGTGGCCACTCCCCACTGGATTCCGGGGACATCCTGGACGCCGACACCGGCATACATTAAGACCCTGGTTGATGAGCTGAATAAGGAGATCAAGAAAGAAGGCATCAATCTCACCGTCTACCCGGGCATGGAAATCGCCCTGGACCCAAAAATTCCCGACCTGTTGGATGACGGCGCTATTCTAACCTTAAACGGAGAATCATATATATTGATCGAACCCCCGTTTCAGAGGCTCCCCCTGGGGTGGGAACAAATTCTTTTTGAAGTTTCCGCCCGTAATAAAACGGTTCTCCTGGCCCATGCGGAAAGATGCGCGCAACTGGCAGAGACGCCGGCCCTCTGGGATGATCTTTTAGCCGCAGGAATTTATCTGCAGGTCAACTGGGACAGCTTTTTAGGGCTTTTAGGTCGAGATGTGGCAAAGATGGCATGTGACCTTGCCTTAAGGGGCACTATACACTGCCTGGCCACCGACACCCATGATGTTGACCATCGTAACGCACGTAATGTCCAACGGGCTGCCGCTGCGGTAGAAAAGCTGGTGGGGCTCCAAAACCTGCGGCTGCTGGCTCAAGACAACCCTGAACATATGTTTCGGGGCGAACCCCTGAAGGTGATGGATAGGGGAGTGATAAGGGGCAAACCAAATAAGAGGCGGGTTTGGAAGATATGGTAGCTTTGGGGGGTTATAACCACCCTATGCGTCTGGCGACTTCGTTTAACGGATAGTGCTTTACGAGAGTAATACAGTGCCATTAAAAAAAATAGCCTTTAACAGCGTGCTCACCCTGTTTCTTCTAATTCTTTCAGGATGGCTGATAATCCATAACTGGCAACATCGGAAGATATATCATAAAAATTATTCCTTTACGGTTGAAGAAGCGAACAAATTAAAAAATTTTCCTCGCGCACTCTATGCATATGGTCTTAATGCCTGGTATCAAAACGATACCGCAGCCGCAGCCCGATTTTTGCGCCAGGCCGTTGCGCAGGACAGCTTCTATATGGATGCCTGGCTCAGGCTGGCACAGGCCGAAGTGGGCCTGGGGAATCCGGAAAAGGCCGGCACGATTTTGAGATTTACCGACCATTTGACCCAAAATGTCTATCGCTGGAAATGGGATCAGACGCTCTTGGCCCGCGAGCTTGGAATGGAAGGGGTACTTCTGCGTAATATCAATTTCTTGCTTGGCCATCGCACAATGGTACCCGATGCATTTCAACTGCTTGACCTCCATCTGAACCGAAGCGCCGCGGCTGCGGTACAGGTACTGGATTCCGGCAACCTGATACCATTCTTGGAATGGCTTATGCTCTGGGGACGCGCGGAGGACGCAGATATTGCCTGGCAAAAAATTGATGAACACGGCATTGCGGATGAAGATATTCGCCTAAAATACGTTCATTTTCTGATTGGCAAAAAGCGTGTGCCACAGGCGGCGAAGATTTGGCGGGCGCATACGGGCCTTGACGGCATTGCAAACCCAGGCTTTGAGCACGAAATCACCCACCGTGGGTTTGACTGGCGTTATACCGCAGATAGCAGAGGCAAGTGGAGTATCCGCCGCACCCTCTCTGAAGCTTTGGCCGGAGTCCATAGTCTGAAGATTATGTTTGAAGGCAACGAAAATCTTTCTTTTGCCCATCTGTACCAGATCGTGCCGGTCGACCCGCTGACGCCGTATCGGTTGATCTACAATTGGCGCAGCAGGAATATAACCACAGACCAGGGCCCGTTTGTGGAAATCTATGGCTATGATCGAAAGGGGATATATTTCAAAGGCCCCATGATGCTCGACACGCACGAATGGCACGACCAGGATGTTGATTTTGCTGTGCCTGAAAACTGCCATGCCGTGGTCGTCCGCCTACGACGACTGCCCAGCAAACGGTTTGACAGCAAGATCGCAGGCACGCTGTGGCTGGATGATTTCACCTTGGAGAAGATGAGGCGCTGAGGGCCTCGGGCCGTTTTTAATAGGTCGCTTAAATTAAGCTTGCCTCCTGATTTGCATAAGATTACAATAGAATATTACAGAGAATAAACAAAAAAATCGGAATGCGAAAATGGAAAAAACATGTCCGATGAATTAGTTGAACTGACCCAACCCCTAAGAAAAATTCCCGGCAGGACCGGCTATGAGACTCTACCCTCTCCCGAGTACCGGTACCCCATTGCCGAATGGGAGGGCGAAGAGGTCCACCTGCGCGACTACCTGGATGTCATTTTACGCCGCAAGTGGATTATTGTCAGCTTTCTGGCGTTGACCTTCATCACGACCCTCATATGGACGCTGTCATCCACGAAAATTTACAAGGCCTCGGCCTCTATCGAGGTGTCCCCCCGGGATCAGAAAGTGACCAGCTTCGAGGAAGTAATGACCTCCGAACTGCGGGCCGAGGAGTTTTATCAGACACAGGTGGAGCTACTGCAGAACCAGGCGCTGGCCTTGCGCGTTATAGAAAAACTCGATATGGCCGGCAATCCGGTGGTGAAGGAGCTGCTGTTTAGCGATGAAGCACCAGGATCGGTCGCACGGTCAAAAGGAATGTTCACGGGTTGGATCACAAACCTTATTGCCAAACTTAAAACTAATGACCAAAACCCCTCCAACGATGCTCCCCCGATAGATGAGGGAGCCCTAAAACAGCGGGCGTTGCTGGAATTTATGAGCGATAACCTGGAGGTGTCTCCCAGCCGCAATTCCATGATTATCAAAGTTGAATTTACCTCGCCGGATCGCCACTTGTCCCGGCAAACGGTCAATGCCTTTACCGAAGAATTTGTGGGCTGGAACATGGAGAAAAAGTTGGAAGCCTCCAGGTTGGCCCGCGAGTTTCTGATGAAACAGATTGACCGGGCCAAAATCGACCTGGAAAAGGCCGAAGAAGAACTCAACCGTTTTGCCAAACAGTCCGGGATTGTTTCCCTTGATTCCAGGCTCAACAGCGTCTATCGCCAGCTCGAGGAGCTCAATTCGGCCCTGGCAGAAGCCGAGGCCGATTTGATCAGCAAAAAGGCGGCTCACAAACAGGCTGTGAAAGACGGACCCTCTTATCTGCCACAGGTCATGGAAAGCCAGGTCATCGGCAACCTGAAGGCCGAATATGTGCGCGTCCGATCCGAGTATGATGACATGAGCGTTACGTTTCACGACCAGTATCCGGCGGCCAAGGCCCTGAAAAAGCGCATGGAAAGCATCGCTGAGCGGATCAGCAGTGAGGAAGAAAAAATCGCCCTGGCTATTCAAAACCAATACTATGTGGCCGTAAAGAAGGTGCAAAGCCTGCGAAATCGAGTAAACCAGCAAAAGCAGCTGGCCATCGATTTGAACGAACGGGCCACCCAATATAAGATCATGGCCCGGGAGGTTGAGACCAACAAGGGGATCTATGAAAGCCTGCTGCAGCGGACCAAAGAGATCGAGTCCATGGTGGGAGTGTCTTCCAGCAATATCCATATCGTTGACCAGGCCCTGCTGCCGATTCGGCCCTTTAAGCCCAATGCGAAAACAAATTTGCTCCTGGCCATCGTGGTCGGCTTGGTGGGGGGTATCGGGCTCGCCTTTTTCATGGAGTACTTTGCCGATACTATCACTAATCCGGACGAGATCACCGAGCGGTTTCAAATACCCGTGCTGGGTGTGGTGCCCCTGGTTAAAACCGACGAGTCCTTAGTTGAACAGACCTTTATCACTGATCCCAGGGCGCCCCTGTCTGAAGCCATGCGCACCATCAAGGTGTCCATTCAGCTCTCCAGTTCTGATTCCCAGGCTAAAAGTTTCCTTTTAACCAGCACCAAGCCGGCAGAGGGCAAAAGCACACTGGCCGTCAACCTGGCACTGGCCTTTGCCGGCGGCGGAGAGAAGGTGGTACTGGTGGAAGCGGACATGCGCAAACCCCGTCTTCAAAAGATTTTAAAGGCCCAGGGCGATTCCTCCAGCCCCGGGCTATCCAGTTTCCTGGCCGGGGTTGGCAGCAAGGGGCTGGTCTATCACAACGGTTTGAACAACTTTTCTTTTGTCCCTGCCGGCCCAATGCCGCCTAACCCGGTAGAACTGTTGACCTCGGACCGTTTTGCCTATCTGATGAAAGCGCTGACTGAGCGTTTTGACCGTGTGATCCTGGACGGGCCGCCTCATCAGGGTTTTGCCGATACCCTGGTCCTTTCCCAGCATGTCGGTGGTGTGATATTGGTCAGCTGCATGGGCGAAACGAGCCGTGATGCCTTGCGACATTTTATAAAGAGCGTCCTCAACGTACGGACCTCGATTTTGGGCTGTATTATCAACAAGGTCAACCTGAACAAACGTTACGGGTACCAGTCCTATTACAAGTATTACAATTACTACAGCTATTACGGCAAGGACAAAGATGTCGGCACCAAAAATGTGCTGAATCAGATAACCGGAAAAACATTCTGACTGCATAAAGTGCAACGAGCAGTTGGTAGCACAGATTCTCGCTGTTAATATACTGATATTATTTTATATTCTTTTTTTCAGGTATCTAGTCCCTTACAAACTGATTTGTACTCAGAACGCTCACGATTTTACTCTCTAAGAAGAGCCTTGTTGGCTATAAATTGAGGAATTTAGGGATAGAGCAACTTGGGATTGAGCGGTTTCGAAATTCCACAATTCCTCAATCCCTAAATTCGCAATTCCGGTTTATCCGGGTTAGGTAATTACTCAAAGTCATCAAGAGAAGAAACCGTGTACCTTTCACATTATGAATTGAAAGCCAAGCCGTTTGAGATGACGACTGACCCCGCCTTCCTTTGGGTTGGCGAAAAGCACCAACAAGTTCTCTCGGCGATGACATATGCTATTTTCAAGAATAAGGGGCTTCTGGTCCTCACCGGCGATGTTGGTACGGGCAAGACGACACTCATCAAAGCCCTGGTCAGCAAACTCGGAGATGATGTCGCGTCTGCGAGGATCTCCAACCCCGGACTTGATATTCTCGAGTTCTTCAGCTTTATTGCCATTGCATTTCAGATGGACAGGGCCCATTACAGAAGCAAAGGCGAATTCCTCATTGATTTAGAAGAATTTCTTCAAACAACCCGTGCACGGAACAAAAAAGCATTATTGATCATTGATGAAGCGCACAACCTCTCCTTCGAACTGCTGGAAGAGATCAGGCTTCTCTCCAACATGGAATCCGCTGATGAAAAAATGATCAACATTCTTTTAGTTGGCCAGATGGGGCTTAATGAAAAGCTGAATGATCCAAGGTGCCGTATTCTTCGACAGCTCACACAAAATCGTCTTCAAATCGGTCCGTTAGATCTTGAGGATACCAGGGAATATCTGGCTACCCGGTTAAAAATAGCTGGAGCAAAAAAAGGAAAGGATATCTTTTCTACCGGTGCTATCGAAGCTATTTATCAATACTCGGAAGGCTATCCGAGAATGATTAATAGGTTAGCAGACAGCGCTTTGCTTCTTGGGTATTCAAAAGGGGAAAAAGAGATCACCTCTCATCTGGTCAGCCAATGCCATGAGGATATGGACCCGAAGGCCGCTCTTCCAGCGAGCATCCAGAGAAGAACGGACCCCGATGATATTAAAAGAACGAAGCGTGTTTATGGTGTGCATCAGTGGAAATGGGCTTCAGTCCTGATCTCAGCCTTAATTATTGTGGGGGTGGGCATGAGCTGGTATCTGTATACAGCTTCGAAAGTCAGCGATCAGGCTTCTCTCGATAGGGCCACAAAAGATCAAGTGCTGGTGGCAAAAAAGATGCCTCAAGAAACGGAGGATATAGGCAGCGAAAAAATAATAGAGCAGGAAACTCCTTTTGATGTAGAGACAGCACAAATAGAGGCCGAGCCGTCCACAGAAGAAGTACCTGTTTCCCCACCAGAAGTACCTCCGGAAGAACCCGAGGCTCTACCTCCATTAGTTGCAAAAGCACCCGAACCTGAATTGTTCAACGAAATTGCTTCCAAAAAAGAGGAGCCGCCCGTCTTCATCGAGCCATCGACTGAAACGGTTGTTACAACTGAGGAGAGGGTTGAGCCAAAAGTTAAGGGGGAAACGATAGAACCGGAATCATCAAAGGTGGCAGCAATTAAGACTACACCTGAACAAGAGCCTGCTGCACAAGAAGCGATCCCGAAACCTATACAGAGTCAGGAACTAACCATTGCCCAAGTTCAGGAAAAGGCACCCCGTCTCGCCAAAAAAACCGTGGCTCCAGAAAAGAGTGCTGCCACCACTCAAAGTCCTCCTAAGGTATCGCCACTACCCGCTGAGAGTCAAGCACCTCCCCAGAGCGTCGAATCTTCCGACGATAGAGTAGTATCAGATGTCAGTAAAGAGAAAAGCCGGCCAGCGATTCAGACGCGGGAAATCAGCGAAAGTGCCTCCCTGGAATTCATGGCTCCGGCTGAGGAGAAAATCAGCAGTGATGTTGACAAGAAGGTTGCGGTGAAATCCCCGGAGGTGCCGGAACTTGAGGCCAGCATCAGAACTGACATCGATTATGGGGACTTGCAGAACCGCTTGGAGGCATTTTTGGCTCTCTATTGTCAGACTTATCAAGATAAGAAACTTGATAAGTTCGCCACTTTTTTTACCACTGATGCCACTGAAAAGGGTAAACTGTTTAGTTCCCTGATGCCCAAATATCGTCGCAATTTTGAACTACTCGATTCCTTGAATTACAGGATTGAATTACAGCGCCATTCGATTCACGAAAAGACCGGAAACATCCACATTGAAGGGGTATTCCGTGCGCAGGCCCGATTAAAGGGGGGCGGGGATAAATGGCGGTACAGCTTTGGTGATATCACCATGGAACTCGTATCCGTTGGAGATTTTTTCAAGGTCAGACGATTGGATTATAAAATACGTTAGGTTTGAACCTGACCCCAGAGGAATATGATCCTTATTCCACAGGGCAGGCACAGGGATTGGGCAAATGGGGACTTTTTTCAAAGATTATCTGTTATTTTATCTCGCCGGGTCTGAATAGCCCACCGTGAATCCAGGGATTCCGATATGAATTCCTACCCCGTGAAGCATCTTCCCCCAAGTGCTGCTCTTGACGACGATAATATCCCGATCCTGTACTTCCGTTTCTTGATCTTCGGAGTCATTGAATTCCAGTTCAATGATTTCGCGCCCCTTTCCCTTGAAATACCGGATCAATACAAGGGAATCCTTCTGAGCATAGGGCGCAATACCACCGGCGGCCATCAATGCTTCCCTGATGACCATTTTGCTCTTTATTGGGTATGACCCTGGTCGGCGGACGGCACCGTCGACAAAGAAATTGCCGGCTTCAGGAACAAAAACGACATCCCCGCTACTAATCTCAATATTGAGTTCTGTGCGTCCTTCTTTGATGAACCGGTCCAGGTCGACTACGAACACATTCGGCTCACCGGGTGTAATTTCTTTACGCCGGATCTGAACCGTACGTCCGGCCTTATCGGTCAAACCACCGGCCAGCGCCATAACATCCTGCAGGCGCTGTTTGGCTTTTAAATCGTATGTTCCGGGTTTTCTAAATTGTCCAAGCACGGTGATTGGCTTACTGAAATGCTCTTCGACAAAGATGCTGACATGCGGATCTTTGATGTATTTTTCACGGTAAAGGGCTTC
>CP070700.1:1786649-1792576 GCA_020349865.1 Desulfobacteraceae bacterium
CCTTCTGCGACTTGAAAATCCTTGCTGCAACACTTGTTTCCCAATTTTGCTCCTCGACATATTTATTAATATGCCTACGTCACAAAATCGCTCCAACTGCTCCTTTCCCTTTGGTTTTCTTCGCCTCACTACGGATTCTACTGCACAATCTAGGTTAAAATTGGGAAGAACCGGAATCTAAGGACCAGGCCACTGTTCCCAAGTCTTCTCGACATAATGGAGCATTGTTTCTTGGAAGAAGTCGTCGTGTCCCTCAAACGACACGTTTCAGTGTTGCACGTGGCGCGGAGAACAGAGGAAAAGTCGCAAAGATGTAATTGGTTTTGATAAGCTCCAAGGAAACCTTGAGGTCATCTCCATCAAAAACTGCAAAATATCAAATGGTTGCCATATAAAAGGCTACCACTTGGGTAAGCTATGGATGAGGCAGGCGGGAGAAGAAAAAGGCGAACTGATCGTCTGGACTGCCGGTTCGCCTATGGTTCGAATTAGTAATTATGTTAACCAGTTAAATTATTGAATTAAATGTAAAAATATATAATTCCATGGAACGGGCTCCCTTCGTTAGGCTCATGGTAAACTCACCCATACCTAGCGGTCCCTGGGTTTGGAAAGTCTCCGCAATGTATCTAAATTACCCGATACAAGTGCTTCTTTCTTCGCACGGGACCAACGTTTGGTTTGGGCTTCAAGTTTTCTGGCCTCGACAAAAGTTTCGAATTCCTCTGAGTGAACGAGGGCGACAGGTGGATCTAATTTAGTGGTCCGGCAGGCTTTGCCAGAGCAATGATCTTTGTAGCGCTGGTCCAGATCTGTAGTTGCTCCGATGTAGAGCTTCCCTGATTTAAGGCGAAGGATGTACAACCAGGCTGGCATAGTTGAATTCAGTTAAGTGGGATGAAGATAATATTTGGCCTTTCGACTCGCCCCTCATCAAGTTCGGGGCGGCTCAAGGCCATTCGACACTTATAACGGATCTTAAAAGGCCGGAGGCCATGAGCAAGCGAAAAGGGGCACCCCCATATGTGAGGTGCCCCTGAGCGTGTCGAATGGCTCCCCGGGACAGACTCGAACTGCCGACCAAGTGGTTAACAGCCACCCGCTCTACCAACTGAGCTACCGGGGATCTTTATGTTTTTTATAATAAACAAAGCAGGCGAAAATGTCTAACAGAATTATACGCAGGGGTCAATACATTTTTAGTGTTTTCATCCTGGTAATCGGCTTGACAGTGTGCAATATTCAATTTATTTACTTCTCATATCCTCATAAATCAGAATAGACAAGGATTTACCAATGAAACAGATTGTCTTGGGCACGGCAGGGCATATTGACCACGGCAAAACCTCCCTCATTAAGGCCCTCACCGGTATCGACACAGACCGGCTTAAAGAGGAGAAGGAGCGGGGTATTACCATTGAGCTGGGTTTCGCCTATCTGGAATTGCCCGGCGGAAGGCTCCTGGGAATCGTGGATGTGCCGGGCCACGAAAAATTTGTCAAGAATATGGTAGCCGGGGCCACAGGTATCGATCTTGTGGCCCTCGTGATCGCCGCAGATGAGGGGGTCATGCCCCAAACCAGGGAACATCTTGAGATCTGTGAACTCCTAAAAGTCCAGCACGGCTTGGTCATAATGACCAAAATCGACATGGTAGATTCTGACTGGCTCGATCTTGTCAGGGATGATATCACCGAATATCTGTCGGACACCTTTCTGGCAAACGCACCCATTATTGAAGTCTCATCCATGACCGGCGAAGGACTTAAGGAACTCATTCAAGTCCTCGATAAACTGGTCCGGGAGATTCCTGAAAGGGATGTGGGACATCTCTTTCGACTTCCCATTGATCGCGTATTTTCAATGAAAGGCTTTGGTACGGTTATAACAGGAACCACTATCTCGGGAAGAACCAGAACCGGTGATGAAATCACCATTTACCCCCAGGGTATCCACTCTAAGATCAGGGGGCTTCAGGTCCACAACCGGGAGGTGGATGAAATTCGGGTAGGTCTAAGGACCGCAGTCAACCTTCAAGGGCTAGAAAGGGCCATGATCCAGAGGGGAAATATCCTGGCCACAAAAGACTCAATGCGAACAACATACATGGTGGACGTGCGTCTTGACCTCCTGCCCAGCGCCCCCCGTAAACTTAAGAACAGGGCCCAGGTACGTTTTCATTCTGGCACATCAGAGATTATCTCCACAGTGGTTTTATTGGACAGGGATGAGCTGCAAACAGGGGAGAGCTGTTTTGCCCAGATCAGGCTCAATGAGCCTATTGCCTTGCTTCGAGACGACCGGTATGTGCTGAGAAGTTATTCCCCGGTGCGAACCATAGGTGGCGGAAGAATTCTCAATGCCCTTCCAGTGAAAAAGAAGCGTTTTTCAGTGGCCGTCATTTCCGAAATGATGTCGCTTTATGCAGGTGATCTCAACGAAATCATAGAACTGTTTGTGTCTTCAGGTCGGTTCAGAGGGTTGGAACAGGAAAGTTTGCCTTTTTTAACCAACACGGGCAAAAATAGGTTGGATGAGGCACTCAAAGTCCTTAAGGCCCAACAAAAGATCATCCAATACGACAAAGAACGGAATGTCCTGATTCACGCGGATTTCCTAAAAAAGGCCAGGGACGAAATCATGGATACCCTCACTCAATATCACAAAAAATTTCCGCTGAAAGAAGGATTGGTCAAGGAAGAGTTGCGATCGAGAACAGCAGGTGCGAACAACGCCAAGCTTTTTAATTACCTCGTGCAACAGCTTGCACGAGAGGACATTATTGTTCAGGAAAAGGAGCTTGTTCGCCTTAAGGATCATAGGGTAACCCTTGCACGAGACCAGGAAACTACCCGACAAAAGCTGGAAGAGGCCTACGCCAAAAGTGGGCTTCAGCCCCCTTACTTCCAGGACATAAAGAAGAAATTCCCCAGCGATAGTGGTGCCGAAGTCCTTGAGGTCATGGTAAAAGAAGGTGTTATTTTGAAAATAAAGGAAGACCTCTATTTTCACTACAAGGCCATCGATGAACTCAAATCGGCATTGATAAACTTCCTGAAAAATCACGGTCAAATCTCTACTCCCCAGTTCAAGGAAATGACCGGGGTTTCACGGAAGTACACCATCCCCCTAATAGAATACTTTGACCGGACCCAGGTAACAGTGAGAGTCGGGGATACACGGGTTCTGAGGAAAAAATGAGGGAATAAGTCAGGATTATAGGCTTCATAGGTGGAAATACCGGTAAAGGACTTATCTACAGCCTTAGGCTTAGGGGCAAGGGAGCATGTGGCCGTTGTGGGCGCGGGGGGCAAGACAAGCCTTATGTTTGCTCTGGCAAGAGGCCTCCGCTCAAAAGGCGGGCGGGTGGTTACCGGCACTACCACAAAGATCTGGTACAGGGAGGCCTTGCGTTTTCCCTGCGTGATTTTTTCCCGTTCAGATTCGACCTGGCATAAAAAAGTAAACGAGGAACTAAAAAGATGTGGTCGTGTTTTTGTAGGCCGAGGTGTTCTTGAGTCCGGTAAATTGGAAGGGATCACCCCTGATCTGGCTGACGTGCTTTATCAGAACCCCTACGTTGATTATGTTATCATAGAGGCTGATGGCGCGGCAGGCCTTCCCGTAAAGGTGCCGGCATCCCATGAACCGGTAATTCCCTCTTCCACTACAGTCGTGGTCGCCATGATGGGCCTGGAAGTTATGGGGAGGAACCTTGAGCCGGATTTTGTCTTCAGGTTGGATCGTTTTCAAGACGTGACAGGGCTTGCACATGGACAGCCACTCACCCCTGTAAGTCTTGCCAGAATCTTTCATTCACCGGAAGGCCTTTTTAAAGGTGCACCTGTTTCGGCAAGGCGGATTGCATTTTTGAACAAACTCGATCTTCTCCCCGACGATCGGGAAACAAGGGAGATGGCGGATTTACTGCTTCGGCCACCCGAAACCCTGATCGACCGCGTCGTGATCGGGTCTATCCGTGATAGAAATTATTGGGTTATTAGAAAAAAACCATGAAGGCTATTTACACCAAGATTACTGAGATGCATGAAAAAGGGCGCCGCACGGTCCTTGCAACCATTATTAAGCAGGAAGGCCCGTCACCCAGAGGTATTGGAGCCAAGTGCTTGATCCTTGATGATGGGTCACTTGCAGGCACAATCGGCGGTGGTATTTTAGAGGCCCAGGCGCTCAATGAAGCCATAAAGGTATTTGAAAAGGGCCTCCCAATTCGTATTAAATTTTCCCTGAAGGGCACAGATGTAGCCGGAACCGATATGTTGTGTGGCGGAAATGTGGAAGTCTTTCTTGAACCTATACCGTCAAAAGGCGAGACACACCTTTTGGTGTTTGCCAAGGCAATGCAAATTACCGACCAGGGTGGCGTCGGCCTCCTGGCAACCGTGCTCGATCAGAGAGCGTGGGAGCACGGCGCTATTCCCAGGCTGGTCCTTGAAAAAAGCGGGGAAAGGACCGGTTTTTTGACTGGGATGCATGAGTTAGAAGACGCCCTGTTAAAAAAGATAAACCAGATCCTGAGTTTAAGACAGCCTTGTATTCTCCCCGTAGAAGACGATGCAGGGAAGCTGGTAGATATTTTTGTGGAACCGGTGATGTCCGAACCTGTTCTGTATGTTTTCGGCGGGGGGCATGTATCCAGGCAGATCGTACCGCTGGCCAGCCAGGTGGGGTTTCAGGTGGTGGTCATTGATGATCGAGCTGATTTTGCCCGTGCCGAGCATTTCCCGGGGGCAAGAGACATATGTCAGTTACCATTTGAAGGGGTGATGACCAGGCTGCCGGTCCATGAATTATCCTATTTGGTAATTGTGACAAGGGGTCATGTGCACGACAAGAATGTCCTGGCACAAGCGCTGAAGACAACGGCTGACTATATTGGAATGATCGGAAGCCGGCGAAAAAGAAATATCATATACAAGAAATTGCTCGAAGAAGGCTTCACACAAAAAGACCTTTCCCGTGTCCATTCTCCCATCGGACTCGATATTGGGGCTGAGACACCGGAAGAGATTGCTGTAAGCATTGTGGCACAGCTTATAAAGGTGAGGGCGGGGCTAAAGAGTTGATGGAGGGGTAACGATGGGTGAATCATATCAATCGTGGCTTTGGAAAAAACTGGGAGAAAAGTGCGTTAAGAACTTAAAAAAGCACGGCTTTGACGCCCATTTTGCGGCAACCAACAGCGAAGGTGCCCATATGATTCTTGAGATGATTTTAGAGTATGAGACCTTCGGGTTCGGGGGATCAGATACGACGAGGGCATTGGGTATCCCGGAGAAGCTCAAGGTCGAGGGAAAAACGGTCTATGATCATTGGGAGAAGGGCCTTACTGAAGAACAAGACCTGGATATTCGATGTAAGCAGGGCCGGTGCGATTGTTTTCTTTGCAGTGCTAATGCCATCTCGGCAGAAGGGGAGGTGGTAAATGTAGATGGTTTCGGAAACCGGACCAGTGCAATGTCCTTTGGACCCAAAAAGATCGTGATTGTTGCTGGTATGAATAAGGTAACGCCAGATCTTGGATCCGCCATTCGGAGGGTAAGGGAGATTGCCGGGCCCATGAGGGCAAAAAGTCTCGGTATGGAGACGCCCTGTGCCGAAACCGGTATTTGCAGCGATTGCAATTCACCCCAACGGATCTGCCGCATTACAACAATCCTTCACCGCAAACCTGTACTGAGCGACATATCCGTGATTCTGATAAACCAGGCTTTAGGTTTCTGACTCTAATTTGGTGATCGGCTGTATCCCCATCAACTTTTCACGAATTTCAGGGAGCGTTGGGCCATAGCAGGAACAAGCCGTTCCTCCATATCAACGATCACAAAGAGAGAATCATCTTTGCTTATCCTTCGATTCATAAGTTCGATGACGAACCTATTCACTCAGGACTCAGTGCTGCCTGC
>CP070700.1:1792676-1795309 GCA_020349865.1 Desulfobacteraceae bacterium
CCTGGTTCCTCACGCTGTGGAGCTCGAAGCGGCCAGAGCGTATATTGAAGAGGTCGCCCGCAGGCTTGATACCGGTGAAGAGGACCTGCAGGTGGAGGGATCTATCTCCAAATACTTTGCCACAGAGGCCGGTGATTCAATGGCCAATGACGGCATCCAGGCCTTTGGCGGATATGGCTATATACGGGAATATGAGGTGGAGAAGATAAAGCGGGACGTCAAAATTCTCCCCATTTACGAAGGGACCAGTGAGATACAGAGGAATATAATTTCCTTGTTTCGTATGAGGGAAACGGTTCGTTCCAAGGGCGGTTTTTATGAAGAAATGGCCGGGGCTCTAAACAAGTTGCCGGATGAATGCGCCGGACCCTTGCTGGCAAGGGCGTTTCGGGTCATGAATGAAATGATTGTGACCGCCCGAAAGCATAAATTAACTAAATCCCAATATGTCATGTTCCTGCTCGCTGACATGATGACGTGGTGTGAAGTGGGGGGCGCACTATGCCATAAGGCTGCTGTGTACGACGGAGGTGGAAACCGATCTCCTGAATTCATGAAGGCTGCGGCAAGGCTTTTTACAAGGGAGGCCCTTGAAAAAGTCTATGTGAATGGCCTTAGGATTATTTACGGTTGTGATCAAACTATCGATGGAGTCGGAGAAAAACTGAATAACCTGGACCTGGCTATGGCTATGAAGGGTAAGCTCAGGGATATGGACCTGATTTCTTCGGAACTTGTAAAGTAAAGCCTCCCGCCAGTCACTCAAAAAAGCCTCAAGACCCTGTAATCCCGTGATCAGTTATCAAACGGTAAGTAAAGTGAGTGAGAGTGCCTGAAGGCCTATCCTTCTTACCTATGAGAAATGACAAAAAGTACTACCGCAGGCCTGCAAGGTCTCGGTCAAGCAAAAAAAGGCATGGCAGTGTCACGACATATGTTCGCTCAAGGACGCCCAGGCAGACCCATTTCGAAAAAACTAAGATAGCCCCTGAACTCAAGTTAATTTTTAACAAAATAGGCGTGCCGGAGACCGGGCCTTTCAAGGCAGATTCCTTTCAACAGGAAGCTCTGGAACTGATCAGAGACTATGATGTTCTTGTCAGCGCCCCAACAGGTTCCGGGAAAACCTGGATAGCCTCCCAGACCATCCATTCATATCTTGCCGAAGACCTGAGCGTGTGGTACGCCTCACCGCTCAAGGCGCTCTCCAATTCTATTTATCAGGAATTCTGCCATGAATTTGGGCCTTCCAATTGCGGTATCCTTACAGGGGACCGGAAGGAGAATCCCGGAGCCCCCGTCATTGTGGGCACAACAGAGATTCTTCGCAACCAGCTCTACGACGCCATGCATAAGGGAGCCAGCATTCGGGCAGATCTGGTGATCCTGGATGAAGCCCACTATCTGAGTGATCCCGAAAGAGGCGTTGTCTGGGAAGAGGTCCTTATCTACCTTCCTTCAAGGGTCAGGCTTTTACTGCTTTCCGCCACCATCTCAAATGCAGAGGAGGTGTGCAGGTGGCTAAGGGAGATTCGAGGAACCCCAAACCGGGTGGTGCGCTCGGAAGAACGGCCTGTTCCTCTGGAAATGCTCTTTCTTTTCAACGAAGGCCTTATCGTCCCGCTGTTTGGCAAAAAAGGCTTGAGCCCAAAGGTGAAGGGGTTTATGGCCTCCACGGGAGGTGGACAGAGGAGAAGGTCAGAAAGACTTAATTTTGGCAAAATCATCAGGCAATTACGAGATTTTGATTTGTTACCGGCTATCTTTTTTCTCAAGTCAAGATCTGACTGTGATCGGGCCATTTTCACCTGTCCCCCGGTGGACATGACACCAAAGATGAAAGAGTCTCTTAGAGTCACGATAGGCATATTTTTAAGGGAGTATCCCCACCTCAAAGGACATCGACAGATGGGACCCCTTCTGGAATCAAGAGTCGGTTCGCATCACGGCGGACAACTTCCCTATTGGAAAGTCCTAGTTGAAAAGATGATGAGCAGGGGATATCTGGAGGCGATTTTTTCTACATCCACTGTAGCGGCTGGCGTGAATTTTCCAGCTCGGACAGTTGTCCTCGTACAAAGCGACCGATACAATGGACACGAATTCATTGATCTGACAGCAACTGATTTTCATCAAATGATCGGTCGTGCAGGCAGGAGAGGAAAGGATCGCATCGTGTTTGGGGTTGTTATCCCCGGTATTCATCAGGACCCTCAACTTATTAAAAACCTAAAGGATTCGCCCGCAGAGCCGCTTCTGAGCCAGATTCACATCAATTTTTCTATGACCCTGAATCTACTTCTGTCCCACACCCCTTCGGAGGTCAAGGATCTCCTTGATCTCTCGTTTGCTTCCTTCCAGGAGAAAGAGATGGGGCCTTTTCTCAAGAGAGAGTGGAACAAACGGATTTCAGAGCTAAGAAAGATCGTTCCTGAGTCCAAATGCGATACAGCAGACCCCTATGAGATCCTTGAGAACATTCAAAAAAGATTGGAATTACAAAAGGAAGTCAGGCGCCTCACACAAAGCATTCGCTATGAACGCTTGTTAAACGCGTATAAGAAATACCTTAAACCCGGAAGATTATTTCTTCACAAAAACGGAAACACTTATATGATCTTTCACACCTACGA
>CP070700.1:1795409-1798109 GCA_020349865.1 Desulfobacteraceae bacterium
GTTTTTAGGCTAACGAACTTCGTAATCTGTATCTGTACATAGCAGAGAGGGCCTTGATTGCTCTTTCGGAGGATTGAAACACGGGCAGGGAATGGGACTCCAGCACATCAACCCATTCGTGTTCTTGTATATCCATGGAAAAGCACCACATGGCGAAAGGTTTGTCACTCCTTTTCATGTTCACCAGCGTTTGAATAAATCGCTCTTTAAAAGAATGCACTTCTTCCTCAGAGGTATTCTGGGTTGAGTATATGACATCAGGCATGTTGGGAGGCATTTGCATAATTGCACAATCCACGTTTTCGTCCTCAGGTATGGCAACCAGGGAATTAAAGAATGTGAAAAGATCAGAGAAATGAAATTCCATGCAGACGCCTCCATCAAACGGATTGAGTGGTATTTCCCATGGCGGAAAGATCTTTTTGAGCCTTTGGAAGGTCTGCTCACTCAGCCGAGCTAGCCTAAGGCCATTCATCTCACAGGCATCAGTGGCCATGACACCTTCTCCACCCGAGAGTGTAATAATGCCCAACCGATCTCCCTTTGGTAATTCAAGCAAGTGAAAGGCTTTAGCCAAGTCAAAGAACTCCTCCAGATTCTGTGCGCGAATCGCCGCAGTCTGGCTGATCATATGGTCAAAGACCAGGTCATTTTCCTTGGCTATGGAGCCTGAGAAGGGGTCAAGTCTGCCCTTGACTCATCTCAACTCATCTTCCAGCTGCTCAATGCGCTTGCCTAGTTTTCTATTTCTGAATATCTCATTTTTTATTCTTTGTATGACGCTGCTCACAGAGCTGTATTTACTCATATTGAATTCTTCGCCAATCTGATCAAGCTTATCCCCCCTTAGCCGTCTGAGCAAGTAAATCGTCACGTTCCTCGGTTCATTCGATACGCCTCTTCGGGATACAGAAAAATCTATCTTATCCACTCCGTATGCTTTGCATACAGCTTGCTTTATTCGCTCTACACTTGGTGCCAACTGCCTGGATTCAGGCACCTCCTCGTGACGTCTTTGGGAGAAAAACTTGCTTCGTACCCAGTCTATAAAACTATCGCTTCCCAACACAGAAGGCAGTTTTTTCCCACCCAAAATTCGGTTAATCTCTCCTGGCGTCTCGTTAGATACAAATTCCTTGTACCTCTTTCGCCTCTGCCTCCTGTCATTGGAAAACAATGACAGAACAAATTCCTTATATAGCCAGTTCCACTTGTTCGCATCCGATAAATAGGCTTTGTGAGTGCTCCACGGATACTGATCCAGTCGCTCTATCAATCTTGCCTCTACCGGATTCCTATGAATGTATCTGAGTAATTCTAAAATATAGCTGTCTGCATCCACCAAAATGCATTTATATCTCCCTCTAAATAACTGCCCATCTCTTTGATGGGACCGATTGAAGCGCTGGGTATACAATCCATTAAGATGCCTCATGGATCTGGACAGGTTGGCATCGGGGGTTTGAACCAACAGATGATAGTGATCGGGCATCAAACAATAAGCGCCGACTCTCACCTTCCACATATCTACTGTTTCCTTCAGAAGCCCAATAAAAGCAATGTAATCTGCTTTCTCTAGAAAAATGGACTCCCCGCTTCTCCCCCTGTTCATCACGTGATACCATGCGTCAGGGTATTCTATTCTCAGTGGCCTAGACATAAGTCTTACATATTACACCCATATGGATGAGTCAAGAGCAGACTTGACCCCTTTTCCGCTTTCGGGGCTTTGTTCTTCCTTGACATGGCGCCAGTGTTGCATTTATTTTTCAGTTTGTGTTCCATAAACGGAGGAGACAGAAAAGGTACGAAAGGATGCGAAAGTAATGGTCTTTGACATTCATATTCATACGCGAAGGTATTCCACATGCAGCAATATCGAACCCGAAGACCTTCTGCGCAGGGCCAAAAAGATAGGACTCGATGGGATAGCACTAACCGAGCACGGTATACGATGGCCAGACAAAAAGGTAGAAGCCCTTCGCGTCAGGGCCAAAATCACTGACTTAGTTATTGTGATCGGACAGGAGATCTCCTGTTTCGAGAATGGGAAAATGGAGGGGCATTTCCTCGTCTTTGGATTTCGGGAGAGTATGGGATCGAACATCCCTGCCCGGGAACTCATTAAGAAGGTCCACGGCGAAGGCGGGATTGTGATTCCAGCCCATCCCTTTAAGAGGTCGAGGATGGGGGACGACTATTACGGAGTAGGGGACAGGATCTATGGGCTTGACATCGATGCTATTGAGCTTTATCACCCAGAACATGATAAAGAAGCAATCCTCAAAGTTCAGGAGGTCTCAAGAAAAATGGGGGTTCCTCTTACAGGAGGAAGTGATGCCCATGGACTGTCAGAGATTGGGTCATATACGACACTTTTCGAGGACGAAGTATTGGGGGACAGACAGTTCATAGAGGCCATTCGGGCAGGAAGGATTGCGCCTCAGAAAGGATTAACGGGCTCTTGATAAGTTACATTAACACCTTCACGGGTTAAACACTGTTTACCAAAGGGCACGGATCCCAAGCAGGTAGCAAGGGAAAAGAAGGCTAAGGTTATGACTATGAAAAATGAAGAGCTGGAATTTCTTATTAGTAAGGTTGCTGAGTTTGTCCTTAGCTCCAGCAGGATTGTAGTCTTCACCGGGGCTGGCGTCAGCACCGAGTCGGGAATACCTGACTTCAGAAGCCCAGGTGGCA
>CP070700.1:1798209-1801982 GCA_020349865.1 Desulfobacteraceae bacterium
CCACCGTTCTGATAGTGCAGGGTCGGATAGACCAACATCGGCTTTCTGCTTATATCGATACCGTGACGTTCGAACTGGATGAATTTGGCAGGAAGTTCCTTGCGGACCGTACCCTCCCCATGAAGCAAATCAATCATAGGAGAATCAAGCCATAATCCGAGTCGGCCCGTAGGGGTAATGATCCCTTTTTTCTTCTCAGTTGCCTCTCTGATAAGTTCTGCGGATTCCACGTCCCGCGGCTCTAAGGGAAAGCAGAACTGCTCGCCTTCAATATTCAGCACATGAGCACCCAGACCGCGTACTTTTTCTGTGATCAGCAGGCCGACAAGTTGTTCGGGGTAGGCGGCCCCTGTGGGGTGATACTGTGTGGAGTAGAGGAAATTATTTCCCACCCCGGCACGGTATGCCAAGACTACACCATCCATGGTGGCCCCATAATGATTGGTTGTAGCAAACCCTTTGATATGGAGCCGGCCAAAACCACCGGTGGCCAGAATGACCGCTTTGGAACGGGCCACGAAAAATTCGCGGGTTTCCATGTTATAAAGAATGGCTCCTGCACATTTCCCTTGCTCATTTATGAGCAATTCCACAGCAGGACAGAATTCCAAAATTGAAATCTGATCCTTCCTATTACGGGCCTCATCTCTTAAAACCCGCATAATTTCGGCACCTGTCATATCACCTGCCGAATGCATACGTTTGCGTGAGGATCCTCCAAAATGACGAACATCAAGACGCCCGTCAGGAAGCTTGGTAAAGATCATTCCGAGCTCTTCCAGCCAGGCAATGGAAAGCGGTGCATCGTGCGCCAGGGCTTCCACCAGTTCCGGCTGATTGGTGAAATGACCTCCCCCAATGGTATCAAGATAATGATAAAAGGGTGAGTCACATTCCTGCGTGGCGGCCTGGATTCCACCTTCAGCCATCATGGTATTGGCATCCCCGTGACGGAGTTTGGTGGCTATGATGACCTTAGCCCCTGCCTGTGTGGCCATAAGTGCAGCCGATGTGCCCGCTCCTCCCCCCCCGATAATTAATACATCCGTATCGTAATCCCATTTTGAAAGATCCACCCTATCCGGCTTTAGGGTGGATCTGGATTCCAGCATCCGGGCGACTTCTTCAGGAAATATCTGCCCCTTATTGGGCCCAACTCTCACAGCACGCCGGCCCTCCTCCTGATAATCGGGATGAAATTTATTGAGCACTTCCTCGCGCTCTTCCATGCTCAAGGCTGGATAGTGTTCGTTGCGCAGGGCCCTTTCCACACGCGCAGGCCGGGTCGCCTCCACATGTTTAATCATTTCTGTCAATTCCGGGGTATAACCCATGATAATTTCCTCTCTAATAAATAAACTTACAGATATTGCGTCTCCTTTGGCATCCAACTGCCTGGAGGAGTCAAATCAGGTTCGCGTTCCCTTTCCGTGTATTGTCTTTGTAGTTCCTCTTTGCTCATCCGGGTGAGATTTTTTAGCATTTCGTCATATTTCCCGGATCTGATATCTTGTACCCGTTTCTCTAAATGTTCGGCATGCGGTTGAATATATCTCCCATAGATGCGGCGGGCCAACTGGGCAATGTGGTGCTGCGGCAGTTCGCCCATGCAGCGGCTGGCACAAAGACCGCACTGGATGCAGTCAAAGGAGGTCTGTGCTGCCCGGGCAATGTCCCCCTGTTTAAGGGCTGAAATGTAATCCATCACCTCCACCTCCATAGGACAGGCCTTGGTGCAGTTATTACATGCCACGCAGCGGAAGAGTTCCGGATAAAGTGCAAAGATGCCCTCTGCTGTCGGCCCTATGCCCTCAATATCATAATCTGCTCGGTTGGCAGGGTAGAAAGGAATCTGAGTCAGATACATATTGGGCTCAACAACGGTCTGGCAGGCGAGACCGAAATGGAGTTTATATTCGCCCTCTTTTCGATAGACAGTCGGACAGGCCCCGCATATACCGCCACGGCATCCGCAACCCCTCAGGAACTGAAACCCTGCATATTCCATGGCCTTCATGATGGTCAGGGTTTCCGGCACCTCATACTTTTTACCCATAACATAGACAGGAATGGTTTTTGCCCCCTTGGGCAGAATTGCCCTGTCACCGGTTGCAATCTGTTGTATCTCGTGATCGTTTGATTGAGATGATTGTGTATCAGTCATGCTTACTTCTCCTTATTTATGATTGGCCGCTCAATCCTTTGATTAATTCGTAACTGTTCAGAAGTCAGGAGCCAGAATCCAGAATAGAGAATAGAGAAGGTATATACTTCCTGTAACTTAGTGAATGCTTCGGGTTGGGGGGTTAACGCCTAAGTATTATCATAAAGCTTCGTTTCCCTTTTCATTCTGGCTTCTGAATTCTGACTCCTGGCTTCGCAGTAGTTACATTATTTTTTTGCTCTTGAGCAATTCAAGCGAGCTCTTCTCATTGAGTTCAAAACAACAGACCTCCGGGGCCAACCCGAGTGCCGCTGCCAGCAATTGGGTAAAATAAAAAGTGGGCATTTCTTTTGGAATTCTCTCGTTTTTGAGGATCTCCTCCTGCTTTTTCCCCAGGTTGAACTCGCAGAGCGGGCAGCTGAGAACCAGCGCCTCCGCTCCCCTTTTCGAGGCCGACTCCAAAATGGTGGCAGCGGCTTCCAGAGCGGCTTCAGGTCGGCTTATTATTTGATAAGAGCCGCAGCAGAGGGCGTCCTCGGGGAATTCCACCACGGTTGCTCCCAACGCTTCAAGAAACTCCCTTAAAATCTTGTGGCATCCGGGCGGCTCTATAGACACATCCCTGGGTCGCAGCAATGTACAGCCATAATAGGGTGCAACTTTCAAGTCTTTAAGGGGTGTTTTGATCTTTTCACCAAGTTTTTTCCAGCCTATTTCATCCCGTAATAGATTAAGGAAATGGGCCACTTCCACTTCACCATGATAGTCTATCTCTTCGTCCATAAAATCATTAATGGTCTTCCTTTTCTCCACGTCTTCACGCATCAGTAAATTTGCGCGGGCAAGCGTGTTATAACACATGGAGCAAAGGGTCACCACTTTCCGGTTCCCCTGTTCCATGACCCGTATAAGATCCCGAACCGGGGCCACATGATGGATAAGGTCATCATCTGCAAGGGAATGGACGGCACCGCAGCAATTCCAGCGGGGCAATTCCTGGAAATCAATATTGAGGGCGACCTTGGAGGCGACCGCAGCATCCTCCAAATTCTTCGCCTTGGTCTTCAATGTGCATCCTGGGTAGTAGCTTATTTTCATAAAACTCCTCAACCTGTCAATTTTCTGAAACCGCTGACCATGGCGATCTGAGGTAATTCTTCCACGGTCTCGGCGGTTAGCTTCGATGGCTCTATATGGTCAGTATTTTTCCTCAGGATCAGAAGCCTGAGGGCCTCCATAACCCTGGCAAGGTCAACACCTCTCGGGCAGTTGACACTACAGCTATGGCAGGAGGCACATGTCCAGAAGGTTTTACAATCAATGACATTCTCCTTCTGGCCCAGTTGTATCATGCGCATAACTCGTCGGGGGAGGGTGTCCAATTGTCCCGCCATCGGGCAAGAACCTCCGCACATGCCGCACTGCATACATTTATAAATGTTCTGGCCACTCAACTCATTGACCTTGTCTATAAAGTCGCTTTTAACGGTCTTTTTTGAAATTTCTATCGGCATATTCTCTCTCTTTTCCGTCCTGTATCGCCTTATGCGATCGTTTCATTTTTAATGAACTCTTAAAAAGTCAGAAATCAGACGGCACAGTAAAAAGC
>CP070700.1:1802082-1804788 GCA_020349865.1 Desulfobacteraceae bacterium
AGTAAGAATAGTGGCATAATCGGCACCAGCCTCTTTTGCAGCGCGGGTCATCTCGACAGCGCCTCTGGTGGTAAGCGCTGCCGTACCCATAAGAACCGGAACGCGCCCGTTCACCGTTTCAAGGCAAATGTCGAGGAGACGCAGTTTTTCATCTTTCGTGAGAGCGTAGGCTTCTCCCTGTCCTCCGCATGAAAATATTCCGTGAACGCCATGATCTATGAGATAATTGATGATTGTGCGATAGCCTTCCTCATCAATGTTCTCATCATTATCAAAAACTGTTACGATCGGTGTTATGATACCCTTTAAATCCGGCTTCATTTGTGTTGTCTCCTTACACACATTGTTTTACAAGAAAATCATTGATATATGTAAATCCGCTTGATCATTGAAATCGGCGTTTCAACCACAAGGTCATGTGGGCGTTTTACCCTTGACATACAAGGATAGTTTCCCTATATTCCTTCCTCCGTTTTGAGTATACGTGCCAAAGTTAGAACCTGCTATCAGACTGATTTTATTTCACTATTCTAACACAATACGAAAGTTTTTGGGCTTTTCAATTCTTTCCAATCATAGAAGCAGTAAACTGCATATTTTGCTTGAGTGGCAGTCATACAATATATGGACATCTTGGCGAAAAGATAAGGCGATTTGCTGCCACCAAATATCCAATATATTCCTCTTTGCGTTTTATCTTCCATAAGCTATTTATTTTACCCCAGACTGACCACACATGAAAAGTGAAATCAATGCTTATCGGTCACGGAGGGCCTCCTTGAGGCGCAAATAGGTATCTCTCTGCGGGACGAAATTAACCTCCTTGTTCACGGCGTAAAGCGATAGAGGGGAGTATATGAACAGTCTCCTCCGTTCATCTTGAAAAGCATCTAACCTGGAACTGAGAGGCGTAAAATGCGCAAGCGTTTTCACGTCCTCTCAAGTGAATTATTAGGGCAAACTTTCATTCTCCCAATCCCAGAACTTGGAATCATGGACGGATCTTAACTTTCGAAAGCCCCTCTGCTGATTATTATTAAGCCGATTAGCTCTCGAATCATACCTGTAGATATGTCGAAACAATCCTTCAAGTTCGGAGATTTCGTCATCTCTGATGTTGTTCCATACTTCATAAATTGAACAGTGGGTCCACATTCCAGGCTTTTTTCTTCGGTGCCCCTTAAGGCGGCCCCGGATACCTCCCTTGCCTCCTGTAGTCATTCCGACGTAAACTTTTTTTAACTTGGAATTCCCCGCTGCTTGCAGCGTGGGATGAAACAGAATTCAGTAATATTCCGCATTATCGGCGAAGCAAAGCTGAGCCGACGTGATACCCCGCAGCTTGCTGCGGGGAGAGTTCATTACCTGAAACTGGTCTTTGACAGTTGAAAAAAAATAGTTCTGCAATATTAGGGACATAGATGTGCGCAAAATGTTCTTGGCACCACAAATTAAATTGCTCTTTGACATCTTTTATATTTCCCGAATAGTGGGAGGAATGGCAACACCAACAGCCTGAAAGATCTTGCCACAGGTACCGATACATTCCGTTCTAACAGCTAAGGATTTTCCGTGATCTTCGATAACTGTCTCCTGAAGAGCCTTTAAATCCTGTTTGATGTCTGCCCATTCAAAACAGTGCCCAGACTTGTAAAGGCGTCGATCCAGCTCTTTTCTGAGTACGAGAGCAAGAAAAGTACAAAACACATGGCCCCGGATGTTTTCATTTCGTTGGTGGAATACGGGTCTGGTTTCTAAGATGGACTTGATATCCCTGAAGGTCTGTTCCACCTGCCAGAGCTCTTTGTATTTGAGAGTTACCTGCTTGGCTGGCAAATCAGTATTTGTCTTCAGCACCCATTTGCCATCGAATCGGGAGTCAAACTCTATCTTTTCTTGATCAATGCTAACACCGCTGCGCTCTATTTTGAGATACTTTCTGTATCCTTTGTTGCCAACCAATTTTTTGGGATCTCTTTTGATCTTCTCCTTTAAGGATTCAACAACGGCTTGACGGTCTCGAGCATCTTTTCGTGCCTGTTTGGTATTAAGACAGACAATATAGCGGTTATCATTAATGCGGACTTCTTTGACCTTAAGGGGCGCTGGATCCTTGGAGCTTACACCCTCAGGATAAACCTCTTTGTATCGGCCTTGCTGGGACAAGACATCACGTTTGATTTCAGTAACCTTGCGCATCCGGGCGCCAAAAATGTAAGGAATATTTCTCTGAGGATCTTCCAATTGCTTAATGGTGTCAGCACTAATCATGCCACGGTCTGCAACGATACAAAATTGACCTATACTGAATCTATTTCGGATGCGATCTATAACAGGAATCAAGGTCTTCACATCAGTGGTATTTCCGGGCCACATTTCACAACATACGGGTTTGCCACTGTCATCTATTACAGCACCAACAACCATTTGGTTCAGATCTGGACGATGATCCTTGCTATGTCCCTTTTGACCGATCGTCTCGCCTCCCGACCCTTCAAAGTAAATGGATGTGGTATCAAAGAATACAAAATCAAGCCCGGTGAAAAGATCACGACGCTCAAAGAAAATACCTTCTTCAATAAGGTCCTTGGTGCATCTTGGGGAAAAAGGCGTTCGATCCTTCTGATCGCTTACTTTCTCACCAAGAAAGGTCATAGCACGATACAGATGATGTAAATCAAGATCCTCAACGCCTTCGATCACATA
>CP070700.1:1804888-1807670 GCA_020349865.1 Desulfobacteraceae bacterium
CGGGGGGTATAACATCGGAGCACACGTTCACTTGCGGGGCGCTGCTCATGCCTGCGAAGGGAAGGTTTTCCATGTGGTGGTTTCAACGCTTATCGATGCCACTGACGACGACAAACTGGCCGACACCGAAGAGAAACGACGGATTTTTACGAGTCCGCAATCGAGTTTTTCAGGCATCTTCGCCCAGGGCGGAAAGTTGATTAGCGACACCGTTTCTCCGGACGAAGAGCAGATCGTTTATACCGTCTGCGACATCGAGGCCATCATCGGTCCCAAGCTACGGCACGATGTGGCCGGTCAGTACAACCGCTTTGATGTGCTCTCTTTAAAGCTCAACCGTGCTCCCTGCACGCCTATCATCGAAACCGGCAAGGTTTCGTCAACCGACGGCGACATATCCGAAAACGATCAGAAAAGCGAAAAAGAAAGATTTGAGCCCATCGAGTTTGAAAGCTATAAATAAGTATTACAGGTTACGGTGTAATAGAAATCTCTAAACCCAAACTTCTTTCCTTTGCCAGATCATAGACTAATTTGGCTACCGCGACATCCTGAATCGCCATGCCGGTTGATTTAAATATCGTTATCTCATCTCTTTTTAATCTACCGGGCTTGTCTCCTAATACAATCTCAGCCAAAGTACGGTGAACCTCTTTTTCAACCATGGCCCCCGAATTAATTGCTTCTCGAATCTCGCCTGTTATTAAGGCTTGATTTGGAAGATCTGTTACAAATCTGTCCGCCAGCTTAAAAACACCCGTGGAAAGCTCTCTTCGGTGAGGCATGTCCGCACCCACACCGATGACGTGCGTTCCTTTTCCAATGAATTCTTCATATAATACCGGCTCCTTAGACGTGGTACAGGTGATAATTATGTCAGCTCCTTTACAAGCTTCCGCTGGGTTGTTAACCATTTCAACTTTTAAATCGGGAATATTTATTTTGCTGGCAAAATTAGACATGGCATCCGGGTTAATATCATAAGCTTTAACTTTTGATATTTTCCGAACCTGACAAATCGCCTTAATCTGAGAAGCTGCTAAAGCTCCGGTCCCAATCAACCCCACTGTATTTGAGTCTTTACGGGCCAAGTATTTGCCGCTAATCGCTGAGGCGGCTCCTGTTCTTTGACTGGTGATAAAAGCGCTGTCCATAATTGCCAGGGGATATCCATCGGTTGGATCAAAATAGATAATCAAACCCATACTTTCAGGCAGACCTTTCGTATAATTTAGTTCGTGGTGTGAAATCAACTTGACACCAGCGGCAGTTAAGCTTTTGATATAAGCTGACATTACTCCCAGGACTCCTTTTTCATCCTCAAAATTCAAAACCGGACGCTCAGGAATCTGAGTCAAGCCCTTACCATGATCAGCGAAAGCTTGTTCCACTGCAACTATAGTATTTTCTATATCCAGAAGAGTTTCAACTTCCTTACGGGGTATAATTAATGTCATAGAAGACCTCACATATATAAATCTGGTCTATTGATTTCAAAAACGAGGAGATCCTTTATCACAATACTTTATCTGTTGCTTGCCGACACTAATTTTAGGAAGTACTCCCTTTTCCAGAGTCTAACAAAGATCGCAACAATCATCATCTTGCATAAGTTTTTTTTTAAGCGCTTAAGAAAGGCGTATATACCCTTTACTCTGAAGACGAAAAAATTTCCGCTAGCCCCTGCCTGAGTCTTGCCCAGTTGCCCCGACGGTCTTTTTGCTCTATGGGCCGTTTAAGCTCGATCAGGACATCTTCCACATAGGCTTCCCTTCGCATGCCGACCAGCACCACGGATACGCCGGCGGTGGAGCACAGGGCGCGGATCGCTTTCTGGCTGAGTGTGCCCTGTTGTTCCCATTTTGGATCGGCGTCGTTAACTGCGTAACGAATCCGGTTCAAGACCCGGGCGGCTTCTTCCATGTAAATAGATCCCACCGCGTCAAAAGCCGCTTCCAGACAGATCGGGTGGTCGACCAGCCACCGGGCCAATTCCTCGTTTTCTTTCCCATAGGGCGCCAGAAAATCGAAAACTCCCTGGACCCTTGGCCAGAACATCCCCTTCTGCACCTGGCGAAAATTCTCGTAAGATCCGAAATTTTTCCAGTAATGCTTGAGGCTGTCGCTCACCTCGTTTTGCTGCTTGAGCCGGACCCTCAACCCCGGGGGGATGTCCAAATGGGGAAGGATCTTTCTCCAGAACCGCGTTTCCGATTTGGCAAGCGCGCGGATTTTCTCGATCACCTCGTTGGTATCTTGGCGCTGCGTTTGAGGGAGGTCGGACAATCGAAAAAGGCGCCCGGCTGCAAAGGCATTCAATGGTCTGTTGGTTAAGACCCCCAGACCCTTTTGGGCGGCAAATGATAGCGTGGTTTTGCCTCCGGGCTGGTTGCCCTCCAGCACGGCCCCGGGCTCCAGCAGATTGAAGGGCATCTGGACCAGGCCAAAGTGATGATCGGCCGAAACGGCTTCTGCGATCTCCCAGACGGTTTCCAGGCAAGTAAACTCCGGGTCGTCGGCGACGCTGACAAAAGTGTTGCAACTGATCCCATAAAAACGGATGCGCCCTTTTTCGACCTCTTTTTCCAGGTGCTCAAATGCTGCCCGGATGCGGCGGTAGTATTCATTTCGGGCGCTTTCCAGTGACAAACCGCTTTTTGCAGCCCAACTCAAATAGTACTCAGGATTGTGCAAAAGATATCCGTCCAGCGTTTCCAGGTTCAGCCGAGCCAGGCTGCGGGTAAGCTGATCTTCAACAAACTCCGGGTGAATGCAATGCTCC
>CP070700.1:1807770-1811298 GCA_020349865.1 Desulfobacteraceae bacterium
ATTTTAAATAGAGGTACTAATGAAATACACTGACCGTGAAGTGCAAGCCCCTCTATGTTGTATCTCCACAACGTCTAGCCTTGAAAACAAGACCGGGAGTTGGCGGTTTGCAAGCCCCGTTTTTATTGAGCGGACTTCGCCCTGTAATCAACAGTGCACGGCTGGTGAGGACATTGCAGGCTATATGTGTCTCGCAAGTCAGGGCAGATTTGAAGATGCTTGGCGACTCATTATGAAGAAAAATCCCTTTCCAGCGGTCATGGGCCGGGTCTGCTATCATTCCTGTGAGACAAAATGTAATCGGGCCGAGCATGATGAGGCTGTCTCCATCAATATGGTGGAGCGCTTCATTGGTGACTATGGCTTGGCCCACAATATTGAGATAGAACCTACACACCCCCAAATAGATAAAAGAGTTGCCATTGTTGGAGCCGGACCTGCCGGCCTGGCTGCGGCCTATCATCTTAGGCTTAGGGGCTATGCTGTGACGGTATTTGATGCAAACGAACTGCCAGGTGGCCTGATGCGATATGGTATCCCGCTCTACCGCCTCCCGAAAGAAATCCTTGATGGCGAAATCGGCCGCCTCTCAAATATGGGCATAGACTTTAACATGGGAGTGAAGATTGGAGGAGATCTTGCCTGGGCAAAGATTGATAGCGGGTTTGACGCGGTTCTTGTTGCAGTCGGGGCATATAAAGAAGTCGGTCTTGAAATCAAAGACACGGATAAGAAGGGTGTGTTCAATGCCCTGGAATTCTTGCGGGAAGTGAATCTTGGCAAATGGCCGGACACTGGTAGAAAGGTCGCTGTGATCGGTGGCGGAAACAGTGCAATTGACTGTGCCAGGGTCTCACGGCGTCTTGGGGCAGATGTTACCCTCGTGTACAGACGAAGCCAAGTGGAGATGCCTGCTCACCCGGAAGAGGTCGAGATGGCCCGTGAAGAAGGGGTTGAGTTCATTTTTCTGGCAAGCCCGAAAGAGATATATGGACAGGGAGAAGTTTCAGGGATCGGGCTTCTCAAAATGAGCTTGGGTGAGGCAGACAGTTCCGGCCGGAGGCGACCGGAATCCATGGGTAAGACCTTTGACCTGAATTGTCAGACGGTAATAATGGCAATTGGGGAATCCTTAAGGACCGAGGACCTGCCGCCTTTTATCATCCATGAAGGAGGTCGAGTAAAGACCGATAATTTCGGTAGAATCAAAGGGTCCAAGTTTTTTGCAGGAGGAGACATTATTGATATACCCCGCTCGGTGACCCATGCCATTGGATCGGGCAAGAGGACTGCGGTTGCGATTGATGGATTCCTTAAAGGGATGGAAAATCACCAGAATCCGGGCGGAGAGACCATTGGTTATAGCGGCCTGAACCCGTTTTATTTTGATCACCGGCCAAGGACAAAAACTCATATTGTTCCAGTGGATAAGAGATTGCGAGGCTTTCAGGAGATTGTTGCCTCGCCTTCCGAGAAAGAGTCGGTTTATGAGGCCGGCCGCTGCTTCAACTGCGGCTCATGCACCGAGTGCGGTAATTGCTACGTCTTCTGCCCGGACTGTTCCATTATTAAGGATCCGGATGGTTATAGATACGTCGTGGATCTGGACTATTGTAAGGGCTGTGGAATCTGTGTCCAGGAATGTCCACGTGGCGCCATGAAAATGGAGTTTATGGAGTAAAGGAATGAGAAAGGTTTTGACTGGAAATCAGGCTGTGGCCTATGGTGCCATGCTTTCAAATGTTGAGGTTGTAGCTGCCTATCCCATAACTCCCCAGACGACCATCATAGAGACTCTGGCTGATATGCAAGTCGAAGGACTTGGGAATTTCGATTATATCCGTGTGGAGTCAGAGCACTCTGCCATGGCCGCCTGTATTGGCGCATCCATGGGAGGGGTAAGGACATTCACTGCCACTTGCGGTCAGGGATTATTTCTGATGCATGAGATGCTTCATTATGCCACGGGCGCCAGGACCCCCATTGTGTTAGCCAACGTTAACCGGGCCCCGGCAGCCCCCTGGAATATCTGGAGTGATCAGACCGACTCCCTTTCACAGCGTGAAACCGGTTGGATTCAGCTCTACTGTGAGGGAAACCAGGAAGTCCTTGATACGACAATCATGGCCTTCAAAATTGCAGAAAAGGTGAAGCTCCCGGCAATGGTCATTTTGGATGCGTTTTTCCTTTCACACACCTCTGAGCCGATCGAGATCCCTGATAAAGACGCAGTAAATGACTTTCTTCCCACCTATGACCCAAAAGACATATGGCTTAATCCGGAAAACCCTCATACTTTTGGCGCCATCGCCATGAGCGATGTCTACATGGAGTTGAGATGGCTAATTCAGAGGGATATGGAGAAAGCGAAGAAGGTAATCTCAGAGGTTCACGGGGATTTTGCACATCGCTTTGGACGGTGTTACCACCAGGTGGAGGGGTACCTGGCTGAAGACGCCGAGGTTTTAATTGTCTGTTCAGGGACCGCTGCCTCAACGGCTCGAGTAGCCGTGGATGACCTTCGAGCTGAAGGTAAGAGAGCAGGGCTTGTAAAGATAAAGACTTTTCGACCATTTCCAAGGGAGAAAGTCATTGAGTTCCTGAGGGGAAAGAAAAAGGTGGCGGTGATTGACAGAAACTTTTCCCCCGGTGCCCAGGGCATATGGGCCCAGGAAATAAGAAGTGTCCTTTGCGAACTTTCTGACAATGAAAGGCCAATGGTTTATGGGTACATAGCCGGTATTGGTGGTCGTGACATAAGCGTGAAGACTATTGAAGGAGTTTACCACAACACCCTTGAAAGTAATAGACCAGATGACATGGATATATGGATAGGTATTAAATATGCATAGTCTCAATCAGCGATTTGACAATAGGAAGATCCCCGAAGAAGAGCACATGAACGCAGGTCATGTGGCATGCGCTGGTTGCGGGGCCTCCCTATCCATGCGTTTGGCCCTGAAGGGCCTTGGGAAACCTACCGCCCTGGTGGTGCCGGCGTGTTGCTTTGGAGTTATCCCCGGTGCGTGGCCTCAAACTGCCATGGAGGTTCCTTTTTTCAATACAGCTTTTATGACTACCGGCGCGGTAATCTCAGGACTCAAGGCCGCTTACAGAAAGAGAGGCATGGACGATGTCTGCGTGGTGGGTTGGGCCGGTGACGGCGGGACTTATGATATTGGCATTCAGGCCCTTTCCGGTGCAGCAGAGAGAAATGAGGATGTGATCTATGTATGTTATGACAACGAGGCATATATGAATACGGGAGTCCAGCGCTCCGGTGGTACACCACTGGGAGCGTGGACCTCAACAACACCGTATAAGGCTCCCAAATCTGAGCCAAAAAAAGATATGGATGAAATCATGATCGCTCACAGAATTCCTTATGTTGCCACGGCCACGGCCGCTTACCCCCATGATCTGATTGAAAAGTTCAAAAAGGCACGATCTATGAAAGGCATGCGGTATATCCATATACTTTCCGCGTGTCCGCCAGGATGGAGGACCCCGGAAAATATGTCTATTGAA
>CP070700.1:1811398-1814250 GCA_020349865.1 Desulfobacteraceae bacterium
AGTAATAAAGTACAATTCTTTAACATCAGAACGGTCCATTACCGTTTATCCTAAAACTGTACTAATACATTCTCCATACTTTCTCTTACAAACATGACAGCTTTTTCAAGCGAGTTTTACTCGTGTAAAAGGAGAAATTTTTATTAGAGAATAACGTCTTTTTTCTTTATAGGAAAGTCAAATCCAAATTTTGTATATGTTCCTTATAGAAAATCACGACTGTCTTGTAGCGATTAGTAGTAAGATTGCGGTTATACACGAAATCACTGTTTTACAGGACTCCTCGCAACGAAAAGAACAAATTTGGTTATGAAAAGAATTTCAGGTTTTTTTTGGTTGGTCGGAGGTGTCGGTAACTCACAGATAGAGGCCCCAGCGAGATAAAGTTTACAAGCAAGATTAGAGAAAGTTATACTATTTAATGGGATAAATGATGGGGGAATAATGCTTTGTGATTTTTGTGCATCGAGGTAAAATCTTGTGGATTTAAGACAATAGAGCAGGAATGAAAAATCCATTTCAAGAGAATAGTAGGCTTTAGGAAAGGAGATGCGGATGCGCGGCGGTTTTGCTTGGGTAATGACAGTTCTATTTATTTTGAGCATTTTTGTTTCAGGCGGGTGCGGGCCAAGGGGCATTCCGGCTGAGCGATCGCTGAATTTGAAGAATGCTCCGAATGCACGTGATACCGGCGGTTACGTTACCCGGGACGGGATGATAATGGGCAGGAAACTATTGTACCGCTCCGGTAAGTTATCCAAAATCACACAAACAGAATGCGACGTTATCCGAGCGGCAGGAATTAAGACTATTATCGATTTGCGACGTGATGAAGAAAGGCAGTCGGCGCCGGATGCGGAGTGCCTGTTTGATTTTGCTGAGTATAAATCGCTGCCCATTAAAGTTAATGCATCAAGCCGTATAGAGGGATATAAGGCGTTTATTACAGAGGCGGACCTTGCCGATGAGATTTCCGCCATATTTCATATTTTGGCCGAACGCGATAATCTACCGGTTATTATTCACTGCTCGGCCGGAAAGGACCGTGCCGGAGGGATGGTCGCTCTGGTTCACCTTCTTTTGGGCGTTAATCGTGAAGATGTAATGGCCGATTATCTTCTTTCCAATCGCGCCGGCAGGGACGTCAAAGCCCAATGGCTGAAGGCGGCACTGGACCAACTGGAGGCCGAAGGCGGGATCGAGGTATTTTTGAATAGCCGAGGGGTCGGGCCGGAGATACAGCAGGCGGTGCGGAGGAATCTTCTACGTAACAGTATGGATTACTGAGGACGGGAGGATTTATTATTTGCTATCCCAAGGGGGGTTCCTTGCGGATAAATTGACATTTGGAACCTAAGGCATGAGCTATTGACTACTTTGGCCGGGAGAATTCTTTTGCTTTTTGTGTGGTTTCGTGTTAATCTCTTTGGCGTGAGATGAATGGGAAAACATATTATGAAAAAGCACGTGGCTGCTCCTAATTTCGATGATGTTTATATGGCTGCCACATAAACACAGTTCAGTGATAAGTATTCATGGAGAATTAAGGCGATGAGACAAATCTTTTTCCTTCTCAGTCTGCTTGCAATATTTTCTTTAGTAGAGCAGAAAACATATAGTCAATCCGCTTCAGATTTAAATGATGACTGGCAAGTAAACGCCACGAAAAGCGGTTTGACCAAGGAAGATATTAATATACTCAAGAAGAACCGCATTCTTATCAGTAATAGATGGTACAAACAGGTCTTTTCTGCATATCTATCTGGACGCAACCCGCTATTCATCACTTCTGATTCATTGCTTAATGCGTATCACGTATTGTATGAAGAATCCATTCTGCGGCTGGAAAGCTCAATGGCTGAACAATTGCCTGAGATTCTACAGACGATACTAAATAACCTCAAAGATATAGACAAAGATATGAGGGGTAATCCAGAACTCGTATCAGCGTCCAAAAAAAGGGCCAAGCTTGTTGCCGGAATTGGCCTACGACTAATCGATCATTCCTTTCGTCTTGAAGAGGCAGAACTCGATACAATATTAGAAGAAGAGTGCAAAAAGATCGTAGAAGCGCAAATCGTAGACAAGCCTGATTGGTTAGGTCAAGCCGATTCTTCGTTTTTATCATTGGATTATAGCCGATACAAACCACGCGGCTTTTACACACGAACTGAAAAGCTTCAGAGACATTTTCGCGCGGTGTCTTGGCTGCAATCTATACCTTTTCGCATTGAAAGTGACGAAGAGCTTTTGGCGATTCTCATGCTTGGTAATACAGTAAGTCAACGCAGAAAAGAACATCAGCAATACCAAAAATTCTTTGGTGCCTACAGATCATTCATCGGTAAAGAGGATGATTGGGATTTGATGACAGCTGCACGTCATGCCCAGCTAATGCCACGTGATTTCTCAAGAAATCCTCTTCAACTGGATCGTAAACATCTTCGTGAAAGGTGGACCAGGCAATATGATGACAGACCAAAGATCAATGATCAAATAAGTTTGCCTCCTATAGATCCAAACGAGGTTTATGGACTGAATTTCCGCATTATCTCAGCCTATCGAACTCCAAGTGCAATTTTGTTTCAACAAACAACCGATAGTCGACGGTTTTACGATCCATGGCGTTCATACCCGAATGGATTGGAAGTTTGTATAGCTCTTGGTTCTGAGTACGCAAGAAAAACATTAGTTGATTCCCATAAGGCCAAGCTACTCCAGACTATTGATACCCACACAACATGCTTTAGCGGCAACGGTATATATTTCTCATATCTGAATGCTCTGAAAGCCCTACTTGATGAACCTGAAACCGACGCCCCGGATTTCATGTGGAATGATGCCTGGCAAGC
>CP070700.1:1814350-1820862 GCA_020349865.1 Desulfobacteraceae bacterium
ATAGAGATCGCAGGAGATGGCGGTCAACCTTACGCTGTTGGGATTAAGCGAATTCATCTTGAGGAAGATGCCGGTAAGTTAGTGCATTCATCAAGCTCGTTTGAAGCCTCGGACTACAGCCTTGTTGACTACAACCGCTCCAGTGTTCCCCTCCTTGAGATCGTTGCTGATCATGAGCGAAATCCTTTACGTTCAGTAAAAGAAGCCCGCAGCTACCTGGAAAAGCTTCGCCAGATCCTGAAGTATTTAGAGATCAGTGACTGCATGTTGGAGAAAGGCCAGTTTCGTTGCGATGTCAACGTATCAATCCGTCCCAAGGGATCTAAGGGCTTCGGAAATCGTGCAGAGATAAAAAACATGGCCTCTTTCAGATTCATTACCGATGCCCTTGAATATGAGATAAAAAGGCAGTCCAAAGTTCTTGAATCCGCTGGCAGGGTCTCCCAGGAAACAAGGCTTTTTGATGAGGAAAAGAAGATAACGAGGCCCATGCGGAGCAAAGAAGACGCACCGGATTACCGGTATTTTCCCGACCCTGATCTGATAGAGATAGAAATTGATCAGGAATTTCTCCAGGGAATTGCAAATAGAATGCCTGAACTGCCTGATCAGAAGTTAAATCACATCATTAATAATTTTGGAATACCCAGGCATGATGCCATGGTCTTAACGAGAGACAAAAAAGTGTCCGACTTTTTTGAAAGGTGTTCCCTTTATTGTAAAGACAGAAATAAACTGAGCCATTGGATTATAAAAGATCTCTTCAAACTTCTCAATGATTCCTCTCTTACAATAGAAGAATGCCCGATACAGCCAAAGGATTTTTCTCAACTCATCAATCTCACTGATAGAGGCGATATCACCGATAGTATCGGGAGAGAGGTCTTAAAAGAAATGTTCGAAACCGGCAAAGATCCCGAATTCATCATAGAGGCAAAAGGCCTCAAGCCCATTCAGGATAGAGATCTCTTAGAAAAATTAGTGGATGAAGTAACAGCGGAAAACCCTGATGCTGTTTCTAAGATAAAACAGGGTATGACTAAACCAATAGACTTCCTGATTGGCCAGGTCATGAAAAAAACACGTGGAAAAGCCCATCCCCAAAAGGTAAGGGAATTAGTTCATAAGAAATTGCTTTATTAAACCCCACACAACCCTGAGATCGTGTGGGGTGAGAGTTTCGTAGCCTGCATTATCACAGTGTCGGTAAGTAGTTCTCAATCTCGAACTGGCTTACATGGGTCCTGTAGCGATCCCATTCAATCTTTTTGTTTTCAATGAATTTGTTGAACACATGATCGCCTAATACTTTTTTTACCAGTTCGCTTTTCTCTGCCTCAAGGATGGCCGCATATAAATTCCCGGGCAGGTCGGTAATACCATGAGCCCGTCTCTCACCGGGATTCATTTCAAAGATATCTTCTTCAATAGGATCCGGCAATTCATATTTCTTTTCAATGCCTTCAAGGCCTGCGCCTAACATCACCGCAAAAGCGAGATAGGGATTACAGGAAGGGTCTGGGGAACGAAACTCAATCCTGGTGGCCTCTTCTTTTCCCGGCTTATACATGGGTACACGAATCATGGCAGACCTGTTTCTCCGGGCCCATGACACATACACCGGGGCCTCGTAGCCCGGCACTAACCGTTTGAAGGAATTGACCCACTGGTTGGTCACTGCCGTTATCTCCGGCGCATGACGCAGCAATCCCGCGATGTAGTGTTTGGCCAGATCAGATAAGTGGTATTTGTCATCGGGGTCATAAAAGGCGTTTTTCTCGCCCTTAAAGAGTGACTGATGGACATGCATACCACTCCCATTCTCTCCGAAAATCGGTTTTGGCATAAAAGTAGCGTACACGCCATTCTGTCGCGCAACCTCCTTCACTATCAACCGATAGGTCATAGTCTTATCCGCCATCTTCAGTCCTTCATCAAAACGGAGATCAATTTCATGTTGACTGGGCGCCACTTCGTGGTGGCTATACTCCACCCTTATGCCCATGGACTGAAGGGCAAAGATTGTTTCTCTTCTCAGATTGGCTCCCATGTCCAACGGCCGCGCATCGAAATATCCTCCCTTATCCAAAATCTCGGTACAGGCACTGTCTTTGAAATAGAAATACTCCAGTTCAGGTCCCACGTAATAGGTAAAGCGCTTTTCGGCTACCTTTTCCAGGAGCCGCTTTAGCACATGCCGAGTGTCCCCTTCATAAGGCATTCCGTCCGGATTTAAGATATCACAGAACATTCGTGCCACCGGCCGCTCGTCACCTCTCCACGGTACCAGCTGAAACGTGGTTGGATCCGGTTTGGCGATCATGTCGCTCTCTTCAATCCTGGCAAACCCCTCGATTGAAGAGCCATCAAAGCCCATACCTTCTCTCAAGCCTTCATCCAGTTCTGATGGTGTAACGGCAAAACTCTTTAAAAAACCCAGGACATCGGTGAACCAAAACTGGATAAAGCTGATGTCTTTCTCCTTGACGACCTTTTTTACATCCTCAATGGATTGGCAGTTCATCTTTGTTCCCTCCCAAGAATAATTTGTTATTGAAATCCTCTGTAGTTGAATGCCATGCTGCAATCCGGATGCCACACTGTGCAAAGCGTATATTACATATATTTTCAATAAGTTATGAAAATGCACAAAGCGGAAGCCATAACCAGAAAGATACAAAATTGTAGTTGTATATCGATAACCCCTACAAAATCGTATTTCAATGCAAGGACTTTGTGTGCGATGGTGCGAATTGTAACACTTTAGCGTCTTGAAAATAGGACAGGAAGGGCCGTGGGGATCTCTTTTTCAAAAGCCGCATCACAAAAATTATACAAAGCTCGTGGCACGCCCCCTGGGCCTTGAAAAGGGGTGAGGAGCAGGCAGAGAAGGCGACCTCTTTTATGGAGATACCCTGCTGGGGCTGTCCTGGGCTGAATTTCAAGGCTAAGCTGCCGTTAAATAGAATGAGGCAGGCTTATGCGGTTTTTGAAAAAGAGATTCCCATGGCCCTACAATCTACAATTGGTTTTTTCAAGACGCTAAAGTGTTACTGCGAATTGAGAACTGAAGAGGCTTTGGCCTATAACGGACATGGTCTTGTCTTTCATGGTTTTCCTGATCTCATCAGGTTCGACTGTTCATTATATAAAAAGGTTCATAATCCAGGTTTTCCTGGACCCGAAAGTCTTTTCCTGTCAGAAACTCCCAAAGAGCTCCCTGATCTGTTGCAGGTCGCGGGTTTTGGCCAAGGCAACCATAAGCTGAATTCGTGCCTTTTGGCCCGAGAGCCGACCAGCCATGATAACACCCTTTTTGTGTAAACTTTTTCCTCCACCGGGGTACCCGTAAATTGGCCACGCCCCACCCCTGATACATCGAGTGGTCAGGACCACAGGAATCCTTTGCTCCACGGTCTCTTCAATGGCCCGGACGACCCCTGGAGGAACGTTGCCAGAACCAAGGGCTTCAATAACCAGACCTGCCACGCCATGTTCCAGCGAGCAACGGATAAATCGGTCATCAATGCCGGTGCACAATTTGACCAAATCCACGTTGGGTTCAATACTATCAACTCGAAAGTGTGCACGATCCGTTCGGCTTCGCACAAAGTGGAGCTCATCACCCTCAACGAATCCTAAAGGCCCCAACCCTGGTGCTTCGAAGGCATCTACATTGATGGAATGGACCTTGGTCACTTCCCGCGCGGCGTATAACCGGTCTGTCATGAGTACCATGGCTCCCATATTAAGCGACTCGGGAGCCTGGCATGCCCGGACACTGTAGAGCAAGTTCCTCAGACCATCATATCCGGGCTCGTTATGATATCGCATAGCCCCTGTCAACACAACCGGCTTGGGCGAATCAACGACAAGGTCCATCATGAAGGCAGTTTCTTCCATGACATCAGTACCGTGGACAATCACCGCTCCGCTGATGTGCGGTTCTTGAAGGACTTCTTCAACGTCTCTGGCCAATTGAAACATTCGCTCAGGAGTCATGTGAGGGCTGGGCAAATCAGCCCAATGAATCGCCTTGAGTTGCACATCCTTATGAAAAGGCTCCAATTGATCCACAAGGCTCTGGAACTGCACCTCGGGGACTACACCTTTGGACCCTCGTCCCAACTTCATGGCAATTGTCCCACCGGTAAAGAAGATGGCTACAGTGCTTCCTCCTTGAACCTTATTATGAGCTCTTTTCATACCTCCAACCCTGCCGGTCCATCCGCTGGACAAAATCCACAAGATAGTTCACCAGGACCTGTTTCATCTTTTTCCCCTTTTCTTCTGTGCCCTTTTCGGGAGCACCGCTTGCCCCATAATCGGTCAGTTCCTGAAAGTTCCACATGAGCTTCACATGGGGGTCCATATCCGGGATCATTCCTTTTGCCTGGCTCATGTCCACTAAGTGGGGAAAAATAGCCAGAGCAATAGATGTCTCTCCCTCACCCCCGTGACCGAGCCCCTCCCAGACTTCAAAGGTGTCCGAAGGCAGGAGGCTTCCCGCGGTCATCCACCAGGCATCCAGGACAGCCAGACCCATGTCCGGAAACTCCAGCTTCACATCTCGAGTGGCCGCCTCGATGCAGGGGGTGTTCCCGTCATGACCATTGATCACGAGTACTTTCCGTATCCCCCAATACACCAATGACTGGACAGCTTCCTTGATAACACGCGTAAGGGTTTCGTTGGACAGAGTAATGCACATGGGCTTGTGACGGTAGTGCATACTCATACCGTACCATAGAGGAGGCACTACTACAGTGTTTTCAATTCGTTGAGCAACTTCCACGGCAATATCGTATGAGACAAATGTATCCGTTCCAAAAGGGAGGTGGCCCCCATGGCTCTCGCAGGATCCAATGGCTAAAAGCGCCTTATCAAATCCCGCTTTCTGAAACGTTATCTCATTGTATTCCTCAAGTTTGACACGCTTCATGATATCCTCCGTTCCAGTATGATGAAAAGAATATTACAGGGGTATTTAAATATCGAATATCGAATAAGAAATGTCGAATTATGAAGTTTGACAAGGATCCTTTTTACTTCGATATTCATTATTCCTTGTTCGATATTCCCTGGCCCAGACCTGCCATATAGAATTGTTGAAATGAGTCCCTTAATAGGAGTAAAATCCGGTGGACGTCATTACATCCATTAACATAGCATCAGGGCAGGCTGCGGTTCAAAAAGATTTGCTTAAGTTAACAGCCTTCCTCCAGGAGAGGAAGAGGTTTTAATAGGGCAGCCCCCATAGCAATAATGAAAGCTGCCCTTGCTTGGTTTATTTCCACTGAATTCCTATTACTTAGGAACCCATGTCTCCAAGAGATCGTATTTACCGTTTTTCACACCTATTATGGCCACTGCCTTCATTGGCACACCACTGGGTCGGGTATATGAAATCTCGCCGGTAACAGCTTTGTAGCCACGTGTAGCAGCCAAGGCCTTTCGAAGGGCGGATTTTTCAGTAGTCCCCGCATTCTTTATGGCATTGGCGATCAGGCCCACTGCATCATATCCCAAGGGGGCAAAGGCATTCTCCGGCGGGCGGCCATATTCCTTCTCATAGGCTTTGATAAAGGCCACAACTTCAGGCCGCGTGTCCTCGCGATAGGTGTGGGTTGAAAAATAGACGTCATTGGCCAGCTTTGGGCCTGGTACCGTGGTCACCAGCTCTGTGTCAAAGCCATCCCCGCTTACTATATCTAAAGACATCCCTGCTTCGCGAATCTGCTTTACCGTAAGACCGGCCTCATTGGGAATAGCCGAGATGAATACCGCGTCCGGTTTTGGGGAGGCTGCTTTGAGACGGGCGATCTGTGCGGAAAAGTCCTTGTCCCCCATCATAAAAAAGTCCTCCAGGACCAGCTTGCCGCCAAGCTCTTGAAATCGTTGTTTGAAGAACTTGGACAATGCCTTGGTAAAGTCCATTGAGTTGTCAGTCCAGACGACCACGTTACGGGCTTTGAGCTTGTTGTACGTAAAGTCGGCAATGGCAAAGGACTGGTCATCATCACCAAACGGGGTCATGAACATGCAATCCCCCACCCACTTTGGAAGTTCGGGGTGGGTCGCACCTGACGTCACAAAGGGAATACCCTTGGCCTGAAATAGAGGGGCGGATGCCATGACAAAGGTAGTATCACCATAACCCAAACCAGCCACTACACCTTTGGAAAGTGCCTTTTTGGCACCAGTGGCTGTGGCCTTCTGGTCGGTCTTTGTGTCAATCCCAATGACCTCCAACATTCGTCCATCGAGCAGTCCACCAGCTTCGTTGATAAGTTTGGCCTGAAGCTTTGCACCATTCAAGGCAGGGGCGTCGATGGAAGACATGCCACCTGTTAAATTATATAACGCCCCTAACTTTATGGGCTCCGCTGCCATTGATGCCATGGTAAAGCACCCAACCACAACCAACACTGAAAGAATGCTAAAGATTGTCCGTTTCATGTTTTCCTCCTTTTTTCTTTTGGTTTATGATAACACAGCGGCTCGACACAGAC
>CP070700.1:1820962-1836320 GCA_020349865.1 Desulfobacteraceae bacterium
CATATCTATAAGCCTGGATCCTGGGGAAGTCATGATGTCTGAAACCACCAGATCGTATGTGAGCATAAGTATAAGCTGACGTGCCTCCTCGAACGTGGTAATAATGTCGATTCGGCACTCCGGGCATATACCCAAAATCTTTTCCTTTAGGGTCAGGAGTAGATCTGCTTGGCTGTCTACAGCCAACACGTTTTTGTTTTTCATAATTGAATATTTCATGAGATCACCTCCCCATGCTTCATTTCTATTGCATTATTTTTACATACCTATGAAATGCTTTTGTCGGCTACCGCGTTTCTTGCCAGTTACCTGGTTTCCAAAAAGCTTCCATAGCACCTTCACCTTTGCCCTCTCTCCTTTCCCTTCCTCATCGCCTGGACTCTGAAAACATCCTGAAAGGTAGAGACAATGAAGACGCTCCAACGGCTCTTAGTTTGATTAATCTGACGGTTTTCTTTTAGTGAAGCACACGTCCTGACACCTCTGACATAGGGCAGAGACATTGTATTCCAGTCGTGCCGACGCATCTCGAAACAGTTTTGCCGGTTTTCCACATCGTATGCAAATACTTTTAGCTTTGGCATTTGCATAATTGGCCCTGTATGTGGTGGCTGAGAAAATCTCCCGCAACTCCAGTGCCTTTGTCATCTGTTAGCCTCCTTCGTCATCAGAAAAACGGCTTTTTAGTTACATTATAAGGATAATGAGAACCTTGTCTGCATCCCCCGACACACGATCACTGTGTGCTAATTAACATTATCAGGACTTCAGGAGCTTTTTGTTCAAATGGCATTAAGGGAATTGCCTTGGCGACTTACAGATTAGATGCTATTATGAAAATCGTGATGCCAGGTGAAGGGGATTCTATTTGGTGTCAAACGACCGGTCTTGCCTACGAAAAATGTAGAGGAATTCATATGAATCCGTCACAAATTAGTGAGGAAATCCTCTCGAAGCGCGTGGTTTTTCTCAGAAACGTTGCGCTTTTTGCCGAGATGGGAGAAGAGGATCTCAAGGTCCTGGCCAAAAATTTCCATTCCCGGAAATACAAAAAAAAAGAAATTATTTTCCACCAGGGAGATGATAGCCATATCTTATATGTGGTCATGAAAGGGAAAGTACGCATTTTCAGTATCAGTCCGGCCGGCAATGAAACATCAATTCGCATCTTTTCTACACACGACATGCTTGGCGAATTTGCTGCGATTGATGGTCAGCCGCGTTCGACCACAGCACAGGCTGTGGATGACTGTGTTTTGTTGGAAATAGGCCAGACAGAGTTTTTGCAGTGTTTCCGTGAAATGCCAGAGCTGGCAATGGGGCTTGTCAAGCAACTGGTGGAGAAACTCCGTTGGACAACCGCTTACGCAGAATCGATGGCCCAGTACGACACTGCCGGGCGTCTGCTGCATATCCTTCTGCATTACAATGAGGTGCTTGGTAAAGAGATAGACGCTGGCAAGCGCTATGAATTGGATCTTTCCATGAATCAGGCTGATCTAGCTTCATTGGTAGGAGCACGCCGGGAATGGGTTAACCGCATCTTACGGGACTGGAGCAAGCGGGGCCTTATTGAATACCGGCACGGCAAAATCACGATTCTTGATCTGGTTGCCGTTGAGTTAGAGAGGGACCGAAGCATGGAGCTTTATGCGGGTGACGATGAATGGTAAATTGAGGTCATAAGAGTGCCTTTCTTAAGTAAGTTAATGAATTATCCCGCAGCAAGCTGCATGGAACTATCAAGCTAAAAGGTAATCACAGATTCATTTTATATGCCACAATGCGCAACTTAACACTGCCCGCAATATCCGATAGATTTGTTTCAAATGCTTTTAATAGAACATATGATAAAGTGAACTGATCGTGTTTGGGGTTAAGTTTCATATTTGAAAAGGCAATTGAGGATCAACACGCAAAAAAGCCATCTGGCAGGTAGCCATAATGAATGATGCCAGGATCATTTGCTCGAAATGCAGTCGAGAAAACGACAAAAATAGTGTTTGTATCGTTGACGAGAATCCCGTGTGTTTTACCTGTATGTACGGGGATGCAAAACCGTTTGAAATCTATCCTATAGGAAAAGTGACAACCGATCTGCAACCTCAAGGAACAGATGGTTTCCCTGCTGCTTCAAGAGACATTTCCCGTATTGATCTGCTCCCTTCACAAAAAGAGTTTATGTATAAATTAGAAGAGGAAAAATCTCTGCTTATAGTCTATTACCTGCATGAGGTGAAGACCCTAAGAACGGTCTTTCACAGACGCTTGGACGGGAAGGAAGTGGGAGTTTTTGCCTCCCGAACACCAAACAGACTTTCAAAAATTGCTGTTCAAGATGTAAAACTCCTGAAGATAGAAGGTACCAAGCTTTATGTTGAGGGGCTCGACGCGATAGAGGGAAGCCCTGTCCTTGACATAAAATTAGGCCTCAGTCATCGCAAAGAATAGGGTAGGTTGTAGATTTTTTCTCCTTTTTTGTCATAATCAAGGCGGCCCACCTCTTAAGGGTGAGTTGTTGGGAAATGATAAACCCTGTTGTTTTAAAAAACCGCTTCATCTCATTAAGCTGGTTTTCTCCAAAACCGGCGACCACAGCCAGGCCCGATTCCTCAATATGCTCGGGGATATTTTTCCCTGTCCTTATGAGTGCTGAAGGCACAAGATTGGCCAAGATCAAGTCGTATTTTCCCTGCACAATCTCCCAGGAACCCTGCTTGATTTCTATACTTTGGGAGAGGTAGTTCAATAGCACGTTTCTTTCTGCTTCCTGGACAGATTGCTTATCAATTTCAACACCAAGAACTGTTCTCGCACCCATTTTGATGGCGGCAATGGCAAGGAGACCTGTCCCGCAGCCAAAATCAAGGACCGTCGCGCCTTGCAGTTTCCAGACCCGGGATGTATCTTTGGCCAGAAGTTCAATGATTCTAAGGCATTGCTGTGTCGAGGGATGTTTGCCAGACCCAAAGGCGTGGTGTGGGTCCAGAATAATCGTCTTTGAATCTTTTACTCGTGAGGCAGTGGGTCCCCAGGGCTGGATCGTAATGGAGGCAATGGGGTTAAAAGGTTCTGTGAACTGGCGACTTCCTGTGCTGGGCTCTGAATAGGCGAGATTTCGAACTCGGATCTCAAATCTTGTGTCCAAAGAAAACGAATTTTCCACATTTTTGATGATTCTGCAAACCTCCCGGAGCTTTTCATCAATTAGGCCATCATACGGCTCCACAAAGGAGATTGTTCCCCACTCCTCCTTGTGGCTGCTCTTTTGTTGGATTTTTTCCATGGCTGGCGAAAAGCACCTGAGATCATGGTAAAGCCTTAACAGGGCAAAAAACGGCCCTTCTATGGTAATCTCATACTGCATGAGCTAATCTCACTCGGAATCTGTTCAGATTTAGTTCGTCTAAACGAATTTTCAGGGTAATTGCTGCATGCTAACATACCCCGTTTCCTTACAAAATGTAAAAAATACCATCATCCGGTTAGGACATGACACATTCCTAACATAAACCCAGATTGTGCAGTAGTCTCTTACTGCGACTTGAGAATCCTTGCTGCAACGCTTGTTTCCCGATTTTGCTCCTCGACATATTTATGAATATGTATTCGTAACAAAATCGCTCCAACTTCACGTTTCGCTATGGTTTTCTGCGCCTCGCTACTGATTCTACTGCACACTCTGGGTTAAATGCAAAATTAGAATTGCTGGGGTGGAAAAGTTTAAGTTGACAAAATTTCTTTAATAAATTATACTAAAGTGTTTAGTAATGAGTCCAACTTAGTTTAGAATTATTGGGTTTTTCGTTCTCCTTCAAGGATTAGAAGACGATACAATGAATGTCAATAATACTGAGGACAAAACACATCAGCCGGAAAAACCGACCAGCCCTGGGGAGCAATCTACACAAGGCGATCTCAAAGCTTATCTTGTAAGACGACACGGCAAGGATCGGAGAAGCGGGAAAGACAGAAGGAGTGGCAGTGACAGAAGAGGTGCGAAGGGCTTTTTCACTGGTAAAGACCGACGGAGTGGCAAGGACCGGAGAAGCGGGCAGGACCGAAGAGGTGGGCAGGATCGAAGGATCGCACGAAAGCTGAGAATTCCCATCTTTATTAAGCTTGCGAGTTTATCCGCTGTACTTATCTTGGTGGTTATTTCTACCATTAGTTTTTCAATATTGAAAATGCAAAAGGAACAATATCTCGGCCAATTAATAAACCTGGGGGAAAGCATGGTTCGCATTGTGGCCAATAATGCCCCCGAAAAACTTTTAGGGGAAGAAGAACTGGCCTTATTTCAGCTGGTCAAAGATATCGCAGCAAATGAGCAGGTAATATATGTTCTCATTACAGACCAAAAGAACGTTATTAAGGCCCATAGCCATCTCGATAAGGTAAACAAGACCTATTCGCCCCCGGAGGATGTCCTTCTTTTCAGGGAAATCGATAATGTCAAAGTGAGCACCTTTTTCCTTGGTAGAGAAGAAGTTCTCTTTTTTGAAGAACCAATAACTTATCAGAAACTCAGGGTTGGGCAGGTACACATAGCCATATCACAGAGAAGGATTTTAGATAATATTCGCGAGGCTAAGACTTTTATTGTGGTACTCACAGTGTTCATAACGCTCTTGGGGATCGTCTTGAGTCTTGCGCTTAGTATGTATTTTTCACACCCTATCAAGAAACTGGGAGAGAGTATCAAGGCATTGGCCATGGATGATTTTGATCATAGGGTAATAGTTAACCGCAATGATGAGCTTGGAGATCTTGGTTCAGCCTTTAACAAAATGGTTGGGGATCTGGCGCTGAAGGAAAAAATTAAAGATTCCTTCGGACAATACGTAACACCCGAGATAGTTGATCTTATACTTGAAAACCCTGATAATCAGTGGATGAAAGGATTAAAGGAGGAAGCAACGGTTCTGTTTGTTGATATAAGGGGCTTTACAACCATAGCGGAAGAAAAAGAACCTGAGACCGTTGTTGAATTGCTCAATGATCACTTTACAAGGATAACTGACATCGTGATAAAACGTGGTGGTCATCTAAACAAGTTCGTCGGCGATGAAGTAATGGCAGTTTTCGGTACACCAGCTCCCAATCCACAACATGCTGAAGCCGCTGTAAGGGCAGCATTGGATATACAGGAAGAAATGGCAAGGCTTGGTAGAGAAAAGGAGATGAGGGATGTATCTTTTCAGGTCGGCGTCGGTGTAAATTCCGGTGAGATAGTGGCGGGGAATCTTGGTTCACCAAAGCGGATGGAATATACCGTTATTGGAGATAACGTAAATATAGCAGCAAGGCTCACTTCCATCGCAAAAGGAGGTGAGATTTTGATTAGCAAGCAAACTTACGAATCAATCGAGGAAAATGGCAGACTGAAAGTAGCTGAAAGGGGCAAGGTGCCCGTCAAAGGGAAAAAGGTAGAGATAATCATTTATAACGTATTGAGCTTTGATGAGGAACAAGGTGAGAAAGACAGCCTGGGTGCGGCTTAGACAGAAATTAAGGGTGATTTTTTTTGCCTCAATGGGGATAGGAATTCTGTTTCAATTATCCTGTACGAATCTGGAAGCGGTACTGAAGAAAGCAGAAAAGGTGCTGTGGCAAGAAAAAACCTCAGGGCCGCTTCAATTTCAGTCAGACGAATATATTGTCTACAGATTACAACAAGGAGATACCCCTGTTACGCTTGCAAAAAGATTTTTAGGGGATGGAAAGCGATCATGGGTTATTGAAGACGCCAACGAGGACACCGAATTTAGAGAAAAGCAGGTAGTTATAATCCCCCTGAAGACAAAGAATAAGGGGGGACTGGTAGTTGACGGCTATCAGGCAGTACCGATTCTATCATACCATCATTTTGCCGAAAATTGTAAATCTCACCTCTGTGTCCCCGCCCACATTTTTGAACAACATATGGGTTATTTGAAAAAGAACGGCTACAGGGTCATAACAATGAGTGATCTTCTTGGGTTTCTGCAATATCGTCATGCCATCCCTAAGAGATCGGTTGTTATTACCATTGATGACGGTTACAGGTCTGCTTATGATATTGCATATCCTGTGCTCAAAAAATATGGTTTTACAGCGACACTTCTTATCTACACCGATTACATAGGTGTTTCCAGAAGCTCCATCACCTGGGATCAACTCCGCGAGATGAAGGCCGATGGTTTTGAAGTGGGCTCACACACCTTGTCTCATTGTGATCTTACAAAGAGAATACCGGGCGAGCAAGAGCCGGACTATATGGCAAGGATCAAGAGAGAAATCCTTGCCTCCAAACAGGTAATCGACGAAGAACTGCAGCAGGATACCATTTGCTTCGCATACCCTTATGGTCGTTATGATGCAACAATATTGAATATTTGTGAACAGGCCGATTATAAGATCGGAGTATCTGTAGAGAGGGGAGGGAACGCTTTTTTTGCGGATCCGCTTGTTTTGGACAGAAATCAAATATTGAAAAGCGATATGCATTCCTTCGTCTCAAACCTGAAAATCTTTAATAAGTTTTCTCTAAAGTGAAAAAGCACTATTTAGTCCCTCTCCTAATTTTTTTGACGTCACTCGCCGGCTGTGCAACCCTTGGGAAAAAGTCTCATGAAGTTGCAATTGAAAGTTATTTTGAGGAGTATCTCCGGATGGGCCGCGAGCATGAAAATAGTATGGATCTGGTAGGTGCCTTAAAACAATATGAACTGGCGGTGACTGTAAATCCCTTAAACCAGGAGGCCATTGATAGCGCTCATAGGGTGGAAATAGCGCTACATGGTTTTGCCGAGAAACATTATAGGGCGGGCCTTAAATTAGAGACGGCGGGAAAATATGCCCACGCTCGTCAACAGTTTTTAATCGCCCTAAGGCTTTGGCCCGACCACCCTGAAGTAATAAATGTACTCACCACTAAAAAGCGGATTCAGATCAAGAGGTACATTGTGCATACGGTTAAGACTGGAGATAGTGTTGCCAAGCTGGCAAAGGTCTACTATGGGGATTCTCAGAAATTTTCCATTATAGCTAAATATAACGATTTGGGTGATGCTACTCGTATCCATGTCGGTCAGAAGATCAAGATTCCTGAGATAAAAGATGTGGATTTTTTAGCTGCCAAGGAACCGATAGAGACAGAAGCTCTTGCAGCATCTGATATGGAGTTTGCGAAATGGGATTGGGAACAATATGCTTTGGAAGAGCGGCCGGAACCGGTGGACCAGGTTGCTATCTATCGCAATCACGCAATTGATCTATTCAGAAAAAAGGAATATCAATTGGCAATTGTTGAGTTTGACAAAGTGATAAATGTTCGACCTGAGGATAAAATCGCTCTTATTTATTCCCACAAGTCTCATTATCAACTTGCCATGGATCTTTTTAATAAAAGGAATTACCTAAGAGCCAGAGATCAATTTGAGTCTGCCCTCCGATATAGCAAAGACTGTCACAACTGCAAGCTGTACATAAAAAAAAGCGAAGAGTTATATAAAGAGACGCATTACAAGAGAGGGATAAGGTTTTTTGATAAAGAGCGATTGAGTGAAGCTATAAAGGAATGGGAACGGGTGAGGCTTATGGACCCAAATTATAAAAAGGTGAATGAATTAATTAAAAAAGCCAGAACACTGTTGAAAAAAATAGAAGAGTTAAAAGAAAGTCAAAAGAGTTAAACACACAAAGCCTTTCCAAGATCGAGCATTTCTCTTTTTCCAATAATTGGAATCCATTGGTACCTTTCAACTATAAAGGTAAATTGGTAACAGTTTAAATTTGAAAATTGTGCCTGCCTGTGCGTGCCCTTAAGCAGACATGCAAATTCCGATAATCCAATGATGGTTTAAGCCTCTAAACTATTACGTAAATTGTAATACGGTGAAGTCTTGCAAGGGCGGGAATTCAAACCTGATTTCACCCTATTGAGGTACCATAAAAAAATCCAGTAAAATGAATCACGCGATCCATCCTGACCCGACTAAATTGACCCATGCCTTTGAATTGTTAATGATCTCCAGCCTTATTTTCAAAAATAATCAAATAGTTAAGAGTCAAGGGCGTGCTCTCATGGCACGGCATTGATTTTGCGTACAACTCACGCAGAACGAGACGTTAACCAAGGGTTCGGGGCTTTCAAAAACGGAAATTCCCAAACTTCCACAATATCTTGTCTCAACGGTTGAATGCACAACCAGTAAAAACTGATAAATGTCAAAAAACGGTTGCACTCACGGGTTGCGGGATGAATCGTGATTGAATCTCAAACTTGCAACTCCAATATACAAAGGTCTCATGTCAAAAATCTTAGCTATTGGCCATAAACAAGATAGCCTGACTTACCTCATCGCTCGCCTAAAGAATCTGATGCCACAGTGCACTGTGTTAACAGCGCACTCAGGACCCGAAGGGATTGAGAAGGCAGAGGCCGAGCCACCAGATATGATTCTGATTGATACAAAGATGCCGGGAACGCATGGATTTGATGTCTTCAAACGACTGAAATCCGGTAAAAGCACAAAACATATCCCGGTTGTCATGCTTACGGATGACACAACAGACTCCAAAAGTTGTGTTAAGGGATTGGAGTTTGGCGCTCATGCCTTTTTGGATAAATCGATTGATGAAAATGTATTAATCGCACAAATCAATGCATTGCTACGAACCAAAAAACAGGAAGACCTTTTACGAAAAGAAAAAGACAGGATTGAAGCTTTGCTTCGACGGGCGCAAAAGACCGAAGCCATTAGTACGCTTGCAGGCGGTATTGCCCATGATTTCAACAATATTCTCACTGCTATCATTGGTTATACTGAAATAGCATTAGGCCGTGCCTCACAGGACACACCAATACATAATAATTTAGAGGAGGTTCTAAAGGCCGGGTATCGCGCAAGAGATCTGGTGAAGCAATTGCTCACCTTCAGCCGGCAAAGCGAGCAGGAACAAAAGCCCTTGCAGATTGGCCTCATACTAAAAGAGGCCATTAAGATGCTCAGGGCGTCTTTACCCACTTCAATTGAGATCCGCCAGGTTATCAAAAACGACTGCTGGAAGATTATGGCCGATCCTATCCAGATTTACCAGGTGTTGATGAATCTATGTACAAATGCGGCCCACAGCATGCATGAGGAGGGCGGTATACTGGAAGTAGCCTTAACTAACGTCGAGCTTGATTCTCAATTCACAGCTCGACACCCGGATTTGAAACCCGGACCTTATGTGAAACTAACGGTGAGCGATACTGGACATGGGATCCCCCTGTCAATTATCAAAAAGGTCTTTGATCCTCATTTTGCAAACGAAAACGAGGGAGATGGAACAGGTTTAGGGCTGACCGTGGTCCACGGAATCGTCAAAAACCACGGCGGCGCGATCACTGTAAATAGTGAGCATAACAAGGGCTCTGTTTTCAATATATTTTTCCCCAGGATTGCGGCAGAGAGCTTGCCTAAAATCGACATTTCAACCACGTTTCCCAGGGGAAATGAGCGAATTCTTTTTGTCGATGATGAGCGAGTCCTGGCCGAGCTCGGGGAACAATTATTGGTGCCTTTGGGATACAAAGTAACAACTCAAACGAAAAGCATCGAGGCCCTTGAAACCTTTAAGGCCCAGCCAGAAAAGTTCGATCTTGTTATGACGGATATGACCATGCCCGACATGACTGGATTTGAGCTTGCTAGAAAGCTACTTCAAACCCGATCTGATTTGCCGATTATTCTTTTCTCTGGATTCAGTAAGATGGTCACTGAAGAGAAGGCCAAGGCCATTGGGATTCGAGAGTTTGTCATGAAACCCATTGATATCAGCGAAATGGCCAAAATTGTCCGCAGGGCTTTGGATAATAAAGCACCCCGTGGAGGAACAAGGTGACACAAATCTTAATTATTGATGATGAGGAACCAATCCGGGCGCTCATTTGCCAGATACTCGAAACGGACGGTTATAATTGTACTCCTGGCGCCAATGCATCAGAGGCCCGTGAGTCTTTGAGGCAACAGCGATTCGATTTGATCCTTTGTGATATTGACATGCCAGGGGAGTCGGGGCTCGATTTCATTCGCTATGCCCTGTCTGAATATCCAGACACAGCCACGATCATGGTCACCGGCCTGGATGACCCAATGACGGCAGAGGTTGCGCTGGAAATTGGCGTCTATGATTACATCATTAAACCCTTCAACCGCAACGGAGTATTGATAAGCGTGGCCAATGTACTACGACGCAGGCAGCTTGAAATTGATAATCGCGCCTACAGTGAAAGCCTGCAGCAGATGGTGTCAGAGCGTACGGCTGCACTCCAGGACAGCATGGAAAAATTGGGAAAGGCCCTGGAAGGCAGTATCCTGGCCATAGCAAATACCGTCGAAACAAGGGACCCTTACACAGCAGGTCATCAACAGCGCGTGGCCGATCTTGCCAGCGCCATTGCCAAAGAAATGGGCCTTCCCAATGACCAAATTTATGGCATTCGCATGGGCGGAGTGATTCATGATCTCGGCAAGATATCTATCCCGGCTGAAATCCTGAGCAAACCCGGACGCATAACTGAAATCGAATTCAATCTGATCAAAACTCACCCAAGGGTAGGCTACGATATTTTGAAGACCATCGAATTTCCATGGCCGATTGCTCAAATGGTACTCCAACACCACGAAAGAACGGACGGTTCCGGATATCCTTCGGGGCTATCGGGCGAAGAAATACTATTGGAAGCCAGAATCCTGGGAGTGGCCGACGTGGTGGAAGCCATGGCATCCCATCGGCCTTACCGGCCCGCCCGGGGTATTGATAAGGCATTGAAGGAAATCTCCAAGAACAAAGGCTTGCTGTATGACCCCGATGTTGTTAAGGTGTGTTTAAGGCTTTTTAAGGAAAAAGATTATGAGTTCCATTAGGGCTTTGAGGCACGGGAGTTCCTCATCCTGCAATTTATTTCCAGTTTTTCCAGAGACAATTTAATGGCATCCTTCGCCATACTTTTTTGTTTTATATAAGTTTTGAAGAAAGCCTTTACTTCATCCTCTTTTCCAAGTCCGCAAACAGGGATAATTCCTGCAATGACCCTCTCATAATGCAAGGGATGGAACTGCTCAAGAGTACTCAGCTTTGACCTGTACCAATCCCACATATCAGGTACTGCATACGGGTTGGCAGCCATTGACACAACGGGCACAAATTTGTTTCGGTTTGGTACGTTATCCAGGGTATATTGCTGGGTTCTTTCAATAAGCTTTTTTTCACGGAAATACCCCACCGCCACTAAAATATTCATCCTTTCATGTTCGCTCTCTGACGCATTGAATCTATTGTCGAACCAGTCAAACACCTTATCATCACCATTCAAGGCGCCCACCTGCATAACACTCTTTATGATATCCGGATGGATTGTCTCGTTATTCATAAGTGACGTAAATTTGACAAGTGAAATATCTTCAACATCTTTTGAACCATACAGCACGGCATGCAAAATAATCTGATCTCTTAGGATTGACATGGTATGTTTTTCATTTGCATCTGGCTCGTAACCTATATGTGTAAGCACCCTTTCGAAGAACGATTTACCGAATGATGCAACCTTTTCTCTTTCTGCATTTTCCAGGACCAGATATGCGTGAAAAAGGTTCCCCGCAATACCCATGAGTGGAAGGAAATCATCTTCGTGGGTATAATTTGAAAGAAAGCTCAGATAATCATTGATGGAAGCTTCATCACTTTTAACCTGAGCATAGAGATCATTTTGAAGCCCCCACCGGTCCTCTGACGGCAATTCTCTGCTTGATAAACCTTTGCCCAACTCCTGCAGATTTTTTATATCAACATATTTTACCCTATAAAACCCGGTCTGCCTGTCATTGATCTTGTATGCAATCGCATGCTTTCCAATATCTAAGACCCCCTGTCTACTATCAAGAAGCATTGTCATTGACTTTGTTTTACCACCCCTATAGAAAATTCTCGCAACGATTGGTATTATCCATTCCTGAACGGATTCATTGGGAAGGTAGGTAAACCTCTTCTGCGTTAACACGAGCGTTTGGCCATCTCGTTTCACTTCCACAACGGGGAATCCCGGTTGTTCAATCCAGCTTTTCATGATCCTGGTTACGGGTTTTTCTGAAACCTCTTCAAACGCCTCCCATAGCTGTCTGCTTGATGCGCACCCGTATTCATTCATTGTCAAGTAACGTCTGAGCCCGTCTCTAAAGCTATTACTACCTATATACCCTTCGACCTGTCTGAGTATACTACCGCCTTTATTATATATGATTGGAGCAGTGCTTGCGTTTATGACGACGTGTTCTCCTCCGGGTATCTCTATGGAAAACGTTTCGTGTAACGCATCTCGTTCAAGGGCAGTATCGGTTTGGCCGTGCAGAAACTGCTCCCATATATCCCATTCAGGAAAGTAGTGGCTCACAACCCCATATCCAAAGTATGTGGCAAAACTCTCGTTCAGCCATAGATATTTCCAATCAGAAGGAGTGACTAAATTCCCAAACCATTGATGCACGATCTCATGAGCAATAACCTGGCATATCCTTTCCTCACCTGCCTTGGATGTAATTTCCGGAAAACAGAGAAGCAGGTTTTCCCGAAACGTGATCGCACCCCAATTCTCCATTGCCCCGAAGGCGAAATCCGGAATTGAGATAAGGTCAAGTTTCGGAAGGGGGTATTCAATACCATAATACTCTTCACAGAATTCCAGGGATTTTCTGCCGAATTCGAGGCCAAACCGGGCGTACTTTTTCATCCCCGGCATGGTTGCCGCGCGCATTAATACGTCCCCTTTGTCTTCCGTGAATTCAAATTCGCCCAATCCAAAAAAGACAAGGTATGTTGACATCTTGGGTGTTTCTTGAAATTTGATAAGCTTTTTCCCGTCCCTTACAGGGCGCTCTTCAGTTATCGGGCTATTGGATAAGGCAACCAATCCTTCATCTACAATCATTTCAATTTCAAAGATTGCTTTCTGAATCGGGTGGTCAAGACAAGGAAATGCTCTACGCGCGTCACTTTCCTCAAACTGCGTTACCGCAATGTATTTTGTCATTCCCTCGCTTTCATAGCTACTTCTGTAAAAACCGGCCATCTTATCGTTTATATGTCCCATATAATCAATTTTGATTTTGATGTTTCCCGGGGTCTCTTTCGGAAGTGAGATGGTTACCCCTTCTTTCTTAGGGTTAACATAAAAGGGACAAACCACAAATTCTTCATCCAGCCAGGCCTTGCAGTTCCATATGGCCAATTCAAGGATATTCAGAGTGATTTCACTCACTGGCTTTATAGCCTCAAGAAATATTTCTGTGCTCCCAAAGAATCGAAAGTCCTGCAGGTCTGGTTCCAGATGGATCTTATATTTCTTGGGAATTACATCAGTCATTTCTTGCCCCCTATTTTTATGCCATCGCAATTTATAACCTAAGGGTCTGCACAAAACAACTTAATCACGCTTTAAAAAAAATAAATATTAACACCATATCTTTTTGATCCTCAATTGCAAAATCCTCAAAACGGAGATAATCTTTGCTTCACGTGTCATATTGACATATTGGCATGGATTAATTATTAAAAAGTTAGGTTATATTAATGGATAGACAATGGGCGCTTCTTCCCAGAAATTAGCAATTGATGAACTTAGTGAAACACTGGGGCACACCTTTAAGAGGCCCGAATTGCTCTCTCAGGCACTCCGGCATTCTTCATATGTAAATGAACTGTTCAATTCAGATCTAGAAGACAATGAGCGGCTGGAATTCTTAGGAGATGCGGTCCTGGACCTGGCGATTAGTCATTTGCTCATGGATCGCTTTGAACATTCCGAGGAAGGGGCCTTGTCAAAGTATAGGGCCGCTGTGGTTGACGAGGCAGGACTTTACCAGGTTGCCTTGACCTTGGGATTGGGGAACTACATACTCCTGGGTAGAGGTGAGGAACAGAGTCGCGGGAGGGAAAAGCCCTCCATACTGGCAAACACCGTGGAAGCCCTTCTCGGTGCCCTTTATCTTGATGCGGGATTTGATAAGACCAGGGAGGTTATTCGCAGACTATTTTCACCATTGCTTGCGAGAGTGGGAACCCATGAAATGGTCCATGACTTTAAAAGCCTGCTCCAGGAATACACGCAAGAGACTTACAAAACACTTCCCAAATATCGCCTGGTAAAGGAGACAGGGCCGGCCCATGACAAAACATTTACCGTGGTATTGACCATTAACGGGGAAACCCTTGGACAATCAGAGGGGAAGAGCAAAAAGGAGGCAGAACAAAAAGTGGCGAGGGAGGCTTTTTTGTGCCTTAAGGGAAGTTGAAATCTTTAATTATACCTATCTTTATTCCCAACCAGGGATGTCCCCATAGATGTATCTTTTGCGAGCAACAGAGCATCACCTCACAGTCCTGCCAAACTATCAACAGTGCTCACGTTGAAAGGGTCCTTGATAAGGCTATCCGGTCAAAGGACTTTGACTTGGGGAGAAAGCCGGAAGTGGCCTTTTATGGAGGAACTTTTACCAGGCTCCCCTTGTATCGAATGAGTGAACTCTTGGGAGCTGTAGCACCTTATCTGAAACAGGGGTTTTTCCTCTCTATCAGGGTTTCTACCCGGCCGGACGCCCTCGACGAAAAGCGTTTGAAAATCATGGAAGACTACGGGGTCTTAACCGTCGAGTTGGGCGCCCAATCTATGGATGACAAAGTCTTAGTGCTTTCAAAACGGGGACATACGGCCGAGGATACAGTTAGGGCGGTTGAGACCCTCAGAGCACACGGACTAAGGGTGGGAATCCAGCTCATGCCAGGCCTGCCCGGTGATTCTGGGGAAAGGTTTCGATCAACGATCACAGAGGTCATAAAATTAAGCCCGGATTTGGTCCGGTTGTATCCGGCAGTGGTTATCCGCGGAACAGAAATGGCACGCTTGTACCGGGAGGGACGATATGAACCCTTAGGGCTTGAGGAGGCAGTAGAAATATGCGCTGAAAGTTGTGTTAGACTTGAAAGGCAAGGGATTCCTGTCATTAGGATCGGGCTGATGAGCTCGCCGTCCCTGTTGGAAAAGGGCCGGATTTTAGCCGGCCCTTGGCATACGGCTTTCGGATTTCTTGTGCGCTCAAACATACAGCACCAAAACATACAGAATGACCTGCCAGATTGGGGTGTGGTCTCGCAGATCAAAATCCGTGTATCCAAAAAAGAAGTTCCCCTTGTCAGAGGTTATAAAAACCAGGGGCTCCAGTTGCTAAAAAGAAAGACGGGCGCAAAAGTCATAAGGATAGAACCCGATGATTCCATTCCTCCCGGCCGGATAAGGGTTGAAAGAATATGAGTTTTTTGTCCTGTTTCATAGGCA
>CP070700.1:1836420-1844328 GCA_020349865.1 Desulfobacteraceae bacterium
GCACTTAGATTCAATTTGTCGCCAAAGGAGGACGAGTTTCTTCAGTCATTTTATAAACAAAACTGAGAGTGAAAGGCAGAGAGCCTTTTCTTTAACTTGTCTGGTAATTGGTTGGGACAAGGTTAGAAAGGGTCAGGAGTACGCCGTAAAAATATACGGTGTTAAAGTTGATGTACTCGTAAAAAGTCATTTCACTTGTCATTGCGAGCGAAGCTAAGCAATCTCAGTTAGTGTAATTACTTGAAATCAGGAGATTGCTTCGTCGCTTCACTCCTCGGAATGACCGTTCATAAGACTTTTTACGAAACTATCAAAGTTGGTACCTCAACAAGACAATGTTTCACGTGAAACATTGGTTTTAACTTTTTAAACACCATCAATTTTGTTATCGACTTGTCTCAAATATCTTTCTTTTCAAGTTGGTGACGCCTTGGCCTACCTATGAATGATTATTATCAATCAGGGCTTGAATAGCTTTATGGGATACATCATATCCATTGCCAATCAGAAAGGCGGGGTAGGAAAAACAACTACTGCCGTAAACCTTTCAGCTTCCCTTGCGGCTGCCAAGAAGACATGCCTTCTTATCGATTGTGATCCCCAGGGAAATGCCACCACAGGACTCGGGATTGACCGCTCGGCCCTTAACAAAGGCCTCTATGATTTAATACTGAACGCCGTTTCCGTGGAAGAAGCCATCACCAAGACCGTTCTTTCACGGTTGCAGGTAATAGGTGCCACAGCCAATTTGATTGGTGCAGAGGTTGAGCTCGCCTCCGTGGAGCACAAGGAGTTTCGCCTCCGCAAAGGACTATCACAGCTGAGAGAAAGATATGACTATGTCTTTATAGATTGCCCACCGTCATTGGGCTTTCTGACTGTAAATGCCCTGGCAGCAGCGGACTTGGTCATGGTTCCGCTGCAATGTGAGTATTACGCACTGGAGGGATTGTCGCAGTTATTGAATACGCTTAAGGCGGTAAAAAGGAGCTTGAATCCAACGCTCAGGTTAGTGGGGATCTTATTGACCATGTATGATAAACGTAATAGCCTGTCGCAGCAAGTGGCCGAAGAGATTAGGACCCACTTTAAGACAAGCGTTTTTAAAACCGTTATTCCCCGTAATGTGCGTTTGAGCGAGGCCCCGAGCCATGGAAAACCAATTATTTTATACGATATTAAGTGCAAAGGCGCTCAAAAATATTTGGCCCTTGCTAAGGAATTGATTGAAAAAGGAATAAAATAGAATGGCAAAGAGAAAGGCCCTTGGAAAAGGTTTGGCAGCGCTTATTCCTGACGCAAGTAAGTTGGAGGATGGCGAAGAGCAGTTTTTTCAATGTCCTGTTGAGGCGATAGAAGCCAATCCATACCAGCCCCGGCAGGACTTCGCTGCCTCTGACCTGGAAGAAATGGTAAACTCGGTTCGAGAAAAAGGAATTGTTACGCCTTTGCTGGTAAGCAGAACGGAACGAGGATATCAGCTTATCGCGGGAGAACGAAGGTGGCGGGCAGCTCAAAAGGCAGGGCTTGAGCGCGTTCCCGTTGTAGTGCGAGAAGCAACACCCAATGAGTCATTGGAATTGGCCCTGGTTGAAAATATTCACAGAAAGGACCTGAACCCCATTGAAGAGGCCCTTGCCTACAAGCGGCTACTGGAGGAGGCGGGAACCACCCAGGAGTCCCTGGCAAAAAGGCTGGGGAAGGATAGGTCTTCTATCGCAAATCTGTTGAGGCTACTCAAGCTGCCGGTGATTATACAAAAGGATGTTATCGATGGACAGTTGAGCATGGGCCATGCACGTATACTGGCAGGAATCCAGGACCCTCAGGAGCAAAAGGCCCTCAGGGATGCGTTCATAAAAAAGGGCTTTTCTGTAAGGCAGGCGGAGTCTTTTGCTAAAAAGAGGAGGAGCCCAACACATTCAGAAAACAAGGGGTCTGAACTCGATTACTACTACCAGTCCTTGGTAGACAATCTAAAGCGTTCGCTGGGCACAAAGGTGGATATCAAGAAAAAGGGGCGTGAAGGTCGTATTGTAGTCTATTTCTACTCTGATGAGGAATTGGACAGGCTTCTCGGTTTGCTTGGTTGACTTCTCCTCTCTCTCCACCTCCTTTCTTCCCCCTTTAATAGCCTTTGAATATTTTCAGCGTGTTTGAAGCAAATAAGAGCAGCCACAATGAAAGAACCGATTATAAAGACTGGTGATTTGCCAAAAAGGGCCAAAAGGGCTGGCATAACAGATGCTGACAGCATGGAGCCAAGGGATATAAAGTCCCATTTATAGACCGTTAGAATAAAAACAAGGAAAGACAAAAGACAGGCAAGGGGAGATATCACGAGATATATGCCTACTGCCGTGGCAACTCCTTTTCCTCCGCGAAATTTTAAAAATATTGAGAATTGGTGGCCCAAAAGAGCGGAGATACCTACCGCAAAAAGGCCCGTTTCATGTCCAAAACCCGTTTGTGAAACATAATGGGCATAGAGAAAAACAGGAATAAAGCCTTTGAGCATGTCAAGAATTAGGGTGACAATGCCCCAGGTAACACCGAGTTCTCTTGCCACATTGGTAGCCCCTATGTTTCCGCTTCCCCGCTGAGTAATATTGATGCGCGCGACCTGATTTGCAATTATTTTTCCAAATGGAATGGAGCCAAGAACATAGGCGGCCACAATGAAAAAAATGGTCTGAAAAACCATAGACGAAATCTCTTGTTATTAATAGTTTAGTGTTAGAAAATAGAAAATATAAAGGTATTTAAGCATGTATGCAATTAAATTTTTCGTAACAGTTTAGCTGTTTGAAGATAGTGCAAAAAGGGCCGCGGGTGTCTCTTTCAGAAGGGTCGCAAAAAACGGCCTCATTCCATCGAGCGACGGATTGGCCTTAAAATTCAGCTCAGGACAGCCCCAGAAGACAGACTCCCTTGAAACAGTGATCTGCACTGCCTGCTCCACGTCCCTGTTCAAGGACAAGGGGGCGTTCGACAAGCTTTCAAGAATTTGTGTTGCGGCCCTTCTGAATGAGACACCCACGGCCCGATAGTCAAATGATGATTTTTTCAAAGTGGTAAACTGTCACAATTTTTCAAGGTGATACAGTGAAAATAATGGTAATGGATGGGCAAGGTGGTGGAATTGGTGGCACAATCATCAAGGGACTCAGGGAATCTCTTGGTAATGATTTGACGATCTTAGCGGTGGGCACGAATTCAATAGCGACTTCAAGAATGATGAAAGCCGGGGCCAACAGGGGGGGTACGGGTGAAAATGCCATTGCACAGACAAGTAAGAAAGTGGATGTTATCATTGGACCCCTGTCTATTTTGATGGCTAACGCAATGATGGGAGAGGTGACGCAAGTGATGGCCTGCGCGGTCAGTTCATGCGAAGCAAAAAAGGTCTTGCTCCCCCTCATACAGGAAAATGTCAGGATAGCGGGTGCTTCAGATGAACCTTTGCCCCACCTGGTTGCCCAAGTCATAGAAATTATAAAGGAGATGAATGAAGATGTGTGAGTCAACAGCGTATATCTTAAAAGACGGTAAGGAAGAACTGGTCCTAGAAAGCGTTGATGCACTTGAGAATCAGGAGGGCCAAGTTAAATTGATCAATATGTTCGGTGAGGAGGAGACAATTGAAGCAAAGGTAAAAAGCCTTTCCCTGGTAGATCATAAGATTATCCTGGAGCCATTGTAAACTTTGGTACTCAATGAGTTGTAATGTGGGTTGAGGCCTGAAACCCACAGCAAGATTAGCATATAAATATTAGGAGGTGGTACAAATGACGATTGAAGATTTTTCAAAAAAAATAACCTGGCTCGGTCATGACGGCTTTCGCATTGATGCAAAAAAGACAGTATATTTTGACCCTTATTCAATTTCGGCCGGACCTAAGGCCGACCTAATCCTCATTTCCCACGACCATTTTGATCATTGCTCGCCGGAGGATGTGGCAAAGATCCAGGATTCCAAAACGGTTATCGTAACGGAGAAGGATTCCGCCAAGAAACTCTCCGGTGATGTTAGGGTTATGAAACCGGGGGAGTCTCTCAATGTGGATGATATCAAGATCCGGGCCATTCCTTCCTACAACACAGACAAGGACTTTCACCCCAAGGCAAATAACTGGTTGGGTTTTGTAGTTGAGATTGAAGGGATCACGTTCTATCATGCGGGTGATGCTGATTTCATCCCTGAGATGAAAGACATTGAAGTGGATATTGCACTGCTCCCTGTCTCAGGCACTTATGTAATGACTGCCGACCAGGCCGTTAAGGCAGCCTTGGCTATTAATCCAAAACTGGCCATCCCCATGCATTACGGAGCCATCGTCGGTGACGAACAAGACGCCTTCAATTTCAAGAAGTCCCTTGAGGGGAAAGTCGATGTGCTGGTTCTAAAAAAGCAGTAGAAGGAATTGAAATAAAGATCGCGGCTGAAAGCCGGTTTCGCGGGGCGGCTTTTAGCTGTGATTTATCCGCAGCAGCATTAGGCAGACTCGGAGGAAAAGATAAATTACCGGGTTAATGTGTTGACCTGCTCCCGTATTATGTCCCACCTTGTAAGTTGGAGTTTTAAAGTTTTTTTCCGCAAACGTTGTAAACCCAATATGACAAAAGCCGGCACATTGTCTTAGGATAACACTGTATCAGGTGTTGGTAGGCGATGGTTCAAGGCATTGTGCGGGTTGACCATGTTGTATTGCGCAATCTTTCAATTGTCAACTGTGCTTCATTGAGTGCAAAGAATATTTCTCTGTTGAGCAACTCATCCCTTAACTTACCATTGTAGCTCTCATTATAGCCGTTCTCCCAAGGGCTGCCGGGTTCGACGTAATGCGTCTGGACAATCAGACTTCCTAAAATTTGGTGTACCGGATGAGCCATAAACTCGGGGCCGTTCCCCGACAGAGTATGTTCAGTATGGTTGGGTGCCAGATCTTGGAATAGCAATTGACATTAAGTGTTGATCTATTTTTCCTAATTCACAATGCAAGATCAGACCCCATTTCCTCGTCTGATTTTCAAAGATGTATAAGATATTGGGCACGTGTCTTTTTTGCGACCTATGCGCGCGCTCAGCCGTGCAGCGGCAACTCCCAGAACTCGGCGATCAAGTCATGACCGAAGCTTTTGTGCGAATACTTCTCAATCAATTCAAAGCCTGCCTTCGCATATAAATGGCGTGCTTCCAGCAAGTTGCTCTGTGTCCATAACTTGATTTTCTGGTAGTGGTTGCGTTTTGAAAAGTTGATGCACTCTTTGATAAGCCGCATGCCGATACCTTTTCCCCTGGCCTTTGGCTCAACGAAAAGCAGGCGCAATTGCGCGAATTGGTCGCCCGTGTCCACAACCATGACTGACCCGGCGCGTTCTCCCTCCTGCTCAGCGATCCAAATGTATTCCCGTTTCGGATCATGTTTGCGGATGAAGTGCACCAAGATTTCTGCGACCAGAGCCTCGAAGGTCTCATCAAAACCGTACTCTTCCGAATAGACAACTCCGTGGCGGTGTACGATCCAACCGATGTCGCCGGGTTCATAGGGTCGAAGCAGATAGGACATCGGTGGTTTTTGTTCCATTCCAAGGATGTTTTCGATTACCTGCATTGCATGCAGGAGACGATGTCGATCTTCCTCGGACAGGCCAAGCAGCAGCGCTTCAGCTTCTTTGCCGGATCGTTCGTTGAGCACCGAAAAAGATTTCTTGCCTTGGGTGGTGAGTTTCAGAATCCGCTGACGAGAGTCTGACTTTGAACGGACTTTGCTCAGGAGTCCCTCTTTTTCGAAATTGCTCAGGATGCGGCTGAGATAACCCGGATCGATTTTGAGCTCGCTGATAATGTCGCCAGGAGTAGATTGCTCGTGTTGAGCCAGTTCATAAAGGATGCGTGCTTGTGTTAAGGGGAAACGGGTTTTTAAAAGCCCCTGGTTGAGAAGACCGATTTGTTTTGTATAAAAACGATTGAACCTGCGAAACACGGTGACAGCCTCATGAAGTTCATTTTCAGCCATAATAATCCTCCTTGGTAGAGTGCCATCGTAGGGTTGGAAATTAATTAAATACATTAGATATTTGACGATGACAAGTAATTACATGACAAAAGCAAGTTAATAAAATGCCAGATTAACATATCAGCATCTCTCTCTGTAATCTCACTGAAACTGCTCTATTTACAAGAAATCAACGGTCGGTTGTGCGGCCACAGATTTTTTCATGAGGAAAGCTGGGTGTATGATTAGATAAGGTAATCGGTATTTTCAAAGGCCGAGTAAACTTCTGATTAGTGTATGGTTAAAGATGTCCTGGGCAGAACGGGTTCAGTATGTTGGAGTTATTGCAGTAAGTTCGGTTGAGGGATCTTATACAAGATATGGTGTTAGGTCAGTTTAATGTGGCGTAGAAATCCTGGCCCCGAGGGCCGGGTCAGAGTTAGGTATTAGGCTCTGGCTGAAAATTGTTTTAGAGATGGCGGTGGCAAAGCCATGAATCATGGCGTAAAGGCGGGTCGTTTAGGCCCGCACATTTCGATTTAAGCGATTTCTTTAATTTCTATTTCTTGACGAGGATGAAGTTTATTGTTCTTATTTTATCTTTGTGTAAACTTAATTCTGCTCCGGACCTCATCACAAGCTTGATAGTTTCTGCCTCAAGGATTCCACTCAAGGTATCACCAATCCAGAGGCCCATGACATCCCTGTTTTGGCCTTTTCCATCAAAATCTATGTAACCGATTTGCGGTGTTTCAAAGCTTAGGGTGGCGTAAGATGTGCGCATTTTGAACGCCTTTGTCAAAACTTGTCCACTGACAGTATCTCCATTCTTGAGGATTACTTGATCGAAGTTTCTGTATTCCGCTTCAGCGGTAATGACAGTTAGCGATGAAGGGTTGATTTCAATGGTTACGGCTTTTTCGGGATGCATCGACCATTCTCCAAACAAAGATCTTCCATGAAACACACCCGGCATCAGGACAAACTCGTCCTTTCTCCCACTATTGAAAGTAATCTCCACACCATAGGTATGACTACCAGGCTCTAAGTATTGAATCGTCTTAATCTCCTGGAATAACAGCGTAATGTAGCTTCCCCTCCATTCAGCGTATAATTTCGTTTTATCGTTCATAGTGAAGTTGTCTATGAGCATGGGCTCGCCATCAATGGGATATACCTTAGCCGAGAATTCTCCCCCCCGGGCGAACACAGCACTCGAAAAAACAAGGCATATCAAGGTGGTTAAGATAGCAAGGACTTTCATTTCAATTTTGCCATACATTTTAACCTCCTGTGTAGAGTATTATAGGCTTTGAATTAAGACGAAATCATACTTTGCTTACTTTTCCTAAGGTTTGCGTAAACAGGTATCAGGCCTTGGGGGTTATTCCCAACGTAACGAGCGCCGGCTTTGGGGCAAGATGGAAGCGAAAACTATCAATTGTATTAAAATTATAATAAAATAATAAAATATAACAGAATTAATTAAGTAGTAAACTCATGAATATAAGTTAATATAAAAAATATATATAAGTCAAGAAAAATTACGTGGCATGGAAGGAAGACACATAAATGCAATCTCAATCGGGGATCCGTAAGGTGGAGTGTCATGAAATTGCGAGAGGGCCTCCGGTGATGTGAAGATGATGCATTTGAACATGCTTAAACCCCATTAATCTGTCTTATAGGAAGAAGACAGGCGCAGCTCGAAAGGAGCGTTTGCAGCGCAATAATGCACCGGATCTGTTTGATTGGCAGGTAGCGGCTATTGCAAGAAAAAACCCTCTCCGGCAAATATTAATACCTGGAAATCCTGGGACAGGCAGAATATGTACATGCAAATATCTTTTGATTTCATCTTGTTGGTCAGACGGCAAGGCATGTTAGGTCTGAGACTAAGGAGCTAAGC
>CP070700.1:1844428-1847397 GCA_020349865.1 Desulfobacteraceae bacterium
CGCAGAAGACGATCAGGATCAGGGTAATGCATAGTATCCATTTCCTTACCACAGCCGGATAATCCTTTTCCCTTGCTTCAGTTCGCCTCGCACCTTCTCCATGTGCCGGAGCGACGCGATCTCCCTTTCAAGATCGGATGGTTTTATGCCCAGTCTCTCGACCAAGACGCCTGGTTCCACTCCTCCGGTTTCACTGAGTATTTCCAAGATTCTTGCCTGGATCGGGTTGACTTCTGGCCCCTTGCCGTCCTTTTTGACAAAAGATTTTGCGCTGTGCACGGCCCAGGGGTCACAGGTACGCGCCGGGGAAAGGGCGTCCATGTAGCATTCTTCACACAGGGTCTGCCCGTGGTGCTCTCGCTCTTCTCCCGTTTCTATTGCATCGCCGCACTTCTCACATTTCATTCCTCATCCTCCTCATTTTTTGAAAATCTTAGCGCAATACGGTGAAATTGTAAACGATTGGACCAACCTTATTTATAGAGTATTTCAACTCGTTCATTGTGATTTTCCCATACATTATGATTGGTTAAGTAATGCGTTAATGCCCATTCGTTATTAGCAAACCGGAAAACTTTTTGTAAAAGATGTAGAATACCAATGGCACCTCAATCCATGGGTATGGGGTTCAAGTAAAATATTGACGAACGCTTTTCAATTGCTGCATTAACCTGCCTTACTGGCAATAGTCAAACAAAGACCTGGCACCCCTATTGTTTTTCAATTTTTAGCATAGTTCAATGTGACATAGAAGGTTTGCTGAGAATATTAGTTTTTTGTTGTCAAGGGCCTCTTTTTAGGTTTTAATGGAATTATTCTGATGCCATACACAGGCCTGTGTCAATTCCGCACCTGTGACCGGAAGGCTTTGGGCATTTTGACTTGGGACAATCGGCTTTCCGGATTGAGCCTGAGATAGCGTTAGGATGTGGGCTTGAATTATGCTTTTTCTTTTATCTTTCAGGGGGGAATTCATGCATTTTGATGGGGAGTATTCCTCCGGTAAAACCCTGTTGCTTATGAGACGCATTGTGACCGTTTTTTGTATTTCCGTTGCCCTTGTTTTTTGGGCGGCCTGTTCAAAGGAGGAACAAAAAGAAGTTCAAACGCCCAAGGTCGTGGTTCCCATAGAAAAGCCTGCACCAAAGGCATCTCCGGTTACGTTGGCCGAGGAAGCCGAAATTAGTGAGCCGGAAGAAACGCCCTCTACAGTCACTGAAACGATCGTCCTTGAAAAAAAGCAACCAGATTTGCCCCCTTTGGTGGAGAAACCAGAAGAGCAGGCAGCAATCAAAGAAGAGGATGGCTACTACAAGGTGCAAAAGGGCGATAGCCTTTTCAAAATAGCGGGGCGCGAAGATGTGTACGGGGATTCATTAAAGTGGCCAAGTCTTTTCCGTCTTAACATGGATAGCCTTGGCGGCATGAAAGTAGTTGAGGCTTTCAACTTAAAATGGTCCAGTCTTTTTAAGCTGAACCTGGATACATCTGATGCAATGAAAGTGCTGGAGAGCTTTGAGAACGAAGAACTACCCGAAGGGCTTAACCTGAAATTTGTAACTACAACAGAAGCAAAAGAGAACGTGATAAAATTGGCAGAAAAGACCTGGGTGGTTAACGTGATTTCTTCGCAAAACACTAAAACCCTTGTCCCGTCTGCTATTGCACTGATGAAAAATGGGTACATGGTTTACCTTAGCAAGGCAAGAGTAAAGGGACAGGACTGGACAAGGCTCCGTGCCGGTTTTTTTTCAACTTATAAAGAGGCCGCTGCGGAAGGGAAAAAGATCATGTCCATACTGAGTGAGGATGAAGCCTGGGTTACGAGAATCGCGCAGAGTGAACTGGAAGAGTTTGGTGGATATTGAACTGGGCTTCAGGGACAAATGAATGGTGTTTTGAGATATTGTAATAGTTAAGGAAGGAATAGTGAGGCCATAAGGACAATCAACCCGGGCCTTCAGTAATTAAGGAGATATGAAAGGGAAAAAGGTCATAGTGGGAGTAAGTGGTGGGATCGCCGCTTACAAGGCGGCAGAGCTGGTCAGACTTCTTGTGAAGGCGGATGCCAACACAAGTGTGGCCATGACATCAAATGCCACTCGTTTTGTGACACCCCTTACGTTTGAAGCCCTTTCAGGAAACCGGGTTATCTGGGACATGTGGGACAGGGAAGGGACATCCATAGACCATATTTCATGGGGTCAGGAACCGGACCTGATCATCATTGCCCCGGCAACGGCCAATTTCATTGCCAAAATGGCACACGGGATTGGGGATGATTTTTTGTCCACCATGGTGCTCCCGGCCACAGCCAAGATACTGGTCTGTCCCTCCATGAACAGCCAGATGTTTGAAAATCCCGCTGTTCAAGATAATCTCAGCATACTCACGAAGAGGGGCATTACCGTTATGAACCCGGGGAAAGGGCAACTCGCTTGCCGTACAGAAGGTCCCGGAAGGCTGCCAGAACCGGAAGATATTATGGAGCAGGCCTTGATTCTTATCACCCGGCCGGATCTCTCAGGCTTAAAGATCCTTGTGACTGCAGGCCCAACTATAGAACCCATCGACCCTGTCCGATATATCAGCAACCGGTCTTCCGGGAAAATGGGTTACGCCCTGGCAAGGGCAGCCAGATGCAGAGGGGCATCGGTGACACTTGTAAGTGGACCGACCAACCTAAAGCCACCCTACGGCGTTCAATTTTGGGGCGTAAAAACGGCAGACGATATGAAGAAGGCCGTTTTTGACAATCTTCCCAAGTGTGATATCGTCATAAAAGCAGCAGCGGTTTCCGACTACAGGCCAAAAGATAGTTCGGCCCATAAGATAAAGAAAGAAGGAGATTCCCTTTCTCTGGAATTGCTAAAGAACCCGGACATCCTGACAGAATTGGGACATGCCAGGGAAGAGTCTGATTACCTCTTGGTGGGCTTTGCCGCGGAAACAAAAGATCTTTTGGCAAA
>CP070700.1:1847497-1854561 GCA_020349865.1 Desulfobacteraceae bacterium
AGAATGGCACTCCAGTGGTTAATGAGTCCACTTACGACTTCCCGCAAAGTGGTGCCGACACCTTTGAGATGAGGAAAACTCTCCATGACCCGGCCAACCATGGTTTTGTAGTTTTCTATTGGTAAACTAATCAGCTTCTCATCCACACCCTCAACCTCGAACCCTAGTACCTTTTGGAAGTCCTCCTCATTCCCGATCATAAAATCCATGTATTGAACCAATGGTCGCGTGACCTCCTGTGCTTGCTCACTGGACCATAGCTTCGACCGGAAGTTTAGGTCATAAGAGACAACAGTGCCTGTCTTTTTTGCCGCCTGCATGGCCTCCGCTGCCACCTCCGCAGTATGCTCGGCAAGCGCCGTAAATATTCCACCCAAATGAAACCAGCGAACTCCCTCTTTTTGAAACAGAACGTCCCAATCGACATCACCAGGATGCATCTGGGAAGTTGCCGAATGGCCGCGATCATACATGGTCACACTTGAACGCAATCCCGTGCCAACCTCAGTAAAATTCAGGCCAACGCGGTTTTTCTTCCCTACACCATCAAAAGGAACCGTGACCACATGCTCCATGCCGACCCCCACAGCTCTTCCATGGTTAAGAATGAGGCGGCCCAGTGGGTTTTGGGGTAGTTTACCCACCCATCCCGTTCTCAATCCCAGACGGGCCAAGGCATAAGCGACATTGTATTCTCCGCCACCCACCCACACCTCCAGCCGACGGGCAAATTCCAAACGTTCGTGTCCAGGGGGGCTCAGGCGAATCATGCATTCCCCTAGGCTGACCAGATCATATCTGCAAGATGTTTCCTTTCGGATCTTGAGGGTCATGACATTGCCTCCTTTCCATTCTTTCCGCTAAGCCATGCACTCTAAACTGGAAAAGGAACACCTAAGTCCTCTCCAAGTTGGCGAAGCAGATTTGCGTCCTCTTCTCTAATGGGACACCCTTCTTTTTTACGACGTCGCTTGGTTCGCCATTCAGGTTCTCCTGGAATTAGAATTTCCTTAAAACCGGGGGCCTTTGGCTGGTTCTTCAGGTCTGCGAGCAGTTCATCCATCCGTTTCTTAAATTCATCTATGGTACAAAAAGCCGAAATATCGATCGCTTGAACATAATGCCCCATGAAGGCCTTATTCTCCCAGTCATCAAACTTGCGAATGATATGGGGGCCATAGGGCATTGCAGTGAGGCGGCTCGAAAGGATTTCAAGCATCAGACCAAGGGCATATCCTTTCGCTCCACTCATGGGGACTACGGCATACGCTTTGTTTGCGTCAGTAACGGGCTTACCATTTCTATCTACCGCCCAGTTGGGTGGAATTGATTTTCCGGCTTCTGCTGCGGCACGGACTTTACCAAAAGCGACTTCACTGGTGGCCATATCCATACAAAACCACGGAGACGTGCCCGCAGGAACGCAGCAACAGAACGGGTTTGTTCCCATAAATTTTTCCTTCCCACCAAAGGGAACGACATCGCATTCCCCGTCGCTCAGTATCAAACCGATGCAGTTTTGCCTCGCGCAATACTCTCCGTAGTAAGCAGCAGCCCCAAAATGGTTGGAATTCTTGACGGTGACGATTCCAACCCCCGCATCTTGAGCCAGTGCAACAGCCCTGCGAGCAGCCTCAAATGTGGCAGGTTGGCCCAAAGAGAAATCCGCGTCCAAGACACCGATACCAGCTCTCTTTTTTTCAAAACTAAACTTGGGAGCCGGATTGATTAGTCCTTTTTGCAATCGGCGGGCATAGAGATTGCTGAGGTAGATACCATGGGTATCGATACCCCTGAGGTTGGCATCCACGAGGATTTCAGCAGTCACTTTCGCGTTCTCCTTGGATACGCCAACCCTTTGAAAGATTGATTCACCAAAGCCTCTTAAATCATGCGCGGGAATCAAGTATGATGTTGTCATGCCTCCCTCTTTTCCATAAATGCAAATGCTCTTGCGGTTAGGCCGTATGGAAAAACACGAACCCGCCTCAGTTAAGCTGAAATTTAAAGATCTGGCACTCTCATCTCTTTTCCGTATTTACCTATATGGACATCACGGAAAAACCACCGTCCACCACCAGATTAGCCCCGGTGATAAAGCTTCCCGCTTTTTCCGAGGCAAGCAATAGGGTCGCGCCGATCAGCTCCTCCGGGTTTCCAAACCGTGCCATGGGCGTGAGCCTCATAATCGCCTCAATCCTTTGCTTATCTAAAATTTGCCGATTCTGTTCGGTGGGGAAGAAACCAGGACAAAGGGCGTTCATTCGAATTCCATGTGGAGCCCATTCTCGCGCAAGGTTTTGAGTCAGGTTTAGGAGCCCCGCTTTGCTTAAGCTATAAACAAATGATCGACTCAACGGGCGGATGGCGGCCATGGAAGAAATATTGATAATACAACCCTTTTTTCCTCGATTGACCCAGTATTCTCCGATGACCTGACAGCCAAAGTGGACCGCTTTCAAATTGACATTTAGGATGGATTCAAACTCCTCATCGGTAATTTCAAGATACGGTTTTGGCGGTGCAATGGCTGCACCATTGATCCAGATATCTATCTCACCAAACCATTCGAGGACTGCCGGCAAAATTTTGGTTATCTGTTCCCGCTGTGTTACGTCCGCTTTAAAAAACCTTGCTTTTTCAGGAGGGCTTTCCCAGCGCTGAAAATGGGCATCAGCCTTTTTTCTGTTGCGACCCACGAGGACAATCCGACAACCTGCCTCCAGGAGCCCCCGCGCCATCGTGCCGCAGAGTACACCCGTACCACCAATTACCACAGCAACCTTATTTTCGAGATCAAAAAGTCCATTCAGGAACTTGCAAGGATCATAATTCTTCAAACGCCCCTCCTCAATAAATACAAATCCGAGGATTGCCTGCGGATTCGCTGGCATTAAGATTATGTTCTAAACGGCCACTGAAGTCATGAATGACCTTTCGGCCCCAGCGAATTAGTCCATAAAGAAACCCCCGTTGACGTCCAGGATTTCCCCCGTAATAAAGCTGGCTTTCTCTGATGCGAGAAATAAGACAGCTTCTGCCACATCCTCCGGTTTACCTAACCTCTTCAGTGGAATGGCCTCAATTATGGCTTTCCGCTTCTCAGGTGACCACTGTGAACTCATTTCGGTTTCAATTGCATGGGGTGCCACGCCATTCACATTAATACCGTAAGGTGCCAACTGCCTCGCGAGGGTCTTGGTAAACGCATCGATTGCCGCCTTTGAAGGGCCATATCCGGGTGCTGATGTAATATCACCCATTTTTCCGGCCACGGAAGAAACATTGATAATTTTCCCCTTTCCCTGGCGTTTCATGATTTCCACCACAGCCTTGGAGCAGTTGAAAGTTCCCTTCAGATTAACCCCGATCACTTCATCCCACTCTTCCTCTGTGACCGTGTCTATGGTCCCTCTTCGAATAATTCCCGCGTTATTAACCAGAATATCCAGTCGTTGAAAGGTTTCTTCAACCCGCGCGATCATCTCGTGCGCCTCACCAAACTTACTGACATCGGCATGAATTGGAAGTATTTGAATCTCTCCGGTAGAAATATCATCCGCCACTCTTGCCAGCTCATTTTGCGGACGGATATCATTAAGCACAACATGGGCTTTTTCCCGCGCAAAAACAGCGGCGATGGCTTTGCCGATTCCTCTTCCTGCTCCTGTCACAAGTGCAACCCGACGTTCGAGAGTCATTGCATACCCCTTTCTTCCAAATCATTATTCCTTGACAGCGCCTGCTGTTAAGCCTTGAACCAGTAGTCGCTGCAAAAAGACATAAAGGATTATTGCAGGCATTCCCCCAACGAGTGAACCAGCCATTAACATGGGCCAAATAATCCTGAACTCGCCCACGGTTCTGGCAATACCCAAGGTCACGGTAATCATGGGTTCACTACTGGTAAGACACAGTGCCCAGAGAAGGTCTCCCCATGCAAGAAGAAAAGCGAAAAGTATAGTAGCAACCATCCCAGGCGCCACTATAGGCAAAATAATCTTAAAGAAAATGCCCATCCGAGAGCATCCATCCACCATTGCAGACTGATCAAGTTCGTTCGGCACCTTGTCGATGAAACCCTTCATCATCCAAGTTGAAAAAGGAAGGCAAATGGTCAGAAACGCAATAATCAAACCTGTGCGCGTATCGTAGAGTGCAAACCGGCTTAAAATCTTGAAGTAAGGACCTACCAGAAGCACTCCAGGCAACATTTGTGTTGCTAAGAAAAAACCAATGAGAAACCGTCGTCCTTTAAACAAAAACCTGGAAAATCCATAACCGGCCAGGGCTCCAAAAAAGGTGGACAGCAAGGCCGTAGCCAGGGAAATCACGGTGCTGTTAAAGAAATAGATGCCGAAGTTCTTCCTTACCCAGATTCCAATATAACTGTCCCCTGTTGGCTCGAGGGGTATCCATGTGGGAGGGATCCGAAATGCCTCCGATTCGGTTTTAAGGGATGTAGAGAGCATCCAGACAAATGGAAACAGACAGTAAAGGGTAACCGCGATCAGGAAGATCCAGATAATGGTTTTGGAAAAGGCATCATTTAACTTGTAGGATGTCGCCTTCATGAGTTTCACTCTTCCTGGCTAATCATCCAGATATAGGGAAGGCTCACCGCCAAAAGAACAACGGTCATGACCGCTGCAATTGCCGAGGCGTACTCAAATCTGAAAAATTGAAAATATTGTTTGTACGTATAAGTGGACAAAACCTCTGTCAGGACGCCCGGTCCCCCCTGAGTCATGGCCTGGATAAGCCCGAAGCGCCTGACCTCCCACACGATATCCAATGCCAATGCCACCACAATCATCTTCTTGAGTCCGGGAATGGTGATGTGGAAAAATGACTGCACCTTGGTGGCACCGTCAATGGCTGCTGCCTCGTAGAGTTGCGGGGGAATCGCCTGGAGACCTGCCAAAAGGATCAACATGACAAAGGGGAATCCTCGCCAGAGATTCACGAGGATTACGCTTAATAAGGCCAGTTTCGGGTTTGAGAGCCATTCTATCGGATTGTTGATCAGCCCCACCTTTAACAGCAAATCATTGAGGGCCCCGTAAATAGGATCGTACATCCATTTCCAGATAATCCCCGCGACCACATCAGGTACCACCCATGGGAGCAGGGCGATGATACGAAAGAACGGCTTTGCCGGAAGGGCGCCGTTCAATACCAAAGCAACAGCCAGGCCGAGTATCATGTGGGTGCCGACACTAAGGAATACGAAAATCCCCGTGTTCCAGAATGTCGTCTTGAAAAACGGATCTTTTAGCAGGTTCGAGTAATGAGAAAGGGTATAGGAGACATCACCGGCTTGTTCGGGTTTGACACTGTATAAGATACTGGTGATGGCGGGGAAACCCAGGACCAAAATGAGCAGCAAAACACCCGGAAGCACGAAAAATATCCACATGTGGCGATCTTTGATCCGCATATTGAAGTCCGATAGCGTAACCACTTTTGGAAAGGGAGCAGCTAAGTGCTCCCTTTCTGGTAAGTAGAATTTGCTTATCCTACGGCCGTCTTATCTGGCCAGAATGGCGTTAATCCTTTCGTGAGCCTCGGCCAAAGCTTTGTCGGGTGTTTTCATCCCTACGATGGCTTCTTGGAGGGAAGTGGTAAAAGTGTCAATAATTTCGGGCCATTGTTTTATCTGAGGCTCCACTTTGCCGTAGGGGAGTTGCGAGGCCATCACACTTGCGAATTTGTCATTCAGGATCTCAGGGGCTACACCGCTCACATCCTTGCGAGAGGAGGTGACGCGGTTATCAACAAACCACTTCAGCTCGATTTCCTTGCTTGTGATGAATTTTATCAGTTCCCATGCCTCATTGGGGTGTTTGGTATTGGGGCTCATGACCCAGGAGCTGAGCCAGATGGCAGTTGCTTGTTTTCTCTTTGTGGGTGCCGGTGCGCATTTTAGAACTTCAAAGGCTTTTAGATCCGGATTGATTTTGTTGACAATTGGCGGTGTCCAGCCAGAGCCCATGATCATGGCCACCTTTTTCTGGGCCAATTGAGTCCGAACATCCTGGGCACCCATGGCCGTCAACCCCGGAGGAACGACCTTGTGCTTTGTGTAGAGCTCTACGAAAAAGGTAAAAGCCTCCTTTGCTTCGGGAGAATCCAGTGCCGAGCGTTTCATGTCTGGGGTCAGGTAATCAGCACCGAAGCTCCAGATAAAGGGACCGAACCTGAGCGTAAAGCCAGGGCTCTTGGACCCGAGGGTGCCGAACCCCCACTGGTCGATTTTACCATCGCCGTTTGTGTCGCGAGTTAACTTCTTTGCATAATCGATGAACTCATCCCAGGTCTTGGGCGGTTTGTCGGGGTCGAGCCCGGCGTCCTTAAACATCTGGGTATTGTAGAACAAGACCATGGTCATGTAATCACCGGGCATAGCGTGAATCTTGCCGTTATGCTCCATCAACTTGAGCGGTAGGTCATACCACGGATCCAGGAATCCAGCCCCTTCCTTTTCAATGAAGGGCGTTAAGTCTTTGGCAAAACCCTTGCCAAAAAACATGGGTAGGGAAAAGGCGTGGACATGAAAAACATCGGGCGCTCTGCCTGCCGCAGACTCCACCGTGTATTTCGTCTCTTTTTCTCCATAGGAGACCGGCTCCAAGGTCACCTTAATATTGGGATTGTGCTTATGGAAAATATCCATGCCTTCGTTGAGGGATTTATTCCAGACGTCTTCAGTCAGATGCCAATCAGAAAACCTTAAGGTAACTTGGTCCGCTCCTGCCAAATTAGCTGAAAACAGGACCAGAAAGACGGCCATGCAAATACCGAGCGTTACTATCTTTCTCATTTCTTAATCCTCCTTTTTTTGGTTGTGTCGCATTTGTGAAGAAATCCAGCCCATACGATATATTGTGTCGGCTGCTCACCTCCTTTCTTTTGGCTTCGCATCTCTAAAGCCGAGCTTCTTAGAGATTTCGAGTGCTGTTTTAATCACTTCTTCTTTGAACTCCTTATCAATCCTTTTTTTGGTCATCCGAACCGCAGGCGCCGAAATGCTGATGGCAGCGACTACTTCTCCGCGAGCGTTC
>CP070700.1:1854661-1858088 GCA_020349865.1 Desulfobacteraceae bacterium
ACCATCGTTATATCAGAGCACACCCACAGGCTTGTGAAAGATTTTTTTGAATTTGGGTCTTTGGGAAAAGTTGAGGTAAAAGGGAAAGCGGAACCTCAAAAAATCTATGAGCTTATAAAGACCAGTGAGCTAGAAACAAGAATCGAAGCGGCGGTTTCAAAAGGTCTTACCCGGTTTGTGGGCCGAGCAAATTCCATGGCAACCCTTATGGATGCCCTTGAAAAGGTGAAATCAGGAGCCGGTCAGGTTGTGGGGCTGGTGGGCGAAGCTGGTGTAGGAAAATCCAGGCTATTGCTTGAGATGAGAAACAAGCTGTCTCAAGGAGAATATATCTATCTTGAGGGGCGGTGTCTGCACTACGGCGGCGCTATGACCTACCTGCCCATATTGGATATTTTGAGGTTTTATTTTCAAATCAAGGAGGAAGACCAAGAGGTTATTATCAAGAAAAAGATGGAGGAAAAGATCCTTGATATGGATGAAAAGCTCAAGGGGGTCTTACCACCTTTCCAGGAACTCCTATCTCTCAAGGTAGATGATGAAGGATTTATCAACCTTGAACCCAAGCAGAAAAGGGAGAAGACTTTTGAAGCCATTCGTGACTTGCTGATACGGTTGAGTCAAGAGAGGCCTCTAATCTTGGCTGTCGAAGATTTTCAGTGGATCGACAAAACCTCAGAGGAGCTTTTAGACTACCTGATCGGGTGGCTGGCCAACACTCCTATCCTACTGATTCTTCTCTATCGACCGGAATACACCCATCAATGGGGAAGTAAATCCTATTACACCAAGGTCGGCGTAGACCAACTCGGCTCCACCTCAAGTACCGAACTGGTGCAGGCCATTTTAGAAGATGGGGAAGTCGCAGCAGAACTTAAACAGCTCATCCTAAATCGCGCAGTAGGAAACCCTCTGTTTATGGAGGAATTCACCCATACGTTGCTTGAAAACGGTTCCATTGAGAGGAAAGACAGAGCGTATGTGTTAAGCCGGAAGGCAGCTGATATTCAGGTTCCGGATACCATCCAGGGGATCATCTCAGCCCGAATGGATCGGTTAGAAGATAACCTCAAGCGGACCATGCAATTTGCCTCCGTCATTGGTAGAGAATTTGCCTTCCGCATTCTTCAGACCATTACAGACATGCGTGAAAAACTCAAATCCTATCTCCTTAACCTCCAGAGCATGGAGTTTATATACGAAAAGAGGCTTTTTCCAGAGCTGGAATATATCTTCAAACACGCCCTTATTCAGGAGGTGGCCTATAACAGCCTATTGGTTAAGCGGAGAAGTGAGATTCATGAAAAGATCGGGAAGGCCATCGAGTCGCTTTATCCTGACAAGCTGGAAGAGCTCGATGAAATGCTCGCCTACCATTATTCAAAGAGTGAGAACTTGCAGAAGGCTTACCAGTATTTGAAATTTTCCGGGACAAAAGCAGTGCGTAACTATTCCAATTGGGAGGCTTTTCGCTACTACAAAGAAGCGATCCAGGTATTAACCAAGATGTCCGAGACTATGGAAAATAAGAAAAAACAGATTGAGATTATTCTCCTCATGGCCATCCCTATGGGACGCTTGGCTTATCCTGAAGATTCCCTCGAAATCCTTCAGGAAGGAGAGAATCTCTCCAGAGAACTGGGGGATGAAAAGAGTCTGGCACATTTGCTTAGCCAAAAGGGTATCTACTATACAGTGAGAGAGGGGGATTTTATTCTAGGAATACGATATTCCGAGGATGCTTTTAAGAAGGCTGAAGAGATAGGTGACATTGACTTGATGGCCCCCGCTGGAATGGATTTATGTATTGCGTATAATTTTACAGGAGAATATCTCAAAGCTGTTGATGTGGCCGCCAAAGTCATTGATTTGCTTGAGAGAACGAAAAAACAATCAGAATCTTTTGGCAGAGCATGGAATGTATACTCCATACTTCATTCGTATTACGGATTAAGTATGGATCAGTTGGGGAATTTTGATGAAGGTAAGGCTCTGTTTGAAAAAGGCCATCGTTTTGCACTTGAGACCAATAACCTTGACAGTTTGAGCTTGTTAGAGTTAGACCACGGCATGGGACAGAACATTAAGGGGGACTGGAAAAGTGCTCTTGAGCATTTACAAAATAGTATCCGTTATTGTGAAAAAGGACAAATGGTTGTCTATTTGGGGATGGTATGGACGGGTCTCGGGTGGGGATACTATTTGCAGGGCGATCTGGAAACCGCACGGAAACACATGGAAAAGGGGCTTAGCATTCAAAGTGAGGCGGGAATCCCCTACTTCCTATCGCTTCATCATCTTTTATTGGGTATGGTCGATTTCGATTCATCTAAACTGAAAAATGCCCGAAGCCATGTCGAGGAAGGCCTAAAGTTAGCGAAAAATAGTAATGAAAAATGGGTCGAAGCCATGTGTAAAATCTTCCTGGGAAGGATATATGGCAAAGCGGAGAAATTTCAAAGTCAAAGCGCCGAAGCGTATATCTTGGAAGGAATCAACGTTCTGAAAGAATTAAAATTAAAACCATATTGTGCTCAAGGATATTTAATATTAGCAGAACACTATAAGGATACAGGCCGAAGGTTGAAAGCTTTAACACATTTGAAAATGGCTCAGAGGATGTTCAAAAAAATGGGAATGGACTACTGGCTGGACATGACGAAAAAGCTACCATGAAAGGTAGTTTGTCTTGTTTCTTTATCTGCTATGAAACTGTCCTATTGAAGTCTTGAAAATTTTTATGATATCTCAAATAAATAAATGAAGATCGACTACTTAACCACCACACAAATGAAAAGGAGGACATGATGAAGGATAAAGATTTTTTTGAAGCGGTTTTAACCAAGGCATATAAGCGGATGCACCTTTATACTTGAGCTGAAGCAACCTTGCAAGGCTTGCAAGCCATGTGGGACTTGCCCTTAAAGGGATATTCATGGGCGACGGGGGGATACATGGGATCCATTTTGTCTGGACAAACGACTTGTGGTCTTTTTATTGGCAGTAGCGTCGCCATTGGATTTCGATGCGGTCAAGGGAAAGAGGGAGTTCCAGAGGAACATGAAGCGGATAGAAAAAGAGCCATTCAAGCTGTCGAAGAGCTTTATCGTGACTCCCTTAAAGAATTTGGTAGCACGGATTGTAAGACACTTTCCCATTGTGACTTCAGCAACTCTAAAGATTTCCAACAATGGGTACAGGATAAGGGTTGGAAAAGTACCTGCGATGTATATTTAAAATTTGTGATGAATAAGTGTATTGAGATGGCCGAAGAAGGTAAGGTGTGATGGCAGTCGTAGTTTGTTTCACCCATTAATTCTACCCTGAATGATCGTAAACAAAATGGAGAACGTTTATAAAAAGTTTAAATTGTAATCAATTCTATAGTCTAAACCGCCATTTTATAATTCTTCTATCAGTGAGATAC
>CP070700.1:1858188-1870961 GCA_020349865.1 Desulfobacteraceae bacterium
GGTAAATAAAAGCCGGGTATCGCTTAAGCTGGCAATGACACTAAAGGCCAGGATTATTCATCTAAAAAAGGTGCCGGCAGGGTTCAAAGTCAGTTACGGGATTACCTATGAAACTAAAAAGCCTACAACCATTGCTACAGTGCCCGTAGGTTATGCTGACGGACTTAACCGCTTGTTGTCCTCGCGGGGCCACATGCTCGTCTGCGGCCGCAGGGTACCCATTGCAGGTCGTGTATGTATGGACCTGACCATGTTGGATGTGGGTAACATCCCACAGGTGAATATAGAAGATGAAGTAGTCATTTTCGGCAGGCAGGGGGATGCATCCATTACTGTGGATGAAATCGCTTCTACTCTCAACACGATCAATTACGAAATTGTGACCACGGTAACGGCACGCGTTCCGAGGGTTCACTTGCAATAGGATGGCGGCCATGGGGGACGTTTTTCCATCATGACCCTCTTCTCGTGCTCCTCAGAACAATCCCGCCCCAGCCTGCCCTGCCCTTGAAATTTGAGGTCCTGTCAATTGACCATCCCGGGATTGTCCAGAAGATCGTTCATCTCTTGCACCGGCACAACATCAATATCAAATCTTTAAACACCCAGGTTGCAAGGGCCCCTCTTTCAGGGGCCCCCCTCTTTGATCTTAGCCTGGAGGCTGATGTGCTCGTTGAAAAAACTATCGCAAGGGTGAAAGACGAACTCATGGAATTGGCCGCACAAATGAACCTGGATTTGAGCTTCAAGAAGCGAACGGAATGGTAGTTGGCGTGAAAATGATGAGGGAAGAGACCGTCACCGCCGATGATAAGGTCTTATTGGACGGTGATAAAAATACCATGGATAACCCCAGTGGTCCCGGTAAGGATCGTAATAGGGATCGTACGGCCAGTCCTGTCGTGTCTCCTCAGCCCATAGGTACAATTCCTCGACCTCTATAACCGGATAACGATATATACGGTCTCCTAATGGTTGCGCCGAAACCCCGGCAACTGTACCTCCAACGGTAAGTTTCCGCTCTTTTTTGTAAATCTCCGGATCAATAAATTTGTCGGTCCGCGCCAGGAACCGGCCTTTGCTTTTATCACGTGAGTGGGGTCTGTTTTGAAAATCGAGTGGTGCCTGGAGCATGGTGAGCTGGCTGCCATCCGACTCGTTTTTTACTTCGAGGACATAGCCTCCCAGAATTATGTTTCTGCCCTTATGTTTATTTGGGTCACTAAGGAGTTCATTGTAGGAAACAGGTGGCAAAGCCTTCTCCCGAAATTGTTTAGAAAGAGCCGGAGCACAGGCCGTAAGAGCGCTGTAAATCAATGACAGAAGTAACAAAGAGGCGATCGTTTGCCCGCTTTTGTGCCAGTCTTTCGAGTATCTCATAATTCGGGTGCCCTAAAACGTTTTTCCGACCCCAATGCCAATATGAAATCGCGGATAATTACGGACAGCCTCGGGCCAGAGTTTAATCTCAATTGCCTTCAACTTTGGATGGATGTAGTCAAATGCGCCGATAGCCCGCACTTCACTGCCAGTGATTCTTCCGACCACCGTCAACAAAGCTTCCTTCTTATAAATGGCCGGATCGAGAAACTGATCTGACTGGACTAAATAGCGGCCCTCGGACTGGTCGCCGTCCTTGGGCCGATCCCGACTGTCGGTGCGCAGGTGAAGGACGTTGAGTTCAGAGGCTGATGGTGAGGCCTGGGTATTGAGGATTTTGCCCCCGAATATAACGATTTTCCCAATGTATTTATCAGGGGCTTTTTGAACGTCCGAAAAAGTACCGGCATAGGTCACCTGGGAGCGCATCTTGGGGGAAATCCCCGCTGCGCAGCCGAGTAAAAGTAAAAGGAGCACGATACCGATTAATTTGCCCACGCATTTCAATGCCATGCTTACCCTCTCATTGCAAATAATATGATATATACTATTTTACCACATCACTTTTGCCAAGAGCAATCAAGATTCTTTTGTGTTATTCCACTGTCCTTGCCAAGAAGTTGAGAATTTATTAAGATAAATTAAATTTTTCGCAAATTTCCTTTATTTCCAGAATGAAACGGTAGGAATGCACGGAAATAATGAACCTCTGACCCGGTATGGACACCTCAATGAATTCAACCGCGAAAACCGAAGTGACGAACAGAGAATCTCTAAAAAGTGAATGGCTTCTGAGGAGTGACATAAAATGCCCGGGACTCACCCCTGGAGCAGGCGAAATATACAGGCTCGCGGAAGACCTGCCCAAAAGACTCGCCGTATTTTCCTATAAGCAGTCGATGCCTTGTCTGTGGGTTGTCTTTGTCGGAGGTACGGGAACAGGTAAATCAACACTATTCAATGTCTTTTGCGGAAGGCCTCTAAGCGAAATGGGAGTAGAAAGGCCCAAGACCTGCGGTCCGATTGTCTATGCGCACAGAGACTGCCCTGTTGAAAAAGGATTCCCCTTTAGGGGCATTCAAATAGAACGCCAAGCCACTGAGAACTTCACGTCTGATGCCGCCAGCGGCGAGCCGGGTCATCTCCTCATCATAGAACACGATCGCGAAAAATGGGCTCACCTTGTTGTGGTAGATACTCCCGATTTGGACAGCGTCGAGGCAGTGAACCGTCAGATTGCCCATGATCTTTACCTTCTCTCCGATGCTGCCGTCTTTGTCACGAGCCAGGAAAAATACGCGGACGAAATCCCCTATCAAATGCTTCTGAGGATAAGTCAGGAAAAAAAGCCTTTTTTTTTCCTCCTCAATAAGGCCCAGGACAAGTTTGTTAATGAGGAAGTAGCACGTACACTTGAGAACCAGGGAATTGTGCTTAAAAAAGAACGAATATGGTCAATCCCTTTTGCTCCTTCTGACCCTTTTCAATGGATATCCGGGCACACGGCATTTCGTGACTTTATCAACGAACTTACCCGAGAACTTTCCCCGGAAACGGGTGAAGATTTCCGGAAAAAACAGCACTTGGGCCGTTCCGAGGACCTGAGATTACAGGTTGGCAGGTTGATGGATCTTATGGAAAAGGAGAATCAGGCCGCGCAACAATGGCTGGAAAGACTGGATTCGGTGTATAAAAAGGTTTCACAGGACCTCATTGAGGAACAGCAAGAACGCTTTACAGCAGAAAGCCGGGGATATCTTCAAACAGAAATCAGAAAACTCTTCAAAAAATATGATGTTCTTGCCGGACCCCGCAGATTCGTAAAAGAGGTCCTTTTGACTCCATTCAGGCTCCTTGGATTCCGGCGTAGAGGGGATCATGAACTCTACAAACAGGGGCTTTTAAGAGTCCGCCAGAAGATCGATCTTACACCCGTCCAGATGTCCATCTTGAAATTCAACCGTTTGGTTCTTGAAAAACTATCGCCTTCAGACGAGACCTCACCGCTTTTCACAAAATTGCGGGAGCCAGGCGTGTTGATGAACGAAAAAGAGATAAATCGGCGCGTCTGGGAAGAACAGGATCAAATGGCTGCCTGGCTGGAGGAGACATTCAACAAGCTTTCCCGGGGCATCCCCAAGAGCAAAGAATGGGGCATCTACTCAACGTCTCTCCTCTGGGGGATTCTTATCCTGTCCTTTGAGACTGTCGCAGGCGGAGGGTTCACTGTCCTCGATGCGGCCCTGGATGCGGCCCTTGCCCCCTTTGTGACCCAGGGGGCCGTGGAGCTCTTCGCATATCATGAAATTCAAAAGGTTGCCAAGGAGCTGGCAAAGCGCTATCAAGAAGGACTGGTTTCCGTGGTGCGTCACCAACGTGACCGTTATGAACACTGTCTCAAGTCCCTGACAACGTCCCTGGAAGATCTTGAAGTACTCAAAAGTTCGCTTGAGTAAAGAAAGCTATCTTATTCTCTTTGACAGGATTAACAGGAATTAGATGATATTTTATCTTTTAATCTCTTATTGTTAGATCTACGGCTTAACATTTTGCTTGAAACTCTCTTTCATTTTTTTTAACTTCAGGTACTTTAGATCAATTTAGGCATTTTAGGCACTTTCCATCGCTATCTGTTCTATTTTAGAAGGTGTTGAAAATGAAACATCCTGTCCAATCCCTCAAAAAGGAACTTGATCAAATCGTGGCTGCCCTTGAGCAACGGGCCTTTTTTTCACTCACCGGTGAAGAAACCCAGTCGCTCCGCGAGGAAGCAGGGAAACTTTTAGAAAAACTTGCCTCCATACAAGAGAGTTACCTCACTATCGGACTTCTCGGCGGCACCGGAGTAGGAAAATCAACGTTGATGAATGCCCTTGCAGGGTCGGAGATTGCCTCTGCAAGCCATCGCCGGCCTCACACCGACCAGGCACTGGTTTATAGACACGTGGGCGCAATCCCGCCACCCACACTTGTTTCCACCGATCTTCCCTGGCGAGAAATCACCCATGAAGCCTATGCCATCCAACAAATCTTCCTGTGCGACCTGCCTGATTTTGACAGCCTTATGGGAGAGCACCGCGAATACGTCCTCAGCTTTTTAGAACACCTCGATGTTCTGATTTGGGTCACATCCCCGGAAAAATACGCGGACGGCCGCTTTTATGAATTTCTCCAGATGGTTCCCAAGGCCGAGCAGAACTTTTACTTTGTGCTGAACAAGGCGGATCTGCTTTATCAGGGAAAAAGCCTTGAAACCGGCTATGAGCAGCTGGCGAGTGTAACCGACCGGTTTCAGGAGCATATCAAGGGAAACGGTGTCCGGGAACCACTTCTCTTTGTCATTTCTGCTCAGGGGGCTCTGGATTCCGATCAACTCCCCCCGTGGAATCAGCTTGCGACCTTCAAGCGCTATGTTTTCCAGCAGCGGGACATCAAACAGATAACGGCCATCAAGGCAAGCAATTTGGATGTGGAAGTTCAAAATCTCATGAGCGCTTTTAAAAAGGAAGTACTCAATCTGGAGACTTTTGATCGGATTCTTGAAAACTCGATAAAAGATGTGGAAGAACAGCGTTCACAATGGATACAGGCGGGTCAGAAGGCCATTGATCTGTGGCTGGGAAAATATATCAAACAGGATGTCTTGTCCCTTCAACGCGACCCCTCCCTTCTGGTAGGTCCCGGCTACGCCCTTGCCCTCCTTTTTCAGGAGTGGAAAAAACGGATCACTGAACAAAGTAACGTCCCGTCTGACCCTTCTTATTTTGCTCCTCCGGAAGAAATCAGGACTTCTTTTCGAAGGCGGCTGGAATGGCTTGAGGACCGGATCAATCAGCGCATGCTTCGCAAGAACCTCCCCTCCTCATTTAAGGAGCGGTTCGGGGAGATTATGGACGTACCGAAGGTATTCGAAGAACTGGGAGAACACTTTTTCCACGTTGTTGAATTGCGTTTGGCCGCCGCTACCCTGCCCTCTTTTTGGGGATTCAAGATACGACAGTTCATTACGTATCTAATACTTTTCGGCCTTTTCCTGCTGGCCGTAGGAGGAGAGACAGCCTGGCGGGATCTCCTGGATGCTCCCGGTGGGGCCAGCATTTTACGCCTCTTTCTCTCCGGCATACACACCCTTTTTAGCACTAAAGGACTTGCCGCCCTGGTCAGCTACGCCCTGCTCAACCTTTTCCTCGGATTACGGTTTTATCGCCGATACAGGGGACTCCTGAAACGATCAACGCAGAAAATCATTGATTCCCTCAAAGCTGACCTTGGAAATGTCTGGGAAATGCAGCTCGACGCCATTGTCCAGAATCTGAGCCATTTCAAAGGTGACATCCAATCGCAGATTTCAGCTATCTCAGCCCTCAAACAGGACCACAAACGTCAGTGACTTATTCCGTCTTGATCAATCAAAGAGGCGTCTGAAGAAGGGGGCTGGTAAGGAAAAAGGCCATTAACTATTCACGATTTCCTGGACGCGGCTTAGCCCGCGCACATTAGCCGGCCTAAGACCGGCGGAAAGGAATTGAGGTTGGAAAAAGTCTCAGTTAAGTTCCTTGGGAGCGGCGATGCATTTGGAAGCGGTGGTAGATTCCAGACGTGTATCTTCGTAAATTCAAGTGAAATCGGTTTTCTCCTGGACTGTGGTGCATCCTCTCTAATCGCGATGAGACGATTCGGCGTGAGCCCGTCCGATGTCGATGCCATACTCATCACCCACCTCCACGGCGACCACTTCGGCGGCATTCCATTCTTCATCCTCGATTCACAGATGATCTCACGGCGAAACAACCCGTTATTGATTGCAGGTCCCCCTGGACTTGAAGAGCGTGTTCAACGTTCTATGGAGGTCCAGTTTCCCGGATCTACCCAGATAGAACAGAGGTTCCCGATTGATTTTGCAGAACTGCCGGAGGGCGTTCCAACCAGGCTCGGAGCACTTCTTGTTACCCCTGAGCGGGTTGTTCATGCGAGTGGAGCACCACCCTATGCGCTCCGGGTAGAGGTGGCGGGAAAGACGCTCACATTCTCAGGAGACACTGAGTGGACTGACAGTCTGATAAAAGCGGCATCCGGAGCCGATCTCTTCATCTGCGAGTCCTACGTATATGACAAAGAGATGAAGTTCCATATAGACTATCAAACCCTGATAAATCGGCGAAAAGAGCTTGGTTGCAAACGTCTCGTCCTCACGCACATGAGCAAAGATATGCTTGACCGGCTAGACAGCCTTGATGTTGAGTATGCAGAAGACGGCAAAGTGATCGCGTTATGAGAAGAACCCCAAAATGTTTTTCTGTAGGTGCATACTACGCATACTTCTTGAGCGGGTACACCTTGCACAGCAGGGGACCGAAAGTAACCGCCCCTGTAGGGGAATCGCAATATTCCTCATCATCTGAGGTGAGCACATTGACATTCGATTCGAAGACCCTGTAGAGCACGGGGTCCTCTGCAATCTCCTCGGGAAACCACCACCCGTGCTGGGCCTCAATCACCCTGCGGTGAATCCTTGAAGTGAGCTTTGCTTTTTGTTTAATCATACCCCTCGGGGTTTCTATGACAACCCAGTCCCCTTCACCAATGCCCAGCCTTCGGGCCGTATCCGGATTGATTTCAACGGTCGGGTAGGGATAAAGGCGGCGAAGCGAGTGTATCTGTCGGTGCTCTGAGTGGTGCATAGGTCGAAATCTGGAGCCGGTTATAAGAATATACGGGTACTTCTTGGCCAGTTCCGGCTGGCTCACGGGTGTTTCCGGGGGCTCTTCATAGCGGGGCAAGGGATCAAATCCCAGTTCTTCGAGTATGGTGGAATAAAGCTCAACCTTCCCGGTTGGCGTGGCAAACCCCTTTGGTTCTCCTGTTTCCGGGTCTATTGTCTCGTATCTCTTTTCCACGACCGGAGGTATCCACCAGCGTTCATTCCTTGCGAATTCCTCTGCCGATTCCATGTTGAGCTCATTGAGCAAAGGTTCCAGACACCAGTCCCACTCTTCTTCGAGCGCCTCACGCCAGTAATCACCCTGCCCCAGTCTCAGGCCCAGGCCCCGGTAGAATTCATAATCGGTTCTGCGCTCATATAAGGGCTTAACTACCCTTTGTCCAATAGACGCAGTATTGCCGTGCCCCTGGAAGGTCTGCGTGCACATCTGGGGGTGTTCCAGCCAGTTGGTAATGGGGAATACGTAGTCGGCAAGCATGGCCGTGGGCGTCAGCCACTGCTCAGCGGTCACGAAAAGTTCAAGGTTCGAGCTTTTCAATGCCTTGTAGATTCTTTTGGTGTTGGGATACGCGACCAGTGGATTACAGGCGCCGCAAATCAATCCCTTGACCGGGTATGGCCTGCCTTCAAGGATGGCCGTCCATATATCCGGCTCATGGCAAGCAGGGAGGAAACCGGAAGTAAGCCCCTTTCCGTACCAGTAAGGTTTTGCTGCCTGATGAACCAATTCATATCCCGGATAGCCCCAGAGCTTGTGCCTGTTTGCACCGAGTTGCTTGCTTCTCTGTTCCGGCGACAGCATGTCCATGTGCTCAAGGGCAGGGCCATAGTTGGCCTTTTCACAGGGTCCTGCAAGCAGGTCGCCTCCGATTACGTCAAGGTTCCCGGTTATCGCACGGAGGATGCATTTGGCCTGGGTAATGCTGGTAACATTTTTCCCCTGCATGTCTGACTTGACACCCCAGATAATAGATGCGGGTTTGCTTGTGGCATAAAGCCGTGCTGAGCGCACTATTTCTTCTTCCGGCACCCAGGTTATTTCGGCAACTTTCCGGGGAGAGTATTGTTTTACGCGTTCCCTCAACTCACTGAATCCATAGCACCACTTCTCAACAAAATCCTTATCATAGAGGTCCTCCTCTATGATCACGTTCAACCATCCCAAAGCAAGGGCTGCGTCGGTGCCCGGCCTCAGCCGCACCCATTCGTCCGCAAGGCGGTTTACGGTTTCAGAGTGCTTGGGATCAATAACAATGAACTTCGTCCCCTGTTTCTTGGCCTTGACGAGGTTTGTGAAAGTGCAGGCCAGAGATTCAGCCGGATTTCCTCCCCAAATCACCGCGCATTTGCAGGGTTGTTTTACTGATCTGCTGGCCCCTGCCCCGTAAACGGCAGCGTGTATCTGACGGCTCACCACAGAGCACCACTGTCCGGCATTTGCGTGGTTGGGGCTGCCCAAAAGATTCATAAACCGTGCTTTGAACATTTCTGAAAAGCCCCTGCCCGTACCTCCTACGGACGCAACAGCCTCCGCACCGCTTTCCTTTTTAATGTGCCCCAGCTTATGGGCCACCTCATTTAATGCATCCTCCCATGAGATTCTTTCCCAATTGCCCTCCCCTCTTTCGCCAACCCTTTTGAGGGGATAGTTAAGACGGGCCTCATGATAGAGATGTTCAATAAATGCCTTTGAACGCTCGCAGATCCAGCCCTTGTTCACCGGATGGCCGGGCTCACCCTTGAGCTTTACCACCTTCCCGCCTTCCACTGTGGCCAATACGCCGGCCTGGAGCCAACAACCAAAACAAAGCGCTCGCCTAACCTCGCTTCTCTCTACATCGTTCATTTCTTCTCCTTCTTTACAAGGCGCTGTGATTTAGAACACAGAACCACCCATATATATACTTAATCCCATAAGCAAGAAAATTTTTCTGGCCCAGTATACATAAGCTCACCCGGTTCACATACTAAAATGTTTGACCCCGATCACATTCCATATCTACATCAAACAATTTTGACTTGACCATTTTAATTTCCCTGTTGTAACTTATTGTAAATCAATTCTTCTTAACATCAATAATTTCCTAACCGGAAATTACTGAGTAATTTTTTTTTATTTGGACAATCAAGGAGAATTTGCCATGGCGAGAATAACCGTAGAAATCGAGGATTCAAAGGCAGCTTTGCTTAAGAAGAAGGCGGAAAAATTTGGTCTTTTGCCCGATCAATTTGTTACCGCCTCTATTGAGGATTTAATTGGTCAACCCGAACCTGAATTTGAAGCCGCAATGCGCAAAGTCCTGTCTAAGAACAAGGAACTTTACAAGCGGTTGGCCTAATGCGCTACCTTTCTCTCCTCGAGATTCTCGAATTACATGAGAATATTATCGAAACTTCCGGTGGCGCAAGCGGAATTCGAGATATCCGAGCACTGGAATCTGCCTTCAACCAACCTCACCTTACCTTTAATCAATCTGATCTTTATCCAGATATTATTTCAAAAGCAGCGGCCCTTTATTTTTTTCTTATTAATGAATCACCCTTTTATTGATGCCAATAAAAGAGCAGGTCATGCAGGTATGGAAACTTTTCTCATTCTTAACGGATTTGAGATCGAAGCAACTATTGATGAACAGGAATAAATCATTCTCGATCTTGCCGGTGGAAAAGTGACACGTCAAGAAATTACCGAATGGCTTAAAGATCATGTCATTCACCTTACTTCTGCATGAACGCGGCACTCTGATGCCTGGGAGTTATGGGGAGCGTAAAGAGGAAGGAGCAGGCAAAAATGGCAAGAAGATATTTTGAAGATATCACTGATGGTGAGATCCTCCATTGCCAAAAGCTTATTATTACCCGTGAGGACATCATTGAATTCGCCAAGAGATTCGATCCGCAGCCATTTCATACTGATGAGAATGCAGCAAAGGAATCCATTTTCGGCGGTCTTATTGCCTCCTCGCTCCACACTCTTTCCGCCTGTACTCGAGTGGTTGTGGAGGCACAGGGTGACGTAGCAATTTTAAGTGGGGTTGGTATGGATGAGGCCAAAATGTCCAGTCCAGTAAGACCAGATGACATCCTTTCTGTCGAAGCTTGGTGGGCTGATCTCAAACGAGCTCAAAGCAAACCGGATTTAGGATTCGCTGGGATTAGATGCAAGGTTACCAATCAGAACGGGGAACCAGTAATTGAGTATGGTTATCGATATATAGTTGCTTGCCGAAACTCGGCTTAACCGTAGATCGCCAATTGTCGCATAACCAGTCATCCCACCGGACGGCTGGAAGCCAGGGAATTTTTGCAGGGCGGATAGGGACCTACGTTTGACTCTTAGTTTTAACAAAACCCACCGCTAGAAGCGGTGGGTTTTGTTAAAACTAAGAGGTCCGCAAAGAGGAATTCCACAGGGCAGTCATTTAATCCCAGTTAAGACGCATAACAGCACAGAATAGTTCCTATGAACTTCAAGTACCAGTCGCCCCTTATAAGGGCGTTTTTAACCCTGAAGATGGTGTCTTAAGGCTTGAAAACACCTGTTTTTGGGACGAAATATAATAGATATCAGCCAGATAGCGTGGTCTGACTCCAGGCGAAAAGGCTTGATCTCGAAACATGGCAAAGGTAAAGGCTCTCCTCCGGCTCACGTCCAGCAAAACAGAATTCCTTGAAGCCGCTAATCCAATTGGTGCCGGATAATGGCTCCTTTATCGGCAGATTCTGCAAGACGCGCATACAGCGCCAGATAACCCTTTTTGAATTTGGGTTTAGGTTTTTGCCACCTATTAAGGCGATCCTTGATTTCTTCATCAGGGACATGGAGCCGGAGGCTTCGATTGGGTATATCAATGGTGATGGTGTCGCCGTCCTGAACGACAGCAAGGGGACCGCCCTCGGCAGCTTCAGGCGATACATGTCCGACAAAGCAGCCGTTATTTGTTCCCGAAAAACGACCATCTGTCACCAGTGCCGTTGCAAGGGCCAGACCTCTGCCGTAAAGAAGCTTCATGGGTTTGGCCATTTCACGCATACCAGGTCCTCCTTTTGGCCCCTCATATCGGATGACGACCACATCTCCCTCGCTCACCTGCCCATCCAAAATAGCGTGATCGGTGTCTTCCTCACAGTCAAAGCACCGGGCCTTTCCGGTAAACGTCCGTATTTCCGGAGCAATGGCGGCCGGTTTGCTAATCGCCGTGTTTGGCGCCAGATTACCTCGCAGGACAGCCAGACCCCCTTCCCTCGCCCAGGGATTAGCCATGGTCTTGATAATGCGGTCATCCGCTACTTTTACTTTGGTCAGTGAGACGTTTTCCCCTATGGTTTTTCCTGTAACAGTCAGCGCATCCTGGTGAAGGAGTGGCAGAATTTCATTCATGACCGCAGGCACCCCGCCTGCCTGGTGAAAATCCGGGACGTTCGGCGCTGCGGCAGGGTTCATCCTGGCGATGTGCGGAGTGGTTCGACTCAGTTCATCAAAAAGGTCGATGCCGATTGCGCATTCTGCTTCATAGGCGATCGCCGGGATATGCAGCGCCGCATTGGTTGATCCGCCGATGGCCATGACGATGCGAATGGCATTCTCGATCGCCTTTCGGTTGATTATCTGTTGCGCAGTGATATCTTGCTCCACCAGTTTTACGATCTGACGACCGGATTCCTGTGCAACGCGAAGACGGGCGGCATGGGTGGCAGGGATCGTGGCACTGCCCGGCAGACACAGGCCAAGTGCTTCTGCAACGCAGCACATGGTATTAGCCGTTCCGAGGAAGGAGCACGATCCGCACCCCGGGGCCACGAAGTCTTCCAGGTTGTTGTATGCAACTGCATCGATCTTACCGGCCTTCAGCATTCCGAGACCTTCTGTCAGCGATGTTATATCCGATGCGCGATTATCGAACTCGCATCCCCCCAGCATCGGTCCGCCCACGACCATGATCGCCGGAACGTTCAGCCGGGCCGCCGCCATCAGCATACCGGGGACAATCTTGTCGCAGGATCCCAGGAGAACCACTGCGTCCAGAAGGTGTGCCTGAATCATCAGTTCCACGTCGTTTGCAATCAATTCACGTGATGGAAGGGTTAGGTGCCCGCCATCGTGTCCGTTGGCAATACCGTCGCAGGCCGCGATGACGCCGAATTCAACCGGCGTGCCGCCTCCCTGCCGGATACCATGTGTAACATGATCTGAGACCTGCCTCAGGTTGATATGACCAGGAACCAGCTGATTCCAGGAGTTGGCAATTCCGATGAGCGGGCGGTCCAGATCGTAATCGGTGTAGCCCATGGACTTGAATAGCGCGCGGGTCTTTGACCACTCAGGCCGCTGTAAAATCGCTTTACTTCGCCAAAACAAAATAATCCTCCTTCAGAATAGAGGGGACGTTATTGACTGGACTTGCCTGTTAGCTCGTTGCGTTGTCCTTGATATGGCAGACGCTGAAACGCCCACTTGACGAGCAACCTCGGCTATAGCAATTCCATATGTTTCTACCAACCGATCGCAACCTATCTCGAACCGGGGATATTTCCTTACGCCAGCTGGTGGAACTCACTTCTTCAATTGTCGCCTTCTCTGTATTACACACCTTTCGAAGTGATAAGAAGGCGCTTTTTCAGGAACTGACTATAGAGAAATTCCCCTTATGAGTCAAAGAGAAAAGAACCA
>CP070700.1:1871061-1877891 GCA_020349865.1 Desulfobacteraceae bacterium
ATCACAATAAATGAAGGACAACCGGATGAATATGATCTATTGCTCAGGCTAACCACCGATTATGATATCATGTGGGAAACCGTATCCGATGGAAATTCTACTCCTTCTACTGATCCGTTAGATGATCTTTCAGATGTAAATGACAATCATGCGGGATGGTATTTTGATCTGCCATTGAGTGGGGAGAAAGCAACCGTTGATATTATGATCAGAGACGGAAACGTCATTGCCATATCGTTTTTACCTGATGGCACCCCATGTAGCAGTGGAGGAAATTCCGTGATTCACGAGTTCGATGCGGAAAGCGGAGCAAGGCTGACTCTTCCCCAGTTTGATATCAATGACGATGGTGTGATTGATGAGAATGATATGATCAATATCGGAACGGACGAAGAGCCAATTTGGGTGGTGCCGACTGGTATTTTTCAGCCAGGTCAACTTCAGCCGCCCGCCATTTTGATCGATCCGGAGAGCGATGTGGAGATCAAATACTTCAGTTCTTCTTCAGGAAATATTGTAACGGTAAAGGAAAAACCACCCCAATTAGGGTTCTCCCATTGGAGGGAGTTTGAGTAAAAATCCCCCTATATCCCCCTTTTCAAAAGGGGGACTTTGAAGTGCTTCCCTTTTTTACTAAAAGGGGGGAATTTTAGCTTCCCCCTTTGTAAAGGGGGATTGAGGGGGATTTTTATCCTCCTCTTGACTTGAACTTTGACAGAGTCCTGTATTGTAGTCAGGAGTGATCAGAAGTTTTCATAAGTAAAATCCAAGGAGGCATTGTGTTTATGAAAGACAATAACAAGATATTTCTTAGAGGTATGAAGCATATTGCAGTTTGCGCAGGGCTGGCCCTCTTCATGGTGAGCATGGCAGTTCCGGTTACGGTCAGGTACGCTCAGGGGGAATATGCCTTGCCAGATTACTACCCTCGCAGCTTTGACGGAACAGGCCGTATCGACAGGGTATCACTGGATGATGTGGTGATCAATGATTGTCATTTCAAGCTTTCTCTGGACATAGAATACCATACCCCAACCACACAGAATGCGTCCAGTGCTTGGTTCAAGGCAGGTAAAATCGTCGGTTACATGACCAAATCAAATCGCGAAATCGTATCGCTATGGCTGATTGAATAATGCGGAAATTTTTGTTATAAAAATTCACCGCAGGGACGCTGAGGGCGCTGAGACCTTGTTCCTTTTTCCTTTGCGTTCTCAGCGTCTGCGGTGGGTATATTTTTTCTGGACATTTACAAGACTATTCCTCTTTAAATCCCCAGTAGGGGTATTCCAGCACATATGTCGCAATATTTCCCGGGCTGTTTTCCCTGCTGGCGACCATCCACAAGGTGCTTTTCCTCGCATCTTTAGAAATGGGATCAAGGAGGTCCCAATCCGGTAAAAGAATCATTGCATTGTCTGCACTGTATTCAATATCACCTGATTCCTTAAATGAGGCCAAGTCGGGTTTCTTGCTGTAACGGCCCCCTTCGCCCCGTGATAATTCAGAAACAACAAGAAAAGAAACATTTTGCTCATCCCTTATGGCTTCCATATTCCGTAGCCAGGCGTCGATGCCGGTCCTGCGTTCCGTGAGATTCTTAAAAGGAAGCTTATGGAGGCTGTCAAGGACAACAAGGGTGGAATCCGTTCGGGTTTCGTGCTGTAGAAAATCGATTTGGCGTCTCATGATGTCGGGATTCAATTTTCTGTCCGTAACCACCCGAAAGTAATGAAGCATGTCCTTAAAACTAAGATGTGCCATTTTAAGTCTGTTTGATGTATCCTCTTCCAACTGTTTGAGCCTGATCTCTTTTTCAGATAGACGGCTAATACGGCACAGTGTCCTCATATAGATCTTCTGGCGACCGTTCTCAAAATCGTAATAGATAACCGGGGTCTTCCTTCTGGCCATCTCTGTGGAAATCTGCATAAAGAAACATGATTTTCCTGCCTTGGGCGGGCCTCCCATGATATTGATACCGCTAATTCCATTAAGGGCATGATCCATTTTTTTAAAGCCCGAGCTGTATCCAAGAAGCTTTTTCCCTTTTTCCCGTTCAAGAACCTCAAAAAGGCCGCGGTGCTCTTTTTCGGGCGAGGAAAAGGGCGAGAAGGACTTTGATGCCTTTATCATGGCGGAAACGGCTGTCTTGAAGTCCTTGCCCTTGTCTTTTGCCAGGTGACAGAGGCTGTAGTCCCGATTCACGCGGGAAGGCCATTTGAGGATCCTGGCCTTGAATCCCAGCCGGGTGGCCAGGGACCGGGCCGAGACTTGAGGCTCAGGGGCGTTCGTCATCACCAGGAAAATGTGTTTTACAAAGGCAAGCCTTTCCGGGGTCAAGGTTTCCAGGTCGGCAGCAGCCGGAACAGCTATGCCCGGATAGCCGAGTTCTTTAAGGGTCAGAAGATTGTTCTCCCCGTCCGTGATAAACAGGGCGCCGGCCTCGCATCTATCTATCTCTTGGACGTTAAAGATACGAAAATCCTCTGAGAAGAACATATCATCTCCGTGCCAGAAATTATCTTCGGCCCGTTCCGGTAAAAGGCATCGGGCAGCATAGCAGTTCCCATCTTCCAAAAAGTAAGGATACACCAAATAACGGCCATTGTAGCCTATTTTCATCTCTTCAATGACAGTGTTTGATACGCCGAGGTCCTGAAAATGCTCATACTGTTCGTCACCCATGAAAGATATGAATTTCTTAATCTCAGTGTTGAGATTTTTAGTGGGGTAAACAATATCCTGCACATAGGGGTTCCTGTCAGGATCGTATCCGGGCACCTTCTGCGGTTCTATACCCATGATTCTTGCAAAATAAGGGGCAAATCCGCCTGGCGTACATCTGTTCAGGCATCTGAAATAACCCATAAAGAGACTCTCCGGGTTAAGATAAACCGCTATCGTACCCGGTTTCTCGTTCTCATTGCCTGAACAGAAAGGACAAGGCGCCTTGAGAAGGTCCCCTTCAAGCTTTTTTCCAGGTACATTTTCGAGATAGAATTTTTTTATCTGTTCTGTAAGATCCATAAATAGGCTTTCTCCCTTATTCCCGGGTTGATACCGCTCATTTTTTCAGGATAAACAGGCCTGCCCTGGGGTGGCATACCTGACACACGATTTTGTCACTCCAAATCTTCCAAAAAGAAGCTATACAATTCGGATCTTTCAAGGCACGTTTTGGCCAGGGTTGGCAGGCTTCCCTGCGAATTGTTTTACTTATTGTTAAGAATTTCGATTAGTTCTATTTTAGCACAAGTTTTGAAAACAAACAAAGAAACAAGCATAAAAATGCTTGTCTCCGTATAAAAAAGACTTTGATTGCCGGTGCTATGATGATAAAATATAAAACATTTTTCGTTAGTTCTTCGGCGGCGACAAATAAAGGGTTTTTAACCCTTAGTTTAGTTTTTAATTTAAGTAGTTGAGTTTGGGGCGTATGCCTGAACTTCAATCGTGAGCTTATAAAATGGCAAACAACGTGGATAATCAATTTTCTCCTGAGAGTGTGTGCAAGAGTCTCTTGAAAAGGGGGCTCATATCGGCTGCCACGGGGCGGGAAATCCTGAGAAACCAAAGGAATATTCGCAGGAGACTGGAAAGGGCCCGAGCCATGGGTGAGGCTTCTTCGCGCTCAAAGGGCAGAATTTCAAGTACCGTCACAGTTATAGATGTAATCTCATCTCTTGACCTGGAAAGGGCAGACGATTCCAGCAAGGCACTGGATGAGGAGATTATCTATCAGGTCCTTGCCAAGGAGTGGAAAATTCCATACAAAAAAATCGACCCCCTTCAGTTGGATCTCAACCTGGTGACTGATACAATTCCCCGGTCATTCGCCATGCGACACCTGGTCCTTCCCATTGCCATTGAGGATGGATGCATGACTGTTGCAACGCCTAACCCCTTCAATGTGGAAGCAATGGAGGATATTTCCCGCGTTTGCCATATGAAGGTGAAGCCGGTTGTCAGCGCCAGGACAGACATCATCAAGCTAATGAATGAATTTTTTGGATTCAAGCGTTCCATTGCTGCGGCAGAGAATCAATTTGCCGGACCCTCGGTTGACCTTGGAAACTTAGAGCAGTATGTTCGATTGAAGTCTGCGGACGAACTTCCTTCCGATGACCAACACATTGTTAACGCGGTAAACCATCTCTTGGGTTACGCATTTGATCAGCGGGCAAGCGATGTACACATCGAGCCCAAGCGGGATGTGAGCCTTGTAAGGATGCGGATTGACGGGGTCTTGCACACAGTTTATAATCTTCCGAAGAATGTGCACTCTGCCATTCTGAGTCGCATAAAAAATCTTTCCAGGCTGGACATGGCTGAAAAAAGAAGGCCTCAAGATGGGAGGATTAAGACAGATAAAGGGGGATCGGAGGCCGAGATACGGGTGTCTACAATTCCCGTGGCCTTTGGGGAAAAGGTGGTCATGAGGATTATGGATCCGGATATCCTTTTCCAGGACCATGAAAACCTGGGGTTCACACCGGGAGATTTGATCCGTTACCATCAGTTTATTAACATGCCCCACGGTATTGTGCTTGTGTGCGGACCAACAGGAAGCGGGAAATCCACAACGCTTTACTCGACACTCAGGTATCTATCAACGCCTGAGATTAATATCACAACCATAGAAGACCCCATTGAGATGATTAATGAAGATTTCAACCAGATCGCAGTTCAGCCGGCGGTGGGGGTTACCTTTGGGTCGATTTTAAGAAATATTCTCAGACAAGACCCGGATATTGTTATGGTCGGCGAGATGCGGGATCTTGAGACAGCAGAAAACGCCATTCAAGCGGCATTGACGGGTCATCTGGTCCTATCTACTCTGCATACCAATGATGCCCCTTCGGCCATTACACGGCTTCTCGATCTGGGTGTACCATCATTTCTAATCCAGTCCACAGTGATCGGTGTTCTGGGGCAGCGGCTGGTTCGGAAGATATGCATTCATTGCAAGGAATCATTTGAGACGGACAGCAATAAACTAAGCGTCCGGGGTTTAGATTTAGCCAGGGAAGGCCCAATCAAGCTCTATCGTGGCAAGGGCTGTATCAAGTGCCGGGGCACCGGGTATTTGGGGCGGATTGCAGTCTTTGAAGTGCTCCCTTTCACCGAACCCGTCAAGAAGATTACGACTCCGGAAACGAACTTAGAAGCCCTTCGTGCCCAGGCAAGAAAAGAAGGCATGGTCACGCTCAGGGAAAACGCCATCAAAAAACTCCTCGATGGGGGAACGACTTACCAGGAAGTCCTCAGGGTTACATGGGAGCACCTGTAGTTCGTAATCCGCAACCAGCAGCTCATAAATCATTATGCTCTTTCATCTAAGCATTTCCAATTTTGCGATTATCAAACGTCTTGAGTTCTCCCTTAAGCCGGGGCTCAATATCCTATCGGGAGAAACCGGGGCAGGAAAATCAATCATCATCAATGCCATGAATCTGATCCTTGGTGGCAGGGCATCTGCAGACCTCATCCGCAGTGGATGTAAAGAGGCCAGTGTTGAGGCACTGTTCGCTTTACCGGAGAATCGGTCGTTGACCCACATGCTATCCGAACTGGGGATGCCTTTTGAGGGGGAGCTGTTGATCAAAAGGACTATTTTCCGGGAAGGCAGAAATAGAATCTTCATTAATGGGTCAATGGCAACTTTGCAGATGTTGTCCCGTGTGGGTTCTATATTGATCAGCATATCAGGACAGCACGAGCATCAGTTCCTCCTTAAGCAGGATAATCATATGTGTTTAATTGATGATTTTGGCGGCCTTTCGGATGAACGATTGGAATTGAGTGATGTGTATAACACGTACCAGTCATTGAAAGAAGAGATCCGTCATCTGGAAAGGGAGATTAACGAGATAGGAGAGAGACAGGATCTAATACAGTTCCAGATTCAGGAGATCGAAAGGGCTAAGGTCAGCCCCGGGGAGGATGAGAGGTTGGCTGAAGAGAAAAGGCGTCTGCAGCACGCGGCAGAACTATTGGAGATTATCACGGAAGGGTATCAGAACCTTTATGAGAGGCATGATTCGGTGCTTTCTTCAATTTCTCAGTGCCTCAAGAGAGTGGCAAAGGGTGCCGAGATAGACCCAGGACTCGGTCCTATCAATGAAGCTCTTGCTGAGATCGAGGTAAAGCTTGAAGATGCCTCCCTTGCGCTCAGGGATTACCAAAAAACGATACATATGGAACCTCACAAACTCGAAGAACTGGGGGAGAGGCTTGAACTCCTCAATGGCCTCAAACGAAAGTATGGCCCCACCCTGGAAGATGTTCTGCAATACAATAATAAATTGAGCTCAGAGATATTCGACCTGGACGAAAAAAAGGTAAGGCTGGATCGACTCATAAAAAAAAGACACGATCTGGAGGCAGACCTGATGGCTCGTGCAACAGCGCTTTCCAAGAAAAGGAAAAAGGTGGCCGGTGGCTTGGAAAAATCAGTAGAGAAGGAGCTTAAGGATCTTCATATGTCAAAGACCCGATTCCGGGTAAAGTTTGATCAGGCGCTTGATGAGCCAGGAGAATTGCGGGCCCCAAAAGTAGAGGATGTTCGGCTGGATGGTCTCGACCAAGTGGAGTTCCTGATATCACCTAATATCGGAGAGGAGTTAAGGCCGCTCGTCAAAATCGCTTCCGGAGGAGAGCTTTCGAGGATCATGCTGGCCCTTAAGACGATTCTCGCGAGAACTGCTTCCGTTGAGACGGTTATTTTTGACGAGGTTGATTCAGGTATCAGTGGCGCCACGGCAGAGGTGATTGGAGAAAAGCTGTCATCCTTGGCAGAATATCATCAAATATTGTGCATAACGCAC
>CP070700.1:1877991-1880574 GCA_020349865.1 Desulfobacteraceae bacterium
AAATTCCCTTCCCCTCCCCGGCTGGCGGTCTGGCTAATTAAAAAACTTGAACGGTATCAGACGAATCATGCCATATTCGATGACATGCATGAGGTTTTTATGAAGCTATGTAGCAAACGTAGCTTTATGTCGGCCTGTCTCTGGTACTGGAGCCAGAGTATAGATGCTGTTATCAAAGACACTCTCTTTAACTTAAAATGGAGTTCGATCATGTTTTTAAATTATCTTAAAATCATCATCCGCAACATCAAAAAGCATAAAACCTACTCAGCCATCAACATCGCCGGTCTGTCAATGGGTATGGCCTGCTGTATTCTGATCTTCCTTTGGGTGCAGGATGAACTAAGCTTTGACAGGTTTCATGAAAACGTAGATTCTATCTACAGGGTTATCACCAATGCCCGCTACACGGATAAAGCGGTTGACAATCCTGAAACTCCCTCTCCCTTTGCTGCAGGTATGAAGCAGGAACTTCCGGAAGTTATAGAATCAACCCGGGTACGGTTTCAGGCACGACGGATTCTCCAGTACAAAGATAATGCATTTTATGAAGATGGCGGAGTTCTTGTCGATCCCGGTTTTTTTAAGATATTCTCCTTCCCCTTTATCCAGGGGGATCCGGAAACGGCCCTCAATGATCCTTTCACCATGGTTCTGACCGAATCCTATGCACAAAAATATTTCGGCAAAAATAACCCGGTTGGCGAGACAGTGGAGTTTATGGGACGCCCTTTCTTCATCAAGGGTATCATGGCAGACATCCCCCCCAATTCCCATCTGCAGTTTGATTTTCTTCTCTCTCCCCTGGGATTGGAAAACATGCAGAACTATGAGGACGACTGGATATCCGATGTTGTTTATACATATGTTCAGGTCCGCAAGGGGACTGACATTGAAGCCCTCAACCGGAAAACAACTGATTTCATAAAACCAAAGCACCGTCTATGGGAAAAATTCGAAGCCCGTTTTTACCTTCAGCCACTGTCTGAAATTCACCTAAATGCTGGACTCAGCAGTCATGAGGATATTGTCCATGGAGACCGCAAATACATTTTTATATTCTCCATCATAGCATTGGGACTCCTCCTCATTGCCTGTGCCAACTTCATGAACCTGTCAACTGCTCGGGCAGCCGTACGCACTAAGGAAATTGGGATACGCAAGGTTGTGGGATCGAACCGCTCCCAGCTTTTCAAACAGTTCCTCGGAGAGTCACTCTGGATGACTCTGGTGGCGGGGTTCCTGGCGGTCCTTCTTGTCATAATCGCTCTTCCCCTTTTCAACAACCTGGCCCAAAAATCTCTTTCTCTGGATCTGCTGGATGGAAAACTCATCCTAGGGATCGCCGCCATTCTCTTTTTCACAGGCTTTATGTCCGGAAGCTACCCGGCTTTTTTCCTCTCTTCATTCCATCCGGTAGACGTGCTCAAAGAAAAGGTTTTTTCTGCCAGGAAAGGATCGAAATTCCGGACAATGCTGATTGTCTTTCAGTTCACTCTCTCCTCATTCCTCATCATTGGAACTGTCGTGGTGAATAAACAGCTGCACTATATGCAGAACAAGAAACTGGGGTTTGAAAAAGACAACATGGTTTATTTACCGGCAAAGGAAAGTGCCGGCCATAATTATGAGGCATTAAAGACTGAACTCTTGAATGAATCCAGCATCCTGGCGGTATCAGCAAAAAACGGCCTGCCTACGGAGAGGGCTGATGGAGGGGTGGTTTTTCCCAAAGGGGAAGAACCAGATGAACTCATCACTTATGAAGTCGCAGCCGTTGATTATGACTTTATGGATATCATGGGGCTTGAGATCGTCTCAGGGCGGAACTTTTCCAAAGAATACCCTACGGATGAAACAGATGCCTGCATCCTCAACGAAAAGGGTGCACAATTGCTGGGCGTGGAATCGCCCCTTGGGATAGAAGTGGCCACCAACAAGGGCTTTAAAACCATAATCGGAATTGTCAGGAACGCATATTTCAAATCCCTTCACAGAGAAATCGATCCCATCATGTTCCACATCCGGGAGGATCTATCCGATTACTCTAAGTATGGCGTCATTCTCATCAAGATAAGAGGAGGCTCCATACCACAGACTATAGATATTATCGAGAGCGTTTGGAAAAAAATCAACCCTAACGTCCCCTTTGAATACCATTTCCTGGATGATGCCTATGACAAACTCTATTACGCAGAAAAACGGTTGAGCACAAGTTTCAATTTCTTCAGTCTGTTTGCCATATTCATCTCCTGTATCGGGCTTCAAGGTCTATCCTCGTTTATGGCAGAACGCAAGACAAAAGAAATCGGAATACGCAAAGTGATGGGAGCATCCATGGGCGAGGTGGTGGTTCTGCTGAGCCGGCAGTTTGCTAAGTGGATCATCGCCGCTAACTTGATCGCCTGGCCCGTGGCCTATCTAGCCATGAAAAATTGGCTCTTCAACTTTGCCTACAGGACGGATATCCCCCTATGGATTTTCCCCGTGGCAGGAATCCTGACTTTGCTTGTTGCTCTTATGACTGTGAGCTATCAATCTGTGAAAGCCGCCACAGCCAATCCAGCCGATTCTCTGCGGTAT
>CP070700.1:1880674-1886659 GCA_020349865.1 Desulfobacteraceae bacterium
AGCCAGGGAATTTCGGTCTCATCGATCTTGAATTCCCACACCGGTTTGACGATCGGCTGCATGAGCGTCACGTGCCGATAGCCATTACCGATCGTTTTGACATACCCCCATTTTTCAAACATATGATGGGTATCGGGCAGCAAGATATCGGCGAACCAGGAAAACTCGGAAGCGTTAGTGGTGATGTGCACCAGAAAAGGGATCTTGGCCAGGGCGCGCTCCCAGCGTTCGGGCTGCGGACAGGAGAAGGTGAAGTTGTTCATGTATCCAATCGCCGCCTTGATTTCATTGGGGTCCGCGTTCAGAATGCCGTCGGCGGCATTGTTGGTGACTACGCCGCCGCCGGATTTTCCTCCGTTCAGCGCGGGAAACTCCAGCCTGCCGCGATGGTCTATTTTTCCATGCTTTTTGCCGGCTTTTGCGATCTCATCCATGAAATCATCGGGTTTTGGAAACTTTGAGGTATATTCTTTGTTGCTTTGCTGGGTGCCGCCGACATTGTCCACCGCACCGACGATGCCGTTCAAGGCATGGACGGTCATGCTGGCATAGGCGCCGCGGACCTGCATGCAGGGCCCGCCGCCCAGCCAGGAAATGGCATGGGGGGCCGCCCGGCCGTAACCGACAGCCACCCGTTTGATCTGCTCTGCCGGCAGGCCGGTTATTTTTGCTGCCCAGTCAGGGGTTTTATCTTTCAGCTCCAGATTCCACCATTTGACAATGCCGTTGGTGTGCTTTTCTTCGAATGTTTCCTCATCGACATATTGCCCTGCCACAAAACGATTTTGGCCGTCGCTAAAATCGCCAACGAAGTCCCTGTACCAGAGCCCTTCGGTGAGCAGAATATGGGCAATAGCCACCGCCAATGCACCGTCCATGCCGGGTTTGAGCGGCAGCCATTCATCGGCTTTGGCTGCGGTGGCAGAAAGCCGGGGTTCGGCAATTGCAATCGTGGCTGAATCAATCGCATCTCCCCAAACCGCAGAGTAGTAGGAGACCTGCCGGTTGGCGGCCAACGGATCGGCGCCCCACAACAGAATGTAGCGGGCATTTTTGACATCATACTGGCGGTAGTTCCAATAGCCTTCGGTATAATAGGGCCCGAATTTCTCAGCCTCGGCGCAGATTGCACTGTGCGATATATTGTTGGGTGAGCCGATGATTTTAGTCATTCGATCATAGAGGACATCTCGCATATACGAATAACGACCGCGCATGAGCATGTATTTATAGGTTTCGTTGTTGTTTCTGAGCTCCATTATTTTGTCGGCGATGGTATTCAGCGCCTCGTCCCAGGAAATGGGAACAAATTTCGGGTCCTCGTTGCGTCCCTTTTTGGGATTGGTCCGTTTCATTGGGGTTTTGATTCGATCCGGGTCATACACCTGCTGCAAAGCCAGATGAGATCTTGCACAACCCGCCTTTCCATTCACCTTCGAATTCGGATTTCCCCGGACTTTTACTGCCCTTCCATCGACGATATAGACCTGTTTTGAGCACCACGACGTACACCCCTGGCAGGTTGTCGCCTTCCACTCGCCGATCTCTTTTCCAGATGTTTCGCTGGCTTCAGCTAACGCCCGAAGAGTGAGTCTGAGAGTTCCGCCAATGGCAATAGTTCCTCCAGCGGCAACCGAGGTCCTCTTTATAAAGGATCTTCGTGACATCTTGAAATTGGTGAGTAAATTTTTCATAAAGGATGGATCTTGTTGCTGTTTCTTCTTCGTGTTCATAGTACCCCCTCATTGCTTAGATTGACTTGGTATCAGCGCTCATTATTGGAGAGCCTCACAAAAAAATGCGGTTAAAGATTTTTCTTTTCAAACATCTTTTCGGTTTGTTGACCTCTTCTCATCTACATAAACAGTAACACCGCAAATAAAAGTAACTCTCATTTTTAGCATGTGCACCTCAATAGGCTGGTCTATGAAGGAGATTTCTCAGCAGCTACTGTGAACCCACTAACAGCGCTAAAGAAAAATCCCTCGTCATCAGCTTGCTTTAGATAGCTTAACCATGATTCTATTTTATCCACAAAGGACGGTTTTTTCTTTCGCATCAAATCAGCAGCTTTATCAAAACCCCATATCTGGTTTGCAGTTGAAAAATCCGTTAGCACTAACATCACTGTGTCCGCAATTACGACATTTTCCAAGCCAACCAACTTAAATAATTTATATAACTCTCTGCCACACCATGGATTTATGACTAGTTGCTCAACATAATTATCTATAATTTGACGTGTCAAATCTCGGTCAGGGGCTTCAACAATCATGGTATCCCAGTCTGGATCGCTGACAACTATACGACCGCCAGGCCGTGTAACTCGAATCATCTCAGAAAGGGCTTGTTGCCGGTCGTGTAAATGCATGAATACACGGTCCGCTCGAAAACCATCAAAAGTGTTGTCCGCCAAATCCAATTTGTGAGCATCACCTACTTGAAACTGAACTGGCAATTCCATATGCCTTGACCTTTGGTTAGCTTCTTCTATTAGCGATTTACTATTATCAAGTCCTACAACTTTGCCACTCGGCCCAACCAGTTCAGCCAATATCAAAACATCATCACCTGTCCCACAACCAACGTCAAGTATGGAACTTCCACTTTCGATATTTAGCAATTTGTAGCTCACATTTTTGTACCGCTTCATCTCAGCCTGTGCTGTTACAGTGTCTAAATATTCGATATACTGCTTTGAATTTCCAGACCCTTCAACATTTTCCCAATCGTGTTTATGATGAACCATAATTTCCTCCACCTTTTCCGAGAAAACAAACTTTTAATGGTTTTGGATTGATATTCTTTAAGACTATTTCAATACCTTAAAAGAGGGTTGATTAAATTTGAAGATTCACAAAAATATTGGTTAATAACCATGCATATGGAAAACTGATATTAGAATATGACAGCTTTGTCCGAATTGAAGATACGTAGATGTGTTCCCAAATATTTTAGTTCTCCAAAAACCGGTGATTTCTTGCCATAGGGCCAAGTATCATCTGAGTTCAGATATCCTAAAGGCAGAACCGAATGACCCTGCCTTGACGAGTGGTGCTTTCATACATGAAAATCTAAAATGAGGAATAATATTCTAATTTATCTTGCCAACGCTCATACAAATAGACATTCTTGCCGGAGGGCTTTACCTATTGTTTTCTTGTTTACGTCAATTTTATTTTCGTGCCGTCATCGAATATCATTTTGTTCCCATTATTGAGAATTTCGCCGTTAAGATCGATCGGCCCAACTCCTGTTATTACACGAACTTTCTTAAAACCACTTTTGTCAAGTTCTCCTCTTAGCTTCTCACTACCCTTTGGACTACGAGGGGTTCCGAGCAGTGTAACTCCTACAAAAGAGGTACCTTCTTGCTTTATCTCCGAAATATCGGAAACTACTCCAAACTGTGCCCAAGGTCCATAGTGTTCAACGCTGACTTCCCATTCACCGTTCAGATCATAGATAACTTCACCGTTTGACAGCGTTACGGTATTGGGCATCCCTGCCTTTAACTTCTTGATGTCCTGAGATTGAGATATAGAAAATGATACAAAGACTAACAAAAAAACGAATATAGCAATTAATGCTATTTGAAGTTTTTTCATTTTACACCTCCTTTTTTCGGTAGGTATAGAAGAATATTGTTAGGCCGTAGACGATAGAATAGCGTTGTAAACTCCCAACAGAACAACCGTCCTGTCAGGAGCAAAGCTTGCAGTATTTGAAGTGGTATTCCATGAGGCACCTCCAAGATGGAGGTTGAAGGGTAAAAGGAAAAAATCGTTATTTATAGAGCGCTCTTAGGAGCGAAAAGTCAAGAAAAAACAAATCCTACTAAATGGGTAGGGAGTCCAATTACTTCACACCCTCAGACCTGATATATCTTGCCATCGAACCAACTATCCAAAATTACACCAAAATTGCATGTATGCTCTGCCTATCTCAGGATTTTAAGATCACGATATTTCAGGAATAGCAGACTCCCAACAGAACAACAACGTCCCGTCAGGAGCAAGGCTGGCAGTATTTGAGGCGTGTCTCCACGAGGCCTCCATGGATGGAAGATAAAGGATGGAAGGAATAGCCTTAAATTACATAAATTTTATTCAAAAAACTTAACTAATATATAAATTAACCTATCTAAATTACGATAAAATAAAGTTTCCTTGGAAGTCAAGGGAAATCAGTTTGGACCTATAAGAGGTTCTTGAAAAATAGATGGGTGTGAATGCAAAGGACAGAGAAAATTTTAATAAAATGCACTCTACCTATTGACAACCTATTTCGTAAAGGTTATATTTATCATAAATACGGAAGAAAGGGGGTGCAAGACATTGTCAGTTGTCTATCTTAAAGACTTTCCGGAAGACCTTCACAGAAGGGCAAAGGCTGAAGCTGCTCTAATGGGGATTAGTATGAAAGAACTCATAATTAGGGTATTAACGGAGTACCTGAAGAAAAAGAAAGGGGTGAAGTAATGGCAATTTTAGCAGAGTGTCCACAGTGCCACAAAAAGCAATCTGTCAAAAGAAAGAAGTGTAAATGTGGCCTGGAACTAAACAAAACCAAAAAATCAAAGCAAGTGAAATACCATCTTGTGTATCGGGTTAACGGAAAACAGAAATGGAGAAGTATCAGCTCTTTCAATGGGCCAGACGGAAAACCCTTTGATACTTGCAGCTTTGAGGATGCCAGGGACGTTGAGGCACAATTCAGGGTATCCAAGAAACAGGGTAATTTGCAGATATTTGACCCTATACCGGAAACAGACTGGACGCTCAAGCAGTTGGTGAAATGGTACAACAAAGAGATCCTGCCTGTGAAGGTCGTAAAAAGAAACCTCAAAGCCCCTGATTCTATCAAGATATCACTATCAAAATTCAACGAGGTTTTCGGTTCTTTCAAGGTGATAGATGTAACACATGCGCGGATACAAAAATATATTGCCGATAGGTTAACGGAAGGAAGTGCCAAGTCAACCATTAACCGCATCATTGTATATGCTCAGGAAGCAGTTAAGCATGCCGTCAAAAACGATAAGCTACCGGGTAAAGTCTTGAAGATGTTTGACGACTACCGGCTGCAAAAAGAACCGGGAGAAGGGGAAAGGGACAGGACCTTATCATTCAAAGAATACCTGAAGCTTCTTGATGTATCGCCTCCACACTTACAGGCTACTCTTGTTATTGGATTCAATACCGGTATGAGACTTGGAGAAATCAGAAAGCTTAAATGGTCTTATATCAATTGGGAAGATAAGCTTATTGATCTACCAAAGGAACTCACAAAGGAAAAAAAGCGTAAACTTGTCCCTGTCAACCATCATGTGGAAGGACTTCTAAAAATACTCGAAAAGCACGCACAGACGGACTTTGTAATCACGTGGGAAAGAAAGGGGAGACAACGGCCTATCATGAGTATGAGGGGGGTTTTGACATCACTAACGACTGCTTGCAGGAAAGCAGGTATCCCATACGGGACAAAGGTTGAAAATGGTTTCACCTTCCGGGATATCAGAACCACAGTCAAAACCAATATGCTTGAGGCCGAGGTAGTAAAAGAATATCGTGATCTGATCTTAGGCCACAGCTTCGAGGGTATGGACAAATTTTACTTAAAGCCACCAGTGGAAAGACTGAGGTCTGCTATGAATACATACACAGCATGGTTAGATGGTGAAATTTCCAAAGTGTTAGATAAATCGTTAGATAAGGCAAAAGTGGAGTTAATTGCTAACGGGATAACCTCTTGATATGATTGTTTTTACCAGAATAATCAGAGCGATAAATCACTGGATTGAGGATCTAATGATTGTTGCTAAAAGAATTTAGCCTACCAACAGAACAACAAACGCCCTGTCACGAGACATCCTGGCAACATTTGAGATGCTTCTCCATTTTATGAACCCTTGGTATAGGTCAAGTGGATAACAGGAAGATTTGAATTTATGAAACGACAAAATATGTCGTGCGTCAAGAAAAA
>CP070700.1:1886759-1897668 GCA_020349865.1 Desulfobacteraceae bacterium
AATTGAAAAGACCCACTTTCGAGGCTTCATTCTCGGAATTTCTTCCATTTTCTCCGATTTTCTTGAAGTTGACATGTAACTTCATTATCAGACGTTGAAACCCCACTGGAGAGATCAGAGGCGTCAAGGTCGATCCATCGATCAAAATTGACTCGGTGCTTTTGAAAGGACTCACAAACGGAAAATATGAAAGTCTTGATTTGAACTTTCAATCCTTGAGCAGAGCCCTTGATTTAGCCGGACATTAAACGATATTGATGTGATGATTTATTTAAGAATACTTGAACCAATGAATTTTTCACATTACACGTGATAGTTATAATTGATCTGTGGCTCCGCAACCAAAAGATATGGCAAGCATCATTAAGTCTTAGGGGGCTGAAAAGAGATACAATATATAGAAATCGACCTTAATTTGACAGAAAGCCGCATCTCTTTTATACTCCATCCTATTAGGAACAAAAGACCTATCCTTTTCGCTTTCAAATCAACCCTTTCTTTGGACCTGGGGGGCATCAATGATGAAGTGCCCTAAGTGCCAGTTTGAAAACCCCGTAGGCACAAAGTTTTGTGGTGAATGCGGCACCAAATTAGAGAGAATTTGCCCAAGCTGCAGCTCGTCCAATCCACCTAACTTTAAATTCTGTGGCGAATGCAGCCACGACCTGCTAAAGAAAGAAGAAGTCCCACCTATCGACTACTCGAAACCCCAATCCTACACACCAAAATTCCTGGCAGACAAGATCCTTACAACCCGAAGTTCTATTGAAGGTGAACGGAAGCTGGTAACCGTTTTGTTTGCCGATGTGGCTAATTACACTTCTCTGGCAGAAAAACTCGACCCGGAAGAAGTCCATGAAATTATGGATGGATGTTTTCAGATTCTCATGGATGAGATCCACAGATATGAGGGGACTATCAACCAGTTTACCGGTGATGGGGTTATGGCCCTATTTGGAGCCCCACTAGCCCATGAGGACCATGCCCAAAGGGCGTGTCATGCAGCCCTATGCATTCAAAAAGCTATCGGTGAATATGGCGAAAGGATAGAAAAGGAACATGGTGTTGGGTTCAAACTGCGTATTGGTCTCAACTCGGGGCCCGTGATTGTGGGCTCTATCGGGGATGATCTCAGAATGGATTATACTGCTGTTGGAGATACAACAAATCTAGCTTCTCGTATGGAAAGCATGGCCAAACCCGGCACCACTCTGGGAACCGCTCACACCCAAAAGCTGGCCAGGGATTTCTTCCAGTTTGAGCATATGGGTAAGGTACAAGTGAAGGGAAAAGAGGAGCCGGTGGAAGCCTACGTGCTTTTAGAGGCCACAGAGGTAGAAACGAGAATTGAAGCATCCGCTGCCAAAGGCCTTACAAAATTGGTCGGCCGGGGGCGGGAAATAGAAACCATTAAAGAAGCCTATGAAAGGGCACGAACAGGATCCGGCCAGGTGATAGGGATTGTTGGTGAAGCGGGGGTGGGCAAATCCAGGCTTCTCATTGAGTTGAGGAACGTGCTTCCCAAGGGAGAATATACCTATCTAGAGGGCCAATGCCTGCACTATGGAGGCGCCATGGCCTATTTGCCCCTAGTGGATATTTTAAAATTTTACTTTGAGATCAAAGAAGAGGATCGTGAATATATTATCAAAAAGAAGGTTGCAGAGAAGATTTTCCATTTTGATGAAAAACTCAACAGCGCCGTGCCTTCCTTCCAGGAAATGCTGTCCCTCAAAGTAGAAGATGCCGCATATCTACAGCTTGAACCTGGTGCGAGAAAACTGAGAACCTTTGAGGCCATCCGGGACCTCCTTGTTTGTGAGAGTGAAAATAAGCCCCTGGTTGTTGTTATTGATGACCTTCACTGGATCGACAGCTCCTCGGAGGAATTCTTAAGCTACCTCATCGATTGGCTGGCCGGTACTCACATCCTGCTCATCTTACTTTATCGCCCGGAATATACCCATACATGGGGCAGCAAATCTTACTACATCAAAATCGGTGTAGATCAACTCTCTACCAAGAGTAGTGCCCAACTGGTGCAGAACATTCTCGAGGGGGGTGAGGTCGTGCCGAAACTCGGTGAACTGATCCTTAACCGTGCTGGAGGCAACCCCCTTTTTGTAGAGGAACTCACTCACAGCCTGGTAGAAAACGGCTCAATTCAGAAAAAGGATCATCAGTATGTGTTAACCAAAGAAGGATCAGAGATTGAAGTGCCGGATAGCATTCAAGGGATTATAGCGGCCCGCATTGATCGGGTGGAGGAGAATCTCAAACGGATTATGCAGGTGGCCTCGGTGATTGGGAGGGAATTTGCCTATCGAATCCTACAGACCATTACGGGAATGAGAGAAGAGCTTAAATCTTCTCTGATTAACCTTCAAGGACTGGAGTTTATCTACGAGAAGAGGCTTTTCCCGGAGCTGGAATATGTCTTTAAACATGCCCTCACGCAAAAAGTTGCCTACAACAGCCTCCTTCAAAAAAGGAGAAAAGAGATTCATGAGAAGATAGGCAGTGCAATAGAAGACCTCTACCCGGACCGCCTCGAAGAATACTACGAACTGCTGGCCTACCACTATGTGCGCAGTGATAACAAGGACAAGGCGGTGGACTACCTCGATCTCGCCAACCAGAAGGCAGCCAAGCTGAATGCTATGGAAGATGCCAAGTCCTATTTTGACGCGGCCATGAAACTTCTGGACACCCAGCCTGATACCGAGGTCAACCAGCAGCAGCGCATCACTATATTAGTGAAACAGTGGTTCGTGTTCACCCTGTTGTTCCAAGTCCCCAACTATTACAATCTTTTGACCCGCTATGAGCACATGGCAATCGACTTGGGGGATCAGGAACTGCTCGGGAGGTTTTTTGTCGCCATGGGTGGGTGTCAGTGGTGGATCGGCAACTACGATCAGGCCATACAGACACTGGGCAAAGGTGCGGAACTCTGTGAAACTTCAGGAGCTTTTGAATATGCCGGGAGAGCATATACTATGTTGCAGTGGGTCCATTTATGTAAGGGAGACTTCGAGCAGGTCTTCAACTTGAAAAAAGAGGCTCTCCGAACCACAGAACAGCAGTTCAACCTTCGCGTCTATGTGTGGGCCTTTGTCACAGCATCGTGGGCCTGCACATGTTTAGAGCGCTGGGATGGAGCAATAGAAAATGGGAAAGAGGCACTGAAGGTAGCTGAGGAATTTTCAGACATCAGCCTGATTTCCTTTACGGCCTCCGTTATCTGTCTATCTTATTGCCTCAAGGGGGAACTGGATTGGGCGATCGAATATGGGGAGTTAGCGGTTCAAAAAGCCCCAACGCCCGCGGACAAGCTATGGGCTCAAGGCTTTCTTGCAATGGCATGGTGCCGAGCAGGAAAGCTGCATCGAGGGATTGAGACCCTCGCCAAAATAGTCGCCGTTCATAAGAAGGGACGCTTTCGATTCGGTGAGGTTGGCTATACGATTATGCTTGGTGGAGGGTATTTTCTGTCCGGGGAGTATGACAAAGCGATTGAAGCTCTTAAAGAGGGACTGGAACGTGCCGAGCGCTCCGGTATTAAGTGGTTCATCGGGCTTGCTCACTTGTTCCTGGGTCAAGCGGCTCTGAAAACAAACCCAACTAAAGCAGTTTACCACTTTGAACAAAGTACCACGAGCTATCAACAAACTAAGGCTGATCCCCCCTTCATGGAATTCCTGCATGGAATCATTCTGCTTACCAAAGGGAATTTAAGACAAGGAGTAAAAGTTGTGGAAGATGTATCTGACGTGTTTCTAAAAAATGGGAGTATATGGTTATATATCACAACGGAGTACATGCTCGGCAATATCTATCTGCAAGTCGTTTTAGGTGAAGGACCGAAACCGCTTACTTTTCTCGCCAAAAATATTGCTTTTCTGATAAAAAGCTTTCCTCGTGCAAGTGAAAAGGCTGAATATCACTTAAATAGAGCAATTGGGACTGCAAAAGAGATCGGGGCCAAACCTATTTTGGGCCAGGCCTATCATGACCTAGGACTCCTGCACAAAGCCAAAGGCAGAACCGACCAAGCCCAGGATTGTTTTTCCAAGGCCATTCAAATTTTTAAAGAATGTGAGACGGAAGTTTATGTCAAGGAGTCCAGGGAGGCACTTAAGTCTTTACAATAAGAGCAGTTTTCTCACTTTACCAATACATCAATATATTCTGTTTTTGGCATTTAGCCTAGAATTGAAAATAGGTTCATCCGGTTAATGAGTACCGCGAAACTGATCATATAAGAAGTTGGCAGAGGGGAAGGTCGAAGCAGTCTTTTCTTCGAAGGCCTTCCAGCAGTCACTACGAAAAGACCGCTTCAAGCTTCAACCCCGCAACCATGAGTTGTTTTGAGGCGTACTCATTAACCGGATGAACCTGAAAATATCTGTTATCCTTCGGCAAATATTAAGGCCTTGAAACCCTGAGATAGGCAGAATATATCCACACCTATTTTGTGATTTCAGATAGTTGGTCCGATGGCTATATGCAATCAAAAGGGATTTGATCACCAGACGTATACTGGAGTTATCTTTGATTGAAGTATTTGGCAATCACCCTGCCATTCTGAGGCCACACATTCTTTTCCCATGATAGGAGAATACTGGAGTCATCAGGCATGGTAGTATACATGGGGTAAGTGAAAGCGGGCAGGTACTCCCTTATCCTTCCACTTGTAGCAACAGTCGATATGACTACCTGATTTGCCGCTAACAAACCAGTAGGAGAAAATTCTTTGCATACGAAATAGATGCTACGGTGCATAAAGTGTAAGGGAGTCGACAATGAGCCTGGGTTCGCCACTGACATGGATATTGTTTCTAACCAACGGAGGTTTTCTCCTTCTTGCAGCCTTATTCACCTACGAGTCTATCCGAGAGCAGGAGCACAAAGCCCCCAGGTTTGGCCTGCTGGGCCTAAGCTTCCATGGACTATTGGCCGTTCTCATCCTCGTCTGGCCCCCATCAAGAGTTCCTCTCACCTGGCTCTTCGGTCTGCTTTTAGCCGCGGGCGCCTTTTTCTTTATTCCGATCCCAGGAGGGGCCCGAATGCTGCGGGGCGCTGGGGGCTATCTCGCAGCTGAGGGCGCCAAATTTGAACAAATGGATGAACGGGACATCATGTTCGCTCGAAACAGGAGCCTGAGGCCGGAATCAAAAGAGTATGAAAGCTATTACACCATGCACCCTGAAAACAAGGCATACGACGACAGGCGCCGTGCAATAGGAGGACCCTTGGGAAAGCCCGGTTCCATTGACGGCTCTTACAGGCCGAACGTGTCCATGCTGGTATCCTCTTTCGAATTGCCGAACATGCTGGGAGACAAGGCTTACGTCAACCGGAATTCGGCCGCTGCAATGAGCACTTATGCGGACAAAAGTGGACTGCCCTCGGAAAAGATGGATCCGGCCAAGGCCACGAAGATCGTCAAAGGGTGGGCGAAACACTTGGGAGCCGATCTTGTGGGTATCTGCAAAATTGACCGCAGGTGGGCCTACAGCCACAAGGGTGAAGTCCATTATGGTGAATGGGAAGAATGGGGAAAAGAGGTGTCCGAGCCACTGCCCTACGCGGTGGTGGTGGCTACAGAAATGGACCACGACATGGTAGCGACAGCACCCCATACCCCGTCTGTGGTCGAAAGCGGGTACAATTACGCCCGTGGGGCCTATATCACCACCATTCTGGCCCAATGGTTCGGGGCCATGGGTTACCGGGCGGTTGCCGAACATAACCGGCACTACGACCTGCTCATGGTGCCCCTTGCCGTTGACGCCGGCCTGGGCGAACTGGGACGCCTGGGATACCTGATCGCCGATCGCTATGGACCCCGTGTGCGCCTTTTTGCAGTCCAGACCGACATGCCTCTCGTGCCGGACAAGCCCGTTGACCTAGGAGCGGAGAAATTCTGCGAGGCATGTCTGAAATGCGCAGAATCCTGTCCTTCCAAGTCCATTCCCTACAATGGGAAGAGGCGTGAGGATCGTGGTATTGAACGCTGGAAACTGAATGAAGAAACGTGTTTCGAATACTGGGGCAAGGTGGGCACAGATTGCTGCGTCTGTATGGCCGTTTGCCCCTATTCCAGACCACACCGATCCATACACAAACTGGTGCGCTTCATCCTTCGCCGATCTCTTCCGGCCCAGATCCTCTTCCCCCACGTAGACAACATCCTCTATGGCAGGCGGTGGCGGCCGAGGCAGGCCTTGGACTGGATGGCCTTTCCCAAGGGCAAAAGCTCAAAGGGTTTTCCTGCGCTCAAAGGGGATGCCTGATCCGCCAGTTGCACTGTCCGAAACGCAACCCTGGGTACAACGTTAGTTTAGAAATATCCAAGGGTTCAACTTAGAGATAGACAAATCATACTGAAACATTCTGTGCGTGCTTGTTTGTAAGGTACTAGCCGATGCTCAAATCATCTCGTCCACAGACATTTGCGCATAGCAAATCAACACCGCAATTTTCCTAAGTTTCAGTAGTCTGCTATTAAAATCAACTATCTCAGGCTCTTATTTTTTACAGATTACTGCAACAAAGATGTAAAATATTACGCGTGTAAAAACTACGGGTGCTTTAAATATCACAACTTTCTCAACTATTGATAGAATCTCAATATATCAGTATTGTGACACGATTCGCTATTTGAATGCATAAATGAGGACGTTGGCTTGTCGCGTGGGATGACAGACCGAGACAAAAGAAGTCAGTTAACTGACGGAGGACTTTGACAATGAGCTTTTGCGAGTGCGACAAATTTGCAGGAAATGGCAATCAAGGTGAGTAGCGAATCTTCTGCTGATATTCTTTGGGGCGCAGACCCACGTTTTTGATAAACACCCGTCTGAAAGAACTGCTGTCTTCATAGCCCACTAATTGGAGGGTTTTACATGGGCTGCAAAGCAAGCTGTTTTTAGCAGCATACCCGTTACCTGTAAATCAATTGAAGGAAAAAGGAGACATTTATGCCAATCACTAAAATAACCAGCGACCGCAATCAGGCAAATTTGCCCCAAGATCTTGAGCGGTATTGCCAATATGCCGTGAAACTAGGGGTTGACGATGCACGGGTGGTGGATGCTTCAAACATACCGGTGGAAGACGCGGTTGCCTTCAAGTGCAGGGTGCCCTGTTGTTACGGCTATAACAATTGCGGACAATGCCCGCCCCATGCGCCCAAGCCCGCTGAAATACGACAATTGCTGAAAGGCTACAGCTTTGGTGTGCTTTTTGTGCGCAGGGTGAGCTCCAAATTACTCAAACTCGACCGCAACGACAAAGAGCGTATGGCCGCCTTCAGAAGCATCTTGGAGATTGTAAGCAAGCTGGAGTCAGCGGCCTTTTACGACGGACATTACCTGGCCGTGGGTTTCAGTGCAGGCAGTTGCTTCTCGTCTCTTTGCGACCCCAAGCTAGGCTGCAAGGTGCTGAAAGGTGAAACGTGCCGTTTCCCACTAAAGGCTCGGCCCTCTATGGAGGCGGTAGGCATGGATGTTTACAGCTTGATCGCTTCGTCCGGCTGGGAGATCTATCCCTATGGCAGCCACGCCAACCCAGAGGATATCCCAATGGCTAATCTGGCTGGCCTGGTGCTGATCCAGTAGTCGAAACGCTGTGGTAGCAAGCTCTTTGCTGCCGGTGACGCGAAGAGCTATTAAGCTGTGATAACTCCAACGTATCTTTAAAATTAGCCTTCAATAAAAACCTGTGATATCACCACCTGAGCTTAACGGGGATGATTTGCAGATTTCTATCAAAGGAGACATTTAACAGCCCGAAATAGTTAGGCATCCCATTTGTAAGCTGGACAGGGTTTTGTAGGAATGCTTGAACACCTTTTGGCAAGCTATAAGGACACCGGGGTTGCTGGGGCTCAGCAGGAAATCTGAGGACCCAAATTTGAATTAACGCCGCATCCCGTTTATACTCGATCCTGACAAATTCCTAAAACCTCCAGTTTTACATTTCAAGCATGTGTTTTTCATTCAGAATAGACGATATCTTGCGCTGATGGCCTGTTCCAACAACCGTTCTCTTGACACATATGTTCAATCCCCTATATTCTCCAGTCAAAGTCACTATTATTAATTCTATCACTGATGGGAGATAAAAGCGATGAAAGTGATTACACTCCTGGGAAGTCCGAGGAAAAGGGGAAATACAGCGACAGCACTAGGTTGGTTTGAAGAAAAACTGAAAGCCCAAGGACATAATATCGACAGAGTCAATGTTGTCGATTTTGAAGTAAGAGGATGCTTGGGATGTGGCAAGTGCGAAGGGATAACTGATAAACCTGGCTGTGTGCAGAAGGACGATGTGATGGGAATATTCGAGCGCATGATGTCCGCCGACGCAGTGGTGTATGCTTCACCGCTTTACTGCTGGGGGTTTTCTTCACAGATGAAAGCACTTATTGATCGGCATTTTTGTTTGGTGAAAGGTTACGGTACCCCGGATTACAAGTCATTTGCTGAAGGCAAACTTACAGCGCTTCTGGTGACTTGTGCTGGGCCGGTCGAGAATAACGCTGACATTATCCAAGTACTATTTGACAGGCTCAATGATTACGGAAAAACCAAGGTAGTCGGCAAATACATAGTCCCTTCATGCACAACACCCGATGCAATGGATCATGAAGCCAAGAAAATAGTAGATGAAATGCGCCGGCATATTCTAGCCGCCTAAGAAAATAGAAAAAAAGAGATATATCCATTCCCCGAAAAGCATCCCTGAATTGATGCTTCTTTGCCCGTATTTTTGAGAGTCCAATGGTGATAGAGTTAAGATTTTGATGTGCATTCTTGATAAAATCATAATAATTTCAAATGATTGAGTATGGCAAGCAAGGTGAATTATAGGGTAGAAAGATTTTGTCTTCATGATCTTAGGAGGTGATAGTGACAACAGAAGAAGTCAAACGAAAACTTGCGGCTATTTTCAGCGCTGATGTGAAAGATTATAGCCATCTTATGCGCGATGACGAAACAGCGACTGTCAGAACTCTAAACGCCTACCGTGAAGTTATGACCAAGCTCATCCGTCAACATCATGGCCGAGTGGTGGATTCGCCAGGAGATAATCTGTTGGCAGAGTTTGCCAGTGTAGTTGATGGGGTACAAGCGGCAGTCGCCATCCAGAAAGAGCTCAAAGTCCTGAACGACAAGCTTGCCGCCAGCCGAAAAATGGAGTTTCGTATTGGGATTAACCTTGGAGACATAATTGAGGAAGGGGATCGAATTTACGGTGATGGAGTTAATATTGCGGCTAGACTGGAGGCGTTGGCTGATCCTGGCGGGATCTGCATCTCCAGAACCGCCTATGATCAAATCGAAGATAAATTGCCACTGGGTTACGAATATCTAGGGGAAAAAATTGTAAAGAATATCCCCAAACCAATCCGAGCATATAGGGTCTTGGTTGAGCCTGAAGAATTTACAAAAAAACCTTGGGCGAAAGAGGTTGCCGAAGGTCCACAAGAGGATAGGAAGCTAGAGGAAACTTTCATTGGTAAACCCGAAAGCCGAAGGAACGGATCAAAAGGTGTTTTCAACAATCATATGTACATTTACTTAGGCGTGATAGTTTTTCTGTTTCTCATCAACTTATTTACATATGATGGCGATATTTGGTTCCATTTTCCAGCGCTCGCTTGGGGATTAATACTGTTCATTCACTGGCGACTGCTAAATTCAGGCATTAGTTTGATAAAATCAACAGAAGAGAGGTCATCTATTAGCGCCAGGAAAAGATTGATAGCAGCGATTCTGGCTTTCTTCTTCGGGGTTTTCGGAGCTCACAGATTCTACGCGGGCAAAACCGGAACTGGTTTGACGCAAGTTTTCACCATTGGAGGACTTGGGATTTGGTGCTTCATAGATTTCCTCATAATACTTTTCGGTGAATTCACAGATATTGACGGGAAAAAAATAAGGGAATGGATATGAGGATGTAAGAAGTTCTTAGAGCGGAAAAACTGAAACGCGGCGATGCACAACCGTGAAGTTAATTCCGAGGTTTCAACTTCTGCTATTAGAAGAAAGAATTTTGAAGCCGAAAATGTTATTACTCGGAAATGTAATTTTCTATATTTTTGACAATTTGCCACATAATGATATAGCAAGAATCATTCAGCGCAAGGGTACTGCCAGAAGACACAAGATGTTGGATTTCTATCTATCTCTCCTTCAGGCTATACTCTTTAATTTTTACAGCATCGTGGGCGCCGATTTTGCTTGACGCATCCTTGGTTTTAACTAATTAATCAATTTATGACAGGGTGTCGCTTGAGTTTTTCTATTGTAGTTCGTGATCTGATGGAGGTCTAAAGCTATGGAAAATTTTGCCTTATTATATATACCAGACATAAGCGGATTTACTAAATTTGTGACGCAGACTGAAATTGAGCACAGCAATGGGATAATCTCTGACCTGATAGAGGTTATCATCAAGTCAAATATTTCGGGATTGAGGGTATCGGAGATAGAAGGTGATTCGGTACTGTTCTATTTGCTCGGCAGGCCTCCCAACGTAGAAGAGATTATTAATCAATCGAAGAGAACATTTATCGATTTCCATGCTACTTTGAAGATGATGGAGCGGGATTTTGACTGTAATTGCGGGGCTTGCTGTACAGTTTCGGATTTGACGCTGAAGTTCATAACTCATTTCGGCGAGTGTAGGGAGGTGTCCATCCAAAACTTCACCAAATTGATTGGCAGTGATGTAATTCTGGCACACAGACTACTAAAAAATAGTGTGCCCGATAGGGAATATATATTGCTGTCAGAAAAATACTTGGAAAGCCAACGGTCGATGTTAGCGATACAAGAGGACTGGATAAGAATTAAGCCAAACATCGAGGTTTTGGAAGACTTCGGTGAAGTAAATA
>CP070700.1:1897768-1902017 GCA_020349865.1 Desulfobacteraceae bacterium
GATTGCCGGCAATGGTTCCTCAAGCTTTCATTTGCATTGGACCCAGGACCGCATCGGTGAAATTTTGCCGCAACCTGCGTTGATGGTCTTGCCGCAATGGGTATTCCACCTGTTAATGCTCTTTTGGTCGCTGTGGCTGGCCTTTGCGCTTCTGAAATGGCTCAGGTGGGGTTGGCAATGTTATGTTGTCGGAGGCATCTGGAAGAAGTGGCAGCGGCGCAAAAAAAAGGTCGAACCACCGCCGATTCCCCAAACCCAGCCGGAGTAGAAAAATATAGATGATGATTAGTTATGCGATCTAAACTTATACTCGCTTTTTGACATACCGGAATCATTAGCGCGTTATTAAAATGGCGCCGCTGATCGCCGTTGACAATCAGGCTCGTCTTGGATATTTGAATGTTACGCATTTAACACGTTGATTGGCTAAAGCCCTCGAGAAAGGCGGGCGAATAATCTCTGCCATGAAAGTAAACACAGCTATAAAAAACGGAACCATCCAAACATTGTGTCGCCAGTGCGGTGTGCGCTGTGGTGTGAAGGTACATATCCGCGATGGTGCGATTGTGGATTTTTCCGGTCTGGATGAACACCCGGCAAACCGGGGACCGATCTGCGTGAAAGGCCGGGTTGCCAAGGAACTTTTTTACCATGAGGATCGACTCTTAAAACCGCTCAAAAAAAAGCGTGATGGTTCTTTCAGGGAAATCTCACGGGAACGGGCTTTAGATGAGATTGCAGAGAAGATTCTTCACATCCGGCAGGAATATGGGGCCAGGTCCATGGGCGTCTGGAAGGGGGAAGCGATTGGATACTACCAGGAAGAAGATTACGCCAGACGCTTTATTCATGCCTTTGGATCGCCCAATTACATGTCGAATGACTCCGCCTGTTTTAATGGCCGCTACTTGGGTTTTCTTTTGGTGCACGGCTTCTGGAATTCTCATCCGGAGTTCGAACATGCGGATCTCAATATCCTATGGGGTACCAATCTCTCCGTCAGCCATCCGACGTTCATGCGCGAGGTTGCCGAAGCTCAAAAACGAGGAGCCAAGCTCATTGTGATCGACCCCCGTCTGAACAAGACCACAAAACGAGCCGATATTGTTGCCCGCCCCCGGCCCGGAACCGATGGCGCCCTGGCGTGGGGATTGAGTCGGCAGATGATCGAGGCCAATGCCTGCGATCAAAAATTTATAGAAAAATATTCGGTCGGCTTTGAAGCCTTCGCCCGCTACGCTGAGAAATTTACCCCGGAATTCGTCCAGCAACAGACCGGTGTGGACCGGCACACCATTCATGCGATGGCCGACATGATTGCGGACAGCCTTCCCAAAGTAGTTATTTTTCCGGGAATTGGATTGGAACACCAGCAAAATGGCGTCAACGATGTCCGCACCATTGCTTGCCTGGCAACCCTCTGCGGAGCGCTGGATATCAGGGGGGGCTTTACCTGGCCGGAAGCAATGGGTGAGCGCAAACTTTCCCTGTGTGACGAGATTTCCCTGCGGGATCAGAAACCGATCGGGGCGGATAGGTTCCCTGTGCTTTATGATTACCGCTGGGAATGCCACACGATGACGGCCATGAATTACATGCTCGGCCAGGGCGAATATCCCCTGAAGGGGATCATCATGACGGCAGCCAATCCGGTGATTAACAACCCCAACTCAAGCAAAGTTGCAAAAGCCCTTTCTTCACTGGATCTTCTGGTGGTCAATGATCTGTTCCTTACCGAAACTGCAAAACTGGCGCATTATGTATTTCCGGCGGCGACCTTTCTCGAAAGATCCGAGCTGCATTTTTATCCGAAATACCATCTGGTTGCGCTCACCCGCAAAGTGGCGGAGATTTCGGGTGTCCATGATGAGTATTCTCTGTGGCATGATTTGGCCCATCGCCTCGGCTTCGGGCTTGAATATTTTCCGTGGGAAAACGAAGAGCAGGTCAACCGCTGGATTCTCGAACCGACCGGCATCTCTCTGGAGGAGTTGCAAAATCATCCTGAAGGTATTGTCTACAGACCGCTGCGGTATAAAAAGTTTGAAGCCCGGCCCTTTCCGACGCGTTCCGGAAAGGTCGAATTTACATCACCTTACCTGAAAGAGCTCAATCTCTCGGAGATATCAGAATATATTCCGCCCCGCTACCTTCGTCATCCCCAAAACGATTTTCCTCTTGTTCTAAACACCGGTGCACGCCACCCCCTCTACTACCATTCCAGATATCACAATATTCCAAAATTTCTGAAAGCTTTCCAAGCCGCACAAGTGGAGATGAATCCCGCGGATGCAGAGAGGTTGGGAGTTGAGAACACGGAGCGGGTTCGAGTCATTTCGGAAATCGGCTCCGTGGAAGTCCGGGCAAAAATAGTTGATGCGGCGCAACTTCTTCCGGGTTTCGTTGAAATCCCTCACGGCTGGCAGGACGGCAATGTCAACCTTGTCACCTTCGACAATATCAATGATCCGATCAGTGGTTTTCCCCTATTAAAGGCCGTTCCCGTTCGGATTGAGAAGGTTCTTAATAAAAAGGGCAACGTGCATGAAGCATAATCCATTTTTGCAGGAAGCCGGGAGTTTGCTGAACCAGATGAGGGAGATCCGCAGGGATCTGCACAAGCACCCTGAGCTCGGAATGCAAGAGATTCGAACATCACGGATTGTCGCCGACTATTTAAAGAATCTCGGCCTCGACGTGCGCACCGAGGTAGGCGGTTACGGCGTGCTCGCATTGCTATCTACCCGGGCAGGGGGAAACACTGTCGCATTGCGAGCGGATATGGATGCCCTTCCCCTGGAAGAGAAAAATAAGGTCCCTTATGCATCGGTCAAACGCGGTGTCGCTCATTGCTGCGGCCACGACGGACATACGGCCATTCTATTGGGGGCCGCCAATCTGCTCTGCAAATTTTCGGATAAACTCAACGGCAACGTCAAGTTCATCTTCCAGCCCAGCGAAGACAAGTCTCCGGGGGGAGCCATCCCCATGATAGCGGATGGAGCCCTCAGAGATCCGGATGTCGATGGTATCTTTTCGCTTCATCTGAGCCCCGAATTAGCGGAAGGAACTGCGGGGATAAAATCCGGCTTCAGCACGATCTCATCGGCGGAGTTTATCCTGAAAATGATCGGCAAAGGCTGCCACGTGGCCAGCCCCCATGAAAGCGTGGATCCCGTCATCATGGCGGGGATGGTGATCATGGCCGGCCAAACCATCGTCTCGAGAAGAATAAATCCTTTGGATCCCACGATCATCTCATTTTGTACCGTTCAGGGGGGGACGGCCAGCAACATAATCCCTGAGGAGGTCACGCTGACGGGCACGATCCGGACCCTCAAGCCCGAGAAGCGAGAAGAGCTGGCCAATCATCTCGACCAAGTGGCCCAGGGCGTGGCCCGAAGCAGCGGGGGAACATGTCATCTCACGCTGAAGATGGAGTATCCCTCGGTGTTCAACCATCCGGAGCTGACAGCGGAATTTAAGGATTCGGCGGCTAAAATTGTGCCGGCCGACAGCGTGATCGAGATGCAATCCCCCAGCATGACCGGAGAAGACGTAGCCTACTTCCATCAGAAAGTTCCCGGGGTTCACTGGCTTCTGGGAAGCGCAAATCCCGCCATGGATTTCACCCACCCCCTTCACAGCCCGGTTTTTGATTTTAACGAGGAAATCATGCCTCTGGGTGCCGCGATTCATGCCTGTTGCGCAGTTGATTTCCTGCGCAACAGGCAAAAAAGGCCGTTATCAAGCGATTTCGGCCACTAGACCCTCAAGGGCGTTTATCTGACAACATGTCTTCCCCTTATCGGTCTAATATAGGCCTAAAAGGAAGGACGAGCATATGATGAGTCGACTTTGCCGTTGACACGCAAAGGGAAGTTCGCTACATTGCGCCTCACAAAAGGGACTTCTTGTCATCTCTCATCCAGGACAAAATAAACAGTCTAATAAAATGGCAAGGGAGGTGGTGCTTATTGATGTCGATACTTCGGGACGCTAAGATGCTAAATCGGAAATAAAGCCAAAAGGAGGTAAAAATGAAAAAGCTTAAGTTAGGATTGGTTTTAGGATTGGCTGTCGTGTTAGTATCAGTATTTGCTTTACCCGGCCCTGCGGCGGCTCAAAAGAAAATGTGGAGATGGGGGACTTCTGATCCATCAGCCTACGGTTATAGAGTAGGCGCTTTCATGTCAGATTTCCTGCGAAGGGGTCTGCCGGATTACGACGTTACCGTTTACCCATTCGC
>CP070700.1:1902117-1905326 GCA_020349865.1 Desulfobacteraceae bacterium
ATACCACGATCAGCGTCTTTCCAAAGGCCTTTAAATCTAGGATTCTAACTCTGAGGAGGGCACAATGATTGGGGGCAGGTCAAAGGATCAGCAGAGGAAAAATTCGGCCCTATTATTACGCATCACTAGATGCGGGTTGCTATGTAGGGCCTTATAGCACTCTCAACCAGGCCAAAACATGACGAAACGACTAAAGTAAGTATGGAAGAATATTCTTAACAGCGTAAATACAATTAGGACAGCAGAAAGGTAAATTGGCAATAATTCTTTTCTTTTTTGGAGCAATTGCATTATTTTGGGTTTAAATCTATACAAAATCCAAACTCCTGCCAATGTAAGAAATGTATATGCAGGAAAAATATATCGATCTGTCTTACGTTCAAACAGGGAAAATAATAAAATGATGAAAACTGCATTTATCATAGATAATTTGAAAAATTTGTTTTTTATTATTGATTTAAATTCTCTTTTCCATTTGAAAATACCATAAAATAAAAAAATCACCCATGGTGCAGAGAACCAGATAGCTCTTCCTAGATACCAGACGAAATTATAGATCATACGGAATGGATTAAACCCAGGCCTGGCTGTTTCTCCATGTTGAAAGGCTACATAATTATGCCAGAAGCTTATTCCATCTGTAATCTTTAGATACCAGAGTTCAAACAAATACAAAATACCAAAAGCAAATAAATGGGCCAGAATAATGAATAAGAAGGTTCGCTTGTTTCGCAAGAATATGAGCCAATAGAGTAAAACAAGCGCAGTTAGAATAAAGGCACTCAATCCCTTTATAAGAAAAGCAAAGATTAAAGAAACCACAAAGAACGCTTTATATTTCCATGATTCTTCACAACGAACAATCCCATAAATACCCGCAATCACGGCCAAATTTAATGCGTGCTCATGATTTGCCCGAATAAGATACTGTAAAAAAATTGGAGTGAATACATAGGCAAAAACTCCGCTCCATCCTAATATGGAACATTCAAAGTGGCTGAGTATGAGAAAAATAAAATACAAGGAGAGAAATATGTATAAAAAGTTAGCACACAATGCAGCAGAAGTGTTGGGGACTCCAATGCGAATAAAAAAAGCGGTTATCCATAACACTCCAGGAGGATGATCTTGAAATAAGCCGACATGACCACCGTGTCCGTACCATTCTGGAGCACACCATTCAATAATAGGCTGAAGGGCAAGGTTTTGTGCTATGTAGCTATAGGCCACTGAATCAGAATCATGAAGTTCATAGGGAAATATAATAACAAATGTGCACAGAATGATGTAAGTGAGGATAAAAAAAAGGGGCATCCATAAGATTGGGTGCCTGAAATGAGGCACTGCTTTTCCTTTAACTTTCAACTTAGCTGAATTTTTTCTTAGAAAATATCATAGAACTGAGTTAATCTGATAATGATATATTTTTGAATTAATAATCCCACTTAGACGACACGCATAAATTTAAGCTTATTACTTTATAATAGGAATTGAACCTGGGATACAGGGATTATCAATCACCTCAAGCTCATCTTCCAAACCGTTTGACCATGTGCTGAAGATCTTGTCGCCAGGCAGAAAGGAATTTGTGACTGCCTGATCCGCGGGCGTATTCGGGAAGAATACGATTTATCTCAGCGATAGCGAGTCGGGCGTTATAGATACGGCCCTGCAACCAGCTTTGGTAGGCATCCTCGTCTCCGGATGCGCGACTCTTGTGGTCCGTGAGGCTGTTAAAGAAGCCTTTGACAGCAGCGGCGTCTCTTCCCGTTGCCGCACTAACTCTCCGCCAGGCTTGCATGGCTTCACGCACGCCCATCAAGTTCTCATTACGCCTCATGTCGCCAAGAGTGATGTAGCCATAATGTCCGCTGACAATATTGGACAGAAACTCGTAGTCGTGCGCGTCCTTTGAAGTCATGCCAGCCGCTATCGCCATGCGGTTGAGCTCGTTGCGCATGCGGGCGTACGACATCGATTCTGCCCCCGCTTGTTTCATCGCCGCTTCTGTCGCTTCCCTCGCCTGGGCGCCCAGGTGGCCCATGTAGTCAGCGCCCAACTGGACGACCGTTTCGACCACCTCAGCAGCGGCATCGGATCCCGTGGACGCTTTCACTAGCGCTCCCACCACCTTGGGTCCGAGCTTCTGCGCGAGATTCGATATGTTCACCCAACGCTTGCCTGTATTCCACTCGCTGAAGAGGTTCCAGACCTCCGGAGCGGCATCAATCAGGCCCATGACTGCCTTCGCTCCCGGAGTTTTTTCCTCGACCTTTTTGAGCCCATTGCGCAGGAAGCCGAACTGGCGCTCGATGAAGTGCTTCCGCTGCTCGTCTGGTAGGGACTGGTACAGGTTGTTGACCATGCCAATCCCGTCCTTGAGCAACTTGCCCCAGTTTCGGGGTTTGCCCTTCGTGTCGCGGAAGGCCTCGTGGCCGAAGCCGATTAAGTCCTTGACGGCAAGGGCGATAGGAGCAGGACTGCGCCCGAGCTCTTCCTGAATTTTGGCCAGCTCGCCTGGCGGGATGGCCTTGAGCCCTGATGCCCCTGCCTCTAGGAACGACTGCAAGGCCTCGGAGTATTTGCCCTCATTCACTTGGTCGATAGCCTTTGTAATGGAAAGGCCGGCGGAGATTGCGGAAGTGCCAGCTGTCAGCGTTGGCTTCACCTTTTCTTCCCAATTCTTCATTATCTTCGGATGCCTGTTTAGGAATCCAATAAGGTCCCGGCGCTCAGTGGACATCAGCTCCTGCACCAGGGCCGGGTCGTCTTTGATTGCCTTATTCAGTTCCTCCTGGATGGACTTCAGTTTCGCATCAGGTAGACTCAGCACCCATTCAAGTCCCTTCAGTGCCAGGGATGCTTCCCGGCTCTCCTCGTCGGTCATCAAGCGGTTCGGTGCTGGCACCTTATCGGCAGCAGGTTTTCGGGATAGTACATCGTCCGCATTTGTGAGTTCGCGATCCGTCTCATCGCGCTCTGCATCGCGGGAGATCATGTCGTTAGCCGTGGCGTTTTCACGGGCAGTTTCAAGCACGTCCGTTCCCTCGAGCTTCTTCTCCATCTCAGCGTAACGATTTTTCTCCTCTTCGGTGAGGTTATCCCAGTTTCGCCCTCCGGTGAGGTCTTCGTAGGCTGCCTGACCGGGCTCCCGCTCGGGTGCAATGTCCTCGGTATTGAGCACGCGGCCCTTGGAATCGCGCACGATC
>CP070700.1:1905426-1908076 GCA_020349865.1 Desulfobacteraceae bacterium
AGACAGATAAGGGGGCAAATGATGGGGAAACTGATCGGCATTGACCTGGGAACCACCAACTCATGTGTAGCAGTGATGGAGGGAGGCTATCCAGTTGTCATTGTAAATCAAGAGGGAAACAGGACAACGCCTTCCATTGTCGGCTTTACTGATAGAGGAGAAAGATTGGTGGGCCTGGCTGCCAAGAGGCAGGCTATAACTAATCCTCTGAATACGGTGTTCGCAGTCAAGAGGCTCATCGGTCGAAAGTATGATTCAGCAGACGTGCAAAAAGATATTGAAGTCCTCCCTTACAAGATAACCAGGGCAGCAAACGGGGACGCCCATATCTCCATCAAGATTACCTCATCAAGTGGCTTAAGCGAAGAGGAGATTGAGAGGCTGGTTAAGGATGCTGAGATGCATGCAGAAGAAGACAGGAAGAAACGAGAACTCGTGGATGTCCGCAACGCGGGTGATACTCTGATCTATTCCACAGAGAAGTCGATTAAAGAGGTGGGAGACAGACTCCATGGCTCCACAAGAAAGGAGTTCGGTCAAGCCATTGAGAAATTGAAAAAGGCCATAGAAGGAGATAATACGGAGGAAATTAAAAGACTCAGTGAGGAATTAACTCGGACATCGTACAGACTGGCCGAGACGATGTATGCTCGAGTCAGCCGACAGCAAGCACAGGCCAGTGGCCCTGGATCTAGTGCCCAGGGCTCAACTGATGAAGAGGTGGTGGATGCTGATTTCGAGGAAGTCCAAAACTACTAATATTGAGCTCGATTAATGCCTAAGGAAAGGGCCATTGCAATTCCGAGAAAGATACGGCTGAGTACCTTTGGAGTACACAGTTCGAAAGATTATAGCTGGAGCAATCAGATTCAAGAAATAAAAGCTTTCCCAGATTGATTTGAGATGCGATCGCAAGTTGAGTACCATATCCCTTTTCGCGGAGATGGGCTTTATCAAAAAGAGAGGTTATTCATGGAACTGGCCTTGATTATTAATCTGGATAACGAGACGGTAAGGTTCACGTCAGATGGCAGGGTTTCAGTTATTGATGTCATTCGGGCAGTGAGTAACTCAAATTGTCCATGGGATATATGGGAAAGATTGAGAACGGAACACCCCGAACTTCTCATACATTGTGAGGATTACTCTTTCTTGAGGGAAGGCCGCATTCCAGGAATGGACAGTGAAGGGCTGGGAAAGATCTGGATGTTATTACACAACTACTTGTCAGATCCTAATTTAGCATGACTAATGAGAAAGGAGGAATCATGCCAAGCATTTTAGTCCTAGATGACCAGCCTTACATGCAAGAGCTTTGTTGTCATGTTCTAATGAAGGAGGGCTACCAGGTTGTGAGTTCAAGCAATGTGGAATCTGTCAGGGGATGCCTTGAGGATTCAATGCCTGATCTGGTTCTTCTCGAGATTTCTCTGCACGGATTCGAGGGATGGGACGTGCTGCACGATATCAAAACAAAGTACCCCCATCTGCCTGTTCTTATCGTCACTGCTTATGACAGCTTTGTGGATGATCCTCGAGTCTCTCAGGCCGATGGATATGTGGTCAAGGACTTTGTCCACGTTGAGAGACTAAAAGAGAAGGTAACTCAGGTCTTGGAATGTAAAGGGTCTCTCAAGACCCTTTACTCAGCGATGGAGGGACACGCCGTATCTCCTCTATCTCTAGTACACAAACCATCAAACAAAAACCAATGTCAGGAGGCATACCATGAACTTTAACGAGATTAAAAGAATGGCTAAGGGTATGGGTATCAACACCTTTGGTATTAAGAAGCTCGATATGATCAGGGCTATTCAAAGGGAAGAGAACAATATCGAATGCTATGGTACACAGCGAGTAGATATCTGCCATGAGGATGCATGTCTATGGAGAAATGCGTGTATTTCTCTAAACCATAGCGGACACAATCCTCTTAAATAGTCTTCTCTGGTCTATTCAGAAGTTTTGGAAATGGGCGGTCTTCTAAGCCTTCAATCGACTTTAGATTCTGTGGCGAGACAAAGTTTTTGCGAGCGCTTTAAAGAGACACCCATGGATCTCTGAGGTATAGTTTTAGGAAAGGAGGTATTTTATGAAAAAAAGTAAATTATATCAACATCTTGGCTTTAGCTATAATTTTTTCCCTTTCTTCTTATGGTGCTCAATCCTTGGCAGGTGAAAGAATATACCAGATGGTTGGAGACATAACGGCTATTGACCTGGGGTACAACACGGTGGTCGTTGAAGTGCCGTTAGCTGGAAAGACGTTTACTGTAGGTGGACCACTTTCGTCTGAGGCTGTTTTGACAAGGGGTGGAAAATCAGCGGCACTGGCAGATTTTCGTCTTGGTGACAGGGTTACGGTCAAATGGGAAGCTACCGGAAAGGGTCATGTCATTCTGTTGCTTAAAGCAAAGTAGGCGTCAGAATCGGGAAAATCGATCACTGCGAAAGTTTATGCTGATATCCCTTTTGGACCTATATGCGGTGGCGAAAACAGGTGTTTAAATACAAGTGCTGTAAAAAGGCCAGATTAGCTTCAGAAATTGAGAGAGAAAAGACGGTGATGATTCCATAATCGATCAAAGTGATTATTATCAGGACTCAAAAAGTACTCCATTTTCAAGGGCTAAAAAGTACCCAAGTGTCA
>CP070700.1:1908176-1915014 GCA_020349865.1 Desulfobacteraceae bacterium
AACCTGACCATCATGGTAGTCTTCTTCTTCGGCTATGTTATATATAACTTTGGTCTTCATCAGGACAGCCGTCAACAAAAAGGTTCAGGACTCGTTTTATTTCGCCCGGCTATAAGAAGCCCTTCAAAAGGAATTCTCAGAAATCATTTTAAACTAATTTAAAAATTATATATCAAAAGACCTTAAGATTCAACAGAAAAGATGTAAACCCTTCCCCGTTTCCCTTTTCCCTTGACCCCTCATTATTCTTTCCCTATACTTTCTTGCCGTTCAGATTCAACAGAAGTTATAAATTAATGCTCAGAACACGTTGTTTTTCAATCAACAATAGAATTTTTTGCCATCACCAAACGGACTGCAGCAGGGTATAGTGTCTTTAGGTATGCGGTAATTCCGCGTACAATCTTTCTTCTTGGCGTGATAATTTTAGGAGGTCATTTATGGGAAAAGTAGGAATTATTGGGGTTGGTCAAAGTGCCTTTGTAAGGGGATATCCAGGCTCGATCAGAGAGCTGGCTTTTGAGGGATTCAAAGAGTGCATGCAAGATGCTCACATTACCACTAAAGATATCGGTGCTTCTGTTATATGCTCGGCCCCGGAATACGACAAGCAACGCTCGCCTGCCGGAGTATTTGCTGAGTATTTAGGCCTTACTCCCCAGCCCACCTTTTATGTTGAAACGCTGTGCTCGTCAAGCAGCACTGGTCTGAAGCTGGCTTACTCACTGGTAAAGTCGGGGCTTCACGATGTGGTAGCGGTTATCGGTTTCCAAAAGATGTCTGAGATTTCCTCTGCAGAGTCCCAGGAGAGGATGGGCCGTGGGGCCGACATCCAGTGGGAAAGCCCTTTTGGTACCATGATGCCAGCCTATTATGCCATGTATGCCAGGGCCCACATGGCTAAATATGGAACCACCCTTGACGATCTGGCACTCATCAGGGTGAAGGCCGCAACCTATGGTCAGATCAACGAAAAGGCCGTGTATCGCAAACCCGTTACATTTGAAATGTTTTCCGATTCTGAGAGCCCCATGTCCAACCCTGTTTCAAGTCCCCTTCGGGTAGGAGACTGTTGCGCCAATGCGGACGGGAGTTCCTGCGTCATCGTGGCAAGCGAGGAAAAAGCGAAAGATTTTTGTGAGAAACCAGTTTGGATTTTAGGCGTTGGTGCAGCGTCGAGTACCGTGAACATGGCGGGCAGAGACCTTTTCACAGGCTTGGCCGTGGCCGAGCAGGCGGCTGAGCAGGCATACAAGATGGCTGGAGTTACTCCGAAAGATATCCATGTTGCTGAGGTCCACGATTGTTTTACCATAGCCGAAATGATGGCCTATGAAAACCTGGGCTTTGCAAGGCCGGGAGAAGGAAAAGAACTCATCAAGAGCAAGGAAACTTACAAAGAGGGGAGCATACCGGTTAATGTTGACGGGGGGCTTCTGTCCAAAGGACATCCCATCGGTGCCACCGGTGGGTCCCAGATCAGAACCATTGTCCTGCAGCTCAGAGGGGAGGCAGGCGACATGCAGGTCAAGGATCCGGAAATAGGACTGGTTCATAATATCGGTGGTGTGGGCCTCTATGGAAACGTCACCATTTTCGGGAGGTAAGGATATGGGAAAGAAAAAAGAAATAGATGATCGATTCAAGAAATTCGGAACAGTGAGCTTTACCTCCATCTCCAAGGTCAACGATTTTGTCAACTACCTGGAAGACGGTAAGGTCATGTACACCCGGTGCAAGGATTGCGGACTTGTGTTTTTCCCGCCCAGGGCTGACTGTTATCAGTGTCTTACGAGCAATATGGAGTGGCTTGAGGTCTCAGGAAAAGGAAAACTTTTAACTTATAGCACGCTGGAATATGCACCTGTTGGATTTGGAGACGATCTTCCTTATTCCATAGCCCTTCTTGATTATGGAGATTATAAGGTCTTTGGAAGAATTGCCAGCGATATCCCGGATGAAGAGATAAAAGTGGGTATGGAGATGAAGGCGAAGGTCAACAACCTGCCCAACGGGCAATTGAATTACGTATTCAAAAAGGCATAGATGCTCACTTCAGAGCCGCTGACGACGCAAAGACTTTTTTGATTTTACTATCCGACTTCACAGCAGAAAGAAAAAATTACGTAACAGTTTAGCAGTTTTAAAATAGTGCAAAAAGGGCGATAATTTAGTGATGATTTTTTCAAAGCGCTAACCTGTTACAAAAACAACAAAATCTCCGCGATATCTTTATGCGCCACTGCGATGATTCATGATACTTTGCAAAAGATGCCACCGTGCCCAATCAAGACGCAAAAAGCTCAGAATGGCTTGAAATCTCCATTGATATACATCCTATTGCCTACGAATCCGTAAGTGCCTTTCTTTTCGATCTGGGGTGTAAAGGGGTTGTCTTAGAAGAATTCCGGATTCATGATCTAAAAGCCTATCTGCCATTTCGTAATAATCTTGATGATACCCGAAAGCAAATCTATAAATTTCTCCTAAAGCTAAAAGAAATATTTCCAGAGGTTCAATCTCCTAAACTAACACTTGCCCAAATAGAAAATCAGGATTGGCACAGCAGTTGGAAGCGATTTTTTCATGCCGACCGTATCACGCCAAAACTCTTGGTCATACCCGCATGGGAGGCCATGCCTGAAGTCACAGACGGACATGTGATCAGGATTGACCCCGGGCCGGCCTTCGGCACCGGACAGCACGCAACGACCCGAATGTGCCTTGAGGCAATTGAAAGAAATCCCAAGGCTAAATTGCAGGCCATGCTCGATGTGGGCACAGGCAGTGGTATCCTCGCTATCTATGGGTCAGTACTCGGTGCAAAAAAAATTGTGGCGATTGATAGAGACCCGGAGGCCATTCGCTGGGCAGAACGAAACATTGAACTTAACAGCCTATCAGGGATGATTGAACTTTCTGCTACACCCCTTGATCAAATAAAAGGTGCCTTTTCAGTCTTAACTGCTAATCTGATCCTCGGGGAAATTCTTGAGATCTTCCCCCACTTCCATCGCCTTTTGGAACCAGACGGATGCCTCATCGTTTCAGGCATTTTGAGGGATCAGGTTGAGAAGGTGAAAGAGGCACTCTATAGACATCAATTCTGCAAAACAAGAATCATATATCAGGAAGAATGGGCATGTATGATTGTTAGAAAAACCAATGGAGAATAAGGCATTGAGGCGCTTCTTTGTTGAAGAAATAAAAGAAAAGGAGGGAGTCTGCTCCATAAAAGGATCCGAGGCAAAACATATAACAACGGTCCTGAGGATGAAAACGGGCGATCGTTTTGTTCTTATGGACGGCAAAGGTGCTCGCTTTCAAGTTGTGATTCAATCCGCTCAACCGCGCGAGGTACGGGGCTTTCTTGAAAAACCCATTCCCAAGCCACGCCCCTCACCCGTGAAGATTATCCTCTGTCAATCCCTATTGAAATCACGCCAAATGGACTATGTAATTCAAAAAACATCGGAATTGGGTGTTGATCAGATTCTCCCTTTTTCTTCCGAACGGACAGTCGTCATGTTAAAGAGAGAAAGGCTTTCCAGTAAGAAAAGACACTGGCGTGAAGTTGCGCAAAGTGCGGCAAAGCAGTCTGATAGGGACATACCTGCCGGGTTAGGCCATTTGTGCTCTTTCAAGGAATTGATGGGAAAATGGCAGCGACAAGATTGCTTGAAAGTAATTTTGTGGGAGGATGAAGGCTCAAAGGACCTTAAGGGAGTGCTTAGATCATCACCCTCGGCAGCGGCATTTGCAGGCATCGTAGGGCCTGAGGGCGGTTTCGCCCAAGAAGAAATCGAGGTGGCCAGGTACGCGGGTTTTATTCCCGTCTCTCTGGGAAACAGGATCTTGAGGTCAGAAACTGCTGCCATCACCATGGTTGCCATTGTTCAGTATGAATTGGGTGACCTGAGTTTCTTTTAGGCAAAGTATACTGGCTTTGATCTTACCCGAGGAAAATTTCAGAATGCAATAGAAGATCAACAGGATGAAAAAACAATCGTGTTAATCCTGTTTATCCTTTCAAAAACAAGCTGAACTTACCGTTTCATTTTTCCGGCTCAGGTAACTTTATCTCTGTCAAGAGCATACCAACCGTTGACAGTATAGTAAAAATAAAAACCCTCCACACACAGCTTGTGGCCATCTCACTAATCTCAATGGACCCGCCATAGCCCATTATCCCAGACCCGACGGTATAGAGCACACCAACAGCGCCACCGCAAACAGCCGCTCCAACAACCCGCTTCCACATTATAGTCCCACGGGCGCCCAATGTCACCGCAGCACCACAAAGAACCGGCACTAACACCACAAGACCCCAGATGTCCCTTAAACTCGGCAGACCTCCCATTTTGTTGAGGTAAAAAAAATCTGCAAGCACAAATATCCCCGACCCGGTAATTGCACACAGGACAATGTGCCAGTATCGAGGCAACATTGTAGCCCGCATCTGGACCCGCTTCCGCATCTTCCGTCGTATTGTCAAGGGCCAATTATAAAACAGGCAGAAAACCCCATGCTCCAGCAGAGCCCCCCTTTCGCCGAAAACGGGAACGATATGCACCGCTTCTGTTGCCCAGTGTCCCGCCATAAACCGCGCCAAGGCAGGGTAACGATATGCCATCTGTATCGGAAAAGCCAAATAACCTATGTACTTGAAAAACCCGAGAAAAACCGCAATATTATAGTCCTTAAAATTCCGCTCCCTAATAACCAGATACACCACATAAAGTCCTCGAACCAGCGACCCCGGCGAAATGGGAACCACTTGAAACAGCGCGATAATCCCAAGCCCAATACCATACGCCTGCCCTCGAGGCATGTCAGGATGCATCACAACATAAATAATCGCCACCAGCAAAGAGACGACCTGCGTAACCGGTAATGTGCACAAGTGCACTGCGAGACTTTTCAGATACTTTTGTACAAACGGCTCCTTAACCTGCGAAAGGATCACCGCCGCATCTTCATTGTTAAGCAGGTGGTTTTTGCTTCCCTCTGTTACCATTTCGCGAAGCCATTGCTCACGCAATTCTGCATCAAAATATAACCTAACAGGCCTGAACACTAGATAATCCAGCCGTTCCTTCGCATACTTCCAGTCAGTTACAGATCTGTGTAACCCTTTCGGTAACACTGATAACGGAAAATGATACAAGCACCGCCAAATCTGTCTCGTTATCTTTAAGGCATTTTCACCATCAACCCGCCCTGATCTGTGCCAGCCGATAGTCTTCTCTACAATCTTTGCCCTCACAGCGCGCTGCAAATATTTCAAGCTTGTCACCATTTTCAAATAGTGCTTCCGCCAATATTGCTGACCCCAAATTCGTATGAAAAAACTGCCGATCAGTGGTATCATGCCGATCACAGCAAACAGCAGTGTCAACGCTTTGCTGCCACGAAGCTTCTCCTGGGCACGCTTGTCGAGCAGATTCCGAACCTTCCATCCTGTTACTGCACTGTCAAGAATCGTCGACCATACCCGCGATCTATAAAGCAGCCGGACGTGATTGTGCGTAATATCCGGAACCGAATCCCTGTATACCCGCTCAGCTGCCTTTAGCTCCTCGAGTATCTGACCCATATCAGCAAACTCATTACTGTGCGCCGCTATGAACTGCTCCAGCTTTCTCATATCGCCCCGGTCAAACTGCACCAGACTGCCTCGAATAAACCCTTGGGCTATAAGCTTAAAATCCCCTGGGCTCATCGGTAAAAATGGCAAGAGGGCAAGGCCCGCCCGGAAATCAACGGCCACTAAACCCTCTGACGGGAATCCCTCTGTATCTTTGCGCTTTAAACAGTTGGGCTGACTCTTCCAGGTCGACCACTCGTACTGTCTGGCAAATTCATGAGCACCCATATCGTGTAATAGCTCAACAAACTTACCCATAAACTCATGCTTGGCCCGGTATTCAGGTGAACCAAGACCCTCAACATCAACCTCCTTGCCTTTTTTCCACCGCTTTAGTAAATCCAGACGTTCATCCACCTCCAAGCGCCACGTCCGCCCCTCAATCCACTCACTCAGCTCACCACAGCTGCCAAGATTACTATCCACAAAGGTCGCATGTATATCCGCAACTAACCTTTCATCACCGAATCGAATTTTAGCCCCCCGCCGTATAAATTTCTGCCAAATAGCACCAGACCTCGCTGCAGCCGGATTTACCTGGAGTTGAAATGGTCCCTGAAAAGCAACCCAGTAGAGCGCATTGCGAAACAGCCGAGAAAAACCTGTTGGGGGAATCATAATCTTCATAGCGAAAATCCCACCCCTCTCAAGGCCCCCGATGGGCCCGGCCACATGTTCAATTTCCAGGATTTTCACCCGGTATACCTGACCGGCAAATCCCCCACCAATGAACTTTTCAATAGTAAGACAAACTTTTCCTTTATTACCGTCACTTACACCTATTACATCATATTCTAACTCAGTACCGGCTTCTAATAGCTCAACATGCATCGGCCTATTCAACGCCGCTTCTCGAAATTTCTCCTCAAGCTCCCTGTGAACCTCAACAGAATATCTTATGACCATTATTCATTTCCCGTAATAGTTTGGAAGTTTGGTGACTGTTTAGCTTTTTTTGCACTATTTTCAAGGCGCTAAACTGTTACGAAGTTTGAAAATATTGCGAAAAAGGTTGTTACCATTTCCTAAATTTGATGATTTCGTAAAAAGTCTTATGGGAGGTCATTGCGAGGAGCGAAGCGACGAAGCAATCTCCTGATTTCAACTAATTACACCAATTGCGATTGCTTCGCTTCGCTCGCAATGACAGGTGAAATGACTTTTTACGAGTACATAAAGAGTAGATCGAAA
>CP070700.1:1915114-1921182 GCA_020349865.1 Desulfobacteraceae bacterium
CTCTCTGCCTGCTACACGCCCCTGTACAAGGCCAAGGGGGCGTTCGACGAGCTTTTAAGAATTTGTGTTGCGGTCCTTCTGAAAGAGATACCAACGGCCCGGTAACCCAATGATGATTTTTTCAAAGAGCTAAACTGCTACCAAAGGAGGGATTTTATCATGGAAACTTACTACAAACCGGAAGACCTTCTAAAATTCGAAGAGATAGGAAAAGAAGTGCAGGAGTTGGCAACAAAATTTTTTGATTATTATGGTGCTGTTTTTTCTGAAGGAGAACTTACAGAAAGGGAGAAATCACTCATTGCCCTTGCCGTGGCCCACACTATTCAGTGTCCCTATTGTATAGATGCATTTACACAGGCCTGTCTAGAGAAGGGATCGAACCTAAGTGAGATGACGGAAGCGATCCATGTTGTAACGGCCATAAGGGGCGGTGCGTCATTGGTTCATGGCATTCAGATGCGGAATATTGCGGAGAAATTGTCCATGTAAACAGTGGGGTAAAATATAGGCGCACGTTTCGCATCTCTATACAATCAGAGAAAAAACCATGCCCCTATCATACCGTATAAGGTTGCCCTTCCACAAAGGGTTAGGGGGAATCCGCAAAACTGCGAAAGGTGTAACAGTTTAGCTGTTTGAAAATAGTGCAAAAAGGGCGATAGTCAAATGATTAATTTTTCAAACTGCTAAACTGTTACCAAAACTTGAGTGTGGAGTATTAAAATGTATAGCAGGCAATCATCGCAAGCGACCAAGATAGATTACAGGGAAAGGGCCATTACCATAGACCCTTTCAATCTGACCCTTTCCAGGAATGATCTCAAGTTAGAGAGGGGTCAAACCATTACATTACAAATCAATGTCGGCCTTCTCTGCAACCAGGCGTGCCATCATTGTCATTTGAACGCCGGGCCGGGTCGCAAAGAGAACATGGACATAGAGACTGTGGAGCAGGTGGTGAATTATGCCCGGAGGAGTTCTTTTCAGACTATAGATGTGACGGGTGGGGCACCTGAACTGAACCCGAATATCATTAGTTTAATGGAGAAACTCTCCTCACTGGCTCCAAAGATCATGTTTCGTTCTAACTTATCCGCCTTAAACGATGGTAAGAGAGATCATTTGATTGACCTCCTGAAGGCCTATCGTGTAATTATCGTGGCATCACTGCCTTCATTGAATGAGACACAGGCAGACTCCCAGAGGGGCCAAGGGATTTTTCAGGCCAGTATTGCTGCCCTAAAAAAGCTCAATAACATGGGCTACGGACAGGAAGGCTCGGGCCTAGAACTCAATTTGGTTTCCAACCCGACCGGGGCATTTCTCCCTCCCTCCCAATCCCAGATGGTAAAGAGGTTCCGCCAGGTGCTGAAGAAAAAATGGGGCATCGTTTTTAATGAGTTTTTCAATTTTGCCAATGTGCCACTGGGAAGATATCGTCAATGGCTTTTGAACTCTGGAAACCTAGGGCTTTACATAGAGCGACTCACTTCAAGTTTCAACCCCTGTGCAGTTGAAGGACTCATGTGCCGTACGCTTGTCTCGGTCTCATGGGATGGTTACCTTTATGATTGTGATTTCAATTTAGCAAGAGGACTGTACATAGGTGGGCGGAAAATCCATGTTTCCGAAATGCCGGGACCTCCCGAGCCAGGAAGGCCTATTGCCGTAGCAGATCACTGTTATACCTGCACTGCCGGAGCAGGCTTTACTTGAGGTGGAGCTATTAATAATACCTGAGGTCAGGTATCATTTTGGGAGCGTGACCGGTTTGATCACAGGGGTTCCCGGTTTCATCATGGTTGGGACACATCACAATAACGGCCAGAAAAAGTAAGGTGAAAAATTTTATGGAAACACGCAGAAATTTCATTAACAAGACCATTGGCCTTGTGAGTGGCATCGGCTTTTTCTTCAGTCCTTTCTTTGCAATGATACGATCCGTCTATGCGCAGACACGTAAAATTATTCTGCCGAAATGGACTAAGATGAAAAGCCTTGTGAATAAAAACCCTGCTGATCTGGATACCAGGAATCTGGAAATCATTCCCTTAAAAGATTTCGGGACCATGGGCGTAACAGATTATGAGGTCAACCTGGTTGATTGGCGCCTTGAGATTGCAGGGTATGTCAAAACACCCCTTGCCCTGAAATACCAAGAGGTTTTATCAATGCCCTCAATCGAAAGAAAAGTACTGTTAATTTGCCCGGGCATTTTTGCCAATTACGGTGCGTGGACAGGGGTCTCAATAAATGAACTGCTGAAAGCGGCGGGAGCAAAATATGGCGCCACACACATTACCGTTAAAGGACCCGAAGGCTCGTATGAAAAAACACAAAGATATCCCATAGCGGATATCTCTTCGGATAAGGTATTTCTTGCCTATAAAGTGAACGGGAAGGAACTTCCTCAGAAGCACGGGTTTCCGCTTCGCATAGTGGCAGAAGGCTATTATGGATATGACTGGATTAAGTATGTGTACAAAATCACCATAGATAAGATCTAAGAACTTCTGGCGGGATCAATGAAACCCTAATCGAGTGAAACAAACCTTTAGATTTTCAACAGATGCATTAGCCACAAGGCTCTTGTAAAACTACAAATCATTTTTCATAACTCATTCATAGATAATATGACATAGGCAGATATCTTTCCACATTGATCAAACAAAATCCCCCTCAATCCCCCTTTATTAAAGGGGGAAGCAAAGTCCTCCCCTTTTGTAATGGGGAGTTAGAGGGGATTTATGAGCACCTTTTGGCTCAATTGCGGTAAAATTGGATTGCTGAAACACAGAGGATGAAAGGTTGGATTTCCCGAAGGGAAGTTTATTCAACATGGCCACTTACTCAAGGAAAGGCATTATTATCCAATTGAAGAAACCCAAGCTATTTTAAAAATCCGAGATTTTATCGAATTTTCAAGAGGAAACAGCAATGTCTAAACTGCACGAATTAACTCAATTGGGGCAGTCGGTCTGGTATGACTACATTCGCCGTGCTTTTCTCACTTCCGGTGAATTTCAGAGTTTGATTGATAAAGGTCTACGCGGGATTACATCCAATCCCTCTATTTTCGAGAAGGCTATTGCCGGCAGCTCAGACTATGATGAGGATCTGAGACAGCAGGTGAAAGAAGACAAATCAGTGGATAGGATATACGAAGTGCTTGCGCTTAAAGATATCAGCCTGGCCGCAGACCTGATCAGGCCTGTCTATGATAAAACCAACGGCATGGACGGATACGTCAGTTTAGAAGTGAGCCCTCTCTTGGCCCATGATACACAAAAGACCATATCTGAAGCAAAACGCCTCTTTGAAGCACTTCATCGTCCCAATGTAATGATCAAGGTGCCGGCAACACCGGCCGGTATCCCCGCAATCACAGAGCTGATTGGCGCCGGCGTTAACGTGAATGTGACATTAATTTTTGGCATTGAGAACTATAGAACGGTAGCAAATGCCTATTTGAAAGGTCTTGAAAAATTGTCCGCTGAAGGCCCAACGGTGGCCGGCGGTCATACGGTGGATAGTATTGCCTCGGTAGCATCATTTTTTGTCAGCCGGGTGGATTCAGCTGTAGATCTGGAACTGGAAAGAAAAAGTAACAAGGAACTTCAAGGTAAAATTGCCATTGCCAATGCGAAAGCAGCATACGTTGAATTCAAGAGAATCTTCTCCGGTACCCGGTGGGAGGACCTGGCCAAAAAAGGCGCTCATGTACAGCGACCTCTGTGGGCAAGCACAGGTACCAAGAATCCTCTATATGCAGATACACTTTATGTGGATCAATTGATTGGCCCGGAAACCGTAAACACGATGCCTCCACTTACGCTTAACAGTTTTCTTGATCACGGCACAATTTGTCCCACGTTGACCACCGGCGTGGAGGACGCCACATCCCAGCTCAATCAACTAAAAGACCTGGGTATTGACCTAAGCGAGATCACTAAAAAATTGCAGAATGACGGGGTTAAATCATTTGCCAGGTCTTTTGATTCATTGATGGAAAGTATTGCTGAAAAGCGTGATCGTCTTTTTGCGGATAAAAAAAACTATTCGGCCAGTCTTGGCAAGTACCAAACAATAGTAGACAACGCTTTGATGCAAATGAGGGATCACAAGATCATGAACCGGATTTGGGCGCACGATCACACAGTCTGGAAAGACGATCCCAAAGACATCATCAATCGACTGGGCTGGCTTCACAGTGCGGATGTGATGAAGGAAGCGATCCCGGAGATTTCTGCACTGGTGGAAGAAATTAGAGCTGCCGGGTATACCCATGCCTTACTGCTGGGAATGGGCGGTTCAAGCCTGGCTCCGGAAATGTTCCGTTTCACCTTTGGTGTCAGGGAAGGTTATATGGATCTTGCCGTGCTGGACAGTACCGACCCCGGCGCAGTACTTGAGTTTGCCGGTAGGCTGGATCCAGCCAAAAGCCTTTTTATTGTATCCACAAAATCAGGCGGCACAGTCGAGACATTGTCTTTTATGAAGTACTTTTACAATCAGGTATCTGATGCAGTGGGTCCGGACAAGACCGGGGAGCATTTTATTGCTATTACTGATCCTGGAAGTAGTTTGGAATCAACAGCAACGGAGTTAAATTTTCGCAAGATTTTTTTAAATGACCCGAATATCGGTGGCCGTTACTCGGCGTTATCCTTTTTCGGCCTTGTTCCGGCAGCGTTAATCGGAATGGATGTAGCTTCTTTACTTGAGAGCGCCGCTGTCATGGCATGCAACTCAGAAGGATGCAACTGTCCCGTGGCCGGAGACAATGCCGGGGCCTGGTTAGGAGCAGTCATTGGCGAAATGGCAAAGGCAGGTAGAGATAAACTCACCTTGATTACGTCTCCTGCAATCTCACATTTTGGTGCCTGGGTTGAGCAATTAATTGCCGAGAGTACCGGTAAGGAAGGTAAAGGCATTGTGCCTGTAGATGGAGAAAGCCTTGCAGCGCCTGCTATCTATGCTAACGATCGACTCCTCGTATACCTGCGGCTGGAAAATGACAGCACCCACGATGCAAAACTAAAGAAATTGTCCGATGCGGGACATCCTGTTGTTCAGATCAATGTGCGGGATCTCAACGATCTGGGTGGCGAGTGCTTTCGTTGGGAGGTGGCTACTGTTGTAGCCGGGCACCTTCTGGGAATTAACCCCTTTGATCAACCCAATGTGGAATCCGCAAAGGTTCTCGCCCGTCAAATGGTGTCAGCTTATCAAAAGGAAGGGAGGCTCCCTGAGTTAGCACCCTCACTGGAGGCCGACGGAATCCATGTATACGCAAGCTTCTCTGCCGGCAACCTGGAAGAAGCATTCAAAACATTTCTGGCCCGGGCAAATCCCGGAGACAATGAGTCCTCTGGCCGCAGCTATCTCGCAGTTCAAGCATATGTCAAACCCGCAGATGATACATACAGTGCCTTAAACGAGCTTCGCACGAAACTTCAACTGAAAAATCGAATGGCGACAACCCTTGGCTATGGCCCACGTTTTTTGCATTCGACCGGCCAACTCCATAAAGGCGATGGAGGTCATGGTCTATTCATTCAGATCACTGCTGATATGCCGGAAAATGCCCCCATTCCGGATGAGGCTGGAGGTAAAGGTTCTTCCATCAGTTTTGCTACGCTTAAAATGGCGCAAGCTTTGGGCGATCGTCAGGCACTGATCGATGCAGGTCGTAAAGTTATCCGTTTTCATCTGAAAAATGATGTTGTGGGCGGCCTAAGGCAACTTGTTAAGGCGTTGAAATGATAAAGCATTTATATTCGAGTTTTATGGTATATTGTTTCAAACTGAAGGATTGCAAGAACCTCGGATATGAAGTTGGCAGATGGGAAGGTCGAAGAAAAGACGCTTCAACCTTTAATCCGGTAACACTTTGGCCCCTTGAAAATGGTACAAAATGGGCCATGGGAATCTCTTTTTCAAAAGCCGCATCATAAAAATTATACAGAGCTCGTGGAACGCCCCCTGAGCCTTGAACAGGGGCTCTGAGCAGGCAGTTAGGGCGACCTCTTTCATGAAGATTCCCTTCTGGGGCTGTCCTGGGC
>CP070700.1:1921282-1925504 GCA_020349865.1 Desulfobacteraceae bacterium
CTGGATCTCCAGGGAGTGCTCCCGGGCATGGGCCTTCCTGATCCACCTGACATGAGGACCTGAGTCCAGCATTCTTTTGCCCATTTCCTGATCAACCGATACGATACCAAGAGGGGTTTCATATGCCGATTGAAGATTGACCGACACCCCGTCAAAACCCACACGATGGCTCGGCCCTACAAGGATAACCCGTTTGAACCGGCTTACCTCAAGAAGCCTGTACGCATGGGCCGCGACCTGACCGGAATACCTGTGGCCCGCATGGGGTACAATTATGGCCTTTAGTTCCCCGTCAAGGTCTTGTGCCTTGACGCGCGATAGATACCCTTTAATGCTTTTGGTCAGAGTATTTTGAGAACCAGGGTACCATGTGCCGGCGAGAATAGAAGTGCGGACATCTTGGGGGCCTTTTTCCTCTGCCGATGCGTGAGGAGGAAAAAGCCAGAGAAAGGAGATGGCTAAATGTGTTATAATAAAGAACTTGAAGATATAGGTATTCATTGATCCGTCTCTTTAATCTCTTGCCTTATTATAGGCCTATGCGATAAAAATATAAACCATTTTTGCTCCGGCCAGGTATTTCCAAGTTTTTACTTTTGAAAAAGAAAAGAGATTGGTATGCAGCACTCTATTTTGTAACCTTATGATCTTTCGTGTCTCTGAGATGGACAGGGAGGGGCGAGAGTAAAGAGTATAAAACCCTGAATTGTGCAGGAATCACAAAGGCATAAGAAAAAAATATCAGGAAAAATATTATAATGCAGCAAAGGAGTTTATATGCAGTTCAACAATAAATCAAAGCCCTTGACAACATTACTCCTGGCGTTCTTTGTTTTTACTATTGGATGCCAGAAGGAGGTTGAAGCTGACTTAACGGCCCCTGATTTCTCGCTCTCAGATTTATCGGGCAATACGACATCATTAGAGCAACACCGGGGCAGTGTTGTGCTGTTGGATTTTTGGGCCACCTGGTGTCCCCCGTGCAGGATATCCATTCCGGAAATGGTTAAGGTGCAAAAAAAATTCAGGGAAAAAGGGCTCGTGATTCTCGGAATCTCAATGGATGATCCCCGGATGGTCACCGACGAACAGCTCGGGGCCTTTAAGAAACAAGTCGGTATTAACTATAGGATTTTGCGGGCAAATAGACAGGTGTTACAGGACTATTTTGGTAATGAATCCATATCCATACCCACCATGTTTATAATTGATCGCGAGGGAAAGATCAGAGATAAACTCGTTGGTTTTATCCCAGGGGCCGTTGAAAAATCTGTGAGAAAGATTCTATAGATGATTATCGATTTTCACACCCACGTCTTCCCCTCATTTTTCAGGGATGAGAGAAAAGCCTTTTTCCCTGACGAACCTACCTTTGAAACTCTTTACCTATCACCTAAGGCAAAACTCGTGAGTGCCAAGGAACTCCTCAGAAGTATGGATGAAGACGAAGTACACAAGTCGGTCATTTTCGGGTTTCCCTGGGAAAACCCGGATAATTACCGGAGACACAATGATTATGTAATTGAGTCGGTTAACCAATATCCTGACCGTTTTATCGGATTTTGTTGCTTTTCTCCCCTTGCGGCCGGGGGGCCACGGGAGGCAGAAAGGTGCCTTAATGCGGGGCTTTCGGGTGTGGGGGAACTGGCCGTTTACGGCACTGGATTATCGGCTGATATTGTTGATGCCTTAAAGGAGGTCATGGAACTGTGTTCCCAATTTGATGTGACCCTCCTGCTCCATGCAAATGAACCGGTAGGCCACGATTATGCCGGGAAAACCCCCATGACCCTCCGTCAACTATATGATTTCCTCAAAGCTTACCCCTTAAACCGGATAGTACTGGCGCATTGGGGAGGAGGGATCTTCTTTTATAGTCTAATGAAAAAGGAGGTCAGGGAGGTTCTTCAAAACGTGTGGTTTGACACAGCCGCTTCCCCTTATCTTTACACCCCGGACATTTATAGGATTGCAGGGGAGGCAATCGGTTTTGAAAAGATCCTCTTCGGAAGCGATTATCCCCTTTTAAAACCGCAACGATATTTCAAGGAAATGACTGCGGCAGGCCTCTCTCCACGGTCCGTGGAACTGGTGAAAGGATTGAATGCGGAAAAGCTGTTATCCCCCAATGGCTGACATCTGACCCGAAGGGGGGATTGAATTTTCAGAGGCCAAATAATGCGAATGGGGCTTGGTGAGTGCAGCTTTCAAAAAAATCAGCGCCAGTTCACTGTCCGAAGCACCGCTGCGCAGGGGATCTCTTAGGTCTATCTCTTGGTCGAAGAGCAGGCAGGGCCTCAAACTGCCTTTGGGTGTGAGGCGGAGGCGGTTACACACGGAACAGAAGTTATGGGAGAGGGCGCTTATGAAGCCGATTTCGCCGGCGGCTCCTTGAAACTTGAAATGCTCCGCAGGGCCGTCAAGTGTGGTTCTTGGAATCTGAACAAGCTTTCCAAGGGCACTGAACCGTTTTTTGATCGAGGAGCTGGGCACATGACGTAATATGTTCTCCTTATTTTTTACACCAAGAGGCATATACTCAATAAACCGGATATGATAAGGCTCGTGGAGAGTTAACCTGGCAAGATCCAGGACTTCATCATCATTTATGCCCTTGATAACCACCACATTGATTTTAATGGGCTGAAACTTTAGCTTTTTTGCCAGCTGGATCCCTTCCCAGACCCGTCTAAAACCATTATAGCCGGTTATCTTCTTATACCTTTCCTCACGCAAGGTATCTAAACTCACATTGATTCTCTTGATTCCTGCGGACCTCAGTTTCTCTAAATTATCCTTAAGATAAACGCCGTTTGTAGTCAGGGAGACGTCCTTAAGCCCTGGAAGAGCGGTTAGTTGGGGTATGAAATCTCCTATCCCCTTGCGTACAAGAAGTTCACCCCCTGTTAGACGGATCTTATTCACACCGAGATTCACCGCAATTCTGGCCAGCCGGAGAATCTCTTCGTAGGTAAGGATATCCTCATGCCTCAATTTGGTAGTGCCTTCGCGAGGCCTACAGTAGAGGCATTGGAGATTGCATCGGTCGGTAACGGAGATGCGCAGGTAGTTGAGGCTCCGATCGTATTGATCAATCAGCTGAATATGATTACTTCCCATTGAACTCCCACTTGCACGCGAGTCATTTTAGCCCGCAATATGTTTTAAGATCTGGATTAAACCTCCCGTTTCATATATAAGTCAAGCTCAATATTCAAATATAATCACGATCTACAAATAGTCAGAGGGTAATCTTGTAATTTAGGGAGGAGCACAATGGAAAACCCGGTAAAATTAGAACAAACAGAAGGTATTGCCATCATCACGCTTAATCGACCCAGTGCCTACAATTCGTTTGACGCGGAAATGGTCCAATTGCTGGCCGAGACCCTGGTAAAGGTAGCCTTAGATCCGGCGGTGGTTGGTGTGGTCATTTCAGGGGAGGGCAAGGCCTTCTGCGCAGGAGGTAATTTGGCATGGGTAAAGGGCTACGGCGAAAACCTTGGGGCCGCCTTTCATGAACTGGCCGCCCGTTTTCATCAGGGTATTCTGGAGATCCGTCATATGCCAAAACCGGTTGTGGCAGCGATCAATGGTTTTTCCGCCGGAGGGGGGTTCTCCCTTGCCCTTGCCTGCGATTTCAGGATTATGGAGACCTCTGCCACCCTTAAACAGGGCTATACCACCAATGGGCTTAGTATTGATGGGGGAGGGACCTATGCCCTTCCCAGGCTGGTTGGATTGGCACGGGCCCTTGAGATTGCCGCCTTTGATGAGCCCATCAGCTCTGAAAAGGCCTACGCCTGGGGCCTTGCCACCGAGGTGGTAGATGATGGAGAGAGTGTAAAAAGGGCCATTCAAATGCTTGAAGAAATGAAAACAAAGTCCCTCACTTCTTTTGCGGCTTCAAAGAAACTCATCACCGATTCATTTAATACTACCTTTGAGGCCCAACTGGAAAAGGAACGGGAACTCTTGTCATGGTGCGGCAATCAACCAAATGGACGAGAGGGCATTGCAGCCTTCCTGGAGAAAAGAAAACCGGTTTTCAACAGACCCTGAGTAATTATCCACAGGGGAAGATTGCACGTAATGATTGAATCTTACGGTTCTCGATTAAAGCTTACGACCTGATCTGACAATAACTATAAAAGAACACCTTTTTAAGATCATATATCCATTGTGTATCTAAAATATGGCTTTGTTATGTATAGTGGCGAGA
>CP070700.1:1925604-1930205 GCA_020349865.1 Desulfobacteraceae bacterium
CGGGTTCTCGGCTGTCCAGCTTTTCTGCTTTTCCACACACCACGCCATTGCTTCTAATGGACGGCCGGGTTGATCCCTATAGTCAATGAAAGACTTTCCAGGAGGGTTATATTCAGATTTTTCCGGAAAACCCCAGGTGATTGTTTTTCTCTCCTCGTCGATGATCCCGGAAGTGATCCGCTTTGCAATCATTTCAGGGGGCTTACCTATGCGGTAAACGGTTCCCTTGTAAGCGTTTGGAAGGCAAAACAGGATAGTCTCGATTATTTCCTTACAGGCCTGCTCCAAGAGCCCGTCATCGATCTTTATAGCCAAATTCTTCTTTTCCTCACACTATACCAGAAGTATTTCAGCGCTTATCCGGTGACCCCTGATACTAAATCGTGACACTTTATATCTTTTTTGAGCTTTGTCAACAAGAAATGAACGTCTTGACATTCCATTGTTTGAATGTCAAATTGCAGCTATGAAAGACCAGGGAATCTACATAAAGGACTTACCCAAACTGAGAGATGCGGTTCTTATTGCAGGTTTTGACGGCTGGGGGAATGCTCTTGATCTTTCAAGGGCTATGGTTTCCTATTTGATACGCAAACTGGATGCCAAATATTTTGCCAAGCTCATTCCCGACCTCTTTTATCGTTATGATAAAACCCGTCCAATAGTAAACATAAAACAAGGGGTTTTAAAAAGCGTTTCACCTCCGAGTGGCTCTTTTTATGTCGTCCGGACCGGTTCAGAAGAAAGGGACCTTGTCTTATTAAGAGCCAATGAGCCAAACCTTCGTTGGCTTCATTTGGTGGATGAGCTGTTTTCCTTTTGCGAAAAACTGGGCATAAAAACCGTCATCACCCTGGGGAGTATGTATGACAATGTCCTTCATACGGACAGGATCATTTCTGGTATCACCTCGGAGAGAGACCTCTTTTCCAAACTGGAAGAACGCAATGTCATCCCAATTGATTATCATGGGCCAAGTGCTATTCATTCTCTCATCCAATCGGAAGGCCAAAAGAAGGGCTTCCAGTGCGTCAGTTTGTGGTGCCATTGCCCCTATTACCTTCAAGGAACCACACACTTTGGCCTTTTATCGCAGTTAGCTTCATTGCTCACATTTATAGGAGGGTTTGTATTAGACACAGAGGAACTTGATACCAACTGGAAAGAGCTTAATCGACAAATTCAAGGGCTTATGGAAAAAAACCCTGAACTCCAGACAATGATCAATGAACTAAGAAAGGCAAAGGTGAGAGGGTCCTGGGCAAGCTTGAAGGAGTCAGAAACAAAAACCAGTAAGGTCATATCCTTAGAGGATTTTCTAAAACCATGATAACTTCGCCAAATTGATGATTTGGAAAACTACTTTTTTTCAGTTTATTTACTCAATCGCTAATCATTTACCCTTTCTTTTTATCATCTCCACAAGGTTTGATATTACTCTTCCTGCGCCACCCTGCAAAAAAATATCCGTAAGGGTGTCGGTCAAGTGGGTCGGTTCAGTGTTGATTTCAATAATCTTTGCCGCATTTTTCTTAGCGATGGTCGGAATTGTATTAGCAGGTGATACCACAGCCGAAGTCCCCACTACCATTAAGGCCTGGGCCGCCAAAGCAAGTTGAAAGGACCGATTCAATGCGTCTTCTGGAATGGCTTCCCCAAAAAATACAACATCGGGCTTCAGGATTCTCTCGCACTCACATCTCGGGGGATGCTCATACCTCTTCTCTTCACTCTTGTAGTTTTTTCCACACCACAGGCAGGAAAGCGTACTGGAATTTCCGTGGTACTCAATAACATTCCTTGATCCGCCTAACTGGTGCAAATTATCAATATTCTGGGTGATTACGTAATGGAGATATCCCATTTTCTCCAGCTCTCCCATCCCCAAGTGTGCCTTGTTCGGTCTAGCCTGACTGACCACCTTATCCATCTCCCTGAGCATTTCCCAGACCATTTCGGGCTTAGCCCTGAAAGCGCTTATGGCAGCATACTCGGCCGGGTCATATTTTGCCCAAAGTCCGTCCGCACTCCTGAAATCGGGAATCCCGGATTCCACAGAGATACCGGCACCGGTCAACGCCAGCGTCAATCTGGAATTGATAATTATATCGGCAGCTTGATCAATCAGTTCTTCCACCGCCAATTCACCTTTCAAGCCGGTGCTCTGGCCGATTCCTGAAAATTGAGTTTCAGGCCCTTTCAGGCGCCAAACCCGTTGAAGGTTTCCCTGCCATCAGGCCGGTTCAAATAGAATTTTCCTTTCAGCGTTACTGTATAGCATGAGTCTGGCTTTGAGAACTTTCTGTTCCCCGAAAATGCTCACAAGCTTGACTTCATCACCCTCCAGGTTCACCAGATCAACGTTTTCCAGGACCATTTCTTCTTTCCCGTTTTTCAAGACAAATGCATGGGCTTCACACATATTCAACCTCTCAATTAAAGGACCTGCAAGGCCTTACGCAAGCATTCATTACTCTTGGAATTTAGCTCTACCATTTCTCGGATAAATTTAGCACTCTCGTTTCTATCGGCTTGTTCCAGTTGTTCGGCAAACATCTCATATTCTTCTTGGTGATGATCATTATGGGTGATCCAGTGTTCCAATCTGATTTTTGCTTTCTCAATAAAATCCATCAAACCGGCCTCCATATCCTTATGCAGTCAAACCATTTGATTTGCCTTTCCCACCCTTAAAAACGAGTAGCCCTACTCACGTTAGGAAATGTCATCGAAGGTGTCAATTAAATTCTATATTCTTAATTCAATTCCCTTTTATAAAGATATTGACTGTAAACGCACGTCAGGTTAATATCCACCCAAGAAAAAAATACCATGGGGAGAGTTGATTATGGATGAAATACTGAAAGGGAAAAGAATTCTGATTGTTGACGACGAGGCTGACATATTGGAGACGTTAGCGGAAATGCTGGACATGTGTTTTGTCGACACCGCCCCCAATTACGAAACTGCCAAAAAGTTTCTCAGCAAAAACACCTATGATGCGGCCATTCTTGATATTATGGGAGTCAGGGGCTACGACCTTTTGAAGCTTACCAAGGAAAAAGATGTTCCTGCCCTCATGCTCACAGCCCATGCCCTCAGTCCCGACAACCTGGTGAAATCAATAAGAGGAGGAGCCCAGTCTTATGTGCCCAAAGACAAGATATCTGAAATCACCATCTTTCTCGCCGACATACTGAGGTACCGCGAAAAAGGGATCGAAAAACAAGGCACCTGGTTTGCTAAGCTCAAACCATTCTTTGACAAAAAATTTGGATCTGGCTGGAGAAAAGAACACAAAGAATTCTGGAAGGACTTTGATGAGACGTATCATGTCTCCAAAGAGGATGTTGAAAAACTCTTGTAACCTGCGATTGATGGCATCTTACGCTTTGGGAAAGATCTGATCTGTCTCATCACTCGGTACTGCTTTTGAGAGGAACCTTGATTGAAAATTTTGCCCCTTTTCCCTCATCGCTATCAAGAAATAACTCCCCACCCATATCTTCTATAAGGGCCATCACACCGGCTAGGCCCAAGCCGTGACCCCTGATCGTGCATGAATCTGAGGAATCAATCTGAAAGTAGCTCTCAAAGATCTTTTTATGATAAGCAGATGGTATTCCCTCCCCATCATCCGTTACGAGTATGAAAAGGTGGTCATCCTTCTTGTCAATCTTCAATTCCACGTTGCTTCTTCTATATTTTAAAGCATTGTTCAGCAGATTTCTCAAGATCTGGATCAGCTTGGCTTCATCCTGACACACCTCCTGGCACCAGAGCGCTTCATCAACCATAAGCAGAATTCCTCTTTCCTCCAATGTATCTCTCAGTCCCGTCAGGTCATTACAACTTCTTATCCTTTCTGAGGTTTTGGTGTCAGCTAAATCAAAAATCTCTACCAAACAGCGCTCGATGAACCCTGAAAGCGAGAAGTTTGTCAGGTTCACGATCCCCTTTCTTGATCTTCCCAGCTCAAGGGCATCATTAACCAGTGTCTGAGTGACCCTTGTGTTTCTCAATACCCTCACCAAAACCTTTTCCTGCTTTTCTGTGAGGGGGCCGTATTTATCCACTCTTTTTAATAGCGAGACGATCCCTGCTTCTATCACTGCGAGGGGAACCTTGAGATCATGAACCAGGAGGTCGGTCTTTACTCTTCGTCGCCCGGTGTGGGTAGCTTTTTTTTGGCCCTGATCCTTATTTTCAAATGCCTGCCCGGAGTCGGATTTGTAGGCTGGATTTTTTACCTCTTGCGAAGAGTTGGTTTCGTTCTTTCTGAAAAACTTTATCATATCAATCAAAACCCACTAATGATGGAACGGCATGAAAGCACCGGGCTATCGACAAAAAACAATGCCCACATAGCCAACAAAACTGCTGTCGGGCCTTATGTCATAACTGGTATAATATATTATTTTCTCTGCCCTTTTTGCACCCAGTTCTTTTGCAGCCGCAATAGCAGCGCCAGCAGCCCCTGAACAGCAGGCATTATGTTTTTCAAGTGATTCATGAATAATACCTTCTCCGTCCATTTCAAGCATCAGATCCACAACTCGCTTGTCATTTGTATTCTTCACCCATTCAACGGCCTCTTCACC
>CP070700.1:1930305-1934771 GCA_020349865.1 Desulfobacteraceae bacterium
CATCCAGCCCCGGTTTTTTGCAATACTGCAAGCATGACCAAGCTCACTGATAAGATCGTCAGCATCTGCGGTGTTTAAAACTTTCTTATGTAATGATTCTATTTTCTTAAGGAGGGTGTCTTTTGGCATTGCTTCAATAGGGCTTGTTGTGTGCGTATCAGGCATTTTAAACTTGAATACATATGCACCATCACCGGCCGGTTTGTGCCTGGCAAATAATTTATAATCCTTAGGGAGCTCTATCCCGAACTGTTTCTCTAAAAACCCTACAACTTTTCTGTTCATTCTCATTAAGGAGGCCCGCTCGCTGTCATAGTCTTTGTTTCGCCTTCCATCTGACAAAGTCCGTGATGGTAGTTGAAAGATATGTGGCTTTTCCCGTAATGTCCTGATGAAGAGCTTCCAGGTGTTCGTCCTCTCATTCTTGAAGCCTATCGACCGGCAATCGTAGGCAACAGGGGACTTCCCCGGCTCCTGGACCGTAATTTCAGAATTGTTTTCAACTTCAATTCTGAGGTTCCTCACGAAGGCATCAAGATCATTGCATTTAAGTACATTCTCTTCTATCTTATCTGATGTGGCCGTTTGGTTGTATCCATACTCCTGCTCGAACTTTTGAACATCCTCTAATTTGTAAAGGCACTGCGGGAGTTTGTTTCTTAATTCGTCCCGAATCTTCTCACCAAAATTTTCTCCAATAGCATCAGCAGCTCCTGGAGGTAGACTTACACCAGGCGGGAGTTGTGGTAGAGAATCCAGCAAAGGGGTAATTTCTATGTCCTGCCCCATGTATTGGGAAAAGCCCTTTGTATACGGAACTAGTAGCCCTTTCTGCCTATATTCAAGCAGATCAAAATCACTTACGTTCCAACGTTCTAACAGTTCCTTTCCGCTTATCCATTTCGATTTGACTTTTGACATGATGCGCTCCCGAAGCGCCCCGGAAGTTTTCCAGGGCAGGCTAGCCGGGAAACTAGCTTTTCGGGTCCGGTACCCTAGCCCTGAAAAATTAATTTACTTTTTGTGATCCTCTAAGCTAACAACCTTCTGCTTATCCTCTCCATTCATAGCCTCTCTAATGATATCCCCGGCCAGATCGGATGCCCGTTTTAGTGCCACATCGCGAAGGTGACTATACCGTTGTGTCATAACCGGGCTCTTATGTGTGAGCAATTTTTGCAATGTGTACATATCAACTTCACCAGAGGATGCCAGCATACTTGCGTAAACATGTCTCAACCCATGGAGCGCTCGAAAGTATTTTGGGAGGCCCGCTTTTTTCTTGATCCGGTTGACCTGATGGTTGATATCGGTTCTCTGTTTGCCGCCCCGACCGGGGAAGACGAAGGGACTCTTTGACCTGGGATGTGACTCTAATAACTCCCTGGCAGCATCATTAAGGGGGATCTTCTGGTCCGGTCCGCCCTTGGGATCGCGGATAGTGATAAAACCCCGTTCAAAATCAACGTCTTTCCATCGCAACTTAAAGATCTCTCCCCTCCGCATTCCGCTAAAAAGGGCCATTTTCATAATAGTCCCCGCCTGGGGGTGAATGTCCTTATCAATGGCCTCAAGAAGTTTCGTCAATTGCTCTGGTGTCAGATCCTCAGTCTTTTCGTTATAGACTTGTGGCATCTCGATAGCGAAGGATAAAGGAGAACACAACCTCTTTTTAGCTCCGAAATTGCAAATCCTTCGTAATAGGGCCAACGTCAATTTTACGGTTTGAGGGCTTTTGGTTTTGAGCATCTTCAATCGGACTCTGTCCACATCAAGGGGGACAATGTTTTTTGGCTCTTTTTTGCCAAAAGAAGGTTCGATATAGTTCTTATAACGATTTTCATCAGGCCCTAATCCCTTAAGATTTGGCTTCTGACGTTTGTATTCTTTCCATAGCTTATCAATCGTCCACACATTTTTTTTTGCTTCCCTGGCCTGCCTGATTTCTTTTGGAGACGGTCGTTTTCCCTCGATCCGTTCAGCTCGTACACGGGCAGCCCTCGCTGGGCTCATGTCATCCTGATATTGCCGACCGGCCTTTTCTTCAAGTTCCTTACCCTCTTTCCTGAAGCGGATATAGTAAATCCGTTCTGGCTTGCCTGTCGCAACCGAGGTGCCCATTACATAGTAAACCCCTGGATATTTCGTCTTAATCCTTTTCAAAATTGGCATAGCTTCCCTCCTTTGTATTTAAGACCAAAAATCCCAAAAAGTTGGATGTTCATTTCAAAGCTATGTCCCCGTCACAAAAAGAGATTCGCTTTTTCCTGCGGGGAACGCTGACCTTTGGGTTTTTCAAAAAGCGTCGGGCATTTTTCAAGACACTATTCCCCGCACTATTCCCCGCATTTTTTACCAATATACAGGTATTTTGAGGTAAGTCAAGAGAAAAGCGAAAGCGATAAATGCTTATAATTCAATGCCTTTTAGGAAGGCCAGGTAAACAGGGGTAAATAGATTTTTTTGGTCTCCGGAACCAGAGGTCGCGCGTTCGAGTCGCGCATCGCCCACCATCGAATATTAAGGGGTCAGAAGAGATTCTGACCCCTTTTATTTAAAAAATAACACCATCAAATATTTTTCCGAAAGGGATCACGACTCAGGCTTGAACTATTTATTTGATACTGAATCGACTGTATTTTTACATCTTGGCTGGACGAATAGAGGATCAGTGCCCTTTCACCTTGATTAGAGATGGATCGTAGTCTTCTACCTTTTCGTAACCCAATAAATTCAAAAGAGTGGCTGCTACATTGGAAAGGCCTGGCCTTTGAAGATGTGCCATTTTATATTCACCATCATAAGCAGGATCGAATATGGCAAAAGGAACCGGGTTCAGTGTATGAGCGGTTTTGACCATTCTCTCCCCGCTTTTGTCAACGGTGAACATCACATCGGAATTGCCATGGTCTGAAGTTACAACAGCAATACCCCCAAGCTCCTCTATTGCTTTGAGTAGTGCACCAACACATTGATCCACTGTTTCCACCGCGATAATTGCGGCCTCCATGATACCGGTATGTCCCACCATATCACCATTTGCAAAATTGAGACGCCCAAACATATATTTAGTGCTTTTCAGCAGTTCAATGGCCTTATTCTTGATTTCCAGGGCCTTCATTTTGGGGGCCTTATCAAATTCAACTCTGTCAGAAGGAATCTCTATATACACCTCATGGGTGTCGTCAATGTATCCGGAGCGATTGCCGTTCCAGAAATAAGTCACATGGCCGAACTTCTGTGTTTCGGAGATCGCAAAGCTCCTTATTTTTTCGGCACAAAGATATTCACTAATAGTCCGATCAATGGCCGGGGGCTGGACAAGGAAATGGGGTGGGATATGGGTATCCCCATCGTATTCCATAATACCCGCATAACGGATGTCAGGTAAGTGGCCACGATCAAATTCCTTGAAATCCTTTTCTGTAAAGGCCCTCGAGATCTCAATGGCCCTATCTCCCCTGAAATTGAAATATACGACCGCATCCCCATCCACAATTGGGCCAACAGGATGTCGTTGCGAATCCACAATAACGAAGGCATCCATATACTGGTCAGTAATCTCCGGATCCTCACTGTAAAAGGTCCTCACTGCCTCATCTGCTGATGCGAATGGGCGGGCCTTCCCAAGCACGTGGGCCTCCCATCCCCGTTTCACAATATTCCAGTCCGCATTGTAGCGATCCATGGTCACCTTCATGCGGCCGCCGCCTGAAGCAATACGGTAATCCAACCCCATCTTTTCTGATATCTGCTTTAGTTTATCCTCAGTAGGCGTCACATAATCCAACGCTGATTTTTCGCCCACGTCCCGTCCATCAAGCAATGCGTGAACACGCACTTTCTTTATTTCCAGCTGAGCACACTTGTCAATCAGCTTGTATAGATGCGTGATATGGGAATGGACATTGCCATCGGAAAGAAGACCTATGAAGTGCAAGGTTCCGCCATCCATCGCTCGCCGAGAAATATCATTCCATACAGCTGATTCAAAAATCCGGCCTGAATCAATGGCACTGCTGACTAAACTGGCCCCCTGGTCAAATACCCGGCCTGCCCCGAGGGCATTGTGCCCTACCTCGCTGTTTCCCATATCCTTATCACTGGGTAATCCTACAGCGGTGCCATGTGCCTTAAGCTGACAATAAAGCTGGGACGAAAAAAGGCGGTCAAGGGTGGGTGTCCTGGCCAGGTATACCGCATTTGTTTCATCCCCTTTTCCCACACCTATGCCATCCATAATGATGAGGAGCAAAGGGCCTTTTCTGCCTGAGAATGATTTTAGTCTTTTGAGCTTAAGGGGTATCTCAGCCATTTGTAAGATAAATTTATCAAAAAGGTATAGGGTATGTTCATCTGATACTAAAACTTTATAAAAATCTATAGCATGGAAAACCAATATGTAAAGGACAAAAACATTGAAAATTTCTTCACCCATGGATTATAAATGAAGCGAATATTGTAAC
>CP070700.1:1934871-1937876 GCA_020349865.1 Desulfobacteraceae bacterium
GTCATAGCGGAAACACGGAACTTTCCAAAAGTCTAACATTGTTCCGGTATTGTTGGATATTTCAGGCAGACAGTATTCATGAATAGGATAATAATACTTGAATTCGGTTACGTCCAAGGATACTTATCGAATCATACATTCAAAAAATCGGGTGGGTGCTAGCGTATTGTTGTTGCAGTCTTCACCCTGAAGAAAAAGAGAAGGCAGAGCCATATTTGTGGCCCTGCCTTGCGATCATCTCTTCAGTGCAAATCAGTTCTTTCGGAACCTCCTCCTGAACCCAGCGAGACCTGCCAAATCCGAGCCTAATAGGAGCACAGTGGCTGGTTCAGGAATGGGCTCGCCGTCCGGTGGTGCAATCGATGCCCCATAAGCCGCATCCTCCTTAGCCGTTTAAGAAATCTATGGCGCAATAGCAGCTAAGCTTTGTCATTAGCGAACAGGTACCTGCTAATCATATCGGATGCTTCTGTAATAAATTCATCTTCGGTCAACTCATGTTGAAAATGTGTCAAATAACGGTGAATTAACCTTTCCATGACTTCGTACATCATACGGGCCGCGATATCTAATCTGTGCGTTCGAAGATTGGTGCTGTGTTCCAGAATCGCCGTAAACATCGCAATATTAATAGACTCCTTTTCCAATAGTCTTTCTTTAATAAAGGCCGGTTGCGCTATTTCTTCGAAAAAGAGATGAGGCTTTATCGATTCTTTATGTATCTCTAATACTGTTTTAAGGATCGATTTGATTTTATCCGGATCAAGACCCCCTTCCCATTTGCAGCTATTCAAAAAAAGATCCCGTTTCCTATCCGCATCCTCCATGCCGCGGTTCCAGATACCAATTAATATAGCCTTTTTATTTGGGAAATATTGATAGAGGGTTCCAATAGACACCCCCGCCCGTTCTGCAATCAAATCAGTCGTTGCACCGGCATATCCATTTTCAGTAAAAACCTGAACCGCCGCCTCGTAAATTATTTCAACAGTAAATTTCGACCGCTCTTGAACGGGTGTTTTACGCGGCTTTATCGCTTTTGCAAACGTCATAGAAGCTTCCTTCGTAATGCGAGGTGACAATACAGCGACGGTTCGCTACCTTATATAAAGATATGTTTCCGTCAGGCAACATGTCAAGTGAGGAATAGCCCATGGATCAAAATGCGTTTCATGCAACCGTTAACGGGTCTGACAAGCCGACCGCCAAATCGCGCGTAAAACCTTCGGACCAAGGAGGTGCGACGGTTTTAAGTGATGAGTTGGCGGTCGGCGCATCAATAGCCACTTACCCCCGTGAACAGTCACCATATCATGGAGGCTCGACCCGCTGGTGGCCGCCAAGTGGGGATCATGTCGTCTTATTTAAAGCCAACCCGCTACGCTTCGAATACTTTGACCGCTTCATGGGGAGCTGGGAAGACGTTAAAGTACTCGATGTGGGCTGTGGCGGCGGGTACGCTTGTGAATTTCTCGCACGACGGGGGGCCGTGGTTTTCGGAACAGACATCATGGCAGAAGCCATCCAGCAGGCCCGCGATCACGCCGCTCAGGAAAACCTCGAAATCGAGTACCATCCGTGCACGCCCGAACGGCTTCCCTTCAACGACCAGACGATGGATGCTGTCACTTGTGTTGATGTTCTAGAGCATATACCCAATAAAGCTCAAACGCTATGCGAGATCTATCGGGTACTCAAACCCGGTGGATGGTTTTTCTTCGACACCTTCAACAAAACCTTCTGGTCCAAGGTGTTTATCATCTGGCTTGGCGAAATACTTATCAGATTCATACCACGGAGGACCCATTACTGGCCCTATTTTATCCGTCCTGACGATCTGAAACTTCTTTTAGAGAAATCAGGATTTGCGGGCGTGGAATTCGGCGGGATTAAATCAGCCAGGAAGGCCCGGGGAAAGAGCGGTTTTCCTGTTACCGTCTCTTCCAAAGGGAGCACTGCCATCATCTATTTCGCAGCGGCCCAAAAGCCCATCTGTTGAGACCGAGAAATACCTAATGCAAAAGAAAAGCCTAGTCGTGAGTCTAGTAACTAATTTCGGATTGCTTTTGACGGGTTTCGCCATGGTTTTGTCGGGGTTTGTGATACAATTCAACTATCATATGGGGCATCATGGAAGTATAGAGAAAATCAACCTTGTGCTGGGGATTAGTTATGTTGGATGGTCGGGCATTCATAAAACTTCAATTGCCATCATATCCTTCTTTGCAATTGCCCATATCATTTTGCACTGGAAATGGTACAAGGCGATTGTAAGGAAAAATTTATTTGTTAAAAACAAACTCGTAATTACCCTAACGATACTTTTTATTATTGTAGCCATTACGGGCTACATACCGTGGTGTATGGACATGGTAGGGGGCCAATACGCAACCCGCAAAAGCTTTATCGAGGTGCACGATAAACTTACGTTCATCTTAATTGTTTATCTCGTTATCCACGTAATAAAAAGAATGAGATGGTTTATTGCTTCATTCAAGAAACTGAGGGAATCCCCGACGAAAGAAACGCAACCTGTCAAAACCGAAGTGGTTTCAGTGAAGATGTAACGTATCTGGCCCCCGTTCAAAACACCTCTAGTACGACCACACGATGAAAGACATTTTCAAGCGAGCGGCGAGCGCAGTGGGCGCGGCGAGGTGATAAGAAATTGCTTCAGATGTGCAAGAGTATAGGGGAATCCGCCCTTGTGCGCCAAGGATGAGTCAGTTCATGATGTTAAGGCATTCTCTCGCCAGAAGTGCAAAAGGGATGTGGAAATGCCGCCTTCAGCCGTTCCCAAAATTTTGAAGTATTGCTTCCTGATCATAGACTGGCAGGACCCCCACTAAGGGTTCAAGGTTACCCAAATGATCCTTTTCTTTTCATCAATCCTCCCTTTTCCAGTATACTTGCATGATCCTTCAATTGTCCTGAATCGCAATTCATTCAAGTATTGATTTGGTAGTCAAAACCTTTGGATTGCAGATATCTTGATAATCATCTAA
>CP070700.1:1937976-1944077 GCA_020349865.1 Desulfobacteraceae bacterium
AAAAGTATGGCCTTGAAGGCCCTGGAGATAGGAAGGTAGCCATGAAAGGGATTGCTCCACTAAATAATATAGAACCATTACTTAATCCGGCCATTAGACAGAAACAATCAGAAGGTGAAGCCGATGGCTCTTTCGCTGGCATAATAAAGCAAGCAATGAATGATGTAAACCAGGCCAAGCTTGAAGCAGATCGGGCTATACATGAACTGGCAACCGGCGATAAAAAGGATATTCATCAAACTATGATTGCCTTGGAAAAGGCAGAAGTTTCCTTCCAGTTGATGATGCAAGTGCGCAATAAAATCGTTTCAGCTTATGAGGAAATTATGCGAATGCAGGTATAGAATTGTTAAATAGGGAAATTAATTATGGCCTCAAATGATATTGTAACCCAGCTAAAGGCGTCATTAAAAAATCTTTCGGCTGGCAAAAAAATAACGCTCTTTACACTTACCACAGGCACAATAATCGGTCTTATTTTTTTGGTTATGTGGACAGGCAAGCCTGATTTCCAGCTCCTTTATTCTAATTTGGCCTCAGAAGATGCAGGGGCGATACTGGCCCAATTGAAAGATAAAAAGATACCTTATCAGATTTCATCAAATGGAAGTTCAATCCTGATCCCGACAGAACAAATCTATGAGACCAGGCTGGAACTAGCATCGCAAGGCATTCCTCAAGGCAGCGGTGTTGGTTTCGAGGTCTTTGATAACACAAAACTTGGAATGACAGAATTTGTCCAGAACGTAAACTACCAGAGAGCAGTCCAAGGGGAGTTGTCTCGAACTATCAATAGCTTTTCTGAGGTTGAAAGTTCACGTGTCCATATTGTTATGCCGTCAAAATCCCTATTTATTGAGGAAGAGGAACCTGCAACAGCTTCGGTAGTACTGAAAGTCCGTAGCGGGAGACATTTAAGTGAAGAACAGGTCCAGGGAATTGTCCATCTTGTTTCATCAAGTGTATCAGGACTCATGCCCGAAAATGTTACCGTAGTCGATAACAAAGGTAAAATGCTGGCAGGATTTAAAAATAGCTCCACAGTTGGGCAAGTCAGTTCTGATCAGTTTGAATTTCAAAAGAAGATCGAAAAGACTGTGGAAGACAGAGTAAGAACCATGCTCGAGACGGCTTTAGGGCCTGGCAAAGCTGTCGCAAGGGTATCTTGTTTGATTGATTTCAAAAGGCTGGAAACAACAGAGGAAAAGTATCAAACTGATAACCAAGTTGTTAGGAGTGAACAGGTCCTCAGTGAGACCTCAACTGGGCAAGCAAGTCTGCCTATGGGTGTTCCCGGTGTAGTATCCAATCTATCAGAGGGCGAAACAGGTGCAATTGAAACTAGACAGACCCCATCATTTCAGAAGCAGGACAGAACTGTAAATTATGAGATCGGTAAGGTTATAAGTCGTACAGTGGAGCCGGTAGGCACAATAAAAAAAGTGTCGGTGGCAGTTATTGTAGATGGAACCTACAAGACTGTAAAAGGAGCCAGTCGGAAAGAGGAATTGAAATATTTTCCAAGGACTCAAGAGGAAATGACCAAACTGGAAGACATTGTCAAAAGGGCAGTGAATTTTGATTCCGCAAGAGGCGATATGATAGAAGTTGTAAATATCCCCTTTGAAACTGCCAAACTACGATTTGAGCAAAAGGAGGAAGTGATTGTAGATGAAAACTGGCTTTCAATTGTAAAGCAGTATTCATCCTACATAAAGTATGTCCTCCTGGTAATTTTCGTATTTTTTTCGTTCCTATTCATTGTCCGGCCGTTAATTCAGTGGCTAACTTCAACGTCTATTGGAGAGAGCGCGTTGCTGGGCCAGCTTCCGAAGACCATTGAGGAGGTTGAAAGGGAATATGGTGTTGACGTAAAAAGCTTGCCTTTCAAGAACAAAGCCTTGCAAATGATTACCAGTGACAAAGAACGTTCTGCACAGGTGATGCGAAACTGGTTGAAAGAAAGCTAATCAGTTTAAGCTATCGGGAGCAAGTCCCTTGAAGTTTTAAAATTATGAAAAAGCTAACGCTTACAAACCCATTTTCATAAAGGCTATACGATCTCCGAAAACAGATATGGATTCAAAAAAACTGCCGGGTTCTTTAAAAGCTGCTATTCTAATTCAATCCTTGGGAGGACAAGTGTCACAGGAAATTTTAGACAGGCTTGATCCTGGCGAAAGGGGATTGATAAAAGGGCATCTTTCTCAGATGGGGCCCATACCAGAGTATCTGGCCGAAAAGGTGGCAGAGGAGTTTACTGCATTGGCAAGTAAGGAGGGAGAGCAAGAGCTCCCTATAGATTCAAATACCCAATCGTCCGCTCTTAAGGCTATTCAGTCTATGGATCCCGACCTTCTCTCAAAACTCACAAAAGATGAACACCCTCAGACTATCGCCATCATCCTTGCTCATCTTGAGCCTCATCTGGGAAGCAGGGTCCTGGCCAAACTTCCCGACGAGACAAAATCGGATGTAGCAGTCAGGATCGCAAATTTAGGCAAAGTAAGTTCTGGGATGGTTGAAGAGATAAATAAAGCTTTTGAAACAATACTAAAAGAAAATCAATCTTCTAATATCCGAAAAATCGGCGGAATAAGTCAAGTGGCAGACATATTGAACCAGACAGAGGGAACTTCGACACAGTTGATCCTGGACGGAATTGAAAAAACCGATCCTGATCTTGCCGCTGAAATTAAGCAACAGATGTTTGTTTTTGAAGATCTGACACTGATAGATGATAGGGGGTTGCAGAAGGTTCTAAGGAGCGTCGAAACCAAGGAACTGGCAATCGCCCTTAAGGCCGGGTCAGAGGAGGTAAAACAAAAGATATTCCGGAACATGTCGGAACGAGCAGGCCAGATGTTGAAAGAAGAAGTGGATGAGATGGGGCCTGTCAGAATAAAAGAAGTAGAGGACGCACAGCAGACAGTTACAAGGATAATTCAAAATCTGGAAGAGAAGGGTGAGCTGATAATTAGTGGTCGCGGAGGAGAGGAATTTATTTAAGAGGATCATGAAAAATGAGAGGTTAGATAATAGGAGTTTTTTTAAATTGCACTACTTTCCAGAGATTCCAATTACGCCTTCATCCGAAAAAAGTGAGGGAGAGGGGCAGGGTAGCAGGTTTCAACCTATTAATTTTGCCAAAAATGGTGGGCCTTATGAGGATTTGTTTGGCCAATCTTCGAAGAATATAAAACATGCAGGAGATTCAGGGAAAACACTCTGTAAACCACAAAGACACGCTCATGCCCAGGGTTATACAGAAGGAGAAAGAGTAGGTATAGAAACTGAAAAAATGAAAGTCGAATCGGCGCTGAATACACTTCATCAAGTAGCCATGGAATTGAAGGAAATAAGAACGAAATTATATCGCAACGCTGAAAAAGAGACAGTAAATCTGGCTCTGGCGATTGCCGAAAAGATCGTAAGACATGAGATTACCGTAAACAAAGATGTTGTGGTGAGTATTGTCAAAGAGGCCCTCAAAAAACTTGTCGATTATGACAGGGTAATTATCCGCGTCAATCCTTCTGACTATCAGTTTTTGAAAACTCAAAAGCACCAGTTCTCACATCTTGTGGATAATAAGGAAACAATGATCTTCGAGGAGGATGAAACGATTCTCAGTGGCGGATGCCTAATAGAGACAAGTTTAGGTGATATAGATGCAAGGATCGAAAAGCAACTTGAAACGGTAGAAGAGGCGCTCCGATCAGAGTTCCAAAGAACAGGCCCCCAGCGAAGCTAAAAAGCAAACTTATGGAAGCACTTATCGACTTTAAAAAGTATCATACGGCTTTACAAGCTTCAAATCTTATCAAAGCGAACGGCAAAGTTACGAAAGTTGTCGGTTTGATTACCGAAGCGCAGGGTCCGGCATCCAGGTTAGGGACCATATGTGATATCTACCCCAAAGGAGACATATCCAAGGTAAGAGCAGAGGTCTTGGGATTCAGGGATAACAAGGTCTTGCTTATGCCTCTCGGTGAGTTTCGCGGAATAGCTCCTGGCAGCCGCGTAGTGACTAAACAAGAAAGTGCTTTAATAGGTGTGGGAAACAGACTTTTAGGAAGAGTGATTGATGGTCTGGGGAACCCCATAGATGGTAAAGGACCTATCCAGATTGATGAGGAGTACCCCATATACAAAAATCCCATGAACCCTCTTTTGAGAAAACGAATTAGCAGGCCTCTCGACATAGGAATTAAGGCTATCAATGGTATTTTAACCATAGGATGCGGACAGAGGATGGGTATCTTTTCCGGATCAGGTGTGGGTAAGAGTGTTCTCTTGGGCATGATCGCTCGGAAAACCACCGCTGATGTCAATGTGATCGCCCTGATAGGGGAGCGCGGTAGAGAAGTAAACGATTTCTTAGAAAGGGAACTTGGAGAAGAAGGCCTGAAAAGATCAGTAGTAGTTGTTGCAACTTCGGATCATTTGCCTCTAATTAGAATGAGAGGGGCTTTCATTGCTACAGCCATAGCTGAATACTTCCGGGACCGCGGCAAACAGGTTATTCTTATGATGGATTCAGTAACCCGATTTGCAATGGCGCAAAGAGAAGTTGGGTTAGCTACAGGAGAACCACCCACTACCAAAGGTTATACCCCATCGGTTTTTGCTTTACTGCCAAAGCTGTTGGAACGAGCAGGGACCTCTTCTAATCAAGGAACTATTACGGGCCTGTATGCTGTGTTGGTCGAAGCTGATGATATGAACGACCCTATCTCGGACGCGGTAAGGGCAATACTGGATGGACATATTATTTTGTCAAGAGACCTTGCCATGCAAAACCACTACCCAGCAATTGATATACTAAACAGCGTCAGCCGTGTAATGGTTGATATCATGGACCTAAAACATATGGCAAATGCCAATAAGCTAAAGGCCATATTAGATACCTACAGGAAAGCCGAGGATCTCATTAACATCGGAGCGTATGTTGCTGGAAGCAATCCTAAAATAGATTATGCGATTGATATGATTGATAAGGTGAATGAATATTTAAGGCAGGATATAACGGAAAATGTTACTTTTGAAGATAGCACCAAGCAACTTGAAAATCTGTTTCGCTAACGGTTTTAATACTTATCATGTACAATTTCAATCTGGAACCCGTTCTGAAGCACCGCAAATTGGTCGAGGAGAATCTCCAGAAGGAATTAGCGGTATTGAAGCTTTCACTGGTTAATGAAAGGAAAAGGCTTCAAACCTATAAGGAAAGTAGAAGTAAGTTTCTGGTGGAACTGCATCGAAAGCAAGAGGAAGGAACAACTATTTCTGATGTATTTCTTTATCTTCCATTTATCGAGCAGTTGTCAAAGGATATTGAGAAACAGAATAAGACTGTCTCAGACCTTGAAAAAGATGTTGAGCAGAAACGCCAGGATTTGGTTGAAGCTAGCAAAAAAAAGAAAACACTGGAAAAGTTAAAAGATAAGGGGCTAAAAGCCTACAAGCAAGAAATGATAAAAAACGAACAGGAATTTCTGAACGAAGTGGCTGTTAATCAATTTAACGGGAAAATCAGGCGAGAAAGATAGCCAGCTAATAAAATGATGCAAACTGATTTTATTATCTTCCAGGATCCGAGCGACTCCTTTTTGAGAAACTGCAAAGGCGAAAAGAAGAAAAGTGGTCAAATGTTAGGGCCTTTAGAAGGGCCGATTATCTGGAACCAAGAAGAAATGGAATTTCTAAGTACCTTGATTGGAGTCGCACACGACCATGGCCTTCCAAAGCCAGGGGGCCTTACAATGTCAGATTCAATCACTGGGGAGGCTGTTAGTGAAAAAAACCAGATGATGAGTCTGGAAAAATTATTTGAAGATAAAGTACGTGAGACTAAACCAGGTGGACACCCCTGGAATGACGATATCAAGGCAAATATAAGGCTGATTCAAAATTCAGGCGGCAGCAAAATGGGCTCAGAGCAGAAGGAAAGTGGGGTCGAGAAAGGAGATATGAATGCTAATGATGTCATAAAAGTATCTTATCTTTCTGACCTAGGCGAGGAAGATGGACTAAAGTTGAAAAGCGCTATTCAGTCTTCCAATCATACAACGAAAAAAGCGGGGGGGGATTCATGGATT
>CP070700.1:1944177-1947351 GCA_020349865.1 Desulfobacteraceae bacterium
AAAACGTGGCAACAAAGTCTTAAGAGGATTGCCCTTGATTTGTATTGCCATTTTCGGTTGGCTTTCTGCCTGCTTCAACAGGACACTGTGTTTCATTAAGGTTTTCTTCTGTGACTTGGAACGAAAATCATATGATATCTGCAGTCGGCTGATACTTGGTTTCCTGGCAAGATATACCAGGTCTGAAGATATGGAGCTAAGCACAGACGCGGCGGTTCCGAGAGTGAAGCTCTCTGTTATGAAATCGGATCCGAGGGGTTCATGAACTAATTAAACGATTTTTCGGTTATCCCCGCCTTACGCAAAAATTCAATTTGGCGATTTAAGAAGGTATAATCTTTGAAGGGATACGCTCTTTTTATAGATTTAATATAAGCTTCAAAAGAAAAATCGGGGTGTTGGCCGATTAATTTACGGGCTTCGGTCCGTGCCTCCTTCTCCCGACCCAATTCCATATAACTGGCAATCAACCATACCCAGAAGATGCGGCGAGGAGTAGCACCGGGCCTTAGACGGTCGAGGTAGTTTTGAAATTCACTTATTGCTGCCTCATACCGTCCTGTAAGGTAATAAGATATGCCTGCTTGCTGATAGAAATAAACTGGCGGGTAAGGGCAGAGCCGCATGGCTTTTTTTATCAACAGCAAGGCTTCCTCCGGCCTTCCCATAAAGTTCATCGTCTCCGCAAGTGAGAAGATCCACACACCATTGTTGGGCTCATACTCAATACCCCGTTTCTTCGCGGCGAATGCCTGCTTGTAAAGCCGTTTATCCTCATAGATGCCGCCCAGTACAACATGAGCGATACTACAGGTTTCATCGACATTCAGGGCGTGCTCTGCGATCTCCTCGGCCTGCTTATAAGGCTGGACGCGCTCTTTTGCCCATCCCAGCTTGGCATCCGTTCGGTGCGTAGCAGCCAATAATGCGATTGCCATCGCATACTTTGGATCCAAGTCGATAGCCTTCAGGAGCAATTTCCGGGCCTGGGCATTTGTCTCCTTCTCAAAACGGTGCCAAAGTTCAGTTGCTTTCAAAAAGCAGTCAAGAGCTTCATAGTTTTCGGTCGCATGAGTCAATAGACGTCCCATCTCTCCCCAAGTAGTTTCTACCGCTATTTCGGTGACCACCTTGCGGAGGATTTCATCCTGCACGGCGAACACGTCCTTCAGCTCCCGGTCGTACCTCTCCGCCCACAGGTGGTTTCCTGTTTCGGCATCGATGAGCTGGGCGTTGATGCGAATCCTGTCCCCGGCCTTCTCTACACTCCCTTCCAGCACATAGCGAACTCCCAGCTCCCGGCCCACCTGCTGCACCTTTACTGGCTTGCCCTTATATCTGAACGATGATTGGTAAGCAATAACGAACATATTAGGCATCTTGTAAAGCTGGGTGATGATGTTAATGGCAAGCCCATCGCTAAAGTACTCCTGATTCGGGTCACCACTCAGGTTTACGAATGGTAACACGGCAATGAAAGGCTTATCTGGGTGCACGCTCTCCAAAGCAGGGGGTAGACGAGGATAGCTGTGCCATAAAACTGTGATTGCAAGAACAACGAGCAGTGAAGCGGTCACCATGAAAGCCGTTTTTTGGAACCCGGTCAGTCTAAGCCAAATCGATTTTCTGGCTCTTGAGACCTCAGGTCCTGGTTCGGTAGGGATATGATATTTTTCAAGAGGCCGAGCTTTATCTTCCGCACGTTTCTTGATCTCCTCTATAAAGCTTTCCCAGGCACTTACGTCTTGCAGTTGTGGGCTATCCCCATAAGTTATAACGACATCGTCTAAATCTGCTCCCAGGTTATCTACTGAAAACCTCAGCCTGACGTTTTCGCCACTCCCTTTATACTCAAATAGATTAGCCCATAGGTCCTTCTCTTTTTCAGAGAGCCTATAAGTCTTTCCGATTCCATCGTCATATATCTTTGTTCTGCCAAGGACCTTAAAAAGAGGGGCTCCCTCAAGATCAGGAAGAGCACCTTTCCATTTTTTGTAAATTCTGGGCAACAAATTTTCTCTTCTTGATGATCCGGCTGAACCGCCGACCGTTTCGTTAAGTAATGCAAGCAGGTCATAGTGTTTTTCAAGCAGTATTGAGGTGAGTTTCTCTTGTTTTTTCATTTCGCTAACGACAAGGGCTATCACTGAGAGGTAAAACTTTCGGGAGGGTGAGGCGAAATGAAGCGTCAATTCCACATCGTTTTTGATGTGCACCTTGAATTGATCGAGGTCAATTCTAATGGGGTTCTTTCCTTGCCTATCCATCGTCTTTACCTCTCAGGCCTTTCAAAGAGTGTCAGATGGGGGAAAGATTGAAAAAGTTTCACGGTTCACACCGTGAACTGAATTGCAATCATCTTATCATACTTCGCTATATTTAAGAAATTCTTATCGAGGCGCAAAACAGTACCGATACTTTGAAATTAATTGCTTATTCTAGCCCGGTCGATATCTAAACGAAATTATTAATTAAGTCTTGCTCAGTCCATCGCTGAGAGAGTCGAAACTGCGGATGTGCTCTTGCTTAATATTTACCCCCCATGAAGAAGCTCTTGATCGGGCAAGCTTTAAAGTATGGCCAGCCTCGCTCTCGAAAGAACGGAGCGTTATGTTGGAAGGACATCTCCAAAAGCCAGTATCAAATGGTCTGTTTAACAATTAATAATCAGCCCAAAAATTTTCGCTTTTAGCCTCTGACCTCTATTCCGGGGTTGCGTAAATGGAGAGACCTCTCAAAATGTCAGTCTCTCTCCTGACAAGACTTATTTTGTCTTGCCGGGAGGGACTCAAAGTGCTGGTGTTTCTAAGCTTATATAGTTTGTAAAGTGTGTATTGCCGAGAGTCGGCTTTATTGCAAAATTATGCTCTCAACCAGAAAGGAGGCCACTATGAAAAAAATTAAACTTTCAATCATTTTTATCCTTATAACAGTGAGTCTCATTTTTACCTCTTATTATGGGATATTTGCGGATACAAAACTCAGGAATACTCCAGAAAAATTAAACAATAAGGATATTAAAACGGTCGTAAAGAGGTGTAACTTTTTTGATAAAAAACTAAATGAAAAGGGTGATTTTCCGAACAATTTTGTGGATAATGGTGATGGAACGGTAACGGATCGAGCGACCGGACTGATGTGGGAAAAAAAGGGATCTAAGAGAGAAAAATATTA
>CP070700.1:1947451-1950292 GCA_020349865.1 Desulfobacteraceae bacterium
AAAAATCAGACATCTATGCGTTGGGAGTGATTCTGTATGAGATGGTGACAGGAAGTGTTCCTTTTAAGGGGGATACGGCTCTTAGCGTAGCTCTAAAACATAAAACAAGCTTGCCTCAAGATCCAAAGAAGCTCAATCCAGAGATTTCTGAGGGTCTCAGTCGCTTGATCTTAATATGCATGGAGAAGGAGAGGGAGAGGAGGTATCAGACGGCAGAGGCACTTCTTGATGATCTGAGGAATTTAGAGGAAGGCCTTCCACTTGGAACAAAGATAAGACCCAAGCGAGAAACTTTCGCCTCAGCATTAATCCGTAAGAAGCTCTTCATCCCTGCTGTGGTTGTTGTTTTGGCCATCCTTGTGGTTGCTGTCAGGCAGATAATTCTGCAAAAAGAAATTGTTCCTCTAGAGCAGGCAAAACCTTCTCTTGCTGTTTTGCATTTTGAGAACAACACCGGAGACGAAAGTTTAGATTATTGGCGAAAAATGTTATCTGATTTGCTGATTACAGATCTTTCCCAATCCAAATACTTCACAATATTGACCGGGGATAGGCTTTTCGAAATCCTCAGCCAGCTTAACCAGCTAGAGGCAAAAACTTACACTTCAGATATTTTACGCGCAGTGAGTGACCGGGGAAGAGTTAGTCACCTAGTGCTGGGGACTTATGCCAGAATAGGCGATGTCTTCCGGATTGATGTGACGATTCAGGATCCAAAAGCAGGAGAGATCATTGGTTCAAAAAGAGTGGAAGCCAAAGGGGAAGAAGAGGTATTTCCCCAGGTTGATGAGCTGACAAGGGGCATCAAGGAGATTTTTAATTTCTCTGCAAATAAAATAGCCGGTGACATTGACATGGAAGTGGGGAAGATAACCACAAGCTCTCCCGAAGCTTACAAATTTTACATCGAGGGAAAGCAGTATATCAATAATGGGAATTACCGTAAAGGTATCGAACTTATGGAAAAAGCTTTGGTCATCGATCCAGAATTCGCTATGGCTTATCGATCTATGGCCTGGGGCTATAAAGGCATTCATTATAGATCAAAATGGAGAGAGTTTCTCCAGAAAGCGCTGGAGTTAACGGATCGTGTATCGGAGCGGGAGCGTTTACTCATCGAGGGAGATTTCTATCTGCAGTCTGAAAATGCCTATGATGAAGCACACGAAGCATATTTGAAATTACTGGAGATCTATCCGGATGATAAAGAAGGAAACAGCAACCTGGGATGGATGTATCATCAATTGCAGCTCTATGACAAGGCCATCGAACGGCTTAATATCCTTATCCAAGATAAGTATGAAAGATCCGATCCCTATGCAGTTGCAGCTGCGTGCTATATGGCCAAAGGATTATATGATAAGGCAAAGGAGATTCTTGAGAATTATTTGAGTACTATCTCAGACAATGCTGTAATCCATCGAAACCTTTCGTTCCTTTATTTATGCCAGGCAAAATATGATCTCGCTCTTACCGAAGTGGAAAAAGCTATTTCCATCGAACCATCTTTCCGACCTTATGATCTGATTGGAAATATCTATCGGCTGATGGGAGATCTGGATAAAGCTGAGAATGCCTATTTAAAGTTCCTGGAAGCGGATGAAGAAATAGCTCATTATCGTGGAAGGTCCTGGTTGGCTACTTTTTATTTATTACAAGGAAAGTTTCGTAAATCCATAGAACAAGACAAGGCAGGATATGAAGCAGGCAAGAAAGCGGGAGAGAGAGGAGGAGAATCAGGATGGCATCTTGATTTAGCCTACAGGAATTTGAGATTGGGAAATCTGGAGGAAGCCCTAAAAGAGAGCATTAAGGCTGAGAAAATGGCTTTTGAGACAGGATGCATGTACTGCCACCTTAAGCGAGCACTGGTTTACAAAGGAGTTTCCTATACCAGGATGAAATCTACTGAAAAAGCACTTGAGGTAGGAGAAGAATTAAAAAAAGTAATTCAAGAGGGGATGAATCCAAGTTCCGAGAGATACTATCATTATTTAATGGGCTCGATTGAATTTGAAAAAAACAATTATTCTCTGGCCTTAGAATCTTTTAAGAAAGGCGTGTCTCTTTTGTCATTTCAAGGTGATTGGAATGATGAGCATTCGTTTTTTATGGAACCTTTAGCCTTATCCCTCTATATGACAGGTCAGATTGAGGAGGCGCGAGAAATCTACGAAAGGATTCTCACACTCACAACCGGAAGATTAGTATGGGATGACATATATGCCAGATCTTTCTACATGCTCGGGAAGATATACGAGGAAAAGGGTTGGGAGGGCATGGCCATAGAGCATTACGAGAAATTCCTCTCCCTCTGGAAAGACGCAGACCCTGGAATTGCTGAGGTTGAGGATGCGAAGAAGCGGGTGGGTTGAAGAGTCAAATAACCTAAAGCCCAGGCTTCCCGGAATTGAAAAAGAACTCTGAGTGATTTTGTGCCTCATGAAGAAAGATAGTGGAGAAGTGCGAAAAATGAAAAAATTAACACTTTTTATTCTTATTTCAATAATGATTTTCTCTGCCTATTGCGCCAAAGAGAAATGGAAAGGGAGAGTTTATAAGGAAACAGGAGTGGCTGTCATCGAGAGTGAAGGCTCAGGCATTTGGGGTGATAAGATTAATGAGAAAGTAAGGTTTAAAGAGAACCTCTCTTTGGAACTCCTTTATCTCAGGCAATTTAAGTTGAATATCTCTTTTGATCTTTCCTAAAAGCTTTCCTTCCAAATCATATTCTCTGATTTCATATCTATCGGGCAAAATCATATATATTCTGCCTTCGAGAAACTGAAATCCCCCTCCGCCTAAACTGCCTCCTGCCCAGCGGGGCAAATCACGGCCAAA
>CP070700.1:1950392-1956190 GCA_020349865.1 Desulfobacteraceae bacterium
CTCCATATTTATCCACTCTTTTTAATAGCGAGACGATCCCTGCTTCTATCACTGCGAGGGGAACCTTGAGATCATGAACCAGGAGGTCAGTCTTTACTCTTCGTCGCCCGGTGTGGGTATCTTTTTTTTGTCCCTGACCCGTATTTTCCAATCCCTGCCCGGAGCCGGATTTATAGGTTGGATTCTTTTTAGAAGAATTGGTTTCGTTCTTTCTGAAAAACTTCATCATATTAGTCAAAACCCACTAATGATGGAACGGCATGAAAGAACCGCGCTATCTACAAAAAACAATGCCCACATAGCCAACAAAACTGCTGTCAGGCCTTATGTCATAACTGGTATAATATATTATTTTCTCTGCCCTTTTTGCACCCAGTTCTTTTGCAGCCGCAATAGCAGCGCCAGCAGCCCCTGAACAGCAGGCATTATGTTTTTCAAGTGATTCATGAATAACACCTTCTCCGTCCATTTCAAGCATCAAATCCACAACTCGCTTGTCATTTGTATTCTTCACCCACTCAACGGCCTCTTCACCCACACCCTTCGGAACATAACCGTAGTTGTAACCGTAATGAGTAAGATCAGTGGAACCCAGGACAATTGTTTTTCGACCCAGGGTTTTTGATATTTGAGCTGCTCTTTTGGCAATCTTTAAAGAAGTAGACTGAGGCGGCGCACCAATGGCGACAATTCTCGTCTTCGGGAAGAAGTTTTTAATAAGCGGCAACTGGAGCTCTATTGTATTGTCCGGCTCATAGTGAGACGATGTTTCCACGGTAAAGGAGAATTCTGCCGTTAGCTTTGTCGCAAGTTCTGAATCTATTTCCAAGTCACCAAGCGGTGTAGCCCAGCTACCCCGCTCCATGATGAAGTTACCACTGCCGGGATGCAGGTGCCGGCCAAATATGATGCACGTATCGGGCTGGGTGTGCTGACCTAAACATTTTATAACATTACAGGCGATCTTCCCGGAATAATACCATCCTGCATGAGGGACAATCCCACCTACGAGATCTCCATCTTTAGGACAGGCAAGACTGGCATCTGAGAACTCTTCAATACTCCTCCGGCAATCCGATTTATCCCCGGGATACCATGACCCTGCAAAATCAGCTTTCCTTAAATCTCCCATGGGTGTCACCTCCTTTCGTGATTGGCGATTTTTGCCCGCCCTGGCGCGACATGTAAGGGGCATACTTTTGCTTCAGGTGCTGTTCCATGTTTACCCTTTTACCACTGGCTGTGCAGGCCAGTTCTGGGCCAGGGATTGACCATTTGAAATTTAGAGAAATATATTTTCATACTCTGCCAACGGTCGTCAATAGTCAATCTCCCCTATCTTCGTCCTTGCCATGGGGCGAGATTATTGCTATGTACTTTAATCATGAAGTAAAAACGACCATTTGAAAAAAACCTAAACAAGAGATCCTTATATGTCCTTTGATATCAGTCAGTGGATTGTCAGAATCCCTGTCTTATTGTTCGCCATCACCATACATGAATACGCGCATGGCAGGGCCGCCTTGTTGCTGGGAGACCCCACTGCAAAAAACATGGGCCGGCTTACCCTGAACCCCTTGCCACATATTGATCCTTTTGGGGCAATCTGCCTATTTCTTTTTAATTTTGGGTGGGCCAAGCCCGTACCCGTTGACCCCCGATATTTTAGGAACATCAGGAAAGACATCATCTTCATGTCCCTTGCAGGACCGCTGGCCAATATCTCATTAGCGTTTCTGGCAGGGCTACTTATCCGTTACTTCCTTTTACCCTGGGATATCTACCGCCTCGCATTGATCTACTTGTTGTTCATGAACATAGGTCTTGGTTTGTTTAACCTCCTGCCGATCCCACCCCTTGATGGCTCACATATTCTGGAGAACCTCCTGCCTCCGCGGGCCGCACAAAAGTACCGGGAATTTGGTCGTTACGGTCCGATCATTATTCTTGGCATCGTAATGTTGGACAATTTTGTCCATACCGGTATTCTAAATAGAGTCCTGATTGGGCCCATGAAGCTTCTGGCCCAGGTTTTTTCGGGCATAACCTTTTGATATGACTCAATTAAATCTCAAATCCACTATTACAAAACAACCGAATGATCTTACAAGGGCGAATGTTTTCAATTGCCACACCAACTTATTGGAATCTACGAGCGGGCCGTAAACAGGTACTCGAGAGAGCTTAGGCTGTAATAGATCTGCATTGAGAGCATCTGGGCGTAGGAGTTGAGAATATTGATTGCGTTTTTATCAGCATCCTTCTCCACCAGATTACTGATTCTCGCCATAAAGCCCTCATTCACCGCCTTAACTCTTTCGTAGTGCTTATCGAGTAACTGAAGATCCAAATCCGGGGGCTTATCATTTTTGTGCTCAAAGTACTGTCGCAGGAGATACATGGAAGTAGATCGCATCACCGTCTCCTGGGCCGTACAGAACGGCAGATGGAAACGGGCCATTGGCTTGAAAACCTCCATCACCGGACAATTGCTCGTGGCCATTATGATTCCAAAAATAGAAGAAAGCCCCTCCATGATAGAAGTCTTCTTGAGGTAAGTTCTCTCTGGCGTGGTGCAGCGGACAACACAGTCATCATAAGAAAACATACCCTTGAACTCCTCAACAACTTCCTCAATATTCAAGGCAATCGGACAGTGGGGATGCTCCTTTTTGGTTAGAGGACAGCACTTGCACTGCTCATGGCCCAGTTTGGTCCAATCAGGCTTGTTCTTGAGTTCCGGTCGTATAATCGTGATGGTATCGGGGTCGAGCAATATCCTAAAAAGCTTTTTCCTCCGGTCCTCAAAAACGAATTCATAGTCGATCTGGTATGGTTTATCGTCCATGAGAGTCCACCACAAATGGATTGAAAATCCCTTTTCTTGCTGCCGTAACGTGCATTATGTTTCTTAATGTTTTATGTTACCCTAATCGAGAGAAACAAACCAGTAAATTTTCGATATATGCGTTGGCATACAAGGCTCTTGCAAAACTACATAGCGTCTTTCATAATTCATTCATAGGCACTTTATAAAACAGGCAGATATCTTTCCACATTGATTGAGCGAAATCCCCCTCAATCCCCCTTTATAAGTATCGCCATATGGCACAATTATAAAAGGGGGAAGCATAAATCCTCCCCTTTTGTAAAGGGGAGATAGAGGTGATTTATTAGCACCTTTTGGCCCAATTAGGGTGTTACATTATGTCAGTTAAAAAAATTAACACAATCGCAAGATTCATTCATAAATAAAAAATAACAAAAAAATGCACCAAATAGCCTATTATGACCTTCCAAAATGACCTGCTATATATTCGTCCTTCTCAGTTTGGGTTCTAAATAAAATGAATAATCAACAAGTTAAGAGCCAACAAAGTGCTTCGATTTAGTGGCATTCCTTTTGCATTTTTCATTTATGGCTATGGGCTGCCAATGGCATCAATTGACTTTGTCTTGTTTCCTTGCTTCCATAGAGTTAATAAACTGACTTCTTAAATCACATTGATGCTATTCACTCTTTAAAAAAAATAAAAGGCTCTGACAATGTTTGACGATAAATTTGTAGAGCATCTTCCAGAAGAAGTTCTACCTGCTGCGCAAAAGATCAAGGCCAAGTTTGACTCTTCAGATGAAGCCATAAGCCAGAAGGAACATGCCGTCGAGGCATATTTTAATGCATATCTCAAAGCCTATGGCCTGCTGCAGGCATTTGCAAGCGCCAAAGAACTGGAAATTGATTTTCCCGAATTGACTGACGGTAAAATGGATAGCATTTTGGTTATCCGACAGGCCTTTTTTGATCTCGGCCGAGAGATAACAAAACTGGAGAAAAACAAAGCACGGAGTATCCTTGAGAGCACGAAATTTCATTTTAGCACGAAGTTCGGCGGCGTATTTATGTATGAGTTTTCACAAGGAGATTTGAAGAAGATAGAGTCCCTAATAGACGGATTTGGAAAGTTTGTTTCAGGAAGCAGTGAGTTTGATCAAGGTTATAAATCCAGGCTCTTAAAGCGTCTTAAGAAGTTACAAGGTAGTTTGGATAAAAAAGTGGCAGATCTGGATCAATTCTGGGGCCTCATTGGCGAAACAGGAATCGTCAGGGCAAAACTTGGGAAAGACACAAAGCCTGTGGTTGAGCATGTTCGCAAAATAGTTGAGATAGTCTGGCGAACACAAGCCAGAGCTGAGGAGCTTCCAAGCGGTTTGGAGTTTCCTTCACTATTAAAAGGCCACGACTAAGCCCCGCAATTTTCATCCCACCGTCTCTCCGTCCCTCAGTACCTCCCCCTTTTGGGGCCTTCCATTACTCTCCAGTAGGGGTCAACCCGAACTTTTTTGATGTTGACACTTAATTGAATTCTCCTATGCTTCACCAAAAAAACATTTTTTTAAAAATTGAATAACACACGTTATTTAGTTATTTAAGGATTGTCCCACTTTCACCTATAACCTGACCGGTAAACGGCTATGTTTCGACTGAATGATTTCATCCTGCTCATGATCATATTTTCATCCATGCGTGCAGGCATATTGCTCCCCAGCGTTGGCTCCGTTTTCCAACCCTACCCTGTTTATCTGATGATGATCCTCCTCTTCTTGAGTTTCTTGTCAATCAAGATAGAGACAATCTGGGATACTGTCCGAAACCACACACAGACCGTCATCTGGCTTTCTTTTTTGAAATTGATCGCACTTCCTCTAACTGTCTATTTCCTTTTCAAGGTGTTTTGTCCTTCATATGCCATTGCGGCCCTTGAGCAGATCCTTAAATCCAATGACAGAAAAACACGGCTAAAGGGACCCCCTGACCTTGATGCGGTATCAGAATATTGACAGCCTGGGTTTGAAAGAGGTTCTTGAACAGGAGCTTGAGCCATTAATTGAGCATTAAAAAAGCCCCTACGGAAAAGGAGGAAAACACGTAAGGGCTTGGAATAGTCAAAAGATCTATCCACACCTAAAAGATAACCACAAAACCAGCAATTTCAATACTGCTCATGGGCAGGGGAACACAGAAAAAAAAGCTCCTGAGTAAGGGGGTAGATTAAGTGACTCAGGAGCTTAAAACGAAATAAAATTTTGCCATTATACCACATTGTAGTATTTGTCTAAAAAGCTGTCAAGTAATTTTTGCTTAAACATATTCTTGGGCTTAGGCGTAAACGGCTTAAAACAGGTGGTCTTGACCGGTTGTCCATGGGATATTCGGGGAGAATGTGAGGTGCCCTATGGCAAAAGACTATGGAACCGGGAGCGTCTCCCTGAGAGGTAAGACCTGGTGGATTCACTATTATGCCCGGAACAAAGTCTATCAGGAGAGTTAAGAAATGAACTCTTCTCGTAGCAAGCACGAGGAATTCCAAGTCAAAAAAGGATTTGGGATAATCCCAAATCCTTAATTATTTCTGGTGCCTGGGACGAGAATCGAACTCGTACAGAGACTTAGCTCCGAGGGATTTTAAGTCCACAACTTCATAAAACAGGAAAGTCAATGGTTTCAGGTAACTATCTTGTTATCATTGGCTTTTTTGTTTCTTTCTATGTTGGAAAATGTTAAACTTTTTTTAGAGAAAATAGGCACAGTGGGCACAAAAAAGGCACAGTTTCAAAATTAATCCAGTTTCCGGGATAGTGCGTGCTTTATTTGTAAATGCCAAGACCAGAGTTAATTTCAAAACGGATAAATCGAAGGTATTTAATCCAAGGTGTTTTCGCTCATAAATACGAATAAGTTATTGATAATTAGGAAGAAAGTGCTCTATTACCTCTAATGATAATCAAAATTCAAAACA
>CP070700.1:1956290-1965649 GCA_020349865.1 Desulfobacteraceae bacterium
AGCCATAATCCCATCACCTGTCATTTCATTAACCGTGCCTTCATAATCGTGGACCTTATGAATCAGGAACTCGTAGACCTGGTCCATGATGCTGTAAGCTTCCTCTGGGCCAAGCCTCTCAGAAAGCTGAGTAAATCCTTCCATGTCACAAAACATCACTGAGACTTGTTTTCGCTCACCCTCAATCTTATCCCTCTGGGCGAGGATTTTCTCGGTGAGCCCTTTGGGCAGATAACGTTGAATTTTGTCTAATTTCTTATCAAAGGAGAGTTCTTTAGGGGCGGGTTCGGAAGGAAGAGTTAGGTTGTGGCCGCATTCATCACAAAATTTGCTTCGTGGTCGATTAGTAGTTCCACATTCGGGGCATGTGAGTTCAAATTTGTGTCCGCACTCATTACAAAACTTTGCACCCTCTCTATTACCAAATTGGCATTTTGGGCATTTCATCTTTGATGCCCTCCAGATTTAAAGAAAGGTCGGTTAAAGAGAAAAAAGGATGGGTGTTTTACTTTTGATCAGATTGAGTATAATCGAGATGTGGCTTGCTGTCAATTTAAGGCCGATTTCCACATATTGCATATCTTTCCAGCACCCTCAGAGTGAAGATTAGCTTGCCAAAGTCCTTACTCGCCGACCTGACGGTTCCGTTGTAGATTACATCTTTTCTTGGAAATTTTGGCTCTCCACTAGTGCACAATAGAGGATCACTTCACGTGCAGAGCTTTAACTATATCGTCGTGCACAACGGGAGGGTTTTAGAAATTACCAAAATATAGGTCGTGGCGCTTACACTCTTTACAAAAAGGAGATTACTGTCAAAAGTAATCTCCCTTCTAATTGTCATCTCAGGTCGTAGTTCACGAACCTATGCTCGTGCCTGGCTTCCTTTTATGGCCGCCTTTAATGCTTTGTGGTCAATAGGGGGCACCGGAATCCCAGGCCTTTCTTCTAACTCTACCGCCTTTGATGGACAACCCGTGGCACAAACTCCACATCCGATGCAACGGTCCAGATCCACTTCCGGAACCTCATCTTCTCCCATGGCTAAGGCTTCCATAGGACAACGTTCTATGCAGTTCTCGCATGCTGTGCATTCTTCCGCATCCCAGATGGGTTGGAAACCGGAGGAAACGGCCAGCCCCGGCTTAGGGTGAGAGAGTGCCTGCTTGAGAATCAAACAGTGGCAGGAGCAACAGTTGCAGAGAAAGTCGATTTCTTGCCGGTTGGTGCTGCAATGAACCAGGCCAGCTTCCTCTGATTGCCTCAGGATTTCCAAGGCATCCTCTTTACTCACTTTTTTCCCCATACCCCTGTCGATGACGAATTGGGCTCCCATTCCGAACTGCATACAGACTTCAGTGGGCTTTCCACAGTAGTCCCCATCGTCCATCAACGTTGCTTGGTGACGGCAGTAGCAGGTGCTCACGGCCAATGGCTCGTACTTATCAATATAGGAAGCGACCTGATCGTAAGTGTGGATTTGGTTCCCCGCCTTGATTACCCTATCCACCGTGATAACCCGCATAGTTGGGTATAGTTCCTCCACAGGCGCACGGGCCGCGCTAACGGCTGTTTTGTAGTTATGTATAAGCTTGGCCAGCTTTTTGTCTCTACCCGTGCTCGTTCCTCGCATGAACTGGAATTCAAATATTCCGGGCACAAACGGGGGCCCGCCGTAGGCGGTCATCTCCCCTTTTTTGGCGGCACTGCAAAGGCCTTTGTTTGCCATCTCCTCAAGGATTGTTGCCACCTCTTCCTCACTCCTGCCCATTTCAGCAGCAATGGTACTTGCAGGACTAAAACCGCGGGGCATGGCGTTAGCAACCGCAGCCTGATCAGCCGTGAATAGTTCCTGGGCCAACTCATAGAACTCCGGTATATCCATCCCTGGATACATACCGCCACGCCTTGCCATTGTCTTACACAGCTCCTGATAGACTTCCTCTGCCATACTTACCTCCCTCCTTGCCTAAAGATTTTCTCAAGCTGTCAAAAGGTGTATATACACAATTTTTAAGAAAAACACTAACTCATTCGAGCTACCGAGGCCACTGCTGCCAAGTCGTTAAGAAAGGTATTTAGCCGTTCCTCACCAAGACCTTCAATCATATGCGACTGCGCTTTCTTCCAAAAGGGCATCGCCTTCATCAGCGCCTCCAACCCCTGATCTGTTAAAGTAATCTCACGTACACGCTGGTCTTCGCCCGCCATAATCCTGATCAACCTCCTCTTTTCGAGAGGTCTCAGATTCCTACCCAGTGTGGTCCGATCCATCATCGTGCTTTGCGCCAGCTTCGTAACCGTTACCGGTCCGAGCCCCTTGACCGCCATCAAAAGTGCAAACTGCGTCCCCCGCAAACCACTCGGACGTATTGACTCGTCATATAACTGGGTTACCAGGCGTGCAGCTTTCCGGAGATTGGCACAGGCACAGCTCCGCCCCATTTCAAAGCATTCAGCCCTGTTCAAGGCTTCAAAGTTAGCCTTCGTCATGGCCCTACCTACCTCCATCGGGGTATTTCTCGAACGACCAGCCCGCCCACCCCAATCCACAAGAGCAGTCTAGTGATCGACATTACGGGTATATACACCTATTATCAGGTAAGGTCAACCTTTTTCTTGTCGGCATTTGCGACTAATTCATTAAGGGGCTCTCCTACATCAAAGGATAAGATAAATAAGCCAGGCGTCGCTAAAATCTGAAGTGTTCGAGATTTTTGCCGGAGCCGTGCTCTCTGAATTGAGGATGAACAAACTTGGTAGCCAAGGCCTCCAAAGGGACATATATCAAGGTAAGGCGAAGACTCGGCGCCCTCAGTAAGACGGGCCTGCAGTAGGGAAGAGATAGTTACAACATCTTGTGGTCGCTTCCTGAACTCTAATAGTGTAGGTTTCTTGCATAGTAGATGGACGGGTCAAATTCAATTTTACTGAAGATTCAAGCGTCAGTATAAGTTTTTCGGCTTTTTCAAACGAGCAAATCATACCAGTAAGCTTGACTCAATTGTAATCTAATTTTCCATTCAAAACGACTACATATCGTCCTTTGTCTAGCCTTGGGTTTTGTCCATAACCAGGATTTTCCAATTTCATTTGACAATCACGATATTTTCAGTTTTAATGAATGTAACTTATTTTATATAAGCCACAAGTAAACACAACAACATAACCTTAACCTTCTGGAGTGAGTTATGAGAAAACTTAACAGAAGGTGGAGTGAAGAAAGCCTCCGAGGGACTTCTAGACCCTTTTGGAGGCTTTTGTATTTAGGGAGGTGATCCCATGGCAGAAGGAGGCTTCAAGCGCAAACTCACAGCCGTTTTGAGTGCGGATGTGGCAGGCTACAGCCGCCTCATGGGTGAAGATGAAGCCGAGACGGTCAAGACCCTTACCGCCTATCGGAGAATCATGGGGGAACTGATCCAGCAGCACCGAGGAAGGGTCATAGACTCACCAGGGGACAACATGCTGGCAGAGTTCGCGAGCGTAGTGGATGCGGTGCAGTGCGCGGTGGCAGCGCAGAACGAGTTCAAGGCCAGAAATGTGGAGCTTCCTGAGAACCGTCGTATGGAGTTTCGCATAGGAGTCAACCTCGGGGATGTTATCGAGGAGGAAAGTCGCATTTACGGTGACGGCGTAAACATTGCGGCGCGTTTGGAGTCATTGGCTGACCCTGGAGGGATCTGCGTTTCCAAGACGGCCTTTGACCACATCGAAAGCAAGCTGCCGTTGGGATATGAGTATCTGGGAGAACAGCAGGTAAAGAACATAGCCAAGCCGGTAGGTGCTTATCGCGTATTGATGGAACCAAGGGTGACAGTGGCCGAGGTGAAGGAAAAGGAAAAAGCTGTTCCACTGTGGAGACGCAAGTCGATTGTGGCTGGAGGTGTCGCCATAGCTTCGGTGGTTATTGCTGCCTTAATCTGGAATTTTTATTCTCATCGTCCAACAGTAGAGCCCGCCTCCGTGGAAAAGATGGCGTACCCTCTGCCTGATAAGCCTTCAATCGCTGTGCTTCCCTTTGTCAATATGACTAGCGATGCTAAGCAGGAATACATTGCTGACGGCATTACCGAAAACATTATAACAGCTCTTTCTAAGGTTCCTGAGGTTTTTGTCATAGCCCGCAACTCTGTCTTCACCTATAAGGGGAAGCCGGTTAAAATCAAGCGAGTGAGCGAGGAATTAGGGGTGCAGTATGTATTGGAGGGGAGTATACAGCAGTCTGACAGCAGATTGCGAATCACAGCTCAGCTTATCGATGCAACTGGAGGGCACCACCTTTGGGCCGAACGCTTCGACCGAAACCTAAACGACATATTTGTTCTTCAAGATGAAGTGACACTGAACATTCTTTCCGCTTTACGAGTAGAATTTACGCATGGGGAGCAAGCGCGTGTGCAAGAAACAACGAACAGCCTTGAGGCTTGGGGTTTCCTCGTCAAAGGTCTCAGTCATTTTGAATCGTTTACTAAGGATGATAATGCTAGGGCACAAGAACTATTTGAACGGGCTGTTCAGGTAGACCCTGAGTATAGCTATGCTTGGGCGATGCTGGGCTGGACTCATTGGATTGATGCTACTTTTGGGTACAGTGAGTCTAACAGCGAATCGTTCAAAAAGGCCGTTAAGATTGCACAAAAAGCTGTGGAGCTGGATGACAAACTGCCTGACGTCCATGCCTTGTTGGGGGGCATTTACCTGTTCCAAAGGCAGTACGATAAAGCAATTGCTGAGGGACAGAGAGCCATTGCGCTCGGGCCCAATATCGCATGTAATAAGGCAATCCTGGCTCGGACCATGCTTTTTGTTGGAAGATTCGAGGAAGCTGTCAAGCTTGTGAAAAGCGCCATGCGGCTTAATCCTCATTATCCGTCTTGGTACTCGGAGTCTTTAGCTATGGTTTATGGTGTGATCGGCGAGCATGAGAAAGCAATAGCATCCTACAAGGAACTCCTAGACCTTCGAAGAAATGCCAGGGGGAATATTATCACACCGCTTCTTGGACTTGCTGCCAACTGTATTATTCTCGGTCGAGAAGATGAAGCCAGAGCTCACGCTGAGGAGGTTCTTGAAGTCAATCCCGATTTCTCCTTAGAATGGTTTCGAAAAGTCAACCTTTTCAAAAATCCGTCGCATTTGAAGCCCTTTCTTGAGGCCTTACACAAGGCAGGACTACCCGATAAACCACCACTACTTCTACCCGACAAACCATCCATTGCTGTGCTGCCGTTCACAAATATGAGTGGCGATCCTGAGCAGGAATATTTCAGTGATGGAATAACCGAAGAAATCATCACCGCTCTCTCTAAAACCCCAAAGTTGTTTGTAATTGCCCGCAATTCAACCTTCACTTACAAGGGTAAGCCGGTGAAGATGCAACAGATAGGGCGTGAACTTGGCGTTAAGTATGTTCTGGAGGGCAGTGTCCGAAAAGCTGAGGATAAGGTGCGGATCACGGCCCAGCTTGTTGACGCCACAACAGGACATCACCTATGGGCAGAACGTTATGACCGGAATATAAAAGACATATTTGCTATCCAAGATGAGATCACGAAGAAAATCATCACAGCCTTGCAGGTAAAGCTGACGGATGGGGAGCAAGCAAGAGTATATGAAAAAGGTACAAACAACCTTGAGGCCTATCTTAAGGTCTTCCAGGGGCGTGAGCATTCAAATCGCTTTAATAGAGAGGCTAACGTTCTGGCCCGGAAGATGTATGAGGAAGCAACTGCCTTAGACCCGGGGTATGCAATGGCATACTTACGCCTGAGTGCGACCCACATTATGGATATACATTATGGATCGAGTCAGTCCCCTAAGCAGTCTTTGGAGAGGGCCGAAGAACTGGTACATAAGGCCCTCGCCCTCGATAGTACCTTGGCTGAGGCCCACGCCTTTTTAGGTCGAATCTATTTGGCCAAAAGGCAGTACGGTGAGGCCATTACCGAAGGGGAACATGCTCTTACCCTGGCGCCCAATTCTGCTTTCGTCTATGCTGCATTAGCATTTAGTCTACGCTTTGTGGGAAGGCCTGATGAAGCCATTCCGTTGTTTAAAAAGGCTATACGCCTCAATCCCATCCCTGATAGCTGGTACTTGACTGGCCTAGGCGGTTGCTATCGCACAGTGGGACGTTATGCGGAAGCGATATCAGCATATAAGCAAGCGCTTAATCTCAGCCCCGACAGCGCACTTGTACACGCTGGCCAAGCAGCAAATTATAGTCTTTTAGGGCGTGATGAGGAGGCCAGAGCTGAAGTCGCAGAAGTCCTCATGATAAATCCCAAGTATTCTGCCGAGAATATTGCAAAAACCTTCCCCTACAAAAACCAAGCCGATAGGGAACGCTTTGTTGAAGCATTACGCAAGGCAGGGTTTAAGTGAGGAGAGTGTCAGTAGTATCCCAAGAAAATTGGATAGTGTTGGACCTTGAATAATAACCACAAGTATTATGCTGAAAACTTAAGAAACATTGCAGCTCAACAAACTCTGCCTGACGACTTCAAAAATATCGCCAAACCTCACAACTCCCGTAACCTTATTGTCATTATTTTTCACGACAAGTGGCTGATGGACACCCATAACATATAAATGCAATGCTTTTTCAAGGATGTCTGTTTCTTTGATATATTCTATTTTTTCGGGTATATGCATTACATCGGTAACCTTTAACCGGCCGCCTCGCTCGCAAATGGTTTGCGTTGGTTCCATCCACAAATTAAAATCTTTGACTGCCTTCATGACAAACTCGGCAGTAAGCATGCCCTTTTTCTGTTGTTGTTCGACCTTTTCATAATTAGGCTCCAAAACCCGAAAAATATCGATCATGGTTACTTTGCCTATAAAAACACCATTTGCGTCAACCACAATTGCATCTCGATGGGCATGTTCGTTCTCTGATTTCCGGGCTTGCTCCAAAGCCTGCAAAACCTCAACCAGGTTATCTTCTTCTCGAACTGCCACGTAATTCGAAATCGGTATCATTATCTCTTTCACTTGAATCTCATTCATATACTCTCCTATCTTGAATATGATTAGGGTGAGGGAGGCAAAAATAAACTTTTATTCATTGATTCTACATAGCACAATCGAGCTAAATTGAACAATTATTTTTTTAACCCGGATTGTGAAATAAGATCCGCAGCGGTGCGCAGACTTGGCGATCAATAATAACCGCTATTCATACGCCGATATTAGGCATATGTTTGGTATTGGTGACATGCTCAAGACTTTTGCGTGCTTTAAATTCTGGTTTTCTCATTATTAGTTTAGAACGCTTGATTGGTTTTCAAAGAAAAGTATTGCAAGCCGTATCGACTCAGACCACTCCTTGACCTCCAGACCATCTGAGGTGTTATCCTATACCATAGATGGTCGGCAGCAACCAAGAAAGCGTAACCCACATTATCAGAAGCAGCGGCACCCCAATCCGGAGGAAATCGTTGAAGGTGTATTGCCCCGCGTTCATGACGAGAAGATTGGTCTTGTAGGCCATGGGGGTAGCATAGCTCATGTTGGCTCCGAACAGTACCGCAAGGACATACGGTTCGGGAGGTTGACCCATTTGGGTAGCAATGGAAACAGCGATAGGGGTGCCGATTACCGCTGCCGCATTGTTGGATACAATATTGGTGAGGATCCCTATTAAAAGCATCAGTCCACTGATCACAAAATTTGGCGATGCGCCTCCCGCCAGAGTCACAAAAAGTCTCGCCAAATAATCCGCACCGCCGGTCTTCAGCAGGGCCGTCCCTAAGGCCAGGCTCGCAGCTACGATAAGGATGACCTGCGCACTCAGGGCACTCGTAGCATCACGCCATTCCAGGCATCCGGTAAAGATCATCAATAGCGCCCCACATGGTGCGCTAATCGCAATCGGCAGCAACCCTAAAGCAGCCGTTAGAACGACGCCCACCATAATAAGCAATGCCACCGGTGCCTTTCGAGTGAAGGGCAGATCCATCGTGGCATCGAGAACAAGGAAATCCTTCGCTTTTTTTAGGCTGGCGATCTGCTCGCGGGGTCCCTGAACCAGAAGAACGTCCCCGGCCCTCAGCCGAATATCACCGATTTCGTCGTATACCTTTTCCAGGTGCTTGCCCACTCTGTGGAGAGCTAATATAATCAGCCCGTAGCGGTCCGCAAAGCGAACTCCGCTTAGGCTCCTTCCCTGAAGAATAGACCCTTCTATCACCACCACTTCCGCGATCTGTTGATCTTCAGCCTTCAGGGGGTGTTCATCATCAACGGGCTTATCCTCTGAGTCCTCAGGATAGAGAGTTCCCTCGAGTACCTTTTCAAACTCCTTCAGTCGTTCGGGAGTATCCCGAACAATCAGGTGATCGCCGGCCTGGAGAATCACACTGGGAAGCGGCATTATGAACTTGTCAGGCCCGCGCTCCACACTCGTGATCTTCATGGAACCATCGGTCATCTTTATGGCTTCGGCCACCGTTTTGCCTTCAGCCGAGCTTCCTTCCAAAATGGCAAGATGGGCGGAGAAAATCCTGGGGGAGGTGTCTGCCAGACGCTGCTCCCTTTTAGGTATGATTTTTGGTGCCAGGAGCCAGAGATACGCTATTCCGACGCTCCCGGCAATGACCGCTGGCATTAGGAAATCGAACATCTCCAGCCGTCGCAAGCCCATGCCTGCAGCCACGGCAACCACGAGCAGATTTGTGGAGGTACCGATGGTAGTGCACGTCCCGCCCAGCAGGGTGGCGAATCCCATGGGCATCAGAACTGAAGAGGCCTTCATACCTGTCCGGAGAGAAACGCTTATCAAAATTGGGAGAAACAGAACGACAACGGGAACATTGTTGATGAAAGCGCTGATTAAGGCCGCGACTAAGAGCGTTAATAACAGGGAGATGTTAGGGCTGATCTTCCAGAGCCGAGCCAACGCTCTCCCCACCGGTTCCAGCGCCCCTGTGCGTACGATGCCCTGTCCGGCAATCATGAGGGCGCATACGGCAACCAATGCCTCGTGTCCGAAACCGTGGAAAAAGTCCACGGCGTGCAGAACGCCTCCCTCTACCTGAAAAGGAAAAAGCTCGAAACCCACGGCCAGACATATGAGAACCAGGAAACTGGAGGATTCCAGTGGAATCTTTTCACGCGTGAACAGGATAAGGGCAAAAACCGTGAGAAACAGCACTGCCAGGGCATGAACATTAGGGGGTGAAAGAGGGCTCATCTCCCATAACTCCTTTTTTGTTAAAGCAAAGTAAGTCGATGCTACGATGATACCATTCTTGTATAATACATAAATCGCAGTATTTTCAACTATACCAACGATATTCTTCAAAATACAACAGATTAGAGTTAAGACACAAGATGTTGGGATGCTTTAGTAT
>CP070700.1:1965749-1971789 GCA_020349865.1 Desulfobacteraceae bacterium
CCGGGATCATTCGCCTTGTTAATCTCGCAGCCAGAAAGCAAGGGGTGGTTTGCCTACGTGTAATTGATATGTAAGGGACTGAGCTTCAATCCGGAGCAATTGTGACTGCAGAGCCTGGACGGCTAAGGATTCGACCACCGGAATGAAGTATAGGCTCTGTCTTTGACATTAGACGGAATTTGAGAAAGTGGTTGAAGCTTTTTTCTTTAACCGCTTTTCATTTTTGAGAGAAAGAATGCGTCTTTCAGTAGCTCAAAACGGCCAGTATTAATCAGATTCTGTGATGGAATTAGCCGGACAGCCAATGCACCCACCACATAACATCGATGGCATTGATTTCAGCGGAGCTAAGGATGCTAGTAAGAAGATCTGGATAGCGAAAGGTATTGTAAAAGGGGAAACGCTTTTGATCGAAGATTGCTTCAGGGCAAGAGACTTAACTCACTCAGGAAATGAACTGGACATACGTCTACGTCCTGCGGTCTGCCATTTGAGCTTGCTTAAACCAATGTTTTCGGCCCCTAAAATGACCTTTTAAGACGGTATTTCCCCCAAAATGCTACCATTTCCATTTTTATATCAACATGTTAGCGTAGTCTGACCTCAAAACAGCATCAGAACAGAGAACAACAGAATAAGCCCCCTTGACAACTCTCCAAACAAGATTATCTATTGCTATAAGTAACGAAAAAGCTATTTGACACTAATTCTCAAAAGATAAGGAGGTATGAGATATGATACTAAGACGAATAACAGATTGGCCAACATCTGGTTGGAGAACTCCCTTTGAGGAACTCGAACGTATGCGAAGACAAATGGACAGGCTCACTGAAGGTTTGACGGCGAGGCTATTCAGAGAGCCAGCGGCAGGTGTTTTTCCGCTCCTGAATATGACTGAAGATACTGATAATTATTATGTCCGTGCAGAGCTTCCGGGGATAAAGTCTGATGATCTGGATATATCTGTTACAGGCAACAGCTTATCCATTTCCGGGGAACGAAAGATACTTCCGGAAGATGAAAACGTAAAATACCACAGGAGAGAAAGAGAAGCGGGGAAATTCAGCAGAATACTGAACCTCCCTACCCAGGTTGACACAACGAAGGTAGAAGCCCGCTGTGCAGATGGTATTTTAACGATCACACTGCCCAAGGCAGAATCAGCAAAGCCAAAGCAGATTGCTGTAAAAGCAACTTAAGTGCGTGAATAATGTTTGAAAGGAGGTTATGTCATGGCAGATACAGAAACCAAAGCATTAAAAGCAAAAGAAAAAAAAGAAATTACAACGCCGGCAGAACAGATGAAACCTGGATTAACATTTACACCGGCAGTGGATATTTTTGAGACGGATCGTGAAATCACTTTACTGGCTGACATGCCAGGCGTGAAGGCAAAAGATTTGAGTATTGACGTTCGTGATGATGTTTTGAGCCTTGCAAGTGAGGTAGATCCACCTGAAGGCCCCAACGAGAACGATGTGTTGAGAGAATACGAAACAGGCACGTATGTCCGGCAGTTTAACCTTTCAGAGGTGATAGATCAATCCAAGATCGAAGCCGACCTGAAAGATGGTGTCCTGCGACTGACCCTTCCAAAGGTTGAACCGGCAGCGCCCCGTAAGATAAAGGTTAAGGCTGCATAACTTCACGTTTCAATCATAGGGTGATGGGGTACTTTAAAAAAGCCCCATCACCTTCCCACCTTCCCACCAAGATCTCAGAATTGATGCCCTGCGGGCCTATGATAAAAAAGTTCCTCAAGAAAATGACGGCCGAACTGCATTAGGCCGTTTTACGTTTTAATATCGAATGCCCGCCTGCCATGCAAAGTGCTTAGGGATGCAATAAGAATTGCCGCACTAACATAAAGATTAAGGTACTATGCCAAATATGCCAAAAGGCATTGCGGGCAGGTCGAACAAGGAATTTCCAACCGTAGAAGTTTTTTAAAGGGAATAAAAAATACTGCAATGATCTTGACAATTCACAAAACGTGTTTATATTTCTACCGAAATATTGTAAGTTATAATAATATCAATAAGTTATGGAATTGCTTCGCGGGTTTGTATTATCCCCATTTGAGCGTTACTCGCCGGGGAAAGGTATATTTCGTTAAAATACTAATAGAAGGAGGTTTTGAGAGATGAAAGTGAAACCATTAAACGACAGAGTGCTGGTTCTCAGGATTGGCGAGGAAGAACAGACCTCGGGCGGTATCATTATCCCTGATACTGCAAAAGAAAAACCCCAAGAAGGTAAGGTGATTGCTGTAGGAGCTGGAAAGCTGGACGAGAATGGAAAACGGATCCCCTTAGAGGTTAAAAAGAATGATCGCGTGCTTTTCGGAAAATACTCAGGCAATGAAATCAAGATCGATGGCGTAGAACACTTAATTATGCGAGAGGATGATATCCTTGGCATCATGGAATAGGAGGTGTTGAGCTATGGCAGGAAAAGAGATTAAATACAGCACAACGGCCAGAGAAAAAATGATGAAAGGCGTTGACACGTTGGCCAACGCCGTAAGGGTAACGCTCGGGCCAAAGGGCCGCAATGTGCTCATTGAAAAATCATGGGGCTCCCCTAAAATTACCAAAGATGGCGTAACTGTGGCCAAAGAGATTGAGCTTGAAGACAAGTTTGAAAACATGGGGGCACAGATGGTAAAAGAGGTGGCTTCCAAGACATCTGATGTGGCAGGTGATGGCACCACCACGGCAACTTTACTCGCCCAGGCCATTTATCGCGACGGTTCCAAGCTGGTAGCGGCAGGTTCAAATCCCATGTCCATCAAGCGGGGAATTGATAAGGCCGTAGATCTCGTTGTGGAAAGTTTGAAAAAGTTATCAAAGCCCACGAAAGAAAAGAAAGAGATCGCTCAGGTCGGCACCATTTCCGCGAACAATGACAGTACAATCGGTGATGTTATTTCCGAGGCCATGGAAAAGGTGGGCAAAGAGGGCGTTATCACCGTAGAAGAAGCCAAGAGCATGGAGACGACCCTTGAAATAGTCGAAGGCATGCAATTTGACCGTGGCTACCTGAGTCCCTACTTTGTCACTGACCCGGAAAAAATGGAGTCCCACCTTGAAGAACCCTACATCCTCTTACATGAGAAGAAAATCAGTGTCATGAAAGACCTGGTTCCCATACTTGAGCAGATTGCAAAGATGGGCAAACCCCTCTTAATCATTGCAGAAGATGTGGAAGGTGAAGCCCTTGCCACATTGGTCGTCAACAAGATTCGCGGGACCCTGAGCTGTGCTGCCGTAAAGGCCCCCGGATTCGGGGACAGACGCAAGGCTATGCTGGAAGACATTGCCATCTTGACAGGCGGCCAGGTGATCAGTGAAGACCTGGGGGTCAAATTGGAAAATATTACCCTGAACGATCTGGGAACTGCCAAACGCATCAGTATCGATAAAGACAACACCACCATAGTGGACGGTGGCGGCAGTAGAGACGCCTTAGAAGGCCGTGTCAAACAAATCCGTGCCCAGGTTGACGAAACAACCAGCGACTATGACCGGGAAAAGCTCCAGGAGCGACTGGCCAAGCTGATTGGCGGCGTTGCCGTCATTAGTGTGGGCGCTGCTACCGAGACTGAAATGAAGGAGAAAAAGGACCGCGTGGAAGATGCCCTTAACGCCACCCGGGCTGCTGTTGAGGAAGGTATCGTTCCCGGTGGTGGCGTTGCCTTGATCAGGGCCCTTAAAGGCCTTGAAAAGGCCAAATTACCCGGCGAAGAACAGTTAGGAGTCGACCTTGTAAAGCGCGCCATTGAAGAGCCCGTGCGGCAGATTGCCAATAATGCCGGTTTTGAGGGCTCTGTGGTGGTCCAGCGCGTAATAGGAGGCAAAGACAATTTCGGTTTTAATGCAGAAACGGGTGAATATGAAGACCTCATGAAGGCCGGGATCATCGATCCCACCAAGGTCACCAGATTTGCCTTGCAAAACGCCGCGTCCGTGGCCGGGCTCCTCATGACCACAGAGGCGATGGTGGCAGAGAAACCGGAGAAGAAAAAGCCTGCGGTACCGCAGATGCCACCGGAAGACATGTATTAAGCACTTCAAGTGAATCCGTATCCCGGGCAGTGCCATTTCCTGCCCGGGATTATTGATTAATCACCAGAGACCCACCCCTTTTAACCGTGAACCAAAAGGCAGACAAAGACGAATTAAGAGCTGAAGTAGATCGCGGACACTTCGCGAGAGCTGCTTTTTTGGCAAAATCCCTTGGCTTACCCGAAGAAGAGGCACATGATTTCCAATTGAAGGCCTTATGGCAGATGTCTGCAGTTTACCGTAATGCTCCAGGAACAAAAAGACTTGCCAAGAACTATGGGCTTTCCAAAAATGAAGTCCACGAATTTCTACAAAAGCACGCCATGGAAAAAAGAAATCAAGGGGATGAGAAAACGCTTGAACCTTGTTATGATCATAGCACTGCAAGGTATCTATCATTTGAAGAATGGCTGGATCAATTGTCGAAGAATTGGGACAGGATCCCGGTTTCCTGATTCATCTTTGAGAGCATACCTCCCTTTATGGCAAAATAATTGGACAGCTGCAAAACGTAAATCAAGACGGGGACTTGTTTATGATAGAAGTAAATCATCTAAGAAAAGTTTTCGGGCAGAATGTAGCGGTTGACGACATCTCCTTTGGCGTTATGAGGGGAGAGGTTCTCGGTTTCCTGGGGCCCAATGCGGCGGGAAAATCAACGACCATGAGAATGATCAGTGGATTTCTTCCCCCCACTTCAGGCACTGCTGTTATTGGGGGCGACGACATTATCAATGCCTCCTTAGCGGCACGGGAAAAAATCGGTTATCTCCCTGAAAATGCACCGGCCTACCCTGAAATGACGGTAATTGGATTTCTTGATTTTATTGCTGATATACGAGGCTTTTCAGGTCGTGAAAAGACACAAAGGATCGAAGACACACTTGATAAATGTTTTCTTACAGATGTACGTTTCCAGACTATCAATACTCTTTCAAAGGGGTTCAAACAGCGGGTTTGCTTTGCCCAGAGTATCCTTCATGATCCTGAATACCTGATTATGGACGAACCCACCGACGGCCTTGACCCCAACCAGAAACATGAAGTAAGAGCCATGATCCGGGAGATGGCAAAAGAAAAAACAATCATCCTCTCCACTCACATCTTAGAGGAGGTAGATACCGTCTGCACTCGGGTAATTATCATTTCTGACGGTAAGATTGTGGCCGACGACACCCCGGAGGGACTTAAGGCCAGATCCCCGGTTCATGGAGCTGTCTGTTTTACTGTTAAAAGCCCTCTTGGTGAAGATATAGTGCAGGATCTTGAGCATCTTCCTGATGTAAGATCTGTGGAGACGCTCTCCGATACTGGAGACGGCACGGCAGTCGTGCGCATCTACCATGCTGACACCTTAAAGCCGCCTGTGGACAGGGTCATGCGTTACTTCCTTGAAAACAACGTTGCAGTACAATCCTTTCTTGTGGAAAAGGGGCGTCTGGATGACGTATTTCGCATGATCACAACATCAGATTCGGGAGATACGGAAAGATGAAAAGGTTTTTGAAAAATATCATAACGGTCATCAAAAGGGAATTGGCCGGATACTTCGGATCTCCCGTGGCCTACGTTTTCATAGTAATTTTTTTGTTATTGTGCGGATTCTTCACCTTTTCCATGAGCCAATTTTACGAGCTTGGCCAAGCAGACCTCAGGGCCTTTTTTGAGTGGCACCCATGGATTTTTCTTTTCCTCATTCCGGCTGTGGCCATGCGTCTATGGGCCGATGAGTGGCGAACCGGAACCATCGAACTCATGTTGACCCTGCCCATTACCCTTACAGAAGTGGTCATGGGTAAATTTCTTGCTGCCTGGCTGTTCATCGCAATTGGATTATTCCTCACCTTTCCTTTAGTATTGACCGTAATATACCTTGGAGATCCGGACATTGGTGCAATTGTTTGTGCGTATTTCGGAAGTTTTCTCATGGCCGGGGCCTATCTGAGTGTGGGCAGCATGACATCTTCGCTTAC
>CP070700.1:1971889-1974497 GCA_020349865.1 Desulfobacteraceae bacterium
ATCGCCTGGAATGAGTTTCTTTTCGCCTTCATGTTCCTGGATACCCCCGAAAAATTCACATTATCCAGAGGAGTCGTACAACTCGCAGGAAGCGTGCATCTGTCCAAACAGCTGGTAATGGCCGCATCGGTTCTGGTGTCTATCCCCATTCTCGTTTTGTTCCTTTTCTTTGAACGCTACCTGGTGCGCGGCCTTACCGCAGGGGCAATGAAAGGTTGAGCATGGCATCCCTGACCTTAAAAGCAATTACTAAACGGTTTGGAAAGGTCATGGCACTTTCCCGTGTGGATCTCGACGTTAAAAACGGGGAGTTCTGCGTGCTTTTAGGACCCTCGGGCTGTGGAAAGAGTACACTGCTCAATATTATTGCAGGTTTGATTCCCCAGGATCAGGGCTCAGTACTCTTGGATGGTCAGTCTGTTGACAGGCTAGCCCCACGGGACCGGGATATCGCCATGGTTTTTCAAAGCTATGCCCTTTACCCCCATATGTCGGTGGCCCAGAATCTGAGCTTCGGCCTTCGCATGCGTGGGATATCCAAGTCAACTATCCGGGAGAGTGTGCAGTGGGCAGCCCGCCTCCTGGGTATCGAAGATCTTCTGGATCGAAAACCGCGGGAACTCTCTGGGGGTCAGCGTCAGCGCGTAGCTATGGGCAGGGCGTTGGTTCGCAGACCCAGGCTCTTTCTGCTCGACGAACCTTTGAGCAACCTTGACGCCCGCCTGCGGGCCAACGTACGGCTGGAGCTCAAACAGATGCACCATCAGATCCAGGGGACGATTGTTTATGTCACCCATGACCAAGTGGAAGCCATGACCCTCGGTGATAAGGTGGTAGTCATGCGCGACGGAAAGGTGCACCAAGCCGGTCCGCCAGAGGCAATCTACGCCTACCCTTCGGACACATTTGTGGCCACATTCATCGGATCTCCAGAGATAAATTTGTACAGGGGAATGCTCGTTCGAAAAGATGGAATCCCCCATTTCCAGGGGGCAGGTTTTTTCCTGAATCTTGAGAGACATAAGATTGATATTAATGAAGGCGAAGTAAAGGTGGGAATCCGTCCCGAGGATATCGGAACTGGTCAGGATAAGGCCATGGCTCTCATGGCCGAGGTGGAGATGATCAGTAATGTGGGTTCAGAAAAGTATATCCACGCCCGTCTCGGTGATGAGGTGTTGACATTTCGCGCTCCTAAGGACACGGCCTTGCAACCAGGGAACGTTGTCCCTCTGGCTATTGATCCAGGCCGAATACATATTTTCCATAAGGGGCGGAGAGTCTGACGTGCCCATAGTCCTGGTAAGGTCACAAAGATCATTGAAGGAATTTCATAAGCCTCCATTTTGCCTTCCGATAAGGCTGTGCTTATAACCTTCAATATCACCGTATGAGTGGTAATTTACAGCCAACTGACCCCGGCTCAGCTCCGAAAACATACATTGAGCCGCGCCAGGCGCTCACTGTTTCCGGTACCTGAAGTCAGACACATTGATGGGTTCCATTTCTAAGGAAAAGAAATTTTTATGGATTTTAATAAAACGTGATATAATAAAAATCTGTTATAAAAGTTTAACGGTTTGAAAATAGTGTAAAAGGGATAATCCAATGATGATTTTTTTAAAGCATTAATTGTTACAACTTATGTTATGCATTGATGATCTCAATGGAGTTAATGAAATGGTTTGGGATGAAGAGGTATGGTTAGAAGAGAAATATAAACAGGACATTATTGATTTGTTGGATCTGATCGATATGGACCTTGCAAAGAAAGAACAGCCCATGTGTTCAATGCCGCGGTCCATAATCGATGATAAAATGAAGAAACTATCTCCATCCGCGTGGAAAGTGTTCTCATACATTAACAGCAAAGCGAATCTTGTGCAGTGGGCCAAGGGAAAGTGCGTTGTATCATATAAAGAGATTGAAGAGGTCACAGGGGTGAAGGCCTCCCATATGTACCAGTATATGAAGGAACTGTTGACCCTTGGGCTTATTGAGCGAAAAATGCTTTTCTTAAGAAAGGAACTGAGAAAGAAGGGGGCTTTTCATTTATTTAAGGTTTGCTGGTATAATGATTAGGTTTAATACTCTCCGGCAATGAGCCATGTTTCGCATTTGCTTGAAAACTATTAAATTCTTTGGACAATTGATGTTTTTTATGATATTTTTATCTGGAGTTTGAAATGACACTATTTTGCTGCTTATAATGAGGGTGTCATGGATCGATTACGAATACTCAATGTCAAAAAAAAGAGGATTCGGTTCTTCCATGCATGAATTGCGACAATTGAGCACTTTGAAAATAGTGCAAAAAAAAATCCAATAATAATTTCTCAAATCTAAACTGCTTCTAAGAATTTAATAATGATGCTTATTATTAGGGGGAAAAGCTTATGGTAAACAACTTCACAGAGAGAAGGTCTGAACCCAGGGCCATCAAGGATCAGTTTTATAGTGTAGAATTTTCAATAGGCGATACCCCGTCCCTTTATCAATTCAAAATATGGGATATGTCATCAAAAGGCATGTGTTTATTGGTAAAGGAAGGCTCTGATATATTGGGAGGATTAAAGGTTGGTGATATTGTGGATATGAAATACTACAC
>CP070700.1:1974597-1979299 GCA_020349865.1 Desulfobacteraceae bacterium
ACCCGCCATAATTGAGTGAAAGATTTTCCGTCTTAGGCACGATCATGATATTGGCCCCATACTTTTCGAGCTTATGGTTAATGTCTCGGGTTAAGGCATCAACGAGACTTACAAATGCCACCACTGCTGAGACCCCAATGAGGAGTCCTACAAGTATAAATGAGGCCTTTGCTTTTCGACGCTTCAAATTGTTCAGTGAAATATCGATTAATTTCATTTTCAACCTCTTTTAGAAAAATCAAAGTATTTCTTACCCTCAAGAATGCTCTTGACCTGGATTACCAGATTTTCGCCCACAACTTCTCTATCCAGAGGCGCAGGATTGCAACCTCCCTTGATTTCGTTCACTTTAACTGAGGCGAAACGCTTGCCGCAGTTCCGACAGACCATGTAATCGCCATCCTGGTAGTAGCCTTTTCCAGAGTACCAGCAGACATCACAGGCATCAAAGGCGGCCCGGATCACGCCATCAGAACTCTTGAGAACGAAATACCTGATGGATAGGCCGTCTTCGGTATCGAGCTGAAAATGACGGGCCTTCCCGTCCTCAAACACTTTTACAGGGTGGGTAATTTGTTTTGCAAGGGCAACCCCTTGTGGGTTTTTCCCCAGCTTATTAAAGAACGTTATGCCGACTAAAACGAGCAGGACGGCACAAACCGGAATGATGATAAAGGGCAATCGGCTTTTGTTTTCCTTTTCCGCTCCCATAACGGCTGCTTTCTTAGCAGCTTGCCTTTCTTCAAAAGATCGTTTCTTTTTCTGAACTTTTTTCTTGGACATGGATACCTCCCACAAATATAGATTGCGATTTCAACGCATCAGTTTTATTTGGAATTTCAGGTCTTTCTGACCCAACTGCGAGAGACACTTCAGCCAGAGCACTCCTCGCACGAAAGCGTCTCTCCTTTAATACCGTTCGAATTATTAGGTCGAATTGATGGGGAATAGAGAAGTGTGCCAGACAGCGCAGAGAATGTGCATCCGCCCAAACGGTCTGGCCGATGTGTCTAACAGAGAAGGGAGAGATTCTGGAGATATAATGGGTTGGAGGTTGTTTTCACATTCATTAAATACCTGAATGTTAGCCTGTACAAGGGGCTTTCAATAGAAGATTTTTCCGTAAGAACCGACGTGTTTGCTTTGAGCATCGAACGTTCAGACCACGGCATAAGTGAAGATGCACTTTGGAGGGCTTCCAAAGGCCGAAGGGGTTCCATATCACAGGTTGCAGAGATGATCCCTGCCTGATGACACGAGTGACCCGGGAAATAAATGCTTAATAAAGATTCGTCACTGCTGGTCTGATGATTTGGCTTTGGGATAGCTGCATGCATGCGAACTGCGTGAAATGCTCCGGGGACGATAGCGCTGCCTTGAAACTGGCTCCTGGTTTCTGCGCTACAGGTGCAAGATCCTGCGCAGTCACTCTTGGCCGGGACTACACCAACGCTTAAAAATGATAGGATCAATGACGTTGATATTATTTTGGATGTGAGGTTTCGAATGGTCATATGCGATTGTGCCTTAAATCTTAGGCTTATATACTAAATATTATACCACAATGTGTCAAGCTAAATTTATCCCACATTTGTTTCAGTCAATGCTTGCCGGTCTTTCCCGGCCCTGCAATCGACGATTGATTTTTTCAAAACGCTGAAGTGTTACAAAGGTCAAAGTTTCTAAATAGTATATTTTATATCCACCTGGATACCCGATTCAACTGAAACTTGGATACTTTTTACCCGTATATTTGTTTCCCTTAACAACAAACTTCCTCTTGGTTTGAGAGCTATGCCAATCAACCCAATAAAAACAATAAGTTAACTATTCGAGTCTTTTTTTGGCATGTCTGTTGCTCTTTTTGTGAATAGGAAGAACACAAGTTAAGAAAGGAAATCATAATGGAGATACTGGCAACAACTTTGATTATTACGCTCATGATTACGGCGTTGGTCATTCCGGTGCATGAACCAAATCGCCTTTGGCGTAAGGATGCGAGACCGCACTTGCAGGGTGATAAAGACTACGAGAATTTTGTCCCGGAGCTCTAAGTAAATGGGCTTATTCTTCAAAAAGAGGCTGTTGGATTTTCGAAAGGAGATTTAAAATGATACCAAAAACGTCTTGGCATATGGGCCTTATCACCTTCTTTCTCCTTACCGTTGCGCTCTTTTCCCGGGATGAAGCCCTGGGTCAATGGCAAGGTGGGCACGGCGGCTGGCACATGGGACCCGGCATGATGGGGGGTTGGGGAATGGGATGGTTCGGCTCCATCTTTATGATAGCCATATGGGTCCTTGTGATCGTTGGCCTGGTTTTTCTCATCAAATGGCTTATCCAGGCAAGTAGGGGAGGTGCCGGGGTTGCGCGCAGCAGTCCCAGAGCCATTGATATCCTCAAGGAACGATACGCTAAAGGGGAGATCAATAAAGAGGAGTTTGAAGAGAAGAAAAATGACTTGCTGGCTTAACGGAATCAGGGTCCTTGGCAGGTGGTAATACTTTAGCGTATTGAAAAAAGCCACCGTGTGCATTGTAGGGCCGTGGAGTGGAAGAGGTAAAAAGGTTCATCCGGTTAATGAGTACCGCGAAACTGATCAGATATGAAGTTGGTAGATGGTAAGGTCGAAGCAGTCTTTTCTACGATTCCGGCCTTCCAGCAGTCACTACGAAAAGACCGCTTCAACCTTCCTTCACCCCGCAACCATGTCTTGTGTTGAGTTGTATTCATTAACCGGCAGAACCGCAAAAAAGATACGGTCTTCGCCTTAGGAAGTGCCCCATTCAATATGGTTAGATTCTTGGCCTGTTGGTAACCCATGAGCGATGTGCCTTCATAATGCACATGTTACATGTGGCTATTTGATGGGTTATTTCAATTTGTTGCAGGGGCTGTTTTGGAAATCTGACATATTTCTGACATGTCAGCTTTGACATAACCAGTTAATCCGTCTAGGACGTTGACCGCCTTTTTCAAGTATTCAGGAGCAAGATGAGCATAGCGCATAGTCGTTTTGATATCCTTATGGCCTAAGAGCTCCTGTACCTCTTTTAAATTTCTTCATTTCATAACCAGATGCGAGGCAAACGTATGTCTCAAGTCATGGAATGTGAAATCTTCGATCCCTGCTCGTTTGACAGCCGCATTGTATCCCACATCAAGGCGCTTTATTACTTTGCCGTTCCTTGTGAATACATGCTTTGAGCTCAGTCCTTGCTCTGCCCGGATGTCTTTAAACACCTGTGCAAGGTCTTCATTAATGGGGATGTTTCGCTTGTTCAGGGTCTTGGTCTTTTCAAGGCGAATGATCCCATTGCGGACCTGCTTCCATCTCAGGCTAAGAATCTCACCCTTTCTCATACCGCTATTAATGGCACAAACTACAATACGGCGAAGGTAGGGCATATGCTTACATTCATCAAGCAATCGCCTGATTTCGTCCTTTAAAAGGTATCGGACCCGCTCGTTATTCTCTTTTCCACAAAGGGCTTTTTTCCCCTCAAAAGGGCTTTTTTCTATCATGTCCCATTCAAGAGCCTTTACAAACAAGTGGTGAATAGCTGCTATTTCCCGATTAGTGCTTCCCTGCTTGCGTATCGTGCCATGTTTGGTGGGTTTATTTCTCAGGTGGTTGTAATAGGTTTCAAGATCCACATACCGGATACTTGACAAGAGAACGTCCTCGCTCCCGATATATTCCTTAAAGTTCTTGAAAGAATACCTTTTGCTTCGCTGGTAATGGCTTTGATGTTTGAAATTCTCTTCATACTTGTCCAGGAGTTCCTTGAGTGTAGTCTTGCAATCCTCTTTTACATCCAGGTATCGTCCCTCTGCTATGAGTGACACCCGCTTGCCAAGCTCGGCGTCTGCATCTTTTTTCTTCTTGAACATCTTACGGACACGTTTCCCGTTCGGATCAAAGTAATCAATCCGATAGGAAACCCCTTTCTTGCCTTCAACTCTGGTTACTTTTGCCATAGAGCCCCTCACTTTCTCCCTGAAGGTTTACCCACGGGCAGCCGGTCAGGGTCACCGGTTTTCAGCCGTACGTGCTTAGCCCGTGAGTAAGTTAAAGCCAAAGATACTTGACAGCTCTTTAAGTAAGTACTACAATGTGGTATACTTGGTATTTGGCACAATTTAATTTCGTTATAATTCCCTGAGTTATGGTGCACTCCTCACCTTCGCTCTCAGGGGCTTCCTTAGCCCTTACGTCTTTACACCTCTTTCGTAAGGGCTTTTTTATGTCTGAATTCTATAGCTCAAGCCCCTGTTCAAGCGTCTATCAGATTTTCTTGTGAATCATTTGTGGCTTGCCAAGGGGAAGCTTGACCTCTCCCCCCTGGCTGTGTAGTATTGTGATCCTGGATAGACCCCATATCTATCCGTTAAGCCCCTGGTCGTCCTCTTGCATAGGTTTAGATTCAGGGGCTTTTCCTTCTTCCTGTTCCTGGACTTCCTCTCCCATAGGCACCTCCCCAAAAAAAGAAAGCGCCTGAAAAGAAGGATTCTCCCGGTTCACATTGAACCGCCTGCAACGTCACCGCTACAGGTCCCTTCAATTCAAGCGCTCTGGTTTTGAGTTTAGTTTTCATCTGTGGTTTGGAGAATTGTACTGTATAGAGTTTAAATCAAAAGTTCATATTTTCATACTTTCTTAAGAGTGTCAAGTAAATAATATTGATGTCATTTTTAAAAA
>CP070700.1:1979399-1988706 GCA_020349865.1 Desulfobacteraceae bacterium
ACGGATACGTACGTCGGAATGACGACAGATGAAGCGCAACGCAGCACTTCGGCTATGCTCAGGGCCGCGAGCCTGACGAGCGGCAGATGGACTATTTACGAAGCCGTCAATGTTGTTACCTCATCAAACAGAAACCTTAGCCCTAAAGAGACTTCAGCATAAGCATACTATTTTCCTGTTTCTTGCTTGTCAATCATAAAGATTCGTAATATTTTAGATTTTTTGAAGAAAAATCATATAAAACATAAAAAATACTGGCGACAGAGTCCGTTTTGTTGTATGTATTCCCCTTATTTGGCATTTTCAAGATGCTTTATCGCTTCTCTAACTACGGTTAAAGTATTATAAGCATATTCCTAACTTTTTTCTTGACAGTAGAATATATAGGATTGTCTCCATTTCTTCAGTCCGAGCGGTAGTAAGCGTCCCCTTTGAGCCGTGTTATGTGGTATTTTTATAGTATGCCACCTCAATAAGGTTACAATCAGGGTCTCTGAAGTAAATAGATAAAATGGAACCTTCAGCTCCAGTTCTTTCCACCGGACCTTCTATTATTTCAATACCCTTGCTCTTAATATGCTCTATTGTTTGGATGATCTCAGTATCTGTAATGAAGCATAAATCCGCTGATCCTGGAGTAGGAGTTTTTGCTTTTGGTTCAAATTCCTTGCCCTTCTGATGCACATTTATTTTTTGATTGCCAAATTTAAGGGCTACTCTGCTCTCACCAAACATTTCTTTTTCCATTCCGAGAACCGATTCATAAAATAGAGTCGTTTTATTGATGTCCTCTACTGTAAGCACTAAGTGGTCAATATGAGTAATGCGCATTCATTCCCCTCGACATATAATGCCCCATATCAGCCGCCGCATTTAGCGGTCGGTTGAATTTGCCTTATGAGGTATTAGTTGACACAAAACTTTACAAATGCCTCTTATTGTCCTTGGAAAATGAATACTCCATATGTCTGCATGTTGCTTTGGAAATGTCATCACCAAAGTAATGCCCAACTATATGAAGCGCCATATCAATGCCGGCAGAAATCCCTGCAGAGGTAAATACAAGCTCATCCTTTACAACATGTTGATCTTCGACAACTTCGATTTCAGGAAATAGCTCTCGCATCCAATTAATAGCCCTCCAGTGTGTTGTTGCTTTACGATCCTTCAACAATCCAGCTTTGCCAAGTAGCACCGCGCCTGTACAAACGGAGGTTATAAGCTCTACTTCATTTCCTTTTTTCTTTATCCAGTCGGTTAAAGCCTTATTATAAATCTCTCTACGCGTCCCCCATCCTCCTGGTACGACGAGAACATCGAGAAAGGGGCAATTCTGAAATGAATAGTCAGGAATTATTTTTAGGCCGCCTTGTGCTTTAACAATACCTTCTTTCTCTGCTACTATAACCACTTCAAATGGCGAAGGCTCTTCCCGACGTTTGCTTTCATCAAGGCGAGTGGCTGAAAGCACTTCGTACGGACCTGTAAAATCTAAGACTTCAATATCATCAAAAATTAATATTCCGACGCGCTTTCTCATGCCATTACTTTTTTTAGCAGTGAACCGGGTTGATTAGAGGCCTTTCGGCATCTTCCCCTCTAAGAACTGTATGTGACGGTTTCTCCCGCAAAAAGCGGGGCTCAAGCATGCCAAAGGTCACCCTGATGTAGCGATCCAGCTGTTCACATAAACCCCATGTCAATGCAAAAATTGCTGCTTTTATATGCCGGCGTCGCCAGAAATAGGCGGCGTATTCAGGTAAATAAGGTTAGCAACTGGTTTTGTCTTGACATGGCCCCCGATACCAATTGATGATACCTTTACTACCTGGTATAGACGTATCTTGCTCTTATACTTATTAAAGTTGGAGAATAGGTGTTTGCGTCCGGCAGCTGACCGATATCTTTTTATCAGACTGTAATTAGACTTGTTTGAGTATCGCCGTCTGAGCATTCGCCAGAGTTGGTGGAAGATATAGTAATCGACATAGCCAAATGCGAGCGATGCGACCATATGGCGATGATAGCTGATCTATCAAATCCCGGCCATCAAGAAAAACATCCATGCTCTCATTACCCGGGCTTGCCACATGGTATAAAGAGCCGGGATACTCTATCCTTAATGGCCTTCTCATGCTTGCAGCTTACGTTAATCTCGTGTTTATGTCAAATGTCAACGGCCTGACACCTTTTTTTCTAGTAGATAACATATGTCATTTCACCGCCCATCATAAGAGGAGTCAAAGGCTGACTTAATCCTTTTCTGACCGTTTTATTAGGGCACCGATATCAATCAATATCTCAGAAACTACCCTTTTACCTTCTTCATCCAATTGTCTCTGAGGAGGTAGGGGGGAGCCCACAGGAAACCCCTGCATCTCCAATCCGGCCTTTACGCATGCAGCAAGGGAATAATTCTGAAAGGCAACATTGAGCGCCCATAAAGTTTTTTGGAGTTCTAAGGCCTCTTCCTACTTTTTTTCCTGCGCCAACCTGTAAAGCTTTACACACTGCTCCGGAATCAGGCAGGCTGGCCCGGCCATCCACCCAACACCACCCATCATTAATACAAAAAGCGGGATATGTGCCGAAGCACTGAAAACCTTGATCCGATCCTTAAGGGCATTAATAATTGATAAAAGCTTGCCTGTCTTGCCCGATGCGTCTTTTAGATAACCGATGTTCGGTTCTTTAGCCAATTCCTCAAGCATGGGAATGGTAAAGTCCCACTTGGCGAATTTTGGATTGGTATATAAAACAATTGGGCAGGATACGGCGCGGGCCACAGCCCGAAAATGCTCTACTACCTGGTGGTCAGACAAAGGGAAATAGGTTGGTAAGACCACAAGGATGCCATCCGCGCCAATACGCTCTGTCTCTATTGCTTGTTTTACCGCGCCATTAGTTGTGATTTCAGTAACACCGGCAATAACGGGGACGCGTCCGGCAGTAGTCTCAACTACCACCTCTATCACCCTTTTTTTCAGTTCCCAAGGAAGATAGGCGCCTTCTCCGGTGCTTCCCAAAGGGGTCATTCCATGTACCCCTTTTGAGATAAGATGATTCACCAGATCACGCAACACGTCATCTTTGAGGTTGCCTGATTGATCTGTGGGCGTCACAAGATAGGGAAAGATCCCTGCGAATTCATTTTGTGGCATTGTGTTTATTCCTCAGCCTATCTGTTAGGCTCTGACCTGAATCTGCCCGCTTTCGCCAAGGCAATAAAATGTGCCACATCTATCTCCTTGGGGCACACGAAAGAGCAGGCCATCGAGGTATGGCATCTATATATGCCTTCTTCGCTATATAGAAGATCCAATCTCTCCTCTTTTGACTGTTCACGGGGGTCCATTAAACGGACAATGCTTGCCATGACGGCATTTGGCCCTAAAAAGCCTTTATGACTGCTGATACAGGCAGTGGCACAGCAGAAGCAATTAACGCATCGGGTTGCCTCCACATAATGTTCCAGGTCTCGAGGATCGATCCGGTATTCATTTCCCGGGTTCGGGTTTTGCGCCGTCTCGATAATATAAGGCTTGACTCTATTAACCCTTTCATATGCCTGTTCTAAATCCACAATAAGATCTCGGACCACAGGGGCAATGTTAATTGGCTCGACCTTAAAAACTGTGGTCCCGAAATAAGCTACCGCTTTTTCAACGAGAAGCTCGCATGCAAGGAGGGGCTTTCCGTTGACCTTGACCGCACAGGTCCCGCATTGTGCGTGCTCACACGATGAGTTCCAGGCTAAGCTCGGGTCCAATTCGCTGTTTATTTTTCGAAAAACATCAGTAAATCGAAGAATCCTTCCAGCCTCCAACTCATAATCCTGTACCCAGGATCTTTCGCTATCAGGATCATATCGTTTTACCTTTAAAGTAATATTATACTTGTTTTCCATTAATATTTTCTCTCGATCACACCGAATTTTTCATAATTCTCATCCCTAGCATCATAGAGACTCATATCCACCGGACGTCTTTCAAAGTTTACCCTACCAAACTCTTTCATAGAGGCTAAGGTGTGATGGTTAAATTCGTCTTTTCTTTCCGGGAAATCCTCACGAAAATGTCCGCCCCTGGACTCTCTTCTGTTTAAAGCCCCTCGTGCGCAGACCATGGAGACGGCCAAGAGATTATGTAACTCCCATCGTTGAATGAGTTCCTGATTCATGATGAGGCTTTTACTTGACAAAAAGGTGTTGTCAGCACGATCTTTGATTCCCTTCAATGCTTGAATCGCCTTTCTAAGTCCATCTTCTGTCCGGAAGATACCCACTTTCTCCGTCATGAGTGTTTGCATATCCTGTCGAATTTGTCCAAGATTGCCTTTTCCTTTGCCATCTATAAATTTTGAGAACAGAGAAAAGGTCATCTCACCTGCATCTTCCGGGGGCTCATTCAGTTCCTCTCCGAGACAATCGAGGGCCTTTTCTCCTGCAATTTTTCCCATAGTGATTAATTCTAAAAGGGAATTTGTGCCGAGACGATTAAAACCATGAAAGCTGGCCGCCGCGCACTCCCCTACAGCAAAAAGACCTGAGATCAGCTCCTGCGCTCCGTTTTGAACCTCCCCAAATTCATTTGTCGGGATACCCCCCATATGATAGTGAACACTCGGTCGAACAGGGCATAGATCTTTTTTTGGATCGATATTGACAAACTTTTTGAAAAAGCCTGTAACCTCAGGGATTTGCACATCATGAACATAATTTGATAGATACCGCAGATCTATCCAGACATGCTGGATATTATGATCCGGATTCAATACCCCTCTTCCCTCTCTAATTTCGGTTTCGATCGCCCGCGCCACGAGATCGCGCGGGGCCAGTTCTTTCATCTTAGGGGCATAGCGTTCCATAAAGGCTTCCAGATCCCTGTTACGCAATATACCTCCCACTGATCGCAAAGTCTCGCTGGCCAGAATACCGGGTCCGACAATACCCGTTGGATGGAATTGCACGGCTTCAGCATCCATTACCGGCAGCCCTGCCTGGAGAATGAGAGCGAGCCCATCTCCGGTATTCTGGCGACAATTTGTAGTAACCCTGAATAACTGGCCACTCCCACCCATAGCCAAGACCGTGGCCTTCGCTATGACTCTAACAAATTCCCCTTCTTTTTGTTTGAAGATCACGGCGCCTACGCATCGGTTTCCTCTGAAGAGAAGCTCCGTGGCAATGGACTGATTTATGAAAGAGATGCCCCCTCTCAGGGCTTCTCCCCAAAGTGTGTCAATAATGCCTTTTCCGGTTCGATCAGCCTCGAACACTGCACGAAATGCCGAAGCCTCACCAAAATTCAAGGTATGACCGCCAAATGTTCTCTTACCAAGGTTACCCTCCCCGTTACGGCTAAAATGCATGCCGTGATTCTCCAACCACACAATCTGACCCCATGCTGAATTTACAATCTTCTTGATAACATTTTGGTCGGCCGAGCAATCAGAGCCTTTCCATGTGTCAAACATGTGATAGATGGGTTTATCAACCGGGTCCCTTGGATCCACTGCGGCCAATCCACCCTGGGCAGTACTGGTATGGGATTTTTGTGAATGTGCGACTTTAGTTACGGCCACAACCATTGTCCCATGCCTTTTCTCGAAAATTTCTGCTGCACACCGCAGACCAGCGCCACCACCCCCGATAATTAAAACATCGCACCTTACAGTTGAATTTATTCGAAACTTATTCCCCATGAAAAAATCCCTTATGGTCAAATGGCAAGAGTAAGCCTGATGCCGGCCCAGGCAAAGATCACCATTACCAAGATAACCAGGGCAGTTAACCCCATTCGGAGGACCCGAAAAGAAACATAGTCTCTTGTCACAGATATGAAACCATAGCCGGCATGGTAAAGCACCACAACAAGCAGTCCCAGATCAACAAATTTAATAAACCAGTTTTGCATCCTCATAATCACTACGTTCGCTTCTTTCCCAACCGAAGGATTGAGATGCATGAATAAAAGATGGGCTGGCACCATGACCAGCAAAAAGGCTCCGGTGATCCTTTGAAGCTTCCACACCAACGAATGCTGGGTTGCCCAGAACTTGGATGCAACTCCATAAACAAGAGTTAAAGATGCAACAAGCATGGCCAACCAGTAAAAAACTGCGGATACGCTCTGAGTGCCTATCAGCATCAAAATTCCTAAAAGTGCTACATACAGAATGGAAAAACCTAAAAGCCACCGTATCATGGATTCATCGTTCCTCATTCCAAAGCCCTCGTACAGAATCAGCCTGCCTCCGTTGAGGGCATGAAAGATGACCGGTAACGCTAATCCCCACTCTAAAATGGTGAAGAGAGAGGATCGGTAGATCTTCATCGTGGCATCATAGAGGGGGGGAGAGGAGAGGGATAAGAGGGTATAAAGGTGAATCCACAGGTAAGCAACTAAAGAGAGTCCGGCAATGCGATGACACCAGGCAATGACATAAGGCAATCCCCTTGTTTTGGCATAAAATGAAATGAAGGGTATGCGATTTAAAAAACCTAAAATCAAAATCTTTAAGTTTTTTGCTATATGCAACTTAAAACCCCCTATTCGAGTTCCTCCATGGCCGCCAAAAAAGGTTCTAGTGCTACCTCAATGTGCTGACGAACTATCTTCTCTATCTCTTCCGGAGAGACCTCTTTCTTTTTAAATAGATCTATAATGCGCTTATGAATCTTTAAAGAATTTTTAAAGTCCTCTTTATAATAATGATATGTGTAACGATGCCACAATGTATGCATGCGCAGATTGCGGAGGAGGGAAATCAATGTTTCATTTTTAGAAGCATTGATAAAGATTTCATGAAACACAAGATGGTGTGTTGAGTAGTCACTAAAATCCTTCCTTTGAGCCGCTTCTTTCATACACGCAAAGGCCTCCTCCATTTCCTCCATATCCTGTTGGGTAAAATTTGTGTAAGCCAAACGGGCTGCCAGTCCCTCTAAGTTAGCCCGGACGGGAAAGTTCTCTTCAATGTCCTGTCTACTAATTCTTTTTACAAAGGCACCTCTACGGGGGAGTATCTCAATAAGACCGTTCTTTTCAAGGACCCTGAAGGCCTCTCTTAATGGGGTGCGACTAATACCAAACTCACCTTTCAATCGATCTTCAAGGAGTTGGTCACCTCCTTTTAAACTGCCAGTCAATATGTCATCTTTAAGAGCCTTGGCAACCTGTTCAACCAATGTCAAGGATCTAAAAACCATCTGGCTTCTTGTTTGATCAGCGCGAGAAACAATGGCTGGGTTCATTTTTTGATTTGGTGTTGTTCTCTTTGGCATCGAAATAAAGCTACAAAACTTAGTAAGAGGAGCACCTAATATTCTCCATGCAATAACGTTAACCATGGTCATTGCGGGCGACTGAAGGGAGCGACGCAATCTAATGGTTGAAGTAATTTTAGAGGTTGCTTCGTCGCGAACACTCCTCGCAATGACAATTTTTAGGCAATCTGTTTTATGCTCTCATTACTAACCATGAAATATAGTTGCCACATCATCTATCTTTTCAAGGTTTAAGACTGAATCTATAATTCTTTCTTTTTCATCGTCTTTAATAATATTTTCGCAGAGTTTTTTGAACTTTTCGATAAGTTCCTTTTCGGAAAGTGGATTCTCCGGATCTCCTTTAGGATATTCACAATATCCTTCATATCTTTTTCCATTTTCCAATTCTATTTGCACACGGGAAGGCCATTTCTTAGGATATAGTCGGGTGAACTCCGGATCATCCTTGAGGGATATGATGCTCATAAGGCGTAATATTTCCGGTTTTTTGAGCCTTTCATCAGTAAAATCATCCAGATCAACATGTCCAAAATAAAGTGCCGTGGCAACACAAAAAGATATATTGAATTTTCCAAGATAAGGGGTGCGTGCTTCTACCTTCTCGAGCAAATCGAGTGCTCCCTGATATAAATAAACAGTTATGGATCGAATAGCAGTTATGCTCAGTTCTATATCTTTCCAAGCCTTCAGAGCTGCTTCTATAGAAGAATGTGTATGTCCGCAAGAGGCATAATATTTTAATGAATTTTGTGCAGTGTGAAAGTTCTCCCCCAGGCCATCGGTCAGGATATTAAAATCATAATCCTCGGATGTTGCCCTAAGGAAGCCTTTTTCCCCCTCAAAAATCCGACTGGAACCGGTGAACCCTTTTTGCGCCAACAAGGCAGCCAGAAGCCCGTTCATGGATGACTTCCCCGGATGAAGCTGTTTACTCATGGCACCTTCGGTTAAAAATTCCCATAGCCCTGAACTCTGGGTCCCGGCAGAACCAAGGGCCCATACAAAAGGCTCCATCTCTAAACCTAAAACTTTTGCTGCGCCGGCTGCTGCACCAAAGGTGCCGCAGGTTGCCGTCGTATGCCAGTGTTCATAATGACTTTTGCCGGCCGCTAAGGCGGCCCTTATCCCGGTTTCATATCCTGTGAGAATACCAAGAATAAGATCACGGCCAGACACATGTGCATTTTCTCCTGCAGCAAAGACAGCGGGTAGCACCGATGCTGCCGGGTGAAAGATAGACTGCCTGTGCAGATCATCCATTTCCCTCACATGAGAGGAGGCCCCATTTACCAGGGAAGCTACCAGGGATAAGTGTCTGCCATTAGTTGGTATAATGGTCGCCTCCAAAGATCCCTTCATATCCTTTGCAAGGGAAAGCATAATCTGAGTGGGGGGTTGGGAAAGACCGGCAAAAGCCGATGCAAGCCAGTCTAAGAAGAAGGTTTTTATTTGATAGACCAGGGTATCTGGCAAATCTTCGTATCTGAGAGTGCAAAAAAATTGAGCCAGTTTCTGGGATATTGAAGGTGATGTCAGCATAAATGGACCTATTCCTCGTACAATTTATGAATGGTGATTGCAACTACCTCACAACCTTGAATGCAGAGATTACAGAGGGTACATTCATCTTCGTTATCTTCTATTACTTTCGGATAATCACCGTTCGATGTGAAAATATTGACTGGGCATACCTGGATGCATTTCCCGCATTTTTCAATACCAAGGCACCTGCTAAGATCAATATCAAGCTTGATGAATTCACTCATAGTTATGCTCCTCTATAACGCAATCACCCCTTCTTGCCAATAGCAGCGGCTAATGCTAAAATGTCATTAGCCCTTTTTACCACAGGGTAATCAATAAACTTACCTTCCAACTGAATCGCTGCCATACCGGCAGCCTCTGCCTCTTCAAAGGCCTGAACGATCTTTATGGCTTTAGCTATTTCTTCCGTGGTAGGGGAAAATATACGATTACAAGGCTCGACCTGATTGGGATGAATGACCAGTTTCCCCT
>CP070700.1:1988806-1992104 GCA_020349865.1 Desulfobacteraceae bacterium
TGACCCAGCAATAACCTATGGAATTGTCTTTTCCAACTTCTTGAATAAAGGCGTTTATACCGTTCAGGGGGGGACAGACCAGTTTATCGGAAAAATGCGGGAGGAGCTTCTAAAAAACGGCGTTGTTATTCGGACCAAGTGCCTCGTGGAAAAAATTGTGATTGAGGAAGGGAAGACAGAATCCAAAAACACTGCCGGTGTAATAGCGAATGGGAAGAAGATTAGAAGTAAGGCTGTTGTCTCCAATGGTAATTTGTTGTCAACCATCCACAAGCTGGTCGGAAACGAGTATTTTTCTGAAAGTTTCATTGAAGAGGTTAAAAGGGTGCGCCTGAATAACAGCACTTGCCAGGTTTATATAGGTATCAAAAAAGGCGAGAGAATTGACTATATAGGGGATTTGCTTTTTACCTCAGAGGCCGAGAAATTCGACACTCAAGAACTTCGCAGCAAAAATACTACCAGCCTGGCCTTATCAATTTATTATCCTCAGACCCGGCCAGGCTCTGATATGTACTCCATTGTTGCCTGCTATAATGCTAATTATGAAGACTGGGCAAATTTGTCTGAAGGAGAATACCAGACTTCTAAGGAAGAATTGATTCAACGGACGCTTGATGCTTTGGGGAAATATGTTCCTAAGATTCGGGATAAGGTAGACCATTTGGAAGCTTCTACTCCAAAGACATTTCAAAGGTATACGCTCCATCTAAGCGGTGCCTCTTTCGGCACCAAATTCGAAGGGTTAAAGGTCAGTATGGAACTTCCAAAAGAGATACCTGGGCTTTTCCATACTGGCTCTGTGGGGATTATTATGTCTGGCTGGCTAGGCACAACTAACTACGGAGTAATTGTCGCCCACGATGTAGACAAATTCCTCTCAGCAGGTGCAAGAAATGCATGATTTTAAAGGACAAACTGTCATTGTTACTGGTGGAATCAGAGGAATAGGGAAAGCTATTGTCGAGGGTTTCTTGAAGTCAGGTGCTAAGGTTATTGTCACTTATCTGGCAAACGAAACTGCGGCAGCACAATTTAAACAAGACAACAGCCAGTTTGCCGAAAACATTGATATTCAAAAACTTAATGTGACTAAGTATGAAGAGGTAGAAAAGTTTTTCAAATATATAGACACGAAATACACCGGGTTCGAAATCCTCGTGAACAACGCCGGTATCCGAAAGGACGCGGTCCTGGCGATGATGAAAGAATCAGACTGGCAAGATGTACTTAATGTCAATCTCGCTGGAATCTTTTACATGTGCAAATTTGCTGTCATGATTCTGATGCGTAAAAGATATGGGCGGATTATCAACATAAGCTCTGTGATGGAAAGATACGGTTTTGAAGGCCAGGCGAATTATTCAGCTTCAAAGGCAGGCCTGAGTGCCTTGACTAAATCGTTGTCCAAGGAGGTTGCCACTCGGGGTATTACGGTTAATTGCGTATCTCCGGGATTTATTGCCACCGAATTGATCCAAGACCTTCCAGATAAATTGCGTGAAGATTATTTGGCCAGTATTCCCTTAAAGAGATTCGGAGGCACTGAAGAAGTAGCCGCTTGCGTTCTTTTCCTGGCTTCCAAAGAGGCGTCCTACGTTACCGGTTCTAATCTTGAGGTAAGTGGAGGATTATGAGATGGAGGAGATTCTGAATGCTATACCCCATCGTCCACCGTTTCTGTTTGTTGATAGAATCATAGAAATAACCGGAACAAAAATCAAAACAACGAAAGAGATAAGGTCCGATGAGCCAGTCTTCGAAGGACATTACCCCGGACAACCTATCATGCCCGGAGCCCTTATCTGTGAATCCATTTTCCAAACAGGCGCAATTCTGCTCTCCAAAATGATGGGGGGCATCAGTGGGGGTGTTCCTGTTTTGACCCGAATTAATAATGCCAAGTTTAAAAGTATCGTCAAACCCGGCAACACTATGGATATTGAAGCCGAACTGGTGGAAAAAGTCAGTAATGCCTATTTTATGAAGGGCAAAGCCTCAGTTGCCGGTAAGACCTCGGTCACAGTCGAGTTTGCCGTCACACTGGCTAAAGATGCATCCTAACATGACATATAACCGGGAGGTATAATAAGGGGTACTGTATGGACTTTTTAGACATCGTGGGTAAGACTGTTCTTGTTTTTGGGGTGGCTAACAAGAAAAGCGTTGCCTTCTCTGTTGGAGAGGTTCTTTCCCAGGCAAAGGCAAATGTAATCTATAGTGTCCGATCAGCGGCAAGAAAAGAGAGTGTCGCTAAGATTCTTCCTGACACAGATATCTTTGTGTGTGATGTCGAACGAGAACAGGAAATCATAAAACTAGCCAAAGACGTCTCAAAAAAATATCCCAAAATTCACGGCATCGTTCATTCTATAGCATTTGCCAATTACGAAGGAGGATTTAAGCCTTTTCACGAAACAGAAAGGAAAGACTTCCTGCAGTCAATGGATATCTCCTGTTATTCATTAATCGCCATCGCTAATGCTTTTAAAGATCTATTGGATATGAAAGCATCTGTAGTCACTATATCCATCTCGACCACTAAAATGGCAGCCGAACCCTATGGTTTTATGGCTCCAGTAAAAGCTGCCCTGGACTCCACCCTCTGCTTCTTAGCTAAATCCTTCAGTTCTTTTTCCCAAATCCGATTTAATTCCGTGAACGCCGGATTGTTAAAAACATCGTCATCCGCAGGCATACCAGCATATTTGGACTATTACCTCTTTGCCGAACAATTGACGCTGCGCAAAAAAGCTCTGATTACCAGTGAAGTAGCCAATACAGTGGCTTTTCTATTGAGCGAGCGGTCCAGCGGTATTAATGCTCAGGGCATTGTTGTGGATGCTGGAATGTCAATCAACTACTTTGATAAAGATGTTATTAAGAAGGCAACAAAGTTTTAGTAAACCGATGACTTTATTTCCTGTAGTCATACCAGTTATCGAAGCTGGACATAAACCTCAAGGGAAAGAAAAGATAGCTCATCTAAGCCGAATTGCTCGAGAGGCGTTAAAACTGAGTGCCGAAAAAAGCCAAGTGAAGCTTGGAGAACTACAAAAGGATGAAAAAGGTGTACCATATCCAGTTGCTGGCATTTATTGGTCTCTCTCCCATAAACCTAAGTACGTGGCGGCAGTGGTTAGTAAAAATAGGGTCGGGATCGATATTGAAGAAATAAAGCCCCGGGCTAAATCTCTCTTTGCTCATGTAGCGAGTGACGAGGAATGGGAACTAAAAGGAAGGTCTTGGGATACTCTTTTTCGTTATTGGACAGCAAAGGAAGCAATTCTGAAGGTCA
>CP070700.1:1992204-2006531 GCA_020349865.1 Desulfobacteraceae bacterium
CAATGCGCTGGTATCAATATCGTAGTGCAGGCGTCTGAGGTTATTCAGGGTTTTCTCGTAACCGCTATATTCCCTATCCCGCCCAAAGATGATGTCCGATTCAACCTCCTTTTTGGACGCTTCAAAGGCGGCGTCCATCAGCGCTGCCCTGTTGACGACCACGCCATGTTGATCTCTGATCCGCTCTTTATAAGATAGATAGGATTCCCCTTCCTTTTTGGCAAGTCCGACGATATCCGCTATGCGCCGGAACTCACTCAAATTCAGGTGATCTGTGAGGTGATAGAGCAACCAGACAGTAGCCAGGTTTTCCGATTTCACACCGGCCCATACCATGGAGACCGCGTCACTTTTCGGCGTGTGATCAGGCCGCGGCAGATAGAAGGTATTCTCAAATCGAAACATTTCTCTGTTGTTTGGGAGCGAATCAAGGCTGTTCCACTTGAGCTGGAGGGCCGCTGTATATATGATAGGCTTAAAAATGGAACCCAATTGCCGTTTTGCATCGGCGGCGCGGTTAAAAAACCGGTTAAAAAAACCCCCAACCATGGCCTTTAACATTCCCTCCTGAAATACTGCCACGCCTCCCTCCAGTTCAGGAATTTTTGACAGCATCAGGTTTTTCTCATTATCAGGGGATGCCATCAATTGGAGTGGGATAAGGTCTCCAACGCGGAAGTTCTTCAAAAACTCGCGCACGTGCTTTTTCTCAAACACTGCCCAGTTTCCATGTTTCCATTTTAGCCAGGCCTCGCCTATTGCTTTGAGTCCCTCATAGCTAATCATCCCTCCGCCGTTTTCCCATGATACGACCAGGTGGGCGTTTGAATTGTTTGCATCGATATGGGTTATTTGGGCCAAGAAAGGGAGGTTATCGTCTAATTTTTTAAAGCCTCCTTCAAAGAATTCTTTTGTGTTATCGGCCATTTGGGCAACGTTGTAGCCGTCCATCTTCACATCTATCAATGGTAGATGGGTGCGGAGGCTCTTTAAGGCCGCTTCCTGTATATCCTTATTAACCGAAGTATAAATGCTGATTCCCGAGGTGGCAGGATTTTCCAGGCCTTGCTCCTTAAGGATTGTACTAAAATAGTGAGATTCAAGTTGTTCTCGAACATAATCGAGGATCACGTTCAACTTGAAAGTAATCTTTCCCTGCTTAAAAGGGACTCCCTGGTCCCTTGCCTCCTGATACTGCTCTTGCGTAATGAAATTCATCTTGTGCATGTTCGAAAGTACATAGTCCTTGCGTAACTTGGCCAATTGTTTGGCTTCTTCCTTTTCTGCCTTGCTTTTCTTGATAAACGGGTTGTATCTGTTGGGACCCTTGACTGAACCGGCAATAAAGGCGCTTTCCACTAAGTCGAGATCCTTTGCGTCTTTCCCAAAAAAATACTGGGCCGCAATCCTGAGCCCCTTTCCGTAGCCGGTTACAAAAAACTGGTTTGCGTACATCTCCAGGATTTCCTGTTTGCTATATTGCCTTTCAATGAGAAATGCCTGCATTAGTTCCCTGAGTTTGGCCCTGTATGATTTCCTTTCTCGGCGAAATATGTTTTTAGCGGTTTGCTGGCTTATGGTGCTCCCACCCTGAACCACTTTGCCCGCCTTTATGTTGGCCATGAGCGCCCTGAACATGGCCTTAGGGTCAAAACCCCAATGATCGAAAAAATTTTTGTCCTCTGCGGCTATAAGGGCCTTTATGAATATCTTAGGTATATCTTCATAGACCATGTATTTGCGGTGAATTTTTTCAAAGAATGTGCCAATGGGTGTGAGATCGTCGTCATAAAAAACATGGCTTTCTGAGGCGATTATGCGGTCAATGGCCCCGCGCTCTATACGGCTGGCCGCATCATGGGTTACCGTATAGTACACATAGGCAAGGAAACAGGAGGGGATTAAAATAAGGATGCAGGCTGCGAGGATAATAATATATTTCTTTTCTCTAAGCATCTGGTCAAAACAAGATATTGAAGATTGACTATTGACTATTGACAATTGGCGATTGAAAAGTATCAATCGAAAATAGCCAATCAAAAGAGTTCACCGTTAAGTAGTTTCTGTCGCATAATTTCTTTTAGATCGAGCCCCATCATCTTTAGTCCTTTACGCCCGTATTTCATATTTGCCTCGATCACATACCATGTGCCCTGGCATTTGATGAGATCCAGACCCACATCATCAAACTTGCACCTCAATGCAGAATTCTGGGCCAATCTTACACCTCCTATGGGAATATCGTCAAAGGAGATTTTTCCACCCTGGGAGAGATTGGTTCTGAAATTCCCGGGGCTGCGAATCCGCCAGTAGGCCAGGATAGGATTATAGTTGATGAGCACGACGCGAAGATCCCGATCATGGGGCAAATACTCCTGTATGTACGCGATTTGGGTTAGGTCAAGATAGTTTTCCAATTCCTCGGAATTGTGAATCTTAAACACCCCTCTCCCACGGGCAGATCGCCTGGCCAATTTGGCAACGAAGGGAAAAGAAAACTCCCTGAGGATCTCCTTGTGATGGAGATGGTAATAGATTTTGGTGCGGGGGTGTGGAATCTCAAGCATATTAAAGAGAGTGGTTTGTTTGATTTTTTCGTCAGCATAAAGATATGTCTCCAGACCCGGAAAGATCCTCTTTTCCATCGTTGTAAGAAACTGGGCATAGTTGAGGGTAGGGTAGAGGATAATCTCTGCACTCAAGATCAACTCCCTTTCAGGTGCCGGGTAGTCAAAGAAGTTGGGCCTCACCCCAAGGGTGAGGACTTCCGGAACGCCTTTTAATCTACTCCCCAGAGCTATAAAAGGGGTATCTTGTCCGGCCATGAGTCATTTACCATTAAATTTCAACCCCCCACCCACTCCCTTACCTGTATAGACTTTTCCTTGGCCCGCACCATAATCTCATTCAGGTTCAGGGTCAGCAAATTGCGATCCTCCATTACCAAATGACCGTTAATGATGGAATGGCTTACATCATTTCCCCTTGCTGCATATACGAGATGAGAGTAAGGGCTATATAGGGGTGTGAGGTGTGGTTTATTCGTATCGACTACAATGATATCTGCTTTTTTCCCCACTTCTAAAGACCCGGTTATATTTTCCAAGCCCAATGCCTTCGCCCCTTCAATGGTAGCCATTTCCAGTGCTGTAAAAGCGTCCATGACGGTCGGATTCATAGCGTGGATCTTATGGAGTTTGGCGGCCATATCCATTTCTGTAAAGAGATCCAGGTTGTTATTAGAGGCACACCCATCGGTCCCCAGTCCAACGGTTACGCCCTGGGCGATCAGCTCCGGTATAGGGGCTACGCCGGACGCCAATTTCATATTGCTTTCCGGATTGTGAATGACCTTCACCCGGTGCTCGGCCATTTTTGCAATCTCAGTTTTTTCCAGATGAACACAATGATCTGCTATCAGATGAGGCCCTAAAAGATCCAAAGAATGGAGATGCTCTACCGGAGTCCTGCCATATTTGTCCTTTACTTCGGAGATTTCGGTCAATGTCTCGGCCACGTGAATAATTAAGGGCACACTGTATTTCAATGCCAGCTCATTTGCCGTTTTCAGTAAGGAAGGACTGCAGGTAAAAAGAGAGTGAGGCTCTACAGCAATGGAAATCAGTTGGTCATCTTGCCATTTTCGTATCAATGATTCCGTATACTCAAAGCCCTTGTCAATCGAACCATAATTAGGCGAAGGAAAATCATACAGGACTTCACCCACCAAACACCTCATTCCCGCTTCCCGGGCTGCCGTCGCAACCTGATCCTCAAAAAGATACATATCACAGAAGGTGGTTGTGCCGGACATGATCATTTCTGCGCAGGCAAGAAGGGTGCCTGTAAAGACAAAATCGCCATCCATTTTACTTTCCACCGGGAAAATATAATTATTAAGCCATTCCATGAGTGGAAGGTCATCGGCAAGCCCTCTGAATAGGCTCATAGCAGCATGGGTATGGCCGTTCACCAGACCAGGAAGGATCAAACCGCCCTTTGCGTCTATGACTTTTGGGGCATCAAATGCATTATCGTCATTTTTGGCGATATGGGAAATAGTATCGTTCTGAACACAGATAAAACCACCTTCGAGGATTGAATTTTCACCATTCATGGTCAAAATAGTCCCGTTTTTTATCATAATATCAGCATCTTGCATTTTTATGCTCCTTGAAAGGTAACCATTCACCGCCCGTTCGCTTGGCTCTTTTGCATAAAGAACGCTGGTTAAATTTAGTTCTTGTTTTCCGATATTTTCTTTTCTCTGCGGTGAAATACGACACTAAATGGGAAGACTTTCAATAATCCTTTCCCAAAGGCATGCGAGTTTAGTACCGGCTCGTTGAGCAGTGGCGATAACGTCATCTATGGAGGTCTTTTCCATGCAGTCAGGCAAATTCATATTTGTTATCACCACGATTGCCACGATATCCATACCACAGTGCACTCCCACGAGTGCTTCTGGAACCGTGGACATACCCACAGCATCTGCACCAATCATCCTCAAGAAACGGGTCTCTGCCGGTGTTTCAAGGCTGGGACCCACAAGCCCCACATATACCCCCTGGCGAACGAAGATCTCCTCCTTCAGCGCCTTTTCCCTGGCAAGCTTTATCAAATCGGGCTTGTATCCACGGGTCATATCCGGGAACCGGGGACCAAAGGTATCAAGATTTGGACCGATCAATGGGTTGGTTCCGGTCAGGTTGATATGGTCCGTAACTATCATCAGATCTCCGGTCTCAAACTGTGGGTTCAGCCCCCCTGCCGCACTGGATATTAGCAGATGCTTTATGCCCATCAAGGCCATTACTCTAACGGGGAAGGTGATTTCCTGTGGTGTATAGCCCTCGTAGATATGGAAACGGCCCTCAAGGGCAATCATCGGTTTACCAGCAAGTTTACCGGCCACCAACGTTCCCTTGTGCCCTTCAATGGTGGATTGTGGGAAATTAGGGATTTTGTTGTAGGGTATACGAAAGTCAACCGCAATCTTTTCTGTAATGGATCCCAACCCGGTTCCAGTAATCATTCCAACCCTAGGGGGTCCCGCCATCTTGGAAGACAGAAAATCAGCGGCTTGCCTGATGGTTTCAAGCATGGAGCACCTCCTGTAAATAATTTCAAACTGATAACAGGGTAGCAAAGTTTTTTAATCGCTTAAAGCAATTCTTATCCCCCAATTAAGCCAGAAGCACTGAAAAGTCAATAAGTCAGTACCACTGAGTTTTAGTCTTGACCTTGTTTGATGACCTAATATAAGAAAGTAGCAAAATTAATTTTTAGAAAAAAGAGGCTCGACAAAGAATGGGAACTCAGTCCCAACAAGGGCAACATCGTTTAATCGATAGGGTAATCAATCAAGGCATCTGCATCCGGTGCGGGGCCTGTGTGGGACTTTGTCCTTATTTTGATTATTTTAACGGAAAAGTGGTTGCCATGGATCAATGTAGTGCTGATACCTGGAGGTGCCTGCAATTATGCCCCCGTGCTGAGTACGAAGAGACCAATCTTGATTCAGTCAGACCAGAATCTGCTGACGGTGGGGAAATAGGTGCCTAAAAGAACATTGTCATAGCTCGATCTACGGACGAAGAAACTGCGAAAAGGTCACAATATGGCGGTGCTGTATCGACACTGCTGACATACGCCCTTGAGAAAGGACATATTAGTTCGGCCGTTTTGACAGATACGGGGAACCATCTTTCACCTGCGGGAAAGTTGGCACATAACAAGGAAGATATTCACAACTGTGCTGGATCAAGGTACTCTGGCTCGGGAGGCCTCTCTGCGCTTAACAGGACTATATGCGCTGGGAAGAGCAAATTGGGTGTGGTTGGACTTCCCTGTCAGATGGAGGCCCTGGCACGCATGAGGCTTATGAAGCCGGATGGTCCGGAAAGGAGCGCTCATATTGCACTCAAAATAGGACTTTTTTGTACCTGGGCCATTGATTATCAACAGCTTGAGATGTTTCTGAAAAGCGAGGGGATAGAAGGCCCCGTCAAAAAGTACGACATTCCGCCTCCTCCTGCTGAGATATTTCGAGTTCAGACTGAAAAGGGCTGGAGAAATTTTCCTCTTTCTGATATCAGGCCGCTGGTTCAGAAAGGGTGCACATTTTGTCAGGATATGACAGCCGAGTGGGCTGACATATCCGTAGGGACGGTGGAAGGACGTGAGGGATGGAACATGGTTGTTGTGAGAACTGATTTTGGATCGGAAATTGTTGAAGCAGCCGTAAAATACGGTTGGCTTGAGACGGGCCATTTACCCGATGAGAACTTTGAACATCTGAAGGAAGCTTCTTTCAATAAGAGGGAGAGAGGAAAGAGAGCAGGATAGCAGCAAGCTTGAGACACTTCCTATGATGAACTCGTATAAGTAATTTCATCTGTCATTGCGAGCGAAGCGAAGCAATCTCAGTTGGTGTAATTACTTGAAATCAGGAGATTGCTTCGTCGCTTCACTCCTCGCAATGACCGTTCATAAGCTTTTTACGAAACTATCTTCCTATGATTAGTCAAAAATCAGGAAAAATTGATCTGTTACTCCAAGGAAATGAGGCTATTGCCAGGGGGGCACTGGAGGCGGGTGTGGTTTTTTGCGCGGGTTATCCGGGAAATCCCTCGTCGGAAATCATCGAGACCCTGGCCGAGGCCGCAAAGGATCTGCCCGTTTATGTGGAATGGTCAGTAAATGAAAAAGTTGCCCTCGAAGCGGCCACTGCTGCATCCTTTGCCGGATGCCGCGGCCTGGTGAGCATGAAGCAGAATGGGGTCAATGTGGCTTCAGATTTCTTGACAAACCTGAGCCTGTCCGGGACAAAAGGCGGTTTAGTCCTGGTTTCATGCGATGACCCTTCGGGAATCTCCAGCAGCAATGAAGAAGATGCCAGGGCCTTTGCCTGTATTGCGGACATTCCGCTGCTTGAACCGGCTACCTCCCAGGAGGCCCTTGAAATGACCCGATGGGCGTTTGAACTTTCTGAAAACATTAGAAATATTGTGATGATCAGGAGCGTTTCACGGCTTTCCCACACGCGTTCTGATGTGTGTATCGGAGACATTCCGGACATTGATGTTAAGGCCTGTTTTGATCCAGACTCACCCTTTCATACCTTACCGGTAGTAAACAAACACGACGCAAGGCACAAAAAGTTGGAACAAGCAACGGAGCTGTTTGAAGACTCATCTTTCAACCGTTATGATGGCCCTAACAGCCCCGATCTCCTGGTTATTTCATCGGGGTGTGTCTGGAATTATGTGATGGAGGCGGTTGAGATTCTGGATCTCAGGGATCAAGTGGGAGTCCTCAAATTAGGCACCACATGGCCATTGCCTAAAGGGCTATTGGAAAAGTATCTCAGAGTCAGTGATAAAATCCTCTTTGCAGAGGAAGTGGATCCTTTCCTAGAGGACAATGTCAAGTCATTTACAGCGGATCTCGGTAAATCTATCGGATTGAAGGAACATCTAGGAAAGGCGTCGGGGCACATCCCGTCCTGCGGAGAACTGTCTCCTGCCCACCTCCTTAAGGTCTTTGGGGACATCTTTGGGATCTCTTGGAGCAAGGATGCCTATAGGGACAAAATCTCAGACATGCTCAAGGACTCCGTTCCTCCCCGGGAATTTGGTTTTTGCGCAGGATGCCTTAACCGGGGCTCATACTATGCCATCAAGACAGCGCTTGCCTGGGATGACAGAAACGGCTTTGTCTCGGGAGATATTGGTTGTTACAGCATGGGAGTCTGGCCAACCGGTTTCAGCCAGGTAAAATCGCTTCATGCCATGGGATCTGGACTTGGCCTGGCATGCGGTTATGGAAAGCTTGAAAGATTTGGATTTAATCAGCCGGTAGTAACTGTTTGCGGAGATTCCACTTTTTTTCATGCGAGCCTTCCTGCCCTTGTCAATGCTAAATTCAATGGGTCTGATATCCTACTCCTGGTCCTGGACAACAGTGCAACGGCAATGACCGGATTCCAGCCCCATCCGGGAACGGGTGCCACCGCCATGGGGGATAGTACAGATCCAGTAAATATTGAAGGACTCTGCCGTTCCTTGGGCGTTGAAACGGAAGTTGCGGACCCTTATGAGATGGGGAATGCGGCCAGGACTATTTACAAGTTTATGAAAAAAAGCGGGCCCAGGGTCCTTATTCTTCGCAGAAAATGCGCACTCATACAAGGAAGGGAAGGGGGGTTCCCCTATAAGATGCATGTGGATCAGGGCCAATGCCTTGGGGAAGAATGCGGATGCGGTCGCTATTGCACCCGTATTTTCCGCTGCCCAGGATTGATATGGGATAAGGAGGCGCAAAAGGCACAAATTGATGAAGTGGTTTGTGTGGGCTGCGGGATCTGTGCGGAAGTATGTCCCCAAAAGGCAATTGTTAGCGAGGAAGCAGCTTAGTGGTTTTCATGCCATTAAATCTCATCATAAGCGGTGTGGGCGGTCAGGGAAACGTGTTGGCATCCCAGATACTGGGTAGAGCAGCCGTCCGAAAGGGACTACGGGTCACCATTGGTGAGACCTTCGGTTTGTCCCAGCGGGGAGGTCCGGTAATGAGTCATATCCGTTTTTCAAAAAAGAGAAGTCCCGGTCCCCTAATAGGGCCGAATATGGCCCACATAATTTTGGGTCTTGAGCCCCTTGAGACCCTTAGGGTGCTTAAAGAATATGGAAACAATGAAACTATTTTTTTGGTTAATTCCAGGCCCATTTATCCCCTCAATGTAATTGCAGGCGATGTGGAATATCCTGATCCTGAACGGATCAGGGGCATCCTCAGTGAATCCGGATCCAGGTTTTTTTGGCTTGATGCTACCCGTATGGCCGTTGAATTGGGCGGCCACATCCTGCTTAATATGATCATGCTCGGAGCCCTTTGTGAACTTCCCGATTTTCCCATTAAAAACATTGAGATCAGAGATGTTATTAAAAACATTTTTAAAGAATCTAATCTTGAATTGAACTACCAGGCCTTGGAAATGGGAGGAGAGCTCATTAGTGGTTATGAAAATTGACCTGCACATTCATTCCAGGGATTGCTCGGATGGGAAAATGACGTTACCTGAAATTTTCGAGGAGGCACATCGCAGAGGAATAAAGCTGATCTCGGTTTCGGATCATGATTCCATTGAATGCCAGGAAAGAGCGCAGGCCTTAGCCTCCAAATATGGAATTAAATATGTAACCGGGGTTGAACTCAACATCTCTTTTTCCAACCCCCAATACAGGAACTCAAAGCCCGTATCTCTGGATATGCTGGGCTATCAGTATGATATGCATAATAAGGCCCTCGCCCAAAAACTCAAGCAGTTAAGGGAATTTAGAAGGAAAAGGGCTGAACTGATCCTTGAAAAAATCAATGAAGAACTGATAAAGGAGCATCTTGAACCCCTTACCCATAAAGACCTGGAAACCATAGAGGAAACCGTGGACGGTGCGTTTGGCAGGCCTCACATTGCTAATTATTTGGTAAAAAAGGGCTTTGTTTCAGGCAAACAGGAGGCATTTGACAAGTATCTGGTCAAATGCAATGTCCCAAAGATGCCCGTATCCCTTGAAGAAGCTTCGAAATTAATCAGAGGTGCGGGTGGGAAATTGATACATGCACACCCCAGTGATCCTAACGGAACTTCCCTGGTGAGCCTGACACCGTCTATTCAGGAACAACATACGATCATAAAAGAGACTATGGTGCCCTGGTTGGATGGCATTGAATGCTGGCATTCAAGACATGACCCTGAAACAACCGCAGCGCATCTTGCATTTGCAAGAAAAGAAGGGTTATTGGTCACAGGCGGGTCTGACTGCCATCAGCAACCGGTCATAATGGGAACGCTTGATATTCCACCTTTCGTGGCGGAACAGTTTGGTGCGTAACGGAGAGCCAATTCGAAAATGCCTTCCATTATTGAAGACTTACAAAATCCGGGTTCCCTCCCAGACAAGACGGATAATGTTTCTGTGGTTCAGACACATATCTCCATTGTGTTTGTTGCGGATGAATTTGTCTATAAGGTCAAAAAGCCTGTAAATTTCGGCTTTCTGGATTTTTCAACCTTAGAGAAAAGGCAATATTATTGCCATCAAGAGATAGAATTAAACAGAAGGCTCTCAAAGGATATTTACCTTGATGTATTGCCTATCACATTTGATGGAGAAAATCACATTCTGGGGGGCGCTTCAGGTAATGTGGTGGAATACGCTGTAAAGATGAAGCGTATTCCAGAAGATAGATTGATGAAATCGGTGTTTGATAGGGGCGAACTCGAAGGGGATCATCTTAAAAGGATCGGAGAGGTCCTTGCTGATTTTCATTCAACCTCGCTTCGAACACCCGAAATAGATCAATTTGGTAAACCTGAAACTTTTAAGGTCAACACGGATGAAAATTTTGAGCAGGTTGAAGGATATGTTGGGACCATTATCCAGCAAAATGAGTTCGAAGCCCTAAAAAAATGGACTAATGATTTCTACAGGTCAAACGTTGGGCTTTTTTATGAGAGGATAAAAGCGGGAAGGATTAGGGACTGCCATGGTGATCTTCACATGGAGCACATCTGCTTCACAGAACCCCTTTCTGTCATTGATTGTATTGAATTCAACGACAGGTTTCGTTACAGTGACACTGTGGCTGACATTGCCTTCCTTCTTATGGACCTGGAATATCATGGTGGAGAGAAATATTCCAAACTTTTGTGGAACGAATACATGAATCTCGCAGGCGAGATCCATGTGGATTCTCTGCTCACTTTTTATAAGGTCTACCGGGCCTTTGTGAGAGGAAAGGTGAACGGCTTTCAGGTGGATGATGATAACATAAGTTCCGAAGAAAAAGAGAAAGCAATTCAAAGGGCAAGAAAGTATTTTATTCTTGCGCATTCGTACATAGAATAGATTGGCTGAGTTGTTAAGTGGTTGAATTATATAACTATATAACCGTAAGTTATTACAGTGTATTGCAATCATGGTGATGAAAAAGACTTCAAGACACACCTACCCCGTGATCAATTTTTTAGCCACTCAACTGTATTGGAGGCACTTATGCAAGAACCTTTTGTCGATTTTATGAAGAGAGAGCTGGAACCTAAAACAATTTTAATAGCCTGTGGACTTCCTGCCTCGTATAAGACGGAAACCACAGAAGTAATAGCGGAACTTAAGGGATATAAAATCCTGAGGTCGGATATGATTCGCCTTGAAGTGCTAAAAAACGAGGATATTTTTGATGAGAAGGTGGCATCAAACATGAACAAAAGGATGCTTGTCTATGACGAGATGTTCAGAATGGCACATGAATTGGCAGGGGAAGGGCAGGGGATCATTTTGGATGCCACCTTTGTGACCCAGGCCCTGAGGCGACGAGCCGCCGAGGTGGCGGCCAGGAGCGGGATGCCGCTGATCATCCAGCAGACCCAATGCCCCAAAGAGGTTTCCCTCCGGCGCATTTCAGAGCGGACCAAAGATAACTATGAGTCAAACGCTCTGACAGAACAGGCCTATACCAATAACCTGAAAAAATTTGAGACAGTAGATCTTAAGGATCTGAAAGCCCTTTATCCCGACCTTAATATTGTCCACCTGCTGGTGGATACTACGTCTGATTTAACAGAAGAATGGTATGTTGTTGGTAAAACAACCCGTTAATCATCTTCCAGAACCCGGCACAATAACGTTAAAGACATACTTAACCTATTGATTTTTGAGTATAAATCAATTTTATCTGAAATCCCCCAACCCCCCTTTAGTAAAGGGGGGCGAGGGGGGATTTTGACATAACCCTGCGGCCCCGTGATCAGTTACACATGGATACTACCGTTAAAGCACTTAAAAAAAGAATTTTTGCCGCAAGAGGCGAAATTCCGGCCGATCTTGTCCTGAGAGGGGGAAGGATTGTTAATGTTTTTTCTGGAGAGATCCAGGAAAAGGATGTAGCAATTTATGATGGCGTTATTGTGGGTGTGGGGGCTCATTATCATGGAAAAGAAGAGGTGGATTTGAGTGGCAAATGGATCGTTCCTGGTCTCATTGACGGGCATTTCCACATAGAAAGCAGCATGCTTGTCCCTTGTGAGCTTGCTGCGGCACTCCTGATTCACGGAACCACAACACTTATAGCCGATCCCCATGAAATAGCGAATGTGATGGGCCTTGAGGGCATCCGTTTAATGCTCAGGGAGAGCAGCGCCCTGCCTTTTGACTTTTTTTTTATGGCTCCTTCCTGTGTGCCAGCAACCCACCTGGAAACGGCAGGGGCAACCTTAACGGCTTCAGACCTCTCAGCACTTAAAGAGGAATCACGCGTCCTGGGTCTCGCAGAAATGATGAATTTCCCTGGTGTTCTTATGGGGGATGAAGAGGTGCTTGATAAGATCGTTCTTTTCAGGGATCATATTGTTGATGGCCATTGCCCCTTATTGATAGGTCATGGTCTCCAGGCCTATCTTACTGCCGGAATCCGTTCGGACCACGAAGCAACAGACCGCCAGGAAGGTCGTGAAAAGGTGGAAAGTGGTATGATGCTCATGATCCGTGAAGGGACATCGGCCAAAGACCTGGAGGAGTTGCTTCCCCTGATTAACAACAAAAACTCCCATCGATTCTGCTTTGTCTCAGATGACCTGCACGCTGAGGATATTCTGCAAAGGGGCCATTTGGACTTCACCGTCAAGAAAGCGATTCAATTAGGTCTCGATCCTGTCACAGCGATCAAATTGGTCACCCTGAATCCTGCAACATATTTCGGGCTTAAAGACAGGGGAGCTATTGCTCCCGGTTACTGCGCTGATGTAGCAATTTTAGATGATCTCGAAATTTTTAGAGTGACTTCTGTTTATAAAAATGGCCGTATAGTAGCGGACCACAGTGCCCTGGGCAATTTTCCCATAGACGAGAGCAGGGACACTCCTGAAGACTACAAACCATTGAATATTGCACCATTGAGCCCTGAGAGCTTCCGTATTCATCATTCCGGGCCAAAGGCCAGGGTAATTGAACTTGTTCCCGGTCAGCTCATAACTCACATGAGTTATGAAGATGTGGAATCAAAAGACGGATTTGTAACGCCCGATGTTGAGTCGGACATCTTAAAACTCAGTGTGGTGGAAAGACATCATGCCAGCGGTCATATTGGACTGGCCTTAGTCAGGGGTTTTGGCCTAAAAAGGGGCGCCATCGCGTCATCTGTGGCCCACGACTCTCATAATGTGATTGCCGTGGGTGCCAGTGATGATGAGATCTTTGGGGCAGTTGAAGAGATAAGGCTTATGGGGGGTGGCTTGGTGGTCGTGTGTGGGGATAAAACACTCGCAAAAACACCTCTTCGCTTAGCCGGACTCATGTCAAGAGAACCATTGCAAACACTCGTGAACCAATTGCAGTCGGTCAAGAAAGCAGCCTCAAGCATGGGCTGCGGTCTAGAGGAACCCTTTATGACGCTCTCATTTCTTGCCCTTCCTGTTATCCCCGAATTGAAGTTGACAGACAGGGGCCTCGTTGATGTAAACAGATTTGAAATTGTTCCCCTATTTTTATAGTGGTTGACTATAATTATTAAACCTTTAGATCACTTTAGTTAATTTTAGACACTTACTTTGGAGGACCTTTTCCATGCCTTCTGAATCAGTAGGGATTATTTATAAACACCACCACGAACCTGCAAGAAAAGAGGCCAAGAAACTAGAAAAATGGTTCAAACAAAAGGGCATCAAAGTCTTTTTAGAGGAAATGAAGACCAAGGGGTCTTTAGATGGTTACTGCGAAGAATCGATGGTTATCCCAAAGACCGTGGATTGGGTTGTGGTTCTTGGTGGCGATGGGACCCTTCTCGGGGCTGCAAGGAGAGTAGGGCGATTTGGGGCTCCCATGCTTGGAGTAAACCTGGGGGGCCTGGGTTTTCTCACGGGGATACCCTTTGAACGTCTCTACCCTGTGATTGAGATGATGATTAATGGACGTCTTGAGGTGGAAAGCCGAGTTATGCTGGAAACGAAGGTCTTCCGTAATAGCGAAGTAGTGTGCCAATTTCAGGTCTTAAATGACGTGGTGATCAATAAAGGGACATTGGCGAGGATAATAGACCTTGATGTGGCGATCAATGACGAATTTCTGACTACTTTCAGGTCAGATGGCCTCATTATATCTACTGCTACAGGCTCAACGGCTTATAATCTGTCTGCCGGCGGACCCATACTCTATCCGACCATGGAGCCTTTTATATTGACCCCTATTTGTCCTTTCACACTTACAAATCGCCCAATCATCATTCCCGATACATCTATTATACAGATCAAAATGGGAAATGAGAGTGAAGAG
>CP070700.1:2006631-2010110 GCA_020349865.1 Desulfobacteraceae bacterium
ACATGGTTATTTTGAAGCTTTTTCTCGAACGCACAAATGATGATGTCCTGTAATGTCATAGAAAACAATATCAAAGCCCGAAGTATTAAGGTTTTTAACAATGTTAACCATGTTGTTTATGCAACACCAGGGTTTACTCTCTCTTTGTCTGTGGCCAGATTCATGAAATAAATGATTATGGCATGTGAGAAATCCTTGAGCCCCATGAGGCCGTCAGCATACTTTTCATTAAGCACAATTTCGGAAATAACCTTTCCCCAGTTTTCATCAACAGGCTCCTTTACTGGTGAAACAACAGTGCCAATAACTTCTAACTGAATACTCATTCAAATTCACCTCTGAAAGTTTATCTAAATGGCCAGACAATCTTTCACTCTTTCATCTCTGTTCAATTTCAAATTCCTCTATAAATCTTATATTACCCTCGGCGCACAAATCGGGTTTTGTCAGAAAGTCTTTGACACTGATACCATAGTGCTGGCAAACAAATGTGTTAGAATTGGCCACCATGATCGGGAGCTTATCAGGTTTTTTGCCACTGATGGTTGCGGCCACTCTTTCACGTGGAGTCATTTTATTGATCCCCGTTTTTAATAAAATCCCATCCCTGGAAGGGGAGATGGTAAATATTTGGTTTGCAGAAAGTTCTCCCCCTGACATTCAGCCTGAAGCTGCTGCGGTCATAACCGCAGCTCATAACGAAGCTGATTGCCGGGGAGATCAAAAAAAGGGGTAACCCATGAAAAAAGGATTAGTTAGTATGTTTATATACTGTTATATGTTTGTCAAGCGTTTTTTTAAATCAAAAAACTTGAAACAAAAGACACGCTGAAAACTTCGAGAAGCAAATAGTAGCCAGTTCCTCTGCTCATAGAGTCTTTACTACTTCACAAAAAACATGTAACATAATTAGGTAAATGGAAAATATAGTCAAAGCCGTAAAGCTGGGCCGGCCTGTTCGGGATAAATTGGGGTGGTGTGCGGTCCTAAATTAACGCGTTTTTGGAGCGAGCCAATGAAACTCTGTCAAAAATGTGGTCAGTCGGTTGCCGAAGAAATCACAATTTGTCCCTCATGCGGAACCGAAATAGGCGAAGGGAAAAAGTACATTGACGACTACAAGATCGTCGATGTGCTCCACGAAGGCCACGCCAGCTTCCTTTGCCGTGCCGTCAGGGAGCGAACGGGCGAGCACGTCATGATCCGTTTATTCACTCCCCAGTCCAATGTCAACGAAGAAGTGGCCGACCGGCTTAGACGTGAGCTGGAGGAACTCAAAAAATTGCCTGCCGAGGGGTTTGTGCGTCACCATTCAATCAGGAAATCTTCAGACGGACTGTGGTACCGTATCAGCGAATGGGTGGACGCCGAGAGCTGGGGGGATCTGGTTGGTTCCGGACGCCTCAGTGACTATCGGGTGGCCTTTGACCTCTTTTCCAAAATAGCGTCAACCCTGGATGTTCTCCATCAGACAGGACACTTCATCCCCCATCTCATTCTGGATGATATCATGGTAATTGAGAATGAAAAAGGGGAGTTTGAGGTGAAAATAGACTACAAGCTTTCGCGCTTCATTGACCCCAAACTGGACCAGCCCGGCCCTATGTTGAAACACCTCATGTCGTGCCATCCTGACATCATAAACGATCGACCGCTGGATCACAGAAGTGACATCTGGTCCTTAGGTAAGATATTCGTGGAATTGCTCACGGCCGACTATGAGACCTGTGACTTTATAACCAAGGTGGAAGAACTGCCGCTGCCCCAGGACGTCGAAGTCCTGTTTAAAACCATGCTGGCTGACGATCCGGACCTGCGGCCCCGTTCGATGAGGGAAGTTGCCGGGGCTCTTTCCCGGATCACGGATGAAGAAATTGAAGATGGCAAGAGAAAGCACCGCGAACTGGCAGCAACCTCGGTCAAGGATATCAGCAGGCTCAAAAAATGGCAGAGGTTGTTGGCAGCCCTCGTGGTCCTTCTGGTTGTGGCAGGCGGTTTGATCTTTTATCAGGTGGGCATCAGAAAGAAGGACAGCGCGGCAGTCCTTGAGTATTATGCAAATCAGTACGCTCGTTCGGTAGCCTTTGTTGTAGTGGAATATTCCCTGTGGGACGATAAGACCCTGACATACCGCAATCGGGCCGAAGGCACGGCATTTCTTGCGGACAAGGACGGCTATCTGCTGACCAACCGCCATGTGGCCTGCCCCTGGCTGCAAGACAATACCCTATACATGGTCATCAACCAGCTGAGGAAAAATGAAAGGTCTCCCAGGTTTGACTATAGGATGTTGCTTTGGTTTGAAGGAGAAAGAGCCTTTACCCGCTCTGCCGGCCTGTTAGATAGCCAAGAACTTGCAGACGTCTACTTTCTCGATTCAGCCTTTCGTTCAGATGGGGCCCCGCACCTTACTATTGCAGGCGTGGCCAAACCGCCGGTGCAGACCCGGCAATTGGTCGCATCCCCTCTCAAGGATGACTTTGCCGTGCTCAAGATAGACCGGGTACCGGAGGGACTGAAACCCCTTCCGCTTGACCTGAAAATGGTCGCTCAGAAGATACCCAAACTCTCTCGCGTTGTCACCCTGGGTTTTCCCATGGGCAGCCGGACACAGGAGGCCAGCGTCAACGTCAGTGTGTCAAGGGGGCACGTACGCCGTTCCTTTGAGAACCTGCTTCAGGTTGACGCCTCCTTGTATGGGGGCAGCAGCGGTGGGCCGATGATCGACATAAGGGGCAAGGTCATCGGTATTGCGTCGGGGGTAGCAATTGACAGGGCGCCGGGGCTGATACCGATAGCCACACCCATATGGAATATGGCGATGGTCCTGCCCATTACCAAGCCTGCCGCCTTCCTTCAGGACCTTAAGGCCGGCCAGACAAAATGGAATGGGATTCTTGATCTATCGGTCGAGTCCAAACTCAAACAAATCACCGAGGCTGCCACTAATGGTCGCTGGGCCGAGGCCATGGCCATGGTCGATAAGGAACTCAAACTGAGCTTTGACCCGTCACTGGTCATGGCAGGGGGAATGATGCACTTCTGCGCGGGCGACTACGAGGGCGCAACACGGCTTTTCGGGCAGTCCTTGTCAATGGGCGCCGAGAATAACCTGTCCAGGCTGATGCTGTTTATTATTGATTGGCTTGCAGACCGCTCTTCGGTTAGTCCTCATCGCCAGGATTTGCTGGCCTTGGACTGGCGATCCCCGGTTGAGTTCCTGGGCTACCTGTTCCGGGTTATGGAAGGGATGGTGGATGAGGTTTCAGCCCTTAAAGGCTGGGATACTGAGTCGGAGAAAAGCTGGCTTTATTACGTTGCCGGTATTATCCATGCAAAACGCGGGGAGTGGGCTGAGTCAGAGAGATTGTTGAAGGAGGCTGTCCTCACGGCTGATCTCAACTCCTGGGAATTCTTTCTTACGCGGGCCAAGTTGGACCAGGTTCAAAAGATGCAACTGAATTCTTTGCAGAACGAGG
>CP070700.1:2010210-2020101 GCA_020349865.1 Desulfobacteraceae bacterium
CGTTGGGGTGCCGCGCACACCCGCCCGGTTTCCCTCGGCTAGATCCCGGTTGATCAGCGCCCTTATCCGGGGGTCTTTCCGGTCCTTTTCGAACCTTTCCATGTCCAGCTTGAGCTTTTGGGCAATCTCTGTGACCTTTTGTTCGTTCAGGCGATTGTAGTCTTTGAAGAGCAGATCGTGGAACTCCCAGAACTTGCCTTGTTGTTCCGCCGCAAGGGCGGCGACGACCGTCGGCCTGGCAAACTCGTGGTTTCTCAGCGGGAAGTGTTTATAGGCAAGGTTCACACTTTCGGCGTCCTTCTCGAGCACCTGCTCGAGCAAAAAGGGGGAGGGCTTCAGCCGTGAGCAGTTCGCCCTTGAGCTCACTGCCGAACGGCTCAGCCGAACGGCTGGGGTGGGGGTGAAAATAAAAAAAGAGGCCGGTAGGTACCGGCCTCTTCGGTTAAAGCCAATCTGCTTTACTACTTGCAGAGCATGTTGTTGTTGTAGGCGTTCAGCGTCGCGGCCAGATCGAGAGCCATCTGGTACTCGGCTTCCTTGGGCCTCAGGTAGTTACCCGTGCCGTCGAAGTTGATGCTCTCCAGGAGGTTCTCTGCCTCAACGGCCGCACTTGCTGCCTCCTCGCAGTAATAGGTGCCTGCGGCCGCGTTGAGCTGGTACGCCAGCAGGTGCATGGCCAGGGTGTAGGCCGCATCCTTCGCCTTCTTCTTGCCGGTATCCAGATCCCTCTGGTCGAGGATGCTCACACCTTCCTCGCAGGTTGCGATGTTGAAGGTACCCCAGGAGACACCCGGATCGTTCAGGATGTCGTCCAGCAGATAAAAGTCGTTCTTCTCCGCTGTCGCCAACTGGTTCCCATTGCTGTGGCTGCAGGCGTTCCAGTTCTTCCAGTAGCCCGGGGTGCGGGCTTCACCGCCCGGTGGCGGGATGTTGTTCACCTCGAAAACCAGGATACCGTCGGCTATGAGCTCGTAGCTGGTCCCAGCGCCAAAGTCGAAGCAGCGAATGCCCATGTCCTCGGCCGGGTTGTCGCTCACATTCGGGTTGTTCGGCATGATGATCATATTCGCACTGCCATCACGGGACGTGTCGATCATCCACTGGCTCGAATACCCCGCACCCATGTTCATTTCACACAGGGTGTAGGTCATGGAGACATCGAGGACGTAATTATTGAATTCGAGGACACCGTCGACATCACCGAAGGTGGAAGCGCTGGCAAGCGGGCTTGCAAGGAAGTTGCTGCCATTGCCGTCGTTGGGCCCGTTGTAAAGGCTGAATGTCCACTCCTTTGACGAATCCACCACCCCGTCTGTGAGCTTCAGCACGCTGACCGTGCCGGTCGCAAACCGGACCTCCGCACTATCCTCATGCGTCGGGTCAACGAAACCGGGAAGGTCCACACCCTGCTCGTCCACCGGGTTTCCACTAGCCGTGGCGGTGTTCACCAAGTCGCCATCTATGCTGGTCTCGTAGTAGTAAACCAGGCTCGCGCCGGGTGCGAGGGGCTCGGAGCCGCTGGACAGCGTTAAATTCATTTCGGTTATACCGAGCTCGTTGTCATCGATGGTGATGTCGCTCAAATAGGTCTCCCCCGTGTTAATGACGATAAAGACATAGGTGACCTCGGAGCCGTTGGCAGCGACGACGAGTTCGTCACCGGGGGCGGAGCCGCCGTAATCGTGACCCTCATAAACTGTCTTCTGGATCTCGATCCCGGCCACCAGCTCCTCGACCCGGGCGGTATCGGAATTCATCGGATTCTCGAAACCGGGCAGGTCAGCACCATTCTCGTCCACCGGGTTGCCGCTGGTGCTGGCGGTGTTCGTCAGGTCGCCACTAATAGTCCCTTCGTAATAGAACACCAGTGTAGCGAATGGGGCGAGGGGCTCGCTCCCGCTCAGCAGTGTGAGGTCAGTGCGGTTGATGCCGAGTTGGGCGTCAACGATGGTGATGTCGCTCAGATAGGTTTCCCCCGTATTTCTAACGGTAAAAATATAGGTGACCTCGGAGCCGTTGGCACCGGCGACAAGCTCGCCCCCGGGGGCGGAGGTGCCGCTATTATGACCCGCGTAGACCGTTTTCTGAATCTCGATCCCGGCCACGGCCTCCTGAACCTCGGCGGTGTCGTCATCCGTCGGGTCATCGAGTTCTAGGATGTCTTCACCTTGTTCATCTACGGGATTACCATTGACTATGGCGGTGTTCACTAGGTTGCCGCTGATGGCCGTCTGGTAGAAGAATACCAGGCTATCGCCGGGGGCGAGGGGCTCGCTCCCGCTCAGCAGCGTGAGATCACTGCGGTTGATGCCGAGAACGGCGTCATCAATCATGATGCTGCTGAGATAGGTGTTCCCCGTGTTGGTGACGGTGAAGACGTAGGTCACAGGATCGCCGTTTTCACCGATGACAAGCTCACCACCGGATGCAGTCGAGGTACCGCTATCGTGTCCCCTGTAGACCGTCTTCTGGATCTCGATGCCGGGCGCGGGGTCAACTTCTGCCACGCAGGCCGCACCGTCGTTGTCTGTAGAGCCTGTACCAGTGCTGGTGCTGACGATCAGCGGATTGGCCATGATCGGATCCATTGGATCCAGATTCAATTGGATCTCGTAGATGGTACCCGCATTTTCATAACAGAACAGGTTTCCGTTCGCATTGAACCAGGCGGCACCATAGCGGGGTACCGTTCCTCCAGGCAGGCCGGCCACATCAATATCTGTCCGTGCGCCATTGGAAGGGTCCAGAATGGCGAGTTCGCCGCCTTCCTGGTCGCACCCGTAGAGATACCCGTTGGTGGGGTGGACGGCGAAGTCGTTGACCCGACCGTTTAGACTAGGCAAAATGTCGAACGAACTCGCGGTGAAGGCTGTCAGATCAACCACCCAGAGTTTTCTTGTGCCGGCCGGGCCATACCCTCCGGAGTTGGTGAGATACATGGTATTGCCGTCGGGCGTGATATCGCCGGCGTTCAAGTTCGATGCGTTACCGCTTGTGGGCATGCCAGCAGGAGTTCCCAACAGCGTGACGTTGAACTGTTTGTCTATCTTGACGATTTGACCGTCTGGTGAATTTACTGATGATCCTGGCGGTGATCCTGGCGGAATCAGCCACCCGTAGAGCAGGCCGTCGGTACTCCGGAAGCCCAGGTTGTTGAGACGGTATGGGTAGTCGGCTGTGGCATCCGGGATGCGGTCCAAAGTGAACGTCAAGTCCGACTGATTGACCCTGGATAGCCAGGCCTCCGGGTCGTTATCATTGTCGTTGCCCTGGATGACGAACGGCCCATCGGTGCACTGGAAGGCAAACTGATCCTGCGCCATAAAGGACGCCCCGTCGTTGCGGGTGACCACGTCAACGTTTTCCACTACGTCGATAATCTTCGGGTTGGGGTCGCCCGTTACTTCATTAATCTGCAAATCGATTTTGAAGACTTTGGCGGGTGCACTATTTTCGGCACCATTCTTGTAAAGATAGAGGATGTCGCCGATGAACCAGGCCGCACCGTATGCGTCGGTTGTGAATGCGACAGTGGTGTCCAAAGTCGGAGCAACGCCGCTCGGATCAAAAGGAAATCGCTTAAACAGGGCGTGAGTGTTATCGTCCGACGGGTCAGGGTCATCGTCATTTGCATTCGGTGTGATTACGGCGAGCATGCCGGTGGCGGCATCACCACCGTAGAGCTTTCCATCCTTGTAGGCCCAATCGGCAACCCTGGCGGTGATGTCGAGTGCAAGACCGCCTTGCATCGCCTTGAAAACTCTGGAGACCCCATAGACCGGGGTAAGATTTGCAGGATCCGCGCCCGGTGGTACCAGGTTCCAAATGGTGTCCAGGTCGAACGAGCGCACCCTGTCCGTGCACACGGACGGATTGCCTAAACAGCCGTTTCCTACTTTTTGTCCCTGGGTATGGACAAAAAACAAACGACTATCTGGATCCACGTCCCCAGCGTCGTAGCGGGGGTATTGGTTTCCATCTGCACCCCAAGGTGTCGTGGTACTCGGGTATCCGGGCCAACCCAAGGGTTGCACAAGAATTTGGTTTGTATCAGCAGGATCGAGACCGATCCTAACCAACCCCATGTTCCCGCCGTCAGAGCCATTACCAAAGACCTGCACGCCATACATATATCGGGTCACCGGATCATAGCCGATATTGTTGTATTCAATTCCGGCGGGTAATCCGATATCTTGGAAGTTGAGTCCTGCAGGTTCGGGCGGATCTCCGACCCCGCGAAGCTGGGTATCTAAGGTCTGGGAAATGAAGGCCTCCGTGCCGACAGGTGTATCCAGCGGCAGCGGCGAAGGCCCTGCCCAGCCTGTACTGTTGATCAGAACCAGGTTCATCCAGACGAGAGCCCCGAAAAGGGCTGCTCTGGTTACTGATTTTCTTTCGTATTTGTTCATTTTAAACTCCTTTCTGTAATGTTTAAATGTGCAACACTCCTTTTTAAGATTTAATATGATTTGCTCTCGCGGCGGGTTAAATCCCCTACCTGCACACCGTCTTAACGTATCTCTTCAGGGTCATTTACTGGCTCAATGTCTTTCATGTTTATTGTTGTTGTCTTCGGTCAAATTCTCTGCACTTTGTCACCGTAATATCAAAAGGTGTGCCAGTGCGCCCATCGACATCTAAGTGCTTGATTTTGTTTGGTTTAATTTTTTATCGTGTGGCGTATATCTACCAGGGGGGGCTTTATGAGACAGTATTTGCCTCAAAATTGTCTCACGACTGTCTCATGGTGTCTCACGTGGTACAATGGATACAGGAGACCCCTAAATTTCCCCCACGGGGGAGCAGAGATTTTCTTGAAAAAAATGGGGACGCATGTAGGCGAAGAGCCACCGAGCCGGGGAGGATCGGCTGAGACGGGAGCGGAGGATCAAGGCGCATGGAGCAGAGGGATGGCCTCAGGGTGAAGCAGGCAGCAGCTTCACAGGATACTCAGAGGAGGTGGCTGAATGGTAGGCGGTTTTGGGGACTATTGTATCGCGACTACTGAATGATGATGGCTTACTGGGGGGGCGGCAAAACAACTCCGCATGCGCCGGGTCGCCCTCTGCTGGCGCCTTACAAAGACCCTGACAATTCGGTCCGCTGCGCTTATGCCCTCCGCAAGGCGGGACTGAACTAAAGTGAGTAGTAACACCATATCTTTTGGTGGCTTCTTGAACTTTAAAAGTGCATGTTTCTTGCCTTATGTTAATAGTCCACATAACCTATTGAAAACATAGGACTATATGGGCTGATTCCAGGATATCCAAATTTGTTTAAAAAACAATGGGATACCCCGGAATCATACAAATTCTGCAAAAACATTGTCAACATAACAATTCCTCTATAGTCACACCTCTGCTGTGATGATTCGATATGGGAATCATGCCTTAGAGACTGTCCAACCAGGCGAGTGTGTTCTCTTCATTTTCCCAATCCATCAGTTCCTTTATCTTTGGATCGTCAACGAGGGTGGATTGGGTGTACTCAATAAATTTTTTCTGTACCTCACGCTTATAAGAGAGATCCATATGTAGATAGATCATAGTGGATTGTATATTTTCGTGTCCAAGCCGGTTTCTGATCTCAGAAGGGTCTTTTCCTTCATAGAGCATTCTCATGGCACATGAGTGTCGAAAGCTATGCACTGGACTGATATTGTTTAACTGTTTGGGTATCAAGGCCAGGGAAAGATACTTTTTACAAAGTCGGTTGATACTATGGCGTGTAAATTCTTTTCCCCTTTCATTGATGAAGAGACGGTGTTGATATAGGGGTTTTGGCGTTGTGCGATATTTAAAGATATATCGTTTAATGAGCTGTGTGGTTATAGGCCAAAGCGTAATGAGTCGATATTGATTTCCTTTCCCATGTATAGCCAGGGTTCTTTTTTGAGGGTTAAAGTAGTCGAGGTTCAGTGTTGCCATCTCAGTAGCTCTGGCCCCGGAGTCATAGAGCAGGTGCAGGATGGTATAATCACGAAAGCCATTGTATTTTTTAAGGTCAACACTTAGAAAGACGTTAAAGATATCCTCGTAATCTAAGAATCCCACTAATGGTTTTTGAGTTCGTTTTTGTGGGATGCTGAGTATGGTCTGTGCGATTTCCCGATTTTCTGGATACATAAAACGGATCATTTTAGCTAAGGATTTAAGAGCAGCAAGTCTGTGGTTTCTTGACGTTGTCCTATAATGCCGTTGTGATTCGAGGTTATGGAGAAACTCAAGGATTAAGGAGGTGGAGAGGTGTTCGACTCTGAGGGATTCGATCTTGATAGAAAGATAATTGGCAGCAAATGGTAGAAAAAGTGTGAAGGCATCTCGATAAGCCTTGATGGTGTTATCTCCGCTTCCCTTAATCCGTGGAAGGTATTGGTCGAAGAATTGATGAAGGCAAGTGGAAAGTTTCATATCTCCTCTTGATGTGAGATAGCGAACTCAAGGAGTCCCTGCCGATGCTCGGCATCGAGGAACTTAAGATAGACAGTGGTATGCTTGTATTCTGAGTGTCCCATATAAGCAGCCAGGATGGGTAGAGCATGGCGGGTGGATTGTCCCCGTTCTCTGATATTCTTTAAAGTATTCACAGCAAAGCTATGCCTTAAGCTATGGGGAGTGGGTTGGCTGAAGTTCATATGACCGATGACCTTTCTAGGTAGATCAAGGCCCGTATCTTTAACAACCTTACAGAACAGGTAACGGACTTGGTTATCTGTTAGAGGTTTTTGTTTTCTGCCTGCCAGAAGATATGGGTTATCATCATGGGAGAGGAGAGATTCTCTCACTGCAAGGTAGTTTTCGATTGCTGTTATGGCGGCTTTAGGCACCGGGATCAGTCTATCTTTTTTGAACTTGGTCTCTTCGATGTAGATGGTCTTATCATCAGGTCGATAGTTTTTTCGTAAAAGCTTCAGGGGTTCTGAGATTCTCAGAGCGCATCGAGCCATAAGCAGTACAGCCATGTATAAACCGAGGTCGTTCAAGAAGTAACCTTTACTCTTACGTAATCTCTTGCACATAGCCTCCAGTAACTGATCGATTTGCCCTGGTGAAAAGATAAAAGGGATAATGGCATTTTCCTTGAGAAGGGGGATATCTTGAAGTGGGTTATCATCCATATAACCACGGCGAATGAGGAACGTAAAGAAGACACGGGTTGTAGAGATGATTCTATTCAAAGAGCGTGATTCCATGTTCAGATCGGCTCTCATGTTAAGGAAAAAGCCGGGGCCAAGTGAGTCCCACTCGGCTTTTGTCTGTTTCAAATAACGGTCTAAAATGTTCAGATATGATCTATAGCTCTTTATGGCATATCCCAGAGTTCTACGATAAGCGATGAACTCTTCCAACTGGGGTGCCATAAAGCTTTCAAAGTTCTTCATCGAAGAGGACCTTTCTCATAAGCTCAATGTCTATGTGAAGATATCTCTTGGTGGACTGGATGTTTTGATGTCCCAGCATCTCTTTGATTTCATAGATTGTTGCTCCTGTATTGAGGAGGTTCTGGGCATAAGTATGTCTGAGGGAATAGGGTGTGGAAAGAAGACCTGAGTGTTTGATGGCTTTTGAGATGTACTGAATCACGGTGCCGGGGCTTATTGGCCTATGGGGGCGTTGAAAACTTAAGAAAAGATATCTGTATTGACTATCAGGCCTGGCTTTAAGGACGTATGCAGCTATGGCCTTGATGGTCTTTTCAGGCACGGGAAGTATGGTGGGATTATTGCCTTTTCTTTCTCCAATAATTAACTCTCTTTTTTTAAAGGAGATATCTTTGAGTTTGATCTGGCTTATCTCCTTAGGACGAAGACCCATAAAGTAGACAAGATGAACCATGGCGTAGGTCCTGATATGGGTAGGGGTGGTCAGCTTAAGGTTTGAAAATAGTTTTTGTAATTCTTGTGGCCGTAAGAACTTCGGTGGTTTAGCCTGAGCAAACAAGGGGGCTCCTACAACAAGAGGAGCCAGATCTTTTGGCAATATTTTGCGCTCATGATAAAGATATTTCAGGAACCCCCTAAGGTGAAAACGATAGGCTTTACATGTGCCAGGGGCTAAGCGCTGATGAAACTCTGCCATGAAAGCATCAATATGTTCAATCCTTATCTGATCCAGCTCGATGGTTAACCTTTCCAGGAATTGAGAAAAAGAGGCAAGCACTCTTCTTATCCGCTTTATCTGGCTATAGGGGACCTGTCGGCTCTGTTCATGGTAGATGAGATATTGCTCATAGATCTCGGGCAAATCGACCTGATAACAAGGTTTGCGCAAGGGCTGAGGTATTTTTCCATGATCAAAAAGATAAAGGGAAAGGCCTCTTATGGCATCTGATGAGTTGTTAGTGCTGGTATATGTTCGAAACGCCTTGAGTGTATCGAAGGTAAAAATATCCTCCCACGCCATATTGTTCTCTTTTACGAAATCCATAAAATCCATCAAGACAAGACCATAATGCATCCTTGTTTTACTGCTTTTGTACTCCATGGATCTCCTCCATCGAAGATAATCCCCAATCGCCTCCCTTAACATAATGGTATCTTTATCGGTCATCTTGAGCCTCCCAAAGTGATTGTTGAATAATGTTTTTAACGTGACGACGGTATTGGCTCCTATGCCACTGATGATCCAGTTTTTTGGGAGAATCTTGTACTGGTTTTGAGGGTAACTCGAGCACCTGATAGATGGTGCCATCAAAAGCGATCAGATCTTTATCCATAAGACCATCTGTGGCTTCGTTACATTGTTCAAGGGTGAGCTGAAGATACGAGCAAATGGCATCATAGGAGTAAAAAGACAGACCATAACGATCAGAGGCCAGAATGAGGAAGAAATATAGAAGGATCTCATTCTGATTGAGTGATGATAGAAAACCATCGGTGAGAAAACGGTGGGGGATAAAACTGAACCCACCCTCAATGTGCCTAATTCGGTTGGGTTCAAGGATTTGCTTATTTATCATGGTCGACTCCCTCTCTTTTATAATGGGCAGATATACAGAGAGACCTCTGTCAGTGTCCATCACATCTTGAAATCCTTAAAGGGAGTTGTTGTCTTATTTGTTTTGTATTTACAGTAACTTTACCCTTTAACACCTCTTGAAAACGCCTAAAGAGTAGTTGGGCCAAATACTCAATGATTATAAGGTGTTGGATATCGATCACTTCTTGAACAAACAACAGGGGTAGTCCCGACTTTAAACGGCTTTTTACATGTAGGATTTTTGAGGCTTCCTCAGATGGGGGAGCAGCATCAAGTTTCTTCTGCAGGTAATTGGTCCTAAAATAATCCGTGTTTTTCTTGTTCCATTCCGCACATTTCTTTCTATGCCATTGCCTTTTGCATGTAGCATCCCCACAGGTCTTTTGACGATCCTTAAGCCGGGGGTTGGGTGTAAACCAACGTCGACAAATCCTGCAAGGACGTCTTTTACAATCATTCGCCTTATACATCATTTCCACTCCTGAATCTTGGTAGGGAAACGACTCTAAGGCAATTCTCTTAAAGAAAATAGCTCATCAATCCCATTGGCTCATAAGTTATTCTTGGTAATAGTCAAAAAGAGACGAATCAAAGTGAATAATAAGAATTATAAGGATAGTTGATCAAAGATCTCTTTGGAATGATATGGAGGAATTATATGATGTAGCTAATAAATAGCATAACTTAATTTTTTCCATAACTTGCCAAAGTCATAATTCCTGCAGAATTATAGACTGCTAAATGATATCATAACTGTCAGACAAAATCTAACTGGTTGTTTGAATCTGTAGGCTCAACTCCTGACTTTCACAACTATGACCTCAAAAGGGTGCCATTACTCTAAGACCGCGTTCCCAACCTCCCAGTGGTCCTAATAACATGCCTGAGCGTTTAAGCGAGCACTCGATGCCAA
>CP070700.1:2020201-2027644 GCA_020349865.1 Desulfobacteraceae bacterium
CCGCACGATTTTTTATAGAGTCCAGGTACCATAAAAATATTTGTCAAGAATACTGCCAGCCTCCTCTTTTGCCCATTTTTCAAGTCCGATGTTTTTTATGCGGCAAAGATTATATACTTTAGTATTGTGCGGTTTCATGGCTTGGTCACTGTAGGGATGAAGATATTCACACGGAAATTTCATGCATTCAGCACAAGTTGTCATATCAGTGCCTTCAATACATTTATACACCCTGCATTCCATGGAGTGATGGGCACATTTACCATCTTCAGCCCTGCATCCTTTACACTGTATTTCATCTGATGAGACATTAAAGACACCTGCTATTGTTTCTGCCATTCCTTGGTCAAACTGTGATAGATAAAAATAACATTCGAAACATGGCAATCCACAAGGAGCGGTCATATAATTATAATCTATTTCCTCATTTCTTCTTTTCTCCTTTAATTCTTTTCCCATTTCCCGTATTTTTTGAAAAACTTCCATGCTCATGACAGTATCTCCTTTGAGTATGCATTGTGATTTTGAATGCAGGATAGGATATATAAATTTTATTTCAATATATTTTTGGCCTCTGCGTATAACGATTGAACTGTGCGGCGCGTTTTTTTTGCGTCCGCACAAGTGATTTGTTAGGCCTCTTCTTCTTTTATTTTAGCCTGACTCTCTTCTAACTTCTTCTCAAAACGTTTTTTCGTATCAGACTTACTTTCGAATAAACCTGTTGGAAGATGGTGTAGATAAAAATCATAAAAACTATTATAAAAATCTCGGAAATGCGGCCTCAAATTCCATGCTAAGACGTAAAATGGAACAGCAAAAACTAAAATCGATAATATCACTATGATTGGTGAGACGATAACGGCTGATACATATACATACCAACTGGAACCACCTTTCTCGATTTTAGAAAGAAACGGCTGAGTAGTCACACTCCAATCTTTTTTTCTGGGGACAATCTGAAAATCTATGTTTTTTATTTCTTCCTCTGAATAAACGCTGTAATCAACAACTATTGACTCACCAGGATTTAACAAGGAAATAGTCCATATGTGTTTTTGTTCGTCGCTCTCACTTTCATTTTTTTTAATGGAAATAGCGTCAATTATTTCTGTTGGTTCAGACCTGAACTTTGGGACACCAATCAACCTTGCCTTTTTGTCAGTTATAGTTACCGACAAACGCATGTTCTCAATACCTTCATTTCCTTTGTTTTCGACGATTGTTTTCTTATGAAAAAGACTTTTAATTCTTTGTCTTGAACCATCTTTCTTTTTGATGAAGTAATTTGCTTCAATTTGCTCTTCAGGAAGTGATTGGCTACTCAATCGATTTTCAATATCAGTCTCATATACCACAATATTCCTTACAGGCTTGGATTCAAAATATTTTGTTAACGATAGTCCAACCCCAGCAATTATAAGTGTCGTTAAAAGGGTAAGGAAAAAATATCTTAATGAGAAAGACGGTTTTACTTCACTGTTTTTCATAATAAGATCCCTTGAAGCCTAACATATATTAACTGACACTTTTCATAGGTATTTTAAGATATTGAATTGAAAAAAACAACAAAAATTATTTTGTAAATCCTCTTGATTTCGTCCATGGATTAATGATATTGTTTGGGAAATATATAGATGATATCCAGCAAGGAGATGTATGATATGAATGATAACCAACGATTGAAGCGAGGGGAGGTTGCGCCGTATAATCCCAATCCAAGATGGCCGATGGGGTATTTCGAGGTGCTTGAAGAACTGGGGGTCGAAGAACCGCGCCGCCCTTTCTATGCGCACTGGGTGCGCCAATTTTTTAACCGTCAGCCAGTGAGAAAACCAAGGCGAGAACTGGGCTGCGTGGAGATCGAGGCCTTCATTCAAGCTCTGGCCGCTGAAACCGGTGTGGCGGATTGGCAGGTCCTCCAGGCCAGAGATGCATTGGAAGTCTATTATGAGCAATTTCGAGGCATTGCCCTCGAACCGGCACTAAAAAAGGGAGATCGAACCCAAAAAGGATCACATAGAGAGAAGTCGGCTGATCGGATTCCGGCCCCTCGCGTGCTTGACCAACCGTCGACAGTCCCAAAGCCGAAGAAGCGACGAACCGCGCGACAAGTGGACTTGGGCAAACTCGAAGAAGCTGCCCGTGAGGCTTTGAGGGTGGAACACTATGCGCTGAAAACCGAGAAAGCCTACCTGCACTGGATACGACGATTTATCCATTATCACAATGAAACACGCCCTTCGCTTATGGGCGGGGCTGAAATCCACCAATTTCTCAGTCACCTGGCCATTAACGACCGTGTTGCCGCAAGTACCCAGAACCAAGCCCTGAATGCCATTGTGTTCCTCTACCGCAAGGTGGTGAAAAAGGAGCCGGGAGATTTCAAAGATTTTCCACGTGCGCGCCGTCCGAAGCGGCTTCCGACCGTAATCAGCCGCCAGGAGGTGCAGGTCTTGTTTTCCTGCATGGACGGTGCCGAGGGTTTGCTGGCAAAGTTGCTGTACGGAACCGGGATGCGGGTCTCGGAGGGCCTGCGACTCCGGGTGCAGGATTTGGCTTTTGACCGCAACGAAATCACGGTACGCGCTGGCAAAGGCGACAAAGATCGACGCGTGCCCTTTCCCGTATCGCTCAAAAGCGAAATGTATCAACATCTTGACGGTCGGCGGCATCAGTACGAACAGGACCGAAAAAAAGGGATGCATGAAGTCGAGCTGCCGGGCGCTTTGGCCCGGAAGTATCCCAAGGCGCCCTACCAATGGAAATGGCAGTTTGTTTTTGCCGGCCACGATTACTCGGTGGATCCGCGCAGTGGCGCCCGGCGCCGTCATCACCTGCACGACGTTCGCGTACAGCGGGCAGTTAAAAGGGCTGCGGCCGAGGCCGAAATCACAGCACGTGTTACCCCGCACACACTGCGCCATTGCTTTGCGACCCATTTGCTGGAGGCCGGGCAGGACATACGCACGGTACAGGAACTCCTTGGCCATTCCGACGTCAGTACCACAATGATTTACACTCACGTCCTTAATAAAGGACCGCTGGGCGTTGTCAGCCCCTTGGATACACTATAAGGGGCATATCAATTTGTAATGTATAGTAAGATCGGATTCAGTCTTACTTTGACGTTTCCCCGAACAGCGCGGAAATAGGCTTGAAATAATTTTTTGTGGATATTATAGTCCCAAAATCCTGTCGATTGCGTGTATATGACAACCGGCTTGATTCCTCGGCCGGTCGTTCTTTTTTTGTTCATGTCCATATCAATATTGAAGGCTTCGTAAAAAGTCACATAACCGGTCATTGCGAGGAGTGAAATGACGACGCAATCTCCTGATTCCTAGCAGTTACAGCCAGTGAGATTGCTTCGCTGTGCTCGCAATGACGTCGGGTGGCACCTTTTACGGGCCAATCAATACTGATAATAGAGGCTGACGGGCTTTTAACAACTTTCAGGTAATTCTTATGGATTGGAAAGAGAGAGTCTTTTGCGGTGAACTCACCACTACCCATGCAGGTAAAGAGGTACTGCTCATGGGCTGGGTGGATGCCATCCGCGACCACGGGAACGTCCTGTTCATTCACCTGCGTGACATCCGCGGGATAGTCCAGGTGGTTTTTAACCCCCAGACAAGTAAGGACAGCTATGAGAAAGCTGCCACGTTGAGGGAAGAATATGCAATACAGGTTCGAGGAACGGTAGCCATAAGGGAAAGGGGCACGGAGAATCCCAATCTGGATACAGGGGGCATCGAGGTGCTCGCCTCTGAACTGGTGACATTTTCCAAAGCAAGGATCTTGCCCTTCCAGATTTCTGAAAAGGCCATGGTCTTTGGGGAAGACATTCAAGCCAGCCCTGAGAACGTCGATGAGGATCTCAGGCTTCGATACAGGTACCTTGATCTTCGCCGGCCCTCCATGCAGGATATATTTATCAAGCGATATCATATTATAAAGGTTATCAGGGAATACCTCGACCAGTTGAATTTTATCGAGGTAGAGACCCCTTTTTTGACAAAAAGCACTCCGGAGGGCGCCAGGGACTACCTTGTTCCCAGCAGATTGCATCAGGGTAGATTCTATGCCCTGCCACAGTCCCCCCAGCTCTTTAAACAGCTCCTTATGATGAGCGGTATAGACCGCTATTTTCAGATCGCCCGGTGTTTCAGGGATGAGGATCTGCGGCCAAACCGTCAACCCGAGTTTACTCAACTGGACCTGGAAGCCTCTTTCATTGATGAGGAATTTATCTATGAAGTAACAGAAGAATTGACGGTGAGGATGTTTGCCCTGGGCGGGATAACCCTGCTTCGACCGTTTCCCCGCATGACCTTTGAAAAGGCCATGGATCATTATGGCACCGACCGGCCTGACCTCCGCTTTGACATGCCCTTTGAAGACGTAACGGATATTGTTAAGGATACCGACTATTCAGTTTTCAGGCAGATTATTGACAGCGACGGCCGGATCAAGGGGTTTTGCATCAAAGGACAGGCAAAGGCGCTGAGTAAAAATGTGCTCCAAAATGAATATTCCTTGAAAATCGCGCCCTCCTTCGGGGCCAAGGGAATGACATGGATGAAAGTTATCGACGGGAGCCTGGAATCCAACATCGTCCAGTTTTTCAGCCGGTCCGAGCAAAGCGGCCTCATGAAACGATTCGGCGCTGAAGAAGGAGATGTACTCATAATGATTGCCGATGTCTCCCGTGATCTGGTCGATAAAGTGCTTTGCAGCCTGAGGCTCGACCTGGCTGAAAGGCTGAGATTAGTCCCCGATGATCTCTATTGCCCCCTGTGGGTAACTGATTTTCCCCTCTTCGAACTCAAGGATGGCGAACTGAAGTCCCAGCACCATCCCTTTACAATGCCCGACCGGCCTTATTTTGATCCCACTGACACGCGTGATCTAATGGGTATCAATTCCAGGGCCTATGACCTTGTCATAAATGGTGAAGAACTGGGCGGTGGGAGTATGCGTATTCACAGGATGGATATTCAGAAAAAGATATTTCAGGCCCTCGGTCTGAGCCGGGATGAGGTGGAGGCCAAATTCGGCTTTTTCCTCAGGGCATTGGAATATGGTGCTCCGCCCCACGGTGGACTGGCTCTGGGCATCGACAGGATTATTGCGATGATTCTAAAGACCTCGTCCATTCGCGAGGTAATGGCCTTTCCTAAAAACCGGAGCGCCTTCTGCCCTCTTACCAACGCGCCCTCCCCTGCTGATAAATCGCATCTTGAAGAGTTGAATCTGGGCTTGGGATTCAGGGCCCGAAGGCACAGGCGTAAACCTTTTGGATCGCCTCGGGAAGATATTGTCGAGTACGAACTAAAAAGACCTGAAAAGATTTCCAGAGATGAGGTCGCCCACGTGGCAAAACTTGCGCGGTTGAGGCTTGACGATTCTGAGGCTGCATTATACCAGAAAGACCTCAATTCTATTTTGGACTACGTTGATGCGCTTAAAGAGTTAGATACGGAAAAAACACTTCCAATGAGTCATGTATTAGAAGTAAAGAATGTCTGGAGAGACGACAAACCCGGAAAAGAAAAAGAAACAGATCCACTGGTAACAAACGCCCCTATGAGCGAAAAGGGCTACTTTAAGGTGCCAAAAATATTAGAAGGTTAAGGCATGGAATTGTGCGATCGAAGCGCATCTGAGCTGGCCGCAATGCTGAAAAAACGAGAGGTCAGCTCGAGGGAAATCACCGAATCGGTATTCAAGCGGATCGATGAGAAGGAAGACACCCTTAATGCGTATATAACGACGACGCGAGAAACAGCGTTAAGACAGGCAGATCTGGCAGACAAAAAGTTTAGAAGTGGGAAAAGTACCCCCCTGCTCAACGGCATCCCCATTGCGATCAAAGACATTTTATGTACTAAGGGCATAAGAACTACGTGCGGCTCAAATATTTTAGGCAACTTCATTCCAACGTATAACGCCACTGCGGTGAAAAAAGTCCTTCAACAAGGTGCAGTGTTAATAGGAAAGACGAACATGGACGAATTCGCCATGGGTTCTTCAAATGAGAACAGCGCCTTCGGCCCGACACACAACCCCATAAACCCGGAGTACGTACCCGGCGGTTCCAGCGGCGGATCTGCTGCGGCGGTATCAGCCGGAGAGACAATCCTGGCCATTGGCACTGACACAGGCGGCTCGATACGTCTTCCTTCCTCCTACTGCGGCATAGCTGGAATTAAACCCACCTATGGCAGGGTCTCGCGGTACGGATTGATTTCCTATGCCTCATCTTTGGATCAAATAGGCGCGCTTGGTCGAACTACCGAAGACTGCGCCATGTTGTTGAATGCAATATGCGGGCACGACAGGTTGGATAGCACGTCTGCTCAAGTCAAAGAGCCGGATTTTCGAAGCCCGCTTAACAAAGGAATTAAAGGACTCAAGATAGGGCTGCCAAGAGAGTGTTTTGTTGAGGGCATCGATGTACAAATAGAAAACCAGATTATAAAGGCGGTCGATCTATTGGGAAAGAACGGTGCAGATATTATTGATATCTCCCTACCCCACGCAAAGTTTGCCATCAGTTCTTATTATCTTATAGCTACAGCCGAGGCCAGCAGTAACCTTGCCAGGTATGACGGAGTAAAATACGGTTTCAGATCAAACAAGGATCTCCCTGATTCTGTTAGTATGTACGAAGAAACGAGAAGTGAGGGGTTTGGCAAGGAAGTCAAAAGGAGAATCATACTCGGCACCTATGTCCTTTCTGCAGGTTACTACGACGCCTATTATCTAAAGGCGCAAAAGGCAAGAGCACTCATAAAAGAAGACTTTGACAAGGCATTTGAAAAGGTGGATTGCATGATCACGCCCGCGTCCCCCTGTCTCCCTTTCAAGTTGGGGGAAAAGATGGACGATCCCCTTAAGATGTATCTTGTGGATATCTACACCGTTTCTTTAAACCTGACCGGACTTCCCGGGATGAGTATTAACTGCGGAAGCGTTGATGGCCTGCCGGTCGGAATGCAAATCATAGGCAAGGCATTTGATGAAGAAATGGTGCTGCGGGTTGGCCACGCGTATGAGAAAATAGTGGAAAGCAATGCCTAACGATTCACCGCAAAGGCGCAAAGAACGCTGAGAAAAGGTTAGAAAACAAAAAAGATATCCCTTTGCACCCTTTGCGTTTTTGCGGTGAATAGAAAATAACGTTGAAGACAGAATTAGGAACAATAAATGGATTACGACGTTGTTATTTGCTTTGAAACACATGTGGAGCTTAAAACTGAGACAAAGCTCTTCTGCGATTGTCTGGTAAGATACGAGGCCCCTCCAAATAGCCAGATCTGCCCGGTTTGCACAGGGCAGCCTGGTGCGCTCCCGGTTTTGAACAAAAAGGCTGTGGAATATACCATCCTGGCAGGGATGGCACTCAATTGCACCATTAACAAACAGTCTCGCTTTGCC
>CP070700.1:2027744-2030965 GCA_020349865.1 Desulfobacteraceae bacterium
CATGGAGAACATATTGGACAGGTTCCTTTATATACCGGATATCAGTAATCTGCACCTCTACGTCGGGCGTCAAGCGCACCCATTTGTCGCTTTTTTTGAATGGCAAGTCAACATATTCATAAGATTGGGCAATTAGAGCGTAGAAGTAGCCTTTGATACGGCTAATTTTTTCCGGAGCCTTTTCACCAAGTCCGACGTTGAGATCCGTTCCCATCTGGGTAGGCTGGACCTGTAAAATCCATCGAAGATGAGAACTCTCCTTCGCAGGCAGCTTCAGCGTAGATCTTACAGCGGTTTTCCTTTTCGCAGGCTTTGTCGGATGCACGCCTTCATTGTCAAAACGCAGAGCTTTGTAGCGCATCTGAACCGAGTTGGACGGCCCGGTATCGATCTCAATTTTGCCGCCTTTATCGTCAGTCATTTCTACTATCACGGACGACCGACTTATCCCCAAAACGAGGTTGGGATCTAGAATTTCAATCTCACAGGAGAGCGACATTCGTTCTGACACATCCAGCTCTTGATTTTCTGAGACCTCAGTATTGCTCACAGATACTGTCTTGATGTAAGAGATCTTTGTCCACTTCACCTTGAAGTTGTCCCCGTGCTTCTTCTCGGCACCGGATTGGCCTTTGGATTCGGCCCATGCCGCCGATAAACCGAGAGACAGAGTGATCGTCGCAAAGACCACGAATTCTCTCATGGTGTTCATATCTATTCTCCTTTCCGCATCTCGAAACACAATAAGCGATAAACTCCCCATCGACCCGCTGTCAGGGCATGGGCAACGGGATGTCTTCGAGAACAAAAGGAATCTTATAATGTGCCGGATTAACAGCTATCACGTAGCGTATCTTTTTATTCTGGCCATAAACTGTTACCGATAAAGACCCACCCTGATATGGTAGTGATGGTCTTATGTTATGGTGATTGGGTTTCTTGTTATCCAAGCTGACCAGTTGTCTTGCAATCACGAGGCGGGCCGGCAAGTAACTCTCGGTATACAAATTTCCCGAGAGAAATCTTCCTTCCCGACGTCCTTCTGTGCTGAGACGATATAACGAGGCCTCGGTGACCCGCACCTTCATGTCAGGCGTCAAACGCACCCATTTGTCGCTTTTCTTGAACGGCAAGTCAACATACTCATAAGATTGGGCAATTAGAACGTAGAAATAGCCTTTGATATGGTTAATTTTTTCCGTGAACTTTTCACCCAGCCTGACATTGAGGTCTATTTCCATCCCACTGGGGCGGATTACATCAACCCATCGGGATCGGGAGCTTTCCTTCGGGGCCGGCCTCGGCGCCGACCTGTTGGTGGTTTTCTGTTTCGCAGACTTTTTCGTGGGCATAAATCGTCTTTCATAACGCAGAGTTTCGTATCGAATCCGGAAAGAGCTGGACGGCTTCGAATCGATCTCAATCTTGTCGCCTTTGTCGTCCGTAATCTCTTCAATCACGGGGATTTTGCTTATCCCCAGAACGAAGTTGGGATCCAGAATTTCAACCTCACAGGAAAGCGAAATTCGTTCCGACACATCCTGCTCTTGATCTTCTGAGACCTCGGTATTGCCCAAAGATACTGTCTTAGTGTAAGAGGTCTTTGTCCAGTTAATATTGAAGTTATCTTCGACATTCTTTTTGGATTTCGTGCCGATGGAATTAGTTATTCGTGCAACATCCGTCACGATTGTAACAGCCTGCGAATCCTGTTTCAGCTCAGTAACCGGTAATTCCTGTTCCGGATCCAGTTCAGGTATCTGCTCCGGTGGTGGTTCGGGCTGGGATTGCTGAAATGGCGCCCGTCCAGACTCCTTATCCTTATCGAAACGACCATAAATAACAGCAAGAATTAAAACAATAATAAGTAAAACCGGAACGATGTATCTGAAGCTTCGTGATTTTAATCTCTTTCGCAAATGGTGGGAATGACCGGCCATTTTATACTCCCTTTTGTCTTTTGGGTTTTTGACTCAGGGGATACTGACTATATATTGGATTTCACATATACACTTTACTAAAACACAACTTTACACTTGATGCATAGGTTTGGTTTCAGCACAGACCTGTCTTTGGTTGCGTATGTGATTGTATACTCTTGAATGTGCCATGCAAGGAAAAAAGAGAGGGAGAAGAATTATGTTACTGACACATTTCATTGTCGCCGTCTACTTAATCCGATAGAAGTAAAAAATTTCTGAGAAATATTCATCTTTTCACAAAAAATTGACATTTATTCGGACTCGGTACAGGCAAAATTGGGATTTGAGGTGTCATTCTGGAAACATAATGTCACCTGGAAATAAGGGTGTTTTTTCAGCTTTTGAAAGAGGTGACTTTTCGAAGAATTCTGGCAATTTACAGCTCGCGAAAATGGGGCTATTTATTTTAACTAAAAAGAATGTTTTGGAGACAGTGTTTCTCGGAAAAGTGTTCAAGATGCGATCAATACAGCTTCGGAGAACCTGTTATTTGCCTCTTGGAAATACTCATCACGGCCTAATGTCAATCAGCTTGAGTTCCGCACACCAAGTTTCAGCGAGCGTCGTGCAAGCCAACGACCAATTAGTAACAGAACACTCAAGACCACAAACCATTGGACTAGACAGTTCATAACGCTTGTTGGATCAAGCGGCTTATACCATTTGCCGGGCTTGGCTTCCTTAATCAGCCACCAGACCAAAAGCGTAATCGCCCCTATTGGGACAAATCCTACCAGAACTACATCCCACCAACGCCCAAGCTTCCAGTCGTTCTCATCCACGAGCAGTTCCTCTTTACGCAACCGACGGGCCCCATAGCGTTTCACCGCGAAGGCGGCTAACGCGCCCGAGATGATCAGAGCGTAACCCCATACAAAATCTTGGTTCTTCAGGACATCAAGACTGATGGCAGATGGAACACCCAGAAGGTAAATGACTGCTATCACGATTACGATAGCGCGGGAACGCTTTAGGCCTGCATCAATGAGAACCCTTGTAGAAAGTTCCAAATGGGCAATAAGGGACGAAAATCCTGCAAAGGTTAATCCCAAAAAGAAGAGGATAGCCAAGGGACGCCCGAAAAACATGCGTGCGAAAAGCTGGGGCATCCAGATGAAAGTCAATCCTGTGGACGCCAGACCACTCGTGCGCATGATTTCCAGCACCTCTGGTTGCGTCATCCTCATTTCCGTCCGCAGGACCGCGAAAACCGTCGCAAACACCATCAAGGCCGCCAGC
>CP070700.1:2031065-2036729 GCA_020349865.1 Desulfobacteraceae bacterium
CCGGTTGTTGCAGGGGAAAATGTTCTTGCAACCACTTTGAACAATCTGAATCCCATTGTTCACCCAGTAGGGACCGTGATGAACGCTGGTTGGATTGATGCATCAGGCAAAAATTTTTACCTTTACAGGGATGGAACTACCTTATCCATTGCAAGGGGGATTAAAGCGGTCTTTGAAGAGGTATCCAGGGTGGCAGATGCCATTGGCGTAAAAATGCTGGAATACCCGGAAGAGGATTTCTGGAAAAGGGGTACTATTATGTCAACCTACTTCAGGGCCATCTTTGACAAGGATGGGGCTGCTGCAAGAATATCAGGGCCTTCCTCATTCAAAAGCAGATATATTACGGAGGATCTTCCTTTCGGGCTGGTACCTATTAAAAAACTGGCAAACCAGTTTAATGTGTCCACCCCGACTATTGATGCCGTAATTGCCTTTGCCTCTGTAATAAACCAGACTGATTATATGAAAGAGGGCCTTTCCCTCGAAGAGTTAGGGATCGCTGGCTTAGGCGCAGATGAACTTAACCAGGTACTTGGTTGAGGACGTAGAAGCTCATAAACAGATGGTAAGATTGCAAGACGGCTGATCAATGAAGCAGACTCTTGTCAAATTTTACTTCCATGGCCCGAGCCAGGCAGGCTGACACGCATAATTCGCACGCGCTGCACCTATCACTGTCAAAAATCACTTCCATTTCCGGCCTTTTGATGTAGAGGGCACCTGTAGGGCAAACGGCTGTGCAGGCACCGCATTGGAAGCATTTCTCTTGATCCCGCTTAATATCCTGCCCAATATTCTCCACCTTGACCCCAATGCTCTTCAAGTAGCGGACACCGCGTTGAAAATTCTTCCGGTGCCCGCTCAATTCGAGCACCATAAGACCTTCCTTTCTGGGGTAAATGGTCGCCTTGAGGATATTAAAGGAGAGGTCAAATTTTTTGACAAGGTTTACGGCTATGGGCTCGTTGACGATCGTTTTTGGAAACCGCAAAGAAAGCATTTTCGAGTACACTGTATTTTCCCCCGCAATTGACGATTTTCGATTGATTATTGACTATTTTAGTTTCAAAACCCTTTATCCTTGATATCTATATCAATATCTCTTCATGACTCTTTCAAATCCGGGCAGGGCCTTTTCAATCACTTCATCAGAAACGCAGTAAGCGATTCTGAAATGGCCTGGACCACCAAAGCCACTTCCCGGCACTGCCAGGATTTTCTCCTCCTGAAGTGCGGCCACAAAGGCGACATCATCTTCAATAGGGGCTTTCGGAAACAGGTAAAATGCGCCTTCCGGTTTGCTCAAGTCATATCCAAACGAGGCAAGCCCGTCGCACAGCATGTCTCTCTTCTTCTGGTAAAGGGAAATGTCCACGCTCTCTTCAAGCAAATGGGAAATAACCCTTTGCATGAGGGCGGGGGCGTTGACATAGCCGAGAATCCGATTGCAAAGGACGAGGCCTCCAACAATCATATCTCTGTCTGATATATCCGGGTTGGCTGCCAGATAACCGATCCTCTCTCCTGGCAGGGAAAGATCCTTGGAAAAAGAGGTCACAACAAAACTTTCATTATAGGCATTGAAAACACTGGGAACTGTTACGCCATCATAGACGATTTTCCGGTAAGGCTCATCTGAAATGAGATATATAGCCTGACCAAATTTTCCACTGTACTGGGAAAGTATGCCTGCCAGTTCCTTCAACTCCTCTTCCCTGTATACCTTGCCTGTGGGATTATTCGGAGAATTAACCAGAACGGCCTTTGTCTTTTCTGTGATGGTCTCCGAAATAGCGTTAAAGTCAATGGAAAAATCTGGCTTTGTGGGCACGATCCTGGGGACACCCTGATGATTATCCAGGTAATTATTATACTCCACAAAATAGGGGCTCGGAATAATGACTTCTTCCCCTAAGTTGAGGATTGTCTTAAGAACTACGTTCAGGGCACCTCCTGCCCCCACGGTCATCACTATCTCGTCGGGTGAAAATCGGGCTTTGTTGAATGTATTGAGATAATCGGCCACGGCCTGCCGCGTTTCAACATAGCCGGCGTTGGGCATATAGCCGTGCAGACCCGGCGCGGGATCCTTTACCAAATCATCCAGGATCTCATTGAACCGGGGAGGCGGTTCCAGATTCGGGTTTCCCAGGCTGAAATCAAATACATTGTCTGGTCCATACTCCTCCTTCATCTGATTGCCCTGCTCAAACATTTTTCTTATCCACGAAGACCTTTTGATGGACTCCTGGATTTTTTTGGAAGCTGACATATTTCATCCTCCTTAGTACCTTAGTGCTAAAATTCAGCTCAAAACGTGCAGAAAATTGCAAAATTGAAAAAGTGTGAAGTGTCTAAAGTGATCTAAAGTGCCTAAAGTGGTGGAATTCTTTTTTTTTATAAAAACAGGTGGAGCGAAGCGACTCATTAACTTTAGTTCACTTCAAACTTTAGCTCACTTGTAACTTTTCCGGTTTATCCGGGTTATGAATTATTAAGCTTATCAACATAGCTTTTTATGGAATCCTGTCAACAAAAAACTAAGTGGAAATGAACTTGACAGAATTGAGTTGTTTCTCTTATGTTCTAACGTTATTTTTAAAAGGAGCCTGCGCCCTTAATATCATGCCCATATTGACTATTGACTATTAGGGATTGAATATTGAACAATGACTATTGATAATTTCGTAAAAAGCTATGTGATGCCGCGCCACGGCACTGTAACCGAAACTATCTTGCTAAGTTAGTTGAAAGTCCTATAACCGGTCATTGCGAGCCCGCGACGAGACTTGTCGGCGAGACTTTCGACGAGCTCAAGTCGAGCCGCTCAAGCCGTGCCGCTCGGCCGAGTCGGAGTGAAACGATGACGCAATCTCCTGATTCCAAGCAGTTATAGCAAATGAGATTGCCTCGCGGAGTTTATCCCGCTATGCGGGGCTCGCAATGACATCAGGGAAGACTTTTTACGAAACCATCATTATCAATAGATCCGAAATAAATAATCATAAATAGCATAAGTATCACCAGGAGAGTCTTTCAATGAAAAAAACCACCAAAAAAAAACCTACTATTGCCATTTTAACCGGCGGAGGGGATGTGCCAGGGCTCAACCCCTGCATCAAAACGCTCGTATACAGATCAGTTAGTGAAGGCATTAAAGTGCTGGGAATCAGGCGTGGCTGGGCTGGGCTTCTTGAATACGACTCAAATAATCCTAACAGGGCAAAAGGCTGCTTCCAGGAGCTTGATCCGGATGAAGTACGTACCATTGACCGGTCCGGGGGTACCTATCTTCATACCTCGCGCACCAACCCTAGCGCTGCCTACAAAAAAGATGTCCCTGCATTTTTAGAAAAATCGTTCAAAAAAGGAGAGAATCTTAAGGACTTCACTTCCCATGTCTTGAAAAACCTTGAAAAGCTTGGGGTAGATGCCGTTATTCCCATTGGCGGGGATGACACCTTAAGTTTTGCAGAACGCTTACACAGAGAAGGCTTTCCTGTGATCGCCATTCCCAAAACCATGGATAATGATGTCTTTGGCACAGACTATTGCATCGGCTTTTCAACCGCCGTAACCAGAGGTGTAGGTTTTATACATGCCCTGAGAACGTGTGCCGGCTCACATGAACGAATCGCCATCATTGAACTATTCGGTAGATACTGCGGCGAGACATCACTGGTATCAGCTTATTTGGCTGGTGTGGACAGGGCCATCATTTCTGAAGTGCCTTTTGATCCCAAAAAATTAGCAGACCTGATTATGATAGATAAAAAGGCCAACCCCAAGAATTATGCCATGATCACGATTTCTGAGGGGGCCAAGATGGTTGGGGGTGAAATGCTTTTGTCCGGGGAGTCGGACGCATATGGTCACCGGCGACTGGGCGGCATTGGCGAGGAAACAGGCGCAATCCTCAAAGAACTGACAGGAGAAGATGTACTCAACCAGAGAATTTCTTATTTAATGAGAAGCGGCACGCCAGATTCCCTCGATCTCATGGTGGCTGTGAATTTTGCCAACACGGCGATTGACCTTTTTTTGAGAGGTGTGTTCGGACGCCTTATTGCACTGAGCAGGGGGATCTACACCGACATACCCTTGAGCACCATAACAACCGGCCAGAAAAGAGTGGATGTGAGAGAGCTCTATGACATAGAAGAATACCGACCCAAGGTTGTGCATGTGAGTGGGAAACCGATGTTTTTGTATTAGGCTCAAGGCTAAGGGATCATTGCGATATTCTATCCTGTGAAGAAATAAATAATTTGCGACAAGATAGCCTTTAGGGGATTACGGTTTAAGAGTTCAGAGAAGTTTTTTCTATTCGTTAACGCTTATTGTCCTATTTGGAATGTCGACATACGCAAAAAGAAAAAAAACACGCCGCATTTACATCGGTAATGTCCCGATCGGTGACAGGGCACCCGTGGCGGTTCAGTCCATGACCAACACGGACACCAGGGATGTATCATCAACGGTTCATCAGATTACACGCTTATCTGAGGCAGGTTGTGAGATTATTCGCTTGGCCATACCGGATAAAGAGGCGGCAACTGCATTCCGGGAAATCAAAAAAAAGGTCAAAACACCGCTCATCGCCGATATTCATTTCGATCACCGCCTTGCACTTGCGGCCCTCAATGCCGGTGCTGACGGACTTAGAATTAACCCCGGCAATATTGGCAGCCAGGAGGCAGTTGCTAAAGTAGTCAAGGCGGCTCTAAAGATCAAGGTGCCCATAAGGATAGGAGTCAATTCCGGGTCCTTGCACAAAGAGATCCTGTTAAAGTACAGCAGGCCGACTCCTGACGCCATGGTGGAAAGTGCCATGGAACACATAAGGCTTTTTGAGACCTTAGGCTTTGACCAGATTAAGATATCACTTAAGTCTTCCAATGTAATGAATACCATAAATGCCTATGAACTCTTGAGTGAAAAGGTGGATTATCCTCTGCATCTTGGAGTGACAGAGGCAGGCACCCTCATATCCGGTACTGTAAAAAGTGCCCTTGGTATCGGTTATTTGCTAGCCAAAGGTATCGGTGACACCTTTCGTGTTTCCCTGACCAGGGATCCTGTTGATGAGGTCAGGGTGGCCTATGAAATTTTAAGGGCACTCGATCTGAGGCATCGAGGTCCCGAAATCATATCCTGCCCTACTTGTGGCAGGACTGAAATCGACCTATTTGGGCTGGTTGATACGGTGGAAAAGGCCTTATCCTGCATTCAAGACTCTCCAAAGGTGGCCATAATGGGTTGTGTTGTGAATGGCCCGGGCGAAGCCAAAGAGGCCGATATCGGCATTGCAGGTGGCCGTGGACAGGGAATTCTATTTAAAAAAGGTGAAGTTGTAAGAAAAGTACCGGAGCATGAACTGGCTGAAGTCCTGATCAGTGAAGTGAAAAAGCTGGTCGAATAATAAAAAGCTGGTAACACTTTGGCTCTTTGAAAAAAGGACAGTAGGGGCCAGGGGGGCGTCTTTTTCAAAAACCGCATCACAAAAATTTTACAAAGCTCGTGGCACGCCCCCTGGGCCATGAACAGCCGTGCTGAGCAGGCAGAGAGGACGACCTCTCTTATGAAGATTCCCTTGTGGGGCTGTCCTATGCTGTATTATATGGCCAATCTGCCGTTCCATGGAATGAAGCCGGCTTATGC
>CP070700.1:2036829-2040771 GCA_020349865.1 Desulfobacteraceae bacterium
CATAGGGTTGGGCGCCTACAACGTTTTGGCCTGCGGCTATGAATGTAGGTACGGCCGTGACGCCAAGCTTTCGGGAGTAAAGCCAGTCATCGTTCACCGCCTTCTTGTAGGTCTGCTCTGCCAGAACCCTCTCGGCCTCATGCGGATCCAGCCCCAGGCCTTGACACAGTTCTTTTAGGACCGTCATGTCGGCGATGTTCAGGCCGTCGGCGAAGTAGGCCCTGAAGACGGCATTGTGAAACGCGTCGCCCTGGCCCATGTCTTCGGCCCACTTGCCCAGTTCTGCGGCCCGGCGGCTGTTGTAGGTCATGGTCCGCTCACCCCAGGGAAGGTTCAATTCAGCGGCCACCGTGTTCAACCGTTCTAAGACCGCAGGGATGTCTATGTTTCGCCCGAAAAAAAGTTCTTCCAGGGTCTTGCCCTCTTCGGGCGTCTCAGGATGAAGCGGAAAGGCAACCCACTTGACCCGTATCCCGTACTCCTGCTTAAGCCTGTCAATACGTCCCGTACTGAAGTAGCACCAGGGTCAGACATAGTCGGAAAAGACTTCCAATACGAGCGATTCTTTCATGAACGTTCACCTCCACACGGGGACGAAGGAGAGAGTTGGTTATATCTCGCCTCTTTGTTTCATTTTTTTTATCTCTTCCTCTCTTAAGGCACGTTTGAATAGCTTCTCAGTCACTGTCAATGGTAAGTTATCTCTGAATTCAATATGCTTGGGAACAGCATAAGCTGCCAGTCTTTCCCGGCAGTAGTCAATGATTTCCTGGGACTCTGTTTTTCCTTTGTAATCATCCTTCAGTCTCACAAAAGCCTTTATTCTTTCGCTGCCCGGTCTTTTGGGGTCCGGGATACCAATGGTTACGGCTCCTGCGACGGCCGGATGTTTAAACAAAAGATCGTCGATCTCTATGGAATAGACCTTCATTCCCGAAACATTGATCATATCCTTAATTCGATCTACCACATAAAAATAGCCATTTTCATCCATTTTACAAAGATCACCGGTTCTCAACCATCCGCCTTCTTCGAGACCGGAGCCAGGCTCCGGCCAGTAGCCTTTCATCACCTGGGGCCCCTTGAGCCAAAGCTCACCGACCTCGCCAAAGGGGACCTCTTCGCCTGTTTCGGGATCGATCAGCCTTACCTCGGTATCAGGGACGGGTATTCCCACACCAGGTGTGGTTTTCGTCGCAAAGCGGGTCACTTTCGAAAAGACACTGATATTCATGTGGCTGATACATTCGGTGAGCCCATAGCCTTCCGAGATGGGCATCTTGATCTTCTCCTCTATCTTTTGCGCTACTTCCGCGGGAAGAGGGGCAGCTGCTGAAACGACCAGCACCGGCATCCGTTTGATTTCTATTCCCGATTGCGCCAAATTGAGTAGTTGAGTGGGAACCATACATATCAGAAACGGGCGATATTCATTCATCAACTGAGCAATCATTTCTGTATCTCTGGGATCAGGAACCAGGAACACCTTGAGCCCCCAATAGATGCTCGACTGCATCAAATAGTGGCCATAGGCATGAAAGATAGGAATGGGCAATAGTGTGGAGGCACTCCCTCTGTACGTGGGAAGGGGGGCCATCATCCAGGGAAGCCCTTGAAGGATGCTGGCAAGCCGCTGAAAGTGGGTTATCATTACCCCCTTTGGCACGCCGGTCGATCCACCCGTAAAAGCAAGAACAGCGAGATCTTCTGTTGGATCAATTTCTACGTTCGGGGCCTTGGATTCATGATCTGCAATCAATTTTCTCAAATGGTAGGTTCCCGGTATCTCTTTTATGTCTTCAAATTCCGCGGGAGAGTAGTCTTCAGCGGAAGTAACTATAATGTTTTTAATCCTGGTCTTTTCTTTCACGGACCGAACAAGGTCAAGGTATCTATCAAGGCAGATTATTGTTTCCGTTCCTGATTCCACGGCTTGGTGTATCAGCTCGGGTGCCTTTAAGAGTGGACTGCAGGGAACGAGGGCAGCTCCAGCCTTAAGAATGGCAAAATCGCTAATGATGAACTGGGGACAAGTGGGGAGAAAGACCACCACATTATCCCCCTTTTTGACGCCAAGATTCGCCAGGGCATTTGTCAATGAATCAACCTGGCGTTTTAGTTCTCGATATCTCATTCGATTCCCTAAATAATAATAGGCATCCTTTCCGGGGAATTTCTCGGCGATTTCGTCCAAGATTGAGAAGAGAGGTTTTTCAGGATAATCAATAGTGGGTTTAAGTTTAAAGGCCCCTATTTTATAGCTCTTCAGCCAGGGCTTATCAGCATAAGACGTCATTTCTCTTCTCCCCCGTAAATGTGCTCAATCACCTCTTCCAGCCCTACTTCCCTCAATTTCTCTGGAGTTGGTGCACCAGTGGTTTTGTCCCAGCCACGGAATTCATAGTAAGGATCCAGGAGAACTTCTAAATTATTAACATGGCCTTCAGCCGGGCCTTCGGGGAGCGGGTCTTCCAGTAGTCTCCTGGGCAAGGTATCATCAGCCCGGGTGAGACCCTCCCTTATATTGAAAGCCCTTTCCAGGTTGTAGATTCTTTCGCCAATTTTCCTGAATTCCTCGACCCCAAATTCCCAGCCGGTAACGGCCGCAATTATCTCGCAAATTTCTTGGGCATCTGAAGCCATTCCCATGAATTTGCAAGATCCAATGGCATCAAAAACCGTCAGGGCATCTTCCAAATCCTTGACTACCTTTGCTTCCTCGTGATTTTCCTTGAGAGGATCTTCGATTTCACTTTCATCTATCACCAAAAAAGGGCTGGCAAGAAAAGTCGGGCCCTGGACATATCCGGTGACATGGTCGCCGCCGCGGTTGGCGGTCGCAAAGGCAAGACCCGTAATCTTTGCGGCCCTTGAATCATAGGCCGGCAGTTCGAGACCTTTCACATTCATCGCAAATCTCTCTGAGTCCTGCCCCAATCTTTGCGCCATTATCCTCGTTCCCTCGGCCAGGAGATCTCCCACCCCTTCCCTTTTGGCAATTTTGCTAACAAGCTCTATGATCGTGTCAGAATCGCCAAAATGTATTTCCATTCCCCCGGTATCTTCTTTTCTGAGAATTCCCCTTTCAAAACATTCCATGGTAAACGCTATGGTGCTGCCACATGAAATAGTATCCAGACCATAGTCATTGCAGAGGTAGTTGGCCATTGTAATTGCGTCTAAATCTGAGACATCACACATTGCCCCAAAAATCGCGACTGTTTCATATTCCGGGCCTTCACCCTTGTGGCCACCATAAGGGCCTTTCTTGATTTCTGTACCCCGGCCGCATTTAATTGGACAGGCGAAGCACCCCACAGCCTCCACAAGCACCTTTTCACTCAAGGTCTCTCCATTTATTTCCTCAGAAAATGAGCAGACCCCGGTTTGCCAGTTCCTGGTTGGCAGCCCTCCGCAGACATTGACTATATCTAACACCAGCGTTGTACCATAGGCCTCTAAACCAGCGCCGAAAATACTTTCACCAAGGAGTTCATATTGCTTTTTCGACACTTGCTGAAAGGCATTCTTATCAGCAATTCTGATTTCTCTTGTTCCTTTCACTGCGACAGCCTTTAATTTCTTTGAACCCATTACGGCCCCCAGCCCGCATCGACCGGCAGCCCGATGAAGATCATTCATAATAGAAGCATATTTAACATGGTTTTCTCCGGCTATACCGATACTGGCGACATTGAATTTTTCACCAACTGTTTCTTTAAGCATCCTGGTTGTTTCTGAAACACTCTTTCCCCAAAGATCCCTGGCGTCACGGAGTTCAGCATTCCCATCGTCTATAACAAGACAAACCGGCCTTTCCGAAATGCCTTCAAAAATAATTCCATCAAAACCTGAGTGTTTAAGGTCAACCCCCCATCGACCACCGGAATTGGCCTGAGCCCAGATATTGGTTAAGGGAGACTTGGCAACAACACTGTAGCG
>CP070700.1:2040871-2051205 GCA_020349865.1 Desulfobacteraceae bacterium
ATTCGGATTATCCCGTTTAGGCTTATGCTCAGGCTTAAGCCAGGGTTGTAGCCTCAGGTTTCATTATAACCAGCCATGGGATCTAATGGAGCGGTGTGTCCGTATTAGGCCCAACTAGTGTCAATTTCCAATAAATTCAAGCTCATTAAGGCCCCTATCTCACTCCAGTCTAGATTCATGAATGACCTTAGTACTGCAATCCCGCCTGACACCGCATGTTGTGGTTCTTTTCTCTTTGACTCACAAGGGGAATTTCTCTATACTCAGCTCCTGAAAAAGCGCCTTCTTATCAACTCAACGAATAAACAACACATAATGGCCTTCGAATAACTTTGCGAATTGCTAGGCGGGAGGGAGATTCTAAGAATGAGGATAAATCCGAAAGATCTTAATCGAAGAGATGCTCATGAGCTTCTAATGAGTGCGGTTGTACCGCGACCAATTGCTCTTATATCAACGGTTGACATGAATGGAGTGAATAACCTCGCCCCTTTTAGCTGCTTTACAGTAGCTGGTCTGAAACCGGCACGCGTGTGTGTGAGTATTGACTGGAAACGAGATGGACAGAAAAAAGATACGCTGACGAATATTGAGGATTGCAGGGATTTTGTCATTAATGTTGTTGATGAAGAACTGGCTCCCCAAATGAATCAGGCATCCGGTGAATACCCGAGCAACGTTGATGAATTCAAAGAGGTGGGACTCACGCCTTTAAGCAGCAAAATGGTAAATGCGCCCATGGTGGCTGAATCACCAGTCAAAATGGAGTGCAAAGTTTTAGAAATACTGGAGTTCGGAGTGATTCCTACTGGCGGCCATTTGGTGATCGGTGAAGTGCTTTTAGCTCACTTGAGAGAAGACTTATGGGATGGAAATCAGATAGATATTTACAAGCTCAAGGCAATTGGTCGACTTGGAGGTGAGCTGTATTGCAGAACGACCGACATATTTGAAATGAAAAGACCCTATATTTTCGAATAGTCAGTAAATGGAGGAGAAGTTCCATGGCGAAATTCACTGAAATGCTGGAAGGCGCTCGGGTGATGGTTAGCACCCTTACAGATGTTAAGGCAGGTGAGTAAGTCTTGATTGTTACAGATGACAACATATCTTCCCGAATTGCCAAAGTGGCGGCACAGGCTGTCAGTGAACATGATGGAGAGCCTGTGATAGTGTTGATGAAAACTTTTCTTCTACCCATGCTGAGCCTCCACCAACAGTCGCTGCTGCGATGCGAGAGGCAGATGTGATCTTCGGATTTCTCAGTAAATCGATTTTTCACACACGAGCTCGCTTGGATGCTACCCAAAAGGGAGCGCGGATGATATCAGTAACTGGTATTGTCGAGGAACCCTTTCAAGAGGCCTTATCAAGGCTGATTTTTTTGATATTAAATCAACTGTGGACAATTTGGCTGAGATTATTTCTGCAGGAAAGCAGATTCAAGTAACGGCACCTGGAGGTTCACGCTTCTTTCCCACCACGATTCTACGGATTTATTTACTTTTTTCCTTCCAGTATTATTTAAAGTATTGATTGTTGGGTAGTTCTATATCCTTTTTTGGACAGGATAAATATAGCTATTTTAGACATCCTTGATCCTTTGTGTATCTAAATTATTCGCATAATCCTTACGGTACAGAAAAATCAAAATCTCACTTTCGATTACAGTCTCTGAGCATCAATCAAAAAATGAAATTGAAACTCCCAACGACTGACCCAGCGAATTCAATTCATCAACCGTGTTGAGCGGTAGCGGAATTCCATTTTTCAAGCGCTCGGACTCTGTCTTCAATTCAGGTTCACCGGGCATCAGGATCTCTTCCACATTCTTCGCCTTTCCACTCTCCTTGATGCTCTTGATATATCTGTCCATATTATGCTTGAAGGCTTCTCTGCCAATAAAACACTCTGGATCCAGGGCCATAAGCGAGTGGCAGGTACCCTGAATCCCCGACTTGTCCTCTTCGTAAAGGCTCTTGATGTTGCGCGTCCATTTACCTCCGGTCAATACAGCCGTGAGCATTTCGTGGGCCAAAGTCAATCCATACCCCTTATGCCTACCTATAGGGGCCAGTGACCCTCCAGCCTCATACCCTTCATAGGGGTCTTCGGTGGGCAGTCCGTCCTTGTCATAGGCCCATCCCAGAGGAATCTTCTCCCCCTTCTTTCGGCTCAGGATCAGTTTGCCCGAAGAAACCACACTGCAGGAAAAATCGACTACCACCATCGGATACTGCCCAGCCGGAAAGGCATAAGACAATGGGTTATTGCCGATGATCCGTTCACGTCCACCAAAGGGGGCCATCATGGGCGCAGAATTGGAGCATATGTAACCGATGAGATCCTTCTCCGCAGCCATCATAGGGAAAAAACCCGTAACGCCAAAATGGCCGCTGCCCTTGACGGAAACCCAGCCAATCCCGTATTCTTCCGCCTTCTCGATAGTACGTTGCATCGCTTTATAAGCCACGACGTGCCCCATAGACCCCTGGGCCTCAGCAAAGGCAACAGGGCCTTTATCCCTTATATACGTCAACTTACTCTCTGCGCGGACATAGCCTTTCTGAAGCCTTTTGATGTAGATGGGAAGCCGAGTAACCCCGTGCGTCTCAATACCGCGAAGATCAGACCTAGCAAGTAGGTCTGCTACGACATATGCTTCTTTGTCCGGAACGCCCGCTTTCATATAAGCCTGCTGGCAAAAAGATCTTAGATCTTCAAACCGCACAAGGCGATGAATATTACTTGCCATGTTATGCTCCTTTCAGCTTGGCCAATTTCCGCATCAGCGAGTCACTAAACTATCTGCAGGTCATCCCCCCGCGAGTAATCTCAAAAAGCTAACATGATCATCTTTGAAGATTTCTACACTCTGAGGGTTAGAAGCCTCTACGAATTTTCCGTTAATTATGACTTGTATGGTAGGATCCAATCTATCTATTCTTTGGTCCCAAAAAGTATCCCTAATCTTTTCGCCGTACTTATGAAACAGATCTTCGATAAGATCTTTCAGAGTATGTCCTGAAAAGACGTGTTGGATACGGTCACTCTTAAGAAAATCGTAAAGGGTCGGGAACCCCACCAATTTGATTTCAACAGATTTCTCTTCCATCATTGAGCCCACCGAAGACAGTTTGCTAGGCATCAGCTGGTTTAAGTATTTCCAGAGGGAGCCAATACCTTTCATCTCTGGGCGTCACAATCCCAGCTCCTTCAAAGTTCTATCCGTAGGGATGCCCTCCTCGTTCCACCCTCTCAACTTATAGTAATCAGCAAGCATGATATTGAAAGGTGGGAGATGTTCACCTGCCCCGCCATCACTAGCACGGTGGGTCAAAATACGCGGTGGTAAAGTATCGTTTTTGCGGCTCCAACCCCACCCGACATTCAGCATGCGTTTCAAATGAAAACTCCTGTTCGCAGTCTCAATGATCTCATCCGGAGCAATCTCCCATCCCAAAATGTGTTTCAGCCACTCACTAATGTGGCGCAATTGGACGCCGCCGAAAATGCTAAACTTGCATAGGGCTAGATTCTCCCATAGGTGCATCAAATTCTGGGCTCTAATCACCATATCTGCCTTTCCTTCATAATCAAAACGATCCAGGGTCTTGTCAATACCCACTTCCGGGAACGTCGTCGCACGTTCGAAGATATGAGAAAAGCAATCCACGTGACAAGGTCCGCGACTGGAGGTGGAATAACCCAATGCAATGCTAGAATAGGCTCTAGGATCGTGACCCGGCAGTGCCATGTTGTTGGAATGAATTGCGTATTCACATGCTATGCCACCAATGCTCTCAGCGGCCCTCTGTAGTCCTTCTGCCAAGACATCTCCGAATTTTTCCCGACGGGCAACCATTCGGATAAGGTTTTCAGACGCTTTTGCATTTCCCCATTGAAGATCAATGGAACCCAGTTCCGTAGAACCGATCAGTCCTTTTTCATAAAGTTCCATGCAAAAGGAAACAACAGCTCCTGTTTCAATGCTATCCAGGCCAAGCCGATTCACCAGCTCATTTAATCGCAGCAGAGAAGCCAGGTCGTCAACCAGGCAATTTGATCCAAGCATCGCCAAAGTTTCATATTCCGGGCCTCCGGTTTCTGCCAAGTTCGCATCAATCGTTCCGCCGACGGTCCTGCCGCAGCCAACTACACAACCTGCGCAATGGAAACGCTTCTTGAGATGCTTCTCATTCAATTCCTGGGCGCTGAGCTTTTTTGCACCCTCCGTCCACCTTCCTTGAGTCCAATTCTTGATGGGAAGATCACCAATCGACTCGCAGGGCACAACTAATCCAGGAGTTCCAAACTGACTCATCCCCTTCAATTTATCAGTAAAACTCGATAGTAGTTCCTTGACGCTGCTCCGCAAAGCCTCAACGCTCTCAATCGGCAATTCCAGGTTACCCCGAACGACAATGGCTTTTAGATTCTTTGACCCCATCAACGCGCCCAATCCACAGCGGGCCGCTGTTCTTGCATGGACTCCATCCGTAAAAACCCCTGAAAATTTCACGAGATTTTCACCAGCAGGCCCGATCGTACACACCTGGACCTTCTCCCCTAAAGTCTTTTTAATCGCAGTATCGGTTTCAAAGGTATCGAGACCCCAGATATCCTGGGCATCTCTGAACTCCACCTTCCCATCCTTAAGGAATAGATAGGTCGCTTTTTCCGCTTTTCCCAGAATCACCATTCCATCAAATCCAGTTCGCCTCAATTCGAGCCCCCAGTGCCCACCGACAGAGGCATGTCCCCAGTATCCAGTCAAGGGCGAACGTCCTGCGTACCCGTGTCTTCCAGACAGCACAGCAGGGGTACCGCTAAGCGGGCCAGTCATCACGATGAAAGGGCTCGCAGGATCCAAAGGCGGAACATCGCCTTTCACCAATTGACGATATAAATAGGCTGCCAAACCAGCACCACCAATGAATTTTTTCAGAATATCGGCTTCAATCTCCATTGTATTGAAACTGCGATCGGTAAGATTGATTACTATGACCTGTCCATATTTTCTTCCCATGGCTTTCCCTTTCTTCTAGTAACTCTTTTGTATTTCCAATATTTTCGGACGGATTATTTCCGGCCTAAATAGGTGTGTTTTACCTCTTTGTTTTTCAAAAGCTCTTTTCCAGTACCAAAGAGCTTTATCTTCCCGTTTGCCAGCACATAGGCTTGGTCCACCATTCTTAATGTCAGAAAAGCCTTTTGTTCCACTATCAAGACAGTTAACCCTTCGCTGTGTAATTTGTGAATTACTTCGAAAACTTGTGAAACCATTTTGGGAGCTAAGCCCATTGAGGGTTCGTCGAGGAGAAGAAAAGTCGGGACAGACATTAATGCCCGGGCAATGGCCAGCAGTTGCTGCTCGCCGCCACTCAAAGTACCGGCAAGCTGGTGTCTCTTCTCCTTTAAGGTAGAAAACTGTCTGAACAAATTTTCCAAATTGGCCTTAACAACTTCCTTTCTCCTTTTGCGATAATGGATATAGGCTCCCAGTTTGAGGTTTTCCAGGACAGTCAAAGCGCCGAAAATTCTTCGGCCTTCAGGAACATACGCAATTCCCATCTTGACAATTTCGTGCGATGGGCGGTTGTCACACCGCTTTTTATCAAACATGATTCTGCCTTGGCTTGGTCGGTGAATGCCAGCAATGGCTTTGAGCGTTGTAGTCTTGCCAGCACCGTTTCGCCCTATGATGCCGACCATTTGTCCTCTATCTACCTCGAAAGACACGCCTGAAAGGCCTTCCACTTCTCCATAACGGACATGGACGTCTTCAAAACTAAGCCAGCTCATTCTGCTTCGACCCCCAAGTAGGCCTCGATGACCCTCGGATCGTCTTGAATTTCCTCTGGAGCGCCCTCGGCGATTTTTATACCAAAGTCGATAACCGTAATTCTGTTCGAAATGCTCATCACGAACTCCACATAGTGCTCGATGAGAAAAACGGCTATTCCACGATCCTTGATTCTGCGGATAAGTTTCTCCAGCTCAACGATCTCTTCGGCATTGAGACCTGCCGCAGGCTCATCAAGAAAGAGTAACTTAGGATCACTCATCAGAGCCCTGGCTATTTCGATGCTGTGCTGTTGGCCGTAAGGCAGACTGGCGGCCATCTCGTAGGCTGCATCACTCAATCCCATAATATCCAGCAGTTGCATTGCCTTCCTAATCGCCTCAGCCTCTTCCCGGCGAGCGCTGGGGGTCCCTACTGCTGAAGCGATAATACCGCCATTCATCCGACAATGGGCTCCCACAAGGACATTGTCTAACACCGTCATGTCTTTGAAGAGGCGAACATTCTGGAAGGTCCGAGAAATCCCCAATGCATTGATGCGATGGGGCTTAAGCCGGTCAATCCGTCTTTTTCCAAATTTGATAATTCCTTCGTCAGCTCTCATGGTTCCAGTTATCAAATTTACCGCGGTCGTTTTTCCGGCCCCGTTCGGGCCAATCAAGGAATGAATCTTGCCAGGCTCCAGCCTTAAGTCAAATGATGAAACGGCCTCTACACCCTGAAAAGATTTACATAGGTCCTCCACTTCCAAAAACCCGCCGGTTGGCTCCACAATCGTCTTACCATTGGTTGGTTCCAACTTGGGAACCGGTTTGGTCTTTATTATCTCTCTTCTACCGGTTATTAACCCGAGAAGCCCGTCCGGCATGAAGACCACGCAAGCTACCAAGGCAACTCCGTAAAGAAGAAGACGATACTCCTCGATGGCGGTGAGGAATTGGGGCAACGCGGTCAAAATAATTGCTCCTGTCACCGGCCCCAGAATTCTTCTTTGACCACCGACCAATAGCATCAAAAGCAACTCGACCGAACGGTCAAAACGAAATGCTTCCGGCGAAATGTATGCATGGAGGTGTGCCCACAAGCTTCCCGCAATACCAGCAAAGAAAGCGCTAATGACAAAGGCCGCCAGCTTTGTGAAATAGATGTTGACCCCCGAGACTTCCGAAACGGTTTCATCGTTCCTGACGGCGTTGAGTGCTCTGCCCCACCGAGAAGAGACAATATTGTAGCATGCTACCATTGTCAAAATGACCAGAATGGCAATGAGCAGGTAGAAAGACTTGTGGGAAAGCTCGTGCTCACCTATACTTGGCAATTTGATCCCCCACTTCCCCGCGGCGGCACCGGTCACATCCGGCCAGGCCAAGATAACTTTGTCTATGAGGAAGTTGAACGCGATTGTAATCAGCGCCAGATAAGGGCCACCGACCCTCAAAGATGGAATGCCTAAAATCAAGCCGACAAAGCCGGTGGCCACTCCGGCGACGGGAAGCGCCAACCAAAAAGAAAGACCAGCGTCGACTGTCAGGATGGGTGATATGTAGGCTCCAACCGCCACTAAACCCGCATGTCCCAAGGAGACTTGTCCGGCATAACCCGTCACAATGTTCAGGCCGCTAACAACAATTATGTAGATACCTGCCAACTCGAAGACATGCAGATAGTAGGGGTTCGAAATGAAGAGAGGTGCCAGGAAAAAGGCAGCCACAATTCCAAAAAGCACCCAACCTAAGGTTGTCAACTGCGAAGGTAAGAGTTTCACGCTACTCCACCTCCCTGCCAAACAAACCAGACGGCCTAATCAGCATGACTAGGATTAGAACACCAAAAGTGACAGCTTCTTGCCAGATAGGAGGGATAACCGTGGCTGAAAAAACTTCGATCAGGCCCAGCAATATCCCACCTAAGACAGCCCCGGTAGCGCTACCCAAACCGCCCATGACCGCGGCCACAAAACCCTTTACTCCCATAACGATTCCCATGGTCGGATCGGCGAAAGTAATAGGGCTGACTATGATGCCGCAAACAGCGGAAAGGGCACCACTGACGGCAAAAGAAAAATAAATGACGTGTTTGGTGTTGATGCCCATGAGCCCGGCTGTTTCCCGGTCTGATGATGTGGCCCGGACAGCGGTGCCAAAAATCGTTTTTCTATAATAGATCTCGAGCAGTCCAGTGCAGAGCAAGGTGATGAGGATAATGCCCAGTTCCTGGGGAAGCACCAGAGCACCAAGAATTGAGACTGGGTCATCGCCCCCGATGAATTTAGGAAATGGCAGCGGTGAACGACCCCAGATCAGCATGGCCGTGTGTTTCAAGGCCACTCCGAAACCGAAGGTGCTCATGATCCATATAAAGTTCCGGGAAACGTCCTTGACAGGTCGGATAGCAATGCGCTCCACTAACAATGCAAGAAAGGCAACCACCGCTGCACCCAGAAGGATGCTCAGAATGACGGGTATATGCCAGGCGGCGTAAAAGCTGAAACCGCAGAGCGCACCGATGGTTACCAGTTCACCCGTTGAAAAGTTAATGACTGTGGTGGTGTTAAAGATGACGTTGTAGCTCAGAGCAACCAGCCCATATATGCTTCCGACAGAAAGGCCACCGAAAATGAGTTGAAGAAGGCCAGACATGAGTGTTTCTATACCAGTTCAACACGTTACTTGAGCGGGAAAGCTTCGGGCTCTCCCGCTCTTTATACTCGGACTACTTAACAATTGGGTCAACGAGTCTACCGTCCTTAACCATCACGATGCTGACGGCTTCAGGGCTCCGTCCGTTGTGCTTACTTGCACTAAAGGTGTATTTGATCCCTGTTACCCCTACAAAGGTGCCGCTGCTTTCTAAGGCGTCTCGGATTTTGGCCCGATCGGGACCAACCTTCTTTAGGGCCTCCGCCAACCACATGACGGTATCATAATATGTGATGGTCCAAGATGGCACGGCCATATTAGGATCTTTCTTATAGGTCTCGAGATATCGGTCCATGAACTTTTTGATCTGTGGATCGGGATCCGAATAAGCCGCACGCATACGATCAGCGATGTAGGTGCCATCAGCTGCGCCGCCTGCCAGGCTCCGGAAATTGGCCATCGTAATGGCTTCCGAGCCGAGCAATGGGACATCATATTTCTGCTTTTTCTTCTCCAGAACGATCCGGGCCACTTCGGCCCCGAGGCTCCAGGTGATAACACAGTCGGCGCCGGCGTCTTTTGCGCCTTTCACCTGAGCCGTCATGCTGACATCACCTAGGCTGAAAGTACCCTCGTAGACGGGTTTGAGCCCGTATTTCTCCAATGCCGGCAAAAGCATCTTCCTGCCATCCATGCCATACTCTGTATTGTCATAAAGGAGAGCAATCTTCTTGGCCTTAATGCTGTTGGCCGCAAAATCCGCTAAGGCCATGCCCTGCCAGGAATTGAGGATTGAGAGTCTGAAAGCATAGGGATTGCACTTACCGACCGGACAAACTATGTCTGAGGTTGTGCCAGCAATGAGGTGCGGCACCTTGGCCGGTAGAGTGACTTGCTCGCTGGCGACATTGGGCGTAGTAGCCGTGGAGGGAAAGAACGCCACGACATTTTCCTTGAACACCAGTTCTTTGGCGAAAGTCACCGCTTTTGATGGATCGTACTGGTCGTCCCTGGAGATGATCTTGAGGGGACGGCCATTGATTCCACCGGCATCATTGATATCCTTTACCGCCATTTCCATGCCATAAAGGGCGTCAAGGCCCAAATCGCTTCCTGGGCCGGACAAAGCGCCAGTCATGCCTAGTTTGATCGGATCGGCGGCAGTAGCAAACCCTGACGACATTACCAGACCTACCGTCAACAAAACTGACATTACCAATTTAAACTTTTTCATGATAATACCTCCTTTTGACAAGAATCCTTGACATTTGAGAGCATATAAGCGCTGCACTAACCCTTGACCAATTCAAGGCAGCACAAGACACGCCGTGAGGTGATGATCACTCCTAAGGCTGATAGAACTTGCCATATTAATGAAAGTAGGCACCGCCGTCTACAACTATCGTCTGACCAGTAATAAAACTGGAATCGGGGCCTGCGAGAAACTTGGCAGCGCCTACAAGATCTGCCGGGTGTTGATCCCTCTGCAGAACGCGGACTTGAGCTGATATTTCCCTAAAGTGTTTGAGCTGGATCTTATTGGCCATCACGCCATCGCTTAACGTAAATCCTGGGGCAATAGCGTTTACCAGAATGTTGTCCTTTCCCAATTCTTTAGCCAAAGCTCTTGTCAACCCAATAACAGCGCCCTTGGAAGCCACATAGTGAAGAAGGAAAGGGATCCCCTTAAACGGGACGCCAGAGTTTAGGTTGACGATTCGACCGCCACTGGCTTTACGCATTTCGCCAACCACGGCCTTTGAGCACAGCCACATTCCCATTACGTTTACATCCATTACCCTTTTCCATTCCTCGACCTTGATGTTCTCCATGGGTCCGGGAATCAACGAAGTATAGATACCGGCATTGTTAATCAGAATGTTGATCTG
>CP070700.1:2051305-2079790 GCA_020349865.1 Desulfobacteraceae bacterium
AAATCAAAGTCCTTGATTTCCTGACAACCGCTTTTTCCCTTCTTTATCAATTAGTTATTTTAATTCGCATTTATCTATGGATTTGGCACAACCATTGCTTTTTTCCAGAGTATGTAATTCTCGGGAAGGATAAATCACGTGAAAAAGCAGTTTACAATTTTAATAGCCGACCGGAACCGGTATGTGCGAGAGTTTTTAAGGCGTGAGCTGATCGGGCAGGGCTACCAGGTTAAGTTAGCAAAAAGTGGCCGAGAGGTCCTGGAATTGGTTTTCAAACAGGAACATCTGGACCTCCTGATCCTGGACCTGGATCTACCGGATGCAAAGGAACTGTCCATACTGGAAAAGGTGGGGGATCGTATTCCCACTTTACCAGTGGTCGTTCACGCCTTCCTTTCAGATTATCCAGACTACCCAAGTATCTTCAGTACTACCGCTTTCGTGGAAAAAAAGGGAACCAATATTGACCACCTTAAACAGGTCGTCTTAGAGGTGCTGCGGAAGTCCTACCCCAATCAGTTTCAGCTCGACAAGGACATTGCACGACAGCCAGCTTGACACTGATATGAATCGAGATAAACCCACAAGTAAACTGTATTACCGTTCATTGGTCGAAAATAGGATTTTAGTCCATATGATTTGGAAGAACTGGTTCAAAAAATCTAAGAACCGGTCCATCAGGAGAGGTGATGCAGATGAATACATTTAAATTCCTGGTCGTCGAAGACGAAGTAGATTCTTTGGAATACCGATGAAATCCTTTACAAACTTCAAGACGCTTGTAAGAAAAAATTCTTTCAAGAGCAAAAAATAAAGAAAAGGCAATGAAAATATTAAGAAAAATCTACAAGCTGTTAATGTCTTCTTCATCCACAGTGGAAAACCTCCGTCTGACCTTTAAAGCTCGTTACCACCACTTCAAGGTGCTATTGTATGCCAACCGCAAGGCGTTGGGAATCATGGCTGAGATGGAGGAGGTACTGAGGGGGGCTCAGCCTTTTGGAATGAGCTTTGTTCGGGCCAAATGCACCCAGGTCTCCACCAATGTCTTTCAGATCATCAAGAATATGAACCAACTGGCCCCAGAAAAGTATCCGGAAAAGTATGAAGATCTCTATGGGCGATTCAATGAAATCCGAGAGAAAATAAACTCGATCGTTAGCCCCAGAGGCCTTCCCAAAGGGGGTCCGTTGGTCATCTCCCTACAACACGTGGACAAAAACCTGGCGGACCACGTGGGTGGCAAAATGGCAAATCTGGGAGAGATTAGAAACCGGATCCATTTGCCGGTCCCCAACGGATTCGTCATCACCGCCGAAGGCTACCAGCGTTTCATGGAACACAATGACCTCCAGGAGGAAATCGATCGGCGCATCCAGGCTGCCCACGTGGAGCATCAGGACCAACTTTACCGACTCAGTTCTTCGATCCAACAACTAATCATATTTGCACCGCTTCCCGAAGACCTTAAGGAAGCCATTCTCGATCATTACAGGCGTCTTGAGGAAGAGGAAGGGGAGGGAGTGACATTGGCTATGCGAAGCAGTGCTCTGGGCGAAGACTTTCCCGGAATATCCTTTGCGGGGCAGTACCATTCAGAACTCAACGTGAGCAGTGAAAAGATTTTAGAGGCCTACAAGGAAATCATCGCCAGCAAGTACAGCCTTCAAGCCATGACATACCGGTTGAACCGAGGAATCCGAGATGAAGATGTGGCCATGTGTGTGGGATGTATACGCATGGTCGATGCGATTTCGGGGGGAGTGGCCTATTCAAAAAATCCCGTGAATATCAGGGACGACTCCATCGTCATCAATTCAGTTTGGGGCCTTCCCAAATCGGTTGTGGACGGCAGTGCGCCTACGGATCTCTTCATCATCTCCAGGGAGGCTCCCATGGTGATCCGCAAAAAGGAGATCTCTATCAAAAAAGAAAAATTTGTGTGCTACCTCGATGAGGGTATCAGCCCCACGGAAATGACTGCTGATGAAATCCACATGGCCTCTTTGAGTGATGAACAGGCTCTGGAAATTGCCCGTTTGGCGGTACGCGTCGAAGAATACTCAGGTACACCCCAGGATATCGAGTGGGCGATTGGAAAGGATGGATCGATCATTTTTCTTCAATGTCGGGCACTGCAGCAGATGGATGTTTCAAAGGAAGAAGCTGAAAAAGCGATCGAGGAAAGGGAACTCGGATCTGTCATCCTTCGGGGAGGGGTCACGGCCAGTCCGGGCGTGGCGGCCGGTCCGGTCTTCGCAGTGAAGAAGGATGCAGACGTCCTTCAGTTTCCCGATGGAGGCGTCCTCGTGACAGCTCAATCTTTACCCCGTTGGGCCACGCTCCTGAATCGAGCGGCTGCAGTCGTCACTCAACAGGGAAGCATCGCGGGTCATCTCGCCAGTGTGGCGAGGGAATTCAGCATTCCCGCGCTCTTCGGAGTGAAGGAGGCCATTGATCGGCTAAGAAATGGTCAGTGGGTCACCGTGGATACTGATGGTCTCAGAGTCCATGAGGGCCGCATCGATGCCCTATTGAAGAGGCAGGAAAAGCCGAAAAACGTTATGGAAGGGAGCCCCGTTTTTGAGGCGCTCAAAGGCGCCGCCCGGCACATCACTTCTTTGCATCTCATGGACCCCGACTCCCATGAATTCAAACCCGAAAACTGCAAGACTTTTCATGACATCACCCGCTTTTGCCACGAAAAGGCGGTGGAGGAGATGTTTCGGTTCGGGAAGGAGCATCGTTTTTTGGAGCGATCCAGTAAGCAGTTGATCTGTGACGTGCCCATGATCTACTGGGTCATCAACCTGGATGACGGGTTTAAAGAACAGGTGAATGGCGGCTATGTCAGGCTGGAAGATATCGCGTCGATTCCTATGCTTGCCTTTTGGGAGGGCCTGATGGCTGTTCCTTGGGAAGGCCCGCCTCCAGTGGACTCCAGGGGGTTCATGTCTGTGCTCCTGGAAGCCACGATGAACCCGGCTTTGGAGCCCTCCATCCGTTCACCCTATGCTACCCGAAATTATTGTATGATTTCAAAGAATTTCTGTACATTACAATTGCGGTTTGGGTTTCATTTTTGCACGGTGGAAGCACTCGTGGGGGAAAGAGCCACAGACAATTACATCATCTTCCATTTCAAAGGAGGCGCGGCAAACCTCGAAAGGAGGATCTTCCGGGCGCGCTTGCTGGCACAGATTCTCGAAGAATATGATTTTCAAACAAAAGTCAAAGAAGACGCTGCATTTGCCCGGCTGGAAGGTTATGATCAGAGCTTCATGGAGCAGCGCCTCAAGGTCCTTGGGCATCTCAACATGCACACCCGGCAATTGGATATGGCCATGTCAAACGGTAGGTCAATAAATCATCACATGGCAAGAATCATGAAAGATCTAAAAGTGATCGTCCTTAAACAGTGAAGGAATGCAGTTTTATCCTCTCTTTACAATCTGTAAAAAATGCTGACAGACAATCTTTCTTGGAGAGGAGCACAGAACTCCCCATTCTTCATTAATATCTTTTATATTTAAATGCTTAGCCGTAGTCCTCCTCATTTTTTCTCTTGGCACAACTATTGCCTCTGTTAGCCAGTATCCATCCAGAAATATGATATCCTCTTCCCTCAAAGGAAGGGGCTTAGAGGGAGTGGGAATACCCCACCCAAACCCTCGCCCTTGATGGGGGAGGAACTCGAGAAAAACAAAGAAAATTCTTTGATGTCTTCTTCCCGGGCTTTTTATGGGTTTCATCCGTTAGCTGAAAATCAATAGATCCATTAAAAGGAGGAGAGTATGGCACATCTGCCAGCAGATAACAGTAATCCTAAATCGGGCATATGGGCGAGCAGGCCAGGGTATAAGCCCAAGTTATTACTAATAGCTGCATTTGTATTTGCAGGACTCGTCATTGTTCCCCCTCCCCAGAGTATGATCGATCTGGCAAGCAAGGTGAATCCCCCCGGATACATTCTGTCACAGGGGTCTAATACCATTACTGATAATATCAACAGAAAATTTCATCCAAACGCGTTTGAGGCAGCGAAAAAATCCGGGAGCAAGGAAGCGTCAAAGGCGGAACCACTGATCACACCCAGAGAGGCGGCCCAGATGGCCAAGGTCATGCTCGCCATCTTCTTTTTAGCCGTTTTTCTCTGGGGGACGGAAACGCTGCCTCTAGGTGGCACGGATCTCCTGGTGGCAGTAATGCTGTATCTTTTCTGCATCCTTCCCATCAATGAAATCTCCAAGGCCTATATGAAGGATGCAGTCTTTTTCATTTTTGGCATTTTAGCTGTGGCTGTAGGCGTTGCCAAGACAGGTCTTGATAAACGAATAGGCTTGATCCTCTTGAGCCGCATCAAGAATGCCAGGGCCTTTGCCTTTGTATTTCTTCCCATGCTCGCTATGACTGCAAGCTTTTTGTCTGAACATGCCCTTGTGGCCCTCCTCATCCCTGTTCTTATGGGCGTCTACAAGGTGACATGCAAGATGTATGGCATAGAAAAGGACAGGGCCTTAGCCGTTTTTCTTTTGTTAGGTATTTGCTTTGCCGCCAACCATGGCGGCCCAGGCTCTCCAGCTGCCGGGGGAAGAAATGCTATCATGGTGGGTTATTTGATGGAATATGGGGGTGCGATTTCCTTTCTGAATTGGATGAAATACGGCATGCCCTTTGTTCCCCTCATGGCCGTTGTTATTGGTGCCTACATGTATATCCGCTGTAAACCCAGGTTCCAGGTTCAAGATATGAACCCGAGCGAGGTTGTCAAGGCGGAAGTGGCCAGGATGCCCAAGTTCGGCGGGCAGGAAGCCATGATGGCGGTCATTTTGATCCTGCTTGTGGCTGGATGGATTATTTTGGGCGAACACGCCGGGTTGGGCGGCCCCACCCTTTATGCAGTCGTGGCCATGTTCCTTTGCCGTATTGTCAACTGGGATGATATCCAGGATGGTGTAGCCTTTGATGTGGTCGGGTTGTATGCCGCCGCCTGTGCCATGGGTGTGGGCCTCAAATTCACGGGCGGGGCCTTGTGGTTGGCCAATAAATTCGTCAATCTTCTGCCAGATTTTATGGTCCAGGGAGACACTTTGGCCGTGGGTGTCAGCCTGATCACTGGGACCATGACCAACTTTATGAGTGACGGCGCAACGGTTGCCGCCTTAGGGCCTATCGTCCTGCCTATGGCTGATCTGGCTAATGTTCATGTCTGGAAACTGGGCCTGGCCTGCGCCTTTTCCTCTTCCTTTGCCAATTTTTTGGTCGTAGGGACCCCCAATAATGCTATTGCCTTTGGTATGGGGAGGGACCCTGAGACCGGGGAGAGATTACTGGACGTTTTCGATTTTGTAAAGTACGGTCTCCCTGTAACCATCTTAGCCTGGCTTGTTCTTTGGTTCTGGACTATATTGGGCTACTGGCGGTTCATGGCGTGGCCTGCGCTCGGCTGATCAGGAGAAGGAAGGGGGGAGAAGAGATTTGATATGAAAACTTCCGTGTATGTAAGCCTTCAAAGAAAGATCATTTCTATAACTCTGTTGGTTTCCTTTGCCCCACTCATCCTTCTTGGTGCAACGATTTATTACCAGTTTGTCCGCATGTATAAGGATAAAATCGAGGAACAGATAAAATATCGGGCGAGAGCCCAGGCAGAGGCTGTGGACCTGTTTTTGAAGGAACGTACCGCCATTCTTTCGGCCATGGCCGATACCCATAGTTTCAATGATATGGTACAAGAAAAAAATCTCTCAAAGATGTTTGAGGTCATGAATGTCCGGGCCGGTGCTTTCGTGGATCTGGGCGTGATTAACAGCGCAGGGCAGCATCTGGCCTACGTAGGCCCCTACGATCTTAAAGGTCTGAACTACTATGAGCAGCCCTGGTTTGGCGAAGTGATGAGCAAGGGTGTATACATCAGTGATGTCTACCTAGGGTACCGGCAGTTACCGCATTTCATCATTGCTGTTCGACGGCAAGAAGATCAACAGATTTGGATACTGAGGGCGACCATTGATCCCGATATCTTTGGAGAAATAGTGCGAGCAGCCCAGGTGGGAAAGTCAGGGGATGCTTACATCATCAACAAGGCTGGTTTCTATCAGACGCGCCCCCGCTTTGGCAGCCAGATAATGTCAGAATCCACTTTGGAGAGTACCCTGTTTGGAAAGGGGACCACGGTTATCGAACAAAGGAGTGGCCATGGCAGGAAACTCCTCTGTGCCGGTAGCTGGTTGAAAGACAACAAATGGCTTTTGATTATCAGCCAGAACCCAGACGAGGAGATGAGCGGCCTGTTTGCAACCAGAAATGTTGAAATTGCCATCATTAGCTTTGGCATTTTGGCAATTATTCTGACCACTGTTTTCACCACCCGCTTGACCGTCAGGCGTTTAAGAGAGTCTGACACTAAGATGAATGAACTCAATGCGCAACTTGTTCAATCAGACAAGCTGGCTGCAATAGGGAAAATGGCGGCAGGCGTGGCCCACGAGATCAACAACCCATTGGCTGTCATCATACAAAAGACCGGCTGGATGGAAGACCTATTGGACGAAGAGGAGTTTCAGAAAAGCCAGCACCTTGAAGAATACAAAACCTCCATCACAAAAATAGAAGGACATGTGGAACGCGCCCGAAAAGTTGTTCACAATATGCTCGGCTTCGCCCAAAGAATGGAACCCCGCTTAGAGGATGTTGATATTAATGAAACCTTAAATCAGACAGTAGTCTTATTGGAAAACTACGCTCGCATCAATAACATCACAATCCAGACTGACCTGTCGTCCGATCTGCCAATCATTGCCAGCGATCAGGCCCAGCTCCAGCAAGTGTTCATGAATCTCATATCCAATGCCATTGACGCCATAGGCAAAGATGGATTAATTCAGGTAAAAAGTCAGAGGATTAATTCGCACATAGCTGTCAGTATGACCGATAACGGCCCTGGCATCTCAGAAAAAGACCAGAGAAAGATCTTTGATCCTTTTTTCACAACGAAGAGGACCGAAGGGAAGGGAACGGGTCTTGGGCTGTGGGTCAGCTACAATATCATAGAAAAGATGGGGGGGACCATCACCTTGAGCAGCCAGAGAGGAAAAGGCACCACTTTCACAGTGGAGATCCCCATTGTAGTCCCAGAAAAAAAATTAGGATGAAGGAGGCTCACATGGATACTCTCAGAGTTTTGGTCGTTGATGACGAAGAGGATTTTTTAGAGACACTGGTCAATCGCTTGGGAAAAAGAAATATTGATGCTACTGGTGTTCCGAGCGGCGAGGAAGCTTTAGAAGAGATGAAGAAAAAACTCTTTGATGTGGTCATCCTGGATATCAAGATGCCAGGTGGGATGGACGGTATCGAAGCCCTGAGGGAGATGAAGAAGATCCAACCCCTTACCGAGGTGCTCTTGCTTACCGGACACGCATCGGTGGAGACCAGTATAGAAGGGATGAAGCTGGGGGCCTTCGATTACCTATTAAAGCCCATAAAACTGGAAGATCTCATGACAAAACTGGCTCAGGCCTTTGAGAGAAAGGATATCCATGACCAAAAGATCCGTAAGGCCCAGATCAAAGAGTTGCTGCGTTTTCCAGGAAGGGTTTTCGAGCAGGAAAAAGAAGAAGAAAAGTAACGTCTTGGATCAGGTGATAGGAGGCTATAGGGTACCTTTGAGAGGCGCGACTCTCAGACTATGGCCTCAGGAATTTTTTCCGACGGCCCTCGCTCTTTACAGTCTGTAAAAAATACCGACACATCATCTTCCAATACCTCCCACAAAAAAACCTCTCCACTTAAATAATCCCTGTATTTTTGGAAAGTTATACAAGTCCCCACTGCTTCAAGTGTTTGGCATAGAGTTTGCGCTCAAACTCTATGAATTCTTCGATCCTGAGGCATGTCGGCCGCGATGAAAAAGAATCACTATGGGTCTATGAGAAAAATCATCCTAGCCAGTATGATCCTAGTACCGGTCATTCCATTTATTTTGATCTTGGGTATCGGCTACTATTACTTCACAACTTCCATAGAGACCAGTACCATTTCCAGCATGAAGCGAATTGTCGGAGACCACCGCCACATGATTGAATCCTTTCTCCAAGAACGGAAAGCTAATCTCGAGTTTATCCTTCAATCGTACGACTATGAAGAGATAAGCGACCCTCAAAAGCTTTATGATGTCTTTATCCGATTGCAAAAAGAATCCAACGCCTTCGTTGATCTCGGCGTTTTTAGTGAAGAGGGCATCCACGTGGCATACCAAGGACCGTACAAACTAGTGGGTAGGGATTACGGGAAGGAAGACTGGTTCAAGCAAGTCATGAAAGAATGCTACTATGTGAGCGATATCTTTTTGGGCTTTCGTCGGACACCACATTTCATCATTGCCCTCACTAAAGAAGAAGCAGGTATAAAATGGGTACTTCGCGCAACCATTGATACGTACATATTTAATGAACTCGTCAAGAAGGTTCGCATTGGTAAAACAGGTGAAGCATATATACTGAATGCCCAAGGCGTATTTCAGACAGAGCGCCGCTCGGGTGGGAATCTGATGGATAAAGACCAAGACAGCATTGCATATTCAGAACCTCACGAGGGTATCAAAACTTTTATTCAAAAAGATTCAAGAGGTGACGAACATTTATACGCCACGACCTGGATCAAAGATAAGAAATGGTTGCTGGTTGTAAGGCAGGAAAAGGCCGATGCATTTAAAGCCCTTCGGGCGGCCAGTTACTTGATCGTCCTTATTATCGTCATCGGCGGGTCAGCCATCATTGGAGTGGCTTTTTATCTGACCAATCGCATTGTTAGACGCATGGAGCAGATGGATGTGGAAAAAGAGCAGCTAAGTGATCAGCTCATCAGGGCTAGCCGTTTGGCAGAACTCGGTGAGATGGCGGCAGGTTTCGCCCATGAGATCAACAATCCCCTTCAAATCATGAAATCTGAGCAGGCCCTTATTACAAGCATCCTGTCGAATCTAAAAGAGAAAGGTGAATTAAGTGACTCGGAAGATCTGGCTGAACTGGAAGATTCCATGGATCAAATAGGCTCACAAGTCGACCGTTGTGGAGAAATCACTCAAGCTATCCTCAAATTTGGTAGACAGGGGGAACCTATATCTAAAGATGTGGATCTAAGGAATTTAATACCAGAGGTTGCGGAAATGGTGGCAAAGAAGGCGAGTGTTCATGGCATTGCATTGAAGCAGGAGATTTCAACGGATACCCCTCCCATTCACGGAGATCCTTCGCAAGTGCAACAAGTTCTACTCAACCTTTTCAATAATGCTATTGACGCAATTCTTAGCAAACACGGTTCTTCAGGCGGAGAGATGCGTATTGAGGCGATGCCGGAAGAGAATGGGAAAGTCGTCATTAAGGTCACGGACAATGGCTGTGGAATTAGCCCTGAGAATCTAAAGAGGGTATTTTCCCCGTTCTTTACCACCAAGCCAGCGGGAAACGGGACGGGGTTAGGCCTTTCTGTCTGCTACGGCATCATCAACAACATGGGCGGTGTCATGGAGGTGGATAGTGAAAAGGACATTGGTACAACCTTCACCATTCATCTGCTAGCCTCAGGTTAGGGTGCAGGTCCAACACATGCACGTTTAGGTAAACATAAGCATTCCAAAAAATCTTTGGGGGTAAGATATGGAAGAAATGAAAATCATGTTGGTAGACGATGAGGAGAGGTTCTTAGAGACCACACAAAAACTGCTCACAAAAAAAGGCATTGAGGCCATGATCGCCACAAGCGGGGTTGAGGCCCTGGAAAAACTGAGATCCCACAACATCCACGTGGTGATTCTGGATGTGAAGATGCCTGGCATGGATGGCATCGAGACTTTGAAGGCGATTAAGAGGCACTTTCCCTTGGTGGAGGTTATTATGCTAACCGGGCATGCCACGGTGGAATCCGCGGTGGAAGGCTTAAAATCCGGAGCCACCGACTATTTAACCAAACCCGCAGACATCAATGAGCTCATCGAAAAAGCAGAGGAAGCATTTGAGAAAAGGCAGAGGCTGGAGGAAAAGATTCGGGTAGCTCAGACACGGAGCTTCATGAAGTCTCCAAGGGAAATCATTCGAGAGACAGAGCAATCATAAACGCACATATCACAGCGGCGCAGGAAGGAATAACATGGGCCGAACGAAACAGAGCTTTAAGAAGGGCGTTGTGAGATACTCAAGAGAGACAGAACGTACCTTCTTTTTCTATGCCACCATAGCGATGTTTGTTCTGTATGGTTGTTTGAAGCTTTTTGGTGGTTGATCGGATTGAAACAGAGCTTGGTGCACACATAGAAGGGTTACAGGGCTCCCGATATTCAAATCAGTTGCCTGGAAAAAAGGAGGAAATAATGGTTGAGCAAAAGAAAAAGGCTTCTGGATATGACAAATATATCAATTGGAGAGTCTTCATTATACCCCTCGGAGTGCTCATTCTATTGCTCATCATGCCCACCCCTAAAAGCATGCTAGATGTGGGGGTGGAATATGCCTTTGGTCCCAAATATGTTCAGGAGCTCTTTGCGAAAGAACTCTTCGGGCATCGCAGTTCTGTACTTAGCCAGTGGCAGATCCAAATGGTGAGAATGATGGAAGTAAGTCTTCAAAAATCCTCGTTTGGCCATGCCTCTTTTCTGAAAAGAAATGAAAAATGGTGCAAAGAGAATGGCATTCCAAACACAAAAGAGCATCTAGGACACATTAGGGCCTTTGCAAAACAGATTCCTCCTGACAGATTCAGGGAGATTATGGACAAGGGTTATCAACTAAGAAACGAGAAGCTAACTTTTGACAAACTTAGCGCAGAAGAAAAGGCTAAGGCCCTTAGGGCTGGCTTCCATGTCAAGGCAGCTGTAAGTATTGTTCTATTTGTGGTCCTCTGTTTTGTAACAGAGGCGATGCCGCTTCCCATGGTGGCTTTTTCTATCGGAATTATTGCTATGCTATGTGGTATCGTAAGTAGGAGAACCGTTGCAGGACTCTACTGGTCCGACGCCACCTGGTTTATTATGGGGAGCCTCATGTTTGCCACTGCCTTTGTCAAAACAGGTGTGGATAAACGGATTGCCATGATGATGTTCGGGAAATTGAAAAACCCGGATATCAAGTGGGTTACCCTCATCATTGTGTGCATTATTGCGCCCCTAACCATGTTCATGTCTGACCATGCCCTGGCAGCCATGTTTTTGCCGATAGGCATTCTCCTTTACACCACCTCCACGGCTGCCAAAGGTGAGGAGGACCCCGAGCTGGCAAAGATGCTCATGATTACCATTGCTATGGCCTGTAATATAGGAGGCTCCTTGGCTCCTTCAGGTGCGGCACGTAATATCATTATGATGAGCTATGCAGAGGATATGTTCGGTCTTTCTATGGGATTCGGTCAGTGGTGTGTCTATTGCATCCCATTTCTGGTCTTTTTGATTCCAGTCACTTGGTTTATGCTAAACCGGCGATTTAAGCCGTCTATCACCAACCTGGGTGAAGCACTCAACGTAGTCAAAGGAGAGACGGCCAAGGTGGGTGGAAAATGGACTAGACAGCAAAAAATCACTATGGCCATTTTCCTGGTGATGTTATTTTGCTGGATTACTGAAAAGAACCTCATTATGAAGCTCACGGGCATCCGATTCGGAATCGGTGTGATCGCCGTGATGGGGGCCATCGCTTATATTATCTCAGGAGTCGTGAACTGGCGAGACTATCAGACAAGGGTGGACTGGGGTGTCGTCTGGCTCTATGCTGGAGCCATCATCTTTGGTCGCGTGCTGGTGGAAACAGGAGGGGCTTACTGGATTGCACGTAGTCTTGTCAATTTGACTGTTCCCCTTGGTGTTGGTGAAGGCATCGGGCTCTTGTTGACAGGCAATGTGATCACAGCTCTCCTGACCCAGATCATGGCAGACGGGCCGGCCTGCGCAGCGGTAGGTCCCGTCACCTTGGCCATGGCCGGCATTGTGCATCCAGGAACCTCTATGATCCCCTTTATGGCCATGGGAACCGCAATAGCTTCATCCTTCGCCTATTGTCTGGTCATAGGGACGCCCCCTAACGCCATCGTCTACGCCAGTGGATATTTGGAGGCGAAGGACTATCTGCGTGTGGGCGTGATTCTTTGGTTTACAAACATAGCGGGGCTGGCCTTGATTGCATCCACCTACTGGAGATGGGTGGGATGGTCAGGGCTCATGCCTTACTAATTTAGGCACAACCGTCCGTAAGGGTGAAACTTCAAGTGAGGAGAGAGACCATGCTAATAAACGAGATCTTGCTTCGAGACAAGAAAAAATGGGAATGGGCAGCCTCCTTTAAAGGATTTATAAAAACTTCTGGGAGATTGCTGCTTCATCCTGGCCAGTTTTATGAGGAAATGAGCAAAGGGAAGGAGTATATGGGCGCTTTACCATTCCTTTTGTCCACCTGTATCCTCTTTACCCTTCTGGCGGGCTTCATGATGGCACAAGGGAAGGCCTTAATATATCTCATATTCTTTTTGAATGCCTTCTTAATGCCTTTCATCATGGCATTCATCCTTTATCTTTCCACCCTCGTCTTATGCAGGGAAGTGTTTACGTATCAGAGTCTGTTCCGAATCACGGCATATGCCAATGTAACTCTTCTGTCTGCCTGGATTCCAGGATTGTCTTGGGTGATGGGTATCTGGAAGTTTTGTTTGATAGGTCTCGGGATGGTCAAAGTGGGTCGTATAAGCGGCATGAAGGCCTTTATTTCACTTGTGGCTACGGCATGCATATTTGTCCTGTTGATCCAGGTGTTGCAACTTTTGCTAAGTAATGTGAAATAACCAGGCCAAACCCTCAAATGAAGGAGGCGTCTAAAATGAGTGAAAAGATCAAAGTTTTAATCGTCGATGACGAAGCGCAGTTTCGAGTAACCACCAAAAAGCTTCTGGATAGAAGGGGATTCAATACGATTGTGGCTGAAAGCGGTGAGGCGGCTATCCATAAACTAAAAGAGAATCCAGATGTGGTGATTTTAGATGTCAAAATGCCTGGTATGGATGGACATCAAGCGCTCAGGGAGACAAAAAAACTTGCTTCCCATGTCCCTGTCATCATGCTCACCGGACACGGAGCATTGCCCTCTGCAAGAGAGGCCCTGGTTGAAGGGGCATTCGATTATCTTGCAAAACCTTGCGATATGGATCTTCTCGCCTCCAAAATTACCGATGCCTATGAGCACAGTAAAAAGAGACCTCTTCCTGAGGAGAAGAGGGTCATTGACGCCATGGTACCTCTTGAAGATTTTACGATGGTAAAAGAAGAAAAGACCATCAAGGATGCCATTCAGATCTTGAAAGACTCGCTCACTGCAAAGGTATCCACCAGCCGAATTATGGAAACAAAGCACCGGTCTATTCTTGTCTTTGACGAGAAGGGAAATATGGAGGGGATTCTGACCGTCACAGACCTACTTTCATCAATCATGCCTGCCTATTTGAGTGCTCCCAAGCCATCAACGGCGGACAGTGTCCAGTATTCTCCCATGTTCTGGAAGGGGATGTTTATAAGAGAGGTCAAGGCGCTGGCCAAAAAGAAGATGAGTGAGATCATGTCTCCAGCGCCTTTGACGATTGACGGAGAGTCGAATCTCTTGGAGGCCACCTATATAATGGTAAGCAATAATGTCAGACGCTTAGTTGTTGTCAGTAAAGGGGAAGTGGTTGGTGTGATTCGTGAGCTGGACCTGTTCTTTGAAATGAATAGAATTCTGAGAGAGTGAACCTTTTCCCCGGAGCAACCTCGATGACAGTTGAATGGTGAAGACCTTTAACCTTTCAATGGGCTTGAACTGCTCCTTCCAAAGTCCTCCAATTCTCCCTGCCAAAGTCGATAGAGGGATCCAGTTCCAAGGCAGTATGGTAATAACGGATGGCGTTCTCTTTGGATCAAGCCTGAAGGATTTTTTGGAAGCACTTGATAGCCTTTTCATGTTCTCTGAGCTTGAAACCTTAAAGCATCAGCTCAATGGTTTAAGGTTTGCTTTGCGGATCACAGGTTCAATGGCTTATTGGAAATCTACTCACACTCTTCAAGGGACGGCATTACGCCTCTTTTTTTCATGATCTCTTTGCCTTCTTTGGACTTAATGTGATCGATAAATTCTTTAACAGCCCCGGAAGGTTTTCCTTTGGTGACAAAAGAGAACATCTGACAATAAGGATAATTGCTATCCATGGGATCCATCCCGTCAATCTTAAGGGCTTTTATTCCTTCCTGTCTAGCAGCGCCTTGTGCTATAAAAGAGATAGACCACGGAAAACGACTCACGACTTCAACAACCGTAGTTGACTTATAGGCCATAAGATCGTATGCGATCAGTTCTCTATGCATGGGGTTTCGGCTAAAATTCTTGTAGGCTGCTGAATTTTTTCCAGGCACAATCACCATTATAGGTTTATCAGGTCCCCCGAGTTCCTTCCAGTTACCTATCTCCCCAGTGAAAATTTCCCTGAGTTCTTCATCGGTGACGTTAGTTAACGGATTTTGTACATTTACAATAACAGCTAATGGGTCCCTGGAAAAAATGGTCTCCCAATAGCCGTACTCTTTGTGACGCGGATACAGTCTCCGGCCAGTTGCGGCGACGTCGGTGAAATCACGCATCACTAAATTGACCGCTGAGGCGGATGAGCAAACATGCACATCAACCTTAATTCCGGTTTTCTTAGTAAATGCATCTATTCTCGCCTTTTCCAATGCTTCATAGATTTGGGCAGAACAAGAATATTTGATGACTTCTTCGGCTCGGACAGACCCGCCCAGTGCAATGAGGGAGCCGGATAAGGCCATTGCACATATAATGAAAACAATCAAACAAGCTCTTTTCATTTTATCCCTCCTTCCATGCTATCATAGCAATTTAGAATATACCGAAAATTCTCATCTCTCTGGTTAGAGAAAGGTAGATTGGTTAAATCACCTCCTTTCATATGGGCTCTATAGCCTGCACTCGGAAGTCCTCTATGTTGGGCGCGAGCCGCAGCAACTTTCGCAATTGCAAGAGTTTCGTTACCTTGTCAAGATTGTCAAATCGTTGTTCAGAGAACATGCGCTCTAAACAATCTAAGAATAAGAACTTCAATAATTGTGCCAAGAGATTGGAGGGACGGGAATGAGGGTAACTTATTGAAAGAAATATAGGTTAGATGACAGGAGTAGATTTCTGCACACCGACCAATAGGAATGACTGTCAGTGTTTTTTACAGATTGTAAAGTGCCGAGTTCTTCTCTCCTCCTGATTTTATCAGCCTCATGTAGCAGCTCGTCTATCAGATCCTGGCTATAGTCTCTTGCATCCGACATATAAACCATCCGAAATCTTCAACCCTCCCAGCGTCTATTCCATGGGCCAGACCAGAAAGGCTGAAGAAGTCTTTTTTTGGAAAAAAGTGTTACCCTAAACAAGGAGGACCCTCCTAGGGTTATTTCCGAATATCAAGTATCAATGATAACTTTGATTTCCACCCACTGTCACTTCATAGTTTCCATCCGCAAGCATTATTCTGGGCCCGAGAAAGAAGAAAATCTATAAGGGCCTGTATTTATTTGACTCTTCAGCGCTGATCCTTTGCTGACGGTCTTTGGCATATATTTTGAGTATTATGAGAGTAAGGAAGCAGCTCATCATTGCTTCATCATGGAAAGGAGGTGAGGGCATGAAAGCATCCAGAATGGTTATCTGCACTTTGATCATTTCGCTATGTTTTTTGAATTCCGCTTGCGGAAGGCAGAAAGAGAGACCAACCAGGTCGCCTTCCCTCTTGGACATACCTGAAAAAGGATTATGCTATGGTTTCATCGTAAATAATTCTTCTCACTTTGTCGAAGTTCGCATCTGGTCCGCGGAAGAACAAAAATATGTGTATAAGAAAATCATTTTGCCTCCCCCAAAGTCCGCCATGAGAAACAACATAAAAGCTTTGGAGTACTGGGAAAGGAGTGCACACAAGTTCCGGTCTCCTAACGTATTTTCCCTCTGGCTGAAACTGGGCGCCTACAAGGTATCGATAAGGAATAGGGATGACATTGTTGGAGAAGGGCAGACTGGACCGGCTGTAACCTTTAGCGTGGTTCTAGACGAGGAATACATTAAAAAATCTCCAGGTCCGTTTACCTTTGAGATCGAAGATGATTCAAGGAATCGAAGTGATTTATAAGCCGACAGTACGGCAAACCTGCCAGAGAGATTTGTGATTATGCGGATCGCAATGATATTGATCTGGTGGTCATGACTTCCCATGGCTTCGGTCGTGCTCTACAATGGGCTCTTGGATCTGTTGCGGACAAGGTGGTTCGGCACTGCCCTAAACCTGTTTTAGTAGTAAAACAGCCGAAAAAATAATGTCAGAATATCTTACGTTATTTACCACTCTAGGCTGTGAGATCTTTTCAAAATCCTAGAATTTTTTGCGCTAGCGAGAAATCGAAACTCTCGCGGTTGATTGTGGAATACCCCAAGATTTTGCGGATTTTCCTTGCGCTTATCTGGCTAGAGAATCCTCATTTAGCCGCTCCCAGGTAGAAGGTCACACCATCTTTAGTTTGGCTTTTTAATTCCTATTTATCTCTATTTTGAAACGGCTACCCGTAGACAAGATACACTCCTCATAGCCAAGAGGGGGAGAAAATGTTAGAAGGTGAGAGCAGAAATGAGCGCGTGAAGTGGTTGGCTCAGCAACTGCAGGAAAAAGATGCGATCATTAATGGGATTTCCGACGCACTAATGTTGCTAGATGCGAGAACCTACAGGATCCTTGAGGTCAACCAGGCTTTTCTCAGTTCGTATGGGGCGACCCGCAGCGAAGTCCTGAACAAAAAATGCTACGATGTTACCCATAACCTGAGCAGTCCCTGTCATCACACAAATATCCTCTGTCCTTGCCCGATGAAAGATACCGTCTATACTGGCAAGCCGTCTCAGGCAGAGCACGCTCACCTTGATCATGATGGAAAAACCCTCTATTTTGAAATCATTACCTACCCATTGAGAGATACCAGCGGTCACATCACTCGAATCATCCACCTTTCAAGGGATATCACTTTGCGGAAGCACTTTGAAAATGAGTATCACAAACTGGCTCTTCAGACAGAGAAGCTCTCAGCCCTAGGCAGAATGGCTGCAGGGATCGCGCACGAGATCAACAACCCGCTGACTGGTATCCTGCTCTTCGGCACCAATTTACGCAAAAAAGTTCCGAAGGATGGGCCATTCAGAAAAGGCCTGGACGTCATCGTTCGCGAGACACAACGGTGCAAAGGCATTATCCAGGATCTGTTAGAGTTCTCCCGGGACAAGAAGCCCGAAAAAGCTTTGGCCAGCATCAATGATATTGTTGAAAAGGCCTTAAGCATCCTGGATAACGAGTTTCGCCTCCATCATATCTCTGTGAAAAAAAATTTAACCGCCGGAATGCCCAATACTCTTCTTGATTCGAACTTGTTGCAGCAGGTCTTTGTGAACCTTTTGATCAATGCCGTGGAGGCCATTCAAGAGAATGGTGTCATCACCATCAAGAGCTATGTGAGTCCGGATAAAAGGAGCGAGAGAATCGAGATTTCGGACACCGGATGTGGTATCCCACCAGAGGATATGGGCAAGGTTTTCGAACCCTTCTTCTCCACCAAGAGTAAGGGGACGGGCCTTGGACTGGCCGTGAGCTACGGAATTGTCCAGAAACACCAGGGGGATATCCAGGTCTCCAGCCAACCGGGGCAAGGAACGCGCTTTACCATTGAGATTCCTATAGCCCAGGGTTCCAGTTAGAGGATTTTGCATAATTGTTTCAAAATTTTAATACAAATCTTGAAATATCTTGCTAGTATCACAAGCCGTCGAAAAGACACGTATGGATTTGATATTACAGGATTTTTTACCTAAGTTATTTGGCCAAAAAGAAAAACACTCTGCTACTATACTGGAATCCACCCATTTTCAACCATTCTAAACGTAATCATGCATAAATCCGATGTCCCAAAAGTAACACTTACGATAAGAAACATTTAATACCAGCCGACTGAAGAATACTGCTGTAAGTGTAGCAACCCGACAATACAAAATTATCCAAGTATATCATAAGAAACCTGCGATCAGACGCCTGTGATATCTGCTGTATATACGCACTTCAGGCTGCCCTCTAAAAGCTTAGATTGTGGTCAATGCTATTGACCCCGAACAGGATTCGGATTGGGATGCCATACTCTCAAGGAAGGTCAGAACCTAGCATCCACCGCAAATCGTCAGGTGAGGTCTACTGATACTCATATTGTGCCCAGAATTGTGCCTATTCTTGATGACTACCAATGACGTGAGATGATATTGAGTGACATTCAAGCCGAAAAGGATCGGGGCAGAAAAGCTAATTATTTTATCATCTTAAATCACTTTAGTCCCTTATTCATCAGTGGTTATCACCCTATCTTCAAAAGGTTCAAGTCCCGCCTTCGGCGCCATTATTAATTGAAATATCAAGATGTTAGCTCTTGGTAGGCGACTAAAAATAGTGGTCAAACGGGGTCAATTCTTTCATCCCTTTTCTTTTTTCTTCTATGGGTCTGGCTTGATAACTTCCCCCTTTTCTTTCGTTCTCCCTTTCGTCTTCCGGTAGATATTCTTTACATCATCCAGTTCGAGTTTGAAGTATCGCTCAAAGGCTGCATTCGTCGAATGCACACTCGCCTTTTTGATCTGTTCGGAGCTAAAATGTTCCCTCAGCGCTCGTGCTGATCAATGCCTGGTCCCGCCATGAAGATCACCGCTTTCAATCCAAAGATTCTTTCAAGCGACCTTCCACCATTATACAGATAGTCCTTGCCGAATCTCCTGCGCTTATCTGCATGGACTCCCTTGCGTTTACAGTGCCTAAAAGAATAAAGATGAGATAGGCCTCGTGACAAAGGATTGCTACTTCTCCAAGATTTTGCCGCTTTTATTGCGGGGAAATATCAGGGTAAAGTGAGGGTGAATATCGTTAGCTCCGTCTATTGACGGAGCGCAATGACATACGCCTTTGGTTTCGTCCATGGTAAAATTTTTCTCCAAAACTCTTGTTTATGATATGATTGTGTAGCATAAAGGTGGCTCTATAATCGCTTAGGGGGGAAGATGGAATCCATCCTTTTAGTATCGAGAGATCAAGGAGCTTTCCGCCAAATCCATTCCTGTTTTCGTTCGGAATTCAGGATTGCAAATGCATCTAGCAAGCAGGCGGCATTGGATATACTCCGAAAAAAACGCTACGATTTCCTCTTTATTGATATAGAAATTCTCAAAGAGTCTGTCCCAGCCGATGGGTACAAGGCGGCTTTGCAACCTTTCTGGAGTCTTTATCCCACTGTGGAAATTGTCGTCATGGCCTCCCAAGAAAAAACCAGAGACGCTGTCATGGCTGTGAAGGCTGGTGCAACCGACTATCTTACGTATCCGATAGATCCTGAGGAGGTAAAGCACGTTCTCAACAACATTCATGAATCTATTATTGTTCATTCTGAACTGGAGTATTTACGGGATCAATTTTGGGAAACCGAATCGCTAGAAATAATAGAGACGAAAAGTTCTCAGATGAAGGCGATCTACGATAAGGTACGATCCGTCGCGCCAACCAGAAGTACTGTTCTACTGATGGGCGAAACGGGAACAGGTAAGGGAGTGCTTGCCAATCTCATACATCAGCACAGCAACCGACGGAATGCCCAGTTTATCAGCGTACACTGTGGAGCCATGCCAGATACGTTGGTGGAAAGCGAATTGTTCGGTCATGAAAAGGGCGCTTTCACGGGGGCTGTTCGGAGAAAGCTCGGAAAATTTGAGATTGCCAGTGGAGGAACGATTTTCCTGGATGAAGTTGCTACCATTACCCCGTCCGCCCAGATTAAACTTCTGCAGGTATTACAAGATGGCACTTTTCAACGCGTGGGAGGAGAAGAGACCCTTGATGCGAATGTAAGAGTCATCGCAGCTACAAATGTGGATCTAAAGGAAATGTGCGAGAAGGAAAAGTTCAGGAAAGACCTCTATTATCGATTAAATGTGTTTCCCATTGAAATTCCCCCATTGAGGGAGCGGCTGGCAGATGTACCTCATCTCGTCAAAGGCTTCTTGAGGAAGTTAAACAGGGTAAATACAAAAGAAGTTCAAGATATTGACTCGCATGTCATGGAAGCCTTTAAGTGTTACTCATGGCCGGGAAATATCCGCGAGCTGGAAAACATCATCGAAAGGGCCTATATATTGGAAACTTCCGCTTTACTGACCCCAGAGAGCTTTCCAAGCGAGCTGTTTGAATCCGAAATTCCTTCGACAAGTTTGCCGATAAATTCTTCACTCACCCTGGCTGAGGTGAGGCGCAGAGGCATTGAAGATATTGAAAGGACCTATCTCAAAGAGCTGCTGGCGCAAAAGAAGGGCAGTATTAAAGATTCTGCACAGGCCGCTGGAATAACGACCCGCCAACTCCACAAATTAATGGCCAAATATGGCATCCGAAAAGACAAATTCAAGTCGCCCACTACCCCACCAAACAAACGGGAACCTTGAGTTCTTTTCTCAGCAATAACAGATATACTCCCAATAAGCCGCTAGCCCCAGGAACTGAAAATTCCGATTAGACCAGATACCGGAACTTGCATTTCTCATTCCAAATTACCTCCATCAATTCAACATGTTAGTCCACTTTATATGAAATAGTTCATGGAATAGAGCCCTACCCCTTGGTGGAAACCGGAACCCGAAATTCTGATGAAGCCATGCGCATACTCTGAAAAGTCTAACAAAACCAATAATTTATCGTTTTGGCATGTCTATTGCTGAGATTGGATATCATGAAAGTTGATCGTGAGAAAAAAAGTAGAGGGCAAGGAGGTGGTGCGAAGGAAAGGGCTGATACCCGCCCGACCACAATCAGGGGCATCGTTGTCCCAGTGGATTGGGATGAAAAAGGGAATGTTGTTGCCGTCGCGATTTCGGCCCAGGACGAGGACGAGTATCTTATCACGAGAGATAAGAATGAGGAAAAATTGAGGGCGCTTATTCGGGAGGAAGTAGAAGTTAGTGGCCTGATGAATGAGCATAAAAATAAAAAGACAATTACGGTTAAGAGAATACAACTTAAGACTAGATCTAGCATGGTCCTCTAGAACTTCTTGGGCAAGAAAACGGTTATTCGAAAAGTGAACATTATTCGGCTTAGCAAGACAAGAAAAACTTTTTAGCACGGAGGAGGATTTAAAGGTGAAAAGAAATAAAAGAAACCTGTTTCCGGGACTTTCTGCCATGCTTATCATTGCTTTGCTCTGTGGAATAGCTATTTCAGCGGAGAATATGACCATGGTAGGAACTGTGAATGATAACTATCAGATCGTGACAGACGATGAGCAGGTGTACGACATTGCCGATACCGAGAAAGGCGATGAACTGGTCAGGCTCATTGACAGGAGAGTGAGAGTAACAGGGACGGTCGAGGAGTCAGAGGGAATGAAATTAATCACCGTGACTTCATACGAGGTTCTTGAGGAATAATATCTCAGGAAGGCAGTCACATTGACAAAATCAAAGGGGCTTTTCCTTTCGTTTTTTGAAAATGCCTAGTGAGCGCTAACCCCGCAGTAAGCTGCGGGGTTAGCAACCCGATCTCAGTAATAGCAAAGCAGCTTCCTTGAAATACCGAATCCCAGCGACAACAACTTTTGATGCTTATTCCAAAGGGCAGAGAAAGCGCTGCTAGCTACGGACAAATTTCATTAGGCTTCATAAGGCAAATCAAAGTACTTCAAGTGCTCGAGAATAAAAGAGTTTTCCCATGCTACTAGTAGAAGACTTGCAGGTAGAAATCGCTGGAAAGGTAATTCTCCAACATATCGATCTTGAAATTTAGCCACGGGAAACACATATCCTTTTGGGTCCTAACGGATCAGGGAAAACCTCCCTTCTGATGACTGTTATGGGTTATCCGCAATATCATGTGGTGAGCGGAAGAATAATTTTTAAGGGAACAGACATCACCCATCTGCCCATAAACGAAAGGGCCCGGTTGGGCATTGGTATGTCCTACCAGCGCCCTCCCACTATAAACGGATTAAAGATCCGACAAATGCTCAAGATATGTGCGAACTGGGACCTGGATGAAGATGCCCTGTGCAAGCAGCTTAATTTTGAACAATTTCTGGATCGTGATGTGAATGCCGGATTCTCAGGTGGTGAAATTAAACGCTCTGAATTGCTTCAATTGATGGCGCAAGACCCGGATCTGATGCTTTTTGATGAACCAGAATCAGGGGTAGATTTGGAGAACATTACCCTCGTGGGTGAAACCATAGCTAATTTATTGCAGAAGGATGGCACTCCAACAAGATCAAAAACCAAAATGGAAATTAAGCTGGAACGGACCAAAATGGGACTGATCATCACCCATACTGGGTACATTCTGGATTATGTGTCCGCTGACAAAGGACAGGTACTCTATAATGGAATCTTAAGTTGTGTCAGTAATCCCCGTGAAATCTTGAAATGCATCAGTGAATCTGGTTATGAGAAATGTGTGCGATGTATGGCAGGAACGAGTTAGAGGAAATTCGTATGAACAGAGATTCTCATGAGCCAGATAGAAAAAAATCCCGTTCCACTCCTCCGGAATTGGTAATTGATGAGATCATTCAAACTATTGAGAGGGTGGATAGGAAAATAGAAGAATTTTATGAAATTCATGGAACGGAATTGAAAGCCATAAGTAGGGAACAAACCGAGCTAGGTCGAAGTTAGGGCTCTGTTCAGTCCTAGCCTAGTCTGCCATGCAGGCTTTAGGAAGACTCAGGAGGTAAAGCGTTTAACCTCACCACAGGAGAACGCCGCGCGAATCGAGTCTCCCTTATTCACCAAGAGTCTTAAATGTGGGGGAAAAGACAATGAGAATCAATTGTACTCTCTGCGGGTATGAGTTGAACCTGGACCACCAAGTATTTGATGAATATGAAGGTCCGGTCAAATGCTTCTGCTGCAGCACAATTATGCATATCAAGACAACGCAGGGAACGCTTAACTCCATAAACTCAACAAGCAGTCTTCCTCCTCCTTCCACTGACACTATCGTCAGGTCTACTCTTCAAAACCAGGAAATATGATTTTTGCTAACTTTCGGTCCTAAATAGGAGCTCGATCATGGAAAGCCAGAGACTAGATGAAAAGCAAGGGATGACCGAAAAAGGTTCCACAATTTTGGTGGCAGTAGATTTTTCCCCCTGCTCCTTGTTGGCATTGAGGAAAGCAAAGTCCGTCTTGGGACAAAAGCCAGCTCGAATCTTGGTACTCCATGTGATTGAGGAAGATTTCATTCAAAGATGTGTTCGCCACGGCCTTGGGCCAGAGGAGGATATCACTAAAAAGCTATTTCTTCGTGCCAAAGAGAGACTTCATAATGTCCTTCGTCAGGAAGGAATGGATGGCGAGGGTGTGGAGGGGTTAGTTTCGGAAGGGACACCATATCTTGAAATAAACAAGAAGGCAATCCAAAGCGGTGCTGACATGGTTGTAATGGGATGTCGGGGAAACTCTGGGGATATGAATACTATCTTTTTCGGAAGCACTACTGAGAGGGTCCTGAGATTTATCAAACGCCCAGTGCTTTGCGTTCCAGAAAACGAAGGCAATAAGTTGGACTAAGAATTCCACGTCTACTTTTTCAGAATTTAATTGAATTAGGATCGGGAGTTTCCATCCTTCTCAATTTTTCCTTAGAGCCATTAGCTGCAGAGGAACTTGCTTACGATTATATCATGCCGTCAGTATCATCATTGAAATCACTGAATCGTCAGGAAAGAAGCTGGGACACGGAACACAAGGATGAACTCTTGGCTCGTGCCGAGGCCCACATATTTTCCACAGGTCTGCGAGATGGAGCGACACACCTCTGTCGCGCCAATATGAAGTATGGGTTAGCCAAAATCCACTGGGTTCAGGAGCAGCTTGGCACGAAGTCGGATACCACCTTCATTTCTACCCCGGACATGACCATTACCCGGAACGTGGCCCGATGGAAGAGCGGGTTTGGCTATGGAGGGAAAGTCACCTGGGGCGATGGGGACATCGAACTGGTAATCCTCGATGTAAAGCCCAATACCTGCGGGATGCTGGTGGGCGGGATCGAGCGATTACCCGATAGCTCAGAATTGGTCCGTATGGTCGACAAGCTAAAGGGCGGAAAGAGAGAAATCGATGGGATTGAGGTCCAGTGGGACTTCCATCTCTCTAACCATTTCATAGACCTCTTTTGGGTAAAACCCCTGGGTGAGGTCAAGTTTTCCGAATATGTCTTCATCATCCATTCGTCTGCCCGCGAACTAACGGGGGACAACCGTATTGGGTTCGGCCTTTATTATGATAAAAGCCCCCTCCTCAGAAATATGGCGGAGAGGTTCAATACTCCATTCGGGCCTCTTCACATTTTGACCGGTTCTCGGGCTAGGGAATATTATCAATTTTACCGATTTGCAGAAGAATACTCCAAACAAAAGCGTAATATTGCAGCAGAAGCGCTCTTCGGTGAGTTCAAACTTATCGCTAATGAAGTGCACCAAGGACTGGCAAACATGAATGAGATTCTTTTGGGTTGTCACCAGTTCGACGAAAAAGAACCTGACTGCGTCTTCCCCTTTGTACTGAGGGCGGACTTGCCTGCCTATCTGGTAAAGGGTAAGCCCAACCTGGAAGAGAACGATATCGAGTCCCTGGGTTTTAGGCAGCGATCCCAAAGGTTAGGAGTATATGACAGGTTGAAGAAAGCGAACATCATCCCTCATGGCTCTGGCTATGCTTTTCCCGATCTACTGAATGTCAGTCGAGTATTCGAACACAATGCGCATAGATACTTCGAGGTAGACCTGCTCAACGACCGGGGCAAAAAGGTGCTTTCCGATGTTCGTGAGATCCCTTACATTTATCGTGGCCGGGAAGTAGTGCTAAAGACCTTGGAACTGAATATGTGCGAACTCGTCGCCAAGTTGCTCCCGCAGTATGTGCTAAAAATATAAAAAATACTTTTACACTCGGCCCTGAGACGGCGCGTGAGGAAGGAGACCACTTATGTTCACTAGGAAGTTAAGTGAGAAAGAGGTATCCATTATTCACCATATAGAAGTATTCGTTCGAGACAAGCACGACAAGCTAAAGGGCCATGACTACTCTCACGTATTGGCTGTAGCCAACTATGCCATAGAGATCGCCCAACGAATCCCTGACCCAGTAGACCCATTCGTTTTGATCTCTGGAGCGTTGTTTCACGATATCGGGCGAATTGGGACCAATAGCGGACGGCTGCATGGAATACGAGGAGCTACTATCGCCGAGGAATATCTGAGGGCTGTGGGTATAAGTCAAGACATCCGTAAACAGATCGTGCGGATTATAGTTCGCCATACTGAGACCTCCATGTTACTCCCGGAAACTGCAGCCGAGAAAGTGGTCTTTGATGCGGATGACCTGGACCGTCTAGGGCTGATGGGCATGCTAAGGGGGATGATGGTTGGCGATGTAGATCAGTCCATGGAGGATATCATCGAGAACAGGTTGGAGAAGAGGAAGAAAGATTACCAGAAGCTGCATTTTCAGGCCAGCCGAGAGCTTGGCCGAAAGTTATACGATGAAACCCTTCAACTCATCGATTTCATTGAAGATTCTTTGAGCCGCCGGTGCTCTGAGATAGGCAAGTTAGACCTGCCCATATAAACGGTCACTTGAAACACTGTCCTAGAAGGGGCTGATCTCCCAAAAGACTAGTGGAACATCAATAACTTGTTAAACCGCACCGGGTTTTCCTTATAGTGCAGTAGTCTGAAACATGCTTGAAACTTCCTTTTATAGGTTAACCCCTCTTTTAGCACAATTTACCCTGATTGCATTCTACATAGAAAATGGATAACCGCTCGATCATTGTCGCATACAAGCGTTATGCCCGAACCTATGACCTCCTTTTCGGACGGGTACTCGAACCAGGACGGAGACTTGTCGTCAAGAAGATGAATTGTCTGCCTGGAGAACGGGTTCTTGAAGTTGGCATTGGCACCGGGCTTTCACTGCCCCTCTATCCTGAAGGCACCTACGTGGTGGGCATCGACATTTCTCCCCATATGCTCGCTCGGTCCAACCAGCGGATCTTTTCAGAAGGGATGCGGAACACCGAGCTTGGTCTCGTGGACGCCCAGAACATGAGCTTTTCTGATAATTGTTTCGACAAAGTCGCCGCGATTTACGTGGCCTCTGTCGTGCAAAATCCCTTCTCCATGGTCTCTGAGATGAAACGTGTTTGCAAGCAGGGTGGCGATCTCTTTTTCCTCAACCACTTTACCAATGGCAATGGCCTTATAGGGGTCTATGAGTCTTTGCTGTCGCCGTTTGCCAAGCTTATCGGCTTCAGGCCAACATTTTCCATTGATGACTTCGTTTCGGACAGTTCGCTCCATGTCGTGGAGATTGCCCCAGTAAACATGTTTGGATGTTGGACCTTGATCCATGCGAAAGATGGGTAGAAGGATTCCCTATACAGTTTAGAAGGGGGATAGCGTGTTTTACATTCTGGCACTGGTTTTAATCATTTTCTTTCTGGCTTCGGCCATTAGGATTTTGAGAGAGTATGAGCGGGGCGTTATCTTTAGATTAGGTCGCTTGATCAAAACCAAGGGACCCGGTCTGATCATTCTTATACCGATCATTGATAAGATGCTTAAGGTGAGTCTTCGCATGGTGACCATGGACGTCCCAGTCCAGGATGTCATCACTCGGGACAATGTTTCTGTGAAGGTGAACGCGGTAACCTACTTCCGGGTTATGGATCCCAACAAGGCAGTCATCGAAGTAGAGAATTATCTCTTTGCCACCTCTCAGTTGGCCCAGACCACACTGCGGAGTGTATGCGGGCAGGTGGAACTGGATGAACTTTTGGCCGAGAGGGAGAAGATCAACACTCAATTGCAGAGTATTTTGGACCACCATACAGATCCCTGGGGGATAAAGGTGACAATGGTAGAGGTGAAACATATCGACTTGCCACAAGAGATGCGGCGGGCCATGGCAAAACAGGCTGAGGCGGAAAGGGAAAGGCGGGCCAAAGTGATCAATGCAGAAGGAGAATACTAGGCCGCCAATCGCCTTGCAGAGGCGGCATCCATTATCCATAAATACCCTGAGGCCTTGCAGTTAAGGTATTTGCAGAGTTTGAGGGAGATATCGGCAGAGAATAATTCAACGACCCTTTTCCCAATACCTATAGACCTCTTTGAGTCCCTCTTAAAGAAGGTTTAGGGCGTGGATTAGCCACAAAATCGCTAGGGAAGCGTTTCCCTAGGCCTGTACACCCTCCCAGGGATAATGAATCAAAACCCTTACTGCCTAAAACAAAATTTCGGAATTTTGAGTTCCAAAACACGAAAAACCGGAACTATAAGTTCTCACTCTTATTTTTTCATTATTTCAATTTGTTAGACCCCTTTAAATTCATCACAGGGAGCAAACAGACTATTCACCTGTGGTCATCAGAACTATGAGTTCCTATAAATAACTGCCTGTGGGAATAAAAGATATTAGATATCAATAAGTTGCAGATCTGGCACACCTATTGCTGTCTACCTCGGCGGATGAAGGTTAAAACATTTGTGATACCAGGGGAAAAGGAATTAGTAACTGCAACAGTTTTAGATCTGATGGAATCCGGCAAAATGAAATGGAGGCAAAGACGCAAGGCTTCTAGTCAGTTACACTAGTCGTGGTCAAAATCACAAAAGTTCTGTCCCGACATATTAAGGAGTAGCGTGTGAACCCCAACTATTACCGTGCCATTGAAGAGAGCGGCATCAACAGAAAATATGATGCAGACCATGAGTTGATAACTATCCGTGGCCTTATCACTCCGGCGGCCTGGGATGAAGAAGGCAATGTGATTGCCATTGCAATCTCGACTTTCGATGAGGAGGAGTATCTCCTTGATAGTTATGACATGGAAAAGGAGTTAATGTCGCATATCCGGAAAGAAGTGGTAGTCACTGGCGAAGTGAGAAAAGATTATGGGAGAAAAATTATTAGAGTAATAAGCATCAACGGAGAAAGGAGGTAAGAGAATTGAACTTACGACAGTCGTTACAGGAGCATGGAATACGTTTGCCACAAAGATCATGGCCTTTATCCCAATGTTGATCGGCGCCATTATCATCTTTGTGGCCGGGTTGATCCTTGCCAAACTGGTGAAGGCGGGGGCAGTAAAACTTCTAAAACTAGTCCGTTTTGATAGCGCTGGGGAGAAGACAGGAGTGAAGGACTTTTTAGATAAGGGTAATATTATCAAAACCCCATCAGAGATCGTTGGGGCGTTGATCTATTGGTTTATCATGATCCTGGTGATCATTGCCTCACTGGATGCGTTGGGTCTGCCCATAGTATCGGATCTTCTCAACAAGGTCTTTCTCTACAT
>CP070700.1:2079890-2087441 GCA_020349865.1 Desulfobacteraceae bacterium
CGCCGGCTTCTCCCATATTGTTTTGCTGTACCATTTCCATCGGAGTCAGGGATTCAAACTGCACGTGGTTCCCTACATGGATTCTCAGGAGCGAGGGCTGTTTGCCACTCGTGCCCCCAAACGACCCAATCCGATCGGGTTCTCAATCGTCCGCCTTCACAGTATTGAAAGCGGCGTACTTAGAATCGAGAACGTGGACGTTCTCGACGGCACCCCACTTCTGGACATCAAGCCGTATGTGCCTGAATTTGATGCTCACACGGATGTTTGCACAGGCTGGCTTGAAGAAGCCAGAAAAACCGTCTCGGATCGTAAATCCGATGATCGATTCAGATAGGAACGCGAATACGCCCATAAAGGTGCCCGGGTATCGCGTTGCCTGTATGGGAAGCGTTCGAATGGAATTGCAATAGCGCAAGGCAAACGATGATAACCCTGAAAGATTCAATAAAAAAAATGAAAACAACACAACACAAATTGCCACTTGTTATTTTCCTTGTCTGCATAATGGCTCTGTCTCTCTTGAGCTGCACCGCTGAGAGGATTACGCTTCACGGTCCTTTGGCTCGTGTTAAACTCCCATTTGAGGCACGGAATGATGCGTTCTGGTGGGCAAGCAGGTTCAAGATCTTCTGGCCTTCTGAAAGAGAAGCTGATGGAACCGTCGACCTGCTCTTGGCTCATGCTGTTGTTGGACCAGTTTTGGAAAAGCATGCCAATGAGCTGGTTTGCTGGAGGTTTCATAGAAGAGCCGCTCGCGACAAGGCAGGGCACCAGGTTAGCTTTTTGTTTTATGCAGACCCTGATGCTGCCGGCGAGATCTTCCAGGAGATCCAGCAGAATGAGATCCTGAGACAAGCCCTGGAAGCAGGCATTGTTGAGAAAGTCACTGTAGATGACCCCGCGGGCCCCTCGCGGCCGAGGATTGGGGATATGAGCGATCCCCGGTGGTCGCCCGTGCTCCAGCGAAACTGGCCATCTTTTATCATGGGAGTCAGTTCTCTCTGGTTAGGACTTATAAGTGAGGGTATGGCTGGTAGTTCTTTGGAAGATCACGATATCAACGCTTCGCTGGAGCACTACCGTGAAGTAAACGCGGAAATCACTTCAATTTGGAACAGAGAGGGTCAACATGCTCTGCTTCACCACCTGAATGCTCTTTTTGGCTATGAGCCTTTGCTCATAAGGAAGGAGCTTAGTTTTTAGGGCGCTTAGGATCACGTTGTTACCGCACTATCGAAAGAAAAGCAGATGTATGAACAGGTCAATGAAAGTGAAGATGGCGGATGCGGGCACACTTGTTATTATGGATTTACAATGACGCCATGGACGAGGAGGTCTATCTGTGATTGAGTCATTAATTAGAGAATGGGACGGGGAAACTGTCATCATCCGCTATGATCGAACCACCGGGGCCTGGATATTCATTGCTATTCACTCTACAAAACTTGGTCCGGCAACGGGTGGAACACGGATGAAGCATTATCCTCATCAAGAAGAAGCGCTCAGTGATGCTCTCAGACTCGCTAAAGGAATGACTTACAAGTTTGCCGTGCCGGGCATCGAACGGGGAGGTGGAAAGGCGGTCATTTCCATTCCCAAGGACTTGGAGCCGGACTCTCGCCCGGAGTTGCTTAGGCGTTATGGCCGGCTAGTTCATCAGCTTAATGGACTTTTCTATACAGGGCCGGATGTAGGTAGTTCCCCCGCCGATATGGATATCATCGCCGAAACCGGCACCCCTTACATCTTCTGTCGTACACCTGCAGCCGGTGGAGCCGGGTCTTCCGGTCCGGTCACAGCTCTGGGGGTGTTTACGGGTATACAGGTTGCTTGTGAGCATGTCTATGGAGAGGCATCACTTGACCGTCGGAAGGTACTTGTACAGGGGGTGGGAAGTGTTGGAGAAACACTGATCGAATACTTGCGCAATGCAGGAGCCGATGTGATATTCAGCGAGGTGGATGACGAGATCATCCCGCGCTTTCGGGACGAACTCGGATTGCAGTTCATTCCCGTTGAAAAGGTATTTACGACAGAGTGTGATGTCTTCGCTCCTTGCGCATTAGGTGATGCGCTGAACGAAAACACAATCCCCCAGCTGAAATGCCGAGTTGTTGCCGGCGGGGCCAACAATCAGCTTGCCAGTCCGGAAGATGCTGAAAAGCTTCGTGCGAGAGGCATCATTTACGCACCGGACTATGTAGTCAATGTGGGCGGAGCAATGGCAATTCCAGGGATAGAGACTCTGGGTTGGTCGCAGGCAGAAGCGGAACATAAATTAGTCAAAAGCGTCCGCTACGCACTTCAGCGGATCTTCGAAATGGCCGAGGCGGAGGGCATCACAACCGACGAAGCTGCACGCCGTATAGCAGAAGAGCATCTGTCTGAAGGGATCCAGCCACTAACTTAATGGATGACCCCATTTCATAAACTGAGGGTATAAGATTTCGAGTAGATTATAGACCATATCATGAAGACAGATGTATATGAAATGCCGTAGTCTTTTGAACTTTTAACTTTTGGAATTCACTGAATTGTTTAAAAAAACCTCGTCAGAGGCTTTAATCATCAAATTATAAATAAAACTATATACTAATTGCTTATGCTCTCGATTTAAAAAAATACAGATTAAATTCATGCTGAAAGGAAGACAGAAATGAATAATAATCTACAAGCCAATTCATTAGTTGATATGGTGACTTATCAAGATGGGACAGTGGTAAGCAAAACCATTATCGAAAAAAAGACAGGGACGGTCACTTTATTTGCATTTGATCAGGGGCAAGGTTTAAGTGAACATACCGCGCCGTTTGACGCTTTGGTTCAAGTCCTCGATGGTGAGGTAGAAATTAAAATATCTGGAAAACCGTTTCATTTGAAACAAAATGAAATGATCATAATGCCAGCTAATGAACCGCATGCTTTAAAAGCCGTCAAAAGGTTTAAAATGTTACTGACTATGATCAGATCGTAATAAAATGGTCACGGGAAAAAGGATATTAGTTGCAGGATCAACGGGTTATTTAGGCCAATTCGTAATAAAAGAGCTCAAGAAGCAGGGGTACTGGATAAGAGCACTGTGTCGGAAGAACCGTAAATTACAACCGATACGGCACAATATTGATGATGTTTTTATTGGTGAGGCAACGCAACCCGAGTCCCTCAAAGATTTGTGCAAGGATATTGATATTGTTTTTTCAGCATTGGGAATCACAAAACAAAAAAATGGCCTTACCTATATGGATGCAGATTATCAGGGTAATAAGAATATCCTGAATGAAGCTCTTGAAAGTCGCGTTTCAAAGTTTATGTATGTATCTGTGCTCAACGCAGACAAACTGAAACAACTTGAAATTATCAAAGCAAAAGAAAAATTTGCTGAAGAACTCAAACTCTCCAATATTGAGCATATTATTATTCGTCCCAACGGGTTTTTTTCAGATATAACGGAAGTATTTAAAATGGCCCAAAAAGGCCGTGTATACTTGTTCGGTGATGGGGAATATCGCGGCAACCCTATTCATGGGGCTGATTTGGCGGAAGCATGTGTAAATATTATGGATAAAGTTAACCCTGGTGTTGCATAAACAACATGGTTAACATTATTAAAAACCTTAATACTTCGGGCTTTCATATTGTTTTCTATGATATTACAGGACATTATCATTTGTGCGTTCGACAAAAAGCTTCAAAATAACCATGTTTTTTACCCCTCGGGAAAGCCGAGGGCACCACATCTCTTTTGTTGTCAAGGGTTCGCAGTAGGATACTACGGCTTCAACCTGTGACGCCTCAAACTTGCGGCACCCTCGACTTTTGCAACGCTAGGGTTGATGGTTTCGTAAAAAGTCTGTACTAAAGTCATTGCGAGCGTAGCGAAGCAATCTCATTGGCTGTAACACCTTGAAATTAGGAGATTGCGTCGTCGCTTCACTCCTCGCAATGACCGTCCATAAGACTTTTTACGAAACCATCAATATTGGGTTTCACAATATTTTTTTCAGATTACACCCATCTAAAGACATTTGTCGCTGTTTGCTAGGACAGGAGGCTTAAGAGTCAGAGCCGGCCTTACCCAGTGTTGGAATTAGGTTATGGCGCAATGCAGTGCTCCACAGATTTCCAATCGGAGTTAAACAAAGTCAAAAATGGGAAGGCACGTGCTGAGCGTCTGAAGGCAAATAGCTTGGTAGGCCGATGCAAAAGCACAGTGGCTGAAATTTTTCCAGCACCCTTTTCACGGGAGGAGCTTCGAACCGTTGAATGAGGCGGAAAAATATAGCCGAATGGATTTAACATCATAATCATGTGTGCCCAATTCCGGGCTCCATTTGATTTAAATGGAATGATGACCTAATAAGGCTATCAACCGGTACATATCCACCTTACGAAAAGAGCAAGATTCTATGCATTTTCATAATTACTTTCATCTTAAGTTATCAGAGACATTAGTCAAGTCCTTTATCGCTTTTTGAAAAAATCTTCATTGGATTATCGGGCCATGCGTGTCCCTTGCTGATGTAGCGAGGTATCGTGCAGTGAGTACTGCTTGCGTTGGTTACACGGTGCATAAAGGGAGATCATCGCCAGAGAGTATGATCGTCAACTGCGCGACTAAGTTGTTTAATTATTTAAGGATGTTATCCCCCACACGTATACAGATATAACTTACTTTTTCATCACTATCTGAATAAAATGCGGCGAGCGGTCCAGTAATATCTGCCCCAATAATACCGATCGATTTGCGAGATCGTTACGCCTTTGTTTTTGGAGGCATGGGCAAACTCCTCTCGGCTCAAATAGATACCTACATGGTCAGGATAGGTAGGTGGTTTAAAGAAGACAAGGTCTCCTGCTTGAAGTTCATCTCTGTTTATGGGTATGCCTTCTTTCATCTGCTCTTTCGTAGTACGGGGTAATTCGACCTTGAGAATGTTTTTGTAAATCGCCCGCACAAAGCCAGAGCAATCTATTCCATCTCTTCCGGTTCCACCCAGCCTATGCCGTGTGCCTTTCCAGCGCATGTATTCATCGCGAATACGCTTTTCTATCCCATGATAATCAGAATAGGTATTAGCTATTTCTGGGGCACCCTCAATCTTAAGGGATTCGATGGTTTTTGGTCGTGTCTGAGTAGCGCAAGATGTTGCTAAGATGAATATCGCCAAAAGTGCCAAGTTTAAGGAGGCTGCGGATCGGAGCCATCTATACATCTCGGGGAATAGGTAAATGACTTTTATCTGCCAACTTTTAGCCATATACTCGACATATTTTTTTCTGATTCTTTCGGCGCAAGTTTTTCTAAACTGCATGTCAATGATTCCTGAGTTGTAATGACTCGATCTCATACAGGGTTTGCCGATACAGGGATTCATTCGCTCCTCCAAGGTATACGGCACGGCGGGCCATTTTTATGGCCTCGGGGTAACGCCCCTGCTCTGCGAGCACATGAGCTAAGTTGTTGAACGCCGCACCGCTTTGAGGATGGAATTCAGTTGCTTGGCGGAAGGTCTTTTCCGCCATAATAAGATCCCCCATGGCGTAGTGACTGTTACCCAGTCCCATGAGAGCCCCTAAACTATGGTGCCATCGTTCGAGAGCTGCAGTATAGGCCCTGAAGGCTCCCTCCCACTGTCCGGCCTGTTCAAGGCCAAGCACTGTCTGAAGGTAGGATATCTCACCAGCACTGGCGGGCAGCTGCGTTGTCGGTAAAATCACCAAACCCCAATGTTGAGCCCGCTTCCAGGTTCGTATAAAAAGCTCCCAGTTGATCACTCGTCGTGGTTCTTTCCCTGAGTGTAGGGTGACGGTCTCTTTGGTGAAATCATAGCCAATAACCACTGCGTAATGCCAGCGTGGGAACCAGCCAAATCCAAGGTTTTGAAGAACTATCACCGGATGACCGGCTGCGATCTCTTGCAGTAAGGCATCGACACCCTTGATGGGATAAGCTAAACGGTTCTGATTGCGGGCCGCGCTTATTAAAGCCGGTTGCATGGTACCTTTCCGAACCGGCGTGAAAAGCACCGGGACAAGTTCTTGCGGAGTCACCTTTGCCTTACTCCAGTTAAGTACCATGGCCAGCGCTGCCGGGCCGCATTGATAAGCCTGTTGAGGATAAAATGGAACGGAAGCGATCGTCATGCTGGCCGGCAAGCCCTGACCCGACAAAGAAGGTAGATCCTGGCTAAGGTGGACACAGCTGGCCGCCATAGTCAGGACAATAGAAATAAGAAGGCCGCCGCCCGTCTTTCGGAAGATGACGGCTAAAACGGACATGCGCTATTACTGTTTTTTTACAAACGGGAAAATGTCGGTATAGCCGAGGATGTCAGTCAGCAGTAGGATTATGAAAACCAACAGGGCAGCGCCCACGAGGACCCCAAAACCATCACCACCTGCTGGCAGCTGGTCTAATCGCTCGACGATTGCTGCCACTTCCTCGTTGGTGAGGCTATTAATGCGTGCTTTCGCGATATGACTGTCCACACCCCAAGCCTCCAGTTGGGCTCGTACTTCTGCACGATCGAGGAGACTGCGAAGACGGTCACGATGGTGATCCTCTTGATTCTGCTTGAGAATCTGACTCGTACCTACCATGGCGGCTTGGGCTGGCTGCCAAGCTACAGTTAATACCGTGAAGGTCAAAACCATCAGGACGGCAAGCGGCTTTCTTACTTTTTTTAAAAAATTCATAGTCATTCCCTCCTAAGAGTAAAGTAAAAAAATTGGAATCAAGTAAACTATCTTAATGCCTATTTAACCCAGATTTTGCAGTAGCCTCCTACTGCGACTTAAAAATCCTTGCTGCAACGCTTGTTTCCCGATTTTGCTTCTCGACATATTTACTCATATGCCTGCGTCACAAAATCGCTCCAACTGCACGTTTCGCTACGGTTTTCTGCGCCTTGCTACGGATTCTACTTCACAATCTGGGTTAAAGGTTAGAAGATTTATTCCTTTCCTGGCCCTTTAAAGAAACTGATATAACCTTCGGTCTGGAACAGTATCCTGTGATATAATCATAAAGTGTAGGTAAATATCAAATGCAAAATAAATGCCACCCATCTGGAAAGAGCTCTTAATGCATTTATTAATTGAACGTCTCGGAATTCCTAAAACTTATTGAAATTATAGATGTTTATTGAGGTCTATTGTTTTTGCCTCGCACATGGAATAATGGAATATTAGAATGTTGGTTTTTATAAGGAAGGTACCCATTTATGAATACTTTTTACTTCCTTGTCAAGAGGGGTGTTATCAATAGTCCATTAAACCATTTTCCCGGAACCCATTATTCTTCGCGCCGCTTCGCTGGCTCAGTCCCACCGCTTCGCGGCGGGTTCCCGGTTTCCATCATTCCAGTATTCCAAGATTCCAATCGTGAGCGAAGTGAACTAACGTGTAATTCCTAATAAGCAAACAGGAAATGGTTAGGGTTTGCTGCACGCCTGTGCTTAGTGTTTCGATTCGCAAATATGATAACGTATGTTTTATAAGTCTAACCTTTGGAATTGCTCACTCAACACTTAGTCCCGAGTGAATAAA
>CP070700.1:2087541-2094769 GCA_020349865.1 Desulfobacteraceae bacterium
TGTTTTATTTCTTGTATTTTTCGATGACCCAGGGTGGTATCTTGTAGGGAACAATGCCCTTGTAGGTGATCTCGGGTGCGTCTTTGCTGGCCTTCCACTTGTTCGGCCATACGCCCTTTAGTTTGCCATCCTGCCACTGGACGCCCAGGCTGGTTAAGTATCCGGGGCCCCATTTCAGATCATGAAGGTGACGACCCTCAGCATCTTTAAGGTATGCTACCGTGCCACTGGGCGAAAGGAACTCACGCGTTTCAATTATGGGGATCAGTTCATCCGCGTCGAGCGTACCTGCCAGTTCAATTGCGGGGACCAGGTTATAGACTATGGCGGTATATGTATCCGCAGTATAGGTCGGCACCTCACCGAATCTTTTAATGTACGTCTCCACAAACGGCTTGGTGTGCACAGTTGACTCCACATCCCGGCAATATGTGTTCATGGTCATCACATAATTTCCCATCCCTTGGGTGGCTTCCCAAAAACCGTCCTTCTGGGCCTCCACATTGATACCCACCTGGACTGCAGGTATTTTAAGCTCCCCAGCCTGCCTTGCAAAGGGAATGCCCACAGAAGAGGAAAAAATGGTAAAGATCAAATGCGCTTCAGAACGCTGGATGGCTGAGAGCTCTGCCGTCGCGTCCGTTGCCACGGCGGAAGGTCTCCAAGTGCCAACGACCTCCATACCCATCTTGGGGATAAACCCCTTGGCCGCAGCAATCATCGGGTCAACCCACATGGCCTTTTCAGCAACGACGGCAACCTTTACCTTGGGTATGCCAAGGGCCTTTTTCAGTATCGCACCAACAGTTGCCATATGAATAAAACAGGTCTTGACCAGATAACTGGAGTTAAAAGGTGTGCCCCGGAAGAAGTATTTATACCTCTTATAATCCTTGGCCACCCTTAAGCAGAGCTCAGGGTGGGCTGCGCCGCATCCGATAAAGATTTTTTTATAATCCATGGCAATGTCCTGCATGGCCAGGACGGCCTCGGTCCTAAAACCCCCCACAATGAAATCCACTTTGTCGCGAGTTAAGATCAGTTCCATAGCATTGGTGGCATCCGTAACGTTTAAAAACTCGTTAGAATCCGCCTTGACGAGCTCGATTTTCATCTTTTTCTCGCCAACCTGGATGCCTCCCCTGGCATTGATCTTCTCCTTGGCCATCACAGCCCCATTCCAATGCCCCTTGCCCTGGACAAAATTCATAGGACCAATCACGCCGATCTTGATCGACTTGGCCCCCCAAGCAGGAAAACTCATGGTCATGATAAGGCAGACAGCCAATAAAACGCTCCATCCAAAAGTAATTTTTTTCATGGTCCTTGCCTCCTTTCATACATTCTTAAGGTTAGGTATTGGATTGAAACTCCTCGAGCGATACACCATACTGCCCAATTCTTGTGTCATGGGCAAACACATCTCTCCCTAGCCATCAACGCAAGAAAAGATCTTAAAATTTACGTCAAGTTTTTGCGGCAAAATCAAGCCCGGACTCTATCGTGGCTTTTAAATACGAATTCCAAATTTCGAATTTCGAAACAAACTTATGATCAAAATTGGGCTTGTAAAAAGTCATTTTACCTGTCATTGCGAGCGAAGCGAAGCAATCTCAGTTGGTGTAACTACTTGAAATCAGGAGATTGCTTCGTAGTTTCACCCCTCGCAATGACCGTTCATAGGACTTTTTACGAAACTATCAAAATTGGGCTTGTAAAAAGTCTCTCTTGATGTCATTGGGAGTCAAATTATTAGGGGGACAAAGCAATCTCATTGGCTATAACAGCCTGAAATCACGATATTGTTTCGCCGTCACACTTTGGCGTGACTCCTCTCAATGACCGGTGAACAGTCTTTTTGGGAAATCATCATAATTAATGTTAAAAAATACAAAAGCCCCCAAACGGGTCTTAAAACCCCGCGGAGGCTCTTTTGACGGTACCTTCTGGAAACATTTATTCATAGTTCTCTCTAGAAGGTTAGGGTTATGTTATTGGGTTTACTTGTGCCTTAATAAATTAAGTTACGTTCATTAAAACTGAAAATATAGTGGTTGTCAACTTAAATTGGAGAATCCGGGTTACAGACTGAACCAAAGCCTAGACAAAGGCACAATATGTGATCGTTTTGAATTGAAAATCAGATTACAATTGAGTCAAACGGAACTGCTATAATAATGGAATTACTATATTTTTAAGTATTGTGATCGTAATCATGCCTTAATTCACCCTCCAGGAGTGCATATTACGATAAATAGTCTTCTGTCCGCTCAAATCCGGGCCAGCTACTGATCTCTGTCAGATTAAGTCCCGGTAACTGCAAATAAATGGCCTGCCCCCAGCAGACATGCACCTTATTATATTACCGGCCGCATCCGGGTTTTCGGGTGTGACAAAAGAGCAGAGGAAGTATCAAGCTAACATTGCACACTGTGCCGGTGCGGAAGTTCAAAAAACAAGCCCTTTTGTGATGGCGCCCACAGGGAAATTGGCTTTAAAGACGATAAAAACTGAAAGCATTGAGACTTAAGGGCAAAACGCCGGCAACAGGATATTGGGCAGCATTGCGTGTCACAATAGATAGCAAATTCAAATACTTTGCTTAGTGTTCACATCCACCACTTTAACGTCATTTATTAGATAATACCTATTTTTTACAGGTATTTTATCGGTACTAAAACAGCATTGACTTTTCCTTATTTTCTGCCATTCTATCACTATCCATATTAATCCCTTAATTTTCTACACAACCTGTAACTCCACTAGACCCAAAAACCTGATGCGTTTGCTTCAGGTGAATTCTTCGTTCGGTGTGAATTCTGAAGGAGGAAGTAAACAGGGGTTCCAATCAACCATCAACTATTGATCATATCAGCTTGAGAAAATCGGGCATTCCGCAATCACATAGTAGTTTTTTGAAAGAGGGTATGGAAAAACCATGGCAAATAAGACGAAGAAGATATTAATTCTGACTCCGTTAGTCATCATCCTCGGTTTGGTTGGCGTCTATTTTCTATTTCCGGGGGTGATGGTTGATCTTCTGAGAACGATAGAAAGAAGTGCCGGGAGGCTTGAGCAGCACAGCATCACTGTGAACGGGTTGCGTATTGAATATCTGGAAGGAGGAAAAGGCGATGCACTCGTATTGCTCCACGGATTCGGTGCAAACAAGGATAACTGGACACGATTTGGGAAGTATATCACGCCACATTTCAGGGTAATTGCTCCGGACCTGTCAGGTTTCGGGGAAAGCAGCAGCGATCCTGACGCCGACTATACGATCAGCGCTCAGGCTGAGCGGGTGAATGCATTTGTCCAAGCTCTGAGAATCAAGTCGTTTCATCTCGGCGGAAGCTCCATGGGGGGCAGCATCGCGGGAGCCTATGCATCAACCTATCCAGAGGAATTAAAAAGCCTTCTGCTGATTTCACCGGGCGGCGTTGCCTCTTCTGAACCAAGTGAAATGTTTCAACGACTGAAGGAAGGAAAGCCGAATCCACTGGTTGCAAAAAGCGCCGAAGACTACGAGCACTTGCTGGATTTTGTTTTTGTGAAAAGACCGTTCATACCCCGTCCCATTAAAAAGTACTTCATTCAAGAGGCCATCAAACATCAGCCACTCAACAGCAAAATTTTCAAACAGCTCCTTGGTTCTCGGGACGTTCCGCCCCTGGAGGTCCTGCTGAAGGGCCTGCCGGTTCCAACACTCATCGTCTGGGGTGCCCATGACAGGGTGCTTCACGTATCCGGTGCAAAGATTCTCGAAGCGGTTATGCCCAATGCCAAGGCAGAGGTGATGGATGCCGTGGGCCATCTACCCATGATTGAGAAACCGGAAGAAACAGCGGAGTTGTATTTAAGCTTTCTTGAGCAAAGAGAACTTGTCATGAGATAAATTAGGAGAGATCTTGAAGAAGTTAAGGAATCCCGCAGGTACTGGATTGAAGGAGCTCTTGAACCTGAAAACCATGGTCGGGAGAGCAAATGGACGAAGAACATTGCCTTTGGAAATAGGAGTTTTGTTGAGAGAATAAAGGCAATAATGGGGGTGTTGGCTATCGAACGAAAAAGTATTGAGGTTGGGGAATCGTATCAACTTCGAGAACCTTCGATTCCCTATAGGGCTCGTTTTGGGGCCAAAAAGAGCGATATAGGGCCTGAAAATACCTATTTTTGGGATATTAAGCCTGTATAATCAATTACTTAACGTGGCCCGACCCCGCCCGGCGCCCGGGTGCCCGCCCGGACGTGGCATGGGATATCAAATTTGCAAGAAAATTGAAGGTTTGATGCTGAAATCTTGCAAATTTTTATATCATATTTTGACCATTTTTCCAATAATTTTAATAGCTAATGTGCTTTTTCAATATCGACTAAATAGGCTGCGCTATTATGAAATAGGCGTAGGATTTCATTCGGTAAACATTTAACAGGGTAAATCACGCATTGGTGTCACAAAAAGGAATTTTTGCTGAAGTTTGGCAGGGACAGACGTCGGTGGATGCAGTAGGCGGATTGGGCATTGCTGAACTAGGCTCTGGAGCAACCGCAATTACGGAAGACTTAGCCGGGAGTATGGCTTCTACTATTGCACCCTTCCCCTGTCTTACGTGAAGGATTCAACCTTCCGGTACGAATATCTCTCCGGACCCTAATCCCCGATCCTCAGCTCTCTGCGGGCCTTTCTTAGATCCCTCCCCATCATCCGCCTGATGACGGCGGGACTAATCCTCTGGAGCACCCACATGGCCTTGGCGAGGCCGGTCACTACGATGATGGCCTTGTTCACATATGATCTCAAGGCGATACTTGATCGTATAGCGGGCAAGGATGTCGTCTACTCTCTTTCTGATGTCTTCAGGGAGGGCACCCGAAGCCGGCTTGACGGTGATGGTGGCTAATGACCCGTGAACCTTATCCTCCTTAACCGTCACATTCACGGACTCAACCATAACTGCTAAGGTCGCCAGCTCTTCCTGATAGACCTGTCGGATCGCCTCCCATCTGAGGGCAGGCTTGAAGATCTTGCCCACGGGCGTCAGCGGCACCTGTTCGATAATAAAGACCGCTTTCGGCACAGCCGCCCGTTCGCCCACTTCCTTTTTCAGATAATCGAGGATCTGTTCCGATGTAAGGTCGGAACCCTCCTGGAGTTGGACATAGGCCACAGGGAGTTCTCCGGCGTGGGGATCGGGTCGTCCTACCGCCGCCGCCAATTGAACGCCATCGAGCCGATAGAGGGGTTCCTCAATAGCCGCAGGATCGATATTGTGTCCACCCCGGATGATGAGTTCCTTTTTGCGGCCGGTTAGCCAGAAATAGCCATCCGTGTCCTGTCTTCCTAAGTCTCCGGTATTGAACCACCCCTCCTTTGCCCAGATGCCGCGATTGTGGGCATCGTCGATATAGCCGTTGAAAACATTCGGTCCCTTGATACAGACGGAGCCGATTTCGTCGGGTTCGGCCTCCCTTATGAATCGATTCTCCTCATCCACGGCAAAGACCTTCATCTCATGATAGGGGAGCCGGATCCCGATGGAACCAATCTTTTGCTCCCCGTGGTACGGATTGACAGAAGAAACGCAGGCCCCCTCGGTGAGCCCGTAACCCTCTATGATTTTCATTCCACTGTGGGCCTCGAATCGTTTGAACAACTCAACCGAAAGTGGGGCTGCGCCGCATACGGCATAGCGAAGGGAGGAGATGTCCGCATCCCCCTTTGGGATGTCTAACAGCACAGAAAGGACCGTCGGCACTGAAGAAAAGGTCACGGCCCGATAGTGTTCCACGATCTTGTAGAAATTCTTCATGACCGTCGGGTCTCTGTAACCCATAACACCAAGGAGGACCACGTGCGCGCCGATTGAAAACGGCAGCGAACCGGTCACGGTTGTTCCGTTGACGTGAAAAAGCGGCAGCCCGCACAGGGTGGTCTCCCCTGTTCTCAGTTCGGTCGCCGCCTTGACCATGAACGCCATGGCGGATTCATTGAAGTGGGTGTGCGGGGCGAGCTTGGGAGTACCTGTGGTCCCGCCCGTATGATACATGGAGGCAACCTCATCGGGATCGATCACCCGGCCCGAATCGAGTTTGTCACCCTGGTAACGCGTTATAATCTCATCATATCCGTAAACGCCTTCCTTTTCATCTCCCGGACCCATCACCCGGATGACCGCTTTGAGATGGGGCAGATCTTTTCGGATGGCGCATGCCTTCTCCCATATATCTGATCCTTCGAACTCTCCCAGAGCGATCAAAATCTTGGTTCTCGCGGCCAAACAGATCTCCCGTATGGTGGAAGGGTTCAGCATCGGGTTGATAGGATTGACAATCCCGGCTGCCTCACCCCCCCACAACACATAATGGGTGTGGGGAAGGTTGGGGAGGAGATAGGTAATAACATCTCCAGGGCCTATACCAAGGTCATGAAAGAGGTTCGCCGTTCTTGTTATCTGGGCCAGAAATTCCTTGTAGGTGATCCGAGAAGGATTCTTATACGCTTCTCCGGAAGGGAAAAAACTGATGGCAGGTGCGTCCGGGTTGACGGCGGCTCCTTCTTTGATCATCTCATAAGTGTTAAAAAAAGCGATCCGCTCTTGAATAGAAACCCTTTCGAATTCTTCGATATCCGCCATCGTCGCGATTCTGAACTTTTCCATCTCTTATCTCCTCCTTCTCGTTCACAACCCCTGATACGGCGACTGAATCTATAATCTATCTATTTTGTTGTAATTAAATCAATTAGACGACTTGGTTTTATCAAAAACCTCTTTACCAATCGTTAAGCCCTCAATGCAAACCGGCATTCTCCCATACGTGGACATCTGGAGGATCACTTCCACCAACTCGGAACGGGTGGCCCCGGCGCGAACAGCTGCGATGATGTGACTTTTCAGATCATTGCCCCGATTCAGGACACAGAGCGCCGCCACCGCGCATAACTCCCGCTCCCGCCGGGTCAACACATCCCGTGTATAGAGGTTTCCGAAAACATGATTGATAAATTCGGCCGGAATATCGAAGTAGCCGAACAACTCACTCAGAAACCGAGTCCTGGTGCGGCCAACGGGTTCTCTGATACTGCTCCGGGGGCATCGCTCGGCCGAATGTCAGAAGCGATTGCCATATTTGCCTCCTCAGCTTCACATATCACCTATTTCGTGAAATCGGGTTTCTCGTACTCCGGATTCGGATAAGTGTAAAACCCCTTTCCCGTCTTCCTTCCCAA
>CP070700.1:2094869-2105581 GCA_020349865.1 Desulfobacteraceae bacterium
AGTCAAAATCATCTTTAAAAAGAGCCGGCCGCCGATCGATTTCAAGCAAGGACAAAGCGTGAAGCTGACCATCGGCGAACGCACCGAACTCGGCTATAACGCCCTCATCGACAACACCCGCAAGGGGATCCTCTATAAAAATGAGGTGTTTCAGCCTTTAAAAAAAGTGCAGCAGATCGATGGGTTCATCAAAAAGGTTCGGGACGACCGGAAAATAAACCTGTGTCTGCACGAACCCGGCTATCGGAAAGTGAATGCCCTGTCGAAAAAAATACTTGAGAAACTGAAAGACCGCGGGGGCTTTATCGCCGTCACCGACGAAAGTCCACCGGAACCGATCGCCGGACTGTTCGGGGCCAGCAAGAAAACGTATAAGAAGGCCATCGGTCATCTTTATAAAAAAAGGAGTATCACCATTGAAGCGGACGGCATCCGCTTATGCGGGAAGTTAAGCGGCACCGGATAAAAACCGCCGGGATCAGTATGCATTCAGGGTAATATTATAGGAGAAAAAAATGGGAGATGCATTTCCGAAAGTTAAAGTGGCGGCGGTCCAGGCGGCCCCGGTCTTTCTAGACCGGGAAAGGACTCTGGATAAAGCCCTGTCTCTAATTTTTGAGGCGTCCCGGAACGGCGCCGGCCTGATCGCCTTTCCGGAAGTCTTCATCGCCGGTTACCCCTACTGGAATCGGCTGGAAAATGTATTTAAAACGATCCCCTTATTTATCGAGCTGCTAAAGAATTCGGTGACCGTGCCCGGTTCGATCACGAACCGGCTGTGCGAGACGGCAAAAAAGGCAGGGACATATCTTGTGATGGGAATCAACGAACGGCCGGACAACACCCTTGGAACCCTTTACAACACCAACCTTGTTATCGGCCCGGAAGGGGACATTTTGCTTAAACACCGCAAATTGATGCCCACCTACGCGGAAAAACTGGTCTGGGGGTTTGGCGACGGCAGCACACTTCGGGTTCTGGATACCCCCATCGGAAAGCTGGGCACTCTCATTTGCGGAGAAAACGCAAACCCGCTGGCCCGATTTGCCATGATCGCCCAGGGAGAGGAGATCCATGTCTCCAACTACCCATCCATGCCCTGTGAAGATTACGGCGGTTACAGCATCGGCGAGGATGTTCAACTTCGCGGCGCTGCCCATTCATTTGAGGGAAAGGTGTTCAATGTTGTAGTTTCATCGGTGATCGACGCTACGGTCATCGACAAATTGGCCGACACCGAAGAAAAGAGACGGATTCTCTCAGGCCCGCAATCCAGCTTTACGGGCGTTTTTGCCCCGGGCGGAAAACTGATTAGCGACACCGTTTGCCCGGGAGAAGAGGGGATCGTTTATGCCGACTGCGATATCGAAACCATTATCGGTCACAAGCTCCGGCACGATGTGGCCGGTCAGTACAACCGCTTTGACGTGCTCGCCTTAAAGCTCAATCGCACCCCCTGTCGCCCCATCATTGAAACCGAAAGCCCGACGGAACCGGACGATGGCCTCCCCGATAACGAACCGGCGGCATAAGTTAAAGAGAGCACCGTTTTTTTTCCTTATTTTTTCCTTATTTTATCTATTTTTTCAAAATCCCGGTAGAGCAGGGTAAAATATGGGTCCTGCATGCCAAGATCCATGGCTTTTTTCAAAACCGCCAGGGTATCTTTCCCTAACGTATTCTCAGTTTTAAGCTTATGGCCCAGGTCAACCGCCATACCGAGATCTGTGTGCAGATTGTAGACACGAGAGCGTCCATCCCACTTACGGGTGAGGATGTGCTTCGGAAAACGGACCTCACTGATGTAACTCCGCGCATTGGACACATTGAAAACCTCAATCATGTCTTCAAGTGCGATACCTGCCCGTTCAGCCATCGATGATAAGAAGTCCTTTTTTTAGAGCCGGAGTATAGGCGATTTGCCATTGTGTGTTAATGAGAAAGGCCACCCATGATGTTGTGAAGCCAAATCCTGGGGTAAAAAATAAAGAGCATGTTGCCAGGGAAGAACAGGGAAAGGAGGCTCAAGATGACCCTTACGAAAGATTGGATAATTGATGCGTTATGCATGGAAATCGGCTTGAAGAAATCTGAAGCTTCCAAGGTGACCGAATCTTTGCTTGAGATCATCAAGAGGAAGCTGGACTCGGGGGAAGACATCGTTATAAGCGGCTTTGGTAAATTTTGTGTAAGAGGGATGAAAGCGCGCAAAGGGAGAAATCCAGCTACCAGCAAGAAACCTTGAAAATCTTGATCTGCCAAAAGTAATGATTAATTTGGGTTATATTCAGTCTACCAAATTTCCATATTAGATTTGGTAGTCATAATTGAATCATGGCTTATTCATCCAAAGATATGGCAAGCATTATTGACCGACGAGTTGGATTGGGCAGGAGGGGTCAAATACTATATGTTGTGGTCATTTGAATTATTTAAGGCCCGCGTTACGGAGCGCCTCCACTACCCGGTCACAATGGGCCTGCTTCTTAAAATTCATTCTTTTCGCGTATAATTCAAGAGAAAAATTAGGTGATGGGATATGAATACTTAAGTTTAACTCCCTGAGAGTTACCGAACCGCCAAACCCAATGTTCTGGGCAGAAGACGCGAACTCGGTAATCTTCTTTAAAGCCTTCTCAGAGTTAGGAAAGTATTCAATATCATAGCCCTTTTTGGTAAGGGCATCAATTACCCTCCAGGCCTTCTTCTCGCCATGCCACTTCTCATCGCTTCCTCTTTGCTAATCTCTTCTCCTCTTGCTTTTTCCTTTTCCCCCTCCTTTCTTGAAGATCCTTTACTAACCATGAATCTTCTTTAGAAGCCAAGCCATGTTTTGTCCAAGGGTCTTCATGATATTGATTCCCTCTTCATCATCTTTAACCTGGCCGGGGTCACGTCCAATACCCATATTCCAGTATGATGAGCCAGCAACAATCATCTGGGCATGAAAAAATAGGTGGTTCAGCGTATCGAAAGTGTGAACAGCTCCGGCACGCCGGACAGCCACGACTGCGGCACCCACTTTACGTCTTAAAAGACCTCCATTGGCCAGAGATACCATGCCGCACCGTTCAATGAGTGCTTTGATACCAGCGCTTACATCAGTGAAGTAGACCGGGGAACCAAGCACAATGCCATCAGCCGCGATCATCTTCTCCAAATACCCATTGAGACTGTCTGCTGTGACGGCACATTTCAGGTCCTTATTCTCGAAGCACTTGTAGCAAGCAATACATCCTTGGGGTGCTTTGCCAGCCAATTGGATGAGTTCCGTTTCAATGCCCTCTTTTGTAAGTTCATCAATGACTGTATTGAGAAGCAAAACAGTATTTCCGTTCTTTCGGCCGCTACCATTAAAAGCGATCACTTTCATAAATTTTTTCTCCTTTCCCAATGTTTCTCTCTCTCTTCACTGAAGGTTTTAATCTTTAAGCATGAAATTATCAAGTATCAAAGCATTCTTCGGGTTGTAGTACTTAAGGATAAATAGCAGACGCACAACGCAGAATAACTATGATGCTCAGCTGCGGTCAACTGGGACTTATGGAAACCGCAAAGCCAATGAGGTAGCTAAAGCCCAGGGCCTATCCTAATGCACCAGACTCCATTAAGGAAAAATACGTCTAAGCTGCTTAGCTTTTGCCACTCGGCCAATAGCAAGCATATAGGCTGCGGTGCGCATATTTACCTCTTCTTTTACAGAAGTGTCATGCACTTCATGGAAAGCCCTTGTCATGATTTGATCAAGACGTTGGTTCACATCGTTTTCTGTCCAGAAAAGCTTCTGGACATTTTGTAACCACTCAAAATAGGAAACCGTAGCCCCACCAGCATTGGCTAATATATCAAGAATAACAAAAATAACTATAGCCTGCAACATCCGCTGAAGATAGCTGTGAGCTTGCGCTTGATGTCCTCTGTAGCCATTGGATTACCTCCTCAAATAAAAAAGCCTCCAATGGGGTATGGGGGAACCCATGGGAGGCTTTGCCTTCTTCTCCTTCTGGTGACACACACGTGCCCATAACTCACTTTAAAAGGTTAGGGTTATGTTCTTGGGTTAATTTGTCACCAGATTTGTTGAGGGCGCACAGGATAGCGTTTTTTGGCGGGAATGTCTATTTTTTTTATGTGTCTGAAATGACTCACTATTCAATGTTAGTGCTATACTTGAGGAGAAATAAAAAGGCAAAATATTCAAACATTTAGTTTGTAAACTTTACTGAAATCGGATTTACCAGGGCTGCAAGCTATGGCAAGCAGTGTTCAGTTTCGATATGATATTTTCCAAGCCCATCTCAATGATTACGTCACCGACCCGACTTATCCCTTGGATCCCTATCTCAAAATAAAAACCGGCGAAAGTTGAGCTGGTGACCTATGTCCAAAGCAGCCAATATATGAGAAGATACGCAAAAATGCGGATAAGCCGTTCAATCAAATATTAGAGAGCATAGTAACTGAAATAGAACGTTTTCAAAAAGGATACAGTTTGGCTGATGATGTTACCCTAGTCGTGATTAAAACCTAGAACCTATGCATTCCCCAATATCCCTGATACTGAAAACGGCCGATTTAAAGATTCAGTCAGATCCGATCGTTTTACTACCGATTATGCTGAACCTTTGAGCCAGTCGCCAACGACCTCGGAACATGTAGCGAACCAAATGTCCGGGTGGCCTCCGATATGATCTATTAGTTGTCTGACCATCTTGAGCCGGTGGTAGCGACCGATAATTTGTGGATGCATTGTCAATATGAATACACCTCCGCTGTTGTAGGCGCCTTCAAACTCAGTCGTCCAAATATCGTATACCTTGGAAGGCGATGACATACCGGATAAGTAAGTCGGTGCAAATCTAAATAGAAAGTGAGGTGCATCGTCCAGTTCCCAGGAAACCGGCAACTCCACGATATTTGTTTGCCGGCCTTTGTCGTTTATTAAATAGGGTTGGAAATCATCTCCCATCATACTGCTGTCGTAAGCAAAATCATATTTCTCCAATAGTCCGATAGAGGCATCGCTCAAGTCCCATGACGGCGATCGGTAGCCGGCAGGGCGTTGGCCGGTAATTTTTTCCAGGGTTTCAATTCCCGTAACCAGAATGTGCTCCTCCCGGTCAGGATCAAGGGCTGCCGGATTTTCATGGATATTCCCGTGGTGACATATTTCATGTCCCTTTGAGCTGATTTCTTTGACAAGCTCGCTATGCCTGCGGGCAGTTTCGGCAGGAACAAAAAAGGTTGCCTGAATACCATATTCTTCTAACATGGTTATAATTCGCGGTACCCCGACCCGTGCACCATACTCGCCCCTGGACATAACGCTTGGCGTTGTCAGGTTTTTGGCCATCCACAGTGATTCAGCATCAAAGTCAAAGCTTAAAACTGCGGCACATTTTTTCCCGTTTTGCCACATTAGTCATTCTCCATTTCTATTGATCATATAAATAGCACGCTACCATATGATCTTGATCAATTTCTTTCAGCACCGGCACCTGGCGGGCGCACTTATCCATACGCTTATTGCAGCGCGGATGAAATCGGCAACCCGACGGCGGATTTATCGGGTTGGGCACATCCCCTTTTAAAACGGTCTTCCGTCTAACCTTTCTGGGATTCGGCTGCGGAATGGCCGAGAGTAGAGCCAGGGTATAAGGATGTTTGGGGTTGTTGTACAGATCCTCAAAAGGAGCTGTTTCGACAATTTTACCAAGATACATCACGGCCACCCGGTCGCAGATAATTTTCACTACAGCAAGATCATGGGCGATGATAATGTAGGAAAGCTGAAACTCTTCCTGCAAATCCAGCAGCAGGTTGATGATCTGAGCCTGTATGGATACATCCAGGGCTGATACGGGCTCATCTCCGATAATGATCTGGGGATTCAAAGCCAATGCCCGTGCGATTCCAACCCGTTGACGTTGTCCGCCGCTGAATTCATGGGGATAGCGCCTGCCCTGCTCGGGAGTAAGGCCCACCTTCTCCAATAAATATGCGATCCGTTCCGCCCTTTCGCCGTCTTTGTACATTCCATGGATCCGCATGGGTTCATTGACGATTTGATTAATTGTCATCCTCGGATTGAGGGAAGAGTATGGATCCTGGAAGATGAGCTGCATCCGCTTTCTCATCTCTCGCTGCTCAGAGCTCGTCATTTTGGAAATGTCGATGCCTTTGAAAGAAATTTTTCCGGCCGTAGGTTCTATAAGATTTAATATGGCCAGTCCTGTACTGGTTTTTCCGCATCCGCTTTCTCCAACCAGACCCAGTGTTTCACCCTTTCCCAGGGAAAAGGAAACCCCATCCACGGCATGGACGTACTCCGAAACACGGGAGAAGAGGCCGCGTTTAATGGGAAAATGTACCTTTAGATTATCTACCTGGAGAAGTTCTTCCATATTAAATGCCTTTTTTATTCGGGGCGTAAAGATGGCATTGCACCAAATGATCCCCACCGATGTCAATAAGATCAGGGGGCTTTTCCCGGCAAACCTCCATTGCATACCGGCAACGGGGATGAAAGCTGCATCCCACAGGCAGCTCATAAAAGCTGGGGACCATTCCTTTGATCTCCTGCAGACGCCGGCCGCTTGATTCAAAATCGGTGTCTAGTTTCGGCAACGATTTGAGCATTCCCTGTGTATATGGATGTTTTGGTTCTTCAAAAATGGACAGTGTTTGTGCCTCTTCAACCACTTTTCCCGCATACATGACATCTACCCGCTCGGCGATCTCCGCAATAACACCGAGATCGTGGGTAATCAGAAGAATTGCCGTCCCGAACTCTTCCTTCAATTCAAGCATAAGATCTATGATCTGGGCCTGCACGGTTACGTCAAGGGCAGTAGTGGGCTCGTCGGCAATTAATATCTTGGGATTACAGGAAAGGGCCATTGCAATCATGACCCGCTGCCGCATGCCTCCGGATAATTGATGAGGATAATCATGTACTCTTTTCTCCGGGGATGGAATCTGTACCTTCTTGAGCATCTCAACTGTGCAATCCCAGCTTTCCCTCTTGTTCAGATTCTTATGGAGCATAAGCATCTCGGCAATCTGATCCCCAATTTTATAAACAGGATTAAGGGAAGTCATCGGTTCCTGAAAGATCATTGCGATCTGTTTGCCCCGGACGGCTTTTATTTCTTTAGTTGAGATCTGCAGCAGGTCCTGCCCGTTAAAAAGAATCCGGCCTTCGACGGTTTTTCCGGGCGGATCTTTGATGAGCCGCATTATTGACATTGCTGTAACACTTTTACCGCAACCCGACTCTCCCACAAGTCCGAGGGTTTTTCCTTCATAAAGATTAATGGATACATCGTCTACGGCCCTGGCAATACCATCAACAGTGAAAAAATATGTCTTGAGATTCCGCACCTGGAGAAGGGGAGAATAATTTTTTATGATATGTTCTGCATCCATACTATTTTGAAACAGCTTCTATTCCGATTGCATTACCCTTCGCATGCTCGGATCCATAAGATCGCGCAAGCCGTCACCCAGCAGGTTAAATCCCAGGACGGTTATGGTTATCGCTAATCCCGAAAATGTAGAGATCCAGGTGGCATAGCGCATCTGCTGCCAACCATTGCTGAGTATCAATCCCCAGGTAGGCTCAGGTGGTTGAATCCCGATACCCAAAAAGCTTAGTGCAACCTCCATGATGATGGCAAAAGCGCAGTTTAGGGTTGCCATGACAATAATAGGCGTCAGTATATTGGGCAGAATATGTCGCACCATGATGACAATTTTCGATGCCCCAAGCGCTTTTGCGGCAAGAATATAGTTCTGCTCTTTTACAGTCAGTACCGATCCACGCGTCACTCTGGCGAATATCGGTATCAGTGAAATTCCCACGGCTGTCATTACCTGCCAGATTCCGGGACCCAATGTGGCGACAATCGCAATGGCAAGCAGAAGGGACGGCATCGAGAGCAACAGATCAACAATACTGAAAATGGACTTTTCCGTTATACCACCGAAATAGCCACCCACTAATCCCAATATTACGCCGATGACCATGCCGATACCCACTGAAATGACACCTACTTTTAATGAGACCCGGGCCCCCCAGATGATCCGGCTCAAAACGTCTCTGCCCACATTATCGGTGCCGAGGAGATGCTCCCTGTTGGGCGGTTTAAGACGTGAATAAAGATCGGTTTTAACAGGATCATAGGGTGCAATCCAGGGAGCCAAAATCCCGGATAAAATCACGGTGATGACGATGATGGCGCCTATGACCGCGGTTGGGCTTTTTCGCAGCATTCTAGGTCTGGATACCTTGTTCCCAGTGCCCTTTTTTATGACCTTTTCGTTACTCATGCCTTATCCTTGGATCAAGATACCCGTATAGCAGATCTGTAGCCAGATTGATTGTGAGGAAAATGAGCGAGATCGTAAATATGCTGCCCTGTGCGGCCGGATAGTCTTTCCAAATAATTGCGTCCACCATATAATCAGCAAGGCCGCGACGGGCAAAAACTGTCTCCGTCATGACGGTTCCTCCCAAAAGACTGCCAAAACTCAAGCCAATTACAGTTACAATGGGTATGGCCGCATTTCTCAAGGCGTGTTTCAGGTAGACGATCCTGTCGGACAATCCTTTGGAAAATGCCGTCCGTATATACTCCTGATCAAGCACTTCGAGCATGCTCGATCTTGTCATCCTCATTATAAAGCCGCTTTGTAGAAAACCGACTGTAAGAGACGGCAAGACCAGCCTGTGCAGGAGATCGGGTATATTATCGGTACTACCGGCGCCGATGACAGGAAACCATCCCAGGTTTAGCCCAAAGATTATGATTAATATCATTCCCGACCAGAAGACGGGTGTGGATACGCCCAGCAGTGCAATAATTCGGCCCAGATTATCAAGGATACTATTTGGCTTTATCGCTGAAAGCGTGCCGACACTTACGCCGATGATGACCGCGATGATCATGCCCATGGTTGCGAGCTGAAGCGTATAGGGCAATTCAACAGCTATCTGGTCAATAACAGCTTCTTTGGTTCTCCACGATTTTCCGAAGTCCCCCTTTGCATAATTCGTTACAAATTCGATATACTGTTCGAACAAGGGTCTGTCCCAGCCGATCCTGTGCTCAAACTCCTTAATGGCTTCGGTAGTTGCAAATTCCCCCAGGACCTGCGTGGCCGGGCTGCCCGGTGTCAGGTGAAGAATCAGGAACACCAATGTAATAACCCCCAGAAGGGTAGGTATGAAAAACAGCAGTCTCTTAATTAAATACTGCACGATGGCTCGCTTCCTGACCTCTTATCTGATTCTTACGCGTGAACAATTCTCAGTGAATCTCGATGTGAAATCATCCCAGTTTACTTCAAATGATGATTATTGTTCAATATGTTGGTGAAATAGTGTTTAAAAAAAATGGAAGGTAGCAGGGCGTATTCTCGGCTCTGCCACCTTCCATCAAAACTAACTATCCGTTTTCATAAAGCAATCGTAGATCTGCGATTATTTTTCGATAGAAACCGGATACAATTTTTTCGTCCAGAGCGGGTCGAGTTTAAAGCCCTTCACATACGGGTGATATGCCACGGATACATTGTCGCTGTATAGCCATATGTTGGGCAGCTCTTCCATCATGATCTTTTGAAGCTCGTGATAGATCTTTTCCCGGCCCGCTGGGTCAGATGTCTGCACGCCTTTTTCCAACAGTGCGGTAACTTTCGGGTTATCGTAATGTCCGAAATTCCATTGTTTGCGCCCAGGTTCAAGCTGGGTCTGGAGATAGGCGTTTGGTTCGGAAGATCGGGTGAGCCTGAAGAAGGCGATTGGGGTATTTCCCTGCTGAACCAGATCCAGGTTGGTCGACGGCTGATCGGCCTGAATCTTGGCCCTTATCCCCACTTCCGTCAGCATTCCCTGAATAGCGGTGACAACATCAACTGCGGGACCCCAGATAAAGGTATACAACGTCGTATCGAAGCCGTTCGGATATCCGGCCTCTTTGAGGAGCGCCTTCGCCTTAGCCGGATCGTAAGGGTATTTTCCAACGTCAGACGTATAGAAGTTGCAATCCGACGGAATAGGTCCGGTTAACTCGGTGGCCAGTCCCTGGATGACCGTATCAATGATGGCTTGTTTGTTAATCGCGTGGGCAACGGCCTGCCTGACCTTCAGATCGCTGAAAGGCTTTTGCTTAGTGTTCATGACAATATAGTTGATATTGAGTCCCGGCTTAGATTGAACCTCGATTTTCGGATCTGCAGAATACTTTTTAAAGATCTCCGGGTCCTGTACGTTTACAACGTCAAGATCGCCGCTTTCGAAAGCTATATAGGCCACTGAATTATCGGTGATGTGCGGGTATACGATCTTATCAAGTTTTGGCCTGCCGGCATAGTATTGATCGAATGCCTTGAGCACCATGTCGCCCCGGGGGGTTCCGTTGACCCATTCAAACGGGCCGGCCCCTACCGGATTCAGGCCGAATTTATCCCCATATTTCTCCACCGCCGCTTTGGGCACGATACCACCGGCCTTGAAGGCCGTCAGTCGCATCAAAAGCGGTGCGAACGGCGCGCTCAGAGTGAACCGAACTTTGTACTTATCCAGGGCCTTGACTTCCTTGATCATCTTATAATTTTTTGCAAGGGCTGCACCCGTATCCGGATTTAATATTCTATTGTAGGAATACTCCACGTCTTTCGCAGTGACTTCACCGTAGCCTTTATGAAAC
>CP070700.1:2105681-2108201 GCA_020349865.1 Desulfobacteraceae bacterium
GGAATTCCTGCTGCGTCCGATAGCTTCGAGACGAACGATTTGATCCACGCTTCATCTGTTTTGTCATTGTAATCATCAATGCCGAGTTTTTTTGCCAGGGCCTCGCAGATATCTAACTGGGATTTGGATTCGCCAAGCGGTTCGATAACTTTATTGACCACCCCATACTCTCCGGCACCCCTTGGCGCATAGATATCGTTTCGCTCAAGGAAGGTACAGACCGGCAGTACAATGTCGGCAAACCTGGCCGTCGCCGTCATAAACTGCTCCGTGACCAGAACAAACGCCGGTTTTTGAAAGGCTTTGGCTGCCTTGTTTACTTCAGCGAGTTGATTCAAATAGTTGGTGTTCGACAACCAAAGGAATTTGTAGTCCGCCGGATATCCACCCGCTCTGCCCTTAAGGAGGGCGTCGGCCAACAGGCTCACATTAACCCGCGCGCGGGAGTTTACGCTCGCCCCACGGTAGGGAAGCGCGTTCCATCGCTGCGGCGCCCCTGACTCCACTGTATTCGGCGGGCTGGGAATGTGGGGGATGCGCATCAGTGTCTTTGAAACCGGTTGACCGCTTCGAATGACCGCGTTTCCGGTAATGGCCTCCACAGTCATGGCGGCCCGGTGAAACTGCTCACCAAAGGCCGTTCGTCCCGCGGCGTAGTTAACGGCGAGAATTGCCGGCTTGGCCAAGGCAAATTCGCGGGCGAGATCAGCGATGATTTTTGCCGGAATCACGCTTATCGCTTCGGCCCATTCTGGCGTCTTTTTTACGCCGTCTTCCAGACCGAACACATAGTCCTTGTAATGGTCGAAACCGACCGTATAGGCGTCGATGAATTTTTTATCATGCAACTCCTCATCGATGATCACATGGGCCATGCCCGCAAACACCGCTGCATCGGTGCACGGCCGGATCGGGATCCACCGGGCCTCATAGGTGGCGGCGGAATCGGTGTACCGGGGATCAACGCAGATAAATTGAGCGCCGTTTTCCCTTGCCCTCGCCAGGTCGTAGGAAAGATTGAAACCCATATTCGTGGTGACCGGATTAAAGCTCCAAAGGATAATCAGTTTTGCATTCAGGTAATCTTCGGTCCTGTGTTCGGCCACCGAGGCCCGGCTGCCGTAAGTAACACCGGCGGAAAAATTCAGCCCTTCGTTTGAAATGGTTCCCCAGGGTGCGGTGTAGCCGCCGAACTGGCAGAGCAGCCGATGAAAAGCGCCCACATGATGCAGGTTATGATTATCGGCCATGGAGCAGAAGTGAAGAAACGCAGCGTTGCCATAAGCGTCTTTGATCCTTTCCATTTCACCGGCCACGGTATCCAGGGCCTCATCCCAGGAGATCCTGTCAAATTCTCCGGTCCCTCTTTCCCCTGTCCGCTTAAGCGGATAAAGAAGACGGTCGGGGGCGTAAATCCGCTGGCGGTAAGCTCGTCCCCTCGGGCATCCCCGAGGTCGGGCGCCGTCTTCATCATCATTGTTCTCGATTCGAACGATTCGCCCCCCCTTGACATGCACCTTCATTTCGCAAAGGCCGCCGCAGTGGCTGTTGCAAATCGTGCGGACGATCTCTTCAGTCTCGTTCCGGCCTGGGTTCATATAAGCTCCTTTTTTAAGAAATCACTGATCGGTAAACCCTTGTTCTTTTGATTCGAAAATAAACTGGAGCGGGATTGTATGTCAACGACAATAAGGGGAAAAGGGAGGCTCGTGCTGAAAGTGCATGTATCCGATGCACTTATCTCCATTTTATCCCTTGAATATCGGGCTGTTCTCGGTTGGATAAAAATCGGGTGATACATGAGGTGGTAACCCCAAGAAATCGGGCACTATCAGCACCTGAGTATCCTCACTTATGAACGCGTATCCACGATACGACCTGTTGTGCTTCGGCTATCTCTTTGCGAGGACTTCCGGAACAAAGCTCGTTTATTGAAACTTTTTTCTTTTGGCATACCCTTTCTGCCAATTCAGCCATATCGATTCGTTTTCCGGACAATCTCAAATTTTTCATAACAAGATTGTCCAGGTTTGTTTTTATTTCCTCAACAATATCGCCTTCTCCCCGTATCCTTTGATCATAGGCCTGCTTCTTAGCCTTTTTTCTTAAGGCCAGAACCTCAAAACTCCAATCCACCATAATACCACATATGTTGTGGTTCCTTTTTCCTTGACTCACAAGGGGAATTTCTTTAACAACGTCTTATCACATAATATTTATTTGTTAATAATATAAGAATCATCAAAAAGGAGATTGGGAAATGACGACAAGCGACGCGACGGAAAAAAAGCCCCTCTGGTTGTTAATCGAGGAGAATATCCTTGAGCTTTCTTCGGAGGACCTCTCAGAGGAAAACCGGGAACAAACGATTCAACGGGTTGCAGGTGCACTCGACAATACGGGTTATAATGTTTCGCTTCATGGGGGCAATATACTTCAATTGAGATGGGCAATAGATGAAAGGTGCAAAGTCGGAAGGCCCCTTATGAAGGATTTCAACGATGCCATTGCGGCACTTAC
>CP070700.1:2108301-2120096 GCA_020349865.1 Desulfobacteraceae bacterium
CCGATAAATTCGGCCCGCTCCTCGTTATCTTTGATGCAGGCGATAGTGTTGCCATAGGGGGTCCGCAACAAGAACCATAAGACTCCAAGGGAAATGAGGACCATCATCAGCGTCACATAATAGACGTTGGAGGTGACCAACATATCCACATTGCCGACGAGGGGGAGGTGTATATTCGGCTTGTCGAAGCCGATCCCGTCGTCTCCTCCGGTCAAACTTCTCCACTTGAGGGCAATTGAATATATCAACTGATTGAAGGCCAGAGTCAGCAGTGCAAAATAGGTCCCGCTCAACCGGACACAAAAGAACCCCACGATGGCAGCCATCACCCCCCCGCCCAACCCACCGATCAGGATGGCTAATGGAAGGGGCATTCCGGCAATGAATTGACACGCAAAAACTGTGAAGTACGCGCCTGTTCCGAAGTAAGCCGCATGCCCAAAGGAAAGGAGGCCCCCGTAGCCTAAGAGCAGGTTATAGCTAACTGCAAAGAGGCTAAAGAAGGCAATTTCAATTGCGATGTTCAACTGCACTTCCGATAGAACAAAGGGAAGGATGATGAGCAGTATCAGGACGATCAGGGCAAAGATAGTATTTCGGAATTGATGTTTCGTCATGCCGCCTCCCCAAACAAACCTTGAGGTCTCAACACCAGAACAATAGCCATGAGTAAGAACTGAAAAACCAATGCCAATTGAGGGATAAACATGATCCCAAAGGATTGGAGTTCGCCGATCATAAGCGCGGCCAGCAGTGCCCCCCAAACACTCCCAAAGCCTCCAATGACAATAACCACGAACGCGTCTATCAGGATTTCCAGACCCATGCCCGGATAGGTGGTCAAGAAAGGCGCGGCCACAACCCCCGCAAGCCCCGCAAGGGCGGAACCGATGCAGAAAACCCCCAAGAACACCGCCTGCACATTAGTTCCCAGGATATCCACCATCTCATTATCAAAGACTGCGGCCCGGACCGTAATCCCGATACGGGTCTTTTGCATGATGAAGGCAAGTATGAATAACACAATTGCTGAGACAAGGAGGATGAAGAGCCGATAAATGGGATATGCGGCGCCCGCAAAGGGGATGGAACCTAACAATACAGCTGGGGGTTGCACGCTTAGAGGGTATGTGCCCCAAGTCCACTTTACGACTTCGGCCAAGATGTAGAAGATGCCGAAGGTGAGCATGAGTTCAGGGGCGTGCCCGAAGGCATGAACCTTTCTCAACAGTACCCGCTGTACAAAGGCGCCGATGAGACCAACGCCAATGGGAACCAGAATCAGGCAGATCCAGAAATTCCCTGTCCACGCGACCAGGGTATAGGCAAAATAAGCGCCTACCATGTAGAAGGCTGCGTGAGCGATATTCAGGACACCCATCATCCCGAATACTAATGTGAGCCCGGAGGTCACAAGGAAGAGAAGCATGCCGTAGACAAGCCCGTGCATCCCCTGAATCAAATAAGCATCCATTTGCTCTCCTGTTTGAAGAATGTTCCTGTTTAAGAATCGACTCTTTTCAACTCACTTAAACCGAGGATCTTTCTGGCTTCCGTCAGCAGGGATTCTGCGACTTCGGGGAAGGTTTCCTGATCAATACTCGGGTATTAGGTTCCTCCTCGGCTGACATGAATACGAAAGGTAGCCATTGGCTCAGGGGTTTCCTTTGTCGGTTGTGGTTGCAGACGGCAAGACCCCTTAGTTCTTGAGCGTCTGAGGTTCAGGGACCCATAATGACCATGAGGACTTTGGCCTCACGGCCACCTAAGGCAAAACCGCGGTGACGGATACCTGAATCAAAATATATGCAATCTCCTTCTTCCAGGAGGTACTCATTTTCTCCGTGCAGGAATCTCATGGTGCCTTGGAGAACGAACAACAACTCTTCCCCCTGATGTTGAAACATCGGACTCTCTTCAATCTCGGGCGGGATAGTGAGAATATAGGGTTCCATTTTCTTATCCGGATATTTATGCGCTAAAGTTTCAAAGGAATACCCGAACGTTATGCCGTTGCGCGCCATCTGCTGCCGCTCGTTTTGTTTGACCAGTGAAAGGCTCGTCGGCTCGTGACCTTCGCCGAAAAGCTCTGACATGTTGACGTCCATGGCCCTTGCGATATTGAGGAGGGTGGATACAGGGGGGGCTTTTTCAGAATTCTCAACCTTGGAAAGGTAACCTTTGGTAAAGCCGGTTTTCCCGGCCAGATCTTCCAGTGTCAGTTCTTTCAGCTTCCTGATCATTCGGATATTCTTTCCGATTTCATGTTCGGGTAACATGACCGACTCCTGTTCAGCCGAAGATCCGCCGGGTTGAAACAAACGTGACCAGGAAAAGATGATTATGAAACAATCACCTATATGTTTTTACTAAACGGATTTATAAGATATATTTTTAGTGATGAATTTTATGAAACTTTATATTGCTAAGTTTCCTATTAAGAAATTCTATTAGACGATCGTCAGAAGGTTGTCAAGGAAAATTTTCTGCCGTGACCTGATGTTCGGGAAAGGCATCTGGGCCTCTTGTGCAGTTTTCAGCGAGTGAGCTCGCGAGACTGTTGGAAACAACGTCGAAGAAGATGTTTAAGACGAAATCCGTGGTGGACCGACCGTTGTTGAAATTGGGATTGCTACAGTCTTCTGGGAGCACGGGTGGCGCGTGGTAGACCGAAGGTTTGACCCCCCAAAAGGCATTGCACAGCATATATCGGTAGTCCTCCATTTGATAGAAGGTAGGCATGGAGAGCAAGTTGTTCGTTTGAGGTCAGTTCAAAAGGCAAGTATTGCGAAACAATCATGGCTCTATTGAAAAATGCCATGACATGTTTTTACCCATACTTGACTTGACGGAACTTGTTGCTACCGTTTCTTGGAGTGTTCTATCTCCTCAAAAAGAAATTTTGCTGGAGCAACTGGCACCTCATTTGGTTCATCCCGATGTGGCTTGTGGGAATAACCATCACCTATTTTCTTTTGTACTTCTGTCAATGGGGATGAAAAGCGTACCAAAAAAGGGAAAACAAAAGTATACCCCTTAGAGGTTCATAGAGCCTCCGGCCTTTCCATGTGGATAGGTGAAAGCCGAGAGGCCTTCACCTATCCCGATTGCTAATGCTATTTTTTAGAAAAGTTCTCAATAGCAACTACGGCCTTGTTCTTTTGTTCGTCGGGCAGTCCAAAAGCCAGATTCGCAGTGTAAAGCACACCATCCCTGATTACAATACTGGTGGGACCTTGCAGCGGGTCGCCTATACCGATTACCTTCCTCGGTGTCATGCCAAGCCATCCGATCGTATTCGGCGGAAGGACGATGATCTGGCTAATGCTGACACTGGACTCGGCCGCATAGATGTAGCCCTCATCGTCTATCTCCATCCCATCGAAATACGTGTGCCCCCGTGAAATAAGTTCCGCTTTACCCGCAGTGCCGTCCTCTTTGATAGAAATTTTAACAATGCGCCCATCCATGGTCGTGGTGGCGACATAAATATTCTTATTCTGTTTATCAATAACAATCGGATTCGCACCCATCGGCAGCGATGGTTCCGACCAGTTAATCAATGGGTCATCCGACCACATGCTCACCTTTTTGCCGTCCGGCGAAATCTTCCAGACACAGGAATAGGTCAAGTCAGTAAGGTAAATATTTCCGTCTTTGTCCAAAGCAACGTCATCCGGGAAGCAAAAGGGCCAGCCGTCAGCTCTCGTCGCCACGGCTGTGACCTCGCGTGTCTTTGAATCGATCTTGTAAACTCCGCTCTTTTTGACATTGACGTCGCCGCAGGCCGGATGATGGGGATCCATAAGATCTGCTCCCAGAGAGATGTACTTGGAAAATTCTACATAGGCAACGAAAATATTGTCATCTTTGTCTACCTCCATTCCAAAGATTTCTCCCTTACCGACATCTTCCTTAGATGGGACCCATGCCACGTGTTCGTAAGAACCATCACCCTTTATTAGAACAACCTCATCTAGAGCAGGCATGGATGCATAAAGGTTTCCCTTTGAGTCAAGACAGAGTCCCTCCGGAGCTCCCGGCAGCTTGGAATAAACCTTCATGGTGGATTCCCCTCCAAAGGCAAAAGCCGGTGCAAGAAGTAAGATAATAGCCAGTCCGATTAATGTCACATGCTGTTTCTTCATTGCTTTTCTCCTTTCTAATAATTAATTTGGTTTATGGCGCTCCTTGATGAGATGATTTTTCATCTTGTTGAAGAATAATACCGTTTATGAAATATACAACATTAGAGTAAATAAGTAGAAAAACATCATTCCGTTTTCAACAAGTACAGGCATCCATTTTGAAAAGGTGCCTACCCACGAATAAAATTGCGCGTTTGCTAAGATGTTTTGTCATTTTCAGGTGTCCAATTCAAAAGACAATGCCGCGGTTAAATCGGCTACGCTTTTCACTTGGTAAAGGCTTCACAAGGTAGATAACCCCCCGAACCGTGTCACTGGCCTCAGGAAAAAAAAACATTGAAGCAGTGGATCTTAGGTTGGTTGAGGATCAATCTCCGGCGCACCCGTGTGGCAACCTGTCCGATGGTGCCTAATAATTCACCTTTTCAATTCCTTTCAGATCCAAAATCTTTCTGGCTTCAGCCGGTGTTGCCGGCTCTATACCAAATTCCTTTGCAATTCGGATGATCTTTTCCACCTGTTCGGCACTGCTTTTTGCCAGCACGTCTTTTTCCAGATAGAGGTTATCCTCCAAACCGACCCGTGCGTGACCTCCTAACAGAAGAGATGTCGTGCATAGGGGAAACTGAGTCTTCCCCGCTGCACATACAGAAAACTCAAAATTACCGATCTGCTTTTTCGCAGTGTCCAATAAAAAAACAAGATTTTCCACGGTGGCTGGGATACCTCCCAGAATTCCCAAAACGAATTGAAGATAAACAGGTTTCTTAACGACTCCATTATTTATTAAGAAGGCCAGGTTATTGATCATCCCTGTGTCATAGATCTCGAACTCCGGTTTTGCCCCGTTAGCGTAAATGATCTCAACATATTGGCGCATCGTCTTGAATGTGTTAGGAAAGATAAAATCGTCCGTACCTTCCAGATATGCCTTTTCCCAATCATATTTCCACTCTTTAATGCCGTCAACAATATGGAATAGGGCAAAATTCAAGGATCCCGCATTCAACGTTGTGAGTTCAGGCTTTAGACTAGAGGCCACCCTGACTCGATTCTCTACCGGCTCACCCAGCTTACCGCCCGTAGTAAAACAAAGAATGATATCACATTGTTTCTTTACTTCAATTGCGATTTCCCTGAATATGTCTTGATCCGCATTAGGCAAACCAGTTTCAGGATCCCTCACATGAACATGTGCCACAGCCGCCCCTGCCTTATGGACGGCCACTGCCTCGCTAATAAGCTGCTCAGGCGTTATTGGAAGATAAGGCGACATGCTCGGCGTGTGTATAGAGCCGGTCAGGGCCGCAGTTATGATTCTCTTACTCATTTTTGTTACCTCCACCTACAACGTCCTTCATGACAGGTACCATGACCTGTTTTCATTAAATTCTTTGATAAAATCATCTACCATATCCTCGAGCGAATACGCAGGTTTCCAGCCCCATTCGGATTGAGCTCGGCTGTCTTCGATGTTGAGCCGCCCAATCTCTTTCAAGAGCTCAGTGATTTCAGGGGCCAGATTAAAAGTCAGCCGGGCTCCAGGTATTCTTAAGTGAAAGGCGTTCGCCGCATCTTTGAAATATACCGCTGGCCATCTCGTCTCCGGTTTACACCGAAGTTCATACGGGTGCTCTTTTAATGGCTCTTCAATTTACCAGGAGCTATAAATCGACATATGAGCCGTTTTGGCTCCTGGGCCAACGACCGCGAAGGCAACCGCACTCTTCGAAAATCAAGACCGAATTTCTTCGCGTAAAAGCGTCCCAAAAGCCCGCCGGATACCTTGGTCACACCGTACATGGATGAAGGCCGTTGAATAGTTCGATCATCGATGACATCTGTAGGGAGGCCCTTACCCTTAAGTGATCAAGATCGTCATGCAATAAGCCTTTGACCCCCAAAAACATCACTGTCGTGGTTGTTTGATTAAACTTCTTCTATCCAACGGGGCAAAATGAGCATTAGGCATCCCTGGGAAGGTAACACCCAGGGGTGCCTCATTGTCTCAGCTTAAGGTCAGCAGATTTAGGCCTGGCTCGAGGTTTTGCCCTTTTCTGTTATTTCATTTTACAACCGGTCTCTTCGCAAGTAATTTCTATATCCTTTGCAGGGATCATGGTGGGCTCTCCCACAAAGGCGTGTTTAAAGAACTTGCTGTCTTTTACCATTTCCGCTATCCAGACCGGAATTTGTGCCTGATGATCGCAGGGACGCATGTAATAAGTCCCTGCTGGCCCTTCATAGGTAAGACCCTCCCAGGCCTTGATCACCGCGTCAACATCATCCTTGCCGGCCTTTTTGACCGCTTCGGCCCAAAACATGGTTGCCGTATAGGCCTTTCCTCGAAGCCACGATGGGTAGTAGCCCTTTTCTTTGTAGAACCCTTCGATAAATTTCTTGTTCTTTTCGGTAGGAATGGTCAGCATATAGGACTCTGCTGTGATGTTACCGATGATTGCACTATCATCTCCAACACTCTTTATCAAATATTCATCATTAAGGTAGTAAGAGGCGATTTTGGCCTTCATACCGAGATTCTTTCCTTGCTTTATAAGCAGTGTAAGATCATTTCCCCAGTTGGGAGTCCAGAGGACCTCTGCCCCTGAATTGATGATCTGGCTTACATAAGGAGCAAAATCCTTTTCTCCAGCCTTATGAAAAAGCTCGCCGACTACCTGAAATGCCCCCAAAATGAATAAAAGCAGAGGACAAACGATAAGAGAGAAATAGAAATTGCCTGTGAAATATAAGACGGAATATGAAAAATAGGCACCAAGCATGTAGAAGGCGGCATGGGCCAGGTTCAGGACGTTCATCATTCCGAATACAAGGGTTAGGCCTGAAGATACCAAAAAGAGAAGACCCGCATAAACAAGACCGTGGAGGAAAAATACAGGGATTTCACCCATCATTTTGACCTATGATTTAGTGCGAGGTTTGATTCATCGATAGAGGCTACCTGTTCTCGGTTGATCCATGTGAAAGGACCATCTGTATGATTTTCAAAAGAATTTGATCTCGGCTGTTAATTACGGAGGCGATTCTTTCTTGCGGCCAATCGTAAAAGCCCTTGCCCGTCTTAACGCCGAGCAGACCTTTATCTACCAGGTCTTTTAGTTTTTGCGATGGTTCTGAGCAATTTTCGAGAAAAGGAAACAGATACTCGTGGACGTCATGACTGAGATCAAGGCCTGCCAAGTCGGCTGTCTCGAGAGGACCGATAAAGGGCAATCGGAGCCCAAAACCGTATTTTACTACCTTGTCAATATCTTCCGGGCTCGCGATATCTTTCTCCGCAAGGGACACGGCCTCACGCCACATTGCGTGCTGAAGTCTGTTGCCGAGAAATCCAGGTATATCTTTCAGTACCTTGACAGGTTCTTTTCCGACTATTTTCATCAGTTTGAAAATGGTCTCAAAGACCGGATCCGCTGTATGTTCGCCTCGAATGACCTCAACACACGGGATGATGTGAGGTGGATTCCAGAAATGAGTTCCCAGGAACCTCTGCTTGTGCCTTAATCCGTCACTGAGTTTGGTAATGCTGATTGCAGACGTGTTGCTTGAGATAATGACAGTTGAATCGATATGTTGCTCCAGTTTCTCGAAAACCTTTAGTTTCGCGGACAGGTTCTCTTCGATTGCCTCGATGATGAAATCCACGTCTTTACAGACCGAGACGAGCTCGTCGCAAAGATCGATATTCCCGATACATTCATCTATTTGGCTCTCTTTGACCCTTTCAAGTTTAAGAAATACCTTTAGATTTTTTTGGATCCGTTCCGGGACGGAATGAAGGACCTCGGTCTGAGCGTCAAAAATATTCACCGGGTATCCCTGAAGGGCAAAGACTTGGGCGATACCGTGGCCCATCAATCCTGCACCAACGATACCGATTTTTCGTATTTCATTAGGATTCAATGACATGGGAGTTTCGCCTCATCTCATGGTTAGGCCTCACATGGCAATCACCCGCTGCGAAAAGAATTACAAGGACCTCACATTACCCTCATCGAAGAAAATGGGATCAATGACCACCTCGAATGCTTTCACCAAAGTGATCAAGGTGAACCAATGAAACATTTTTTACATTGTCAATCTTGGACGTATGGCTCTGTATAGGCCGGTTCTTTTGCTGAGACCTATTGTGTGGGAATTGGTTCAAATCTCAAGGTCGTGATGTTTCTTATGATTCTATCTTCCTTAATCATTTCAGACAAATAATGTAAAGTTGTCTAATCGAAATATCATGAATTATGATGAGAAACAGACGGAACTTTATAGGAAACGGAAGTAATCTAAAATAACACCTTTGTCAAGTTTTTTTTCATTTTTTTAGAATAGTGGAGTGTTTTAAAGATGTGTCGTCAAGCTGCATCATACCCGTCGGAATAACCCCGATAGTACACGGGTATTGGGATGATAATGTTGCCAGGTTTAAGGTGTCATTGATGCCTGTTCCGGCCTGGTCTTATTCTTCGGGGTAAATCACCATGACACACTTTACGGGCTTCTTCCCTTCACAAATTCCATAGTGAGGCACACTAGCATCGAAATAGATGGAATCTTCCGTCTCAACAATAAATTCCTTATCCTCGTAGAAAAATCTCATAGTTCCTTCAAGAACGAAAAGGAGTTCTTCTCCTTTATGTTGAAAAGGGGTTTTAACTTCCATTTCAGGAGGAAGTATTAGGATATAAGGCTCCATATGCCTATTGGGAAATTTGTTGGCCAATGGCTCATAAGAATATCCAAAGGCCGAACCGTTTCGGGCGACAGTCTGACGTTCCTCTTTTTTAAGGTGGGTTATAGTCGTTGCTGTTACGTCTTCAGAGAAGATATCGTTAATGTTAACTCCCAGGGCCTTTGCCAGACTGAGAAGGGTTGATACAGGAGGAGAATTCTTGGAGTTCTCGATTTTGGAAAGATAGCCCTTTGTCAACCCAGCTTCTTGGGCCAATGCCTCTTGGGTAAGATTTCGCTCAATCCTCAATTTTTTGATTCGCCTGCCAATTTGATCTTCTCTTATCATTTTTCCTTACCCCGTAAGCGAAGCTTTGGATGCGTACGATCTATGCCTTGTTGTTTCATATTAGCTGACTGCAGTTTATCAAATGGAATTAATCGTAGTAGGATTATGAAATTTTGTCAATTTATATCTTTATATCTCTAGAAATAAGAAGGATTTTGCTGACTATTGTGATTATCTCAGATTATTTTTAATATATTTATCCCGATGTTTTTGAAATAGCACAGGTGGATATACCCAACTGACGAGCTGTTTCCCATAGGGATGAGGGAAGGGGTCGGGCGGCGCTAACGATTTTAAACTATTAAAGAACAAAAACACCTTTATTAAAGGGATATGGGTCGCCCAAGGTAAATGGTTGATTGTTTTTATTATAGGCGCAAATTTCCCTATCAGGGTAATTGGTGTCACATCTTGATTAGAGCATTAATTTGACATACTCCATACAGGAGTGAAATTGGTCAGGGGTCGGTGGTCAGGGGTCGGTGGTCAGGGGTCGGCATGGTCAGGGGTCGGATTACGCTAAGCAGTTGAAATTAAATGAAATGATGTTGAAAATCATGCGGATATTGAGCCTATATTGGCCTTTTTGAAGGCGAAAAGAGAGGTATAGAAAGACTTTTTACTCAAATTTTTAAATATAGGTGGCGTTGGTTGCGATGGCTGTTTGAGGCAAAGGGCCGGTGCGTAACAGCTCGAATAGTTCTTATGAACTTCGGGAGGCAGCAGCTCCTTACAGGGGCGTTTTGGGTTCAAAAACGAAGATATATGTGTTGAAAACGCCTATTTCCGAGACATTAATCCTGAATAATCAATCAAGAAGATGATTGATTCCCTCCAGGCTGACCTGGGAAAAGACTGGGAAATACAGCTCGATGCACTCCAAGAGGATTTGAATAAGTTCAAAGGGAACATCCAATCACAGATTCCAACTATTTCAGCCCCCAAACAAAACGACAAAGCCGCATGGCTTAAAAGAAAGAGGAAATAGCGATGACGACGAAACTTACAATACTCTGTTATAATAGTGTCGCGGCTTCCAGTTCTGGAATGGCTGAACATGGATTCGCCTGTTATTTAGAAGGTGAGGATGGTAACTATTTATTTGATACGGGGCGGGGCCTGGGGATTGTGCATAACTCGATTGCACTGAAAAAGGACCTTTCAAAAATCAAAGCAATTATGCTTAGTCATGGCCATTATGATCATACGGGCGGATTGTCAAATGTCCTGCAAATAATCGGGGAAACAGACGTATATGCGCATCCTGATATTTTCGCAAAAAAATATAAGGAAACACAGGGAAAGGAAAAGTTTGTAGGCATTCCTTTTAGCCGAACATACCTGCAATCTCTTGGTGCAAATTTTCGGTTAAATACTCAATTAATTGAAATAGGCAAGAACATATATCTAACAGGTGAAGTGCCCAGACTGAATGATTTTGAAAAAGGCGATGAAAATCTGTTTGAATACACAGATACAGGTGAAAAAATTCAGCCTGACCCTCTAAAAGACGACTTATCTGTGATTGTCGAGTCAGACAAGGGACTGGTAATTGTCTTTGGCTGTGCCCACGCAGGTATGATAAATATTATCAACTATGCTGTAAAAAACCTGAACAAGAACAAAATTTATGCTGTAATGGGGGGCACTCATCTAATTGCTTCAAGTGACGAGCAATTTACCGAAACATTGAAAATGATTAATGAATATGAAATTGAACATGTAGGTGTTCCACACTGTACTGGCCCGAAAAAAGCATATTTGCTCCATGCTAAACTAAAAGATAGGTTTTTCTTTGCTTCTGTTAGCACGGAATTCGAGGTGTAAAGTGAGTACATTGGACCACCGTTTTTAATTTTTGCGGAAATCTGGGTCTTGACATAGGACATTTTAGCCTAACATAAGAAGGCTTATGGGTTTACAACTTCTTTATTCGCGTGCAGCTTATCCGGATTGTTATGTGGGACTGGAGATTACTATGAAGAAAGCGTTTATTTGTAGTTACCGAGACTTAATCTGACAGAAATCCGTTGCTGGCTGGAATTTGAGCGGACAGAAGACTATATTCGAAATATGCGCTCCTGGGGGGGTGGATTAAGGCATGATTACGATCAGAATACTTAAAAATATAGGCATTCCAGCATCATAGCAGAATGTTATCGTTTCGCACTAAAGGTTGGAGCCACAATATATAGGTATTGCCCAATAATTGAGAAAAACCCTTACTCCAAAGAAGCTAAGGCCTCTTTTGCTTGTTTCAGATATATGTGCGCATCACATTCCTGGAAAAGATGTACCGCTTCCTTAAAACATTCACGAGCCTTTTCGTTTCGTTTTTTCGCTTTGCATAACCGGCCTAAACCCAAAAGAGCCTCTCCAAGTTCCCCATTTGCTCCCATTTCTCTAAAAAGCGCAATGGCTTTATTGAAATGTTCTTCCGCTTTTCTATCTGCAAACGGGGCGTTTTTGACCATAAAGCCGAAGTTCTTGGCAAGGTTTGATAAACCGGGCGAAGGTCCTGTGATAAACTGGGTATATACCAACCCCAGAATAAACTCTGATAGGGCGTAAAATAATTCCAGATGATTTTTCAGCAGGACCGTTTGTGTCTC
>CP070700.1:2120196-2130745 GCA_020349865.1 Desulfobacteraceae bacterium
ACCCGCTATATATGCTTTAATAGTTGGGACCATCTGATGAATTTCATGATGGAAGGTCTTGAGTTAAAGCTTGAGTAAGGATGGATAAAAACAAGAATGTTCGATTAAATCAAATTATTGATTGCCCATTTGCCTTCTATAAATTCAGGGAATAGGGGAACTTTGTCTGAAGATGAAGCTTTAATGATTAATCTCTAGGTTTATGGAGTGACTTTTGTCAATATGATACTTTTAAGGAATGAGAAAGATGTTCATTGATAAAAATTTCATTATATGTCTACTAAAATTTCCTGAAAATTGACTGGAATAATTTGTAAGAGATGGATCAATTAAACCAAAATTAGAATTGCTGCTCGAGTCAAGGGCTGGCTTGGTTTTTCTCCTTCTTTTTTATATGGTATATGACTTAAAATGATTTTCTATTCCATAACAGCACCTCAAACATTCCGAGTAACCATTTTATAACAATCATAATTCCAGTAAAACGAACATGTTGTACTAAAGAGGCTCTTCGTCTTAAAGAATGTCTTTATTGCCCGTTTAAATGAAGTTTTAAGTGAGGCAGCAGCCTTATATGTTGAGATATGTCCCTCTTGTAGTTCTTCTACTGTCATATTTTTAGGTTGAAACACAACTTCAAATCCATTATATCTTTTCCAATCCTTTGGATAGTCTTTTAGGAGCAATCTGCCCTCATTATAAAGTTGCTCATACAATTTAGTACTTGGAAATGGTGTTTGAATGGAAAATTGAGCAGCATCTAGTTCGGTATCATGTATGAAGTCCAAAGTTTTATTAAAAATATCTTTAGTATCAGTATCATTGCCAAATATAAAACCCCCAACTATTGCAATGCCATTATCATGAATCTTCTTGATAGCATCCTTGAAATTTTTCGTGGTAGGTCGAAGATTGACCTGTTTATTCATCGCAAGTAGTGCTTCCGATTCTACTGATTCAAATCCAATAAAAAATACTTTTGCACCATTCTTGGCAGCTGCCTGCAGCAGATTATCATTCTCGACGACATTGATACATGTCTGAGCCCCCCATTCTTTACCCAAATCTTTTAATCGTTCAAACAACTGAAACGCATGATTAAAACACTCCTGACCTGAACCGACAATATTGTCATCTATAAAAAAAAACCGATTCCCTTTCAACATACTAATCTCAGCAATTACATCATTGACAGGTCTAAACCTATAACGTCCACCATTGAAGCGTGTTACTGAACAAAAGTTACAGTCGAAAGGACAACCTCTGGATGTCTGAACTGTTTGTATAAAATAACTTTTTGAGCAAAGGTCTCTTCTTGGTATAGATAGGTTTTCCATACTTGGTCTTGGAGATATATATTTCTTCTGTATATTGCCTGCTTCATAATTCTTTAAGAGTGTTTGCCAGACCTCCTCACCTTCTCCTATTACAACAGTATTCACGAAATTCATAGCTTCTTGACTCATCATAGAAGCATGGATGCCACCAAGAACCACAGGCGTTCCCTTTTCCCTAAATCGTGTACTAATTTCGTAGGCTTTGGGCGCCAAAGGTGTCATACAAGTGATAGCAACTAGGTCAACATTTTTATCAAAGTCAATAATATCGATAGTTTCATCGATAATCTCTATTTCATATTTATCTGGTGTATGGCTAGCTAAAATTGCTAAATTCAAGGGTGGCAAAGAAAGAACCTTAACATTTTCCAAAATATCGTTTTTATAAGACGGATTAATAAACAAAATCTTTTTCATGATTGCTTTCTTCTTGTATTATCATGCGGTGAGCAAAGCGAATCCGCTTATTTGTTAGGCAAAAGATTCACTCCACAAATGCTTTTCTCATTTCTTCCAGATTGTCAAACTATCTCATTTCAGTCCGTTCTCATAGCTTCCCCGCTAAAATGAAAAAAGAAGGTTGACCCTCAACTCTACCTTCGGGCTTCCTGAAATATGCAGGCTCAGAGAAAAAGTAGCCTGTCCCCTTTTCTAATAACTCCCCATCTATTCCCCCATCTACTCCAAAGATAAACAACGGTAGGTTCATTGAAAGTGAATTCCACATTGTTTATTACCGCCCCGCTCCCCAGCAAGCCGCGACAACAACAAAACGGCTTTGAAAAGTCAGGAGATAAGATGAGCGGTCTGCTCATCCTGACTTAGTTGCCAGTATCGGTAAAAAAACGGCCGTCCCTAAAATTTGACATCTTTTCAAAAACCTTCCACGGCCTGTGAAAGGCATCTTTTAAGCTCAAGCCCGGTCCGAGATCGATCACAATGGACGGTTTGCCAAAATTATCGGTCCCCAAATGCCAGCCGATGGGTTTCCGGCAAAGGCCGCTCAAAGCCTTTTCAATGGAGTCAAGGTCAATGGGCGTATCCCGGACCAGTTCTCCGTTCACTTCCTTGTAATCCACCGGGAAGGGGCTGCCGTCAAGTTTCTCGGGTAATGGCTTGAGCAGGTCGTCCAGGTCCCGGCTCGGGTTCTCATTGCCAAGGGCATCCTTCAGTAAAGTGCCTTCCGAATGATTGGGAACAAGCTCGTAACTATGATACGGGTGCTTAACCCGAAGGCAATGATCGTCAAGGTCAAAATCCTCGTCAGCATCATCCGGCGGCGCAACATTGGCTTCATAATGGTCACAATCCCATGCCCATCGCCTTGCCACCCAGTCTTTATCCTTGCAAACGATAATCGGCTCGAAATCCCAGGCATGATTGAAGCAGAAATCGCCAATTACGGGCACATCACTGAAGCTCCAGTCCAAAAGGTAGAGGATGCAGTGCTGGCCGGTTTCAGGGTTGGTCGTCACCTTATAATGAATGGCCCGCAACTCCTTTGAGCCGTAACGGGAATTATCCGGATCAGGGGTAATATCATCCTCGGTCAGCAGAATGCAGGGCAGGTTGTTTTTCACATGACTGTAAAGCTCTTCTTTGGCGGTCTGCAGGTCCTTGGAATAATCGCTGTCCTGCTGGTCTTGATCGTCCATTGTTCGGGTTGCGTGGCGGCACATGCGGCGGCATTCTTCCAACAGTTTGTCAAGCCCGGCCCGAATACCGGCAGCCTCTTCCTCCATCTCGCGGACATGCCGGGGGGTGTCACAGGTGTCATTGGGGCGGAGTTCCTTACGGAGCCTTTGGCTGTCCTTTTGCGCTTTTTCACGGGCTGCTTCAAGGCGTTTTATCAGGGCCTCGATGGCGGCTATCAGTCGCTGCAGTTTTTCCCGGGACGACTTGGCTCTGGCGATCCACGAACTGTCTAGCAAGCCATGCAGTTCTTTGACCAGTTTGCCGACATCCTCAGGCTTGGGGGAGGCCCCCAACAGCTTACGGGCTCTGGCCAGGGCTCGGCGCAGCTTTTGCAAACAGTCATTAAGCTCTTTCAATTGCAGCTTTTCAATGTGGTCCAGATGATAAACCGTGCTCGCTTTGCTACGTTTTACCTTACGAATGCAATGGCGATAGGCCTGTTCAAGCCGGCGTATAAAGCGTTTGATCTCTTGTTTCAAGTCCTTCAAGCGGCGGCGGAAACGGCTTATCCGTTTAAGTCTGCGTTTGGCCTGTTTCTGCTTCCGTCGCGCATCTGCAAAGGCCCGCTCAGCCTTTTGGCGTTCAGCAACGGCCTTGGCCTCCTGGTCTGCAAACTTTTTAGCCCTTTCATTATAGGCCTTGAGCTGATCTCCCCATTTATCCAGAAAGTCAAGGTAGTCCCTGATTTCGGAATTACCTTTCAGATAAACCCATGTTCCCCCCTCGCTTGTGATGCCCATCGGCCCGACCCCGGCCGAAAAACCGGCGGGTAGGCCGCCCGGTGCAGGAGGCCCTCCGGTAAAGGCTCCCCCAGGGTGCTGCCGGGCAAAGATATCAAGAAGGTTCTTGATGGCGTTTCGGGCCTGGTTTTTCCGTTTCCGGGCCTTATCCTCCTTTTCTTTGACCGAATCAAGCGCTTTTTTTGCCTTTTTTTCATCGCTTTTGCCGTCGGCAGTCATCTGTTTCGCCTTAAGGGCCTCTTGAGCAAGCCCGGCAAGGGCCTTGTCAATTTTTTGCACCAAGGCCTTTAAGGCATTAAGCAAGTCAAGGATAACGCAGCAGTCTATACAGTCACTGCTTTTTTGGAGCAGGGCCTCAGCATTGGCTAACAAGGCGCGTATTGCATTAACAAATGCCTCAAAACGCGATGATATTAATCGGGCCCGCCTTTCGGCCCGCCGCCGCATGGTGGTGCTGCGCCGGGCCTCTTTTTCCTTTTTATTGGCTGCCTTGTCAGCTGCGGCTGTTTTTGCTGCCTGGGCCTGTATCAGTTTTCTGCTTGTGGCTTTTACCTTCATTAGGGAGGACTCCACCCGCAGGGCATCGGTGAGCTTGCTCTCCTGGTGAAAGGCCTTTGCTGCTTCTTTATAATTATCTTCAAGGTTTTCTCTTTGATCTTTGAGATCATCAAGGGCCTTTTGGGCTGCGTCCGCTTTTTGACGCGCATCCTGTGCGATACGTAGCTTTTTGGCTTCCTGATCTTCGGCCCGGTCCATGGCAAGATCGGCTTGGGCGGCCTGCCTTATGATCTTGTCCAGCAAACTGCCGAGAAGGGTAATGGCCCTTGATATTCTTTGAAATGTTGTTGTTTCACAGGGCAAAGGCATATAATGACGGTGGGCCCAGTCAATAAGCTGCACAGCTTTTGCTGCCGCGTCAGCCACCCCGCTCAACAATGCAGGTTCCGCCAGGACAAGGCTATCCGTGGCAGCCATTGCCGCGCCAATTGGCAGGGCTTGAATTGCAACCATGCGGGAGAAGGCCTGTTGAAAAACAGGCTCAACGGTTTCACGGATATCAGGACGCTTTTTGAGTTCTCGCAAAATCAAGTGCGACCCGGTCTCCGGTGTTGCGGTCATGGCACTGTCCATTTCCGAGAGCAACTGATTCAATTGCGGGGACAGGTCACCTGTCTCCAAAAGTGTTTGGGCCAGTCTGGAGCGCAGTGTGGTAAGCTGCTCAAACGATTGTTCAAAGCGGTAAGTCGCTTGATACCAGGCTTCTTCACCGATTTCCCATTCCTTCTTGAGTGCGGCCTCCACTGCGGATGCATGCTCTTCAAGGGCATCAAGCCGGGCTTCCAATTCGACACCAGCAGCCTTGAGGTCCGCATCAAACTGAAGATACTCGATGCTTTCTTCTACCGGAACAAACTCAAATTCCTGATCAGGATTGAAGAACAAAGGCTCGGAATTGCCTAAAAATTTTGGTTTTACGCCCGGTAGCAGCCCGCTGTCTTCAGGCCCGCCGCCGGTCAGCACAAGCCGTTCGCCGGGCTCAAGAATGCCTGGGGGTAGGCGAACGGGCTCAGCACCTTCACACCGAATTTCAGCGCCGGTCAGCCGCACAGGGGTGTCGCCTTTATTGGTCAAAACAATTTTTTCTTGTTCCAGGCCTTTCCAGGCCCCGGAATATTCAGGTTCAGGGGCCACCGGACCGATCACGAACTCAACTCGCACCTTGTTTTTCATATCAGACTCCCTCTCTTATTTATGTATGTTTTTTGAGCTATCAGCCCCATTAGCCTTTACCTGTTAAATGAAAAAAAATTACCGGAAAGCTTGGTTTAGTAAAGGCTTCCATCTATTCATGAATTCCTTATCCAGCACCGCATGTTGAACTATTAACCATGCTGCCTCGGAGTCTTCTTTGCCAACTATGCTGAAGTCTGGCCACCCATATTTATTGATAATTTCCTTAATACGGATATTATTTTCTTTTTATGAATTGCCTTCATTCTTGGGTGGTACTCAGTAGTACCTAATTCGCCGCTATCAGTAAACTCCTGTAAAACTCGTTGATCTTACTCTTACATTGACAGCAATTCATTTCTCAATTGATGATTCAACGTCATGATTTCTTTGATGTCTATCGAAAAACTAACCTGACTTGCGCCCAAATAAAAAGGAGGGGGCATTTAACGGCCAGCTAGGCAAGGTCAGGTTGATAGTGCCTTGTTAAATGTTTTTTTAATATATTTTTCTTTTAACTCCTTCTCCACACTATTTGCCGGACAATTAAAATAAATACAACGAGTACATTCATATCTTTTTATAGTCATAGCAAAGACAATCCATGACAAAAAGTAGAGAATTAAAAATTGTAATGATTTTAATAGCCAATATAATGGGGGAAAAATAATAATTATAAAACCTAAAATTAACATGGTTATATCAATTTTACTTAATGGCTTAGGTCTTTTGGGGAAAAATTTAGGAATAAACCATAGAAACATACATTTTGTTGTTTCAGAATCATTGCAGTAATGAGGGCAGTGTGAACAAAAAAATCTATATTCAAGGATTAAAAAATGGCCAATAAATATTAAAATATAAATAATAGTCCATACTATTGAATATTTCGAAATTGCAAAACAGGCTAAAAGTAATGGGATAAGACCAAATAAGTTCCAGTATATAAAATCTAACCTTCTATTCTATGCCGAAGAGTTCTCTCGTCGATTAAGCATGCAAAGCGGCTCACCCGCGAATAAAGTCCATTTTTCGGATATCCACTCGGGCTCCACCTCTGAAGACCACTGCTGGTACGGCTTGTTCTCCTTGTGCTTATCGAAGGCTGCACGATCTTGATAGGCTTCATACACATAGAAGGCATCCTCATCAGCGGGGTCTGCCCATACGTCGAAGCGGAGCGTCCCATGCTCTTCCATGCAGACTTGGCAGTCCCACTTCAGAAACTCGACAAGTTTCTGTCGCTTGCCGCGCTTAGCTTTTACACGGAACAAGATGGAGAATATCGGTTCTTGGTTTTCTCTGGTATTGTTCCTTTGCTGATTCATTGAGGACTCTCCTTTATGCACGTATAGTTGCATGCTCTTGCTGCGTTAGCGGCATAACAGATTGCTGAGGGGCCGCGAGGTACGAGCGGCCCCTCAGCAGCATGGTTAGGCCACACATACCGGAACAAGCACGTCAAGTGGTTAATCTTCCCTTCCCTCAAACTCTGAGTTGATTGTTTACTGTTTTGGTTACGGGACGTGATCACATCCGCCGAAATCTGCGATCTTTGCATCCATACGTTCCCACAGGTTGGTGACTTCTAGTTCCTGAAGAGTGTAATTTCTACTTAATACCTCAAAAACTTCACTGCTGGAATGATCTTTACCTGCTGCTATGTCACTACAATGTTTGTGAAGCAGATAATTAGGGAGATATTGGATCGCCAATTCACGAGGTCGTCGGCCGATGTTGTTGCAAACGGTATCACTAGGAATACCTAACCCAAACCACTCATTAAACTTCGCTTGATTGATGAGGAGTTCACTGGATGGGAATGGTGGTGTTGACTTAGATAATTGATTATAAGGATCATCTCCATGGGAAAGATAGCGGCCCTCCCTGACAAAATGTGGCAAAGCATGACCGCATTTCGTTTCGAGTGTCACTGGGATATTTACTGTACGCAAGACAGCGCGCAGGAAACCTGTGGTCCCCCAACACCCGCCTGTTCTGTGCTGAAGTGGGGAAGACGGGCGCGAAAGATCCTCTGTGCCTTCCAAAACTCGTTTGACCGGGGGAAATCCATAATATTGCCACTGATTGTAAACATTCGAAGCCTGCCAGCCACCGCTAAAATGAACTAGATTAGAACGGCACCAGTCAATAATACGTCCGATTGTATCAAGTCTGCTTCTCCCCACCAGATCATTGGCGACAAGAAACTCAAATGTTTTTGCCGGATCACCCGGCGTCACCACGCCATGGTCAAAATGAATGGCATAAGTTGCTGTTGAGGCATGCCAATGAAACAAAGATCTGCTGTCGAATAAAAGCCTTAATTCTGTAGAATTTAGTTCACCTAGCGACCATATGACATATTGGCGTGCCTCGGCTACAATGCTTTGTGCCACATGGCCAATAAATATCGACCAAGCTACAGCCTGTGTGAATTTTGTCGATATGGTTTCATCGCCTGAAGGTGTCACCCCCAGCTGAGGGGGATCTGAAATGCCAAGAGAACGACCTTCGAGTAATGCGGCTACTGCATTCCTGAGGCTATTACGCATCCCTGATGACCAGCTTGTATAAGATTGAATGATGCCACTAGCAGGTTCCCAAAGGATATTATCTTGTACAAAAGGCCGCTCCGATAGCCAGCCGTCCAGGTTGAAAGCAACCTCCTCTTCTCCTACCGGCTCCCGACCAGTCCAAAGGATATCGGGTCCTTCCGTCCAGTACACAGGCTTCTCATTACGTAAGATGTTGAGAATCAATCGGGCACGAAGTGAATCTAACCCTGTATAAGCCGACTCGGTTGCATCAGTAAAGTAGAGGTTGATCCTACACGATCCATCAGTGTAGTTAAGCGCTGTGTAATGCTTAATCTTTTTTACACTCATTCTTCACCTCCGAAATAAGGCCGAGTTTTCTTTTTTGTATGGGTGAGTCATTAGACACCCTCCTCTTCTCCTACCGGCTCCCGACCAGTCCAAAGAATATCAGGTCCTTCCGTCCAATACACAGGCTTCTCATTGCGTAGTAAATCCACAAGAAATAAAGCGCGGGCAGAATCGAGGTTGATATAATAATCCCAAGTGCCATCAGTGAAGTAGATATTTATCCGGGTTGATCCATTCCGATAGTGAAGTACTGTATATTGTTTTATCTGTTTCTTCGTTGGCATGACAAACCTCCTTATTAATTGTTTAGTCTAATGTCATAGAACAAGTTAGAAGATTTTTTCTATTTGTCAGGCACTTCATATGGATAGCAACGAATATCAACATATGCAAATCCTGTCTTTTTCCTTTTTTCCTGCTCCTCTATCCATCTATTAATACCAATTTCTTTTAGTCTTTTCCCATCCGATAAAAGTGTTGGATATCCTTTCGCTAATACATTAATTCGATTACATGGATATTCATCACATTCTATACATATCTCTATTCCTTTTCCTTTTGCACATTTTCTTATTCCACAAAATGGTGGTCCACAATTATCTTTCTTACAGCAACATTCAGAGCTTTCATCGATTATTTTATTTAAAAATTTCCAAAAATCTTCAAATCCTGGTATAAATTTCCCCCAGTGTTCACAATCCTCCTTGACATATGAATCCTTTAATTCCTTTGCTTGATTGGGTATTCGAGTATACATTGAACAAAGACCACAGTATAAGACACAGTAAGTAATTAATTCTTTTTTATCCATTTTCCTCTAACGGGCTCATGATCGGCGTGGGAGTGCCGCAGGATTTTCCTAGTCGGTGTCCATGAGCAGGGCAGAAACATCATTGAAAAACTACAGCAAAGGTAAAACCAAATAGCCAAAAATCATAATCTCAGCCCTCAGTGGTAATAAAGTATTTCCCTGTAAAAGTGAACCGGGTTGTATCCGTGCCCCAAAAATGAATGCCTAGCTCCGGATAGATACTACCAATGACGTTATCTACAACTTCCTTTTCCTCTCCGAATTCATCAATATAGCCATCATAATCATTATCAATCCCGTCGTTTTCCGCCGATAAAGTCTCTTCGGAGTAACCTGCAAAAACGCCAAATCCAATAAACGGAGAGAACCTTTTTCCAAAGTTATAACGTGCTCCTAAATTGCCTCCTGCGAAAACATCATCTACACTTTCCGATGCCAAAAAAGCAAGTCCAACTCTTAATGAGAAATGTTCAGAGGCATAAGCATATATTCCAAGCTCACCACCAATAGAGTCAGGATCAGATCGCCCTCCCAATTCAACATATAGCCCTCCTCTATTACTGAAAGTATAAGCATTGGATTGCGCATACACACTTGAAGACAAACCAAAAAGAAGGGTCAGGAATAATATTGCCCATTTTTTCATTAATCTGGCCTTTCTAATCACCTGTTACGCCCATTTTATAACGGCCCTCCCGAATCACGACCAGCTAAGTGAAACCAGGCAGGGTGACTTGTTAGGCATATATTATTTATGCAATTGTGTCTCGAGTCAAGGGCTGGCTTGGTTTTTCTCCTTCTTTTTTATATGGTATATGACTTAAAAAGGGTGTTGAAAAAATAGTCTAAAAATATTTAAAAATCAATTGCTTAAGCATGAAAAATCCTGTATAATAGCATGGATTAGACAAACGAAAATCCCATACTAAATACGGAGGATTTTTCATGCATCACAAAAATATCAAATTGATTGTAAAAAAACAACTGAAGAAGCAGTATCCAAACTGGAAACGTCTTAGCAGAAAAAAGAAAAAAGCAATATCCAAGAAGGTAACAGCAGAAGTGATAAAGCTATATGATTTTAATAAACCCATTCAAAACCCAATAGAGGAACTACTTGGCATAGAAGAGCAAGTGCCGGAACCAGGCATGATGAATCTAGAGGAAATGGCAAAGTATATAGACAGATTCAACAGGAGCAAATTGATAAAGATAAGCAGCCACTGCCGGCATCCCACGTATATCCAGGATGAAGAGTTACGGGTGATAGATAATCTTTTGGATGATCTCATTATTAATGAGCTTCTTTCCTATAAGGGTTATACGCCTTCTATGAGGGAAATTTTA
>CP070700.1:2130845-2135170 GCA_020349865.1 Desulfobacteraceae bacterium
GAGGGTGTTCTTTCTCGTGACAAAACATTGATCTCTACCCTCAAAATAGAGGAAGTTGGTCAGTTGATTGACAACGGAACCATCAAAGGCGGTATGATACCAAAGGTAAACTGTTGCCTTGAGGCCCTGAAAAATGGTGTTAAGAAGACACACATCATTGACGGTCGCCAGGATCATGCGATCTTGCTTGAGATCTTTACCAAGGTTGGGATTGGTACGGAGATCGTACATTAGAACAGGAAATAAGGACAATTAAGATGAATGATCAGAATGACACAACTATGCATTTAGCGGACAGATACATGTTTCAGACATACGCACGCTTCCCCATCGTGCTCGTCAGGGGAGAAGGGTGCCGTGTATGGGATGAAAAAGGAAAGGAGTATCTTGATTTTGTTGGCGGTATTGCCGTGTGTGCCCTGGGTCACAGCTCACCAATTGTAAGCAAGGCCCTTGAATACCAGTCCAAAGAGCTGGTTCATGTTTCAAATCTCTATTACACAAGACCACAGACTGAATTGGCTCGTCTTTTAGTGGCAAATTCTTTTGCTGACAGGGTATTTTTCTGTAATAGCGGAGCTGAAGCCAACGAGGCGGCCATCAAACTCGCACGTCGTTATGCGAGTGAAAAATTTGGACCTAAAAGAAATGCAATTATTTCCATGGAGGATTCATTTCATGGCCGTACCATGGCCACCCTTTCGGCTACTGGTCAGAAAAAAGTGCAGGCCGGGTATGATCCTTTGTTGGAGGGGTTCAGATTTGTGCCCTTTAATGATTTGGAAAGTCTGGCCGGGGCTTTAGATGAATCGGTCTGTGCGGTGATGCTTGAGCCGATTCAAGGGGAAGGAGGTGTTGTATTACCTGACCCCGATTACTTGAAGGGAGTTAAGTCGTTGTGCCTGGACAGGGGGGCGCTCTTGATCTTTGACGAGGTGCAGGTTGGTATGGGAAGAACAGGGAGGCTTTTCGCCCATGAGCATTACAAAGTTACCCCCCATATCATGACCCTGGCAAAAGCCCTGGGCAATGGCTTGCCAATAGGTGCAATGCTCGCTGTTGAAGAGTTAAATCATGCCTTTGGTCCCGGAAGTCATGCCACTACTTTCGGAGGAACTCCTTTGGTGACGGCTGTGTCAAAGGCAGTGTTGATGAGCCTTCTGGAAGATGGATGGATCGACCATTGTCAGGCTGTAGGAATTCACTTCAAGAAGAGACTTCAAGAATTGGTACAGAGATATAGTTTCATTAAAGAGGTGAGGGGTCAGGGCCTAATCCTTGGCGTGGAGATGACAATGCCGGGCACACCGGTCGTGAACTCCCTCAGGGAGGAGGGATTCCTGATTAACTGTACACAGGAAAATGTCCTTCGTTTTGTCCCGCCGCTTATCGTGGAAAAGAAAGAGATTGATATGCTGGTAGAGGCCCTTGACAAAACATTTCAGGGATTGATGATTGACAATTGATGTTTGAAGATTGAAAAGGAGATCTGCGTTCAAATGAGTGAAGCAATCAAGAAAATTGTTTTAGCGTATTCGGGAGGACTCGATACTTCTGTCATTCTTAAGTGGCTCAATGAGACTTACCGATGTCCGGTTGTGGCTTATGCTGCTGACGTTGGACAGGGCGACGAAATCGATGGTATAAGGGAGAAGGCCCTTAAAACGGGAGCCGATGAAGTTGTAGTCGATGATTTAAGAGAGGAGTTTGTACGGGATTTTGTCTGGCCTGCGCTAAGAGCCAATGCTATTTATGAATCTACCTATTTACTCGGGACGTCTCTTGCAAGGCCGCTCATCGCCACAGGTCAGGTGAAAGTAGCCAAAAGGACAGGATCCAATGCTGTATGCCACGGGGCAACGGGCAAGGGAAATGATCAGGTGAGGTTTGAACTGGCTTATATGGCTTTGGAACCGAGCCTCAAGATAATCGCGCCCTGGAGAATTTGGGAGTTCAGAGGCAGGGAAGATCTTATGGAATATGCCCGGTCCAGAAGCATTCAAGTGCCGGTGACCAAAGAGAAGCCCTATTCCAGTGATCGGAACCTGTTACACATCAGTTTTGAGGGTGGCATTCTTGAAGATACCTGGAATGAACCGCCAGAGGATATGTTTGTCCTTTCAGTCTCCCCAGAAGATGCCCCTGATAAGGCCACCTATGTTGAAATTGAGTTTACAGAGGGAAATCCCGTGTCTGTGGATGGTCAGCCGTTGTCACCGGCCCATCTTTTGGCCCATTTGAATGACCTGGGAGGCAAAAACGGCATCGGCCGAGTTGACATGGTTGAAAACCGGTATGTGGGAATGAAATCAAGGGGCATTTACGAGACACCCGGAGGTACAATACTCAGGCAGGCCCACATGGCAATGGAGTCTATCACCATGGACAGAGAGGTCATGCATACCCGGGATGGACTTGTACCCCGCTACGCAGAGATGATCTACTACGGTTACTGGTTCTCTCCTGAGAGGGAAATGCTCCAGGCCCTGATCGATGCGACACAGAAGAATGTCAATGGCATGGTAAGGGTGAAACTGTATAAGGGGAACTGTACGGTGGTTGGGAGAAAATCCGAATCGTCTCTCTACGATCCTCATTTTGCTACATTCGAGTCCGATGAGGTTTATGACCAAAAAGACGCTGAAGGTTTCATACGACTCAGTGGATTACGTCTTAAGATAGCTCGGCTTCTGGAACAGAAACGCTGAAACCGATAAACTTATTCCGGCATTCAGAAGGGCGGGGATCAAAGACATCGGCCATAAACTTAAGAACAAAAAGGAAAATTCTACCCTAAACGCGCGAAATAAACCTGTAGATTTTCGATAAATGCATTGGCACACAAGGCTCTTGCAGGACTACAAAGCGTCTTTCACAACTCACTCATGGGCACTTTATAAAGTAGGCAGATATCTTTCCACATTGATCGAACGAAATTCCCCTCGATCCCCCTTTATTAAAGGGGGAAGCATAAGTCCTCCCCGTTTGTAAAGGGGAGATAGAGGGGATTTATTAGCCCTTTTTGGCTCAATTAGGGTTCTAATATAGAAATCCAAAATCCGAAACAAATCTAAAATAGCAATTCTCAAATGTTTAAAACAGCGGCTTTTGAAAAAGAGATCTTCATGGCCCTACATTCTACGATAGGTTTTTTTCAAGAGGCTAAAGTGTTACCGATATTCGAATTTCGAGTTTGATGTTTCTCTATAGAATAATGACGATAGTACCCCTATATTAATTCATTCCTAAAGAACTATGGATAAAAGGATGAGAGTATGACCCGAAAGGTTTGGGGCGGGCGTTTTCGTGAGGAAACAGATGCTCTGGCAATTAGATTTAATGCCTCTATTGATTTTGATCGCCGCCTTTATGCCCAGGATATCGAGGGCAGCATGGCCCACTGCCGGATGTTGGCCAAACAGGAGATCATTACAGACGGTGAGGCCTCCCTGATCCTTGGTGCCTTAGAAGAGATAAGGGGTGAGCTGGATCGAGGGCAATTCCCCGCTGATGAGGACTACGAAGATATTCATAGCCTTGTGGAAAAGGTGCTCGTGGATAAGGTAGGGCCCGTGGGTGAACGGCTTCACACGGCCAGGAGCCGAAACGATCAGGTGGCATTGGACATTCGGTTGTACGAAAGAGATGCTATCCAACGAATAGATGGTTTGATCAAGGAGGCACAAATAGCGCTTGTGAGACTCGGGGAAAAGAATTTTGGCATGATGATGCCAGGTTACACCCATTTGCAGCGCGCTCAACCGGTCCTCGTGGCCCACCATTTGCTTGCTTACTATGAGATGTTAAAAAGAGATCGACAGCGATTTGCCGAGTGCCTTAAGAGGGTGAATGTTCTTCCCCTGGGCAGTGCTGCCCTGGCAGGTTCCACATTTGACATTGATCGGGAAATGGTAGCGAGGGAACTGGGCTTTGAGCGTATCAGCGAAAATAGTATGGATGCCGTGAGTGACCGCGATTTTGTCCTGGAATTTCTTTTCGCATCTTCTGTCTTGATGATGCATCTTAGCAGGTTGAGTGAGGAGCTTGTCATCTGGTCGAGTCAGGAGTTCGGCTTTGTTAGCATTTCCGACGCCTTTTGCACAGGGAGCAGCATCATGCCCCAGAAGAAAAACCCTGATATCCCGGAACTGATTAGAGGTAAAACTGGCCGGGCCTATGGTCACCTGATTTCTCTTTTAACCACAATGAAAGGGCTTCCTCTTACTTACAACAAGGATATGCAGGAGGATAAAGAGGCCCTGTTTGATACCGTGGACACGGTTGAATCCTGTATCGAAGTAATGGGTCAGCTCCTTGGGGAAATC
>CP070700.1:2135270-2138459 GCA_020349865.1 Desulfobacteraceae bacterium
AGGGGGGAGTCTCACCATTATCGCCACGGCTTTAGTTGATACAGGGAGCAGGATGGACGAAGTTATTTTTGAAGAATTCAAAGGTACTGGAAATATGGAAATCCATCTGGATCGAAAGCTGACTGACAGGCGGGTGTTCCCATCAATGGATATTAATCGTTCTGGGACCAGGAAAGAAGAGCTTTTGGTAGAGGAGGCGGATCTGAATCGTATTTGGATACTGAGAAAATTGCTTGCGCCTTTGACCCCAGTGGACAGCATGGAATTTTTACTTGAAAAAATCAAAGGAACAAAAGATAATGCCAAATTTTTGGCTTCGATGAGTGAATAGAAGGAGAAAAAATGAAAACAGGAATTCATCCAGAGTATCATAAAGCAACCGTGCACTGTGCATGTGGTAATGAATTTGAAACTGGTTCTACAGTAAAAGAAATCAGCGTTGAAATATGTTCCAAATGCCATCCTTTTTTTACCGGTAAACAAAAGTTAGTCGATTCAGCCGGAAGAGTAGAGCGATTCAGAAGGAAGTATGCAAAATTTGATAAGGAATCCTCAGAACCAAAAACCTGAGCCTCCCATAACCTGAGGACTTTCATTCATAAGATCCCCTATCTGCCCTTTTAATTAACATCTAAACCCTATCCTTCACAATTAGGAAAGGAAGAACACGTATATATCGGCTGGATTCGTTTATGGGTAGTCGTTCACTAAAAGGCGTAACAGTTTAGCGTTTTGAAAAAATCATCATTGGATTATAGGGCCGTGGATATCTCTTTCAGAAGGTCCGCAACACAAATTCTTCAAAGCTCGTCGAACGCTCCCTTGGCCTTGAACAGAGGAGTGGAGCAGGCAGAGAAAGCTACTGTTACAAAGGAGTCTGTCTTGTAGGGCTGTCCTGGGCTTAATTTTAAGGCCCATCTGCTGTTCGATGGAATGATGCAGTTTTTTGCGGCCCTTCTGAAAGAGATATCCACGGCCTTTTTGCACTATTTTCAAAGCACTAAAATGTTACTAAAAAACAAATAACAGACGGATTATGTTTACCCTAAAGGGTAAAGGGTATTTTCATAAAGCACGTTAATCCCGCATACAGGATTACCCTATAAAAAAAGAATTGTTGTGTTTATGTTTGGAAAAATCAAAGAAATCGAGGATCGTTATGGTGAGCTTGAGGGGCAATTGAGTCGTCCCGATGTAATCCGGGATCAGGAAGTCTATCGGAAATATGCCAAAGAACACAGTAAGCTTAAGCCAATCATCACAACGTACCGCGAATACGAATCGGTACAAGGCGAGATTGAGAGCAATCGTTCGTTATTAGATGATCCGGATCCTGAGATGCGGAAACTTGCCAGGGAAGAGATTGAAAGCCTCACCTCAAACCTGGAAAAACTCGAAAAGAATCTCAAGGTACTTCTTCTGCCTAGGGACCCAAATGATGAAAAGAACATTCTCTTGGAAATCAGGGCGGGAACGGGTGGAGAGGAAGCAGCACTTTTTGCGGGTGACCTGTTCAGGATGTACACCCGGTATGCTGAACTGAACAGATGGAAAACGGAAATCCTGAGTCAAAACGTCACCGGTATTGGCGGGTTAAAAGAAATAATTATACTCATCGAAGGTCAAATGGTTTACAGCAGGCTTAAGTATGAAAGCGGCGTTCATCGCGTTCAGCGAGTGCCTGAGACTGAGGCCCAGGGTAGAATTCATACCTCAGCCGTAACGGTGGCCGTGCTTCCGGAAGCAGAGGAAGTTGACCTGGAAATCAATCCGGATGACCTACGCATTGACGTCTACCGTGCCTCCGGTCATGGGGGCCAGCATGTGAATACCACTGATTCCGCGGTCCGTATCACCCACCTGCCATCGGGCCTGGTGGTCACCTGCCAGGATGAAAAATCCCAGCACAAAAACAAGGCCAAGGCCATGAAGGTGCTCCGTTCTCGTTTGCTGGACATGCAACAGGCAGAACAGCACTCAAAGATCTCTGAAGAGCGAAGGAACATGGTTGGATCAGGGGATAGAAGCGAAAGAATCAGGACATATAATTTTCCCCAGGGCAGGTCAACTGACCACAGGATCGGCCTTACTTTATATAAACTGGAGGATATTCTTCAAGGGGAACTGGATATTATAATAGACCCCTTGATAACCCATTTCCAGACCGAAGCACTCAAGAAAAACGCCTAACAATCCTGCCACCCCGTCAACGGTTACACTGAATTGGCAATGCATCGGAAGTCATGGACTATAAAAAGGCTTTTACTGGTTACCTCTGATTTCCTGAAAAAAAAGGGCATAGACAGCCCTCGTCTAACCGCAGAAATTCTTCTGGCACACCAGCTCAACATAGACCGTGTAACACTTTATCTGAACTATGACCAACCGTTGAACGAGAGAGAACTTTCGGGCTACCGGGCACTCATCAAAAGACGTCTCAAACGCGAACCGTTGCAGTATATCACTGGCACTCAAGAATTTTGGTCCCTTGAGTTCATGGTAAATCCTCACGCCCTCATCCCAAGGCCTGAAACTGAATTGCTGGTCGAAGTGGCTATCGAGCGGCTCAAAGCCCTTCCCGAATTGGGAAATAATCCACCCAATATAGTTGATCTTGGTGCTGGCTGTGGGGCCATTGCCATATCCTTGGCCAAAGAAATCGGGAAAATCAAAATCTGGGCCACAGACATATCATCTGACGCACTAAAACTGGCCCGTCTCAACGCCGAGAAGCATGGGGTCACTGACAAGATCACGTTCCTACGGGGTAACCTTTGGGAGCCTCTAATGGACCTGGGCGTGACTTTTGATATTGTTTTGTCCAACCCGCCCTATATTGCCCCCGGAGAGTTTGATAACCTTTCCCCAGAAGTTCGCGATTATGAACCCAGACTGGCCCTGGACGGCCGGGAAGGAGGAATGCATTTTATCGAAAAAATTATCGCGGAAGCTCCGGCCTTCATGAATCCTGGCGGATGGATCATGCTGGAAATGTCGCCCGGTCAGACAGACAAAGCCCTGAAATTAATAGGTAAAACCAAGGTGTATGCTGAAAAATCCCGAATTAAGGATTACAGCCACCTCTACAGGGTCGTTATGGCCCAAAAAACTTAGAATATTTGTAACAGTTAAACGTTTTGAAAAAATCATCATTAGATTATCGGGCCGTGGATATCTCTTTCAGAAGGG
>CP070700.1:2138559-2143899 GCA_020349865.1 Desulfobacteraceae bacterium
AAAAACAGATATTTTGTTTAAGGCTTGGTTCTTGCACCGGTCATAGAATGGTAGTTCGGTTGAGGTGCATGTGCGAAACGAATTAGATTTAAATTTATCATGCACAAGGAATTTGTCAAGATTGATGTTTTTGGTACCGTAAATCTTCACTTGACAGGCCAAGCGCTTTTCCCCTATGCTCATATCCGATTCTGGCGAACCAGTGCTTAGCAATCACCTTATTAATGGTCCATAATAGGGAAAGGTATTTTGCCACATGCGAAAAAGCCTGTTTTTACCTCTGGCACAGGAAAACCTTACAAGCCTGGGGGTATACTATCATTTCAAAACAGGTGTTGTGTCCTTTCGTGCGGCCAGGGAGTGGGAAGAGGGTACAGACTGGTCGAGATATGGCCGGGATTTTACCTGTGAACACCCATTGACTGCCCGTACTGCCTATCTGGGACATCAGAAGACCCTGGATTTATTCCGGAAATACAAGGTGACAGGGTTCCTGGACGACGTTGTGGACTTGATAAGAAAAGGGAAACACCAGGGAATCGAATGTTTTTTTGATAAGAATAAAGATATACGCTTTATCAGCAATATGCACAGCAACACCCTGGGTATCAATAATGGCTATCATGCCATCCGCAGCGGTGGGATACGACGTCACCAAACAGAGGAAGAAGAATTAGACGTAATCATAGACGGCCTGAATTTAAGCAGGGCCATGTCTTTCAAGAATGCTGGTGCACAAATTCCCTTTGGTGGCAGTAAGATCACGGTCCAGTGTGAGCCCGTGGATCTAAGCGATTACTATACCATAGGTTTCCTCGCATACACCCTGGACAGGACTCGATCTTTTACCGGCCCAGACATGGGCTTCTCACCTGATCTGGCGGATGTTATGAAGCGAGAAGGCTACTCGGTGAACATTGCAGGCGGTTTCAAAAGCCACATCGGTCCCACCGGAACTCCCACCGCCTATGGCGTCTATCTGGCCCTGAAAGAAGCAGCAGAGGTCAAGTTTGGCACGAGGGATCTCGCAGGCAAAACTGTAGTGGTCCAAGGCTTAGGAGCAGTTGGCTATCCTCTGGTTGAAAAATACCTTTCAAAAGAAAAGCTTAACATATTCGTTACGGACAGACTCCAGGATCCGGTGAGAACGTTAGTTGCACAGTTTCCAGACCGTGTGAAGGAGATCGATCCTGAGGATGTCCTCACTATTGATGCGGACATCTTTACTCCCTGTGCCATAGGTGGTATTCTGGACGAAGAATCCATCAAGAGACTCAGGTATTCCATTGTAATCGGTGCGGCCAACAACCAGCTTAAGGCCACTGACCAGGAAGAAGAGATTAGACTTGCTAAGATTCTTGATGAGCGGGGGATACTGTTCCAGGTGGATTGGATGCATAATACCGGCGGCGTGATCGCTGGCATGGAAGAGTACATGCACCGGGAAAAGGCCAGCATGGAGAACATCATGACCCATACTGAAAAGGTGTGTAAATATGGGACCCGTGAAAATCTTGAGTCGGCAAATGAAGAAGGCATCACACCCACAGAAAGGGCTTATAGATATTATAGCTCCAAGATCTACCAGTAAAATGCCTGCGCGCATTTATGGTGCTTGGTCAGTGAACGGGTTTCTTTTGCTGGTGGCTCAATAATGATGTACTCGTAAAAAGTCATTGCACCTGTCAGGAGATTACTTCGTCGCTTCACTCCTCGCAATGACCGTCCATAAGACTTTTTACGAAACCATCAATAATCTAATGATGATTTTTTCAAGGCGCTAAAATGTTATCAAAGTATAGGTATAACTGGCAACTGGCAATAAAACAATTGAGGCTATTTGGCATTAAACTTTGGGCCAAAGGATTTCTAAAAAAGGATAAGGGGATGGTTTCAGGTAGTTAACCAACAAAAAAAGGAGGTAGAATTATGAAAAGGATGATGCTTTTGTTTACGTTTTTTTTAGCACTGGGCCTCGTTTTTTGCACCGGGCTTTCAGCCAAGATGATTCGCATAGGTGAAGCCCAGATTGTCGCCCATCCGGCCCTTGATAACGATTCCAAAGGTTTTGCCGCTGCCCTTGCAGAAGAAGGCTTTATTGAGGGCAAGAACATTACCATTGATCGGCAAAATGCACAGGGTGATCAACCTAACTGCGCGATAATTGCCCGAAAATTCGAAGATGATAAAGTCGATCTTGTTCATGCCATCAGTACTCCCAATGCCCAGGCACAAGCAAAGGTGAGTAAGAAAATACCCGTTGTGTTTTCTTCTGTCACTGACCCTGTGGCAACGGGTATTGTGCCCAAGATGGGTAAAACCGGTACTCATATCACCGGTGTGAGCGACAGGTGGCCTCTCACCCTCCAGTGCCAGATGTACCAGGATCTGCTACCCCAGGCTAAGAAATGGGGCACCATCTATAATCCTGGTGATGTAAATGTCACTTTTCACGTTAAAGAGATGAAAGAGGCCATAGAGGGTATGGGGGCGAAACTCATTGAGACCCACGTTTCCACCAGTGCCGAAGTGATGCAGGCTGCCCAGAGCCTGGTAGGTCGGGTGGACGCCATCCACATCACCTCTGATAATACGGTTGTTTCCGCTTTTGAGTCTGTTATCAAGGTCTGCAATGCGAACAATATCCCGCTCTTTGCCGGTGATAGGGACAGTGTGCCCAGAGGGGTCATTGCGGCTTATGGGCCTGACTACTTCTTGGTGGGATACACGGCCGGGAAAAAGGCCGCGAGGATACTTAAGGGCGAAAATCCCGGCGACATCCCTGCGGGGCTTGCATCTGAATACAGCCTCTGGGTCAGCTTGAAGCATGCCAAGGAACAAGGGGCACAACTCCCGGCGACTCTGGTCAAAAAGGCTGCGGATAAGTTGTGGGATGAAGAAGGCAATGTGATTAAGGGTAAGTAACCCTGGAATTTGGGTGTCGAGGGGAGGACCTTCCTCCCCTCTTCCAATTGGTGAATGAATGGTATTCAGTAGTTTTTTAAGGACTATCCCGGTATCATTGGAGCAGGGCCTGGCTTACGGACTCGTGGCCTTAGGGATAGTCATCACTTTTCGTATCCTGGCCTTCCCCGATCTTACTGTTGACGGCAGCTTTCCTCTGGGTGCGGCAGTGGTTGCCCGCCTCATTATGGAAGGGGTGCCTCCGATATACGGCATCCTTCTGGCCATTATCTGCGGATTTCTGGCAGGTTGTTGTACCGGTTTTCTCAATACAAAACTAAAGATCAACAGCCTTCTGGCCGGGATCTTGATGATGACCATACTCTATTCGATGAACCTGCGTATAATGGGACGCTCAAACATACAATTGCTCACGGTAAACACACTTTTGACCCCTCTGGAGAACCTTGATGTTAACCGTTTCATTCCTATTATTGCCTTCTTTTTTGTGGTGGCATTATTCATAAAGTTTCTCACCGATATGTTTTTGCATACCCAGATAGGTTTTGCCATGCGGGCTACGGGCGATAATGAGCAAATGATCCGTACGCTCGGGGTAAACACCGACAATATGACGGTCCTCGGATTAGGGATCTCAAATTCTTTTGTGGCCCTTTCCGGTGCACTTGTTGCCCAGGATCAGGGCTTCTCTGATGTGGGGATGGGCATTGGAATGATTGTGGCAGGCCTGGCTTCCATAATCATCGGAGAGGCGTTATTTGGAAAAAAGACGGTGCAGAGATTGACTCTCGCAGCAATAGTGGGATCCATCATATACAAATTCATTATCTCCCTTGGCCTCAGACTGGGACTGGCCCCAACGGATTTGAAACTGGCCACTGGTGTGATGGTAATATTGGCACTCGGTATCCCCGCCCTAAAAAAGGAAAAAGAGGGCAAACTCCACTTGAGAGGGGTATAAGCCTTGGCAGACCAATGGTAAGATTAGAGAACATAATTAAGATCTTCTCAAAGGGTACCATAGACGAAAAGGTGGCCATAAATGGAATTACTCTTCATATTCGAAAGGGAGATTTCGTTACCGTAATCGGCAGCAACGGTGCCGGGAAGACCACCGTTCTCAACCTCACTGCCGGCACCTTCGCACCTGATAAGGGTGACATTTTAATAGATAGCTCCCGGGTCACCCATCTCGCTGAACACCGGCGGGCAAAATACCTTGGCAGGATCTTCCAGGACCCCCTGATGGGAACGGCAGCGTCCATGACCATAGAAGAAAACCTTGCCATGGCAGATCTCCGCGGCCAGTCCAGAGGACTCCGCTGGGGGGTCAAAAAGTCGCGACGGGAATACTACCGGGAGATACTGGGGATGCTGGATCTGGGGCTGGAAACCAGGTTGAAGGACACGGTCAGTCTTCTCTCCGGCGGCCAGCGGCAATCCCTGACGTTGCTCATGGTGACATTATCTCTTCCCAAGCTGCTCCTTTTAGATGAGCATACCGCTGCCCTGGATCCCAAGACGGCCCAGCGGGTTATGGAGCTTACACAAAAGATCATCGAGGAAAATAACCTTACGACCGTTATGGTCACCCACAACATGCAGCAGGCCATTCGATACGGGAATCGTATGATTATGCTCCATGAAGGTAGAGTCCAGTTCGATATTGAAGGAGAAGAGAAAAAGGCCCTTACCGTTGAGGAGGTTGTCAAGAGGTTCGGGGCCGAGCTCAAGGACGAGGCTTTGCTGGGCTAACTACCACAAATGGCTGAGATTTCTACTGAGACATCTTTTGGAAGCCTTGACACCTCTACACACTCCCTTGCGGGGAGACTTTCCCCAAAATAGGTCTTGTAGACCGAATTAAACATTTCAAAATCTCCCATATCTTTCAAAAAGCACGTGCATTTCAATACATTTTCAAATGTCATCCCACTTGCTTCAAGTATGGCTTTCAGATTCTCTATGACTATCCGGGTCTGTACCTCTATGTCACCCTCCACGAGACTACCCGTCTTGGGATCCAAAGGGATTTGACCGGAAATAAAGAGCAAGGTGCCATACTTGATTGCTTGAGAGTATGGTCCTACGGCTGCCGGAGCATTTTTTGTAGAGATAATTTCTTTCATTAGAGCGTCCTCCTTATTTTGATTTTTCACAGTATTTCTATTTTCCTAATACTTGGCAGTCTCGTAAAAAGTCGAAAAGTTCGTCATTGCGAGTGTAGCGAAGCAATTTCGTTGGCTGTAACTGCTTGAAATCAGGAGATTGCTTCGTCGCTTCTCTCCGACTCGGCCGAGCTCGTCGCTGGCTCGCAATGACAGGTGAAATGACTTTTTACGAGACCATCAATACTTAGTGTTTCGATTCGCAAATATGATAACGTATGTTTTATAAGTCTAACCTTTGGAATTG
>CP070700.1:2143999-2155509 GCA_020349865.1 Desulfobacteraceae bacterium
AGGTATGCATGGAGGCTGGTGAGGTAGATGGTATATACATCACCGGCTTTTTTGGCGGCTTTAAGGATATTATTGCCCCCCATGTGGCCGAGTTAGAGGAACAGACCTCGCGAGACCTTGTCGATTTAGTGAAAAAGCACAAAAAACCCCTATTTGTCCACACGAGCTTTGCAAGAGGAGATATAAAGTCTCTTGATATACTGAAGTCGGCGGGTATTCCGGTTATGGAATCCTCTGACCGGTCAACCCGGTGTATGAGTGCACTCATGAATTTTGCCATCAATCAGAAAAAAATAGCCCAAATGCATATCCCTGAAGGTGAGCCCAAGTCAAAGTCATCAGTGAAGACGATTTTTAAAAAGGCAAAAGACGAAAACAGGCCCAATCTTTTGGAAACGGAATCGAGAGACCTGCTCCAAGAATATGGTATTCCATTGCCGGAAGCAGAACTGGTAAGTGATAGTGGAAGGGCAATCGAGGTAGCGGAAAAAATTTCATATCCCCTTGCAATGAAAATTGTTAGCCCTGACATTATCCATAAATCTGATGCGGGGGGTATCAAGTTAGCCCTCAATAGTGAAAAGGATATTGAGAAAGCCTTTGAAGAAATAGTGGAGAATGCCTGCAAACTGACCACAAGAGAGCGGATCGTGGGAACCCTTGTCTCCCCAATGGTGGCCAAGGGTCAAGAGTGCATAATTGGCATGATTCGGGATCCCCAGTTTGGACCGGTGATCATGTTTGGCCTGGGCGGCATATTTGTTGAGGTCTTGAAAGATGTCTCCTTCAGGGTCGCTCCACTGGCCGAGGAAGATATTGATCAAATGATCACGGACATAAAGGGCTATAAAGTCTTAAATGGGATCAGAGGAGAGACACCAAAGGATATTGAGGCCATAAAGGGTATCTTGGCAAAAGTCTCTGAGATCGCCATTGACAATCCTGAGATTAACGAAATCGATCTTAATCCGGTCATTGTCCATGAAAGAGGTGCCTCAATTGTGGATTCCCGGGTGATACTCGGTTGATTCAATGTTTTTCTCCCCGCGAAATGCCTTAAGGTATATCAAGCAACCACTACCCGTAACCGGGTGGCTTAAACCTAACCTTGAAAGAGATTGACGCTTTCACCTAAATTTTTTTCGCCGCAAAGACGCAAAGGGCGCAAAGAACAAACAGCCTCTTGACTATAATGGTTTCCAGGTGCTGTTATGCAATTGACAGCAAAGGCTTACTGTTTTTCGCGGCGTAGCTGCTGAGCGCATTTCCATTGCCGTCCACTCAACGGCAATGGAAAAAAGATTCCTCTTTGCGATCTCAGTGTCTCAAGCGAAGCGGGCGGTGAATTACTACTTTTTGTTAAAGGAGGAAAAAATGGATTTTGAATGCATTATCTACGAAAAAGAGGAAGGAATCGCCACAATAAAACTGAATAGGCCCAAGGTCTTGAACGCCATGAACAAACAGCTTTGGCTCGATTTTCAAGTGGCCTTGGAAGATGTTAAAAATGACACGGAAATAAAGGCCCTGATTGTTACGGGAGAGGGAAGGGCATTTTCTACGGGAGCAGATTTAAAGGAATCAAAAGACAGAAGCATAGAGGACTACAGGGATTACTTGACTGAACTTCAGGAAGCGACCAGAAAAATAATTCGCTTTGAAAAGCCAATAATAGCTGCCATTAACGGCTATGCATTAGGATCAGGATACGAGTTGGCCCTTGCATGTGATATCCGTATAGCCGCGGAGGACGCACAGATTGGCTCCCCTGAGGCCAGAGTGACTTCTTCAGTCACCGGTGGGGCAATGAGACTTGTACAGGACCTCATTGGCCCGGGAAAGGCCAAAGAGCTTCTCTTTACAGCAGAATACATTGATGGTAAAGAGGCACAAAGAATAGGTCTTGTCAACAAGGCTGTACCGCTTGATCAACTCATGGAAGAAGCCAAAGAAATGGCAAGAAAGATTGCTAAGAATTCTTCTTTCTCAATAAAGATGATAAAAGCGGGCCTTAATATGGCACGCGGCGAAGTAAGTCTTGAAGCATTGATGGACTTTGAAATTGAGGCATGTCTGGCCTGTGTTTTTACCAAAGAAAGGCAGGATTCGCTAAAGGAATTCGAGGAAAGAAAACGTTAACAAATCTATTATGATGAGTTCGTAAGAAGTCTTTCATGATATCATTGCATGCCTCCGGCCTTGAGTCGTTCAACCAAGAGGCTCTCGACAGGCTAACTGCTTAAAGGCACGTCGCGGGCTCGCAATGAGTGGAAAATGTAATTCTTACGAAATCATCTATTATGGGTGCTCTATGAATAAAGACTCAAAAAAAAAGAAAAAAGAGGTAATAATCAACAAAGAGTGGTGCAAAGGCTGTGGAATCTGTGCCGCCTTCTGTCCCAAGGAGGTGCTGGAAATGGATGACAAAGACAAAGCTTCCTGGGTCCACCCTGAGAACTGCATCAATTGTGGCCTTTGTGAATTGAGATGCCCGGATATAGCTATTGAATTAGAGTAGAGGATAAAACCATGGAACCAAATGTCAGATTCATACAGGGTAATGAGGCCATCGTTGAAGGAGCACTCTATGCAGGCGTCCAGCTTTATGCGGGATATCCTATTACTCCTTCCACAGAAGTTGCTGAGATCCTGTCTGAAAGACTGCCAAGGGTCGACGGAACGTTCATCCAGATGGAGGATGAAATCTCATCCATGTGCGCCATAATCGGTGCGTCTCTGACTGGTCTCAAGGTAATGACCGCCACCAGCGGCCCAGGATTTTCCCTGATGCAGGAAGCCATCGGCTATGCAGTAATGGCCGAGGTCCCTTCAGTGGTAGTCAACGTGCAGCGTGGAGGTCCCAGCACGGGCCTGCCCACATCTGTAACCCAGGGAGATGTCTTGCAAGCCCGATGGGGCGCCCATGGCGACCATTCTATCATTGCCCTGACCGCATCCAATCTGAGGGATGTGTTTCTCATGACCGTGGAGGCGTTCAACATGGCCGAAACGTTTCGGACGCCTGTTATTCTTCTGTTTGACGAGGTTGTGGCCCACATGCGTGAAAAGCTGGTAATTCCCCAGCCCGGTGAGGTTGAAGTGGTAGAACGTCTTCACACATCGGTACCTGGAGGCACTGATTATCACCCCTACCTGACACGTGAAGACGGCAGACTTCCCATGAGTGACTTCGGAGGGGTGCATCGTTATAACGTTACCGGTCTTGTTCATGATATGTGGGGTTTTCCCTCCACTGATCCCAAAATTGTCTATGACCTCCTTCATCATTTGGTGGACAAATTAGAAAACCGGGCAGATGACATGGCGCATTACAAGGAATATTTTGTCGAGGACGCTGAAATATTATTGATTTCTTACGGGAGTTCGGCCAGGAGCGCGCTTCACATGGTGGAAGATCGTCGTAAACGAGGAATGAAGGTGGGATTGATCGAGTTACAGAGTCTGTGGCCCTTTCCCAAAGAAACCGTGCGAGAAAAATGCGAAGGCCGCAGCCATGTGCTGGTTGTTGAGATGAACATGGGACAGATTTGCCAGGAAGTAAAAAAAGCCGTGTCCAGGCCTGAAAAAGTGTATCTCGCCAATCGATTTGATGGGGTTTTCATTTCCCACACAGACATCTTGAAAATACTCAACTTGATTCTGGGAAAAGGGGTGTAAGATGACAGCCAAAGAATATCTGCGCCAGCGTTTCTTTCCGCAAATCTGGTGCCCCGGATGTGGCCATGGGATTGTAATGGGAAACATGATACGGGCCATTGACCAGCTTGGGCTGGAAAAAAACGGGGTCGTGGTGGTTTCCGGAATTGGGTGTTCTTCCCGCATGCCGGGGTATGTGGATTTTCATTCCCTGCACACGCTTCACGGCAGAGCCCTTGCTTTTGCCATGGGGGTAAAGATGGGGCGACCTGAGCTGACGGTCATCGTACCCATGGGCGATGGCGACGCAGCGGCAATCGGGGGGAACCATTTCATCCATGCAGCACGCCGCAACATCGACCTGACAGCAATCATTATGAACAACAGTATATACGGCATGACAGGCGGGCAGTTTTCTCCAATGACCCCATTTGGAGATAAAAGCACAACGGCCCCCACAGGGACAATTGACCATGCCTTCGATCTCGTAGAGTTGGCCAAAGGAGCAGGGGCTTCCTTTGTTGCCAGAACGACCACCTACCACGTAAAGGAAATGATCAAAATCATTGCAAAGGCAATCACTCATAAAGGCTTTTCAATGGTTGAGGTTTTATCTCAATGTCCGACCTATTATGGTAGGAAAAACAAGCTGGGGAGCGCTGTGGATATGATGAACCGTTTCAAGGCGGGTACTACTTCCATCGGCTCAAAGAAAAAGGCAGAACATCCTGAGCTGATTGAGCGCGGTATTTTCTTAGAGGAGGAACGTACCGAATACTCAGCCGCCTATTTAGAGGTTATCCAGAAAAGCCGGAGAAGATAGCTGGGAAGATATGACTTTGAGGTGATACGTTATGGATACTACGGGAATCGTTTTAAGTGGTTCAGGAGGCCAGGGTATTATCACCGCTGCCATCATCCTGGGAGAGGCAGCGGCTATATATGAAGACTTGAACGCGGTTCAGACCCAGTCCTATGGCCCGGAGGCTCGCGGTGGGGCCACAAGGTCAGATGTAATTATATCAGAGGAACCGATTCATTATCCAAAAGTCATTAACCCTCATTTCTTAGTATGCCTGACCCAGGAAGCCTACAATAAATACTCTGGCCTTATACGGCCAGGGGGGCTCTTATTGACCGATAGCCACTATGCACAACGGGAAACCAAGGTGGATGCCCGCCAGGTAGAACTCCCTATGTATAAGGCAGTCATGGAGAAAATCGGAAAGCCCATTGTGTTTAACATCTGTATGTTGGGCGCATTCATTGGTCTGGCCGGTTTGGTTAAGGCCACTTCGATCATTAATGTCCTGGAAGACAAAATTCCAGCCAGTTTCCTCGAAATGAATAAACAAGCTCTTGAGATAGGGTTGCAATTGGCTGAACAATATTCTCACTAATATACGACTCTAACGGATCAATTGCTTTACAAAATCGATAATGTCTTGCTGATACCCCAAATATCTTTCGCAGAATTCCCTCTCGTTTTTAAAATCCATTATATAGAGAAAATAGTTTGAATCCCACTGCCCCATTATGAACAGGGTCTTTTGCACATTAAAGGCCTTAAGCATAAAATCGACTGCGGGGAGAAGAGGTCGATATTCTTTCCTTAACAAACCCATGTCTGTCCGATGCCCATTGTTTTGAAGTATGTGGAGTAAAGGTAAGACTCCTCTTCGGAACACGAACTTAATGCCATCATAGGGATTAATTGATTCGATAAAATCCTTATAGGCCCTTTTGCGGCAAAGGAGCTTAAGCTTTTTGTTGTCCAAAAACCCCAGTTCTTTTGGGAAGTAGTTTCCCCTCAGATAAAATATATAATCTTTTTTGATTTCATCCCTTTTCTCCCCCAATATATATGCCTTGATGCTGTTATATTTCCTTTTTTTCTTTCGTGGGAGTTTTTTCGTCCTGCTCTTAAATCGCTCCAGGACGTCTCGGCTCCCAATAAAGCGGATGGAGAATGCCCATGGATAATGAAAGAACTGCGGCTCAAACAATCTGTTATTTGTCTGGTTGCGTAGATCGTCGATATAATTGATATAATTAAAGAAATCATCAAAGGAAATGATGTCTTCGCCATCATAGTTGCCCAAATAAAAGTAATTGATATGATATGGGAGGAAAGATTCATCCACATCCAAATCACAGATCCGCTTAAACTCATTTTTCAAGATCCGTTTCAGTCTGGCATATTCTTCTTTTCTTTCTCCATCGTAAAGAAAGATACAGTCAATATCACTGGTAAACCCTATGGCCCCACTGCCTACACCCCCATAGACACCTATGAGAATCGGCTGATCCTGGATATCCAATTCTAATTTAATACGGTCAAAGAGGCCCTTGATCAATCGGAGGTGGACATCTGCATAAAGCTGGGCTGTTCGGAATCCGCTCCCCCGCCTTCTGAGTTGTTGCCGGTAGATCATGTTGATCTCTTTTTTAAATGCCTGCTCTATAGGGTCCTTGCCCTCATTAACGACAATCTTCAGAAGGTCGAGTACTTTTTTTTGGTATTCAGGGGTGATTCTTTCTCCATAACGATGTTTAATCCAGAAAACATTTTCTGCCTTCATATCCTCGGTGGCAGAAATGATCGCTCTTTCAATGTTCATTCCGGCGAGTGAAAGGGCCCATGAAATTTTATGGAGAAGTCCCTTTTTGTTGGAGGTTTGGACAATGAGGGCAGACTGGTTATCATTGATGCTCTCAAACTTGGGGACAATTTGGTCTTGTATTACCTCTCGTTTTTTTTCCCACAGAAAGATCTCTTTTTCGATGTTGGTATCGCTTTTTAATACCTTTTGAAGTGATTCAAAAAGCATGTTCTCCAGAAGCGGTGGCTCATACTTCTGAGGAATCCGAATCTTATAGAGGTCTGTTACAACCCCATCTCGTATACTGATTTCTGCCTCCAGGATGTGGCAATCGTGAATCGTGAAGATCCCTGCCACCTTGCTGAGGAGAAAGGGTTTGTCATAAGTACTTACAAAACAGAGTGCTTCCCTTCTACTCAAAGGTACCAATTTAAGGCTGAGAAAGGAGTCTTTGTACGAACTTTCCTTCATTACGTCTTTGCACCCCTTAATTTTTTTACATTACGGGATTTAATCTTTTTTTTTAGATTCTTCCTGAGGATCTTTTTCGTCTCCACGATCTCTTCCTTCGTCACTGTCTTTCGAAGTTCTTCCATATTTCCCATGACCATGGAAAATCGAACCCCTTCAGCAGCACTGATCCATTCCAGTTGGAGACGTTCTTTTCTCAGCCCCCACTTTTCCATTTTTTTCCAGACCTTTTCAATTCTCCTTTTGGTCCAGTGGTTCGCATCAATGTAATGGCAGTCCCCGAAATGACAGCCTGAGACCAAGACCACCGGAGCCCCTGCCTCGAAGGCCTTCCAGATGAACTTTTCGTCCACCCTGCCTGAACACATGGTTCGGATGAGACGCACGTTTGGCGGGTAATTCAGGCGAGAAACCCCTGCAGAATCGGCACCCGCATATGAGCACCAGTTACAGGCAAAGCAGACCACCTTTTCTCTGGGATCCTTTTCCAAAATTGCGAGGACCTGGGACAGGATCTGAGCATCGCTGAAATGGTTCATTTCAATTGCATCAAAGGGACACTCAGCCGCACAGGTACCGCACCCGGCGCAGGCTGCCTCTATCACCACTGCTGGCCTCTTGTTCTCCTTATCAACCGTGATGGCATTATATGGGCAGACTTTGGCACATATGCCGCAGGATGTACATTTACCTTCATCCACTCGACTTGTAATAGCCTCGACAGTAATCTTGCCAGGGGACATCACCCGCCCGGCCCTTGCAGCCGCAGCAGAAGCCTGAGTCACAGCATCTTTTATATCCTTTGGGGACTCGGCCGTACCTGCGAAGAAAATTCCGCCGGAAGCGGAATCCACAGGCTGGAGCTTTGGATGGGCCTCAAGGTAAAAGCCATCCGAGGTCTTTTGCAGTGCAAGCATTTCCTGGATTTTGTCCATATCATTTGATGGGACCAGCCCCAGAGAGAGGACGACCATTTCTACTTGATGTTTTTCCAGTTTGTCGGTGGAGGTATTCTCTGCAAAAAGGGTAAGATTATGAGATTCCGGGTCTTCTTGCACATCTCCTGGAAGCCCTCTGATATATTTGACCCCCTTGCCCTTGGAGCGCTGGAAAAGGTCTTCAAAACCCTTGCCAAAGGCGCGAATATCGATATAGAAGACCTTCACCTCCATATCCGGATAATGCTCTTTCAGCATGAGGGTATCCTTTATGGTATTCATGCAGCAAATGTTGCTGCAATATGGATTTGCCTTTTTGTTTCCCGGAGACCGCGACCCAACGCACTGAATGAACGCAACCGATTTGGGGACTTTAAGATCGCTGAGACGGACAACTTCTCCCTTGGTCGGCCCCCCGGCATTAATTAGGCGTTCAAATTCCATCGTGGTCACCATGTTCGGCAAGCGGGTATACCCGTATTCATCCAGGGGTGTGGGATCATAGGGCTCCATCCCGGTGGCAACAACGATGGTCCCTATTTTCAATGTCAACTTCTCGTCCTGCGCATCGTAATCGATGCATCCTTTCTCACAGGCCTCTTTGCACTTACCGCAGATCAGCGGATCCTGCCCAAGGCATTCAAGAGGATTCAATACATAGGCGGATGGCACGGCCTGGGGAAAAGAGATGAAGATTGCCTTGCGGGAACCCAGTCCCATTTCAAACTCATCGGGTATCACTACCGGGCATACCTGCGCACAATCGCCGCAGGCAGTACATTCGTTTTCTTTGACATAACGAGCCTTTTTCCGGATAGTAACCTCAAAATTGCCCACATATCCTTTGATGTCCTCGATCTCGCTCAAGGTCATTAATTCAATATTGGGATGTCGACCGACATCCGTCATCTTCGGCCCGAGGATTCAAATAGAACAATCCATGGTTGGATAGGTCTTATCCAGTTGGGCCATAACCCCACCAATGGACGGTTTTTTCTCAACCAAACAGACCTGAAAACCATTGTCAGCAAGGTCAAGGGCAGCTTGAATTCCTGCAACACCACCACCGATAACCAGGCTCTTTTTGGTTACCGGAACCTCCAGTTCCTCAAGGGGTCTCAATAGCCTCACCCGGGAGACTGCCATTTTTACGAGATCCTTGGCCTTCTCGGTAGCGTCCTTTTTTTGATGCAGATGGACCCATGAGCATTGCTCGCGAATGTTGGCCATCTCGAATAGGTATGGATTCAGGCCGGCTTCCGCGCACATTTGCCGAAAGGTAGGCTCATGGAGCCTCGGGGAACAGGAAGCGACCACCACCCTGTTGAGATCCAGTTCTCTGATGTCCTGTTTGGCCAGTTGCTGGCCTGGGTCAGAACACATGTAGGAATAGGCTCTGGACACGGTAACGCCTTCAAAACCCTTTGCCCATTGAGCAACAGCCTCGCAATCCACAGCATCAGCTATGTTCAAACCACACTGGCAAATATAGACACCTATTCTTATCTCTTCATCCGGAGCCTCTAAAGCCTGCACAACAGTCATGGATTAACCTCCTAATAAAACAGTGCGCTCTAACTGTTCATGATTTTTTTAGGTCTGGTTCTAAAGCCCATTTTCCCTTATAAATCGTCTCCTTCCATCGATTCCGCAATGACCGAAGAAAGGTCCTTGATCTTCATAGTAAGATCCTGCAGGCAGTTTACATCTCGCATGGCGCAGGTTAGATGTACCTGACATTTTGGGCACGCTGTAACGATCAAATCGCTTTTGGTACCTTTGGCCTCTAAGAGACGTGAAACCTGCATCTGTTTGCTGTACCGATCGCAATGAAGCCAGGCGGAATTTCCACAGCACCACGCCCCGTGTCCAAAATGGGGCATCTCCCGAAGTTCCAGGATTGATCCAAGAAGTTCCCTTGGAGCATCGTAAACCCCACAAAAACGCCCCAGCCGGCAGGGATCTTGATAAGTAGCAGTACTTTTCGAAATTTTGCCTGCATGAAAGCCTACTTTTTGAAGATACTCACTCAAATGCATCACCTCAAAGGAAAAGAGTTCCATTGATTTTGCATAAAGGTGTCCCAAAACATAGCTGCACTCCCCACAGGCCGTGACAATGGTCTTGACTCCAGCCTCCCGGAAAGATTCTATGTTAAGGCGTCGAAGTTTATGAAACGACTCCTCATCCCCTGTCCAGATGAGGTCGTGTCCACAACACCGTTCATCAGGCAAAACCACAGGCTCGATACCCAGCGAGTTGAGGATTTTCACTGTATCAATAGCAATTTTTACCAAATTTACGTTCATTTCAGAAAAAAAGGTCTCGAAATGGGGAAGGCAGCCCACAAAATAGAGTATTTCCCCTTTAGAAGATACCTTAAGGTCCGGGGTAATCCAATCCAGGCGATTCTGGTTCAAGCTCGGGGCTGTCTGCATACGCATTAAGCCGTGCAGGGCGCCACCGTGACTCATATGACCTCTAAAATCCTCTCGTGTATAAAGGGGACGTATTGCCCGGACAAATTCGGTAAAAGAGATTCCGACGGGACACCGTTCATTACAGAGCCCACAGGTAAGACATGTCCAGGCCTTTTCCCTGACGTATTCGGAATCAATTCCTTCATCAATGGCATATTTGGCAACAAGACGCGGAGAAAAATCACAGTCTACCTGGGCCAAGGGGCAGGCCCCCGTGCATTTTCCGCATTCAACACAATGAAAGACCTGAAAATCTTCTATAAGACGATTTAAGATTTTGCTTTTATCCAAAAGACATCCTGTATTCTTTAAACGAGACAAGCAGCAATCCTATTAATTTAATGCCAATCCACTATTTGTCCTTTTGCGACTAATTATTCTTATATCTCCCTCTCCCCTCAGGGGGAGAGGGAATTCAACGGTGACTTCCTCATCTTAGCTATCTTCTTCGCAAATGAGTTCATTTCCTCAAAGAGCCTGTTTTTTTCATCAAAGGAATATTTCATCGTTGAGAACCGCTCGGGTTCCAACCCCAGAATATGCATTAGTCCTCGAATGGGACCTGCAACTTTTTCGGATTGCTCAGGACCCGGACCATACCGGCATTCTTTATCCTTGCACCCGACAACCACCACACCTCCTGCCCCCTTTTCAAAGGCAAAAAGGATCATTGCAGGATCTACCCGTCCTGTGCACATCACCTTAATTGGATAAATGGGTTGAGCAAGCGATGGCTCGGACTTAACCAAATCCAGGTAACACCGGTACGGTGCCCAGTTACAAAAAAAGGCCAAAATAGGCCCTTTGTCATCCTGAGAATTCATTCATCACCTTTTCAAAGTATCCTTGTTCAGACTCGGGTATACTTATGGCTCCCGTAGGGCATTCAGCGATACAGCTTCCACACCCCGTGCAGAGCCTTGGCTCGATACACGAGTAAGCCACGCCTCGGGTTGTCTCCTCCAAATGGGCAGCACCTTCCGGACATATATCTGCGCACCTTCCGCAGCCACGGCAGAACTCTGAATCTACATGGACCACATGATACTCAAATGTCTCTGCCCTTCCAAAGGCACTTTCCAATACTTCGCCGGCTGCTGATTTTCCCAAATCCTGATTGGGAATATTGCGTGCGTGAGGCCAGGACGCCATATAGACACCCGGGATGCCCGTCTCGAGAGTTCCGAAAGCCCTGGTGCTTAATGCGTTAAAGTCTCTTTGAAAGGCATCCCGCCTATAGGGAATATTTTTGAATTCATTTCTCCCCAGCATGATAAAGCCCGCATGTATCTTCTGATATCGAGGATTTTCATCAAAAGCCTTACCGTCTAAATTATGCAGCCATCTACCCTTTCCCCGAA
>CP070700.1:2155609-2158299 GCA_020349865.1 Desulfobacteraceae bacterium
CAAGGGAGTATAGCACTCTATAACCAACAGGGAAAAATACTCATCCCAGGGGATGTGGTTTATGCGGATTATGCCATCGGCCGTTTTGATCTCCATGGGGCCAATGGCCCTAAGCTTAAAGACTCTCTTATGGCCCTTGCTGAACTTGAAGTTGATGTCCTTTTACCTGGCCATAATCGTATCGTGGAGAATGTCCAACCCGGGTATATCCTTGAGACAGCAAAACAGTGGACGCCCTATCTCACTTGATAACAAGGGAGGCGGACAAACAGGATCGGATCTGATGGGCAACCTGAATTCCTCTGTCTTCTTCCTGAATCTCCATCCCTTTTAAGAAAAAACTTGAGAAAAATCCTGTTGCAAATGAGGAATTTTATGAAATCACATCATAACAAAAAATTCGATACCATTGAGAATATCCAGAAGGGATTTGAACACGCAGGTTACGTATGCAGTCAACAGATTGCCACGACCATGTATCTTGCCTATCACCTGGACAAACCCATTCTCGTTGAAGGACCTGCCGGGGTCGGAAAAACAGAGCTTGCAAAAATCGCGTCAACCTACCTCGAGATCCCGCTCATCAGGCTTCAATGTTATGAAGGACTTGACGAATCAAAGGCTCTGTATGAATGGAAATACGGAAAACAGTTATTGTACACCCAAATTCTAAAGGATAAGTTGAGCGACGTTTTGAAGGGAGCGGATGGGTTATCCGCATCCATGGCCAAACTCCATCAGTATGATGATATCTTCTTTTCCCCCCATTTTCTTGAACCAAGGCCCTTGTTAAATGCGCTCCGCCAGGAAGAGGGCGCGGTACTTTTGGTGGATGAAGTGGACAAATCGGATCAGGAATTCGAGGCCTTTTTGTTAGAGATCCTGTCAGATTTTCAGGTCTCCGTTCCTGAGATTGGAACAATACATGCCGTATCGCAGCCGTTTGTGTTTCTGACCAGCAATAACACTCGAGAAATGAGTGAAGCCCTCAAACGAAGGTGCCTGCATCTGTTTATTCCTTTTCCGGATCCCAAACTTGAAAGAGAGATTGTCCGGGTCCACGTGCCCGATATCTCGGCGGATCTGCGAGCCCAGCTGGTTTCTTTTATTCAGCAGGTCAGGAGCTTAGATCTGAAAAAACTTCCATCCGTCAGCGAAACCATCGACTGGGCCAAAGTCTTAATGCTTCTCCATTCTTCAAAACTGGATCAGGACCTTATCCGGGATACGCTTCATGTCTTTTTAAAATTCGAGGAGGATATCGAGATTGTCCAGGAGCGCCTTTATGATATCGTGGAAAAAGCCATAAAAAAGGTGTGAGATCGAAATCATGGACCACGTCCTTCAAAACCTGATTGCCGCTCTTCGGGGGTCCGGTGTGCGCATCTCCGTATCGGAAAGTATAGACGCCATGAACGCTTTGATGTTGATGGGTTATGACAACAGGCAGGTCTTTAAGGATGCCCTGTCTACTACCTTAGCAAAGTCCAGACATGAAAAGGTACTTTTTGATTCCTGTTTCGATCGTTTTTTTTCCCTTGACGATTTTACCGACCCTGAAACAACTTCCTCTTCAACGCCAGATCTGGAACCCGCCGAGGAAGACTCCTCACTTACCCGGATGCTTCTCACCGGAGATAATACGGGCCTGTCCCTATCCATGAGAGAAGCTGCCCAGGAAATAGACATAAGCGCAATTTGGTTTTTTACCCAGAAGAGCCTGTACATTCAACGAATTCTCCAGGGCATGGGGCAAGAGGGCCTGGATGGAGATATGCAGAGCCTTTCCAGGGAACATGACGGTCCCTCTCAACAGAAGGTTCGCACATTGAAACAGGCAAAGAATCTCCTTTTTGAAAATGTAAGAAATTTTGTTGAACAGCAATTTTCACTGTTTGCGGGATCTGCAACCGAAGAGTTACTGGAAAGGTACCTGAGATCTGTCAGGCTGTCCAATTTGGAGCAACAGGACTTTCAACGTATGCATGTGATCATTAAAAAAATGGTCAAACGGCTCAATAACCTTCATTCAAGAAGAAGGAAGACCTCTAATAGGGGCGCATTGGATTTAAAAAAGACCCTCCGAGAAAACGTCGCTTACCAGGGACTCATCTTTAATCCGCAATGGAAAGCTAAAAAAATCGAAAGACCGGATCTTGTGGTCCTTTGCGATGTGAGTCGCTCTGTACAAGCGGTTGCGCGTTTTATGCTGCTTTTTTTATACGGCCTCAACGAGGAAGTGGCCAAAATCCGTTCCTTTATTTTCTGTTCAAACCTTGTAGAGGTCAGCCAGATATTCGAGGAGTGCCCGGTTGAAGAGGCCTTGGTGAAGCTTCAAAGGGGTGCCGGGCTTGGAGTATTGCTAGGCCGGACCGATTACGGACAGGCATTGCTGGATTTTAAGGAAAAGTGGCTGGACGTAATGAGCAATAAGACGACGGTCCTCATTTTGGGAGATGCCCGGAATAATTACGGGAACCCGCAAACACATATTCTTAAGCTGCTTCACGAAAGGGCTAAAAGACTCGTCTGGCTCAACCCGGAACCGCCCACCTTCTGGGGTACGGGAGACTCAGAGATGAAACGATACCTCCTTTACTGCTCTTTTTCAAGAGAGTGCAGCACGGTCAACCATCTGGCAAGGGTCGTGGATTTCCTTTTGAGCACATGTGGATAAAAGAGATATCCAC
>CP070700.1:2158399-2167100 GCA_020349865.1 Desulfobacteraceae bacterium
GCTGTCCAGAAAGAATTTCAGGCCTGCAACGCAGAGTTACCGGAGAACCGCAGAATGGAGTTCCGCATTGGGATCAATCTTGGAGATGTCATTGAGGAAGAAGACCGGATCTACGGTGACGGTGTGAATATCGCCGCACGTGTTGAAGGACTTGCCGAAGGTGGAGGGATCTGCATTTCGAGAAATGTCTATGACCAAGTCAAGAATAAGCTGAACCTGGGATATGAATACTTAGGAGAGCATACCCTAAAGAACATCACTGAGCCTGTAAGGGTGTATCGGGTCTTGATGGAACCTGATGTTGGTATTCCAAAGATAACTAAAGTTATTAAATTTCCCGACAAACCCTCCATTGCCGTGCTGCCTTTTGTAAATATGAGTGGCGATCCAGAGCAGGAGTATTTCAGTGATGGAATAACAGAGGAAATCATTACCGGGCTAAGCAATATCCGCCATCTGTTTGTAATCGCTCGAAATTCCACATTCACTTATAAGGAAAAGCCTGTCAAGGTCCAGCAAGTGGCAGAGGAACTGGGTATACGTTATGTGTTAGAGGGCAGCGTGCGCAAGGCTGGAAACCGCGTACGAATAGCAGCCCAGCTGGTGGATGCCATCACAGGACATCACTTGTGGGCGGAACGATATGACCGAGAGCTCAAAGACATTTTTGCCATACAAGATGAGATCACCATGAAGATTTTAACGGCATTACAAGTGGAGCTGACGGACGGAGAGCAAGCCCGCCTGTACGGAAAAGGAACGGACAACCTTGAAGCTTATACAAAATTTTTGCGAGCGCAGAAGTATTTTTACAAAGGTGATTTTTCTCTCTCCAGGCAGATGGCAAAGGAAGCCTTTGAATTGGATAAAGAGTACCCGTCCCCATACGTTCTGATAGCCTGGACCCACTGGTTCGAGGCGCGATTAGGGTGGGGTGAATCCAGTGCCGAATCACTAAAACAAGCCTATTCTAATGCACAGAAGGCCCTAACTATGGATGAAACTATTCCTGGTATTCATGCGATAATAGGCGGCATCCATCTTTACCAAAGGCAGCATGAACTCGCCATAGCTGAGGGAGCGAGGGCCGTCGCTCTGGGTCCTAATGATGCAGACGTCCATGCGATGATGGGTCATATCTTACGTTTTGCCGGGAGTTTTGAGGAAGCGATCGACATGACCAAGAAGGCAGTGCGCCTCCACCCCAACTATCCAAGCTTCTATTTAATGGAGCTTGCTATGTGCCACTACTACATCGGTAAATATGAAGAGTCCATTGCATTTGCTGAACAGTTTCGCAACATCGCGGAAAACCGTGGAGAGGATAATATCATTTGGTCATCACACCTAATTCTGGCCATTAACTATATTAGGCTGGGCCGGAATAAGGAAGCGCGTACAGCAGCAACTGAAGTGCTTCGGCTATTCCCTTCCTTCTCCCTCGAATGGGACCGGCTATACAGTTGCTATAAGGACCCCGCTCACTTGGAACGTCAACACGATGACCTGCGTAAAGCGGGGCTGAAGTGAGATTGGTTTCTGGCTGAAGTGAAACATCCGGAGACTTCCAGACGTTTCATTCCTCATTTTCCGTGTTTAACCCAGATTCCATCCTTGCTTCTTCATGCCGCATCATGTAAAGATGGCTCCCTTTCATTTACTTCAGTATCTTGAATTGCGTACCAAGCGCCACGCTTGCGGCCAGCCTTAGGGGTCAGAGAGAGTTCTTCCATGGATGCCATTTCAGCAAAAGAAAAACTGGATGTGAAGTCTGCTTCGCTATTAACTGCTCTCTGCCTGTTGTGGGGCCTGAACGCGGTCGCCATTAAGGTCGCTAATGTTGGAATCGACCCCATCTTTGGGGCGGGTTTGCGATCCGTTATTGCTACTGCATGCCTCATCTTATGGATGCGCTTCAAGAGGATTCCCCTTTTCGCGGGAAACCTCCTGGACGGCATCGCCGTGGGCCTTCTCTTTGGCGTCGAGTTTTGCCTCCTTTACCCTTCCCTACTCTACACAACAGCCTCGTCGGCATGGATTCTGCTCTACACCACACCCTTTTTCCACGCTATAGGAGCCCATTTTTTGTTAAAGGGCGACCGCTTGAACTGGAACAAAGGCATCGGCATGCTACTTGCCTTTGCTGGAATTATTGTTCTGCTTAGCAAAGACATCGGGCTCCCTTCCAAAGAGCAACTTCTGGGCGATTTCTTGGCCCTCTTGGCCGCGGTTTTCTGGGCGTCCACGACCATTTATATTAAAAGGCGTCTCGTCGGCAGGGTCTCTCACTATCACACCCTTTTTTACCAAGCTATCTTTTCCATTCCTGTCTTCTTCATTGTGAGTGCCCTTTTTCGGGTAACACCTGTCCATCACCTAAACACACTTATACTGCTTTCCGTGGCGTTTCAAGGCGTCATCATCGCATTTGTCAGTTATCTGCTCTGGTTCTTTTTGGTGCATTCTTACCCGGCAAGTCTGCTCTCCGCTTTTACGTTTCTGACTCCACTCTTTGCTACCCTTGCCGGAATTGTTTTTCTCAATGAGCAGATAACCGTCAAACTCGTTGTGGCGTTGATACTTGTGAGTCTCGGGATCTATATCGTCAATCGCAAATGATGAGGGATTTTACTTTTTAGCGGGTGAAGATTTTTAAGGTTGGCTTGCCGGGGTTTTGCTCATTATCTGAAAACTACTATTACAACTTACATCCGCACTAAAAAAAAGATTAAGGCTGTTAGACCTCTTTTTATTTAAAGCCATCACGCCGTCATGATCTATCACTCATCGCCACCTTTTTCCTCTGGTCTCAATGACGACTGTGATTTATCATCCTCATTTTGCTGAGGCGGGGGCGAATCTTCTTCCTGATCTGCTGAGCCTGACTTTGATTCCGGTTCCAAGCCTGTTTCGTCTTTCCCGGACTTCTCATTCAACTCTGGCGGGGAGCTTGTCAAGCCCCTTTCCTCCTCTTCAGCTTCGGTTTCATCATACCTACCACTGCCCCGATCAAAAACCGATATGCTGATGGAATCAACACCCCTCACACTGTATTCCCAAATCAAAGCGTGGTTCACATTCCTTAATATGTCCTTTATGATCTGATTAACGGTCTTATTTTCGTAAGATCTGGTTATAATCTTGTTCTCTAAGGGGGATTTAGTCAATATTTTTATGCCCGTTACCTGACTCAATTGACTTAACGCGTCGGAAATAGAGACGTTGTCAAAATCGATCGAGAATCGCCCCTCTCCCTCCTTTTCAGCATGCAATACCCTGAGGGCAAAGGGAACCAAGCTGAACAGCAAGCACCAAACAACAAAGGTTAATCTTATATTTAGTATTCGCAAAGTTGCCTCGCGCACGCAAAAGAGATTAGAATATTCTTTGATTCAAGCTTCCATATTAACCACAATCATATTACTGGGCAAAACGTTCGGTCCTTTCTGAGGAGGGATTAAGATCTTCTTCGTCATTTTTTTCTTATGGATTCCCATCTCGATCAGTCTCTTTCAAATTCTCGAACGCCTCATCCTTGGAAAAATCCCATAATTAGGAAAAGACTCAGAGATCAGGATAAACATCTGCAACGAGCTCTTAAATTTCGCACTGAGAAGCCGGGATCTCTGAAGAATTTAAAGCAGCAAGCTCTTTTCGGCTACTCACCGCACTAACCGATAATTCTTTGCGACTGATAATCGAATAGTGATAGCGATATTCTTCGCTGTCTATCTCCCATTTTCTCAGTTGCAATTTGTCCTTCTCCACATTCAACACCACACCAAGGGATTGGAGCCATTCTGTGATTCGCTTACTCGTTTCTGAGATTCGCCTGCCCAGGGGCATGTTTTTTGATAAATTGATGGTTATAGACTCATTCATATTAGATCCTTTAAGAAAGGTTATTTACCAAAAAAACCCATCGGAGTAAGTTCTCCCGATGGGGTTTAATCTCATTATTTGCATAAGTATTTAACTGACAGCATCCTTCAAAGTCTTCCCTGGGAGGAACTTTGGGACATTTTTTGCTTTGATTTTAATCTCTTCCCCAGTTTGCGGATTCCTTCCTTTCCTGGCTTTTCTTTTACTCACCTTAAAGGTTCCGAAACCAACCAGTAAAACCGTATCTTTCTTTTTCAGCGCTTTAGTGATCGTTGAAAATATACCATCCACCGCCGCCTGGGCCTCTTTCTTGGTGCCCACAATCTTAGCTACCTCATTGACTAAATCGCCCTTGTTCATACGCCCTCCTCCTTTCTCGAAAATGGTAAAGCTGGAAACAGATAATAGAAAACCTAGTTAATTTCAAGTAAAAAATTGGGTGATTTCTCTATATTTTTTGAGCATAATTTCGGCTGGCAGGAAACAGGGTATTGCTAAACATATCAAATGAAAAAAAGCGCTTGATGTTTTGATTAGCAGATATGTTTTTTCATGAAAGTTGGGTTGAGCTGGGGGTTGTTTTTTGCAAGCAGTTTTTTTTGACTTTTAAAGTCAATCGTAAAACGTTATAAATTGGCAAGAATAATGACAGGACTCAGTTGCCGGAAAAGGCTTCTTTGCCAGCACCTTTTCCACAGACTGAGGAGCCCGCTGACAACCAAATTCTATCATAGTGTCTTGTCTAATTGACATTACATATGAACTATGACGGGGAGTAGAACATGGAAAATAAAGAGGAGCGTTTGGCCCGAGCTGAGACCCATATATTCTCCACCGGTCTGCGGGACGGAGCGACCCACCTTTGTCGCGCCAATATGAAGTATGGACTGGCTAAAATTCATTGGGTTCAGGAGCAGCTTGGTCTAAAACCTGATGCTACCTTTATTGCTACCCCGGACATGACGGTCAGCAGGAATGCAGTTCGGTGGAAAAGCGGATTTGGCTATGGGGGGAAGGTCAGCTGGGGCGATGGGGACATCGAGCTGGTAATCCTCAACACAAAACCCAATACCTGTGGGATGTTGGTTGGCGGGCTCGACCGATTCCCCGACAGCTTAGAGTTGGTCCATAAGCTCGACAAGCTTAGGGACCGAAAGGCGGAAATTGATGGGATTGAGATCCAGTGGGACTTTCACCTCTCCAACCACTTCATCGACCTCTTTTGGGTAAAACCCCTGGGTGAGGTCAAATTCCCAGAATATATCTTCATTATCCATTCATCGGCCCGGGAACTAACGGGGGACAACCGAAAAGGCTTCGGCCTCTATTATGATAAAAGCCAGCTTCTCAGTGACATGGCGGAGAAGTTCAATACCCCCTTCGGTTCTCTCTACGCCTTGACCGGCTCCCGGGCAGGGGAATATTACGAATTTTATCGCTACGCTGAAGAATACTCCAAGAAAAAGCGTATTCTAGCAGCCGAGGTGCTTTTCGATGAATTCCAACTCATCTCTAACGAAGTGCACCAAGGGCTTGTGAACATGAATGAGATTCTCTTGGGTTGTCACCTGGTAAACGAGAGTGACCCTCAATGCCTCTTGCCGATTGTATTGCGGGCTGACATTCCCGCTTATATGGTAAAGGGTAAACCCAGTCTCGGGGAAAGCGAAATCGAGGCCCTGGGCTTCACACAACGATCACAAAGGCTGGGGGTATATGATAGGTTGAAAAATGCTAACATCATCCCCCATGGGGCAGGCTATACCTTCCCTGACCTTTTGGATGTTCGCCGGGTCCTCGAATATAATGATCATAGATACTTCGAGGTAGACCAGGTAACCGACCGGGGCAAAAAGGTGCTCTCTGATGTTCGGGAAATCCCTTACACATACCGGGGCCGGGAAGTAGTACTCAGAACATTGGAGCTGAATCTGTGCGAACTGGTGGCCAAGTTGGTGCCCCGCTATGTGCTCAAGATATAAGACAACGGTCTCATATTTAGCCATGACATGGCGTTTGAAAAAGGAGGTCATCAATGTTCACCAGAAACTTGAGCGAGGAAGAAGTAGCCATTATTCGCAAGGTAGAGGTGTTCGTTCGTGACAAACACGATACATTACAGGGCCATGACTACTCCCATGTCCTGGCTGTTGCCCACTATGCCATAGAGATCGCCAAGCTAATACCCGACTTCATAGATCCGTTCGTGCTGATCTGTGGGGCCCTTTTTCACGATATTGGTCGGGTAGGGACCAGATCCGGACGACTACATGGACTGCGAGGGGCCACCATCGCCGAGGAATATCTGAGGGCTATTGGTATAGAAGATGAAATCCGGGAACAGATAGTGCGGATCGTGGTTCGTCACACGGAAACTTCTATGTTACCCCCGGAGAATGTGGCCGAGAAGGTGGTCTTTGACGCGGATGACCTGGACCGGCTGGGGTTAATGGGGATGCTGCGGGGAATGATGGTGGGCGATGTGGATCGATCCATGGAGGATATCATCGAAAACCGGCTAGAGAAGAGGAAGAAGGACTATCAGAAGTTACATTTTCAGGCCAGCCGAGAGCTTGGGCGTGAGTTATATGAGGAAACCCTCCAACTCATCGACTTCATCCAACATTCCTTGAACCAGAGGAGCATTGAGATACGCAAGCTGAATCTACCGGTATGAGTGGGCACTTAAGCTACCGTTCTGAAAACAGAGAAATTTAAAATAAAATGTGAATGGCAATAATACAAATACCTGATAACAAATACCCAATACCATCTGATTGAGCATCGCTCCATTAGTTAAAGTATCCATTTGATATCAAAGGTTTTATCTGGTTTTAATAGCAGATAGCACAGGTTTTCGTATTATCAAAATTTGGTCGATAACCGTGAAATTTTAGTATAGAAATTGTATTTCCCTTCTTTCCACAAATCATCAAGCACAGATCAGTTTTTTCAAAAAAAGTTCTCCGGCTGTGACCGTATCTGTCAAACAGATGCGTTATGATAACCCAAAGCTGTTCTATGCGGGAAGGCATTTTCATTGACTTTCAAAGTATTGCTTTGTAAACGGTGCGAGGTAATATTGCCGCACCGATGCTCTTCTTTCAACCCCAAGAGGGGGAAAAAGGACTTGAAATGGTCCACGGTCGCCCCAAAAACCCCGTTACTCTGACCAGATAGAGAGCGGGGTTCTTTGTTCTTCCGGTACCCAAGGCAATAGTATCTTTTTAGATAGATGCTGAATTTTATAATTTATAGACGTCCCAGAGGTCTCATTATAGGCTGTCCCTCTTTACGAGGATAAAAAGAAAACTGCGAAAAAACTGGCCGGCATTGAAGATGTGTGATCCTGGTTCATTTCCTAAGGCATGGGTTTTTTGAAAGAAAAGCTAAGCCAATCTGTCATCAAGATGATTCGTTGCGCCAGTTAAAGGGTAAGCTTCTGGCGTATATCTCAGTACCCGTTCCAAGAAGGAATGTGGTGTGACAGCCTTAGATCAGCATAATAGAAAAGCCGCCGTCCACCGGCAAGGCTACGCCCGTTACGAAGTCCGAAGCGCGGCTCGCCAAGAAGATGGCGACACCGGCCAAATCGAACGGCTCGCCCCAGCGCCCGACTGGTGTCCGAGACAGTACGGTCTCGTTCAGGCCTGGCAGGTCTTTCCGTGCACCCCTCGTCAACTCTGTGTCGATCCATCCCGGCAGGATGGCGTTCACCTGAATGTTATCCGGTGCCCAGGCCACAGCCAAGCTACGCGTCAGTTGCACAATTCCCCCCTTACTCGACCCATAGGGCGCAAGCTTTGCGCCACCAAAGATAGAGTTCATCGACCCAATGTTAATGATCTTACCACCACCCTCCTCTTTCAACACAGGGTAGACCTCTTTGGAACATAGGAATGGGCTTCGCAGGTTGGTATCGAGGACTTCATCCCATTCTTCTACTAAGAAATCTTGCGGCATCTTGCGAATGTTAGTGCCAGCGTTGTTTACCAGAACGTCGATTCGCCCAAACTCATCGAGTGCCTTTCCAATCATAGCATGAATATTGTCTTCATGTCGGAGATCAGCTTTCAGCCCGAGTACTCGCACGCCATACTCCTCTTTGATTTCACTCACCGCCTTATCCGTCTTGGCCTGATTGCGCCCCACGATGACAATGTCACCTCCAACTGAAGCGAAACCACGCGAGATCCCCTTGCCAATGCCACCATTACCACCGGTAACGATTGCTACTTTACCTTCCAGCCTAAAAACCTCATTCATTGTCAACCCCCTCTAATAAAACGTCGCGAAAATTACATAATTTAATGAAAGCACCAATTTTAAACCCATTTACGATTAATGAAGGAAACAATCCTAACCCAAATTATGCATTAAAAGGTTTAGTTCTTTACAAACAACCCCCCAACTCTGTTTCAGAAAACCATCAAAGATATGATCATGGGTGGACAGACCAGAGCAATGACAAAGCACTGTCTCGGATTTTTTTAAAAATTGTAATGAAATGGCTCAAAGTCGACATTATGGCCGAGTGAGATGTGGTTTTGGCTGTCCTTGAAAATAGCAAGGCTGCAAGAATTGGCGCTGTTCTTACGTATGGTCTGAAACCTCACCTGTTTATTTATGTTTCTATGATCTCATCATTCCCTTGCCTTTTTTGCAATTGCGCTTAATCTTTCTATATCATTTTGAGTAATATCAATATTGATGGTCTCGTAAAAAGTCTTTTCACACGTCATTGCGAGCCCGCGACGAGCTCGGCCGAGTCGGAGCAAAGCGACGAAGCAATCTCCTAATTTCGGGCTGTTACAGCCAA
>CP070700.1:2167200-2171021 GCA_020349865.1 Desulfobacteraceae bacterium
ATTGCAGGGGCAAATGCGTCTGAGATATGTGCTCAGGTCATCCTTGAGGGTGCCGGCGCGGCCAAACGCATTGAAAGAGAAATGTATGAATGGATGGAGCAGAAAGGCTATCGTAGCATCGACGAGTTTCAGGGAAGCTTGAGGCTGTTGGAGCATGATGAAGCAAAGGATATTCCCCAGTGGATACCGGCAGTAGATGCGGCTACGTGTAATGCATGTGAAAGATGTATTAAGGCGTGCCCAAACAGTGCGATCAAAATGCTCGACAACATTGCCCTTATTGATGAGGATTACTGTGAAGGCTGTCGAACCTGTTATTATATATGTCCAACACAGGCAATTTCTCTTGATTTATGAAATAGGAGGTTAACGATATGAAACTAGTTAGGTTTGAAGCCGCTCCTGGCTGTGATAGGTTAGGTATATGGTTTAATAAGGATATAGTAGATTTGGCTTTAGCAGGAAATACCTATGAAAAGATAACCAGAAGTGAGATTCATGAATTGCCTCACGACATGATGGCTTTCCTCGAACAGGGAGAGCCCTCTTTAAAGGCGGCAAAAGAAGTGGCAAAATGGGCAGAAGGCCAACTCGAAAAGAGCGGGAAAGTTGTTGGCGTTTCAGGTGAAGTGATATCTTACAAAGCTGATGAAGTGCGTCTTCGTGCGCCGGTCCCCAAGCCACCGAAGATACTATGTTTGGCACTCAACTATGTTGCGCATGCTGATGAAGGAAAATTTGTGGTCCCGGAAAAGCCCTATGTTTTTGTTAAACCAGGCTTTCGACCGGTTGTAGGTCCTGATGACAAGGTCTTTCGGGTTCCCCAAAGTCAAAACTTTACCTTTGAAGGTGAGCTTGCCGTTGTTATTGGTCGGAAATGCCGGTCTGTCCGTCGGGAAAATGCTTACGAGGTTATCGCAGGCTATACGGCTGTCAATGACATGTCAGCCCGGGATCTCGGAAAGACGAATATCAACCAGTTTGACTGGTTTCAGGTTAAGGCTTTTGATTCATCCCTCCCAATGGGGCCATGCCTAGTATTAAAAGACCAAATCGATGATCCGCACAATCTAAAACTGGTTGTCAGAGTCAATGGAAAGGTTGCTCAGGACGCATCCACCGAAGAGATGGTTTTCAAAATTCCCGAATTAATAGAGTTTATCTCAGACCTCATTACGCTTGACCCAGGTGACATTATTGCCACCGGCACTCCTGGTGGTTCCAAGGGAGCTCTCAAAGCGGGTGATAAAGTAGAGGTTGAAATTTCGAACATCGGCATACTCAGCAATACTATTGCTGAAAGAGAGAATTGAGGCATCGAGATTGGGTTCGGCCCTTTATTGGGGACAGGTTGTGGTTACTCCTTGTATAAAGCGTTTGTGCAGAACCAATACGGCCTTCTCATATTTTCTACTCTCGAGAAAGTGTTTCCTTTAAAAAGACCGTTAAAAGAAGAGAAATGAAGGCACCGATCAGACAGGCAAGGAACATATTTTGATACCCAGCTGCCGAGTAGGCATCACCCTCCTGGCCTGCCCGAGAGAGAATTGCGCCCAGAATAATTTGAAAGAAAGGTCCTCCGATAAAAGGAAAGAGGTTCACGATAGCCACTGAGGTGCCGGCGATAGGAATAGGAAAGAGTTCCTTTGTAGCAGTTACAATCACGGGGGCGGAAGCTGAGCTGGACAGGCATAGGCAAAAGAAGAGAAGGTAGAGCATGATGTGTGGCAACCTGTCCGTAAATGCGTAAAAGACGGCACAGACAGATATGAGCATAAGACTGCACCCGATGAGTACAGGCTTTCTTCCCACATGATTCGAGAGGAAGCCCAAAAGAGGGCTGCCGAAGATAAGCGCCACAGCGGACATGGAAAGGATTGCTCCAGAAGCTGTCTTGCTTAGGCCATAAACTTGAATCAAATACGGCCCGCCCCAGAGACCTGCCAAAGCGAAGAATATTCCGATTGTGAAGAAGGACCAAATGGCTACCGGCCAGAAATCCTTTTCGGCCAGGACCATTTTAAGCCCTGCCGATAGGCTGATTTTCTTTTCAATTTGTTTTTTCTGTGGAGGGACAGTGGAGGGCCAGCCTTTGTCTTCTGGACGATTGAAGACAAAGGCATAGACCAGAGCTGACATCAATAGGCTTATCCCTCCAATAAGCGTAAGAGTCATGCGCCAGCCTATGATATTGCTTAGAAATCCCAGCGGAGCGGCAGAAAAAAGAACCCCGACTCCACCCATGGCCATAAAAATTCCACCCATGACGGCAAACTCGTGTGGAGCAAACCATTCGGCAAGAAGTTTGAAGTTAGAGACAAAAACAGTGGAGACACCGATTCCAATCAGCATTCGGCCGAAGAAGGCAAGGCTCATATTCGGAGCTAAGCCCATCATGATGGAACCCAGGGCAGCCAGTATAAAGAATAATGAAACTGTCTTGCGAGGACCCCAGGAGTCAACCAGCATTCCTGCTGGAAGTTGCATGACGGCATAAGGATAGAAGTAAGCCGAGCTTAGAAGACCGAGCACGCTGCCGCTGATTTTAAAGAATTCTTGCATATCGACAGCAATAACAGCCGGACACATACGATGGAAGTAAACCAGAACATAAGCCGAGGAAATAATCGAGAAAATTACATATCGATAATCTTTTGAATTATTTAGACCTGATACAATATTCATTCTGGATTACCTCGATCATACTTTTTCGAATGGGGCTTTAGGAGGGGCTACAAGCCACATAAAGAAGCAGGATAGAACAAATACGATTATGACAAGAAAAAAGGCTATCTGATAACTATGGGTTTTATCAAAAATGAACCCCGCAAACCAAGCCCCAAAACCACCTCCGATCCCTATGGCGGCTTCGACTAGCCCATAAATTAGGCCGAAAAAATTCCCCTTGAACATATCCGCCGCCGTAGTCATAATTATTGGGGCTGTGACTCCCCAACCCATACTAAAAAAGAAGAGAAAAGTATAAACCAAACTCCGTGACCCCATCTTCTCTAATAATAGCAAGGAACAAACACTCATAACTCCACAAAACATGCCGAATGTATATGTAAGTTTACGTCCAACACGATCTGAAAGCCACCCCCAAAAAATACGGAAAATTGAAGAAATTACACCGGTCAGGGCAAAAATGAATGCGGCCGTCATTTTATCCATTCCCTGGTCGACTAAGAATTTTACATTGTGGACAAGTATGATGTATGTCCCGGTCACAGCTAAAAAAGAGCATGCCATTAAAGCCCAGAGGCGACTGTTGAACAAATCCTTCATAATTATCCGGCTATTCTCAGATGTTTCTTTATTTGGCCACCTCGATTGTGGCTCATTGTACGGCTTTCCATAAATCACCTGATTATAGCTTTGACCATTATTTTGGGGTTTATGTCTTAATAATATGGAATTAAGTGGTAACAAAATCGATAGAAATAGCCCGCCTAAAATAACAAAAGATAACCGCCAGCCCCACAAAGAGATGAAGTTTTGAGATAACGGCACCCAAAGAAAGGTCCCAAGTCCTATTCCGGAAACCGCAACCCCACTAGCCAAACCTCTCCTTTTTGCAAACCAGTGGACAAGGATAGCCGAATAGGATACAGGGCTGATGCAAGTTACACCTGCTCCAACCATCACTCCATAGAAAAGATAGAATTGAGGAAGTGTGTCTGTAGTTGAGCAAGATACCATGCCCAAGCTAAGCAGCATGATCCCCGGCACGATAATACGACCTGGTCCAAAACGGTCAATAAGACCTCCGACTATAGGAGCCATAATTGAATAAAAAATTAAAGCCAAGGATTGAACAC
>CP070700.1:2171121-2174576 GCA_020349865.1 Desulfobacteraceae bacterium
AAAATAAAATATCTCACAAAACGCAGTGGTTCGTACATCGGTTCCCCATTTTTGGGCAAAATAAATGCCAATCCGATATAAATTGCGGCACCCATAATCAATCCTGTCAGAGGCCGTAATATATATTGCGGCTTCTGACAGGTTCAATCATCGGTGCCGCAATTTATATCGGGTTGGCATTAATTTTTCCCAAAAATGGGGAACCGTTGTACGAACCACTGCGTTTTGTGAGATATTTTATTTTGGTGTTATGGTTTACAACAGGTGCTTTCTGGTTGTTCCGCCGGTTTGAAAGAAACAGCGAAACTTTATAAAGATCTTTCTGAATTGAACACTTGATAGTGCCTTTATTTTATTTATGCTTGGGCACTAGGCTAAGATTTTATCATTTATTTCAACCCCAATTGAGCCAAAAGGTGCTAATAAATCCCCTCTAACTCTTCTTTACAAAAGGGGAGGACTTTTGCTTCCCCCTTTAATAAAAGGGGGATCGAGGGGGATTTTGTTTGATCAATGTGGAACGATAGTTGCCTGTTTTATAAAGTACCTCTGAATGACTTATGAAAGACACTTTGTAGCTTTGCAAAAGCCTTGTGTGCCAACGCATCTATCGAAAATCTACCGGATTGTTTCGCTCGATTGGGGTTCAAGTTTCTGTTATAAAGGTATTTCCAGCAATTGGCATCGGGAAGCCTCGTTAGGTCTAGAAAAATACTTCTTTTATTATGGAGAGGTAAGATATATGACGATTGAATCCATATTGGCCTTTACTTTAGCCATGCTGATTTTGGCGGTTACGCCTGGCCCCGGGGTTTTTGCATCATTTGCCCAGGCACTTTCCTCAGGCTTTCGTTCATCTATTAATGTAATCGCCGGCATTGTGATCGGCGATCTCTTATTTTTGATACTTGCTATTTTTGGATTATCGGCGGTGGCTTATGCGTTAGAAGAATTATTCTATATCGTAAAGATTATAGGGGGCGCATACCTCATTTGGCTGGGATACAAAATGTGGACCGCTCAACCAGCTCCGCTTGATATGGACTTAAGCGCTGGGAAAAGAAGCGGGTGGCAAAGATTTTTAGGAGGTCTTTTCATAACTCTCAGTAACCCAAAAGTAATACTTTTCTATTGCGGTTTCTTGCCCTCCTTTATGGATCTTAGGAAGTTAGATATGGTTGACGTCGCTATCGTTGCCAGTATAGTCGTCATTGTATTATCAGGTGTTATGGGGATTTACTCTTATTCTGCTGCTCATGCCCGCCAGTTGTTCAACAGTCGCAAGGCCACGCGAAATTTGAACCGGGGAGCCGGAACTGTTCTGATCGGGATCGGGGTCGTCATTGCACTGCGTTAGCTCATATCATACGAAATTGCGTGCTAAGATTTATTCTTACCTTAATATGATAGTTAGTACCCACCCACAAATAAAATAAAGGCACTATCAAGTGTCCAATTCAGAACTGGGATAGTTTTCTCAAAATTTGAATCACTGATTATGACTTAAAAAATGGATACCAAAATAGCAATTATTGGGGCGGGAATATCGGGCTTAAGCGCTGGCTACAAACTAATGAAAGCCGGATTCAAGCCCGTTATCTTTGAGAAAGAATCGTTTGCCGGCGGAAGGATGAGTTCGGATCGTGCGGCCGGGTTTACTATTGACAGAGGGGCCTACACGTTTCCCGAATTTCACCAAAACCTGAGGCGCTTTATTGGGGAGCTGGGGCTTGAATACACTCTTTTTCAAACGAATGGAACTGCCTCGACATTCAGTAAGGGCGAAGAATATCATATTAAAATCGGATCGGTTACGGACTTTATTAAGTACAAGCTTATTTCCATGATGAGCAAGAAAGACATGATCAAACTTTTTCTTTATGCCCAGTCGTTAGGTAAGGCATTGGATATTGTCAAACCTTCACAAAAAACTTTTGAACTTGAAAAGGAATCCGCTGCTGAATATCTATTGGAAAATTATGGTGAACAAATCTTAGAAAAGATCGCCTATCCTATTTTTTGCGAGATTTTTTTAGGCATCCCTGAAAATAATTCAAAGCTTGCTTTTCTGGCTACGATTAAAAACCTGACGAGGTTCAAGATTTTCGCTTTTGAGGATGGAATGGGTATAGTGCCCGAGCGCCTTATGAAGGACCTGGATGTAAGACTAAACTCGCCCGTGATCAAGATCAACCCAAAAGCTGACGACGGGCCTTATGAAGTCAATGTCGGTGGTAATAATACCGAGACGCTCGTTTTTGACGAGGTCATTTTTGCTATTCCCCTGCCTACCGTGCCTGGGATACTCGAAAAACTGCCTCAAGAATTGAAGCAGTATTTCCTGGAGGTTTCATACTCCCCATCTATAGTCATGGCTCTGGCAGTGGAGGGAGAGTATAACCATACATCAATGATCAACAACGTTCTTCGAACAGATTTCCGTATCATAGGAACAGTTGTGTTCGACCGTTACAAGAACCGCAAGCGCGTTCCACAGGGAAAAGATCTTGTCACCGCAATACTTTGTGAAAAGGCCAGCCGAGCACTGTTCCATGAAACCGAAGAGAGGATAACAGCTGAAGTCCTTAAAGAGATGGATATCCTTTTCCCCGGCTTTTCTAACAGAGTCATTTTTTCGAGGATTTACCGGTGGGAACACGGAGCCGTTCAGCTCCCCCCTGGTTCAGTGGCAAGACAGCATTCAGTTCGCAAGGCAATAGAGGACGGGTTACATAATCTTTATTTCGCCGGTGATGGCCTGTACAAGTCCAGCCTTGAGGTAAGTTTTAATACTGGAATCCAAGCAGCGGATCAGATAATAAAAAAATACGAATAGGGCTAACGGGTAAGTTGGGATGCCCTTTATCGTGAAGACAGCTAATTCGAAAGGAGAGGATAATGGCGAAAATTCTTGTTATCTATCACAGCCAGCAGTTCGGGGACACAAAGGCCCTTGCAGAAGCGCTTGAGGAGGGTGTTCGGGAGACAGGTGCGAAAGTCGAGATTATCAGCACAAACGAGCGACGTGTAACGCTCGATGAATTCCTGGCCGCCGACGGTGTAGCACTCGGCACACCTGATTATTTCTCTTATCTCGCCGGCACGATCAAGACATTTTTCGATGATATGTATTTGTGGGACAAGTCGGGCGAGTCTGTCAAGGGAAAACCGGTCGCGCTTTTCTTTTCCCACGGCGGCGGCGGGAGAGTTGTAGAGCCCTTTGAGTACCTCGCAGGCAAATTTTTCGAGCAGGTCGGTGAGACGGTTGAAAGCAGGAGGCCCACCGGGGATGAGGCAAGGAAAAAATGCCGGGCGTTAGGGAAAGAGCTTGTGGAACATTTAACCCAGATTGTGCAGTAGTCTCCTACTGCGACTTGAAAATGCTTTCTGCAACGCTTTTTTCCCCATTTTTAACCGCCTCTGGCAGGTTGCCCCTCGGCATATCTATGAGTATG
>CP070700.1:2174676-2178025 GCA_020349865.1 Desulfobacteraceae bacterium
GAAATTGGCTCTACGTTTATATGAGACTATCTTACTTCTCTTACACTGCTTACTCAAGGCATTATGATAAAAACCGTCAGCACTCACTTATAATTTGGAAGCGAATAAGAGAAACCACAACGGAAGACGGGGCATCGGGGACGCCCTTGACTTTTTTGACTTAAATAAGTCTACATAAAATGATCTGCCCAACTTTTTTCTTCGTTGCGATTATCAAAATGCCTAAGCCCACTGGCCGTTAGTCCAATTTGTCAAGGGCGTCCCCCATATCCACATACTGGGTCCCTGGCCGGCCGTGATGACATCTTCGACGCTGCCCTTAAGCAATGCGGAATAGTCCGCGCCGGCGACATCGATGAGCTGGCTGACCTCATCAAGGCCTTCCTGCGCCTGCCGCCGATGAGGGGGAGAAGGGTGGGCATTGTCAGCATCAGCGGCGGTGCCGCCATTATGGCCGCCGATGCCTGCGCCAGCGAGAACCTGGAGGTAGCTAGGCTCTCAGCGCCCACAGAGGAAGGGCTCCAGGAACTCTCGCCACAGTGGATGAGGGCAACCAACCCCTTGGACTACTGGCCGATCGGCATCCACTCCCGCAAAAGTGCACCGGAGGTGGGAAAGAAAGGGGTGAGGGACTTCCTTGCAGACTCCGGAACAGACGCGGTGATCCATGTCCCCGGGTACTTCCCCCCACAAGATGTATCCCGTATCGCCAAAGATTTTGTCCACATTAGCGAAGCCTTCCCAGAGAAGCCCGTTTGCTGGTGGATGAGTGGTTATCATGCTGTGGAAGTAATAGCCGAGTTCGAGAGCCAAGGAATAGCCGTGTTTCCCAGTTGCGAGCGCATCGCCCGGGTCCTGGCCAAGCTCCACCAGCACTGGCCGTTCCTGCAATCAGACTGAGCGCTCTTGGCCAACAACAACCAAGGAAAGGTTGCTAGATGACGACACCCGCAGCGAAGAAATTGACCGCCCCCCTCCCTGGGAAAGTGCTAGCGGTGAAGGTCAAGGTTGGCGACAGGTATCACCTGAAAGCTCCGTATTCCTTCATAGGATTTTGAAAGGGAGGCCGCGGGGCAGAATGGAAAAAACCATTCCCGCCTCAGAGGCATTTGAAAGACTCAAGGCAAACCCACTCAACCACCTGCCACTTGCCCTCGTTTATAGGATTGAGGTCGAGGAGGCTTCGTTTGGATACTACGCTCGCGCTGCAACTGACCGGCAGAGGTACTTGCAACCCGTTTACATATTCTCGGGTTTGGCGCATGCGAAATTGCCGGATATCAAAACCAGAAATATGGAGGTCAACGCTCAATCTGAGGTGCTAAAAAGGTGTAGCATGAATATAATAAACCAGGTCATTGGGGCCGCCAAGCGAGCAGATGTTGATCATGCATTCCTTGTTACAACGAGCTTTTACACGAAGGATGTTAGTCGTAGAAAAGCCGAATTTAGTGATATTAGATTGCATTTGCGTGATGGATATGAGGTCCAAGAGTGGCTTAAGAACTATGAACCTAAAAGCGATGGAGGTCTATGGTTGAGCAACGGTTGGGACTTTATAGCATAAATGTCTTCGCGATGATAGTTGCTATTTATCCTCTTGTGTACGATTCGATTTTAATCGCTTTAGGTATGTTAATCTAAAGTGAAACAAAATTATCAATTTTTTGAATCTCAGTAATAGTTGCTTTGCAACCAAGGCCGCGTATAACAAGCTCTTTCAGCGGATCAGAAAAGCCCGCGACCGCTGAAGAGCAGCGTTATCCCAAACTAAAGAATACTGCTTCTATGTGGATTCCTTTTGTCAACCACTTTTTTATTTTATATGACAAATTCTATCGGTGTCTTTTTCCTCCAATCTGAAACGATAAAGAAAATAGTTGATATTTCGTAGATGCGTTTTAGTTGGTCGGTTCTTTTGAGTCGTTTAAATCGACTTACAAGCTTCTATCCGTGCTGAGACTTCCTACTCAGACACCAAATAATGTATGCGCCTAATAAGCGCTTATTTAGAACCGGTTAGAAGGCGCCCAATCTATAGAAACGGTGACTCCCTAAGAGCACCAAGCAGCAACGCGAGCGCCTTCACCAACCAGAACATCTTAACCACAACCAAATCTCTGTTTCACTACTTTTAATAAAAGCTTGGTATTTCACTTCTCAGGATAGCACCCTCGGGAATCACACCATGCTCCAGATACCGCCATAGATCAATCAACAGCTTCCGGGCCATCGCCACAATCCCTATTCGCCTCATCCGTTTACCCCTTCCCGCAAATCGCTCCATATACCATTGACTGAGCTTACTGTGTGGTTGAAACCTTAACCATACCCAGGACATCTCAACAGACAGTGTTCGAATGCGTTTATTACCTGCCTTACTGATCCCTTGTTCACGTCGGCTACCACCACTGTCATAGGGAGTCGGTGTAAGACCTGCAAGAGAGCCCACTTCTTTGCCGTTTCTAAACTGACGCCAACCAAAAAACTCCTGCACATATTTCCAGGAACTCTGCACTACCACCCCTCGAAGACTCATTAATTGCACGACTTTTCTCATGGATGGGCATTCGGCCTTCTCCAATCGGCTCTGTCGTTCCTTTCTCAAGGTGTATATCTGTGCTTCAACCTCCTTTAATCGCTCATACTCCCTCACAATCCGTGCCTTGAAGTCCAAGGGTAAGGGGTTTCCATCCCAGGTCATCAATGATTCCAGCTCTTCTAAAAATTTCCTGCTGCTTGGATTCTTAACCGCAATCCCCTGCTGGATCAGAAGACCCTTCATCCGGCTGCGATGCATCATTCTTTCTTTTTTCAAAACCTCCAACTCCCGGTGCAGTTGTCTTCCATCTTCTTCTGCCACACTCGGAACCCTCACCACTCTCCACAACAGCCTCTCACCTCCTCCATGATACCTTATCAACATTCCTAAAAGTTTCCTGGCATCTATCCGATCCGTTTTCGCTCTCCTCTTCCTCCGATCCACCTCAATGCTGGAGGAGTCCACCACCACATTGTCTATCCCACAGCTCAATAAGTACCGGTGCAGCCAGAAACCATCACGACCCGCTTCGTAACAGCTCATAGTCCTCACATCAGCTTTAAGTTTAAACTTCTCCTTTGCTTTCTCGATCTCTTCCTGGAGTTGTTTCAAGTTCCTGGCAACTATAGTCTTAAATCGCATCCTGTTACCATCACTGAATCCAAGTTTCCATTTGTTCTGGCTCAACTCAAATGCCAGGTGTAATACTTCCTTTTTTGTGGTATCTTCTCTTCTAAGGGTTCTTTGTTTCTTTTTCATCTTAAGCCTCCTTTGGTCTAATTTTGATGATCCCTTTTAACATATCAC
>CP070700.1:2178125-2201862 GCA_020349865.1 Desulfobacteraceae bacterium
AGAGCCAGTTGCTGACTATAAAGCTAAAATGTACAAATCAATGGAACTCACTCCCCATAATGATTTTGACCGAACGGTTGTCTTGACTGACATCCAAATCCCCTTTTGGTCTATGGTTGGGCTTCTATTTAAGTTTTGTTTGGCTGCAATTCCTGCCCTCATCTTACTTGTCAGTTTCGGGATATTTTCATTTCTTCTATGGGACGTTCTGGGTGACCTACGGAAGCTCATAGCTGGGCCATAATCCAAGTTTTCCTTTCACGCTCTAACCTCTAATCAGAGGTCCCATCGTGGAGACACATCTCAAACACGGCAAGCCTTGCTCCTGACGGGACACTTTTGTTCTGTTGGGAGCCAAAAGCAAAATAAGTTCACATGAGCTGAATCAAGCCGCCATTCTAGAATATCTGGAATTCTGTCGAGCTTTAGGTACTGGCAAGAGTACAAAATATTCCAGGTCTGGGGGTGCGAAGAATTTGACTCCCAACTTGCCTAATCTGATTTGATTTTTCTTGACTTTTCGCCTCAAAGGGCACCATGTGAAATTCAAATTTTCCTTTCACCCTTTAACCTCCATCTTGGAGGTGCCTCGTGGAGAAACCCCTCAAAATGTGCTTACCTAACTCCTAACGGAATGTAGCTCTTCTGTTGGGAGGCGTGATTACGTTTGTGCTATCTTTGAAATCTATTTTTCTCCAAACGTTCCTCATCGAGGGCCGATCGATGAAATGCCCAAAATGCCAATTTGATAATCGTGAAGGGGCAAAGTTTTGCGGTAAGTGTCGGGCAAAGCTTTTATTGGTTTGTTCTCAGTGTAATTCTGAAAACCTGCCTGACAATGTTTTTTGCGATGAATGCGGACAAGATCTAAGGAAGAGACAAAAACCAAAAGAACTCACACCTCTGTCTGAAGGCGAACGCAAATACGTAACGGTCCTCTTCTCTGATCTTTCCGGCTACACAACAATGACTGAAAAACTTGACCCGGAAGAAGTAAAAGAGATCATGAGTCGGATCTTCGGGGAGATCGCACAGGTGGTAACCAAATACGAAGGGTTCATAGAGAAATTTGTTGGCGATGCAGTCATGGCCCTTTTCGGTGTTCCAAAGGCCCATGAAGATGATCCAGTGCGGGCGATCTTAGCGGCTCGAGAGATACATTATCTGGTAGAGGCCATGAGCCCAGGTTTGGAGAAAAAGATCGGCCGATCCATTTCTATGCATACCGGTATCAACACCGGTCTTGTGGTTACCGGTGAGGTCAATATGGAAAAGGGAACCCACGGAGTAGCCGGGGACACCATCAATCTCGCATCACGACTTCAGGGCCTCGCCAAAAAGGGAGAGATCCTGGTAGGGCACGATACCTGTCGCCAGGCAGAGGGGCACTTTTCATTTGAATCCATGGAACCCGCTACGGTCAAGGGAAAGGCTGACCCTGTACTTGTCCATAGGGTATTGTCCCAAAAAGAGAGACCTGTTACGACCCATCGGCTTTCCGGCCTCAGGGCGAATCTCACCGGCAGAAAAGGTGAGATGGCTGAACTGGCCGATGCCGTTGAAAGGCTTCGAAGCGGCAAGGGTAGAATCTTCTCCATTTGTGGAGATGCGGGTACTGGAAAGAGCCGGCTGGTGGAGGACTTCAAGGCAACGTTGGATCTGGAGGAAATTCAATGGATCGAAGGGCATGCCTACGCCTATGCCCACAACATCCCCTATTTCCCGTTGATCAACTTCCTGAATGGAATTTTCCATATTGAGGAAAAAGACTCATCTGAAAAGATACGGGGAAAAATCGAGTCCGGGATCAAAGAGCTTACAGGGAACAGCAGGGAGATGGTTCCCTATGTAGGCAATCTATACGCTTTAACTTACCCCGAGTTGGCGGATGTGAGTGCTGAGTTATGGAAGAACCGGCTTGAAGAAGCGACGCAGGCGATTCTTACAGCCCTGGCCAAAAGAGCGCCGACTGTATTTTTCCTGGAAGACCTTCACTGGGCGGATCGCTCCTTTGTGGGACTACTCCGCCGGGCATTGTTGGAAATCAGGCAACCCGCCATTGTCCTCTGTGTTTACAGACCCACATTCAGTCTCTTTACCAGTCATCAACTGGGCAGTATCCACAAACTCTATCATGAGATTCGACTCCAGGACCTGTCCCTTTCCGATGCCCAGGATATGCTGGCATCACTCCTCAGGACAGAGAATATACCTTCTGAGCTGAAGAGATGGGTTCAGGACAAGACAGAAGGAAATCCCTTTTACCTGGAAGAATTGGTCAATACATTGCTTGAATCCGAGGTCCTGATTCGGGAAAACGGTGACTGGAAGATCACGAGGCCAATCAAGGAAACAGACATATCCTCCTCTATCCACGGCCTGATTTCAGGGAGGTTGGATCGGCTGGAAATGGAGACAAAACGGATTCTTCAAGAGGCCTCGGTGATTGGTAGGGCCTTCCTTTACGAGATACTCATAAAGGTCACAGAGCTGGAAGATCGTATTGACCGGGGACTCAGCGCCCTGGAGCGGCTTGACCTGATTCGAACCCGTTCATTGGAGCCGGACCTGGAGTATATGTTCAAGCACCCGCTCACCCAGGAGGTCGTTTACAACGGGCTTCTTAAGAGAGAGCGCCAGGACATCCACGAACAGATTGCCCGGGTGATGGAACGCCTCTTTGAAGGTCGGTTGTCGGAGTTTTACGAGACCCTGGCATATCATTTTGCATTGGGAAGGTCTTCTAACAAGGCAGTCGAGTACCTGGTGAAGGCAGGAGAGAAGAGTCTGGCCAGGTACGCTGTGGAAGAGGCGCACGAATACTATAAGAAAGCATATGATATCCTGGCATCCAAAGAGAAAAAGACCGAGGAAGAAAAAAAGCTGCTCATCGACATGCTGAATAGTTGGGGGTATGTCTATTATTATTTAGGGGATATAAAGGAGTTTATCAATCTGTTCAATTCTCATAAGGCTCTAGTAGAGTCCTTGGATGACAAGGCGAGGCTCGGAATGTTTTATGCATGGCTCGGAATTGCCATTAATTTGGCCGGCCAACAAAAGGATTCTTATGATTACCTTTGCAGTGCAATGGAGCTCGGGGAGAGTTCCGGCACCCAAAAAGTCGTGGGCTATGCCTGCACATGGCTCCCATGGGCATGCTCACAATTGGGCCTTTTCGATGAAGGGATCACTTATGGGAAGCGGGCACAGGAGATTGCGGCATCCTTCCCCTCCGATCAATACCTCTTTTTTAAATCACTCGCAGGAATGTGCTATATATATTATTGGCAAGGGAATACAAAAAAGCTTATTGAAGGGGCAAAACGTCTTTTAGACTATGGCGAAAAAACCTCAAATAGCAGAAGTAAGGTCTTCGGACATTTTTTAAATGCACTTGCTCATTTTGCGAAGGGAGATACGGTATTAAGTCGAAAAGAAAGTGAAAAGGCTGCTGGAGTTGCATTAGACCCCTTTTTTTCTCAGTTTCCAAAATATTCGTTAGGAATGTCTTATATTATGGATAGTCACCTTCAGGAAGCGGAAGACACATTCGAATCGCTTTTATATTATTGTGAGAAAAGTGGAATAGGATTGTTATCTGGAGCAGCCCAACTATTCCTATCCAATATTTTAATTGCGAAAGGCAATATGAAGCAGGGGTTTAAAAAGTTTGAAGAGACACAAGAGGTCCTGCGAAAAAATCATATGAAAGTAGTTTATGCCCTATCGGAGTCTATCCTTGGGGTGGTGTATACACAGTTTATAACAGGATCTTCACCCGGCTTAGCAACCCTGGTCAAGAACATCGGTTCTATATTAAAAAACGTGCCATTTGCAGATAGAAACGCACAAGAACATTTTAACAGAGCAATTGTGATTCTAAGGGAAGTGGGAGCAAAAAGTCTTCTTGGGCGAGCTTTTTCTAATTTAGGTCAGTTACATAAAGCGAAAAAGAGAAACGAGCAGGCCCGTGAATGTTTTTCGGAAGCTGTGCATATTTTCCAGGAATGCGATGCTCACGTGTATCTGAAACAGGCAAAGGAGGCTTTAGCTTCTTTGGGATAAAGACGATGCGATTTTTTTCTGTCTTTTTTCCACATATTGTATGTCTTATACCTATACCGAAACGATAGACTTCTGCTATCATTCCGTAATACCTATATTTTTAAGTATTGTGATCGTAATCATGCCTAAATCCACCCATCAGGAGTGCATATTACGATAAGAAAACTGAACTCGGAGCTGAGGAAAAAATCCCCGTTTTTTTCTCCGAGTCCCCGCCGCTCAGAGGCTGTGATATCACCCGCTCAGGTCAAAATATCATCCAACTCAAAAACCTGTGATATGTCTGACTGACCTAACCACACGAATGTTGGTTTTTCATGTATATTGTGTTGATTTTAGTCAATTTTAGGAGTATTCAAAAAGATAGATCACTTAATAACAGGTTAATTTGGGTAACCTTGAATTCACTCTCATTTCAGATTACAAAACGAAGTCGTAAGTGAGTTCAATGAGTTACGGTGAAGTGTACGATAAGAAATATGGACTCCATTTCTAGGGAAATCCCTTGATTTTTAAGCCCATTTTAGATAGCCTGAAAAAGTAGATTTTTCTTCCATTCTTTAACTTCCATTGAGGGGTGCCTCGTGGAGAAAAACCTCAAATACTGCCTACATTGCTCCTGACAGTACGTTATCCGTTCTGTAGGGAGACTAAATTCTCGTCTTAAAAAAGTAATGCCCATCATGAGATGAGGGATGGAAAGCCACGAATCTTAATATTTTCTGTTGACCTTCCATTTAAGGCATATATCCAGTTAAAAAGGAAAGCCGAGTTGCGGAGTGGGATATCATAAAGTTTACTTGCATGTGTGATGCTGCTTTCTTTTTCCGGGTTTACTTGATTGACTCTAAAGCACGCGGCTTAGGAAAGGAATGGATTTGTTCTCGAATTAAGTCCTCATATGGAATGAATTTACTTTTCCTGGTAATGCGTTTCTTTATATTAAAGGCAATTGGAGGGTATCCTAATGGCCAGAAATCAAACCTACGATGAACTGAAACAAAAGGTCAAGGTGTTAGAGAAAGAAGCCGGTAACCGCAAGCGGGCGGAGGAGGCACAGCTAGAGAGTGAGCAGCGGTACCGTCTGCTTGCTGACAATGTGACCGATGTTATCTGGATCAGAGATATGAATCTGCGATTTACTTACATTAGCCCCTCGATTCTAAAAATGACAGGTTACAGTGTTGAGGAAGCGATGGCATTTTCACTTGAGTACGTCTATACTCCAGCTTCTATTGAGGTTGCCAGGAATGCCCTTGCAGAAGAACTGGCTATTGAAAAAACGGGTAATGCAAACCCGTTCAGAACACGGACGCTTGAGTTGGAGGGTTTCTGCAAGGACGGCTCTTCGATCTGGACTGAGGCCAAAATGAGTTTTCTCCGTGACCAAGCTGGCCAGGCTGTTGGGATATTTGGCGTATCACGTGACATTACCGAGCGCAAACGAGCGGAGGAGGCCCTCCGGGAGAGTGAGGAGCGGTATCGTAGCATCTTGGAGACAGCCCCCCATTCCATCACCATAACCCGTGTGAAGGATGGCCGCTGTTTGCAAGTGAATGAAGGTTTCTGCCAAATGAGAGGTTACTCGCGTGAAGAGGTCCTGGGCAGGACCCCGTTTGAACTTAATCTATATGTTAACCAGGAGGACAGAGAGGGTATTATCAAGATCTTAAAAGAGACAGGGGAAGTAAACGGATTTGAAGTCCAATACCAAAAAAGAGACGGCACCGCCATAGACACTCTCTTGTCGGCAAGACCATTAGAGTATGAAAATGAGGACTGCTTGATCGCAGTTGTTACCGATGTTACCGAGCTCAAGGGGGCGCAGCAAGCTTTGAGAAAAAGGCTGGCCTACGAAAAAATGCTTGCTGATATTTCTACCCGAGCGATATTGATTGAAGATAAAGATATTAGCAGGTGTCTGGATGAATGCCTGGAAATTATGGGAAAGACCTTTTACGTAAGCCGCATCTATATTTTCGAATACCACCATGAGCCTGGAACTGCGGATAATACCTTTGAATGGGTCTCTGATGGAATTGCTCCGCAAAAAGAAAACCTTCAAGGGATTCCTATGAAAAAGTATTCCTGGTGGATGGAGATGATGAATAACAATAAAATCATTAACTATAAAGATATCGAAGATATGCCGGGAGAGCCGGAAAAGGAACTACTGCGGTCCCAGAACATTAAGTCAATTTTGGTTGTTCCCCTGTTTGTTAATAATGCTTTCTACGGTTTCATGGGCCTTGATGAATGCCGTTATCATCGCAAATGGCTGGATGAGGATGTCGATATTCTGAAGACTACTGCGCAGATAATAAGCAATGCATTTGAGTCAAAACAGGCGGAGGAGTCGCTTCGGGAATCGGAGGAGAAATACCGGGCACTATTCGAAACGGCTCAAGATGCCATCTTTCTTAGCGATGAAAGGGGCGGATTCTTGGATGTCAATCATGCGGCGTGTGAATCACTCGGGTACACAAAAGAAGAATTATTAGAACTGTGCAATAAGGACATTGACGCCGATCCCAGAGGATACGAAGCGTTCGTGCAGGTCCGGGATGGACTGGCGGAAAATATAAGGTTTGATGTTGATCAACGCAGGAAAGATGGGACGCTCCTACCCGTGGAGATCACGGGATGTTTTTTTACCAGTGGCGGGCAACGCATCTCCATGGCGATTGCTCGTGACATCACCGAACGCAAAAAAGCAGAGGAAGCGCTTCGGGAATCGGAAGAAAAGTATCGCCTTTTGGTTGAGAATGCCACCGACGCCATTTTTGTTATGCAAGATGAGAAAGTAAAATTTCCAAATCCGAGGGCTATGGAAATTGGCCGGCAATTAGCAGTTGATTTAGAGCAAGTTCCTTTCATGAATTATATCCATCCTGAAGATCGGGAGATGGTCATCGAAAGGCATAAGGGTAGGCTAAAATCAGACAACGTGCCCAGCACCTATAGTTTCAGGTTAATTGGCAGAGATGGTGAAGAGTTATGGATGGAACTCAATGCCGTTCTCATAAGCTGGGAAGGTAAACCAGCGACCTTAAATTTACTAAGAGACATAACAGCACAGAAGAAAATGGAAACCCAACTCCAGCAGGTTCGTAAGATGGAGGCATTGGGCACCCTTGCCGGGGGCATCGCCCATGACTTCAATAATCTCCTGATGGGCATACAGGGGCGTACATCCATGATGATGGATATGGATTCATCCCAAAAGTATTATAACGACCTCAAAGGAATAGAGGACATTGTCAAAAGTGCTGCCGATCTGACCAACCAGCTATTGGGTTTTGCCAGAAGTGGCAAGTATGAGGTCAAACCGACCGATTTGAATGAATTGATTCACAAGACTTCTCAAATGTTTGGCAGGACAAAGAAAGAGATCAAAATACAAACTAAATATCAAAAAGACATTTGGGCGGTGGAGGTAGACAGGGGCCAGATTGAACAGGTTATGCTCAATCTTTATGTCAACGCCTGGCAGGCAATGCCCGGAGGCGGTGACCTGTATCTTCAAACCGATAATGTGACACTTGATGAAAACTACGCTCAGCCCTATAAAGTAAACCCGGGCAGATATGTAAAGATCTCCGTGACCGATACCGGTGTGGGTATGGATAAGGCAACCAAGGAAAAAATATTTGAGCCATTTTTTAGTACCAAAGAGATGGCCCGAGGAATAGGTCTTGGTCTTGCCTCTGCCTATGGCATCATCAAAAACCATGACGGAATAATAAATGTGTTCAGTGAAGAGGATGAAGGTGCGACGTTTGACATTTATCTTCCTGTTTCTGACAAAGAAGTTATTGAAGAGAAAAAGCTGCCTGAGACGGTTATAAGAGGAACCGAGACCGTTCTTCTGGTTGATGATGAGGACATGATTATTGGTGTTGGAGAAAAGATACTAAAAAGGATGGGCTATGATGTTTTAACGGCAAGAGATGGTAAAGAGGCCATAAAAATTTATAAGGAACACCAAGATAAGATTGATATCGTTGTCCTTGATATGATCATGCCGGAAATGGGAGGTGGAGAAACCTATGACAGGCTGAAAGAGATCAATCCTGACATTAAGGTCATTCTTTCAAGCGGCTATAGTGTTGAGGGACAGGCAAGTGAAATACTAAAACGTGGCTGCAATGGGTTTATTCAGAAGCCATTCCGCATGAAGCGGTTATCAAAAAAAATAGCGGAGGTTATGGAGAAGAAATAGATACACCTAATACAATCAAACTCTTTTTTCATTTTCCTGCCAAATCATTGGCGGTTTTGGTAATTGGGGGTTTGCAAGGTTAGGGTAAAAAGGGGAGGCAAAGTCATGGGAACCAACTATTTGAGACGTGATGCACGAGACATTGAGTTTATGCTGTTTGAACATCTTGGTACAGACAAACTTTTGTACTACAAGTAATATAGGGATTTTTCAGTTGATGATTTCAAAATGATCATTGACGAGGCCATGAAGGTGGCCCGTGAAAGATCGGGACAGCTGGATGCAGATTCCTCTGACGGGATCTTTTACCGGGGCAAGGTGGAGACCGCAAAGTCATTCTGTCGAAATATCCTGACCAACGTATTTGCCCGTCATATGACTTTGCAACAGGAGGACACGTCTGTCGTGGACATTCCGGAAGAGGATTTTTAGTGCGGGAAAGATATGGATGAAGTTGTTTCCTGAACTCACTGCTTTCATTTTGCCTTTGTTACGGTTTTAAATCGCTCGGCTTGCGGTTTCCTCGGAGAGGGTGTAATCCCCGGCCTCTTCATGATTAAACCCGGATTATGCAATAGGATGCTACCGCGCAATCCGGGTTAAAAGTTATACGGTCGAGATTCTGACTGACACCCATAAAACCCTGTTATCTCGTCACCAAGAGATTCAAGGTAATCATTGAGCTCACTTTCACTGTCAAACCTGAGTGTGCTTACATGACCGGCTGCCCGTTCTATTTTGGCATCCGGACCCGATCTACACATTGCCTTCAAGAATTCATCAGGGTCATTATTGTATTTTTCGTTCAATTCCTTTTCGCTAATGGCATTTCTTAATTGCCCATAACCGTCAAAATATAGGTAATATCTCATCTGATTCCCCTTCCAGAACTCCTTTCGCGATCCAACTCTCCTTGCTCATATCCTCACATGTGTTTTATCGTTTTTCTACTGTTTTTCCCCAATATAACGGGATGTCTCTCCAAGCCGTAGACTCTACAAGTTGGAGGCCAGGGCGGGCTTAAATCCTGTGGATGGCGGTTGCGTTATTTTAGGTTGTCCCGCTTCTCATTAGACACAGTTACTGATTTACCAATGTACGCTTTCCACCGTCCCGCTTTCACCATCATCAGGCTCTAGTTTGCTGAGTTTGTTCAAAACCAAAAACGAATTTAGGGCCAAGCGCATTCGCGGGATCAAAATATGGAAGTGGGGTCAACCCTTGAATTTCTCATAATCAGCCTTTTGAGAAAAAGATCCCTTTCCGCTCATTACCCCTGTCAGTTATGTGATAAAAAGCGCCTTCGTATTCTATCCTCAATGGCCTTGCCATATCTCACTCTTTACTTCCGTGGCAAATGGTGTAATTTAGAATGTCATATGACTGGGGTTGAGCGCATCTAACAATAGTTATTCAACATAGTCGACAATGTCCCCTACTCCATACCGAAAATCTTGGTCCACCTTTGACGGACAGCTATATATATTTCACGGCTCTCATTAATGAAAACGGGAACGCTGTCCGCACTCATTGCCAACCTCTCCCCTCATATCCCATAACAACGAGGAAGAAAGGCAACTTGTTGCTATTCACGGGATCTGAGGTAAGCGAAAAATTTCTTCCAGAATATGGGTGTGAGCTTGTGAAGACGACGTCCCTGGTCGGTTCCAAAGACGAGCCATCCTATTTTACGGTGATATTTTAAAAACCAGCTGAACCTTGAAGTCGAGACTTTTCCCTTGCTCAAATACCAGCACCGAGGGGCCAGCATGGGCCGCCACTTTCTTGAGGCGAGCTTTAGAATTTCCAGAGCGGCGAGGCTGGCGACCATCCACTCGACAGGGCAGATGAGTGGTAGGGGGAGGTTTCCTTCAAAGTATTGCAAGAACCAGTCAACCCGCCAGTCCCCTGAAGTGATATAATGGTATTGGCCGCATTGGAATTCCTTGGTGTGAACTATGCTCAGAAGATCTTTATAGCCGAGGTTCGGCACCCCGAAGACGTCATCCAGGCTCGGAGTTTCATCCCTGAAGACACTCACCCAGCCCATTGATCCCGAAGGCAGACACAATATGGCAGGCTTCCTCTGTTTCCTTGCAGCGCGGAAGATCAATACACTGTAAACGAGATCTTCAACCGCTGGTATTATTATATCGCCTTGAGCAATAAGTTGATCGAGAACTTCTTCTTCCGGCAGATGCGGAAATATTGTGACCTTTGCTTGAGGATTGATAGAAAGGATAGTGTCTTTTATATGTGCAGTCTTATTTTTCCCAATTGTATCTATAAAACAGCCGATCTGCCGGTTCATGTCTGAGGGGACGTAGTTGTCCTGCCCGGCGATAATAAATTCCTCGAAACCTGAACGGGAAAGTATAGTGGATATGGTTTCGCCGGTGCCGGAATCTCCTATTATTACGACTCGGTTTTGCCTTATACGGTTCTGCTCATCGTCGCTGAAGATCCCGTAATTTCGTCTGAACAATGTTTGGTATGACAGACCCATAAAACACCGCTGCAATATTCAGATCATAGGCCCTTACGAGAATTTTGCTGGCCCTGACGGTATTTCATCCACGGGTAATAAAGATTCCACCACATGGATTGTAATCTTTCCTGAAAAAGTGCCAGTCGCGTCTGGAACACCCACCACATAAATCTTCTCTGCCACACGAGCAGGGTCTGAAGACATACCCTGTTGATGCGGTTGACCCTGATTTTGCTCCTGGTAATATTCCAGTACAAAGGAGACATAACAGGGCTCCATTTACCACTCAGGAACTTCAGTGTTTCAAAGGCACCCAGGGATGAACAGAGCCACACTGTGGGGCAGATCTGCGTCGGCGGAAGACCTTGTTCTACGAAGCCGCGATAGTATTCAATCCGCCAGTCGGCCAAAAGGACGTAAAAATATGTCCCCAGTTTGTACCTCCTTATCTCAAGGGTGTCATGAAGCTCTTCATACGAAGAAAGCTTAGGAAGACCCTCGATATCTTCGGGTGAAGGACCATCCGGCGGGATAATGCTGACATTCGCCCATGTGCCAGAGGGGACAACCATCAAGGCTGTCTTTCCCAATCTCTTGGCATCTCGAAAGACAAAGGTGCTGAATGCAAAATCATCGGCAGCAGGAAAAACAAGGTCAGTCTGAGGCATAAGTCTCGCAATCTCAGCATGCGTCATCTGATTCTCATGGACGGTAACTTCGGCTTCAGGGTTGATCCGCAATATTGTTTCTCTTATGGTCCGAGCCTTATTGCGACCGATGGTATTAACAAAGCAACCGATCTGGCGGTTCATATTGGTCGGGTCATACGCATCGAACTCACAGAGGACAAATCGACTGACTCCTGCACGGGCCAGGATGATGGCAACCGTTCCGCCAATGCCACCGCATCCAATAATCAGGATCTTTGACTGCCTGATCTTCTCTTGCTCTTGTTCTGAGAAGATTCCATAGTTCCTCTGATAAAGCTCCTTATAATCCATTGCTACCTGACCCTATGAGTTCTGAAAAATTTAATAGAAATTCGGCCATGCAACAGAGAAGAAAGGATACAGATGATAGCGGCACCGATAGCCAGGTAGTATGGTCTCATAAACTGCATGGTCACGTCCACCGGCACAAGGTAATCAATGACCGCATCCCCTGTCACAGGCACTTTAACGCGGTGAGTGGCAAACAGAATGGAACCATAGAAACCTGCGGTATAAAAGAACATAAAAAGGCCACTCCACATCAAGACTAATTTCCCCTTTTTTCCTTCCATTGTACTGCCCCAGAAGGCGAGAAAGAGATATCCTGCCAATGATAGAATCAGTAAACTCACTAATATCGGAGGCGTCTCGATAACAAACTCTAACCCATCGGGTGGCAAGTTATGTCGCAGGACAACGGGGTATGCCCTTATCGTGGAGGAATTATTGTAGACACTTGCGAACCACCACGGGTAAAAAAGGGTCCCCGTGAACACAATGCCTGATATGAGACCCAAGGGATTGTAAAGGGTAAACTGATGGAAATGCCCCAGGAAGACTCTGAGGATGCCTTTCAATCCCTTTGAATCTTTGCCTTCCCGTTTCAGCCTCTCTTTGGTGGAATCATCAATGAAGAGTCTTATTACAAAGTCTAGAAATTTCATCTTAATCCCTCACGCCACGGCCATCCGGAATGGTCATTTTGTTAGTCGCTAATTCCCCGGACTGCAGCAGAAGTGAGCTCACTAAGGCACCAAGCCGCTCAAGGAGATATTCGACGTCTTTCTGCTCGTTGGAAACAAGGCCTAATAGCTCAGATGCCTCGATGTCCAGGAATGCGAGCATAAATAAGGGGCATATGCCCATAACCATTGCCACGGCCACACGTGTCTCCCACAGCCTGTTCCTGTCCTTACCCTGTCCTCGAATGATAGGAGGTATCCCCCCGCCAAAGAGGCGACAGGTCTCAGGCCGTAAGTAACCGCTATGTAATTCAAGACTCAGGTCTTTATCGTCTGGTTTCCTATTCACTTCCCCGGCTTCTTTGGTCCCGGCAAGCCCTCTTACAAACTGGAGTGCCTCTTCAGAACTTCCCTCCAGCGGGAGTCCCTTGGCCGCTGAAACAGGATCGACACCCAGATGGAGGCACTCCCTCATTAATGCAAGAGATTGGGAACCACGTTTCTTGGTTAACGCATAAAATCCGGTGTGATCAAGCAAGAACAGCCCTTCTTTTCTCTTAGATCCTCTCTTGACCGTTGGATCTTTTAATTTGAATTCCAGGTAGCTCGTGCAAGGAAACGGGCAATGATAACAGGCATAAGACCTCCTGTGATATCTTTTGAGGAGACTCATGGCATTCGAATTAACATTCATCATTTCAAATACAGCAAAGCGTGCCTTTTTACTTTTCCCAAGCACATCCTTTACGGCCCTTGTCATTGCGTGACCCGGTTCAATGCCAAAATCAGGGAATGAAATGCCCATTGAGGCACCCATAATGATCGCCTTAAGGTTTTTTGAGGCCATAAGGGAACCGAGGGAGACCTTGTCCATGCTGCCCCACAACCCAATAGAAAGGCAGGCGGCCTCTGAGCCGCTATCAGCAGCCGGGCCGGTAATAAGCATTGTGCCTGTGCCGAGCATGTTGGGGCCTGTCAGGGCCTCTTGTGCCTCAGGTATCTCAAGACCGGCGATACATTCTGCATCGGCTATGTTAATGATGCCCCCTTTCATCTCAATTGCCGAAAGGCGTGGTGCCTTTCCCTGAATCACTACGAAGTCTATACCTGAAAACTTCAAGTCCGGTCCTGCGTCTCTTATGAAGGGCACGTGGTGGACTTCTCCACTAGAAGAATGAAAGGTTGCCACCATAAGGCATGATGCAGGAGCAAAGCTTCCTGTAAGAGGACCGGTTCCAAGCACTACGGGATTGCCCTCTCCATACTTTTGATAAAGGACATTATTTACTGCGGCACCCCCAATGTTCTCAAAGAGTAAGTCTTCAGGCAGCGGTGACACCTCCACTGATCCTGCAGAAAGATCCACAAGAGCAATCCTGCCATTGTAGAATCCGGCTAACTGACCCACGCCGTTACCTCCCCGGGAGAAGCCTTCTGCCACCTGAAACGAATCTTGGAAGCCCCATAAGGGCAGCTATCAATGCACCTCATGCAGAGCGTGCATTCGGTCATGGGGACCTCAGGTGATATGCCCTCGGCCAAGGCCTCCTTTTCTACTATACCCATGGGGCAGACCTCAGCACATTGCATGCAGGAAAATTTCTTACACCTGTGAGCGCCGATAACAATCCTGATAAGTCCAAGTCTTGCGGTCAATGCCAGGAGCGCCCCCACCGGGCAAAAGTACCTGCACCAGCTCCGTCGCTCCGAGGACTCTAATCCCACCAGGGCGGGCACAATTGCCAGCTCATATCCCCGGAAAAAGCCTTGAACCCCATGGGACCGGCACAGGGTACCTATTGGGCAGACCGTGCAAAAGGCCTGGAAACCCAAGGCATAACTCCCGCCAATGGAGGCTGCGAAAACACCGTATTTGGCTGTCCTGGTTCGCAGAAAAGAGGGTAACCATTTCTTCTTGGGGATGAGTTTGCCAAAGAGGTCCAGGACGAAGCCAAAAGGACAGAGCCAGCCACAGAGAATCCTTCCCCCAATTATGGTCAGGATTACTAGAATAAGACCCGAAAACACGCTCATAAGGATAACGGTTTTAGAGGAGAAAATGTTCTGGATTACCCCTAAAGGGCAAGAAATCTGGAACTCCCCGGCTCGTAGCACACAAAAGGTACCCACTAAGATCATGACAAGCAGGAGGAAAGCGAAAATCTGCACGGGCCAGCGAAGCAATCGTATCCAGCCAAGGGCCTTCCCTCTTGAAAAGCTGATGGCCTGTTCAGGACAGTGCTCGGCGCAAAGGGGCTCATAATTGCACAGATCGCACTTGCGCACCTCTCCATTTCTTGGGTCTATAAGTGGAGCCGCCTCCGGGCAGGCCATTGTGCACAGGCCACAATGAACGCAGAGCCTCTGACTGATACGCACAATATCATCTTCACCCTTTTCAATGGCCTTGGTTGGACAGACCTCCATGCAGTTCGGCTCACGGCAGTGCTGGCAAAAGATGGCAAAGACCTTGCCTCTGCCATCATCGCGTATCACCTTTATACTTGCAGATGAAGGTGACACCGGTGCCCCTTTTCTGCTGGAGCAGACCATTTCACATGTGTGGCACCCCGTGCATTTGTCCGGATCGAGAACAATAGCGGGGGTGCGTTTCAAGGCCATTCGATCAAAAAGACGTCTCTTCTTCTGATAACGAGGCCTTAAATTGTCAATAGTAAGAAGACCTTTTTCAGGCATACCGGAACCTTATTCCACTTGCGATTCTGATCCTCTCTCCATATAAGTGTCTCCAGATACTCAGGCGTTTCTGCCCATATATTGAATCCGCCTGCAAGAGGGGCATATACTCAGATACTTGGAGGGAATTCCCTTCAACTTGTCATACAGGTATTCGAACACTGGTACAGAGGCATACAGGGCACCGCATAGAGCGCATTTCTTGGGGTCCTTGACAAAGCCATCTGCCAGGGCAAGCCTCCTTAGACCTTTAATCAGAGCACGGCAGCTCACCCCCTCGGGGCATATATCGGTGCCCCCGTTGCACTCAGTGCAATACCATATGCTTTCATCCTCTAGGACTCGGGGGGACATCATCGCCTTTTTGATCACGCCCCGGGGTGACATCTCTATGGAGAAATTATGGTACATCTCGGCCATGGGGCAGACCGCGACACACTTCCCGCATTCTACGCACCCGTAGGCACCCGAAGCCTTTGCAAGGTCAATGATTCTTGAGTCGTCTTGATGGCTCATCCCTAAGTTCTCGGTATTTCTTCGGTGCCAGAATTCCTGGAATGCATGGCTTCTCCATACCATCAAAAAGATCACATCACTGGATATGTCTTCTAAGCTGCTTCCTGAACCCGTGGACTGGCACCTTTTTTAATCTATCTAAAAAGCCGATTAGAATCTCGGCGAATTGATAGGGTTCGTGGGCTTCTCCCCAGTTGATTAACAACCTGGTCCCGCCAATCCCCACGAAATCCAAGAAATCCTTTAAAAGTTCGAGGCGCCTTTGGGCGATATGATTGGCGTTGTTATGTCTGCACCCGCCTTGGTGACACCCCAATACCGCCACTCCTTCGATTCCCTTGGCCAGTGCCATTAGCACTAAACTGCTCTCTACCCGGCCGGCACACTCCACTGGGACTACCCGAAATGAGGCAGGAAGTGGAAACCTCCTTTTCCCCGCGCCGTGAAGACCGATAAAGCTGCACCACCTGCAGGCAAAGACTATTACCCTGGGTGACCCCCTATTTGAGGTTGAATCCTCCGTTCCTGCAATTCCTTCATGAAGGCGAGTCTCTTGCTGGAATGAATGTTTGATCATTTCAGCTATCGAATAAAAACTCTGCTCGGGTACTTGGATAGCTCCGCCCGGGCAGACCGCGACACAGCTCCCGCAGCCTTTGCACCTGAACGTATTGATCGCACTTAATTTTTCTTTTTCTTGAATATGGCACGCCTCAAACGGGCAAACTGAAACGCACTTTCCGCAGCCTGTACACCGTGTGACATTGACCCTGGCCTTAAAAGGATGGGTATCAGGAAACAAACCGAGAGTGGATGCTTCAATATTTTCCCTTTTCAGAAAGGCGGCAGCCTTTATGGCGGCAGCCTCGCCCTGTTCAATGGCCTGATGCGCAGATACCGGCCATCTGACAGAGCCACAGATAAAGACCCCATCAGTGCTGGTCTCCAAGGGGTGAATAGGGTCATTGCCGCGGAAGAAACCATATCGGTCCAATTCAACTCCGAGCACCTTGGCCAGTCCGGGGTTATCCTTTTTGGGGGCTAAGGGAGTACTGAGCACCACCAGATCTGTGTCTATACTCCTGTAAGTGCCTGAGCTTACGTCCCACACTTCTACGACCTTCACTGCCCCATTTCCCTTTATTTGCGGTGGTCTTTTCTCATCATATCTTATTAGTAAGATGCCGCTTGAAAGGGCCTTACGGTAATATTCTTCCGCTATCTTGCCCGGTGTCACAATATCACGATGTAGCACAAACACCCTTGAATCAGGTGTCTCTTCCATCAACCTCATAGCGTTCTTAAGGCTTGTCGGACAGCATATGGTGGAACAATACGGTCGGCTTTGATCCCTTGCCCCCACACACTGGATAAAAACGATCTTCTTGGCCTGAACCGCCCCTTTCTTGAATCGTCTTTCAAGCTCCATCTGGGTGATGACATTTCGGGATTCACCATATCCAAAAAGACCGTGTGGAATCACCACCCTGGCGCCAGTGGCAATTATGATCGCACCTGCCCGGAGAGAAAAATCTCTCCCGTCCCCTGCTAAATGCACCTTGAAATCCCCTACAACGCCTTCGGCGGAGAGGATTTTGGTCCTGGGATAAAATTTGATGAGTGGATTAACTGCCGCTTCATCAACGTATGGCTTCATCTTTTCGGAGGCGGTCTCATTTCCAGGAAATAACCGGGTAATCAGGTTAAGCATGCCCCCGGGTTTTCCGACCGTCTCAACCAAATGGGTCTTAAGGCCGATTCGCGCCAAGGAACACGCTGCGGACAAACCAGCCGGGCCAGCCCCAAGGATCAAGGCCTCTGGACATACCTCTACCCTGGCATCCTCGGAATGTTCCTTGTGCTCCAGGGATGCCAGGCCCATATGGACCAGATCGTAGGCCTTTTGGTTGGCTTCCTCCGGTTCTCCACCATGAATCCAGGCGCATCCCTCCCTTATGTCCACGAGCTCAATGTCCGAGATACTTATGCCACTTTTCACAAGACCACTAATAATCAGACTGCCTCTTGATAACTGAGAACATGCAGCAACTAAGACCTTATCTTCACCAGTGTCCCTGATGATGTATGCGGCTTTATTCACATCTTTTTCAAGACAGAGAGACTCAAATATTTCTATGCGAGAGACGTTAGCGCTCCTTTGCACTTTCTCCTTCAAATCAATAATCCTGATAGTTCCCTCGATTTCACCGAGGCATTTGCAGAGGAAGACGATGGGACGCGACATTGTTCTTCTACCGTTCTAGCTTAAATTTCTTGCAAAGGGCCTTCAGCGCTGCTGATGAAGCCTGAATGGATGATTCAATAACGTCAGCCGGTCCTGAGCTGAAACCGCAAGAAAGATCCGAATTGCCGTCTTTCTCATTGGCCAGAAAACCGTGGCTGTCTAAAGCCGGCATACCCTTTTGTCCAAGGTCCATCTGGAGCAAACCGGGCCGCAGTGCCCCGTTTAATATAACCATATCAAACTTGCAGATTTTTACTTCCTGGGTCATGGTATCCTCGTACTTGATAGCTAAGCCCCCACCTTGTGGCAAGGAGAGGATCAGGCCTGGCCTCCCTCTAATTAGATTCAAGTGGTAATCCTTGGTGGCCTTTACGGCATATTCGTAGTAGTTTTTCCCAACGGTGCGCAGATCTGCAAAAAAGATGGCGCATTCGATTTCAGGCGCCCGTTTATTCACCCATTTCGCCTGTTTGAGTGCATGCATACAGCAAACTGCCGAGCAGTAAGGGAACATCCTCATGTCCCTTGCACCCGCGCATTGGATAAAGGCGATAGCCCGAGGGGACGAAAGATCGGATTTCTTCCTGATATTTCCCCGGTTCGGCCCTGCCTCTGATATCCAAGTTTCAAATTCCATGGAATGCATAATGTCAGGATGGGTACCGCTCCCGAATTCCTGAAGCCTAAATAAGTCTACCTCTTGGAAGCCGGTCGCCCATATCACATCGTCTACTGTAATAACAATCTCTTCTTCGGCGCGATCGAGATCAATAGCATTGCTCGGGCATATCTCCTGGCACATGCCGCATCTGGTGCAGGTATCCTTATTGATCATGTATGAAGGTGGGTATGCATGATCCCAGGCCATTTCAACCGCGTGGGACAAAGAGGCATATTCCTCAAGGTGGCAGAGTTCTTTTTCAACAGGACACACTTTTGCGCAGCGGCCACAAGAGATGCACTTTTCTTTGTCCACAAAATGAGGGCCCTTTACGATGGAAACGTTCTTGTATTTTTCATACCCGGTCAATTCCATGACGCGAGCACGGGTGTGGACTGTAATCTTGGGGTGTTGAGTGCATTTCTTGATCTCTGTCCAGAGTGGACAGAATGCGCAATGGTCCGTGGGGTAAAGCTTGTCCAGTTTTGCCACCTGGCCGCCCAGATTGGGCTCTTTTTCCACAAGGTGCACGATTCGGCCGGCATTGGCCAGATCCAGGGCTGCCACGATCCCGGCCACTCCGCCACCAACGACCATTACGGGATTTCCCCGTGTCTCTGTCCCAAATCGCATAGGCATTTTTGTTAGGGGTTCCTTTTGACTATTTCGTAGTGCTCGGCCAGTGTCCTGATCCGGTTCACAAACCAGGTCTTGAAATCAGGGGGCGGGAATTCATAGGGGGCCACACGATTTTCCAGACGCAGGGCAAACCTCTCCTCGGGGGGGGCAAACCGCTTGGCTCCCTCGTAGGAAATAATTATGGATTTTGGTTTTGTGGGGCACTTGCGCACACATATGCCGCAGCCATTGCATTTTTCCAGCTCAAGCACGGGAAAGCGTCTTTTCTTGAGCCTGAAGGCCTTGGTTGGGCAGGCCTTGTAACATACCTCGCATCGCTTCTTCTTTTGCCAGGCTAGGCATATGTCATGGTTGATTACTGCCGTGCCTAAATCTACTTTCTCCTTTGGAATCTTCTTCAGCGCACCTGTGGGGCAGGTCCTGATACATTCCATGCAAATAATGCACTTGGTCACATCCATAACTGGTGTGCCAATGTTGCCGATGCCGTCAAAAATACCGGCAGGGCGAAGTGCCAGGGGCTGACACACGTCTATGCACTCAAGGCACCGGGTGCAAAAGCCCAGGAACTCCTCCTCAATTATTGCCCCGGGAGGCCGTGGTAGTGCCTCTGCCTTTTTCACCTTAAAGAGGGCTAAGATCCCCCCGGAAACTGTGCCACTTACAACAAAGTGCAGAAAACTTCTTCTGGAAATGCCCATGAGATTTGCTCAGCCACTCCGAGAACGGATCGTATTTATTTCTTTTATAAAAAACAAGGGCGGTGGGGTCACCCGCTGGTATCCCCGCCGCCCCACAAGTAGTCATCCCGTGCTGGACTACTATCCTCTCGCCGCATTTACGTCATCGATGGCGAAGTCAAGCCCGAGTTGCTTGAGAGTCTTGTCCGGGGGAAGGCCGTCGTCGGCCCATTCGAAATAGGCATAGTATTTGTCCTGCATCGCCTTCATTTCTTCTGGTGTGACAATAGCATCTTTCTTCGGACCTTCTGGTAGCTTTTCGGTCAAGAGGCGTTTGGGTAAAACGTCATCCTTTCGGCCTATGCCCTCTCGTGCATTAAAGCAGCGCTCTAAGGTAATGATCCGCTTTCCCGTAGTCCAGTACTCATCGTCTGTCATGTCCCAGCCACACAGTGGATTAAGCATGGCGGTATAGACTTGTGGAGTGACCTTGCCCCACGGATATCCTCCCACGAACGAGCACATGACAAGGGAATTCAGCATGGCCCACTGGGCATGTTTCTTGGGGTTTGTGCCCTCGTGATGGCAGCCGCCCCTTTGGCCAAGGGCATAGCTGTAACCCCTGGCCTTGTCACCCCGCGGGTCATGGGCCGCGAGTTCCTGGCCCTTCACGTGGATGGCGTAATAGTCAGCGCCCTTGCCTATCTTATCTCCCATCCTCTTTACGCCCAGGGATAAGAGTTCCCCGGCTTTGCCATCTTTGTGGGCCACTTGGTCGATCAACTTGATCATCGCCCCTGTCTCGCCCCACTCCAGTTCAACGCCGTCAAGGTCATCATAGGTGAGGATCTTACGGTCTATCAACTCCATGGTATACCCGAGCACATTGCCCATGGAAATAGCGTCGACACCCATGGCATCACACATCTCGATGGACTTGATATAGCCGTCAAAATCTGACACCCCGCAGTTGCTGCCTAACATTGTACCGGTCTCATATTCAGGGCCTTCTGCCACAAGACCGCTGTAATCTCCTCCGCGTATTACCCCAACCTTCATGCAGTGGACAGGACAGTTCGGGCAAGAAAGGTGTTTCTTCCAGAATGTCCGTGCTGCCTCCTCTCCACCAATCCGCTCAATGTCAGGATACCAGGTGGTCTGGAAGTTCTTGGTAACTAAGGAACCACTGACCCAGTTTTTGAGCTCGAGCAGGCCTGCAGTACCCCATCGTTTTATGCCCTGCCAGGCCTCGAGATCCACAGCTAACTTCTTTGCTTTTTTTGCGGCTTCATGGAACTCCTTGTCGGCTGAAATAGGTACAGACCCAGTGCCTTTAATGGCGATTGCCTTTAGTTTCTTGCTCCCCAAAACGCAACCGCCTCCACTTCTCCCTGCAGCACGGAAGCGATCAACAATGAGACAGGAATAGGGCACTAAATTTTCTCCACCGGGTCCTATTACGATGGTCTTGACGTCAGGATCATTTAGGTCCTTCTTTATGGCATCATCGGTGGCATAGGTGTCCTTGCCCCAGAGCGTCTTTCTTGCATCCCTGAACTCAACCTTGTCATTGTTGATGTAGAGCCAAACGGGGAGGCGGGATTGGCCCTTTATCAGGATGCCGTCCCAACCGGCCCACTTTAGCTCATTGGCAAAGTGGCCCCCTACTTCGGCATGACCGAAGATGCCAGTATGGGGGCTCTTCATGGCAATGCTTAGTCGGGTTGCCGGGCAGTAAGTTCCATTCAAAGGACCTACTCCCAGAAACATAAAATTTTTCTCTGAGAGGGGGTCCGCCTTTGCTTCCAGCTCTGTGAAAAGGAAGTAGGCGCCTAAGCCAGAACCCCCAATGTATTTTCGGTAAATCTCATCGGAGACGCTACGCGCCTTATACTGTTTGTTCGAAAGATCGATCTCTAAGATCTTTCCAAAATATCCGCCTTTGGGTGCAGACATGGCCATTACCTCCTTTCGCCCTTCTCATTGGGATAGAAAAGGTTAATCTGGAGCGCCTCGACAGCCTCGTCAGGACTGACATTTCGGTACGCCATGTTGACACCAAATCCCACCTTGCCTGACCTGAGACATGGCCCCTGTGGCGTGCCAGACTGCTCTACGCATGCCTTGACGCATTCCGGGTCGCCATCACACAGGTCGCAGAATATGGGCCAACCAGTATCGGGATGGCGGCGCAGGTAACCGGCCGGACATGCCTCCATACACTTATTGCACTTGGCGCCCAAGCAGGTCTTGTCATCAATATACTTGATAGCGTGAGTCTTCTCATCCCTCTTAATGGCAACTGGCGTTGTTGGGCATGCCTTAATGCAAGGGGCATCGTCGCAATGCCAGCAGATGTTCGGAACATCTATGATGTTATGGTATCTCCGGACATGGACCTGGGCAACGGACGGCCTGACAGTCCCTTCATGCTTCAAGGAACAAGCATACTCACAGGCACGACAACCCGTGCAGTTCTGACGTTCTGCAAAGAGGTATTTCATCTGCACCTTCTTTTCGGGCGGGGCGGCCTTGGCCCTTGGAACGCTGAAACCGCCTATTGTTGCCAGTGCTGTTACTCCACCGGCGGTTACAACGGCCCCCTTAAGAAAGCCCCGACGAGAAGTCTCCTTTCCTAAGATCTTTGGGGTTCTTCCTTCTTTCTCCATGATTAAACCTCCATTTCGTTGAATTAGTGTTTCTAACGGAAATCAACACGCAAACAATCGAAACACCACTAAAGCATCGTCAGCCGCTCTCTTTTCACAGGAGTTCTTTGGCGATCGCTCACTCAGAGAAAAAGGTTGATTGTAGTCTCTGCCTTTCTGAAGGTTGTTGAAAGCAAGTAGCGCATCGCCGTTTTACTGTAATGAAAAAAAACAGATGCTTAGCCAGGTTTTATAGGTTGAATTATGAGTAAGTAGGTACAAAAAAAGTTCCACTCCTGGGAAGAGAACAAAACCAATGAGGGCTAAAGGTTAACGAGAAAAGTTAGGATAATATTGGTCTGAAAAGGTTGAAAGGTAAACGTTCGATAATACCTTTCCCCTTAGAGGCAACGCCAGCATACAGCATATGGTATCAGGCTCTAAACATAAATTGCCCTGAGAACCCAGACAATCGTGACCCTCTTCATATGACGAAGCATACAGGGATCGGGTAAGGTATTTCGAAATAAATCATGCAAAATTTAATGGGAAAAAATCAATCTGTCAACAAAAAATTCGACGTAATTTCCATCCCTTATATCAACTTTGATATATCACAATTTCCGGGAAGGATCGTTACTTATTCAGCACCAGGCATTTCTTAGGGCGATTCAGTCTCTAGGTCGCCCAGAAGTCCTGGTCCAAAGCAATGGTAAGGTTGATAACGCGTTACAATAATTCTAAAGGACCCCACGTCCTGTTACAGTTCAGTGAGCAGTTTGGTGTAATGACGACAATGGGAAAAATATTTCAGAAGAATCGGAAACTGAAGAAGCGATATGAGGAGATAAGGAACTCCGTGATAGCAGATCAAACGGGGGGTCGATACTTCCGGAAATCCGTAATCCAGCGATTGCATGTATCTGCTATATATCCCCGTGATAATTTTGTCCGATAATTTTAAGATATTGTAAACATATCAGCACATCAATTATTTTATAAATTGACCTATTTCCCATCGGCCTTTGTACCTACCTTAACAGGGCGCGGTGTTGGATTCGCCAATAATGCGGCATAGGTCTTCCTTGATTTACAACCGACTTCAGGCGTTAGCTCACCAAATATTAAGTTTTCAAGGGGCAACTCTTGTGTGAAAAGCCATTAAAAAAATCAAAAAAAGGATGAAAAAGCCTTAATATTG
>CP070700.1:2201962-2217322 GCA_020349865.1 Desulfobacteraceae bacterium
CATTAACCGCCTGCCGCAACTTCATTCTGATATAACAGTTTAGCGCTTTGAAAACAGTGCAAAAAGGGCCGCGGGTATCTCTTTCAGAAGGGCCGCAAAAACCTGCATCATTCTATTGAACGGCAGATGGGCTTTAAAACTCTACCCAGGACAGCCCTATAAGACAGACTCTTTTATAACAGTAGTCCTCTCTGCCTGCTCCACGCCCCTGTACAAGGCCAAGGGGGCGTTCAACAAGCCCCTAAGAATTTGTGTTGCGGTCCTTCTGAAAGAGATACCCGCGGCCCGATAGTACAATGATGATTTTGAAAAGCGCTAAACTATTACATTCCGAAAAATATTCATCACGAATAAGACTAACATACTTGATAGATGCGGTGCTGCGAAAAGAAGAGGACAGCGCATCAGGCCTCCCGGTAGTGGTGGCTCAATCGTTTACAATCTCTTCGTATTGCGTTAAGATTTTCAACACATGAGGAGGATGAGAAATGAAATGTGAGAAGTGTGGCGATGCAATAGAAACGGGGGAAGAACGAGCGCACCACGGTCAGATCCTGTGTGAAGACTGCTACATGGACGCCCTCTCCCCGGCACGTACCTGTGATCCCTGGGCCGTGCACAGCGCAAAATCTTTTGTCAACAAGGACGGGAAGGGGCCAGAAGTCAACCCGATCCAGGCAAGAATCCTGGATATACTCAGTGAAACCGGAGGAGTGGAACCAAGCGTCTTGGTAGAGAGACTGAGCATAAAACCATCCGATCTTGAAAGGGAGATCGCGGCGCTCCGGCACATGGAGAAGGTGCGAGGCGAACTGAAGCAAGGGAAAAGGATTATCCGGCTGTGGTAAGGAAATGGATACTATGCATTACCCTGATCCTGATCGTCTTCTGCGCAGGCTGCCGGCTTACCTATATTTTTCATGCCGCGGCAGGTCAGTTTCGGCTGCTCCATGGCTCCATTCCTGTGGACGAGGCATTAAAAGACCATTCACTTGGCCTTGGTCAAAAAGAACATCTTCGCCTTGTTGCCCGGATAAAAGATTTCGGGGAAAAGGAGTTAGGGTTAAAAAAAACCCGCAACTATGAGAAAGTCTATTTGAAGTCCCCGCAAGCCCCTATCTACACGGTCTCTGCGTCTCCCAAAGATCGCCTGACCCGCATAACCTGGTGGTTTCCTGTGGTGGGAGACATGCCGTACTTAGGCTTTTTTGATCTCGAGAAGGCAAAAGCAGAAAAAGAGAAACTCATTAAAAAAGATCTGGACGTGACCATGGGTATGGCTGATGCCTACAGCACATTAGGCTGGTTCAGAGATCCAGTAACCATGAACCTTGTCGAAGGTTCCACTGTGGCCCTTGTGGAGACCATCCTGCATGAAATGACACACACAACCATGTATATAAAGGGGCAGGGAGAATTCAATGAAGGGCTGGCAGTACTGGTGGGCAAGGTGGGGGCATTCCTGTTTTTAGATACAACGTATGGACCAACCCACCCCATTACTATTGAGGCACAAAAATCTATCGAGGACGAACATATATTCTGCTCCTTCTTAAACTCATTATTAGAAAAGTTAGAACGCCTTTACGACTCCCCCATAAACTACCGGGGAAAACTGGACCAAAGGAGAGAGCTTTTTGCTGCTTTCCTTGAGGATTTCGGGCGTCTTAGGAGTCGATTGCAGACAGATCGCTTTACGCGTTTTGGCAGTGGGGGACTGAACAATGCCTATCTCATGTCTGTTGGCCTCTATCACCGGAATTTTGGCCTTTTTGAGTCGGTTCTAAAGAAAACGGGGAATTCCATCAGGGAAACGCTTGCATTTTTCCAGGGCCTTTCCAGGGAAGACGGGGACATAATAGAAAAGGTAAGGGAATTGTTAGATTAAGCTATTCCATGAATTGATGAAATCCTGATTGATGAAAATTAAAAGAAAAACCATCGTCATTTTTTGTATCGCTGCCTTGCTATTACTCGGCGTTCTTTGCGGCACAATCCTATACTATTTTTTTAATCCCCCTGCCGTAAAGGCGTTGATAGAAAAATCCATTGCCCGATCCACCGGCACCTCATGTAAAATCCAAAGCCTCTCTTATTCCCTCAAGCCCCTAAAAATCAGGGCAAAGGGGGTACTGCTCAAACCCGGTGAAGATCTTCGGGGGTTTCATCTGGACATTCCTGAGCTCATTGCAGATATGTCCCTGGAAGGAACGTTCGGACATAAAAGCCTTAACTTCAAAAACCTCAAGATTGACGGGTTTTCCATCCGTGTTTCGCATGATCTGCTTCTGCCGGCGCTCAAGCAAAAACCGGGAACACCCTCATTTCTTGGCCGGGCAGTGAAAAGGCTCATTGCGTTTTTTCTTTTCAGAGACATCCGATTTCACGCTGCACAAATTGTCAACGGGGATATGGTCGCCCAAGCAGAGGATCAGACCGTCCGGTTCAGTGGGATTAACGCACGCCTGAATACAGATCACCTTATTGAGGTATCTTGCAAGATGCGTTTCCAGTGGCCTTCCCAAAAAATTCACTTCACAGCCCCTCACCTTCTTATCACTACGGATCGCGCCATATCTTTTGTGGATCCGGAGATAAGTGCCCTACTGAAAGTAACAAGGGCAACGTTTCAAGGCCAGAGGGCAAATGTAGACAGTATGGGAATGACGGCAAAGCTCACCTATCACCATAAGAAGAAAACACTAACCTTTAGTCCCGTGGAACTATATTCTGAGAACGTGACCTTAGAGCCCCCCGAGGCTATTGTGAAAAAGATAAGGCTAAAGGCACAACTCATTTACGACAACAACTATAAAAAAGTGATCTTTGAGCCTTTGGATCTCGTGCTTGAAGGGGCCGTCATTAGCCAGTCACCTGAAACAAGATTAAGTCCCTTAACCCTGCATCTTAAAACGCAAGGATTCTTCGATCTGGGAAATACCCGGCTGAGCGCTTCCCCCTTTCATCTGAGTGTCAATGAGACCTTTACGTCAAAGGGGAAATTTGATGCGCGTTTTGGTTCAGAACCCTGTGTCGGGGTCGAGCTTCTCGGCGGGCATGTTTTGCCCCAAAAAGTGCTGCCCTTTGTTCCTGGCGAATTAAAGGCACAACTAAAGCCTGTCACTCTATCGGGTCCCGTCACTTTCCATGGTGAAATAAACGGCTTAAAGGCAAATAAACTATGGGACTGGCGTTATGATCTTCATGCCCGGCTCAAAGAAACCCGGTTTTCCTATGGAACAGGCGATATGAATTTGAGTGGGAGTATCACAGGGGTCATTCGGGGCAAAGGACAGCTCCCTGACATAAGCATTACGGCCAGGATGAAAAGTGACAAAGTCAAACTTGCAAGTAAGATGGTGACACTGAAACCCTTCACCATGGGTCTCTCTTTGTCTGGTAACTATCCTGTTTTTAAGATTGAGGAACTGAAGGCGGTTGTCCCGCAGGCAAAAGTTACAGCAGGCCAAAAGGAGATCCTGATTGATGATATCAGGGTCAATATTCAAAAAGGGGCACTTGATGGAGAAAAAAGATCCCTTTATCTCCCTGAAATCCGGCTGAGCTCCTCCTCGTTGAAAAACCTCCTGTTATCTGTGAGGGTTGATGGGAAACACGTGAATATGGTGCTTCAGGGCAAACAAACAAACTTTGTGGAAGCGGCCCTTGCCCTGAACCTGCTCCCTCCGGGCTGGAAGTTTAATGGACTTGATTCTATTCACATAATGGCAACGCGGAAAGAAAAAGAAATCTGGTCATTTGCCTTTGAACTGGGCTTTCAGGAGATCAGGTTTGAAAACATGGATTCAACCTGCATGGGAGAAAAAGTCTCTCTTAAAGCTAAAATGGATGGTGTGATAAACCTCAAAAACGCACACATCGCTGCAAATACCGCCTTTGAGATCTATGGGGGCGAGATACTGTATGACCGCTTTTACCTGGATCTGAACAGCAATATATTCAGTTCTTCGTGCAAGGCAGGCTACGACATTGCCAATAAACATCTGCAATTATCAAGTCTCAGGCTCGGCTTGAAAGATATTTTAGCGCTCAATATTCATGGAACTATGCTTCATAAGACCACGAATCAGCGAATAAAACTTTCCGTAAGTATCCCCAAGACGGCTTTGAAACCGGTGTTTGACCATTTTATTTTAGAGCCGTTTCAGACAGAGAAACCTTTTCTCAATGCCCTGAACACAGGAGGCGCCATTTCAGCCGCCATTGAATTGGAACGCATTGGAACAGATTGGATGGTCATGGGACACTGCATGTGGCATGATGGGGTACTTTCATCGAGCGAGAATGATTTTTCTTTTCAGGGGATTAATCTTGATTTGCCCGTCTGGTACCAGACCCAAAAGGATGAAAGCGATAGGAAGACTGAAAAAGGGACCTTATCAATCCGGTCCATGAACCTCCCCCTCCTCCCCGAACAGTCCCTGGCACTTACACTGGATGCCGGACCTAACTCGTTATCCGTGAAAGCTCCAACCACTCTCGGAATTCCAGGAGGGAACGTCACGGTGGGGCCTGTGGTAAGCAAAAACATATTTGGTTCACGACTTTCCGTCGATACCGGCCTGACAATAAACGCCGTTGACATCAATCCTCTTTTGTCAAGGATTTGGTCGCAACCTGTACACGGAACGGCAAACGGAAAACTGGACCTCATACATTTTGAAGGAGGGTCTATACGTACCCGTGGAAATATAAGGGTTAGGGTTTTTGACGGAGAAGTCATTCTCTCAGATCTTGGTGCCTCAGAGATCTTTACTTCCACTCCCGTTTTTAGACTGAGTGGCAGATGGAACGCCCTTCGTTTGGCACAGATGACCGCAGGCACCTCCTTTGGGAAGATTGAAGGGATTATGAGAGGATACATCAAAGATCTTGAGATCGCCTATGGTCAACCCCAAAAATTTGACCTATTATTGGAAACAGTCAAGACTAAAGGCGTTTCTCAAAAGATAAGCGTAAAGGCCGTGGATAATATCGCCCGAATTGGCGGAGGCCAGAGTCCTTTTATGGGACTTGCCGGGAGTTTTGCCACCCTTTTCAAGGAGTTCCCCTATAAAAAAATCGGGGTCCGTGCGTTCTTGGAAAACGATGTTTTCAGGGTCAACGGCACAATCAAAGAAGAAGGCAATGAATATTTGGTGAAAAGAGGTGGCTTTTCCGGTGTAAATGTTGTAAATCAAAACCCTGATAATCGCATCAGCTTCAAGGATATGGTAAAAAGGATAAAACGCATTGCTGCCAAAGGTGGCGGGCCTGTGATCAAATAGTTACCATCCAGGAATTGAAAAAGTCCTTCACCCAATACCCTTGTTCCAGCATCATGCCAGTAGGGCCTTCGCCCTGGAGGAGGGAGGGGGAAGTAGCGGCCAGGCAATAATGAGAACATTCGCAGGAGGTTGATATGAAATATTATCGGAGAACTTTTTTGATAGCGACTTCACTTCTCTCAGTAATGGTATTTGCATGTGTCACAATAAACATCTACTTCCCGGCGGAAAAAGTGGAATCCGTTGCCGGAGAGATTGTGAATGAAATTAGAGAAAGGGATGGTGAACAAAAGGAACCTTCAAAGAATGAAAAAAGTTCTTTTGTTCGAAAGACCTTTATGGCTTTTTCCTGCTCAGTTGCCTGGGCAGATGAAGTAACTTCGGTTGCCAATCCTACAATCCGAGCCTTGAAAAAAAATATGAAAGACCGGTACTCCAGGATGAAAGCCTATTACAAAAAAGGCATGCTTAAAGAGGGTGCCAACGGTTATGTTTCCCTGGGCGACACCAAAGGATTGGGGCTTAAGGAGAAAAGGGACCTGAAAAATCTTATTGATGCAGAGAATAAAGACAGAAATAAATTGTACAAGGAGATTGCCAAGGCCCTAAAAATTGAATCCGGGCAGATAAATAAAATCGCCGAAATTTTTGCCAAAGAATGGCAAAAGCCGGTAAGATGATTGATTCATTTGAAATCTGGCATTATTTCCTTGGGGTAATTGGTGAACAGGTTACGGTTCTGAAGCAAATAGATTTTGGGCATTTCCTTTTGCTGAAATAAGTTCTGCCACAAAACTTCCAACAATTACCTCACTCTCTATTTTAACGGGAATCCTTCGCTCATCTGCTGTCACCCAAATCCTGAGCTTGGCGTTTTTACTCTTCCTAAATACCCCGCCAATATGCTTTAGATCAGGCTCCACCAAATAGGTGTCGTATGTTCCGTTTTTCAACCTGATTGTCTCCCGTTTTATGACTGTGCCCTTTCCTATTACGCACTTTTTCCCATCTGTCACGGGAACTTCAAGGACCATATTCTCTTTCAGATGGAAAAATCGAAAGGCATAAAACACGGACAATGGATCAAACGAGCCGGGTAATATTGAAATGGGTTTTCTCTTTTTTCCGTTTTTGGTGTATTGAACCTGCTGCCTTTCCAGATCAAAATTAAGCACAATATCTTTTTTTCTTCTCCCTCTATTCTTCTGTTTATAAAGCCTTGAGTAAGTCATCTGCACGTCTGTATAGGCATCTATTCTGTCGCGGACTTTGTAGAGAGGATCTATATATTTATAGGTTTTTGCCGTCATCAGAAAATGGTAATGTTCGACGCCATTTATTTTTTTCACCTGAAGTACTTTAAGAACGGCCTCCCCGGCAGGTATAAATTTCCATTTGACCTCAAACACCAATTCTTCACCCGGATGAAAAGGAGTTGCTTGCTCAGCCGCTGTAATGCTGTCAGCAAAGGCAAAGGAAATCATAGATACTATCACAATCCATATAAGAATTAATTGCAGACCCACTACAATCCAGCGCTTAACTGAAGATGATGTCTTTACCCTCCGCACCTATGCACCCTCCAACTTCTCAGCCCACATCCTGCCGGTCCTTGGCCTCGGGTAATCCTTCCTCTTTATTCTGAGGCTTGTCGATAATGATCAAGACAGGGTATAGGTAACTGGTCAGGTAAGTATCTTATACATTAAAGGACAAAAAAGAAAGACATCACTGGGGTTTTCGCGAAATGAATCAGGACTGCTGGCAATAAAAAAAGGGGCCGTATCGGCCCCTTTTGGAGTTTTGAATGAAGACAGGATTTTACCGACAGGTTCCGAATTCTAACCGGCAGACTGCCCGGGTCCGTAACCTGTGCCATCACCAGGGCCTACACCGTCGTTACCTGTGCCGTCGCCAGGTCCATAGCCTCCACCCGGTCCTGGTCCATAACCCGGGCCAGGGCCATAAGACGGTCCTTGGCCTGCATTTGGGCCCGCATTTGGGCCTGGGCCATAAACCGGGCCAGGGCCGTAACCTGGGCCTGCACCTGGCCCAGGCCCTGGTCCAGCGCCAGGGCCCCCACCGGCACCACAACCGCCACCACCTCCACCTGCGCCTCCTCGAGCGAGCAGGATGACCTTTTCTTGATAAGAACCACCGGAATTCAGGGCAACGCTTACCGAGCTAAGCCCAAACAACAGGATAACGCCAAGAACTATTGAAATAATACCAGCTTTTTTCATCACCAATCTCCTTCGTTAAATTGTTTATCAATTGTTATTAAATATACGAAGGAAGTATTTGACTGGTCACAAACAATAAAACCGCTTAGCGATTTCATATAATGCGGATGACCCGTGTAAACAGGAAATTTCTACTCTACTGTGGGACCATTAATAGGTTTAATGACTGCCGCCACCACCGCCCGGTCCTCCTGGTCCTCCAGCACCGCCACCCATTCCGCCCGAGTTGCCCATTCCGCCTGAATGGCCTGCTCCGTGGCCTGTTCCTTTTCCTTTGCCAATATTTTCTGAAGGAGAACGCAAAAACTGAGGCCCGCGCGCCAAGTCTTTGGGATCAAGGCCAAGCTCGGTGTGTGCCTCAAAAACGCTTTTTTTCCCGCTCACGACCTCAATAGCAGCAGCCCGAATCTTTTGGTTGGAGATCTTTTTAACTTTGGCAGCATCGACCATTAAGGGCAGGTTCCACGCGGTTTTTGAAAAAAAGCCCTTTTTAAGACCGCTTATAACAATTTCCTCTGACATTTTTGTCTGCAGCCGGGATTGCTTAAGGGCAGCCATCAATTCCAGTGCATCTGCGATTTCCGCGATTGGTGCTTTAGGAGCATGTGCAAAGAATCCTTCCATTTCTTGCTTTGAGATCCCCATAGACAGAGTTTTGCTCAGTCTTGCCAGTTCCCCGGGTTTAAGACTTTGCGTGGGTACGCCCCATCGATTCATTGCTTTATAGGCAACCCTGCGGGCAAAGCGATAGTGGGAAAGTTGTTGTCGAAGGACTCGCTCAATAATCCGGGCCTGGACACGTTTGGCAAGTCCCTCTTCAAGCTTGCTCACAAGAGGCTCTATAGGGAAATTTTCTTCTTTTGCCTTCCTGGTTATGTTTACGAAATTGGCCATTTCAGTAGCCTTTAGGTCGTATTTGTAGCCAAAGGCCAGCATTTGGCTAAGCACATTTTCAGGAACACCGGAATCTCTGGCTTGTTTAACGGCCACGGTGACATCCGTTTTATCCTGGGCCGAAACCATAGAGAAGCTAAAGAAAAATCCCAGGAAAAACAACGGCAAAAGCAAAACACCCTTCCTAAACTTAGGTCTCATGGCCGTTATTCCTTTCAATTATTAGAATGGAATTCTTGTTTCCGAAACCGTCGTCCTGCTGCATCAATACCTTGGGGTCGGGTACTATGGATTTGCCGTCCACCAAAAAAGCGTATTCATATCTTCCATTTTCAAGCGGAACAGAAAGTATCCATAAACCACGGCCTTTGTCCCAATGCATCTGAAACCCGTTGGGCGTCCACTGATTAAATGATCCGATCACCTCAACATTAGATGCATCAGGCATATTCAAAGTAAATGTCACAGCCGCCCCCATTTTTTTTGTCCCTGTTAAGGTCGTTGTCATATCCTTTACACCAGGGGTCCGGCCAAGAATAACAAGTGCTACCAGTATCAAAGCCGCAGCAGAAGCACCGAATGGTATAATTTTAAGCGGGGTGACATATATGGGGATATGAAGCTGGCGCCATATCCTTCTCCACCATACTAACTTTTTGGGCTGAATCCGGGCCATGACCGATTCAATTAATTTATCAGGCGGCTCCACATCAGGGATATCTGCTAACATCCCGGCAATGTGTCGCAGATCCTTATCCAAATGCGTTGAGGCCTGGGATTTCACTTCAATATCGGAGTGGTTGTCAAACCGGTTTTTATCTGACATTACGTTCCCCTGCTGTAAGCAATCCGCGAAGTTTTAATAGTCCGCGGTGAATCCTCATTTTGGCCCCGCTGACTGAAATCCCAAGGGCTCGCGCCACTTCGCTCATAGACATGCCCTCGTGAAAACGGAGAATAATGGCCTCTCGGTAGTCCAATGAAAGCTCTTTGATGGCCTCCCTTACCAGCTCGGCATCAAGTCTATTGATCAATAATTCCCCTTGCCCTGACTCTATTGAGAGGCTCTTTTGTGATTCATACAGTTCCTCTGCCTTAGTTCCAACTGTTTTTCTTTTTCGCAAAAAATCCCGGCCCAGATTCATACCAATAGTGTATAACCAGGGGAAAAAACGGCCAGAGGGTTTAAACCTATCCATTTTCTCATACGCACGGATAAAAGTTGCCTGGGTAAGATCAAATGCATCTTCCTCGCACGATGTTATGCGGATCATAAGATTAAATATGGGCTTTTGATAGCGTTTTACCAATACAGCAAAGGCATCAACGTCGCCGGCCAAGATACTGGAGATAATCGCGTTCTCCTCGCTATTTATCATGAAATATGATTACCCCCTGAGGCCTCCCTGTGGAGTCGCTCGATAGACTCCTCTCTTTTTATATACGGGCCAACAGTCCATATGGTCACACATTACTCGACGATGAGCACCGAGTTCTTCGTCCCGAAACCGTCATCCTCCTGCAAATAGGCATCGGGGTCGGGTATCCAATGGGTGCCATCCAGAAGGAACGCATACTTATACGGGCCTGGAGAGAGGAAAAGTTTGATTTCCCATGTGTCTCCATTCCGCTTGAGACAGTGAATATTGGGAGACCACCCATTGAAATCACCGCTGAGGCAGACTGTCTCACATTGTCCCACATAGGTGAATACAATCGGCACCTGGCCGGTCGTCTTATGAATCATGTTCCTGTTCCAAGTACATGCCATAGGAAATATTGATACATATACTGTTGCGGCCAACACAACTGTTTTTAGAAAAATATGAATAAACGTCTTTTTAAGAAAGACCTTTGAGATTATGTCTGGCACCCATTGAGTATTCATTTTTATGGTTTGACAATTAGACACCGGTATCCTGGAAAAGTCCTGCCGTGATAAAGATATCAAAGCGTTCTCAGGGGGAATTGATCTGGACATTCATGATTCTTATATCATTGAAGGGAAAAATGATCCACCCTCATAATCCCCTTCCCAGGCTTTGTCAAAAAAAATAATGAATGTTATCTATACTTCAATACTTTTTTACCAAGAGATGGCGAAGTCGACAATACCTGCCTTTAAGGTTGGTTTTCAGAAAAGACATCAAAACCCTGTTACCTTGTGATCAATTACACTAATTTTTCAGTAACAGTTTGGCGCTTTGAAAAGATCATCATTGGATTTTCTCCCCTTTTACACTATTTTCAAAGCGTTAAACTATTATCTTTTTCAGAATCGATTATGGCCTTAGGGAATAGAGCAGAGCCCTCTTCCCATTCCTGGTCCCCAGGCAAAGACGGGGTAGGCTAAGGCCGAAACCAACATGACACTTCCCAAAATAATTACTGATCTTTTCATTCGTTAACCCTCCTTCAAAATTTAAATGTTGTTTGTTGCCCGGCTTATTGAACAAGGCTCGTGCCAAAACACAAAGAGACGATGTAACCGGCTTAAATCAAAAGTTTGTTTCAATAGTTAAGAGTTTGTGCGACTTATTTTTGTTGCTTTGATTTCAGGAAAGGTGGATACTTAGTATGCAGGCACGGTATTCAATTGGATAAAAAGTATCCGCAACTTTCTGAGCAATTGCTATGAAAAACAAAGTGACCAAAAGATACTGGATTGGCATTCCTCCGTGGATCATCTTGGGAGCGGTTTTGATTTTAGTGCCCATCTTTGTCTTTATTACCCTTGAAAATATCCACCGCCAAAAAGAAAATACAACCACACTATTGGTGGAAAAAGGAGCGGCCCTGATCAGGTCCTTTGAGGCGGGTGCCAGGACAGGTATGATGGGGATGATGGGAATGCGCGGAGGTAGTTTTCGGCTCCAGAAATTGTTGACGGAAACAGCGCAAGAACCCGATATTGTGTATCTTATCGTAACCGACTTTGAAGGTACTATCCTGTCCCACAATGATCCAACGAAAATAGGTGGAACCCATGGAAAAGATCTGGATCTTGAGCGAATCTCTGTTTCCAAAGACGTAGAATGGCGGCAGGTATCAAATCCGGATGGAACCGATACGTTTGAGGTCTTCCGCCGGTTTTCACCCACGGCCAGTCATTTTCGTAGGCATCATGGCAGAATGATGTCTGATACTGCTCATCAATCCCGTATGGACGCATATAACGCCACCGAAGAAGCGGCCAAGCTTATTTTCGTCGGGCTGGATAGGGGACCGGTCGAGATCGCAAGGAAAGAGGATGCACGTCACACGGTGGTGATGGCCCTTATACTCCTTTTAATCGGTTTTGCCGGCATTGTATCCCTTTTTCTGGCCCAGGCCTATCGCTCAACCAGGGCCTCTCTTTCACGAGTCAAGGCCTTTTCCGACAACCTGGTTGAAACCATGCCTATCGGCCTCTTAGCTACCGGTCGGGATGGGAGAGTCGCTTCTTTCAACCAAACGGCCGAGTCTGTTCTTCAATTATCATCCCGGAAAGTCCTCTGGAAAATACCCCAAGACGTTTTACCAAAGCCAATGTTGGACCTTATTGATAGGCTGAAAACCGAAAGCCGTGTCATTGTGAAGGAAATAGACTGCCCTGTACCGGGTAGTAAAACCATCCCTCTGGAGGTGATTGCCTCTTTTCTGGAAGATGAAAAAGGTGCATTTTTGGGGTACGTGATCCTTTTCAGGGATTTGAGTGAAATTCGACACCTTAAGAGAGAAGTAGAGAGAAGTCAGCGCCTTGCATCCATCGGAAAGCTGGCCTCCGGGATTGCACATGAAATACGAAATCCTCTGAGTTCCATTAAGGGATTCGCCACATACTTTAAGGAAAGATACAGGGAGGTCCCGGAGGATCAAAAAACGGCCGATATCATGATAAAGGAGGTGGAACGGCTCAACAGGGTTATCGGTCAGCTCCTGGAATTTGCCCGACCGATGAGCATTAAGAAAAAGCCCACGTCAATTAGGGACCTGGTTCAAGATTCCCTGAAAATGATTGAAGGGGCCGCTCAAAAGAAGGCGATCCAGGTTCATGTAAGCAGTATCCCCCCTATAGAAATATCAATGGACCCAGATAGAATGAAACAGGTTTTTCTTAATGTATATATAAACGCCATTGAAGCAATGGAAAACGGTGGCAGCCTTTCGGTGGAACTTCGCCGGGATGACGTTGCCAAAAAAATAGAGGTCACGATCTCGGATACCGGTACGGGCATTAAGGAAGAGGACCTGCCCCATGTCTTTGATCCCTATTTCACGACCAAATCATCAGGGACAGGTTTAGGGCTTGCCATTGTCCACAAGATCATTGAATCCCACAGAGGCAAGGTAACGGTTAAAAGACGAAACGGAACGGGAACCACTGTAACTATCATATTACCGGAGGCCACAGTCCAATGAAACAAGATAACACGATTTTGGTTGTCGATGATGATCAGGCCCATCGTACGATGCTAAAGACGCTTTTAAGCGGATGGGGATATAAAATTGCCGAGGCCGACGATGGCCAGGTGGCCATTGAAAAGGTCCATGATCAGGCATATGACCTTATCTTAATGGATATTCGAATGATAAAGGTTTCCGGACTGGAGGCCCTTGCCGGAATAAAAGCCTATAATCCGTCCATACCGGTCATCATTATGACCGCCTATTCCTCTGTGGAGACGGCCGTGGATGCATTGAAAAAAGGTGCCTACGACTACCTCACAAAACCCCTGGATTTTGATGAACTCCGGCTTGTAATGGAACGTGCTATGGACCACAGCCAGCTTAGGGAAGAAAATCGGCTCCTGCGGGAGAGTCTGGGCAAAAATTTTGACCGGCAACATATCATAGGGCAAAGCGCGGCAATGGTCAGGCTCCTGGAAACGGTGGCCCAGGTGGCTCCATCAGAGGCCACTGTCCTTATTACGGGTGATTCAGGTACAGGCAAGGAACTGATCGCCGGTGCCATTCACTTCAACAGCTCCAGAAAGGAAGGCCCTTTTGTAAAAATGAATTGTGCAGCCATTACTGAAACCCTGCTGGAATCGGAGCTATTCGGTCATGAGAAAGGCGCTTTTACAGGGGCGCACCGACGAAAAGAAGGACGATTCCGTCAGGCCAATGGCGGCAGTCTTTTTCTGGACGAGGTGAGTGAAATGTCACTGGCTATGCAGGTCAAGCTGTTGCGCGCCCTCCAGGAAAGGGAAGTCACCCGTGTTGGCGGCGATGAAGTGATCAAGGTGGACGTTAGGGTCATAGCTGCCACCAACAAGGATCTGCTTCGGGAGATCGAGTCAGGAAGATTTCGAGAAGACCTTTATTACCGCCTGAATGTCGTGACCCTGAACGTGCCGCCTCTAAAGGAGAGAAAAGAGGATATTCCCCTGCTGGCACAGCACTATCTTAACATGTTCGAAGAAAAAAACCGAAAACAAATAAAGGGTTACACTCCACAGGCCATGGATCAATTATTAAACTACGACTGGCCAGGCAATGTCCGTGAACTGATGAATGCCGTTGAAAGAGCGGTGGTCCTATGCAGGGCCCAGTACCTGACTGAACAGGATCTCCCTTTGGGAATCGGAGATGGGGTACCATCGCAGGAAGGTATTCCATCCGTGAATACTGTTACGACAGCTTTGCCACTGGAAGATGTAGAAAGGGTCACGATAATCAAGATGATCGAATCCACTGCTGGCAACAAAAGTGAAGCGGCCAGGCGACTGGGGATCACCAGGAAAACCCTTCACAAAAAACTAAAAAAGTATGGCATGATGCCATAGGCGTTTATCGGATTGCTTTTAACCCATCATCTATTTCTTTCTGAACTTTATCCTTATTGGTGCAAACTCAAGCCGTAGACTTTCCCGCAATTGATTGATCAAAAAGCGCTCATATGAAAAGTGCACCATATCTGGCCTGTTTACGAATAACATAAAAGTAGGTGGCCTGGAACGAATCTGTGTGGCGTAAAGGAACTTTAGTCGTCCCTTACCAATTCTCGGGGGAGGGTGTTTCTCAATTACCTTTTGTACTGCTTTGTTGATGGATGAAGTGGTGAATCGTTGGGAAAACTGTTCATGAACCATATCGATTTTGTCAAAGACCTTCATAACGCGTTCGCCCGTAAGGGCGGAAAAGTTCACCCTTGGGGCAAAAGAGATGAATTTCAATTGCCGGTCTATCTCATTATCAAGGGAACTCCTTTTTCGTGTATTACCTTTGATCAAATCCCACTTGTTAACAGCCAGGACCACTCCTTTGCCTTTCTCAAACACATAACCGGAAATCCTGGCGTCTTGCTCCGAAACCCCGTCCGCAGCGTCTAAAAGGATCACGGCAATGTGACATCGCTCAAGGCTTTTGAGCGCCTTGATCATGGAGAACTTTTCAATCTTTTCCTTTACTCTTGACTTCCTTCTTAAACCTGCCGTGTCTATCAAAAGATACTCTCTCCCGCGGTAGCGAAAAAGGGTATCCACTGCATCGCGGGTCGTGCCTGGCACATCGCTTACAAGCAGGCGGTCTGATCCTAAGATGCGGTTGATCAAAGAGGATTTGCCCACATTGGGCTTTCCTAAAATGGCGACTCTAATCTGGTCTTTGTCTTCCCGCTCTCCTTCAAAAATAGGGAGGTATTTTACCACTTCCTGCATTAAGGATCTCACATTATACCCATGAGCTGCAGAAATGGGGTATACGGGCTCTAAACCGAGGCCGTAGAAATCGGCAATCAAATGGTCATGTTCTGGTCCATCTACCTTGTTCACTGCCAATAAAGCTTTCTTTTGGACTCGCCGTAATGAGTTTACCATTTCCTGATCGCCAGGCATCAAGCCTTCTCGACCATCAACCATGAGTATAACGACGTCGGCCTCCTTAATGGCCTTTTCTACCTGATCTCTCACCTTCCCCAACAGGGGATCCTGTCCAAGGTCTTCGAATCCACC
>CP070700.1:2217422-2221857 GCA_020349865.1 Desulfobacteraceae bacterium
ACCAGGCTGAGAAGCCCGGAATCGAAGAAAAGACTGCTTCGACCTTCCCCTCTGCCAACTTCATATCTGATCAGTTTCGCGGTACTCATTAACCGGGTGAACCATAAAATAGACAGTTAACCTACCGCGATCAAAACAGGTCATCCAAATCATCACCCCCGCCTCCAGGCATCTCACCATGCTCCTGAAGGTACTGTTGAAGTAACTCGTTCTCCCGCTGGGAGTACATCTTATCTTCTTCAAAACCGAACCAGGCTGCGTGTTCATAATCTTCCAGTGCCTCGAGTAAACTTTCACGCAGAGTACCGGTCCCTTTTATGGCAATGACATGTCTATCCTCGTCATAGAGTTGAAACACGCCCTCGTCTAGGGGCACCTGGCTAATATTTTCCTCATTGAAAGCGAGTATTTTTTCAGGGGGAGAAGGATTGCTTTTGAGATAAAGGCGCAAATCGCATTGGAGACAACGTTTGGCCTCTTTCATTGCCTGCTCATCATCATACCCAAGAGCTACTTCCTCAAATCCCCGGTGCCTTGTCTCTAATTCAAGTTCAGGGACCTTTTCACGCGGCCATGAAGCAAAGCCCTCGTCCCGACCTATGTGCGGGTCAGACACATCTCTTTCAAACAGCCTTTCATCTATGTCTCCTGTGCCTCCGAGGGCCTTGACTATGGATGATGCGGCCTTTCTCCCCGCAGTAATAGCATGAATAATAGCGCCTGGGACTGCTACCACGTCACCACCGGCATAGACTCCTTTCATGCCAGTTTCAAGGGTGTCCCCATCCACCAAAATAAGCCCTTTATCTACAGTGATCTGGCTCTGGTCTTCAAGGAATGCCAGATCAGATGCCTGGCCTATGGCCAAAATAACCTGATCTCCTTTTATCTTCTCCTTTATATCGTCAAAAGAAGGATTGAAAACGCATTGGTCATCAAATACCGACACACAATGGACCAGCTCCATACCCGTTATTTGCCCATTTTCACTCAGGATTCTGTGCGGTCCCCATGAAGGCATCAAACGGATACCTTCATCTAATACGCCCTGGATCTCCCATTCGTGGGCAGGCATCTCCTCCCTGCGCTCAAGACAAACCATGGTCACATCATTGGCTCCGCATCTCATTGCGCTAAGGGCCACATCAACCGCCACATTGCCGCCTCCAACCACGATAACCCTTTTTTTGAGATTGATATCGTCACCTTCCGCAACCTGTCTTAGAAAATCAACGCCCCATAAAACACCGGGCAGATCAGATCCTTCCAGCGGGATACGCCGGCTCAGTTGAGCCCCAACGCCCAAAAACACAGCATCAAATCCGTCATTCTTGATCTGGTCCAGGGTAAAGTCCCGGCCCAGGGTCTGATTGGGTCTAAACTCAACTCCAAGGTCCAGGATTTCATTAATTTCCTTATCTAGAATATCCTTAGGAAGGCGGTAGGAAGGGATGCCGCAACGCATCATACCTCCAGGCTCGGCATGGCTGTCAAAAATTGTAACTGCGAATCCCTGCTTTCTGAGATAAAATGCCGCTGTTAAACCAGCAGGCCCGGCACCAACAATGGCAATTTGTTTCCCGGTATCTTTCGCTGCCTTTGCATTTTTTTTCCACAGCCCTTTTTCGCCGTCAGCGGCATATCTTTTCAAGGCGCAAATAGATACAGGCTCATTTAATTCTCCTCTCCGGCATACCTCTTCACAGGGATGGATACATGCTCTGCCAAGTATTCCAGGCAAGGGTACCTTTTCTCTTATTACTGCATTTGCTTCGTCCCTTTTCCCTTGAGCGAGCAGTTTCAGATAGGCGGGGACATCAATGTGGGCCGGGCATGCCTCTCTGCATGGGACAATATCCTCCTCTTTTTTACCAGGACGTACAGACTTATCCATCAAAGCCCCCGTGGGGCAGACCTCAACACACGCCGTGCAGAATTTACACCCGGAATCTTCAAGCGTAGGGCCAAGTGTCCCCACCTGGACCAGTCCCTTTTCATCGCACACAAAGCCTAGGGCCTCAATCCCCCTGTTATCGCGACATGCACGTATGCACCTTGTGCAACCGATACAGAGATTATAGTCCCTTATAAAAAGGGGATGGTTTTCAAGTATGGGAAGATCAACGGGCACCCATTTTGGGGTAGTAGGAGAGATACCTACATAATTGGCCACATCCTGGAGTTCGCAGTGCCCGAACTGGGTACAGCATCTTTCGTTCTCAGGCACATTTGTTAAGCACTGACTCATGCTACAGCCTTCCTGCTGGGCGCAGGTCAAGCAGGCATGACGATGACGAGTAAGTATAGGGATTAAATCTTCCTGGCGTTTGGCCTTGATCAGATCGTTATCGGTGATGACGACCATGCCCTCCTGGACCTCTGTAGAGCAGGACTCGACCAGACCTGCCTCACCCTCAACCTCCACTACGCAGAGCCCGCAGCCTTTTCCTGCTTCCCCGGGTATGGCGTTTTCAATCTTACGGTCACCCTGATAGATAACCTTTGCCGCCTCTTGACCCTCTGCCGGCGGCAGGTCTGGATGAGAGCACAGCGTGGGGATGTAGATATCTATACTCCTTGCCGCTTCCAGGATGGTTGTGCCGGCCTGGGCTTCTATTTCCTGCCCGTCTATTGTCAGTTTTATCTGGTCCATTTCATCAACGATTTTATCTTACCAGGAATAAGAAATTGTCTCTGTCTTGCATGCGTCCACACATAGAAGGGGCGGCCTGTCGGATGGTGGTTTACACAGCCCGCACTCATATTTCAATTTCTTTTTTTATCTACGGCAACCATTGCTACTGGCTCTTCTCGCATGGGATCATTGGGGTCTTCATCCACCACCTCAAAGATATCAACAGGACAGGTGGTCACACAGTCTCCAAAGCCATCGTATTTGTCCGTATCAATGGTGATAAAAAAATCAGCGGAAGCGTCGTTACAACCATAATTGGCTAACATCATTTCACCTCCGTGGAAAAGTCGGAATTCGACTTCCGATATGGTATTTTCAATTGTCTGCCCAATTAATTTTCCGCTTTCCCGATTTCTGACTTCTGTCTTCTGACTTCCGACCTCTGACTTACTTTTTCCGTCCCTTCCCCCTCTGGCACAGGGCATAACCGAAAAGGGCCGCGCCCACAGCGCCGGCGATCTGGGTATCCCAATCGGTTTTCATTCTCTCAAGTTTGACGAGAGGCATGAGCCTGTCAATTACACCACGGTTTTTGGCCAAGCCACCGGTTACCGCAAATTCGGGTGTCACACCGGCCCTTTCTATAAGGGAGTAGATTCTCTCTGCCATGGCCTTACAATATGCCGCTAAAACCTGTTCCGTGCTCCATCCCTTACGCAACAGACCCGTGGCCTCGGATTTGGCGTAGACGACGCAGGTATTGGATACGGCCTCTGGCTCTTCACCGTCATACTGGAAAGAGCGTTCACCGACTTCATTGATGGACACACCTAAAAGGTCTGAAAAAACCTCCATGCCCCGGCCTGTGCCTGCGGCGCACTTATCGTTCATCAGGAAGTTGTTTACCTTACCCTTTTCATCACACTCGATCGCCTTTATATCCTGCCCGCCCACGTCTAACACTGTGCGCACTTCCGGGCCATAGATAAAATTGGCGCCCCTGGCATGGCAGGCGATTTCGGTAATGGACCGGTCTGCAAAAGGGACGTTTACACGACCGTAACCGGTACCTACGCAATAATCCATCCGGTCCTCCGGCATATCCGTGGTCTCCAAGGCAAAATTAAGGGCATTATGCGCACTTTCAGGGCTGTCATATCCAGTCCGCATGTTTGCATAGGCAAATATTTGCCCGTCCGCCATAATGCACGCCTGAGAGCTTACGGAACCGACGTCAATACCCACAGTGATAAACTTCGCATCTTTCCAATCTATATCCGGATTCTTCCAGTTGGACTCTGTCCACCTCCAGAACTCTTGTTTTTCCTCTTCTGCCATTTCCATATCTTTCAATAATGATATGAGTTATTGGTTATTCGATATTGGATTTTGAATGAACGATTAACAAATAACTGTTCACTATTTTTGAGCTTCTTCCGCGGCTACCACGGCAGACCCGACGGCCGCGCCAAATTCGGGCGCATCAGGGATGTAGAGCTTTTCCACTTTCAATTCAAGCTTCATGGCCTCAACAAATCCCGGATTATAGCCCACGCCCCCGAGCATGGCCACATCCTCACTGACGCCCACCCTGCTTATCATGGTGACAATATGGCTGGCCATGGCATCGTGTATGGCTTTGCTTATATCCTGTTTTTCAGTCTTGGCATGGATCAGGCCCACCACCTCGGATTCAGCAAAAATGACACACTGGGCGTTCATAGGAATCTTTTTGTCAGATTTTAAGGCCAAGGTACCCATCTCTTCCACGGTCACTTCAAGATCCCTCGCCATGGCTTC
>CP070700.1:2221957-2225599 GCA_020349865.1 Desulfobacteraceae bacterium
GCCCTGGTTTGTGAACGCCTATTCGGATCTCCCTGTGGCCGAGTTCTATAGAAAAAGAGTGGCAGAAATCTTGGCCTTGGACTCACGGGCATGGGAAGAGAGAGCAGATAAGTTTATTGAAGAAGATAAGGAAATCTCAGAGAGGTTTGTTAAGCAGGGGTTAAGTCATTATGCAATAAAATATAATCCATTCATGGGTGTTATCTCCGACTATTTTACCGTAGAAGATTGATGGCTTCGTAGAAAGTCCATCTGCTTCATGCAAAAAAAGGAAATTCATTTTTGAATTCCACATTCCGCAGCCATCTTTTTACTATATTTGGCCTTCCTTGACGGACAGTTTTTTCGGGGGCAGAGTTGACAGCTATAAAATGGTACTTCCGTGGGAAAGAAGATGCCCGATAATGACTTCTTTGGAATCATGAGAAGGCTTTTGGTAAGGTGGACGCCAATTGAAGCTTCAACATCTCCGAGAATTGAAAAGAGCGGCCTTTGCTCTTCAAGACCCCAGTCCTCCAAGGACCCTGGACTTATATAGGAAATGCAACCGAGGGCATATCTGGATCGCAGTTGATCTTCCAGATGTTTTCGGGCCGTGATGAGGGCTATATTTCCAAGCGTATCGAGATAGTACTGTTCCAAAAAATCCCTGCACTTTGTGGCTTGCTCTTCTAATTTACTGCCGATTGTGACAACAAATGGAAAAACTCTCCCAATGTTTTCTGTGTGCTTACGCAAGACCCGGCTTTTAAAACGAGTGCCCTCAATAAATATGGCATCTTCAGATTTTGATTCTAAATAACAACTGCAATATACGGCCCTGGCTCTTATGAGGGACTGCGCCTGATCAACAAGAGCTTGAACACAGCTCCAAGCGCCATTTTCTTGCATGTGGAGTTCTTTCTTGATTTCTTTAAGGTTTAGATTCACAGGGATGTTTTCCAGAGTTTCCATTATGTGGTAATATTTTTGTGATCGTAGTTCTTCCTAAAAAACAAAAAAAGGCGGATTTAGTCCGCCTTTTTTTATGAAAGTGATCGTCGCCTTTCTTTTAAACAACCATGTCTTTCAGTTTCTTTAGTGGCCGGACCTTAACGACGTCGCGGGCAGGTTTGGCCTTAAACATCATTGGTTCTCCGGTAAAGGGGTTAATACCCATACGAGCCTTGGTTTTGGGCTTACGTTTCACCTCAATTTTTAGGAGGCCCGGCAGCGTAAATTGGCGGGGGCTCCGTTTCTTGACGTGACGCTCGATGATGATTCCCAGTTCGTCGAACACTGAGGCGACTTGTTTCTTGGTGAGTCCGGTGTTTCCGGAAACCTCATTCATAATGGCGGATTTGGTCATTGGCTTTCTTACCGCTGTCACTTTGCGCACCGGGTCTACGTTTTTTGCTTTTGCCTTTTGGGTCTTTTTTCTTGCAGCCATACATTTCTCCTTTCAAATAAAGTTTGTCACCTACCTGCTTGACACAGGTAAAATAAAGAAAAAGATTTAAGTAATAGCCAAAAAGCGATCATTAATAACGGACACTCTATATACAGTATAATCTATCAATGTCAATAATTTTATTCAATTTTTGTAAAAAAGAATATATTTTTAGCATATCTTTAGTTATAACCACAGGCCAAAAGTCAAAATAATGCTGAGTCGTTTGTAGACTCTTAAGACGTCATAAATTGCCAAATATTTTGTTGGGATTAATGAGGATCTTTATGCAAAAATGTTGGCAGTGGCATTTGCGTTATGCTAGGAGGTTTGAGTAGAGGCGGCCTATGATAGTTCAACAAACATTGTCTTGTAAAATCCCTAATCAGCCTTTAGGCTTTACGGGTTTTAATTAAAAGTGTTGAAGATGGTGACCTAAATGTGGAAAGGAAGCAAGGCGGAGGTGGTGCTTTTGGAAACAAATTATGCGAGAATTGCACGAAATCGTCTTTCCAGGCTCTTTGCTCGATTACCAATTGGTTTTGGAAGCATGCTTCAAGCGGAAAAAAGTGGAGATCGTTTTTATTTTCGTGCCTTTGGTGAAAATTGCTGTCTTGGTCCTGATATGATCACGTTATCAGGTAAACATATTGATGATCCAAGGGTTGTTCTTATATCCCTTTACGCCAGCCATGCCAGTCCCGAACCTGTCCGACTTGAACCTTTTATGTCTTTCAGAGATCTTCCCAACAGTATGCCCTATCAGGGGGCATTTCGCGCAAACAGTGAGAGCGTACTCGTTTCCCATGTCTGTTCAATCAACGATAAACAGCAAACCATCAAAGATACCCTGGACGGCCAGGATGGGTTGTCAGGATACGGCGGCGATCTTTCATTTATATTATTTCCCCTTCCTAAGATCGCGCTTTGTTACATATTTTATCTCCCTGATGAAGAGTTCCCAGCATCTGTTACTTGTCTTTTTTCGGCCAACGCATTACCTTTTATGCCCATTGACGGCCTGGCCGATGTGGCGGAGTATACCTCAAAAAGGATTGTTCAACTCATAAGTGAGTAACCCGAAAACTTAACTTAATCATAATTGCTGTAGATCAATGATCGTATCTGCATATCAACCATATTTTGCACCTTTCCCCGGTTTTTTTGCCAAGGTCCATCGATCTGATGCCCTTGTTATTATGGATGCGGTCCAGTTCCCACGGGGGACTACCTGGTTAACCAGGAATCGTTTTAAAAATGATCAGGGAACTTTGTGGATAACTGTCCCGGTTTGGAAAAAGGGCATGGGACTTCAAATGATCAATGATGTGAGGATCTGTCATGAAGGACAGTGGACAAAAAAGCACCTGGCAAGTTTGAAGGCCGCTTACGCCAATGCCCCATTTTTTAAGGATCATCAGAATTTTCTTGAAGACGTCTTTTCGGAACGTTTTGAAAAATTGATTGATCTCAATTTAAATATCATCCGGCATCTGATGAAACACATAGGGATTTCCGCCAGAGTAATGCGACTTTCTGAATTGGGAATAAAGGCGAATGAACCCCAGCTTTCTGTGGAGGTCTGCAAACGTTTGGGAGCCTCTCATTTTCTGGCCCAGAACAGCGCAAGAAAATATCTCGATGAACACGCCTTTCAAAAGGCAGGCATTGAGATGAAATTTTTCAACCCGCGACCCGCCGTCTACCCACAATTGTGGGGTCCTTTCATTACAAACCTGTCAACCTTTGACCTCCTTTTAAATTGTGGGCCAAAGGCGCTTGACATTATCAACAACGCTTAGGGTCTTTGACAGTAGGCTAAGAATGCTTTACCTGGGCAAGTGATTATCCGGGAAGAACACACGGTTATAAAATATATTATAAAATAAAGACTGACGGCTTCAAAAAAAGTCCATCTGCAGCGTTGCGCCTCTAGCGAAACCCCGTTATTAAGGGACAAGGTGGGCGGAGATATCTTACTCAGGCAGCTACCCGCATAGCAAACCTGGGACCATCCCGCTACAGCGGGAAAGTTTAAGGGATTAACTAACAAAAGGTAAAGGAGCAAGGCATGATCAGAATAACATGTTTGGGAGGAGCAGGATCCGTAACCGGATCGAGCTTTCTTATTGAAAGCCCTGGCGGCAAAAAGATTCTCGTGGATTGCGGTCTTTTTCAAGGCGGTAAACAGATGGAGAGTCGAAACTGGGAGA
>CP070700.1:2225699-2229495 GCA_020349865.1 Desulfobacteraceae bacterium
ACTGAGGCGACATTTCCGGTGACCGTGGGGCCTGACCTGACTATAAATGGCGTCCGGTACGCTAACGTGGCCAGGGTGAACGCCACTGGCATGGCCCATGACTATTGCGGGTACATTGGGGGGAGTGGATACGACTACGGCCGCGGCATAGCCGTAGACGGTGATGGAAATGCCTATGTAACAGGCAGTACCAATTCCATTGAGGCGACATTTCCGGTGACCGTGGGGCCGGATCTGACCCATAACGGCTACATTGACGGTTTTGTGGCCAAGATATCGACACAAACAGTCGGTGATGAACTGGCCATTGATTTTGGGGCTAATGGCCTTTGGCATTATGATGGTACGGCCTGGAGTCCCATATCGGGCTCTGATGTAGAAGTTCTTGCCGGCTGGAGTGGTGGACTTGCTATGGATTTTGGAGCATTAGGTCTATGGAACTATGATGGTACGGCCTGGAGTCCCATATCGGGCTCTGATGCAGAAGGTATGGCTGGCTGGGCAAATGGACTTGCCATGGATTTTGGACCGTTAGGTCTATGGAACACTGATGGTACGACCTGGAGTCCCATATCGGGATCTGACTGTGATGATGTGGTTGCCGTAGACTTGTATTAAGATTGCAATAAGCCTATGGTTTCCCGCTTAAGCCCCACGAGTAAGACGGATTAAGTTGCTCAGGGCATGATTATGCTTCTCTACTAATGGCTGATTTTTTTAGGTTGAGTCGTTTGTTGGGTTGAGTCCTGCCTTCCGCGGGACAAAACCCAACGCATTTTGGTCAACGGTTGTCTTACCCCCCTGCAAGAATAAGTGTTATATGAATATCATCTCCATCCTTAACTGGTTTGGCCAATTCATCAGGGTAGGCGCTTTCAAGATTTAAATAAATTTCAATGATGTTACGCAGATCACCTTTCTTATCATAAATTTCTTTCTCAATGCCGGGGAACTGCCCAACCAATTGATTTAGGCAGTTACCAACTGTATTCCCTTCAACCTCGACAACATCTAATCCGTTGGTAAATTGACGATGAGTCTTATGAATGTGTACTTTTATGCTCACCTTGTACTCCTTTCCCGTCAACCGATAGCAATGACCTTCTGCACCGGCAATAGACCCATTTGTCTTCTTAAACTTTTAATGCAGTACCTCCCTAAATTCTATAGCTAAACGGATTCTACTGCACAATCTGGGTTAAAAAGTATTTGTAACACTTTAGCTCTTTGAAAAGAGGACAGGATGGGCCATGGGGATCTCTTTTTCAAAAGCCGCATCACAAAAATTATACAAAGCTCGTGGCACGCCCCCTGGACCATGAACAGCAGTGCTGAGCAGGCAGAGAGGACGACCTTTTTAATGAAGATTCCCTTCTGGGGCTGTCTTGTGCTAAATTTTAAGGCCAACCTGCCGTTCCATGTAATGAAGCCGGCTTATGCGGCTTTTGAAAAAGAGATCCTCATGGCCCTACAATACACGGTTGGTTTTTTTAAAAAACTAAATTGTTACAAGTATTTTATGGCTCCCGGTTAAGGAAGATTATATCATCACACCGGATTTTTCCACCTTTAAGTACGCGGGCAAAGATCCCCTCCCGGGGCATAATGCAATCCCCTGCCTTGTAGTAGATGGCGCATTTGCTGTGACATTCTTTGCCTATTTGGGTAATCTCCACCACTGCCGAGTCTCCCAACTGTACAATGGTGCCCACTGTCATCTTTTTCCAGTCGATACCTATTGTGGCAATGTTCTCCGCAAAATCTCCAAAAGTGACATCAAGACCTTTTTGTCTCGCCCTTTCGATGCTTTCGGCAGCAAGGAAACTAACCTGACGGTGCCATGGTCCGGCATGGGCATCTCCTTCAATCCCATGACCCTGAACAAGGGAGGCCTCCTCGACCTGGCCCTTGCGCGTTCCCTTTTTCTTGCTTATGGAAATGGAGACGATCTTCATTTACTTGACCCCTTCCCCACAAGCCATGCAAAACTTTGCAGTAACAGGGTTTTGTGCATTGCATTGGCCACACGTAATATGCTTTTCTGGCTTTTCCCTTTTTGTTGCCTTGGTCACGGATTTTGGTTTTCCGTTTTTCTTTTCCTCATAGTCTTTAATAGCTTCACTAAGGGCCTGTGCACCAAGGTTGGAACAGTGCATTTTTTCCTTTGGAAGTCCGTCAAGGGCTTCTGCAACGGCCATTTTCGATATGGCTTTAGCCTCTTCCAGGGTTTTGCCCTTGGTCATTTCACTAACCTTGCTGGATACCGCAATGGCTGCAACGCACCCGAAGGTCTTATATTTTACATCAGTCAGTTTGTCATCCTTCACCTTGATGTAAAAGGTCATCATGTCTCCACATACTGGATTTCCAACTTCTCCGATTCCGTCGGCATCCTCTATGGCACCGACGTTTCTCGGGTTTGAGAAATGATCCATCACCTTTTCAGAATACATAGCTTACCTCTCTTACTTCCTCAAAAATGTTTAAGTGCTTTCGCATGTTTCAATCATTTTGGATAAACTCATGGAATTTAGCTTATCCTGCATAGCTTTTGTTGCCTCTTCCCAGATGCCACGAGTTAAACAACTACTGGATCTGTTGCACTCGTAAGGATTTTCAATGCAGTTAGATAGACTGATTCCTCCTTCGAGCACCTTTACGATTTCTCCAACGGTGATTTCATCCGGAGGCTTTGCCAGCATATGCCCCCCCTTTGGACCGCGAACACTCTTGATCAAATCGACCTTTTTCAATGGAATAATGAGTTGTTCAAGATACTTGACAGAAATATCCTGGCGCTTTGCAATATCACCTATCTGTATGGGCCCTTTATCGTAGTGTTGTGCCAGGTCCAGCATCATTCTCGTTCCGTATCGACTTCTGGTTGATAGTTTCATGGGATGACCCCCGTCAGGCAGCGGCCCTTTCCCTCCATATTGGAGAAAGTGACCGAAGCTTTCTAACAGCAAAGGGAAGTTTTTCAAGCACATATTCAATCTCTTCAACCGTATTGCCGTTGTCAATAGTAAATACGATCGACCCTTGTGCAAGATCAGCCGGTATTCCGATTGCCACAAGAACAGGAGACGTCTTAAGGGCTTTGGAAGCACAGGCAGAGCCGGTATTTACATAAATGCCTTGCTGGTTGAGCATAAAAAGCAACGCTTCTCCTTCAATAGCCCCAATACAAAAGCTCGCATGGCCGGGAAGCCTCTTTTCCGGGTGGCCTGTATATTTTATTTGGTCAATCCGCTCTTGAATGCCGGCGACAAGAATATTCCTCAGGTTTTGCGTATAATTCACTTTATCCGTGAGTTCTCCCGCTGCAAGCTCTGACGCCTTTCCAAGCCCAACAATAGCGGGAACGTTCTCTGTTCCTCCTCTCCTGCCGTTTTCCTGGATGCCTCCATGAATCAGTGGCATAAGTCTCAGTTTATCTCTGAAATAAAGTGCCCCAACTCCTTTTGGCGCACCAAGGGAGACACCGGAAAGGCTTAACAAGTCTACGTTGAGCTCATTAACGTCAACGGGGATGTTCCCTACTGTTGCAACGGCATCTGTGTGAAAAATGACCCCTTTTTCTTTGCAGATTGCAGTAAGTTCCGATATGGGTTCGATCGTACCGATCTCATTGTTCGCGTGCATAACCGATACAAGTATTGTCTCCGGTCTAATAGCGCCAAGCAAACGTTCCGGGTCCACCAACCCATATTCATCAACAGGGAGGAACGTCACCTCAAAATTCATACGTTCAAAGAATCTCGCGGAATTAAGAACAGAATGATGTTCAATGGCG
>CP070700.1:2229595-2232821 GCA_020349865.1 Desulfobacteraceae bacterium
CCGTGACAGGTTATAAAATCAATTCACCATTTTATGCAATATCCGCTTGTAGCAGACTCAACAGAAGAAAATTCTATTATAATATCAGATCCAGAATTTCTGAAGCCCCCAGTCATTACTTGAAATTTTCCAGGTTTTGCGCTAACTGATATAGTAAATCAAATTTAAGGTGCACGGACATGAACGTAATTAAAATTGGCGGAGGCTGTTTAAAAGGGAAAAAGAATATCGGTCATATTCTTGAATTAATCGCCAAAAGGGGACAGGGCCATATATTTGTGGTCTCGGCCTTGAATGGGGTCACTGACGATCTCATTGAAGGCATGTCTGAGGCCCTCCACGATGAGGGAAATATACCTGGAATTATCAGCCGTCTGAAGAGCAAACATGTTCTCTTTGCTCGCCATCTGATTTCTGTTGGTAACTCTTATAAGAAGTTCAGCCGTGATTTAAATAAGACGTTGAGTGAGCTCGAGCGCCTTTACTATGGTCTTAATTTCACAAGGGAGATCACTCCACGAATGCGGGATGTCATCAGTAGCTTTGGTGAACGCTTTGCTGTACAACTGCTTGCCAGTGCCCTACGCAGTCGTGGTGCTCAGACCACCTACCGCATGCCCCATAAAATTGGCCTACTCACAGACGGCAAATTCGGCGATGCCACTGCCAACTTACTTAAAACAACGAGGAATTTACAGCTTCACTTAAAGCCTTTGCTGAAAGGACGGATGATTCTATTTATTCCCGGCTTTTTCGGAGTAAGTGAAGGGGGTGATATTACCACTTTCGGTCGTGGCGGCAGCGACTACTCAGCAGCAGTGGTAGCCCGGGCAATGCAGGCAACCACTCTGGAGATATGGAAGGATGTTGCCGGCTATTTAAGTGCTGATCCCAAGTTTGTTTCCAAGGCACAACTCATCCCGGTACTCTCGTATGATGAGGCCGCTGAACTTTCTTATTTTGGTGCCAAGATTCTTCACCCTCGCACGATAGAACCGCTCAGAAGAAGCAAACTGCACATTGCCATTAAGAACACTCTGAACCCGGATGCCCCGGGGAGTCTCATTACACCCAGTATTCCAAGGTCGAAGAATTTCATAAAGAGTGTGGCTTATGACACCGATATTGGTATCCTCAAGGTTCACTCTTCAGGGGTGGGTGCACGACTGGGGGTCCTGGCGCTCGTAGCCAGCCAATTAACCAAAAGTGGTATTAACATTAAATCAGTGGTCACTTCTCAAACCTGCATTAGTATATTGCTCGCGCTCGACGATCTTGAAAGCGGACGCCAGGCACTAAAGTCATTACGGCCCAAGCCCTACCGAAGACTCGAGAAAATTGAAGATGTGGCGTTGGTAAGTATCGTAGGCGAGGGCATTGTTCAGGGTAAGGGCATTGCGGCCCGATGTTTTACGGCTGTGGCCAGATGTAATGTCAATGTGGAGATGATTTCCTTTGGGCCTTCCAGGGTAGCGCTCTATTTTCTCGTGCGAAATCGAGATCTTAAGAAAACAGTAAATGCCATTCACAATACCTTTTTCTCCGTTCCCCATGGTCAGTGACTTGAATGAGAAATACCTTTCCCACGCCTGCTCCCCGCCCCTGGACAAGGACAGGGGGGTGTTTTATTGCGGCCCTTCTGAAAGACATACCCACAGCCCGATAACCCAATAATGGTTTTTTCAAAGCACTAAACTGTTACAAAAAATGATTTTTTTGACTTAGGTCAAGGCAGTGGCAATTTTATTGGCTTAAGATATGTTTAAATTTTTTTGGCAATAGACCCATTTTGGGAAACTATTAATTTATAACAGAGGAGGAAAACCATGTTTTGTTTTCAATGTCAGGAGACAGCCAAAAATACAGGCTGCACTATCAAGGGAGTTTGTGGGAAACCAGAGGACACCGCTAATCTTCAGGACCTATTGATATACGTCTTGAAGGGAATTTCGATCTATGGCGAAAAAGCGAAGGAACTTGGTATTTTCAACAAGGAAACCGGCTTATTTATTGCGCAGGCCCTTTTTTCAACAATCACAAATGGAAATTGGGATAACCAGAGATTTATCTCTCTTATTAAAGATGCTTTAAAAATCAGGGAAGGCCTCAAGACTAAATTTTTGGCTGCCTACGAAGAAAAATATGGCAAAGAATTTTCAGAAGAATTGCACCATTCAGCAGTCTGGCATTCAGATAACGAAGCAGAATTTCATGAGAAAGCAAAGGAAGTGGGCATTCTTGCGACGCGGGATGAAGATGTTCGTTCGCTCAGAGAGCTACAGACTATTGGGGTGAAAGGCATTGCTGCTTATGCTGATCACGCGGCAATCTTAGGATTTGAAAAAGACGATATCTATGCTTTTTTGATGGAGGCGTTGGCGTCTACCACCAAAGATTTGTCTGTGGACGAAATGGTGGCCCTTGTCATGAGAGCAGGAGAAACTGCGGTTAATACAATGGCGCTTCTTGATGAGGCAAACACCAGTACCTATGGCAATCCAGAGATCACGGAAGTTAATATTGGAGTTCGTGGTAATCCCGGAATATTGATCAGCGGGCATGATCTCAAGGACATGCAGGAACTACTGAAGCAGACCGAGGGTACCGGTGTTGATGTCTATACCCATGGCGAAATGCTTCCGGCACATTACTACCCTGCATTTAAGAAGTATGATCATTTTGTTGGAAACTACGGTGGCTCCTGGTGGCGTCAGAACAAAGAATTCGAGTCGTTCAATGGTCCGATCCTGATGACCACGAACTGTGTCATTCCCATAAAGAAAGATAATACCTATAAAGACAGGATCTTTACCACCGGAATGTCCGGATACCCGGGCGTGAGACATATCGCGGATAGACCCGAAGGCGGTGCAAAGGATTTTTCTGAAATAATCGAACTGGCAAAAAAAAGCAATCCGCCTGTTGAAATTGAAACAGGTAAGCTCGTCGGTGGATTTGCACACAATCAAGTACTTGCGCTGGCAGATAAGGTTGTCGATGCAGTAAAATCCGGCGCAGTCAAGCGCTTCATCGTAATGGCAGGATGCGATGGCCGTCAAAAAGCCAGGAGCTATTTTACCGAAGTTGCGGAACAGCTCCCCAAAGATACGGTTATTTTGACCGCTGGTTGTGCCAAGTACCGTTACAACAAGCTTGATCTTGGTGATATCGGCGGTATTCCAAGAATACTCGATGCGGGACAATGCAACGACTCATATTCTCTTGC
>CP070700.1:2232921-2235733 GCA_020349865.1 Desulfobacteraceae bacterium
GAAATGACTTATCAGGGTAACTGGCCTTTTAGTATGATGACACCCGGTGAAAGTGGAAGAGGACATAGTTGGGTTGAGGGAGACTTAATCTGTGATCAATGGGAGTATATTTTCCAAGGCATGAAATATTGCATGACAGTATATCGCAATCCTGAGGGCACATCCAAGGAAAAGAATCAATACCTTTTCGTGACTGATTTTGGAATATTTCCTTGGTCTCCGGCGGACTGAACATGTTGTATTGTGTAACCTTGCTCAAAGGCATTTGGATATCATTAATCTTTAACTGCTTTCGTGAAGAGTAAAACCTATCAATGACAATAACTCGATGAGCAGAAAAGGAGATAAAAATGGCAAATGTCACCCGAAGACAATTTCTTAAAAGAACGATCGCCGGTGGAGCAGCAATAACTGGTTCTATGATAACCCCCCTAAGTTTGAGAAAAGCATATGCTCAAAAGGTGAAATTAAACATAGGCTGGATGAGCAGTTGGATACCCGGCATGGATAACGTGTGGGACGAAATTTTCAATGTTTGGGCGAAAAAGAATAATGTTGAAGTGAATATCAACAGGATCGGGCGCCAGTGCAGGGATCTTAAAGCTGTTGCTCAAACCGATTCGCAGGCTGGCTCAGGACACGATATGATGTGGTTTTGTTCTTTTGATGGTTTACCCTTTAGGGAGAATTTAGAGCCTCTCAATGATGTAGCAGACTACATCCAGAAGAAATATGGGAAATTCGATGAACTCGGAAAGTATACATCTTTTTTGGATGGAGCCTGGCTGACCCTTCCCATAAATTCCTATAGCCACTCTATGGTCAGCCGGATTGATTTGTTCAGGGAGCATGCTGGTGTCAATCTGTTGGACCTTTTTCCGCCGGATGTTACCAAGCGTAACAAATCAAAGGTGGATGCTTGGACATATGATACTTTTTTGGATGCAGCTAAGAAATTACACAACGCAGGGTATCCTTTCGGTAATCCCATTGGCAAAGTCTACGATGCCGGGCAATGGCTCTATCCGTTAATGTTGTCCTATGGATCTGTACCGATTGACAAAGAGGGGAAGGTAACCATTGAATCTGATGAAACCCTCAAGGCGGTGGAGATTGTAAAAGAGCTCAGCAAATATATGCCAAAAGACATATTCGGATGGGACGATAGGGCTAACAATACATGGATCATTTCTGGTAAGGGGTCCTGCATCAATAATCCACCCAGTGCCTGGGTTGTTGCCAAAAAAAAAAGGCCGGATATAGCAGCCCAGCTATGGCACCATGACAATCCCAGGGGACCCAAGGGAAGATTTAGAGCTGCTATTACAACCAATATAGGTGTTTGGAAATGGTGCAAGGAAAAGAATGCAGCCAAGGATCTCATCATGTACCTTCTTGAAAGTCCACAGCAATGGAAAGAGTTTCACGGTATGAAGGGATATGCCATTCCGACTCTAAAACCCATGTATGCGCATACAGTGTGGGGGGAATCAAGCCCGCCCAAGGGAACGCTATACAATTACGTCCCGAGAGGGGATGAACAGATGGTCTTGGTTGGATGGCCGGCACCCCCTGATATCGGCGCTGAAATTAACAGCCGATACATTATTCCGGCAATGATGGCCAGAGCAACCACCGGGAAAATGTCTTCAAACGAAGCCATGAAATGGGCTGCGGGGGAACTTGAGGCAATCGGTTGATATGTTAACCTGCTATATCTCCAACGTACTAACATCCTGCTGTATCAGCTGATTATTGGGATATCGTTTTCATATCTCAGATGCAAAATTCCACCGTCTAAGGTACTTTCCGAAGGTGTATATTAGCCATACGAAAACATATGCCAAACCAAAAATATATCGAACTTTTCAACGGTAAGTTGGAATTGACAATTGAAAATTCTTTTTATATGTTCCGTTTATATATATTATCACACCTTTAAACATTTCACGGGCAATTGATGCATACCATGATTTGGAGAGAACTCAAAATGCCTGATTGAAGCCTCCCGTAAGCTTAGCCTGACGGGGGGCGTTCCGCAGCATACAATTTATCGAAAAATGCAACCATATTGCGAAGCAGGAGTGGAAAACCTCTGACCCCAGCTTTCTACCTGACGCTACCCACCGGATCAAGAGCGCTTTCTAAGAGTTCCAAATCTACAAAGACAGCAAAGGTACTTAATATGTTACCGCCCATGCCAACCCAAGTCGGTGCCAACTATTTTATAGCTGAATAAAAGGGGGTGAATAATTATGACAACAGCAAAATACACTGTATTGTTCATTTTTTCCCTTGCTATTTTAGCATTGGTTAGCTTGGTCCAAGCACAGGAAGTGAAAAAGCTAAAGTTGCCAAACGGGGAAGAGGTGATGGATATAAGAGGCGAATGGGATGCTGAATTGGAGCACTCTGGACCATGGAGCGGACTTGGTACTTATACTAATGTTATTAAAATTACACAGGAAGGAAACTCATTTGTTGGAATTAGAATGAAAATTGATAAACGTAACTTACCAAACAGTGTGGCATTTCGAGGCGAACTTGATAAGGATGGCATTAAAAAGCTTACGTGGATGGGGGATGCGGGCCCGATGGATATGAAAGGTGAAGTCATCGAAGATGCAAATAAAATAATAATTGACTTTGGCGAGAAGGGCAGAGCGACACTCATAAGGAAATGAAATATTTTACATATAAAAATCATCAAATAAAATAGAAGACAGGGCATTGATTGCCCTGTCTTTTCTATTGAATATTCCCTGCCACAAACTTCAATCCTTTTTATGAATAGACAGAGTACATATTGAGA
>CP070700.1:2235833-2239077 GCA_020349865.1 Desulfobacteraceae bacterium
TCCTGTAATCCCTCAAGGCTGCTGATGAATTCATCAATCATGGGGTGTTGGAATTCATCCAGTTCTTCCGGTGATCCCTGAAAGATGATTTTCCCTTCGTGCAGAATCAGGACGCGGTTTGAAATGAACAGTACATCCGGAATCTCATGGCTGATCAGGACTGCCGTAAACCCAAATTTTTTCTTGTATTCTGCTATCATGCTCAGGATGGCATATTTCCGGATGGGGTCCTGACCGGTCGTTGGTTCGTCGAAAAGCACAATCTTGGGGTCCGTAACCAGGGCACGGGCAAGGGCTGTACGCTTTTGCATGCCGCCGGAGATCTCGGAGGGATATTTGTAAGCTACATCGGAAAGCTCTGTCTGTTCGATCCTTGTCATTACCTTGTTCTTGATTTCCTTTTTGTTTAAACTGGTAGTTTGCTGAAGGGGCAGGGCAATATTTTCAAATACAGTCATGGCATCGAAAAGGGCGTTATCTTGAAACATGTAACTGATCTGGCTTCTGTATTCATCCCACTCCTTCTTTTTCAGGCCCTTTATGAGCTTTCCCCGAAAAAAGATGCTACCCTCTTCCGGAGTCAAAAGCCCGATGATATGCTTGAGCAGCACACTCTTGCCCACCCCGCTTTTGCCGATTATAGTCGTGACATGTCCTTCATAAATTTTCAGATTGACCTGATTAAGCACCGTCCGGCTGTCGAAACGCTTGGTTACGTCTTTAAATTCGATCAATGGTGTATCCATAGCTCCCTATAGAAGTAAAGAGGTTACGGCATAGTCTGCTATAAGGACGAGTACGCAAGACAGGACCACGGCCGAAGTTGTGGAAAGACTGACACTCTTGGCCCCGTGGCTGTCTGAACGTAAGTGTGTAAAAAAGCCTTGATAGCAACACACGGTTGAAACGATGATTGCAAAGACAACAGCCTTGATGAAGCCGCCCCTGATGTCCAGCATCTCCACGCTCGTCCGGACACGGTAAAAATACGCTCCGGAGTTGATACCGAGTAACACAACCCCGGTCAAATAGCCGCCCATAATGCCTATAATATCAAACATGGCCGTCAGCAAGGGAAAGCTGATGAGCGATGCTGCGATCCTCGGGCTGATCAAGTATTTCAGTGGATCTATGCGCATCGTATCCAGGGCATCGATCTGCTCAGAGATGCGTTGAATGCCGATCTCTGCGGTCATGGCTGAACCCGCACGGGCAGTAATCATAATCGCGGTGAGGACGGGTCCCAGCTCTCTAACCAGAGAGAGGGCAACAGCAGAGCCAAGCACCCCTTCAGAGCCGAATTTCACCAGAGTATAGTAAAGCTGTAAGCCCATGACCATGCCGGTAAAAAGGCCGACGAGCATGACAATATTTGCGGACTTGGCCCCTATAAAATATATCTGCTGGATGATTGCGGATACCTGTTTGCGCCGGAATATCCTCATAAAGGATTTGCAAAAAAAGATGGTTGCAAAACCCAGATTTTTCACCCAATGGATCGCCGTAAGACCCAAAGGGGCAAATGGCAACATGGAAGAGAAGCCTCCTTCCCGGATCTCTCCGTGTTGATCGGCCCCTTGATCTGAAGATTCTTTGCCTGTTGTATGAATCACTCTCTTACTCATTTTTTTCTCTATTAAATTATACGATAACTTTGAAGAATAATAAATCCGGTATTAGGAGCTTACGCCTCTTATAATGAAAATTTTGGACTTATCCTAACCGATGCATTTAGTCCTTTTGGGCCGGTCCGAGATGAGCCATACCCTGTCGATATCTAAAACTTTATTTGATCAATCACTTTTTTCAGCGTTTTTGCCGAATGTTTGAATCGCTCCTGCTCTTCGTTTGATAACTCCAGCCTCAAGAATCGCTCCACACCATTTCTGTTTAACAGCGAAGGGATGCTCAGGCATACGTCGTTTACGCCATAATAATCAGTAATGAGAGTGGAAATGGGGAGGATGGAATTTTCATCCCGTAATATGGCTTCCGTGATTCTTACCAGTGCCAGGGCTATTGCATAATAGGTGGCACCTTTCAGCTCGATGATCTTATAGGCGGCATTTTTGACTCCTTCGAAGAGGTCCTCCGGATTTTTCTTCAGGTCACAATGGCTCCGTTTGCTGCATGACGAGCAATATTTTGCAAAGAGCATCCCCCCGATATTGGCGTTGCTCCAAACGGGAAGCTCGGTGTCCCCATGCTCGCCGATGATATATGCATGGATATTTCTAGTATCCACACCACAGTGCTCGCTGATTAAATATCTAAATCTGGAGGTGTCCAGAACGGTCCCTGAGCCGAAAATCTTATGGTAAGGAAACCCTGAAATCTTCAATGTCACATAAGTGAGGATATCCACGGGATTGGAGACCACGAGAATGATGGCGTCCTTTGCATATTGGGTAATCCGGGGGATCATCTCTTTGAATATCCCGGTATTGGTTTGCACCAGATCGATCCTGGACTGGCCGGGTTTCTGCTTTGCCCCTGCGGTGATGACCACCATGTCCGCGTCCTCACACCCTTCATAACCTGATGAATATATCTTGGCAGGCCGGGTAAAACTAAGGCCGTGGTCTAAGTCCATACACTCGCCTGTGGCCTTTTTCTCGTTCCGGTCAATGAGGACGATTTCCCTGGCCAAACCGCTGACCATCAAGGAAAAGGCAAAGGTGCTCCCTACGTTTCCCGCACCGATAATGGCAACCTTGGACCTTAAAGATTTCATGATATACCCCTTTCCTCTTTTCCATATCTGTTAAATTTTTTAACCATGAAGTCTGATACTGGCAAAGGAGCTTGCATTCATAAGGTCATAAAGACTACCCAAAGGCATGGTTAGGATGAACCTTTTCCCAGCGGATCACGCCTCGCATTCCGTTCGACAAATGAATTAGTCGTCAAGTAGTGCAAGTCTTCCCAATTATAATCCACACTTTTTTATAATTAAATTATAATCCAATAGCATTATGAAACAATAGAGTTAACTCGCTTTTTTTTGACTTTTTTCCGCTTATATATTCATGGGCGGTATCCACTCTTTTGGTTTGGTATTCTTTAAGAGTGATTTTCATACAAAGAGGGTATTCATCTGACATGTGGAAATCTCGGCTGCAGGGATATAGCAGTTCATTGTATAATCCATTACCATCCGGTCAGAGCTGAAACGCCAGCCGAGAGTGCACATGGCCTCTTTCATCCGTTTAAGGCCGTGCCTTGTCAAAATGTCATCATTAAA
>CP070700.1:2239177-2243285 GCA_020349865.1 Desulfobacteraceae bacterium
GCGGCGCCGTCATTGGAATCCCACCAGAGAGCACCCTGATCCCATTGTGTGTTCCGCGGAAGGAAAATTCCGTCCACAATAGTAGCCGGATCGACTATCATTCCTCCTCCCCATCCACCTGTGAGAAATGGACCGCCGTTTAACGAAACATTTGAATTCAGGGCCACATTAGTGATTGGACCGGCAACACTGATACCAGAACCGAAAGCAATACACATTAATATCACTGATACTTTTTTGAGCATTTCATTCACTCTCCTTTCTCCTCTAAACGAGACGTATCAGCACAAAAATAAGTCACAATGGAATCCAATCTGAAGGATCTTGCGCATTGATCCTCCGGATTGTATAGTTAGGCAAGATTGCTAAGCGGACATGAGTGAATAGAACGCAACCGCAGTGCTAAATCAAAGCGTGGATGTAAACAAGTATCTTGTTTTACACCTCTCCTCTTTTTCATGCCGTATTACCCTGCTCCAACTGATGTTCCTATCATAATCACACATCAGGCATTTGCCCAAGAACTATGGATGTGTAATACACCGCGAAGTAATCCTCCATGAAAAACTACACTTCATACTATTACTTATAGCGAATCTTAAACGTTTCTGTCAAGAATATTTCAACAGAATTTCTCTATTTCTCATTATTGAGGATAAGCTGTATGTCACCTTATAACAACATCCCCCCTTTGAACAAGACTTCTCTCCTTGTAATATGAAATACTAAAGGGGGCTTCTCTAATATTAAACTCTTTTTGATTAGAAAATCTTACAGTTTTTTAAAAGTTCTGATATGTATTAATACGAGGCAAATTAGAATGAAAAGAGCGGGCCGAGCTGGTTTAGTACCTTTCGGCTCGCTTTCGTAATATTGCTGGACATGCCTATAGGGTGACTGGCATAGGGTTTTCCCCTATAGAAGAAACAGGCCCAACCCTGATTTACATAAAATACCAATTGTTTAAAATAGGACATGTAACTTGTTGATAAAAAAGCCCCCGTTTCGAGGAACAGAGGATAGGTGTGAAAAAAACAGGGGCTTTGTACGGCTGCAAGCTTCTTTGCTCACAGCCTTACTCTCCTTACTATTTCTTTTGCAAAACCTGTGCCAGACCGGTAATATCTTATCACAGTGCGTTGTAAAGTTCAATAGGGGCTTTGAAAAAGAAGGTAAACTATATTAGGTAATGAGATAGATTTTTTACATAAGTTCCATAAGTTGGGAATATTTACCCATAAAGGGGGTAAATATACCTATATTCGTATAACGGCTCTAAAACGCCAATTTATCGAAATTATGGAATTTACACATTCAGGGGCAAAGAAGGTTTGTCCATTCCATGGCCTGCACTCCTGATTAAATGGGTAGTTCAGGGCTTGTGTGTTGACCGTACAGATAGGGCTTCTACGCAATGGCATGGCCATACATGTGTAATTTAGAAACAAACGCAACAAATATAACATACCACAAGGCCATATCAGAAGAAATAATTGCCATAACGGCCTGCTGGTCGCTTTAAATTGGAAGATGAGAGGTGTTCTATGATATTACAAAACTACCAGTTGAATTAATCCACCATTATCATTTCAAATTTTTTGAGTTACTATACAGTTTTAGAATGTATTTTCGGCTTTCTTTCCGGCCATCTTAACCTTTCGAGAAGAAACAGTGTGTTGGTCAGGAATTGGCGGGCTGCCGTTCAGTGCACGGCAACCACGCCTGGCCGGTCGGATCGGGTTCTTATCGTCTGAAGGTCCGTGCTACTGCCGGTATAGCGTCTTGCCCGGGTAGTGCGCGTCCAGCCACAGGAGATCCTCATTGGGCGGATTGAACTGCATGTTCTTGCCGAAACCCATCGAGGCAGCCTGTGACCGGCTCATAAAGAAGATTACAGTTCGCTTGTCCGTCCATTTCTTTACGGCCGCGTGGCCGTCCATAAAGCTGAACGTGCAGGAATTGCTGTGGAATATGCCCAGTGGGTCCCACAGCGAGTTTGTACCGGGGTTGTAGGACCAGCCGTCCACATTGTGGTTGGCGCCGGGGGCGTCGTATATCTCTTCCACAAAGAGCAGTTTTGTGGCCGCGTTCTTGAAGTCCGTTATCTTCTTCGGGTCGGTTCGCGCGGTCGCTCTGAGATAATCCGGCAGAGAATAGCTGCGAAACAACAAATGCTGAAGCTCCCGTCCATTGCTTGTGCCTTGTCGTATCCGGTTATCGCCAGGGCAGTGATAGGCGCCGACGTCCTTGATATAGGGGAACAGAATGCCTTCCCTCAGACCGTTAAAACGCTGCTCGAGTGTGACCGGGCCGCTGGGCATCTCACGAAAGCTGCCGTCTGTCTGATAATCCAGAGGCGGCATTACCCAGGGGGGAACGCCATTGGTGGGTCCGTACCTTGCCATTCCGCCGCACATGCCGCTGTCGTTATCGCCGGCATACATTACGTAGGCCAGCCCCATCGTCTTCTGATTCGACATGCAGGCAATTCCTCGGCCCTGCTCACGGGCAATATTGAGGGCGGGCATAAGGACCGCCATCAATATCGCGATAATGGCGATCACGACCAATAACTCAATCAATGTGAATCCGCTTCGCTTTTGCATTATCAGACTCCCTTATTTCAGATTTCCCATTTTATCTTAATAAGCGACATTTCTGCACGCTTGAACACTTTTCCTGAGAACTCTTGTTCCACTGAAGCCCTATAATACTAAAACTTAATCTCAATTTCAACAATATTCCGGCAGATTCGGTATAAAAACTTCTTCAGTTTTAACTCGCTATAATCCACATTCTATTTACTTGTCAATTGTCTATCACTAACAATTATAAAAGCCCCTGCGGTGCGGAGGGAAAGGCGTATTAGCGAGATAACCCGCAGGGGCGTGAATGCTAAAAAAATTATTCTGTTTTCAATAATCCTTAAACTTTCTCATCCATAGTGGCCAGTCCTCAGCAATAAAAAAACTTGGACCCGTAGGAATCCTCAATTTTGCATTTTGATTTTTATTCTTTGCTTTTTCCCTCTGAGGTTGATATTTTCAATCCGCATAATCAGTGTTTATCCGTGTCTGATTTTTCCTCTCGCTCAGCGTCTAAAAGCTCTTTATTAAAAACATAAGCTTTAATCTCTTGCTCAGAGATTTTTTCTCCTTCAAAAACAACGGTAATAAAATGCACGCCAATATCAGTCAGTTTAGGTCTCCATTTAATATAATCCTGGCCGTCCCTTTTTATTAATTTCATACCGGATGGATGAGGCTTTTTTAAGAAAATGCGGCGATTCCACGGAGGGTCAATCTTTATCATATACAGGTCATCATATGGTTTCCTGTCAGAAGGGTTTGTAATTTCCAGGTGAACCTTTCCTTCTTCATTAACTTCCGTCTCCATTGCGAGTAATTCCACTGCCCTTTCTTTTGCACTCATAAGACAAGGCACAAGTATGCTGAATAATAAGGCGATAATGGATATGACTATCAAAAGTTCAAGAAGTGTAAAACCTTTTCGTTGCATTTTTTTCCTTTTAATGTCGATTTGTCATTATAAGAGCTCACTGTAAGAGAAACTTCGCCCTTGGTTTTAAAAGTCAATTCTAACCGCCATAAAAAGCATATAATGCAGGGGTCGGATTTTCAAGAAAAAAACAGGGCCAAATTGGACTGTGTCCGAAAATACATTACAGGATATATCGGAAGAAATAATCATTACAACGGCCTGCTGGACGTTTTGAATTGAAATATGAGGGATTTCTGAATAAGCTGAATTAATGAAAAAAGGGCTGCAAGTATTAAACTTACAGCCCTTTCCTGAACATTTAGGTAACATTGCAGAGAATGCTTATTCATCCTCACCTTGGTCATCATCGTCGTCGGTAACCGTGCCGTAGAATGTGAACCACGCTTGGCCAGTAAGGAGGTTTGCCAAGCCATCCGTGTGTCCTATACCAACGAAATCGTCAAATCGGCCTGTGCCTCCGGTGAAGACCCACTCCAAGTCGTAATCACCTGATTCAGGGTTCATAATCCAGTCGCTATAATAGCCCTCCAGACTGTCACGACCATTTGGTCCAGTGATTGTGAACCATCCTGAGTGGAACAAGTAA
>CP070700.1:2243385-2247464 GCA_020349865.1 Desulfobacteraceae bacterium
ATACCAAAACATTTTCAAGGTCCGGCACTTGTCTTCTGGCCGTTCCATGTTTGCCGAAGCTACATTCACACTGCCAGGGAGGGCAACAGCCGGATGATAGACTTATTTCCACGCTTTCTTGACATTAACGGGGAACTAGAAAAAACGGTAGGTGAAATAAAATTGGTATTCGGGCATAATGACCTGCTGGCTGCCAATTTCATCGATGACGGCAAACGTTTGTGGCTCCTCGACTGGGATTATGCGGGCTACAACGCAGCACTTTTCGATTTGACCAATCTATCTTCAAACAATGAGCTATCTCCGGAACAGGAAGACTGGATCCTGGAGACCTACTATCAGCAACCGGTCACAGACAGACTCCGCAGCCGTTTTGCTGCAATGAAGTGTGCATCACTATTGCGGGAAACGTTGTGGAGCATCGTATCAGAAATTCATTCGACGCTTGACTTTGATTACGAGAAATACACGGAGAAAAACCTCAGTCGATTTGAGAAAGCATATAAGACATTTCAAGGCATGGATTGATTGGATAAAATCGTGAAACGATTTTATTATGGAATCACCTCGTCCTTACATCAGTATTTTCTTGCGTTTGGGATCGTAAAGGGCGCGGTGGGGTTCACGGTTGGCAGGGAATACTTCTCCGTAAACCTCGATTTGATACCTGCCATCTGAACCAGCCTCTTCGAAGGGGATGTAACCGTAGGCAATGGTTTTCCCAACCGTATAACCGTATCCACCGCTGGTCGTCACCCCGATAACCTTGTCATTCTTCAGGATCGGCTCGCTGCCGCGGAGCATCACCGGGCTGTCAGCGTCAATCGTGAAAGAGCAAAGCTTCCATTTTGGCCCTTTTTCTTTGACTTTTAAAAGGGCTTCCCGCCCGAGGAAATCCCCTTTGCTTAAATCCACGCAAAAGCCCAAGCCCGCGTCATAGGGTGTGTATTCCGGTGTCAGTTCAGCTCCCCAATAGCAATAGCCCTTCTCAAAATGAAGCGAGTTAATGGCCCTGTACCCGGCGTTCCGGATACCGAGATCCTGGCCGGCCTCCCAAAGGGTTTCATAAACATGCCCGGCGAATTCGGTCGGGATATAAAGCTCGTAACCCAGCTCGCCTACATAGGTCACCCTGAGGGCTATTGCGGGCGCATGTCCTACTGCAAACAACCTGCTTTGGCCAAACCAAAAACTCTCATTGCCGATATCCTCTCGGGTCACCTTTTGCAGTAGGACGCGGGAATTGGGACCGATGACATTGATGACCGCGAAGGCGGATGTGACATCGTGAAACATAACCGAACCGTCATCGGGCATATGCTTTTTTATCCATTGCGAGTCGTGCAGTCCGAAGGCCGTGCCGGTTACCAAAAGAAATCTGTCTCTATCCGTCCGCGCAACGGTGATGTCCGCCTCGACTGTTCCTCTGGCATTGCACAATTGGGTGTATGTGACGCTGCCAATGGGTTTGTCCATCTTGTTTGCCGCCAGCCAATTCAAGAAACCAAGGGCGCCGGGACCTTCAATTTGAAATTTGCAGAATGAAGTTTGATCGATCAGCACCACCTTTTCCCGCGCAGCCTTGTGTTCGTTTCCAACATGTTCGAACCAGTTCGGAATTTCAAAGGTCAACTCATCCTTCGGCACCATGCCTTCCGGGGCAAACCAATTGGCTCTCTCCCAACCATATTTAGCACCATATACCGCCCCCTTCTCCTTGAGGAGGTAGTAAAGCGGGCTGCGTCTGACACCGCGGGCGGAATCGTGTTCTTCGTTGGGCCAATGGATGGTGTAATGCTTGCCATAGATTTCCCTGGTTCTTTCCACATTGTAGGCGCGACTCCTATGGTATGGGCCGAACCTTCGGATATCGAGAGGCCAAATGTCCAGGCTGGGCTCGCCCTCAATGATCCATTCCGCCATCATGCGGCCGGCGCCCCCGCCTGCGGCAATGCCAAAGGCATTGAACCCAACGGCAACGAAGCAATTATCCAGTTCCGGTGCGGGGCCCATGATGGCGTCCCCGTCCGGTGTAAAGGCCTCCGGCCCGTTGACAAGGCGTGCGATACCCGCTTCCTGCAGGCAGGGTGTCCGCTTCATGGCCGGAATCGAAAGAGATTCAAAATGGTCGAAATCATGTTTCAGAAGCTGGGCCGTGAAATCGTTGGGGACACCGTCTATGGACCACGGAATACCGTTTCTTTCGTACCCGCCCATTACAAGACCACCGACCTCTTCCTTGTAATAAATCAGATTGTCCTTGTCCCGTATGGTGGGTAAATTGCGCGGAACGCCATCGATTGGCTCCGTCACAAGAAACTGGTGCTGGAAAGGCACTATGGGCGTGTTGACGCCCAGCATCTCTCCCACCTGATACCCCCACATACCCGTGCAGTTGACCACGATCTCGCATCTTATATCGCCCTTGTCCGTTTTCGCCGCGGAGACGCGTTTTCTGTCGAATTCAAAACCGGTTACCAGCGTGTGCTCGAAAATCTTCGCTCCCCTGTTTCTCGCCCCCTTGGCCAGGGCCATGGTAATGCCGGCAGGATCGGCCTGCCCGTCAGTAGGCATGAATGCCGCACCAATAAGACCTTCCAGGGATAGAATCGGGCAGAGGTCCAGGGCCTCCTTCGGGGTGATCATCCGCATCTCCAGACCAAAGCTCCGGGCCGTGGTCGCCCCCTTTTTCAACTCGTACATTCGCTCTTTGGTGCTTGCCAGGTGAAGACATCCGCAGGGTTTCCATCCGGTCGTTAAGCCGGTCTCCTCTTCCAATTGCTCATAAAGGCTTACGCTGGATTGAAGCATCCGGGTAATATTGCGTTCGGAACGTAGTTGTCCCACAAGGCCGGCTGCATGCCAGGTTGAACCGCTGGTCAACTGGCCCTTCTCAACGATGACCACATCGTTCCATCCCATGTTGGTCAAATGGTAGGCTGTACTGCATCCGATAATACCGCCCCCGATGATGACAACCTGTGCACTATCTTTCATACATTGCTCCCTTAGTTGTTGAGTTGATAAGAACTTGTTTTTCCGGGGAAGGACTATAGATGATGTTGAGTTGATGTTGAAAGTTGATAAGAGCTTGCTTTTTCGGGAAAGAACTATAGATAAACTCCCCTTGGGAGTCAAGGAAAATCAGCCTCGTAAGAGGGGACGTTAGTTCCAAAACGACGTTCGTTATTCAATATGATATTTATAAGAAAGTAAATTGAGTACTTAAATCGCTTTGGAACCAACATCGTATCTTACATCTTGAAGATTTCTTGTATGAAAGAGAGCGTTTGCTTCATAAAAACGTCAATATTTATTTGAAGCTCTGAAAAAGACAGAAGATAAGGACTCAAGCGATTAATCATGCTCCAAACGTTGACCCACGGTAAGCTCAATCGCGAAGAGGAAGGTTTGGAAGATTTTCTAACCTCCAACACCTTCGGATTAATAAAATACTTGCCTCCTGAAGCGGTGCTTATTCCATTTCTCTCACTCGCGAATGATCCTCTGCAAAATCATGTTTTTGGGGACTTTCTGCAAAGTGGTCTCAAAGTAGAAAGATTCCGCTTCTGGGCTACCCTTGTGAATGCGGGGCGTCCTTCAAAATTTCAATGCTTAGAAAAAGATATCGGGAGCGTACATAGTGCCCGACCGAAAACTGTTATTTTTCCCAATCTCTGCGTCAGGCTCAAATTATAATCCTCGAAATACTCCAATGTATTCCTGTGGTTATAATTTTCGCCTTCCTTGGTCTTGAAAAAAATTCCTAGTTTTCGTTCAGACACTAAATAAGACAATAAGTTGATAGAAGCATTTGAACATGGTAAACGGTATGCAGGCCCCAGTGGAATCCCTAACGGGTCCTCTCCGAGGAATTCCATCCCGGTGAAGCGGGCTTCGCGCTTCCCGCGACCGATTTCACCGAGGGGCCAAAAACTGCGCCCACTGGTCAGGCGCAGCATTAGAATGCTGAAACGAAAGGACAGGGATGAATCTAACATATAAAGACTTGATTGCGTTTCATGGGCACAGCTGTCCCGGGCTGGCAATCGGATATAGGATGTCAAAAGCCGCCCTCG
>CP070700.1:2247564-2251076 GCA_020349865.1 Desulfobacteraceae bacterium
ACTAACTGAGCTAGTTCACTTATGTGCTGAATATGCTCACCTTACTTCTATTTTATATAAAGAATGTGGATTTTATAACCTGCGGGATCTGTCCCCTTTATATAGGCGGAAAGTGCAAATGGAAAAGTTATGGTTGGCCCTAACTCTAAGCCTTTACTTTCCAAATCTTTTCGAGCAGCTTCAAAATCACTCACCTCAATGGCAAGATGCCCTTTCACTTCCGGTTCCCTTTTCATGATTTCCAAACTGCCAGTCCCAGGTCGCAGTACAAAATATGACATGGACATTTCTTGAGATTGGAAGCCAAAATATTTTTCGTACCATTTTGCAAGACTCAAAGCATCTGTGTTTGGGCCAGTGTAAATGCCAACGTGATGAACCCCGATATATATTAGTTGTTGCCCTTTTTTTTCAGTAGCCACGGATGTCTGCAACCCGAGTAACAGGCATATAAAGATTCCTACCATGGCGATGCTAACATTCCTAAATTGTCCGTTCATGTTTTATTCTCCTCTCATTTATTAACATTTTGTGGTGATCGGAATTGCTGACCGTAGAGGCCTACACATTTTGAGCGGGTGTTGCATGATGCCAAACTCTATCCACTCAGATGACTTGCAGTGACTGTAAAGAGCGAGTTGGAGTGTCAAAAAAACAGAGATCTGAATATTTGATCTACTGATGCAGCTTTTCAGCAAAAAGCAAATATTAAGTAGGGTCATTTACGCCCTCAACAGAACGGAAGCCGCTCTGCTGAGAGCAAGATCAGGCCATTTTAAGGTGTGTCTCCATAAGGAACCTCTATCCCCGACAAATAGAGGTGAACAAATGGAAGGTAGGTTAGGCTGTGATATAGATTATCTTAATGCTTATAAAGTTAATCTATTTGGTTAGGAATGAACTGACTTTAACTAAACTGAAACCGTGTTCACTGTCAAGGAGAATCCTGTCTCAGAATCGATCCAAATTTGGTTACGACTTTGTTTAGAAACCTTAAAAAGAAACAAATTATAGACTACCCAAATAAACCTATCGTTTTTCGCGGGTTAAGATTTTGCAGATTTCTTGCCATAATGTGCAATTCTCAAAAAGTGTAGGTTACAAACGCTAATCGCAAGTTTTTCGGCCTTTCAGAACTCGACAAGTATAGCAGTACTAGTTTGTTTTGGTCCTTGATACTAACCCACAATAAATAGTGGTCTCTCGGTAATCGACTAGAGTAGTTCTACAGTGATTGGTGGGTGCGAAATATGGTATGCCTTATCTTTCAACGACCTGGCTCTGGATACCTTTGGATGCTAATTCCGCCCGCTGTTTTTCTGCTCGCCCCTTGTGGTAAAAGGCCCCCGCATAAAGCAGTGACTCTCCGTGAACCCCTTTGACAACGTAAGGGCAATATCCAAGACCTGAAAGCGCAATTTTCTGGGCATTTAATTCTTCCTCGGAATCATAGCTACCTAAGAGGTTGGCATATCTTGTATGCCTGGATTCTGCCTCCTCTATCCCTTCCTCCTCTATGAATTCCTCAGCCTTTTTCCGTTTTTGAAAATATCCGGCAAAGAGTCTGTACCACACACCTTTGTTGCCTAGATCTACTTTTACCCAATAAGGGGAAAGGCCTTTTTGACGGTATGGCGAAATTGCCTCTTCTACACTTTCAATGGTGCGATATGAGCCCAAATATATGGAATACGGGTAGGATAACGTGGTTGTCCTAGGTGGGCGTTCCTCCTCTTTAAGGCCTTTCTTTGTATTGCTCTTGTCCTTACTCAAAAAGGCCCTTGTTGGAATAGCATGACCTTTTTTCCTTACCTCAGCATCCACTAGTCCTTTTTCCTTTATAAGTGCTTCGGCCTCATCCTTATTCTTATAACGCCCGGCAAAGACCCTGTACCATACGCCTTTGTCTCCCAGATCTACCTTTACATAATAAGGGGAAAGGCCTTCCTTTACATACCCAGAAACTGCTTTATCAGCGCGTTCACGGCTTGGATAAGAACCGAGATAAACGGAATAGGGGTATGTATTTATTCTCTCTTGCTGTGGAGGTTCCGCCTCGGCAGATGCTTCTTCTTTCCGAGTATGTGCAGCAGGCTTGAGTGTTTCCCGCACAACTCCGGACTTCGGTTCGTAAATTGAACGCTCGGGAGGCTTTTTGGCAACAACGGTCCCTGGTGATAGTGTCATGGATTTGGAGGGTATCGGAGCCAGGGCAGGCTTCTGCTTGGAAGTGCTAGGTTGAGAAGGTTGCATAGCAACAACGTGCCTTTGCTGAGGTGCTGCAGGTTTCGGAGGCGGTTGCACAATAGTAGACTTTTTTACGGGTGTAGCGGGTCTGTACCGTTGCTGCGTAATTGCGGGTTTTTCCCCAGTCGTGGCAGCTTTGGAACTTATTTTGACAGTCTGGGGCTGCGGTTCCGAAGAAAACACTTGGGAAGGCTTCTTAACAATGAGTGTCCTTTTTTGAGAAGTGGATTTGTTGGGAGCCTTTGGTATCGATATCTGTTGGGGCGATTTTCGGGCAACGCGGATCGGTTTTTTATCGTTCTTGGCGGGCAGCTTTTTTGCCACACGGGGTTTGATTCTCTCTTTCTTGGGCTGCTCTGAGAAGCCTAAAAGGCTCCCGAAGTCTACTATTCCTAAAGAGCTGATAATAAACCCCACAGCAATCACCAGCACCACACACAACAATACGATTTTTAATTTGTCAGATCCACCGCTAATTTTCGGTTTTGATCCTGTTTCATCCAGCTCGATTCTCTTCATCTTTGCCCTCTTGTTAGGGCTAGCTTCTTCAGCGCTATCTCTACTGACTGCAGAGCTAGGCTTTTTCTTTACGACTTTCTGTTTCGCTAACTCTGTCTTGTGTGCAACTTTCTTGTAAGTCTCAACCTTAGGATGATATACGACCTTCTTCTTTGGAACTCGACTTCTCTTTGTTCCTGTTTTGGGTACAGCTTTTTCTTCCTGATCGTCCTCGAGCGCATCTAGTTCGTCACGATAAAGCTTGTCGAATAAGTCCTTAGTATCCATTGATACTCCGTTTTCTCCGCCAGGTTTGTCATCTTTATAATCGACCATATCTTAATCTCGACTCAAAAGGGTAACCTCCAAAAAGTATACCCCCACCTCTCTATCTCTGTGATGGGGGTCGAATGATGATTTTGGTTTATGCTCAAGATGCATGGGCCATAAGGTCAATTTGTTCTAATTAAATATTACAATAAAAAATACATTTCGTCAAGGATATTAACTGGTTACATTCAATAAACACAGACAGGGAACCAAGCTGATAAGGGAGTGCAACTATCTTTCGGTAGGTTTTGCTCAATCTTGAATTTAGCTGGCTGAAATCATACCTGACACTTAGTGCTTGCGGAAGTCAACTGATCATTAACCACGCTATCTTCTTAACCATTGAGCAGGTCAGGATTTTCTTGGTGTTCCTTTCACAACTTCGTTTTGTATTTCAGTTCTACAGATTCTGGGAAACTAAAAATCAGGCCGATATG
>CP070700.1:2251176-2256243 GCA_020349865.1 Desulfobacteraceae bacterium
GCGGCAACCAATACAGTTCTGAGCCGTCTTGTCAAAAAGGGCCTCTTTCGGGAGGACCTTTATTTTCGGCTGAACATTGTTGAAATTTCTTTGCCGCCTTTGCACGAACGCGGCGAGGATATCCTGCTACTGGTTCAGTTTTTTAGGGAAAAACTTTCCAAGGATATGAATCGCCCGGCGCCCCAATTATCAGACAAGGTCCTTCAGATTTTTAAAAATTATCGGTGGCAGGGCAATGTCCGGGAGCTTGAAAATCTGATCCAGCGTCTGATGGTGCTGGCTGACGGTGATTTTATCGATGTAGCGGATCTGCCTGAACAAATGCGATTCAACATCAACTGGCGCAGAGGTCTCAACCGGCCTTTAGCGGAGGTTGAAGCGAAACATATTGTAAATGTGCTAAACAGTGTTAAGGGGAACAAAACTCAAGCCGCCCAGATTCTGGGGATTGACCGCAAAACCCTCCGGGAAAAAATACGGCGGGCAAACCTATCAACCGAAATCGGGTAGTTTTTCCTCACCGAGGCATTTCTCCCCGGTTTTTTCTCCCCCTCATCCACTTCTTCCATATGAGGACCACCCTAACATCCTTTCCTCTAATTTGATGTATCTATCTGATTTTTTGACTCATTCAGTTTAGGGTGCCAAACGAACCGATGGCGTCTAAGCCCCTTTTTCATTTTGGCATATAGATTGCTCTATCTAAATGCAGCAATAATTCATTCATTCTTTTAACAAAAGAAACGAAAGCCCAAAAACGAAGGAGGATGTGTATGCAGGCTCAACCTCAAAATACAGGCATTTGTCAAACATGTATTTATGCATCCGAATGCGTTCACTTTCGGAATAACCAAATCGCTTGCAAACCGATCTGGTTTTGTGAAAATTTTGACAATAGGACCTCGCTACTGGCAGCTGAAAACAAAAGGATTTATTCAGAGGAGCGATCTTTTCAATATTCCAAGCCCAGCATTGAAGAGATTCCCGGAAGGATGAAAGGGTTATGCCTTAACTGTGAAAACCGAGCTTCATGTCTATTTCCAACAACTGAAGGAGGCGTTTGGTGTTGTGAAGAATACTGTTAATAAGTGTTTGCCAGTCCGATAGAACTTTCCGGCTTGGATTTATGCCTTGATTCAACAATCTCTAGACGAAACTCGCAGCTGGTATGAACTTATCGCTCTGCCGGGTTTTTCGCTCAACAAGGAATGTGGGTTACAGGCAATTAAATGGGGAATAAAACAAATATAAGTCCATTTTTATACAGGAAAGAAAAATTGTTCTCATGCGGACAAGAAATATCATAAATGATAAAAAGGAAGAAAAATGAACGCAGAAAATTTCCTCAGTATCATAGGGAAGCACCAAGCGCATCTGGGCGGACTGATTTCAATCCTTGAAGATATACAGACAGAGTACAGCTATCTTCCGGAACAGGCCCTTAGAGTGGTGGCCCAAGAAACGGGGTTTTCTCTGACCGATATATATGGAGTCGCTACTTTCTATAAATTGTTCAGTTTGAAGCCCAGGGGAAAACATCTCATTTCAGTATGCTCTGGAACTGCCTGCCATGTCCGCGCCTCGTCTGGCGTCGTTGAAGAGTTTGAACAAAGGCTCCAGATCAATGCCGGTGAAACCACTCCGGATAGTGAAATCACGCTTGCGACAGTGAACTGCCTCGGGGCCTGCGCACTTGGACCCATTGTAGTGGTAGATGGATACTACTTTTCGAATGTTAACAGGCAAATGGTTGGAGAAATCATTGATAATGCCAGGACTGGGATTGACAGGGTAGATGTTGATACAGACGAGAGAATATTTCCGCTCGAGGTCAGCTGTCCGCATTGCAACCGCAGCCTAATAGACAAAAATTTCAGTATCGATGGATATCCTTCGATACGTGTGACCGTCTCTTTCGGGCGAAGACACGGTTGGGTCAGGCTGTCCTGCCTTTACGGAAGCTATTCTGTTGAACAGGAATACGAAGTGCCGATTGACACTGTTGTCAATTTTTTCTGTCCCCATTGCCATGCTGAACTCAGCGGAGTATTGGACTGTACGTCCTGCGGTGCTCCGATGGTTTCGGCGTTCATACGGGGAGGCGGTGTTCTGCACATCTGTTCCCGCCGTGGGTGCAAGGCTCACATGCTGGATCTTCACGGCGCCAGCCTTTGACAAAGGGAAGTTTCAGGAAAAGAGCAAGACCACTTAAGCTGAAATGGCACAGGGATATGCTATGAAACGACGAAAATCAATAGAAGATTTTGAGGCTTTGCAAAGCCGCATAATGACTGACCATGAGGCCGCTGTCCCCACCATTGTTATTCCGGCTGGCACTTGTTGCCAGGCAAGTGGTGCGAACGACCTCATTCGTGTAGCAAAACGAGAACTGCTGGGCAAAAAACTGACAGACACTGTCCGGCTAAGTATTACTGGTTGCCAGGGATTCTGCCAGATGGAACCTTCTGTACTTGTGGAGCCACGTGGAACCTTTTATCCAAAGGTGGGAATGAAGACCATGTCTCGAATCGTCGAGTGTGTAGCCAGAGATGAGGTCCTGGCAGATGAGTTCTTCATAACCCCGGATACGGGGGAACCGATCGAAAGACAGGAGGACATCCCGTTTTTCAAGAATCAGGTTCGCACAATTTTGGGCAGGAATGAGAAAATAGATCCACTCTTTATATATGACTACATTAAAAACCAGGGGTATTCGAGTTTGGCAAAAGTTTTTAAAATGGCAGATCCTGACTGGGTCATAAATGAGGTCAAGGTCGCCGGGCTCCGAGGCCGTGGCGGTGCAGGCTTCCCCACGGGCCTTAAGTGGGAATTCCTGGCAAATCAAGCGAATGGTCATGGTAAATTTTTAGTTTGTAACGCGGATGAAGGGGATCCTGGTGCATATATGGATCGCAGCGTCCTTGAAGGGAATCCACACGGCGTTATCGAAGGAATGATAATTGGAGCCTATGCGACGGGAGCAACCGGTGGTGTGATCTACGTCCGCAATGAATATCCCCTTGCAATCAAACATCTGATTATTGCACTCCGCCAGGCACGTGAATTGGGGATTCTGGGAGAAAATATTCTGGGAACTGGCTTTTCCTTTGACATCAATCTGGTCAAGGGAGCCGGTGCCTTTGTATGCGGCGAGGAGACGGCATTGATCCGTTCAATAGAAGGGAAAATGGGCGAGCCGCGGCAACGTCCACCCTTCCCCGTGCAGAAGGGAATCGAGGGAAAACCTACGGCAATCAACAATGTGGAGACATGGTCGAATATTCCGATCATTATCGAGAAGGGGGCCCATGAGTTTGCCAAGATTGGCACAGAGAATAATTCAGGCACTAAAATCTTCAGCTTGGTCGGTAAGGTCAAGTATACCGGACTTGTGGAAGTACCCATGGGCACTACTATCAGAAGTATTGTTGATGAGATCGGCGGAGGGCCAATAGACAATGCCCGTATCAAGGCGATTCAAACGGGCGGACCGTCTGGTGGTTGCATTCCGGCCGATCTGTTTGACATTACGGTCGATTACGACAGCCTGAGCAAAGCCGGATCGATCATGGGGTCCGGTGGCATGATCGTTATGGACAACAACACGTGTATGGTTGACATAGCGAAGTACTTCACGAATTTTTTAAAGGATGAGTCGTGCGGCAAGTGCTTCACGTGCCGCAAAGGAACCCAGAGAATGCACGAAATACTTGATGACATCTCACAAGGAAATACGACAAGCGAAAGTCTGGAACTCCTGGAAGAACTGGCGCAAGTGGTAAAGGACACGACCATGTGCGGCCTGGGACTGACAGCTTCAAACCCTGTACTTTCCACGTTGCGTCATTTCCGGAAGGAGTACTTAGCCCATATCCAAGACCGACGCTGTCCTTCAGGGGTATGCAGAGCCCTCATTACCTATTCGATCAATGAAAAATGCAAGGGGTGTCAACTCTGCCTTGATGCGTGCCAACAGGATGCGATTAGTGGAAAAAAGAAGGAACGTCATATCATAGACCAGAGCAACTGCATAAAATGTGGGGCCTGCAAGAGTGTTTGTAAACTGGACGCCATAGATGTGGTCTAGCAATCAGGCAAATAATAGGGAGAGGAAAAGAGCAATGATCAATCTTATCATAAATGGGTTGCCTGTCTCAGTGGATGAAGGGGCGACGCTGCTGGAAGCGGCAAGATTTTTGGGTTTCCCCATCCCGACCCTGTGTTACATGGACGGGCTTTCCCCTTACGGCGCCTGCCGGCTCTGCGTAGTAGAGATCGGTGAAGGACCAAGAGCAAAACTGGTTACTGCGTGCACGTATCCGGCAGAGGAAGGGCTCAAAGTGAGAACTGCCTCTACGCGTGTCATAAAAGCACGCAAGATGATCCTGGAGCTGCTCCTGGCCTCCTGCCCGCAGTCAAAAACAATACAGGATCTTGCTTCGGCCCATGGAGTTCGCCAGCAGCGCTTCAGGCAGGAGCATGAAAACTGTATCCTCTGCGGGCTGTGCGTGCGTATGTGCGAGGAACAGATGATGGCAAAGGCCATCGGGTTCCGTGGAAGAGGCCAGAACAGAAGCATTGGTACGCCATTTGATATTCAATCAGATGTCTGCAGGCTCTGTGGCGGCTGTATGTACATCTGCCCGGCCTGTCAGCTCCGGTGCACCTATACGGAGCCTGAAAAGGCCGTGTGCGGCGGGTGTGAGAATCTAAGCTCGCCCTGTCTCGAGAAGGAACAATTCAATGACATGATGTGCTTCATGGACCCCTGTGTGGCCTGTGAGATAGCTAAAGATTAGAGATAAGAAAGGAGAATTCTGTGATGTCACTATCAAGGATAAATGCCTCGGCTGCAACGCTGACGAAGAACAGAACGGAAAGTTCGATCGTACCGTCCTCGGGCATGTGTGTGACCTGCGTGGACGGCTGCATCGGCATGTGCGAGATCGGCAAATCGTCATATCGGGGTCATGAGGTGATATACCCACAACCCTTGGGCGTGATAACCACCGCGGGTGAGAAAGAATATCCTGTGGATTATTCACACTTCAACATCATGGGCAGTAC
>CP070700.1:2256343-2260064 GCA_020349865.1 Desulfobacteraceae bacterium
TATTCTTCCTCGATTTGCTTCATGATCGGTTGCATCTTTTTGCACGGTATGCAGTTGACTGAGCCCAGCTCGATGAACGTGACCTTGTAGCTGCTTTTTTCTTTTCGGGCCTTTTCAGAAAAGCCTTTAGGGGAAATTGTCGCAACCTTCTGGTTTTTTTGGTTTAACGGATTTGATTCGCTCTCCATTTTGCACCCGTATCCTGCGAGGATGAAAAGGATGAAAAGATTTGCCAATAAAAAGATTTTTCTGTTCCTCATGAACTTGTTTTCCTTTTCTTTTGTTAACTTTTATTCAAAGATCATCTAAAAACCGTCATATTCTCCAATATTAGCTGTTTAATCTCTTCTACGGAAGCTACTTCACCGGTTATTTTGATTTTACCGTCAATAATAAGTGCAGGGGTGGTCATTATCATACCAAACCTCATATCCATAAGCATCTTGATCTCGTAGTCCAATCCCAGATCACTCACTGCTTTTTTCGCATTTTCAACCAACATTCTGCATTTGGGGCAGCCCATTCCCAGAACCTGAATCTCTAGCTTTTTCATGAATTTCTCCTTTCAGAATATCAATCCGTACATCAAACCGGTAAATGTGGCCATAATGACCACGAGCATCACAAATACAATGGTCTTTCTAGTGCCCATGACACTGCGTATAACAAGCATACTGGGAAGTGAGAGGGCCGGTCCCGCAAGAAGGAGGGCGAGCGCAGGCCCCTTTCCCATACCGCTTCCGATGAGGGCCTCGAGGATCGGGACCTCCGTGAGCGTGGCAAAATACATAAATGCCCCCACGATGGAGGCGAAGAAGTTGGCAAATAACGAATTCCCCCCCACTAGCCTGCTCACCCAGACCGATGGTATAAGGCCTTCATTTCCGGGCCTTCCAAGGAGAAAGCCGGAGATGAGCACGCCGAATAAAAGGAGCGGTAGGATCTGCTTGGTAAAATCCCATGATGCATTAAACCATTCCCCTGTTTCCCCCTCGTCCGTGCCGGTGATTACCGAAAGGCCGATGATTCCGGCTGTGAATGGGATTATGGGCTCATGGGGAAAGAGCAGGATGAGAATGCCAGCAGGTGCGGCTGCAAGAGTCGCTTTCCACCAAAAAATTTTAAACCAGGCAATGAGAATTAGGCTGAACAGGATAGAAAGGATGCCTGTGAGTAGCCATTTGTTCGCATATATCGCATACCAGAATCCGGTTGTCTCCTGGCACTTCCCCCAGTTGGCAAAGACCAGTATCCCCACCATGGATGCAAAGTAGATAATATTTTGCCAGAGGGGCCTTGACACCTCTGGCTCGGGCATGGCCATCTGGCCGTTAGCCTTCTCGATCTCCTCTTTTCTGAAGATGAGATGCATGCATAGGCCGATGACGACACTGAATGCCACGGCGCCTATCGCGCGGGCAACGCCCATCTCAAGACCAAGGACGCGTGCTGTGAGGATGATCGCCAGTATATTGATGGCCGGCCCTGAGTACAGGAATGCCGTTGCAGGCCCGATGCCGGCTCCCATCTGGTAAATACCTGCAAAAAGCGGGAGTACCGTGCAAGAGCACACGGCCAGGATGGTGCCTGAAACCGATGCAACGCCGTAGGAAAGCACCTTGTTTGCCTTTGCGCCCAGGTACTTCATGACCGATTCCTTGCTGATAAAAACTGCTATGGCGCCTGCTATAAAGAATGCGGGAACCAGGCATAAAAGCACGTGTTCCCTGGCATACCATTTGGTAAGGCGGAGGGCCTCCATGATCCCGTTGATGAACCTTTCCGTTCCCACAGGAAGATAGTAACAAAACAGAAAAAAACCTATAATCAACAAAAGGGGCTTCCATTCCCTTTTCCATTCCATAATTTCCTTTTAGCTCCTCTCGTTCATATAATTCATATAATTTCTCAAGATAATGAAAACAAAATCCGTGTTGGAATACCATAAAGGTATTTTGGGAGAAGGAAATTAGCTCCGATCCACCAACAATAGCATACTGGTCTTTTTTGTATTATCATTATTTTCCGATTAATAATGGTTAATTGGCAAAAAAACAATTAATAAAAAAATTTATTTATTGTGTTTCTGTTTGCTAATTTTATGGATTAACGAAGGATTCAAAATTTACCCTTTGAAAAGTCGGAAAAAAATGCAGATGGACACACCATATGATTTTTCAGTCCGTTTTAAATATTTGGTTAAAAATGTCAATGATTAATCCATACAATATTCTGATCTGAAGTAGATCAGACTTGGTTTTATATGATTTTATAAAACCAATGCCAAATGTTCTTTTGCATTGGCTTTTAATACATGCTCCACGCAATGAACAAATTCTAAAATGCATGGCACTTTTAATTGATAATAGATTTGAGTCCCCCGTTTATCAATTTTAACAATGCCTGCATCTTTGAGTATGGAAAGGTGTTTGGATACAGTGGACATGTCTGCACCGACCATTTTTGTAAGCTCACAAACACATCTTTCCTGGCGCTTTAATTCATTCAAAACGAAAAGACGCGTTGGGTGAGCTATTGCTTTGATGATCTTAGCCCGGGCTTTATAACTAACCCATGATTTAGCATCCATTTTTGAAAATTCCCCATGATAATGTAAAATATTTATTTAATAATCAATAAACATTTTACCAAATAACCAAATTATTGTCAAACTTTGACCAACGATTAAAATTTTTTCTTCACCCTCTTTAACTGAAATATTTCTTCCCTCTCCTTTTCTTCAAAGTTATCTTCTATATATTTGATTGTATACCTGGATAGATATCTCGATAGTTTATAATTGGATTCAATCATAGTTTATTCCCCCCTAAAGGTTTGTAAATTTATAATTGTCAACTTTTCAAAGGCTTGTACAATTCTCCTCCCCCTTTGAAAAACTTGCTGAAAAACTCATAATATTCCAGACGTATTGTCTGTATGGAGACCACAAGGCCTTCAATCACAATAATCGCGATGTTTCCCAGGAGCACGATCACCCAGTACCATAAGATCCCCCCTTTGAGATTTTGCATGGTCTGGGCAAGTGCAAATACCGCAAGGAACAGTCCCGCATGGGCAAGGGCAAAAGCGGAAACCCTGATAAAGGAAACGGTATTTGAGAGAAATCCAATGATGGTGTCCCCGATCTCAATGAATGACTCCAGAAAATACAGCCCCACATGAGAGGGAAATATCTTTACCTTTTCCTTTAAGACTACCCGGTTATAGAGATTAAAAAGCGGCTCTTTAAAAAAGATGATGATCAGGGGAACAAAGAGAAGCCATATGAGATAAGCATTGCTTGAAACAAGTTCCCCTTTCACCATATAGAGGATGAGCAATCCAACGCATCCCCAGTAAAAGAGCAGGCCCATCACGCCGAATTCTCCGAAGATCCCTTTGAGAAAATCACGGTTATTGATCGAGTTTATGATATTCAGTAAAAGGCCAAGGCTAATGATGCCAATGCCAAAGAGGATTGTTACTTTCATAAAATAGTAAATATTCTCCATGGGATGAAACCATAAGGCCGGCAGTACATGCTCAAAACCAAAGACAGAGCCGTATAAAAATCCGAAGATGGTGGACATAACCCCACATTCCATGGCAATAAGCCCTATCTGGACAATATTTGCCTTTTTGACCTTTTGGCTTATATAAAGACCTAAAAGGAACAAAACCAGGCCGTGCCCTACATCCCCGAACATGACGCCAAACATCA
>CP070700.1:2260164-2262963 GCA_020349865.1 Desulfobacteraceae bacterium
TCATTTACTTAGTGTTCACATTGAAATCAAAGCCACCTATCATTGATGAGGCCTTTAAAAACAGGGAGCCTTCATTTTGGACGTTAAAAAACTCCTTCCCCTTTATATCGGTGCAGCCATAGGGCCTCTTGGTGGGTTTGGTATTGTCACTCTGATCCCCGTCTTTGTCCAGGACTGGGCCGTTGAGTTTGGCACCGCTTCTCTCTCAATTACCTTCTATATGGCCCCTTTTATTATCATCCTGATCTTCTCAGGGTCGATCGCTCAGGTATTCGATGTAAGGAAGACCCTTCTATTTGGATTTGCTGTTTATGCCTTGGGGGCTACCATGTGTGGACTGTCACCCAGTCTGTGGACACTGCTCGCTAGCCGAATCGTTCAGGGAATAGGAGCGGGGTTTCTCACCCCCGTTATTATGGCCCTGATAGGTGAACTCGTTCCAGAGCGTCATGTTGGCAAGGCAATGGGAATTCTTGGACTGGCTTATACTGTTGGAGTCACCCTCGGGCCGCTTATTTCGGGGCTGATAGAAGTCCGTTATGGTTGGCCTTGGTTCTTTTATTTCCTGAGCGCCATTGCTTTAGGAGCAGGTACCCTTTATGCAGTTTCAAGGGATACCAAACAGCCAGGAAAGGGAGAGCAATTTGGACTCCTTGAGATCCTTCCTATTCTAAAACAGGCTCTGCTACAACCAGGTGTCCTTTACCTGAGCCTCGCTGCATTTAGTCTGTTCATCGCCTATATTGGAATTATGACCTTCACGGCTGATCATATGAAGACCAGTCTCGGTCTTCCATCGGATCAAATTGGCACCATCCTGTCTGGCACAGGTTTTTCAGGCATCATTGTTTCGCCTATAGCAGGATTTCTGGGCGATCATCTGGGTAGGAAAAAGGTCTTTTTTGGGGGTTGTTCGATCGCCATCCTTTCCGTAGTCATGATGGTCTTAAGCCCGAATGCCTTCACTCCTTATCTCATCTGCTTTCTCGTCCTTGGGACAGGAGCGGCCACCGCCTGGACCTCGCTGAATACAATGGCCGTTGAGAGTTCTCCGTCACTTCGTCAACCAGTCACTTCGGTTTACAACGCCATTAAGTTCTCTGGCTACGCACTATCTCCTGTGATATTATCTTTTCTCTATGCACCTCTTCATATCAGGGCTGTCCAACGTGCATGCATATTCGCCATTGTGATCGCTTGCTTCCTTGCTTCAAAACCAAAGACTTATTCAAATAAATCCTGATGAAAGATCAATCAACAAGCATTTTAGAACCCTGGGTTAAATATGCTTTATTGTTTTTTTGATAATATTGAACATATTTGACATTTCGGAACTCTGATCAATACATGGTCCGCATGGAACCTTCAAGCGTTTTTCCCTGTTGCACCTTGCATGAAATAGTGGCTTGGATCAAAATCCGGTTTACCACGGTAACGTTTGGCCAATGACTCCCGAAATCGTGCGAAAAAACTGACATCAGGCTCTAACCCGATGTTTTCCAACTGCCCGATGATTTCCTCCATGGCGACTGGACAGCCCTTAATATAAACCGGCTCCTTAATGTTAGGATCCTTCCGATTCTTTTTTATCATGCAGTTGCCAAAAAGAATGGTTTTGTTAAATCCAGGGGAAGACCTCATCTTTTTTCCGGTAAGTACCTCAATTCCATCGAAGGATTTTCCCTTGTAGGCAGATGTGATGAGCATTAACAAGGGATTATACATTGAGGAACACCCCGTGCAAATCGTCTGATCATACTTTGGTATGCTAATACCTGATACCCCGAGCTTGTCCCAATTCCTTGGCCCTGTGTTGTCTTCCCGCCAGTTATAATCCCACTTAAGGAATCTCTTAAATTCATCTGGATGAAGACCTTTCAAAGACAAGGAATCTAAATCCAAAGAACGGTTATTTCTCTTGGCATGGATTGCAAGATGCTCGACAGTCGAAGGTTCAAAGCCCGCCATCATCGCACCAACCACATCAACCGCTAAGGGATCCCGGGAAACGACCACAGCATTCATCCGGTGCGCGGTTCCCAGATAGTAGGGCCCTTTTTCAAGACCATAAATACCGTCAAGCACCGTTACGGAGGGAGGAATCATTTCTACGAAGAGGGAGCAAAAGTAGTCCAAGGGGATGCTTTCATGATGGCATAACCTTCGTGATTTCAGGTCTATGCACCCTTTGAGGTTCTTGAGCCCAAGGGAAATTTTCGCCTGGTTATGGGTTTTGAGAACGGGCATATTGATCAAAAATTCCGCTTCTAAAGCAGCCTTGGAAATATTTAAGGATATACCCTCAAACTCGACAGCCTCAAAGGGCTCTTCGAAAAAATCAACTAATCTCACCCCGTACTTCTTTACTAAGTAAGGGTATCCTAAGGCACTAAATATCAAACGTGTTCCTACTAACTGATCTTTCTTTTTTTTACCTCTCGGTGCTGATCCTTCTCCTATGGTGATATCCTTCACCCCATAGTCCTTTAACAGGATCACCATATCTTCCACCAACTTGGAGGTTGTGTAGACTCCGTATGGCGCGATCGGATAGACCGGGTCCCACCCAACCAGGTTTGGTTTGATCAAGACCCGATGCTTTGCTTGAAGCTTCTCAAAACCCTTCGCCTCTTCAATCGCTTTAGCGAGGGAGTCAGGGGAAGACTCATACTTATTAATTGATACAATCGGTTTTTTCATCACTAATCAGCAACCACGCCCGTAGGACGTGGTATGATGAAGCCCCCTCGAAGGGGGCAAAAAACCATTAGAACCCGTTCTACGGAGCTAATCCTATAA
>CP070700.1:2263063-2270921 GCA_020349865.1 Desulfobacteraceae bacterium
ACTGACACTTCGATTATAACCAGTATTGGAAACGACTATTCCTTTGATGATGTCTTTTCCAAGCAGATAAAAGCCTTGGGAATAGAAGGGGATATTCTTTTGGTTATTACGACGAGCGGTGAATCGAAAAACCTATTGTCATCCGTAAAGGCCGCCCGCAGGCTGGGGATATACACGGCTGGATTCATGGGCGGCAGCAAGGGAAAGCTTGTGGATCTGGTCGATTTGGCCCTTGTTGCAAACACTGATTTGATCCCCAGGATACAGGAGGCACACATTTTGGCCGGGCATATCCTGTGTCATCTGGTTGATTACATCCTTTTCAAAAGGCATTTACCGGATGAATAGGACTCTGTAGGTTCTAAGATAAATTTCTTAGAGTAATCTATCATACGATCCTAAAATGAGGTTCTGACGCTTTTACTAAAAGAAACTGGAAATTTGAAATGGGGAACTCAATAACCCCACAATGTTTTTCTGTTAGTGTACATTATGCCTAAATGGACCCCTATATCATTAGACAAGGTAAAATCATATCCCCTGAAAGAGAGGCCTAACAAGGTAAAAGTTGACGATTTCAGCAGTGCATGGCAGCCTGGAGGTTCCATGAACCAGTGGTTGAAATCGTTGCCAAAAATTCTTGCCGCAAACGATTTTGCTGAGATTGTCGACCATCTTGTACACGCCGCAGCCTCTGGAAAGACAATTATCTTGGCCATGGGCGCCCATGCAATAAAGGTTGGCCTTAACCCTATTATTCTGGACCTCCTCAACCGGCGGATCATTAGCGGCGTGGCCATGAATGGCGCGGGTATAATACATGATGCGGAGGTGGCCATGGTTGGAGGCACATCAGAAGACGTGGCCTCACAAATTGAAGCCGGCAAATTCGGCATGGCTGAGGAGACAGGTAGGTTTCTTAACTTAGCAATTTCTGAGGGGGCTAAACACAGCCTGGGTCTCGGCAGATCGGTCGGCGCCATGCTGATAAAGGAAAATTTCCCTTATAATCATTACAGCCTTCTGGTAAAGGCTTACGAACTCGATATTCCGGTAACGGTTCATGTGGCAATGGGAACCGATATTATCCATTTTCATCCCAATGCAGATGGGGCATCCATTGGCAGGGCCTCTCATCTGGACTTTCGCATATTTGCCCGTCTCGTTTCCGCTTTGGAGGGGGGAGTTTTTATTAATCTTGGATCTGCTGTGATACTGCCGGAAGTTTTTCTTAAGGCACTGACTCTTGTGAGGAATTTGGGATACGAAGTAAGGAACTTTACAACTGTAAATATGGATTTTATTCGGCATTATCGACCCATAACCAACGTTGTCCACCGGCCTACCCTGGATGGGGGAAAAGGTTATAATCTGGTGGGCCACCACGAAATCATGTTTCCCCTTCTGGCCGCGGCAGTTATTGAAGGATTGAACGAAATAAGTCAATAAAGAAAAGAGGAAAGAAGCAATGCCAATATATGAATATAAATGTTTGAATTGCGAAAAGGAATTTGAGACCCTCGTTTTTGGTGGGGATGATAAGGTGTCCTGCCCCCATTGCAAACGGGACAAACTGGAACGTCTCATGTCAACATGCGGCTTTAAGAGCAGCGAAAGTTTTACACCTGCCTCGGGCTCATCTGGTTGTTCTTCCTGTTCACGCACCAATTGCAGTAGTTGCCATTAAAGTCTTGGACAGGATAACAGGCTTGTAACCGTTTAGTGTTTTGAAAAATTATCATTAGATTATCTCCCTTTTTGTACTATTTTCAAATAGCTAAACTGCTACACAGGATTTGAAATTACGTAAATCCCGACAGTCCTGTCAAGAAAGGAATAGGTTTGATTCGAATCGGTTTTGGATATGACGCACATCGTTTGGTTGAAGGGCACCCCCTATTCCTTGGGGGAGTCAAGATCCCTCACAGACTTGGCCTGGAAGGCCATTCTGATGCAGATGTCCTGACTCATGCCATAATCGACGCTGTAATAGGTGCGCTGGGAATGGGAGATATAGGCCAGCACTTCCCTGATACGGATCCCGCATATAAGGGAGCAAGCAGCTTGTCTATGCTGAAAACGGTGGCTGGATGGATGAAACGAGATGGATATAAGTTAAACAATCTCGATGCAACTATCGTTGCGGAAAGTCCGAAAATGGCTGCCCATCTTCCTATGATGCGTGAGAAGGTGGCTAAAGCCCTTGAAACGCATGCCAGTCAAATCAATTTCAAGGCAACCACTACCGAAGGACTGGGGTTTTGTGGAAGCGGTGAGGGAATAGAGGCCTTCGCCGTTGTCAGCCTCGTGAATATAATAGCCGAAAGTGAATCAGATTGAGTGCAGCTGCAACGGGTAGATTGCAAGTACTAAGTCTCCTGGATGCAGTGTTGCTCCTAGAGGAAAATACTCTCAGTAAAGATTCACGCCCAGAGGACTTGAATCTCTGATTCCAATTAAAAAACAAGGAGCGTGCTAGTTGACTCTGAAATTATATAATACGGCGATTCGGAAAAAGGAAATATTTCATCCCTTGGTGGAAGGCAAGGTAGGCATCTATGTGTGCGGGGTGACCGTCTATGATCTATGCCATATTGGTCATGCACGGTCAGCCATCGTCTTTGATGTCCTGGTAAGATATTTACGGGCAAGGGGGTTCCATGTCACCTATGTTCGTAACTTTACTGACGTGGATGACAGGATTATTGAGAGGGCAAATAAGCTTGGAAAGGAAACCAGTGCCCTGGCCCAGGAATATATTGATGCCTTTTACGAGGATATGGAAAGGCTCTATGTATTGAAAGCTGATGTGGAACCCAGGGCCACAGAACATATTGACGGCATGATCGAGATGATCACTGATTTGTTGGACCGGGGATATGCCTATGTTGAGGCGAATGACGTGTTCTTCTCAGTTGAAGAGTTCAATGGCTACGGCAAGCTTTCAGGGCGAAAACTTGATGATATGCAGGCGGGTAGCAGGATTGAGGTGGACAAGAAAAAAAGGCACCCCATGGATTTTGTATTGTGGAAAGGGGCAAAATCAGGGGAACCACAATGGCCAAGCCCCTGGGGTCCCGGCAGGCCCGGCTGGCACATAGAATGTTCTGTGATGAGCAACCACTATCTGGGTCCCACTTTTGATATACATGGGGGGGGCAAGGATCTTCTTTTCCCCCATCATGAGAATGAAAGGGCCCAGTCAATAGGAGCCAACAACGGCAATTTTGCTAAATATTGGGTGCATAACGGCTTTGTCATTGTTGAAGGGGAAAAAATGTCAAAATCATTGGGGAACTCTCTGACCATACGTGACGCATTAGAGTCTTATCACCCCGAGGTCCTGCGTCTTTTCCTTCTATCCAAACATTATAGGAGTCCTCTTGATTTTTCTAAAAATCCAGTACTTGCTCTCCAGTCCGGCCTTATTCGAATTTACAGGACCCTCCAAAGGCTGGAGAATGTGTCAGGCCCCATTCAGAGAGAAAGCCTATCCGAGGTGTTTTTATCCGGAGATCAGAGTGATCCCTTCATGGAGCAGTTCGTTAACATGATGGATGATGATTTGAATACAGCAGGAGCCATTGGTCTAGTTTTTGAGAAGGTCAGACAGATGAATAAACTGCTGGACTCAAAGGAGGACCCCCCTGTTGAAATAACCGGCAGTCGGCTGGAAAATGACCGTCATCAACTTCTCATTGCAGCCCGCATTCTTGGCATTCTGCATGAGCGGCCGGATCAATTCTTCAGGCAATTGGCTGGTGCTGAGTCACCTGTGGATCGCACTGAGATTGAAAAGATGATTGAGAACAGGGCCGCAGCAAGAGCATCCAAGGACTGGGCAAAGGCCGATGAGATCCGAGAACGTCTGAAGGGCATGGGCGTTATCCTAGAAGATGGGCCACAGGGGACCACCTGGAGACTTGATGTTTGAAATCATCACTGACCTTACGCCATGCGGGGACCAGCCAGAGGCTATTAAAACGCTTTCAGAGGGCGTTAAAAAAGGACTCGCTCATCAGGTTTTGCTGGGAGTCACCGGCTCTGGCAAGACCTTTACCATGGCTCATGTCATTGCCACGGTGAAAAAACCCACCCTTATTATTGCACCCAACAAGACACTCGCAGCTCAATTATACGGGGAACTTAAGAACTTTTTCCCAAAAAACGCTGTGGAGTATTTTGTCAGCTATTACGATTACTACCAGCCTGAAGCCTACATCCCGCAGTCAGACACTTACATCCAGAAAGACGCCCACATCAATGAACAAATCGATAAGATGAGGCATGCCGCCACAAGATCCCTTCTCGACCGGGACGATGTGATAATTGTGGCCAGTGTATCGTGCATATATGGCTTGGGTTCGCCCGAGGCCTACCATAATATGCTCCTTTATGTAGAAAAGGAGAGTATTCTCTCAAGGGAGGATGCAGTTAAAAAGCTTGTGGAGATCCACTACGAGCGGGGTGAAATTGACTTTCATAGAGGCCGCTTTCGTGTCCGAGGAGATGTCTTGGATATCTACCCTGTTCACGAGGAAGACCGAGCAGTGCGTATCAGTTTTTTCGGGGATATGATCGAAGCTATTCAGGAGATTGACCCGTTAACCGGAAAGGCCATCAAGGCCCTCAACCGGATAACAATTTATCCTGCGACCCATTATGTTACTACCGTTGATATCCGTGAAAGGGCCATCCGCCAAATAAGGGAAGAACTCGAAGAACAGATCCAGCACTTCCGTTCACAGAACAAACTATTAGAGGCGCAACGTATTGAGGAGCGCACCCGGTTCGATTTGGAAATGATGATGGAGATGGGTTATTGCCATGGGATTGAAAACTATTCGAGGCACCTGACCGGCAGGGCGTCCGGGGAACATCCGCCAACACTTCTCGATTACTTTCCTAAAGATTTTTTAGTTATTATTGATGAAAGCCATATTACCATACCACAGTTAAATGGCATGTACAAGGGTGATCGATCCAGGAAAGAGACCCTTGTAACCTATGGATTTCGGCTTCCCTCTGCCCTCGATAACAGGCCACTTAAATTTGAAGAATTTGAAGAGAAGGTCAAACAGAGCGTCTATGTTTCGGCTACCCCTGGCCCCTATGAGTTCCAAAAGGCACAGGCCATAACAGAACAAATCGTGAGACCCACAGGTTTAACAGACCCCACGGTTATCATCCGGCCTGCAACAAATCAGGTGGATGACCTGCTGGGTTGGATTAGAGAGCGGGTGGAACAAAACGAGCGGGTCCTTGTGACCACTTTGACAAAAAAAATGGCCGAGGATCTTACTGAGTATTACTCGGACCTGGGTGTAAATGTACGATATATGCATTCAGACATAAAGACCATTGAGAGAATGGACATCATCCGGGATCTTAGATTAGGGGCCTTCGATGTCTTGGTGGGCATCAATCTTTTGAGGGAAGGTCTTGATCTGCCCGAGGTCTCTCTTGTCGCTATACTTGACGCGGATAAGGAGGGATTTCTCCGTTCAGAAAGATCACTTATCCAGACATGTGGAAGGGCAGCCAGGAATATTAACGGGACCGTAGTGCTTTATGCGGACCGGATAACCGAATCAATAAAAAGGGCAATGGATGAAAGCAATCGACGCCGCGAAATCCAGGTAGAATATAACAGAATTTATCACATCACGCCCACTTCCATCAAAAAAAATATAGATGATATACTGGGCTCCGTCTATGAAGCTGATTACGTGACGATCCCTGCCGTGGCAGAAGACGAAGGCGAATATGTGTCACCAGAGCGCCTTGATGAGATGATTGAGGATCTCACAGCCAGGATGAAGGCCGCGGCTGCAAGATTGGAGTTTGAGGAAGCAGCCCTTTTGAGGGACCGGATAGGGGTGCTTGAAAAAAAGGAGCTTGAATTTTTATCTGTTTTTTAAAACGCCAATCCCTGCATTCAACAAAGATTGGTTTCTGTATTTATTCGCATTCTGTTCATTATTACTGGGATTCACCCTGAGAGATGTCTTCAGATAAATCCTTTGTTTGTTTTTCTAATTCATTCACTGTTTTTTCAAGAGACTCCACATCTTCAACATTCAAACACGATATCGATGTGTCAATATCTTTAATCATATTACTTAAAACCCTCTTTGGGCCGACTTCTATAAACAATCCCCCTCCATTACCAATCACCTTCTCAACGGAGCCTCTCCAATCAACAATCTTAAAAATCTGTTCGTAAAGCTCTTTTCTGATATGATTAGGGTCTACGATAGCATCTGTTGATACATTTGCTATGACTGGTTTTGAACCAATTGAAAGTCGGCTTTTCTCTAATTCTTTTTTGAGCTTCTCTGCAGCTGGCCTCATAATAGGGGTATGAAAGGGACCCTCCACTTTTAAAATCGTTGCCAACTTGCCTTCCTTCTTTAATTCTTTTGACAGCTCAGCTAATTTCTTTTTGGATCCTCCAATGACAATCTGTTTTTTAGTATTGTTCAATGTGACATATAGTTCAAAATCTTTGCATAGATCACATATCCTCTTATAATTTAAATTTCTTTTTTTATCCACGATCGCCATAAGTCCGGCACCTGGGTACCCTTTACCCAATTCTGTCATAAAGAATGCTCTTTTTGCCACAAGCTTCAAACAAGTTTCAAAATCCATCACTCCGGAAATTAATAATGCCGTATATTCACCCAAACTGTGCCCTGCCAACAGGGAAACATTTAGATCGATATTGCGCTCCTCGCATTTTTCTTCGAGCGCCTTATAGCATGCATAGCTCGTGGTTAGCACAGCGGGTTGGGTAAAGATGGTTTTGTCCAGAACAGTCCTGTGCATAATCTTTTTCCCAAACCCAGGCTTTTTAAAGCATTGCTCAGAAATTTTATATCCAAGAACTCGATCTGCCCGATCATATATGTCCCGAACAATCTTGAATTTTTCATGGAGTTCTTTCCCCATACCCACATATTGTGAGCCTTGTCCGGGAAAAACCAGTATAATCTTTTTATTTTTCATGTCTTAATGAACTCGTAAAAAGTCTTTAATTAGACAGCACAGTAAAAAGCTCCAGATGTAAGGCGCGCGAATCTTTAGGAATGAGGCGTACTTATACGTACGTCGGAATGACTAAAGATGAAGCGCAACGCAGCCCTTCGGCTATGCTCAGGGCCGCGAGCCTGTCGAGCGGCAGATGGACTTTTTACGAAGCCGTCATGTCTTTGAAATCTCTATTTATTACTATAAACTTTTATTTTCATTCCTTAAACAGAAACGTCTTTGAGCACCCTCACCCAAAGACGTTTTTCACTCCAACCGGCGGTAACCCGGCGATCATGGCCCTTTGGCTGTAGACCCGTAGCTTTGCGTCATCGCCTTTCAGCGACTTTGCCCTTTCGGAGAATCAGTATTTTCTATATTATCTTAAAAAAAATATCCCAATTAGTCAAATCTTTTCTTATAAATTAACTAAAATTTATATAATTTATATGTATCTGGTAGATATAAAATAATCATAACACAATATATTGTAGTGGTATTTCGAGAGGTTAAAAAAAGGCTTAACGGTTTAACATCCGAAAGCAGCTGCTCATCCTAAAGGAATTCCTATAAACTCAATTAATTAGTGCCCATCCATAAATGAAATAAAGACACTATCAAGTGTCCGATTCAGAAATGAGCAATTTTTTACAAGATCAAGAAAATCAAAGGATTACGCGGAGACGTGCTGTAGTACGTCGCACAAGGAATCCAGCAGATTGATCCGAGGCGAAGTGACGCCAAGATTGTGAAACCGGGGACCCGCGCCGAAGGCGTGGGGAGTCCTCGCGAAGCGTTCGGACAAAAAGGGCCATTTCTGGATGGA
>CP070700.1:2271021-2273788 GCA_020349865.1 Desulfobacteraceae bacterium
GTGTCATAATGTCATTGCGAAGGAGAAGAATGACCGAAGCAATCTCATAAGGCATTTATATCATAAAGATTGCCACGCTCCCTGCGGTCGCTCGCAATGACTAAAAAGTAATTGCGACACAGTCTCAGGGAGAGGGCACTAACGGAAACCCCGCCACAAGCGGACGGGGTAATAAAAATCTCTAATAAAGATTATCATTCGGAGGTGAAAAAAAGCTTGCATATTATACCACAGTGTGGTAGTTATATAAGAATACAAGTTTTTTGAAAAACCAAACCCAGTTAGAAGATATCGTGAAAAAACGATAAGCGCATGGATTTTCTTTTTTCTCACATAAAAAAGTACGGCTTCTCATCAAGGCTTTTAATCGTCTCGATGCTGCTCTTTTCTTATGGTTGTCGCGATAATGTCGATACCGTGGTCGTTGATTTCACGAAAACCGTCGCCGTGACACTGCCGGAAGATGAACAGACAGCAAAACAGATATTTTTCAGAGTGGCCGTGGGGGCTATGATCTCGCCGAAGGAAACCTTTGTCTACTATAGTGAGCTCCTCGACTATATCGGCAGAAAGCTCGGATTTAACATTCAGCTCGTTCAGCGAAAAACCTACGTTGAGATCAATGAGCTTCTTGGCAAAGGGGAGATCGATCTGGCCTTCATATGTTCCGGTCCCTATGCCGCTGGTAAAGAAAAATACGGTTTAGAGCTGCTGGCCACTCCCGTGGTTCAGGGAAGCCACTTTTACCATTCCTATCTTATTGTAAACAAAGAGAGCGCCATTCACGGGCTTGAAGATCTCAAAGGAAAGATTTTTGCTTTCACTGATCCCGACTCCAACTCAGGGAAATTAGTACCTACTTATTGGCTTGCTCAGTTGGGAGAGCGGCCAGAGTCCTTCTTTGAAAAAACCATCTACACTTACAGCCACGACAATTCCATTCTGGCCGTGGCCAAGGCCCTTGTGGATGGGGCTGCGGTTGATAGTCTCATATGGGAATATTATCACCACAAGGACTCCGGCTTCACCTCAAAAACACGGATCATCAGGAAATCGGAACCATATGGCATTCCACCGGTAGTAGCCTCAGGGCACTTGCCCCGGAAACTCAAAGAGCGCACTCGAGAATTGCTCCTTTCCATGCATCAGGATTTTGAAGGGCGGAAGGTCATAAAGGATTTGATGATAGACCGTTTTATAGATCCCCAAGAAGAATGGTACGACCGCATCCGGCTGATTGAACAGAAAACAGCTTCACTGGAGAAAAAAACCCATGCGTATTCAAAGCCTTAAGAGCAAGTTATTGTTGGCAGTCTCTCTGCTGGTTATTGGAAGCGGCCTGCTTATTTCCCTTCTCTTTACACAGCGTTACAGCAGCAGCCTAATAGATGCCATGACCGCCCACGCGGAAAATCTTGCCCATGCCGTGTCCCTCGAAGCCGCAGATAAGATCCTCATCAACGACCTGGTTTCCCTCCAGAAAATGCTCAATCACCAAGTGCGAAGCAATCCTTCCATAGCCTATCTTTTTATTTTAAGAGACCGGCAGATTCTTGCGCATACATTCACCAAAGGCATCCCCGGTGAGTTGCTTTATGCTAACAACCTCGCCATTGGGCAAAAGATCCATTTTCAGGAGATCGCATCCACCAGCGGGAAGCGCTATTTGGATATTGCCTGGCCGATAGTTGAGGGAAAGGCCGGTGTTTTACGCCTCGGATTTTCCGAGACGCTCTATCGAAGGCAGGTAGCCAGGTTGTGGATGCAAATGAGCGGTCTTACCTTGGCAATTCTGTTACTCGCCCTGGCAGGTACCCTTCTTTTTGTAAGACGTATCACCAGCCCATTAGCTGAATTGGCTCGAGCAACCCAGAAAATTGACGAAGGTGAATCCGGTGTAAGGGTCGGGGTTCAAAGTCAAGATGAAGTAGGGAGATTGGCTGTTTCATTCAATCACATGGTTGCTCGCATGGAGGATTATACAAGGCGTCTCGAAGAACAAACCCTGGAATTGGAGCGCGCTCACCATCAGACAAGGACATCTTGTGGTATTGTTCAGGAAATCGGTGCGCTATCCAGTCTTAAAGAAATCGGGTCCTTCCTCATCAAGAGGTTTCAACAGATTCTAAAATGCAGTCACATGGTGCTTTTTGTTTTCGATAGCAACCGGGAGCACTTGTTTTCTTTGTCATTTGATGGACGCAAGACCGTGAAAGAAACCGTTGTCATCCAAAGTCTCAGGAATGTTTTAAATGACCTGGAGAGCGTCTCTTTCAAGAAGAAAATATCATTACGACCTCCCCTCGTACCGGAAGGTTTTCGAGAAACAACACGTCAGGCCATAGTTCCTCTCTCCCACGGAAGCCAACCTTTTGGCGCCCTCGTTATCGCCTGCCCCGGTAAATGTGTGTGTAATACTAAAGAAATTGATGCCATAGGAATGATCCTTAGCCAGGCCGCGGGGGTTATCAAACGAGCTGTTTTACAAGAAGAAGAGATACATCATATCCAGAACCGACTCGAAGCGACGGCGGAATTTAGTGGCATAATCGGCAGGGATCCTAAGATGCAGGTGATTTACAAGCTGATTGAAGATATCGCCCCAACAGATGCTACTGTCCTCATCCAGGGTGAGAGCGGAACCGGCAAGGAATTGGTTGCACGGGCCATTCATCAACAGGGCCCCAGGAAAGCCCAGCCGTTCATAGTGATCAATTGTTCTGCCTATCCGGCTACCCTTCTTGAAAGTGAGCTCTTCGGGCACGAA
>CP070700.1:2273888-2276952 GCA_020349865.1 Desulfobacteraceae bacterium
AAGTGACTGACCTTCCCTCTGAAATAAAAAAGTTCGGAGATAATTCGAAAATAACCGGAACGGTCTATACGTTACAAGAAAATGAGGTTATCTTGATCAAGAAGGCCCTATCCAAGACCGGCGGCAAAAAGGCCGAAGCAGCCGCTTTGCTGGGAATAAATATTACCACACTCTATAGAAAGATAAAGAGATATGGTATTCCAGATGAAATGTTGCAAAATGCAAATTATAAGTCGCGGTTTGCACATCTGCGCAGCGTTTAGTATTTTTCAAGTCATTCCAGAAGGTTAAGATGAATTCAACATGCTCCGAGTGGTTCTAACCTCTAACTATCTGTTTTTCCAATCTATTTGATTTTTTTATGATAAAACTGCATAACCCATTTGCCCATTAAACTTGGTTATTTTAGATAGATACCCAATGTCATACCGTAGTAAGTTACCCTCAAAGTGAGCCCGGGGAGAACTGTCACTGTTTTTGCAAATTGCAAAAACCAACGTTTTTATTTTGCCCCTTTCCTACCAGGCGGTTCCTCTTTTTGGCAATTAAGCCAAATTATTATATCCATGACGGTTACCGATAGCCCGTAACATATCTCTAAATATTGCGTGTGGCGTTTTGTCATGTCCAATATTTAGTGATGATGTCTTGAAATAAGGAATTTGAACAAGAGTCTCTTTAATTCCATATACCCTTACGTAGTCGCTTGTTAGAATCTGGCATGGACTTTGCGTGGGATGTCTTGGTTATTGGAAGAAGTATAAGTGCCATGGGAGGGAACGAGTTGACGGATTCTGCTTTAAGTAACGGCATCCTTGAGGATCCAAATGAACACCTGGAAACTCCTGACATCACAGACAAGCCAAAAAATGAAAATAAATATAAGGGAATCATTGGCCAAAGCGAAAATATGAAAGAGATTTTCAGGGTAATTGACAAAGTAGCAGACACCGACAGCACAATTATTATTCATGGGGAAAGTGGAACTGGTAAGGGGTTGGTCGCCAGGGCAATTCACAAAAACTCCCATCGAAAGGACAAACCCTTCATCCCAATCAATTGTGGGGCCATCCCCGAAAATCTGTTAGAAAGCGAATTATTCGGGCATGTCAAGGGTGCCTTTACGGGCGCAACATCCCCAAAACCCGGAAAATTCGAGCTGGCTGATGGGGGAACCATTTTTTTAGATGAAATTGGTGACATGAGCGCTGAGCTCCAGGTGAAAGTCTTAAGAGTATTGGAGGACAAAGAATTTGAGCAGGTTGGTGGGAGCAAAACAATAAAAGTTGACGTAAGAATCATTGCCGCCACTCATCGGGACTTAGAAGAAGAAGTTCAAAAGGGATCTTTTCGAGAAGACCTATATTATCGGCTTAATGTGATTCCTATCCAACTTCCCCCTTTAAGAGAACGCAAATCGGATGTGTCCCTCCTTGTTTGTCATTTTCTCAGGCACTTCAACGAAAAAAATAATAGAGCGGTTGAAGTGGTGTCTGATGAGGCAATGAAGATCATGATGTATTATTTCTGGCCTGGGAATGTGAGAGAACTTAAAAACATAGTCGAAAGAATTGTGGTCCTAAAAGAAACCGGCGAGATATCATCCCAGGATTTGCCAGAAAAATTCAAGAGAGGGAAGGTCCATGCACCGCGACCAAATATGGAGATTTCAGACGATGGGATATGTTTGAGTACGGCTGTAACTGAGTTTGAAAAGTCCCTGATTCTCCAATCCTTGGAAAAGACCGAATGGGTGAAAAACAAGGCTGCCAGGCTTCTTCATCTTAACAGAACGACCCTTGTAGAAAAGATAAAAAGGCACAACTTAGAAGAAACGAAACTGGCTTCAATGTAGCAAAAATGCGGCAGTTATGCTATCCTTTAAAGGTTAGACATCTTAAACACTCCCTTTTCTGAATATCTGGGTCTATATCAATTCGCCTTTTATCCTATCAATTAGTTATTTCATTGTTTGCGACTGTGCCCGCCTCGGCCAGGATCTCGCCTACTGATAAGTACGCTACCACCTCTGCACGAGGCTGTGCCCAGTCCCGCCCATAGGCGGGGCGATTTATTGTGTTTTTCCCCGGTGAAGGTTTGAACCCAGATTGTGCAGTGGTCTCCTACTGCGACTTGAAAATCCTTGCTACAACGCTTGTTTCCCGATTTTGCTCCTCGACATTTTTATGAATATGCCTGCGTCACAAAATCGCTCCAGCTGCGCGTTTCGCTTTGGTTTTCTGAACCTCGCTACGGATTTTACTGCACAACGTGGGTTGAAACTTTGAGGTTTGGTGTCAAATACATGACACCAAACAATTAAGATTTGACAGAACACTGTACTTGCCCCCACTTTTATTTCTATGCAACCAGAAAACCCCTGAATTCTCAACCATTTTCACATGATCATAATGGCATAGTTCTTGCCACACAAAAGACTAACTTCCAAGAAGAAGTTTTAGGGGCAGTAATTCCAGGCAAACCTGAAGAAACTCAGACTTTGCTTACAGGTCGTGGTTATAAAGGTTTCAATAACCGTATGGAACTCTTAGGCTTTCAGAAAAACCAAAGTATCGAAGAAGTTCGCATCCTCAGTGAGGCGATCGACTCTTTTAACGGAGCGGCTTCAAGGTTTGAAAAGCACTATCAGTATTTGGAACAAAGAGTTAAGGAGCTTAATATCGAATTAGAAAATAAGAACAAAGTATTAGAAAGAAACCTAAGAGAAAAGGAGGAGGTAAGAAACCATCTCCGTAACATACTTGAAAGTGTAGCCACCGGCGTGGTGGTTGTTGATCTAAAAGGAAATATAACGACATTTAATCGCGCAGCAGAAAATATTACCGGCTTCATTTCAAAAAAAGTCCTTGGCAATAAGTTTGATAAAATTTTTGATCTCAATTTTTTTAAAAATTTACAGTTCGACTTTGAAACCCTTAGGGCCATTCAAAACAACACAGAATATGAGACAGAAATCTACGGCAAAAGGGGGGATTTTGCTCACGTAAGCCTATCCGTTTCGCATCTAAAAACGTCTCAAGGGGAGAAGATAGGAATTGTTGTC
>CP070700.1:2277052-2282962 GCA_020349865.1 Desulfobacteraceae bacterium
GCGATGCGCTACTGGTTATTTTTGGTGCACCTCAAGAAATGCCGGACCGAGCCCAACGTGCCATCGCCTGCGCGATAGAGATGCAGAACGCGATGGCAAAGGTAAACAAGAAGAACCGTGTACAGGGCCTGCCTGAGTTGGAGATGGGAATTGGCCTTAACGAAACCGAAGTGATCGTTGGCAACATTGGTTCAAGTAAAAGAAGCAAGTATGCTGTAGTCGGGAGCGGCGTAAACATGACGAGTCGGATCGAGTCGTACACAGTTGGGGGACAGATTCTCATTTCCGAATCAGTTAGGCAAAAAGCCGGTGAGGTTCTCAGAATTGACGACAAAAAAGAGGTGATGCCCAAAGGGGCTGAAGCGCCTCTAACGATTTATGAGGTAGGTGGCATTGCGGGCCCATACAATCTCGTTATAGAGAGGGATGAGCCAGCTAAGGTAACCCTAGTGAGTCAGATCCCGGTAGAATACAAGGTGCTAGGCGGAAAGCATGTGGGTAAGAAAGGTATGAAGGGCCGCATTGTCATGCTTTCAAAGAAGGGCTGTGAGGTTGCCTTGACAGAACCTCTCGCCTTATTAGCTAATATGAAGATGAACCTGGGAGATGTAGATGAGGAGTTGGCGGCCAAGGACTTCTATGGAAAAGTAATTGAGCACTCCAGAAAACAGGCAAATACCTACTTGGTTCGCTTTACAGCGGTCCCACCTGAGATTAGCGCTTATTTCCAGGCACTTCGGCAATATGCTGCCAAAGGAATGTCCGCAGAAAAGATCTGATCGCCGTTTATTTGCAATGGTAAGTCGCTGCCCTTGCTACGGCCAGTCTTTGCCACATATTGTGGTCTCCAAAAACAGGCCAATAGTTTTGACTACTTCTATGCCTGTGGAGAAATAAAAATACAAAATTTTCAAACATTTAGTTTGTAAACTTTACTGAGATCGGATTAACCAGGGCTACAAGATCTGGCAAGTATTGTATATAGCGGCGTTGGATTGGACAGATGTGGGCAACCACTATATATTGGGTAGCGCAAAAGTTCAGATTCGTCTCGGCAATGTCATCCCGGTTGCATGTATGTTATGGTTACCTCAACTTTATGATAACACTCGGCAAGTAACCTGCAATTTTTGGGATCAGAAAGTGACCACAAGATATAGTAATTCCTTTCAACTCACTTCAGCCCCAGCTTCTGCAAAGTTTCTATGCTCCTTTCCACCCTGGCTCGATTTTTCGAAGCTGACATCATTCTCAATCGCGCGGCACGGAATTTAGGATTTATTCTTCGAACCTCTGCGGCTTCAGCACGGGCTTCTTTCTCCTTACCAGAATCGGCATAATTGAGAGTCAAGAAAAGGTGTGCAAGAAAATCATTTGGATCCCGTTGCAACACGCTGTTGAACACTGAAATGGCTTCTTCATACTGTTCGGTAGCCGTATATGCCAACGCTAAATGGTACAAATAGTTCTTCGGGGGTATGGGATTGAGGCGTATTCCTTTTTTTATCAATGGAACAGCTTCCACAGATCTATCGGCTTGGTGTAAAACGAAACCCAAATAGTCATATGCGTCCGCCGAATTGGGGTTTATTGCGACTGCTCGCTCCGCCTGTGAGACGGCCTTATCATACTCCCTTATAAAAGCGTACAGTCGCGCTAGCAGACAGTGAGCAGGGACGAAGGACTCATCGAGGCTGATGGCCTTATGAGCAAGCTTAATGGCAGTCATGATAGATTCCTTTGGGTTCTTACTGTCTCCAAGAATAACATCCAACATATGAGATCCACCTAACCACCTATAGGGTGGAGCATAGTTTGGATCCAAGGCTGTCGCTTCCTTAAGCAAAGGCCTAGCTAAATCAATGCCCTCTCTACTGAAGCGGTACAAGTATTCCCGACCCTGCAAGCACTTCAAGAAGGCTTCGATGTTGTCCGTTCCCTTTGCATAAAGCTGGGCCTGCTCTCCGTCCGTCAATTTGACTTGAAGAGCGGCCATGATTTTCATTGTGATTTCATCTTGCAAAGCGAAAATGTCCTGCAATTGGCGATCATAACGTTCCGACCAGAGGTGATGACCGATAGTGGCATCAATTAGCTGGGCAGTAATTCGTATTTGATCCTCAGATTTGCGGATACTGCCTTCCAGCACGTATTTCACTCCAAGCTCCCTACCCACTTGCTGGACTTTTACAGGCTTTCCTTTAAAGGAAAATGAAGACTCCCTTGCGATTACAAATAGACGTTGGCTTTTGGAAAGGGCCGTGATAATCTCTTCTGAAATCCCATCACTGAAATACTCTTGCTCAGGATCGCCACTCATATTTACAAAGGGCAGCACCGCAATGGAGGGCTTGTCGGGTAGTGGTAATGGCGGTGTTTCGGGAAGACCTGCCTTGCGAAGGGCATTAATTAAGAGCTCTTTGTCAGATGGTTGTTTATAAAGGAGTGTCTTAGAAACCTGCTTGAGAGAAAAAGTGGGACTTTTTTTAAGAAGTTTCTCAACCTCGCCACGAGCCTCCTCCTCACGGCCTAATAGGATATAGCACGATGCCAAGCCAGTATAGGGATAGAGGTAATCTGGATTACGATGGAGCGCTTTCTTAAACTCCGCGATCGCTTCCTTACATCGCCCAGCATTGCGATAGGATATGCCCAAATATTGCAGGTACCAGGCGGGAGGAAAGGGATTTAGCCGGATGGCCCTCTTTAATGACTCAATAGCTTCCTCATGCCTCCCTGTGCACGTTAAGGTATAGCCTAGCCTTGCATACGCATCAGCTGAATTGGGATCAAGGGCAATTGCCTTTTCACCCTTGGCAATAGCCTTTTCATATTCCCTTTTGACAAGGTAGATTTGGCCAATGAGGGAGTGGGCAAGGGAATATGTGTTATCCTTAGCGAGGACCTTTTGCCCCAATTTAAATGCCTGCACCATCGATTGGCGAGGTGATTCACTCCATCTAAACCACGCATCATGCAAGTGACTCATAGCTAGAAGTGTATAAGCTCCTATATACTCTTGATCCAAAGCAATGGCTTCTTCAAACAATTTCCGTGCCTGGGCATTATCCTGTTTAGTGGCTCGACGCACATAGTGAACTCCTTGCATGAGTTTTTCTAGGGCCTGTATATTTTCAGTGGATACTTTTCGCCATACTTGTACCTGTTCCCCCATGGTAAGCTTCACTGCCATGGCCGCCATTATTTTGAGCATGATCTCATCCTGTAGAGCAAATATATCACTAAGATTTCGATCATAACTTTCTGCCCATAAATGATGACCTTTTGTGGCATCTATGAGCTGAGCTGTTATTCTTATTCGGTTTTCAGACTTCTGAACGCTGCCCTCTAGAACGTACTTCACACCCAGTTCTTCTGAAATCTGGCTAACCTTCACTGGCTTGCCCTTGTATGCAAATGTCGAGTTTCTAGCAATTACGAAAAGTGAAGGTATTTTGGAAAGGCCAGTTATGATTTGCTCTGTAAGGCCATCACTGAAATACTCCTGCTTTGGGTCTTCGCTCATGTTGACAAATGGCAGCACAGCAATGGAGGGCTTTTCAGGGAGTGGGTAGGACATCCTCTCCTCCGATGCAGGCTCAATTGGCGGAGGACGGAAATAGAAATTCCAGATGACCAGGGCTCCAACTACAATAACGAAAGCCATTGCTGCAGCTGCCCAGCGCCATTGTTTTCCTTTTGGCCTTTCTTCACCGATCACCTTGCCAACATATTCGGGTTCCATCAGAACCTTATAGACCCTTACAGGCTCAACAATATTTTTGACTGAATGCTCCCCCAGATACTCATAGCCAACATCAAGCTTGTTCTTCACATTGTCAAAAGCCATCCTGGAGATACAGATTCCTCCACCATCTGCTAGCCCCTCCAACCTGGCCGCAATATTGACACCATCCCCATAGATAGTCTCTTCTTCCTCGATCACATCCCCGAGATTAATCCCGATCCGGAATTCCATCTTGCGGTTTTCTGGGAGCTCATCATTTTTCACCTTGAGATCCTTTTGGATTTCTACCCCACATCGAACAGCATCCACGACACTTGCAAACTCAGCTAGCACATTGTCTCCCTTGGCATCCACCACTCGACCGTCATGTCCTTTGATAAGATTTGTCATCACCTCACGGTAGGCCGTGATCGTGCGAACGGTGGCTTCCTCGTCATCCTGCATGAGGTGACTATAACCCTTCACATCCGCACTGAGGATAGCGGTCAGTTTGCGCTTTGCTTTTTTCTGTTCCATGGGATTACCCCGTATTTGATTCAAAAACGGAAAAAGATGAGTGTGGATTTACTTAGGGATAATGACTATATGCGGGGAAGCCTCCAGAGAGATAGAGAATGCCCTCCGGGGCTATGGCTTTGGCAACTTCTGGTGGAATCCTTCCATTACTTACTCCAGAAGCTAGAGGCTATGTTATTGATATGTTTTAAGTTTGGTGAATTGAATAGATTGCAATTGGTATTTTATCCAACACCCGGCAAATGTCAAGTTTAGGGCATTTTTTCGACGTCTGAGCAACCAGATGTGAATAATTGAGGTCGGAAGGGGGAACCACAATATGTAGTGCCGGTAGGAGGCAAGATGGTCAAGCGGGAACTTTTTCTTTCTGCTATAAACCTATCGACCTCGCTACCCTAAGAATGTGATGTATCGTATTAGAAACCTTCACTTTTAAAAGCTGTGTTTTTAGGTTTATGCCCCCAATATTGGGGTGGGTATATCTGCTATCGTTCGGGAGATATCAAGGTCCTTGAAAACCTGAGATAGGCAGAACATACATGCAATTATGATTTGATTTCAGATAGTTGGTCCAATGGCAAGATATAGCAGGTTTTGAAATGCATCCAATTTTCGTCAGTTCCGTTATGTATCACAGATTTCCTTCGACCTGAGGTAGTCTCAATATATCGGTGGTTGGCTGATATTTGGCTTTCTTGTATCGCCACCTGACGGATTCCTCGATTTCATTGACTAAATCCCATAGATTTGAGTATAAATGTATCTAATCAATTTTTGATTCTCCCATTCCAACTGACCCGAAGCGGTTCTCCATTTCCAGAATTGAATCTGATTTCTCATCTGATTTTTTGCGTTCGTTAGAACAACCCACATCTTTGAGTCCCTCTGTTTGAAACCCTTTGCAGGGTGGTTGACCAATAATTTAGATTATCGAGGAAACTACTAATCGCAAGGGCAGTGGAAGCAAAAATGAGGGCAAAGGATATGAAAAGAAAGATTATAATTTCAGTAATACTAGTAATGAGTATTGCGACGACTTCAGGCGCTGCTGATACAGTCAAATTCAAGGGAATCAGCATACCTGGGAGCAGTGAACCTTTGATACTTAACGGAAAGCTGACTAAGCCGCAAATGAAAGGACCATGCCCTGCAGTTGTGTTATTACATGGTTGCAGCGGAATTATGAAGGTCTATGAAGTCTGGGCGGAACGTCTAACAAAATGGGGCTATGTAACTCTCCAAGTAGATAGTCTTGGAACTCGGGGGTTGTCTACCGTTTGCAGCAATCCTTATCTTCTCGGACCTGAAACACGTGCGCAAGATGCTTACGCTGCCAAATCTTACCTTTCCGGACTTTCATTCGTTGATTCCAATCGGATCGCCATGGTTGGATGGTCACACGGAGGATGGACCGTGCTAAGAGAACTAAATAACATCCGGGACAGCCCTTTTCGGGCAGCCATCGCTTTTTATCCATATTGCGATCACGAGTTGGTCAACTTGAATGCACCGCTATTGATACTGATCGGTGAGTTTGATGACTGGTGCCCGGCGTCTTTTTGCTCCGCTCAGATGCCCTCGGGAGATTCTGATCATGAGGTTTCCTTGAAAATCTATCCAGGGGCATACCACGGATTTGATTTTGA
>CP070700.1:2283062-2287809 GCA_020349865.1 Desulfobacteraceae bacterium
ATTTATGGTTTTGAGGCAAGACCCGATCTGGTTGAACAATACGGACGCCCCGTAGAGGAAAAACGTTCGCCCTTTAGGACATCAAATTTCAGACTCAGTCGTGGCCATGATGACTATAGCCTCCAGGCCCTTGCAACCTATCACCAACGGCCTGAAGATCCTTCTGATGACCAAACAGCCCAACCTCTGGGCGGACTCAACTTTATCCTGCTTCCTGACCAGATAATCAATTTTCCCATGTTTTTCAGCCTCAACTCAGACTACGATTACGTGTGGCGGGAAGAGGGGCAAAAGGGTCATAGCGCATCCGTGTCTCCCAAACTTAGGTTTCCCCTTTGGCTTGGACCATACCTGGGATTTGAGCCGTCTTTCCGCTACACTTATAACGCGCAGTGGCTTGACGAGGACACGGAAAGTGCTGATCGCCAATACAAAAGAGCCTATGAGGCTGGCGCTACCCTATTGACCAGCCTTGAGCGAATTTATGATTTTGATAGGTGGGGTGCTAAAAGATTAAAGCATCAAATTCGACCCATACTCAGTTACACCTACCGTGTTCCTCAAGATGAGGAAGAAGAAAGCCCGTGGTTTGAAACTATTGATGCAGAAGGTAAGATAAACAGGATCGCCTTTTCTCTTGAAAATTACTTGGACGCACGCTTGGAAACTGAAAAGGGTATGGTGAAATACCGGCAGTGGGTCACCCTCACGCTTACTCAAGGCTACGATATTAAAGAAGCAAGGCGCGATACACAGCTCGGGGAAAAAAGAAGACCCTTTGAACCCCTCAAAGCCACAATGAGAGTGCAGCCTTTTGGGGCCGCTGACTTTCTTGGCGTGACGGAGTGGGACCATTATGACCACGAAATAACCCTTGCAGACCTCTCCCTTGACCTTTTTATTAAACGGTCAGGCGGGAGAAAAGACAAGCTCAACATAGATTACCTATTCAAGAGAGACATCCAGGAGGCTCTAAGTGCTTCAATCGATCTAAACCTGGCCTATGGATTTTCTGTGGGCGCCTTGATAGAAAGGGACATCGACCTCCATGAAAACATCTCAAACAGCTATTGGCTGGGCTACAACAGCCAATGTTGGGGTGCAAAAATTGTATCGGAAATAGAGGATGACGAGACCACGGTGACGTTACTCTTTACCCTCTTGGGTCTTGGGGATATCAAGGCGTTTTGAGACCTTGAACATCATCTGTTTCGATTTCCCAATCGGTCCAAAAAAAGTACCGCGAGAAGACCGACCAACATCAAAGAAAGGGCAACCAAAACCTCCCCGTTCCATTGTCCGGGCAGGATATTTGACTGCAAAACAGGCACTGCCCGGCCGTTTACGTCCACTACACTGTCCACTGTTTCCTTCCAGGGCCATACCTTGCGCAATGAGCCAAGCATTAGCCCGGTCAAAATGGCAACCATTAGATCATGATAATTTCGCAATAACCACCCTAAGATGCGGGAAAATGCGACAATACCCACACAGGCGCCCGCAGACACCAAAGCAAGGACAAAAACATCCCTGTGGTTGACCGCGTCAAGCACATACTGATATTTGCCCAAAAGGACTAAAATATAAGCACCTGATATTCCAGGGAGAATCATGGCACAAATGGCAACAGCCCCGCAAAGGAAAAGAAACCAGGGAGCATTGGGGGTTGAGACCGGCACCAGGCCCACCAAAAAATAGGCCCCCAAGGTGCCACCTACCAGACATAGCCATGTTAGAATTCGCCACTTTTCAACCCGTCTGCTGACACTCACTACTGAGGCAAGAATCAGCCCCATAAAAAATGACCAGATGAAAACAGGACTGTTATGGAGGAGCCAGCTTAGGAGCCTGGCCAGAGTGAAAATTGCCGTAAAAATACCAATACCCACTGCCAGAAGAAACCGCCATGAAATGCGATCAAGCAAAGGCCGGAATTTCAATGTCACGAGGAATTCAAAACTTTTCAGGTCAAATGACCTTATGGCATCAATCAACTCTTCGTAGATGCCAAGGATAAAGGCCATGGTACCCCCGGAAACACCTGGGACCACATCAGAGGCGCCCATACAAATACCCTTAACACCCAAAATAATATAGTCTGGAAAGGATCGGTTTTTACTATTCGTCTTCATTTCTTACTGGTGAATCCATAATGGTTTTTGCTTCCGCAACAGACTAATGACAATGATCAGCTGACATGCGCAAACATGCAACAATTTAGCGACTTGAAAATACATAATCCAAAAAAGGCCGCGGGTAACCCAATGATGATTCCTTAAAAGCGCTAAACTGTTACGTAAAAATCTTACCTGGATTCAGAATCCCTTTAGGGTCAAAGGCTTTTTTGATTCGGGACATGAGTTCCAGGCCAGCCCGGGGAATTTCCATTTCAAGATAAGGCGCTTTAGTGATGCCGATGCCATGTTCTCCTGTAATGGTTCCTCCCATCCGAATGACTTTCTCAAACAATGCCTTTACCAGCACATGGGCATTATCCAGTTCCTGGGCATTGTTTTTGTCAAGCATAATATTTACATGGATATTCCCGTCGCCCGCATGTCCAAAGGCGGGGATGGGGAGACCATACTGTTGGCTCAATGTGGCCAGGTAGCCAACTAATTCAGTCATCCTACTTCTGGGGACGACAATGTCCTCATTGATCTTGTGAGGCCTTAACTTGTAAAGAGACGGGGAAACGTTTCTTCTGGCATCCCATAACTTTTCCGCATTTTCCTTGCCCTCGGCGGCTTCGAATTTAAGGGCTTCTCCCTGTTCACACAGATCCCGCACCTTTTCTACCTCTTGGCCCACAAGAATCTGGTCGCCATCTACTTCGATCAGGAGCATGGCACCAGCTCCGGCAGGAAGAGGAAGATTCATCTCATCCCTGACACACTCAAGACAAAGCCTATCCATAAATTCCAGGATAGTCGGAATGATCTTATTTCGGATGATGTTAGAGACAGTCTTGACGGCCGAGGGGACCTCCGGGAAAAAAGCGATCATAGTCTTTTGAGCCGTAGGTTTTGGGATCAGACGAAGAGTGACAGCAGTAATGACTGCAAGAGTTCCTTCAGATCCGATGATGAGCCTGGTCAAGTCATATCCCGCTACACCTTTCATGGTCTCCACACCGGTCTTAATTATTTCTCCTGTGGGAAGCACAATTGTCAGCCCCAGGACATAATCTCTCGTCACGCCGTACTTTAGGGCCCTCAGTCCGCCCGCACACTCAGCCACATTGCCTCCGATGGTGGAGATGTTTAAACTGGCAGGATCAGGTGGATAAAACAGACCGACCTTTTCAACGGCCTGTTGAAGATACGCGGTAATGACGCCTGGTTCCACCTTACAGATGAGATTGTCCTGATCAATGGTCAGGATACGGTCAAACCGGTTCATGCCCATAACAAGGCCCCCCTTTACGGGAAGGGCCCCCCCGCTCATACCACTTCCCGCTCCCCTGGGGCATACCGGAAGTCCTTTTGCAGTTGCAAGCCGAAGAATTTGAGAGACTTGCTGGGTATTTCCTGGAAAGGCCACCGCATCTGGCATGAATTCCAACTTGGTGGCGTCTGTGGCGTAGTCGGCCAAGTCTTTCTGATTTGTGATTAGGTGCTTAGGGCCAACAATATCTGATATTTTACTGAGGACTGGTTCGGAGATCATAAGCGGATCGGTATTCGGCTCTTAAGGGCGTGTTCAAGGGTCATGCGGTCCGTATACTTCAGATCACCGCCCATGGGAACACCGAGGGCAATCCGGGTTACCTTAAGGTCTCTGTTTTTTTTCGATAAGAGATTGACCAGGAATGAGGCGGTCGTTTCTCCTTCCGTGGTGGGATTCGTGGCCAGGATGACCTCCCGGATCCCTTCACGCTCGAGTCTACTTAAAAGGGCTCCGATGTTCAGGTCTTCCGGGCCAATCCCATCCAAAGGGGAAAGCACACCATGAAGGACATGATACCTGCCTTTGAATGAACCGGACTCCTCCAGGGCAATCTGATCTCCAGGGCCTTCCACAACGCATATGGTACCATCGGCACGATTTTCATTGCGGCAGATTGAGCATGGATCATCATCGGTCAGATTAAAGCAGATGGAACAAAACCTGATCTTTTCTTTCATCTCTATCAGGCTCTTAGCCAGATTGTCGGCCAGGTCCCTGTTGCACCTCAATACATAGAGGGCCATTCGGGCGGCAGACTTTTGCCCGATACCGGGGAGGCGGGAAAATTGCTCAATCAAGTTTTCAAGAGATGGTGGATAGATTCCCATGGATTTTTTATACTACTTTCAAACAGCTAAACTGTTACTTCTTCCCTGATAGTCAATGGCGAATTCAACTCATAAGTGCAACACTTACAACTTTTTAAAATGCCTACTTTTTAAGTAATAATGCAATCTAGGATTAAACATAACAAACTGAAAACATTGTAAAATTTATCGTCCCTATTTCCCCTAATGCATTGAATATAAACACTTATTAAGTGTTGCACTTATGAGTTGAATTCAAGAATCATCAATCGAAAACCGTCAATTAGTGGATAAACCCCAAATTGAAATGAAACCCCAACAACACTCGATATAATTACTTTTCCTGGTCTTTATATTAGGCCAGGCATGCCGGGGATATTCATTCCTTTCGTCAATTTTCCCATTTCTTCGTTTACCATGTCTTTGGCCCTTGACAATGCATCATTCACTGCTGCCATAATGAGATCTTGAAGCATCTCCGATTCATCGGG
>CP070700.1:2287909-2290690 GCA_020349865.1 Desulfobacteraceae bacterium
CCATGGCCAAAGATCGAGATCTTGCCCTCATAGACAGACATTTTGTCTTTCGAAAAGGAAAATGATTTCGACTGTGGGATCGGATAACTTATAGGGCTGAAGGTGATCCCTTTTGTCTCACTAAACGTGACAATGGTTGGCAGCAGAAACTGATCAGTTGGACTGTGGCTGTTGATGTGAAAGCCCTGTTTTATGTGTGCAATAATGGCTATGCGAAAGGAGTCCTCGGGATGAATGGACTCATGAGAGGCATAGCCTTTGAGTTGTACAATGTCTGATTCTTTCAGGACCTGTCCGGTGGAAGGGGCAGCTGCCAGGCACAAGAAAGACAGGATCGTGCCAAACAACCAGGTGGGCTGACTGTTAAGTCTCATGGCTGCCTTCGGGTGGATGCAAACTACTTGCGACAATTGCTACAATATCTTTGTGGACGGTTTTGCGGTCTCTGGAGGCATCAATGATACGAATGCGTTCCGGTTCGAGCCTGGCTAAGGTCAAATAACCCTGGCGGACCTTTTCGTGAAAGGCAATGGCCTCCTTTTCGAAACGATCCTCCCGAAGACTGGTTGTCAGGGTTCTGATACGCTGCCATGCCCGCTTCAGCCCTACGTTCACAGGGAGATCCAGGATGATGGTAAGATTGGGTTTCGTGTCCCCAATGACTATCTCGTGCATTTGCTCAATGAGTTCTAGGTCAAAGCCTCTAGCATATCCCTGATATACCGTGGTGGCGTCAAAGAATCGGTCTGAGACTACTACTTGATTGGCTGCCAGTGCAGGCTCAATGATCTCACGGAGGTGCTGTGCGCGGTCAGCCTCGTAGAGGAGAAGCTCTGTTATAGGAAGCATAGTGGTATAGCCTGAGTCCAACAGAATGGCCCGAATTTCTTCTCCGATCTTAGTGGCACCTGGTTCACGGGTGCAGACACACTTATAGCCTTTTGCTTCCAGTACTGGGATGAGAAGCTTTATCTGGGTGGTCTTGCCGGAACCCTCGATGCCCTCAAATGTAATGAACATGTGTCCGTTTCCAAGCCTTATGGGGCGGCTACTGAAAGCATGCTTCTGAGTGGGATGAAATCTCACTCGAATTACACAATCGTCCTGTATTTGTCGCTTTATAGCACTACATGTAGAGCTGTCAAGGTAAAAGCACTACAATATGAGGCGTAGCTCTGCGGTGCTTCGAACAGAAATCATTTGGCTGTCAAGGGGTCTTTGAATAGATCTGCCGCTAGAAACGGGAAGGTTCGCAGTGCTCAAAGTTGGCATTTCTTTTCCCAATATATAACCCTAGTTACCAATATTTTGGAGGTGACTATTGACGGATAGCATGATAACATGCTGGAAATTAAGGACAAAAGCCGAATTGCCTAACTTGGCATGTTCTTTGATCATATGCTACTATACTTGGTCGCTCACTTTGAAGGGCGAATTTATGTACAATCCGGTTAATCTTGGCCCAAAAAGGGAAGGAGCAGAATGAGGAAGTTGTTTGCGTTTTTGTGTGCAATGATGTTAATCGTGGCTGGCATGGAAGTCGTAGTCGTGGCACAGCAAATTGCTCCCATGCCCGAACCCTCGACCATGCTCCTTTTCGGTTCCGGCTTAATCGGTCTTTTGGCATTGAGGAACAAGTTCACAAAATAAATCTATTGGGGTGTTACTATGCTCACTCCCAGTAAAGCCGTCGGATATTTTCTGCAGCTTGTAGCCGTGGTTTTTTTCATTGCTGCAGCCACCTATTACGGCGATTATGGCAAGGACAGAATTGTGGAAGCATTTCTCACTGGAGGTATAGGTTTTGTCCTTCTTGTCTGGGGTGGGCAAGAAACAAGGGGAAAAAGGAGCTAAGAGGCCGCCATTCGATAATCGCTACGTCTATCGGAGGCATGTTGAGTTATTCCTGGACATGTCAAGCTGAGTGCTATATTGAGGGCATGGGGATTATTGATGAGGAGGGGAGTTCATATGAAAATACATTTCAAATTTAGCGAATCAAATGCAACTAATACTCGCTTCACAGTCATTGTAGATGGAACGAGCCGCGGAGAAATGTCCATGAGTACAGAAGAAGCAATCAGGTTCCAGGAAGTAGTCAAACTTGGGTGCTCACAAAACCAAGATGAGTTCGAATCTTCTGGTGAGCTCTACATACCTGAAGACTGGGTCGTTTGGCACAAAAGGAGCGGTATAGAAAGAAGAAGCGGCAGAGAGCGGAGAACCCAGCAAGAGAGAAGGGGGGAAAAGGACCGAAGAACTGGAAAAACTTAATGATCTTGAATACAAACTGTCTGATAATTGAATGCCTACGTTGAGCGGTCGTCCTCACGCGCTAATCCGTTAACCTCCTCAGGGCTTGAGTTGCCTGCCTTACCCTTAAAAAAGAAACGTTCCATAAGCCTGTGGTAGGATGTCCATGTGGCATCAGGGGACTCGGCTTCCATGAAAGCACGCACGCCGGTGACCTTGGCATCCATGTCGTCCAAGTAGTTCAGGATGATGGCTTCAAGGGTCTTGGGTGGTTCAGGTGATCCAAAATCACGTGTGCCGTGATGGCTTACGATCAAGTGCTTCAACAAAACGTTCAAATCCGCAGGATAATCACGGAGGCTCGCAATCCTTTTTTCGAGCATCTCTACGCCGATGACGATATGATTAAGCAGACGGCCGGAGTCTGAATAGTCAATGTGTGTTTCGAACGAAAGCTCATAAATCTTACCTATGTCATGCAGTATGCCACCCGTGAGGAGCAAATCCTTGTCAACACCTTTATAATGA
>CP070700.1:2290790-2294194 GCA_020349865.1 Desulfobacteraceae bacterium
AATGGTTGTAGGTTTTGATATTACGATGCTACGATGCGTGGTGGTGTTAATAGATTTGAATCGAGCGTTAATATCACTAATTCTCTGTTTCGCATGAATATTTTAGCAATTTCTCAGAACTAAATTATGAAAATTCTGCTAACCCCCTGTCGTATTTTTCCACCCAGCCATCGGCACCACATTCTTTCATGGTGGAAATTGCCAGACCTAAATAATGCTTGGCTTTTTTCATCTCACCTTTTTGCCTGAGCAACTCAGAGTAAAAAGAATAATCGCGGGCCAATTTCCACATTGCCCCATTTTTATCTTCTTCTTCTATTGCATCTATGATCCATTTCTCTGCTTCAGATGTTCTATCCTTGTGTAAATGAAGTAATATCTCAGCTATCCGCCTTTTAGCTAACCCGCCTCTGCGTTTGTATCCGACCCGATCTATCTCATAGGACATTTTCGATAGCTTATGCAAATCGATATCTTGCTTGCCTTCCATTACAGTTGATTTGATTATAGCCAGATCAGCATCTTCTGAAAAAATATGATGAAATTTTAATTTTTTGAATATTTCTTTGCTCCGGTTCCAATAATTGCGGGCTTTACTGTATTCCATCATATCATTGTAAATTTCCCCTAGACTTTTAGTAGCCTCAACTTCCATCGCGGCAAAACCACTTTTATTTGAAAAATCAATTCCCTGTAACAAGCACTGCTCAGCTTCTTCTAAATATCCTTTGCCGTAGCAAGACATTCCATGAGAGGTGTAAGCTTCAGCCTTAGAATAAACATCGTTACACTCGTTAGAAAGCCTTACCCCCTCAGTGGTAAAATCATATGCTAAATCAATTTTTCCCTGTTCAAAATAAACTGTTCTACCAATACATCCTTTATGCATTGAGATACCCCAAAGTATATTGGCCTTTTCTGGTATTTTCAGCGCCTCTTGAATGTGATGCAGGCCTTCTTTAAAATTACATGTATCGGCAAGACAATGGCCTAAAAAATGATGTGCCATCATAAATGCACTGATGTTGCCTGAATCCTTTGAAAGAATAATCGCCTTTTCTAAGTATTCGACCGCTTCATCAAATTTCATTTCAATAAAAAACTTGTATACTCCTAGACAACAATATATCTGTGAAAGTCTTTTTTTATTATCGTGCCTCACGGCCAAATCAAGAATCTGTTCTACGGTTAATCCGGCTTCATAAAAGTCGGTTAACTGCGCATAATACGATCCCAAGGCTGCCCGGGCATCAATGATCTCCTTTTCTATTTCTTCATCGGAGATTAACTTTTCCAGACAGCATACGCGGTTTTTACTATTGTTGACAGCTTCTATAAAAAGCGCCTCCTTTATTGATTTACGAGCAGCGAGTTTTGCGTATTCCGCTGCCTTTCTGTAGTTCTCACTCAAAGTGAAATGTTCACCAAGGACTCCATAGTACAGTTCGATAGCATCACGATAGAGATCCTCCATCGCTTCACCTATGGTCTTGTGGAGCGTTCTGCGCTTTGAAATCAAAATCGAACCGTAAACAACCTCACGGGTCAGTGCATGCCTGAATATATAGACAGATTCCGGAAATATCCCTCTTTCATATACAAGCTCTGCATCCTTTAGAACTGAAAGACATGTCAATAATTGCTGTTCCTCCATATCTGTCGCTTTTTGAATCAGTTCATAATTTACTTCCCTCTCAATGGCAGACATTGTCTGGATGAGTGATTTGGCATCTTCAGGCAAAGTATCTATTCTGGCCATAATCACATCCTGGATTGTGCTGGGAATATGCAGATCATTTGCATTGACGGTCAGAGAAAAAGTGTATTCTTTTTTCTCTATGACACCTAATTCCTGGATGGATTTTATAAACTCCTCAATAAAGAACGGGATTCCATCGGATTTTTCCAGAATCAATTCTTCCAGGTCCGGTGCCATGTCTGTAGTGCCCAAAATATTACTGGCCATAGACAGGCTTTCCCTGTTTGACAAACGATTTAAGGTCACTTGGTTGTGATAAGACCTGGCACCCCAAGTGTTAATAAAATCAGGACGGTAAGTGAAAATTAACAGTACCCGAGCGCCCGCGATACTTTCCAAAACCTCTTCCATCACTTCTTCCGAAGTCTTGTCCGACCAGTGAAGGTCCTCGACGGCCAGTATCAACGGCCGGACCTCCGATCCTTTCAGCACGATCCGTTTAATTGCCTCGATGGTTTGCGCCTTCTTACCCTCGGGGCTTAGGTTTATTTGATCAAATTTGCTGTCTTTGACAGATAATAATTCCAGGAGATAGGGAAGTGTTGGATCTTCATCTAGGCTTACAGTTTGCAGCCATCCTTGGACCTTGCTTCTGATATTTGAGTCCCAGTCGTCTTCAGCTATATCAAAGTTCGATTTCAATATATCAACGATGGGATGATAGCCCTGACTTCTGCTGAATGACAGGCATTTGCCTTCTAAAAAGGTCACATTTTCATTTGCAACAGCTTTGCGGAACTCATATAACAGTCTGGATTTCCCAATACCAGCCTCGGCAATAATAGAAAAAGCCTGCCCGCGACCTGACTTCGCGCGTTCAAAACCATCCAGCAGAAGCTCTAACTCCCGTTCCCTGCCAATGAAGGAAGTGAGTCCTCTCTCAGCGCTGACATCAAATCTGGTTCTTCTGGTGCTGGTCGCGATGACGCGATAGACTTTTACAGGCTCCTCTTTCCCTTTTACCTGTTTTTCACCAAGGGACTCAAACCGATATAGGCCTTCCGTCAGCTTAAAGGTGTCTTCTGTAACAAAGGTAGTGCCCGGCTCAGCCAGGTCTTCAAGCCTGGATGCAATGATAACCGTGTCCCCCACTGCCTTGAACTCAACCCTGAGATCATTGCCCAGGGTCCCCACGACAACAGGGCCGGTATGGATACCTATCCGCATATTGATTTCCAGCTTCAGGCCCTCTTGTTTCTTCTGGTCATTGAACCGGGTTATATCCCTGTGGATGGCCTGAGCAGCCTGGATGGCCCGCTGGGCGGCATTTTCAATAGCAATTGGGGCTCCAAACAGGGCCAAGATCCCGTCCCCGGTCATTTCATTGACAGTGCCCTCGAAATCATGAACCTTGTGAATCATAATCTCGTACACCTGGTCCATTATGGCGTAGGCCTGCTCTGGACCAAGGCTCTCTATCAACGATGTGGAGCTTTCCATATCACAAAACAACACAGTGACCTGCCTGCGTTCCCCTTCGATCTTATTGCGCTGGGACAGGATTTTTTCAGTGAGGCCCTTTGGAAGGTATTTTTGAATTTGTTCTATTTTGTCATCAAAGGAAAGCTCTTTGAGGGCCGGGGATGATGGTTCGGATAGGTTGCAGCCGCATTCTCCGCAGAAATTATCACCAGGCTGGTTTTCT
>CP070700.1:2294294-2300029 GCA_020349865.1 Desulfobacteraceae bacterium
CGGGGACCATTTCATGACCACGGACCAGTGCAGTATCAGGGCATACAATGAGGCCGGGATAACGAAACCTCGCGAGGAAATCAACATGATGGAGATCCATGACTGCTTGTCCATCACCGAGCTTGTGACCTATGAAGACCTTCATATTTCGGAGCGGGGCCACGCGGTCAGGGATGTCATGGATGGTTTTTATGACCTGAACAGGGGAGGGGTTCCCTGTCAGGTGGACGGCGGGTTGAAGTGCTTCGGCCATCCAATTGGTGCGTCCGGATTGCGTATGCTCTATGAGATGTACCTTCAATTGAAGGGAAGGGCCGGGGAAAGGCAGATCGAGAACCCGCGCTATGGCCTCACCCACAATCTGGGCGGGGTTCCCTTCATGAATGTATGCAGCATTGCCATAATCGGAAGATATAATTGAGACGGTATTAGCGCTGAGAAATAAGACGGTAATACAGCAGTAAGGGCCGTGGGGCAGAAGAAAATAAAGGAGAGGGGCTCTTATGGACATCATACCATACACCGAAGAACACAGAATCTTCAGGCAGACCGTCAGGAAATTTTTTGAAAAGGAAGTAATTCCCTATGTGGACGAATGGGAAGAGGCGGGTATCGTACCCAAGAGCGTCTGGCGAAAGATGGGGGAGCAGGGTTTTTTGTGTATGGACCTGCCAGAGGAATATGGGGGGGTGGGCGCAGACTTCCTTTATTCAGTCATATTGACGGAAGAAATGACCAGGACCAATTTTACGGGGTTGGCCGCACCCCTTCATAACGATATTGTGGTCCCTTACATTACATCCTATGCCTCCGAGGAACTGAAAAAGAAATACCTTCCCGGATGTATATCGGGGGAGATCATCACCGCGGTTGCCATGACCGAACCCAACACGGGGAGTGATCTTGCCGCAATCCGGACCTCGGCGGTAGAGGACGGGGACTTGGTAGTCATAAACGGGCAGAAGACCTTTATCAGTAACGGCATCAACTGCGGTCTCGTGGTTCTGGCAGCCAGGGACCCTTCTGTGGAAAACCCCTACCAAGCACTTGATCTGTACCTGGTAGAAGAGGGTGCTGCCGGTTTTGAGAAAGGGGAGAAGATTAAGAAGGTGGGATGGCACAGCCAGGACACGGCCGAACTCTACTTCAGCGACTGCCGCATCCCCAAGGGCAATCGCTTAGGCCAGAAGGGCTCCGGGTTTATGATGCTCATGGATAAGCTCCAACAGGAACGCCTAATGTGTTGTATCATAGCAGTGGCCGGTGCAGAAAATATGCTGGCAATGACCATTGAGTATTGTAAGGAGCGGACCGCTTTTGGTCGCCCCATTTCCAAGTTCCAGAACACCCAGTTCAAGATCGTTGAGATGGCAACCGAGATCAGGCTGGGCCGGACCTTCTTAGATAAGCTCATCATGGACCATATGGAGGGCAAAAACGTTGTAGTGGATGTGTCCATGGCCAAGTACTGGACCGCTGAGATGGCAATGCGCGTTGCCGACCAGTGTGTCCAGTTGCATGGGGGGTACGGGTATTGTGAGGAATACCCCATTGCAAGGGCCTGGAGGGATACACGCGTCCTGTCTATTTTTGCCGGAACCAGTGAGATTATGAAGGGAATTGCTGCCAAGTTTATGGGACTGTGATGGGGATTGATGATTGACGACCATTAAACATCTTTTCAAATCGTCAATCGTCAATCCCAAGGGTTCTTCTCATGTCTTATGACGATAAGCCCTGGCTCAAATCATACGACGAGGATGTCAATCCTGAGGTCCAAATCCCTGATGTCTCCTTAGTGGTTCGCTTTGATGAAGTCCTGGAGCTTTTTCCCAAAAGACCGGCGATCCATTTTTTTGGAAAAACCCTCACGTATCAAAAACTCATCAGCCACGCCAATCGCTTTGGCCGCGAACTCATGGAAAATGAATGTCAGCCGGGGGACGTGGTGGGCATCAACCTGCCTAATATCCCCCAGTATCTGGTGTGTCAGATAGGAGCCTTAAAGGCCGGATGCGTAACCTCGGGGATATCACCTCTGTTTACCCCCGGTGAAATGACCTACCAGTTAAACGACTGTAAGGCAAAAGCCCTGATTACCTTGGATGCCATATTTGAGCATCGCCTCTTGAAAATAGCCGATCAGTTACCCCACCTCAAATTCGTTGTTGTGACAGGCATTCTTGATTTCCTGCCCAGGATTAAGCAGATCCTGGGTAGGGTTTTAAGGAAGGTCCCTACAGGCAGGGTAACCCACCTGCCGGGAAAAACGGTTACCCAATTCATGGCCGTGCTTGCTCGCTTCCCTGATGAGGCTCCCGGTGTAAAAGTGGTTCCCGAAGACCACTGTCTCGTTCAGTACACCGGAGGAACTACCGGGACGCCAAAGGGAGCGGTGCTTACCCATCGGAATCTAATGGCCAACCTGACCCAGATCAGGGAATGGAGCACTCCGGAAACGGGAAAAGATATTGTTTTGTCCGGTTTTCCCTTCTTCCATTTAGCGGGACTTATCATGGGCGTGCTTGTCGTTTCTGAGGGTGGGGCCCAGATTCTAATTCCTGATCCAAGAGATACAAAGCACATTATAAGAGAGATGGCCCGTTATAGGCCGAGCGTTTTAGTGAACGTTCCGTCCCTTTATCTGATGCTTTTAGGGGAACCAGGTTTCCGTAAATTAGATTTTTCCGGTCTAAAATTTTGCATCTCCGGAGCCGCACCCTTTCCGGTGGAGGGTATCAAGGAATTGGAAAAGGTGGTTGGCACAGGTAAGCTGGTCGAGGTCTATGGCATGACAGAGACCAGTCCTATAATCACTATGAACCCGAGAGAGGGAAACAAAAAGACCGGCACGGTAGGCCTCCCCATACAGAGCACCCGTGTGAAGCTTGTGGATCTGGAGACCGGAACCCGGGAAGTACCGGTGGGTGAGGAGGGGGAGATCATCGTTAAGGGACCACAGGTAATGAAGGGCTACCTGAATAAACCGGAAGAGACGGACGTAATCTTGCGGGAACTCGACGGCGAGCGCTGGCTCTATATGGGAGACGTAGCGCGTATGGATGATGAAGGATACCTTACCATTGTAGATCGCTCAAAGGACATGCTCAATGTTGGCGGGTTCAAGGTTTTTTCCCGGGAAGTGGAGGATAAGCTCCATGATCACCCTGCCATAGAGCTCTGTGCCGTTATTGGCATCCCCAACCCAAAGAGACCCGGCAGCGAACTGGTCAAGTTAGTAGTCCAGGTTGATCAGGCATATGGCGATGTGAAGAAGGAGGACATTAAAGAGGAGATCCTGTTGTTTGCCAGGGAACGTCTATCCCCTTACAAGGTCCCGAAGATCATTGAGTTCACGGAAAAGCTGCCCCTGACCCCAGTAGGCAAGGTGGATAAAAAGGCTCTAAGGCGAGACGGCGTTTAGTAATGTAAAGGTTATAGCCCTCGAATCACCCGGCGAATAGGTATCACCCTTTACTATCCGGCTTCCTAATTTGACCCTTCTTCCCATAAGGCTCATATCCGCATCATCAGGATTAATGTATACGAGGTTCCCTATCACCCAGGCCCCTTCGTCAAGCTCTACCATGGCAACCACATAAGGCGGTTTCATGCCCTCCGGCGCCACCCTGATCACGGTAAAGGTTCTTAACACCCCTTCTCCTTTTATCTCTGTTACGTCACAGTCGGTTCCATTGCAGCTCCGGCACACGGCCATTGGCGGAAAGGTAACGGCATTGCATTTATTACAAATAAGACCCAAGAATTTCTCCTGTTCCAGGCCCTTCTGGTATTGATCAAACGTCAGCTTATAGTCCATTTCTTAACTCCTCAAAATAATAGTGCACAAGGTTCCAAAGTCTCCCCCTAATGTATCCACCAGGCCAATCCGGGCACCTTCCACCTGACGCGGGCCGCTTTCTCCCCTGAGTTGTTCCACAATCTCCGTTACCTGAGCGGCGCCTGTGGCGCCTATCGGGTGCCCTTTAGCCTTGAGTCCCCCGGAAGGATTTACCACTACCCTACCCTCAAGGTATGTCTCCCTTTTGGTAGCCGCATCATAGGCATTTCCGAAATCATAAAGACCAAAACTCTCAAGGGCCAGGATCTCTGCTATGGTAAAACAGTCGTGCAGTTCCACAACGTCAATATCATCAGGACCCAACCCCGCCTCTTTGTAAGCCTGAGCAACTGATGTCTCTCTGGCCCTGACTCGAGTGAGATCCTGCTGAAGGTAGAGAGGACCGCACGATGCCTGTCCCATTCCAGCGATGTAAATGGGCTTTTTTACGAGTTCCTTCGCCTTTTCAGCCGCAGCCACTACCACGGCGGCAGCACCATCGGAAAAAGGACAGCAGTCGAAAAGCTGAAGCGGGTCGGCCACCATCATTCCATCCAATACTTTCTCAACATCTATCTCCTTTTGAAAGTGGGCCTTGGGGTTCATGGAGCCGTGATAATGGTTCTTCACCGCCACCTCGGCCATATGTCTCTTCAATTCCTTTAACGGAATTCCATGCTTATCGGAATACATGTGGGTTGCCATGGCAAAAACCCCGGGGAACGTTATGCCTGCAAGGCCCTCGTGATACGCCTGAGAAGCCATGGCAAAGGTCCTGGTAGCCAGGGGGGTGCCCATTTTTGTAGCCCGTTCCGTGCCCCCTGCCAGGGCAATGTCATACACACCGGCGCCTACCAGAAGCGCCGCGTGACGAATGGCAACGGTAGCCGTGGCACATGCAGACTCAAAACGGGTGGCCGGCGCGGATATGGGCAATCCCAACTCGGCGTGGGCGAATGGTGCCATGTGGAGTTGTCCCTCTTCAAAGTCACCCAAGCAGTTTCCAAAGTACAGGGCCTCCATATCTTTTGGTTCAAGGTTGGATTGGGTAATAGCCTCAAGGCCTGCCTCGGCAAACATCTCCAGATTTGTCTTTTCTGATATGCCGAATTTGGTCATTGCCACACCCAAAATGGCTACTTGTCTCATATTTATATCCTCCTTAAATAGCACGTATTTAGTGGGTTTCGTTGTAACATATCAATCAAAAAGTCCGGGTATAATCTCATTCCCTGGGGGGCCATGCGGGTCTCTTTTTTAAAGGCCGCAACATAAATTCTTCTTCCGTTTGCCCAACGCCCCCTTGGCTCTAAAATACTATCCTAGCACAGGCGGAAAAGATGGCCGTTTATGAAACGGATCTCTTATGGGGCTGCCCTCGGATGAGTTTTAAGGCAAATCCGCCGTTCAATGAAATGTGGCAAGGTTTTGCGGCCTTTAAAAAAGAGACCCGCATGGCCCCAATATCTTCCCGAACTTTTTGAGAAATTACGTTTCGTTGCACTCAACCCACCCTACATTGCTGCATCATAGTCAACCCATCTTACGCTGTCTATTTTGCCGCCATTCTGAGGGCACCGTCCAGTCTGATCACTTCGCCGTTGAGCATGGGGTTTTCAATGATATGCTGAGCCAGACCTGCAAACTCAGACGGCTCTCCCAATCTCTTTGGAAAGGGCACCATTTTATTCAGGGCCTCTTTCACGTTTTCCGGAAGGTCATGGAGCATTGGTGTATTAAAGATACCCGGCGCAATGGTCATTACCCTGATCCCGTATTCCGCAAACTCACGGGCAATGGGAAGGGTCATTCCCGCTACACCTGCCTTGGACGCGCTGTAGGCGGCCTGACCGATCTGTCCGTCAAATGCTGCAATGGAGGCCGTATTGATCAC
>CP070700.1:2300129-2303132 GCA_020349865.1 Desulfobacteraceae bacterium
AATGGCATCAAAGGGTTTATCGGGTTTCTTCAAGAGAATACATAGGCACATAATTCCCGGCTTTGGTTGTTCTCACAGGGCGTGAGGGCAGTCGTTAGACCAAAACAAAACAGTTAATGGATCAATGCGGCAATAATAAACTATGGAAAGAAATAATTATATCGAAAAAGCCAATTTTAAGTCCCTTGTGGAAACTGACGGAAACGAACGCATTCAAGACAGGCTAAATATCATTGATGTCTTTCTGGGTACTGAAGATCATGTAACCATTGAACAGATGTACCACCTTCTGAGAGAAAGGGGTTACGATTATGAGGCGGAATTTGTCCGGCAATGCATGAATCGGATGGTAGATATGGGTTTTGCCCAGAAGAAGCAATTCGAGGGGCAGCCAGTTCGCTATGAGCATCGGCATCTGGGCAGGCACCATGATCACCTCATCTGTACCAAGTGCGGAAAAATTGTTGAATTTTCCAATGATGGTATTGAGCAGTTGCAAGTAGGGATTGCGGCCGAGCACGGCTTTCATATGCTTCAGCACAAGATGGAGATTTATGGGCTTTGTGCTGAATGCCGTTCACAGAGGAGACCCCTCATGCCCCTGATTATGGCCAAGCCGGGTGAGAGGGTCATAATTCGGGAGATGACCGGGGGACAGACCGCACGGGCCCGCATGGCGGATATGGGTTTGCGGCTCGGTGATCATATTGAGATTATCAATAATAGCGGAGAGGGAAGGCTTATCCTGGCACATGATTGCACGAGGCTTGCAATTGGCAGGGGAATTGCGAAGAAGATCATGGTTTCACTGGCTCATAAGGAAAGGAATGAGGCAGGTGAAAAATAGACGTGATATCCAGTGATCTTATGCGATTTTCTGCAAAATGTTGCGAAGCCTGTCTCTGAAACTTCTAATGTGTTTTTCCGCGCCGCCTCGATTTTTGTAAAGTCTTCCTTCCTCAAATTTGACTGCATGGGGGGTGTACCGGAGCTTTAGTTTGATCACAGCCATTTGGTCATCCAAAACAAATCTGCGGTAGACAAGGTTAAAAGGAAAGAATCTGAATTCATTTTTAGAAATAGACGCTCCCCAGTCAATGATGTATGGAAGTCCGTCGTTACCCATTAAGATATTGGTCGCTTTCTTTAAATCACAATGGGCTATCCCCTTTTTGTGGAAATCGTCTACTAGATTCTTCAGTTCATCAAAAAAACTTCCCGGGATAGGCATTTCCCTCTTGAGTTTTTTTAAATCCCGGCCCGGTATCCGTTCCATCACCAGGGCAAGTCCATCGATGACTCTGAATGAGTTCGGCACTCCTCTTATATCTTTCAGTTTTTTGTAGGCCCTTTCCTCCCTCCAGACGAGAAAGCGTCCCGCGGTGTTTCGAAAGAGAAATCTATTAGCGCTGAAGTCCTTGACAACGGCTCGCACTCCATTTTCCTCCACAACCCAAATTGTGGGCCTTGTAGTTGAGGGCCGTCTCAAGATATCAGATTGTTTTTTTGGAAGATCGGAGAGTTTAAGGGATTCAAACATGAAAGCCGGGAAGTTTAGCCTTGCATCAAGGCTACAATCAGAGAGTTTATTTTTTGCCGGGCATCATTAAAGACACCTGAAAGGTTCAGGGAGTGATTGGCAAAGATACTTCCTGGGTCCCCGTTAAAGACAATTAGTGGTTCAAAATAACATCTCTCAAGATTTTCGAGAATTTTATCGACCAGGTTCACTGAATTTTTATCGGTCAAGACCTCGATAAAGTCAATCCGTATTGCCTTGAATGATTCATAGAGGGCATAAGCGATACCCTGTGCATAATAGAAGTTATTGTCAATGTGATACCAGGGTATATCGGTATCAATCAGTTTGGGGCCTTCGACGCTTTCCTTGCCTTGTTCTTCAACGGCCAGGGACTTATCGATATCATGCGGAGCATTTATTAGCCTGGTGTTGGCACCACCCATAAGCGAAGCGTATTGTTGAAGGAGTTCCACCAAGTTGTCAGCCCTTGGGTAGAAATTGGATTTTCCCGCCAAAAGATTCTCGTTGAACGCTTCAAGGCTGCGGTGGGCCTGTTTCCATTTGCTTTCCGCAGAGGGGAACCACCATTTGTGAGGGTCGTTGGAAAGCGATGTAAAAGCCATTTCGGCGGAGGGATCCAGTTTATCGGTGGTTCGCATGCGCGAAAGATTGTCCCTCAGGACTCGAGTGTTATAGCGGACAACCTCAAGTTCCCCAATCTGAAAATTGGGAATATTATCCAAAAGGATTGTGGGCCAGAATAGGTCATTGGGTAACCAGTTCTTGTACATATGTTCAATAAGAACTTGATTGGTCTTTATAAAGTTTGCCCCTTTGACGTTGCTGTCCAATTCACCAAGCATGATCCGGTCGGGTTTTGCGGAATTAACAAGCATTACAACAACCACGAATACAACAAAGGCGAGGAGGAAGAGCGAAATAGTGAACCTTCCTATCCACCATCTTTTTTCTTTGGAGGTCTCTTTCATTTCTTACCGCCTATGAAACCTTGTCAAATCAGCACAATGCTGACATTAGGGTTTGGGTAATGGTTTAGCTATTTGAAAATAGTGGAAAAAGGGCCGCGGGTATCTCTTTCAGAAGGGCCGCAAAAAACTGCATCATTCCATTGAACGGCAGATTGGCCTTAAAACTCTGCCCAGGACAGCCCCATAAGACAGACTCCTTTATAACAGTTGTCCTCTCTGCCTGCTCCACGCCCCTGTACAAGGCCAAGGGGGAGTTCGACGAGTTTTTAAGAATTTGTGTTGCGGCCCTTCTGAAAGAGATATCCACGGCCTGATAATACAATGATGTTTTTTAAAAAGCGCTAAACTGTTACAAAATTTTATAGAAGAGCTCTCCCACTAAGCGCAGTATTTAGTTCACTTGATGATATAATAGCGGATGTTATGAAGAATATAGCCATATTAGGTTCCACTGGATCCATCGGTGTCAATGCGCTCAGGATGATCAAGGCG
>CP070700.1:2303232-2313790 GCA_020349865.1 Desulfobacteraceae bacterium
CCAGCTCTCTGATCGAGCCTGGATATCCCCTTACAAAGGCACTTTGACCAACCCCAATAATTCCTACTTTTCCCATAAATGACCTCCCTAAAATCTCGTGCCACGAAGAAAGATTGTACGCGGAATTACCTCATACCCAAGGACACTGCACTACTGCAGTCCGTTTGGTGATGGCGGAAGATTCTATTGTTGATTGGAAAACAACGGGTTCTGAGCGTTAATTTATAACTTCTGTTGAACCTGAACGGCAAGCAAGTATAGGGAAAGAATAATGAGGGGTCAAGGGAAAAGGGGAAAGGTTTACACCTTTTCTGTTGAATCTTAAGGTCTTTTGATATATAATTTTTTCAAATTAGTTTAAAATGATTACGGAGAATTTCTTTGTAAGGGATTCTTTTGGGCGGGGGGAATAGCAAGAGTCGTGAACCTTTGCCGCGACGGCGGTCCTGATGAAGAGCAAGATTATATATAACATTGCCGATGAAGAGACCTACCATGATGGTCAGGTTATCTTCAAGGAGGGTAGCCCAGGGGACTGGATTTATGTGATTCTCTCTGGTGCCGTGGAAATCTCAAGGAACATTCAAAACCAAAAGTATGTTATAGCCATACTGAAACCGGGAGAGGTATTTGGAGAACTTGGGTTTATAGGTGTGACAAAACGAACTGCCACAGCTCGGGCAATTGGACAGACCAGGCTCGGTATAATTGATAGGCAATTTCTTGAGAAAGAGTATAACCAGCTTTCCAGTCAGTTCAGGAGCATTGTCGAAGTAATAACCCTAAGGTTCAAAGAAATGCTCGACAGTAGCTGTGCCTTTACCAAGCGAGCAGCACCGCGGGTTGAGAAGGCTTTGTCTTTGGTATTCAAAGATCGTGAAGCCTTCTGCCGAGCCTACACCGGCAATGTAAGCGCCGGTGGACTTTTCATAAAGACGGAAAAACCTCTTATTATTGGGGATCAGTTCAAACTCAAATTGCAGTTGCCGGGTGTGTCCGATCCCTTAAAGATGAAATGCGAGGTGGTCTGGGCTCGAACAAAACAAGAGAGTCAGCCGGGGCGACCGCCAGGAATGGGGGTCAAGTTCATTGAAATATCAGAGAGACATCACCAGATCCTGAAGCAATACCTCTCCGGCATAGATGCAGACAAATGAGATGGAATGAATTATTAGCCCGCCTCCATTTGATAATGCTTCACCTTTTTGTGGCGTCGTAAACCAAGTCCAGTGCCTTCTGAATTCCTTCCGTTGGGATGATGTTACAGCCCCTGGCAGGACGGATATGCCATGACTTTTCCTTTTTGACAATTTCAATCCAGAAATCCTGGACCAGGTTGTCCTCCCCAACAACAGATCTGACCATTCCCTTTTCCCGTTTTGGATCGTATAAAAATTCCTTGAACTCCACTATGATGTGGCTCCGCCCATTGGAAGTTTGAAAGCGTTGTGGGTCAAAGCGATCCACACGATATGTTATCAACCTCACGTCCTCCTTTAACTGGATTTTCATGTGCCGGCATTTGATCAGCCTCAGCTCATAGAAGTTTTTTTGTCCTAAGGCATACCATTTCCGTTCATACTTAGTAGCGAATCTGGGAGATACCATTTCTGAGCAGACTTCAAACCCGGTTCCCGCAAGCTGAGACATTGTCCAATCAAAGCAGAACCGGGAATCCGTAACTATCAATACCTGACCTTTATCCACGATCCGGCTGTTTATGACCTTTAGAAAGGCGCGCGAAAATAAGCGAAATTTAGCATGCTTCTTTTTAGGCCAGGGACAAGGGAATAGGGCGTAGGCACTTGAAAATGTTTTCTCCAAGAAAATCCTTTGAAAGGCAACCCGCACATCTGCCTGTATGATTCTGACATTGTTCACGCCAGCCAGCGCGATCTTTCTGAGTGCGCGTCGGATCTGGACCCATCCTAATTCGATGCCTAAAAAGTCTTTCTCAGGATGCGCAAGGGCCTGTTGGACTAAAAAATCTCCAAGACCGAAACCTATTTCAACCTCAAGTTCGACCGAGCGTCCGAATTTTTTATGCCAATCAATGGGGCGCTTTTCTCTAATCCAGGGGATGAAAGGATTAAGTGAAAGATAGGGTGGTTTCATTTTTTATATTTATTATTCCTGTAATTCTTGATAAGAAGGCCCACCATAAATTAAAATGGCATAATAAGCAAACTCACCTACCAGCAGATGAAATGCGCAAGGGCATGGAAATACCAGCTTTAAGTGATTATTTGGAAGAAATAATGATAAGTAGTAGAAAGGAGAAAAATATGGCATCTAAGAGCAAAGACGCAAGGGAGGGTCAAAAAGAGTATTGGGGAAATAAGCTGAATCAGCGCTTGTCGTTTTTAGCAGACAAGGATTTTGATCCGGGCAAAATCGCTAAAGATGCGGCTGTTCGTAAAATTCGCGCCAATATAAGGGAAACAGAAAGCAGACTGAAGGCCATCGCCAGCGCCGAAAAGAAGGCGGAGGAAATGGCCAGGATAAAGACTGAGAAGGCGGCAGCTCCCAAGATAGAAAAGGGTAAAAAGAAGAAAGAGGTTGAAAAGGCAGTTGAGGTGAGTAAGCGACAGCAGAAAAAAAGTAAGAAAACTGAGAAAAAAAGCAAAGAGTAGACTCCTGTTGATGCCCTGTCCAATCGGTAGTTAGTGCCCATACATAAATGGCTATTTTCTCTCCGAGCCGTAGGGTCTATGAGCCGGAGACCGCAATCTCCACGCCTGCCTTGCGGAATGTGAAGCACTAAGCTAAAGAATTCGTGATAGCTTAGGAGCGGTTCGCTCAAGTTAATGAATTGACTTTTGACGCTTATGACTTAATATGCACGGTGTAGTAATGTTTTTCAGCAAACCACGCATAAGAATCTTGGGGGACGAAGATAAACTATGGAATGCGCTGTTGAAAGCGAAGGGATGCACTACGAGGGAAACTGTATAAGGCCGCCCAGTGAGGCTTATAGTATCCTTCTTCAGGTGACTGTGGGGTGTTCACACAATAAGTGCACGTTTTGCGGCACCTATAAAGACAAAAGATTTAGGATCAAGGAAGATCGCATCATTTTAAGCGATATCCTGTTCGCCTCCAAATATATGAAGCGCCAGGACAGAGTGTTTCTTATGGACGGAGATGCCCTGATCATACCCCAGAAAAGATTGATGTGGATTCTTGACCGTATCCGCGAACATATCCCCTGGGTGAGGAGGGTTGGGGCCTATGCGAATGCCAAGAGCATAAGGATGAAATCCATGGAGGAATTGATCCAACTTAGAGAAAACGGGCTTGGAATTCTCTACCTTGGCGTGGAAACCGGTGATGCAGGGCTACTCAAGGAAATCCGGAAAGGGACCAGCGCTAAGAACCTCATCAACATGGGCAGGAGAGTCAGGAAGGCTGGCATCAAGTTATCGGTAACGGTTTTGCTGGGCATTGCCGGAAGGAAGAGATCGCTCGAACACGCCAGGGCAACCGGTAAACTCCTGAGTGCCATGGATCCCAATTATGTGGGGGCTCTTACGGTGATGTTGATCCCAGGTACCCCACTTCATGAGGATTTCACGAGCGGGAAGTTTGAACTGCCCGACGAACGTGGACTTTTGATGGAACTAAAAGAGATGATTGCACACACCAATTTGAGCCGGGGTCTGTTTTTCTCAAACCATGCCTCCAACTATCTTCCCCTGAAAGCAAGGTTGCCAAAGGGCAAGCAACAGGCCCTTGATCAGATAGACGGCGCCCTCAGAGGTGAAATAGGCCTCAGGCCCGAGTGGATGAGGGCGCTCTAAGTTGCTCCCATCACCTTTTTGAGCACGTCATAAATATCCTGCGGGATGTTGATAGCCCTGAAATCCTTCTGGTCGGAGACATCAAGGCAGACTCTCTTCTCGTATCCCTCCACCATCACTGTGTCGTCCGCTGAATTGTGTATGCTGTGATTCAAAACAAGTGTTTTTTCTTCGAGGGCGTCAATATGCGTCACAATTCGGATTGACTGGTGATATCTTGCTGGCTTCAGATAGCGGCAGGATGTTTCTACCAAACCGAACAGAATATTTTTCTCGTGCCAAAGCTTCCCGATATTCAAATTGATCTTTTCAAAGAAAAGGTGACCGCTGGCATCGATCCACTCGTAGTATCGGGGATAAAACACAATGCCCAAAGAATCCAGGTCACCCCACATGATTTTGCGTTCAACGATATTTCGTGTCATTGTTTACCTTGCGCCATATACCGGACTAAATGTATTCTCGCCCGCTCCCTGCGGTCGCTTGAGCTGAATTGCCTTCTTCCCGCCTGGCTGAACTCAAAAACTCATTGGCTCTGTACTCTGTGAGAGACAAATAAACGATTACCTGCTAAAAAAAAAGTAGTTTTCGTTAAGTTTGAAAGTCATTTATTTTGAACCGCAGAACAAGGAACCACCGAACATCGAAGTGAAGAATCTTGTTTTATTCCTTTCAATAACTTCTGCGGTTCGAAATTTCTTGTTCGACCTGCCCGCAATGCCTTTGGGCAGATTCGGCATAGCACCTCAATGTCGATGTTGGTGCCTTATTTATTATTCCCCCCTAAGAACTTTGCATGGCAGGCGGGTATTCGATATTCAAAATACAAAACAGGCTAAAGCTGTTCGCCTGAAAGGCGAATGTTTTAAACCTGGTGAATGAAAAAAAACCCTATAGTCACCAACTACTCTTTCAATCAAATATGGCTCCAACAAAATCTTCCGCATTAAAGGGCCGAAGGTCGTCCACCTTTTCCCCGATACCGATATGGGTTATGGGTATCTTGAGCTGTTGGGAGATTCCCACCACGATTCCCCCTTTTGCGGTACCGTCAAGCTTGGTCAAAATAATGCCAGTAACTCCCAGGGCCTTATTGAACATTTCGGCTTGAGAGATGGCATTTTGCCCGGTGGTGGCATCCAGAATCAACCATACCTCATGGGGTGCTCCCGGAAGTTTCCGACCGGTTACCCGATGAATTTTCTGAAGTTCCTCCATGAGATTTACCTTAGTATGCAAACGCCCTGCTGTGTCGATGAGAACTACATCTGTTTTTCTTGAAAGCGCGGCTGTCAAGGCGTCAAAGACCACGGCGGAAGGATCAGCACCGGCCCCTTGTTTGATTACATCTGCTCCCACCCTTTCACCCCAAATAACTAATTGCTCAACAGCCGCTGCCCTGAAGGTATCGGCTGCTACCATCATGACATCTTTTCCCTGCAATCTAAAACTATGGGCAGCTTTACCGATTGTGGTGGTTTTTCCGACCCCATTTACACCAATGACCATAATAACCAGCGGTTCTCCAGGTGCTGGGAAAGCATGTTCTACAGGTGGAGATTCAAGAAAAGTAAGGATATGATCTCTCAGAACACTTTTAATTATGTCCGGATTTTTAAGTTCCTTCCTCTTCAGTTTCTCCTGAAGTAAATCGATCAATTCGCTGGTCGTTGCGACACCGATATCTGAGGTGAAAAGGATTTCTTCCAATTTCTCCAATAGGTCTGCAGTGATCTCCTTTTTTCCCAAAAAGACACGGTCCAGCCTCCCAGTGAGGGTGAACCGTGTCTTTGATAGACCCTGTCGAAGTCTTTGAAGCAGACCCCGGGCGTCTTTAGAAGATTTTGTACTTTTTACCCTATTCTCTTTTTTAGAAAAGTTGATCATAAATGCTATAGGATTGACGATTTTCGATTGACTATTGCACGAACCTCCTTCAATCAACGATCGATAACAGCCAATCAGCAGTACTTCGTTTCAATTTACTGTCTATGCTTTTTTGACGATTAAACTGATATTTTTGATCTTGTAGGGTGGGTTGAGAGGCAAGGGGCCTCAATATTATTTAACCACTCTGGTCGAAATATTTTTTAATAGACAATCATCAATTGACAATAGTCAATCACCTACCACTCAACCACTCAGCTCATCATTTATCGATTGTTTTTTCATACCCTGAATATCTACTGAAACAGTCTTGGAGATCCCGGCCTTTTCCATGGTGATACCGTATAGTCGATCAACGATCTCCATGGTCCTTCGGCTGTGAGTCACCATAATGATCTGAGAGGCCCTTTTGATCTCCTCCAATAGCTTGTTAAAACGATCAATATTGGCCTCATCCAGGGGGGAGTCCACCTCGTCGAGGAGACAAAACGGACTGGGTTTGATCATATAAATGGCGAAGAGAAAGGCCATGGCGACCAGAGCCTTCTCCCCACCGGAGAGCAGTCCCATATGGCTCAACTTTTTGCCCGGCGGCTGGACCTCCACCAAAACGCCGCTTTCCAATGGCCTGGTCTCGTCGGTCAACCTCAGGCCGGCCGTACCGCCATTAAAAAGAATGGGAAAAATTTGCTTTAGTTTTTTATCCACTTCTTGGAATGTGTTCCTGAACTTCTCAAGAGAAGTCCTGTTGATCTTCGTGATTGCGATTCTCAGGGAATCTATGGAACTAATAAGGTCTTCTCGCTGGTTTTTGATAAATTCATAGCGTTCCTTCAGGGCCTCATGTTCCTTAATGGCCGTCAGGTTCACCTCTCCTAATCTTTGCCTTAGTTGTTTTTGATGCTCAAGCCTCTCCTCCACCTCTTTTCCAGAGAAATCTTCATCCAGGTATTGCTCATAGATATCATTAAGATTCATATTAGATTTTTCTTTGACCATCTCCACCAGGTTGTTCATTTTGAAGCTGATTTCCGAGTGCTCCAATTTCGACCTGTTAATTTTTTCTTTGAGGGCCTCTATCTCTTCCCGCAGTTGTTCCGCCTTTCTTTCTTCCTCCTTGATCCCGTCCTGGAAAGCCTGTCGTTCCCGATCTGCCCGAGTCAAGGCCTCTTCGGCTTGTCTCAAGTTTTCATAGAGATCTCCGAGTTCCTCACTGAGGATCTCCTTTCTCCTCTGACACTCATCACGACTCCTTACACCAAGGGAGATATCTTCTTCAATCTTTTGTAGCCGTTTAGATGAATCATCGGCGTAGTCATCCTTTAATTCAATCTCACGAAGCAAACTTCGTTGTTCTTCCTTGAAGATGCGATAATCCGTCTTAATGCTTGCCAGCTCATCGCGAAATTGATCAAATTCTTCTTGAGACTCTTTTAGCTCAATCTCCTTTTTCCGGAAATATTCTTCTTCCTCCTGGCGCTTAATCTTACGCTGATGAAGTGCCGCTTCAATCCTCGATAGCTCCATTTTATGATTTTTCTGTTCTATCCCTTTTCCTTCCAGGTCACTTGAAATCCTTTGGGACAGTTTTTCAAGTTGATCCAGTTCCTGACCAAGGCGAAACAGCGCTTTGTCAGATTCGTTAATTTCTTCCTGGCAGGTCCATCTTTGCTCTGTCAAAGTTTCAAGTGCTTCTTTCTTTTCTTGGATCTCCCCCTTGATGTCCTCGAGCTTGAGTTTCAAGTCATTAACTTTCCTTAGGTAAAGCGTGGATTTTTCTTTAAGCGCTGTTATTTCTCGCTTCCTGGCAAGAAGACCACGGGAGCTTTGGGCAAGCTTTCCACCGCTTATCACGCCCCTCCGGTCAACTATATCGCCATCAATGGTTACGAAACATAGATTTCCTTCGTTGTTCTTCCACGCTAACAGGGCGGTTTCCAGGTCTTTTGCCAGCACCGTGTCTTCCAGCAGGGTGTATAGTAGCGGCCTGTACGTTTCGGGCACTGAGATAAAATCAGTCAAAGGCGGAAATTGTGAATGCCTGTCTTTATTGCCACTTTTTTCATTCAAATCTTTGAGGGGGACAAAACTACTTCTCCCTCTTGCCTTTTTCTTCAGGTATTCTATGGCCTGTCTGCCATCTTCTTGAGATTCCACAATAATGTACTGTAGCTTGTCAGCCAAAACCGCCTCAACGGCCTGTTCATAACCCGGATCCACCTGGATCACGTCTGCCACAAGGCCCTTGACGCGTCCGTGCTGGTGGGGCGCAAGGTCCCCGGCCTTCATTATGGTCCTGACGCCCATTTTGTATCCCTCAAAATTATCTGTCAGGGCCTGTAGGCTTGCGAGTCGAGACTGGCATACATTTAGATCTGATTCTGCCGACTTAAGCTCCATTTCAACACGGTTTTTTATCTGCCCCAGCTCTTCGCAGTTCATATTCTGGTCTTGGATGGAAGCTTCAATTTCCCGCAGTCTTTCGGAGGTGGCCTCTCTGGCAAGACTCTTTCTTTCGGAAGCTTTAATGATATTCTCAATCCTGTCGCTCATCTCTTTAAGCTCTTTTTCAAGCCGTGATCGGCTATCCGTGATCTGGCTGAGGATCTTGTTTAAGTACCCTGACTCATGGTTCAGCCCAAGTTCTTTATTAGCGCCGGCACTCAGTTCCGCCCTGGCCTTTTCATGGTCGTCATTTATGCCCTTCAGTAAATCCCGTCTGGCGCTCAGCCTTTTTTCTCTGAGTGTGATCTCCCCTTCGAGCTCTCGAGACCGTTCCTTCATCTTCTCCATATTTCGTTCAAGACTTGCCTTTTCTTCCTTCAGGCCGACGAGACGTTTTCTTATCTCCTCTCGTTCACCCTTAAGTCTGCCTTCAAGTTCCTCCTGCACTTTTATTTCGCCTTTCAGTGATTCAAGGCCAGTCTCCTTCCTGTGGACCCCCTCTTTCAAGTGCAAGTGATTTTTTCTAAGTCCGGATAAGGCGGCATCCTTTTCTTCCAGCTCCAGATTCATGGTCTCTATTTCGGCTTGAAGCTGAGCGAACTTTGTGGATTCCGCTACCTCCTGCTGAACAAGGTCGTCAGTGGATCTAAGCTTGTTCCCGGACTCTTCCTTGTATTGGTGAAAGGTGTTGGCATAGAGGGTAAGTTCCAGGTTTTGAATCTTCTCGCAAATATTTTTATAACGCCTTGCCTTGGAAGCCTGCCTCTTAAGAGAACGAATCTGTCTCTGGACTTCCCCCAGAATGTCTTCCACACGTTGAAGATTTCCTTCCGTAAGCTCTATTTTTCGTTGTGATGCCTCTACCTTTTTTCTGTATTTTGTGACCCCGGCGGCCTCTTCCAGCATGACCCTGGTTTCTTCCGGCTTTTGCTCTATGATAGTGCCAATTTGGCCCTGGCCGATAATGGAATATGCCTTGTTACCCAGGCCGGTATCCATAAAAATCTCCTGGATATCCTTAAGCCTGCACGGGACCTTATTGATCAGGTATTCGCTTTCACCCGATCGATACAGGCGTCGTGTCACCGATAACTCAGGATCCTGTGCGAATGCAGGCGGGAATGTGCCATCGCCGTTTTCCAGGAGAATTGAGACCTCTGCCATGCCAAGGGCCTTATAATCGCCGGCCCCCGAGAATATAACATCTTCCATCCGTCGGCCTCTGAGCTGCTTGGGGCTCTGCTCCCCCATACACCACCTGATGGCATCAACAATATTGCTCTTCCCACAGCCATTTGGCCCCACAATCCCGCTAATGCCAAAGGGGAACGCGATTTCCAGCCTGTCCATAAAAGACTTGAAGCCACGCATGTAAAGTTTTTTGATTTTCATTATTGTCCTCCGTTGCCCTGATCCATTTATCCGCTTTTCGTTTAGGGAGATATGGGATGCCCCTCCGGAGATTCCGGACAGAAATTATCCTTCCGGAAAAAGCGTGCAAACATGAAATGAGGGCATTTTACAAGCCCCTTTTATCAACTTGCAAAGGATTTGTAAAGGAAAAATACTACATGCTGTATTAAGTAATAGCAAAAGTACCAACATATGGTGCTGGTAGTTTTACTCGAATAATATTGACAATGTTTGGTTTAACTATTTATTATTCACATGATAGTCACACAAATCTAATTGGAATCAGAAATTAACGTCCTTTGGTCGTAAATCTATACTTAAGGTGGCTAAGCTGCCTTATAAAGCACATTCTTGTAATGTCAAGATTATCTATGAGTATCCTCGAAAATCTTCAGGGAAAAGAGATTTAAAAATGACGTCGCTTGTTCCTAACTATGTTTTCAGGTGTTTTTGCATTATTTTGCTGGTCATTTTTCACCTGGGATCGTCCCAGGCACAGGACGCGGAAAAAACCTATGACATATCGCTGACAAAGACGGCGGGAATAGAGAAAGATATCTATGAGGTCGATAATAAAAAGGTTCTGACAGAGGAATATACTATCAAGGAAGGGGAGTGGGTATGGCAGGTCTTGAGGCAAAAAGGCTTGTTGGAACGGCACAACCTGTCTGAACTGCTTTCAATCCTTCAGGCACTGAATAGGTCTCTGAGCAAGCTGGATCTGGTTCATCCGGGAGAGAAGATAATAATACCCCTCAAAATTGCCCCTGTCGCAGGAGCTCCTGTTGTCGCAGCCCCTCCACCGCCAGTTAAGGCCTCGATTGAGGATCTGAAGGATCTGGACCTTCAACATTACACGGTTGAACAAGGTGACAGTTTGACCCGTATTATCAAAGGGCGTTACGATATTCCCTCAGATTATTTATATAATGAGTACCTTGGAATGGTCAAAAAGTTGAATCCCTCCATTCAGGATTTGAATATCATCCACCCGGGACAGAAAATCAGATTGC
>CP070700.1:2313890-2316592 GCA_020349865.1 Desulfobacteraceae bacterium
CGAAGAGAAAAAGAAAAAATTAAAATACGAATGCAACCCCTGCAAACCTCCTTCCAACAAACCACCGCTTCCCTGCATTGAAGCGTGTGAAGCCGAAGCCATTTCCCACTCCTGGTAAGTTAGATCAAGAGATGATGGGTAACCCGCAATAGACAGGGACTGAAAAAACGATTCCTCCTTTCCTGTGCACCGTGAATATTACGAGTTACCTGTCACCGAATCTGAGTCGATGAATCGAGGATAACATCATATGAGCACGCAAACCGTAAACTTGACGATTGATGGAATGCAGTTAGAGGCACCGGCCGGAGCTACTATATTGGAGGCTGCTCGGGCGGCGGGGATATATATCCCCACCTTGTGTTTTCACCCAGATCTTCCGCCGGCAAAAGACAGCCCGGCTGCTAAAGTCATTTACCAGGGCCAGCTGAAAATTGAGAACACGATGCCAGATGAAGTCGGCAGAGGATGCGGAATTTGTGTGGTGGAAATTGAAGGACAGCCGGATCTCAAGGATTCCTGTGCCACAGCAGTTCAGGAAGGTATGGTGGTTTTTACGAACAACGAACGGATTAAAGCCAAAAGACAAGAAAATTTGATCCCAATTCTTTCCTGGCATCCGCATGCTTGCCTGACTTGTGCCCAGCAGGAAGGGTGCCCCCGTACCCAGTGCTCCACCAATGTACCGGAAAATGAACGCTGTTGTTCTCAATTTGGACATTGTGAACTACAGGATATCGCCAATTATGTTGGAATCTCCGATTCGACCCCGAAATGGATTCCCACGGACCTTCAAGTGATCAAAGACCAACCGCTTTTTGAACGAGACTATAATCTCTGTATCGGTTGCACCCGTTGTGTCAGAGCCTGCCGGGATCTAAAAGGCATCGAGGCCATTGGATTTGTTTACGATGTAAATGGTCAGATTCGGATCGGGACGCTGGCACCGACGCTTGAAGATGCCGGTTGTAAGTTTTGCACAGCCTGTGTCGAGGTTTGTCCAACGGGGGCATTGATGGACAAGATTCTGCGCCCCGGAAAAAAGAAAGCGGACCTTGTTCCTTGTAAGGAGGTCTGCCCGGCCCATATCGATGTGCCGGGTTATTTGAGATTGGTCGCTGAGGGAAAGCAGGACCCGGCCAACGCAATTGTGCGTGAAAAGGTACCCTTCCCCGGTATTTTGGGAAGGGTCTGTCAACATCCCTGTGAGGAAACCTGCCGGCGGGGAGAAGTGAACGAACCAATAGCGATATGCGCGCTGAAACGATATGCCGCTGAGGGGGAGAAAGGACTTTGGAAGAAAAACGTTGTGATTCATGGCGATACCGGCAAAAAGGTTGCTGTAGTCGGATCGGGGCCGGCCGGTTTAACTGCCGCTTTTTATCTGAGGAAAAAAGGACACATGGTGACGGTATTCGATGCCAATAACCAAGCTGGAGGAATGCTGCGTTACGGCATTCCCAGATTTCGACTTCCCCGTCACCTAATTGACAAAGAGATCAGTGAAATATTTGATTTGGGTATCGATTTTAAGAGCGAGATGGCCTTGGGCAGGGATTTTACTTTGGAAGAACTCAAAAGCGACGGCTATGATGCCGTGTTTCTGGGCATCGGGGCCCAGTTGAGTCGACGGATTCCTCTCGAGGGCTGCGAAACGCCAGAAACATTATGGAGTATTGAGTTTTTAAGGGCAATTGCCGAAGGAGAGGACATTGGTCTAAAGGAAAATGTGGTTGTCATCGGTGGTGGAAATGTTGCTGTAGACGTGGCATTAACGGCCTTACGCTGTGGAGCGCAAAATGTTTCCCTGGCCTGTCTTGAGTGCTTGGAAGAAATGCCTGCCAGTTCATGGGAAATAGAAGGTGCGATTGCCGAAGGGGTTCATATATTGCCCTCATGGGGACCGGATAAAATCTTAAGTGAAGATGGTAAAGTCACTGGCTTGGATTTGGTGGAGTGTACCTGTGTATTCGACGAACAAGGCAATTTTTGTCCCCAATTCGGTGAATCCAAAGAATGTATCCGGGTGGATCAGGTTATCCTGGCCGTGGGACAAGCGACCGACTTATCCTTTTTGGATAAAAACAGCTCGATATCCGCAAAAGATGGATTAATCGTGGTTGACCAGGAATCCCTCGAAACCGGCATGCAGGGGGTCTACGCAGGGGGCGATGTGACCCAGATGGCGGGCACCATCGTCCACGCCGTTGCAGCCGGAAGAAAAGCCGCAACTTCCATCGACAAAGCCCTCGGCGGCACAGGAGATATTGAAGAAGTCCTTTTTCCCAGAGAAGCACCGGATCAATACCTCGGCCGAGAGGAAGGCTTTGCATCCTGGCCCCGGGAGAAAGTGCCGGAGATCGAACTTGATGCCCGGCGCCAGGGATTTAATGAAGTCTCTTTAGGATATACCGATAAACAGGCGCTGAAAGAAGCCAAGCGCTGTCTGCAGTGTGATTTACGGTTGCATATAGGATGCAACCCTTCACCGCCCGAGCGGCGGCTGGCCTTTAACGAAGAAAGCATTAATCAGGTTCCGGCGGCAGAAGGTGTCTACCGGTTGATCGATGAGGATCATAAGGTTTTGGCGATTAAAGGGACTGTTAATTTGATAAAAGATCTGTTGCAGCAGCTAGCAGAAAACGAAAAAGCTGTTATGTTTGAATTTGAAGAAGACAAAATGTATTCTCAAAGAGAAAGCG
>CP070700.1:2316692-2322382 GCA_020349865.1 Desulfobacteraceae bacterium
GCGCAACTTCCACATCCCTTGCAGAGGGCCTCGTTTACAATGGAAATACCTCTTCGTTCATCAAATTCAATGGCCGAGTAGGCACACAGATTGATGCAAGTCTGACAACCAGCGCAGATATTCGGGTCTATCCAGGAAATGGTCGAGGAAACAACCACTTTCCCGAGGGTCACCAGCTCAAGGGCTTTGGCAGCAGCCCCGGATGCCTGGGAAACAGCGTCCGGAATATCCTTAGGTCCCTGGCATGCACCGGCCAGAAACACACCGTCTGTTGCAGTATTCAGCGGTCCTAATTTTGGATGTTCCTCCAGGAAAAACCCGTCTGCTCCCTGGTTAACCCCAAAAATCCTGCCTACTTCAGCAGTATCATCACGGGCCTCCATGGCAGCACAAAGGATGACCATATCTGCTGGCAGCCGGTAGCGCCTGCCGAGAAGGGTATCTTCGCCGATGACCACGAGCTTACCTTCCTCTTCGGGAGTGGCGGCCTGGTCAGTGATTTCGGCAGGTTTACCTCTGATAAAGGTAATCCCCTCTTCCTGGCACCTTCGGAAGAACTCTTCATAACCTTTTCCAAAGCAGCGCATGTCGATGTGAAAGTCATAGATTTTCGTGTGGTGTCCCACCTTTTCCTTAAGTAAATGACCGTACTTCAGGGCATACATGCAGCATACCCTGGAGCAATATTCATGATAGTTCTCGTCACGGCTGCCGATACAGTGGATAATGGCCACACTCTCCGGTGGTCTTGTAAATTCACCGTTTTCGTTTCTCATGAGGATCTGGCCGCCCGTGGGTCCTGTGGCGTTATTGAGGCGCTCAAACTCCAGGCTGGTAAGGATATTCGGGTTCTTTCCATAGCCAAACTGCTTCATGGGTGTGGGATCGAAGAGATCATATCCGGTAGCCAGTATGATACTGCCAACCTCCACTTCTAATTCTCTTTCCTTCATGGTGTGATCTACCGCATTTGCTTCGCAGACCCGAACGCACTCCATGCATTCGCTGCAGACCCCACAGTTAAGACACCGCGTGGCCTCACGTTGCGCTTCGCCCTCCGCAAGGCCTCTGTCTACTTCGTCAAAGGAAGAGATTCTTTCTTTCACCTCTCTATGCATGGGCCGGGCCCGGTCTTCAGTGAGCATGTTTTCAGGAATCTCATTCCAATCCTGGCCCGGAGGTTTCGCCGCTTTCAATTGCTCGGCATATTGGTCCAGATCTTCCCCCTTAATATAGCGATCAATGGCCTCCACTGCCTTATGACCAGCAGCTACAGCTTCGATCACCGTTGCCGGACCTGTGACCCCATCGCCGGCAGCAAACACATGGGGAATGGCCGTCTGCATGGTATGGGGGTTTACCTCTATGGTATTCCAGTTGGAAACCTTCAAAGCGCCTTTATCCATAGCCCAATCAACATCAGGCTGCTGGCCAATGGCCGGGATGATCGCATCGCAGTCGACCACAAATTCAGAACCCTCCACAGGAATAGGTCGCCTGCGTCCACTGGCGTCTGGGGCACCCAGTTCAGTCTTTATGCACTCCATTCCGATTACTTTCCCATTGGCCCCCAGGACGCGAACTGGTGCCGTCAGGTAATGAATCTTTACTCCTTCTTCCAGCGCGCCCTCAATCTCTTCGGTATAAGCGGGCATTTCTTCACGGCTACGTCGATAAACAAGAGTGACCTCCTCACAACCGAGCCGGAGCGCTGCCCGGACCGAATCAATTGCAACGTTCCCGCCACCGATAATTACTAACCGCTTCCCGGGCTGCTTGCGGCTCCCCAGATTCATTTCTCTTAGAAAATCTACTGCATCCAGGACACCTTCAAAATCTTCCTCACCGGGGATATTTATTTTTAAACCGCGGTGAGCGCCAATTCCAAGAAAAATGGCTTTGAAGCCCTGCTTTTCAAGATCTGCCAGCGTAAAGTCAGTGCCCAGCGCTTGCCCCATTTGTGTTTCAATTCCTAACCCGAGAATATGATTGATCTCTCGGTCCAAAGCATCCGGGGGTAAGCGGTAATCGGGAATTCCCACCCGGAGCATGCCTCCGAGGACCGGAAGTGCTTCAAAAATGGTTACCTGGTAACCCCGCAGCCGCAGATAGAATGCTACCGTTAATCCGGCAGGGCCGGAACCTACTACGGCAATCTTCTCTGGACTATCCTCGATTTCCGGCAGAGTCAGTTCCTCCGGATTCACCTGGTCAGCAGCAAAACGTTTTAGATCCCTTATGGCAATTGCTTCATCCATTTCCAGCCTTCGACATTGAGCTTCACATGGATGCGGGCAAACCCGGCCAAGCACTCCAGGCAGCGGCAGTCGTTCCATGATCAACTGGATAGCCTCCGTGTATTTGCCTTGACCTATTAACTGAACATAGCCCTGCACATTGATGCCCGCAGGGCATGCGATCACACAAGGGGCTCGATCTTTCTTTTCGATGGCAAAGGTTATGGGGACGGCCTGAGGAAAGGATCTGTATGCGGCCTTTCTCATCCCGAGGCCCTCGTCCCATTCGCTTGGTCTGGTGACGGGGCAAACGTTGGTGCATTCGCCACAGCCCGTGCACAACCCTTCTTTAACATATCTGGGTTTACACCGGACTTTCACCTTATAGTTACCGATAAAGCCGGAAACTTCTTCCACTTCGCTATAACTAAGTATTTCAATATTAGGGCTTTGCCCCACAGAGACCATTTTCGGGGTTCCGATACAGGCAGCGCAATCCAGGGTAGGAAAGGTCTTATCAAACTGGAGCATATGGCCGCCAATGGTTGGCTGTCTTTCCACCAGATAGACCTTATGCCCGGCACCGGCAATATCCAGCGCTGCCTGCATCCCGGTAATACCGCCACCCACCACCATGGTATCGGGATGGACTCGCACTTCCCGGGATGCGAGACTCTCATGGTAGTTGACCCGATTGATGGCCGCTGATGCCAAGGTTTTTGCTTTTCGGGTGGCCTCATCCTCGTCTTGGGTTACCCATGAAACCTGCTCGCGGACGGAAGCCATCTGGAATAAATAAGGGTTGATGCCTGCCCGCTCACAGGTAGACTGAAATGTCTTCTCGTGAAGCCTTGGGCTGCAGGAGGCAACGACCACCCGATTAAGGTCTAATTCTTTAATGTCCCTTTCAATCATCTCCTGGCCGGGATCCGAGCACATGAACTTGTAGTCCCGGGCGACCGCCACATTCTTCAGACCTCGTGCGAATTCTGCTACCTCTTCAACGTTAACTTTACCGGCTATATTGATACCGCAATGGCAGACATAGAATCCGATCTTTTTTGGCATGATCCAACCTCTTAGCTAACTATTTGGAGTCGAAAAAGTCATTTATTTTAGAGAATATATGGTGGCAGATAATTTGATATATTTTTCAATCATTCGAATATTCTTTGCCCCTGCCTTGCAGTACCCAGTCCACTCCTGTGGCTTAAGGCTCGTAGAGCTTACAGCTTGGAGAGGGTGGGTTGTCAGTTTCAAGTGTTCCGAGTCTGGAGCAAAGTGAGTCCACGCTCAATAAAGGCTCAATGAAGTCCAAAAAACAAGAATCCCATCCACTGTTATGCCCTTATTCATCGTCTGCCAAAAGATTCTTTGTCCAGTGAAGAAGCTCTTCCGATTCAGGTGGCTTTTCTAAGTATACCTCTGGTTCAGGCACCGGCTGGTCCAACGACATATTGAGCAAATTCTGAGAACGAAAAAACGTCTTCTTCCCGATGTCAGAGAGCATAATAACCGGAATGTGCTTCAGATTTTCATCGGTTTTCAATTTCCGGTACAGCTGAATGCCCTCCTCTTTGGGCATCATCACATCCAATATGATGAGTTCGGGCTTAATTTCCCTTGCTTTGCGAATACCTTCTAAGCCGTCTATTGCTACTACGGGCTCATAATCATAAGTCCCCAGTAGGGTGCAGAGAAACGTACTCGTATCTGGTTCATCATTTACAACCAAGATCTTTTTCTTTTTCATCTCCGCGCTCCGACGGCCTTTTTGGGACTCTGCGGTCCCGCACCAACAGAGCACTTACTGTGCCAAGCATGGAAAATATCTGTGATTTCAATAAATTAAAGCCAAAAACCCGTGAACGATAGACGGTAAAACAAAAAAAATTGTTGCAGGGGTGCAACAATTTTGACTGATATTATATGGGAAAAAAATAAAAAGGTCGCAATTACTATATATTAGAAGTTGTGCAACAATATGAAACGAAATGAAACAAGGGTTAGGTGATGATGCAACAAGGTCGGAGAATAAATGGAGTTATTTAAGAAAGGTCAAGGGGACAGATTGTGTTTTTTCATCTTTCGCCAAAGAGTTGTCCGATCCATGTTTAGTTCTCTGGCGGTCTTTCCACGATGCCAGTTATTATGTTTAAGAACTTCGATAATCCGCTGTTTTTCGCTGAATTGGTCTAAAGGGGCAACATCGGACACAGGTGTTTCGGGCGACACGGTAGGAAGGGCTTTCCTCTGAAGGAAAAGGGGAAGATGCCTGCGTTCGATGACTTTATCCTGGCAGATAATGAGGGCATGTTCGAGGATGTTCTCAAGCTCTCTGATGTTGCCGGGATAATCGTAATTCAGCAATACTTCCATTGCCTCTTCTGAGATTTTATTGATCGGCGTTTCTTTAACGGCACTCAATCGCTTCATTATATGCTCGATAAGAAGCGGAATGTCGCCTCTTCTTTCCATTAAAGAAGGCAGTTCTAACCGTATTACATTAAGTCGATAGAAGAGATCTTCCCGTAATCCTTTTTCCTCCACAAGTCTTTCCAAACCCTGATTCGTAGCGGCAATAATTCGCACATCCACTCTTGTGGTCTTTCGGCCGCCTAAGGGATAAAACTCCTTGTCCTCCAAAACTCGAAGTAACTTCGCCTGAAGGGATAGAGGAAGATCGCCGATTTCATCCAGGAAGATAGTGCCACCATCGGCTTCCTGAAACCGTCCCGGTTTGTCCCGTTCAGCTCCGGTGAATGCGCCTTTGACATATCCGAACATTTCTGATTCCAGCAGGTTATCAGGCAAAGCCGCGCAGTTTACTTTGACCATGGGCTTTTTGGCCCGCTTGCTAACGTTATGGATCACCTTGGCGAGCAGGTCCTTGCCAGTTCCGGTAGGGCCCTCAATGAGCACGGTGGCCTCGCTGTCAGCAACCACCGGCACAATTTCAAAGATCTTTTGCATGGAGGGGGCCTTGCCAATCATGTCAGCAAAGGTATAGCTGTTTCTGATAGCGCGGTTTAATTGATGAATCAGGGAAAGGTCCTGTATGGTGGCCAGACCTCCCACAATGCGACCCTGTTCATTTCGGAGGGCCATATAATTGGCCCGAATCGGAATGCTATGCCCATCGGAGGTTATCATAAGATCCGCCTTATTGGATCGAGATTTGCCATCCATAATGGACTGCTGTAGCGGAGAAACATCATCTGTGGATTTTTCCCCCAATACGATTGAGCAAGGCTTTCCTAATACGTCTTTACGATTATATCCGGAGATGGACTCTGCAAGAGTATTGAAGAAGGTGATGTGTCCTCCGCGGGTGACGGTAAAGATGCCTATATCCAGATTATCCAGAATGATCTTCAGCTGCCGCTCGTCATAGCGTATCCGGTTGATCAGTTCTTTAAAGGCTGATTGGTCTTGAAAAATTTCGATACAGCC
>CP070700.1:2322482-2325916 GCA_020349865.1 Desulfobacteraceae bacterium
ATGGCGTCCCCAGCGCTGGCGGCATTAACACAGCGAGCCCGGATACCATCAAGGCCATGCCACCACATATGGTCTTCGATTATCTGGCCGTCCGACTCAATGGACCCAAGGCAGCGGAGAAGAAAATTGTGCTCAATGTGGATTTCATTGACCTAAAAGAGCAGTATGTACTCACCGTGGAGAATGGCGTGCTAAATTACAGTCACGGGAAGCAAGAGGAAAAAGCCGACGCTACTATCAGGCTCAGCAAAGCGACTCTGGACGCCATCCAGCTAAAGGAGGCAACGATTGAGCAGAAGATCGAGTCAGGGGACGTCAAAATCACGGGGAAAAAAGAAGCGTTTGGAGAGTTTCTGGTCCTCCTCGATAACTTTCCATTCTGGTTCAATATCGTAACACCATAATGTTTCTTATCAATAATTCTAAAAATGATGTGGGGTGACTTCGGGTTTCGTAAGTAGAGCGAAATCCGAAGCACCGGCGCACCCATCTTGTTGAACTGTATCACAGATTTTCCTGTGGTTTGAAAAGCTGAAATTACTCCAATAAATCGGCAAAAACTAAAGGCACAAAAAACCAGTGTGTATATTCCACGCCAATCCGGTGAGTGATTCCACGGGAAAGCGGATAAGGATTCCACAGCAATCCGGATAAAGATTCCACGCCAAAGCGGATGAGTATTCCACGGCAATCCGGCCAAATAATCCAATCAAGAACGACGCAGAACAAAACCTGTTAATCTGTATCTCATTTTAACAGATATGAGGAGGTACAGATGGCAAGAAAGAGGATTTCAATGAGAAAGATAAAGGAAGTTTTGCGTTTGAAATTTGAAGTTGGCCTGACTTACGAGGAGATAGCTCAAAGCTGTAATATAGGCAGCACGACTGTGGGAGAATACCTCAGGAGGGCAAAAGAGGCAGGTCTTAGGTGGCCCTTACCGGAGGATATGGATGATGTCTATTTAGAAAAGCTTTTGTATCCCCGATCGCCTGGTCCGTCTGTAAAACGCCCTCTACCGGACTGGGAGTATGTTCACAAGGAACTTAAACGAAAAGGTGTCACCCTTTTCCTACTATGGCAGGAGTATAAAGAGACTCACCCTGATGGATATGAATACAGCTGGTTCTGCAGGAATTACAAAGAATGGGCCGGTAAGATTGATGTTGCCATGCGATTCAATCACCGCTCCGGAGAAAAGCTTTTTGTTGATTATGCAGGCCATACAATCCCAATTACTGATAAAAGGACAGGAGAGATCAGGGATGCCCAGATTTTTGTGGCAACACTGGGCGCCAGTAATTACACTTACGCAGAGGCAACCTGGACACAATCTCTGCCGGACTGGATAGGATCCCATACAAGGGCATTTAAATTCCTGGGCGTAGTCACGGAGATCATAGTTCCGGATAATCTTAAGGCCGGAGTCGATAGATCCTGCCGTTACGAACCGGATCTCAATCCCACCTATCAGGATATGGCCTTACACTACCGGTGTGCGGTCATCCCTACCCGAATAAGGAGTCCCAAGGACAAAGCCAAGGTCGAAACCGGAGTCAAGACAGTGGAACAGTGGATTCTGGCAAGACTTCGCAATATCACCTTTTTCACACTGACTGACCTTAATAAAACCATCAAAAACCTGCTTGAAGATCTTAACCGCAGGCCCTTTCAAAAAATGTACGGGACAAGAAAGACTATGTTTGAGGAACTGGACCGGCCTGCCTTAAAACCTTTACCTCTTGAACCATATACCTATGCTGAGTGGAAAAAGGCAAAGCCTCATATAGATTACCATGTCGAGGCTAAAGGTTTCTACTACTCGGCTCCTTATCAACTGGCCAAAAAGGAGATGGACGTGAGGGTTACTCAGAATACTATTGAAATCTTCTATAAAGGAAAGAGGGTGGCCAGTCACCAGAGATCATATGATCCATCAAAAAGATATGTCACCGTTCGGGGACATATGCCTAAGTCCCATCAAAAATATCTGGACTGGACACCTCAAAGGATTATCCGATGGGCATCCAAAGCCGGAGCTGCTACGGCTCAGACAGTAAAAATTGTTATGAAAAACAGATCTCATCCCCAGCAGGGTTTCAGGGCCTGCATGGGAATAATGAGCCTTGGAAAAGAATATAGCCAGGAAAGATTAGAGGCAGCCTGTTCAAGGGCTTTGGCCATCGGAAGCCCCTCGTATAAAAGCATCCAGGCCATCCTGAAAAAGGGCCTCGACAGACTGCCCCCGCAAAAAGAAGTACAACAACAGACCTCTTTTATTAATCACTCTAATATCAGAGGTCCACAATATTATCAAATAACAAAAGGAGGAGATAAGCATGTTGATTCATCCGATCATCGATAAACTCAGAGCCTTAAGACTCAATGCCATGGCACGTGCCCTTGAAGAACAGATGCAGATGCCGGACATAGAATCTCTGTCCTTTGAAGAACGTTTGGGATTATTAGTGGACAGAGAGGCTAATGACAGAGAAAACCGCAGGCTCAAGACACGGCTCAGAAAAGCCAGACTCAGGCAGAATGCCTGCATAGAGGATATAGACTTCCGCCACCCAAGAGGGCTTGATAAATCCTTGATGGCAAAACTCTTTTCCTGTGACTGGATAAAGGACAGGAATAATCTTCTGATTACAGGACCCACTGGAACAGGCAAGACCTTCCTCGCATGCGCTTTGGCGCAGAAGGCCTGCCGAGAGGGGTATACCGTCCAGTATATCAGGATACCCAGAATCTTTCAGGAACTCCATATCGCCAAAGGAGACGGACGATACGGAAAAATCCTGAAAGATTACGCAAAAACAAAACTCCTGCTCTTTGATGACTGGGGCCTTACCAAGATGACTGATGAAAGCAGGCATGATCTCCTTGAGATCCTGGAGGACAGAAACTCCATGGCTTCTACACTGGTCACCAGCCAGTTCCCTGTTAGTAAATGGTATGACCTGATAGCTGATCCCACTCTGGCTGACGCCATATTGGACAGGCTTATTCATTCGGCTTACAAGATAGAATTGAAAGGAGGGTCTATGAGAAAGAAAAAATCATTATTGACTAAATCAGAAGCTTAGGAGAGTATTTAAATCACTGCGTCGTGGTTTTTTTTGTTTGGCCTTTTTTTATGGTTTCCTTATCCGCTTTCACGTGGAATCAGCAACCGCTTTTCTGTGGATTACTCGTCCCGATTCCGTGGAATACACACTCTAGGAATGTGTGCTTTAATAAATGCATTTGAAATAAACTGACCTACCACAATATCTTGTATAAAATACGTTAGACGACGTTTCAATAAAAAGTAATGATAATGCTATAAGTCTTTGGTTTTCACGACCCTCCCGAAAACTTTCTTTTACAAACACAAGTCATAAGCATTTCGGAAATCTGAAACTTATAATTACATCATCTAATCTAATCAA
>CP070700.1:2326016-2337525 GCA_020349865.1 Desulfobacteraceae bacterium
AACCAGTTAGTATTCAATACTAACCCGTCTGTTTGGTTTCAGGTAGCAGATCTCCCCTCTCCCCCCTCGGCGAACCCCCCTCTCTCTTCTTTTTGAGAATTTCAGCTGAAGCAAAAAAACACCAAGCCGAAATAAAAAAAGAGCCGAGAGGCTCCCCTAACGCATACCACATAAGATGTTTAAGAAGATACTATTAAGACGTTTACAGACGCTTCACAGACGCTGTTTTTAAGAGGCTGGTTTTTATAAGTAGCTAAAATTAATGGAAAAAGATTGGTGGAGGCGGGGGGAGTCGAACCCCCGTCCGAAAATATTCCACTCAGGCTTCTACATACTTAGCCCGATATCAAAGTTTCACCCCAGGGTTTGCAATCGGGCGGGCTTGCCAAGGGGCTAACCTGTATCATATTTCGCTTCACCGTCTCACAGGTTAAGCGGATCAGCTATCCTGCAAGTCGACGCCCATCTCGGTCTCGCAGGCAAAAACCGATAGGACGCTAGCCTTTTATGCGGCTAGGGCATACGCATAATCGTCTGCGTTTACATGTACCCCACCTGTTTTACGAGCAGATGGAACCTCGGTATGCAACCTAAGCTTCAATTATCCCCGTCGAAACCAGTTCGCCCCCTTCTTTATACTAGCAAATAATAATCATTTTTTGACGTTTTGTCAATTTTTGCCCCACTTTTTGGCCTGCTCCACCTCTTTTTTTAATTCCCTTTCTTTCAAAGCCCTTCTTTTATCGTATTTCCGTTTCCCTTTGGCCAGGGCAAGCTCCACCTTTGCCCGACCTTTGGAAAAATAGACCTTTGTGGGAATCAGGGTGTACCCCTTTTCTTCGGTCTTTCCGATCAAACGCTTAATTTCCCTCTTATTCAACAACAGCTTCCTGGTCCTAACAGGGTCCAACCGCACATAGTGGGCATAAGGGTATGGCGTTATATGCATGTTATAAAGGAAAACCTCACCCTTCTTTATTCTGGCATGACTGTCTACCAGGCTGCCCCTTCCTTCTCTGAGGGATTTTACCTCCGGCCCCAAAAGAACCATCCCGGCCTCCATGACTTCATCGATAAAATAGTCATATCTTGCCTTTTTATTCTGGCATACAAGCTTCACGCCCATGAAATTTCGCCTTTATTGCCCATTTGCGATAGGCCATTTGCTATTCAAGAGTATCTTCAATCGTCAATCTATCAAGTCGCCTTAATGCTCCAGGTACCCTTTTTCCTCCAGCTCCGGCACAAGTCTCTTTATCCGATTTGAGACATACACCTGCACTTCCTTGGCCGTGCCCAGCCTCATGACATTGTCAAAATCAGCACGTGCCTCTCCAATGGAGATGGATCTAATGACCTTCTTGATAAGGGGAATGACCCTCGCATTCATGCTGAACTCCTCAATACCCAGACTTAAAAGAATACACACGCAAAGAGGATCTCCAGCCATTTCACCGCACACTGCCACGCCGATTCCGGCATTTCTCGCCGCATTAATCACTTGCCGTATCATTCGGAGAAGGGCCGGGTGAAAAGGCTGGTACATGTAGGCTACATGCTCGTTGACCCTATCAATGGCAAGGGCATATTGAATAAGATCATTTGTCCCAATGCTGAAAAAATCCACATGGCGAGCAAGAACCTCGGCCATGGTGACCGCCGATGGGACCTCTATCATGATACCCGTTTTTATATTGCGGTCATATTCGACGTCTTCGCGGTCCAGGTCATTTTTCACCTGGCCCACGAGTTCTTTAACATCCAAAATCTCCTGCAATCCTGATATCATGGGGAACATGATCTGAATCTTGCCGTAAAAGCTTGCCCTGAGAATGGCACGGAGCTGTGTTTTGAATATTTGCGGTTCCTTAAGGCAAAAACGAATGGCTCTCAGACCAAGAGCAGGGTTCACCTCCCCGCTCATTCCCTGCCCTGATGCAAATTTATCTGCTCCCAGATCCAGGGTTCTAATGGTGACAGGCTCAGGCGCAATTATTTCGGCTACCTCCCTGTAATCCTCAAATAATTCTTCTTCGTCCGGGAGCCCTTTGGTTCTCAGGTAGAGAAATTCAGTCCTATAGAGTCCAATGCCTTCACTACCATATTCCCTGGCTGCAGCTACTTCTTCCAGAAATTCCATATTGGCCCTGACGGCGATTGCATGACCGTCAAGTGTTATCGCCGGAAGGTGACTTGCCCTTGCAATAATCGATTTGTATTCTTCATGTCGAAGCTGTTTTTCCTGGTATTCAATAATGACTTCGTCGTCCGGGTTAATAATCACATCGCCGGTGTTCCCATCTACGATTAAAAGATCCCCTTCCTCCACAAGCTTAGTAGCAGATTCAAGACCCACAACCACCGGAATTTGCAGGGCCTGCGCCATAATTGCTGCATGGGAAGTTCGGCCTCCCACATCTGTGATAAAGCCCATTACTTTACTGGTATTTAACTCGCTTGTATCTCCAGGAGACAATTCGTGGGCCACAATAATCACGCGCTCATTAATAGTAGCCAGACTTTGTTGCTCATCACCAGAAAGGTTTCTAAGAATTCTTTCTGTTACGTTCTCCACATCATTTATTCGATTACTGATATATTCGTCATCGACCTGGTCGAATATTTTCCTGATATCTTCAAGTGATTTCTTGAGGGCCCACTCTGCGTTGATCTTTTCTTCTAAAATCCTCTGGACAGTGGAATCATTCAGCATGCTGTCTTTGAGGATCATTAAATGGCTATCAAGGATAAATGCGTGTCCTTTAAGCTGCTCGGGCATGCCGTTTTTCAGTGCATTGAGCTGGACCTCCGTAGTGTGAACGGCCTTCTTAAAACGCTCAACTTCCCTATTTAGCTGGTTATTGCTGACAAGATATTGGTAGAAGATTTTAACCTTTGACCTGTCAACTAACCGGGCCTTGCCAATAATTATTCCGGAGGAGACGGCAACACCTCGCAGCACCGTTTTTATGGTAACATTAGGTTCTTTCACTTGCTCTCCCCAAATTTCTGGTCAAGGAGTCCCCTTAGGTTTTCCATGAAGGCCTCTGAATCCTCGCCCACAATCCTGGCCTCTATTTCAGTTCCCTTGGGACATGAAAGCGTTAGTATAGACAGAATACTGGAACCATCCGCTTCCCGATCACCTTTCTTGAGAAAAAGCTGTGACTTATAATCATTGCCCAGCTTCACTATTTTGGCAGCAGCCCGTGCATGCAAACCCAGATCGTTCTTGATCTTAATTTTCTTAGTTAACTCCATCCGACTCAAACTGTCATGGCCTTTTTTCTATCGAGACACTTCTTATATATCTGCCTGTATGTAAGCCCCTCTTCACTGGAAAGCACGCAAGCGATATCCCTGACGCTCATCTTCTCTGACAGCATTTCTTCTATTCTCCTCACCACCTTAATATTAGAGGCATCAGCCTTTTCACCTTCACTTCCTGCCACTACCAGCGTAAACTCCCCTCTGATCCTGTCTGGTGTCAGATATTCCAAGACAGTGCTTACGGGCCCCCTTTTTATCTCCTCAAACATCTTCGTCATCTCACGAAGCATCACTATCTCCCGATCCCCCAGTATTTCCATCAGGTCGGTAAGCATGGCTTTGAGTCGATGCGGGGCCTCAAAAAAGACCATGGTCCGGGGCTCGGCAACTAATTTCTTTAGTTCTTTTTTTCTTTTACCAGATTTGTTGGGTAAAAAGCCTGAGAAAATAAAACTGTTTGTGGCCAGGCCTGAAACTGACAGCGCGGCAATCACTGCAGATGCGCCCGGAATTGGGACCACTTTTATCTTTTCCTTTGCTGCCCGCCCAATAAGGAATACGCCGGGGTCTGAAATCCCTGGGGTCCCAGCGTCAGTCACGAGCGCCACATCTTTGCCTGATTTTAGCTCTCTGAGGAGCTCAGAGGCCTTACTCCTTTGGTTATGCTGGTGATACCTGGTAAGCCTCTTTCTGATGCCGTAATGCTCACATAGCCCCTTTGTATGGGCTACGTTCTCAGCAGCAATCACGCCCACATTCTCCAGGGCCCGCAAGGCCCGCAGAGTAATGTCTTCCAAGTTCCCAATGGGTGTCGCAACCACATACAGGGTGCCGCACCCTGCACCATTATGGACTGCCTGGTTTTTCATGGTTGAGTTATAACTGAGTGCCGAACGTTGGATACTCTATAGTTTATTTCTGCTCCCTCAGATTAGATTGGTCATCATAGGTTAAGAGATATGTTTGCAAATCATCAATCGTCAATAGAAAACCGTCGATCACAATTTGGGTCATCTAAAAAAAATTCGATTTCCCATGTGCTTTAGCCTCAGAAAATAATAACAAAAAGTACCGTTAGTAGGCCAGTTCAAAGGCATTCTTAATTACTTCTATTTCGGGTTTACCCCTCCCTATACACACTGCTACCACATCAAACCTCGCCTTGGCATCAGGGCAGTCATTGGATTTCATATAGGCCAACGCAACCTTTGAAATTTGCCGCTTCTTTCTCTCATTAACGGCCTCTTTCGCATAATCAGTTGATCTGCCCTTACGGGTCTTTATCTCTATAAAAACGAGGGTATCCTTATCCCATGCGATCAGGTCCACCTCTCCTAATGGACAGCGATAATTGCGAATGATTTTTTTATAGCCGAGGCGCTTAACCTTTTTAAGAGCCAGTGTCTCACCAAGTTTCCCAAGTTCGAGTCTTTCCCTTGTCAAGTTGCAAGACCCCTCTAAATGTTAGACGATGAATCGGTGATGGGCCATTTCGCTTTAGTGCCTCGAGATGTGAACGAGTCCCATATCCTTTGTTCTGGGTAAAATCATAGACCGGATGCATCTCGTGATAGCAACGCATGATTCGGTCACGGTACACTTTGGCCACAACAGAGGCAGCGGAAATACTCCGGCTTATCTGATCGCCCTTTTTCAAACACCGTTGAGGAACAGGTAAAGGCACTTTCTGAATCCCGTCCACAAGAAGAAATTCCGGCTGTGGGTCGAGGGCTAATACTGCCCGCTTCATGGCCTCAAGGGATGCTCTCAAGATATTGTATTCATCAATGTATTTATGGGAGACAACCCCAATTCCGGTGGCAAGGGCTTGATCATGGACTAATGGAAAGGCCTTTTCTCTTGCCTTTTCAGTCATTTTCTTTGAATCTTTGATCCCCGTTAACTGTGTGCCTTGTGGAATGATCACCGCGGCTGCCACGACCGGTCCCGCCAGAGGACCTCGACCCGCCTCATCAACCCCTGCAATCAAATCATACCCGGCCTTTCTGACCAAGCCTTCGTAGAAAAACGGATCGCATGTTGAGGAATTGCTCTCGGAAAAAAGCGACTGGGTTTTGGGTGAAATGAGCAACGAATTACAACACTATAACCTTTTTTCTTTAATCCGTGCGGCTTTACCTCTGAGTTTCCTCAGGTAGTAAAGTCGCGCCCTTCTCACTCTGCCGCGGGTGATGACTTCGATCTTATCAATAACCGGTGAGTGAAGTGGAAAAATCCTTTCCACACCTATACCGTAAGAGACTTTTCTTACCGTAAAGGTGGCTCCCGTATTCCCTTTCCTTTTCCGGATGACAACCCCCTGAAATACCTGAATTCGCTCCTTCTGACCCTCTCTTATCCTGGCATGGACTCTGACGGTATCACCAGGACCAAAATCAGGGGTGTCCACACGCATCTGCTCTTTTTCAAGTGTTTCTATGATATTCATATTTTCCTCCTCAATCTATCTGCCGGTCAATCGGTCCAAAATGATGGCAGCCGCGGTCCTAACAGAGAGATGATTGTACTTAGTCCTACCACAAATTGGATCTAACACATAGTCCGCCCCGGCCATCACAGCCTTATCAAGGCCCCATGCTGTTCCAAATATCAAAACAACAACCCTTTCATCCTGAATAATACATCGTGCCCGTTCATAAGAGATGGATCGATCGTTTTGCCTGGAAGCATCCGTTGCAATTACTAAGGGTGCTTCACCTTCTGCCGTCTCTATGGCATCGATTGCTCGCTCTAACGATGGGACAATCTCAACAAGTTCAATTGCCTCTTTTCTGTGGCAGTTATACTTAGCCCCATAACCGTTCGTCCAGTGGCTCCGAACCCGCTCTGCCAGTATCTTTTGATCATCAAGTGGAGTGATAACGAAAAAACGTTTTACAGCATAGGTCCTGGCCAGCCTGGCTATGTCATGAAGATCTAAGGTTGTTATGGCCGAGGCAATTCTCCGGTAATTTTTGTTATATACAGGGAAATGAACGAGGCCGATATAAAGACGCATGGAAATCAGTTGTCTAAATTGAACTAAACCAAGCTAAAAAATAAAAAAATTTTTTAATAATAATTAATCCTTCAAACTCAATCCTGTTAAGTGGCGCAGGCCAATTCAATGGGCTCCTGATTCTCTCTTCAATTTGGCTAAAACCACCTCATCCTCAGGGGTCAATCTTGCCTTTTGAAGCAGATCCGGTCTCCTCTTAAAGGTTCTCTTCAAAGATTCTGCCCTTCGCCACAGGCGAATTCTTTCATGATCGCCTGATAAGAGCACTGGCGGGACCTCCTCACAGTGAAAAACCCTTGGTCGAGTATACTGCGGGTACTCCAGCAGGCCGTCCTCAAAAGAATCTTCCAGATTCGATCTCTCCCCCCCTAATACTCCTGGGATTAGGCGGCTTACTGTGTCCATGATGACCAGGGCCGCCGGTTCCCCACCGCTCAGGATGTAGTCACCTATAGACAACTCCTTGTCGATACAGGTCAATCTGACCCTTTCATCCACTCCTTCATAACGCCCGCATATCAAAATGATGTGCTCCCCGCGGGCCAATTCCCATGCGATCTTTTGATCAAACCTTTCGCCCTGGGGACTGAGAAGAATCACGAGACTCTGGCCACTTACCCTGTCAACGGATTTCAGTGCCCGATATATGGGCTCCGGCTTCATAACCATCCCGTCTCCGCCTCCATAGGGTCGGTCGTCTGTGGTCCTATGTGCCCCCCTTGCGAAATTGCGTATGTTAACGAGTCTCACTTCCACTATCCCCTTCTTGACCGCCCTTCCAAGAATACCTTCCTGTAAATTGGCGGAAAACATTTCGGGAAATATGGTGAGAACATCAAACCTCATTCAAATCCAGCAACCCCTCCATAGCCGAAATAATCATCTTTTCATTTTCGACATCAATCTCTTTGACAACTTCATATATAGCTGGGATGCAAATCTCTTTGTCCGCTCCCTTGACCACGTAAATGTCATTGGCCCCTGTGGATATTATTTGAGATACCACACCCAAGTATTGTCCGGTATCCACATAAACCTTAATCCCCAAAAGTTCATGCCAAAAATATTCATCCTCTTCACGCGTAATGGCTTCTTTTTTGATAAGGATGTCAGTGCCTCTGTATTTTTCTACCTCATCTCTGGAGGTTAACCCTTCCAGCTTCATCAAAAAAGCATTCTTGTGAGGTCTTACGGAGGTCACCGAGAATTCATTGATTTCCCCCGAAACAAACCCAAGGAAAACGGTCCCCGCAGTCAGAAAAGAGGCCTCGGACCCTGAATAAGACCAGATCCGTAAAAGGCCTTCCAACCCATGAGGCCCGATTACCTTACCTACAATGAGCAAATTGCCGGCTGAAACCTGGGTCAAGACTATTCAATGATCTCCAAAACCGATCGCTTGTTTATTTTGGTGGAGGCCGCACTAAGAATCGTTCTCATGGCCCGCGCAGTACGGCCCTGCTTACCTATAACCTTCCCCAGATCTTCCTTGGCTACTTTCAGTTCGATCACAGAGGTCTGTTCCCCCTCTATTTCTGTGACTTCCACTTCCTCCGGCTTATCCACTAGTGCCTTGGCGATATATGCGATCAAATCCTTCATGTCGATTCACCTCCGTGTTTGGTTTCGCCACCACATCACCTCAACTTGATGTTGAATGAGACCCCAGCAGTCCTTGTTTTTTCAAAACGGCCCTGGCAGCCTCTGAAACAAGCGCCCCTTTTCCCAGCCAGTAGTTGATCTTTTCCTTGTGAACCTTAATAATCGCCGGGTCTTTCATTGGGTCGTAATAACCCAGTATTTCTAAAAACTTGCCATCGCGCGGCGCCTCTGAATCAGCCGCTACCAGTCGATAAAACGGTTTCTTTTTAGCTCCCATTCTTGTTAACCTAATCCTAACTGCCATTTTATTATATCACCCCCTCCAGGCTAAGTAGTTTCTTAACTTCTCCGAGCCATAGGCTACAGAGGCCGTTCTTTTCCAATAAACACCAACGTTAGCCAAAAAATGCTGGCATATCTGCATAACCTTTCTTGGTAAAACGCTCCACCATCTTTTTTGTTTGCGTAAAATTTTTTAACAGGCGATTCACATCCTGCACCGTGGTTCCGCTTCCCCGTGCAATTCTCCGCCTTCTGCTCCCGTTTATGATCTTATACTGACGTCGCTCCCCCTTTGTCATGGAGTTTATAATGGCCTCTACTTTCACCAGTTCCTTCTCGTCCGGCTTGTACTGCTTCAGTTTTTTGAGCTGCCCCATTCCCGGAAGCATGCCAAGTATTTGCTCAAGAGATCCGAGCTTTTTCATCTGCCGCAACTGAACCTGAAAGTCCTCTAAGTCAAATTGGCTTTTTTTAAGCTTTTTCTCAAGCTTCAGGGTCTCCTTTTCATCGAATTCGGACTGGGCCTTTTCAATGAGGGAAAGAACATCTCCCATTCCCAGGATTTGGGAGGCCATCCTGTCGGGATGGAACAGTTCAAGTGCATCGATCTTCTCTCCAACACCGATGAACTTGACGGGTTTGTTGGTCACAGCCTTGATGGACAATGCCGCACCGCCCCTGGCATCGCCTTCCATTTTGGAAAGAATGATGCCGGTGATACTTATGCTTTCATCAAATTGTTTCGCCACTATGACCGCATCCTGTCCGGTCATAGCGTCAGCAACAAGGAGTATTTCTGTAGGGTTTATCTTTTTTTTGATCCTCACCAGCTCCTCCATCAGGGGCTCATCAATGTGAAGGCGGCCGGCAGTATCAATAATCAAAACATCTGCGCCCTCTTTGCCTGCCCTGGATAGTGCATCCAGGCATATTTCTTCTGGTTGTTGAGCAAGATCAGTTGGGTATACGGGTGTCTGTATTTGTGCCCCCAATTTCTTTAATTGATCAATAGCAGCTGGTCTGTAAATGTCTGCCGGAACGAGGTAAGGGTGCCGTCCTTGCTTATGAATATAATGGGCGAGCTTCGCGGCTGTTGTGGTCTTACCAGAGCCCTGAAGCCCAACCAGCATCAACGAATGGGGCGTCCGGCCAACCAATTGAAGTTCCTTGTTCGCCTCACCCATCAATCGGGTGAGTTCCTGATTGACGATCTTTATGAGATGCTGACCGGGTGTCAAGCTTTCAAGGACTTCCTGCCCCAAAGCGCGTTGGCGGATGTCTTCCACCAGTTTCTTTACCACTTTGTAGTTGACATCCGCCTCCAAGAGGGCTAAACGCACTTCCTTTAAGGCGTTCTGGACATTGGCTTCACTTAACTTTCCACGCCCTGTCACTTTTTTGAAGACAACGTTAAGTTTTTCATTCAGGCTTTCAAACATATATGGCAACCATTGAAAATTAAAACTTTTAATTTAATTCAGATATTTGCATCATGTCAATAAAAATCGTAATATTAACAATCCGTAACAGTTTAGCGCTTTGAAAAAATCATCATTGGATTATCGTCTTTTTTGCACCATTTTCAAACAGCTAAACTGTTATAAAGATCCTATTTATAGCCCTTGTGTTTGAAAAGGTTGGTGTACATCCACCCTATTAGCGGGAAGAAACATAACTCATTTTTGCCAATTCCTGCCGCCCATTTTCGCAAATGTTTCTGATGCTCTATTTTATAATAGTAACATAACTTGGCCATTTTTCCATTAAAATATTTAATGAACAGTGGCTGATTGTCAGGAAAGGCCATAGCACCATAATTTTGAGGTTGCCAAGGAAGATCATAAAATCTACTATTTTCCATACCAGTAAAAAAATTTGGATTCTACCAAAGGCTGGTCAAGTTAAGGACAAACACAGATATTGAATGACAAGCCCAGAAATAGTGAAGGAATTATCTGCCCCGTTAAAGGAAAAAGGGATCCCCATGTGGCACAGGATGCCCTCATGGTTATGATCCCTTCGGAACTCCGATTCCTTGCTCAAGAGACAAAAGCAGAAAAGCTTCCCTTTGGTGAAATGAGTTTATACCACTTATTCCAGACAATGGAGAAGATCAATGCGCCGCTTACCCTTGCAGGCCCCTTTTTGGGTGCCCCACATGCGGTCATTGCCATGGAGAAGCTGATTGTCCTTGGAGCAAAAAGGATATGGGTCTTGGGGTGGTGCGGATCTCTGCAGCCGGATTTGTTGATAGGACACCTTATCATTCCAACAGGTGCTGTCTCAGAGGAAGGTACTTCCAGTCATTATCCCATATTAGATCGGACTCTTGAATCCAATAAAGAGCTTAATTGCATGCTGGAGGAGGCACTTCTGCACAAGGGCTTACCTTTTTCAAAGGGATCGGTTTGGACGACAGACGCACCCTATCGGGAAACTCCTGATAAGGTGAAAGCTTATAGGAATAAAGGTATCCTGGCTGTTGAAATGGAAATATCGGCCCTTATGACGGTTGCGCTTTATCGCTCTGTCGCAATGGCAGGATTACTCGTGGTTTCCGATGAACTGTTTGAACTTACGTGGCGGCCGGGTTTCTCCAACCCCTTGCTAAAAAAGAACTCGCGAGCAGCCGGAAAGGTACTGCTGGGCCTTGCGGGCACTCTAACTCATGAAAACACACTTGGCCCTGAATTGTAATATTTCATTGAGCCGGGGCATGGGTAACAGATTAATATCGTGTCTATCCTGTTCATCCTGTCGAATATTTTGTAAGGAGAACTGTTACCACATTTAGGACTTACGAAAACTCGTAAAAATGGAAGAAATCATTAGGGAAATCGAAGACCTCAGGGAAAAAATCCGGTACAACAATCACCGCTATTATGTGCTGGATGACCCGGAGATCTCCGATGTCGAATACGACAGGCTCTTTCAACGCTTGTTAGAACTGGAAAGTCGTCACCCTGAACTGGTCACACCAGACTCGCCTACCCAGCGTGTCGGAGCGAAACCCCTGGAAGCCTTTTCAGAGGTGAAACATCGCTTCCCCATGCTCAGCCTTGAGAACGGGTTCAATGATCAAGACATAAAGGACTTTGATATAAGGATAAAAAGATTCCTGAAAAATGACATTTCAATCGACTATACGGTGGAACCCAAGATGGATGGCCTGGCCGTAGAGCTGGTCTATGAGAAGGGCGCCCTTACGGTGGCCTCCACAAGAGGGGATGGTTTTGTGGGAGAAAATGTGACCGCCAATATCAGGACCATTCTCTCGATTCCACTGACACTAACAGAACCGGCAGATGGGCGACCCACACCTGACCTTTTAGAGGT
>CP070700.1:2337625-2341506 GCA_020349865.1 Desulfobacteraceae bacterium
ACCATGGAATTCATGTATGAAAAAAACGAAATATTGGAGATTTATCTCAACGAGATCTATCTGGGCCAGAAGGGTACAGCTGCAATCAATGGGCTTGGTGAAGCTTCTTATTTCTATTTTGGTAAACCAGTTAATGAACTCTCCCTGGCAGAGGCAGCGACCATAGCAGGCCTCATCAAGAGTCCAAATTATTACTCGCCATATGCTGACAAAAACCGTTCTCTAAGACGTCGAAACACGGTGCTCAATGCTATGCACAAGGCGGGATGGATAAGTGATAAGGAATTGGAGGATTCTACTCATTCACCAGTAACAACTATAGGTTTCAAGGAATATGGCAAGAAGGCTCCTTATTTTATGGACTATCTTTCAAAACAGCTAACAGCGCTTTATTCTCCCGAATCCTTGAGCAGTTTGGGCCTTTCCATTTACACAACATTGGACACTCAAGTGCAAATCGCAGCCGAAACTGCGTTAAGGAGAGGCTTGGAGCGCCTGGAAAAATCAAACCCTGCACTTGCTCGCAAAGATCCAAAGAAAAAATTACAGGGTGCTATCGTAGTAATACAACCAAAAACTGGCTACATACTGGCTATGGTAGGGGGACGAAACTACGGCGTGAGCCAATTCAATCGGGTTAGCCAAGCCAGACGACAACCAGGGAGCGCATTTAAGCCTTTCGTCTACCTCAGTGGGTTGGATGAATTTACTCCAATCTCAATCTTGTCCAACAAGCCTAGATCCTATAAGGTACATGGAAAAAAATGGCGACCACGCAATTTCTCACCTGTAAAAAAGGAACGGGTAAGCGTGAGAGAGGCAATGGCAAAATCACTCAACCTGGCGTCTGTTGATCTAGCCATGAAGATAGGTCTGGACTCCATAGAAAGCACAGCAACTACATTTGGCTTTTCAACACCTCTTAAGTCTTACCCTTCTCTTTCTTTAGGAGCATTTGAGGTGATACCTTTGGAATTGGCACGTGCCTATTGTGCTTTTGCTTCCGAGGGCGTCCTACCATATCCCCTCTCCTTAAAGGAGGTCGTGGATGAAAACGGTAAAGTCCTCGAAAGGAAACATATGACCATCGAACGGGTAACATCGCCCGCAAAGGCCTTTATTATGAGCTCGATGCTGCGGAACGTAGTGAGGGAAGGGACCGCACGCTCCTTGAGTAAAATGGGGATAGCTTTTCCGGTGGCTGGTAAGACCGGCACAACCAATAATTTTAGGGACGGTTGGTTTGTGGGATATACCCCAGATATTTTGGCATTGGTGTGGGTAGGTTTTGACGATGGAGAGTCCATTCACGTAACAGGCTCGGCTGCCACCTTGCCAATTTGGGCCGACCTGATGAAGGCTATACCCCACTGTGTGTCAGGTGAGTGGTTTACTATGCCACCGGAGGTGGTAAAACGATCTTTGTGCTTGCAGACTGGGCAACTCGCTGTTAAGAATGGCTGTCCCCATCAAGTAGAGGAATTCTTCCTTAGTGACAATATACCAACGACTAGGTGCATGGCACACCGTCGAACTGGTCCCTTCGAGGAGGTAATAAATGGAGTCAAGGACTTCTTCAAAAGATTTTAGATGGATAATTCTGCTTTCTTTGGGTGCTCTGGTCGTTATTCTCTCAGGCTGTGCTGCGATAACTCCAGCCCGTCAAGAGCAAAGTCCCCGCGCCCTCGCTTCTTTGCGTCTCACCGAACAAGGAAGAATGTTTTTGGAAAATGGTGATCTCGATAATGCCATAAGCATCTTGGAACGCGCCATTAATCTTAACCCGTCCAACGGACAAAACTACTACTATTTATCAGAGGCCTGGTTGTTGAAGGGAAACGCTTCGCAGGCAAAGGAATTCAATCGCTTGGCGGAGATTCATCTAAAGGAGGATCGCAGATGGATGCGTCGAGTATCAGAACAGAGAGACCGGATAATGAGGTCCAGGGAATAAAATGTTTCTGACGTGACTTACATTTCAGATTTATAAGATTTTTAATGGAGAATACTAAATAAAAGGATGCTTCTATATAGAAGAGAAGCACCCTTTTTTACAATAATCTTATTTTTTAATTCTTATTTTTTATTATAATCCCAGCAAAGCATTTACAGTTAATACTGAAGGAACAACTTCAGTTGTGGCTCCAGGAATGGGTTGTGCCAAGAGCAAAGGTTGTAAAGCTGGAAGAATGGGTGGTGGTCTAAAAAGTGGAGGCAATGGAAGCGTTGCAAGAAATGCCTAGTATGGATAAGCTGCGGCTTATAAATCGTTCGCTAAAGGAACGGTATCTAATATCCAAGTGGAATCGGTTAATGGAAGAGTGGCAAAATCTGCTGGCAAAGGAATTTGTAAGGGTATCCCAATCTTTGGGGCCAATAAGCCAAGAGGTGGTCAGGCGTTTAAACCAAATAACTCATCAAAATAGAACATACCCAGAGGAGTATTGTAAAGCAGCCAAGGATAAGTGCGGCTAGGATCCCATGTCAAACAGGCTATACTGGCAATACAGTGTCACGAGTTAAACTCGTCACGATTGGCGTACCAAGCCCTGTTATTGGATCTACAGGTGATAAGATAGCTGACCATAAGGGCCAAAGCGTATTATAGGATGGAAGAGAGGTCCAGTTCTGACATATGGCTAATGGTGAAAAGATAAAACCAAAAGCCATAATTAGGATCATACTTCGAAAAACATTTTTCCAAAATTTTTTTCGAAACATACATTAATCCCCCTTTTCTGCAATGAAGTAAAATGAAAATGATTTAGGATTAGAATTAAAAATTTTTACACAATAGGCATCACCTTCCCAAAATGAATATTTTTGAAGAGGGTATTGGGGAGATATAAAAGAACTTCTGCTTATAAAGAGCATAAAATCAAAAAAAATATCTATATTATTAATTTATCACTGAATGACCTTTTGTCAAGAGATTTTGATCTGACCCCCCAATTTTAATCCAGTTTTTTGTGTTGGTTTTTTTAGCGTGTATTTATGTATAAATTTTTTCCAAAATATGCCAAAATCTGCTAAAATATGACAAAGCTAAAATCCATAAAATTTTAATAACTTATTGTAATTTGAGGAGATTGTTAAGACCAGAGGTTAGGACTACAAATAAAGAGTTAATTGATAAAATTAAATGATACAAATGAACCTGTACATAAAATTCTCAATAGTGAGATAGGAATTTCATCTTGCATACGAAAAATAAGATATAGAAATGAGATAATAGCATCTCTATAATTATTGTGAATTTAATAAGAGATACTCAAAAGTCTCAATGATTTCAATGACGAATTTTTGCGAAGGACAGCCTATTTACCAGCTATTTTTATAAAAAATTAGGTTCAAAAACAAAATTTTTGTGAAAATTGTATTGAATAATCGCAGAAGGACCGTCAAAAATATTTTGATGCGTCAGAACTGAATCGTTGGACGCGCACTTTACAAAATTTATTTAATTGGGTAATATGTGATGATTGTCATAGCGCAGAAAAGCTGCAGTTAACCGTTTATCTCTGAAAAGTCTAACCGCTGCGTCGGAGAGAGGATCGCGCGATTAGCATAGATGAGGGTGACAAAAGGAGGGTTACCATGAAGAGGACATTAGCAGTAGTAGTGTGTGCGTTGGTTTTGGTCACCATGGGTTGCACTGCCCCGGGCAAGCGCACGGCTATCGGTGCAGGCACAGGTGCAGCAGTCGGCGCAGGTGTCGGTGCTATTATCGGTCATCAATCGGGAGAAAAAGGCAAAGGCGCCGCTGTCGGCGCTGTGGTCGGAAGCCTTTTGGGCGGCGGTATCGGCAATTATTTAGACAAGCAGGCGAAGGAGCTGGAACAAATCGCGGAAACCAAACGGACGGAAGACAGCATCATCAC
>CP070700.1:2341606-2345036 GCA_020349865.1 Desulfobacteraceae bacterium
CTATACGAGGCTCTTCGGACGAAAAGAATTGCAGGTGCTGCACTTGATGTTTTTGACCAGGAACCCCTTTCTCCGGAAGAGCCAATCCTTACTCTTCCAAATGCGGTGCTAACCCCGCATAATGCAGGGATGACACCGGAAGCAACCAGCAATGGCCTTATGATGGCAGCACGAAATGTCGAGGTGTTTTTAGAAGGAAAGGAGGTTGAGCCTTCATATGTGGTTGTGCAAGGAAGCCGATAATGCCTCCTTTTGTGGGTGAGAAGGCCCTCGGTGCTTGAGTACATTCCGGTAAAATAGCCACAAAAATACGCTTTGATTCTTCAGGTACGCAGTAGATATATGTGAATTACTCCCCGACGCATTATCCCTGGAATGATCCTGCAAGAGTACCTCCGCTATCATCCGTGTCTAAATTCGTAACATCAGCTTGCCCCCTTCGTCAAATGAAAGAGTTTTCCACCCATTTAAAGCACTGATACTTGATCGGTCCTTTACGTCTTCCCAAACATTTTTTGAAACGTATATTTCGTTCAGCTTTAAAGTGTTTTTGATCAAAATAATCCGTGGTTCGGTCTCAGGCAAGTTCCATATTGTTTTCAAAGCAATTTCTAGGGCATCTTTTTCATAATCGACTACAAGGGTGATATAATCCCAAGAAACTATGATGTTTATTAAATAATTGACTCCGAGGCGAGGTTTCGATGTCAGGTGCAATTATAGGGTTATGCTTTCATATGTTGGACTTCATATCCCCTTCTGCTGTGGGTTATCTTGTTTCAGGGGACATCAATTCCAAAGTAGTTGGCCGCATTGTTGTAGCATATATCTTTGACCATGTTGCCGATCAGCTCCAGGTCGTTGGGTAGCTCTCCATTTTCCATGTCATTTCCCAGCAGGTTGCACAGTACGCGGCGGAAATATTCGTGGCGGGGGTAGGAAAGAAAACTTCTGGAGTCGGTCAGCATACCGACGAACCGGCTAAGTAATCCCATGTTGGAAAGCGCGTTGATCTGTTGTATTATGCCATCCTTCTGATCGTTAAACCACCAGGCGGCCCCAAATTGAATCTTTCCCGGTATGATGCCATCTTGAAAATTGCCGATCATGGCAGCGACCAACTCGTTATCCCTGGGATTTATAACGTACAAGATCGTCTTTGTGAGTTTGCCCTGATGTTCGAGCTGGTCCATGAAAAGGGCCAGAGGCCGGGCAATTTCAAAATCTCCAATGGCGTCGTAGCCGGTATCAGGACCCAGTTGCTGCATGGCACGCGCGTTGGTATTGCGCAGGGCACCCATATGAAACTGCTGTGTCCAGCCTTTTTCGGCATCCATAAGTGCCAATTCCATCAGCATGGCGGATTTAAATTGCAGGATTTCAGATTCAAGGAGCGTTTCACCGGAACGAACTTTGGTAAATATACGGCGGATTTGTGCCTCGGTGTAACTGTATGCATACGGCTGATCGATACCGTGATCAGACAGGCGGCAGCCTACTTTATGAAAAAAATCGTGTCGCTTATGAAGCGTATCCATATAGGATTTGTAATCCCTTATTTCCGTGTCGGCCGCCACTTCCAGTTGATTGACCCACGCATTAAATCGTTCGGGGGATTCTACGGTCATGGCTTTATCCGGTCGGAAGGCGGGAAAAACGAGGATCGGATACGTTTTATTTTCTTTGAGCTGTAGATGATATTCCAGGCTGTCCGTGGGATCGTCGGTAGTGCAGACGACCCGGACATTCATCTGCTGTAATAATCTCTGTGTACTAAAGGCATCGGTCTGAAGCATTGCATTACAAGTATTATATATTTCTTTTGCCGTGTCTGCATTCAGCAGCTTCCCCTCAATCCCGAAGTACCGTTTGAGTTCCAGATGCGTCCAATGATATAATGGATTGCAAAGCGTTTTAGGGACTGTTGCCGCCCAGGCTTCGAATTTTTCAAAATCAGTGGCATCGCCGGTAATATATTTTTCATGAACACCATTGGTCCGCATGGCCCGCCATTTGTAATGATCCCCATACAGCCAGACCTGGGTCAGGTTTTCAAAAATTTTATTCTCAGCAATTTCACGGACCGGCAGGTGACAGTGATAGTCATAAATCGGCATGTCTTCGGCATATTCGTGGTACAATTTCTTGGCCGATTCCGTTTGCAGTAAAAAAACGTCGGATAAAAATGGCGTCATTTTTGTCTCCTTACCCTAACGTTGCAACTATTTAAAAATTCAAAGCGAAGCAACATGATCAAGTGCCGGATCAAGGGGAACATCTACCTCGACTCCCTGGCGCTCTGCTGAAAGGTAAGCGGCATAAAGAACACCAACAATGTCGCTTGCCGCCAAACTGCCCGCCTTGGGCTCTCGATCTGTTGCAATGGCTTCAATGAAGTCTTGAATCTCCTGGGGGTACCCGAACATAAAACTTTCATCAGGCGCCGGTGTTGACCATCCCTGTTTAGTTCCGATCTTCTCCACTACATAGACCTCGGCGAGCTGTTCTTCCAGGGGATTATAGAGCTCCATGGCATTAATGGGGCTCAAGTTGCACCGCACTCTGTGGTTATTGGCAAAGATCTCAAGCCAGTTGTGCACACCACCCATTACCAACTCTGATGCAAAGACGTCGGCAATCATTCCATCATCGAAAACAACATGAATTTGACAGTAATCTTCGATATCCTCGTAATCGGTCCTGAGATAGCCTTTGTCGATAAAACGGGGATTGCGCGTGATTTCATGGGTTCGTGCACTCACCGCCTTGGGTCGAATCGCCTTTCCATCGCGAGACAGGCCCTCAACTTGCTTTAAGTAAAGAATAGCGGATAAGGGATGGCAGCTCTTGCCCACCACTGACCCTCCTCCGGAAAGCCTCCAGACGCCATAGGCCGGTGAAGGGCTCCCTGAGTGGGACTGATCCCCTAATGCCCAAAGTATCTGCCCTTTTGTCTTGGCAACAATCTCGGCTTCTTTTTGTACCGCCGGTGCATAAATCCAGTTCTCCGCGTAACAAAGCTTTTTCTTACTTTTTAAAGCAGTCCCAATAATACGCCGGGCGCTGGCGACTGCCCCCTCAAGCATGGTTTCCTTTGAGAAGGCGTTTCCTTTAAATTTCGTATCTTCGACCGGACCAAAATAGCCTGTGAAGGGTTTCTCAACAACCAAGTGCTTTCCGGCTTCAAAAGCAGCTATAGAAACAGGTTCATGGGCATAGCCCGGCGTGCAATTATCCACCACATCCACCTCGGGAAGCATCTCATCAAGGGAGCTAAAGGCAATGATGCCTCGTTCTTCCGCAAACTTTTCACGATTCTCTTTCGTAATGGAAGTCACACCGATCACTTTTACATCGAATGCCGTTATTCGTTGGTAGGCCTCATAATGGAACTCGGCCGCGTATCGACTGCCCACAATTCCGATACGGA
>CP070700.1:2345136-2349892 GCA_020349865.1 Desulfobacteraceae bacterium
AGAAGCCGGTCATCGAGATGACGGGGGAGACCTGGGATCACGTCATGGACGTGAATCTAAAGGGGTGTTTTTTGCTTTCGCAGAGGGTGGCACGGGTTATGGTAGATCAGCAAGAGGGATGCATTATCAATATTGCTTCGGTTGATGGAATAAGGCTTGAGCCAGGCTTTGTACCCTATTCCATAAGTAAGGCAGGGCTCATAATGTTCTCCCATGGACTGGCGAAAGAGCTTGGTACACATGGGATACGTGTAATTGCCGTGGCCCCTGGATTGATCCGGACCAAGTATTCAGAGGCGATATGGAGTGATGAGCAAATAAGGCTCGAGAGGGAGAAGAAGACGTGTCTCGGTCGGATCGGGACTCCAGATGAAATAGCCAATGTGGTTCGCTTCTTGGCCTCGGATAAGGCGAGCTATATTACAGGTACGACCATTGTCGTGGATGGAGGACAGCTCGCCAGTTGAGTTTTCTTATTGGGAATCTTTGCCCTATTGTTATCGCCGGTGAAATAGTGACCCATTTTAGCCCTGACTTTTACCCCTATGTAAGACCGTGGGTTAAGTGCCAGCACGTTGCATCTGCGCCTTACACAGGCTAAAAACCTCAGCCATGGCTTGTAATCGTACAAGACCACGCCACATCGTTGTAGTACCAGGAGGACCATCCCGTTTTCTGTTAAGATATCCGCCCAGAGACGCAATCATGGGCGTGATCTGACCAATAGGTCGCGGCTTGCCAGGCGGGGGTTGTTTATATACATGGGCCCAGAGAACCTGCCATTCATCTTCGCTTAAGAACTCATCACACGGGATGTCCGGGGTTTCACGACCCTGTTTGGTCAGCCAGTAAATTCTCCAGGCAACAACAAAATCAATTGCCAAGCAAGCTTCCAGACGCTCAGCAGTTTTTAATTGGCGGTCTTCTATACGACAGCCACTTTTTAGAGTCCGATGATATACCTCAATGCCCCATCGTTTACTATACCAAGCGATCCGTTTACACGCATCCCTGAATGTATCCGTCTTCACCGTAGTCAATAACATCCACTCTATCGGTGTCTTAACCTCTTCGCTGACCTCAACTTCTTGAGCAAAAACCGCCCACATTGTTACCGGCCCGCTGTTCTTTGTTTTAGGTGGATCCAATTTTATTTTGGCAAAATGTACCGCCAGCTTTGCAGTGCGTGCCCGACGACTCCCTTTCCGTGGAACATGTACTTCCTGTATGCCAGCCACCGGTTGTTGTGCCAGCTTTTCCCACAGCTCAACCTGTTCTACCTTCCTGCCACGGCCCCGCATGGCTCGCACCAACAACTCAGGTCTGGAACTGTCCTTGCTCGCTTCCTCGAAAAGCTCGTATATATCGGCCTCACGATCTCCCACGCTCACCAGCATCGTCTCAGAACACAGTCGCTGTGCTTGACCCACCGCACGGTAACTATTCAGCCACTTCATGCTTTCCTTTTGCTCGATGGGCAGACTGTGACGTAATGCTCCCTTGCCCGCCTCCTCTGGTTTTCGCGCCCAACATTGCACATCCAGCAGACCCAACGGAACCCCATCTTCTGTAAATGCCATCGTATCATGCAACATCAGCCCCACAGCGCTATTCCATTTCGCGTTGACGGGCCCCATATCTTTTGATGCATGGGCCGTATAGCTCAACGTCGTCGTATCCTGCACAGCAAGTACAACCTTGTGTTCCTTTATTCGCTCTATGCTCGCCTCCACGTGCGGCCTTAATAACCCTTGCATATCGATATTGCGATTGCTAAAAAAACGATAGGCTGCCTTCACCTTGGCCTTTGATCCATCGCACGCTTGCGGCACCAGGTCACCGGGCTGGGAAAAAAAATCTCGGGCCATCACCAACAGCCGCTCCTTCAGACGTTCATCATACAATTCGACGCTGCCAAATTCTTCCTCGGCCCAGTCCTGTGGCGCCTCAGGTCGAGGAAATTCACCCAACTGGGCCTTGCTCTCCCGGCACAACCTGCGCTGCCAGTCCCGCTGCAAGGGATATACATATATCTGTTTCTTGCCATCGGATATTTTCCCGTTAGCATATGCATTGCCACGACCAGCCGTTTCCCCAACCCCTATCCAGTTGGCAGCACGATAACTCGTCCCGTCATAGCGCCGCGAATCGACAAATGTCTCGACAAGAACTGGCGCATAACCATAACGTTGCCGCCAATCTCCTGCCAGCCGATCAAGACAGCGACTCAACACATGCGAAGCCAAGTTTGCTACCCGCACCGACGGCACTATCAAAAAACGGCTGTTGCATACCACACGCTGCAAATTCTGCCTGCGCGCACGCTCACTCCAACCAATCCATTCATCTCGTGCCTTTAACCTCCATGTCGCTGCACTAAAGCTCAATCCACCTAGATAGCCATAGCTTTCGCTACGCACCAAATAACGAATCTGCGCCCCACACAGCGGACCGTTGCCAAGATAGTGATAGGCATCCAACAATTGATTCCATTGCCGCGACGCTTTGCTGTAACGACTGGTTATGGGAACTATTTCAACCTCACCCAGCTCTTTTAAGCTGCAACAGATTTGCACTGTCTCAGTCAGTTCGTGTTTTTTGCCAGACTTCGATCGCTGGAATGCATAGCTTCCTTTCTGTTCCGGCAACCTGATTTTGCCTCGATGCTGAAGCACCTGAAGCGCTTTGCGACAACTCATTTCCTGCAGTTTACCATTGACAGACCGCCATTCCAACCATTCACAGACCTGCCTAGACAATGCGCGTCGAGAGATCTTTGGCTCCGACTCGATGGCTTTATTGATGCGATCTATTGTTTCCGTGTTGAAATATTTTCCACATACCCACATGCCCCCAAGCGTAGCATGAAAAACCTACGGTGTTAAGTGTGTCTCAATGTCAGCGCTACGCTAGAGGCTCGGAGAACGCGGAGGAGTATATTTTTTTTCATCGCCGCTGAGAGGGCGGCGATGAAAAACCACTCGGCAGCAGAAACTGCGACTGCGAAAGCCCATGCTAAGTAATTATAGATATAGTGCATCGCTTTGAGAAAACTTACCCTCTGCAGATGAATGGATTTTGCTTTTCGGCGTCTCAGCGAAAAGCAAAATAACAAATCATTTCTCTGCTACCTTAGTATCTCGGCGGTGAGATAACTGTTCATGGTTTTGACTCCTCAACTGAATCCTCAACATTTGGAATTCATTGGAAACTAAAAAATACCTAAATTGACTAGGTATTAAGTAGGTATAAAAACAGTATTGATTTAAGATAAATATCTGGCCACTGCTGTCCAAAATAAATTGATTTTTTAATTTGAGGTTTGAGATTTCAATCACTTACCTCTCCCAAATGGGAGTTTTCAATTTCAGGTCGTCTTTATCCGGAGATGCTGTCCAAGACCGGGGAGCGGAAGTGGATATTGGACAGGCCCAGGCTGTAAAGGCAGCACATCGAATGGGCTATTAATCCATTCCCATAAATCACGGTACGTAAAGAGGTTCCACCGAAGAAATGCAACGAGATTGGACAATGACCATCCGAACTTGGACTTGAACAAAAGATACTTTATAAGCAGGATAGCGATAAGTGCTGTCCAAATCTGGATGTAAAGAGCATTCTCGGTGGTTCCGACAAAAGTTTTCACTTTTAGGTTTTGCTTCAAGGCCTTGAAAAATAGCTCTATTTGCCATCGGTCCTTATAGATAGCCGATATGGTGGTTGCGCCGAAATCAAGGTGGTTAGTCAGGAGAACGATTTCCCTGTTTTTTACCTTATCCCAAACCACGACTCTGCGAAGGATATGAGGACAGTTTTTCTGGGCATAATATCCCGTAAAGCGGATAAGTTGATCGGCTAAAATATTTCGGTTTTTTGGTAGTGTTCGATCTTCGACGACCATATAATCTGCGTTCTCTTTCAATCGGGTCACAAAGAATATTCCGCTTGCTGTCCAGTAAGCGAAAAGTTTGTAATCGTTGTATCCACGATCCATGGCTACAATAGAACCTGGAGAAAGAGGGACTTTTCGTGCGATGGTTACATCATGTCTTTTCCCGTTCGATATATAGGCATAGGTGGGCAGGTATCCATCATGATCCAGAAGGAGATGAAGCTTAATGGCCCCTTTGGTACGGCGAAACTTAGCCCATGGGAAAAGGGATAAGCAAAGAGATATGGTGGAGCTATCCAGGGACAGCAGCTTGTTCTTGAACCGAAATTTGTGCTTCCCTGGTGTCGCCTTCTTGCACATATCAAGAGTTTCATAAAATAGATCACGGTACATTTGCCATGGTCTATGGGCATTGGCATAAGAAAGAGTCGATTTATTGGGAGCATCTTTCATGCCCAAATGACGGAGCTTCCCTATGCAGCAGGCCAATCCACCACATATCTCTCGAAGACTTTTTGCTTGGGCTAATTGGCAAAATAGCATAGCTGTAAAATGATCCCAAGAGTTATACCCCTTGGAATAACGTTCGGCTTTATGTTTGATAACCAAGCGGTAAAATTGTTGTCGACTGAATAACGCAATAAGTTGACTAAACAGACTTGCACAACGTACCATGTTTTTGTCCTCCTTGTTTTGGGATTCCGTTTGTTTGTCATAAACCTACGGTGCCCCATAAGGAGGACGTTTTCAATCAATTTTCTCTAAAACCGTTTTTGGACAAGAGTGATATATTTTATAACAATAATAAAACAGTGTCACTCAAAAATGCCCCGTTTCTTTGATCCTGATGCTATGCGACGGGTG
>CP070700.1:2349992-2352950 GCA_020349865.1 Desulfobacteraceae bacterium
CAGTTTTCCTCTGGCCAGAGAGAAGCTGGTTAAGAAAAGCGGCCGAGGCTTACTACACCGTGCTCATCGAGATCTTCTGGAGCAAGGAAAGAATACTGGAGGTCTATCTCAACACAGTGGATTGGGGCTCAGGGCTCATGGGGGCAGAAGCTGCATCAAGGAAGTATTTTCATCGTTCTTCCGCCAGTATCTCCCCTCATCAGGCGGCGCGTTTGGCAGCTATTCTGCCTAACCCCGATAAGTGGTCTCCAACAAGACCCAGTGCATGGGTATTAATAAGGCAGAAAAGGATTCTCAAAGACATGAAAAGAATGCCTTTACTGAACTAACTGCCTTCACAGATCAAGATCTTTAAATTTATGTCAAGTTTTTGCAAACGCAAGATGATATAATAGATAAGAGATACTGGATTCTGGTCTCTGGCCTCCCGCTCATAGATCCCACGCCTCGGAGGGATGCGAGGTAAAATAAGGAGTTCCTTTCGCCTGAATACAATATCGAGCATCCGGCATCCAGCATCACTTCGCCTCCACGGCCCGTAGCGGAACGGGACGGGCAAGCAATGGAGTTTTATCAATACACAACTTTTCGGTTTGAGCCGGAATTTCGTTCGGTATCATGAAAGCATCCATCCTATACAGACTCAAAAGCTTGAGTTTGAAGTGGAAGCTCCTGATCCCATTTCTCTTTTTCTCTTTTATGGGCACCACGGCACTGGTCTATATCGGCCTCACCTCCCAAGAAGAACTGATTAAAGAAGAAGAGAAGAAAGAGATTTTACGATTTCACCACTTGTTTTTGACCTTAATGGACCAAAAAAAAGAACAGGCCCTTTCCATGGCTACTGTAATAGCAACAAATCCCCAGGTCCAGAAGCTTCTTATGGAAAGAGACAGAGGAGCCCTTGTCGAACTCCTTCTGCCATTGTACCAACAGCTCAAAAAAGACTATGGCATTGTTCAATTTCACTTTCATATTTCCCCTGGCAAGTCTTTCTTGAGACTACATATGTTAGAGGAATTTGGAGAGATGATCGCTTACCGGAATGCCGTTATATATACAATGAGAAGTCGTAAGCCTGCAGGTGGTCTTGAATGGGGCCTGTCCGGTTTGGGTATTCGAGGGGTTGTACCTGTTTTCCACAAGGATATGTTGGCCGGAAGCATCGAGATTGGCTTTCCTTTTGGCAAGCTTTTTTTAGATGATCTTAAGAAGAAATGGGGGGTTGATTTTACAGTCTATGAGAAAAAGGGAGAAGGCTTCTATACCCAACTCTCCACAACCATTAGACGGGCAAATGAATTTTCGGTTGATCCGAGCTTGCTCGATTCCATCGGCGACAGCCCGGTGATGCTCATTGCCCCTGATAGATACCCCAAAAGATCTATTCTGCTGGGTCCTGTAAAAGATTACTATGGAGAAGTGGTCGCCATAGTTGAAATAAACATGGATCGATCCGTAATTATCAAAAGGCTTTCTGACACCCGACATTTGATGTTATTTGTGGGGCTGTCAGGTATTTTTGTCTCCTTCGTGCTTATCTGGGTTGTTGCCTCGATTTTTGTCCGGCCCATAAAGGAAATTGTAATAGAAGCCCATGAAATCGCTGAGGGAAAGCGGAAGAGCAGTCTTCATCAAAGGCCCGGTGATGAAATCGGTGCGTTGACCCATTCACTGAACACTATGCTTGAATCCCTGAGACAAAGACGGATGCAGGTGCAGGAGTATGCCAGAACTCTGGAAACAAAGGTTCAGGAAAGGACAACAGATCTGGTTACTTCGGAAGAGAAATACAGGACACTTGTACAAACCCTTCCTCTTATAGTCTACAGGGTGCGCAATGATGGAACCATGGAATTCATAAATCCGTACTTTACTCAAAAGTTGGGCTATACGGAGGAGGAGGTGGTGGGGGACAAAACGTTTTGGCCGGACAAAATCTGTGGGGCGGAAGGTTCCCATAATCGAGAGATTTTGGACGTTTGTTGGGGAAATTTAGGGGAATTCCGAGTTGAAAGGGTGGTGAGGAATAAACAGGGGCATCTGCTCACCCTTATTGACCAGGCCATTCCCCACCGAGACCGCCAAGGGAGAGTAAAATGGATTGAGGGTATTATGCTGGATATCACCGAGTTAAAGCAATTGCAAGAAAGGGCCATTCGAACTGAGGAAATCAGGGTTTTGGGGGAAATCTCGGCCCGGTTTGCTCATGAGATCAGAAATCCATTGGCTACGGCCGGAGGGTTTGCTCGCCGGCTTAGGGATTCCCTTTCGGAAGATGATCCGCACAGAAACATCGCCAATATCATTGTAAAAGAGACTGCACGATTAGAGGATATCCTGCATATTATTCTCTCCTCCATTGAACCGGTTACCCTTTTCATCTCAGAGGTCAACTTGAAACATCTTTTGCGGTCTTGTCTTGGGGAACTCAAGGAAGAGATAGATGAAAAAAAGATTAATTTGTTGGAATCTCTGCCCCGGTCGGTACCAAATATCCACGGTGATGAAGGTCTGCTGAACCGAGCACTTGAAAATTTATTGGAAAATGCAATAATAATCATGCCCGAGGGGGCAGAACTCCTACTCTCCATGTCCCAGGAAAATGGTTACCTGGTGACGATCATCCGGCACAGGGCTGAAGGGCTCTCACAGGAGGACCTGGACCAGTTCTTTTTCCCTCGCTTCACGAGCAAAGGAGGATCGGGTGTTCTGGAATTACCTCTTTCTAAGATGATCATCCACCGGCATGGCGGCAAGATTGATGTCTTCAGAGAAGATGAAAATGACATTGCACTAAAGATCGAATTGCCGATCAAATCGACATATTCAAAGATCAACTTCCCTTCGGACCAGAATATATAAGCCCCGGTTTTTTCTGGACTGGATATAACCACAGGCGTGTTATCGTGTGAAATAGACACCTGACTTGGGTGGACGGACATTTTCTGATAGGCC
>CP070700.1:2353050-2363502 GCA_020349865.1 Desulfobacteraceae bacterium
CGGGCCGCAGATCAGGCCTTTTCCACTGCCTATGCATTTCGGAGATTCCTGCAGAAACACCTCCCATCCTATATTTTCGAGCATCCGAAAGCAGAACCCCTTAAAGGCCTAAAGATCAAGCGTTTGAATTCGCTCCCAAAGGAAATCATGAAACGCTGGCCCCCTGCCTCGCCCGGTCTTCTTGAAGGAGATGTTGGAATGTTGTCCTCGCTGCCCATTGACCACAATGTGGGCGTGACCGAGGTACGCGGCGGCCCAGTCCACGCCCAACGCGCTCTCAAAGGCTTTTTGGAAGATCGTTTACCCTATTACGCAGAGAGCCGCAATCAACCTGAGGAGGAAGGAACAAGCGGTGTTTCGCCATACCTCCACGTTGGCCACATTTCGGCCTGCGATATATTTCACCAGATCATGGAGAAAGAAAACTGGTTTTTTGACAGCCTCTCTAAGACGGCAAGGGGCAACCGGGCCGGGTGGTGGGGAATGAGTCAGTCTTCTGAGGCCTTCCTGGATCAGCTCATTACCTGGCGTGAGTTGGGTTTCAATATGTGCTCGCAACGGAAAGATTACGACCGATATGAATCACTGCCTGACTGGGCCCTGAAAACTCTTACGACACACGAGTTGGATGAAAGACCTTCCCTATATGGACTGGAACCATTCGAGGCAGCCAAGACCCATGACCCGCTCTGGAACGCTGCTCAAAGGCAGCTACTGCGGGAAGGGCGAATTCACAACTACCTTCGGATGCTCTGGGGAAAGAAAATCCTGGAGTGGTCACCTACTCCCCGGGAGGCCCTGAAGATCATGATCGAACTGAACAACAAGTACGCGCTGGACGGCCGGGATCCTAATTCATATAGCGGTATATTCTGGGTACTGGGGCGCTACGATAGGGCCTGGGGTCCTGAAAGGCCTGTTTTTGGCAAAATCCGCTATATGAGCTCAGAAAACACAGCCCGAAAGTTTCGTGTCAGGAATTATATAGAGAAATATGTACAGTGAGCATTTTCATAAATGAACCTGCCAAGCTCGCATATAGTGAGAGACGACTCGATCATTTTATCAAATCCTTTCGAAAGCTATTCCCACCAAATGCATGATATTTCCACGACCGAATGGGGTGGAGGAGGGAACCAAGTGAAAGTGAAAAAGAATGAGACCCCTAAAAAGGGTGGTCTGAATGGTGACCCTAAAAGGGTCGAAGACTGTGTCTCGAGCGAAGCCCCTCTATAAAGGGACAAGCTGGGCGGTGATGTCTTACGTACCCAACTACCCGCATAGCAAAACAGGGAGCATCCCGCTACAGCGGGAAGGTTTAAGGAGTGAATTAATAACTATCACCTAAAGTAGATAAGCGAAAGTGCCGATAAAGCGGTTGAGAGTCTCTTTTCTCTCTTCTACGCGTTATAGGCTTGTAGAGAGCCTCTGTTTGGAAATTTCGAACCGTAGCGTATTCAAAACAGTTTGAGGAGTAATAAAATGAAACAACACCTGATTCCACGATGGCCAGTTTTTTTAATCACTGTTTTTTTATTCATTTCATTTGGTGAATTCAGCACTGATTCAGGAGATTTCCAAATAGGCTGCTCTCCTGTCTTGGCAAAGGGGAAAAAAGCCGGTCCGCCCCCCCATGCAAAAGCTCACGGTTATCGGGCAAAACATACCTACCGATATTATCCTTCTGCCAACGCATACTACGATGTAGAAAGGAAGGCATATTTTTATCTTGAAGGGAACAATTGGCGTATGGGGGTGTCCTTACCTGACAGTTTGAGTGTGAGACTTGGTGAGCATGTAACTATCGAAATGGATTCAGACAAACCGTTTAGCAGATATGAAGAACATAAACGGCAGTATTTTGTGGGCAACTAAAAAAGACGGGCAATGAAAGAAAGAATGACTTAAGAAAGGGGGCGCAACAACTGCCCTTGTCTTCTATGCATTTAGGGCGCCGATTTGAACGACTTTATGAGGCAGCATTGTAAGGTAGTGCGGGACTTTAGAAAATTGACCTTTCATGCCTGTTTCTGAAACATGGGTGTCTCAAGTAGATATTCTTTTCTGAATTGCCATGTCTCTCTCAAAACTATGGGCCTCATTTAGCAAAAGTGGTCAAATTACGGATACTATCGGAAAGCAAAATCTGAATGAGAAGACGTTGCTCCGTGAGATAAACTAAGGATACCGCTTATGGGCGACCAAGGGGAAAGCAGTGTAGGTCTTATTGATGCATCAGGGGCATTGTTAATGCTCGATAAAGATGAGAGGTGGGTGGTAAAAGAACTGCTCATATTAGCCCTTCAATCTGAGACCATAAAGAATTACCTTAAGAAAAGAGCTGGAACTGGTTCCAAATCCAACAGCGGCCGAAAAAAACGACTGCCCCATGGATACAGCGATTATACACAAGTGGCAGAAAATCTCTTAAAGAATATGGGTAATAAATTACCCGACAAGCGTGATGGCAAAAATGTAAGGGGTAAAAAACGAAGCATCAAAGATAAAAAGAAAATCTGGATAAAGCGAAAAGACGGATCTTATAGTCTTGAAGACAGCAGCATATTTGACATTGAATAAGAAGATGGAAGCCAGGTCTTGAAATAAAAAAACCTGTTTATTTTACGCAAAGCCTGAATTCAACTCATAAGTGCAACAGTTGAATTCAGGAAGTACAACCCGAGATCGTTCTGAAAAAACCACCGCTATGCGACAGACAAGTCTTAAGAATGTTGGCAGGATTCGCACTATAACACAACCTAAAACACTTAAATGGTTGTAGCTCCTTTGCTCTTGACACACAGGGCAATTTTTTTCCACATTTCCGGCCCTGTTCACACATTGTCAGTGATCAATACAATTCATACTTGACTAACCGTCCGTCAAGGGCGCCGTTTTTCAAAGGCTTTTTCCAGGAGGGTCTCAGACCGATTTTTTTGATCATCTCACGGTTCCCAAAATATATATAGGCTGTTGATTCCTTGCATCGCTTCTTAAGAAAATCCCCGAAGCTTTTATAGAAGAACCCCAAATCCTCTTCCTGTTTCAACCGTATCCCATACGGGGGGTTACAGACAATAATGGCATTTTCCAGGTTCGCCAAGGCCTCAAAACCAGCCCTTTTAATATTGACTTTCTGCCCTCCCTTAAGGCACCGCACATTAGTCTTTGAAGCTGAAACCGCCTCTTCAGACACATCGCTTCCGTAAACCAAGTGAGATGGCAATTCTCTGATGAAACCGTCGGCCCTTCTCTTTTCCTCTTTCCATATGCCGGGCTCAAAATCCGGCATGAACTCAAAGCCGAATTTTTTTCGTAAAATCCCCGACGGAATTCGGCAATACTTCATCAGGGCCTCGCAGACGAGGGTTCCTGAACCGCACATAGGATCATGGATCGGGGTTGCACCATCCCATTCACTCAACTTAATGATAACCGCTGCCAGGCTTTCCCGCATGGGGGCCTCAACTGTCTTTTTTCTGTACCCCCTGCGGTGAAGGGGACCTCCAGAAGTATCAAGACTTATGGTTGCCCTGTTATTCTCTATATAAATGTTTAACCATACATCGGGATTAGTAGTATCGATATTCGGCCGCCGGCCACACTGATCTCGGAACGCATCCACAACAGCGTCTTTAAGGCGGAGAGCAGCATATTTGGAATGACGGATAGTGCTGTTGGCCACATTAGCAAATACTGCAAATGTATTTTCATGGTGGAAAAAGTCAGTCCATTTTATACTTTTACCCCGTTGATAAATGTCCTCCGGAGTGTGGCATTGAAACGTCTTTAGAGGTGCAAGCACACGTGAAATCAGACGGGAAGTATAGTTTACCCTGCACAAAACCCTCTTATCAGCCTGAAAGAAAGCTCCACGAAAACCCGGCGTTACGTGTTCCGCCCCTAATTCAATCAATTCCATAACTGCCAGGTCTTCCAGCCCCCCGGCTATCTGTGCAAAATACCTTTTTGATCTCTGATAGACATACATGTTATTGGGAGCCAGGTTTTCCCGGTCGTCGAGCCTTCATATTTTCATACGCTCCGACAATCCAGGAAAAAATCATAAATTCAACCCTGACAGTCCTCATAATTACTCATGTCCCAGTTTTTCAGACTTTCATCATTTGCAGAGCGTTTCGGATTACTCTCTTCCTTGTTTCGGCTGGCGTTCCCGTGCCTTGTTTCGACGGGCGTTTCCGTGCTTTTTCCCCTGCGGCTGCCTTGTCCTTTGAGGTTGACGGCCGGCCGACGGTTGCCAGCCTCTCCTTTTTTGCGGTCTCGGTTTTGCTTTGGGCGGTAATTTAAGCCAGTCCTCATCCGGAGTTATGCAAGTTAATTTTTGCCCAATAAATTCTTCAATGTCAGGGATATAGAATGAGTCCTCTTCACATGCAAAGCTTACTGATGTTCCAGAAGCTCCTGCCCTTCCGGTCCGGCCGATACGGTGAACATAGTCTTCCGGGTCGTGAGGCAGTGTATAATTGATTACATGGCTTATTGCTTCAACGTGGATTCCTCTTCCTGCAACATCGGTTGCCACAAGAACCCGTATTTTTCCGGACTTGAAGTTTTCCAGTGTCTGGATGCGCTTTTTCTGAGGAACTTCACCTGAAAGAAGAGCGCAGTTAATTCGATATTGTCTCAACGTTTCTGCAAGTCTTCTTGTTTCGTCACGTCGGTTGCAGAAAACAAGCACTCTTTCCAGATTTTGCTTTGTAATGACATTGTATAAAAGAGCATATTTCTTTTTGGTCGTAACAGTATATACAACCTGATTTACAGTATCAACGGCGACATGTTCAGGTTCAATTTCTATAACAACCGGTTCTCGGGTCCATTGAGAAGCCAGCCGAGTAACCTCCAATGTGAGCGTTGCACTGAAAAGTAGCGTCTGCCGCCGGGATTTGGGCGGAGTACTTTGTATTATGCGGCGGACATCGGGGATAAAACCCATATCAAGCATGCGATCGGCTTCATCTATCACGAGGATTTCGACTTTACCCAAATGAACATCATGTTTGCGGTGATAGTCCAGGAGCCTGCCAGGAGTGGCCACAATTATGTCGATAATTTTTCCTGTGAGCTTTCGTTGCTGCCGCTCATAGTCCATGCCCCCGAATACTGACATAAGAGTAAAAGGGCAGTAATTTGAAAGCTTCCGGGCCTCATCTTCAATCTGTAGCACTAACTCACGAGTCGGCGCAATAATCAATACACGTGGGGACCCATGTCTACGCTTTCCTTTGATTGGATTACGGAGCATCCAGCTAAGGGCGGTTATAAGAAAGGCTGCGGTTTTACCGGTTCCGGTCTGCGCTCTACCAGTTGCATCTTTTCTTTCAAGGGTACTCGGGAGAATTCCAGCTTGGATAGGTGTGCAATATTTGAATCCAAGATCCGCAATTGCGTGCATGACAGGGTCAGGCAGCCCCAGATCATGGAACCGGGTCTCGCCCTCAACGGTCGGGACCATAAAGTCCGACAGCTTCCATCCGGCCTCTGTTCCAGGCCTATCTCCGCGGGCATGAGAATCCTTTTTTAACTGAGCTGATTTCCCTGATTTATCCTTTTTTCTTCCTAAATCAGAAGCCTTCGGCTTGGTAGGCCTGACACACGAGGGATCTTTTTTTTCAGAGATTTTTTTTCCAACTCTTGCATTTTCGGGAACTGTTTTCTTTGCTTTTCCAGTCCTTGCTTTATTCCTGAAGCGATCCCATATGGCCTTAATTCTTCTTCTCATTAAATCAATTTTTCCTTATTTCCACATTCCCAAGAGCTCTAACGCCCATCATAATATGAATCCATACCAATAAGGTAACCATAATGACCATATTGTCCATGCCTATCTCATTGGCCTGACTCACGCATAAACCACTTAACGATCAATCACAAATTGTGTGTCACATCCTAATAAAAACAGGGGGCCTTATCAAAGGCCCTCAGTTTATCTTGTTGCTGCAATAATTGCGGTTACATGCATTTCATAGGCTCAATAATAGATCTAGATATAGGCAGCATTATTATTCCGGTTAACCAATCCATTTTTGTAATACTGCCTTCTCGTACCATCTTCCCGATGCCATAACCCCAAGAATATTTTTGATATTTGCTATGTCTTCAAGAGGATTGTTATTTACCAGAAGTAGATCAGCCCTTTTACCAACCTCAATTGTGCCGAAGTCTCCGTTTCCATTCATCTTCTCAACTACTAAGGCTGCATTTACTGTTCCCGTTTCGATGGCTTCGAAAGGGGTGAATCCATTTTCTGTCAGAATGCGTAATTCATCATGAATCGAAAAACCGGGCACGAGACCCATCCATCCGGTACCGGCATCTGTCCCCAGCACAAGAAGGACTCCAGCTTCCTTTAGGTAACGAAGCAGTAATTTATCGACTCTGCGTTTGAAGGGGGCGAAATCATCGCCCCCTCTAAATTGCACCTGATGTTTTTCTCGTCCCTGTCTGAATGCTGCACGGTATTTTCGAGGCAAATACCTGTTCTCTGGCTTTGACAGGAATTGCTCAGGTTCAAACAGCTTTTCAACTATGACTTCATCGAGAAACAGGGTGGTACAGACAGGAAGGTTTGCAGATTGCACTTTTTTAGCAAAAGAGGACACCGATTTTCTGAATTTTTCCTCAAGTTCCTTTATATTGAAATCCAAGTACGGTTTATGCTGCTGGAAAGCAGTCTTAATGACATAGCTCATCCATTCTCTGCCCCTTAGCCCTTTATCTCTATTAAAATCGACAAATTCCCAAGCCAGCTCCTCAATGTGGGCAATTTCGTCCATGCCTTCCGATAGAACACCCTCCAGCCCCACTTGAAATGGAATATGGCCGGCTGTATATATGCTTACTTGTTTGGCTCCTACCATTGTCTCATGGAATTCATCTTTAGACAGAAATGAATACAGTTTGATAAAATCAAACCCCTGTGTTTTCTGTTGCCGGACTATTTTCTGAGCATTATTAACAGGGCCATATATTATCGGACCACAAGTGTAAATTGTTGGCCCAATAAGTCTCCCCGTATTGATCTTATCTCTCCAGCGAAGAACGTAATTCTCTCTCTCAGGACCAAGACACCTGATTGTTGTAACGCCATTGGCAAGGTACAGGTAAAAGGGTGACACCGGCCAGTCATTCAACCAGTCATCCCAGTTATCTCTTGTATGCATGTGCATGTCAGCCAGACCGGGCATCAAATATGCTCCTGTTCCGTCTATGAGCTTCGAATTTTCCGGCACTGCGATCTGATCTGATGGACCGATTTCGATGATTCTTTCCCCTTTGGTCAAAACGGTTTGGTTTTTAACTATATTCTCATCAGTCATGGGAACGACATTTACATTTTGGAATGCAATAACTTCTTCACTTTTTTGAACCGCTGAAGGCAAACTGCTCGGGTATTTTGAACAGCCTACAAAGATTAGTAGGGAGAGTATTATTGCCAAAAACGATTTTGTATTCATCATATCTCCTTTTAAGTAATAGCTATTCAACCAGGCAGAATGATTGTTCCATGTTTGCTTGCCAAACTACCAACTATCTGAAATGACAATGTCATTGTGGATGCGTTGGAGGTATCTGTATTGTTACCGCTAAAATAACCGGCAGTTAAAATCGGTGTGGGGCGTAGCAGAACACCGATTTTAACTGTCCGGTTCATTAACGGGTTATATTCTTTGTCCTTAATAAGTTATAGAAATCTTTTTTTAATATATTTTCAACGTATTATAGCTGATGTCCGTAACTTCTCCTTTCCAGAATTCCTCATGAGCGCCGCCGGGCAATATTCTTGTAATCAGAAATCTTGTAGGAACTTTAATGCCGTTGAATTCCTTATAGTGACTTCTCACAGCAACAGAACCTACTTTCTGAAATTTACCGTCAATTTTATCATAACGGTCATCTGATTCATATTTTACAATTTCGCCCGTATCGTTGAAATAAAACCTGTATGTTCCTATATTATTGCCGTCAGTTACTGCAAGCTCCGAAATGTTTCCGTCAATCGGCTTCCATTTTATATATTCACACGGAAGCAGGGCTGTCGGAAACATGACTGCTTCGCCGATCCAACGGAGAAATGAGGTCTCATTAAGCTCTTTTATGTCATCTGCTTTGAGAACATTAAGTCCTGACAGCATGTTCACAAACATTCCACCTTTACCATGCCGGTATTTGTCACGTATATCAAACCATACAGGACCCTGTTTCATAACCGCATCGAATATCATACCGGGCGGCTTTGCAGTAAAATACTGACGGGTATTCATCTCTGTCCATTCCTTCTGTTCGGGTCTTCTGAACTGTCCCGTAGCTTTCATTCTGACAAACCGGATATGTTCTTGACCATCTTTAAGAACATGTCTGAAATATCTCTGAACAGGGGCGGGGAGGTTCTCGATGTCTTTTAAAGAATAAGTCATGGCTCCTGTATTTTTTGCCACAGATATAAGTTCTTCAACTTCATTTTCAATCATCCGGTTCATTGAATAAGAATTAATTATAATAAACAGAAGTATTCCGAATATAAAAATACATATTACTGCCGAACCAATTTTTATGAACCGTTTTTTATTCATGATATTTCCTCCGTTTGTTCGGGGATATAACTTTGAAATCGTCTGCCTAATTGCAGTATTTATTTTACTGCATTATGACATGCGAAATCGGATTAGATTGCTAACTTGCAATCTGTTCCGCCCTATGAGGGTATTATACTGCAAATCCACAGTCTAATTCTCTTTGTTTTGTTATGACATAGGTTCGGTAGACTGCAACCAGTTTTTCCTCTTTTATCTGCCAGAGCCTTGAATTATGCTTGCTTGCCATATACAAAGCCACTCATCATTTTGATTTTTTGCATATATCTTGCCATCAAAACAACTATATGAAATGACTAAAGAATTGTGGATATTTTCTGCCTATCTCAGGATTTCAAAGCGTTGAAATGTGCCAAACGAAAGCATTTATAAGTAGTTGCGATTTATTATGGTAAGCTTATTTTCAACGAATAATGCTCCTTTATGCTTTTAACTCCTCTATACAAAGGCATATGTGAAGTTCGTACATTAGTTGCTAATAAAATGGCACTCTTTTCAACAGGTGAAAGATAAACTTCTGCCATAAAAGACTTGCTTGTTCCTCCATGAGTGAGAAAACTTTCACCTTCCTTCGGTTTTACAATAAACCAACCAAGTGCATAATTTGATGAAGTAAGCGGCCAACCCATATGGTTACGCCAGAATGTAAAATACAATTTACCATAATCCCATTTTGCAGCATTAGGTGTTGTATGCAACTTCTTTAGAGTCTTAAACTTTATTAAAGTCCGACCTGTATCTTGATAAAGGTACATATGCTCAATAATAAATTTTGCCCAGTCTTTTATGGACATACTTAGAGTAGCACCAGCTGGATCTAACCAATGCATATAATCTTTTCTGACAGCAACAAGTGACAATTTACCCGCAATATGACCCCAAGGTTGTGACATCGGTTCTGATTCAGCTGGTGCCCCATATCCAGCAGTACTTAGATTTAAGGGCCTAAAAACCTTTTCTGCCATGACGTCTACGAATGTTTGCTTAGTAATCTTCTCTATCATAACACCTGCCAGTGTATAACCGGCGTTTGAATAGAGCATAACCTTTTCGAGTGGGTTGATCAATTTGTGCTGCACGATCTGTTCTAAATATACTAACCTTCCACTTTTTGGGGTATACGTACGATTTTCATCAAGGTCAGCAATGAAATTTTTTTGGTAGACCGGCTCGATGTGACAATAATTGTTGTATGGTTATATTTTCATATTCTGAAAGCATCTTCAGATCGGGGAACACATCCCTTATGGTTGTATTCCAACTCAGGCGACCTTCTTCAACTAATATTGCAGCTAAAGTAGCCGTAAATGTTTTCCCACATGACCCGATTATGAATTTATCGTTCACTGTCACCCAATTAGCCGTCCCCAATTTTCTCGTCCCTACTGCGGCAGTTGAATGAATTTTTCCATTAATTATAACGGCTGCCGCTAATGCGGGCAATCCTTCTTTGACCCGGATTGATTCAATTAATTTTCCCAAATCCCCATCCCCAGAACTTCCGGTAACAGGGGCGGGTGCTACATCAAGGGTTGTGTTCGGTGCGCATCCAAACAAACATAGTCCAATGACGATGAACCCCAATAAGATTGTAGTCAAACGCTCATTTTTTTGTCCATGCATCAGACTTTTGCTCCTCCTTTAAGCTGATCCCTTTTTGGTACTGGTGTTTATTCATCTAAATTGCTTTGGAACCTCCCCCTTTACGTCCCCTTTAATGAGGTAAGTGGAGTAATCAAATGTTTCTTATACATACCACCTCCTTTCTTTATGAAACAGCTGGAATGTCCTTATTTCAAGTAAAGATGAAATGGCGGGCATTATTTTTCAGCAGGAA
>CP070700.1:2363602-2368377 GCA_020349865.1 Desulfobacteraceae bacterium
ATGAGGTTTGAGATAAGACCTTATGCCGTCGGGTATTGTGTTGAAATGTGAGAGAACAGCGTTCGTGAAAACGGGTACCGGCTGATCGAATATTTTATTAATTTTTTATAATCGTCCCCCTTTCATATGTAAAAAATTGGGATCTGACTCTTTTTTTTCACAGGAGTATAGTTTTAAGGGTTTCATAAGACGACAAGAAGAGAATTTGGCAATCCGTTTGCTGGAGTGGAAATATCAGAAAATGAATCTTATTGTGCCACCGGTTTCAGAACTTCAAAGACTAGCCTCCAATATTGTCGATGATGGTCATCGTATTGCCCGTGAAAGAGGACGGAGCGTTATATCCATAATAAAAGAACTTGTTGGCGATATTAAAAAAGATAAGTGATCGTGATCACAATATATGAATAAAGGGGTCACCCATTATGCATTAGACCCCATTATGACGCCATTATGCGCCAAATCAGCTATGGGGATCGAGACAGGGTCACAACGCTATTCTATTCAATGCCTTCCCAAAAGATATTAAAGCAAATATTCTTATTTAATCTGATTTTAACCATCAACAGGCAGTTAACCATAGAAAATCCCTGTTAGTCGATAGCCAGTTTGCCGCCTTTTGCACGATTTTCTTTTTTTCCTTCACGAATATGAATGCTAACCGCTTCTGGCGGTACATTAAAATTTTTACAAACCGCATCGGTGATGTCCTTGACAAGTCCTCTTTTTTGTTCGATCGTTCTTCCCTCATCGGCATGAACAGTAACTAATGGCATGTAAGTGTTCCTCCTGTAAGTAATAGTAAAATGTCGGCTAAAACCATGTGATGTGATAAGTAGGTGCTTTTTCAGGAGCTGACTTTAAGGAAATTCCCCTTGTGAGTCAAGGATAAAAGAACCACAATAAAGGGGTCAGCCGTTGACTCTTGAATCATTTTTGAATAGGCTGGCCCCGTGTCTAGGCTGTTAAGAATACAATATCCAGATGCATGGTATCATGTGAGGTATGCAGAAACTATGGAGTGCAAGGGTTGCACTGTATATGAGAAGCTGTTTCCTACCTCAACCCATCCTACAAGAGAAAAGGATTGGAACGACGTAATGAGAAGAGGCGTGTAAATGTAAATGTGTAAATGGGGTCAAACCTTGATCATTGATTAACACTATTTTTACAATCACAAATCCAGCTTTAACTCCACTAACATAATGGGGTACATCCTATACTTCCCCTGTCAAGAAAAAAATTAAACCTTTAAAATTCAGCTGGTTATAAGCCATCTAATATTTAGGGCAAACCTCTCCATTAAGCTCTTGAAAGAACTTTAAAGATATTGTACAGCGAGTCTCTCATCCATATGTTGGAATGCGGCATGTCCTTCAAAATTTCAATATGTGCCTAGAAAAAGATATGGGGGGCGTACATAAGACAATAAGTTGATAGACGAAGTTGAGCATGCCAAACGGTGTGCATGCCCCAGTGGAATCCCTAACGGGGTCCTCTCCGAGGAATTAGTCTGGGCAGGCAAGAAAATCACTCATGGACGCCTGAGGCGCTCTTCAGTATGTCGTCGGTCAAAGCTCTGGTAAAGTCGCAATATAAAGCGGGACATCCCTTAAGTTTCTAAATTTACAGGGTAGTAATTAAGTGAAGTGTGACGGGCACAACTAATTTTTCAAGGTCTCATCATGGCACAAATGCACCCTGATGATATTGAGGATTGCGAGGAAGCCACAGAAGGTGAGAAAAGGGTTTTCAGGTTTCTAAAGGAAGCAGCAAGACCTCACAAGGATTTCATTTGCTGGTATGAACCTCCCATTGGCAGTTTGGGAAAGGAGCCCGATTTCATCCTTTTCGGAAAAAGACTCGGGCTCCTTATACTTGAGGTGAAAGACTGGACCTCACCACAAATCATTTCATACAACCCCCACCAGTTTACCATCCTTATCTCAGGGAAAGCTGAGAAAAAGACCAACCCTGACAGGCAGGCCAAGGGCTATGTAAACACCCTCAAGGAGAGATTAACGGAGACACCTGAATTTGTTTCGGATCATCCGAAATACAAGGGGAGTTTGAAGATACCCATTGGCAGAATAGTGGTATTCCCAAACATTTCTAAGGATGAATATGCTGAAAGCAACTTGAAGTGGTTTATAGAGTCTGAAAGATCCCTATTCAAGGATGATCTTGATGCAGCCGGAGAGATTATTTGTGACACATCAGGACGTAAGTTTCATGAAAGAACTTCAAAAGTCTTTCCGTTCCCCTTCAAAGGACTCACCCAAAAAGAGATAGATAAGTTAAGTTTGATTATATGGCCGGAAGCCAAAATCGACCTCCCTCCTCGCCAAGGACCGGGAAAAGTCCGGTTTCAAAGGGAGGTGTTAAGTCTTGATGAATCGCAGGCGAGACTGGCATTGCGTCTTGGCCCCGGGCATCAGATCATCAAGGGACCGCCCGGAAGCGGCAAGACACTCGTCTTGGTGCACCGCTGCTGCCACCTGTGCAAATATAATTTTCAAGTAAAAAAGATCCTTCTAGCCTGTTACAATATTGCCCTGGTCGGATACCTCAAGAGATTGATCCAGGAGAAAGATCTGGGTATCGGAACAAACGGTATCGAAGTTTGCCACTTCTATGAACTTTGTGCCCGGATCCTTGGGGAACCGGTTCACTACGAAAACGAGGAATCGGAATATTACGACCTGGTAACCCAGGAAGCCCTTGAAAGTGTATTAAAAGGGAAATCGCGTGTCGAGCCGTTTGACGCCATCCTTGTCGATGAAGGCCAGGACTTCGACGAGGCGATGCTAAAGATTCTGCTGAGCTTGCTCAAACCCGGAGGCGACCTCGTCATCAGCCTTGACCCCTACCAGGATTTATACCGGGGGAAATCCTCATGGAAGTCGATTGGAATCAAGGCCAGCGGGCGCACCCGACACCTTAAGATGGTCTACCGCAACACGGTGGAGATCTTCGACTTAACTCAGCGGTTCATCGGCAAAACCCCAAGAATTGAAAAGCAGCTTGCACTGCTCCCCTATGATTTTGCCTTTCACGGTGACGTACCCGCGCTGCACCGATTTGGAAACCTGGGAGAAATAGAATCCTTTTTAGCCCATGACTTGAAACGATGCATTGAGAAGGAGGATTACAAAAGATCAGAGATAGCCGTCGTATACGATGACAAGGTCTATGGGCCGAGCAGCTTTGCTTATGATAATCGGTCGCTGCCGATGCGAATTCTCAATAAATTGGAGACATCCGGAATCCCGACCGCCTGGATCTCCCAGGACGTGAGATCCAAGGAGATGAATGACATAACCACCGATCGGGTGTCCCTGATCAGCATCCACAGTTCCAAAGGTCTGGATTTTGAACTGGTTTATCTCGTCGGTATCGATCACATTCGCCCAACAGAGGATACGAAAGAGGCCCTTATCTCACTTGTCTACGTGGCCATGACCCGAGCCAAGTACAGGCTGGTGATTCCCTACGTGGAGGAGACGGATCTCATAAAGAGAATTAAAGAATGTCTTTCTAACTGAACAGAGCATTTTTAAAAGTCAGCCAGATTATTTCTGAAAAAAATATGCAAGCCTGTGACCGGATCTGTCAAACATTTATGATATGTTCGTGGCACGTTGTCCATGGTCCATCGAAACATAAAGGTCAATGATGAGTAAGAGAAAAGTCCCCATGCTCTCAAAAAGTCGCTTCTTAGCGGGGCTGCAATGCCCTTTAAGGTTATGGAATACATGCTACAATCCGGAGCTTGCCTCAGAAGTATCCCCTGTTCAACAGGCGGTTTTCGATACCGGCCACGAGGTGGGACGACTGGCTACCCAGCTTTACCCTGAAGGGGTCATTATAGAGGAGGACCACCTTCACCTTGAGGAGGCTATTCTGAGCACACTGAAGGCTATGGAGAATCCGAACGTCCGCGCCATCTATGAGGCGGGGTTTATGCATGATGGTGTACGCATACGGGTGGACATCCTTGAAAGGCTGGGCAATGGGAGATGGAACCTGATTGAGGTTAAATCTTCGACCTCCGAAAAGGACATTTATCTTCCCGATGTTGCCGTCCAGTACCATGTGCTCAAAGGGTCAGGATTGGCTATAGATCAGGTCATTTTAATGCACCTGAACAATCAATATATATTTGACGGTAAAAACATCCGGCTTGAACAACTCTTCTGCCGTACCGATATGACCCCAAAGGCTCTCATATATCAGAATCAGGTCCCCTCCCTTCTTTCCACTTTCAATGCCATGCTGGCAAAACCTGAAGAACCTGAAATAAAACCCGGCCGGCATTGCAAGAATCCGTATGAATGCGAGTTCTGGGAACATTGTACTAAAGGTATGCCCGAACACCGGGTGCTGAATCTTTCAGGAATTACACAAACAAAATTGAATGACCTTTCGGCTATGGGCATTGACGATATAAGGGATATTCCTGCTGACTTTTCCCTGTCAGCCCTTCAGGAACGGATCAGGTCATGTGTTATCGATAATAACGATTACATTTCGCCGGCACTAAAAGATGAACTTATGAATGTTGAATATCCTGTCCACTTTCTGGATTTCGAAACAATAGGACCGGCAATTCCCCGATATGCCGGAACAAGACCCTATCAGACGATTCCCTTCCAGTGGTCTGACCATATTCTTTGCGAGGACGGCAGAGTCGAGCATCGAGAATACCTTTGTGAGGAAGACAAGGACCCGAGAGAAGAGTTCACCCGGTCGCTCCTTGATGTCCTTGGAAGAAA
>CP070700.1:2368477-2376907 GCA_020349865.1 Desulfobacteraceae bacterium
ATAATAAGATAGCCCATGGCTGTTTTTCTGATATAGAACTTGCTCTTTTCAAAAACCAGGTCTGCCTCCCTAACCCCATTCAGGGAAAGTATAAAAAGCCCCCACCAGTCTCTGGTTTCAGGTCCCCCAGATAGTGGGGATATAAATTCCTTGAAAATCAGTTCTCCCTTAAAGGAAAACAGCATTACCCCCTTAACATCCTCTATGCTCAGAATATCATTAAATACCTTTTTCATTCCCCCACTCCATCACAGGATCTTTGATAACGATATAGACTTACTCGGTCAAGATGGTAATAATTCTATCTCGGGGGCATTTGGGGTTAACCAACAGCACAGAGGTTTCGGTTCCCGGTAACAGGATGAAATCGTTCGGCTCTCCCCTATCAAGATAGACAAGCCTCAACCTCCCTGCATCAAATTATGCCCCCATCCTTATTATTTGCGCTATTAGGCCGTCCCATGCATTGTCATGGTATATATCCTCCAATCCACCCCTTTCGCCGAGCTCCTTTTTCAACCTGGACCGAATACTGCCTATGGAGTTCGCCGTTTCTGATTTTGTCTCTTCAGGCGGTTTCTCAATTTCCTCCAGATCTTCCGCTAGTGTTTCAGGTTCTTCATCTTCACCGGCTTCGTCTTTCAACCGCATTGCCTCAAGGAGAATAGCATTAAGATCGCGGTGGATTTTTTGCTCTTTCTGAAGACATTCATTCTGAATTGAAAGGTTAACCTCATCCCACGAAAAAATTTTATATGCGGCCTTCTCCCCTTTAAGTCCATCGGTTCTGGCATCAAGGAGTTCACCATCGCGGAAGAAGAGTACCCCCTGTTTGCCTGATGATTTGTCAACCAACCGGATGGTACAGGTTTTTTGTTCCATCTCTATCAATTGTAAAAACATACCCGAAGAAACATTGTGAAGAGTCCCTCCCTCCGATTCTTTTCTCAGGGTAGCCAGTACCTTCTTGGCCAGATCGTCTATCAGAAAGGGTTTTTCAACGTATCCTACCGCGCCTCCTTCTTGGGCCAGCCTTTCCATTTCGGGTGTGCTATATCCGGTTATGATGATTACTGGTATGTCCGGATATTGCTCCATGATTAAGGCCAGCAAGGCAAAGCCATCCATCCGTGGCATTCTCAGGTCAGTGATCACGAGGGAGACAGTATTTTTCTTAAGCTTTTCTACTGCGATCAGACCATCTCCAGCCATCACTACTGAAAAGGTCCCATTGTACTTGTCAAACCCTTCCTTAAGGGAGAGCAACATCTCCTGATCGTCGTCAACAATCAGCACCTTTTTTATCATGCAATCTCCTTCCCAAGTTCAGCTCATGAGGCCTTATCGATATCCACAATCTTAATTCCTGCAACATAATCCATGGCCTTGTATTTTTTGATGCCCCCAATTTTCTTTACGATGGCATTCAATTTTTGTATTTGGCTATGCACCTTTATTATCCTTTGATGATTTTGGTCTTCGTCGTGCAAATCAGATAATATTTCATTGAGTATATTATTAATTATCGTAAGTGGCTGATTAAGCCTATGGGCCACGCCTCCAGCCATCTCTAAAACTCCCTGGAACTTTTCCTCGGTCGATCGCTCTTGCTCTTCAATATCTTGTGTAATATCCCTCATAAGCCCATCTAAAAAAACTACTATACCATCATCATCAAAAACTGCCCTGGCAGTTACCGCACACCATATGGGGGTTCCTTCATTTTTCTTGAATGGAAGCGGGAGTTCCTCCACATGTCCTTTATTCAGTATTATATTTATCAAGGCCCCCCTCTTCTTGCTATCATAGTACAGATTGACTTCCGGATAACCAATCAAGTCTGCCGTGGAATCGAATCCAAAGATTTTAGCAAAGGCCTTATTTGTAAAAACAAGCTTGCCTTCGAGTGTGGTACGATAAATCCCCACAGGAAAGTTATCAAGAAACTTAGCATACCATCTCGGCGATTTATCTGTAGCCCTGTGAGGAGGTGTATATGTCATCTCCTATTAATCTGCGCTTTGAGTGAAAATACGATTTAAAATGGGGGGTATTCGCTAGATCCCTAAGGCTTTGGAACGGAGCAATCAGTAACTAATACCAAATCTCGCGACTTCCTTCGCGTGTTTCTGGGACCATGGGGCCAACTCTTCTACGAATTGAGGTAGAATTCCGAGTTCGCCTGCCAGATCTTCTACCGACTCTATTACTCCATTAACCAGCTCTTCGTCGCTGGCATTACCTGTAAACCTAATCTTCTGATTATCATAATCAAATTCAGCCGTAAAGGGGTCAAGGAAAGCATATTTATCCACCATCTCTACAAATTTCTTTTTCAGAAGGGTATTAAAGTCGGTTGTTGACTTGTTGTTGGACTTGAGTGTCCGTTCGAATATCACCAGCAAATCTTCAAGCGCAGGGAGCACATTTGATGAGGTTTCCTTTTTGACCTTTTTCGTATCACTCTCTTCTTCGTTGGTAAAAGAAATCCTGCTTACATGAAAGACTCCACCCGATTCCTTTGTTTTTTCTATGAGGAGTTTCTGGCTCTCTTGTGATCCGTTCAATTCTCCTTTTCCCCAGGAATAGGAACCGCCTATGATCTCCCCATTGGTGAAGAAAATTAGACCCCCTTCTTTACCTTCGTTAATAGAGACTTCAATATACCCTGTGAGTTTTTCTGAGATCATTTTTTTTATCAGACCTTCAAGATCAGTAAATTCAGTACTGAGATCTTTGTAAATCTTTTTTGCGCCACGCATATTGGCCCAAAAATAAATCTTTTCTGGATCTATTCCATATATGTCTATGATGAAATTATTGTTATCTGCTGAGGCTATAAGGCGTTTTATTACTGTTTTTCCACCAAGCTCTCCATCCTTGTTCTGGAGAGTTCCATCCAATATTTCATCTTTATCAAAAAAAACTATGCCTTCTTCGGTTGGACCTCTAAAATGGATGGCGCCAGAGCCCAGCTCTCCTTGGCAATGTTCAATCAGTTTGCCTATGTCGAGATAGTAGCTGTTCAGATTATCAATAAAAGGGTTTTCCTTAGGAGTAATGAGCATTTTTCCCTCTTTCGCAATACAATGACAGTAAACAGATTTTAAAGTAGCCTAGTAAGAACAAGAAATGGCACCTTCTGGGATTTCCAAGGTGTTTTCCTACCTCCGCCGGCGTAGTCTCTCTATGGAAAGACGAATACTATCCTGCATTCGAGCGACGGCTTCACCCAGGTCTCCAATTTCATCCTTTGATCTGATATCTATCTCCGCATCAAGCTCCCCAACACTAATACGATCTGCTACGTCAGTCAGTGATTTTATCCTTTGAGTTAATCTAGCTCCGTAAATAGAAACGATTAAAGTGATAAGGACAAGAGTTGCGCCCATGATACCAAAAACAATAGCTCTCGTATCAAGAAAGAAATTCTTGGCGCGTATTTCCAAGTTTTTCATTGGCCTGGTAAATTCATCTAAATAAGTTGTGGAGGCAATAATATAGCGAGTTCCTTCGATGGGTGTACACACCATGAACTTATCTCGAACACTGCCATCTGCATCTTTCCAGGTGTAATAACCTCTGGATTCTTTACCGCCTTTTACGCCAGTATAGACCTTCCAGAATCCGGGAAAATTTCTTCCAAGCGGCTTTTTCAATTTGCTCATATCTATTGCGATGATTTTGGGATTTACATGGGCCCACGTTCGCCAAACCCCATTCGCATCCGGTAGCTCATAGAGGGCACTATAGCCCGATATTCCCACCTTTTGGACAGCAACCTTTCTGAACTCCTCATTTTTAATGAAGTCTTCTTTCTTAAACTCAGGATGGCTCATTAAGTAGAGTTTGCACTGTTTTGCAACTGCTCTCGCGTTTTCCTGTATTACTTGTTCGGCTATCTGGGTGACGACGTTAGAGGTCACGTTGGTAATATCAGAAGTCAACGTGTTTAATTGCCAAAGATAAAGTACTCCCGCGCCCGCTACAAAAATGATAGGAATTAAGACGAAGAGGAGGGCCATCTTAATTCGCAGCCCCATTCCTTTGGGTTTCCGCTTGGACCTTTTGGGCGTCCTAACACGGGGAGTTTTTTCCCTTTCCACAGGTTCTTCAGCCGTTGGCTTTTCTTCACTTTTTCCAGTAATGACCCGCATAGGTGGAGGACTGGGCGAATCTAAGACGCTTTCCTTTGGCTTTGACACCTCAATGGTATGGCTGCAAGATTTACATTTAAACCTTGCCCCTTTTTCCGGAATCTTCGCAGGATCTATCCGGTACTTTTTCCCACATTCTTCGCAAATTACTATCATGGCTAAACTCCTAACTTAAATTAATAACTTTACTTAATCTTTTAATAAGTATGGATATTGTATTATTTCTCTGAACTTTATATACAAAGAGTTGAAGTTGAATACACAGTCTCGCCTCTTAAAGAAAAGCTGCCAGTGGCAATGCTTTTAATATTTTTTTTCTCTGATCTTATTCACCATATTCTGTTTAAACTGCACCATTTTCTCTTCACGCTGAATCTCGCGAGCAAGTAGGTCAACAAGCTCTGCTGCGCGGTGACTTGGAAACTGGGTTCTTTGGTGTCCCAAATCGTTTAGGGCGTCTTCGACGAGAACTTCAGCGATGGGGCCAATGGCTAAAGATAGTTCAGCTTGAAGATAATCAAAAAAATCCTCGTCAAGCATAGAGACAGCACTCTCCACGAGTTGGACAAGTTTCAGCTGCAAAAGTTTCGGCATGACCTTTCTTATCACACCCATATTCACATTCGTTTTTTTTGCAACCTCACCAAGGTTTTGCCTGCCATCCAACTCCATGAGTACACGCAGCATGTCGCTATCAAGAGAAAACTCCCCAATGTCCTTCCTTACCACACGTTTAAAAACCAGAGCGAGAATATTACCCGATGAAATATCCATTGTATCGCCTCCAATGGGTCGTGTTACCAACCACTAACCCACCTTCACTCTCCTTCTCTCCATAATTTCAATTCCGCTCTCAAGGCCTTGAATTCGGCCTTAAGGACGTGCTTGATTTCCTCCAAAGCATAAGCAAAGGCCTCGTGGGGAGGCATATGACTCATATCAGATAGCGGTACCTTTTCCATGACCTTCTCATGCGGCTTGGTTACTTCCGGAACACCAACATTTTTTTCTTGTCTTTTAATCTTCGGTTTCAACTCCAGAGGTTTTTTTGCCTCCTTTTTTCCATCCCCAGCTGTTTCCCTGGCAGATACCTGTTCCTTTAATTCTTTGAATCGCTGTACCTCGACAAGAAGTACTTTTTCTTTTTCAGTGTCAGTTATGTCCTTCTGTAAGAGCACCTTTTCCAGGCTGGTGTACACTGAGTTCAGTACTTTAACAGCGTTTGGGTGGGCATTGCCCTTATTTGTCTTGACATATTTTCCCAAGGCACCAAGAATCTGAAGGAGCAGCAAAGCAACCTTATCATACTCGTATGTTTGTTTCAGGGTTTCCGCTTGCTCTATAAATCTGGTCATGTCTTCATCATTGATTTCCCAGTCGATCGACAGAACTATCGTTTTGAGCTCTTTAAGAGGTGATCGTCCAAGATCACTGCTGTCTTCCATAAAGCCAGAGGACTCATCTAACTCTCTTGGGGGGGTGTCTTTGAACTCTCCAGTGTCTTCTAAAAAATCAGGTGATATCTCTAAATCTTCAGAAGAGGAGTCTTCGGAATCACTGCTATCTTCTAAGAAATCAAAAGATTCGCCATCTTCCCTAAAGAGATCTTCCAGGCGTTTCTCGACCTCTACGGTTACAGTGCCATCTTTTTTCTCGGCCAATTAACTACCTCCTATTTCAAATCCCTTTGCAAGGAACGCATGGTCATGGATATGATTTTTTTCATGGTTTTTACTACACTTGTTCCCACAAGAGCGCTTGCCTCGAAAGAAGGAACCTTGAGTTGACTGTTGAGGTCCTTTTCGAGTATTTCAAATGGCAAAATAGGAATGCCCTGTTCTGCCAGGTCTCTTTTGTTGTACTGCAATACAAGAGGAATCTTAAAAATGCTCTTTTTATAGGTCGCCAGATTCTTTTGAAGGTTCTTAAGGGAAATGATGTTTTTTTCCCTTCTTACTTTCATGGAGTCGGCCACAAAGACAATCGCATCGACCCCCCTTAAAACCAATCTTCTGGTTGAATCATACTTGACTTGACCAGGCACGGTATAGAGTTGTATTTTGACATCATAGCCCTTAATTTTGCCCATATCAAAGGGGAGGAAATCAAAGAACAATGTGCGATCGCCATGGGTCTTGATGGTGACCATCTCTGTTTTTATGCGCTCGTTGAATTTTTTGTATACATATTCCAGATTGGTTGTTTTTCCTCCCCTTCCGGGGCCATAATAGACTACCTTTACCTGAACCTCTTTTTTTTTCAGATTTACAAATGCCAAGACAAGATACCTCACAGGACAACATTTACCAGATAAAGATGGACCTTAACGGGAGATCGAAAAATAACAGTCCCCATACATTATCATGGCTCCAAAATCTTTTTGAGCTTCCCGATTGCCTCGGCCACTTTTAAGCGTAAAAAACCCAGGGATGTTTCCTTACCGAATATTGTAACCAATAAGAAATCACTCATCACTTTGCTGAAGTGTATGCTCTCTTTTTCTCCCTTATGGAAAAGTAAGGAGAACTCATCCTCCCCTATGATTTTGGCCATTTCACTCACTGCCCCAAAATTGCCCGCGGCCAGGGCCGCTAATGAGTAAATATCGTGCTTCATTTCTCCATCATCAAGGTTGGCAATAACATTTCCTGCCATATCAATCAGAAAAACACAACTAACTCCAAGATCAATGAGATCCTGCTGCAATACTTCCTCTATGCCATCGAGTTGCTCTTGGCCAAGTGAATATTCCAATTATTTCCCTCCCAAAAATTGGTTATGATTTTTTGATCTACCTTCCTTGATCATCCAGAGTTTTAAGCCATAATCTGGCCTCAGTACCATTGTCGAAAATGCTCTTTACCTCAATACGCCCCCCCATCTCAAAAGAGAGTTTGCGGGCGATAGGCAACCCCATTCCCATCTTTTCCTGTTTTGTAGTAAAAAGCGGTATGAATATTTTGGACATATCCTTTTTTCTGATGCCAGGGCCATTGTCTTTAATCAATATTACGACAGAATCATTCTTTCTTAATGCTTTCAGCTCTATCTCAGGCTCATCCAAATCTTCCACCGCCTCAATGGAATTATCGAGAATATTCGCCACAATCTTGTTAAGCGCCGGATTATCTGCCATGATCAAGCAAGGCTCTACCTCAACAATTTCGGTGAGCTTGATATTTCTGTCCTGTAATTTGTTAAAGGTCATTGTAGAGAAGTTTTTCCAGAAAGGAAGAAACGCGATCCTTTTTTTCTCTTTTACACTGAACTTGGAATAAGACTTCATCGCCTCTACAAGTTTTTCTTGGCGTGCCAAAAGCTCTGACGCCCTTTTCAGATAGGCCTTTTTCTTGATGTCATCAAACAGGTCGTAGTTTTCCCGGAAAACATCAATCGTAATCTTAAGAGAATTAATGGGGTTTCCCAACTCATGTCGCAAAATGGAAATGATCTCTTCTAAATGCTCTATCCATTGGATATCGCCGTTTGCTTTATCCACCTTAGGTGATTCTCCAGTGTAAATGTTCTTGAAACTATGAAGGGTGAACCTATTTTGATTAATCAATCATTCGTTGCGCATAAAATGCAAAAGGGGTGCCACCATGTAGAGACAGATTCTTAACTAACTTAACTGACTGATTATCTTTGGTAATTGTGTGGTGTGAGGGGCTGGACCTAAATGGGGTTGGGCTCAAATTAGATGGGTCAAAATAGATTACAGGGTACGTCTCGTTAGCCTTCTGAAACTAACTGATTTTCATCTCCTTCAGCTTTCTCTTCAGGGTTGAAAGCGAAATTCCGAGGCTCCTTGCGGTTAGGCTTTTGTTGTCAGAACAGGCCCTGAGGGCAGAGAGAACGTGCCGTCTTTTCACTTCCTCAAGGGGTAAGATATCATGAATGTTCAAGCTTTTCCGGCTGCTCACTTCCAGCGGGGGACTCAGGCTGCTCTGAAGCAACAGGTCGGCTGGCTTTATCTCATCACCCTGAAGCAGGAGTGCTGCCCTTTCAATTACATTTCGAAGCTCTCGCACATTACCGGGCCATGGATATCTCATCAACTTTTTCATATGGTTGTCAGGAATTATTATGGGCTTCCTGCATAACTGTTTTACAAAGTAATCAGCTATTTCAGGGATATCTTCCGAATGTTCTCTCAAGGGTGGTATGTGTATGTTCAAGACGGCTAAACGGTAATAAAGATCTTGTCTAAATCTTTTTTCTCGTATTGCCTCTTCCAGATCCTCATTAGTAGTGGCGATGACCCTCACATCAA
>CP070700.1:2377007-2379687 GCA_020349865.1 Desulfobacteraceae bacterium
ATGCTGAATACTAAGATAAACGAATCGAGTCGTCTGGCACATGAGGTACAGGGGGGAATGTTCTCGCAGCTGAAAAAGAAATATAAGCGAGCCAAAAACCTCGGTGTAAAACAGGCCCCTTTTTATGTGTTGATTGGAGCCGAGATGCCCGCGATCCTTGTGGAAACCGGATTTCTCACCAACCGCATGGAGGGCAAGAGGTTACTCAGCAAAAGGTATCATGAAAGTATAGCCGAAGGTATCTGTGATGGAGTAAACAATTACATAAATAGCATTGATAAGACATATAAGGTGGGATGATGGATTTTAGATTTTAGATTGACGATTTTGGATTTATTATCACCCTAATCGAGCGAAATAAACCTGAAGATTTTCGATAGATGCGCGCCACGCAAGGCTTTTGCAAAACTACAAAGCGTCTTCCATAACTCATTAAATTTACCGGCTATTGAATAGTGAACTGAATGCAAGGGCTGCTTAAAGTGCAAAGTCGATTGGTAGGAGTCGAAAGCGAATCGTAAACTGGTTATTTCATTCTTAAATAGGCATCGATAAACATATCAATGCCTCCATCCATGACTCTTTCCACGTTACCTGTCTCCAAATTGGTCCTGTGGTCCTTGACCATTGTGTATGGGTTAAATACGTAGGACCTTATCTGACTGCCCCATGCGATATCCTTCTGGGAATCATGCATTTTTTGTTTTTTCTGTTCCAGTTTTCCCTTCTCAAGATCATATAATCTGGCGTTCAGCACCTTCATTGCCATTTCCCGATTACGATGCTGGGATTTTTCATTCTGACACTGCACAACAATTCCGGTGGGAAGATGCGTGATTCTGATTGCCGAACTGGTTTTATTGACATGCTGGCCCCCAGGACCGCTGGCCCTGAAGGTGTCGATGCGAAGGTCTTTGTCATCGATCTCGACCTTAATATCCGTATCCACTTCCGGAAGGACAGATACAGAAGCAAAGGAAGTGTGCCTTCTTCCTGTGGCATCAAAGGGAGAGATCCTAACCATACGGTGTATACCATGTTCGGATTTCAGATACCCGTAGGCAAACGGGCCGATCACGTTGAAGGTAATGTTCTTGATACCTGCCTCGTCTCCAGCAAGATAATCAAGGACCCGGACCTTCATTCCCTTATTTTCACTCCAGCGACTGAACATCCTGAAGAGCATTTCCACCCAGTCTTGGGCCTCCGTTCCTCCGGCCCCGGCATTGATGGCAAAAATTGCATTTCGCCTGTCATCCGGATCTGGAAGTAACAACTGAAATTCCAGGCCCTTGATATTTTCCTGGAGCTGATCTACATCCTTTTCCACTTCCCTCAAGGTGGGCTCATCGCTTTCCTCAAAGGCCATTTCAGCGAGGATTTTGCCTTCTTCGACATCCTGGTAAAGTTTTTTCCACAGGTCGATTTTTTCTCGCAAGGAGGCTCTTTGCTGACTTATTCGAGAAATTTCTTCCTGATCCTTCTGCCAGAAGCTGGGGTTTGACATTAGTTTTTCTATTTTTTCAAGCTCGTCTTGCTGTTTGTCCAAGTCAAAGATGACCTCTTAGGTCTTGAAGCTGAATCATAATACCATCAATTCTTTCCATGATATGCTCGTACATTATTATTCCTCCTGTGGCGTCGGGATAGAACTTCTTTTAAACCGCAACACCCAACTCAATATTATTTTATTGTAATCTTTAATAAAATATTTTCAAGTTATGAGGGATATTTTTGCGAAAAGTGTCATAATGCCCCGATCTCTGGTCAGGGAAGCGATACCCTCCATGAAAAACAGGAAAGTATTCACCTTCCCTTTTTCCACTTTGTGATAAGGCAGGGGGCGATTCCAATGAGAGATATAATAAGGGCAGTGAAGGCGAATAGATCCCCGAAGCGGGCATAGAATGTCACAGGGGGCCTGGATATATCAATGGAGGCCTTTAGGACCTCTTTGGTGAATAGATTGCCCCGTGTAATGATTTCTCCATTTGTCCCTATAAATGCACTCAGGCCTGTATTTGCCGCACGTATCATCGGCATTCTGTTTTCCACGGCCCGAAATGCAGCCATGCATAAGTGCTGATATGGTGCGCTCGACATGCCGAACCAGGCATCGTTTGTGATATTTATCAAAATATTGGCACCTTCCCGCGCATGGGCACGTGCAAGTTCTGGAAAGATAGCCTCGTAGCATATTAGAATGCCCATGGAGAGTTTGTCCTGGCGCAGGGGGGCTATGCTATGACCGGCTTCAAAATCACCTGCTGCAGGGACCAGGCGATTGACAAAGAAAAGAAGCCCTTTGAGGGGCACATATTCGCCAAAGGGTAAAAGATGTACTTTGTCATAAAACTGCGATTGCTGGTTATTGGCTGTTACAAGATAGGCACGGTTATAATATCTGGCACTTCCATCAACCCTTTTGTAGGCAGGGCTTCCGAAGATAAGGATCGCTCCCGACTCCTTTGCAAGTGAATAAACCGTTGGGGAATATTCATCGTTATCTTGAAAAAAAAAGGGCACAGACGTTTCAGGCCACACAATCAGGTTTGGTTTGAAATTGTAGGCTGTGCGAGTGAGCCTTTGGTAAATCGACATAGTGTTAGCCTGGTAGTCCGGATCCCATTTTACTGATTGGTCAATATTGCCCTGGATAATGACACTATTAACATAGTGG
>CP070700.1:2379787-2384770 GCA_020349865.1 Desulfobacteraceae bacterium
TGTGATCGCCATAAGATATCTCAGGAGTTCTCAAAGTTTTGATCATCTCAATGTATCACCGGTTGGTGTAAAACTGAAAACATTGCAAGATATTATTAATCAAACTCTCCTTTTCTTTCCATCGATAAACTCCATCCAATAATACTACAAAGTAGTATAGCTATTTAAAATAATTATTTTTTTATTGACATCGTCAATTCTATATATCATTTTACATTTACATTTATTATCTCGGTATAGGTTACCGTGAAACCTGTTCTCTATCTCGAATCATTCTCCATGGTGAAACATCTCTTGTCCGTCTGACCTCATTCTCAACAACATTACTGAATATAATAAATCTGAATAAAGTTTTTCGGTAATCACAAGACAAAGCAAAACGCATTCTTAGAAGAAGGTCGGGGGGATGCAGAATGTCTTAAACAAACAGCCAAGTTGCCTTTAGTGGTGATTTGGCTTTTCTATTGAAAGAAGAGGGTGTTCAAATGAGAAGTAAAATTTTAGCGCTAATGATGCTCACAGCGATCATCGTCGCTGTCTTTGCTACTGGTGTGGGTCACGCACAGCCTCTGAATCCATCCACAGCGCGACTTTGCAACGGCTTGCCGTACCTGTGTGAAAAAGTGTTCGATAAAGTCACTTTTCCCGGAAATCACAACTCGGGCTCTGGCGCAGGGAATATATGGGGTCACCCCAACCCTGATTGTGTACGTGGGTGTACTTCGGGTGATTGTTGTTCTTCATGTTTTTATAGAAACCAGGGAAAGACGATTACACAGCAGCTTGAGTTCGGTATCCGATACTTTGATATCGATACAGGCATCTGCCATGGTATACTCGTCACATCCCATGCGGAATGCATAGGCCCAAAAATCAGCCAGATGCTCGATGAGTTCGACGCTTTTTTGAACCTGGAGGAAAATCGGAATGAAGTCGTTATTCTTACTTTCGGCGATCAAAGGGATAATAGCGAGAAAGACCTACAACCTATGCTGTACCAACACCTCTTGAGGTGGGAACCGACACCCCAACGACTCGAAGACCGAGACCTGACGATTTTCAAGAAGGATCCTGCAGGTCCCTGGCCAACACTCGGTGACCTCGTCGATACCAACCAGAGGATAGTTGTCTACTTAAGGAACCCGGACCCTTCAATGGGCTTCGAGGATATCGGGGTGCTTTCGGAACGCGATTACATCTTTGACACGTGGATAGAAAGAGGTTGCAGCAGTAGTTGCAACGGCGTTGTTTTTGATACGTACAATAAGTGCCTTGAGGCTTACGATAACCCTAATGAACTTAAACTGGTGCTCATCACCGTAAATTGTTCATACGGTTTGTGCCTCTCGGATTTGGCTCGGCTGTGCCAAGGGCATTTGCTGGAGTCTCTGGACGAATGCAGATGTGGGTTGTCGGATCTACCCTTCAATTGCCCAGATCCGGTGTTGGAGAGAATACCCAATTTCATCGTCGCCGATTGGACGCAGAACGACGATCACAAGTCGAACATCGTCCAGGTCGTCAAGCGCTTCAACCAAGATATTCTGAAGGAGCAGGATCTCGCGCTGGATATTTCAAAAGACACGGCGAGCCACATTGGGTTTGAGTCAAACAGAAACGGAAAGATGATCTCTGCTGGAATCGAATTCAACACTCAATGGCTCACCGATAATGAACTATGGAAGTACAAAGAATGGCAATCTGGGAATGATGAGGGAAATGACCTAGAGGAGCTGGAGTACGGGAAGTCGATTTGTTTGCAGTCGAAGTCCAACGGCAAATATCTCAGAAGCCACAGCGGCGGCCTCTACCAATCGGATTGGTGTAGAGGCGACGAGGAATGGAGAATCGAAAGGTATGATCCGGAGAACCCTAATCCTATGGGCACGGAAGGGTTGGTTCAAGCGGGCGACTCGATCTGTCTGTACTCCATGGCGGATGGTAAATATGTCCGTGCGTACGACCTCAGCCTCGGGTTACAAGACCATTGCGAAACCGATGAGAAGTTCTATGTTCATGCCGGCTGGAATGACTTCGATGGGGACCGGGTAATTGACGAGGGAGACAACTGCCGGGAAATTTACAATCCCGAGCAGAAGGATACCGACGGTGACGGCATAGGTGATGCCTGTGATCCCGTTAATGATTGGCAAACAGCCTACCAAATATTGTTTGACAATCCATCCGATCTTAAGGCTCTTCGAAAGTATCGGGATGAAATTCTATCTAACACGACACGGGGGGTTATATACAAAACATTACTTTACTCACTCTCTAAACAAGCCTTACAAGTTCTGTTTAGCAATCCCAATTTCATTTACCAGGCAAAGGCTCTCATCGAGCCCAACTACGGTGCCGTTTTGGATGTTCTCGATGGTTACAAAGGGGTAATAAATAACACAGAAGAAATAGCCTCCTTCTTGGATGCATATGCCAAAAAGTCTCCGCTAATTTTGAAAATTTTTTCATACATTGTTAGATGGGATATGCTTAGAAAACAAAGACAGGGGAAGTTGTTCCACGGATTCAGGTTAAAGTAAATTTAAAGTTCTATTTTGGGATTATAAGACAAGGCAGGATGGAAATGGTCCTGCCTTGTGATATCTTTTGTTTATCTGCAAAAACTCTGACCATTCAAAAATACCGATATCTCCAACTGATATGGAAAATATGCCTCCTGAAAAAATTTCAGATATCGGACATATCCACAACCCTAACGTATATTTTGAATATTCCGCCTATAAAAATTGCAGATATCAGATATATTTCAAGGTTTCCATAAACCTTTGATCATCTCAATTTATCTTCAACTGACTGATATTTGGTTTTCGGTAAGGGATATCTGCAAAATCCACTTTGGCCCCACACCACAACATATTGTATACCATCAAATTTGACACAAGGTTATATTTAGGATATTTCCATTTCATCTTCCTAAGCTAAGTTTTTTCAATATCATTCAAACTGCATAAACATTAATGGGGGGCATAAAAATGAAATGCCCAAAGTGTCAGTTTGAAAATCCAGAAGATTCTAAGTTCTGCTTTGAATGTGGTCATAAACTTGAGCTGAGATGCCCTCACTGTGGCAAAACTCTGCCAATAAATGTTAAGTTCTGTAATGAATGTGGTCACGATTTAAGAATTCCTTCCGAAGCACCTCCTAAAGACCTCTCTTTTGATGAGAAGTTGAACAAGATTCAACGCTATCTTCCCAAGGGCCTTACCGAAAAGATCCTGTCTCAAAAAGATCGCATCGAGGGTGAACGCAAGCAAGTCACGGTGATGTTTTGTGACATGGAGGGCTTTACCCAGATTTCTGAAAAACTTGGCCCTGAAGAAGTCTACGCTGTCATGGATCAGGTCTACGAGATCCTGATTCACAAGGTTCACGATTATGAAGGCACGGTCAATGAGTTTACCGGTGATGGGATTATGGCCTTATTTGGCGCACCTATTGCACTTGAAGATGCTCCTCAGAGGGCGATCCGATCCGCCTATGCAATCCACCGGGAGGTGGCAAAGTTCAGTGACAAAATGAAGCAGGAAAAAAAGAATATACCTCCCCTTAAAATGCGTATTGGCATTCACACCGGCCCCGTGGTGGTGGGTACTTTAGGAAATGATCTGCGGGTGGAGTTCAAGGCAGTCGGCGACACGGTCAATTTGGCCTCACGGATGGAGGGGTTAGCAGAACCGGGCAGTACCTATGTCACGGAAGATACCTTTCGGCTTACCGAAGGCCTGTTTCGATTTGAGGTTTTAGGTGAACATGCAGTTAAGGGAAGAGCAGATACGGTCAATGCCTATCGTGTGATTGCTCCAAGCACACGCAGAACAAGGTTTGACGTCAGTGCCGAACGGGGATTGACCCCCTTTGTTGGAAGGGAAAGAGAACTTGAGCTGCTGCTGGATGGTTTTGAGCGTTCCAAGACCGGCAGGGGTCAGGCTTTTTCCATTACGTCTGAAGCCGGGGTCGGAAAGTCAAGGCTATTATATGAGTTCAGAAAGGCTGTATCCAACGAAGATGTGACATTCATGGAGGGCAAGTGCCTTTCTTACAGCCGGGGTGTGGCCTATCACCCTGTCATCGACATCGTGAAATCAAACTTTGACGTTGCCGAGAGTGACGGAGATTTTGAGATCAGAGAAAAACTCCAACGGGGCCTGAAGGTTTTGGATACTGACGAGTCTTCGACCCTTCCTTATCTTCTGGAACTTTTATCAGTGAAAGACAGCGGTGTCGACCCTATTTCCATGAGTCCAGAGGCAAGAAAGGATCGGATAATCGGAGCTTTAAATCGTATCACTATTAAGGCCTCGCAGATCAGGCCCGTAATCATGGCTATCGAGGATTTTCACTGGATTGATAAAAGTTCTGAGGATTCACTGAAAGCCTTGCTTGATAATATATCCGGGGAAAGGGTGTTTCTGGTATTCACCTACCGACCCCAATATGTTCACACATGGGGTGCAAAATCATATCACAGTCAGGTAAATTTGAACCAGCTTTCCAACCGTGAAAGCCTTGCGATGGTGTCACACCTTTTGGGTACAGAAGATTTTGAAAAGGAACTTGAGGAGTTGATTCTGGAAAAGACAGAGGGTGTTCCCTTTTACATCGAGGAGTTTATCAAATCTTTAAAAGACTTAAAGATCATTGAAAGAAAGAAAACTGCATACCATTTGGCAAAGGATCTACGGGAGGTGACCATCCCCTCCACAATTCAAGATGTCATTATGGCACGAGTTGACTCTCTTCCCGATGGCGCAAAAGAACTGCTCCAACTGGGATCGGTTATTGAAAGGGAGTTCAGCTACGAGTTGATCAAAAAGGTATCAGAACTATCGGAAAAGGAGCTGCTGTCACGGATTTCAGTGTTAAAGGATGCAGAGGTTATTTTTGAGAGAGGCATTTACCCGGAAAGCACTTATATTTTCAAACATGCGTTAACACAGGAAGTGGTATATGATTCAATATTAA
>CP070700.1:2384870-2389205 GCA_020349865.1 Desulfobacteraceae bacterium
ATACATTGGAGTATTTCGAGGATTATAATTTGAGCCTGACGCAGAGATTGGGAAAAATAACAGTTTTCGGTCGGGCACTATTTAGGCATCAGCTCCCGGTATGCCTCCTGTATTTCCTTAAAGCGCCTTTCGGCCAGTTCGCGGAATTCTTCACCCATGTGATTTACCTTGTCTGGATGATATTTGTTCGCAAGCCGCCTGTAAGCCCGCCTTATCTCTTCGGGAGATGAACTTCTGCCCACACCTAACACGGTATAGGGATCTTTTGATGTTGCTCTGCTACTGAACCCACTGCGTGATCCAGCTGCTTCCTCCCTAAAGGGCCCCCCATTATTTGTTCCACCAGAAGGTCTCTCACCCTTTTGAAAATATCTTTCGTGCTTATAGCGTTTTTTCTTGTAGTTAGAGAAATACCACCATAGCAAACCTAAGATTATAAGATCATCAATCCAACCCCATCCAATAATCAAATCCGGAAAAAGGTCGTACGGGGAGATCGCATAAAGCAATCCCAGAAGGGCCAAAAGGAATTTCATTGTTTGATACTGCCCGCTCTTAGAGTTACGGTTTCTTGGCCTCTTTTATAAGTTCTTCCCCGTACTTTTCAAGGAACCCGTTCAGATCTTCTCTCCAATTCTGCATGAAGTTGATTCTCTGTTTTTTCAGCAACCGATTCTCCAACAGGCAATTGGCTGGTCGCGTGGCTAATCCTTTATAGTCTTTCATGCTGCACGGTTCAATGGAGGCCTTTATGCCCAATTTATCGAGCACATATTTGGCGCATTCAAATCGAGTGCAATAGCCCTCTGATGTTGCATGATAGGTTCCCCTCCCATCATAACGCAATAATTCCCGAATCTGCAGAGCAAGCGTGTAGGTCCAGGTGGGAGAGCCAAACTGATCATCTGCAACCTTTAATGTTTTGGTTTTTTTCTGTATGCCCTGGTTCACAATGGACTTGATGAAATTCTTTCCGTTGATACCATAAAGCCAGGCAGTGCGAACGATAATGAAATTAGGGGAGTTCTCCCGAACGGCCGTTTCGCTTTCCATCTTGCTTTTCCCGTAAGCAGATAGCGGATTTGCAGTGTCATCTTCAAAATATGGTTGTGGCATCATCTTTTGGCCATCAAACACGTAATCGCTAGAAATATGGACCAACTTGCATTCGAACCTCGCAGATCCTTGGGCCAGGTTTCTGGGTCCTTCGACATTTATTTTCCGGACCATAAAATCTTCTGTTTCACAGGCATCCACGTCATTGAATCCGGCACAATTTAGAACAACATCGGGAGAGACTTCCTGAAGCTTTTCTATAACCCTGTCCCAGCTGATAATATCCAATTCTTTTTTGTCCGGTGCTATTACCTCGTGCTCTTGACTGAGGATCTCTTTGCATTCACTTCCCAGCATACCTGTGCTGCCCAAAATGATTATTTTCATTTTGCACTCTCCTCTGTATATCCTCTAATCTTATATATTTATCATAATAATGGGAAAAAAATCCACAAAATCTTTATTTCAGCCATTGTTTAAGCGTGTTGGGGAATAAGGTGCACTTTGATTTTCAAGCAGTTAGGTGAGATATGCTCCTAATAAAATCTTTAAACCCAGACTTTAAGTTTCACACTTGCCTAAATTGTTGGGTTAGTGTAGATAAAGTCGTGTAGTACCTATATATCCCCACCTTAGCCGCCTGGCGGGCTCATATCGGTTCCTGGCCGGTTATTAAAGAAATTCGGCGCGTTGCCGTGTTATTGACCTTTAGCGAAAGGGTACACATAATTGAAAAAACGCGTCCACCTCAAATCCCACATCCTCAAGGCTTCTCTTGGGTTATTGACGATTGCCTCATTTTTGATAGTGATATTTCAAACAAACACCTGGGGTATTGAAAGTCCACAACGCAACGATAATCAAGGGATTGGGGTCAACAAGGATATCCTGATGGGAATTGATCTGCTGTACAATGAGCAATTTAACGACGCAGAGACACTTTTTCAAAACGTCATTGTAAAATCCCCCGACAAACCTATTGGTTATTTTTACCTGGCCATGGTCACGTGGTCCCGCATGGCCGCTGGTTTCTGGTCTCCCGAAACCGTAAGGGAATACAAGAAGCGGATTGACAGAACCATCCAGGTGGCCAAGAGCCGTATTAACAGCAATATCGCGGACAGTTATGATTTTTTCTATTTGGGCGGAGCTTTGGGGTTTAAAGGCCGATTTGAACTGATGAAAGAAAACTGGCTTTCATCCTTTTTTTTGGCCAGAAATGCGATTGAGGCCTTTAGGACCTGCTTGAAAATGAATCCCGACAACAAAGACGCCCTTTTAGGCTTTGGCACCTTTGATTATTATACTGCCCATCTGTCTGGTTTGTTAAAATTTTTGACCTACCTGCTCGTTCATAAGGGGGGCAAGGAGGAAGGCCTCCGAAAATTACATCTTGCTGCAGAAGATGCCGTCTACTCGGCAACCGAAGCAAAAAGCATGCTCATTCATATCTATCTTTTTGTGGAAGAAGACCTTGTTAAGGCCCTGAAACTTGCCGATGATCTGGCAGAAAAATACAGACAAAGCCCTCGTTACAGGATTTTGTTAGGAGTGTGTTATATCAGATTGGGTATGGAGCGTGAATACCGTGATACTGTCAATCTCTTACGGCAGAAAAGCCTCCAGACGGGCACCTTGAACGAAGCTTGTCGGTGGGAGAGGCGTGCCCTTTACCTTGAAACCGTGTATGATCTTTATCACAGGCACTATCGTGATGCCAGGTCAAAACTCGAAGTCATAATAAAAGGACAAGACCCTATAAAGGACCCCGAGATGGTCGCCTGGCCTTTGCTTAAAATCGCTATGAGCTATGACCTTGAGGGGAACAGGGAGGAGGCGATAAAATACTACCACAGAGTATTGGACATGAAAAACGGAGCGGGCGCACAGTTTCTGGCAAAAAAACTCCTTGAAGATCCTCCAAAAAACAATGATCCTTTTATTGGGTATTAACGTGTCACTCGTCATTAAAAAAATCCACAAAAGATTGACCGCCTTTTTATTGTTACTTCCTCTTTTAACAGGATGCGTAAAGCTTGTAACGGGGTTCTCACCAACCCTGATACCCAATTTAACCCAGACTTTTTTTGAAGAATGCGATTCAGAACTGGCAAGGGTGTCCTTACCTGCCGATCTTAAGCTAATGGAGGGTCTGCTCAGAAATGATCCCCAAAACAAACAACTTTTAACCGCCCTCTGTATGGGGTTCACCGGTTATAGCATGCTGTTTGTAGAGGAAAAAGATCCGGAAAGGGCTTCCCAGCTCTATCTCCGGGCCAGAAACTACGGACTCAGGGCCCTCGGGCGAAGGGATTCTTTCTTAAAACAGTCTGGCCTTGATGCGCAGGACATTCGCGCGAGATTGAAAACATTTGGGGAGAGAGAGATTGAAATCCTTTTCTACACCACAATGTCCTGGCAGGCATGGATCAACTTGAACCTTGATAAACCCGCTGCCCTTGCACAAATGGTGATGGCCCAAGCCTGTCTTGAAAGGATCTTAGAGGTAAATCCGGGTTATTTTTATGGCGCACCATGTGTTTTGATGGGCACGATACTTGCGGCAAGGCCTAGACTTGCAGGTGGAGATGCAGACAAGGCAAAGGTGTATTTTGACAAAGCCATGCAAGTGAGTGAAGGAAAATTTTACTTCGTTCACTACTACTTTGCCAGGTATTATGCTGTGAGAATTCAAGACAGGCGGTTGTTCCGGGCGCTCATTCAAGTGGTCATGCAGGGAAATCCCAGTGAGCTGAAAGAGGTCTGCCTTATCAATACAGCCATGAAAAAGAAAGCGAGGAAACTTCTGGAGATGACTGAGGACTTATTCTTATAGGAGGACATTTTGCTTAACAAAGAATTACCCGTGCTGCTATTTCTATTCCTTGGGATGTTTCTGTGTCATCAGCTGATCCAGGCAGATCACGTGATTGCGCGACCCCAGTACCTTATCAAATTCGCCACGGTTGCACCAGAGGGATCTACCTGGATGAAACATATGAGGGATCTCGATAAAGACCTTAGGGCTAAGAGCGGTGGACGTCTCGAATTCCGATTTTATGCTGGCGGGATCGCAGGAGACGAGGTTGACGTATTGAAAAAGCTCAGGATAGGGCAGATCCATTGTGCCGCATTCTCCGGTGTGGGGTTCGGACAGATACTGCCAGTTGTGAGGGTCCTTGATCTTCCCTTTTTATTTCGAAGCGATGAGGAGATAGATCTTGTTCACAGAGAATTGCGCCCCTTTTTCGCTGACGAATTCAGACGTAAAGGGTTTGA
>CP070700.1:2389305-2408216 GCA_020349865.1 Desulfobacteraceae bacterium
CCAATGAGATGATGTCTTACGAAAGAATGGAGTATTGGAGTTCTGCCGGTGACATGACTCCAATACTCCCTAATCAACGAATCACACCTGTTTACAATCTTACCATCAAAGATACCGTCAAATACTTGACAATTCTTACTGGAAGCTTGACGTAATAACCTGCCATTTGCTGCCAGAACCACTTCAGGCAAAGCTATAGGATCAAAGAACGATCGTTTGGCGGACTATCAATGCTGCTAAAATACCTTGCGGTTAGGGTCCTTAAAGGTACTTAGCAAGGGTTTAATTTTGCGGTTATCTGAACGGCTGGCGACATTCTATTTGGCACAATACTTGCTCAAAAAAAAGTCGTGCATAATTAATAATATTGCCTTTGATGAAATGGAAGGTCTAAGCCAAATTGGTCAGATAAAAAGGGAGGGCAAAAGATAAAATGTTAAATAAGTTATTGATCATAATGATGGGCGTCCTTGTCCTGCTTATGGTTGCAATTGGTGGCGGTCTTTTTATGATGTGGAGTAAAGTATCTGCACTCGATCAGGTAGTCAACCCTCCGAGTGAAGAGGAATCCCAAGAGGAAAGTGAGGTGGTCGAACAAAAGGCTGGAATCGGCCCACTATTTCCTCTGGATACATTTATCGCCAACCTCGCAGATCCTGGCGGAAATAGATTCCTGAGAACCACCATGGAGCTTGAGTTTGCAGATGAGTCTGTCAGAGAGGAAATGGAGAAACGGCTTCCTCAAATCAGGGACTGTATTTTGATGATACTTCCCACTAAAAAATATCAAGACTTCCAGAGTGCTGAAGGAAAAATAGCTCTACGAACTGAAATAATCAGCAAACTAAATGATCTCCTGAAAAATAAGACAATAATAAACCTCTATTTCACGGAATTTGTTACTCAGTAAAGGTGGAGATTCAATGTCTGAACAGATTTTGTCTCAAGAAGAGGTTGGCGCCCTCCTTGCTGCTATGGATAACGGGGAGGTTGATTTAGAGAGTAATGAAAAAGGAACCCATGAGGTTGAATCTTACGATTTAACTTCCAAGAGAATCATGCTGCGTGATCAGTTTGGTGGGCTTGATCAGGTATATGACAGGTTTAAGACATCACTTTCGAATGCACTCTCTTCCTCTGTCCAGAAGCCAATTGAGGTAGAGTTCATATCATCGGAGATGTCAAAATTCGATGAATTTATGAGCGCTTTCCAAAACCCTACGAGTTTCAACATGTTTGGAATGAAACCGCTTATTGGAACGGCGATGCTGGCTATAGAAGCGAATCTTGTATTCTCATTGATCGATTGCATGTTTGGCGGGCGTGGAAAGCCCCTTTCAGAGATAAGAGAATTTACCGCTATCGAACAGAGAATGGTAGGGAAGTTTGCTGATGATGTTCTTAAGAATTGGGAAAAGGCGTGGGAATGTGTCAGTTCTTTACAATGCTCCATGAAAAAGACTGAAACCAAGCCGGAATTCGTCCATTTGTTTGATCCCGGTGATTCTGTAATTGTCATTGTGTTTTCCATAAATGGTGGTGAGTTTTCAGGGAATATTCATTGGTGCTTGTCTTACCTTATGCTGGAACCGATTAAGGACAAACTTTCGGCTAGTCGCCTAGTGGAGGTAGATCCGGAAAACAGATGGGGCTCTCAGATTCAGGATCTCTTAAAAAAAACCCAGGTCAAAATAACAGCAGAACTCGGGAGGGCAACCACTCATACTGTTCGTGACTTACTGAACCTTCAATCCGGAGATGTTATTAAGCTTAATACCGGGCCCCAGGATCCAATTGCCATCGCAGTTGAAGAGATCCCAAAGTACCGAGGGTTCCCGGGCGTTTTGAAAGGTAACCGAGCAGTTCAAATTTCAGAACTACTTCGCCAAGATGGAGGTGTGAATAACCATGGCTAAAGACGACGAAAATAAGGAGGCAGTAGGCCTGAAGTCTACTGATGAAGGCATTGAAGCACGAAAAGCACAGGACGTTCCTAAGGCCACGAAAGATGGGGTTAGCTTAAAAAGTCAACCGGATAAAACCGCAGATTCTGATGAAGATAGCGACAAGCCGTACGCTTTTACTGATTTGGATAAGGCATCTGCCTCTGAGCCACCGGATAACATAGGATTCATTCTCGATATCCCTTTAGAGATAAGCGTTGAACTGGGTCGGTCAAAGATGATTATAAACGAATTGCTTAAGCTTGGGCAAGGATCAGTTATTGAGCTGTCAAAGCTTGCCGGAGAGACTTTAGAAGTACTCGCCAACCAAAAACTTATTGCAAGGGGTGAGGTTGTCGTTGTTGATGAGAAATATGCCATCCGGCTCACGGAAATTGTAAGTCCGACGGAACGGATTGAGGGCCTAAAATGAACTACAATCCTGATTTGATATCAACATCGCTAAAAATGTTAGCTGTTTTGGCTATACTCTTGGGAGGATTGCTAATCTTATTATATTTTACAAAACGGAAGTTCGCAAGCCAAGGAGGAGGCTTGAAAGGAAAGCTGATCAGGGTCTTGGGAAATACATACATTGGAGTCAAAAAGCAAATCTGTCTGGTTGAGATCCCCGGGGCAGTTTTGGTTTTGGGGCTTTCGAGCGACAATATATCTCTCCTTGCAAAGATAGATGATAAAGAAAGCCTTGAAAGTCTCAGGGCATTTGAAGGGGTTAAAAAAGTATCATCATTTGCAGATCAATTATACAAACTATCATTTAGGTTCAAAGAGCACAAAAGCAAAGGCGCACTTAACTCATGATTAGGGACTTAAATAAATCCATCATTATCTTATCCTTGCTATTGGTGGCCTTTATCGGAATTACCCCTGACGTATGTTGTGGACAAACTCCTCAAGCCCCAACATCGTACCTCAGTATGAACATAGACAAGGCAAAGAATCCAGGAGAAGTGGCAGTCGTTCTGCAGATTTTCGCATTGTTAACAGTTCTCTCTTTGGCTCCGGCAATTTTAATAATGCTGACCTCATTCACCAGGATTGCAATTGTGCTTTCTCTCCTTCGTCAGGCCATGGGGACCCATCAGATGCCTCCAAACCAGATTATTCTTGGTCTCGCATTGTTTCTCACGATTTTCATTATGAACCCGGTTTGGCAAACAGTTAATGAGCAGGCGCTTCAACCTTATCTGAAAAAAGAGATAACCCAGGAAGAGGCATTAGAAAAGGCCTTTAGTCCCATAAGAAATTTTATGTATAAGCAAACACGGGAAAAGGACCTTGCTCTTCTCGTCGAGATTGCGAAAATCGATAGGCCTAAGAATATCAGTGATGTTCCTACTTCTGTTCTCATCCCTTCCTTTATAATTAGCGAACTAAAAACCGCCTTCCAGATAGGCTTTCTACTTTATGTGCCATTTCTTATTATTGATATGGTCGTTGCGAGTGTCCTTCTCTCCATGGGCATGATGATGTTACCTCCTATCATGATATCACTACCTTTTAAGCTGATGTTGTTCGTATTAGCTGATGGATGGTATCTGATTGTAGGTTCTTTGGTAAAGGGTTTTGGGTAAAATGTGATGTCACCGGAAATTGTTTCAGGATATTTCATAGAAGCCTTACGAACTGCCATGCTATTGGCCGCACCCTGTTTGGGATTCGGTTTAGTGGCAGGAGTCCTGGTTAGTATATTTCAGGCCGCCACTCAGATTAATGAAATGACTCTGGTCTTTATTCCAAAAATGCTGGCTGTGGGTATCGCACTACTTATATTCTTTCCATGGATGCTTCAAGTAATCATGAATTTTGCCCAAAATGCATTCATTAACATGGCCACATACATCCACTGAACACGGCTGGATGTTTGGGAAGCGAAATGGTGTAATCTGATGAACATTAGTATTCCACTTCAACAGCTCCAAACGTTTTTTCTGATTTTTCTGCGAGTAGGCGCGATCATGATGACTGTCCCGCTTTTTGGCAGCAAAAATTTGCCTGTATTATTAAAGGGGGGTCTTTTATTATCAATTAGCATTGTTCTTTTTCCCATTTTGAAGTTAGACCATATCCCATTTTTCACCGAGGTAATACCTTTTTGTTTGGAAGTAATCGGCGAAATCATTTTAGGAGTTGCCATAGGCCTTTCTGTGAGATTGCTGTTCGCTGGAATCCAGTTGGCAGGTCAGTTAGCAGGTTTTCAAATGGGTCTTGCAATTGTCAATGTTATGGACCCTCAAACAAGCGCTCAAGTTCCTATTCTCGCTCAATTTAACAATCTGATCGCCATGCTGGTATTCCTGGCCATTAATGCCCATCACTTTTTTTTAAGAGCCATAGTAGAGAGCTTCAGAATAGTCCCTCCTTTTGAATTCCGATTCAGCTATTCATTGATGGAACAGTTAATGATGCTGGGGAGTAATATGTTCATCATTGCAGTTAAGATAGGGGCACCCATCATGGCTACCATGTTGATTACCAGCGTGGCTCTTGGATTAATTGCGCGAACAGTTCCACAGATGCATATATTCATTGTGGCTATGCCCTTGAAAATACTCATCGGTCTTCTGTTGTTGTCTTTAACCGTTCCCTATTTTTCGGCTTTCTTAAGAGAAGTATTTAACGGGTTAGGAAAGGACGTCATTCTCCTTCTCCAAGCTATAAAAGTTTAAAGGAATTGTATGCGCGAAGGAAAAGATCAGGAAAAAACAGAACCTGCTACTCCTAAACGTCGTGAGGAAGCAAGAAAGAAAGGTCAGGTAGCTCAGAGCAGAGAGATTCCATCCGTTTTAGTTTTGATGAGTTCTTTGGGAGTACTGTTTTTCTCAGGTTCCTGGATGTTAGTGAGTCTTTCCGACTTTATGCAATGGATCTTTAATAATATTGGATCCTTGCATCATTTACATGGCATTTCTGCTCACTCGTTTCTACTGGAAATATTAAATCTGATTATTACAATTTTAATGCCTTTGATGTTTGCTGTACTGATTGCTGGGATTGCCGCAAATCTTCTGCAAGTTGGCTTTTTATTCACTGCAAAACCCCTGGCACCTAAGCTATCAAAGCTAAATCCTTTTGAGGGAATTAAGCGCTTAGTCTCCTTGAAGGCTTTGGCCGAACTTTTCAAATCTATCATTAAGCTTCTTTGTGTGGCCAGTATTGCTTTTCTAATGATTAAGGGGGAGCTGAATAACATTCCTTCCCTGATGCAAATGGGTGTAGGAGACACCCTTTCATTTATTGCCAGGGTTTCACTTAAAATATGCTTCTTCACGTGTTTGGCATTGGTTATCCTCGCTGCAATGGATTATGCGTTTCAGCGATGGCAACATGAAAAGGGCCTTAGAATGAGCAAACAGGAAGTCAAAGATGAATTTAAGCAAAGAGAGGGAGATCCCGCTGTTAAGGCAAGGATTAAAGGCATTCAAAGGGAAATGGCCCAGCGTCGAATGATGGAAGCAATCCCGGAGGCTGATGTTGTCATCACTAATCCTACCAGCCTGGCCATCGCACTTAAATACGATGCAGAGGCAATGATGGCACCTCGGGTAATCGCAAAGGGGGCTGGGTTTATTGCTGATCGGATAAAGAAAATTGCTCAAGAGAATGGTGTGCCGCTGGTTGAAAATAAACTTTTGGCTCAGACACTTTTCAAAGTGGTGGAAATAGGGGATTTTATTCCTGTGAGCCTGTATAGGGCAGTAGCTGAAGTCCTGGCATATGTCTATGGATTGAAACCGGTAAACAGAAGTTATGGATAATCAGGCCTTTCAAGAAAAGTGAATTACTCCTATGTGTGTTAGATAAGATAAGGAAGATAAAGTGCAAGCCGGGACTGACACTTGAAACCAAAAAGTGGGAACTTGATACAACTTAGGAGAGATTGATCGTTTTTCCATTAATCAAGTTCAGAGTTTCAATGATCAAGATTCTTTTGTTTAATGTAATAAGATCTCCAAAAAAAGTAGGGGATGATGGAATCAATAAAAACTATCTTAAAGATTATATCAGGATATTAGGATAATGGAAATAGCAGATCAAAGTCAGACTTCAAAACGGCTACCTGTTTTCACGAAAAATAGCGACGTTTTCCTGGCTGTGGCAATAGTGGGCATTCTTGTGTTTATGGTAATACCACTGCCACCTGTGCTTCTGGACATCCTATTGTCTTTTAACATAACATTTTGTCTAATAATTGTGTTAGTGGCTACGTATATCCTGAAGCCCTTAGAGTTATCATCATTTCCTTCCATAATTCTCCTCGCCACTTTATTTAGGCTGTCCCTAAATATTGCCTCCACTCGGATTATTTTGCTTCATGGAAACGAAGGGACCATGGCTGCTGGAAAAGTAATCAAGGCCTTCGGAAGTTTTGTGGTGGGGGGAAACTATGTCGTTGGAGCCATCATTTTTTTAATCCTGGTGATTATTAATTTTGTTGTGATTACTAAAGGATCTGGAAGAATTGCCGAAGTTGCTGCCAGATTCACTCTGGACGCAATGCCTGGCAAGCAAATGAGCATTGATGCCGATCTGAATGCGGGACTAATAAATGAGCAAGAGGCCAGGAACAGGAGAATGGTAATTTCCCAGGAGGCCGATTTTTATGGTGCCATGGATGGGGCTAGTAAATTTGTCCGGGGAGATGCGATTGCAGGAGTAATAATCACCTTAATTAACATTGTAGGAGGACTTGCCATAGGCGTCTTCCAGAACGGGATGAGTTTCTCTCATGCGGCACAGAATTACACATTAATGACAGTGGGTGATGGATTGGTTACCCAAATTCCTGCCCTCATTGTTTCAACTGCAGCCGGCATAGTTGTAAGTAGAGCAGGGTCTGAAGCCGCTTTGGGAAGGCAGATAACATCTCAGATAATGTTTCAACCACGTGCAATAGGAATTGCCGCTGGTGTGCTGCTTGGATTTGGCATGGTTCCAGGATTACCGGCAGTTCCATTCATGATTTTGTCAGCCATAGCCGGAATTGTTGCATATGTGGCATCGCAAGCAAGGAAGACAAGCATTGAAGACGAAGAGAGTAAGAAGATGCTTGAAGCAAAGGCCAAATCACCTGAAAGGTTGGCAACACTCCCCCCTCTGGATATCCTTGCTTTGGAAGTAGGCTATGGGCTTATTCCTTTGGTAGATGAGGAACAGAACGGCACGCTTTTGGACCGCATCAAATCAATACGAAGACAAATTGCTCAGGATATTGGCATTATTGTTCCTCCTCTCCACATCCAGGATAACATGCAGTTGAAGCCTGGTGAATATTCCATCTTACTCAAGGGAAATGAAGTGGCCAGGGGGGAATTGATGTTAAATCACTATTTGGCCATGAATGCAGATAATAATGACGAAAAAATTGAAGGTGTTCCAACGAAGGAACCTACCTATGGACTCCCGGCTCTATGGGTTAAAGAAGAAGTTAAAGAGAAGGCCATAGCCAGAGGATATACGGTAGTGGATCTGGCCACTGTCCTTACAACACACCTGTCGGATGTAATCCGGAACCATGCTCATGAATTATTAGGAAGACAGGAGGTTCAACAGCTGTTGGATGACCTTAAAGATTCGCATCCAAAAGTAGTAGAAGAGCTGGTTCCTAATATACTACCTCTTGGGGGTGTAGTGAAGGTGCTCCAGAACCTGCTAGTTGAGCAAATCCCTATTAGGGACCTGCTCACTATTCTAGAGACACTGGCTGACTGGGCACCCATGACAAAAGATATGGATATACTTACGGAGAATGTTCGACAGGCGCTATCAAGAACGATTACTAAGCTCTATGAAACACCCGATGGAAAAATCCCCTTAATTACGCTCGACCAGAGTGTTGAAAAGGCCATTTCCGGAGCAATTCAACGGACGGAACAAGGAAGTTTCCTGGCTCTGGAACCCAATGTGGCACAGAAGATTATTGAAACTATCGCACGATATGTAACGGAATTTTCTTCACTGAATTATCACCCTGTAATTTTATGTTCGTCTCAAATTAGATCACATTTCAAGAAGCTCATTAATCGATTTATTCCAAATTTGGTTGTGCTTTCATATAATGAAATTCTAAATAATGTAAAAATTCAGTCATTAGGCATGGTGGAGTTGACCGATGCAGATTAAGAAATTTGAGGCGCCTGATATGACCGAGGCCCTATGTATAATTAAGCGGGAGTTTGGTTCTGACGCGGTTATCCTTTCAGCCAGAAGCCTGAAAAACCGGAAAGGAATGTTCAACTATTTAAAAAAGCCTGGTGTAGAAGTTACAGCAGCAACTGATAACTATTACTTTCAGGAAAAAAGGAAAAAATCCCTTGAAAAAACAGGAATGCCTTATGAGGCTGAAACAAGGCGGCTGAGTTATGAGGATGCAACTAACAAGAAGGACTCATCTTATCAGCTCCAAGGAAAACCGTATTATTTGAAAAATAACATCAACTCCTCAGTAGGAAGAAAACCTGACCGAAGCCCAGATGACGAAATATTTCGCAGATTGCAGCAGTTGCTGCTGAAACAGGATGTAGAAAAAGATATAGCTGCTCAATGGCTCAAAGGATTAAAGAGAACCCTGGCGGTAAAAAATCCTTTACACCGTGAAGAGGTCAAACAAGGTATGGTCAAGGCTCTCAACAAGATTGGAGCGACAGTTAGTTCAATGATAACCGAACGTAAAAGACACAAGGCCATTGCTTTTATAGGACCTACAGGTGTGGGCAAAACGACAACCATTGCCAAGTTAGCGGCAGTCAATGCCATTAAAATGAAAAAGAGTGTCGCCTTAATTACATTGGATGATCGCCGGATTGCAGCTATTGAACAACTCAAGGTTAATGCGAGAATCATTGGCATTCCTCTTGAAGTAGCTTCGAACAAAAAAGAGCTTAAGAGAGCTCTCAAAAGACTCAGTAATAGAGACCTTATACTGATTGATACTCCTGGAATGAGTCAACAGAATGAAAACCAGATAAATGAACTTAAGTCTACCTTTGAAGGGGTGTCGAATATCCAAATCCATCTTCTAATGAGTGCAACTTCAAATAACGGTATTTTGATGAACATATTGGAAAAGTTCAAAGCAATTTCAATCAAAAGACTAATATTCTCTAAGCTTGATGAAAGCACAACATTTGGAAATATAGTAAACCAAATGTGCAGAAGCAAAATCCCCGTTTCATATTTTACAAATGGGCAGGAAGTCCCTGAAAACATAGAAATTGCCTCCCTTGAGAGGCTGGTGAGCCTGATAATAGATGATACTGGCGAAGGCAACCTCTGGTCTCCTTCGTCGGTAATATGGGAGCAGGAAGAGGGTGGAACTGAGAATGGCCTTGATGGAAATCATATGGAATTCTATGTGGCAAATAAAACATCAGATGTTTTTCATCATCCGGATTGCAAGTCGGCCAAAAAGATTAAGGGCGCCAGTATGAGCGTCTTCGAAAGCGCTAAAAGTGCCATAAATGAAGGATATAAACCGTGCAGGTTGTGCAACCCCGGCAACTGGGATGAGTATGGCATGTTTTGTGATGGCATAGGACAAAGGAAAAGAGTCAGCAATTGATAACGGGCTCCTTATGAAGCGGAGAAGAAAGGAATGAAGCAGATAGATTCGATGGGCAAGATAATAAGATTGCAGAATAGAGTCGCATCCAAGAAGAATAAAAGTGGACAATACAATTGCAGGAATCGTAAAGCGAATTCAAAGGTAATTGCCATAACCAGTGGAAAAGGCGGAGTCGGAAAAACAAATATTGTTGCCAATCTTGGATTTGCGCTTAGCCAACTGGGGAAAAGGATACTCATTTTTGATGCTGACTTAGGGTTGGGAAATATTGATGTGCTATTAGGGCTTACCCCAAAATACAATCTATCTCATGTGGTCATGAGGGAAAAGACAGCGCCTGAAATCATAATCGAAGGTCCTAAGAATATGAAGATACTTCCTGCTTCTTCCGGTATTCAAGAACTCACTCAACTAACCGATGGGCAAAGAACCGTAATCCTTAGTGAACTTGATTCGCTGCTTGACCACATCGATATCCTATTAATTGATACTGCTGCTGGCATTTCGTCCAATGTGATGTATTTCAATGTGACCGCGCAAGAAATATTGGTTGTAGTAACCCCTGAGCCTACTTCCATGACCGATGCCTATGCTTTGATGAAAGTTATGTCACTTAAATATTCGGCAAAAAAGTTTAGATTGCTGGTGAATTTGGCTGCCAATTCCGGCGAAGCTCGTGAAATTTTCAGACAACTGACAATGGTGTCGAATCGATTTTTGGATATATCTATAGACTATCTTGGTTATGTGCTAGGCGATGAAAATATAACCAAATCAGTGAGACGGCAAAAACTCCTATGCGATATATATCCTGACAGCTCTGGAAGTAAATGTTTTGCTGAATTAGCAAGGCAAATATGTAAACTCCCGCCCCAAAGTTCACCAAGGGGCGATAGCAGTTCATTCTGGGACAAACTACTTCAGAATAACTTTGAATAATGTAAACGATGTGAATTCTTATGGGATTGGCACAAAGGCAAATAGGAAAGCTCGAGACGGGGGAAAATATCTCAAGAGACCAGTTAATCGCCGATTATCTCCCTCATGTAAAGCGAATTGTTCAAAGGATTGCAGTCCACGTCCCAGCTTATGTGGAAGTTGATGATTTAATAAATGCAGGGATCATTGGCTTGATCCAAGCGGCAGAGCGATATGACCCTACAAGAGATAACAAGTTTATTACCTATGCGGCATTCAGGATCAAAGGCGCTGTGCTAAGTGAGTTGCGGTCTCGGGACTTTCTTTCAAAATCAAATAGAAGGAAAGCCAGAGAAATAGAAAATACTTATCTACATCTGGAGAAAAAATTTGGTAGAAAGGTCAAGGATGAAGAGGTGGCTGAGGAACTGGGTTTAAGCCTGAATGAATTTTACAGGATAAAAAAGATTTCCAGCATATCCTTCATCAGTTTTGAGGAAATCGGCTATACATCAAAAGAGGACCGAAAGCGCCTGATGAGCTATCTGATCAATGAAGATACTGAGGATGCATTAACCCTAACGAGACTAAATGAACTGGAAAAGTCTGTGGCGCAGGCAATCGGTGAATTGACAGAAAAGGAGCGGATCGTAATTTCTCTGTACTACTGGGACGAGTTTACTATGAAAGAGATCGGGAGGGTCTTAGATATCACGGAATCAAGAGTTTCTCAAATCCATTCTCAAGCAATTGGAAGGCTGCGAAGAAAATTGAATAGGACAAACCTCATAGAGGATTTGCCCTGAGCTTAAGGGGGAAGTCTTATGCTTGATGGGACAAACATAAACGAAAGACTCTCGGCGATCTCCCCTACATACAAAATAATGCCAGTAAAAGAGCGAAATGGCAATTTACAAGACAGGCACTTTAACCAACAATTTCATGGAGAGGAAGAGGAGAGTAAGAAAAAAGGACATGAGAAGCACATTTTTCGACCTACTGAAATGGTGGGAGGCGACGAGAATAAAAAAGGCTTGCTTGAACTACAGGATAGAAAAAACAAAAGAAAAATTAGAACGAAAAGGCCAGACCATAATGGTCAGCGGAGAAGAATTGATGTGCTTGCATAGATAGTGCACCATAGCGAAACGGTTTCATTTCCAGATAAAAGGAGTTTAAAATGGGACATATTGAAATTGAATTTTGGGAAATACTACTCCATGTTTCAGTAATTATTCTCTTATGTGTGACTGTCGTATGTTTAATCAGAAAAAGGGTCAATAAAAACAGGAGTATTATGAAGGTTGATAATAAAAAATATTTCGGAAGTTTTGGCGACGAGATTCTCTCTCAATTGATTAGGCAACAAGCTGAAAGGGCCCTTGAAACTATATATGATACGGTAGAAAGAGAACAGCGGTTTTTGCAGGACCTGATTGAAAAGGGAAATATTGCAAGAGAGGATAGAACCACTTTTCAGGAAACAGGAAATCAGACCCCTATGCAGTTTTATAAAGAAGACGGAGAAGGTTCGGTTAGCGGCACTTCTGCATCCGGGCCTCTCCCGTTTAAGGAAGTTGAAAGGCTCGCAGATTTGGGAGTGAGTGCAGAAGATCTTGCTGAATCGGCAGGAATCCCGAAGGGTGAAATTTTGCTTATGGAAAAACTTGAGAGGTATGCGCATGATACCGTGCGTGAGAATACAAGAAGGGATCGAACACCATGGTAAGTTCACAGAAAACAAAGACCCCTATAGGCAAAAAGGGGACAGAGGGTAGAAATTGCCTATTGGGGATTCTACGTATAGAGAGACTCAGGGTTAACACCCTTTAAATACTGGGAATATTTGTAGATACCCTGACGGCCTCCTTGGTATATGTCTTGCACAGTAGAATCCATTGTTAAATTATTTACAAAAGGATTCTCACAATAGCTTAGCGGTTATGGAGTAAGCAAAATGAGCGAAGCGATATACACGGCCACTTCTGGTGCTTTGGCCTACCAGATGAGATTAGAAGTCCTTTCAAACAATCTCTCAAACATCAATACAGTGGGATTTAAGCAAGACAGGACGGTTTTCAGGACTTACCTTCCTGGTTCTCAAAAACCCATTACAGAAACCCTGCAAACGCCGCCGACATCAGAAGCACCAGGAACTTTGGCTCCTTGTCAAACAAGCAACTCCCTGGTGGCCTTTGAAGGCACCAGGACCGACTTTTCTCCTGGACAATTAAGGCATACTGGAAATGCGTTGGATCTGGCCATTGACGGAAATGGTTTTTTCTGCATTCAAACACAAGAGGGGGTTCAATATACCAGAAAAGGGAATTTTACCATCAACCGGGAAGGGATTCTGATCACTCCAGAGGGCTTTCCTGTTTTGGGCGAGGGAGGTGAGATAAAAATTGATGGCCAAGATTATCTCGTTGATGAAGAAGGTAATATTTCTGTAGATGGAATACAGATCGATACTTTCAAGATCGTCAACTTTACCGACCCTCAGAATGTAAAGAAGGTCGGAAATACGCTGTTTGCACCAGCGGGTTCAAGCTTTACTGAGGAAAAAGCCGAACAGTTCAAAGTAAGCCAGGGATTCATCGAACTGTCTAATGTAGATGCCATTAAGGTGATGACAGAGATGATAGAAGTTCTCAGGGGATTTGAGTCATATAAGAAAGTTATCCAGTCTATTGATGAAGTTACATCAAAAGCAATTGACAAAGTCGGAGGGATTGAGTGAAAAGGAATTACAGAAGAAAGAGGAGGTTAGAATGTTAAGGACTCTATGGATAGCAGCTTCAGGCATGCAGGCACAGGCATTAAATATTGATGTCATTTCAAATAACTTGGCCAATGTCAATACTGCTGGGTTCAAACGGAGCAGGGCTGATTTTCAGGATTTGCTGTATCAGACACTTCGGCCGGCAGGATCCTCATCCTCAGCGGGAACACAAGTGCCAACCGGCATCCAACTGGGTCAGGGGACGAGACCGGTTGCCACTCAGAAGATTTTCCTCCAGGGAGATTATCAACAGACACAAAATGAACTGGATCTCGCCATTGAAGGCGATGGCTTTTTTCAGATCTTACAACCCAATGGCGACGTTGCATACACCAGGGCGGGTGCATTTAAGTTAGACAGCGAGGGACGAATAGTCACATCTGACGGATTTTTTATGGAGCCGGAGATCGCTGTGCCCACCGATAGTCTTGTAATCACCATCGGAACGGATGGAACGATCTCGGTTCTACAGGCAGGAGAGAGTGAGCCTGTTGAGGCTGGAACCATTCAGCTCGCCAGGTTTGCCAATCCTGCAGGACTAAAGAGTATCGGAAGGAACCTTTATATTCCTACATCTGCTTCAGGTGAGGAAATTACCGGCACCGCAGGAGAAGATGGATTTGGTACCATTGCTCAAGGATACTTAGAGATGTCCAATGTTAGTGTGGTGGATGAAATGGTTAATATGATTGTCGCTCAAAGAGCCTATGAGATCAACAGTAAGGCTATTCAGGCAGCCGATGAAATACTACAGATGGCCAACAATATTAAGCGGTAAAAGAAATATATAGGAGATTCTTCAACGGTTCCAATATCCTATCGGTCCAATATTCTCCCACTTTGGCAGGTGGGAGCTAAGAGGAGCTAAGCGCAAGTATAATGAAGTACCAACAGCACATATTTCACACTTCGAGAAATCTCTTCACTGTAATTGTGTGCTTATTGACCTTTTTTATCGTATCACAAATGTCGGGGAATCCATTCGCAGCAGGCATTAATACTATCAAAGTCTTTAAAAAGGCTAAGATAAAAGGTGATAAGGTACGGTTGGGGAGAATTGCTACCATAAGAGGTGAAGATTCTGAACTGATTAATAAACTCAGAGCTATTGTCATTTCAAAGGCCCCCTTGCCGGGAAAGTCACGCCGGATTGATGAAGATTACATCAAGATCCGATTGAAACAGAATGGGATTGATTTGTCTCAAATCAGGCTGCTGGTCCCTGGGAAAGTCGAAGTATACAGGGATGTTATCGAGATTCCCAAGGAAAAGATTGAAAAGGTCATCTTGGATTTTGTGTACGGCATGGTCCCCAGAGATAAAGAAAGAGCTCGAGTTAAAAAGGTTCATGTCAGCAGCAATGTATTTCTTCCAGAGGGAAAAGTCACCTATAGTGTTGTGCCCCCTAAGAACATGGATTTTTTAGGAACTATACCACTGTCAGTCCTTTTTAAGGTGAACGGGAATTTTCAAAAGAAGGTTTGGGCAACGGTCAATATTGAGGTGCTGACAGAAATGGTGGTCACCAAAAGGCCCTTGCGGAGACATCAGCTTATAACCGAAGATGACATTCAGTTAAAAGAAATGGATCTGGCAGAAGTAAAATCCAATTCTGTGACCAACTATGAAGAGGTGCTGGGCAAAAGAACCAAAAGGGCAATCAAGGCCAATGAGGTTTTAAGAACCGATCACATTGAACTCCCCCCTCTAGTCAGGCGCGGAGACGTGGTGTCAATTATTGCCGAATCGGATGGACTAATGATCACCGCCCTCGGAGAGGTCAGAAAAAGAGGTTGTCGAGGCGAAAGGATTAGAGTTGTGAATCTTGACTCCAAAAAAGGCATATATGGGCGCGTTCTGGATTCCAACACGGTAAAGGTGGATTTTTGATACCTGGAACCCCCACTTTGACCGTTCCCCTCAATGGGAAAGAGGGGAAGGGGTGAGTCAAATACTAAAACAGAACGGTATTTGTTTAATTTTTCTCATAGGAGCTTAGCAAATATGTATCAGAAGCACAGAGCCTTATTCATTTTGCAATACAGCTTTTTTTCTTGCTCAGTAGTTTTGGCACTTTTTGGCTGTGCCTCCAATATTCGTGAAGTAAAACCGGCAAAAGAGTATATTCCTCGCGAAGTGCATGAAGAACCTCCAATTAAATATGAAGGATCCCTCTGGCATGATAATGGCCCATTAAGCGACTTATTTATAAATCCCAAGGCCAGAAGAGTCGGCGATATCATTACCGTCAAAATAGTGGAGTCCTCTAAAGCTTCTAACAAGGCTTCAACAAATGCGGGCAGGAATTCATCTATCTCCGCAGGCATAGACAATTTCTTTGGTTTGGAACAGGATTATCCGAGCTCTCGCAGATTTTTTAGCCCTTTTGGTAGGGTAAAGGCTGATTTTGAAAGTGCGTTCGATGGTAAAGGAACCACCACCCGGAGTGGAGACCTGACCGCTTACATCACTGCAAGGGTCACAGAAGTATTACCGAGCGGGAATCTGCAGATTGCGGGATCAAGAGAAGTTACGGTAAACAATGAGAGGCAGTTTATAACTTTATCGGGAATTGTCAGACCCAGGGATATTTCTCCAGGCAATGTAATCCTGTCAACCTATATATCTGATGCCAGGATTGCATATAGTGGCGTAGGCATAATTGATGATCGTCAGCGTCCAGGCTGGATGACCAGGATACTGAATACAATCTGGCCATTCTGACAAATTAAAGGTGATTAAAAAAAATGCACATTTCGTTTCTAATCTCCATATCTAAAAAGATACTTGCGAAAGTAGGATTGATATCAGTAGCGCTGATCTTTTTAAGTTCCCCCGCTCATGCCGTTCGGATCAAGGACGTTGCAGATATTAAAGGGGTGCGTGAGAATCAGTTAGTTGGCTATGGGCTGGTTGTAGGCTTGGATGGAACGGGTGATGGTAAGAAAGCAATTTTTACTGTTCAGTCCATGGCAAGTATGCTGGAAAAAATGGGTATAACAATTGATCCTAAAGACATAAAAGTCGACAACGTTGCCGCTGTAATGCTAACCGCTGTGTTGCCTGCATTTGCGAGGGCAGGCAGCAGGATTGATGTTCTCGTCAGCTCAATAGGTGATGCAGAAAATCTTCAAGGAGGGACATTGCTCTTTACTCCATTAAGGGCAGCAGACGGAAAAGTTTATGCAATTGCACAAGGCCCTATTAGTACAGGGGGGTTCTCTGCTGGGGGAGCAGGTGGTAAAATACAGAAAAATTTCCCAACTGTGGGACGGGTTGTTGGTGGTGCCCTGATTGAGAGGGAGGTACTCTCAAATTTTGGTCAGAAAGAGATCCTAACCCTGACCTTACATAGCCCTGATTTTACCACAGCCTCTCGTGTGGCGAAGGCTATCAATGTTGCCTTAGATAATCAATTGGCTCAAACTCCTGATCCCGGAACAATCCGTGTGAAGGTACCGGAAAAGTATAGGGGGAACACCGTTGCATTGGTCACTCTGATAGAAGGATTAACAGTTACTCTGGATGCAGTTGCTAAAGTGGTTATAAATGAACGTACTGGAACAGTGGTTATGGGGAGTGATGTCAGGATTTCAACCATTGCCATTGCTCACGGGAATTTGAGCATTCAAATCAAAGAATCGGCACATGTTTCTCAGCCCCTCCCTTTCTCTGAGGGTGAGACCGTAGTGGTTCCTGAAACGGAACTCTCAGTAGAGGAGGGCAATAACAGACTCTTCCTGCTGGAGCCCGGAGTGAGTATTGGTGAGGTCGTAAGGGCCTTGAACGCACTCGGCGTATCCCCTCGAGATCTGATTGCCATTTTCCAGGCCATAAAAGCGGCCGGTGCCTTACAGGCAAAATTGGAGATAATCTGATGCCAGCCCCAATTTCTATGCCAGACATACCATGGCAGACAATAAACTTGACCAGTAAGACAGAGAAAGTAAAGAATTCTTTTGCCCCCAAGAAACTCACTTCCTCTGTTAGAAATAATCCTCAACTTAAAAAAGCGTGTTCCGAGTTGGAGTCGCTTTTTATCTCCTATCTTCTTAAAGAAATGCGGGCAACTATCCCCAAGTCAGGCTTCATCAGCGGGGGACGGGCCGAAGAAATCTACACTTCCATGTTAGATTCCGAGTTAGCAAAGGAGCTATCATTAAAGGGTGGAATTGGCCTTTCCTCTGTTCTTCTTGATCAACTTGAGCGCAAGCCAGGAAATGTTAAGGAATAGGCAGGGTATAGTATGCTATAATGAGCTAAAGTAATAAATACTTAAAAAAAAGCTAACTTTATTACGACAGAAACTTGGGTTCATTATCTAATAATTAAAGTTTTACCCTCTTCTTGCCGATAAGACAATCAGGTATTAAAATTTGCGACATGAAACTTGCGGTTTGAAAAAGGAGGTTTAAGGAATGAAAATCACAGGGAAAAATCCTTACGTTAACCTGGATGCCCAAACAAAAAACGTCAAGGATAATAAAAAGATAGGTGCCCCACTAAGACAGACATCTACGGAGGTTTCAAAGGGAGATAAGGTTGTATTATCCCCTGAAGCAAAGAAGATCCAGGAGACAAAAGAGCTTATGGGTTCTATTCCTGATATCAGGGAGGAAAAGGTGGCTCAGATAAAGGCACAGATCGAGAATGGGACTTATAGGATTAAAGAAGAAGAATTAGCCGTAAAAATGATAAAGGAATCACTTCTTAACGAACTGCTATGATATTTAATAGACAATTGATTAATCCGTTTCCTCTGGGCCTGGATTCTTTACTTGGCTGGGTAGTTGAGGCATTAAACACCAAGCGTCAACTCAACAATCCCCTATTTGAGCTATACTGAGGTTAGTGACTAAATGGAATTACTGTTGAATGAGTTATTGGGTTTGCTCGAAGGAGAAATTCGTCTTTATGATTCACTGCTCTTAGCACTTCAGAAGGAGAAAAGGGCAGTTGTAGACTCAAATCTTGAAGAATTAATTGAAACCAATAGGGAGAAAGAGAGCCTGTTTCTGAAGATTCGAATACTGGAAGAGCAAAGGCTCACAATTCTTGAAAAGCTGGCCGAGAACCTGGGCCAGTCGGTTCAAAACCTTACCCTGACTAAATTGTCACAGTTAGTTGAAGAGCCTCAATCCACCCAATTAGCGGATTGTCGTTCAAGGTTTTTGTCATTAGCACAAAGTATCCAGGAGGTTAATCTCAGCAATAAGTCATTGCTAAACCATTCCCTTGATATGGTTAGAAGCTCTTTGACCTTGTTGAGTGATCTGATGCCTTCTAACCCAGTTTATTACCGAACAGGTAAGATGAAAGATGGCGATCAAAGCGGCAGGCTGGTCTCTGGAAAGATTTAATGCGGAAAGTATCTATTATCACGCCTTTATGATTAGGGTTCCGTTTGGGCAGATCGCATTTAGTCTACCGTTAAAGTGCAAAAAATACAAAAGGAGACTCAATCATCAATTCAAACATCCAGCCAGGCGGGGCATTTTTTAGGCACTTTTCCATCAATTGAAGGTAGAGGGTAAACCATGCCAAATATCTATGGGATTTTAAACGTGGCAAGAGGAGCACTCCTCACACAGCAAATGGGAATCGATGTTACCGGACACAATATTGCCAATGTTAATACTTTAGGCTATTCGCGTCAAAGAGTGAATATGCAGACTAATATCCC
>CP070700.1:2408316-2413057 GCA_020349865.1 Desulfobacteraceae bacterium
AGGCATTGCTGCAGTGAACGAGCAGACGGCAAAACAGGGGGGCGGAGGCGGAAGAACGGTTTCTGAAAAGCTTCCCATTTCATCCCGACCTCACCGAGGTGCTCTATTCGAAGTGGACACAACTTGCCAGGTTCCAGCGGACACGAGGGGTTTTGCGAACCTTTGCGCTCGCCTTGCGCGAGGCAGAGAAATGGGACCCAGGCCCTCTCATCGGTCCTGCTGTATTCATTTCCGCACCGGATAAAGAGGGATTGTCGGAGTCCCTCCGGGAAATGATAGCGGTTGCGGATACCGAGGAATGGGAGGGCAAGAAGCAGGCATGGACCGGCATTTTGGATAATGAATTTTCGCAGGCCAGGCGGATACAGGCCGAGTCCGCCGGTTTGAAGTTTCGTGAAGTCGAGCAGGCGGTGGTAGCAACCTTCCTGCATTCACAGCCCATCGGCCAGAACGCACGGACGAAAGACCTTTTAATGCTTTTAGGTCCCACCCGGCCGGACAGGATTGAGCTTGAAAAAGGCCTTTCCCGCTGGGCACAAACGAGCTACTGGCTTGACGACCTCTTTACGACTGTTGCTGAAGGGCAACTGCCCGGAACATGGCGTTTGGGCAATAGGCCAAATCTTACTCAGATGCATGCGGTTGCAGCCAGGAATATCCCGGACGATACCGTTCGGGCGAGACTTCTGGATGATATCAGCAAAGTGAAGGCGCTTACGCTTAATGCCTCGGCTGCAGGGGTGCTTGTTCACACTCTTCCTGTACGTCCCAGTGACATCAAGGACGACGGTGCGTTTCACTATGCGATCCTCGGACCAAACGCAGCCTCCGAATCCGGTAAGCCGAGCGTCGAAGCCAAACGGTTCCTGGACGAGACATCGGGACCGGACCGCCCGCGTGTGTACCGCAATTCGGTCCTATTGCTTGTACCTTCCAAGGACGGCCATGAACTTGCGACGGCAAGGGTGCGGGACTACCTCGCGTGGGAGGTGGTCCGCGAGGAGATCAAAAAACAGCAGAAGGACGGAAATGTTGACCCGGCCAGGGCACAAACACTCCAGATCAATATCGACAAGGCCAAGGGACGGATTTCAGAGGCCATCAAACAGGCATACTGCATCGTGGTTACGGTCTCTGACAAGAATGAAGCCCATGCCTTCAAGATTACCGTTACAGAAGATCCGCATTTTAACATCATCAAGGGAGACAGCCGGTCCCGTGTCCAGGACACGGCTATCACCGCGGAGGCCCTCCTTCCTGATGGGCCCTATAATCTATGGCGTTTGGGCGAGACCTCCCGTCGCGTAAAGGATCTTGGCGGGGCATTCGCTCAGCTTCCACATTTGCCGAAGATGTTGAAGGCCAGAGCCATTCTCGACACGTTGGTGGATGGTTGCGAAAAAGGGACCTTTGTCTTGCGGCTTACCCGTCCGGACGGAACGTTTCGAACGTGGTGGATGTCGCAGCCGGATAAAAATGCGATCAACGATCCGGCGCTCGAACTCGTACTCCCCGAGGCAGCGGAACTGAGCGATATAATCCCAGCGCTTCTGGCTCCAAAAAGGCTGCCAGACCTGTGGCCAACCGACGAGATCACGGTCCGGTCGGTTATAGACTACTTTAACGGATCAACGATCGTACACATCGAGCGTGACGGCTACCAGGAGCCGATGTGGGTCCCAAAAGCAGCACAGGAAGTCGTTGAGAAGGCTATTGCTGCTGCAGTGGAAAGCGGAATCATGTGGCTAATTTCCGGCCCGGCCAGCATTTTCGGAGAGGCAATTTCAATAGGTGTGCTCAATGCTGGTGCCAAGATCTGTGGGCCGCCTTCCATAATCGCTGCTGCCGAGATCCTTCCCGAAAACCTGCCGGAGGCATGGAAAGATGATGTGTCTTCCGGACTCTCCGTAGCCACGGCATTGTCTGTGAAGGGAGGTAAAACACTCCCCTGGAAGACAGTCCGGGACGTTATCACAAGCGCACTCCATGCCCGTTTCCTGGAGTTAACTGAAGATTCTCAGGCATGGCCGTGTGATTTTCCTTCAGCTCAGTTCGTCAGGATGAAGCTGGCAGCAGGCCCCAGCGGCGAATTGGCTGGAGGTGACATGAGTGGTGCTGGCAGTGGGCATACAATGGCCCTTGTGGCTATCGCTGATTTAGAATCCGCTCAGGTACAAGACCTCGGCGATATTATACCAAAATTGCTGGATATCAAGGCAAAGGCCAACATACCTATCCGGTTCCAAATCCGCATTGAGATGGGCGATGAAAATAACCTGCCACCGGATGAAGCGGTCAAAAAGGTAAATGACTTGCTTAAGGAAGTGAAGGAAGGTCTGCAATTGAAATAGGAAGTGGCAATTGTTTATAGGGGAAAATTGTATCTGCCCTTTAGGATCTGATATCGCATTGTAAGCTTTTCTCTCAACTCAATTCCCGCCAGCCCGGAACCGCCTTGGCAAATTCCTCCTGAAAGGCCGGGCGTTTGAGGTTGTCGCGCTTTATCTGTCTTGCAATACTCAGCCAGCGGTTATTATCTTGCAGGATTTTAATCAGCACATGCCGTACCTTGACCATTATCTGAGCCTTACGGGCATATTCCTTGCGAATGGCATTGGTCTTCAGGTTGCCCAGCCCAGACAGATAATATTTGAGAATTTCTTCTGGAAAAAGATTTTCTAGTTTCTTAGCCGTCTGAATTTTGTAATCGCTATCCCAGTCATTGAGCGGATATCGTCCCCGGATCAAAACGGCCAAGGCTTTTTCATGCTCCTTGCGGTGCATGCGGATCTTCAGTTGCTCTCTCTCCCATGCCACCGCTAACCTGTCAAGAACTTTTGCTTCGAATACTTCCCATTCGCCAGATGTACAGATTTCCTTGAAAATCTTATACTTTTCGAGGGTAAGATTGTCTGTGGCCTGGGCAAACTGCAATTCCAGATAGCGTTCCCGATTGCCCGAATCTATGGCCCTCTTGGCAAGAAACTGGTGCAGTTCATCCATGCGTCCTTGTCCCTTGCTCAAACCTTCCTCCGCCACCTTCACGGCCTTTTCTTTATCGTCAGCATCCCAGTAATACGTTGCCAGATCATGGTAATCAGCCCCATAGACCATTTTCATCTTGCGCAGTTCAAGATATTTGTAAACCATAAGAATTTGCTTTTCCAGATAGAGGTATACGCATAACTTTTAACTTTTGTCAAGGCAAATATTCAAAGAAAATTTAGCAGAAGATGAAATGGAGGATGATTTACAGGAGAGGGAAAATAAAAGGAGTAGTGGAAATAATCTAAAGACACCAAAAAGCAGGACAAATATGACAAATTCAGGCACACCAATAGTGTAAAGATATTGGTGAAGTACTGCAAGGGCAGGTTATGCGGGAAGATAATCAAAGAAACTATAGTCATAAATTGCTTCTTCAACTATCTTGGTTTCCTTGCTCACTGGAGGACTGTGTCCTTCTGCTCATGTCCTTTAAATTTAAAAAATAATGACCTCTTGTTGCTGAGTATTAAGGTTTATTTAAATTGAAAAATTAGAAATATTCTAAGGAATTCATTCATAAAGTTTGAAAAAATCAATTTAAAAATGCAAATTGGAGGTGAGGGAAATGGAAAGTAAAAAGATAATGATTGTGTTGGGATAAGCGGCATTTTTACGATAGAAAATAACCCTGAAGATAGCTTTTTTCTTATGGATTTTTGTAGCATATTTCATAAACCATTCAATCCGTTGAATCTGATTGATAAAATTGAAAAAGTTTTATTAGAATATAAAGATCAATCCAAAGGTAAAAAGAAATCATTAGAAAATAATATATTTTCTAACTTTTAGGAGGAAAGATATGGAAAAGAAAAGGACCAATATCCAGAAAAACGGCATCAAAAAGAGAAAGAAAGTATCGGATAAAGTGTCAGTTGAATTTAGTTATTATAGCACTGCAGCAAAAGAAATCTACCTTGTGGGGGAATTCAATAACTGGGATAACCACTCTATACCAATGAAACAGGAAAATGGAAAAGATTGGAAAGTAGGCATTAAATAATCTCCTGGTCGATATGAATACAAGTATTTAGTAGATGGTGCATGGGAAAGGATGTTTCAGATGTAGAAAAAGTCTACAATCCTTTTGGTATGCAAAATTTGGTCATCTATGTCAAATAAATATTGATAAGGTGGGTTTCACATAAATTAGTTCCATACATACTTGTATAGATTCAAATTACCACTCATAAAACCAATCAGATTGGAGATCGATATGATCCTGTTAACAATTCTCCTTTTTTATAAAATTATGCTATAATTTAAAAAGATTTGATTAAGATATTTAAGGAGAAGTATATGCCTAAGATTACCTTAGATTTGCCTTTTGAAAAAATTGTAGAAACAGTCAAGGGCCTCAGTGAGGATGAAAAGGAACAATTATTCTTTGCTATTAATGAAGATTATGCTAAAGCTTTGGGCAAGATGAAAGATGATGCTTGGAAGGAGCATCTAGCTGGCAAAAATATTCCTCTTGAGGATCTGCAGTGAGTTACAGTGTTTTTCTTTCAAGGAAGGTAAACAAGCAATATAACAGTCTTGATCAAATCAACATATCCACGGTAAGATTAGATCGATCCTTTCAAAATTAAAAGATGATCCTCATAAAGGTTTTCTATCTCGGGAGAGAAGAATGTTGGATTACGATATGTAAAAATAAAACATAAAGCTTTAGAATATAGGGCTGTATATGATA
>CP070700.1:2413157-2415856 GCA_020349865.1 Desulfobacteraceae bacterium
CCAGGATAATCGTCGGAGATAACCTGGACATCAAAATCAATGTGACCGGAGAGGACGCTTTTAGGAGTGGAGTAAATGTTTTTGATGTTTTGCGAGACCTCATTGATGGCCTGGAAAACCCTGATACTGCTGCTGGAACTGCTCAAATTGACGCTCAGATACCGCTGCTCAGTGACGCCCTCGATCAAATCAAAGCAGTGAGAGCTGAGGCGGCAACAACCTTTACTCGATTGGAGACCGCGGAAAATCAATTGGCCAGGTTCAAGTTGAACGTTCAAGATATGATTTCCGACATAGAAGATCTTGATATGGCCCAGGCTATTGTCGAATTGCAGATGCAGGAAACCGCCTATGAGACCTCCCTCGCAACGGCCGCCAGGATTCTCAAATCGAGCCTCATGGATTTTCTTAGGTAGTATCCCGACGAAACCATTCAGAATCACTTCTATGAATTACCCTGCGAAAATAACGGGTTCTTGTTCAGGCACTTGGTAGTACATGTCAAAAATAATATTCATAATCTTAACATCCATCCTATTCCCCCTTCTTATTTTTAGCCATGGGTTTTCTCTCAATAATGAAGATATTATCAGGCTGAAAAAGGCCGCCATAAGTGAAAAAACCATTGAATTAATGATCAGAGAAAAGGTCACAGAGACATGTGCCTTTACAGTTCAAGAAATTCTGGATCTCAAAGAGGCTGGACTCAGTGACAGAACAATTCAGATTCTTATAAAAGAGGGATCTTTTTTAAAGTCTTCTGAACCAGTCATTTACGGAAAAGACATCAGGCATATCAAATTCACCACCGCAAAAGACATTATTGAGCTTAAAAGTGCAGGAGTATGTGATGAGGTTATCCAGGCAATAATAGTATTTGGGTCAAGAGATGCCGATGACATAGAGCGGGAAAAGGCCTGGGACCTGCTTGAAAATATGGGGATAATTGTTGATATGCGGGAGGACAATGATTGATGCCTATAGCTTTTAAGATAAACTTTTTGGATTAGCCTGACATCCAATCTTTAGAGCGGTTCCGGCATTGTTGCTGAGAGAAACTGGGAATTTGATAACCCCTTAAAATGTCAAGGTATCTCCAAGTTTCAAGTTTCGAGTTTCAAGCATCAGTCGTACCAAGGTTTTTGTTCTTTATTCAGTTAAAGTAGTAATAACCCCAAAATGTTTTTCTGCGCGTCTATACCCTTCTTTGTGTCTTTCTGATTACATGAGCAGTTGGTTTCTTTTTAAATAACAGACAGTCCATTTCCGGAGTACTCCTGCGGACGGTAAGGATGGGTAGTTGCCTGCTCTTGAAGCCCATTCCTCGGCAGCCGTGGGGGAAATCCTTATCCCATGTAACGTAATAGTACGAGCACCTATAGCAATCAATGGCCTTGTAATAACTCACCGCAGAAACTCACCGATCGTTAAGACTTGTTTTCTTACCATTCCTATTGCTTCTCAAGCACTTCCTTTATTCTTATAGACAGCGCTTGAAGACTGAACGGCTTTTGAATAAAACCATCGCAACCCCGTTTCAGTATATCGACCGCCTGCCCTTCAATACTGTAGCCGCTTGAAAGAAGGACTTTGGCATGTGGATTGATTTCCTTTAATCTATCATAGACATCCCCACCATTCATATCAGGCATAATCATGTCGAGGATGACCATATCAATTTCATATTTATTTGCCTTATAGTATTTTATAGCCTCTTTTCCATTTCTGGCAACTAAAACCTTATAACCCAGTTTTTTAAGCATCTGATCAGCCACGTCGGCAACAATATCCTCATCATCTGCAATAAGAACAGTCTCTCTGCCCTTTAACAGCTCTGGGACTTTGTTCTTTTCTTTTTTTACATCCCCATCAATTTCCGGCAGGTAAATCTCAAAAGTGGCGCCGTGGCCTTTCTCAGAGTAGACATCAATATATCCGCCATGAGCCTTTATGGAGCCGTAAACGGAAGCCAGCCCAAGACCCGTGCCTTTTCCCAATCCTCCTGATGTAAAGAACGGTTCAAAGATTCGTTCTATGGTCATTTTATCCATACCGACACCCGTATCTCTTATTGATAAAAGGACATAGTTTCCAGGCTTTGGTTTATAGCACTTATCAGTCATGTTCTCATGGGTGACATTCATCGTCTTTAGAAAAAGGTCTCCTCCCTGGGGCATTGCCTCGGAAGCATTTAAATACAGGTTCAGAAGGACTTGCTCAATCTGTCCTTGGTCTGCCTCTATGGCATAGAGATCATCAACCAGTTCATGATAAATATTGATTTCTTTTCTCGTGGCGCCGAATGTGTCAGAGATTTCTTTCACCAATCGGTTCAAATCAATTGGTTTGATCTCATACCGGCCTTTCCTCGCGTACCCGAGAAGCTGACTTGTCAGCTTAGATCAGTTTTCAACCAGTTTTTTGATGATCTTTAGTTTCACAAAATGTGGATGATTGTGATTGGTGTCCGCAAGCATCAAGGCAGCATATCCTTGGATACCCATGAGAAGGTTGTTAAAGTTATGCGCAATCCCGCCTGCCAGAGTTCCAATGGCCTCCAGCTTTTGGGCTTGTTGGAATTGCTTTTGTAATTCTTTTAATTCCCTGGTTCGCTCCTCAACCTTCTTCTCCATGTTTGAATATAACTCAAAGTAGTTTTCAGTTGAGGTCTCATTCTCTTCTCTTGTAAGACGAAGGTC
>CP070700.1:2415956-2420252 GCA_020349865.1 Desulfobacteraceae bacterium
AGTGCCTTTGGAACGGTACTCTCAGTCTGTTTACCTCTTTTTACGACCTCAGTGGTCCTTTTATCTGCCCTTCTACCCTTACGTCTTGTAGGACGTCCTTCATACAGGTCAGCTTTTTCGTATATCTCTCTCTTTCGCCGACGAATCACGCCCTTGTCCAAAGGCTCTTCTATTTGTGTCTTCTTTTTTTCTTTTCTTTTTTTAGCCGGTGCTTCCCGTTTGCCTATTTCTTGTACTTCCTTAGCTATATCAACGGGTCTTGATGGAATTGGTCTTTGAACAGGTGGCCCCGGCGCTTTTTTACCAACACGCTCTATCAAAACTTCCCTTAAAGGTCCTTCCTCCGGGCGTTTTATGATCTTAGCAGGTTGATCGATCTTCCGTTTTTTTGGTCTTTTGGGCTTTACCTTAGCCTCCTGGGCGGCTTTAACGGCTTTTTTCTCAGCAGGAATCCCAGGTTCGGTCTTTTCTGATGGAGGCCCTTCTTCCTTGAGTATTCCTTCACCGGGGACAGCGTCTTTAGCAGCTTTTTCCTCCAACATCTCCTTTGGAGCCATTGCGCCCTCAACTGGCGCCTCAGGCAGCTCGGCCTCTTTCTGTGGCGGTTCCGGCACCAACGCCTCGGCCTTCTCTTTTCTCACTTCCTCTTCTATCTTTGCCGCGGGGATTTCCGCCTCAACCCTTTTTATTTTCTTTCGCCGCCGAATAACGGTTGGTTTTATCCTTCTCTCTTCAATGACTTCTGATACCACACCAGAGACAATATCCTTCGCCTTGATGGCCGCAGCTTCATCCAATGTGCTCATGTAGTTTTTGATACTCATGCCGCTGCCCGTCAGCTTTTCTACCAGCTCTTTGCTGTCCATATTAAGTTCCCTGGCCAACTCATAGACCCTGACTTTCGCCATTTACACCCCCAAAAGTCAAATTACCACCACCGGAGGCGGTAATCTGTAATTTTCTTTGTTCTAAAACGCTCTTTCCATCGCCTGGTGCTTCCTACTCGCCTGCCCTGGCTTATACTACATTTATCGGTCTAAACCCGACAACCAGTCTAAAACCCATAAGCCAGGTCCGGGCCATGGTTTAAGCACCTCGCTTAAGAAACTTATGCCCATTCGCCTCGAAATATGTATCCACAATGATGCGGCCCTCTTTCCTAAAAGCCCTGTTGAGAAGTTTACGGCTCCTTAGACTTTCCCAGCAAGACTTCCGTGGACAGACATATGCACCTCGACCCTGTCTCTTATTAAAATCATCCCGCATCACCAGTCCCTGAACATCCAATACCAACCGAATCAATTCATTTTTACTTCGCTTTACCCCGCACGATATGCATGTCCTTATGGGTATATGCCCTTTATGCCTCCCCATTGGATTCAATCCCACTCTTTCTTTCATCACCGTCCGGCCCTGGTGTATCTCCAGATTCTAACTCTTTTTCGGAATCCAAATGGGCTTCTTTTTCACGGGTATATTGGATGGCATCCTCAATGAGTTTCCCTGCCCTCTTCTCGCTGATACCTTCAATAGCGACCAAGTCAGCGACTGTGGCCCTGGCCACATCGTGAGTTGACCTCAATCCCTCCTCATAGAGGTCAGCTGCGCGTTTCTCACCCACCCCCGGCAGTTCGAGTAGCGACTTATAACCATCCTTGAGTGCCTGATTGTAATTGGTTTCGCTGGTCACATCCAATCTCCACCCGGTCAATCTGGAGGCTAACCGGACATTCTGGCCTCTCTTGCCAATGGCAAGAGATAATTGGTCATCCGGGACCACCACTTCCATGGAACGATTGTCCTCATCGACGATTACTCTTACTATTTCAGCAGGCGCGAGTGCGTTACAAATGAATTTGGCCGCATCAGGGACCCAGGTGACAATATCTATCTTTTCTCCACGCAGTTCTTGCACCACTGCCTGAACTCTTCTCCCTTTCATTCCCACACACGCACCGACAGGATCTACATCAGCATCCTTTGACGCAACCGCGATCTTGGTCCTGCTGCCAGGCTCTCTTGCTACCTGCATGATCTGAACGATACCCTCTGGAATTTCGGGGACCTCGTTCTCAAAAAGGGCGGATACAAAATTAGGGTGGGTTCGAGAAAGGATGATCTGCGGCCCCCGACTGTATTGTCTGACATCTAAAATATAAGCCCTGATCCGGTCCCCCTGCCTATAAGATTCCTTGGGAACTTGCTCTTTGGTCGGAAGCTCCGCTTCGGTCCGGCCAAGGTTAACAATTATTGAACCCCTGTCAAATCGCTGAACAATTCCATTGATGATCTCCCCTTGTCTATCCTTAAAGTCATCATAGACAATATCCCTTTCCGCCTCCTTTAAACGCTGCATAATTACTTGTTTGGCCGATTGGGCGGCAATTCTGCCGAATGTGTCCGTATCCATCTTGATGCCGAGGCTGTCTCCAAATTCAGCCTCAGGATCCATCTTGTGCGCTTCCTCGAGCGATATTTGAACATGTTTGTTGGTTATTTCTTCCACGACCTCTTTGAATTCAAAAACCTCGATCTCCCCCAACTCGTCATTGAAACTGACTTCCTGATATTAATAAGGGCCATTTTTTTTTCGAGCTGCTGCTCGCACTGCTTCTTCAAGAGCTTTAATCAGCACGTCCCTCTCTACTGCTTTTTCACGGCTCACTTGGTCAATCATCTTGGTTAGATCTGAAATCATTTCGCTTTACTCCATCAAAAGTTAGAATTTCTGTAACAGTTCGATACGAAAAAATATTCGACAAGATAACAGGATAAACATTGTATTAATCCATTAAATCAATGCAGTTGTTACAGCCTATAGAAGACCTAAGGTTCGAAGGTCTTACACATCTGCGAGTGCGTTTCCGACTATGGAAGATCCGGCTTTGGCTTACTCCCTTGAAAGGAACCTCTAAGTTCATGTAGTCAAAGCACATTCACTCTGATCTTGCCCAAAGGATGGGGTTTCAGAATTCAAGAGAAGATCAACCGGATAAAAAAACAATCATGTTAATCCTGTTTATTCTCAAAATAAAAACAGCTGAACTATTATGAGTTTCTCAGTTTTCAAACTCATAGACCAGATTGGCCTTTTTCACATCCCGCAAGGGCAGAGAAATCAGCTCGTTTCTCACCTCAATATCCAACATTCCATCCTGAAAGGCCTTCAAATACCCGGTGAAATTTCGCCGCTCCTTCACGGGGTTGATCATTTTGACTTTGACCTTCTTTCCAACAGCCTTTAGAAAGTCCTTTTCTTTTTTTAAGGGCCTGTTAAGGCCTGGCGATGAGACCTCCAAAACATATTCATGTTCAAAAATATCATTGACGTCAATTAAGTCACCGATTTCGTTGCTCACCCCCGCACAGTCATCCAGAGTAATCCCATCCTCGCTGTCCACATAAATTCGTAGGACCCATCTGCCATGCTCTGAAAGATATTCGATATCTACCAGCTCAAAGCCCATTTCATTAAGTATGGGCTCAATAAGCCGAATTACATCTCTTACAACCAAATCAGCGAGCTTTGACATATCAACTAGTATGTTTTTACCTTAGGGGCTTAGTGTAAATTGAAATCTTTTAATACAGGAATGGTGATATCTATCCCTTAAGCCCCCGCCCTACTCCAACTTCTACTAATTCTCACAGCCAAAAAAAAGCGGGCTTTGAGGCCCGCTTTCAGACTGCAGACTATAATTTTGAGCGTCTTTTTACATAAAATCCTTAAAAAGGGATATGAAAAAGTCAACGCCAAGTCCGCAATCCGAAGTGAATCAACCCTTTACGCAATCAGGTTGATAACCTCAAAAAGGGTTTCAGGCCACACCTAAACTACTTGAAGTAAATGGAGCGGGCAACGGGGATCGAACCCGCGACACCAAGCTTGGGAAGCTTGTACTCTACCAACTGAGCTATGCCCGCCCACGAGATTGCCATGAAGACAGTGGGACGGGATATTATCGAATTTCGTCCCCCGCATGTCAACATGGGGGAGGAAGCGGGCAGGGGAGCCTAAATCGCTTGATTTATGCTCTTTCAGTGTTCTATAGTTGCGCATTTCAGGAGGAGGGAAGAGTGCCGATCTACGAGTATCGATGCGAAGAATGCGGTCATCAGGTGGAGCTGCTTCAGCCTGCAGGAGGCGGGCGAAAGCCCCGCTGCGACATGTGCGAAGGACCCATGAAGAAGTTGATTTCCGCCACGTCCTTCATTCTCAAGGGAGAGGGATGGTACGTCACGGACTACCCGAACAAGGACCGCAAGGCCGGGATGGATGCGGAGAAGAAGGCCAGG
>CP070700.1:2420352-2426520 GCA_020349865.1 Desulfobacteraceae bacterium
GCGAATCCGGCAATGGAACTGATGACGATAATCAGCCCCTGACGCTCAAGAAGGTAATCCAGAGCTGCCTGTGTGCAATAGAGGGAGCCGAAGTAGTTGACCGCCATAACACGAGTGTACACCTCTGACCCTGTGCTGCCAAAGGCGCTTCTGTGTGTAATGCCCGCATTGTTGACAAGCACGTCTAAACGCCCAAATCTCTCCACCACCAAAGCCATGGCCCTGCGACAGGCTGCCTCGTCCGTCACATCAAGGCTAAGTCCAAAACAATCTATACCCTCCGCTGTAAGTTCTTGGGACAGGACCTCCACGCTATGTCCATCGATATCCGTAAGCCCCAGCCGGGCGCCGGCCTGGCCGAAGCGGCGGCTCAATGCCCGGCCCATGCCGCCGGCCGCGCCGGTTATGACAACCACCCTGTCTCTGAAATCTCTCTTAGTTCCCAATTCAGTCCTTTTGTGTTCCCTAACGCGGGGAATTTCTTAATTCATTATTCTTGTCTTGTATGAAACATGTAGTACTCGAAAACCTCTCGGGTGGTCTTTTGCGGGATATAGCCATATTCCTCCTTGAGCCGGCGATTACTGAGCACCGGCCGGTAGCGGAGAAAGTTGACCTGCTCCGGCCCGTACCGGGAAAAACCCAGCTTCCTGAGCATCCACAAGGTAGTCCGCACAAGCCCGGCCGGCAGAGGAACAAAGGGCTTGCCCATAAGCCCTGCTATCTCCTTCATGGTCATGACCCCATCTCCGGCCAGGTTGTAAATCCCGGTTGCGTCGCTAAAAATGCCTTTAAGTATGCAGCCCACCACATCCTGGTCCCATATGAAAACAAATGGTGAGGCCGCACCCATTAGGCCAATAACAAAAGGCTTTTGAAATAGGGCTGTAATCTGATTATTGACAGTGGCGCCGAGCACGGTCCCCGGCCGCAGCACAAGCTGTTTCAGTTCCGGGTGCATCTTGCGATAGCGGGCCAGCATCTCCTCCACCATCTTTTTGTGGTAGGAGTAGGCAAACTCAGGGTTACCCCGCAAGGCATCGTTCTCGTCCAGCCATTCCGGGTTATCCGGATAGTAGCCGTATGCCCCGCCGCTGCTTGCTATGATCAGCTTTTTTACCTGGGACTCAAGACAGGCATTAAGGACATTTTCAGTGCCCAGCACGTCCACTGAATACTCGAATTCGCGGTTGGATTTACGGTCTGGTGTGACGATGGTGGCCAGGTGGACCACAGTGTCAATGTAAAATCGCCTGAAGATATCAATCAGCTCAGATGACCGTATGTCCGCGGTGACATAGTCGATTCCCTTGAGGCGTTCATCTGGCGTTATTTCGCGCACGTCTGCGGCCACCACCGCTTTGAGGTCTCGCCGGTCTTCGGCCAGGGCTTCCATAAGCTGCCGGCCAATATAGCCCCCTGCCCCGGTGACCAGTACTGAATTCCGTTTTCTGCTGGACCCTTTCATCATGCATCTCCGTCAGGGTCTCCCGGCAGAGGCCTCCGGGACCAGAACGTGGCCACGCTTAGGCCAGCGATGATGTGCCAGATGCCCCACCATGCGGCCACAATGGCCATGCCGCCCAGTCCCTCAAAGAAGTTGAAGATCAAAATCAAACCAAGGGCCGAGTTCTGAATGCCCACCTCGATGGACACAGCACGCACATCACGTTTCTCTAAACCCAGGAGTCGGCCAGACCAGTACCCCAGGCTCAGGGCCAGAGCGTTGTGGATGAAGACCCCAAAGACAACCAGGCCAATGACCTTGAGAAAGATCTGCCAGTTAGCTCCAAGTGCCGCACCCACAAAACCGATGAAGACCAGAAATGAAAATACTTTAAAGGGCTTGCGGATCTTCCCCGCCAGAGAGGGAAAAAAGTGGGAGATCAGCATACCTGTAACCAGAGGCACACCCAGGATCATGAATATAGTAACAAAGACGTCCAAGGGGTTTAGACTTACCCGGCGTAGGATCGAGGCTGTTGCCGGGTTGAGGCTGCCCCAAAAGGCCAGATTCAAGGGAGTCATGACAATGGCCGCGGCCGTGGATACGGCGGTCATGCTCACTGATACGGCGGCATTGCCTCTGGCCAGGTAAGTCATGATGTTAGACAGGTTGCCGCCGGGACAGGCGGCGATGAGTATCATACCAAGGGCCATGGACGGTGTTACCCGCAGGACCAGGGTCAATAGAAAGGTGAAGGCCGGCAAGAGGATGAACTGGGCCCCCAGGCCAATACCAGGGGCCTTGGGCGACACAATGATCCTCTTGAAGTCATCCAGTTTCAGTTCTAATGCCACCCCCAACATCATCAACCCGATAACCACGTTGAGCCCGAAAACGGCCTGTGCATTGAAATTCAGTCGAATTTGATCAATAGCTGCTGCATCCATATTATTTTCCCGCCGGTTCCTGGTGCATATCCTTGAACTGCAAAAGACCTGGGGCCCACATGTGCTTGACCGGGTCCACGTCCACATGTATAACCGCGCACTTATCAGCGGTAAGACAGCGCTCAATAGCCGGTGCAAGATCAGCCGGATCGGCCACGCGCTCACCATGCGCTCCCATGGACTGGGCCAGCTTGTCAAACTCTATCTCCCCCAGATCTGTGTTTATTGTCTCCTCGGGTCCTAAGGACTTCTTTATCATGGTCTTGAGAGGCCTCATGGCGAACTGCTGGTTTATCTTGACCATGCCCCACTGCCTGTCACAGCATACAAGGAATATAACTTTTAACTTGTTGCGGACCGCGGTCTCGATCTCCTGTGGATGAAATCCCAACGCGCCGTCACCGATGATGCAGTAGATCTGGCTTCCGGGCCGCGCCACTGCAGCGCCTAAGGCCTGTCCCACGCCCGCCCCCAGCATACCGAAGTGGTGAGTAGACAGCTGTGTATTCGGCACACGGATCCGGTGATAGAAGTTTGCCCAGACCGCCGCATTACCCCCGTCAAACACCACCACCGCATCATCATCGAAGACCTCCCTGCAGACCGAGGCAACATGGGCCGTTATCATGGGCACAGACCGGTCAGATAGCTTTTCGTCTAACTTTGCCCGGTCCCTGTCCCGATCTCTTGCCAGCTTTGCCACCTTCTGTCGTCGGGATTCCACGGGGATCTCAGATTCCATGTCCCGGAGCCTCTCCAGCAGCCGGGCAAGGAATAGCTTAACATCGGCCAGAATGGCCAGCTCTGTTGGCTTGTTCACCCCAAAGGCTTCGTCGTCGATATCCACCTGGATCAGTTTCTGCTCGGCCGGTAACCGCCAGTAAGGGGCCTTGCCCCACCAGTCTGTCTCGCCGAGCCGGGAGCCCAAGCACAGTACCAGGTCGCCCGTATTTCGCACCTGGTTAACAGCCTTAATATGCACCATGGGCCATGAGAGTTCTGATGTCTCGGGCAGGACCCCACGAGCCGACCACGAGGTTGTCACGGGTGCGTGGAGGATCTCAGCCACCCGGGACAGCTCGTCATAAGCACCTGAGTGGATGATACCGCTCCCCGCATGAATGACAGGGAGCTCGGCCTCCACGAGCATGTGTGCGGCCCGTTCCACCTGTTCGGAAGGAGGATGGACGGGATCTGTGCGGCGATAATTACTGGGGTGCCAGAAGCCGTCCATCTTGTCCTTTCCGTTCATCAAATCATCGGGGATGTCTAAGTGGACCACGCCGGGCCTTCCTTTGTAGCATATACGAAGTGCCCGCCGCATCAGTTCCGGGATACGGGCATAGGATGAGGCCGAACCCGACCATTTGGCCATGGGCTTGATGACCGCTACCTGGTTAAGGTACTGGTATGCCCCGCCCCGGTCCGGGTAAATGATACCTGTGCGGCGGGAACTGGTGATCAAAAGCACCCGGTTGCCCTCAGCGTTTTCCACCGCTACCCCGGCCAGGACATTGGCCACCCCGGGACCACTGCTGGCTATACAGACCCCCAGCTTACCGGTCAACCTGGCGTATGCCCCGGCCATATTGGCTGCTGTGGCCTCGTGGCGGGGTGTGATAAGCTCAATGCCGTTGGGTTTGAAGTTGGAATAGAGGCCGAAATAGGTGCCGTCAATGATGCCGAACACCCTTTCAACGCCCTCTTGCTTGAGCATTGTGGCGATGACTTCACCGCCTGTCATAGTTGTCATATATACCTCCTCAAAGACCGCAGGGCCATTAGTCAAAGCAAGCTTGAATATTTTCCATGATTATGAACCCCCTCATACAGTATAGTAGCAATAAATATACTTTCAGACATGGAACCATTCTAACTGATAAAACTAATCCTAATATTTTTCATTCGGCTATAGCAATCAGGTATGCGCCGATAACAATTATCAAGGCCGCTGAAAATCGTATCAATCTGTTTTTCTCCCTAAGCACCTGACCTCCCAACAATACTGCGAAGACAATGCTCAACTGTCTTAACCCGACAATATAACTCACCCGCTCTATTGTGAATGCTAAAAGAATGAGAAAGTAACCGAAGATCGAAAGGAAACCGCAAATTAATATTATTCTTTTATCCACAGCCCACTCTTTGCGTAATTTGCCTCTGTGTTTCACCCTATGAATATAAACGGTGTACAATAATAGGCTGAACCAGGGATATAAATAGGCAAAAATAACCGTATTTATATGCTCAACGGCAATTTTGTCGATAACTGAATAAGATGCAACAGAAATTAAAGTCAATAATGCAAATTGTGTGGCGCGATCACTTCGTACAGCCACGATCGGCTGGTAAAGTGCTGATATTGAAATTTGTTCCATGTTTATTGTATATACACCAAAAGCAACGAGCAAAATGCCCAAACCCCCAAGAAGACTAACCTCCTCCCCCAGTATAGTTACGGAAAACGCCAGAACTAAGGCCGGAGATGAACGCATTATGGGATATACCAAAGAAAGCTCCCCGTTTTCAAGGGACTTGGCAAGAAAGAACCAATACATAAAATGGACAAAACCAGAAACCAGCACCATATAAAGAGAAATCGAAAACTCAATCCCCTCACTGAAAAGGACAAACGCAAATATCGGGGAGAAAAACATCAACCCAAATACTTCGTACCACCAAATAAACGCCTGTTTATCATGTGCTCTTTTGTTGAAAAAATTGCGAAGTGCATGCATTACTGCAGAGAGAACCACTAAAGCTATCGCAATTTTGTTCATTTTGGATTTCTGGTTCCGATTAGTTCAAGAATGAAAGGATTGTTTATCATAGGATCTGGCTGAGAAAAAGCTGGGTCCGATCCCATCGCGGGTTGTTAAAGAATTCGTGGGGTTTTTTGTCTTCGACAATCTCACCACCATCCATAAAGATAACGCGGTTGGGCACGGTTCTGGCAAAAACCATCTCATGGGTGACGCAAACCATAGTAATACCTTCATTTGCCAATTCGACCATTACATACAGCACTTCTTTGATCATTTCAGGGTCAAGGACTGATGTCGGCTCATCAAAAAGCATGATTTTAGGATTCATTCAAAGCGCCCTTGCAATTGCAACTCGCTTTTGTTGCCCTCCGTAAAGCTGACCGGGAAACTTATCCGCCTGTTCCGGAATCCGCACTCGTTCAAGATGCTTTATTGCCATTTTCTCGGCCTCTGCCCGTGGCATCCTGCGAGCCCAAATCGGAGCAAAAGTCAAATTCTGGAGAATGGTCAAGTGGGGAAGCAGGTTGAAACTCTGAAAAACCATTCTGACTTCACTGCGGATTTTTTCTATATTCTTAAGCTTTTTGGTCAATTCGGTTCCATCAACAATAATCCGGCCTTCCTGGTGCTCCTCCAGGCCGTTTATACAACGTATTAACATAGATTTGCCTGATCCGGAAGGCCCGCAGATGACAACATGCTCCCTTTGTAGACGGTCAGATTGATATCTTTTAGCGCGTGAAAATTGCCGTACCACTTGTTTACATTGATCATTTAAATCATGCTATCTTTAGAAACCATTATTCCTCTTCCTTTTGACGTTCGAGCGAGCGGCCGTAACGACTCATGCTAAAGCAGATGACCCAATAAATTCAAGCGGAAACTTTTTACGATCCCATTTCTAAGAGATTCCCTGACCGCTATGAACGAAAACCAACCGATTGCCAGCGGTAAAGGATTCTCATTACCACTTTTTGAAAAGAGGAACCGCCTTATTCATATGGCAGAC
>CP070700.1:2426620-2429928 GCA_020349865.1 Desulfobacteraceae bacterium
GCGGCGAGCTCTTTTCGGATACCGGCAGGGGACCTGACGGCGAGAAAGTTTTTACCATCCTGGTTGTTGGCGGGAGTCAGGGGGCAACAGCCATAAACCGGGTCTTCGCGGAGACCTTGGCGTATATGAAAGCTAAGGGCAGGGATCCGGCGGTGATCCACCAAACCGGAAAGACCGATTATGATCGCGCGGCACAGGACTACGGGAATAGAAAATTCAAGGGAGAACTGATGCCCTTTATAGAGGATATGACCACTGCCTATAACCGGGCAGATCTGGTGGTGAGCAGGGCAGGAGCAACGACCGTCTTTGAGCTGGCGGCACTTGGGAAGCCTTCTATTCTGATTCCCTATCCCTATGCGACAAATCAACATCAGGAGACCAATGCCCTCAGTCTGGTTCGAGCAGGCGGTGCCGAAATGATTCGCCAGAGTGAATTGACCGCTGAGGACCTATCCCGGGTTTTGACTAAATATATGGATGACAGATCAGCCCTGGAAGAAATGGGTAAATGCGCGCGGAAAATAGCAAGGACCGATGCCGCAAAGGTCATTGTAGATAAATTGCTGGAGATGATTAAGTAATGAAGCAATTCGGGAAAGCTAAACATATCCACTTTGTGGGCATTGGTGGAATCGGCATGAGTGGGATTGCAGAGCTCTTGATCAATCTGGGCTATAAGGTGAGCGGCTCCGATCTGAAAGATAAATCCGTTACGAAGAGGCTTGCCTCTCTTGGCGGGAATATATTCAAGGGCCACAAGAAAGAGCAGGTGGAGGGAGCCGACGTGGTGGTGTATTCCTCGGCCGTTCATAGTGGGAATCCTGAGATTCTGGAGGCAAAAGACCGTTCCATTCCCGTTATCCCGAGGGCGGAAATGTTGGCCGAACTAATGCGGCTCAAATACGGCGTGGCCATCGCAGGCGCCCATGGGAAAACGACCACGACCTCCATGGTCGCCTCCATACTCATGTGCGGGCATCTGGATCCAACAGTAGTCATTGGCGGAAGACTCGATATCTGGGGTGGGTCCAATGCGAAACTTGGACAAGGAGATATCCTGGTAGCAGAAGCAGACGAAAGCGACGGTTCTTTTCTTGCGTTATCTCCCAGCATCGTTGTGGTGACCAATATGGATAATGAACATTTGGATCACTACGGAGATATGGAGACAATTCGTGAGACTTTCATTAGCTTCATCAACAAGGTTCCCTTTTATGGTACTGCCATACTTTGCCTGGACAATGAAGAAATCCAGGGAATCATCCCCTATCTCAAAAAAAGATACGTGACTTACGGCATGACCTCCCAGGCGGATTTGAAGGGACAAGATCTGGAGAAAGAAAAACTCGGAGTTAGTTTTGAGGCGCTCTATCACAACAGCTCATTGGGCAGGATCTTTGTAGGTATACCTGGTGAACACAATGTGCTGAATGCCCTGGCCGCAATAGCAGTTGGCCTTGAAATGGATCTTGACGTCGAGGTGATCAAAGAAGGACTCAAGAACCTTGGAGGGTTGGCCCGGCGCTTCCAGCTTAAAGGCAAAAAGGGGGATGTGCTTGTTCTTGACGATTACGGGCACCATCCAACCGAGATCGTGGCCACACTTAAAACTGCCAAAGAATGCTGGCCCGAAAGGCGGCTGGTTGTTGTCTTCCAGCCACACAGGTACACCCGGACCAAAACCCTATTTGATCGTTTTATGATCAGCTTTAACGAAGCAGATGTTCTGATTATTACCCCTATATACTCCGCAGGCGAGAATGCCATTAACGGTGTGACCGGGGAGTGGTTAACCCAGGGCATCAAGGAACACGGACACAAAGAGGTGCTGTTCAGTCCGGAACAGGAAGATACTCTTTCAACTCTTTTGTCAATAGTGAGACCCGGAGACCTGGTTATAACCTTAGGTGCAGGTGACATCTACGGATTGGCCGAAAGACTCCTGAATGAATTGGATTAAAAAAGAATGAATAAACGCCAGAAACAAGAACTGAGCAGACTGGGGAGACAGGGAGTCCGGTTTGACTGTCCAATGGCCCAGCACACCACTTTCCGTGTCGGAGGGCTGGCAGAAGCCCTTTATGAGGCGAACGATCTGGAAGACCTCCGGCAAGTGGTCGCCTATCTTAATCAGGAAGATATTCCCTACGTCGTGGTGGGTCGCGGGAGCAACCTGCTGATTAAAGATGAGGGTCTCGAGGGGCTGGCCATCCTGCTTCACGGATCGCTCGCCTCTGTTAAACAGGAAAACAAACATGGTTTAACCGTTTTCTCTGGCGCGGGCCTGCACCTTGTAGGACTCTTGATTTACTGCCGCAATTCCGGCTTGGGAGGGCTTGAATTTCTTGCCGGAATACCGGGCACAGTGGGCGGGGCAATCTCCATGAATGCTGGTGCATTTGGAAAAGAGATTGGGGAAAAGGTGAAAGAAATCCGTGTGGTGAACGCGCGGGGTGACGTGCTGGTAACAAAGCGGTCCCGGCTTAAGTTCTCATACAGGGCGCTTCAAATACAAAAAGGGAGTGTGATCATCGGGGCTTGTCTAATGGTGGACAAAGATACCGAAGAAATCGTTGCACAACGAATCGCAGGTTACATGAAGAAGCGAAAGGAAAGGCAGCCTCTGGAATTCCCGTCCGCCGGCTCGATTTTCAAGAACCCACCGAATGATTATGCTGGCAGGCTTATTGAGCAGGTGGGCTTAAAAGGCACAAAGATCGGGGGAGCCATGATCTCCGAAAAACATGCTAACTACATTATTAACACCGGTGGTGCCAAGGCGAAAGATATCCTGGGACTCATGTGCGTGGCCCGGGAGAAAGTGAGAAAGGAGACCGGCATCACACTGGAACCTGAAATTCAAGTGATCGGCAGGTAAATAATGAAGAAGAAATCCGCCCTAAGAAATCATCCTGTCAAACGAAAGAAAAAGAAAAGCTCCTTTGCTGTGTTTGGAGCAGTCCATCGTGTGGTGGCCGGCCTGTTAAAGATTTCATTTGTGTTTGCACTTGTGGCGTTGATCAGCGTGGGGTTCCTTTACCTTTACCATTACCTTATTGCATCTCCTTACATGAAACTCCAAGAGGTGAAGGTGGAAGGCGTTGACAGCGAACTCCGACATGAACTCATACAGGCATCCGGCTTACACTCTGACCTTAGTCTGTTAGCCATCAACCTGAATTCATTGAAGGAAAAGCTTACCAAGCACCCCTGGGTCAGATCGGTCAATTTGGAAAGGCGGTTTCCGCATACCCTGATTGTTCAGGCTGAAAAGGAAACGCCATGGGCACTGGTAGTGATTGATA
>CP070700.1:2430028-2435177 GCA_020349865.1 Desulfobacteraceae bacterium
AATTCCCTTGCCTGTCCATTGATACTGTATCCGCTTGAAAGAAGGACTTTCACGTCGGGGTTTATCTTATACAAGCGGTCATAGGTTTCCTGCCCCCCCATGTCCGGCATTATTATGTCCAATATGACCATGTCGATCTTTTCCTGGTTATGCTTATAGATTTCGACGGCTTCTTTGCCGCTCTTGGCCAGCAAGAACTTGTAACCCAAAGTCTTCAGCATGGCCTTGCCAACATCAATTATCATGTCCTCATCATCAACCAGAAGAATAGTCCCTTCACCCTTAAGGACCACTTCATCCACCTGAATTGCTTTTTGGAGTCCTTTTTGAGATCTTGGCAAATAAATGGTGAAAACTGCCCCTTCACCCTTGTTACTCTCAACCTTGATTACGCCACTATGATTCTTAACAATACCGTAAGCAGAGGCGAGACCCAGGCCAGTCCCTCTCCCCATTTTTTTGGTAGTGAAGAAAGGGTCAAAAATTCGCTGCTTGGTCGCGCAGTCCATACCCACTCCTGTATCCCCAACAGAGATCTCAATATAATTGCCCGGTTCGATACCATAGGGCTTTACAAATGACTGGTCGAGCATGGTGTTTTTTGTTTCAAGATACAAGTCCCCGCCACCAGGCATGGCCTGCCAGGCATTGACATAAAGGTTCAAGAGGACCTGCTCAATCTGCCCCTGATCTATTTCTACTATCCAGATGTCCTCCTGAAGTTTTGAGTGAATGCTAATTTCTTTTTTCGTGCGACCAAACATCTGAGAGGTCTTTTCCAAAAGCTCGTTTATGCTGACCGGCCTAACCTCATATTTCCCGCCCCTTGAAAAGCCTAAGAGCTGTTTGGTGAGGCCAGCTGCATTCTGGATATATTGCTCAATGTTTTTCAGTTTTTCATGATGCGGATGGCCCGGGTCGATATCCAAAAGCATTAATGAGGCGTTTCCTTGGATCCCCATGAGCAGATTGTTAAAATCATGGGCAATGCCACCGGCCAGCGTGCCAATTGCTTCCATCTTCTGGGCATGTTGGAGTTGGGCTTTGAGTTTCTCTTTCTCTTCTTCTGCCTGTTTGCGTTCGGTGATGTTGCTTCCAATACCCAGAATGCCTACAACCTGACCATGCTCATCAAACCTTGGCGTTAAAGTTGAATGGACCCAGAGCATGGATCCATCTTTTGTGACTTCTCTGATCTCGCAGTCTAACTCCTTTTTATCCGAAAATACCGTTGATTTAATTTTTTTTATGCCACTCTTTATTTCATCATCCGGGTAGAGTATGTCAATTTTTTTACTACCGACTATCTCTTCAGCCGTGTATCCGAAGATGTTTTCAGCACCTTTATTCCAAAATAGGACGTTGGAATCGAGATCAGTCGAAATAATTGAAATAGAAGAAGAACTGTCTAATATGTTTTTCAGGAATTTATTTGTTTCCCGGAGCGCTTCTTCCGCGCGCTTGCGCTCCATTATCTCCTGTTGCAGAAGCTCATTAGCCTTTGAAAGCTCCGCAGTTCGTTCATGCACACGTTTTTCCAGTTCGTCGCGGGCCTTTGCTAATGCCGCCTCCGTGCGCTTTCGTTTGGAATAAAGCAATGCGTTTTCCAGCGTTACTGCCGCCGGGTAACTGAGCCCGGTGAGTAAAAAGAGATCATCTTTCCGGAATCCGTCAGATACCTTGACTGAGTGTACATAGATAACTCCCAGGACTTTAGATTTGCTGATCAAAGGAACACACATTATGGATTTGATGGCCAATTTTACGATGCTATCTGACAGATTTTTCTCCTCTTCACGACTCGTATCCGACATCATTACGGCTTTGCCATTGTGTATGACTCTATTTACAATAGTCCGGCTGTAGTTACTTTTATTACTTTTCCTGTTATCTCGTGATCGTGAGATTATTTCCTTGAGTTCTCCAGTGTCATCATCAAGCAATAGAATCGCACCGCTGTCGATTCTTTTAAGAAAAGAGAAGAGCGAATCCATTATTTTTTTGCATACTTCATCGATATCCAATGACTGCATCAAGCCAGAAGATACTTCATAGATCAGTTCAAGTTCTCGCTGATTGGTGATACGTCTTTCCTTGTATGAAAGGTCTTTTTTTCTTTCGCCAAGTCTTTCCGAAAGATTTATTGAATACTTACTGTTTGCTACATCCTCTGAACATTTTTTGCCCAGACTAATCACGGTGTCGCCAATAGCAACGGGAAGTCCTTCTTCCACTTCAAACTCATAGCCGGGTTTTATTGGAGTACCATCTATCCAGGTGCCATTCTCGCTTTTCAGATCCTCAATTAGGAACCCACCGTCTACACTGATGATCTTTGCATGTTTTCGAGAAATGGAACGATCCTTAATCTGAATGTCATTGTCAGAAGCCCTTCCAATAAAGGTGATCTCGCCTTTAAGTTCGGTAGAAGTGTCCCCCATTGGTCCGTTGATAATATAGAGTTTGGCCATCGAATATCCCGTAACTCTTAGAAAATCATTCTGTTCTCATTGTTATGATCACCGTTTGCCTTCAATGTATTACCGGAGATCTTTAGGTCATGCATTCAAATACTATGCTCTATCGTTGCCCGGATTCTCCTTTTAAACCAGGATTCAACCGATGTCCTATCAAACCGCCAGTGCTTCCCAATTTTAGCGCAAGGAATCTTACCTTCACTGCAAAGCTTGTATAGTGTTGACTTCGGAATCCGAAGCCATGAGGAAATTTCATCCGCATTCAAAACGTCTTGATGTGTTCCCATTTATGCCTCCTCATTATCGTAAGCTTGAGGTTTCAGAAAGTTTACATTCATGGACTTTGGGGTATCGCGCCCGGTTTTCCTCATTAATTGTCTTTCAAGCTTGATATCCTCATTGTTCCCCATTATTCATAAAGCGTGCCAGGGAGAAGAAGTTGAACTTAAAGACAGAATTGTTATTAAATTATAAATACTTACGGATGGGTGATCGGCAGAAATTATTCAAAGAAAATGCAGATGAAGATAACATAATAGTAGATTACGACATAGTGACATATAAAACCTGTACCCTCTTTGATTATTTATAAAGTATTTCAGTAGGTTAAGGTTTATATGTCAAAATGACCTGCCCTACGTCACTTTGGCCTCATTTATAGTTCATTTCGCCCATCCCGCTTGGGGAATAGGGACCTTTAGCTCGGAGAGAATAATAGACCATGCAAACATCAGTAAACAAGCGAAGGCAGAACCAAGAAACGGAGCAACAAAAAAGCGGGGTATGAAGGTAATTGGTAGATACATTTCAAAGCGTTCGACCTTTTCGTTTTCGAAGGTTTATGGTAAGTGATCAATTGAGGGTAACTCAGATGGATTAAACCCGCTATCATAAGGAGTTATAACATGGATAAAGAAGATTTTAGACAATTTGGCTATGAATTCATTGATTGGGTGGCAGATTATTTCACCAATGTAGCCCAATACCCGGTTGTGTCGCCATTAAGCCCCGGTCAAATCAAAGAAATGATACCGCTAGAACCACCCCTTGAAGGTGAGGCAATGGAAAGGATTTTTTCAGATTTTAAGAAAACGATCCTTCCAGGAATTACTCACTGGCAGCATCCTTCCTGGTTTGCTTATTTTCCGGCAAACAATAGCCCCCCATCCGTTCTGGCAGAATTGCTGACAGCCGGTCTTGGTGCTCAGTGTATGATTTGGCAAACATCCCCGGCCGCAGCCGAACTCGAAGAGATTGTTTTAGAATGGTTGCGCAAAATGCTTGGGCTCCCCGAAGGGATGACTGGTACCATACAGGACACGGCCTCTACGGCAACGCTGTGCGCCTTGTTAACGGCAAGGGAAAAGGCCACAGACTTTAAAGCAAACATTAAAGGACTAAAAGAACCCCTCATCGTATACGCCTCAGAAGAAACGCATTCGAGTATAGAGAAGGCCGTTAAAATCTCCGGTTACGGAAAGGAATCGTTACGCTATGTACCCACGGATGATGCCTTTGCAATGCTTCCATCAAAGCTGGAAGAGATGATTGTTAAGGATAAGAGGGCAGGGTTGACACCAACCTGTGTGGTGGCCACGCTCGGGACAACTTCTTCTACAGCAATAGACCCGCTGGAGGCCATTGGTAAGATCTGCCGTCGTCACGGCTTGTGGCTCCATGTTGATGCGGCTTTCGCCGGAACCGCCGCTATCCTTCCGGAAAAGAGAGACATGCTAAAAGGTTCTAAGTATATGGATTCATTTGTTTTTAACCCCCATAAGTGGATGTTTACCAATTTTGATTGCTCAACCTATTTTGTAACTGATCCAAGTGCCTTGATCCGGACCTTTGAGATTCATCCTGAGTACTTAAAAACCGGCGTAGATGCTCAGGTGAAAAACTTCAGGGACTGGGGGATTCAGCTGGGGAGGAGGTTCAGGGCATTAAAGCTATGGTTTGTGATACGATTCTATGGGGTAAGTGGGCTTCAGGAAATGATCAGAGAACACATACAGTTGGCTGATATGTTCAAAAACCGGGTAGAGGAACACGAATACTTCGAACTAATGGCACCCGTGAGTTTAAGCCTTGTTTGTTTTCGCTTGAATGATGGACGATCAGAGGAAGCCCTCAACAGCCTGAATAGACAATTCCTCGACAATCTGAATAAAACCGGAAAGATTTATCTAACACACACCACATTGAGGGGAAAATACGTTCTGCGTATGGTCATTGGTCAGAGGACGACAAAAGAACAGCATGTCGGAGAAGCATGGGACCTGATGAACGAAAAAGCAGCAGAACTATTGAAAGCGCCAGCCTAAAGGGAGCGTTGTCTATTCTTCTAACAACTATCTGGAGAAGGGTTTTTATCTCTCACGATAACACTGAGTGCACAGAGTCTTGATCTGATTTGACGAGTCACCCTATGATCGGTTAGCTTTCAGTTCCAATCTTGACGGCTTCAAAAAAAGTCCATCTGCCGCTTGACGGGCTCACGGCCCTGAGCATAGCCGAAGGGCTGCGTTGCGCTTCATCTTTAGTCATTACGACGTTTTTCCAAGTACGAATCATTCCTAATGATTCTCGCGCATTGCATCTGGAGCTTTTTTCTGTGCCGTCTTTCTGATAACTTTTTACGAGTTCATCAATCTTAACACCAGAAAATGGGA
>CP070700.1:2435277-2438164 GCA_020349865.1 Desulfobacteraceae bacterium
AAATTTCTGCAAATGTCTCTTCAATTCCTTCTTCTACAGAAAAACTACCGAGCTCTCTCATACCTGGAGTGTCTATCAGCATTGCTTCACATTCTAGTTTTATCAGTTGCCGATACGTTGTGGCATGCCTGCCTTTACTATCCTTTTTTCTGACAGTCTTTGTTGTAAATATAGCGTCACCAATCAAATTGTTTAATAATGTTGTTTTACCAACACCTGAAGATCCCAATAAACAATATGTTTTCCGAGGAGCCAAGAGATCTTTAACGTTTTTCAAACCGGCCTCATTTTCATTACTAAATGGCTGCACATGCAAAAAGGGCATTATTTTATGGATTTCTGTTATCCGATTTTCGATGTCTTTTGTGCTGAGCAGATCACTTTTACTCAACAATACAATTGGCTCGATATTGCTATCCTTAACCATCACTAAATATCGCTCAAGTCTCCTGAGGTTAAAATTTATGTCCAAAGATTGGACAATGAATGCAACATCGATATTGGCGGCAATCAATTGAAAATCAATTCTTTTTCCTGGCGTTTTCCTTTTAAGTAGTGATTTTCTGGGTAGCACTTTATGAATTATTGAAAAGGTGCCTTTATCATAGAAAGTTGCTAAGACCCAATCCCCTACAGCGGGAAAATCAATCGGAGAAGCCGCACTAAAAAGCATTTTCCCAATCAGTTCGGCAAAAACATCATTCTCACCATTATTTATGATATAGCTGTCTTTATGAACAGCAATCACTCTTGCAATATCAAAGCTATTCAAATCCATTGGATCAACATTATCCTGGAACCATTTTCCAAAACCAAGTGCTTCTATGCTATTTGAAATCTTATCCATATGTTATTTTCGAGCACCTAAGAAATCACCTGTTTCACGCCCATGTCACAAGGGTTTTCACGAATCACAACCAGCTAAGTGAAATCAGGTGTATTGCCTGGTTATGTCATGTTATTGTTTTTCTTCTCTTGTTAATTTTGGGATTGATCTGGAATTAAAGAAATCTCTTCAATACTCTCAAAATCTTTAATATTAAAAGTTGCTATTTGATTTATTTCATTTGCCAAAACAATACTTACTATTTCAAAATCATGTATTTTTAATCCTTTTGGTTTATGGTTTAGATGTGGAAAATTCACACGGTTACTGTCCGCTTATTACATTTTTTCTTGTTTTTTTTCCACATATTACAATAATATGTTAGCATATGGAAAGTCAAATGAAAAATAAACCGAAATTCCACCCGAATTCTGAACTAAAGCTCATGGACCAGGTACGCAAGGTGCTCCGTTATCATCACTACGCCTACCGCACAGAGCAGACCTATTGCCAGTGGATATTTCGCTATATTTATCATTTCGGCGGAAAGACCCATCCTAACAGGCTTGGAGCAAACGATGTGGAGCAGTTTCTCTCCCATCTCGCAACCGAGGCCCGGATGTCTGCCTCAACCCAGCGGCAGGCCCTGAACGCCCTGGTTTTTCTCTATCGGGATGTCCTTCATCAAGATCTTGAGGAAGGATTCGGAGAGGTCTACATCCCCGAGGCGCTTGCCAGGAAATACCCAAAGGCTGAGCAGGAGACCGGTTGGCAATGGGTGTTCCCGGCGAGGAAGCGGTCCCTCGACCCGCGTTCGGCCAAGGAGATGCGTCATCATGGGCTTGAATCCGGGCTGCAGAAGGCAGTGAAGCGGGCCGCAAAACAGGCCGGGATCGACAAAAAGACCGGCTGCCATACCCTGCGGCACAGCTTCGCCACTCACATGCTGGAAAACGGGGTGAACATCCGTGTGCTTCAGGAGATCCTCGGCCACGCAGACGTGAAGACCACAAGATATATACCCTTGTTATGGCCCGGGATATCCGGCAACTGCAAAGCCCGCTGGACCGCTTGCCGGGCTGACCGTTGGTGCCGGGTCATAATCCATGTCCCTAATTTATTTTGTCTTTATAAAAATTTTACTTTGCCCAGATATCTGCAAAAACGTCTGTGACATCTCTTTTCTTATTGATTGGTATGACTTTTTTCCAGTTGCCCAAGCTATTTATGTCATGTCCCCTTTGTCCCCTTTGTCTCCCCTTTACGCCTTCGGGTCCCCTTTGTCCCCTTTAAGTCTCCTTTGCTTTTTTCTATCTCATGCTTTGCCTTTGAGGCATATTTCCTCGGCACATAGTATGTTCCTCGACCAGTAGTTCCAACTTGTTCCATGATTTCTTTGTCCTCCGGATCGCTCAGATCTCGAGTCGCCGTTTTCTTTTTCGTTTCAACAAGCTTCTGGTAGCCGGTGTTTGTAATTCTACCTTTTTCCTTTACAAATCTGATTGCCTTCATTTGGCGATCATTGAGATATAGCGCGGACAGAAAGTTTTTTGTATATATGTCTCGCCAGATCGTCACTACAAACTGCCCTGAATTCTCAGTGAATGTCGGTTCCGGTAGCCCTTTTGCCCGGCATCCTTTGACCATATCTGAAGTGCCGGTTCCAGCCTTCTCGCAATAACGGGTTAAAAAGAACGGCTCGAAAAGCAACGGATTGTGAAGAATAGAAGCATGCGGTGCCTCACGGAGCGCTTCGGGCGTCAATTGTGGTGGTAACCTTCCGGGGTTCCATATCTCTATTCGATCACTAAGTACCATTACCTGGATACCGGCCTTTGAGGTATAATCCCTGTGAACAATAGCATTTACAATAGCTTCCCTAATGACTAGATCCGGAATTTCATACTCTCTTTTGGCGTTTGCCTTACCAGATACTAGGATAATAGATCTGTCCAGTTTTGAAAGGACAAAATCCAATGCATTGTCCACCTAAGCAAATAGACTACCTTTGAATACTTGATAGGAAGGAATTGGTTTTTCAACTTCTGTCCCGTGAAAATG
>CP070700.1:2438264-2440948 GCA_020349865.1 Desulfobacteraceae bacterium
CCCAGATTCCTGGAGATGAGGTTCCTTTTTGCCAAAAGGGCCTGATCTTTGGACCTGAAAATTCCGAAAACGCTGGGCCCGCTTCCTGACATTAAGGCGCCTACAGACCCCTCATTCAACAGAGCATCTTTGATGTTATCAATAATAGGGAAACGGGAAGCGGTTACCGATTCCAAATCATTTTCAAGGAGATGATCAACATTATGACACCGTTTTTTCAAACAATCTATATTATAGCTATGGGTCACTCTTGTCAACTTTAATTTCAGGTTTCTGTAGACCCACGCAGTGGAAACTTCAAGGGGCGGAGACACTATAACATACCAAAATTTTGGCCATTTCCCAATTGGCTCCAGAATCTCGCCTATCCCGCGTGCTATGCATGGTTTGTTCAATAAAAAGAAAGGCACGTCAGCTCCCAGACCGACAGCCAGATCAGAGAGTTCGTTGAAGGTAAGTGGGTTGGACCACATCTCATTCATGGCCTTTAGGGTAGCCGCTGCATCACTGCTTCCGCCGCCCAAACCGGCTGCAACTGGAATATTCTTGGTGAGCTTTATGGAAACTCCATGGGTCAGACCGGTTCGGAAAAGAAAGGCTCTGGCAGCACGATAAATGAGGTTTTCTTCACTGGTAGGTACGGGAAGGCCCTTTGAAGAAAAAAAAATCCGCCTCTGGCGGACTAATGCAACTTCGAGGTGGTCAAATAAGCCGACAGGCACCATGATTGAGACCAGTTCATGGTAGCCGTCAGCTCGACGACCTATCACTTTCAATAGGGTGTTCAGTTTAGCAGGCGCGTGAAATTGATGATTTGTGATTGAAGATTGATTATTTGTAATGGAGCGCTTGGGTCTCAAATTGTCAATCCTCAATCGTCAATCCAAAAGGGCTATTCCCATATTTTAAGGGTCAAGTAAAGTGTGGTACTTTGCCGATTGAGCAAGAAGAGAACAGTATCTCCTTGGCTATATTCCTTAATCTTTGCGTTGAATTGTGCCAGATCCTTCATCGGATTCTGATCCACCTCAAGGATGATATCGCCCGGCCTAATGCCTGCTTCGCCTGCGGGCGAGGTTTTTTCAACTTGAACTACAACCAGTCCACTCGTTTCCGAAAGTCCAAAACCCCTTGCCAGCTCTGGCGTGATTTCTTTCACAACCAAACCGAGCTCAGGTGCGGCTTTAGTTTCAACTGGGGGCTTCTCTCCCTCTTTGAGCTCTCCGGTCTTCACCTGAATGCTCTTCTTTTTGCCTTTCCGAATTATTTCCACCGTCACTTTTTTCCCCACAGAGGTGGACGCCACTATATAGGGAAGATCATGCATTTCTTTGATTTCGTTACCATCAAAGGACACAATAACGTCCCCTCTCATGATGCCTGCCTCCTCAGCCGGACCCCCTGCTGTCACATCTGCTACCAAAGCACCCTTTTCATCTATGAGACTCAGCTTGTCCTTTAGGTCGGGCGTAATCTTCTGTATCATCACACCAAGCCAGCCTCTGACCACTTTCCCCTTTTTGAGTTGGGGTATGATGTCTTTGGCCATGTTGATTGGAATGGCAAATCCAATACCGATGCTTCCGCCACTGCCAGATACAATGGCAGAATTTATCCCGATCACTTCTCCTGAGGTGTTCAAAAGTGGACCCCCACTGTTTCCTGGATTTATGGAGGCATCGGTTTGTATGAAATTGTCGTAGGAACCAGCACCAATGTCCCTGTACTTTGCACTCACAATGCCGGCCGTCACCGTGGCCTCCAGGCCAAAAGGATTTCCAATGGCAATTACCCAGTCCCCAACCTCCAGCTTGTCCGAATCACCAAGGTGTAGCGGGACTAACGGACGGTCCGATTCAATACGAATGAGTGCCAGATCGGTCTTGGGATCGCGACCAACGATTTCGGCAGTAAATTCTCTCTCATCCGCCAGCTTGACCTTAATTTCATCTGTCCCTTCTACCACGTGATTGTTGGTCAAAATGAAGCCGTCCTTGTCGATGATAAACCCGGATCCGAGACTTCGTTGTCTGAAATCCTTGGGTATCTGGTCTCGGAAGAATCGTTCAAAAAAGTCCCTGAAAGGGTCATCTTGGCCGTGAGGACCACCAAAAGGCATTGGGGCCTGTCTTCGCCCCTTTATTACTTTGATTGTGCTGATGTTCACTACCGAAGGACTGGCGTTCTTGGCCAGTTGAGAAAAAGATCCCGGTGCGGCTGGCAGGACAGAGGCTGTTTGGGCCTTTGGCGCTGAAGCCGGATCAAGTAGTGTGGCAGCGATAAATCCGGCTGCCATACAAAAAACGGCCCAGCCAATAATGTATGCTTTTTTTCCAGAGTGTTTTTTGTTGTCCATAATACAAACCTCAAATTTTTACTTTGTGGCGTTTACATAACGCCATCTAAGATCAGTCAAGACGTTCTCTGCAAATTTTTGTTCTTCTTCTGTTAAATTCCCCTTAGTTTTTTCCTTGAGCATTGAAATTATATCAATAGAGTGTTTAGCCAGGGGCAGGTCTTGGACCTTTTTACCTGATTGAGGCTCTGCGATCTCGCCCAAATGAAAAAGGGCCGTGGAGCTTAGGCTGAAAATCAGGGAAGTGAAATTGACCTCTGGCAGGGGAGGGCGCTTAGCCTCCTTTTTTTTTGCAGCCTGCTCCTCTGATTCATCTTTTTTCGGTTCC
>CP070700.1:2441048-2443576 GCA_020349865.1 Desulfobacteraceae bacterium
AGGAAGAAAATCAAAAAAGAGAAGATCGTATTATTGTCACCAAAATACAGGATACTCTTTCGGCATTTATGAAAATGATTGAATCGGAACAAAGTGGGAAATCATCCTCTCAATTTTATGATGAGCTCTACAGTTTAAGTTTCAAGATACAGCATGAAGAAAACAAATTATTAGCCAATGAGATCCAATATTTCGTTCAGGAGCATAGAGGACATGATCCATCATTTTTTAAATCACTGGGCGATGATGTTGATAAATTAAAATCGAAAGTCATGGCCGTCCTGGCTTGAAAGAGACGCTGATCCTGGCATTTCTGAGGCTGTAGACAAAAGCTCGAGACAAGCTGATTCGAAAGGCCAATAACTCACCTGAATCCCTTACGCAATAGACAGTCTAAGGTTTGTCATTTTTTATTTAACAACATGAAATGGATAAGAAATGGTGATTAGGTTTTCTTTAGTTTGAACCAGCCCTGAGTCCTCAGACAGATCCTCACGAGCATGAGCATCACTGGAACCTCGATCAGGACTCCGACTACTGTTGCCAAAGCCGCTCCAGACGAGAGCCCAAAAAGCATGACTGCTGTGGCGATAGCGACCTCAAAGTGGTTGGAGGCTCCGATCATCGCAGAGGGAGCCGCATCGCGGTAAGACAGTTTCAATACTCTTGCCGATCCATACGCGAGCCAGAAGATGAGATTCGTTTGAATAAAAAGTGGAATGGCAATCCAGAGTATAGTCAAAGGATTGGAGAGTATCACATTGCCTTTGAAGGAGAACAGGAGAACAAGAGTCACTAACAGAGCCGAAATGGTCACGGGTGTCAAAATATGCAAAAACTTCGTGTTAAACCAATCAAGGCCTTTTTTAGCGATAATTAATTTTCGTGAAAAATACCCTGCGACAAGTGGCAAGGCGACATAAATTCCGATGGATAGCAACAGGGCTTTCCACGGGACAGGAAGACGGCCAATGCCCAGAAGGAATCCACCCAGAGGGCCGTACAGGAGAAGCATGGTCAAAGAATTAATGGCGACCATGATCAATGTGTGTCCATCATTGCCTTTAGCCAGATAACCCCAGACTAAAACCATGGCTGTGCAGGGAGCTATGCCGAGCAGAATGCATCCAGCGAGGTAGCTCCGCCACAAAGGGACGGCCAACACCTTGATCCCATCCATCAGGACAACTGTACCCGCACCGTATTCTGCACCAACAGGAAGGTCCAGGCCCAGAGGCATTTTGATATGATCGATGGCTTCTGCTCCGATCAAATTTTTGAACAGTATTCCGAGAAACAGAACAGCGATGGCGTACATCGTGAACGGCTTGATGGCCCAATTCACAACGAGGGTCAGGCTGACCGGTTTGATATTCTTTCCTGCCTTGAGCACGTCCGCAAAGTCTATCTTGACCATGATCGGATACATCATAAAATATAAGCAGACAGCTATGGGGATAGAAACCACAGGGGCTTCATTGACGTAAAACGCAAGTCCGTCTAAAAAGACCGCCGCCTTTGGAGCCAGCTTTCCGAGAAGGATCCCTGCAATAATGCAGAGAATGACCCAAGCGGACAGAAAACGTTCAAAAAAGCCGAGTCCTTTGGATTCTTTAGTGATGCAGGCTTTGTCTTCCATGAAAAATACTCCTTTTTATTGTGTTGTGTGCAGAATTGCGTGTTGGGAAAGATCTAGAAATTGAGTGCTCGAGAGTTTCTTCGTATATCAGATATATCTCTCTCCGAAAAAATGAAGAGGACTTCAAGAGCCAACTCTCGCTAGTGCGGCATTGACCACTGTGGAAACATTTTCATCCGTTGCAGGAGATTTTCCTTTTTCCATGTCAAGATCCGTGACTTTGATGTGTTCGAACTCAGTGAAACCGGCCTCTTCTAAGCAAAGTTTTGTGCAGTCCAGTGGACACCCATCGATGGCAAGAAGTTTAGATGCTCCTCTTGTTTTTTCCATGATCCCTTTCACACGTCCTCCAATGCCAGCAAGACAGTACATCTTGCCTTTTCCATCCGCTGTGAGTTTTCTTGCCGCTCTGTCTGCGATCGCTCCCACATCCGCAGCACCTGAACACGCGAAAATCAGTGTCGGAGCTGCAGCACAAAGATTTTTATTGGAATCGTTCATTGTATCCTCCCTGTTTGGATTTTAGATTAAAATTATCATCTCATTGCAGCCAATCGGTCTTTCACCTGCTCTTTGAGAACATCCTCCACACAATCCAAAAAATTGAGCGCGCATTGCATGCGCAAACTGTAGAAAACTTGTTTTCCGCGCTTCTCATCAATGATCAAGCCGGAGTTTTTGAGGATAGATAAATGTTTTGACACTGTAGAAATGTCTGCTCCTATCATTTCTGTGAGTTCATTCACACAATGTGGTTTTTTGGAGAGTTCTTCAACCATGATCAAACGCGTTGGATGGGCCAGAGCCTTGAGGATATTGGCCCGTGCCTCGAAGCGAGTTTTCTGTCTTTTTGATATTTTCATATTTGGCATAATAACCAAATAATAAT
>CP070700.1:2443676-2446650 GCA_020349865.1 Desulfobacteraceae bacterium
TACAGTATCCAGAGCCTCATTCCATGCGATCCGTTCCCAACCATTGTCACCATTTCTCATTGGATAGAGGATCCTGTCGGGATGGTAGGCCAATTGCGTGATGGCCAGGCCCTTGCTGCACATGGTGCCATGACTGATGGGGGAGTCACGATCCCCCTCGACTTTGATCACTTTGTCATCCTTGACATGGGCTATGACCCCACATCCTCCATGGCAGCTACGACAGACAGTTCGAATTTTCTTGATTTCTCCCATTATTCAACCCCTTTCCATTTTGTTTTATCCTTTTCTCCTCCTTGGCTTATCCAGCCGCCTGAAGCTTTTTCTCAATGTCTTCCCGCAGAAATTTCTTATCCAGTTTTTCTGCGCCAGTATATGGCATGTTATTAATAAATTCAATCCGCTCAGGCAATTGTAGCACAGAGGCTTTCTGCTCTCTCAAAAAGGAAATGATTTCGTTCCAGGACAGTTGCGTACCGGCTTTGGGCTGGATATAGGCGCAAACCCTTTCACCCATGGTCGGATCAGGCATAGGGATAACAGCCACTGCTGCGACATCTGGGTGACGGTTGATGAGTCTCTCGATTTCCGTGGCACTGATACTCTCACCGCCTCGGTTAATCATTTCCTTGATACGGCCGGTGAGTTTGATATAGCCTTTTTCATCGATTGTGGCCACGTCTCCGGTCTTGAAAAAGCCGTCCTTAGTGAATGCCTCTTTGTTCTCCTCCGGATTATTATAATAGCCTGTAAATACACCGGGGCCTTTAAGAATTAATTCACCTTGCGTGTTAGGGGGGAGTTCATGCCCCTCTTTATCAATGACCTTATATGTATCATAAGGGCATGTGGGCCTCCCCACGGTAGTACAGATTGTCTCTAAATCATCAGTGGTGCGTGTGATGGTCGTCATTCCTTCTGTCGCGCCATATCCATTGTAAAATTTCATTTTCAATTTTTTCGTGACATCCTTGACGAGATCAGGGTGGCTTGTTCCCCCTGCGCTGTGCATTTTTTTTAAGGAACTCAAATCATGCTTATCAAGATCCTTGTATTGGAGCATCCTTTGTGCCAGTGTGGGGACCCAAATAATGGAGGTCACTTTCTCATTTTCAATGGTCTCACAGATCTCTTTATCGTCTGTGGAATCCAGGAATATAATTTTTCCAAGCATGATAATACTTCCGATAAAGCCCTTGGTGAACGTTAGGTCATGACCTATAGGACCTGCGAGCAGGTTAACGTCCTGGTTGTTCTGATCCCACGATTTGGAGCAATATTCGATGCCCGTGATGAGACTGTTATGCGTGCGGGGAACAATCTTAGGCGCTCCGGTGGTCCCGCCCGTTGGCCCCATATGGGCCACCTGCATGGGATCTGGTGCTCTGCTGGTAAGACGGGCGAGATTATCCTCGGTCATTTCAGCATCCTCGATCAGCCTTTCGAGACTTGAAAACGGCTTATGATCCCTGTCTCCACGGACTGTAATAACATTCTTAAACTCCGGATTCTCATTGAGGATATCATTGATAATGGGAGCATAATCTGTTTTTTTATATCTGGATGCAACAATCCAGGATGTGGCCCCCGTAAGGATAATCAGGTTGTTTATTTCTAACTGGCGATATCGGTCAATTAACAATATCGGGATAGCTCCAATTTTTTGAAGGGCGAAATAGGCAAAAACGAATTCGTTCCAGTTTGGAAGCTGAACCAGGACCCTATCCAAGGGCTGGATGCCCAAATCTATAAGTCCTATGGCCAGCTTATTTGTCTTTTTACGAGCCTCCCCATAAGTAAGACGTGTCTTCCGATCGACAAAGGCCTCTTTTTCAGGGTGAATATCTGCGGCCCTGTCAAGTATATCTCCAAATGTCAGTCCTGACCACCACCGACACGAGTTATACTTTTCAGCATCCGCTTTTTTATAGGGTGTAAATCCTTCCAAGAACTTCACCATACCTTGCCCTCATTTCCACTAACCAATTAAACTGATAGGGTGATAGCGATAAGAATCTGCTTTTCCCCTCATTCTTTTATATGGCGCCGATTTTCAAGTCAAAACAGGCCTCAGCGAGGTATTTCCTTATTCTGTCGAGAGCCGAATCTCAATTTCTGTGGCGATCTTTTTTAAGAACTCAGCATAAGGCACGATGACCTCATCGGTAATCTGTCTTTTCAAACCCACCGCCCAGATAGCAGCCTGTGAATCAGATCTGTCAATGTTTAAAGGAACCGCAAAGGCACCTATTCCTTCAATATACTCCTCCCTATCGAAAGCTATGCCGTCTTGACGGGTCCTTTCTATCATTTTTTTGTATTTCTCTTTGTTCAGACAGGAAAAACGGGTGAATTTTTTCAATTTGTTCTGTGACAAAATCTTTTCTATCTCAGTGTCGGACAGTTGCGACAAAAGAGCCTTTCCCCCGGCTCCGGCAAGAAGGGGTAGTTTCATGCCGATCTCGGAAGAGATCTTTATATCAAAGGCCGAATCAACCTTATCCACGATAATGGCCCGTAGTCCTGACCGTATACCTAAGAATGCCGACAATTTGGTTTTTTGGTTGATCTCCTCCAGATAAGGATGAACCGTACTGATCAATTCGGAGCCGCTACCGGCCGCTTTGCCCAATGCATAAAGCTGGGTTCCAAAGCCAAACTTGTTATTACGTCCGTATTCGAGAATCCCTAAATCATTGAGTGTATAAACAATGTTAAAAACGGTGCTTTTATTGTATTTTAATGCTCTGGATATGTCGCTAATGCCCAGGGGCTTTTTTGATCTGGCAAGAAAACCCAGAATGGTGAAGCATTTGTCTATTGCCGGGACTCTTTTGAATTCTGCCTTCATCCTTATCCATCTCTTATTGTGATATTCTCTATAGAAAACAATTGTTCTCTAAATAAAACGTTAGCGCAGGGTTGTCAAGAATAAAATTAGATGATAGGTGGAGACAAGGAGAAACACCATGGA
>CP070700.1:2446750-2451184 GCA_020349865.1 Desulfobacteraceae bacterium
AAGGTCATGACATCTTTGTGGTTTTCTCGAGTAACCACTACTTGATACTTAAAGACATCCGGGTAGCGGGAAATGACTTCATCTGCCTGCCAGGGATGGACAAAGGTGCCTCTCACCTTGGTGGCCTGATCAATTCTCCCTATAATTTTTTTGAACATGGGTCCGGTTCTCCCGCAGGGACATGCTTCCCGGGCTAACATGGAGAGGTCACCAGTGGCCATCCGGATCATGGGGTAAAAGGTGCTGAAATTGGTTGCGACGATTTCGCCTGTAGCCCCTTGTTCTACTTGCCTTCCGGTGTTAGGGTCCACCACTTCCACCAGGATGTTATCAGGTACATGAAGGCCGGTCATGTAATGGCATTCATAACCGATGCAACCCAGAAACACGGTTCCGTATGCCTGACGTATGGTCATCTCAAGTCTTTTCTGTAAGCGGGAGCGCAGGGATTCGGGGAGCATTTCTGCACTCACAAGGCCGGTTTCAAGAAAAATATCCTTCTTCAGATCCATACCCATTCCCTCAGCACGCTGGGTAAGGGTCATGAGAAAACTGGGGGTGCCCATGAATCCATTGACCTTCAGCTTTTGCATTATCTTGGCCTGCGCCAGCGTGTTGCCCACACCCGTAGGGATGACTGTAGCACCGATCATCTTCACACACTCATCCAGCATGAAGGCAAAAGGCCACATGTGGTAATTGAAGGTGTTGATGATTCGATCTCCCTCTTTAATACCTGATCCACAGAGGGCTTCGGCCCACGAGGTATCACGATATTCCCAGTCTCCAGGTTGCCAGATGACTCCCGGGTTGATGTAGATTCGTCGGACTCTGCCGGCATCAATGGTTTCGAATCCTCCAAAAGGAAAATCTCTTTTCTGCCTCACTACCAGATCGCTCATACGAAGGATTGGAAGCTTTTCCAGATCCTCTATGCCCTTGACGTCAGATAATCCTATGCCGGCAGAGTCAAATATTTCCTTATATGCCTTCGAGTGCTGATAGGCATTCTGAAAGGTTTCCAGAAACCTCTTGTTCAGATCCGCCTTTCTTTTCTCCCAATCCATGGTTTCGCGAATCTTGTTAAAAAATTTGAGTTTTTTCCCTGAAATGTTCATTTTTACCCCTATAACTAAATTAATTATAGTGACTGGTTTTCGCTGGCAGGGTTTAAACCCATTTGCCATTTCTTCAAATCTATCACGACCTCCACAACTTACCTGTTTCAATGAACATATAAGGGTGATCGGTTTCTGTTTTCAAATGAAGATAGAAAGTAGATTTTATAGTCTTAGGCCGGCTGGCGCAGCCGGGGCGGGAGGATGAATACCTTACGTAACCCCTCTTTCAACGAGATTGCTTCCTCCGGGCAGAATCTCGCGCAGATTCCGCACCCAAAGCAAGCGCTCTCGTCGCGTTCAGGCAATTCATTGTCGTTTAACTTTATTGCCTCGGTGGGGCATCGATCCTCGCACGCGCCGCATCCTGTGCAGGTCTCCTTGTCGATAACTGATAAGTAATAAGTAGAATTAATTAAAGGTAACGCGCCATCGCGCCAGACGTTCAGGGTGTCACAGCAGTCTTTACAGCAGTTGCAGATACTCGTTTCCGGGCGAGATTAGTTCGAGTTAGGATGAAAGGCCTTGTGGACGAGGCCGGCCTCCTCCGCTTCCTTCATTATCTTGAACGCTTCTTCTTTTGTGATTTTCTGCGCAAATCCTTGGGCGACAGTGTGGCGTGCGGACTTGCCAAAGGTGAAACAGTTCATTATTGGTGCGTCTGTGGCGCAGGGTTCCCCTAACATTTTTCGCCGCTGGCGGCAGAAACAGCGACCCACTGCAATGTCTTCGAACTTATTGATGATCTCTTCGACCGTCTGGCTCGACAGGATGAATTCCTCAACCACCTCGATACTCTTATCGACAGGGATGATTTCAATGTCCTTCCCGTCCTCGGTAGCCCGTATGGGCACAGTCCGATCCACAGGGGGAGCCATCTTGAAGATTGGGACTAAATTATCATAGTTATCTTGGACTTGGTCCCTTACTTCATCTATAAGTTTTTCGAATAATCCGGCCAGCTGTTGTTCCTTCTTGTCCCGCTTTAGCTCGCCCATAAACACATACTCCATCAACCCAACCGTCATGAGGGGAAGCAACCGGTAGACCATGATCCCGGCTGAGCTCGGCTGGTTACAGATCATTCCTTTCTTCGCAAGACTATTTGCGAGGCGTTCAATCTTCTCCTCGGGAAGATTACTCGAATTCTTCAATTGCTCCATGGTCTGGGACGCCTTCTGACGGAACGCATAGATGAAATCGAGTTCTTCTTCGTAGTCCTCAATGACGTGCTTCAAGATCGAGATTGTAGTGTCGTTAACCGGGAATGGCACAATGCCCTGCTTGCAAATCACCTGTGCAGCCCGTTCGTAGTTTTGGCCCAGTGATCTTCCAGCCATAGTCTATTTACCTCCCTTTGCGACAGTATATTTAGGAATATCAGTCTTTTTTTGATGCTTGGGGAAATTGATTAGGTGGATTCTAAATGATCCGAGCATTGATTACAAGTTATAGCATTGACTTTTTGGACCTCAATTCGTTTTTAGGATTCAGGCGCATCTTTATGTGATTTCGATTTTTCTCTTATACAAAGGTTTGGCCTTTGAACAATTTTTCGTAACGCGCATAGCTCTCAAGCAAACGTTCTCCTAACATACCTGCAAGGCTTTCCCTCCTTCCCATTCTAACCACAACGTGACGGGGAAAGATTCGCTCTAAATTCCAAAAACTAAGATGAGCCTATCTTTTAGATTTCATCGTTTTCGGATCCCGCTTCGCCTTTAATATCTCGATGCTGTCCTTTAGACCTTTGTAAAGACGGGACATTTCTAAGGCCATTCCAGCAATTTGGGCCACAGCCTGTACAAAATTCACATCTTCTAAGGTGGCTTCCCAGGGCTCGGCAGAGTAAACTCTCAGGACTCCAATCGGATTTTCTCGCAAGACAATCGGCACAGACAGGATTGAAGAAATGCCCTCTTTTTTTGCCTCCTCTGGGTACTGAATTCGGGGATCATCCGTGACGTCATCAATGGCAACCGGTCCGTCTTTTAACGAGTGGGCGATGGAGCGCATGGCGCTCAGAGGACCCTTATTCAGATACTCCTCACTTAACCCCATCGACGCAGCGACCTCCAGTTCATTGGTTTTACGGTTGAAAAGGAATAAGGCACATCCCTTAGCCTCCAAGGCGCTCTTTACACTTTCCACAATGAGTAAGGCTACCTCTTCGGGATCCTTGGACATAACGACAGCATGAGTAACCTTCAGCAGGGTTTCGTAATTCATGATTTCTTTTCTCATGACATCCTCCTTACTAAAAGATTTTAATTCACAAAGGTACTGACTATCCATCCATGAAAGTTAGCCCACTGGTTAGCGATTTAGGGCATTTTCGCTTTTCGGGCGAAGTGGCAAGACTATAAGCAAGTTGCTCATTCATCTTCACCTTCCTCTTGACTACGCTCCAACTCTTCCAAGAATTCTTTCGCAATATGCCTAACTTCCTCCATATACTCTGCTGCTTCCTCCATATCTCCATTTTCGTAGGCACGTTCTGAACTTTCTACTGCTTCTATTATCCTTTCAAAATAATCAAAGCTGAGTGGCATGTTTACCCCTCCTTTCGACTCTGGGTTAATCAAACCCTAAAATACAAAGGCAGAAAGACCAAAAAAGCGTTGGGGGCAGTTGAGATAATCGATGATTTTAAGAAATGAAAGTATTTGTGCCCCCAACAGAACGACACAGCCCTGTCAGGAGCAAAGAAAGCACATTTTGAGGTTTTTCTCCATGGGGTAACCTCCTGGATAGAGGTTAACTGGCTGAAGTGAAATACTCATTTAATGCAATGCCAAAAAGGTCTTTAAGTCAAGAAAAATCGTTTTTGAGAATCGCTTTTTCAAGCCACACACATGATTCCCAGAACCCCGAAGGGACGCATTAAGGCCCATTAACGGAGAGGCGGTGTGGGAGTAAAGGCCTTTAAGTTGGAACAAATTGAACTTGACTTTCCCATTGGTTTTCAACAGACTATCCAACCATTCTTGTTGCTACGATGCTTTTATCTCAAATTGCAATGAGATTACGCCGTTTTTCAAGAAAGCTACAGATTTATAAGAATTTTATAAGTATACAGATTAACCATTAAGCCTTTTGACGTCTCCAACTCTTTACATAATATGCAGAAATAAGCCGGGAATTAAGAGGTAATCAACATGTCAGAGAATGATTGGCACGAGACCAAAATCCGTGTTCGGTATAAGGACACTGACCGTATGGGTGTGGTGTATTATGGAAATTACCTTACGTACTTCGAGATCGGACGTGCCGAGCTGATGCGTGACATCGGATTTCCTTACTCTGCTTTTGAGGC
>CP070700.1:2451284-2454961 GCA_020349865.1 Desulfobacteraceae bacterium
GGAAGAACCGAAATCACTTGAGACCCTGGTGTTGATGGCCCAGGTTTTGGAAAAGAGAGGAGAGAAGCAGGAATTAAAAAAGATTTATAAAAGAATCCTTTCGCTGGAGCCAAAAAACGAAACCGTGAGGTTCAACTTAGGTGCCCTTGAATATGAAACAGGAGATCTGAAGGCGAGTTTGAATTATTTCACGACTTACTTGGAATCGCGCCCAAAGGATGCAGCGGCTCACGAAATTTTATTCGACATATACAAGAAGCAGAACAATGCCAAGCTGGCCTTAAGCGAGGCCCAGATTCTTGTTGAATTAAGCCCAAAAGAGACCGCTTCCTATCATTACATTTTTGATCGGCTAAGCACCCGGGGAGATTATGAGAGTATTATCCGTATTATGCTAAAGGGTTTGGAGGCAAATCCCGAACAGACGGATTTGAGAGGATACCTGGTATTGGCCTATCTGGAGACCGGGAAAGAAGAAGCGGCCATCGAGCACATAGAGGAGATTCTGAAAGTCAGACCGGCGGATATCAAGTTATTGATCCATCTGGCCAGGCTCTTGGAAAAACAGGAGGAATACCCAAAAGCACTAGAGGCATATAAAAAAATACTTGAAATATCGCCCGACCATGAAGAAGCTGAGGAAGCCTATCTCAGACTGAGGGTAAGGGGAGTCCAAAGTGAACTGGGACAATAGCAAACCCCATTTTCATGTAACGGCTGGGTTAATCTGGAAAAATGAGAAGGTGCTGATTGCCAAACGCCCGAAAGGAAGCCACCTTGAGGGCTTATGGGAATTTCCAGGAGGAAAACAGGAAAAGGGTGAAAGCCTGAGAGATTGCCTGGTGCGGGAGATCAGGGAAGAACTGGGACTAAAGATCAAGGCACATAGGCTATTGCTCACAGTCAAACACGAATACGACAATAAAATGATTTCCCTGCATGTATTCAATTGTATCACGTTAGCTGGCAAACCAAAGGCTTTACAGTGCCAGGAAATCAGATGGGTGGATCCGGCAGAACTTTGCAAATTTAATCTTCCCCCGCCAGACACGCTGGTGGTCGAAGCAATATGCAGCCTCGGTTGTGGAATCAATAACCGCCTAAAAGATTACGATTTAGAGTCGAATCAAAATTGCGAACAGCGCAATCCCTAGCCATGTTCATTGAATCAGTCCTGATCCACAACAAGAATTTTCCCAAAAGGGACCGGTACCCATTCAGCCTCAAGGTATTCCGGGAAACAGACCGCTTGGATTTCACCACCGACGTAGTCTTTTTTGTTGGTGAAAATGGTACCGGCAAGTCCACCCTCTTGGAGGCCATAGCCCGGAACTATGGCCTGACTGTTTGGGGTGGCGAAAAAAAGCATATTATCCACGAAAACCCATATGAAACAAGACTGCACAATTTCGTTTCCCTTAAAACGGCCCAACCCAAAGGAGTAATTCCCAAGGGATTTCTCTTCCGGGCCGAAAATTTTTTCAACTATGCCTCAAACCTTGATGACATGACCATGACCGACCCCTCTATTCTCAAGTATTACGGTGGACTGTCACTGCACCAGCAGTCTCACGGCCAAGCCTTTATCTCTTTTTTTGAGAACCGGTGTAAGATTAGGGGTCTGTACCTTTTAGATGAACCGGAAGCAGCATTGTCCCCCCTAAATCAGCTTACTCTTTTAAAGACTCTCGTGAAAATAACCCTTAAGGGAAAGGGGCAATTTATTATCTCGACCCATTCTCCAGTCATTCTAAGCTTTCCGGGTGCTCAGATCTTAAGCTTTGATCACATTCCCATAAGGGAGATCTCCTATGAGGAAACCCATAGTTACCAATTTTATAAAAGCTTTATGAATGACAGAGAATCATATTAAAAACCTTTGGGAAGACCAGCTTTTTGACACACTCTCCAGAATTATCCTGCCCCATGAAGATCTCTTGCTAACTTTGTTCAATACAACTACAATAAACTTTACTATGACTATTTTTTTTCTATCATATATCTATAAATTAATTATTTAAATTTTAGTTAATTTATTAAAAACTATTTGACAAAGTGAAGGATTTTTTTTAAACTTACCAACAAAATACGGATGTGATGAAAGGGCAAAATCGCTGAAAGGCGATGACGCAAAACTACGGGTCTACAGCCAAAGGGCCATGATCGCCGGGTTACCGACGGTTGGCTTCAAAGACGTCTTTGGGTGATGGTTCTCAGAGACGCTTCTATTTAAGGCTCCTAAAACAAATTCTTTATTTTTTTTACGGATGCAGGTATACGTACCGCAGGCTGTCAGTTGGAAGATGAAACAGGGCCTTACTGCAACATTTGCTCAAAGTGTTATTTTCAAAGCGGTTCGGGAGCCAGCTCGATCCCGGATGACGAGGTTTTTCTTTACGCCTGTCTTGACCCCCCTGATTCAGAACCGCCGGATCATACTCATATTGGGGGGTGTGGCCGCACTGCAAGTTTGGCTCACGGCAGTGGGAATTCCGGGCTGGCAGTGCCCAATCAAGGCATCACTTGGGATACAATGCCCGGGCTGTGGATTAAGTTCCGCTATGGCTCTATTGATCCAGGGAGAATGGAGAGCCGCCTTGCACGTACATGCATTCGCTCCTTTTTTCCTGGTCGGGTTTGCTCTGATGATGATTATTGGCATTTTACCCGAGCGTGCTCACCTGGAGTCTGTCCGCCTGATTGCTATGTTGGAGAGGCGCACGGCGTTCACACCTATCTTATTGATAAGCATTATAGTCTACTGGGTGCTCCGGTTTACAGGACTGTTGTAGCCCTATGGCTGCGGCTAACAGATGATTTTTCAAATTATCACTATCACGGGCGGTGGTGTCGGCCGCTTGATTAACGAGTGTTCATCCAGAAATGAGATAGTTTTCGCATGGTCAAGCCTCCGGCCTGTAGGGCCTACGCCCCGGAGGGGAAGATAAGGATTTTAACCACAGGAATACATTGAAGTATTTCGAGGATTCACCAGCCAAAAAGCTATGGCGTGTTAAAATCCGAGTCTGACGTAGCCTGCCCGCCATCGCAAGCCTGAGCTCACTCAGGCGAGGTGGGCGGGAGATCGGGCAAAAGAGAGCATTTTTCAAAGGTCTCAACTAGGAGGGGAGCAGGATGCCGGAAAAACAGGTGGGTGTCATCGTCAAATTTTTTGCCAAGCCGAGCGTAGCCGCCATCGAGGTGACCAGTGGGAGCATCAAGAAGGGAGATGTATTGAAGTATGTAGGTCACACCACGGATTTCACCGAAGAAGTGCTCAGCATGGAGCTTGATAATCAACCGATTGAAGAAGCCAAGGTGGGTGACCTTATCGGGGTTAAGGTCAAGGAAAGGGTCCGAGAGAATGACAAGGTCTATAAGGTGGTGGAAGAATCTTGAATCTCTCTCAAGGCCTTGGGTATGAGTTTTCTAATGAACTCTTCCTTCTCAAATGCGCCCATTTTAGAAAATCTCTCGTAGTCAGGATGGTTCCGGCTGAGTAAAGGAGTCTTTGTCTGCAGCCCTGGCGCTAACGCTTCAAATTGAGTGACAAAATCCACCAGGGTGAATTCCTCCCCAGGGTAGCTCTCCAGCCAACCCAATCTCTTCATATATTCAAAGCGGATTCTGTCCAGGAGCAAGAGGTAGCGGTCCACAACAGCCATCTTTTGCTTTGA
>CP070700.1:2455061-2458832 GCA_020349865.1 Desulfobacteraceae bacterium
AAGAAAGCCCGAGATATTTATATCGAACATGACCCGGCCGTGAAACTATTCTATGTGGAGGTAGAACCTCCCACTTTCGAAGAGCCTATGGGCGATTTCGAACGGATATGCAGGCAACTGCAAAAGGAATATGGCCTTAAGGATCTGAAGATAGATATATTTACCCTGCGTCAGCTTCCCATGGCCCTGCGCGACGGTGACTGGAAGGTGACTGTTAGCGTCTGGATGGATCAGGAAATCATCCGGGTTCGGCCGGGCAAGGTTGAGCACACCTATGGCCTTGCAATCGATGTTGGGACCACCACGGTGGCCGGTTACTTCTGCGATCTCACAACCATGGAGGTCGTTGATACGGTCACCCTCATGAACCCCCAGTGCAAGTATGGCGAAGACGTAATGGCACGAATCACATTTCATATGACCACTACAGACGGTCTCCAGCGGATGAGTGATGACATGATCGAAGGACTCAACTGGCTGATTGACGAGGCTATCAAAAACACCTACCCACCAAAGAAAAAAGTGAAAAAGCCCAAAGGCTATGAAGGCCCTGAAGAATGGGTGGAGGTGCCTGAGGAGGGTAAGACCTATCTCCGCCTGTCCAGGGAGGATCTTGAAGATATAACCCTCGGAGGCAACACGGCCATGCACCACATTTTGCTCAAGCTAAACCCTGAGTATGTGGGACTCGCTCCGTTTCCACCGGTGATTCACCACAGCCTTGACATCAAGGCCAGGGACCTGGACATCAACATCAACCCCGGTTCCTATGTATTTGTGCTCCCCAACGAGGCAGGTTTTGTGGGTGCAGATAATGTGGGCGTTCTGATCGCAGAGGAACCTTATAAATCCGATGAGATCCAGCTCATTATCGATATAGGGACCAATGGCGAGCTGGTTTTCGGAAACAAGGAAAAGATGATCTCATCCTCATGTGCGACAGGTCCTGCCCTTGAAGGGGCCCAGCTCCAATTTGGTATGAGGGCAGCGCCGGGGGCCATAGAGCGGATCAAAATTGATCCGGATACGCACGAGGTGGATTACAAGGTCATCGGCAGAGATGCCTGGCGGCAGTACTCTGAACCCAAGGATATGAAGTGTAAGGGTATTTGCGGATCAGGGATTCTGGATGTGCTCGCTGAGCTTTACCGGGCGGGTGTCGTCACCAAGAGCGGCGCGTTTAATAAGGAACAAAAGTCCAACCGCTATCGGAAAAACTCGGACAACAACCAGCCGGAGTTTGTCCTTGCTTGGGCAGAGGAGACGAGTATTGATAAGGATGTGGTGATTACGCAGCGGGACGTAAGACAGATCCAACTGGCCAAGGGAGCCCTGCATGCCGGGTGCAAGCTTATGATGCGTCGCATGGGCATGGACAAGATGGACAAAATAAAGATTGCCGGTGCCTTTGGTACCCACGTGGATCGTGAAAAGGCCTTAATAATGGGACTGTTTCCGGATTGTGAGATCGAAAAGGTTTTCTCTGTGGGCAATGCCGCCGGAGATGGGTGCAGGGCTGCACTCCTGAACCGTAAGAAACGTGATGAGGCCAACTGGGTTTCCAGAAATGTGGAGTACATCGAACTCACGGTGGAGGAAGACTTTCAGAAGCAGTTCATGGAGTGTATGCAGATACCCCATATGGTGGACGAATTTCCCCATCTGGAAGGAATCGTGTCTGATGAAATCCTTCATCAGAAATAGGTGCTGAGAGAGGCTGATTTTTTGTGGGTGATCAGTCTCGTTCAAAATCTAATGCTATACGGGTGAGGGCAGAACCTGGGATCTGTGGTTTTCCCTGTGTTATTGAGGCGCGGAAAGAGTCATACGGCCTGGTCTCCATTAAGATTACGGGTTCGGAATGTAAGCAGATCCAGCGTTTGTCCAGGGAGGTAAAGCATATAAAACTGAGGGAACTTTTCGCACCCGTAACCAATAATCCTGTATATGTCTCTGCACAGCGGACGGGTTGCCACGCTTCCTGCCCCATTCCCATGGCTGTACTAAAAACCGTGGAAGTGGCCATGGATATGGCCCTGCCGCGAGACGTTGTGATCAAATTTGAGTCGTAATCGGGAGAAAGGCTTCATGCAAACCCACAAGATTGTGCCCTTCAGGAACGGAAATGGGGGCATATCTCATGCATTAATTCAACGCCTTCTCAAAAAGGGAAAGGATTATGGATTGGAGGCCATTTTCCCTTTCAGTACCGAAGATATTGTTGTTGCTGAATGGGTCCGGATGAAATGCCACTACGGCTGCAGCCATTACGATACCAACTGGTGTTGCCCGCCTGCTACACCCAGCTCTGATCGGGCCCGTGTTATTCTCGGAGAATATTCTTTAGCGCTTCTATTGGTGGGCAATCAGAATTGTCAGGAGTTTTATCTGAATAATGGCAGGAAAAGGGCCAAGCAGGTGCGTTACTGGAAGGGGACGGTGAGCCTGGAGCGCCTGCTCTTCCTGGAAGGATACTACAAGGCATTCAGTCTGGTGGGTGAGACGTGCGCCCTCTGCAAAGAATGCACCTACCCGGAGGCTTGCCGTTTTCCCCAGGAAAGAAGGCCCGCCGTTGAGTCCTTTTCAATTGACGTGATCGGAACACTCCAGAATCTTGGGAAAACATCGCGGGTCGCAAGACATGTGAATGAAACTTTTGGTTATTATGGCATCATACTTGTGGAGTAGTTGGATACCTGAGACTGGATATTATTTTTTATTAAATTTTGGCAATATTAAACGGATCAGCCACGTTTAGATAAATCATGATGATGGGCGAAAAAGATACTCTCTGTGATGTGATTCTTATTGCAGGTTTTTTGGGAGCAGGGAAGACAACGCTACTAAGGAACATTCTGAACTGGCCCGGAGACTTATCAGGAACTGCAATATTGGTCAATGAATTCGGCAAAATTGGGATAGACGGAGAACTCCTTCAAGGACTGAACGCACCCGTTTATGAATTAACGAACGGCTGTATTTGCTGTACGATTCAGGTAGATTTTCATAGTACTTTAGTTGAGATTCTTGAGCGTTTTCATCCGAAACGACTTTTCATTGAAGCAACAGGTGTGGCGGATCCCTTTGATGTTCTTCACTTCCTGAAAACCTCTCAATTGCAGAAACGATTAGGTGTGACGAAAGTCGTGACAGTTCTGTCCGGGGATTTGTGGGAGGGGCGGGAGTACTTTGGCCCCCTGTTCTATAATCAGATCAAGGCAGCTGAGTTGTTGTTGTTCAACAAGGTTGATCTAATACCCGGCAAAGACGTAACACGGTCTCTTCAGGAGATAAAAGAGATTAACTCCTCCTGTTCGGTCGTGCCCACCCACCATTGCCAGATAGATCCTGAAGTGCTCTGGGAACCAACAGCTAAGGTGGATCATGAAATAGCGTACCATTCTCCCCATGTTCATTCAGATCATGGCAGTGCTGAGAGGATGGGATTCGTGTCCTTTGCCTTTGAAAATAAAACTCCCTTTAAAGCAGATTGTTTTCAACATTTCATGGAAGATCTGCCCCTCAAGCTCTATAGGGTGAAAGGTTTTGCCCTTTTAAAGGATAAGCGTTTTTTTGTAAATCACGTTGGTGGAAAGACAGAGTGGATACGGATGGATGAGCCAGGCCCTACGAAGCTGGCCTTTGTGGGTTGGCAGGTAAGTTATGGCCAGGTTGTCGAGGCCCTGAGGGCATGCCTGAATAGTAATAACCTATATCATGAAGAAAGCGGAAGAAAGGAGGTGAAAGATTTTATCCGGTAAGTGCGAGTTC
>CP070700.1:2458932-2469120 GCA_020349865.1 Desulfobacteraceae bacterium
CAGGTCCGACTGAGCAATCTCCGCAGGTTCTACAAACCTTCTTATACCTCAGCTCGCAACTTGTCTGCTTAGAGCAGTATGGTAACAGGAGAACGGAAGGCCTTTTCTTGAGGACTTCTCCAAACGATCCGTTGGTTACTGAGATCAAGTTACAGTATTCAAGAGGGATACCGTAGTCGGAAATGGCGATCTTTTCCAGTGCCTGATCCAGAGGCTTTAAGAAATCATTGGGGTCCATGCCTGGGATTATGATCCGCCCCTCATTAAAAAACTGTTGTATAATACGGTGGATAACTCCTCGATGGAGCGAAACACCCCTCAAGTTTGCCTCCATATCAAACAGGGCGCGTGGAGGGAAAGACAGGAAATCACCGGTAATGTAAATATCCTTGATCTTTTTTTGAACAAGGTCCACCACCAGGGTAAACCGGACCATGCCTGCCTCTGACTTGTAGGCCGCCTGAACTACATTCCGCCTCTTAAATCTTGGCCTGACAAAATCGATCCACTCGGGAGACCGGTAATATTGCAATTTTTTCTCAAAGAGCTTCTTCTCTGATTCCGTCAATCCCGCCGGCTCAAGCCTGATTCCCAGACACCTTTCAAAACCTGTTTTAATGGCGTTTTTTATATCTTCCAGCGGGGGTGTATAGCCCAGTTCCCATTTTAGGCAGGTCACCCGCTCCTTGACCGAATCTATCTCCTTTGCCTTGAGTTTCTCTACAGGGATCTTAAGGCTCCTCAACATTGTGTCCACGTCAAAGTCCGTGAGCACTGTGCCCTGGAAAAGGAACGCCCCATCACACTCGGTCCCTCCTGTCCCCGATATCTTCCGTCCCTTGACTTCAATGTCATTTCTCGGGCGAAAGTTAGAAACAATACCCAAAGTATCAAGGGCTGTAATAACTGGATCACACAGGGTCTTGAAAAGTGTGTTGGTGGGAATTACTACATTAAAAAATGATTTGTCACAGATTACCTCCCAGCCCAATTGACTCTCATCAAAAAAGATCGCGCCTCCTCCGGTGTTGCGACGATTGATATGGATTCCCTGGGCCTGACAGTATTCCGTACGGATCTCCTCCTGGACAGACTGGTGAAACCCCAAAAGAACTGCCCTGGGGGAGAACTGGAGAAAGTGTATGGTATTGTGACTCTCCCCTTTCCCTCTGAGCTCCAAAAGGGTGTCATCCAGCGCCATATTTTCCGCCGCCGTCATTGGCGGTGTGTCAAGGAGTCGCCACTTCATCATATTTAAACTCCGAGTAAAACTTTAGCTCTTTGAAAACAGGACAGGAAGGGCCATGGTTGGTTTTTTCAAAACACTAAGTTGTTACAACTCCGAAAACTACCTGAGACTTAAGGTATCGGTTTTTGATTGGTTTACAAACTAATGACTGAGTCTGCCCAGGCGGATAGACGGGACTTTGCGCGGGAGTTAATGTTTAAGGGCCCGGTGGATAAGTTGAGTGATATCCATTACCTCGACCGGGACCTTGTTCCTCCTCACATAGGTCATCATGGTCCTTACACATTGTTGACAGGATGTGACAACCGCCTCAGCGCCAGTGCCCACAACCTCTTCGATCTTTTGCTTGGCAATTTCTGCAGAAAGCTTTGCATCGATCATCTCGAGGTTGCCGCCACCCCCACAACACTTGCAATCGGCCCGATTATGAGGGAGCTCCACAAACTCAACCCCAGGAATTGAACTGATGGTTTCTCTGGGTTCATCAAATACTCGAGCCCCTCGCCCCAAATCGCACGGATCGTGATAGGTGACTTTCAATGAAATCTCTTGGAGGGGGACTCTTTTTTCCTTGACCAATTTCATCAGGAACTGAGTGGCATGGGTAATCTGAAATTTGTGGGGATAGTATTCGCGCCACATCTGAAAACAGGAAGGGCAGGCAAAAACTACTTCCCGCGCCCCTTTTTCGCTGACCGCCTCAAGGTTATGATCCATGAACTCTTGAAACATATCCTTTAATCCCGCCCCCAGCATTGGAAAACCACAACACCATTCATCCTCTCCCAATAGCGTAAACTCCACATCGCTTACATCCAAAATCTCCGCCAGCGCCATGGGAATCTTCTGGGCAAGAGGGAAATAGGAGGCCACACATCCTGTGAAATAGACTACCTCGGCCTTATCCTTGAGATAACCATGTTCCGGGGCATCGCGCATATCTTCAACCCAATCGGCCCGCTCTTCATTGTCTTCTGCAAAGACATTGCGGCTTTCCTCTAAGTTATCCCGAATCATCTCAATTTTTTTGGGATAGTGTTTTGAATGAACAAGGTCCTGGCGGAGAGACAGCCATAAGTCCTTTAGATGGATGCCAACCGGGCAGATCTCCTGGCAATTGCCACAGAGTGTACATCGAAAGACAGTGTCACTATAGTATTTCCATTGTTCTTCGGATGGAGCTTTTTTTCCAAAAACCCTGCGAAAAAGCCCTGCCCGGCTCTTCAAGATCTGCCTGAGGCCATTTATGCGGAAAACGCCGGATAATTCCCCGTCCTGGGAGGCAGAAACCGCCGGACACACATCCGCACAGACCTGACAATTGGTACAGGCCTCCATTTCAAGAAGCTGCCTGACACTGTAATCCTGATTGGACATAATTGTACGTCTAAGAAATTCTACAACTAAGAAACCATAAAACCTTGATCTTAATATGGGCGTAAAGCAAAGACAGGTTCGTGTTGCGCGTTGCAGGTTGGAAGGACCTTGGCTCTAAACTTGTAAGCCATAAGCCGAAACGCAAAATCAATCCATCACTCCTGTGCGTGTTTCTCTATTTCGGCCAGGAGCCATTTTTCAATTGCCCCGGGCCCGTGGATCAGATTCTCAAGCTCTGCTATATCATCCGGTGTTATCTTATACATCCAGCCCTTGCCGTAACAGTCGTCATTGATCAATCCCGGGTTCATTTCCAGTTCTTCATTTACTGCTGCCAGTTCTCCGTTGACAGGTCCATAGACCTTTCCCAGCCATTTACCTGATTCTATCTTGGCAAATTTCTTGCCGGGTTTCACCCTTTTTCCCTCATCCGGAAGCTGGATGTACACTATCTCCCCTGCCATTTGCTGTGCAAAGTCATCCATTCCCATGACCAGGAGATCCCCTTCCTCCTTAACCCAAAAGTGATTCTCCTCGTAGTACAAGTCATCCGGCATGTTGTATCCCTGAATTTCCACGTTCTTTCCTCCTTTGCTTTTTTGACAGTATTAACCCCGATTAAATGGTCCTTCGGAATTTATCAGGCATGATAGACATTGGTTTGTGCATCTTTTGTATCCTGACCATCCTGTTTATGGCGGGCTTTTATTCAGCCTCTTCCATTAACCCGTTAACAAATTGAGATATGTTGTAGATTTTGAACTTCTGTTTGCGCAATCTGGCGTTAGAAAGGTTATGTACACAGGAATTACACTCTGTCAGAACCACCTCAGCATCAACCTCTTCTACCTCTTCCAATCTACGGCGGGCCATGGCTATGGAGTTCTTGGCATAGGCGCCTCTTACGCCACCACCGGCCCCACAACAGAGGGAATCAACACGATTGTGGCGCAACTCTACGAAGTTTGGTGCAATCTTGTGAATGATCTCCCGAGGCTCCTCATAGATTCCACAGTGCCTTCCTAAATCACAGGGGTCATGATAGGTGACCCGTTTATCCGTCCTCACACCCAGATCAAAGTCGTTCAAGAACTGGCTGATGTGAAGGACCTTAATCCCCTTTGCCTCAAGACCAGCATACTGCGGTTTATTATTGAAGGTCCTTGAACAGTAAGGACAACCTGTGATAACGGCCTTGGCACCTGTTGCCAGGATGAGATCAATGTTCTTCCGGGCCAGCTCCTCGTTGATTTCATATCCCACATCCTCCAGCACGCCGCTGCAACAGACCTCATCGATCATGGTGTAATCCACGTTGAGACGATCCAGAAGGTCCAGGGTCTCCATGGTCGCCTCATCCTCCCGGTAGGAACCAACGCACCCTATAAAATACACGTATTCAGCCTGTTTATTTCGTTCCCTTTCGAAATCTTCGGGTTCGTCTTCTGCATAGATATTTGTATGGTTCCTGAGCACTTCGTTCATTCCCTTGAACGCAGGGTGGCAGGAGCCAATGTTGACCATATCCTTTCGCACCTGCTTGATGATATCAGGTACGTTTACACCGGAGGGGCAGTTTTCGGCACAGCTGGCGCAGGTAGTGCACTGAAAAAGGGTTTCGATAAGTTCGTCGTTTAAATCGATTGTTCGGTCCATGACCTCCTTGAGAATGATCATCTTGCCCCGGGCATTATAGGCAGGGCGAAGAGTAGATCCAAAGACAGGGCATACCGCCCGGCAGAAGCCGCAGTTTGAGCACCTGAGGACCTGATCGCGGAATTTTCTTTCAAAGTCATATTTGGCTTTCATCTTAGACCTCCAGTGCCATTTTGCCGGGATTAAGAATGTTATGGGGATCAAATAATCTCTTTATAGAACGCATCACATCCATGGTCACAGGGTCATGTTCAAGGTGCATGTACGGTGCCTTGGCCAGGCCGATGCCGTGTTCACCGGTCAGGGTGCCATTTAATTTAATAACTTTCTTGAACAGCTCGGCCGAGGCCTCCTCCACGCGCTTTACCTCGTCAGCATCTGTTCCGTCGAAACTGATGGTCGGGTGCAGATTCCCGTCTCCTGCGTGACCGACGGTCGGGATTTTAAGGTTATACTTTTTTGCAAGATCTGAGATCGCCTTGAGCATGTCGGGGACCTTGGACATGGGCACAGAAAGGTCCTCAACAAGCAGGTTATTATTGATCCGGGACATAACCGCATACGCGGATTTGCGGGCTGCCCAGAGGGCTTCAGCCTCTTCTTTGGTCTTTGCCTGCTTTACGGTTGAGGCGTTGTTTTTTTTGAAAATTTCGATAATCTTGTTCAATTGGAACTGGGTCTCCTCACGGGTGTGTCCGTCGGTCTCAGCCACCAGAATGGCTTCCACTTCCGGCAGGTTCAGATCTGTATTCTGATTGATGGCAATGAGGGTCTGCTGATCAACTACCTCGAGCGCACTGGGAAGGATGCCGGAATGCATGATTTCGCTCACGGCCCGCCCTGCGTCCTCCAGGTCTTCAAAGGTGGCCATGGCAGTGGAAGACAGCGATGGCTTAGGATTAATCTTAAGGGTTATTTCAGTAATCACGCCCAGTGTTCCCTCAGAGCCTACAAAGAGCCTGGTCAGGTCATAACCTGAAGCGCTTTTCATGCACTTGGAGCCTGTGTGCAAAATCCGACCATCGGGGAGGACCACTTGAAGGGAGAGGACATAATCCTTGGTTGTGCCGTATTTGGCACCTTTGATTCCGCCGGCATTGGTGGCCACATTGCCGCCCAGGGTAGAGACCGTGCCGCTTGCAGGGTCAGGTGGGAAGAAAAAGTCGTGGGGTGCCAGGGTCCGCTCAAGTTCGGCGTAGACCACACCCGGTTGAACCACGGCCAGGCGGTCTTCTATGCTTATGGAGATGATTTTGTTCATACGGCACAGATCGAGAATCACGCCCCCTTTTTCCGGCACGGCCAAGCCCGCTAAAGAGGTCCCGGCCCCACGAGCAATGACGGGGAACTTCTCCCTGTTTGCCAGATCGAGGATTGCGGAAATCTGCTCGGTAGTGGTCGGCCAAACGGCTGCGTGGGGCCGGTGGCTGTGTTCCGAAGCGTCCTTTGAGTAGGAAATGAGATCGATAAGATTTTGCGTAAAATTCTCCTCTCCGACTATGTCAATGAGGGCCTTTCTGGCTATTTCGGCCATGCTAAACTCCTTTTAAATAGTTAACCACAAAGCTGCTGAGCACTCTGAGGTTTAGCTACAGATCTTTGTTCTCCAAGGACTTTTCATTGAACTTGGCCATATTAGAAGTGAGTTTTCTGCATGTCAACTGTTTCAGTAATATTTCTGAGTTTTAGCTTCCATGACTAATCCCATTGACCAATTCCCTCTTGTTTATCAAATAAATATGGGATATGTTTTTCAAAAGATTGTATGTTATGGTACAAAAAATTTTCTGTGGTACGTTTCGGAGGGAAACGGGGAACATGACCACAGGGTAGAGAGTCCAGGCGAAGTGAGAACCATTGGGCCGGAGCCCCTTTAACCAGGATTGTATTATATGAAACGTGAAAAAAAAATAAAAAGAAAAACTAAGGAAACGGAGATCCATCTTAGTCTCAATCTTGACGGGAGAGGTCTTTCAAAGGTGGATACCGGTATTGCTTTCATGGATCATATGCTCAGCCTTCTGACAGCCCATAGCTTTATTGACATGGAATTGAGCGCCCGGGGAGACACAGAGATAGATGATCACCACACTGTTGAGGACCTGGGTATTTGTTTGGGGGCAGCCCTCAAAGACGCTCTGGGAGAAAAGAGGGGCATAAAACGCTATGGTGTTGCAACCATTCCCATGGATGAAGCGCTGGCAAGGGTAGTTATTGATATTTCCAACCGTCCCATTCTGTCATATCGTGTGTCCCTTAAAAAACGAACGACCGGGACATTTGATGTTAGTTTAATCAAAGAGTTTTTTCATGCCCTGGTAATTAATGCAGGCATCACTATGCATATCGATCTTCTTGCAGGAGAGGAACCGCATCATGTTTCAGAGGCTATCTTCAAGGCCTTTGGCAGGGCGCTGGATCAGGCAATCTGCCTGGAGGACCGGTTGGATGGGAGTGTCCCCTCCACAAAAGGCCTGCTATAGCCTAATACAAAAGGGCCTGGATTTGTACTCATGCCTTAAGGGTTGGGGCAGATAATTCCACAAAACCTTTTTTTAAAAGGGTCAATAGCGTACTGTAGTGCAAATGCGTGGCAAGGTCTCCAAAAAGGGTAAGCTGTTTTTGTGGCTGTGGGTTTTGGTCGGGCTTATGGCTGACTGGGGCTGTCACCTTCAAAAGCCCGGTATTGTATATACCCCTTTGCAGACACGAATTAATAAGCTCGTCGTCGTTGGGTTCCATTCTGCCATATCCATGGGCGAGCAGCCTGACGTTGTTCGATGCCCTTTATCCGGGAGCATTTTTATGGCGGAACCAGTGCCTCATAATGTGGTTCAGAGAATGACTGATGTCTTGTATGAGAAGGTTGCGGCCGAAAAAGGGTATGAGTCAATATCACCTGCCAGAGCGACAGAGGTGTTTTCAGGCATTGTCGGTTCGGATAAGGGTCTACGCGTGAGTCCCATCGAAATTCTTCAAGAAGTGGGAAGCACCTTTGAAGCGGACGGGGTCTTGGCTGGTTATATTTACCGGTGGCGAGAGCGAGAGGGTACAGATTATGCAGTCAATCGCCCCGCTTCTGTGGCCTTTGATCTTCACCTCATCAACCCGGCTGGAGGAGCAATTCTTTGGAAGTCCAAATTTGATAAGACCCAGCAATCGTTATCCGAAAATATCTTTGATCTGAAGACTTTTTTCGAGAGCAGGGGTCGATGGATGACAGTCGAAAAGCTGGCCATGTTTGGGCTCAGAAAGATGTTGGCGGAATTACCAGCAGGAAAAGCCTCGGGAATGCCAAGTCAGCAAATTGAGAGGGAGGGCCCTTAATTTGATAGTGATTCCTGCCATTGACCTCAAAGACAGCCGGTGTGTAAGACTCAAACAGGGCCGGATGTCAGATGAGACAGTATTCTCTGATGTCCCCGAGGAGATGGCATTGAGATGGTATGAGCAGGGGGCCAAAAGGCTACACATAGTAGATCTTGATGGCGCGTTTCGGGGGAGACCGGTCAATAAAACGGTAATAAAAAGAATTATCAAAGCTGTTCCCATTCCTGTGCAGCTTGGTGGTGGGGTGAGAGATATGCCTACCCTTATGGCTTATTTCGATCTTGGGCTGCATTATTTGATACTTGGTACGATGGCCCATAAAGACCCGGAATTTGTCAAAAAGGCTTGCATCAAGTTTCCGGGACGGATACTGCTTGGGATCGACGCCAGGAAGGACCGTATTGCCTTAGAGGGGTGGACCAAGGAAGTTGACCTGACTCCGCTGGAATTTGCAAAACGGTTTTACGGGGTCGGATTTAGCGCAATAATTTACACTGATATCCAAAGGGACGGCATGAGAACAGGGCCGAATGTGGATGCAACAAGGGCTCTGGCAACGGCCGTTCAGATCCCGGTAATTGCATCCGGTGGCATTTCAACAATTTCCGATATCGTTGAAGTGTCGTCCCTGGCGGAGAGCGGTGTTATGGGAATTATAACCGGAAGGGCACTGTACGATGGAAGCCTTGATCTGGCGACGGCCATAAGAGTTGCCGAGGGTAAGAATTTGGGTGATTTTAGGGGTTGACATCTATTTTTATTGTCATATTATAGAGAGTTACGGTAAATCATTGCTTGAGTGTACACCAGGATATATCCCTTTTATAAGTTTTTCCGCTCCTTGCCAATTGGGGAAACCATGTCTTTGATTGAAAAAATCTCTGAAGATCTCAAGAACGCCATGAAGACGAAGGATGAGCTTCGCCTTTCCTGCCTGAGAATGCTTAAGGCCTCCATGAAAAACAAGCAGGTTGAGAAGGGACGTGAGTTAGAAGATGGTGAGATTCAGACAGTTATTTCTTCTTTAGTCAGGAAAGCCAAGGAAGCTCAAAATGAATTCAGGCGCGGAGATCGAGAGGACTTGGCCCAAAAGGAAGAGCAAGAAGCCAAGATCTTTTACGAATACTTGCCCCAACAGTTAAGTTCAGAGGAAATAGAAAAGACACTTCAGGAGATCATTTCCGAGCTTTCGGCTAAGGCCCCCAAGGATCTGGGTAAGGTCATGAAAGCAGCCATGGCCAGAATGGCAGGACAGGCAGAGGGTAAAGCGGTAAACGAGATAGCCTTAAAATTACTGAGCTAATGACCCAAATTTACTTGTAGAGCCTGCATGAAAGAGCACACGTATCAGGTTCTTGAATTTCATCGCCTGTTGGATATCTTATCCCGTTACGCCAACTGCCCGATGGGCAAATCAAATTGCCTATCCCTCAAACCTACGAATGATTTAGCGTTTATTGATAACGAGTTGAGGCTGGTTTCAGAGATGAGACTCCTTATGAAAGTCTCGGGGTTTGTGTCTCTATCAGATCTCACCGATATATTGCCGTTATTAAGAAAATCCAGCACAGAAGGATCATACCTGGAACCAAACGAGCTCCTGCTTATTTTAACCCTTGTGCAAGTATGTAACCAGTCGAAAAAGCGTATTGAATCCCATCGATCAATGAGTCCAAGGATGTGTGCGCTGGTAAGGGATATTCCTTGTTGTGAAACTCTTGTGAAAATAGTAAAGGATGCGGTCTCTTCGAATGGCTCGCTCAGGGATTCGGCGAGTCCTGCCTTAAAGAAGATCAGGGAGAAGAAGTTCAGGTTAAGGTCAGATCTCCAAAAACTATTAGAAAACATTCAAAAATATGCTGGCCTTTTTGATGAAGGGCAAAACCATTTGGTCACTATTCGAGACGGCCGATATGTTATCGCATTGAGAACCGACCAAAAGTCACGAATAGAGGGGATCATTCACGACTATTCCCAAACCCGGGTCACGTGCTTTCTTGAGCCAGTAGAGGCAATAACGCACAATAACCGGATGGCTGAGTTGCTTCAGGAAGAAAAGGCTGAGGAACGCCGAATATTGATCAAGTTAACCGATACCGTGAGGGATTTGGCCGCCGAGTTGGAATATTCCCAGACCCTGATCGGCAGGCTTGATGGTCTTTATGCCAGGGCAAGGTTCAGCGATAAGCTATCATGTGTGATGCCCGAAATAGGCGAAAAAACCAGCGTTGAATTGAAGGGGGCCAGAAACCCTATTCTACTGGCAATGTCCTTAGACACCAGTGGGGACCAGGGTGCAAAAGTAAACGGGCCTGTCCCCGTAGATATCTTACTGGACGACCAGCGCAATATATTGGTCATTTCCGGGCCTAATAGGGGAGGGAAGACCGTCACCTTGAAGACGCTTGGCCTTATGGGCCTTATGACCCAAACCGGTATCCATATCCCGGCTGAAGAAGGAAGCCGCGTGCCCGATTTTGATGAGATCATGGCGGACATTGGGGATGACCAAGACATTCAAACCGGTCTAAGCACATTCTCAGCGCATGCAGCCCATTTGAGCCACATCGTAGAAC
>CP070700.1:2469220-2475941 GCA_020349865.1 Desulfobacteraceae bacterium
ACAACACTGTTAATCTATAACTGAGCTGGATTGGATGAATATGGAAATAATTCTAGCTGTATCCTTTTTTGTCACGCTCGCAATGGGTATACCGGTGGCCTTTTGTCTTGGCCTGACCACGTTGATCGCGCTCATTGTTCTGGGGAACGTCCCCCTCCACCTGATTCCCCAGCGGATGTTCACCGGAATGGATTCCTTTCCCATTATGGCGGTGCCTTTTTTTATCCTGGCCGGTGAGCTTATGAATTCCGCTGGGATCACGGATCGTATTGTCCGTTTTTCCACCGTGCTGGTGGGCAGCATTCGAGGCGGGCTGGCGCATGTGAACATCGTGGCCAGCATGTTTTTTGCGGGCATATCCGGTTCCGCGGTTGCCGACACGGCGGCCTTGGGCTCCATCTTGATCCCTGCAATGAAAAAGGACGGATACGATAGTACATTCAGCGCCGCCGTGACAAGCGCTTCTTCGGTGATCGGCCCCATTATCCCGCCCAGTATTCCGGTGGTCATTTTTGCCCTGGTGGGTTCGGTATCGGTTGGGGGGCTATTTTTGGCGGGGGTGGTGCCGGGTGTCCTGATCGGCCTGGGATTGATGGGGGTCGCGTACGTGATAAGCCGAAAAAACCATTACGGCACCAAGCGGCCGCTTCCTTCATTCCGCGAATTTCTAATCAGTTTCTGGGGAGCGATCATCCCTTTGATGATGCCCTTAATCATTATGGGTGGGATCCTCAGCGGTATTTTTACGCCCACGGAGGCTGCCGCGGTGGCCGTTGCCTACGCCCTTCTTGTTGGTCACTTTATACTGAGAACCATTAAGCTCAAAGATCTGCCCAAAATTTTTTTCAAATCCATGCTGACAACCTCAACCATTCTATTTGTGATGGCCTGCGCCAATGCCTTCTCCTGGATCTTGAGCACCGAGCAGATCCCTCAGGCGCTGGCAAGTGTGGTATCCGGAATTTCTGACAACCCCTACGTTTTGCTGTTACTGCTAAACCTGATTTTACTCGTAGTGGGCTGCTTCCTGGAAGGCATTGCGTCAATTATTATCATGGTGCCTATTCTTTATCCCATCGCTATGCATGCCGGGATCGATCCGCTTCATTTTGGGTGTATCGTGGTCACCAACCTTATGATAGGGCTGATTACGCCGCCTTTAGGGCTCTGCCTTTTTGTCGTCTGTTCGGTGGCGGATGTGGATTTTGTCAAACTCGTCCGGTCTATTTGGCCGTTTCTGCTTGTGGAAGTGGCCGCACTTGCGGTCGTGACATATTTTCCGCAGATCGTGCTATTTATTCCACATTATTTTGGATTCAAATAGAAGGTTATATGCAAAACAGTTACGGATCAAAAATTTAAAGGAGGTGATCGTAAATGGTTACAGTGGATACAAAATTAATCAGTCTATTAGGGTATCCATTGAAGCAGACTTTTGCTCCCCAAATGTTTAATGAAACCTTTAAAAAATTAAATATGGATTATTTCTACTTCCCCATAGAAATTGAAAATGACAAGCTGGAAGCAGTGGTAAACGGTATCAGGTGCATGAATTATGCGGGCTTCAATGTAACAAAGCCCAACAAGATAAAAATTCTGGAATATCTGGATGAATTGGATGAATTGGCGGACAAGATAGGATCGGTAAATGTCGTTGTCATAAAGGGTGGTAAGTTGAAAGGCTACAATACCGATGGAATAGGGTTTGTGCAGGCGTTGCTGGATGAGACGGGCATGGATCTCGGCCAGAATACATTTTTTATCTTTGGAGCTGGAGGCGCCTCCAGGGCGCTAAGCGCTACACTGGCCTATCAGGGTGTAAAGAGGCTGTATATTATAGACAAAATTGATCAAGCAAGCACCTCTCTCGTAGACGATATCAACCGTAAAATCAGGGAGTGTGCGGAATTTATAGCCTTCGATAATGCGCCCGTCCGGCAGTTGCTTCTAAAGAGCAATGTACTGGTGAATGCTTCCGGGGTTGGAATGTATCCGCATCTTGAAAATACGCCTGTGGACAAAAAGTTTCTATATAAAGACTTGTTTGTATACGACATTACTTACAATCCTCTCAAAACCAGATTACTTCTTGATGCCGAAGAAGCAGGATGTAAAACCATGAATGGAATCGGCATGGTAATCAATCAGGGAATAAAAGGATTTACTTTAATGACGGGCATGCCTGAACCCACTGAAATAATGAAGGCTGCCATGTACGATATTATTTCTGAGCCGAAAAAAGGGTGAATAAGCTTGTATGCGAAAGAAGGGATGAGTAAACATTATGAAGATGAATCATCTAGGCTATGCCACGAGGAATCTTGAGGAAGCGATAAATGCATTTCTAAAGTTGGGCTACTCCAAGGCACATGACGATATCAAGCACCATGTCCCCAAAAACATGTATGTGCAGCGTGTTAAACTGGGCGATTTGATAGTGGAAATTATGGCCCCGGCCGATACGTCAAAACCATCCTTTGTAAGCGAGAAGCTTGAAGCCACCACCGAACCCTTTGTACTGCATCACCTTTGCTACGATGTTGATGACATTCATAAAACGGTGGACGACCTCATGGCTACCGGCGACTATACCATCCACGAGGCCATCACCAGCGGCGTATTTCAGAAAAATCAAATCTGCTTTTTGAGGCACAAACAGATAGGGCTTGTTGAGTTCTTTGAATGGCCGAAGGAATGATATTCTACCCTTTAGGTTGCGAAATATCCCCGGAGATTCTTACCGGTTCCAGGAATGTACTGCCCAGGAGAGGATAAGCGCGGAAAACAGTTTGCCACATATATTTTGAAGTGAGTATATGAGCGAAAAAAGTAAAAGAAAAAAAGTCGGTTTTATTCATACGACGCCGACAACAATCGAACTGGCTGAAAAATGTATGAAGTTATATCTGCCTGGAATAGAACTCATTCATATTTATAACGGCAATGTTAAAATTGAAAATTTTAAATCGCCCATCGGCGTCACACCTAAGAGCAATTTGCTTAGATACGCCGTTTTTGCAGATCAGCTGGAGCAGGCGGGATGCGGGATTATTGTGTCCTGCTGCAGCCTTATGCCCAGAGCGGTAGCCTATGCAAAGGAGGTCGTATCGGTGCCTTTTATCCAACTGGATGCCGTTATTCTCGACAAGGCGGTTGAGCAGTACACCCGGATAGGCGTTATAAACACCACCCCTTATGTGGTGCCTTATGTTGAGGAAGGGCTCAAAACGAAGGCCGCCCGGCTCAACAAAGAAATCGAGATTGTTTTTTCCAACAACAATACAGCACTGGATCTGTTTAACGCCAGAGAATACGAGAAACACGACAATATCGTTATAAAGGATATTCAAAAGCTGGATGAAGAAGGCCTAGACTGTATATTGTTGGGGCAGATTCCTTTTGGGCTGATGGATGAAAAGTTAAAAAAGCTCTCATTGAAGACCCCGCTGCTCTATGTCGGCGAGGCGGCGTTTAGGCATGTGGCGGCACTTTTACAACAATAAGAAAGAAAGTACATTATGAGCATTACAGCCTTGGATTATGCAAGCCCCTTCTTTCCCGTAAGCTATGTGCAGGGCGAGGAGGAATACGCAGTCCCCGAAAAGAGCATCGTGTTCAACGTTTCGGATGAGGACCTTTACATAAACGGCCGTCCGCTCGGCTTCTTCCGCTCGACCGTGGCGGTGAACACCGTTATAACGCAAGTAGCGTGCGCGCTCATTATCAAGAAATTCGATGCGTATCCCGACGAGGAGGCGCTTTTCGAGCAGGTGAAAAACACCTGGATACTCGCCTACGAAGCCACGCACGAGGAGAGGCACGAGGGCGTGGCGCTGTGGCGTTCGCCCAAGATAAAGCTCGGCCATATCGCCGTCAACATGTGCCTTGCAGGCAGCGTGCCGCTCAACGTGGGCCTTCACAGGGACCACTGGGGCGGCCCGCCGATAAAAGAGGTGCATGTCCAGATAGTTGGCTTGGGCAGAATGCAGCAATATTACGAAAACGACCTCAAAACTCTCTACCGCGAGGACCCCATGGCGCCCGGCGTGGCGCATCCACCGATGTACGACGAGAACACTGAATATCCCTGGCATCAGTATGAAACGATCACCCCGGGAATTTTCATGGCCACCGAGATGCAGCTTACCGATGAATTAGGCGTTTAACATTCCCATATTATAAAAATTTGCTGATTGAACGAGAAGCATTCGTTGAAGCAGAGAAGGATTCTATCCATGAGCAGCGCAAATACCTATGATCGGAAAACACAGGATGTTGGCAATATCGTCTTGTTAGAGCATTTAAATTTAAAAGTGCCTGATTTTAACACGGCCATCCGTTTTTACGTGGAAGGCTTGTGCATGACCCGTGACCCCTTCTATATGGTCGGCCCCGTTAACATGTGGCTCAATAACGGATACCAGCAGTTGCATTTGCAAAAAGGGGAGGCCCAGCGTTTCCGCGGCGAAGTTGTTTTAGTCATCCCGGATCTGCAATATGTTGCTGATAATCTTAAAAAGGTCGAACCGTATTTAACCGGGAGTCGGTTTTCATGGGTACAAGAAAACGATTGTATTGTTACCGCCTGCCCATGGGGCAACCGCTTTCTAGTTCATGAGCACTGGGACGGTTTTGATAAGCCCAGAGGGATCCCTCATCTGCGGGCAGATGTTCCCCGGAAAACAGTGCCGCCCATTATCCAATTCTATCGTACAGTATTCGATGCCGAAGTTGAAGTTGCCGCAAAAGATGCCACCGAGGCGAGGGTGACTGTTGGACCCGGGCAGACCTTCTGTTTTAAAGAGACCGATAAGGAGGTACATGAGTTTGATGGTCACCATATCTGTTTGTATCTTGCGAACCTCTCGCCTTCTTATGACTGGTTGGTTGAGCGCAATCTAGTGATCTCCGAAGATAATGTATTTCAATATCGTTTTCAGAAAATTGTCGATCCCGAAACCGATCAAACGCTGTATGAAATCGAGCACGAAGTCCGTAGCCTTCATCATCCGATGTTTATGCGCCCCCTTGTCAATCGATGGAAGGAAAAACCACTTCCCTAACCGTCTGACCGTCAGAAAATTGATCTTCGAACCCATTTAATGTGTAGCTGAGAGTCTCACTCAATGACCGAAGCAGCACCATTGTCAAGTCGAGTTTTGCATTATCAAACCGTGCAGACAGATTGTCTGCCTTTCCTTTGGATTTGGTTTTTTGCAGACTCAATTATGCCAAAAAAAAAGGAGGTGAAATTCATGAGAATCGGTTATTGCACTAATTTGATAAATACCCAAGCAGACGGTACGGGCAGTCAGTTTATAAAAAAGGGTAAAGAAAAAGGATTTGATTGTGTTGAACTGCCACTGGCACAAATGGTGGCTCTAAATAATGCCGATTATAATTCCTTAAAGGAAAAGCTAGCGGCTTCCGGACTTAAATATAAAGCCTGTAATAATTTCTTCCCTCCTGACATCCGGTTGACTGGCAACAATGTTGATGACGGGAAAATTGAAGATTATCTCACTAAAGCATTGGGAAGAGCAGCCGAGCTCGTTGTAAAAGTGATTGTGTTCGGCAGTCCCATGTCCAAAAATATACCAGAAGGATTTCCATTGGATAAAGCTTGGTCACAGATGGTGGAATTGCTGAGGTTTATTGATCCTTTGGTTAAACAAAAGGGCATTACCATTGCAATTGAGCCTATATCAAAAGGCGAAAGTAATTTTATAAATACCGCCGCTGAGGGCCTTCAGCTTGTCAAGGATGCAGACAGAGATAATATTAGGCTGTTGATTGATTATTACCACTTAGCCTTGGAAAATGAAAATCCTGAAATCATTTTGGAAGCTGCACCTTATCTTAAACACATTCATTTTGCAGACCCAGTGGGTAGGGCATATCCCCAGGAAGTAAAAGATGAGTATGTTACTTTTATCAATCTTCTGAAGCATATAGGATATGAAGGTATGATTAGTATTGAAGCTTTAAGTAAAAATTTCAACCATGATGCTAAGCATTCTGTGGAGGTGATGAGACAACTTACCAGGTAGGTATAAACTTAAAAGCGGTGCAATTCTGAAGAACACGGCTATAGAAGACCTCCTCTGGAAGCATTTACACAAATAGGCCTCAACCATTATCGTTTTCAGAAAATTTTCAATCCCAATAGCGCCCAAACGGTATATGAAATCAAGTACGAAGTCCGCAGTCTACATCACCCTGTGTTTATGCGTCCCCTTGTTAATCGGTGGAGAGAAAAACCACTTCCTTGACTGAGATTCCGGCAGCAAGAAAATATTCGAACTCATGCGTTGTGCAACTCGTAGCTTCAATAAATTAGCATAGAAGCAATATTGTATACCCTAACGTTGCATAAATGCTTAGCCCAGATTTCAATTTCGACCTCTATTCATAGAGTATCGTCTACTTCATCACTGCCTATCTGGAATTATCCAGTGGTGTGGTTTAGGAAAGGCGCTTTGAGCCCTCTGTGAGGATACGAAAACAGGCTTCACAGGCGATTTTGGGACCACTTTTTTGTAACATTAGGGTATAGTCTGATTTGCAGGATCAAATCACTATTATTTTCAGTGGTCAGTAAATTTTATAAAAGGCTTTCCTGGCAGATTTTAACGGGGTGGCTTCAGTTTTAGATAACGAAACAAAACGTGAAAAATACTGGAATGAAGGATTCCGGCCATGAACTGAATTTTTAGCCTAC
>CP070700.1:2476041-2481198 GCA_020349865.1 Desulfobacteraceae bacterium
TATAAGTACGCCTCATTCCTAAAGATTCGCGCGCCTTACATCTGGAGCTTTTTACTGTGCCGTCTAATTAATGACTTTTTACGAGTTCATCAATTTTCATTCGGGCATAATTGATCTGCCTTGGGGTGAAAAAAACAGCAATCGTCAATCATCAATAAAAAATCATCAATCCCATCACTTTCCGAAAGGGCATACGGGGTAATGGCACTTCTCGCAGTTTAGGCACAAACCGCCATGTGCCATGGCCGCGAGATCTTTCCTTGTGATAGTCTCGCCCGCCAGGACCCGTGGGAGTACAATATCCAATACGGTGGCCTTGAAAAAAAGAACACAGGCTGGTACCCCCAGAATGGGAACATCACCTATGAGTCCATACAGGAACATGGCCCCCGGAAGGACAGAAGTTCCGTAGACCACATCTTCCGCGCCAGCATCTATGATGGCCATTCGGCTCATATCATCGGGATCAACGCTCATACCTCCTGCTACCAAAATAAGTTCTGCCCCCCCTTGGAGTAACTCCTTGATGCATTTAACAATCTTCGTCCTGTCATCAGGTGCGAACAAGGGTTCTTTGATCCGGCAACCAAGAAGCCTGAGTTTTTGCCTGAGTATGGGCGCAAACTTATCGTCAATGAGCCCACTGTAAACCTCGTTTCCTGTGATAACGATCCCGGTTTGAGGCTGTGAAAGCGGCTTAACAGAAAAAAATCCCGCTGGCAGCCTCTGCGATATGAACGGCTGTTTTCAGCGTATCTTCATCAATAACCAAGGGAATCGCCCTCGTAGCGCTGATTATTTCCCCCCTTTCCACAAGGGCATTAGTGTGCTGTGAAGCGCAGCAGACCTCAGGAATGAGGCACAGTTCGGTTAAGGCTTCCACATTCACCTTTAAAAGACCTTCATGGGCTGCCCTCAGACTAATTTTCCCCTCCGCAGGCTTGCCATCGAAAAATACCCCAGGACCTGCCAGGCCCCTTGAGAGCCTGATGGCGGCCTCGTCCTCATGGACTTCGCCAGGCCCAATATGAAGAACAAACAGATGCTCTTTGCCCAGACGCCTGAGACGTGGGATATCATCTTCCCGGATGATGCAACCTTTTTTGAATGCAACCCCTTTGAACTGGCCAGGCCTGATTTCTGTGATATCATGAGTCAGGACCTTCCCCACGGCTTGGTCAAGGGGAATAATGTTTGCTGAAGATTTATATTTGTTGGGCACCGATATCCTCCGGTATGTCTAAGGTAGATTATAGGCATTCACAGGTTCAGAGTCCACCCCTGCCCGACGTATGGCAGGCGGGGTTCATGGTTACGCTGGATTTCGTTTTATCTATTCTTGCGATTCCGAGCAATTATTGCCAATAGTCAATAATCAATGGTCAGTTTTTTTTGGCGGTCAGAAAAACATCAAATACGGATATGCAGTAAATCGTTTCCCAATATCAGTTCCCCTTCATACGACTTACGGCACTGAGCAGCAATGTCGGTTGCCAGGCATTCGGGGTAAAAATGAGTCAGAAGCAACCGTTTTGCCCTAGCCAAACTGGCAATAAGGCCTGCCTGAGAAGGGGTAAGATGGCCTTCTACTTCCTTTCCATCCGGAAAAGAACACTCCAGAATTAAAAGATCCGCTCCTTTGGCCAGGTCCACAAGTTCATTACAAAAACCGGTGTCCCCTGAGTAGACAAGGCTTTTCCCCGACGTGTCACCAACACGGTAGGCAATGCTTCCGGGCGTATGTTTAGTGGGCATAACAGTGATCTTAAAACTGTGGTAGTCTTTTTCCACCTTTATCCCGATATCAAGCTCTTCTATACTCATGATTTCAGGAGGGAGAGAGAGCCAATCATCATAGGCCTCTTGGAGGCGCTGGATACAGTCCTTTATCCCACGGGGACCTGTAATAAAAAAAGGTTTTCTTTTCTTCAGTATGGATGGATTTCTGGTTGCAAACATAAGGTGGATCAGATCCGCTGTGTGGTCAGGGTGAAAATGGGTGATAAATATCCGTCGGATTTTCTCGTAGCTGATGCCGGCCTTCATCAACTGGCGCATGGTCCCTGGACCCAGATCGAAAAGAATGGGATCAGCGTCGATATTAATAAGGGCCAATGAAGGTGAAGCTCTATCATTGAGTGGAATGCCGGTTCCAGAACCCAAAAGAATCATTTCCATTTTTGGATTTCCCGGATTTAGTGAATTTTGGTAGCAATGTGCGAGCAAATGTTTTATATATTGAGAGAACCTATTTAGTCAACATTTTACATCTGATTTCCTCCCACAACATCCCAGCCTGGAGAAGCCTACACCCCCTTTCTGCCACAAAAAATACGAATTCCATTGTCGTGGGAGTAACGTATCTAAGTTCTTCTTGTGTTGGCGCCCCTGAAACGCTAAACAATGGCACTAAATAGATGCTTTCAAAAAACACTTTATAATTTATGGTGAATTTTATATGTTGCCCATTAATGTCCAAAATAAATGTGCTTCAAATGTGGAAAATAAGACCCTGACGCGATTCTTCCTGGGACTGACTGAATTTATTGGAGACGAAATGCATTGAGATTCACTTGCACTTAAAATAACCTAAGACTGTAGAGAGCTCATTTAATAGTTGCTTAATGCCGGGGCGTAAGTGAACAACTCTGCCTATATCAAGTTTCGAGTTTCAAGTATCAAATTTCTCACAGTTCAGGAGAAAGCATGGCAAAGATCTTAACCATTGACGACAACAAGGATAACCTGCTTTTCATATCAGCAGTATTAAAAAATCGAATTCAGGACTGCGTTGTATCAAGTACCCAATCGGGGACTGAAGGTATTAGGATAGCACAGGCACATCTGCCAGACGTGATCCTGCTTGATATTATGTTGGCTGAAGTGGATGAATTTGAATTATGCAAACTGTTGAAGGCTGAGAGGAGGACGAAAAACATTCCGGTTATTATGCTTACAAACCATGAAACCGGAGCAAAGAGTCGCACAAAAGCTTTAGAGGCAGGCGCTGCCGGTTTTCTGGCCAAGCCTGTTGATGAAGACGAATTAGTAACCCAAATTAATACCGCGTATAGGGTAAAAAGGGCAAACGATATCCAGCGTAACAAAAGGGAGTTGCTAAAAACCGTTGCGCAGGAAAGGACCATTGCGTTGCAGGCGCGGACGCACGATCTTACCAAAAGGGTCAAGGAGTTGAAGTGTCTTTATGGTATTTCTGCTCTTCGCGAAAGGCCAGGCATAACGTTGGAGGTGATCCTTCAGGGGGTCGCTGACCTTATTCCCCCATCATGGCAGTATCCGGAAATAACCTGTGCACGTATTATCATGGGGTACCAGGAGTTCAAGACAAAAAATTTTAGAGAAACAGCCTGGAAACAGACATGTGACATCGATGTACACGGTGAGTGGGCTGGAACCCTTGAAGTGTATTACCTTGAAAGGCCGGAGGGCGTTGAGGAACTTTTTCCGGAGGAAGAGAGACATCTGCTTAGCGCCATTGGCGAGCGATTGGGCAGGATTGCCGAGCGGGTACAGGCCGACGATGTGCTGCGTCTTGAAACTGAAAATATCCTCAACATCCTAAGGTCAATGGAAGACTGGATATATATAGCCAATGAACAATGTGAAATAGAATATATAAATCCGGCGCTTAGAAGAGAACTTGGCCCTGTAGAGGGAAGGAAGTGTTATGAGTATTTTGGCAATAGAAAGGAGATCTGTCCATGGTGTGCAGAACAGGGTGTTTTTAAGGGAAAAACTGTTCATTGGGAATGGGATCTTTCCCGGAAAGAAAAAACTTATGATGTTGTTAGTACACCCACCCGCAATCCCGACGGAAGCGTATCAAGGCTATCAATATTACGCGATCTGACAGCGCTTAAAAAGGCGCAAAAAGCTCTTGAGGAAAGAGAATTGCTTTACCGCAGCCTTACTGAATCGGTAGCGGATGGAGTAGTACTGGTGCAGGACGGGATCATTCTATTTGTGAACAATGCCTTTGTTGATATGTTTGGTTATACGGACCCCGAGAAAATGGCTTTAATGGACGTTCTTGAACTCTTTGACAGCGAATTCAGAGAGCTTTTTCGAAAGGTATTTGACCCTGAAGAACGGGACGAAGACATTGGGTCCCTTCTCTGGGGAATGTGCATTACCAAGGAAGGGAAAAAAATATGGGTATCAACGAACAGAAGCGTTATTAGGCTGAAGTCCAGGCCCGCTATCCTTGCCACCATGAGGGATATTACGGAGCAGGTGCTCTGGGAAAAGTCAATGCAGGAGGAAACTGAATTTCTCAGAAAAGAAAACATAAAATTGAGGTCCAATATCAAAGAACGCTTTAAGTTCGGCAATATTATTGGGAAGAGCCTTCCCATGCAAAATGTCTATGAACTCATCCTAAAAGCTGCCGGCTCTGATGCCAACGTTATTGTCCTTGGTGAATCCGGGACCGGGAAAGAGCTGGTTGCAAGGGCTATCCATGAAATGAGTCCTAGGGCCGACAAGGCCTTTGTCCCGGTTAATTGCGGGGCCATTCCTGAGAACCTTGTTGAAAGTGAATTCTTTGGACACCGAAGGGGAGCCTTTACCGGAGCTCATATTGACAAGACCGGGTATCTTCACACTGCCGATGGAGGAACGCTTTTTTTGGATGAAGTGGGTGAGCTTGGGTTGAACATACAGGTCAAATTCCTCCGGGCACTTGAAAACGGTGAGTACATCCCGGTGGGAGATACCCAGGTTCGGAATTCCAACTTTCGAGTTATCTCTGCCACGAACAGGGACTTTTCTGAGATGGTCAATAAAGGCAAGGTACGTGAGGATTTTTATTACCGGATAAGCATTATTCCGATTGTGCTGCCACCATTGAGAGACAAGAAAGATGACATACCTTTGCTTATCGAGCATTTCATGCGATTGTACAGCAAGGGCAAAAAGGTGCCGATCATACCGGGGAGAGTTATGGAGATCTTATACAATCATGATTGGCCTGGGAACGTGCGTGAGTTGCAAAGTGTTATCCAAAGGTATCTTGCGGTAGGCAATTTTGGGTTTCTGACCGTGAATGGCAAATCAGAAAAAATAGAAAGGCAGATCAATGAAGAGTTTGGTGATGATGTAATGGGTCTTCGCTCAGCAATAGAGGTTTTCGAGAAA
>CP070700.1:2481298-2484270 GCA_020349865.1 Desulfobacteraceae bacterium
CCAAACAGGGCCATGATCCCGTCACCGGTAAATTCATTGACCGTACCATCATAGTCGTGGACTTTGTGAATCAGGATCTCATAATCCTGATCCATGATGGTGTAGGCTTCTTCTGGGCCGAGTCTTTCGGATAGTTGGGTGAACCCTTCCATATCGGCAAACATCACTGTAACTTGCTTACGCTCACCCTCAATTCTATCCCGTTGCGATAGAAACTTCTCGGTAAGGCCTTTGGGAAGGTAACGTTGGATTTTTGTGAGTTTTTCATCAAAGGAAAGGTCTTTGAGAGGGGTCTCGGAAGGAAGGCTTAATTTGTAACCACACTCGTAACAAAACTTGGCGTCAATCGGTAAAGTCTTACTACAGGAAGGGCATCTAAGTTCAATTTGATGCCCACATTCAAGACAGAACTTAGACCCTTCTGGAATTTCAAACTGGCACTTCGGGCATTTCATAATGCATTACCCCTGAATAAATTTAACAATAAAAAGGCTTACAATTTTGAGGAAATGTAGTTCAAATATTTGAGAGGCAACCTTCGGAAGAATCAACGACAAGAGAGGGATCAGGATGAGTCTGTAAGTAACAGCAACTGGAATTTGTGTCCTCTCAGAAGTGAGTTAGGCATAATTTGAGGTACATTTGCCCTCCATTTATAAGTTGGTTGGTATCTTGAGAGAATTTTTAAGACAGGATTTCTATCATTATAGTTTGTTTATTATTGAGTGTAAAATATGTCAAGAAATTGCTGATTCCTACCACAATCCATCCACAACACAGGCTTCTTTAACGAACGAGTTCTCATTGCCCTGAATATTTACAATACGTTTGCTGCGGATGCACTCCCAAACATCAACAGGGTCTTGGGTATCCCATGCTTCATAGAGTTTCCTGTTCTTCTGGCTAAATTTCCTCATCAGACGCACGAATCTCGATTTTCATTCCCGGCTTTAGAGAAACATATTCATCTGACTCCGTGGTGATACCTAACTCATGATGTCCACAGTGTTCACATTTACGAGCAGTGACTATACCTTTAATCGATTCCTTGCCTTTGGTTTCAAAGCCATATGTATTATGGTCATTTACCCAGCCAAGATATAAGTCAATGCCTCCCAAAGTATCTGCTTTATTGATTGCATTTGGTTCAGCCTCGATACCAAATAATGAAGCAAACTTTTGAAAATCTTTTAAAGATTCAGCATTTTCCTTGAAGGAATGTACCAGCATCAGTGCGTTCGTTGCAGTAAATCTCTTTGCCTCAAGAAGTGCTGAAACTGTTCTGTGTATAAGCTGATAGCCAATATCCAAGACTTGTGATTGTTGTAGCCCAAGCACATTGCATAAAAAGATTAGCCTCTTTTCCTTGCCGGGAGTAGTTTTCCAAACAGATACTAATTTGCCAAAAGACTCTAAGGACTTACCATCCACAGTTATTGAGATTAATTGATCTGCACTTTTGGCAAGAACAAAAAGGTCATTCTGAGATGGACTGGTCCTATCGGGTGGAAGGGGAACTTGGTGCTCAGGTATTGCCAAGAGGATTTCTATATCATGAAATAGCTTATATTCTGATTTATTGAAAACTTCACTGACTGTTGCTGGACATCCATCAGCTTCTTGCCAACAATAAGCAAGTGACATTGCCGAGTGATCGTACCCCCAATGAGTGGGTTTTGCTAAAAATCGTTTCCAGTCTTCAGGTTTTGTTGCTGGGATATAGATCTTATTATTCATTTCACAACCCTCAATTTATGTGTCTCCCGTAACCTTTTCCACAGTTCTCTAACAATAACGGACGATGCCTCATCTTCACTGACCTTATCCTTCTTGGCTATGAAACAACAGGAGGTCAGTAGATCATTATTACCAGACCAAAGCCCATATTCGTTCCTTATGTATTCACCCAAAGTAGTATGGAGAGTACTTAATTCAACCTCTGCCATGTTTGCGAGGGTGGTTTTATCTTTCAATGACAATTCGGAAATTAATCTATTTACAGCCCCACCAACTGTTTTAGGAGGCATTAATGGCTTTTTCTTTGCAGATAGTTGGGATTTAGTGTCAGATTTTCTCTCTTCATATCTGAGAATTTGAATAACACTCTCAAGGATTTTCAAGACATCACCGTATATATTTGGATCTTTGCTTGCCCTCGGCCCAGCCACATTCAGAACCTGTATTCGGTGTATTTTGATCCATGAAACTATGAGGGATGCGGCATCATAATGATTCATTTGATTTAAGTCTATGCCCAGTAACTGTTTCTTATGTTTCAAGGTCATCTTTCGGGTATGATCGGATCCCCCGGTCAGTTTACCACGAGCAATAATCAGAGTGCCATCTGAATCAATAACATTCTGTTCAGTTCGGTCAGGGTAGCTTTCGGTTGGCATTTCCTGAAGGTTGTAGTCGTCAGGGATAATACCCTCCTCTGCAATTCTGCCACTGGGCACCCAGCCACCGTGTGGAATACCATTTTTGATTGCAACATCAAGGGAAGCACGATCGGCACCAGTCTGCCCCCCAGATATGATCTTCTTAATCATTGGCTTTATTCTGGTATTCGGAACCTATTTCAGTTTGGTAAAAACCTCGTCCTACGTGATATAACCCTTTTCAATCAAAAGCTGTGCAAGGGCATCGACTTGGATTGAGTTAGCCATCAGGAGTTCTTTGAAGGTTACGAGATCATTGGGGTCAAGTTGCTGTGCCATGGGTAATCTCCCCTCAGTGGATGGTTAAGGCATTCATGTCGGATTACCCGGAGAAGATGTTCAATGTTCCCGGAAAAGACGATTTATTATTGAAGAATAAAAGGCAATTACCAAAGAAAAAGGCAGTGTAATCGGCCAAAATGTACCTGCTAATATTTGGTATTTAATAATCCAACTATAATTTCTATCCCATATAAGAGCGAATTTAAACAAAAGAGAAATGGATTTTACAGTTAAAAAGGCAAAAGTTGGATA
>CP070700.1:2484370-2487834 GCA_020349865.1 Desulfobacteraceae bacterium
AGCGTCCGCCATCTTCACTTTCATTGACCCGATCATACATGTGCTTGTCCTTTCTCGATATTGCGGTACCAACGTGATCCTAACCGCCCTAAAAACTAAGCTCCTTCCTTATGAGCAAAGGCTCATAGCCAAAAAGGGCGTTCAGGTGATGAAGCAGAGCATGTTGACCCTCTTTATTCCAAATTGAAGTGATCTCCGCGTCTACTTTACGGTAGTGCTCCAGCAAAGCGTTGATATCGTTATCTTCCAAAGAACTATCAGCCATACCCTCACTTATGAGTCCTAACCAGAGAGAACTGACTCCCATGATAAAAGAAGGCCAGTTTCGCTGGAGCACGGGCGACCACTGGGGATCGCTCATATCCCCAATCTTCGGTCGCGAAGGGTCCGCGGGGTCATCAACAATGACTTTCTCAACAGTGCCTGCTTCCACGGCTTTTCTCAGGATCTCATTCTGCTGGATCTCCTGGAAGATTTCGCCGGCAGCATCAGGGACTGCATAAAACAAAAAGCTAAACTGGTGACCTGTCTTGTCGCGAGCGGCTCTTCTATGAAACCGCCAGCAAACCAGCTCATTGGCATGCTTTTCCAAAACTGGTCCAACAACAGCATGAGCCAGAAGCAGGTCGACGGTTCCATCAGCTCCTCTTTCAGAAGGCCAGAAGATCTTGAACCTACTAGCCCACCAGAACGCATCATTTCGTGCCTCAAATGGGAGTTTAACACGAGCGATAGAACCGTGACGGGTAATCCTCTCAGCCGTGCAGCTCAAGAGAGACAGAGCCATTATGCAGACAAGGAAAATAACAAGTGGCAATTTGTGTTGTGTTGTGTTCATTTTTATCTCTATTGAATCTTTCTGGGTTATCATCGTTTGCCTTGCGCTATTGCAATTTCATTCGAACGCTGCCCGTGCAGGCGACGCGTTACTCGCGCGCCTTTATGGGCTTGTTCGCGTTCCTATCTGAATCGATCATCGGATTTACGATCCGACACGGTTTTTCTGGCTTCTTCAAGCCAGCCTGTCCAAACGTCCATGTGGGCATCAAATTCAGGCACATACGGCTTGATGTCCAGAAGTGGGGTGCCGTCGAGAACGTCCACGTTCTCGATGTTAAGTACGCCGCTTTCGATGCTGTGAAGGCGGACGATTGAGAGCCCGATCGGATTGGGTCGTTTGGGGGCACGTGTGGCAAACAGCCCTCGCTCCTGAGAATCCATGTAGGGAACCACGTGCAGTTTGAATCCCTGACTCCGATGGAAATGGTACAGCAAAACAATATGGGAGAAGCCGGCGAGATCTTTCAGTCCGGCATGGAACTCCTGAAATACCTCAACAGTGCCCATCACGCCGTTGGCCCCGGAAGGCTGAATGGGCATGCCTTGGAGCTCTGTAAAGGGCGAATGGATGACGCCGATGGGTGTGTACTCGATTTTCATGCCTTTATAGGTCCCCGGGGTCAGGTCTTCATTCTTCACTGCGTTGTTTTAATCGTGAAGAATGAAGACCTGACCCCACGTTTCTCCCATAGTATCTATAGTGCCCTGTAATTGGATATTCAAAAAGCATATCCTCAAGCTGTGGCCCGCGTCCAATATTGTGCACGATTAACGGGCGTTTGCCATCACTGGAGAGCCGGTTTACAACGATACCAATATGCGGAAGGGTGCCAGCAACAACCCAGGTAACAAGGTCTCCAACTACATAGTCTTTTGGATTGTCAGTAACGGGGAGTACGATTCCTTTTCTTTTGAAGAGGGTTTGGAGATTTGGAACGCGGCGATGATCAATATTGGGATCCGGGTGAGACAACCCCCATTTCTTGGGAAAGAGGTCAAAATGAGATTTCATTTCCTCGTAAATGTCGGTTTGAAGATCAATTCCAAGTTTGCGGTAGGTTCTGATTACAAGGTCTGTGCAGACGCCAACATGCTCTGGAACGTCGCCATTTGGATATTCGATTCTACGATAAGCTCCATCATATATAACTTTATGTGCTGTCCTTTCGATTGCGGCTTTAGAGAGCCGCTGGCTGAAGCCCGCCGGTTCTCCTTCTCTGAAAGCAAAAGAGACGCTTGAGGTGAGCACAACAACTACTATGACGATTGCTCTATGCAGCATAGTATCCAATATGCACAACGGTTCGCTTCAGACGGGCTGTTTCGCATCGGCTGCAGGCACTTGTTCGGTGTATAGGCATTTTACAAGTTTATACTTAACGCTTTTTCGCAATTCTTTCTGCCAATGATGGCAAGAACCTATTTATTTGCAGAAGAATAATATTCATTAGCCCTGGTTTTATTTCAAAACGGTCTTTTGCTAACTTGCTGAAAAACTTCTTTGCTACAAAATCGGGTGATTCCTTACGGATATCACCGTCCCTCCCTCTCGTCATATCTGTATCTGTAAAAGGAGGGAACAACTCAATCAATTTAATTGATGTTTCTTCTAGCTGGTAGCGAAGTGATTTTGAGAACGCGTGAATTGCGGCTTTTGTCGCACAATAACCGGGAGCGCTTTTTTTCGGTACAATACCCAAACCAGAGGAGACGTTAACAATGGCCGCTTGTGGTGCCTTCGACAAAACTGGTATAAAAAGCTTTGTTAAATGAACAACCGCCCTGAAGTTAATATCAATCTCCTCATCTATCTTCTTGATTGCATCCTGATCTTCACGAAAATCAAACCTATATTGGATGCCCGCATTATTTACGAGTATATTTAAAATACCAAATTCATTTTTTATGAATTCAAATGCCTGTTTTAAGTCATCCTCATTTGTGACATCACAACGAATCACATGGATTTCAGGAAAACGCTCTTTAACGTGCTGTAGTTTTCCCGAATTACGTCCGCATATGATAACGGTATTCTTTAGCTCCAGGAAGCTTTTTGCCAGCGCAAATCCAATCCCGGAGGCACCGCCGGTAATAAAAACTGCATTATTACTTAACTTCATCGTGATCTCCTTAGATTAGAGGCCCTTTTTATCTCATCCACCGAACGCGGCGGCGCGAAGCGATGGTCCTCTCTATCAGCTTAACCGGTTGGCAAGGCGAGTGCAGCGAGTTTTACCAGTGCGAGTTGAAGCTGTTGTTATATGGCGACTTTCGTTTCATTTCTATATTTTCATTGGTCTAACCCGAAAAAACTGACTGCGCTTTTTTTCAGAATCCATTCCAGGTTATCATGTGAAAGTCCTGATGTTTTTAGCCACTTGAGCTCCCTGTCCCAAGCATAAGGAATATTTGGGAAATCAGATCCGTACATGATTCTATCAACCCTGAAACTATCAAGTTCGATGGTATGCTCCATGGGAAAGTAATCCGTTAGAACCATGGTCGTGTCCAACCAGAGGTTGTTATATTTTTCAATCAGTTTCTTATAAGCGGATATTTCGTCAAATCCTAAATGAGGCACACAGATTCTTAGTTTGGGAAAGTTCTGTAAAACCCTCTCTAAC
>CP070700.1:2487934-2491226 GCA_020349865.1 Desulfobacteraceae bacterium
ATATTTTCAACCAAACAACAGCTTGTAACACGAATCCTGGTGGGAGAAAAGTTTAGAATTGCATTCACGTGGGCATTCAAGAATAGATCTGCCACACGTTGAGCTGCTGATGGTGGCGTCGTAATCACACCTATTTCAATGTTCAACTCCTTAACAGCTTGCTCCAACCCGCTGATATCTTTTACCTTTAGACCTGAAGTCGTGATTTTTCCAATCTTGCGGGGGTCATTGTCAAACGCAGCTACACACCTAAAGCCCCTGTCCCGGAGATTTTGGTGCTGTATGAGAGCAGAGCCCAGATTTCCAATACCTATTATACCCAAATTCCACTCTCGATTCACGGTCAAAATCTTTTTGATATGATTTTGGAGGTCTATCACATCGTAACCCACACCACGAACACCAAATTCCCCGAAGTAGCCAAGATCCTTCCTGACCTGAGCAGGGTTAACCTGACAGAGCCAGGCCAGCTTTTCCGAGGAAACCATACGATAGCCGTCGAATTCGAGAAGCTCAAGCTGTCTGTAGTAGATAGAAAGCCTGGTAATGGTCGCCTTTGGTATTTTTGACTGTTTGGTCACTATTAGTCTCCATCAATTTCTGGAAGCTATGTAAGCGCTTCCCAATACGGCGGGATATGGAAAGGCATTTTATCATTTGAATGGGAGCTTAAATTGGTTTACTGAGGCCATCCAAACTCAGCGGCATCTCCCAATTCCTCTTCAATCTTCATTAGCCGGTTATACTTGCAGGTCCTCTCGGAACGGCACAAAGAGCCGGTCTTTATCTGCCCGGTTCCGGCAGCCACGGCCAGGTCCGCGATAAAGGCATCCTCTGTTTCGCCTGAGCGGTGAGATACCACGGCCTTCCATCCTACCCTGTGGGCCATCCTGATGGCTTCAAGGGTTTCGGTCAGGGTCCCGATTTGGTTCAGCTTGATCAGTACAGCATTGGCGGATTTTTCCTTTATTCCCCGGGAAATTCTCTGGGTATTGGTGACGAACAAATCGTCTCCCACAATTTGAATCTTGTCACCCAGCTTCTCGGTCATCTTTTTCCAGCCCTTCCAGTCATTCTCGTCAAGGCCATCCTCAATGGAAAAAATGGGGAAACGTTTGACCCAATCTTCATAAAAATCAATCATTTGCCCTGTGTTATGTTCTGATTGGTCGGATTTAAAAAATACGTATCTGCCACTTTTATAAAAAGAGGAAGAAGCCGGGTCAAGTGCCAGAACCACGTCCTTGCCCTGGCGATAGCCTGCCCTTTTGATCCCAGCCAGCACCATCTCAACAGCCTGTTCATTGGACTTGAGGTCTGGCGCAAATCCCCCTTCGTCCCCTACGGCCGTTGAAAAACCTTTGTCTTTCAATACACTGGCCAGGCTGTGAAACACCTCTGTCCCAATACGCAAGGCTTCCTTAAAGGTCTTGCCTCCTATGGGCATGACCATGAATTCCTGGAGATCAACATTGTTGGCTGAGTGCAACCCGCCGTTCAGTATGTTCATCATGGGCATAGGAATCTTGCAGGCATTTGTCCCTCCGATGTAGCGGTAAAGTGGCATATTCAGCGAATTGGCAGCAGCCCGGGCAACTGCCAATGATACGCCCAAAATCGCGTTGGCCCCCAATTTTCCCTTATTGCGTGTTCCATCCAGTTCGATAAGCGCCTTGTCCACTTGGCGCTGATCCGTGGCACCCATTCCGTCAAGTTCAGCGGCAATAACCCGGTTGACATTTTCAACGGCTTTTTCTACTCCTTTTCCCCTATAGCGTTTTTTCTTTGTGTCGCGCAATTCCACTGCCTCATATTTGCCCGTAGATGCTCCCGAAGGCACTGCTGCGCGACCAAAACAGCCGTCGCTTAGACCCACTTCCACCTCCACAGTGGGGTTCCCTCTCGAATCCAGAATTTCTCGGGCAGCAATAACCTCTATTTTTCCCATCCTTTCCTCCTGCTCCTAAAGGGTTTGAAAACAACTACCTTGAAGGTCAAAAAATCGAAGTCTTATAACGTGTTTTTATAAAAAATTTGCAGCACTATGACAACATAAAAGGGCATGGTTAGACGGCACGATTTAATTCCTTTGTTTGTTTGATTACCTGCTCAATGAGGCTGGCTCCAGGTTTCTCGTTTTGAATAACACTGACAATCGGTCCCAGCGGATGCCATTGAGTCACATTGTTTTCCTTAAAGAGGGCTATGGTGGGGATTCCAAGCATGGCGACCAGATGAGTGATGCCGGTGTCATGCCCAAGGTATAGCCCAGTCTTTCCCAGAAGCCGGAAGAGGGTTTGCTTATCAGGGCAAAAGCAAATTTCCCCTCTAATGGACTCCAGATTTTCCTTAAAGAAGGAATAAAGAGACCCTTCAGCCGGTCCAAGCAAAATCATTGGTGTTAGTCTTTGAAAGTCACGTTCTCTTACAAGCCTTTCCAGGAGTCTGAGCCAAAAGCCATGTGGGTAGTTCTTATGCAGTCCGCCTGATCCTGGATGCACTACCACAGTGTTCCGGGAACGCGACGGGTGCTTCAGGCTGATAAGGGGACGATTGAGAGCGTTTTTAAATGCTGTTTGGGGATTTACGGGAAAGCCGGCTTTTTTAAGGCAGTTGGAAAGATAGCGGGCAATGTGGATCTTCTCTCCTGCCACAGGTAAGGAAGAAAAAAGATGGATCGGAGTATGAGGAAAATATTCATTCAGGTTACGGTTGATTGCGCCGTCTTTATCACTGAAGAAGGCCACTGCAATATCTGTCCGTAAGACCGGCAAACCTTCACGAGCCGGCCTTTCAAGAAAAAGTCGGTGCCAGCCGGGACCTTCAAGATCCATTGAGTACTTCACAAAATCGTGGATAAAATTCAACCCTGGCTGGCGACCCACAAAGGTGATGGTCCATTGCTCTGGAATGTTGGATAGCGACGGTAAAAGCATAAGGGTGTCACCCAGGGCACCCGGTCGGATGATCAAGGCTTCCAATGGCGCTCCTTATCAAACCGGTGATGCAACAACCAAGATTACGCATTCTTCCTGGCCATTATTGAAAAGTGAGTGGCGAGACCCAACAGGAATCCATGTGGCATCGCCGGGCCCCAGTTGTCTGGCTTCCTCGTCCACGTGCATTTCACCAGATCCGCTCAGGACAAAGTATATTTCCTCCATCGGGTCAATATGTGCCTCGATTTCTTTGTCGGGTGCCAGTCTGGCAATTGCCAGAAAGCCTATCTCTTTGAGGGTTCTGCGGTCCAGGATCATCTGTGCAATGGCACCTCCATGGGCAAGATAGGTGG
>CP070700.1:2491326-2496698 GCA_020349865.1 Desulfobacteraceae bacterium
AAAATTTCAGTATGTCCCTTTATTAATGATAAATCCGAATGTTTTTCATTGGGAGAGAGTATCTTTTCAATTACATTCCCTTTTAATCAGGAATAGCAAAGCGTACTCACTCGTTATTGAAGTTCGCTTCATATCATGAGTTTTCTATAATTATGACTCGATAAACAGCGAAAGAATATCTATTCTTGGTGACCTATTTCGATGTCATGACATTTTTAACAGGCATATCGAGGAAGTTCCATAGCGATCTGAGAAAAGTCAACTCCGATAAGGTTGTTTTTGAAGATCTCTTGTTAACAATGGCTAAAGGACTTTCTTTAATGACAGTCGAGGATTTGGCTGAAAACCGATGCATCCGCTCAGGAATTTGAGGGTCAAAAGAATCAATATATTGTGGCTGAGAGTTAATTTATAAAGTGCTGGATTGCGGCTATAAATCTGCAAAATCAAATCTTCCAATCTATTTTAGGTTACAATAATCTGCCGAGAGCGATTCACCATGATTTCGTCCTTACTTATAAAAGCAAGCCCATAACACAGAAAAATGGGTACAAACATTCATTCAAGACAGCTTGCAAAAAGGCAGGAATACCGTGCGGTAGAAAAATCCCAAATGGTATTACGTTTTATGACATCAGACGAACGGTTAAAACCAATATGCTAAACGCAGGACTTGATAAGGTGCACAGGGATTTAATTTTAGGCCACAGCCAGCAAGGAATGGACACCCATTACATAGTGCCCGATGAGAATAGCCTGAAATTGGCTATGGCAAAATACACAAAATGGCTGGATGATCAAATTGCAGAAAGTCTCGCAAGTGTTGACCAAAACGTTGACCACACATTAAAAACGGGTTAGCCATAATCAGCTAACCCGTTGATTTTATTGGCGCGCCCGGCGTGATTCGAACACGCGGCCTACGGATTCGAAGTACCAGAACTTATCCCTTCAGGCATAAAGATACCCGGTAGAAATGCCCAATGATCACAAATCATTAAGCCCACCTCAGTAAACGCTACCCAGCCTTTCAAAGATCCCGGTGTGAACGGAGTGTGAACTATTGCCTTATCTGTCTCCCGTTTTCCAGCATAACCATAACACATAATTCCAAGGATCGCTAGGATTTTTTTTCCCCCCCTTAACTACAACGACGCCGGCGCCATCGGTAACCTCAATAGTTCCAGCGAGCATTAACACAAAAAAAAGTTACCCACGGGGGGGGCGCTTAACCTTTGGGTACCCGGTGCCCCCAGCAGAAGGGGTATCCCACCCCATATAATGTCGTAAACAGACATTTCCCCATATATTTTTTTACAAATTTTTACCCCGGGGGATCGCCCATAAAGCTCAGGTTTTTTTTTAATAATCACACGGGCGATCCCACGGTAACACCAGTGGTGTATGGGTTACCGTTGATACCAATGAGGGGTTACCTTGGGGATCGTCCATGGGGTGTTAACACACACAAACAACAGTGACGATCCCACAGGGTAAACCAATGGGGGATGACAGAAAGTCATCCCATGGGTAAATGGTTTTTTTTAAAAAAAAAATATACCCCATGGATCCCAGTGTGTGAGAGGTGAGGTCACTTGAGGTGACCTCCCTCTCCCCTTAATTTACAATACTTCTTATACCTTTCTTCCCACCATTACTAATAGAGCTAATTGTTGAATGGTTCTGAAGGGTTAGGTACCGTAGATAATTTCCAAATATAACGCTCTGTTATTTTCAACCACATCCAAGATCTCCTTGACATCCTTCTCCGTCCATTCGTCCTTTCCAAAGAAAGTCTTGTATTTTCAAGCATTTAGGGTGTAAACCATAGTCTTAATATTTGCCCCTGTATTGTGTAACAATCCTACGGCCTGATAAATACCCTTCGCATTGGGGTGACTTTTGATGATGTCTTTCATGCTGTTACTTGTAACAGTGCTGTTACTTGTAACAGACACTTCATCGACATCCGGAACTTCAGTTCCCGGCCTGAATAAATTGGTGATTGCCCTTTCAATGATGCTTGCAATCGTTTCGCCCGTCCTTTTGCGTTCTTTGTCTATAAGAGCCTTTGTTTCAGCAGCCACCATCACGCTCAAGGACTTCTTACCTTCTGAAACCTGCTTTTCCTTCCATCGTTTTTGACGTTCCCTGTTTGGTGTCTTCATACTTCCACCCCTTTGTCATTACCTGTTATTTTCACCGGTGTTAATTGTAACGGCTAACGGGGTGCGGTGTCCATAGGAAATGGAAGGGGCTTACCCACGGGCTTCGCCCGTTCTGTTGGAACCAGAGAATATGGATGCCATGCCATGTTACCAAAAAAAGCCGGGCGTAAGCCCGGCCGGGGTAACCTTCAACGATCAAGATGTGATCATGTGCATTGACCAAGACTTAATCATGCAATTTTGAAAGGGCAGATTTATTGCAGACCCTTCACGGATTCAAAAAGTCCGGGTTGTAACAAAGACAAGACCTCTATCATTTCGGTTTAGATTTTACTTCCTTTATTTTCCACATTTCACCCTTTTTCACCATTTCAGCTGAGCAACTACGTTTCCATACTTCTACATCGGCAATCAGACTCTGGGATTTGTAGCGATATTTTACATGAGCTATATCAGCTTCTTTTTCGATACTGTCTATGGATAAATCAATCACACGCCAGCTCTTGCCTGTTTCTTTGAACATGTTTTCGATTTCCTTCAAACCTGTGTACTTTCTTATCCCCACAGAACTACGACTTTTGAATTTTATTATTGCATCTTCTGCATAAATTTCATGCGCAGTACTTGGGTTTTCGAAGCACTGAGGTATTTTTTGTAAGACAGCTACAATATCCTCATGCCCCTCAATCGAAGCTGTCTTTTCCTCGCTGCATGCTAAAATGAGAGCCATACCCATAGAAACTAAAATTGTTGCAATTACCCCTATCACTTTCATTTCATACCTCCTTTTTTAAAGAAACAATTAGGGTTGACGCTTGCCTCTTAAATTAAATGACAGAGAGATAGAATTGCAGGCTCTAAATGCGATGAGTATCCAGAGGGAAAGGAGACCTATTCAGGATAGTGAAGCGTGACCTAAGTGAAATTGAATTGGAAATTGAAGTGGAACCCAACAAGCAACCACATGTTGAAACATAATTTTAAATAAAAAATCAGGTTAAGAAAGTCAAATTATTAAATGTAAGATCGAGTTTCAGCTTTTGCAAAATTGATGTTAGGGAAGATTGTTTTAGGTTTACTCCTCCTCACGATTTGTTGATAGAGTTATGCTAAAAGTTGTTCCCTTTCGCCACTTAAGTTTTGTTCCGAATATTGAAACACACTTTATCTTTCCAGACGCAATCGCCATATGTATATGGTTGGAGAATCGAGGTGGAACACTGCAATAAACATGAAGGAATTCTTCACCTCTCGGAATTTCCATAAACCCAATAGCCTTTGCGGATAGGATAGTTGGTTTCTCTGACCAGTGATCATCTTGTTCTGGTTCTGCTGAAAGATCAACTATAGCTTTTGTGGCGTTTTTCAGTTCAGGTGAAATAATCTTATCGAGCAAAGTTAACTTTTTGATTTCCCAATAAGTACCCCTGATCGTGTCATTAAGGGTCTTTGGAGTAATACCAAAGTAGTAATACACTTCCCATTCTTCAACCTCGATTTCATACGTTTCCTTTTCAGGGGCTTTCCTTTTTCTCCGTTTTTTAGCCATTGTATGATGTGAGTTTGTTGTAAATTATGAAGCGTATCACAGGTTTTGAAGGGCAGCTAATTTTGCCAATCTGATTGGAGATGTCCGGATTTAGAAGGCAGAGCCATTTCTGACTCCACCATCGTGATTTGTCCTACCACAAAATATATATCAACCAGTTTTCCTGTTAGACTGATTACAGATTGGTTATCTCTGGCGTTAAGGCAGCTTATAACTGGAAGTTACAACACTCATACCCGTCCACATCCCCTTTGTGGCATTTCGCAATGGATATCGAGTAAATTCACCTTCACCTTGTATGCCAGTGTACTTTCCAGTTCCACCCGTGTATGTGAATGTTCCCTTGACAGGTTTTCCGAATGTACCAGAACTTTTATAGGTTGCGTATACTTTGTCTCCATCTGTTGCAGTTAAAACCATGAAGCCAGTTTCCTCAAAGACTCCTTTAATCGCATGAATTGTTCCTAAGACATAAGTAGATGCAAGGTGTAAAAAGCCTTCACCTGTGTCGTTTACATACACCCCTGCGCCATCGTAATTTAATTGGAGACGCTCTTCACCCATCGCAAGTGCTTTGGATGTACCAGAATTATAATGCTTACCTGTAATTGTTCCCTCCTTTGCCATTTCTTCACAGAATGCATTCCCAGCCGCTACTAACAGAGAGATCGTGAGAATTAACATCATAAGTGCTTTTTTCATGGTTTCCTCCTTTCTTTTTGCAGAGGGTGAGAGAGTAACTTGAAAAGTCATTTTTTCTGCACTCCCAACAGGATATAAGATCCCTGTCAGGAACGGGGTAGGCACATTTTGAGAGGGTTCTCCATTTCATCATTACCTGACTTTAGGTTAAGCTAAACGGGAAACCAGTACTCTTTGTGTTGGGAATGACTTAGGAGTTGAGTTACAGCTCAATAGGTGAATCGCAATAGAGGAAAGAACTGAGGATGAGAGTCTACCTTAATCTCACATTAAACTTCAGGAGAGCATACCATTGGCATTCTAATATGTTGAAACACATTTAAGTGTCAAGAGAAATTCACTTTGCACGCTGTGCTTTCAATTTAAATTAAACAGCTTACTCAGATACTTTCTACTTAAACCACTGTATTTGTTTGTGATAGTGCTGAAAATTTTTTATTATGGGCTTGGATCTTGTTTTCAAAACTGTTGGGAGGCCCGGATCCTGTGTGCAGAGGTTACCCTGAGATCCCAAGGCTCACTCCATGGAACACCGGTTACCTTGGGCGCCCATTTCAAAATGATCACAGAGCGCCCCTCGGTATTGAGGATCAATGAGGCCATGGGCTGAATTGGTTTTGCCCGGTAAGCCGTTGGGTGGAAATGGGGTATCCGATGGTCAACGATTGGGGTCGCCGGGTAATGTGTTATCCCTGATGAACCACACACCTGAGACCCGGAAATATTTGGTTTAAACATATCGTCAGAGGCCGTCAGAGGCCGAATATGAGGACTTTGTTTGGGGGATAGGGTTTAACCCAGCTATGGAGATGGGGTTGGAATAGGATTAGACCGGGGCAATGGGGGGAAAGGCAGAGCCAATACCGACTCTGCCCGTGACTTTTGTAGCAAATTATCCCTTCTTAAAGGGCAAGGTCAGAATAATTGGCTGATTGCTGTAAAATTCTTTTTTC
>CP070700.1:2496798-2499424 GCA_020349865.1 Desulfobacteraceae bacterium
ATTCGCCTGCAAACAGTCCGCCACCTTATACGGCTTCTCAATGAAGGTGTTTGTCCCGTTGTTCCAAAAAAGGGGTCTGTGGGTGCAAGTGGTGATCTGGTCCCCCTTGCGCACCTTTGCTTGGTTCTGATAGGACAGGGTGAAGCTTTTTACAACGGCCAAAGAATATCCGGACTTGAAGCCTTAAAAAAATGTGGTTTGAAGCCCTTGCGGTTGGAAGCGGCAGAAGGGCTTGCCTTGATAAACGGCACCCAGGTAATGACCGCAATCGGCGGTCTTGCGGTTTATGATGCATTGAGACTTTCAAAAATGACCGACATCGCGGCCGCATTGAGTCTCGAAGTGCTCATGGGCAGCAGAACGGAATTCGACCGGAGGATTCACCATGTGCGTCCTCACCCGGGACAGGCCGCGGCCGCCGACAATATGCACCGGATTACCCGGAACAGCGAAATCATATCGTCGCACAAAGACTGTTCCCGTATTCAGGATGCCTATACCTTAAGATGTTCCCCTCAAGTGCACGGCGCCAGTAAGGATGCCATTCATTATGCCAATAACGTGGTGGAAACGGAGATGAATTCTGCTACTAACAACCCGCTTATTCTCCCGGAATCCGGGGAGTTTCTACTGGGCGGAAATTTTCATGGTCAGCCCATTGCCCTTGCAATGGATTTTCTCTGCATGGCTATTTCTGAATTGGCAAATATCTCGGAACGGCGTATCGAAAGGCTGGTAAATCCGAACCTGAGCGGTCTTCCGGCCTTTCTCGTAAAGGATGGAGGCCTCAATTCAGGATTCATGATTGCCCAATATGCCGCAGCGTCCCTTGTTTCCGAAAACAAGGTTCTTTCCCATCCAGCCAGTGTTGATTCCATTCCCACTTCAGCCAACAAAGAAGATCATGTATCCATGGGTACCATTTCTGCCTTAAAATGCAGGGAGATCGTGGAGAATACGGGACACGTCATTGCCATTGAGCTTTTGTGCGGGGCTCAGGCCATGGATCTTTTTACGAACATGAAACCAGGAGAGGGAACTCTCGCTGTTTACACGATCATCCGTGAAACTGTGTCACACCTGGAAAGCGACCGTATCCTGTGTAAGGATATCGCAACAGTGAAGCGTCTCATGCAAAGCGGAAAAATTCTGGAAGCAGTCGAGAAAAAGGTTGGAGAACTACGATAGGTTTTCTTCCAAGGAATGAGTGTCAAGTTATTTTTGCGAAAGCCATCATGTCTGAGCACGCAGTCCTGCGGTCTTCAGTGGCTTCTGGTGTAATCTGACCTTTTTTCGAAGTTTCTGAATGTGAGCAGATTCATGCCGGGCTTTTTTGGGCTTGCGCTGTTTTGAATGCCGCACAGTTTCACGGTAGAACCCTGCCCGCATACTAAAATCTGAATCCCAATACTCGTCTTGATGCATCCTAATTTCCTCTTGAGACCTTTGCGCAACTCCTTTGAGCGGCAATTATGAACTTTTTGGGGCACCCATCCGGGCGAAGCGAACGGCCCACGCTAGTGGGCAAATCCCAAACTGTTTGAGGCCCTGGGGCCGAGTCTTTGGGATTTAGTGAGCAAGCCCATGCACGGGTCAAAAAGTTCATATAAAGTAGTGAAAAGGGGTTGTGCAAAGGTCTCCTCTTCTCTATCCTGAGTAATGCACTCCTTCCTGTTTTTCATATCGACAGGATTGCAGAATTCTGAAGCAATCTTTTCAGCCTATGAGGAATAGGCGTGTTCTCGCCCATGAGCGGAAGAAGACAAGAACTCTTTGGTATGGATTGCTAACCGGCGCGCAACGAAGCGAAAGGGCAGGGGGGGGTGAGGGATGTTCATTGTGTCCTGGGAAGATATAATTCTACCGAATTGCCGGCCCCCTCAATGACCTTGAGTTCAATGCGACCGTTATGGGCCTGTATGATCTTTCGGGCCATGGGAAGCCCAAGACCTGCGCCAAAAGTCTTGGTGGAAAGATTCGAATCTAGCAGGGCGTCTCGGACATCATCACGTATGGGATGGCCACTGTCAGAAATGCTAATGGACACTTGCATGGTATGCGGCAAGGATTGAACAGACACGGTTATCGTGCCGCTGGCTGGACCAATCATGTGAATGGCGTTGTTGAAAAGCTGCCGCAGGACCTTGGTAATTCCGGCAGCATCCACTGGCACCAGCACTGGTTCTTGGGGAAGCTTCCTGATAACATTGATTTTTTTTAGATCGAAAACCTCCTTGAATTCATCCAACACTTCCTCCAGGACCAAGATGGCGTCTTTATCGGCAACCACAGGTTCGTAATCCTGGCAATATTCCATAATATCTTTCAAAACGCGCTCCAAGCGTGAGGATTGGTTGGCAATGATCTCTGCATATTGCCTTCCTTTATCTTCTTGCTCTGCCTTGTAGGTAAGTCTTTTGGCAAAGCCCCCTATGGCAAGGAGAGGATTACGTATATCGTGGGCCACTGCATCCAAGGTATTTTGGAGGATGCTTCCCTGGGTCTGCGTCATTTTTTCAGAGATCTCGCTTACGGACTGGCTGTACTGGTCTACCTGGTCCAAAAGCCCCTGAAGAGAGGTCTCCATGGAGCTATTAATCCTGGCAAGGGCCTGGTTTGCCTTTTC
>CP070700.1:2499524-2510886 GCA_020349865.1 Desulfobacteraceae bacterium
ATCTATAATTACTTAGCATGGGCTTTCGCAGTCGCAGTTTCTTCTGCCGAGTGGTTTTTCATCGCCGCCCTCTCAGCGGCGATGAAAAAAAATATACTCCTCCGCGTTCTCCGAGCCTCTAGCGTAGCGGGCGGTGATGACTTACTCACGCACTTACCCGCATAGCAAAGCTACGGCCAGCGGCTCAGCTAAAAGTTTAAGAAGTTAATTAAATATAATTAGCTGCTTAGGCATGATTATTAATGTGTTATTTTGAATTTTTACCTGTGTGCAACTGGGGATCTATTACCTATTGTATCATGCTTTTTTGACAGATACGGTCAAAGTCAGGTTAGGCTGTGGTTCTCCTTGAATTGACGGAAAATTGTGTTTCGAATATAGTGAAGGAACAAAAGATAATATTTCACCGCCCACACGCTGCGCTCGTTCAAGCCACAAAGTACGCAAAGTGAAAAGTTTTTGCCATTGCCGTTGAGATGACGGCAATGGCAAACCGCTCACGCCTACGGCGGCCTGAAGCGGCCGGTATCAGCCTGCTTCATTCGTAGTGCTAATAAACTGGTTAGCCAAACAGGGCGAGGTCGGAAAGTAAAAAATTGTGAAGCTCCTGCGTTCTTTTGTCTGGTATAAGGCATTATCGCAAAAAGTATCATTAGGAGGATATGATGAAAGCAATTCGCGTCCGTGAATTTGGTGATCCTGAGGTCATGACGGTAGAGGAAGTGCCTGACCCAAAACCGGGGCCCGGACAGGTTGTGGTAAAGATACGGGCAATCGGGACCAATCCGGTGGAGACGTACATTCGGTCGGGAATTTACCACCTAAAGCCCCCACTTCCCTACACCCCGGGAAATGATGCTGCCGGCATTGTTGAATCAATCGGGAAAGGGGTAACTCGCGTTTCGGTAGGCGATAGAGTTTACACTGCCGGGTCAATCACCGGCGCCTATGCCGAGCAGGCACTGTGTGATGCAGCTCAGGTGCATCCCCTGCCTAAAAAGATTTCTTTTTCCCAGGGTGCTGCCATCAACATACCTTATTCAGCAGCCTATCACGCCCTCTTCCATCGCGCCCGGGCCGTGCCCGGTGAAGTGGTTCTTGTTCACGGCGCCACAGGAGGCGTTGGTGTTTCTGCGGTTCAGTGGGCACGGGCCGCGGGATTGACGGTCATCGCCACAGGCGGCACTCAAGAGGGGCGGCGGTTGTTGACCGAACAGGGCGCCCATTACGTGCTTGACCACAAAGCCCCGAACCATCTGGAAGAGGCCCTCACGCTGACCAATGGTGGCGGCGTGGATGTCATACTGGAGATGCTCGCCAATGTGAACCTGGGAACTGACCTGCCCGTTTTGGCAATGGATGGCCGCGTTGTCATAATTGGCAGCAGGGGACCGGTAGAGATTAACCCGCGCGATGCCATGACCCGCAATGCAAGTATTTTGGGCATGCTGCTTATGACCGCCTCTGAACGCGAGATCTTCAGCATTCATGCGGCCATCAGTGCTGGTCTGGAAAACGATACCCTGCGGCCCTTAGTCGGCAAGGAACTGAAACTGGCTGATGCCCCGCGTGCTCATCGTTTGCTGATGGAATCCAGCGCATATGGAAAGATCGTATTGATTCCCTGATCAGGATTCTTTTATTCTGGGAAAATGATTTTAATATGGAAGAAAAGGTCAAGATATCATTTATACTCAATTCCGAAGCCAGAAAAAAACACGGGTCTGATTCACGTACCCAGACCTTTTCCCAATCTGCTGCCTGGCGGGTCAGGAGATTCCACCGGAGCTTTCCTCAGTATGAACCCACACCGCTTGTAAAACTTACGGGCCTTGCACGTGCATTAGGGGTGGCTGATGTCCGGATCAAAGATGAATCATTGCGCTTCGGGCTTAATGCATTCAAGGTGCTTGGGGCCAGTCATGCCACAGCCTCCGTGGTAGCGGAAGAACGGGGGATCAATGTTGATGATTTGTCTTTTGATTTGTTAAGATCCGTTGATGTCAAGAAAAAGCTCGGAGCCATAACCTTTGTCACCGCCACAGACGGTAATCACGGCCGCGCTGTGGCATGGGCTGCCCGGGAACTGGGGTGTACGGCCGTCGTGTATATGCCAAAAGGATCGTCTTCTGCGAGATTCGAGGCCATCAAAGATCTCGGTGCAACAACCACTATTATTGACGGTAACTTCGATGATGCCGTACATCTGGCAGCCCAGCAGGCACAAAGGTACGGCTGGATTTTACTGCAGGATACGGCATGGGAAGATTACGAGAAGATACCGATCCGTATTATGCAAGGGTATCTTACGATTTTAAACGAGGCCCTTGAGCAGTTGGAGGGAATAATTCCCACCCATGTCTTTGTACAGTGCGGAGTAGGCTCTTTGGCCGGCGCCTTGCAGGCCCATTTGTTTGAGTTGTTTGGCGCAAAAAGACCGCGCTTTGCTGTTGTTGAGGCTGACAGGGCCGCGTGTTTTTATAAATCCATGGTAATGGGTAATGAAAAACCTCAAAAGGTCTCCGGCGATTTGGACACGATTATGGCCGGTCTGGCCTGCGGCGAGCCAAGCGCCTTAGCCTGGAACATATTGCGACGGTATGCGGATGTGTTTGTCGCCTGCAATGATCCTGTGGCCATCAAGGGTATGCGGGCCCTGGGCCGTCCATTGCCGGGCGATCCCAGGGTCATTTCCGGCGAATCAGGCGCGGTGACCGCAGGGCTTCTTGCCTGTATTCTTGAGCCTGGTCCACATAATGAAATTGCCGCTGCACTTGACATCAATCAAAACTCAACGATCCTGCTTATCTCAACCGAGGGAGACACTGATCCTGCTATGTACCAAAAGATTATGTTCGACATAAATCAAAATGAAAGTATGTAAACTCTTGCCAAAAAGTGAAACCCGATTTCTCATCATGAGGACCTTTTTTAAACGGTTTTCCTACCCCAGTTTCTTCGATTTTTATTTAACTATTTGAAATTAAAACTGATATTTATTGCCTGATGATATGGCAAATGTTTTGCAATCTCATAATGGGTCAATCACCAAAAGACGTACATTTCAGAGAAACAAAAGTGGTGATTCCGGTTAGAATCAGCAATCCACACCCTCTTGGCGTGGATCTTTACTGTTAAGGTAATGCAAATGAATTCCGTCACTAATAATTCCCACGGTTTTGATAGACGCTCCGGCTTTGACCGTCGACAAAGACAACGGCAACTATTGAGCAAATATTGCCTGACGGGGAAGCGAGCAGTAATCAGAAGAGAGGAAGACAGGCAAAAGTATCAGAGTATTGATAGGTACAGTGCTAAGACGCTTGCAGTGATTCTTTTAATTGTAATGCTTAGTGTAATTGATGCGATCCTGACGCTGGATTTGGTCAGCCGTGGGGCGGCAGAACTGAACCCGGTAATGAATTACTACCTTGCTCATAGTCCTCTTGCGTTTTTCTGGGTCAAATACTGCTTGACCTGGGCGGCTGTCATGATCATTTTGCTTCACAAGAACATCTATTTATTCAATACAAAAATTCAGGCGAAAGTCTTCTTTATTGTCTTTTTGGTTCCTTTCATTTTAGTTATCCAGTGGGAAATATACCTTATATTTACCAATTAGCCTATCTAGTGTCTGAACGAAAACTAGGAATTTTTTCCAAGATCAAGGAAGGCGAAAATTATAACCACAGTAATACAGTGAGTATTTCGAGGATTATAATTTGAGCCTGACGCAGCGATTGGGAAAAATAACAGTTTTCGGTCAGACACTATCTAAGTGCCCCCCTAAAACCATTACCAGATGCCGGATACCATTCATTGGCTCAATTGAGGTTTTGCCCTGACACAAAAATCTCTTTATCCTTGCAGTCCTGACTTCCTTACTAAGTTGAGTCCCCTCTTATCACTTGCAAAGGCTCTAACCAGATCACATCATAGGGCTGCATGGTAAGGTAAAGTTCCTGATTTTCGGCCATCCATTCCACACCGCTCACAAGATCATACCAGTGCGTTTCATCAGTGCCAAGCTCGGAAAGGTGAACCTTCAGGTGGCAAACCTTGTTGGTTACATTGGTCAGGGCCAAAATGCGTTGATTTCTTCCGGGGGATATTCTCAAAACAGTAAAAACAATGGGGGATAGCATTAAAATGTGTTGCTCCCCATTAGGATGAAAGGCACGTTGCTTTGTTCGGATGGTAATGAGTCTGCCCAGTTCCCGGTTGATGCGTGATATCTTAGAAAGGGGGTCTTCAAGGGCTTTATTGATGGCCTTGTAAGAGATGACGGTCCGGTTTATATCCCGTTTTGAGCTGGTTCTCAACACGGCCTCAATGTCGTTTTTGGTTCCAATCAGGCTGTGGAGGTAAATCCCCGGCACACCCTGAAGAACCAGGGCAATGATCCTTGAGGCGACAAAGCGTTTGACCTGAAAGGCTATATCCCCATCATCACTATCCTCGCGATTAAGAGCGCTAAACCATGTAATATTGATTTCATAAGGTACTTCGGCACCGTCTTCACCCGTCTTATAAGAGACATACCCACCATGTTCCCCCACCCTCTGAATGATAAAATCGATCTCATCCTTTTTAAGAATATTTTGTACCGCCATGAGCCCAATTCCGTCGTGGGAGTCCAGAAAATTGAAGAAGGTTGTAGTGTTTGAAACCTTCCTTAGGCCCCTGGCCCACTTAGAAAGGGCAGTAGTATCTTCATTGTAGAAGGTATGCAGGATGAGAGGAGGCAAGGCGAAATTGTAAACCATTTGAGCCTCATCGTTACCGTTACCGAAATATGAGATATTCTCTTGGTGAGGGACATTCGTTTCTGTTATCAAAGCAACACCTGGTGCAACAAAACTCAAAATATCACGAAAGAGTTTGATAGTTTCATGGGTCTGGTCCAAATGCACACACCGTGTTCCCGGCTCAGCCCACCAATAGGTAACGGCATCCAGACGAATGATATCTCCCCCATGACGCACATACATGAGCAGGATCTCAATCATCCGCATCAAGACATCGGGATTGCTATAGTTAAGATCGATCTGATCAGCAGAGAAAGTTGTCCACACGTAGCTCGGACCGTTTATGGTCTGGAATTGTGTAAGTATGTCAGAGGTTCGAGGACGAAAGATCATCCTACGCTGCTCGGATGTCAGGTCGGCCGGAGAGGTGAAGTTGATGAAAAAATCCCAGTAATAGGGATTGCCGTTTAAAAATTCCTGAAACCAACGGCTTTTGGAGGATACATGATTGAAAACCCCGTCAAACATTAGCTGATAACGACCTTCCAGATCCTCGATGTCCTGCCATGTCCCCAGGTTGGGGTCCACGGTTTCAAAGTCGATGATAGAAAACCCTTTGTCTGAAGAGTAAGGGAAGAAAGGCAGGATATGGAGGGTATTGATGGTCCCCTCAAGGTACGTGTCACAAAATCTTGCCAAGGTGGCCAGCGGGGAACGTTCCCTGCCACGTATGATATCACCGTATGTTATGAGAATGATATCCTCTTCCGTAAATCGCTCCACAGGATCCAAATTCTTTTCTTTGTCGATCATTTCCTGAGGTTTATGAGCATAATAAACCTCAAGGATTCGCTCCAGTTCGGGCATGTAGGATTTTGCTAAAGTTTCACCATACAGGAACCTCAACCGGGCAAACATCCGTTCACGGCCCTCGGATGAAATCTTCAAGAGAGGTCTTGTGTAATCAGGTTCTTGGTTATGAATGGTTTTGGCAAATTTAACTGGCTTTTGTTTACCAGAGCTGTTTATCTTTTCATCTGATGTTGTCTTTTGCATAGAAGTTTTTTCGTTTGCATATTGACGGTTTGCAATCAATGTCAATCCCCCTGCCCTACCCTGTGTATTTTTACCAGATTTGCAGAACCCATTTTAAGTAAAAGACCTTTCATTATAATAAGCTTGATGTACTCGTAAAAAGTCACCTCACCTGTCATTGCGAGCGAAGAGAAGCAATCTCAGTTGGTGTAATTACTTGAAATCAGGAGATTGCTTCGTCGCTTCACTCCTCGCAATGACCGTTCACAAGACTTTTTACGAAACTATCAGCTTATGCTTCTTAACAAATTTTTGCATTTTCTACCAGAATCACACAATGCCCGTCAAATTTTCTTTAGCAACAGGCATGCCAGTAATGACTACTCAAATACGACCAAATCTCAAGGACCGGGGATTTCAGGGTTATTGGCTCTCGGAATAACAGGAAAATCGAGACCGTCAAAATTTTGTCAAATTGAAAACTCCCCGTCATTTTGATCACCCCATTCACGTTTATCTATCCTAATGAAATACACACAACTAGCTTAAATTACTACGCAAAGTTCTTTAATGCCATTTGAGCATGGATTTTGCAAAGGAATAATCGGCACACGATCTTTTTTCCTGTTTTATGACACTTTCTTTACAATTATGGGGGGTTGTCATGTTGCTGGGTTATGATTGTCATGTGCTTTCATGAGGCCGTCCATAAGGGTAAAGATGACGGTATTCAGGGTTTAGTTAATGAACATCAGAACACCATTATCGCACTTCATAAGGGATGAACCTCCCTGCAGAAAGCTACGGGATATCAAACCCATAAAAATAACAGTCACTGCGAGGAGCCCACTAATGAGGGCGACGTGGCAGTCTCAGGAAAATGAGATTGCTTCGCTTGGCTCGCAATGACGGAAAGGCATGTTTCTTTTGCTATAAAACCCCGCAGTAAGGTGCAGAGAATTAGTAAATTAAACAGGTATCATGACGGGAAATCCGGACACTATCGTAATTATTAACAACACTCTACAAAACACCCTATGACAGTTTAAAATGGATATTGCAACAGTAATAGGTCTTTTTGGCGGCTCAGTACTGATTGTTTCAGCCATTGTTCTCGGCGGAAGTGCAATCATGTTTCTCAATATTCCCGGAGTACTGATTGTCTTTGGCGGTACATTCGCTGCGTGTTTTATTAAATTCTCAATGGCAGACGTAATCAATTCCATCAAGGTTGCCATGAAGGCGTTTACGTTCAAGATGGAGCCGGCAGAGGCCCTCATCGGAAAAATGATTGCATATTCCAAAATCGCCAAAAAAGAGGGAATGATCGCACTGGAAAAAGAAAAGCCAAAAGACAAATTTTCCGCCAAAGCCCTTCAGTACTTATCGGATGGATTTGACGAAGAAAACATTGCGGAAATGCTCAAGAAAGATATCCAGTTGACTACTCAGCGTCATACTACCGGGCAAAAGGTATTTAAGGGCATGGGTGCATCCGCTCCTGCCTTTGGCATGATAGGAACCCTCATCGGACTTGTTCAGATGCTTGCGAGTATGGATAACCCCAGTGCCATCGGTCCGGCCATGGCTGTTGCCCTCCTCACCACCCTTTACGGTGCTCTGCTCGCCAATCTCGTCTTTTTACCCCTGGCCGACAAACTGGCATTCAGGACACAGCAGGAACAGGAAAAGAACAGTATTATACTTGAAGGTGCCATTGGAATTTGTCGAGGAGCGACCGGAATGGTTCTCGAAGAGGCACTGAAGATCTATCTTTCCCCGAAGGAGCGGGGGAAGCTTGAGCCAAAGAAGGCCGCTGGTGATAAAAAATGAGCCAGGAACCCTTCCAAAATAACGAAATAGTGGAGGAGGGTGCTCCCGATTGGATAGTCACGTTCGGAGATCTTATGAGCCTCCTCCTGTGTTTCTTTGTACTGTTGCTGTCCTTTTCAGAGATGGATCGGAAAAAATACAAGATAGTCTCAGGGTCCATAGCGCAGGCCTTTGGGGTCCAGCGTAAAGTCCCTGTCTTCGACTCCCCCAAAGCAGAAAAGATCATTGCCAAGGATTTTGATCAAGCGGTTATAATAGACCAAATAAAAGAAAAACTTGTCAAACCGATCGTAGTGGAAATAGAAAGAAATTTCAAAGAGATGAAGGATCTTATTCAAGTGGATGCGTCAGAAAATCAGGTGGCTATCCGCCTTATGGGGGAAACAACCTTTGATCTCGGAAAGGCGGCAATTCGACCACAAATGCTCCCCCTTCTTGAGAAGATTGGATCTCTTGTAAAAGAAACAAGAGGAGAAATACTCATCGCCGGCCACACTGACAACCTGCCTATATGGGGCGGCCCTTACAAATCCAATCTGGCATTATCAATGGCCCGTGCCGCTTCGGTGGCGGATTTCTTGCTCAAGAAAACATCAATTGAACCTGATAGAATCTCAACCATGGGCTTCGGCGAGCATAGACCGCTGGCAACCAACGATACGCCTCAGGGAAGAGAAAAAAACCGGCGAGTGGAGATTATCCTTACAATATGAATCCCGCCCCACAATGAAGAATCCCGTGCAAAATGTGAAGCTCCAATGGATGAGGCAATCCCCTATGATAAGGCAAAATAAAAAACGCGAATGTGAACGGGGATTCAGACGTATCGCTTCATGTCCATTATTTAAGATAATTAGTCTGTTCATCGCTCTTCCATTATTATTCATTTCCCCACTGTTTTCTTATGCTGATACAATATTTCTGAAAGATGGAACAAGTCTGGAGACCAAAAGGACCTGGGAAAAAGATGATAAGATTATGTTCTTTAAGGAGGATCTGGTTACAAGCATAAAAAAAAGTGATGTTGAACGAATTGAAAAGGCTGATTTAGGCCAGTCATCTTCGCCTCATATTGAAAAGGCTAAGGATGCAGATTTTGCGACTCCTGACGGGTTCCGTGGCCTGCGTTGGGGAACTAAACTTTCAGATATAAAAGGCATGGTAAAAATAGAAACAGATACCGGTCTGGCTGGAGTAGAACTATACTTTCGTCCTGATGATGTGTTACAAATAGGTGAAGCACAACTTGACAAAATCATTTATTCATTCTGGCATGAAAAACTCTATACCGTAACAATTTGGACACGGAACTACCCCAACTACCAGGCATTACGCAGCGTAGTTTTTGAGCGATTTGGAAAGGGCTCTCGAAGCGATCAGTCCTTAGAGCGCTATATCTGGCCAGATAGATTAACTGACAGGATGCTTGAATATATAAAAGAAGGTGAGCATGGAATGCTATGGATGAGATCGAGAAACGTAGACAGGCGGCTCATACTGTCGAAATACGATGCTTCCATAGCATATATCAGGTGGTTAAAAGCGAGAGCCCTGGAGAAACCACAAACAGCAATTGATGAGACAAGGCCAGAGAGATAAGGACTGATCGAGAGGTCCCTTATGGAGTGTAGTGATATAAATTTTATGGTGTCGAAGTTGGGCGAGTGCCGCATCCCCTCGACCATGACCGGTGTCCGGTTCGTGAATGACGAGGCCCGTATTCTCTATCATTCAAACCTCTCGACAGTGGAATCTACTCTGGAAGCTGGAAAAGAACTGCCGTGTTTTGAAATGGCCGGACCGAGGCAGAAGATCTACTTTGATCCCTCAAAGCTCAAGTGTGGCATCTTGACATGCGGCGGTATCTGTCCCGGTCTGAACGACGTAATCCGGGCCATTGTCTTAAGCCTTCACCACCACTACGGAGTCCAGACCGTGTTCGGCTTCCGGTACGGCTACGAAGGCCTATCGCCTCAATACCGCCATATCCCAATGGAGCTGAATATCGATGAAGTGGCCGACATCCACCAGAGAGGAGGGACGATTCTGGGCTCGTCCAGGGGACCTCAGGACATTTGCGATATGGTCGACACCCTGGAGCGCATGAACGTGCGCATCCTCTTTGCCATTGGCGGTGACGGAACACTACACGGCCTCCAGGCCATCTCCCAGGAAATCGAGCGCCGCGGCCTGAAAATCAGCACCATTGGCGTCCCGAAGACTATAGATAATGACATATCTTACATGCATAAGTCGTTCGGCTTCGAGACAGCGGTGGCCGAGTCCAGAACGGCTATCTACTGTGCTCACGTGGAGTCAGTAGGGGCGAGAAATGGTATAGGTCTTGTCAAGCTCATGGGGCGCAACTCCGGTTTCATTGCAGCAAATGCAACCCTTGCCAACAGCGAAGTCAACTTCTGCCTTGTGCCAGAGGTTCCCTTTGCCCTCGAGGCCTTCCTCCAAGCACTAAGGGACCGGCTTGAAAAAAGAGGCCATGCGGTGGTAGTGGTGGCGGAAGGGGCCGGTCAGGACCAGATGAGTGAAGCTTGCGGGCGAGACGCATCCGGCAACATTAAATTCAACGACATAGGGCTCTTTCTGAAGGATCACATCAGGGCCTATTTCAAAGCGCTTGGCAGAGAAGTGACGCTCAAGTATATTGATCCCAGCTACATGATAAGAAGCATGCCGGCAAATCCTCACGATTCAGTATTCTGTCTGCTTCTTGGCCACAACGCAGTGCATGCGGGGATGGCAGGACGCACAAATACGGTCGTAGGCTATTGGAACGGAGAATACACGCATGTTCCGATTCCCCTGGCCGTATCCAGGCGCAAGCAAATCGACCCGGATGGGAGATTATGGAGCAGTGTCCTGGCAGCTACGGGGCAGCCGAGAGAAATGAGGTGAGGATCTCCTAATTCTTAAAATGTCTTCCCCTATCCCCGCCCCTTGCACTATTGAAACGAGACGGTACATTAACAGATCCGCGAGAGGCCGTCCCCTTCCTTTCCTCCTGTATTTCTCCCCGTGCAAGTCTGGGGGAACTTGACTGAATCTTATTTCGCGTTATTCGCTTAGATGGCTCGCTCGTTTTCGTCTTCAGCGATTGGTATATTGTCCGCCCTTTATCTTCCTGACGCATTGAACTTTCTCTCACAGGTTTGGAGGGTATGCTCCTTTTTCTTTCCTGTAGCTCGCTCCTGAAGATCCTTTGATCATCCCGCTTCATCACCTGCCGTTGTACAGGCTTAGACGGTGACCATTTACGTTCGTCTTGCAGCCTCGTTGAAAATTTTCCTTTGTCCTCAGTTTTGGGTAGTGCCTGTCTATTAATTCCCCTCTCTTGGAATTTTGCCTGCTTGGCAGTTCGATTAGCTCGATCTTCGGAAACAAGTCTTTGTTTCCTTTTAGGTTGTTTTACAATGGCATCTTTTGAGATCCTTCCGCTGCTGATATCTCTAACATCATCCCGCTTCATCACCTGCCGTTGTACAGGCTTAGGCGGTGACCATTTACGTTCGTCTTGCAGCCCCCTTGAATCCGTCCTTTGATTCCCTGTTTTGAGTTTTACCTTTCTGTTAAGTTCTCTGTCTTGGAATTTCACTTGCTTCCCATTTCGATCAGTTGAGTCTTCGGGGATCACCCTTTGTTTCCTTTTAGGTTGTTTTACAATGGCATCTTTTGAGATCCTTCCGCTGCTGATATCTCTAACATCATCCCGCTTCATCACCTGCCGTTGTACA
>CP070700.1:2510986-2518035 GCA_020349865.1 Desulfobacteraceae bacterium
ACCATATTTTCTCCCTATTGAGATAACAGGCGGCTCAATGCCCTTGAGAACCGCCAAGCCAGGGGAGGCTTTATATGTACTCTCAATTCCAATGAGATTGCACCCAGCAGTCCACCCTTGATCGATGGCATTAAACCAATTAAATACGAGCTCGTACCCGCCATACGGGTCCATGGATTCGGCTACGTCTCCTGCTGCGTAGATATTTTGTATACTCGTCTGCATTTTTTCGTTGACCAGTATTCCCTGGTTAACTCTGACATTGGATGATTTTAGAAAATGAACGTTAGGCCCAACGCCGCAGGCGATTAGAACCAAATCTCCGGTTATCACCTCATCCCCGACGACAACCCCGGCGGCCCGTTTATCTCCACCTATTTCGAAAACACACTCCTCAAGCAAGAACCTTATTCCTGAACTGCGTAATTTTCTTTCCAAATACCCGGCCTGATCTTCATCCAGCATTTGAGGCAGACATTGGCAGAGTTGCTCAACAATCAGCACATTCTTTCCCATATTATTAAAAGCAATTGCCGCCTCTAGACCTATTGCCCCTGCTCCAATGATTATTATGTCTCTGGCGCTCGGAAGGTGTCGTAATAACCTTTTCACATCCCCTAATCTATTGAAAAAATAAACCCCCTCTTTATCGATTCCTTTTATAGGGGGGGTCACTGGGGATGCTCCGCTGGCAATTAAAAGTCTATCGTAGCTGATCTTCCTTCCGCTTTCTAGGATAACCCTGTTTTCGCTATCCTCTACCTCGATAACCTTCTCCCCGAGGAGTCTCTCAGGAGACAGACCATGATTTTCTCCAAGGAGAATCTCTTCTTCCCCCAGTTCCCCGGTTAAATGACCGGATAGAAACATTGGGGCATACGCTGCTGTCCTCTCTCCCGAGACCACAGTGATTTTTACTTCACCTGCCCTTGAAACAGCTTTATGCGTCGCGATTGCCTCCAGGGCATTAATTGCAGCAGGCCCGTTTCCAACTACGACGATTTTCATTTTGTGAGACTTCACAAAAATCAAAGCTCCATCGCCGGCTGATTCAGTCGGTGCTTATCTTGGAGGAGTAAGCGCGGATAAACTCCGCATCCACGCCCGCCTTCAACAAATCGCCTATACTATCCGCCTTATCAGCCAAAGGCACCTTGAGACCAATGGCTAGGGTTCATCCTTGCTCAGTTCGTGCCCCTTCATCTTGGTCCATTCTAGAAGGTGCTCCACAAGATTGTGCCGAACCCGCTCGGCTGCCTCGGGTGACCATTCTTGAAACCCGCGGCCAGTTTTAAAACCGATCTCTCCTCGCTCAACCTTCTCCTTAAGGAGCGGTGAGGGTTCCGGGGAGCTCTCGAGGTGTTTCAATATATAGTTATGGATTGCCAGCGTTAGATCGGTCCCCACCATATCCGCATTCTCCATTGGACCTAACACGGGCAACCTCAGACCGAAACCATATTTGATGCACTCGTCCACGGTTGCCGCATCCGCTATCCCTCGTTCAACAATAGAGATGGCCTCCCTCCAGAGTGCGTGTTGAAGTCTGTTGCCCACAAATCCGGGCACATCCTTGTTTACCCGTACAGGATGTTTGCCTACACTTTTCAGGAGCTCAAAGGTTACATCCACCGCCTCGGCAGAAGTATCTTGCCCCTTGATTACTTCAACCAGGGGAACAAGATATGAAGGATTCCAGAAATGGGTGCCGAGGATCCTTTCCCGGTTCCGAGCTCCTTGTGCGATCTCGGCGATGCTCATAACCGATGTGTTTGTGGCAAGAATGGTATCCGTGGGGCACAATGCGTCGAGTTCTTTAAAAATCTTCTGCTTCAACTCCAGGTTCTCAAAGACGGCCTCGACCACACATTGAACTCCATCGGCCGCTTCCGCCATATCCACGGTGGTTTTGATCCGTGAAAGGGTTGGATCAATATCCTCCCGGCGTCCCATGCCTTTTTCAGCCATCATGGTCAGATTGGAACGAACGCCCTCCAGGGCTTTGGACAGCAGCCCTTCTTTTACATCCATCAAAGCCACGGAATATCCATGGACCGCGAAGATCTGAGCGATCCCGTGCCCCATCAATCCGGCGCCGATTACCGCAATATTTTTTATTCTCGACATAATTCCCCCTAACCCGCTGTATAACCACCATCCACATAAAGAATAGCCCCGGTCATAAAGTCAGATGCCTTTGAGGAAAGATAAATCACAATTCCTATGAAATCTTCCGGCTCGCCCAACCTTCCGATGGGGATTCGTTTCAGGAATTTCTTGTAGAACGCATTGTCATCAAACATCCACTGTGTCAGGGCCGTCCTGAACACCGTGGGTGCTATGGCGTTCACATTTATCTTGTGGGGACCCCACTCGCAAGCCAATGATTTAGCCATGAGAGAAACCGCCCCCTTTGAGGGACTATAGGCGCTGTAATTGGCCATGCCAAGCATTCCTCTGGTAGATGACAGGAGGATAACTTTACCGCCCCTCCCCTGCTCGATCATGACATTTCCGACCTCTTTGCAGTACAGCCAGGTCCCCTTGACATTGGCATCCATGATCATTTCCCACTCCTCAAGGGGCTGGTCAACAATGGGACTCGGCTTGTTCACACCTGCCGCGGTTATCAAAATGTCAATGCCGCCGAATTTATCAACGGCATCCTTTACCACCCGCTTGACATCATCATGGTCAATAGGCGATCCTGCGGAAAAGGCCGCAACACCCCCCGCCTTTTCTATTTCCTCAACAAGGGTCTTAAGCTTTTCCTCGGTGCGGCCGGTAGCCATGACCTTTACACCGGCCGTTGCCAGTGCCGTAGCCGTGGCATGACCAAAACCACCAGTGGCACCTGTGATGAGGGCTACTTTCCCTGAGACATCAAATAAATCCCTTAGCAGGTCCATGCCTTTTCTGATTGCCATTTTTCGCTCCTCCCTGCTTTCGGTTTGGACGGCGAACCCAAAGCCTCCCTCCGAAAATCATGTAACGGCCAACCATTTGCCTTGAGGCCCCTCAGGGCATAAATAGCTAATTCCAGCACAGTTAGAAATTAACCTTGCCCGGCCCTTTCAGTCCGAGAATTTCCCTTGCCTCATCTGGAGATGCGTTTTCGAGGCCAAGTTCCCTTGCGATACGAATGGCTTTTTCCACCTGCTCTGCACTGCTTTTGGCCAGGGCCCCCTTGCTGAGGTAGAGATTATCTTCCAACCCGACCCTCATGTGGCCGCCCTGAAGCATGTTGACAATGCCCATGGGGAACTGGAACCTACCGGCAGCACAGACAGAGAGTTCAAATTCGCCGAGGACCCTTCGGGCGGTATTTGTAAGAAACAAAAGGTTGTCCAAAGTCGCGGGAATGCCCCCCAGGATTCCAAGTACAAACTGCAAATAGAGGGGCTTTTTTAGAAACCCCTCTGCCATAATCTGTGCAAGATTAGTAATTTGTCCAACGTCATACACTTCGAGTTCGGGCTTTGTCTGAACTTCGTTCATGGTTTGGCAAAAGACCTTGAGAGAGGTAAAGGTGTTTGAGAAGATAAAACTTTCAGTTGATTCCAGGAACTCCTTTTCCCATGGATATTGAAACTCATCAATTTTGCTTACTATTGGATATAAGGCAAAGTTTAAGGATCCCGCATTGAAGGTGGCCATCTCAGGCTTAAGCTCCCTCACGACCCGAATCCTTTCCTCCGGTGTCATTGTTGCTGTGCCCCCTGTCGTCGGGCTTACCACCAAATTGGTTTTTGCCTTGATCCCGCTTAAAATCTCCCTATAGATTTCAACATCGGTAGTCGGTTTCCCATCTTCCGGATTCCGTGCGTGCACATGAACAACAGCGGCCCCTGCATCCTCGCACCTCACGGCCTCATCAATCAGTTGATCGGGGGTTATGGGTAGATAGGGTGACATAGAGGGCACATGTATGTTACCCGTAAGGGCCGCTGTAATGATTACTTTTCCCATTGTCATTCATCCTTTCGCTGTACTGTTTGCTGATGTTTTAATGATAATTCAACGAAACTCTCGGAGCATGGAGCTCACATTCGTCTATCTCTCAAGCCCGGGCCGGTCACAGGACAACCTCCTTCGGGACTCTGCGACCTGATCCGGAGTCATTGAGGTTTAAATAACACTAATCAGGATAGTTGATCACAACCAGCATACTCGCCGGCTTATTTGTATTGTTAATTACCTCCCTACCTTCATTGGGACCAATAAAAAGTGAGTCCCACTTGCGAAGGACGTACTCCTCTGTCTTTGTCTTGACAGTGATTTCCCCCTCCAGGACGAAGTAGACCTTTTCCAATGGGTTATCCTCGTAAGCCCACCCTGCACCGCCACCCGGGAGAAAATAGGACAATCCCATCCAGAACTTCGTAGCATCCGTCTCCTCGGTGCCAATGAGTCTCATGGCGGTCATTCCGAAATGCCCGGGCACCTCATAGGTTTTTACGTCCTTTAATTCGACTTTTTTCATAATCTTTGACCTCCATTACAAGGAGAAAATCTTGTTATTGATCTCCTTCATCAACAATGGCAACCAGCCGAACAATAGAGCCATCGCCCTTCATCCATCGAATAGGAAAGCCAGCAAGGGTTACCCTCATCCCGACGACTTGCTCCAGGTCCCCTCCGACGTTCTCATATCCCATGATACCATTGCGTAATAAGAGCTTGTGGCAGGGCTCCCATTCGGGAAAATCTTCCAACACATCACGCCCGGTCTCCTTTTTATATTCATCACACACATCTGGCCGCAGCGGACCTGGTCCATGGGGACCAATGGCTGTAGCCAAAGGGTGATCCAAGGCCTGCTGGTCGACGCCAACACATTTCACGCCTTTCTCAACGAACCACTCCCCAGCCTCTTTATAAAGCCCTGGGGAATAGCAGAAATACTCGACACTATCCGAATATTTCTTGTGCCACCCCGTGTGAACGATGACAATATCACCCTTTTCAATTTTAGGCCTTGCATTCTCCAGATCTTCCGGGGTAATCACCTCCCACTTCTTCTTGGGGATGTCGACGATTACTCCAGTGCCGTAATACTTATCCAAGGGAATCTCATCCGTAAACATGCCGCCCTCAAAGACATGGCCCGGTGAATCTGCATGGGTCGTGCAGTGCATGGTGGTCGTGATGACCTGGGAGAGCACGCCTGATTTGGCATGATAATGCATGCGTTCAATTTTGACATCGGCAAAGTATGGCCACAGGGGTACTTTGTCGCCAAAAGGATGACTCAAATCGACAAGTCTTGCTTTTCCCATAGTTTCGCCCTCCTAATTGATTATATTCATTCACATATTACCCAGACGAACCCATCATATTTTATAATGGAGTTGAGCCGAAATCTTTGCCGCTGTATCCTTCAACGGAGAAATAATAGGTGAATCACTACCCCATGTAACCCGTGGAGAGGGTCCGGCTACTACAACAGCTGCCACAGGTTTTTCTTCATAATTAAATATAGGGGCGCCAATCGCGTTAATGCCAACGTCGATCTCCTCATTATCGAAGGAGAATCCTTGCCGCCTTATATCTTGTAACTGACTTTGAAGCATCTCTGGGTCTGTAATGGTATTCGGGGTGAGATGATCCATTTCTACATTGAGAAGGCTGTCCCTGACCTCAGGAGGAGAAAAAGCCAGTATGGCTTTGGCTCCGGCTGCTGCATGGATCGGGATCCTGTCTCCGATGGTGCCAGCAATACGTACCGGGCGAGGCCCCTCGGCAATGTAAGCCATGACTGTGCTGTTTCCTGCAAGCACTTCCAAAACGATAGTCTCCTTAAGTGTGCTCCGCAGATCATCAATATATGGCTTTGCAATATGAACCAAATTAGTATTAAAAAAATTATTGACAGCCCATCCAAGATTGGTAATGGACGGCCCAAGCATGAATTTTTTTGTCTGAGGATTTTGCTGGATAAAGCCGTACCCGATGAGGGTAAGGAGAATTCTAGAGACCGTTGCCTTATGGAAACCCAGTTTCTTACTAATCTCAACGGTCCCCATTTCTTGATTGTATGGGGTAAAGGCTAACAGGATTTCCATGGCCTTTTCGATGGAATTAAATTTCATTATTTTTGTCTCCCATTATAAGACATAGTATCATATTATGATACTATGTCTTATAAACGTTATTAACAAAATTGTCAAGCATCGAAGGATGCCTCGCCGCTGAAGGTGGCACCAGAGAACTTAATTGCTTTATAAAAGAACGTATCCTTTGCATTAATTGAATAAGGGTCCCCATCCTTAGACCTAATTTCAGAATCAAATATCACTATTCTATTTTCGACTATATGCATGTCCTTGAGGTAACGTGACTTTGTTTTAACGAACGCTTCTTTTTGTTTCTCATTCCAATTCGTTGGCAGTTCTATCTTTTCCAATGGTACTGTTGGCAATTTTGTGAAATCTAAGCCTCCTTCGATAATTGAATTCCTGATCTTTATTTCATGATTTGTTTCTTTCGTAATTTCTATTATGTCATTGCCTTTTATGACATAGCCATCGACAAATTCGCCTTTGATAAATTTTGATAGTATCTGTTCTTTGCCGATGTTGCCTTTGCCTCCTCTTTGCCTTTCTACCTCTTGGGCTGAGAGGATAGATTTCAATAAAGGAGTTAAGAGTATCGAGAAAATTACTATTAATAGGATTTTTGTAGATTGTTTCATTTATCTCACATTAACGGTTTGCCTATTGGTAAAGCAAGAAGAGAATCTTTGAAATTCCAATTGAAATGTTATTCCGAGAACCATGACTATTGATGCTGAATTTTGCTGCGGAGGTGGGGGATATCACAGGGCAGTTTCAGCCTTTGCAGCTCCTGAAGGATCAAGACGAGGTATATTGCACTTCGGAGTAGGATAGCCTAAACTCGTTAGAGTTCCCAGGTATCATAGTATAAGCTATATATGCGCGCCCCCTTATTATCTTCAACGATATAAACTGAGAACAGAATGTCAAGAAAAAATGCAGACGGAGATAATTGAGAGACCGAACGTTCGGGAATGAGTGGCAATGTTGGAA
>CP070700.1:2518135-2522541 GCA_020349865.1 Desulfobacteraceae bacterium
CACTCCTTTGGCCGGATGGCTGGTCTCAAATCCGGCTGCGCCCGAGGGTACCACGCTGAGAAGATAGGCAGCTGTTTCATACATGAACATCTTGGTGTTCGGACCTGCAGCGCAGTAGGGGTCCCAAACCACAGGTATGGGAATATTGCGGCTGGCAGCCTGGCAGCTCATCGAATTGACCCAAATAACATCTCTCGTGGTGGTGCAGCCAAACATGAAATGAAACGGGAAATGGAGCTGGTAATTGGCATTAAGCACCATTAGACCCATTATTATATAAGCGGTGCTGGCCACTGCCGTTCCGTCCGGACCACCACAGTAGCCACCCAGAATGGGAGCAGTTTCAGCCCCCACCAGGCAACCGGAGCTATGTAGATAGGCAATTTTAGTCATCACTCCCAAATCAAGTTTAAATTCCGCAACCGGTCCACAAAGCCAACCGTCAGTCGGCCGACATCCAAACTGGGGCGCACTGGCAGCAATGGTAGACTGGGTGGTTGTGGAAGACGAAATTAAATTTAAAACCGGCAAACCCGGTCGTCCGGCTCTTTTGATTGCCTGCATACCGATGTTGATACCTCTTATCGCAGCAAAAAACTCAGCCGGAGTGCCTCCCAGCGATGGCAATCCGCGGATAGATACCATAGCAGGAAAAGATATGGAATTAATTTCAGCAATCGATGCACAGCCTTCAATCATATTCGTCATGAATTCTTCTGAACTGAAGGCGATACCGGTGCCATTATGAAACCAGGGATAGTTGGCTTCATCAGGCGTTCTCATGCCAAGAATGCCAGCGTCTTTGCCTTCACCCGCAAAGCATTTCCCCGGAGCTTCTTTCATCACTTGACGAATTTCATCTTCGGTGAACTGCATCACCCGGTTGGTACCCTGGCAATAGACGCCTATTCGAGTCATAAACTCTACGCCGGCCTCAAAAAGGTTATCCGCAGCCGCATCGTCTGAAGGCACAGGGTTTTCTTTGTCATAACGAATGTCATATTTCTTCACCACGTCTTTCAAATTGGGGAGAAAAATCTTCATGTCGAATTCTTTTTCGGTCATAATCGGCCCATTGACGGCACGCTCGTATATATCCAGCATATTCAGCATGATTGGTGCTCCTAACATATTTTTTTTAAATGAAGTTTGTTTGAGATTTCAGGTGTCAGGTTTCAGGCAGCCCCTTCGACTAACGATAAGAACCGTATTTGTGGACAGCATCTACAGCCGCCTTTAAATTTTCGGATGGTGTAGTTGCACCAATGTTGCACAAATACAAACACAAGCGACCATTTTTACCACCGACCTCAATATAGTGTTTGACTCGCTCAGTTATTTCTTCTGGGGTGCTTAACGCCAAAAAACTTGCCCCGACGCCAAGAATGAGTGGTACCCTTTTTTTATCGGCATATTTTTTATAAACACCCGGCCCAATTGACTCAACATCGGGATCTTGTCCTTCCAGGAAGTTCGGGCAGGCTTGCAGCTTGAACTCGAACATTTCCTCAGGGTTACGCAAATAGTGTTCACCGACCCAGTTAGGCACATAAACTTCCGCACCACATATCTGCTGAAGGCGTAAAACATAAGGCACGATCCATTCTCTGAGGATTTCCATATTGATGATCGGAAGTGAGGCCATGGCATCACTTCCGCAAATACTCTTTGCTGCCGGAAACCTTTCCTTGAGATAAATAATCCAGGGTGCCAGTAATTCTTCCGTCAAGCGGTCAAAAAGTTCTTTGGCAAAGTCAGGGTCCATCATGATGTCCATTAACAGCTGTTCGATTCCCCTGATGTTGGCCGCCAGGGTAAATGGTGCACAGAAATTGAGAGTCGGTTCCGTGCCCACCAACTCACAGAATATATTATTTATTTCCACTACGGTTGCGAAACGACCATCTGAAGTAAAATCAGGTGTTTTTATCTTTTTTAAATCCGCTCGACTTTTGATTAGCGGATCCAAGCGATCAATATCCGGCATATCATGCTCACTGTAAATAATTTTTTGTCCAATTGCTTCAGCCTCAATGTTATACATATCGTAATCGATATAGGGAACATCTAAACCGTATTTTTCTAAAATAGCCAGATAAGCAGCCGGTAAATACTTTGATGTCGTAAAAAATTCTTTGGCGTTGGCTCCGAGTTCTTTCATGGCAAATTCATGCATTTGAGCAAACACAGGAACACGGTCCGGAATACCGCGCATGGCTGTTTCCATGCGCTCAATGCCCTTTTGAAATGCGGAAAAATCTTTTTTGAACTTCTTCACAGAGGTTGTCCCCTTAGTTTTGATGTCCAAGAATATATAGATTCTTTATGTAATTGCTGACATACCCAATCGTTATATGAAATGTAAAGAAAAAGATTGGGCTGCTTCTATTTTCCCAAATTTTCTATGTTTCCATAGTTGGACTCGACTCAGTCAATTCAAAAATTAACACTTGAAAACGTAGTGAAACAAATATAGTTCTACCTAGCCAGATTCGAATAATCGGGTAAATAAGGTCGTTCGCCTCGATAATAATCAGACTCCGGCCGTGTCTGGGCAAGGCATAAATCTTAGGAGGGAGATTAAATGCAATTCGCAGAATTTCTTACAATCAAAGAGATGGAGCAGGTTCACGAAGCTTCTTTAGAAATTTTAGAAAAAGTGGGGATCTTGGTCCGCAATAGCAGAGCAAGAGATATCTTTAAGCGACACAGCTGCCATGTAGACTCTGAAACCTCAATTGTACACTTCCCGCGAGATGTGGTAGAAGAATATCGGCAGGCGTTCGTCCCGGTATTTACCTTCAAAGGGCGAGATCCTCAATTTGATCGGACAATTCCCGAAGACAGGCCTGTCATTGTCACTGCCAGCTCCGCCCCGAATATCATTGATTTTCATTCCGGTGAAAATCGACGGGCCACTTCCGCTGACATTGCCAATATCGCCTTTCTTATCAACGAGCTGCCGGGCTACGATGTTTTTTCTGTTTCAACCCTTGCTAATGATGCGCCGGAAGGACAGTTCACGGTTTCACGCTGCTATCCGGCCTTAAAAAATTGCCTGAAACCGGTGCGCTGCAATACCCTCGGCATGGAGGATCTTCTTAGCGTGCTTGAACTGGGCAACATTATTGCCGGCAGCAAAGACGCATATCTAGAGCGCCCCCTCATTACCCACCACCTTTGCCCTGTTATCTCACCTTTGACGATGGATGTAGATTCAACGGAGGCGGTGCTTTATCTTACAGAAAAGGGTCTGCCGGTATATGGAACCATTGTTCCCAACGCGGGTTTGTCTTCACCGTTGACATTGCTGGGAACTTTGGCCCTGGGAAATGCCGAATTCCTGGCATTAAGCCTGCTCGTGCAGATGGTTCGGCCTCAAACGCCACTGATCTATGCTGCTTTGTCCACCGTAGCTGATATGCGGAACGCCGAATACGCTCCGGGGGGCATTGAAACCGGGGTCCTGCTGATGGCCCATAGCCAAATGGCCAGATTCTATAACGTCCCATCCGGCGGCTACATCGGCATGACAAATGCACATAGCAACGACGCCCAGTCAGGGTATGAAACGGGTATGGGAACAACCGCAGCGCTGCTTGCTGGAGCAGACATGTTTAACATGGGCGGACTTTTAGGTGGCCTGATCGCGTTTGATTTTGCCAAGGCAGTTATCGACAATGAAATTGCTCTGATGCTCAAACAGATCCACCGTGGATTTGAATTTAGCAAGGAGGATTTCTCCCTGGATCTGATTGCTGAAATTGGACCCGGTGGTAACTATTTAGACCATACGCATACCTTGGAGCGTATGCGAACCACCGCTTTACTGCCAAAAATCGCGACTCGACAGATGCGAGAAACCTGGGAAGCTCAAGGATGCCTGGATGTCCATACCCGGGCCATGAATGAAGCCAGAAAAATTCTTGCCAAAGATAATCCCGCCGTATTTTCTGAAGATGTCGACAAAAGAATCCGTGCCCGTTTTGAGGGCTTAGTGGCGGGGGATGCTGAACACAAATAATTTTTTGCCCGTCAGATGGAAAGTCCCACCGCTGTCTGTCGGGGCCCTCGTTCCTGATTCAAGGTTTTAAAACAGCCGATAGTCAGGACAAAACCATACATTTTTGCGGATCTAGAAACAGGTAGATTTCTTGCCCTTCTTCCTGTGGCAGGTGATGCGGGACCTGCACCCGGATCATCGTGTCATTTACGCTGACAAAAAAGAAAAGAAAGTTGCCTAAGTACGCTTTATGGACAATGGTACCTTTAAACAGGTTTTCACTGTTTTCAGGTGGTTCTGTAACAATTTCCACATCCTCAGGACGTATCGATGCATACACTTTTGTTCCCGGGTTTGCTGCCGCGACGTCAGACATCTTACACAACATTTTCTCGCTGAATTC
>CP070700.1:2522641-2526309 GCA_020349865.1 Desulfobacteraceae bacterium
ACGGCGGCATCTGCAGCCTGCAGGCAGCTTCTGGTATCGGAAAAGAAATTCTGATCACCGGGTGTATCGATAAGATTGACATTGTGTTTTTTCCAGGTAAATTGATGGAATCCGCTACTTAAACTAATGCTGCGCTTTAATTCTTCCGGCTCGAAGTCCATGGCTGTATTGCCGTCTTCCACACGTCCCAATCGGTTAACGACACCGGTATTGAACAGCATCACTTCAGCCAGAGAAGTCTTGCCTGAACCTCCATGCGCGATGAAGGCAACATTTCTCAACTGTTCAGCTCTTTTTTCCATACGCAAACCCTTTCCTAATCAATCTGAAGTTTTGTGTTTGTATAATACCTTCGGGGCGATCAATGGGCAGCCCAAAAACCCCGAGCTTTGACTCATTCAGCCAGATTTAGTGACTGATTTCAGCACCCAAAAAAACGAGTGGAAAAGCTCAAGTGAGCATCTCCGTGCATCTTCCCGAGCAATCTGTTATGAGCTGAGTCCACAAGGGGGGATTGAGACATAGCCTACCAGAAATCCGTCATCGGCAGATTTCTTCATGCCGTGAAGTATTAGAACATGCAAGCATACCGCCCCAGCAATTTCATTCACCCGCTGGAGCCGCTATTGGTTTTCTGCGGGATGAAAGTTAAAAAAATAAAGAACTCAACATGGAAATTACATCAATAACGGGATCAAAGTCAAGATAAGAATATGCATGGACATTTTTTAATTGCTAATTAATATAAAAATGTTAGAGTAAATAATTTTAGGAAAAAGCCAGCCAAAGGTTGGCTTCTTTAATCCGCCGGACAAGGGCTAATTCCCGGCAGCTTGCTGCGAGGTAGTTCATTAAAGTGGGATTTTTACCTCTGGATTCCAGCCTTTCTTTTCGTTGGAGCAGGTTATTCACGAGAATGACAAGTCCTTGGCGTTATTCCTTGCTTCCGCAGAGCCTGTATCTGTGCACACGGGGATGAAAATTTTTTTGGAAAGGTACCTAACAAAACAGTAAGAAATTTAGGCGTACTCATTTTGTTGTTTCGGGATCTTACATATAAATTTATAGGATATCTGATAGATCAAAAAAGGTATTCTCAACACACAATAAGAAACTACCAGATAGATCTGAGGCAGTTCTCAGAATTTTTAGTCTCAAAAGGAATATTGCAGGATAGCAGGAATTCGGACATAGGCATTGGGGCGATTGATTCACAGGTTATCAGAAGTTATATAGGGAGCCTCTTTGGGCGTTTCAGGCGTACTACCATAGCCAGAAAACTTTCTGCCGTACGTTCATTTTTTCTTTTTCTGGAGAGAAAAGGCATAAGTAAGGGGAATCCTGCGGCAGATATCTCAACGCCCAAGTTAGAAAAATACATACCCAACTATCTTCCGGTAGATGATGTTTTTAGGCTTCTTGAAGGACCTGAGAGAAAAAAGCCTATGGGACTGAGGGATCTGGCTATTTTAGAAGTGCTTTATTCTTGCGGATTCAGAGTAAGTGAGCTTGAGGCACTCACCATATCCAGCATTGATTTTGATGAACGTCTGGTCAGCGTCATAGGTAAAGGGGATAAGGAGCGGGTAGTACCCATTGGCAGGCAGGCCTTGCGGGCCATAAGGAACTACCTTGAGGCGACTCAATATCTAAGACAAAAAAATGGAGGAAATTCCCTGGATGGCCCCCTCTTTATCAATTTTCGAGGAGGCCCGCTTACGGGGAGAAGCATTGGGAGAATTATCAAGCGATATGCCAGAGAGATTGGCCTCACGTCTGAGATTAGCCCACATTCCATGAGGCACACCTTCGCAACCCATCTGTTGGATGGGGGTGCCGATCTTAGATCCGTGCAGGAACTCTTGGGACATGAGAGTCTTTCCACCACCCAGAAATACACTCATGTAAGCCTTGATAGACTCATGAAAGTTTATGATAAAGCCCATCCGAGGAGCAGGTGAGAAAAAGGGACGGGGGCATGGGGGTCTAAGTCCAAGTTCAAAAGCAGCAACAAAGGATATCAATACAATGGACAGAAATCTTTCTAAGATCATAAGGGCCACTACGATACTTGCGGTCAGAAAAAACGGTAAGGCCGTAATGGCCGGGGACGGACAGGTGAGCCTTGGTGATACCATTATGAAGCAAAAGGCCACAAAAGTCCGGTTCATGTATAAAGACAGGGTGTTAGTAGGGTTTGCCGGTGCTGCAGCTGACGCCTTTAACCTATTCGAGAGGCTGGAAGCAAAGCTGGAAACTTTCAATGGGAATCTCACTCGGGCAGCTGTTGAATTGGCAAAGGATTGGAGAACAGACAGGATACTCAGGAGACTGGAGGCACTGTTACTCGCTATGGATAAGGAACATATCTTCATCATCTCCGGCACCGGCGACGTGATAGAACCAGATGAATCCGTTGCTGCTATCGGATCTGGTGGCCCTTTTGCCTTAGCTGCCGCTCGCGCTCTGGTTGAGCATTCCAGCCTTGACGCCGGCGCCATTGCTCGTGAGGGAATGAAGATTGCCGCTTCTATCTGTGTTCATACCAATGACCAGGTGGTTGTCCATGAACTGGGGCCTGGTGATTAAGTTTTTCTAATCATTCCTCATAAGAGGGTATCGCGGATCAGCAGGAAGGTCTTTGGCCTTAGTTATGCTTTTGGACGATCAAAAATCGGATTTTCCTGTTACTCCACTAAAGACTTTTAAAGATTTAGGTGACCGTTTACCGCTTTGAAAAAATCATTATTGGATTGCCGGGCCGTGGATATCTCTTTCGGAAGGGCCGCAACACAAATTCTTGTAAGCTTGTTGAACGCCCCCTTGGCCTTGTACAGGGGCGTGGAGCAGGCAGAGAACGCTACCGTTATTTAGAAGTCTGTCTTATGGGGCTGTCCCGGGTTGAATTTTAAGGCTAATCTGCCGTTCAATGGAATGAGGCATGCGGCGAGCTCCATTCGGCCCGAGCTCATGGCCGAGGGCAGCCGAGCTGCAGCTTTTTGCGGACCTTCTGAAAGAGATATCCACGGCCTTTTCCACACTGTTTTCAAAGGGTTAAACTGTTACGAATTTGGAAGGAAATAGCTATTCTAATCTTTATGCAGAGGCATTTATGGAAAAAGACGAAGCAGAAAAAGAACACTTTATGAAGGTTTTGACGCCGAGAGAAATTGTTTCGGAGCTGGACAAATATATCATTGGGCAGGATCAGGCTAAACGTTCGGTGGCCATTGCCCTGAGGAACAGATGGCGGCGACAGCAGGTCCCTCCGGAACTAAGGGATGAGATTGCACCGAAAAATATAATCATGATCGGACCGACGGGGGTGGGGAAAACCGAAATTGCAAGACGTTTGGCCCGGCTTGCCAACTCTCCCTTCCTTAAAGTAGAGGCCACTAAATTTACTGAAGTCGGGTATGTGGGACGTGATGTTGAATCCATTGTCAGGGATCTGACAGAACTGGCTGTTAATATGGCCAAGAAAGAGGAACAAGAAAATGTGAAAGTGAAAGCGCGTGACCTGGCAGAGGAGAAAATGCTTGACATTCTGCTGCCCAGAAAGAGGGAAGAGGTTCGTGGAGAAGAGGAGGGAGAGAAAGAAAAGATATTGGAAGTGGTTAAGGTTGAAAAGACGGAAAGTTCTTCAACCCGTGAAAAACTGCGACGAA
>CP070700.1:2526409-2534509 GCA_020349865.1 Desulfobacteraceae bacterium
CACCCCTGTTCAAGGCCCAGGGGGCGTGCCACGAGCTTTGTATAATTTTTGTGATGCGGCTTTTGAAAAAGAGACCCCCTTGGTCCTACAATCCACGATTGGTTTTTTCAAGACGCCAAAGTGTTACTCTAGATCTAATTTTGGGCACTTAAAATATGAAAAGGAAAAGCACACCGCCGGGTGATGATTTTGAAATTCGCTGCCCCAGACTGGGCCATCAGATCTCATTTTCATACTGCCGATCCGAAAACCGGGGATTTCCGTGTTTCAAGACCATGGACTGCTGGTATGATCATTTCCTGGTGGAAGAATTTTTTAGAAAAGAACTTACGCCTGAGGAATGGGACAGGGCCTTCAAAAGGTCTGGCAAGACAAAAATGCTCTCCCTGTTGGAATTGATCGAACAGGCGAAAAAGAGCAAGAAAGAAGAATCGTGAAGCGAAAAGATATTTTTTTAGGAAATGGGGCCGTAGCCTTGGGGCTTTTGGAGGCTGGTTGCCAGATAGTGACCTCATATCCTGGAACACCAAGCTCGGAGATCCTGCCCGAGGTGGTTCGTCTGGTCAAATCAGAAGGTCTCAACACATATGTGGAGTGGTCCACAAACGAAAAGGTGGCCCTGGACAACGCCTTTGCCGCGGCAATATCGGGGAAGCGGGCTGCCTGCTGTATGAAACAGGTGGGGCTGAACGTAGCCGCAGATTCACTTATGAGTGCGGCGTATTTGGGTACAGTCGGTGGACTCGTGATAGTCTCCTGCGATGACCCGGGCCCCCATTCCTCACAGACTGAACAAGATACCCGGCTCATGGCGAGACTTGCCAAGGTCCCTGTGCTCGACCCCTCCAACCCGAAAGAAGCACGTGAAATGGCCAAGCTGGCCATGGATATTTCCGAGGAGTTCAGGGTCCCGGTCATATTGAGGCCTGCCATCCGTGTGTGTCATGCTCGACAGGATCTCTCGTGGGGTTCTCTTGCACGCAACACAAAGAATGCCTCATTTGAAAAAGACCCTGACAGGTGGGCGGCTACACCTCGATTCCGTTTTATACTCCACGGTGAATTAAACGAAAAACTTAAAAAAATTGGACGCAGATTCGAAAGCCTTAAGGCGTATAACTTTCATGATCTGGAGCCTGGGAAAACATATCCGCTCGGTATCATTGCTGGCGGCGTCCCGTATTCCGTAATTAGAGATATCCTGTTGGAAGAAGACCGAAAGGATATTCCTGTGCTCAAGATTGGCACCCCCTATCCTTTTCCGGAGGCGCTTACCGATACGTTCATGTCTGCGTGTAAAACAGTACTCGTCCTTGAAGAAACAGATACCGTAATCGAGTATTTTCTCAGGGATAGAGAGAAGGTGATAGGCAGACTTTCCGGGCATGTGCCTTCTGAAGGGGAGTTAGTGCCTCAAGTGGTATATAGCCTGGTCAATAAGGTGCTTAAGGATTTTGGTATAGCCCCATTTATGAGCGATGAAAATCAGGAGGCCCTGGATCTCGTAAAAAGCCTAAACTTACCGGTGCGAAACCCTACCCTTTGCCCAGGTTGTCCCCATAGGGCTTCCTTTTTCGCTATCCGTAAAGCGAGACCAAAGGCCATATTCACTTCGGATATAGGGTGTTACACATTGGGCATGAATTTAGGCGGTGTGGATACATGCCTGGATATGGGAGCTGCCATCACCATGGCGTCAGGTTTTTACCACTCTTTTGCTCAGGATCAGGTAGAAAAGCCCATTGTGGCTACTATCGGTGATTCCACCTTTTTTCATTCTGGTACGGCTGGACTGTTAAATGCTGTCTATAATGATGCACGATTTATCCTGGTAATCCTGGACAATGAGATCACAGCCATGACCGGTATGCAGCCAACACCAGGTTTAGGCATACGGGCGGATGGGAGCAAGGGCAAGGCCATATCCCTTGAAAGGGCGGTAGCTGGCTGTGGCGTTGACTTCATTGAGGCGGTTGACCCCTATGACATAAAGGCAATGTCCCGATTGTTGAAAAAGGCGAATAAATATGTGAATGACCAGGAAGGGGGCATTGCCGTGATAATCGCCCGTCATCCGTGTGTCATTGCCTACCGGAAGGAGGCTATTCCCGAGAGAAGAAAGGTACAAGTCACAGACGACTGTGTGGAATGCAATTTTTGCCTCGAGCGGTTTGAATGCCCGGCCTTGTATCATGACGAGGAACTGGGACATACCACTATCAATCAGAGCCTGTGTACTCAATGTGGCGTTTGCTTACAGGTTTGCCCTAAGGGTGCCATAGTGGAGGCCTGATTTTGGGAGATAAACAACATCTATGCACACCGTGAATATTGTTTTGAGCGGATTGGGTGGCCAGGGTATACTTTTTATGACAAAGGTTCTGGCTCAGGCAGCCTTGAACAAGGGCCTAAAGACCATGGGGGCAGAAACCCATGGTATGGCTCAAAGGGGTGGGTCTGTAATCTCCCACCTAAGACTGGGGGACGTTGAGGGGAGCCTGGTGAGAACCGGTTCGGCCCATTTCCTGCTGGCACTTGAAGAAAATGAGGCATATCGCACTATCCCCTTTCTTGCCAAAAGTGGTAGGTTATACGCGAATGCCTCTCCGAATTCTTTTACCAAGGCAGCGGTCAAACCTTATTTGGAGAAAATGAGCATAGTATGCCGTTCTACGCAGGCAGAGAAAATCGCAACTGAAATGGGCGCTCCCATGTCTTCAAATTTGGCCCTGCTTGGTTTTTTTGCCGCCTTTGAAAAAGATCCGGTGACCCGCGAAGAGTTAAGAAAGGCGATTGGTCAAGTCACTCCGGAGAGGTTTAAAGAGATTAATCTCAAGGTCTTTGATGCGGGTTTTGAAAGGGGAGCGAAGTAGGCGCGGGGAAAACAAGACAGGTATGACCCGGGGTCTGGAGAGAATAGCCGGTTTGATCCTTGCTGCAGGTGCTTCCACCCGGATGGGGAGGACGAAGCAATTACTGCGCTTCAACGGAGCAACACTTCTCGAGCGGATATTAAATGAGGCCCTGGATTCTGAACTGGATAAAATCTTTCTGATTTTGGGATATCAAGCCAGTGAGATAAAAAGGGCCCTGGGGCAAAGCCTAACACACGGGAAACTCCAGGTCATTGAGAATAGACACTATGCGCAAGGTATCAGTTCTTCCATTACTGCTGGATTATCGGCAATAGAGGAGAATTATGATCATGTGATGATCCTCCTTGCCGATTTGCCCCATATTAACTCCAGGCTGATTAATCTTTTGCTTTATGGATATTTGGAGTCCGGTCTCCCTATTGGGGCTATCCAGGTCAAATCCAAACGATCCCATCCTGTTATATTCGGTAAGGCCTTGTACCATGAATTGCACAAGTTGCGGGGCGACGTTGGGGCAAAGGCCATATTTGATAAATTCGGTGACCGTGTCTGTCTGGTTGAGCCGGACTTTAATTTTAACGACAGGGACATTGATACACCAGAGGATTATGCTGCATTTCAACGAAAGCGGTTGAATGAGTGATGGGAACCTCCCAAAGTGCGAACCCAAGGAAGAAAGGGCTGAGACATGTCCGTCATTAATGAAGAAGAGATATTCGCCAGAATTCATAAGTACAAAATATTTCGAAACGAAGGGAACCTTTTTATCGATGTGTATGAGGTCATCCTGGGAAAACCCACACACAAGTTTATGGCTGTTCCGAACCTGCTGGTTCAAGAGGCCGATAAGAAATACTTTGGCGTGGGAGACTCAAAGATTGCTGCCCTCAAGGATTGCCTGGGGAAAATAAAAGATGTCCCCATTCGCGATATTGTTCCACCTGAAAGTCCTGAAGGAGCCCAGACCAATCCCCAGGGGTGTTTTGACTCTGAGCAAGGTTCTAAATCGTCAAACCCCTTTAGGAAGCTATCTCAGGCGTTATCAGGAAGGAGAAAGGGAAAGCAAAGAAATGGTCTTTGACCAAAGGTTTAAGGGCAAGGTTTTTGATAGGTAAAGTTTTTCCAAAAAGCGCAAGGCAATTTCATAAAAAAAAGTGGCATTTTGTTACATACTTTTTTGTGGTTGTTGCGTATGCTGGCTAACTTGATAAAATTATTATAAAAAAACTTAGCGCCTCACCCAACCTGATCTGGCACACTACTTGCTGAATAGAAAACAACACGGTTAATTTCTTTATTAAGATACTGAAGGAATAGTTGGGCCGGTGTGAGAAACCAGTCCCTATGATCACAGCAATTATCAATCACAATTCACCTTAAAATATCCTGGAGAGCTGAGGTTAATGAAGGTAAAGGTAAAAGTCTATAAATACATGGGAATGCTGAATAGAGAGTTCTCAAGTGTTAAGCAAGCCCAGCGGACAGCTGAGCTTGCGGCCGAAAAATACCCCGATATGAAATTTGAGCCCGACATTGAAATACCGGACGTTTCCGCTATTGATTTGTCTGATTTTGGTAAAGATGATATTCAGGAGGTTAATCCCTGGTATAACTTTGATAGGCCGCAGTCACACGCTTGATTTCTTCGATCTAATCTTTCTACTTTACCCTTTATGCAACTCCCCCTGCACTCCCCGATCAGTTATCACTCAAAGTACGCTCTTTTCATGAACGTGAACCTTGTCGCCGATCAAGAGCTTAATTCGAGCAATAAATTCTCGACAGGGCAAGACATTGAAACGCTCGTGGGCAGAAATAAAAGCTTCGTTTCCATCGTTAGCGTTTACTTTGAAAAGAAGCCTGCATTCTCCCGGGTATGTGAACACGATTTCCTGTAAATCTGCCAAGAGATCTTTAGACGCACTATTCTCGTCAAGTCTCAATTCGATGGCCTTTACCGCATTCTGCCTGATGGAATCAAGGGAGACAATCTCCTGGGCAATGATCTTGGCTGAAGTGTCACCTGTTTCCACAATCCCATTGATTAGTAAAGGCTCGTCACTCTTAAGAAGCGGAGAAGCCCGGGTAAAAATATCAGGAAATAGAATGACCTGGGCAGATCCTGTCAGATCTTCTACGCTCATCGTAGCCATTTTATCACCCCGCTTTGTCCGTTTAATCTTTAGGTTTCCCACGACCCCAGCAATTTTAACCGTGCTCTTATCCTTTTGGGCCGGGAGATCCTGAACAGCGCAAGTGGTGAATCGTTCTATCTCCTTTCGGAAACTCGCGAGAGGATGGCCAGTAATATAGAAGCCGAGGGCTTCCTTTTCTCTTCTCAACTTTTCTTTATCATCCCATTCATCACAATCAGGAATTTCAAAAAGCCCTCCGGATTCTCCCCCTCTCAAATCCATCGATCCAAATATGTTTAATTGATTTGGATCTTGGTTTGAGCCGCAAAATTTAAGCACATTATCCAGTGATCCAAAAAGTCGCGATCTGTAAATACCGGTAAAATCAAAGGCCCCACACTGGATCAAACCCTCCAGGACTCTATGGTTTACCTTATATCCCTCAACCCTCTTGCAGAAATCAAGCAAGTCGCGAAATGGCTCATGGGTATCACGCTCTTCAATGACAGATTCAACAGCCTTCAAGCCGACATTCTTGACAGCAGCAAGGCCAAAACGGATTCTGCCCTCCACAACAGAAAAGTCGGCCTGGCTTTCGTTGATGTCAGGGGGCAGAATCTCTATCCCCATCCCCCGGCATTCGGCAATATTTTTGATGGTTTTGTCCTGATTACCCATATCCTGGGTTAATAGAGCAGCCATAAATTGTACGGGATAATGGGCCTTGAGGTACGCGGTCTGATAAGCGATCATGGCGTAGGCCGCAGAATGGGATTTATTGAAGCCGTATCCACCGAACTTCTCTATTAATATAAAGAGTTTTTCGGCCGTTTTATGGCTAATGTTATTTTTGGTGGCCCCTTCAATGAACCGTGCCCTATGTTTCACCATCACCTCGGGCTTTTTTTTGCCAATGGCCTTCCTGAGTTCGTCGGCCTCGGCTAATGTGTATTTAGACAGGATTTGGGCGATTTTCATGACCTGTTCCTGATACAATATCACACCGTAGGTCTCCTTTAGGAGGGGTTCCAGCTGGGGCAGAAAATACTTAATTTTTACTTTTCCGTGTTTTCCGTCTACAAATTCATTAACCATATTGCTGCCCAGAGGGCCGGGCCTGTAAAGTGCCACCAGTGCAATCAGATCCTCGAAGACCTCTGGTCTTAACCTGCGTAAGAGAGCTTTCATGCCTGCACTTTCCAGCTGGAATACGCCCGTTGTTCTTCCTTCGCTGCACAGCTGGTACGTGGCGTCATCATTAAGGGAGATCTTATCAATATCAATTGTTTCATGAGTGGTTTGTTCAATGAGCTTGAGTGTCTGTTTGATGACCGTCAGTGTCTTTAACCCGAGGAAATCGAATTTGATGAGACCCAGTTGTTCAATGCGATCCATGGTGTACTGGGTCATTATTTCATCTCTGGAGCCCTTAAATAACGGCAGGTATTCCACAAGAGGTCTGTCTGAAATGACCACCCCGGATGCGTGAGTGGACGCATGCCTTGCCAACCCCTCAAGGGCACGGGATATCTGTAAAAGCTTTCTCCCGTGTCCATCGTCCTCCTCAAGTCGCCGGAGTTCAGGCTCCTCCTGGATAGCCTGATCTAAGCTGACTCCAATGACTTCTGGGACTAACTTTGCAATACGGTCTACTTCTCCAAGCGGGATGTTGAGGCTGCGGCCCACGTCTCGTATGGCGCCCCTTGCTTTCATGGTGCCAAAGGTGATGATCTGGCACACGTTATCGCGGCCATATTTATCGGCTACATATTGGATCACTTCATCCCTGCCATTTATACAGAAGTCAATGTCGATGTCGGGCATGCTTATCCTCTGGGGATTCAGGAATCTCTCAAAAAGAAGACCATACTTGATAGGATCAATATTGGTGATACTTAGGGAGTAAGCAACGAGGGAGCCGGCGGCTGATCCGCGGCCTGGTCCTACAGGAATTCGAAGGCGGCGGGCATGGGCTATGAAATCTGCAACGATTAAAAAGTATCCTGCAAATCCCATTTTACGAATGATTTCAAGCTCAAAGTCGAGTCTCTCCTGATATTCCCGCACCACTTCTTCGGCCAGATCGCCCTCTTCCTCCTTCTTCTGCGCAAGCCTTTGTTCGAGCCCTTTCTGAGACTCCTCGGTTAACATTTCATTCAAGCCCTTTGTACCTTGAACCTGAAAAACGGGATATTTGTAGTGACCGAATTCCATCTCATACCGGCAAAGCTGTGCTATTCTGGCAGTATTGTCGAGCGCATCTTCATAGCCTTGAAGAGCAAGTTCCATTTCCGGTCGGGATTTGAAATAAAATTCGTTAGTAGAGAATTTGAGCCGTTTTTTATCCTCAATTGACTTGCCCGTTTGCACGCAAAGGAGCACATCATGGGCTTCCGCGTCTTCCTGGTTCAGGTAGTGACAGTCGTTTGTGGCGACAAGTGGAATGGAGAGATCCTGAGATAATTCTCTCAGCGCCTTATTTATTTTTTCCTGTTCAGGTAATTTATTGGCCTGTACTTCCAGATAAAATCGGTTACTATCAAAAATGCTGGCAAGCTCTTCTGCCTTCTCCCTGGCAGCGTCAAACCGTCCTGTACCAATAAGATAAGGGATACTTCCCTTGAGACAGGCAGAAAGAGCGATGAGACCCCCGTTGAATTCTCTTAGAAGCCCCATATCCACGCGTGGATGATAGTAAAACCCTTCTAAATGCCCTAACGTTACAAGTCGACTCAGATTCTTGTATCCGGTTTCATTCATCACAAGAAGGACGAGATGGTGGGCGTTGGGTTTTCCGTCCCGGGATGGAGAACGGTCTCGTCGATCACGCGGCGCAACGTAAACTTCGCACCCAATGATGGGTTTGATATCGGCTTTGACAGCCTGGTCGTAAAACTGTACTGCCCCGAACATATTACCGTGATCGGTGATGGAAACAGCATCCATCCCCAGGCGGTGGCACTTCTGGAGCATTTGCCTAATCCGGATGGCACCGTCTAAAAGGCTATATTCAGTATGGACATGCAGGTGAACAAAGGGTGAATGATCAGTCACTTTATCCTCGGTTGAGTGCTCATGGTTCGTGTTAA
>CP070700.1:2534609-2539307 GCA_020349865.1 Desulfobacteraceae bacterium
CCAGCAGAAGTCTGATGCAGCCCCCCCGGTCGTCTGCCTGCGACGATTTGGCAGGTGAGTCAGTATTAACTTTTTCATGTTCAGACATGATCTTTCTCCCAGGCGTGTTATCAATTGCCCCCTTCATCTACTGGCAAGGGAATTTGGACATCAAAGGTGGTCCCCCCGTCAATAACGCTGCGAACAATTATTTCTCCTCCCAGTTTCTTTATAATACCGTAACAGATGGATAAACCCAAACCGGTCCCTTTTCCAACCTGTTTCGTGGTAAAAAAGGGGTCAAATATTCTGGTGAGATTGGCCTCTGGAATACCGGGGCCATTATCCTCCACCTTAACATGTATATGATCATCATCCAGTTGGCTATATATGTTCAGTGTCCCGCCTGTTTTTTCCATAGCATCAAGAGCGTTATTGATCAGATTGAGCAAGACCTGCTGCAATTCCGTCTGGGATACTTGGACTTTGGGCAGGTTTTCTTGAATTAGCATATTAATCGTCACGTTGCTGTACTTTGCCCTCTGGGCCGAAAGCGCAACCGTTTCTTCAATCAATTCATTTAGGTGGACATTTTGAATCCTGGAATCGGTTTTTCTCGCAAAACTGAGTAACTTGTGCGTGATCTCCTTGCATCGTTTTCCCTGGGCCCTTATCTGCTTTAGTGCTCTTCCGAATTCACTCAGATTCTCGCTTTCCTGAAATTCCTCCTCCTCCAGTAAATCCTCGATCCAACCCGCTTCTTCTGCCATAATCGCGACTGGGTTGTTGATTTCATGGGCTATGCCCGCCGCCAATTCACCCACTGAAGCCAATTTGCCCGTCTGAATAATCTGCTCGTTCATCATCTCCTTTTCCTGTTCCGTTTTTTCTACACTGCCCACCATCCGTTTCCACCGGATAAAAGCCATGGACACAGTCGCTATACTGCCCAAAAATATAATTATAAAGGCTACATTAAGTGCTCTGCGGAAATCCGAGAAGGCATCTGAGGCCCTTTGCTGGCAAACTAGGAGCCAGTCACCTTGCTTTAGAAAGGCAGACACATATATGTTTCTATTCCCGGCACCATCCGCGGCCTTAAAAATCTGTATCTCATCCTCAGCGATGTTCTGATTGTTCATCAAGTCCATATAAGGCCCATTGGTAATAACAACATTGAGCGGCGGCTTGGTCTGGAACTCTGCCTTCTTGTTCAGGATAAAGGCAAATCCTGTCTCTCCGATGCGAATATTTTCTACAAGGTTATTAAAGGTTGCAAAATCTATGGTGGCCCTCAATATCCAGGGCTGTCCCATCTTGTCCTCTCTTACAGCTATAATGAAGTGGGGAAGACCGCGCAGACCCAAGAAGACATCACTGATAACAAACCCACTCTTAATGGATTTTTCAAACCAGTCAGCGGTGTAATACATAGCCTTTCCCAATTTAAACGGTCCCGCATAGGCAACCTGGATCCCGCTGGAGTTAATCACACCCAAGTCGACAAAAACATGGTCATACTCCTCCTGTAAGTTTTCCAATTTACCCCGCAAAAAAGATTCATCGGCCAGTTCGTCAAAGTTGAAATTCTTTGCCAGGAACCGGATGTCAGCAAGTTTTTCCCTCAGAAAATTATCGATATTCTGTTTATGCTGCACAACCAGCGTTCCCAAATGGGCATAGACCTTTTCTTGATAGGAAGTATGGAACTGGTAAAGAATTATGATACTGACAAGAATCATGGGGGTGAGAGAAACAATGGTAACAGTGAAGATCCTTTGTTTTATAAATAACAGGTAATAATCTTTTTTATCTTCATTTTGAGCCATGTCATGTTTCCTGTCCGGCACCGGTCAGCCAATGTCTTTATTTATTCCACAGAGATTTCTTTTGAGCAGGCTAAAAACCTGTTTTTTGGCCGATTTATGATAGCTAAAGTGTCGATCCGGCGACGGAGTTAAAATCCGCGTTTTGCCAATATTTCTTTAACCTGGGCTTCCCTGATTTTTTCTTCGTGATCCCGCTTTTTACATGTAGCCTCATTCACTTTGCCCATCAGTTGTTCCATGTCACAGGGTTTCATCAGATAATCAAAAGCGCCAAGCTTCATTCCTTCAATAGCTGATTCTACCGTGGCATGCCCGGTGAGCATGACGACCTCCAGCAAAGGAAATTTTTTCTTAATTTCTTTCAACGTTTCAAGCCCGTCCATGCCCGGCATTTTGACATCAAGGATAACAACATCCAGATTTTGATGATTGGCCACCGTTGTCAGGGCATCATGTCCGCTGAAGGCCGTTATTACCTTGACATTCCTTTTCTCCAGACGCTTGGTCATGGTTTCCACAAAAGGGACTTCATCATCGACTAACATCACATATGGTACATTCATGGACATTATTCCTCCTATTCGGTTGGTTACTTAGCTTCTTTAAAGAGCACCGCTTTCCATTACACCCCTGGCTCCTTTTTGAGTCTATGATCCCGAATATTGGAAACATCAGGTTTTTCCTTTTTTTACGTTAGGTAAAAGTTAGGCAAGCCATATGTTTATGTAACCTGATTATATCTTATACAAACATATAGTTCAATAAAATTTAGAGTGGCTGAGACTTTCTGTTTAGGCTATAATACCGTCCTTATAAAAACCAGATTTTTTTAAGGTTTCGGTTCGTAGAAATGCTTTGTTAAATTCAAATCTTCTTTACTCGATTATCCCATAGCCGATTGATCATTATGTAATCCACCGACAGGAGGTACCGATGGAAACCCTGCTGAAAGATTTTCTGCTGATATTTGGACTGGCCACAGGCGTCCTTCTCCTGTGCCATAGACTTCGCCTGGTCTCGATGGTCGGGTTTTTAGTCACCGGGATTTTAGTGGGTCCTAACGGATTTGGCCTTATCAGTGCCACTCACGAAGTGGAAGTGCTGGCAGAGGTAGGGGTAGTCTTACTGTTGTTTACGATCGGAATCGAGTTTTCAATGGAGAGCCTTCTGAGAATTAAAAAATACGTCATTTTCGGTGGCGCGTTTCAAGTCCTGATCACCATTCTGATATCTTTCGTAATATCAAGGCAATTTGGCCTAGCTGTCGGGCAGTCTGTTTTCATCGGGTTTCTCGTTTCTCTCAGCAGTACCGCGATTGTGCTAAGACTATTTCAGCAGAGGGCTGAGGTTGAAAGCCCTCAAGGCCAGCTGTCTTTAGGTATATTGATTTTTCAAGATATCATTGTAATTCCTATGATGCTCTTGACGCCTCTATTGGCAGGTATGACCGGGCAGGGTCACGAACCAGTCATACAATTAGTTCTGAAGGCCATCCTCCTCATTCTTCTCGCCTTGGTTGGAACCAAATGGATAGTGCCGCAGATGCTTTACCTCATCGTGCGAACCCAGAGCCGTGAACTCTTTATACTAAGTATTCTCGTTATATGCTTCGCTGTAGCCTTTCTATCTCATAGTTTAGGACTATCCCTGGCTCTGGGGGCATTCTTGGCGGGTCTCATCATATCTGAAACAGAGTTCGGCCATGAGGCGCTTGGCAATATCATCCCTTTTCGGGATGTCTTTACGAGTCTGTTCTTTATATCTATTGGCATGCTTCTGGATGTGAAGTTTCTAATCATTCATCCGGGACAGGTAATATTAGTAGCCTTCGCGGTTATGCTTTTAAAAACCGTTGCGGTCTGTCTGGTCGTGCTTTTGCTTGGATTTCCTATTAGAACCGCTATGTTGACTGGGCTTGCCCTCTTTCAAGTGGGTGAATTTAGCTTCATACTTTTTATGAGGGGATCTGAGTTAGGGATACTGGAGGAGCAGTTTTATCAGTTTTTTCTTAATGTCTCGATAATAACCATGGGGGTTACACCTTTTGCCATCGCCTTTGCTCCACGGCTTGTGGACCTGGTTTATAAATTACCCCTGCCAAACAAACTGAAAACGGGTTTCACAGATTTTATGAAAGCTAAAGAGTATAGAAGGAGGGAAAAACTCAAAGATCACCTGATTATTATCGGATTTGGCTTTAACGGTAGGAATTTGGCCAGGGTGGCTAAGGAGGTTGCAATTCCCTATGTAATAATTGAGGTGAATCCGCAGACAGTAAGAGATGAGCGGGCAAAAGGCGAGCCTATTTTTTACGGGGATGCGTCACAGGAATCTGTTCTTCAACAGGCAGACATAAGGTATGCAAGGGTCGTGGTGATTGTGATTCCGGATCCTTTGGCGAGCCGCAGGATTACAGCTACAGTCAAGAAAGAAAATCCAAAGGCGTTCATTATTGCCCGAACTCGGTTTATTACTGAAATGAAACCTCTTTACGATTTAGGGGTGAATCAAGTGATTCCAGAGGAGTTTGAGACCTCGATCGAGATATTCAGCCGGGTTTTAGCCAAATATCTCATACCTATAAATGAAATAGAGAGACTTATTGTCGAGGTAAGAGCCGATGGTTATGAGATGTTTCGCACGGTGTCGAAGGAACCCACTTTTTTGCATGACCTTGAAGTACATTTTCCAGATATAGAAGTTAATTCATTTCGGGTCGGTGAGGGGTCGCCGATTGTGGGCAAATCTCTCCGTCAAATTGAGTTGAGGAAGAAATATGGGATAACCCTTTTGGCGATTCAGCGTGATCATCAAATCCTATCAAATCCCGACGCTGATTCAGTTATACTGGCGAAGGATTTGGTTGTAGTCCTTTCGCCACCTGTTAATC
>CP070700.1:2539407-2546424 GCA_020349865.1 Desulfobacteraceae bacterium
AAGAGATATGCTAAAGGGACAAATGTAGTTTTAATTGATCCTGATGTAGCTGAATTTTTCCCCGATCACGATACAGTAAATGATGCCCTCCGCTCATTAATTAGGATTATAAAAAAAAGACAAGATAGGATTGACGATCAAGTAGATGGACACTGACAGGTGTATCGCTACCACTCAACACCTGCTGGCCATCTGAACTATTATGTTTCACTGAACTTTGCGGCAAATGATCAAGATTCGACCTTTTGAAGAAGCGGATTGGGCTGCCACTTGGCAAATTCTTGAGCCTGTGTTCCGGGCTGGTGAAACCTACGCCTTTTCGCCTGATATCACCGAAGAGGAAACACGCACTGTGTGGGTTGATATGCCTTCCGCGACCTTTGTGGCAGTGGATGAAAACAACGAGGTCATTGGCAACTACTGCATCAAACCAAACCATCCTGCCCTCGGAGCTCACGTATGTAACTGCGGTTACGTCGTTGCAGAAAATTCTCGCGGTAAAGGGGTTGGATCCAAAATGTGTGAACATTCTCAGCGTGCGGCCATATCCCAAGGCTTTCGAGCGATGCAGTACAACCTGGTTGTCTCCACGAATGATGGCGCGGTCCGCCTTTGGAAAAGGCATGAGTTTCACATGGTCGGCACCCTGCCAAAAGCGTTCCGGCATCAGCAGCTTGGCTTCGTGGATGCGTATATAATGTATAAGCAACTCAAAACATAATCGGTTAGCCGCAGATTTTAGCCCCCCAGCCCCCACACCATCCGCCGTAGCAAAAGCTATGGCGGAACGGGCCTAGCATGCGGGTCGCCCTCGGCGTACTCGGGGCAAGTTCCTTCGACAAGCTCAGGGCAAGTTCCTTCGACAAGCTCAGAGCAAGCTCCTTCGGCAAGCTCAGAGCAAGCGCACTGAGCTTTTCACTGAGCCTATCGGGCGGTAGCCGGATAATGATTCTGCCTATAAAAGGGGGAACGAGGGGGATTTTCTTGACCGGATTCAATCTGATTTTGATGTTTCCCTGTGGTAAAAGGACTTTCCCTTGCTATTTTGCCTTGTTTTGACTACGCTCCATCTACGTTATTGAGATTCATCCTTCCCGAATTCATCACTTCGAATGGTAGCCCAGTGAATACAACGAATGTTCAAAGGAAACTTGCCGCCCTTATCAGTGCCGATGTGGTCGGATACAGCCGATTGATGGGCGATGATGAGATGGCGACCGTAAATACCCTCACAGCCTATCGAGAATTGATGTCCAATTGCATCGAGCAATACCGTGGCCGTGTTGTTGACTCGCCGGGAGATAATCTTTTAGCAGAATTTGCCAGTGTGGTTGATGCAATAACGTGTGCAGTAGAAATTCAGAAAAAACTTGAGTCCCAAAACGAAGAATTGCCTGAAACGCGCCGCATGGCGTTCCGTATTGGTGTCAACCTCGGGGATGTCATCCAGGATGGTGGCCGCATTTTTGGTGATGGAGTCAATATTACTGCGCGCATGGAGGGTTTAGCCGAGGCAGGTGGCATTTGCATCTCTGGAACAGTTTATGATCATGTGAAAAACAAGTCAAATTTTGGATACGAATTCCTGGGAAAGCAAAAAGTCAAAAACATTTCCGACCCGGTCCGAGCTTATCGCGTTTTGACGCGACCTGAAGACGCCGGAACCCTGAAATACAAAGTCAAAAAGGACGACCCAAAACATCGGTGGCGGGTACGTCTGGTTATGATTGCCATCCTGGTCGCGGTCATCGTCGGTATGGTGACCTGGAAACATCAGATGGACAAAAAAAGACAGAAACCGACCATTGTCAGGCTTCTTGAAAAACACAGGGCGCTTAAATTACCCGATAAACCTTCCATCGCTGTGTTGCCCTTTACCAATATGAGTGGTGATATCGAGCAGGACTATTTCACCGACGGTATGACAGAGGATCTGATCACCGACCTTTCACAGATCTCTGGATTATTTGTCATCTCTCGAAACTCGGTATTTACCTATAAGGGCAAAGCGGTGAAAGTGGAAGAAGTGGCCAAGGATTTGGGTGTGCAATATGTGCTGGAAGGAAGTGTGCGGAGGGTCAGTGACCAGGTCCGAATTACGGCACAGCTTATTGATGCTAAAACGGGTCATCATGTATGGGCGGAGCGCTATGACCGTGATATAAAAGATATTTTCGCGTTGCAAGATGAAGTCACAGGGAAAATTGTTAAGGCCCTGGCGGTGAATCTTGTGGCGGATGAACATTCACGTCTGATAAAAAAAGGTACGGACGACCTTGGCGCCTATGATCTCGTATTGCGAGGCACTGCCCAATTCAGGCGTCATACCAAGGAAAACAATGAACTCGCTCGGGAGATGTTTGAGCAGGCCATCCAGTTTGACCCGAATTATACGGCAGCCTATGCTGGCCTAGTATGGACCCGATTGATGGCTTGGATTTATGGATGGAGTCATGATCCAAAACTCCTTGAAGATGCACTGGAGCTTGGCAAAAAGGCGGTCAGTTTAGATGAATCTTCTCCTCAAGGACATGTTATCCTGGGTAATGTTTATTTGTGGAAGAAAAGGCACGAGGAATCTATCATAGAGTTTGAGAAAGCCGTGTCTCTCAATCCCAATGATGCTGATGCACTTTCATCACTGGGAGGGGCGTTGGTCTTTTCCGGTTTGCCGGAAAAAGCGCTCGGATATATTGAGAAGGCCATTCGATTAAACCCAAACTACCCTGAATACTATATCTTTAACTTAGGTCAGGCCTTTTTCCAGCTTAGAATGTATGAAGAAGCAGTGATGGCTTTGCGCAAGTCCATCATAAAGAACCCAAATTTTATGCCTGCCCACTATGTACTTGCTGCATGTTACGCTCATTTAGGTAAACAAGAATTTGCTCGAGCTACGGCAGAAGATGTGAAGAGGATGAATCCTGGTTTTTCTTTAAAAGGGGCTTCTGAGATATTGCCACTGAAAGATGAAGAGGATTTTGAGCATTTTGCCGAAGGGTTAAGAAAAGCCGGGCTTCACTGAAAGGGGTGCGGCATGGGCCCATTGAGACAGACTCGGGCTTCGCCGCTGCCGAGCCAAGCCACTGTCACTGGCAGTGCTGTCCTCTCCATATGGAAGGGGGCTACCGGAGGCAGGAACGGCCTCCGCCCACTTCCGCTATAATTCTTCCTCCCCAGTTCTGTCCGCAGCCCTCCACTAAGGGTAAGGGGATCGGCCAGGTTCAGTGATTAAAAATGCTTGGAACTATGGAAATAATATGGTCCAATTTCGGGCCTATATTGTAGTTTTTGCGGTCAAAAAAGAGATTGGTTCATCCGGTTCATGAGTACCGTGAAACTGATCAGATATGAAGTTAGCTATGGGAAGGTCGAAGCAGTCTTTTCTTCGATTCCGGGCTTCTCAGCCTGGTGATTTCAGGCAGTTATGGGCGGGTGAATCCTCCTCCCTCCGCTGTTCACCTCCGCTTCTTCGGAGCGTCGGTGCCAGGGGGTCCCCCATCCCATAACAGCCTCAAATCACGAAGGCCTTCCAGCAGTCACTACGAAAAGACCGCTTCAACCTTCAACCCCGCAACCATGTGTTGTGTTGAGGAGTACTCATTAACCGGATGAACCAAAGGGATTATTCTCAAAATTCCATTGTGAGAGCGAAAAGACAACTGGGCGCACCGGCCAAACGAAAAAAGAGCAGGGATGCATTGAATGCCATTTAACACGTTAGTTCATCAGATCGCTAAAAACCCGGCTAGTGACCAACCCGTTCGATAGGAGAGCAGAAATGGAGGATCTCTTTGCATACGGGACACTGATGTGTGAAGACATCATGGGAGAAGTCTCGGGATACCGTCTGTCTTATGTTCCTGGAACCCTGAGGGGCTTCAGTCGACGGTCCGTCAAAGGCGAGCATTATCCTGCTCTCGTTCCGCATAAGGAAGGCCGCGTCGAGGGCGTGGTTTACCGCAATGTGCCCGGTTCGGCATGGGAGCGCCTTGACCGATTCGAGGGCGAGATGTATGCACGTCAGCTTGTGCAGATTGACCTGAACAATGGTGCTACGTTGCTGGCGGCAACCTACGTGGTGCAACCGGAGTTCCTGGGTCATCTCGACCAGTCTGACTGGGACTTTGCCGACTTCCTCCGCAACGGCAAAGCAAGCTTTCAGAGGCACTACAAGGGATACCAGTCACTGTAGTCGAATCATCTAATCGGGTAAAGGGGAGATTCTAATTCCCCCTCCCCACACCATCCGCCGTTGCAAAAGTATGTGTTCAACCGGCAATTGCTATGAAAATGCGATTACCGAAAGCTTCTTCGGAACCCTAAAGACGGAGCTCATCTTCCACCATCGATACAATACCCGGGATGAAGTTCGCAGAAGCATCTTTAAATACATCGAAATGTTTTATAACCAAGTTCGTATTCATTCAGCAATAGGAGGTGTCTCCCCTACACAATTTGAGCAAGTGCAAAATCAAGCTTAACTTTGTGTCCACTTTTTGGGGTAAACCTCAAAGACAGCTTCAGCCAAAGCGCTCTATGCTGAACGAGGCCAGATCGATGAGCGGTTTTTCGTTTGCCGCAAGCTGGGAGACCAGCTTCCCTGTTATGGGAGACAGAGACATTCCTATCATGGCATGGCCTGCGGCAACAATGACGTTATCGTATTTACGCGGCCGGCCGATGAACGGGAGACCGTCAGGGGTGCAAGGCCGAAGTCCTCGCCAGATTTCCATCAGGTCAAGGGAGTTGGGGTCAATATCAGGGAGGTATTCGGGTATGCTTTTGAGGATACCCCGTACACGGCGTCTGTTGATCGATAGATCGAGTCCAGCAAGTTCCAGAGTGCCGGCAAAGCGCATAGTGTCGCCCATAGGTGTTAGAAACACTTTTTTCTCTGCCATCGCCATGGGTATAACAGGACAGACCGGCGGCCGTTTGAATGTCACGCTGTACCCTTTGGCCGGTTGGATTGGAAGCCTGATCTTTAAGTCACGGGCGATTTCAGGTGACCACGATCCTCCGGCCAGAACAACCTCATCGGCTGAAATGTCGCCTCGGGTGGTCTGAACGGTGATTACTTTTCGACCCGAGGTCTCAAAACCAAGTACCTCGGTGGCTGTTTGGATGTTAACCCCTTTTTTTTCAATGTGTCCTGCCAATTCATGCACATATCGTTGAGGAATGATGTGGGCATCCTGTGGATAATACACACCGCCAATGGCGTTTGTTCGGATACCCTGCTCCAGTTCCTGGATTTCGTCAGCGTTTAGTACTTTGGCCTTGATGCCGTTTTTTTGCATCAGGCGGGCCTCTTCGATGCCTTCCTTGAATCCCCTCTCGCTAATGAAGACTGCCACCATTCCCTTTTTTTCGAAACCGAAATCAAGGTCTTCAATGGCCGACAGTTCCCCATACAACTGCAAGCTGGCAAGGTTGAGGTCTCGAATAACGGGTATTGCCCTGTGCATTTGCTTCGTATTACAGGCGCGGCGGAATTTCCACAGCCATGAGAAGAGTTCAAGGCTGATGCGTGGCTTGATGTAAAAAGGACTTTCCGGGTTCAGCATCCATTTAATCCCTTTGGACATCATCCCGGGTGCTGCCAGAGGAGTACTGTGGCTGGGTACGATCATGCCGGCATTACCGTATGAACTGCCTGAACAGACGTCACCTCTCTCAACCACCGTTACGTTTCGCCCCAGTTCGCTAAGATAGTAGGCCGAACAAATACCAATTGCGCCAGCCCCGATGACGAGGATTTCTGTATTTTGCTTCATGGTTCAATAAGATTGTTTTTATAAACAGGGAACTTTTGGCAAAGATCAGCTACATCTTCAGCCACACGATACAAGATATCTTTTCTGTTTCGGTTTAACAGAGCCTTATCTATCAGTTCGGCAATTTTCCGGACTTCCGGTTTTCCCATACCCCTTGAGCTTATGGCTGAAGAACCCAGCCTTATTCCGCTGCCGACCATTGGTTTTTTCGTATCGTAGGGGATGACATTTTTGTTGGTCAGTATGCCTACGGACTCCAATGTTTTTTCGGCCACATCGCCTGTCAATCCCTTCGGCCGAAGATCCAGAAGCACAATATGGTTGTCCGTCCCATCATAGACAATCCTGTAGCCCTGTTTATGGAACGCTTCTGCTAAACATGCAGCATTCTCCAAGGTTTTTTTCTGGATCTCAATAAATTCAGAATTCATGGCGAGTTTTAGACAAACGGCCTTAGCAGCAACCATATTGGTAAATGGGGTTCCCTGGGAACCTGGAAATACGGCGCCATCGATTTTGTGTGCGTATTTTGCCTTACACAGGATCACACCACCTCTACCCCCTCTTAGTGTTTTGTAGGTGGTGAAGGTGACGAAGTCAGCAGAGGGCACCGGGCTCGGAATAACTCCAGCCGCCACAAGCCCTGCGATGTGAGCCATATCCACCATGGTATAGGCCGACAACTCTTGTGCGATTTCAGCAATCCTTTCATAGTCTATGAGGCGGGAATAGGTGCTTGCGCCTGACACAATCATTCTCGGTCTGACTTTCAAAGCAAGTTCCCTTATTTCTTCATAATCAAGAAGCTCTGTTTCTCGATTCACACCATAATGAGTGAAAGTGAAACACCGACTCGTGATGGATGATGGATGGCCGTGGGAAAGATGCCCTCCGTGTGACAATTTCATGGCAAGAACATTGTCCCCAGTGTTCAACACTGAAAAATAGACAGCCAGGTTCGCTGAAACTCCTGTATGCGGTTGAACATTTGCATGTTCGGCGCCAAAAAGGGCCTTGGCCCTGGAAATGGCAAAACTTTCTAACTCATCAGCATATATGCAGCCTGAATGGAATCTGCGATTCGGTTAACCTTCCGCAGCCTTTGTAGTAAAAATGGACCCCTGGGCTTCCATGATGGATCTGGGGGCATGGTTTTCTGAAGCAATCAGGTCCAATGTGTTATTAATCCTTAACGCCTCCTTTTCAACAAGGCTTGCGACTTCAGGATCGTCTATAG
>CP070700.1:2546524-2550657 GCA_020349865.1 Desulfobacteraceae bacterium
CAAAACGAAAGTCCTTGAGGTAACTGATGGAGATGATATAAACGCCGGACCTGCCGAAGCGGGTGATGAGCCTTACCTTTTGGCAAAAAAACTAAAGGGAGTCCCCGTCATTATATCTGAAAAACGCTATCTGGCCGGATTATTTGCCCATAAAAAGTTTGGAACTAACTTCCATATCCTTGATGATGGTTTTCAGCATCTGGCCCTGCAAAGGGATCTAGATCTGGTTTTAGTGGATGCGTTGAGTCCGTTCGGCAATGGACATCTTCTGCCATGGGGGCCCCTCAGAGAGCCTGTCGGCGAACTCAAAAGGGCCGATGCCTTTATCATCACACGATCCGGCCACGATCAATCGGCTGATCAATTAATGGAAGATTTAAGGGAAAAATTCCCTGAAAAACCCCTTTTCAGAAGTGACCATACTCCTGAACAGATTGTCTTTCCAAGCAAAGGATTGGTCCACAATTCTGAATTAATAAATGGAAGGCGTGTCATGGCTTTTGCAGGAATTGCGAGGCCGGAAGTTTTCATGGAGACTTTAACTGAGCTTGGAGCTGAATTGGTCTTCTTTAGGAGATTCGAAGATCACCACCCATTCCACCCTCGTGAAATCCAGGAATTGATGACCGAAAAGAGAAGACTCAAGGCGGATTATCTGCTGACAACGGAAAAAGACTGGGTTCGAATGGAAGGCCTTATACCCCGGTATCCTGATCTGGCTTATCTGACCATTAAGTTTAGTCTTCTAGATGAAGGGGAGCATTTTTTCAGGATGATGAAGGAGAAGGCAAAAGGACTTAAGAATTCGGAAGGTGGAATTCGGAATAGGGAATTGGATTAAGTTATGGTTTATAGACTGATGTATATTATTTTTTGGATGATGTCGTACGTACCGTTACGCATAGGGCAGTCCATGGGAAAGATGCTCGGAGCAGTTTTTGCCATCATTCCCATAAAGAGGACAGCCGAATCTCTAGATCATATTCAGCAGAGCTTCGGTAATTCCATGAGCAGGGCTGAGGCGAAAAAGTTAAATCGAAGAGTCATAATGCACTTTGGTCAGATGCTCTTTGAAGTTCCCCATATCATGAAACTTAGTCCTAGAAATCTAAGTAAATATGTGGTCTTTGGCAACGAAGAGAATCTCCTACGGGCCCTAGAGAAAGGGAAAGGCGCTTTTATCCTCACTGGACACTTTGGAAATTGGGAATTAATGGCTGCTGCGATGGCCGTTCGCTTTGGTGTGGGGGGGGCGGTGGTGGCGAGACCCATTGATTTTCAGCCCCTGGATCTGCTTATGAATGAACTGCGTTCCAGATTTGGAACGGAGATCATAATGAAGCAGCGAGGTATGAGAAGGGTTTTGGCGACAATTAAAGAAAATAGAGTTGTGGGCATCCTCCTGGACCAGAATGTGGATTGGTATGATGGGGTGTTTGTAAAATTCCTGGGAAGGTGGGCGTGTACCAACAAAGGATTGGCCCTTTTGGCCATGAAAACCAATGCTCCGGTGATACCTGTTTTTCCTGTTCGACAGAAAGACGGCCGTTATCAGATTTTCATTGAACCTGAAGTTGAATTGATAAAGACCGGAGACAAAACAAAGGACGTGGAGGAAAATACGGCACGCTACACTAATGTCATTGATAGGTGGGCTAGAGCCCATCCAGATCAGTATTTTTGGTTCCACAGGCGCTGGAAAACAAGACCATATTGTCCGTTGCGCGATGAAAAGAGTGTGCTATGAAATCATGCAAGCCTGAAAATGGGGAAAATTGGAATGGAAAGTAACGAAGAGCGAGAGGAGAGGTGGTCCGCCGCCCAGTCGAAGGAGGATGCTTTTTGGCAAAGAGACGGTGTACTAGACTCCCAAATGGACCGCGTTACCTCCCGCTATGGTCCCATTATCAGAAAAATAGAAGAACATCTCAATCCCAATTCGACTATTCTTGATGTGGGTTGCGGCCCAACCTGTACGGGTCAATTATTTAGGGTGGGGTTAAAGACGTACTTGGACCCTCTTATGGCCTCTTATTTACAAAACTATCCAGAAAATCTCCCTGAGGGCGAAAAGATTTGCAGTACTGCAGAGGATATTCCTAAACTAGACGAGAGCTTTGATGTGGTTCTCTGTGTTAATGCTTTAGATCATATGATTGATCCTGGCAAGGCCCTTGCCGAAATACGCCGTGTTTTGATGAAGGATGGGATATTTGTGCTTGGTATCTTTTTATATCCACCCCCATTAGCTATGGCTCGCAGGTTTATTGAGAAATGGTTACCAATCTTCAGAGATGATGCCCACCCCTACTCATATACACTAAAAATCATCAGGAAAGTTCTAAATGACTATTTTTCTATTCGGGAAGAGATTATGGTGTTCAGAAAGAATTCGGCTTTACTTCCATCGCTTCACCGAGAGGACTGGATGTTTATTTGCAAGAAGGAATAAGCTGAGATTAATCGGGCTAAAGAGGTTACACGTAAAGGAAAGAATAGAGTTAAGATTGTGAAATTATTATGCTGAAAGTTTGCGGTCATAAGCCGATCGACAAAATAAAAATCCGCCGCATATTGATTCGAACCACCAACTGGGTTGGAGATATGGTTATGACCATTCCGGCCATTGAGGCGGTAAGAGGAAATTTTCCTCACAGCACCTTAGCAGTTCTGGCGAGGCCCTGGGTGATTCCCCTACTCGAGAACCATCCTGCTGTGGACCAGGTGTTGCCCGTTAGGAAAGGGAAAGGGTATCTCTCTCGGATGGTTGGAACCATCAGGGTAGCTGGCCTGATTCGGAGGATGAGATTTGATCTTGCCATACTCTTCCAGAATGCCTTCGAAGGTGCTCTACTGGCCTATCTTGGTGGTGTAAAGTTCAGGGTCGGTTATAACACAGATGGGAGGGGATTTCTCTTGTCCCACGCGGTCATCAGAGATGATGAAGTCTTGAACCTGCACCAAGTAGAGTATTACCTCTCTATCCTAAGAGCCATGGGTTGGGAGGCAGAGAGCAGAGATCCCAGCCTGTTTGTAGCCGAGAAGGATAGAGAGGCTATTCAATCTCTTCTTTCATCAGAGAGGATAGAGCAAAATAACTTCCTGCTTGTCCTCAGCCCTGGTGCAGTTTTTGGCCCTGCCAAGAGATGGCCTCCCGAGCGATTCGCTACCATCGGTGATTGGGCCGCTCAAAGGTGGGGAGCAAACGTCCTTCTGATGGGTAGCGAAGCGGAGCAGGATATATGTATGGCGGTGAGTCAATCCATGAAGCATGTCCCGTTGAATCTCTGTGGCAGGACCACACTTGGGGAGGCTACGGCCTTGATTGAGAGATGCCATTTCTTTGTAACCAATGACTCGGGACTTATGCATATTTCGGCCGCCCTAAATGTGCCAATGGTTGCTATATTTGGCTCTACCGATCCTGTGGCCACCGGGCCAAGAAGCCGAAAAGTGCGGATTGTCCAGCATCCGGTGGATTGTGCCCCTTGTTTAAAGCCAGAATGTCCCACTGATTATCGCTGCATGCTGAGCATCAAACCGGATGAGGTATGGAAAGAGATGGAGAGTTTAAGAGAGAACCTAAGCACGTAAACCCAGACGAGCAGGTTACTGGTTTGAGACTAGCAGTTTATAGCTTTTGGACAAGATTATTAAGGGATTGCGAATTGAGGAATTAAGGAATTCCTAAATTCCTGAGTTCGTCTCAGAACGTTGAGACACAGCATGTCCTTGAAGTGATGTTGGGAGGAAAAGCATGAATTTCAGAATTGAGGATGCAATATGAAAAAGCCTGCTGTTTTTATAGATCGTGATGGGACTATAAATGAGCAGATGGGTTATATCAATCATTTGAGCCGATTTGTAATACTTCCGGGGGTCTCTGAAGCGGTAAGGTTGTTGAATAAAAACAATTTCTGGGTGATAATCGTATCCAACCAGGGGGGTGTGGCTCGTGGCTATTACCCTATGGGGCTGGTTAATGAGATACATGCCTTTCTGAAGTCATCCCTTAAGGATGAAGGTTCTGTCATCGATGGAATCTTTTTCTGTCCCCATCATCCTGCGGGCATTGTGCGGGAATATAGTTCTGAGTGTGATTGTAGAAAACCTAAACCGGGACTTATCAATCA
>CP070700.1:2550757-2553570 GCA_020349865.1 Desulfobacteraceae bacterium
CAGAAACCAAGTGGCACATGCGCTGCGACATCGAGGCGAAAGCCGTCCACTCCATCGCTCGGGTCACCATCGCCGTCAGGATCCAGCCACCGCCGAGTGACATTAAAGATGTGCTGCTTTACTTCAGGCTGCAAATCGCCCTCGAACGGATAACCCCGTCGCTTGTTAACCACGTTGACTTTTTTCAGTTCCGGCAGCGTCTTGACGCCAAGCCAGCCCTCGTAGCTGAACTCGTTTTCCGTGGTGGCGGGATCATCGAACGAGATGATGTCAAACCAGTCACGGAAACGGCTCCTGGTCTGATTCTTCTTCAGATCCTCCCAAGCCCAAAAAGTCACACCGGTGTGGTTCCACGAGTAATCCATGATGAGACGCATATCCCGTTGATGCACTTCGCGGATGAGCTTAAGAAATAAACGATCAGCAGCAGTCCAGCGCCACGTCGCCGGATCAAAGGGATCCTCGGCATCAATCATCGCCGAGTCGCTCACAGGATCCGGACCGAAGGTACGATCTATGTGCCGATAGTGACGCGCATCGTATTTGTGCAGTGATGGTGAGTCGTTCAATGGATTAAAGTAAATAGCTGTAACACCCAGCTCTTGCAGATAGTCCAGCTTATCGAGCACTCCCTGCAGGTCACCTCCAAACCGTCGTACCTGAACCATCTTATAGAAACCGCCGCCATCCGCCTTGGCCCAATCTTCCTGTTCGTACCAGTCCTGATTCCAGGGAGTCACCTTCCAGTTGGCCGGGACATATCCAGGATGGGCCCCCTGCATGAATTCCGGCTGGGGATCGTTGGAGGGATCGCCATTGCGAAACCGCTCAACGAAAATCTGGTACCAAACTGCTTCTCGAGCCCAAGCCGGGGGCTCATCAAACGGCAATGTCGCAGACCACGCTTGATCCAGGGCAACGACTGCAAAAAATGCTGCCCAATAAACAATTGGCCTATAAGAAATCCTCATTGTGTTCATTTGAGAGGCGTCAGTTTGAAATTCCTGAACATAATGGGGACGCCTTCACTCTGGAAACCGATGTATCCTTTGCGAATGCTCACCCCGGTCGCCTTGTTTTGAAGTCGGCCATTGACTTTCAATTCTATGGTGTCACCATTGCAGACGATTTCATATGTGTTCCAGCCGCCGGGCATCTTCTCGTTGGAATCATTCATGCGCGGCGTGTAGCTGATGGGACCGTCCTTTTTAGCCTTATTTTCCTTGAATTTGCAGCCCATTCCGATTAAATCGCCGGCGCGTTTGTGCATAAGCTGCGCTTCCACGCACAAAGGCCAGATTTTCTCTTCACCGCTCATATGAAGTAAGACTCCGCTGTTGTCAGGTTTCCCAACCCATCGCCATTCGAAAACAAGTTTGTAATCGCTGTATTCTTTCTTTGTACGCAAAAAGCCCGTCGGATTCCCTGTACAATAAATCGCACCGCCCCTGACTTTCCACGTATCCGTCGGGTCGGCATCCGCATCCTTCAGATACATATACCAGCCTTCGAAATCCTTCCCGTTAAACGGGTTAATAGTGTCTGTGGCAGGCATGGATTCACTGTATGCCTTGGTCTTGTAATCGCCTTCGATTTTAACCACGCCGAAGGGCAAGCATTTTTTTAGCGCTGATGTTAAATTCCAGGGCAGTTCATCATCCTCCATCAACGTTGCATAAGGATTACCTATGCCAAGTGCTTTCGCTATGTCACTGCCCTCTTCAAAACCAGTGAGCATTATTTCACCATAGAAAAACCTGTCGACCAGGATACGTCCATTTAAAACAGATATCAGCGGATTGCTGCCATATTCGTCAATCACAAGAACAATGACGAGATTTCTTGAGAAGAAACCAGGGAACTCATATTGCTTTTTTTCAGTGTAGAAGACATGCTTTATTTCGGAGGTTCCATCTTCATTGCTTGTTTGTCCCTCAAACATACCCTGTTCGTCGATGGATAATTCGAATTGGAAATCTATATCTTCAGTTCCTCCCTCGCTGATGAAGGAACCACTACCTTTTCCTTCCCACGTAAAAGGGGGTTCCACGTCCTGAGCCATGCAGGGCATTCCCATTATCACGGCTGCAACAAATGCCAGAACAAATGCTTTGGTCGAAAATTTCATTTTTTTACTTCTCCTTCCGAATTTGAATGAATATTGATTCGGCACTACTCATCTAAAGAGGTTAATTATGCCCGTTTTCTTTTTTTCTTAATCCATTTTTCATAACAGATTGCTTCTTGTCAATCATTCTTTCATAAAAAACCACTCTTTAAGCGAACAAAAAAAACTGATTTTTCTCACAAATTCAATGAAACAGAATTCCATATAACCGACCAATCGTCTTATGTTATCCGAGTTGAGCGTAGCATCTCCGACTACGTCCCATTTTTCGCTATTATGCCAGGCATCAACACCAAGTTTCGTCCAGCCCTCTTCAGCTAAAGCCGCGAAACAGTCAATCAGTGGCAACACGAAAAACGCAAATGCTATTGTGTATTTAGCGATTTCTCTTATTCATTATACTTGATTTTCCTTGTTCCATATTCCGGCTACTTGCTTTGAATACGATACAGGTGCGTCTTGGTACGAAGCAGCAGCGATTTGCCAGCTACCGCAGGAGATGCCCCTAAAAATCCGTCTAACTCGTTGACTGCCAATACCCGGAATGTGCGCCCGGCTTGGATAATGGTGGTCTTGCCCTGCTTGCTGGAGATGTAGATGCGGTTGTCTGCATAGAGCAGGGAGGCTCCGTATTGGTCCTCCAGACGCTCGGACCAGACGGTCGTGCCCGTTAGCGCCTGTTGAC
>CP070700.1:2553670-2556876 GCA_020349865.1 Desulfobacteraceae bacterium
AGCGAAAGCGGGTAGACGAAGATTTGAATAGAGTATTTGCTGCACTTAAGTCTGCTCCAAGTGGGGTCATAATAAGGAACAGAAAGGGGAGTATCAAATATGTCAACCCTGCTTTCCGCAGAATGTTTGAGTGTGAATCCAAAAAAGAGGTTACTGGTAAATGTGTAGCTGAATTTTTTGCCGCTCAAGAGGCGCGCAGGTTCGCTGATACAGAGTCTGTTATCGATAAATCAAAGGGAGAGACAGAAGAATTCCCAGTACTTCGCAAAGACGGCACCATATTCCATGTAGAGGTTTCCACCTCAAGTATCACCGACAACGAAGGACATGATTTGGGAAGGATGGCCTCGTTTGTTGATATCACCGAACGCAAGCAGATAGATTGTACATTATCAGGGCCTTAAGAAATCTTGTAGACAATGCCCTAAAATACGGTGGTGAAGAATTACGCGAAATCAATATTGGATAAAAGGAATCTCCTGAATCCCACATTCTTTCTATAAAGGATGATGGTGCTGGTCTAGAAGAGCAAGATTACCATCAAGACATTTTTGGCCCTTTCATTTGAAGAAAAACATCCGAAGGGATTGAAGGATCGGGGCTGGGGCTGACTATCGTAAGAGAAATAGCGGAAAAACATGGCGGAGAGGTTTGGTTGGAGCCTGGTCAGGAGAGAGGAATAACCTTCCATATATCCATTCCAAAGTACCCACAACTATCGCCGTGACATCCTTAGGATCCGGGCTTTTAAATAAAGTATGTTATAAGAGTCAAATGCAGAATATGCCATTTATGATGACCATTGGTCTTTATAAGAAATCATCAAAAACTTGCTCATGAACGGATTGTCGTCATGGCCTTTAAAGAGAACTTAAAAGCCAAAATCAGGCTCGACAGACTTTTGCGAGAACTCATTTCCACAATTAGAGAGCCTCCCGGGAAGCGCTGGTTGGACAAAATACTCACTCAGGAACTTCTCGATGTGACTGATTTTGAGTACAAGAAGGTTAGGAATCTCCACCTCTACGTGCATCATCTGGAGGGCGAGATCATGGAGGTTGTGGTGTTGGACAACGAACTGCCCATTTACCACACTACTGTGGCTGACGTGGCCCTGCGCAAGAGCCCCCACTGGAAGGAAATGTTCAGTATTAGAAATATCAAGAAAATCATGAATGATCAGGATGTCATTGTAAGTAAGGGGAAAGAATCTCTTGAGAGCATCCACGCCAATGCATTGGCGCTGCTAGATCTCACTTATACGAGGGATGACCTGGTGGTGCTGCTGGAGGATGCCCGCCATGGTCTGGAGCAGAAATCTATTGCACAGATAGAGGAATCTTTCGATCTCTTTTTGGAACTGCTGAATTTTCAGCTTTTGTCTTTTGGGGGGCAGGAGCAGGATTTACAGATCTTTGCAAGGCCAAAGCTTGACGGCGGCGGTGTTCCCACCTTTGAGCATCTCATTCTTTTCGACGAAGAAACCCTGTCATTAGGCCTAAAAAAAGGAGCCTTTTCACCGCAGAGTGATTTAGACCTGGCGTGGGTCATGCAATATGCTCGAGGTGGGGAAAGAGCGGATCTCGAAGGCATAGATGTTTTCGAATTCATGGCGGAACTGGCGCTGAAGAAAGTGCGAGCTTAAAGAGGGCAAAATCGAAAAACAGTAGTTAAAATTCCTTGAGAAGCTATAATTTCCTGTACAGTCTGGAAAGGAGGGTAGTATGTTTTACATTCTGGCAGTGGTTTTAATTATTTTCTTTCTGGCTACGGCCATTAGGATTTTAAGAGAGTATGAGCGGGGCGTGATCTTTAGATTAGGTCGTGTGATCAAAACCAAGGGGCCAGGGTTGATCATTCTCATACCCATCATTGATAAGATGGTCAAGGTCAGCCTCCGGCTGGTGACCATGGATGTCCCATCCCAGGATGTCATTACACGGGATAATGTCTCTGTAAAGGTGAATGCAGTGATATATTTCCGGGTCATGGATTCCAACAAAGCCGTCATCGAGGTGGAGAACTATCTTTTTGCCACCTCACAGCTGGCCCAGACGACCCTAAGGAGTGTATGCGGTCAGGTGGAACTGGATGAAATCTTGGCAGAAAGAGAAAAGATAAACACCCGATTGCAGGGCATTTTGGACCACCATACTGACCCGTGGGGGATTAAAGTGACAACCGTTGAGGTGAAACACATAGACCTGCCCCAGGAGATGCAGCGGGCCATGGCCAAACAGGCCGAGGCGGAAAGGGAAAGGCGGGCCAAAGTCATCAATGCGGAGGGTGAATACCAGGCCGCCAATCGCCTGGCAGAGGCGGCAGGCATCATCCATCAGTACCCTGAGGCCATGCAGCTAAGATATTTGCAGAGTTTGAGAGAGATATCCGCAGAGAATAATTCCACTACCCTCTTCCCAATAACGATAGACCTCCTAAGGCCCTTCTTAAAGAAGGAATAGAGCATGTATTACCTATAAATGGGTAGAGGAGCGTCAACGCCCCCCTTTTCCTGGCTCAGTCGCGTTGAACTAGAAGATAGGCTTTAATGAACAGAAAATGTGGGATAATATTTCCAGACTGAAGAAACGCGGCAAAATCAAAAGTGAGCGCAAGGGTGTTCATGTGAAGGTATGATCCTAATACTTTGGCTCTAACGGCGAAATTCCGGTATAAATGTTCAACATAAACAGGAGGTCAACATGAATATCTACGTAGGTAATTTGTCGCGCGAGGTCACCGAAGAGGATTTGCGACAGGCTTTTGAGGCCTTCGGGCAGGTCGAATCCGTCACAGTTATAAAGGATAAGTTCAGTGGTGAATCAAGAGGATTCGGATTCGTGGAGATGCCTCGTAAAGCTGAAGCCCAGTCCGCGATCAATGACCTGAACGGCAAGGAATTGAAGGGACGAACTCTTAACGTTAATGAGGCTCGTCCTCGCTCCGAAGGCCGTGGTGGTGGAGGAAGACGAGGTGGCGGGCGGCGCTTCTAGTAAGCGGCACTCGGATGTAATGAAGCCATAGCAAGACTTTCCTGCCCAGCAAGATGACTATGACAAGTCCTTTTATCCTATCGTTTATTCCTTTTATCTCAGCCTCCACAAGATTGTTCTCGGCCTTCCATCTCTTGGTCAGCCTTTTGTCGGTCTTGAAAATTACCGGGATTTGCTGAAGGACAGAATCGCGTTCCACGCATTGATTAATAC
>CP070700.1:2556976-2559547 GCA_020349865.1 Desulfobacteraceae bacterium
CCGCTTATATCACATTCGTGATCATTCAGGGTCAGACTACGCTTCCCCCGCCCTTTTTTCATATTGCGCTTTGAGCTGTTCTGCTTCCAGCATTTCGCGTTTCTCCTTGTCCATGGCCTTTTGGTAGTCTTCTTGTATTTTCTTTTGTTTGTTTTCGTAATCCGCTAAGGAGTACTTGCCTGCCGAAGAGACTTTTTCAGCGACCAATCGGGATATTCGGGCCAGGTCCCTTTTGTTCTCGGATAATTCCACCCCCAGCTTAGCCTTATTCACACCAGCTTTTCGGGCGCTAACTTCTTTTTCCCTCCATTTCACACCCAGTTCCGCCGTCTTAATGGCTTCCTTCACCTTTTCGAGTGTTTTCTCGACATTAGACATCCGCTCTGTGTCCTGATTGCCCTCTGCCGCTTTGTATTCAGCTTTTGCAGCTTTCAGGTTCAGGCGCTCTTTGTGGAGTTTGTCCTCAGCCGCTTTGAGGCTGTCTTGGGCAAGATCTTCTGTTGTCTTGGCCCTGGCGAGCCTTATGTTTGCGAGGAAAACCTCGAACTCCGTATCCTTCAGAGCTTGTAGTCCCTCCTCGGAAAGCTCTGCCAGATCAGCAAAGTTGACGGAGCGGTCTAAAAGACCGCCATAGGAAATAGAGTGGGCGGCTATAAGAATGGCAAAACTCAAAATTAGCTTTCTCATACTGAATCTCCTTTCAAAATAGCATTGGTTTTCTATGAGCTCAAACATTCACTTCTTTTCTTGCAACGCTTCGAAACCTACAACAATGTCGAGCAGTTATTCGGTGATGGACATTTGGCGACGTTGGTGAAAACTAGAGTTCGGCTCAGTCAGCATCTCCTCGATATTTTTTTCCGCACCCTGCATGAAGGCGAGTCGGGTGGCATTTTCGCTCTTATTTTGCCCTTATCTGACAAAATGACCAAGTATTTCCGATTCCGCCGAGCGTCTTTACCCAACCGGTGAATTTGTCCTTTCGCACCGCTTCTACAAGTTTGGGACTATACAATGGCAGATAGGGGATATCACGCATAATAATCCGCTGCATTTCCCCTATCAACTCTTTTCGTTTATCTATATCCATCGTTCTGGAAGACTCGTCCGCAATGCGATCGAAATCGGGATTATGATATCCGCTCGCATTCCACCCTCTTTTCCTATCATTGCTGGAGTGGAAGAAATTGCGCAGGTAGTCCGGATCCAGAGAAAGGTTGCCGTATCCCAGAACAAACATGTCAAATTGATGATAGGCGTTGACCTGCTGCGTCAAAGAGCTAAAGGTCATCGGCTTAGATCTGGCAGGAATTCCTGCCATCCGGAGCCACTCTTGTATCATAATACCCGTCATGGCCCGGTTGGGATCATAATCTGACGGCGGTGTCAGTATAGTGAATCTCTCCATGGGATTTCCATCGGGCAAAATGATTTCCTCCCCTCTAACCATTGCACCCTTTTTGTTGATCGGCGGGACTGTCCATGTGTATCCGGCTTCACTAAGGAGCGTGTAAGCCCTTTGAACACGCGCCTGCCTCGTGAGCCCTTCCCCGTACTTTGGTAGATCTGAAGGATGCCAGAACGTGTTGCCAGGGGGCACGATGGAATTCATCTTCTCAGCATAACCTTGGAGGATTCTTCTAACGATGAAATCCTTATTCACCAGGGTTGCGACGGCATGTCTGAAATTAATATTATTAAAAGGACTTTTCCTGAGGTTGAAACCCAAATAATAGAGAGCGTTTTTTTCACTTGAAAATATTTGGATGTTTTTTTCAGCCTGGAGATCTGAAAGATATCCGGGCTGAATCCCCCACCAAAACATGTCGATGCTTCCCTTCCTGAGGGCCAGGATTGCTGCATCGGCGGTGCCGTATATCTTAAATACGATGCCGTCAATGTAAGGACCCAAGAGGTGTCCCTGGATTTCCATTCCGTGACCAAAAAAATGCCTATTTTTTATTAGAAATAAGTAGGCTCCGTGCCGCCATTCCTTAAGGGCAAACGGACCGGTTCCATAAGGTCTCTGTATCTTATGTTTGAGTAATCGGTTCAGCGGTCTTTCAGAACGCCTTGCCTCTTCGGCTATCGTCTCCCATTCCTCTTTCTTTACAATGGGCGTGGTGAGAGTTCTGGTCAGAAAAATGGCTTTGGGTTCTATCAGCGTGAATCTGACCCGGTACTTGTCCACAACTTCTATCTTCTTTATGAATTTCCAATTGGAATAGAACCGGGGGACTTTGAACTCCCTGATGAGATTTCCTGTAAAGGCCACATCCTCGGAAGTCAATTCTGAGCCGTCTGACCATTTGGCAGCTCTTAGTTTAATCGTGTATGAGAGCGAAGTGGGATCAAATTGAGGGTCCTTTTCTGCCAACCAAGGTATCAACTTGAGGGTTTCAGGTTCACGGATGTAAAGGGGGCTGTACATCAAATTAAGAACCTTATTAGACCATACATCAGTTGCCAGCCAGATATTCAAAGTCTTGGGTTCTTCCAGCAGGCCGATCTTGATTCTGTTCGCGGGCCAGGCTTCCGATTGAAAAAGAAACAAAAGAGTCAGAGATTGAA
>CP070700.1:2559647-2565547 GCA_020349865.1 Desulfobacteraceae bacterium
ACAAGGCCAAGGGGGCGTTCGACGAGCTTTTAAGAATTTGTGTTGCGGCCCTTCTGAAAGAGATATCCACGGCCCGATAATCCAATGATGATTTTTTCAAAGCGCTAAACTGTTACAAGCAGTGTTCATCCACAAATGGCTATTTTCTCTCCGAGCCGTAGAGTCTACGGGCCGGAGGCCACGATCTCTGCGTCAGATTCAGATTTTAATCCTCGAAATACTTCAATGTATTCCTGTGGTTAAAATCCTCATCTTCCTTGACCTCGCGAAAACTATCTCATTTCTGGACGGACACTGAGGAAGTTGGGCCACACCTTTTACTACCGTTTTTTAAACGGATGCTCGAATGGTGGAAAAAAGAATAAGAACCCTGGCACAATGGCTATATGAATCCCGTTACCCGGTTGTTTTTACCGGAGCAGGGATCAGTACAGAATCGGGCCTTCCAGACTTCAGGGGACCCGATGGTCTGTGGACACGCAGAGACAAAGGACTTTCACCAAGATCCATGAGCAGGCCATGGGATTCAGTTGAACCCAATAAAGGCCATATTGCCATCGTGGAGCTTCAGAAATTAGAAAAACTTAAATTCCTGATTTCACAGAATGTGGATAATCTCCATCTGAAATCAGGTATCCATCCCGAACTACTTGCCGAACTGCATGGAAATATCACAAAACTCAGGTGCACCCGATGTGGAAAAATCCTTGACCGATCGGATGGTAGAACAATGTGTCAGTGCGGTGGAACACTGGCGTCAAGCGTGGTTGATTTTGGTCAACCCCTTCCTGAAAGAGATCTCACACTGTCTTTTGAACATTCAAGAAAGAGCGATCTTTTTGTCGTGGTGGGTTCCAGCCTTGTGGTAACACCTGCGGCGGATATGCCGAGGGAGGCCCTTCGAGCCGGCGCAAGACTGGTCATAATCAACCAGGGCGAAACACCTCTGGATCCTCTTGCCCATCTTAGATTCAACGAAGCAATAGGTGAGGTGCTCCCCAGAGCGATAAAACGACTGAAAAGATTGATGGGTCTGTTTGAGTGAAAACTATTTGACAGTAGGCTTTCAATCGTTGGAACTGAGAACAAAGAGAGTAGTTTCGGTCTGCGTGAAAAGCACGACCTTACTTACCTTCATTGATTGGTGTTTGTGACGCAAAGACGAATTGAAGGTCCCCTAACTAAGACATTGGTGAGTTCCATTTGGCCCGACAATCCAATGATGATTTTTGCAAGGCGCGCAACTATTATGGGCTAAGGTGCAGAATGCGGTGCAGTTCAAGGGCTGGTATTATTTGCCTTATTGTTTGGATTAGTTGTTGGATCCTCGGAGAGGGACCCGCGCATGCTGGGGCATTCAAATATCGTCTTTCATCCCCGGGAGACAATCCGACCAACGCGGAGACGGTAGTGGGATGCATCCAGATGCACACAATAGTCCCCAAAGAGACCCTTTTGGATATAGCCAGAAACTATGAGTTGGGATTTAATGAGATCCAACTGCCCTACCTACATTTAGACCCTTGGATTCCGGAGTCGGGACTTCGTCTTTCTATCCCAACCCAATGGGTCTTGCCGACTACCAAACATGAGAGGGTCGTGATTAATCTTCCCGAAATGAGACTCTATCGTTTCTTTCCACTCATCAAGATAGTGAGGACTTACCCCGTGGGAATTGGAGACCTTGGGTGGGAGACACCGCAAGGGGTTTACCGGGTTGTTGAACATGTGGTCGATCCCACTTGGGAGATTCCCCTTTCCCTTCAAGAAAAATATGGGATAACCAAGGTCCCCCCCGGACCGGAGAATCCCCTCGGAAAGTACTGGATTGGGCTGTCTCGAAAAGGCTATGGAATCCACGGGACCAATTTTCCCTGGGGTGTGGGGCGGCTGGTCAGTCATGGATGCATCCGCCTTTACCCGGAACACATTACCCAACTCTTTAGGAAGACCCCATTGGGCACCCCTGTGGAAATCATCTATGAACCAGTAAAGATCGGGTTCAGGAACGGAGAGATCTTCCTGGAGGTTCACCCGGATCCATATAAAAAGTTTGTGGATTTGGAGGCACACACACGAAGTCGCTTGCAAGAATTGGGGCTTTGGGGTTATATTTCAAAGGAGGGTTTACAAGTAACCTTGAAAACACGCAATGGCGTGCCAACCAAAATTGGATTCAAGTAGAAAGGAGGTGAGAAGTTTTTGGCATTGGAAGTGACGGGCTCTCCCTGTCCGAAAAACACATCCATCCAAATGAACAAGGAGGTGATACAATGACCCTTCGAAAACAGTTACGCTCAATGGTGTTTTTTACAGTACTTGGGTTTTTGGGAGTTGCATTGATGGGATGCGCCTCCACCGGGGATCTTAAAGCCGTTCAGGACCAAGTTCAACAGGCCTTGCAGAAGTCGGATCAGGCTTTGCAAGAGGCCCAAAGCGCCAAGGCAGCGGCCGCGGACAGTTCCAGACAGGCCCAGGAAGCTACCGCAGCTGCTGAAAGTGCACGAGATGCGGCAGCACGAGCAGAAGCGGCGGCAGACCGGGCCGAGGCGTCTGCAAAGGCTGCTGAGGACTCTGCTAACAAGGCAGAGGCTATGGCCAACAAGGCCGAAGCCATTTTCATGAAGAAAATGAAAAAGTAGGAAAATTCCATAACCCCTGGATATGCATCTGTGTGTATCCAGGGCTCAAAGTTCACCACAGGCGGGGTCCCATCCCCGCCGTTTTTTTTTGATCTGTTGTTCCTTGATACCAGTCTAGCTTTATGAAAACAGTGCAAAAAGGCCCCGATAATTCAAGGGTAATTTTTTCAAATGACTAAACTGTTTCGAAACCTTATCCATTGATATCAGAATATGAATAATTACTCATGCACTGTCTGAGCTTATCCCCAGATATCCAAAAATATATCCATAATTATCCATAACAAGCTTGACATGACAATGTTCTGGGTATATATGGATATTATTATGGATACACCCCCATTTCAGTTCCTTCCAGAACATATCAAGTTCATCTCTGAAATCGATGAATTTAAAGGCAAATGGCACGTACTGAGCGACTTGGCCCCCGATCAACTGGCACGGCTTAGGCGTATTGCAACTGTTGAATCAGTTGGATCGTCCACTAGAATTGAAGGAGCCCGGTTGACTGATACCGAAGTTGAAATATTGCTGTCTGGGCTGAGTACGACAACTTTCCAGTCCAGGGATGAGGAGGAAGTTGCGGGCTATGCCGAAGTCATGGAGATGATATTTGAATCCTTTGACAAAATTCTTATAAGCGAAAATCATATCAGGCAGCTACACCAGGTTCTGCTAAAATTCTCATCAAAAGATGCCCGTCATAGAGGAGAATACAAGAAATTCCCAAATCACGTGGAAGCATTTGATGAAAATGGAAAAAGCCTTGGGGTTATTTTCGAAACAGCTTCTCCCTTTGAGACCCCGTTCAAAATGTCCGAGTTGATTGAATGGGTTGAAAGGGAGTGGGAGAGACAAACCCTTCATCCCCTTTTCATTACATCAATATTCATCGTGCATTTTCTGGCCATTCACCCCTTTCAGGACGGTAATGGAAGACTATCGCGGATCTTGACGACCTTGCTGCTCTTGAAATCAGGATATACTTATGTCCCTTATGTCTCGCTGGAGAGGGTCATAGAGGAGAACAAGGATCATTATTACTTGGCTCTGAGGCACGCCCAATCAACTCTTTACTCCAATAACCGGAACCTGAACGAGTGGATCTTATTTTTTCTAACCTCTCTGAAAAAACAGATTTTCGTGCTGGAATCCAAGATCAAAAAGGAACGACTGATCGCTGAATTGCCACCTCTGTCCCAGGATATTATACAGTTTGCCAAACAACACGGCAGAGTGACGGTACGTAATGTTCAAAAAATCACAGGAGCGAATAGAAATACAATTAAGGCCCACATAAAGAAACTTTTGGCAAGAGGTGAGATAAAGAAGATGGGAGTCGGCAAGGGCACCTGGTACAGGCCGCCTTAATACTACCAAAAACCGGTAACTGGAGGTCGAACTACGCTCACATTTAACCAGACACTATTACTGTTAAGATCATTCGTTTTTCCTCTAACCTCTTCAGGTGTTCCCTCATCTTTTGCCTTGCAGAAATCGAAGCCAGTGATTCTCACTGGTAGGTGTGTTGGTTTCCCGCTAAATCCCATCACAGAGACAGATTAAAGCTGAATAGGGTGAGTTATTGAATAATCTTAGGACGTCCTGCTTTCCGCCAGTACTTTTCATCATTTTATAAGTTCTCACTCCTGTGTTGTGTGATAATTTTCCTTGACTTGTGGTTTTAATTGACACAAAATATATTACAAAAAATGTGACGGAGGTTGTCATGCGAACGACGGTTACCCTGGATGAAAATCTGGTCAGGGAATTGGTGAAATTTTCTAATGCAAAAACCAAAACCGCTGCAGTGGCATTTGCGGTCAAGGAACAGATCCGGAGGGCAAAACTGAAAAAACTTGCCGGTCTCCTTGGAACGGTTGATGTCGATGAAAAGGCCATTAAGGAAGGCAACAGAGCGGATATGAGTCGTGCTCAGTGGCTTGAAGGGATTGGAGAGGGAAATGACAGGTAGCCTGGAATCGGTTTTATTAGACACTTCTGTCTGGATTGATGCACTACGGGGCAAGACACCAGATATCGTTGCGGTTACTCAAGGATTGCTGAATGATGACCGCGTACTTACCTGTGGGCCGATCATATTCGAAATCAAACGAGGCCTTCGTTCTCCGGAGCGAAATAAAATATTGCCTTTGTTTGACGCCTTGATCCGTCTCTCAGTTGAAGAAACTGTCTGGGACGCTGCCGGTGATTTAGATGCGTCACTGCGCAAAAAAGGCTTCACCGTGCCGCCAATGGATGTCATAATCGCCCAGGTATGCCTCCATCACAAAGTTTTTTTATTTTCCCTGGATGAACATTTCCGTTCCATTCCCGGGTTGAAAATGTTCGAACCATAGGCAATCTCGATCGTCCAGATCACTTGACCTGTGTCCCCTCCCGCAAACGTCTGCCCCGTGTCGCGGTCTTCCAGACAAAGATAAATCCTGCCCCCAACTATTCTTATCGGTAAGTATTCCTAACGGTCCTACCACGTTTATGGTAAAGATTTTTTCGTCTTGTAAAAAATCATAGCATTCCGACTAATCCCCATCCAGCAGACCGCCTAATCTTCCAAAGACAGACCCTTCGCCTTTTTGGCTGCCGCCCCTTGAAGGTGCATGGGCAAGAATGCGATCTGCCATTCGAGAGAACGGCAGGCTCTGAAGCAGCACAACACCAGTTCCTCTAAGGGTTGCCAGGAAAAGACCTTCGCCTCCGAAGAACATGGACTTGAGGCTTCCGGCGCGTTGGATGTCATAATCGATTCCCTTGGTGAATGCCACTAGGCAGCCTGTATCAACCCGAAAGAAATCATTGTTCAGCTTTTTCTGGATTACCGTGCCACCTGCATGCAGAAAGGCCATGCCGTCACCTCGCAGGCGCTGGAGAATAAACCCCTCTCCTCCGAAAAAACCTACTCCCAGGCGTTTGGTGAATGCGATGCCCACTTCTGTTCCGAGGGCTGCTGCCAGAAATGCGTCTTTTTGGCAGATAAGCTCCCCATTCACCTTTGTCATATCCAAAGGGATGATCTTTCCAGGGTAGGGGGCTGCGAAGGCCACGCGTTTCTTGCCCTGACCCTGGTTGGTAAAGTGGGTCAAAAAAATTGATTCTCCTGTAAGGACCCGTTTTCCCACGTTCAGCAGCTTGCCCATGATCCCTTCGTCTGCACTTGACCCATCTCCCATCCGGGCTTCATAGGAAATGCCGTCCTCCATGTAGTTCATGGCCCCGGCCTCTGCTATGACCGTTTCG
>CP070700.1:2565647-2569119 GCA_020349865.1 Desulfobacteraceae bacterium
AACGCCCCCTTGGCCTTGTACAAGGGCATGGAGCAGGCAGAGAAGGCTACTGCTGCAAAGGAGTCTGCCTTATGGGGCTGTCCTGGGTTGAATTTTAGGGCTAATCTGCCGTTCGATGGAATTATGCAGTTTTTTGCGGCCCTTCTGAAAGAGATACCCACGGCCCTTTTTGTCTGTCAGCGCACGGACACCACACGCAGGCACTATTTTCAAAGCGCTAAACTGGTACTATTTTTCTAATTTATTTTTCTGCAAAAATTTGGCGCTTCGGGCTTTCCGGGCGTCTTTTGTGCTAACGCATCTATCGAAAATCTACAGTTTTTTCCCTCGATTCCGTTTACTATTCTCTATTCGGTCTACTTTCCCGCATCGCTAGCGAACCGTTCTTCGAGCACATATTTTATCTTAACCCGCCCTTTCGAACTTTCAGCAATCTTCAAAGATGCAGGACGTAGTGCCAGATTAACGATGATTTCTCCTGATTTTTCAATCGTATCAAGCCGGACTTTCTCCGTATAGATGGTCGAAATCTTCTCCAGTATACTGCGGCCGCCTATGACATCAATTTTTTTCGGCTCTATTTTCACTTCAGTTAAAGTTAAGTGGTCAGGCAATGTACCTATCCAATCAACCTGCACAGGGAGCTCCTTTTTCACTTGTACATCCAAAGTCACGTCCACCACACTCGGTTCCACTTTTTTTGTCAACACACCGGGCGGGAGCTTGATATTTTCTTGGGTAATGGTAAAGGAGTTCTGGCCCACGACCGCCTTGCTCATATCTAATCTTACCTGAACCTGATCGGGTCCAATTGATTTTAGGATTGCACCAGACCCGCTCAATTGAAAACGAACGGTGTTTACAGATGCCTCGAGGATTTCCATTTTTTGAGGGCGATTCATATATTCTATTGGAACATCGAGCGTAACAAGGGTATCCATACCTCTGGTAAAACCGAACCAGATTGCCGTAACAAATAGAAATGAGGCCAAAGCTGCAGCAGAGAGCTCAAGTTTCTGCCTCTTCTTGGGAAGACCTTTCGCCTTTACGTCCTGGCTCAAATACTCCTCTAAAAATCGTGCAAGTTCATTTTTTCCTCGCAAATTTCTCAGTTTCCCATCTCTGGCCACAGCAACCCTTCCGCTCTCTTCAGACACAACAATCACCAGCGCGTCCGTGCGTTCGGCCAATCCCGCAGCCGCGCGGTGGCGCGTGCCATAGTGAGACGGTAAGTCCTTGCGTCCAGATACAGGCAGAATTGCACCTACTTGTGAAACCCGGTTTCCTTCAATAATGGCTGCCCCGTCATGGACCGGGTTATCAGGCCAAAATATGCTCAGGATCATTTCTCTTGAAATGATCCCATCCCATGGGATTCCGCTATGAACTACCTCCTTCAAGTCATCCTTCAGTTCAAAAGCAATCAATGCACCATGATGCCTTTTAGCCAAAGCGAAGACACTTTCCGATATTATTTCATTGGGAGTTTTCAATTCCTTGTGAGCATACCCCCAAAGAAGGGTCCTCAGATTTTTTGCCTGAAGTACAGAACGAATCTCATTTCTGAAAATAACGATGAGGATGATGGCGGCGGCCGCAATAATTCCTTGAATTGTCCAGCTGGTCACTACCAAATTCAACCAAGCAGCGATCCGTTGAAAAAGCCAGAGTATCGCAATCCCAATGAGGACGCGTAATACCGGGGTCCCTCTGAATAGCACATAAAGACGGAAGAGGACGTAACTGATGAATGCAATGTCGATCAGATCTGTCCAGCGGAGACTCAAAAGAATGAAAAGGAAATCCCTCATGGCTTATCAATCTGTGATGCTGAAACGCAATACGCCCAGGGTTAAGTCGGCCTGGTCCGTTATTGTCACTCGCCAGGGCCCTTTGTCGTATTCACGAAGTTGGATGGAGCTATAGGTTGACCATCGAGGAGGTCGTAGAGACAGCTTTTTCCTTGTTATAAGTTCGTCCCTATAATACCAACTGTGGTAAATAACACACTCTTTAGGCACAGGGTCGAAATGGGTGAAGCAAAATATTCTGCCAACCGTTACAGAAAATACTACCGCTTGGTTTTCAGGTTCATAGTCCTTTATTTCTTCGCAAATTGCGGCTCGACTTAGAGTCAAGCTGGGGGAATTTTCGCCAGACTGCTTCGATAGTGGGGAAAAAACGCCCTTCTCCTGACATAAGGTTTGCGACGGCAATGTAAAAGAAGACAAAAGCAGTATGAAAAAAAGGCTCAGTGGTTTAAAAGGTCGTTCCAATATTGTATCCTCACAAAAAACCCCCACCTCACTGTGTGAGAAAGGGGCTATGGAATCCTATCAATCACTTGAAGTAATTTCAGGGCTTGGCAGGAGAAACTTATCCTGATACAGCTTGCTGCATGTTTAGTCTTTGCGGCCTTCGATTTCTGCTCTTTTTTAAGGAAAAAATTGTCAGATATGCACCATCGTCTTGGCACACATATTGATAATATGGCAAGGTTTGCATGACTTCGTGCATCTCGTGGACGACTGCACAAACTGCGTTCTTGCGGTCTTTCATTATCTTTTCTTCAAGAGCGGAGTTTGTATTCTTGACCACTGAATCTCTCAGGACGATTTCCATTCGCTTTTTTCTTTTTCCCATTTCACTAAGCTCGTCTCGGAATTACGGAAATACCACGCCCCCTCATTTTCTTGTGGCCTCTCCTCTTACGTACCAAGCACAAAGCTTTATCTTGCGATGAAAGCTATAGCATGGTCACGTTCCACTACATTATTGGAAATCAAGATGTCAAAGGCTGTAGCCGGTAGAAAACAGCCAGCCTGTGTTATCTTTTTCACATATGGTAACCTCTCTTTTCTACAAGAAAAATCGGTCATCATTTGATAACTTGTTGAAAGCGATGGTAAATTTTGCAAACAGATTTAATCATAGGTTTCAGATAGTTAATCGAGGAAAATTGTTTGTGCAAGAATTCTCAAAGAATGAGAATCTCCTGTTTCTTCCGTTTTTTGGAGTTTTTTGCCGATTTTCATTTTATCGTGCAAATTGGAGAGCAGACGCTGTTGACTGTGTTGATTTAATTTCATTTTTCTCCGCAACACTTTGGATTTTTTTATCCGTTAAACCCAGATTGTGCAGTAGAATCCGTAGAGAGGCGCAGAAAACCTTAGCGAAACGCACAGTTAGAGCAAATTTGTGACGTAGGTATATTCATAAATATATAGATGAGCAAAATCGGGAAACAAGCGTTGCAGCAAGGATTTTCAAGTCGCAGTAGGAGACTACTGCACAATCTGGGCTAAATGCCTGCCCCTTTTAATTAACTCATTCTAACTTGACTTAAATATGTTGAATCCCTATATTCTCAACAAATAAAATCAAAGGAGATTCTCATGGAAAAAGTTGAAAACGGCTTGTTTGTCAGTGTGGATTACAAAGGAACACTGCAAAACGGGGAGGTATTCGATAC
>CP070700.1:2569219-2572007 GCA_020349865.1 Desulfobacteraceae bacterium
AGACAGGCAAGGATATCTTCCCTTTCAAGCGATGGATACTCTTCGAGGAGATCCTCAATTGTATCTCGATTCGCCAGCATACGAACAATCTGGTGGACTGGAATACGAGTTCCCCTGACACAAGCCTGTCCGTGGCAAACCTTTGGATCAATTGAGATACGTTCGTACATAATAACAACTCCTGAGTTATAGGTAATGTACATTGATAGTTGCTCCTGCGGGAAGCGGAATCCATTGTGGAGCCCAAAACGGCAACTAATTCAGCAAAATAGCGAAAAGAAAAGCAGGCAATGTCGTATCCTATCTAACTGCTTGAAGATAAAAACACAACACATCCCGCATTCTACTGGAACAACGGACGACTACCATTATTCAAGTTTGACGGATTCGTAAAAAGTCCCTACCCACGTCATCGCGAGGCTGACGAAGGAAGCAGAAGCAATCGCGTTGTCTAATGGGTTGCTTTTTCTTAGAAATACTTTGCTTGAAACAGACTCTACAATCTCCTGATTTCAACCCATTACAGTCAATGAGATGGCTTCGCGTAGTTTATCCCGCTATGCAGGGCTCCCAATTACATCAGGAGAGACCTTTTACTACATAATTAAGTTTAGCATTATCAAAAAAAGGAGTAAACATTACAGTTTCTATACTTCTATTAGGGTTTTTTAATACCCCGTCCGTTTGCGGCAGGGTATTAAAACCCTGATTATGGAAGGTACAAATGGCCAGTTCGCTTTTACATCCCGTAATAACACTCCCTGCTCTCAGAACCCGTCCCAACCCCGTTTTCCGCATAAAAACAGGCCACATAATGGGAATCACCCGTCTCCTTCAAAAGGGGCCTTTCCCGGCTGCATTTTAGCCTGTGGGCGACCCCGCACCTGGAAAAAAAAGGACACCCAACGCGACTAAAGCCATCTCTCTCCTCCATGAGCAACGTGCCATAATGTTTTACCTCGCCGCATTGTCCGAACTTGGGCAGCGCATCAATCAGGGCCTGGGTATAGGGGTGTTTGGGATTTTGTATAACTTGATCTGCGCTCCCCATCTCCATCATGTTTCCCTTGTATATCACGGCAATACGATCGCAGAGATACCGAGCGGCCGACAGACTGTGGGTGATAAACAGGAGTGTCACCTGAAATTTATCCCGCATATCGAGCAGGATATTGAAAATCTGCGCTGAAATGGACGCATCAAGCATGGACGTGGGCTCATCAGCCACCACAAACTCCGGGTTCAGCACCATGGCCCTGGCTATGGCAACCCTTTGCCTCTGCCCGCCACTCAGCTGATGAGGATAACGGTTAGCAAAGTCATCGGGTGGTGAAAGGCCTACGGATTTCATTACCTGCCACACTGCGTCCTCTCTGGCCCCAGCATTTCCTATTTTGTGGATGATTAAGGGTTCTGAGATCGCGTCAAAGACCGAAAGCTGTGGGTTGAGAGATTGATAGGGATCCTGAAAAATCATCTGGACTTTGCGGAGAAAATCTTTCAGAGCCTTTCCCTTGAGCCCTGTCATTTCACGGCCACTCAGATATATCTTGCCTTCCTCCTGCTTTTCCAGTCTAACAATCAGACGACCGGCTGTAGTCTTTCCACTCCCGCTTTCTCCAACAAGACCAAATATCTCCCCTCTCAAGATCTTGATGGATATTTTGTTGAGCGCAATGACATCTTTACCATATGCCCCTAAAAACGAACCTTTGGTTCTGTATATTTTGACTATACGTTCCAGTTCAAGGATGGTTTCTCTGCCGTTATCCATCTTCATTTTTACCTGCACTCTACACCGCACTGATAACAGAGGGTCTTATGCTTCGGTGAAATCTCAACCCAAATAGCCTCACCGGTCTCACATGCTGCTATTGCCGAAGAGCAGCGGTCGCAGAACCGGCACCCGGAAGGAGGATGAATTAAATTCGGCGTTTCACCCACAATGGGCATAAGCCGAATTTTTTCCCCTCTCAATGTGGGGTAAGATGAAAGGAGTGCCTTTGTATAGGGATGCGCTGGATCGTTGAAGACTTCTTCCCTGGCACCATACTCCACCAGCTTACCCGCATACATAATACCAATATCATGACAAACGTCTGCTACGATTGAGATATCGTGGGAAATAAAGATGATGCTGATCCCAAATTCATTCTGCAGGTTCTTGGTCTCCCGAAGGATCTGGTCCTGGACAATCACATCCAGGGCGGTAGTGGGCTCATCCGCAATGATCAGTTTGGGCCGACAGGCCAGCGCCATGGCAATGATAGCCCGCTGTTTCATCCCACCACTGTATTGGTGCGGGTAATCTCTCATGCGATCTTTAGGAATTCCCACAAGTTGGAAAAGCCCTTCCACCTGATCATATGCCTTTCCTTTGTCAAGGGAAGCATTATGCGTAAGTATGGCCTCTGCAATCTGTTCGTGAACGCGGTGGACCGGGTTCAGGGCATTCATGGCCGCCTGAAAGATCATGGCTATCTTTTGCCACCTGATTTCCCTCATCTCTTCATCTGACTTTTCAAGGAGGTCTTCCCTGTCAAAAAGTACTCGACCCGCCCGAATCACCCCATGGTCGGGCAGCAGCCTCATCAGGGCCATACCCAGCGTTGTCTTTCCACACCCTGATTCCCCTACAAAACCGAAGGACTTTCCTGCCTCCAATGAAAAAGAGACGCCTTCCACAGCATGGAGATAGCCTTTTTGGGTATGATAGCCTATGCTAAGATTTTTCACCTCCAACAGCGACATCTTACTCGGCCCCTCCCTCCTTTCTCAACCTCGGGTC
>CP070700.1:2572107-2585064 GCA_020349865.1 Desulfobacteraceae bacterium
CCTGGAGGTGGGTACTCAGGTGGTCAATGCGCTCCAGCGCATTGTAAGCCGGCATATGAACCCGCTCGATCCGACGGTCGTCACCATCGGCAGTTTTCATTCCGGTACGGCCTTCAATGTGATCCCGGAAGTGACCGAGATGTCGGGGACCACAAGGACCTTTGATATGGAGATCTGGCGTACCTGGGAGGCGCGTATTGAAAAAGTTGTTCGCGGGATCTGTGAATCCATGAGTGCCGAGTACGAGTTGAACTTCCAATTTGATTACCCGCCGACAATCAATGATGAATCTGTCTCACAAACGGTTCGGGTGTGTGCAGAAAAGGTCGTGGGCAAAGACCGGGTAGTGGAACCCGAACCGACGATGGGCGGAGAGGATATGGCCTATTATCTGCAGGAAACAAAAGGCTGTTTCTTTGCCCTCGGGGTGGGCCGAGAGGGGAGTATCAATATTCATAATCCGAAATTTGACTTCAACGAGGATGTCTTGATGCTGGGCACAGAAACCTATTGCCAAATAGCCCTGGACTTGTTGTAGTGAAGTGCCTGAAATAGCTGTTTTCTCGCCGAGCCGTAGGGTCTACGAGCCGGAGGCCTGGCCTTGCGAATCCCGGAACCCGCCCCAAAGGGGTGGGACTGAGCGCAGGTTTGTTGCCTAAGTAAACTATCTCCTCTCTGGATGGATATGAGTTAGCCGTGCGCTATGGCAAATCGTGTGCCTGTCTTCTTGACGAACCCTTCTTTCTGCAGAATGGTGAGTAACCCGTTTACCCGTTCTGGATCCACACTGAGGCTCTCCGTGAGTTCCCGTTCGGAACAGTGCGGCTTTGCCAGAAGCACTCTGAGGATCATGCCGCGGATCTCCCTGTTCGAACCTTTGAAAGGGCCTTGTTTCTTATAGTGTGCGCTTTTCCTGCTTGGATTCTGATGCTTCTTTTTCAGCATCACACCGTAGTCCATAAGAGCATAGTACCACTTTCTTGGGTTGGTGGTATCCAGTGTTCTGGCTACCAGTGGAATAATTTCGCTATCTTTAACCGGACCGGAATGGCGAAAAAAGAAGTGAATAAACACTGTCCTGATATTCGTTTCAACAAATACCGTCGGCTCCTGAAATGCAAAAGCGGCGATAGCAGAGGCAGTAGTCCTGCCAACTCCTGGAAGGGTCATTAATTCCTCGGGAGAAGAGGGGAGCTGACCATGGAACTGTTCCATAACGAGTTCGGCGCTTTTTTTCAACGCCTGTGCCCGTCGGTTGTACCCCATACCCTGCCATACCTTCAGTATTTCTCGAAGCGTCGCATGAGCAAGTGAAAAAAAACAGGGAAAAGCCGCCACAAACTGCTCGTATTTTGCCATCACCCTTTCTACCTGAGTCTGCTGCAACATAATTTCTGAAACGAAAATATGATAGGGATCGTCGGTCGCACGCCAGGGAAGGGCCCTGCCGTGTTCGTGATAGTACTCATAGATTATTTTTTGCAACCGTGTAACGGCAGAGGTGGTCAGACACGGTACGGTCAGGCGAGCGAGACGCGCATTCTCAATGCCGGAGGAAGCTGATATCATATTCTCTTCAGGATCTGTAGAATTAGCCTTACACCCGTACCGGTTCAGTTTTTTGCGATGTGGTGGTGTTCCTTTTCCAGTCATGAGACGCTGACAATGTCGAGGTGAAGCCACGGATTCTCCTCAAAAAATTTCTCAAAAAAGGGGTAAAAAGAAGGCCCTTTTTGAGTATCGAAGAGTAGCGTTTATTACCTTGAGTGTAAATGGGAAAGATGCCTCAATTATAGATCGGTCTACCTGAACTACGTTTCAATCTAAAATAACCAGACTGAATAGGCGTAGCATTATGGCCGGTGTGTAAGTAAAGGGGAAATGATTCAGATCTTGACAAAAATTTGTTGACATCAAAATAAGCTGGATAAATGGTTGGTTGAGATATATGATGCCGAAGAATTAGGGAAGTGTCAAAGAAAGTATTTCTGGTTCTTGAACTGGAAAGCTGCATGCAATAAGGCTGGATTTTTAAAGATCAGTAATTTAACCTCAGACGTCACATTCAGCGTTGATAACAAAGGAGAGTGATATGGTGAAGGAGATTTCTTTGAAAGGATGTTTTCCGCCGATTCCCACACCCTTTGACGATCGCGGTAAGGTGGATCACGATCGTTTGGCTCTTAATCTTGAAAAGTGGCAGGAGACCCCACTATCGGGGTTTGTTGTTCTGGGATCCAACGGTGAAGTCGTTTTCCTCAAGGAAGAGGAAAAAATTGAGACCTGGAAGACGGCAGGGGCTACTATCAAGCCAGATCGTCTTTTTATTGCCGGTACAGGTTGCGAATCCAGCATTGAAACCATCGAACTCACAGAAAAGGCTGCAAATGTAGGAGCACATGCGGCCATGGTGGTGACACCGCATTACTACAGGGCGCGGATGGATCATCGCTCCCTCGTGACTCATTATACAATGATCGCTGATCGCTCACCTATCCCAATTATCCTTTATAATGTTCCCGGTTTCACGGGAATCGACCTGAGCGTAGAAACCGTCAATGAGCTTGCCCAGCATCCCAATATTATCGGCCTTAAGGAAAGCTCCGGGAACCTCGTGAAGATCGGACAGTTGGTTCAAAGCGCAGGGGATGCCTTTCAGGTATTGGCCGGTTCCGGGAGCTTTCTGCTTCCCGCCCTGGCCGTGGGTGCAGTCGGTGGAGTCATGGCCCTGGCATGCGTGGCTCCGCACGCTTTGGCAGAGCTTATTCAGAGTTTTGACAAAGGAGACCTGAAAAGGGCGCGGGACCTTCAACTTCGACTTATCCGTGCCAATGCTGCGGTAACTACGAAGTTCGGAATTCCGGGACTTAAGGCCGCAATGGATCTTACTGGTATGTATGGAGGCCCGGTTCGACCGCCCTTGCTTCCCCTGGAGCAACAAGAGAAGGGTGAGGTTAAAAGCATTTTAAGAAAAGCAGGTATCCTGGCTTAGAGCAGATTGATCGGGGACCGGCCCCATATTTCTCCTTTTGACAGATGCAGAGAAACCATGATTGGGCCTCGAAAGGTTGTTGCCCTAATTGAGACATGACTTAGTTTTTCTTGAGAACAATAGCGGTTGTATTCGTCAGATAAACTCCGGAAATCACAAATATTGCCCCAACCAATAAGGAAAGCGTAATTGGTTCGCTAAGTATGAAAAAGGCAAGCAAAACAGCACTTATGGGAACGAAATTGATAAATTGACTTGCCTTCATAGGACCAATGGTTTTTATGCCTTGATAATACCATACAAATCCCAGCACTGTTCCGAAGAACCCTAAATAAAAGATACCGAACCAATCTGCTGAGGAGTAATTAACTAAATCCTGTATCATTCCCTCAAAATAGGCCGGAATAAATAATGCAACCGCACCAACGATAGCGGAGTAAGATACGGACACAAGAGGAGATAAATTAGTCATGATTGCCTTGCCTATAAGAGTGTAAGCCACCCAGGTCAGCACACAGCAAAAGATATAAAATTCTCCCCACCCTACGTTCCCATTCAAGATTTCAATTAGGTTTCCTCTTGATATCACAATGATTGCCCCAATGACCGAAATGATAATTCCGGTAACCTTTAGGGGATTCAGCTTTTCTTTAAAGAAGAAGGAGGCAAAAAGCGTAATAAAGATGGGGTTATTTGCAATAATGAGTGATGCTCGACCTGCTTCGATAATTTTGAGCCCCTTGAAGAAAAATACATTGTAGGCAAACACACCTGTCATACCGAGAAGGATAACCGGAATTATTTGGCCTCTCTTTACGAGGGGGAGTTTCCCTTCGATTCTTAAGGTAATAAAAAGAAGAAAAATGGATGCTATGGCAAATCTTAGAAAGGCAGCTGAAAAGGGCCCGGCATCCTTTGCAACGATTCTTCCCGCGATAAAGGTTCCTCCCCAGAAAACAGCCGTTAGAAAAAGTTTTGTATAAATAAATGGTAAGGAATCTTTACGAATTTTCTTCTGAACAAGACTTTGGGGGCTTGGGGTTACCGCCCCATTTTGACCTTTTTGCATTACTGTTGCCCAACCTCAACCCGCTCAACCAGATCAAGGGTGGATGCGAGAACCGAGTCCTTGAATCTTGCCTCCAGGGCAGACCGGAGCATTTCAAGATTGATTACTTTGTTGAGTTTGGCCAGGACAGACAAAGATGCAAGGGCCCAGTCATGTGCCTTAACCCCTTGCCCTTTAAAGTCAACCAGATTCACTTTGGCGTTACTGGGTGGGACCTCGACCCCGTGTGCCTGAATGATTAAGGTATCTTTATTAAGGTGGCCAAAAATATACGCTCGGCGGTCCACCCCTTCCTGGCCTATGGCCATGATGGCGGCAGGCCTTTCAATGCCGGTAAAGCCAATTTCCTCAGGAGAGAGGATTATCTCACTGATGGAAGGGCCTCTGAGTACCGTAATGTTGTACTCATTTTTTTGTGTTACCTTCAGCCCGGCAGTAAGTCCGGCAAGGCACAATATATCACCAGCTGTTATAATCCTCTGACCGGCATCACCAAGGATGATTACCTCCTGCCTGCCCGCTTCAGGGGGATCAAATCTGGCGTCAATCTTGGCTGGTGGTGAAACGGTTCTTTGGCTTTTTGCCACTTCTCTGTAATGTCTGCCATACTCCTTTCGAGTGTTATTCTCTACAATGCCTTTTCTGGGGGGAAACTTGGCGAGAGTGTCATCAATTACTTTAGGGGTTAGTTTGTTCTGTTTTAAATACCGTCCTGTGCAGACCCCCCATATGTCGATTACGGAAAAACCTTTATGGCGAATAGCTCGGCCTATCTCCTCTGCAAGGTCTTTTTTGTAAGCTGAACACCGTGTGGCATAGGTTGCTCCTGCTGAACAAGCCACCTCACACACATCCAGGGGCCGCTCGATTCGGTTAAGAAAAGAGGATCCTACCTGGGCGTCGGGAGGGGTGGTCGCAGAAAACTGGCCGCCTGTCATCCCAAAGTTGAAGTTATTGAGAACCAGTAATGTCAGATCAAGGTTGCGGCGGCAGGCACTGAGGATGTGAGCCCCGCCTATACCCATACCACCGTCTCCCATGGTAACCACAACGTTTAGGTCAGGCCGGGCGAGTTTGAGACCGGTTGCATAGGTCATGGCACGCCCATGGAGACCGTGCAGGGCGTGGGTATTAAAGAATGTGTCAAAGAGCCCGGAGCACCCGATATCACTCACCATCACTATCTGATTGCCTTTAAGGCCCATGTTCTGGAAGGTCTTATCAAGGATGCGGGCAATTCGTTCGTGGGAGCAACCAGGACAAAAGACCAAGGGCCTGCTTTTATTCAATAAACTATACATTGGCAATAACCTCCTTGATCTGTCGTGGGGTTATCAGCCTCCCATTCATTTGACCAAAGAAGTGAACCTCCTTATCAGGAAGGACGCGCTCTATTTCTCTCACATACTGGCCAAGGTTCATCTCCACCACAACCACATGTTTCACATTCTTGGCCTTTTCCTTGATTAGCTGTTCTGGTACCGGCCAGATGGTCTTGAGTACAAGGAGGGAAACAGGCTTTCCTTTACTTTTTTTCTCGACAAAAGCATCTTGTGCCGCACGAGCAGTAACACCATAGGTGATAACCAGTATGTCGGCATCATCCTCCATATACGCTTCGTAAAAGGAAAAACGGTCCACGGCTGAAACGAGCTTTTTTTTAAGCCTTTCCTGGTTTTCACTGATTTTGTCAAAATCGGTGGTAATGTAGCCATCAGGACCGTGGGTAGAGGAGGTCTGCCGGACAAGGACCTTGTCTCCAATGGGAAGAAATTGAGGCACTGCATGGTCAGAAGTGACCTTAAAGGGTAAAAAGGGCCTTCCAGAGGGAGGGACTGCACGCTCCTTTAGGTTCGGCCTCACAATGGCATCCATATCGATGCTTTCCTTGGTCATTGCAATCTCCTTATTTGATGCAATAAACACAGGACATCTGAACTCTTCAGCGAGATTAAAGGCATGCATTGTCAGAGAAAGGCAGTCTTTAATGTCCACTGGCGCCAGCGCGATTACCGGTAGGCCCCCGCTGTTACCCCAACGCATAAATTGTATGTCCCCGTCCGCACCGCGGGTGGCTGACCCGGTAGATGGGCCCAGTCTTTGCACAACCACAATCACGATCGGAATCTCGCTTCCAATCGCAAAGGAAATATGTTCGCTGTAGAGGCTCAGGCCAGGCCCTGATGTGGCTGTCATTACCTTGAGTCCCGCCATAGACGCTCCCAAGCAAGAACCAATGGAAGCAATTTCATCCTCACCTTGTAGGCATATACCTCCCAAAGGGGGCAAAAGCCTGAGCATGGTATTAAATATTGTAGTTGCCGGAGTAATCGGGTATCCGGCAAAAAACCGGCATCCGGAATTTATTGCGCCCCAGGCAATCGCTTCATTGCTCTCCATGAGAGATAAGGACATTGTGGTACCTCCCTCATTAATCAGTTAGAAAAGAATTGAAAAAGGTTTCTTTTAAAAGAAGTTTTAAAAAGGTGAAATAAGGTTCCCTTCCTTGTCAAAAGGCATCGGCAACCATGAGGATATCTGTTCTATTGTTGAGCTTCGTTCAATTTCAGGTAAAAATGCCTCTGATACAAACATCCGATCAAGGTTTCGTGTGTTCTGGATATTAACCACACGCATCTCATTTATGTCTTTTATTCCAACCGTCTCTAAGGCTGCGCCGATGGCTTCTTTGTCGTTGGGAAAGGCAATAGGGATGGCGGCCTTCTCAGGAGAAAGCCCTGTCAGACAATTAATGACTGTTTTGTCTCTATCAATCCTTTTGGCTAATCGATGGGTTATGAAATCAGCCAATCCGACCCCGGTGGCATTTCCATCGGACAAATCCGTCAGGTCCCGAACGAATATCCGCTTGGGATGGGGGTGGATCCAGAAATCGCCAATAAGATCCCTGTGCCGTCCAATGACCTTTGAATCCATTCCCGTCCCGCTTATGTTCTTTCCCATCTCATCTACAATTAGTAGATCAATGTGGTCGAATGGTATTTTTGCCATGACTTTCTTAGATAAGGCAAGGAGCCTTTTTTCTTCTTCCATCATTTGCCCGGGAAGAACGGCTTTGAGCTCGGTAACCCGACCGAGCCCATTTTCCACAACACCGAGTCCAAAAAGCACGGGGCAGCGTTTAAGAATCATCAAGCCAGCATCTATAATAATCGCTTCCATGCCGTGATCAACTGCGGCCCGGTGATAAACACTCGCACCCTGATGTTTCCCCATGCCGATGGCCATCATTTTAAAAAGACCGCTCTCGATATCACCCTCAAACTTCGTGTGGGTTTTGATCCGGTTAATTACAACCAGGGCATCGGCATCAGCAGCATATCCGTCTAAATAGACCGGGACATTCCTATGTGTAACACCAACCTCTATCACTTCCATGGAAGAACGCACAGGAACTCCCATACTTTCTTCAGTAATGCCGAGGTGGGCGAGCAAGGTTTTTTGCCCATCTGCTGTCGCGCCCCCATGGCTCCCCATTGCAGGAAATATGAAAGGTTTGGCGCCCACCCCTTTAAGGACATCCACACAACTTCTTGTCACTTCATCAATTCGATCTATCCCGCGACTCCCAGCGCTAACAGCGATTGTTTGTCCAGGCCTTATTGTTTTATCACGGGATAAAGAGGCTATAGTTGTCGAAACTTCTTTGGAAACATTCTCAAGTTCCTTATCATAAAGACTCAGACCCACGAGAGCCATTTTTGGAAAATCAACTCCAGTCATATTTGCCTTGCCCCCCTTCGCTGTCTCCAAATCGGTTTTGAGTAATGTCTCACCAGGATTGAGGATGTTCAACCAATCACTTCTCTGATCCGGAGGATATCTAACTCTATAATGACGTTTATTCGGGTTGGGAAACCTTCTTAACTCTAAGACGTACGTCGTTTTCGAAAAAAGTTTCCAAGACCACTTCACCACCATTGTGGGAGATCACTTTTTTGATCTTTTCGAGCTTATCCTTTTCGAGGATAAACTCGAAACCTTCACCTGGGGGTAAGATCCTGAGACATAAACCTACGTCTAAATAGGCCTTTCAGCAATCACCCCTGTAATCGATTAATTCCTCCATAACTATCCTTTAACCTTTTCCTCGGAAGTTGCCAGCAGAAAATCAAGCATGGCCTGGCATAATGGAGAAGCGATTCTTCTTCGATCTCTGATTAAATAGAAATTTCTAAACATGGAAAGGCCCTTGACTTTAAGTGCCTTAATAATACCGGTTTTCAGTTCCGTATCCAGGGCCCTTGAAGAGAGGATTGAAATACCGAGCCCGGCCTTTATGCCCTCTTTAACTGCCGTTGATGTGCCAAAGCGAGCCACCACATGAAGGGAATCGATGGGATTTGAACCTGATGCCTTAAGGTAATCCTCCGTGATTTTCAAGGTTCCGGATCCCACCTCTCTCAAAATAAAAGGCTCCTTGGAAAGCTCTTCGATGGAAACTACCTTCTTTTTCGCCAACTGGTGATGGGCAGGAACCGCAAGGACCAGTTCATCTTTCCATAACTCGTTATGAATGAGGTTTCTGTGCGAAGGTTTGGACCCAACTACACCCAGCTCAAGACGGCCATTCAAAATACGGTCTTCGATGTCACTTGTGTTGGAAACACTCAACGTGACGGATAATAAAGGATATTTTTCTTGGAAATCTCCTATGACCTTTGGAAGTATATATTCACCCGGAATCGTGCTTCCCCCAATATAAATCGCCCCTTGTTTAATACCGAGAAAATCTTGTATTTCAAGGCACGCCGTCCTTTTCATGTCCAGGAGAAGAACCGCATGTTTGTAAAGGATCTCTCCCGCCTTTGTTGGCACAATCTGCCTGCCCAGACGGTCAAGAATTCTCGTCCCGACCATGGTCTCAAGTGTGGCTATCCTCTCGCTGACAGATGCCTGTGCCAGGAAAACCGCTTCGGCAGCCTTTGAAAAACTGCCCAGCTCAACAACCTTTCGGAAGATTTCCAGTTGCCGCAGGTCAAAGTCAATGGATGGTATTTTGTGGGAAACGGCTTTTTTCATGGGATTATTTCGCACTTCGTGAATCCAGTTGCTCTTTTTAGGATAGTAAAAGGCACAAGACTCAAGGCAAAAGGCTTAAGGCGCAAGGCGTAAGGGAAAAAAATCAAAACCCTGTCGGCCTCATGTCCAGTGCCTTGCGCCTTCTCACAAATACGGAAACCACATCCTTTCGATGCCTTCAAAATTGTTTTTAACCGCTTCACTGCCCGACAAAATATCACCATGGCCCGAAAGCAGGTATTCCGCATCACGCAGGGAGATCCTTTTAATGCTTTCTTTCAGTTCTTGCCCGTCGCCTCCAGGCAAATCAGTTCTCCCGATACCCTGATTAAAGACCACATCACCGGTGAAAAGCACTTTTTTTTCCGGCCAAAAGAGGCAAATGGAACCGGGTGAATGGCCAGGGGTATGGATAACCTGGAACTCAATCTCTCCCACATTCAAATCACCTTCTTGAAGCAAAAAATCAGGCTCGAAATCCGATATGCCGAGGGCGTCTCCATAGTGCGGGGCAACTGTCTTGATGAAATCCATTTCTATGGAGCTTACCGCGATCAGAGTAGAGGTATTTGCAAATACCTTTACGGCTTCCATGTGGTCGGGATGACCGTGTGTGATAATGACCAGATCAATATCCTGGGGGGACAGTGAAAGGCCGGAAAGTCCATCCTGAACATGGCTAAAAAGGTGATAATGGCCCGGATCTACAAGGATCTTTTTGTCTGCATTTATGAGATAGGTATTGCAGTTATTTGCCGATGGGCTGAGCCACAAAAAAGCGTGTAGGTTGTCAAGTATTTTCATGGGGATCAAGTCCGTTGATTATTGTTGGTTGTTGGCTGAATACAGCTTTCGTCTTGGTAATCTGCGTTTCATGCTCCCAAACCGGTATTGATGGTGGGGACAGTTACGCAGTTGATTGCAAGTATTTGGTTTTGGATACTAAAAAGGCATAGTTAGGTTGTCAAGCCCTAAGAATCAGAGCGTTCCGTCAGCAGTTTAAATCCCATTATTTTTATGGGATATTTCTTTGTTATTTCGAAGGAAATGACTATATTATCTCGTAGGAGGTGCGTGTTATGGATGTAAGGGAAGTATCTCAGAATGAAGCTTTAGCAAATTGTCAGGGGAAGTTAGAGGTGCCCACAGAGAAGGAGAGAGAGGCTCTTGGGGCAATGAAATCCATTAAAGAGCGCGTCAGGGCGCTGAAAAAACGTCTGACCACATTAAAGGCTTCTGGCCGTGATGCAACTAACGGAGAGATACAGGGGTTGGAAAAAGAACTGGGACACCTAAAAGTGAAATGGGACGAGTGGGAACAAAAAAGGCAAAAGGCTGCAAAAGAAAGGATGATCTTATTGGGGCACGAAAAATATTGACGATTGACAATTTGAAGAAGAAGGTTTTGATTCCAAAATCCAAAATCGCTATGGTCTTTCCGTTAATAGAACCTTCAGTCTTAGATCCTTTCCATTCCTTGATATTCTCACGGGTACCGTCATTCCGACCTTCAACTTATCCAATAGCCGACCCAGTTCATTCATGTCTGAAATTTCATGTCCATCAATGGCCGTGATAATATCTCCACCCAGGAGGAGCCGCAGGCTGCCAACAATGATCTCTCTGTTGCCCCCCCGCAAGCCAGCGTTGGCTGCCGGGCCGCCTCGTACTACTTGCACAACCAGCACACCTTGCTTAACGGCAAGGCTAAGCCCTTCTGAGAGTCCCGGTGTGACCGAGATACCGGTAATCCCGAGCCAGGGTCTTGCTACTCTGCCGAGAGTGATGAGCTGTGTTGCGACGTACTTGGCCCGATTGATAGGTATGGCAAAGCCAATGCCCTGGTACCCTCCTGAAAGGCTGAAAATAGCCGTATTAATGCCGATAACCTCTCCATTGGAATTGAGAAGGGGGCCACCTGAATTGCCTGGATTAATGGCAGCATCGGTTTGTATCAGGTCCTCCATGTGTGTATCGTCCTGGGTTTTAATGCCCCTGTTAAGCGCACTAATTATGCCTGTGGTAAGAGTGTGGGAAAGGCCAAAGGGATTTCCTATGGCGATGGCCCTTTGGCCGACACGAATCTTGTCCGAATTTCCCAGAGGAGCCACCACATCGATGTACTTGGAAGGGATTTTGATGACAGCCAGGTCCGAAGGAGGGTCCCGTCCTGTGAGAGTGGCGGGAATTTTTCTGCCATCAGCCATAGTTACTGTAATTTTCTGGGCTTTGGCCACTACATGGTTGTTCGTTAGAACGTAGCCTTTCTTATCTATGATAAAACCCGATCCCTGTCCTTCCCTCGGAATGACCTCAAGCCAAAAATTCATGCTAAGGGTTGTGGTTGCTATGTTCACAACAGCCGGATGAACCTTCTCAAAGACGCGGATGTTGATCTTTTCATCTGTTGATAAGACTGTGCCTTTGATTTCAGATTCCTTTGAAGCGCGATTAAAATCGAGAGTGTCAGATTCCGGTCTTTGTTGAAAGAAGCCAAAAACATCATTCTGGTTGAACCACAGGAAAATTGAAAGGAGAACGAGCACCGGCAAAAGATATTTTGGTTTATTATAGGACATACTAAGCCTTTAGTACCTTAGTGATAAAATTCAGCTCAAAACGTGCAGAAAATTGCAAAATTGAAAAAGTGTGAAGTGTCTAAAGTGATCTAAAGTGCCTAAAGTGGTGGAATTCTTTTTTTTATAAAAACAGGTAGAGCGAAGCGACTCATTAACTTTAGTTCACTTCAAACTTTAGCTCACTTGTAACTTTTCCGGTTTATTTGGGTTATGAAGTACTACAATTTATTGAAATCAAAGCAAGCCACTCAGCTTCTTAATTACCATACTTCTCAACATAAAGAAATTACATGTGTTTTAATTTAGTCAGTTGTAACCGATGTGTCAAGCAAGTGACGCGGGCTCAAGCATGAGATCGCATTATTAGCAATCGCAGCAGTCCTGATGGGATGTTCCCAAGTTTGCATTGACATCTAATTAGGCCTGTTTTAATTAATACCGATAGAGGCAATTTCAAAACATCCCCTTTTGCCTCCCGCCCTTTGGCGGGACGTCAGGCTCAAATTTTAATCCTCGAAATACTCAATGTATTCCTGTGGTTAAAATTATCGTCTTCCTTGATCTTGAGCAAAATTGAACGTTTTGGAACTGCCTCGATAATTTGAAGAAAGAGCGAGGTTTAAAAAATGAGGTACAGAACTTCACTGCTTTTCGTAGCCTTATTCCTTTTTTGCTCCTTGATACTCTCGCCATATCCAGTCTTTTCACAGGAAAAGGGACGTGTTTATACACTCCAAGAAAGTATTGAAGAGGCGCTGGCCAATAACTGGTCTTTCAAGGCCAAGCAGGAACAGGTGGACCAGGCCATGTATGTAAAAAAGCAGGCCAGGGCTGAATTTTTGCCCAAGTTGAGCACGACTTATAGCTATACTCGATTTGATGAAGAAAGAACATTCAGATCAACTCTGATGGGGGGTGGGGAGGTAGCAATAAGTTCCCTGGACAATTATGAATGGAGGGGTACCGTGACGCAGCCCCTTTTTACTGGCTTTGCCCTCACCAGTTCATTCGAGTTGGCAAAGTTAGGCATAGATCAATCGGAGACGGACGTTGAACTGGTAAAGCTCGATCTTGCCCTTAACGTAAAGGAGGCATATTTTGATATTCTCATAGCGGATAAGGCCGTGGAAGTGGCTAAGGACGCAGTGGAATCGCTGGAATCTCATGTCAAGGTGGCCCGCAGCTTTTACAAAGTCGGGATGATCCCGGTAAATGATGTGTTAAAGGCTGAGGTGGAGTTAGCCAATGCAAAGCAGAATCTGGTAAAGGCAAAC
>CP070700.1:2585164-2587705 GCA_020349865.1 Desulfobacteraceae bacterium
AATCCTCTGAGTAAACACCTGCGGGCGCAGTGGCAGAAAAATCTGGGGGTGGAGATCACGTGGCAGCCAATGGAGTACGGAGCGTTTGTCGAAAGGGTATGTAGTGAACTACCATCCATGTCTCTCGTTCGATGGGTAGCCGACTATCCTGACCCTGACAACTTCCTGAGGGTCGGTCTTGCCATGTGGCTGCCTGGGTGGGGGAACGAAACCTACGCTAAGTTTGTAGAAGAAGCTAGTCGATCTATGGTTCAGGAAGAGAGGATGGATCTATACAAGCGGGCCGACAAGATCCTCATGGAAGAGGCCGCCATTATGCCTCTCAACTATGTACGACAGCACTTGCTGATAAAGCCATGGGTGAAAAAGCATCCCACATCTGCGACGATGGGGTGGTTCTGGAAGGACGTCATCATCGAGCCACATTAGCTTGATCAACTGGGATTTGGGCCTGTCTCTTTCGTTAAAACCCTTATATCTTGTGCATCCCAATTTCAGACTTTGGCTTATGCTTTCTGCTAAACTTGTGGAGAAATAAAAAGGCAAAATTTTCAAAGATCTAGTTTGTAAGATAGACAGGGTTTTGTAGGAATGCTTGAGCACCTTTTGGCAAGTAGCACGAAGAAATTCTTTTATAATGATATTACACTCGGTCTTCCACTATGAGTAAGGCAATCTTTTATATTGTATCAATTGGTCTTATCTGGCTCATTGTGTCCGCAATATGGCCCTATTGGAACCAATACGGGATAAAATCTGATTTGAAAGCAGCTGCCCTGTATGGAACAAAACACAGTATTGAGGATACCAGGAACTTTTTTAGCGAAAAAGTAAAAGAAAGGGGACATGATATCGGTCCGGAAGAATTTCATATCGAGAAAGATGAGAATAACACAGTTTCAATTAGTTTGACTTACCAGGATGAGATCAGTTTTTTCGGTTTCATTTTGAAAGAGCTTGAATTTACATTGGATGTGACCAAGCGGGAGACCAAGGAATATTTTTAAAAAGGAAAGCCCACCTGATGATCCTAACCAAAGAAAACCTAAATTGAATCCGTTTATAATAACGTAGGGTACTGAAAGAATAAATCCATTGAACTGGCCAGATCGCTCCTTTAAATCATTAAATCAACACTGGAATCTGGTGAAGATAAGATGCTACGGGCAAGGAGAGTGGTGATATTTAAGTGCTCACGGGTTTTGCGAGATAAGATTAATGGGAAGGGGCAAATCCTGATTTACTGTTGTAATCTTTAGCAAAATCGATTGAAGTACGAGTCAAGGTCATGGCAAGAAACATGCACTTTCGGACCGCATGAAGCGACCCCAACATCTTGTGGCATTCCTTACTCTCACTTCAGACCTGCCTTACGCAGAGCTTTTATAATATACTCCAAGTGGTTGGGATCTTTATACGGATTAAGTTTACGCATATTTTCCAAAGTAAAGTTAGGATTTAGCCTAAACACTTCCTTCAAGTGTTTGTTAGCAAGATCCTCCTGGCCAAGCCTTATGTAGCATGCAGTAAGCCCAATATGCCCTACTATAAATCGCCGTTCACTCAATCCGCGCTGTTTTAAAAGAATGTGATGCTGCTTCCAAGCTTCAATGGCATCTTTGTATCGTTCACTCATATAGTAAGCATTGCCCAAATGTATTAGGTTCCAGTCGGGATAATAAGGGCTTAGGCGTATGGCCTTACGAAACATTCTGATGGCTCCATTGAAGTCTCCTGAAAAAAGCATCGTGTGGGCTAATGTACTGTGGCTATTTGCATTATTGGGGTCAAGGTCAACAGCTTTAGCACCCTCTATGAGAGCCTTATCATATTCTTTCTGAAACAATCGGACATAACCTAACAATGAGTGTGCTTCCGCATTCGAATCATCCATAGCCACAGCCTTTTCGGCCAATGTTACTGCCTCTTTGAAATGCCCTGTAGCTGTCTCCCCGCTTCCAAATCCTGCATCCATCACATGAGTCCAACCCAACACAGTCCAAGCCAAAACATCTTCTGGGTCCAACTTGGTAGCCCGTATTGCGAGTTTTCTTGCTTTGGCATTATCCTCCCGATTTTATTGGGGAAGCTTTAAAAGACAAAATCTATGGTGGTGGCTTTGCAGTTCGTCTGAAACATGCAGATGATTTCTTTTCTGTGTATATTCACCTTTCCGAGGTTCATGTCACAATCGCCCAACGTATAAAAAGGGGTGAAAGAATAGGATTATCAGGGCAATCTAATGATGGATCTCCCCATCTTCATTTTGGGCTCATTAAAAGTGCAAAAAAAGGCAGCGTATTATATTTTTCTCAATCTTATAATCCAAATGACTTTTGGTTAAATGGAAAGCCACAATTTTTCGATCCAAATAAAGATTATTCAAAAACCTCTTTTAGGGAAATTACATTTCCAGTTGAAAGTCCTGAGTCAAGATAAATCCGGGTATATCTCCAACAAAAACCAATTATCTGGCGCCCTTGTTTTTTCCATATATTGTAAACTTATCGCAAATGAGCCTCAACTGCCGATAGCTGCTAT
>CP070700.1:2587805-2610887 GCA_020349865.1 Desulfobacteraceae bacterium
CTGTGGGAGGCATTGTGGAGCATCGGCATCTTCTGGCTGATTCCGATTTTCCCCATCATCTATCTCCTGATCGGGAAACTCTTTATGGCAAAGGTCATGTTTTCCAATAACCGCTGTGTGGGGTGTGGACGATGCGCCAAGTTCTGTCCCAATCAGGCCATTGAGATGAGATCTGTCGGCAAAAAGAAACGTCCCTACTGGACTTATCATTGCGAAGTTTGTTTGCGCTGCATGGGCTATTGCAACAAAAGGGCCGTGGAGGCGGGCCACTCCTGGGCCATTCTATTATATTTTCTTGTTTCGGTTCCTGTGATGTCATATTTGCTGTATAGACTGAACGAGATGTATTATAAAGTACCCAAGCTCGGTCACTACTTTTCCTATGAAATAATATATTTTTTCGATTTTTTCACGGCGCTTTTTCTTTCCTATTGGGTATTCTGGCATCTGATTAGAATTCCGATGGTTAACACGGTTTTCACTTACACAACCTTAACGCGTTATTATCGCCGTTATCATCAACCCGAGACTAATCTTAAACATATGGCCCCCAAAAAAACAGCGGCAAATAAATCTAGAGATAATATTGCGCCGAAAGCTAAACTATATTCAGTAGAAAAATAGCATAACTAATCGTTTGGCGGAAAACGCAACCTGAATGGAGGAGCGCACTGATGAACGAATACAAAGACGCGGTCGTAAGCGGGATGCAGGAGTATCTGGACGGCCTGAAACGCGCACTGGATGGCCTGACCCCGGCAGAGCTGCGCTGGCATCCAACGCTCGGCTCGAACCACATTTTGTGGATCGTCTGGCACATGGCCCGCGTCGAGGACGACTGGATTAACGAGCGGGTTTATGGCGGCAACGGGCTTTGGCTGCGGCACGGCTGGCGCGAGAAGCTCGGGTTCGAAACGGAAGGCTCCGGCTTCGGCGACACACCGGACGACGTGCGCGCGATGCCGGATGTGTCCATCGATGCTGTAATGGGGTACTATAAGGCGGTACGGGGGGCGGCGCTGAAGGTGATCGACGGCCTGACTGAAGAAGACTTTGAGAAAGAAGTGCCTCACCCTCGGCTGAAAGGTCTCAACCTGCGCTGGGTGCTGGGGCATGTTCTGGTCGAAGAAGCGCAGCACTTGGGACAGATCGTCTACGTGCGCGGCATGATCCGAGGCTTTAATAAATAGAGGGAAATCGTAAAAGGAGGACTATTATGAAAAAGCTGTTTGTAATCGCGACATCAGTGTTTCTGGTTTCGGTTCAACCCGTATTTTCAGAAGAGCTACAAATCTTAACAGAAAATATGCCTCCATTGAACTATTTAAAGGACGGCGTGCTGGTTGGACCTTCTGTTGACACAGTCAGAGAGATCCAGAGAAGGGTAGGATCTCATGAGGAAATCAAAGTTTATCCGTGGGCAAGAGCTTACAAAATCGCTTTGGAAGAAGAAAATGTTGTGTTGTTTGGTACAACATATACAAAGGAACGTCATGATAAATTCAAATGGGTGGGTCCGTTAGCGATAAAAAGAGATATTCTTGTCGCAAAGAAGGGTTCAGGCATAAAAATCAACACCTTGGAAGATGCCAAAAAAGTAAAACGCATTGGGACGCTTCGGGATGATACAAGAGAACTTTTACTCAAGAAGCATGGATTTACAAATCTTGAACCTGTTTCTGACGAACAAAAAAATGCCAAAAAGCTCGTCCTCGGTCGTATAGACTTATGGACCTACAAAAAACCGGGGCTAAAGACTGTCTGTGAATTGGCCGAGGTTGATTACAATGAAATAGAGGAGGTCTATCATCTCCGGGAAATTGAACTGATGATTGCTTTTTCAAAGAAAACTTCGGATGCAATTGTAGAAAAATGGAGAAAAGCCTTTGATGAAATGTCAGCGGACGGAACCCTAATGAAAATCCGCAAAAAATGGAATGCAAAAATAGATGATGCCCCATTTCCGGAGATTGAAGACAAGCTCTGAGACAGCCCTACTTTTCTGGGGTAATGAGTTGAACAAAAGCTATAGGTCGAATTCTGGACTTGACCAAGCGGAGCATGTCTTCTCTTGTCTGGTCTCTAATCAATCTCTAACATCAAATCTGGACGTCTAAAATGTCACTCGCCTTCTGAAGGATCTCATCGGGATTAAACGGCTTGGTGATATACTCGTTGGCCTTAACTTCCTCTCCCCGCGCCCTGTCTGCAGCCTGACCTTTGGCCGTCAGCATGATAATGTAAATATCTTTGAGTTCCGGATCCCCCTTAATTTCTTCGCAGACTTCATACCCATTTTTTTTGGGCATCATGATATCGAGAAACATTAGATCCGGCTTTTCTTCTTTAGCAAACCGCAATCCTTCCTCGCCCTCCCGGGCAGAGAAAATCTCCACGCCTACATCTTCGAGGTCTTCGAGAGCCTGTTCCAGCAGCGCGCGAATATGAACCTCGTCATCGACAATGAGAATTTTCTTGTTCATGCTCTTCTCCTTTCCCTCCGAGTACGCGGAATATATGTAAAGGCTCTCTGACGTTTTTAAATTTCTGCTCGCCAAGATCTTCTCGAACAAACTGATCCGAAAGTCGGTGGATGGTTTCCTCGCTCGCCAGAATAGACCCTCCAGTAGCAAACTCAGCAATCCGAGCGGCCAGATTCGTCACCATACCGGAAGCAGTATAGGTCCATCGGATCCCAGTGATCCCTTCAAATTTTGCAGAACCCACCGATGCTATACCCGAGTTGATGCCGATGTTTACCTGGACCGGTTCATACTGCCCATGCAGATCGGTGTTGATCTGTTTTGTTTTACTCCTGATGGCCAGCGCGGTGCGCGCCGCCTGAATCGCATGGGTAGTCGGATCGGAGTTCTGGAAAATGATCATGAGGCCGTCGCCGGCCATTTCATTGATGTCTCCTTCGTTCTGATGGATATCATCTAAGAAACTGGAGAAGTACCGCTCGATCAGGTAGTTCACCTTCTCTTGATCCAATGAAGCGCTAATCCTGGTATACCCGGCAATATCCAAAAACAGTACAGAGACATCTTTGTCCTGTTTGTCCAGTTCCGGCATGTCTGGATTGTCCTCGATGAGTTTTTGAACCGATTGGGGTACAAATTTGTTCAAATGACTTTTGGCTTTTTCGAGGAGTTCCACCTTGCGCAGCGCCGCCTCCAGCGACTCTTTTTTCTCTTGCAGTTCACCAACCAGGTTGGCGTTCTCTATGGCGATAGCTGCTTGTGATGCCAGCGTTGTCAGCAGCTTTTCATCTGCCGCCGTAAAATCCTCACCAGAGAGCTTGTTGCTGACATTGATGACTCCCAGAACCTTCTCCTGGAATTTCAAAGGCACACACAAGAGAGACCGAACGAGGCCTGTTGGCTTGACAAATCGGGGGTCCCCATGCGGCTCATTGACGATCTCGGGTTGGCCCGTCTGGACCACCAGGCCCGCAATCCCCACTCCCTCCTTAAGAGACGCCTTCACGTTTTGCTCCGGGCCGCTCGTCGCTTTAATTTCCAGTTCCCTGGTCTCCGGATTCAGGAGCATGACAGAGCTATTCTCTGCATTGACAAAACTTTTATTCGTTTCCAGTATCAGGTGGGCAATCTGGTCCACATCAAGACAAGAACTAATGGTCTCCCCGATGGCATACAGGAGGGTGATCTCACGATATTTGTCCAGTGCATCCTGCGCGATCTCACGTTTTTCAAAGCCAAGGGAGGCACATTGTGTGAGAACGACACTCAGGTATTGGACTGCTTGAACAAGACGCTCTGAATGTCTTTCTCTCTGGTTTTGAACGATGAGCATCCCGGCCACCGTGTCGTCGATGCAAATTGAAGACGCTATAAAGGGATACCTGGCGATTGTGGGTCCGGCATCACGGAGGCTTTCCGTGAATGGAGAAAAGTCTTTATCGTTACCCTCCGGGTAGCCGAAAATACATTTTCCACGCGTATCCACCACTGAGCAGACACATACATCAGGCGTAACATCCATAAATTCCTTGAGAAGGCGAGTAGCCTTTTGTTTATTCAACAATTTTTTTAGCGTGTGATCTTTCATCGGTGTGAATCGTGTCTAAGATGGTGGTGATTTCAGCCCTGATGGACTCTGTCAAAACAATGATTTGACTTTCACTGGTCTCACTCATGGAACGCAAGGCCTTGACGATGGCACCCTCTTTTGCCAGTCTGGCATCCAGAATAATCAGATTCGGGTGCTCCTGTTGCGCCATGCGAATCCCCTCCTGTCCGTTATCAACAGTGGTGATCTGATACTCGCTCAGGACCCCCTGAATGGCTCGAACAATACCTGCATCATCCTCAATAACCAAGATTTTCTTTCGGATTGGTGCTGGTGGTTGTTGCCCTCTAGTCGCGAGTGAAGACACTGTACTGAGAAGTTGTTCAGGATCAACGGGTTTGGTCAGATAGCTATCGACCCCCAGCCGATAGCCTCTATCCTTATCCTCAACAATGGACAGGATCATAATAGGGATGTCTGCGGTCTCATTACTTTGTTTCAGGATGGTCGTCACTTCAAAACCATCCAGACCCGGCATCAAGATGTCTAAGATAATCAGATCCGGCCTTTCTGTTCTGGCCAAGTGTATGGCTTCACGGCCATTCTGGGCCTCAATAATGCTGTATCCTGCTTCTTCCAGTTGCTGTATCAGCAAGGCTCGGATATGTTTTTCGTCATCCACGATTAAAATCCGCGGTGTATCCCCGCCATGCTGAGCAAATTGGGCGGATATGTGATCTGCCACCCGGGAAAAAAGTGGTATCTCTTTAGTTACCGTTGCCTGTCGCCTTATAACGGGGAGGGTAAAGATCATGGTGCTACCCCTCCCAAGCTCGCTTTCTGCCCATATTCTCCCACCATGATATTCGATAATCTCCTTACTGATGGGGAGGCCCAGACCTGTACCTTTCGGTCTATCTGTGAGGGTATCTCCAATCTGCTTAAATCGATCAAAGATCAGTTCTATATCATCCTGGGCAAGGCCAATACCCGTGTCAATGACCTTGACAGTGATGACGTCTTCCTCCCGTTCGAGTTCGCAGGTTATAAAGCCCTCCTCAGTAAACTTGATGGCATTGCTGAGTAGATTGGTCACCACCTGCGTCAATCGATCTGGATCCCCACAGAACTGAAAATCCTCACCTCGTGGAACGACCTTCACTTCAAGTTCTTTCTCCTTGGCAAGTGAAGCGGTAGCGTTGACCGCGGTTTCAACCACTTCGAGGAGTGACACTTCCCGCATTTTCCATTCCATCTTACCCGCTTCAATCTTTTCCAGGTCCAGAACTTCGTTAATGAGTCTGGTCAGACGTTCGCCTTCCTCGATAATGATCTCCAGATTCTCCTGCATCCGCTTGGCGTCTCGCAGTGTTTTTTTCTTGCTCTGGTCAAGGTGCGGAAGTAGCGATGTCTGAAATTTTTTGGCGATGATTCTGGCAAACCCCAGGACCGAGGTCAGAGGCGTGCGCAGTTCATGGGACACAGTGGAGAGGAAATCGGATTTGACCTTGTCTAACTCTTTCAAACGTTGGTTGGCGATTTCCAGTTGTCGGGTTCTCTTTTGAACGCGTTCCTCAAGATTCGTGTAAAGCATGGCATTTTCAATGGCCAGGGCAGCAGTATTGGCAAATGCGATAAGTGAATTCACGCGGTCTTCTGAAAAAGGCTGTTTCGTTTTGACCCAATCGACAGCCATCACACCGAGGGCCTTTTCTCCGGCAAGTAAAGGAACCGCCGCATAACTCGTGACCCCAAGAAATCGAGCCAGTTCAGGGTCACACTTGTCGTCTCTTGAGGGATCCTTTACGACATAAGGGGTTTTTTCTCTAAAAACCCACTGCGACACGCTTTTCTTGTCCCCCGAGAGCGAAAGCTTTAATTGCCGGGCCTGCTCTTTTTCCATACCAAAGGCTGTATGACACACCAAACTATCTTGCCGCTCGTCGTACAGATATAATCTGACTCTATCATACCCTCCGCTTTCCGCCACACCTTGGGCCACCCTGTCAAGAATCTCTTCCAAGTCTCTTGTACTGATGAGAGCCCTGGACATGTCATTGCGATGTTCAAGTTCGTTGATAAGAGAGCTGAGATTCTCGGCCATCTGGTTAAAGCCTTCGGCAAGCTTGCCCAGTTCATTGCCGGGAAGCTCCTCAATGCGGCGCTGGAAATCTCCCTGGGCCATTTCCTGGGTGGCTGCAAGCAGGCGGGAGATCGGCTGGGTGATAGATCGTTTACTAATGACCAGAGAAGTCAGAGCTATGGCGGCAATGATAAGAATCGTGAGTGCAATGATACTTAAAATATTTGAGATCAACTCCTTTTTGATTCTTTCGCGCGACATGGCAAGTTCAATTGTGCCGACTTTACTTCCTTCAAAAAGAATGTCAGAAGCCCTCGCAATAAAATTAGAAGATCGTCTAAAATAAGAAGCGTCTTCTTGTTTAAATTCTGTTCGTTTTTTTGTAACAATAACCTCCCCTCCCCAGGAGACTTCCGCATAAACAATAGACGCATCCAAAAATAAGGCCTCGATGAAATCATTGACAATATCATTGTCAAGGTTCCACAAAGGAGTCGGCAAACTCACAGTAGACAATTTTAAAGTACTATCTAATCGCTTTTCGAGCTCGTTGTCGATTCTTGTACTATTGACAAAGATGGCAATTGCAGCAAACGCAAGCAAGATACCCGTCACGACACCGATGAATGCATAACTGAAACGACGGCTGATGCTACTAATTCTGGGAGAAGGTTTCGATAAGGAGGCGTTCTGCATGGACAAAATCCTTGATGACTTATTGCGCCAACCATACGTTAGCGAGATCCTGGTTCATGTGGTGGCTTGGGCCAATCTTCCATCCTCGCACGACCGAACGATGTGGTATGATCCGGTACACCACAGTGTGACGAACATGTGCGCCTGCTCGTCGAGGATTCGTTTCTCGTACTGCCGCATGTGCCGCCGCTGCTCCGTGAGATCAGTAGAGCGATTCATCCTGTCAAACAGATCGTCCAACACGCGGTCTTTGTAGTTCGCATTGTTGTCGTCAGAGCGATCATCGGAGAGATACTTTGAGACGTCGAGCAGCGGATTTGGAACGGAATGGCAGTTGTAGTCGATGCTCACCTGAAAATCCTGTGTGTGGCTACGCAGCGTTTTGAAGCAGAGATTTGACGGTTGCACCCACTGCTTGGCATTGAGACCAATGCTGCGCCATTGGTTGATCAGCCAGGTTCCAGCAATTTTATAGGGTTGATCAACACCACGGTTATGGAATCTGAAGGTAAAGCCCTCCGGTACTCCAGCCTCCCGCAACAAGCGCCGCGCCTCGGCCCGTGATTGATCGAGATCGGGCCAGTAGCCAGCGATTTTCTGTAGTTCCTCCTTAGTGGCTGCCAGCGGATGGCCGGGGAAGACGACGCCTCCCACTGTTTTCAGAAGGGCAATCCCGGAAAGCTGTTTCGATCCTCCCCAGCGGTCGATAGCCAAGGTGAGCGCTCGGCGCACACGGGGGTCGTCAAAGGGCTTGACGAGATGGTTAGGAACGAACAGAAGAGAGCAGTTCCAGTCGCATTCCTGTACCGTGATCTGGTCCCCCAGGGCGTGTTTCAGAAGGTCGCGGCTTCTGGGCGGGAAACCACGGAACTCGATCATCGCTTGTCCCTTACGGATGGCCTCAACGCGGGACGACTGCTGCTTGGCGAATATCGCCCTGAAACCGTCTAAATAGGGCTTGCCCATGTGATGGTAGTTCGGGTTGCGCCTTCCCTCGATCAATGGCCCGGATGTGCGTCGCACGAAAGTGAAGGGCCCTGAGCCCAAAATATTCTTTTCGAACCAATGGATATTTTTTTCGATAATTCTCTTGGGGTAAATGAAGTTGTATGGGCTTGCCAGCGCAGGAATAAAGGCACTGGAAGGATACTTTAACTCAAAGAGCACTGTGTAATCGTCTGGGGCATAAACGCTCTTCACCATGCTGTAAAAGGCCTTCCGCGGGCTGCGGACACCTGAGGGCGGAAATATGATCTTATTAAAGGAAGCCACCACGTCTTGCGCAGTCAGCGGTTGGCCGTCCCAGAAAGATGCTTTCTTACGGAGCTTGAAGATGTATTCTTTCGCGTTATCGGTGGGCTGTGGCATTTCGGTGCACAAGTCGCACACGAAGTCATCCGGGGAGGCTGGGTTCTCTGGATTCACCCGAATTAGCGTGCTGTAGAAAGGGGCGATGGGGTGAATTAACCCGTATGTTCTCTCACGATGGCCATCGTAGCTGGGCGGCTCATCTGGAACCACGAAAGTGAGAATGCCCCCCCGCTTGGGCGTCTCTGCGGCGCGAGTGCCAGACAATGTGAGGCCATTTAGCCATACCAGCGTGAAAGCGATCACCATTCGTAATCTGATCTTACGCATCTGCGATTCCCCATGCAGTTGTTTTGTTTATCATCAGTAGAGAACCTTTTGTTCTTTCATGATGCAACATACCCCATAGTCGCAATCCTTGACAACTTATTGCGCCAGCCACACGTTGGCGAGATCCTGGTTCAGGTAGTGGCTGGGGCCAATCTTCCACCCTCGCACGACCGAGCGATGGGGAATGATCCGGTACCACCAGAGAGAAGGGAACGTGTGCGCCTGCTCGTCGAGCACCCGCTTCTCGAATCGGCGCATGAGTCGACGCTGCTCGGCAAATTCAGTGGTGTGGCTCATCTTGTCAAACAGTTCATCCAACACCCGGTCTTGATAGTTCGCGTAATTATTCCCAGCCCGGTCATCGGAGATATACTTCGAGACATCAATCAGCGGATTCACCACTGCCTGGCAGTTGGGATCAATACTCACCTGGAACGTCGTACTGTGACTACGCAGTGTGGCGAAGAAGGGATCCGTCGGCTGCACCCACGGCTCGGCGTTGAAGCCGATGCTCTTCCACTGGGCGATCAACCATATCCCGACGATCCTATATGGTTGATCCACCCCGCGAATATGGAACTTAAAGGTAAAGCCCTCCGGCACGCCAGCCTCCCTTAGCAATCGCCGCGCCTCGGCACGAGATTTCTCAAGGTCCGTCCAGTAGCCAGCGATTTCCTGGAGTTCCTTCTTCGTCGCGGCCAGCGGGTGGCCCGGGAATACGATGCCGCCGGCGGCTTTCACAATGGCGATACTGGAAAGGTGTTTCGAACCGCCCCAGCGGTCGATGGCCAAGGTGAGTGCCCGGCGCACACGGGGGTCGTCGAAGGGCTTGACCAGATGGTTGGGGGTGACGAGGAGAACGCAATTCCAGTCGCACTCCTTGAGCATTATCTGGTCCCCCAGGGTGCGTATCAGATCATCACGAACTTTGGGCGGAAAGCCGCGGAACTCGATCATCGCCTGCCCGCTACGGATGGCTTCCACACTTACAGACTGCTGTTTGGCGAATATGGCCCTGAACCCGTCCAGATAGGGTTTGCCTGCGTGGTGGTAATTGGGGTTGCGCTTCCCCTCGACAAAGGCCCCGGGTTGGTGTTGCACGAAGATGAAGGGCCCTGAGCCGAGGATATGTTTCTCGTACCAATGTAAGTCTTGGGCCAGCTTCTTTGCACTGTATATAAAGTTAAAGGGGTTGGCCACGGCCGGGATAAAGGCTGACGAAGGATATTTCAACGAGAAGACCACCGTGTATTCGTCCGCCGCGTAGACCCTATTCACCATGCTGTAAAAGGCCTTCCGCTCGCTGTGGACGCCCGGCGGGGGAAAGACAATCTTTTTGAAGGTGGCCACTACATCGTGCGCGGTCACCAGTTGGCCGTCCCAGAATGAGGAGTTCCGGCGTAGCTTGAAGGTGTATATCTTGCCGCCGTCAGTGGGTGTGGGGACTTCCAGCGCCAAGTCGCCTACAAAGTCGGTCGGGGAGGAGGGATTTTCTGGGTTCACCCGGATGAGTACGCTGTAGAAAGGCCGAATCGGATGAAGCATCGCAAAGGTGGTCTCACGGTGGCCGTCGTAACTGGGCGGCTCGGCTGGTACCACGAATTTTAGGATACCACCGCGTATAGGCGTCTCGGCAGCGCGGGTGCCAACTTCCGGGAGGACCAGCACCCACACCAGCGCCAAAGCGATCAGCATTTGTGATCTGATCTTAAGCATCGGCTACTCCTTGGGCCTATCTTCCCACCTCGGCATGGGAAGGAACCTAGCCTCGGACATATGCGCCGGCCACACGATCAGGCGCTAGCCGTTCTGGATCTGAAAGGTGAGGTCCTCACGGTTCCTGAGGCCTTGTTCCTCCATCTTCCACAGCCCCTCAATCGTCTCCACTCAAATAGAGGCCAGCGCATCGCGGACCCTCGCAGGGTCAAAGCTACCGGCGTGTTTCACCGCCGCCTCTAGGAATTTTGAGCACTTCATCTTTGATAGCCCCGAGCAATAAAAAAGCCCTCACCAGGACAACCGATTTCGTCCTAATGAAGGTTTAATTCTGACCTTGCGATCATACGCCTTACCTCAACTGCGCAGGTTAGAGGCTGAGAATGTGGAATAAGAAATTATATGTCATTTGATTTATGTCTAAAAGAGCGGGAATTGTCAAGTTTTCTTTCTACAAAGAGTGCTGAAGCATAAATAAAATTGCAAGCCGCCCTCCCTGCGGTCTGCTTGAACCGAAGGATGTGGATGCCATTGGGGAGTTTGAGTGCAGACCACGACTCGGGCCGCTGCACGGGGCAGAGGGATTTTTATCCGAAAGATGCGTCCTTTCGAAGAGTGCCATACCTTCGCTTCCCATAGGTATGCAATAGTGGAACACCCCTATGGGGTGGTGCTAAATACAAAGCTCCATCCTTTGGGTGGGGATTCTTTACTTTATGATGATCGCCTTCTTCATTACAGCTTCAGGAATACTAATATTCAAAATATCACTCGTGGTTTTGTTGATTACTAAGTATGGGTCTTCAACTCTTTCAATGGGTATATTCTGAAGCTTTTCTCCTTTTTGATGTCTGTCTAAGATTCTTGCGACAGTTTTACCAAGCTTATAATAGTTAGTAACGACTCCCATAAGTGCTCCATTTTCTATAAAACTTTTTGTTGCTCCAATACTCTTTACTTTTGCAGTTCTTAGGCGTGAACCAATCAAGTTTGCATTTGAAACCAAAAAGCTATCGGATGGCAAATATACAGTGTCAACAATAATTGATCCATCAATGACTTTCTGTAAATTTTCCTGCAACATTTTTTGTGCCGGAGGAGAGCGTAGATCAATCACCTCAAAATCAAAATGTTTGGCAACATCATTTAGTTCTTTCCTTATTATCATGGAGTTTTTTTCACGTGGATTAAAGAATATTCCAAGCTTATCAAATTTTATCACATCTAAAGCACTTTTTATTTGGATAGAAAGGGGAATTGCATCACTCATCCCACTTATGTTTCCCCAAGATGATTTCATGCTCTGAACAATACCTGCCCCGACAGGATCGGTTACAACATTAAATATCTGTGGAATCTGGTCCTTCAAAATAACTCGCGTTGTCCTGGAGACGGTTGTCCCAAAGGTGTAGATGTAATCGAATTCATCAAATTTAGGTTTTAGCTTACTTAATAGCCTACCTAACTTTTTTCTGTCCTGACCAGCATTCAAAATACTATATTCCACTGTATAGCCTAATTCTTTCAGACCGTCTTTAAATCCCTGTTCAGCCTGTGTTTCCCCTCTCCACAGTATCATGGCAATATTTAAACTTCTATTACTGGCAAAAAGGCTATTGCTGAAAACAAGTAAGACAACAACCGTAAGGAACAAAAATTTAAAAGCTTTATTTTTCATGACTGCTCCTTGATATTTCGTATATGCTCCTTGATATTTCATATAGAAGTATCTCGACCAGCTACAAATGCATAGTCACCCATCAGGCGCTTATGTGTTCCGACATCCGCACTGAGGGTAGCAGTAGGCTTTCGTTTCGCTTTTCTTTCTTCCAATAGATTACCACAATTTAAAATTGGAAAAGATTAACAAATGAAAGAGGTTTTGTTTACGAAGAAGGCCTAATAGTATGAAATGAATCCGGGAAAATGTGGAATCCCCTTGGAGACTATGCTGACGGTAACTCTTGTGAAATCCTTCCATCCTTTATCCAGAAGACCAGGGCCTATTTGATTTGGCTGATTTAGAAAAAGACCTGACCAAAACTCAATATAAGAATATCTTTTTTTGGTTAAGGTGTCTACATATTGTATAAAAAAAGATTTGGAATATAAGTTTTATTTTAGTAACTTGTCGTTTTTCGGCAATACCAAAACGATAGTATTCGCCTATGCTTTGGCGTCTCGTCAGATTATAAGCTACTGTCATGCTTGCGGTAAGTAAATAACTCTTAGAACCAATATTGGTATTAAGGTTGACGGCTTCGTAAAAAGCTATGTGATGCAGCGCTACGGCACTGTAAACGAAACTATCCTGCTAAGTTAGTTGAAAGTCCAACTGCTGCGTTACGGTTCATCCTTGCCCTGTTAAATTCTCGCTAGGCGAGACGGCGAGGCCGATTTAACAGGGTAAATCATTACAGCGTAGTGTAAGCACACATCATTCTTCAAGATTCGCAAGCCTTGCATTTGGAGCTTTTTACCGTGCCGTCTAAATGATTGCTTTTTGCGAGTTCATCAAGCTTATTAGGGGCAAAAAGAGCATGGTTCATCCGGTTAATGAGTCGCCTCAAAACAACACATGGTTGCGGCGTTGAAGTTTGAAGCGGTCTTTTGGCAGTGAGTGCTGGAAAGCCTTCGTGATTTCAAGATGTTATGGGATGGGGACCCCCTGGCCCCGACGTTCCGAAGGAACGAAGACGAACAGCGGAGAGGGGAGGCTTGCCTCCCTCCGGCAGAATTCACCCGCCCATAAATGCTTGAAATGACCAGGCTGAGAAGCCCGGAATTGAAGAAAAGACTGCTTCAAACTTCGCATCTGCCAACTTCATTTCTGATCAGTTCTGTGGTACTCATTAACCGGATGAACCTGAATATTTTAGGGTCAAAAAGGACGATATCGGGCTTGGAAAAGACTATTTTTGTAGTATTAAGCTTTAATTTTCAATAAGTTAACGTGATTTGACCCCAATTCAATAAAATCACACTTAACACTTTTTTTCGGGCTCCTGAAAAAAGTGTTCGGGATTCTTTGATTTTATCATAACATTAATTGCTCATTAAAAGACAAACCTTGAGAGGAGGCAATTATGTTCCAAACGAAAGTGACTGATATGCTCGGTAGTAAATACCCTATCATCGGCGGCACCATGGCCTGGATCAGCAATGCCGAATTTGTAGCGGCCATTTGCAACGCTGGAGCGGTGGGGGTCCTTGCTTCCGCCAACTATAACAGCCGCGCCGAGTTCGCAGCAGCTATTGATAGGCTCCAGAATCTGACGGACAAGCCCTTTGCAGTCAACATCAATCTGTTTCCATCAATGCGCTCCGTGAACAACGATGAGTATGTGGATGTACTCATCGAGAAGGGGGTTAAGATCGTTGAGACATCAGGCCACGCTGCGCCGACTGAGTTGAGCCGTCGCTTCAAAGAGGCGGACATGATCTGGATGCACAAGTGTGTTGGGGTGCGCTATGCCCTTAAGGCTCAGAGCCTGGGCGCGGACATTGTAACTGTAGTCGGGTACGAGAATGGAGGGGCGACCGGGCGGCTTGATCTGGGCACACTGGTCCTGGTGCCTCTGGTGGTCGAAGCGCTTGACGTGCCAGTCGTCGGCGGTGGGGGCGTTGCTAACGGGAGGGGTTTACTGGCCGTGCTAGCCTTGGGAGCCGAGGGTGTGATTATGGGCACTCGCCTCTTGATGACCCAGGAAGCACCCCTCCACGACAACGTCAAAAAGGCACTCATCGAGGCCAGCGAGCTGGACACACGGCTGGTGATGCGCTCCATTGGGGCGACGCATCGAGTCTGGGCAAACTCAGCGGCAGAGAGAGTGCTCGAGTTGGAAAGCGGGGGGGCCGATCTGGGGCAGATCTTAAATGCCGCAGCTGGCGAAAAGGCAAAGATCATGTACACCGAGGGGGATCTCGATGCCGGTATCATCGCCTGCGGTCAAACCGTGGGGCTGGCCCACGACATCCCAACTTTAGAGGAGCTTTTTGACCGAATATTCACACAAGCGGCAGATATAGCCAAAAGAATGGCTGCCTAAGTGCAACAATGATAATGGACCAGCTCTGTTATTGAAAACAGGAAAGGGAGTATTTGAAACAAGCTAAAGTCTTGGTTTGGCTGATTTTGAAACGGTCAGTGAACCTGTGAACTGGGATAATAGGCACGTCTATATGTAAATTAGTTGATACCATGGACTATTGATAGTATTGTATTTCTTATCCCACGATCGGCCACATTGGATTCTAAGGGTGCCCTACGCCTCTTGATTATACGGGGGATTGAACGCAGGCAGATTTTAGAGATAATTAGGACCAAAAAAATTTTTTGAACGACCCGGGGAAATGTTGCCTGAAACCAAGACTGACTGCTCCTCAGGGGCGCTTATGGATTTTTTTATAATAGCCTTGCATCATGATACCTATCCTACCATCAATCTGGAGAGTCTCGTAAAAAGTCGACATTGGTGTCATTGCGAGCGAAGCGAAGCAATCTCCTTCAATTTAAGCACTTGAATTTACAGAATTGCTTCGTCGCTCCGCTCTTAGCAATGACAGGTGAAAAGACTTTTTACGAGGTTATCAATCTTGAATCTTTGATTTATCAAAGTACAAAACACAATTCATTGTAGGAGAACAAACGAAATGAACTGGCACACCTTTTACTCTAGTCGCATCGATTCAATGGGACATTCAGATGTCGTCTCAATTTTGAAACTGGCTGAACGACCTGAGGTCATCTCCTTCGCCGGCGGACTTCCGGATCCGGCATCTTTTCTCTTGGAGGAAATTAAAGAAGTCTTTGAAGAGGTTCTCGCCCAATGGGGACGGACCGTTTTAGGTTATGGTCCGACAGCCGGCATCGCTCCTTTTAGAGAATGGCTTTCAGAACATATGACACAGTTAGGCAGACCCTCGAAAGTTGAAGAATGCTTGGTGACAACAGGCGGCATTGCAGCTTTAGACCTGATTTGTAAGGTTTTGCTGGATCCTGGCGATGTTGTCATTGTGGGTGAACCGGCTTATGTAGCTGCCCTACACGTCATTAGAAGCTATCAGGGTCGTTTTGCCGGTGTTCCCATAGATGCTAAAGGAATGCTGCCGGATGCGCTGAAATCGGTGCTTGAAGATTCACAGCGTGAATCATTGCGTCCCAAATTTATCTACCTGGTCCCTTCATTCCAAAATCCGACCGGCGTTACGCTTTCAGAAAAGCGTCGAAAAAAAATTATTGAAATAGCTGGTGAATATAATGTGCCCATTATAGAAGATGCGGCATACCACGATCTGAGATTTGAGGGTCAAGCTCCACCACTGCTCGCATCCCTGGACGCACAGAACGTCATACATATTAATACTTTTTCAAAGATCTTTAACCCGGGCGTGCGTATAGGTTGGGTGACCGCACAGCAAGAATTAATCGAAACTTTGGCATTGGCCAAGCAAGGTCAAGATCAATGTTCTACAACTATCGGACAATATTTGGCTTTTGCTTTCGCTTCAAGGGGGTTGATTGACCGGCAGACGTCCACGGCCGTTGAGATCTATCGCCGGAAAAGAGACGTCATGCTGTCCGCCTTGGAGAATCATTTCCCGCAAAGTGCGCACTGGACAAAACCGCAAGGCGGTTTTTATACGTGGGTTACCTTACCAAAGGAAATTGATACTGAAGCGCTTTTGCCAAGGGCAATCGAGGACGCCTCAGTTGCATATGTTGCCGGTCCGGCGTTTTACCACAATCGCAGCGGAAAAGAACACATGCGGCTGTGCTACAGTTATGTGCCTGAATCACAAATTGAGGAAGGTGTTCGCAGGCTTGGGTATCTCTTTTCCGAGGTAACCTATTAATCCCCTTTTTAACAAGGGGCACGGCCGTTTGTAAATTACTTAATACCTTGACCTGTTGATAGTAAGTTAACGCACCTTTGTGGGTGTAAAAAAAATTATTTCGTTTTTGCTATTCATAAACAGTTTTAAATTTGCCAAACTTTAAGCCGCCCCAGCCCACCTGCACGTTGTGCTCTTTCTCTTCTCCGTGCATTGAAGCTGATGTTATTACCGACCAGATTGTAGTATGCTTGACCGGAGACGACATTGTATTGGATTAAAAGAAAACAACTAACACTCTGAAGGTTATCATGGTTAATCAGGTTTTGCTTTATTTGGGTTCTGCTTTTCTTCTTCTCTGGGGAATATCACATTTATTCCCAACAAGATCCGTAGTTAAAGGATTCGGAGATATATCCGTCGATAACAAAAGAATTATCACTATGGAATGGATAATCGAAGGTGTATCTCTTATCTTTATAGGCGCTCTGGTTTCTTCTGTAACATACATAGACTACACGAATGTGATTTCGCAAACAATCTATTGGATTTCTTTCGTGATGCTCAATGCATTGTCAGTGATCTCTCTTTTGACAGGATTCAAGGTGAACTTTCTCCCATTCAAACTCTGTCCAGTAATCTTCACCACCTCTTCGATCTTGATATTGCTGGGAGCCTACATTTAGTTTTCGGCATCAGAGGGTAGCTCTTGAAGACTTGTTTCCACAGCCTGGCAGCCCCTTTTTGATAGCACTCAGGTAACAAATCTGATATTAGGGGTCATAAAATCCAAAAGGAGATGAATTATGGCGCAAGAGCAAATATTTCCAGAAGTTGGCTTTGAATATCAGTTGATTTTAAAACATTTATTGGAACACGCCGCAAAGATGCGACCTGAAAGTGAAATCGTCTATAAGGATATTTTTCGCGGAAATTATGCCAGGCTTTATGAAAGATGCCAGCGCCTGTCAAACGCTTTAAGGGATCTTGGCGTAAAACAAGGCTCAAAGATCATTTGCTTTGAGTGGAATACACATCGCTTCCTCGAAACGTATTTTGCAGTGCCCTGTATGGGTGCTATGGTGCATATGGGAAATCCACTTCTAACACCTGATCAGATGATCTTTCTCATAAACAGGGTGGAAGATGATGTCCTTATGTTCAACAAAGACTTCATTTCAACCATTGAATCAATAAGCGAAAAACTAAAGACCATTAAGCAATATATTGTGTTAACTGATGATGAAAAACTACCGGAGACAAAGTTGAATCCCATCTCAGAGTACGAGGAATTGCTGCGCTCCACATCGCCTGAATATGAATACCCGGATCTTGATGAGAATACAGTGGCATCGCTCAGCAATACCACCGGCACTACCGGAGATCCAAAGATATGTTTTTTTACTCATCGCCAGCATATTATGCACACACTCATTTGGGCAAACATGCTCCAGGGTTTTTCAGGTGAAAGGGGGTTAGACCCGCGCCGTGATCTGACATTTCAGCTTGTGCCCATGTTTCACGCACACGGCTGGGGAGTCCCCTATATGGCGACATTCCTTGGGTGCAAACAGGTATATCCCGGCAGGTTTGATCCGAAAACATTTTTAGAATTACTTAAAAAAGAAAAAAGCCCCGATCAGGGCGGTTATATGGCCTGTGTGGCCACTATGCTTAACATGATTATCTCCCACCCAGAAATCGGACATTATAAGAAATACCTGAAAGGGCTTATATACGAAGGTGGGGGAATGCGGCTCAACACCATGCTTGCAAAAAAGGCAAAAGAGCTTGGCATGGACATCTGCTCCGGTTGGGGCATGACAGAGGTATATACAAAAGTAGGCTTGCAATATCTTAAGCCTCACATGTTCAGTTGGCCGGAGGATAAGAAGATAGAGTTCCTGAGTGGGACCGGCATAGCGCCGGCGTTTGTCGAACAGAGAGTGGTGGATGAACAAGGAAATGATGTATCAAACGATGGAAAAACCGTTGGTGAGATAGTGCTCCGCGCCCCATGGCTCACATTGGGTTATTACAAGGAACCTGAGAAATCAGAAGATCTATGGCGGGATGGATGGATGCATACGGGAGATATGGCCAGCATAGATGAAGAAGAGAGCGTATTGATCATCGACCGGTCCAAGGATGTGATAAAGAGTGGCGGGGAATGGATTTCCAGCCTTACCCTGGAAAATCTTATAAATATGCATCCAAAGGTCCAGGAAGTCGCGGTTTTTGGGGCCCAGTCTGAGAAATGGGGAGAACGCCCTGTAGTCTTGTTAGTGCCGAAAGATGAATATAAAGAGAAAATTTCCGAGGACGAATTCAGGGAACATCTGATGAAGTATGTAGAAGAGGGCAAGATATTAAAATGGTGGATACCGGACAGGTTCATCTTTGTAAATGAAATACCCCGGACCAGCGTTGGCAAATTTGACAAAAAAGTGATGAGATCAAGCTACGGGAACGTGCTTGAAGGTGAAGAATAGGAAAAGATAGCTTAAAATTTCTTCTTTCAAGCGTCGTAACCCCGCCAGGTGGGATTATATGAAACGGAAACTATGCTTATTTCATTTTTAAGCATCGGAATTCTGACAAAACCTCTGTTATTTTCCTTTAAATGCATCTGCCAGGTCTTTCTTTGACAGTTGGAGACCCAGCAAACCCTTCCACTCTTCTTTCCATATTAATTTCTGGGTAAGAAACACCCCAAAAAAAAGGACTGTACCGATAAGATCAGTATAGAGCGAAGGAAGGAGGAGCAAGAAGGCAGCAACACCCATAAAAATCCACTCAATGAGATTTGTACGGTGAAAGAGATAGGCCTCCAAAAGGGAGGTAAAGGCAATAAGACCAAGTGTAGAAAAAACTATGGTTCTTACAACCTCCCAGAATGGACCATTCAAGAGAAGAGGCTGGTAGGCCATGATAATAGGGATAATATAGAGGCCCTTTGCGATCTTCCAGGAAGAAAAAGCGCATCTCATAGGGTTTGCCCCAGCAACTCCTGCCCCTGCAAAAGATGCCAGGGCCACAGGAGGTGTGACATTGGCATCCTGACTATACCAGAAGACTATCATGTGGGCAGTTATCAGTGCAACTCCCATCTCGGTAAGGGCCGGTCCGGCTAAAATAACAAGAACAATATAAGAAGCGGTAACAGGCAATCCCATTCCCAGCACAAGAGAGGCAAGACCTATAAGAATTATAGCAATCAACGGGACACCACCAGAGATCGAAACCACCATACTCGAAAATTTGAGCCCCATCCCAGTGAGGCTGACCATGCCAACTATAATACCGGCCGCAGCACAGGCCACAGACACAGTGATAGCATTCCTGCCTCCCAATGCCAGGGCATCTATAATATCTCGCAGGCTTAATCTTGACCGTTTCCGAATCATGGCTGCCAAAAATGTGGCCACAACAGCAATAAAACCTGCCATCATTGGGCTAAAATTTCTAACAAGAACATATATCAATATTCCCAGAGGAATAAGGAAATGGAGACCGTTTTTTATTGTCTCACCAATCCGGGGAAGTTGATTGGCTGAGAGCCCAAGGAAGCCCATCTTCTTTGCCTCAAAATGGACAAAAAAGAGGACAGTAACGTAATACATGATAGCCGGTATAAGGGCCACCTTAATGATATGGAGATAAGAGGTATTGGTGAATTCCGCCATGAGAAAGGCGCCGGCCCCCATAATTGGGGGCATGAGCTGGCCGCCTGTGGATGCGGCTGCCTCAACCGCACCTGCAATATGGGGCTTATATCCCAGCTTCTTCATCATAGGGATGGTAAAAGAGCCGGTAGTAACCACATTTCCTATGGCGCTACCGGAGATAGATCCCATAAACCCGCTTGCCAAGACCGCTGTCTTGGCCGGGCCGCCAGTCATACGCCCGGTCAGGGCGTAAGCCAGATTTATGAAAAAGTCCCCGCCACCTGTTTTTTGCAAAAAAGACCCAAAGAGCACAAAAATAAAGACAAAGGTCGCAGCAACGCCTAAGGGAAGGCCAAAAATACCTTCTGTAGTAAGATATAAAAGGGTGAAAATACGCTCCAGGCTATAACCTTTATGTGAAAAAAACTCGGGCATATAGGGGCCAAAATACGCATATAAGACAAAGCTTAAGCATATAATGACCATTACCAATCCGATTGTTCGACGACAGGCCTCTATTACCAATATGGTGGCTACGAAGCCAAAAACAACATCTATTGTTGTCCAATCGCCCTGACGTTCAATGATCTCACCATAATTAAAGATGATATAACCGCCAACAATTAATACCAGGATAATTAAGAGCAAATCAACAAAGAAGTATATATCCTGTTTTTGCCTGGATGCCTTTTTTGTGGCTGGAAATAGAAGAAAGGCAAGTGTCATAATAAGCGTTATATGTATACACCTCTGATATATGGCTGAAAACGGTTGAATGCCGGCAGAATAAAGCTGAAAAATAGAAAGAGTAACCGCTATAAAAGTAAATGCAAAGGCAAAAAATCCTACCAAGGTCCTGGTTTTACTCGTTTTAGTCACTGTCTCTGGTTCTGTCTTTTGATCCGGCATTTTCTACTTTCCCCCCTGACTCACGTATAGGCGGACCCTCATTCCTGGAATCATCCTGCTTAAATGTATCTCTGCTCCTCTCAGGACAATGGTATGATCAACTGATGGCGCCCCTATCCTAAGATAAAATTCCCCGAGTGCAATGTTCATATCCTTAATAAAAATCCATCCATTTTTTTCAACTATTCTCCCCCGGCCAGGCCAGTGGCCCATCCCGGCTCCAAACATCTTGAAATAAGTCTCTTTGATAATGATTCCCTTTTTTTTATCTGCATAAAAAACCTCAAACACCGGAGATATATCAACAGAGTGGATATATCTTATGATGAAAAGTTCTCCCTGTTCTATTGGTGTAGAGATCAACTTTCTGCCATCCCCTTTTTCAATTATCAGCGAAAGAGGATAACTGGAACCGGCCATAACTGGCTGAGAAAAAAGATAATATATAAAAATGATTGAGAATAAAATCTTCAGATACCCTGGCATATTGCTTCCACTTTACACAAACTCAGAGGCCGTCATAAAAATCTGACGGCCTCCTGTTGAAACAGTTATCTCGTTATTTTTTTGGTAAAAATTTTGCAGGAATCGTTATTCCCTGCTCTTTATAATATTTAATTGCACCTGGATGCAGGGGTATAACCGAATGCTTAATCGCATTCTGAGGTGTTGTGTATTTAGCAAAAGGATGGATCTTTTGCAGGTAGTCAACATGCTCAAATACTGCCTTGACAAGATTATACACCAGTTCCTCATCCAAAGAGGCTGTGCATGCTACTGTATTCCATACTGATGGATTAGCAACGGGCTCATCCTGTCCCTTATAGGTCCCAGCCGGCATCTCAAAAGGAGAATAAAAGGGGAATTTTTTGCAAATTTTATCTATATCCTCCTTTGAAAATGGAATAACATGGATGTCCCTTGTGATGGACAAGTCCATTACTGAAGAGGTAGGAGCTGCCACATCCCAGATGCCTACGTCAATTGTTCCATCCTTAAGGGCATTTGCATTTTCTGTAAATGAAAGCCGAAATACCTTAAAACTGGAATAAGGTATGCCCAAAGCCTCTTGTAAGACCAGGTTAGTCTTAAATTCTGTTCCGCTCCCAGGTGCACCCACAGAAACCTTGTGCCCTTTTATATCATATATGGTCTTGATTCCTTTTCCTTTCAGTGTAACCACATGGTAGTGATGAGGATACATTTGAAACATTGCCAGGATTTTTTGAGGTTTCCCTTTAAACTTGCCGATCCCATTATAGCCCTGATACACAACATCATTCATGGCTTCAGCAATAACAGTTTCGCCCCTATGGGCCAGCTTTACATTCTCAACAGAGGCACCCGTTACCTCTGCAACCGCTTTGACCCCTTTTACATATCTTGTGAAAATCTCTGCCAGACCTCCACCATAGGGGTAGTAAACCCCTCCTGTGCCACCGGTACTGATTGAGATATACTTAGTCTTGGCTTGAGCTGAGGTTCCAACCAGCAGAAAGACAAAAAAGGCAATTAAAATTACAAAAATTATTGTCCTGGTATTTCTCATTTTCTTTCTCCTTTTGCTTAAAGTTATTAACCAATGGATATAGTTTTAACAACTACTTCGAGTTTTTTTGGCAATTGCGTCGCTTTAATTACCGGATACGTAACTACCTTTTCCTGACCGGGGTTAAGAACCGGAGGCTTTCCTTTCCTTGGGACCAGACCACCTATAGCCTTGCCTTCTTCAAGGAGAAAGATCTGAACCCTGAATCGCTGTGCCTTATCTGAAATATTCTTTATGCCTACCTTAAAGACAACTGCTGGGTTTTTCTTAAACTCTGCCACATTACATGAAAATGAAATAACATCAGCCTGGGGAACCACATTCCATATAATATCTACTGGACAGGCTACTTTTCCTTTTGGAACGTATTTTGTTCCTGCGCACCCTGCCAAAATCAACAAGAACAATACCCCAAATAAAACAATTACCACTCTACTTTTCTTTCTCATCTGATTTCTCCTTTCTCTTAGATCTACTTAGGATTATTAATCAAAAAAACTACCCCCTTTCCAAAAATTAAGATCCACGAGATGGATCCTTTAGAAAAGTCCTTCCAATCTCAAGCCATTTGTTTCCTGGCCATCGTTAACAGGTTCGCAGAGACAGAGCCCATGCATAGTTTTTGAATGAGCGAAGTGTCTTCCTCTTCAAGACCACATTTCTTGGCAACGCAAAAGTCCTTTTTACTTTTGGCGTTCACAACGCTCAACACTCTTGGTTTGGCTCTTTTCGTATGATTACTTAACGGTATGTCTAAGTCATCAAATCGCTCATTAATCTGGCAAGCATTCGGGCAAGATCTCTGACTGAGTCCCAAAGAAGTCTTGAATGTTAAGGTTTATACCTGAATCTTGCACCAAGTATCGTAGCGAGGCGCAGAAAGCCTTGTGTTTAAAGCGAAGTTGGAGTGATTTTGACCCGCAGGCATATTACCTATATGGTGAGGATCAAAATCA
>CP070700.1:2610987-2613912 GCA_020349865.1 Desulfobacteraceae bacterium
AGACGAAAAGCACTATCAGTCACTATAATTTCTAATTCATTTGGACGGCTTGGCGTGTCTTCGCCGTCAACATACTCAAACGCAAGCCCGTCTGCGCCAATATCTATGATCCGTCCCATACAGGTATCAGAGGGTGTGAGCATAACAAACGCACTGCTGTTGACCCGGAATCGCTTATGCTTCCGCCGCTCAATCCGGACTTTCGTACTTGCCATAACGCAACCTCATCATCAGAATTGTGGAGCAGAAAGCCACGAATAGTGTATATGTACAGCAGCAAAACTCATGCCACATCACTTAATTTCAAGTAGCAAAGACCAAAAGAAGCAAGGGGCTTGTGTAACGGGCGTAACCGTGTGCTTATACGTTAAACCCCTTAGCTATAAAGACACGAACCGGACATGAACAATAACAGGCATGGCCAAAGATAATCCAGTGGACGCAGTCTAGCGAATTGTCTTCTAAGCACGCTACGAATCCTTCCAGTCCGACATCTTTTACACTACACCGATTTTCAATTCCCCGTTGGCGGCACTTACATCCTTTGGGGCAGTTTTTGAGTAGTTTTTCTATTTCTTTTTTGAGTTCTTTGTCCATTTCATACAATTGCTACCAGTACGTGATTCCCCTGATGATCTTGATGATAACCGAAAGTGATCGTTTTTTTTTGTACTGTTCTATAATGGCACTTTTTAGTTAGAACGAAACTCGCAATAACGAAAATATAGATCAGAAAAACGGTTACCACCACTCCCAGCAACATGATCAATTTTCGGGTGGGGTGCCCGGGGAGATCCTGATAGCGGATCTTGCGCCTATCGCCTCCTTTCCTTCTTTCAACAAACCCGCGATAAGCTGCATTCTGGTAGCGCGGATCAATGTATTTTCGCCGGTCTTTGCCGCCGCGCCTTTCCATAACCAATCGTGAGAGGTCGTAATGTTGTCCCCTCTCACCCCCAGAATTTCTTCTCAGCCCACGCCGTTCACTTGCGTGACCTGCAAGTGGGCACACCACTGACGTGTATCGAAAAGTCGAATATTAAAAGTGCTGTAAGAGGATAGTAAAGTGACTGGACAGCACCTCCCAAATTTACTTGGCCGTGCGCAACACAGCCTCCAGAAGATGCTGCATTCGCCCGGCAGCCCTGCTACCGTATCCTTTGAACTTTGGACTTAGGCCAGTAGCTTTGCGCCCCACGCTTTCGCGTGGTTTGCCTTTTTCAAGCGTCATGGTGGGACATACACTGATTATGAGACTATCCACATGTGTATATCGGTTGGAATAGAAAAAAACTTTAGCAGGAAATTCTCTTCTCGGAGGACTTGGTCGTGACTGATTCGGAAATTGTCATTAATTATTCATAAGTTAACCGCATTCCCCTCTTACCATGGGCTGTTCGATTAAGGCCTGGCGAACCAATTTGGTGGAAGCTTATTGTCAGTGGAACGGACCAAAAATTCACGCTGGAATTCATAGCCGTGGAGTTGGTGGGACACTCATTCTGACACCATATTTTCGAGGTAGCAGTTGCAAATGGTAAGTTTTTTGGCTTCTCATTTTACGACCTTATATGGGATATTATTAAGGTTGATCAATTTAAAGATATTCTTATTTTATTAGATTTGGCATCCTTTAATCTCAGGGAATCTCGGAAATTGAAAATATGACGGCAAAGTCAGAGCATATCTGAGGAAGTCTCAGTGCTCCATTATATGGTACTACCCTCAACCATCCCGATGGTCTTACCAGGAAAATTCCTCGCCTTTGGCCTGTAACAAATTCACAGAGACATGATCAGTTTTTATGGTGATAGTTACCATTAGATTGAGATCGTCCTTCTTGGCCTTAATCAAGTGGTAATCTTGAGATCCTTCGCTTCGAACCGTCAACCAAGCATAAAACATGCCATTTATCCCCGCCCTAAGGGGCGGGGATAAATGGCATCCTCATTGATTCCTCTCCCCTGGAGGGAGGGGAATAAGGGGAGGCGGAAGATTGACGAGTTCTTCACCCCAACCTCGGTCCTCCCCCATCAAGGGGGAGGAAATATGAGGATGTCCCGCGGCAAGCCGCGGGGAGGCTTCACTTATGAGGAGATATCATCCTCAACGCCACTATCGGGCTTGTTTATCCATAATATATACCTCATCATCGGACCCCGAATACTCATCGCCATTATTCATAACCACCACCACATCGGCGCTGTTTAAAGCATCGACCAACAAATCGCTCTCTACAGCCAGAAGATCTTCTAAAGTGAATTTTAATATTAAATTTCCCCAACTATCACGTGTACCCCAGATGTTTGGGACACTGTCGGCCCCACCATTAAAGTAGATAAATACACTATCGCCGTCTGCAACGAAGGTTGAATATCTCATATTAGTAAATACACGAATCTCGCCCCAGCGTTGACTGTCTATGTTGATAATTTTTGGAGAGAAATCCACGCTCATCGAGTATTCAGCACCATAACATGTCAACGGGAGAGATAGGGCAAAGGTCATGATGGCAATAAAAAAAATGGATAGTATGCCAGTCTTTTTGGAAATAGCTCCGTTCATTTTTTGGCTCCTTTCTTTTTTTAGATATGGTTTTTCCAGAATCCAGCGATGCTTAGAACACCACGCCCTTTCAACCCTGTTTAAACAATCCGCATGGAAGTTCGGTTTCAGTCAGGAGAAATACTTGTCAGCCCAAGAATGTGGCATCATTATGATAGTTTCGTATGCTAACTCGATGGCAATAAAGAAGTAAATGGGCACAGCCACCCATTCATATATAGGCGGAATCGCCTAAGTAAATGTGAGAGGTTTTTGAAAGGATATGACCTTAGTGAGTAATCGAAGTGTAACCCTGGCGGATGGCAAATTTTGTTAGGTTGGCAGTGTCCCTAATCTTCAGTTTTCTCATTATGTTGGCTC
>CP070700.1:2614012-2617838 GCA_020349865.1 Desulfobacteraceae bacterium
GGGCCAACGTCAGGACCAAGTCCTTATTGGAAGCGGTTTTTTCAATTGTCTCAAGGAGTATCTTCCTCGTATCATCAGGCAGCTTCTGTGTTCTTCCAATGGTTTTGAGCCGTATGACATTTTCCTGCATTTCTTTTAGCTCACCTTTGAGAAAACGATTCAGGAGTTTCATAAGGGCTTGGATTTCATGTTTGGGTCTTTTCCAGTTTTCTTCGGAAAAGGCGTAAAGGGTAAGCCACGAAATTCCGATTTCGCGGCTGGCTCTGACAATTTTCCTCACTGCCTCCGCCCCCTTCTCATGTCCACGTACCCTGCTAATGCCTCTTTTTTTGGCCCATCGCCCGTTGCCGTCCATTATAACGGCCACATGTTTCGGTAGTCTTTTGGGATCAATCAAGGTCATGGCGCCCTATGTGCAAGACTTAATGAATTGAAAAAATCGTGGGATTGAAGGACTGAGGAACTGAGGAGTTAGAATTCCATTATTTCTTTCTCTTTTTCTCCGGTTATTTCGTCTATTTTCTTAATAAAGTCATCTGTTATTTTTTGCACATCATCTTGGGATTTATAAAATTCATCCTCTGAGATTTCTTTTTCGTTTTTCAACTCTTTGAACATTTCATTGGCTTCTCTTCGGTGGTTACGTATTGAGATTTTGTTCTCTTCAGCCATTTTCCTTGCTAATTTTGCCAGCTCTTTTCGCCTTTCCTCTGTCAATGGGGGAATAGATATTCTTATAATCTTGCCGTCATTCATGGGGGTAAGACCCAGTTCAGATTTCAAAATGCTTTTTTCTATTTCCCCGATGATCGATTGGTCCCAAGGCTGTATGGTGATAAGTCTGCTATCGGGCACAGAAATTGACGCGACCTGTTCCACTGGCATTTGCGTATCATAACAATCAACCTTGATACCATCCAGTAATGCCGTGGAAGCACGACCAGTCCTTATTCTTTGGAATTCTTTTTTAAGGGCTTCCACGGTCTTGGTCATTTTCTCCCGCAGTTCGGAAAGAATTTCATCCTTCATGACGATTCCCCTGTTATTAAAGTCCCCACTTTCTCTCCGGCGATGACTTTCATAATATTGCCTTTTTCTCTAAGATTGAAAACAATAATCGGTAATCCTTGGCCCATGGCCAAAGACACACCGGTTAAGTCCATAACCTTCAAATTCCTTTTGAGCACCTCATGGTACGTCAGCTGAGGGAACGGTTTGGCGGAAGGCTCTATTTCAGGATCAGCATCATAGACCCCGTCCACCTTTGTTGCCTTCATGAGGACCTCGGCATCTATTTCCATAGCCCTAAGGGCCGCTGCAGTATCTGTGGTGAAATAGGGATTACCAGTACCAGCGCCAAAAAGGACAATTCGGTTTTTCGATAGGTGGCGAATTGCCCGCCCCCTTATATAAGGTTCGGCAATCTTTATCATGTCGATGGCGGTCATGACACGTGTTTCAACTCCGATACGCTGTAATGCTTCACCCAGCGCAAGGGCATTGATAATGGTGGCCAACATGCCCATATGATCGGCGGCAACACGGCCTACGCCGTATCTGGTAGACTGAAGCCCCCTGAATATGTTTCCGCCGCCAATAACAATTGCCACTTGAACCCCAACTTTATGGATGGAGGATATTTCAGATGCAACGTCTTCGAGGACAGCTGGGTCAATGCCAAAGGATTTATCCCCCATCAAAGCTTCTCCGCTTAATTTTAGCAGAATGCGCTTGAACCTGGGGCGGATGTCAGGCATCGGACTCTCCGAGCTGAAATCGGACAAATCGCCGGATCACAATATTTTCCCCTGTCTTGGCAATCATCTCATTTAACAGATCCTGGACCGTGATGTCAGGATTCTTAACAAAAGGCTGCTCTAAGAGGCAGACCTCTGAAAAAAACTTTTTTAGCTTTCCTTCTACAATTTTTTCGATCACCTTCTCAGGTTTACCCGAGTCCTTTGCCTGGGTGGCGTAAATTTCCCTCTCCTTTTCCAGGATATCTTGAGGTACCCTTTCTCGATCAATGGCGATCGGACTTGTCGCAGCAATCTGAATTGCCGTATCCTTCACGAAACTGGTGAAATCTTCGTTTTTACCTGTAAAATCGGTTTCACAATTTACTTCCACAAGGACCCCGATCTTACCGCCTGCGTGGATGTAAGACATCACCTGCCCTTGAAAAGTAGTTCGGCCACCGCGCTTTTTAGCGGTTGCAATGCCCTTTTTCCGCAAATACTCAATAGACTTTTCAATATCTCCGTCGCATTCATTGAGGGCTGTCTTGCAGTCCATAATGCCGACGCCGGTTTTTTCCCTCAATTCTTTTATCTGTGTAGTAGTAACTGCCAATTTCTGTCTCCCTCCATAAGTGATTGACTATTCTTAATTGATGATTGTCGATTGAGACTGGGTTTTTCAAGCGCCAATCATCAATCTTCAACGGCTGATTCCTGAGAAACCACCTCTTCATTTGGTTCAGGGTCTTCCTTTTTCGGGAGAATTATGACTTCGGGACCTCCCTCTTCACTCTCTCCAGATACTGTTACCTCCGCTTCGGCAACTTCTTGTTTTTTAAGCAATTCGGCCTCTGCTTTTAATCGCTCCTCAGCCAGATTATGGCCTTCGATGCATGCATCGGCAACCTTGGAGCATATCAATCTTATGGCTCGAATTGCATCATCATTGCCTGGAATGATAAAGTCTATTTCGTCTGGATCGCAGTTAGAATCCGCGATGGCAATCACCGGAATCCCAAGCTTTCTGCCTTCTTTAATGGCGATTTTTTCCTTTTTGGGATCAACTACGAAAATGGCCCCGGGCAGTTCGTCCATGTTCTTGATGCCCCCGAGGTTTTTTTCCAGTTTAAGTAACTCTTTCTCCATCTTTAGGATCTCTTTTTTGGTATAGCGATTGATCGATCCATCTGCTTTCATACGTTCCAGCTCTTTCAAACGGGCGATGCTTTTTCTGATAGTCTGGAAGTTGGTCAGTGTGCCTCCCAACCAGCGGTTTACCACATAGAACATCCCACAACGGTCACTTTCTTCGACAATAGAGTCATGCCCCTGTTTCTTTGTACCTACAAAGAGAACCGAATAACCTTCAGACACGGTCTTTACAATATATTCATAGGTGGTCTTTAAAAGCCTGACGGTTTTTTGAAGGTCGATGATATGAATACCATTACGTGCCCCAAATATGTATGGTTTCATCTTAGGGTTCCAACGTCTTGTCTGATGTCCAAAATGAACGCCGGCTTCCAAAAGCTCTTTCATGTTGATAACTGCTGCCATTTAATCCTCCTTCTTCCGAGATCCCCTGAATCTCTATGCCACGGTTTTTCCTCGGTTCAGAATGTCATGCACCCTGAGGCATGCAGGGCACCGGGCAATATTCTGAACGTGTGATTTGATGTATCTGAAATTCTACACCTTATTGAGCACAAAGGGCTTTTTATAAGGAGCGGAGAGAACAAAGCTCTATTTTAAATGCGCTCTTGAGCTTATTGATTTACCCTGATATATTCAATTATAATCAATTTGATCAGGGGGTCTCACCGAAAAGACGGCCGCGACCCATAAACAGAGATTAAGCTGTAGAGAATCTGAAATCCATAAACTTTTTTATTTAACATTCTCAAATATTTTTTTCAAGAAAAAAATCGCCCGGCAAATGAACTTAGCTCCGCTTCGGTCCATTTTTTTAACCCGTGAAACTTATTTTTATTTCACCGGGGCCATGCACGAGGCAAAAGCTCAGGCCTCGAAGAAATATTTTTGTTTCCAATAAATTGTAGAAATTCCGAGGCGTTTATTTATTCTAA
>CP070700.1:2617938-2630276 GCA_020349865.1 Desulfobacteraceae bacterium
CCTTTTTTTATTTTAACTGTTAGATTTTCCATTGATGATGGTACTTACAATTGTCAACAGGCAATAATCAATCGTCAATACCTTTAGTAATCCTCGATCTCAAAAATTCCCGCGGCCCCCATCCCAAAGCCGATACACATGGAAACCAATCCCCAGCGGAGTTTTCTCTCCTGCATCTCATAGATCAACTGGGTGGTTAATTTGGCGCCTGTGCAACCCAGGGGGTGTCCCAGTGCAATGGCGCCTCCGTTAACGTTGATGATATCTTCTTTCATCCCCAGTTCCTTGATACAGTAAATGGCCTGGGCCGCAAAGGCCTCATTTAACTCAATCAACTCTATCTGATTGAGGCTCATACCTGCAATCTTGAGTACCTTGGGAATTGCCACAGAGGGTCCCACCCCCATATATTCCGGTTCACAGCCCTCCACGGCATGATACCGAAATGTGGCCATAGGCTTAAGACCCTGTTCTTTTGCCTTTTCCTTTGACATAAGGACAACCCCTGCAGCCGCATCGCTTGTCTGTGATGAATTTCCGGCTGTCACGGTCCCGTTGGGTTTGAAAGCCGGGCGAATGTTAGAAATGCTTTCCTTAGTGGTGCCGGGCCGCACGCCCTCGTCCGTGTCAAAGACAAATTCTTCATACTCAAAATGCCCGTTGGGTAATTGCTTTTGCCTTTTCACGGTCAAAGGGACAATCTGGCCCTTAAAGCGGCCTTCCTTAATGGCGACTTCGGCCTTCTGCTGGCTCATGGCTCCGAATTCATCCTGTTCTTCCCTGCCGATATTATAGCGTTCGGCCACGTTTTCGGCGGTCAGCCCCATCCCCGTGAATGCCCCTGGTCTTATATCTACCAAAGCCGGATTGGGATACATCATGCTTCCACCCATGGGTATCTGGCTCATGCTTTCAACACCACCGGAAATAACCACATCGGCAAATCCACACATGATCTTCTCAGCCCCAATGGCAATGGCCTGGAGTCCTGAAGAACAGAACCGATTGACCGTCATTCCGGGAATTCGGTCCGGCCATCCCATGGACATTACCAGAACACGTCCCAGGTTGAGGCCTTGGGTGGCCTCCGGGAATGTGCATCCGATAATCACGTCATCAATAAGCATGGGATCCAGGTCTCCAGCCCTTTTCAGTAAATCGCCCAGCACTGCACATCCCATATGCTCCGGCCGTGTATCTTTTAATATTCCGCGAGGGGCCTTTCCAACTGCCGTTCTACAGGCGGCAACAATCACGGCTTCTTTCATGATGTTTTCCTCCCCTTAAAAATTTAAAGTAAAAAACTTGTAAGTAATCGCAGGGTACCGAAATCCTTGCAATCTCAAAGGATGTTGAGGTCTTTTCTGAGTGACTGGCGGGAGGCCTTCGTCATTTTAGGATACGGGTGGGGGACCCCCTGGCTCTGCCATTCTGAAAGAGCGGTGGAAAACAGGGAGGGGGTGGGCATCCCACGTTCGTAACACCCTACAATGACCAGGCCAGGAGACTCGGAATCGAAGAGAAGACCTCAACACCCTGTTACCCCGTACCCAGTTAGTAAATCATAACTATCAGTTCCTCAGCGGTTTACCGGTGGTGAGCATATGCTGAATCCTTGCATGGGTCTTTGGGTCACCACACAGGCTCAAAAAGGCCTCCCTTTCAAGGTCCAGGAGGTACTGCTCACTCACTTTGGTGTTTTCAAGCACATCTCCACCGCACAGAACATACGCCACCTTGGTACCTACGGTTACATCGTGGTCCAGAGCAAAACCATGTTCGTGCAATGTCCACAGGGCGAGCTTCATCATGGCAAAGGTGTTCTCTCCTGCAACGCGGATCTCTTCTTTTGGCCGAGGCCGGGTATAGCCCTCCAGATTCATAGCCAGAACGGTCTTTTTGGCATCTTCGATCAAATAGTCCCGATTGACCGTCAACTTGTCAGCCGGTCGTAGATAGCCGAGTTTGATGGCTTCAGGTCCGGAGGTTGCCACTTTTGCCATGGCTATCGTCTCAAAGGCCCTGGCAACAAAGGGCATGAACTCTATCTGTTTCGGGTAAACCCCGCCCTTCTGAACCTCGAACAGGTGTTCTGTGTTGCGGATCAGCAATTCCTTGCATCCACCACCTGCGGGGATCAAGCCGACGCCAACTTCAACCAGGCCCATATAGGTCTCAGCAGCGAATCGAACACGGTCTGCTGCGAGGCAGACTTCGCAACCGCCTGCCAGGGTCATTCCGGCTGGCGCTGCGACCACGGGTTTATCCAGATATTTCAGCTTCATAAGGGAATCCTGGAAGGCCTTGACGGTCCAGTCCAGGTCATCCCATTCCTCTTCCTGGGCTGCAAACAGTACCATAGGCAGGTTTGCTCCAGCCGAGAAATTAGTACCATGATTGGCAATCACCAGGCCTTCAAAGTCCCTGGTCACGATATCTGCGCACTGCATAAGCATGCTGACAATATCTTCGCCAATGGCATTCATCTTGGTGTGGAATTCAAGACAGGCCACGCCATCGCCTATGTCTATAAGTGATGCCCCTGTATTTCCGGCAACCATTTTTTCTCGATCTTTGAGAGTGGGCAAAAGAATGATTCCTGGTTTTACGGGTACTTCCTTATAGTCCTTTGAAATCAAATCATAGTAGTAGAGTTTACCGGATTCCTTTTTGTAAAAAGACTCCTTCCCGCTATCAAGCATCTCCTGGACCCATAAAGGGATCTCATATCCCGCCTCCTTCATCTTTGCCGCTGACTTACTTACACCAACAGCGTCCCATGTCTCAAAGGGACCCATCTTCCGGCCAAAGCCCCACTTCATGGCATTATCGACATTCACAATATCATCGGCGATTTCCGGGATGCGATTGGCAGTGTAAATCATCATTTGGCTTAGTTGGCTGAAGGTAAATTTGCCGGCAACATCCTCTGCATAGTAGAGAGACTTCACCTTTTGAGATGTACCCGAAACATTCTTTGCCGCCTCCAAAGACGCGAGCTTTACCTTTTCCTGGGGACTATACTCAAGGGTATTGTAATCCAGAGAGAGGATCACTTTCTTCCCTTCACTATCCTTGGTCTTCTTGTAAAAACCCTGCTTTGCCTTTTCGCCCAAGAGCTTCTTCTCAACCATCTGGTTTATAAAATCGGGCGGCTTGAACATCTCCCTTTTTTCATCGTCAGGGGAGCCCTGGTACACATTGTCTGCCACGTGAAGCAGGGTATCCAGGCCCACAAGATCCGCTGTCCTAAAAGAAGCGCTTTTGGCATTGCCTATTACTGGTCCGGTCAGTTTATCCACAGCCTCGACTGTCAAACCCAGGTCTGTCATGGCCTTGATGGCGCAAAACATGTTATAGGTCCCAATGCGATTGGCAACAAAGTTGGGCGTGTCCTTGGCATAGACAACACCCTTTCCCAGCACCTTCTCACACGTATCGGCCAGGATCTCAATCACTTCGGGGAGTGTATCGGGGCTCGGCACAATCTCAAGGAGCTTCATATATCTCGGTGGATTAAAAAAATGGGTAATGGCAAAGTGTTTCCTGAAATTTTCTGTCCTATCTTCACACATCGCTTTTGCCGAAATGCCAGAGGTATTTGAGGTAACTATGGTCCTGGGAGTCAAAACCGTCTCAATCTTTTCAAACAAACTCTTTTTGATATCCAGTCTTTCCACCACTACTTCAATGATCCAGTCAACATCGCTCAACCACTCTAAGTTATCTTCAATATTACCGATGGTAATCAGCCTGGCATTTTCCGGTACGTAGAACGACGCGGGTTTTGACTTCAGGGCCGTGTTCAGTCCGTTCTGCCCGAATTTGTCCCTGAATTCCTTGCTTTCCTTTGTAAGCCCCTTTTTCTTATCATCGTCAGTCAGTTCAGGCGGTACAATATCGAGGAGAACCGTCTCGATACCCACATTGGCCATATGGGCGGCAATGGTCGCTCCCATCACACCAGCCCCAATAACACCGGCCTTTTTTATATTTTTTTCCATAGGGAGACCTCCTTGATCAGTTCAGTACACTTCACCGGTTCAAAAGCGGTTTAAAAATTATGAATGAACTTTCATTCATTTTTTTAAAACTAACATAGCAACTTTATGAAGTCAACCTTTTTTGTCGCCCCTTCTCTCTTCAAAGGCCAAAAACTGGAATTGCTGGGGACGAATATCTTATTTTGCGTCATGCGATCGTTTCTTGTAAAAGATGCGTCATTAAGGCATACTGTGTGCCTCTTTTATTTGCGAGAGAACCAAAAACAGTTTAGCTTTTTGAAAATAGTGCAAAAAGGGCCGTGGGTATCTTCCGATTCTCTATAAGAATTTCTTCTCTGGTGTGCTCTGCGTCTCGAATGATCCTGAGCAGCGTCGTAGGGGCAGCGTCGAAGGGGAGTGGTCAGTGAATATATTCGCACTACCAACACTTCATAATCGCTAAAGCTTTTAGCCTGAAGGTGAGGTTTTCAAACCTTGAAAATGGAAAAATGAAAATAAAGTCCGTCTTTCTTCTGGTAACTTTCCTCTTTCTTTCCGCGAAATGCCTTTATGCAGGAGAGCTTCATGTCCTCAAAAAGAATGATTTCACTGCATTCTATGATCCTCCTCTAAAACTCGCCGCATTAGAAGTTGCTGACCTATATACCGGGATCAAGGCCGATCTTGAGCACACCTTTGGATGGGAACTGAAGGTGAAACCATCCATTCTGCTTATTAAGGACAGATGGCAGTTCCAGAGGATGGCTGAAAGCCCTCTTACCGTCGCCTTTGCTGTTCCCGGAAAAAACCTCATTGTGATTGACCACTCCAGGATGAACATGAACCCATTTAACCTCGGTGTTATATTGAAACATGAACTCTGTCATCTTTTGCTCCACTATCACATCAAGGGTGTTACCCTTCCACGATGGCTTGAGGAGGGAATTTGCCAATGGGCAAGCGACGGGATTGGTGATATTGTTATTGATCAAAAAAGGTCTCTTCTCAACAAGGCAATCCTTAAGGGTTCATTGATCAGTCTCCCTTCGTTACAAAGGGGGTTCCCGACCGATAAGGTATCATTATTGCTGGCATACGAGGAGAGCAAAAGTCTTGTAAACTATATCATCGGCAAATTTGGTAAGGAGGGACTCCTGGCTGTGCTTACATACATGAAACAGGGGCAGAATGTTGACTCCGCCGTGTTCACGGCGCTTTCTATTCCTTTAGGTGAACTTGAGAAAAAATGGCATCGCTCGCTCAGGAAAAAATTGACCTGGTTCACCTATCTCAGCTACCATATTTACGAAATCCTTTTCGCCCTTGCAGCCCTGACTACCATATACGCCTTTATAAGGCTGATAATGAAAAAAAGGGCTTATATGAAAAAAGAGGACGACCGCTTTTATTCATAATTTGATAAGGTTTAGAAATTGTCACGCATAAATTTTTAAAAGGAGGCAACAGATGGAATTTCCTTACCTTTTCTCACCCATAAAGATCAACACCATGGAACTTAAAAATCGGATTGTCATGACCGCCATGCACCTGGGCTATACACCTGAAGGCCAGGTCACAGAACAACTGATCGACTTCTATGCACTAAGAGCCAAGGGTGGAGTGGGACTTATAATCGTGGGTGGATGCCCCATAGATGAATTCGGGGGTATGTCAAGTATGATATGTATACATGATGACGCTTATATCCCGGGCCTTAAACGATTGACCGATGCTGTCAAAAAAGGTGGGGCAAAAATCGCTGCCCAGCTCTACCAGGCAGGCCGCTATACCCATTCCGCCGCCATCGGGGGCCGGAAACCATTTTCATCTTCAGCCGTAAGGTCTAAGTTTACGGGCGAAACTCCGAGGGCCCTTGAACTGGATGAAATCCCCGGAGTGCAGGATAAATTCGCGGAAGCAGCGGTTCGCGCCAAAGAATCCGGCTTTGATGCGGTTGAAATCCTCGGCAGCGCCGGGTACCTCATCAGCCAGTTCCTTTCCCCCATCACCAATCTGCGCGAAGACAAGTACGGAGGTTCTCTGGAAAATAGGATGCGCTTTGGTCTTGAAGTAGTTGAAAAGGTAAGAGAAGCGGTCGGTCTGGATTACCCACTACTGATGCGCCTGGCTGGCAATGATTTCATGGAAGGGGGAAACACCAACAGTGAGTCAAGGCTCTTCGCCTCCGAAGCCGAAAAGGCGGGTGTCGATCTCTTTAATATTACAGGAGGATGGCACGAAACCCGCGTCCCCCAATTAACCATGGGTGTTCCCCGTAAGGCCTATGTGTACCTGGCACAGGGCATTAAGTCCGCCGTATCCGTCCCGGTGTTGGCCAGCAACCGGATCAATGATCCTTACATTGGCGAGGAGGTTTTGAGAAATGGTGAGGCAGATCTGGTTACCATTGCGAGGGGTCTTCTGGCAGATCCGAATCTCCCCAAAAAGGCCAAAGAGGGTAAATCCGACCTCATCTATCATTGTATTGCCTGTAATCAGGGCTGCTTTGACAGTATCTTCCAGTTCAAACCGGTCACGTGTCTTGTGAATCCCAGGGCAGGCAGAGAAGGAGAACTCAAATCCACTCCTGCCACTGAGCCGAAAAAGGTCCTCGTAATCGGTGGTGGACCTGCCGGCATGAAGGTCGCCTGCACCTCAGCAGAACGGGGCCACAAAGTCACAATGGTTGAAAAAGGCCACGTATTAGGAGGGCAGTTGCTTCTGAACGAACGCATACCGGGGAGGGAGGAAATAGTCACGGCAACCAAAGACCTGGTCAATAATCTAAAAGCCCTGGGTGTGGAGATCCTGCTCAATAAGGAGGCGGATATTCCATTCATAAAGGAGATGTCCCCTGATGCAGTTGTGGTGGCTGCGGGGGCAAACCCAATCCTGCCGGACCTTCCTGGAATCGACGGCCAAAACGTGTTCCACGCGTGGGATGTGTTGGCTGGAAAGATGGGGGTCGGGAAAAAAGTGATCGTTTTTGGTGGAAATGCAGTTGGTTTGGAAACGGCTCTTTATTTGGCCAACCAGGGCACCCTTTCACCCGCGGCACTCCACTTCCTCATGACCAACCAGGCAGAGTCAGTGGAGACCTTGACGCAATTACTGGACAGAGGGAACAAAGAAGTCACTGTCGTGGAAATGACCAAAAAAGTAGGGAAGGATATCGGGCTTACAACGCGGTGGACCGTAATGGGCGAATTAAGGCGCCTCGGCGTTAACATCATGACGGGAACAAAGGCCGTGGGCATAAAGGCCGATGGCCTGGAAGTAGAAAGGGAGGATGGCCAGGATTTTATCCCGGCCGACTCCATCGTCATCGCGGCCGGTTCCAGTTCCGAGAATAGCCTTGCAAGTGAAATCGAATCAATTGTTTCGGAGGTCTATACCATAGGGGATGCCAAAGAGCCTCGGAATGCTCTTGACGCCATTAAAGAAGGATTTCTCGTGGGCTTGGAAATATAGCGCCCTTCCCTGCCCCTCTCGGCCATAATAAACGGCTACCTTCTGAAACGTGGAGATTTCGACAAGACCTAAAGTCATTTATATGAACCGAAGAACCGTATCACGGAATAGCAGCCAAAACCTATTGACATTACTTAGTTTTTGGTTCATTATACCACCAGGCTTATCATATTTCCTGTTCCACTTTATCGTAATACACAGAATTCGATCTATATTGTCATACAAGGAATTCCGCATACAATCTTTAACCTTTGGCACTTATATTGTTGCAAAGTTGAAGTATTGGATGGCGTTCATGAATTTTGATATAATTGATGAAATTTCAGAGATTGAAACAATTGCGAGGGGTTCAGGAATTCGTGAACTCAATCGCTTGAAGAAAAATTATGGATCTGGAAATTGGAAAACAATGAAAGGAATTGCCCATATTCGACTTACATCAGGGAAAACTAAGTTGGCCGAGCATCACTGGTATGAGGCTCATGGTATTGGAAAAAAAGAAATTAAACGCAAAAGGTATTTGGAGTAAGCCATGAAAGAATCAAAACGCAAGTTACCGGAATTTGTGGTTTGCATCAATAATGTAGATTATCCGGCGTCATTAGAAGTCCATAAAATTTATCGTGTGCTTCCAGATGAAGATGCTGCTGTGGAAGGGGATATTCGCATTATTGATGAGAGTGGTGAGGACTATTTGTACCCTTCCTCCCGTTTTGTTCCTATCCAAGTTCCGCAAACAGTTGAAGAATCATTACTGAGAGCATCCTGATTTAAGACATCGTGCCGAACCTCAGCTTGGAGAAGGATACTCATTTTGCTGCGCTTTATTAGCACCTCTCAAGCTGGGTGTTCGCCGTATAAGTATTCGGCTTTGCTACTAAACCAAATGAGTGTTGAAAATGTCCGTAAATTACAATTTCGAGTGGGACCCAACAAAAGACCGCGAAAACCGGAATAAACACGGTGTGGCCTTTGACGAAGCTGCAACGGTTTTCAAAGATTCAAAGGCGCTTTCCATCTTTGATCCAGACCACAGTGAAGCTGAAGATAGATGGATAACTATGGGTATTTCGGAGAAAGGAAGGTTGCTGATTGTGATCCATACCTTTCGAGAAGAAAGTGAGGATGCTGTCACAATCAGAATTATTTCAAGCCGGAAAGCAACAAAACAAGAAACCAAAACATATGGTGAATGAACATGAGAAAAGAGTATGATTTTTCAAAAGGAGAAAGAGGCAAGTTTTATCATCCGGATATGAAGCTGAACATTCCTGTTTATCTTGATGAGGAGGTTTCAGCTTTTGTCGACAAAATTGCTTCGAAGAAGGGAATTGACCGATCCTCAGTAGTGAACGAGCTTCTCAAGGGCGATATAAAGCTCGCCGAGGCCATGGAATAAATTGGCTTCGGCGAACCAAGGCATGCACCAGATTGCCATTACGCTGCCGCTTCATGGCAACTGGTGATGCCTGTCGTTGGCGCCGCCTGCGGCGGCGCCAATGTGGAGTTGAGCCTTCGCTCTCGTCCACATTGGGCGTGAAGCATTTTAGGGGATTAAGGATGCGGAAAGGTTGGAAGAACCTGTATGAGAGATACAACGATCGGTTCGTGATTGGATTAGACCTGGCGGTTAGTGTCATGTGGGAGAAGTACTATCTACGTCGGGCGAGCGTAATTCGCGGTTGGTTATCACAGCTAAGCAGCGATACCGCCAGGAAGCTGGCCTACGAGAATATCGAGCGAATATTATCGGCTAAGCCTTAGCCGGGGTAAGCCTGCCGGTTTTTAACGCCGCCTTGTCAGTGCCTAAGCCCACGGACGACGCTGTTTGCCGTAAAGTGCGCTACGCTGGGATATTTGCTCATGGCGTAGCGCCATTGGTGCCGTTGGGGTCAGGGTGACTAACCAAATCATTCCAGCGGACTCCGAAAAAGCTGCGCTTTTGCGGAGTCCGCTGAATTCAACCGTTAGAGACCACATATTTAGAGAGAAGAGAAGATGAGAACTTATACATTTTTGAAAAACCTTTCCTTCTTCTATGTATTTGCGACCGTGCTCTTGGTTTTGGGCTTCATGGGCATCGCCCTGGGGACGTACGTTCAGTTTTTCAGACCAGCTACGCCAGGTGAACTCATGTTGAACAAGAGTCTCTTTCTCTATTCCATCGGATTCGTATTTTCTGCTCTGGTTCATTTTGGAGCCTTTGGCACCATCAAAAGGCTCTCAAAACGAGGGTAGGTTCTCTGGTGGTCTCTAACTACTCGCTGCAGTCGGACCCGTTCGACTCGCCTTTCGACAAGCTCAAGGCTCGCTCAGGGCCGCTGAGCTCGGCCGTTATGTGAGGGATAATGATGAATCAGATAACACCGCATATTTCAGCATACCTATTACCAGTGGCAATGATCCTGTGGGCGATTGCCGGGATGGCATTCTACCGTAAGAACAGAAGCTTCTCTGGTTTTCTCTTGGCCGTCGGTTGTGTGATCGTGACCGTTGCGCACCTGATCCAGCGATTTGTGCCTGCTGCCAAAATGACGCTCGATGAGGCCGCAAATGCTATTTCATCAACGGGTATACCAACAACCTGGCAGGTTGCGAGCATATTGACTCCTATTGGATTCGTGATCGGTGCTTTGGGTTTGCTGTTGATGGCCACAAGTACCGCAAAGAACTAAACACATAACCAGCCAGTGCACCAGATTGCCATTCCGCTGCGCTCCATGGCAACCAGTGACCGGCGGCGTTAGAAATCGATTATGAAATTTTTGGAAGATCCGAAAAATTGTATGTGGATGTGCAGAATACTTCCGTTTTTCTGTATCTCAATATTCGGGATTCTTTTTTTAATTCTCTTGAAAGGGAAAAATGAGAGAGTAATCATTCCCCTCATGCTAATTGATTTCGTTATTTACGGATCTTTCATAATCTATTATTTGCCGGCGCTTTTATTTGAAGGGAATTATCGTATTAGGCGATATGGATTTAAATATTTGTTTTTGAGTCTTGGCACAGACCCATGGTGGTATTGGCTTTTTGCAGCTTTCACATTTGGACTGGGGCCGGTATATTGGTACTGGTCAAAAGTTGACCCTGTGCTCAAAGAGATGAATAAGACAAGCCAACAGAACAAATTAAACGTTTAAAATTTCTAACAAAGGGATGGAGCTGACATGAAGTAACTCAGGCCCAAAACGAAAATGATTTTGGTTCTTGAAACTCTTGTGGCCTGCAGCTCATCCTTGACGTTATCTGCTCATCACGAACATCTGGAGGCGTATAGCATGATATGGAAAATGGTAATGGTTAATTTACTGATAGCGTTATTGGGCACGGCATGCACTAGTACTGGCCCCATTCGTAGTGGACAATTTCCCATCATCGATGCACACGGGCATATTGGTGCTTCGTTCAAATCGACTATGATCCTTGAGTTGATGGACAAGAATGGCGTGTCGAAACAAATCGTGATGGCGCGCTACTACCCCGGCCCAGCCGGTTACTTTGATCTGCCTGGAGATGACGAATTAGCTCTTAAACTCGCCGAGAAATATCCCGGACGGTTCTATCCGCTGGTAGGCATGCAACGCCCGCTGCTCACTGGCGCCGATAAATGGACTACGCCCGATGCCGATGTTGAGTCGCTGATTCGGGAAACGGAGCGCAAGCTCGCATCCGGGAAATTCTTTGGTATAGGAGAGTTCATCGTCCGTCATTGGGCCTACTCATCTGGGCGCCATGCGGAACAGGACAATCCGATCTACTCAGAGTTGATGCGGCGTTTCAGCAAGCTTGCAGCCCGGTACGACGTACCTATGGTGATACACATGGAAGGCTATCCGACACTGGTCACTGATTTTTCGAGATTGATAGCGGAAAACCCGGGCACGCGCTACGTATGGGCACATAGCTGCGGTCGCAGCAAAGCAGCGGTTATCCGCAACGTGCTGTCGCGTTTCCCGAATCTGTTTTGCGATCTTGGCGGCATGACTAATGTGGGAAAACACTATGGGTCAGGCTGGCCACGCATGGAGGAATTCACATCGCTGATCGAGCGAGATGGAGTTTTTTTACCTGAGATGAAATCTCTGTACGAAGAGTTTCCGGACCGCTTCATGGTGGGAATGGACATTGCGCACGCACCGGCCATGCGGAGCTATTCACGACATGTGCGGCGTTTTCACGAGTTGCTTGAGCAACTTAGCCCAGAGGCAAGGGCAAAGATCGCCGAACAGAACGCGATCCGCATTTATAAACTCGCGAGATGACTCATTGCCGGACTAGGAAACCCAATTGAAAAGGTAAAGTAAAATCAATAGAAGTCTTGAATCGTGAATTTTGGTATGCCCGCAACAGCAGATAACAATTCGCTCAACCGGACTACGCGCCTTACGGGCGCTCGCCGGTTAGCTCAGTCGTTGAAGCTGTCGAAAAAGCTTAATTATGGTTTTTTGTCAATTTCCATATTTTATAAAATCAACTACTTACGAACTGAGAAAAGCTCTGAAATCATGATTTTCAGGGTTTTTCGACAGCTTCGTTAGTTGTATGATATCGAAGGAAAACCAATGCACCCACGAGTCTTTTTCGATGGGTTCTGGTGCAATGATCTGAAGCCACAGGTTTTCGTGGCTATGAGCTTCAGAGAAGATTTCCGGCCTCGCTGGAACTGCATCTTTACGCCTGCCATAGAGGAACAGCCCTTACTCGGGCAGCAATTGAAGGCGGTGCGCGTGGACATTCGTCAGTCTGGCGATTCCATTCTCACGGAGATACTTGTCGGGGTCGGGCATTCTCAACTGGTGCTGGCTGACGTCTCTGTTACTGATCGCTGGGAAGAAAACGGGAAGCCCCGCTGTACACGCAAGGGTTAGCCCTTGCCTGCCG
>CP070700.1:2630376-2638003 GCA_020349865.1 Desulfobacteraceae bacterium
ATCCGTTCAGAAGCAGATACACGAACAATTAGCCAAAGCCGAGGAAAGCCACCAGCAGACCTTAAATACCCTTAAAAAGAAATACACCGCACAGATCGCTCAACGCCAGGACGCGCTTAAGGACGCGGAAGTACAACGCCTTGCCCAGCTGCGTGCAGCTGAAAAAAAATACAAAGCCAATCTCCTTAAGATCGAGAAAACTCGAAAGCAGGAGATGCAAGCACTCAAAGAGAAGTGCGCCTCAAAAATTGCTCAGCTACAAGAAGAGAAAAATGTTGAGATTGAGGAACTAGCTGAAAATGTGATTCCAGCATTTTCTCAAGATATCGATTAAAAATTTGAATCTTATGGAATTTGAGGTTGATACTGTCGAAAGAAGCTTTGCCCAGTATTCCCGCCTTTTATCAAGATTCCGGCTGTAGGATAAAACTTTTGCTGAGTTGAAAATAGTCTTTTAAAAGGGCTTTATCTCATCCATTACCTGAAGAATTTTCTTGTTCACCTCGTTAAGCTGTACCCTAACTCGTCGGAGTTCCCGAAAACAACGCCTCTTTGTCTGCGCCTCAACGAAATGGTTACGCGGAATTGGGTGCAATTTTGTTTTGCCCTTCTCGGCTTCCATAAGACCCATTGCTAAAGAAGTTTAGAAGCCCCATAAGAGCGGACATATTGATAAAATTGTTCACTCGAATAACAAAACCAATAAAGCCTTTCGACTCACGGTGATCCGTAGGCCGTATCAAAGCAATATGTTTGGTGAAGGAGATGCGAATCTAAGGTATAGAGTGATCGCATCCAACAGGAAGGACCCCGCTGAATGGATAGTTTGTTAGCACAATCAACGAGGGAATGCAGTGAAAACCGGATAAAGGAACTGAAGATAGGTTTTGGTATGAAGCGGATGCCTTGTAGACAATTTGAAGCCAGTGCTGTGTTCTTTAGGATTGGGGTTTTGGCTTACAATTTTTATCGGCTATTTATCTTGAACAGTCCGGGCGAAACCTGGCATCGCTATCAGGTTCAAACTGTAAGATAGACATTATATCATATGTCTGGGAAGATTGTGTTTCATGGCAATCAGTTGTTTATTAAAGGAGGACGACGTTTCCGAACACGGTTCAACGACATTCGGTTAAGGGGATGGGAATTGGTCAATACTTAGGATTGGTTGCAAAACTCGAAGCTATGAGAGCTATCTTTAAGGGATAGGTATGTCTACAATCAGTTATCAGAGGGCTGAAAAGGGCAGGCAGGGAGAATAAACACAATTCGCCGCCTAAAACGGCGGTGCTCTTCCACTGCTGACCTGTTTTTTTGCACTGAAAGACTATAAACTGCAGGTCCAACAAACCCAAGGTCGGATATTAGTGTAACACTTCCTCCTTTCATTTTCGTAGAGAAAGTGATACTCTAACATATTAGGTTTTTTAGAGATTCTTAGTAGCAAAAACACCTCGCCTCTTCGCCATTTAGTGTGGGTAGCCTAGAGCAAGTGTGGGAACTGCACTCAGCGCCGAGCTGAGTGGGAGGACGAAGGGAGGTGGGCCATAGTGGTCCCGCTAAAATTCAAGTTATTAGCAATGATAACCGATAATATCAATATATTGCACTGCCAAAATCGGTTGAATTCCGACTTTTTTCAGGGTCATCAAGCTTCGTTTTGGCATGAAAGCGATAAATCCCGTGGGTCTCAAGACAGAGTCTCCGGAAAGGCTAATTCGATTTCTAACTTATCCACACAAAACAGCGAAGAACCACACCCTATTATGGCTGATTTACATGAAGCGGTGCGCTGACATGAAAACAATCCTGGTAGTCGAAGAACACAAGGAATTTCCCCGTCTTGTAATCGATGGTTTGAAAGCTTATGGATCCTTTACAGCAAAACCCACCGAGGACCTTCTTGTCAAGTCTGCTTCCAACGCCAAGGAGGCTTTGGGTGTTCTAACTAGATTCAGGGTCGATCTGATTGTGATGGACATCGACGGACAGGCCATGAATGGGTTTGAACTCTTGGCCTACATGAAGAAGGGCGGCCACAGGGACATTCCAGTGATCGTTGTGACAGCTTCCGACTCCCCCGAAATCAAGAGCAAGCTGAAGCATGCCGGCGTTTTGCATTACCTCAAAAAGCCGTTTATCCTTTTGGAGCTCCTCGAAAAGGTACAGCATGCGCTGGATGAGAGTTCCAAAAGCCTCATCAGTGACTTTACTGTGACTAATTTCCTTCAAGTATTTGAAATGGAAGAAAAAACTTGTACGATCGAGATTACTTCCAAAGGAAAGGTCGGGTACTTGCATTTGAAAGATGGGCAGTTGATCGATGCTGAAGCTAATGAGTTGACCGGTGACAGTGTTGCCATCGAGATCCTCGGGTGGGAAGGTACGGAGATGAAGATTAAAGAATTAGCCAGCAATAGAAGGACAATCCATGCCCCCCTCATGCAAATGCTAATGGAAGCCGCCAAGGTCATAGATGAAAGAGACGATGCCGCCCCCCGTCATGACTCGTTATTCAATGAGGCTGTCACACTGGCTGAAGGCCACTACTACAAGAAAGCTCAGGAAAAGCTGGCTGCGTTCTTGAAGGCGTACCCAAAGAGCCACAAGGGTTGGCTGTGGTATTCCCGCGTTAGCGGCAACATGAAATCCATAGAAGGGTCTCTGAGCAGAGCGGAGAAGATTGCCCCAAACGATCCTGAAGTCGTGGAGGAGATCCATAAAGTCGAACTTGCGAAGAGAACATTGAGAAGCGGACAAATCCGGCGTTGCCCCTTTTGCTGGGCACCTGCGAATGTGAAGACCTTTAAATGCCCATATTGCCGGGCACATCTTTTTGTTCATGAAGAATTATTGGTTTGCACGAAGGCTGCAAATCGGGGAATACTCCAACAGGCAATCGATATGTACACGAAGGTGGCCACAAGGGAAACCAATCCTCCTGCTCACTATTATCTTAGCATTGCCCATTTCAATCTTGGAAATTGGGAAAAAGGACTCGATCAGTTAAACAACACCGTCAAAATGTTCCCGGAGAAGAAGTTCTATGCAGAGCAACTACACATGTTAATAAATCTCCTCACCTCCAGTGAAGATATGTTTGCTCAAGAGACAGTGGTGAAAAAAAAGGTGCCCGGTTCTGCGCCAGCAACAACAGTGAAAGCCGAGAAAAAGAAGATACTTCTCGCGGAAAGCAGCCCTCCAATACGAAAGGCTATTTCTATAGCCTTTGCCAGAAGGGGGAACGAAGTCATAGAAGCGGGCGACGGCCTTGAGGCTTTGAACCAACTGGATAAGACAAAGCCAGACTTGATTCTCATGGATATCATCCTGCCTAAACTAGACGGGTACAAAGTGCTCTCTATCATCCGGGACAATTCCGAGCTTATGGATATTCCTGTCATCATATTGACTGGCAAAGAAGGGGGTGCCAATAACGTAAAGGGGAAATTGGCCGGTTCTGTAGCTTATTTGAGCAAGCCCTTTGATCTATCGAAACTACTAGAGACTACTGAGAACTATCTTAAATAAGATCGATTTACCCCCTTTAGATTAGCGGATGACAGCGGGATCAATAGAAGTGCTTACCATCCAAGAGTTAGAAATCGGCAGAGTGGAGAGCGGTTTTGTAATATGATTTAGAGGGCCTCCTACTCCTCAGTTTGTAGCTTAGCGATTTACCAGGTTATCTGAACTGCTTGTTATCTGAGAGCGCGCGACGAGAAAAAGGCATACCAGTGTGTTGATCACATTAGGAGAAAAATTCACTGATGATGGAAGAGAAAACCTTCGTCTTGGATGAAGATGCGAAAAGGCTCTACGAACAGCTTGAAGGGATAGAGTTTGGAAGGCTGACCACCCTCGGCCAGGCCTTGAGCAAGGAAGAAAGAAAGCTGAATGCCTGCCGCGGCCTCCTTGGGAAGCTCGCACACCTTTTGGGTGCATGTCTCAAAGATACCCATTTAATGAAAGATGCGAAGACAACGAAAGAATTCCTTAATGAACTCTTGGCGGTTCTCCATGGGCTTGGTCGTATGCCAGGTCACGACGGAAAGATCCTCATACGTCATAGGGGGCTCCTGACAGGCACAAAGGCATCAGAAAGGATTGATTACGTCGTTTTATTTGGCAACATCCTCTTCGACATAGCCAGTGCTGCTGCCATGGTCAAGAGCCTTGAGGACGCCTCGACCGATCTTCAAACAAGATTGATTAGGGCCTTTCAGGTCTTTTCGGACCATGGAATTAGCTCCCTTTATTTGCAGATACCCGAGGAGTCCCCTGCTTATTCGGATGCTATGCAGGTTGCGTTGCACATCCTGTCTTGCTACAGTCAGGCTGTGAGACCTGGTTCTTCTGCGGTGTTCGAAAAGACCTCCTCTGAAAAATCTTTTTCGTTGATTCATGATGAGCGGGATCAACCCGACCTAAACCTGACCCTGCTTGCCGGAGTTAACGGTGCAAGCCCTGAAACAATGAAAACCTTGGTGAAGAAGGTTGACACCTGGATGCGTGGACCGAATTATGCGGTTTCTGAAGAACAGTTTCAGAGCGTCTACAATGCCATCCTGGGTATCAAAACTCTTCGGGAGAAACTGGTACATCCTCCAATCGAGGTGAACAACATCAAGTGGTTGATTGTGGACAATGAGGGGGAGTTTGTTTCAAAGCAAAAGTCCGAGGTTGCCCGGCTGGTGGCGGGCGAGTACGGCAACTCCCCTCAAGAGATGGCCCGTGTTATTGGGAGTGTATACGGAGATGATTTTCAGCAGATCGATCCACAAAATCTTGGAGAGCGCCTCCGGCTGGCCTCGAATCTCTTAGCATCCATTGAAAAGACTGATACGAGCCAGCCCGTTATGGACGAAGTACTTGACAATGTTGAAAGTCGCCTAGATAAGGTTTCTGACCATGTCTATGACAACCTTGAGGTCCATGACGGTGTGATCAAAGCCAAAACCGGAGAAACAGAGACGACAGTAGGAAGAATCCATTCAAAACTGAAAACGATGGTAGGCTTTTTCAAGGCACGATCAGCCATCAAAAAGAAAATGAGAAACATGGCACAGCGAGGAATAAGCTTTGACGCATATGACTACAAGATCATTGCAAAGGACTTTGGCATTTCTGTAAATGAGGCAGAGGAACTCATCGATTTATTTAAGAGTTGCTTTGACGATCAAGGTTGTTTTATCAGAGTAACCTTTGAAAGAAATACCTCTGAATTAGCCAAGTATGGAAAGAAAGTTTTTATGTTTTTGTGGCAGTACCTTAAGATGATGCTTCAACGCGAGGATCGGATAGCCTTTCTGAATGCTCTCCAGCTACTGGTCGTCCGCCTGAAAGAACCTGAGGGTATCCTTAATGCCCTGCTTTCGGACTTTTTCGATGATCCCACGATGGTTACCTTTTCTGACCAGTGTGCCCTTGTGCTACTCACTTTATTCGCCAGCAAGCATGATAAAGAATTTCGTAAATATATCGAAATCACCCCAGAGGAGGTTCTAAAGATCAGCAAAGGACTGGATACCAAAATGGTGGCTGCCGCGTCGAAGCTGATTGACAGCAATCACGATAAGTTTTTTGAAAAGGTAAAATTGATTAACAGAGAACTTACTCAAGCGCTTGATTCCGGCAGGACTGAAGGAGAACAGATGCATCTTCGCGACATGTTCTTTCTTGAAAGAGAAGTTTACATATTCCTCTCTCTAATAGGGGGAAACACGGCCCGCGCTTTGATAAGAAGTGCAGCCCAGGTATACGGAGATCCGAAAGGAACGATCTATCTGCTTAAAGAAAGCAAGCGCTTCTTCCCGAACCTTCTGCAACTTCTGAGAATAGTGAGTCGAGGGTTGGGAAGAATGGGGGGGGAAAAAGATCTGAGTCTTTTGGAAAAAATTAGAACACAAAAAGAGAACTTTCTTGAAGGAATTGACGGGGAAAGACACAAGAAGTATGTCGAGCTAACTATGAAGTGGGTAGAGGCATCTATGCAAAGGCTTGCTGCGAGAAATTGAAATGGGGTCACAGTGTTCTGATGGAACAGGAAAAAAACCAATGGCAAGATACGAAATATGTGCTCTCCTATTTTATCTTTTATATTATAACCTATTGATATTTAATCATTTTTATTTTTGACTAAACTTTGGCCTGACGGCTAAGGAGGGATTGCCAGGTCTTTGAAAGCAACCGACCCTGCTATCCCCTTTACTATACTGGCCTTTTTTCCTGAGTATCAGATGAAATCCTCTAGGAGTCCAACTGCGAAGGAGATGGTGAATGCCTATCAAAAAGCAAAAGCAGCAGGCCTGAAAAATATACGGCTGGGCAATCTGGGTGTTTTTATCTGCACATAAGAAGATTAAAAATATCTACTTTCACACGTTGACAGCAATGCATTTTAGATGAGGGCCTGCTATAGCGGTAGTCCAAAATCTTAGCGCCAGTCTGCGGAATTCCCTGTGAGGCGTAACCACACTGGTATAAATAACTATTTGCCTTCCTCTTTTTACTTTTTTTATTCTTTCAAGAAGTAAGCAAATTTGAGCATTTAAAGAAAATGGGCCAGTATTTGATTGAAACTGCCCATACGATTCTAAATTTGCAATACCACTGTGCTCTGCGGCTTATCTCTCTGCGATTCTCAGGTTTGAAGTGTGCCTGAAGCTCATCATAATTCCTTGTATTTACTTACGACTGCGTTTTGTAATCTGAAATGGGTGTCAATTCAAGGATACCCAAATTATCATAAGTGTGGAACGAGAAATCTGACTCTGACTTTTCAACTGTTCAGGTAGTCCTACCAAGGCCTCTCAAGTAATTGAAATGCCAACACAATTGCGCCTCCCGGTCAGTCAGACATATCACAGGTTTTTGAGGGGGATGATACTTGCACCTTCTGGATGGATATCTCAGAAATCATCAGGGTGAAATCGCCCACTGTTTCACCCTCGCCCTGAGAGCTTCCAGCTAAGATTGTTCATAGACCGGTACTTGATTGTTATGACTACTCGATATATACTTGGTTTTGATGATATTCAAGGATGATGCAAGTATCCTGGAAAAGGGAGGATTGATGAAAAGAAAAGGATCATTTGGGTTAATATGCACTTTTCTACTTTTCAATGATTCTCTTTGTAGTCACAAAATAGTTTTCCGTATAGCATCTTAAATGTATTGTTCAATAATTACTTTTTCTTCCATAAACAATCCCCAATTTTTTCATCCGATTCCTCAGCGTGCTTAAATTTATTCCGAGAACGGCAGCCGCCCCATCCCGCCCATGAACCTTACCCTTTGTTTTGGTTAATACTCGATGAATATGCCGTTAAATTATCGCATCGAGATTATCTGTTTCTTCTCTGTATCCCACTAATTCCATCGGTTTTTTCGATTGTCCCAGATTCAGATGTTCAAAAGTCAACGGACCTGTGGGATTGAGTATTAAAGCGCGCTCAATTACATTCTCCAACTCCCGTACATTGCCCGGCCAATGGTATTCCATTATAGGGTCAATAGCGCCAGAAGACAGGGTAGGAATAGTGGGTAATTTCAATTCCTTGGCTTTCAGGCTTATAAAATGCTGCAATAGTGAGGGGATATCCGCTTTCCTTTCACGAAGTGGCGG
>CP070700.1:2638103-2645295 GCA_020349865.1 Desulfobacteraceae bacterium
ATTCGTTTACGCACCTTTCTTCCCAAAACCAACACACTGCTATTACATAAGATCGAGAAAGGGCGATTTATAATGCTCTCTGCCCATGAGGTACTGGGGGAAACCAGGAGGATTATTGAGTCCCTTGAGGTGACTTCAGAAATTTTTAGTGATCATTATACCAACTACGTGAACGTTTATGGAAGAATGCCGGATGACAAGGGCAGGATAATACGAGCCATAGACAATGCGCTCAATAGAGATGAAAGCTATTTCAGGCCGATCTATGTTGGAACACAATGATATGATTGATAATTGATAGAATTCAAAAACTACCCTGTGCTCAGATAATGCTCATAAATCTACCCACTTTTGTACCTTGAAAAACAACCCTAACTCTGATAATTAAGTATCAATGGGTAAAATCCTTGCCTCTATCGATATAGGCTCTCACACCCTTAGGCTCCTGGTTGCGAAGGAATCGAAGATGGCCGGCGTTTTCAAGCCATTAGCCAGAAGAAGAGTGTATATCCGCCTTGCTGAAGGTCTTACCCAATCGGAGAAAAAGATCATTCCGCCCAGGGCCATGGAACGAGCCCTGAATGCCCTGCAAGATTTCTCTGGTTACATCAATCGGTTCAGCGTTCATTCAGTACGTGCGGTTGCCACAGGTGCAGTAAGGGAGGCAGCCAACAGTGTAGAATTTTTGGACCGCATTTATGCGCACACGGGTATCCGCGCAAGACCCATAACGGGCATTGAAGAGGCCCTTCTAAGTGCGAAAGGGGCGTTAAATGCTTTGAAAATTCATGCGGGCCCTTTTGTGGTATTTGACTTGGGTGGTGGAAGCACGGAAATTTTGATTGATGGTGGCGGTAGGAGACTCGTCAGGTCTCTCCCCCTGGGGGCCATGATTTTGACCAAAAGATATCTTGGGTCAGATCCTCCAGAGGAAACTCAGGTTTCCGCACTTTTAAGACACATAAATCAGTATTTAAACGAGGCCAAGATTTGTGTGCCAGGGCAGCGGGCCCCGTCTATATTTGTGGGAACAGGCGGGACGGTAACGACGCTCGCGGTCATGCTTCATAGGATCTCTGCAGGAGATATATCCGTAGAGCGGATTAACGGGTTGATATTGAAAAGACGAAGGATCGAAGCGCTTTTCAGTGAGATAAAGAATATGAGTTTTGGCGAAAGATTAAGACTTCCAGGATTGGACAAAGACAGGGCCGATGTAATTTTGGCCGGCTGTCTTGTAGTAATAAGTATCCTCCGCCTTTTTAAATCACATCAACTGACGGTGAGCATGTCAGACCTGTTGGAGGGCATTCTCATTGAGAGTATGAATGGAGTAGGAAATGATTAGAAAAAATATTTCATTTGGTTACACATTTGACGATCTTATTTTAGTTCCGGCACAGTCTTCTGTATTGGCAAACCAGGCGGATGTTAAAACAAGGCTCTCACGAAATATCACTATGAACATACCCATTGTCAGCGCTGCCATGGATACCGTGACTGAATCAAAGGCAGCCATTACCATGGCCCGGCAGGGTGGTATAGGGATTATTCACAAAAACATGAGTGCGGAGCGGCAGGCTCTGGAGGTGGAAAAGGTTAAGAAATCTGAAAGCGGAATGATTGTCGACCCTATAACTATTGAGCCTGATCGAAAAATCTATGAAGTTCTGGATATTATGAATAAGTATAGGATTTCTGGGGTCCCTGTGGTAAAGGGCGGAAATCTTTTGGGCATTATCACAAACCGAGACCTCAGGTTTGAGACAAATCTGGATCAAAGGGTCGAAGCAGTAATGACCAAGGATAATTTAGCCACAGCAAGGGTAGGAATCACCCTGGAGGAATCAAAGGCTATCCTCCATGAAAGACGAATAGAAAAGCTTTTAGTGGTGGATGAGAAGGGTAAATTGCAGGGACTCATCACAATCAAGGACATAGAGAAAATAAAGAAATATCCGGATTCATGTAAGGATAAACTTGGTCGCCTGCGGGTGGGTGCAGCTGTTGGAGTCGGAGCGGATATGGAGGAGAGATTAAAAAGCCTTATTGCTGCAAATGTGGATTTGGTGGTGGTTGATACAGCACACGGCCACTCGGAGAAAGTTGTTAAAACAGTTAAGGACATAAAGAAAAGATTCCCCGACCTGGAGTTGGCTGCGGGAAATGTAGCAACGGCTGAAGGGACGAGGGCACTTATAGATGCAGGTGCCGATTCCGTGAAGGTAGGCGTAGGCCCCGGATCCATCTGCACGACCCGGGTAGTAGCGGGCGTGGGCGTTCCACAGATGACGGCCATAATGGAATGTGCTTCCGAAGCAGAGAGGTCCGGGGTTCCCGTTATAGCGGACGGGGGGATCAAGTACTCTGGCGATATCACCAAGGCACTGGCCGGCGGGGCCAATTCCGTCATGATCGGAGGCCTGTTTGCAGGAACCGAAGAAAGCCCGGGGGAGACAATCCTGTTTCAAGGAAGAACCTATAAGGTTTACAGGGGCATGGGGTCTCTGGAAGCTATGAAAGAAGGGAGCAAAGATCGATATTTCCAGGAAGAAGCTGACTTGGATAAAAAATTAGTGCCGGAAGGTATTGTGGGCCGGGTACCCTATCGTGGTCCGCTGGCGGACACTGTTTACCAGCTTGTGGGCGGGTTAAAGGCCGGTATGGGTTATCTGGGATGCCGTAATATTGAAGCGCTTCAGAACGAACCCGACTTTGTTCAGATTACGCCTGCAGGGCTCAGGGAGAGCCATGTGCATGATGTGATCATCATCAAAGAGGCGCCAAACTACAGGGTGGAATAGAGGGCTGGCGGTCTACTGTCTTATGTCAAGTAACGTTTACAAACAGAAAATACTCATCCTTGACTTTGGGTCCCAGTACACACAGCTTATAGCCAGACGAATCCGTGAGGCCCAGGTTTATTGTGAAATTCACCCATTCAATCTAACCTTTAAAAAAATAAAGTCGTTTTCCCCAAGGGGCATCATACTTTCGGGTGGGCCTGCAAGCATATATGAGAAAAACGCACCTAAGGCGGACAGGCGAATTTTGGACCTGAATATCCCTGTCTTAGGCATATGTTACGGGATGCAATTCATTACTCATTCACTTGGTGGTGTTGTTGCAAGAGCCACGGACCGTGAATACGGCAATGCCATGATGACCATTGAAGATAACCGGGACCTGTTTTATGGGTTTGGAATGGCGGACGAGGAGACGATGTGGATGAGCCACGGGGACCGTATTGATGAAATGCCAGCGGGTTTCGTAGTGCTTGGGCACAGTAAGAACAGCCCAATAGCAGCAATGGCAGATGTGTCCAGAAGGCATTTCGGTGTCCAATTCCATCCGGAGGTAGCGCACACGCCGGAAGGAACGAGGATTCTCAAAAACTTTCTCTTTAGAATATGTGAGTGTAAGCCCTCCTGGACAATGACCTCTTTTGTTCGTCGGACAATCAAGAAACTTAGAGAAGAAATCGGAGAAGACAGTGTAATCTGCGGACTCTCGGGCGGGGTTGATTCTTCAGTCACAGCGGTTTTGCTTCAAAAGGCTGTTGGGGATCAGCTATCCTGCATTTTTGTTGACAATGGCCTCCTCAGAAGGGGGGAAGCACAGGAAGTCATGGAAGTCTTCCAGGAGTATTATGGCATGGACTTGCATCTGGTTGATGCTTCAAAGCATTTTCTGCGTTGTCTGAGGGGCGTCAGAGACCCCGAGGAGAAAAGAAAAATCATTGGCCGAGAGTTCATCAGGGTCTTTGAGCAGAATGCCAAGGACCTGGGTAGCGCAAAATATCTGGCCCAGGGCACGCTTTATCCGGATGTCATTGAAAGTGTTTCCTTTAAAGGACCATCGGCGACAATAAAAAGCCACCACAACGTCGGGGGACTGCCCGAAACCATGAAACTAAAACTCATTGAACCCCTTCGGGAGCTTTTCAAAGATGAGGGGAGGCAGGTAGGGGTGGAACTTGGTCTTCCTAGGGAAATGGTGATCCGCCAGCCATTTCCGGGTCCGGGCCTGGCAGTCAGGATCCTTGGCGAGGTGACCCGTGATCGACTGGAGATACTGAGGTCTGCCGATGTTATTGTCCTGGAGGAAATCAGAAAAGCAGGCCTTTATGAAAAGGTCTGGCAGTCTTTTGCCGTCCTTCTTCCTGTGAGGACCGTGGGTGTGATGGGTGATGAAAGGACTTATGAAAACGTGATTGCTATTCGGGTGGTTGACAGTCTGGATGCCATGACAGCCGACTGGACAAGGATTCCGTACGAAGTGCAGGCAAGGATTTCCAACAGGATTATTAACAGCGTAAAGGGGGTAAACCGCGTGGTTTACGATATATCCTCTAAACCCCCCAGTACAATCGAATGGGAATAATCCTTAGATAGTGTCCATCCAGAAATGGCCCTTTTTCATAATCTCGGCGTCAATCTGCTGGATTCCTTGTGCGACGTACTACAGTACGGCTCCGCGTAATCCTTTGATTTTCTTGATCTTGTAGAAAATTGCTCATTTCTGAATTGGACACTTGCTCGTGCCTTTATTTCATTTATGGATGGGCACTAGATATACGTTTTGTTGAGGGGAGTACAAATTATAGATTGTGTGGCTCCTTTCAGTCGCTCGCAATGATTACAGGTGGCGACATTGGACGTAAACTGTTTTATGCTCTCAATTGTGAGTGTTGGCGATTCATCGCATCTATGGGTTTTACAAGCGGGTGGCGTGACAGATATCTGAACAGAATTAGAATGTTGGATTATGACATCTACTAAAGAACGAAGCCCTGAGATCTGGACAATCGGTGGGGGTAAGGGGGGTACAGGAAAGAGCTTTATAATAAGCAGTATGGGTAACTGTTTGGCCTTACGGGATAAGAAAGTTGTATTGATTGATGCTGATCTTGGGGGCGCAAATCTTCATACGTTTCTTGGCATTGATAAACCGAGAATATCCCTGACGGATTTTTTCGAAAATAATGCGTCACTCTCTGACCTCATTGTTGATAGTGGTATAAAGAATATGGGATTGCTCATAGGAGCGATCCATTCATTATCCCCTGATGGTATTAAATATACGCAGAAACAGAAACTTTTTAGGCATATTAAGCAACTCAACGCTGATTACATCCTTATTGACCTTGGCGCCGGTTCGCACTTTAACACCATTGACACGTTTCTACTTGCTGATAAAATGGTAGTGGTAATATTACCCGAAATAACTTCCATTGAAAACCTGTATTATTTTTTAAAAAATGCCTTTTTCAGACAGCTGATAAACTCCTTGGGGGATCATGGGCTTAAAGATGTTATTCAGAACACCTGGAAAAACAGGAGAGAATATGATATAAAGAATTTGAATCAACTTATTGACTATCTCAAAGGTTTGTCAAAGACAATAGAGAATATTATTAACAATGAATTGTTCAATTTCAGGACACATATTATTTTAAACCGGATAAGCAGCAATCAAGAGATAATGATTGGGAATTCAGTTAAGAGTATTTGCAAGAAATATTTTGGCCTGAATGCTAACTATGTCGGATACATTGAGAATGATACTATTATTTCCAGATGCATAAACAAAAGGCAGCCCTATATACGGACCTATCCTGCCTCACGTTGTGCAAAAGAGATCGAAAGGCTCACGGAAAACCTTTTGGAGGGAAGAGATATTCGTACAAATATTTGAATATGTGCCGAGAAGATTACAGCAAATACCTTGAGACCCTTGAACTTTCCTCTGGTGCGTCATTATCGGAGATTAGGAGAGCATATCTGCACCTTAAGGCATTATATTCAAGGGACTCTATTGTAACATTACCTATTGAAGATGAGATATCTAAAGAGCAAAAAAGGGAGATCCTTCGCCAGATTGAAGAGGCTTATCACAGCTTAATGAATTTATTCGAGAAGGAAAATGTTGTTCCAGACCACGCTAAAGGCCCCCGATTTGTTTCGAAAGACATTAAACAAGCACCAACAGACATTACAACCTTTAGCGGAAAAGTATTGCAGGAAATACGAGAGCGGCTTAGTATTGAATTGCAGGACATTGCGCTTTCGACGAGGGTGCAAACCCAGTATCTTGAGAGCATAGAGCTTGAAGACTTTGATGCCCTTCCACCTGAGGCCTATACAAGGGGTTTTATTGTAAGCTATGCTGAGTATCTATCCCTTGACTCAAAGAAAGTTGCAGATGACTACATGAATAGATATCATGCGTGGAAGGATGAACACAAAAACGAATCATAACTTCAACCTTTTTTTCCTATTTAGCATATCTTTTGGTTTCTCCCGTCTTGTTCACCTTGTTAAATCCCTGCAGCGGATCTTTTGAATTGCATTCCTGAGATATTTATCTTAGTATTCCAGCAAGTTTTTAGGGGTGCTTTGGCCATAAAAGGGAGATAACCAATGAATAACAGAGGTCTGCATGTTCTTCTGATAACTGTGGTTTTTACTTTGTTGAACCTGCCTCCTTTTGTCTTTGCTTCTGATGGTATAAACGAGCAAGAAACGCTGCGCGGTATCAACACGCTTCATGTTATGGTTCAAGGTTTAGAATCTGGACTCGAACAATATGGGTTGACCCGCGGGAAACTGGAAAAGGACTTAGTAACAAAGCTCGGGATGGCGGGGATTAAGGTGGTATCCAAAAAAGAAGGTCAGATGGTGCCGGGTGCCCCCTCTCTCACTTTAATGGTTGGTGCCTTGAGAGCTTTCACCACTAAAGACACAGAGTTTTACTTTATTTCCATAATTATCAAGTTACGCCAGAATGTATATTTGGAGAGAAGGCCCAAAAACAGGGTACTTGGCATTACGACTTGGTCAAACACTCGTTTTGGAATAAATTTCGCACAAAACATTAGAACCGAGGTAAACGATGCAATCGATCGATTTATCAATGCCTATGTGGCCGCAAACTCAAAATAGGATTAAGGTAGGACTTCGCGGCATTTTGTAAGAGACCCCTACACCCCGTTCTTCATCGTTAAGCCCCGCCTTTTGGCGGGGAACAATACTTACACAGAGAGCGTGGTAAAGCCTTTTGATATTACAAGGTAGAACAGGAGAAATATATGAATAATATACGCATTGATCTATTTAGTGATACCATTACGAAACCTACCCCCGGTATGCGAGAGTTTATGAGCAGAGCAGAAGTAGGTGATGAGCAACAG
>CP070700.1:2645395-2648002 GCA_020349865.1 Desulfobacteraceae bacterium
AGATCAAATCAATTGTCATATCGTGTTCGATATCCCTTCCCCTTGCTGCCATGGTGGTCCCCGGACCACCCCGTGCTCCGCCGAAACCAAAGAGATCACCAAAGATATCCTCATAGCTCTGGTACTGGCCGAAGTCTTGTCCGGCTCTCTGCCGGCCTGCCTCCTGAAAGGAAGTCCACTTCTTGTATTCCCTGGCCTTTTCAGCGTCAAATCCCGCCCGAAGGCCTTCTTGGCCAAATTCATCGTAGAGTTTTCTTTTTTCCTTGTCGCCGATACAGTCGTAGGCCTGAGATATCTCCTTAAATTTCTGCTCCGCCTCCTTATTGCCTGGATTTATGTCCGGATGCCATTTCCTGGCAAGTTTTCGGTAGGCCTTCTTTATCTCTTCCTGGGATGCATCTTTCGAGACATCCAGAACCTGATAAAAATCTCTTGCCATAAAAAAACCTGATCCATGCTTTAGTAAAGCTCAACGGGTTCAGCATGAGAGCTCCTTGAACGGTTTTGAGCTCCTAGTTTCTGTTTGCGAGCTAATACCCGTATCCCGTCAGACAAAAGCGCTTAGGGCAATCTTCCTGGTTTGCCAGCAGGAAACCGAATCAACCCTAAATTGACACGCCATAAATGTCAATAACCCTGCTTGAAGGAGCGTTAGGCCAAGATAACACCCTCTGTAGCATGTTGCTTTTTACCAATAGTGGATAGCACATAAAGCTTCATTGTTAAAACAGGTAACCAACTATGACACCAGCAGAATAGGTAACATGCAAAAATAACAGGTAGTATGGCAACTATAATACCTATTTTTAAAGCAATACGAAAGAAATTAAATGATCTATTCTATCAGCAGAGGCTATTTGAGCCATTCGTTTTTTATTTTGACATGTATGGTGATGCCCATGCCCCTCTGCGTCCTGGATCCTGCATCTTGCATCCTGCCACCCCTGTCTTTCTTGACAAATCAGGAAGATGGGCATAGGCTTAGACTACTGCTCATTATCCCTTCAGGAGAAAGATTATGACCCAACCACACGTGCTGTACGAGATAAAAAACCACGTGGCCATCATCACCCTAAACCGTCCTGAGGCGCGAAACGCCTTTTCTCATGAGATGATCACCCTGTGGAACGATTACCTGAAACAGGCCCGCGGGAACAATACCGTGCGGGTCATTATTGTTACCGGCGCAGGCGATACCTTTTGCTCGGGTGGTGATATTCGCGAGATGGCCGAGGGAAGGCTTCAGTCCTGGGATATGAAGTCCTTTCTGTGGGACGGGGTCCACCGTATTATCCTTACCCTGGAAGACCTGGATAAGCCGGTGATTGCAGCCATTAACGGGGCTGCCATGGGTGCAGGCATGGACATGGCCATTATGTGCGATATCAGGATGTGTTCCGAAAATGCACGGTTTGCAGAATCGTATATCAATATGGGTGTTATCGCAGGAGACGGCGGGGCCTATTTTCTCTCACGATTGGTAGGCACCTCAAAGGCCCTGGAACTCCTTTTGACCGGCGAAGTGGTTAGTCCTGAAGAGGCCTTGCAATTGGGGATTGTGAATCGGGTGGTCCCGCATGAGGACCTCACGAAAGAGACAATTGCCCTGGCGGAAACGATTGCGCACAAGCCGCCCCTAGCAGTTCGCATGATGAAGCGGTCCGTGTACCAGGCCCAGACCGGCAGCCTGCGGTCTCATCTGGACTACATCTCATCACAGATGGCACTGCTCTCGGAAACAGACGATCACCGGGAGGCGGCACAGGCCTTTCTTGAAAAACGTGCCCCTGTCTTTACCGGGAAATAATGCCTCCAAACTCGGGATTCGAAACCCCCTCTTTCCTCCCCCATCACGTTTACCCCGCCTGCCCCGTGAAATCCAAAGCATATTCCACTTGGGCCTTCAACTATTTCACCGGGGCACAGCGCTCCTCCTGCTCTTCGAATTATATCGGAAATCGTATTTCGAAAATCGTAAACCTTACATCTCTCCTTCTCTATCGTGAATCCTGGATCCTGAATCAGTTTCGGTTTTGAGCTCTACAAGAAATACCTAAGAGTCAAAAAAAGACGGGCTCTTTATCTTTTGACAATTCGATACAGTTACCATAATTTTAAAGGTAATTATAAATAAGGCCAGCAAGGTGAAACCATGGGAAGAAACCAGAAGAGAAAAGCCCCTGAGATTGTCCTACGGGAAGGAAAACCAACCGCGGTTATCCTGGATATCGACGAATACAGAGCGATGTTAGAGCGGTTGGAGGATGTAGAAGACCTGAAGGCATTAGAAGGTATGAGAAAGACACCTCTCAAGTTCAGGAGCCTTGAAGAATTCCTGAAGGAGTACACTCCTCCTGCTTGTTAAATTCCGCAGGAATATTTCACTGGGGCTCTGTGCCCTATGCCTGCTTGAACCCGCCACTCCGCCACAAAGACGGCGGGCAAGCCCGCAACCCTGAAGCCAATATTCACAATACCCACATATCCTCCGTATATATCATTAAATATTTCAATTGTTTTTTCATACCTATTCTGATACGAGAGAGGTGATTTCTTTGCTGTAAAATGTAATCCCTAAGTAGGAGGAAGTTATCAGATGGATCAAAA
>CP070700.1:2648102-2655492 GCA_020349865.1 Desulfobacteraceae bacterium
ACGGCTCCCATGGAGAGTGAGCCTACATCGCCCATAAAAACTTCAGCAGGGTAGGCGTTGTACCACAAAAAACCAAGCCCGGCCCCTACTACGGCGCCACAAAGAACAGAGAGCTCCCCTGCACCTGGGACATAAGGAATCTGAAGGTATGTCGCAATTTTTACATGTCCGGATAGATACGCGAACACCACATAGCTCCCAAAGGCCACAATGAGGGGGCTTATTGCAAGTCCATCCAGTCCGTCTGTCAGATTGACGGCATTGGAGGTACCAACGATGATGAAGATGACCAGCGGGATGTAGCCCAGGCCGAGGTCAGGAGTCACCGTCTTGAGAAAAGGCAAATTCAACCGCGAGTCGAATCCGGGATACAAATAGAGCACTAAGGCTACGATGAAGGCAGTCACGACCTGTAGTGAAAATTTAGACGTAACGCTCAACCCGCGGCTGCTTTGCCTTGCAATCTTTAGATAGTCATCCACAAAGCCAATACCGCCGAAGGAAAGGATAACGAACATCACGATCCAGACATAAATATTTTCAGGCTCTGCCCAGAAGACAGTGGGGAGAAAAATTGCCGGCAGGATCAGGCACCCGCCCATGGTTGGGGTCCCTTCTTTGACCTTGTGGTTAGGCGGCCCGTCATCTCGAATGTACTGTCCCACTTGCATGGTTCGAAGTCTCTTTATGGCCCAGCCGCCAAACAAGAGACAGATCAGCAGGGCAGTGAGGGCGGAGAGAATGGTCCGAAACGTTATGTAGCGAAAAACGTTCAGCAAGGATAGATCTGTGTGAAAGAAATAAATCAGTTTATAAAGCATCTAAGTCTTTTCTCCCGTGACCTCAATATGGCCCTTTAAATCCTCCACTACCTTCTCCAAAGTCATCTTGCGTGAGCCCTTAAGAAATATAATATCTCCCTCTCCCGTCTCTTCTCTTATCTTTTTTGCCATCTCTTCATGCGTGCTTACCGACTCGGCCCGGTCCATGGGCATGCCTGCTATCACTGACCCCTTGATCATTTCATGGGCATGTTCCCCCATGGCAAAGAAGTGGCTTGCGCCAAGCTCTGCAACCATTTGCCCTGCTTCCCGGTGTGCACTGACGGTGGCATCACCCAATTCCATCATTTCTCCAAGACCCACGACTATTCTCGATCCTTCACCCATAAGCGCCCTCACCGAGTCAATAGCTGCCTTCAAGGACAGAGGATTGGAATTGTAGGTGTCGTCCACAAGGGTGACACCGCCTGCCAGGGGCATCACCATAAAGCGCCCCTTCATTCCCAAATACCGGGCCAGTCCTTCAGCAATATGCTCGGGCGGTTCGTTCAAACAAAGGCAGGCCGCACCTGCTGCAAGTCCGTTCAGAACGTTCTGAATGCCGGGGACACTTACTTTCACCGGCCAGGAAGCGCCCTGGTACTGGAGAAGGAAAGAGCTCCCTTCTATGCCAAGGTTTCGGATTTCGTGTGCCCTTACGTCATTTTTTTCCCCGAGACCAAACAAAACCGCATCTTTTCGAAAGGCTGATGCTGTTTTTATCAGGAGTTCGTCATCGCCATTTAAGACCATCGTGCCGTTCGATGATAACTTCTCCACCAGCTCCACCTTGGCCCTGGCCACCCCTTCCAGATTTCCCAGTCCTTCAATGTGTGCCATCCCCACGTTTGTAATCACACCCACGTCCGGATCTGCAATACAGGTCAAACGGGCGATCTCTCCGGGGTGATTCATTCCCATTTCGAGCACCACCCTTCGGTAGCTCTTATCAAGCTGCATCAGGGTCAGGGGCAGCCCAATCAGGTTGTTAAAATTTCCTTGATTCTTTAGGGTGTTATGGCCCAGATTAAGGATGCTGGCCGCCATCTCCTTTGTGGTGGTTTTTCCTGCGCTACCAGTAATTGCGACCACTTGGATATTATGATGCTGCCGCCACCACGCAGCCAAATCACCCAAGGCCCTCAAAGTATCTTTGACGGTTATAATGACCGGACCCGGAGATTTGGAATTTGGTATTTTATTTGTTTTTTTCTCCGTGTTCCCCCTTCCGTCTTCTCCCTTCCAGTAGTCCTCTTGGATAACAATCCCAGCAGCACCCCGGTCGATTGCCATTTCAACAAAATCATGACCATCGTAACGTTCTCCCTTAAGTGCCCAGAAAAGCTCACCAGGGCCTGTTTTTCTCGAATCAGTGCTGAGTCCTTTTAGTATGGCGTGCTGGTTCCCTGAAATCCAGGTCCCCCATATCGGGGCAAGGATTTCTTTGGCGGTTATTTCACCCCATACAACGGACATTCAGCATTATCCTGATTGGGTTAGGGTTTATGGGCCAGATATCGTACAGCCTCTGCCGCAACTTCTCGATCATCGAAATGTCTTTTTTCCTTTCCAATTATTTGGTAGTCTTCATGGCCTTTTCCGGCAATCAAAACAAGATCACGTTCGTCTGCCAGTTCCACTGCGCGCCTTATGGCATTGGCACGATCCAGATCAAGGATATATCCGGGCCCGGCCAGTTCTTCATCAGAAGGATCCTCTAACTTCTTTATACCAGATTCCAACACACCTTCCTCGATCTGAGATGCAATAGCTGAAGGATCTTCTGTTCGAGGATTATCCGATGTAACAAAGACCAGATCACTGTTTTCCGCGGCTACGTGACCCATCTCACTTCGCTTTCCCCTGTCTCGATCACCGCCGCATCCAAATACGGTTATCAACCTCCCCACCACGAGGGGCTTTACGGCTTTGATTGCCTTGAGAAGGGCATCTGGCGTGTGGGCGTAATCAACAACAATTGCCAATGACTGACTGTTATTCACCAATTCTAAACGACCCGGCACTCCTTTGAGTCGCTCGATCCCTGTGGCCACAACATTGAGATCATATCCTAAACATAAGGCAGCAGCCGAAGCGGCCAGGATATTGTAAATGTTGAAGTCACCTATAAGTGATGACTTTATCTCTACTTCACCTACAGGTGATATCAACGTGGCAATCAAACCGTTTCTGGTAACCTGAACTCCTTCCGCTCTAAAGTCACAGTCTCTTCCAAGGCCATAGGTCACAACAGTGGCCTTAGTCAGCATTATCAGTTCTTTTCCTTTCGGGTCATCGGTATTGATGACGGCCCATCTCAAATGGCGCGACCCTTTCTTACCAAGGTCCTTAAATAGAAGGCTCTTTGCCTCGAAGTAATCCCCCATCGAGCCGTGGTAATCCAGATGGTCCCTGGAGATATTTGTAAAAATTGCCACCTGAAAAGGACAATCCCTGGCTCTTCCCTGGTGGAGCGCGTGGGAAGACACCTCAATGACCACGTCTGAAACACCGCCGTCCGCCATCTGGCGCAACGTATGCATAAGGTCCAGGGACTCCGGCGTTGTCACCGGGGCCTCCCAGGTTTGTCCCGATAAGCGGTAATTAATGGTGCCGATGACACCGGGTTTGGCACCGGCAGCAAAAAGGATTGATTCCAATATGTAACTGCATGTGGTTTTACCGTTGGTGCCTGTAATGCCGATCAGGTTTATGCCTTTAAAAGGCTGATCATAATAATTTGCCGCAAGCCTGGATAATGCCATACGCGAGTCCGGTACCTGAACCATGGTAGCCCTTGTATCCGACCTTTTGAACCGTTCCGCAACCAGTGCCAGAGCCCCATTGTCAATGGCATTTTCAATAAAATCATGGCCATCCTCAGCCCGGCCCTTCAATGCGACGAACAAATAGCCAGGCTTTACTGTTCGAGAGTCATAGGCAAGACCCGCTATTTCAATTTCAGAATCACCCAGGAGATTAATGACAGTCAATCCGTCTAATAGTTCTTTCAATCGCATCTATACTTTTTGATTGCCCTTTGTCGTTCTTCTGATCACCTTTAGGCATAAGTCTTTAGGCTTATGCTTTTTCATGCTGGGGGCCTGAAAACAACTTTTACTGAACGAACGCTTTGAAGCGGAGATCCCGGTTTTGGGTGCTGTTTAACCGCCAGCCCCGTTCCCTCCAAAAGTATCTTGAGCCCCAGCGCCCTTGCTTCCTTAATAACTTTTCTCATACCAAGACCTCTGAAATCGGGAAGAAATCCTGCCTTTGCCTTGAGGGAAATCTGACCTGCCGGCGCTGAACCCTTGCCACCTTGGGACTTCTCCGGGGCATTTATCTCATTTTCCACCAATCTGATCTGTGGATTAACCTGGAGGTGATTGAGAGACCAAAGGCCCACTTCACTGAAGACGGGCGCCGCCACCACGCCACCGTATGGAATACCTTTTGGTTCATCTATAACAACTAATATGACCAGCTTGGGTTGATTCACGGGTACAAAACCCGCAAAGGTGGCTACATATTTTGTCCTGGAATATTGTTTGCTCTTTGGGTCTACCTTTTGGGAGGTCCCTGTTTTTCCTGCTACCCTGAAACCGCTGATGGCTGCCTTTGAACCAGTCCCTTCCTTGCTTACAACCCCCGCAAGTATACCCGCCACTTTCCTGGCAGTCTGAGTTGATATGACCCTCCGCACCACTTTTGGCCGGATTTGCTTCACAACGTCACCTGAATCATTCAAAATCGCCTTAATTACATAAGGGCGCATCAGTTTTCCGCCGTTGGCAATGGCCCCTATGGCCGCAGCCATTTGCAAAGAAGTGGTGGTCATACCCTGACCAAAGAACAGGTTGGCCTGATCAATGGGTCTCGCGTGCTTTGGTGCTCGAATAAAACCCTTTCTCTCTCCCAGAAGGGCAATGCCGGTTTTGCCGGCAAACCCGAACTTTTTTAGATATTCGTAAAACGTTTCATAACCGAGCGACTGGCCAATCTTGATTGCGCCAATGTTGCTTGAATGTATAATGATATCGGATACACTCAGCATATCGTATTTGTGGGTATCGCGGACTACATGTGACCCGATCTTGTATTTCCCCTGCTCACAGTCAAAATAGGTATTGGGCGTGACTACGTATTCATTCAAGCATGCGGCAAGAAGAAAGGCCTTTAAGGTGGATCCCGGCTCAAAGCAGTCGGTGATGATTCGGTTTCTCCATTGTTCTGGCATGTACCTGGAAAAGACATTGGGATTGAACTCGGGAATCACAGCCATGGCCAAAACCTCTCCTGTCTCTGGGTTGAGAACCAGACAGTGGCCGGATTCGGCCTTTGTTTTTCTTACCGCTGATTCGAGGGCCTGCTGAGCCTTATACTGGATGTCTTTGTCGATGGTGAGAATGAGATTGTGCATTCCATGACCAGAAGGGATTGGTCTGCTCATGGAAAAGGGTCGGCCCAGGGCATCTCGCATATGTATAAGGTTATATTGTGGCCCTGTTAAAATCCGGTCATATTTTTTTTCAAGACCTTCAAGACCCTGGTTGTCAGCCCCAACAAATCCGATCAGATGGGCCCCAATCTCCCGGCCGGGGTAATAGCGTCTGGTTTCGTTAATCACGCCTACCCCGTCTAAGTCCAAGGCCTTTATCTCTGTGGCCTGATCAGGCCCTATTTTCCGCTTTATCCATACAAAGGAACGTTGATTCTTTAAAAGCTTCACGACGTTACCAGTTCTTTCCTCGAGGATTCGGGACAGATGTCTGGCCGTTTTGGCCTTTGATTTAATTCGATTCGGATGAGCATAGACGGATCCAGCTTCAACGCTCAAGGCCAACTCATGGCCCTCTCGATCGTAAATGGTGCCGCGCTTTGGAGGGAGCTTCGTAGTCCCGATATAACCTGCGCGGGCTATGGATCCCAACCGGTCCTTTTCAAGGACCTGGAGCTGATAGGCCCTGGCTGTTATGGTCCCCAGGCCTAAGAGGAAAAAAACGGCCACCACATAAATGCGGAATCGGATCCACTTTTTTTCCTTTACCTTCATGGTAGGATGACAATTTGTTCAGGAGAGGGTTGCTTCAGGCCCAGTTTTTCAATAGCCAGGGTCTCTAAGTGCTGAGGTGACTTTAAAATGGCCAATTCCAGGCGAAGCTTCCGGTTTATTTCTCTGAGCCTCATCTCTTCTTTTTTTAATTGGCTCAAATCATAACCTATCTGGGTCTTTTCAAAGTTTGACCAGACATAACCAATGCTGCTTCCCATGAAGAGAAAAAGCATAAAGATGACCAGGAAAACCTGTTTGCGATTCATATTCGATGGGCGTTTCTTGACCCTGGAATTCGTAATCCGAACACCTGTCTTGGCGTTTCTTGACCCTACCATCTTCGAAACTCTTTCTGGCCTTGTCATGGCTAAATCCTTTCCGCAGCTCTTAATAATGCGCTGCGTGCTCTTGGATTGTTCTCAATCTCTGCTCGGCTCGGTTTGAGCCCCTTTTTTAAAAGGCCTCTAAAGAGTGGAACTTTTCCGCACACACATTGGGGAAATTCCGGCGGACACGTGCACGGTCTCTCCCAATTGACCATGGTCTGTTTGACAAGCCTGTCTTCAAGCGAATGGTAAGATAAAACAACCAGCCTCCCCCCCTTGCCCATCAGCATAGGGATTTTATTGAGAAAGGCCTCAAGGTTTTCCAATTCTCTGTTAACCGCTATTCTGAGAGCCTGGAAAGTCCGCGTCGCGGGATGTCTGGCCTTGGCACGATGAGAAGGAGTAATTACCGATTTGACCACAACTGCCAGGCGAGAGGAGGTTTCAATAGGACTTTTCAGACGTGCCCTCACTATTGCCCTTGCGATTGATTTAGCTTTCTTTTCTTCGCCGTAGTCCCTCAAAGTGCGTTCAAGGTCCTCTGGCGACAGGTTATTGACCAGATGAAATGCCGTCAACCGGCCATCAGGATCCATTCTCATGTCAAGAGGCTCATCCCTGCTAAAGCTGAAACCCCTGCCTGATTTTTCAAGCTGGTAAGAGGACATCCCAAGGTCTAACAAAACACCATTCACTGCCTTGCATCCTTGATCCTTGAGGACCTTATCCAGGTCAGTGTAACTTGCCCTCATTACAAAAGCGCGGTCCCCCAGGAAGTTCAGCCTTTTTTTTGATGCGGTCACCGCATCTGGATCCCTATCCAGGCAGATCAGTCTGCCTTTTCCCGACAATCGCTTTCCGATGGCTTGGCTATGTCCTCCGCTGCCAACGGTTCCGTCCACATATATGCCATCCGGAATTGAAACAAGATACTTGACGACCTCATTAACAAGGACTGATTGATGGGCGTATTCCAAGCCTGGACCTTTTATATGCCTAATTCAGAAAGAGACTCACTGATCTCCGGGAAGCCCTCCCTTACCCGCTGGAATTCCTCATCCCACCTGTCTTTTTCCCAGATCTCAAATCTTTTCAGTTCTCCGACAAGCACCACCTCTTTTTTAAGACCTGCAATTTCTTTTAAGTCAGGAGGAATTGTTATTCTTCCCTGCTTTATTGGACATTCCACA
>CP070700.1:2655592-2662391 GCA_020349865.1 Desulfobacteraceae bacterium
ACCAAGGCACCTGCTAAGATCAATATCAAGCTTGATGAATTCACTCATAATAAGCTCCTCAATAACGCAATCACCCTTTCTTGCCAATTGCAGTGGCTAATGCTAAAATGTCCTTAGATCTTTTTACCACAGGGTAATCAATAAACTTACCTTCCAGCTGGATCGCTGCCATACCGGCAGCCTCTGCCTCCTCAAAGGCCTGAACGATCTTTATGGCTTTAGCTATTTCTTCCGCGGTAGGGGAAAATATACGATTACAAGGCTCGACCTGATTGGGATGAATGACCAGTTTCCCCTGGAACCCCAGTTCTTTTGCGCGCCTGGCATCATTGATCAATGCCTCTGTGTTTTTAAGGTCAATCATAAAAGGGGTATCCACCGGAGGGGCAATTCCCGCGGCCCTGCAAGCAATAGAAATCTTAGAACGGGCATAGAAAAGCTCGTTTCCCTCGATGGTCATTTCTATACCCATATCAAGGGTGTAATCTGCCGCACCAAACGCTACGGTATAAATTCTCTTAGGTTTTGTCTTCGTTGATACAATATCATAAATCTGTTGTATAGCAGCTGCTGACTCAATCAAGGGGAAGACCTGGATAGAACCCTCAGGAAGTGCTCTTATTTTTTCGACCTCAAGCAAAAGGCTGTTAATTTCACGAATATCATCAGCCTTTTCAACCTTAGGAAACACAATTCCGTTAACACCTTCTACAATGGCTTCTTCCAAATCACCTTTAATAAAAGGGGAGCCTAAGCCGTTGATTCTCACAAGTATCATCCTGTCTGCAAACTGGGCCACCTTTTCTCTGACCTTGGATCGACTACTCTCCTTTTCCGAAAGGGGGACCGCATCTTCAAGGTCCATAATAACAACGTCAGCCCCTGTATTGAAGGCCTTTTCTATCCGGTCAGGCCTGTTCCCCGGAACAAAGAGGGCTGTTCTTATGAGTATTGTCATGGCTTTCCTTTCAAAGTAACGTTTTAAGGATAGAGACAATATCATCCAATCTCTCTGCTATATGAATTCCCGCCTTTTGAAATTGCTCAATCTTCCCGGCTGTGCTCCCTTTTTTCCCTTCTACAATGGTGGCAGCGTGTCCAAATCTGACTCCCGGCATCTGATCTACAAAACGACCTGCAATAAAAGCCACAATAGGGGTTTTAATATCTTCAGCTCGTACCATTTCGGAAAGCCTCTCCTCAATAACACCTCCCGGCTCGCAAAAGAGAACGATGGCCTTTGTGCCTGGATCTTTTTCGAAAAGTGGAACAAGGTCAAGGAAATTAGAGCCTACAACAGGATCTCCTCCAATACTAACACACGTACTTTGCCCTATCCCGTGAGTGGTTAAAAGATTGGCAATCTCTGTGGTCATACCACCACTTCGAGATGCAATAGCAACAGGGCCAGGCATATAGGATCTTTTCACATTTGCTACCGGGCCGCCGGCCATCCCGATCTTAACAGTGTGGGGGTTAATCATGCCAAGGGTGTTAGGCCCGATAATTACGGCACCATCTGCCTTAGCCACTTCCAGAATTTCAATGGTATCTTTGCGAGGTACTCTTTCTGCTACAAGAACCAATACCTTGATTCCATTAGATAATGCCTCTAATGCTGCACCTCTGGTCATTGCCGGTGGGACAGAGATGACACTGGCCTCTGCATCATGTTCCTTTATGGCCTGATAGACGGAATCAAATACTGGTACTCCATGAACAATTTGCCCTCCCTTGCCTGGAGTAACCCCGGCAACTACCTTCGACCCATAATCAATCATATCCTTAGTAAAGGTGACTGCCTCTCTGCCTGTAATGCCCTGAACAATAATTCTTGTATTTTCGTCAGCCAGTATTGCCATTGTAGTCTCTCTTTAATCTTTTATTAACTTCGTAACTCCCAATTTTGCGGCCTCATCAATGGAGACTGTCCTGTCGCAGTAATCCACACCATACTTAGAGAGAATCTTATAGCCTTCTTCTTCCCACGCCCCTGGAATCCTGAATACAGCCAATGTCTCTGAAGGATTTCTTCCAGACTCTAATATACCCTTTATTACGCCCCTTGCCATAAGATCGACCCGGGTATTACTCACAACATTCATGATCACAGCAATTTTTTCCACGCCTGGTTTTGAGAGTATGTGTTTGCTAAGCTCTTTTGTTTTTAACACCGAGGGATTACCCCCGATCTCGCAATAGTTTGCAGGACGACCTCCGTGTCTCTGGACAGCGTCAAATGCGGTCAGGGAAGCCCCTCCGCCTCCGATGATTAACCCTAAGTTTCCGTCAAACTCAATAAGCCTTCCAGCCACTCCTTTCTGATCTAAGCTGTCGATCTCAGCCGCCTTTTTTTCGAAATCGCTTGTGATGTGAGCACCCTCGATTCGATCTGGATCTTTCATTTTCTCTGCAATACCCGGATTCCTGTAAAGAGCATCATCGTCGATTTCCAAATGACAGTCTAAGGCCACTCTTTTGCCTTCTTTAGTTTGGGCTAAGGGATTGATTTCAGCTATGGTGGCGTCATTCTCTAAAAAAATGTTCGCTAAGAGGGAGAAGATGTTGGATAATCCTAACAATGTTTTTCCGCTAATACCGGTAAGAGCGATCATCTCCCGCGCCATATATTCTGGAAGCCCTGTCCTAACTGTAAAATGCCTTTTCTGCACCTTTTCTGGCTTTTGTCGGGCTAACACCTCAATATCAACCCCACCTTCGGTGGAAAAGATTGCAATGGGTTCCTTAGCCACCGTGTCATAGGTTATTCCCAAGTAAAATTCTTGAGCAATATTGAGTTTTTCTTCTACCAGAACCTTATTCACATAATAACCTCGAACAGTACTAAAAAGCATTTGCTTGAGCTTAGATTTAGCCTCCTTTTGATCTTGGGCTTCCACGACACCTCCCGCCTTTTGACGCCCTCCTATAGGAACTTGAGCCTTAATAACGGCTGGAATAGAGAAGGATTTACGATCATGGCCTGAAATTACAATGCCAACAGGTGTGGGGATACCATTTGCTGCCAAGATGTCTTTTGACTCATATTCTAATAATCGCATTTTTGCTCCTTTTGTCGATACGAACTTTGTCGACAATATTTTCCAGAATTCAATTTGTCAAGGAAATAAAGGTAAAATCCGTACATCCTTTGCCAGTAGTTTTTGGGATGATTAGGAAAGCAGAAGCCTTATACAGGCTTCATTTCGGGGCTGGATATATATATCTTGCCGTAGCAACTTCTTTAGGCCAAACGATCTCACGTTTCCCATTGATCCACTGGACTAAATAGTTCGGAAGCCTGTTCTGCTGTGTTTTTTTGCCGTAAGAGACGAATTGTACAGGCCCAAACACGGTCATCAACTCGGTCTCAGCAAGGGCATCTCGAACACCTTTAGGTGTCAAGGGTTTAGCCCTTTTCAAGGCATCAGCAATCACATACATGGCCGCATAGGCCTGTGCGCCGTGGTATCCTGGGGGAGTATTATACTTTGCAGCAAACTTGTCATAATATTCCTTAGCGCCGGGGTAGAGAACAGATGGAGTCCAAAGAGTGGCAGAATAGACATATTCTGCAGCTTCACCAGCATTCCTTTGAAATTCAGGCAGCGTAAAACCTCCAGCGTTCCCAACATAGAGTTTTGGGATGAAATCGAGCATTTGGGCCTGTTGCATGAGCAATGATGCATCCATTGGACGGGAATTCATATAAACAAGATCCGGATCTTTTTCCTTTGCCTTCAGAAGAAACGGATATAATTCAGTGGCACCCGCCTCGTAGCCTTCGATCATGACCACCTCGATATTCAATTTTTCACAGAGCTCAACAAATTTTTTAACCCCAAATTCCCCCGATAGGGTATTCTCGTGGAGGATTGAGGCGGTTTTAACGTTGGCCACCTTCGAAAGGAATGAAGCCAGCGCCCGTGGATGTTCGCTCACTGGTGAATTAATTCTGAATATGTACCCCCAGCCCTGCTCCGTGATCTTATCAGCTGAAGCAGTGTTTACCAGAAAGGGGACCTTGCGCTGTTGGGCAACGGTAGCGGCCGCCCAGGTCACTGAGCTGGACCAGCCCCCGCCAACGACAACGACCTTATCCTGTAAAATCAATTTCTCAATGGCTGAGCGGCCCACAACGGGTCTTCCTTCAGTATCTTCAATGATCAGGTCTATTCTATTTCCATTTACACCACCAGCCGCATTAATCTCATCCACAGCCATTAGAAATGACTTCTGTTCAATTTTGCCAAACTTGGCTAACTTGCCAATCAATGGGAGAATCACACCCACCTTAATGTTTTCGGCATAGGCAGGGGCCACCACAGTTGCCCCCAGAAAAACCAAGCACGAAAATATACACAGCAGCTTGAGTGCTTTTTTCATAAGAATCCCCTTTCCACAGATGCTATATTAGAATACCTTTGAATTCAGATAGTTAAAGGAGGTATTTCTGAGATCTCCCGGACAAAATTGACATTTCATTCACATTTTTATTTTATCTAATATCTCCCCTGCCCCGCTCAGGAGAAACAGCATGAATCCATATTCGGCGGCCCTTTCAACCAGATCTTCATATTGAATAGCCTGTACCTCATATTTATGGCTCTTTTCGCGCTGCAGCAGCTCAAGGCCCTTCTCCGCCTCCTCCTTTTCAAGAAAGACAGGAATAAAAGACTCATTTTTCTCATCGTCATGCTGACCCAAAAACTGCTCGTTTCCGCCCGGATCCTGGATGACCACCCAGACCCACTGATCTTTTTCTATCAATGTGCTCATTTACAGCTCCTCCTCTATTGCCTTTTGGCGGGCTCCTGCATGTCCTGCGGTTTTCATAAAGGGTCGCAGCTCTTCATATTGAAATGCCTCATCTATTTCTCTCAGCGTATCTGCCTTTCGCCGTTTTCGGTGCCTGATAAGATAGCCGATATCCTCAAGTATCGCGTAATATGCAGGCACCATGGAGAGGATGAGGAATGTACTAAAGCCCAGGCCCCACATGATGGCCGTGGCCAAGGGGGCCCAGAAAATGGATTTGCCTCCCAGGCCGAAGGCCATGGGCGCAAAGGCAAATATGGTGGTAAGAGAGGTAACGATAATGGGCCGCATACGCACATGGCATCCCTGCACAATTGCCAAATAGAGCTGCTTGGGGTGTTCTTTTCGATAGCGATTTATGAAATCGATCAAAACCAGAGAATCATTCACCACAATTCCCGTAAGGGTCAAAAGGCCGATCAGGGTGACAAAGGTCAGAGGATTGTTGCTGACCAGTAGCCCCACCATGACCCCCAAGGTAACAAAGGGAATGGTGATCATAATGACAAAAGGCTGAGTAAAGGAATTGAATTGGAGCGATAGAATGAAAAATATAAGAAAAAGTGCCAGAGCTCCCGCCATGCCCAGGTCCATGAGGGATTGATTGGTCTCCTCCTGCAGGCCGCCTGCGATGAGTCTTGCGCCGGGAAAGTTACCTTTGATGTTATCAAAGTAGTCCCTGGCGATTTTGTTTGCTTTCACGGCAGTCATCCTCTCCCCACTAAACTGGGAGAGGAGTCCTGACAGGCCCTTTTGATCTTTTCGTATCTCCTTAATGCTTGCGGTCAAGCGCACAGTCTGGTTTCCATTATAATGGTAAATATTATGGAACCCCGGCTTCAACGTTAACCGGGCCACTTCCTTGAGAGGAATCTCGCCACGCCCCGGAATCACCACTTTCATATTCACCAGATCATCAAAGTCGTGTCTGTATTCGCCCTGGTATTTCAGCTTGATCTCCTGCTCTTCATTTCCCTGGTTATAGGTGGCCACCTTGAGTCCATAGAATGCGGACTGAACGGCCATGACAAGATGGCTCTGGTCTATCCCCAGGTTTCTTGCCTTGGCCTCATCCACGGTGATCTCCATGAATTGTTTTTCCCTTGAAAAATCGTCCTGGATATCCACGATCCCTTCATGCTTTGACAGTTCATCCCTGAGCAGGTGCGAGACCTCGGCCGAACTCTCCCAGTTGGCCGACTGGATCTTCAAGTCAACGTCAGCACCCACGGGCGGCCCTTCAAGCATTCTCTCCAAGACGAATGAAGTGGCTCCGTGGGAGGTAAGCAGTCGCCCTGCCTCTTCCCTGACGCTCTCCATGAGGTCTACAACACTGTGTTTTCTCTCTTTATGTGGCTTCAAGATGACATTCAGAATCCCAAAATGCCTGCCCAAAATCGGCTCGTAATTGACCTCCTTCATACCTGCAATCGCGATGGGGGCTTCCAATTCATCGCCAATGCGTGCCTTTACCAGATCGGAGAGGGCCATGAGGGTCTTTTTGGTCCGCTCCAGGGCGGAACCTACAGGAAGATCAAAGTAGATGTTAAACCTCGGGAACACATCGCTCTTGGGAAACATGACAAAATCCGTTCGAAAGTAGAGAAAAAAGGCTAAAAGGGTAGACAGGACAATCACCAGGACAGACATGTATCGATGGCGAAGGATGACCCTCAAATAGGGGTAGTAGACCTTTCGAATAGAATGGAATATGTCAAATCGCCTCCGGGAACCCTTCCTCGTGATGTTTCTTGGCGTGAACTCAACCACATGTGAGGGAAGCATGAAAAAGACCTCGAAAAGTGAGGCCGCAAGTGCAAAAAGCACCACCTTGGGCAGACCGGCCATGTATCGTCCTACGATTCCACCGACAACTACAAGTATGGGGAAAAAGGCGGCCATGGTGGTTGAGACGGATGCGAGCACGGGCGCCAGTACCTCGCGGCTTCCCTCAAGGGTTCCTGCACTAAGGGTTTCCCCC
>CP070700.1:2662491-2672530 GCA_020349865.1 Desulfobacteraceae bacterium
TCCTCACAAACTGAAACAACCATCACCATATTGTATTTTTTGGCAAAACCCTGCATCATCGAAACAGTGGGACCTTCAGGGACTTTTTCCTTCAGGTCATACCATTTTGGGTTTTGCTCGGCAGGGAAATAGGGCCCATAGAAAAGCTCCTGGAGACAGAGGACCTGGACTCCTTTTTGGCCGGCATCTTCTATCATTTTTACGTGCTTCTCAATCATGGCCTTCTTGATCTTATTGATGTCTTCCTCTCCCGATAGGGGACAACCCGCCTGAATTAACCCGCATTTAACAGTTCTATCCATAAGTGAAAGCCTCCTCTTGTATAATTTTTGTGATGCGGCTTTTGAAAAAGAGATCCTCATGGCCCTTCCTGTACTATTTTCAAAAAGCTAAAGTTTTACCAATTCTTGTTATTAAAGCATTACATAGATTCGCTCTGCCGGTGAGCAGCTCATAAAACCCTAAATAATATCCCTTCTCCCTCATCGTGATCAAGCTTTAGCAAGAAAGGGAGATTTTCGTGATTAAGGACACGGTCCACAAACCTATTTCTGTCTCCTTGAAATTCGACGGCAATAGATATGGAATCTTTCCTAACTCTGGTCTGTCTAACAGATTTTACCCCATCCACATCTCTTCTTAGAAAATCCCTGAACATCCTGAACTGCTTATAATTGCTCAACCCTTTCAAAGTAACCTCTATATGGCGAACCTTTCCACGATCAGAGGCAGTAAATCGAACAATGGAGGGAGTCAACCTCACGGCCAAACGATTGATCAACCTCTCAATGGCTTGTATGGTCTGCGGATTCCCTTCGGTTCCTCGCTCTACCTGTTCGAATGCAATGGCCTGGGAGATTTGTGTGTTCTGATCTACATCCAAAGCCTTTAAGGTCAAAGATGCCTCCTTCTCATCAACGATCTCGGTCTGACCGAAAATTACCACATCGGCCGAAAAAAGCTTTCCCCACTCCAACGCGTCAACATCCCTGAGATCCGCATACTTCAAAAATTCGGAATACTCCGTGTCAGGGACGCTCAACGTCCGATTGATCGGACTAAGACCTCTTTCCTGAAACACATTGTAGAGAATAAGCTCTGCTGGACTTAAGGAAGAATACATCTCCGGATCTTTCCACCAGTAATAGACTGTCCTCCCCTTCCTTTCTGAAACTAAGAACAGAACTTTAATAGGTGGACCCTCTGTGACAACAACGCCCGCTTCTCTCAGTTTTTTTTCTATGACCTTTTCATTTATCCGAAGTCTGACAAGGACTCTATAACTCTCTCCGATCTGGTCCTCGGCCAGGATATTGAAATTTTCTATTTTCTCTTTAGCTTTTGGTATAATCTCAAGGATAATCCTCTGGAAATTATTTACTGCGTCCTCGCTTCCCAATCGTCGCAAAAGGTAGTTTTCCAATCCTTTCATCAGTGCATTGGACACAGCAGTCTCTTTTGCCTGGGCCAGGTTTCCTTCTTTTACAGTGGCCGTTCCGATTGCGAGAATTTCATTTTCCCCGGGCTTTGCTCCCATAGCAATAGGCAATAGCCCCGCCCAGAAAAAGCAGCAAAGACAACTAATAACAAAGAATGTGTAGACCCTCGTAAAGGTTGTTCTTACTATCATCTTTTGCACTCACTCATAAAACTTATCAACATGCACTTTGTGATGTATTCTATCGGATGCCCCTCCAATAGAGTAACAAACAAAAAACCCACTCTCCATGGTTTGCATGTTTCAACAAAAAATGCACCAAATAATGTTACGCATCTTGAAATAAAAAAACCTAAAGGTCAAGCAGGCCCAGGAGAGAAATCCTTGATTTTTTGTAAAATGAGATCAAAATCCTTAGGATCGACCCAGGTTACATCAGGATCAGCCCGAAACCATACCAGCTGTCGCTTGGCGTATCTCCGGGTGTCCCTTTGAATTCCAAGGATTGCTTCCTTAAGTGACCACTCCCCTTTAAGATATTTTATCATATGTCTGTAGCCGATGGACTTCATGGGTTTAAGATCAATTGAGTAGCCCTGCCTCAAAAGTTTCTCGGTCTCTTCGGCCAAGCCTGCTTCTGCCATACCCATGCTTCTTTTGTTAATGCGTTCATAAAGTTGTTCCCTGTTCACATACAAACAAATCATGAGCGCGTTTACAGGTTTATCCCTGAAACCATGCTCCTTGCTGAGTTCCGAAGGCACGCGATTAGTAAGGTGCATAATCTCAAAGGCTCTTATGAGCCTTATGCGATCATTGGGGTGGATCTTGTTCGCAGCCTCAGGATCAATATGTTTCAACCTTTCATGGAGCTTCACTGTGCCAAGGATGTCGCATTCCCTAACTAATGACTCCCTCAATTTTGGACTTGCCGGCGGGCATTTTAGGAGTCCACCCAGCAAGCTCTTGATATAAAGGCCTGTCCCACCTACCACAAGACACCTCTTCCCCCTTGAGCTAATCTCCTCTATAAGGGGAAGGGCCATAGATCGAAAGATCGCAGCATTGTATTCTTCATCAGGGTTCACCACATCAAGAAGATGATGCTGAATACCTTTTTGTTCTTCAATCGTCGGCTTGGCCGTGCCAATATCCATGCCCCGGTAAACCTGCATGGAATCTGCGTTGATAATTTCTCCTCCTAAAGCCAGCGCCAACTCCACACCAAGAGAAGTCTTTCCACTGGCTGTTGGTCCGCTGATGACAACGATTTTTGGTCTTCGATTCATCCTTTATTTTGAACATTATCTAGTGTCCATCCAGAACTGGCCCTTTTTGTCCGAACGCTTCGCGAGGACTCCCCACACCTTCGGCGCGGGTCCCCGGTTTCACAATCTCAGCGTCAATCTGCTGGATTCCTTGTGCGACGTACTACAGTACGGCTCCGCGTAATCCTTTGATTTTCTTGATCTTGTAGAAAATTGCTCATTTCTGAATTGGACAATTGCTCGTGCCATTATTTCTTTTGTGGATGGGCGCTATCTAAAACATATCAGTTTAGCGCTTTGAAAAAGCCATCATTAGATTATCGGGCCGTGGATATCTCTTCCAGAAAAGCCGCAACACAAATTCGTAAAAGCTTGTCCGGGCGGGCTCGTCGAACGCCCCCTTGGCCTTGTACAGGGGCGCTGAGCAGACCCGCCAGGGATTTTGGCGCGTAGGCCCGCCAGGGATTTTGGCGGGTAAGCAGAGAGGGCTGATCTGCTAAACTGTTACTCCGAAATCTATATTCCGCATTCCTCCTTTCGAATTAGGCATTTACACGACCCTCTTAAACATCTTCTCGATTTCATAATAGGTGAAGCGCTTAAAAATAGGTCTTCCATGGGGGCAGTTTGTAGGTATTTCCGCCTCTTCCAACTGGCTCAGGAGATGGCTCATTTCCTCCCGAGTCATGGAATATCCCGCCCGGATTGCTCCGTGGCAGGCCATGACTGTCAATACCTTGTCCAGAAGAATGTCATCCTCCGCTTTATCATCCCCTAATTCGGTTATAAGCTCAGACAAAAAGGAGTCCCACTGAATGTTCCTGAGAATGGCGGGGGCCGACCTCAACAGAAAAGTATTGCCCCCGAAATGATCAAGTTCAACACCAAAACGACTCAGTTGGCCACACTTTTCCATAGCGATTCTTTTCTCTTTTGTCGCAAGTTCCAGCTTATACGGTAGCAGTAATGTCTGGGCTTCAATCCGCGACTCGTTTCCGCCCTTTTTGAGGCTTTCATAGACTATCCTTTCGTGTGCCGCATGCTGATCGACCATCAAAAACCCATCTTCCACTTGACACAAGATGTAAGTATTTCCCAATTGACCAATAACTTGTGGGGCTTTTCTGATAAAAGATTGTTCATGCCGTTCTCCCTTAAAAGGCATCGTCTTACTTTGAACCGGCTGGGAATACTCGCAAGCTGGCTCAGACACAAAATTAAACCTTTCTTCGCCATAAACGCTTTCTCGCTCGTGAAGTCGTGGGGCGAGATAGTCGCGAAAGCTTTGGTCCAGCGCTTTTTCAATGGCAGAAACGATAGCCCGAAAGACGTCGCGGCTGTTGTGGAACCGCACCTCCTGTTTGGTTGGATGCACGTTGACATCCACTTCTGTTGGATCAGTTTCTATAAAAATGACAGCCTGTGGATACTTCCCTTTCATGAGCCGCTGCCCGTAGCCTTCCATTATAGCCTTGGTCACGAGTCGATCTCTAATATTCCTGTCATTTACATAAACGAACAAACGATCCCCTTTAGTCCTGCATAGGTCCGGCGGCGCCAAATAGGCGGTAATCGCCAGGGCACGGTTTCTTTCTCGTGCTTCTATCATGGACGCTGCCACCCTCCGCCCCATCAAGGCGGAAAACCGGTGTATTTGCTGATCAGATGCCGGAAGATTAATGATCGCTTTCCCGGCGTCTACTAATTTGAAGGTAATACCCGGAAATGGCAACGCCGCCCGAGACAAGACTTCGATAATATGGTCGGTTTCGGTCCGCACGGCACGTAGGAACTTCCGCCTGGCGGGGATATTGTAGAAAAGGCTCCTGACTTCAACGATTGTGCCATTAGGTGAGCCTGTTTCCTCAATGGAAATAAGTTTTCCACCTGCAATCTTCAGCCTGTGGCCTGAGAGCTGCTTTTTTTGACGTGATATGATCTCCGTTTGGGATACAGAGGCAATGCTCGGGAGCGCTTCTCCCCTAAACCCAAAAGACTTCACGGCAAAAAGGTCAGAGGCCGTCTCTATCTTGCTTGTAGCATGTCTTTCAACGCATAAAAGGAGATCGTCTCTGGACATGCCAGCACCATTATCGCTGACCTTGATTGAGCCTTTACCGCCCTTTTCAATTTTTATGGTAATGCGATCTGCAGTTGCATCAATACTGTTATCGATCAATTCTCTTACAACGGAAGCGGGCCTATCAATAACCTCACCGGCCGCGATCTGACAGGCCACTTTCTCTGGCAGGATTTGAATCGTATTCATAACTCGAGGAGTTCTTGATGCATGGTCAACCGTTTGCTTGGCCGGCGAATTTTGTATGGTCGCATAAAAGACCTGCTCCTTTTTCCAAGGCGCAAATTTTGCCTTCCCATCGGGTCATATGACAAGCAGGTAGATTGCCCAGGATTTTTCAATAAATCTTTAACAACGCAACATGAAAGATCAAGCATAAAGGTAAGATAATCACGAAAGACTTGCCAGCGATCCAATTTGCTTTCAAAAAGCATGTGGTGTGTCGCATAAAAGTAATCTGAGACTTTTACTGACTGCTTAAAGACATGTTTTTTGGCCTTGAGACCGTTTTTTCCTTTCCCCGCTATCAGAGTAAGGCGGGCGTCGTATCCTCTGTGATCCATACTTAAAACATCTCTGGCTATTTTTATATAGCCTGGCCCAACCAGATAATCGGCCTTTACTTCCCAAAATAAATGCCCCATTTGCCTTCTCATAGGAAATGATTTGATGAGGTTTGGGATAAATATGTTATGTGCTACCACATCAGCTGCTAAATGGGAAAGAAATCCGTAAGCATAGGCCGCTTCCCGATCATCACCCGCCCTGCCGAGTAATGTTAAACCGCCTTCCCAATTGTGGAGGTGTCTGGCATTTGCTGTTTTTGTTTTGCCGATAAAGAAATCGGCAGACAGACACCCGTAGAGGTATTGAAGGGGGAATGAGGTGATAATTCTGGCAATGGAGGGTAATAACAGGCACGCATCATTCAGCGTGCTCAAGGCGGTCACCGTATGAACAGCAGGCCCCCAAGCCAGCACGCTTTCTGCGCATATGAGTTGAACCATGCCTGATACACCCAAAAGCACCATGAACTTCATAAAAAACATTTGCATACTTTTACCTCTTTTGCCATACATTAATCCATTACTCCAACATTCGACCATTCCCCGTATGCAGAACCTCATACCGGGCAATGAAGGTATTCTGTCTCAAACAGCTCCACGATTTCAAATAGTTCTGTTACATGGTCTCTGCCACCGAAACCGTGCGATCCCCTAACATATTCACATAGCTCCCCAACTCGTTATCATACCACCCATAGATGACCGCCTGGGTGATCGCGATCCTTATTGTGCCCTCACCGCTTTGATTTGATCCGCCGGACAGAACTCGCTCACCCCCTTGACAAACTTTTTGTAAATCAATGCTGACCTCGGCTGTCCGCGTATGGGTTTCGTGCCCCTCAATGATGGCCCCAGCCTTGGGCAGCCCAATAATATCGCAAGAAACATTCTGTTCTTCCGTATAGTGCAGATAACCTCGGGGATCGCGTTCTGCTGCCTCTTTGTAAACAGTGTTAAGCACCTCCCTCCGGATGGATTCACCTGAAGGTTCTTCCTGGAGGTTCACCACTAAAATAATCAGTGATCCTGTGGTGTTGGGAATCCTCACTGATTCAGCGATAAAACCGATCTGTTTCATTTCAGGAATCACGAGCCCGAGCGTCTTTGCGGCTCCTGTGGCGGTCAATATTATATTGTTCATAATGCTTCGGTTCTTTCTCAGATCGCTTGCCCCTGACTTGGGAAGCCGGTCCAGCACCTCCTGTGAACCTGTTACGGCATGGACCGTCGCCATTGAAGCGGTCAGGACTCTCTGCGCACCAAAAAAATCCAGGAGCGGTTTCACCATATGGGCCAGGCAAGTCGTAGTGCACGACGCGTTGGAAATAATCCTGTGTACGCGGGGGTCATAATCATTTTCATTGATGCCCATAACGGTAGTCACGGCGTCATCGGACCCGGATTTACTTTCATCCTTTATTTTAAACGGAGCCGAAACAATGACTTTTCCTGCCCCACCCTCGAAGTGACCTCTCACAGATCCCTTTGGGTCATCAAAAGGAACGGTCGGATCAAGGAACTGTCCTGTCGTATCAACCACAAGCCTGACGCCATGTTCCCGCCAGTCAATATCTTTCGGATTTCGAAAACGCCGTAAGATCTTGACCTTAACGCCATCCACGGTCACGGTTCCTGCGTTCTCGTCCACATCCTGAATTACCCTGTGGCCCTTATGTCCGTAAAGGTATGCGCCAATGGATCCATACGTAGAGTCTCTTTCCAGGTAGTTTGTCAGATCCTGAAGAGACGTGCCCACATTTCGCCCCACATTAACCACAACTTCGTCAAAATACTTCCTGGCAATATGGTGCCATAATGTGAGTTTTCCGATTCTCCCAAGCCCATTGATACCCAACATCAAGCCGTTTTTTTTCCCAGTATTCGAGACTTTTTTCATCTTAGCTCTTCTCCATCTCATTGATCTTCATTTGACCCGCGTAGACAGACCCTTCCAGACCGTCAATACTGACCCAGTCTCCTGATTTCAGGAATTCCTGATTAAGCGAGCAGGCTCTTTGCCTCTCCATACAAACCAGATTTGCGCACCCTACGACACAGGTCTTACCAAGCCTGTGAGCCACAATGGCGGCATGGGAAGTTGAGCCCCCCCGCGCCGTAAGGAGACCGTCGGCCTCATTTATCTCCATTATATCATCCGGAACCGTGTCACCCCTTACAATAATCAGAGATGTTTCAGGCTCCGTCTTGCGCCATTGCTGGATCTCTTCCAGACTGAATACGACTCTTCCGGTCATGGCCCCGCCGCTCACTCCTATTCCATGCCCAAGGAACTTGACCGGCTTTTCCTGAGCCGTATCAAAAGAATAGACCTTTTTCCTCTCCCTCATGACCATATCCCTGGTCTGAAGACAATAGAGGTCTTTTGTGTCAGGGCTTTCAAATGTAAATTCCATTTCCTGGGGGCTCCATTGTCTCTCATAAACAAGATCTTTTGCCCACTTCCTTATGGTCTTATAGATGTCCGGAAAGAGGGTTTCAAGGGTCGTGCCACTCTGCCTGTTTTCGATCTCGGCCTGCTTTGTTGAAATGGGAAAAGTACTTACGAGACCAGAAACCACGTCCTCACCCTGATTCCACGGTGTGAAATCGCCCCATAATGTCAGCATATCTCCTGACCAGCGTGGGTTGTGCGTAAAAAAGACTCCGGCCCCTGATTCACGAGAAAAATTCCCAAAGACCATGGATTGAACAGTGATAGCCGTGCCCCAATCATCGGAAATGCCCATGATTCTGCGGTAGGTTTTAGCTTTTGGCGTATACCAGGATTCAGAAACCTTCTGGATCGCAACGTGAAGTTGGTCAAATGGATCCGATTCGATCTCAATGCCGGTTTCCTGTATCAGCGATTTGTAGGCAAGGGTAATATCCTTCATTTGCGGGCCGGTAAAATCTTTCTTGTAGGCCGCGCCTAAACGTTGCTTAAAATCATCAATAATGGCATCAAAATCATCCCTCAACAACCCGAAAGACATACCGTAAGACTGGAGAAATCTCCGGTAGGTGTCCCAGCCAAACCACTCATTCCCTGTCTGCCCAATCATCCCCAAGACAATCTCTTCATTAATTCCCACATCAAGGAATGTGTCCATCATGCCGGGTTGTGAAACGGAGGAACCACTCCTTACTGAGAATAGTAAGGGGTTATTGGGGTCACCAAATTTCTTCCCGGTTAATCTTTCAACAGCCGCAACTTCCAGAGCCACCTGATCTTCGAAGTTTTTCTTTGCGGGCGGATAATTATCAACAATATCACGGCATCTAAAAATTTCTGTGGTGATAATGAACCCCGGCGGGACAGGCATGCCATAACTTCTTATTCTGACCAGATTGAGCCCCTTGTTTCCCAGGTGAATAATGTCCGAAAGGCCCTTCTTTATAGGATGGATTGGCGTCACCGCCTTTTGTGGATCATAATTGAGCAACAGGCGCAGGTTATCTATCGGGAGTTGGTGCGACTGTTGATAAAGGGTTTTTAAAATACGGCTCAAAAAGAGGTCAAGCTGCTGGAGTCCTAAAGAAGAAGCAATCCTGTCGCGTAAAAAGATTTCTGTCACGCGGTGGGCCAGTTTTTCGCGGTCATCTACTTCTTCCGGCGGGAGATATTTGGCCATCAACCTTTCCGTGGGTAATTGGTGCAGGATCTTAGAGAGATTCTCCTGATGAATATTGTTGAAGTAATCGTTCACAATATTGTTCACTGCCTGGGAAAAACCGCGAAAGATATCTAAATACTGGGTAGATGAAAAGCCCTTAATCTCAAGGGAGTGTGCCAGCAGATCCAATTGTCTTTCCATCTCTAAAGATGAAATGCCGTCAAGCTTGAGGGCCCTATAGAATAAACGAAGGTAGTCATAGATCTGGTAAAAGGTAGCCTTTGTAATGAGTCCCAGTTCAATGGTCTCAACAACATTTTCGAATAGGACATTTACCAGTGACTCCAGGCGAAATGCCAGCCCCAGTGCGTCGAATTTCATCTCGTGATAACTGCCGTACATGGAAGGAATGTCCACGGTAAAATGCCTTTTCCGGTAAATATCCTCCCTGATTTCATAGCTCTGATCCGAAAGTATAATGTCTTTCAGTTTTTCAAGGTAACTCAGCAGTTTTTTTAGTTTCTGTTTGTTATCTTTCTTCTTAAGGGAATCTCTCAGTTTCCCGAGATCTGGCAACCCACTGGACTGTAAATGTCCCAGGTAGCCATCCATTTCAGTGAATCCCAGATTGTATTTCTGATAAAGGAGCTTGTAGAAGGTGATTGCCAGGTCTACTCTCTCTGTGTCAAGATCAGACACACCTGGGATTTGGGCCGCCAACTCTTTGAGGTGATTCCCATCAACGTTCAATAGATCGGTCACCCTTTTGAACCCCTTGGTACGAAAAATATGATTTACCACCCGGTGGACACCATCAATATGCGGCCCTTCCGTTTCGATATCCTGATAGGTATTGGGGGGTACAAAGGGCTTTAGTCCTTCTTTTTTTGTGGTATTCCAGAAATTAAGAGTCCCTTCCATCAACCCGACGATCTGATTGCTGCTCTCAACGTGACTCTGTTTTCTTAAAAAATGAGCGAGAGGATCCTTTCGCAGGGATATTTCATCGATCATAGTGGAAATATCCCTGAGCTTCCCCTCGGCTCCGATATCATTAAAATACGCCGGGAAAA
>CP070700.1:2672630-2690587 GCA_020349865.1 Desulfobacteraceae bacterium
ATCCTTGAGTGGGTCTTCACGTAAATAGTAACGGGCATGGCCACCTCCTGTATTTAACCCAGATTGTGCAGTAGTCTCCTACTGCACAATCTGGGTTAAAGTCGAAATTGGAAATGATAAAAGGAAAATGCTTGCGATTCAGAATTTAGTCCCCACAACGAAAAGCTGAGGCAGATTACTTACGGTTTATGGCAGTATGATACGTGGTGATGTTTCGGAATCCAGGGTTTCATCCTCCGCATCCTTTTCCCCTACCAAGTTCATGTAAAAATCCATACTCCGCTCCAGCAGGAACTCAATGACAGGGTTTTTCCTTAATATGGTGTCTTCTTCGTCTAGGGTTCGGGCCGCGGTCAGGGCAATAGCGGAGTATTCCTCTTGGTCTGATTTGAAAAAAAAGTAGGCTGTTTCCTCTAAATTGTGTTTAAGTAAGGATCTTTTGGATTCCGGAAAAAGAGCCTCTATGCTTTTTTCTTTAATTTTTTTGACACGATCTAGTTTCTGGGCTTCTGAAAGAACGATTGGGCTATCCTCCACCTTTAGAATATCTTCCATAAAAGGCCGTAGAAGGTCGAAATCAATGAGCCAAGATTCCATAAAATTGTGCTCGAAAAGTTTCCCAAGGTGACTATCCGTCAAGGCTCCAGCATGGTCCAAAATCCCCGGCGTAAAGTCATAGATAATCGGTCGATTTAGAGGTGTAATGTTTTCCAGTAACCATGGCCTGAGTTCAAGGTATTGGGCGGGGGCCTCAGAACGGAGCTCCAAATGGCGCTGGTATGCCACCTCAAGAATCGCGGCAGCATGGGACAAGGAAGTTTCTACCAGCGGTCCGGCCTCTTCTGAGAGGGAGTCTTTGATCTCCTTTATTCGTTTTTTGCTAAAAGCGGTATAAAGAAACTGATGAATTCCCTCAGCTTCTGAAACAAGTCCTATTCCCGCATGGTGACCCTTCATAGCCCTTTGCAGTACTATCAAGACGGCCCGGGATCCGATAGTGCCTGTGATAGGCCCAATATAGGCAGCATGTTCTTCCTTCTGAATTTGCCTTAAGATTGGAGCGGAACTTTCCTTTTGGAGGTAACTACTTTCAACAGAAACCCCTTTTTTCTTAAGCCTGTAAAGAACCCTTTTAACCGCCTTATGAACCTCTTTATCCTTGAAACCCTCATCAAGAGCCAAAAGCAATGGAACGGGCAACTCGTCATCGAGAGGTAGACGTTCTATTAAGATTCTGGCCAGGCGGGGGTCAGGAATTCTGTCCGCAGTTTCTGAAGGATCCGCAGTTTTGAAATCTTGAAGGAGTGAAGTAACAAGGGTTTCTTCTGACGCAAGCAGGGAAGGACGGTTTGTTTTGCCTTTTTTAGACTTTTTTTTTGATCGCATGATCAGGCCGCCTTTGTTTCCCGAATAGACACATGATTATGAAAACACTCAGAAAAATCTCTTGCTACTAAAATAACTGTCATTTTTATAGCAATTGTTTATATTGAAATAAATTTAATAACAGTTTAGCGCTTTAAAGATAGTGCAAAAAGAGATAATCAAATGATGATTTTTTCAAAGCGCTAAACTATTACAATACTTAGTTTTTTAATAGACCATTCGGAATAAGTCAAACAAATTATGGTATTTTTAGGCGGGTTCGATATCCTTTTTATAATAGACAATACCATCAAAAAAAATCAGTGTCCCTTAATCACAATCGGAAATTATTCTTGACACTCAACGGTCTTTTCCCTATTATGCCCCCCACAGAAAACAAATATTTTTCATTAAAAACCATGTTTTTTCGGGCCATTGTGGCACATTAACATCTAATTAAAGGAGGAAAAGTTATGAGAAACAAACGGACATTTCTATTTATGGGTCTGGTCTTGGGTCTGGCGCTGGTCTTCGGCATTACCACCGGAGCTATGGCCGGTAACATCAGGATCGGTGTCGCTGCACCTTTCACGGGCGGTTTGGCTTCTTACGGCGACAACATCAAGGCCGGCGTCAACCTCAAGCTTAAAGAGATCAATGATGCCGGCGGCATTAACGGTCAGAAGGTGGAGCTTGTATGGGGTGATGACCTCTGCCAGCCTAAAGACGCCGGTACGGTTGGCTCTAAATTCGCAGCCGACAAAAGCATCGTGGCAGTAATTGGCCACCTTTGCTCCTCTGCCACCCTGGCTGCCATGCCCATCTACGTTCGTGCAGAGCTCCCTGCCCTATCTCCCACCTCTACTAACCCGACAATCGGCGATGTGGGCAAAGGTTGGTTTTTCCGTAATTGCTACACAGACGACTTTCAAGGTAAATACCTTGCAAACTACGTTGTGCCAAAGTTGCTGAACAAGAACAAGGTTGCCATTTTCTATGAGAATAACGATTACGCCATTGGGCTCAAAGACTCTTTTATGGCAGGAGCTAAGTCTGCCGGTGTTAATGTGACCGGTGCTGAGGCTTACATGACCGGGACGACCGACTTCACGCCCCAGCTGACCAAGCTTTTGCGCGACAAGCCTGAGACAATATTCCTGTGTGGCTACCACCCGGAAGGCGCCCTTATCGCCGGCCAAGGCCGTAAGCTGGGCTTTGACGGACCGCTTTTCGGTGCTGATGGCATTGATAACGAAGACTATATCAAAATCGGCGGCAAGGCAGCCGACAACACTTACTGCACCGTTCCCTTCCTGGCAGCGTCAGCCAGCCCTGCTGGCAAGGAGTTCGCCAACCAGTACAAGAAGACCTATGGCCGTGATGTGGACTGGATGAGCGCCAATGCCTATGACTGCCTTGGTATCCTGGCCCAGGTCATTGCCAAAACCGGCCCTGATCGGAAAAAGATCCGAGACGGACTGGCTGAAATCAATTCCGAGGCCAACGGCTACAAGGGCGTTACCGGTTTAACCTACTTTGACAAGAAGGGTGATTGTTCCAAACCCGCCTTCGTTAAAGTAGTCAAGAATGGCAAGTTCGTAGCGGCCGAATAATTGATAAAATAACTGAGTGAACCAATACGGGCGCCGGGACTTTCGGGTTCCGGCGTCTTGCAATAAAGTAATGGAGTGCATTTGTTTTTACAGCAGCTTGTTAACGGACTGACCATCGGTGGCATATACGCCATGATCGCCGTTGGTTACACCATGATCTACGGTGTTATCCAGCTTATCAACTTTGCCCACGGTGAAATCTACATGCTGGGCGCCTTTTTCGCCATCACTTTCATCAGTTTCCTGGGTCTGCCCTTTTACGTCGCGTTTCTCTTAGCCATGGCCTGCTGTGCTGTTTGTGGCGTATTGCTGGATATTGCAGCTTATCGTCCCTTGAGACAATCACCCCGTCTGGCCGCGCTGATCACGGCCATCGGCATGTCGATTTTCCTTCAAAACCTGGCCATGATTATCTGGGGTTCCCGGCCCAAGCCCTTCCCCCATGGAACACTTCCCGCCTATTTTGAGAAAACGGCCGTCACTTTTGGAGGGGTCAATCTTTCCTGGTTTCATCTCTTTATCTTCACTATTACCATTGTCATGATGGTCGGGCTCAACCTAATCATCAAAAAAACCAGATGGGGCAAGGCAATGAGGGCTGTGGCCCAGAATAAAACTATGGCTGCCCTCGCAGGGATAAACGTCAACAGGGTGATCTCTTACACCTTCGCCCTGGCCGGAGCCTTAGGCGGTGCCGCCGGCATCATGGTGGGCGCTTTCTACAACTCGATCTACCCAACTATGGGTTATGTCGCCGGGGTCAAGGCATTCGCCGCTGCCGTGTTGGGTGGTATTGGTTCGGTGCCCGGGGCTATGTTAGGCGGGGTCGTGTTAGGTGTAGCCGAGGCACTTGGGGCGGGATATTTGAGCTCGCTCTACCGGGACGGCATCTCTTACGCCGTCATGATCATCGTTATTATCTTGATACCTGCAGGCCTATTCGGCAAGGTACTCAAGGAAACCAAAAAGAGTATGTGAGATGGGTAAATTGAGATTACAGAACCTGACTCGCGGCGGCAAAATTAGAATCGGCCTTCTGGCTCTGGCACTGATCCTGCCGTTTCTTCCCTTTATAACTGATTACGTGCTTCATATTGCTATCCTCGTCTTGCTTTACATGATTCTGGCCCTTGGGTTGAATATCGTACCCGGCTTCAACGGGTTGCTTGACTTGGGTTATGTCGGGTTTTACGGCATCGGAGCTTATACTTCGGGTCTCCTTACCTATCACTTTGGCCTTTCATTCTGGGTGATTATTCCCCTGGCCTTCATCAATGGGGCCATCTGGGGAATTCTATTGGGCGCTCCAACGCTCAGACTCACTGGCGATTACTTTGCCATTGTGACCTTCGGTTTCTCTGAACTGGTGGTACTCTTTCTGACTAACGAGATTTGGCTTACCCGGGGGCCGCTTGGGCTGCCAGGGATTGATGTGGTCTCTTTCGATCTCACGCTCTTTGGCGGCCCCAAATGGGAATTCATAGGCGAATTGCCGTACTATTATCTCGCTATAGTTATGGTCCTGGTGACCGTATTTGTCATGTACCGCATCCAGGACTCACGCCTGGGAAGGGCCTGGTTTGCCATTCGCGATGACGAGGTAGCCGCTGTCTCTTGCGGTATCAACCTGCTGGCCTATAAGGTCATCGCCTTTGCCATCAGCGCCGCCTTCGGCGCAGTGGGCGGTAGCTTCTTCGCCAGATGGGTGACCTTCCTGTCGCCTGATATGTTCAAGTTTTGGGAATCCTTTTTGATTTTGTGCATGATCGTATTAGGCGGTATGGGCAACATATGGGGCGTTATGATCGGTGCCCTAGTATTAGTTTCGCTGAGCGAGGTGCTTCGAGAAATCCTGCCCCTGTTGGGCCTGCCGGTGGAGGTCCGTTTCCTGGCCTTTGGTCTTATTATGGTTCTTATGATGCGGTATCGCCCGGCCGGTCTGATGCCCATCGCGGCAGTGGCCTCTCAGATGCGAGCCGGCCGGGTCAAAAGAAAGAAAGTTAAGGCTATTGTGGGCATGAAAAAATGACTTCGATCCTGGAAATAAAAAAACTTTTTAAGAGCTTTGGCGGACTGGAGGCCCTTAAGGATATCACATTCGACATTAAAAGAGGTGAGATCATTGGCCTTATTGGACCGAACGGCGCCGGTAAGACGACCCTTTTTAATTGCGTGGCCGGCATTGAGAAGCCGACCGGAGGCCAGATTATATTTACCAACGGTGGCCACACCATCTCCATCGGCGGTAAGAAGCCGGAGACGGTCACTTCCCTGGGAATTGCCCGCACATTTCAAAATATCCGGCTCTTTGACAACCTCACGGTGATCGATAACGTCAAGATAGGGCGTCATTGTCGAACAAGGTCAACCTTTTTCGGTGCCGTGGTGCGAAACGGATTCCAACGGGCCGAAGAAAAAGGGATTACAGAAAGCGCCCACCAGTTCCTCGAGTTCGTCGGACTCAAGGACCGGGGCGAAGAGATTGCCAGCTCCATGCCATACGGCAACCAGCGTCGACTTGAGATCGCCAGGGCTCTGGCTACCGAACCCCATTTGCTTATGCTCGACGAGCCTGCCGCCGGAATGAACCCCCAGGAATCTCGTGACCTTATGGCCCTTATTCGCCGCATCAGGGACAAAGGCATCACCATCTTATTAATCGAGCACGACATGAAGGTGGTTATGGGCGTCTGTGAACGCGTGGTGGTAATCAATCACGGCGAGTGGCTGGCCGAGGGAGAGCCTCAGGACGTTCAAAACAATCCAAAGGTGATTGAGGCATATTTGGGCACAGGAGCCGCTGATGCTGCTTGAGTTGGATAACGTCAAGACCTATTACGGGAATATACGCGCCCTCAAAGGGATCTCCATCGAAGTGGACGAAGGTGAGATCGTATGTCTCATCGGGGGAAACGGCGCGGGCAAATCCACCACCCTGATGACCATCAGCGGCGTTCTCACTCCGGTCGAGGGTAATGTTATTTATCAAGGCAAGTCGATTGTCGCGATACGCCCTGACGATATTGTCCAGATGGGTATCTGCCAGGTGCCGGAGGGGAGGATGATCTTCCCGCTGCTCACGGTCATGGAGAACCTTGACTTAGGTGCCTACCTGAGAAAGGACAAGGACGGCATTAAAGAGGACGTTGAGCGGGTCTTCAAACTGTTTCCGGTCCTGCGCGAGCGCCGTAAACAGCACGGGGGCACACTTTCCGGCGGCGAACAGCAGATGCTGGCCATAGCCCGGGCCCTTATGAGCCGCCCCAAACTTCTCCTGCTCGACGAGCCCTCCCTGGGCCTAGCCCCAATCCTTGTAGACTCTATATTCGAGACTATCCGCCAGATCAACGACCAGGGTACGACCATTCTGCTGGTGGAGCAAAACGCCCAACTCGCCTTGCAGTTCTCCCGCCGGGGGTATGTAATTGAAACCGGCGAGATAGCTCTTGCCGACACCTCAGCAGAATTGCTTAATAACGAAGAAGTGAAAAAGGCCTATTTGGGCGAGTGAGCAACCCACTCGCCCGAAACCTGCAAACATACCTCAGCCCGGCTTGAAGGCGAGGGCCTCTTTGATGTCCTCTTCAGTGACTCCCAAAAAATAGAGGATATTTTTCAGGCGGGACCTGCCCAACGAGGCATTGGCCGCACGGTCAACTCCCTTTTTGGCATTGTAGGCAATGCCCAGCCCGGCCTGGCCGGAAACGTTCACCATCAATAAATTCTTGCCTTCTGTCATCTGCTAAATTCTCCTTCTTGGCCTTGGCCGACAAATCTGATTGGCTCGTAACTGATCACCGGGTGGCGGGCTCCTTTTTCGATCGCCAGAATTGGGGCACCCTGTGATTACTTACGTTGAATCTATTCCCGCCAACGCAAAAACAAGTGTTTGATAAACGCTGGATTTTGATTGGCGGATAATAGGAGAAAAGGATTTGGGGTCAAGACATAGGCAAAAATTCCTTGCATACGCAGCAAGTAATTTCTATTATAGAGGATTGATAGGATGATATCTGAAAACATTTCTCCGAAGGCAAAAGGAGGACTTGCAATGTCCGAGCTAATCCTGTGGAAGAACCAGGAGATCACTAAAATGAGAAGGGATATGGAACGCCTTTTTAACCGGTTTTGGTACGGTTTTAGAGTGCCCGTCTTTCCCGGGGAAATTGCGGAAACACCTTCAATAGACCTATCAGAAACCGAAGGCACCCTTATCATAAGGGCTGAATTTCCGGGCGTTAATCCTGAGGATATGGATATCTCTGTGACAGGGGATACCCTGATCATTAAAGCAGAGGTTAGAAAGGAAACAGTAGAAGAAAGTGCCCAGTACCGCAGGGTTGAGAGGAGGTCCGGATCTTTCTCCCGCACCATACCGTTGCCTTGCAGGGTAAGAGTAAATGAGATTAGGGCCATATACAAGGAAGGCATATTGAATATCACTATGCCCAAGTGTGAGCCGGATAAAGCGTGCGGTGTTCGAATCGAAGTCGGGTAAACCTCAATATGAAATGTGTCGTTAGTCCCTTTTATTAATCTATGAGATCCACATATTGATAATTCCCGGCATTTTAGAACCTGAGAAACACCTTTTCTTTTGAGACGGAGATTAATGAGCTTGTTGAAATTTAGGAGGTTATAGATGCCCAGAAAAAAAACATATACTGAAGTAACTGTAGAAAAACTCAGATGGCGCCTTGATCCGGCGACCCTGCCTTTTGAAACTACGAACGAACTCAAACCGCTAAAGGAGATTATTGGACAAAAAAGGGGCGTCGAGGCCTTTAAATTCGGAATAGGAATCGACAGACCGGGATACAATGTGTTTGTCACTGGAACGGCAGGCTCAGGCAGGATGTCTACTGTGCAGAAACTACTCCAGGAAATGTCCAAGAAAGATCATGTGCCTGATGATCTTTGCTACGTTAATTGTTTTAAAAACCCCGAGGCTCCAACCCTGCTTCGTTTTAAGGCGGGGACAGGGGCCTCATTCAAGAAGGACATCAGGGATCTTGGGGAAACACTGAAGAAAGAGATCCCTCAGCTTTTTGAAAGCCAGGAATATATCAACCTGAAAAAAGAAGTCATGGAGACCTATGAGAAAAAAGGGAAAGGTTTTTTTAAAGGCCTGGACCAGAAGGTCAAAGAAGAGGGGTTTGCGCTTGTGGATGTACAGGTGGGACAAATAAAACGGCCTGAAGTGATGCCCCTGGTTGATGGGAATCCGGTGCATATCGATCAACTTGAGGGTATGGTTGAAAAGGGGAGATATCCGAAAGAGGAATACGATCACCTGAAAGAAAAACATACTAAGCTCACTGAACAGATAGACCAAATTTTTCTTGAACTCAGGGATCTCCAAAAAGAGGTCCAGGAAAAAGTAGAAAAAATGGATCGTATGATGTTCATGAAACATGCATCCGAGCTTATAGCTCCGATTATAAAAGAATACAAAAGCGAACCGATCAAGAAATACCTGGAGAACATGCTCGAAGACATGGCCGACAATCTCCAACAGGTTTTTGGAGCACAGGGTCAGGTCCCGATCCCTGGTTTTGCAGCTTTGCTTCCGGAAGTAGACCGGTTTCAACCCTATCAGGTGAACCTCTTGGTAGATAATAGTGAGCAAAAAGGGCCGCCGGTTATTGTTGAAGACTATCCCACATATCGAAACATTTTCGGAAGTATCGAACGTGTTGTTGATAGAAGCGGCGTATGGCGGACGGATTTTAGCAAGATCAAGGCGGGATCGCTCATTAAATCCAATGGTGGATACCTGGTGCTTAACCTCCTGGATGCCATTGTAGAGCCGGGAGTGTGGCAGGCACTTAAGAGGGCACTTAAAAGCAAAAAACTTGAAATTCAGACTTATGATCCCTTTTACCTTTTCACCACAACCGGTCTAAAGCCCGAGCCAATTGAACTCAACACGAAAGTGGTCGTTATCGCTGATACCTATCTGTATCATGTGCTCCAGCACTATGACGAGGACATAAAAAAGATTTTCAAGGTTAGAGCAGATTTTGATACGTCTATGGATAAGAACGATGCAAGCATCCAGCAGTTTGCGGAATTTATCAAGATGCAAACAGATGAGGAAAAACTGAAGCCCTTTGACAGGACTGCGGTGGCCTCACTTGTGGAACAGGCGGTCCGGATGACCGGAAGACAGGAGAAAATTTCCACCAGTTTTCCGGCAATCACGGATCTGATCCGGGAGGCTCATTTCTTTGCCGACCAGGAAAATGACTCCGCCGTTCAGGAAAAACATGTTGATAAGGCAGTGGAGGCCAAAATATTCCGGTCCAACATGATCGAGGAACACATTCAGGAAATGATCGATCGAGGGACCCTTATGATCGATGTAGAGGGCGAGATGGTTGGGCAGGTGAATGGCCTTGCCGTCTATGCCCTGGGAGACTATAGTTTCGGCAAACCCTCTCGAATCACCGCGTCCACTTCTATGGGCCGTGCAGGCATTATAAATATTGAAAGAGAAGCCGATATGTCGGGTAATACCCACAACAAGGGTGTGCTTATCCTCAGCGGATATCTCCGTAAGAAATTTGCCCAGGACAAACCCCTGACCGTGAGTGCCAGTATTGCCTTTGAACAGTCTTATGGCGGCATTGATGGTGACAGTGCCTCCTCCACAGAAGTTTATGCATTGCTGTCGAGCCTCTCGGGAGCCCCTATTAACCAGGGGATTGCGGTTACCGGTTCGGTCAATCAAAAGGGAGAGGTGCAGGCCATTGGGGGGGTCAATCAAAAAATAGAGGGATTCTTTGACTGTTGCAGAAAAAAAGGCGCCAAAAAAAATCAAGGGGTTATGATTCCTGAGAGCAATGTGAAGGATCTCATGCTTCGAAAAGATGTGGTTGCAGCGGTAAAAAAGGGCCAGTTCCACGTCTATCCTGTAAAGACCATTGATGAGGGTATCGAGATTTTAACAGGAAAAAATGCCGGCGAGAGAAAGGCCGACGGGACCTATCCAAAAGGGACAATTAACTTCCTGGTTGATCAGAAATTAAAAGAGCTTGCCGAGGGGCTCAAGAACTTTGGTGATAAGGAAGAAAAAGAGGAGAAAAATGAAAGGAGAAGGAAGAAGCGTACCCCGAATAAAAAGAAAAACTCCTGAGCTTGATAACCATTTATTACGGCCAGGTCTTTTAGTTTTGCTATTGGATAAAGCGTTTATTATTGTATAATACCTTATCCAGCATAGCACCCGGCATCGAGCACCCACTATACCTTATTATTACTCTCAACACAGCGCACCCTACCGCCATCTTTCAGGTAATAAAAGCTCCTATACAATGAAAACAAATGAGATATCCCTTTCAAGTCCCATTGAGGAAAAGATTGCCTGGGCCCAGCACCGTTATGAAAATTTCAGAGAACAGCTCATTCATGAAAAATTCGTCGTGGACTATTTGACTAATTTAGAATGTTCGGTACAGGCCTCCTACAAGGAGATGAGAGAAGTAGGTATCCTGGAAATATGCAGGGTGTGTGAGAAGAACGAGGGCGGATCATGTTGCGGTAAAGGACTGGAGAACAAATATGACGGCTGGCTTCTTTTAATCAACCTACTCCTGAACGTACAATTACCAAAAAAAAGACATGATCGAAGAAGCTGCTTTTTTTTGGGAGATACCGGCTGTCTCCTTAAGGCACGCCACGTAATCTGTGTCAACTACCTTTGTAATCAGGTGACCAAGCAACTTAATCCCCACAAACTCAGCGCCCTAAGAGAAAAGGAGGGTGAGGAACTGAAGATCCTTTTCCTTTTGCAGGAAAGGCTCAAGCGAGTTTTGAGGGCATAATAATTGAAAATGCCGAGCACGCGCGTGAATGACTCGTGGCACAAAGTACAACCTAACCAATGGCACTGATCAGCCATTGATGGAGCGGTGACATGTTCTTGAAATGGGCAAAGGCATATTCAACAATAGAAGGAGAGTTGAATTCTTTAGGAATCTTTTCTTCAATCATTGCCGTCAAGCCATTGTACAATAGGAACTGCGCCCTCTCATGATTGGCATCGTAATCACGAGGGACCCTTTTGTAATGCTTTACACCGATGATATATCCTTTTTTTGAGATTTGGTTAACGGCCTTTGTTAATAGGGGACCACTCTTTTTATCAACCACGGCTTCCCTGTACCGTTTCAGCAGTTCAGGGGTAAAATAGTGAACTCCCGCGCCAACCATTAACTTTCCGCCTCCAAAATGAAAATAAAATCCGGAGCACTCCATTCTCTTTCGCTTACCAGCCCAGAACCAGATCCCCAGGTTTGTCTTATAGGGGCTCTTGTCCATACTGAATCGCGTGTCCCTGTTGATCCTGAAAAGACTTTGATTGACCTTGGGAATGGCCATGATGCCCGGCGAAATACGAATGAGCTTTTCACCCATGGCCATTACAAATTTTTCTGAAGGTCGCTTGACATAATCTTCATACACTTTTTTATTTTCGTTGAACCAGTCCTTCGTATTATTTTTTTTCAAATCCTCAAAGAACTTGATCATCTCTTTGGGAAATCCTTTAAATTCTGTCATCTTATCCTCCAAGATCATTTAAGATTAACTGGACACCGTTGATTCTTTATCTTTAAAAGGCCTTCAAGAAAAAGGTCAGCAACCCTTATGAGGGAAAGCAACGTGCAAATGCCTTCATGAGGCGCGGCGGTCCTTTTATTCGAATTTTACGTCTGAGGAGTGCTGATATCAAGTTTTGCTCCTTTGACAGAAATCGTATCCAGGTCTTGCTGTCCGCCTTGACATGAAGATCAGGGGTTCCGACAAGTCCTTCATGAACCTCTATGTTCTGGTCTCTAATCACAACAGTCGAATCCAACTGATCAGCTCCGTTGAATGTGAAGTGATAGGTTGCATTCAATCCTCCGGACTGATCTCGCTGGAAGACAAGGGGAAGGCTTTCAAGAAAGTTTTTGGCTGATTTAGGCCGAAGCCCATTTGAAACCCGCTTAATTGTCTTATGGGGAAAACGTTTTGCCACATAGGCTTCGGCGTCAGAACCGGGCACGACATATATGTTCTCGGTTTTTTCCTGAAGCGGTTTTACCACCGAAGCGGTATAAGATTTTCGGTCTTTCAGAAAGGGACCAATTACCTCTTCACCGGCAGGACAGGCAGCCATGCAGTAGGACGACTTATTACAGATCCCGTAGCTGAGGCTCTGCCACATGGATACGGTCTCGGGATCACTCACCTTCTTCCGATACCGGTGAATGCCTTTGCTGGAGGCGACTTTTTCTGTCCAATCGACAAATCCCCCCATCCTGTCTCGATAGTTATGGGTCATGCAATTGGCAAAGTTAAAATGACCATCTATGCCAACTGCCCCGACCGGACAAACCGCCACACAGAATTTGCACTCGACACAGGGATTAAAATCAATAGGCTCATCGTAGGAAGACACCTCACGGTCCAGCAGTAATGTCCCCAAAATGCTAAAACTGCCAAATTGAGGGTGAATCACGAGGCGATGATGACCCATTTGTCCCAGCCCCGCTTCAACGGCCACCGGCTTGTGCGACAGGGGCCACATCTTGCCCGGCCATTTATCCACGTCCATGGGAAAGCCGGCCGATGGCGAAAGGGCAGTTATCCCCTTTTCTCGCAAAGCTCTTGCAATCTTTCTGGACACGGTATTGACCATGTTGAACCCCTGCAAATATTCAGTATCGGAGACGGCCCTTGATACACAACGTATATTTTCAGGGTTGATCCTGCAAACAATGCTCATGAGGGTTTTGGTTTTCGGGAATAATTCGAGTATTTCCTCTCTTTGAATGGCAAGGCCCGGACGATCGATGCCTACCAATCCGACGTCGTCCGCACCTGATTCAATGGCCAGACCCTTCAGCCATTTGGCATCAACAGGGGTGGACAAATCATGTGCTGAAGCGGTCTCCGCCTTTTTAAAGAAACTCTTTACGGTCGGATGATCTTTTAGACTCATATTTATCTCCTTATATCACGGCATTTAAATGCAGCAGAAAGACAATTGATCAGACTTGTTATCTCATAATGTTTTTCATTTACGGGGGCAATAGACTTGCCCCCGTAAATGACTGGGTAATGGTTTTGCATGAAAGGAGATGGTCTCTGGTTAAGGCTCCCAGACCTCAGGGGGTTGCATACCCATACCCTGATATTCGACACGATAAGGGGTGATCTTGCAGACACAGTAATTCGGGTCATCAGGTCCGCTAAAGATTTGCGCTAAGTGATCGAACCATGCGGCTTTTTTGGTCTCGTCATCAGTAAGAATTTCTGCACGCCCCTGAATCTGGAGGTAGGATTCGGCCGTTTCAGGGTCACTGACCCCGGTGGTTAAATGAACCTCCGGGTTTTTTTTGATTTGGGCAACCTTGCGCGAGTTGATGAAGGTGGCCATCCAGAAAGTCAGGTTTTCATCGGCAAAAGGGGTTACATACCGCGCCCAGGGTTTGCCATCTTCGGTAATGGTTGCCAAGGTTGACAAGGTCGGTCCATTGAATTTCGAAAAAATCTTTTGCTTTAACTCAGACATTTTTCTCCTCCTTTTTTAGTTGAATGTTTTAGTTAGTGCCTTAAAACTTACACATCAGCATTGTTGGAGATAGCACATTAGACCGGTCTATTATTTATTGATAAAAAAATATTAGGCTGATCATGGTTTTTTGGGGTTTAGGATGAAATCAAATATGAACTTTTTATGATTTTTCAGGGGATGCGGGTTCTTCACGATTTTCATGCGCATGAGCGCTCCATGCCAACTTGAGACGAGAAAATAGGCTGCCTCTCTGACGTCAAGGCTTTCGGGGATTTCTCCTGCAATCTGGGCCTCGATGAGGGTCTTAGCATAAAATTGGGCTATCTGATCGATGGCGTACTTGAGCCTTTCACGGAATGCTGGACTCAAATCCCCCATCTCCTGGGAAAGGTTGCCGATCGGGCAGCCTCGGGCGAAGTCCTCCGATTGAAAATAGTCGATAAAAAAATCAAGCAGGTTTTCGATTCTTTTAAGGGGAGAGATAGTGCTGTCTTCTAAGACGCTTTTAGCCAGGCCACCGAAATGATTCACAAAATGATCAACAACCTGAAGACCGAAATCCTCTTTGTTTTTGAAATAATTGTAAAAGGAGCCCTTTGGGACTTCAGCAGCCTGAAGAATTTCCTGAAGTCCCGTATGATTGAATCCTTTATGGTGAATAATATCCGCGCCGACTTGGAGGATCTTTTCCTTGGTGTTTTTTGCAGCGGTAATTTCCATATTTGTTATAGCAATTCAATCTGGAATCAACTAATAATAGACCGGTCGTCTATAACTGTCAAGAGATTTTTTTGATCTTGTATGGAAAAGCTTTAGAAAGCAAATCCTTATCATTTCATTTGTAGGGATAAGGTCCAGGAGATCTATCCGTTTGCCGTCCCGCTATTTTCAAATCAATCCAAACGGTGAGGGGGTAAACCCGCCCGCGTTTAGCGCTTGCCGCCAAATACCTCCTTGAGCAGATCAGTTACCCTTGCCGCAGGATCCTTCCGTATTTTTCGCTCCTCTTGCTCAAGCATGTAGAAAAGACCACCCAAAGATCCGTCTGTCACATACTCGTCCAGGTCGAAACTCATCTTCCCCGCAAAAGGGATTTTACTTACTTTCTCGTCCAAATCCTGGTAATAGCGTGTAACACCCACCTGAGACATAGCTGTATGGACGATTGGCTTGAACTTGTCTGCGAGCCGACCCCAGGTCTTCTCTTTGAAATAGAGTGTTGCCTCATTATCTTTTCCATTCAAGATCTTCCGGGCATCAGCGAATGACATCTGTTTGATTGTATCGACAAACAATACCTTGGCCTCGGGAGCTGCCTGCTCGGCTGCCCGGTTCATGCTCAACTCAAATGCATCAACCTTCGACCCGTACCCAACCCCCCTCAAGATCTTTTCCACCTTCTCAACTGCCCCCGGAAGCGGAATTTTAATCTTGGGGTTTTTGTAGTAACCATCCAAACTGGAGACCAGACTGACGGCGTTGCCTGTCCCAATCTCAAGGGCCTCCTTGAGTCCGTCAATGATTTTGCTCTCGGATAACTCTCCCCCAATACCCACAGCTTTTTTTAAACCGTTGAGAATATCCTTGAGCTGAGCGAAAGCAGAAGGCGCCTGAACTGAAAAAGTCAAGCCCAGGAGCCCGATGAGCACTATTCTGTAAATTTTCATTTTCACCTTCCTTTCTGGGATACGGGGAAACACTTTGAGATTATCTTCCTTCAATGCTCAATGCAGGCGATCTATGGCCCAGCTTTGCTCTGCGCATCTAATATTGATAACCAAGTGATAAAAGGTATGTTGCGTCTACTCTTTCAGCTCCCGGCGCAGGATCCGAATCCCAGTCAAAATTATATTGGGCTGTTGCAATAAACCGCTCATATAGGGGAACCCGCAATCCTGTCCGGCTTTTAAAAATTATTTTTTCCGTATCTTCGAGACTTACATAGCCCTCATGATAATGAAACAATTGAACGATCTTTTCAATTAAATATCGATCATACTTTAGCGCCCAGCGACCCGCGGCATAACCTATGTCATCAGCTTCATCGTAGTCTTCATTCACATAAGATAGACCAGCTTCTATTGACAGGTTTGTCAATGGTGTTTCAAAAAATTGGTGCCCTAAGCCTACGCCAGCGGTGGTGCGTAAATCGAGATCTTTGAATTCGTCCTGTTCAAAAAGGGCATTACTGTAAAAATACCATTTTTGAGACAAAAAATGATCATATTTAATATATCCGAGCGCATTATTGGACGTTCTTTCACCATCAGTCTTCTCACGATTCAATTCAGCCCCGACCGTGTAGCGATTCTTCTCCGTGCGAGCGACAAACTCGCCATCCAAGTGATAATTATCCGTGTCCGTGTTACCTCTTTGAGCGGCGATACCAACATTTACCCGGGCATTCAACTTGAGCGCGGGCTTTGGAGGTTTCGGGTTGATGACATCCACTTGGGCAAGATCGAATGTGAGAGGTTCCTCTATGTTATCGACCCTGACGCTCACCTTGCCGCTTTGGCCAGCTGATACGATCCCCCGTGCAGAAGTCTCATCACTGAGGACCACCGCAATGGGTTCATCGGTTCGGAGATTTGCGATTTCCTCCCACCTGACAGATATTTCTCCAGCGTAAGGGGTCTTAAAGATCAAGATATTATTTTCCATTCTAATAACATTACCGGTAATATGGTCACCATTCTTAAGCCATATTTCATCTCCCATGACTTTGCCGGCGGTTATGAGCAAGCTTAAGACTGCTATGACTGCTGCCAAAACTCGTTTGAATTCCATATGTTATCTCCCGCACTTAAGATATTTTTAAGTCAATAATAGTTAATTTGATGCAATCCATGGGCAAAGCGCCCAAATGGCAGTTTTCGTCACAGGATGTAAACACGCCCTACGATTCATTCCGGTTATTAATACTACGATCCTATTTACAACTCCGAGGTACAGAACGCACAACGTGTTGCCTTGATGGGTATCGTTGAGAAACAGTGGGGACACTCTTTGGTCGTCGGCTCTTCCGCTGGAGCCTCCTCTTTCCTCTTGAGCTTGTTGATATTGCGGATGATAAGAAAGACAGCGAAAGCAACAATTGTAAAGCTGATGATTGTATTTATAAATACACCATAGTTGATGGTGACCGCACCGGCCTTTTGAGCTTCGGCAAGGGAAGCAAATGGGCCAGCGACTGTACCCTCTCTCAAGACGATGAATAGATTGGTGAAATCAACATTACCCAATAGCAGGCCGATGGGTGGCATGATCACATCCGCGACGAGTGACTTGACAATGGTACCGAAGGCAGCACCAATTATGATACCCACAGCCATGTCAACCACATTTCCCCTCATTGCAAACTCTTTAAATTCTTTAAACATCTTTCTTTCTCCTTTCTCTCATGTTGATACTGGGTGCCAATTCGCATTATTAACCCGAAACAATGTCAAAAGATCTGAAACCAGATAACAGGGCGCTGGGCATAGAGAGAACCTCGTCTCTCCGAAAATTTTAATTTTTAATCGGCGAAGATCTCCTTAAAGAAAGTGAGCATGGCGTCCCAGGATCTTTTATCAGCGGAACTACTTTAGCCTAAGGCGGGGATGCCACGCTTGTCGGCTCCGGGATTGGTAAAACCGTGCTTTGCACCTCCATAGACAATAAATTTCCAGTCTGCACCTGCATATTTTGGATTTTCTTGAAACTGGCGGATTTGAACTAGTGTAACGAAGGAATCGTCTGCACCATGGCGTACGAGAATTTTGGCCATAATGGTATTGGGTTCGGCCCGCTCAATGGGCAATGCGCCGTGAAAGCTGACCACACCGCGCAGGGGAATGTCCTCAAATGCCATCGAGAGAACTACATGACCGCCACAGCAATATCCAATGGCAGCGATTTTGCCACCTTCTGTCAGCTCGTGGTTCTTAAGCAGCTCGTAAGCGGCCATAAACCATAAACCTTTCTTTCCCAATTCAGCGGTTCTGCCTTATAAAGCCAGACAATTCCCCGGCTTCCTTTGGGTGTTCGGTGATTTTACCCTCGCCGTACATGTCCAAGGCGAGAGCAATATAGCCCGCCTCACCCTTTCCAGACTCCCGGCAAACACTGAAATGGGGAGTCTCAAACAATTTTTTCCGTAACACTTTAGCATTTTTAAAAAAGCCAATCGCAAATTGTATGGCCATGGGGATCTCTTTTTCAAAAGCCGCATAAGCCGACCTCAATACATAGAACGGCAGTTCAGCCCTGAAATTAGGACCAGGACAGCCCCAGAAGGGAACCCTCATAAAAGATGTCGCCCTCTCTGCCTGCTCCCCACCCCTGTTCAAGGCCCAGGGGGCGTGCCACGAGCTTTGTATAATTTTTGTGATGCGGCATTTGAAAAAGAGATCCCCATGGCCCATCCTGTC
>CP070700.1:2690687-2693928 GCA_020349865.1 Desulfobacteraceae bacterium
CCGGGCTGTCTCGACCTCTCTTTTGAGGTTTTGAACCTCGGTCAGGTCCCTGAATAGGACCACATTTCCCAGAAAGGCATCTTCTTCCCCTTCCAGGAAGGATACGCTGGCATCCAGAGGGATCCTTTTCCCGTTCTCCAGGGTGCAATCAATTTCCCTTGAGATGATACCCTCTTTGGTATTCAGTTCATCTATGAGAGAAAGGAACTTTCCGGGCAGGACCTCATCGGCCCTTTTACCCAGGACTTCACCGGATGAAAGATGAAGCACTGATTCTGCAGCCTGGTTGAAGGCGATGACCTTCCTATCTGCGTCAATGGCCAGAAGGCCGATAGGAATGTTTTCAACAACAGTATCCGAGAAGGCCTTGACCCTGGTCAGAGATGTATGCGCGGTACGGTAGGCCTGGGCCAGGAAGAGGGAAACGATCCCGGCAAAGCCGATCAAAAGGAGGATAGAGGCCATGAGGATAGTGTGACGGGCATCCTCTTTTCTTGCCACCTCAATAGGCCCCATGTCCAGGCCGAGAAAGATGATCTGCCCTGACTCGGATCTCTGTTCTCTAGGGCTGAAAGTAGGTGGAGTGTGCATCATTCTGTGCCGCTGTCTTTGAAAATGTCTGTGTGTAGGTGAAAACTGACGAAAAACCTCAAAGATGTGGGCTCCATCCGGATCGGATACCTGATGCCATTGCACCTCATCTGAACGGGAGATCCGCTCAAGATCAAGGTCTCTTCCATGAGTCCACCCTATTTTGGCTGGATCATTATGGGCCAGGATGGTTCCCTGCGTATCGGTGATAATGAGATAGACAATGTCCGGCTGCAGCGCCGTTTCCGTCAACAATTGCTGGAGCTGAAAGTCGCTGGTGTGCATTCCCATCATTCCCGTCCTGGCGCCGGCTTCAAAGGACCTGATCAGAGCCGCACCCTTCTCCGAAAGGAGGAGCGCCGTATTCTCCTTTTGTTTGTTGATATTCTCAAAGGTCCAAAAAACAAAGATCGGTACCAGTATGATCACCGCTCCCATGATGATCCAAGGAGGGATGCTGAACCAATATCTTTTATCACCTTTCATATTGTTCATCACAGACATTTTTTCGAGCAAAATACGGTATCAAACCTGTAATAGGATTCTGAGATAAAAGGGCACTGGATACTTTTTATCCACATGTATACTCCCAACTGGATACTTATTATCCATTTTTTTCTTTACGATTACAAGAAAGTAATGTCTTTTATTTAACCTTTAATAAAAAAACTCAGCTATTTCAATTGATTATATAATTTCACCCACCTTTGGCACGGCCGTTGCTCTATATTTAATATTGAAGAACGTAACAAACCCCTACAATCAACCTTTGGATAGGAGGTCCAAAAAATGAAGAAGATAGTTGCAATTGGAGGAATCATTTTTCTGGTGGCGGTTATTGCCACTTACGTATTGGCCCATGGTCCGGGCCGGTGGGGAGGCTCCCACATGATGGGTGATTGGGGATGCAGTACTGGTTATTACTCACAGGATGAGAAACTCACGGATGAGCAAAGCAACAAAATGGACGAGCTTTACCAGAAATTCCATGATGAGACCGTACAGCTCAGGAATAATATCCGGACAAAGTCAGCCGAGCTTGACGTGCTTCTCAATTCATCCGAACCCGATGCCGGAAAGGCCATAGCCCTTCAAAAGGAGATCAGCGAGCTGAAGGCAAAGCTGGCTCAGGAGCGGATCAGTTATGATCTGGAAGCCCGCAAGATCGCACCGAAGGGCCACTATGTAAGAAGATACGCCGGATGGGGCGGCCGCCACATGGAAGGCTACGGTCATCATATGAGAGGCCATGGACTCGATATGTGCTGGAATTAACCAGATAACAAGGGGGTGGTCTGATGGGCCACCCCTTATATTGTTACATGTTTAACTTTTCAATTCAGGCAACCAGGGTAGGAAGTTTTGACACATATTAATCCTAATTTCCAGGATGCCCGATGATTTTTAATTGATTTATATAATCAAGTATTATAAAGGAGTGATAAAAAATGGCAGTAGAAAAAGGATTCGTGGCCAGTATCGGAGAGGATGGATGGGCCCGGGTGGTCACCAAGAAAAGCGCTGCCTGTGACAGATGCAAGGTATCGCATTGCTGTGCCTCTTTCGGGTCGGCTTCCAATAGGGTCGTCAGGGCCGTCAATAAGGTTGGGGCGTGCGCCGGAGATCTTGTTTCCATCAGCCTCAGCCCGGGCATGCTCATAAAAGGGGCTGCCATTCTCTATTTGATACCCGTGGCAGGTCTTATCTCTGGTGCAGTAATCGGTGAGGGTTTTAGCCATATATGGGCCATGGGAGAAAACGGTGCAGCCGCATTATTCGGCTTTGCAGGCCTTTTCCTGGGATTTATTTTAACTGCCCTTGTATCCAGATTGATGTTCGCTCATAATAGATTTGCACCTGTAATAACACAGATTATCAGGCCGGGTATCTCTTCTGCAGGATCATCAATGGTCATTGATCCGGTGTGCAAGATGCGAGTGAATCCAACTGAGACGTCCGCAAAACTTATTTATCAGGACAAGGACTACTTCTTCTGCCATCCCCGGTGTCGGGAATCCTTTGTGAAAAATCCGGAGAAATACCTGTGAGCCCTTTGATCAAGCAATCGTCGAATTCCAGGTTTTTCGGTGAGTCGTTGAAAAAGGATACCGGCCAAAACTTGACAGACTATTGCAATTCTTGGGAGTCGCGAAAAACCTATGTCCGGGAAAAGGAGGGGAATGATGTTTAAGGACCCTGTATGTGGAATGGAATTAGATGAAAAGAAGGCCATAAAATTGGAGAAGGATGGAAAGGTCTATTTTTTATGCAGCAAGGCATGCCGTGACACATTTCTGGGCAAAAAAGCAGAAACGTCCGGTGCCCAAGCAGAAGCATCCGGCAAAGAGAAGGCCATCATCAAGATCACGGGGATGCATTGCGCAAGCTGCGTAGCAACGGTTGAAAATGCTCTCAGGAAAGCGCCGGGGGTCTCAAGCGCGAATGTAAACTTTGGCAGCGAAAAGGCTTACGTGGACTATGATCCTGCAAAGATCACCCTTACTGATCTGCACCAGGTTATTGATAAGATCGGGTATAAAACCATTATGCCCAGGGAGGCTGAAGGCAAGGCCACATTAAACCTCAAGGTCATCGGCATGGATAATCCCCATTGTCTCGGCACTGTTGATGGCGCTTTAGGCAGCCTGAA
>CP070700.1:2694028-2698023 GCA_020349865.1 Desulfobacteraceae bacterium
CCCACAATATCCTGATGGTGAATCATGCTACAGTTGAGCGCTACAACCTCTGCCTGGTATATATCCGGTACGACCATGGTGATATCGGGCAGTTGAGTTCCACCGCTATAGGGATCGTTGGCGACATAAGCGTCACCCTCCTTCATCTCGCAGGTCGGGAACTCTTTTAATATCTGTGGCACTGATGTCATCAGGGTGCCAAGATGAACCGGAATTGACGTGGCCTAAGCAATGGCCTGCCCCTTTGCATCAAAGATTGCTGTGGAACAATCACGAATCTCCTTTACGATAGTAGAAAAGGAGCTTCTCAAAAGAGCTATCACCATCTCGTCGTCTATAGATTCCAAGCGATGATAGATGACTTCAAGGGTTATCGGAACAATGCCTTCCCACACGTCATCCCCTCCTGAAAACAGTATCTCAAGTTACCACCCCCACCCTAACCCTCCACCGTCAAGGGCTGAGTATAAAACACACTTGACACAGGGGGTATTTTGGGAGGTGATTGCAACTAACTAAAAACATTGAATATCGAACAAGGAACCGCAAAATTACGAGAGACTCACTTTTACATTGGATATTCCTAATTTGACATTTTACGGTTTAAAAAAAGTTTTTTGAAAATAAATACATACATGGCCCCCTGTGTCAAGTGTGTAACAGGATCAGCCTAGCGGGAAGGGGTTAGGGGGCGGGGGCAACAATAGAACTTCCTATGCAATCAACCGGAGCTGTGACCACAAGCCAATCCCTCCTCTTCGGCCAGCACTAGCGCTACATCTTGCAGATCCAGCTCCTCCAATTTCTCTTTGTTCTGTAAAGATGTTTCCTTATCCCATCCTTTATAGTCGTAATATTCATCCTTGATGGGCTCGAGGAAATCGGCGACCTTCATACCCTTGGCAAATCCCTCCAGTATCGGTTCATTCATCCACCGGTAGCATACGGTATCGTCCTCTCTTCGCAAACCGAGCCTGCTATTGAAGGCCTTCTGGATATTTGTCACCCTATCCGCTGCGGTTATGAGCTCTTCGGGGGTCAGCGTTATTCCAGTGCTAGCCCGCACGCCCTTGGAAAGTATGGCCAAGGGGATCTCATTCAAACTGCTGTGGCTGCAAAGGAAGTGGCACACGCCGAGGGAATTAGCGATGGCTATAAAGATCTCGCCAAGAGCATGGCCGGCCCCCTGTAACATATATTTAGAGGCTCCCTCTCCTTCTTTTAATCCTCCCCCTTTTGCGATTAAGCCAAAGATGCTTGCGCCATCCGGCTTACCCAAGAACTTCTCCGATACGCCGGCACTTATCCCCGTGCCCTTCAAGTGGTGAGCACCGATGGGGGCTACTGCCATAGCGATGCCAAAGCTCGGGATCCTGGTCGCCCCTTCGTGGGCAGCACCGGCCTTTCCATACATGGCGTACTTTAGGACGGATACGTTTTTGACATCACCTATCCTTTGAGCCGCCCTGTAAAGCCCGCCTGACACGATGTCACCCAGCTCGTTGTTGCGCCAAGCTGCGTATTCTACGATTTTCTCCATGGCCTCGTAGTTTCCCCACTCAAGAGAAAGGGACTCACCCGTCCACTTCATGGTATCTGCTCGGCTGATGATTCCTCTTTCCCACAATTCCATGAGAAAGGAAAGGGTCATGCTGATTTCCATGACGTCCAAACCATGGTCATTACACATCCTATTGATGTGGCAAATCTCCGGCAGATCGGAAAGGTCACAGCCGGGACCAAAGGGATTTGCCGCCCCAAATTCCGGTTTTGGGCCCCACTCGCCGGCGTGCCTTCTGGCTCCAGGGCTTTCATTTCCCTTCAGATGATACCATCCACCACAGGCAAAGCCGCAACCAGGCGAGCATGCCTTTGACCGCACCCCTATGTTTTTGTTGTACCAGTTGTGGTCCAGCTTATCGATTTTTTCATCCGGGACCACACGGCCTTGATGATTTCGGTATGCAAGCAGGCCTGTATAATGCATATCCCTTATTAGATTCATTGTCCCGGCCCTATGATTATATGCTGAACCCAAATCTCCATTTTTATACTTGCGAAACTCTTCAGCCACTTCGAATAGACCATCAGGATCATATATGGAAAAACCCTTTGTTCCACGGGCAGCGATGGCTTTCAAGTTCTTGGAACCGAAAACGCAGCCTCCACCCCCTCTGCCGCCAGCTCTATGACAGCTGGCCATGATTGAGGCAAAGCGCACCAGGTTCTCACCAGCCGTACCAATGCACACCGTTTCAACCCCTTCGCCCAGCTGCTCTTTGATTAGGGCATCTGTTTCCAAGACACCCTTGCCCCACAAGTTACGGGCATCTCTGATTTCCACCGAATCATCTTTGATCCATATGTAGACCGGGTGTTCCGCCTTGCCGGTTATGACGATGTGATCATATCCGGCCCAGCGAAGTTGGCTGCTAAAGCTGCCGCCACAGCTAGTGTCGCCATATAAATTATAGACCGGTGATTTATAGGTAAACTTTGCCTTACTGCCCGCCCCCAAACCGGTCGAGGCCAGGGGCCCTACACCCATGATTAAGACATTATCCGGGCTTAAGGGATCGATCTTAGGGTCCACTTTCAGAAAATGTTCCCACAAAAGCCAGGCATTGATTCCTTCGCCCCCCAGAAACTTGCGGTGAAGCTCCACAGGTATAGGCTCTTTGGAAATCTTTTGAGTGCTCAGATCAATTCTAAGAAGATCTCCCAGACCGTCCATCATTTCTCCCCTTTCTCACTAGACATCGATCTTTGATTATTTTTTGCCTGAGAAGGTTCCACGTACTGAAGACAGGACTGGGTGGGCCAGGGCTGATGGGGGAAACGATTCCCCGGCACTTCAGGGCAGAACTTGGCACATACCGGATCGCCCCCGCATAAGTCGCATTTGAGTATCTCTTGATTAGGCCCTACTTGAATGGCCTCAAAGGGACAGGCCTCCACACAGGCAAGACATTGGATACAATAATCATCTTCTATAATAACCGCCCCCGTGTTTTCATCCGTGTACATGGCATCGGGAACAGGGCATGCTTCCTTACAGGGAGTGTCTTTGCAATGCTCGCAGATTATGGGGAAAGGGAGAGGGTCCTCTTTAGAATAACCTACACTTATCCGCGCCAGGGCCGGCTTAACCATCCCCGTATGTTTCAGAGAGCACATTATCTCACATGTATGACACCCTGTGCAAAGCTCCTTAAGCGCTTTAAGAATCTTCGTTTGTTGCATCAACTGTCCTCCCAACTGGCCGTTTTAAATTGAAGATTGAATATTGAAGATTTGTGTTTGCGATTGTCGATTGTAGTTTGAAAACTGGATTTTGTGATAGAAGTCGCTTTTTTTGTTGACTCACTATATAGAAATTCCCCTTGTGATTCAAAGAAAAAGAAACCACAACATATGTGATGTCAGGCTGGATTATGGAGCTGAGGTGTTGGAGGATTACAGGGTGGAGTAAGACAGGTCGTTAACGCTCTGGAATCTATTGGAAAATGACGCTATTTGTGCCTAAACCAGGCACACCGCTCCCGTAGATCCCATGGCCGGTTTTGAAGAAATCATTGGGCTACAACCCTGTCTTAACCCTGGACATAAGCATCAACAAGGTAATTCGGATCGCAGTAGAGGTAATCCTCACAGGGTGGGAGCTGAAAATCCGAATGAGCTGTGTGGACAGTTAGTGGTGAGGATTTGGCTTTTGATGGCGGTCTTACCTTCACTTCCCATAAACCAGATGTTTGAAAATAATTTCTATGAACTCGCCGTTCTCTGTGAAAGAAGCGTGAACCTCCATGGCTATCAAATCAGGGGACTCAATAGCCCAAAATGCTGCTGTATCGGTCAGTGCACTAGGGTCGATACTCCCATAAATCCGTAATCTAGCGATTGCATGTATCTGCTTCTATGTGGGTTCCTCTTGTCAAGCACTTTTTTTCAGACTTTGCCAACCTCTTATTTCATTTCTGGCAACTCCCTAGCGG
>CP070700.1:2698123-2700936 GCA_020349865.1 Desulfobacteraceae bacterium
ACTGCAGCTTATGGGTCTTACATGGATAAACATGTTATGGTATTACGTGAATTCCGCGACCGCTTCTTGTTACCTAACAGCGTAGGCAAAGCTTTCGTCGATCTATACTACGCCTACTCTCCGTCTGTGGCCGACTTTATCGCCAAGCATGACGGCTTAAGGGGGATGGTTCGACTGAGTCTGTTACCCGTTGTAGGAATGAGTTGGGTTATTCTTAGACTTGGCCTTTTCCCCACATTGTTATTTATGCTTCTTATTGGTTACGGACTGATCTGTATGAATGGGGTAAGGAAAAAATATACGAGCTAACCGGCAAATACCCAACATTCAAGGCAGGGTCTTTTACGAATCTGCCTTTTCTCTTGTAAGCCTATATATTGTATTTGAACTCACTTACCGCAAAGTGAACCATCCGGCTGATATGTTTGAAAGTGTCAAGCAAAAAACACCTGTCCACCCCTTGTTTTAAGGATACGTTTATTATTATTCCAGGCTCCTGAAAGAGGCGGGACACTTTTACGACGGTCGATCACGCTGATATACGCGGGTTGGTTACCGCATGACTTGGTTTCGTCGTGGAGCTACCTCTCTCTATGGTCGGGAGTTTATGATTTCCCTTAGCCGCTACCGAGGATTCTCCTTTCCGTGGTCGCGCCTCTTCAAGGAACCTGGTGTTTTTCCATTAAACTGTTACCCCTTTGACCTCTTTGTCAATTGCCCAGATAAAGGCGCCCAATTCTCGAGCAATTGCAGTTATTATTGTCTGTTTTGCCTTGCCTTTCATTAGAAGGCGCCAGTAACGCGTGCACAGGCGCATCTGAGCCTTCCAGGAGATGTCACAGATACTTTTGGGCAGTCCCTGCTGGCGTTTAAGTAACGTTTGGGATTTTCGTGGGACCGTTTTATACGACCAGGCGGCTTCGACCAAGACTCTGCGGACATGACCGTTACCGGTCTTTGTGATGGGCCCCCGCCGTATCGTTTTGCCGCTGGAATGTTCTGAGGGAACCAGGCCAAGATAGGCCATGAGTTCTTTTGGGTTCTTGAAGCGGCTCATATCGCCGACCTCAGCGACAACAGTTGTCGCAACAATCAAAGAGACTCCTCGAAGCGCTTGATAGGCCTGGACAAAAGGCGCCCGACTCCAGCCGGCAGCCTGTGACCGAACCTGGCCGGTTATTCGTTCGACCCTTTCGGTGCATTCATTGACCGCATCAAGGTATTCTTGAAAAACAATTTGCTGGGCGGGATGGGCAAATTTGATGTCGGCAAGCCATTTCATATGCGCTTTTGTCCAATGCTTTGTGTCGGAATACCGATGCCGATTGCGCAATAAAAATGCCAATAGTCGCTGGCGGGCTTTACGCTCCAGCCGTCTGATATCATCCCGACAGCAAAGCAGATCACGCATGGCTTCATCTTCTTCGCTCGGAATACAGATGCTGTTCAGTTCGCCCGCCTGAAACAAACGCACCAGGTTGATTGCATCGCGCCGGTCAGTTTTTATGCGGTCACCCGGACGCCTGGGAATCAGTGAGGGTGCCACTATGCTACAAACATGCCCTTTGGCGGTTAGATGACGATAGAGCTGATAGCCACAAGGACCCGCTTCATAGACAAATTGCAGCTCTGAGCCTTTTGACTGCAGCTTGCGAACGACCCTATCCAAGACGCTAAACCGGTTGTCTATTTGGCCATATGATCGAGCCTGACTATTTGAACGGTTTCCAGCAATGGCGATATCAATAGTGAATTTGTGGACATCTAAGCCAACATACAGTATATTCTTTTTCATGGTCTGCCTCCTTGGTTATGGCTCTGAGCCGTTTTGACCTTTATTGGTCGCACAGCTTAACCCACGTCGCAAGGGGCAGACCTACTTTCAAACATTATGTCTATAAAAAGGCAGTATTCCTGTCGTTGAAATATTGAACACTATCGGGATCATTCTACAGTTTGGGCAGGACATTTATACCCTGCCCTTTGTTTTTTAACGATAGATGTTTTCAATCCATCTTATGGCTTCGGTATCACTAACTTTACCCAAATACCGCTGAGTGGTCAAAAGATTCGCATGCCTGAGAATAATTTTGCTTACAATTTCAAGAGGTGCTCCGTCTCTGGATGCATAGGTTGCAGCGTGACGTCTTAAATCATGAGGTCTAAGGTCAATACCAGCTAATTTTCCGGCTATTCTTACCATTTCCCGGGCTCCAGTATAGCCTATTGGAAAAATCCGCTGGGTTGATTCCAAACCTTTTTTACGTATGTATTCATTTAGTCGAACGGAAACCTTTTGCGGGATGAAAACAATTTCATTTTGCCGACCACTTTTAGGTTTGGTAATGGACAGTTTACTTTCATCCACATCAATAGCACGTAATTTTAAAACCTCACCAATACGCATCCCACCCCTAGCCATAAGTTCAAGCATCAGCCGGTTTCTATGATTATCAGTTTTGAATATGATTTCATCAACGACATCTTTTTCAAGGATCGACCATTGACCACCTTTTGAAAGCCGAAACGCTTTTCTGAGTATCGGTGTATCGCAAGGATTGGATAGATTTGGATCGGTGGCGTTTTTTATAAAATTGAAAAAGGTATTAAGGAGAGTGTACTTAAATCGTTTGGTGGATTGTTTTTGGCCATCACTGCTCTCGGTCAAAAAGGTCAAGATTTCATCGGATGTGATTGATTCAATATCACGGTCACCAAAACATGCATTGAATATGTTAAGAAACTGTCTGTAATTCTTAACCGTATTTTTTTTATGAATTTAATTTTTGATAGCCTAAAAAGTTGGTAATTGC
>CP070700.1:2701036-2705798 GCA_020349865.1 Desulfobacteraceae bacterium
ATTGTAGCGGATCCCCGCGCAATAGAGTTGAGCGAAATGGCGGACATCCATCTAAATCATCTGCCCGGTACCGATGTAGCACTCCTTAACGGTATGATGCGGCATATTGTAAAAGAAGATCTCTGGGACAAGACATTTGTGAAAAAGCGTTGTGAGGACTCTGATCCATTCCTGGAATCCCTTGATCCATGTGCTTTAGAGGCGGTTGAAGGGATCACCGGCATCCCTGGTGAGAAGATCCGGCAAGCAGCCGAGCTCTTCGGTAGGGCAAAAAGAGCAATGGTGCTCTATGGTATGGGGATCACGCAGCACACAACCGGAACCGATAACGTCAAGGCAATTGCAAACCTCTTAATGCTAACGGGAAATTTGGGCCGGCGAGGAACGGGATTTTCACCCCTTCGTGGTCAGAATAACGTCCAGGGCGCCTGCGACATGGGGGCCCTGCCTAATGTCTTTCCGGGCTATCAGCGGGTGAATGAACAATTGGTGAGGTCCAAATTTGAGAATGCCTGGGGACAGAGCTTAGACGGACAGCCTGGTCAGACCCTTATTGATATGTTCCAGAATGCCTCAGAGGGGCTAATAAAGGCCATGTATATCGTGGGGGAAAATCCCATGTTAAGCGAGTCTGACATAAAGCACACCAGGGAAGCTTTGGCCAAGCTGGACTTACTGGTTGTCCAGGATCTCTTTCTGACGGAGACGGCGCAAATGGCCGATGTGGTGTTGCCTGCAGCCAGCTTTGCGGAGAAAGATGGGACTTTCACAAGCACGGAGCGTCGTGTCCAGCGGGTTCGCAAGGTACTCGATCCGCCGGGAGAGGCCAGGGTGGATTGGAAGATATTAGCTGAGGTTGCCTCCCGTTTGGGGTATCCTTTGAACTATGGATCCAGCGCCAATATCATGGATGAGATTGCGGAACTTACACCAATATATAGTGGGATACACCACGACCGGTTGGACAAAAGTGGCCTCCAATGGCCTTGCTGGAACCGAAGACACCGGGGCACGCCTATTCTCCATAAAAGGCAGTTTACTCGAGGCAGGGGGAAATTTCATGTGGTGGACGACAAGCCACCGGCAGAACTCCCCTCAGGAACCTACCCCATTTTGCTGAGCACGGGAAGGATTTTGGAGCACTGGCACACAGGGAGCATGAGCCACCGGTCCCGAGTCCTGGAAAGTCTGGCTCCCGAAAGTCGCGTTGAGATCAGCCCAACGGATGCGGCCCGTCTGGGCATGGAAGATGGAGATGTAATTGCCTTAAGCTCTCGAAGGGGAAAGGTAGAGACCAAGGTCAAAAAGTCAAATCGTATCCGGCCGGGCCAGGCGTTTATGCCTTTTCACTGGCGGGATGCCCCGGCGAATGTTTTAACAAATCCAGTTGTGGACCCGCTGGCCAAAATTCCCGAGTACAAGGTCTCCTCGGTAAAAGCTATTCTTGCGGTACTGGAAAGGGCGGCAGAGGATAATGCCTTCTTATCGGCCCTCGCTGAGAATCCCGCAGGGGCCTTGAAATCTTACGATCTTACTCCAGAGCATAGGGCGGCGTTGGTTGCTGGAGACATCTCGTCGATAGAAAAATGGATCGGGCCATTAGAGGAACGACTCCAGGTTTGGCTAAAGGAGCGGTTATCCAAGGAGGAGTGGTCGAGGGGATAATCGGATTTCTTTTAAATAAGTTAATGCTTAAAGGCCCTCTGACCCGTGAATACCATGGTCACCTGGGGGTCTGCCTCGTTACAGGCCTCTATGACCTCAAAGTCCCTCAGAGACCCGCCAGGCTGCACGATGACCCTGATCCCTTCCCGGATGGCCACATCTACACCGTCCCTGAAGGGAAAGAAGGCATCGGAGACCATGCAGGACCCGATGAGCCCACCCTTTGCCTCCTTTGTTTTACGATCGATTTCACTAAGGAGTTCCCGGTCTTTTTGGCCTTTTTCCACGGCCAGAGCCAGTTCCTTATATGGGATCCCATGCTTCTTGAAAGAGATGGCATCCGCATACTTGGTATATGCCTTGAAAATGGCAATTTCTGCCACCCCAACCCTGTCCTGCTCGCCGGTCCCGATCCCCACGGTCACGCCATCTTTCACATATATTACCGAATTAGAGGTAATGCCCTGCTCCACCTGCCAGCCGAACAGCATGTCCGAATACTCTTCCTTGGTAGGCTTTCGGGCAATTGAATAGGTATTTCCCTGGTACGTGGTGGTGGCAGTGGAAAAATCCTTGGAGGACCTAATCTGGTTCAATGGGGACTGCTGAATTACTATTCCTCCGTCAATCAGGCTCTTGAAGTCCACAAATCTCATATTTGTATATTCGGAAAGCCGATCCATCCGGCCAATGCGTATGACCCGCAGATTGGCCTTTTTGGATAGAATATCAATAGTTCTCTCTTCAAAGTCTGGTGCTGCCACCACCTCAAGATAATTCTCAGAGACCATTTCAGCGGTGACCACGTCCATTGCATGGTTAAAGAGGGCGCACCCCCCGAATGCAGCAATCCGGTCTGCCATATTTGCCCTTTCATAAGCTTCCGAAAGGGTAGGCCCATAGGCAACACCACACGGGTTATTGTGTTTGACAATAACCACGGCCCGCCCGGCAGTGAGATATCTCATGATGTTGAGGGCATTGTCAACATCCGTCAGATTGATCTTGCCCGGGTGCTTTCCGCTCTGGATCATGTCTCGTTCGGAAATAGCCGAAACCAGACCACGTCCGGGCTCAATGAACTGACACTGACCCAGGACAAGATTGCCGTTGACAAGTTCGTACAATGCAGCCTCCTGGCCCGGGTTTTCACCGTAACGAAGGCCTTTTTCAATGATTTCACCGGTCTTCTCATCCCTGATTTTCCACGACCTTTTCTTATAAGTGAGAACCTGATCCCCAAAGGAAATAGTTATATCTGCAGGAAAATGGTCGTCCATTACGGTTCGATACATTTTTTTAAGATCATCACTCATTGTATCCTCCTTATCTGTGAAAACTACCAGCGCAGTAGCTCATTTATTATCTGACAGGATGAACAGGTACGAAGGCGGGATTTAGGGATTTACTGTCTTGATCAGATGGCATCATCTGTCTTTTGCTTCTCTATATATGCATACGCATTGTGGTTATGGATCGACTCAAAATTCTCAGACTCAACAGCAAACCAGGTGATATTCGGATCATTGTTGAGCTTGACGGCGATATCCCTCACAATATCCTCCACAAACATGGGATTTTGGTAGGCCTGTTCGGTCACATATTTTTCATCTTCACGCTTGAGAACAGAGTAGACATCGCTTGAGGCTGACCGCTCAACAAGCGTGATTAGGTCCTCAATCCACACAAATTTTCTGAATCGCACTTGCAGACGAACTTCGCCCCGCTGATTATGGGCCCCAAACTCGCTTATCTCCTTGGAGCAGGGGCAAAGGGTGGAGATTGGAACGTGGATCATGATTACCAAGTCACTCGTCTTGTTCAAAGATCCTTTAAAGGTACACTTGTATTCCATTAAACCTTCAACTCCGCTCACCGGCGCCTTCTTGCTGACAAAATAGGGAAATGTAATCTCCATATGGGCGCTTTCTGCGTTGAGCCTCACTTTCATTTCCTCCAGGGTTTCCGAAAAGTTCTGGAGTGAAATGCGCCGGCTGTGTTCGTTAATGATTTCCACAAAGCGGCTCATATGGGTCCCCTTATAATAACGGGGTAGGTTTACATACATATTTATCTCGGCAACAGTCTGTTGCTCTCCCATATCTTTATCCAGCACAGTGATGGGATATCGGACCCCTTTAACTCCAACCTGATCAATATCTATGTTCCTGTAATCTTTATGATTTTGTATGTCTCTCATAATTGCCTCTTGCAAGATTTGAGGTAAATCTGGAGTACCTTATATTGCTGGCAAAGTCAATAGAAAGGTAAGAGGATATGAGGCCAAAGGTGAGGGCGCAAGGCTTAAGGACAGAAAAAGTCAACCCCGGTGCCTTATGCCCTGTGCCTTGCATCGCTGCATCTAAGAAGTAAAAAAAACTTACTGCTCGTCCGCTAAATAATCCCTTAGCTTTTCACGGAGAGAATCAGGCCATTCCTCATCATGCAAAAAGGCTTGTACCTCCTCTTTTGTGAGGAGTTTTACAATATCTGCAGATAAATGCCTAAAAGCATCCAGTCTTTTAGTATCCACCTCTCGCTTTTTGTTTCTTTTCTTATCCATTATACATTTTCCTTTAGCAAAGCACCTGGAAAATCCCCAGCAATTCCAATAATTTTATCTCAATTAGAATTGCTGAAATGACTAAAATTCTTAAATCGCAGGTTAAATCTGCGGAAACCACACTTCAGTATCCGGATTTCTTGCCGGTCATACGTTCTATTTCAACCTTTATGATTACGGTTTTTTTTACTTTTGATTCTGGATACTCGTAGGAGCTTCGAGAGTAATGCTGCATGATGACGTCAAGAGCTTTACTCTGTGACTCGAGATCATCAATGATCGAGCCTTTCCCAAATCCAATGACGCTCTGGTATTTCATGGTCCATCCGCAGGCATCATCGGCCTCCACTATCTCGTGATCGATATCAAACTCGAAACAGACTCTATTATTCTTCCTTAGAATATCCAATTTCTTGCCTTCGCGGGCAGAGTGAAAATACAAGGTATTGTCCTTATACCCAAAACAAAGCGGAATGATATACGGATGACCCTCTTCTGCCAATGCTAAGCGGCACACAGATGATCTTTTGATGA
>CP070700.1:2705898-2712061 GCA_020349865.1 Desulfobacteraceae bacterium
TATTATATTACCGTGGTGCTTATGCTGGGCCTCTGCACGGTCATGTGGAAGATTACGGATTCCAATACCGGCATTATTCTTCACGCCATCCGGGAAGATGAGGTGGCGGCGAGGGCCGCTGGAATCAACACGACCCGTTACAAGCTGCTCGCCTTCAGCCTCAGTGGTTTCTTTGCAGGGGTAGCAGGAGGGCTCTACGCACACTTTATGATGATCGCCGGCCCCTCCAACCTCGAAGTCTCAATGTCTTTCACGGTTGTGATCTGGGCGATATTCGGCGGTGTAGTCACTATATACGGACCTGTAGGAGCGGTCTTTTTCCTTTATCCCTTGTTGGAGTTCTTCCGCTTTTGGCCCGAGTATCGCATGTTGATGTTCGCGATTGTCGTGTTGTTAATCCTTCTCTACATGCCGGAGGGCCTCTTCCCGTGGTTACGGGATAAGGTGGAAACGGAGTGCCCCCGGTGCAAGATCAAAAACATAGCTACCCGAAAGACATGCCGGATTTGCACAGCGCCGTTGGATTAAGACGTAGGCCGCCAAACACGTGTGAGGATAATATATGAATGCAAAAGAAGCATACCTGTCAAAGCCGTGGTTGAAATATTACCCGAAAAATGTGCCAGAAGAAGTGGATGCTCCCGCTGTCTCCGTCCCCGAGTTGTTCGATCAAATGGCGGGTAAATATGGGAGCAAGACCGCATTGATTTTCTACGGCAAAAAGATCAGCTATACAAAACTTAAAGAACTGATCGACCGTTTCGCCACGGCCCTTGCCGACCTGGGAGTATCCAAGGGAGATACGGTGGCCTTATTCCTCTTAAACTGCCCCCAGTATGTTATTTCCTATTTTGCCGTCCTGAAGGTCGGGGCCAAAGTCACGCCCATCAGCCCTGTTTATACGAGCAAGGAGGTCAAGCATCAGCTTGAGGATAGCGACGCAGAGACGATCGTCTGTCAGGATATCTTGTATGATAACGTGGAAAAGACCGGCATTGCCCTCAAGAACGTCATCCTGACCAGTATCGCAGAATACCTCCCCGCACTCAAAAAGTTGCTGGGTAAAAGCTCCCTGGGAAAAGTCTATAAGGAATTGCACGTCCCAACGCCTAAGTTTATGGAAGAGGCAGGCCTGCTGCAATTCCAGGACCTCATCAAGAAATATTCTCCCCAACCACCAAAGATTACGATCGAGCCTAAAAAAGATATCGCTGCTTTGCCTTATACCGGAGGCACTACAGGACTTCCCAAGGCCGCAATCCTGACCCACTACAATATGGTGGCACTCCAGGCACAGACCGTTTCTTTCTGGCCTATATTTGATGAGGGCAAGGAAGTGGCCATCGCTTTCTTGCCTTTTTTTCACATTTATGGGCAGGTAGTGGTGATGCTCAATGGACTGGTTCAGGGCTCCACCCTTGTCCTTTTTACCACACCGGACATAGATGATATCCTCTCGGCCATGGAACGCTATCAAGCGTCCGGTTTTTACGGAGTACCCACCCTCTTTGAATACCTCAAGGAGTATGAAAAGACGGATCGCGTGAACTGGAAGGCGCTCAAATTGATCGCCTGCGGCGCCGACACCCTCCATGAGTCGACCATCAGCGAATGGGAGAGACGAACGGGGGCCAAGATATTGGAGGGGTACGGCATGACCGAAACCACCGCCGTCAGTCACAGCACCCCCTATGACAGACCCAAGGCCGGTTCTTTTGGTGTGCCGCTCCCCAGTGTAACGGCTGCCATTGTGGATGTGGATGGCACTGAATTCATGCCCGTAGACGAAGTGGGTGAATTGATCCTCCACGGCCCTAACATGATGCAGGGTTATTGGAAGAGACCCGAGGAAACCGAAGAGACCATTATAGAGATTGACGGCAAAAAATGGCTCAGAACCGGAGACCTGGTTAGGATGGATGAAGAAGGGTATTTTCACTTCTTTGACCGCAAAAGAGATCTGATTAAATATAAGGGTTACTCGGTATTTGCCAGGCACGTGGAAGAGGTTCTCTATAGACATCCCAAAATTAAGGCCGCCGGGGTGGTCGGTGTGCCGGACCCCAAAGTGGGGCAATTGATCAAGGCTTACGTGGTTTTGCAGAGTGAGGCCAGAGGCAAGATCTCCGAGGAAGAGATTATTGAATTCTGCGGGAAGAATCTGGCCTATTACAAGATTCCCAAGATTGTCGAATTCCGTGGGGAACTCCCAAAGACGGACGTGGGGAAGGTCTCCCGGAGGGAGTTGAGGGAAGAGGCGGAGGAGACCTGATATGGGCACCGCCTTTCTGGAAATCGATTCACTGAATAAGGACTTCGGGGGACTGCGGGCTGTCAGCAATGTCAGTTTTACCATGGACCGGAACGAGATACTGGGTTTAATCGGCCCCAATGGCGCTGGGAAGACAACCCTGCTCCGGCTCACAACAGGGATATTGAAACCTGATTCTGGCGGCATTCGTTTTAAGGGCAAAAACATTGTAGGGCGCAAGACCTGGGATATCGTCAACCGAGGGATAGCCTGTACCTTTCAGAATATGAGGCCCTTTCGTCGCCTGCCCATCATTGCCAACGTCATGGTGTCCTGTCTTTCCCCCCGGGCCATGAAAAGGGGGGAATGGGTCAAAAGAGTAGAAGCCAAGGCTATGGATGCTCTGGAATTTGCGGGTATCTCAGACATGGCCCTGGAAAAGGCCTCTACCCTTTCCCAGGGCGATCTGAAGAGGCTGGAGGTTGCCCGGGCCGTAGCAACAGAACCGGAATTGCTCCTCCTGGACGAACCTTTCGGCGGGTTGAGCCCTGCTGAAACAGATCTTATGGCCAAATCCATTAAGAGGCTCCACAAAGGCGGCCGCTTTGGCCGATTGCACAGTGAAGGCCCGGCCATGATCATCGTGGAACATAAACTTCAGCAGTTGATGAAAATCGTGGATCGGATCGTTGTGCTTAATTTCGGGACCATCATCGCTGATGGGACCCCTAAGGACGTCGTACATAACCCGAACGTTATTGAGGCCTATCTCGGCCAAGGAGACACCTAACGTTGCTGCTGGAAGTGGATCATTTGACAGTGTGCTATGATAAGGCCATGCTCATCAACGACTTGAGTATGGGCGTTGAGACCGGTGAATTGGTCAGCCTGGTGGGACCCAATGGGGCCGGTAAATCCACGCTTCTCAGGGCCATCACCGGGTTGGTGGCCTGGGAAAGGGAGATCACGCGCAGGTCAACCGGGGGGGACGTAATCATTGAGGGTAAAGTGACCTTTGACGGGGAGAGAATAGATCTGATACCCGCGCATAAAATTGTCAAAAGAGGCCTGATTCATTGCCCTGAAAGGAGAAGACCATTTCGGGAGATGACGGTATTTGACAATTTACTGGCAGGTGCCTACCTCCTAAAAGAAGAAAATGAAATTCAAGATAACCTTGATAAAGTATATCAGCTATTTCCTGCACTTCAAGGGCGATCAAATCAAATCTCGGGGACCCTCTCCGGCGGGGAGCAGCAGATGCTTGCCATCGGTAGGGCTTTGATGTCTCAGCCCAAACTGTTGTGTATTGACGAGCCTTCTACGGGACTGGCCCCCATTCTGAGGAAGGAGGTATTTGAAAAAATCGGAGAGATCAGCGATACAGGAATCACAGTCCTTCTCGTAGAGCAAGATGTCAGCACGGTCTTTAAGATGGCTGCCCGTAACTACGTCCTTTCATCCGGCAAAATCATTGCCGAAGGAACCGGCGACCAGTTGCTCCAGGACGAAGTCATTCGCAAAACTTACCTGGGACTCTAAAACCAGCCACCCTACTTCCCCCGCAGCTGCACAGTTACAGAAACAAAACATGAGTCAAGCGTAGAATTGATAAACATATAAAAGGCACCTGTTGATCGCAGAAAATGCTGCGATGTGATATGTGGTTGTAGAGCCAGAACCAAATAACCACAAGGAGGTGCCGTATGGAACTATACGCTGGTATGGATCTTCATTCAAGAAATTGTTTTATTGGTATCCTTGACAAGGATACAGGGAGAAGGGTTTTTCAGAAGAGGCTTGTCAATGAGCTGCCCGTTATTGTGGATGCTCTAGAGCCATTTCGGAAAAAGCTTGGAGGGATCGTGGTGGAGAGCACATATAACTGGTATTGGCTGGTAGACGGCTTGATGGATGTTGGCTATGGATGTGTTCACTTGGCCAATCCTTCTGCGATCAAGCAATACGAGGGGATCAAGCATACGGATGATCGGCATGATGCATTCTGGTTGGCGCATATGTTGTCGTTAGGGATACTGCCTGAGGGATACATATATCCCAAGGAGGATCGTCCGGTTAGAGATCTATTGCGGAAGCGATCCTTTTTGGTAAGACATCGCACGAGCCTCATTCTGAATCTTCAAACCATGATAGAGCGTAGTACGGGCAAGCGGGTAAGTTCAAAAGATATAAAGGGGCTTAAAGCAGAGGATATAGAGCAGATATTGAAGGAGGAACACCTGATTCTGTCTGCCAGAGCAAGTGCAAGCAGTATTGAGTTTTTAAGCCATCATATCAAGAGAATCGAGGAAGCGGTCAAAAAGAAGGTTAAGATTAGACCGTCTTTTGAGTATTTACTGACAGTGCCAGGTATTGGGAATATCTTAGGATTGACCATCATGTTGGAGGTAGGAGATATCAATAGATTTCCCAAAGTGGGAGACTTTTCATCTTACTGCCGGTGTGTGTCCAGCAATAGGATTTCCAATGGCAAGAGCAAGGGTAAGGGGAATAAGAAGAACGGCAACAAATATCTGGCTTGGGCCTTCGTTGAAGCAGTCCAATTTGCCAGGAGATTTAGTCCCAGGGTAGCCAAATACTATCAGAGAAAGACGGCCAAGAGGAATGAGATCGTGGCGACCAAGGCGTTGAGCAACAAGCTGGCCAGGGCCTGCTACTACATCATACGAGATCAAGTTCCTTTCAAGGAGGAAGCATTGTTTTGCTAGCTTGCATGCAACGGTGAACCGGTGATGGGGTTGGTTAACAACCATAAGATTTGATTGGAACACCGTTGCATGGCCTAATAAAATGACTCCACTGGGAGAAGTTTTTTTCTTTGATCTGCTTTTGCCATGAGTCCCCAGGGTTTGGTTAACAACCATAAGTCTTGTAACTACCGCTTGAACATGGCAAGGAACCGACGTTTTTCTGGGGCAGTATTGACTGCCAGGGATCGTAAAGGAACGGCGATTGCGTTTTACTAAGATGACAGGGTGATGAAAGAACTTTTGATAAAGAGGTGGCGCAACTTTTGTTGGAGAAAAAGGATCCTTTATTTTGAAAAATTCTTTGCTTGTGACATGTGCCCTGTTATCTTAGTAAAACGCAATCGCCCGAAGCTTGCTTGGTTGTTAAGCATGGAATAACTTATCGATCTTGATCCTGATGGGTGACTGGTGCGGATTGAATAAAGCCGCTACCCGAAAACAGATGAAAATGAGGGCGCAGAAAGAGACCAAACACAGACCCAGCTGGGGCGGAGTTCATCCTGCCAAAAAAATGAAGTTTTTTGCAATGGAGTAATTTTTTCTCTTGACAGGGCCTTTTAATGGGTGACCTCATCCATAATCTTTCGACGCCTCATCGAGTGGTTCGCTTGCGCTCGTCTCTCTGAGTCCTACCTGCCACGATCCTAAGCCGTGACTTTTCCTAAACGCTCACTACCCTGGCTCTTTACCAGCCCAGCTTTAGGTGGTTTGAAGCCTGCTCCTGCAAGCCGGCTCCGAGGGGCCTACCCTCATCTTTTGCGCAGTTTCGCACACTTCATATAAAAAGCGCGCTCATGGGGCACTATATTGAGATTATATCAGTTTATACAAGAGTTGTGATATCCCATGAATCAGAATAGAATTTGATGCTTTTCCGGACCGGTCCACCCTTGGTAAGAAAACCAAATATCATCTGAATCCGATCATATAGCTACCACAACTGAAAAAAGGACACAAGAGTCGCTTTAATGTAAGGCTTCGGCGCTAAAAACACCGAAAGGATTTCAGGGTCATGTCTCAGTAAAGGATTTCTACTAAGAACCTGACACGACTGACAGATCAAATAGCTGCAAGGCAAAGGCGGAAACCTTGAATTCCCTCTCACTCTAGCTTACAAAGAAAAGTCATAATTAAATTCAGA
>CP070700.1:2712161-2715345 GCA_020349865.1 Desulfobacteraceae bacterium
GAAGGGGTCATTGTACAATTCGGGGGACAAACTCCCCTTAACATTGCCAATGAACTGGCTGAGGCCGGAGTCAAAATAATTGGGACTTCGCCTGACACCATCGATCTGGCAGAGGACAGGGATCGTTTCCGCCAGAAAATGAGAAAGCTGGGCATTCCCCAGCCGGAATCGGGCATGGCAAGTACCCTGAAAGAAGCACTCGATGTTGCTGAAAGGATAGGCTATCCCCTGATGGTGAGACCCTCCTATGTGCTGGGTGGCCGTGCTATGGAAGTGATCCATGACGAGGAAATGCTCAAGCATTATGTGGCTGCGGCCGTGGATGTGACCCCGGAGCGTCCAATCCTGATCGACAAGTTCCTGGAAAACGCCATTGAGGTGGAGGCCGATGCCATTGCCGATGGTACTGATGCCTTTGTGCCCGCAATTATGGAACATATTGAGCTTGCCGGGGTTCATTCCGGTGATTCAGCTTGCGTGATACCTCCCATCAGTATCCCGGCAAAACACCTTGCCACAATCTTTGAATATAACAGAAAGATCGCCATTGAGTTGAATGTAGTTGGCCTGATGAATATTCAGTACGCCATTGCAAATGACACGGTGTTCATCCTTGAGGCCAACCCAAGGGCCTCCCGAACGGTGCCGCTCGTCTCAAAGGTTTGCAACATCTCTATGGCCCGGATTGCAACACAGCTCATGCTCGGGAAAAAGCTCGTCGATCTCGACATAAGACCCAGATCAATTCCCCACTACGGGGTCAAAGAGGCGGTATTTCCCTTTAATATGTTTCCTGAGGTTGACCCTCTTCTTGGTCCGGAAATGCGATCCACCGGGGAGGTATTGGGGATGGCAGATTCTTTCGGGCTCGCCTACTTCAAGGCTCTTGAGGCTGCGCAGAACATGCTTCCCTCCGAGGGGATCGTCCTCATCACGGTATCTGAAATGGACAGACCGGCAGTTCTGGAGGTGGCCAGGCAATTTTACAGTTTGGGTTTTAAGCTCAAGGCAACCAATGGAACTCATAGATTCTTGGCTGAACAAGGTATTGAGTCGGAACCAATTTTGAAGATGCATGAAGGTCGTCCAAACATTGTGGATGGGATCAAGAACAATGAGATCCAACTGGTCATCAATACTCCCAGCGGTAAACTGAGCAAATATGATGATTCCTACATCCGCAAGGCGGCCATCAAGCATAAGGTCCCCTACATAACTACCCTTGCCGCTGCCCTTGCCGCTGCAAAGGGCATTTCAAGAAACCGCAGAGGACACGGGAGCGTTAAATCGCTTCAGAGCTACCATGAAGACATTAAGCTATGAAATTGCTCCGCGAGTAACAGTTCACCCAGGGGAAAAAATTGACAGGATAATCCTGTCTAAAATAGCTGAACTATTACCCACACGTTTTTATACGGGAGAGGATAAGGATGGACGGAATTGTTGGTATATATGGATTTGGTGATAATGAACTGGTGAACAAGGCATTCCTGGCAACGGGTGCATGTCAACACAGGGGTAAGGCAAGCACAGGGTTAGCCATAGGAAATCAAAAGGGGATATATATTTATAAAGGACTGGGAAGGATTGCCGAAGTCATTGACTATAACATAATCCGGACTTTTCAGGATTTAGAACCTGCTGCCGCTATTGGAAACATCGGTTATACAAAAAGGAAAATAGCTGAGAAGATAAATGCAGAGCCCATAGAAATTTGCCCAAGAATCGATTCCAGATACAAAGTCGTCTTGACTATGGACGGGTATCTTATCAAAGAGGACGATCTAAAAGCTGAGCTTGAAATAGACTACGACTTACAGACTGATAACAAGACAGAAGTTATCGGCGCTCTGTTGCACAAATACGTGACCCAGGAAGGCGTTAAATTTGAAGCGGGTGAAAAACTTGTTGAAAAATTGTATGGCAGGGCCACTTTTGCTTTAACTGCTTTGGTTCATGACGGGAAAGAGGTTTATCTGATCGCCCTAAACGATGCCAGGGCGTTTGAGCCTTTCTGTTATGCAACTATTGACGGTACTTTTGTTGCCAGTTCAGAATCCTGTTCCCACAGGAGACTGAACGGATTAACCGAAAAAGAATATGACGGCGCAGAGATGACCATATGCTCGTCAGGAGGATATAAAACAAAAAGGTTGAGAAAAGAACCTGTGATGCCGGATATATTCCAGGGAGCGTATTTTGGCAATGTGGGTTCACTGTTTAGGGGAAAAGAAATATTCCAAATAAGGAGAGAATTGGGCCTGGAACTTGTTGATTATTACAAGACTTCAAAAGCGGATATAGTCATTCCCAACCCGGAATCAGGGTGGGGGGTAACTGTGGGGATCGCAGAAGGTTTGAGAAAGAAGCTCTTTCCTGCCCTGATAAAACTTCCACAGGCTGTCAGAACATTTCAGGAAGGTGAGCTACAAACAAGATCCAAGGAGGTTGGGCTGAAGTTTGGGGGAATTGATTCTTTATTAAGAAACAAGAATATTGCAATGGGAGATGACAGCATTGTTAGAGGGAGTGTAAGCGAGGGGGGGTCTGTCTGGGTTGTATACAACGCAGGCGCGAAATTCATCGAATTCTGGATATCTTATGGCCCCATGTTTTTTCCTTCGTTTAAGGAATGGCATCGCGGCATTGAGTGTTTGCATGAACTCGCTGTGCAGAGGGCTTTTGAGGATGATAACCCCTATGATAAAACCCTGGGTGAAATCAACAGTGCCGTGGCAAAGCTTGTTGGTGTTGATGAGGTAAGATATAATGTGCAGGAAAGAATTAGAAAAGTTGCCGGCAATGGTTCTTTCCAGGCCTTGGACGCAAGCTATCCCATAGACCAGGCATTCTGGCCTGATTGGCTTAAGAGGGAAGTTGAGGAGTTTAAACGTTATCAAAGCTGAATCTGCTTCTTGATTATCCTTCCCCTGCCTTCAAAAAAGCATATTCCTATCACCCAATTCTTTATCATTGGAAACCTATGAACTTTGCCTCAATAGCTAGTGTTTTAGGTACCTTGTTAATTGTTACGGGTAGTTCAATGGCTTTACCATTGATATATTCCGTGTATTTCAATGAAGGAGATCTGTTTTCAATATTGATTTCTGCAATATTTACCGTTGCATTGGGAATACCTCTCCGATGGTTTTTTCGAAATAATCAGGATTTAAACATTAAAGAC
>CP070700.1:2715445-2721339 GCA_020349865.1 Desulfobacteraceae bacterium
AATTCATCTGAGGTCATATTTTTGATGTCCTGCTCTGTCAATTTTTCAAGGTCAATGGTCACCGCAATGTCTCCCACAAAATAAAACGCTCAAGACTTCTCCCTGGCATAGACCATACCGGCCCGCAACCTCACGATTACAGGTATCTTGAGCGTTCTGTTTGATTATTTGATTTTTCATCGGCCTATTTGGGAGAGTTAGTTATATGACCTATATCACCTATATAACCTTGTGTCAACTCTTATTGATTATTCTTTCCATATTGGATATATATTATTAATGCCAAGCAAAAAGCCTAAACTCTTATTTGTCGTTGACAAAAAATTAATCAATAAAATTGACGACTTCCGTTTTGAAAACCGTATCAATTCAAGGTCTGAAGCCATTAGACGCCTTATAAATGAAGGTCTCAAAAAGTACGAAAAGAAGGCCAAAGAATAACCCCTAACCGAGGGTGCTATGGACTGAATATCAAGACCCCGTTTCTCAATAGAGAGGTGGGGTTTTGTGATAGTGGGCATACGGCAAACCCATAAGAGAATATGAAAAGTTATTCAAATATTGACAACGAACAATTATGATATCTGAAATATTAACTGGTTTGGGATACTGGCAAGATATCTGAATTAAGGAAAGCAAGGCTTTCGATTACCAGATGTATACTGAAATTTTCGTAGATTTAAGTATTTGGCAAGCAAACCGCACTCTAAGGACGCAGAAAAGCCATACAATATATCGAAATCGCCCTTAAATTGACAGAAATCCACATCTCCCTTATACTACATTATATCAAAAGCAAAACACCCATCCTTTTTCCACTTAAATCGGCCTTTCTTTAATTCCGGAGGGCATCAACTGTGAAGTGCCCAGAATGCCAGTTTGAGAACAGAGAAAGGGCCAAGTTTTGTAAGAAATGTGGGACTAAACTGGAGCTCACCTGTCCATCTTGCGGACATCCTTATGAGCAAGACAGCATTTTTTGTGATGAATGCGGCCACAACTTGACCCTTCCCTCAGAGCCAGTCGTAAAAGAGCTTTCCTTTGATGAGAAAATAGACAAAATCCAGCGTTATCTTCCAAAAGGTCTGACTGAGAAGATCCTATCCCAAAGAGACAAGATAGAGGGTGAGCGTAAGCAGGTTACAATAATGTTCTGTGACATGGAGGGTTTTACTAGTCTCACTGAGAAACTTGGTCCTGAGGAATCCTATGTTATCATGGATCAAATCTATGAGATTCTCATTCACAAGGTGCATGATTATGAGGGCACGGTTAATGAGATGACCGGTGACGGGATCATGGCCCTGTTTGGTGCTCCCATTGCGTTGGAGTATGCCCCTCAACGGGCTGTCCGATCAGCCCATGCTATACAGAGGGAGATGGTGAAGTTCAGTGACAAATTGAAAGGAGAGAAAGAAGCCGTCCCACCTGTGAAAATGCGAATCGGCATACACACCGGTCCGGTGGTAGTGGGAACGCTGGGCAATGACCTCAGAGTTGAGTTCAAGGCCGTAGGGGATACGGTGAATCTGGCCTCACGGATGGAAGGATTAGCAGAAGCCGGAGCAACCTACGTTACAGAGGAGACATTCAGGTTAACCGAAGGATTTTTCCGGTTTGAAGCCCTGGGGCCAAAGCAAGTTAAGGGCCGGAAGGAATCGGTCAATGTTTACCGTCTGATCGCTCCCAGCACTAGAAGAACACGGTTTGATGTAAGCGCTGAGAGAGGTCTCACGCCCTTTATGGGAAGGGAGAGGGAACTTGATGTTCTGCTAGAAGCATTTGAAAGGGCTAAGGCGGGGAGAGGCCAGGCTATCTCGATCACGGCGGAGGCGGGGGTTGGGAAATCGAGGCTTTTATATGAATTCAGAAAGGCTGTGAGCAACGAAGACATAACCTTTTTGGAGGGAAAATGCCTCTCTTATAGCAGCGGGGTTGCTTACTATCCAGTCATAGACATCCTTAAGGCAAACTTCAATATCGCTGAGGGCGAAGGGGATTCAGAGATCAGAGACAAGATAAAAAAAGGCCTGAAAGCAATTGGAGCGGAAGAAGCCTCGACCCTGCCCTATCTATTAGAGCTCCTCTCAGTTAAAGACAGTGGTATCGAAGAAATAGCTATAAGCCCTGAGGCGAAAAAGGCCCGAATCATCGAGGCATTAAATCGAAACGTCCTCAAGGGCTCGGAACTCCGGCCCGTGATTATGGCCGTTGAGGATCTTCACTGGATTGATGAGAGTTCCGAGGAGCGATTTAAAAATCTGCTTGATAGCATATCAGGGGCAAGGGTCTTTTTGATATTTACCTATAGGCCTGAGTTTGTCCACACGTGGGGAGCGAGGTCCTATCATAGCCAAGTGAACTTGAATCGACTTTCTAACCGGGAGAGTCTTGACATAGTATCATACCTTTTGGACGCAGACCACATTGAAAGAGATCTCGAGGATCTGATCCTAGAAAAGACAGAAGGGGTGCCGTTTTTCATAGAGGAGTTTTTGAGATCCCTAAAGGAACTAAACATAATTGAGAGGATCAACAGCACTTACCGATTGGCCAGAGATATCAGGGATGTGACAATTCCATCTACAATCTACGATGTGATCATGGCCAGAGTTGACTCACTTCCTGAGGGTGCGAAAGAAGTACTTCAAACTGGGTCGGTTATCGAGAGGGAGTTCAGCCATGAGTTGATAAAAGGAGTAATGGCCCTCCCGGAACAAGAATTACTTTCCCAACTGTCCGTTTTAAAGGATTCGGAGCTTCTCTACGAGAGAGGGATATATCCACAATCGACCTATGTCTTTAAGCATGCCCTGACGCAGGAAGTGGTCTATAGTTCACTCTTGGCTAAGAGAAAGAAGCAGCTCCATGGTGAGATAGGAAATGCAATCGAGGAGTTATATAAGGATGATCTAGATGAGCATTATGAGGTGTTGGCAGAGCATTATAGTGAAAGCGAGAACTACGAAAAGGGGGCTGAGTATGCGAATTTAGCAGCCAAAAAATCACAAAAAGCAGCTTCATATAAAGAAGCTATTTATTATGCTAAAAAGGGCATCCTCTGTTTTGAGAAATTACCAAAGACTGATGATATTCAAGAGGGAATCATTGATGCTAGAACAATGCTTTCAGGTTATTGTACAGCTTTAGGACGCGTTGTTGAGGCAAAAGAGGCTGTCAGTCCTGTTGCTGATCTCGCTCTAGAACTGAAGTATCAGAAAAAGCTTCCTGCAATCTACACGGCTATGGCTCTATATCACCTATGGGTTGAAGAGAACTATTCGAAAGGATTTCAATATTCCAATGAAGCTATAAATATCTCAGAGAAGGTCAAAGATTATGTTTCCTTATATTCAGCATGCTATTACCTGGGAATAACATTGTGTTGGAATTGCGCATTTGAAGAGGCTCTTTGGTATCTCAAGAGATGCTTGGATTTGAGTAAATCAACAAACAATCTAGTAGGAATATCATTGGCGAAGAGCACGAGTGCTCACAATTACATTTTTCAGGGAAGAATTGATAGTGCTAATAAAATAAGCAAAGAATCGTTAGTTATTGCAAAACAAAGCGGCGACATATACTGCAAGGGGATTGCCCACATCAGCCACGGAGTATCATGTCATTATAAAGGACTGTTTGACGAAGCAGAAAGCAATCTTTTGAAAGGATTGGCCTTTTGTGAGAAAACTGCTGTGGTTGGTTGGGGAGGTTGGGGAGCGGGATCGTTAGGCTTCCTGTATTCTGATATTGAAGAATATAAGAAAGCTGAACATTATTTCAGAAAAGCGATTTCGATTTTTGAAGGTGCGGATATGGTCCCTTCCTGGTGCAATGCTTTTAAGGAATGCCTATTGCATGCTAAGGTTTTAAACCATGATCGAAATGTCAATCTGAATGCTCTTCTTGAGTATTATGGAAATATTAAATTTAAGGTATTAGAAGGCTGGATAGCTAGATATATCGGGGAAATCCTATTGAATATTGATAATCAACGCATATCTGAAGCAGAGGACTGGATCAAGAAAGCCATTGAAATGTGCAAAATGAATAGCATGACATGGGAACTTGGTAGGGCGTATGCCCTTTACGCTGAACTGTTAAAGCGGAAAATCGATCAATCGAAAGCGAAAGAAAATCTGATCAAAGCAATAGACAACCTCAAAGAATGTGGAGCTGATGGATGGGTGAAGAGGTATGAGGAAGAAATGGCTTCACTTTCATAAAACCTCCTCCCACAGTTCATACATCTTGCGGTTACAACAAATCGACTCACACTGGAAATTTCTGCTATGCTTGTGGAGAAATAAAAAGGCAAAATTTTCAAACATTTAGTTTGTAAACTTTACTGAGATCGGATTAACCAGGCTGCAAGATCTGGCAAGCATACTTCGCTATAGAGGCAATCAATTCATTTCACAATCATTTGGGCAGTCTATTTTTAGGTCTCCTCATGATTAAAGGGATTGTTGGTTTGCATGGCCCACTCACAGATGTCGAACCTTAGATATTGTGGTTGCTTCCCCACAAATAAAAGCCTGATTTTCATTTTTCTCCTCCATTGATTTTCCTCCTTCACTATCAAAGATCCGGTAGATCAGGTAGTGCCCCAATTCCGGCCAAGTGGGTATTGCTCTTCGGGTAGACCAATTTTGCCTTGATGTCTCTTTTTCTTTCATCAAATAACTTTTTAGCTTGCTATATTGTAGTCTAACCCTCAACATCCATATAATTTGAGCTTACGCATTTTTGTCTGGTCTGGAGATAACAGCTTCCCTTTCCGCACGATGGATTGCTCGCTTAGCAATGTGCTGAATCGATTTTGGAATTAGGATACCTGATAAATTAATATGGTCAAGTTCTGGAAGTATTTCTCCGTTATAAAGAAGAACTAGGCCATCTAACAAAGGCGGGCTCAAATGGGGCTGCATAAATGTTGCGGCAAGCATACAGAATGTCGTCTGTCCTCCGGTTGAACCCTGAAAAAAAGAGCTCATTGCCTCACTATCTGTGTCAACCATATTGACTACAGCAATGCGAAGCGGTCGAGCCGGCGTGGATATTTCATCTATGCTAAGTACCTCAAAATGAATGCGGGCTAATTTGCTTGTGTATGTTTTGCAAAAGTAATTTTCAGCCAGATATTGACCAAGATTATCCACTGTATCGCTGATCGAGGTGTTGGGAGGCAAAATAAATGGCTGGGCGTGACCTAGGAAATATTTGTGGTCAGGGGAGAATGTATAGAGCTTTAACTTTCCAACAACTTGAGATCGATCTGAGGGAGCTGTATCTGAATTATTGAAACAACCTAAATTCAGCAAAGTAGTCAATGTCATAAATGAAGCAAGGATCAGACGCAACATTGCTTGACCTCCTTAATTTATCCTTAGATTATAGCAAGTTAACAGCAATAGACTGCCTAATAACCAAGTTATTTTAGTCTTCATGTAAGATTAAATTGGAAAATACTGCCGGGAAGCTTTCCTCTTGGTCCCATGAATAGCATCCTCTTGGTTCTGTTTTCATAAAACAAAAAACCCCTTCTCTCAACATGAGAAATGGGGTATTTTGATAATCAATTGCTTTCTATTTTTGCGGGTTTTGCTGCTATAAACGCCAGACCACATACATCGTTTGATATCAAATGGATACTCCAACAGTGTATGCTTCAATCAAGCATTCGGAACGAAACCGAAGCACCCCAATATCTTGTATAAGATCCCTCAACCGACATTGCAACAAGAAGTATATATTTCTGCCATGCTTCCATAAATATTAAGGTCCCTGAAATCCTGAGATAGGCAGAACATACATGCAGTTATTTCATGATTTCAGATAGTTGGTTCGATGGCAAGATATGTCAAGTTTCGAAAAGGATCATATTTTCATAT
>CP070700.1:2721439-2725048 GCA_020349865.1 Desulfobacteraceae bacterium
GTGAGTTTTCGTTTAAAACCTTCTTCAGCCATGGTTGCTCCTTTTTTGAGGTTTTAAGGCAACGGCAACGAAAACGAGGAAAAAAATGGAGATCAGCAGGAAAAACAGGCTCATTTCAGTCAGGAGTTACAACTTCAGGCCAGTATGGGTAAGAACTTCAGGTTATTAATAATCACAAATATACAAAGGAATTTGAGGGGTCAAGTATAAATACTCGAAGTCGGGTTTTAGTTGCTAATGGGACAGATTTTTAGGCTAATTCAATTTCAGATATCTTATTGATACCACAGAATTGACTGAATTACTGATCTATTGAGAATATTCAAAGTTTGGGAACACCTGCGATATCAAGGATATCTGCAATTTAGGCTCATTTGCAATTAGTTGGAGATACATGCGAATTGGTTCACTTAAATTCGTTGCAGATATACTTAAATATCAAAACAGTTAAAAATTAAACGAACCATCGCAAGATATAGTATGGATCGGATATTTTTCCGGGTTATGACTTTTGCCGTAATAGAAAGATCTATTGAAGTTAGCCCTTACGACTGTAACCAGTAAGTCATCCCCAATGAACGGTATATTTCAAGGGCCATTTCATTTTCTAATTGTGCCTCTTTTTTATTTCCAAGGCGTAAATAGGAGTTGGCAAGACCTTTATGACAATGTGCAACAAGTGGGCGCATCGATAGATTAGAGGCTTGCAGTAATGCACTGCGATACCACTGCTCTGCTTCTTCAATTTGATCTGCGGTATCGTTTATTCCAGCCTTAACAAACTTAGCCCAGGCCTCAAAGCCGCGCTCTTCGCGTTTATCCGAAAGTTTCAGAGCGCGCGATACCGTATCAGTCGCCAATGAAATCTCTCCTATCGAACGATAGGCGTCCGCCAACACAGTTAATGGATGGACAGGCCAAAAACTGGCTTGGAGATTTTCATCCTTTACACCTTCTTTAAGTACAGTCAATGCTTGTCTCGGATCTTTTGCAAGAAGGTAAGCGTAGCCGAGACTACCCACAGTGTAGGAGTACATACTCTGCACCTCAGAAAAGCGACACAGCTCATAGCCCTTTTCTAAAAGCGGCAAAGCAGGTTCCACTTTCCCTAGACGCAAATATGCCATGGCAAGAAAATTATAAACAAAAATCAATGTTAGTGTATTTCGAACCTGCTCGGCTATTTCAAGCGCCTCATGTCCAATCTCATCAATTTTATTAAAGTTTCCAAGCTCGGCCATGCCAAGCACAAGCATACTGCGTGATAAAGCACCCGGTAAACTAGCCAAACCATGCTGCCTAAAGGCATTCTCTCCAATTAGCTGTTCTCGAACCTTTTGGTGGATTTCAATTTGTTTGGGGTAATCGCCTATGTTGAAGAAAAAGATTCCCAAGTGTGACATGGTTGCGATTTGGTGGGAGAAATGCTCAGCGCTCTTAGCTAAATTCAAAGCTTTTTCTCCAAGTTCGATTGCCTTTCGATTCTGACCGAGGATCCAGTGCAAACTTGAAAGGTAGTTCAGAACGTTGGAAAGTCGGGCATCATCATTGATTTCTCGGGCTAAAGGCTCAGCGCCCCGTATCCACTCCCCCCATTTTTCATGTCGTCCCAGTGCCACAAGGGGAGAGCGCATGTGAAAACGCAGATCAATCTCTCGCTCAATCCAGACCTTTTCGCGGGGTAGCTTATTAATCGCGGTGAGGGCTTCTTCAAAATACCTTTGGGCTTGATCATAAGCAGAATGGGAATAAGCCTTCAGCCCCGCTTCCTGGCTGTATCTGTATGCCAGTTGCCAATCTTCTCCGCGCAGAAAATGGTATGCCAGCATCTCGCTAAACTCATCCAATCTATCCGTGTGGATCTTTTCTAGTGCTTTTCCGATCTTCAGATGAAGCTCGGTTCTTCTTTTCTGGAGCAGACTGTTATAGGCTACCTCCTGAGTAAGTGCGTGCTTGAAAACATAGTTCGATTGGGGATAGATTCCTCTCTCATAGAGAAGTTCGGAATCCTTTAAAACCGAAAGATGAGACAGCAGTTCATCTTTCGAAAACTCTGCTACTTTTCTCATTAAATGGTGGCTAAACTCTCTGCCCGCAACTGAACCTGTTTGAAGTAAGTTTTTTGCTCCTTCTATCAGGGAATCTACACGAGCCATGATCACATCATGTATCGTAGAAGGAATTATTGCATCCCCAATATCTTTTGTCAGATGATATTTGTTATCTTTTTTTTCGATGATTTTTTGAGCTTTAAGACTGTTTATAAGCTCCTCAATAAAAAAAGGGATCCCTTCTGTCTTTTCAAGTACCAGCTGTTCGATCTGCCTATCAAACTCCTCTGTGCCCAATAGATGAGAGGTCATCATGAGGGTCTCTCGAGTGGAAAGGCGATTCAGGCTGATCTGGCTGTGATATGATCTTCCTCCCCAGATATGCACAAACTGGGGCCGATAAGTGAATATAAGGAAAACCCGGTACCCAGAAATAGAATTTAATAACGCCTTTAAAGATTCCTCGGAGCTATTGTCGATCCAATGAAGATTTTCATAGGCCATAATCAGGGGGCGGATTGTCGAGCCCTTCAATACGATTTGCTTCAGGGCTTCGATAATTCGATTCTTTCTCTCCGCAGGGCTCAGGGGGATTTTTTCGATGTCGCTATCTTTGACTGAAAAAATCTCAAGGAGATAGGGGAGGGTTGAACCTTTATCTGCTCCCAATGTTTCCAGTCCCTGTTTTATCTTTTCTCTAATCTGCAAATCCTTGTCGTCATCTCTAATATCAAAGTTTGCCTTCAGGATATCTATGATTGGATAATAGACAACCCCTCTGCTGTAAGAAAGGCACTTTCCTTCCAAGAAGGTCACATCTTCGCTGGCAACGGCCTTTCTAAACTCATATAAAAGCCTGGATTTTCCCACTCCAGCATCTGCTATGATTGAAATGGCTTGCCCGCGGCCTGCTTTGGCGCGCTCTAAACCATCAAGTAAAAGTTCAAGCTCACGCTCCCTGCCGATAAATGGAGTAAGTCCTCGTTCAGTGCTGACATCAAACCGCGTTCTGCTGGTGCTTGGAGCAATCGCACGATAGATCGTTACACGCTCATTCCTGCCTTTAACCCTCTTTTCGCCAATAAACTCAAATCGAAAAAGCCCTTCAGTTAGCCTGAATGTTGCCTCAGTCACATAAGTTGATCCGGGTTCTGCTAGTCCTTCCATCCTTGAGGCCAGATTCACTGTATCTCCAACAGCTTTGAACTCGACTCGCAGATCATTCCCAACGGTGCCAACAACGACCGGTCCTGTATGAAGACCAATCCGCATTTTTAAGAGTGGTGTGCTACCCTCTTTTTGTTTTATCCTATCGCTAAATTTTGCCCTCTCCCGGTGGATGGCCAAGCTTGATCGGATCGCTCTCTGGGGAGCATCCTCCAAGGCAATTGGAGCTCCAAATAAGGCCATGATCCCGTCACCGGTCAGTTCGTTAACCGTGCCTTCATAATCATGGTCCTTGTGAATGAGAATTTCGTAGACCTGGTCAATGATGGCATAAGCTTTCTCAGGATCTAGCTTCTCGGATAGGGAAGTGAATCCGGCCATGTCACAAAAC
>CP070700.1:2725148-2729004 GCA_020349865.1 Desulfobacteraceae bacterium
ATATCCCACCCGCATGGCAATTCTGCGGGCCGCCATACCGCATTCGACGGAATGATGCCACAGAATCTGGCTCCATATCCCTATGCGGGAGTTGTTTTGGGGAAAGAAGTTATGCGCGGAGGCGGCCAAAACCAGATTTTTGACCGTCCGCACACCCAGCCGTGTAAGCGCCCGCTGCAAAGATGCAACCTTTTGCAAACCGCCGAACAGAGCAGAATTACTGACTTTCATCAGCTTTGCGACAAGGGCTTGATCCTGTCCGATGAGGGTTTCCAGTTCTTCAAGCGAGCTGTTTGGATCGGACAGCAGTCGAATAATTTGTGATGCCACGGACGGCAGGGGGGGCAGTTCTTCAATTTTCTTCACCAGATCATTGATATTGTTCGGAGGCATGGTCAACGGAGCATCATTATTCGAATCACAGGCGGCAGCGACGTCCTGGAAGGCCGTGGACGGTCGGATAAGGGATGTACCTGTTTCTTTTTGGGAAGGGCTCACCAGCCATGATAATAACTCGAGATAGTGCAGCGGATGCAAATCGCCTGCTGCCCTTTTGGTGGAGACGTATACCAGCAAGGACAACTTGCTCTTATTGTCAACCGGGATAACCGCACATTCTCCGGTCTCGGGAAGCGGCATAATCTCTGAAATAATCTTTGAGGGAAACACCTTGCCGAAAAAGCCGACTCCGGATTGATTCACCGCGTGGAAAACAGGTTCATGGTCGATTCTTCCAAGGGGTTTCCGAATGGTTTTTTTCTGAATGCCTTCTTTTTTATCGATGGTAAAAAGGCTGTATTGAAAAATCTGTGTTTCCCTGGCTTTCAGAATCAGAATGTTATTGAAATAATCCTTGCAAAACGACAGCATGGCTCTCAGTTTTTCAAGGGTATCTTCTGTTGAGACCAGTGCCTTGAAGGCCCGTCTGAATGCGAAAAACAACCGCTCGCTGTCGGGAATCACCGCATGGTTGATTCCTTGTTTTTTTAAGGGGGCAAGCTTGCATGTCCCGTCCGATAAAAAGCGCTCCACCGCTTTTAACCCTGTGTAGCTGGTTGCAGGGAGTTGTTGCAAAATCTGACGAATTGATATGTTTTTTTCGACCAGCCCCAGGATCATCTTTTCAATGTATAAAACATCCTTGTCTTTTTTCGGGGGGTCGATAATTTCCAGTCCCCTGTCCAGGGATATGATTGATGTTTCAAAATCCCGCCATTCATCGGATTGGCTTGCGATCTCCAGAACAATGTTCTGAACGGCAAAAGAGGTTTGCGCCCCATCGTTGTCGACCAGAACATCGGTGAACTGGAACCGTCCATTTTCCAGCAGAAAAAATTCAAGCAAGACTTCCTTGATACTGCTTTCAAGCACCTCTTTAATTCTCGACAGGGGAAAATAGTTTAGATTATCAAGAATTTGGCGGACGGGCATACCGGTTTCACGCATGATCTGCAGGACACGTTTAAACTGGTCCTCAGAAATCAATTTACGAAAAATAATTGTTCTCAGAACCTTATTGTCTCCTATCTGAGAATAGGCATCCACTAAAAAACCATCCTTAAAACTCAGGGATAATAATTTATCCTCAAGCCTAACCGACAGCATTCCGTTTAAACCCAGGTGGGACACAAACATCAGGGCGTCAACCGGATGAAACTGTCTCAAATCGCCTTTGAATATCATGGTACCTCTTTTGGAAACAGGAATTAATAAACGCAGACATCGATTATTACCCTATTGCAGAGTAAGTTACAGCGGTAGCCATAAATTACTGAACTGATGTCCGACTGGTCTCCGTTTTAACGGACCATATTTTTAAACCAGGATGCCTTTAAAGGATAATATTGACTTTTTTTAAAAAAACTTTAATGAAATATGAGGATTATCCGTAAACGTGGGGAAGGGAACATCCTTCAAATTTTCAATTAATAAATCTTAATGCTTGTGCTAAGTGTAAGAGGGGAGGGCGTTAGTGATTATGTTGAATAACTATTGTATTGACAAATGTGTGGATGGGGTAAGAACTTTCATTTTGAAAAGTGATTGGTGAGGTCGTTTATAAAACAATAAATCTCAAGCGGAGATGAGTTTCTGCTATCGTTCGGCAAATATCAAATTCCTGAACTCCTGAGATAGGCAGAACGTACATTCAATTATGATGTAATTTCAAATAGTTGGTCAGATGGCAAGATATCACCACCCCGGCACTGGAAATCAACCTTTCTTCTAAGGTAGGTCATCTTTGGCTGAAAAATGCGACATGTTGATTTTTTTTGACTTGAAAATCTCAACGAATTTCATTCGAAATAAATGTTTTCTTCCACCATTTAACTCCCCGCCAGGAGGTTCCCATGGAGAAACCGCTCAGAATGTGCTTATATCGCTCCTAATGGGGCTATTTTTGTTCTATTAGGAGAGCCCTCTAACCTGTTACTATTTTGCTGCATTGAAAACTACAAAACATTTCGAACGATTGGGCATTTGCCACTGGATTACCACACTGACATGTCCGTTGCGAATTTATTAGCATTCGATCTCAATTAGCCATCCTCCCAGATTCTGTTCCAGTGATATGATACATCAATTCCTCGATTCTGAAGAACTTTCTTTTTTTTGCAACTTTTTGCTCTCTTGGCCAAAAAGGAGGTTAATACACGTCATGATATATAGAACTGCAACATTGGTTCTTTTCATAATTGGGACTCTCCTATCACCGCTAACATACGAGACTGTCAAATTCAGGATTACACCGTCAAGAACAGGGGGCTATCTGCCACGAATGGAGGGAAAGTTAAAGAGACCCCAAGGCAATGATCCATTCCCAGCTGTCGTGCTGATTCCAGGTTCATCAGGCATATGCCGATATCATTATACCTGGCTTGAAAGGGTTGCGAGCTGGGGATACGTCGCCTTGTTGGTGGATAGCATTGGAACACGCCAGTATTTCGATCCTCACATTGATCCCTTCCTAGTCTCCCTACAAGAGTTCGTACAGGACGCTTACGATGCTAAAACCTACCTTGCAGGCCTGTCATTCGTGGATAAAAGCCGGATTGCTGTGATGGGATGGGAAGAAGGTGGCTGGGCAATATTGACTGATATACGTGGCTTAATTCCCATTGAGCAGGGAGGAGATTCCTTTCGAGCTGCCATTACTATTTATCCTTATTGCGAGGGAGAGATAGCGACCACAAATTCACCTTTGCTCATCCTAATGGGGGAGAAAGATCGATGGTGTCCCCCAGAAAGATGTTGGATAGCTTCAGAGCGGAAGAGCCCCCATGAAGTCATTCTGAGAATTTATCCTAGTACCTACCACGCGTTTGATGCAGAGGGCACTGATAAGATGTTGAGAGGTCATCGATTGCGATACGATCCTGAGTCCGCAAATGATGCCATCGACAGAGTAAAGAAATTCTTGTTAAATCATCTTAAATAAACTGCCTCATCTGAAAAGCACACTCAGTTCAAATGCCATATGCAATGTCGTCTCTTTTGTGCTAACATTCTTTTTCAGGATTTCTTGGGTTTTCTTCATTTCGATTCTCCTTTCGGTGGTTTTTTCGTCTTTATATCACGAAAGGCCGACCAAGGAACCCTGCATATTATCTATTTATCCGTAACTCATCAAAAATATTTGAAGCTTTGATATCGGTTTCATAGCTAAAAAGGAGGTTGGTGCATTGGCAAAGAGGCACGTCTTCGAACAATTCAATATCTCTATCTTGAAGTACCTGCCGAAGTTAGATCAAGCAATGGCGTTCTATGTACTTAGAAAACGGATTTGCGGTAAATCTACAACGCCTGAACTGAACTCTGAACCCGTGAACAGTTACAAAATTTCCAAAGCATGATG
>CP070700.1:2729104-2732017 GCA_020349865.1 Desulfobacteraceae bacterium
CATCTCAGTGGCCACCTCTTTTGTCAACGACTGTAATCTTGATGCCAAATTAACTGTGTCTCCCACCAAGAGGTATGACAAGCGATTCGGACTACCGATATTTGCAGCAATAGCTTTTCCCGTATGAATACCAATGCCATGCGTTAATCTGGGCCATCCTTGATCAACAAACGTTAAATGGGGTCAAACCTTGTTTATTGATTAAAATGTTTGATGAGCACTTATAGCAAAGCCGAATAACCAAAGACAAAGATCCCTCTGATTTACTTAAAAAAGCAGCCAAAATTCTGAAGTGCACTATTGACCATTTGCAGCCATCAGCAAAAATTCTTAAGGAAAGGGGTATTAGCAGAGAATTTACAGGAGAGCTAGAGTAATACGGCGAAGATAACAGGAAAATATAAATATAGATTTGACGGCTTCGTAAAAAGTCCATCTGCGGCGTTGCGCTTCATCTTTAGTCATTCCGACGTACTGTAAGTACGACTCATTCCTAAAGATTCGCGCGCCTTGCATCTGGAGCTTTTTACTGTGCCGTCCCTTTCATGACTTTTTACGAACTCATCAGATTTAAAAAGCTTACATTTATTTTATCGTCAAAAATGAGTGGAAAAACCACGCAATTGCGTGGTATAATCACGCAGTATGAATACCCTGAGTATATTATTATCATCACGAGCGCGGGCCGAAATCTACAGGCTCCTTTCAACCGCCAAACGCCAGGGAAAACATCCCCTTGCCTTCTTCCAAACCCCATTCACTTCAGATACTGCCACTGCTCAAGCCTCTCTGTATAACAACTCGTCTTGATCTTTTCCTTAGTGCTTTATACCTGTTGATATCTAAATCCCAAAAGGGGACTAAACTGTTACCGTAAACCACCGGATGTCTGCGGCTAAAGAAATTCGTCCTTTCCCACATTGAGTCCCACAGCTTTGGGTTCATCCAATCGAAAGACACCCTGTAAAACGTCCTGTACCTGGAGCCCACTCATTTCATGGAGAAGAGAGTACTTTTCAGGCTTCCATTGAACCGAGCGAGGTGGAACAGCACGTCCATCTCTTACAGCAGATCTCTATGCACCAGGGCTTCCTGCAAAAAGAACGGTAGGAACTCGAAAACGCGAAGAACTGCGATTTCCGACCGCTTCAAGGGTTTGTTGCCTACGAGTTTGAAGATTTGACTATAGGCAGAGAAATCACCCTACCTGAAGGTGACGCCACAGAATACCTCCTGATCGCGCTCAGAACAGCCAGACGAGTTCCTAGAAGCGAAGAATAAAACTCTTTTTTAGAATCAACTATTTGCCAATTGGTGGTAAATTATTGTGCAATTTTATTTCTAAAAAAGATATTTATTGCTTGACAATATATTTAATAAGATAATAATATATCAATAATCAACTGATTAGGAAATAATTACCTATTAAAAAAAGATTCTGGGTCTACTCGGCAGTAGAATCATCAGGGTGCTTACCAAGGGCGGTCGGATGCCGGTCCGGTTAGAGGGTAACCGCTGGCGTCCCGCGGTCAAGCATGAAAAGTTTTGAGGAATCAGGACTTCTGAAAATGTCCGGGCATCATTGATCCGAACCGGCAACAGGAGCTAACAACTGTTCCGGTGACGATGAGAATAAAGCCCTAAGGCAACGTGGATCAGTTTCTTGAAAACATAGTTGAGTTGGACAATGTGGTCTAGGAAGGGGTCTCTAATGGCCGCCTTGATATTTTCGCAGAAGTCGCTTTTGCAGACGTGGCACCGACATACCGTTTTACGAGCATCACCGTCCTCAAGACGGATAATGGTGTTGGGAGATATTCAGCCGGATCAAAAAGAGAAATGGAGGGTGCGGCGGTGGATTCAGGCAGGCTAAAAAGAGAGGTCTGTCAAGTTGTCGATGCGCTCACCGAATTGCTGATGGGCTTGAGCACTGAAATTCACAGAACGCCTGAATTGAGTTTTGAAGAGCACAAGGCTGTCCAATTGATTACTGCTGCGCTGCGTGACGGGGGGTTCGAGATCGAAAAGGGCATTGCAGGATTGGAGACAGCTTTTCGAGCGACTCACCCTTCGCGATCCAATGGCCCGAGGATTGCCTTTTTGGCAGAATACGACGCGCTGCCCGGTGTCGGTCATGCCTGCGGTCACAATATTATCGCCGGTAGTGCGGTTGGCGCAGCACTGGCGGTCGGGAAAATCAAGGAACGCTTGCCGGGCACACTGCAGATATTAGGCTGCCCTGCCGAGGAGAAGGGCGGCGGAAAAGTCATCATGGTTGAAAAAGGCGTCTTTGGTGGCGTGGACATCGCCATGATGGCCCACCCGGAAACCAAGAACTCCGGTACCCGAAAAAATCTCACCTTGGTGCCCCTGGAAATCACTTTTGAGGGAAAATCCGCACACGCCTCCGCTGCCCCGGAGCAAGGGATCAATGCCCTTAATGCCCTAATACAGACGTTTAACAGCATTCATGCTTTGCGCGAACACCTAACGTCGGATGCTTCTATTCACGGTATTATCACAAAGGGAGGGGAGCGGACGAACATCGTTCCGGATTTGGCCCAATGCCGATTTTCCGTACGTTCCCCCCGAAGGACACACCGGGATGAACTGGTGGAAAAATTGAAAAACTGTGCCCGCGGCGCCGCTTTGGCCATGGGATGCAAGGTTCGATTCGATCATTTCGACCAGATCTACGACTCCATGAGAACCAATGAGCCTCTGGAAAGAGCTTTTCTGGACAACTTGGAATCCCTTGGAATTGACGTCACAAGAGACGTCGAACAGGAAAGGGGTTCCACAGACGCAGCCAATGTGAGCCAGGTGGTGCCGATACTCCATGCTCATGTGGCTATCGCGCCTGAAGGAATCAAACCCCACACGGAGGAATTTGCACAGGCTGCTTCTTCGGAG
>CP070700.1:2732117-2734878 GCA_020349865.1 Desulfobacteraceae bacterium
CATTCACATGGCAACCATAGCACTGGGGAGCCCAAGCCGAATGGCAGCCGTAACACTCGATCTTTTCCAAATGCTCAGGGGTCTGGATTTTGGCGGCCATGACGGCACCCTTGTTCTGCCATTTATCCTTCAACCGAAGGGAGTTCAGGGTGGGGACCTCGTAGTCCAGACCGCTGGCCGAATGCACGACCACTCTGTCTCCATCCCGCACAACGTTCCCAAAAGGGTTGCCCCGTGCGGTTAGTAGGTAGCCATCCTGGGGGGGATACTTGGTACCGAACTTGGCCTGGTTTTCAAGGAGCTCATTGGTCACCCCTCGGGGTTGCTTCATATCCAGTTCCCGGCCAAATTCATCGCCCCACCCTAGAGGCAATTCCCAGGGGTACTTGGTGGCGATGCCGTGGCAGTCCGAGCACTCAATTTCCACGTTGGCCAGCAACGTGCCAGTGATATTGCCATTGCCGTGCAGGGCTGTGGTCGAGTGACAATCCTGGCAGAGAAGTCCGCCGTCGGGATTGCCCTCCCTGGATTTGAGCTGGTGGTGAACGTCATCCTTGATAAACTGGTAGAACTTGGTGTGTAGCTTGGACTGCTTTTTCCCCTTGGCGCTATAGGGGCTCCCATAAGGGAATTCCATGAGCCCTTGGAAGGAGACCCCGATACGTTTGCCTCGGTTGTGGCAGGAAACGCATGTCTCATGGGGAATTCCTGAATAGACCATCTTGTTCGCCACAACTTTGACCTCGCGTGAAGACTGGATAGTGTGGACCATTGCATGTCCCGTCTCGTCACGTTTGACCGACTCGTCAGCCCCCTCATAAAGTCCCGCATTGTTGTAAGGGATGTGACAAGCGGCACAGCCCATCCCGCGGAAATCGCCTCTCTTGTTGCGTCCTTTAACGCCAACGTGACAGCGTTGGCAATCTGTTCGGAGATAGGTATAAATGGCCTCCCAAGGATTCTTTTCAAGCGCTTCCACATTTGTTTCGGGGACCTGGACGAGTTTTGAGGGAAAATTGTCCGGGTACTTATTCATAAGCGCTTTGGTGTATTCCTTGTATGCCTCCGTCCCAAATACAGGTTCGGGGCCATCGGGATCATCCACATCGTAATTCCCATACTTTTTAGCGTAACCCGTTCCCGCAGGGCCCCAGCCCCAAATGGCACCTTGAATTTTCCCCGCTTCGGTCTGCATTATGGAACGGTATTGTGCATATACATATTCTTCGTGACACTGGCCGCAAATCTTCTCATTGACCCAGACAGAGGCGGAATGGAGCACAAAGGTATCCAGGGTACTTCCGTCTGGTGCACCCTTATGTGCCTTTTTCGCATCCTTTTCTTCAGCGGGATCGCCGCCATGACAAACCACACAACCATTGGGATCTCCTAGCTTCTTGCCGCTGGCATAGATCTCTTTAGCCATTCCGGAGTTGTGTGCCCGGATGGGCTCGATACCGCCGTGGCACTTATTGGGAGCAAGGCACCCGGTGTCGGGCGCCGGATACCCTTTCGGATCCATCCCCGGTAGAGGAAATTCTGCACCCCTGGACTGAGAGGACTGTATAATGAAGAAACCGGCGGCCAAAAATAGAAGAGAGCAATTCTTTAGCCTAATACTAGCCCTTATCATGACTTCACCTCTCACATTCTTTCATCTTTAATAACAGAAATACTTCTTAAATCCTTGTTTCTAAAACTCCTTTCCATGTAAATTAAATCTCGCATGTCATGTGAAGTGCTCAGCCCCCCTCGCACACGCTACGCTTCGTGCGAGGCGTTGAAATAAAAAAGAGCCTCCAAGGAGAAATCCTGTCCCCTCAGAGGCTCATATAAAGGCACCTTTAGAATGTCCCTTTCCATAACTCACCTCCAGATGTGGAGGGTTATGCCTATATCATGTTAACCGCTACAGTCAAAAAGATTACTATATTAAATACCACTTTGTGGCAAATGTGTCAAGGCACTTATTTGTTTTTTCTCACTTTTCTCCAACTTTTGCAAGTATAGACCTTTGGGGCTAAACGCAAATGAACAGAATCAGTTTTTGAAGAGAATGTCCATTTATTGTATGTCGCCAAAATGGCCCAAAATAGTAGATTTCTGCTATAAGTCAACCGCGAGCATGTCTCAAAAAATAGTCACGATTAGAGTTCCTAATCACCACCTTCAGGACGTTTTTTTCGTTTATGATTCCAACCTCTGGAGTGCATGTATCTGCTATCGTTCGGTAAATATCAAGGTCCTTTACATTCTGAGATATTCATCACATACATTCAAAAAATGATTCTTCAGGGTGAGCTTATCATAAAGACTCACCCTGATTTGTTTTATGCGTAGAGATTCTCAATCCACTTCATGGCCTCTGTATCGCTGACCTTGCCGAGGTACCGCTGTGTGGTAGATAGATTAGCATGCCTTAGGATCACTTTACTGACTATTTCTATGGGTACGCCGGAGCGGGACGCGAATGTGGCGGCATGTCTCCTCAGATCATGCGGTCTAAGATGAATCCCTATCACATCGCCTCCTTTTTTCACCATCGCCCTGGCAGCTTCATAGCAAATAGGAAAAATGCGTTGATCCGGTTGAATGCCTTTTTCCCTGACATAGTCCTTGAGTCTGTCGGCAACTTTCTGTGGGATGAAGACGAACTCTTGCTCCTTCCCACTTTTAGGGTCCCTGAGAATCAGTTTCCGCTCATTGACGTCGCTTGGGGTAAGCTTCAATACTTCACCGATTCTCATCCCGCGCCGAGCCA
>CP070700.1:2734978-2737863 GCA_020349865.1 Desulfobacteraceae bacterium
ATCCGCACCGATAACTTCTGAAATCACGGGCGCAGGCAAAGAAAAGGGGCTGATCCCGTTACTGGATGATGTCCATGCAAAAAACTGCACTTTTTTGCGATGGTGGAGTATTTTTTGTTGACAGGGGCCTTTTAATGGGTGCCATCGAACCAACTATCTGAAATGAAAAAATAGTTTTGGATACGTTCTGCCTATCTCAGGATTTCCAGGATTTTATATTTACCGAAGCATAGCAGTTACTCAAACCCAATCAAATCTATACTTTTATGTGAATAAAAGACAGAGCCATTTTCTGACTCTGCCCTTTTTACAGATAAATATCACTGGTCAAACTTGCTTGGAACACACATCTAAAACGAAGAGCAAAACCCTGACCACGTTTGACGTGATAATGCCCTGCTCAGATCTTCTGTTGCATCTTCTTAACTTCACAGAGACCATTACTGTCCAGGTAAACTGAAGTCGACGCTCGTTTTGGCTGCCCGGTCGACCTCTTCGGGGGTGAGAAGAACAGTCACCTTTGCCTTGGCGAGTCCACTGGCGTTGACCATCAAAGATGCGGCGGCGGCGTTGACATTGTCTGGCAGATCCCAAATTGCAAAAAGGTCGTCGTCGCCAAAGGCATAGTAGAAAGCCTTCAGTTTCCCCCCTAAGCTCTCAGCCAATCGTTCCATCGCTTGCTTTCGTTTTGTACCGCCATCTTTGAGAAGTCCCTTCAAACCTTCAGCGGTATATGACGTTCGAGAAAGATACTTTGGCATAATACACCTCCTCTTGTTCTTAACGAGTTCTTTTGAAGGGTTGACTCATCAGCATACGAGAGGGTCGTTGGTAGCCTCACTCATAGTATTACGACCTCTTATAGTTAGATGGATTCATAAGAGTTGCCTTTTCAGAGTGTCTGCTTGGTGAAAATAATTAAGCTCTCAACAGAAAAAATAGGATCCTGCTGGGAGCAAGGTAGGCACATTTTGAGGGGGTTCTCCATGTGATGACCTCCTAAATGGAGGTTGAATGATAGAAGGAAAAATCAGAGGTTTATGAAACAAGCTTAGGTTGTATGTTAATTATCCAATAGACCATCAAAGGTTGGCTTCCCGTGATGCCGTTATTTTCCCAGTGCCAACTCTTGTCTCTTTTTCTCAGGAGTTGCCCGATGAAAAGATGCACGCTCACCCGAGAAACCCTTAAGTGACATCCAAACGATTTGACGTGCAAGCAGTATAACCGGAGAATTTGTAAGACCCTGGGGACCATTACTGGATAATGACAGGAGAAAGTATTTTGAGAAGGAGGATAACAGGATAAAGCGAAGGAGAATCTGTAAGTTAGAGTCTAGGTTTTTAGCAAGCATGGGTTTTCCGAAATGGTATTTTAACCTCCCAACAGAACAGTCAATGTCCTGTTAGGAGCAAAGCCGAGGCATTTTGAGGTGTTTTTCCATGGTGTAACCCCAAAATAGAGGTTAGCTGATTGAAGGGTAAGACTCAAATCTATAGAACGCCTAAAGAAAACCAAAGTCAAGGAAAATAAAATCCTGCCAAATAGGTCGAGTTTAGTGTTCCAAAGAAGTGGTTGACAGTGATGAGATTATTCCTGCCGGGGAGTTACTTGCATTTGCAGCGATTGCGTAAAACCATCACATATTTTCCCTGCTCATGACCACTCAAGTGTTCAGATAACTTGCCAATATCTCGGAATTAATAGAGTTGCAGATATCATCTCTTGGTGCTCCAAACAGAACTCACGTCCTTTCAGGAGCAAGGCTGGCAGCATTTGAGATGGTTTTCCATGTGGGACCTCCTAGCTGGAGGTTAAGGAACGAAATTGGATAATTCAATTTAAAACAAATTTATCTTTAAGAGTCAATGCTGAATTAGTACTTATAAAATACTTATAGAAATTAGGTATTATTGTGCAGTGAGAAGTAGTTTATAGAATTATTTTAAGGTGTTATAGGCATCAAGATGTCAAAATGCTATTGTGGGTGTCTATTGTCCGAAATGCCACAATATTTGCCATAACTTCAATCTAAGTGAATTTCAAAAAACGCCTCAAATCAGTTTACCAACCACAATAGTTATATATCTAATTTTTTGATTTTCTTGGCATTATCTTTTTCTATTGGTAAAGCCAGGTAAAATCTGTAAATATCCCCCCGTTCAGTTCAACCACCACAGTAGTTATATATCTAACTATTTGACTTTCTTGATATTGGCCCCTTTTGTCGTTGAACTTAGCTAAAATCTATTAATTGAAGTTAATGAAAATACATATTTTTTAAAGCTCTTAAAGGGCCGATTTTCACCAATATTTCCTGGTTTTTTATAATTTTTTGTAAACCCCATTAAGCCCTCCCATCAAGCAGTCCCACTATTCTGAAATATTCAGGCTACTTGTTATGTCCACTTGTTATGTGCAAATATTCAGATTAAATGTGGGTTTCTTAAAGTCCCTCTTTTTATTCCCTCTTATTATTCCCTCTTATTATTTTCAAATCCTCAGGGTAAAATGGCATTCTTATAAATTTCCCAAAAAAATTTCAAATTTCATCAAAAAAAATTTTCAATAACTCAATCCCTTTTCCCTGATCCACTGATAGTGTGGGGGAGATATATATATGGGCATGGGGGCACCCCCTCTTGCGGGTATGGGGGGCTGACTCAACGGCTCCTTTAATATTCAGTATCCGGTTTTAAAAATTTTATATGTTGGACAGAGGGGCTTAAATATCACATCCCTTTCAATCCAAACCGGACTACCCATACCCCCCCTTGGCAATGTATTGTGATTCTAGATAGGTCACCGCCGCGACCCGTTCATCTTACCCCTAGACTTCCCCTTGCACACCTGGTTCAGGGGCATTGCCATAGTGGTTTCAAAGG
>CP070700.1:2737963-2741050 GCA_020349865.1 Desulfobacteraceae bacterium
ATTCTTCTTGCCACCCTGATAGCTCTGATGGGATCATCTTCGTGGGATTCAGGCACACCAAATAGGGCCATGACGGCATCACCCACAAACTTCTCAATTAATCCATCGTATTCAACTATTATCTGTGAAATCTCGCCAAATATCCGAGTGGTGATCTCTTTCACTTCTTCCGGATCCAGCTTTTCTGACATGGCGGTATATCCAGAAAGGTCGGAGAAAAGGGCCGTCACGTGCTTGCGCTCACCCTCGATCCGGTCACTTTGATCAAGGATCTTCCCAGTCAGGCCTTTGGGCAGGTATTTCTGAATCTTTGCAATTTTTTCATCAAAGGAAGCTTCTTTAGGGGCTTGCTCAGAGGGAAGGCTTAAATTATGGCCGCATTCGCCGCAAAATTTGTACTCGGGGGGATTTTTAGCTCCACAGCCAGGGCAAGTTTTTTCGAGTTTTGCCCCACATCCACCACAGAAGTTCTGGGTCTCCGTATTTTCAGTCTGACATGTGGGGCATTTCATAACTAATGCCCTCCAGGTAAATTAAAAAAAGCCTGTTTGGTGATAAAGGGAAAGTGAAAACTTATGATGCTCGTACACCCTCGACAATGCTGATTTCCGACGCCGTTGGAATAACGCGGTTCATCTTCAGTCCCGCCGCGGAAAACAAACGGCTGTACTCCTCTTTCGTTCGTTCCCGACCAGCAATCAGCAGCATCATAAGATCGAGCCACTTGCCGAAACTCGGTTCGTCTCCGGGTGGAATTACCATTTCGACTACCAGTATCTTGCCAGCAGGATCCATCGCCTCTTGGCATTGGCGTAGAATAGCAATCGCCTCTCGGTCGTCCCAATCATGAAGGATATGTCGCAGTACATAGGCATCCGCGCCGGCGGGAACCGAGGAAAAGAAGTCCCCTCCCTCTATCTGACAACGATCTGACACACCCGATCCCGAAATGCTGGATCGGGCGCGATCCGCAACGGCGGGCAAATCGAACAGTATTCCCTGGGTGGCGGGATGCCGCTCAAGAATGGCTGCCAACATCAGACCGTTGCCGCCCCCGATATCGACCACGGTTCTAAATGAGGCAAAATCGTATGCCTCAAGCATAGATTCGGTCTCCGCCATTCCGAAAGCCCCCATGGCTGCGTCATAAATGCTCTGGCGTTCGGAATGCTCTGTCATGTACTGAAAAAAGGGCACCCCGAATTTCTTCTGAAATCCTGGCTCTCCGGTACGTACAGAGTTTAACAGCTCACCCCATGCGGAATGAAACTCCGCTCCCATCATAATCGCAAATGGCCGCTGAGAGACGGCTCCGTCGGTTCGCAGCAGCTCACCCAATGGGGTCAAGGAGAATCGATCTTGCGCGTCTTGAGCTAATATGCCGACCCCTGCCAGTGCACGCAGCACGCGATAGAGTGAACTGTCGTTCGTGTGCGTCTTCTTGGCCAACTCTTCGGCAGTGCGAGGCCCATCGCTGAGTAGGTCTGCTATCCCGAGTTCAGCAGCGACCCAAACGCCCTGGGTTATCCAGGATCCGGCGAACACCTGTTTGAAGAACTCTAAACGCGACTGTTCATCAGTCATCAGCAGCTCTGTTTGTGTCATTTCTAGCTCCTTCGCTATTCTCGCTCTTTGTTTTCGGTTAACGACAAATATTTTATAAGGAGTGCCGTTCAGCGACATTCGAGATAAAATCAGGTAAAACTGAGCTCCCCCTCATCGGGTACGGGGATTTAATCTCACTTGTGGGAGCCAAAACCGTTGCAGTAACCAATGGGACCTTAAAAATGGTATTTCACACCTCCCCATTTTGATTCCAAACCCTCTAGGATGAGGCTAAGTCGTCGAACTGACACAGTTGCTAAGACCACCCAGTTTTTCGGGTCATTATTTGAATTGGCCCATGTTTAGCTCAGTTAATTCTAAATTATGTAATTACCCCTGCTTACTATTAACGGAGCAAACAACGTTCAGGAAGGGAATTGAGGTAGAGAAGAAGAGATGCTGCCTAGATACGTTGTAGCCTACAAACACGTTAATCTTCATTTTTTGGTGCAGGCCCCCTTTATATTTGCTTTTTAACCACCACAATGTGGTATGTCAAGCACTTTTTTTGTTATTTTTGAGGTCTTTTATTGCTTCAAGTAACATACTGAAAATTATTAGAAATTACGCGCCTTAATCTCTTAGCTCCGAGCCATTATTTTCACACCCGCGCTCTTTCTCAATGGAGTCCCTTCGCTAGACGGGGCTGAAATGAAGTGGGTAAAAATATCAGTATATTATATTGGATCAAAACACTGCCGAAGTAACGACTGCTTGCCACATCATTGAATTGAGCTGAACCCAAATCTATTCAAGCAGGGTTTTGATTGACATGAGGAACTGGATGGGTAAAGTTGGAGATGAAAATGATCATTAAAAAGAAACAGAGGAGGAACTTATGCGCGTTATACGAGAAAAGTCTAAACCTTTAAGTATTTTCATGGCAATTTTCGTGCTAGTGCTATCGGTGCCTTATCAGCCTGCTTTGGCCGCAATAATTGGGACAGAAACTATGATAGACCTAGGCCGTGCACAGGAAGCTCGCGACCATGTTAATAATATATTGGCTCGTGAAGATGTTAAGGCGGCGTTCATTGCTCAAGGCATTAACCCGCAGGAGGCAAAAGCTCGAATCGACACTCTTTCTAACGCCGAAATAATTGATCTCGCCGATCAAATAGATCAGCTCCCCGCGGGAGGTTCAACTCTTGAAACGGTGTTAATTGTCGCACTCATTGTCTTTTTAGTTCTCCTTTTCACCGATCTCATGGGTTATACTGATATTTTTCCCTTTGTTAAAAAGTAACAAATTCAACGAACTGGGCCTCAGCGTGTCCCATATACTTGGGACTTTTCTGCTCCTGTTTGCCATTAATTTGCTAATGGGGTGCAGTACCTTCCCTCCCCAAATTGGTACGCAGCTGCCTGAGAATTTAACAGCCCGATATGAGCTGGATTCGGTACCGTTTTATCCCCAAAAAGCCTACCAGTGTGGACCTGCCGCACTTGCCATGGTTCTAGAATGGAGTGGAATTAATGTGG
>CP070700.1:2741150-2745024 GCA_020349865.1 Desulfobacteraceae bacterium
ACAAGATTGAGTTTTCTGTTGAGGAACCGCCACTGAACTATCCATCTCAGATTCAGCAGTCGTGACAGATAAGATTTTAATGAAACATTCAGATGATAGTTGGAATTAGACATAAATAGCATAAAGAAACTCGAACAGCAAATGTTTTTAATCAATTGGAGGGGAATAGGGTAGGTGAAAATAATTTTTATTAAACTAGATTTCCCTGATAGCACAACCATAAAATGTCGCCGCAGACAATAGAAATGGCAATCATTTTAACAACTTATAATTGTTCTCCATATAATATTTACGAATCGGAGCACTAAGGAACCATCTTTCCTCGTATTTTAACGTACTTTAAAGAGCTTCGGTGAATGAGTTTGGGCCATATCTCAGAAGGTGCTTTATTGAAAACGATGTCCGCATCAGCCGGCAAAATGTGCCAGTCGTCTCTTTTTACCTCTCGGTCCAGTTGACCGGGTCCCCAGCCCGCATAGCCGGCATAAACGCGAAACCGATCTCCCTTTGGCTCATTTTTAATCATCTGCTCGATGAGTTTGAGTTGTGAGGCGACATACACATTCTGAAGCACCTGCAGAGATCCCTCGGGTTGGGCGAATGTTAGCACAAGCAGCAGTAATTGATCTTGCATGACAGGCCCTCCCAAAAAAATTGGGTCGGTTCTCTTCTGCAGTTCTTTTATATCCGCAAATACCTTTGACAGTTTCATCTCGGTTGGTTGATTAATGATTACGCCCATTGCACCGTTTGGTGCGTATTCGATTAATAAAACTACGCTTTGGGAAAAATTGGGATCTTTTAATTTTCGAGCGGCAACCAGAAACTTTCCCTTCGCCAACTTCCGATCAGACGGAATTTTACTGAATAACTGCGTTAATGAAGACCACAATGCATTATCTTGTATTTTCGGAGCACAAAATGCTGAGCTGCTTGATGATAAGCTGATCGTTATCACGAGGAAAAAGGTTTGCTTTTTGATCAGGGAAATAAAAGGAATCACGGTGGCAACCTACTGGAAATAACCAAGCTTAAGAAAAATAGAAAAAGTGCCCATTTCCAAATGGGCACCAAACAATTAAGCGGCTTTTAGCTCTGTCCAAATCTGATCATAAATCCGGGTTGCTTCGCCGACATCCTTTTGGAATTCAAGCCGCTTCATAACTTCCGCAGACGGATAGATACCCGGATTGTTTAGATCCTCTTTGTTGATGAGCTTTTTGGCAGCCTCCACCGGGGTGGCATAGTGGACAAAATTTGAAACTGCGGCTGAAACTTCGGGCCGCAGGCAATAGCTCATCCACACCTCTGCTGTGTACTTATGAGGCGCCGATTTTGGGATGGCCAGATTGTCATCCCAGATCTCGCAGCCCTCTTTGGGAATACAGTATTCGATATCGTCGTTTTCATCCTTAGCCATCAGGGTATCCCCCACCCAGAGCTGGGAGAGCCAGACCTCGCCGGAAATCAAAAGGCTCTTTACCGGAGCCGATATGTAAGCCTTCAGCAGCGGTTTTTGATCCATAAGCAGCTTCTTGGCATCCATGAGCTCCTTTTCGCTGGTCGAGTTCAACGAATATCCCTGATACTTAAGGGCCACTGAAATTGCAGAGCGCATATCGTCCAGCAAGGTGATCTTTCCAGAATACTGCTTATCCCAGAGCAATTTCCAGCTATCCACCTTACCGGTGACCTTCTTGGAATTGTATGCATACCCCGTGGTTCCCCATTGCCAGGGTACCGTGTGCCTTCTGCCCGGATCGTATGGAGGATCCTGTAGCTCTTTGGACACACCCTTCAAATTGGAAATATTTCCATGGTTGATGGGTGCCAAGAGGCCTTGTTTGATCATGATCTCAACCATATAGCCTGTGGGAACCACAATGTCATATCCGGTGGCACCGGATTGCAACTTGGCCAGCATCGCCTCGTTGTCTTCGTAGGTGTCGTAGTTGACTTTCACGCCGAATTCTTTCTCAAAGTTTGGGATGGTGTCCTCGGCGATGTAGTCCGACCAGTTGTAAATGTTCAATTGCTTGGAAAGCTTGCTTTTGTCCACCTGGGCAGCGTAGGCTTTGCGTGTTTCGATAAAAAAGCTGTCGGCAATCGTCAGTGCACCGGTCATCGAAAGCCCCAACGCCGTGGCCTTTTTAATAAAGTCCCGACGGGTCACCCTGCCGGCTTCAAATGTTTCAACCAGTTCGTCTATCATTCTTTTTTTGTCTTTTTCTTTCATAATTTCCCCCTTTCATTTTAAACGGATCTTCGTTGTAACCTATCCGCAATGGTAATCAATGAAATCGAAACGAGCACAATTAATGCACTCAGTGCGTTGATCTTTGGAGAAACGCCCAACCTCACCATCGAATATATTTTCAGCGGCAGGGTGGTCGACCCCACACCGGCCACAAAAAAGGTGATTACAAAATCATCAAAAGAGAGGGTGAAAGCCAGAAGCGCAGCAGCGATGATGCCCGGCAGCAATTGGGGAATCGTTACTTTAAAAAAGGTGGTCCATTCGTCGGCGCCGAGATCCATGGCTGCTTCTTCTAGGGACCGATCCATGCCCTGGAGCCTGGCCCGTACGATCAACATCACAAAGGGAATATCAAAAGCAACGTGAGCGATAATAATAGTCTTAAGGCCCAAATTTACATGGATCATAACAAAGAAAATAACCAGGGAAATACCCACGACGATCTCCGGCGTGACGATGGGAAGAAACAGAATCCCGTCGAAGACGGCCTTGCCACGAAACCGGTACCTGAAAAGCCCGTAAGCGGTCAGCGTGCCGATAATCGTCGATAAAATCATGGCCACCACTGCAACAATGACACTATTCTTCAAAGCGTCCAAAACCAAAGGATCTTGGATCAGCTTGATATACCACTCCCAGGTAAATCCTTCCCAGACAACACTGAACCGGGAGGTATTGAAGGAAAACGCAACCAACACACAGATAGGCAAGTATAAAAAAAGATAACACGCACCTGTAAACCAGGTCAGGGGCTGAAAAAAGCCTTTCCTTTTCATCGCGCCTCCTCCAAAGCCTCTTTTCCTCCAGCGAACTTCAGATAGCCAAACACTGCAAAAAGAACAATGGTCATCAGGATAAAGGAGGCGGCTGAACCAAACGGCCAGTTTCTGGAAGGCCCAAACTGAAGTTGCACAAGATTTCCGATCATCATTGCTTTGGCGCCTCCCAAGAGATCCGAAACGACAAAAACACCCACCGAAGGGATAAAGACCAGCAGTGATCCGGCTAAAATCCCGGATTTAGTTAAGGGTACGGTAACCTTCAAAAAACGCCAAAAGGGTGAAGCACCCAGGTCTTCGGCGGCCTCCAAAAGGGAGGGATCAAGTTTTTCGATGGACGCATAAAGCGGCAACACCATAAAGGGAAGATAGACGTAAGCAATTCCCAATAGGATAGCCCCCTCGGTGTAAAGAAGTGTTAGGGGTTCGCGAATAACTTGCAGATACTGCAGTAAGTGGTTGAGAAGCCCTGTGTCCCGCAGAATCAGCATCCAGGCATAGGTTCGGATGAGATCGCTGGTCCAGAAAGGCAAGATTACCAAAAAAAGCAGGACATTGCGCCAGCGTTTGTCAGCCCTGGCGATCCTGTATGCCATTGGGTATCCGATGATCAGCAGAATAACGGTGGTCAAAAAGGATATACGAAAGGTACGCAGCAAAATTTTCAGGTAGAGGGGATCCACGAAGCGGGAATAATTTTTCCATGTAAATATCCAGTTGACGCCGCCGTAAAGGCCTCTTTCGAGGAAACTGTAAACGGCCATCAAAACCAGGGGCAGAAGAAAAAAGATCCCGATCCAGAAAATGCATGGGAACAGAACGCTAAAGGCTCTTGTAT
>CP070700.1:2745124-2756817 GCA_020349865.1 Desulfobacteraceae bacterium
GGCCTGCCGGCCAGCATGACGATCGCTTCCGTTCCATTCTATCCTCAACAAGCTTATCAATGCGGCCCGGCAGCGCTTGCCATGCTACTTAACTGGAGCAAGGCAAATGTGACTCCGCAAGAACTTGTCCCGGTGCTTTTCACGCCTGGTCGAAAAGGTACCATGCAACCGGCGTTAACAAGCGCCGCCCGCAGTCAGAACCGTTTAGCTTACCCCATCAAGGGTGTCGATGCGTTGCTGCAAGAGATCGCAGCCGGTCATCCGGTGATAGTTCTTCAAAACCTTGGATTTGGCTGGTTCCCACGCTGGCATTACGCAGTGGTCCTTGGCTATGATTTCGCGAAAGAGACAGTCACCCTCCACTCAGGAAAACAATCACGACGAGTGATCAATTGGAAGCTTTTTATACGAACCTGGAAGCGGGCTCAACATTGGGGTTTGGTGATCTTACCGACAACGCAGCTGCCCGCCAGCGCTGGTGAGATATCCTACCTTGAAGCAGTGCTTGGCCTTGAACAGGCCGGACAGTGGGAGGGAGCCTTCAGGGCTTATACTGCAGCTCTCGAGCGATGGCACCATAGTTTAGGGGCTCTCATGGGACTGGGCAACAGTCACTACGCCATGGAGGATCTTATTAGGGCGGAACAGGCCTTCCGCCAAGCAACTGAATTCCATCCTCAAAGCGGAGCGGCTTTCAACAACTTAGCTCATGTGCTCGCAGAGCAGGGGCGTTACCACGAGGCCATACAAATGGCCCGCCGTGCTATATACCTCGGAGGAGCTAATGAATCCCTGTATCGGCAAACCCTGTATGAAATCGAGTCATTACAATTCAGGAATCAATGACATGCAGTTTAGAAAAACATTTTCAAGGTCGAATTACCCCGTACTACTAAAAGGCAGATTAAGCAAGGCATACCCATAAGACGGGATGAACTTCAAGCAGGAGATCTTGTTTTCTTTAAACCACCTACCTATCCTGACCATGTAGGTATCTATTTGAGCCGAGAGGCGTTTGTCCATGCCTCAAAAAACAAAGGCTTGACTATCTCGCAAATCGACCGGTATTATTGGGGCAGATACTACTGGGCCGCACGGCGCATTTTCTTGAGATAGCGGTGAAAACGTAAGTTACATCTGTATACATATGGGATAACATCTTTAAATAACTAAACAACTTAGTCGCACAGTTGCTGGCCATCCTCTCTGGCGATGATCTCTCCTTACGCACCGTGTAACCAACGCCACCAGTACTCATTGCAAGATACCTCGCTAAATCAGCAAGAGACACCCATGGCCAAGATAATCCGTTAGAGATTTTTTCAAAAAGCGATAAAGGACTTGACTAATGTCTCTGATAACTTAAGATGAAAGTAATTATGAAAATGCATATAATCTTGCTCTTTTTGTAAGGGTGATATGTGCCGGTTGATAGCCTCATTAGGTCATCATTCCATTTAAATCAAATGGAGCCCGGAATTGGGCACACATGATTATGATGTCAAATCCATTCGGCAATGTTTTTCCGCCTCATTTAATGGTTCGAAGCTCCTCCCGTAAAAAGGGGCTGGAAAACTTTCAGCCACCGTGCTTTTGCATCGGCCTACCAAGCTATTTGCCTTCAAACGGTCAGCACGTGCCTTCCCGTTTTTGCCTTTGTTTAACTCCGATAGGAAGTCTGTGGAGCACTGCATTGCGCCATAACCTAATTCCGAGGCCTTTGAAAAATGTCCAATTTTGGTCAAGGTCAAGGAAGGCAATAATTTTAACCGCAGGAATATATTGAATATTTCGAGGATTAAAATTTGAGCCTGACGCAGAGATTGGGCAAAAGGGGGCGTTTTGCAAAGGTCTCGTTCCAACACTGGGTAAGACCGGCTCTGACTCTTAAGCCTCCTATCCTAGCAAACAGCGGCAAATGTCTTTGGATGGGTGTAATCTGACTAAAATATTGTGAAGACCAATATTTGAGGAGTGTTTTTTTAGTCCCCTGAGTGATCAGATTAATGCACACATTTCTCACAAGTAATCTAACCAACAGAAACACGGCAAGATTTCTATATTAAAAAGGAGGTCAGAATGAATATCTATGTAGGTAATTTACCTTACCAGGTAACCGAAGAGGATTTGCGAAAGGCCTTTGAAGCGTTTGGGAGTGTCGAATCTGCTAAAATTATTATGGACATGTATAGTGGCAGATCAAAAGGATTCGGATTCGTGGAAATGCCCGATGAAGGTGAAGCAAACTCCGCAATCGAAGGCCTGAACGGTAAAGATTTGAAGGGACGAACACTCAACGTTAGTAAAGCTCGTCCTCGCTCCGAAAGCCGTCGAGGTGGCAGACAAAGACGAGGTGGCGGACGTCGGTCCTATTAGGAGTCAGCCACCTATAACCTTCAACTCGTCTGCCGATTTAGAAGCTTACTCACAAACTAACCTAATTGACTGCGGCCTGAAGGCAGCACCTCTTAAAAAGTATGAAGGTGACGAGAGGAACTCCGTCGGTCGATTGGATATTGTTTTTTATTTTATAAAGGAGACCTATGAATGCATACTAAACGTAGAAGATACTTTCGGGTGTCAGTAACGGCCATCGCTCTGACATGTATTTCTTTATCCGCAGTGGCATCAGAAAAGCAGGCTTCTGAGAGTAGAGTTGCGGTTGTTAACGGGTCAGTGATTACCCAGAAGGATTTGGACAGGGAGCTGAGCGTTGTACAGCAACAGTTCTTGAGCCAAGGAAAGTTTCTTAGTGATTCCCAGCTACTGGAAATGAAAAAGAACGTCCTTGAAAACCTCATCAACGTGGAGTTACTTTACCAGGAAGCTGAAAGTCAGGGAACGAAAGTTAGTGACGAGGCTATCGATAAACAATTGGGAACGGTAAAAGCTCGATTTCCCAATGAGGATGAATTCAAGGCTGCTTTAAACAAGATGAATCTGTCTGTGGCCGACTTGAGATCTCAGATTAACAGAGGTCTATCTGTTCAACAATTCATCGATAAGAAATTTGCACAAAAGGTTACCATTTCTGACAAAGAGACCCTGGTTTACTATGATGCCAACCCGAATTCTTTCAAGCGACCTGAACAGGTAAGAGCCAGGCACATCCTGATTAAGGTTGACTCCAAGGCCGATGAATCCCAGAAAGCTGCTGCGCGCAAAAAGATTGAAAATATTCGGCAGAAGGTGGAAAACGGTGAGGATTTTGCGGCCCTTGCCAAAGAATTTTCCGAAGGTCCCAGCGGTGCCAAGGGGGGAGATTTAGGCTACTTTAGAAGGGGACAAATGGTGAAACCCTTTGAAGAAGCGGCTTTTTCTTTAAAACCAGACGAGATGAGTGATATCGTCGAGACCAGTTTCGGGTATCACCTCATTAAGTCCGTCGACAAAAAACCCGAGAGCACGATCGCGTATGAGGACATCAAAGACAAGCTTCAAGAACATCTAAAGCAGAATAAAGTTCGGGAGCAAGTAAATCTACACATCGAGGATTTGAAAGGAAAGGCAAAAGTGGATCGATTTCTAAAGGAAAATCCACAATAACAGACACTTTACCTAATACGCGTTCAAATGTGACGGCATTTTTTGAACCTCTACCCTGATTCGATTTTTTAAAAACATCGTAACATTTTAGCGCTTTGAAAATAGTGCAAAAAGGGAGATAATCCGATGATGATTTTTTCAAGGCGCAGAACTGTTACAAAATATCAATGCTGGTATTCCGGGGCTCTGATTAAACTCCAGCATACTGTTATTCAATGGATACATTTAACAACACCAATTTATTAGGCATTCCAAATTATAACAGCGAAACCAAGGAGGTGCCAAATGGCTAAATTATTTGGGTTAGTCAATCTGTTAGTTGCATTTTCTGCGTTTACTGCCTTTGCCCAAGAACTTGAAGCGGATACCATAGAGACATCCGCCGGTGATTTGAAAATCACATTTATAGGCCATGGTACCCTGATGTTTACCTTTGGCGGTAAGGTCATCCATATTGATCCTTGGAGTAGGTTGGCCGACTATTCCAAAATGCCGAAAGCCGATATTATTCTACTGACCCACGAGCACCGTGACCACCTTGACCTGAAAGCGTTAGAGCCAATCCGTACTGAGAAAAGCGTACTGGTGCTAACTGAAGCCTGCGCAAGCCATGTTAAAGGTGGTATCGTAATGAAAAATGGAGATGTAAAGACAGTTGGAGGACTGAAAATAGAGGCTGTGCCAGCTTATAACATCGTCCATATGCGCAGCGAAGGCGTGCCTTTCCATCCAAAGGGTGCGGGCAACGGCTATGTGATTACCTTTGGCGACAAGAGGGTTTATGTGGCCGGTGACACCGAAAACACTCCGGAAATGAAAGGACTAACGGGGATTGACATTGCATTCTTGCCCATGAACCTGCCGTACACGATGACGCCGGAGATGGTGGCTGATGCCGCGAGGGCTTTCAAACCGAAAATCCTTTACCCCTATCACTACGGAAATACTGATACATCAAAGATTGCGGGTTTACTAAAAGACATGAGTGAAGTAGAGGTGAGAATCCGGAAGATGAAGTAAAAGGCTTAGTCGGCCTGTTAGAGGGGTATGGCAAGCTAATCTGTATTCTTACGGCTTGAAGGAGTGGTCATAATTGACATACAGCCAGCATTTTCCATCACCCCTCCCTAAAAACTGGTTTTCTATAAAAAAATTACTTGATTTTACCTAAACACAGGTTATCATTGTATTTACTAATAAAGGACTGCGCTTTTATTGGTAGTGTGGTTTCGTTCTGATGGAAAGATCCATTTGTCAAAAGTGGCAACCTGAAGTTTGGGACCATGAGAATTTATTTGAAAGGAGGATGTCACTATGGCAAATGGGACCGTAAAGTGGTTCAGTGACCAAAAGGGGTACGGCTTTATTGAGCAAGAAGATGGTCCTGACGTATTTGTTCATTATTCGGGAATCAATGGGGACGGCTTCAAAGCTCTCAGAGAAGGCGACCAGGTCACCTTTGAGATAGAGCAAGGCAAAAAAGGCCCTGCCGCAGTAAATGTCACTATAGTTTAGCTCGATATTATATCCGGAAAACAGGCATTCCATGGAATTACGATGGAGTGCCTTTTTTTATTTTTCTCTTTCTGCTGCCAAATCGTGGGCGAATCAGACCATAACCGCAGTCGCACTGCGGAGGCCTTCCTCAGCCGAAGGGTAGTTTTTTACATGAAATAGGGCGAAAAGAGGGCGGTAAAATTAGCGAACTTACTTTCTTAGGCGGCTTTTAGCCCGACGGGACTTTGGGCACAATGTTTTAACAAAATAACCGACCTCCTCAGATTACTTTGTTTTGGTGGCTTTATCCTTATCAATCTCAGTGTGTATGCTCTGTAGACAGAGCCTTACATCCCCTCTCATACAAATGCTGCATTGTTCTTTAAGTAAACCGTGTTTACATCTATTTATCATGAACATTTTCCTTTCTAACTTGAGACATCTTCGAGATATTCCCAGCAGATAAAACAGCTTACAAGCAAATAACCAGGCCAAATGACCTGGTTTTCTGGATGGGCACTATGTATTTTTTGAAGTGTTCTAATATAGAGATAACATCCACGTTGTCAAGACATGAATTTGAACAGCCAACGATTTTTATGATTTTCCCTCCTTTTGTGCTGAAATTTTTCCATTATTATCAGTATAGCGCTTTAAAGAAAACCATTTTTCGATTATCAGCCCTTTTGGCATTTGTTTCAAATAGGTAAATTATTGCTTCCTTAAGATATCCTAATTTTTTTTCAAAAAAGGCCGATAACACAAGTGAAACCCAAATGATTTAGCAAGGTCATTCATTCAAGATCTTTTGCCGTTATCAGGCATGACAAAATGGGGTAACTTCATTGGCCCTTATCTTTTTCAAACACCTATCTTATTGTAATTTCAGTCCATTTTTTCGGTTGGTTACCAAAGATGGAAAAAAGCGTGGTGTTGGGTTTACCCTTGTTGAAATGCTCACTGTCATTGCCATACTGGGGACTCTTTCCAGTATTGCGGTCCCTGCTTACTCAAGATACGTCGAAAGAACAAGAATAACTGCATGCATAGCGGAAATCCGTATGCTGGAGAGAGGCATTTTTGGATACGAGGGTGCAAATGGAAACCTGCCAAATAACCTGAATAACATAGGACTTGGAAATGTTCTCGATCCCTGGGGCAATCCCTACCAATATTTACCTGTAGCCGGGACTCCACAAGGTCAACTGCGGAAGGACCGTTTTCTGGTACCATTGAATTCCGACTTTGACCTTTACAGCATGGGAAAAGACGGAATAAGTCTGCCACCTCTTACAGCTCACGCCAGCCATGATGATATCCTTCGCGCGAACGATGGAGGATACGTCGGTTTAGCTTCAGAATATTGATTGACGTGCATATTATGAAAATAGATCTAACATTTTTTAAAAGCAAGGTAGCGCGACGGGTTTTCACGCTGTTCGTTCTGTGCGCACTTGTGCCCATTTCAGCGCTGGCAGTGATGTCGTTCACCCATGTGACGAAGCAGCTTGAGAGGCAAAGTCAAAAGCGACTGCATCAATCGTGCAAAGCCCTGGGTATGTCCATTTTTGAGAGATTATCGTTCCTTGAACAGCAATTAAGTATTTTCACCTGTAGCTATAAGATTATCTCCGAGGCCTCACTAAACCCCGCGCACAAGGTATCTTTTGAAGGCACTAAAAAGATGTTCAAAGGAATGGCGCTTGTAACTGACTCTAAAGGATGTCTCCAATTATTTGGCGACATTAAAATTCCAAATGGGCTATCTGAAGAAGAGAAACATCACCTTAGATCTGGCAAGCTAATTATTCTGACCTGCCCCGCTAAAGACAATCGTTTGAATGTATATATGTTGATTGCAGCCGACCCCCGGGACCGAAGCGAGGGAACCATGTATGCAGAAATAGATCCCATGTACCTCTGGGGCCTGACTGAATACAATACACTTCCCAGTATGACCGAACTTTGTGTTTTAGATCAGTCAAAACGTGTTATCTTCACTACGCTTCCCCTCTCCTCATCATTTAACAAAAAATTAGCGCCTGAATTAAATCGCTCTTCCTTGGGCCAGTTCGAATGGAAATTTAAGGAAAAAGGATATCTGGCGAGCTTTTGGTCTGTTCCCTTGAAATTTAAATTTTTTCATTCGAAATGGATAATAGTCATGAGCACATCAAAGGCCGACATCTTATCACCAATGGTCAATTTCAAGACGGCATTTGGTTTCGTACTTCTCTTGACTTTTTTGGTTGTAATTTTTTTGAGTACTATACAGATAAGAAGATCCATGAGACCTATCGAATTACTGCGGAACGCTACTCAAAAGATTGCTCAGGGGGTCTTTGACCACAGAGTGATAATAAAAAGTGGAGACGAGTTCGAAAGCTTAGGTAAAGCTTTCAATCAAATGAGTAAGAAAATTAAAGAGGGGCAAGCATTATTGGTGCAGGCAGCAAAACTAAGTGCGATAGGCCAGATGGCTGCTGGCATAATACATGAGGTAAAACAACCATTGACCGCGATTTACGCTCTTTTGGAGCTGTCTCTGATGGAGGAAAAACCTGGTAAGACTAAGGAGCGTCTTGAATCCATACTAGGGCAGGTGCAAAGGCTTAATAATATGCTTCAGAGGTTTAAATCATTCTCATACATGTCTGAAGAAAAAATGGAACGCCTTTCCTTGTTCAAGGTTATAGTTCAGATGCATGAGTTATTTGACCATCAGTTTCAAATAAACCAAATTCAATGTCAGGTTGAAGGCAATGAAAATCTGCCAGATATTTTGGGAGATAGACAAGGGCTTCAACAAGTCTTTTCGAATTTGTTTATAAATGCTGTGGATGCATTGGGAGATAGAAATGACGGTCAGCGCATTATTAATATTAGGACCTATTCATCTGATGGCAAAGTTTCCGTAGAAGTCCAGGACAACGGTTGCGGCATTCCTGAGGAAATCCAAGAGCGTATTTTTGACCCGTTTTTTACAACCAAAGATGAAGACAAAGGTACCGGCTTAGGTATGGCTATTATTGAATCAATACTGCATAAACATCAGGCAAGGATAGAAGTTGAAAGTGAGGTTGGAGCTGGAACCAGGATTACATTAGTTTTCTCTGCTTTTGCACAAGAAGCCACCCAACCACCAACAGAGATGGTGGCTTAAGGTGCTTAATGCATTCAGAAAGGAATTATTTGCGCAGAAACAATAAATTGAGGCCGAGAAGCATGAAGATAAAAACCACCTTTCTGGCATTCGCTCTTTTGACATCGTTTTCGGCATGTCAGTCAAAGGAAAACAGCACTGTTCCGGATGAGTTAACGGGAGTGTGGAAAACCTCTGTTTTGAAATATGAAAATTGCTTTTTCGAGTTGAACAAACACATAATTATTTTCGCAAATGGAAATCTTTTAGAAAATAGAGATATCAACTTTATCTCAAAGATTGAGAGAACTTCTAAGGAAGGCCAGATTCTATACAGCATTTATTACGAGAATTTGGAAGACAAAAATTTCAAGTTCTCTTTCTATTATGATCCATCGAACGGTGGCGTAATAAGATTTAAGAATCAGGAAAAAATTGAATGGAGGAAAGTTCTTAAATTAGACATATAGTAATTACAATCGGTTGCAGCTATACTTACCAGCCCGTAACGTGAGCTTCTTCGCCTTGCTCCGACAAGCTGCAGGGAATTAACAAGTTTAAGTGCTCTTACATAGGAACAAAGTTGTTTGCCTGAAAGTACTCCTCTTTGAGCATGTCCAGTTGTCTTTCAAAGGCATGGTAATGGTCCTGTTCCCAATCAGCCAATTCGTTATAGAACTGCTTCACATCTTCATTGTCAGCCCTTTCGGCACTTGACCGGTAATGTCTCATAGCATCTAATTCCAGTTTCATGCCGATTGTCAGGGCACTCACTTCAAAATGGCTGTCCTTGATCCTTCTCTTTATTTCATCGCTGAAGATAGGGCTTTTTGCAGGCATGTGATCCTTTTTGGCCAGTTTCTTCGTAAAATCATACCCGCCCTTTTCCAGGACAGATTCATACTGATGTCTCAGGTAATTAAAATGGCCCATCTCTTCCTCAGCCATGCGTGAAAAAGTCTCTTTTCCCATTGGGTCACTGGTGGTTTTGGCTGCATTCTTATAAAACTCATGCCCGGTTAGCTCTGCCTCAATGGCTGTCTTTAATCCTGCCAAAATCTCCTCAGTCTCTTTATTCATTTTCCTCTCCTTTCCTTAGTGAATCTGTCAATCCCAACGGTCTTCGGTTGTGACTAATGAGCCTGATTGATGAATTTCTCTTCTTTCGCCGGAAATTCCCAAAATGCTGATAATGGATATTTTCTTGACGATTTGGAGATACCTCGCTTCGTAGGTAACCGGCATCTTTCATTGTTAGATTCTCACCGTGACGCCGGGCGATTCCGGTGTCACGGTGGGCAAGGTATTGTTTCGTCTAAGCGTATGTTCCTTCCCCGGTCGCCTTGGCCCGTTCGTCCTGGGACATCTCTGCCAGACGCTCTACCTCTTTCACGTTCAACTCAAGGCCCTCTGCCACGCGGCGGCCGTAATCGGGGTCGGCTTTGAAAAAGATAGCTGTCTGTCGTAACTGGATGCGCTTCTGTGCGCCTGAGAGATGGTCCGCAATATTACCTACCAAATTTTCGCGGTCCTGATCGGTCATGACGTCGCGATACAAATTACCGGCCTGCACGAAATCATCGTTGGGATAGTAATAAGGATGACGGGCTGCATGCCCGCTGACCTCAAAGGGCGGCTCGCTTGCTGTCGGATCCGGTCCCGGTCCACCAAAGCTATTGGGCCCGTAATTGGGTCCACTACCTCCGTTGGCGTCAACGCGCATGAAGCCGTCACGCTGGTAGCTGTTCTCAGGCGCGTTCTTGGGCGCATTCACAGGAATCAGGTGGTAGTTGGGCCCTAATCGATGAATATGGGTGTCATGATAGGAGAAAAGTCTGGCCTGGAGCATCTTATCTGGCGAGGCGGCGATACCTGGTACTAGGTTCCCCGGAGAGAAGGCGGCCTGCTCCACCTCTGCAAAGTAATTGACCGGGTTGCGGTTCAATACCAACGTGCCGATTTTTATGGGCGGAACTTCACCATGGGGCCAGACCTTGCTGATATCAAAGATGTCCCAGCGGAAATCCTTGGCCTGTTCCGGTCTCAGGATCTGCATCTCAAGCGTCCAGGACGGGTAATCACCTCGCTCGATGGCTTCATAGAGGTCTCGGGTTGCGTGATTAGGATCCTCACCAGAAATGCGCATGGCCTCTTTTCGCGTCAGATTCTTTATGCCTTGATCGGTTTTGAAATGATACTGTACCCAGAAGTAATCGCCCTGGTCGTTGTACCACTTGAAGGTGTGGCTGGAGTAGCCGTTCATGTGGCGGTAACTGGCAGGCGTGCCCCGGTCAGAGAACAGGATAGTGACTTGGTGTATTGATTCCGGTGTGAGGGAAAGGAAATCCCAGAACATGTCAGGGTGCGGACAGTTGGTGGCCGGGTGACGTTTCTGGGTATGGATGAAGTCAGGGAACTTGAGTGGATCGCGAATGAAAAACACGGGGGTATTGTTCCCCGCCAAGTCGTAGTTCCCCTCTTCGGTGTAAAACTTCACAGCAAATCCGCGGGGGTCACGCGCGGCATCGGCCGAGCCTCTTTCGCCGCCCACGGTGGAAAAGCGCGCGAAGACCTCGGTGCGTTTGCCGATTTCTGAAAGGAACTTGGCCTTGGTGTACTCGGTCACATCGGCGGTCACTTTAAAATAACCGCCCGCGCCCGCGCCCTTGGCGTGTACTACGCGTTCGGGAATGCGCTCGCGGTCGAAGTGGGCCAGCTTCTCCAAAAGGTGAACATCCTGCATAAGGACCGGTCCGCGCTCGCCGGCTGTTTGGCTGTTTTGGTCGTCACCTACCGGAATTCCAAAGGCTGTGGTTAACGTTTTGGTTGCTTCCTTTTTTGTCTCACCCATTTTCATTTCCTCCTTTCTTATTTTACTTTTGATTTCACCATCCAACACTTCTAAAGTTATATAAAATTGTGCGACGAAAGGACTTCTAAGTCAAGAAAAACCGTTTCCGGAGATCTGTCGGAATCGGCAAATTTAGCCTAATAAAAGGAAAGTTATTCGCAGCCAGGAACCTTAGCGCATACCATTTCAATGCTGACAATCTTTTCCTTTGAATTTATTCCTGGTTTTCTTTACCTTAGAGTGACAATCGGAATGAACAGGAGGTGTTCATGGAAAAATATTCTTTTTCCGGTAAAAACGTTATGTTAACGGGTGCCAGCGGTGGGTTGGGCTCTGCGTTGGTAAGAGATCTGGCCAAAATGGGTGCAAACCTTGTGGTTGTTTCAAGGTCGATAAAGGCGTTGAATGAGCTTATCTCTAAGCTCCCTGAAACAACCCGCGCCGTGCCCATTACTGCCGACTTATCAATTCCAGGTGAAGCTGAAATCCTTTCCAAAAATGCATTAGAGGCCTTTGGCTACATCGATGCGCTCTTTAATATCGCCGGTATCGGGTATTTTGCTCTGATGGAGGAGGCCACAGAAAAAAACCTCCGTCACCTTTTCGAAGTCAATACCTTTTCGCCCTTGGCCTTGATTAAGTCCCTTCTGCCCCAGA
>CP070700.1:2756917-2762010 GCA_020349865.1 Desulfobacteraceae bacterium
GTATTTTGAAAAAACCAACCTTGGATTATAGGGTCATGGAGATCTCTTTTTCAAATGCCGCATAAACCGGCATAATTATATGGAACGGCAGATCGGCCCTGAAATTCTGAATAAGACAGCCCCAGAAGGGAACACTCATAAAAGAGGTCGCCTTCTCTGCCTGCTTCCCGCCCCTGTTCAAGGCCCAGGGGGCGTGCCACGAGCTTTGTATAATTTTTGTGATGCGGCTTTTGAAAAAGAGATCCCCATGGCCCTCCCTGTCCTATTTTCAATGAGCTAAAGTGCTACCATTGTCGTAACAGTTTGGTGCTGTGAAATAGCGCAAAGGGTGGATATTCCAATGATGATTTGTTCAGAGCGCTGAACTGTAACAAGCATTTAAATGTTTATAGGAGAAAAATGATGCCCAATACCGTTGTTGTGGGAACTCAGTGGGGTGATGAAGGAAAGGGCAAGGTTGTTGATCTTCTAACGGCCAGGGCTGATCTGGTTGTAAGGTTTCAGGGGGGAAACAATGCCGGCCATACCCTTGTAGTGAAGGGACAGCAATTTATTTTCCACCTGATTCCGTCCGGCATTCTTTATGAAGGCAAGAAGTGCCTTATAGGAAACGGGGTTGTTGTTGATCCTGAAGTACTTTTGGAAGAGATTCAAAGCCTGAAAGAGGCAGGGATCGAGGTGGGTCCCAAGAGGTTGTCCTTGAGCGACAAGGCTCACATTATTATGCCGTATCACAGGGTGATTGATTTGGCCAGGGAATCTGCCAAGGGCAAGGACAAACTTGGCACAACTGGCCGGGGAATCGGCCCCTGCTATGAAGACAAGGCCGCAAGAACCGGCGTAAGGGCGGTGGATCTTACTGAACCGAAGACTCTGGAAGAGAAGATCAGGGCAAATCTCAAAGAAAAAAACTTCTACCTCACGAAGTTCTTGAATGCCGAGCCTCTTGAAGTGCGGCCAATATTGGACCAATACCTCGGCATGGCCGAAAAACTCGAAGGCTTTATTACAGACGTTTCCGTGGAGCTTGATTATGGGATAAAAGCCAAAAAAAAGATCCTGTTTGAGGGCGCCCAGGGCACGCATCTGGATGTGGACCACGGGACCTACCCTTTTGTCACTTCATCCAATCCCGTATCCGGAGCAGTATGCGCCGGGGCGGGCATCGGCCCAAACCAGTTACACCATGTTGTTGGTATTGTGAAAGCCTACACCACCCGGGTTGGCGCAGGACCTTTCGTGACTGAACTTACGGACGAAACAGGTGACTATATTCAGACTCGCGGAAAGGAATTCGGCTCCACTACGGGAAGACGGCGGCGCTGTGGCTGGCTTGATATGGTAGTGGTCAAGGATTCAGTGCGCCTGAACGGCCTTAACAGTCTCGCTATTACAAAACTGGATGTGCTTACGGGCCTTAAAACATTGAACATCTGCGTGAGTTATGACATTGGGGGTGAGCGTATTAATTTCAGACCGGCGAGCCTGAAAAGGCAGGCACTTTGTACCCCTGTTTATCAGGAAATGCCGGCATGGCAAGAAGACATCTCCGGGGCAAGGGAGGTTAACCAACTACCGAAACAAGCGCGAGCTTATGTGGAAGCCATTGAAGAATTAGCGAATATCCCGGTTTCTATCATTTCAGTTGGGCCTGGACGCGAAGAGACAATCATGGTTCAAAACCCATTTTAAGTAATAGGCCACCGCAGACGCTAAGGACGCAGAGAAAAGAAAGTTGGGGAAAACGAAAAAAGCTGTAACAGTTTAGCACTTTGAAAATAGTACAAAAAGGGCCGTGGGAATCTCTTTCAGAAGGGCCGCAAAAAACTGCATCATTCCATTGAACGGCAGATTGGCCTTAAAACTCAAACCAGGACAGCCCCATAAGATAGCTCCTTTATAACAGCAGCCTTCTCTGCCTGCTCACCACCCCTGTACAAGGCCAAGGGGGCGTTCGACGAGCGTCTAAGAATTTGTGTTGCGGCCCTTCTGAAAGAGATATCCACGGCCCGATAATCCAATGGTGATTTTTTCAAAGAACTAAACTGTTACAAAAAGTTTAGTTCAGCGTTCTCCCATAGGGTCTGAGCCTGGGACCCGAACTCAGGCCGAGGGCCTCAGGGTCGAAGAATGCGCCTCAAGAGAGCAAAGCGAACAGGCGGTAAACGGTTACCATCTTGGTTTCAGAACGGAAACTAAATGCTCACGGTAACACCCTAATTGAGCCAAAAAGGGCTAATAAATCCCCTCTATCTCCCCTTTACAAAAGGGGAGGATTTATGCTTCCCCCTTTTATAAAGGGGATCGAGGGGGATTTCGTTCGATCAATGTGGAAAGATATCCGCTTGTTTTATAAAGCGCCTATGAATGAGTTATGAAAGACGCTTTGTAGTCTTGCAAGAGCCTTGTGTGCCAATGCATTTATCCAAAATCTACAGGTTTGTTTCGCTCGTTTAGGGTAACAGTATCAGAATATAAAAAACCATGTAAATCCTGTTATCCTACAGGACCTCTTGGACATTTGAATCTTCAGCATGTCTACCTATGACAAAGAATATGATGTGATCGTAGTTGGGGCTGGTCATGCCGGGTGTGAAGCAGCTTTGGCGGCCGCAAGAATGGGCCACCCAACATTGCTTCTTACTATCAATCTTGATCACATTGCCGCTATGAGTTGTAATCCGGCCATTGGTGGGTTGGCCAAAGGGCACCTGGTCAAGGAAATTGACGCCCTTGGTGGAGAGATGGCAAAAAACACGGATCAAACAGGCATCCAGTTCAGGAGACTCAATACACGAAAAGGCCTGGCGGTCCAGGGATCAAGGTCTCAAAATGACCGCGACCTTTACCGCAGACGCATGAAGTCAGTACTGGAAGCCCAGAAAAATCTGGACATCCGCCAAGCCATGGTGGATCGCCTGCTGGTGAAGAATGGCAAGATTTTCGGGGTTGAAACGCAAATCCATGAAAAGTTCTTGTCCAAGACGGTTGTATTGACCACAGGTACCTTTCTCAGAGGGCTCATCCATATAGGCCTTGATCATTTTCAAGCAGGGAGGATGGGAGACCCCCCGTCCATTCGCCTTTCTCAGCAGCTGGAAGAACTCGGATTTGAGTTGGGACGTCTTAAAACCGGCACAACCCCTCGGTTAAATGGGAGAACCATTGACTACGAGGGGTTGACAGTTCAGCCGGGTGATGAAAAACCGAAACCCTTTTCCTTTACAACAACCAAAATCCCTCTACCTCAGGTGCCCTGCCACATTACCTATACCAATGAAAAAACTCACGATTTTATCCGACAGGGACTTGACCGTTCCCCCCTTTTCACTGGAATCATCGAGGGGGTTGGTGCCAGGTACTGTCCCTCAATCGAGGACAAGGTGGTCCGGTTTGCAGAAAAAGAGAGACATCAGATATTTCTTGAACCCGAGGGACTGGATACAGTCGAGGTTTATCCAAATGGATTGGCAACGAGCCTGCCCATTGATGTCCAGAGAAAGATGATACGGTCTATCCCGGGTCTCGAAAAAGCAGAGATTCTAAGGCCCGGGTATGGCATTGAATACGACTACGTAAACCCCCTCCAGCTGAAACCGACACAGGAAACAAAGCTGGTGGAAGGGCTTTTTCATGCCGGTCAAATAAACGGGACCTCCGGGTATGAAGAGGCTGCAGCACAAGGCATGTTGGCCGCGATTAATGCAGTGTTAAAAATCAGGGGAGAAAACCCCTTGGTCCTCTCCCGATCACAGGCCTATGCCGGTGTGCTGGTAGATGATCTGGTCACGAAGGGAACTAATGAGCCATACCGGATGTTTACCTCCAGGGCTGAGTATCGCCTGCTCTTAAGAGAAGACAATGCCGACTTCAGACTCAGGGACATAGGCTATTGTTTGGGGCTGGTCCCTGAAGATGTTTACCAACAGTTTGCCAGGAAAAGGGATAAAGTGGAGAAGCTGCTTGATAGGCTAAACAGGTTTAAACTTAAACCAGAGCCTCAAGTAGTAGATCGTCTGAAACAACTGGGGTCAGTACCGATCAGGAATGTCACCACATTGGGCCAACTATTGAAACGGAACGATATACTTTTTGAGCATCTCCGTTTTTTCGATTCTGAACTCTCAGAAACGGATGAACAGGTTGCAGATGAGGTGGAGACAAGGATAAAGTATGAGGGTTATATTGATCGCCAGGAACGCCAGGTGGAAAAACTAAGACGTATGGAAGGAGTAAGGATTCCAGAAGTTATGGATTACGGCTCCGTTCACGGCTTTTCCATAGAGGTCAGAGAAAAGCTGAGTAAAGTGAGACCCATATCCCTTGGGCAGGCTTCCCGGATCTCCGGTGTCACCCCTGCCGCCCTTATGGCGCTTCAGGTCCATCTGAAAAAAATGGGCGCGAGGGAAAATAGCCACCGGAGCAGTCTGAAGTCTGATTAGGAGAAAGGCATAAGGTTTGGTTAAAGTCACAATTAAGATGATGCAGAACACTTTGATAAGATTAATCACTTTTCTGGGATTGGGCCTGCTTTTTCTCAGCCTCTGGGTATGCAGTGAAAAAGCTGAGACCGGTGTTGATGCGGAGACACAGCAGAGTAAGGTTAAATGGGTCAAAGTTAGCGAGGCAGAAGCCCTTCCTCCCAGTGGAAGTATTGAGTACGTTGGTGCGCTTTCGGCCTTCCGCAAGGTCAATGTGGCCAGCGAAACAGGTGGGACCATTGAAAAACTCTATTTTGAAAAAGGGGACAAAGTAAAAAAAGGTCAACTTCTTGCCGAAATCAGCACAAGCAGTATTCTTCTCAAGGTCCAGCAGGCAAAGGCTGCACTTCAGGCTGCAAAAAGCAATCTGGAAAAGATGGAAAAGGGGAGCAGGCCCGAAGAGATCCTTATAGCCGAGGCTGCCCTAAGAGAGGCGGAGGCAGCTCTGTTTGAGGCGGAGAAGAATTTTAACAGGATAAAGGGTCTTTTTGAATCCCGTTCAGTTTCTGACAGCGAGTATGATTCCACAAAACGAATGGTTGATATGGCCCGCGCCAAAATGGAATCTGCCAAACAGCAACTTGCCCTTTCAAAGGAAGGTCCGCGCATTGA
>CP070700.1:2762110-2768641 GCA_020349865.1 Desulfobacteraceae bacterium
AGGTGAAAGCCAGGCATATCCTATTTAAGTTGGGCCAGGATGCGGCAGAAGAGGAAGACAAAAAGATTAGAGAAAAAGCATCATCCGTGTTGGAAGAAGCCCGACAGGGCAAGGATTTTGAAACTCTGGCCAAAAAGTTTTCTGAAGGTCCTACCGGGCCTAAGGGCGGAGACCTTGGGTATTTCTCCGAGGGGCAGATGGTCAAACCTTTTGAAGATGCCGCTTTTAAAATGAAAAAGGGGGAAATCAGTGACCTCGTCCGGACCCGCTTTGGTTATCACATCATCAAGGTGGAAGATATTAAGGAAAACAGGACAAAACCCATTGATGAGGTCCGCAACCAAATCCTAGAAACCGTTACAAAAACTGCCAGTGCAGAACTGGCCCATGAATATGCCCTGTCCCTTATTGACCAGATGCCCTACGACGCAGACCTTGCCCAATATGGGAAAGAGCGGGACATTAAGGTAGAATACACCGAGTACTTTTCCCAGGACAAATCCATACCAGGCATTGGCGGTGATGAAAAGCTGCGCGAGGCTATTTTCTCAATGGAAAAAGGAGAGACAAGTGAGGTGATTGAACTCAAGGGAAAATTCTATGTATTTCAGGTTGCCGACCGGAAGGCATCCTATTTGCCTGAAATGGCAGAAGTAGAAGATAAACTAAAGGATGATTTTACCGCACACCTTGGGGCCAAAAAAACAAAAGAAACTGCCGAAGAATACCTGGCTGCACTGAAAGAGGGAAAAGACTGGGGCGAACTTGCCAATGAAAAAGGTCTGGAGCCTGAGGAGACCGATTTCTTCACGCGGCGCGGTTCAATTCCCAAAATAGGCTATGCGCCCGACTTGCTGGAAATGGCCTTCGGTCTTAACAAGGATAATAGATACCCCGAAACCATCTTCGAAAACACCAAAGGTGCCTTTGTTGTCAGATGGGAGGCAAGTGAGGGAATCGATGATGGCAAGTATCAAGAAGAAAAAGACAAGTACCGTTTTTCCCTGATGCAGACAAAGCACCAGCGGGCATTTCAGGCTTGGATTGAAAGTCTGAGAAAGAAAGCGGAGATAGAAATTGTGACGCCCGTGACAGGTGGTTGAAACTATTGATTATTGACGATTGGCTATTGGCGATTTTTGATTGGTAAGTTTTTAAAATTGGCAGGCTCGTAAAAAGGCTCTCCTAACTCTCGGGATGTCATTGCGAGCCCCGCCATGCGGGATAAACTCCGCGAAGCAATCTCATTGACTGAAACAGCTTTAAATAAGGAGATTGCTTCGCCGTCATGCCTTGGCGTGACTCCCCGCAATGACGTGCAAAATGACTTTACGAAATCATTATAATCAATGGAAGATCACAAAATGTTGTACTTTCTTCCGTTAAGGGGTAGGTAATATATCTCGCCTTCTTCTTCAATATACTCGGCGAGTTGATAATAGGCGGCACGAACGAAACGGGCCGGGAAGGAACGGTTTTTGACTTTGCAATACAGAACATTGCCCTGCCCCACAATGAGCGTATCCGGCGCCAGGGGTTCTTTAGTATCATCGCTTAAGTGTAATAAATACTGGGCATTTTGAGCCTGGGTCCCGTCTTTGAAAGTAACTCTTCGAACTACAAAAGCCGTATCTTCAACTTCCACCCAACATCGTTGACCGTTCCAGTTAATCACATATCGACCCTGGGAATCCAGTTCCATGTGTTGGTAAAAAAGCCTGATAAAATCCCTATGGATCATCTCGGCTCCCTTATGGTACCAGCGACCTTCTTTGTCTATAAAGATCAGACACGGTGGTAATTCGTTCATTTCTGTCTTAGCCATTATCTTTTTCTTGTTCCAGAAGATCTTTTCCGTCCCCGGTTAGTTTTTAGGGCCGGGGGCTCAACGCCTCGATCCTTGAGCCAGCAAAGAGCATCTTTGTGCAAATCTTTCAAAGCGGATCGAACCAGTATGGCCTTGTACATCTCTATCTGGGCCAGTTCGTCGTTAAGCCCAAGACAGTGAGAGAGCTTTCCCGCCTGACCCGGGTGAGATGCTATATGGGCCTTGAAGGTTTTTACATCTCTTGTTCGGAGGACGCAGTTTAGCTTCCGATGAAAGTTGGCATAACCCTGTTCTATCTCACGTTCATCCATATCAGGTACTTTTATCGGTGGTGGTACTGTTTGGACTTATTCGCCATGGCCATTCTTATGGTGTTTTTTCTTCTCTTTGTGAGCCCGCACATAGATACCTACAACGCCCATTTCATCCAATTCCTCAGCAGAATATTGATCATCGACTTTTGGTGGGCCAACAATATGCCCTTTCAATCTGACACTCTCATCGTCTTTTTCAACATTCGCTACCCATTTTAATTTTCCGTGCTCCTGGGTCAATTCTTCATACAAATCTTTTGTCTTGTCCATGGTGCACCTCCTAAATCAATGGATATTTAACCCAGATTGTGCAGTATCCTCCTACTGCGCAATCTGGGTTTAAATACATTTTGCCATAAGGCTTTCTTCAGTTCAAGGGGGAAGGAACGCCTGGTCTGAGGCAGAAGGCTAAAAGCACAAGGTGCAAGGGGAAAGTGAAGCATGGGGCAGTGAGAATTTTTAGCCTATGCGATATTGGCATGTTCTTGACACATAAACTCATTTTTCCGATACTAAAAATCAGCATTAGGAGGCATTATCGTCAAGCCTTTGGTGTTAGCCCGGAAATGGGGCATCAATGAAACCGCTCTCCTGGGTTTGCAACCTCCAAGACGACTAAAGACAAACATGATTTGAGATAGAAATGCGACGCTGGAATGGTTGGGGTGACGAGACCATTGATTTTCCTTTAGCAGCAAATGCTTATCGGTTTTTAGTAGAGCGGATCGGCGAGGGTTTGCCGTTAGCCGATGCTGCGCTGACTGACGTTCTGGCAAAGGTCCCGGAATCCCGTCTGCCCGATCACCCGTTGGTCACCAAAGCCCCAAAGGAGCGAGTGCATCACGCGCGCGGACAAAGTCTTCCGGACTGGCTGGCGCTTCGAAGTGGGAATTTTGGAGTTTTTCCCGATGGCGTCGCCTATCCGGTTGCCAGTGAGGACATTAGGGCGCTTCTCACATATGGGAGGGACGCCGGGGCCATTATAATCCCCTACGGCGGTGGCACGAGCGTTGTGGGTCATATCACACCGGAGAAGGGTGAGAACCCAGTTCTGACCATTGATATGGGGAGAATGAACCGCCTTTTGAGCCTGGACACAGAGAGCCAAATCGCCACCTTTGGTTCTGGCACCGCTGGCCCGGATGTGGAAGCGCAACTCAGGGCTCAGGGTTTCACTCTGGGCCATTTTCCCCAGTCCTTTGAATTCTCGACTCTGGGTGGCTGGATAGCCACCCGTTCAAGCGGCCAGCAGTCGCTGCGCTATGGTCGAATCGAAAAACTGTTTGCCGGGGGACGGATTGAAACCCCCGTAGGCACCCTGCAAATTCCATCATTCCCCGCTTCAGCCGCTGGTCCTGACCTGCGTGAGATAATACTCGGATCAGAAGGACGTTTGGGCATCCTGACTGAGGTGAAAGTCCGGGTCACACGTCTACCGGAACGGGAACGTTTCCATGTTATGTTTTTCCCTGATTGGCAGTCGGCCACGGATGCTGTGCGACGGGCTGTACAGGGTAACATTCCATTATCCATGCTGCGGCTCAGTAGCGCTGTTGAGACAGAAACCCAGCTTGCGCTCGCAGGACACGAACGGCTGGTCGCATGGTTGGAGAAACTGTTAGCCTGGCGTGGTGCGGGTGTCGAAAAATGCATGGTGATGTTCGGCATCACAGGCACCCGTGCGCAGTACCGCACGGCCTTAAAACAGGCGCTTCGAGTGTTCAAAGGGGGAACGGGATATTACATAGGTAGATACATGGGCCGAAAGTGGATCGAGAGCCGTTTTCGCGCGCCTTACCTCAGGAATTCCTTGTGGGAAAAGGGTTACGCGGTGGACACACTCGAAACGGCTACTGATTGGGAGAACGTGGATCACATGGTGGATATCATTGAATCTGCCTTGCGGGGTGCGCTTACCCATGAGCGTGAGCGAATTCATCTCTTTACCCACCTCTCCCACCTTTATCCCCAGGGCGCGAGTATCTATACCACGTACCTATTCAGAACCAGCAAGACATACGAAGAGACCGTTGAGCGCTGGCAGCATTTAAAGACCGCTGCCTCAGAAGCCATTATTAGAAATCGCGGCACAATCAGCCACCAGCACGGCGTTGGGATTGATCACGCGCCTTATTTGGCGGCAGAAAAAGGCGAGCTTGGCATAGCCGCCATTAAAGCGTTATGCACGCAATTTGATCCTGATGGTATTATGAATCCCGGAAAGCTGGCGGACTAACTTCTTTTTCTTTCTGACAGGTTAACAGGATAAGCATGATGCAAATCCCGTTGCCATGCTAAAAATCTCATTAACAGCATAACGGTTTAAGACAGAATACTGCGAAGGTGGAAGTGGAAACTTCACATGCGCCTGAATGGCGTGAGCAGGCATGGTCGGAGCTGACTGAGAGAAATGTACACGGACTGGCCGAGTGGGACCTCCTTGTGATCGGCGGCGGCATTACGGGTGCGGGCATTTTAAGAGAGGCGGCAAGACGCGGCCTTGCCGCTTGTTTGATCGAACAGCGGGATTTCGCCTGGGGCACATCGGGTCGCTCGTCAAACATGGTTCATGGAGGCCTGCGTTATCTCATGGCGGGCCGCTTCAATTTGACCCGTGACTCGCTTCTTGAACGGGAACGGTTGCTGCATGAGGCGCCGGGCCTGGTAGATCCTTTGGGTTTTTTATTCAGCGACTACAAAGGCCGCTGCCCGGGTCGGTGGTCCTTCAGCGTTCTTCTGACAGTGTATGATCTTCTGGCAAGGCGCTGGAACCACAGGCATTATCCACCTCATGAATTCACAATGCTTGCGCCCCGCATCATGCTCACCGGACTCAAAGGCGGGGCCCAATGCTTTGATGCCGTCACCGACGATGCACGCCTGGTATGCCGCGTTATTCAAGAAGCTAAACAAGAAGGGGCGGTTGCGCTCAATTATGTTGCGGCCGACCAGCTTATGATCGAAAGAAACCGGGTATGCGGAGCTGCATTACGGGACGTGCTTACCGGGGCAACCGCTGAGGTGCGCGCAAAGGCACTAGTGAATGCAACAGGCGCCTGGGCCGACCGGTTCCGTAAACGGGTGGGAGGCGGTCATGATATTCGGCCCCTTCGGGGAAGTCATCTGGTATTTCCGTTCTGGCGCTTACCGGTATCCCAGGCCATCGGGATGAAGCACCCTGTTGACAGACGCTCTGTGTTTCTGTTGCCCTGGGAAGGAATGACAGTGGTGGGGAGCACCGATCTCGATCATGATGAGAATCTTGACATCGAGGCCTCCATAACGCCGGAAGAAGTGGAATACCTTCTGGAAATTGTCCATTGCCAGTTTCCAGCCCTCGCCATCGACAGGAGCGACATCGTCTCTACATATGCAGGTGTCCGGCCCGTTATCGGCACGGGTGCTTTAAATCCGTCCAGCGAAAGGCGGGAGCACAGTATCTGGGTGGAACGCGGGCTCATCTCAGTAAGTGGCGGAAAGCTGACCACATTTCGTCTGATTGCCCTGGACGTACTTAAGCGCGCAGCCCAATTTATTCCATCACTGACTGTTGAGGATACAGGTGAACCGGTTTTTTCAAAGGTATCCGAGTTGGAGCCCTCTTTTCAGGAGCTTGATAGAGCACTTAGAGAGCGCCTGGTGGGTCGTTACGGGATAGCAGCGGGGAAAGTCGCTCAATGTGCCAGGGATGGAGAGCTTACGCGAATACCCGGAACCAATACCCTCTGGGTTGAGCTTCGCTGGGGCGCACGCACCGAAGCAGTAGTGCACTTAGAGGATCTTCTTTTGAGGCGTACACGGCTCGGCGTAGTAGTGGCGCGTGGTGGCGCAGCGTTTTTCGATCGCATTAAACTGATATGCCAGGAAGAACTGGGTTGGGATGAAAATCGATGGCAAGACGAGGTACACGCTTACAGAAACCTTTGGCAGCGATGTTACAGCGTTCCGGGGCGAAACCAGTAATAGTGGAAGCTCCAATTTAGCATCATGGTCTTAAAGTATTATGAGCTTATGGGCGTAGTGCATAAGGCAAGCCTCCCCCTCAGTGTTTTCTCCTGGACCTTATTATTGTGGTGATTTCCCCAACACGTGATTTATAGTCAAGATATGATTGACCGAACATACGAGTCAGATATTCGTCTTCTTCTTTGATAAGGTTCCTAAAGCTGAGATAGCCCACTAAGGAGGCTGCCAGCATCAGCCAAGATCTGAAAAGCAAAGCTATTCCAGGCGCGATGAACAGTATCCACGATGAATACATCGGATGCCGCATATACGAAAAAACACCTGTGGTTACAAGCCCTTTGTTTTTAAAGGCAATTGAAGGAACACGGGAAGAGGAGAGTTTAAGCCCAAGGCCAATAGCTATTAGGGCAATAGCGGCTACCC
>CP070700.1:2768741-2773508 GCA_020349865.1 Desulfobacteraceae bacterium
CCCGGCAGCAATGGGAATGCCTGCCGAATTGTAAAAGAAGGCCCAAAAAAGGTTCTGTTTGATCTTCCTCATGGCGTAACGGGATAGATCCATGGCCATCACCACATCCCTGAGGTCGTCCTTGATGAGCACTATATCCCCGGACTCTATCGCTATATCTGTCCCTGTCCCGATGGCAATACCGATATCCGCTTGGGTCAGGGCTGGCGCATCATTGATGCCGTCACCCACCATGGCAACCTTTAATCCTTCGCTTTGAAGTTTTTTAACCTCCCGGGCCTTATCCTGAGGGAGGACCTCGGCAAGAACCCTGTCAATCCCAAGTTGTTTTGCGATGGCTTTACCTGTCCGCCTGTTATCCCCGGTTATCATGATCACCTGCTTGCCCATGGATTTGAGCTTTGCAACAGCCTCCTTGGAGAATTCCTTTAATGTGTCCGCAACAGCCACGGCACCGATCAAATGGTTGTCAAGGGCTACGAGCATTGCAGTCTTTCCTTCATTCTCCAACCTTTCCAAGTCGCTCTGAGCCTCTGATATATCAATATCTCTACTCTGCATCAGCCCTCTGTTGCCCAAGATGACCTCCCTGCCTTTTAATTTTGCGCTTACACCCTTTCCTGTAATGGATTCGAAGTTTTTCACCTCTTTCAAGGCGATATTTTTCTTTGTCGCTCCTTTTACAATAGCTTCCCCAAGGGGGTGTTCGGAATTCTTCTCTACCGAGGCCGCCAATTGCAGGACCTCCTTTTCAGCCGCATTGTATGCGATAACGTCCGTTAGCTCGGGCTCCCCCTTGGTCAGGGTGCCTGTTTTATCAAATACGACGGCATGGATTCCCCGGGCATTTTGAAGTGATTCCGCGCTTTTTATCAATATGCCGTTCTCAGCGCCGATACCGGTGCCCACCATGACAGCGGTTGGCGTGGCCAATCCCAATGCGCATGGGCAGGCGATGATAAGCACGGCGATCAGTATGGTAAGTGCGAATAGGAAGCCTTCCCCTGCAAGGAGCCAGACAACAAAGGCAAGGAGGGCTATGGCAACGACCCCTGGCACAAAATAGGCGGAGATTGTATCTGCAAGCTTCTGAATGGGTGCTTTTGAACCCTGGGCTTCCTCAACGAGCTTTATGATCTGGGCAAGGGCCGTGTCTTTTCCAACCTTTGTGGCCCTTAACCTGAAGCTGCCGGTCTTGTTAATCGTGGCCCCGATGACCTCACTCCCTTTTGATTTCTCAACCGGGATGCTCTCCCCGGTAATCATGGATTCATCAACGCTTGAGTATCCTTCCGTGACGATCCCGTCAACAGGGATTTTCAGGCCCGGCTTGACAATCACGATGTCGTCCAACACTACCTCTTCCACGGGGATTTCCCTTTCTTGCCCCTGTCTGAGAACAAGGGCTGTTTTTGGCTGAAGACCCATGAGTTTTTTGATGGCTTCTGAGGTCTTCCCCTTGGCGATGGCTTCAAGCATTTTACCCAATAGGATAAAGGCGATGAGGAAGCCGGCGATCTCATAATAGAGGTTTTGCATTGAATATATCGTGCTTCCTGACCACATGACTATGGATACGTAAAGGCTGTAAAGATATGCAGCGCCCACCCTTTTTCCACTGCCATTTTTTATCACTCCTTTTTAATACTTGATAAATTAAACCAATCAAAAATCATCAAGCATCCCGGAAATGAGGATTAATGCGTGTTAACAACACATCATACTCGGGTTGCCTGAATTGAAAAGCAAAAAAATGAGACAATATAAAGGGGTGATCCATCAGACCACCACTTGTTATCCGGCTATTTCCAGCACATATCGGGTCTATGGCCTCTCATATGATGGCCGTAGCCTTCCATGTGATGGCCGCCCCATCCGGCGTATCTTCTTCCATAGTTGCCCTTCGGTGCGATCTTGCGGGCCTCCAGATCATAACTGATCCGCTCCTGAGCAAGCTTCACCTTCAGCTCGCTGATCTCCTTCTGAAGGACCCTGGCCTTTTCGGCATTGGTTTCGGACGAATTGAGAAGCACATCAAGCTCGGCTGATTTTGTCCAGATATTATTCCTGAGCTTTACGGTCTCATCATGGAATTTCCGGTAAAGCTCATCCATTTGGCTGCTCTGCTCATCCGTGAGTTTCTCATCCTGCGAGTAATAGCGGGGATTGCATCCCCAATCACTCATCATGTGGGAGACTCCCCACCGGCCTGGGCCATGGGCCAATACATAAGTGGCAATAACCGCCACCAGAAAAATGATTCCTCCAATTGCAACTATCTTCTTCATTTTTTGGACCTCCTATCCAAAGGTTGATTGTAGGGATTTGTTGCATTCTTCAGTATTAAATTGTTGCATTCTTCAGTATTAAATAAAGAGCAACAGCTGTGCCAAAGGTAGGTGAAATTATATAATCATTTGAAATAGCTGAGTTTTTTTATTAAAGGGTAAATAAAAGACACTACTTTCTTGCAATCGTAAAGAAAAAAATGGATAATAAGTATCCAGTTTGGGGTATACATGTGGATAAAAAGTATCCAGTGCCTTTTTATCTCAGAATCCTTTTCCAGGTTTGATACCGCTTCATCTTATGATAAATTCTCATTATCTCAGACTTTGAATTTAACATTTCTGGTTTTACCATGGAAGCGGCGTTTATGATGCCTTTTGCTTTTATCAGCTATGACGGCATGATCGATCTATATCTCGAATCAGAAATTGCCCCTGACTTGAGCACATTTCCTTTGTTAAGCTATTTGCTGATCGAACTTGACCCGGCGGCGGACCATGACAAGATTGCCGGCCAGATTGAAGCCCTACTTCCCTCGGTGGATGTTTTTACACCGGAAAAGCTGGCGGCAAGAGATGTAAACCTTGGGCGGAAGTTTTTTGCTCCCATTATGGGACTTTTGGTGATGGTGGCTTATGTTATCGGGTTACTGGTCGTTGCTTTAATTATTTATGCCGATGTACGAAGCCGGTTACGGAGTTTTGCCGTTTTAAAGGCCCTCGGATTTTCGTTTAACAGAGTTTTGTCTGCTGTTCTACTCCAGGCCCTTTTGTTGCTCATTATCGCGCTCCCTATAGCCGTTTTGATTGGTCAGAGTCTCGCGGTCTTTATTCATGCAACAGCACCGCTTTATTTGATTCATATTTTTGAGCCTCTTGTGTTTATACAGACGATAGCTGCAGGTCTGGGATTCGCAATTCTAGGCGCATTTGTGCCACTGCGCATGGTTAGTCGTTCCGATCCGATGATCGCATTTGAGGGGTATGAACAGGGCTTCTATGGGCATGGAAATCATTAATTAGTCAGCGAGGCGCTTTAGTGGGCAGCGCCCTGGGTATCGCCAGCGCTTTTTTATTGGTTATTTTCTTTAGTGCAGTTTTTAGAGGCGAATCCGTTCAAATCATAGCTTACCCTAATAATATTAAGCCTGACGTGTGGGTCATGCAAACGGGTGTGGGCAATATGTATATGGCCGCGTCTTTCATTTGGGATTGGAAGGCAGCCAGAATCGAGGCCATGGCCGGTGTGAAACGGGTCACCCCTATACTGTATCTAAATACCGTTGTGAACGCAGGCGGCCAGGAATCGTTTGCGTTCATTGTCGGGCTGTTACCCAACAGTAAACGTGCGGGGCCGTGGGAAATGGCAACGGGTCGTCAGATTAAAAACCCGGGCGAAGCGGTCATACCCGACGTTTTATCGGACCTGACGGGTGTCGGCATAGGCGACAGCATTGCCATTACAGATAGGAGTTTCAAAGTTGTTTTAGCACTTGTTGTTGTCCCCCATATTCCGTCATTCGTACCCCAGCTCACACTGGTGGTTTCTTTCAGCGCCATTGCGCGCATTGGTTTGGTCACCTTGCTGGTCGCATTATTAGTTTCACTAATCCCCGCTTATATGGTAACGCGCCTGGATCCGCAAACAGCATTTCATGTCTAAGGAGAACAGAATGGCAGCACCGATACTCAGAGCAAAGAACCTTTCCAAGCATTACGGGAGCGGTCAAACTAAAGTGAGGGCCGTTAAAAACGTGTCGCTTGATGTTTTGCCCGGCGAGATTGTTTTGATCATGGGGCCTTCCGGTTCCGGAAAAACCACACTGCTGTCGATGCTCGGAGGGCTGCTTCGTCCGACCGAAGGCAACATAGAGATTGACAACGACGATATTACCTCACTCAAGGAATCCCGGTTATCTGAAATTCGCGCACTGAAAATCGGATTCATCTTCCAGGCTTTTAATCTTCTCGATGCATTAAGTGTTGAGGAAAACATTTTATTCCCGGCTCAGTTAAGAGCGGGTGGGATACCTCAAGCCCGGCATCGCGCCAACAAATTGATTGAACGCCTTGGATTGGCTCATCGCCGCAATACAAAACCCCAAAAGCTATCGGGTGGTGAAAAACAACGCGTCGCCATCGCCCGGGCCCTTATCAATGAACCAAAGCTTATCTTAGCCGATGAACCTACAGGCAATCTTGATTCACAGACCGGTCAGGAAGTGATGATGATTCTCTATGATATTGCACGCGATGATGAATGTTCAGTCGTTCTGGTGACACATGACCCACGTGTAGAGGAAATTGCAGACCGCATCTTTTGGTTAGATGACGGTGAATTACATGACCGTAGGGCTGAGGAACATACCTGGGTGCGCGATCCTGTATGCGGTATGGCTGTAGACGAATGGACCGCAAAAATATTCAGTGAATATAGGAACAAGCGTTACGCCTTTTATTCGAAACGCTGCAAGGAACG
>CP070700.1:2773608-2776356 GCA_020349865.1 Desulfobacteraceae bacterium
GAAAAGACAGACCGCATTACAGCGAGTGCAGGGTTTCAAGTGAAAAGAGAGGAACTCCCCCGGCTGACAATGTCTATGGTGTTATTGCAAAAGAGGGCACCAACCCTTCCAATGACCAGAACACATCTTAGAATTTGGCATTCCGCCTTGGTGATGTCTCGCGAAAGAAATCCAAGGCAAAGATCGATCATAGACCTTTCCTTCTCCGAACTGATTTTATGGATGTGCCTCACGTTCAGTATTAACTGCCAATAGTCAACTACCACCCCTACCCCATATTCTTGCCAAATTAATCTATGATTAAAACATCACGATGAATCTGGCCGGGTTCAGAAGTTCCCACCATGGTCATTATTCGTTTCAGCTCATGGGTTATACCATTGATGACCCCCCTAACACCTTCTTTGCCTGCAGCGCTCAATCCATATAAGATGGGACGGCCTAAACCGACAAGGGAAGCCCCAAAAGCCAAACCTTTGAGCACATCACTTCCTCTGCGGAACCCACCATCTACAATGATCACTATCTTCGCTTTCACGGCTGCAACGATTTCATCCATAACTTGAAGGGGGTGAGGCAGATAATCCAGGGTATGACTACCATGATTGGAGACCACAATGGCTTCTGCACCCGCATCAACCGACTTTTGAGCATCACTTGCACTCAGAACACCCTTAAAAACCAAGGGCACAGACACTTTTTCCCTGATCTTCTCGATCTCTTTTCTTGAAAGGGGGCGGCAGTCAGCCGCCATCATTCGATCCCTTATTTTGGTCCCCTGGCCAGAGTCTATTTCAATGCCAACCCATCGAACTCCTGCTTCCTGAATGTGAGCAATGCTGTCGAACATTTTTTTACGGTCTTGAAAAGGTTTGACGTTAGCTGCCACAGAAACCCCTGTTGCGATTATTTCCTTAAGGTTCTGAGGAATCGGTGTGCCTGTCCACATCAGGCTTCCCGATTCTTTGAGACCTTGGGCCACCTCGATAAGACCGTCGTCCACAATTGCAGGAATAGGCATGGTCATGGCAGACATTATGACAGGCGTTGACAGCTTCAATCCCAAGACATCGCAATCGGTGTTTGCCTCTGTGGCGTCTATGCATTGCTGTTTGAAAGTATAACGGTCCAGTATAAGACGGTCGTGCTCAAGAATAAATCCTGTCTCCACACCGTCCAACAAAAATCCAATATCTTTTTGTCTGAGAAGCTCTTCTCCCCTTTGATAAAGATCTGTCAGTTCCATGGAAAGCACTCCTTCCTTGTTTTAATAGATGGGGTTTTTTATCAATGATTGAGATGTAGAAGTGGATGATTAAATGAAAAGAATGAAAATCGCAATTCCCTTTTTAGAGAGACTATAGGAAGAAACGGCCTTGTATGTCAACGATGAATGCCCATTAAATAAGGGGGGCTCGATAGATCAAGATGTTGTAATACCTGGTAGCGCCTTCAGATTTCAGGGTACTTGCCGTACACTGAAATCCATAATCGGTATGTTACCACCTAAGATCAGCAATAATGTGCTTGTCCCCAGCCCCATTTTTCACTGGGGGCAATACTCCCCCGCAGATAGGTCACTGAAAAGACCAGCCCGGGAGGCCCGGAACGGAAGAAAAACCCTCCTGCCCCTTTGTCCAGTTCAAGATATGGGACATGGATAGTGTCCTAAGAGGGATCTTTATACAAGCCTCTCTTCCTGTCAGGCTTGACAAGGCACGGTTAGGAATTATTTTTCACCTCAATAAATAATCACCGTTTTCCTCAAGGAGCCTCTTTATGCTAAAAAAAATAGTCGTCGGCCCATACCAGTCCAATTGCTATATCCTCGGATGCAAAAAAACAATGGAAGGACTTGTTATCGATCCCGGTGACGAGGTTTTTCGAATCGTTAAGACTATAACGGAGACCGGCCTTAAAATAAGATACATACTCATCACCCACGGCCATATCGATCATGTTGGAGGCGCCGCTGAATTGAAAAGGATCACTGGGGCTCCGGTTTACATTCACCCTTTGGATATATCAGGCCTGGGCTTTCACCCCGATGGTCAAGTGAGCGAAGGAAACGATCTCAGACTTGGCACATACATGATCAAAGTCCTTCATACTCCGGGGCATTCTCCCGGCGGTGTCTGTTATCATGCGCCCGGTGCGGTATTTACAGGAGATACGATTTTCGCCGGTTCTGTAGGAAGAACTGATTTTCCCGGAGGCGACCACAAACGTCTCATTGAAGGAGTACGATCAAAGATTTTCTCCCTTGACGGAAATCTTCGCGTTTATCCCGGCCATGGCCCGGCGAGCACCATAGGCATGGAACGCAGAACAAACCCGTTTTTCCAATAACTTTATTACTACCTAAGATCAGCACTAATTTGCCTGCCCCCATTTCTTTTACCCATTTCTCTTACTTCCGCACATGTTGATTTTACAAAAAAAACAAAAAATACAATATGTTGTGTCTTTTTTTTCCTAATATACTATATAGTGTATTTTTTGCTTGACATTACTATCTTGTTATCTTAACATGCCTCGTCAAATATAATTGGCATGAACTGTGTTCATTGCCTACGTTTATTAATCTTGGCTTCTTTGCCTACGTGGAGAGACCAGCCTTATTCCTTGCTCAATTTACTATTAAGGAATGATATTTGAGTAAGAGAAAGGAGGTAAGATGATGAGAATTATTTCAATTGCCAACCAAAAAGGAGGATGCGGCAAGACGACAACGGCGATTAATTTGTC
>CP070700.1:2776456-2780325 GCA_020349865.1 Desulfobacteraceae bacterium
CCCTGTTGGATAGTTAACTCCAATTAATAACTCCAACCCCCCTGAGTTGGCCTCCTTGCTCAGGGGGCCTTTTTATTTTGACAAGGAAGGCCTTAAGCGGTAAACTGATTCGGGTGTTAGCCACACCGGAATTACACCTGCAGTTTATTAACGTTTCAACATCTGGATCATATAGAAGGAGGACCTTTCAATGCGTATTATAATGAATGAGCTTTTGCTGCGCCGAATTGCAATCCTGCTTGTAGTATCAGTGGCATTCATCAGCATTGTACCCAGAGTGCAGGCCGCGTTTGTTCCTTCGGATGAGTCTTTTTACTCAAGTATGCGACAGCAAGACATTGCAACGGTAAAAAAGATCCTTGAGCAGAAACTTGTCCAACAACGTCTCAAAGCCCTGGGATATAGCGAACAGGAAGTTACGGCTCGGCTTGATAAGCTATCAGACAATGAACTCCACAGGCTTGCCACCCAGCTTGATACTCTTACGGCAGGTGGAGATGGCCTGGGCGTACTCGTTGCCATCCTGGTTATTGTCGGAATTATTGCTCTCGTACTTTTCATTACTGGCAAAAGGCTTGTAATTCAATAAGCCAAAACGGGTTGTGCAACGGTTGAAAGGCATCCCGCGCAAAGCTTTCTGCCGGGGATTCCAACTCCTGCCTTTAGAAGTGGTGATCTTCGCTTTTTTACTGCCTGTTGCCTTAATAGGATGCGCAGTGAGCCCCGATGGCACGTCTTCCGCTTTTCCTGCGTCCGCCGGATCCGGAAAGGTGGAAAATGTGCCTTTCTATTCTCAGCTTACCTACCAATGCGGTCCTGCATCGCTTGCAGGAGTACTCCATTTTTATGGTGACGCGGTAACCCCGGATCAAATCGCAGGGGCAATCTTTCGGGACAACATCCACGGTACGGTTACGCTGGATATGGTTCTTTATGCCCGGAAAAAGGGTTTTTCTGCAAGATGGTACAGCGGTAGTGCCTATGATATCCAGTGCGCTGTTGATGGGAATGTCCCACTCATCGTCATGGTTGATCTCGGGTTTGCTAACCTGAGCAAATACCACTACATGGTCGTTGTGGGCTACGAGCCAAAAGGCATCATTGTCAACTCTGGAAAAGACCGCGAAAAGCTTATAAGTTGGAACAGATTTCTTCCCCGTTGGAAAAGGACGAAATCCTGGACACTTCGTATCCAACCAAAATCCGTTGAATAAGCATGAGAGTCTGGGAGGAAAGAATGATACACATTCGACTATTGATGTTTGCCCTGATGATTATGCTTGCGGGTTGCGCTGTGCCACGCATCATGATTTTTGAAGATCCGCTTTCATCCGAAGAGCACCTTAAGCTGGGCATGGCCTACGAGAAAGAAGGCGAGTTTGATAATGCTATTAAAGAATACAAAATCGCAGCCAGAGGATTTCCTGTTGCCTATTTTTATCTTGGAAATGCACATTTTCAGAAAAATGAATTGGTCCAGGCAGAAAAATATTACAAAAAGGCAATAAGAAAGGAACCTCTCAACGCAGATGCCCATAACAACCTTGCTTGGCTTTACTATATGAGGGGAGAGAACCTCATTAACGCTGAAAATCTCGCCTTAAGGGCCATAGAACTTAATCCCTCAAAGATAGATGTCTACCAGGATACACTGGAAAAGGTCAGAGAACTCAAAGGACATAAAAAGTGAAAAGAATGGCAAACAGCAAATCAGCCCTGGTACAAGTTTAGCGTTTTGCAAATAGTGCAAAAAGGGCCTTGGAGCTGTATCACTTGTAACGTATGTGCTGCATTTCAACGGCTTGATTTTCTCTCCTGTACCAGGGCAATGAGCCCGGTTGTCAGAAAGGGAATTATGGCCAACCAGGAAAGAACAGGTCGTATGGAAAACATATCCGCCAATTTTCCAGTCAGAGCGGTCATCATTCCTCCTGTCCCAAAAGCCAAGCCCATCATAAGGCTCGAGACCATGGATTTCCCTCGGGGGGCCAGTTTTTGTGCCATTACCACGCCTAATGGCAAGGTGGCCAAAACAAAAAATCCTGCCAGAAAGCCGCCAATATAAACCCAGTTGCCCGAAAAATGAATCAGCAAATACAGGCTGGGTGTTGCCAGACCGTGAGCAGCAAAAAATATCCTTTTATATCCAAACCTGTCTGAAAGGTGGCCTGCCAAAAGCCCGCTACCGGCGCCTGCTATAACAAAAAGCGAAACTACGGTACCTATTGAAACCAGGGAATAGCCTTCATTACTCAATAACACTGGTGTAAATGTCAGGAAAGACTGGCCGACAAAGGAACGTAAGACCATCACCACCCAAATCAGTGCAATTGATTTCCAGACAGCTCCCATGGCCTCTTTGATAGAACCGACAAAGCCGAGATTTTTGAGCTCCTCTCCTCCAGGAAGGGGGACAGCCCTGAATAAAAGTGCCATTATGGCCAGGCCTAATATCATAGTAAACGGGCATGCCCTCAGGCCATATGAAGCTACAAAATAGGTGATGAATAGAGGTCCGATCCCAAAGGCCAGGGTGCCGCCCGCATTAAAAATCGACATAGAAAAGCCAAAATTGCGACCCGCATATGTGGAAATCATTCCCGCCAATGACGGATGAAACATAGATGAACCAATTGACCCCAAGGATATAAAAAAAATCAGCATTAAAAAGCCGGGGGCGATCCCAACCAGAGGAATAAACATGATGGCCAGGAGGGGACCGCCAAGGATAAAAGAACGTGTTTTGTAATGATCAGCGATATATCCCACGGAAGGTTGAACAACGAATGCCAGAAGACGACTTGTGCCTGTAATCAGGCCAACCTGTGTCAAGCTGAGAGAAAACTTTTGGACAAACACCGGGAGCAGGGGAGTCACAAAAGAGCTATAAAAATCGCCAATAAAATGGACGAGGGTCAAGGCAAAGATCACTTTTACATCGGTTTTTAGCGTTTCAGTCATAGGATTTTTTCAAATCTAAACTGTTACAAAAATACAGCCTTTTGTACTTTAGACGGGACAAATGATTTCGAAATATGCCATAGGTTGGTTAATAAGGCCTAATAGACATGAAAGTCAAAGACCGTGTCCAACAATTATGCTGTCTCCTGAAACGTAGCCTGATTTTTTTAAAGAATAGAAAATAACCACTGGTTTGAATAAATCAACGTCATTTTTTTTGTTACTACAAAACCTTGATGAACTCGTAAAAAGCCAAACCCATTTAAAGGTTTGAAATAATTAATAATAACTGCTATTTTCGGTTGCCTTTTGCTTTACATTTTGATATGAGCAACTCACATAATCAACCAAAATGAAGGTGAAAGGCATGATTCGAATTAAAGACCAAAAGCAGAACGATCTTTTCGATCCCTGGAGTTTTCTGAGCCCAAAACGCCGAGAACTACTGGATAAGTCCTGGGCGGAGTTATTTCAAAAAGAACTTCTGTGTGAACTTCCCGTTGGCGAAGTGGCCCCGTTTTTTAATGATGATTTTGGCCGTCCTACAAAAGAACTGTATACGGTGCTTGGTGCTCTAGTTCTTTAGCAAACACACGACCTGAGCGATGAAGAAACAGTCAACCAATTATCTTTTAACATCCAGTGGCATTACGCGCTGAATATCACCGAGGAATCGGATTCAGCCAAATATATGTGTCCTAAGACCTTATGGAATATGCGTAGCATTGTTGTTGATAATGCTCTGGATGCAGTTTTATTTGACCATACTACCGATAAGTTAGCAAAGGTTTTCATGGTCACTACCGACAATCAAAGGATAGACTCGGTTCACATTAAATCCAACATGCGACGATTGGGTAGAATCGGTATTTTTACCTCAAGCATCAACAAGTTTCTGGTCAACTTAA
>CP070700.1:2780425-2784699 GCA_020349865.1 Desulfobacteraceae bacterium
GTTGTTACATTCTTTGCAGGCAGGGACGATGTTTCCTTTATTGCTTTTTCCGCCCCGGCTGAGAGGAACTACGTGGTCCATGGTCAATTGTTCGCGTCCCACATTGCGATGGCAGTAATGGCAGAGCCCTGTTTGGATCTTCTTATTCCACCAGTGTGTGCGTTTTAATCTCCGGGCCTTCTCCTTTTCCCGCCTCTGCTCCACTTCACTGACGGTTTCCGTCTCAAAGGCCGGATTAGATAGATAAGTTAGCGTGCTCATTTATTTCCTTCCTGTGGGCTTGGAACTCTTGGTTTTAACCATAGCCGATTTTGCCGGAAAAGTCATGCCTTACATCTTCACTTTTGAATTTTTCTTCCTACCTGAGTGAGAATGATATGTGGTCGAAGCGCCTCAATTCTATCAGCTGCTGCTTCTCCATGATAATGGTGAGGGGCATTTAAGAGATACAGACCCGCCGCACCTCAGCAAGATCCGTTATGCCCTGGAGGACTTTCAGCGTGCCATCCTGGCTCAAGGTTGTCATGCCTTCTTTCATCGCCTGCTCAAATATCTCCTCCGTAGAGGCCTGTTTTTTGATCATCCTTTTTATTTTGGGGGTACCCTCCATCAATTCATGGATTCCAAGTCTGCCCCTATAGCCGGTCCCGGAGCATACCTCACAGCCTGATGGTTGGTACAGTTTAAGATCCGGTTTATACTTTATTCCGGTGGCCGGGAAATATTCTTTTCCGTAGTAATCAACAATCTCTTCAAACTCTTCTTCTGACGGGTTATATTCCTTACGGCATTTAGTGCATAATCTCCTCACGAGTCTCTGTGCCAGCACACCGAGAAATGCATCGGAAAAATTGAGAGGGTTGAGTCCCATGTCCAATAATCGCGTCACGGTCTCGGGCGCACTGTTGGTGTGCAGGGTCGAAAAAACCAGATGGCCGGTAAGCGATGCCTCAATACCGATTGAGGCTGTCTCCTCATCACGCATCTCACCGATCATGATCACATCAGGGTCAGCCCTTAAAAAGGCACGCATGATTCTCGCGAAATTGAGCCCGATCCTGGGTTTTGCTTCCACCTGTCTCAGACCAGCCTGGGTAATCTCCACAGGATCTTCTGCTGTCCAGATTTTGATGCCGGGTTTGTTGATATAGGCGAGTGCAGCATGAAGGGTAGTTGTCTTGCCTGAACCGGTTGGGCCCACCACCGGTATGAGGCCATAGGGCTTTGCAACAATCTTTTGCATAATACTAAAATTTCTTTCACTCAATGCCATATCATCAAGTTTCATAGCACCGGCCGAGGCCAGAATCCTTAATACGGCATCTTCAAAACCGCCTGCAGTAGGAAGCGTGGCGACTCTAAGTTCAAAGGGGCGTAAACCTTTGCGCTTAAACTTGATCTTTCCATCCTGGGGGAGACGTCTTTCGGCGATGTCAAGATGGGCCATGATCTTGACCCTTGAAAGGACGCCTCTGGCCATGGAATTGGGGATAGTAATATAATTCTGGCACACACCGTCTATACGAAAACGTATCCCGGTGGACTTGGTAACCGGCGAAGGCTCAATATGTATATCAGATGCATTTTTTCGGTATGCAGTAATCAGAACTTGGTCTACCAGTTTCACCACCTTACCAGAGCTTTCATCAAGCTCATCGTGATACTCTTCGGCCTCTTCCTCTTCTTCAAATGAGACATCCGGCATCAACTCGAAATCATCGAACGATTCCTCACCGGGAGAGGTTTCACCGCCTCTTTTGTCATCAAAGAAAAGTTTGATAAATGACTCAATATCCTCCTTGATCGCCACAGAGAAGTTGAGCTGTTTTGACTTCACCAGGGCCTTAATGTGGTCGGTCCTGCTAAGGTCCGTGGGGTCATCAATAAGCACCTCAACGCCATCCTTTCCCCAGCTCATGGGGACCCAAAGCTCGTGCATCAAGAAGGGTTTCCTTAAGTTGCTGATAAGCTCTACTGGCGTGGGCACTTCGGGATCATAACTTCTAAACTTACAGCCGTAGTAAAGGGCAAGGGACTTACCCAGTTCATCTTTATCGATTTTGAAAAGCTCAAGCAGGACAAATTCTACGCTCTTTTTTCTCTTTCTCGATTGGGCAAGGGCCTGCTGGAGCTGATCAGTCGTCACCATGCCTTTGTTGAGGATGTAGTCATATTTCGAACCGGAAGACAGGCTGGCTACAATGGAATCCAGTCGTTTTTTAATCTCATTATCTTTGGGGGCAAGTTCTATGGCAGATTTATAAAGACCAAGGGCCACATCTTTGTGGTCTTTCTTCTCCATTTTCATGCCCAGACCGAATTTGATTTGGGCCACTGCTTTATCATCGAGTCTGCGCTCACTTAATATAGTTTCAACTTTTTCGACAACTTTGGAAGGAGAATGAATTCTAAGGAGGCATCCCCCAATTTCGGGGATGATTTTTTCCGGGGGATAGTCCATGCCAAACAATTTCTCATATTCACCAATGGCCTCCCCATAAAGACCCAGATCTTTAAAGGCAGAGGCGCTATCGAGAATAGCCGGAATGTTTGTATCGCTGGATATGGTTTTTTTAAAATTGGAAATGTCTTTTGAAGAAAGATTGTGTGTGTCAGCTTCATCTTGTGCGGCAATCTCTTTTTTTAGTAAGATAATTTTTGCCTTGATTTTTTCCTGGCCGTCGGAGTCCTGTTCCGGAACTCCTGAAAGAGCCTGTTCATAAACGCCGAGGGACTCGTCAAGCAGACCCATAGAATGGTAGACTTCGGCCTCTTTTATTTTAGAATCAATGTTTATTTCTTTACTTGCCTGTGCGTTTCTCATTTCTTGATTGCCTAAGCTTGGCTTTTCCTTGCTGCATAATATTAAATGGTTCGATTAAAAATAATGGCTGTTCTTACATAATTTCACCGAGGATATGCCCTAGCTATGATGACTATTTCTTCTTTTTAAAAACACCCTTTCTCACTCTGGACGTTTTCATCTGCTTAAGAGCCGGTAACAGCATATCGCAGTTGAGTCTTACCATAGCAGTGGGAACAAAAATCCCCATAAGTATAATAAGATAGCCCATGGCTGTTTTTCTGATATAGAACTTGCTCTTTTCAAAAACCAGGTCTGCCTCCCTAACCCCATCCAGGGAAAGTATAAAAAGCCCCCACCAGTCCCTGGTTTCAGGTCCCCCAGATAGTGGGGATATAAATTCTTTGAAAATCAGTTCTCCCTTAAAGGAAAACAGCATTACTCCATTAACATCCTCTATGCTCAGAATATCATTAAATACCTTTTTCATTCCCCCACTCCATAACAGGATCTTTGATAACGGTATGGACTCACTCGCTCAAGATGGTAATAATTCTGTCTCGGGGGCATTTGGGGTTAATCAATAGTACAGAGGTTTCGGTTCCCGGCAACAGGATGAAATCGTTCGGCTCGTCCCTATCAAGATAGACAAGCTTCAACTTCCCTGCATCAAATAATGCCCCCATCCTTGTTATTTGCGCTATGAGGCCGTCCCATGCATCGTCATGGTATATATCTTCCAATCCACCCCTTTCGCCCAGCTCCTTTTTCAACCTGGACCGAATACTACCTATGGCGTTCGCCGTTTCTGATTTTGTCTCTTCAGGCAGTTTTTCAATTTCCTCCAGATCTTCCACTAGTGTTTCAGGTTCTTCCTCTTCACCGGCTTCGTCTTTCAACCGCATTGCCTCAAGGAGAATAGCATTAAGATCGCGGTGGATCTTCTGCTCTTTCTGAAGACATTCATTCTGAATTGAAAGGTTAACCTCATCCCACGAAAAAATTTTATATGCGGCCGTCTCCCCTTTAAGTCCATCGGTTCGGGCATCAAGGAGTTCACCATCGCAGAAGAAGAGTACTCCCTGTTTGCCTGATGATTTGTCAACCAACCGGATGGTGCAGGTTTTTTGTTCCATCTCTATTAATTGTAAAAACATACCTGAAGAAACACTGTGTAAAGTCCCCCCCTCCGATTCTTTTCTCAGGGTAGCCAATACTTTCTTGGCCAGATCATCAATCATAAAGGGTTTCTCAACATACCCAACCGCGCCTCCTTCTTGGGCCAGCCTTTCCATTTCGGGTGTGCTATATCCGGTTATGATTATTACCGGTATGTGCGGGTATTGTTCCATGATGAGAGCAAGCAGGGCAAACCCATCCATCCGTGGCATTCTCCAGTCAGTGATTACTAAGGAAATTGTATTTTTCTTAAGCTTTTCTAAGGCGATCAGACCGTCTCCGGCCAACAGTA
>CP070700.1:2784799-2790042 GCA_020349865.1 Desulfobacteraceae bacterium
CCTTGATTCCCGCTATTGAATCGACCAAGGAACGTAACCTTTCACCTGAAGAAGTCTTGGCCGATTCCCTTTATGGCAGTGATGAGAACTGTCAGGAGGCCGAACAGCTTGGGGTAGATCTTGTTGCGCCTACAATGGGCAGCAAAAAAGAAGGTAGTATCAGCCTGTCGGATTTTGAAGTGACTGAAAAGGGAACCATCGTTTCTTGCCCACAAGGCCATAAGCCTATTAGGATAAAAAAGAAGAAGAATCGGCACACTGCAGCGTTTGATTCCCAGCAGTGCATCAATTGTCCGAATCAGAACAGCTGCCCGGTGAAGCAAGGCAAAAAGCATCATTATCTTCGCTATACGGATAAAGAAATGAGATTGTCAAAACGAAGGGCCTATAAGCAAACCGATGAGTTTAAAGACCGCTACAGGTGGCGTTCAGGTTCTGAAGCTACCGTGTCAGAATACGACAGAAGAACCGGAGTTAAACATCTGAGAGTTAGAGGTCTTAAGGCCGTTCGGTTCTGTGCTACCTTAAAAGCCATCGGGGTGAACATCTTCAGGGCAACTGCCGTCCGAAAGGCGGTCAGTTGTGATCAGACAGCGCATGGGAGCAGTCTATGCGGTCAAACGCATGCCATTTTTGTTATCAAAGAGCATCTTCAAATGGCTTGGAGCCAATTGAGAAAGTTTTTTGTCCTATTTATCCGTAATTATGGGCATATGACCATAACTACCGCATAATGGGCTTCTGACTTTTTACAGGGCCATCAAGCTTATTTTACAAAAGATTTCAGAAAAAAATCCTGCAATTCACATTCAAACACCACAAATCCAGTCGCCAACCGCCTTTACCCCGGGTTCAGATTTGAAAACCCGGTGGTTTCTCCTTGAAATTGTTCCCTGCCCATGATAAAAAACCCATAACAAGATCTTCAAACCCGCGGCTCTGTTCAATCACATTTTATCCATCATCCCGCTTTCGTATGCCATAGTAAGAAGCTGTTATCCCACTGGCTTGGGAATGGCGAAGTACCTCTTTATATTTTTCGGCGGGACGAAGGATAAAACGCTGTTCGTTATGTTCAAACAACTTAACAATTGTTACGGCTTCAAGCTAAGATAGAAAGGGTATCCCGTGTCTCATTCCGAACTCTGCTTTATGACCGCCACTGAGCTCGTTCGCCGTATCCGCGCCCAGGAGTTGTCCTGCAAAGAAGTCATGGAAGCCCATCTGACTCAAATTGAACGGATCAATCCTAAAGTCAATGCCATCGTTACCCGCGTACCCCACGAACAGATCATGTCCCGGGTGCAGGCCGCTGACGAGGCCATCGCCAGAGGTCAGGAGGTGGGACCCTTGCACGGTCTGCCCATTGCACACAAGGATCTGGTCCCCACAAAAGATTTACGTACCACCTGGGGCTCTCGAATTTACAAAGACTTTATTCCAGATCAAGATGGGCTGATCGTAGAAAGACTCAGAAATGCAGGCGCCATTTGCATCGGGAAAACCAATACTCCGGAGTTCGGTGCCGGCTCCCAGACGTTTAACGAGGTGTTTGGAGAAACCCTCAATCCCTATGATCTCTCCAAAACTTGCGGCGGCAGCAGTGGAGGGGCAGCGGTGGCGCTGGCCTGTGGCATGCTGCCCATTGCCGACGGCAGTGACATGGGAGGCTCCCTGCGCAATCCCGGCAACTTTTGCAATATCACGGGATTTCGGACTTCTCCCGGTCGCGTCCCCATATGGCCTTTTCTCGTTGCCTGGTCCCCCATTGCCGTGCAGGGACCCATGGCCCGAACCGTGCATGATGCGGCCCTGATGCTAAGCGCCATTGCCGGCCCCGACCCCCGCTCCCCCATTTCCATCGCCGAGCCTGGGAATCTGTTTGCCCGAACCCTGGAACGCAACTTCAAAGGTGTCCGCATCGCCTGGAGCAAGGATCTGGGGGATCTGCCGGTGGATCCGCGAGTCACGGCCGTACTCGAAAGCCAGAGTCCCATTTTCGAAAATCTGGGCTGTATCGTGGATGAAGCGCAGCCTGACTTTTCCGGTGCGGATGAAATTTTTAAAATATTGCGAGCCTGGCATTTTGAAGTATATCACAGCGAAGAACTTAAAGCGCACCGTAACTTAATGAAAGACACGGTGATCTGGAACACCGAAGAAGGTCAAAAGCTCACCGGACCCCAGATCGGTCGGGCCGAAGTTAAGCGCACCGAACTCTATCATCACGTAAGGGAATTTATGGAGAACTATGAATACCTGATCTGCCCGGTTAACCAGGTGCCGCCTTTCGATGTAAATCAGCCCTATATCGAGGAAATCGACGGGGTCAAAATGGAAACATACATCGACTGGATGAAGAGCTGCTACTACATCACCGTCACCGGCCTGCCGGCCATATCCGTGCCCTGCGGATTGACGCCGGAAGGATTGCCCGTCGGCATGCAGATTGTTGGACGGCACAAGGCCGACTTTAGCGTGCTGCAGCTGGCCTATGCGTTTCAGGAAGCCACCCAGGTATGGAAACGACGACCGCCTGTAGTGGATTAGTTCCTTAATGATCAAGTAATTGGCTGAATGATAATAAAAGGAATTGAGAGGGGGCTTGAGATGGAAAATCAGATACCTGGAGGATATCACGGCAGAGTTCTTCGCATCGATTTGTCGAACGAACAGGTGCTAACCGAGCGCATCGATGCTGTATTTTGCAGAAAATACCTGGGGGGGACCGGCTTTATTGCCTATTACCTGCTCACCGAGGTCAAACCGGGCGTTGATCCATTGGGTCCTGAAAACAAACTGGTTTTTGCGACCGGACCTCTGACAGGTCTCTCTCTTGGGGGTACCGCCCGCCATACCGTCGGGGGGAAGTCACCCTTAACCGGGGGGATCGCAAAGGCTGAGGTAGGGGAATTCTGGGGCTCTCAGTTTAAAAGAGCCGGTTTTGATGCCCTCATCCTAGAAGGCAAGGCTAAGGCGCCTGTTTATTTATGGATTCACAGTGGCGAGGTAGAGGTTAAGGATGCCGGTCATCTCTGGGGGAAAACAACTAAAGAGACCCAGGAGACTATCCGTTCAGAACTTGCAGACCCCAGAATCCGGGTTGCCATGATCGGCCCAGGGGGCGAAAACATGGTGAAATATGCCTGTGTTATGCACGGCCTTTTTGATGCTGCTGGCCGTGGGGGTATGGGGGCAGTCATGGGTTCGAAGAATCTCAAGGCGATTGCAGTGCGAGGGGACAGTATGCCTCCTGTAACTAGTACTGACGGGATAAAGGATTTGAACGGTTGGCTCAAGGAAAATATGGAGCTGATGAAACCATTCTCTGATCTTGGAACAGGGGGGCCGATGCCAAGATTCGAACAACTGGGCAACCTTCCTGTTAGAAACTTTCGAGACGGCGGATTCCCCAGTGTGGATCAGATTACTCCGGACGCCATGAAAAAAACTATCAGAGTCGCAATGGAGGGGTGTTTTGCCTGCCCTGTTCGCTGTAAAAAAGTCGTGGAGGCGAAGCAGCCCTATGAAGTTGATCGTGCTTACGGGGGACCGGAATATGAAACCTTGGGAGCCCTGGGTTCAGCATGCGGCATTGATGATCTTAGAGCCATTTCTAAAGGAAACGAACTTTGTAATGCCTACTCCCTGGATACCATCTCCACCGGGATGAGCATCGCATTCGCCATGGAATGTTTTGAGAATGGGCTTTTGCCTCCAGATGACCTGGACGGGATGACCCTCGAATTCGGAAATGCCGAGGCCATGCTCAAGACCATAGAACTCATTGCTCACCGACAGGGGATTGGAGACTTGCTTGCAGAGGGGACCGCAATGGCCGCTGAAAAAATCGGAAAAGGCGCCCAGAAATTTGCCATGAACGTGAAGAAACTGGAAATCCCCATGCATGAACCCAGGCTCAATAAATCCCTGGGGCTTGGCTATATGGTGAATCCCCATGGTCCGGATCACATGGACAGCCTGATTGATATCTTTTTTTCCGCATTCACTGAACTGCCCCATGTAACGATTCCCGACGCCATCCCGTTGGGATATGAACCGGCCCTTTTCTCTGAAATTGGACCTCGCAAAGTGGCATTATTCAAATTCTATCAGATCAAAAGAATACTTTTCGATAGCCTTGTGCTCTGCGATTTCTTGCCCTATTCACCCAGTCAGGTTGCTGATCTCACATCCTCGGTGACCGGCTGGAACACCAGTATTATGGAGCAATTCAGGGTGGCCGAACGCATATTAACCATGTGTCGACTGTACAATATCCGAGAGGGCTTTACTGATGCCGATGACAAACTGCCGGAGCGATTTTTCAACCCCCCAAACGGGGGACCTCTTGCCGATACCAAACTTAACCACGAGGAAATGGAAAAGGCGAAACGGTATTATTACCACTTAATGGGGTGGGATAAAATCGGAGTTCCATTAACCGAGAAATTAGAGGAACTCGGAATCGATCATCTGAACAAAGTTTCTTAACATCCAATATGCTGGAATACACCTTAAGTAAGTCATAACCCCGAGTTGTCTTAAAGCAATGGATATGGGTGTCCCTGGATGGGAGCTTGGGTTTCCTCGTCATTTTAAGTTCAGAACTCATAATTCGATATTGAGATTTCAATGGGTAACGGATGGGCGTGAAAATCAGGATACCTAAGGTTTTGCAGTATAAAGCAAACGGCGTAACCCTTGTTGATGTGAAAGGCAAAACGGTTCGTGATTGTTTTGAGGCACTGGTCAAACAGTTTCCAGGACTAGAAGGTCAGTTAATGGATACTCAGGGTGTGCTTCTGCTGAAATGGATGCTTTATGTCAATCATAGGAGCGCCGGCTATAAGAATGAATTATCCAGTCCGGTTGAGGATGGAGACCTGGTCGAATTGTTCCCCGTGCTGTCTGGAGGTTAATAACCCGCCTTGAAAAAATTGATGTCACGCAGTCCCTAGTGGTATGGTTTTGGATGAAATAGTCGAGGTCATTTAACTGCTTCTGCGTGAGCTTTCCGGAATTTTCCCCTCATCAAGAGGACTCGCAGTCGCTTCACCCAATAATTTTTGAATAAGATAAGCTGAATTCTGAGCCGAGCAAAGGATACCAGTTTTTTCTCCGAGTGCCAGCCCCTCAGATCTGTGATAGCACCCACTCAAAGGAAAATATCATTCACCTCAAAAACATGTAATAAGTCTGACTGACCGGGGGAGTTGCAATGGTGTTGGTATTTCAATTAC
>CP070700.1:2790142-2795160 GCA_020349865.1 Desulfobacteraceae bacterium
AAGAATGTTAAAAGATCATTTGAGCTGGACATATTATTGGCATATTATGGCCTTTATATGGAAAAAATAAAGTTTAAGACCATCTCGGATTTCCAGATTCCTAATAAATCCCCCTTTAGCCCTATTATTATGAGGCGACATGGTGTAAAATTCGGGGAACTCGCGCCGAATCAGGTCTCAATGTTAGAAGACTTCATCCGGGAATACACAATAGACCGTTGGGATGCAAACCACTTTGTGGATTCAGAATCGGAGATGGCAAGCGTTAACAACCTTTGATAACCGGGTTCGATAAAATCATTATGCGTAATATCAAGAAACAATTCACGGTTTTTTTCATGGTTGCAACCTTGGCCCTTATGCCATTCGGGGCTGCTTCCCTGGCAGGAGATCAACATGACCATGAGAAGGACATCAAGATGGCCGGTGATATCTTGGTTGTCCGGCCTCTGGGAATTATTGCAACTGTAGGAGGTAGTGCCCTATTTATTGTGGCACTTCCTTTCTCAGCCTTGGGTGGTAACACACAAGATGTATTCCAGCAACTGGTGGTGAAACCTGCCAAATATACTTTTACAAGGCCGGTGGGTGATTTCGATTAGAATATTTTTTGCCCTTAACGGCCAACTGCTTGCCCCATTTACATTTTTTGACCGTCTGTTTTTCAATCACAACCAGGCGGCTCATATAAGTTTCATTGCCATTTCAACAACCCGATCCGAAGTAACACCGAATTTTTCATACAGGACTTTGTAAGGGGCAGAGGCCCCGAAATGGTCAACGCCGATTACTTCACCTCTGTCCCCCACATAACGATGCCATCCCTGTGTGCTCCCGGCCTCAATAGAGATTCGCTGTTTTATCTCGGGAGGCAGGACCTGGCGCTGATAATCCTCAGGCTGTTTATCAAACAACTCCCATGAAGGCATGCTCACAACGCGTGGCTTCACGCCCTTTTCATCAAGCCTTTTATGTGCCTCCAGGGCAATTGAAACCTCTGAGCCGGTGGCAATCAGAATCACATCCGGCTTTCCATCCTGGGTATCCTGTAAGATATACGCTCCCCTGGACAGTCCTTTTGCAGGGGCAAAGGTGGTGCGATCCAATGTGGGGATGCCTTGCCGCGACAGGACCAAGGCAACCGGTCCGTTTTGGGATTTTATGGCGTAGTGCCATGCCTCGGCTGTTTCATTGGCATCACACGGTCGGATTACCGTAAGGTTCGGGATCGTCCTCAAAGACGACAACTGCTCAATGGGCTGATGCGTCGGGCCATCTTCACCCAGGCCGATGCTATCATGTGTAAAGACGTAAATGACTTTTATGCCCATGAGGGCTGCAAGTCTGATGGCCGGCCTCATGTAATCTGAAAAAACTAAAAAAGTGCCCCCATAGGGAATCAGTCCTCCATGAAGTGCCATGCCGTTCAAGATTCCCCCCATGGCATGCTCTCGGACGCCAAAGCGCAGATTACGTCCTTCATAGGCGTCGGCCTGAAAGTCTTTCTCACCTTTTATTTCTGTTTTATTGGACGGGGCCAGGTCGGCTGAGCCGCCGAAAAGATTGGGAAGATGTTTGGCAATGGCATTTAGTACGGTTCCGGATGCAGCGCGTGTGGCGATGCCTTTTGTGTCCGCGGGAAAAATCGGGATATCGTTTTCCCAGCCCTCTGGCAGGTCTCCATTCATCCATCCATGCCATTTTTTGGCCAGTTCAGGGTAGGCTTCCTCATAAGAACTGAAATGCGCCTGCCACTGGGTTTCCTGGCCTTTACCCTTATCAATGGCCCTGCGAAAATGAGCAAGTGGATCATCCGGTATAAAAAACGGAGGCTCAAGGGGCCACCCCAGGTTCTCCTTAGTCAAAAGGATCTCTTCAGGGCCCAATGGTTCCCCATGTGCCACCGCTTTATCTTGCTTGTTGGGACTCCCATAACCGATATGGGTCCGGACAGCAATGAATGAAGGGCGCGCAGTCTCTTTTTGCGCTGCAATTATTGCGGCTTCAATTGCTCCCAGGTCGTTTCCGTCTTCCACCTGCTGGATATGCCAGCCATATGCCTCAAATCGCCCTGTCCGGCTTTCGGTAAACGTAAGAGCAGTACTTCCTTCAATGGAGATATGGTTATCATCATAGAGATAAATCAGTTTTCCAAGCCCTAAATGCCCCGCTAATGAGGCCGCCTCGTGAGCAATACCCTCCATGAGGTCACCGTCGCCCACGATCCCGTAAGTGTAATGGTCAACAATTGCATGACCCGGACGGTTGAAATAGGCCGCCAGGTGACGTTCGGCAATAGCCATGCCTACCCCGTTGGCAAAACCCTGGCCCAGGGGACCAGTGGTGGTCTCGACACCGGGGGCAAGACCATATTCTGGATGACCTGGCGTTCGGCTTCCCCACTGACGGAAATTCTTAAGCTCCTCCAGGGGCAAATCATATCCGGTTAAATGAAGCAGGCTATAGAGGAGCATTGAGCCATGGCCGGCAGACAGCACAAAGCGGTCCCTGTCAGACCAGCCCGGATTCAGGGGATTATGACGTAAAAATCGGGTCCATAAAATATAGGCCATGGCAGCCGCACCCATGGGCATGCCTGGATGCCCTGAATTAGCCTTTTCGACGCCATCTGCTGAAAGCATCTGAATCGTCTTTACACATAGTTCATCCAATTGTGTTTTCATTCTTCTGTCTCAAGCTCCTTTCAAAAAACAAAAAAAATCACGTCATGTTTACTCAATTTTTTCAATTGACCCTCTTGATGATTGAGGGAATAAAGAAAGATAAGATTAACAGTACTACTGCAAGTAAAACTCAAAACGCTATCAGTTCACTCCAATTCTCAGAGGCCCATACCTCTCCCAGGAGAACGTCCACCTCTCTTTAGCAACTTTTTTCTGAGTTATCAACAAACAAAACATTGATGGTCTTATGTCTTTACCCTAAATTATTGGTATATGATTTATTGACAGGGGAGATTGTGAACCCGGGAAAATATGTTAGATGTTCCTTAGGGGATTCAGAGGAGAAAACAATGAGGGGTTCCCATAAGCCTTAACGGCAGAAACTGATTTTGGGCCGGTTTAAAAAACTATAGAAAGCTAACAGAGATCACACCATATCTACTCTAAGCCTCCTTTAATGCCTTAATATTAGTTATTGGTTCTTGGACAGGTTTCGTGGATGCCCCACACGCTAGGCAGTCCCAATCAGTGGCCTGTGCAGTCTCTTCTGTCAGCCTGGAGCCACACGCCCGACATTCCCAGTCCTTTTCTATCCCTTTCGTACTTTTATCGATGAATCGATTAGCGATCAGAAAAACTACTGCCTGGCTCATGACTTTTTGTCCTTTTTTTTAACGCTTCTAAGGTTTCACAAAGCTTAATATCAAAAGCTTGCGTAGCCCTCCTGGCTGTTTCAAATTTATCATTTCGAAGACTGGTTCGAATGACGTCAAGGGCTTCTCTAAATTCTTCGATTCTCTTTTCTATATCTTCCATTCCGTCAATAGTGTCTTTCATTTTAAGACTCCTGGCTGAATTCAAAAACAATGCTGTGCCAATTGCAAACCATATGAAACCATCAAGATTCTCGCTTTGCAAGTTTCTTGCCGCACTATTGTTGTTCTCATATTGGACCTATTTTCAGTTAATTAGCTGATGTTCACCGATAATGCAGCCTCACAGATTGCCAAGATTTGTCAAGCCCCGTCGGAAATTGTCAGAAATGACTTTCGTGTAAGCCACTGTTGGAATTCGTTTGTGCCTCAATTATCAGCTGGTCTATGGTACCTATAGAGTTTCTGATCTTAGCGACTTGTTGCACTGGTTTTTGAAAAGTTGATTTTTCCTTGCATTTCATAGCGTTTTTGCTTACATAACAAACAGTTAAAGAGCCAGCATCAGGGTTTAGCTGTATAGTGGATGACTTGCTTATGAGAATTTTTGCCCTGATCGGAATAAGAAATCCTATGGGGGAATATGAGAGGTAAGGGCCCCATTAGGCCAAAGAGCAGAAAACCTGAGGGTAATTATGGAGATAGGACCACTGGAAAAGCGTTTTGGTACCATAGCGGTGGAAAAAGGTTTTATCACAATTGACCAGCTTGTCGAGGCAATGGATATCCAGGTGATGGATAACGTAGAGAAAGGAGAGCACAGGCCTATAGGGAGAATATTGCTTGCACAGGGGCTCCTTACCATACCGCAAATCAGCGAGGTACTTGCGGCCATGGGAGAGAGCCCGGGTGAAGACTGATATATTTAAATTATGGTAACAGTATAGCTATTTGAAAATAGTGCAAAAAGGGAGATAATCTAATGATGATTTTTTCAAAGCGCTAAACTGTTACAAATTATGCAATTGAATACTTAATGCCCTGCCAACATGAACAGCTAATCTATGAAAGGCATTCCCGACTTCAATTATTTTTTTCGACATTTCATATAAAATCTCTTGGACAAATTGCTCTCATTGTTCGTAAAGGATTCCCAGTCAGATTTTATCCTGTTATGCTTTATTGCAGAAACATAAAATCTGGTACCATGCTCGCCATATACAATGTATAGACATTCCCCTCAAAAAAAGCTATTCTACAAATATTAGCCAACCCCGTCTTTAGATTAACTATCAGCATAACCCTAAGCATAACCCTAACCTTCTCGAATGAGCCATGAAAGATTACCACCAGAAGGTGACTATAAAAGAGCCTCCAAGGGATTATTATACCTCTTTGGAGGCATTGGTATTTAGTACCTTATAATAATGCCAAACCAGTTTAAACCCATATTGTGCAGTAGAATCCATATCGAGGCGCAGAAAACCATAACGAAACGCGCAGTTGGAACGATTTTGTGATGGTGGCATATGAATAAATATGTCGACGAGCAACTCGCCAGGATGGTAAGAATCGGGAAACAAGGGTTGCAGCAAGGATGTTCAACTCGCAGTAGGAGGCTACTGCGCTATCTGGATCAAGAGTTGCAATTTGTTGTTGATGCCCTCAAGCGTTTTGTTTA
>CP070700.1:2795260-2807675 GCA_020349865.1 Desulfobacteraceae bacterium
CTTTAAGGATATTCAGTGACATACCCACACCCATTGTTCCCAGGCCGATAAATGCAATTTTCATCGTTATCCTCCTTTGTGAGTAAGTATTTTGAATGAGGTATGAATCAGATTGTTGGTGATTTAGCTCAAACTATCCAGGTTTCAGGTTTCGGGTGTCAGGCTCGAGAAATACCGGATTCGAAACCCGAACACTCAAGCTTAAAACCTAACTCCACAACCACAGGCCAGCCATGCGGGAGCGTTTCATCACTTGAGCCAAACACTGCCGGTTCCTCTGCTATCTGCCAGCTTTGCTCTTGCTCTGGAATCTTCCGCTCTTGAGGCCAAGTATGTGTCAATTCACCGACTTCGATGTGCAGCCGGCACAATTTTTAAAAGAGCAAAAAACCTTTGATGCCTTAGAGTGGCTTGCTGCCATGTGCTCTCATGTTCCTAACAAAGGGGAGCAAATGGTCCGATATTATGGATACTATAGTAATGTGTCCCGGGGCAAACGAAAAAAACAGAACCAGGATGAGTCGATACATTACATCCTCAAACCGGACGGATCATCCAGAGAGCACAGAAGAAATCGGGTAAGATTAATCCAGAAGATTTAAGGTCAACAGACGCATTGCACCCCGACACTGCGGGTGCGGTAAAAACTTTCCAAATCATCCATCTCTTCCATCCGCTATTCGGTCAGTATTTCATTTTTTTTGATGCCCTCCAGACCTTAAGATAGGTCGATTTGAGAGATGAAAGGATTGGTCTTTTGTTCTTAATAGGGTGGAGTATAAGCGAGGTGTGGCTTTGTGTCAATTCAGGGGCGATTTCTACATATTGTATGTCTTTTCAGCCCCCTGAAACTCAATGATGCTTGCCAAAATGTGCTCAAGCATTCCTACAAAATTCTGTCCATCTTACAAAAGGAATACCTTAATATTTCGTACTGTTAAATCTCTCCTTCGATAGTGGACCATACAACTTTAGCCTTCCAAATTGGGGATTTAGATATCGCAGGTTTTGATCTCGCCTAATTTCTAAAGATCTGTTGGAGGTATCACCACATTTCGGGGGCATGAAAAGTATGTGATCTATTGCGGAACTGATGAAAATTTGATGCCTTTCAAAACCTGCGATCACTTGCCACGATCTTCAATTATAAAGGTTTTCAAAATGCTGTGATACGCATTGCATACATGCAACCGAGATCGACATTCAGAGATTAATCCTAATGGTTAATCCGTAACAACATTTTGTATTCGGCCACCCTTGTTCAGTTTGTCGATCTATACTTCTTGGTACAATCTATACCTGAGAGTGGGAACACCTCCATAAGGATTATATCTGGAATGCTCAATTTTTTTGGCCTTCCAATTGTTTGCCGTGGTAGCAGAAATGCGCAGGGGAAGAGGATATAATCGCTGCACCTGAAATGTACTGACTGTTCGACTGATTTCTTTAGTTATAAGGGAGTTTTCCCCGTTTTACACGATTGCTATTTTGCTGTTTTGAGACGATCCAATCAGGAGCAACATGGCTCACCACCGGTTTGAGCCTCGGGCAGAGGATTTTGCGAAGAAACCTGGAACCAGGTCATCCCTTTTTTTTCGACGAAATCAATCGTGATTTGGCCGACCCGCTCGATTAGATCTTTAGCGATCACGTAGGTCACGCCGTTTGCTTCGTACCGGTTGTCGCCTTCCACAAACTCATCAACGGCAATTCCCAGGTATGGACCGCCACAGCAGCCTTCCGCCACTTGAATCCGGATCGGAGCTTTGACCGAATTTTCCTGGAGGTAATTATCAATTTTTTCTTGGGCCTTTTCGGTAACTTCAATCATGGGTACTCCTTTCATTTTGTGGGGATATACAAAATACAAAAATTGATCTTTAACCTAAAAGGTAACTCTCTACAAGTCAAGTCCGATCGAGTCGGGAAGCATAGCAGAATGCTGGACCTTTGGCGACTAATTAAAACCGCAATATGCTGATGTCTTATATTGATGGCGAGACCGTTGCTATTCTAATGACGCCAAGGCCTCCTTTGCCTGTTTCAGATAAACTTCTGCTTCCCCCTGCTCAAATAGTTCAATTGCCTTGGAGATGCATTCTCGGGCCTGATCGGTTCGTTTCTTGGCTTTGTGTAAATGTCCCAAATCCAGATAAGCCATGGCCAAATAGTTATTCGTGCCAACTTCTTTTGCAAACGCAATTGCTCGCTTGAAATGTTGTTCGGCCTTTTTGGCGGCACCAGGAACATTTTTCACCATAAAACCGATGTTTCGGGCTAAAATAGAAAAACTTGGTAAATTTTCCCCCTCCACGATCTGCAGATAGATCTTTCCGACAATATATTCCGGCAGGGCAAGTACGCCTCTGCGCTCATTTTTCTGATACGTATCTCGCACTTCCTCAACCATTTTTAATCCCCGACTCATTTGGCCACTGTCGATGTAAGTTACGCCCATCATAATTTCTGCCAATGTTCCCCAAACTTCGCAGCCAACATCCCGGCAAAATTTCCATGGTTGTCTTACCATTTCTCCGATCTTTTGAAATTCACCTGAAAATGCATGGCAGAAGCCCATTAGTATATTAGGACCCAATGAATACAAAGGGTCGACGGAAATTTGGATTGCCTTTTGAGCATATTCGACCGCCATCAGCAAATCACCGGCGATGAAATAACTATAACCTATATATGAGTAACCCATGAATACACTTCTAAGATTAGAATGCTTCTGACCATAGTCTAAAAGCATTTGTCCGGCTTTAAGCGACTTTTTCCTCTCACCCCTGTAAATATAAGTATGTGCCAGAGCTGCAAGGGATTTGAAATAGAGATACTGGTCCGAATCCAGAATATTTGCAATTTCCTGTGCCCGTTTTCCATGCGTGATTGCTTCATCTAGTAGGCCCAATTCCGCACAAGTCCAGCAAAGCCAGGCGCAGCCATAACCAATAATTTTTTGATCCTTAATTTCTTCTCCGATCTGAATGGCCTGACAAAGATATTCATAAGAATTTGTATATCTTTCTCTAAACCACAAGCCAAAGCCCAGCCAGGCGAAAAACATTCCAAGCCGTGCTTTGTCACCCAATGCCTCAGCTAAGGTTTTGTGGCCGCTAAATAATTTCTCCCATCCTTTGCAGTCTGCACGATAGTAAAAAACAATAGCCCAATCTAAAATCAGATCAATTAAAAGAATTTCATCTTCTCTGGTTTTTGGGGTTTTATTTGAGAGAAGATCAAACGCTTCTTGGTAATATTGATGGGCTTCTTCTACGGCATAGCGCTTCAGGCTTTTTCCCCCGGCCTTCATTAAATACATTACTGCTTTACTAACGGACTGACCCTGCTGGAAGTGATAGGCCAGGGTTTCGTAAAACTCGGACAAACGATCTTGGAATAACTTCTCCATGACAAGGCCAATGCGTTCGTGAATGACCCGGCGTTCTTTTTTCAGCAGGCCGTTGTAAACCACCTCCTGGGTCAGAGCGTGTTTAAAGATATACTCTAAATCCGGTTCCAGGGCCCTGGCGCGGATCAGATCAAGCCGCTCCAGGCTGCGCAGGCTCTGATCAATCTGGTCCTGCAATTCCGTGACGCGATTCAGGATTTCGTAGAAGAAGGTTCGCCCGATCACTGAAGCTTCCTGTAAAATCCGTTTACTCTCTTTTTCCAGGCGATCAAGCCTGCCGGAAATCACCCCATGGATCGTTGATGATATTTCAGTCTCGGTTATGGTTCTGGTTAGTTTCCAATCGCCATTATCCCGAATCAGTGTATCGGATTCGATCAGTGAATTGATAACCTCTTCAATGTAAAATGGATTTCCCTCGACTTTATCCTGCAAAAATCGCTGCAATTCTGCAGGGGTCGAATCTGTTTTCAGCAAAGATTCGACCATACTCTGTGACTCGGATACTGAGAGATCCTGCAAGCGGATTTCCTGGTAGGGGTGGGTCATGGCGCTGATCTGATGGCCGGTGAAAAGTGAGATGGTCGGTCGATACACACACAGAAACAAAATAGGGTCCCTGGAATCTGACAGCAGCACACGAATGAGCTCTAAAAAAGAGGGATCCGCCCAGTGGAGGTCTTCCAAGCGGATAATGGTGGGTGCCCGTTGCGCCAGCGCTGAAAGTACTGTTTGAATGGCCTTTTGCAGCTGCTCTTTCCAGAAAGCCGGGCTGACTTCATCGATTTCCGGATAACTTACCGAATACAGACTTCCGATGTAAGGAATGAAATTGGGGCTCTCACCGACCAGAGAAGATATGCCGTATTCGGTCTTTTCTTTAACGCGTTCCGGTGGATCGCCCTCGTCGATTTGGAGGGAACGATTCAAAAGGTCAATCAGCGGAAAGTAGGGAATATTTTGGCTGTGCGGATATGCGTGTCCCTCCAGCCATTGAATCTCATCAAGATTTAATGTTTCTTTAAACTCCTTTATCAGTCGGCTTTTACCGGTGCCCGCCGGGCCGTAAATGGAAAAAACCGCACCACGGCCCGCCTTTAGTTTCCAAGCGGCTTCCACTAATTGATTCATTTCCACTTTGCGGCCGATCAGGTCGGCCTGAAAACCGTGTAACCGGTGGATCTTAATGGGCTGTTCTTTTTGGGCGATAACTTTGTAAATCCGGATGGGTTTGAGTTTACCTTTAACGGTGGCCGGTTCCATTTCTTTAAAATCAAAGTAGCCCTCAGACTGATAATATGTATCCGGCCCGACCAGAATTTCTCCGGCATTTCCCAGAGCACTTAAGCGGGCCGCCACGTTAATGGTATCCCCGGCGACCCCGTGGGTGCCTTTTTCAAGAGCGATGTCTCCGGTAACCACCAGACCGGTATTGATGCCAGTGTGCATCACCAGGGGTTGTTCGATTTTCTCTTCATATTGAGGGCTTAATGAATCCACCAGGTTGTGAATTTCCCGGGCGGCTTTAATGGCCCTGATCGGATCATCCTCGTGCGCCTTTGGCACGCCAAAAAGGGCCATTACCGCATCGCCGACAAACTTCTCAACAAATCCTTCGTACTTGCTTACTACTTGGGTAATCTCGCTGAATATTCGGCTGATGATTTCTTTTACTTCTTCGGGATCAAGCTTTTCGGACAAGGCTGTGTAGCCGGAGAGATCGGAGAAAAGGACTGTCACATGTTTACGCTCGCTTTCAGTCCCCGGAACCGCCTTTTCTGTTTGAACAACCTCCTTTAACCTTTGGCCGCATTCATCACAAAACTCCGCGAGCAGCGGTAATTCCTTGCCACATTGAGGGCAGTTGAGTTCAAGTTTTTCTCCGCACTTGAGGCAGAATTTGGCTCCATCTCTATTCTCAAATTGGCATTTCGGGCAGTTCATTATTGATACCTCATATGAATTTCACTAAGGAAAGACGGATATCATCCAAGAACCGGTGATGAAAGCTCCTGACAGAACAGGCGAGTCCTGTCAGGAGCAAGTTAGACACATTTTGAGGGGTTTCTCCATGTGAATCCCCCTTTGGTAGAGGTTAAGTGATGGAGGGTAATTTTCAGATAATAGAATCAAATAAAACCAAGGGTGAGTCAAGAAAAATCGGCGGTCGGATTCGCCTTGGAATTAAGGAATTTGATCAGAGGGAACAAAGAAACTATCTGAGATCATTGGTTTTCTTAAAATGGCCGTTTTGGAACTATTAATCAAATCCGATCCATCTGATTTTCTGGTTTACGTCCTGTTTGGGTGGCATGGCTGGCTTGTGGTCTGGATATCCTAATGACACTATGGCCATGATCTCACGATCTTCAGGGATACCCAAAAAAGAGGCTATCATATCGGCGCGAGTTTTTAGCGGGCCGGTCAGCCAGCAAGTGCCTAAGCCCTTGTCCCATGCTGCCAGCAAGAGGTTTTCGATAGCGGCGGCCGCATCGCTGACACTATTTTTCCACACCCATGGATCCACCTCCTTGGGTACACAGACAACTATTGCGACAGGAGCAGCCCCCAATGTACGATAGAAATACCCCAAACCCTTGAGTTTATCTCCACTCTCATCCACGGGAATTGACAGGTCCTTGATTGCCTGCCGCATGGTGTCTTCGCTTACACTGGCCACCCGCTCAGTAAAAGCCTCCCGCAATACCTGGTCGAGGCGATCCAGATAAGAACGGTGAACAACTACGAATTCCCAGGGTTGACGGTTTGTTGCAGAAGGAGCAAGGTTTGCCGCCCCGAGAAGCTCCATTATAGTTTCCTTTGGCACTGACTTGTTTTTGTACTTGCGCACACTGCGTCGAGTTTTGATTGCCTCTTTAACCTCCATGTTTGCCTCCTCCCCACAACGATCTTGGGTTTAAGGTTGCTTGCCAAGGGCCATCATCAGCATCCCGGTATAAGGGACGAAAGGGGTCCATAAAAAACTGAATTAATGTGAGCCTATCAAAGAATTCATAAGCGTTCCGAATTATTGAGGTTTCTTTGACAAAATGCCGATCAATATCTTTTGGAACTTTTCTTGCGATTAACCGCGTATTAATTGTCAAGAATAAGGACCTGATCCCTTTTGCCTTTTTACGATTTTTCTAAGTGAGTTCGAAAAAATATGTGCGCCCCCTTTTACCACGAAAGGCTCCGCATTGAAAATGTCGAATCTGCTATATGGTCTCCACTGTGAGCCCTGTAGGTGCAGCTGGTGCGGTAAAACCAAAAGGCGCGTACAATTTGGTCATATCGGATTCATTTCCTATGTGATCAACGGCTACAACGCCGAGCTCTATATTACCTGCAGCAATAGGAAATGAAGGAACCTCATCAGGCAAAATAACTTCGGTAACATTGCCAACTTCGGCAAAATCAGAATCGTAATTGACTCCCTTACCAACCGCCCAATATATCTTATAAGCTACCACTCCAGGAGAATTTGAAGCATTCCAGTGAACCTTTCTTTTTTGAATTTTTGCCATTTTTTTCTCCTCCTTAGTTGCAATAAGAATGTGCTGAGTGGTGGTTTCCAATGGCCCGGCTGGCTGTCCTCGCTTCTTTGCTCGGCGGCGAAAGTAGATACAGATTACCGCGATAACGATGATGGCAATAGAAATAATTAACGCAATTGTGGAGGCTATACCCAACTCATTGATGGTGATTGTCATGTCGTACCTTCAATGAAGGTTAGTGGATAGACGTATGCTGCCAAAGCAGATCTTTTTGTAAATTGTTGTAATGCTTATACTCCCAACAGGACCTTTACTCTCCTGTCAGGAGCAAAGCGGGCACATTCTGAGGGGTTTCTCCATAGCAGGCCCCTTGAAATGGGGTTAAGTGATGGAGGGTGAGTTCCAATTGATAGAATCAAATAAAAAAAAGAGTGAGTCAAGAAAAATCGGCGGTCAGATTCGCCTCAAAATCCTCAGGTCTCATCTTATGAAAGAAACGGGCAGTTCAATATATTGCGATCACCCTATGCGACCGAGGGTTTTTAATGCTATAAAATAGGAGTTATTTGGGAGTCAAAAAGAACGGGTTCTTGAAAACAAATCCGATCATGATAAGTATGAAACAGAGTGTCCACCTGTTGATGGTAGGAAGCCGACGGAAAGTAATAGTTCACCTAAATTCTTAAATCTTGTCAATAACAAGCATTATGACATGAAAGCCCAGAATAAGATAAAGGAGTATTTCATCATACTTCTTTAGTTCTCACCTCTAGTAACTTGGGCCTGTTGAGCCTGGCTTTAGCCTAAATATATAGGGCACCTGTCACATTGCCAACCGTACCAGTAAGAACAGCAGTAGTGATCCGATTAAGAATGTCATAGAGAGGGCTGCCAGGTTTATCTTGTCTCTATCCTTCATAGGTTTCGGTACTTCCCTCATTTACGGACATTAATCTCTGAAAAAAAATATTAAGCAAGCTTTATGCCATGCTACTAACCGTGTAATTTAGTCGTAAATACAAAAAGTTGTATTTTCTTGGCAACTAACTGTAAGGATGGAGAGAGAGATAGTGTGATTTGAGAATTGACGGTTAGTCATTAATTTGACGCGAATTAGTCGCGGGGAATCTATGCAGGTAGAAAGCCAACTGAAAATGGCATGGCAACTTTTCAGAAGGAGTAGCTGCCAGATCAGTTCCCAGTCCATTCTTTCCAATTCTGATTTTAGCCATCCATCTCTTTCATTGAAGTTGCTTTTCCAACAGCGCTATGATCCGATCTATAGACCGTTTCCGCTTCATCTCGTTTCGTCTTTCAGGACCATTATATTTAGGGTTATCGAACTTCCTGCGGTCTCTATCAGATGGTCTATATTGCTTTCCTTTGGGATCAAGAAAAATAGGCATTGTATAAAAGCCTCTAAAATTGATGTTTGTTGAGTGAAGTTGATTACCTATTCCCAGTCATACGCAGTATTAGCTTCACAAGCTTAGGGTGCTAGTTGTTGTCTAGGAAATTGGGAATTTCCTCTTCAACACCCAGAATGTGATACACAATACCCTCGATCTACGCCTTAGCCTTCAAGATGAGTCGGTAAATCTGAGCTTACCGAGATAACCCGAGTGATTTGGATGCCACCAAGAAAACCATGATTACACCGGGCATAATGCCCACACTACTTGCCCCTGCATCTCTGAATCTCGATGACAAACAGAGCCGGCTGATAGAAAGCGTTTTTCGAGGAGGAAGTATAATGCACAACAAATAGTATGTCAAGGGGAAAACTATAGCAATATATGGTGGGATGCCTTGATAAGGAAGGATGACAGAAAGCCACTGCCTGCGGCTGATAGGGAGCCTAAACGGAAGTTGGCATTCTCATATTTTCACAGTAGCGCATCTATCTGGCTATTGCGGATTGCACATCAAGGTTTGTGCTTGTAAGACAGTCTTCAATGGGAATTCGTGTAGAAAGGATTAATGGCGGAAGTATTACTCTTTTAAAATCCTCGGTGGCTTACATTATAACGAAATCAAAGAAAAATTTAGTATTTTACAATTCCAAAAAATTCAGGAATGGATAAAGCTTTCAAATTTGCCATGATCAATGATCGGGGTTAAATCAGTTTTGTTACAGACTTGATCTTGTAATCAAAAGTCATACAGGCCTCTAAAACCAAATAAGCATGTTGGCAGCTTAAAACAGTCAGTGGGAGTTTAGATTGGATACTAATTATCGATAAGAACCTCTTCTACTGTGTCGGGATCCTGAGGATCATGTTCTATGGTTTTAAATGCCACAAGAACATTGGGCTGGTTGCTCAGATTTTTAATAGCATGTGGGACGCCCGGAGGGAAGGTGAACCAATAGGCTTTCCCAATCTGAATTTCTATGTCGTTTATTTTTTCATCCTCACGAAATCGAACCAGTGCAGGACCGATTATAGCTATCGTCTCCTCGCCTTTAATATGATAGTGGTTACCCCTTATAACACCAGGCAGGCTGATAACAACGTGTGCATTTCGTTGATAGCACAAAGTATTGGCATCGAGAGGTTCGAATACAAAGCCTCTAGAATCCGAAATAACACTTAAATTTCCATGGATTACTGACATAGACTTTTCGGTTAATTTCCTTACAAAACTTCTCTACCTGCCAAAAGGAATAGATGGATATTATCTGATGTGATGGTGGATTACAATCGGAATAGTCAATTTTTTCGGTCTTCCATTTTGCGCATGCAGTATGCTAAAAATAGAGCTATATTCGAGGCTACCTTGCTCTTTTCAATATAGCTGATGGATCGGGTCCATTTCTCATCCTTCATCCTCGATGTTTATGATTTCAGAAACTTTGTTTTCTAAGACCATAGCCTCTCCAAGTATTATCTTAAGGTCTTTCTTGTTTGGATCATCATCAGGTGTTTTTTCATACAGTCTCCGAGCCAAACCTCCAACGACTGTTAGTGGATTTCTAAGCTCATGCGCTACCCTATTTGCCATTTTGCCCAGCGCAGCAAGTCTTTCAGTCTCAACTAATTTTTTATTCTTATCTTTCAACTCCTCTGTCCTTTCTTGAACCTTCCGCTCAAGCTCTTGACTGAAACTGTATAGCTCATCATGCGCCTTGCGTAGCTCCTCCTCTGCTTTCTTGCGTTGGGAATAAAGCAATGCGTTCTGTATAGCCAAAGCCGCCGGACTGCTTAAACCAGTGAGTAAATAAAGATCATCTATTTGAAATTCCTGTAGCATATTAACGGAGTGTACATAAACAACACCTTGGATTTGCGATTTGCTGATCAAAGGTACGCACATGATGGATTTGATTCGCTTCATCGCTATACTCTCTGAAAGCGTATCTGTATCTTCTTGACTCGTATCTGCCATTATAACTGCCTTACCATCACGTATGACTCGATTCACTATAGTTCGACTATATTTAGATTGGATATTTCCTATATTATGTCTCGACCTGGCTAATATCTCTTTGAGGTCCCCGGTTTCATTATCAATCAACAGAATAGCTCCATTGTCGATTTTGTTAAAAAGAACGAAAAGGGCATCCATTATCTTTTCACAAATTTCATTAATATCTAATGTTTGCATCAAGATCGTTGATACCGCATGGATCGTTTCCAAGTCTTTCCGTTTAGTGATGCGTCTATCTTTATATAAAAGGGTCTCTCCGAAATCACCGGTCTTTTCTGAAAGATCGATAGAATACTGAATAGCCATGCCATCATTTGAGACCTTTTTCCCCAGACTGATCAAAACATTACCAATGACAATAGGAATCCCTTCTTTCACTTCATACTGATCACCAGGTTTTATTGCTTGACCGTTTACCAGGGTACCGTTATGGCTATTTAAATCTTCAATAAAGAATTTATCGCCTTTCCTTAAGATTTTCATATGCTTTCGAGAAACAGCGTTATTCTCTATCTGAATATCATTATCAGGGGCCCTTCCAACAAACGTGGTTGCCCTTTTGATATCAAAAGAATAACCTCGTTTTAATCCGTCAATAATATAGAGCTTGGTCATAGAACACCATCCATGAATATTGGTGTCATAAATAATTATTAGGAAACTTCATACGCCCATTAATCAACAAATTCATCATAATCCTACGGATTTATTGAGCCGATTATTTTTAGCCTTTCTTGCCAAACAGCTAACCGACTGGCTGCTTGAATTCATTCCACGATACTAATAAGTGTTTTATCCATCGTCCTACGATAGATAATGGCATAGGATGAGATCATTTATCAAGATCTTTAAGAATAAAGGATTACGCTGGGGGATGATGGATAATTTTACTATCATTGAAAACTTCAAGCTTTTATTATTCTACATAACAGTAATCGCTCGTACGAGGCCAAAAGAGTCGCATACAACATACTGAAATTTCCAAGATAAAAACAGGGCTATAATGACCCCGCCTTTATCTTGGAATTCGAAATGTTGATTTATCCTTTAAAGCCACTTATGATCCTCAGCTTTTGTCTCCCCTAAGGCATATTTTAGAAACTTTCTCTCAGCGATCTTGTAATCTGCCTCTGAGTAATAATTTAAATTCTCGGGGATTTTAAAGATATTCCTATACTTTTGTAAGAGCAGTTTAATCCCAGAATCATCTATTGACCTTTCGTTCATGATTTTTTCTTCCTGAAACGTCAAGTAACCAACCGGATTATTAGTATAAGGTTTCCCGGGATACCGTTATTTTAATCAGTGCGAATCTACTCTACTATGTTTAGAAGATTCTCCACGAAAAGATGCACGCACATCCGAGAAGCCTTTTAAGTGCTGCCATAAGCTTCCTTTCTCAAAGAATAACCTTTGGGGGCACTCTGCCATCCCATGGTTCATTAATCGGAGTTGAAGTTATTGGGTAGCACTCTTAGCTCATTAATCTATGCAAGGATCATGCAAGGCTTACCAGTCAGAAAACCTCCCACAGATTTCAGATAGTTAACGCAATATCATGGAAAAGGAATATAGAGATATATTAAAAAGCCCCATCTTCTCGAGAAACGTATTTCTGCTTTTTGGTAAAAGTTTACATATTTGATAAAGGTATACCAGATGGGAAAATGTGCGTTCAGGCACTCAGCAGGATAAAAGGCTTGCTCAGAGGTTGGGCAAGGTGGGTTTTCAAGATATGATGGTAGGTGAAAAGGTCTTCTTGTGCAATGATTCTTGGACGGATCTTAGGTTACATTCATTAATCAAGAATATCAATTTGATCCTCGTATTCTCCGTCCAGATCCAAACCTCACTTGGGCTTTTCCAAGATCAGATCCCGAATTTCACAATGAAACACCGTGTCCTACAAAGGCAGGTAGGAAGCCTAACAGGCATGTGTAACGTATAGTACAGATTAAACCCAGATTGTGCAGTTGAATTGGATAAAGGTTTGACAAAGGCATGTAAGTAGTTGATTGTGCTCCTTTTATGTAGTTAAACGGCCAACATAGAAAGGAGCACAAAAAAATGAAACACC
>CP070700.1:2807775-2811009 GCA_020349865.1 Desulfobacteraceae bacterium
TCGCATTATGGCTGAGGCAGACTTTTTTTGGCCTGGAAAAATGTGAAGTGACTTTTTTGTAAGGTAAATCGAATCAAGATGCAGTGTAAACATCATCCAGACAGAAAAGCAGAGCATATTTGCGTCAACTGCGGTGCCTCAGTCTGCAAAGATTGTGCAGAAGAAACCAGGCCGGGGGTCTACAACTGTTTTCAGTGTGCAATGCTCCAGTCTGTCTCGGACAGCGGTGCGGGCTTGACCGCCAGGCATGAAAAAGCGCTTGAGAAGAAGCAAAAACAGAAAAAGAAGTGGGGCCCCTTTCAATATTTTGTGGTGCTTTCTTCTGTCTTGATCCTTGTAATGTGGGGGGTCATTATATTCGGGGGGCAGCCCGCCCCTCAGCGATCTGCTGAATTTGCCAAACAAGGAAGGGTCCTTCTTTTCATGGTGGACGGGGCATTGAAGCGTTATGCTCATTACGAAGGCAGTAAATATCCGGGAAACCTTTCCGACCTTATCCCCAAGTATCTTTCCCTCAGACAAAATGAACTTTTTTATTTAGATAAGCTCACCTATGAGAGTGGTCTCGAAATGGGTTACCGCCTCTCCCTGGCCAATCCAAAAAAGGGTGAAATGAACATAATTCTTTCACCCAAGGGGATCGAACAAGTCCCCTTTAAGGGCGAGGGGGCCTGATGAAGCGAGAGAGAGGATTTACGCTCATTGAAGTAGTAGTGGTCATTGCTATCGTCGGGATACTTTCTGCCACCGCCATACCGACGTATAATATATACCGGCAACGCACTTATGGATCTGAGGCAATGATCATGATGAAGCAGATCCTCGAAGCGCAAATAACATATTACCTTGCGAATGACACCTTTTTTCCTCATAACCTTGGGGATACAATACTAATATCTAATAATGACCCTCCCAACAAACAGGAGATCACCGACGTTAAGAATGCCCTTCATATCGTCATTCCGGTGAGACACAATCTGGACTTCACAATAACACGTGGCCAAGATGGTGCAGGTTTGGATGCTGTGATAGTTACGATTGGATCCCCTGCGGGTGCTTTCCCGCTTTTCCGTGACGGTTCTGCATTTATCACGGGATTAATAAACAAGGAAGGGAAGATTCAGTGACAATTTTCTAAGCAGAGGTGTCGCAGTTTGGGTTATTAGACTGCCAGACTATGAAACTAAAAACCTTATTCAATAATTTTCTGACCAGTGGCATAAAAGCAGCGACTCCCGAAAAAACAAGAAGAATAAAGGTCCTCAACTCTTTTGAACTGGTATTTGTCATCGTGGCCCCATTGCTGGGGCTTTTCTATTTTTACGTTGAGGCGCCTCTTCTTTTCCAAACCAGCATGGTCGCAGGCGGGCTGGGAATCGCAGCAATTATACTCCTGAGAATGACAAAGAGTCCCGGGGTGGTTGGTAATTTTGCCGTATTGATCCTATGGGGATTCCTCTTCATAATTCGATGGAACACCGGGGGTATGTCTGCAAGCGGGCTGATACTTTTGTCCTGGGTGTGGAACGCTGTCTTGATCCTCCTTGCCATTTATGTGACCGGTTATATGTGGGGTACAATTTGGGCCTGTTTGGTATTTATGGAAAGCGGTTTAGCAGTTTATCTCTTTCGAGGAGGACACCAATTCATCAATCTTATCCCTCCGGATGTCTCACCGTTGTATTCTTTGGGTTTTTATCTCATAGGGCTTTTGGCCATCCTCCTGTTTGCCTTTCTGTTTGAGAAGGAAAGAGATGATGCTCAAATGCGAGAGGAAGAAAAGTCAAAGGTTCTGAGGGATTCGAGAAAATACACTGAGGACATTCTGGCCAGGTCGCCAATTCCTACGTTTATATTGAACAATAGCCACTGCGTTGTTCAATGGAACCGCGCTTGCCAGGAGCTGACAGGCATTAAGCCACAGCAAATACTCGGTAAAAAAGTCTGGGAAGGTTTTTTTTTAGATGAAAAGGGAAGCCTGGCTGATAAACTACTTGAAAATCCTGAGGTCCTCCCCAAGGAATATGGCAGTTCCGTGGTATCCCGCACTGAGAGTGGGAGTTTTGCTGTAGAGACGCTGCTTCCAAATCTGAAAGGGGGTTTGCAGGCAATCATAAACACTGCCCCGATTCTTGATGAAGATGGCGGGGTAAAAGGCGCAATACAAACCATCCAGGATATTAGCAAGCGCCAAGAAACGGTGAGAAGCAGTTCGGGGCTTACGCATGACAGCGAAGACCACACAGGCTTTCCAGTATTCAGGATCGATACCACAGGCAATATATCCAGCTGGAACAATGCCTGTGAAGAACATTTTGGATATCCCTCATCCAAAATGCTCGGGAATAGCCCTTTGCCACTGATATCTAAAGGTTACAGGCGTGATTTTAAAGCTTCTATCGTTCGAGTGTTTAAGGGAGAATCCTTTACGGGTAAAGAATGGAAATACCATACCAATGAAGGAAAGCCCTGTTATGTCCTCGCCAAACTCGACCCAACGTATGGGCTTTCCGGACAGGTTGTAGAGTGTGTCGTCGTCAGTTCAGACGTCACTGATCTTAAGTTGAGGATGAGAAAGCTTGAGCGCTTTGCAGTGGAAAGCAAGGAAAGGTTTAATAAACTTTCAGAAGAATACGATCTGTTAAAAAGTAATATTGCCTCCTTTATTCGCAAGAAAGATGGATAAGGAGCTGTCTTGCATCCACCTCCTACTCCAGTACTTCATAGACCATGATCTCTGAGCTTTTTCCTTTGACCTTCCTGGTTCCAATCCCTTGAATCTTGAATTTGCCTTTTACAAGATTGAACGTCTCCTCACCGATAATGATCTGGTGTGGTTTGGCCATGGATTCCAGTCGTGAGGCGATATTCACCGGGTCTCCTATAACCGTATATTCCATCCTTTTGGGAGACCCGATATTCCCAGCCACGACACGACCGGTGTTTAGGCCAATACGTATGTCAAACTTACTTTCTTCACTCGTTTTTTTCATCATGGCCGTTACCTGTCGCCTGATTTCAAGGGCTGCGCGAACGGCCCTTTCCGCATCGTCTTCTTTTTCCATAGGCGCCCCAAAAACAGCCATAAGCCCATCCCCGATATATTTGTCAAGGGTGCCCGCATGGCTGAAGACAATATCGGTCATCCGCGAAAAAAACCGGTTTAATATAATATTGATTTGACGGGGTGGCATTGATTCCGAAAGGTGCGTGAACCCAACAATATCTGCGAAA
>CP070700.1:2811109-2814463 GCA_020349865.1 Desulfobacteraceae bacterium
ACGTTTTTTTTATATTACCCTCCCGGAGCTCTATTTTGTTTTGGGCACGGTGGTGATTCTGCGATTAATCTGGAATCTTAACAAATTTGAAGATGTGTTTTTGCTGGCGCCGAATGTCCAGACCCTGCCGATCTATACCTATTACACGGCTTTCACCGGCATCATCGATCAGGGACTTGCAGCATCTATTTCGGTTGTGCAGTTTTTATTCTTATCTCTTTTGATTTTTTTTTATGTCAAAAAAATATTGAAATGGTGATCGTTGATGATTCAGAAGAGAACATTTTTTCAAAACGTTCTACTGACAGCAGCTGTGGCGGCGGTCCTGTTTTTTTGTCTGTTCCCATTCGTTCAAATTCTATCCACGTCGCTGAAGCATCAGTTTGACTGGGGCAACCCATCACTGCTTCCCGCAAAGCTGAATCTCCAAGCCTATCGTGAATTGCTGGGTTTTAAAGGCAAAGATAAGATTCAAATACCGCAAACAGTTAAACGGCTTTTGGACAATCCATTGCTGACCGCAGAGCAAAAAGAAAGAATCATTTCAAAGTATCAATCGACCGGTGACATTTTTCCGTTTCCAAGATACTTTCTCAACACGTTTTTGCTGTCGGCATCCGCGGCATGCATGTCCCTGTTTTTAGCTGTCTTCGGGGCATATGCACTCAGCCGTTTGAGCTTTTTGGGCCAGCATATCATTCAAAGAAGTATTTTATTTGTCTATATGATCGGCGGCGTGTTGTTGATGGTACCCTTGTATCAAATGAGTGTAAAAATCGGATTGGCCCGATCAATCTGGGGATCATGGGTGAGCCTGCTGTTGATTTATATCATCCAGACACTGCCGGTTTCACTGTATATGCTCGGCAATTATTATCGCACAATTCCGCATTCTCTGGAAGAAGCGGCCGCCATGGACGGATGCTCGAAAACCGGTGCCATATTCAGAATTATTTTACCGTTATCGGTGCCCATGCTCGTAACGGTTTTCGTTTACTGCTTTATCATCGCCTGGAATGAATTTCTCTTTGCTTCGGTCTTTTTAAGACAGTATCATGATTTTTATACTTTACCGCTGGCAATGCAGTCATTGTTTGTATCCAAAAACGCCATCTGGGATAGAATCATGTCTGCCTCTGTGCTGACCCTAATTCCCGTGCTATTTTGCTTTATGTTAGCCATCCGCAATCTTACCAGCGGTTTGGCCGAGGGAGGCGTCAAGGAATAAATCACGACACAACCAATTCCTTTTCACACTTTTCCGCCCATCTATCAGCACCGCATTCATGAAAGATCTCTACTGCTTTATTTAGCTTTTCTTTGGCCTTTGACTGATCGCCTTTTCGTTGAAGCAGTTCGGCATAGACGGCATAATCGCCGCCCAGACACCAGATCATACCATTTCTTTTGTTCAATTCGATAGCCATCTTAACCCAATCCTCTGCATCAGAGATGGACTGGTCATCCATATTCAATATGACCTCTGCAACATGTCTCGCCGCCCAGCCTTTAGCGGCCTCGACATTAATTTTCTCATAACAGTCAACTAATTCGCTCAGTTTGATATCCTGATCATCATTCAATGCTTTCGACCTTGCTTTCGACACCTTCCACATATTAGCCATAAATGGGTATATCCTGGTGCGTTCTAAGGCTGAAATGCCTTGTTCATAATAATCTTGCGCTTTTTCGTATTCTCCCATATCAAAATATACATGGCCTAAGAAACCGGCTGCCCAGGTCCACCAACCCAGCTGAGACGCTTTTTCACAAAAAGTGAGCGCTTGCAAGAGAGTATTTTCCGCTTCATCAAAAAATCCTTTACAATAACAAGAAATGCCGTGGCTCGAACAGGCGATTCCCTTGATATATATATCACCACTCTCTAGCGCCATTTGCAACGCTTCTTTGCTTGTTTGATAGGCAGGATCAATCTTTCCGTGAAACAGATAGGTAAAGGTAGATATACCGCATTTTGCCATACAGATCGGTATTGGATTACTTGCCGAATCCAGCGATTTCGTCAGATGCTCAAGACCTTTTTCAAACTCACAATGAAAAGACAGACTCATTCCCAAGAAGAAATTTGCATACCATAAAGACACCTTATCTTTTATATTCTCCGAGATCTTTAAAGCTTCGCTCAAATATCGAAATGCCTCTGGATAGTCCTCTTCAACCCAGTGGCGATAGGTGCCCATCACAGTATAAATCATGGGAAGCCTCTTGTGATAATCCAGCTCCAGCGCTAAATTAGCGATGGGTTCAACCGCCTCATTTGCTTCGACATGATGGGTCAGGCTAAGGTGGTATCCTGCAAGACGTGCCCTGGCATCAATTATTTTCTTTTGGGTATCGTATGTTGTTTCCAATCTCTCAAGACAAAAGACTTCTTTCTCAACATATTCAATTGCCTCTTTAAATGAGGCTGCTCTTTGTGCCTTTTTGCCTGCTAAATTCGAATACTCGGCTCCCTTTTCGTAGCTTTCACCTGAAATGTAATGCTCGACCAATACCCCATATTGGCTCTCAATATTTCCTCTGTACAGATCTTCGATGGCATCGGCGATCTCCACATGAAGCCGCTTCTGTCTTTTGGTCAACATTGAATCATAGACCACCTCACGGGTCAGCGCATTGTTGAAAATGTAGTTTGCTTCGGGGTATACGCCTCTTTCATATACGAGCTCTGAATCCTTTAAAGCGGATAGGTGAGAAAGCAATTCCTGTTCCGGGAGACCTGTTACCCGCTTTATCAACTCGTAGCTGAACTCTCTCTCGATCACAGACCCGGTTTGCAGACCACCTTTGGCACCTTCAGGAAGGGTGTCAACCCTGGCCATGATGACATCATGGACCGTAGAAGGAATGGTCATCTCCCGGGTATCTTTTGCTAAATGATATTTGTTGTCCTTTCTCTCAATAATCCTTAGTTCTTTAAGGGACCTTATAAACTCTTCAATGAAAAAAGGAATCCCTTCGGTCTTCTCCAGGATCAGTTCCTCAAGCTCCCTGTCGATCTCCTCTGTGTCCAGAATTTGGGTCACCATGGCCAGGCTTTCACGGTTGGAGAGCCGATTCAAGTGCACCTGACTGTGAAAGGATTTACCGCCCCAAGTTTGCACGAACTCCGGGCGGTAGGTGAATACCATTAAGATTCTTGCCCCCGGTATGCTCTCTAAAACATATTTCAATACATCTTCTGAACTCTTGTCCGCCCAGTGGAGATCCTCATAGGCCAGGATCAGCGGCCGTATTTCCGAACCCTTAAGAGCAATATGCTTGAATGCCTCTATGATTCGATCTTTCCTCGCCTCAGGGCTCAGAGCAATTTTGTCTATGCCGCTGTCCTTG
>CP070700.1:2814563-2822367 GCA_020349865.1 Desulfobacteraceae bacterium
CGACGGAATACCCCCCCACGAATGGGAAAGTGCATCTTGAGGTTTTTGACTTCTAACAGGTACTCAGACATAAACCCTTTCGTAAATCGAGGAATTGCCCGTTAATGAATCTAACCAAACGTCTCGAAAAAAGTCTTATAAACGGTCATTGCGAGCCCGCGACGAGCTCGGCCGAGTCGGTATGAAGCGGTTGCGAGGCATAGCCGAAGCAAACTTGGAGCTTTTGTCTCAAGATGGAAAAGGAGTGAGGCCAATAACATTACTGAAAGATTTCTCGCTCCGCTCGGAACAGGCTCCACAATCTCCTGATTTCAAGTAATTAGACCACCTGAGATTGCTTCGCTTCGCTCGCAATGACAGGTAAAATGACTTTTTACGCGTACATCAATAATTAGTAATCCGCAGCGTCCCTGATACCCTGAAGTGTGTTTACATAAGAAAGCAACTGGCAAAATGATTATCTCCTACAGATTTCAAAGGAGGCGATATAATCTCACAACCCTGCATGGCATAGGGGCACCTGTTTTGAAACCGGCATCCAGCGGGCAATTCATAAAGGCTCGGCACCATGCCTCGTATGACATTGAGCCTGGTTTTGGGTTTACCCTCGAGACGCGGTATGGAGGAAAGCAACCCCTTGGTATAAGGATGTTGAGGATTCTTAAAAAGATCCATTACCGGTGCCTTTTCGGCCACGGTGCCAGCATACATGACTAACACGTCATCACAGACTTCGGCGATGACCCCAAGGGCATGGGTAATAAAAATTATGGCCATACCGGTATCGCGCTGCAAAGCTTCCATCAATTTAAGGATCTGTGCCTGTATGGTCACATCCAGGGCCGTTGTGGGCTCGTCCGCAATCAGGATATCCGGCTCGCCGGCCAGGGCCATTGCAATCATAACCCGCTGGCGCATGCCTCCGGAGATCTGGTGCGGGTATTCCTCCATTCGCTGTACCGGCTCGGGAATACCCACTTTTTGGAGCATTTCAACTGATTTGTCTTGGATCGCTTTTTCGTCCATATCGGGAAAATGGAGCTGAAAAACTTCCCCAAGCTGCTGGCCAATCCTGTGCACCGGATTCAACGAGGTCATTGGTTCCTGAAAAATCATGGAAATGCCATAGCCCCGTATTTCATGCATTTTCTCAGCAGGAAGCGTGGCAATGTCGTTCTCATGAAAAAGGATGTGCCCGCTCTCAATCACACCAGTGGGTTTTGGCAGAAGCCTCATGATGGAAAGCGCTGTTACGCTTTTTCCACACCCGGATTCCCCTACGATCCCTAAGGTCTGGCCTTTTTTTACCTCGAAGCTAACATCTTCAACCGCCCGAATCCGCCCCTCTTCGGTGTCAAAGGCTGTGACAAGGTTTTTGACCTCCAAGATCACTTGTTCGTTCAACTACAGTTCCTTTCAGATGTCGCCTGCGACGTTGTCAATTGACCTTGTACGTTTCATCTATAATGGTTACCGGCGGGAAGGTTCTTTTCTTTTTCATGGCCTGTTTTGTTTCCTCACGAAGCGATTCATCGTACCAGAACAGGCCGCCGGTAGCGCTGTCAAAAGGAGAAAATAGGCTGTCGGAATGCTTTGTGCCCGGGACCTTTGGCAGCCGCCACCATCGCCAGTACGCTTCACGGGCATAGGGCACCATAAAGGTGGGAACAAAGGCACCAATTTCATGGATCTTTTCTTGAATCTGGACGGAGAGCCTTATTCGTTCTTCCTCGTCGAGGGAATTTCGATATGCGTCGATCAATACATCCATCTCGGGATCGTCGGTATTGCTGATGTTGTTAGTCTGTGGCTTGTGCGCGTTTATAGAGTGAAAGTGTTCCCAATATTGCGGGCGCAAAGAGGTGCTCCACCCGGACCATGCCACGTCGTGCTTTTTCTCGAGGACTTTTTTATAAGCCGCAGAAGGATCAAGCTTTTGAAGCCTGAGTTCAATGCCCGCCTTTTTAGCTTCCTCCTTAAGTACAACCAGACGAGGGGTATGATCGTCCTGACTATAGCTCACCTCAACCGAAAAGCGCATACCGTTTTTTTCCCAGATACCATCCGGGCCTCGCTGCCACCCTGCCTCGTTCATATAATAGCTGACTTTGTCCAAATCGAAACGCCTGGCACGTATGGTCTTGTTGGAATACCTGCCGTATCCCATAAACCCGTGCTCAAGTCTGAAGTAGTCGTTCCGCAGCACCTTTTCAATTACCTTCTGGATATTCATGGCGTGGGCAAAGGCGTAGCGGACATTTCTGTCCTTAAAAATTTCGCGATCCTGATTGAGCCACATCCCCTGAGCTGACTGCTGGGTATCGTTAAAGAACCATATTTTGTGTACATAACCGTTTTCGACCACGGGTGTTTTGGTTTTTACATGCCAGTACTTGGGCATGGTGATGGGGAAAACATCCACCTTGGCTTTTTTGAAATACTCCCAGAGGATATTGATGTCTCTGACAACCTTAAACACCACCCTGTCCACATTGAAACGGTTTTTAAAATACCGAAGGTCCCGGGCCCACCAGTCCTTTTTCCGCTTGAATTTTATGTGTTTCCCTTTCTTAAAATCGGAAATCTGGTAAGGGCCGGTATTGGGGGCGATTTTCCAGTTGTATCTCCTCACGAAATCGTCACCCAGCTCCCCATAGAAATGCCGGGGCGTCGGACTGATTCCTATCTTTAAATGCAGATCCGGCTGGGCCTTGGTGCTGACCACCGCCAGGGTATGATCGTCATAGACGATCACTTTGTCTATTTCTTTTGAATAATAGTCATTGTACCACGGTGCGATAATATGCTTGGAACGCATAAATTCCAGGGTATAGGCAAAATCATGGGCCGTTACCGGTGTGCCGTCGGACCAGCGCGCCTTTTTGTTGAGTTTGAAGTACATTGTTTTTTTGTCATTATCATAGGCCCAGTGGGTTGCAAGCTCCGGAACGATGTTTTCCGTGTTGGGATGGATACCTATCAGAGAGAGCTGGTTACCGAGAATTGCACTCCTGAAACTGCTGTTTGAATCAGGCCCCACGACGCGGAAGGTGAGCGGAAAACTCAATATCCAGGAATTCAGCGTTCCGCCATTTTTTGCCTCCGGTGAGGTGTAGACGGGGTCTGCATCATTGGTAAGCCATTCAAGATCGGCGGGAGGGGGGGTCTTCGAAATATCGGCTTTGAAGACTACCGCGTCTTCGGCCAGGCCCGCTTGGGTTGCTCCGACTTCCCCTGAGCTTTTACCCTGGTATGCAACCATAAAGAGAACCAGCAAAAGCATCACCGCAAGGAGAGCGAGCACAAGTAAGAAAGGCTTTTTGTTGGATAGTATTGCCATAGCCTATTCACACCTTTTTGGTTTTATTTCTTATGGCCATGAAATCCACGAGCGTGACCTACTCATAGGTCGTATGAAGCTTTGGATCAAAGGCTTCCCTGACCGCTTCTCCCACAAAAGTTACCGTTACCAGGGTAATTATCATTGCGGCAATAACCGAACCGGCAATCCACCAGGCATCCAGGTTGTTCCAGCCTTGTTGCAGAAGCTCGCCCCAACTCGGTGTTGGTGGGGGGAGTCCGAAGCCGAGATAATCAAGGGATGTCAGCGCAACGATTCCACCTGAAACCGAAAACGGGGCAAAGGTCACAATGATCGCGATTGTATTGGGAATGATGTGCTTGAATATTATCCGGAGGTTAGAAGCACCCAACGCCTTTGCCGCAAGGGCATATTCCCTTGCCTTCTCCTTGTAGGTAACAGTTCGCATGGTCCAGGTGATACCGATCCAACCGAAAAAGGCCATGATCAGAATCAACATGAAAAAATTGGGGACCATGATAGAAGAAATAATAATGATCACATAGAGAAACGGCACGTTTGACCAGATTTCAATAATCCGCTGGAAAATCAGATCGAATTTACCGCCCCAAAATCCCATGGCGCTTCCGATGCTGACGCCAATGGTATAATTGACCAACAGGAGCAACAGGGAGAAGAAAATTGCAATCCTGAACCCATAGACAAGCCGCGCAACGATGTCCCTTCCCACCGCGTCGGTCCCCAGATAATGTTTTTCTTTTGCGGATGGTGCGAAAGGAGGGAATTTGTCTTTTCTGAGGTCGTTTTCATAAGCATCGAAGGGAACTATGGGCACTAAGACCCAGTTCCCTCTGCCTTCGGCCCGAAAAAGACCGGCAAGCTCCCGGTAATTTGCCTCATAACTATAATCAAGACCGAATGTGGTACCAGGGATCAGATTTACGTAAGTTGGGAAGTAAAATTTACCCTCATAGTGCACGATAAGCGCTCGATTGCTTACAAGCAATTCAGCGAAAAGGGAGGCGAAGATCATAACAAGGAGAATGATAAAGGAATAGTATCCCCGCTTTATGGATTTGAACCGCTTGATTTTTTTTATGGTTAAGGGATTGAGTTTCATTATGTCTATTCGAACTTTACCCTGGGATCTACAATGGCAACGCAAATGTCCGACAAAATGTTGCCGATCATAAAAAGAAGGGATGATATTACCAGGATTCCCATGACCACCGGATAATCCCGTTCAACGACCGATTCATAGCCAAGAAGTCCCATACCGTTAATATTGAAAACCGTTTCGATAAGGAATGAGCCCGAAAGTATGATTGATATGTTGTTCCCAAAACTTGTCGCAATAGGAATCAGGCTGTTTCTGAGGGCATGCTTGAAGACGGCCTGCCTGAAGGGCAGGCCCTTTGAAATGGCAGTGCGTACATAGTCCGAAGCCAGGTTATCCATGAGTGTGTTTTTCATCAGGAAGGTCATCACCGTAAACGAGCCGACCACATACGCGAGGAGCGGGAGAATCGTGTGCCAGATTAAATCCAGGATCTTTCCCATCAGGGCAAAATCTTCGAAATCATCGCTCACCAGTCCTCCGAGGGGGAAGATTTCCCAGTGTGAGGCAAAAAACACCAGCATAAATACCCCGACAACCCAGCCGGGTATGGCATAACCGGTAAAAACGATGACTGATGTGGAATTGTCAAAAGAACTTTTGTGTTTAATCGCCTTGAGGATGCCAAGGGGAATACATATGCCGTAAACCAGGATCAGAGAAAGTATCCCGAAATAAAGTGATATGGGAATGCGTTCCTTGATCATGCCCCACACCGGGTCGTAATAACGGGTTGATGTGCCCAGATCTCCGGTCAGCACCTTGCCCAGCCAGAGGAAATAGCTGACAAGGACTGGTTTGTCGAAACCGTAGTATTTCTTCAACTCCTCGATCTGCTCTTCGGAAAGGGGTTGCGTCTGCTCGGCAGTTGTCGCCCTGGGGCCGGCCCCCTGAATGCTCGGCATCTGCTGTGCCTGGGCGATGATACGCTCGATGGGGCCGCCCGGAACAAACCGGGTGATAATAAACACCATAATGGTGATCCCAATAAACGTCGGTATAATTAATAGAAAACGTCTAATAAAATATGCGGTCATTTAACCCCTCGCAAAATCACCGGCCCATCGGCAACTATCATTGCGAAGCCTCTGCGGTTTGACGCTGAGCTTCTCCCGTCATCTTTTATCGGAAATTGTGCTGAAGCTCAAGTTCATAAATCGTAATACTTTAGCTCTTTGAAAATAAAAAAAGGAAGGGCCATGGTTGGCTTTTTCAAAATGATAAAGCTTTACCATAAATCAAGTTATACTTGCTACGCAAATTTTGCTTGACTTTTGGATGAAATTTCTTCAGTTAAATAAATTAACTGGGGGATCGTATAGTGGCAATACGGCGGGTTCTGGCCCCGTTAACCGAGGTTCGAATCCTCGTCCCCCAGCCAACTGGTCCCATCGTCTAGCGGTCTAGGATACCGGCCTCTCACGCCGGCGACACGGGTTCGAGTCCCGTTGGGACTACCAAGTAAAATCAAGGGGATAGCAGTTTTTGCTATCCCTTTCTTTTTTTATGTGCTTTCTCGGTGTGCTTTTTTCTCGAAGGAAATCTTCTGAACCGCTGCTCTGGTTTCGTCTTTTATCCGTTCAATATACCTGTCAGTGGTGGATACTGCAGCGTGACCCAGAAGCTTCTGGATGGTGGGCAGTTTTTCCCTGTTGTCTGCCAGGAGGGAGGCAAAAAACCTTCTCAAAGCCCTGAAGCGTATTGGTTTATCGATCCCTGCCTTTTTACATAGTCCCTTCATAAACTTCCGTCTTGTTGTTTATCGATCCCCGTAATTGGGGTGTCTGGGATCTCTGTTTTGAAACACATAATCAGAATGGGGCAGTTTTGTTTTCCACTGATCTTGAAGAGCTTCGTAAAGTTCATCGTTTATATCAATCCAACGATAACGCATTTCCCTGGCCCTGTTTTTGCGATTCCCGAGGCGGATTTTCCGATCCTTAAAATTTATGTCTTCTGTCCATGTCCACCTGAAAATTTCAGACCTTCGGCCTCCTGTGCTGGCACAGGCAGTAAGTAGGTTCTTGTCATGCCGGTTAGCAACCATAAGAAGCCTGAGAAATTCTTCTTCTGTCGGGACTGGCTGCGGTTTCCGTTTGATGGGCAGTTTCTTAATGGGAGCAACAGGATTAATTTGAAGTCCGAAGAAATCTTTACAATATTCAAAGAAGGCATGAAGTTCTTTACGCCTTTTGTTGTAAAGATTCGGTGTTGGCTGAGGCAACAAAATATCATGGAGGATTACATTAGGTTCCACTTCTTCAATATCTATGTTACCGGTAATTGCCATCATTTCTTTAATAGCCTTCCGCTTATCCGTGAAGGTCGTGCGGTTAAAGTGTCTTTCACAATATTTCAAATAATCCGTTGCTGCTTTAAGTAAGGAGGCTGTATAGGTCTTCTTGTTTAACTCCTTTAACTCCTTGCGTTTTTCGTTTTCCCATTTCAGGGCTTCTTTTTTGGTTTTGCACCGTTTGGTGTATGGTCTGCCCTGAGAATAAACCTTGCTCCGCCATGTTCCCCCTTTTTCTTTGTATGGCATCCTGCAAGCCCTCCTCTGTAAAAATCCATGAGCCGCCGATGCGCGCGGCACCCAGTTCACCCGCATAAGAATATACCCATCGAACGGATTTTCCAAGCCTCTCGGCAACATTTTTTGGGTCCAGGATTTTCATAGTAATTTAATTTCGTCTTGAGGACCTACTGCCTCTCTAGTTTCCCGGCAGATGCAAAAATACCAGCCCGGCTGGTCAAACATTTGTCCAGCTCCCTGGTGTCAAATCTGATCAGCCTTTCTCCTAGTGCTTTTTCTAAGTGAAACCCCTACCATTTTGTTCCATAGACGGTGTTTCTGGAACCAAACAACCGATCAAACCCTTGTAATTTCAATTAATTACAATTCCTTTTTCGTTCCGGGCCAGATTTTGGTTCCGATCAGTTTTTGTTGGTTCCATTTCGTTCCGCTTTCGTTCCGCCGTGGAACCAATTAGACGAGAGGAATTATTCGGAGCAAGGGATTGCCTCTTCCTCCAGGTACTGTCACTTTTTCAATCAACCCCTTCTCAAGCATTTGATTGAGCAACGTCTGCCGTTTTCTGCCGCGTTTCAGCTTTAGCTTTTTATCCAGCTCAGTAGCCAAGATCGGCTCATGATAGATGCGGTAATGTTCTCTTATCACGCTCAATGCCTCGGCTTCCATGTCAGTCAATGGTTCATCAGTCGGGGTTGAATCCTTTGATTGATACCTTTTATTTATCTCTCGGATCTCATCATCAGATGGCGTGTGAATTTCACTGAAGGGTGGTCGAACGTAAAACTTCAATATATTTCTATTTGAGTCCTCTAAAATTGCTTGCCCTTCTTGA
>CP070700.1:2822467-2827383 GCA_020349865.1 Desulfobacteraceae bacterium
CCCTTAATTCAGTAGCTAACAGTGCAGTGCGCCTTCCCTGCTGTGTAACTTGTCCAATATTATCTACTGATTGACTGGCAATGGCCTGCAGTGCCTTTTTAATCGCATCAACCTGTATTAAGTTGGGCATTTCTCTGAATGTCACGGTTCCATCTTCCCGCATAACCTGGCCGTATCAGGACCCTACCAATATCTCTACTCTATTGGTGTGCCAGAATTTGTCATATTTGGGTTGCCTTTCGGTGTCTTTAGATTATTTCCACTACTACTCTTTTTTTTCCTCTCTTGTAAATTATCCTCCTTTTCATCTTATGCTAAGTTCTCTTTGAATAATTGTCTTGACAAAAGTTAAAAATTATGCGTATTATTCTATCCATGAAAGCAAATTCTTATGGTTAAAAAGCAAATTCTTATGGTTTGTGAAAGCAAATTCTTATGGTTAAAAAAGTTTGCCTGAAGTCATATCAGGGGTTTACGAAGACGAAGGGTATATGAACCCATACATGTGGGCAGCTATTCTGATCTACCCATTTTGGCCCTCCATGGTGAGCCATATTGCTCTTTACCGTGACGATTTTCTCAAACGGTTGCCATCCCAGGCCAAGGTGCCGGAATTAGCATCCGGCTACGGTGTTATTGGGCTGCTGGCAGCGGAAGAGCGGCCGGATATCCTCCTCGAAGGACTCGATATCAGCCCCCCGGCAGTGGCGGTTGCAAAACGTTTGCTCAGTGCTTCTGGGCACGAGGGCCGTGTGAAGTTTGAGGTTAAAGATGCACTTGAGATTGCCCAGGCAGACCGCGGCAAAGGATATCAAGGGATCATTGCAGCTATGTTAGCGGAGCATTTGATGGAACCCCGTCGTCTCTTTGCAGCAATAATAAATCATCTTGCGGATGATTGACTGGTTTTCTTCAGCACAGCAATAGAGTAAGCACAGCGGGATCACATATACGAATTCAACTATGAAAGCCAGCCTCTGAAGATGACTGAAGAAGTAGGTTTGCGTGTAAAGCGACTGGCCTGCGATGCCGCGCCCCACCAGGCGGGAGCACGTTTTCTGCCGCGAGCATTGGCAATGGTCCTGTGTCGGTATTAAAACAATTTCTGTGAGGAAGCACAATGATGACGTTTGAACAGGTAAGGGGACTACTAAAACAGAGGTTTCCCCTCATCATGGTGGACAGGGTCTTAGAGATGGAACCCGGCAAGCGCATCAAAACCCTGAAAAACGTAACAGGAAATGAGATTCAGTTCCTGGGACACTTTCCGGACTATGCGATTATGCCTGGAACATGGATCGTTGAGGCCATTGGGCAGAGTGCGTCGATATTGTTCAGCAGCACAACGGGAAAAGGTCTTGATAAGGATGAGCTGCTAGTTCTGGGTGTTATTAATGATATGAGATTCCTTGTGCCTGTACTGCCAGGAGCCACTATAGTTATGGAAGTAAACGTGGTCAAAATGCTTGATCAAGTAGCACTGGTAGAGGGAACGGCCATTGTCGATGGCCAGGTGGTTGCAAAAGGAACACTGACTTTTGGCAGGAAGAAACTGTAGCGACAAAAGTCCGAAACCGGTTGCTGCAAGGCCGATAAAAGGATACATTAGCATAGCATGGTAAAAAAGAAAAAGCACATCCTTTTTATTGTAGAAAACAATCCGGTTCCTCTTGATGGCAGAGTTTGGAAAGAGGCAAAGGTTGCGCGGGATCTTGGCTATCAAGTATCCATCATATCTCCAATCCATAAACTTGCAAAAGAACGATATATCCGCTTAGAGGGTATCGATATATTTCGACATCCAATGCCTATCGAAGGTGATAGTAAGGCAGGGATGCTTTTAGAATATGCTAACGCACTTTTTTGGGAGCTGTTGCTCAGCTTCCGCATTTACTTTAGAAGGCGTTTTGACATAATCCATGGTGCAAATCCTCCTGACCATCTATTCATAGTAGCTCTGTTCTTCAAGCCCCTTGGCGTTAAATTCATTTTTGACCATCATGATATCGCACCTGAAAATTTTTTTGCAAAATTCGGCAAAAAGGGAATTTTATACAGGGTATTACTCTTAATGGAATGGTTGACTTTCAAAACAACCAACCTGATTGTCTCAACTAATGAAAGCTATCGTAGAATTGCAATAGAGCGAGGTGGAAAAAATCCAAAAAACGTTATTATTCTTCGTAATGGGCCTGATTTGGATAGAGTAAAACCCGTTAAACCCAATCCCTCAAAATGGAAGGGAGGTTTTGACTACCTTATTGGATATGTCGGAGTAATCGGAGAGCAGGAAGGTATTGAAAATATTTTAGATATTGCTGATTATATAGTGAATCAAAAAAGTATCGCTAATATTAAGTTTATAATAGTTGGAACTGGTCCACATTTGAAAGTATTAATCAAACACTGCCTAAGAATGGGTTTAGACAACTATGTATATTTTACCGGTTATATTCCCGATGAAGAACTTTATGAACTTCTATCAACCGTCGATATCTGTGTGAATCCTGAGTATAACAACGAATTCACAGACAAGTCTACAATGATTAAGATTTTGGAATATATGACTTTTAGCAGGCCAATTATACAATTCTACACAACCGAAGGTGAAATTTCTGCAGGTGAAGCTGCATTGTATATAAGAGAAAATTCTACTACCCTTTTTGCTGAGAAACTTCTGGAACTTCTTAAGGATGAAAAATCCAGATCGAAAATGGGCAGCCTTGGAAGGGCGCGCATAGAAAAGGAACTTTCCTGGAATATCCAACGAGAAAAACTGAAAAAGATATACAATAGTATAATTCCTTTGGAAGGATGAATCGTTATAGTTTTTTTGCTTACAGTCTCGGCACTTACTGCTGCAGATCAACCTTATTCGTAAGGCCATCGCAGTGAGACCCTCATTTAACAGCTTCTATGGCTGATCATAGCTTACCACGTACTCGTCCCAGCTTGATGGCAATCTCCATCATGTTCTTTGGAACCTCCGGCTGCTCCGGCTCAGACTTCCGCAACAAAGAAAGTGACCCTGTAGGACAAGTGGTAACGCACAGTCCGCAGCCTATGCAACGGGCTACGTCCAGGGCCACCGTATCGTCGTTAAGCTTAAGTGCCTCCATCTGGCACCGATCCAGACACTTTCCACAGCCGACACAGGTGTCGATATTTACGGTAGCCACAAATGGTGATGACACTAGGCTGGCAGGTCGGGAATGGTGTTTGATGTGATTGAGTACCACACAGCTACAGCCGCAGCATAGGCATATATTTGCCGGCTTCTTGGCGTTACTTGGCTGAAACACCAGTCCGGTTTCTTCCGCCAGGTTGAGAATATCCAGTGTTTCTTGCAAATCAATCAATCGGCCCAGCCCATTAAGCAGATAGTAATCCGCAGCATCCCCCAGGATTAGACAGGTCTCCTCAGGTTTTTTACAGCTTTTACCCAGCATGATGTGTTTCCGAAAACACATACAGGGAGCCACCAAGAACTTGTTATGAACCCGCACCAGTTCATCTGCTCGTTCATAAGGCAGTACCGTATGCTCGTGGGTAAGGCTGCGGGCCACAGGAATAGTTCGTTTCTGAGGAAATTTCCAAGCCTCATCAAGAAGTGTGGGCATATACTCGTTCATGTCATTGATGAGATCCAGATCGATATTATTTACCTGGAATTCCATTATCCCGACAACATATTGGTTGGCCATGTATCTTGTCGCGATGCCCTGACGCTCCATCCTGTATACGAGTCCTTTTCTGGCCATCTTCTCTAGGCGCTGAGTGGCTTCCTCTGGTGCAATTTTGGCTCGGTCGGCTATAACCTTAGATTCTTCAGGCATCAACCTCAAGTGTAAAGCCAGTTCTGCTTCGTTTGGATTAAAAAGTCGCCGTAGAATGCGTAACTCTACGCCTTTCTCAGTGGCAGGGAAACCGCCAGGAAGGTTATCCAAATGTTCAGCCAACTTCCGGTAAATGTCTACTGGCATAATTTACTCCTAGAATATTAAGAATTTAGTATATTTAAGTTTACATTTTAAAGTGATGCTTTAAAAATTTGGCAAAGCTGGAACATCATTAAATATATCGCACAAGGTGTGAGGGTCCTTGGGTTACATATTAAAATGCTTGACAATGCTAATGATAGATATATATCAAGAACTTATCTTCTTTATAAAGTATAGCTACGATTCTGGCTTTTGTCAAACATTGCGGATCTTGAAATTTTTAAGAAAACTTGACTTAAACCTAATGCATAGAGATAAATAAAGATAAGTTTGAAAACCTCCATCTGAAATATCCTCTAAAAAGTAGGTATATAAAAACATTGAAGAATCTTAAAGATGGCTATGAATCATTTGTACCTTCAATTACACTGGTTGGATTGCTTCGATTTATAGAGTTGAAAAGGCTAAAAACGTATCGTTTTTTGTTTTATAAAAAATAAAAAGAAAAAGCCCTTAGTGTCCCCATTTGATTGTAATCTATATTTTGGCCTATTATAGGTTCCATTCTATTTACTGGTCCTTGAGATATTAATCCTCAGTAGTAAAATCCTCGAATTAGCATTGCCCGTCTTCGGTTTTACTAACCCTAAAACCGAGATTGATTTGTTTTTTCTGGAGGATAAAACATGAAAAAACCTTGCCGGCAGGGTAAAATAAGGTAGTTACCAAACAAAAAAAGCCTTATAACCCCTAACCAACAAGGTTTTTCCATTTTACACTTACTTCAATTTAAGTTCGATCTCGGATTTAGGACATTTTATCAATTTTCCGGCTTTCAATATAGACAAACTCGTAAAAGTCATTGAAGTAGTGCATTGGCATTTTTTGCTAAGGGCCCGCCCTTAGCGAAGCGAGATTTAGGGACTTCAAAAAAGGCCATTAAACAACGAAATGACTTTTACGAATCCATCAATA
>CP070700.1:2827483-2831315 GCA_020349865.1 Desulfobacteraceae bacterium
CGGCTCTATGAGTTCGACATCACCCTTGCCTCGGACGACGGCGAGATCGACCTCAAGGGGGTCCTGCAGAACCCCGCCACCCTCACCATCAAGGGCGGTGATCAAGACCTCCCGATCCACGGGGCTGTGTCCCAATTTGAGCAGCTCAACGAGGTAAAGGGCCATTACTTCTACCGAGCCCTTCTGGTGCCCCGGCTGCGCCAGACCAACCTCTATCACGAAAACCAGCTCTTTCTCGACAAGAAAGTGCCCGATATCATCGAGGAAATCCTGAAACAGGCCGGGTTGACCACCCAGGACTACGAGCTGAAGCTGACCAGGAGCTATCCCCAGTGGGAGTACATCTGCCAGTACCGGGAAACCGACTTTGATTTTATCTCCCGGTGGATGGAGCGGGAGGGAATTTACTATTATTTCGAGCAAGGGGAGCAGAACGAAAAGATCATCATCACCGACAGCTCCACCGCCCACATGGATATTCCAGGTGATGCGATTATTCCGTATTTCACTCCATCGGGACTGGCGCCTGAAGAGGAGGCCATCAAGGCGTTTGTCTGCACCCAGAAGATGCTCCCCAAAAAAGTTATTCTCAAAGATTACAACTACCGAAAGCCCTCTCTGGAGATTAAAGGTGAGGCCGAGGTGGACTCCAAAGGACGGGGTGAGGTTTATATATATGGAGAGCACTTTAAAGATCCGGGGCAGGGAAACGGGCTTGCAAAGATCAGGGCCGAGGAGATCAAATGCCGGGAGAATATCTTCCATGGTGAGGGCACGGCATCCAATATGTGCCCGGGCTTTTTCTTTGAACTCGAGGAGTGTTATCGGGACAGCTATAACCGGAAATACCTGATTCTCGAGGTCGAACATGAAGGACACCAGACCGGATCTATGTGGGCCGGGATGGGGGATGAATCCGCAGAGAGAGAAGAGAAGCTCACCTATTCCAACCGTTTTTCGGCCATTCCTTCGGATATCCAGTTTCGTCCCGAGCGTAAAACCCCCAAGCCTAAATTCAATGGTATCATTAATGCAACCGTTGATGCTGCCGGAGACGGTAAAAACGGGGAGGTAGATGATCAGGGCCGCTACAAGATCATACTGCCCTTTGACCAGAGCGGCAACAAGGACGGCAAGGCCTCCCGCTGGGTACGCATGGCCCAGCCATATGCCGGTTCAGATTATGGCATGCACTTCCCTTTGCATAAGGGTGCTGAGGTGCTTTTAACCTTTGTGGACGGTGACCCGGACCGGCCGATTATTTCAGGATCCATACCTAACCCGGAAACAATCAGCCCTGTAACCAGTTCAAATCAGACAAAGAGTGTGGTACGGGACAACTTCGGAAATGAAATGATATTCGATGCTACACCTGGCGACGAGCATATCCACATTTATAGCCCACACCATAGTTCAGGCATCCAGCTTGGTAGAAGTTTTAAAACCTGGACAGACAGTGATTCAGAAAGTTGGACGGTTGGAGATACCCTAGAAGCAGGTGTTGGTACGAAACTTGAAGCGTATGCAGGATGGACCATGGAGGCTGTAGCTGGATTCGCATTTGAAGGTTTCTTAGGATCCAAACATGAGATTTTTATGGGGGCTGGTCATGAGTGGGTCTATGGCTATAAGTGGGATTGGGTCGCGGGTCCAAATGTAACGGATACAAAAAGTGATACGTTATTAACCTCCAGGCATGACATTATATTAGGGGCTGGTGACGAGTATTGCCTTCTTGCCGGCTTCCAGGAACCTGATAGAGGCAACGAGAATAAATCAATTATGAGGGCAACGCCAGACGGACTCACGCTGTCTTTGGGTAACAAAGTAACTGAGACTGGTGAAGGTATTGGGAAAGGAAGTTGGTATGATAAACAGGGAGGAAGCGAATTAACGAAATCCCTCCCGGTTGTTTCTTGGGGAGGGGAGGAGTGGTTAGCAACTGCTAGTTTAATATCGGGTCTTTTGGCAACCTTAAGTGCAGCCGGGGCTTTTGAGCACGGATTAAAAAAAGTGCCAAGTGGTGCGAGCGTGTTTGGATTAGGTACTGCCGCCTTATCAGTTGGCACTATAATATGTGATCTTATATTGGGAATGTATAAAATGAGGGATGACTTGATTGAACCTGTCAGACATGTTGATCCATCAGCAAAGGTCTGGTTACATAGAGATGGGACTGTGGGAGTGGTTTCCACTAAAGGTGGTGATTCGAATAAAACTGATGGAGAGAATGGTAGAATCGTGATTGGAGTTAACCAACAGGAAGAGAAAGAGGCCAAAGATTGGCGATATTATGATTCTTATCTTGATTTCAACAAAGAGGACACCAAAAAAGTAGCAAAACTAGCGAATATTGCATTCCCTACTTTAAGGCCGCATACAAAAGCTGCAAAAATGGCTGCTCTTAAAGAAAAGAGCGTAAAAAAAAGTCTGGGCAGGGGTTCTAATATTGTGGTGGAGAAAAATCAAATTAAGCTTTTTAATGGAGAGCCGCCTAACAAAGAATATTCGACAATATTTATAGATAATAAAAACGAGGATACGAAAGGTATCAGTCTTATTACACGCGATAATAAAAAGCAAAAAAAATGGGCTCGCATAGCCGTATTTCAGAAAACCGGAGATATTCGATTGAGTAATGATAAAATGGATGGTCAAATAATTTTGAAAAGTGGTACCAAAATATTTCTTAAGACAAAAAATATTTTTCTGGATACCACAGAGGGGACTCACTTTAAAAAAGGAAAAATAAAACATAAAAATTTTGAGGTCTTAAAATAAAGGAAGATATTTTATTGGATGCTATTAACCTTACATCTTTTCATTTCGCACCCATAATAGGCAGGCTAAATTTCCCGGGACATTCACTGACAATGATCATCAAGGGAACATTTGACCTGAATCCAGAGAGTAATGCGACACCTGCGGAAGAACAGCTTTTCCCGACTGGGGATGAGTTATATCCTGATGATGTTGATATGCATGGAAGCTGCCGTTACGAATCCGATTTCGCTTATTTCAAACCAAAGGCAGACCTTCTTCTTTCCGGTCACTGTCACTCCCCGAACGGCAAACCGGTTCCAGCCTGCCAGGTCAAGTTTCAGGTCGGAACTCATGAGAAAACACTCAACGTATTCGGCGACCGCCAGTGGAAAAGGACTTTTGGCGCTAGGACCATATCAGATCCCGAGCCCTTTACCCAAATGGAGCTGAAATATGAAAACAGCTTCGGCGGACAAGGGCACAAAAAGAATCCAGTTGGAAAAGGTTTTTCAAAACAGGAGACTGAGGAAGGCAAGAAAGTAAGGTTTCTTCCCAATATAGAGAACCCTCAAAATATGATAGGATCTCCCCGAAGCAGGCCCGAACCTGCAGGCTTCGGTCCTTTGGGAAAAATGTGGGAACAGCGTTCCTCCCGAATGGGCACTTATAAGGGAAAATATCTTGAAGAGCGCTGGCCCTGGTTTCCTCAGGATTTCGACTGGGGCCACTATAATGCCGCCCCTCCGGATATGCAGGTGGAAGGCTACCTTCAAGGGGATGAAGCCCTCTTTTTTGAAAACCTGCATCCTGAGAATCCCAAATACAGGACCAACCTTCCCGCTCTGAGAGCCAGGTGTTTTGTAAGTATCCCTGCTGAATCAGAATCTGAAGAGGACCGTTTTAATGAAATCCAATTGAATCTCGACACCTTGTGGGTCGATATGGATAATGAAAAACTGGTGCTTGTCTGGCGAGGATGGATGGAGGTTCTTTCAGAGGACTACGAAGAGATCCAGCATATTTTTATCATGTCGGAGCCTGTAGATAAACCTCCCCAAACAGTGTCGCA
>CP070700.1:2831415-2856063 GCA_020349865.1 Desulfobacteraceae bacterium
ATGAGCGATTTGACACCACTCTTTTGTGGTTTTTTTCTCACCCGAGCAGCCTGGTCGGATGTATAAACAGGCTCATGCACATGAACCCTGAAATCTACACCCTCGTTTCCTAAAAGTGATTTGATATCTTTGAATTCATTTTCCATGGGGTGAAATTTATCTTCAACTTTCTATTTTTCAAAACCTGACATTTCTTACCGTCGAACCAACTATTTTAAATTACGAAATAATGCCATGTATGTTCTACCTATCTCAGTATCTCCAGGCCTAAAAATACCTGGGTAAAATAGATACTATGCAAGGTCCCCTTGGTCAGCCTTTGGCGATATAAAGGACAAAAAAAATCACCGAAAAATGCCATAGAGACCCCCTTGCAGAAAGATAGCACAAAATAGATGGTATTGCATCTGGCATTTGAACTGAGTGAGAGCAAATGGAAGATGGCGTTCAGTGACGGAGATAAAGTGAGAAGTGTGACGATAGATGCCAGGAATTTAGAGCAATTATAAACCCAGATTGTGCAGTAGCCTCCTGCTGCGACTTGAAAATCCTTGCTGCAAAGCTTGTTTCCCGATTTTTACCCGCCTCTGGCAGGTTGCTCCTTGACATATTTATTAATATGCCTACGTCACAAAATCGCTCCAACTGCGCGTTTCGCTATGGTTTTCTGCGCCTCGCTATGGATTCTACTGCACAATCTGGGATAAAAAGGGGTTTGCAGGGCTGAGAGGATGAAACGAGCCGTCAAGTCCATGAGAAACCAGAGACCCTCGGTCTGTCTCTCGGATACGTTCATAAAATATTGAATATGAACCTGAAATGCGTTAAAAGTAGATACTGCCAAATCATTTAATCTTAAGTAAAACGACCAAAAGGAGAGGATAAGGTGCCAGAAACAGATAGAAGGAAATATCCGAGAATCAATATATCCAGTGGTGTGGATTATGTTTGTCTGGATGATAAACTTCAAAAAATTGAAGAGGGAAAGGGAAAAGTTTTGCACATTTTGAACATAAGTCAAGGTGGGGTTTTAATGGAAACCCCTAAAGTGATTAATTCAAAAAATATCCTCATAGTGACCCTTGACCTCGAAGATAATAGGATAAAGATTGGAGGAGAGGTAATTCATTCCAGGGAATTGGATCCCAATGGTGCACTTACCGGAATCCGATTCGTGAAACCATATACCAAACAGCGCGAGATTATAGCTAAATTTATAAGGGCGTATTACTACAGGGAAAAAACAGCCTAGCGCCCAGCATAAAACTGTAAAAGACTTTTACTGCAACGGGTTACAGATTTAGGCCGTTCATTTAACTGACGTCCTATGAACAAAAAGATCAGTAACGTCAGCCAATTTCTCATAATTATTTCTTCTTTTCCTTAAAAGCCTGTAATAGAAACATATGGGGGAGGGGCAAAAGATAGATTCCCATGCAATTCATAAAGTGTCTTTCAAGGTTCTTCTTCATATCTTGAGGGCATCAGGAAGGTAGGCGTTAATTCATGAACAGGCTTAATGGAGGTGGATGGGGAAATCAAATGACGGCATTAATGCAAAACGCGGAAAAGGAGGATCGAGATGGAACCAGCTAAGATCATTGCACGATTTCGTAATGGCCGGATGAAAAAAGGCTACTCGCAGGATTTCTTCCCGAACAAACCCGTTTTTCATCTTTCTAAAGATGCCAGAGGAACATCCGGGGAGCCGGAGGAAGTGCATGTGAATGAGTTGAAGGCTGTGTTCTTCGTGAAAGATTTTGTAGGGAATCCGGATTATGAGGAACAAAAAAGGTTTGTGGAAGGAGACAGGCCTTCAGGCCGTAAGGTAGAGGTCACCTTTCCAGATGGCGAAGTGATGCAAGGTTCGGTCTTAGGCTACAACCCAAAGCAGCCTGGATTTTTCCTTTTCCTTGCTGACCCCAAAGGCAACAACACGAAAGTGTTTGTGGTAAATGACGCTGTCAAAAATTTTCGATACCTATAATCCAATGTGCTGGATCGATAGTTCGGACCACAAGCCAGAAATGTTCGGAGTCGAATCGTTGCTTGGTTCAAGGAAGAAAAAGGGCATTCTAAAGACATAATGGAGAGAACCACTATGGCAAAAACCGAAAAAGATGAACGATTGAATGAAATCAAGGAATTGGTGCAGGCCTTTTGCGAAGAGCATTTAAATGAGGAGTTGGCCGGCTATGCTCTGAAGCTGTGTGACACGTTGGGCAGGAAGCGGAAAATTTCCATAACCAGAGGCAGGAAAGAAATATGGGCTGCCTCAATCATCTACGTAATTGCCCGCCTGAATTTTTTGTTTGACCCTGATAATGAGCTTTTTCTGTCAGCCGATACCATCTGTGATTTCTTTGGTGTTAAAAAATCGACCGTTGGCAATAAGGCGACTCAGATTGAGAAAGCGTGCAATCTTGGATTGGGCGCTGAAGGGTTTTGCAGCCCGGAGATATCTGATGCATTGACATTTGTTGAGCTTCCTCATGGTTTGATAATTCCAAAAAGTATGTTGCACAAACCCGAGATTGTGGTTGAATTTGCCGACGAGAAAGAGGAAGAGGAGTTCCAAAAATACATGGCTGAACAGCAGCGCCTTAAAGAACGGGAAGCCGCGGAGAAAACGGCGCGACACGATGAGATCAATCGGAAGATCGCTGAGAACAAGAAAAAGGAGGAAAAAGAGCACGACAACCAACTTAATCTGTTTGGCGAGTTTTGATGCCTGGCTGTAATGATGGTTCCGATGGTTCTTGTGTTGACAATTCTCTTGAATTAGGTTACGAAAGGGCTGTGAACTTAGGCCTTACAGCCCTTAAAAACAGATGTATAAAGAATCATGATCGGTGTCCGCTAAGGGCCATTTTGGTTCCGAAAGCGGGTGAAAAGGGAAGGCGATTAGAATCCGCCGCACAATGGCCGGTGCTGTAATCCCGACACCGATAATCCTTGTTTTTATGGTGTAGTTATCTCCCGGCAAAGTTCCGGTTTGCCTTTAAACCGGATGAAAAGCCACTGTCAGGTGCTCTTCTGGTACTCAAATTTACGAATACCGGATAAGTACCTAACGGGAAGGCGAGCCGGGAGCGGGTAAGCCAGAAGACCTGCCGATCATGAGGGATGGAGATGCCATAACCCCATCCGGGTCAGATGTCGCTATGACCTGGGTGGGGTTTTTTTGTGAACTTTAAAATAGGGAGGGTATTTTGAAAATGTGGGAAAAGACTTTAAAACAGATTAAACCGCTTTCTAAAAACTGGTTGGCTATGGCATGGGAAAGGATCGATAATCTGACCAAGCCAAGGGGGAGTCTGGGTCGCCTGGAAGAAATGGCCGCCCGTGTTGTGGCCATCCGTGAAGAAGAAAGACCTTCACTTGCACAAAAAGAAGTCTTTGTATTTGTAGGGGATCATGGTGTAGTCGCAGATGGCGTTAGCGCCTATCCTCAGGAGGTCACGGGTTTGATGGTTAAAAATTTTATGGCCGGAGGGGCGGCAATCAATGTCCTCGCCCGCTGTGCCGGGGCTCGTGTATCGGTTATCGACATTGGTATGCAGGAAGATATTAAGGACGCGGAAGGACTCATCAAGAAGAATGTAAAAAGAGGGACCGGCAACATTGCCCGGGAACCGGCAATGACCCGTGAAGAGGCCGAAAAGGCCATCAATGTAGGCATTGAAATTGCTGATAAGGCCTGTGATAACGGGACTGTGATGATCGCCTCAGGTGAGATGGGTATCGGAAATACCACACCGTCTTCGGCTGTGTTTTCCGCTCTCCTGCCGGCCGAAGTCATTGATGTAACTGGTAGAGGAACGGGGCTTGATGAAGATGGAATAAGACACAAAGTTGATGTCATAAAAAAGGCCCTAAAAACAAATCGGGAACGCCTCGATGATCCAGTGTCAACCCTTGCGGCCGTGGGAGGGCTCGAAATTGCAGCCATATGTGGACTTTGTTTGGGAGGTGCAGCCCGGCGTATAGTTGTGGTAGTAGATGGATTTATATCAAGCGCAGGCGCCCTGGTGGCTATGCGTTTGAATCCGGCAGTGAAGGATTATCTTTTTTTCTCCCATCAATCCTTTGAAAATGGACATGGGACCTTCTTTAGAAAGGAAGGGCTACGTCCTATTCTTGACTTAAACCTTCGACTTGGCGAGGGAACCGGAGCTACTCTGGCCATGCAACTAATCGAAGACTCAGTAAGGATCTATAACGAAATGGCCACTTTTCAAGAAGTTGGGATAGAGCCGGGCGCATGAAAAGAAACTCCCCTATTAATGGCCTCGGAACTGCCTTCAGGACCTTGACACTTATTTCGTGGCCGGGAAAGGAGAGCGATGAGCTTTCTAACTCCCTGCCTTGGTTCCCTGTGGTCGGTCTCTTCCTTGGCCTGATTCTCTTTGGCATCGGCAGTTCATTGACGTTGCTTGGTTTTCGATGGCTGGCCGGGGCTGCCCTGCTGATGGTGGGAGTTGAAGTGTGGCTGACGCGGGGACTTCACATGGATGGACTGGCTGATTGGGCTGATTCCATTGGTGGGTTCCATGAGAGGGAAAAGAGGCTGGCCATTATGAAAGATATCTCGCTGGGCGCCTTTGGAGTGCTGGCCTTGATTCTGGCACTAATGGCTAAATGGGTTGCCTTTGAAAGGCTTTTGTCCTCGGGATCTGCAATCTGGCTTCTTCCCATATTGATTATCTCAAGGGATATGATGGTAGATCTTATCACCACCCTCCCTTATGCGCGTGAAGGTGAGGGGATGGCGAGACCCTTTGTCAAAGGGGCACCTTCCAAGCACCGTATTGCATCTCACGTTATATCTCTTGTAATTTGTCTGCTATTTGGGCCCATAGGTTTGGCATTTTTTGGGATTGGAGTACTCGTCACATTGCTGTTTAAGGGTCGTTGCCGGAAACGTTTCGGGGGAATCACGGGCGACCTTCTTGGAACGGCCAATGAGATGGTGGAGATCTGCCTTTTATTGATATGTGCCTTGCCCGGGAAGAGTATTCTCAATTATACCGGGTGGGCTTGGGTGTTCAATTAATTTGGGAGTATTACCGGTTTGTTAATAAGAAAACATGGCTGAGGGAAAGCTCTAAGAGGGTGATGGCTTTTCTTCAGTTCCGGGCCTCACGGTCTGGTCATTTGTCCGTGCTTCGCGTGGACTCCCACCCCTTCGGGGCGGGTTCCCAGTTTCAAGGAGTTACGGACGGGTGATGCCCGCCCCGGCGGGCAAGCCTACCCCCTCCCTGTTCTCCTCGACTTCGCTCGGAGCCAGGGGGTCCCCCATTCCATAACTCCCTAAAATGACGAAGACCTTCCGGCAGTCACTTCAGAAAAGCCATCACCCTCTTAGGCCATCATTGGGTTTGAGAAAATATTAACAAACTGGTAATGCTCCCATGGATTACAATAGTCGTCTCGGAATCTGACTTGCTTTTACTGGCATAAAGGCATGTGAACACGTAATGGTTCAGCTAAGATTGACATGTTATTATTAAGTTCTCCTTGCCTTTTAAGCGGGCCTATTAGTTGACTTAAAGTTGTGGGAGAATTATTCTGATCAACAGATTCCTGCCAAGGATTAGCGTGATAAGCCCCTCTTTCGTCAGTCTGATAAAAGGTGGAAATCAATGAGCACTACAATGCCCCTTCACGTACGCACACCAATTTGGGAATCAGAACCTCTGAGTTCCGCCTTGGGGGTCTCGGTTCTTTTGAAGATGGAAGCCTTCCAGCCAACTGGATCTTTCAAGATTCGCGGTATCGGGCATGCCTGCCAGGTAAGCTGTGAGGCTGGCGCGACTCGACTTGTTTGCTCGTCAGGTGGGAACGCGGGATATGCTGTCGCCTATGCGGGCCGTAAGTTAGGTACAGGTGTTACGGTTGTTGTTCCCCGGACAACACCCAACTGGACGAGGGAAATGATACGGCAGCAAGGGGCCACTGTCATCGAGCATGGAGAGTCGTGGGACGATTCTCATGCTTATGCCTCCGTGCTTGCCAGACAGGATGGAACAGCCTATATCCATCCCTTTGATGACCCGCTTATCTGGAGAGGCCATGCGTCGATTGTTGAGGAAATTGCCCACGATGGTTTGAAGCCGGACACCATTGTGCTATCAGTGGGTGGCGGCGGTCTTCTCTGCGGCGTTTTAGAAGGCATGCACCGAGTCGGCTGGACTAAAATTCCTATCATTGCGGTAGAGACCGAAGGTGCAGCCTCTTTTGCTGCCTCGGTTGAGGCTGGTCGCCTCGTTACCCTTGATAAAATTGCGTCCGTGGCCACAACTCTTGGAGCCCGAACCGTGGCCTCAGAAACGCTTTCTTGGACGCATAAACATACAATAACGCCTTGGAAGGTCTCTGATCATGAAGCGGTTGACGCATGTATTCGATTTGCAGATGATCATCGAATCCTGGTGGAACCCGCTTGCGGAGCTGCGCTTTCGGCAACCTACCATAGAGCATCACCGTTAGCTGGGCAGAAGAGGATTATGGTGATCGTGTGTGGTGGCGCAGGGGTGAGTCTTTCCCTGTTGAGAGAGTGGGAAGGGATAACTAAATCCTTATGAACCGGATCATTCTCCAAATTGACATGGATGCTTTTTATGCCACTGTGGAGCAATTGGATGATAAATCCCTTCGTGGGAAGCAAGTAATTGTGGGCGGTACCTCAAACAGAGGTGTGGTCTCAGCTTCGAAGACACCCTGCCAGCAGACACAAATAATGTGGGAATTCTTAAAAGACACCTTTTGGCTCAGGCTGACCTTGTTGGAAGAAAGTTGAGAAAGAAAGGGCTTAAAGGAAAAACAGTAACACTGAAATTAAAAAGTTCGGAATTCAAACAAATTTCAAGGAATGTTACTCTTGATGAAGCCACCGATTCGAATAATCTAATATATGAAATGTGCGTTAAGCTTCTGGAGAATTTTTATTCATCCATGAAATTCAGGCTGACCGGAGTCGGCATTTCGAATCTTTCACTCAACACCGGGAGGGCTAACCAACTGAATCTATTTAAGAAGTTGGATGGAAAAGGGAAATCTTGGGAAGAGATGAAAAGGGCAGTGGATGTGATTAAGGAAAAATTCGGAAAAGAAGCTATCAAGAGAGGTGGGCCGAGTTCGGCTGAATCTCCTAAGGGGGAGTAAGCTGAGTTTGATACAAAATATTAAAAATGATAGTTGTTATTGGAAATTTAATAAAATTAACATTAGTATAATTTTATTTGTTCTATTATGCTTTTTCCATATAGAAATTATACTTTCAGTACTATTTCAACTTGACAATATTTCAGAGTATTATAAAATATAAGGTGGATTGGCAGTCGTTCTATTCTGAAGGATAAAAGCATTGTTTAGTAAGTTTGGAATGCTCTGCCTTGGTTGAATTTAGAAGAATAAGGAGTTGATAGTATGGCAGAGCGTGAAACCGGAACTGTCAAGTGGTTTAATAACGGAAAAGGGTATGGTTTCATCGTACGCGATGAAGGGGAAGACGTTTTCGTTCATTACAGTAGCATTCAAGGTACTGGCTTTCGTTCGTTGGAAGAAGGCCAGCGAGTGGAATTTACCGTAGGTGAAGGCACTAAAGGACTTCAGGCCCAGGACGTCATTGTTCTTGGTTGAGAGACCAAGTCCTTTTAAACTTGAAGTTACGTAAGGTCTTGTGGAATAGCGCTGCGATTCATTTCCGAATAAAACGCTGAGCGCACCGAATACCTCCCGCTTTACTATAAAGTGTATAGCAGTATCTATCAGAGGGAAATTAGTCCTGCCTAAAAGCAGATTTGGACTCTGAGATCACTCATTTTACAGGGCTTTAAGCCTTAATCACTTTTATCTGCTTTCTCCTCAAAGCCCAGGTAAGAATCTCAACCACCTTTTTTTCAATTTTATCCCAGGATGATGAAGTTGCCTTTTTTATTCGAATCTCTTTAGGTTTTATGTAAATTTCTTCAACCTCTAGGATGGCCATGATTTCTTTTGCAATTTGTCCCCCAATTACACCAAGTTGTTTCAAGCTATTCTCCCAATCTTTTTCCAGGGGTCTCTTGAATTTTTCCACACGATGGGCAGAAATTTCTATGTTTGTGAGAAATGATCTTATTTCTGGATTAGGGTGATGATAGATCTCAACCTTCCAGTCAAATGTACTTTCAGGCTTTTCCATCAGATTTAATGTATAAAAATTTCCATTACCTCATAGAATAAGAGAAACTTAATAACAAAACAACGGATATTTGGCTAAAACGGGAGGACAATGGAACAGAAAACGGCAAAGGGCGAAGTTGGCCAACTTCTTTTTATTTTAAGTCAGGTAAAATAGTAGTTGTGATCTTATAAAATTCCTTGTAGATTTCAAATGAATTGTAATTCATAAAAAATGATTGAGGAGGTTTTTTAAGAATGGAGATAAAAGCTTTAGGTGTAGTTGGCGCGGGCCAGATGGGTTCTGGTATTGTACAAGTAGCCGCGACCAGTGGATTATCGGTGGTTATGAATGATATAAAAGACGAATTTGTTGAAAGGGGTTTTTCTGCCATTGAGAAGAGCTTAGACCGCATGATCAAGAAGGAAAAGATCACCGAGGAAGATAAGAAGGGGATTTTGGGCAGGATCGAGGGTTCTACAGCGTTAGAGGACATGGCCAAGGCCGATTTTGTTGTGGAGGCGGCAACAGAGAATGAGGCCCTTAAGCTTAAGATTTTCAAAGATCTGGATGAGTGCTGCAGGGAAGATGTAATACTATCTTCCAATACCTCTTCCATCTCCATCACCAAAATCGCAGGGTCTACTAATAGGCCGCAAAAGGTGATCGGAATGCATTTTATGAATCCTGTTCCTATGATGAAACTTGTTGAAATTATTAACGGACTGGCAACCTCCAATGAAACCTTCCAGAAGACCCGAGATCTGGCAGTGAAGCTGGGGAAGATCCCGGTTCAAGCCAACGATTTTCCAGGTTTCATAAGTAATAGGGTGCTTCTTCCGATGATCAATGAGGCGGTCTATGCGCTTTTTGAAGGCGTAGGCACTGCGGAGGATATTGATCAGGTTATGAAATTGGGAATGAATCACCCCATGGGTCCATTGGCATTGGCTGATCTGATCGGCCTGGATACGTGCCTGGCTATTATGAAGGTCCTGCATAAGGGCTTGGGCGATGGCAAATACCGGCCATGTCCCCTTCTGAGAAAATATGTGGATGCCGGTTGGCTTGGCAGGAAAACGGGTAAGGGGTTTTACGATTATTGATGTTTCATAAATGGACAAATCCCCCTTATCCTCTTTGTTAAAGTGGGAGAGGGGGGATTAGAAATAAGGTTATAATATTAAATCATTAGGCTAAACTTGTCTTTGACGTTACTTTTGGCTAAGATATATACGATTTGCAATTTTTCCGGTTTTATAGTATGTGATATGTTCAATCACTTTTCCAATACATATTTGTGCTTCTGAAATCGAGGAGAATTGATCATGGCTAAGATATTGATTGTGGACGATGAAGAACATATCCGATACCTGTACTCAGAGGAGCTAAGCGAGGCTGGCTATGAGGTGTTAACTGCTGATAGCGGCTATAAACTTCTGGAGAAGATCGAGGAGGAAAAACCAGACCTGGTGGTGCTGGATATCAAAATGGTGGATTACAACGGGCTGGATCTATTGCAAGACATTCGAAACAAATTCTACACCATGCCTGTTGTCCTTTGTACGGCCTACGACACGTTTAAGGAGGATATGAAATCTATTGCCGCGGATTTCTATGTCATTAAATCCTTTGATTTAACAGAACTTAAGAAGAAAATAGCCATGGCACTGGAGGCTACCTCAAATACAGAATAGGGCGCCAGCATAGTCAACAATGTCCGAACCGCCTCTCACTATCAAAGAATCGAAGATTTTTACTGCAATAATAATTTGGCCAGTTTAGTGGCTGAACCCGCGTCAGGGGCATAACCGTCAGCATCGATTTCATCTGCAAACTTTTTAGTCACCGGCGCCCCGCCCACCATGATCTTGATCCGATCCCTCAAACCGCTTTCAGTCACCGCATCGATGGTTTGCTTCATCATGGGCATTGTCGTGGTCAGAAGCGCCGAAAGACAAAGCATTTGGGCATCCTTCTCAGTGATTTCTGCTATAAAGTTATCAGGCGAAATATCAACCCCCAGATTAAAGACCTCGAAACCGGCACTTTCAAGCATCATGGCAACAAGGTTTTTCCCAATGTCATGGAGGTCTCCCTTTACCGTTCCGATGACCACCTTTCCCATGGCACTCATGTCTTCGTCGGCCAAAAGAGGTTTTAGGATCTCTACAGCAGCGCCCATGACTTTTGCTGCCATAAGGACTTCAGGGATAAACATTTCTTCATTTTCCATCTTTTCGCCAACGATATCCATCCCGGCGATAAGGCCTTCATTCAAAATCTCTTTAGCCGCGACTCCTTGATCAAGGGCATTCTGAACCAATTCAAGTACCTTTGATTTATCATTTTCAATTAAGGCATCTAAGATAGGTTTTGAATCAAACATGGTTTACTCCTTAGTTTTATTTTTTAAAGAAGACGGCTTCGTAAAAACTCCATCTGCCGCTCGACAGGCTCGCGGCCCTGAGCGTAGCCGAAGGGCTGCGTTGCGCTTCACCTTTAGTCATGCCGAAGTACTGCAAGTACGCCTCATTCCTAAAGATTCGCGCGCCTTGCATCTGGAGCTTTTTTCTGGGCCGTCCCTTTCATGAATTTTTACGAACTCATCAAAGAAGGATATCAAATTTTTTGTGGATAGCCTGATCTACTTCTTCCGAAATATAAGATTTTTCTTCTTGCGCGAGTATTTTTTTCACTATTGCCCTTGCCCTTGTATAGGCATCCTGAGAGCCCTCATCTGTCCACTTATCTCTGCTCTTCGCGTCGGTCACTCCATTTCCCTCAAAGTATTCTTTTCGCATATACTCCAACGTATGGGGTGAGGTCATGAAATTGCCTCCAGGCCCAACGGAATCTATTACTTCAAGTGCCAAATGTTCCGGGTCCACCTCAATTCCCTTGAGGACTTTGTAACTCATGCCGATTATTTCATCGTCGATCACGTATTGTTCATAAGCCACGGCGATCATGGATTCCAGCATGCCGGCTGCATGGTGAATATAATTGGAGCCACCCATGGCCGCGAGTAGCGTTGTCATTGCCTTTTCCCAACCTGCCTGGGCATCCGGGATCTTGGCGTCCGTGAGCCCTGATGAATTGTAATTGGGTACCTTGATATACTCTGCTAACTGGTGAATTGCCGCATTCATCATGCCACATTCCACACCTCCACCCCGGTACCCCATTGTCCTGAGATTGGCCATACCGGGAATGCCGCCATATAATAACGGGGCACCCTGATTTGTCAACTGACAGATGGAAATACCCGCAAGCTGTTCCGCATGAATTTGGGCAAGGGTCCCTGCCATCGTGATTGGCGAGGTTGATCCTGCCATGGGTGCGCAGGAAAGGGCCACCGGAATTCGGTTCCGTACAGCTTCTTGCATGATAAGCGTTGTTTCAGTGTCAAGCTTCAGGGGACTGATGGCAAAGGAGGTAATAATGGAAATAAACGGCCTTTCCTTCAGCTTTTGCAAGTCTCCAGCAACCATGGATGCCAGATCAAGCACCTTATGAAACCCTTCAATATCGTTTACCCCGGCCATTACGTGTTTTGCAGTAGCCTTCAAGCACGTGTAAAATACATTTACGTCATAGGCCGTTGCAGGAATATCTGTCGGGATACAGGGCCTGAGAAAAAAGTGGATGTTATCTAAATGATCCGCCAGCCTTCCGAGTTGATAGAGGTCTTTGAGGGTGCTCGGCCGGGCCGCACCGGTCTCGAGATCGAGGATCTTTATGGCTGCCCCCCCTGTGCCTAAATGAACGCGATGTTTTGTGAGGTCCAGGTCGTTTTTGCCATCCCGGCTATACATAACCACCCGCTCAGGGGCCTTAGCCGCCTGCTCTATGATCAGGTCTCGGGTAAAAAAGATGCGGGACCGATCCCGGTCTACTGACGCGTCTGCCTTTTCAAGCATTGCAAGGGTGTCTTCCAGCCCGGATTCATAGGTGAGTCCTGTTTTCTCAAGGATGGCAAGGGATGCTTCGTGAATTGTCTTAAGCTTTTCTTCTGAGAGGGGCCGGTATAGTCCACCTGAAAGCCCTTTAGAATTCATGACTGACTCCTTTTTAGGATTGTTGATTTTCGCTAGTTAATGGTCAATTATCAATCGAAAACCGTGCTAGCTCCACGGAAAGGGACTGTGGGAGACAGGGTGCAATTCTCCTTTAATATAACGGCCAAATCGGAAGGGTTTTAGTAGGGCCTGCTCTTCTCCCAGAATCTCCTTGGCCACGAGTTCCCCGACTCCTATCATCTTGTAACCATGATTGGAGTCAAGGATCATGTAGCAATTCTGTTTCATCACGTCAAAAACAGGAAAATTGTCAGGGGTAAAGGCTCCTATGCCCCCGGATGGCTCGTTCTTGTAATCCCTGTACCTGTCCTCATACCTTTTCTGGCAATGGGCGAGCGCGGAGGTCCACATGTGCACAAATTCCGGTGTCACAGTAAAATCAGGAGAATCAATGCCATACGGGTCAACTTTGACTTCTCCTTCTACGATATATGGCGCTGCGCCCCCCTGAATCCCGCCGAAGCCAAAGTCAGGCTTGTAATAGATGCCCCACAACTTGTCCGTGATCAATGACCCGTCCTCACTGGAGTAAAGCGGTGCGTCGGTGTCCACATGAATCACCGGGCCCATCTTCCCGTTGTTGGCAAAGCCAAACTCGGGCGGTACACCAAGCGTTCCCTCCACAAGACACCAGTATGTCCACATCTGCACATTGCTGTGGATTTTACCGTCTGAACCTTTTATATCGATCTCATTTGGAAGATCCAGCATGTCCCAAAAGCTCTTGGCCCAAGGTCCGGGGGCGACGACGACCCAATCACATTCAATAGTACCTTTTGGTGTTTCAACACCAGTCACACACTCGCTATCGGTTTTTAATCCTGTCACATCTACTCCCGTGAGGATTCGAACGCCTTCAGCTTCGGCCTTGTCTGCCAGCCGGTAGAGGGATTTTGTATTATGTGCGAAGCCCCCCTTTTTTTCGTGGTTAATTGAAGTAATGTTTTTGGCCTGCCAGTCATGAAAGATGTTTTTTTTCATGTACTTCGGGCAGTCTTTTTCCCCTTCAATAAACACAGACTCGTAGCCGATTTCCTTCTGTTGCCTGTGAATTTCAGCTACATCGGCATGCATGGATTCACATGATATCTGCATATATCCAACTGGATTATACCCATATTTTTCTGCATCCTCTTCCCAGATCGCAACGCTGTGGGCCATGAGCTCTCGCATTGCCGGTTGAAAATAATTATTGCGTACCACGCCGCAGGCAATCCCTGAGGCCCCCGCCCCGATAGCTGATTTGTCTACTACCAAGATATCTTCACCTGAGCCGGGTTTTTTTCCTTTTAGTTCCTTTGCCAGGTGCCAGGCGGTGCTCAGGCCGTGGATACCTGTACCGATAATGACATACTTGTAATTTTTTGGAAATGACATACCTAAACTTCCTCCTTTAATAATATCTATCTTTTGATTTCTGTTTTATTTACCCTCTCAGCAAATGCTATTTTTTTTAGACTACATATTATTAGGAATAAGGCTAAAAACACCATCCAATCATTCAAATTATTTTAAGGTGATATCACTCAGTCTGTTGGCTTGTTCTGTTCCATTCTTTCGAGATGCAGATCTTTAATCTGGTGACTAATGTTTGACACGCAGATCAGTAGGGTTATGAATGCGGCGATGGGGACTGGTATTGTCACGTAGATACGAGGAATTCCTAATCCTCTGGACAGCAACTCGGTCTGGCTGAGGCTGAGGCTCAGGGCATGAGGAATTAGATATATCAGGAAAAGCAGAACTAATGCATCTACAAACAAACCAAGATATTTTATTGCTTTCGGGCTAATCAGATCTTCAATAAGATGCATCTGAATGAAACCTTTTTCCTTGTAAAGGACCGGGACAATGAACATCACGGAATAGACAAAAAGAATTAAAGAGATTTCAAGGATCCAGTCAAAGGCATACCCCAGAAACCAGCGCGACAATAAGTTGGCGGAGTTCATTATCAAAATAGCCGACAAACCGGAAACGCTAATCCATAACTCGAGTCGGCAAAGGTAATTATTCATTCGATCCAGATGTCTCAACATAAGGCGTACTACCACTTCAGAGACCTTTTACTCTTCAGTACATCGATAAGTCAAGTATTTCAGGAACAAACGTTGAAAGTGCCGGGATAAATGTGATGAACATCAAAGCAATAATCAGGGCGAAAAAAAACTTTAGAGAATATACTATGATATCTTTCATAGGGACATCGGTAATAGCCCCCATAATATAAAGAGCCATCCCCATAGGAGGGGTGATCATTCCAATCATGAGATTGAAAACTACCATAATACCGAATTGGATGGGATTAACCCCAAGCTCATTGGCCATAGGTGAAAGAAGAGGCACAATGATCAACATGGCCGGTATTTGCTCCAATAAGGCACCAATAATAAGAAGGAACACATTGATGATCAAGAGGACAAGGTATTTATTTGAAGTTATGGAAAGGAGGGCCTCGGATATCAGGATTGCCGTCCTCTCCGTTGTCATGATCCAGACAAAAGCGGTCGCGGTGGCAATGATAAACATGATGACCCCGGATGACTTGGCCGAGGCGATCAAAATTTGAGGTAAATCCTTAATAAAGGCCTTTCCCCGATAAAATAGGCTAAGAACAAATGTATAGAGACATGCGATAATGCCTGTCTCGGTTGGTGTAGCCAGGCCGCTCAATATGCTCCATAGAAGAAGGACCGGGAGAAGTATTACAAAAAAATTGACAACAAAACTACGACTGGCACGCCGCAAGTTAAGTCTATGTAGTGCGGGGCTGGTGACTTTTCCACGGGCTACTTCATAATAGATATATGCCATAAGGATAAGACCTGTCATAATCCCAGGTACAAGACCGGCAAACCAGAGCGCTGCGATGGACAGTTCCGCAATGTGGCCATATATGATCAGCATGATGCTGGGGGGGATTATTGGGCCCAGCATACAGGAAGCTGCGGTGACCCCGACAGCGAATCTCTTATCGTAACCTGCCTCCGTCATGACCTTTATTTCTACCAGACCCAAGCCCGATGCATCAGCCACGGCTGCCCCGGAAATGCCGGCAAAAATCATACTGGCCAGCACGTTTGCATGGGCCATTCCCCCTTTGATCCATCCCACCAGTTCATTTGCAAACTTGAAAAGGCGTTCGGCAATACCACCAAAATTCATGATCTGGGCTGCCAAGATATAGAACGGGACTGCCAATAGGACCCAACTCTGTATGCCGGCCACCATTTTCTGTGGCAGCACGCAACCCGAAATTCCCATAATTGTCAAACCAATGGCGGATGCCAGCCCCATAGAAATGGATATGGGAATATTGAGTAAAATAAACGCAATAAAGAGTCCAAGAACAAGGAATCCTATCATTATAAAGCCTTCTGTGCACCTATAAGGCGGGGAGACAAACGTAAAGGTTTTTCTCGCCCTTCTGGGTTGCCTCCCCGAAATCCCTTACTTCACTTTTTCAACTTTTTTGACCCATTCTTCTTCAGCAAGACCGTCTTTAATTAGCTGGGGCAGTATTTTGTTTCGAAATACATCTACAAAGGGCTGTCGATTGACTCTGATATAGAAAGCATTATGGACTTTGAGTAATTTATTCTGGATTGTGTCTTCTACCCTGGTTCGGGCCTGCTCATTGTACCATTCACCAGCCTTAGCTGCCCCATCCACGAGGACTTTCTGCTCCTCAGGGCTCAAGCCCTGCCAGGTCTTCTCGTTGATTGTAATAAGCTCGAGCTGTGGATACTGCTGTAATTCAGTGATATATTTGGTGACTTCAGAAAATTTTTGCGGGAATACCAGATCAAAGGGTGATGTGATGGCCTCGACCACACCTTGCTTTAAGGCCATGTAAGCCTCTGCAAAGTCGATGGTGTGAATCTTGGCGCCAAGTCCGGCCCAGGATTTCTGGATCATTTGCGCAGGCCACAACCGGAGCCGCAGTCCCTCTATGTCCTTGGGAGTAAAGATTGGTTTCTTGGAGCAGATAACCCGGAAAGGCCCCCTGTGCCATTTGGTTTCCAGGTTAATAAATCTCTGGTTTGCCTTCTTAATGAGTTGAACCATTAACTCTTTTCCAAGAACCTGGTCAACCCAGCGATGAAAATGCTCCCGATCATTAAAAAGGAATGGGATAGTGGCCACCCCAATCTCTTTGGCATGGGCCGCAAACCAGGTCTGGCTCCCGAGAAACATGTCCTGCGTGCCCATTTTTACCCCTTCAACCTGGTCAGGTGCATGGCCAAGTTGTTCAGTAGGAAAGACCTCTATCTTCAGAGAACCATTGGATTTCTTTTCCACATAGGGTTTGAACACCTGGACTAGGGCTTGGTTCTGGTTGGAACCAGGGGCCAAAATATGCCCGATCTTTAAGGTCTTGGCTGATACAATGCAGGGAGAAAAGGCGAGTCCCGCTACCACGAGACCGCACACCAAAGCTACAAAAACGAATCGTTTACCTGTAAACATGTCTTCTCCTCCTTGTTTTCTTTGAACTTTGTCACATCCTGATCTCTATCGCCTTACAAATTATAGAGATACCCCCCAACCAATGCTCATATCACCTCCCTTATCTTGGCATATTCAAAAGACTATTTAGCCAGCCTTTCACCGATTTAGTAGTAAGCCTGCTCCGGTGACAGGTTCTCCTTCATGAATTTGCGAAGTCTCTTTGTCTCATCAATCGGGGGCTTTCTCCAAAGCCCTGCGCGGCTCACAGCAGGGTAGCCTGCCAGCTTGCAGAGGTCAACCATCATCTCGGCCTGTTTGAAAGCTACAATCATGGGATCAATCACCGGAACACCGATGACCTCCACCGGATCTTTTTCAAAGACCTTGGTGAAAATAGAGCCGATGATGGTGCACCCAGGTATGATCACTTCGGCCTGATCTTCTTCCACGCATTTTTTGCTAACCTCGACCACCCTTCTGGCAATCTCTTCAGTCGGTGTGATTTCCGGGTAGAGATCGCAGGCCGTGATGCCGATCCATCTGAGAGAGGCCACCTTGGAACGTACGCCATAGAGATCAACCAACCGCATATCGATACCACCCACCGTCATAGGATCTGTAGAAACCACACTGAAACGCTTTCCCATCATACAGGCTACATGGGCCGCGGATTCAAATGTGGCCGTAACAGGAATGTCCACAATAGAGCGGGCTTCGAGTAGCCCTGGGTCCAGCATGCAAGAAAGAACAGCAGCATCATAACCCTGCTGTTCCGCCTTGATAATCCGTTCTACAGCGGCATTAATGCATTTGAGTGTGTTATAAATATATGTATTGTAATTTAAGGGGAAAACGCTCTCCAGGCATTCAAAATCGAATTCTGTATCGGATCTCGCAACCTTCTCAAGGTTTTCTCTGCCAAAGGGCTCCGTTTTACCGAAAGGTGATAATACCAAGATTCTCATGATGTAACCTCCGATGTCTAAAGGTAAACAATTTATCAACTGTCAAAGAAAGACCTATTCCGAACGACCCTGTTCTCTCAAGAGATCCGTGGCCTCTTTATCCACTTCTCCTGTCCCCTGATTGATGACTACGCCATACTCATCTCTGGCCCTGGTAGGATTGACGAGGCCCTCCTCGATATCACGGGAAACATCCTGGTGTGTTCTCTCAAAAGGGTCCCCGAAACCACCGCCCCCCGCAGTTCTCAAAACAATGCGGGTTCCTGGTTCCACTTGTCTGGTCACCTTACTTGGAAGGGGCTTTTTTTCTCCCTCGGGCGAGACCAACCAGCTGTCCGACCCTCGGCCGGGCTTTCCTCCCATCAGACCCCATGGGCGGATCTTTCGTCTTTCTGTCCCAATGGCGATCGTAGCATGATGGTCAATAATAGTTATTTCGCGGGTTAACCCAAGGCCACCACGAAATCTTCCCGGCCCATCTGAATCAGGAACAAGGCCATAACGCTCAACCCTGAGAGGATAGGCAATTTCAATGACTTCCGTAGGTGTGTTCATAGTATTGGTCATATGGACATGAACACCATCCATGCCGTCCTGGTTGAGCAAGCCTCCTTGTCCTCCCCCATAAGTTTCAACATATGAATAATATTCGCCATTTCTTGGATCAACACCTCCGATCGTGAATATGCTCATGCTGCCGGTAGAGGCGGCCGGGACTCGCTCACAGATCGTCTTTGAAAGTGCGCCAAGAATGACCTCTGTAATCCTCTGTGAGGTATTTATATTGGCATTTGAGACCGGAGCCGGAAACTTCGGATTGACCAGCGTGCCTAAGGGAGTTTTGACCTCAACAGGCCGGAAAGTCCCTGCGCTTGAAGGAAGCTCCGGGTCAATGGCAGACTTCAGGGCATAATAGACACATGCCAGAGTAACGGCACGGGTACAATTGACCGAACCTTTGGCCTGGGAGTCTGTTCCTGTAAAATCCACCAGTAGTCGGTCGTTTTCGATGGTGAGGGTCGCTCTGATTTTCAAGAGATTATCAGTAAGACCGTCTCCTTCAAGACAGTCTTCAAAGGAAAAAGTTCCTTTGGGCAACTTTTCTATACTGGTTACCATCCTGCGTTCAGCATAATCCATAATTCCATTCATATAAAAACTGACCATGTCCGGGCCATATTTAGATATGATTTCTCTTATACGACGTTCACCCACATTATTGGCAGCCAACTGGGCCTGGAAGTCACCTTGGGTCTCATAACTTGTTCGCACGTTATTGGTAATTATACCCATGATTTCCTCATTTATCTCGCCGCGCCTACAGAACTTTACAGGAGGAATACGGAGGCCTTCCTGAAAGATTTCCGTGGAAATAGTCGGCATTCCGCCCGGAACAATACCGCCTATGTCAACATGGTGGGCAAGATTGGCCAGCAGGGCAATACATTTCCCCTCAATGAAAACAGGAGTAATCATGACAATATCGGGGAGGTGTGAACCACTTATGTAAGGATCATTGGTGATTACCGCATCGCCTGGTTCTAGACGCTCAATGGGAAATTTTTCCAGGGTCTTTTTAACTACCGATACCATCAAACCCAGGTGAAGTGGGATATGTTCGGCTTGGGAGACTAATTCCCCAGCCCCGGTATAAATGGCTGTGGAACAATCTCTTCGATCTTTGATATTGGGAGAAAGGGCCGTTCTAATCAGGGCCGCACCCATCTCTTCGGCAACAGACTGAAAGGCGTTTCTCATGACTTCCAAAGTAATGGGATCTATTTGACTCATTTTTACTCTCGTTGGCTGGTTATTAGCAGGTTACCATATGAATCTGTCACGGCCTGGTAGTTCGGAAAAATTACAATCGTGGAATCCAGTTGTTCAACAATAGCAGGCCCCAAAACCTGTTGGCCCTTGTGCAGATGGTCCCGTTTATAGATAGCCGTTTTGAGAGGTGACGTTCCTTCAAAGAATACCTCCCGATAATCAATGGGTTCAAGCGCTTTTTCTCCCTTGGAAATAGTTTTAGCAGGCTGCATTTCAGGGAGTTTGCCAAGAGCTACCAGTCTCAGGTTGACAAATTCTACGGGTTCATTCCTTCTGGCATAACCATAATTTCTTTCATGTTGGGCGTGAAAACTTTCGGCAACCAATGAAATATCTTTTGTAGTTAACGTACCATTTTTCAGGGGTACTTGTAATTCATATGCCTGTCGGACATATCTAAGGTCAGCATAACGATTCATAATAATGGACTGATCTGAAAACCCCTCATCACTTAGTTGATGAATGCCCTGTTTTTCCATATGCTGATATATTGATTGAAGCCTTTTCGCATCCACCTTATTAGATACTGCTATATAGGTTTGGACATAATCATGCCTTACATCGGCCGAAAGCATACCAAAGGCAGAGGCGATTCCAGGATATTGAGGAATGATAATATTTGTCATGTTCAGGGCCTGGGCGAGTTCTACCGCATGCAAGGGCCCGGCCCCACCAAAGGCCACCAAAGAGAATTCCCTCGGATCATAACCCTTTTCCACTGAAACCCTTCTGATCCCTCGAATCATATTAGCATTGATTACAGCAATGATACCCTCGGCAGCCCTTTCTACATCTATCCCCAGGGGACGGGCAATCTTTTCATCTATCACTTTCCTGGCGCCATCCAGGAAAAGTTTCATCTCTCCCCCCAGTAAGTAGAAGGGATTGATTCTGCCCAGGATGGCATTGGCATCAGTCACCGTTGGTTCCGTTCCTCCCATACCATAGCATACGGGACCAGGATCGGCGCCAGCGCTCTGGGGACCAACCCTAAGGGCGCCGCCACTATCAATCCAGGCGATGCTCCCTCCGCCTGCTCCAATGGTATTGATGTCAATCATGGGAAGCTTTATCGGGTATCCACCAATCTGGCTCTCGGTGGTTACGTGCGGTTTCTCTGCCTCTATGAGAGATATATCAGCGCTTGTCCCGCCTATATCGATGGTAATCAAATTGGGTTGCCTGGTCGACCAGGAAATATAAACACCGGTGAGTACGCCTCCAGCCGGTCCTGACAAGACCGTTCTGGCACTCATCTCCCGGGCCATCCGCGCAGTAATGACACCCCCATTGGATTGCATGATATAAAGATCTGAAGCGACATCCATTTCTTCCAGCCTGCCCTCCAAATCGGCCACATATTTATTGACCCTGGGCATAACAAAGGCATTGATACAGATGGTACTTGCTCGTTCGTACTCTCGAAATTCTGGAAGGACCTCGGATGAGAGCGTTACGTAGGCGTCTGGGTGAATTCTTGAAATAATAGATTTGATCTTTTGCTCGTGGACGTCATTGGCATAAGAATGAATCAGAGAGACGGCAATGGATTTAATCCCCCTGTTTTTGATTTCATGGACAATAGCCTCTGTTTTTGATTCGTCAAGATGTCTAAGAACTTCTCCGGTATAAAGTAATCGCTCGGGGACTTCGTAACAGAGCTGTCTCGGTACAATAGGTGTGGGACGTCTGGCCCAGAAATTGTACAATTCAGGGCGATTCTGCCTTCCAATCTGAAGAACGTCTCCAAATCCTTCGGTAGTGATCAGGGCTGTCTGTGCTCCTTTGTGTTCCAAAAGGGCGTTTGTTGCCACAGTTGTGCCGTGGAGAATGAACTTCACTTTATCAGCCGAGATTTTTTTCTCAGTTATAAGCTTTTGAATTCCCGTTATCACCGCCAGGGCAGGATTAGAAGGGGTGGATGGCACCTTTGTAACCACCAGTTTTCCTGATACCTCATCGACCACGCATAAATCAGTGAAGGTACCCCCTGTATCAACCGCCAATCGAAAACTTTGGTCCATGTTATTCCTTTAAGGTCATGCCTATCCTTTGGTTAATGCCAAGGGATCTGCACGAACTTCATGTCCCGATTTGACATTGTCGCTTTCAAGGATAATATCCAAGTTCTCTATGGGAGGACTCATGTAATTAACAATCCGAGAGTAAAAGAGCTGGATATGCTCTGTCACTTTAAGTACAAGTCCCTGCTCGTCCCTTTTTTTCAGCAGGGCAATGATAGTTTTGTGATCTTCGGTGACCTTCTTAAAGTGCAATTTTAAATCATTAGGAGCCATCTCTTTGCTGTATGCTAGATAGGCCAGCCTTTGGGCTTGGTTTTGAAGATGATTTAATGAAGAGCAAAGAAATCTATTATCTGTAGCTTCGTGCATGATTCGATGAAAATGGCTGTTTAACAAAGTCACCTGCAAGTAATCCCGGCTTTTCATTGCCTCTTGAAGGTCTGTATGGGTGTGATGAAGTTTTTCAATATGGTTTTCTTTAACCCGCTTGGCTGACAGAAAGGCGCAAGGCCGTTGCGAAAACATCATGGCCTCAAATAAGGACTTAACGTCATCAATAGTGATGGGTTTGATAAAAAATCCACGCTTCGGCACCGTTTCCACCAGTCCTTCGGCAGTTAGACGAAATAGGGCCTCGCGAATAGGTGTTCGTCCAATGGATAACAACTCCTCAAGTGAGCTCTCATCCACCTGACTTCCGGGTCTGAGCTCCAAAGTAATGATGCGCTCGTTGATCTTTTGGTATGCCCTCTCGTTGAGAGGCAATTTGTGCAATGTAGGCATAGAAAGCAAATCAGTAAAATATATTGATATTATAAATGAAATATATTTGAAATTATGTCAAGAAAAAAATAAACGATGAAAAAAAATAACAGAATGCCAAATCGGGAAATTGCCTCAGAAAAAGGAGTCAGCGGGGCCAAAGATACACAAGCGGGGCTTTTCCAGTTACGGTAACGATTCTAAGAAGAGGCTTGTGAATAGATGAACAGAAGGGGGCTTTTCTACTCGAAGTTTTGGCTTTGGAAGGCGAGACGAGGCCAGGGTTAATAGGAAGGGGTATAGCGAATCAGAACTGGGGAGGAAAAAAGTATTGAAAAATTGGATATTTTATGTTTTTATATAAATCATATAAAAGTGGTGGCCAATCTGAAATCGAGAAGACTATCATCCCGTCCTTAGGAATAGCACTTGCGGAAGATCCTGTTCTGGAGCACTTGAGCTTCTTCAATATGAGGTGCCATTGAAAAGTGGGTTTTTCTCTGGAGAACTTCAAAGACCTGTTGCATTAAGTGACATTTCATTTCTTTTTTCCTTAACTTTTTTCCCTTGCTTAAATAAAGAATATATTTAAGACTGGTATTTCATGAAGGGGATTGTTTTGCAATAAATTGGCAATATTTGCTTTATGTTTGCTTTTAAAATGGGCATCCAAGGGATCCCAGCTGCCCTGCTGAAATCAGTCGTAAGAAGGTTTAAAAGTAAGGCATACTGAAGCATAGACAAGCTTAGTGGGCCTTTGCGATTGGTTTTAATTAACTGGTTGGGATTAAAAAGGTCACATTCAGTCAAAGACTAGAAAAAGGAGGAGATCATGGGAGATTCTAAAAAAACACATCCATATGTTCCAGAATTGATCGAACAGTTTGAAAAAGGAAAATTAACACGACGGGAGTTTTTGCGATATTCAGCCCTTCTTGGCATGTCTGTGGGCGTTGCCTCATCAATCGTGGGGCTCCCCCGACCCGGCCGAATCTTCGCAGCCAGGGTTCAACGCGGAGGGACGCTTAGGGTCTCCGGCGCTGTCCAAAAAGTCACCCATCCGGCCCAGTTCTCCTGGGTCGTCCCGTCCAATGAGTTGCGTCAGGTGGCGGAGTATCTCACCTACACCGACGGCAATAATGTAACGCATCCGTATCTTCTTAAAAACTGGGAGGCCAGCGCGGACCTTAAGACCTGGAGCCTGAACCTCCGCCAGGGTATCAAATTCAACAATGGGGATGAGTTCACCGCTGATGATGTGGTTTTTACCATGAATGAGTGGTTGAACAAAGATGTAGGTTCATCGCTGCTTGGTATGGTGGGCGGCTATCTGAGTCCCACGGGTATTGAAAAAACGGATAAGTATCAGGTTAAACTTCATCTCAATAAGCCAGAGATCGCTGTTCCTGAGCACCTGTTCCACTACCCGGCCCTGGTGTTGAATCACAAGACCTTTGAGGGAGATTTCATCAAGCGACCCCACGGGACAGGACCCTATACGTTGGAAGTCTACCGTGAGGGCGAGCGTTGTGTAGTCAAACGGCGTAAGGACTACTGGCAGAACGGAGATGATGGCCAGCCGCTTCCCTACATGGACGCTATGGAGTTCATTGACATGGGAAGAGAGATGGCTCCCCAGATTGCTGCTATCAAGGCAGGGGAAATTGACATGATCGATCTTTCCGATGCGGGTGGAACAGACGTCTACCAGGCCCTTAAAGATGATACCAACATTAATATTATGCCGTCGACCACCGGGCAAACCCGGTTGCTTCGGATGCGGGTTGATATGAAACCCTGGTCCGACAACAAGGTGCGAATGGCCTTGAAACTGTGTCAGCACAGGGAGAAAATCATGGCTCTGGCCTATATGGGTCAGGGTCGCCAGGGTCAGGACTGCCATGTTTCGCCCGTGCATCCTGAATACTGCCAAAAGCCCATCCCGAAATATGATCCGCAGCAAGCCAAGCAACTCCTGAAGGAGGCGGGCTACCCCAATGGCCTTGACGTCAACCTGGCTGTAGGCAGTGGCTGGACCGATGTGGTGCGCTATGCCGAGGTCCTCAAACAGGATGCCGCGCCGGCAGGGTTGAGAATAAATATTCAGACCATGCCTACCAGCCAGTATTGGGAAAAGTGGACTGAAGTGGATTTGGGTATCACGCCCTGGACGCACCGCCCACTGGGCACCATGGTACTGAACCTGGCCTACATTGCGGATGATGCGGGCAAACCAGTACCGTGGAATGAGACGCGCTGGGTGGATAAAGAGTTCTCCCAGTTGCTGGAAAAGGCCAATGGAACGCTCAATGTGGATGAACGGCGCAAGATCTTTTGCAAGCTGGAAGATATCCAGATGAGTCGAG
>CP070700.1:2856163-2860297 GCA_020349865.1 Desulfobacteraceae bacterium
TGTTACCATAAGCGGCTTAAGCAAATAAATGCATCGAATAGCCTTCCTCCAGTGCACTGATACTTTCAAGCCTTTTTTACGAGCAGATACCGGTCTGGCTTAAGGCGAGCAAAAATGGTTGCGCCCGGACATGGTGCCACCAGTTTCTTTTTATAATCACTTCCCAGGACTTGAAAGAGCTCCACACAACAGGAGCAAAGGTGAGCACTCCTTTCGACTGAGTATGGAATTATTACGTTGTCATCGCGTATAACAAATCGAGGACTGATGAAATTGGCGTGATTGGCCGTGTGGGAGAGATAAAGAAAGTCATAGTCCTTTACGTCAGACCCCAACCTCCTGGCCCATCTCAGGTATATCCTCTTTTCTATATCCTCAACGTGTTGCCATTCTTCAGGGATCCGACTCTTAACGGAGGAATCTTTCAAAAGGGCCTTCTTATCCTTTAAGCTGGCCAGACGAGGGGGGACAAAGTTTGATTCTGAAATAATTGTAGCCCTCTGATCTCCGAATCCCTTCAATTCGAAGGAGCTGATTACCAGGTACTGGCCGTTCTTGTCCGAGGTCCTGTACCAGCTGCCCTGCCTGCTGCATAAACCATCCCACACTTCCGGCGCAACACTTGAAATCTTGTTGATCACATCCAAGGGTGTGCAAACGATTCCTTTAGCAGACTTCAAGCTAATGTTACGGGCAGCAAGTTCTGCTCTCAGGCTTTCTTCCTCAGCCTTGTTCAGCCAGTAAACATGCTTTATATAAGGGCCCTTCTTTTTCAACTGAGGTCCTCTACAAATTGCAATTTGGCTTTAAAACAATTTTTTTTGAATCGGGTCCTCTTTCTCCTTTGCTTGATATCCAAAATGCACGTAGGCACGTTTTGTGGCGACCCTGCCTTGAGATGTCCGCTTTATATAGCCTTTTTGAATCAAGAAGGGCTCATACACATCTTCTAACGTGTCTTTTTCTTCGCTCACTGCCGCGGAAAGACTGGCTAAACCAATGGGCCCACCATCAAATTTCTCAATGATGGTCCGCACAATATGCCGATCCATTTTATCCAGACCCTTCTCGTCTACTTCAAGCATTACCAGTGCCCTACTTGCAACTTCCCGAGTAATGACCCCATCTGCTTCAACTTCTGCAAAATCTCGAACTCTTCTAAGCAGTCTATTGGCAACTCTTGGTGTGCCTCGTGCCCTTCTGGCAATTTCAAGGGCGCCATCCTGTTTAAGGGGAATTTCAAGCAGGCCTGCTGATCGGGTAACGATTACTTGTAGATCCTCGGGCTTGTAAAAGTCCACCCGCAGAACAACGCCGAAGCGATCTCTCAATGGTGGTGTTAAGAGTCCGGTCCTGGTGGTGGCTCCTGCTAAGGTAAAAGGGGGGAGAGGAATTTTCATGGTCCTGGCTGAAGGACCCTGCCCGATAATGATATCAAGCTCGTAGTCTTCCATGGCCGGGTAAAGGATTTCTTCAACCACATGATTGAGCCTGTGGATCTCGTCGATGAAAAGGACATCTTTGGGTTTTAGGCTGGTCAGTATAGCCGCAAGGTCTCCAGCCTTTTCAATGACGGGCCCGGATGTGCTTTTTATATTTACCTGTAATTCATTTGCAATGATATGGGCCAGAGAGGTTTTTCCCAGACCGGGGCTCCCATGAAAGAGGACGTGGTCTAAGGCCTCCGAACGGCCCTTGGCCGCTTCTATAAAAACTCTGAGATTTCGTTTCAACTCTTCCTGGCCAACATATTCATCAAGTGTGTTGGGCCTGAGACTTATCTCAGCCGGGATTTCATCGGCCTGCGGTTCCGGATCTATGATTCTATCTTCCATAAATCAACAGTATAGGAATTCCATTTTTGTAACAGTTTAGCGCTTTGAAAAAATCATCATTAGATTATCGGGCCGTGGGTATCTCTTTCAGAAGGACCGCAACACAAATTCTTAAAAGCTGGTCGAACGCCCCCTGAGCCCTGAACAGGGGCGGGGAGCAGGCAGAGAATGCTCCTGTTATAAAGCAGTGTATCTTATGGGGCTGTCCTGGGTCGAGTTTTAAGGCCAATCTGCCGTTCAATGGAATGATGCAGTTTTTTGCGGCCCTTCTGAAAGAGATATCCACGGCCCGTGTTACACTATTTTTAAACAGCTAAAATGTTACCGAGTTTCGAGTTTCAAGTATCAAATATATTATACGCCTTATCCCTTAACCAATAAAAGCAATAAAAATCCCAAAATATTTTCCTCTACGTTTATATATACTGCCAAAAAAACAGATGATTAACTACCATTATATAGAACATGGAGGGTACCAAATGGAAAAGGAAGGGTTGGATTCCCGTCTGCGGTTATTTCGACAGGCCAATATGAAAGGAAAGGTGGTCCTGGTGAGGGTGGATCACAATGTGGTGAAGAATGGTATTATCAAGGATCCTTATCGCATTGAGGCCACCTTGGGAACGCTTTACGGCATTGCTGAGAAAGGAGGAAGACCCATACTTGTGACCCACGTTGGCCGGCCCAGAGATAAAAAATCTGGCAAAATCAATTGCAGTGAAGGAGAATCTGTCCGGCCTATTGTTGAGTACCTTAAAGAGAAACTACCCATCAACATACACCTCCAGGAGTTTCCAATAGATCCTGAAAACGGCATTGTTCACGTTGATGACACCATTCAATCGGCCATTGGAGATCTGAAGACAGGGCGGATCGGGATGATTTACCTTCCTAATTCGCGCTGGTTTAAAGGGGAGCAGGCCAAAGGGCCTGAGAGGGATGTGTTTGTCAGAGAACTCGCCAGCGTGGCAGACCTTTACATCAACGATGCCTTTGGTTCTTACCGTGCCCATGCATCCACCTATGATGTGGCCAAACACTTACCGGCCTATGCCGGTGCTTTACTTCAGAAGGAACTCATTAATCTCCACAGGGTACTCCATCCCCAAAGGCCCTTTGTGGCGGTCATTGCGGGAGCAAAATACGACACCAAGATTGGCCCGCTCAAGGGCCTCTACGATAAGGTGGACAATTTGATCTTAGGTGGACTCATGTATAATACCTTCCTTTCAGCCAAGTATGGCGTGCACATTGCAGGAGTTTCCAAGGAAGACAGAGATCTCGCTATGGAACTGGTAGAACTGGATAAAAAAGAAAATAAGATCCTGGAACTGTCCCATTTAGTGGAGTCAGACACATCTGAGGCCAAAATTGACGGGCAGTACAGGTCTGTCAATATCAATGATTTTATTGAACGAAGAGAATTTAAGTATATTCTGGATATTGATCCAGGGTCATTAGATCAACAGAAAATCAGGGATACCATTGGTTCTGCAAAGACCATTTTTGTGAATGCGGTTATGGGATTTATGCCCTCGTTTTTCGAGGGTTCGCAGGCCCTGTACCGTTTGGTTGCCTCCAATGGGTCTGCCTTAAAGTTATTTGGAGGAGGGGACACGCTTCAGGAGCTTAAGAATCTTTGTCCTGGAATCTACATCGCAGGCCTTGATGCACCAGAGACCTACTACTTCACTGGTGGAGGCAGTGTACTGGCAGCCATAGAACAGGGAAGCCCGTATGGCTTGAAACCTGTGGAGGCGTTAATGGAAGAAAAGTGATTATAGGGTTTCATTATGCATATAAAGCCTATTTTTGATCCGGAAAAGGCACATCGTCCCATGCGGGTGGCCGCCTTTATGTCAGGTTCAGGCACCAATATCATGAAGCTGATCGAACGGGAAAAAAGGCTCAAGGCCTTGGAGGGGTCCTCCCCCTTTGAGGTAATTTTCATATTTAGTGACCGCTCGGACGGAGCTTGCGCGGGAGAAAAAATCGCATTGGAAAATGCCATCCCTTATTTCAGCTATGACGTCCGCACATTCCATCAAGTAAGGTCATTAAAGAGGAGCATCAATACGCCCGAGGGACTGGAGGCCAGAAATGAATATGATCGCGTGGCCAAACGCTTGGTGGAGACCTTTAATATAGATGTGATAGCTCTCGGCGGATACATGAGTTACACCACTTTGAACAGGTGCGTTAATGTCCATCCTGCGGATCTTTCTGTTTGTTTATCTAACGGCCGGAGAAAATATGTGGGCGACAATGCGGTCCACGATGCTATCTCTGCCGGAGAAAA
>CP070700.1:2860397-2878195 GCA_020349865.1 Desulfobacteraceae bacterium
CATTTTACTTCCCCTATAATCTTGCCGCCCGGATGGCGCGTGAGCAGATCCCGGGAAAAAATTATCATTAACTGGTCTCCCCAGATAATACTCCCTTCCTGATCCACCACACCTATTCGATCCGCATCCCCGTCAAGGGCAATTCCAAGGTCGGCAGAGACCTCGGACACCTTGGAAATAAGGGCCTTAAGGTTTTCAGGGATCGTTGGATCTGGGTGGTGATTCGGAAATCTGCCGTCAGGCTCGCAAAAAAGAGGAATAACATTAAACCCGATCCGTCCGTAAACATCGCATGCCACCGGGCCCCCTGCCCCGTTACCGGCGTCCACAACGACGCTCCGCTTGACTGGGCCGGGCCGAATGTTTTTCTCCAGGTATCGGAGATAAGGACCTACCATATCGGCTTTCTCCAGTTTCCCCTGACCCCGTCTGAAACCACCTGATTCCACAATCTTCCCAATCTTCTTTATCTCTTCACCATAAATGGAGGCTTTTCCCAGGCAAATTTTGAAGCCATTAAATTCCGGGGGATTGTGGCTGCCGGTTATCTGGATCCCGCCATCCACCTCTATTTGATGGAGGGAAAAATAGAGAAGAGGCGTGGGCACCATGCCCAAATGCACGATCTCCATGCCCGATTCCATAAGACCTTCAATAAGCCATTTTGACAAATCAGGAGAGCTTAACCGGCAGTCTTGACCTAAAGATATCCGTTTTGCACCTTTATCACGGTAGTAGGTCCCAAAGCCAAGACCCAGAAGGCGAACCATAACTTTGTTCAACTCATCAGGTACAACGCCGCGGATGTCGTATTCTCTAAAGATATTTGATGTAATAGCCATTTCTCCCTTCTACTCCTTTTCAGTTTATCAATAATCTCTTTAAGATCCCGCGATCCATCCGGCTCACGTCCTGTAATGTGCGTTGATTGATACATATTCATGGGTAAGGTCGCACGTAATGATCCGATCCTGGTAATCGCCCTGGTGGAGGTCTATGGTGAGGGTGTATTCCTTATGGGCCATTTTTTCAGCGGCTTTTTTTTCCGATTCAGGCCCTTTTCCCAAACCCGCGGAAACGATCAACACATCATCAATCCAAATATCGACGCGCTCCTGTTCCATCATGATTTCCGCTCTTCCCAGGGCAGCCATGATCCTTCCCCAGTTGGGATCCTGACCATAACAGGCAGTCTTGACAAGACTGGAATTGGCCACCGTTCTTGCGGCTTTTAGGGCATCGGATGCGCTATAGGCGCCCTTTATATTCAAGTCGATCACCTTTGTCGCACCTTCTCCGTCTCGCACGATCATTCGGGCCAACTCACCCATGACGGTCTTTAAGCCCCGACTGAAACCCTTATAGTCCTCTTCCGTCAGAGTCCTGTTCCCCGCCATACCATTTGCCATAACCAGGACCGTGTCATTGGTGCTAGTATCTCCTTCCACCGTGATTCGGTTAAATGTAGTTCCCACAGATGAGAATAGTGCGGCTTTAAGGTCATGGGAATCGATCCGGATATCGCTCACAATAAAGCAGAGCATGGTGGCCATATCCGGCATGATCATGCCGGCGCCTTTGGCAATACCCACAATCCGGTAAGCTCGCCCTCCGGCACGGCCCTCAAAATGGCTGATTTTAGCAAATGAATCAGTAGTCATAATTGCCTGGGCCGCCGTGGGTATACCCTCTGGCGTAAGACGTTCCACCAGGGGCGGCAGGGCCTTTGCTATCCGGTCCACTTCCAGTGGCTGACCAATAACACCTGTGGAGGCGACGAGCACCTCATCAGAGCTAATCCCCAGCCTCCCCGCCACCAGTTCTGCGGTACGGCGGGCATTATGGAGCCCTTGTTTTCCAGTGCAGGCATTGGCATTTCCCGCATTGGCGATAATGGTCCGTGCCTTTCCATTTCCAACATGTTCCTGGGTCACAATAACAGGAGCCGCCACCACCTTGTTGGTGGTAAACACCCCTGCAGCAGCCGATTCCTTTTCTGAAAAAATCAACGCCAAATCCAGGGCATTATCTTTTTTAAGGCCGGCTCGTACCCCGGAGGCCGTAAAACCCCGTACTATGCTCTCGTTTTGCTTCACTTATTTGCCCCACAACACTTCTTATACTTCTTCCCACTGCCACACGGGCAGGGGTCGTTTCTCCCTATCTTTTTTTCTTTACGTCTGACCGTGGCGGTCCGTGCCCCCTCGTCTCCGTGGCTTAAATGCATGGGTCTTTTCTTCTTCTTGGGTATCTCTTCAGGCCGTTGCCGAATCAGTTGTATCCTGAAAAGTGTACTCAGGGTTTCCTCTCTGATCCGATCCATGAGTTCTCCAAAAAGGGCAAATCCTTCCTTTTGATACTCTTTAAGCGGGTCAAGTTGCCCGTAGCCTCTGAGGCCAATGCCTTCTTTCATATGTTCCATGTCCTGAAGATGCGCCACCCACTGATTATCAATGATCTGGAGAATTATCAACCGCTCAAGGTGTGCCAGGTCTTCCTTTCCAAACAGTTTTTCCTTCTGCTGGTAGGCGGTCCGAACCTGTTCCCCGATTAAATCGATCAAATCTTCCACCTTTAAGCTATCAAAGGCCTCTTCCCCAATATCTTCCGGGCCAATTTTAGGTCGAAATCCAAACAACCTGGAAAGGCTATCCATCAGACCCAGGATCTCCCAGTGTTCGGAGTATTCCTTGGGGTCGATCCATTTTTCCACCAGGGCCGCAACTTTCTCATCGATCATGCTCTCGACAATCTCCCCGATTCCGTGGCCATCCAAGATATCTTTACGAAGAGAGTAGATGATCTCCCGATGTTTGTTCATCACATCATCATATTCAAGCAAGTGTTTCCTTATATCAAAATTGTGGCCTTCAACTTTTTTCTGGGCATTTTCAATGCCCCGGGAGATCAGCGCATGTTCAATGGGTTCGCCTTCTTCCATGCCCAGACGCTCCATTATGGATGAGATCCTCTCAGACCCAAATATCCTGAGAAGGTCATCCTCAAGAGAAAGATAGAAACGGGAGGAGCCGGGATCGCCCTGTCTTCCTGAGCGGCCCCTGAGCTGATTATCGATGCGACGGCTCTCATGCCTCTCAGTGCCCAGGATGTGAAGGCCCCCTAAATCTATTACACCATCACCCAAGACGATGTCGGTCCCCCTGCCCGCCATGTTAGTGGAAATGGTCACGGTTTTGCTCTGTCCTGCATTGGCGATGATCTCTGCCTCCTTCTGATGATGCTTGGCATTTAAGACAGAGTGGGGAATTCCTGCCCTTTTCAGCATCTTACTAAGCATTTCAGATTTCTCAATGGAAATGGTTCCCACTAAGACAGGCTGCCCTTTTTCATAAAGTTCTTTGATCTCCTCCCCAGCGGCCTTGAACTTTTCCCTCTCCGTCTTATATATGACATCAGGATAGTCGGTTCGGATCATCTTTTTATTGGTGGGAACAACAGTAACATCCAGCTTATAAATATTATTGAACTCGGCCGCCTCTGTATCGGCCGTCCCGGTCATCCCGGCGAGTTTTTCATACATCCGGAAAAAATTTTGAAAGGTGACTGTTGCCAGGGTCTGATTCTCTCCCGCAACACTCACACCTTCCTTGGCCTCCACGGCTTGATGCAGCCCGTCACTCCATCGTCGGCCCGGCATCATGCGGCCCGTAAACTCATCAACAATCATCACCTGACCGTCTTTAATAACGTACTGGACATCTTTCTCAAAAAGCCAGTAAGCCTTGATAAGCTGCTGGGTCGCATGAAGGAGTTCCGAGGTTCTCATGTAGCGGGCTTCAAGCTCCTTGAGACGTTTACTTTTCTCTTCGTCACTCAATTCTTCATTCTCTCGAACGCCGTGGCTTTCTCCATCCAGGTCGGGGAGGAGAAAATCACCCATTCCACCACTCGAAAGCATTCTGATCCCTTTTTCACTGAGTTCCACGGAATTACTTCGTTCATCAATAGTGCAGTAAAGGATCTGGTCTAATTCAGGCAGAAGCTTTTGTGCGCTCAGCATGCTCTGTGTCCGGTCAATTTGCTTTTTCAGGGCCTGATTCTCAGAAAGAATATCAAGAAAAACAGGATTCTTGGGATCACCCCTTTTGATCTGAAGGAGCGTTTCGATAGTCTTTTCATCCAAGTCCCCTGACTCAAGTTTCTGCCGCGCATCCTTCAGAAGTGAGCGGATGATCGAGGCCTGTTTTTTCTTTAAGTTAATGACGAGAGGCTTTACCTCCATGTAGACCTTGTTCTCACCGCGCTCCACCGGACCGCTGATAATCAGTGGCGTCCTTGCTTCATCAATAAGGATACTGTCGACCTCATCTACGATGCCATAATAGAAGTCTCTCTGAACAAAATCACTGAAGTCAAATTTCATGTTGTCGCGGAGGTAATCAAAACCAAATTCATTATTGGTACCATAGGTAATGTCACAGGCATACGCCGCTTTCCGCTCCGAGTCATCCATTCCATGCACTATCACACCCACGGAAAGGCCCAAGGTATTATAAATGGCCCCCATCCATTCGGCGTCCCTTTGTGCAAGGTAATCGTTGACCGTCACCAGGTGAACACCCCGACCCGTCAAGGCATTAAGATAAAGGGGAAGAGTTGCGGCGAGCGTTTTGCCTTCACCCGTCTTCATTTCGGCAATCTTACCCCTGTGAAGAACAATACCCCCGATCAATTGGACGTCAAAGTGCCGCATCCCCAGGGCCCTCACAGAGGCCTCTCTCACCGCTGCAAATGCCTCCGGCAGCAGTTGGTCCAGGGGCTCTTCCCTTGATATTCGCTCCTTAAACTCGGCAGTCTTTGCCTGAAGCTCTGGGTCCGAGAGGGACTGGAAATCCGGCTCGAACCCGTTGATCTTATCAACCAGGGGCGCCATTTGTTTCAATTCACGCTCATTTTTACTACCAAAAACGCCTTTTAGAACTTTCCCGAACATGGTTTCCTACCGAATTATTCAAATTTGCCAGACCTTTGAGTCAAGCAATAGGTATTAAAAGACTTTGGATCTCAAAAATCAAGAAATTATATGCAGAGGGGTCTTCTTTGAAAAGGATCAAGGCAATTCGGTGTGTACTTTAAAGGACGATTTACGGAACTTAATTGAGGATGTATCGTTGCGGATTTACAGCAACTCTGTTCAAGTGAACCTCATAGTGCAAGTGGGGACCGGTAGATCGGCCGGAATCGCCGACAAGGGCGACGGTTTCTCCCCGCTTAACGTATTGGCCCTTTTTAACAAGGGCCTTTTTAAGGTGGGCAAATTTAGTTTCAACACCATAGCCATGGTTTATAGAGAGCACCCTGCCATACCCATGGTCCGAGTAGACTTTTGATACGATCCCATCTGCCGGAGCAACGATGGGCGCGCCCATCCTGGTGGATATATCAATTCCCCTGTGGAATTCCTTCTTGCCCGTAAAGGGAGAAATTCGATACCCAAAACGGGAACTCAGCCATCCTTTAGTCGGCCAAATGGATGGCGTGGAGGCAAGCAGTACTTTTTGATTTTCAAGGAATTTGTTAAGTTCAGTCTTATCCTGCTCACATAGTTCTATTTCGCGGTCGAGGTTGTCTATTGCACTGTGCATGGAACGAACAAGGTCTTTGTGGGTTCTGGCCTTATTTTGCTGGGACTGAACCAGGAACGGGTCAGAACCCCCTATTCCACGAAATTCCGTTTTGTCCTCACTGGTTTCCAGGTTCACCATGATTTTTAATTTGCGATCAAATTCTTTTAGTTCGGACATTTTTTCGCCGGTCTTTTCAATTCGCTGCGCTAAGTGTGCCAATTGGCTTTTCTGCAGCTCGTTTTCCTTCTCCAACTGAGCGAGCCGGGGTATCTGGATTTTCATGGTCTGATAATCCCGGATAATCCAAACAAGGAAGGCTGCACAAGAAATAAAGAGGAGAATAAGAAAGACAGGCAAAAAACTCGGGATCCTAAACCGTTTCATCCTGTTTGTAGATTCGGGTAACAGCAGTATGGTGATCTTTTTAAAAGCCACAAGATACTCGCATTAAAGTGGAACTCAGACATAAAGATGGAATTATTACCATATATAGATTTAAGGTGTCAACCCTACTTGATCCATTTTTTCACCAATCCTTGACACCCAAGCACGACTGCCCTATACTTTTTTTCAGAAAAAGCGGCATTTGTTAATCGTTCTCATGGCATATTCTCAATCTGATGTTAATGTGAGAGCACATTTACAATCTGCTACTACTATAGAGAGGAGACATTTTGTGAAAAGCATTGATCTTAATTGCGATATGGGAGAGAGCTTTGGTGCTTATACATTGGGCTTAGATGAAGAGGTTATCAAGTATATAACCTCGGCCAATATTGCCTGTGGTTATCATGCTGGTGATCCCCTCGTGATGGAACACACAGTCTCTTTAGCGAAAAATCGTGGGGTGTCTGTGGGAGCCCATCCTGGTTTCCCTGATCTGATGGGTTTTGGGAGGCGAAATATCGATGCTACTTTGCCCGAGATCAAGGGTTATGTGACTTATCAAATAGGTGCATTGCAGGCCTTTGCCAAGGCTCAGGGGTTAAGGGTTGAGCATGTCAAACCACATGGGGCCCTCTATTTGATGGCGGTCGAAGATGAAAAGATATCCGAAGCGATTGTTGAGGCCATCAAAGGTGTTGATAAGGATCTTATTTTTGTCGCATTGGCCGGCGCCAAAGGCGAAAAGATGACAAAAATCGGGGAGACGATTGGCTTAAGAGTAGCCTATGAGGCCTTCCCCGACAGGGCATATACACCGGAAGGGACATTAGTTTCTCGAAGACAACCTGGTGCTGTCATTAAGGACCCTGAAGTTGTAGCCCAAAGGGCATTGATGATGGCAAAAGAGGGAAAAGTTGTGGCCATTGACGGCAAAGAGATTACACTTCAGCCGCAAACCTTGTGTGTACATGGAGACACCCCCGGTGCGGTAAATCTGGTCAAAAAGATCCGGCAGACCTTAACCGAAGAAGGCGTGGAGGTGGTTTCCTTATCTAAATTCATCTGATTCCGTTAATCCCCCAAGGAAAAGCCATGTATGATAAACCTCGATTTCTCCTGGCAGGGGACAGCGGCCTCCTTGTGGAATTCGGGGCTGCTATTGACCCCGAGATCAATCGAAAGGTGCGGCAGATTTTCCTCTCGCTGGAAGAGACGCCAATAGAGGGAATCATCGAGGTAATCCCGACCTACCGTTCCATTCTCATCTCCTATAATCCATTCCAGACCGACCCTGAAACACTCAAGAGAGAGATTTTAGATCGTGAAAACAATCTGGACAAATGGGAGATAATTCTACCAGAGACTCTTGAGATACAGGTCGCCTATGGCGACGAGTTTGGGCCGGACCTCGAGTTTGTGGCTCAATATAATGAACTAACACCTGAGGAAGTTATCCAGATCCACACCTCCGGGACCTATCTTATCTACATGATCGGTTTCACACCTGGATTCCCCTTCTTAGGCGGACTATCGGAAAAGATATTCACACCCAGGCTTGAAAAACCTCGGCAATGGGTACCCGCTGGTTCCGTTGGAATTGCCAACAACCAGACAGGAATCTATTCCATTGATAGTCCTGGTGGATGGCAACTCATCGGGAAAACACCGATAAAGCTCTATGACCCAACCGGTTCTCCCCCTATCCTTTTGAAAGCCGGAAATTACATAAAGTTCAAGAGTATTTCTAAGAAGGAGTACCAGGAAATAGCCGGGGAACATTAAGGACTAACAAAATGGAGATCGTTGAAGTAATCCGACCGGGGGCATATACGATCATTCAGGATAGGGGTCGATTTGGCTATCAACAGTTCGGCGTTCCTGTATGTGGAGTAGTGGATTCATTTGCCTACAAAGTGGCGAATGCCCTGGTTGGAAATTTTCAGGGTCAAGCGGTCTTAGAGGCAACTATTCTTGGACCTACGCTGAAAGTATTGAACCAGGGGTTGTTAGCCGTTACCGGTGGAAACCTCTCCCCCTTTCTCAATAATACTCCCCTGCCCATGTGGGAATCTATTCCTATCCATCCAGATGACATACTTCAATTCAAGGGTGTCAAAAGCGGATGCCGGGCCTATATTGCCGTGGCAGGTGGTATCGATGTCCCTCTGGTTATGGGCAGCCGTTCCACTTACGTTGCAAGCAAAATTGGAGGAATCGACGGCCGGCCCTTGAAAGCAGGAGATAGGCTGGATAAGGGTAAGGGGGAAGGCACAGGAAAAGCTGGAGTAAAGGTTCCTTCAGACCTTATTCCTATCTATTCGAATGATATAGAATTGCGGGCTATTCTCGGACCCCAGGATGATTATTTCTCCGATGCTATTGAAAAATTCTTTGGTTCTAGTTTCAAGGTAAGCACCCAATCGAACCGGATGGGATATCGGCTCGAAGGGGATACGATTATGCATAGAGAGGGGGTGGAGAAAAGCATAATCTCCGAGCCCAGTGTGCCTGGCGGTGTCCAGGTTCCCCCTGATGGTCAACCCATCATCCTCTTGGTAGAACAGACGGTGGGAGGATACACAAAGATTGCAACGGTAATTTCACCCGATATAGGAAAGATTGGCCAGGCCAAACCTGGCGATTGGATTCACTTCCGGCAGGTAGAGATCAAGGAGGCCCATCGGATCCTAAAGGAGGAAGAGGAAAGGATAGAGTCAATAAAAATATTTCTCAGATGATATTTTATATTGCTCTAAAGTCCATGTATATGTTAATGATTTTGTAAAATTGTGAAAAGGTGATATTAGTCTTGAATTTATGCCTTAGAATTTTCAAGATCAAGACAGACCTACTCTAATATCCGGGAAAAAACTGAAATGGCTTCAAAACGAAAACCAGAGCTTAAGGTATTGCTCCAGGAAAGGAGATGGCAGGAGGTCCAGCAGTTCTGCGAGAGTGGGGGAAGGATTGCCATAATACCTGTAGGCAGCGTCGAGCAGCATGGTTTTCATCTTCCTTTGGGAACTGATAGTATGGTGGCCATCAGACTCGCAGAAGATGCAGCGGAACGCACAGACGCGATCGTAACTCCCCCCCTTTGGTTTGGCTGGAGCCCGCACCACCTGGCATTACCGGGCACGATCTCCATAAGACCCCAAATCCTTATTGAAATACTATTTGATGTCCTTAGTTCTCTGGCTACTTATGGCTTTGATCGGTTTGTCATTGTCAATGGCCACAGGATCGTGAATATTCCCTGGATTCAAATCTCGGCGGAAAAAGCACAACGAGAGCTGGGGGTGAACGTTGCTATTTTCGACCCGGCCTACATGTCAAAAGAGATCGCTGAATCAATTGGTTTTGGCGGGGTTGGCCACGCAGAAGAAATAGAGACGTCTCATATGTTGCATATTATGCCGCACTTGGTCCGGATGGAAAAGGCCACGGACTATGTTATACCTGAAAGAAAGCTATATCATGTTGACCCAAGAACACCTAAGGATACTCTGTGTTATGTCCCCGGTACGGCCAAGGATCTAAAGCAAACAGCTAAGGAGTCAGGAGGAACTACTGGAAGGCCAAGCCAGGCAACCCCCGAGAAGGGAAGGAAGTTGCATAAGCACCTTGTGATGAGATTGATTGAGGTCATTGCTGAATTGAATAAAGGCAATAATCGGTGATTGATATACAGACTGGGAATGGATGCAAGTTCCGCTTTAGGAGGCGAAAGGAGGTGATGCGCTGCGCAAATGGACGGTGAGGTAACCGGTCAAGCATTTCAAAAGTAAACCAATAAAACAAAAGGAGGCCAAAATGAATGTAAAAAGAAAAATAACCGGTCGATATCTTTTGAAGGTGACTGTAGGATTGCTTGTCGTTGGTGTAGCTTTGTCTTTAGGCATTGGCATGGCTATAGCTCAACCCAAAGAGGTGAAGATAGGTGTTATCTATCCTCTTTCCGGTCCAGTTGCACATGCAGGGAAGATGTCCAAGGATGCGGTGTCCCTGTGCGTGGACTACGTCAACAACAAATATCCTGACCTGCCCATTCCCATCGGAAAATGGGAAGGGATTCCAGGCCTCAATGGAGCGAAAATAAAACTTATTTTTGCAGATCACAGAGGAGAGCCAGACAGGGGAGCAGATCTAGCGAAAAAGCTTATCTTGGATGATAAGGTTGTGGGCATTGTTGGATGCTATCATAGCTCGGTCACCAAGACAGTCAGCACCGTTTGTGAGAAACATAAAATCCCCATGATAAACCCAGAATCCACATCTCCTGTTTTGACTAAGAGAGGCTATAAATGGTTCTTCAGGGCTACCCCGCACGATAGGATTTTCGTAAGGGACTTTTTCGAGTTCCTCGAGCTTCTTACCCAGGGTAAAGTGCCTGGTGTTAAGGCTGTTCCCAAGGAAGAGATAGATGAAATTGGGGCGTGTACTGAGAACACGGAGTGGGGAGCAGGAACCAGAGATGTTATAAAGGAATTTGCCGAAAAGTATGGATATAAGATAGTCTCTGATGTGTCATATCCTCATGAATCGCCCGATTTGACTGCTGAGGTTAGAAAACTTTTCGCCCCCAAACCAGAGACTCTGATGTTTGCTTCCTACATCTCAGATGCCATCCTCTTAACAAAGACCATGAAGGAATTTAAGGCAAAAGCGAATATTTTCTGGTCACAAGATGTTGGCTTTTACCAACCAAAATACATGGAGACTTTTGGTAAGGACACCGAAGGTATACTTAACCGTACCGTGTTCTCTAAGATGCTTTTCGGCGTAAAACCTGTAGCACAGCACATAAACAAGGAATTCAAAAAGAGGGCCGGCGTGGATTTCATGGGTACTTCTGCCCGGGCATTCACCGGTATGCAGGCGTGGGCTTATGTCCTCAATAAAGCGGGATCCACAGATCCTGAAGCCATTCGAAAAGCAGCAGAAACAATCGAAATACCCGGCAAAGAGCTGATCGTGCCATGGAAAGGAATCAAATTTGAGAATGTGGGTGGAGAGACAAACCAGAACACTTGGTCCAGTGGTTTGATCGTACAGTATCAGAACCAACAGCCCGAGATTATCTACCCTCAAGATGTGGCCACGGCCAAGTTCATCTATCCCTGGCCGGGATTAAAGTAAAACATTGTAACATTAGATTGAAGTTTAGCCATTCATAGGGATGGCTAAACTTCTTTTTATTACCTTAATATATCTTTTAAGGACTGCCTTATGGAAATGCTATTATCAGCGACAATATCCGGGTTGCTCATGGGAATGCTTTTTGCCCTGGTTGCGTTAGGGCTTGCCATCATATTCGGTGTGATGAATATCGTAAACTTTGCCCATGGCGAATTCCTTATGGTTGGGATGTATACCGCGTTCCTCACCACAACAATCCTGTCCGTTGAGCCACTTTTGACCCTGCCAATAGCCGCTGTGGTTGGCTTTTTATTGGGCATAGCCTCGTATTATTTGCTGGTCAGACATCTTCTAAAGGGGCCCATGCTCGCCCAATTGTTGGGGACCTTTGGCTTGATGATTTTCCTGAGATATCTGGCCATGTGTATTTTTGGGCCTGACTATAAGACCCTGGAACATGGTCTGCTCATTGGTAAAAGCATCAAATTGGGATCTTTTGTGCTCAGTTATCCTCGATTAGGGACTGCTGTACTCAGTTTGATAGCCTTTGGAATTATATATTGGTTGATGGAACAGACCCGCCTTGGAAAGGCATTAAAGGCAACAGCACTGGATGTGGAGGCTGCAAGCTACATGGGCATCAACACTGAAAAGATGAGAGGTCTTGCATGGGGCCTGGGTGGGGCCACCGTGGGAATTGCCGGAGCCCTGCTTACCAATTTCTACTATGTCTTTCCAACTGTTGGAATTCTTTTTTGTATGATCGCCTTTGCAACAGTGGCACTTGGAGGTTTTGGTTCTATAAAGGGGTCTTTTGTTGCTGGGTTGATTATGGGGCTGATCATTGACTTAGGAGGGACATATGTAGGCCCTCAACATAAATTTGCCCTCATTTATCTTACCTTCTTTTTAGTGGTAGCAATAAGACCTAAAGGACTTTTTGGGTGGTGATGCAGATTAAAACACTGAAAGACGCACTGTCATTCGGAGATTTACCTGCCTCGGAGAGGATCGGTTTCATCCTTTTTGTTATCCTCTGTCTTGCCTTTCCCTGGATCATAAAAGGAGGCTTTGCCCAGGCGGTTATGATCCAATTTCTCGTTTTTTGCCTGTATGGGCTCGGATGGAATCTCATTGGAGGATATGGTGGACAAGTAGCCCTGGGACAGGCGAAAAATGTTGGAATGTCAGCTTACACTGTGGCCTTGCTCATGGTTCGGTGGGATGTCCCGTTTTGGGTATCCACCCCTTTAGGTGTAATAGTGGCAACCGTAGAGTCCTTCATCCTCGGGTATTTTCTATTCAGGCTTAGAGGCCACTACTTTGCCATTGCCACCATTGCGGTCTCCCTTGTTTGGCAGCAGTTATTTATCAATTGGGATTTTGTAGGGGGAGCCCGGGGTATAGAGTTACCTTTAAAGGAAACGCCAAACTTTATTTATATGCAGTTCGACTCTCCCATTTACTATCACTATTTTGCCTTCGTGCTGGTGATGATAGCTATTTTATATATGAATTGGTTCAGGAAATCCAAGCTTGGATATCAATTGCGGGCCATAACTTCAAGCGAAGATGTTGCAGAAAGTTTAGGCATCAATATCCATTGGGTCAAGGTCAAGGCCTATTGCATTACAGGCATTTTTGCAGGTATGGGGGGAGCCTTCTACACCGTCTACTACAACTATATCGACCCCTTCTCGGTAATGCATCTGGAGCTGTCTATAATGATCGCCTTGATGACCATGATAGGTGGCGCAGGCTCCATGTGGGGTCCAATAATCGGTGCAATGATCCTTATTCCCCTGGATCGTTACCTGGGTGCCTGGCTTGGGGGAAGAGGAATTATCGGGGTGGACTTCATGATTTACGCTTTGATGGTGATGATAATATCGGCATATGAACCCAAAGGAATCTGGGGTATAATTGAGAAAGCTCGGAGGAAGAATTAGCAGAGGCACCATGACACTATTGCAACTAATAGATTTAACTAAAAATTTTGGCGGTGTGGCAGCGAACAGCCGCATCTCACTTGAAATTGAAAAGGGGGAGATCATCGGGTTGATAGGCCCGAACGGTGCGGGAAAGACCACCCTATTCAATTGCATTGTCGGGTATCACAAGCCGGACCGGGGTACGATACGATTCAAAGATAAAAATATCACCGGATTCAAACCCTTCCAGACAAATCGCGAGGGAATAGGAAGGACCTTTCAAGTCCTGAGCATTTCAGGAGATCTCACTGTCTTAGAGAATGTCATGATAGGGGCTTTTTGTAAGAACTCCGACCGTATAAAAGCAAGGCAATATGCCTCCGAAATACTCAATGTCCTGGAATTGGAGAAGGACGCTGGCGCTCGCCTGACCGAATTGCCTGTAGCCACTCAGAAACGAATAGGCCTTGCCATGGCCCTTGCTACAAAGCCAGAACTCCTGATGCTTGATGAGGTCGCGTCTGGCCTAAATCCAAAGGAAACGGATGAAATGGTAGCCCTTCTGCAAAAAATTCATAAGGCAAAGGATCTAACTCTCTTTCTCACAGAACATGTGATGGAAGTCGTCATGCCGATTTCCAAGCGTATCATCGTCTTGGATGGTGGTCAAAAAATCGCGGAGGGAAGACCCCAAGACATTGCCAACGATGAACGCGTGATCAAGGCCTATTTGGGTGAGAAGTATGTTAAAGGTAGAAAAAATAGAGGTTCGATATAGCGGTGTACCCGTAATCCACGATGTTTCTTTCCAGATTAATGAGGGAGAACTGGTCTCCATTGTCGGAGCTAATGGTGCAGGCAAAACAACGTTATTAAAGACCTTAGCCGGAACCCTCCACCCTACTAAAGGCAGCATCGAATTTGAGAATGAGGATATCGGCAGAAGTTCTACGGCCGAGATCGTGAGGAAAGGAATAACCTATGTCCCCGAGGAGAGGCGCATCTTCGGCCCCCTTTCCGTAGAAGAAAACCTGACATTGGGGGCATACATCCTAAACGACAAGAAAGAGATAGAAAGCCACCTGGACTATGTGTACGGCCTCTTTCCCATTCTTGAGATGAGGCGGAAACAATTAGGGGAAACTCTTAGCGGGGGAGAACAGCAGATGCTTGCCATTGGGAGAGGATTGATGTCAAGCCCTAAGTTGTTGATGCTGGATGAACCTTCTCTTGGGCTTATGCCTAAACTCGTGGATGAGATGCTGGAAGCAGTAGCTAAATTGAAAGATGAGGGGAAGACTATCTTGCTTGTTGAACAGAATGTAAGAGAGGCATTAGAAATGGCTGACAGGGGATACGTATTGCAGACAGGTCGTACCGTTTACAATGGAACGGGAGAGGAACTCCTGAAGGCCGATATCGTCAAAAAGGCCTTTTTAGGGATTTGATCTGGGCTTTAACCAATTTTATGGGCCTCTTCCGCTAAGTTTCGTAACGTCACAATTCCAGCCCGTATTCCTTGATCTTTGAGATTAGCATTGGCCGGCTTACTTCCAGGATTTTGGCAGCCTGTGTACGATTCCCACCGGTTAGTTTGAGGGCCTTTTCGATGAGATTACGCTCCATCCATTTAGAAGCCTTTTTAATAGACAGGTCCTCGTCGGACCCGAGGTAGGGAGGAAGCTTTTGAGTTTGAAGCATATTATCAGGGAGTTCGGCGGGAGAAATCCATCTGCCGGTGGCAAGCAATATGGCCCTTTCTATTACGTTTTCCAGTTCTCTGACATTGCCTGGCCAGGTGTATTCCATTAAAATAGGCATCGCTTCAGAAGATAGTCCCTCAATATTTTTTTTCAATTTCTTATTGAAAATATCAATGAAGTAGCCTACAAGCAGGGGAATGTCGCCCCGCCTCTCTCTTAGTGCGGGGAGATGAATGGTCATGACATTAAGCCGGTAAAAGAGATCCTCGCGGAATCTACCCTCCTCCACCTCCTTATCCAAGGTTTTTGAGGTTGCCGCTATCACCCTGACATCGATTTTCTTAGAGCCAACATCCCCCAGGGGCGTGATTTCTTCTTCCTGTAGAACTCGCAAAAGCTTTACCTGCAAAGACATTGGCATTTCCCCGATCTCATCCAAAAAAATGGTTCCCCTATCAGCCTCCTCAAAATGACCTTGTTTGTCTTTTACAGCATCCGTGAATGCACCTTTTTTGTATCCGAACAGTTCACTTTCGAGGAGGTTCTCTGGAATACCCGCACAGTTAATACTTACCAGAGGCCCGGATTCTCTGGGTCCGTCTGTATGGATGGCCCTGGCAAATAATTCCTTCCCTGTACCGCTTTCTCCGGTAATAAGCACCGTGGTCTTATGTTCAGCCACCTTGCTAACCAGATCAAAAACATGGGCCATGGCCTCACTTCTGGCAACGATGTTTCTAAACGAGTATTTTCTTTCAATCTCATCAAGTTTTGTCTTCAGCCTGATGTTTTCTTCTTTGAGGCGTTCTCGTTCTTCGGCCTTTTTCAGGGTCAAAAGGACCTCGTCCTTCTTGAATGGCTTGGATATATAATCGTAGGCCCCCTCTTTCATGGCCTCCAGTGCCGTTTCAACGGTTCCATAAGCGGACATCATAATATAGGTTTTTTCGGGGAACTTTTCCTTTGCATTCTCTAAAAGTGTCATTCCGTCCATGCGGGGCATCTTAATATCGCAAAGGACAAAGTCAAAATCGGACCGTTCCATCAACTGAAGGGCACTGGCACCATCTGCCGCACTTTCAACGCTGTAACCAGCCTTACCCAGCAATACCTTTAACATATGCCGCATGTTTTTTTCATCGTCGATAATAAGCACACGTTGTTTGGGCATGTTATTTCTCCAACTCATTGCTCCTTTGAATTTTCGTAACACTTTGGCGCTTTGAAAATAGTGCAAAAAGGGCCGCGGGTATCTCTTTCAGAAGGGCCGCAAAAAACTGCAGCTCGGCTGAGCTCGCCGCATGCCTCATTCCATTGAACGGCAGATTGGCCTTAAAACTCTGCCCAGTACAGCCCCATAAGATAGACTCCTTTATAACAGTAGTCCTCTCTGCCTGCTCCATGCCCCTGTACAAGGCCAAGGGGGCGTTCGACGAGCTTTCAAGAATTTGTGTTGCGACCCTTCTGAAAGAGATATCCACGACCCGATAATCTAATGATAGTTTTTTCAAAGCGTTAAACTGTTACGATTTTTTGAGCTGATGGTAAAGGGGAATGTCAATAATGATGGTTGCCCCTTTCCCTTCTGTGCTTTCTGCACGAATTGCACCCCCCAATCCTTCCATAATCCTATAGCAAACAGAAAGACCAAGACCAGTCCCTTTGCCAGGTTCTTTCGTTGTGTAAAAGGGATCAAAGATATGACCAAGTTCTTGCTCCGATATGCCAGGCCCAGTGTCCGTAACCCTGAGTTCTATAGAGTCGTCCATATCAAGACTCTCTATCGTCAATGCCTTGGTACCGGTAGCACGAGAGGCCTCGCCAGGGCTCATGGCATCAGCAGCATTCATAATAACATTTAAAAAAACTTGCTTTAGTTGGTTGGGGTCTGTCCAAACAGTATCGGTGCCCGCCTTAAGCACAGGCTGCAACTGTATTCCGGCCATCATCGGCTGGGGTTTTAACATATCAACTAATTCCAAGATCAATTTATGTACGCTCGTTTCTTTCGGTTCACCGCTTGTGAGCCTCGAAAAATCCAGGAGCTGTCTGATAATGTCGTTTATACGTGTTATTTCTGACTCCATACGATTCAGGAAATCATTCCTCTCTTCCTGGGACAGCCCTCCCTTCTTGAGCAATTCCAGGTAACCCAGGACAATCCCTATGGGGTTACCAATCTCGTGTGCCACGCCAGTTGCCAATCGACCAACTGACGCCAGTTTTTCAGACCTGATGATTTCGTTTTGAGCTTTTCTAATCTCTTTGTTGGCCTTTTCTAACGAGGAAATATGGCTCCTTAGCTCGGTCTTGTTTTCATCAAGACGTTTGAGCATCATATTCAGGGAACGAAAAAGTTGACCGAATTCATTTTGGGAGGTCTCTGCCAGTTGCGGAAAAGGTTCCCCATCCTTGAATCCCTCAGTGATACGCAAAAGCGCGTGGATTGGCTTGACCACAGTTCGGGACAAAAGATAGATCCCAAACATTACAAGAATAATCGTATTAAGGAAGATATAAATAAGAATGATTTTTTCTGATTTTCTCAATGCCTGATAAATTGGTTCTAAATGCCCGCAGATCGTGGCGGCACCTATAAGACGGCCTTGAACGAACAGGGGTGCGGCCACTTTTATCCTTTCATGAGCAAGCCAGATAACACCCCAAGTGCTGCCATAAAAATCGAAACCCTCTTTTTTAGTTGCCGCAGCCTCACGAGAAATGGAGAGCGCTTCTTTCTCGGCTTCACCCCATGATCCTGCGCTAAAAACTTTGATGCCCTCCCTGCTGACTATGAGGAGATCTGAGAAGCCACCATTTAAAAGCAACTGGTTAATTTCACTTTTGAATTTGGGAGCAGATCCGAGCTTGTCCCAATTTTCGTGTGTCCCGGCGATCGCATATCCTACCCGCTTTTCCAGAATATGGAGTAACAAACGACCCGTTTTTATTTTGGACTGTATGAGGTCTCTTTCTGAGAATTTTACCATGACTAAATTAATAAGTAACATGGCGGATATAATCAAAAGGGTCAGATGAGTGAGAATACC
>CP070700.1:2878295-2885642 GCA_020349865.1 Desulfobacteraceae bacterium
AAGTGATTTTTGAAAGGTATCTGATGACAGGATTCAATTATCGTATGACGGACATTCAGGCGGCCTTGGGCATCGAGCAGTTGAAAAGACTCGATAGCATTTTGGCTGAACGGCAACGTCTGGCGGCTATTTATACAAAGTCCCTCAAGGGTCTTCGTGGTTTGCATACACTCACCGAGGCGTCCTATGCCAGAACCAATTGGCAAAGCTATGTCATTTCCATCGAGAATCCATCCGCACAAAAACCAGTAATGCAGGCCCTTCTTAATCTTGGAATTAGCACTCGGCGGGGGGTCATGTGTGCCCATCTGGAGGAGCCTTATGCTGCAGCCTGGCCGGCGGGGTGCCTACCCCATAGCAAGGCCGCTCGCGACCGTGGCATTATTCTTCCCCTCTATCCTTCCATGCCCAAGGCCGATCTTGAGAAGGTCGTCTCAGTCCTCAGGGAGGTAGTTGGAACATGGTAGGCCTCAATGCCCGTCTGGAGAGACTAAAGCCAACTCTCTCCTGCCCAAATTGTTGTGGAGGCTTGGATTTCAAAAACACAAGCGCTACTTGCCGGGAGTGCTCGGCTGTTTATCCGATTCGTAATGGGAGAATCTATTTTATCAATGTCCCTGAGCATACAGACGACCTGGATAAGATAAAAGGGCGCCTTAAGAAGTGGTTAGGAAAATATTACTACGATATTGGTATAAAGATCTTTGCCCCAACGTATCCATTTGACTACATTGGTTGGATCCGTCGCTATCTGAATCCTGCCACACAGATTGTTGTCGATGTTGGGTGTGGAAATCAGCGAATCGATGAACACATTATCTGCTTGGATTTCTTCGACTATGATGCGGTGGATATAGTGGGTGACCTGAGTGCATTACCTTTCAAGCCGAACAGCGTGGATGCCTTTGTCTCTCGGAGTGTGCTGGAGCATGTGCCGGATCCTTCCGGGATTGTCGGGCATTTTCATCGGTGTACAAAGGTTGGTGGGTTAGGCCTTCACCTGATTCCATTCCTATTCCCGTTTCACGCTTCCCCCGGCGACTTCCAGCGTTACACCCACAAAGGGCTGGAGATGCTATTTAGGGAATGGGAGATAGTTGAACAGACCAATGCTACGGGTCCAATAACACTTGGGCTGCTCAGCACTATCGAGTTCCTATCCATCATGTTTAGCCTTGGTCAAGCCCAGGTTAAGGCCTTTATCTACTTGCTGCTTTGCAGTATCCTATTTCCACTCAAATATTTGGATGCACTCTTTGTAAACCGCAAGAGCTTTCTTAGCATGGCTCCCTCAATCTTTACGGTGGTGCGCAAGCATGGGCAAGATTCGACTTCCTGACTTCCTGATAGCCGGGGCACCACGCTCTGGTACAACTTGGCTCTACGAACTCTTGGACAGGCACCCAGAGGTTTACATGGCCAAACCAGTGCAGCCAGAGCCCAAATTCTTTTTGGTGGACGAGACCTACAACCGGGGCATCGGGTATTATTCCCGCAGGTGGTTTTCCAATGCAGGAAATGCCAGGATATTGGGAGAAAAGAGCACCAATTACCTTGAAAGTCCAGCGGCTTCTGAAAGAATCCATAAAAATCTGCCGGGGGTGAAATTGATTTTTATCCTGAGAGAACCCGTCGAACGCGCCTACTCTAACTATCTCTGGTCCCAGCTGAATGGCTGGGAGCATGAGGATTTTGCTACTGCCCTTGCCCTGGAAAAACACCGGGAGCGAGGGCTTCCAAAAAAGCTCCGATATGTTAGGCCCCATGCCTATTTCTCCAGAGGGCTTTACGCTGACATGCTTTACCCTTATTTCGAACGATTTCCCAGAGATCAGATATTGTGCCTGCGCTTTGACGACATATCCGAAACCCCAGAGATTCTAGCAGAACGCCTCCACCAGTTTTTGGGAATCCGCCCCCGTCCCGGTGATGCCAGGAATTTGGGGGTAATCAGGCCTTCCAGAAAAGACGGGTCGGCTCTGAGAGAAGAGATTCGTGACATGTTGCGTTCTCGCTATTCGGAACCCAATCGAAGGTTAGTTCAACTCTTAGGAAAAGAATTTGAGATATGGAAGAGTTCATGAAAAATCAAGTTCGCACACCCAAACTTCCACGTGTGGTAATTCTAACCCCGGTGTACAACGAGGAAGACTCTCTTCTCCATTTTGAACAGTCTGTCAATAATCTATTACTATCCAGGCCAGATTATGATTTCCATGTCCTGTTCATTGATGACGGGAGTAAAGATAGAACCTGGGCAATCATCCGAGAGATCTGCGAGAAGAATTCCCGTTTCCAGGGAATCCGGCTCTCCCGCAACTATGGCTCCCATATCGCACTGAGTGCTGGATTTGCCAGTGCTCATGGAGATGCTATTGCAATCCTGGCATGCGACCTTCAGGACCCACCCGAGGTGATCCTGGATTTTCTGGAAAGGTGGCACTCTGGCGCCCAGATTGTTTGGGGACGTCGACGAACCAGAAAAGATGACTATTGGAGGATACTGCCGAGCAAGATATTTTTCAAACTGATGCGGCGGTTTGCCATGCCCCATGCATCAAAGTTCACCACTGGCAGTTTTCTTTTGGTCGATAGGCAGGTGGCCAAGTGTCTCCGCCAGTTCCATGAGCAAAACCGTATCACTTTCGCACTTGTGGCTTGGACCGGCTTCGATCAGGCAATAGTGGAATATGACCGCCAAGAAAGAGTAGCCGGAAAATCTGGCTGGAACTTTAGTAAGATGATAAAGACCATGTACGATGCCTTTATCGGGTTCTCTTTTCTGCCTATAAGGATAATGAAGTTATTAGGAGTTGGCGCGTTTCTCCTCACCATACCTCTTTCAGCATACCTAATTTTCTCTTGGCTTACTGGAGATCCACTCATGGGTTGGACAAGTCTGATGCTTACCATTGCCTTTTTCTTTGGCATCCAGTTCTTGTTGATGGGCATTGTGGGGGAGTACCTGTATCGAATATATGCGGAGGCAGTACGCCGACCCCTTTATTTCATCAGCGAAAAGACCTATCAATCGGATGCGGGTGGCACCAATGACGACTGAGACATTGGTACCGGTAAGAATCGACACTGTCTCTGGAGCCTCTCACCTTTCATGGGCTGAGGGCATGCGATTCTATTTGCCCCACTCTATACTAGAAACGATACGTCCTAGCGAACCTCTTGACAAGGATGGTGACCTGGTGATTCCGCGAGAAATCCCTTATATCATCTCACAGGCGCCAGAGGCCTTGCGTTTCCGAGCGGCTTTTACGGACAAAAAGCCCTTATCCTCTCGTCTTCCAGTCTCCTACCGAACCGTGCCACCAAGGCTGAGAAATTTGGTGGCCTCAGTCATTGGTCGCTGGAAATTTCGATTTACGGGACGTTTGGCCGGTTTTCCAAGATGGCCATTGGACCTGAGTGCAGATTTCTTGGCTGATTTGGCTAACGGCACTTCTTCTCCCTTCGCTACAAGCCCCACACCTGTTCTACTCACCCATGATCTGGACTCAGCGGAAGGGCTGGAGAATCTGGTTAAATGGTTTCTGGATATGGAAGATTCCTTTGGCGTCCGATCTACGAACTTCATTGTACCTTGCGCCTGGCCTATTGACTATAGCCTGCTTGACCAAGTGAAAGGCCGTGGTCACGAAATCGGTGTTCACGGATACGATCACAGCAATCTCACCCCATTTTTGGATCCTCTAAGGCGACGCGATCGTTTGGAAAGCGCAAATGAACTTATCGAACGCTATAATATCGTTGGATATCGATCGCCTTCGCTCCTGAGAACCCGAAATCTACTGCGGGGTCTAGCGAATTTTTACCGCTACGATAGCAGCATTCCCACATCTGGGGGCTTATTTCCTGTTCCAAACAATGGCTGCGCTAGCGCTCGTCCCTTTTGGGTTGGAGAAATTGCCGAACTCCCACTGACCATGCCCCGTGACGGCAGCCTGCGCTTTTTGGGTTATTCTTCCCATGAGATTCTCGACATCTGGATCAACTGTGCCAAAGGGGTATCACGATCAGGGGGTGTAGTGGTACTCCTTACCCATTGTGAAGCCCGTTTTTCCGGGAATGTATCTATGCTGAACATCTATCGAAGTTTCCTGGAATTTGTGGCCTCATCCGAGCAGTTTGTTTGGGGTAATCCAAGAGAGATATTGACCCGGGCTTTAGAAATTGAGGCCTGGGAATGAAAAGGAAATGAATTGATAAATAAGACAATGGTTTCTATGTATTTTTTGAAATAGGTATCTTTATGAATACACTACTAATTTCAGGAAGTGTATCAGGCGAAAAACGTTATGGTAAGCTTAAAAGTGTGGGCTCATATATGCCACCCTATGGACTGCTTACCATTGCAGGATTACTGGAAAAAGATGGTCAAACTGTTCAGATATTGGACAGAGAAATACACCCCTTTTCTGAGGAGGAAATAGGTAAAAAGATCGAACGCACTAGACCGGACCTGATTGGGATGTCTGTTTTTACCATAGGACTTAAGGAGGCCATAAAGACTGCAACTTTTCTAAAGCGGCATTTCGATATACCTATTGTTGCAGGAGGGCCACATACCTTTGTGGATTTTGATAGTTTTTCAAAAAATGAGTGCTTTGATTTTTTTGTCATTGGAGAAGGTGAAATTACCATGTCAGAGCTGGTTAAGGCTTTAGAGACAAAAGGGGATTTACAGACTGTATCTGGTTTAGCTGCACGAATGGATGGAAAACTTATGAAAAATTCACCACGGGAAAGATTGAAAGATTTAGATTTACTTCCCTTTCCTGCATTTCATTTACTCGACAATATTAAGGCATATCATCCATCGCCTTTAGGATACCGTAAACGGCCCTTTTTCCCATTGGTGACAAGCAGAGGTTGTCCGTTTCATTGTTACTTTTGTAGCACTATTTGGGGACATAGGTGGATGGCACACTCGGCGGATTATGTTGTTAATCTGGTCGAATATCTGATCAAGGAATTCAATGCTCAAGAAATATGGTTCTCAGAAGATACCTTTGTAATAGACAAACAGCGCATTATAGAGATCTGCCAAGGCATATTGAATAGAAATTTGAAGATTTCATGGACCTGTATGGCAAATGTCCATAGGCTCGACAGAGAAATGTTATCACTCATGAAAAAGGCGGGATGCTGGCAAATGCAGTTAGGACTTGAATCTGGTAATGATGAGGTCCTTCAGTTTATTGGGAAAAATACCTCTGTTCAAATGATTCGAGAAAGGGTCAATTTAATCTATGAAGTCGGTATTCAGCCACGTGGATATTTTATCTTAGATCACCTCATAGAAACCAAAGAGACAATGCAGCAGACTATTGATTTCGCCATGTCATTGCCTCTCTATTCTGCGGATTTCCATCTATTACAATTACCGTTTGGTTCGCGAGCGCGTGAGATTGCCCACAAATATGGGAAGGTAGATTACAATCCAGATCTATTAACAGGATACTCTTCTCAAGGGTTAAGCTTTGTTCCCAAAGGGATGACAGAAAGTTTCCTATTTACAAGCCAGCAGAAGGCGCATCTTGAGTTTTTCCTGCGCCCCAAACAGATAGTGCAAATGTTAATGTCTATCAGAACTTTGGAAGATATACGTCGATATATGCAGATATTTTGGGCGGGGATAAAAACACTTCTTTAAGATTGCTTGATTTTTTGGGGTCCATGATAGTTAACATGATTGCAGCGGGTTCTATCTCATCAAAAAACAATCACAAACAATGGATAATAAAGCCAAACCTATCATAAGCAATACTAAATTTGCAATTAACCTTACGATCCTCTTTTCTATTGTTGCGGGCATCGGAATGTATAATCACGAAATGTGGAGAGATGAGTTAGAAGTATTTATGAAAGTAACTGCAAATCTTAGTCTGTTTAAAATCTCATATTACAGCTCAATCGCATATTATTCATTTTTGAAAGTTATTGTTAATTTATTCCCACACCCGGCTAGGACCTATCAAATCTGTCATTTAATATTTATTACTATGGCTGTTTTCATTTTCAACAGATATTCTCCCTTTAGTTATCTGCAAAAAATACTTTTTACCTTCAGTTATTTTATGCTTTTTGAGTACGGGATAATCAGCCGTTCTTATTCATTTACAATTTTGTTGATATTTATCACAATTTATCTGATTACACGAAAGAAGCAAAATTATATTTTAAATGCAATCGTATTACTTGTTTTAGCCAATCATCATTTATTTGGTGCATTTGCATCCATAAGTCTGACGGGATATGCATTATTACATGCAATAAACAGACTAAAAACCATGCATCCAGGGCAGAAGCGGCAATTTTTTATAGCGATTGGACTATTTATTGCAGGATGGGGGCTCATTTCAGCACAATACTATATTCTAAAATTAACAGGGGGTGGATTTAACGCAGGTCCGGCCCCCTATTATATGACAATACGAACGATATGGAACGCTTTTGTTCCCATACCTGAAATATCAAATTACAATTTTTGGAATACGAACATAATTCCTTTCCCTCTAGACTATCCTAAGAATATTGATCTTGAAATTGAATACAAAAATATAATCACCGCAATAATTTCTATTGGAATATTTATATTCAGCATGGTTATATTTTCAAAAAAAATACCGGTTTTGATTACCTTTACATTGCATACGTTGCTGCAGTTATTATTTCTTCAATATATTTCAGTACACTTCATTAGATATCAAGGGTATTTATTCATCATCTTTATTTACAACTGGTGGCTTTTGTATCATTCGGATGAAAAAGTTCATTTTTCTCTAATGAATCCAATGGTAAGATTCTTCAGGAAACCGATTTTTGTTTCAATACGTAAACCAGCTGTTCATTTCGTCACCCTTTTGCTTTTGTTCCAATTTGCTGCAGGTGCGTTTGCCTATAAAAAAGACATCAAACATCCTTTTACAGCTTCATATAAGGCAGCAGAATTCATTCAAGCCAATGGATTGGAAAAACACACAATGGTTGGATTTATAGATTATATTGTCGAACCAATTGCGGCACATCTTAACAAGGAAATCTATTATCCTCAGATCGACAGTTTTGGGACTTATGTCGATTGGGGTAATCTCAGTCGATACAGACCCTGTACGATCAATAAAGTTTTAAATAGTGCTATCCAATTACTTTTTGAACATAACAAAAATATACTAATAATTCTAAGTTCTAAGTTAATGCGTAACAATAAACCCGTTGAACGGGGTTTGATAACTCAAGGTATTGAAATACGAAAAATAGAAGAATTTGAGGAAAATATCGTAGGTAATGAAAAATACTTTCTGTATGAAGTTTATAACCAGTAATTTATAC
>CP070700.1:2885742-2894993 GCA_020349865.1 Desulfobacteraceae bacterium
CGTTATCATATTTGCGAATCGAAACACTTAGGTAAATATCAAGGTCCTGGAAATCCTGAGATAGGCAGAACGTATCCAAAACTATTTTTTCATTTCAGATAGTTGGTTCGATGGCAAGATATATGGGAGAACGAAGGCAGAGCTTTTGCCTAATAGATGTATCTTAGAGTTCTCGCAGATTTAAGTCTATGGCAAGCTAACATAGAAGTCTGAATAACTAGGTCATTAATATCGTGCTATATTGAATCCATTGTATTGGATAAAATTTGTTCTTTATAACGATTCGTTGAACGAAAGATAAAACGCTATTCGTTAGGCGGCTTTATCGCGGTACGAAAGAAAAGTCCTCTCATGCAACCAAACGCTACGACAAAAGAATCGCTCTACTGAATCTTTGTCTTTTGAAGCCGAAATTCCACCCAAAGAATAAAAAAGGAGGAGACTAAAATGAACGTGGAACCTGTGAAGATCAGGGACGGCATAGTCATGTTCGAGGGCAAATGGTCACGCCATCTCCTGCTGGAGTCTATGAACGGTGATATCTAGTTCCTTGAGGACGGGGATGAGCTGATAATTTTCGATACATCTTGCGGAAAAGAGATAGCGAAGAGGGTCGAAGCCCACATCCGGAACAGACGTAAAGCAGGATTTACCTCTCCTAAAAATAACCATTTTTTTAAGTAATTTTCTGCCCAGCTTTGTAACTCTTGACCATCTGCTTTCGTTTCAATGATTTCCTCAAAGGAATTATCTGGGTCCGGCATTCGGAAAGAATTGAGCCCCCATTTTTTGCAAAACTCTTTTTCCTTCACCCGATCAAAATTTGGTTCTTTCCGTAATTCTCTGACTTTTTTAAGATCTTTCCCAAATTGCTTTTTTCGTCTCAAAAATTCCCAACGCCATTTTGCGCATTCAAGACTTTTCTGTTCCATCTTCCGCCCCTTATGCGGTCCCTGATGGAGTACGGGGAAAGCAATCAGGGAAATTGCCTTGTCGGGGAGCTCACCCTATCCCCGGAAACTGTTTATTCAGTTGCTACCATTTTGCTACCATAATATAAAAAAACAAGGTGAAAATCCACAAATGTAGATACAAACATGGATACGATTTTTCTTGATATTTCTGTATGAACTTGTATATTGGCTCTCGCTCTTTGAGGGTAAGGACACCCTGACACGGTAGAGGTCAAGGGTTCAAATCCCTTCGTACCTACCAGGAAAATCAAAGGGTCGTGGTGTTGGCCGCGATCCTTTTTTTACTTCTGATAACCTATTTTTTACTTGCATTTTCTTCTGTTATTATTTATAAATACAAGGATTTTTGGTTCTGGGAGCCTCGGCGGACGGGCAGTCTGTAAAGGTTGCATCGCTGTAATTTGCCAAACACAAGAATTTTTTGTTACTCTCATTACATTTCAGGGTTGGGACTTGATTTGGCTGCTTAGGTTTAACTAATTGAAAATTTGCAGTTTTTTAGAAGGAACAATCGATAGCATTTTTCGATAAATTGGATTCTTAAGGGAAAATAACATGAGGCATCTCAGTAAGTGAACTGCTTACTCCTGATGCCTTATTTCTTTGATTTGAGTAGATAAAAATGACGAATACTTTCTCCATTAATTTAAAGGCTCAGCCTGTTGAAGAAATACAGGCCAGGTCACTAACTGGCTTGGAGGCCTTTGAATTTCTGAAGTTAAAAAACCTTGAGAGGGTAGTGGCGGTTAAGGTTAATGGAGAGATGCGTGATCTTTCGAGTCCTATAGAAACAGAAGTGGAATTAGAACCGGTTTACTTAGATTCAGAGGAAGGTCTCGAAATCCTCCGGCACAGCACATCCCATGTGATGGCCATGGCGGTCAAGGAGCTTTTCCAAGGTGTAAAGGTGACCATTGGCCCCGCCATCGAAAATGGCTTCTATTATGATTTTGATTATGAAAGACCTTTTAGGGAAGATGACCTCCCGAAGATAGAAGAGAAAATGAACGAAATTATCGAGGCCGACCTTCCTTTTTTTCGAAAAGAAATGACGAGCGCAGAGGCCTTTGATTTATTTAAGGAACAGGGCGAAGACTATAAGGTCGAATTAATCAATGACCTGGGAGCTGAAAATGTATCTCTTTATACACAAGGCAGCTTTACCGATTTATGCAGGGGGCCTCATATTCCATCTACGGGGATGATAAACGCCTTTCATTTGACTAAGGTGGCCGGCGCTTACTGGCGCGGGGATGAAAATAGGACCATGCTTAGCCGGATTTATGGTGTTGCTTTTGCTGATAAAAAAACATTAAAGAGTTATATCCAGAAATTGAAGGAGGTTGAGAAACGAGACCACCGTCGATTAACCAAGGATTTGGATCTCCTAAGTTTTCATGATGAAGGGGGAGCAGGGCTTGCCTACTGGCACCCCAAAGGCGGGCAGATCAGGGTTCTCGTTGAGGACTACTGGAGAAAAAGACACTATAAAGGAGGTTATGACATTGTCTTTACGCCGCATATAGGCCGCTCTCAGCTTTGGCAGACATCGGGACATCTTGATTTTTATAGGGATGGAATGTATTCGCCTATGGATGTGGATGGCCAGGATTATTATATAAAGCCCATGAATTGTCCTTTTCATATCATGATTTATAAATCACGATTGCGGTCCTACCGTGAATTACCCCTTCGGTGGGCTGAGTTGGGCACTGTGTATAGATATGAGAGGAGTGGCACCTTACACGGCCTTATGAGGGTCAGGGGTTTTACACAGGATGATGCCCATGTTTTCTGTACCCCTGATCAAGTAGAAGATGAAATCCTGCGGGTATTGGAATTCAGCCTTGATCTTTTAAGTGGTTTCGGTTTTGATGATGTGAAGATCGACTTGAGCGTTAGGGATCCCAAGAAACCTGAAAAGTACGCCGGTCCCGACGAGATGTGGCAGCAGGCCGAGATGTCGCTGATCAAGGCAATAAAGGCAAAAGATCTATACTACGAAAAGATGGAAGGGGAGGCCGTATTCTACGGACCTAAGATTGATATAAAGATAAAAGACGCCTTGAGCCGTGAATGGCAGTGTACGACTATTCAGTTCGATTTCAATCTGCCTGAACGTTTTGATATGAACTTTATAGGTGAGGACGGAAAAGGACACCGTCCCTATATGATACACAGGGCCTTGTTAGGGAGCTTGGAGCGTTTTTTTGGCATACTTGTTGAGCATTACGCTGGTGCCTTTCCCACCTGGCTTGCCCCGGTTCAGGCGATGCTTTTAACAGTAACGGATAGGAATATTCCCTATGCCGAAGAGTTGTTTAATATCATGAGTAATGCGGAGCTAAGGGTAAAGGCGGATTTGAGAAATGAGAAATTGGGTCTTAAGGTCAGAGAGGCCCAATTGCAGAAGATTCCTTACATGCTGATCGTAGGTGATAAGGAGTGCGAAAAACAAGGAGTTACTCCCAGGCTAAGGAGTGGTCAAAATCTTCCTTTTATGACTGCAAAGGAATTTATTGACCTGATATCAGAGGAATGTAGACACAGGAGGTAATGGCCATAGGAAAAAAACCTAATGACATCCGGGTAAATGCATTGATACGGGCAAGGACAGTCAGGCTGATCTCTGCTGAGGGCGAACAGCTTGGTATTGTGCCTGTAAAAGAGGCCCTGGCTGCGGCAAAAGATGGGGGCCTGGATCTTGTAGAGGTTGCGCCGAATTCTGACCCCCCTGTTTGCCGAATAATGGATTATGGCAAATTCAAGTACGAGGCAGCTAAAAAAGGGCAGGGGGGACGCAAAAAGAGTCAATCCGTTCAGGTCAAAGAGATAAAGCTTAGGCCGAACACAGAGGATCATGATTTATTTTTTAAGATCAGGAACGCTAAAAGATTTCTGGCTAAAAGGAATCGGGTAAAGGTGTCCGTCTTTTTTAGGGGCAGGGAGATGGCATATATGGATGCCGGTTTCAAAGTTCTTGAGAGAGTAGCGGAAGAATTAATGGACGAAGGGACGGTGGAGGAACAGCCCAAGCGGGATGCAAGGAATAGAATTAGCATGGTCATTGTACCAAAATAAAAGTCCCTAAAGGGAGACTTGTGGATTAATTCAAGCCCCCTCAAGACCGATTACATCTTGCGGTGATTGGTGGGGGCTTGTTGGGTTATGGCGGGATTTTTTTATGGATGGAGGTAAAATATGCCGAAGATAAAAACAAACCGTGGGGCGGCCAAACGGTTTAAGACTACAGGTTCTGGAAAGATTGCAAGGAGCAAGGCCTTTGCGAACCATATTCTTACGAAAAAAAGCACAAAAAGGAAAAGGAATCTCCGGAAATCAACACTGGTGAACTCTGCAAACATAAAGCAGATAGCCAAACTTATTCCTTATGGTTAAGAGGCCACAGTTGTTTCTGGATTGATTATTGACTAATGACTATTGTTTATTGCCGCCTTGAAATCGTCAATCGAAAATCATCAATGATAAAGCGTAAGGGGTTTTGTGATGCCAAGAGTAAAAAGAGGGTTTAAAGCCAGGAGAAGAAGAAACAAAGTACTGAAGGCTGCGAAAGGGTATAGAGGTGGCCTGAGTAAGCAGTTCAGGACTGCCAGCGTTGCTGTGGACAGAGCTGGTATGTATGCCTACCGGGATCGGAGGAACAGAAAAAGAGAGTTCCGTAAGCTGTGGATTGTTCGGATCAATGCTGCTGCCCGGGAAAACGGTCTTTCATATAGTAGGTTTATAAGCGGCCTTCAAAAGGCAGGGGTTAGTCTGGATAGAAAGATACTTGCTGACATAGCTGTTCGGGATCCGGCGGCCTTTTCAGAATTGGCAAGTATGGTTCAGGCGTAGAGCCTTGGTCTTCATCAAAAAAGGAAATTTATTATCAATCAAGTTAGGCCATGAAAGAACAACTCCTTGAGCTTGAAAAAACAGCGCTGAAAGAGCTGGAGGGGACCAATGATACCCGAGAGCTTGAAAAGTTCAGGGTTACATACCTTGGCAAGAAGGGTGTTCTCACCTCCTTAATGAGAAGGCTTGGTGAATTACCACCTGATGAACGGCCAGAGGCAGGCAAATTGGCTAACGTTATCAAGCGCAACCTTTCAAAGCACTTTGAAGAGGCCCGGGATAGTCTCGTAACCGCAAAGGCAAAGCAGACCACTTTCCTGGATGTCACGTTACCGGGTAGGGAACCGCTTCGGGGGCACCTCCATCCCATTACTTTAGTTATCAAGGAGGTCTGCCGGATTTTTTCAAGGATGGGATTTACCGTGGTGAAGGGCCCTAACGTGGAACTGGATTATTATAATTTTGAGGCCCTCAATTTTCCCAAAGATCATCCTGCAAGGGATATGCAGGACACGCTTTATGTCTCCGAGAATGTGGTATTACGAACGCACACCTCGAATATGCAAGTTAGAGTTATGGAAGCCCAAAAGCCTCCTGTAAGTGTAATAGCACCAGGAAAGGTTTACAGAAGAGATTCGGACGTTTCACATACCCCTATGTTCCATCAGTTAGAGGGTTTCTTGGTGGATAAGGGAGTCAGTTTCGGGGATCTGAAAGGGACGTTAACGAGTTTTGTGCACCAGATGTTTGGCCGCGGGACCGCTCTGAGATTTAGACCGAGTTTCTTTCCTTTCACTGAACCCAGCGCAGAGGTGGATATACAGTGCGTTATCTGCGGAGGAAAGGGCTGTCGGACCTGCTCCCACACCGGCTGGTTGGAAATTTTAGGCTCCGGCATGATAGACCCTGAAGTGTATGGTTTTGTCGGTTATGATCCCGAAGTTTACTCCGGTTTTGCTTTTGGAATGGGTTTTGAAAGAATAGCAATGCTTAAATACGGTATAGATGACATACAACTGTTTTTTAGAAATGACATGCGTTTTTTAAGGCAGTTTTGAAGGTAAGTGAATTGAAGGGGGCTAAAACGCTTTGCTCTGTCTGAGCCGCACGGCGAGACCTTGAGTCGTTCGGCTGACATTTGTTTGATTGAAAATTTAACAAGAAGTCAATCCTCAGCAGTAAAACCCTAATATCTAACCTTTAATTTGTGACATAATCAGTGATTCACCATGAAATTAAGCCTAAACTGGTTAAAAGACTATGTAGATATCCAAATGTCACCCAATGAGCTTGGCCAGCTCCTGACCATGAACGGACTGGAGGTGGAAGGGATTATGGCCGTTGGACAGTCCCTTGAGGATATTGTGGTGGCAAGGGTAGTGGCTGTGAAACCGCATCCAGGGGCGGATAACTTGTTCGTTTGCCAGGCAGATACCGGTCGAGATACGGTGCAGACCGTCTGTGGCGCGCCTAATGTCAAGGAGGGGATCTTGACCCCATTGGCCTTACCAGGTGCAAAGCTGCCGGACGGTACAGTAATCAAGGAAGGCCCGATACGGGGAGAGATGTCCACAGGAATGCTTCTGGCGGAAGACGAAATGGGCTTGACCGACGACCATACTGGTATCATGGTTCTTGCCCCTGATGCCGTACCTGGTAAACCATTGCCTTCTGTACTCCCTCTCGCGGATCAGATCTTTGACGTGGACATCACGCCCAATCGTCCTGACTGCGCGTGCGTTTTGGGGATTGCCCGAGAGATTGCAGCAGCAACAGGGCAAAGATTAAAGCTACCAAAGATAGAAATACATGATGCAGGCCCCGCCATTGAGCAGCTTTCAAGCGTTACGATTACGGATCCTTCGGGATGCCCACGTTACGCCGCAGGCATGATTCAAGGCGTTGGTCTTGGCCCCTCGCCATTTTGGATGAGATATCGGCTGTACCTTTCCGGAATTAGAAGTATTAACAACATTGTTGATGTAACCAACTATGTAATGTTGGAGATGGGCCAGCCTTTGCATGCTTTTGACTACCATCGGTTGAGGGAAAATAGGATTGTGGTAAGGCGAGCAATGGAGGGGGAGGTTTTTACAACGCTTGATGGCGAGACACACACGCTTAATAGAGAAAACCTTATGATTTGCGATGGAGAGCGGCCTGTGGCACTGGCAGGAATCATGGGAGGGCTCAATTCGGAGATATTTTCGGGAACGGAGGATGTCCTTATTGAGAGCGCTTTTTTTGATCCTGTGACCATTCGTAGGGGTTCAAAGCGTCTCGGACTGGCTACGGAGGCATCCTATCGTTTTGAAAGAGGTGCCGACATTGGGGGTGTCACCACTGCGCTGAAGCGAGCTATTTCGCTGATTTCTCAGCTTGCAGGGGGAAAGATTGCCGCGGGATTTATCGATAATTATCCGAAGCTTCACAACCCTCCGGTTATTGACCTCAGGATCGACAAGACGAATCGTCTTTTGGGTATCGGTCTTTCAAGGGATGCTATTGGCGGGTATTTAAGGGCATTGGAGATGGATGTGCAGGATATAAATGAGAATGAACTGAAGGTTATACCTCCACCTTTTCGAGTGGATATTGCCCGGGATGTGGATCTCATGGAAGAAGTGGCAAGGCTTAGCGGATACGATAACATACCTGTAACATATCCAAATATCAGGCCTTCGGAGAAGGGGGAGACCCCAGAGCTTCTCGTCGGTGACCAGATAAGATCAATCATGGTGGGGAATGGTTTTACCGAAATCATCACGTACGGTTTCATATCCCCGGATTCTGCGGACAAACTTGGTGCAAAAACGGGAAGCACCTTAAGGTCGTTTGTCAAGCTCTTGAATCCCCTTACGGTTGACCAATCGGTCATGCGTACATCTCTGATTCCGGGGCTTCTGGCAACAGTCAAGACCAATATCCTTCATGATGAAAGGGACCTGAAGTTATTTGAGCTGGGAAAGGTATTCATAGCCAATGAGGAGGCTGAGCTTCCGTTTGAAAAAATCTATTTGGCCGCTTTGATGACCGGACTGTACCGGAAGAAAGCATGGAAGTGTGATGAGAGGTATGTGGACTTCTGGGATATTAAGGGTGCCGTAGAGGTCATGTTAAAAGAATTAGGCGTCAAAGAAGTGATGTTTAAAAAGAAAACCGGAATCCCAGGGTATGATACGAATCGTTGTTCGGGCATTTTGTGTTCCGGTTCTCTTGTCGGGTATCTGGGCCGGGTTTCACCTGTGGTTATGGAAGCATATGACGCGGCAAAAGAGGATGCTTATCTCTTTGAGATTGATATTGAGGCCCTATTGCAAAACATTTCTGGAACAACGAAATTCAGACCGGTTGCAAAATTTCCGGCTGTTAACAGGGACATTTCTATCATTGTCAAGCGAGAACTGGAAAGCGCCGGAATCATGGAAATAATAAAACGAGAGGGTGGGGAGCTGGTTGAATCCGTCAATATCTTTGATGTGTATGAAGGCAAAAACGTAGATCCCTCAGAAAAGGCTGTAGCTCTTAGTATCCGGTATAGATCAAAAGATAGAACGCTTGATGGAGAAGAGGCGAACAGGTTGCACGAGTCTGTTATTGACAAAATAAGGCAGAAAACAGGAGGTAGGTTAAGGGAGGGCTAAGACCGTGGTCCAGATTCCTGATGATAAGCGTTACTTCCGTATTGGTGAAGCCAGTCGCATCATAGGTGTTGAACCCTATGTTTTGAGATATTGGGAAAGCGAATTTTCCCAGATTAGGCCAGAAAGGGCCGATTCAAACCAGAGGACATACCAAAGACAAGATCTGGAGAACCTCCTTAAAGTAAAAAAGCTCCTTTACGAAGATAGAATGACCATTGAAGGGGCTAAGCGACGCCTGAAGCAGGAAAAAGACAAAAAAGTTACCGTTGATCGTACATTATTAGAAGATATGAAAACTGAACTAAAAGAGATCCTCAAGCTGCTTGCATAGAGACTTTTTAAAAACGCCCTCTCTTGCCCAATCTCTGCGCGTACTCCATGGCATATGACGCCTGTGTTGCTCACGGACCAACCTCGAATATGAAGCCGCCTGAGTTAATGCTCGAAATCCCGCTTCAACAGAAAAAATCCTGGCTTCCCGGTATTTTTTAACAAATTGTAATTATGGTATTAGTTTAGCGCTTTGAAAATAGTTCTTGCTTGTTCGTGTCCTTACTCAGACAGGCAAAGGGCCGCGGGTATCTCTTTCAGAAAGACCGCAAAAACCTTCATCATTCCATCGAACGGCAGATTGGACTTAAAACTCAGCCCAGGACAGCCCCATAAGACACACTCCTTTGCAACAGTAGTCCTCACCGCCTGCTCCACGCCCCTGTTCAGGGCTCAGGGGGCGTTCGACCAGCTTGTAAGAATTTGTGTTGCGGCCCTTCTGAAAGAG
>CP070700.1:2895093-2903465 GCA_020349865.1 Desulfobacteraceae bacterium
GCCGCCCTTGATGGTAAGGCCCTTGAAAAGCGCTTCGGGAGAAAAAAGAACGGCCTTAAAGGTTTCATAAATCCCTTGCCATAGCCCGAGTTCGGAACGGTTCTCCCAGGGGGCACCTTTGCGGGCATATTCCATTTCAGGCTCTTCTTTAGGCCTTTCGATCCCAGTCTTAGGTTCGGTTTCCTTGGTGACGAAGCTGACATCTTTTTCTGCCATGGAAAACTCAAATCGCTGATTGCAACGAGGGCAGCTCACCCATTTTACACCCGTAGGGATCTTTTCTTTAGGAACCTTTTTTGAGAACTGACAATACGGGCATGTCAACTCTACGCTCATTTCCCCCCCCCTTCCTTTTGTTTTGTGAGCTGCGTGAGCACCTTTTTTTCTGACCATCGTTTAAGCCATCCCACCACTCCAGTGGAGGAGTTTCGTTCAAGGAGTTCACTTTTGAGGTCAAGGCCCTTTTTTGTGGTTAAGGCCTTCTGAAGACAGGACTTTTTGTCGTGGCAATTAAAGCAATTCTTTGGAACTTCTCTCAAACCCTCTTCACCCATAGGGAAAACCCTATCAAGGTCACCAAAACAGTCTTTTTGAGGCTCTGTCATACACCGTTTCCTGATAAGATGGTAATTGTTCAGCATTTATGGCTTCGAACCAATTTCCTAATGTACCAATGCGGATCGAATGGCCGTGTTCTATTTTAGTAATGGTATCAGTTTAGCACTTTGAAAAAATCATCATTGGCTTATGGGGCCCTTTTATCAATGTTTTCAATGTTTTAAACTATTACAAGTAGTGGTATCTTATAAAGGTTTGATTGTAAAACCAACGACCTTATACAACATTCGGTAACTCTAATAAAGTCCAAATTCATTGACATTGAAAGCCTGAATATCTATGATCTGCCGCTATGAAACGATTGAGCAGGGTGTATCTTATCAGACATGGGCAGATAAATGGCTATGAAAATTTTCCCGTCTATGGACATAAAGATGTGGATTTGACCGAGACCGGGATCCTTCAGATGGAGAAAATGGCCGAGCGTCTCCGTCTTGTGGAGTTTAAGGCCATTTACTCGAGCGATCTTAAGAGATCGGCAACAGGTGCACGCCTTTTAGCCCGCTCACACGACGTGCCTCTGTATTTCTTGCCCGAACTCCGGGAGATCTATTTTGGTGACTGGGAAGGCCTGACCCTGTCACAGATCCAAAAGCGCTTCCCCGAAGAACTTAAAAAACGCCAGGTTGACCTGATTAATTATACGATCCCGGGAGAGGGAGAAACCGTTGGACATTTTTCAGAGAGGATCAACCAGTGTTTTGAGCGCATTCTTGCGGAGCAGAAAGAGAACGACTTTGTAATAGTCGCCCACGGTGGCGTCAATCGTGTTATCCTATGTAACGCCCTCGGCCTGGATCTCACCCGGATATTTAACATCCACCAGGATTACGGGTGCCTTAATATAATAGACTACTTCCCCGACTCCACATTAGTTCGGCTGGTCAATGGGTGAGGGGTTGCGGAAATACTGAACCATTTATTGAGGAGGGTTAAAGTGAAAACAATTAATGTAAAAGATTTGATGGTGCCTCTTGATGAATATGCGACCGTCTCGGAAGATGCTACACTATACGATGCCGTGGTAGCACTTGAGAAAGCCCAGGAGGCACTCGATAGAACCCGGTTTAAATACCTGCATAGGGCAATATTGGTGTTTGATAAAAACAAAAATATCGTGGGCAAGATAGGCCAGTTGGATGTGCTGCGGGCCTTAGAGCCGAAATATAGAGAAATGGGGGATCAGCCATCAATAACCCGTTTCGGTTTTAGTCAAAAATTCTTGCAGTCCTTGCGCGAACAGTTCAGTCTCCTTGACAGACCCTTCGATGATATCTGCAGAAAGGCAGCCCAGGTAAAGGTGAAAACTTTCATGCATACGCCCACTGAAGGCGAATACATCGAAGAAGATGCTACACTCGACGCTGCAATACATCGCCTGGTTATGGGTCATCATCAGTCCTTGCTCGTAACCAGAGACGATAAAATTGTTGGCATATTGAGGCTCACCGATGTATTCGCGGAAGTTTTTCAGACCATGAAGACCTGCGAATTATAATGAGACTGTGCCAGTCCAGCTAATAGCAAGATGTCGCTACAACTGATTATCAGCAAAAGCAACAGGGGAGGATTTTTATGGCAGATGATTTAGGAGGCGTTAAAGTACAAAGTACTGTGGAGTGGAATCGAATCATTTTTCTTTTCATAGGTATTGTGCTTTTTGCGCTCGTCTACTACGCGCCCCCATGGCCCGATGCCGTGGATCCTATGGGAAAGCATTTTACGTTGACAAGGGAAGGAAAGGGCGCACTGGCGGTATTCCTGTTGGCCGGAATCTGGTGGGTCTTTGAAGTAGTTCCCATTGGCATAACCAGTCTGGCCATTGGTGTGCTTCAGGCCCTGTATCTAATTCGTCCGGCCAAGGTGGCCTTTAAGGATTTTATGGACCCATCGGTTATGTTCATTTTTGCCTCCATTGTGATTGGGCTGGTCTTTACCAAGACAGGGCTTACAAAACGCCTGGCTTACAAAATGCTGGCCATCGTCGGTGAAAAAACCAGCATGATTTACTTGGGCTGCTTTTTAGTAACAGCAGCCCTGACTCATATAATGGCACATACTGCTGTTGCCGCAACCATTTATCCTTTGCTTCTTTCAATCTATGCGCTTTATGGAGAAGGTGACAAACAGACTAAATTCGGAAAAGGGCTCTTTATAGGCATGGCCTATGTAGCAGGGGCTGGGAGCATCGTGACGCTCTTAGGAGCGGCCCGAGGTGCTGTGGCGATCGGATTCTATAATGATATTGTGGGACAAAACATCTCATTTTTTCAGCTTACCTATTATATGTTCCCCATAGGGTGGCTCATGACCTTTCTCCTGTGGGGATTCTTCATGATTTTTCTCAAGCCTGAAAAAAAGGTTATCCCCGGTCTGAGAGACAAGGCCAAACAACTCAGTGCCGAACAGGGGTCTATTACTAAAAAGGAAATAACAGCCGTAATCATTGTCTTCGGGTGTATTATTGCCATGTCTCTGCGCTCTTTTATTCCGGCACTTCAGCCCGTTGACAAAACGGCCATCATTTTGATCTCTACGATCCTGTTTTTCATCACGGGTATTCTGGACATCAATGATCTCGAGGATATCCCGTGGAATATTATTCTTCTGTTTGCCGGGGCCATGAGTATTGGTCTATGCCTTTGGGAAACAGGGGCAGCAAAATGGCTGGCCGTGAACTGGCTTAGCATGTTCAAAGAATCTACCTGGTTTGTGTTTGTCTTGAGCTTTGCCTTCTTAATAATGATTATGACCAACTTCATCATGAACGTGGCTGCCATTGCCATAACCCTTCCGGTGGCCCTGGTTATTGCTCCCTATCTGGGAGTAGCGCCTGAAGTTATTATCTTTGCCTCCCTGGTAACTGCCGGAATGCCCTTTCTTTTGCTCGTCGGGGCAGCACCCAATGCCATCGCCTATGATTCAAGCCAGTTTTCAACCGGCGAGTTCTTCCTCTATGGAATACCAGCAAGTGTTCTTCTTATGATTGTTACTGGGTTTGCTGTTTATATTCTCTGGCCCTTAATGGGCATGCCGGTGACAACAGGAGGGTAGGGAAGGTGAAACATAGATATGCGGAAAAACATTTTGGGGTTATAGAATTTCAAGGTTTTCTCAGCAACAACGCCAGAACCACTCTAAAGACTATATGTCAGTTTAGTCCAAAAAGTTGATCTTAAAAACTTAAGAACATGAAACAACTTGAAAGACTCATTGACCGGATTGCCAACCGCGTTAACATAAATCTCCGGGAATCTTCTTTTGATGTGGGCCCATATATCCGAAAGGCTATCCCTTTAACTCAATTCAGTAAATTCTACGCCTTTTACGGCCTCACGCCCTATCACCCCCTCCATTTTCGCTTCAGTTCCTCAAGCCTCGCAGGGAGTTATTTTTTAGGAAAGTGCGTGGTTGACAATTCGGTTCTCTACAAAAGTGATATCCGGGGAGACGAACTGAAACGTAAAGGAGATATATTTCAATCTCAGGATTGTGATATTACCCTCCATGACGACGAAGTCATCCACATTAAGGATAGTTATCTCATTAAGACCCTGGTGCATAATTTTTCCCATGATCCTGAGAATCCGGAAGCGTTCTTGATCCAGAATACAGCCTCTACCCATTATGCCAATATACATGGTTCCACGGTTGAGGGATGTTTTCTTGGCCCTTTCAGCACAGTAGATTTCACCACCCTCCATGACTGTGTAATCGGGGCGTTTGCCTATTTGCAAGCAGGAGAACTCTCTCATCAAATGGTAGAAACCGGAAGAATATGGATCCGCAGTGAAAATGAATTCGATTTCAGATACCAATTTCCTCGAGAAATTCTCAAAAAATACATTCAATTTGCGGCAGGCAAGCAGCCCAAAGGACTCTTCATGGACTTTGCCGAGGAACGTAAAGAGGGTTTTCAGAGGATCTTCGAGGTGGTCCATCTTAGGCCCTATGGACCAGTTGCCCATGGATCAGCCCTCAATCGTTACGCTGTTGTCAAAGGAAAAACCAGAATCGGTAAAAATGTTCTCATCGCGCAAAGGGCATTTCTGGAAAATGCCTGGTTGGGTAAGGGGGCCAATGTCCAGGAGAATTGTTACATTATTGATTCCCGCCTGAATGGCAATAATGTAACGGCTCACGGCGGTAAGATCATTCACGGCCAATTGGGGGAAAAGGTATTCGTGGGTTTCAATGCCTTCCTTCGGGGGAATCAGGATTGCCCTCTTTCTATTGGAAAAGGCAGCATCATTATGCCTCACACAATTATCGACCTTGAAACGCCCCTCAACATTCCACCCGCACATCTGGTCTGGGGTCATATAAGAAACAGCAAAGACCTTAAGAAACACAGTCGGTCTCTTAAGTCCTTTTCCCAAATAAAAGGTAAGCTCGGCGTTGGGTCTATGCGGTTTAAGGGCAGCGGGCTTCGCTTTGTAAAGGCCTTCCAGCATCGAATTGAACATATTCTGGAGGCCAACGGAGCCTACTTCGACGGTAAGAAAAACCGTGGCCACGCCCAAAAGGATCAAGATATCTCTTTTAATACCATTCAACCCTACCCCAAAGGAAGGCTCAAAGGTCTCTATCCGTCAATTGAGATTCGGCCTTAGCATCAAGGGCCCGGAAATATGTTGAATAAAATCGGCCTGCGTGCCCGCATATACGTGATCTTAGCCGCCCTGGTGTTCATCACCATTGTGGGCGGTTTGATCATGGTATGGTACACGTATCGAATGCAGGGCCTTTTGACTCACATCACTGACAGGAATGTGGCCGCCTTCCAGGCGGCCGAGGCCCTTGAAATTGCACTGGTAAACCAGAAGGGATTCGTTTCTTACTATTTTTTGGACGGAGATCCGGACTGGCTCAGGCAACTGGGTGAGTATCGTCAGATCTTTAAAGAGCGGCTTAACGAGGCGCGTTCTTTCGTTGAAAACGAGAACCAAAAAGAGGCCATTAACCTGATCGAATCCGAATATATCCGGTATGTCACCTCAAAAGACCAGGTCATTGCACATTACAAGGCGGGTGAACGCGAAGCCGGCACAGCACTCCACCGGGAAGTGCGCAATCGTTTTTTTAGGATCCTTGACCTATGTGAAAGATATAGAGATCTTCACACAGAGAGTATTAAGCGAGCCAGGGACAGCAGCCACGCACAAGCCAAGAAGCTAAGGGTTATTGCCGGGACAGCTATTTTGATAGTCCTGTCTTTGGCCGTGCTCCTCGCTTTCGTGTTGATGGCCCACGTCTTAGGTCCCGTGCGCATGTTGGCCCTTGAGGCTAATCGACAAGGAGCTTCCCACAAATCAGGGGACGATGTTAAAGCGCTTCGTCGCAGTGTTAGAGGACTGATTGAGGATGTGGATCACACATACTTCGAGCTGGAAAAAAGCCGAACAACCCTTTTGCAGGCGGAAAAGATGGCTCTGGTGGGAAAACTGGCAGCCGGGATGGCCCATAGTATTCGTAATCCGCTTACGTCGGTGAAAATGCGACTGTTCTCTTTGAGCCGGACCCTTGATCTGTCCGCTCCGCAGAAAGAGGATTTTGAGGTGATTTCGGAAGAAACTCGCCATATTGATAATATTGTTGAAAACTTCCTTGAATTTTCTCGCCCACCGAAACTCAAAATGCAAAGAATCAGTCCATCAGACGTTGTGGACTTAACAATTCAGTTGTTAAAGCATCGTCTTGAATCCTATGATGTAAATATAAAGCTTATTCGGAAACGCCCTCTTCCCGAGATCCAGGCAGATCCCGAACAATTGAAAGAAGTTCTCATCAATCTTGTGGTGAATGCGTGCGAGGCCATGGAGAGGGGCGGTTCAATGGTAATCCATGAGGAAGAAGGCTTTGCGGAACCATTAGAACAGGTGGTCGTGATTCGATTATCTGACAGCGGCCCTGGTATTCCAGAATCGATCCGCGATAAGGTCCTTCAACCCTTTTTCACCACCAAAGATGAAGGAACAGGTCTGGGTTTGAGTATAGTAACACGAATCGTAGAAGAGCACGGCGGATGGCTGGATCTTATATCCGAAGAAGGTAAGGGGGCCACCTTTGTCGTCACCCTTCCGGTAAAAGGAGCAAAATCTTGAGCACCGTCCTGATCATTGATGATGACGATCAGTTGCGAAAGAGCTTTGAGAAGCTTTTGATGGAAGAAGGCTTTACGGTCAAAAGCGCTGCCTCTGGAGAAGCGGGTCTCAATCTGGTTAATGAGGAGGCGCCGGACCTGGTTATCCTCGACATTCGGTTGCCAGGAATGAACGGGCTTGAGACCTTTGAGGCCATCCGAAAAATCGAGCCCAAGCTCCCTGTAATAATAATGACTGCTTATGGCACCACCGAAACCGCTATAGAAGCAACAAAGATGGGAGCCTTCGACTACATACTCAAGCCCTTTGAGATCCCGGACATGCTGGGCGTGATCGGGCAGGCCTTGGATGCGAGCCGTTTTATGAGGTCACCTGTGGATATGAACGCCGTTCCTGAAAAGGCCTCGCGCGAGGCCATAATTGGCCGAAGCAAGCCCATGCAGGACATATATAAGGCAATCGGACGGGTTTCCCCTACAGTTGCTACGGTGCTGATCCGGGGCGAGTCAGGCACCGGCAAGGAGCTCGTAGCCCGCGCTATATATCAACATAGCCTGCGGGCGAGCAGGCCGTTCCTTGTGATCAACTGCGTTGCAATTCCGGAGAATCTGCTTGAGAGCGAGCTTTTCGGCTATGAAAAAGGGGCCTTTACCGGGGCGTCCCACCGCCGTGTTGGCAAGATAGAACAGGCACACGGCGGCACCATCTTTCTTGACGAAATTGGTGATATGCCCTCCAGTATACAGGCCAAGATATTAAGATTGCTCCAGGAAAAAAGTATTGAGCGACTCGGAGGACGGGAGACTATTCCCGTTGATGCGCGAATTATTGCTGCCACGAACCGCGATCTTGAGTCTGCCCTTGCCAGGGGCCGTTTCCGCGAGGACCTTTATTACCGTCTGAAGGTGATCACAGTCTGGCTTCCTCCCCTTCGCGAGAGGCCGACAGATATCCCTCTTCTCACAGCTTATTTCATGTCCAGGTATGCCACAGAAGCGCGAATGGATAACCCGGGAATTACCGAAGAGGCCACAACAATACTCAAAAACTATCCATGGCCAGGCAACGTCCGTGAGCTTGCCAATACCATACAGAAGAGTCTAATATTCAACCGCGGAGCCCCTATCTGTCCCGAAGATATTACTCAGGCCATCAGCGGCAGTATCATTGGCAAGGGAAATGGAACGCAAAGCGATGCTCAGGCAATACGCCAATGGGTACGCAGAGCGCTGACCTCTAAGACTACGGGTAACACGTTTGATCAATGCATGGACCAGTTTGCCAGTATGCTTATCAGCGAGGCACTCAACCTTACGGGTGGGAACCGCTCACTCGCTGCCAAACTCCTCAGACTGTCAAGACCCACCCTTAACTCCAAGATTGAAAAATACCGTCTAAAATTTGAGACATTAGTCCAAAGAAAAGATTTCGATCTACCATAGTTGCGCAGGTATTACCTTTAATAGGCCAAGAAGAAAGAATGAGTGCGTGAAATGATTTGCAAAAAACCTAGCCGTCTGGCATAATTACATACTAAGATATAAAATCAGGAGGGATTACGATGTTAGTTAGGAATTGGATGAGTAAATCAGTTATTACTGTGGAAGAAACAGACTCCATGCACGACGCAATGAAGTTGTTGAAAGAGCA
>CP070700.1:2903565-2909877 GCA_020349865.1 Desulfobacteraceae bacterium
ATGGATACTTACAAAGGCCTTGATCTGGGATTGGAATACACTTCGGGTAAGGAATGTTACCCCTGTCAGATCACCACCGGTGATATCCTGTACTATATGGAAAAAGAAAAGGAGAGGTTGGGTGAGGCCTTTACTCCAGAAGATTATATCTACTTTATGCCAGAAGCGGAAGGGCCGTGCCGATTCGGCATGTATAACAAATACCAGCGAATTGTCCTGGATTCTTTTCCAAAACTGGATAGAGTAAAAATTGGTGCCCTTACCTCGGGGGATGGATATTCCCTGGCCGGAATAATCGAGAAAGAGCGCGTCAAAGATCTCAGGAAAGCCGCCTATTTTTCTGTGGTTGTGGCTGATATCCTGGACAGGTTACTCTGGAGGATTAGGCCCTATGAGAAAGAACCTGGTATGACAGATAATTTTATCGAAAGATCCATGACCGCTATGGAAGATACGTTTGAGAAATACGGGGTCAGTAAGGATTTTGATAAAATCCTTGATAGGCTCGATGAGATCATTCAGGAAGGAAAGACAATTCTTGATCCTAACATACCGCCAAAACCCCTTATCGGCATCGTTGGCGAGATCTACCTGAGGACGCACGTCCAGGCAAATCAGGACCTGATCAGGGTCCTTGAAAGATATGGTGCTGAAGTAGTGAATGCCTCAATCGCGGAATGGATGAACTACACAACCTACGACAGGCTGAGGGATGCCAGGATACAATTTCGGATGAGTCTGAAGCAGTTTCTCCCAGGCCGCTTGAAAGAGCATCTAAAAAAGATCCTTAGTTTTGGGGGGGAACTTTTTTATCAGGAATTGAGGCAGAAGCAGGTCTACAAAAGGGTGCAATCGCTCATTGACTTAGCCGGGGACCATAAAGTGGCACACTTGGAAGATATACTTAATGAAGAGGACCTCTTTACTTTTGATGCAGGGACCGAGGCCTGTTTAAGTATTTCCGGGATCGTCCAATATGCCAGGGAGGGATATAATGGTGTAGTGAACGTTTATCCCTTTACCTGTATGCCCAGTACGACCACTTCAGCCATCGTCAAACCTCTCATGAATAAACTCGGAACTCCCTATCTGGATACCCCTTACGATTCGAGCTTCCAACCCGGAAGGGAAGCGGCCATAAGGACTTTCATGTACCAGGCGTATCAGCATTTCAAAAGACATGGGAGGAAAAAACATAATCATTAGGATATCGCGCCCTAATAGATAGCGATAAGAACAATCGTAATCGTTTACGGGTTCAGGAGTTCAGAGGTCAAGGTTCGGGGATAGTGAAGGTTAGAAAAGAAAAGCAACCCGACTCGGCTGAGCAGTTCGGCCTTGAGTCGTTCGACCATGAGGCCTTTCGGCCCCGAGACTTTTCGACGAGCCTCTCGGCCAATAGCTCGGGGCCGAATAGCTCAAGTCATGTCGCTCAAGGCCGAGGGGCTCTCGACAGGCTCACTGCTGAAAGGCTCGTCGCAGGCTGAACGGTGAACTCTGAACCTGTGAACGCCTACCAATAAGAAAGAGGAGTTAAAATAATTCATGACAACAAAGATACTCATAAACGCCGTGGAGGCAGAAGAGTACAGGGTGGCTATCATAAAAAATGGATTGCTTGATGGGTTTTATATTCAAACTTCCACGGCAGAAGAAAAAATTAGAAATATCTACAAAGGGGTTGTAGAGCGTATACAGCCGAGCTTACAGGCCTGTTTTGTCAATTTCGGCAGTGACAAGAACGGCTTTTTACAGGCAAGTGAGATTCACCCTGAATACTATCCCGACAATCTTGATGTGGCAAAGGATCAGCCACTTCCTTCTGTGGAAAAAATGGTGAAAAAGGGGCAGGAACTCCTTGTTCAGGTCACTAAAGAGATGCCAGGCCGCAAAGGGGCTCATTTAACTACGTATCTCTCCTTAGCCAGTCGATACCTGGTCTTGACTCCGGGGAAGACCACAGGAGGGATCTCAAAGAAGATCGAAGACGAAAAGGAGCGGCAAAGGCTCAAGTCCATCATGAACAAATTCAAGCTCTCGGAGGGCATTGGATATATTGTCCGGACAGCGGCCCTGAAACAGAGCAAGAAGGAATTTTCCCAGGACCTCAATCGACTTTTGAGAATGTGGAATGATATCAGGAAGAGGGTAAAAAACGCCCCGCCTCTCTCTCTCGTTCACAAGGAACAGGATATTTGCCTGAGCACCTTGCGCGATTATTTTACAAGCGAAATCACCGAAGTGCTTGTTGATGACAAGAAAACCTTCACCAAGGTGAAGGCCTATATGAAGGTCATATCGCCAAGGCACCAGAAAAGGGTCAAGCTCTATAAAGAAAAGCGCCCCATTTTTGCCCATTACGAGGTCGAGAAACAGATTGAAACCATCTACAGCAACGAGGTCCCCCTGAAGTCTGGGGGTTCCATTGTCATAGACCCGACCGAGGCCCTGATTTCCATCGATGTGAATTCCGGCCGTGGTAGACTTGAAAAGGGTGTTGAGAATACGGCCTTTAAAACTAATCTCGAGGCAGCATCAGAAATCGCCCGACAACTTCGTTTAAGAGACATGGGCGGGCTTGTGGTCATCGACTTCATTGATATGAAAGACAGAAAACACATCAGGGAAGTGGAGAAGCTGTTCCGCGAAGAGACCAAAAAGGATCGAGCAAAAATAGACACATCACACCTATCCAAATTTGGTCTTTTGGAACTCTCGCGGCAACGGTTGAGACCTTCCATAGAGTCCAAGAGTTACCAGACGTGCCATTACTGCCAGGGACGGGGCCTCATCCAGTCTGTGGAATTTGCCTCTGTATCATTTTTACGCCAGATTTGGATGGGTATTTCAAAAAAAAGTGTCACCCAGGTGAAAGGGATTCTGCCCTTAGAGATAGCAGCCTACCTTCAGAATAAAAAGAGAAAAGAATTGGCTGAACTGGAATCTCGATATGGGGTTGCTATTGTATTACATGGCGACCCATCAATCGCCCCTGGGAACGGTAAGTTAGAATTCTTGTAACAGATTAGCGGTTTGAAAATAGTGCAAAGGGAGATAATCCAATGATGATTTTTTTGAATTGCTAAACGGTTATAAATTTTTGTAGGACAGTTATGTTCAATAATATTATCTACTTTATTGTTGTCCTCCTCATATTTAACATCCCATCCCCTAAGGGCGTTCCTGAGAATCATCTTCTCTTTTCGCTCACTATGCTTTTCCTCACCTGGCTGATTTTCGCAGGATACTGCCGGTGGGGTTTTAAGGGCCTTGGAAGACAGGTTAGTCACAGGACAATTGATAACGGCAATATGGCCGGCCAGTACCAAAGGCTGCTTTCCAGGCTTTCAATCCTTGCTATAGTTCTATTCGCACTGAACATTTATTTATTTAATGTGAAATACTGGTTTCAGAGAATCCCAGGATGCGAACAATTCTCAGTGTTGCAGGGCGCTTTTGCCTTAGCATTGTTCTTCTTTTATCTGAGCACCATCTGGTATTTCGCTTATCCGGTCTACCACGGCATTTTTCAGCCTGGTATTACAAGAAGATCTTTTGTCCACTCGAATATCAGGCTCAATGTTCCTATCCTTTTTCCGTGGGTGATCTTTTCCTTTGTCTATGACCTGATTAACTTGAGCCCCTGGTCCGGACCTGACGGTTTTCTGAACAGTGTCAAGGGGCAGATCGTCTTCTTTGCTGGTTTTCTTACGCTGCTGATGATTTTTGTGCCCATTATGATCCAATACTTCTGGGGTTGCAAGCCACTTAAAGCATCTGAGAAAGGCAGCGAATTAGAAGCGTTTCTTAAGGAAAAGGGTTTCAAATACCGTTATCTTTTGAAGTGGCCTATTTTTGAGGGACGGATGATGACTGCCGGAATCATGGGTATTCTCCCTAAGTTTAGATACATTCTCATTACGAAATCGCTTTTGGAGGCGCTCACGATCGACGAACTCAAGGGAGTGCTGGCCCATGAGATGGGACACGCCAAATACCGCCATCTCCTTTTTTATATACTTTTTTTTGTTGGATTTATTGTGCTATCCTTCGGATTGTTTGATCTTTTCTTCTATCTTTTTTATACACAACCTTTTTTCGTAAAAATGATTTCCAGCGGAGACTCCCAGGCCTCCAGCCTCTTCTATCTTGTATTGTCTTTTCCCATGCTTGTGACCCTTCTTATTTATTTCCGGTACGTGATGGGCTTTTTCATGCGTAATTTTGAACGTCAAGCAGATCTTTATTCAGCGGTGACTATGGGAACTTCCGAACCCGTCATTAACTCTTTGGAAAAGATTGCTGTTCTCAGCGGAAAGATCAGAGATCTCCCAAGCTGGCACCACTTCAGCATCAGAGAGAGGGTAGGATATCTCCGGCGAACATCAAATGAACCAGGCCTTGTGAGGCGGCATAATAGACTTATAGCGCTTTCTTTTTTGATCTATCTGGTTTGCCTGGTCGGCCTTGGGTACCTCCTGAATTTCAGCCCCATGAAACAGTTCCTTGCCTATTCGCTTATCGGAAAAGAACTAAACCAACAACTCATGAAGGAACCGAACAATATTGCCCTTTATCAGAATCTGGCCATGGTGTACCAGCATCTGGGGAAACACGAAGAAGCTATAGAGACCTATGAAAGGATAATTAACTTAGACCCGAAACAAGCAGTGGTTTTGAACAATCTGGCCTGGCTTTTAGTAACAGCTCCCGAGGAGGACCTGAGAGACAAAGTCCGAGCCCTTGAACTTGCCAAAATGGCGGTTGCCCTTGAAAGATCCCCTGTATTCATTGATACGCTGGCCGAAGCCTACTATGCAAACGGGTTCATCCAGGAAGCTATTGGAACAATTAAAGAAGCAATCACGCTCGAAACCGGTGATACAAAGTATTATGAGAAGCAGCTAAAGAAGTTTTTGTCTTCGAAGAATTAGTACTACACATTAATTCTTTCACTTTTTAAGGCATAGGCGATAATAATACCGCAGATAAAGGCTGCGGCAAGGTTTGTTGCCAGAGCGATACACAGCATAATGAGGGCCACAAAGAGGTCTTTCCGTTCCGTCAGATCTCGTATCATAAGGGCCAGTTGAGCCCCCGTAAAGACTAGAAGAACGCCCAGTATGGATAGGGGAAGAAGGTTGAGTATGAGAAGGGCGCTCTGGCCAAAAACAAGTCCCAATAAAACAAAAATACCCCCAATCATGAGATTGGCACCGGCTGTTCGTGCACCAAATCGATACATGGCTGCCAGACCACCTGCACCATGGCACATGGGGATTCCACCCCACATGAAGCTGATGATGTCAGCAATGCCCTGACTGTTTGCCACTGAACGGTAAGAAGCCCGGTGAGCCCGCTCGCCGAAATATTCATGCATGACATCAGTATTGGACAGGATCGCATTACCGATGGTCATAGGGATCTGAGGCAGGACCAGAACAGGAATTACCCATATCATGTCACTCCAAGAGGGAATGCCGTAAGGAAAAACCCGCGGTATGTGGAACCCGATTTTCAAGTCCTCTAACTTTAACGGTGTGCCGATAAACAGGCCCAACAAAATACCTCCAAATACCATCAGCACCGCTGCCGGAATCCTCCGGTTTTCCAGTAGTATAAGGGTAACTGCCATGCCCACAATACCCAGAATGACCCCAGTGTTAATCGGGCCGATAGACTGGACAATAATATTTGGATCCGGCTTAATCATAAAATCCAGGCCCTTGATCATCAAAACTACCCCTACACCAAGCTGTACCCCGCGAACAGTGCTTTTTGGGGTATGTTTAGCGATAATATGAATCAAGCCCGTTGTGCCAAGAAAGAGGACGCAGAGCCCCATCCACAGGCTGGCTGAGATAATTTGAGTTGGAGTGAGGCCCACAGCAATGGCATAGGCTCCAATCACCTTCATAGGTTGGACAGGAACGGACACCTTGAAATAAAGACCGGCCACAATATAAAATAAACCAACGGTTACCATAACATTGGTTGCATCCAGGCCATTCAATACAATCATGGCAATAGCAATGGGGAGCAGAGCCCCTAAGTCACCCAGAGACCCGGAGAATTCAACACGGTTGAAAATATAAGCGGGAAGAGTCTTTTCAGGTTCTATATTATGGTTTCCTTTTTTTACCTCAGACATAATTCACCTCTATCGCTTTTTTCATTCTTCAATTCTTTTAGCACTTTTTGAATTCAACTTATAAGTGCAACACTTACAACTTTTTAAAATGACGACTTTTTAAGTAATAATGCAGTCTAGGATTAAATATAACTAACTGAGAACATTGCAAAATTATCGTC
>CP070700.1:2909977-2917731 GCA_020349865.1 Desulfobacteraceae bacterium
AAACTCCGAAAAATGCACCTCAAATCTGGAACAAAGCCTTGCCTTGGTCACGGCCTTTGTTCCGGCCATCGGTTACGACAGGGCAGCGGCCCTTGCAAAGGAGGCCTATGAGACCGGCAAAACTGTGAGAGAAGTGGCCATTAGAGCCCGGGTCCTGCCGGAGAGGGAGGTAAATAAAATCTTGGACGAAATCGTAGGTAGCAAAGGAAAGGCTTAGTGCTTCGATTCGCAAATACGGTGACGTATTTTCGAGAGCATATTAACCGCTTTTATCACTCGTCTTGGCTGAGCAGTTCGGCCTTGAGTCGTTCGACCATGAGGCTCTCGATAGGCTCACTGCCGAAAGACTCGTCGCAGGCAGCACTGAGTCCTGAGGGCTTCGACTGAGCTCAGCCGAAGTCTGAATAGGTTCGTCATCGAACTTATGAATCGAGGGACTTAGGAAATGCCGAATCTCTCGTTTAGAATCTCTGAAGCTATCCTGATATCCTCCTTGATAATGCCGGCAGACCGGTCAATCTCTTTCAGGGTGTCATTCACCTGTAACTCACAGATTTTTCCCACCCAAACGATTTTTAGCGGAGCCCCGAAACTCATAGAATCCAGGCCATCTCCTTTACAGAAGAGGCCATATTCGTTATAAACAACAAAGCGGTTACATAAGGGATAAGTGCGTGAACCTCAAAGGACTCCATCTTCCGAAAAACCTCTTTCAGAGGCAAAATGCAATGCTGCAGGTTTGCTATGCATTGATGCCCCTGGTGCTTACATCCATTTATCTCTTCGGCTGGAGATCCCTGGTTTTGATAGCGACAGTTTTCCTTTGCGGCATTATGACAGAGGCCCTCTTCACCCTCCCCGAGACAAAGCCAGTGACATCGGCCGTTTTTGTGACATGTTTGATTTTCTCACTCTCCCTTCCTCCCTCCATTCCCTTCTGGATGGCCGTCATCGGCATCGTGGTGGGTGTGGCCATCGGGAAAATGGCCTTTGGCGGATTCGGCCAGAACGTCTTTAACCCCGCCATGGTGGGAAGATGCTTCATCTATATTACCTTTCCCATTGAAATGACCAATCGATGGGCAGAACCCCTGTGGGGAGGACTAGGCGGCTTCGGACACTGGTCCACTCCCGTCGATGCGGTGACCCGGGCCACCCCAATCCTGGAATTACGAGACGGGGTACCCGTTTCGCTGCAGGAACTCTTCTTGGGCAATACCGCGGGTTCTATGGGTGAGACCTCGGCTCTCCTTATCCTTTTGAGCGGGGCGTATATTATCTACAAAAGGGCGGCTCCCTGGAGGCTTGCCCTCTCATGCCTTTCAGGCGGGTTTTTACTAAGTATTATTCTCTATGCCACTGGACATAATGAAGTTCCGTCGCCGGTTTTTACAATGCTTTCCGGTGCCTTCCTTTTTGGAAGTGCCTTTGTGGTCACGGAGCCCATTACAGGGGCTAAGACCACAGTGGGACAGTGGATCTATGGGTTTGTGATCGGGGGATTGACCGTGGTCTTACGGACGTTTTCCAATTTTTCAGAAGGGATCATGTTCTCGGTGCTCTTGATGAATGCCTTCGTCCCGATCCTGGATCAAACCGTACGCCAGGTGCAGGCCTGGAAAAAGGTTACTCAATGAGAGAGCGTCTTTTCTCAGTGCTCTACATGTTTCTCATCACCTTGTGTTTCACTTCCATGGTGAGTGGCGTCAAGTTTCTCAACGAGGAAAGGATAGAGAGGAATCAGCGAGCGAAATTGCAAAGAATCATCCTTACGGTCCTGGATATTTCTACGGACGGGGATAGATCTGAAGAGGATTTGGTTCGGATCTTTGAGAGCCGGGTAAGAAGCATTCAGGTGCAGGGAAGGACACTTTATGCGGCCTATCAAACCGATGGCCAAACCCTCAAGGGCTATGCATTCCCGGTAGGTGGACCGGGTTTCTGGGGCCCTATTTATGGAATGGTGGCCGTAGATGAGAAGGCCTCAAAGATACTTGGAATCAGTTTTTATAAGCATTCAGAGACCCCCGGACTTGGCGGCAGAATGACGGAGGCGTGGTTTAAGGACCAATTTGCCGGACTAAAACTCTATCCCCTGGATGGGAACCGGAAGATCTTTTATTTGAAGCCGGCAGGCACCCAAAAAGGACCCGATGAACTGGATGCCATCACCGGGGCAACCCAAACCAGTCGGGCCATTGAAACCTTCCTGAACCAGGAACTGGAGCGCTTTCTCAAAGAAGTCTGGATATCCGTGAAAAAAGAGTGAGACATGCCCAAGCCCCCTACCCACATCAAGATCTTTAAAGATGGTCTGTGGAAGGACAACCCTGTGCTCAGGCAGGTCCTCGGAATCTGCTCAACTCTGGCTGTAACCAACCTTATGGTGAACACCCTGGTAATGAATGCGGGTCTTATATTCACCCTCTCCATGTCTTCCCTGACCGTGTCCCTGCTAAAAACCTACACCCCCATGCGGATTCGCATGATGGTTCAGACACTGATCATCGCCTCCTATGTAATTATCGTGGATATTGTGATTAAGGCTTTTCTTCACGGCATCAGCGAGGCCCTTGGGCCTTACGTGGGGCTGATCATCACTAATTGTATTATCATGGGACGCTGTGAAGCATTTGCCAGAAGCAATCCACCTTGGGCATCGCTCCTGGATGGATTGGCCGTGGGGCTTGGCTATGCCTTTGTGCTCTCAATGATTGCCGTTGTCCGTGAGGCCCTGGGTTTCGGAACCTTCTTCGGGTATAGGATAATGCCTGGTGGCTTTGTCCCCTGGACCATTATGATCATGGCGCCGGGCGCATTTTTCATGCTCGGTATTTTTGTGTGGGTTGTGAGAAGCCTTTTTTCCCAGACCTACGAGCAAATCACCGTAAAGGGCGGAGAACGCTGATGCCGCATGGAGGGGGTTTGTGCGTTATGCAGTTAGTGAACATATGAAAACATAAGGCAAGGGAGACAATGATTCAAATAGAAGCAGGCACACTTTTTTTTGCTGCGATTTTTACCAATAATATCCTTTTGACCAATTTTTTGGGGCTGTGTCCATTTCTGTCCATTTCCAGGGAAATTCGATCATCTTTGGGGTTAGGGATTGCGGTTGTCTTCGTCATGACCTGCACCGCTGCAATCAATTATCTCCTCTATTATTATGTCCTGGAACCCCTGAACCTCGACCATTTCAAATATATCGTATTTATTATCGTCATTGCAGCATTTGTCCAATTGGTGGAGATGGCTGTGGAACGGTTTTTTCCGGCCCTCTATTTTGTCCTGGGCATCTTTCTTCCTCTGATTACGGTAAATTGTGCCATTCTCGGGGCATCCCTCTTCTTGATTATCCGGAAGTACACCCTGTTGCAATCTGTGGTTTATGGGGCCGGAAGTGGAATCGGATGGATGCTTGCCATCATCGCGGTGGGCGCAATTCGAGAAAAACTCCAAAAGAGCGCAAAGCTCCCCAAGGGCCTCGAAGGTCCTGCAATCACATTGATCATCACGGGCCTCATGTCCCTGGCATTCACCGCGTTCAGCGGGATGATTCAAATTCAGTAATCCTGTTGGAAAATTTATGCTTCAGTTCATCCTCAGCATGTTAGCCATTAGCGGTATCGGAGCTTTCTTGGCCTTTCTGCTGGAGATTGCGGATACCTACTTTGGCGATTACGGCGAGAACCATATCCTCATTAATGAGGAAAAGGACCTGTTGGTAAATGGAGGAAACCCCTTACTTTACTCCCTTATGGATGAAGGTATTTTCATACCGTCGGCATGCGGAGGAAAGGGCACATGCGCTTACTGCAAAGTAAAGGTACTGGAGGGGGGTGGTCCCGTTTTGCCCACGGAGACGCCCTACCTGTCTCAGGAGGAGCTAAGAGGACATGTCAGACTTTCCTGCCAGGTCAAGGTCAGAAATGACATCAGCATTGAAATCCCCGAGGAGCTTTTTCTGGTCAAGGAATACAGCGTGAAAGTGGAAAAGATCGAAGATCTTACCCCCGCCATCAAGGGCCTCCATCTCAGAATCCTGACCCCTGAGGAAGGCATTACCTTTAAACCGGGGCAGTACGTTCAGCTCAAGATCCCCAAATACAGGTTAACCAAAGGACCAGAATACAGGGCATACTCTATTTCCTCCTCTTGCGAGGAACATCACGAAATAGAACTTGTGATCACCAAGGTGCCTGAAGGGGCCGTCTCCACCTATGCCCATGACTATCTGAAGGGGGGAGAAGAACTTCTTATCCAGGGACCTTTTGGAGATTTTTATCTTCGGGAATCAGACAGGAGTATCCTGTTGATTGCTACCGGATCCGGGCTGGCGCCTTTCAAATCGATTCTTCACCAAATCCAAAGTGAGCAGATTCAGAGAAAAACCACTCTGTTTTTTGGTGCAAGGACACGAAAGGATCTGTATTACTTTCAGGAGCTCAAGGCGTTTGAGCGTAACATAGCTCAATTCACCTTTACCCCAACCCTTTCCCGCCCGACCGAAGAGGATCAATGGGATGGTGAGCGAGGCCGTGTCACCGAACTCATCAAAAAACACATTCCTGAAGCCGCGTTAATTGATGCCTATATTTGTGGTTCGCCTGCTATGGTACAATCCTGCCTTGACGTGATGAAAAAGAAGAGGATTTCAGAGGAAAGAATACTCTATGACAAATTTGAATGAGCTTGGAAAAGCGAGGAGGTTCAGATTGTGAAAGCTCTTTATTTCAAAGAACATGGTGACCTGGATATGATCCGATACGGGGAAGTACCTGATGCAGAGCCAGGTTTCGGAGAGGTCCTGGTGCGTGTTCGGGCTTGCGCCATTAATCATCTGGACATATGGGTGAGACGCGGCTGGCCCGGTCTTAGGCTGGAGATGCCACATTGGTGCGGCGCTGACGTGGCTGGCGAAATTGTTGGAATCGGAGAAGGCGTCTCTGGCTGGGAGCCAGGCCAGCGAGTGGTGATCGACCCGGGTATCAGCACCGTTGAAGATGAATTTACCCGGCACGGTGAGGTGAGTGTGAGTCCGGGGTATCACATCCTCGGCGAACATGTGCGCGGCGGAGCGGCCGAGTATTTAGCCGTTCCGGCCTCCAACCTGGCGGCCATGCCTGATGACCTGGACTTTCCCACCGCGGCCGCACCGCTGCTGGTGAGTCTTGCGGCGTGGCGCATGCTTATTCACCGAGCCAAATTGCGGGCTGGAGAATCGGTCTTAGTTGTGGGCGCAGGGGGCGGGGTTAACAGCATGGCCATCCAGATTGCCAAATTGGCGGGAGCGACGGTCTACGCGGTGGCTGCCAACAAAGAAAAGGAAGAACGGGCACGGGAGCTGGGCGCTGATGTTGTACTGGATCGCTCTCGGGTTGATTGGGGCCGGGAGATCTATAAGCTCACCGGCAAACGAGGCGTAGACGTGGTGGTAGACAACGTGGGCAAAGCGACCATTGAAACCAGCATGAGGGCGGTGGCGCACGGCGGAAGGATCGTCATCATCGGCAATACCAGCGGGCCCAAAGCCGAAATTGATATCCGCTTTATCTTTGGCAAACAGATAAGCCTCATCGGCAGCACCATGGGTACACACCAGGACTTTCGTGATGTGACGGCGCTGCTCTGGTCAGGCAAACTGAAGCCTGTCATAGACCGCATTATGCCCTTGAGTGAGGGGAAAGAGGCCTACGCAATCATGGAGCGGGGCAAGCAATTCGGAAAGATCGTTTTGACGCCGTGATCGTGAGGACGGATAAGCCGTTCTCTTTGCTGTTACTATTCCAGTGGCCCGTTGGATGATCAGGAGAGACTGGACGCAAATTCCTTCACGTCATAATCCCATTCCTGCGTTACCAGATTGACCCGGGTCTGGTCATCTTCTGAACAGAGAGTGGCGGTCACATAGCCTCCTCCCCCAATGAAGGTAAGGCACTGGGGCGTCTCATCGCTTAGCTCAAGGCCCAACCCACCTTTTCCGAAAAATTGTTTTAATTTCTGGAGTACGTCTTCCTGTGATAGTTTCGTCTTACGCTCGAGGTTTAACATGGATCGAACCTCCTCTCAACTTTTTCAAACCGCTCTAGCAGGGCGAGGCCCTGCAATCTACTTTTTGTTTTTTCAAGACGCTAAAGTGTTACTTCTAAAGACCTTTGAGAAATGCCAGCAAGGCCAGCACCTCCTTTTCTTCCAGATCAGGAAAGGCAGGCATCACATTAAAAGGAGTCTTTAGCTGCTTACGGATATTTTCCTCTGTTACCTCTTGTTTGCTCACAGGGAGTGTCTTTCGTTGAAAGAGCCCTTTCAAGTCAGGACCAATCTTGGCCTCTACTTTATCTGCATAGTGACAGTCAGCACAGTTTTGATTAAAAACGTTCATTCCTTCGCTCTGGAGAACATTCCTGTTATCGGGGGAAGCACCTGCAGGTACTCCACCACGCGTGACAAAATAGTATCCGGCAGAGGTTGCTACTGTGCCCAGTGTCAGGAGCACGACACTTAGCCCCAAGGGAACAACCATGGAAAAATATTGCCGGTAAAAGCGGAGAATCAGGATTTTTAGGCCGAGGAATAAGAATGTAGCCACAGCCAAAAGACCATGGAGAGCCACCCTCGGTGAGAGATCCTGTCCAGCAGCCCTCATGATCTTAAGGCAATAGTATGAAATTACAAGGAAGAGCACAAAGAAAAAATAGCCGTTGATACTGTGGAAAAAGCGGAGTGCCTTGGGATTCAACCTCTTTTCTTTTCGGCCCAGCAGCTCAAGTATGCTCAGGAGGTTAAGAATCGTCAAAGCTGTGAGAATGAGCGCCAGAATGGACTTAGTCCACAGGGTCATTATTCTTTCCTCGGTTTTGCATTTTGCTGCAGTGACTCGGAAATAAGAATGCAAAGGGCCGAAGGGAAGGCAAAGATCTTCCCTGGGCCCTTTTCTTCGCCTTTATTTGGCTTCAGTGAAAATCCAGTCCTTGGATGTCTGCACGCTATGACAGTTGATACAGCCTTTTGGTTTTCCGGCAGCAAGCACTTTGCCGTCCGGACCATACTTGGCCCAAAACCAGTCGCCTGCTTCAGGATTGTAATCCTTGGCTTTGTACATAGGTGTTACAGCCATTAAGGTCTTTTTATCTTTTCCATAATTCTCTTTGACTAAAATGGCTCCGTACGGCATGGGTTTTCCCTCCCGGGCAGCCTTCAAGGCGATGCCGTTGGCGTAGACTTTCAGGTATGCACCGTGCGGACTTTTGCCTGGATTGAGTCCATAATGACCAGGCCAAAAACCCCACCCGAGATAGGGATTGGTTTCGGTGATATAGTTCCAAAACTGCGCGCCCTCAGGAGGCGGTGAATCTTCCGCCGCCCCCGGCATCCCTGTGGCTACAGTCAAGGCGACCAAAACGGCAAGAACAACAATAAAATATGTTTTCATATGTCATCTCCCTTAGTTTTGTTAGAACTAATAAGAACCTCTATTTTTTAACCCCTAAAAGTTTATGGGAATAAAAAGTAAGTTTGTGCTGGATCTTGGATCTGATCTACAATGTTACTATGATTTTGAAGGGCGTCTATGGGGTGAACAATGTATATTACAAGGAGAAAAACCGTATTTTCCGGTTACAGACCTGCTTCGGAAACCCTTGAAAAATAAATTATTTATTCAGTCCGGCACAGATACAATAAATAATGATAAAAATGAAACGATTGAAAATGTAACATGTTCACAGTATGTAATGATATTAGATAAAGAATTG
>CP070700.1:2917831-2921597 GCA_020349865.1 Desulfobacteraceae bacterium
CCGACACGGTTCCGAAGTAGCAAAAGGCTGAGACATCTCGACATCCGAGAACCCGTACTTGTCCAGATGGTGTCGTATCTTCTCGTAGATTTCCATCGGATTCTGATTCGGAACGAGGCGAAGATCCATTCTCGCTCTCGCTTCAGAAGGAATCACTGTCTTCATTCCCTTTCCCATGTACCCTCCGGAGATACCGCTCACGTTGAAAGAGGGCTCCATGAGATACCTCTTGATGAGATCCCTGCCTTTGAGACCGAGCACAAAGCCCCTCATCTCGAAATGCCGCAGGCACCCCTCCTCGTCAAAAGTGGGCATCTTCCTTAAGAGATCCTCCTCCTTCTCCGTGATGGGGATGATACTATCGTAGAATCCCTCAATCAATACCTTTTCATGGGGCCCCTTCATAGAGGTGATGGCCCACAGGAGTCGCCAACAAGCACTCTCATAGATTTGGGCATAAGATGAGTGGAAATCGACGTTTGAAGTGCGGACCTTAAGCTCGAAACTCAAAAGGCCCTTGTTGCCCAGGTCGATGACGGGCTCGTCAGGACGATCCTTCCACGCTCCATCCTCCCAAATGCATCCGTCCGAACGGAGTAGATCCTTATGCGAGAGGACGAACGTCAGGAGGTTCGGGCTTCCGATCTCCTCCTCACCATCGAAGAGGAATTTCACCGTCACGGGGAGCTCCCCCCTTGTTCTCAAAATCGACTCTACTGCCTTCAGGCGACTGAGCATGTTGCCCTTGTTGTCAGTCGCCCCTCTGGCCCAGACACGGCCATCGAGAATTTCCGCTTCGAATGGCGGCGAATCCCACTTCTCCACTGGATCTGGGGGCTGAACATCATAATGGTTATAAAACATGAGCGTCCGATCAGTTCGCCCACGGATGACTCCAGTGACAATGGGATTGCCAGGCGTTTCATGCACGTCCGTCTCGATACCGATGTTCTCCATTTCCTCCTTCAGGAGCTGAACCATTTCCTTAATACCTACGCCCTCTGACGAAATACTCGGTTGGCGGCAGAAGCGCCGCAAAGTCTCAACCAGGACCTCTGCATTGCTATCAACGTAGTCATAAACTTCATCCATGACCGCGTCCTCTCATCTGATTTCACCTAATACCTTTAGATCATTTCTCTTCGGTAAATGGTAGTTCTTCCACAAGTTCTACGCCATGTATTCCCTATGACTTGTCGATATAAAACCAGTCTTTATCTTCAGCGAAAAAATCCTCTCTCTCTTTTTCTGTCGTAGGTTTGATTTCCAATTCGCAGAAATCATTGCCATCTGGGACTGTCTTGGTGTGTGCGAGCTTGTAGCGTGGATTGTATGCCATATATTTTGCCGGGTCCATATAACAATAAAGTCGCCCAAGTTTCTCCTCCCCGTAATCCTTCCACACTTCAGCAAAGGTGCACCCATATGACCGGAACTTCCTTACACCTTCAACCTCAACGGTTTCAATTCGATCGTGGAGGGCAGGAAAATCTGCAAACGCATACGAATCATTCTTATTGAAATTCTCTGGAATCACTTCCAGGCCTTTCATTACTATCTCTTCCTTCACTTTTTCCCCAATTCTTTTTCCATAATTTTTTATGATTCTTGAGATAAGCTTCATCCCCTTTTTTTCGCCGAGTTCGTCAATGATGCCTCTTGCATAACATATATGCAATAGTGCTGCCCTCCGAGCGATACTTCGAATAATTTTTGTAGCTTCACTCAGAGGAACCACCTCATTTTTTCCCGCTTTTTTCTTCATGGCTTCTCCTTCCTTGAAGTTAGGTTTATTGTGGTGAAGGCCTCGGTTTGCTTAAGATCACCATATCTCGTGGTCTGCCGGGTTTGCGATAAATAGAAGTTATTAAAATAATCATATATTATCACCGTTTTCAAGGACAAAAGGTACACATTGTGGATTTCAGTATTCGGTCCATGGTGGAGTGGATACCGTTGAATAAAGTGTAAAGATTTATCACTTTTGAATGACGATATTTTGCATGGCGATACAGCAAATTCTGAGCTCGTTCTCATCCGAAATTTCTATAGTTTAGTGTCTTGCAAAATGCCATTGGCATGTAGTAGATTATAAGCTGAGGATACCATGGACGGGAAAACAAAACAGGTAAAAGAAGGAGGTACATGGCTAAAAGGATGGTGCGCAATGTGCCTCGACAACAACTGCGGAATGCGTGTCCGTTTAAAAGATGGCATTGTAGTAGAGGTCGAGGGCGACCAGGATTGTCCAACCAATCGTGGTAAACTGTGCGTACGAGGAGCCCTTGCTTCTATTCCTGGGTTTTACAGCCCCTTCAGAATTGAGGGTCCACTAAAGCGCACTAATCCAGAGAAAGGACTGGATGATGACCCGGGCTGGGTTCGGATTGGGTGGGATGAGGCTTTGGATCTGGTAGCGAGCCGACTTAAGAAAATTAAAGAGCAGGACCCCCGCAGATTGGTTTTTATGGAAGGTTGGGGAACCATCGACGGTCGATTTGGACATGAATTGTGGTTACGGCAGCCCGATGGCGGCAGTAAGTACGGTAGTACTTTTTCTCTTGCCTTTGGAACACCGAATCTTGTTGGGTCCCATGGTCCCCTCTGTGCAATCCATTACTCCTCCAATCTCGTTCATGGCCAAAGTCCGGAACAAATCGCTGACCTTGAACACTGTAACTACCTGATTGCCACGGGAAGGACCGTTGGCCCGAATACCGCTACCACTCATTCCACCAAGCGTTTTTTGAATGCAATTGAACGCGGAATGAAATTGGTGGTGATCGATCCACGCTGTTCTGTAGAGGCCTCTAAGGCCTACAGATGGATCCCGATCCGACCTGGAACAGAGTTGGCTTTTGGTTTGGCGATGGTTCATGTAATTTTGCACGAGTTGAAACAATTTGATGAGTGGTTCGTGAAAAACCGGACTAATGGCCCTTATTTGATTGGGCAAGATGGCCTTTATTACAGTGATCCTGAGACTTCAAAGCCCATGATGTGGGACCCAGTGGATAATAAGGCAAAGGTATTTTCAGACGATACTATTGCAGATTATGCTTTGGATGGGGAGTTTGAAGTCAATGGCCAGAAAGTCAAACCTGCATTTTCCATTCTTAAGCAAGGGATGGAGACATATACTCCTGAATGGGCAGAGGATATAACCTCAGTATCTGCTGAAATCATCCGGGCTGTTTCAAAAGAGTTCGTGGAGCATGCCATGATCGGGAGCACCATAGTTATTGATGGGTTTGAGTTTCCCTTTAGGCCTGCCCAATTTGGAGGATGTGGTCGCGGGTCAGTAAACCATAAAAACGGTATGTTTTTTGACCTAACTGGCAAGATCATCAACATGCTTGTAGGAGCCGTGGAAGTTCCTGGCGGGATTACCGGTGGAAGGGGCCCAGGGGCCAATCCAGATATTCTAAGGCCGGGGGAAGACGGCGTGGTCACTCCAATCGTAGAGGCCATTGGGAATCCTTTCAAGTTTCCACCAGACTGCATTGATGGGTCCGAATTCTTTCCAATCAAACATACCGCACCTAACCTGATGGCAAAAAATATCCTCAATCCAAAGAGATATCACCTTAACTACGAGGTAGATACTGTCATTCTTTGTGGTGCCAATCCAATTCGAAGCACTTGTGACTCCGATCTATATGTAGAAGCATTCCGGAAGGTCCCCTTTATTGTGAGTATTACGCCACAGTTAGATGAGTCCTCTGTGATGGCAGATATCGTTCTTCCGACCTCTCATTTCTTAGAG
>CP070700.1:2921697-2931650 GCA_020349865.1 Desulfobacteraceae bacterium
AAGTTCCCCTTGAGTCATGCTGAACCTGGAGTGCTCATCGGAACCCGGGATTTATTCCTCATTACAGTGTGGGCAGATTACTCTGACCAGCCGCTGGGCAATTACGCCCACTACGGAGGCGGAAATCAGGTAAGGAGGCATTCCGATATCCACAAGCCGTGTAACTGCGGACGGCGCATCATTAGTGTGGAGGGTCGATAAAACCAGATGACCGGTCAGAGACGCCTGGAGCGCAATCTCAGCAGTCTCACGGTCCCTGATCTCGCCAACCATTACAACATTTGGGTCCTGCCTTAATATGGACCTTAGGATATAGGGGAAGGTTAATCCTACCTTTTCGTTTACCTGAACCTGGTTGATGCCAGCCATTTCATATTCGACAGGATCTTCGACCGTTATTATGTTTACTGCATCGGACCTAACCTCTCTCATGCAGGCGTAAAGCGTTGATGTCTTTCCACTCCCGGTTGGCCCAGTAATCAGGATCATACCCTGAGGTCTGCTGATAAAGCTTCGCAAGATCCTTGTACTCTGTTCGCTGAAACCGAGCATCTCCATTGAAAGAGAGGCCGTCTGTTTGTTCAGTATCCGTATCACTGCCTTCTCGCCGTAAAAGGTGGGGAGGGTAGAAACGCGCAGGTCCACGGGAGACTCTCTGGTTTTGACTCGAATCCTCCCGTCCTGGGGAAGTCTTTTTTCGGCAATATCCATGCCACCTAAGACCTTAATACGGGATATGATGATGGGTTGTGTCCATTTTGGTAGTTTTATCGCGTCTTGCAGTACGCCATCAATACGATTCCTTACCCTGACATAGTTCTCCTGGGCCTCGATATGGATGTCACTCGCTCCTCTTTTAATGGCATTCTTGATGACTAGGTCCACCATCTTAACAAACGGGGAATCTTGGAGATTATCTATTATCTCCTCTTCTTCTTCAATTTCTTCTTCCTCTGGATAAAACTCCAGAAAATCTTCCTTGGCCAGCTCCTCGCTAACATTGGCAACGGCTGTTTCCGGGTGGTAGTATTTCTGAACCCGCTCAAGTATCTGTGTGGTCGTTGAGATCGTAGGCTGTATACTCAAACCCGTAACAAACTGGAGTTCCTTCATCATATTGAGATCAAGGGGGTCGGCCATAGAAACATGAAGGACATTATCGGTTTTGTCTATGGGAATACAATGAAATCTTCGACAAACGTGCTCGGGGATCACTTCAATGACCTCCGTTTTGATAGGGTAATCTGTAAGATCCATAAAAGGGATCTTGAGCTGCATGGCCAGTGCAAAAGCAATTTCCTCTTCCGAAATGAGATCCTTTTCTATCAAAATCTGACCCAGTCTTTTTCCGCTGCCTTTCTGGGCTTCCAGGGTATCTTTGAGCTTTTCGCGGGTCAAAAGGCCGGTCTCCACCAACAGTTCACCGAGTCTTCTCCTGTCTACGAGATTTTTTCTTTCAGCTTTGTTCTGTGGGCGATGAGCTTTCTTCTCCGCCAACGAAGTTATCCTTCCCTCTGGATTTTCCATTCAGCTAATTTATTTTATTATATTAGATTATCATCTTAGTCATCTCATTTCAAGGGAAATAGTGGTTTTGGGCCGGTCACAATTCGACCCTGGCTATCCCCATCACACACCATGATTGATTCGCTATATTTGAAAAAGCAAGGCCTGGTTTCTTTTTGACAACAGGTGACTATTCTGATATTATTTTTTTAATTTATTGAGATTTTTGTTTCAGGCCACGAAATAGGGCCTTTACTCTATTGCTTGAGCCTGAAGCAACCGAAATTAAAAAAGTCATATGCATGAAACTCTCCGTTAATAGAACAGACCTCTTAATCACTGCACTTATCGCTGTTTTTTATGTCTTTCTCTCTTTCAGGGCGTTCCCATTTTTAGAGGGCATGGAAAGAATTGTCTACAGCGTTCAGATGCGTCTGGATCTTCCCAGATCCATGGGGGAAAACAAAATTGCAATCGTTAATATCGATGAGAAGAGCCTAAGCCAGCTCGGTCCATGGCCTTGGCCAAGGTATTTAATTGCCGAGATGATTCGCATCTTGAAAACCAACGGCGCAAAATTAATCGGGCTCGACCTAATTTTTAGCCATAAAGAACAAAACCAAGGGCTTGATGAGGTCAAAAGGCTTCATGAAGCCATCTCCGAACAGCAGAAGGCCGACGATAAAAAGACGTCCTATACCTGGATCCTTGAAAAACTGAAAAGAATTGAGGAAAACCTTGACAACGATAAAAAACTTTCACAAACGGTCAAGGAATCGGGAAATATCATTCTCCCAGTCGTGGGAAAATTCGGACAATACGACACTGAACTCGTAATCCCGGACGACTCTTTTATTGACGAAAATTCCCTAAAACCCGGCAATGTTGGTAAGAGACTCGAGAAATATGTCTCTGTAAATCAGCTTACAACTCCTTTTCCTGAACTGTCAAATAATACCAGAGGCATTGGGCACATCAATTTACCTCCTGATGAGGTGATGGCAGGGCAGGTTCACCTCCCTTTTATCAATTACAGAGGGCATATCATACCTTCTATGCCCATGCGCCTCGCCCTCGATTACTTAAACAAATACCCTGAACAGGTGATTGTTCAGAGCAACGGAATCAGGTTAGATAAGCAGATCATTCCCACGACAAAGGGTGAGATTTTTCTCAAGTATAAGGGTGGGAGGAAATCTTTCCCCTACTATTCTTTTGTTGACATCCTAAAAGTGAAAAAAGTTCCTGCTGTGTTTGACGGTAAAATTGTCCTTATCGGATTTACGGCAAAAGAGGGCGGAATTTCTATTAATACTCCAGTGGATCCTAAGATGCCTCGGGTGGAACTTACAGCCAATATCATAGAGGGCTTTATGAACGGGAGGTATCTTAAGCGGCCAGGAACCTTGATCTATTTGGAGATATTGCTGATCTTGTTGCTCGGATTTTTTTCGTGTTTTTTCCTCCCCAGATTGAGCTACTTTCCTCGGATCGGTGTGCTGGGAGCGATGATTTTCGGCGTTTTTTTGACCGGACTGACTTTCTTTATGGTCCTGAATGTATGGTTTAAAATTGTCTATATCTGCCTTTCTTTGGTGACCATCTACCTCGTATTTTGGGTAAAAGAGATCGCTATCAGACAAAAATCTTTGGCGACCTACTCAAAGGAAAGCATTGAAACAAACAGGATGCTTGGTTTGAGCTTGCAGAGTCAGGGCTTGCTGGATCTGGCCTTTGAAAAGTTCAGGAAGTGCCCCCTTGATGATGCCATGAAGGATGTCCTTTATAACTTGGCCCTTGATTTTGAGCGCAAGCGGATGATCACCAAAGCCATATCAGTATATGAATATATGGTCCATGAAGGGGGCGCTTTTCGAGATCTGGATGCGCGCATACCCAAGTTGAGGAAATTTGCCGGAGAGCTGCCTCTTGGGAAACATAGTGGAAAAGACGATGGGAAACTTTTGGTTTCTGATGATCTGGAGACCAAACCCACTGTTGGACGATATGAAATCCTTGGGGAACTGGGTCAAGGTGCTATGGGTGTAGTTTACAAGGGAAGGGATCCCAAAATCAATCGCTTGGTGGCCATTAAAACCATCCGTTTCTCTGACGATTTTGAAGAGCAGCAGGCAAAAGAGGTAAAAGAGCGCTTTTTTAAGGAGGCTGAACTGGCTGGGAGATTATCACATCCCTCTATTATCTCTATCCACGATGTGGGAGAAGACTATGAGCTGACCTATATGGCTATGGAGCTTTTGGAGGGAAGGGATCTGGAAGACTTCTGTCAACAGGAAACCCTCCTTCCCTTAAGAAAAGCGCTGGATATAATTGCTGAAACAGCGGACGCCTTGGATTATGCTCATACTCAAGGTGTAATCCACAGAGATATAAAACCAGGGAACATTATGCTTTTAAAAAATGGGCATATTAAGGTAACTGATTTTGGCATTGCCAAGGCAGTCTCATCATCTCAGACCAGAACAGGGATTATCCTTGGCACGCCCAATTATATGTCTCCAGAACAGATCAATGGGATGGAAATCGATGGTCGTTCGGACATCTTTTCCCTTGGGATAGTGTTTTTTCAGCTTTTGACCGGCCGGCTTCCCTTTGGGGGTAAAACTCTGACAGAACTCTTCTATCAAATCACGCAGGCAAAACACCCCTCTCCCCGGGACATTAACCCGAAGGTGATAAGGCCCTGCGAACAATTAGTTGACAAGGCCCTGGCAAAGGATCCGGGCCAGCGATTTCGACGGGCCAGCGATTTTGCTAAGTATTTAAGAGTTCTCGGCGAAAAAATTGATAGGTTCAGGGCGCAGAAGGGAAAAATAGTAAAGGGATAAAAAATAGACGATAAGCAAAAAAATTGTATCCGGAAATAAGAAGTTCTTCATTCCGGATACAATTTTGAGTAGCTGAAAGTGACGGGAGTACATCCCGTCACCTATTGAGTAAGCTTAGAGGCCTTTCTTACATCATACCTCCCATGCCGCCCATACCTCCCATGCCGCCTCCAGGAGGCATTCCTGGCATTTCTTCCTTGTCTTTTGGTTTTTCCGCTACCATGGCTTCTGTGGTTAGTAGCAGAGAGGAAACCGATGTAGCATTCTGCAGGGCAAACCTCGTTACCTTAGTGGGATCAATAATGCCCGCCTTCATCAGATCTTCATATTCGCTTTTTTCAGCATTATAACCGAAGGCACCTTTTTCACCTTTTACCTTTTCAACTACCACAGATCCTTCAGCTCCGGAATTATTGACAATCTGACGAATCGGTTCCTCCAGGGCCCTCATCACAAGGTTGACCCCGGACTGCTCCTCGCCTTCCAATTTCAATTTAGAAAGCGCTGGGAGTGACCGTATATAGGCAACCCCGCCCCCGGGGACAATGCCCTCTTCCACAGCAGCCCTGGTGGCATTCAGGGCGTCTTCCACTCTGGCCTTTTTCTCTTTCATTTCAATCTCCGTAGCCGCACCTACATTGATCACAGCCACGCCGCCGATCAATTTGGCCAGTCTTTCCTGAAGCTTTTCGCGATCATAGTCGGAGGTGGTTTCGTCAATTTGGGCTCGAATCTGTTTGACCCTGCCCTCCAGATCACTTCGGCTTCCGCCGCCATCCACTATTGTGGTGTTGTCTTTATCAATTGTGATCGTTTTGGCCGTGCCAAGGTCATTGAGGCTCACATTTTCCAGCTTCAGACCCAGGTCCTCTGAGATCACCCTGCCACCGCTCAGGATGGCAATGTCTTCCAACATCGCCTTTCTCCGGTCACCAAATCCTGGGGCCTTGACCGCAGAACACTGCAGGGTTCCCCTCAACCTGTTTACCACCAGCGTAGCGAGGGCCTCGCCTTCAACATCTTCGGCAACGATCAGTAATGGTTTACCCATCTTGGCAATCTGCTCAAGGATAGGAACCAGATCCTTCATGTTGCTTATCTTTTTTTCATGGAGCAAAATATAAGGCTCCGTCAAATTACATATCATCTTTTCGGCGTCGGTAACAAAGTAGGGGGAGAGGTAGCCGCGATCAAACTGCATACCTTCCACCACTTCCAGGGTGGTATCCATACTCTTGGCCTCTTCCACCGTAATGACACCTTCTTTGCCCACCTTGTTCATGGCCTCTGCGATGATGTTCCCAATGGTTGCATCGTTGTTGGCTGAAATAGTTCCCACCTGGGCGATTTCTTCCTGATCCTTGGTAGGCTTGGAAATCTTTTTGAGCTCTTCTACAGCTACTTCTGTGGCCTTCTCAATTCCCCTCTTAATAGCCATGGGATTGACGCCGGCTGCAACCAGCTTTGAGCCGTCCCTGTATATTGCCTGTGCCAGAACCGTGGCTGTGGTGGTACCGTCTCCGGCCACGTCGGATGTCTTGGATGCTACCTCTTTGACCATCTGAGCACCCATATTTTCAAACTTATCTTCTAACTCAATCTCTTTGGCTACAGTAACGCCATCTTTGGTGATATTGGGTGCGCCAAAGGATTTATCCAGAATCACGTTCCTGCCTTTTGGTCCCAGGGTGACCTTGACTGCATCGGCAAGGGTGTTAACCCCTCTAAGTATTGATTCCCTGGCCTTCACATCGTATCTAATCTCTTTTGCCATACTAAAAACCTCCTTCATTTTTCTATTACGATTAACTGAACAGCCTCAAAAAACATTTACTCTACGATTGCGATAATATCATCTTCTCTCATGATGAGGTGTTCTTCACCTTCTATCTTGATCTCTGTTCCTGCGTATTTTCCGAACAAGATCTTATCGCCTTTCTTGACTTCAAGAGGCTGCTGCTTGCCATTTTCCAGTACCTTGCCTTTGCCAACGGCAACGACCTTGCCTTCTATGGGTTTTTCCTTTGCCGTATCAGGAATGATAATACCACCCTTTGTTTTCTCTTCCTCTTCTACCCTCTTAACGATTACGCGATCATGCAATGGTCTTACTTTCATTTTGCCTATCTCCTCCCAATATGAATTATTTATGGTTGAATTTCATTTGATTTCTAAAAAGACCTTTTCTCACCTCCTTTGAATCACATAAACCTTTTTTTACATCCTCTCAGAGGAAGTAAATAAATTAAATTCTGGAAAAAACCCCCTTTGAACTAATGAACCAACTAATTTAAAAAAAAGAGGATTAAAAGCTTAACAGACAAAAAATAAGGACAGCCTATCAAATGTCAAGGGGCCAGAAAAAAAATGTTTGGTTTTAATTGATCTGATTCAGGCGCCTGTCAAGAGACTATATTAAAATTCCTCGCGCCGTTTTTATGGCTATTGCAAATTGGGATTGATTTATATATCATCCGCACAGAAATTTCCAAGCTGCGCTTTTTGGAGTATGAACCAATGGGTAATAAACAGCATAACATCCTGGAGCAGATTGGCGGGACACCTCTTGTTCCCATAAGCAGACTCAATCCGCACAAGAATGTACAGATCTTGGCCAAGCTTGAATACTTTAACCCTGGTGGATCTATAAAAGACAGACCTGCCCTCTACATGATTGAAGAGGCAGAAAGAATTGGGGTTTTGACAAAAGAAAAGATCATCCTTGAAGCAACCAGCGGAAATACGGGGATTGGCCTTGCACTCGTAGCCTCAGTTAAAGGATATCGTATCCTGCTTACTATGTCCGAGTCGGTCAGTCAGGAGCGGATAAAGATCCTTAAGGCCATGGGGGCTGAAATAAAATTCACTCCTGCTCGCTTGGGGACCGATGGGGCAATCGAAACTGTTTACAAGCTGGCCAGAGAAGAGCCTGAAAAATACTGGCTTGCAGATCAGTTCAATAATGATGCGAACTGGATGGCGCATTACCACGGCACGGCCATGGAAATCTGGGAGCAGACTAGAGGTGAGCTTGAGGTCTTAGTGGCAACTATGGGTACCACCGGAACTCTTATGGGTCTGTCAAGGCGATTCAGGGAACTCAATTCCGAGGTCCAGATTATTGGGGTGGAGCCTTTCTTAGGGCATAGGATACAGGGCCTGAAGAATATGAAAGAATCTTACCAACCAGGGATTTTTGACAAAAATCGGCTCCACCGCATTATCAACATAGATGATGAAGAGGCATATCACACATCACGTATGCTAGCCAGAAAAGAAGGTATCTTTGTCGGGATGAGCTCAGGGGCGGCCATGGCCGCAGCCATAAAAATTGCCGGAGAGATGTCAAAAGGCCGAATCGTTACCATTCTGCCTGACGGTGGTGAGAGGTATTTGAGCACCCCATTGTTTGTAGTCAAAAGCAAATCCGGGCTGCGCCTCTTTAACACCCTGACGCGAAAAAAGGAAGAATTTGTTCCAATCGAAGAAAATCGCGTAACTATGTATACCTGTGGTCCTACCCTCTGCCACTTGATCCACCTTGGACAGTGCAGGCGCTTCCTCTTTTCGGACCTGATCAGGCGTTATCTGGAATTCAAAGGGTACCGAGTGACCCACATTATGAATGTTACAGACCTTGATGACCGGACAATTGAAGGCGCAGAGAAAGCCGGCATGTCCCTTAAGGATTTCACCAGCAAGTATTATCAGGAATTCTTACTGGATCTTGAGCATTTAAATATAAAGAGGGCCACGGAATATCCGAGGGCGAGCGAGCATGTGGACGACATAATAAAGCTCACCCAAAAACTCCTGGAAAAAGGTTACGCCTATGAAAAATTCAGGTCCATCTATTTCGACATTTCTCGCTTTAAGGGGTATGGCAAGCTATCACGAATTGATATCGATAAAATCAGGCTTGGCAAGACCGTTGATCTGGACCAATACGAAAAAGAAAACCCTCGTGACTTTGTCCTTCTCAAAAGATCCACACTGAGCGAACTAAAGAGCGGGATATTTTATCAGACTCAGTGGGGCAATGTCAGGCCTGGCTGGCACATTGAGTGCTCGGCCATGGCCATGAAGTACCTCTCGCAACCATATGACATACACACAAGTGGTGTCGACCTGATATTTCCCCATCATGAAAATGCAATCGCAATCAGCCAGGCTGCAATAGATACACCACCTGCAAATTACTGGGTACACAACGAATTGACTATGATCAACGGTAAAAAACCCTCCCGGTTCTCGGAAGAGGACACATTGTCATTAAGAGATACTCTGGACCACGGCCACTCAGGCAGGGAAGTCCGGTACTGGATGCTCAGTCACCATTACCGGAAGCCTATCTATTTTTCATGGTCAAAGCTTGAAACAGCAAGCAATACAATCGCGCACCTGGATAATTTTGTGCGAAAACTCCATTTCTGCCAGCCGGGTCCTGCTAATCCGGAGATGGATCAAGTTGTCTATGATTTGAGACAAAAATTCACGGAATCCATGGATGATGACTTTAACGTTTCAGCTGCGTTAGCGGCACTTTTCCAATTTATCAATCGCCTGAATAAACTGGTGGACCGTAATGGCTTATCGACTGATGATAAGGAAAAAGTCCTGAAGGCCCTTGAACGAATCGATTCAGTGCTGGGCGTCATGGATTTTGCTGCCCCGGAGGTTGGTCAAGAGGTGGAAGCCCTGATTGAAAAACGGGAGAAGGCAAGAAAGAATAAGGATTGGGAATCAGCCGATGGCTTGCGCCGGGAATTGAGAGAGATGGGGATCGAGATCATTGATACCAAAGAAGGGCCCATGTGGCGTGAAGTAAAGCGCAATGCGACTTCGATGAGTTGATAGAATAGGCCGAGGAGGTTGACCTTAACTTTTTCCCGGCTGACCTTATTGAGCGGCCTTCACAAATCTACCGCAGGGGTGCTTGAACATGGCCCACTGCCCTCTATTTCCATCCCAGGACGCATCACGGCATTCTCCCAGAGCATGGGGGCTGTTATGGCCTTTGTCATTATGGAAATACCCAAAATGCTCACACGTACAGCACCGGATTAGACCATTAGACTCACTTTCTGATCCTTTGCCATCTGTATCTCGCATAAAAACACTTCGTCTTTCTTGTGTGTGGGCCTCTTGATATTAGGTTCTTGATTATTAGTAATAGTTTAGCAATTTGAAAATAGTATAAAAAAAACTGTGGCTAATACCAACTCGGCTTATTGGAATCAAAGGTATTCCATAAGTGCTCAGAGTGGGGAGGGTGCTTAAGTCTTGATGAGACACGGAAGCTATAATGAAAAATGGCGGAGAGAGAGGGATTCGAACCCTCGGTGGAAGTTTCCTCCCACACTCGCTTAGCAGGCGAGCGCCTTCAGCCAACTCGGCCATCTCTCCGTGTATTTATGATGTGGCGGAGGGAGTAGGATTCGAACCCACGGACCCGTTTCCACGGATCAACGGTTTTCAAGACCGCCGCCTTCAACCACTCGGCCATCCCTCCCGCCAAAGATTCTAGCCACTTACAGACTTGGGTGTCAAGAGCTTTTCCTCAACCTGCGGTTTAGCTACGCTCACTTTCTATGATGC
>CP070700.1:2931750-2937006 GCA_020349865.1 Desulfobacteraceae bacterium
CTCTGCCTCTAAGGCGGCCCGACGGGACAGAACGACATTCCCTTGGCGCTTTTCATACTTCAGGATCCGAAAATCATACTCGGTTCCTACCAGGGTACCCAAATCCCTGACAGGTCTCAGATCGGCCTGAGACCCAGGTAAGAAAGCCTGGAGACCAATATCTACAGAAAGCCCCCCTTTCACCTGAGAAATTATTTTACCTCTGATAGTATCATGATTCTTGTAGGCTTCTTCAATATCATCCCATATCTTGACTCTTGCAGCTTTTTCCTTAGAAAGAATAATACGTCCGTCTTTATCCTCTTTACGCACCAAGAGGACATCCACCTTGTCGCCCACTTTGGCCGTCAGCTGGCCCTCCACGTTAATAAACTCATTGATGCGAATTTGTCCTTCTGATTTATAACCGATATCAACCAGCACAAATTCCTTGTCTATTTGAACGATCTCTCCTTTGACAACCTTACCCTCATGGATGCTTTTCAGACTCTCTTCGTACAATTCCATAAAATGATGGCTACTTTCCTCGGTTTCATTGAGATCTTCTTCCCTCTCTTTAGGAAAAGCCTTCTTTTCGTCCACAAAAGTGGGGTCCACGTTTTCGATTACGGAGAACCCGTTTTCTGCAATTTCATCTGTTCCATTTCGCATTAACCTAATTACCCCCAAATTTAATTATGAGGCAGTTTCAAAATATCCCTTTTTGCCAAATCTCTACTTTAGGCTCGTATTTCATTCCTCGAAATACTATAATGTATTCCTGTGGTTAAAATTCTCGCCTTCCTTGACCTTTAACAAAATTGAATTTTTTGAAATTGCCTCTTATGTCTCGAATTTTTTTAACGACGTGGTCAAATAAAAGGGCACCTCATCTCAACGTGACAAGATGCCCTTAATGTTAGTATTACAGCGAATTAAAATCGAGTAACGTTTTTGGCCGCAGGTCCTCGGTTGCTTTGTTCTACGTCAAAGTTCACCTGGTCACCTTCATCAAGGCTTTTGAATCCGGTCGAGTTGATGGCGGAGAAGTGGACAAATATGTCGCTACCGTCTTCCTGCTCAATGAAACCGAATCCTTTTTTATCACTGAACCACTTTACGATTCCTTTTGCCATAGTGACATCCTCCTTTCAAATAAATTCTCATGTTCCCAAACTATAGGTTGCCACTTTTGACAAATGGATCTTCCCCTTAGAACGAAACAGGCCCGCCCATAAAAGCGAGCCTTCATGATTGCCTAAATAATAACCTGTTTTTAATTAAAGTCAAGTTATTTAAAATTGAATTGACAATAACCTGCTTTTTCCTGGATTGGTCAGGCGGCCACCTGGGGCATGGCTCTGACGGCCTCTTTTACGACCTCCGGTGAAACCTGCTCTTCCATCAGAGATGCCTGGTTGTCCACTGCCACCCTCAGCGCTTTCAGACCGTGCACCCCTTGAAAGTCCTGCAGCTCCAGGTTCTCTATCTCGTCCTTAAAGTATCCGGAGGCCTGAAGGTAGTCAATATACTCTCGATACTCGAGGGCTTCACGTCTGTGAGAGTACACAATGGCAATCTTTTCAGGCTGGGTGAGTCGCTCAGATCTTCCCTTTATCATGGCTTTATCGATTCGCTTCTTGATGATCTCGTGTCGAATATCATAGGCACCATCCACGTCGAAGCGTCTCTCGTCCGGACGGAAACGGATCGACAGCGGCGTGTTCTGTACCAAAATGAGATGAGTGGTTTCCAGCGGGACTTTCAGGGTCCCCTTGAGTTGTCCGGTCCGCCATACCACACCACACATGACCATGAGTTGCCACAACCGCAGATTTCTCAGATACAAGAGATCGAACTCCCCGTCCTCAATCATCGAGGCGCCGATGTAGATGGTGTGGTCAACCCCGTCGGTTTTCAGTTTTTCGAAATAGTGAGGAAAAAAGCCCTGCGCCGTCTCTTCCTCTTTGTCCAGATAGGAAGTAATGGTCTCGTTGATCAGAGTGATGCTTTCCTCAAAGTCCTTCCGATTCCGATAAAGGTTTCCCATATTCGTATCCAGGGCTGCCCGGTAAGCCTCAATTTTCTCTCTTACTTCTGGATTGAACCCCCGGATGTGGTCAAAAACCGGTTCAATCACATGCCGTATGAAGTCAAGTTTGGCGACCTCGTCACCCGAACTCAGTCCTGTCTCAATTTCCCGGATGTTCTTATCAATCCGGTAGACGAGGGCATCCAGAATGGGAAGGGTTCGGTGCCTGTTCGCGAGCTGAATGATCTCCCTTGTTATTTTGAGATGATCGATCAAATCGGACTGGATGGCGGCATTTCGGTGTTCGCTGGATCCTCTGATATCCGATGCGCCGTAAAGCGGGAATACATTGGGAAATACGATGGGCTCCAGACCTGAAGGTGTTTCATCCTGGCTCTCCATATAGTTCAGGGCTGCTCTTTGGAAGCGCCACTCGACCGAGGGGTGGATTGCGGTACATTTCTCCTTGATGATGGCCTGAACCCGATGGTTGAGTTCCTCCATGCCGCGATTCAAGGCCATGGAGAAAAGGGGGAGTATTTCCAAGACCTTCATGGTATTCAGTACGTTCAGCTCTCCGGGATGTGGGGACTTAAGATCAAAGGTCCCAAGGAGTTTGTCCTGGTAATGGAGAGCTGTCACGAATATACTTCTTACACCGCTTTGGATCATATGTTCTTCCAGGGACGTGCGGCTTGGATGAGTCTGTAGATCCTCTATCACAATAGGTTCCCCTTTTTCTAATGCCTTAGCGAATACTGAGCCCTCATATTCACTCTTCTTGCAATGCACAGAGTCTTCGAAAATGCACCCTTTTTCGTGCTTATGCTGAGGGCCGAGGATAAGGACCTGCTCTCCCTGTAAGGCGGCAAGGCCCAGTTGGAGCCCCGGCTTCCTGAGGAATGTTCTCAGTTTTTCCTGAAGAAGTTCAAAACCTTCTTGTGAAAAGATGGACTCCTTCTCGATGAGATCCCGCTTTAGTGAAGATAAGACTTCCTGATCTGTAACATCCACGGCCCTGAACAGGCCAAAGCCGTGGAATTCGAAGTTTTCAGGTGGGACGAGATCTATCCACACCTTCAGGTCAGCGGCATTTGCAATGAGGCGTTTCTTGGCACTCTTCGAGAGGGGCTGTAGCTTTCCGATCTTCTTAACTTCCACAAACTTGGGATCCATCATGATGTTTAAATGGCGATCCAGCCCGGTGTCCGGATCCGTAGCCTTTACGACCAGGGGATACTCCAAGACAAGATCAACGTCATAAAACGTTCGCAGGATGTGGAGGTAAGCCTTCAAGAGCCTTCCCCACTCCCATCGCTCAGTGTCGATATTTGCCCGATCCTCGAGATCTTGGCAGTCCTGCATCAGAAGACGTTTAAAAGTTGGCGTGGCATAAACGCTTTTGAAGTGGAAAGGAACAAAAGCAGCCGCACAATCTTTCTCCCAGAAAGCCGGAGGGAAAACGATACTCATAAGCATGTCCAGCAGCTCCTGGTGCTTCTCAAGGGTTGAAAAATCTTCGATCGGCTCCAATAACGCAGGTGCATTCTTCAACTCCTCTCGAATAGTCCTGGCAACGGCAGCCTTGACAGAATCTCCTTCTGAGAGGATTTGATCCCATAAGGCAATGAGGGGTTTAATGCTGAGAACACACTTGAAAGGAAAATCAATGACACGGGATTCCATGGCAATCCTCCTTTCCGATAAATTAATCAAAAGTAAACACTGAGCACTTTGGAAATGGTGAAAAAAGCACTCCCCATGACCCTTTTCGCACTATTTTCCAACCTCTAAACTGCTACAAGAAAAGATCTTTCTTTTACATATTTATCACAGAAAAGAGGTCCGATAAAGATTTTTCTCTTGACTTTATATACCACAATGTGGTGGTAATACAAAAACACCTTTCGGTCAAGCTAAGGGTTCTCGGAATCTCCCGTGGACAGCGAACAATTCTCATATTTGCGTAATAGACTCGGAAAGACGCAGAGGCAGATGGCCCAACTGTTCGGAACGTCTGAAAAAGCCATACAAGGCAATGAGCAAGGCTGGAGGAAGGTGCCGATGCACGTAGAGCAACAGGCCCTTTTCTTAGTCTCCAGTCTGAGGGAGAAAAAGAAAGGCCTAAAGCCGTGCTGGGTTATTAAAAAATGTCCTCCAAAGCGAAAGAAACAATGTCCAGCCTGGGAGTTCCGGTCTGGAAGGCTCTGTTGGTTTATTAACGGCACCATTTGTGAATGTAAGGTTCAAAAGAACTGGCACGAAAAGATGAAAATCTGCCGTTCATGTGAGGTATTCAGCGCTTTGCTGGCACGCCTGCCTGAAATGGAGTAGGTCTCCGGGTCAATCATATTGATGCGGTGTCTTAGCAGTCGGTTCGGGCAGTTGAGGGGAATGGATTTGATGATTTTTCTTTTTGGGAAAAAAATAGCGCTTGTTACTTTCCAGGACGTGGAGGGGGTATGTTTATGGAGAATGACGGGGCTCCTTCAGGAGCCGCATCTATTATTCTTACAGGCATACCTTTACTTTCACACTAATGACAGGAGGCGAAAAAGTGGCAAAAACCATTCAAGAAATAAATGAAAAGATTCGATCGGGATCAGTGGTGGTGTTTACTGCCGAAGAGATCATTGATGTTGCCCGAAAAAAGGGCATCAAAAAGGCCGCCCGTGAAGTAGACGTGGTGACGACCGGAACGTTTAGCCCCATGTGCTCGTCGGGAGCCTTTTTTAACATTAAGCAACAAAAAGAAAAGATGAAGCTGGGCGGGGGTTGGGCGACATTGAATGACGTACCAATATACACAGGATTGGCCGCCGCGGACGTTTACATTGGCGCCACGGCCCTGCCGGGAGATGATCCTCGCAACAACAACTACCCGGGCAAGTTTCGATATGGGGGAGCCCATGTTATCGAGGAGCTTGTTTCGGGGAAAAAGGTATTACTCGCAGGGGTTGCCTACGGGACCGACTGCTATCCGAAGAAAAAACGGGAGCAATGGATCGGCTTAGAGGATATGAACGAAGCAATTCTCTTCAATCCTCGAAACTGCTATCAAAACTACAACGTGGCAGTGAATCTTTCCGACAAACCTATTTACACCTATATGGGGATGCTCAAGCCCAATCTGGGCAATGCCAACTATTGCAGCGCCGGCCAACTCTCTCCACTGCTGAATGATCCATGTCATAAGGCAATCGGCATTGGAACAAGGATCTTCTTGGGGGGTGGCGTGGGATACA
>CP070700.1:2937106-2944036 GCA_020349865.1 Desulfobacteraceae bacterium
CATCGGGTCAATCGACATCGTTTTAGGGGAGATCGATCGTTGACGGCTTCGCAAAAAGTCCATCTGCGGCGTTGCACTTCATCTTTAGTCACTGCGGCGTACTGGTAAGTACGCCTCATTCCTAAAGATTCGCGCGCCTTGCATCTGGAGCTTTTTTCTGTGCCGTCTTTCCGATAACTTTTTACGAGGTCATCAATCTTAACACCAGAAAAGGGGAAGAACATGAGGTTTCGATCGTTCGTCTTTATCTCGTTTCTTATCATAAGCACGGCCGTGGCATGGGCTGCACCACCTCCTGACAAGTGCACCATCCCACCGGCCCTTGAAGCATGGAAATCATGGGTCCTTCACGGTGAGGAAGATCGATTTTGTCCCACTTCGTATAATAGTGGAGAAACATACCGATGCATATGGCCTTCACGCTTAGATCTGGACCTTGACCGGAAAGGAGGACGGTTCAGCCAGATCTGGCTTGTTTTTAAGGAGGGCTGGGTCCCTTTGCCGGGTAGCCAGGAAATGTGGCCGCAAAATGTCAAAGTTGACGGAAAGGCTGTGCTTGTAGTGGGAAAAAGAGAGATTCCCTCTGTTCACCTTTCAAGCGGAGAGCACATGGTGGATGGCTACTTTTTATGGAGCGATCTGCCGGAAATGATTCATATCCCGGAGGCAAGCGGTCTGGTTAGCCTTTCAATAAATGACGAGCCTGTGGAATTCCCTTTGCTGGAAAGCGACGGACGACTGTGGCTGCAAAAACGGGAGAAATCTCCATCCCAGGAAGAAGGGCTTGGGGTGCACGTCTATCGTTTATTAAGAGATTCGATTCCCATGCAAGCCGCAACCCATTTAAAAATCATTGTCTCCGGTCAGGCGAGGGAGATCAAACTGGAGGGAGTTCTTCTTGAGGGCTTTGTACCCTTGAGCATCAAGAGTTCCCTGCCTGCCAGGCTCGGGAAAACAGGTGAATTGATGGTGCAGGCACGCCCTGGCCGATGGGAAATCGAGGTCCTGGCACGCTCGGAAGGGCAGGTTCATACGATTGGGCCTGCGAAGATGCCTTATGGGCAGGAGATATGGGCTTTCCAGCAGGAGAATCACCTCCGCATGGTGAAGGTCCAGGGAGTCCCCTCCGTTGATCCCCATCAAACTGGTCTTCCATCAAAATGGAAAAAATTTTCCACCTTTGTAATCAAGCTTGGTGATCAAATATCATTTAAAGAAATTCGCCGGGGCGATCCTGATCCGGCGCCAGATCATCTCCATTTGAAAAGAAACTGGTGGCTTGATTTTGATGGAAAAGGGCTCACCATCCAGGATCAGATTAATGGAACAATGAGCCACCAATGGTATCTGGCCATGAACCCACCTGCCGCGCTGGGGAGGGTATCTGTGGATGGGAGAGACCAGCTCATAACGAGCCAGGGCAAGGAAAAGAAGCCAGGGGTAGAACTTAGGAGAGGCCAACTTAACCTTGTGGCTGAGTCAAGATTTGATGCCTCGACCAAAATAATCCCCGCAGTTGGGTGGGATCACGACTTTCAGTCTGTTTCAGGTTTTCTCAATCTGCCAGCCGGCTGGCGTCTCCTCACAGCAAGGGGAGTAGATGTAATGCCTGGCACATGGTTTGAACGCTGGACTCTTCTGGATCTTTTTCTGGTTTTGATTATATCCCTCGCAGTGTTCAAGCTCTGGAACTGGCGTTGGGGGATACTTGCTCTTGTCACCATAGCGCTCACCTATCATGAATCCGGTTCCCCGCGTCTTGTGTGGCTCAATTTGTTGGCAGCGTTAGCTCTTTTGCGGTTTCTGCCAGAAGGCTGGTTCAGAAAACTCGTGAATTTGTGGCGCATGGGATCTATTGTCACCTTGCTCGTCCTGGCCATTCCCTTCATGGTCCAACAGGTCCGGTGGGGTGTCTACCCCCAGCTGGAGTCGCCCGGAGTTGGTGCTCGGTTCGTCGGCACAGGTTACATGGATGCCGAGGTCAAGCGCCCGGAAGGCACGGTGCGAAGATCAGTGACAAAGGCAAAGAAGGCCCCGACAAGAACCAAGTCATACCTTTTGTCAGAGTCCATGCATGACAAACTCGAGTCTTACGAGCGCCAGCAGCAGGCAGTGCTCTTTCAAGACCCCAGTGCATTAGTTCAGACAGGTCCGGGCTTACCCAAGTGGAAATGGCACACTTTTTTTATGAAATGGAATGGCCCCGTAAATCGCGACCAGCAGGTCCGGCTTTGGCTGTTACCGCCTTGGATCAACCTCATTCTTGCATTTGTACGTGTCTTTTTGCTGGCTTTTTTGATTTGGTGTTTGATGGGGTTCCGCCAGTGGAAGCTCCCCTCCGCTAAATTCACCTTTACCACAGCCCTCCTATGTATGCTGCTCTTATGGGGGCCGGCAGCAGGGGCTGCAAAAAATGACGGGTTCCCCCCGGCAGAACTCTTGAAAGAACTCCGGGAACGGCTTCTCGAAAAACAGGAATGTCTGCCAAGATGCGCGGAAAGTCCCAGAATGGAGCTCACCGCAAACCCTGCCGATCTGCGTATTCTACTTGAGGTCCATGCTGTGGTAAAAACCGCCATTCCTCTACCCGGATCATTGGAGACATGGAGACCTCACCAGGTGATTCTCGATTCTCAACCCGTAAGGGGTCTGGCGAGGGACAGCGACGGTTCATTGTGGGTCCTTGTTCCTGAAGGGATTCACCAGGTGACCATGATCGGCAGTATACAGGCGGAAAACGTTTTACAGATTCCTTTGCCTTTGAAGCCGCACCGGGTGACCATTCAAAGCCAGGGATGGGACATAGAGGGCGTGGATAACAATGGCAGGGTCAAGGCCAGTATAAAACTGATCCGCCAGGAGAACAGCGAAGCGAGACAGCCAGCCAAAGCTACGCTTACACTCCCCCCTTTCCTTAATATTGAGCGGGTCTTATCTTTAGGGCAGGACTGGCAGGTTTTAACCACGGTCAGGCGGGCGACACCTCCCGGGGCACCGATTGTTCTCTCGGTGCCTCTGATTCCAGGTGAATCGGTCACGACAGCCGGAATCCGCGTTGAAAAAGAAAAGGCCTTCATTCACATGGAGCCAAGTGTAAAGGAAATTAGATGGAACTCCACCCTGAAAAGGAGCACGATAATCCGGCTCAAGGCACCGCGGTTTGCCCCCTGGACAGAGTCCTGGATCCTGGACGCAAGTCCAATATGGCATTGCGAACTTTCAGGCATCCCGATCATACACCACCAGGATCAATCCGGACACTGGAGACCCCAGTGGCGGCCGTGGCCTGGTGAGGGAGTGAAAATCGAGGTTTCCCGGCCAGAAGCCGTTCCCGGGCAGATACTGACCATTGATGAAGTCAAACTGACCTATACACCGGGGCAGCGATTCAACAACGCAGCTCTGTCACTGAAAATGAGGAGCAGTCAAGGGGGCCAGCACAAAATTAGCCTGCCTGATAGGGCAAAGCTTCAGTGGGTAAGAATAGAGGGAAAAGGGCACCCCATCAAAGAGGGGGAGCGGGACGTAGTCATTCCCCTCCGACCGGGAGGCCAGACAGTTGAAATTGAATGGCACCAAGGCGTGGACTCATCACTATTGATCAAAGGGCCACAAGTCAGTATTGGCAAGGAGGCCGTAAACGCCAATGTTAGTTTTCAAATGCCTAAAAGCCGTTGGATTCTAATGACTGGCGGACCACGTCTGGGTCCTGCAGTCCTGTTCTGGACTTATTTGATTGTCGTCATCCTGGCAGCGGTTGGATTGGGGAGAGTGAACTGGACCCCGCTCAGGACCCGTCATTGGCTTTTGCTTGGTTTGGGCTTAACCCAGGTGCATCCCCTTGTGGCGATAATGATTGTCGGCTGGTTGCTGGCGCTCGGCTTTCGCAAGAAGCATCCATCAGAAAATGGTTGGTTTTCTTTTAATCTCACCCAAGTGATCCTTGTGGCCTGGACAATTGCCGCCCTTATCGGCCTGTATATAGCTATTCAAAAAGGCCTTTTGAGCATTCCGGATATGCAGATTTCCGGCAACGGCTCATCAAATACCTGGTTAAATTGGACTCATGATCGGATCGGCGCTGCCGTGCCCAGGCCTTGGGTACTGGCTTTGCCGTTGTTTGTATTCCGCATCCTCATGCTCCTATGGGCCCTGTGGTTAGCGCATTCTCTTCTAAAATGGCTCCGCTGGGGCTGGCGCTGTTTCGGCGAAGAAGGTCTGTGGAGAAAAATTGTTCTGCGTAAAGGAAAGGAGAAAGAGAGCGCATTGTCTCCGCCTCCGGTACCCCGTGAGTAACGTTGATAAGAGATGGGTGGTAAACGATCACAGGGGAAATCTTAGATGAGGTGGGAAGGATGTTGGATGGTATCAGCTGAGAGCACTCTTTATCTCAGCGGCGATTTGCTTGCAGTACCTTTCGGTCAGATCATCAGTCGGTCCTGCCACCATAACACGGCAAAGGTTCTGCGTGCCGGAGTAGCGCACCAACACGCGGCCCTGATCGCCGAGTTCCGATTCAACCTGCCTTATTGCGTCAACCACTTGCGGCACTGCGGAAATCTCAGGTTTGGTCTTGACCTCAACGTTGAGCAGCCTTTGCGGGAAGACCTCCATCATGGTCGCCAGTTCAGACAGCGGTTTTTTTTCTTCAAGCATTGAGGCGATCAATTGTATCCCGGTGAGAATGCCATCGCCTGTAGTATGATGGTCGAGGAAAATCATATGGCCTGACGGCTCACCGCCAATCACCGCACCAAGCCGTTGCATTTCCTCTAAAATATGACGGTCGCCCACCTTAGATTCATGGTGCTTGAAGCCATATCTTTTACAGGCCATGGTCAGGCCGAGATTGCTCATGACTGTGCTGGCCAGAAGGTTGTTTTTCAACGTGCCTTGATCTTTGAGAACCTTGGCGCAAATTATCAAAATCTGATCCCCGGTCATTGTATGCCCCTTTTCATCCACCGCGATCAAACGGTCACCGTCCCCATCAAAGGCAAGCCCGATGTCCGCGTTGGTCTTTCCCACCCGGTTTTCGAGATCCGCGGTATTCTGGGAGCCGCAATTATCATTGATGTTTATCCCATTCGGATTGTTGTGGATGACCTCAACATCGGCGCCCAGTGCGGTGAATGTGTCAGGGGCTGCCTTATAGGCGGCTCCGTTGGCCGCATCAATGATGATCTTCACACCACCCATTGACAGTCCGGCCGGAAAGGTATTTTTTAAAAAAGGCCGTGTACATGCCGGGGCCATTTTCAATGCGGTGTATGCGACCCATGTCCCTGGACTGGGGAACCATTTCGCATTTCGATATTCGGTCTGCGACGAGCTCCATTCGGCCCGAGCTCATGGCCGAGGGCAGCCGAGTCGATTTCGGATTTGAGTCTCGTTTTTGACAGGGCAAGCGTTTTGGATTTGACTACGTTAGAGCCTACTTTATCACTACTGTGTAAAGGCTTTGACTTTGCTTGACAAAAAAGGTGCCGCTGATATATTCTTCTTTGTCTTGCTATTAATCATTCCGTTTTCAACAACCTTTTACCCTTTCATCTGTGACCCTTGATGTGAAGGATCCGATAATGCCTGCTGAAGATGCCCAGTTATTAAAAGTAGAAAGACTTGGTAAACAGTTCGGGGGCGTTCGTGCTCTTGAGGGATACAATCTTGCCCTCAGTGAGGGTGAGTTGATGGGCCTCATCGGACCAAACGGAGCGGGTAAGACCACGGTCTTCAACCTTATTACTGGTGTTCTTAAGCCCACCAAGGGGCACATCTTTTTCAAAGGTAAGGATATCACTCATTCAAGACCTGATCAAAATGCGGCTTTAGGAATAGCCCGCACATTCCAGAATATTCGCCTTTTCAACGGATTGCGCGTTATTGATAATATTAAGGTCGGTGTTCACATGCGCCATGGTAAGGGGCTGTGGACTACCCTCCTGAATCTTCCCATTTTGAAGCGCTCAGAAGGGGTCATGGAGGATCGCGCCTTGGAGATCCTGAACACGTTTGGCCTTATGGGCTATAAGGATGAATTTGCAGAAAACCTCCCTTACGGCGATCAACGGAAGGTTGAGTTAGGCAGAGCCCTTGCAACCGCACCTAAATTGCTTCTGCTGGATGAGCCTGCCGCCGGAATGAACCCCCAAGAAACAGAAGAGATAATTCGGCTCATATTCAGGATCCATCAGGAGTACAATCTCACCATTCTTCTTGTAGAACATGATATGAAGGTGATTATGGGGGTGTGTCAGCGTATCCAGGTGATTGATCAAGGGAAAGTCCTCTGTCTTGGAACCCCGGAGGAGATCCAACATGATCCTCGAGTCATAGAAGCTTATCTGGGCAGGTCCAAGGGAGATGGACATGCTTGAGGTTCGAGACAGCCACACGTACATCGGGCAGACCTATGTCCTTAAAGGCGTGAGTCTTGAAGTTCGACACAGGGAAATTGTGGCCCTGATCGGAGCAAACGGAGCAGGAAAGACCACAACTCTTTCCGTTATCTCCGGACTTACTCGATCCCGCCGAGGAAGTATTCTATTCAGACCGGACCTGGATTCAATCCAGAACGATATCACCAAGGTGCCAGCAGAAGAGATCGTGAGCATGGGCATTTCACACTGCCCTGAGGGCCGCCAGGTCTTCTCTGATTTAAGTGTGTGGGAAAATTTGCTGATCGGTGCCTATCTCCGGAAGGATAGGGCGGCCATACAATCGGACCTTCAATGGATCTGCGAGCTTTTCCCTATACTGGGGGATAGGAGGCGGCAGTCGGCAGGCAGTCTTTCAGGAGGGGAACAGATGATGCTTGTAATTGGAAGGGCCCTCATGAGCCGGCCCCGGCTACTTCTCCTTGACGAGCCTTCCTTAGGTTTGGCGCCGCGCTTGGTGGAGGTGATATTTGAAATGCTTGAGCACATTAAC
>CP070700.1:2944136-2947155 GCA_020349865.1 Desulfobacteraceae bacterium
AAGGCCGATGCCTCTTTTTTCCGCTTCTTTGACAATGGCCCGTCCCAGTGGATGTTCGGATCCCCTTTCCACTGAAGCCCCGAGTTTCAAAACCTCGTCCTCACCTTTGATAAGCGGGTTGCACACAACCACGTCAACCACAGAAGGCCTGCCCATGGTGATGGTCCCTGTTTTATCCAGAACAATCGTATCAAGTTTTGTGGCCGTCTCCAGTGCCTCACTGTCCTTGAAAAGTATACCTTTTTCCGCACCCTTTCCTGTTCCGGCCATAATGGCTGTGGGAGTAGCAAGTCCGAGGGCACAGGGGCAGGCAATGACCAACACTGCCACCATCCGTATCATGGATGGGACGAATTCACCTCCAACAGCCCACCAGAGTATAAAGGTCAAAAAAGCGATTCCGATTACAGCAGGGACAAACACCGCGGCCACCCGATCCGCAAGGGCCTGAATGGGGGCTTTACTACCCTGGGCTTCCTGAACTAACCTTATGATCTGGGCCAGGATTGTATCCTTTCCGACCCTTTTTGCCTCTAATTTGAGACGGCCCTCTCCGTTAATAGTACCACCAGCAAGTTTGGCCCCGGGATTTTTGTCCACTGGAATGGGTTCGCCGGTCAACATAGACTCATCAACGGTTGATTCACCTTCCAGTACCACTCCGTCCACAGGGATACTTTCACCGGGGCGGACAATAACCACATGGCCCACCTTGACCTGGGAAAGCGGGATTTCCTTTTCTTTTCCATTTTCCAAAATGGTCGCTATTTTTGGCCGCAGCCCCATCAATTTACGGATGGCACCCCCTGTGCGACCCTTTGTTCTGGCCTCCAGCATCTTGCCAACCTTGATCAGCGTGATAATGACAGCCGAGGTTTCAAAATAGACATGCTCGCCAAGGGGAGAATAAAGAAGGAGAGCAAGAGAGTAAAAATAGGCGACCGAAGACCCCATGGCCACCAGGACATCCATGTTGGCGCTGCCATTTTTAATGCTTTTCCATCCTCCTCTGTAGAAATCCCCGCCCGTATAGAATTGGACAGGCGTCGCCAGCACCAAAAAGAGCCAGTTGACCCATGCGGCATGGGCCCATAACCCAATAAGACCGAAGTCCCTTCCCATGCTGAGAAAGAAAAGCGGCGCAGTGAACAAGAGACCGATCAGAAATTTTCGGGTTTGGTTTTTTATCTCGGCTTTTCGCGCGGCCTGTTCCACATCTTCGCCCTCAATGGCCTCATCCGGTCGTATTGCCCCATATCCGGACTTTTCTATGGCGCCAATCATCTCGTCTAAACTGGTCAATCCTGGCACATATTCCACATGGGCGCGCTCTGTGGCAAAATTGACCGAAGCCTGAACAACGCCCGGGACTTTCTTGTTCAAGGTCCTTTCAACATTCATGGCACAGTTGGCGCACGTCATCCCGGTGATGGGAATTTCAACGGTTGCCTTTGCCACTCCATAGCCTGCATCATTAATGTTTTCTACAAGACCCTTGATGTCAATTTTACTCGAATCATATGATATGGCTGCTTTTTCAGTGGCAAAGTTGACATTCGCCTCCCTGACGCCCTCAAGCTTTTTGACACTTCTCTCGATATTCAGGGCACAATTGGCGCACGTCATCCCGGTTAGCGGAAGCGTTATGTTTTTTTCAGACACTGAAATAACCCCCTACCCATGTCACTCTGTGATCGGTTACGATTTATTTGCATTAATAAATTACCTTCTATTTCTTGCGTGTAATTCGGTACAGCTGCTCAAGCGTGAGGGGGGAAATGCCAAGACAACAGCCAGCCAGGATAACCTGATTGATCAGCGTAGTGCGGAGCAGCCCGAGTGTCTTCCACCGCCGTGCGGACGTAATCGCATATGCCGGCGCAATTCCGATGCGTCCGTACTTTGAGAGCCTGCGCACGAAAATAAGATCCTCAGCAATCGGGACCTCCGGAAATCCTCCGACCGAGTCAAACACGGATTTCCGGATAAATAGTCCCTGATCTCCGTATGGTAGCTTGAGGTAGTGCGAGCGGATGTTTGTCACAAACTCTATTACCTTCATCAGCGGCCGGTTCAGGTCGGTCTTAAACCGGAATGCACCGAGTGAGATTTGAGGGTCCATGAGCGTATCAAAAACTTGGGCCACGTAACCGGACGGTAAAGCGGTGTCCGAGTGAAGAAACAGGAGTACGCTTCCACGCGCCACCGAAGCTCCGTGATTCTGCTGCACGGCGCGACCGGGGAAACTCTTTTTCACCCTCGCACCGGCGCGCTTCGCCTTAGAAATGGTATCGTCAATACTTCCCCCGTCTACAACGATGACCTCCACGTCATCGTCCTGTGTTCTGTTAATGGTCTTTTCAACGTTTGCCGCCTCGTTCAGCACCGGAATGATGACCGACATATAAGGGCCTTCTGCGGCCAACCCGGGTAGCGATTGTTTAAGATCTTCAACCGTGTCGATATCCGTTAGTGGATCGAGCCGATGTGTCCTCAATCCTTGCCCTTTCGCAAGAGCTATCGTCTGATCCAGTACCGTTTCGGTACCCCAGTTGATGCCGTGAAACAGGTCTGCGGAACGATTCAGACCCATGAGCCAGTAACCGCCGTCAGTACTTGGCCCCAGGACAAGGTCATGCTCGATGAGGGCGTCAAATGCCTGTTCCAGGTGATCGATCTTTAGTTCCGGAATATCGGTCCCTAAGAGTACGACACGCCGACAGCCGGTGTGAAATGCTTCGAGAAACGCGGTTTGCATGCGTTCCCCGAGGTCTCCAGGATTCTGCCGGGAAAAAATCATTCCTGAACCGAGCCATCGTACCATCTTGCGGTCGCTTCCACCTTCATAGCGGAATTTCACTTCGATGACGCGGTCTGAGGCAAACGCCTTGACCGTATTAAAAGTTTTTTCAGTGAGCTTGCGCTGAAGTTCAGCTGTGCCCGCCGGGCCGAGTAAAGGGATGAGACGGGTTTTTGTTTGACCCGGCTCGGGATAACGGCCGAAGATAATTATTCTGTC
>CP070700.1:2947255-2958638 GCA_020349865.1 Desulfobacteraceae bacterium
CCCATCATGGCCTGTTTTTATTCAACACCGCAATAAAGCAAAGGTTGCAGAAATTAGAGGTTTTTCAACTAATTTTAGAGGACAGTAACGGAAAATGACAGTTTTTTCCAAGAAATGAGCACCTCATTTCCCGGAAGAACCAAACAATGCAGCCTTTTAGGAAGCTCAAAATAAAACCACAACGGGAAAAATTCAGTTTAATAAATGTTAAATATTTATGAATACTTAACAAAAATCAACGAAAGGTAAAACTAACTAAACCTCAACACCTTTAATGTCTGCTGTGAACTATTACGGTGAAACGAGCGCCACACCATCGGGCGTAGATCTTGTGAGTTACAGGCATAAGGGCGAAAAGGAAAAGGCGGATTAGCTGTTGAAAAGGGATACTCTTTCCCTGAATCCAAAGCATATTCTATTGTCCATATAATAGATGAGAGAGGGCTTGAATTGGTAAAGCTTCACACGAAACCGGCTTGTAAAGGCAGTTAGATCCAGGTCCTGTCCGTATGCAAAAAAATCTTTTGTGAAAGTGAACTTTTTTAGATACGCCCGCACGGTTTCGATGGCTTCCAGACCGGGCGAGATGACCTTAATACTCCCTGACATTTGAATTCCGCGAATCTCCTGCCACGTGGACGCAGGAGCGTAGATGGCAGAAGATGCTTGATCACTGGCCAGAGACTCCTGGATATGCCTTGAAGTTGGGTCACTGAAGAAGTAAAGACAAGAGTTCAGATACACGTAATAAACCGGCGCGGCCCAGGCAACATTTTCCCTAGCCGTGGCCAGGGTCATTGTGCTTTGTTCCCTTATGAGATCTTCGGCCAACTTCTTGAGATCATGCTCAGTTGGACTCGAAAACGCTTTTTCACTCATGTCTACCGCAAGTCATCTTTATTCTGGCCGCCTCGATTAAGGCGGCAAAGATTTTCCGGGAGGTCTCATCGTGGACCCAGGTCCCCTCGGCGTGCCATTGGATTCCTACAAGAAAAGGATAGTCCGGTCTTTCAATGGCCTCCACTAGTCCGTCGGTCGCAGTGGCTGAAGCCACAAAGCCTTGTGGCAAAGCCTTGACCGCCTGGTGATGGTTACTGTTGACCCAGATGACCTCTGAGTCAACAATCCCGAACAGTCTGGAATCCTCGATTATCTTGACCGTGTGTGTGTTGGTCCTTTTCGTGGCCTTCTGGTTGTGATCTAAACAGCCGGGCACTTGGGAATAGATGTCCTGATACAAAGTTCCGCCGAAAGCCACACTCATAACTTGGATGCCCCGGCAGATCCCGAGAATTGGTATGCCCCGCTCCTCGGCCCCCCGGGTTAATTCCAGCTCCATTGCGTCAGTCTCGTAATTCATCTCCCTAATACCCACTCTTGGCTCTTCACCAAAAAACCGGGGGCATATATCTTTTCCACCGGTCAAAAGGAGGCCGTCGATGCGGGCAATGACCTCCCTGATCGCCTCAGGGTCCTTGAATACCGGGATCAACACAGGAATCCCTCCGACGAATTCTACCCCCCTTGAATAATCGCGAAAAACTGCGTCCATATATAGCCCCGGGGCATTTTGGACCCAATCCGGATTGCTGGTCGAGAAACATGTCAGGCCAATAAGTGGTTTCGCGGTTTCAATTGTCATAAGTCTATGTTCCCCCTGATAGACGTGTCTACTCAATAACTTTGTGTTTACCTCCCTCACCCTGTCCTCTCCCTCCAGGTGGAGAGGGTAAGCGGAGGAAGGAAAAGCTTCTAATCCAGAGCCAACTCCATGAACCGGGAGCCCTCAATGGGGTTGTATCGATAGGGTTTGATCTCCTTAAAGCCGAGTGATACATAGAGCGCCCTCGCCTTTTCCATTGATGGAACTGTATCAAGGCGCATGCGCCCGTACCCAATTTGTTTCGCTTCCTCAATGATATATTCAGTTATGGCCTTGCCTACCCCCAAACCCCGGAACTGAGGTTTTACATAAAGCCTTTTCATCTCACACATGCCGTGGCTAACCTTCCTGAGCGCAATACATCCGGCGGGCTTGTCCTTATACATGGCAATAAGCAGACGACCACTGGGAGGAGCATACTGACCAGGGAGGCTATTGAGTTCTTCTCTGAAATTCTGAAAATCCAGATCAAAGTCCAGCGACGAGGCATATTCCTTAAAAATCATCCTGACGAGATCAAGGTTTTTCCCTGTCTCGGCCTGAAGAATGCGTAACATAATTGAATCGCTATCTGCCAGAGGAATTAGATTTCTTTTGCGACTTGTAGTAGATTGTTTAGCATAAAGCCGACGTTACACCATAGCAGTCGGTAGTCAGGAGCCAGAATCCAGAATACAAAACCGTTTCAACGTAGATATGTTTGCACGTAAGAATGATTTGATCAAGTCAAATAGGCTTGGAGGGAGGAATTGACCATAGAAAAATGGCTGGACACTACTTAAATGATATGCCCTTTGATACCATGACGGCCGGAGGTTTTTCTTTATGTTCGATTAGTTTAAAGCTATCCAAGACTTTATTAAAAGCCTCAATATCCTTTTCAAAGTAATATCTCTTCACCGCCGTGTAACGCATATTGTAAAATCTCTCACCTGCCAAAAATCCGTAATAAACGGTTTTAAGCTCTAAGCCATCTTTGTTTTTGTAGGTAAATAATACCCTGAACCCATCGTGTTGATCTATTATGGTGGGAATATTTTCGATAATTTCAAGATTCAATACTGATTGATCTGAGATGATCTCATCGAGAACAACTTCCGCTGCCTCCTGGGGCAACATGCTCCTGTTAATTTTCTTTTTCGTATGTCGAAATGACTTGTCTATATGACGATCCTGAATGAGCACATATTGCAAGAAGGGGCCGTCCCCGCTTATGAGAAGATAGTGGTCGGTATCCAACATCATCCATCCCTGGGGAATATCTACACAGAAATTATGTGATAATGATTTATAGGGACCCCCAGCTATTGTCCATGGTGCACATGCCGGAACAATGAGTAAGAATATCAGTAAAAGCTTTTTCATTTTACTTCCACTTATTGATTGCATTGCCTTAAATATCCTACGATATAGGCCTTGTCCGCTGTTTGAGGTGAAAGAGATAAGCACATTTCAAAAGATCTCTTTGCAAGTGTCTTCTTCCCGTCCTTATAATATAGCAAGCCAATTGCTTTGTGGGGATCAGGATAAGCGGGGTCCATGGAGATAGCCTTCTCGTAATAGGTCTTTGCTTTTTTCATGTCATCCGCTTTTCCTCTCTGTCTGTAAATCTCACCCAAAAGGTAGTACGCCCTCGCATCATTTAGTTTTATTGTTAAATACTTTTCGGCTTCCCTCTGAGCCGCATCAAAGCGTCCGGCCTTTAAGTCCAACCCTGCATTATGCAGTATAACCTTGTGGAGCTTTGTCAGAAAGACATCCCCATTCTTGATTCCCGGTCCTTCACTTTGGTAATGGGTTCCAATAAAATCTTTGCAGTTCTCAACACGATCCTGAAGCTTTGGGTGGGTACCAAAGAAAAAGGGCTCTTTTACTTTTTCCTGCTCAAGCTCTCTTTTTATATGTTCAAAAAGCTTTAATGCTTCATTCGGATCATAGCCAGCCTTTGCCATCAGCCGAAGACCCACCATATCGGCCTCGGTCTCAAAATCCCGGGAGTAACCGCTCACTGCTGCTCTCGAACCTAGTGAACCCAAAAGATTTACCAGATCTCCAATACCGCCGAATCGAATGAGAACCCTCTGGGTACCGGAAAGGAAACCGGTCTTGCTTTTGAGATGCCTGAGAGTTCTTAAAGCGTGTCTGTGTGTACAGTGAGTCATTTCATGTCCAAGAAGAGCCGCAAGTTGGGCCTCGTTGTCCATTTGGGCAAGAATGCCGGTGTGGACGTATAAGACCCCATTTGGAAAAGCAAAGGCGTTTAGATAGGGGCTCTTGATGACTATCACTTTAAAGATAATGCGCTCCAGGATTTCTGGCGGCTGAAGTCTCTTTGCAATACAGTTAAGATATTGGTTAAGTTCCTGATCTTCATATATCAGCCCACTCTCGTTAAGCACTTTTTGCTCGTCTTCTGAGCGCTGCCAGAGCCTCTTCTCATCATTTTCATCCCTAAAATCTTCCGTTACCAAAGGGATAGGCGCGGTTGAAGAGCAGGCTGACAGACAAAACAGCGTCAATATAAAGACAATATATCTCATCCACCGACCTCTGGAAAAGAAGCAAGTATTTCTTTCATTAACCCTGACGCAATTTCAAAATCTCTGAGACCACGTTTATCTTGAATACCTTTCACGCAATACCAGACGATGGTACCGGAGGAATCCGCGAAAGCAACACTTACAAATGCAGCTCCTCCGTCTTTTGATACGTGATCAAGGCCACTGACAAATACCAGTGAATCTGCTCCAGACCTTTGTAGAATTTTCTCAACAGAACCCAATGAATACTTAAAACTTTTCTCCTTTTCGGGAAACAGCTGTGGGCCATAAGTATGCAACTGGATCGATTTATTCACAACCCTGAAAAGGGTTCGAATCTCATCCATTTCTTCCTCTATTTCTCGATCGCTGGTGAGGGTTTTAATATTGTAGTTTTTATCTTTGAGGTCTTGTATCAAGGCATTCACTACATTTTTTGTGCTGATCACGCACCAGTCGTCTCTTAATTCAATGAGACCAAGCCCCGAGACTTCATAGGCTTTGACATCAGAAGGCATCAATGCTAGTGTATTAATATTTGTGGCTCTAATTTCAAATTCCGGATGTGCCCTGTATGCCGGCTGAGCACAACCAAAAAACATCATGGAGATGCAAAGAATTGAAAGAAAGGGCAAAGATTTATATTCATCCTTCATTTTTTCTCATTCCATATAACCAAAGAAGCCAGGTCCACATGACCAGGTTTGGATTACCCTCTTACCAATGCACTTGCGCATACCCTTCTTAAGAACATTTTGATTATGCAAGAAATATGCTATGTTTTTTATCCCAAAATAACTAAATAATTTAAGCTAATTAGCTCAATGAGAATGCAAAACCGTGCTCAGATTCTGTCAATAAATTGTCAAGTCATGACGGAAATCGTCAAAGAACCTATGCCTTGATACTGATCCTCTGCCGCATTGTAATGAATACGGCTCTCGCTTGGATTTGTGAAAATGTAATGAAGTAAGCCACAGATTGCATGACGAATCTATTGACTTTTGTTGCTTCTTTCATTAAATTAGAATTGGTGTTTTTGGCCCGTCCATCAATGGCTGTAGAAGCATTACATCCGATTGGGAAGCCTGCACGTTGGAGAGAACGTTGGTGGGGAAAAACCAGGAAAGATAGGATGAGGGATCAAAGGAACGGGGAGAAGGAACTTCAGCTACACATAAAAAAAGGAGGTAAGAAAGATGAAAAGACTATGTTTATTGTTTTTGGTCGGCTTGTTCTTTGCTGGGTGCGGCACAATGGCCGATAAATCTGAGTTTTGGCAGCACAGCAGTATGTACAAGAATTGGGATCATACGATGTACAGTATTTTTGGCTACCGGAGTCCTACAAAAGAAACAGGGAAACAATCTCAGGAACAAAATTGGTGGGGGACGGAGATACCCTATATCCCCGCGGAGTGATGTTATTTGGGTAACGACTTAGCCGACAACTCCCATAAAATGGGGAGTTGTTGGCTATAATAAAGGATCTGCGTTGGGATGACGTAGCTTTCTTTTGCACTCCATCACTATAAAGGGCCAATATCCGTCCACGACATTACTTTTATCTTTCAATGCACAAGGTTTGAAACCTTCGCCTTTCAGGCGAAGACCTTTAGCTGTTTGCATTTTGAATATCCGCTTGCCATGCAAAGTGCTTAGGGGCGTAATAACAATTGCTGCAACCACATCAACATTGAGCTAGTCTCGCGCATCTGCCCAAAGGCATTGCAGGCAGGTCCAACAAGGAATTTCGAACCGCAGAAGTTTTGAAAAGGATCAAACGAGATTCTTCACTTCGGTGTTCGACGGTTCATTGTTCTGCGGTTCTTCTGTTCAATATAACTGACTTCCAGTATTGACGAAATCTGCATTCTTTAGAATATAGTCGTTTATTTTACCTTTCTCGCCATCCCTTAAGTCCCCAGGCCAGTGAAGCCAGGGCCAGACCACTGCTTATTGCTGAAACAAGGCTGGTTGCAAGTATCCCGCCTGCCAGCCAGACAGGTCCTCCTAAGAGAACGCCCACGATCCTGCCGATACCAGCCGCCGCAAAAAAACCAGACATCATTGTCGCACGCGATCCTGGTAGGAACTCAGTACAAAGCGGCAGGAAGCTGACAATGGTAAATTCAAAGGTCAAAAAAATCATAAACAGACCCCCAAAAGCCAGGGCCAGGGCTTGGCCGAACACCGGCAACAGCCCATAGGTTATCAGACAAAGAGATAATCCAAGGATCACAGACCTCTTCAGTCCAAAACGATCAGCCAGGACAGCCGTCAGGGACTCCCCGGTTAATTCGGCCACACCAATGGCGCTTGTTCCAAGGCCTATGGCCACAATGCTCAGGCCGAATGATTCTTCCAGCCAGGCCCCATACACAACAAAAAGATTATCGTTGGCAACACTGACAAAAAAAGAAAAGCCAATGGCCACCAGGGCATTCCTTTCTTTTCCCAATTTCTGCCAGATATTCCAAAATCCCATAGAGTTGTTACGTGTAACAACACTTGTTCCATCCTTGGGTATGAGAATTATCAAAGCTGCAATACCCAATAAACCGAATCCTCCCAGTACGAAAAAGGGTGCACGCCAACCCAACAAGTCAATGAGAAGGCCAAGCAAGGGGATACCCATCAGTGTACTGCCTGCCCAGCTAAACTCCAGAAAGCCAATGGCCATCCCCCGTCTGTGGTAGGGCACTCGTTCACTGACATACGCCTGGATAGCCGGGTCAAAAACACTTTTTCCCAGACCGGCCAAAAAAAGTGATACGAGGATAACCCCGTAAAACGGCAAGAGGCCCCCTGCAAACATTCCCGCGGTGAGCATGGCCAGACCGGCCAACATCATCAAGCGGTAACCCAAACGATCCGCCACGGGCCCAAAGAACATGCCGAGAATGGCCGTAGCCTGGTTGACCGCGATTAATGAAGTGATTGCTGTAAGAGACACCCCCAGCCCGCGGCTAAGAGCAGGCGCAAAAGGATAAGCAAAACGTCGTGCAGTATTAATTACAAGACGGCATAAAATGGCAACTCCCATCTTCCACGCAAATCTGTGGACCGGACTTGTGGGTGAAACATCTGTTGATCGATTAGGCATAAAACAGGACTCTTTTCGAAATTCTCGCCTTCAGCATAGGTATTTCAACACCAAATTAGGATGGCTCAGCAGGCCGGTTCGCCTCTCTTCTCAGTTCAGATATGATGTCAATTATCTCTTTCCGGTAGCGCTTCGGGGCGCCAACATAACCCCATCCCTTTTGGGCCTGGTAAAGGCCATCATAGGCTGTGTCATGGTAGGATCTCATAATGTGAGGAATGTTTCTTTCGGTAAGAATTGAATCCAATAACCGGGCTTCAATCTCATTTTCGAGGATAGTAACTTTTATGTAATCTTCCATAGTTGCTAACTATTTCGGCGGGATTCGTAATTCAATATAAACGATGCATCAGGCCACAAGATCTGGGGTAGTGGAGTGCAGGATTGTTGGAGTATAGGGTATAAGTAATTCCCAAAGTTCCATTGCTCCAACATTTCATTCCCCCGGTTTTTTTGATCTCAAAGCGCTTGAAACAAACACTGAAGTTATACGTTTTTGACCATCATTCCATGTGTATGACATATTAATATAATGTCATTAAAAGCTATTTGATTTGAAAGAATTATACAATTTCTGAGACGTGGGTTTAAAGAATGGAGGTGATTGATGCGGCGCATTCACTTTGCCACTATTTTCAGCAGCGTGTTTGCCGGGACATTTTCGTCCAGGTGTTTTCCGTTTAAGACAGCCAATTCTTTTAATTTATCCGCGGGGACGCCCAGGGAACGGAGTGCTTGCCGCATAGATCCCGCGGCACGGGTAGACCGGATCCTGATGCGGGAGGGTTTGACATTGAGCTTCTTTGAATCCGAAAGGTTCCTGAATTGGGTCATGGTCCCTTCAAACGTGTCACGATAGCGGTCAAAGCTACTCAGAGCGCTGAATCCATGGAACACATAAACCTTGTTGTCCTTCTGTATAAAGTAGGACATAATTTGAACCGCTCCCTTGCTGGATCTTACCTGCGAGATCATGCGGTAAGCGGAAAGGCCTTTAACGTTGCCTCGGCCTGACTCAATCACTGTTGCCTTGTTTTTACTGACAAAACTCTGGGCCGCTTCTTTTGGAGACCGAGCGGATGAGAGGCTAAACAGGATGGCTGCATCCTTTCTCTCACTTACCATCCGGACAAAGCTCCGCGTATTCTCCAGCTTCCACTTGGATGGTACAGGGAACTGTAACTTGAGAACAGGATGGTAAAAGACGCCCTGCTCAACATAGCCCTGTCGAGGATCTTCCCCATACACCAGGCCGTCGATCCTTCTTAAATACTGGTCCCGGTCGATTTTGAGATTATTAACACCCAATTTCCGTTGCCATCCTGTCGCTCTCTTTCTGACCGTTGCCTGGCGGTCTATTGGATTCGGGTGTGTGGAAAACCAGTCCGGCAACCCGCTTCGGTCTGATTTCGCGTGCATTCGTTCCAGGGTATCAAAGAAATTAGCCATCTGGCTTGCATCATAGCCTGCCTTGGAAGCATATTCCACGCCTAGATCATCTGCCTGGCGTTCATTATCGCGGCTAAACCTCAAGAACAGCATTCCCACACCAAACTGGGCCAAATCTCCAAAGCTTCGAACCGTTTCTGACAGGATCATACCCAGCCCCAGTCCCACTTGGGCAAACTGGGCCCTAGTGTACTGCTGGGCAGAATGGCGGGCCGTTATGTGCCCCATTTCGTGCCCTATTACACCCACCACTTCGGCCTCGTTATTTAGATGAGCTAAAATTCCACGGGTGAAGTAAATGTAGCCGCCAGGAACAGCGAAGGCATTAACCGTTGCAGTATCCACAATCTTGAACTGATAGTTCAAGTTTGGCCGGTGGGATAGTTTGCCTAATCGCCGACAAAAGCCGTTCAAATACTCAGTGAATTTTTCATCCTCATAGAGGCCGTATTGCCTGACCACCTGGCCATCGGTTTTTCGGCCAAGCTCGATCTCCTGGGATTCGCTCAAGAGCATCAGCTCACGGCCACCACTCACTGGATTAACAGCACATGAAGCTATCCAGAACAGAAGACAGAATAATAATCCAATCATGATGATTCTATAATGCTTCTCTAACATGGCTTTTCCATCATCTCATAAGCCTTTATTGTTTACGTCTAAATATCAGCGCTTCACCTGAACCCCAGCTTATGACTGCAACGCTAAGGTTAACGTAACGTTTTCATATCGGTTCCTATTCTCAACAGGGGGCTATCTGAGACGACCACTTTCAAATGACAATACTCCAGTTAAAGCCTCTAACGAATTTTATATAGTAATTATACAAGTCTTTGCAACAGGTAATATTATTATTGACCTACTTTCCGGGATCAAATTCTTTTCCTTTTAAGAGGGTCCAGAGGATGACTGCCGCGAGGATCATGGTTAGGCAGAGCACCTGGCCCATGGAAAGCCAGCCCCAGAAAAGGCCGATCTGTGGATCAGGTTGGCGGAAAAATTCCGCAAAAAAGCGCAGAATACCGTAACCGCTGAGAAAGACGCACACCATGGCCCCTGGCCGGAGACGCAGGCCCTTGAGTCCCCAGAGGATAACAAATAGCAGCAGGCCCTCAAGAGCGGCTTCGTAAAGCTGGGAGGGGTGCCGGGGTATCGAACCTCCTGCGGGGAAGACCATGGCCCATGCCACAGTAGTGGGTCGACCATAGAGTTCACCATTTATGAAGTTTCCCAGCCTTCCCAGGCCAAGGCCAATGGGGGCGGTAACAATAACCGTGTCAGCTACCTCCCAAAGCGGCAGCCGGCGACGATGACAGAATAGGATACCCGCAAGCACAGCACCAATAAGCCCGCCATGAAAAGACATGCCGCCGTGCCATATGGCAATGATTTCCAGCGGGTGTTGCGCGTAATAGCCGAAATCGGGAAACTGATAGAACACCACGTATCCTATACGCGCCCCTATAATAAGGCCGATGGCCAGATAAAAGACCAAATCCTGAAGCAATCTTCCCTGAAGTCCGAGGCGGCGAGCGCGCGACTGGTTTTTAATAAGGAAGTAGGAAGCCAAAAAACCCAGCACATACATTAGTCCATACCACCGAAGCTTAAATGGACCGATCTCAAAAATATTTGGGCTTATCCTTGGATAGGGCAACATGACACATGCTCCTTAATATTTTTGTCGAAAACACTACGATTTATTGACATAACATAGACTCATTGACGCCCGAGTCTTTGCCTCACATATGGAAAGAAGCATTTGTTTACCCGAACGTGGCAGACCTGCTGTTAGCAACAGTAGGATTTTAGCAGTTTAGATTATCGATTTCTATGCGCTATTCAATGCGAAACGATTTTCCCAACGCAGCCGGGGCAGCGCCGCTCAATAAATTCACCATACGGAGCAGTGCTGGATGTCCATTACCTGTTCTGTAAATAGGCCCCTGTTGGGCCACATGCATGAGTACCAGAGCAAAGATCATAAGTGGGAACGGGGCGACCTGGAAAACCTGGGCCGGTACAGAGGGCCACCACCCCTGGAAGTAAATTCCCATGACCTGGAGAAAGGCAAAGAGGTAGGCCCCAAAGGCCGCCTTCACCGGGTGCCACCCGCCAAAGATGACGATGGCAAGGGCGATCCATCCGGTCCCCTCTGCCCCTTGGGGCCGGCCCCACCCTGGTTTGGTGCACAATGAAAAGGTGCCCCCTGCCAACCCTATAAGAAGACCGCCCACGATTGTATATAACATCTGAATTTTTCGCGTGTTTGTTCCTCTGACATAGGCAGCATGCGGCTGTTCTCCCACAGCCCTCAGGCAGAGCCCGGCAGTTGTTCGATAGAGGAACCACCAGCACACTACAATCACAAGCATGCTAAAATATACCGGGGCGCTGTGCTGGAAAAAAAACGGTCCTAACAATGGAATCTTGTGGACAAGCGGGATCGGCCAGGGGCTCACTTGAGGACCATAGAGCCGGGCGTAAGGATTTCCTAAAAAATAAGCCAGGTCCCGTGCAGTGAGTGTCAGTACAAAACCCACCGCCACCTGTGACTGGCCCAGATAGATGCTGAAAACACCCACTATAGCTGCCACAAGTCCACCTGCCACTGCGCCAGCCATAA
>CP070700.1:2958738-2964152 GCA_020349865.1 Desulfobacteraceae bacterium
CGACCGAATCCACTGTGCCGCTGCCAGCTAGGACACCACTGAAGTGGTAAATCTTGATCTCTATGGTAGAGGGGTCGCCGTCATTATGGTTCACCCGCGAACCCGGCACCATCCATCCCTCACCATCGGGTTCCACATTACCATCGGCATCGCAAGCAAGGACCCACTTATTGCCGATGAAAAGGAAGATGTTGAGGTTGCTTACGTCCGAATTCCCAGGATACGGAATGAAAACCTTAACAGGTGTATTAAACACTGTTGGGGGTTGGAGATTCATGGACGTGCCCTCATTGTCCGCACCAAGGCCAGGAATTTCTTCTATGGGACCGAATTTCGGTATTACAGGCTCGCTGCTGTGGTAGATGATTTTAGCGCCCTTAAGATCACCGCTGATCACCTCGATCCCCGAATCATAGTCATAGTCTGGATCTGCAAGGTCAGGGTCTGATGGGTCCACAGGGGCAGTGCTTGGAGAGGTAGCTTCAGCGATCTCGAATTCTGTTGATGTTTCAATTTTCATAGAAAAAATTTCCTGCTCCATCTCCTGGCCGGTCCTGTCCTTGATATCGACCTTAATATTGATCAGAGTGTTAAAATCGTAGCCTTCAAACTCATCTTCTTTAGGCCTATCGTACGCGATCCAAAGCTTGGTGACCTGTGTGTCATCTTCCTCAGTAAGCTTCAAGACTCTGACAACCGAGAGGTCATTCAAGTCTCGCGTGTACTCCTCATGAATACCATCATCGACTGTAAACCTGACGCTTGTTGGATCCGTAATATCTATGCCATCTGAGGCTTCGATTCGCACGCAAAAGGATGTCTTATGGGAAACACGTGTGCTGTCACTGATTCCCGCGCCATTGTGAGGGATGGTCTCTATTATTTCAGGAGGCAACAATTCTAAAACCGTAACCGTCACTGTGCTGATGACTGAACCTCCACCATTTATGGCGGTGAGTGTATAAGTGGTTGTGGTCAACGGTGAAACTTCAAGCGAACCATTTATCGGATCAACAGAACCAATTGAGTTGTCAATTGTCGCTGAATCTGCATCGTTGATACTCCACGACAAAGTTGCAGATTCACCTTCATTTATTGTTTCAGGTGTTGCTATAAAACTGTTAATGACTGGTGATGATGGATTGGATTCCACCGTAACCGTTACCGTGCTGGTAACTGAACCTGCCGAATTGGTGGCCGTAAGTGTATAGGTGGTTGTAATGGTGGGAGCATCTTGGACTGATCCACTGGAATGAGTCACAGCACCCACTCCATTGTCAATAGTTGCTGAATCAGCGCCGGTGATATTCCACTCCAGTGTGACAAATTCACCTTCGTTAATCGTATTCGGAGTTGCCGTAAAGGTATTGATTACCGGTGGCGTCTGAGTAAAAGCGACAGTGACCGCCTTATTAGTGTCCATGGTGATAGTTACAGGATTGCTGGAACCTGTGAGATCGCCACTCCAGGTACTGAACTGCCAGCCTGGCTCGGCTTGAGCTGTCAATGTCACCACCGTGCCGGCATCATAGGTCCCTCCGGCAGGATCAAGTACCACACTGCCAGAACCTGTTGTGTTTACTGTAAGGGTGCACTGAGTGCTGACTTCATTTGAATAACCACTTTCAAGCCCTTCTTCATTGTATGCGGTAACCGCCAAAAAATGGACCGCACCATCTAATAGACCATGAAGAGTAAATTCCGTTACGTTTTCCACATCAATAGGCGAGTCACCTTCCGTGGCACCTGTTCCACTGTAAGGCTCGCCACTACCATCAGAATCATAATAGACCTTGTACCCTGCCAGGTTGGAATCAGTGTTGGCATCCCAGGCAAGGGTAATATCTATGGCATGACATGGTGTTACAAAGCAGAAAAGCAGTGCAACGACAGAGCACCCCAAGCACTTCTTAAAGGTCTTCATCTGATTTCTCCTTTTTTGTTTGCGAACCCAATTCTTGAAACATCATTGTCCACAAAAAAAACGCCTTCGGGCATTATCACCCAAAGGCGTTAGTCAAAATAACCTTCGGCAGCCCGGCGATCATGGCCTCTCGGCTTTAGACCCGTGGCTTTGCGTCGCCGCCTTTTGGCGGGTTTGCCCTTTCGCTCGATATGTGTCTAATAAATAAGGAAGGCTACTTCTCACAAGTTAGGGGGCCTAATCCCAAATTGCGTTCAAACCGACATGGCACTGAAACATCGTCTTTCCGGCTTTACTTTTTACGCGTTAGGCATCCCAATGCTACAGGGGGTAGCGTAGGAATAAGTTCCTCCTTTGTTCGAAGAGCACTTACAGAAACATGAAAATGACTTCGCTGTTTTAAATAAGCATAAACCATGCCAGGGAATTATTGGCTCAACGTAGCGATTGGGCAATTTAATTTAGTTAATAATTTCAAATTGTTTCAGGATCATTGCCCGGAATGGAAAATAGGAGGGTAAGGAGAGCTATTTAAGATCAGAATGCTGCGTCATTGTGACATACTATTCTGTACAGTTCATTTGAGTTTTTATAGGCTATTTTAATAGGTTATCGTTTGCGCGCAAAAATGACACACTATGCGTCACCTTGGCGTAGCTGGCAATTCACCAAATAACTTCAATTTTCTCTGTAGCGTTCTCAAGCCAATACCCAATATCTTAGCCGCCCGTGTGCGGTTTCCATTCGTTGCTTTAATTACCTTCTGAATATGCCGCTTTTCCAGTTCGGAGAGGGTAATGAGCTCTTCATCGTATCCCTGGTCGGTTTCGGAAAGAGCCAACAGATCACTTGCGGATGACACGGTTAAAACCTTCCCCTTTTCCAGAAGTACTGCAGCGGCGATGGTATTTTCGAGTTCACGAACATTACCCGGAAAAGGATATTCCAATAAACGTCCTGCCAAATCGTCAGATAGTGAATCAATCACCTTCTCATTTTTCGCTGAGTGTATCTTGAGGAAATGGCGGGCAAGTGGCAAGATATCCTTTTTCCGCTCCCGCAGAGGTGGCACCTTTATGTGGCACATATTCAGCCGGTAAAATAAGTCCGCGCGAAAATTGCCCTTTTCAATTTCTCCGTTGATATCACGGTTTGTGGCCGCTACGATTCGTACGTCAACATTCTTGATCTCTGTGCTCCCCAAGCGATAGAGTTCACTTTCCTGTACGACTCTCAGCAGTTTCCCCTGCAGGGATGGTTCCAGTTCAGTTATTTCATCAAGAAAAAGGGTCCCCCCTTTGGCAGTCTCGAAGAAACCCCTTTTTTCGCTAATGGCACCCGTGTATGCGCCTTTGGTATGGCCAAAAAATTCATCCTCAAAAAGCGTTTTACTAAAAGCCCCCATATTCACGGCCAAAAAAAGGCCATTTGAGCGATTACTCAAACCATGGATAATTCGAGCCAGCATCTCTTTACCGGTCCCTGATTCACCCGAAATGACGACACTGTAATCGGTGGGAGCGACAGACTCAGCCTGGTGGAATACCAGGGCCATTGCGTCATCTTTAGCTACCATTTCGCTGAAAGCAGATGGGTTCTTTAGATCTGAAAATGACTGCTCCCTCTCAAAAAGAGACAACCCATGCCTGAGGTTATATCTTTCGAGGGCGCGATTGATGACAATGATAAGTTTTTCACTATTGAGAGGTTTGACCAGATAATCATACGCCCCAAATTTCATGGCCTGAACCGCTGAAGACACGTTATCTATGGCTGTTACTATAACACATTCTATTTCCGGGAATTCCTTCTTAATCTGTTGAAGGACCTCCATGCCATTTATGTAAGGCATGACGAGATCCAAAAATACTACCATGAAATGGTGCCCTCTGACCAATTCCATGACTCGCCTGCTGTCTGAAACAAGGCCAGGCTCAGGCATGCCCGAACTGACCAGCGTAGCCTTGATACTTGAAAGGAGACCCACGTCGTCATCAACGAAGAGGATCGGTGTCTCATTGTTGGGAATGGATTCCATTCGACTTTAATTCAAAAGCAAACCAAGGCTTTGAACTTTCTCGTTAGCCTTGGCCAAAAGTACTGCTAACTGCCTCAATAAATTTTGGTATGTCAAAGGGCTTGTAATGTATTCTGGTAAAACCCAATGCTTCAACTTCTTTCAACTTCTTATGATCTGGAAATCCCGTAGTAATGAGCACTTTCATATCACACAACTCTGGTTCCGACTCAATAGTGCGACAGACCTCAAGACCATCCATCTCTGGCATGAACATATCAAGTATGAGAAGATCCGGACGATAGGTTCCGAGCTTGATGCAGGCCTCTATTCCGTTAGATGCCTCTTCCACCAAATAAGGCCGATCCCCGGTGAGGGCTTCCCTAAGCATGTCTCGAATCGATTTATCATCGTCCACGATCAGAATTCTGCCTGATTCCTCTCTAACAATGGTGGGGAAAAACACGGTAAAAGTTGTTCCTTTTCCCTTTTGGCTCCGGAAAATTATTTCTCCATCATGGGCCTTGACCAAACTGTATGTTACGGAAAGACCAAGCCCGGTGCCGCCTTCAGCCTGTTTGTCTGTTACAAACGGATCAAAAAGCTTATCCGAAATTTCCGGGGCTACACCACGACCGTTGTCCATTATGGAAACACATATCTTTCCGTCCTTTTTTTGATATCCAGTGGCAATCTTTATTTTTCCCTGATCGTGATCAATCGCCTGGACACCGTTTACAATCAAATTCAAGATTATCTGTTCAATATTCTGTAGATTCCCCGTTAGCAAAGGGAGATCCTCGGCAAGATCAATTTCAAGTTCAACCCCGGAATTTCTAAGGGTAGTTTGAGCTAGGCGCACTGCATTGTCCACAGCCATGTTCATATGCAGAGGACCCTTTTCGGCAACACTTGACTGCCTGGCAAAGTTCTTGAGATCGCTTACGATCTTGGCTACCCGGTTCGCAGCCATATTCATATCAGAAAGCAGCCGGTCTGCATTTTCTTTCAAGAAACTATAGGTCAGGCCCCCGTATTTTCTATAAGGTTCTTTGTCTGTATGTTGCTTCAGAACGGGCAGGCAATCATGCCAGACCTTATGAAAAAGAGGAATATTATACATGATAAGGTTAATGGGATTATTAATCTCATGGGCCATACCGGCCACCAACGTCCCCAGGGTATCCATCTTTTGTGCCTGATAGAGTTTTTCCTGACTTTTCCGGAGCGCCTCTTCCGCCTGTATCCGTTCGGTAATATCTTCCCCGATCCCCAGAATCCCCACAATTTTGCCCCTCTCATCGAATCTCGGACTCAATGTTAAATGTATGCAAAGTTTGCGCCCATCTTTTGTATGCTCAATAATCTCGCAACTTACCCCTTTCTTTTTTTTCAACAATGATGAACTCAGTTCCCCTGCAACTCTTTTCGTTTCATCGTCACCATAGAGAATGTCTATTTTTTTTCGGCCGA
>CP070700.1:2964252-2967230 GCA_020349865.1 Desulfobacteraceae bacterium
CCTCAAAGCAATTATTCGTGAAAAAAAATATGCGAAAAGTAATCGATACCCAGATGAAGTTCGGTGAAGTAGACATTTCAAAAATCGAATTCGATCCGCGATCTCGTGATGAGATTCCCAAATTGCTTATGGGCCTTCAAGAGATTTATTGCAATCGCAAAGTCCGGGATAAGGTCTTTACTGTCCTTCGGGATTTAATCCCTGAAGGTATAGACCAAAATAATGGCCGCAGGGGGATGGACCTGTGGAAAATCCTGGTATTAGGCTCCTTACGGCTTTGCTGCAATTGGGATTATGATAAACTGATGGATATAGCAAACAACCACAATACATTGAGACTGATGCTTGGCCACGGTTCATTGTATGACGACTATTATTATCCTTTACAGACACTGAAAGACAATTTGTCTTTGTTTACCCCTGAAGTTTTAGATCGCATTAACCTAATTGTTTTAGAACATGGTTATCAGCTTATTGGTAAAAAAAAAGACGAAGGACTCAGAGGAAGCTGTGATTCATTCGTAGTGGAAACCGATGTTCATTACCCAACGGATATCAATTTGCTTTTCGACGCCATGCGCAAGGTGATCGTTTTGATCATGGCCTTATGTGATGATCTGGATGTGTCCGGATGGCGAAAGGGTGTATACAACCTAAAGAAGATCAAGAAATACTTTCGCAAGGTCCAACAGTTAAAACGCTCGACATCGAAAGATAAAACAAAGAGGGCTAAAAGGGAGCAGTTGATCATTGAAGCGCATATGGCGTACGTGGACTTGGCCAACTATTTCATTGACAGAGCTAAAGAAACAATCAGTTCCATCTCATCTACGAACTTTATGGCTAATTTAAGGATCACCGAGATCCAAAAATACATTGCTCATGCTGAAAGGCAAATGGATCAAATTCGCAGAAGAGTTGTGGAAGGTGAAACCATTGCCCATCACGAAAAGGTGTTTTCGCTTTTTGAAGAGCACACCGAGTGGATCAACAAAGGCAAAGCCGGTATTCCGCAGGAATTGGGTCTCAAGGTTTGTGTTGTCAAAGATCAATTTGGATTCCTGCTTCACCATAGGGTGATGCAGAAGAAAATGGATGATCAGATTGCCGTGCTGATGATCAAGGAAACCAAGGAGCGTTTTCCGCAGTTGATCAGTTGCACCTTTGACAAAGGCTTTTACAGTCCAGATAACCAAAAAGACTTGGCCGTGTTACTGGACAAGGTCATACTTCCTCGCAAAGGGAAGCTGTCAGCGATAAACAAAGAGATCGAAAACTCCGAGGAGTTCAAAGAAGCCCGTCGCAAACACTCAGCTATTGAGTCCTCAATCAACGCCCTGGAAAATCACAACTTAGATCACTGTGCGGATCATGGCATTCGTGGCTTCAAACGCTATGTTGGCCTGGCCGTAGTGGCCAGAAACATTCAAATTGTTGGTCATATCCTCCAACAGAAACAGTTGCAACATGTGCAAAGACTTGAGAGAAGACAAAGCAACCCCTTATGCGCAGTTCTATAGTACTCAAACCATCCCCTGTAACCATTTAACGGGACCAGAATGCTCCAAGACAAGAAAACCAACACACAATAGAGAATGTATAGAAATATATTATGTGTGCTATCGATAATGCCGATTTCAATTGTGTTTTCTTCGAATTAGAAACAAATGCTTGGCCGGAAAGTGGTCCCCAGTTGGTGCAGCAGTCCAAAAAATTCCGGGTTTTCGTTCAGACACTATCTATTGCTCAACCCGCCTCAAAACCCGATCTCACATACCGCAATGCTGATATCCAGTGTTTTTCAGAGGGCAACACGCTATCCTGAATTCGGCATAATGGAATACCTTTTCTCAAGAGCCTACGTTCTTCCGAGGTGAATCAGCGCCGGGTCTCCGGGGGACCCGGCGTTTTAATCGGATCATAAACGAAGCGAACCGAGTTCAATGGATTCTTCAGATCTTACTCTATTTTGTCGACAAGACCCCAATTCATAGCTTTTTCCGCACTGAACCACGTCGTCTTATTTTCCAATCTTTCCCACTTGTCCTTCTCCAGTTTGGAATTTGTCGCCAATTTTCCGATGTAGCGTTCACGAAGAAGCTGCATCAACTCATTTTGAGACCGGATATCGGAGGCCGTTTCACGCCCCGGCCACTTCCAGAGAGCGGCTTCATGGACCATAAAAATCGTTCCGGGGGCGGCCAATCGGTAGTCACAAACGGCGAAGACCGGAACGGCAGCGCTTGCAACGATACCCGAAGCATGGGCAGTGACGTGAAACCCCTTCCTTTTTGCACGCTCAATCTGATCCGCAAGGGCAAGGCCCGAAAAAGCATCACCGCCGGGCGAATTGATGAATATATTCACATCGCGGATAGTTGTATTGTTTTCCAGGTAAACGAGGTCATTCAACAGCCGCGTGACATCAGAAACCGACAAGCCCGAAAAGATCTTAACAAATGCCTTATTTTTAGAAATGAAAGACATCTGAGAAAGAGATCCTTCGGGATTGGGAACCTCCATTGATTTGTTGACTCGGTCCTCTACTTTGTCAACAACGACTTTTGCCGGGTCTGTCGACTGGACCTTCACGATCACTTCTTGAGGCGATGGCGCCCCTGGCTGCATTGTCGAGCAACCCATCAAGAAAATACCTGAAAATGTTCCTAGCAAAATTCTCTTAAACATACTGACTCTCCTTCCTATTTTTCTCTCCAATGACTCTCGCCAATGCTTATTGCAATAACCATACCAAAAGCCGCTTGACCTGCCCAACAAAATACATCAGAAAATACAGGGGGTTAGGAAGTGGCTAGAGGGGGAAATCTGAAGACACCCGTGCCGAACCTTTTTTTGACGTCAAAGATTTGACACATTTACCCTGAGCTGACGCTGAGGCAGGGCGACGTCCTTCAGGTTGAAAATCCGGAGACCGGGATCACCATGCGAGCAAAGCGCCACCTCCCCGGCCAGCGCCC
>CP070700.1:2967330-2970425 GCA_020349865.1 Desulfobacteraceae bacterium
GCCTGGCGCAAATTGTGGTGGATGCGGGTATCCTGGATGTACAGCAAATGCTGTGGCAATTGTTGAAGGAAAATCCTCCGCCTCCTCTTGTGTTGCCGCCGGCACTGAAACTGCCGAAGAAATAGCCGGAATAATGGGCGTAAAAATCGAGGCCAAAGAGCCTGACATAGCAAAGCCGGGTTGCACCTACGGCTTTCAGGATGCAGATGTCAAATATATCTATAATGGAATAAATGATTGCAGGGCGGCTGTCCTGTTAAACGGCGGCACTAAAGTTTGTCCCATCGGATGTCTGGGCCTGGGAACCTGTGTCAGGGCCTGTCCATTTGATGCCCTTTCCATGGGGCCAGACAATCTACCCGTGGTTGATCCTTACCTCTGCACCGGCTGCGGCACCTGTGAACGCATCTGCCCAAAACACATTATTACTCTTTCATCATACACACGGCGAATTCAGACCGAACACACCACGGATGAATGCACCGCCCCCTGCCAGAGGGCCTGCCCTGCCGGGATTGATATTCCAGCATATATTCATGAGATTGCAGAGGGAAATTACCTGGAGGCGGTTCGTATTATAAAGGAAACAAACCCGTTTCCTGCCGTGTGCGGAAGGATTTGCGTGCACCCCTGTGAATATGAATGCCGTCGCAACCTGGTTGATGAGCCAGTGGCCATCAATCCCCTAAAACGTTTTGCTTCCGACTATGAGAGAAACTCAGGGGAGCGTGTTCACATACCACGGGCCCCGGAGACCGGAAAAAATGTCGCTGTGGTAGGTGGTGGCGCGGAAGGGTTGACTGCAGCATACTTGTTGAATCGTCTTGGTCATGATACAAAGGTCTATGAGGCGTCGTCTCAGCTCGGGGGCATATTACGTATTGGACTCCCTGAAAACCGGCTTCCCCGGGATGTGCTGGACTGGGAAATCGATGGAATTCTCGATGCAGGGGTTGAATCTATTACCAATCAAAAACTTGGCCAGGATTTCACTATTGAATCGTTGCTCACAGAGGGCTTTTCTGCTGTTTTCGTGGCAACAGGTGGTTGGGACACACAAATGGCTGAAAGAACCCGGGGTGAAATCCCAAAGCCCTTACCCGGAGTGCAACTCCTGATTGATTTCATCATGGCACAAAGGGCTGGAAATACTCCCTCTACAGGGAAGCAAGTGATGATACTGGGTGGCGGAAATGCTGCATTCGAGGCCGCTGCAAGTGCAATCAAGGAGGTCGCAAGCAGCGTTCATATAGTCTTTCGGACTCCTCGGAATCGTGCCCCCTTCTCCGAAGATGAGTTAAAGAAGGCTGAAGACCAGGGGATTCATTTTCATTTCCAGAGTGCAGTGACAAAGATGATTGGGGAGGCCGATCAGCTCACTCACGTGGAGGTCGCCCGCGTATCAGAAGTAGGCAGAGAGGAAGATGAAAGGGGACTTATACCGGTTGATACACTCCTGACCGGTGCGGGTCGCTTCCCCGAACTCATTTACGTACCCCGATTGAAAGACGACGAAGACGAAGGAGTGGAGCTGAAGGATCCGATCCCATGGGAGACCCTTTTCCCCTATCCAAGTCCTTTTGCAAAAGAGGATATCGGCATCTTTCGGCCTGGTGAGGTGACCAGTGACTATAAGGCAGTGGTGGAAGCCATTGGGTCAGGGAGAAGAGCCGCTAGTTCCATCCAGCGATTTTTTTACGGGTTACCCGTGGAAGCACCCCTTAACATGATCCGAACACATACAAGGGTTTTGAGCTTGGATCAATTAGAGCCGGTTTCTGAAGAATCACGGCAGAGGATGCCTGAGCTCCCACAAGAAGACAGGGTTTCCAACCCTTCAGCGGAAATCGCACTGGGCTATTCAGAAGACCAGGCGCTTAGGGAGGCCAAGCGTTGCCTGAAGTGTGGGCTTATCTGCTATCGTCGTGTTAGGGGGCATTTGCACTGAACAGAATTCGCGTCATGCGAGGTTGATACTCGCCCTTGGCCTGGGCACGCCGATCCAGCCATTTCAGCCCATAAAAGGTAATCCCCATGGCAGAGGCGCCGCACACTATGGAGGCCAAGGTGGGCTGCACATTAAAGTAATTTGCAGATGCAGCTCCTACTAATGCACCGACTATAAGCCCCAAGACCGGCATAAAATAAACAAGCATAGAAAGCTTGAGCAGCGAGCCTTCAGGCACACTGATCTCAACCTGATCACTCACCTTTGCCTGAAGATCATTGTCTACCTCAATCAACATTGCTTTTCCTTCGGTAACCCGGCATGCCCCCCGGGATGAACAATGAGCGCAAGCCGAACTTCTCTGAATGCGAACAACGGCTTTGTGAGGTAGGATTTTTTCGACTATGCCTGCTTCGGTCACCATAAAAGCTCCTTGTCTCGATTCTGGATACTCGATATTTTATAATAAACATCAACACTCATAAAGACAAGTGCTTGACGATACCCGACGAAGATGAAACAAAAATTTAGAGTTCCTGAAACTGAAATAACGCAACGAATCAAAAGGATTCAGTTAGAACTGCAAGAAAACGACATCGATGGGCTGCTTATTGTTCAGCGAGTTGATCTGTTCTATTTTTCCGGGACAGCCCAAAACGGATTTCTCTATATCCCCTCTGAAGGAGACCCCCTCTTATTTATCAAAAGATACATGCCACGGGCCAGGCAGGAATCTTCCATAAACGATATTATCGAGATCAAATCTATAAAAGAGGTCCCTGGACTTCTTGCCGACGCTTATGGGGACCTGCCACACCGCCTGGGGTTTGAGCTGGACGTGATCCCGGTCAATGACTTCAATTTTTATCGGGGTCTTTTTCCAGATGAAAAATGTGTAGACGGATCACCCTTGATCCGGAAAGTCCGCATGACTAAATCGCCGTGGGAAATCGACCAGATGGAAGCGACGGCAAAGCTCTCCTGCCGGACCTTTGAATATGTCAGGGACAACCTCAGCCCCGGTTATACAGAGATGGAATTCGCCAGTATGTTTGAAGCCTTTGCCAGAAAGCTTGGGCAAGGGGGGAAACTTCGAGTGAGGGACTATCATACCGAACGATATCCTTGGCACGTATTGAGTGGGAAA
>CP070700.1:2970525-2975270 GCA_020349865.1 Desulfobacteraceae bacterium
CCGCATATCTAAAGGAGGAAAGTAGATTTGACATAAGGACAGTGGTCCCAAGGAACTTTGCTGAATTTGAAATGGCGATCAAGAATGGGGAGGTGGATTTCGCCTTCCAGGATCCCCATACGTATGCAAGAATAGCCAGCCTGTATGACAAAAGTTCCCTTATTAGGGCCTTAACCCGGGAAGGGGCAACCGTCCAATATGGTGTGGTCATTGTCAGGAGAGACAGCAACATAAAGACACTGCAGGACTTGAGGGAAAAGACCGTTATGTTTGGGCCTAGGCTTTCAGCTACCAAATGGACAGCAGCCAAAGAGCTTTTTGAAAAAAACGGCATCAACCTTGATACAGATTTAATGGCTTATTCTCACGGGGGGTGTTGTGAGGATATAGCGTTTAATGTCTACCTTAGGGCAGTTGATGCAGGCATTGTATGTGACCATTTCCTTGTGGGACATCCAGAAAAACAAAAGGAACTTGGAGTAGAGGCCAACCAGATGATCGTTGTTTCCAGAACGGAAGCAGTCCCAACGAGGGTATTCGCGGCTCGGAAGGGGATAAGTACAGGGATGGTAACGACGGTAAATCAAGCACTGCTTAGGCTAGACAAGAACAAACCTGCGCATGCAAAGATATTGTACAACGCTGAAATAGGTGGATTTCAGAAATCAAAGGACCGAGATTATGACGGGATAAGGACGTTGATAGGCACAAAAAGGGTAGATTAGAAGAATTTTTCCAAGAGGTATAATATAAAGGCTTTTAGCATGAAACCGTTTCGGCAACGGATGAAATTTCGGTTAAGGACTAAGTTAACATTATTGATCGAAAGTCTAGTGGTGGGGATTGTCTTGTTCACAGGAATCATCACTACGATGCGTGAAAAAGAAACTCTGGAAAATGAGCTTCGCAGGAGGGGGCTTGCTTTAGCTGCTGACTTAGCGAAATTTGCTGCTAGGCCCATAATAAGCAATGATTTGCCCACGCTCCGGCGTTTTGTCAACCACTCGATGGACCAAGACTACGTTCGCTATGTTATGATGCTAGATCCTGATGGGAAGGTGATTATGCACAGCAACCTGGCCGAGGTCGGCAAAATTTACAACGATAGTTTAAACATTGCTGCTGTTAACTCCGAGGAGCCTGGGATTACCCAACCGCACCTCATGGAGAAAGGAGAACTGCATTCTGATATATTTGTACCCATAAAAATTTCAGGGGTCAGGTTAGGAACAGTCCGGTTAGGATATTCTTATATGGCTGTTGAGAAGGAAATCGCTGAGGCTCGACAACAAATTCTCCTTTTAGGCCTACTGACCATAGTAATAGGAGGAGTTGTTGCCTATCTTTTAGCTACCTTTATTTCCGCTCCGATAAAAGGAATAACCGAGGCAACTGAGAAACTAGCTAACAGAAATCTAAATACTCCCCTTACGATTAAAAGGAATGATGAGATAGGCACATTAGCTAATTCTTTCAACAAGATGGCCAAAGACCTCGGAAGACACCGTAAACACCTTGAAGAGTTGGTAGAAGGACGTACAGCCGAACTAGAAACCGCAAATGAAAAACTTCTACAAGAAATCACCGAGCGCAAGCGCGCGGAGGAAGAATTAAAGCAATCACGCGAACGTTTGCGTGATCTTGCTTCACATTTGCAATGGATAAGGGAAGAAGAGAGAAGGCGAATTGCTCGTGAGATTCACGATGAGTTGGGACAGGCGTTGACGGCTCTGAAAATGGACATACACTGGTTAGATCACAGATTGCCAAAGGATCAACCATTACTTCTTGAGAAGGCAAAAACAATGTCAAGGCTCGTTGATGTAACCGTTCAATCCGTACGGAGGATTTCTTCAGAGTTGAGACCCGGATTGTTGGATGACCTCGGTCTTTCGGCAGCAATTGAATGGCAGGCGAACGAATTTAGTCGTCGGACGGGGATTCAGTGTGACACTGTATCAGACCCTGAGGATATTGTCTTGGATCAGGACCGTTCCACAGCGGTGTTCCGCATTTTTCAGGAGACCCTGACAAATATTGCTCGGCATGCAAACCCAACAGCGGTTGAAGTAATTCTGAAAGAGACATCTGGTAAAGTAGAACTGGAGGTTCGCGATAACGGTAAAGGGATTACAGAAAAGCAGGTCTCGGATGCAAGATCATTTGGGTTAATCGGAATGGGCGAACGGGTGCATTATTTGGGTGGTGATTTGAGAATCAGCGGCGCCCGAAATAAAGGCACCACAGTAAAAGCGAGCATACCGATCGACAAAAAAGGAGAAACTTAATGATAAAGATACTCATTGCAGACGATCACGCTATTGTTCGCGGAGGACTCAAGCAGATCCTGTCGGAAATCTCTGATATGGTTGTGGTTGGTGAAGCAGCTGATGGCCAAGAAGTATTAGAGAAAGTCCGAAAATATGATTTGGATTTGGTTCTATTGGACATTGCCATGCCCGGTAGAGGCGGACTGGATACGCTAAAGCAATTAAAGCATGAAAAGCCTGAACTTCCTGTTCTAGTGTTGAGTATGTACCCTGAAGAACAATATGCGGTAAGAGCCTTCAAAGCGGGGGTGTCTGGCTATTTGACAAAAGAAAGCGCACCGGAGGAATTAATATCAGCAATACGAAAAGTGTCGCAGGGTGGCAAGTATGTCAGTTCTTCGCTCGCTGAAAAACTCGCCTTCCATTTGGAAGTGGATGCTGAAAGACCGCTTCATGAAATGCTTTCTGATCGTGAATATCAAGTGGTAATTATGATTGCCTCGGGGAAAACGGTAAAAGAAATTGCAGACGACCTTTCACTCAGTGTAAAGACCATCAGCACTAATCGGGCACGTGCTCTAAAAAAGATGGGAATGAAAAACAATGCCGAGATTATTTATTATGCCATAAAACAAGGACTGGTGACCTGAAAAACCTTCATTTATGCTTGGAGCACTGCCCAAAGCTTACATCTTTCTGCACTCCAACCTTTTTCCCGCCAATCCAGTGAAGCTCCATGTCAATTTCCCACCTTTGTTTCTTTGTAGGACGAATACTTACCGTGAAGAAGCTGAAAATCTTACAAAAAAAATGGGGTCTGTCTGATTTACATTCAGAACTAAATCAGTAGGATATTTAGCGCAATCTTGTGACTTGGCACTATAACAACCGCGAGTTTAAACGAGCTTTCATCCCTCTTTGTTTGACTATTATTATAAGTTCTGAGATTCGTTTCGCTAAACATGCGAAACTTGGAGCAAGACGCCTTTAAATTTGCGGGACTTAGTACCTCTGTAATTCAACTGAAAGGGGGTGAGAAAGAAGGCAAAGTCCAGAAAAAGGGAAGCTCTGTTCCACTTCCTGGAATCTAAAAGGAATATGAGAAGGCCTTGAGCGCGACGTGAAGCACAAGGCAAAAGGGAAAAAATCTTTAAATATTGGAGGATTACAATGAGGCTTTCTATAAGAAAACTGTTTCTACTTTTGGCAATCGTTTTCAGTTTCACTGCTGTAAAGGCTGTTTGGGCCCATGTGGAATCTATTGAAGGTCCATACACGGTCTCCGGAACGGTCGCATACGTATGGAGTGACCGTCTTGCGATCGCTTGTGGGTACACGATGGATCCGGATTCTGTTACCGGTTGTCCATTAATTGTCTGGGGAATGGGCCCGGCCGGTTGGTGGTCAGTGAATGAAGTGACTTTTCCGGCCAAGGGTGCGGAGGTGACCATCAGCATATACCGGGTTACCAGCTCAGTAGGCAATATCAAATATGTAGCTGGTGAAGTGATAGATAATGGTGAGGGAGAGAGTATTCTTTTGCGTATTCCTGTTTATGATGGTGAGGTTATCTATGTCCTTGACCCCGCTTGGAGTAAGATGGAGCCACTGGCTGAGGCAACAATTTTGTCCACTACTGTAACGGGGGACGCTGACTGTACCTGCAAATGCAAATGTAAAGGCGAGGACTGCAGTTGCGACTGTGTCTGCGACGACTGCATTCCCGTCGGTGATGAACATAAGTGGAGAGGAGAAAAATAAGATGCTATTGATCGATGCCCCCACAGGACCTCCTCCATCGAAGGGAGAGGAGACTGTTCACGCTTAATTCAACAGCATTGCCCGCTGAAGGAGAGGAATTTACCGGTTTTCGGAATGAAACTAAGTATCGACGGATACGAGGGCCAAATCAAGTGCGTTGCCGGTGAGGGCTATTATAACCTTAGCACCCCCTGCATCTAGTTGCGAGACCCTTATACATTGATGCACTCGTGGAAAGGATTTCAAATAGAATAGAACCTTGGTAATCCCATTGAACTTTCCGAACGGCAGATTCGCTCCTTTGCCCTACAGGTTCATTGGATTCTTATTAGTAGCTAAAATACAAAAGCCTCCGCGGTATGTAGATGTCCCTCGGAGGCTTTGCTCACTGCACCTTCTGGTAGATCGTCTCATATATTACTCCAGAAGGTTAGGGTTATGTTCTTGGGTTAATTTGCCGCCAGACTTATTGAGGGTTCACAGTTGATGGGGTCAGGCATAACTAATTAAGTATTGACAGTTAACCTTTCTCATGCTCTGTGCGAGGTATGGCTAGAAAACCACGCATACATTTTCCCGGTGCCTTGTACCATGTCATTGCCCGTGGAAATAGGCGGAAAACAAAGGGGTCGCGTCTACACTCTTAAAAACAAAGGGGTCTAAAAACAAAGGGGTCGCGTCTACACTCTTGACAAACAATCAGAATTTGTCAAG
>CP070700.1:2975370-2989408 GCA_020349865.1 Desulfobacteraceae bacterium
GAACTGCAAGGGTTTGAGAAATAGGTAACCTACACCCTTCCCATGCCCCTATAGCCGCGAAATAAGCCTGTTTGGGTAGGTTACTGCGGCTTCGCGACTGGATTTCTGTGTTTATAGGCTTCAAATGCTGTCCAAAAAAAATCTGATTTTGGACAAGAGTGAATTGACAGGTATTTTTAAGGTCAATGGGAATGACAAGAAAATTTATGATTTTAATAGTTGGAGAATGCTACTTGAATAAAACGAAATGATTCTTAAAAATTGTTATATGCTTCGATAAACCAACGGAAAGGCAATAAAGCAGATGCAGACTCGCGCTATCCGTATTAAAGGCGCCCGGCAAAATAATCTCAAGAATCTGGACCTTGAAATCCCCTTAAACCGCATTACGGTGGTCACCGGGGTCAGTGGGTCAGGCAAGTCTTCTCTGGCCTTCGACACACTTTATGCCGAGGGTCAACGCCGTTATGTGGAGACCTTCTCCCCCTATGCTCGTCAATTTATGGAGCGCATGCACCGCCCGCTGGTAGAGAGGATTGAGGGTATCCCCCCTGCCATTGCCATAGACCGCAAAGACCCGGTGCGCACATCCCGCTCCACCGTAGGCACCATGACCGAGATCACGGATTATGTGAAGCTACTTTACGCCCGCCTGGGCCAGCTACACTGCATGAGGTGCGGCAAGTCTGTGGTCCCTGAAACGCCGGAGTATGTGTGGAAGCGCTTACAGGATTTTCCATCCGGATCTGAAGTCGTGATCACGTTCCCTTTTTCCATTAAGGGACTTTCGGCCGACCAGGAGATCAATTCACTGGGCCAGATGGGCTTTTCCCGCATCTTTGCGGAAGGCCAGATCCGGCCCCTTGAGGTTCAGTATCAAGTGGAGGACACAGAACAACTTCATGTGGTGGCAGACCGGGTCTTGATGAGGCCCAAGGATAGGACCCGAATTATTGATTCCTTGGAGCAGGCATTCCGTTTTGGAGGGGGCAAGGTGGGTTTGTGGATAAGGCAAGACCGACATGGAACCCGCCACCTTACATTTAGCAACTTCCTTGAATGCGCCGCCTGCAAAATCCAATACAGCAATCCAACGCCTAATCTTTTCTCCTTTAACAGCCCTATTGGTGCGTGCGAGACATGCCGGGGGTTTGGCAGAAACATTGACATTGACCTGGATCTCATCATCCCGGATCCCCGGCGTTCACTAAAAGAAGGAGCCATCAAGCCATGGGGGGATCTGGGGGATCACCGCATGGAATTTGAAGAAATGATGGCCTTTTGCCGGCGCGGCAAAATCCCTACCGATATCCCCTTTAAGCGTCTTACAAAATCCCAGAAAAAGAAACTTATTGATGGGACAGCCGATTATTATGGAATCCGGGGGTTTTTCAGGTGGCTCGAAACCAAGACCTACAAAATGCATGTGCGGGTCTATCTTTCCCGCTATCGAAGCTATACAGAGTGCCCGGATTGTGAAGGCACGCGCTTCAAAAAAGAGTCGCTATTATACAAGATCAATACTCTCAACATCGGCCAGATCTACGCCTTTAATGTGGATGATGCCAGCGCATTCTTCGAAAAACTACGCATGCCCAAAAAGGATGAAGCCAGCCAGCTTATTATGAGTGAGGTGCGCAGCCGGCTTCGATACCTTCGAGACGTGGGAGTAGGATATCTCACACTGGACAGGCAATCCCGCACCCTTTCTGGAGGTGAGGTACAGCGGGTAGCCCTTGCCTCGGCCCTCGGATCATCGCTGGTCAATACCCTATATGTGTTGGATGAACCAAGCATCGGACTTCACCCACGTGACAGCCACCGCCTCATCGGCATATTGAAAGGCCTCAGGGATCTTCGAAATACCATTGTTGTGGTGGAACACGACCCGGAAATTATCCGTCAAAGCGACTACATGCTGGATCTGGGCCCGGCGGCAGGTGAGCATGGCGGTGAGGTAATGTATTTTGGTCCAACAACGAGCGTTAATGGCTCTCTAACCGGAAAATATCTTAAGGGGGAGCGATCCATCCCCATACCAGAGAAGAGAAGAAAACCGAAAAGGGATCAGTGGCTGACCATTGCAGGAGCATCACAGCATAACCTCAAAAACATAAATGTCCGCATACCCCTTGGTGTTTTTGTCTGCCTCACCGGGGTATCAGGGTCGGGCAAGTCCACCCTGGCTGAAGAGATCCTTTATAAGTCCGTCAAATGGATAAAAAAGAACCCGCAGGGCCGACCTGGCCGTCACAAATCGGTCAAAGGTGCAGAACGCATACATGATGTGGTCCTGGTTGACCAGAGACCCATCGGGCGCACCCCCAGGGCCAACCCCCTGACATACACCAAGGCCATGGATCCTATTCGAGCTCTTTTGGCCCAGACTCCCGGGGCTTGTCTAAAGGGACTTGGCCCCACGCATTTTTCGTTTAATACGCCAAGGGGCCGGTGCGAAACATGTCGGGGAGAAGGCTTTGAGAAGGTGGAGATGCAATTCCTCTCCGATGTTTTCGTTACCTGTCCCGACTGCGGAGGTAAACGCTTTCAAAAGGACGTTCTGGAAGTCACCCATAATGGGCGGAACATACATGAGATACTTTCCATGACGGTCGATCAGGCCCTCGGCTTTTTTAAAGACAAGGGCAAGATAACGGCCGCCCTTAAACCATTGACCCATGTGGGCCTCGGGTACATGAGACTTGGTCAGCCCATCAATACCCTATCAGGCGGCGAGGCCCAGCGCCTCAAACTTTCTCGATATTTAAAAGGAGATGACGGAGAAAAAAGGCTTTTCATCTTTGATGAACCCACCACCGGACTCCATTTTGATGACATTAAAAAACTCCTCGCAGCCCTTCAGAGGCTCGTTATAGAGAATAACACGGTGCTCATCATCGAGCACAATATGGACGTAGTAAAGGCGGCAGACTGGATAATCGATCTGGGCCCTGAGGGAGGAGATGCCGGAGGAGATATCGTTATTGCAGGTCCTCCGGAGATTGTGGCAAAAAACGGAAAATCCCACACCGGAAGGTTTTTAAAGGCTTACCTTGATGGTAGAAGCCGTTTGAGGACAGGAAAACTCCCGGTTCAGGGTATTGCCGAACCAATCAGTAGGTTTAAAGACGTCATTTCCATAAGAGGGGCCAGGGAACACAATCTTAAAAAGGTGAGCCTTGCTGTCCCACGCAACAAACTCGTGGTGCTCACGGGTGTATCAGGCTCTGGAAAATCTACCCTTGCTTTTGACATCCTGTTTGCCGAGGGTCAGCGCCGTTATCTGGAAAGCCTTGCCCCCTATGTAAGACAGTATGTAAAGGTCCTTGAACGGCCTGATGTGGATAAGGTCTCAGGGCTGCCCCCTGCCGTGGCTATCGAGCAGCGCATCAGTCATGCGAGCCGTCGCTCAACTGTAGCGACTCTCACCGAGATCTATCATTTCCTAAGACTCCTTTACAGCAAGGCCGGCACTCAACACTGTCCGGGGTGTAATCGCAAGATGACGGCTCAGACCAGGGAATCAATCACGACTCAGCTACGGAAGCGCTACGGAAGAAAAAATGCCATCATACTGGCACCGAAGGTTGTTGGACGCAAAGGCTTTCATAAGGATGTGCTGACCCAGGCACTGCGCAAGGATTTTAAAGAAGCCCGCATTGACGGCACGGTAACAAGCCTTCAGGAAAACATGGCCCTGACACGTTATCATGAACACACCATTGAAATCGTAGTGGGAAGGCTTCCAACCAAAAACATCGCCCAGACGGTGGACCGGGCCCTGGGCGAAGGGGATGGCAGCCTCCTGGTTATAACCCCTGATGGCGATGAAGAGATCTTCAGCCTGCGGGGTATCTGCCCTGCTTGCGGTTTGGGCCTCCCGGCCCTGGATCCCCGGCTTTTTTCCTTTAACAGCACGCATGGGGCGTGCCCTGAATGCGAAGGTTTAGGGGCCGTGGGCAATAAGGATAAAGATGAGCATAGTGTGTGTCTTCATTGCGGCGGGAGCCGACTCAAGCCAGGGGCACTGGCCGTCAAAATTAAAAATTTTTCCATATGGGACCTTGTAAAGCACCCGGCAGGCCAACTCCTTGAAATTTTAAGCAGATTCTTCTTCAAGGGAAGGGAAGCGCCTATAGCGAAACCCATTGTTTCCGAGATCCTCACACGGCTTTCCCTGTTAGATCGACTCGGGTTGTCTTACCTTTCCCTGAGCCGGAGCGGTGATACGCTTTCTGGAGGAGAGGCACAGCGTGTGCGGCTTGCCGCCCAGCTTGGATCGAATCTTACCGGGGTCTGTTACATCCTGGATGAGCCCACCATAGGCCTTCACGCCAGGGACAACCGAATGTTACTTGATGCCCTCAAAGAACTCAAAGAACAGGGCAATACTATCCTGGTGGTGGAGCACGACGAGGAGACAATCCGCGAGGCCGATTACCTGATAGATCTTGGGCCCGGCGCGGGCCGGGAAGGCGGAAAAGTAGTGGCGTCAGGCACGTTGAGCGATCTGAAAAAAGTGCCCTATTCGGTCACAGGGGCCAGCTTTAATGGCCGTACGCACCGGATCACGTCCCGCCTCAGGACCTACAGGGATCTGCCATCTGTCACCGTTAAAGGGGCTTCTAAGCACAATTTGAAAGAGATTGATGTGGATTTTCCATTGGGGACACTTATTTGCCTTACAGGGGTCTCAGGGTCTGGAAAATCTACTCTTCTCAAGGAAACCCTGTACAAGGGCTTGCACAACCGGCTACTCAAACAAAGACATGGCGCGGGGATTTGTAAGGACATCAAAGGGTGGAAGGCCCTTGAGCGGGTGTTGGAGGTCGGTCACAGCCCCATCGGCCGCACCCCCCGCTCTGTGCCTGCCTCCTATGTGGGATTCCTGGATGATATACGGAGGCTATTTGCCATGACACCTTCGGCACGCGAACGGGGATATAAGCCCGGCCGGTTTTCATTTAACGTAGCTGCCGGTCGATGTGATGCGTGCAAGGGACAGGGCAGCCTGAAAGTAGCCATGAGCTTTCTCCCGGATGTCTATATTCAGTGTGAGGTTTGTCAAGGGAAACGATTTAATCAGGAAACCCTGGGAGTTACGTATAAAGGAAACAACATCTCAGAAATCCTGGAACTCACGTTTGAAGAAGCTGCTGAGCTTTTTGCTGCAGTGCCTCCTATTCGTCGAGCGGTCCAAGTTGTCTGCGATACAGGGCTTGGTTATCTGAGACTGGGGCAACCCAGTCCCACTTTGTCAGGAGGTGAGGCCCAACGTATTAAGCTGGCCCAGGAACTGGCCAAAAAGTCCAGCGGTCGTACCCTGTATATTCTCGACGAGCCCACCACAGGGCTGCACTTTTCCGACGTGCAGAGGCTTATCCAGGTACTACAGGCCTTGGTGGACGAAGGAAACACCGTGGCAGTCATTGAGCATAATATGGAGGTCATCAAAGAGGCTGATTACATCATTGATCTTGGCCCCGAAGGGGGAGACGAGGGAGGGCATGTTGTGACAGCAGGATCGCCCGTAGAAATCCTTGCCCACCCCAACGGTTCCTATACGGCCCGATACCTGAAGAGATATGTAAATAGGACCTGAGAATTCCGAAGTCCTTCCTTAGTACTATTATGTCTCCGCCTTCAGCACCTCGGCCCTTTGTGCACTATTTTCAAACCGCTAAACTGTAACTTTCTTAAGTGATCACAAGGAACGATTACTTAATAAGATGGGCAGGCTTGGTGGGCCTTTTCTTCGATTACTTCAAGACTTCAGGCCACGTCTTACACATACTTGAATTTTTTGTAGTATTATGCTAATATGAACATCGTTTGAAAATGGAAATCCAGGTCCTCTGGGCCTGGATTCTTTGCTAATTTAGCACCCTTTTCAGGGGAACATTTGACCTGCATTTGCCAGGATGCCAATGAGCAACTTGATACTGGCATATATCTGTAGGAGGACCTATGTCTTTGCACGATATACTCTGGAAAATCCCTATATTCGCCGACCTGGAGAAATCAGACGTTGATCGTTTGGAGGCGTCTTTAATTGAACGGGAATACAACCCGGGCCAGATAATTTTTAACAAGGGAGATAAAGGGGATAGTTTATATATCATTAAAAAAGGGCGTGTGAAAGTGGCCATTACATCCCCAAAGGGTGAAGAGGCAGTCCTGGTTACGCTTGGGTCCGGGGAAATGCTGGGTGAACTTTCCTTTATTGACGGAAACCGCCGGTCCGCCACCGTTCAAGCCGTTGAGAAGACCTCGGTCATCTGTCTTCTCCGGGAAGATTTCCTTGATCTCATGCGTCTTCGATTTGACCTCGTCCTGAAAGTGATGGAGGTCCTCGCCCAAAGGCTGAGGGAAACGGACCGGCTACTGGCTGAAACGCATTTTTTGAGTCTTACTTCCCGTCTTGGCCAGAAGATCATGGGCCTGGGAAAAGGTTTAGGTACTAAAAAATAATATTTTCTCTGGATCAGGTCTTTTTCGATCTGGCAACGGATCGGGCCATCCTATCCAGCTTGAAGATGGTATTGAATTCCATGTTTTTACTGATCCAAAGCTTCTTATTTATTACTGAATCGGTAATTGCACCTTTATAAGCCAGGCCATCCAGCAATGTTCGCGGATCTTCGCATACCATGACAAAATCCGGAGATGCAAGTTCTCTCTCGTCCAGCTCAATATTTCCATCATCAATGCTAATGACAAATTGACCGCCCCTGGTCTTGATCAGGATATCCCGTTTCCAGTTGGCAATGTCCTTTCGCGCCCGCTCATTTGTGTTCATTTCCTTAACAATCAATTTTATATCCTCCAAGGCCGCATTATAGACAGAAACATCGTTGTCTGAAACTTCGGGTAATTCGGGCTCAACAGGCGATTCCCAGTCAATTTCCGATTCCTGAAGCCCTTTCTTATTAACCTGCTCATGTGTAAGTTCCGATGTGGGAACGCAAAAAACGTCAGTCATCTCGCCAATGCGCTCATCCTTGAAAACGAGCTTTACCTCGGTTCCTTTGGTGATGATGCCCGGTACTAAGATACCTGTTGTGGTATACAAAATAGCGCTCATGGCCGTATCAGCCCCATTGAATATAACCCGACCTCTGCCATAGGGAGCCATATGCTGGAAAAGCGCAGTGGCAAAATATGTAATAGGCGGGGTACTGTTCATAATACCTACCTGCTCCACCTCAATCAGTTCGGTAGGGGCAAAATTGCAATCCGGGCAATGGGTCAGAAAGGGGGGCACCCTGACCAGGCCGCATTGAGAACATTTGCATCCAATAAGTTTTTTCTCGTCCCTTAGTGAAAGAAAGAAGGGTGAAAACTCCCCCTTGGTCCTCTGGTAAAAAGTATACATGGCATCGTTGGTGATCAAATAGTCCTGGCCATCGATAGTTTCAATATGTGAGCCCACTTCGGGTATATATTCTGAGGGAATAACTCTTTCTTTTTGAATACTCATGACATTTTTCCTCCCTTTCTATTCAAGTTCGAAAATCAGGCAGGTCGTGTATTGGGCTATGGTGCTGCCAGTACCATGAACAAGCGCGGTCTTAAGGTTCCTCTTGATCAGTTCATTGCGGGCGGACCAGGCCGACATGATGTTGCTGGCCCCAACCGCATGACCGCAATATATTAACCCTCCGCAGGGATTGACTAAGTACTTTCCTCCTGGGGTCATTAGATTCTCCTCTATTAATGAATCAGCCTTTCCCAAGGGTACCAGACCGAACTCGGCCATACTGATCTCCAGTTGATGCACAAAGGCATCGTGGAGTTCAACGATTTGGATCGATTTTGTGGGATCTTTGATGCCGGCCATGCCGTAAGCTCGATGAGACGCATCATGATCGGACATGATACGTGACATATCTTTCTGGTTCCTGCCTGCAAAGGAATGTTCGTTTGATTCGCCCACACCGGTTATCCAGACTACGGGATTTCCTGTGTCTTTAGAGATTGCCCTGGCAGTGTCTTCTTCAGCCAGGATAAGGGCCGCAGCGCCTTCAGAATAGACACATATCTCCAGCTCCCTGAACGGATAAGCCACAAGCCTTGAGTTCAAAACCTCTTCGGCCGTCACCTGGTCGAACTGCCTCTGGCCATATTCATTGTCTCTGACCTGCTGGCTGAGCTGGGCAGAGATCTGGGCCGTGATTTCCGGTTTCAGATCCTCAGGATGTTCATCTTTGTAAGCCAGGACCACCTCGGCATAACTGTCAGAGGCTGACCACCCAATCGGCTGCTCAAAAAAACTGTCTCCGGACCAGCCGATTGATTTGATGACCTCGGGGGTGGCAGACATTGATGAAAAATCAAAGCAATCCGTGGCCTTTTCTACGCCCAGCACTAAGGCGGTCTTAAACCTTCCGGCTGCTAAATAGGCATGGGCCGCAGACATTGTATAGGCACCAGTGGCACCACCATTGGTTATCCGTATACCGAATTTGTTTTGCATACCCAAAAGTCCGTGGATGGCATGTTCCGGAATGGCAGTCCTTTCAAAGATATCGTTATAGATCCCGTAAAATGCAGCATCCACATCTTGAATGGGCACCTGGGCATCCTTTACTGCCTCTCTCGTGGCCATCTGTGCCAGCTCGTAATAGGTCTTTTCCCGCCACGTCCCTTTAAAAGGTGTAACCCCCGCACCGACAATACCAACTCGTTTTGACATTAATCTGCTCCTCCTGTCTTAAAAATTAATCGCCGAAATTCAGTGGAATGAGAACTTCATCTGCCAATATTTGCTATTGGAATGAAAATGTAATGTATGCGATTATTTTCAGTTCTTTTTCATTTTTTGCAGCTTTTTCTCAATGAATTCTTTTTGGTTTTGGGCGCTGATACAGAGTAGAAGGTGATCAGCCTCAATTTCCAAAATTTGCTCAAAGCTAGAATGGAGTCCCTGTTCGATAGCAATTCGAGATAGTTTGAGGGCAAGTGGGGATTTTTCCCCAATTTTGTTTGCCATGCCCACTGCCTCATCGATGAGCCTCTCCGCTGGCACTACCCTGTTTACCAAACCAATGCGTAGCGCTTCATGGGCGTCTAAAAACTCACCGGTGAAAACCAACTCCTTGGCTTTACCTAAACCCACTATCTGTGTTAGCAGTTTCGTGCCTGCAGTTGTCACTGTGAGTCCCACCTCAGTTTCTGGAAACCCGAACTTGGCATCTTCGGTTGCGATCCTTATATCACAGCTCATGGCGAATTCACATCCACCTCCTAATGCATAGCCCTGGACCGCTGCGATCAGAGGTTTACCCAGGCGCATTATCATGCGCTGTACTTCTTGAAGCCCGTCTGTCTCCTCCATCCAGGTATCAAAACTTTTTCCGGCCGAAGATTCCTTTAAATCCTCCCCGGCACAAAAGGCCCTTCCAGCGCCTGTCAGAATGACCGAAACCGCATCTTTGTCTTCCCTGGCTGTCTCAAGTTGTTCGATGAAATCTCTAAGGAGGTCTCCGTTTATTGCGTTAAGGCATTCCGGCCTATTCAGAGTAATAATACCAACGTTCCCGTCCCGGCTGTATAGAACCTTCTTTTTTGTCATATATAAGCCTCCTATTTAGTGTCTGAACGAAAACTAGGAATTTTTTCCAAGATCAAGGAAGGCGAAAATTATAACCACAGGAATACATTGAAGTATTTCGAGGATTATAATTTGAGCCTGACGTAGAGATTGGGAAAAATAACAGTTTTCGTTCGTGCACTATTTGTTAAAGATAAAACAAGAATTACTCAGCTGATAAAATCCTTACACTATCTTTTTCCTCTTTTACCCTTTTTCTTTATGCATTCTCCGCAGCTCTTGTTTCAAAATCTTTCCCGTTTTTGTTCTTGGCAACTCCTTCATGAACTCCACCTCCCGGGGATACGCATGAGCTTCAAGCTTTGTTTTCACATGCTGCTTGATGCTTTCTTCGAGAGCCTTATCCACCGTCACTCCTTCCTTGGGTTGGATGAAAGCTTTTACAATTTCCCCCCTAATAGGGTCAGGTACCCCTATTACACCAACTAATGCCACCGCCTCGTGTTTCATCAGACAATCTTCAACTTCACCCGGACCAATTCTATAGCCGCCACTTTCTATAATATCATCCTGTCTGCCAGTAAACGAAAAATGCCCACTTTCATCTTTGATCCCATAATCTCCTGTTCGCATCCAATCACCGACAAATTTCTCCTTTGTAGCCCCCGGGTTGCGCCAGTATTCTAAAAACATGACCGGGTCAGGGCATTTGACAGCTATTTCACCGAGTTCACCGGGCTTTTTAATTTCCCCTCCTTCGCTGATTATCTCAACAATATGCCCCGGGACGGCTTTCCCGATTGCTCCTGGGACAATGTTCATCACTTCCGAGCAAAAACCAATAACCAAATCGCATTCTGTCTGTCCATATTGTTCATTAAGCTCAACTCCAAGGGCCTCACTACACCATTGAGATAGCTCTTCTCCCAATGTTTCGCCACCGGCTGTTATTGACCTTAACTGAACATCATAACGCTCTTTAGGCTTCTCCACCGCATGCATCATCATTCGTAAGACGGTGGGAACAGCCATAAGGTTTCTGACTCCATGCTTAGCCATTAGATGGAAGGCTTGCTCTGGATCAAATTTTCTGGCTCTAAATGCCAGCATGGTCACGCCATGATGCAAAGTCGGAAACAGTGCGTCGTATGATCCTCCAATGTATGCCCAATCAAGAGGCGTCCATAAAAGATCTCCTTCCTTTGGAAATAAGTTGTGATAAAAATCAAAACCTGGGAGGATTCCTAGCAGAATTCGATGTCCATGAAGAGTTCCCTTAGGCTGCCCGGTAGTCCCTGAAGTGTAAATTATCAGTGCTGGGTCATCCGGTTTTGTTAAAACAGGGGTGAAATCCCGACTTCCCTTTTCCACACATTTCCAGAAATCTAAAACGTTATCGTCTTTGCCAGCATCAACAACCATGATCATTTTCAGATTTGGAAGGCTGTCCTTCATTTCCATAACCTTTGGCAAATTCTCAATGTCGGTAATAACCCCCTTAGCCTCACTATCAAGAAGCCGGTATTCTATGGCATCTGGTCCAAAGAGCGTGAGGAGCTGCACGGCTATGGCACCGAGTTTATAAATTGCCACATGAGAAATCAGGGTTTCAGGACGTTGAGATAGTAATATTCCAACCCTGTCCTCTCTCTTTATGCCATTTGCTTTTAAAGCATTGGCCAACTGATTTGAGATGTTTTTTAGTTCCCAGAAGCTATACTTTTGTTCTCTCCCATCCGGGTCTACATAAATAAGGGCCAGCCGATACTTTTCATGTGCCCACTTATCGCACACATCTACCCCTATATTATAGTACTCCGGGATCTCCCACTCGAAGTTATTGTATACCTCCTCATAGGTTTTACCTTTAAGCATCTTGTCCTCCTTTTCGGCCCATTTGTGTAAAATTCCGTGTTATACAGCACAATGATTGACGATCAGGGCATAAAATCCTCACCCAACACCTCGGAATCCAACAATACGACCCTAAACCCTAGGCTGGGCGATTAACATCCACACCAATGGCTCGGTCATCTCCTTTTAATTATCATTTCCTTTCAAAGTCTCGTTTATCAATCTTTGGCCATTTCCGTGTAAAATTTTGCTCTTTACCTTTTCTTTTAAAGGTGATTCCTTAATCTCCTTAACGGCTCTACTAAAGGAGATTGCAGGCCAATCAGTTCCAAATAGCACCTGGTCTTGGAGTAAAGAGTTAGCATACTGAAAGAAAGGGTCCCATCCTGTTCCGGAAGCGAAAATATACTTTGGAGCTATTCCGCCTATTTCAAGAAAGACACGTGGATAAAATTTTCGGGCAATGGCACATAACTCCCCAACCCATGGCCATCCTGAATGGCAGGCCACTAATCTGATATCAGGGAAATCTAAAAGGATCTTTTCTAAATGCAATGGCCGATCGGCCTCCATAGAATGATTCGGGGCATAATTTATGCCCGTATGAAGCCATAGCGGGATCTTGTACTCTACACACGACTGATAAAGGGGATAGAGTCTGGCATCGTTAGGTAACATATCAAGAAAAGCAGGCTGTAAACTTAAACCTACACACTTTGTATTTCTAACCGCTTTCTTGAATTCGTTCACAGATTCGCTTATGCCTTTTCTTGGATCTACGCTCACTGCTCCAAAAAACCTATCTGTATATTCACTTGTTAATCTTGCGACCTCTTCGTTCAGCCGAGTTGGATCTTCGAATTCCCACTCACTATGTAAGACTGCCTTACCAATGGACGCATCATTCATCTCTTTTAGCAGCACATCACTTCCAGCCTCGTAACGTAAATCAAAACCGGCCCTGTCCTGATAATACTTCATGAAATCTTCAGGATTATTTGCAGCAATTTTGCGAGGGACGCGTACCCTCATGTCTATTACCCGCATTTCAAAATCTCTTATTCATATCTTATGTTTGTTGCTGTTAGTACCAGTATCCCTTCTGCTTTTTAAAGTGCATCTCAGTTTTCACGCAATCCAACCTTCATGCTTAAACGCTACCTTAAAAAGAGGTTTACCAACACCAAAGCAAATTCAGGCACGTATGTGACCAAAAGAATTACCGGTAAAGCCCCGAAGATCATAAAGTATGAGGCCGGCTTGACATATTCGTTCAGCGGGAGGTTACCTCCGATCAGCCCGGCGAGATACAGCATGGGCGCGCAGGGTGGGGTAATGTTTCCAAGGGATAGGTTTGTAACTGAGATGGCGGCGAAATGGACTGGATCGATGCCTACTGATTTTGCTATGGGTAAAAGAAGAGCCGCAGAGAGAATATTTCCGGAGACGTCGTCTACAAGCATGCCCATTAAAAGAAGAATAATATTGAGCATAAGCAGAACGAGCCATTTATTGGTTGTAAATTTGAATATTAACGTGGTCAGTTGCTGGGGCACTTGATAGGTAACCATAATTCTGCTGACCATCAGGATAAAGAATAGTAGAATCATGACTACCCCAGAGGTGATCATAGAGTTCTTGATATTCAGGGTCATTCCTCTAAAAGTCATTGTCCTGTAAAGAACGAAACCAACAATTACTGCATATAGAGCCGACATCCCAGCCGCTTCGGTGGGTGTAAATATACCGCCGTAAATACCTCCTAATACCAAGATGGGCATAAATAAAGCAAATCCAGCATGTCTTGTAGAACGGCCAATTTCCCCAATAGTCTTCCGTAGGTTTTGTCGCTGTGCCACTTTGACCTTTTCCATTTTTCTGCTCATAACCAAGTTAATTATGCAATACGCTGTCATCATTAGAACACCAGGAATCAGCGTACTCAGGAAGGCTGCAAGAATGGAAATTTGGGCCGTCATAGCGAAAACTATCATTGGTATGCTTGGAGGGATCAGCAGAGCCAGCATCGACGAGGCTGCTACAAGACCCGTCGAATACCCTCTATCATAACCCTGTTCGACCATTTCAGGAATGACAACCGAACCAATAGCAGCAATGGCTGCCGAGGCTGAACCCGAAATGGCCCCAAATATGGTGCAGCTTACCACACACACCATACCAAGACCTCCTTTGATTCTACCCAGAAAAGACATAGTAAAGGCTATTAGTCTTTTCGAGATATCAGCATCCCTCATCAATCCCCCGGCCATAATGAAAAGAGGAAGGGCTAGCAACGTATAAGACTCGAGGTTCCTGAAGGCAGAAGGTATGGCAAATCTGGGGTCCAGACCGGTTATAAAAAGTATAGCAAAACCGCCGAGGCCAAAGGAAAAGCCGACTGGTACTCCGAGAAGCATCATAATCACAACAAAGGCCATTATAATCAAAACAAGTGTCATAGCTCACCTCCGAGTACTTCTCCTGATCGACTGATCGCCTGTTTGAGGTATTTAAGAAAGTTGGCAATACTGTAAAGAGTCATAAATATTGCTCCAAAAAACATACTTCCAACGCTCATGATCCTGGGCCACCAAAGGCCAGTAGTTCTCTCCCCCGTCCCATACAACCAAA
>CP070700.1:2989508-2996674 GCA_020349865.1 Desulfobacteraceae bacterium
CTTTGGGAGTTAGGAGTAAAACGTTCTATCTTTGGAAAAAATCAATTGTGAGGGGTTGAAAATGGGGTTCAGGCAACAGAAGAAAATTCTCACGCAACAATGCGTCCTGTCAAGGCAAGTAGGAAGCCAACCGAAAATGGCGTTTCTTGGCACTGCATGTTATTGGCTCAAGAAAAACACAGATATCACAACTTACGAATTAACTTCAAAATGCCATATACATTGCATCACAACTCCAAGATTGGAAGGATAAACCTAAAAAACGGGCTTCTGAAAGTGAAGGTTTCTAACACGATACGTAACATTTTTGGGTTGAGCAGGGCGATAGGCTAATAGCAGCAATCTCTATTTTTGGTGCAGTGTAAATTAACTGATTGTGGATGCCCACATTAACTTATCTAATGCAAGATATTGAGCTTAATAAATCCGGTGACCAATCACATGGGAGCAGATGGCAGACTCACATTCGAAATCATTAATGGCCTTGCCCTGTCTTCAGCCTTTTATACACACGGTCTTAAATAATTGCGCATAAACGATGCAATGTGTCGTTAGGTTTAATCCATAGTTCAAATTGATCCTCGACAGTGCTGACTAATTGTTCAAGGAGCTCGAAGTAAGAGTTATGAGTGCAGAGGCGGCGTGTTAGCTTCCATACACGTTCAATATGGTTTAGCTCGGGGCTGTAAGGTGGCAAAAAATCCAAGCGTAAGGAAGTGTTGTGTCGGGCTAACCATGGTTTCAATGCTTTTGCATGGTGCCAACGGGCATTATCGGCAACAACAAACATTTTTCGCCCCTGCCGTTTTCTATGAATCAATTTTGACAAGAACCTCTGAAACGTTTCAGCATTAAATTTATCGGCTTGCTGGGTAACCAGTAAGCCATCACTGGGACGTACCGCCCCGAAGAAAGCTACGCTTTTGCGAGTCGGTGCGTGAAGGATTACAGGATCGACATCTTCGGGAGGCACCCACATGGTGCAGCGCGATCCGTGCTGTTGAAAATGACATTCATCCTCGAACCAGATGTCAATATCTTTTCGGCCTGCAAGTCGCTTAAGTTTTTTTATATCTGAGCTGAGCTTCTTGATCTGCCTTGGCTATAACCGGCCGTGGCTTGCGTCGCCGAAATCCTAGCTGATGGAAAAAACGTCTACATTGACGTTCACCCAACTGGACACCATACTGTGTAGACAAATGATGGCTAAGAAGCTTACTGTCCCAGAGATTCTGAGAATATCCAAACTCTCGAGGAGAACAGCGCAAATCAACACCAATCCCATTACGGATATCTTCATTGATAAGGGAAGGGCGACCTGGTCGCGGGGTCTCTTCAAGCCCTGCAAAGCCACTTTCCTCAAATCTGCGCACCCAATACTGAATAGTACGTGGCCCATGGCCGAGAAGTTTAGCAACCTCGGGGCAACTGAGCCCGGAGCAAACAAGCAGAACGCCGTGAAGCCTGTGATCATATCGCGACTCCTCGGATCGCAAAATCTCCTGCTGCACAGCGATTCGCATGATCTCTGCATCCTTAACCTCAAGCTTGCGCATCGTACTACCTCCTTTCTGCTACAGGCACTATAGCAGAAAAGAATATCATGCGCAACTATTTATGACCGCTTGTATAATTGATGGATGGCTCTGATCTACTCTCTGATATTGTCATTTTTTCCTGTGAAAAAGGCGCGTGAATAATGTAAAGATTCAAAGGCTATTAACTTCTCGTCCTTTATGGGGACATAATCTCTCTCTTTCGGTCCTGTATATATCTGACGAGGTCGGTGAACTTTCCATTTGGGATTATCAATACTCTCTTTCCATTGGCTGATCCACCCTGGTAGACGCCCAATAGCGAACATGACAGTGAACATGTTAAGGGGGATACCCAATGCCCTCAGAAAGATACCGCTGTAAAAGTCCAGATTTGGATACAGATTGTGATCTATAAAGTAGGAGTCCTTTAGTGCAACCTCCTCCATCCTTTTCGCAATATCCAGCAGGGGATCCGTTCGCTTCAGGTTTTTCAGGACCTTAGCGCACATTTTTTCCATGATACGACCCCTCGGATCATGGGTTTTGTAAACCCTGTGCCCAAAGCCCATCAGCCGGTATGGATCGTTTTTATCCTTGGCCCTGGCAATATAGGGGGCGGGATCTCCACCATTATCGTAGATCTGCTGAAGCATTTCCACTACAGCCTGGTTGGCCCCGCCGTGCAATGGGCCCCAAAGGGCGGCTATTCCCGCGGAAATGGCTGCATAAAGATTAACACGAGCGCTCCCCACCAATCGAACAGCTGAGGTGGAACAGTTCTGTTCATGGTCTGCATGCAGGATCCAAAAGACATTAAGGGCCTGTACCAGATCCTCATCAATGACGTATGGCCGGACAGGGGAATCAAACATCATATTTAGAAAGTTGGCGCAATAGGACAGGCGATGCGAGGGGTATACCACCTTATGGCCCAGAGAGATTTTGTAGGACATGGCAGCCAAGGTTCTTACCTTAGAAATGAGTCTGGCAAACGTTATGTTTATTTCCTCCTCTTCGCTCCTCTGGGGGAGTTCACGGTAAAATGCCCTCAAACCATTCACCATGGATGAGAGAATCCCCATGGGGTGGGCCCTTCTGGGGAAATTTTCAAAGAAAGACCGCATATCCTCATGGACTAAAGAATGGTCATTCAACATCTCAGAAAAGCGATCTAGCTCTTTCCTGGTGGGAAGTTCGCCATTGATCAGAAGGTAGGCAGTCTCCCTGAAGCTTGAATGTTCTGCCAGCTGTTCCACTGGAATCCCACGGTACCGGAGAATACCCTTTTCGCCATCCATAAAAGTGATCCTGCTCTCGCAACTGCCGGTATTTGCATAGCCCGGGTCAAGTGTAATGAGTCCGGTCTCTTTGCGAAGATTGGATATGTCAATGGCCCTCTCCCCTTCAGAGCCTTCAACAATAGGCAGCTCAAAAGTCTTCCCATCAACTATCAACTTTGCGGTTTTTCCCATTTGTCTTATTTTCTCCGGTTTTCAGGCCTTAAAGCACGCACTGCTGCACCCGTTTTCCACATCTCAGAATTCTTGATCAAATCAAGTTCCTTTTGCAGTTTCTCACGATAATCAGGGGAACTATTTGCCTCAAGAACCCTCTTTGTTTCTTTACCTGATACGACATTTTCATAGAGCTCCTCAAAGAGGGGTACAACTGCATCCCGGAACCTTGGTGCCCAGTCCAGCGCTCCTCTCTGTGCAGTTGTACTGCAGTTTGAAAACATCCAGTCCATGCCGTTTTCGGCTACAAGCCTGATGAGGCTCTGGGTTAGCTCCTCCACTGTCTCATTAAAGGCCTCACTCGGCGTGTGTCCATTTTTTCGGAGAATACTGTATTGTGCCTCCATCACTCCGGCAAGACATCCCATAAGCACACCGCGCTCACCGGTGAGATCACTGTAAACTTCGTTTGCAAAAGTGGTGGGGAAAAGATATCCGGATCCTATAGCGATCCCAAGAGCCAGGGTTCTTTCCTTTGCTCTACCCGTAAAGTCCTGATGCACCGCAAAGCTGGAGTTGATGCCGCTTCCATTCAGGAAGTTGGATCGCACTGTGCGTCCAGATCCCTTTGGGGCAACAAGAATCACGTCAATATTCTCTGGAGGTACAATTCCTGTCTGTTCTTTATAAGCGATTGAAAACCCGTGTGAAAAATAGAGTGCGTTTCCCTCGTCAAGGCATTCTATAATCTGAGGCCATTTTGCAACCTGACCGGCATCTGAAAGGAGATACTGAACAATGGATCCTCTCTGAGCCGCTTCCTCGAGGGGGAATAGGGTCTTTCCGGAGACAAAACCGTCATCCTTGGCACGCTGCCATGATTGCCCCCCTTCCCTTTGGCCAACAAGCACCTTAATCCCGTTATCTCTCATGTTCATGGCCTGGCCTGGCCCTTGAACACCGTAACCGAGCACGGCAACAGTTTCGTCCTTAAGCACTTCCCTTGCTTTCTCTACAGGAAATTCATCGGCCGTAACCACCTCTTCTAACATACCACCAAAATCAATCTTTGACATAATAACTCCTCCTTATCTTTTTTCTCGGGCAAGGGCTATTGCCCCCGTCCTGGCAATCTCCTTGATACCCACGGGCTTGAGGAGGTTAAGGAATGCGGTGATTTTATCTTCATCTCCTGTAGCCTCCACTGTGTAGTATTTAGAGTTCACATCGACAACCTTGTAGCGAAAGATATCCACCATCCTCAAGATTTCTGCACGAATTTCAGGCTTGGCTTTTACCTTAATAAGAGCCATTTCCCTCTGAATGAATTTTGTGCCCGTAAGGTCATTTACCTTGATCACATTTATGAGTTTGTTAAGTTGTTTCTTGATTTGTTCGATTAAAGGCTTATTTCCCTTTGTAGCGATGGTAATTCTGGAAACAAGAGGATCAATGGTTTCAGCCACGCAGAGGCTTTCAATATTGTACCCCCTGCTGCTGAAAAGTCCTGCAATCCTGGAAAGAACACCGGGCTGGTTATCTACCAGAATTGAAAGCACATGTTTTTCTTCTGCCATGGCAAAATCCTTCTATTTTCAGACAAGAAGCATTTCCGTGATAGGAGCCCCTGCAGGTACCATGGGATAAACGCATTCTTCCCGCTCAACTACAAAATCCATAATTGCTGTTTTGGGTTGGGAGAGACCTTCCAAAAGCACGGATTCCACGTCCTCCGGCTTTTCAGCTTTTAAACCAATTGCTCCGAAGGCCTCGGCAAGCTTTACAAAATCAGGGGCATGATCCATATCCGTAAAAGAGTAACGCTTTTCATAAAACAACTCCTGCCACTGTCTGACCATACCAAGATATCGGTTATTCAGGATAACAACCTTTATTGGAAGACCATATTGAACTGCTGTTGCCATCTCTTGGATGTTCATCTGAATGCTGCCATCTCCCGCGATATCCACTACGAGCCTTTCAGGGCACGCGATCTGTGCCCCGATTGCCGCAGGAAGTCCAAATCCCATGCAGCCAAGTCCGCCAGAGGTAATAAACGAGCCGGGCCGATCAAAGTGATAGTACTGGGCAGCCCACATCTGGTTCTGGCCCACCTCGGTGGTGATAATGGCTTCTCCCTTTGTAAGTTCGTAAAGTTTATCGACTACATATTGGGGTTTGATAATATCGCCCTGGACATATGCCAGAGGTTTTGTACATTTCCACTGATGAATCTGATCAAGCCATTTTTTTCTTTTTTGCCTGAAATCTATAATATCCGTTTTATCCACGAGCCTGTTTAAATGACGAAGAGTGATTCGGCAATCGCCCACAATAGGGATGGAAACAGGAATATTTTTGCGAATGGATGTCGGATCAATATCAATGTGTACAATATCCGCCTGGGCTGCAAATGCATCTGTCTTTCCGGTTACACGATCGTCAAAGCGCACTCCGATGGCAATGATAAGGTCACACATACCTGTGGACATGTTGGCCCGATACGTGCCGTGCATGCCGATCATGCCGAGCCACAAAGCATCTGTAGCAGGAAATGCACCCAGGCCCATTAAGGATGTTGTAACAGGAATATGCGTCTTCCGTGCAAATTCAGCAAGCTCATCTGAAGCCTTTGAAAGAATGACGCCACCACCTGCAAAAATAACAGGCCTTTTGGCCTCCTTTATGAGTTTTACAACTTTGTTGAGCTGTTTCATATTGGGGCAGTAAGTAGGCCGGTATGATTTGAGCTTTACTTCATTTGACCTTTTGTAAGTTATTTGTGTGTTTGCTACATCTTTTGGAATATCTACAAGAACAGGTCCAGGTCGTCCGGACCTGGCTACATAAAAGGCCTCTTTAATAACTCCTGGAAGATCCTCGGCATTCTTGACCAGATAATTGTGCTTGGTGCATGGCCTTGTAATCCCTACTATGTCCACCTCCTGAAAGGCATCATTTCCGATAAGATGCGTCGGTACTTGCCCGCTTATAATAACTATGGGAATTGAATCCATATAGGCAGAGGCAATGCCCGTCACCGTGTTGGTCGCTCCGGGTCCGGATGTTACCAGGCAGACCCCGACCTTGCCGCTTGCCCTTGCATAACCGTCAGCGGCGTGAACAGCTCCCTGCTCATGGCGGACAATAATATGTTGTATATCTGTTTTTATGAGCTCATCATAGATATCTATGACCGCAGCACCTGGATATCCAAAGATTGTATTTACACCTTCATCTCTGAGTACCTTCATCAGTACTTGTGTGCATGCAAGCTTTTTCATGGTCATAAACTCCAAAAAAAATCCGCTACCAGCTTTTTGCGGCTGATAACGGATTTTTTGTTTTTCTATGATAGTAAAGTTACGCCATTATCAACCACCTTCCTCGCAGTGGGTGACTACCCTTACGACAAGGACAACAGTAAAGCTAATAAGGTTGATAATGGCTAGTACATTTTTCATGATATTAACCTAAGCTAAAAGCGACGCACTACCTTCTAATAGCAATGAATGATTTTGTCAACCTTTTTTTTGACTAATGGAAAATCCGCCCCATATCTCGACTTTTAGTCAGATTTTTGAAATGTTTTCAAATTATCCGATTCTAAGCCGGGAAGTGTTCCGCCGTGAATAAACACCCGGTCTGATTTTCTTTCAATAATGCAGCCATTCTCTCCAAAATATCAGGGAAATGGATGTCCCACTGCCCCCTTGCAGAAGGATAAACACTCTCCGTGACAAAGGTTCCGCCGGTTACAGCAGCAGCAGCCCAGAAATAGGAAGCATGCTCATCCATAAATGGCTATTTTCCGCAATCTTTGCGTCAGATTCGAATTTTACTCCTCGAAATACTGTAATGTATTCCTGTTGTTAAATTCCTCATCTTCCTTGACCTTACAAAATTATCTCGTTTCTGAATGGACACCAATTAACAACGGAACGCTGATAACGGACTACTGAAAAATTGGGTTTTAAATGGGATTCTTAATACCTAATTCACTATATTATATCACTCTTGTCCAAAATCGGATTTTTTTTTGGACAGCATTTGAAGCCTATAAACACAGAAATCCAGTCGCGAAGCCGCAGTAACCTACCCAAACAGGCTTATTTCGCGGCTATAGGGGCATGGGAAGGGTGTAGGTTACCTATTTCTCAAACCCTTGCAGTTC
>CP070700.1:2996774-3001066 GCA_020349865.1 Desulfobacteraceae bacterium
TGTCCCTATGTCAAAGGCCAGACCATCGGGCCTGTTACGTTTGCGGCAGGTATCACCGATGTGAACGGCAGTTCTGCGCTCAACAACTCCGAACTCCTGGAGGCCCTGGTTCGAGGCCTGGCCATTAAAGCGCTTTGGCAGGTAAAAAAAATAACCAGCTCCGGGAAAAAGGCGATGATTTTCCTGGATGAGCCGTACCTTTCCGGATTTGGATCGGCTTTCTCGCCCATTCAGCGACATGAAGTCATCGATCTTCTTCGCACTGTTATCCGTTACGTGAAAGAGAACTCAGATGCTCTGGTGGGCATTCATTGCTGCGGCAACACAGACTGGTCCATGATAGCAGAGGCTGGTCCGGACATCATTAACTTTGATGCCTTCGAATACATGGATTATTTCTTGCTATATCCGGACGATATTGTGCGGTTTCTCAGAGAGGGCGGCACAGTTGCCTGGGGGATTGTTCCCACAACGAATTTCACGGGGGACGAATCAGCTGAGGAGTTGTTTTCAAGACTTGAACAAGGTCTTAACCGCGTTTATGAATGGGGCATAGATCCTGGTATGCTTGCTGAAAGATCCATTATTACACCCGCCTGCGGGATGGGTACCATGGCACCAGAAGCGGCGAAAAAGGACCTGGATCTTTTGTCGCAGTTATCCCAAGAACTAAGTGCAAATCTCACTTATGGTTCCTCCCCCAATCGGTTCTGACGCCCTACCCGCACCTGAAATAGAGGATAAGAATGAGTTCGCGGGAATTGTGCCAGAGCTTCGCTCAATTGCATCAAAATCGTCCCATTTGATGAAGGTAATGGTAGGTCACGATTCCCACTGTTGTGGAAAGGTTTAGGCTTCGAACATTTCCCCATATAGGCACTGCATAACAGGGATATACCTCTCTAATGCGGGAAGGTAGTCCTTGTGTCTCTTGGCCGAAAAGCAGATAGTCGCCACGGTTCACGCGGGCATTTGTGTAAGGCTGTAAGGCATGGCAGCTGAATACAAACAACTCCCCTTTACCATCAATTTTCTTCAAGAAGGACTCAAAACTCCCGTGATGGCGGATATCAACCTCCCGCCAATAGTCAAGGCCGGCCCGCTTAAGATACTTATCGTTCACTTTAAAACCAAGGGGATGAATCAGATGCAACCTTATTTCCGCAGCTCCACATAAACGAGCGATGTTCCCGGTATTGGCAGGTATTTCAGGCTGGTACAGGACGACATGAAGATGAGGTGCCGCAACAATGCGATGCTTTATTTCGGTAATATCGTGCGGCATTTTTTTATTGGGCCTGGGATCGCCGCATGTCGCTTACCGCTGCACGTTCAATGGCCAGACAGCTCAACTTGCCGAGGCTGTTCAACAGTTCCATCTCCTCATGGGTGGGTACTTTTTTGAAGGGGAAATAGACCCTCACAATGCTGTAGGTAAATTCATTTACGGTAAAGGGGATACCTATGACTGATCTCACACCTTCTTTCCTCGCGGCCTTCAAGTCCTGAACCCTGGGATCATGCTCAAAATCATTTATGATTATGATATCCCCCTGCATGATCTCTGTTATGCTCTTTCCGTGATCGATGGCCCCTGATTTAAGATATCGCTGGCTGAGGCCATAACTGGACAGCAGCTTCAGATCGAAAGTCCCGTGCTCCAGAATCCGGATGGTGCTACCCTTTCCTCCGGTAAGTTCAGCGGCCAACGAAACAATGAAATACAGGATATCATTAAGGTCTTCTTCCTGGTAGATCAAATCTATGACCCGTACAAGGGCATAAAAATGAGAATCTATCCTATTTTCTTCCATAACCGCATATCCTCTTGAAGTGTTTTTTTGACGCGATAAACCCCCGTTAAATAGGAAACTCACTTAACGGGGCAGGCAGGAATGACTGGATTATTTTTCTCATTTTGTTGATCTTTCATACGTCATCAATAAGTTCGTGTAACGCTAACTTGAACGATAAGGGTTCTAAAAAGGCCTTAGCATACCGCAATCAGGGCACTGCCAGTTAACTCCACTGCAGGTAAATCCCCATAGATTCTCTTCCATACAGTCATTACAGATTTGAAAACCGCACGGGCAGGTCCAGCAAAAAGGCTTTTTCTCATCGCAGCAACTACATACATACTCCTTTTTTGTGCGTCTTCTTTTCTGATTCGACTCTCTGGCCATTTGTGAGGGGCGGGAAATCTGAAACAAGTTCTAATGCCTAAAACACCCATAATGCGTAACACTTTAGTGTTTTGAAAAAACCAACCCTTGATTGTAGGGCCATGGGGATCTCTTTTTCAAATGCCGCATAAACCTGCCTCATTTCATCGAACGGCAGATTGGTATTGAAATTCAGCCCAGGACAGCCCCAGAAGGGAATCTTTATAAAAAAGTTCGCCTTCTCTGCCTGCGCCCCACCCCTGTTCAAGGCCCAGGGGGCGTGCCACGAGCTTTGTATAATTTTTTGATGCGGCTTTTGAAAAAGAGATCCCCATGGCCCTTCCTGTCTCATATAGAAGTAAACACCGATACTTGTCTTTTTACTGAGTGATTTTGAAATTCAGGGTCGAAAGCACCTCACCCTGTGGGCCGAGCACATCCACATGCCACTTTCCAAGGTCATCGGGCGGGATTTTTTTTGAGCTGTAGGTACGCCACCTATATGATTTTATTGGCAAAATTATCCTTGCCATCTCCGTATCCCGGAAATACCAAGTATGGGTGATCTCACTGGGGATACGAGAAACGGAAATCTTTGTGAAGCAGTAGAGCTTTCCAACCGAGGCATTGAAGTTATTACCGTTATCTACTGGCTTCAAATCAACCACATTTCGGCAGATATATTCTTCCATAACCTGAACGGATTTAAGCAGTTTTTTTTCTTCCTCCCGGGGAAGATGCTCAATTTCCTTCTGCGCCTCCGGCCTTATAATATCAACAGGTTCAGCCTCCCTTGCTTCTGCCTGAACAGCATAAGAGAGCTGCTGATTGATTTCATTAGTGCTGGCCGTATCCTCCTTTTCTCGACTTATTTTTTTCCTAACCAGCACCTCTTCTTTTATGATTTTATCAGGAGCAGTATGATGACTGACCGGTGTTAAACCGGTCAGTTGCCACAGGAAACTGCGCCCCATCTGACTCATGCCCGCCGCCAAGATAACGAGCACAAAAAAAATGGCTGCAGCCCATTTCCATTGACGGCCTCTATTTATGTGCTCTTCTCTTCTAATTTCATGTTGGACCGGTTTCTTCTGTCTGCTCTCTGGCAGAGAGTCCTTCAAGCCCATATCCCCGTAACACTGCTTTACCAGAGGAGGGGTGATTTTTCTTTCCCCTTTCGCATATCCAAGAAGCAGAACATTATCTGCGAGGCTGTTAATCATTCTCGGATAGCCTTCTGAGTATTGATAAATAGCCTCGATGGCATTTACTGAAAAGATGTCATTTCCGTCTGTCGCGCCAGCTATTTTAAGGCGAGTAGCCAGATACTCTCTCGTACCCGCCAGATCCAGCGGGGGGATATGATAGCGTCTCTTGATTCGCTGTTGAATGGCACTGCACCCTGGGTCTCGCAACTTATCATTAAGCTCAACCTGTCCAACCAGAAAAATATTGATCAGTTTTTCGCCCGCAAATTCCATGTCGGAGAGGAGCTTAATCTCTTCCAGTAGGTCAAAGGAGAGATTCTGCGCCTCATCAATGATCAGGATGAAATTCTTCTGGTCTTCAAGGCATCGCCGCAAAAACTGCTCAAACTCGGAAAGAAAGTCTGCATGCGACTTGAAATGGATCTTCCTTTTAAAGGCCCAAAAGGCCAGGTAATCTATGAATTCGCTTGGTGAAAGAAGGGGATTAGACAGATAAACGCACTGAATATTGGTATCAAGATTGCTGAGAAGCGTCTTGACCATGGTCGTTTTGCCGGTACCGATCTCTCCTGTCAAAAGGATAAACCCTTTTCTCTCCGTAACCCCGTAATTTAAAAGGGCAAGAGCCTTTTTGTGGCTTTCCCCCAGGTACACAAAACGGGGTGAAGGAGTCAGGTCAAAAGGTATTTCTTTCAGATTGTAGAATTCTGCATACACACGCTTCTATAATACCCCGGAATTTCAAATTCACTCAATAAAACAGTGTGGTAAGCGGTCGGCCACAAGAAACCCCTTTAGGGTGGGCACGATCCTGTCCTTTTTGACGTTAAGGAATCCTGAGCTTTGTAGCCTGCACAGCATATCCATTGATTGGGGGCCATCGTCGGCTTCCTTAATATCAAAACCGTCTCTGGTCCTCAAA
>CP070700.1:3001166-3003826 GCA_020349865.1 Desulfobacteraceae bacterium
AGCAGAAAAAGATGAGGGAATCCCTCGAAAGTCTGTTTGTGGGTTTCCCACTGGCCATACTCGGGATGTTCATCATTATAGCAACCATTTTCCGCTCCTATGCCCAGCCCTTAATCATTATGTTTACGGTGCCCTTTGGGATCATCGGCGCGGTTCTGGGACATCTGCTTTTAGGTTATGATCTTTCGATTATGAGCATTTTCGGAATGGTCGCCCTGACAGGGGTTGTATTCAACGACGCTATTGTGTTAATTGAGCGAGTAAATGAGAATATTGCCGAAGGGATGCCGTTTTTTGAAGCGATCCTCAGCGGTGGCGCGCGGCGGTTCCGCGCCATCATTCTCACCTCGCTTAGTACGGTGGGTGGATTAGCTCCCCTGATCATGGAAACGGACCTTCAGGCCAAGTTTCTCATTCCCATGGCCCTTTCCATTGCTGCAGGTGTTGCCTTTGCAACAGTCTTGACCTTGGTGCTGGTACCCAGTCTGCTGGCGCTGCTCAGCGATTTCCGGCTACTTGTCCATCGGCTGAGATACGGTTACTGGGCGAAACGAGTGGAGGTAGAACCGGCACGGAATCGGCATATGGATCTCCTTGCGGATGAACCTGCACTGGAAATAAAATCTGTGACCGCTTAATTGGTGTTTTCGACCTTCTACGCTTAGATTCGAGATAGGCTGAGCCGTTAGCCCCTTGGCCCGTAATCATCAACGGGAAAACTGGCCGACTGGAAAACCGATATAGGAGATAGTGGATTGGACTGGGTGTGCTGGCAGGGCTGATTCTCATATCAACACTGCTACTATAAGTAGTTGGAATTTGGATAAACTACCCCCTGAGCTCTGTAATCAAGAAATCGAAAACAACGATCAGAAGGAAATTACTATGCAACCAAAAAGACCAGATAAAATTGAATGTTACGGCACTCCTTATGAAATTGGCAGACAGTATGGCAAGGCTGCAACAAAGAATATGGAAGCAACCTTTTAAAGCCCCTGCTGCTTAGTTAAATCGTTCCCAAGATAGAGGTTAAAATGTAAGGAATAGCCGGTGTTTCAAAATCTTTAAAAGGAGAGCTGATTATGGATTATTTTCAAATGACCTCCCCCTGCGGTTTGGATTGCTTCAATTGTACCTTTTTTTTGGCCCATGAGGATCCAGAGTCAATGAGCCAGGTTGAACAATGGTCTAAGGAACTTAACATTCCGGTAGAAATAATGCTTTGTCGTGGATGTCGTAGCCACAATGGGCAAATACCGCTTCAAAAGCATCTATTTGGTGAATCGCATCGCTGTGCTGCCTATGAATGCTCCAAGAGCAAGGGTTTGAAATTCTGTGGCGATTGTGACCAGTTTCCCTGCGATAACCTCCATCCATATGCCGACAAAGCTGGCACCCTGCCACATAATATCAAGGTCTTTAACCTGTGCTTAATCAATAAAATGGGTCTGGAAAATTGGGCTGCGTCCAAGGCGTCTGAAGTTCGTAAAGTTTACTTCACCAAACCGTGGACTCTGGCGTAATCAACTAGGCCATCATTTAAATGAGGTAACAATGCAATGATAGAAAGTCCTGACTCGACGAATACCTGTCAGGATTCAAACTGAATATTTTAAGAGTTTTTGATTGGACAAAATTTTTGAAATCTCCGTTCACACCTAGCCCGCTGAATGTGTCTAATATGATGTAACAAATACGTATCCAAAAAAGGGAGAATTGACATGGTACAACTGAATAATCCCATGGAAATCTTAAAATTACTCGATAAATCAAATTGCAGAAAATGCAATGAAGCCACGTGCCTGGCCTTCGCCGCTGCAGTGGCGAGAGGGCAGAGAGCGCTCAATGAATGCCCTAGCATTGAGGAAGCTGTTATCAAGCGATTTGGAGGCGAACATCGGAGCCGGAAATCCTCAGACAGGAATGTGGAGGAGGTTTTGGATCAACTAAAGGGCAGACTTCGCACCATTGATCTTGCTGCGTCAGCCAAAAGGCTTAATACGCCGTTTAAAGACGGTATATTGACACTCAAGGTCTGTGGAAAAGATTTTAGTGTGGATTTAAAAGGGAATTTTTCTTCGGAGATCCATATCCACTCATGGCTTACTTTACCTGTACTCAATTATATCCTTGAGGGTGAGGGAGCGGAGCCCTCAGGGAAGTGGGTGCCTTTCAGAGAGTTGAAAGGTGGGAAAGAGTGGATCCGTTTTTTTGAGCACCGCTGTGAAAAGCCTATGAAGAAAGTGGCAGACAGCTATCCCGATTTTTTTGCAGACATGCTTCATATATTTGCAGGAAAACAGGTGGAAAGACAATTCGACTCAGATATTTCATTAGTTCTCTACCCCCTACTAAAGGTGCCAATCTTGATTTGCTACTGGAGACCTGAAGACGGACTTGAGTCTGATTTTCATCTTTTTTTTGATTTAACTGCGGAAAATAATTTAAATATTGATTCGATCTACCTTCTAACAAACGGTCTAGCAATCATGTTTGAAAAGATCGCTTTGAGGCACAATTGAATACATACAGATTTCCCGTCTATAGGGTTAAAAAGGAGGTGATACACATGTTAGGTTCAGAATTCTACAACTTTCCCTACTGGTGGTTATTCCCACTTGTGATGATCATCCTGTGTTTTCTTGTGATGAGGGGTCGGA
>CP070700.1:3003926-3006971 GCA_020349865.1 Desulfobacteraceae bacterium
CAGTTCTTGTTGAGCTTGATGCGCTTTCACAGAACGAATTACCGCAGCTGGATGCCCTTTACATCGGGGGCGGGTTTCCTGAAATTCAGGCCCAGGCCTTGGCGGATAATCACACCTTCCGAAAGGCCCTTAGAGAGGAAATCGAGAAAGGCCTGCCTGTTTACGCAGAATGTGGTGGGCTTATATACCTGGGGAAAAACCTTGTGGTGGATGGCAGGACCTATCCCATGGTTGGAGTAGTTCCTGTTGAATTTGTCTTGAAGAAAATGCCTCAGGGGCATGGATATACGGTTTTGAAAGTAGATAGGTCAAATCCTTACTATCCTGTAGGCGAGATATTGAAAGGGCACGAGTTTCACTATTCAGAGGCCATAATTGTCGGGGAAGAAAATGTGGATTTCGTCTTCAAGGTGTGTCGAGGCCACGGCGTGGATGGCAAGCAAGATGGTATTTTAAGGAAAAACGTATTGGCTACCTTTACGCATATACACGCAGGAGGGAACCGGATGTGGGCAAAGCACCTTGTTAGGGCAGCTTCAGAATATCGGAAAATCGCTTATAGAGAAAATCGACAAGAATTTTCCAGAAAGTTTTAAAAGAACGATTGACAACGCAGAAATTATGAATTATATGGAACAATTCAAATGCATCCTGAATGAGGCCATGATGTAAAACCACATAAGCTAAGATATCTTAATATCTTAAATAAGGAGGGTAGCAATTATGCCAACAGTAGATTTTGAGGGGCAAACCTTCAATGTTGATGAAGACGGTTTCATTGACGATTTCAACAACTGGAATGAGGCCTGGGTAAGACATGTGAAAACAACTGAAGGTATCGAAGAACTGACCGATGAGCACTGGCAGGTCATCAATGTCCTGCAGGATTATTACAAGAAAAACGGAATTGCCCCGATGGTCAGAATTCTCTCTAAAGTGACGGGCTTTAAACTCAAGTACATCTATGAGTTATTTCCATCCGGACCGGGCAAAGGCGCCTGTAAAATGGCAGGACTGCCAAAGCCCACGGGCTGCGTCTAATTCTGTTTCTGTTCCTTTTTCTGAAAACGAATCATTACAAACTGAGAGGGCGCAAAAGGTGCCAAAAGAGCACCTTAGCGCCCTCTCCTTTTCAGGTGGTCCTCTAAGATTGGGCCTTCCTTTAAGAGCCCGGTGATAAGAATACTCGTAATGGCTATTCTTTGACTATTTTGTCATAAAGCTCGGGCCTTCGTTGAGGAATAAAGTATTTCATCCGGTGTTGTCTTACGGCCTGTAAGCGAGCTGCTTTAAGAGCCATAAAAAGGATCTTTTCTTCATTGCCCGTATACTTTGCCATAATTTGACCATCCGGACCCAAAACAAGGGCAACACCTGGGAATGAAAAACCCTCGATGGAACTTCCTGCCGGGTTGCATGCGACTACAAAGACACCATTATCAAAGGCCCTGCCAGGGAGATGCCTCAGCCAGCTTTGTAACTTTCCTTTGGGATCTCCTCGCGGAGAGGCGTGGGGCAAGAAAAGAATATCGGCACCCATGAGGGCAAGGGTTGTACTGATTTCAGGGAAGTGGGCCTCGTAGCAGAGCTCCACGCCAAAAGCGGTATTTCCCCAGTTATAGACCTCAATATCTCGACCCGCCTGATAGACCTCTTTCTCAGCAGGGGAGAGGTGGGTTTTCCTGTAAAGCCCAATGAGACCCTCAGGCCCTGCCACCACCTGCGTTATATACGGTTTGGTTCCGGCTGAAACCTCTATCAAGCCCGCAATAAGAACCACATGAGCCTCTTGAGCCATTCTGATCAAGCGCTCTATTGCCTTTTCCTGAGCCAGCATTTTATATACCTCAACAGGCCGCATCAAGGTATAGCCGGTCACCGACAGCTCCGGAAAACAGACGATCTCCGCGCCCCTTTCCGAGGCCTCAAAAACAAAAGATCCAATCCGGTCAAGATTCTTTTCTACCTCGCCTAACGCAGCATTCATGCAAACAGCTGCTACCCGAACATCATCCATTGTTCTCCCTGTTCCTTACTTAACTGCCAATCTGCTAATGCTTAGGCTCCTCACCGCTCATTTGTCGTGATATGCACCTTGCAAAATCTTACGGTCACAACGTTCTTTCTTCCGCTGCCAGAGAAGGATTTCTTTTCATGTATTCGAGACGATTCAGCCCATTTATATAAGCCTTTGCGCTGGCCGTAATGATGTCTGGATCAGCGCCTTTGCCAAGGGCCACAAGACCGTTTTCCTTGAGACGTACGGTCACCTCTCCTTGTGCATCCATGCCTCCGCTGATGGCATTGACCGAGAACCGTAACAGCTTGGCCCGGCTCCCCACCATTTTGGCTATGGTATTGAAGGTCGCATCAATGGGCCCCACCCCGAATCCTGCGCTCAGTGCTTCATTTCCCTGAATTTCCAATTTGACCGTGGCCGTGGGAACCGCCACATTGCCGCTTACCACATTGAGGTAATCCAGTTGATAGACATCCGGGACCCTGAGAATCTCCTCGGCCACCAGTACCTCAATATCCTCATCGAGGATCTCTTTCCGCTTGTCGGCAAGTTCCTTGAATTTTTCGAATAGCCGGTTCAGTTCCTTTTCAGACAACTCATACCCCAGCTCTGCGAGTTTCTGTTTGAACGCGTGGCGGCCGGAGTGCTTACCCAGCACTAAGCGGTTTCGGCCGAGGCCTACGGTCTTAGGCTCCATGATCTCATACGTCATTGGATTTTTCAATACGCCGTCCTGGTGAATACCTGCCTCATGTGCAAAGGCGTTTGCACCTACTATGGCCTTGTTGGGTTGTACTACTATGCCCGTGATCATGCTCACCAGTCGGCTTGTGGGGTAAATCTCTTCGGTGTTTATGCGCGTGCTGAGTCCCAGAAGATCCTTACGAGTATAAAGTCCCATCACCACTTCTTCAAGAGATGTATTCCCCGCCCTCTCACCTATGCCGTTAGCAGTTACTTCGGCCTGACGTGCCCCTGCCTTAAGCCCGGCCAATGTGTTTGCCGTAGCCAACCCCAAGTCGTTA
>CP070700.1:3007071-3011216 GCA_020349865.1 Desulfobacteraceae bacterium
ATCAGGACTTTCGGAATCCCTGCGACACCCCAATGTTGAAAAAGCTTTTCAGGGCAAGACCGTCGTATCACTGGAACATTATCGAGCAAGAAACCGTTGATGAGGTTATTTTCAGAACATCAAAGCCAAGAAACCGGTTGATTCTTGAACCGATGGCAAGGGGTGGAATGAGGATCAGTGAGGTGCTGAAGCCTACTCCCTCAGATATCAATGAGCGGAGATTGACCCTTAGAGATCCCAAGAGTGGTAGGGAGCAGGAATTCGTCTTCATCCCACAGAGGCTCGCCGACAGACTCAAAGACTATATCAGGGAAAATGGCATTCAACCCCATCAGCGCATTTTCCTGATTTGTTATGAGGCTGCAAGGGAAATGGTGGCAAAAGCGGGTAGTGTAGTGGGCATTCATCTCAGGCCCCATGATCTAAGGCGCCATGCAGCCACCTATGCATCTCGGTCCGGTGTCCCGATAGAAATAGTCAGCAAAGTGATCCTACGCCACGCTAACCTGTCAACAACCGAGCGATATCTTGGGAAGATAAGTGATGTAGAGGCCATGAAATGGATCGATAATCTGTATGCCTAGCTGGAAGCAGTCAGGGTAAGGCGAACAGCGTTTTCACCCTGATGATTTCTGAGATATCCATCCAAAAGGTGAAAATATCATCCGCCTCAAAAACCTGAGATAAGTCTGACACCGCGAGGTGCGATGGTGCCTGAATTTCAATTACTTGGGAGGCTTTCGTGGTGCTCCGTGCACAGTAAAAAGCCAGAGTCTGATTTCCCGCTTCACCCTTATGATTTATTTAAGAAGTCAGAAACGGCTTTCACCCTGACTGCTCGATAGGCTTCAATTGGAACTCGTCATCCGCCAGTTTCCCTGACACTATAGGGGTGAAGAAAAACCTCTTCAATCAGACTGCCGTCATCGCTGTCCACCGAGGCCAAAGGGCCTTTAGAAAAACAAACCCTTTGACCAGAGGCTCTCTCTTGAGGTGAGGTATCCCCCTGCGCGATGGAATTGCCTGTAGATCTTTTACACCGCAGACGCTTTTAATGAACGCATACTTCTTTGTTTAGATTACCCTACAAAGGACAGAGTAAGCAAGGGAAGGACAAATGAAATTGGAGCGAGCTAGTATTCCCATTGTCTTTGCCGATCGAAATCTGATATGAACAAAAGGCAACTCGGCAGAGAGCACCCCCGGTCGGGCTGGCACAGCGTTTGGTTGCTCTCCCGGACCACATTAGAATATCCTTAATTGAAGAGGTGAAAAAGTATGGAAGAAAAAATCGTCTATTTTGAGAAACCAGGAAAAGAGAATACAGCGGAACTCATTCAGCTGGTTAAAGAGAGAGCTCAAGCAAGAGGAATAAATCGATTTGTCGTGGAATCGACCCGAGGGGCTACAGCAAAAAACTTCCTTGAAGCCGTCACCGGAACAGACCGCCGTTTAGTCATCGTTCCATGGCAATTCGGTTTCAAAGGCGAAGACCAGCCCTTCCCACAGGAACTTGTGGGTGAGCTTCGGGCGAAGAACCACCAAGTTCATTTCGGGACGATGTTATTTCACACTACAGAGTTTTACGGTACAAACGCTCCCCAGGCTATGGCTAACCTTCTTCGCACCTTTGGGCAGGGAACGAAGGTTTGTCTGGAGATCCTTTTGATGGCCTGTGACGGAGGATGTATCGAGGTTGGAGAAAAAGTTATTGCGGTGGCAGGTACGGGCTCCGGAGCGGATACAGCTTTCGTTGCCACTGCTGCCCCCACTACTAGGTTAAGCTCACTCCGCATCCATGAAATCATCTGCAAACCTGTCATGTGATGATATGAATCAAAGAAACTATCGTAACGTTCTCTTCATTTCTCTCTCCATGTTCGGGATGGCCTTTTCTTTCAATTTCGTCATGATCTTCCTCCCCTTTTTCATTCACGACATCAGCCCCTTTTCCTCTCAAGAGACGCTGATATGGGTGGGATTTATCATGGGAGCACCTGGCTTTGCTGCGGCTCTTGCGTCTACCTTTTGGGGATCCCTAACCTCCCGTCTGAGTCCCAAGGTCCTTTTTATGAGAGGGCTGTTTTCCCATACCGTTATCATCCGGTTGATGGGGTTTGTCTCGAGTCGTCCTGTTCTTCTTGTCCTTCGCATCATCCAGGGGATACTGGGCGGTATTTCTACAGTCGGCCTGATCATTGTTTCTTCGTCGTCGTCCAAAGAATGGGCATCGAGAGATACAGGGTTGTTTCAAAATGCCATGACACTCGGACAGTTGATCGGCCCCCCTATAGGCGCTCTAGCCGCCACGACGCTGGGTTACAGAGGCGCCTTTATAAGTGCCTCAGCTTTCGTCTTTGTGACCCTGGCATTCTCTTTTTTCTATGTGAATGAGTTTCCACATGAATCAAGAGAAACCAGCGCCTCTACAAAACATGCGATGAACAAAAAAACTCTTATCGGGTGGGGACTTTGTTTCACGGCAACCGTCCAGTTGATGTTCTTGCCCAGCGTCCTTCCGAATGTTTTTCGGGGATTCTATATGGAAGAAAGCATGGCCATAAAATCGGCCGGGGCGGTTGTGATGTTGTATACCGCAACGGCAATGGCCGGAACCTTTTTGCTGTGCAGATTGGCTGCAAGGGTCACGAGTCACAGGTTGATCATTACCGTCGGTATCCTGGGAACGGTTTTGCAATTCTTGCTATCGCTAAGTCCCGGGGTTGCGAGTTTCGTTGGTGTTCGCATGCTTCAGACGGCCATGATTGCCGCTGTCATACCGTTAGTCTTTTCCTCTTTTGCCTTGGATTCGGACGGACGGGTGATAGGGTTCTTGAATTCAAGCAGATTTGCAGGGAATGCGCTGGGTCCCATGATCGGAACCTCCGTCCTTGCCTTTTCCAGCTTAAACTGGCTTTATCTTTCCATAGGCATCATGGGCCTGCTGGCCTTGGTTGGCTATGCATTTTCTTTCACCGGCGCTAGGAATACCGCCGGCTGAAATATTCACGGAACTTTGCCTCCTCGTCCCTAGCCTTGGCCATCGTTTCATCCGTCGGGTCCCGTATAGACGGAGCAGGTTTTACTCTTAAAATTGGGCAAGATTGATCCAAAAAATCTATTGGGTGGACCCCCTGACTTGGCCGATATGTTCTGGAAAGATGAAAATAATTGACGTGATAGAGGACGAGGAGATTATAGAAGAGATGCTCGATCACCTTGGGCTGTGGGAAGTAAAGGGCAGGCCCCCGCCCGGAGCCATAGTGTCACCAAAATTCTAAGACTACAAAATCGACTAATCCATCTCCCAGCTCCCCGCGTCCCAAAAGTGGTTATATGTGGACCTCAGTATCTGGGGCCTACCCCACCTGATATCTGGAATGGAAAAACCCTTCATATTCTGTATCTAGAAACCCGGTTGAGCCTTTCTAATACTGGTATGCTACTAAAATAAAAACATTTTTAAGGTTTGATCTCCCAGTCATAACCAAATCTATTGCTAAAAAAATATAAACTTCGGTAAGCAGTTAAATCCCCGGTTCACATTGCTACTAAGATCTTTGATATCTCCCACACAAGGGCAGATATCATCCAACTCAAAAACCTTTGATATATTTGACCAATGGTGATCGGCAGATTTTATTTAGAGGGGGAATTGGCAGGTTGAAAAGTCATTCGAAAATGCACCTAATCTGGTGCATTGATCCCCAAGAAATGGTGCAAAAGTATTGTAGTGCCAATTCCAATTGCCCCAGCTCCTATGACTAAAATTCCGGTTTTTGCTACATGGGTTTATCCTTGATATTAAAAGGATCAACTTCAAACAATTGTTTTTGCTGCTGCCTTAAACAAATCTAGCAAATCAAATATCCTTGCAATATACTGGTCCTTGAAATGGAGTTTTGAATCACCTTGTCCCTTCAACTCTTTATCAAGAAAATCAATTAATTTATTCAGTCTTTTTTGATGCAAACCCAATTTATACTGAATTGGATCTGTTATTATGCCAGAAAAAGAGCTCAATATAGCAAGTGCTGCCAATGCTGTTCCCGTGGAAGCGATTATAAGACCCATAGATGCCGTAGCTGGAAAAACACTGTAATAAATACCCCCTAAAGTTGGTCCTAAGACGAAATTGGATATGG
>CP070700.1:3011316-3015648 GCA_020349865.1 Desulfobacteraceae bacterium
AGCGAAGAAAGAGGCGTGATGTAATCGTTGAATGAGAGACTTGAGGGATTTGAATGAGTTCGCTTGAATAGGCCTCTGCCTGGATGGTTTTTATCGATTCAGCGGCTTTATGGCGCAATCATGAACACTTTCGTGTGAAATGGCTGGAGGTCCTGCTGATGGGGAAAAAATCAGGTAAGGTCCTCCGTTTGGTGGTTGAGATCCTTTCGATTATATTAATATTCTTAATGTGCTATTATGGCCTCAAGTTAATGATTCGGGCCCATGATCGTTCCCCCATCCTTGAATTGCCGAGACATCTCTGGTACTTGAGTATCCCTTCGGCCGGATTCATTATGGCCGGTTATTCTATTCGGAATTTAGTCAAGCAGGTACTTGAATTAAAGCAAGGTTTTCCCACAAAAAATGGCGCTTAAATAGAACAGGAATAACCCACCAAAGGGTGAAGATGTAGACCCCGCTGTGTTTGCCCGACTCATGGGGCATAAGGAGGTCAAGCACAACATTGTATCGAGAAGGAGAGGCAGAAATGATCTTAGATCAATTAGAAAACTGGAAACGTTATGCTGCGGTCCATCCAGGATTTACGGCCGCGTTTGAGTTTTTAAATCGAAATGACCTGGCTACTCTTTCTGCTGGACGGCATCCCATGAATGATGACCGGCGGTATGCGATTGTGATCCGGGAAAATGGCAAAGGCCGAGATAATGCGAGGTTGGAGATTCATAGGCTATTTATCGATATTCAATTTACTGTCGCGGGGACGGACCATATTGGCTGGAACCCATTTGTGGAATGCACCGAAGAGGCCAGTGGTTACAATAGAGATAAGGATGTTGCGTTCTTTTCAGATCGACCGGATACTTGGTTGGTTAGTAGCCCCACCTGGCACGTTCACTGTCTTTTTTCCTGAGGACGCTCACGCACCTTTGGGGGGCATAGGGCCCCTCCACAAAGTGGTAGTAAAAGTCGCCGTCGATATGAAATAGAGTTACGAACGTTGTGTGAGGCAGAGCGCAGTCGCCTACGCAAAGAAAATTGCGCATCCTCGAAAGATTTTTTGAGTAATCCCCGAGGGATCAGCATTTTTAAGGATCTAAGATACCCTGAGGCACCAAAATGCGATCAAAACGCTTTGAGAAACTTGCCGAGCGTCCCGTGAACCGTGAGACGTTTATCAAACCGTGGCCGGAGGTTGGCCTGATTACGGCCGGAAGTCCCTTCGATCCCTCCCCAGGCATCAGAATAAAGGATGGCGTTGTGATCGAGATGGACGGTGTGGAGCGGGACTTCGGCAGAGGTTAGCATCAGTTAAAAGACCTTAATTCACTGGTCAGGAAGGTAGACACAACATTTTAGTGAAGAGTCAAGAGTTTAAGTTGGGGATATTTTCAAGGTCATAAGTACCAAACACCTGCCTTAGAGAAACAGGCTTTGAGAGTTGAAATAAAACGCAAGAAAGGAGTTGGCAAATGATTGGAGGCTACCGGGGAAAGATAGGATTTGTAGATCTCTCGAAAGGAGAAATTAGAGAGGAGAAGTTTGACGAAACTCTTGCCCGCGATTTTATTGGCGGGTACGGTCTTGGCGTGCGAATTCTGTTCGAGCGCCAGAAAAAAGGGATCGACCCGTTGGGGCCGGAAAACATTTTGGGCTTTACCACCGGGCCTTTGACCGGGACAAAAACACCTACCGGTGGACGCTATATGGCGGTATGCAAGTCACCGCTTACTGGTGGCTGGGGAGATGCCAATTCGGGAGGGTATTTCGGCAGTGAATTGAAATCTGCAGGTTGGGACGCGATTTTCTTCTCTGGCGTTGCTTCTACCCCGAAGTATCTTCTAGTGACGGAGGATCGACTCGATCTGAGGGATGCTTCTCACCTTTGGGGAAAGGACACCATCGAAACAGAGGACATAATTCAAAATGAATTGGGCACGCCAAAACTCAGGGTTGCGTCAATTGGTCCCGCCTCAGAAAGACTTTCACTGATCACTGGTATTGTAAACGACCAAGGCCGTATTGCCGCGCGTTCCGGGGTGGGTGCGGTAATGGGTTCAAAACGGCTCAAAGCTGTTGCGGCGCACGGAACGGGGAAAGCTGCTGTGGCTGACAAAGAAGGGCTTGACCAGTTGCGCAAAAGGTTCGTGAATGAGCTTCGCGAAATGGAGGGCTTTCCCAAAATGTTGATGGACCATGGCACCTGCGCGCTGACTAAAGGCCTCGTAGTCGGTGGGGCGACACCAGTAAAAAATTGGCTTTTGGCCGGTGAGCAGGCATTCCCAAACCTGGATAGAATAGCAGATGCCGATGCCGTGATTCAGTATCAAAAAAAGAAATTTGGCTGTGCAAATTGCCCCATTGCTTGTGGCGGCATTTTCAGTGTTTCGAATGGTCCATATCCTGTGGGGGAGGTGCACAAGGTAGAGTATGAAACCATTGGAGCGTTTGGCACCATGTGTATGAATGATGACCTTCCGTCCATTATAAAGCTCAATGATATGTGTAACAGAAGCGGTTTGGATAGCATATCGGCCGGTGCAGTTATTGCGTTCGCAATGGAGTGTTTTGAAAATGGGATTATTTCCAAGACGGACACTGATGGCATTGAGCTCACATGGGGTAATTCGGAAGCGATGATTGCCATGGTCAATAAAATCATATGCCGAGAGGGCTTTGGCGACATCCTAGCTGACGGCGTTAAGGTTGCGGCCGAGAAAATAGGCAAAGGCGCTGAAGCCTGTGCCATGCATGTTGGAGGACAGGAACCCGGGTTGCACAATGCACTGTTTCTGCCGAGCCGGGGAACTGGTTTCGTTTGCGATCCTACACCGGGCCGACATACTGCTGCACCCATGGCTCGTATCGAAGCGGGTGGTGGATCTATTGCTCCTTATCCTGAACTAAAGATCCCCGAGATCGAACGTTATGAATACAAGAGTAAGGGTCCCATAAGCGCGACCGCTTCGAACTACATGCAAGTGGGTAATTGTGCCGGCCTTTGCCTGTTTCCTGTGATCTTTTTCGGTAATTTCCCCTTACTTGAGTTTTTCAATGCAGTGACCGGGTGGAACATGAATATGGAAGAGGCGTTAGAAACTGGGGCACGCATTCAGACTCTGCGGCAGTGCTTCAATGTCCGTGAAGGCATAAGACCTTCCGATGTTAAATTGCCCCTGCGTTTGGCAGGTTTACCTCCCAAGGAGGAAGGGCCCCTTGCTGGTATCACAATTGATATAGATAGCCTGGCCCATGAATACCGCAAGGCCATGGGGTGGGATCCACATAGCGGAGTTCCTGCAGATGCTACTCTGGAACGACTGGGATTAAGGGCGCTAATTAAAAAGCATGGATGAATTCTCCTGCCGGGGTATCCGCTTTGGGGACCTTTTATGGTGGATTGCACAGGGCATGCTTATTTAACTGGGGTGTGCCAAATTTGTCCTGGGATGTAGTGTCTTTTGTTTCTGGCCATTAGCTGCTGTCTATGTTGGTTCACCCGGTTAATGAGCATGCCTCAACACAACGCATGGTTGCGGGATTGAAGGTTGAAGCGGTCTTATCGTAGTGACTGCTGGAAGGCCTTTGTGATTTCAGGTTGTTATGGGATGGGGGACCCCCTGGATCCGACGCTCCGAAGGAGCGGAGGTGAACATCAGTTTCGCGGTACTCATTAACCGGATGAACCCTATGTTTTCAGCCTCAAAATGGGCATTCCAAGGCCAAAAAAGACCACTATTTCTCTCATTTACCTTATACTATCATACACTTAGCTTGGTCAGACCCAGTTTCAGCAGGCCAATATCTTGTATAAGATCCGTTAGCCGACATGACGGCAAAAGTATAAATTTCAGCTATGATGCTGGAATAACTATATTTTTAAGTATTGTGATCGTAACCATGCCTCAATCCACCCCCCAGGAAAGCATATTACGATAAGTGGTCTTCTGTCCGCTCAAATCCGGGCCAGCTACTGATCTCTGTCAGATTAAGTCCCGGTAACTGCAAATAAATGGCCTGACCCCAGCACACATGGGCCTTATTGTGTTATCGGCGGCATCCGGGTTGCCGGGCATGATAACAGAGCAGAGGAGGTGTCAAACGAGCATTGCACGCTGTGCCGGTATGGAAGTTCAAAAAACAAGCTCTTTTGTGATGGCACCCAATGGGAGATTGGCTTTAAAGACGATAAAAACTGAAAGACTTGAGACTTAAGACAAAACGCTGGCACCAGGGTGTTGGGCAGTATTGTGTGTAACGATAGCCATTAAATTCAAATAGTTTGATGAATGTTGAAATCCACCACTTTTACTTTATAGAGAATTTGCAAAG
>CP070700.1:3015748-3027317 GCA_020349865.1 Desulfobacteraceae bacterium
ATCGGTTTGGCCCGTTTTATGGAAAAAGATAACCGAGAAGGATCCTGGACTGATTTCAATCGGTTGTTTGACAGGTACTTTTTGAAAGGAGAGATCCTTGCCATCGAACAGGAATCAGATGAGACAAGCCGAAAATCCGATAGGCAAGGGAGGTTATTCTCTTTTATTTGAGCAGATTGATAACCGATTTCAAATTAGGATGGAGCAGTATTCAGGTTATGGGAATTAAATGTAAAACAACTTCTTTACAATTGGGGTCTGCCGGGCTGTTCGGCATCTTGTAGATAGGATAATGGCTTGGGCTTCTTCAATGGCCTTTTCCAAATCATCATTGATGATGATATAATCATACCACAGGCATTGTTTGATCTCATGGGGCACCTTTTCCATGCGCGCTCTTATGACGCTTTCACCGTCCGTTCCGCGCGCCATAAGCCGTTTTCTAAGGGCTTCCAAAGACGGAGGCAGCACATAGATAAGCACACTTGTTCTAAAATTTTTCTTTATGTTTCGCGCCCCCTGGCTATCCACATCCAGTAATACATCGAGTCCTGTAGCGGTTTGTTCATTAAGACTTGAGGAGGATGTGCCGTATAGATCATCATAGACTTGCGCCCACTCCACAAAATCCCCCCCATCGATCATACGGCTGAATGTTTCTCTTTCCACAAAGTGATAGTCCGTACCATCTTTTTCAGTACCCCTTGGCCTGCGAGTGGTATGGGATATCGAATATCCAATACCCTCAATTCTGCCTTTGAGAGCCTTTAAGATGGTCGACTTCCCTGCTCCTGATGGTGCGGAAATCACAAAAAGCTGACCTGACATACCTATTCTTCGATCTCTTCCCCGCTTAACGTACAATTGGGGCTGTATCTCTGGGCAATAGTTTCAGACTGAATGGCCGATAGTATTACATGATTACTATCGGTAATAATCACCGACCTGGTTCGTCTTCCCTGGGTGGCATCGATCAGCCGTTTTTCATCCCTGGCCTCGTCGCGGAGCCGCTTAATAGGTGCAGCGTTTGGAGAGATGATGGCGACGACCCGCCTGGAAACAACCGAATTTCCGAAACCAATATTTACAAGTTTGGGACTCATAGATATGCCTCCTTTCATTCCACATTCTGAGCCTGCTCGCGCAATTTTTCCAGCTCTGCCTTCATCTCCACGACAACCTTGGAAATAAATGAATCACTGGCCTTTGCGCTGAGCGTATTTACTTCTCTATTGATCTCTTGAATCAAGAAATCCAGTCTTCTTCCCATGGCGTCATCAATTGAGAGATATTCGCGAAATTGTTTCAGGTGGCTTCTGATTCGCACAATTTCTTCTGTTATATCAGATCTCTCGGCAAAAAGGGCTACTTCTTGGGCGAGCCGGATGTCGTCCAGAGTCATATCCTTCAGAATACGATCAATCTTATCTTTGAGCCTTTTCCTGTATTCTTCTACAACACTCGGGGCCCGATTATCTATCTCATTGACATACTGCACCAGCAGATTGAGCCTTTCTATAAAATCGGCCTCAATGGCATCTCCCTCCTTTACCCTCATCACATCAAGGGAATCGAGGGCCTGTTCCACCACCTGCTGGAATCCGGGTTTTAATTTCTCCACGTCGCCCTCTTCTGATTTAAAAAGTATAACATCCTTCATTTGGCAAAGAGAATCAAGCTGGATTTCTTGATCAAGGCCCAAATGTTCGGCCAGTTGATTAAATATGTTGGAATAGGAATTCACAAGAGACATATTCAGCTCGAGGTTGTAAGGGCCTTCCTCACCATTGTTTTCCATTTGCACCGACACCTCGATACGCCCCCTCTTGATTCTGGAAGAGATGATGGTCTTGAGTTCCTTCTCGAGGACCTGGTAATTCTTTGGAATCCGGAGAATAATATCGCGGTAACGATTGTTGATTGACCTAATTTCTGCAATGAAAAGCGTATCTCCCAGACGATATTCGCTTCTGCCGTAGGCTGTCATGCTTTTAATCAATTCGCTTCATCTCCCTCATTTGTTCCATGTATCGTTCTCTAATTTCATTGAAAAATCCGATGATTTCCGGAGCTGCATAATCAGGGTAAGTCCACTTAAGCGGCTCAAAGCTTCCTCTTTGGAAAAGCAACGTCAGGTCTGCGTAGATACCATTTTTTAGATAGACCCGGTGCACATAGTTTTTACCAGTAGCCAGAATCAGCCTTTCAGGCGATATATAGCCAGGGTCGATATTGACCAACCTGTTCCCTTCCCGGATGTGTTGTTGCTCAACCTCGTTTGTTTTTAATTTTATCTCAACAAGATTATCCGCAGGGACCAGCTGGCTAAAAGATATAAAGCGCCGATGGAGGGGCCATCCCATTTCCCGCGCATAGTACTTGGTGCGGTCGAACAAGAGTTCAGGGCTAATCCAGTCCACTGAACCGAATATCTTAGCCATTTCACCTATGACTGTAGCAATGAGGTCTTTGTCAGGCGAAAACAAGCTTGAAATAAGCTTGACAGGCTCCGGCTCATGTGGCTGGCTCATTGGCGTCGCTTTACTCCCCTATGATCCTTTTCAATTCCTCTGCGTTGACTGTAGAGGTTCCAACCTCGCCGACCACTATACCTGCCGCGAAATTTGACAAAATTGCTGCAGATTTCAAGTCTAGACCCGAAGCCAATGCCAGAGAAAACGTGCTAATTACCGTATCCCCAGCCCCTGTCACATCAAAAACCTTTTTTGCAACGGTCGGGATGTGGTTTATCTCTCCACCACTTTCAAAAAGCGTCATGCCGTTTTTGCCTTGCGTAATGAGCACTGAGTTACAATCGAGCTCATGGAGTATTTGGTTGCCGGCTTTCGCAAGTGTTTCTTCATCCATGATCTTAAAACGGCAAAAGGCCCCCGCCTCATGGTGATTGGGAGTGATCACATCCACTCCATGGTAATACTCGAAATTATCTGTGTTGGGATCGACGGTAATAATGACCGAGGAATCCTGAATCAACTTTCGCAAACCCTCCATCAATGAGGCCGAGATGACTCCCTTACCGTAATCGGCCACGACAATGGCATCCAAGTCATCAAGGTTTTTTTCTATGAAGTTCAGTAGGCTTTTTGTACTCTCAGGCTTCATATTTGTCGGGCTTTCACGGTCAAAGCGGACGACTTGTTGGTTGCGTGCCACGACCCGTGTCTTTATACTCGTGGTCCTGTCTTGCTCCATCACTATTCCATGGGAAATCAAACCCATGTTATTGATTTTATTCAGTATCTCCTTGCCAGTCCGATCCCCACCCACTACTCCACAAAGGGTAGGCTTTGCCCCGAGGGTTGCAATGTTGTGGATTACATTGGCAGCACCCCCCAGCATTTTAGTCTCGTTCCTGACTTCCACAACAGGGACCGGAGCTTCTGGAGAAATCCTTGAAACATCACCCCAGATATACTCGTCCATGATGATATCACCTATTACAAGGATCTTCGCCTCGGAAAATCCGTCAATGTATTTTTTTAACCGCTCTCCCTCATAAGCCAGTCCAATTGTCTCCATTATATCCCCGAAAAGATCCCTTCATTTAGTTGGACGTCAATTAGAGTGGTTTCTATATCATTGTGCATTACTCTTGTCCATATAAATGGAATCAGCAACGAGTATAAAGTAAAGTATTGGCATGTCCAATTGAGAAAAATCCCCCCCCACCCCCCTTGAGCAAACTGTCCATGTCCCCTATCTCGAGCTGGACACAGGGGGGAGGAAAGGATATTTGGGTCCCTCAAGAGGGGCAGGAGGGATTTTCTAACGTGACTGCCGGGAGGGCGCCGTCTTTTCGTGACCTATCAGTGGGGGAAACCGCAGCTCGACGACGTCGAGAATGCGGAGGGGGCACAACTCCCCCGCAGATAAGTCACTGAAAAGACCAGCCCGGGAGGCCCGGAACGGAAGAAAAATCCTCCTGCCCCTCTGATCAGCCGCATGAGATATATTTAGTCTCTAACCTTGCAAGCACACACCCCCTGTGTCCAGCGCCCAACTTATGGGTAAAATTCAGTTTAGCAACAGGGGGCGAGGGGGGACTTTCAATCGCCTCATAACAGATACTTTGACGTATCCCTGCCGATATAGCAGGCAGGTTGACTTTTTCCCCTTCCTCCTTTAAATAGGACTGCATGTGCGCTAATATTGCCATGTGATTTCTATCGGCAATTTCCTTTCCAAAGGAGACTTTAATGAAAATCATCATCGTCGGGGCGGGCGAAGTAGGGTTTAACATTGCCCAGAAACTCTCTGAGGAAAGCCATGATGTGGTCCTCATTGACAAGGATGCCCAAAAAATAGAGCGGATTTCCGGTAATCTGGATGTCCAGGCATATCTGGCTTCAGGTACGAGCCCTAAGGCCCTTAAAGATTCCGGGATCAGGGAAGCAGATATGTTGGTTGCAGCCACTGATAGCGATGAAGTAAACCTGATCTCCTGCCTGTTTGCCCGCAGCCTTAACCCTTACATGCTCAAGGTAGCCCGCGTTAGAAACGAAGAATACCTGGAGGAAAAGGAGCTCTTTAGTCGAGATCTCCTGGGCATTGACCATATTATTAATCCCCAATCGGTGATGGTGGAAACCATTCTAAGTCTTATGAAAGTCCCTGGTGCCTCTGATGTTATTGACTTTGTTGGGGGGAGGGTCAAACTTGTAGGATTTACCGTGCCAAAAGATTCCCCATTCACCGGTCGACAGTTGCTAACTTTTAAGGACCTTGAAGGAAAACTCCTCGTGGGAGCCATAGTCCGAGGAGATCAGGTGGTAATTCCACGCGGCCAGGATACAGTCGAGGCCGATGACCTGGTCTATCTGGTCGTTAGAAATGATGAGTTGGATTCAGCACTTAAACTATTCGATATCAAGGAAGAAAGCCTGAGGAGAGTAATTATTGTTGGTGCTGGGCAGACAGGTACTGCCCTGGCCACTGCCCTGGACCTGACCAATATTAGCGCAAAAATTATTGATAAAGACCCGGAAAAGTGTGCCAGCCTGGCTGAAAAGCTTGAGCGGGTGATTGTAATTAACGGCGATGGGACGGACAAAGATCTTCTCCAAGAGGAAAACATCGGAGATGTGGATTTTATGGTCGCCATAACCGGAAATGAAGAAAACAACATTCTCATGTCTCTTCTGGGGAAAGGTTTGGGCGCAAAAAAGACGATCACACGAGTCAGCAAACTGAGCTATATTCCGCTGGTTTCAGCCATCGGGATCGATACCGTCGTAAGCCCGAGGCTTTCAGCTGTCAGGGCAATTCTTCAGTATATTCGGCGTGGTAAGATCATTTCCGTGGCGCCACTAAAAGGAGAACACGCCGAGGCCATCGAGGCTGAGGCACTGGACACATCTGATATTGTAAATGTACCCTTATCCCAGGTAAAATTCCCTAAAGGGGCCATCGTGGGGGCCATCGTCCGGGGGAAAGAAATTATCATTCCCCGTGGCGACAGTATCATCATGCCTAAAGACCGTCTCATCATCTTTTCTCTTGAAAAGGCTATCCCCAAGCTGGAAAAGCTGCTCACCGTGAAGCTGGAATACTTCTAATGCATTTAAGGATCATCACACGGTTTATTGCGATACTGGTTCTTTTTCTCGGTATCTCTATGGCCCTGCCCCTGCTCGCTTCTCTCATCTATAAAGACGGTAGTACTTGGGCGTTGCTCCTGTCCACGCTTATAACATCCGGCATTGGGCTCATTGTTTCCCTCGCAACAAAGGGAAATCAGAATAACCACCTCAGTCACCGGGACGGTATTGCCATTGTAACCCTCGGGTGGATAATGGCTGGATTGTTCGGGACCCTCCCCTATCTCTTCTCGGGCCACATACAAGACTTTACTAATGCCTACTTTGAATCCTTATCTGGTTTTACAACCACCGGTGCTTCCATTTTGAGCAATATTGAGAGTATTCCAAAAGGAATTCTGCTTTGGAGAAGCCAAACCCAGTGGCTTGGCGGAATGGGTATTATCGTGCTTTCCATTGCAATCCTCCCGTTTTTAGGAGTTGGAGGAATGCAGCTCTACAAGGCAGAAATTCCCAGCCCTGTTGTGGACAAACTCAAACCAAGAATATCAGAAACGGCAAAAACCCTCTGGAAAGTTTATCTTCTTCTCACTGTGCTTGAAATCGTTCTGCTATTTGCCGGTGGAATGTCCATCTTCGACGGCATCTGCCATGCCTTTTGCACAATGCCAACAGGGGGGTTCTCAACCAAGAATGGGAGCATTGCCCAATTTGGTAGCCCATACTTCGATGTCATTATTATTATCTTTATGCTCTTTGCCGGTATTAATTTTTCGCTCCACTACAGGCTGATCAAGGGTGACATCAGAGTATTTGGCAAGGACCCAGAATGTCGAATCTTCCTCCTTTTGGTGATAGTATTTATACTTATTGTGACACTGAACATCTATGGATCGGTTTACGGCTCTCTTTCCAAGGCCTTTCGCTACGCGGCATTTCAGGTCAGCTCCATCATAACCACCACAGGTTTTGTTACTGCCGATTATGACAAATGGCCGGCCCTATCCAAGCACATTTTACTGTTTTGTATGTTCCTGGGGGCAATGGCGGGGTCCACCGGGGGCGGCATGAAGATTATGCGTGTCATGCTTTTGATCAGGCATGGCTATCATGAGATCTTTCGCCTCATCCATCCCCATGCTGTAACCACGGTCAAAGTGGGAGGAAAGCCTGTGCCTGCCCATATTCTCAGCAGCATCTGGGGCTTTTTTATTCTTTATCTGGGGCTTTTTATTGTGGCCACCTTGGTTATGGCATCACTGGGGCTTGATATGGTCTCTGCTCTTGCCTCTGTTGCCGCATCTATTGGAAATATCGGCCCCGGTCTTGGCATAGTGGGGCCGGTACAGAATTATCTTTCAATACCCGTAACAGGAAAATGGATCCTGATTTTCTGCATGCTTTTAGGACGTTTAGAAATCTATACGGTAATTATCTTATTAGTGCCTGAATACTGGCGAAAATGACGTGACTGTTAGGCGTTGTATTTTGACGTACTCACAGGCAGCAATATTGCAGGGAAAAAGGTCATGGATACCATATTTTTCCTCATTAATATAGGCAGTTATAAAGGCAACCTATCAAGGCAACTATTTTTGTGGGGGGGCACAACCCCGGTTTATTGAATTGAATTGTTACGACAACATTATAGTGTAGCAGAGCGCGAAACATTTTTTTTTGACACCTTCATAAATATGTCGAGGAGCAAAATCAGGTAACAAGTGTTGCAGCAAGGATTTTCAAGTCGCAGTAGGAGGTTGCTGAACAATCCGGGTTTAAGGAACCCAACTTACAATACGGAGGCAGGATGAGGCGAAGAAGCATTATCATTGGAATAATTTTAATCGTTGTACTTGGAGGAGCTTCTCTTTTTTACCTATTCTATCCTGAGGGGAGTGGCAGACATGTTCTTGCTACGGTGAATGGGGATAAGATCACGGTGGACTACTTTAATCAGGAAATAGCCAAAATTAAAGAACCCACCAGGGGAATCATCAAGGAAAATCCGGCTAAATTCCTTGAGACAATGATCATGAGGAGACTTGTCTTGCAGGAGGCTAAAAAACAGGGCCTATTAGCGGCCAAGGAAAAGAAAGACGCGGAACGCACCGCATCATCTGAGGAAACAGTGATCAAAGAGTTCCTGGAAAAGAGATTTTCTTCTGCTCCTGCTGTAAGCCGACAGGAAGTAGAGACATTCTACGAAATCTACAAGGATCGAATGGAGGGAAAGCCGTTGGAACAGGTGGCTTCCATGATCAAACAAATAATCCGGCAGGGAAAACAACAGGAGCAGGTGGAGCGGTTCATTGGAGACCTCCGTAAAAGCGCCAGCATCGAAATCAACCATGACCGTTTACAAAAGATCGCAGCAAAACCGCCCGACTCAAATACAGTGGAGGATTTTTCAAAGGCCTTGAAGAGTGGCAAGCCGGTTGTGGTCGATTTTGGGTCGAATTCCTGTATCCCTTGCCGCCAGATGAGGCCCATACTTCAGGAAATCAGAAAAGAGCATTCAGGAAAGGCTGAAGTCCTTGTGATCGATATTTACAAATACCAGAACCTTGCCAGGGAACACAAAATACGAATGATGCCCACTGTGACCTTCTTTGATTCAAATGGCAAAGAGGTTCACCGCCATCAAGGATTTATGAGCAAAAAGGCGATCCTTGAGCAGCTCGAGAAAATGGACGTTAGTTAATGAGACTGGAATGGAATATACATGCTGGAAACGTTTTTTCTGACCGTTAATGAATGGATCGCCGGGGGAACCGCTGTTGCCGCCTTAGGCTGCTTTGTGTGGGGAATGATCAGCGTGATCTTCAGCCCATGCCATCTGGCATCCATCCCTCTGATTGTCGCCTATGTTGGCGGCCAGCAGCAGGTCCTGAAACCTAAAGAGGCCGGTTATTACTCTGCTGCCTTCACCTCCGGACTCTTTATCACCATAGCCCTGATCGGTATCATTTGCGCCCTTTTAGGACGCATGTTGGGCGACGTGGGAAACTACTGGCAGATACTTGTGGGATTGGTCCTCATTTGGGTGGCCTTAGGCATGTTTGGGGTTGAAAAATGCTCCATGTCGGGCAGTCTTTTATATCGCCTTAATCTTAAAGGAATCTTCGGAGCCTTTGCATTGGGGCTGGCCTACGGTGTTCTTTCCGGTTCCTGTACATTCGGTTTTGTCGCTCCTATCCTCGCGATTATCACCATCCAGCAGCAAGTGGCCACGGGGATCCTTTTTATCCTGCTTTTCGCCATCGGCCACTGCATCCCCATTGTGGTGGCTGGCAGTTCCACAGCCGCGGTGAAAGTGGTTTTGGAAAACAGTCGCTGGCAGGGGGCTGGAAACTGGTTTCGAAAAGGTGCGGGCGTTGTGATCGGAATGCTTGCGATCTACTTTATCATCAATCCCTTTCTCCCGGTCGTGCAATGAAACAGAGCGGCTTTTTTGCGGATTTAATCATAGGAGAGATCATTCATGTTACTGAGGAGCTATACTGCAGAAATTTTTAGGCCGGGATGCAATCCAAGCTTTCAATCTCTGCATTGTATTGCGCACGAGGATCAGGATATAAGCGAGGCACTTCCTTACCTTAATGCTGTGCTTGGAGACTTTGAGTACCTCAAGGATCTTCCAGCCGTGACTTTTAAAACACAGGGCAAACTCATCACGGTCCATCCCCGCGAGATCGCTATTAACGCCCTCAAAGACAAAGAAGAAGCTTATAAGATCATTGAATGGCTCAAAAGGGAGATCAATGAGAGCTGGGGTAAGCGAAAGGAGATTGAGCCGTGCTATGAAGGTGCGCCGAAACCGAAAATTCTGGATATCCTGAAGTTATTACCTGTGACCAACTGCCGTGAATGCGGTGAGCCCACTTGCATGGTCTTCGCCACTCGGATGGCAGAGGGCGTGAAAGGAGCTGGGGATTGCCCGCCATTGATTGAGGAAAACAGAAAAAAACTCCGGGAATACATAGGTCAATTTCGACTGGACCGGTAGATCTGTGGAAAAGCGATTGAGTTTTTTAAGTGAGGTAAACCATGGCATCTGAAGCAGAAGGAAGATAAGGAATCAAAAGGCCTTTGTCAACGTCCCCATATATCTCTCCCTGCGATATGTCAATTTATATGGGAAAGAAGGAGAGAGCTTCACCAGAGTGATTGAGATCAGGGCCGGGTTGGACAGGCCCTTGACAATGACTCCGAGCCAATTTAATCTTGAGGGGAAATTGACATATACGGTGGAGGAAATCGAAAAAGCTAAAATATTCAAGATTCGATTCACCAGCATCCCTGGTGCGCCACAGACCTATCACGGGTTTCTTAACCTCAAGACCAATTATCCTCAAAAGCCGGAAATTAACATAAGGATAAGGGACCGGTTCGTTAAGTTTAAAAGAGAGGCAGGATGATCATCTTTGGCTTTTGCGATATTTCACATGCCTCGTGGAACGGCCAACCGATATCTGTCATGTGAGTAAAAACCACGAAAAGAATGATACAAAAAACATCGCGCAAAAAAATCTGGTACCTGGGTTTCTGGCAGATGGGAGCTATTGTCATTGTGTCTGTCACATTGGCGGTTCTTGTTAATCAGTTTCGCCCTGACCGGCTGCCCCTTGTGAGCGATTGGGCTCCTGAGTCACGTTTACACTCAGACACGGGCGAAAGCATGGTGATTGCTCTTGGGGAAGCCAAGGACAGCTTCCATTCAGGGTCGGCGATATTTCTGGATGCCCGTTCTCCTGAACACTATGAACAGGGCCACATCCGGGGGGCCCGCAATCTCCCCTGGGAAGCAGTGGAAAAATATTTTGATGCCGTGATGGAGGGTATTCCTAAAGATGCCCTGATCATTTCCTATTGCGATGGGGAAAGCTGTGCATTGAGCGAGGATTTAACCCAAGAGTTGTTTTACAGGGGATATGACAATGCCCGTGTACTGGTAAACGGCTGGAGCCTCTGGGTTGAACACCGCCTCCCGGTTGAAAAGGGCTCCCTGCCCGGTGGGTACTGAGCATCTCGCTGCCACCATAAAATGAAAGTGCTATTGGAAAAGCACAACTAAAAGGAAAAACTAGTGCAACACGTACGCCGAGATTCAAACAACTCCCTTGCTGATTACTCCCGGGAAATTAACACCATAGGCCATAGATTTGAAAAAAGGAGGCGGTGGTATCAGGCAAAGGCTCTCGCTTCCGCAGTGAGGTTGGCATTGGGAATCGTATTTGTCTATGCCAGTGTAGATAAAATCCTGAATCCCGCTGCATTTGCACAGGCCGTCTACAACTACCAGATTCTTCCAGATCTTCTTATTAATTTGACGGCAATTGTTCTACCTTGGACTGAGCTTTTTTTAGGCCTTTGTTTGATCCTCGGGCTGTGGCTCCCCGGCGTCACTTTTTTGAGCACCCTTCTCCTGATAACGTTTTTCGGGGCGTTGCTCTTCAATACTGCTCGCGGGTTGAATATCGATTGCGGCTGTTTCAGTTCAACCGACGGCACCCTTTCGGATATCTCCATAGGCTGGTATGTGCTTCGAGACGGGGGATTTCTCCTTTTGGCACTCTACCTTTTCTCCCATTTTTTCGTAAAAAAAGATAACGGTTAAGCTGTTTGAAAATACTGCAAAAAGGTCGTGGGTATCTCGCAGCCTTAATGACTTAAGCTACGCTCCTTACCTTATCGACTGCTGCCTTGATCCCTGGTTTTTTATTGCCATGTAGAATGGAGCGAGCTCGTCAGACTGAATAATTTCCGCACCAGATTGGCTATGAAAATGATGATAGCAAGACTCCAATGACAAGGGCGAATTCAACTCATAAGTGCAACACTTAATAAGTGTTTACATTCAATGCATCAGGGGAGATAGAGACGATAATTTTGCAATGTTCTCAGTTAGTTATATTTAATCCTAGACTGCATTATTACTTAAAAAGTCGTCATTTTAAAAAGTTGTAAGTGTTGCACTTATAAGTTGAATTCAAAAAGTGCTAAAAGAATTG
>CP070700.1:3027417-3030591 GCA_020349865.1 Desulfobacteraceae bacterium
AACCGTTTTTCCCTTTACGATTCCAGGATCCTGCAGTTGAAAGGCCCCTCGGACATTTTTTCTCCGCTCATCCCTTCCGAGTCCGGTCTGGGGCAATGTGTATCTTACCCTTCTTAAAGGCAAAAAGTCCAGTTCACTGTGCAGGCGGCCAGCCACATGCCTTGCCAAAAGCAAACTTTGGTTAAAGCCCCTTTCTCGCAGTCTTTTCTGATGAAGGGGGACTGGCATGGTCAATAACCCATCGGAATTCTGAATCCACCTCTCAGCAAAATGTGCCAGGAGTGGCCCAAGTGAGCGGGCGAGGAAACTTTTGGGGCCATATTTGTATTGGTGGATCGCAGTCATGAGGGCCCCCTCATAGAGGTAAGGAGCGGCTGCGGCCTCGTAAAAGGGCCTTTTCCTCAGACAATCCTCACACGGATGATCTTCCTCCGCCTGTGAGAAAAAAGGCCTTCCGCATAGGGGACAGAGCGGTGAGTAAATCATGTGAAAATCTAAAAAGCAGGTCTTACAAAAGGGGTGCCTGTCCCAAATAAATCCCAAGCAGATGGGACATCTGGGTGGATAAATAATATCAATAAGCTTGCTAAGCAGGCTCATGCCTTCACCATGTCTTCAAGCTTCCAGTCAACAAAAAGCCTCAACCGCCTGTCAGACCGTTTCTCTCTGTAGACAAGATGCCCATTTCTTAGCCCAAACTGGAAGAGGTCTCGGGTGACCTCAACGTCTTGCCGGCAGTAATCGGTCAGCTTTTCCATTTCACCCTGTCGGAACCATTCAACTGCCTGAAGTCCGTCTGCCGCCTTCCCCCGGTTTAAGGTTTCAGTAGCCAGGTGGTCAAGGCCCAGCCTGAAACCAAGACGCTCATGAATATCCGCCAGGATATCAAAGGTGGGGAGCGCGTTCAGGTCTTGAGTTGTATAGGCACTCAAAACTCTGTAGTCAAATTTCCTTATATTGAATCCAATAATCAGATCGGCCCTGCCAAGGAGATCAAAAAGGAACTCAATGTTGTCTTCATGGAAGGACCTAAAGTCATTTTTGATACTATCGAAAATAACGACAACAGAAGTCCTCATCAAGTGTGTGTTCTGCCAGCCCCCAACGTCCTGGGCTGTTTGTTGGGTCTCCAGATCTAAATAGAGGAGTCGTGGTTCCTTCTGATCTATAGGGCCAGCAGTTTCTTTTTTATGGGACAGTACGGGGTCAATTTCTTCCCTTCCTTCTGAAATCTGGCTTAAAGGAAAATGTCCCAAAAGACCTTCAAGGATTAGCAGGGCTGCCTGCTTGTCTAATGGTTTGTTCCCAGAACCGCATTTGGGGGAATGTATGCATGAGGGACACCCTTCCTCACATTCACAGCTTTTCACGTGATTTAGGGTCTTCTCCAATAGATCAAGTATGATCTCAAAGCCATGTTGTGCCAAACCCACGCCGCCAGGGTAACCGTCATAAATGAAAATGGCACTCTTACCTACCTGCGGATGGTGAGTATAACATATACCACCTATGTCATTTCTATCGCAAAGTGCAAAAAGTGGGAAAATGCCAATAGTAGCATGTTCTATGGCATGGATGCCTCCCATGAAATGAAGACCCTTTTTCTCTACATACATTTTGAGTACAGGTTCTATCTCCACCCAAAAACCTATGGTTTCAAAAGTCTGTGGGGGCAATTCAAGGGGGAAAACGCCCATTAACTCCTGGCCAGGCAGTGCCCTTTTTTCATAACCCGTTATCACTTCTGTGACCTTGAGCCTGCCTTCGCGAACTAAAAACTGTCCCTTGGGTCTGCTGCGATGGATCTGAATGATTTCTGTTTCTTTTTCACTGCGAGCCCGCGTGAAATATTTGAGATCTGATCTCTGGACAACAATATCTTTTTTCTCCAGTATGAGGCGATCAACCAGATATTGACGGGCCCGATGAAGGTAACTTGCGCCAGGGTGGCATTCCTTAAACGCCCTTATTCCATCAATGGTTCCAATGGCCTGTCCTGTCTCCTTTTCAAAAATCGTGTAGGTTTCACCAGAGGAACGAATATCCACGTAAAGCTGAGGGTTTCGTTTTGATGTAAACCAGGCGGGGTTTCCGTCCGCGGTACGGTTGAGAGTCCCCTCTTTTTCTAATTTTTCAAGATGAAAAGAGAGCTTTTTTGGCCAAAATTTTTTATCATCAAGCGTGATTGGGACCTCCGCAGCAGCACATGGTAGATGGGCACCGACCACATGAGGGTTGTGGGGATCCACGACAGCGGCCTCAAAGGATCTTTCAAAAAAATCATCAGGGTGTTTCATAAAGTACTGATCCAGTGCATCCGGCTTTGCAATGAGTACCACCATGGATTCTCTTCCTGATCTTCCAACACGCCCTCCTCTTTGCCAGGTGTTTATAATGGTGCCGGGGTAACCCACGAGCAGGCAGATATCAAGATAACCGATATCGATTCCCATTTCCAGGGCACTGGTTGATATGACCCCCAGCAAATCTCCGCTGGCCAGCCTTTTTTCAATTTGTCTTCTCTCCTCTGGCATAAAACCCGCACGGTAGGAACTTACCTTTTTACTGAGCTCATATGACATTTGGGAGACCCGTAGATGGATTAGCTCTGTGACCTTTCTCGATTGGGTAAACGCAATGGTTCTAAACCCTTTACGGATGCATTCAATAAAAAGTTTGGCCGCTGAGAAATGAGGACTGGTCTCAGGATTAAGGAAGATATAATGCTGGCCGGCCTTCGGTGCTCCGCATGACTGGATCACTTTGAGGTCTTCCTCGATGAGATTTTCACCAAAAACTTTCGGGTTACTCACCGTAGCAGAAAGCAAGATGAACCGGGGGCATGCCCCATAGTGCTGACACAGCCTTTTCAAACGCCGAATCACCTGATTGAGATGGGATCCAAAGATCCCACGGTAGGTATGGATCTCATCCAGGATGACAAACGAGAGATTCTTAAGGAACTTTTCCCAATTTTGATGATATGCTAAAATACCTCTATGGAGCATATCTGGATTCGTGAAAAGGATTTGGGGCGCTTTTGTTCTTATCTTTTTTCGCCTGTATGCGCTCGTATCTCCATCGTAAATGTCTGCTGAGATGTGCGGATCTTTAATACCTTGTAACCATACAGAAAGATTTTTCAACTGGTCCTGCTCAAGGGCCTTTAGAGGG
>CP070700.1:3030691-3037357 GCA_020349865.1 Desulfobacteraceae bacterium
ATAGCACGGACCGGGCAGCGGTCAATGCATTTGCCACAAGTCCCATCAGCGAAAAAAAGGCAATAGGCCTGATGGTTTACATACGGCCGCGGGGTCGGTTTAATGGATATTTTGGCTACTACCGATCCCGATCGCATGGCTTTGCCCCTAGCAGTGATGAGGCCGTCACACAGACCGAAGGTGCCCAGACCTGCCGCATGCGCAGCATGGCGTTCAGACCAGGAAGAAGCATAAGAAAACCGCTCCGATTTGACGATAGTCCAATTGGGCGCAAGCATCGGTGCGATTGCTGCATGTCCGGCTTGTTTTAGACTTTTAACCACATGGCGTCGCAATGCCACGTTGAACTCCTCTCCGTAAATCCTAATTCGGGCCCATTCCTCGGATGGATACTTCTTGGCCCGGCGGTTAGTCTTACGGACCATCTTCCTCTGTGGCAAAATCCATGAAACTACGGTCAGTTGCTCTGAGCTTACTGGCACCTCAGGACGATGTTGATTGAAGACCTCCCAAGGGGTCCAGTGGAAAGCTCCAACATACTCTTTGTATTGCTGCCAAATCTGGTCTGCACCAGAGGCAAAGCCCACCAACGCAGAGTCCCAAGCTGGCTCCCCAGCTTCGTTTTGCATGTTGTTGTGCGATGAGGTGGCGATGAAGTCTCGAATTAAACTATTAATCCAGCTCCCAGAAATATTGTCATCGTTTTTCATTAGCACCTCTTATTCTGTTAAGTTGTTATTCGGTCATGAAATGTCAAAACATTCTTTCAAAGCAGAATTACCGAAATTAATGATTTATTGATGTAATCCCAGAATTGGAATACCTGAGATACGTAAATGATACCACAGGAATTGTCAAATCTGGGTTATGTCATCGATATCTTCGGTGGCCGGTTACTGGTCAGGTGAATGATTATGTTCCAATATTGCAGCAAGATTTGACAATTAGCCAGTGGGAGTTATAGCAAGTAGCGCTCGGTCCTGATGGGTTAACCCTGACTGAGGATTATTGGCAATATTCCTCGGTTTTCATCTCAAGAAAACGTAATGAAATGTTGGAATTTAGGCTCGGGATTGCGATCGAAAACAGATTTTGTCAGGCGCTTAATGATATCATATAACACATTAAAGTTACGGGGCTATCAGGGTAAATGATACCTCGCCAGTCAACCCTTACCAAGCGGCCTTACACTATCTGTCTCTCCCAAATACATGCGTCTGGCGGTTCAACAAACAATATGCAGCAACAACTAATCTTGCAGCAAAGTAAGAAACCCTTAGCCCGCCAATTGCTTCATCCAAGAGGCATACTCTGCTACTCCTTGTTCAAAAGTATACTGCGGAGAATAGCCCAGTTCATCGCGTAGCCGGGAGTGATCCAGGCTGGGGCCGCGGGGCATGATCCGGCCCGGTCCTATATCGGTCTCCACCGTTAGACCGGCTAGCCGGGCTACGGTCTCTATTAATTCCGGGATGGGTTGATAAACCCCGCTGGTCACGTTGTATTGACGGTGCTCTAATTGTTCTGCTTCAAATACCAGCCGGGTGGCCAGGGCGATGTCTTTCACATAGGTGAAGTCCAAACTCTGGTCCGCCCCTGCAGGCAACTCCACCCGGGTGTTTCCTTCCAGGCTTCCGAAAACTGCGCCATAGAGAGGATAAAGCTCGGAGGGCATCCTGCCCGGGCCATAGGCGAAGTAAACCCGGAGCGCACGAAAATCCAGACCGAATTCATTGGCGTACTGCAGGCCGAAAAACTCACAGCTACTTTTGGCTGCGGAATAAAGGTCGCCAGGAGTCAAGGGATCGGACTCCAAGGGTACGTCATCCCGAGGCCCGTAGATGGAACCGGAGCTGATATACACAAACCGGTTGAGTCCAAAGATTCGTGAGGCCTCCAAAAAGTTTACGGTGCCCATAGTGTTGACCTGGATGTGATAGTGAGGGTTGGTGGCGAAAAAGGGGCCGCCCATCAGACCGGCAATGTGAATGATACCCTCCAACTGGCCTTGCTTTTCCTTCAGCAACCGGCAAATGGATGCGAAATCCAAAACATCCATCCGGCGAAACTCTATATTTTCTTCATATTCAGCCAAATAACTTAAATAGCGTTTTGAGTGGCCGGTAACCAATACCTTTTTGCCCTTACTAAGCAGATCATGACAAATCCATGAGCCGAGATGCCCAAGCCCGCCGGTGACAAGAACCTGCATCGAAAATCCTCCCTTTATTCCTTTAATCTCTACAACAGGCAGTGCCTATAATTCAGCCAGCCATTGGTGTTGGGGATCGTTCACCCAACAGCCAAAACCTTTTTGAGGGCCACCCAAAGCCCAGGTGTAGGACAGACGATAGCCTGGACAAGGTGAGATAAAGTGATATCCGCCCGGCACGACAAACACCTGGCCATCCCCGTAGATCCCCAGTTCGGCGGTCTGTCCGGGCCGCTCCGGATCATGGTAAATGCCTCCCACCGCAAATCCTTCCTTACGGTCGAAATTGAAGTAATATAGTTCTTCCAGGCTAAGCTCTGCGGGTGGTTGGCTTTTTTGATGGCGATGGGGCGGAAAACTGGACCAATTCCCTGGCGGGCTATGGGTTTCTCCCACCATCATTCGTGTGGTGGGGCTGTCTTCGCCAAATCCGATATATACCCGCCGGGACCAATCCGATATGCCCGCGTCCACTACCTTCACCGATTTTCCAGATGCCTGGGAGGCCACACTGTCCTCATCGGTGGGCGCGGTGTAAACCATCGCCCGAACAGTTCCAGACGAAATGGTAATCTGGTATCTGCTATGGCGGGGTATGTAGGCCATGGCAGGGGCGCCGTCAAAAATGGTCAGCCTCTTCCCCAATGGACTGAATTCGAACTCGTCCGTCTCCCGGCTGATTCCGCTGACTTGACACTGCCCCGAAAGCACGTCCAATACATGCTCGTTATCACCGGTTTCTATTTCTTGTTTTCCGGACTCAGGCAGATTTAGCCTGTAAAGGCTCAGAAAGGAACTATTGCCCTGTCCGGGAGAGGCTAACAATTCAAACTTTGACATCAGCATTCTCCATTTGGATATTTACACCGAGCCATGCAGGCCCCTCGGTGCACCGGGATTATTGGGCCAAACGGCGCAATAATTCGGTTGCCCGGTGGGGGTTGAAAATGCCGCACATGCAAGGTTTGAAGAGCTTTTCTGCGCCTTCTTCCGGTGACAGGCCGCCCTCTTTCACCTCCGTCACCATCTCCTCAATTAGAGATTGGGCAACCATGCCGTGGCCGCACATGAGGTTGAGTTCCAAAACTTCGTTGTCCGGCAGCAGATGAGTGGCACCCCAACGACCCAAGGATTGGTTCACCGTGTGCTTTTCCAGCCCAATTTCTCGGCAGCACTCATGGACCTTGTCAAATAGACCGGAGACCACGATGCTGAGACCCAGGTCCTCTTTTTTAAGGGCGGTTAGCGCAGCCGATAAAAATGTCACATCCTTGAAAACAGCGTGGATTACCGCCCTGTCCTCCACGTTGGCCAGCACGCCAGAAACACCGTCCTGATGATATTCGTTGCCCTTGCGGCAATCACCTATTTTGATGGCTCCGTTTTCCAGAGCAAGCTCGAAAAACCGCCGTAGCTTGGGCCCGGAGCCCTCATGGTTAATATTTTTGCTGGGCATGCACAAGATTACATAATCTTGGGCCAGCAATTCCAGATCATTACCTCTTCTATGTAATGTGTGGGTCATGCTTACTTCTCCTCAAACCTGGGCTTACCGAGGCCGACATTTGTCTTGCCGTTGGGTGCCACCCATAAGCCGGCAGCGTCTGTGAAAGGTACAGTGGGTATGCTGCCGTCTGGAGCAACTTTGGTGGCCAAATCCACCGAGAAGACAGACTCTATTTGTCCCGAGACCTGGTGCAGTATTTCAAATAGTTTGGGTAGCTGTTCCAAATCCACTGAAAATTCCAGAATCGCCGACAGTACTCTTTCATTCAACACATCGTCACGGAATTTTCCCGTGGCAGGATCGGACATCAGGCTGGTAGTGGGGTTGATGGTCTCAAACTGGACGTTGAGCTGGGCCACTGCCATGGCGATTTTTTCAATGTCGTAGAAATAGGCGCCGGTAATTGGCCGGCCTACCTCCAAGCCAATACCTGCTTTACCAAGGGGAAAGCGGCCGGTGACTTCGTTGGTTTTCATCTCTTCAGTACCGCGGCCGCTTATGCCGGACTCCTCGGCAATGGTGAGCGGATCGGATAAAAGGCTCCTGACGGTGCGCGGCCACTCAAGTTCCGGTTGGACGATTGCGTCCACAGGACACTCGGACATGCGCAGGCAGTTGGCACACTCCACGCATTGCTCATAGTCTATATTCGCGGTTTCCTCGGTCATTGTGATGGCTTTGACCGGACAGTAAACCAGGCATCCGCCGCAGCCGATACACAGTTCCTGATCTATCAACATAATCACTCCTCTATTACCCTGGGTCTATTAATGCTGAAAGCGCATATTCCCGCCTGTCTCGCAAACGCTCATATCATCTGGCATTCACCATCTTGGTCACTGCTCTCTGCCTCCAAAGGCCGAAAGCCGGACTAGATTCACTTACCAATACGCCAGTTTCATTAAGCCACCGCCACCACCCGCGCGCATGCGCCTTCGCCTCCTTCTATCTTGAGGGGTAGGGCAAAGACCTGCACCCGGCCTGCGTGTAAGGTGCTTAGGTTGCATAGGTACTCAATTAGGTAGATTCCCTTGCGCAGAATAAGGTCATGGGTGGGCATTTCCGCGACCGGCGGGTGGCGTTGGGGAATTTCGCGGATCGCATGGTCTTGGGGGAAATCAAAACCCACTGCCTTGATATTTTGCTTTGCCAGCCAGGCAGCTCCGAATTCATTTACATAAGGTGCCTCTTGCCAGTATTCCCGGGTGGTGTAATCCCGCAACCGATCCCAACATGTTTTCAATAGCAGGATGTCGTTTTCAAGCAAGCCGCGGCACCGGTCGGCCAAAAGATCAGGTCCTATTTCCTGGTTGGCCGACACCCTGCCCAGATCGGCAACCATGGCCGGGCCGCATAGATTGGCCAGGTCAACCTGGTCCACCATTTCCCGCCCCGGCTCAATATGTAATGGAGTGTCAATGTGGGTGAAGGCATGCATGACCATATTCATGGCCGTGACCCGGTAAGGGTCTCCGCTGGAAAAGTCCTTCACCACCTCGAGTTGACTTGGCCAACGCCATATGGGTTTTATGGTCATACTGAGATCAAAAATGCGCATGATCAGTCCCCTCTATCTTTAGGGTTTTTTTAATCATGGCCCTGGCCCCCATTGTTGAGCTTGACAAGCAGGGCCGCATGCGTGCACTCAGTAGCTCATCTATATATGCATACATTAATTGGTGCAAGAAAAATGTAAACGCCAAAACCAGCCGCCTTTATTAACTGCAATGGGATCACGCAACTGATTGGGCCGGCGGCGAATCTAAATAGTTTTGATCCATAGATTCGAAAAAGGATGGATGAATCAGGGTTAAATATTGACAGGCTATTGCCTAAATCCAGATTGAGCTTTCTGAAAATTCTGCCCAGGCCAAGGGAATATTTTTTCCAAAAAATGCATTTTGTGGTCATTTTTTACTTGACATACAATATATAGTATGATATCTATCTTACATCCTGGTTCTGTCTGCATCATTGACCAGGGTTCCGGCAAGAGGCGGCAGACTTTCCAGAACACGGAAATGAAAGCGCGCGGTACCAGGAGGATGTCTGTCAGCAACCGTTTACCTTCTACTCGGGGGCCTGTCTTATGACAGGCCCTTTCCTTTTTACAGACCCATCATCCCACGTGAACCACACACCAGGCAAAATGCGTAAAAAAATACTGACGATTACCATAAAAAATAATCTTCGGCTGACGGGAATTCCAACGGAACTGAGAAATGTCCTGATGGATAAATTGGAAATCACAAACCCCAAATGGATCGAAAACGCGAGAATGGGCCGCTGGAACAGGGGCACCCCCAAAGTGTTGCGATTTTATGATAGACTCAGGGACGGGAGTCTATGGATCCCGCGGGGCTACATACGGCAGTTGATATCCCATTGCAGACGTCACAGGATCACTTATCGGATTAACGATCAAAGACGACATCTGCCACCTTTAGATTTTTCATTTAATGGAAAACTGCGACCTTTTCAACAGGAAGCCGTTGACCGTATACTGTCTAAAGAATTCGGCACTTTGAGCTCTCCAACCGGCTCCGGAAAAACCATAATGGCATTGTGGATACTCGCTCAACGACGTCAACCGTCTCTAATTGTTGTACATACCAAAGATTTGGCCCTGCAATGGATTGACCGTATAGCAAATTTTCTTAAAATCTCTGAAGACGAGGTGGGCACCATCGGTGGAGGAAAGATGAAGATCGGGCAAAATATCACGGTGGCTTTGGTACAATCACTTTATAAATGCGCCGATGAAGTGTCACCGCATATTGGCCATCTCATCGTTGACGAATGCCATCGAACGCCAAGCCGCACCTTCACCGAGGCCGTCACGGAGTTCGACTCCAGGTACATGTTAGGGCTATCCGCTACGCCTTGGCGGCGGGACAAATTGTCTAAATTGATATTCTGGCATCTGGGTGATTTGCATCACCAAGTA
>CP070700.1:3037457-3041251 GCA_020349865.1 Desulfobacteraceae bacterium
ACTAAAAAATATTCCTTGACCACACCAGACCCACAAGTGATCAATCGGAACATATTAAAATATCGAGCAACTCCCGGTATCCGGCTAAGCTTTATCAAAAAACCGAGTTTCTTCCAGCCTGCGTTTTTCCTTTTGAACAACTCGCTTTTTTTTAGTTATTTGCTCTCGTGCGAGCAAGGCGGCACCGATGGCGCCCGTGATAAGGGGTTCAGGCGGAGTAAGCACGTTGAGATCCAGGTGCTTTCCGATGGATTTTACCAAACCGACATTCTTGGCGCCTCCCCCTGTAACCACAATGTCCTGTTTTATCTTCAATCTTCCCGCCATGGCACATATCCTGGTCGCCACACCTTGATGAATACCGGCAATGATATCTTGCTTTTTACTACCCTTGGCCAAAAGGCTTGTTAATTCTTCATCAGCAAATAGGGCACACGTGTTGCTGATCTGTTCGGCCTTCTTGGACTGAAGCGATAATGGACCCAACTCCTCCATTTGAATTCCCAACGTTTCTGCCACTACTTCCAGGAACCTCCCCGTTCCGGCAGCGCATTTATCATTCATGACAAAATTCAGTACCTTGCCATGGAGCACTTTTATCCCTTTCGAATCCTGCCCGCCAATATCAATAATGGTCTGGGCCAATGGAAATAGCCAGTTTACACCTTTCGCATGACAAGTGATTTCGGTCATCTGGTTGTCGGCAAACGGAACGTTAATTCTGCCATATCCGGTGGCAATGATACAATCTATCTGGTCCAAATCAATGCCGGCCTTTGCCAGGCTATCTTCCATAACCTTGTTGGTTAACCGTCTATGTTGCGCGCCTGTCCTACGAATAACAATGGAAACAATTTCATCCCCCAACATGATGACCGATTTCGTTACGGTAGATCCCACATCGATTCCGGCAAAATACATGATAAACCTTTCCCTAAATTTCTGGAACCCTGGATCAGGGATGCGCTACAGGGAGCCCGTTTTGCAGCCTCAACTCTTTATGATGGTCCATGACTTCTAAAAACGCCTGCATCTCTGATTTAATCTTCTCTATGGGCGGTAAATCTCTCGGATCAACAAGGCAGTTTTCCAAGAAATAACTTGGGACACAGGCCCGTTCTAACAGCATATTTCTGATGTGCGGAAGGAGGGTACTGATGGCACGGCAGTCCAGGCAATGGTGCATAATCGCTCCATCACACTGGTAACCCGTTGCCCAATCCAGATACCTTTCCGTCTCCCAAGTCCCCGCGCCTTCTGTCGCCTTTTGAAGCCACACATCATAGTCGGCAAAATAACGCAGGGCCAATTTGTGAAATGGGTCGGCGTCACTTGCTATTTCCGGTGGAGGACCGGGTTCATAATAGGCGCCCTCGATAACGATCACGACGCCTATTTCGGCAAAATAGTCAAAAACAGACAAAGAATGGTAGGGGGCTCCTTCGGTAAATACCAGACGGTACTGTTCATTGGGGACAGAGCCGGTCCTGTTGGCAACTCTTTCCGTTAATTCCCCATGAAGTTCTGTGTAGAACTCCGCACTTTCTTTGTCCCCAGGCCAGTAGTAACCCGGAACAAGACAGGACCAGGCATCCTGAGCGGGCATTGGGCAGGGAACAGCTTTTCTGAGTTCGTTGCATTCGTACCACAGGCGCATTGTCTCCAGGGTGTTGTCGACAGCCTCCTCAAAAAGAACCATATCCATTTTTCGGCCCGTCAGGTTCTCAATGAATTTTTGCAACTCCCGATACTGATCTTCACAATACCGGACGTAGTAAGGCCTGGCCTCGGCATAAATATGACTCGGAGGCGGAACCGGCAGGTCCAGTGTAAAACTTGGCACATCTATGTATCGGCCCAGGTTGTGAAAAAATTTAACGCCTTCATCACATAGTTTCCACCGCCAGTTCGGAAGAAAAAAATCAGGTTTGGCAATTCCTCCCCAGGGAGCCTCTTCCGGCGCTTTTCCTTCTTTGACATATTTGGCTAGAAAACCGACATCGGTCCTGAAATAGCCGCACAAGTATCTGCTGAGGCCTTCAGCCGCAGACAAATCAAGGTAAGGCACACTGACCTGCTTAGCAGCACAAACCGTGGCATAGTTTTCAGGATAAAGCGGTATAACTCCCAATGCCTTTAATATGGCATGTGCGCCTCCCAACCGCGCCATGCCCCAGGCCACCGGGTTTTCGCCGCTCAAAGCCTCTTCGTATTTTTTTTTCGCAAACTTCGCGCCTTTCCGTGCGGTGTCTGTCGTCTTCAGGGCTGTTGTCTTTTCGTTCACTGGATCACCTCCTCTTTTGTCAATCTAAGGTTTCAACAAAGGCCTGAATCCTTGTTCGGAGTGCAGAAAAGGTAGCCACGTTGTAATCATGTTCCAAATTTAGTACGGGTAACCCCATATCATTGAAATAATCTTTCACATCAGGGACATCTATTGCATGAATGGCGCAATAGGCCACAACTTGCATGATGGCGCCTTCTACATCAAATTCTTTCACATACTGTTGCAGATAACCGTACCGATTTTGCATATCATGCCTGTGGTCTGTAGTAAAATCTCGGATTTTAAAGGGACATACCAGCTTGTCCATGTATCTCTCAGCGAGTCCATCGAGGGGATCTTCTGTTTCAGGGACATCATGCCAGTAATGGCGCGATCCGATACAAATGTCATCCATCACGACATCGGCGCCGCATTCCTCGATCAACTGAATCAGTGAAATATCATCAACGGGTGTGCCCCAAATTAAAATCCTAGGTTTTACTATTTCAGGTTTTGGACGTTGTTCCAATTCATTCATTTTTTCTTCAAGCAGCCGGCTGCCCTCCTGAACCGGCCGGGACATCGCGTGAATCACTGTTTGCATGAATTCAGACCCTGAAATTCGGGGCGGGGTTTCCTTCCTGAACTCATATAACTGCCTCATGAGCTGTCTGTGCTCATTGTGCAACCGTATGGCTTTCCTGATATCTTTGTTGGATATTTTCCTGCCTGTGGTTTTTTCCAAGCTATCCTTGAAGGTATGCAATTCAGATCTAAAAAAGGCATAGGATGAAGGATGGGAGGCATTGGGTATATGAACTACGTGCGCATAAGATGGTTTTAGCACATGTCGCCATATCTGAAACATCCTCTCGAAGGTATCGCAGGTCTTGCTGCCAACTACACCGTCAAAAAAATCATACCCTCCTTTAAGGGCACTGTTGAAACAGCTGCGTGCATAATTGCAGGAGGTGGTGATAAAATGCAAGTTTGCTTCGTCTATGGGTTCTTGCATATTACCCCAAATCCTGTAGGGAACAAAATCGAGGGCGGTCAAAAATTCCAACGGAACATAACAACAAAAATAACCCATCACCTTTTTCCCTTGATTTTTCAGCTCTCGAACCCTTTTACTTCTATCTTCAAGGTCCATTTTTCATTTCCTCCTGTTTAATGTCCATCGAGAAACACCCCGGTTCAGGGATTAGGAACAACGTGTATATACTTCACAGCTCCACAATGCAAGACAGACAACACCGTCAATATCATAACCTTTTACGATACGAAAAATAATATTTCATTCCAAACTCTAAATGTCAACATGAACCGCTAGTGTGGTGTCCCAGAAGTAAGTTTTGATAGTCTGTGCATGGATTGAAAGCCTTTTGCTCTCTCAGCGACTATTTTGGGGACGCCGGCTTTGCGGCGCTAAATCAAAAGAACTCGGGCCTACGGCCCTCAAACAGCTTTATCCGCCAGAGTACGTTGGCGGACTTCAGCCGGCGTCTATTTCCCAAAATGCTCGAAT
>CP070700.1:3041351-3049912 GCA_020349865.1 Desulfobacteraceae bacterium
AGATTGAAACATGGGCTAAGCAGATCCTGGCCTATGTGGAAGAGGGGGACATGCTACGTACCCAATTAGCAGGGGTGAAGAAGCTGGCACGATATCAGCCCATTGACACTGTGTCACTTAAAAGGGAAATTGCCGACAGGGTTATCGAACTGGAATCATATCCCTTCTAAATCTTCAATCATTGGTGTATAAATAAAAGAGGGTCTGCTGCCGCAGACCCTCTTTTTAATTGAATTAACGCATTGCGTGTTTTGGGTTGTGAGTTATGAGTGGGAAGATGTTTTGTAATAGTTCACCTGTTAAAAAAACCTTTAGAAAGGATTACAGGATAAATAAGATTTTTTATGTCCTGTGCATCTTTAATCATAATCCTGTGTTATAGAAATAATGTCCATTCTCCTAAACATTCATGGTCATTGTTGGGCGAATCATTACAGCTTCATTATGTAAATAATACCAATAATAAGTTCTCTTAAAAACAGGATATATGTTTGGATTTACAAGATAAAAACAATTTAACCCATCCTGTTTATCCTGTCAAAAAAAGTAGCTGAGCCATTGCGAGGTTTTGACCGGCAAGTCGAAACTCGCAATATGCGATTCGAATGAGGTTTTTAATGACTAACGATATTCAAAAACTAAGAAACATAGGTATAAGTGCCCATATTGATTCGGGAAAGACCACTCTGACAGAAAGAATCCTCTACTACACAAAACGGATTTTTGCCATTCACGAGGTAAAGGGCAAAGATGGGGTGGGGGCTACCATGGATTCCATGGAACTGGAACGAGAGAGGGGAATCACCATCGCCTCGGCTGCCACCCATTGTGAATGGAAAGGGCACAGGATCAATATCATCGATACCCCCGGTCATGTGGACTTCACCATTGAAGTAGAGCGTGCCCTCAGGGTTATGGATGGGGCAGTCTTGATTCTTTGCGCCGTTGGAGGCGTTCAGTCCCAATCCATAACCGTGGATCGGCAGATGAATCGATACAAGGTCCCACGGATGGCTTTTATCAATAAATGTGATCGATCAGGGGCCGACCCTTTTAAGATCGTGGGACAGCTGCGCGACAAGCTTAACCATAACGCTGTTCTCATGCAAATCCCCATAGGCCTTGAAGACAGTTTCTCCGGCGTTGTGGACTTGGTTTCCATGAAGGCTCATTATTTTGAAGGGGCCAATGGGGAAGAGGTCAGAACAGGAGAAATCCCTGCCGAGATCCTTGAAAAGGCCCAGGCCCAAAGAGAAGAATTGCTGGATGCTGCATCAATGTTTTCAGATGAACTGATGGAGGCCATTCTTGAAGACAGGATCCGTGAAGATTTAATCTATGAGGCGGTGAGAGCGGGTACACTTTCAAGAAAGCTAACCCCTGTTTTTATGGGTTCGGCATACAAAAACATAGGAGTTCAGCCGGTACTGGACGGAGTGAACCAATACCTCCCTTCACCACGTGAGGTGAAAAACGTGGCCCTTGATACTGATCACGACGAAAGGGAAGTTACCCTTACAACTGATCCGGAGATGCCGGTGGTTGCGCTGGCCTTCAAGCTTGAAGTCACACCGTACGGTCAGCTGACGTATCTCAGGATATATCAGGGTTCCATTGGCAAGGGGGACGATCTTATCATCACAAGGACACGGAAAAAGATCAAGGTGGGCAGGCTGGTCCGAATGCATGCTGATGAAATGGAAGACCTTGCCAGGGCCTATGCTGGGGATATTGCTGCGCTCTTTGGTGTGGACTGTCGTTCAGGGGATACCTTCACCGATGGGCGCTTGAGTTACAGCATGTCGTCTATGTTCGTACCAGAGCCTGTTATTTCGCTGGCCATTGCGCCAAAGGATCATAAATCTCAAAACAATATGTCCAGGGCCTTGAACCGGTTTGTCAAGGAAGATCCTACCTTCAGATCCCATGTAGACCAGGAGTCCGGCGAAACCATTATATCAGGTATGGGTGAGCTCCACCTGGATGTTTATGTGGAGCGGATGAGACGTGAGTTTAACTCTGAAGTTGAAACGGGAAATCCCCAGGTTGCATACCGAGAGGCTATTACCCATAGAACATCCTTCGACTATATTCACAAAAAGCAAACCGGTGGTTCTGGCCAATATGGTCGGGTTGCCGGATTCATTGAACCTTCTAATGACGGCGTCTATGAATTTGTCAGTCAGGTCAAGGGCGGCGTAATCCCTACCGAATTCTTGCCCGCCGTTGATAAAGGATTTCAGTCCTGTCTCAAAAAGGGTCGAGTCCTGGGATTTCCTGTTCTTGGAATGAAGGTGACTGTTAATGACGGTCAGTTTCACAGCGTAGACTCATCAGAGAGGGCTTTTATGCAGGCGGCTGTAGGGGCCTTCATGCAAGCCTATATGAAAGCCAAACCGGTTATTCTCGAACCTATCATGAAGGTATCAGTCGAGTCTCCTTCTGAGTTTCAGGGAAATGTGATGGCGTCCATTAACCAACGAAGGGGGCTTATTACAAGTTCTACAGAAGACGGGACATTTACGACCGTGGAAGCCGAAGCCCCATTGGCGGAGATGTTTGGTTATGCCACAGTGCTGAGATCCCTTACCCAGGGGAAGGCAGAATTTACTATGGAATTTTCAAGGTATGCAAAAGTCCCTGAATCAATAGCTGAAGAACTAAAAAAACGAAAATAGTTCACTTATTAAAATGACCTTGAGGCAAGATTACAGGATATCCAAGATTGTTTTATCCGGTCCATCCATCAAAAAAATAGACGGCAAGCTGTTACCCCAATTGAGCCAAAAGGTGCTCATAAATCCCCTCTAACTCCCCTTTACAAAAGGGGAGGACTTTTGCTTCCCCCTTTAATAAAGGGGGATCGAGGGGGATTTTGTTTGATCTATGTGAAACGATATGAGCCTGTTTTATAAAGTACCTATCAATGAGTTATGAAAGACGCTTTGTAGCTTTGCAAAAGCCGTGTGTGCCAACACATCTATCGAAAATCTACCGGATGGTTTCACTCGATTGGGGTGGCAGTTCAAAATTTTGGATTCACGATGCTTTTTTCAGGATTTGATCTTACAGGATCCGATAATTATAATGGGGTGTCTTCTGCATCAATTTTTTTTTAAACGAAACGGTGAATTATTGGAGGAAGTTGAAGGATATTGCCTTGGGGTTAATAACTATGATAAGAATATATAGTATCGTTTGTCAGAATGATCTTGAGAATCGATGACCTCATATCCACCATAAACCTGCATTTTCAATCGTGATGAGTTCGTAAAAAGTCACGAAAGGGACGGCACAGAAAAAAGCTCCCGATGCAAGGCGCGCGAACTTGCCTGCTGGCAATCAGGTCTTTAGGAATGAGGCATACTTGCAGTACGTCGGAATGATTTACCCTGTTAAATATTGTTGTCACATTGGATTTCTCCAGGTAAGCGCCCATCGATCACACGGAGTAGTAGGAATCAATGTGTAACGATTTAACAGGGCAAGGGTGAAGGGCAACGCAGCCCTTCGGCTATGCTCAGGGCCGCGAGCCTGTCGAGCGGCAGATGGACCTTTCACGAAGCCGTCAATATTAAAAATGAAAAGGCCCTTAATCTTATACCTGTGCCTCCTCTTATGCCTCCTCGCATGTGCCCGTGAAACACATTACGTCAGAACCGTTAAACCACCTCCTAAAAAGATCATTGTTCTGCCTGAAAAGATTGAAGAACCCGCCCTTAAGCCTTATGAAGTCCACGGGGTGCGATATTATCCACTGCCCGATTCAGAAGGTTTTAAGCAGGTTGGGGAGGCGTCATGGTACGGGGGAAAGTTCCACGGACGACGCACATCCAGCGGTGAGATTTTTGATATGCACAAAGATAGCGCTGCACATAAGACCCTTCCTTTTGATACTTATGTTAAGGTTGTAAATCTTTCCAACAACAGGCAGATCATCGTGAGAATAAATGACCGTGGACCTTTTATGAAGGGGAGGATCATCGACCTATCATATGGCGCCGCAAAGAAAATCGGCTTGGTCGGTCCGGGCGTGGCTAAGGTTAAAATAGCAGCCCTCGGCAAAAAAGTCGGTGAACTGAAAACGCCTGGCGGGGTCAAACCTGTGGTAGAGATCGGTGATTTGGATAGGGGTGTGTTTACAGTTCAAGTAGGTGCTTTCAAAGACAAGTTTAATGCCCTCGGACTCGCCGAGCGCCTGAAGGTGATATTCGACCACGTCGAGGTGACAGTCTATGATGACAAAGAAAGAGGCACCCTCCACAGGGTGAGGGTGTCAAAATCAAGCACATTAACCAAAGCCGGTATAGTGGAAAAAAGGCTGAAAAGTATGGGTTTTGAAGGGGCGTTTGTCGTAAGCCTATAGGCAAGGACTTTCTTAATCGGAGCCGTCAAATCTGACATTGATCCGGGCGTCAAAATGTTAACTTAGTTTGTGCAAGCCCTAAGCCTGATTGATTTTATTTCGAAGAACTCCAGAGGTCTTAAAAACAACCACCCTCCTTGCTCTCAACTGGAGGTCTTCGGTGGTCTGCGGGTTCCTGCCCCTTCTTGCTGACTTCTCTTTGACCACCAACTTGCCAAACCCGCTGATCAGTATGTCTTCTCCATTTTCCAGGGATTGCTTCATAATCTCGAGAAGCCTTTCGACGACGATCCGGGAATGGCTTTTACTGAGTCCGACCTGATTGTAAATACTATCGATGATCTTTTCTTTGGTCAAGGCCACCTTTGATCCTCCTCAATTCTTGTTCATTAATGGAAAAGCAATATCAGTTTGGATTTTATTGAGTGATAAATATGGCTTATGCCGAAAGGCGTGTCAAGTATTTTTTGAGTACCCAAATTTTTCTTTCAATTTTTCGTTTACCAACTTAGGAACAAGGCCACTTATGTCCCCTCCAAAGCTTGCTGCCTCTTTAATGATGGTGGAACTTGTGTAAAACCATTTATAATCGGTCATAAGGAAAATAGACTGAACATCACGATTTAGTTTTCGGTTCATGAGGGCCAACTGGAATTCATATTCAAAATCGGAGAGGGCCCGTAGACCTCTAATAACCACGTTTGAGTTTTTTTTAACTGCGTAATCAACCAGCAAGCCATCAAAGGAGTCCACCTCAACATTGTTTTGATGTTTAAGAGACTGCCGTATCATATAAATCCTTTCCTCAGTGGAAAAAAGCGGGGCTTTCTGAGGGTTTTTTAAAATGGCAATAATCAGTTTGTCAAATATCTTTAAGGCCCGTGCTACAATACTCAAATGCCCGTTGGTTATCGGGTCAAAGAAACCAGGATAAATAGCTTTTTTTTCACTCATTATTAAGCCTCGTATGCGTACACGCTGATTTTTGTATCCCCATATAATCGGGCATCCACCATTTCAAGATTTCCAAAGGAGACTGGCAGTTTTTCGGTTTTCGATGATTCGGCAACTACCCGTGATTTGGATGAAAGGATATCCATGGTTGGGAGTTCTCCAAGTATTAGAGGAATGAAATTTTTTCCGTATGGCGGATCAAGAAAGACCAGATCAAATGTTTCATCCAGTAGATGATGGATCCGCTTGATTCCTTTCCTGAGATCCTGTTTTAGAATAACATTAGTATCCCTATGTCCGTATAAATCGAGATTTTTTTGTATCAACTTGATTGATCGTGGTGAATTGTCAATAAATACTGCGTATGATGCGCCCCTGCTCAGAGTTTCAAGGCCAAGGCTTCCTGTTCCCGAGAAAAGATCAAGTACTTTGACACCGGGTAGATTTTGACCAATGATATTAAAAATGGCTTCCCGCACCTGATCAGAGGTGGGCCTGATATCCAACCCCTTGGGAGATACCAGAAGTCGGCCTTTCAGCTGGCCGCCAGTTATTCTCATATCCCCTCACAGGTCAGTCTGTGGGGCATCCGCCTCTTCAACATCGTGGGTATTATCCGGAAGGAACTTTTTGAAATGGCGGTTATCCCTGGCAAGTTTTTTCTGAGACAGATATATGGTAACCGCAGGACCTGAAAGAATGTAGATTACCAGAATGAAGAAGAGCATAATCTTAGGTTGATAGGCGATTACAATAAGGATTAAGATAATGGCCACTAAGACGTTAAATGGTTTTTGCTTTCTTAGTTCCAGCTCTTTAAAGCTGGGGTAGTTAATGGTGCTAACCATCAAAAAGGACAGGACATAAATCAGCATAATGATGAGAATATGTTTGGACCCGGGAAGAAGCCCCCCAATGGCATTTGAGAAAAGAATCAAAGAGGCGATGAAGCTTGCAGCAGCAGGAATCGGCAGGCCCTTGAAGTACCTGGCATCGACTTTACCTTTCTGGACATTAAACCGAGCGAGCCGGAGGGCTCCACAGATCACATACATAAACGAGGCAAGCCAGCCTAATCGTCCAAATGGTGCCAGTGCCCATTGAAAGGCTAAGACACCCGGCGCCACACCAAATGCGACCAGATCCGAAAGGGAATCGTATTCAATCCCGAAGTGGCTGGTCGCACGGGTAAAACGAGCTATCTTGCCATCAAGGGCGTCAAGCACACAAGAGATCAAAATTGCAATGGCAGCGGCTTCATATCTTCCCTGGATGCCTGCGATTATGGCGTAAAAGCCGCCAAAAAGACTCGCCGAAGTAAATAGGTTGGGCAGGATATAGATGCCCTTTTTTACAGTTTTCTTAGCCGAATTTTTTTGTCTTGATTTCATGAAAGATACCCGATAATGGTTTTCCCCGCTTTCACTCTTTGATTCAAACTGACGCTAATCTGGCTGTCCACAGGGAGATAGACTTCCAATCTGGAACCAAATCTAATGAGCCCGAACCGCTGGCCTGCGTGAACACGGTCCCCTTCCTCGATCCAGCATGCAATACGCCTTGCGATTAGACCTGCAATCTGAATGAAAACAATTCTGCGCGAATCAGAGGTAAGTAACGATATCATATTGTTTTCATTATGTTTTGATGCCTTGTCCAGGTTGGCAGAAAAAAAATTACCAGGGCGGTAAGTGATCTTTTCAATAGTGCCTCCGATGGGGATCCGGTTAACATGAACATTGAAAATTGACATAAAAATACTCACCTTTACAACAGGTTCCCCCAGGGGATTATTGGTATCATGAAAATGCCGGACCTCCAATATCTTGCCGTCTGCGGGCGTTAACACCGCATTCTGCTCGGAATCCTTCTTCCTGTCTGGATCCCTAAAAAAGAAGATGACGAAAAGGGTGGTAATTGCTGCCAAGAAAGTTGCAAAAAGTAAGCCAAGATAAAAAAAAATGAAGGTTAAGGCACAACCAACAGTTACAAAAGGAAAGCCTTCCTTTGCCATGGGCCATTTGTTGTAAATATGTGACTCGTCCAATTCGAAAGTTCAGATGCCTGTTTAGCGGTATTGATTCTCCTCAGGCCCATTAGAGATATAGGAAATATTGCAGGCCTGCGATCTGCCAACACACTAATTTTTATTATTTTAGGTACTTTATATTCTTTGGGGTCTCTTTGTCAATGCCCTTCCAGATGTTCAATTTAGCATAGACTTTTACGTTGTCTTGCAAATGCCAAACCTCTGAGTATTACAAAAGTATTTATGCCCTCGTTTCTTGAGCAGTTCAACCCAGATTGTGAAGTAGAATCCGTAGCGAGGCGCAGGAAACCATAGCGAAACGCGCAGTTGGAGCGATTTTGTGACGGAGGCATATCATAAATATGTCGAGGAGCAAAATCGGGAAACAAGCGTTGCAGCAGGGATTTTCAAGTCGCAGCAGGAGGGTACTGCACAATCTGGGTTAAAAGTAACACCATCCAGAGGGGCATGGGATCTCATGCCCCTTACCCTGTTTTTTCAAATAACCTATTGCCTTTACTAAAAGATATTGGTTAGACAGAAGGCCCCACTTCTCATTTGAAGTGATGGGAGTTTTTGTTTGGCTGTAGAAAAAGAAGGAACATGGACCAACTTACCGGAAGCAGACCTTGGATAAAAACAATATCACCTGAGATCTCCTCCCCTAGCCTAAAGGACAATACCGCCGATGTAGACCGTTTGCTCAAGGGAATTGAAAAGAACCTGCAAACTGAAAGCGTAAGCATGGATCTTTCCTTTGCCAAACGCCTTCCTCACGATCTGAGGAGGTACCATTATCGTGTCGATGCTACTGTCTTTGAAGATAAAAACGGCTGGCATCTGATAGACATTTTTCCATTAAACAAGGGAAATCGCATTCACGGCCTTGCTGTAGACCTGGGCAGTTCCACGGTGGTTGTCCGGATCGCAGATCTTGCCAGCCTTGAGACCGAAGGGGAGGCATCCTTTCATAACCCCCAGGTAGAAATCGGCACAGACATACTTACCCGGATTCACTTTGCAGCTCAAGAGGGCGGCTTGGAGAGACTGCAAACTCTTTTGGTTGAAAGACTCAACAGAGAAATTGATCAATTAGCAAAAAAACATGGCATCACTGCCGGCTCTATCGTGGCCATGTCTGTGGCAGGAAACACGACCATGACCCACCTTTTTTTGGGCCTGGATCCTTACTGGATATGCCGTGAACCTTAC
>CP070700.1:3050012-3053353 GCA_020349865.1 Desulfobacteraceae bacterium
CCTTGTAACCGGACAGTACACCATTGGAGCCGTTTTTGGTAGCGCCGTTGTCGGAGCAGAAAAAGATGAAAGTTTTTCGCTCTAAGCCCAGACGTCTGACCGTCTCGACAATTCGCCCGATTCCCTCATCCATCACCTCAACCATTTCCTTATATGCCCGGTCAATCTCCTCGCCCCTGGCTTTTCTGCCTTTTCCGCCGCCTGGCAAACGCTCCGGCGGGTCCTTTCGCCCCTGATAAGGATAGTGCGGCGCCTCGTGCGGCAGATACAAACAGAACGGAACATCCCTGTGACGCTCTATGAAATCCACACCGTGTTTGGTTATCAAATCGGTACTGTATCCCTCTTCAGGGACCTTTTCGGAATTTTTCCACCAGTCGTCGAAGCCCGCCCCATCGATACGCGAATGATAATCCACGTTTCCGCTGACATAGCCGATAAACTCGTCGAATCCCTGCCCGACCGGATTGAATTCCACATTGTAGCCTAAATGCCACTTGCCGAAGATTCCCGTAGCGTAACCTTGCTTTTTAAGGACCTCTGCAAAAGTTGTCTCCTTCAATGCCATTCCGGTTTGTCGGGTCAGCCCTTTTGCATATATAACGCCCTCGATACCGCTACGCTGCTGGTATCGTCCGGTCAGCAGTGCCGCCCGCGTCGGGCTGCATACGGGACAGTTGGAATGATAATCCGTAAACCTCAGTCCGCCCTCTGCCATGGCATCGATATTGGGTGTACGTATCCCTTTGCTGCCATAACATCCAATGTCACCGTATCCCAAATCATCGGCCATAATAAGGATGATATTGGGTCGCCCGGCAGCAGCCACGGAACTTCCTCTGATTGAACATCCGTAATTCGGCATTACAAACGCCGCCGCACCACCGACGGCAAACTTAATAAACTCACGTCGATTCACAACCAAACTCCTTACTTTGTTTTTACCGCCTCAGTTCGCCTGGCCTGAATTCAAATTCGGTGTAAAGGTCAGGATTTTCTCCCTCCCGTCATCCAGCCATCTTGCCACGATGCTTCGTCCGGGAATATCAAATCCGCGAAAGCTTCGTGATTCCTGTGAAAAATTCGCAATCAATTCCACCCTGTCGTCAAAAACCGTACGCTGTAGCTTTCTGTCGGAACTAATCCAGTTGAAGTCCGTCATCTGTGAAAAGCCAAATTCCCTGTGCAAGGGTGAGAAAAAATCATAATGCTTTTTCATTACATTTCGATGTTTGTCAAACTCATCCAGATTCATGTGATATAACGGCGGAACCATATACAGCAGCTCCGTTAAAGCCACGGTATCGAGCATATTGCTGTATTTGAGACTGCCGTTCGCCCATTGATGAGTCGTCACAACCGAATCATGAAATACAATCTCATAGAGCGGCAGGCGAAACCGGGGGTCATAATAAAAATACCGATACTGCTCTTTCATCGGAACCTGCTTAACGAACACCTTTGGCCCATCAGGGGGATAATACTGGCCCAGGTAGTATTGCGAATCCCTGTTTTTCAAATCAGGATCATTCCATCCGAATACAGGCCCGAACATTCCTTCGGCCAGATGGATAACTTTAGCCGCGTACGAGCTGCCGCCTTCCGAGCCAACCACAACATTAAACGTATCACGAATCCACGCAAGCCGCTCTAAGCGCGCCCTCACATCATCCTCCTGGCTTGCCCGGTGAAAAGGCGAGTAATCATCATACACCTCACCGTAAGCATCGCAATCTACAAAATAATAATTGTAAGGCACATTATTCATGTTCTCTCTAACACGCTTCTCCACATGCGCTCTGGCGGCAACAGGGCTAAGCTTAAAACCTACCCCTTTAAATCCGCTCTGTTTCTTTCCGTCTCTGCGGACTATCGGTCCCTTTTCAAAAAGTTCCCTGTCAAACTGTGCAGTAGTCCAGGTACTATCGGTGCCTTGCAAAGATGGGTCGTGAATACTGTGATACGAATCATACGTGCCAAACAGGTATCCCATCCGGTCGGCCTGCTTTGCCACGCCGGGACGTTTTTCAACTCCTTCCCAGCCTGCAACACATAATCTCATCCGGTCAAAGCGGCTCTCTTTGAACCTATCCAGCATCCTGTCTGAAACACCATCGCCCCAGTTTTCAACCGGAATCATAAATTCTGCAAAGGCTGCACGCAGAATCAAACCATTCATCCGGCACAGCTCCGGGATGGTCAGCTCATTGGGATCTTTCTTCAGTAATTTGGCCGCCTCATCAGGCAGAACCACGTCCCGCCAGCAGGCCTCATCATAAAAATCCCGCCTTTCCAATAATCGGGACAACTCATCGGCCACCTGGCTCGTGATGTATTTATCCGGCCACTGAGCTGTTGAAATCTCAACAACTTCAGCCCAGCGCTGCGGCTCCATCAATTGTTTGATTCGCCCGCCCGGAGAGAGCCGTCCGGCGCCGCTTTGTTCTACCAATCTCCGACAGAATGATTTCCATTTGCTCCGAGGGATACAATGCCGCGTCAGAAACGCATCGCCCCAAAGATAGAGATGCGGAGCCCCCAATAAGCGCTTCGCTTTAGGGACTTTCTTTACTTTCTCCTTCATACCGACAAACTCACCGTGCTGTTGCAGCCAGCGGCGAAACTGTTTTGCAGGCTCTACCGGTGAATTGTTTTGCCCAAGCCGAATCAAGAATCCATATTCTTTTTTCGATTGAACAGATGTGAATTCGTGACTGAATTTCATCCTAAGTATGCCACCACCCACGCTAAAATCTATCACATTATTGTAAGGATTGGTTATGATATACGTCAGTGAAAAACCGCCACAATCAAGCCCCCAAAAGGGCATGCTTAAACCTTCCAATGTGTTCCAGCCTCCATGCTCAATAAGATACTTTTCCCATCGCGGCTCATCAAGCGGGATATAGCAACCTTCCCAGCGTGGCCAGATTAACGCCTTGATATTCGCCATCTCCTGCAAAACAGGCCAGGTAAACACACCTAACTTGTCGGAAAAAAATCGAACCGACAAATCCCGCTTATCCAATCGAACCTCTACCTTAATTCCATTCACTTCCAAAAGCCATTGCGCCCGAGATCCTTGCTTTACTATATCGCCGACAGGGCCTAAATCAGGCCGGCCCCCGGACAGCAGGGTTTTATCACCCCCCGGCAGCTCGGCGCTCATTTCCAGCGTTTCCGGTGATACTTCGACCGACCAGTACTCATTACTCAGGACAATCTCATCCGCCCCCACTCCGACCGCGACAAAACACACCGAAATCAACAAGTAATAACACCACCCCTTTGCTTTGCGCAAAGTTAAATCCTTAACTGAGATTATCAGCATGAAATACTTC
>CP070700.1:3053453-3058995 GCA_020349865.1 Desulfobacteraceae bacterium
AAAAGGTAAAGATTTGAAACGCAAATCGATAAGGGCAGGCGCTGGGAAAGCTATCTGATACAGTTAGGATCCTTTCTTTTCCAAATAATCCCGCCCTGAATCCACCTCAGGCTTGGATCCCCGAGCCCATTGGCCGGCCAAAGCCACGGTGCTCACCGCCCTACCCATCCACGCTTCCCTTCATAAATCGCTATTTTAAAGAGTTAGTTCAACTTGTGAAATATTTTCATATCAATGGGAAAAAATTGTTTATATTTGATTATGACAACCTTTAAGGTATTTGTTTTATTGTAATTTCAAATAGTTATAGTAGAAATACTAATGGCATAAAAAATGCATAAAATTAAACAAAAGTTCTATCGAGAAAGAAAGGATAAAAATGAAAAAAATATCAGTAGCATCATTGGCAATTGCTTTGTTGTTATGTTTTGGAAGTGCTGATACTGCCATGAGCATCAGCCGCAAGAAAAGAAAAGAAAATGTTGAGCAAGATGTTCGCAGAGCGGAGGCAATGGCCTACAGGTTTGACCAGATTAAAAAAGCAATGATAGATCGAGGCTACTTGAAAGTTGATGAGTTGGAAGAGCTCTTGAGACAAGAAAGAAGATGCTGGGGGGAGCGCGAAGGCGTTGGTTCAACTTGCGTTCACGTAATGTGGTGGAGTAAAGATTTTCGTATCAAAAAGAACTGGACCCCTCATGAAGTATTTGAAACCCTCTGTGCTGCGATAAATAAAGACTACCTACCTTTCAAGGTTATGCTTTATCATTCTCTTGAAAAGGAAGATTTTGATGAAGCAGAGAAAATTAGAATGGTTTGGATTGATTATTTGAATAGGATAACGAAGTTCTTAAAGGAATATAGGTGTAATTACTATAGAGAGACTGGAAAGATAATGAGTGTTCGAGAGTATGCTTATGCCGATGATAAGTTTCCCCGTGCAATGCGTATAATAGATAGTAGGATTCTATATCAGGATGGTGATCCTGATGTATTGCGCCTAGTCAAAAAAGTTGAGGGCCAGATTCAAAAATTGACCTCAGTTGTGGGCTTAACAGATCCAATGCTCATAACATTGAGAAAGGAGTTAATGACCGCTATTGAACATAAGAAATGGGATGACGCTCAGAAAATTCAGAATCTTATAACTGCAAGAGTTAACGAATTACGCCCCCCGCAACCCCAAGTAGTGTATAAGGAGGTCCCTTCTAAAGGCGGTGACACAACTGTAGTCGTTCAAGAGCCTTCTGAACAAACCGTAAAAGTCAAACGTAGTCATGGGGCAGAAGATTTCTTGAAAGCCGGTAGCCTGCTTAGCGGAAAAGGATATACAAGCAAAGAGCTTGGAGCGGCAAAGATGATTGATATGATTTTTGGCTGGTGAAAAGGTGAATTATCTAATAAATCAACCAGCTATAAGGGTTATGTTTCAATAAAAGAGCAGGGTCAAAGATGACTCTGCTTTTCTAGATGAAGTAGATACCCCGCCTTAACCGGCTATTCTATCGATTTGCGTCAGAATTCTTGACCAAGTCCGAAATGAGTGAATCCCCCTATTTCAGTTAGGACTAATTGATCTTCAGATTGACCGGATCAGTAAAACGTTATATACCTCGACTGCCCACCTTATGTAAAGGAAAAGCAGTTAAAGGAAAATTTCCCTTTGCTTCTTACTCAACACAATAGGGTATTGAATCGCTTAAGGGTGCCCTTTCTTCACTGTTAAGCTGTATCATATTTTTTGAGGTCAGAAACGAGACGGGTTTCCTTTCCCTTAAGCTCCCAACCTTAAGGAAATTACAAACACGTAAATGTTCTCAAAAGAGTGAATAATTATCGAAGGTAGTATGGACCGAGTTCTATAATAGACATATGCGAGAACCAAACCGCTTACAAACATGGGAAACCACGCGTTTATTTCGCTATGAATAATGGCAAATATCACCGCCTGTAATACTAAACCTATTTTGATTCCCATGACTTCTTTTAGGGTAGGAAATATCACACCTCTAAAAAATATCTCCTCGATAATAGGTGCCACTACGACTATATATATCAAGCAAAGTATTAACCAAGAGAAATCAAGCGGTTTTAAATGTTCACTAATAAGCTGAGCGTGGGAGTATGATAGACCCGTAAGGTAAGCCCAAAGATAACCTGTTATAAGATTCACGATTATACCCGCTAAAACAAGTCCTATAATTACCCATATTCTAACTTCTGGTTTTCGCAGGCCGAAATCAGACCATTTTAGAGGGGAAATTACTTTTATTATGATAACGCTTAATAGTAATCCAATAGGGGGACTTAGGCCTAAGATAATAACATGGTACTTAGTATAAAAAAACCTAATTGCATTTGAAACTTCTGGCACAAGGGACCAGTCAAGTTGGTGGCTGATATATGCTGCAGATAGGATCAACATTAGAAGGAAACTGACAGCAATAGCATAAAACAACTTGTCGAGTTGAAATTGCCTTTCAGTTAACGACAGTTTAGGTATAAAACGTAAAACGGCATAGGCAATGCTGATAGTGCCCAATAAGCAGATAACAGGGAACATATAACATCTGAGATAAATGAATAAAATCCAGAAAAGTGAGCCTACAGCAAACATAATAGTTTTTGTACGTTATTTTAATTACTTACAAGGTTCAAATTTACCTTCCATCGCTTCCTTCTGCCAGTTATTCCAAGCCTCTTCGAAGGTTTCTCCATATTTGTTCCAATCAACGCATTCGAAGCTTGTGATTAGGTGCGTTGGCTTCCCTTTTAGCTTCTCCATTCCAGAATTGGAAGCAAGCACTGTGCCAATTACCGGGGCTTTGGAACCAATAGGGTTTTGAATACAAGATGTATTTGTTCATCCAGGCCCGATCCAAATTAGGCAATGTTTCAAACGCAATTCGTCAGTTTTAGGATAGGGTGGTGACTATCTAATACAGTTAGTATCCTTCACCTCGCAACTTTGAGATAGGTGCTTGGCAAAAGGAAGCCAGCACTGATAGAAGTTCGTTCGAGGCAAATACAGCCTCACGTTTAAGGAAGCCGCTAGCTCGATTGACAACTGAAGGAGTAACCAACATGTAAAGTGAAAAAGGAGCTTGACAACAAGCGGCCTCATAGAAAGAATCTACCGTCTGACGGCTTCGGGGGTGCCGAACTTGCCCAAGGTGGTTTAGAAAACGCATCGAAGGCGGCGCTTTTCCCTTGACTCATGACCCCATCCCTCCTGTCCTCACTTTATCAAAAAGCGAGTTCTTATCACTCTTATCACTTCACTTCGATATTGATAAATACGCTGATTTCCGCTAATTTTTGCTCAGGTTAAGGAGATGAACACGAACCCTTAAGTTGAGAGGGTGATATGGACTGAGAGCAAAACTCCATTTCTTAAATAGAGAGGTAAAGTTTTTTATGCCAAACACTAACAGGAGAAATACCATGAATGGGGAAAGAGCTTTTTGGGGAATATCCCTTTTGTTCTTAATTCTTTTTTTTTCTCTTCTCATGCGCTGAGACCCAAAAAACCGGACAAAATACACAAGTAAAGAAACAGATCTGTTATGCCCGTTGTAACTTAGGAGTTATCAAAAATAATTACATCACTTGGGTGAATTGGCAGTCGACACCTATATTTATACCTGTAGGGACCGAGTTTACCGTTGAAAGAAACGGCTCAAAGGCTACTCTTCACGATGTCAAGCAAGGAAAAGAATATCATCTTGATATAGGTGCTGATGGTGAGGTTTATCTTGAAAAATTTGTTTCCAAAAACCCGGTAAACATCAAGGAATACTCTGATGAAATCCAAGCCAACATACGCAATACTGTGGCTAGGATTGGTATGGCTAAAGAACAAGTTTATATCCCTATGGGGCCACCTGCCTGGGCAGGAGAGAAGACTGATAAAATGACATATGATGAAATCATGGCAGCTAATTTATGGTTGTATAAAAGAAGGCCATTTGGAAAAAACATCGGTGTTGCTTTCGACTATGAAACCGGAAAAGTGAACAGGACGGAGGGCATTTGGCGATAAGATTGAAATGCCGTTATACCCTTTGGCCTCCCTTCTTCAGAATTTTCCACTTTCAACCGTAATCAATTTTGCAGAAAACATAAAAAACCCAAGAAATAACCCTTAAATAGAGGGTATTATGAAGTATTGAGCAAGACCCCTATTTCTCATTGTGGAGAGGTAGGGGTTTTGTCGTTCTCAGAAGAACGGAATAAAATGGACATTTGTTGCGTTTCCAAATTTCTTGAGAGGTTGTCGAATGGAACATGGGGTGAACCGCGGTGGAAGTTTGTTCTCTTTGTTTTCTTTTTTGGTGCATCCTTACAGGCGGTGCGGTTGGTATTCGGTCAATAGAAGACGCTGTATTTGCACTTTTTCGGAAGGGCGAGTAAAATTACCCCCGTAGTTGGTTCACCATGCTTTGGGTTTCGGGTGCAGTTGGTTCTATTTCCCTTCTGTATGGTTTGATGTGCGAGCCGAGGGTAAACCCTTGACAAAGCACAGATGCTTTTATAAGGGACTTCAGGAGGCCATCTGCTAGGATGGTCTAGAACTCTGTCTGAAATTATCGCTGTTGTAGCCTGTTGAGTCAAAGCATGATAGGTTGCACAAACGATTTCGCCACTTCATATTCAACTACGCGCGCCCTTCCAACTACTGCCACGGAAGGACGCATACCGGAACAGACCGACCTCACCACCTGGACTTGAGGAACGAATCATGTGTCAGTTTATGATCAGAAGCTTCGCAGTCTTTGTTCTTGTACATTTCATCCTCAACATTTCAGTTCTTCAGAACGGCTTCTGCGAAGAAGACCTTAGACCCCGGTATGAATATGGATTGAGCCTCCTTGGAGGTGGCGGCCACGAAGATGACCCCGATATTCGCTACTATGCAGCCTACCCCAGGTGGGGCTGGACCTATCTTGAGCGTCACGCATTTGAATTGGAGGGTAATATTGGCCACTACCGTCTCGACTCCACTGATATGACCTCCCTTGGTCTCCAGGGGTTGTTCACCTATGAGTTTTACCGGTTCAAACATGGAAAGGCCTTCATAGCGGCTGGAGGAGGCCTAATTTATCTTGACTTGGACGAACGCCCTTTGGTGGGGGATTCATCGGTTGTGGCCTTAGTCCAAGCGGGAGTCGGCCTTAAGTTCGGGGTGGGCAGCAAAAAAGCCCTGCGGTTGGAGTATCGCTTCCAGCATGTTTCGGATCCCTTTGATAGCAGTGACGACGGTTGGAATTATCACTGTCTTGTACTGGGGATCTTCTGGCTGAAGTATTAATCAGTTTTCATTGCGCCTCAAAGAAAATCCCTGGCGCTCTCGTTCGGGCGAGTTACGCTGAATGTGAGCACCACACCATCCGCACCGCCTTGAGTGAAGCGAATCGCTGCGTTGGCCGCTGACATTGAACCACGACTGGTGCCTACTAACCACACGGGAACAGGATCGCAGTGATGGGAGGGTCGCATGGTGGCACGGCGACACTTTACGCGGTCAGCAATCCCGCCGATC
>CP070700.1:3059095-3061926 GCA_020349865.1 Desulfobacteraceae bacterium
TCCAGAGGCCAAGCTAAAAGCCCAAATGGCTTGGTAAAAGTCACCGCATAACATATAATTAATTTTTGCGCTTCTTTACCCCCGGATAACTCCACTCAGGTCTAAAACAATAATGGTGACTTTCCTTTTTTGATGTAAGCCAGTTGGGAAAAGACTTGCCTTATTAAGGGCTTTTCCCTAAATCAAATAACGCCTTAAGTAAAATTAAAGCATTGGGGAACGTTGCTTCCTTCTATAGGTCCCTGAAGATGCAAACGCAAGAAAAAAACAAGGCATTCTAATAGCCTGGGGCTAAAGGTGGTCCAACAGAACATTGGGAACATCTCCCAAATTCTGTTTTGCTGCATTTTGACTTAAGAAAGTATCTTGTGAATTTATTCAAACATTACAAATATCATGCCAGGTTGAATTGAAATTTTATCCTTAAATTACAGTAAGTTATATCCCTAAATATTATAGGTGTGTAAAATATTAACAAAAATATGGAAAAGATTTACCACTTTTTGGAAAAATCTTTGCTTCCAAAATAAAATCTAAGGCATCGCTTTTGGCAGCATAACTCCATGATTTTATTACATGGCTTTGAGAGTTCAAAAATCAGGTTATTTTTAATCCTACAACGAGAGTTGTATAATTTAATTGCTTAGGAATTTCCTTTTTTCAAAATCAGCATATTCGGAACAGAAACTCATGAATAATATTCTTTTTTGCTGCAAAATTATATGGTTATAATATCAGCCCAATATGGGCTTATTTCGTCAATGGTTTGATAGGGACAGATTCAAGGATATTTTTCGGACTCACTGGGAGTCCTTCAAGAAGACCTTTAGTCGTTATCAATCTGATCGCTATGATGAAGTTGTTCAGAAAATGTTAGGCTGCGGTGATCCTGAAAACGGCTATGCAACCTATATTTGCAGTAAATGTGGCGGTTACCAAAAAAGGCTAAGAGCTGTTTTTATTTATCATGTGCCAAAGTTTATACGGATCAATGGGCGGCTCGCATAAAAGAGATTTTATTTCCTGGGGTAGCTTATCGACATACAGTGTTGGCTATACCGGATGAGCTCAGGATCTATTTTTATCGAAATGCCAATCTATTATCTGAGCTTATGAAAGTTGGCATGAAGTGTCTGGAGGATACTCCGACGTTCTATATGTGGGGTTATATAGTTGTTATTCAGAGCAATGGGAGATCTGGAATCTATAATCCACATTGGACCTGACCCCTTTAAACGAGTCCAGATTTTAAGTTAGTATTCTCGAATCTGTGGAAGTCTTCCCTTTTTAGGTCCAGGCATAGGGTGAGTCTCCGGCTTCATTTTGAAGAGCATTGCCGGGTATCTCCGCGGCAATGCTGGCAAATTCGAGTGGCGTCAAATACCCCAGAGACATGTGAGGTCGACTCTCATTGTAGTCTTCCCTCCATGCCCCTATCTTCTCTCTAGCGTCTTCCAGAGACAAGAAACAATTCGTATTCAGACATTCCTCCCGAAACCTCCCGTTGAAAGACTCGATATATCCGTTATCCATCGGTTTGCCTAGGCGTGAAAAAGCGATGGTGACACCGTTTTTGTAGGCCCACATGTCCATTGCTTTTGAGGTGAATTCAGGACCGTTTTCGCAATAAATCGTCTTTAGCAAAGGCCTTTTCGCGGCGAGGCGATCAAGCACCTGGGCCACTTCCTGCCCCTTTATCCCTCGGCCCATCTCGGTGGCCAGGCTCTCCCGGGTGTAGTTGTCGACAACGGTAAGTATTTTCAGGCGCCGTCCATCGAAGAGGGCATCGGACATGAAGCCCATGGACCAGCATTCATTAGGACCGGTCACCGGCATTCCTTTTTTTCTATGAGCTGCGCTTTTGCTGCGTCGAGACCTCTTCCTTCGAAGATTCAGGCCCTCCAAGCAATATAGACGATAGACACGCTTATGGTTTACCCTCCATCCTTCGCGACAAAATAGCACGTGAATCCGCTTGTAGCCGTAACGGATCCGGACAAAGGCAATTTCCCGGATCCTCATGCGAAGGGCGGCCTGATCATCGGCTTGAGATTTATACCGGTAGACAGAACGGCAAACCCGCAGCACGGTGCAGGCCCGGCGCTCGCTCACATCCCAAGCCCTCCTCAGGTGTTCTACGAGTTGGCAGCGACGATCAGGCCTCAGAGTTTTTTTCAAAGTTCGTCCTGAAGCATGGCCTTGTCCAGGCTCAGATCGGCCACCAGCCTCTTCAAGCTCCGGTTTTGCTCCTCCATCTCGTTGAGTCGGCGCAGTTCAGCTGTGCCCAGTCCTCCATAGTTGTTTTCCCAGCGATAAAACGGCTGCTCAGTGATCCCCATCTTTCGGATCACTTCCTTGACCGGTGTCCCCTGCTCCGCTTGCCGCAATGCGTAAGCAATCTGTTCTTCTGTGAACCTGCTCTTCTTCACGGCGAAACCTCCCTATTGCATGTTAGTCGATCCCGCCGGAAAACTCACCTTCAATTTGGACCGAATTTAGGGGAAAAAGTCATCATAATACATTGATATCAGGTTATTTTTCGTCCTTGGTCTAGAATGAATACCTATCCCCAGGGCTTGTCGGATAAGTAGTGAGCTTTTCCTGAGCGGAGTGAGGGAAAGCCTGGGCACTCCACTAAGTTGGGTGTTCCTTTCACTCGCTCTTCGACAATCTCAGGTCCCGAGTCCAGTCGAAGGACTTAAAGTCTGCGGTCGGGGGCGATGAATGCGGAGAAACAGCGCCTACCTTGGCCTCCAATGAATTCCTGCTTTGCCGGTAATCAGCTTGACACTGATGATGATTCCTTTTATTTACTTAAATATATTTGACAA
>CP070700.1:3062026-3067473 GCA_020349865.1 Desulfobacteraceae bacterium
AAAATCAACAGATTTTGGCCTCTTGAACCCTGCAATTTTACCTCTGCAAAAATCCATGAGTTCCTTTGAAAGATCATCACTCGGCTCATAGCCATCATGCAGAATAACTACGGCCTTTATTGCTTCGCCCCACTTGTCGTCAGGTACACCGATCACTGCCACATCTTTGATCGCCTCATGGGCACCAATAGTGCTTTCTACCTCAGAAGGATAAACATTTTCCCCACCGGTTATGATCATGTTTGCCTTCCTATCCACCAGGGTATAAAAGCCATCTTTATCCCTTCTGGCCATATCCCCGGCAGAGGACCATTCCCCTTCAAATGCCTCTTTGGTCTTCTCAGGCTCTTTCAAGTACTCCTTGAATAGCATGGGGGTCCGGTAGAAAACTTCTCCTACCTCCCCATCAGGTACAGGATTTCTGTCCTCATCGAGCAACTTGATCCTATCCGTGCCAAAGATTTCTTTACCTATAGAGCCAAGTTTTTCAAACTGATATTCTGGCCTTAAGAGGGTTACCAGGCCGCCCTCTGTTGTCCCATATGCCTCCCAAAGCTCGGCGTTCTTGAAATACTCCATGATGGCGAGCTTCAGATCTTTTCTGGCAGGCGCAGAAGAGATAAGCAACTGACGAATAGACGATACATCAATGTTGTTTTTGACATCATCGGGCAGGGCCAGCATCATAATGTAATGGGTCGGAACCAATGAGGTATACGTGATCTTATATTTTTCAATAGTTTTCAATAGATCTTCCGGATCGAAACTGACCATGTTGTATACGAATACCGGCGCCGAAACCAGGGTATAGGTAAAGGAGTAAAAGATGGAATTGATATGACACATGGGCATGACCAGCATGACTTTATCCGTGGGGAGAACGCCCGTGTTAGTATTATTCAAGTAATATTGGGCAACGGTGCTTTCATGGGTCCTCATCACTCCCTTGGGCCTCCCCGTGGTCCCTGACGTGTACATGATGTACCATATATCAGCAGTATCAATCATGATATCCGGCTCGTCAGGAGAGGACTTGGCCAGCCAGTCTTCATATCCTATGTATCCTTCAGGCGCCAGCCCTTCTCCCAAATAGATATATGCATCTTTGGGAACAGGGAGTTTATCTTTGATGCTGTCAATGAGCTCCACAAAAGGCGCCTCTACAATAAAGGCCTTGCATTCCGAATGGTTAACGATGTACTCAATGTCAGGACCTGCCAGTCTGAACATTATTGGTACAACCCATTGCCCTCCCTTTGCACAGCCGGCGTAGATGTCCATCCATTCACCCCGGTTGTAGGCAAGCACGGCAAAGGTTTTCTCGTAACCCACACCCAGGTCCTTCAAACCGTTCGCCAGGCGACAGGACCGTTCATTCCAATGTTTGAAGCTAAATTCATTGTTCTTATCCTGCCACCCTAACTTATCCGGATAATTGATGGCATTCATCTTCAACATAGTACCAGCATGCATCCATTTACTTGTCGTCATTTTAAAGGCCTCCTTTTTTCTTGAATCAAACTGTAACCACCAGAGGTATGGTGGATAACTTAATTTAATACTAAAAAACCCTATACATTAGAACAAGTTAGGCACTTCTCATTCTTTGCTATTCTCCATGGCAAAAAGTGCTGCACCTACGGCACCGGTCAACTGGGGATATTCAGGTACAAAAATCTCACGTTCAGTAATCTCTCTAACCATCTTTACTAAATACGGATTATGGGCCACCACTCCTCCGGTCATGGCCACCCTGTCTGAGAGAGAATCCATTTCAAGGACTCTCTTGATCACTGAAAAGAAAAGCCCTTTTACAATGTCTGAGACCTTCTTCCCTTGCCTTATTTTCTCCAATACCTCAGTTGCCGAGAAAACAGTGCAGTAACTGCCCAACTCAACCATGTTCTCGGCTCCTTTGGCTAGGGCATCCATGTCTTCGAGAGGGATTTCGAGACGCAGTGACATCTCCTCAAGAAATGCACCGGTACCGGCCGCACATTTGCGGTTCATTTTAAAACTCACACGCCGGCCCCGGTCGTCCACCTTGATAACCTTATTATCCTGGCCTCCGATATCAATAACCGTCATGGTCATAGGAAAATATCGATAACAACCCTTGGCATGGCACCCGATTTCTGTTTTCGTTTCTTGGCTAAAAGGGACATTCTTTCTACCGTAGCCTGTTGAGACGCATTGAACTATATTTTCTTTCAAAGCATGGGCCATCTCCAAGGCAGAGTTCAGGCAAATTTCAGCGGCATTTGCGAAATCAGTGCCTGACTTTCTCACCCAATGGCCGATTAGCTTTTTTTCAGAATCGAGAATGGCCACTTTGGTATGGGAGGCACCCACATCGACACCGACGAAGATAGGGACAACATCATTAGTCATAATCCATCACCATAGGTGCGAACAAGAGGATGCACGGTTTTTTCATTAAAGGCTCAAGGTACGAGGCACAGGTCGTAAGGCGAAAAAAATAAACCTCGCGCCTGTAGCTTCTCTATTTCTCCTCCAGCTGCTCAATGAAGGCCTCAATGTTGGTCTTGGCCTGCTCCTCGGAGTAACACCTCAGATCGCACAAGTCTCCGTTGATGGTAAGAACGGGTATGCCCAATTTCTTACTTAACCTTTCCGGCATTCCATAGCGATTATTTGAATTGTTGGGACAGGTTTTGGCATCGTGGAAGAGAATACCGTCAAATTTGAATCTATTGTAGCAATCCTTAATATAGTGTTCCTTATAAGGCTCGTCCCTGACAATGAAAAGCTCCGTGTATGCAGCGGCCATACTTTCAAATGGTTCATCGGGTTCAAGCTGATCAAATATCCAGCTATTGCAATAGGTGGAAGCAACAACACAGGTCTTTAAAGACGCGAACTGCTCGGAGAGGGTCCTCAACTTGCCCCATATGGGCATTCCTTCCCAATAGATACGATGTCTTTCTCCATCCACTGCGGCTACACGGTTTTTGACCCTTTCCCGAAGCTCGGGGAGGAGTAGCTCATAATACTCGACACCCTCCTTGGTGCCCCGGGCGACCACGGCAGGACCCATATGAATGGTCGCGTCAAAAAATGTCCAGGGAGACGGGATGACTGCCGCCTCTTCAAGGCAGGCCCTCCACAGCTCAGAAGTGCGCCTGGAATATCCAACGGCCTCCTTAAATCGATCCATGTCGAATTTTTCACCGGTCACCGCTTCAAGTTTGGGTACCAGGTCCCTGATCTGGCTTGCAATATCGTCGATCACATAGTCCCGGATTTCTCCGATGTCCCTGTGTGTGTGAACACCAACGAGCGGAACATTAAGCTCCCGTGAATACCAGGCAAACCAGTCCTGTACATCCCGACACTGGTTTGTATTGAACACAAGCACGTCCGGCTTTGGCACGGACTCAATATTATAGGCCATGGTCAGGGGAGTCTTTTTCTGGAGATAGGAACCTACGTCACACGTAAGGTATGAGCAGATGTCAGGTGAATAACCGAGTGCATTGGCATAGGGGATAAGGTCTGTTGACATGCGAGTAGACCCCAACATGGCCCCGTGATTTTCCGGATAATAGACCAGAAAACCCATGCCCCTCAGAAGCTCGGCCGGTCCTACGCTCGTACACCAGGCGATTTTCTTGGATCCGGTTTTTGCGGCCTCATCCATTTCATAAAAATGATCAGCCATGAGCTTTTTACAGGCCTTTGTTGCCTCGATCTTTTTCCTTGTAACTTTCTTTTCCTCGGACATGTGCACCTCACTGTTGAATTTAAGCTATATTCTGGGCCACGATTTCGGTAATATCCATGATCTTTATCTTGCCTCTTTCCTGTTTAGGTACGGCCTTTGCCCCCTTTCGCAAATTGTCCTTGCAGGCGGCGCACCCGGAGACAATAATTTCAGCGCCCACGGCCAGGGCGTCTCGGACCCTTTCTGCGGCCATTTCCATCGCCATTTCAGGATTATTGGCCAATACACCACCGCCGCCACCGCAACAGCGGGCCTTAAGCCTGTTTCTGGCCATCTCTACAAGTTCAAGCCCTGGGATCGCTTTTAGTATATTTCTGGGCTCTTCAAAGACCTTAAAGGCCCTCCCAAGGTCGCAGGGATCATGGTAGGTAACCTTTTTCCCCAAATCTCCCTCAAATTTTATCTTCCCTTCGTTGATGAGTTTCTCAAGATATTGCACAGAGTGATACACTTCCAATCCGTGATCTTTGATCTGCGGATAAATCTTCTTAAATGTTTTATAGCACCCTGCACAGGGGGTTACCAGTTCATGGGCCCCCGTGGCCTTAATTCTTTCCATGAGCTTCTCGGCATTGGATTTAAACTCATCCCTTGAGCCCATGAGAAACAGGGGGAAACCGCAACAGCCCTCTTCAGTGGATAGAGTTGTATAATCAACCCCGGCCATATCGAGAGGCTTGATAAGGCTGGGGATCATTTTCATATCCAGATAGCTGGGTACGCACCCCATAAACAGGAATGTTTCGGCCTCGGATTTAAGTTGCCCCGCCTGGATCTTTTCTTTAAGGGCGGAAGGGTAAATGTCGATCCTGTCCGCCTTTGCACTTGCATAAACATTACCGGTCTTGAGGATGTTATCCCTCACGCCGAGAACCGGTTCAGGCGTGTATCCGGCCTTGTAAAGTTTTTCGCGCACCCCTTCTACAATCTCGTCCACTTTAACCAGGGCAGGGCAGAAATAGGTGCAGGCCTGACAGGTAGTGCAACTGTAAAAGGCTTCGGCCAGATCGCTTGAAGGTTCTATGGTGTCATTTAAGAAATTAAAGGCAAGGACATTTCTCCCCCGCGCGTTTCTCGATTCCCTGTGGGTTACACTAAAGGTGGGGCACCCAAGCCGACAGAAACCGCAGTAAATGCATGCAAGGAGCTCGTTATCAACCTCCTCACCAAAAGAATTGACCCCCTCAGGATGGTCGAGCAGGGGCTGAAATGCAAAATAGTCGTAGATATCGTATTTCTTTTTTTCCAGCCCCATCTTACCCGGATTGAGTATGTTATTGGGATCAAGGGCTTTCTTAATGGACCGCATGACGTCCAGGGCTGGGCCTAATTGTTTTTCTATATATGGGTTTCTGGCGAGGCCGGTTCCATGTTCAGCCGTAACCGTTCCTCCCATCTCAAGGGCAAGTTTAGCGAGTTCATCGGCGGCCGGTCTGAGCCTGTCCCATTCGGCCTTGCTTCTCATATCGGTTACAAGCGTGGTGTGGACATTACCGTCCCCTATATGGCCAAATGTCGTGAGCAGCAGGTCGTATTTATCCGATATCTCCTGTGCCCTCTTAATGACCTCTGGAATTTTTGTTGGAGGAATACCAAGGTCTTCAGAGATAGCAACAAGCCTGTTTCCCGGTTTGATTCTCGACAGGGTCGGGACCAGTTTCCCTCGTGCCTCCATGATTTCTTCAGCTTTTGCAGGGTCATC
>CP070700.1:3067573-3071185 GCA_020349865.1 Desulfobacteraceae bacterium
AGCCCTCGGGACTAAGTGTTGCCTGCGACGAGCTCAGCCGAGACGAGTGAGCAATTCCAAAGGTTAGACTCATAAAACATACGTTATCATATTTGCGAACGGAAACACTTAGGTTCTTTCCGAAGTGAGGCTTGCCATATTGAGGTGTGTATTATATTTCCTTATCGTTCATCATACTGAACTATTTGAAGGCTCAATTAACCTTCTTTGCCGCGCGTATAAATATCGCTTTATGTCAATAATGATATAATATATTTTCGAAAATACCCCATAAAAAATATGTTTCCCCTTGACAAAAGGGATAGCTATGGTATGATTTTTCATCTAAATAGTTCACGATAATGAACTGGGCTTAGTGCCAAAAGAGTATGGCTGATTGGTACTGTTCCTATTTTGTTATACAGTACATGGTTAATAACCTGTAACGCCTCATAAAAAAAGCATGGTCTTAAATCAGGGAAATAGCATTGTCGGGCTGTCAGTTTTTATACTTGCCGGCAATAACAAAAAATTCCGAGTTAAGACAGAAAGGAGAGCATTATGACAGTAGAAAAAGAAGGACTATCAACGGCCGAGAGCCTTCGAAAGACCAGGACCTACGGTAAGTTTAGATGCCACAATCCTACGTGCATGGAAAGGATTCAACCGGAGAAGGGAAAAAAGACCGCCAAATGCGCCATATGCGGAATGGAATATCGGATCCACTGGGTCAATCCCAACCTGCCCCGTATCAGAGGACCGGTATGGGACGTAAACAGAAAATTAGCAGAGGCAAAATTAAAAGAAATGGGGGTAACATAATATGCCGTTAGACAGAAAGATAGCATATATTGATCTCACCACAGGTGATATCCAGACAAAACCTATCCCGCTTGATGTAAGGAAGAAGTTTCTGGGCGGCAGGGGACTGGATGCATATCTGCTTTATAACCATACAGAAAAAGGCTGTGACCCCTTGGGTCCTAAAAACACCCTTATGATAAGCGGGGGTATCTTGACGGCGACATGTGCTTCAGCAACCGCCAGGACTCATGTCATGGCCAAATCACCCCTGACCGGTTTGCTCGGCAGTGCGAATATGGGAGGTTTTTTCGCACCTGAAATGGCCTGGGCAGGCTTTCATCACCTTGTCATTAAGGGCAAGGCTAAACACCCGGTCTATCTCTATATCCACAACGGCGAAATCGAGATTCGGGACGCCCGCGACATTTGGGGCAAACCCGTACCAGACGCACAGTGGGCAATTAGGGAAGACTTGGGCGATCAGGAGGTCAAGAGTTGCGTTTGTGGTCCTGCTGGCGAGAATCTGGTCAGGTTTGCCAATGTAATGACGGGAATAAAAAATTCCGGTGGCAGAACGGGGATGGGATGCGTTATGGGCTCCAAGAATCTTAAGGCCGTGGCGGCCCGCGGAACCATGGATATAAAGATAGCCCGACCAACAGAAGCCTTGGAATACAATAAACGTTTCATCGACCAAATCGTCAGCGCCAAAGTAAATCAGACCCAGGGAGCCTTGGGGACACTTTTTATATGGGGCGCGACCAATTCCTGGGGAGGTATCAGGTGTCGGAATTTTCAATATAACCAGTGCGAATATGCGGATGATATGGAACCTGAGCGTATCGATGAAATTTGCGAAGAGACCATGGGGCCCTACCATATGACGGGCTGTTTCGGTTGCCAGGTCCATTGCAGGGCACAGTATAAGATCCCGGAAGGCCCCTATGCAGGTAGATATGAGGAAGGGCCGGAATACACCTCGCAGGGGGCATTTGGCGGGGAGACGGACACACCCAGGGCCCTCACGGTTCTTGTAGGGAATCATCTGGTTGATCAGTTCGGGATGGATAATCTCGAAACAGGGAGTCTCATTTCCTGGGCCATGGAGCTTTACGAACTGGGCATCATCACGAGCAAAGAGACCGATGGGCTGGATCTGAGATTTGGAAATGACGACGCCGTTATAGAAATGATCGAACGAATCTGTTACAGGAAGGGCTGGCTGGGAGATACCCTTGCAGACGGAGGCATTGCAGCCTCGGAAAAGATCGGTAAAAAGTCCTTTGACTATCTCATTCAGGTCAAAGGTATGAGCAATCTCCATTCAGATGAGAGGGCAACGCCTGGATTGGCACTAAATATTGCCACGGCGTCAAGAGGCTCGGACCATTTGAGGAGCAGACCGGCCATTGACCTATACCATCTGCCGCAAGAGGTCTTAAGGAAGATTTACAGTAACCCGGTTCCCTATGACGGGCCGTTAAGCTCTGAACATACGGAATATATCGGTAAACCCTGGCAGGTCTTCTGGCACGAAAACTGTTATATGGGAACGGATTGTCTCGGTATCTGCAAATATCATACAACTTTCTTGGGAGCGACGCTTCCTAACTTCGAGGATTGGTCAAAAGTGCTTTATTACAATACCGGTCTCGAAATGACCCCTGAGGAAATCTGGGACGTAGCCGTGAGGTGTAATATGATTGAAATACTCTTCAACCTGAGGGAGGGGCTGACAAGAGACGATCTCAAGAAAGGCGATATGTTGAACCATCGCTACTTTGATGAGCCCTGCAGGCGGGGAGCCATAGATGTCGTCGGCAGAAAGATTGATAAGAAAAAGTTTATTCAGATGATTGATGAACTTTACGAGCACAAAGGTTTAGATGAAAACGGCGTTCCAAAACCGGAGACCCTAAAAGGACTCGGGCTGGATAAAGAGCCGTCCCACATGGTTTAATCTCGAAAGGAGTAAATAAATGGCTAAAGTCCTTATGATAAATTACGAAAAATGCACAGGCTGCCGCTTGTGCGAACTCGTTTGTTCTGTTTTTCATGAACAGGTTTCTAACCCTTCACGGAGCCGTATCAAGGTCATGAAGTGGGAGTCGGAGGGGCTGTATATTCCCATGTCTTGCCAGCAATGTGAGGACGCACCTTGCAAGAATGTCTGCCCTGTCAAGGCCATCTCTCATGATGAGGACCTTGGTTACATGAAGATTGATTACGATGTGTGCATCGGTTGCCGCTCATGTGTGGCAGTGTGTCCATTCGGTGCAATGAGCTTTGATGTCATAGACAAAAAGGTCTTTAAATGCGACCTCTGTGAAGGTGAACCTCAGTGTGTCCGATTCTGTGAAGTAAAGGCTGTGGATTATGTTGAGGCTGACCGGCTTAGCATATTCAAGAAAAGAGATGCGGCGACGAGGCTTTCAGTGGCAGGAAAAGAGGCTGCGGCCTTACAAGAGGCGATGTAATTACACATATTACAATTTCACCATTTTAATGAAATTACAAACTTCATGACGGGTTCTATTTTCAGACATCCACATGGTAGGCAGTAGGCAGTAAGCCATAGGCACTATATCAAGTCCTGGTCCTTACTGCCTACTTTTTACTGCGTACTTCTATTTTTTCTTCACACATAGGGTTTGCTTAAACCCTTATCCTCCCGCAAGGATAAGTGTTATATGAATATCATCTCCATCCTTAACTGGTTTGGCCAATTCATCGGGGTAGGCGCTTTCAAGATTTAAATAAATTTCAATGATGTTACGCAGATCACCTTTCTTATCAAATATTTCTTTCTCAATGCCGGGAAACTGCCCA
>CP070700.1:3071285-3074008 GCA_020349865.1 Desulfobacteraceae bacterium
AGCTACCATGATGCCCAAAGAGTCGTGTCAGAGACTCAAGAGTATATCGAAGCGTCCGGGCTCCCACCAGACAAGCTGAGGAATTTTATGCTGAAATATTTTAGGTAGTTGAGGGGTCGGGGATTTTTTGACTCTATAGCTTCATAAATGATCAGCGACTACATCGTGCAAACTCATGCATAAGGGTTCGTAAAGAAAGAACAGAGGAAAGATATAAAAACAATCGGTTAACCGATTAATCTATGTTTTTCATTTTCATTACTATTGCGCCATGATACTGTTCTTTCTTAACGATCCCTAATACCTTCAAACAGTGCCCGATTTCGCTGCTGATCATTCATTGCGCTATGGAATCAAAAAAAACCCGACTGCTGAGGTAGTTAAGACAATTGCATGTTATCTATGAGATAGGAAGTAAAAATATGATTGAACCTGAAATTCTCAAACATGGAGAAAAAAACGGCGATGGCATGATTATCCACTATCAGACTCAAATGGGGACGGATATTTTTGGATTGGGCGTACCCAATGTATATTTAGGAACGGATTGGGACCTTGGTCCCACCTGGTGTTACCTGATCTTGAGTGAGCCCACCACCCTTATCGACACGGGACGTCATGGAAATGCCGAACGCCTTGAAAAATTGGTCTCTCTTGTCGGCATCACTCTCGATGAAATTGAGCGGATTATTATCACACACAGTCATGAAGACCACGATGGTAACCTTGCGGACATTCTTTCTCGAACCTCGTCACAACTATGGGCCCATCCCATCTATGAAAAAATGATTGCCTATAGCTCCGCAGTGGGTGGGGTGGTTAACAATCCAGAATTTCCTGTCTCCTGCTGGCATTGTCCCATGCCTTCAGAATTCAATCAAAACTGTCTTTCCTTCCAAACCAAGCGAAGCCAGCTGCAGGTGGATGTTTTCATCGGTGATGGGGAAAGTCATCAAACGGAGAATTGGAATTTTTTTCACACCCCCGGACACAGCCCGGATTCTCTCTGTATTCTTTTGGAGAAAGAGATTCTGTTTAGCGGGGATCATGTGCTTCCCGATATCACGCCTCATCCTTCTCGAGCGGCCTATTTTGAAAATTGCAGGCAAGTCCTCCCATTGGATTATGCCCACCAAAACAGGGTTTTTGGCTTGATTAATTATATAAAATCATTGCAGAAGATTAAAAGCCTGCCCCCCGAGTGGATCCGGGCAACCTTTACTGCCCATCGACTGTATTATAATGGTAAATTTAACCTTATCCACGATTTGCGCCAGAGGGCCGATGATATTATCCAATTTCACATCCAGCGATGCCATGATATCTTGAACATATTGAATACTGGAATATACAATGTTTCCGAAATCTCCGTTGAATATTTTGAACCATCCCTGTTGAAGGACGTCGGAGGAAAATTTCTGGCGGAAAATGAAATCTTTAGCCATTTGGAGGTATTGGCTGAATGTGGCGATGTAACGTGGCAGGATTTTGGTATTGGCATTGCAAGACCAACAGGATCTCACAGATACGAACACGCGCTTCTCAAATATCTTTCAAATTTACAAGGGATTTAAAGGTTTCCTGGCAGGTGAGCCACTCGATAGGCCTCCCTGCATGCCGCTTATCGGGCCACAAGACCCTGATCAGAAGTGGTTTTGAAACTGCTTCTCGTCATTCTTATCTGGATTTTTCAACTGCGTTTAATTTCAGTATTCATTAACCCGACCGCAATCATATATGCCTGATTTCGATCTTCGATCACATTAGCATCTTCCAGGCTGGAGAGATTAAGACCTGCATTAAGGGCCTCTTTGGTAAGGCGCAATCCCAGTTTTGATTTAGAAACCATGTTCTTGGCCATATCCAGTGCAGCAGGCATCAGTTCATCTCCGGGATAAATATGGTTTACCAAACCTATCCGGTAAGCTTCGTCGGCATATACTCTTGCTCCGGTCAGACACATTTCCGCTGCCCGCCCAGAACCTATAATGCGCCATAAAAAATAACTGGAACCCATGTCCGCTCCGCCGAGCCCGATATTGACATATTGGGCACAGAACATGGCATCTTCACTGGCCAGGCGCACATCCGCAGCTAAAGTAAACGACAGGCCGCCACCCATAGCCGGGCCGTGGACAGCAGCTATGACGGGTTGTGGACACGAACGCATCAAACGGCATATGCTAGAAAAACGCATCTGGGCGTTATGCAACGTGTAAGGGGAGAATTCTTTTTCTTCAGGATTTGGCCCTAAGTTTTTCCAATCTTTCAAATCCACCCCGGAGCAAAATCCTTTTTCGCCGGCTCCCCTCATGACAATAACTCGAACGACTGAATCTTCCTGTCTATCACGCCAGAATTCAATGAGTTCATCGACCATTTTCCTGTTAAAGGCATTGACTTTTTTCGGCCGGTTCAAAGTAAGCGTGCCTATCTCACCGTCAACATCGTAGAGAAGTGTTTCATATGCCATTTTATTCCTCCTTTTTGCTGTTACCTCAAATGTGCATAAACAAAATGAAGACCGTATTATAACCGTTTATTATCACAGGGTATAGAAAATATTTAAGCACCTAATTATAAACCATTGATAAAGGAATTATGGATTTTTTATTTAATTCTTCATTTTGTTTACCCTAGGGGAAAGCCGATGATACCCCATCTCCGGCGTTGCCAAGGGTTCGCAGTAGTTTACTACGGCTTCACCCTTGGTCGCCTTGGAC
>CP070700.1:3074108-3079177 GCA_020349865.1 Desulfobacteraceae bacterium
GATCCTAACCCGGATAAACCGGAAAAGTTACAAGTGAGCTAAAGTTTGAAGTGAACTAAAGTTAATGAGTCGCTTCGCTCCACCTGTTTTTATAAAAAAAAAGAATTCCAACACTTTAGGAACTTTAGATCACTTTAGACACTTCACACTTTTTCAATTTTGCAATTTTCTGCACGTTTTGAGATGAATTTTATCACTAAGGTACTAACTTATATACCTTAATATTGTGCATTTCGAAAAGTGCGGCTGTAACGCCAATGCCTAAGCCTGACGATTTTTCACAATACGGAGTTATAAGGCCACAGGAAGGGCTTTTGTCTTTCATAATCGCAAAGGTTGCTCCGGCTAATGCTGCCAACCTCAACGCCTCTTGAGCTCCTTTATTAAAAGAGTCAGTGACATCCTCCTCACTGCCATTGACGACATTTGCTCCGCCCAATAGAATATCGCGACCGTCGCCCCCGGTTATGTTGGCGGGCGGCCTGGGGGTGGGAAGACCTCCCAGTTGTTCGGGACAGAAAGGTATGAAAGAAACCGAGATTACAAAATCAGCCAAGTCAGGACAAAGTGAATGCCAACCATCATATCTGCAGTGGATTCCCAGAAGACAGGCGCTGATCATAATAGGGGAGTTTTTTTCAGCAAAGGGCTCACGAACCTTCAAACTGAACGGCTTCCTCCGCTTCATCTCTCGAATCCACCCGGCCAATATGACAGGCAGTTTCCCCCATAGCCTTCAGCCTCAGGAGTACTTCGTCAGCCTCTTCCTCGCTTACCACAATGACCAGGCCAAGACCGTTATTAAAGGTACGCATCATTTCGTGGTCCGAGATTTGCCCTGCCTCTTGAAGATAAGAAAAAATGGGCTGAACAGACCAGCTTGATTTCTGAATGATGGCCTTGCAAGCCGTTGGAAGCATGCGGGGGACATTGTCTATAAGCCCCCCGCCGGTGATGTGTGAAATCCCGAAAATCCGAAAATCCCGTCTCAGATTACTGATGGCCCTGGCGTATATTCTGGTAGGCTCTAAGAGTTCTTCCCCAATGGTACGGCCAAAATCTTCTACATAATCCTCTACAGACATTTTGAGGACTTCAAAGAAAATCCTGCGTACCAGGGAATAGCCGTTGCTGTGGAGCCCGCTGGAGGCGATACCAATCAGCTGATGCCCGACCGCGACCTCAGAACCGTCCAGAAGCTCCTCGTTATCAGCCAGCCCAACTACAAATCCGGCAAGATCGTATTCACCCTCAGCATAAAAACCGGGCATTTCAGCAGTTTCCCCCCCGATAAGCGAGCAATTCGATTCCAGGCAGCCTACGGCAATTCCTTTAATGATTTCCTGGGCCTTTTCAATATCAAGCTTTCCCATGGATAAATAGTCCAGGAGGAAAAGTGGGTTGGCACCTTGAACCATAATGTCGTTCACGCACATGGCAACAAGGTCGATGCCTACGGTATCGTGTTTATCGAGCATAAATGCGATTTTTAACTTTGTGCCCACCCCATCAGTGGAGCTTATAAGCACGGGATTCTCCATATCTTGAACCTTCAAGGAGAAGATCCCGGCGAATCCGCCGATATCCGTAATAACGCCTGACGTGAAGGTTTTATTCACAATGGGTTTTATCAGGTCCACAAGTCTGTTCCCTGCATCAATATCGACGCCTGCTTCAGCATAGTGATTTTTTTCCTGATGTTTATCCATTGTCTTGAATTTCCTGTTTTTTTTTAATCGAGTTCCGAATTTATGCTTGAGCGTTAGCCGTTCGCCTTGTGAACCAGTAGGCGCCCGAGGCCACCTCACCTTTACCGTTTCTTCATTTACCTCTAAAATGTTTTCTTAAAATCTATATTATCTACCGTATATATTGTCAAATCTTTTCTCTTGTCACTCAAACCGTGATTTGGTAATGGATTTAGATGATTATATCGCCCACCAATCATCTCAAATATGTTCCTGAATTGAATCGTCCCCTCACAGCTTTAAAAGGCATCGGGCCCAAAAGGGCTGAAATTATGGCCCAAAAAGGCCTTCACACCCTCATGGATCTCCTTATGTTTAGGCCCATTCGTTACGAGGACAGGAGACAGATAGTGCCAATAAACAAAACCTCCGATGGTCTTGCTATCTGGGTCAGAGGGAATGCGATATTTGGCAGGGAGGAAAGATTTTACCGTAGTGGGAAACGGTTGTTCAGAATCAGGATCAAGGATGAAACCGGTATCATGGACCTTTTATGGTTTCAGTATAAAAAAGCACATCTAAGTAAATTGTCCCGGCAAGGCTTGGATCTCATGGCCTATGGGCTAATCCAGCGGAACCGGGGTAAGGCACAGATGATTCACCCCGATATTGCGTTGCCGGATCTGGATAAACGAAGTGGACTTTTGAGATTTTACCCTGTTTACTCTGCTCTCCAAGGAGTTTCCGGGCACATTATACGGTCTACGATTATGCAGGTACTGGATCAATATCATAAGCACTTGGTGGATCCTATTCCGCGGGAAATAACCCGCAAACTCGCGCTGCCTGACCTTGCAGATGCCATCAGGTGTATCCACGTTCCGCCAAAAAAATCATCCATTGATCTGCTTAACCAATTAAGGACAAAGTACCACCAAAGGCTTACATTTGACCGCTTTTTCTGTGTAATGCTTGGCATAGCTTTGAGGAAAAGATCTCGCAAGAGCAAAGCAGGACCTGCTTTTTCCATCCCCAAAGCCCTGTTGTCCCGGGTTGAGAAATATTTCCCATTTTCCTTAACGGGGGGGCAGGTGAGTGCGATTGAAGGAATTCTCAAGGACCTTGGTAGCGGCAAACCAATGAATCGCTTGCTCCTGGGAGATGTGGGATGCGGAAAGACCGTTGTTGCAGTGGTGGCGGCATTTGTAACTATACTCAATGGCTGGCAGGTGGCAGTAATGGTTCCTACTCAGATTCTGGCACGGCAACATTACCTTTATTTTGCGAGTCTGCCTGAAAGCATGGGCTTTCGTCCTGTTTGTCTGACAGGAGCACTGAAAAAACATGAACGCCTTGACGCTTATGAAAAGATCAGCAATGGGGAGTATAATCTTATCGTTGGAACGCAGGCCCTGATCCAGGAGGCACTTTCTTTTTACAAGCTTGGCCTGGTAGTGATTGATGAACAACAACGGTTCGGCGTGAGACAGCGAGCCCTATTAGACCAAAAAGGTACAAACGCTCATCTACTTGTCATGACAGCAACGCCAATTCCCAGGACCCTTGCTATGACAGTCTACGCAGACCTGGATATATCTCTTATTAAAGAGTTTCCAGAAGGACGCCAGCCGGTCATTACCCGCCTGATGGATGGAAGCCAGAAGAGAAAGGTTTTTGATATGTTGAACCAGAAAATGGCTGCAGCCGAACAAGCAATGGTCATATGTCCCGTGATTGAACAGTCAGAGGAAACGGACTTGAAAAACGCATTGGAAATGCATAGAAAGTTGAAGAAGATTTTCGTATCCCGTTTTCGAGTGGGTTTGATTCACGGGCGCATGTCTAACGATGAAAAAGACCTGGTCATGGAACAATTCAGAAAGGGCCTCATTGATTTACTGGTGGGAACCACGGTGATTGAGGTGGGCGTTGATGTCCCAAGGGCCACGGTCATGGTGATTCAGCATCCTGAGCGGTTTGGGCTTACCCAACTACATCAATTGAGGGGGCGCGTGGGGAGAGGAACTAAAGGAGGCTACTGTTTCTTGATGGTGTCGACGCGGCCTTCCGCACAAGCCCTGTCAAGGCTTGAAATATTAATTCAGAGCCATGACGGATTTGAAATTGCTCAGAAGGACCTGGAAATGCGAGGGCAGGGAGAGCTGATGGGTATTAGACAGGCCGGGGCTGGGGAACTGGATCTTACGGAGATGTTCAGGGAGCCGGAACTTCTGCTCGCGGCAAAGAGAAAGGCAGATATGCTCGTAGATTCAGACCCGGCTCTTTCAAGACCGGAAAATTATATGTTAAGGAAAATAGCACAATCATCTTACGGCGCTCAATTGGATTTCTAACTTAGATTTTGATTTTTCTAAGGCGCTGCTATAAAAACACGGCATGAAGAATTTATTTCAGGGAGATTAACCTTATGCAAGAATTCAGGAGAATGGCCCGCTTACCACCCTATGTTTTTACCGCTGTCAATAAGATAAAAATGAAAGCGAGACACAGGGGGGAAGATATAGTAGACCTGGGTATGGGAAATCCTGATATTCCCACGCCCAAGCATATTGTGGACAAACTAATCGAGGCAGCAAAGAAAGGTCATAACCACAGGTACTCAGCTTCCATGGGTATTACCAAGCTGAGACATGCTATTTGCGACTGGTACAAGAGGCGTTATGATGTGGATCTGGATCCTGACGAAGAGGTAATCGTAACCATTGGTGCAAAGGAGGGCCTTGCTCATCTGATCCTGGCAACGATCAGTCCTGGAGATGTGGCATTCGCGCCAAACCCCACATACCCCATTCACCCATACTCCGTCATCATTGCCGGCGGAGATCTAAGGGGCATACCAATTGGCCCGGATAGGGATTTCTTTGAAGATCTCCTTTCCGCTACCAAGCAGACATGGCCGAACCCGAAAATGCTGATTATTTCCTATCCTCACAATCCAACGACTTCTGTGGTGGATAGGGAGTTTTTTGAAAAGATTGTGGAATTTTGCCGAGAACATAGCATAATTGTAATCCACGATTTTGCTTATGCGGATTTGGTTTTCGACGGCTACAAACCTCCCAGCTTTCTCCAAGTGCCGGGGGCAAAGGATATTGGCGTGGAGCTTTTCAGCCTTTCCAAGAGCTACTCCATGCCCGGATGGCGTGTCGGCTTTTGTGTGGGTAACCCGGCTTTGGTGGCAGCGTTGCGACGGATAAAAAGCTATCTCGACTACGGCATGTTTCAGCCGGTTCAGATCGCCGCCATTATAGCCCTTAACGGACCGGATGACTGTGTAAAAGAAATAGTGGACACCTACAGGAAACGTCGCGATGTCCTGGTTGAAGGATTAAACCGTATTGGCTGGGAAATAGAAAAACC
>CP070700.1:3079277-3095141 GCA_020349865.1 Desulfobacteraceae bacterium
ATTCTCTACGTCAGCAGCCAGAGCAGCCAACTCGTCCCGCATGTCTGGATGGGATTGTTTTGGGACAGTGCGAACGTCCACTAATACCCGAGCTTTTTGGGGCATAACGTTGAGTTGGGAAGCGCCGGCAATGGGTGCCTGAATCACTGTTGGTGTAAAGCTGGGCCAACCTAAGTGTTCGTCACATCCCGCGCTTTCTATGGCCTTTAATTCCATTTCATGGAGCCCCTTGATCAGTTTGGCCACGGCTGGTGCCGTATTGAGACCGGAAAGGGGCATTGCGCCATGGCTCATCCTGCCCGTTATTGTATAGCGGACTCTTATTGCCCCCTTCTGGGAGGTGCATATCAGCCCGTCCTGGGGCTCGCAGATAATCGCGCCAGTTACTGAATCGGCATGGCCGCGCCTAATGAAGTCCTGGACTCCAAGCATCTGGTCCTCCTCATCACACAGTACTCCGCCGGTGATCGATCCAGCCAGCTCAACGCCAGATCGCTTTAATGAGGCCATTGCCATAAGCATGGCGGCCAGGTTGCCTTTGGTATCGTTTGTCCCACGTCCATACATCCTCCGGCCCACAATTTCAGCCCCAAACGGATCATGCCGCCAGGCCGACACGTCACCTGGCGTGACGACATCGGTATGGCCCTCAAACATCAGGGTCTTCTTGCCCGGGCCGGCAATCCAGGTGATCACTGCGTTGGGACGGTTAGGTGCAACCTGGTTCATCTCCAACTCAAATCCCTGCGCTCCAGCCCAGTTTGCAACAAACTCAGCGGCCGCCTGCTCACTGGTTCCGGCCACCGGATCCCACACCGAATTAATGCGGACCAATTCAGCCGTAAGGCTGATTAATTCGTCAGGATCGATTTCATTTAAAACTCTGTTGATGATTTCAGCCGATATCATTTCTTCTACCTAACCCTCACCATCTTCGGATCAAGTGTGTCGCGCAGGCCATCTCCCAGCAGGTTGAAGCCCAGAACAGCCCAGGCAATGGCCATTCCCGGGAAAATCGCCATCCACGGCGCAGAGGCCATGAAAGTCTGGGCTTCGTTAAGCATACGGCCCCAAGATGCATATGGTGGCTGGGTTCCCAGACCCAGGTAGCTTAAACCGGCCTCGGCCAGAATTGCCACCGCGAACTGGATGGTTCCCTGAATCAACAAAGGTGAAAGAATATTGGGCAGGACGTGGCGCAATGTGATTGCCCACTCACTCGCACCGCTTGCCCTGGCCGCTGCGATAAATTCTCGCTCCCAGATGGTCATTGCAACTGCCCTGGTCAACCGCGCAAAGACAGGGATGTAAAAAATGCCTATTGCCAGCATGGCATTTATAATCGACGGGCCGAGAATGGAGGTTATCAGGATGGCAGTCAGCACGGCCGGAAAGCCAAATAAAAGATCTGATAATCGCATTATCGACTCGTCCACCAATTTGCCGTAGTAGGCAGATGCCAGTCCCAGCAAGACCCCCACACTCAGACCAATGGCCACCGTGACTAGGCCTACAATGATCGAGTTGACCGCCCCGACCATTACTCGGGACAAGATGTCCCGGCCATACTGGTCGGTTCCCAGAGGATGATTCAAAGACGGGGATTCAAGGCGATGACGGGCATTCATGGTATTAGCTTCATATGGCGTCCAGGCCAGGCTGGTCGCTGCCATCAAGACAACCAGGACCGAAAAGGCAAAGCCCACGGTGAAGTTCAAGTTGCTAAAAAATCGTCTCATATTACGGAATAGTTTAAATTTTATTTGACCGTATTAACAGGAGTGGAACGATAATTTTCCTTCCTCTTTCACTCCATTCTTATTCTCGGATCGAGTGAAGCGTAGGTCAGGTCCACGATGAAGTTGACCATGACCACAGCAGCCGCCATGAACAGTACTATTTCCCTGACCACCGGTAGATCCCGCTGGCCGATGGCCTGGAAGACTAACCTGCCCAAACCGGGTAAGTAATAGACATTCTCGATTATGATCGCCCCGGCCATAAGCTGGCCCAACTGGAGGCCAAGGATGGTCAGCACCGGGATCAATGCGTTCCGTAAGGCGTGGACGTAAATTACGGTCCGTTCTTTAAGCCCCTTGGCCCGGGCGGTCCGTACATAGTCCTCCCGTAGGACATCCAGCATGGAGGAACGCGTCAACCGGGTCAGAATCGATGCTCTGATCACCCCCAGAGCGAAAGACGGCAGCAGCAGGGCCTTGAACGATCCCCAAAAGTCCACTGACCATCCGGGGAAGCCTCCGGCCGCAAACACTCCCCAGTGGACAGAAAATAGCAAGATAAGTAAGATGCCCAGCCAGAACTCGGGGGTGGCCAGGCCCAGTTGGGTGAAGAACATTACCCCCACATCACCGCGCCGGTTCTGGTGGCGGGCGGCGTAGATGCCCAGCGGTATCGAGATTGCTATCCCAAAAACCATAGCCATTAATGCCAGGGGACCTGTCACGGCCAGACGGGACAGAATCAGGTCGTAGACAGGCATGTCATAGTTGATCGAGCGGCTACCCCGACCGGTCAGAAGGTTGCCCATCCAGTCAATGTACTGGGCCCAGAACGATTTATCCAGACCCAGTTCTGCTCTGAGATTGGCAAGTGTCTCTGGTGTGGCGTTGATGCCCAGGATGATCTGGGCAGGGTCACCCGGCAGGACGAAAAGAACAGAGTATACAGTGATCGAGACCAGGAATAGCAGGATAAGGAGTGTAATGAGCTTTTTTACAAAATATCGGGGCATATACCTCGGTCAAAGGCGGTCAGGGGTATGTACCCCTGCCGCCTTACCTTGTTTGCTTACAAATTTCATTTCTTGTAATCTATTTCTTCCACCACACCTGGGTGCAGTCCAGGGCAATCGTCGGGTAGTTCTCCCACCAGCCCATGACGCCAGCCTTCATCACCGGCAGACTTGGCGCAGAGAACATATAGCCGTTTACAGCGTCTTCGGCAATGATCTCCTGGCAGCGACCGAACCACTTGGCCTTCTCCGCCTCGTTGGGAGCCTTGAGGGCTTTCGCGTAAGCATCGCGGAATTCCTGGGAATCATACTGGAAGTAGTAGTTGGGGTTGGCATAGATGCCGATGTCCCACGCCTCAACGTGACCAATCATGGTCAGCTGGTATTCCTTCTTCTTGAAAATCCGTTCGATCCATTGACCCCACTCGACAATCTCGATCTTGAGCTTGATGTCCACCTTGTTCAGCATGTCGGCAATCACCTCTCCGGCCCGCTTAGAGTAAGAATAAATGGCCGGAAGCTTTATGGTGGCCTCAAAACCGTTGGGGTAGCCAGCCTTGGCCAGTAACGCCTTTGCCTTATTCGGGTCATAACCGAACTTGCCAGTCAGATCAATGTAGTACGGCGTTGACGGCGACCAGTGGGAGCCGATGGGTGTGCCATAGCCGAACATGACCAGGTCAACAACGGCCTGACGGTCAACGGCGTAAGCGATGGCCTGGCGCACCAGTTTGTTGTCGAACGGCTTTGCCTTGTTGTTGGTGGACATGATGACCTCACCGGTGGTGGTGCCGGCGAAGACCTTGAAGCTTTTGTCCTTGGACATCTCCACGGCTGACTCAGGCGCTGCAATGTAACCGATCACATCGATATCGCCGGCCTTGAGCGCTGCTATCTGAGCACTGGCGTCGCCTATAAACTTAAAGGTTACCTTGTCAAGGTAAGGAAGCTCAGGGTTCCAATAGCCCTCAAACCGGACCATTTCCACTCGATCGCCTCGAACCCACTTGACAAACTTGAACGGGCCCGTCCCGATGGGATTAGACTTCGTGTTCTCATAACCTTTCATGGGCAGCATGACCGCATCACCCTCTGCCATGTGTGCAATAAACAGGGCATCCACCTCCTTAACGGTTAGAACAAGGGAGTAATCATCCCGGGTATCGATCTTAATAATACCTCTGAAGTACTCCGGATGGGGATTGGTCGTCCCCTCGCCTTTAGCCCGCTCAATGTTCCACTTGGCCACCTCAGCATTAAAAGGCTCACCATTATGAAACTTGACCCCTTTACGAAGATGGAAGGTATAGATCTTTCCGTCTGCTGAGACTTCCCACCTGGTAGCCAGGCCGGGCACAAACTCTCCCTTGCTGTTGACCTTGATCAGGCCTTCAAAAATATTTGCAAAGACTACCCGGTCGATGGCTGCTGCCGTATTGCCAGTGGGATCAAGCCCCGGTGGTTCGGCCGGTTGACACACGATCAGGCCGCCGCCCCTGACCGGTGTATCTGCGAAGGCTGATTGTAGCGGCAGCATGAGACTGAAAACCAGGACAAAGAATAGTTTTCTTTTCATAATTCCTCCTTTTGTTTTAAAGATTTACCCCTAATCACCCCCTGATTGCGCCCTTTTTGCCACAATATCTCGTTGAACAATACCATGTTTATGATTTGAAAACGAGTGGTTTTTCTCCAGTAACGTGGCAACTTGGATGAAAAAGAGCCATTTGTAGATGGACACCAACTAACGATCCTCAAGATCGCAGAAGGCAATCATGCCCGCCAGACTCCGGGCTTTGAGTATACCTGAAATAATGGCCCTGGACATGCAGTTTGCGGCCGTGTGGCCCAGTTCGTTGAATGCCTGGGCGTGAGGGGAGGCAAAGAAGCCTGGAGTTTCGGGCAACTCTCTTTTGCCGGTGGCCAGACAAAAGATAGTGTCGCCATCGAAAAGGGTATGAGATGGTCTAATTGCACGGGCCATGCCGTCATGGGCCATCTGGGCCATTTTTTGGGCCTGGGCCTTTGAAAGCATAGCGTCAGTAGCCACGAGACCTATTGTGGTATTCTTAGTGGGACTACCTCTGGGCGATGGGGTGAGCTTGACAGCCCGTTTGCCCTGATCGCCGAATTCATCATCCACTTCCAGGCTGATCTCCCACGGCCGACCGGTTGCAGGGTTGATAACAGATCCCAGGGAATTCACCGCAACCACTGCAGCAACCGTGATGCCATAATCCATAACAAAACTGGCGGTACCAATTCCACCCTTAATACCACCGGACAAGGCTCCTGTCCCAGCGCCAGCGCAGCCTATGGGCATGGGCCCACCTTTGGCGTTTTGGCATGCGCTCCATCCCCATTCGGCACTGATTTTTGGGACAAAATTCTGGCCCCTTCCCAGGTCATAGAGTACTGCCGCCGGTACAATGGGTGCCACATAATCCTTCTCAAGGGGGAATCCGTAACCCTGATCGGCCAGCCATTTTACCACCCCGTCGGAAGCTGAGAGGCCAAAAACTGATCCGCCCGACAGGACAACGGCCTGGGCTTTCTCCACCAGGTTTACCGGGTCAAGAAGGTCGGTTTCCCTGGTACCCGGGGCCGAGCCCCGCACGTCTACTCCCGCGATTGCGCCCTCAGGACAGATGACTACGGTTACTCCACAGACTGCATCAATGTCCGTGTAATGACCAACAATCAACCCCTCCACGTCGGTCACGGAATTATTCTGACCAGTCGCGGACATGGCAAACTCCATATGGGCTCGTTTGGGAACGAGCCCCACTAGTTTGGCATCAAATTTGTGCGGGTACTGATTCCTCTGGACAGTCCTGGCTAAACTTTGACTTTGTTATTAAGTAAATAACGTAATGTAGAGGTGATAGCAAGGCCTCTCAATAACAGGATATGTGTTTTGATTTACAAGATTAAATTAACAAAGTTTATCCTGTAAATCTTGTCAAAAATGTACAGCTGAACTTCTACGGATTTGGTTTCCGGATACTGGAGACGCAATCAAGTCCCCATCTCCCAGGACGTGAGATACTTCTCTTGTTCCTGAGTGAGCTTATCGATCTCAATGCCCATGGATTCAAGTTTGAGACGGGCGATTTCTTCATCAATGTTCCGTGGGACGGGGTAGACCTTTTTTTCCATTTTTTTGTGTTCGTTTGCCATATATTCTGCCGACAGGGCTTGGTTGGCAAAGCTCATGTCCATAACACTAGAGGGATGCCCTTCGGCTGCGGCTAGATTGATAAGCCGGCCTTCTCCCAATACATAGATCCTTCGCCCATTCTTGAGGGTGAATTCCTCCACAAAATCCCTGATGGGGCGTCTTTCAACAGAGGCCTCGGCAAGGCTGCGCAGGTCCAGCTCGACATCAAAGTGCCCAGAGTTAGAGATAATAGCGCCATCCTTCATGTTGGCAAAGTGTTCGGCGCGAATAACATTCATGTCCCCCGTCAGGGTACAAAAAAAGTCCCCCAATGGAGCCGCCTTGGCGATCGGCATCACCTGATACCCATCCATGACCGCTTCAAGGGCCCTGAGCGGATCCACTTCGCATACGATCACATGTGCACCATGCCCCTTAGCCCGGACGGCAACGCCCCTTCCGCACCAGCCATAACCGCTGATCACGAACGTGCTGCCGGCCAACAGCCGGTTGGTGGCCCTGATAATACCATCTACCGTACTTTGACCGGTTCCATAACGGTTATCAAAAAAGTGTTTGGTGTTGGCATCGTTCACAGAAATTATGGGGAACTGCAAAACCCCATCTCTTTCCATGCTTCTAAGCCGGATTACCCCTGTGGTCGTTTCTTCTATGCCACCTAGGACCTTTGACAGAAACTCACGCCTCTCTGCCTCAGCCAAGTTCTTTCCCCAGTTTCTTACAGACGGCTCTAACTCATCCCATTTTTGTAAGGCTATAAAGTGAATAGAACTGACCAGGTCTGCACCATCATCCATTGTCAAATGCGGGTTGTGCTTTAGGGCCGAAAGAATATGATTATAATAGGTCCCATGATCTTCACCCTTAATGGCGAAAATAGGGATCTCATTATCCGCCACCAGGGAGGCAGCCACATCGTCCTGAGTCGAAAGGGGGTTGGATGCACACCCGACCACCTCTGCACCGCCTGCTTTTAAGGTCTTAAGCAAACTCGCGGTCTCGGTGGTGATATGTAAACAGGCAGACAGCCTGAGATCCTTCAAGGGCTTTTCCTTTGAAAACCGATCTCTAATTTTTAGCAGGACAGGCATGCTCATTTCTGCCCATTCTATTCTCAAGCGGCCCATTCCCGCCAGATTGATGTCCTTGATATCATAATTCACAGTTCTAACCTCGTTTCTTTTTGTTTTTTGTCATTATTTGATAGTTTTGTAAAAAGTTTTATGAACGGTCATTGCGAGAAGCGAAGCGACGACGCAATCTCCTAATTTTAAGGTGTTACAGTCAATGAGATTGCTTCGCTACGCTCGCAATGACTTTAGGAAAGACTTTTTACGAGTACTTCATTATTTAATTACTCACTTTACTGCCCTTTTAAGATCCGCCACCATGTCTGTCTTTTCCCAGGTAAATTCAGGCAGTTCTCGACCGAAATGGCCATAATTGCATGTTTTTCGAAATATCGGCCTGAGCAAATCCAGTCTTTCGATAATCGCGGCAGGGCGAAGGTCAAATTTCTTTTTTACGATTTCGGTTAATTCTTGGCTGGAAACAACTCCCGTACTGTATGCGCCTACTAACACAGAAACAGGTTCGGCCCGTCCAATGGTGTATGCAACCTGTATTTCACACTTTTCGGCCAATCCTGCAGCCACAATGTTTTTTGCAATGTAGCGGCACATATATGAGGCGCTTCTATCCACTTTTGAGGGGTCTTTACCTGAGAAGGCACCTCCGCCGTGGTAGCCGAATCCCCCATAAGTGTCCATGATGATTTTTCGCCCCGTAAGGCCGCAGTCACCTAAAGGGCCGCCTATAACGAATCTGCCTGTAGTATTGATAAAATACTGGGTATCTTGGTCCAACATTTCTTCAGGGATTACATCCCTGATTACTTCTTCCACAATTGTTTCCCGAAGCGTATCGTAATCCACATCTGGAGCATGCTGGGCCGCAATAACAATAGTATGAACTCTAACCGGCTTCCCATTTTCGTATTCCACGGTTACTTGAGATTTGCCGTCAGGTCTAAGCCAAGGTAACTTTCCTGATTTTCGGACGTGTGCCAATCTTCTGGTAAGACAATGGGCCAGGTAGATGGGCATAGGCATCAGTGTCTGTGTGTCTTTGCATGCATAGCCAAACATCAGCCCCTGATCTCCTGCACCCTGTTCCTTAAAAAGGCCGTCTCCGTCGTTTACGCCTATGGCGATATCTGGAGATTGCCTGTCTATTGTAGATATCACGGCACAAGTCTCCCAGTCAAAACCCATAGAGGAGTTGCTGTAACCGATGTCTTTAATGGTCTGTCTTACGACCTCCGGCATATCCACGTAGGCTTCGGTCGTAATTTCGCCGGCAATTATGGCCATACCGGTAGTCACCATGGTTTCGCAGGCTACACGGGATTTTGAATCCTGCTCCAACATCTTATCCAGAATGTGGTCTGATATCTGGTCCGCCACCTTGTCTGGATGCCCCTCGGTGACCGACTCGGAAGTAAATAAAAAATTCGAAGTTTTAGTGTTCATAGACGTCTCCTTCTAATATAATAGTTCTTTACTGTTGTTCTAAAAGCGTCCTGTTTTATCGATATGTTGTGCTCGTCATGTCAAACGAATAAGAATATGTTATTCGACCGCCCAGTCTCACAGGTCGGCAGGAATACGGTAATAACTGACCATGGGAAATATCCTCACCCTCACACCGGCGCTGATAATTACCAAGGCTGAAATAGGTAAAGCCCTTGACATAATTGAGGAGTGTATTGCTGAAGTCGAAAGGGTATCCTGAATTCTTTCCCATGCCCATCTTTTTAAACCATCGTTTTTAAGGAAACCAATTCCAGTTGATCAGCTGCATCCTCTGCCCGGTCCGAAACCTCCGCGATGGTGTTCAGACACTGTTTCAAATGGATTTTGTGGCTAAAATCCAATGAGGGTGATGTGAATATTGCCTTTGTCAAGTCCCACTCGTTTTTGTCCACAACTGATTCCTGGAGTCCGACTTCCTTAGAGTGCTCCCTGACAACATCCATCTTACATTCGCCTTTTAAAAAACAGTTCACCGCCAGTTTAAGGGAGGTGATAATGCCCAGAGACTGCTGGCTAATAGCAACAAACTGGGGCTTCAATCCCTCGGGAATTGAGGGTCGTTGGTTCGAAAAAAAGTCACAGCAGGCTTCTCCTGCATTGGCAACCTTATCTATGCTTTCAACCAGTTTGTAGATGTCCTCTCGAACTCGCGGCAAATAGGCCCCCGAATACAATTTGTCCCGTATCTCGTGCCGGATTAAGTCTGCCTGTGATTCTATACTTCTCACACTGCGCGCCAAAAGCTTGGCTTCCTTAATATTGCCGCTTAGATAAACTTCAAGCGTTTTCGCTCCTGTATTAATGCATTCCTCCACAGTATCCACATGTTTTGTGACGAGCTCGATGACCTTTTTTTCTTTCTTGAATTTAAAAAACACAGTTATTCCTCCTTGAAACAGATTTATTCTGACTTCAAAGGGGGCAGGCCCCAGTAGGATTTATTACCTCGATAATAATTCACCGATTCCTTTCCTTGACGTTAATAACGTTTCATTCAGGAACATTCCGCTGTCAATCTATGAGCCAACACCGGAAAATGCAAGATAAAACCGCATCAAAAGGTAGGCGATCACACCACTGGATGCCGGTGTGGAAACCCATCCAACGGCTATTTCAATGAGGGTCCTTCTACTTACCGTTCTCACCCCTTTCACAAGACCCACGCCCGTTACGCCTCCCACGATTGCCTGGGACGTGGAAACGGGAACACCTACCTGCGTAAACAAATGAACCGTCATTGCCGCAGAAAATGTAGAGACAAAGGCGGAAAAACCGTCAAGTTCAACTATTTTTTTTCCTACCGTATCCATGACCTTCTTGCTGTAAGTCAAGACGCCTGACGCAATACTCAAGCTCCCCACAAGCGCTGCCTGAAGCGGTGTCAAAAGGCCTGAACCCACGTAAACCCCTGTTACATTGGCCACATTATTTGCACCCAGGGAGTATGCGCCATAGCATCCCGCAATCAGCAATGCCCACCTTATGAAGATGTTTCGCATTTGAAGATTCGCGAGGATTTTTTGGAAGATATTACCGAGTACAGGGTAAAGGACACGGCTTATAACCATTGCACCGATAGGTGTAAAGACCCAACAGAGCACAACCTTGTATAGCAGTGTAATGTCTGGGATCCCTGAGATCAAGCCGATTCCCAATATCGCCCCCATGATGGCCTGAGAACTTGCAACAGGAAGGGAGAGATAGGAAAATGCCGCAACGCAAAGCCCTGCTGTAAGTGCAGCTATGAAGGCAGCCATATGTGACATTGTGGACATTTCCCCAACAGTGCCCATGCTCTTGTACCCTTCTAAAAGCGCGCCTACCACAACAAAGATTGAAATCAGGATGGTCGCTGTCCTGTATGTTAAGACCCTTGCTGCAACCCCCGTACCAAAAATGTTGGCCGCATCATTAGTCCCAAGGCCCCAACCAAGAAACACACCCCCAATGAGCTTCCACACGAGTAAAAACCTTTCTTTACAAAAATCGTATAATTGCGAATAAAACGGCCTGCGGCTTAACTTCCATCTATCAGAATGAGCTGATTTTCCTTTCCTTTAAACTAACAACCGCCAACGATTACCGAATATTAGTAAAAAACACAAGTCAAGCTAATAATTGACATATCATTGATAACCGATCTTTGCATTTCCCCTTTTGTCGGTTGATACCGATTCGTTTCAAATTGAATTTTTCAAGCGGATAGGTGGCCATTCCTTTATATTATTTGAATTAATGGGGGATTCACCCGACTCTATGGTGCCTGCGGGAATTTCGAGTAAATAGTCTCTAAATGAATGCCTGTATTGATTTACCATCACGATCCTTCCGTCATCAAGCAAAGGCACGATCCCAGTCGAACCTGGATGGCGAACCATGGGCATCTGCGTTCGTTTTCCATTAGGGAGGGTGATGCCTTCAGTCACAAAAGAGAAGAGTTTTCCTTTGTATGCGGTTTCAGTTTTGTGGACCTTAGCCTCTTTCCCGTCCATCTATTTCTAATGCCTCACATGGATATTTTTGATTGCCAATTGAAAAATATAAATCCAAAATCAGGTGACCCAGGCGGCTACCTCATGGTTTGATTTGGGCAGAACTGACAATGGCCCGGGTCCATAGGCATATATCGGGATCTCCCGTTCATGCAATGAGCCATGGGAACGGATATTTACATCTTCTCTTGCGGTGGGCAGGGCTCCGAAAACCGTATCAGCGTCTGCCAAGACAAAAAGATGGCCGATTCGTTGAGGGTGAAGGTAGAATTTCCTTGCGGCCTCCGTGCTTGGCAAGACGGATTCGATTCCCTTTTCTTCTTTCAGGCGTTCCATGGCTTTCTCCATGGCGGAAAGCTCATCCAGGTAGACATAGGCTGATCCACCGAAATTTTGGTGATGGACGACATGGCGATCCTTAATAATAGGGATTGCGTTTGCGGTTATCCCTGCCTCGTTCAATATCAAGTTCAAATCCAGTGCATAGGTCTTTTGGCCCATTCCATGATCGGCTGTTACCACGATCTCAATACCCGGTGAAACATTTAAAATTGCCCCGAGCAGGCGATCCAACTGATTTATGTTCCATTGGGATCTATCGTCCTCCGGGGCCAGCTTGTGGGTAGCATAGTCCGTTGTTGTCAGGTAGAGCAAATCGGGAGAGTCTTCCTTCAACAGCTTTCCGGCTACGCCGAATAACCAGTGATTGACCTCGATTGAGTAGATATCTGGCGGGGGCCCTATCCGATCAACCAGCCAGGCCGATGGGGTTTCAGCCGATTCGGCAATGGTTGTGCCATCCTGAATCAATGCTTTTAGTTTATCCTTGGCTGTGAGTAGAATGGATTTTTCGCCTTTCCTGGCAACGCAGCGAAATATGGTATCCGTGAGGACAAATTCCGGTGATTCCATATAGACCTCTTGCCCTCTCACATGGTCGTAAAAATAGTTGGAGGTAATCCCATGGACCTCAGGGAATCTGGCGGTAACTATGGTGGTGTTATTGACATTCGTTACCGTGGGAACGATTGCCTGGCCAATGGTGCTATATCCCTCAACCGCAAGGGCATCCAGGTTTGGCGTTTCACTCCTTGCCAGGTATTCCGGGCCGCAACCGTCCAGACACACAATGACCTTTGTAGCCATAACGCCGCCCCCTTTTCCTTTAAGTTACTACCCCCACCCCCGTATCCAATACGGGGCAGCCTCTGCCCTCCCCCTCGATGGGTAGGGTTTGGGAGGGAGTGAAAAAAGGAAAATCAAAACAATCAAGATAGAAAATGTTCAAGATCAATTAATTGATCCAGGCTGGTAATGATCGGCACCGAAGCCTCCACGGCTGGCCAGTTCCGATGCACCGAATGGTGTTGAAGCCAGATGGGCTGTATGCCCGCATCCATTGCTCCACAGATGTCAATACGCCAGTCATCCCCCACGTAAACCGACTCAGAAGGTGGGATACCTAACCTTTCAAGACACAGGCGAAAGGGTTCAGGTTCGGGCTTCGGTGCCACCTCGCCCTCCCCGGCAACGATGATGACATTGAAAAACCTCAAGACCCTGCTACCCCGTGACCAGTTAAAGAATTTGTACTTACCAGAGCATCTGTAAGGCATAAAAATTCATCCATATCAAGCGTTTCAGCGCGTCTTTTTGGGTCAATCCCACACTTTTTCATTGCATCCAAGAGGACATCACGATTCCAAGATGGGGATACCCCCCTAAGGGAATTGAGCATTGTCTTCCGTCGATGGGCAAAGGATGCCTTTACCATTTTACTAAATTTATCTTCATCTATTCCACGCTTGGGATAAGGCATCTTAAAGTCCAGCTCCAAAACTATTGAGTCAACCTTTGGTTTGGGGTTAAAGGCGTCTTTTGATACCTCGAGTAGCATGCGAGTATGAGCATGATATTGAACCAATAGGGTCATGGCACCGTATGCTTTTCCGCCTGGAGAGGCCGTCAACCTTTTCCCTACTTCTGCCTGAAACATGAGAACGGCTCTGGTAAGCACGTTTCGATTTCTTATAAGTTTATCCAAAACCGGAGATGATATATTGTATGGAAGGTTCCCAATAACCTGGATCCCGGTTGATGAAGGGAGTGTTATCTCATGAATATCCCATTTGAGTATGTCATGGTTAATAAGTTTCACATTGGTTATCCCTGCCCTGGACAGGCGTTTTTGTAATAGTGTTACTAAGTGCGCGTCTTTTTCAACGGCAACAACACGTCCTACGATCCGGGAAAGTGGTAGGGTTAAAGCGCCAAGACCAGGACCTATTTCCAGGACCACATCAGAACTTTGAAAACCGGCAAGGCTGATAATCTTATGAATGATTTCAGGCTCAATAATGAAATGCTGACCCAGTCTCTTTTTGGCGCGGAATGCGGCCCCGGGGGTCTTACCCTGATTACTTGCAGGCGATCGACGCCAGGTAAACCCCGACTTCATTGATTTTGTATGCGCCAATTCCGGCGCTCCTTCCTCGATTGACGCCAGGTTCTCAGATATTTAAAAATGTGCAAAAAGACGAAAAAACATACGACCGCGGAAACAACCCCCATGATGAATCCTCCTAGCAGGAAGGCAGTGACAAAAGCTGTTCCGGCCCCGAAGATTTTCCCCACAATGACCATAGGCCCTTCACCAGACCCCACGGCTGTCATGATTGATGAAAAGACAGAGCTTCTTTCCGGGAGCCCCATTATTAGCGCACCTAATCTGTAACTGTAATAATATATAAAGTACCAGTTTAAGGGGTTGCTCACCCATGTTCCCAACGCAGCCATAATCTTACTGCCTTTGAAAAACAGGGCCAGAGCAATGGCAAGGGCAGTCTGGAAGGGAATAATGGGCATCATGCCGGAAAATACTCCCAATGCCACTCCAAGGGCCAGTTCATGGGGCTCTCCTCTTAACGCAATAAGTCTTAGATAGAAGTATTTTATCTGCCGCTGGAAATTCAAAGCTTATCAATCCATAAAAATCGTAGAAGTTCCGCTGTCAAAATTCTTTTTAAGGGTGAATCAAAAACAATCTAACGTGAAATGATAGGAGAAAGGTCCTGAATGGGATATTTGGATCTCACATCCATGGATAAACTGGCTCTCTCTCCGTGCAAAAGTCTGTGATAGCCTGCTGCTGCTATCATAGCTGCATTATCGGTACAATACTCCGGGCGAGGGAAGTAGACCCGAACCCCGTATGTTGAGGCGGCCTCTATCATCTTATCCCGTAGTCTGCTGTTACAGGCCACCCCGCCTGCGACCATAACAGCCGTAACGGACCTTGTTTGCCTTGCTCGCATAACCTTATTAACCAGCACATCAACGACAGCTTCCTGAAATGAGCAGGCAATATCGGCCAGCGCCACATCATTGTTTTCTAAAGGATTCTCGAGCCATTTTTTTATGTAGAGGGCCACAGCGGTCTTCAGCCCGCTAAAACTGAAATCAAGAGAATCGTTTGACAGATATGCTCTGGGAAAGTCAATTTTATCCTTCCGTCCGTTTTTGGACGCCTTTTCAATGGCAATACCTCCGGGATAGCCAAGCCCCAAAACTCTTGCCACTTTATCAAATGCCTCTCCAGCCGCATCGTCAAGAGTTTGACCCATCTGAGCGTACTTGCCGTATCCCTCTATGTTGTATAGGCTTGTATGCCCCCCAGACACGGTCAGGGCTACAAAGGGAAACACAGGGAAGTCGTTCTCCAAAAAGATAGAAAGGATATGTCCCTCCAGATGATTTATGGCCACCAGAGGTATGTCATGAACGTAGGCCAGGCACTTTGCGTAGTAAAGCCCCACCAACAGGGCTCCCACTAGCCCAGGGCCCACGGTTACAGCAATACCTTCCAAGTCTTTCATCCTAATATTTGCCCTTGACAGGGATTCCTGAACCACGGGCATGATATTTCTGACGTGTTCCCTGGAGGCAAGCTCCGGGACAACGCCCCCATAGGGGTGATGGAGCTTAATCTGAGAGTGTACAACATTCGACAATACGCGCTCTCCATTCAAAACAACGGCTGCCGAAGTGTCGTCACAGGAAGTATCTATTCCTAAGATGATCATTTTGTGACTTTCGGTCTCTGAGCAAGAATCTCATCGATTCTTGCAACCACTCGTTTAAGTTGCGATGCCATTTGACCTGCACTCTGGAATCTCTTGTCCAAATCCTTTTCAAGTGCCCTGTCCAAGATTCTTTCAACGATACGCGGGACATTTGTATTGAGGTCCTTGGCAGACGGATGTTTGTCCCTGGCGATCTTGAGCATCAGATCGCTTATGTCTTCACCTATAAAGGGCTTCTGCCCTGTCAACATTTCAAATAAAAGCACACCAACCGAGAAAACATCGGAACGACCGTCCACCTTTTTGCCAGACAACTGTTCTGGAGACATATAGTAGGGCAGGCCAGATTCCATGCCTCTCTTGTGCTTTTTGGGATGCATAATGCGAGCGATTCCAAAATCCGTCAGCTTCACATCTCTGGACTTCTTAATCCATATGATGTTGGCAGGTTTAATATCGCCGTGTACAACACCCTTAGAATGAGCATAATCAAGAGTATCTGCCACTCTGGCCACAATGTCCAAGGTCTCACGGAGCGGGAGGAGATGCCCCGGCTTTGTGTAATGCCTCAAGTCCGCCCCTTCTACATATTCCATGGAAATATAGACCAGGCTATTTTCTTCTCCAAAGTCGTAAATGGTAACAATGTTCGGATGGGTCAATAGACCCGCGGATTCTACCTCCCGGGAAAAACGATCCTTTAGTTCACCCGCAATATCTTGGCTGTATTCTGCCAAATTGACTGCTTTGACGGCCACAACTC
>CP070700.1:3095241-3098007 GCA_020349865.1 Desulfobacteraceae bacterium
ATTTTGTGCCGTAGGCATATTAATAAATATGTCGAGGAGCAACCCGCCAGTGGCGGGTAAAAATCGGGAAACAAGCGTTGCAGCAAGGATTTTCAAGTCGCAGTAGGAGGCTGCTGCACAATCTGGGTTAAAGGGAGAAAGTGAAAGTCGCGAGCCTTAAAACCTCAGCATTTCTGATCTAAAGCAAAGCTTCAAGCTGATAAGCCAAACTTTTTTCCCGTTTTACGATAAATTACTTAGTATACAGAAAGAGGCATAGCATTTAAATGTGTAAAGAGGGTCGATGATGGCCATTATTACTATCTCAAGAGGGTCATATACGAGAGGCAAAGAGATTGCCGAGAAGACCGCTCAAAAGTTAGGGTATGCGTGCATCTCCCGAGAGGTACTCATCAATGCCTCAAAAAATTTTAATATACCCGAGATAAAGCTCATTCATGCTATTGAGGATGCCCCCTCCTTTTTTGATCGCTTTACCCATGGAAAGGAGAAATACATTGCTTACATTCGAGCTGCGCTATTCAAACAATTAAAAGAAGACAATATAGTATACCATGGCTTCGCAGGGTGCTTTTTTGTAAAAGATCTCCCGCAGGTGCTCAAGGTCAGGATTATTTCCGAGACTGAGGATCGTATAAAAATCGTAATGGCACGCGATAAAATTCCGAGAAAAGAGGCTATGCGACGTGTAAAAAAGGTTGACGATCAAAGAAAAAAATGGGGTCTAAAGCTTTATGGAATCGATCCAGGGGATCCTAGTCTGTACGATTTGGTAGTACATATTAACAATATCATGGTAAAGGACGCGGTGGCCACTATTTGCCAGATCGCCAGATTAAAGCAATTCCAAACAACCCATGAATCCAAAAGGGCATTGGAAGATATTGCTCTGGCCGCTAAGGTCGAAACCTTCCTGATAGATGTGAAACCACGCGCCGAGGTACGTGTCGAGGATGGATTCGTTTCTCTAAAGACAACAGTCCCACCAGCTCAAGAATCGGTTTTAGTGAACAAAATCGGAGAAGTCATGAAAATGATTCAGGAGGTTAAAGGTATAAAAATAGTGACAGAAAAGCACCCAAATGACACATAAGTCTGCATACGTGCATCAGATTCACCTATAAGCCCGAATGTTCAACCCGCCTCAACGTTTTACACCTGCGCACTCCTGCCCAATGCAATACTACGGTGTATGTTTGCTTGCCAAAAGCTATACTCCTTTACCAGTTGGATCTTTTGCTGCTTACGTATAATAAGTATAGCTTCTTGCCCCATAAACTATTACAAATCAAAATTACAGTGCATCGCCTAAGACTTCATAATCTATCCTCGAATTTCTTACATGGTGCTTGATGATTTTTTAATTACTGTGGGTGAATAATAACAGTTATGAAATTCCCCTTCCGGAAGATCTTGGCCATCACAGGAACCTTACTCCTCTCTAGGGCATGCCTAACAGACGTCGCGTCCGCAATAGGTTGTCCCCCCATTTCCACAAAAATATCCCCGCGTTTTATCCCATCTTTTTCGGCACGACTCTCTTTCTGGACATCAGAGACTAATACTCCTCCAGTGGAGGTGAACGAAAAGGCTTGTGCGAGTGAGGGGGTTAGCTCCTGGAATCTCAGGCCGTAATCTTCCTCAGTGGCCTTTGGTTGCTTGAGTGGGAAGGCATTGTCTTTGAACAGTCTCTTGGAGACCAATAGAGGGGCCTTAAACTTCAGCGCCAAAATGATTGAGTCGCTCGGCCTGGAATCGATCTCTATGAGAGCCCCGTTATCTTCAATCAGGATCACTGCATAGTAGATGCCTTCTTGGACATGAGTGATGACGACTCGTTGGATCTTTAAATCGGCTTTTTGAATGACCCTTTCCAGAAGGTCGTGGGTGAGGGGACGGATGTGTTCAATCCCTTTCATCTCAGTATTCATTGCACTGGCCGCAAAATGGTCGATCCAAATAAACAGTCCGCGTTCCTCAAGGGAATCGGCCAGGATAACAACAGGTTGCATGCTGGTTGGATCAATAATGAGTTCGTGTACCTTTACTTGGAGAAGTTCATTCTGTTCCTTAACAATAGACGGGGAATCCTCCGCCACTATCTCTCCACACAGCACAATCGAGAGAGCGAGCAAGAATAAAGCTTGGGCCGAAAATCTTAATGTTTTCTCATTCGATATAACTTTCATGATCTCACTCCTCGCCACCTGTATTGATTATATTCGCCTCATACCAAAATATCAGGATCACATTATGCTTCATTACTCGGAAGCATACGTTTCCTGGTACTGTTTAGCCTGCAAAACATCAGATGCATCTATAGATCACATCGTCGCGTCCAGGGTATCAGATTTTTAAGGGTAAGATCAATCCAGGGTGAAAATGTGAAAATAACAAGCGGTAGTCTCACATTTTAGGGCTTATCAAACGTCTCCCTGACAACGCCCAGATTTGTCAAACCCTGTTGGAAATTGTCAGAAAAGAGACTTTTGTGTAACAGAATGCAGTACTTCATGTCTATGTCAGTTATCAGATCGTGTAAGGTTTTTGTGGTAGGTTGGTCTGGGGTAATTCAAGGTGGCATTCGGTTTAACCTTGGACGGCCTTTAACTTTATAATATTCCTGCTGTCCGCCTCCTCTGGTGCTGGCCTCGTCACCGGTTCCCCTTTTAAAATTGCTACCTTTAAGCATAATGGCCTTGCCGTTCATCTTAACTTTCTTTGATCCTTTTGAGGTGTCGGAGGACTTTCCAATATTAGGGTAGG
>CP070700.1:3098107-3104993 GCA_020349865.1 Desulfobacteraceae bacterium
GCCCTGTCCATGGTCCAGAACCACTGTAAGACCATATATCCCGAGACGATCAGCGAAAATCACGCGGCCATTGTTGGCAGCCTGGACTTTTGAGTTTGCCAGCGAAGCCAGATCCACGCCCATGTGCACTTGTTCGTCCACTTTTTTTCCCTTATAATAGTACAGGCGACGGTCAGCGAATCTTGCCATTGAGGCGGCATTTTTAAGTCTCAACCAGGTGCCGTCCCAGAGCTTTGCAGGATTTGTTTTTGTTCTTAAATTGTAAAAGACTGAAGCATTGTCTTGCCTTAGGTCCCGATTGATCTTCAGAAATTTATTGATGTCCGTGTCAGCTGGGATTAAGGAATAAAAAGAAAAATAGGGAAGAATACGCTTTAAGAACCTTTCAGTGACATTTAATCGCTCGGCCCGAAAACTTTTTCTCCGAATCTTGCAGTAAAAACCGGCCGTTGAATTGTTTCCAGCCCTGTCCTTTGCCCACAGGTGGATTTCTGCATTTGGTTTCACGTTATGGGGAACAGCAAAATAGCAGACATGATATCCTTCTTCTGTTTCTTGGGCCTCAAAACCCGGGAAAAAGAAATCATTGACAAATAAACCGCTCTCAACCGAGTCAGAAGAAGTCTGATATACGACAAAACCAGTCCCACCGACGTTGACATAGTGCATGCGGCTTATAGCCCGAATAGCTGGTGGGATCGTGTCAACCATCATTTTGTGCTCAGCCAGGGACAGGTTTCCATCCCCTCCCCTTCTCCGGGAATAATCCCGAACACGAACTTGTAAATCCACGCGGCCCTGAGCCAAATTTAATTTCGCGGGGTCTAGGGAAAATTCCGTATTAAATTTATGAATACCTTCACGATTGAAAAGGCCGGTGAAGGGAAATTTTTTCTCAAGCACACTTATCTCACGCCCTTCTTGGTTCACAGAGACCTTAATAACTTTAAGGCCCCTTTTCAAATCCCTGGCAGTGAGCGAAAATTTCTCGCTTCCTGAAAGAAATTCGGGTAAAGGCTCAACCGTTACCAGGGGTTTTTCTCCCTCAAAGATGCTGGTTAAAAACCAGGCAATAATACCGAGAATTATTACCAGCGACCCAACGGTTATAAACAATCCAATATTTTTTCTTTTGCCCATGTATTATTGTGCTCTCAAAAGGGGATTTGCCAATAGCATTTTGCCACTTTTCAAAAACGCTAAGTCCAACAAGAAATTGATGGTCAATCACGCGGTGGTGCTTTTGGCGGAGAATACGATTAACCACATTCTTGCTGCGGAGTCAAGCCCCATAGTAATCAAAGCTCCCCAATTTTGTACAACTTACTGAAATAACATTAACTTTAGAGGCAGACGAAGGGGATGGATTAAAAAAGAGCATTAGCAGGTGTCCGATTCAGAAATGAGGAATTTTTTACAAGATCAAGGCTTCTGGGAACCCGCTGATAATCAGGGAGACTGCATCACCGCGAAGGGGTGCGAAGAAATCAAGGGATTACGCGGAGACGTACTATGGTACGTCGCACAAGGATTCCCGCAGATTGATCCGAGGCGGATTGACGCTGAGATTGTGAAACTGGGGACCCGCGCTGAAGGCGTGGGGAGTCCTCGCGAAGCGTTCGGACAAAAAGGGCCATTTCTGGATGGACACTAACTGCGTATGACATAGCTTATACGCTTCACCCTTTCCATAATCTCCTTTGAATCCAGGGTAGTGAATTTTCGATTCTTCATGAGCACCCTTCCATTTACTATGACATCCTTAACATCGGCCCCAGTGGCCGAGTAGACCATAGCGGAAAATGGATCATAAACAGGACAGAGGTGAGGTTCCCTAAGGTCCACCACAATGATATCTGCCTTTTTCCCCACCGCAATGGTTCCGATTTGCTTTTCCAGGCCTAATATGGACGCCCCCAATGTGGTGGCCATCTTGAGTACCGTTTTCGCGTCTAAAGCAACAGGATCAAGGTCGAAAACTTTGCTTAGTTTAGCGGCCGTATCCATCTCTTGAAATATGTCCAGATTGTTGTTGGATGAGCACCCATCCGTGCCGAGCCCAACGGCCAACCCTAATTTGACCATCTTGAATACTCGTGCCACACCTGAGCATAATTTCATATTACTCTCGGGCACATGGACTATTTTTACCCCATTTTCTCTGAGACACTCAATTTCACTATCATTCAGGTGCACGGCGTGAGCTGCTATAAGGCCCTCGTTTATCAAACCGAGTTGGTCGAGGTAATGAACAGGTCGTTTCCCTACTTTCTTCAGAATCTCATTCACTTCGTCAGAGGTCTCAGAAAGGTGAATCTGAAGGGGCAAATCAAACTTCCTTGATGCCTCCCATGCATTTTTTAGGGTTTGTTCAGAGCATGTCAAGGGGCTGTGACAAAACATGCCCGGCATGATCAAATCTGAAAAACCGAGCCATCTTTCAATGAATTCTCTTGCGACCTTTAGATTTTTTTTCGGGTCTTCAACGCCAGGAGCAGGGAAATCTATAATACCCTGTGCAACAAGCGCCCTGAGTCCTGACTCGTGCGCGGCCCGAACCGTTTCGTTTTGGAAGAAATATCCGTCTATGAAACACGTAGTCCCTGATGAGATCATCTCCAGACATCCCAAGAGCGCGCCCCAGTAAACCGTGTCCGGATTGAGGAACTTTGCCTCAGCAGGAAAGATCTTTTCAAAAAGCCATTGTTTCAAAGGGAGGTCATCAGCAAAACCCCTGAAAAGAGTCATTGCCGCATGGGTGTGGCAGTTGATCAGTCCAGGCATGATAATAGCATCCTTTGCGTCAATGATTTCCGCGCGATGGTTCAGAGGAGTTTTTTCCCCATTTTTCACTCCAACGGCCGTAATTCGCCCATTCTTCACAAAGACCTGTCCTTCCAGGATCGGTTCCTGGTCTTCCACCATTGTAATTACCATGCCGCCTTCTATGATAAGATCCGGATTAGTCTCACAGGACGGAACCTCAATGCCACTCTGGCTTGCAGAAGTCATTTATAAAAGCCTCCTTAATTTAGCCGTAACATTGCAAACCCACAATGGCCAAAACTGTTACAAATTATTACAATAAAAACAGCCGGTCAACAAACTAAATTCCCTTGACACAACTATGTTCTCTAAGACAAAGTATGAGGTCAATTTTCTGAATATTAGGGGGTTTGAAGATAAAAATATGGCTATTATTGCCCCTTTTAAGGGCCTTACCTATGACTTTTCCATAATCCGAGATTTCTCGACTGTAGTTGCGCCGCCCTATGACGTGATCGCAGAGGATGAACAAGGGGCATACTACCAGGCAGATCCTTATAATGTCATTCGTTTAATCTTGGGCAAGAAAAAGATGGGAGACTCTGACTGGGATAACAGCTACACACGTGCTGCAGACTATTTAAAGCGATGGGAATCGGCTGGCATCCTGCTTCGTGCGGATGAGCCCTGTATATATCTCACTTCTCTCACCTACGATCCCGGGAATGGAGACGAACAAAGAACGCGCTGGGGTGTCATTGCGCTTGTGCGGATAGAAGAAGAGGATTCAGGGGTTATTCTACCTCATGAAAAGACCTTTTCGGCACATAGAGATGACCGTTTGAGACTCATGAGGGCATGTGGTGCTCAGTTGAGCCAGATATTTGGCCTTTACGAGGATCCGGACAATACAATATTAAATACGTGCAAAAAGACCGTCGACTTCCCCCCACATGTAGAGTTTGAATTCAGGGACGGCACAAAACACCAGATGTGGGTTTTGCAAATGCCTTCCCTGTTTAAGAAGGTGGCAGGTGCCATGTCGGAAAAGCGCATCTTTATTGCAGATGGTCATCATCGTTACGAAACCGCGCGCAATTTCAGAAACATCATGAGGGCCAGGTACGGCAGCAGACCTGCTAACAGGGCTTATGAATACGTCATGATGTACTTATCAAACATGGATGATGAGGGACTTACCATCTTACCTTCCCATCGGCTTATCAAAAGCGCTCCCGACTTTCAGATTCAGCCCTTTCTTAAAAAGGTCGAAAGGTGGTTTGACATAACGAGATTCCCTTTCTCTTCTCCTCACCTCTCCCGGCAATGCTCTGCTCTCAAGCAAAAACTTAGAGAGACAGGCCGTTCAAACACCGTCATGGCCTTTTGTAGGCATAACGCCGATGAATGTTACCTATTCTCACTAAAACCGGGCGTAAGAGAAGAGATGGGTGATGATCTGCACCCTTCACTTAAAAAACTTGATGTACTAGTCTTGTCCAGGTTTATTCTCCAGAAAGGCCTTGGCTTCAACCGGGAAGATCTGGATGATGAGGAGATATTTCATTATGAAAGCAGCATGAAAACGGCTGTATATCAGGTCCAATCCGGAACCTATCAGATGACATTCTTAATAAACCCCACAAAAATAGGCCATGTGAAGGAAATTGCCGATAACTCTTTGGTTATGCCCAGAAAATCAACGTATTTCTACCCCAAGGTATTAACGGGTCTTGTGTTTAACAAGATAGAACCTCATGAAATCGTCCAGGTCTCCTGAAATCAATCTGAAGCCCGGTGAATGTATTGACTACTTTATGGATGGCCGCCTAAGAGTTATCCAATCCAAGGATGGGTACAGATTCTCCATTGACGCCATCCTGCTTTCCGAATTTGTGACTGTCAGGCCAGGAGACGTGGTTGTTGATTTCGGAACGGGCTGCGGCGTAATCCCCTTGATCTTGCTCTTAACAAGACCGGTCGGCTATACCATTGGACTTGAAATCCAAGAAGAGCTTGCCGAGCAGGCAGCACGGAATGTCCTTCTTAACGGATTTGAAGACAAAATGGGAGTCGTTCTGGGAGACATCAAAAATCCTCCCATTGCCGAAAAATCAGCCGATGTTGTTGTCTGTAATCCGCCATATCGTCAGATGAAAAGCGGACGTATCAATCCCGATCAGAGGAGGGCAATTGCTAAACACGAAATTCTGACATCTATAGACAATATTCTGCATGCGGCCAGAAGTGTTCTTCGGAAAAAGGGCCGGCTGTCCTTGATTTATCCATCGATTCGTCTTGTGGATGTCCTGGCCCGTATGCGGCAATTTAATCTGGAACCCAAAAAGATCCAAATAAATTATCCCGATCTGAAATCGAGCGCCAAGTTAGCCCTGGTTGAGGCAACCATAGGGGGAAGACCAGGTCTGGAGATAGTCCCGCCGATCATTGGTCAGGGGAACCGGCAGAATTCGGAATTCGCTATGCAGTGTGCGGAAGGAAAGACAAAAGGAAGAGGTTGAGGGTTTCAGGTTTCGTCCTTCGGTCCCACCCTCAACTCAATTTTCTCAACAGCCTTTCGGCCCAGTTTTGTGTTTAATTTTTCCTTAATACTCTCTTCGACAAATTTTATCTCCTGAAGCCAGATCGGATCAGAGATAGTGACTCTTAGTGTCCTGTTTTTTATCCATGAAGGCCGGGCATTCTTCGAGATGGCAGCGCCCACTACCTCGTCCCAAACCTTCCAGATATTTGCATCATCAGGATTAAACGGCAACGCGCCACTGCTCAACAGATTGGCGATAACGTCTCTTATTGGCGTCAATGATTTGTTATTTGTGCCCATTAAAATTGTCGAAAATTAATGAAAGTTAGGAGCCCTTAAAATGGTCTTTATATCCCTTGAGATATATCCATCCTGACCACACTGTAGCAACTAAAATGACCGACATGATAATATTGGCAACCGGTGGCAGCACAAGGCTTACTTCGCGACTATAATCGCCTGAAGGGATCATGAAAAGTAGAATACTGCCACCTACCATTTGTACTGAGGTTTTTATTTTCCCCCATCGGTTGGCTGAGTTAACGTCGCCCATCTGCTGGGAGACTATGGCCCTGAGTCCCGTAATCGTAACCTCTCTACCAATGATAATGGTCGCCATCCACGCGGCCACTATCTGGTACTTGACCATGACGATAAAGGCGCTCATGGTGATCAGTTTATCGGCCAGGGGGTCAAGAAAAGCCCCCAGCGCGCTGACTTCGCTGCGGCTTCGAGCAAAGTATCCGTCCAGCGGATCGGTGGCACAGGCTATCACGAAAATTGACGCAGCAACAAACCTGGCCCAGGTAACATCCGGGACAGTGAATGCAATGAAAACCGGGACGAGAACAATCCGCAATAAGGTAATTTTATTGGCAAGAGTCATGTTTTGCTTGGACCTAAATGTAGTCGAGAAATGCAGTATTATTTCCCATATCTTATAGTGGAAACGAAATTCACTTTACATATTAGCCACTATTAAGTCAAGACTGCCTTTAACCCGGATTGTGAGTTAGAATCCGTAGGAGGCGTAGAAAACCAAAGCGAAACGCGCAGTTGGAGCGATTTTGTGACGGAGGTATATGAATAAATATGTCGAGGAGCAACCTGCCAGAGGCGGGCAAAAATCGGGAAACAATCGGTGCGGCAAGGATTTTCAAGTCGCAATAGGAGACTACCGCACAATCTGGGTTTAAGCGCTCGAAATATTATTTTTTGCTTTACGTAAATCCCATTTATACCGCTCCTTATGTGTGACTTTGATCATCCACTGCTCAAAGGATCATTATTACTTGACGATGCAGAATTTTGCCTATATTGTTAATGCTAAAGTATTTTTCTTTAAAATTTCCATAGACGGAAATAGAACTCTAAATGGAGCAATCAAATGGCCTGGGATTGGGATAAGTTGCAGAGGCAACAAAAAGGCACATCAGGCGGAGGTCCGGGAAGACCTCCTGGGATGGATGAAGTTATTGAAAAAATCAGGGGCGCCAAGGGCAAATTCCCCGGGGGCATGTGGATAATTATCCTTGCAATTATTGTTGTTTTCTTTGGTGCCAGCTCGTTTTACAC
>CP070700.1:3105093-3111918 GCA_020349865.1 Desulfobacteraceae bacterium
AAGGCATATGCGGACTTCAAGTCGTCTGTAAGAGCTGGCGTTTGACCTAATAGACGTTCCAGAGAGGGTTTTTTTACCTTGTCGAGCCTCATCTGCCCCTAATATCTTTAAGCCTCGTTTAAGCTTTTCCCTGATCTCAAAATCTCCATCACCCTCAATGATATCAAAGTTTGACTTCAAAATATCAATGACAGGATGATAGGCAACACCCCGGCTGTAGGAAAGGCACTTGCCTTCCATAAAGGTTACATCCTCGTTTGCCACAGCCTTTCTAAACTCATATAAAAGCCTCGACTTGCCAACTCCAGCTTCGGCCGTAATAGAAAAAGCCTGACCCCTGCCTTCTTTGGTTCGCTCAAAACCATCCAGTAATAGCTCAAACTCCCGCTCTCTTCCCACAAATGGGGTCAGACCCCTTTCAGCACTGACGTCAAACCTTGTCCTCCGTGTACTTGGGGCAATCACCCGATAGGCTTTTACTGCACCTTCTTTGCCTTTAATTGCATGTTCACCCAAAGACTCACACCTAAAAAGCCCTTCAGTAAGTTTGTACATCTCATCGGTAACATAAGTGCTACCCGGTTCTGCTAATCCCTCCATGCGGGAGGCCAGATTGACCGTATCTCCTACGGCTTTGAATTCTACTCTGAGGTCATTACCTAATGTACCTACAACCACAGGGCCAGTGTGGATGCCTATTCGCATTTTAATTGGAGGTATCTTTTCTTTCTCCTGCTTTATCTTCTCACTATACTTTGTCATCTCCCGGTGAATGGCATAGGCAGATCGGATTGCTCTCTGGGGAGCATCTTCCAGTGCAATGGGGGCACCAAAAAGAGCCATAATTCCGTCACCGGTGAACTCATTGACTGTACCCTCATAGTCATGGACTTTATGAATCAGGATCTCGTAAATCTTATCCATGATGGTGTAGGCTTCCTCCGGGCCGAGTCTTTCGGATAGCTGGGTAAACCCTTCCATGTCGCAGAACATAACGGTGACTTGCTTTCGTTCACCCTCGATTCTATCTCTTTGAGATAGAATCTTTTCCGTCAGACCCTTGGGAAGGTATCGTTGAATCTTGGTTAGTTTTTCATCAAAAGAAAGATCTTTAAGAGGTGCTTCTGATGGTTTTCTAAATTCATGCCCGCATTCGCCACAGAATTTATGAGATGGGAGATTACCGTAACCACACTTTGGACAGATTATATCTAATTTATTTCCACATTCGACACAAAATTTTATCCCTTCTGAATTATCAAATCGGCACTTTGGGCATTTCATTTTCTTACCTTAAACACGAGGTTAATAATGAAAATACTCGTTGCTTCTGACATTTTGATAATGAGGGTGTACCAAGAAGCTTAAATACCTTATTCAACGAGAAGGCTGCTTCAATTCGGGACAGGCGCAGATTCTGAGCTTAGAGCATCTTCAGGTGATTTCAACGATCGGGTGCGCTTCAATCTGAGGTCAATAGGTGGCTCCTAACAGAACAGTATGCCCCGCCAAGAGCGAGGTGGACAAACTTTGAGGGTCATTTAACCTCCTTAGTGAGTTAGAGTCGGTAGCTTTTCAAAAGGGAATATGAATGGTGGGTCTATGGTCTATATCGCTCAAATATTATTTCCTATAAAATATGTCAAGAAAATTGCATTTAGGGTACAGCACAATCATAAAGTTGCAGAGCGAGTAGATACGCCTTAAAATCTACTCCGTTTTCAGCATTTCGCGCAATTTTCGCTTCAAAACTTTGCCAGCAGGACTCACTGGGATAGCATTCAAAAACTTTACTTCTCTTATCTTTTTATAGGCAGCCACCTGTGAATTGACATGTTCCATGAGTTCCTCTGCCGTGGCATTAGCCTCTTTTCGGAGTTGAACAAATGCAACCGGTGCCTCTCCGACACGAATATCATATTTTCCCACTACCGCGCACTGTTCCACGGCTTGATGCTTGAACAGCACCTCTTCTAATTCACGTGGATAGACATTGTAACCTTTGTATATGATCATATCTTTCTTGCGATCGGTGATGTAGAAATAGCCATCATCATCTTCCTTGCCGATGTCTCCGGTATGCAGCCAACCGTCTTTAAGAACTTCGGCTGTCTCTTCGGGTTTGTTCCAATAGCCCTGCATAACCTGAGGACCTTTTATGCAGATTTCACCTTCCTTGCCGGGAGGAAGATCTTCCCCGGTTACTAGATCTACGACCTTGCATTCAGTGTCAAAGACGGGCATTCCCACCGCGCCGACACGAATTTTGGATCGATCCGGCGGAGTGTGGGTGGCACCCATCGTACACTCAGTCAGTCCATACCCTTCGCAAACCGCTCCGGAGAATGCATCCTGCATTTTTTCGAGGACCGACTTTGCCAGGGGAGCAGCACCGGAGGAAGCAATCTTGACTCCAGATATATCATATGAATCAAAATCTGGATGGTTTACTAATTGAATATATAATTGAGGAGCTCCTCCCAAAACGGTAGCTTTATATTTTGAGATGGCATCTAAATACTCCTTCGGCTCAAATCTCGGAAAAACCACCATGGTTGTCCCACCAAAGATCATCACGTTTAGAGCGCCGATGCTTCCCATGGCATGAAACCACGGAACCACGACCAAGGCTGTCTCCTGATCCCTTGCTGTAAGTCTATCCTTAATGGGGTCTACACCTGGAGGATAAACCTGGATCGGAACGCCATCTTTTATTTCTGTTTGGGCTCCAGACGACCAGTTGGCATACTGAATAACGTTGACCACAACATTGTAATGGGTGAGCATAACGCCTTTGGAAACACCGGTTGTCCCCCCGGTATAGGCTAAATGGGCTAGATCACTGAATACATCAATTTCAACTTCGGGCACCTCAGGCTGATGGTCTTTTAAGAGAGGAGCCATATCAATAGTGTCAGGTACGAGGATTTTTTCCAATGGTTTTAAAGGTTGAATAACTGGATTGTAACAATCTGCCAGGCTCGTTGTGATTATTTTTTCCACTTTTGTTTCGGGTATAATTGAGGCAATACCGGGATATACTAAATCAAGAGAAATTAAGATTTTCGCTTCTGAATCATTTAATTGATACTGCGCTTCTTTAGGAGCCAATAAAGGACTGAGCGGTGTAAAAATAGCACCCACCTTTAAAACCCCGTAATACGCAATAGCGAATTGAGGACAGTTTGGCAGATGAATGGCTACCTTTTCACCTTTCTTTAAGCCCACAGACACCAAAGCATTAGCAAACCGGTCTGCTAGATTTTTTAGCTCGCTATACGTGAGTTCCATACCTCCGAAGATGATGGCCAGACGGTTCGGTACCCGGGCTGCCGTGTGATCCAGAATAGAATAGACCGGTTGTTCCAGGTAATTGAGACTCTTGGGCCATTGATCCGGCCACGCATTAAAATTCTTAGCCATGTAGCCTCCCGTTTGCTTTTGAGTTTTAAGTAGTGTGAAAATTAATCCTCAATCCGCATCTCTTTACGAGTTTTCTTTATATCTCGTCTCATCATCGAGATTATCAATCCAGGATTGATTCGGTGCAGCCACCATAAAACTTTCGCAAGGCCCGTCACCACGATTATCGCCTTATTAGATTCGACTCCGCGCAATATCACCAATGCACATTCTTCCGGTGTTATCCCAAATCGTTCGGGAAGCGATTTGAGCATTTTTTCGCGGTCGATTTTAATCATTTTGCTTGTATGGAAAATCGGCGTTTTAATATATCCGGGACAAACTACACTGACTTTCACGCCAAGGTCTGCACCCTCCACTCGTAGTGCATTTGAAAGTCCCACAACACCATACTTGCTCGCAACATAGGAAACGGTACCTGGAAAGGGGATCAGACCTTCAATAGAGGCGGTGTTTATGATATGCCCGTAACCTTGTTTGACCATAAGCGGGTATGCAGCGGCAACGCCATTGACAACGCCAAAAAGGTTTACATCGAGCACACTCCGCCAGTCATCAATGGAACAGTCTCGGACTTCACCGCCGATGGCTATGCCTGCGTTATTGAAAATATAATCCAGCCCGCCATATCTGGTTGCCGTATTGTCAACGAGGTTTTTAACGGCTTTGAAGTCTGAAACATCAAGCATTTCAGCTTTTCCTTTATGGCCAGCGTTACCTAATAAAGCAGCGGTTTCCTCCACTAACGTTTTGTTTATATCAGCAAGGATAACGCTCGCCCCTCGCTGGGCTAATTCTTGTCCGAGCGCACGTCCTATGCCAGAAGCCCCGCCAGTCACAATTGCAACCTTGTCTTTGAATGGATTTACCAAATTATCCTCCTAGCTATTCCACGAGTCATTTATTTCGGTGGTGATTTGCTACCTAATTTTGACCATGCGTTTTCCTTTATGGGACGAAGACCAGAACCCAAAGATCGATTCGGTGGCTTTACCTGACCGTTTTCGACTCCATTTGGTTATAGTGAATCCAGCTTCATGAATGCATAGGGTGCGAATTCAATCTGATCAACTTCAGCCACAACACTGCCCGGCAGCATGGTGTTGTTACCTATGGTGTATATAGCACCGAGAACTCGAACAACCTCTACATCACTCCATGGGTCATGATCCGAAGACCGAAACACCAGCTCAGCTTCTCCCATCTCCATAGAGTTTGGCCGAAACTCCACCACTTCACTGATAAGACGCGGATTGTAATCAAATCCATCTCTTCCGGGCGCCGGAAAATACTTAAAATTGTAAATAACGAGATCCGGGTTTGACGCCATCCTCTCGATAATCATTTTTTGAGCGACCTCATCATTGAATCTACCGGTGAGCTTTGCTCGAACCTCCAGAAATCGCACTCCATGACGCTCCGTCCATCCTTCCACTTCTTCCCCATCGCGTTTAAGGTATATGTTTCCGATTTTTTTCGGATAACCGAAAATCTCACGACCGAGGATCAAAGCCATGTCGTCTGTAACAGGCATTGCAAGGCAATAGGCACCCTCTTTCCCATTGAATTCGGCCTGTAAGAAAAGTGCGCTTTCTAAATATGTCACGCCAAAATTGGTTTTGGGATAGTTAGCGACGAAAGCAGCACCGACAGGCAAAGCGGAAGGCTTAAGCGGCGGTGGAAGTAATCTTTTTACCACTTCCTGCTTGGTTTCAAAGTAAACAGTTAACATTTCGGCATCGTAGAACTGTCCTTTCTGCTGATAATTCTTGGCGATTTCTTCCAAAGATTTGACGAAACTCATGATATAGTCCCTCCTTTTTACATTAACTCCATAGCAACCAGTGCCAGAGTTTCATTAACCCCATCCTCGATCATAGAGGCTCGGGCATCCCGAAACATTTTCTCAACCGAATATTCCCTGCTAAGGCCATATCCGCCAAAGATCTGGATGGCCTCGCTTGCTACCTTAAATGCACACTCTGTGGCAAGAACCTTACAAGCCACGGCGTGGGGGGCTGAGGGAGGATAATTTACTGCATTGTAAAGAGCCATTCTTCGGGTTAAGGCGCGCGTAGACTCGATCATTGCGAACATATTAAAGAGTTTTAGTTTGATGTTCTGATGTTCGAAGATGGTCTTTCCGCCCTGGATCCGTTCCTTAGAGTATTTGAGTGCTTCATCAAAGGCGGCCTTGGCCAATCCGCCAAAAATGATACCCATGGCCCCATTTACCTGCGCCAGGCTCGCTTCTCGAAAGCTTTCTAAAACAGCCGGATCTGGAACGACCATCCAGCTCTTGGGAATTTTAACATCGTCAAAATAAATCTCCCCTTGGTTCAACGGACGCTGTCCAATCTTGTCTAGCGGTCTTCCCCGGGAAATGCCTGGCAAGTTTAAGCGAACGACAGCAACTCCTGTCCCTTGCATTCCTTTGGAGGGATCCAGACAGACAGGGAGACTTGCATGGGTAGCGATGGTTCCGTTACTGACCCATGCTGATTTTTGGCCCTTTATGATGTATTCATCTCCTTTTAGTTCTGCTGTAACGTTAGGGATTATTTTGGGATCTTTGGTTTCCTCTGTATGCGCCAGTACCCAGTCTGTGCCATGGTCCGGCTCAGTGACGGCCCAACAACCGATTAACTCGGCTTTGGTATCCTCACAATAATCGCGTGCCCATCCCTGTAACTCAGGGTCAGGAGAGAGAGCTGCCAGAGCAAAAGGCATGCTATCAACACCAAAGCTGATTGCCAAACCGGAATCAGCGTAGCCCATTTCTTCAAAAATCAAGACTAATGACAATGGGTCCAAATCTCCCACCATCCCTCCGACCGTCTTTGGTATAGGGATCTTATGGAGGCCTAGTTCTCGATATTTTTTATAGACATCCCACAGGGTTGAACCCTCGGCGACCACATCAGCTGGGTCATGGAGCTTATCCAAATCAATCCCAGCCGGCCGCATCACCTCCGCACCGAATTTTCTAGCCGTATCACGCATATTTTTCTGCTCAACGGTAAGGTTAACGTCCAGATCTCTGAAACTCATTATTCTGCCCCTTTCTACAAGATTTATGCTTGTTAGTGCTAAATTTATAGTTGGAGCTAATCACTTCAATGGATCATTAAGAACACTTTTTTTTCTTTGATCTTAAAAAAAGGGTGCGGAAACTCTTATAAAATGAAAGTGTCTCCGCATACCAGGATATAGTGAGACCTCAAATGTGCATAAACAAAATGAAGAACGAATTATAACCATTTAGTATCACAAGGTAATGCAAATATTCTAGCACATAATTGTAATCCATTGATAAAGGAATTATGGATTTCTTATTTAATTCTTCATTTTGTTTACCCTACGGGAAAGCCGATGATACCCCATTGCCTTCGGCAAGCTCCT
>CP070700.1:3112018-3114974 GCA_020349865.1 Desulfobacteraceae bacterium
AACGGATTTCGACTAAGGCTACGTTCGGGATGAAGTTCTTCAACCAGCTTTTCAAAGGGCAGTTCCTGGTGTTGATAGGCATCCAGCGCATTTTGACGAACGCGTTTAAGGAGAGTGCGGAAACTCGGGCGGCCGGACAGGTCCGAGCGCAGGATGAGGGTATTTACGAAAAAGCCAATAATCCCTTCGATTTCCTGTCGATTGCGGCCGGCAATAGGTGTGCCGACCAGTATGTCCTCTTGGCCGGTGTAGCGATAAAGCAGGGCCTTGAAGGCAGCAAGCATGACCATAAAGAGGGTTGATTCTTCACTGTGGCTGAGTTTGTGCAAATCTTCAAGAAGCTGGCCGCTGATTGTTATGTTTTCACAGGCGCCCTGGTAAGTCTGCATCGCCGGACGCGGCCGGTCGGTAGGCAGTTCAAGAGGCGGCGGATTATCGCCCAGCCGTTGTTTCCAATATTCCAATTCACGTTCCAGCACTTGTCCTTGCAAGCGTTGACGCTGCCAGTGGGTGAAGTCTGCATATTGAACCGGCAGATCGGGTAAAGGTGATGGCTTGCCGCTACCGAAAGCGGTATAAAGGTCAGCGAGTTCATTGAAGAACAAGCGGAAAGACCATCCATCGGAAATAATGTGATGCATACACAGAACCAGTACGTGCATATGTTCTTCCAATTTCAGCAAGCGTCCTCGTACTAGCGGGCCTAGGGCCAGATCGAACGGTCGAAACGCCTCTCGTCCCACCAGGCGCTGGGCCTCGAATTTACGCTGGCTGGCCGGCAAAGAGCAAAGGTCCTCCTGAGCTAATTCAAAGGATTGAAGCTGAAGAATATGTTGCTTAGGTTGTCCGTCAACGGCAGGGAAAATGGTGCGCAGTGATTCATGACGGCGCACGATTTCATCAAGGCTGCGCTGAAGCATTGCCGTGTTCAGCTTCCCCGATAACCGTACGGCTATTGGCATATTATAAGACGGATTGGCCGGCTCCAACTGGTCGAGAAACCACAACCGCTGCTGGGCAAAGGATAGGGGCATCTCTGTTTCTCGCTCAACCTGCTTGATCGGCAATGCCTGATCGAGATCTTCCTGTCCCAGGCTCAATTCCAGTTCTCTGGCAAATTCACTAACCGTCGGATGTTCAAACATTTTTGCCACCGGAACCGAGACACCGAAGGTCCGGCTCACACGACTGATCACCTGCGTGGCCATTAAGGAATGGCCACCAAGATGAAAGAAATTGTCGTAGACACCGATACTATCCCGCCTCAGCAGATCCGACCAGATCTCTACTAATGCTTTCTCGATAGGAGTTTTTGGTGCTATAAATTGATCGGACAAATCTATTGAATGCTGATCAGGCGGAGGTAATGCTCTCTTGTCCACCTTGCCATTCGGAGTTAGAGGCAGTGTGTCAAGGAATACGAAGTTCGCAGGCACCATATACTCCGGGAGCTTCTCTGAGAGAAAGTTGTGCAATTGTGGCTCCAACTCCCTAGAAATCTCTCCCCGCATGGGATTGTTGGCATACTTGCCCCAGGGTTTCAAAGGGGCCTTTTCCTCCGGGATGCTAATCCCTTTGCGGGATATACTCCCCTTTGCCGAAGTGATATGTTTAAAGACTACATCAAAGCATTCTTCAGAGCCGGTTTTACCCCACCTGATGTCGACCACATATGGCATGTCATTGCTCAAGGCCCACAGATCCTCAGGATCCACCCCGGCTGCTCCATCCTTTGCGATTATCTCCCTCAGATTACCAACTGTCTGGTTACTATCATTATTTTTGAGCAATTTCATGGCCTTGACCAAACGTGAGATTCGGGCATTCAACACATTTCGGAGCCCTAGGGTCTCAGGTTCGGTATCCAGCAGAAAACGGCGGATCTCCGATGAGGTCAGCTTCTCTTTCTGCCAGTCAGTCCAGGAAATGTCCGCCGGCGGATCTTTCCGGGGACCTACATGGATAATCACCTGGTACCGGAAGCGTGTCAGTTCATTGTTATAGCGGCCACGTTTTGGCCGAATTGCCACCTGGCTGATCCTGGGGAAATGCTGTTTCAGGGCCGTAAAGAAGTCAGGGTCTATGGCCAGCTCATTCTCCTCCATTATTTGTCTTTGTATGCGTTGCCGCAAATGTTCTAAAGGAAGTGAGTCCTCCGCCTTGTATATCTGGACCGAGGCATGAAAGGTCTCGATCAGAGGAAGGCTGCGTACATCCCCCACGAAGACAAAGCCTCCGGGTTTTACGGCATTTATGGCACCCTCTAAGACCCGTAAGAGATAGTGGATGTCCGGAAAGTACTGGACTACTGAGTTAAGTATAACCGTATCGAAGGATTTATGCCTTATATTTTTGAAATCATCTGCTTCCCTTTGAAAAAGCTTGCAGTCGGATAAATCGAGATCCATGATATTTAATTGATCCCGGATATAATGTATCGCCCTGTGGGAGATATCCGTTCCCCAATAGCGGGAGCAGTGGGGTGCGATTCGAAACAACAAAAGACCGGACCCGCAACCGATTTCCAGCACACTACTGGGTTGGAGGGAAAGTATTTGGTCCACTGCATCCTCTACCCACTCCCGCATCTCCTGTTCCGGAATGGGTTGATCCGTATAACTGCTGTTCCAGCCGGATGTATTGAAAGTGGTATCCTTATAGGGGGGAGGCTGGTTGTAGACATAGTCGTCGAAGAGCATTGCCCAGTGTGAAACCTGGTTTGCAGGCAGTCCTTTATCTGATAGTTGCCCTTCCGGCCCGGGATCGCATGGTTGCTGCACCAAGTAAGCCACTAAACGTTTTTCTCCCGGTTCATCTTCCCGTAATAGGACGACCCCATCCCGCACGGCAGGGTGAGTTCCCAGAACATTCTCAATTTCCCCTAATTCAATACGAAAACCGCGGAGTTTAATTTGATCATCATTACGCCCAAGAAACTCGATATTCCCATCCGTCA
>CP070700.1:3115074-3118125 GCA_020349865.1 Desulfobacteraceae bacterium
CAAAATGAATACTTCCTGCGCATCAATAAGACAGGGCTGGCCGTTGCTTTTGATAATGATATTTTCAGGATGTAAGTCGGCGTGATAGACGCCTCGGGAATGCAGAGAGGCGACATATTGGCCAAGTTTTTTAGCTACGGTCAACGAATCATATGTTAGGGGATTACCGTCCACCTTTCGAGTCAGCAAAAAGAAGCCCTCAAGGTGAACACCTTTTTTTTCTCCTTTTGATATCGGAACGGGGGCCGCTATGCGGGCGGCCTGCAGTTGGTGGAGATTACGCCATTCGGCCCATCGCCGGCGGGAAAAAAAGAGATGGCGCAGACGGTCTTTGCTTCTCACCAACAGGCTGCGCTTGAGAAAGAATTCGCCGCACGGTGCCCGCAAGTAAAATACCTGCCGTTTGTCACTGTATTTGACTATTGTACATTGAGTGACTCCAGCAAGCATGGAATCAAATGCAAAATCGGCAAAACGGCTTGCGGTCACCCTTTATCCGGCAAGTTCCTGGCGCAGAGTAGTAGTTGTAAAAAGTGCTGTCTTTTCCTGATCCAGATGCTGGTGTCCTTTCGGAAGTTTTAGTTGGGCCGAGTTTTTTAGATGTTCCCCTCGAGATCTTACAAGTCGTCCCAGATACTCATCACTTGGAGTATGAACAAATTTCCCAATCCTTTAAGCATGTTTCTTGCTGTTACAGGCAGTGGCCCTTGCATTTTTGCTATTTTTTGCCCTATATTGTGTTAGTTAAAACGTTTTTTCTGATAGCACAAATGCACTTTGAGGACAAGGGAAATGAATTTATCTTACACCCTTAAGCTTTGCCCCGGTAACGGCATTCTCGGTAAAGGGTGGATACTTTTGTAGTGGGTTCCCTGAAGGCTTGGGAAAAATTGCTCATCTGTAAGTTTGACACTTCCGTGATCTTAGCGCTTTAGCCTGCTTTTTCTTTACTACGTTTGCGATTGTGAGTATAAAAAGAATCTTTTAGCATGAGCCGGGATTGAAAAACACAATTATTAGTTTATGGAATTTTCAACGGCAGTTTGGGTGTCGGTAAAAATACTTTCCTATGCTGAAATACATGTGAGGGAAAGATAGCTGAATATTTCATGTATAAGGGACTGATAATAAAAACATTTGATTCATTTTGCTTTGGATCATCATGGAGTCTTACTGATCAACATTGCGCTCAGCTCATTCGACACTTTAACACCCCTACTACCCCAACTGATTCGCCCTTAAGTGGCAGAACCTCTGTTATCACCGATAAGCTTGAGGGGGTCGGCGGGGTGGTCGTCAAGCATTATACCCGCGGTGGGATTATTAGATACCTTGTCAAAAAGCGGTATCTGAAGTGGGGGAAAACGCGTTGCCAGCTTGAGTATGAGATGTTACGGAAAGTAAGGGGCCTTGGTGTAAGTGCTCCTGAACCTATTGCCTATGCATACCAGGGGGGCTTACTTTATAAAGCATGGTTAGTAACCAGAGAAATTAAACAGCAGCAAACACTCGCCGAACTCAGCTGTGTAAATGAGGAGCATGCTCGAATTACGATGAAAGAAGTTGTCGTTCAGGTGACCATTCTTATCAATAATAACATACGTCATGCCGATTTACATCCGGGCAATGTACTTGTGGACAGCTCCGACAGGGTCTTTATCCTCGATTTTGACAAGGCATGTGTTTCTCGGTGGGACAGGAATAACTTGCGAGATAAATACCTTACGCGTTGGCGACGCGCAGTAACAAAGCATGGGTTGCCAGGTATGCTTTCTGAAATGATGAGCGCAGGGCTCCGGAAGATTCAGGAAGTGGAGTGAAGTATAGAGATGGCTATGGCCGTGAAATCAGCAAAAACACCACCTTCCGATGCATCGATTTTGATCATTCTGATGGGGTCTTTAGGGGATGTAGTGCGGGGGCTCTATCTAGTGCCTCATATTAAAAGCAACCTTCCAGAAAGCAGGATAACATGGCTCATAGAGCCCCCGTGGTCGGAACTGGTGGGTTTTCATCCTCAGATTGATAATCTCATCGTTTTTGATCGTCCCAGGGGTGTTCTTGCGATATGGGATCTTTATAAGAATCTATCACAGGAGCACTTTGATATTACCCTTGACCTTCAGCGCCATTTAAAGAGTGGTTTTTTCTCATCGCTTTCGAGGGCGAAAAGAAGAATTGGCTTCAATCGACGAAATGCGAAGGAGTTTAACTGGCTTTTCAATAATGAAAGGATTGACTACTTCAGCGATGAACTCTCGAAATTGCGACATTACATGAAGTTTACTGAATTCTTGGGGATAAGTGACCCATATTCTCTTGAGTCAGGATTTTCTTTGTGTGATATGAAGGACGTAACGCCGAAAATTGTGGCTCAGGAAAGCGATTCATTTATAGCTGTGGTGATGGGATCATCCTGGGAGTCAAAAGACTGGTTTTTTGAAGGTTATCATGGGTTAGTAAAGGAGATTCTTTTTTCTACCAAGATGCACGTTGTGCTTCTTGGTGATCGCTCAAAGGCCTCATCCGCTCTCCACCTTGCTGAAAAGATTAGTCACCAAGGGCTGATAAACCTGGTTGGTGAAACGTCGCTTCTGGAACTTGCGGCCGTACTTAAGCTCTCTGCCGTCGCTGTGGGGCCAGATTCAGGACCGGGTCATGTGGCAGCAGCGGTGGGTACACCATATGTATCACTTTTTGGCCCAACATCCCCAGTGCGGGTTGCGCCTTACGGCAGTGAACATCTTGTGGTCAAATCGGGCGCCCACTGTGCCCCGTGTTATAAGAAGCAATGCCCTGGGCTCGATAAGCTCTGTATGCGAAAAATTAGTGTTGAACAAGTAAAAGAAAAGCTTTCGGAAGCACTTGAGATGCGTGGTAGAAGCTGAGTAAAAGTTCAAGTGTCTTTTTTTTGGCTATATCCGAATTTCTCAAATGCCATAACTCATTAGAAACGTGCTATTATTGCGTATCATGCCGATTTGATGTGTACGGATTTCCGAGGAAATCCGTACAGCCATTTATTTAGTCTGTGCGTAGGCGACGGCGGAG
>CP070700.1:3118225-3121299 GCA_020349865.1 Desulfobacteraceae bacterium
CTAATGCCCTCCAACTCATCTGCGTGTGGGTGGTCGACTCGATTGATCATAAGAGGCATTTGTTTTTGATTCTTTTTGCGCATTTTTGGGTGGCTCCTTTCTCCGCTTTTGCCGTTATATCAATTGCTTGCACTCTTGTTATAACAACTTATCGGGGAATTTGTCTACCTAGAAATGCGCTTTTTTTATTTTTATTTCAACTAATTGCCCCTTCTTGGAGGGACACTACCTAAAAGACAGACTGTCAAATAAAATAGGGTTCTCTATTCGAATTGGATTAGAAACAAAAACTCTAATTCTTATTCAGGGTGGTGTCTCTGATTTCAGTTTGTTCGAAATATGGTTTATAATTGTCTACAGATATTCGTTATCAATGGGCTTTAGCATGTAATATATCACTCTCTCCTTTCTAACCTTTGCCTCCAACTCCCTTGAATTGTACTCGGTAACAGTGATGATTCTGGATTCAGGCCAGAATTTCTTGATCTCAGGAATCAATTCATAACCTTTCATGTCTTGAAGAAAGAGATTGAGGAACACAAGGTCAAAGGTTTTCGGTTTATCTGTTGCGAGCAGCTCTTTACCATTCGCAACCGTTTCGATTTGATGACCAGACTTTTCCGTGATGCGGTGGACGCACTCGCTGTCCACAACATCATTTCCAACTATTAAGACCCTTAAGAAATTAACTCCTATGCGCCGAACGTTCCGGCGTCACCTATTCGTTTGGATGGGGGATAAACCTTGAAAACCGTCTCCTTAAGCCTTTAGATATCACCTGGAAAAAACTGGCCCATCCCATGGTTGGCAGAGGGTTCAAGCTCGAGGGTATGTTTCAATGATTCTATGTCCGCCCGCAATGGCCAACGTTTCATTAGAACCATCCTCGATTAGGGTGGCCCTGGCATCTCTGAAAAGCTTCTCTATAAGATATTCTTTGGTCAAACCGTTGCCACCAAACACCTGAATGGCTTCATGGGTCACCTCAAAGGCCGTCTGTGTGCCAAAATTCTTCGCGGCCAGCGAGTATTCCAGCATTGGTTGTTCAGAACCACTATTGCGGATGTATGCGGCCCTGCCGAGTTGACGGGCAGCCTCGATTTTCGTAAACATATCAAAGAGTTTCATCTTTATATTCGGATACTCGATTAACCGTTTACCCCCTTGGACTCTCTCCTTGGCGTAAGTGAGAGTCTCCTCAAAGGCAGCTCGTGCTATACCTGTGCCGAGACAGCACATACCGGCTGTGGTACCCGAAAGCCACCCATCTAATGCGGCTTCATAGAGCTCTTTGTCAATCAGCACGTATGACTTTGGGATACGGACATTGTCAAAAAAGATCTGCCCCTGACATAAGTCTCTCTGGCCAAGCTTTTCAATCGGCTTGCCCTTCGAAACTCCTGGCAAGTCTAAGGGAACAACGGCTATTACACCTCCGGCATGGCCCATGGAGGTGTCGGTCTGGCACATAAGGATTGTGTGGGTGGCGGTTGGCGCACCGGAGATCCAGGCCGATTTCTGACCATTGATAACCAACTCATCTCCGTCAAGATGGGCTAGGCATTGAGCGGTTACCTTTGGATCGCGGAAGCTCGGATATCCGGGGATAAGTGTATCAGAGCCATGGTCAGGCTCAGTTATGGCCCAACACCCTCGAATACTGCCGTCGTTGCATTCAACAAAAGGCTTTACAAAAGCTTCTACAAGCGTTTCGCCCCCTATAGCACAAATGGGGGCAAATGGCATAGGAGCAACGCTAATTAATACTGCCAAGCCAGCGCTTCCCCATATTAATTCCTCCCCCACGATCCACTGTTGGAGATTATTTAACTCCAGACCTCCAAATTGTTTTGGAATACCTGTTTTATGATAACCAAGTTCATAGCCCTTGCGAAGGAATTTCCACACCGGCGAGTCATCTGAAATAGCCTGCTCGGCTGTCATAGTATCCATCTCCTTGGCAATTGGCCGTATGACTTCTTCGGCAAACTTATGGGCTGCTTTTTTCAGTGCCTTGTCATCTTCGGATAAATCATAATTCAGTTCAGCAAAATCCATGGATATCCTCCTTTAAAGTGAATGATTTGCTATATGTCCGAACACTGTCGTTGACCAAATGAATGCTAGAGCAAAACAATTGTCATCCTGTGGAGCATATGTCTTAGTTTGTATATGAAGATAAAAGCTCTTTAATTGTAATCCCATCTCTTTAAGAACTTCTCACTTAACTGCGTCATAGACATTTTTATTGGCATGAATTCCTCATGCCGGGATTCCTTTAACCCTTACCGGCACGAACAGCATAGACATCGTATTCGACCTCCATACGATCCAGAAATGCTTGCCCTATTCCTAAACAGAGGATCCTGTTGAGCCATAGATAGTCGGGGTGTGATGTGGAAAAGATAGGGGAACTGTGAATTGGCGCTCCGCTTTCAGGTAGTTCACCTTTTAAAAAACTTTCGTAACTCCCCTCACCACCGTCGGAAACACCACGATAAGTCACGTAAATAAGTGCCCCATCATTAGTTTCAATTGTGGCCCTAACATTGAGAATACCCACGCCGTCGGTCCTTAACGTATACCAATCAGCACCGACAGGTCTAATCTTTCCTTGCAATTTAGGTCCTTTTACTTCTCCTCCTGTGACATAAAAGTTCATTCGGAGTCCCTCTGGAGTTGGACCGATAATCTCTATGTCCGGATTTAAGGTTGCGTTGTAAGAACAAATATGCTCAAGATGATATTCAAACATAATTAACTCCTTTCTTGTCCTTTATTTACCCTATAGATTTTCTGATAAAAATATTAAAGGACAACTCGTATGTGAAGAAATGTGTATATTACATAAATCTTCCGGCCTTATGGTGTTTTATAGAAATGAGAATCTGCCCTCCTAACAGAACAGATAATATCCTGTTAGAAGCGAGATAAGCAAAATTTGAGCGGTTTCTCCATGTGGGGAACCTTTATAATTGAGGTTAATAGTTAGAAAGGAAGTTTTTCTTACATTTGAACGGCAAAATATGGTTAAGGTCAAGAAAAATCGTTTATTTTAAGTTTCAGAATGCCCA
>CP070700.1:3121399-3126655 GCA_020349865.1 Desulfobacteraceae bacterium
CCGCATATTCTGCCCCCTTTTGACCGGTCAACTGTACATATATCTTGCCATCGAACCAACTATCTTAAATCACACAAAAATTGCATATACGTTTTGCCTATCTCAGGATTTCAAGGACCTTGATATTTACCTAAGTATAGCAGTTACATGCAATCAAGTCTGGGTGCATGTAAGTTGGAGATACATCAGGTTTTAGAGCTGCAAAGAAACCTGAATCAATACCAGATACACCAACAACTGCCCATGTCTTACAACGTATGGTAATCTTAAATTTTTGAACCTGCTATTTTTTCAGATTTAATTCGGTCATCCTATGTTTTAGGTTATCTAATTCTTTCAAATTCAATCAAGCAACAGCGAAGATTTCCACAGGCTGTTTCTTTCCCTTGACCGTTCTCGGGGGTAGTTGCCTGAGTTCAGCAGTGACTCGTTCGGACTCGGTCAGCCGGGTGTAGGTGGCGGACGATATGATCATATCTTTGCTTATTTCCTTTGTCACCGACTGCAGCCGGGATGCTAAGTTAACCGTATCACCCACAAGGAGGTAGGACAAGCGGTCAGGACTACCGATATTTGCAGCTATCGCCTCACCGGTGTGAATACCGATGCCGTGTCGAAGACAGGGCCAATCCTTTTTCTCAAAGTCCCTGTTTAGTTCAAATAACCGGCGGCCCATCTCCAAGCCTGCCTGGAAAGCTCTGGCTGGATGGTCAGGACGGGAGATCGGAGCACCAAAAACAGCATAAATCTCATCCCCAATGAATTGGAGAACTAACCCGCCTTGATCCTTGATCGCCTCGGCCATTTCCTTAAAGTAGCTATTCATAATTTTAATCACAAGCTTTGGGTCGTTGCTTTCGGTCATAGGGGTGAAGTCTCTAAGATCGGAGAAAAGAACAGTCACATCCTTCTTCTCACCGTCCAGTGGAATCCGGCCTGAGATAACTTCATCCCGAATTTCCGGAGCAACATATTTGCCGAAGGCGTCCTTGATAACTTCACCTTCCCTGAGACCTTCTGTCATTTCGTTGATCACATCACCGGTATATCCGATTTCATCATTGGTGGTTACCTGTACTTTTTTGTCAAAGCGACCGTTCTTTACCCCCTGCAGGGTAATGATTATTTCTTTGAAAGGTACAGTCAGATTTCTGCTCACCAACATAGTCAGAAAAGTGCCAACAATAATAAAAACAAAGGAATGGGTGAATATTACCGCGTGTAATTGGTTCAAGGCCCAAGTAGGGTCGTTATTGTTAGACTTTATATAATAAAACGTGTGCAAGATGGAAAAGAAAGGAATCAGGTTGCAGGCAAAAAGTAGAGCAACAAGTCGTGTTCGGATCCGAATACGCATGGTTTTGGGAATCGTATAGAGGCCACCTTCGGGGAAAAAATGGGGAACCAGCCTTCCTTGTAGGACATGCTCTAACAGGAAAAATGCAACAATCACGGTGATCAAACCAGTGTTGAAGTTCCTGAAAAACGCGCGTTGGACCAAAATTTGGTCTAAATCTAATGCCCAAGCCACAGTGGAAAATAGAAATGCAACGATAAGCCACATACTAAAGTCAAGGGCGATCATAACAAAAGGCTCATTGATCACCCTCCGGCAGGCTTTGATTTGAAGCTCGTTCGGAATCTCTGTGTTTCGATACTTGCAATTCAAAAAGCGCCGGATAGGTCTTTCGTAGATTAAAGTCACCGTAATAACAATTATAAAAGTACTCGGTGAAAGAATTGCCACTATACGGTCGAACATCGATACAATATCTTCTGGCAAGGGCAAGGGGTTTTCAGTCCTGAAGATTGTCTGAACTAAAAACACACCGATAAAATTCGCCATACCATTAGCAAACTGCATGGCGTTTTTTAGATGGAAAAGTTTTGTTTTGTTCATGATTCGATCTCCTCTAACCTGAGAATTTAAAACCAGCAAAGAGGGCAGGAAGTGTTTCATAACTTAAATAGGTATGGCAGAGTTCTTTTTGCAGCAGGTATTGTACAGAAAATATGGATCAGTTACAAAAATAGATATCTAAGGGGACTTAGAAGATCAAGAGGTAAAGACATTACTTGATGAAAGTAAGAAAGGGGTGAAAAATGGCAAAAGTGACAAGAGTTGAAGGCAAGAAAGGGGTTTCCTACAGGATCGATTATTTCGATCCGAACGGGAAACGCATTCGCAAGATGTTCAAAAAGAAAAAGGACGCCGAGGCCGAGCTTGGTAAACGAGTGTCTCTTATGGCTGAAGGGCGTTATTTGGATATCAAAGAAAAGTCAAAACTGACACTCAAGGAAATGGTCGACCTGTATAAAGAGAAGCATAAAAACCAAAAATATTTCATGGGTACCAAACATTATTTTTTGAGCAAATTTCAAGAGTACATGGGCGCCGAAACCCTTATTTCAAACATTGCTTGGAAAGACATTGGGGGTTACCGGACACACCTAACAAATCAAATCACAGTGCGCGGAGGTCTACGCAAGCCAGCGTCAATTAATAGGGAAATGTCAAGCATCAGGCACCTAATGTCCTATGCCGTAACTAAGGATGAACTGAGCAAAGACGATTTTGACAAGATGTTCCCGTTCATCAAAGGCGACCGGGATAACCGCTTATTTCTTAAGGAAGATAATGCCCGGTTGGTATTTCTAACACATGAAGAAATAACAAGACTCTTGGCCGAGTGTGAGCATCTGCCCTTGCTTCATAGGTTAGTGACATTTGGAATAAACACAGGATTGGATAAGGGCGATATCCTAAAGCTGACCTGGGATAATATTATTGATGGGAAGATTTGTACCCGGAGGGCCAAAACGGGAAACTTGGTTGAGATACCCATAAACGAGGCCGTTAAAAAAGTGCTCAAGGATATCCGTAAAGAGCAACCTTTGGGAACCAGTCTTATTTTTTGCAGAGACGGTAAGGCCATCAAAAAGTTTGATAAAGGCTTTAATGGAGCCATTAGAAGGGCAAAGCTTAAAACGAAAGGTGTTACCTTCAAAAGCTTACGTCATACCTTCGCAAGCCATCTTATAATGAGAGGGCGACACTTGAAAGAGGTCCAGGAGCTTTTAGGACACAAAAATATTGCAATGACGTTGAGATATGCCCACCTGGAACCTCACCACCTTGAGGACGCTGTCAAGTCCCTGGACGGATTGACCGATCATGTGGAAAAGGTCCAGGAGGCACCCTTAAAAAATATGGCAGAAATATGACAGATTTTCTAAAAAAACCGCTGAGAGCCAAGTATATCAAGGGGGTGTCTTTGTCTTAAAGACATATTCCCCCATGAGTTACTTTACTTAGCGGATTTCATCCAGGATGGAAGCTTCATTTCACCTTCTGCAAGGGCCGGTGGATACACTATGATTCGATGCCCCTTCTCGTTCCATTGAAAGAAACAGCCCGTCGCTGTCTCAGCAGGGTCTACACCGTATATGACCTGATGCTCGGGTGAAAACTTAATACGGCCCATGACACCCTTTCTATCCGTCTTTTCAATGGCCGCTACGATGGCGTCCGGGTCAAGGGAATTAGCCCTCTCAATAGCCTCTTTCAAAATATAAACCGACTCATAGGAAGGTGCCGGACCGTGCCCTGCCTCTATGTACTTGCCGTATCTCTTTTTGTACTCATTATGGAATTTAGTGGCCGGCGGGTACTTAATAGAGCCCACATTACCCAATTCGAAGATGGCATTCATGACACCACCGATCTTGCCGTTAAAAGTCTTCCATGCCCCTTGCCCGGCCATGGGGGAGATAAAACCTACCATAAGCGCAGGGACTTTCATTGATTTCCATTGTTTTACCAGGATACCGCTCTGCGGCATATCAAAACAGGTGAAAAGCACTTGAGCCCCCTTGGCGCGGGCTTTCATGAGACCGCTCGAAAAATCAGCGGCGCCCGTGGGAAACTCATCATGGCCGAGCACTTCCCAACCGGCCTTTTTAAACCAGCCTGTCATGCCTTTGGCTGTGCCCCGCGCCCAAGACACATCCTGGTTCATAAGATAGACCTTATTTAACCCAAACTTCGCATTTAAGGTCTTCATTGTACCTACAAGCAGCCCTACCCAGTAATTCACATTAAGGGATGTGCGAAAGACATATTTATATTTTTCAGGATCCGTTTTTATCTTAGCCTCTGTGCCAGGTGTCATGGCAATAGTACCAAGCAGCGGTACCTTGTACTTTGCAAGAATATCCATACCCGCCAACAGGGCCTCTGAACGGAAAGGCCCAACCACAAGGGCTGTTGGTTTCTTTTCCAGGATGATCTTCTCCAAGCCCAACAGGGCTTCCGGGACCGGGACACCAGGGGCAGCGTCGCGTAAGTCGATGGATTCAACCTTAAAAGGTCTTTTCTTGCCCCCTACCATAACTCCGCCTTTAGCGTTAATCTCGGCCACCGCCATGTTTACACTAGAAAGACCCTCTTTGCCTTCCAGGAATCCTAAAGAGGTTGGCACGCCAATTACAATGGGTTCCTCTGCATAGACATAGTTGTTAGCGGTAGACAAAAGAAAAACCGCGGACAACAAAACACCAATAACCCATACTCCCTTTTTCATAGTAGTACCTCCTTTACTGTTAAGGTTAATTTCGAGCATCTCCCTGTATCCCAAAGGAGTCACCCGGGGAAAAGATTAAACATTATTCCATCTGCCTAAAATAACCCATACACTAGACCTATTCGTTAGAGTAAAATCATAAAATTTATGTCAAATTTTTTTATACTAATTCTTTTAGTGCACTTAATACGTGATGCTAGATGCTGGTCACTGGATGCTGAACGAAAAAATGATTTTCCTCTTACTTATCGAGCATCGAGCAACCAGCATTTAGATAGCCAGAGCCACTCCACTGTCTTAATATTAATCTTGCCATTGTCAAGCATCCAACAGGACTTATGTATACGGGTGAGGACAAGTTCTTTATAGTACACCGAGAATAGGAAAAAAGACATCGTGTGTCAAGGAAAGGAAATAAGTCAAACTGATTCGAGTCTATCTGCTCCCGACTTCTTGACTTGGAAGGCTCTCTTAAGTAATGTTATTAATGAGTTGTCAGCAGTGAGTCCTCAACAAATATAGGGAGGCGTTCCACGGGGGAAGAAAATGGAAGGAAAGATTAAAGCGCTCAGAGAAGCTCTAAAAAAGGCGGATCGGATGGCTGTTTTGACCGGGGCAGGAATTTCGGCGGAAAGTGGTGTCCCCACATTCAGGGGAGACGAGGGCATCTGGC
>CP070700.1:3126755-3129402 GCA_020349865.1 Desulfobacteraceae bacterium
GGTGATGCCTTCTCCTTCTCGCAGAGTAAATTCCGAACATTGGTCTTGAGTAATATCCGTGCTACAAACAAGGTGTAACTGCCCTTCATTATCCAATCGCCAGATCGATCCTTCCTCAGCAGAAGCCGCAGTAACCAGTCGGTGACAGAAGGCGGCATTATAGTCTGGTTCCCCGGGAACACCACCTTGTTTGCTTTGAAAGAATTCAAGGATTTTCGAAAAACCACTTTTTTCTTCCATAACATACCTCCAAGCCCGGACAAACCGAACGTAAACTTGATTACATTCGGATTTTTGTCAGACACGTAGCCTACCCATTTCTACGCCACTTCGCAGCCCGCCAGATTACCCCGCAGGGCAAGCCTCCACGCTCCGCGTAATCGTATGAAGGGGACGTATTCATGCGACCCAAAGTCTACTGGCTTAATTAATCAAGCCTCTACAAAATTGATATTAACCTCAAAAATGGCCAAAAAGCAACTATTTTTTAACAAATTGGCCAAATCGGCAAATTGTGGCTTAGCCAAAATAGCCACAATTTGCCCGCCGACGTGTACCGCGAGGCTCATCAGGGGGATGCAATAATGAGAATGCTGAATATTTTTAATACGATACGCTAAAGATCTCCGGCACTGGAAGGAACGGCATATCTTTTGAGTATAGTGAAGCAACAAAAAAGAAATAACATTAGGCGAAAGGAAGTTTACTAATGACAAACACAAGCAGAAGAAAATTTATAAAAAATAGTGCTGTGGCTTTTATTGTTTTTTGGAAAGATGCAAAAAGTAATTGTTTGGAGGAAGCATTTTAATGTCTTCGGGTTCAACACCATCTCAACAATGGAAGAGGAGTATTTTAGAATTAAACCCCGAATGACTAAATTTATGAAAGTCTATGTAAAAGCAGGAGAAAAGCAGGTGTCAGAACCAAAACATAAAAAGCACAGCAAGATAGCATCCATTGTATCCTGGTCTATCACCGGGCTTCTGGTGACATCCATTACGGCCGTGGGGCTTAACGCGAAACAGCGCCAAAATGCGGAATCCGTTCCACCGCCAAAGAAACTGGCCAATGTTGAGGTGCTAACGGTCCGCCCCACTACTTTCAGCGAGATGCTTACCCTACCGGCCCGCGTGGAAGCCGATCGCGTGGCAACCATCAGCGCTGAATTTGGTGGTACTCTGGCGCGATGGGTTGTGGCCGAAGGAACCACGGTTCAAGAAGGGCAGGTGGTGGCTGAGCTTGATCTGAAGGTCATTTCCGCCAGCCGTGAAGAACTGGAAGCTTCCTTGCGCTCTGCCACCAAGAATGTGAACCTGGCCCGTATCGGCAAAGAGAGTGCAACGATAGGACTGGCCAATGCCAACAAGAATGCCGAGCTCCAGGAACTTGGTCTTGAGGCGGCACATTCTGAGCTGAAGCTGGCTCGTATCGAGTATGATCGCATCCGCAACTTGGTCGACAAAAAGGTGATGGAGTCGTCCCGGCTGGATACTGCCAAAAACGCCTTGACCCAGGCGGAACTGGCTGTGGCGCACGCAGAAGAAGCGCTGGCAAGCGCTAGGTTGGGGGTACGCAATGCCCAGGTACAGGTCAAGCAGGCTGCCGCCAAGTTGGATGTGGCTGCGGGCCGCATCAGGGAATTGGAAGCAGCTATTGCCTCCCTTGATGTACAGGTGGGCAAAACCGGACTTAAAGCCCCAATCACTGGTCGCATCGAGGAACATCTAGTGGAAGCCGGTGAGGTGGTGGAAAAAGGTGTTCCCCTGGCGTATATTTACGACCTCAAATATGTGCGCGCCACGGTCAATGTGCCGGATCGCTACGTAGCCTTTCTGGATCCTGATAATCCTGCGGCTCAAGCGTTCGCGCAGATGAACGTGCCCGGAGCCCAATCCCGCCTAAGCGCCCGACTGATTATTCCCGGAATGCCCAAACTGACCGGCGGCTCTGGAGACAATCTCGCATTTGCCGCTGAAATAGCCCGTATCGCCCAAGCATCCGACCCGGCCAGCAATACCTACAAAGTCGAACTGCGCTTGCCCAACCCGGGCGGCGCACTGCGGCACGGCTTTATCGCCCGCGGGCAAATCGAGTATCTGTTCTATCCCCAGGCCATTATCATTCCGCTTAAAGCGGTCCAGGTGACGGACGAAGGTCCACAGGTGCTGGTGGCGGCAAATATTGAAGGGTCCGAGCGTGTGGAAGTACACGACATCGAACCGATTTCCATTCGCAAGGATAAATTGTTAATCGGCAGCGGTCTCGCTGATGGCGACCGTCTGATCGTGGCCGGTTGGAAAGGGCTTGTGTCCGGTGAGCAGGTTAATGTGCTCGTGGATGACGGTCGCTTTACCATCGACGAAGGTGAAACGCAACCCCCTGTGAAGAAGGATTGAGAAGATGATTATAACTCAATTTTCCATCAAGCATTTTATGGCTGTTTTGGTCATGTGCCTGGGGGTGGGATTGCTGGGTTCATCAACTTACATGACCATGCCGAGGGAGAATTTTCCGGACGTCAAGGTTCCGGTGGTCAACGTTACCACTAGCCTTGAAGGGGCCAATCCCACCGACGTGGAGACGTCCATTACGGTGCCATTAGAAACCGATCTGGAGGGCATTGAAGGGCTGGAAGAGTTGCGCA
>CP070700.1:3129502-3133784 GCA_020349865.1 Desulfobacteraceae bacterium
CACCAGACAGGTGAGCTTCGCGTATTTTGCCTGAAAATCCAACAACTGACGATAGTAAGGTGATGCGCAAGGATTTCTCTCGTCAATCTGCTGTACAATAAGGGTCTCGGGGCCGAACAGGTAGTTGGTTTCCTCGTCGCAGATGGAATCCGCTGTCCTGAAAAATTCTTCCAGGTGTTGGGTTTGCCTTTCCGGCACGAATTTTTCCGTGTATGGATCCAGATTGGGCTGAATCAAGGCCACCGTAACGGTTTCTCCCTCCTCCCTGAAATTGTCAAACATTTGATATGAGACCAGAGCAGGGATGAAAAACAGCAGAACGGTTACGACTCCCATAGGGACGATGGATCCCAATCCCCTTTTCCGATAGGTATCAGCCATTTCAAAGATCGCAAAATTGGTCAGAATAATCCAGAGAGTGCCCCCGCGAACGCCTGTATACTCAACCCATTGGATGAGTTTGGGTGCTGTGGCCAGGGCGTTGCCCAGATTGAGCCAGGGCCAGGCCAGGCCCCAGATTTCATGAAAATGCTCATATCCCATCCAGATAATCAGAAAGGGAAATAACAGGGGGATTTTCAGGCTTGTTCGAACGCGGCTTATGGACCAGAAAACAAGGGCCTGTAAAAGGGAATTGGCCAACATGATGAGGATGGCCCCCAACCACTGTGCTTGCGTGATCCACCAGGTACCCAAAATATTCCACAGCAGGAAACTGACAAATGCATAATTGAAAAGGGTGTAGTGGTTTGGGTCATCCCGGATTTCCTCATCCAGCAGTAAAAGGGGTACCCAGGCGATGAAAATGAGAAAGAACAAAGGCGAAACAGACCAGGGAAGGCCCAACAACAGACCACTGGTGAGGGACAAAAAAAGGCTTCTTCTGATGTTTCGATCCATTCGGTTCCAGGTGATGGGGTCCTCCCTCATATCAAAAATCTCCCTGAAAAGTAAATAAAAGTAAAAGGGGACGACGTGGTTCCTCAATCTTCTCCTATTTGATCAGGACAGTGTTTTTTTAATGCGCACCTTTCACAATAGGAACACTCACACCTGAGCTCCAAGAAGGGTTTTTTACTTTTTTTCCCGCAGCCGGATGCCGTCTTTTTCGAGGGTAATCAGCCTTTTTTTGTATAGGCTACCGATGGCCTTCTTGAATGTTTTTTTGCTGACGCCGAAAAGGTCGGCGATTACTTTCGGCCGACTTTTATCGGTGACCGCCATAAACCCACCCCGTTGCTGTAATTTGTCCATAATTTTTCGGGACAGGGCATTGATAGCTTTGTAGCCGGGCTTTTGCAGGCAAAGATCTATTTTTTTATCGTCACGCACTTTTTTGATAAATCCGTCAATTTCCTGGCCGATTTTCAGCGGCTGGAACACTTCGTTTTTATACAGAATGCCCTTGTGGGTGCCGTTGATGACAGCGATAAATCCCATCTCGGTTCGATCAGAGATGAGCAGCGCTACTTTTTGGCCCTCATGAAACCCCGCCTGCTTTTTTTTGGCCCTGTCTTTTTTAAGTTTAGTTATTACCATTGTATGGCTCCGGTAATTGGTGCTGGCCGGTCCCTATGCTTACCGGTCCTCCGTTGAAGGGGTCGGGTCTTTTTCAGTTGCATCGGTTTCAACCGCCTTGTTTTCCAGCTTGCGCTGCCTTTTTTCCTCTTTCTTTTTTTTCTTGGCCAATTCTTTCTGACGTTTCTTGAACTGGTACTGAGATTTTGCCATGGCGTTTCCTTCCTGGTCGGTTGCCGGGTCGATAAGATCACTGATAACAGGAAAAAGAATCTCAACCGGCATAATTGTGGTTTGATGCTGGCGATCATTAAAAAAGGCATCCCCCGTTTCACAGGTGATGCCTTTATTTGCCTTAAAAAGCAGGTTAGACAACGGTCACATTGGCAGCAGCCGGACCTTTTGGCCCTTGCTCGATGTCAAAGGTCACGCGCGCACCTTCACTGAGGGATTTAAAACCGGTCGCATTGATTGCGCTATGATGCACAAATACATCCGGTCCGTTTTCCTGTTCGATGAATCCAAAACCTTTGCGGTCATTAAACCATTTAACAGTTCCATTTGTCATAATATCATCCTCCTTTCGAAAAATTTCAACGTTACAAACTGAAGGATGATAGCGTTTAACAAACGGATAATCCCCACAGAAAGAAACCCTCCCTCCAATTTACGGCGGGACTTAATTGATGGTGCATACTAAGCACCTTTATACGTAATAGCAAGCTAAATATTTATTTTTTCATATTTTAGTCCCTTTTGGCGGTGCTATCCTGCCCATATAGTTATTTCAAAATAGCAAAAATGAACTACCTCGCAGCAAGCTACGGGGAATTAGGCCCAGGGAGATTGAATGAGAACAAGAGTCAACGACAGACCCCTTTACAAAAAATATCATTGAATTTAGTTATATTTACTTGACATTGTGATGTTATTGAGTTTTACTAAGATGTTGAGAAAATAATCGATCAAATTCCGGTCGTTTGATTATGTATTATAATGACCGGTTTTTTTTGCACTTTCCATTCCGGGTGCGCAAAGTCGAGATACTAAATGGATATAACATTTTAGCCCTTTGAAAAATCCGGGAATGTTACAACTTCACTGCAAGAGTGTTACAAATGGATCAGAACAATATCAGGAATATTGCCATTATCGCCCATGTTGATCACGGAAAAACCACGCTGGTAGACCAGATGTTCAAACAGAGCGGGATGTTCCGGGAAAACCAGCATATTGTCGAACGCTTCATGGACAGTATGGATCTTGAACGGGAACGGGGCATTACCATTACATCAAAAAATGCCGCCCTGCGTTACAAGGACTACCATATCAATATTATTGACACACCCGGTCATGCCGATTTCGGCGGCCAGGTTGAACGGGTACTGAAGATGGCCGACGGGGCCCTTCTGCTCGTCGATGCCCAGGAAGGCCCGATGCCCCAGACCTATTTTGTGCTCAAGAAATCCCTCGCGTTGGAACTTCCCATTATTGTTGTCATAAACAAGATAGACAAACCTGCGGCCCGGCCGGAATGGGCCGTCGATCAGGTCTTTGATCTCTTTGTCAAGCTGAACGCACCGGATCACATCCTTGACTTTCCGATTGTTTTTGCCTCTGCAAAGGAAGATTATATCCTCTCCGAAGCTACTGGCAAAGAATCGTCCATGGAACCCCTTTTTGAAAAGATCATATCGTACATACCTGCTCCTGCGGGAGATCCCCGGTCACCGCTTCAGATGCTGGTGAGTTCTATTGACTATTCTCCCTATCTTGGGCGATTGGGGATCGGAAAGATAACGGGTGGGACATTGAATATCAACAAGGAAATTGTCATGGCACGGCGTGACGGAGCGCTTGTCCCGGCTCGGATCAGTAAGGTGTACCGCTTCGAAGGGAATAAGAAAGTTGCCACAGATATCGCCGGGGTTGGCGAAATAGTTGCCGTTGCAGGGATGGATGATGTTACGCTGGGTGTAACCTACACCGACCCGGACGATCCTGTCCCCCTTCCTCCCACGGAAATCGACCCTTGCACTATTTCCACCAATTTTATTCCAAATGATTCACCTTTTGCCGGAACCGAAGGCACATACTGTACTTCACGTCATCTGACAGAGCGGCTGAAAAGGGAGGCGCTCTCCGATGCGGCCCTTCTGGTCGAAGAACTGGATAGCGGCAGGGGTTTCAAGGTTTCGGGCAGGGGAGAACTGCATATTTCGATCCTCATCGAGAAAATGCGGCGTGAGGGATATGAATTCCAGGTTACCAGGCCCCAGGTCATTGTCAAAGAAGAGAACGGAAGACAACTTGAACCCTTTGAAGAACTGACGATCGACGTTGACAAACAGTACATGGGGACAGTCATTGAAAAACTGGGAGAGCTTAAGGGCCAGTTGCTTGAGATGAACCAGGACAATGGGATGGCCCGTCTGATCTACAAGATTCCTACACGCGGCCTTCTCGGGTTCCGGTCGGAGTTTTTAACGGACACAAAAGGCATGGGGACTATGAATTATGTCTTTATGGAATATGGGCCTTTTGCGGGTGAAATTCGAAACCGAAATAGAGGCGTCCTGGTGGCCAAGGAATCCTGCACAACCGTGGCCTATGCCCTGTTTAACCTTCAGGATCGGGGAAAGCTCTTCTATGGGCCTGGAACCAGGGTTTATGGCGGTCAGATAATCGGTGAACACTGCAGGCCACAGGACCTGGTGGTCAACCCTGCAAAAGGCAAAAAATTGACGAACATGCGTGCCTCAGG
>CP070700.1:3133884-3136762 GCA_020349865.1 Desulfobacteraceae bacterium
AATGCAGTTGTCCTTGCCATGATGGATGTATCAGGGAGCATGGGGACCATGAAAAAGTATTTGGCCCGGTCCTTTTTCTTCTGGCTTGTCGAATTTTTGAGGCAAATATACAACCATGTACAGATCCGCTTCATTGCCCACACCACCGAGGCCAAACTGGTCAACGAACATGAGTTCTTCCACAAAGGGGAAAGCGGGGGGACTTTTTGCCACTCGGCCTATGATCTTGCGATCCACATGGCGGAGACCGAATATAGCCCGAGCCGTTGGAACATTTATCCTTTCCATTTTTCAGATGGTGAAGACTTCGAACCCTTAAAAACCGTGGCATCTGCGAGGAGACTCATGCAATTGGGCGTCAATATGCTTGGTTATGGGGAAATTCGGGCGGATCTATACACTACCTCTCATCTCATGCAGACCTTTGCAGAAGAATTACATATTAAAAAACGCCATTTCCAAGACAGTGACTTCGAGGTCTATTTCGCAACTGACGAGTCCACGCCTTTCGTGGGGGCAGTGTTGAAGGACAAATCCCATGTCTATCTCGCCCTCAAGGAGTTCTTGAAAAAAGACAGATCATTTTGAGCGTTGACCATGGATCCAGAACTGAAGCGTCTCAGTGAATTCGATGAAAAAATCCAGGAAATCGCCAGGGAGTTTGGCCTCGATTTCTTTCCGCAGGAGTTTGACGCCATCTCCGCACAGAAGATGTTGGAGATTTTGGCCTACCGCTTTCCTGTCAACTTCTCCCACTGGTCCTTCGGGCGGGATTTCGAGAGGGAAAAGACCAAGTATGAGCATGGATTCGGCATTCCGTACGAGTTGGTCCTCAACTCTAACCCCTCTCGGGCCTATTTGATGAACACAAATCCCCTCCCTGTACAGGTGATGGTCATGGCCCATGTCTATGCTCACAACGATTTCATGAAAAATAATTTCCATTTCAAGCCTACCCGAAGAGATATCCTCCCGTCGGCCTCAGAAGCCACCATTCGTTTTCAGAAATACGAAAAGCGCTTCGGTCTGGAAGAGGTCGAGCGACTCATCGACTCAGGGCTGAGCATCCAACTCAACATCGATCCTGATTTCTTTATCAAGGAAGAAAACGAAGAGCAAAAGCGTGAGAGGCTCTCAAAACCCTCGAGACGAGCCGAGTTTTCAGGTCCATACGATGACCTGATTTCCAGAAAGAAAGTAGAACTACCATCTGCCGAAAATTACAACAGGAAAACACCTCCGGAGCCTGAGCGCGACGTCTTACTCTACATCATAAACCATTCTCCCAAACCACTAAAAGAGTGGGAGAAAGACATGCTGTCAGTCATTCGGGGTCAATCGCGTTATTTCACACCCCAAAGGCGAACCAAAATTATGAACGAGGGATGGGCCACTTTCTGGCACATGAAGATCATGGACCGCCTGTTCAAGGAAGGGCTTCTTAAAGAGGAAGAGCACGGTTATTACAACCTTTATAATGCCCGGGTGCTAGCCACAAGCCCTCGCACCATCAATCCCTACCTTGTGGGTTTAAAAATCTTCGAAGACATCGAGGACCGATGGAACAAGGGGCGGTTCGGAAGGGAGTGGGAAAAATTTGAAGATCCTAAGGAAAAGGAAGCTTGGGACCTGGAACTTGGGCAGGGAAGGGAAAAAATCTTCGACGTGAGACGGAGTTACACCGACCGGTTCTTTATCGAACATTTTTTGAGTGAGAAATTGGTTGAGGAGCTGGAGCTTTACTTATACGAGGGGCTTCAGGAGGCAGGGGAGATAAAATACGTGATCAGCGAACGGGACTGGCATCGGATCAAGACCCTCTTGGTGTCCCAGCTGAGTACCTTTGACATCCCCTCGATCATGGTGCAAGACGGGGATTATAAAGGCAAAAGGGAGCTTTACTTGAAACATGCTTACGAGCGGATTGAATTAGACCAGGAGTACCGTGAAAAGACTTTAGAACATATTCTTTATCTATGGGACCGCCCTGTGCATATAGAGTCGGTTGTCGACGGAAAAACAGTGATTTTTACCTTTGATGGGAGCAGCCACTCTCAAAATCCACAGCCCTAATCTTCAACGTGAAAACCGTATCCTGACAGCTGGACCCTAATGGCTGGATGCTCCCTAATCGTTTTTTGCTCGATTAGAGTGCTACCTTCATTTAATGAAGGGTATTATACATTGCATCCATTTTATAAAAACCTTGCTGTCTGGTTCATGATCAGCCTGATGATTGCCATGCTGTCCCGGATATCCAAGCAACCGAACACGAGCAATGCCTTGGTCAGTTACAGTGATTTTTTAAGCATGGTCGAGGATGGGAATGTCATGGAGGTTACCATTCAGGGAGACAACATATCGGGTGTGGCAACAGCAGGTGCTTTTAAAACATTCGCCCCAAAAGATCCCGAACTGATTAAGTTGCTCAGGAACAAAGGGATCGAAATATCTGCAAAACCCGATAAAGATCCCACATGGGCCCAAGTGTTGCTGTCCTTGGTTCCCATGCTTTTATTGATTATGGTGTGGATATTTTTTATGCGCCAAATGCAGGGAGGGAGTGGAAAAGTACTATCCTTTGGAAAAAGCCGGGCCAGGCTTATGAGCAGTTCTCAGGAGAAAGTCACTTTTGAAGATGTGGCAGGTATTGAGGAGGCAAAGGAAGAGCTGGCAGAAATCGTAGAATTCTTAAGGGATCCGAAAAAGTTTACGAGCCTTGGCGGAAGGATTCCAAAAGGTGTGCTTTTGGTAGGTTCGCCCGGTACAGGGAAGACTCTTCTGGCAAGGGCCATTGCGGGTGAGGCGGATGTTCCATTTTTTAGCATAAGTGGATCGGACTTTGTTGAGGTGTTTGTGGGTGTCGGCGCATCAAGGG
>CP070700.1:3136862-3143334 GCA_020349865.1 Desulfobacteraceae bacterium
AAGTGAGGCTCATGATGGCAAGACGAAACAAGGAGGTAGATACAATGGAACTAAGCCGACGTTCATTTCTCAAGACAACCGGTGCAGCCCTGATGGCGGGCGCCCTGCCCATGGGCCTGGTAAAAGTCGCCTTTGGAGCCCAGAGCCCTGCCCAGGATTTCACCTTCGGATACATCTCCGATGCCCACATCCAGTACATTAAGAAGAAACAGTTCGTGCGTAACTGGGACATGGGCCTCATACGGACTGTGCAGGAGGCCAACCTGCTGACACCACGACCCGATTTTTTCATGTTCGGTGGTGATCTGGCACAGCTGGGCATGAAGGAGGAGCTGGATCATGGGCTGGAGATCATGTCGAGGCTCAGGGGCAAGGTTTACTACGTGATTGGAGAGCACGACTACTACCTGGATCTTGGAGAATACTGGCAGTCCAAGATCAGCCCTTTGTACTACAGCTTCGATCACAAGGGGGTCCACTTTGTGATCCTGAACAGCATCCTGACTTATGACAAATGGACCCACAAGAAGTGGGCCTCACCCATGGACCGAATGCTGGCCATGGCGAGGCTCGACAACCCGGGGGGTTCGCCTTTCATGGTTGGGGAGAAGCAAATTAAATGGTTGAAGAAAGACCTGGAGAAAGTCCAGAAAAGCACGCCTGTCATTGTATTCTCCCACTCGCCGATTCAGAAGATCTACAAAGGATGGAACTTCTGGACTGAAGATGCGGAGAAGGTGCAGGCATTGCTGAAGCCCTTCAAAAAAGTGACTGTCATCTACGGCCATGTGCATCAGATCCAGTACAATCAGATCGGAAACATCAGCTTCCATGCCGTCATGGCCACAGCCTGGCCCTGGCCTTATCCCGAGTCCTACAGGTAGGTGGCCAGTTGTCTTCCAAAAATGACAGTACCCATGAACCGCGCAGACCCATTTTTCGAAAGAGATGCAACGGGCTGGCAATTCATGAACATGGACAAAGGCAATGTGGCCGTAAACTAACAGCTACCCGACAATGAGAACAGAACAGTAGCCTTTAACCCCAAGACCGGTTATCCGCAGGATCTGAAGTATCAGGCCTTAGATAGCCGAATTCCGCCGCAAGACCATTACTAGGCGTTGTAAGGAGGTATCCTATGGAAAAAAACAGTAAATTTGTCGGAGTTTCTGCTGTCGTGGCGATTGTGGCGGTCATCCTGGCCATAGTTTTCTCGACAGGGGCAAAGGAGTTTACAAAGGAAGACCTAGAGCGTTGGGACAATGAGTTCATGACCGTCGTCATAGAGGGAGAAAAGCTCTTTCACAGCCCCAGTCTCGGCAAGAACAAGGTGTATTGTGACCAGTGTCACCCCAACGCGGCCAACACCCACCCGGAGACTTATCCCAAGTTCCAGCAGCAGATCGGGAGGGTAATTTCACTTTTTGAAATGGTCAACTGGTGCATCCGGAGCCCCCTGGAGGGGGACCCCCTCGCGGCCGACGATCCTAAGATGGTTGCGCTTCTCAGCTACATCACCTGGGAAAGGCGCGGTGTCCCATTGGCGCCGGGGAAACACTGATCCTCAATGAAGCTCCCCGCAGCTTTCTGCAGGGAGCTTTATTATGAATTCATTCAAGCAGCCATTGTTGACACTCAAGCCTAATCTTCCTATACTCCTCCTCTAAGAATTTAGGTTCTTGTCAAATCTCATCACACTAATACGACTTGTTTCAATATTTTGAAACCATATTCAATTTTACTGAAATTTTTCCATCAAGAAAGGAAATAAAATATGGCTGATATCAATCAGAAGGCAGCCGAAGCCTACCGGGAAAAATCCGACATCAAAAAAACAGACTCCGGGATCGATTTAAAAAGTTTTTATGTTTCAGAGGATGTTGAAAATAGCGTTTCCGGAGATGGCGTATCAATTCCTGGTGAGTATCCATTTACGCGGGGAATTTATCATGACATGTATCGTGGCCGCCTATGGAGTAGCAGGGAGTTATGCGGTTATGCATCACCGGAAGAAACCAATAAGAGGATTAAATTTTTGGTGGACTCAGGGGAAAGTGCCATCAATTTTATTGTGGATCTTCCCACAATGAGTGGTATCGACTCGGACCATCCGAGGGCTAAGGCCGATATTGGAAGACAAGGTGTTCCCCTTTGCACCATAGAGGATGCGGAGACGATCATAAAGGGAATACCTCTTGATAAAGTAAGCGTTAACGTCACCACTCTTGGTTTATCCCAGCCTGCACTTTACATTGCCGCAGTTAAGAGGGCAGGCTACTCTCCAGGCGTCTTGAGGGGGACCACTGTTAATGATTGTCTTCATTATTGGGTCTGTGGTTATCATGCTCCTTCTTTTCCCCTTACATGGGGCTTTCGTTGTTCCCTCGACTGGATAGAATATTGCATTAAGGAAGTCCCTAAATTTAACCCTTTAAGTATAGATGCCTATGATTACCGAGAAAATGGGATCACGGCTATTATGGAGGTCGCCTTTGCCCTGGCTTCGGCAAAGGAATATATCAAGGCCTTATTGGACAGGGGTCTCCATATTGATGATGTTGCTCCCAGGGTGGGGACAGTAACCCATAGCGTGGAGAGGGATTTTTTTGAAGAGATCGCCAAACTACGCGTTGCTAGAAAAATTTGGGCTCAGATGGTGAAGGAACAATTTCACGCCAAAAGCGACCGTGCTTTGAAGTATAAATTTCATATTCATACGGCAGGGAGTTCCCTAACCATGCAACAACCCCTGGTTAATGTAGTCCGCATAGCTTATCAGGCTTTGGCGGCTGTTCTGGCGGGATGTCAATCTTTGGCCACGTGTGCCTACGATGAAGCAATCGGCCTTCCCACCGAAGAATCTCATGAGTTGGCCATCAGGACGCAGCAGGTTTTGGCCCATGAGACGGGTGTTACTGCCGTTTCCGATCCTTTGGGCGGGTCCCATTATATGGAGTGGTTAAGTAACGAGGTGGAGAAGAAGGTGTTGGAATATATGGAGGAGATAGAGAGACATGGAGGCATGAAGAAAGCCATCGAAACAGGGTGGGTTGAGCAGGAGATACAGGAGACCCAGTATAAGAGACAGAAAGATATAGAGGCGGGCAAAAGGGTTGTGATAGGCGTAAACAAGGAAAGGAAGCCTTTTCAAGAAGAGAATATCCCTCCTGCCCATAAAGTTCCAGAAGAGCAGGTTGAAAACCATTTGAATAACCTGGAGAGGTTCCGAAAAAGTCGCAATGGAAAGCTTCTGTCGGAAAGTTTGGCAAATCTATATCAACAGGCAAAAGATCCTGCAAAGAATTTGGTTTATCCAGCAATCGAAGCAGCAGAAGCAGGGGCTACTCAAAGTGAAATACGTGGGGCCATCAGAATGGCATATGGAGAACATTTTGATCCCTTTGGCCAAATAGAACCCACCTTTGATGCCTCTTTTGTAGAGAACAATCAAGAAAAGCAGCAAAGCCTGGGGCAGGAATGATTAAAGATGCCTACTGAAAGAAAAATAAGGGTTCTTTTAGGCAAGACAAGTTTAGACGGTCATAATAGGGGCATTAAGGTGATAAGCAGATGGCTTAGAGACGCTGGCATGGAGGTTGTTTTTCTGGGTCAATTTTTACTCGAAGAGGAAGTGGTCAAAGCGGCCATTGACGAGTCCGTAGACGTCATCGGCCTTAGTTTTCTAGGAGGTGAACATCTAGACAGTGTTAGAGATATGCGAGATCTGTTAGAAGAAGAGGGCATATTAAGCAAGGTCACTTTTATTGTTGGTGGAATTATCCCTAAAGAGGACATTGAAAAGCTGTATGAACTGGACGTGGACAAAGTATTTCTACCTGGGACTCCCATGGATGAGATCGTTGAGTTCATAGAAACGCATGTGAGAAAAGGCGAGTCTTCATAGGGAGATATGAGTCTAATCTTTTTGTTTCTTCTGAAAAGGCCATTGGGCTGTTCTAACTAAGGATCTTCAAGTATCTAACCAAAGGGAGGAAAGATGTGACATTGCAGGAATTTGATTTAACGGGAAAGGTGGCCATTGTTACTTGTGCCGGCCGAGGTATCGGAAAGGCCATCGCTCTTTGTTTTGCCCAGACAGGGGCCACAACAGTCGTGGCTGCCCGTACTGAGAGTCAAATCGAGCAAACCCGCAAGGAGATTGAAGAGGGAGGAGGGAAATGCTTGTCCATCTCAACCGACGTCACAAAAGATGAAGATGTGGAGCGGATGGCGAGTAAAGCTGTGGACACTTTTGGTAAAGTGGATATTCTGGTGAATCAAGTAGGTGGTAGTGGGGGAGGGTCCATTGTTCCTTTACCCGGGCATAGAGGATTCCTATCCGGAGGTGATTCCCAGGCTTCTCTTAGTAAACTGGCGTGGCAACACTGTATGGATACAACTCTGACCAGCGTATTTCTTTGCTGCCGATCCGTAGGACCTTTTATGATTGAACAAAAAAGAGGAAAAATCATTAATGTCTCCTCCATGGCAGCAGCCAAAGGTTTTGCCAACCTTGTTCCTTATACCGTCAGTAAAGCCGGAGTTGCCATGTTTACAAGGTCCCTCGCCCTTGAATGGGTCCGATATAATATTAATGTAAATGGGATAGGGCCGGGGTATATTCCCACCGCGTTTACCGAACCCATGCTCAATGATCTGAAGAGACGCAAAAAGTTGTTGAGGTCGGTACCTTTGGGAAGATTTGGAGAGCCTCGTGAAATAGGGCTGTTGGCTGTCTATCTTGCTTCACCCGCATCGGATTATCTGACGGGGCAAACAATATATATTGATGGAGGGATACTAGCATAGCTGCTTCGGATGGGAGGAGAGAAAAACGGCCTTCATCGGAAGTAAGAAATCATTATGAACTTCGTGGATAATACTCTCAATATTGGCTAGGTCTACCCCGTAGTTGCATAAATGTATATAAAAAACCGCCATTTTGCCTTTTAAAACTTCAATTGCCGCTTTTGGCGCCTTCCATCAGGAATTCACTAATGGTGAAATCCAGAATAGGCCTTTAAAATGGCCTATCTCCTTGTTCTAATAGGGTTCCTGATTCAAATTTGTTGCTGCGTTTGCAACAACGGGGTCTATGATCATAGAATGTATCACACAAATCCGCGTCAATCCAGAGGCCACTATATGTTCTGATGCCTCTTACGCTTTGTTTTGGTATGGTTTAATCGGTGAAGCTCGCCGGAACTCATGAATAGGATAATTATGTTGAACGCCGAAACGCAGAAAATCGGATATCACAGGTTATTTCTGAGGACATAGTTTTCAGGTTTGTTGGAGGTATCTTAAAATTGAAAAACGTAGATTTATTGTAAATATTATATAGATGCATGAAATATCATTCTATTTCAAAAACTTACAATATATAGACATTCTTTCCTAATTCCGCTACTCTTTTAACTCTATTCAATTTGTTCCTTAGTCACATAAAAGCACAACTTTAACCTTTTGGGAGCTTTTTTGTTTCCGGAGGTTATTTCATGGAACCTGATGATTTTAAATTCAAACTGAATGCCATCCTCGACGCAGTCATAAATAGGAGATTAAGACCATGAAATCGCGTTTACACAAGCTAGTGTGCTTCATATGCATTACCCTTGTATTTGCCTTTGCTCTTGCTGCACCTTTTGCTGTCGCATCAAACACTAATGATCAACCGGAAGTTAGAGTGCACTTCAAAATTAGGATGAAAGCCGGGATAAACTATGAAGAGTCATTCCAAGCGTTTAAAGAACTTCGAGACTACTTTAACGCTAAGTTTCAACCTGAGTCTAATTACGGCTATATCGAGCGGTCAAGTGAAGGCAATATACTCCACATATTCACGGACTACAGGGATATTGCTGCTTATGAGAAGGCAAAATCACGATATGCTTCAGACCCGGTTTGGCGGGCCAAATTTACTCAAGTATTGACTCGTTACTGTGAGGGGACTTGGGAATCCTCCGCGTATGTGTCTGCTATATCCTTTCGTGAGGAGAAAGCGGTTTCAGATCTTCCGCAGGGACAAGAAGGCAAGATTTTTTCTCCAGTATCAATTTGAGATCATTCAGGGAAATCCTGGCGGGAGAAGGCCAGAGTCAACCGGTCACGATCTACGGGACACTAAAAATGCCGAAAGGAATCAGAGGGAAAGTCCCTGCGGTGATTATCCTTCATGGTGCAAGTGGCGTCAATGCCGACTATTTTGAAGTTGCCGATATGTTGAACGAAATGAGGATTGCCGCTTTTGTCGTTGATAGTCTGGAAACGCGAAGCATTGGCACAGCTCAAGACCTTTTGAAAGCGCTTTTTCATTCATATGCCATTCGCATAAGCTGGAGTAGGGAGCAGATGGCATCATAGGAGTAAAATGACAATCCGTAGCGATCCGAGACCAGGACAAGGAAGAAATACAAAAGAATCTCCTTTTGCTCCAGAGAGGGCAAAAATCCATCTGTCATGAAACGGTGTG
>CP070700.1:3143434-3149647 GCA_020349865.1 Desulfobacteraceae bacterium
AGATGCCGCAACAGTTTCTAGAACTCGCAATGCCTTTAAGGCAGTAGCGCTTGTATTGATATGCGGCTTTGTCACTTCTCATCCTTTATATGCTATTGTTTTATTTCAATTTTTTTGATATTTTAGATCACTGCTGTCCAAAATAGATCGAAATCAGGCTTTTTGGACAGATAAGTGCTTGAATTAACAAAATGGACCTGGCTATTCGAAATTCAGGTTGTTGTTTCCTGAAAATGCTGTCCAAGAAATGCAAGGCTTTGAGAAATAGGAATCCTACAACCTTTCCATGTCTTAATAGCCAAGGAATAATCTTGTTTTGTCGGTTTCCCGCGGCCTAACGACTGGGTTTCTGCGTTTCTACGCTTCAAATGCTGTCCAAATAAAAATCCGATTTTGGACAAGAGTAATTTTGAATATTGAAATTGAAATGCAAGATATATAGAGTAAAAATTAGAAAATAGCAATCAATTAGAGTGCATGAAGGGCTCTATAATTAAGAAAAGGAGGTGCTGATATGAAAACAATTCTTAGAATAATGAATTGATTTTTCGTAATGTTACTTATTGTTGGTTTTGCCAATGCCGCACCTTCAGAGTGGAACATTGATCCTGCCCATTCAGGTGTGTATTTTGATGTCATGCATATATTTGCTACCGTCCGGGGGCAATTCGACGATTATACAGGGAAATTTATATTCGATCCGGAAAGTAATGATACGAGCATCTGTGAATTTGAGGTAAAAGTCAAGAGCATTAACACAAACATTAATCAGAGGGACACTCATCTTCGATCTGAGGATTTCTTTGCTGCTAAAAAGTTTCCGACCATGACATTCAAATCCACCAGAATCAATCACATTGAGGGCAACCAATTTGAGATAGTCGGAAACCTGACAGTTAAAAATGTGACCAAAGAGGTAAGGGTCCCCTTTACCTACTTCGCAGTAAAAGATAACCCAACAAAGCCTAATGAACTGGTTGCCGGGTTCAAGGCCAGTTCACCATTGACAGACTGGAATATAATGTGGGTAATGGTAAATTTTATAAAATGGGTTTAATGGGCAAAGACGTACTTATTACTATTTCATTGGAGGTGTTAAAGAAAAAGTAGTTTGCTGGGGAAACAGGGATTAAATAGGGGGTTAAAAAAAACTGTCCTGTGGAATCGTCCGAAAAGGGTCCCGAAAAGGGGGAATTTCACAGGCTGAATAAGGTTTTGCAAAGCTATTCATTATGCTCAATGCGAGTGGTTGAGATTCAAAAACCATCAATAAAAAAAGGAGGAGACCTATGGATGAATTTAACGATACCGATCTTGTGTGCGTGACGCGGTACTGTCCACACTGCGGAAGCGAAATTTTTTGTCGATCCGACTACGACAGGCGCAGGATTTTCTATATTTCAGAGGATATGACAGATCCGACTAATACCTGCCCGCATTGTCAGTTTAATCTCCTGCTTCTTCCAGCTGAGGCACTCTTGCCTGAACCTGATCGCGGGAAGAGGGCGTTGCCCCGCATGTTAACGCCTGGTAAAAAATTGATAGAATCGTTGCGCAGCAAGAACCCTGAAATCTTCAACAGTAAAGCCTCGGCCAGGCGAGCCCTTAATGCCGTGGGGGCGACTATCTTTGATGCACTTTCAGCCGGTGAGGGCGTGCGCTGGAGAGGACTTGGAAGCTTCAAGATCCGGCAGCGAAAGCCACGAAAGGGGCGCAATCCGCGAACAGGTGAGGAGCTTCAGATCCCTGCACGAAAGGTGATTACCTTCTCACCTGCGAAGGCACTCAAGCAAAAACTTAACGCCTAATCAACATCTGACATTGAGAGACATGGAGCGGTAACAGTAAACCTCTGTCATCCCTCTGGAATAGGGCACGTGGACCAGGGGACGCACATAAGATAATAAGCTGGCAGATTAACAAACTCTTTACGGGAAGGAACCCATCATGAAGATAACGGCGTTAGAATTATACCATGTTTCGGTACCGCTGGAGAAAACTTTCTGGCCTACATGGATTCCCGGTTATCCCCAGACACACAATCGGTTTACACTGATAAAAATAACCACAGATGATGGAATATCGGGATTTTCCGCAGGATCGGCTATGGGGAAAGAGAGGAAAGGCCTTGGAGACCTCCTTGGCGGATATCTCATGGGTGCCGACCCAACCGACATAGACAGAATCCAGGGGCTGTTGAAGCAGGCTGGTTTCCTGGGTTGGAGAAATTTTTGGATAGAACCTGCATGCTGGGACATCATAGGAAAAATGAAAGGGAAGCCTGTATATGAACTGCTGGGAGGCAAGGCAAGGCCGATCCCGGTATACCTTTCCACAGGCGAAATGCATAACCCTGAGAAAAGAGTGGAAGAACTTCTGGCCATGAAAGAAAGGGGTTTTAAGACCGCCAAACTGCGGGTAAAAAATATGGAATTAAAAGATGACATCCGACATATTGAAACGATTAGAAAAGGAATTGGTGAAGATTTTGTTCTTGGTGTAGACGCCAACCAGGGATGGCTCGTTTCAATAGTCGACAGAGTACCTGCGTGGGATCTTAAACTTGCAACTGAATTCGCCGGGGCGTGTTCAGACAACAAGTTTCAGTGGCTTGAAGAACCTCTGGATTCAAGGGATTATGAAGGAAATTCGGAACTTAAAAAAGTCTCGAAAGTTAAGATTTCGGGAGCGGAACTTAACTACGGATGGGACGAAATAAAAATAATGTTTGAGAAGGATTGTTTTGACATCTACCAGCCTGACGCGACCTTTGCCGGAGGCATTTCACAAGTAAAAAAGGTAATCGAGACCTGTCAAAAAAAGGGGCGTCTTTTTTCACCCCATACCTGGACAAACGGGATAGGCTTCTATATCAACTGGAACATGGCTCTGGCAGACATGAAAAGCAACCTGCCCCTGGAATATCCCCTGGAAGAACCGTCTTGGGTTCCTCAATACAGAGAAGGCATAATAGAGCCAATAGTTCCGGATAGAGACTGCATGCTTCATCCTTTTAAACGGCCCGGCCTTGGATTTGAGATCGATGATAAATTACTCCGAAAATATGGAAAGCGCTTTTTCAAACTCACCGAAACCAGGCTGAAATTAAAAGTGATAAGAGAAAAGGGAATCAAGACGGCACTCGAACTTAAAAGAAGGAAGAAAGAACAAAGTATAGGATAATAGGGGACATTGTTGACTATGTTGACTAAGAACGTTAATCCCGTCAGAGGCGGGCAAGGGTTTAATTCCCAGCTCCTTGGGGCATTCAATGTTTTTGTTTTTGATACCCCGCTGCTTGCGGCGGGGTAGTTCATTGTTTGACATTTTTGAACATTCGTATTCTGTAAAGGGGTCTACGATTGACTCATGTTTTACGATGCTATAAAAATGAATTATGTCCAGGCCACTGAGAATAGAATATCCAGATGCATGGTATCATTATCACCTCCTGATTATCGCTCCAACTGCGCGTTTCGCTATGGTTTTCTGCACCTCGCTACGGATTCTACTGCACAATCTGGGTTAAAACCGCAGCGCAATTAAAAATCAGGCAATCTCACGGGTTTTGAAAAAGCTGATATCCGGCCACTTCTCCATGTGGAAACCGAGTTCCCATTCACTGGTCGTCAGAAATGCCAGTGCGCCTTCAGAATCCCTGGCAATAAAGCCGCTGTTTTTCTTTTCAAACTCGGCCATTTTTTTGGGATCGCCGCAGTCAACCCACCTGGCGACTTTGTACTCAACCGGTTCATAAACAGCATCGACCCCGTATTCGGATTTGAGCCTGGCCATTGTAATATCAAACTGAAGAAGACCGACTATGCCTAACAAGTAATCGTTGCTCGTAACCGGACGGAACACCTGGACAGCCCCTTCTTCTGCAAGCTGGGCCAGGCCTTTTTGAAGATGCTTGATCTTTAACGGATTTTTCAACATGACCCTGCGGAAATGCTCGGGCGCGAAATTCGGGATACCCGTGAATTTCAGCGGTTCTTCTTCCGAAAAGGTGTCACCGATCTTGATTGTGCCGTGGTTGTAAATTCCGATAATATCGCCTGGAAAGGCTTCTTCAATGTTCTCTCTCTCCCTTGCCATAAAGATCGTGGCATTTGCCAAAGAGACTTCCTTGCCGATCCTGTGATGCATCACTTTCATCCCGCGTGTGAATTTCCCGGAACAGATCCTGATAAATGCGATCCTGTCTCTGTGAGCAGGATTCATGTTTGCCTGAATTTTAAAAGCAAAGCCTGAAAATGATTTTTCATAAGGCGAGACATCACGTGAGACAGCAGTCCTGACATTCGGGGACGGGGCCATCTCCACAAAAGCGTCGAACATCTCTTTCACACCGAAATTATTGATTGCGCTTCCGAAGAAGACCGGTGTCTGATTTCCCTTCATGTATTGTGCGAGCTCAAATGGATTGGCAGCCCCCTCAATTAATTCTATGTCATCACGAAGTTCTTGGGCCTGGCCTTCAAGATATTCATCCAGCCTGGAATCAGACAGGTCTTTTATAACAATGCCGTTCCTTTTTGCCGTGTTCTGCCCGGGCGTAAACAGGTGAAGCTCATGATGATACAGATTGTAGACCCCCCGAAACCTCTTGCCCATACCTACGGGCCAGGAAATGGGCGCGCATTCAATCTGAAGCTTGTTCTCGATATCATCCAGGATATCAAGCGGTCCCATGCCTTCACGGTCGAGTTTGTTAATAAATGTCATTATAGGGGTATTCCTCATCCTGCAGACTTCCATCAGTTTCTCAGTCTGGGGTTCGACCCCTTTTGCACTGTCAATTACCATCAATGTGCTGTCAACTGCAGTAAGGACCCTGTAGGTATCCTCTGAAAAATCCTGGTGCCCCGGGGTATCCAGTAGATTGATTTCAAATCCGTTGTATCTGAACTTCATTACAGATGTTGTTATTGATATCCCGCGTTCCTTTTCAATTTCCATCCAGTCGCTCACGGCATGCCTGGCTGCTTTACGGGCCTTGACAGCCCCGGCCTGCTGGATCGCGCCTCCGAAAAGGAGGATTTTTTCAGTCAATGTTGTTTTTCCCGCATCAGGATGACTGATAATCCCGAAGGTACGTCGCTTATCAACTTCTTTTGTGTTATACTTTTCCATTCACTTCACTATCCCTTACGCAGGCGGATTGCCTCAGGCGTAACCTCGACCAGTTCGTCCTCATTAATATATGAAATACATTCTTCAAGGCTCATCTTTGTCTGAGGTGTGAGAATAACGTTCTCGTCCGATCCTGAAGCGCGCATATTCGTGAGTTTTTTGCCTTTTGCAGGGTTGACCTCCAGGTCCTGTGGTCTGCAGTGTTCACCGATTATCTGACCGCCATAAACCCTGGTTCCAGGCCCATAGAAGAGCTTACCCCGATCCTGAAGGTTAAACAGGGCATAGGCCACGGTTGCGCAGGATTCCTTGGCCACCAGGACGCCTTTATTACGGTTTCGAATTTCACCTGCAAAAGGTCCGTATCCCAAATAGACATAATTCATAATCCCCATGCCTTTTGTGTCCGTTAAAAACTGCGACCGGAACCCGAGAAGTCCGCGTGTAGGAATCTTGTAGATAAGACGGGACATCCCATTGTCCTGGTTCAGCTCGAGCAACTGGCCCTTAAGCTCTCCCAGTTTTTCAATGACTGTGCCCATGTACTGTTTGTCAACGTCGATCGTCAGTTCTTCAAAGGGTTCAAGTCGTCTGCCGTTCTCTTCTTTGACAATGACCTGGGGCCTGGTAACCTGGAATTCATATCCCTCACGCCGCATTTTCTCGATGAGGATCGAAATGTGCAGTTCTCCCCTGCCCGAGACCTTAAAACCCTTGCCTCTATCCAGCTCTTCGACCAGAAGGGCCGCGTCGGAAAGCGCTTCCCTTTTTAGCCGCTCCGCCAGGTGACTGGAAGTACTGTAAGTGCCTTCGGTCCCGGCAAAAGGTGAATCATTTGAAATAAAGATAGTGGAAATCGTGCAGGGGTCTATTTCCATGGGAGGAAGGGGAACAGGATCTTCCGGGTCGGTGTAGGTTACACCCAGCATTACATCATCCATCCCTGCAACGACAACTATTTCGCCAACCCCGGCGATATCTGTGGCAACTTTCTTGTTCCCTTCGAAGCGGTACACCTTTCTGATGCGAGCCGGGATAAGCGCTCCGACACGCCGTGCCATGACTATTTCCTTGTTG
>CP070700.1:3149747-3163552 GCA_020349865.1 Desulfobacteraceae bacterium
GCGCACTCATGCGCCAGGTGGCGGCTGGAAAGGTAAAGATGTTTCAGCGGCGGGAGATGATGGACCTTGACCTTGTGGATGGATCCGCTCGGGGACTCGTGGTCCGTAATCTTATCACCGGTGAAATGGAAAGTCATGCGGCTCACGCAGTGGTACTTGCAACAGGTGGTTATGGCAATGCCTATTTCCTTTCCACAAATGCCATGAGCTCCAATGTTAGTGCCCTATGGCGGGCGCACAAAAAAGGGGCATATCTTGCCCACCCATCTTTTGTTCAGATCAATCCCACGTGTATACCTGTCCATGGAACCTATCAGTCCAAACTGACCCTCATGAGCGAGAGTCTAAGGAATGATGGCCGCGTATGGGTGCCCGATAGGGCAGGGGACAAACGATCTCCCAATGATATTCCCGAATCAGAGAGAGATTATTTTCTGGAAAGGAAATACCCGAGTTTTGGAAATCTGGTCCCCCGCGATGTGGCCTCTCGCAATGCAAAGGAGGTATGTGACCAGGGAAAAGGAATAGGGCCAACCGGGTTTGCTGTCTACCTGGATTTCAAAGATGCCATTGACAGAGACGGCATAGAGGTCATCCGGAAAAAATACGGCAATCTTTTTCAGATGTATGAAAGGATCACAGGCGAAGACCCCTATAGGGCTCCTATGATGATCTATCCTGCTATACATTATACCATGGGAGGTTTATGGGTCGATTACAACCTTATGAGCACCATCCCTGGCCTGTTTGTCCTTGGAGAGGCCAATTTTTCAGATCATGGTTCTAACCGGCTCGGCGCAAGTGCCTTAATGCAGGGGCTGGCAGATGGTTACTTTGTTATTCCGTATACGATTGGCGGGTATCTGGCAGGCACTGTTTTGCCCGAAGTGAATGATGCTCAGCCTGCGTTCAAAGATTCCACAAAATTTATAAGCGAGACAGTAGACAAATTGCTCTCCATTAATGGAAACCGGACAGTGGATTATTTCCACAGGGAATTGGGCCACATCCTGTGGGAGTATTGCGGTATGTCCAGGAATGAATCGGGCATGCTCAAGGCAAAGGAACTTATCCCTGAGCTTCGCGAACAGTTCTGGAAGAACGCAAAGGTGACAGGCTCACCCGGAGAATTTAATCAGACCCTGGAGAGGGCGGGCCGCGTGGCTGATTTTCTTGAGTTTGCCGAATTGCTCGTGGAGGATGCCCTGGGTCGCGAGGAATCCTGTGGTTGCCATTTCAACGAGGCGTTTCAGACTGAGGAACATGAAGCTCAAAGGGATGACGATTCTTGCTGCTATGTCGCTGCCTGGGAGTTCAGTGGCCCTGAAAAAGCCGAAACGCTTCATAAGGAAACACTGGTGTTTGAAAATGTTGAGCTTGCACAGAGGAGTTATAAATGAGCGGAAATATTAGTTTAACTCTAAAAATCTGGCGCCAGAAAGGCCCGGATGACAAAGGGCATTTGGGGGTATATGAGGCTAACGACATTTCAACTGATATGTCTTTTTTGGAAATGCTGGACGTGGTAAATGAGCAGCTCACCGTTGACGGCAAAGACCCCATCGCCTTTGATCATGATTGCCGCGAGGGTATTTGTGGTATGTGCGGGACCGTGGTTAATGGTTTGGCTCACGGCCCTGAACCTGGAACCACCCTTTGCCAGCTCCATATGAGACATTTTAAAGACAGAGATACTATCGTAATTGAACCCTGGCGTGCACGTCCATTCAAAATCATCAGAGATTTGGTGGTGGATCGCAGTTCATTTGACGAGATTATCCAGGCGGGTGGTTATATCTCTGTAAATACAGGACAGGCACCAGAGGCGAATACCATTCCTATATCGCCTGAAGGGGCAGAGCTTGCCATGGATGCGGCGGCATGCATAGGATGCGGGGCCTGTGTTGCCGCGTGCCCTAATGCATCTTCGATGCTTTTCGTAGGTGCCAAGATTTCTCAACTGGCACTGCTTCCCCAGGGTAAACCTGAAGCGGCAAAGCGGGCACTTTCCATGTTGAGGAAAATGGATGAACTGGGTTTTGGTAACTGCAGCAATGAAACCGAGTGTGAAGCTGTATGCCCCAAGGAAATAAAAATTACCAACATTGCCCGTTTCAACCGGGAATTCTTAAAGGCGAGTTTTGGTTCATCTGAAAAATAGAAGAGAATTTACTTCTAAATGGAGTCTCATACCCATTTTCGCCCTCCCCAATCACCTGCAGCTATGTGCTGGAGCTTAACTGCTCTCATTTTTCCTTGACATGTAAATGCAATTTGTTTATAGACCTGCTTCAATAACTGATTGTGAATTATTGAACGAATCGGCATAATCCTCCAACTTTAGGCAGTCCAAAGAAAGCTGGGCAGATTTACGCAAAGATCCTCACGCGATTCGGCATTCTAAGGGCAGTTGTGAATATGAGCCTCAAAAATATCTTGTCAGATAAGAGATCCATCATTCTTAAACAATGGTGTGAGTTAACCGTTGGTACCTACCCCAGTGACTCTCAGAGATTTATCAGAAAAGAAAAGGATCAGTTTGCAAATCCCGTAGGAAATATAATTGCGCATGAATTAGAGGCCCTCTTTGATGAACTGATCAAAGACGGGGATAACGACAAGATCATGTCCTGCCTTGAAAACATAATTCGAATCAGGGCAGTTCAGGATTTCAAGCCTTCCCAGGCCATTGGCTTTGTCCTTCAACTGAAGGGGCTGATAAGAGGAGCCTTAGGTCCGAAAGCCCCCTTAAACGGGCTTTCCGATGAATTCCAGTTATTTGAAAACAGAATAGATGAAATAGGCCTTTTGGCCTTTGATATTTACTCGCAATGCCGCCAAAAAATCTATGAAATCCGTGTCAATGAAGTCAAGAATCATTTAGGTAAATTATTAAAGAGGGCAAATTTGACCTTTGAAATACCGGAGCAAGAACCGGATCTCTGAGATTATAGAATCGGTAGTTTTATTTGAAGAGAGGTAGCCATTTATGAACTTCATCATCAGCATCCTGTTTTCCGGCTTTGCAGTTTCCGTGCTTGTTTTGATACCCTTGGTGGGCGTTTGGGCATTGGATTTGAAGGTCCTCTTCGGGATCATTGTTCCTTATGCGGCCATGGCCACCTTTTTTGTTGGCATCGTGGTTCGGGTCATAGATTGGGGAAAATCGCCGGTTCCATTCAGAATCCCCACCACTGCGGGACAGGAGTGGTCCTTTCCATGGGTCAAGTCAAGTCCTGTTGATAACCCTAAGGGTACCGGGGGCGTTATTGTCAGGATGATTTTTGAAGTGCTCCTGTTCCGGTCGTTATTCAGGAATACCAGATTTGAGTACAGAAGCACCGATGGGGGCCCAAAGGTAGACTATGAGTGGGAAAAGTGGCTCTGGTTGGCAGCACTGGCATTTCACTGGTCATTCCTTGTGATATTCTTAAGGCACTTTAGATTTTTCATGGAGCCCATCCCCGGCTTTGTGCACCTGCTCGAAAACCTTGACGGATTTTTACAATTAGGAGTCTTGCCCATCAATGGCCTGGGCGTCCCTACAGTCTACCTTACTGATCTTCTTATGTTAGCGGCCGTGACCTACCTCTTTCTTAGAAGACTCTACCTACCGCAAATTCGTTACATCTCCCTTCCTGCAGACTATTTCCCCTTGTTTTTGATCCTTGCCCTGGGCTTAACCGGAGTGCTCATGCGATATTTTCTCAGGGTGGATATTACGGCGGTAAAGCAACTGGTCATAGGGTTATTCAAATTCAGCCCCACGGTGCCGGAAGGGATCGGGGTAATTTTCTACATACACCTCTTTATCTTGAGCGTTCTCATTGCCTATTTCCCCTTTAGCAAATTGATGCATTTTGCGGGCGTATTCTTAAGCCCCACCAGAAACCTGTCCAATAACAGCCGTTTTGTCAGGCATGTTAACCCATGGGATTATCCTGTTGCCACACATACTTACGAGGAGTATGAGGACGAGTTTAGAGAGCGCATGATAGAGGCTGGGCTCCCGGTAGAAAAGGGGCTTGAACCAAAAGAAGAACCAAAAGAAGAACCAAAAGAAGAGCCAAAAGAAGAAGCAAAAGAAACGGAAAAGGAGTAAACATGGCGGATACACCAAAACCGGATGAATTAGCTAAGATCGATCATACACCTCCTTTATTTAGGGGTTGGATGGATGCGCCGTCCGAGATCAGACCGGGCATTGCCTGTTATGGTTCAAAGCCGAAGGACCTCGAATATGTTGGTCTCCCAAACCCGAGAGAATGGAGTCCGTTTGATGATGACTGGAAATTGCCAGAGAACTGGGAGGATATCATCCATGAGGGTTTCAAGGATCGTCTGGATAAGTTTCGATCGTTCAAGCTCTTCATGGATATCTGTGTGAGATGCGGGGCCTGTGCTGACAAATGCCATTTCTTCATTGGTTCTGGCGACCCCAAGAATATGCCCGTTATGAGGGCTGAACTCCTCAGATCGATATACAGGAAGAAGTTCACAACAGGAGGAAAGCTTCTCGGAGTACTTGCAGGCGCGAGGGAACTTACCGAAGAGGTACTCAAAGAGCTGTGGTACTACCTGTATCAATGTACTGAATGTCGTCGCTGTTCGGTCTTTTGCCCTTATGGGATCGATATGGCTGAACTCACCATCATGGGGAGGGAACTCATCAATCTGTTGGGCCTCAATACCGAATGGATTTCCGCGCCTGTGGCCAATTGCTACCGTACAGGGAATCACCTTGGTATTCAGCCTCATGCCTATAAGGACATGCTCGACTTTTTTACGGACGAAATTGAAGAAATAACCGGCATCAGGATGGAACAGGACTTTAACAGGAAGGGCGCTGAGATTCTTTTTATTACACCTTCCGGTGATGTTTTCGCCGACCCAGGGACGTTTACCTGCATGGGATATATGATGCTTTTCCATTATTTGAAGGACTTAGGCCTTGACCTCACCTGGAGTACCTATGCCTCCGAAGGCGGCAATTTTGGTTATTTCACATCCCATGAAATGGCAAAAAGGCTGAATGCCAAGATGTACGCTGAGGCCAAGAGGTTGGGGGTAAAGTGGATAATCGGAGGTGAGTGTGGTCACATGTGGAGGGTTCTCAATCAGTATATGGACACCTTTAATGGTCCCCCGGATTTCCTCGAAGAGCCGGTCTCCCCGATTACGGGTACAAAATTCGAGAATGCAAAGACCACAAAAATGATACATATCATTGAGTTTACGGCGGACCTCATCAGAAACAATAAATTGAAACTGGATCCAAGCCGAAATGATAATCTAAAAGTTACATTCCACGACTCCTGTAACACCGCCCGTGGTATGGGGTTTTTTGAGGAGCCCAGGTATGTGATTAAGAATGTATGCAATAATTTTTATGAAATGCCACCCGGCACTATCAGGGAACAGACCTTCTGCTGCGGGAGCGGAGCAGGGCTTAACGCAGGAGAAAACCTGGAATCGAGGATGCGCGGAGGGCTTCCCCGGGCAAACGCTGTGAAGTATGTGCACGAAAAGCATGGTGTGAATATGCTCGCCTGTATCTGTGCCATTGACAGGGCTGTTTTGCCCAATCTAATGGAATATTGGGTGCCTGCTGTAGAGGTCACCGGCGTTCACGAGATGGTGGGAAACGCATTGGTTTTCGAAGGAGAAAAGGAAAGGACCACTGATCTACGTGCCGAACCTCTCCCGGGAATGGAGGATGAAGAGGATGTATGACGGAGGTAAAATCATCATCGGACTGATTATTGGCGTCGGCTTGATGTTGTCCCCTTTTATCTATGATGCAGGAAAGGCCGCCAAAGCACCGGATCCGGAACTCACGGCCAAGGCAAAGGAGGCAAAGGAGTGCGTGGAAGAGACCGCGTATATGAGGAGCTCGCATATGCACTTGCTGGACAAATGGAGGCATACGGTTGTCCGTGATGGTGAACGCTACTATAAGGCCAAAAACGGCAAGGCCTATTATAAGAGCCTTCAGACCACATGTCTGGATTGCCATTCAAACAAGTCCAAGTTTTGCGACCAGTGTCACAACTATGTTGGAATGGTTCCCTACTGCTGGACCTGTCATATCGAGCCGAAGGAGAATAAGTGATGGGCGTAGATAGAAGAGAATTTTTGAAGATAGCCGGAATTTCAGCCCTGTTCGGGTTGGGAGGAAAAACCGCTATTGATTTTCTTGCTCCGGGAGAGCTGGAGGCTTCGACTGACGCTGTTCCCCTTACCGAGGGGAACAGGTGGGCCATGGTTATTGACATGCAGAGGATGGATGAGGAGATCATGAACAAATGCATAAAGGCCTGCCACCGTGAGCACAATGTGCCTGACCTTGGAAATCCAAAGGAAGAAATAAAGTGGATTTGGAAAGAAGAATATGAGCATACCTTTCCGGGTCAAAAACACGATTACATCGGCGATAAAGTAAAGCACAAAAACTTTCTCCTCCTTTGTAACCATTGTTCCAATCCTCCCTGCTGCAGGGTCTGCCCAACAAAGGCCACATGGCAGAGAAAAGACGGTATCGTGATGATGGATCAGCATCGCTGTATTGGCTGTCGATTTTGTATGGCCGCATGCCCCTTTGGTGTGAGGAGTTTTAACTGGGGGGACCCGAGGAAGGCGCCAAAAGACAGGAATCCGGACTTTCCGACCAACCCGGACTATCCCACAAGGGAGAAAGGAGTGGTGGAAAAATGCACCTTCTGTGCGGAACGAATCGCCAAAGGCCTACTTCCGGCGTGCGTTGAGGCCGCCAATGAAGTAAAGGAAAACATCTTGACCTTCGGAGATCTCACTGATCCTGATTCTGGGGTGAGAACGATCCTTCGGAAACATTATACGATTCGACGCAAACCCGAACTTGGTTCAGAACCGAACGTTTTCTATATTGTGTGAGGTGGTTATGCTTGATAAGGCTGTAACAGGAAGTCAAAAGTACTGGGGATGGCTGATATTCCTACTTGTTCTCATGGGTATTGGTTTTGCTTGCTATCTTTACCAGTTTAAGGTGGGCCTGAAAATCACTGGTATGAGCAGAGATGTCTCATGGGGTTTTTATATTGGCCAACTTACCTACTTCGTTGGTGTGGCAGCCGGCGGGGTAATGGTTGTGTTGCCTTACTATCTCCATGATTACAAGGCTTTCGGCCGCATTACTATTTTGGGTGAATTCCTTGCTATCGCATCCATTGTCATGTGCGGGCTGTTTGTTATGGTGGATCTCGGTAATCTGCCCAGAATATTAAACATTATGATCTACCCTAATCCGACGTCCATCCTTTTCTGGGATATGATTGTGCTGAACGTGTATATGTTACTCAATCTCCTGATTGGCTGGAATGTCTTGAGTGCGGAGCGAAAAGGCATTCATTATCAAAAATGGGTCAAGGTTCTTATCTATATCTCCATCCCTTGGGCCTTTAGCATCCACACCGTTACCGCATTTCTGTATGCAGGTATCCCCGGAAGGCATTATTGGTTGACGGCCATCATGGCAGCCCGTTTTCTTTCATCTGCATTTGCTTCAGGTCCTGCTCTGCTTGTCCTTTTGTGTCTTATAGTGAGAAAGGTCAGCAAATTTGATCCAGGAAAAGAGCAAATCAGAACGCTTGGAGGAATTGTTGCTTATGCCTTTATCCTCAATATGTTTTTCCTCCTCCTTGAACTCTTTACTGCCTTTTACAGTCAGATACCAGGGCATATGCATTCATTTGAATACCTTTTTTCCGGTCTGGAAGGCCATGGCAGCAAACTTGCCCCATGGATGTGGGCATCTGTGGCATTTGCAATTGTGGCCCTTGTCCTTCTGATAGTCCCTGCCACGCGCAGGAGAGAAGATATCCTTGCGGTAGGATGCGCGGCCGTTATTGCGTCAACGTGGATTGATAAAGGGTTTGGACTGGTAGTCGGCGGGTTTATTCCCAATCCTTTTGAAAGGGTCTTTGAATACTGGCCCACAACGCCGGAGGTTTTGATTAGCGTCGGGGTATGGGCAACAGGATTCTTCGTATTGTCTGTACTATACAAGATTACTGTTTCTGTCAAAGAAGAGATCGCTGCTTAAAACGATAAAGACTTGACAGCGGAATGCTACTCTGTTACATATCCCGCTGACCCTGCCAGACGGGAGGAAAATGCCTTAAAGGTGGTGTAAAGCAGGGATTTAGTAAGTTGTTTAAATATTTCTAATGTAGGAGGATAAAATATATGGGCTACGAAGTAGTGGTTGATCAGGAAAAGTGTGAAGGATGCGAAGAATGTGTAGAGGTTTGTCCTGTGGACGTTTTTGAGATGGAGGACGAAAAGTCGGTTCCGGTGAACGCGGAAGAGTGCCTTGGATGCGAAAGCTGCGTAGAGGTATGTGAATCAGAGGCAATTACGGTGACCGAAGTTTAATCGTTTTCTGTAAATCGGCCGAACGCCGCCCATCAGAATTGATGAGGTGGCGTTTTTTTTGGGGTTTCCGCTAGTTCCCTCTCCCTGGGGAGAGGGTTAGGGTGAGGGGGTAAGAGGAGTATTATGCCTGCATATACCGCGATGGCCTGCGTTGTGGCAGTTGATTTCGCAAAACGAAAAAGCCGCTCTTGTTAAGGAGCGGCTTTTTCGTTAATAAAGTAAATCAAAAATGAATCTTAAGACTTTTTCTGATGGCACTCAGTACATTTCTTAAAGGGTGCCTTCTTACTTGAGTCTTTTGCTACGATGTCCTTATGGCAATTCTTGCAGTTCGAATGGTAGGCCAGCTGCAGCTTATTAGCATTTCCCTTTTTTTTCACCGGGTCATGGCATTCACTGCATTTTTTGACAGGGTCGGTGTCCTTCCAGACGTTTTTCCCATCTTTATAGTCGTGATGACATTCGGTACAGGCGACCTTATAATCCTCACTATGCTGTTTGTGGCTTAACTTAATAGGGCCTTTTTTATCTTTTTTATAGCCTTCATTTTCAATTGTGACCTCATCAGGTGCATCAGCGGCAGTCAGGGCACCTACCGTGAGGAATAGCATGCCGGCAAAAACGACCATGATAAGGGTCAAAAGTCTACTGTTCATACCTTTTTTCTCCTCCTTTCCCAAAAACCCTAATCTTGACAACCTTTTATGAAACGCTATAATTCAAATTTATACACACTTGTGAAATATAGTACAATTAAAATAAGAATGTCAAGAAAATATCCATTTTTTTTAAGCCTGCATGCATGTTTTCCCTGCACCTTCCCCTTTTATCTTCTTTTGGACGACCTGACAGACATTATGCTCTTTGCCCTTACGCTGATAATGCTCCGGTAAGGATAAAATCCGCCCGGGACGTTCAAATTGGGATAGACGAGCGATGCCTTTCCAAGGAGCGTTCCCGGGCTGCTTACTGAATTGCATCCCGTTTCGACATTATCTCCAAGTATTGCCCCGAGCTTGCGCAACCCTGTCTTATAGGTCTTCCCCTCTATTCTCCGGGTGATTTCTATATCAACGATTTTTTTATTGGCAAGCTTTGTCCCTGCACCTAAATTCACGTTATTGCCCAGTATGCTATCCCCTATATAGGCAAAATGACCTGCGTTGGCGTCATCCAACATTATGGATGTTTTCATCTCGGTCGTATGTCCAACCACGCATCGGTTTCCAACGAGGCAGTTCCCTCTAATATAGGCCCCCTGTCTGACTTCAGTATTGTTGCCTATGATTGTAGGACCCTTGATCAATGCACTTGGTTTAACGATGGTCCCGTTTCCTATCGAGTTGTTGTCATCAAAGAGGGTTGATCCGGCACAGAGGACAGAAGCCCCTTCCAGTTCACTGCCCCCCCTCGAGACTCTTAGTTCCCCCTTGGAGGCATCTCCTGCTTCGATCTCAAAACCATCTTCAATCACCTTACCTCCCCACAATACGCATGTCTTTGACAACATATCTCCACTGAGGGGTGCCACATTTGGCGTAAGGTTCTCTTTCATATAAGACTTCAGTCTAACAAGTGCTTCCCACACAAATTCGACATCTTCAAAGAGCCCTTTGTGTTCAAATTCTTTTAAATCAAAAAAATCTTCCGGTTGCAGCATGTATTTCTCCCTATTCTTCCAAGGTTGAGGTGTCACCTTCCGGAAGTCCCAGTTCCCTTGCCTTCAGGAGCCTCCTCATTATTTTCCCGGATTTGGTTTTGGGCAGTCCCGGAATAAACTCTATCTTCCTCGGGCAGGCCACAGCGTGGAGCTTCTTTCTGGCAAATTTCTTGATGTCCCTCATCAATTCATCGGACGGTTCATAGCCGTCCTTGAGAGAGACAAATGCCTTTATAACTTCCATTACCAGTGGGTCGGGGATTCCTATAACTCCTGCCTCGGCAACGGCCGGATGCTCAATAAGGGCACTTTCAACCTCGAACGGACCAATGAGGTGTCCTCCGGTATTAATCACGTCGTCGGCCCTTCCCACAAACCAGAAATAACCCTCTTCATCCATCGTGGCCCGGTCGCCTGTGATATACCAGTCACCCTTGAACCTGCTCTCATAAAGCTCCTTCTTATTCCAGTAGGTTCTGAACATTGACGGCCAGCCTGCTTTAAGGGCAAGATGCCCTTCCTCTCCTGGTGTAAGCTCCTTCTCGCAATTATCATCAAGAATCGTTGGTGTCACGCCCATAAAGGGCCTGCCCATGGAGCCGGGGCGTATGTCCTGTATGGGATAATTGGCGATCTGGATACACCCGGTCTCTGTCTGCCACCAATTATCGTGAAAGGGCAATCCAATAACCTCATTTCCCCATAAGACCGCTTCGGGGTTCAGTGGCTCTCCCACACTGCACATATATCTCAGTCTCGTGAGGTCATGTTTGTTCACCGGCCTCTCTCCGGCCTTCATCAACATTCTGATGGCGGTGGGGGCGGTATACCAGACAGTCACTTTGTACTTTTCAATGACACGGTACCAGTGGCCTGCGCCAAAGCCACCTTCGTAGACCACCTGGGATACGGCGTTTGACCAGGGACCGAAAATACCATATGAAGTCCCTGTCACCCACCCAGGATCGGCAGTGCACCAGTATATATCGTCCTGGTGAAGATCAAGCACATACTTGGCCGTGGCATAGTGGCCCACAATGGCCTCATGGACATGTACAACTCCCTTTGGCTTCCCTGTAGTCCCTGACGTATAGTGTATGATAGCATAATCTTCCTTATGGGTTTTTTCTATTTCAAATTCTTCAGGGGTCGCATTCATAAGGGTTTTGTAGCTGACTTCTTTGTCTTTCAAATCATAAGGGACCCCTCTCCTGTTGACGATGATAATTGTGTTAAGAGCAGGCAAATCATCGAGCACTTCATGTACTGTTTTTACGAGCCTCGGTGTTGTTATCAGCACCTTGGCTTCGCAATCTCCGAGCCGGTCTTTCACCGCGTCAGGCCCAAAGGCGGAAAAAAGCGGGCCAATGACGCCACCAATCTTCAGCGCACCCAGAAGAACTATGTATTGCTCAGGAGTTCGGTCCATGTAGGTAAAAACCCTGTCGCCTTTTTTAACGTCCAAATTCCTCAATGCGCCTGCAAAACGATTACTCAGCTTTGACAAATCATGAAATGTGTACTCCTCACTTTCGCCGTGTTTCCCTTCCCAATAGAGGGCAATCTTATCTTTCATGGGCGTCTTTACGTGTCTGTCCACTGCTTCATATGCAATATTGATCCCGCCACCGTCGAATCAGTTAAGCTCTTTGTTGATGTCTTCCCACCTGAACCCTTCTCTTGCTTTTTCATAATCCAGTAGGTTCGGTCTTACTGCCATCTCTTTAATCCCGGTCTTACGGATAGGTTGGTAATCCATCGAAGCACTCTCCTTTTTTTGGTTTCAACCTGTCTAAACCTGTTGTTTTCTTTGGAACGCCCCCTTGGCCTTGTAAAGGGGCGTGGAGCAGGCAGAGAGGCCTGCTGTTATAAATGATTCTGTCTTATGGGGCTGTCATGGGTCGAATTTTAAGGCTAATCTGCCGTTCAATTGAATGAGGCATGCAGCGAGCTCAGCCGAGCTGCAGTTTTTTGGGGCCCTTCTGAAAGAGATACCCACGGCCCTTTTTGCACTATTTCCAAACAGCTAAGCTGTTACAGCAATTGATATGCCAGAAAAGAGTGAAATCCAAGGGTACTGAAAGAATGCCTGGGCCAGTTTTTTCGTTTGAAAAATCAGTATTTATCAAATGATCTTTTTCGTTTTATTTCGCATGGCAGGGTTCAGGACAGGGTGTCGAGGCTAATAAATTAAAAATATACTACTTTGTGGAAAATTATTTCTCATCTATACATGTCGCTTTCCGCTTTTAGAGCGGTCATTTTGCGCGATTTTCCTGCAAAGAAAAATGGATCATTTGAGGTCTCGATTCAGCCGTGTACTTCACTGATTAACCATTATTTGATTACCTTTAACATCTGCTTAAATTCCTTTGTGCCTGCCTTTTTAAGTATCTGATAGATGACTGTCTCCGTTGAGGTAATCACTGCTCCTGCCTGTTTCATAAGGTCGAGTCCAACACGCCAGTTTTCATCAGTCCTTGAATCAACTGCATCCTGGGGTACGTGGGCCTTGTAGCCTCTCTCGAGAATGGAGATACATGTCTGAAATACGCAGATGTGGGATTCGACACCAGTAATAATTACATTCCTCAAGCCTTCTGAATCCAGGCGATTATTAAAGGCATCCACATCGCAACAATTGAAATGCAACTTACTGATTGGTTCATAAGCAGGTAAAGATTCTGCCACCTCAAGGAGTGTGGGGCCAAGCCATTTTGGATATTGTTCCGTGAGAATGACAGGGAAATCGAATAATTTTGAAAGGAGCACAAGCTTGGTTATATTGTCAGCGACCCGTTGTCTTCGCCCCATTACCTGCATGAGCTTTTCCTGCACGTCTATAATCAGGAGGCCGGTCTTTTCTTTGTCCAGTTTTGAAATCGTCATAATGAAAGAGAGTGATAGAATTTGCTTTTTGTGGGAGGAAGCATAGGAAAATATCTCTTCCAAGTCAAAGAAAAAGGAGCAATAACATATACGATTTTCAGGTTGGATTACGGGAAGCGCCCGTGGCAGAGGGACTGACCATTGAAGTCATTGATTTTTTTTGATCGTTGGCTTTGCTCGACCCTTTTCCTTTAAATTGTCAGCCCGTCAACTCAAGCAGTTATCTTCAGCCTTTGAGGATCAGAGCTTGGTCACGTATAAGCAATATTAAGTTTGATGTACTCGTAAAAAGTCATTTCACCTGTCATTGCGAGCGAAGCGAAGCAATCTCAGTTGGTGTAATTACTTGAAATCAGGAGATTGCTTCGTAGTTTCACTCCTCGCAATGACCGTTCATAAGACTTTTTACGAAACTATCAAGTTTAACTGAAACTGATTTTAATATTTTATCGGAAGTCCATAAAGCTGTTTCAGACAATTGAGCTGAGGTCTTTGTTAGGGGTTTTGTTTTAATTTTTATAGAGATCATCCCCAATTCTATTGAAAATTAGTAAAACATAAAATATTAAGGCATTATAGATTAAATAAAGCAAAAATCTTTATTAGGATTTTTTTTTGGTTCATCCGGTTAATGAGTACACCTCAACACTACACATGGTTGCGGGGTTGAAGGTTGAAGCGGTCTTTTCGTAGTGACTGCTGTAATCACCAGGCTGAGAAGCTCGGAATCGAAGAAAAGACTGCTTCATCCTTCCGATCTGCTAACCTCATATCTCATATATTTCAATAGTTTCGCGGTACTCATTTGCTGGATGATCCAAGAAATTTTTGTTTAAGTTGTAAA
>CP070700.1:3163652-3185300 GCA_020349865.1 Desulfobacteraceae bacterium
GAGCCCGTATATCATCTCGTTTTTTTCGGTCTCCACGCCAATCTGAATCGGATGGTCATACCAGTAGATCTGCGGGTCTCTCATGATTTCATGCAGTCGTAATTTCATGTTTTCCGGTAAGGCCAGTTCTTCGATTCGCGTGGTGGGAGAAGGCACGGTCAGCAGGACATTAGATGTAAACAAAATCTCGCTTGCCGGCTCTTTGATTGGGTCCGGATTCAGTCGAGTAATTCTTATTGTTCTTTTCTTTCGAAGTGCGTCAATGTTATCCTTCCGCTGTTCAAATGGCAAAATACCTTCAGGGAAAAAAACTCTCCAGATTTTTGTTATTGTCTCGACGCGGTTATTGAGGTTCTGAGGGTCTTTGACCCATAGATACAACCGATCCAGGTTCTCCCGGAAGTTTTTGTCCCCAGCGCACCTCTCTCCAATTTCTTCGATAATAAGGGACATACATCTACAATAAAAGTCGATTGCGTCTTTCCATTCAGGCTTTTTTTTCAGATCTTCTATGAAACGTTTGGCCTTCAAATGAAGAGGGTGAGATCTGCCGCACAAAGAAATTAAAAAAGCTGCATTCAAATTCCTGAAAGTGGCCTCGGGGGTCGTTTCGTTAGGGCGGAATTGTTCGGCGATCTCGATACCTGTCAGAGGTTCTTTTTCGCCGTTGCTGATCAATCGCTTGATGATGGTTTTAAATTTTTTCTTCATAGCTTTGCTTTATGTTCTACTAAAAAAGTTTTCAAATAAATCCGTATAGTTTAAATAGACCCCAAAGACAAGCTATTTGGCCCTATCCACACAGTAACGTCAAATCAGGCTCTAACTTATTAAACCCAGACGGTGCAGAAGGAGACTACTGCATCATCTGGGTTTAAAACTGAAAGGTTTGTCCTGCCAATGGGAGGACTCAAATAAGAAATCCGAATGCGTCCTTTACGAGAAGTGCCAGCATGACCCGACCTTTTGCAGGGGAGATTTACAGGCGCATAATTGAAGAATTGTTAGCAGTTTAGCTGTTTGAAAATAGGGCAGGAAGGGCCATGGGGATCTCTTTTTCAAAAGCCGCATCACAAAAATTCTACAAAGCTCGTGGAACGCCCGCTGGGCCTTGAACAGGGGCGGGGAGCAGGCCCGCCAAGAATTACGGCGGGTAAACAGAGAAGGCGACCTCTTTTTTGAAGATTCCCTACTGGGACTGTCCTGGGCTGAATTTAAAGGCCAATCTGCCGTTCGATTGAATGAGGCATGCGGCGAGGCTTGTCGGCGAGCTCAAGTCGTGCCGCTCAGCCGAGGGCCGGCTTATGCGGCTTTTGAAAAAGAGATCATCATGGCCCTACAATCCACGGTTGGTTTTTTAAAGCACTAAACTGTTACAAGAGTTGAAATTCTTGGGTGAGACAGTGGCTTTAGGGCATCGTTCCCTCCCTCAAACCAGCCCCGCAGCGGCCATGATATCAGGAACTAGTTCCTCTTTGCCGATAGCCATGATATGAACCCCGTCACACATCTTCTCATCCCGTACCCGCTTGATCATTCGCCCGGCAATTTCTACGCCCTTCTCAATGGCCCTGCCTTTGGGTGCAGTGGCCATTTCATCGATTAACTCTTGTGGTACATTGACCCCTGCGACATTCTTATTCATGAAACGAGCCATGGGAGCGGAGGTAAGTAAAATGATGCCCGCCAGGATCTTTACCGGGAACTGCCTGGCGTAATCCATGAACTTTTTAAAATTGTCCAGATCATACACGGCCTGTGTTTGGATAAATTCGGCACCTGCTTCTATCTTCTTTTCAAACTTGATAAGCTGGGGCTCAAGTGGATTGGCCTCCGGTGTGACAATGGCACCGGCGCAAAAGGATACATTCCCATCAACATCATTTCCTCCGAGGTCCTTTCCTTTTTCCAACCGTCTGATTGCCGCCAATAATTGACTGGAATCCAGATCAAAAACGCCTTTGGCCTCCTTATGATCACCGAAAATTACTGAATCGCCGGTAAGGCAAAGGACATTGGTGATTCCCCTGCTGGCAGCAAAAAATAGATCTGCCTGAAGGGCCATCCGGTTTCGATCTCTGCAAGTCATCTGTAAAATGGGCTCGCCACCCATTTCTTTGATCATAAGGGCTCCTCCCAGGGAGGGAAACCGCATCACCGAACTCTGATGATCGGTCACATTCATGGCATCCACCTTATCTTTCAAAAGCTCAATGTGGTGGATCATCTTTTCAAGGTTTATACCCTTGGGCGGAGCGACCTCAGAAGTAACAACAAATTTGCCCGATTTCAGGGCCTTTTTGAATGAGGAAACCATATGAAACCTCTCCAGTTCTATTTAAATATTATTATTTGCTGTTTTAATTGTTATAGGAGCTTTTATCCATTATGGTAAATGGCGCAGGGCTCAAGGCGCAGGGCTTAAGGAAAATGTAAAAACATAGGCCTTGGGCCTTGAGCCTTATGCCTTTTGGCCATCAGATGAGCGAAGCGAAACTGATTTCCATTTCCCCGGACTCGGCTCTCCGTGATGATTTCTGGGTTTCTGCAGTTTTTTCATAGATTCTATTCGGTTCAATTCTTTCAACCGATTGTAAATCAAAGTCCAGGCACAGTCCTTTTCAGAGTCAATCTCGCATTTACCATTATCGGTGCCCCCGCAGGGGCCATTGACAAGCCCCTTATGGCAAGAGGTTACCGGACATATACCGCCTGTCTCTCCTAATATACATGTGCCGCACTGGGTACATATTTCATCAAACTGTCCCAGGCCGGTCTCTTTTCCGATAAACAGCGTGTCCAGGGCAGGCACAACCATTTTTTCCGACTGCCTGGCAATGGTCTGAACACCAAAGGCACAGGTCATAATCAGCAGGACATCGGACTGTCTAATCTTCTCGCCATGTTCCTTTAAGGCTTCAGCGGTCAGATTGTCACAGGCTACAGGCAGGACCATCTCCCCGGTTACAAGCTTGCCCTTGGCGCCCAGTTTTTCCTTCATAGCCTTCACCTCTGGCTCGCCACCCGTGTGTGTCAGGGTGACGCACGTTCCACACCCGATGATGAAAACCCGTCCCAAACCATCCAGGAGTTGATCAAGCTCCTCTTCTGGTTTTTGCTGTGTAATGGATCTGATCATATTTATCTCCTATCTTTCTCCAGATCACACCTTAAACACCTCATGGCTTCCCGGTACGCCTCTTCCCGGGTGAATCCTTTCTCCACCTCCCGGAAGTCCCTTACCCTCTCTTTCGGCTCCTCGAGTTGAATCTCTATCCTCGGCTTTTCCTCAGTTGTTTCATCGTCCAGTGCCAGACCGATATCTTCCACCATTGACGTCTTTTCATCAGCGATCTCCACTCTTCCCTTTTCCCCTCTGAGGTATTTATCAATTGCCAGGGCGGCCCTCCTTCCCGAGGCAATAGCGTTTATGACAATACTCGGGCCTGTGGTAAAATCACCCCCTGCGAAAACACTCGGGATATTAGTGGCCAGACTATTTTCATCCACCACAAGACTGCCCCACAGAGCCCGCTCTAATTGGCTGTCCTTGGACAGAAAGGAGATGTCAGGGGCCTGGCCGATTGCAATAATGATGGTCTCGGCCTCCACAACCTGAGTTACCTCCTCGTCAACACTCAAATGCGACCGACCATCTTCATCAAAAACGGTCCTGCTGCGTACAAACTCAATGCCTGTGATTTTACCGTCGCCATGGGTAATCTGCTTCGGCGCCCACAGGGGATTAATAACGATTCCTTCCTCAACGGCTTCATCAATCTCTTTCTCCCAGGCCGGCATCTCCTCCTTGGTCCTGCGATAGAATATTTGAACATCTTGGGCACCCACCCTCAGTGCAGTCCTGGCCGCGTCAATGGCAACATTACCTCCTCCCAGGACGACCACTTTTCCTTGCAGTTTTATCTCCTTCCCGGTCTTGATGTCTGTCAAAAACTGAAGGCCGTAATAGAGACCTGACAAACCTTCTTCTTCCCCTAAGATACCGATCCTTTTACTTGATTGGGCCCCCGCACCAATAAATACCGCGTGATAACCTCCCTCCAATAGGTTATTCACTGTATGTCGTGCGTCAATGGGGGAGTTATAGTGTATCTCAACGCCGCAGCTCTCGATGTGAGCAACCTCCTCCTCAATTACCTTGCGAGGAAGACGGAATTCCGGAACTGCAATTCCCAGCATCCCTCCTGCCACTGCTTGGCTCTCAAAGACAGTCACCCCGTATCCCATTTTGGCTAAAAAGTAAGCACAGGTCAGACCTGCGGGCCCGGCACCCACAACTGCTATCTTTTGTTCTTTGGTTAGCACAGAAGGTTCTTTTGCTCGACCAATGTTTTTAAAATACCAGTCAGAGGCAAACCGTTTCAGTGATCTAATGGCCACCGGCTCATCAAGTTCGCCGCGCCGACATTTGAATTCACAGGGATGGATGCAGATACGGCCGCACACTGCGGGAAAAGGGTTCCGCTCCCGTATGATTTCCACTGCCTTTTCATACTTACCGCTGGCAATGGCTGCCACATAGTTGGGCACGTCAATGCCGGCCGGACAGGCGTGCTGGCATGCAGAAATGACCATGGAATCACATGTGGCTCCTGCACATCGCTGCTCCAGGATATGGTCCTCATATTCCTTCAAGAAATAGGCGAGGGTCGATAATGCAGGCTTGGGAGCGGTCTGTCCGAGACCACAAAGAGAGGACTTCATTATGGTTTCCCCTAACTCCTTTATGGTCTGGATATCTTCGATCCTGCCCTTTCCCTGCGTAATGCGGGTCAGGATCTCCAGCAATTGGGTAGTCCCTAAGCGACACGGAGCACATTTCCCGCAGGACTCCGACTGGGTAAAACTCAAGAAATACCGGGCGATTTCAACCATGCAGTTATTCTCATCCATCACCACCATGCCGCCCGAACCCATGATGGCGCCTATTCGCTGGAGGGTGTCGTAATCCACGAGAAGATCCAGATACTGGGCCGGTACACAACCACCCGAAGGCCCGCCCATCTGGACTGCCTTGAACTTTCTTCCTTTGGGGATACCCCCGCCGATATCGAAAACCACCTCTTTGATGGCCACTCCCATTGGAACTTCCACCAGACCCGTGTTGTTCACCTTGCCGGCTAGGGAAAAGATCTTGGTGCCTTTTGTATGGTCGGTACCTACCTGGGAATACCATTCCACGCCGTTTTTTATAACCAGCGGGACATTGGCCCAGGTCTCAACGTTATTGATATTGGTGGGTTTTCCATCCAGTCCCGCCTGAGCAGGAAATGGAGGCCTTGCCCTCGGCATCCCCCGCTTCCCTTCAATGGAGGCCATAAGCCCGGTTTCTTCGCCGCACACAAAGGCCCCAGCTCCCATCTTGAGGTACACATCAAGGTTAAAGCCGGTACCCAGGATATTCTCTCCTAAAAGACCCAGTTCCTTCATCTGTTCAATAGCAATTTTCAGGTGCTCAACAGCAATAGGGTATTCTTCTCGCACGTAAATGTACCCGTATTCCGCTCCTATGGCATAGGCGCCGATGAGCATACCCTCGAGGACAGCGTGGGGATCACCTTCCAGTACAGCGCGATCCATAAAGGCGCCGGGATCCCCTTCGTCCGCGTTGCAGATGATATATTTGGGTCGTCCCTCTGCCTGGCGGGCGAATTTCCATTTCATGCCCGTAGAAAAGCCTGCACCACCCCTTCCTCGTAGCTTGGCCGTGGTTACTTCATCGATCACATCTTCCGGAGTCATCCTGGAGAGGGCCTTGACAATGCCCTGATATCCACCGGCCGCGATATAATGCTCGATCCTTGTGGGATCGATTGTCCCGCAGTTAGCCAGAACCCTTCTTACCTGTTTCTTATAAAATGGGATCTGACTCCGGTAAAAGACTGGTTTTCCTGTCTGAGGATCGGTGTAAGCCAGGTGATCTATCAAGCGATTTTGTTTAAAGGTAAGGGCCACGATCTCTGCCGCGTCATCAGGGCTCACCTCCTGGTATTGAACGCCCTGAGGCTCAATGGCTATCACCGGCGCCTTTGCGCAAAGCCCGTGACATCCGGTGGCACGAACTTCCACCTGTTCTGACATGCCCTGTTTCTTGACCTCCTCGTCAAGGGCGGCTTTCACTTCAGAAGCACCATAAGCGCGGCAGCCTGTCATGCATACGTATACACGCGCCTTGCCCTCATCTTTCCGGCCAAGAATTTTATTGCGATACCACTCCAATTCCCCAATGGATAAGAGCTTCTCCATACTATTTATCTTCCTCTTTTTCCTTGCCGTATTGATTCAGTACAGAGATTACCTTTGGCGGAGAAAGTTTGCCGAAATAGGTCCTGTTCACCATCATGGCAGGGGCGAGAAAACAGGCCCCGAGGCAGGCTACTGTCTCAAGGGTGAATTGATAATCAGGGGTGGTCTCAGCTTCATCCAGCCCCAACTCCTTCTTCATCACCCTCAAGATGCTTCGACCTCCTTTGACATGGCAAGCCGTCCCACGACACATCCTGATAACATACTTGCCTTTTGGTTTCAGCGATAACCCTGCGTAAAAAGAGATGACCCCCTGGACCTGACTTGGAAAGAGATTCAGGGCATCGGAAATGGGCTCAATGGAATTCGGAGGTATGTAACCAAATGTCTCCTGGATAGCTTGTAATAGTGGGATCAAGGCCCAGGACTCACCACGATATTTATTGATTGTGTTCTCCAGTAATCCCCAGTCTATTTCTTTTGGTTCCATTACTTGGTATCCTTTTTACTCTCAAGACATTCACAGAATCAGTGTTGAACATGAATTCCTTCAGGCCGGCATATGATGTCAGGGGGCGCAAGGCCCAAGGCGTATGGCTCAAGTTCTTGGCTGGGCTGCATACCACCTATTCCTTTAGCCTTGCGCCTTTTGCCTTAAGCCAGCCAATCTGTATTATCCATTTGTGCGCATCCTGCCTATTGAAGTCCATCAAATCACTATTTTTTTAAGAGTTACACGGCACGCATTCCACCCGGGCGAGTCCGCTTCACCTAATTGGCTCAACCCTATCAACTGCATGGCATCATTATTATGAAGGGCCATAGGGACAAAAATAAGCCCTGGCCTCAAATCCTTTTTCAGAGTTACCTGTCTTTCTATGGCTCCATAGGGGGAAGATATCCTTACCTTATCTCCTGCTTTAAGTTTGAGTTGCGTACCATCCTCGGGAGATATTTCCACCTCTCCTTTCAGGTCAAAATCCTTGATTCGGTCTGAAAGGCAAGTCCTGGTGCCGCTTCCCAGATGGTATCTCAAGGAGCCCAGAATAGCCGTAAAGGGATATGCTTCATCAAATTTCTCGTCCTTCATAGGGATTACCGGAGAAAAAGAGATTGAATCTCCATCCCCGTCGGGGTGAAAAACCTTAAGATTGCTCGTCTCCCTGATCCAGGATTCCTCCCCGACCTTTCCTAGTTCCGAGTACATGGGGATCCTGCGACTGATTTCCGTTCTTATTTTTTGGATTGAAGAATACCCATCGGTTTGGGCCATTGTTTTTGATAGTAGGTCAAGGATCTCCCAATCAGGTCTTGCATCACCGGGTGGAGAAACCACAGGTTCAAAAGACCGGATTCTGCCCTCCATGTTGGTAAAGGTTCCGGCCTTTTCGCTGAAGGCAGCCCCTGCCAAGACTACGTGTGCCGTATGGGCGGTTTCATTGGCAAGTATGTCCTGCACCACCAATAGCTCCAGATTTTTCAATGCATTCCGGATATGTTCCGGTTGGGGGAGACTGCGAAGTGGGTTTTCCCCCATAATAAAAAGGGCCTTGAGGGTACCCTTTTCTGTTTCCTCAATCATGCGAATCAGATTGAGTCCCGGATCCGGCGAAAGTTTAACATCCCACACCTTTTCCCAATGTTTACGGTTCTTATCGTTATTAAAAGGCATACGGCCGGGAAGGAAATCCGGTGCTGTTCCCATATCCAATGCCCCTATCTCGTTGTTCTCCCTTGCAAGAAAATAGAACCCTCTATTCTCCCTGCCCAGACTTCCGGTCATCAGTGCGAGATTAATCAGGGCATCCATGGCTGATGTCCCATATTTCTGTTGCAAAATGCCGTGTCCTATCACAAAGGTAATCTTTTTGCCTTTCAGTAAATCAACGGCCTGTTCCAGGTATCTCATTTCTATCCCTGCCACACTGCACACTCTTTCAAGATCAAGGGCAGAAAGGCCATCGCGGTAAGGACCAAAGCCCTCGGTAAACTGATCTATGAAAGGAGAATCATCAGCTTTTCTCTTCAACAGCAAGGCTGCAAGACCATTGATCAATTCAACGTCGCTGTTGGGTAAAAGAGGTAACCAGAGAGAGGAGAAGGGGACAAGCCCTGTTTTTCTTGGGTCTGTCACAATCAACGGTATTCCATTTATGCGCGAAGCCCTTTTTAGATAATATCCGACAACAGGGACTGTTTCAGTGGGATCGGCTCCCATCACAAAAATCACCTCTGCCTTCTCCAGGTCGGCCAGCGGTGTAGTGCGGCCACCGTTATCCAGCCTCTCATTGATCAGGTTTATTACCGGCCTCCCTGAACCGTAACTGCCGTTATCCACATTATTGGTTCCCAGAATAACGCGGGCCATTTTCTGAAAAAGGTAATTTTCCTCAATGGTACATTTGGATGAACCGAGAAACGCCACGCTTTGAGGCCCGTATTTTTTCTTGATGGAGATAAGTCCTTGAGCAACAACCTCAAATGCCTCATCCCAAGTAGCGGGTGAAAGTTTCCCATCTTTGCGAATCAATGGCGTGATCAATCTTTCAGAGACGTTCAGGTAATCATGCGTAAAATGGCCTCTAACACACAGGGTGGACCGATTAACCGTTTTTTCCTTGTGTGACGGGTTTACCTCTACGATTTGACCATCAACCGACCCCATCACCAGGGAACAGCCTACACCGCAGAATCCACAGACGGTTAATGATTCCTTTTGGGGAGAACCCACATATCGGGTATTTTTAAGCGACAAGGCCCCTGTGGGGCACATGGATACGCAGGTCCCACAGAAAGTGCAGATGGATTTCTCCAGGGGCATCTCGTGCACTGTTGCCGGACGGGATTTAAATCCCCTGAGATTATAATCAATGGCGCCAACCACCACCAGCTCATGATCGGCGCGAATACACTTTCCGCACAGAATACATTTACTCAGGTCCCTGATGATGAATGGATTAGCCTCCTCAAGACCGGTATAATGGGGCATGGGATAAAGGTCTGTTTGGCCGACACCCAGTTCAGCGGCAATCTGCCTCAACTCGCATCTGTTTCCCTGGCTGCATACAATACAGGACTCAGGATGATTAGCCATCATCAGACGGATAATGTTATTTCTGTGGGTTTTTATGGAGGGAGAATCTGTCTGGATGGCCATATTTGGTGCAACTGGGGTGACACATGAGGCCATGATACGTCCGGTTTTTTCGTCTTCCACCAGGCAGAGGCGACAGGCACCAACCGGTTCCAGGTGGGGATGATGGCATAGGGTGGGAACCCTAATGCCATTTTCCAGGGCCGCGTTTAAGATACTGGTACCGGAAGGACAACTGATATTCTTCCCGTTAATGGAAAGAGTAATGTCTGCCAATTAGCCGCTCCTTTTTATCTTAGTTTGGCTGCATCAAGATAAAGTCTAAGCTTTTCTTCACCACCAATGGTGATAATGTGAATCCCATGACAGAGGTCTTTTAAGCCCTTTACGGTGTCAGCAAAAAGCTCAATGCTGGCCTTTTGCTTGTCCGGGGCACTGGCCAGTTTTTTGATCATCCAGTCCGGCACCAAGCCTGATTTGAAATGGCGGTTGAGAAACTGCGCCATGCCTGCGGTCCTGATAATCATTACCTCTGCAATGACCGGGACGTCAAAGGTATTGACCTGTTTCATGAATTTCTCAAACTGGGCCACATCAAATACCGGTGTGGTCAAAAAGTAGCCGGTACCTATCTTTGTCATTTCCTCCATTTCTTTCATTTCTAATTCCGGCACGTTTTTTCCCCATGCCGATTCGACACCTGAACCCAATGTGAAATCAGCCTTGGAAGGAAGTTCTTTGCCTTCAATTGTCTGTCCTTCGCGCATATGTTCCAGGACCGAAGATAGTTTCCCTGAATCTACATGAAAAAACATCATTTCCTGGAGACTGTCCCCGGTGATTCGGTAATCTTCCGTAAACACAAGAAGATTCTCAACACCCGTTTGATGGGCCAGTATTAGATCTTTTTGCAATTGTGGCCGGCTTTTATCTCGTGTGGTAGTTTGGTATATGGACTCGAACCGGTTCTTTTTAAGGAGATCACACATCTTGATGCTATCGCCCACGATTCCCTCAATTTCCAGTTCGGGAACGGTAACGCCATTCACACGACCCCGCACCAGCTCCAGACGCTTGATGAGTGTCTGCGGTTCCTCATCAATGGGCGTCTGCACTTCAGAGGTAACAACAAATCTGCCCTTTTTCAGGGCCTCTTTAAGTTTCATGCAGGCCTCCTTAATTAATTCAGCCCTAACAGCCGGGCAACTTCCTCCTTCAGTTGAGGCAGGGGCAGCGGTTTTGAGAAACAAACATCTGCACCATACTCTTTCATTTTTTTAAATTTTTCATCATCCAGGTATGCTGACAGGACGATAATTTTTGTATCCTTGGTGTCCTCCCTGCTTTTGATCTTCTTGCAGACCTCATAGCCTTTTATGTCCGGCATCATGATGTCCAGTATTAGGAGATGTGGCTTGAAGTGATTAACTTGTATCCCTGCCTCAAAGCCGTCAGAGGCTGATATCACCTCATAGTTATATTCATCCTCTTCCAGGGACTGGACAATGGTTTCAACGATGATGGGATCATCATCTACCACCAGAATCCTTATGCGTTCTTCAGCCATTTCCTCTTTAGGAATAGGTATTCCCTGTTTTTTCATGAAATTTTCAAGGTCTGATCTTTTTATGCGGCGATGTCCACCAACCGTCTTGTAGGCTTCAATATGTCCGGATTCGATCCAGTTGATGATGGTTTTCGGCGAAACATTACAGTATTTGCTTGCTTTAAACACAGTCAGTATATCTTCCATCAGACAAGCTCCTCCATGCCTTAAGTGCCTTTGAGATTATAGTTATTTTATTTATTATAGTTTGTCAAGAAAATTATAGTGCTTTTTCATATTTTTTAAACTATAAATATTATAATAACTAAAAAAATGGAATTAAATTCAATTGTAGCGTGATCTAAGAAAGGGCAAATGTGTCCACCAGTAGGCCTCTGAGCTTCTGTAAATCTTGGCGATGAATCATAATTATGCACTCATAAGGACTGTCAACTTAGGCTATAAGCTGTTGGATTTTAAAGTTATTTTACTATCGTGATGGAATTATTGGGCGGAAAAAAATATAATGGGAATAGGGAATAATGGTATTTCTTTATCCGAGCCTCGAGTTTCACCTTAACAAGTTTAGTTCGCTCCTCTCACAACCTGTCGAGAGCCTCATGGTCGAACGACTCATGGCCGAGAGGCTCGTCGACAAGTTTCGAGGCCGAAAGGCCTCTCGTTCGACCTGGAGGCTCTCGACAGGCAGGTCGTGCGATTAGAATATTGGAATACTGGAATGGTGGAAACCGGGAACCCGCCGCGAAGCGGTGGGACTGAGCCAGCGAAGCGGCGCGAAGAATAATGCGTTCTGGGAAAATGGTATAATGGAATATTGATAACACCCCTCTTGACAAGGAAGTAATAAGGTATTCATAAATGGGAACCTTCCCTATAAAAATCAATATTCCATCATTCCATTATTCCATGTCTGAGACAAAATCACCAAACCTCAATAAAAACCTATAATTTCAATAAGGTGTAAGAAATTCCGAGACGTTTAATTAGAAGATTCTTCATCAGCACCTTCATTAACCACAGGCAAAATTATTGTGAAGGTCGTTCCAGCACCCCACTCGCTTTTTACCCTGATATCACCTCCATGGTCTTTTATAAACCCGTAGCAAACAGACAGGCCGAGCCCCACATCTCTTACACTGTCTTTTGTAGTAAAAAATGTATCAAAAATCATATGGAGGTTTTCCTCTCTGATGCCCATGCCGGTGTCTGATATCTCAACGTGAAGGTTATCCCCCTCAGTTCTTGTTATGACTGTCAATGTACCCCCTTCAGGCATGGCGTCTCTTGCATTGGAGATCATATTCAGAAAAACCTGGCGGAGCTGGCTCTTTGACGCGTAAACCATTCCCAAGTCCTCTGCAAAAGAAGAAGAAATCCGGATGCTGTTCTCGCGCAACTGCTTCTCATGCAGGAGCAGGATCTCGTCCAGGATGGTATTGATATCGGTCGGTTGCCTTTCTTCCTCGTCAGGTTTAGAAAAAGAAAGCATCTTCCGGAGCATCTCGGTGAGTCTCATAGTCTCAGAAAGCGCCATTTCAAGGATCTTTCTCCTCTTGCTATCCGGAGAGATCTCGGTTTTCATCAATTCTAATGTGTTCATTATTCCATAAAGCGGGTTATTTAGTTCATGGGCAAGTTGTGAGGTCAAGCGCCCCATGGCCGCCAGCTTTTCAGACTGCAACAACTGTTCTTGCGTTTGCCTCAGCTTCCGCTCCATCTCCAGCCGCTCCTTCAGATTCACGAATATGCCCACAGAAGCCACTTCATTTTCCTTTGAGTCATAAATTATAGCTGAAGAGAGATTCCCTTCTACAATTTCACGATCTTGTCTCACATACATCATGGGAAAAGAACTTAACTGGCCTACACCACCAAACTGCGGGACTCGCATCATGTACATTACCTTTTTGGCGACACCCTCTGGGTAAATCTTTTCTATGTTCATTTTACCGATTACGTCCTCTGCCTTGTAGCCAAGAATTTTTTCGGCGGATCTGTTCCAGATAATGATCTTCCCCTTCATGTCCGTTGCTATAATGGCATTCGGCGAACTTTGAATAATATTGTTCATAAAATCATGTGCGTCCTTAAGCTCCCTCTCCATCTGTTTTCGCTGGGTCTGATCCACATTGAGCCCTTCGTACCCCACGATCTTCCCATGCTGATCATAACGCGCATGACTTGTATGCAAGACCGAGATAGGCGTTCCATCCTTGCGTTTAAAATCGACTTCCAGGTCAATCACTTGACCATCCCTCTCAATCATTTCCTGGAACTTTCGACGATCTTCCGGCCTTAGATATAAATCTTTGGCTATATCAATCCCGAGAAACTCCTCTTTGTTTTTGTAACCCAACATATCCAGAAGCGCCTGGTTGGCGTTCAGGAACTTCCCCTCTTTGCTGCTGATATAGACCCCGCAACCCACATGTTCAAACAATCTCCTATAGTCTTCTTCAGAAGCCTTGATCTTTTCTTCACGGCTTTTTCTCTGGGTAATATCTCGAAATATGCCCAGTTTCGATACAGTCCCATCCGCATTTTTCAGGGGCTGTTCAATAAGATCATATGTCTTATCCAAGCCAGGTATGGAGTGCTCCCAGTGGATTGTTTTACCCTCAAACACCTCTTTTGCCCTGCACCAGGGACATATCTCGTCGCGATTGCTTATCACCTCATAACATTTTTTTCCTATGCCCTCTCCGAAATCCCTGACCATGGCCTTGTTCATCAGCTCTAAGGTGTAATCACTATCAATGACATAGATGCCCTCTTCTATGGCATCGAGAATGGAAAACAGCCTATGACGCTCTATATTTATCATAACATGCCTCACCCTGTGTTAATATCAGGAAAGCTAACCTTTTTTGTCAAATATATAACCTTTTCCAATGAAAAAATATGACTTTCCCCAAACCCTTTATTAATAGAGACTGTTACGAAAAAAACCCGAAAGGCTGACTGCTGAAAGTCAAAAGTGATCCATATATATGGCCGTTTGGCCAGGGTTTGCTATATTTGGCCGTTTGTTATGTCGATCAAAAAATAGGGTTTTATAAAGAATTTTAAATTAGTTATAGGTATTTTCGTAACAGTCTCTAATAATCAGGTTCACCGATGATGTTTGTAAGATATCCTGTTAATTGGGGAGCATAACTGAATTCATGAAAGAGACCATGAAATCAAAAGCATATGATAAAGAGATTGTATGTTATAAAATAAAATCTATAGCTTCAAGTTTGAAATGAGCATGATTTCTGGGGCCCCACCGGTCTTGTTGAACTCTGTTTTTTGTGGTAAGCATTTTACAAAAAAAAGTGGATATGCATTTGATCAAAATTTTTTTGAGGTAAAGGGGTTATGAGATGGCCAAATCTTTAGGGATTTTTGTAAGTTCTGATCAGCATCTGGATAAAATCATAAAGCTGTGTAAGGCAGCTAAAAGCAAGGATGTTTATGTAACCATTTTTTTTACACACCTTGGGACGCTTTTGACCCAGGACAGCCGGTTTGCGGAGCTCCAGGGGTTAGCCGGGATGACACTCTGTAATGTGGCTTTTGAAAGCCTGGGGCTCAAGCCACCAGTCAACGGTATCGGGATAAAGGATTTTGCCACCCAGGCCAGACATGCCGAGGTTATCGAGGAATGTGACCGCTACGTGGTATTTTAGAAAGGGTTGCGAAATATGGAAAATATCCGACATGTGGCCTTTTTAATTCGGAGAAAAGAAGATCTGTGGGAGGGCTCCCGCTCTGCATTGGGCCTGGCAGTTGAAAATTTTTATGTCCATATGTTCGTCCTGGACATTGAGGTGGAAATGAACGATCAGTATAAAGAGAACCTTGAATGGCTGGAAGACATGGAAGCTGAATACTACTCAAACAACAGGGTCAACGCGGAAAAACATGGCTTTAACTATATGAGTTTAGAAGATATAGGCAAAAAACTGAAAAAAATGGATCTCGTGATCCCTTTTTAAAAGGAATATATGAAAATCCTGCACATATTGAAAACAGAACCGGATAACAATACAAAAAATCTTATGAACACTTTGGGCGAGTCACGAGGAAAAGAAACTACTGTTTTCGCACTTTTTGATGAGCGGGCAGATTATGAAAAACTGATTGATCTTATCTTTGAACATGAAAAAATCTTCTCATGGTGGTAGCACGTTAGATGCCCTAATTTACTGTTTGTGTTTGACAAATCCAAATGCCCTATATATTGTCGATTGCTCATATGTTTGCGTTCAGAGGGTCAGACAGAAGACATATATGATGTGAAGCTCAGGTGTAAAACCCTGGTATTTCCAATAATTCCAAGAAAATCCGGAATATTATTCTACGCAAGGAGGTTCATATGCAAGACGCAGTAACGCCACAAAGATTACCCGATCCGATTCAGGAACATCTTTCCAAATTTGATTTGAATATGTGCCTGACCTGTGGAACATGCACCAATGGCTGTCCTATTACGGGGGCGCCAGGTGTGGAGGGATTGGATATTCGGAAAGTACTCCGTATGTTGACTTTAGGTATGTTGGAGGAAGTGGTCGAATCAAAATTTCCATGGGTTTGCACAGGGTGTGGTAGGTGTGCTTACGCCTGCCCTATGGGAATCGACATCCCTTACATAATGCTTCATATGAAGCACCTTCGCCCCAGAGATGAAGTGCCGGGGATCCTTCATAAAGGCGCTGAGCATAACTTTAAGACAGGAAACAATATGGCCATCCCGCAGGATGATTACTTTTTCCTCATGGCCGATCTTGGGAATGAATTAACTGAAGAGGAATGCCCTGGATTCTATGTCCCCGTTGACAAAGACGATGCGGATATTTTCTTCCTCCCTAATTCCAAGGAGGTGTTTGCGGACAACGAAGACATGAAATGGTGGTGGAAAATCTTTTATGCCGCGCGAGAAAACTGGACCGTTCCATCAAAAAACTGGGAATCGGTTGATTGGGGGCTTTTCACAGGAAACTATGACTATATTCAAATTTTTGCACAGCGCAAGATAGATTTTATGAAGGAGCATCGTGCTAAGCGGATGATCATGCCCGACTGTGGTGGTGGGTCGTATGGTTGTCGCGTTGGCATGAAAACATGCGTACTGGAAAATCCTGAGAACGAAATTAATTATGTCTATCTTTACGAATACCTTATGGAACTCATAAAGTCGGAAAGGATCAAACTTGACAAAAGCGTCAATGCCGGCAAGGTATTCACATGGCACGATTCCTGTAAACATGGAAGGGAACTGGAACGACACTTCGGTGAAGGGTCGGGTTTTTACGAAGAACCCCGATGGATTATCCAGCAGTGTGTGGATGAATTTGTGGATATGCATCCAAATCGGGCCAACTCTTTCTGCTGTGGAGCCGGTGGAGGCATGTGGCCTGGTCCCTATGAAGACGAATCAGCCTATCAGGGTCGAATGAAATACGAGGGTATCAAGAATAGTGGCGCCAATGTGTTGGTAGTGGGCTGCTCTAACTGCCATGATCAGCTTATGAAGCGCGTTCCCAAGAACTATCCGGATTATAAATACGAGGTGAAATACATCTGGGAACTGGTTGCGGATTCTCTTGTCATTGATCCATGGAGTGAAGAAGAGATTGCCAAGGGGGAGGAAGAAGGCAAGGCCCAATGGCAAAAGCTTGGCGTAGACCTGGACAAAGAATGGTAAGCATAATTATTGGGAGACAATCATAATCCCGCCTCTTAAAGGGCGGGATTTTTTATCGAGAGATTCCTTTCCGCTCCGTTAATCCGAGTTCTGCCAATTCAGGTCCCGGATATTCCCGTTCGTTTTCTCCAAAAGCTTCCAGGGAATGAAAAAACACCGGCCTATGCATGTGGGTTGATATAATCAATAACCCACTAAATTATCCCTAATACAAAAAAATAGTTAAATTGTAGCTACAATGTGAATAAATTTGTTGCCAATTAATGGCCTTTGATCTATAAAATCAACGTGAGATGTTTATGAGCAACCTATTACATAACCATGACATATTTGTTTAAGAAATCGAAGGAGGTAGAGGTATGGAATTTGCTTTGAGTGAAGAATTACAAATGCTGCGCGAGATGGCCCAAGACTTTGCGGCTGAAAAGATCGCCCCGTTTGCAGATGAGTGGGACGAAAAGCATTACTTTCCTTATGAAGAGGTCATAAAGCCCATGGCTGAGCTGGGTTTTTTCGGCACGGTAATTCCGGAAGAGTATGGAGGCAATGAAATGGGATGGCTTGCCGGCATGATACTCACGGAAGAGATTGCACGGGCATCCAGCTCCCTGAGGGTCCAGATCAATATGCAGGCTCTCGGCTGCGCATTCACAATCTACACGTATGGATCTGAAGAACTGAAGAAAAAATACGTCCCTAAACTGGTAAGCGCCGAATATATGGGCTGCTTCGCTATTACTGAACCAAATGCAGGCTCCGATGTCATGTCCATGAAATCCACTGCCGCTGATAAGGGAGACCACTGGCTCCTGAATGGCTCCAAGACCTGGATCAGCAACGCCTCGGCTGCGGATGCCGTAATCTACTATGCCTATACAGACAGGGAAGCTAAAGGAAAAGGACTCTCTGCCTTTGTTGTTGAGCCCAAGAACTTCAACGGCGTCACAACCACGGATCTGGACAAGCTGGGCACCAGGTCTACGCCCACAGGTGAAATATACCTTGAAGACACAAAGGTCCCTAAAGAGAATATCCTGGGTAAACCCGGTGACGGGGCCAAAATCGTCTTTGGATCGCTAAACCAGTCTCGCCTTTCTGCCGCGGCCGGGGGCATTGGGCTGGCCCAGGCATGTCTTGATGCAGTGACGGATTACTGCCAGGAAAGGAAGCAGTTCGGTAAATCTATTGGTGAGTTCCAGATGAATCAGGATATGATCGCACAGGTCGCTGCTGAACTTGAGGCAGCGCGCTTAATGGTTTACAAGGCTGCATGGCAAAAGGATAAGGGCCAGCTGGGAAACACCCTGGAAGTGGCCCATGCCAAGTATCTTGCAGGGGAAATCGCGGAAAAGGCCGCGAGAATGGCTATGAGGATCATGGGCGCCTACGGATACTCAACCGAGTACCCGGTGGCCAGATATTACAGGGACGTCCCACCCTACTTTATGGTGGAGGGTTCCGCCAATATCTGCAAGTGGATCATCGCATTAGATCAGCTGGGTATCAGAAAAGCAAACAGGTGATAGAATCGCGAAGCGATTCTATAAGGAGGAAAAAATGAGACCATATTTTGAAAAAATGACCCCTTTTGGCAAACCGCTTTCAGACAGCCAGAAGGCAGGTGCAAAAGAGAACACTGAACAGATCAAGGAAGTGGAAAAAGAGGTTGCTGAAGCAATAGAAGCCGTAAAAAATGCGGGCATACCGGCTGAAGTGATCAAAAAGAGAGGCCAGATGACGGTATGGGAGAGGCTCGAATACCTGATCGACCCCGGAACCTGGTGCCCCCTTCATACCCTGTACAATCCACAGTTTAACGAAGAGGGGACAACCGGTGTGATCGATGGGCTCGCCAAGATCAACGGCAAATGGGCCGTGGTTATTGGTTTTGACAATAAGGTGATAGCCGGCGCCTGGATCTCGGGACAGGCGGACAATCAGCTCAGGGTCACCGATATGGCCAAAAGGCTTCATGTACCCCTTGTGTGGATTGTTAATTGCAGTGGCGTGAAATTGACCGAGCAACAGGAAGTGTACGCTAACCGGAGGGGAAACGGCACCACCTTTTTCCGCCATGCCGAACTGGAAAAACTGGGCGTGCCTGTCATTGCGGGTATATACGGAACAAACCCTGCCGGTGGCGGATATCAGGGCATTAGCCCCACAATACTCCTGGCACACAAAGATGCCAATATCGCAGTGGGGGGAGGCGGCATCGTAAGCGGCATGAGTCCCAAGGGTTATTTTGATGAAGAGGGGGCGGATCAGCTTATCGAAGCAACACGTCACTTCAAGCAAGTGCCCCCCGGCAGTGTTCCCATCCATTATAATGAGACAGGCTTTTTCAAAGAGGTCTATGAAACCGAAGAAGGGGTCCTGGATGCGTTGAAAAAGTATATGGATATGGTGCCTGCCTATGACCCGCATTTTTTCCGTGTAGCTGAACCGAGAGAACCCCGGTTCCCGGGGGATGATATAAACAGTATTGTGGCCTTTAATCAGAAGCGGAGTTACAACTTTGATGAGATGTTGGCCCGCATCTTTGACAACAGCGAACACATGGAATTCAGGCCGGATTATGGTCCTGAAGTCTACACGGGACTGGCCAAGATCGATGGTTTCCTTGTTGGCTTTATCGGAAACCGCCAGGGATTTCTGGGTGCAGACTATCCTGAATATGCTCCCTACCCCGCAATTGGTGGCAAGCTTTACCGCCAGGGTCTCATCAAGTTGAACGAATTCGTCACCCACTGCGGTCGAGACAGGGTGCCCATCGTGTGGTTTCAGGATACCTCCGGCATTGACGTGGGAGATATTGCTGAAAAGGCTGAGCTTTTGGGACTTGGACAATCCCTGATTTATTCCATCGAACAGACCGATGTGCCTCAAATGTGCATTATTTTGAGAAAGGGAACGGCCGCCGCCCATTACATCATGGGAGGCCCCACGGCCAACAATCATAACGCCTTTACTTTGGGGACACCGACGACGGAAATCTATGTGATGCATGGAGAGACTGCGGCAGCAGCCTCTTTTGCCCGGAGACTGGTAAAGGAAAAGGATGCAGGCCATTCGCTTCAGCCTGTCATTGACAAGATGAATGCCCTGGCACAACAGTACCATGACCAGTCCAGGCCCATCTATTGTGCGAACAGGGGTTATGTGGACGAAGTTGTTTCCTTTCCCGCTATGAGGAAATATATTGCCGCCTTTGCGGGCTGCGCCTATCAGAACCCCGTATCCATTTGCCCGCATCACCACATGATGATTCCAAGACTCATCAAGGGATAGACTAAAAGGGGGTTGGCCACGTTATATCAGGAGCCAACCCCCTTATCCCATCTCCCGTAAGGACATCTCATAGTCCCCCCACTCCCCTCTTGACCCCTGAACTACACACGCTTTAGCTGAAATCGAAGTCGAGCCCCTTCTATGCCCAAAATCCAAACATTTCAGTCGGTTTGGAAAAAAGTGCCTTATTGACAATACGACCGGTATCCGTTATGTGAATGTGGATCGCGGGTTGCCAGAGGGGCCCTCATTTTTATTGTTTGCTTTTTAAGTTTTGTGAGGATAGGTATTGCTATTAAGGTTTATAATGCTGATGAAGCGGCATCTTGAAATTGATGAAATTTTGTGGGTCTTACCCGCTCTATTCCGCTGATGACTTACAAATACAGATAATAGCAAGATATACTCCAATAAATCCCATCCCACTCATTTTATCGTTTATGTCAAGCGTCAATGATACTTTGAGGGAAGAAGCAATCCATTGATTCGCCAAGTTGATGGTTTGAAGACTTAAACAGCGAAAGGAGCTTAAGATTATGTTAAAAAAAATCTGCACACTTTCAGTTCTCTGTATGTTGTTGGCCTCCCTGCCTGCCTGGGGATTAAATCTGAAGCCGGGCAAGTATGAAATTACCGCCAAAGTGGAGATGCCGGGAATGTCCGGCGGTATGCCGGCCCAAAAAACGACCCAATGCCTAAATGAGCAGAACCCGGTGCCCGATTCCTCGGCCGGCGCCCAAGGATGCAAGATCACAGACATGAAGACCAAAGGCAACACGGTCACCTATACGATGGAGTGTAACCAGCAAGGCATGAAAATCAAAAGCACCGGTGAGATTACTTACAAGGTGGACTCCTTCGAAGGCACCACTAAAACGATCATGGGGCCGGCAGCCGGCGGCATGACCGTCACAACTGTAATTAAAGGCAAACGTATCGGTAAGTGTGAGTAACGGCCAAAATTTTTATTAACCACAAGTACACCGTAAGCACAGAGGCCATTCGACCACAATTGTTCTCTCCACTGTGTACTCTGTGGTTAAAAAATCTTTATAGGAATATCATTATAAATGGTCTCAAAATTTTCAATCGGGTTCAAGATCAAGGTGGGGCGAGGTGGCCAACCGCATGAATATATATCATATTTTGAGGATTGGACGCCTCGGGATTCATCAACCCATTTGCCTCCGTCCAACGGCTGGTTGATCAAGACAACACCGGCAAAGCCGTCGGTATCTATAACAACCCGCAGAATCCTGAAGAGGCCATCTTAATTAGGGGTGTGTGGTCTATGTATTTATGTTTTTTGGTCTTGTTGCTTTAGTTGCCGCCATCAGCGCTTTGAAAAGCGCCTTGCAAAAAGGTAATAACTTACATCCGGCCTCGTTGGGATGATGCATGATGCCAGAAGGAGGGCTCTATGAAAAAGCATGTCATTAACATTGGATTGATGGTCATTCTCGCCTTTTTTATTTTCATATCGCCAGGATCCGGGCCGCTTCTTGCCGCACCCCAAAAATCATCCAAAACAGCCATCCCTGCTGCCAAGGGTCCGGCCGCGACGGATACCGCCCGTATGGTGCTAGTACTGGATGCTTCTGGTTCCATGTGGGGCCAAATCGAAGGCAAGGCAAAAATCGAAATCGCCAAAAAGGTTATGGCAGAGCTCATCGATCAAATTCCCGCTGACTTTCAGACCGGTCTCACGGTATACGGCCATCGCCGCAAAGGCGATTGCAA
>CP070700.1:3185400-3207797 GCA_020349865.1 Desulfobacteraceae bacterium
CAAGTATCGACACCTTTGCACCCTGGTTTACCAGATTCCGGACGCAGGCCTCACCCAGCCCCGAAGCACCTCCTGTTACCACCGCAGCAGAACCGTTAATCTCCATAAATGAACCTCCATATATTTTTTTTTGACCTGCACGGTCAACTTTAGCACTCTTTTGCCGCTCAACATACCCTACAAAGAGCTATAAGATTTAACTGCACCGATTGAGTTTTTCTATCCGATAAATGAAGAAATATAACATAAAATGTGGAAGGCAATAAAACCAATACCTGATAACAAATACCCAATACCACCTGATTGAGCCTTGCTCAATGAGGGTTCTCCATTGCATCAACTGAATGGTTTTGCAGGTGGGTGGTAAACATGCTATCGGTCACATCAGGAGAGCCACCGCTTTCGTCTTTTGTAATGCTTTACATCCTTGTAGCTTTTCCTTTTGCCGACCTGACTAAGACCGAGATAAAACTCCTTGATATCCTCGTTTTCTTTGAGTTTGGAAGATGGGCCGTCCAGTACTATCCGGCCATTTTCCATAACATATGCATGATCAGAAATTGAAAGGGCAACAAAGGCATTCTGTTCCACCACCAGGATGGAGGTATTCTGCTCTTTATTGATGCGTTCAATAATCTTGAAAATTTCTTTGACCAGGGCAGGGCTCAATCCCAAAGATGGTTCATCCAAGAGCATCAATTTGGGCCTGGCCATCAGGCCCCTTCCCATGACCAGCATCTGTCTCTCACCTCCAGACAGGTAACCGCTGACCCTGTGCCGCATACGGGCCAGGATGGGGAAGTATTTATACACATCTTCCATATCCTTTTTTATAGCATCCTGGTCATTTCTTGAATACGCCCCGACCTTTATATTTTCTTCCACAGTCAGTTGTTCAAAAAGGGGCCGGCCCTCCATAACCTGGACAATACCCATCCTCACGATCTCTTCAGGACTTTTCTGATCGATCCTTGTGCCTTCAAACTCGATAGAACCATCAGTCACCTCACCCAGTTCGGTCTTTAAAAGACCGGACATTGCCTTCAGTGTTGTGGTTTTGCCAGCCCCATTGGCCCCTAAAAGGGCCACAATGTTGCCTTTCATAACATCCAATGAGACCCCTTTAAGGACCAGTATTACGTCACTGTAAATGACTTCGATGTTGTTAAGAATAAGCATGCCTATTATTTCTTCTTTGGCGGCGGAACGATTTTCAGGGTTGAGGTGGCAATTCTGTCAGACTCCAGACCTGTGGCATTTATTTTATACTCACCTGGTGGTATTGGTTTTGCCTCTTTGAAATTTGGTTTAATGATCGGTTCCCAGCCCACCTGAAAAAACCAGTTCAGGGTGGCCATAGGGCCCATGGCAGCAGAAAAATTCCCTTTCTCATCAGCAGTTGCAACGGCAATGCCAACATCGTCTCCCTCTTTCACCCCTTTCATCTTAAGGCCGGGCGGTAAAACCATCTCAACCGTAACCATCTCCTTTGGTTCAAATCCTGAACCTTTGAAGGTCACCGGTTTTTTAATCAGCGCAGGGGAAAGGAATATCTCAGGTGGAGCTACCTCCAACGTTGCCTTTGGCCCTATTAATGATTTCAAGGTCTGGCACGAAAGAGCCCCTAACACCAGGCCCGTGATCATAACAAAAAAGATAATTACTTTAAAAATTTTCATTTGTTGCCTCCTTTCGCTTACTAAAATTTGTGAAGGCTTACTGCATCAGGCGCCTTTCGCCAACCGGTAATGGGTACGATCTGACCGTCTTTTACCCGGTAAATCTTAACTTCAAGGCTTCCCCTTCTTGATGTAGGAGAGTAGGCGCATACTCCCTGAATGCCGTGCTTATCCAAACCAGTAATGCTTTGATAGGCTTTATACATATCGTCTGGTTTAAGTTTTCCATACCCAACTGCCTTGAGGGCTGATTTTAAACCAGCCACATAGGTGATTGCCCAGGACATACCCATACCGTAAACTTCATTGAATTTATCCAGGGAACCCCTGTATTTTTTCCACATGTCCGTCACAAAAGCATTATTCCTGGATTCTTCGCCTCTCTGGAAAAAGGAAACGATCGCCGTCCCTTCCAGGGCCTTGGCATGAACGCCGATACCTAAGGCAGTGGGCCCCCAGTAACCACAGGTCATTTGAATATCCTTCGTAATGCCCAAAGCATGGGCGTCTCTTATAATATTGGTGGGAGTAGGATCAACACCGCCTGCATGAATGTAATGTGCCCCAGACTTGGCAAGCCGTGTCAGATAGACATCGTGTTTAAGGGTGCCTGGTGGGAAAAATTCAGGTGGAAGCAGTTTTATGCCTAATTTTTCAGCGTATTCTTTGCCGCCCCGCAAAAGCTCTCTGCCAAAAGGGTTATCCCAGTTGAGGTATCCGACTACAGGGGGGCCGGATTTTCCTTTGGCCCTCCAGTCATCCATGACCCAGTCCATCAAGGCAGCAAAAGCGTCTTGATAGGCGGGACCCCAGATAAATGTTCTCTGTAGGTGGGCCTGGAATTCCCCGTCCCCGGGGACAATCTGTAGCCTCTTGTCCCTTTCAATTAACCTGGCAACGGCCTTCCCTATACCTGTGCTGATGGAGTTGACGACCAACAATTTCGGTGTCCTTCTGTACCGCTTATACGCAGACACAGCCCTGGCAACATCGTATCTGGTATCGATCCCGATAAATTTTATCTTGACCCCGTCAACCCCTCCTTTGGAATTTATATCCTTGATATAATCCTCAAGGCCCATATCAGCCGGAACATTAAGCCCGGCAATAGGGCCTGTATAGTCTGCCAGACTAAGGTAAGCCACTTCCTTTTCCTTAGCAAAAGAGGACGAACTTAACCCTACAATGCTTAAGCAGACAGCTAAAATAATTGAGAGAAAGATTATACTTCGTTTTCCCATGGTAACCCCCTTTCTTTCTATTAAGGTTAACGTGAAAAATATTGCCTGCTTATTGGTAAATTTATTCTTTCTATAAACAGGCGCACCGGAACCAAACATAAAGGGTGAATAAAGAATCTCGTAACAGTTTAGCTCTTTGAAAAAACCAACCGTGGATTGTAGGGGCATGGGGATCTCTTTTTCAAAAGCCGCATAAGCCGGCCTCATTACATAGAACGGCAGATTGGCCTTTAAATTCAGTCCAGGAAAGCCCCAGAAGGGAACCTTCAAAAAAGACGTCGCCTTCTCTGCCTGCTCAGCGCCCCTGTTTACGGCCCAGGGGGCGTGCCACGAGCTTTGTAGAGTTTTTGTGATGCGGCTTTTGAAAAAGAGATCCCCATAGCCCTTCCTGGCCTATTTTCAAAGAGCTAAAGTGCTACAGAATTTCGAATGTTGAAACCTTTCACTTTTTTCTTCCTTATTCGATATTAATTATTCGATATTGAAAACCATTTTCTTCTAAAAAAGCTGACGTGACGACTAACCATCTAATGTGCAAACGGATAGAGCCTGTAAGATGCCTTAAATATCTCCCAGCGATGTGCCAGGCCCCTCGGTTCAAGGATGAGGAAAATCATGAGGGCCAGGCCAAAGGCGATGAGGCCGAGAGCAGCAGCCGGAGAGCTCCCTAACCATGGAAGTGCCTTGGCTAAAACGGGTGATGTAAACATGACAAATTCGTTCAATATCCGAATAAAAAGAACACCAAAAAAAACGCCTGGAATACTCCCCATACCTCCAATGATTAACATACCCACGTATTCGAGGGCATGCAGCAGGGTAAATTGTTCGGTGTTTACTACTGTGATCAAGTGGGCCCACAAAGACCCGGCAATGCCTGCAAAAAAACAGGAAATAAAAAAGGCAAGCAACTTGTAATAATACAGGTTGACGCCCATCACCTCGCCCGCAAGGTCATTATCCCTAATGGCCACAAAGGCCCTGCCAACCTTGGATCTGACCAGGTTCCTGGCAGCATAGGTCATGATAACCATCACGGTCATGATGATATAGAACATTCTCTCATCCGTGTCGAATTCGAACACCCCTAAGCTGGGTGGTGGCGGAAATAGACCCTTAAACGAGCCGGTAATATCTAAGTGAAGGATAAGCCAAATAACGACGAAGTGAATCGCAATAGTTGCCATTGCCAAGTACATACCCTTGATTCTTAAGGAAGGTGCCCCGCCGATAATGCCGATTACTCCGGCCATGACACCGGACAGCGGAAGGGCGATCCAGAAGGGCAATCCAAACTTTATGGTGAGTACGGATGAGGTATAGGCGCCGATGGCCATGAATGCGGCCTGGCCAAATGAAATCTGTCCACAAAAGCCACTTACTATCTGTAAACCGAGTACAACAATTACACTGATAGCCAGCATATTCATAAAACTAATGAGATAATAAGAGCCGAACAGGGGAAAGAGGTAGAGAAGAATCAAAGCCGATATGAGGATAACCCAGTGCTGCCATGTTCTGATGATGGCAATATCCAGGGCATAACTTTTATCAAACACACCACATGGTCTCATGAACTAGCTCCGATTTATCCTTAAATTATATCCTTTCAATCCTGACAAGGCCAAACAGGCCATAAGGCCTGATTAATAATACTAAAAGAAGGACAGCATAGGCGGCAACATCCTTAATGCCGCCACCTACAAGCGGATCAAGATAAGCGGCCCCTATATTTTCAACAACACCCAATAAAAGTCCAACGACAAGCGCCCCTAACAGAGAATCGAGTCCTCCGCAGATTGCCACTATAAGACCGTTAATTCCGATATAAGGGAGCATATAGTATATATCCATCACATTTGCCGTAGCAATTCCTGCCACTGCAGCTACTAAGGCCGAAAGTATCCAGATGTAGGAAAAGATGTTTCTGACAGTGATACCAGTACTCTGGGCCAAACGATGATCTTCGGCTGTGGCCCTCATACCCAGACCCAGTTTGGTATATTTGAAAATAAGGGAAAGGACTGCAAATAACAATATTGCCGTACAAAAACTTATGAGTTGGTTGATTGGTATGGAAAGACCGGCAACGACAAGGTTACCTTCAGGCAAGAAGGCAGGCAGTGTCCTTGTTTGCCCCTTAAGATAAAGGACAAACACGCCCTCAAGGGCGATAAAGATCGCGAATGTCATTAAAAATGCGGCAATCAGTGGCTGCCCTATAAGTGGGCGAAGGGTCAGCCTTTCAATCAAAAGCCCAATCAAAGCTGTCAAGACAAATGCAGGGACAAGGCCTATCCAGAAAGGCAGGCCCAGGCCTCCTAAGAAAAGCCAGAAAAAGAGGGCACCAAAGGCAACTAATTGTCCGTGAGCCAAGCTGACCACGTGGGTGGATTTGTAAACCAGGACAATGGCAGCAGCCACTAAGGCATAGAGGCTGCCAATCATCATACCCGTTACCGTTTGTTGAAGAAATTCAATCATGATTATTCCTGTCTTCGCTTCATGAGAAGGGGTTTGTGTTTTATAACAGGTTCGATGTGCATAAGCTTAAAACAATTACAGGCGTAAGGCTTAAGGCGCAGGGCGAAAGGTTTTGGCGGTTTAAATTTCATTCACATGGATCGATGTCTCAATCGTGCCTGTTCTTCCGTCTCTGTAAGTCACGCTGGCCTCAACCCTATAGATATCCTTGTCACCATAAAGGGCATCAATAAGGTCTTTGTACCTATCTTCAACAAACGCTCTTCGCAGTTTCCTCGTCCTGGTCAACTCATCTTCATCTGCATCAAATTCCTTGTGCAGGTTTACGAATTTCTTTATCCTTGTCCATTCCGGCAGTGAGTCATTGACCTTGATGATCTCTTTTTTTATTAGATCCAAGACTTCTTCCTTTTGAGACAGATCCGTAAAGGTCGTATAGGCAATATGATGGGCTTCTGCAAACCTTCCCACATTTTCGAGATCTATGTTAATAAGAGAAGTGACACATTCTTTATCCGGGCCGCCAATGATCAGGGCATCTTTGATATAAGGACTGAATCTGAGCCTTATTTCTGAATACTGAGGGGAGAATTTTTTCCCACCTGCCAATTCTTTAAGATCGTCCATCCTGTCAATGACAATGAGATGACCATCCTTGTTTATGTGTCCAAAATCACCCGTATAAAACCAGCCATCTTTCACTTTTTCTGCCGTCGCCTCAGGATCCTTGTAATAACCGGAGTAGGGGTATTTGTTTTTGATAAGGATTTCCCCTTCATCCGAGAGCTTAATTTTCACCCAGGGGACAGGCGGGCCTGATGTCTCGGGCCTGATGTCCCCTTCTCTGGGCATGCTCATGACACCCTGCTCCGTACTGCCATAGAACAGGCGAATGTCAATTCCAAGGGCCTTAAAATACCTTATTATATCCGGGCTGACCGCTGCTCCGGCAGAATAAACAACATCCAGGTTGGCAAGGCCTAACCTATCCCTGAGTTGTCTAAAGAGTGCATGATAGGCAAGAAAGAACATGACCCTCCATGGTAAATTGATCCTTTTCTTGCCGCTTTTCATATCAGCTACCTTTAGTCCTATGGAAAGGGCGATCCGGTATATGAGGCGACGGAGGTAGGTTGAGTCTATCATCTTTGCCTGGACCATCCTGTTTAGGTTTTCCCACAACCTGGCGCCGAAAAAAAGGATGCCCGGCCCTATTTCCCTGATGTTTTCCTGAACGGTTTCCGGTTCTTCAGGAAAGTTTACAACCATACATGCCAGGATACTACCCGCAATGCCTATTCCCTGCTCTGTAATCCAGGCAGGCGGTATAAAAGACAGGTATTCATAGTTTTTTCCGAACCAGCCATCCAATTCACCCCATTCCCTGACAGACTCCACCAGCCACCTTTGACTGAGCATTCCCCCTTTGGCAAGGCCCGTGGTTCCCGACGTATAGCAAAAGGCTGCGATATCGTCTCCAGAGCCCTGATCGACCATATCGTCAAAAAGCCCAGGGTGCTGTTTCTCGTAATCCTTTCCCAGCGCAATGACCTCATCAAAGGAGAGGAGTATAGAGTCAGTATAGGTCCAGAGGCCTTTAGGATCCCAGTAGATGACCTTTTTTAACTTCGGGGCATCATTTTTTATCTCAAGAAATTTATCCACTTGTTCCTGGTCATGAACGACGGCAAATGTTGAGTCCGAATGTTCTGCGTAGTATTTAACTTCCTCAGGAAGGCAGTCTGTGAATATACCAACGGCCGCGCCGCCGGCCGACTGGACAGCAAGCTCGGCCCAGAACCATTCCGGCTTATTTTCCCCTAAGATTGAGACCTTATCACCTCTCTTGAGCCCCAAACTCACAAGCCCCAGGCAGAAATGCTTCACCTTATGGTAATAATCCTCCCACGTATACTCCTGCCATACCCCCTTGTCCTTGACCCTCATGGCTACAACCCGGGGACCATGTTTTTTATAGTTTTCTCTCAATACTTGCGGTAGTGTTTCAAGGGGCATAGAACTTACTCCTCACCCAAATAGGCCCGTATAACCCTCTCATCATTTTTTATTTCTTGAGGCAAACCCTCGGCAATTTTGCATCCAAAATCAAGCACAGAGATCCTGTGGGATATATCCATAACCACATCCATGTCATGTTCGATAAGCACAATGGGTATTTTTTTGAGCTCAAAAATATCAAGGACAAATCTGGCCATATCCTCCTTTTCCTCGACATTCATGCCTGCCATGGGTTCATCCAGGAGTAGAATAGCCGGGTCCATACAGAGGGCTCTGGCCATATCCACCTTTTTTCTCTGACCGTAGGGAAGTGAGCCAACTACCTTTTTTCTAATAGATTCCATCTCCAAAAGATCTATGATCTCTTCTACTTGCTCTCGATGGGCGATTTCTTCTCCCCGGGTAGGGCCAAAAAACAGGCAACCTGATAATGCCCCTCTCTTCATATGGATATGTCTGGCAGCCATCAAATTATCCAGGGCACTGAGGCCTGAAAAAAGCTCTATGTTTTGAAATGTCCTGGCAATACCTAGTGCAGCGATTTTATGGGGCTTGAGGCGTGTCAGATCTATGCCTTGATAGAGTATCTCCCCCTGGTATGGGTGATAGAACCCATTGATACAGTTGAGGAAACAGGTTTTCCCTGCACCATTGGGTCCAATTATGGCAAGTATTTCGCCGTCTTTTATCTCAAGGCTTACGTCATTCAACGCCTGCAGCCCGCCAAATTTTAGGTACAGACTGCTAATTTTTATTACAACTTCATCTTTATTTTGAGTCATTGAACATTCCGCTACGCTGCTTTTATGCCCCGGCTAAAAATTTCAATGGCGAGGTCCAGTGTCTGCTTCAAATAATCTTTCCGGGGATTAGTCATCCGTTTACTTTCTTCCCAGAGCACAGCCCCTGTAAACACACTCCATATTATGTCTCCAAGGGCAATGGGATGGTGCTCAATGAAGCGGCCTTCCTCAATGCCCTGTTTAAAAATATTGGCTAAGTTCCTGAGGCATTTTCCGGCCAATTCATTGAGTTGTTTTGAACGCTCCGTCGACAAATTCTTAAGACCTTCACTTGCCTGGAGGTGAAATAAATTTATAAGGATTAGAGGATCGAATTTAAAAACATCATACAAGAGGTCTTTTAGGGCTTCCAATTTCTCATCCGCATTCAACCCCTCTTCACGATAAAGCCCTTCCAAGCGGTTGGACAGATACTCCAGGAGTTGAAGATTGAGTGAGGCATATAAGTCATCCTTGTTCTTGAAATAAAGGTATATGGCCGCCGGGCTCAATTCCGCTTCTTTGGCAATATCCTCTACGGTGGCTGCACTGAATCCCTTGGTATGAAAAACCCGTTTCGCTGCGTCTAAAATTTGTTTGCGACGCATCTTTTGCTGGAAATCCTTTTCGCGCTCTCTTCTCTCCGCTATTCCCAAATATCTTTCTCCTGCCAATAAATGCGATTTAGATATATGATTACTATTCATATAACTAAATACCTTTTATCGGTCAAGCAAAGAATTGCTCTTATAGAATGAACACACGCCAAAAAGGATTACGATGTTTGAGGGACTATCTGGTTAGACAAAAGCTATATATTCAAAAGAGCCTTGTGGCTCACGGAATGTCTCAGTTATGTCTAATGACGTGGAGGTCTCTTTTTTCTCCCGCACTCAGATCCAATCTGATGCGGGCAAATTCAATTAGTTTATTGGATGGGACATATCCTCGGAACGGGATATGAGATGAAGTATATTCATTGTTGATTAACAGGTCAATCAGTTTCTTAACGGGAAACGGATGTCATAAAATACATCTCTTTCAAAAGGATTGGGCAGGACACAAAATACAGAAAGCCAGCTAATCCTATCAACCCCTTCAAGAGATTCTTATGTCAAAATGTACTTTGAAATGATCTCCTTCATAATCTCCTGGGTGCCGCCGCCAATGGAAAGGATGCGGTTGTCCCGATAGAGTCTTTCAACAAGATATTCCCGCATGTAACCGAATCCGCCATGTATCTGGACAGCGTCGTATGTGACCTTGTCACTGACATCGCACGCAAAGTTCTTGGCCATGGAGATCTCCTTGACCTGCTCCATTCCGACATCTATTTTGGCTGCAACCCTATAGACAAATTCCCGGCTCGCCTCCACCAGGGTGGCCATATCCGCCAGCTTGTGTCGAGTGACCTGAAAACCGGAAAGAGGCCGGCCAAATGCCTCCCGCTCACGGGAATATTTCAAAGACTCCTCTAAGGCCATCTGGGCGGTCACATTGGCCATGACAGAGAGCTGCAACCTTTCATTCTGAAAGTTCTGCATGATGCCGTAAAAGCCCTGCCCTTCTTTACCGAGAAGGTTGGCAACAGGCACGTTGCATTCATCAAAAAATATCTGGGCCGTATCTGACGCCCACCACCCCATTTTTTTCAATTTTTCAGAAACGGAATACCCGGGCGTGTCGCACTCTATCACCAGAAGACTGATTCCCTGATAACCTTCACCGCCTGTTCTCACCGCACACGTCAACTGGTGTGCCCTTGCGCCGCTTGTGATGAACATCTTGCTTCCGTTGACCACGTAATGGTCACCTCTGCGAACTGCGCCGCTTCGTATATTGGCCACATCCGAGCCCGCATTTGGTTCCGTAACACCAAGGGCGGCTATTTTTTCCCCTTTAAGGACAGGTGGGATAAATCGTGATTTCTGATCTTCAGTACCTAAGGCCAAAATGGGGGGGATACTTATGTCCAGGGAGCCGAGTCCAGCGGCCACGCCGGCCGAACCGCACCGCATCAATTCCTCGCTGGCGGCTATCTTGACAAAGATATCCCCCCCTGAACCCCCATATGCTTCGGGATAACCGATCCCCAGGATACCTGCATCCCCGGCCTTGCGATACAGTCCAATGGGAAATTCGCCCTGCTCCTCCCACTCATCCACAAAGGGCTTAATCTCACGGTATATAAACTTCTTTACGGTCTGGCGCACCATATTGTGGGTTTCGCCAAAATATTCCTGAAATGCACTCATGATACTCTCGCCCACTCCCTCTGGTCGTTCGAGCCCACGGAGATCACAGAAAGATTTAACAACTCTGCGCACCGTGGTCTCAGTGAGAGGCAAAAAAAGTTTTTCTTTACAACGGAAACAGTTGTTCTATGCGCTGGGCCAACATGATATCGCCACTGGCCTTGAGTTGACCGCTCATGAATGCCTGCATACCGTTCACCTCCTTGTTCACCATGCCGAGCCATGTTTCACCGGACATGGTCAAGGTCACGGTCGGCGAGTCATGTGTGCCTTCCTGGATCTGACAGGCCCCATCCTTGACAATAACACTCCAGTTTCCCCCGCCCTCGCCGGTTATTTCAAACTGGAAGACCGCATCCAACCCCTGTGCAGCACTAGGGTTGAAGACCTCGGGCATCTTTTCAAACACTTCTTTCACATCAGTAATAGCCATTTTCTTTCCTCCTCATTGTTATTTGTTGTGGGTATTCTACTTCCTTCGATATTCATCATTCCTTTTTCGACATTCGATATTCAATTTACTTCCCATATGCTTCTCGCGACTCAGTTTAGCGGTTATGGACATCACGCGGAAGATGGCGGCGGTATCACCACCGCCTCCCCTTGTGCAACGGTTTCTCCCCGCTGGTTTGTCCAGGTAAGCGCCATACGCACCCATCTTTTTTCCTGTATTTTTTCTGATACCTTAGCCTTTGCTGTGATGGTATCATTGAAAAAGGTTGGAGCCTTGAATTGACAGGAAATCTCAACGGCCACGGTCCCCAGTCCTGGAAGTTTGGTGCCTAAGACCGGGGCGATCAGACTCTGAGCAAGGGCTCCATGAGCGACCCGTGTTTTAAAAGGCGTTTGTTTAGCAAACTCCTCGTTCACATGCATGGGGTTAAAATCACCGCTGATACCGGCGAAGAGATAAACATCTGTCTCGGTGATGGTCTTGGTGAAACTGGCCTCTTCACCGATTTGTAACTCATCGTAGCTTTTGCCTAATTCAAAGTCCATTTATCTTTCTCTCCCTCTATATTTTTCATAGCAGTGCCCATCCAGAAATGAGATAGTTTTCACAAGGTCAAGCCTCCGGCCCGTAGGGCCTAAGCCCCGGAGGGGAAGATGAGGATTTTAACACACAGGAATACATTGAAGTATTTCGAGGATTAAAATCCGAATCTGACGCAGAGATTGTGGAAAATAGCCATTTATGGATGGGCACTACCGGTGTTTCAGCCCCAGACGTTCCCTGCACTTCTCCACCGCTGCCACCTCCCGGCCCTGGTCACGAATCATCCTTGCCGCTTTTTCCACTAGCTCGCCGTTTGACTTTGCCATCACACCGGAAGAGATATAAAAATTGTCCTCGAGACCGACCCGCACATTTCCTCCCAAGGCGATAGCCGTAGCCACCATGCGCCATTGGTCATTGCTTATACCGATCACCTCCCAGTCGCTGTTGGGCGGCAGCAGTCGTACCTGATGGGCCAGATTATCGGCCGTGGGAGGCATGCCTCCAAGCACTCCCATGATCAGGCTGAACTGATAGGGAGGGATGAGAAGGCCCATGTCAATCAATGGAAAACAGTTTCCGATGTGCCCTGAATCAAAACACTCCATTTCCGGTTTGACACCGTTTTCTTTCATGGCCGAGACAAGCGGCGTGATTTCGGAAAAAGGGTTGGCGAACACGAAATCAAAAACAAAACCTTTTTTGCCTGGATGGTATTTGGCATAGTTCATTGAGCCCATGTTCAGGGCGCCTATGGCAGGTTTAATCTCCCTGACAGGCGCAATCTTTTTCTCTACCGGGATTCCCACAGCGCCTGTTGAAAAATTGATGATCACCGGACAGGCCGCGGTGACGGCATCGTAGATATTGCGATAGTCCTCCACCTCATAGCTCGGGGCGCCGTCCGGGGACCGCGCATGGATGTGGACCACGGCCGCACCCGCGTCATAGGCCTGTTTGGCCTCGGCCGCATACTCCTCCGGTGCGTACGGGATTGCAGGGCACTGATTCCTGTCGGCAACCACGCCCGAAAGGGCACACGTGATCATGCACGGCCGCTCATAGTTGTGATTTTCGGTGATCCAGAATGAGGTCATGTTCATCCCTTACCTTCCTGTGAATTTAGGTTCCCTTTTCTCCATAAATGCCATCATGCCTTCCATGGCATCTTCGGTGGAGATTGCCCTGCCCAGGGCCTCGCACAGATAATCCACCGCCTCTTCAAAGTCCATATCGCTCATTGTGCGAAATGCCTCTTTCCCTATGCGCATTCCAATAGGACTCATGGAGGTCAGAAGTGTTAGGGTTTCTTGAATCTCATCATCCAGCCGTTCCGGTTCCACGGCCCGGGTGATGAGGCCCATACGCTCTGCCTCGGGAGCCGGAATTTTTCGACCCGTCAGTACCATATCCACGGCCTTTTTCATTTGCACATTTCGATAGAGCAGGGCCCCGACCATCATGGGGAAAATACCCACATTGACTTCCGGGGTACGGAAAAACGTGTCATTTCGTGCAAGAATAATATCGCATGAGAGCATCAGGCCCAAACCACCGGCAAGACATGGGCCATTGACCCTCGCAAGCAAAGGCTTCCCAAATTTTGCCATACTTTTGAGTAACTCGGCGTAATTCCTGGGGCCGGAAAATCGCTCTTCCCCTTCCCCGACCAAGGTAACGGCCAGGTCGGCCCCGGAACAGAATGCCTTTTCTCCTGCACCTGTGATACAGACAGCACGCACATCTTCGTCCTGGTCCGCCTTTCCCAGATAATCCATAAAGGCCGTAATCATCTCCTGGCTTATGGCGTTTCTTCTTGACTCTCGGTTGATAGTCAAAATGGCCGCACCTTCTTTCACCTCGTACAGAAGGTCATCATTCATTTTCCGGTTCCTTTTCTTCGATCTCCACCAGAACGTCTCCCGGAGCCACCTTTGCGTCTACGGATGTGTTTATCTTTATTACTTTACCGTCTGAAGGCGCTACCAGGGTTGTTTCCATCTTCATGGCGGATACCACAATCAACCCCTGGCCCTTTTTCACAATGTCTCCTCCTGCGACCAAAATCCGTACCACGACGGCAGGCATGGGCGGTGTTACATCTCCCGGGGTGTGTTCAAGGCCGCTACGCCTTGCACGACGCAAAGGTAATGTATCGGCATCCTGTACAAGAAAGCTCCGGCCGCTTACAAAAACATGTTTCCCCTGCCCTGACTTGGCCACAAAGGCTTCTGTTGACTTGCCATCCACAATCAGATGCAAGCAGGCATCCGTGATAGCCCGGAAGCGAACATCATATGCCTTTTCGCCGATGGTGAATTCAGCATTTTGTTCGTTGCCCGAATTGGACACATCAACGTCAACGGTTTGTTCTGATATTTTAAGACGAAATTTTTTCATAATCCTGAGCACCGCAAGTTATTGATATATTGTAACACCTTAGCTCTTTGAAAATAGGCTAAAAAGGGCCATGGGGATCTCTTTTTCAAAAGACGCATCACAAAAATTATACGAAGCTCGTGGCACGCCCCCTGGGCCTTGAACAGGGGTGGGGAGCAGGCAGAGAAGGCGACCTCTTTTATGAAGATTCCCTTCTGGGGCTGTCCTATGCTGCATTTCAGTGCCGATCTGCCGTTCCATGCAATGAGGCCGGTTTATGCGGCTTTTGAAAAAGAGATCCCCATGGCCCAACAATCTACAGTTGGTTTTTTCAAAACGCTAAACTGTTACGATATATTGAAATTGGAACAAGGCCAACATTACAATGCTAACCAAAATTCCGAACCTCGAAACACGAAAATCGAAACAAATCCTAAATGCCAATGACCAAAATTACAAAATAATCTTCAGACCTGTAGGGTGGGTTGAGTTTGATCAACAGTTTTGTTGGGTTTCGACCCTCAACCCAACCTACAAGATGTCACAATAGCGCCCTATACGCAAAGACGAAACCCACCAAATTGGTCTATATTCTCCATTCTCCAAGCGTCTCCCATGGCGTCGGCCATCCTCTCTCTTTTACTGCTGCCGATGGTTTTCCCGGAGAAATCAACTCATCCACCACATAAGCAATCCGTGCCAAGTCCGCATCTTCCATATTCTGAGTCCAGTTTGCAAAGTTCCGGTCAATGAAATCGGTAGAGGTATTGCCTTCAACAAACTCCCGTGACCTGAGTACATCGATTAGAAAGGGAATGGTGGTACGAATCCCTAAGATGACGTAGCTTTCAAGGGCGCGGATCATGCGCCTGCGGGCCACTTCTCTCGTTCCTGCCACGATGATCAGCTTGCTAAGGATGGGATCATATTCAACGGGGACTTCAAATCCCTCGTACACACCGCAGTCATTCCGGATACCCGGACCCGCAGGTTCCCGGTGAACGACTATGAGTCCCGGTGAAGGGAAAAAATTGGCCTCAGGATCCTCCGCATAAATACGGCATTCGATGGCGTGCTCCCTCTGGATGATATCTTCCTGTTTGAATGCCAAGGACCTGCCGGCAGCAATTTCAAGCTGCTCCCGCACAAGATCAATTCCAGTGGTCATCTCCGTGATAGGGTGCTCCACCTGGAGGCGTGTGTTGACCTCCAAGAAGTAAAACCGGCCCGAACGGTCTAACAGAAACTCTACGGTTCCCGCGTTGACATATCCCGATGCCAGAGCTGCCGACACGGCAGCCTTTCCCATGGTATCGCGAAGGGAAGGCGTCATGGCAGGGGACGGGGTTTCCTCTATGATCTTCTGGTGCCTGCGCTGTATTGAGCACTCCCTCTCGAACAGGTGTACAACATTGCCGCGTTGATCGGCCAGGATTTGAAATTCAACGTGGCGAGGCGCTTCCAGGCACTTTTCCAGGTACAAAGAACCGTCTCCAAATGCCTTTTCTGCTTCACTCGCGGCAGAGAGACATGCGGTCTCCATTTCCTCGCGGCTTGAGACGACCCGCATGCCTTTACCGCCTCCGCCGGCAACGGCCTTCACAAGGACTGGATATCCCATTCGCTCCGCTTCCTCACACAGAAGCACCGGATCGGTTGTCGCTTCCATCATCCCGGGAATCACGGGGACTCCGGCTTTTTCCATCATGGTCCGCGCAAGGGTCTTGTTTCCAAGGTCCCGTATAACACGGGAAGGGGGTCCTACAAAGGTTATCCCTGCTGCCTCGCAACGTTCTGCAAAATCCGGGTTTTCAGCCAAAAACCCGTAACCCGGATGAATGGCCCCGGCACCTGAATACCGGGCTGCATCCATAATCCGGTCGATATTGAGATAGCTCCTGGAAGGCTCCGTTTCTCCCAAGAGGACCCCTTCATCCGCTTCCAGGACATGGGCGGCGGCCGCGTCAGCGTCTGAATAAACTGCAACCGTTTGCATGCCCATTTCCCGGCAGGTCCTGATGATCCTGACGGCTATTTCTCCCCTGTTGGCAATAAGTATTTTTTTAAACATGATTTACTCTTTTACATAGGCACAAGGCTTAAGGCGCACGGCGCAAGGAAACGGTCTTTGGAATCATGAATTCCTTTTTCCAAACTAAAAACCGCTCATCCTCATGCGCTTATTGTCACGCTTTATACCTTACGCCTTATGCCTTACACCTCACTTACATCCTAAAGGTTCCGTACCCATACACATCATCCCTTAGGGGCGCGTTCAACGCCGCCGAGATGGCCAGACCGAGCACGTCCCTGGTCTTTGCCGGATCAAGGATTCCGTCGTCCCACATGTTTGCCGTTGAATAATACGCGTTTCCCTCTCTCTCGGCAGAGACAATGATCGGTTCTTTGATCTGCCTCACCATTTCATCAGGGAGAGGCGGCTGTCCTTCCCTGGCTAATTGATCGTTTTTCACAGTGATCATGACGTCTGCGGCCTGCTCTCCACCCATGACGCCGATCTGGGCATTTGGCCACATCCACAAAAAGCGGGGGGAGTAAGCCCGACCACACATGCCGTAGTTTCCCGCACCAAAGGAGGCCCCTATAATGACCGTGAATTTGGGGACCGTGGCCGTAGACACCGCGTTGACCATCTTGTGCCCGTCCTTAGTGATTCCCACGCGTTCGTACTCTTTTCCAATGATATAGCCGTTGATGTTCTGGAGAAACACAAGAGGGATTCCCCGTTTATCGCAGAGCTGGATGAACTGGGTGGCCTTGAGAGAACTGTCAGAGAAAAGAACGCCGTTGTTCCCCAGTATTCCCACGGGATAGCCGTGGATATAAGCCCAGCCGCAGACTATGGTCGGCCCGTAGAGGGCCTTGAATTCAAGGAATTCACTGCCGTCAACCATACGTGCGATGACTTCCCGAACGTCATAAGGCGTGACAAGTTTTTGGGGGACGATGCCGTAGATTTCTTTTGGGTCATAGCGCGGGGGTTTGGCTTCCCTTGTCCCGATATCCGCCTTTTTGGGAGGCGGAAGATTCCTGACGATCTGGCGGATGATCTCAATACAGTGGGCATCATCCTCTGCAAAATAGTCAGAGACCCCGGATTCCCGGCAGTGAACATGAGCCCCACCCAATTCATCGGCCGTGACCTCTTCGCCCGTCGCCGCCAATACAAGGGGCGGGCCGCCCAAAAAAATGGCCCCGGTGCCTTTTACATGGACCACATCATCGCTCATGGCCGGGATATAAGCAGCACCTGCTGTGCATAATCCCATGACTCCACAGATCTGGGGAATTCCCATTTTTGAGAGGACGGCCTGGTTGTAAAATATACGACCACCGTCATCCGCATCCGGAAAGATCTCGGACTGGAGGGGCAAAAAAGCGCCGCCCGAGTCCACGAGATAAATGATGGGGAGCCGGTTTTCCATTGCAATGGTCTGGGTCCTGATCCCCTTCTTGACACCCATTGGATAGATAGTCCCGCCCTTTATCATGGAATCATTTCCATGGACGAGCACCTCTCTGCCCCCGACAATGCCTATCCCGGTAATGATACCCGCGCCGTGGACCTTTTTGTCATACATGCCCTTGGCGGCCAAGGGAGCTATCTCAAGAAAGGGAGTATTACGGTCAAAAAGGAGTTCCAGGCGTTTTCGGACCGGCAGTTTGTTTTGCTCGGCCAGTCTGGCCCTGGCCTTTTCGGAGCGATCGCTTGTCGCAATCTCCAGCTCTTTTCTGAGGTCCTCCACTAAGGCTTTCATGACCTGGTAATTTTCTTTGTATTCCTCACTGGACGTATCTACTCTTGTTTCAACGACTTCCATATCATTTCCATCCAAAATCATTCAGGGTTTCACTGCGAAGGCCGCTTAATGCAATTTTTTCAATGCCATTCATCACATTCCAATCTTCGTGTCCTTCGCGCTCTTCGTGGTTTGATTAATAACCAAGCAATACTTCATCCGCGATCTTCATGCGGGATATCTCCGAGGACGTGCCGGCAATCTGAAGGTACTTTGAATCGCGATAGCCCCCCTCAGCCGGGTTCCCGCGAATGAAACCCTGCCCGCCTAAGATCTGAAGGGCATGGCTTGCCACCTCTTCGGCGGATTCTGTACAAAAAACCTTTGCGCAATGCGCAAGCACGCCGGCCTCCCTGTCTCCTGCTTCCGTCATCCATGCGGCCCTGTAAGCTAATAACCGGGCAGTCTGCAAAAGGGTCAGCATCTCAGCAAGCTTGAAACCAACCTCCTGGTAGGCGATTATCGGCTTGCCCCCGCTCAAATGGATCTTTGCATAGTTCACTGCCTCATCATAGCTTCGCTGCATCTGGCCCAGGCTCGCTGCTGTAAGGATCTGGTCCTCCCACGCGCGAACTGACCTAAGTGGCTCTTCTCCCTCAAAGGGGCCTATGATACATGCTGAGGTGACTGGGCAATTCTCAAGGGTGACGGCCGAAATGGCCGTGCCGTTGTATCCAAGCGTGGAGAGCCTTTGATCAGTGGATAGCCCCTCACTGCCTTTCTTGATCAGGAAAAAAGCAACTCCTTCCCCGCTCTTTCCTGCAACCGCGATCCAGTCGGCAATGGGGCCGTTAACTACATGGTTTTTTAATCCGGATACCCGGAAACCATCATTATCACGTACGCCTGAAGTATCCAGAGGATCGTTCTCAATATTCATGCCCCTTTCGGAAAGGGCCACTGCCCCGATAAGCCGCCCTTCCTTCAAGGGAGGGATGATGTCATCCTTCTGATCAAGCGCACCATAGACTGCCACCAACCGTCCAAAGATCCGCGCCGTTACCTCCACCGTTAGGAAAAGTGAAGGAGATATCGTAGCTAAGCCTTCCTGGGTTGCTATGAGCGATACGCTATTCTTCCCATCATCCAATCCAAGTGTCAGATAGCCTGCTTGACCGAGTATTTGCATCCACTTCAGGGTCGCCTCACGAATCTCTTCAGCGTCTCCTTTTTCCAGTTTCGCAAGGGCTTCCCTGGATTCAGGATCAAACAGGGCTTTAATCTTCTCGCAACGGGCCCTTTCTGTTTCACCAAAATCGAAATTCATAGCTTTAGTTCCTTTGATTTACTACCCCCGCCCTGCCCTTCCCCTTAAAAGGTGCGGGCTTCGGCGTAAGTTCCATTCGGCCCCGAGACTTGTCGACGAACTCAAGTCGAGTCGCTCATGGCCGAGGGCAGTCGAACGGTTTGGAAGGGGTGAAAAAGGTCAAATCAGCTTCGATATAATCTTCTTTGTGATTTCCGATGTGCCGCCGCCAATAGGTGCCAGCCGACTGTCTCTGAAATTTCTTTCCATCTCATATTCGTGACAGTATCCATACCCTCCGTGCAGGACCATTGCATCGTTGGCCGGCCTGAGGCTCCAATCGCCGATAAAGAGCTTGGCGACAGCCGCCTCCAAATGATTCAGGGGCCTTCCCTGATCCTTGCACCAGGCAATGCGGTAGACCAGAGACCTGGCCGCTTCGATAAAGATTTTTATGTCTGCCAGTTTATGTTTAATGGCCTGGAATTGGGCAATGGGGCGGCCGAACTGGTAGCGCTCCTTGGCATATCGTATGCATTTCTTAAACACATAAGTCATACCACCGACAAATGGGGCCAAAAGTGCGCTTCGATCCCATTCTACAGTCTGCATGGCCATGAGAAAACCGGCCCCTTCCTGGCCTACTAGGTTATCCGCCGGAATCTGGCAGTCTTCGAAAATCAACTCCGAAGTATGAGAGGTCCTGACTCCCATTTTGATGATATTTTTTCCTGCGGAAAAACCAGGGGTCCCCTTTTCCACGATAAAGGCTGAAACCCCGGCATGTTTCAATTCTTTCTCTGTCTTCGCATAGACAACCGCCACATCAGCGACAGGACCATTGGTGATAAACATCTTGTTACCATTTAAAATATACTGATCTCCACGCTTTTCGGCGCGTGTGGTCATGGATGCCACGTCAGAGCCAGCGCCCGGTTCGGTCAGCCCCATGCACCCGATCCACTCGCCCGATGCCAACTTTGGGATATATTTTTCTCTCTGGACATCTGTTCCATGGGCGAAGATAGTATCCGCACAAAGAAAGGTGTGGGCCCCATAGGCAAGGTTCAGTCCGCCGTCTACGCCTGCTTCACCCAGTGCTTCCCCGGCTAATGTTGTTGTCACCACATCGGCGTCGCTTCCCCCAAGGTTTTCGGGAAAATGAAGCCCGAGAATGCCAAATTCGCCCAGCTTTCTGAAAGACTGAAAATCAAATTCCCCCTTAAGTTCATGTTCCTGCACTCTTGGAACAATCTCTTTTGTGACAAAGCGAATGACCTGCCCCTTGAACATCATTTGCTCTTCAGTAAAAGAAAAATCCATAATCTCCTCAATTTAAAGGCGCTCAGCTTTCAGCATTCAGGAAAAGAAGAAATGTGCAATAAAACAGTTTCATATCACTGATCGCTGGCCACTGAATGTCTGTTTCCCTTCTGGTTCCTTGCTCCGTTTAAAAAGACCTCTAAAATACTCTCCGCTATCCGCTCCTTTTGCGCATCATCCTTTATTCTTAGATCCGCAAGGACCATGGCTGAAACAAAAGTCTCAAGCGCTCCAAGAAAAATGTAGGTGAGGTATCGGGCCTTGAAATCTGCCCTGAGTACCTCCTTTTTCTGGCCCTCTTCGATCACCGCCTCGGTAAGGAACATAAATTTTTTGAAATGATCCAGACGGTTATTGGTCAGGTTGGTTGTGGATCTGGAGATTTCCGTAATAAAGACATTCACCAGTTCAGGTTCACGCTGGTAGGTGTCCAGGAAGTGGTAAATTATGCTGCTCAGGTTCTTGTGCACATGAAATTCAGCCTTGGTGATTTCTGCCATCAGCCGAAACAGGCCGTCCCACCATCGGTTAAGGATGACGTCAAACAGCTCTTCTTTATTTTTGAAGTAGTGATAAACCAGTCCATAGGAAATACCGGCCTCCCTGGCAATGTCTGATATCCTGGCCTTGTGAAACCCCTTTTGCTTGACTATTTTCAGGGCGGCCTTAAAAATCGCCGATTCTTTGTCTTTCTTGATCACTGCAGGATTTCTTTTCATCGATGTTACTAAAACAGATATTGATTGACTTGTCAATCAATATTTTATAAATTCCAATCCCGCTTCAATATTGGCAGCCCTAAATGCATTGACAGCCTGAATTAACAGTGCTGGATTATATAGCTTTGCCTTGACAAAGGCTTTGGGTACAACATACAAATTGCAGTCAACAAACCGTTAATATTCACACTACATTTAACTCTTCAGCAAATAATGGAGGAGACCTATGAAACAGCAAAAAGAACTTTACGCCACATCGTTTAACCCCTTGATTCTCAAGCCCACACGCCTCCTTCCAAAGGAAATCGCTATCATTGGCGCTGGCACGATTGGGCCGGATATCGCATACTATGTAAAAAGCGCATTACCGGACATCAAGCTTTACCTCGTAGATGTCGTGGAGGAACCGCTTAAAAATGCAGAGAAGCGACTTTCCGGCTATGCAAAAAAGGCAATTGAGAAGAAGAAAATGAAAGAGGACAAGGCAAAAGCGGTCCTCGAAAATATTGTTTACACCATGGACTACAATGAAATCAAAAACTGTGATCTGGTAATCGAGGCTGCAACCGAGAGTATCCCTCTGAAACAGAAAATCTTTGATAGCGTGGAAAAAATAGTCGGTGAAGAAACGATCATGACCTCCAACACCAGCTCCATTCCTGCCGACAGGATCTTTTCAAATATGAAAAAACCGGAAAGGACCACTATTACTCATTTCTTTGCACCTGCATGGCGGAGCCTTCCTGTAGAGGTAATCACCTGGCAAGGGGCAAGCCAGGAGACAGTTGATTATCTGTTCTGGTTTTTTGCAAGCACAGGCAAGGTCCCCATTATTACAGACAATGTTATTTGTTTCATGCTGGACCGGATCTTTGACAACTGGTGCAATGAGGCTGCCTTTTTACTGGACAATGCCTCTGCAAGCCAGGTCGATAAGGTGGTGGAAGAATTTGTGTTTGCAGGGCCATTCTTTGTTTTGAATATGGCAAATGGAAATCCTATTGTCTTTGAAACCAACACCCTCCAGATGGAAGAAGGCCCTCATTACAGGCCCGCACCGATCTTGCTCTCGGTCGACAGGTGGCAAACCCATCGCCCCGGTGCCAAGGTGGAGATCCTCGGGGATATAATAGATATAGTAAGAGACCGGATGCTTGGCATCTTCTTTTCCCAGTCATTCGATATTATTGACCGGGGAATCGGTACAAAAGAAGATCTCAATTTCGGTTGCCAGATCGCCCTGGGGTTCAGAAAAGGACCGCTTGATGTCATGAAGGATCTGGGTGAGGCAGAAGTCAATAGAATCATGGACAAATTTCAGGAGGAAAGGCCGGGCTTTCCCCAGGCGCAGGAATCCTTCTCCTTCTATCAGGACTTCAAACGGCATGTCCTGGTGGATGAGATGGATGGTGTGAAAATCATAACCATTCGTCGGCCCCAGGCAATGAATGC
>CP070700.1:3207897-3276442 GCA_020349865.1 Desulfobacteraceae bacterium
CAGATGTAAGGCGCGCGAATCTTTAGGAATGAGGCGTACTTATACGTACGTCGGAATGACTAAAGATGAAGCGCAACGCAGCCCTTCGGCTTTGCTCAGGGCCGCGAGCCTGTCGAGCGGCAGATGGACTTTTTACGAAGCCGTCAAAATTTGAGTCTAACACAGAAATCGGGGAAATTGGCAGTTTTCGTTCAGGCACTAAATAGTCGATCGACAATCATCAGTACTTCCTTTCGACGATGAACTGATTCAATTCCAGGAGACTTCTCTTGGCAGGGGAATCAGGGAACATGCTCAAGCAGCCAGCAGCCCTGTCCACGTATGACTTTGCGTCATTCCAAGTCTTATCGAGGGCCCCTTTACTCCTCATAAGATCAATGAATTTTCTATAATCCTCTTCAGTAGCCCGGTGATTCTTAAATAAATGTTCAAGTCTATTTCTCTCAGACAACTCTATCTTTGGCAGAGTATATATCAGGGGCAGGGTAATCTTGCCTTCTTTTAGATCCTTTCCAACCGGCTTTCCAAACACCTCCTCAGTAGAAATATAATCCAGCAGATCATCCATGAGCTGAAATGCTATTCCCATGTTAAGCCCAAATTCCTCAAGAGACTGCTCGGCTTTCTTTTCAGCTCCGGTTATTATGGCTCCACAGGCACACGCAGCAGACATGAGAACAGCTGTCTTGGCAGTGATAATCTCCATGTATTCTTCCTTGGTGGTTTCCCAGTCGTATGTATGGACTAATTCCATTATTTGCCCCTCTGCCATCTGTTTAGCGGTTTCTGTAAGCCTCTTCAGAAATAGCAAGTTACTCGAGCCCACTGCGATTAAAGATGCATTTGAATACAAGAAATCCCCTTCTAACACCGCCGCATGATTTCCCCAGACATTATTGGCCGAAGGTCTATTTCGTCTGTTTTCAGCATTATCCACAACGTCATCATGGAGCAAGGAGGCGGCATGGAGATATTCAAAGATGGTCGAAAGACGATATGTGTCTCTCCCTTGATAATTACAGATCTGGCAGGATAGCACAAAAAAGAGAGGCCTAAGCCTTTTGCCGTTTCCTAATAGGGTGTGTTTCCCGATATCTTCTGCAAGGGTTACCCGAGAAGTGAGGGCTTCTTTCAACTCCTTGTTAATTTTTGTAATATGTTCTGAATACTTGTCTAAAATCTCACTACCCGAATCCATCTTAACCCTTAATTTCCCCCACAAGGTCATAGGCATGGGCCTGTCTTATGAGTACCGGCATAATTTCGCCTTGCACGCCCTTGCCTTTGTTTATCAAAACCTGTGCATCCACGTCAGGAGCCATGGTTGCGGTCCTCCCTTTTAGCAACAAATCGGTCTCATGGCTTGGGCCTTCGACCAGCACCGGTACAGTATAACCAACCATACGTTGATTTATTTTTTTTGAAATATCCGCCTGAAGAGCCATAATAGTATCTCGTCTTCGCTCAGCCTCTTCATGCGCCACGGTTGGCTGCAGGCAGGCCGCTGGCGCCCCCTTTTCCGCACTAAAAATAAATACCCCAAGGTGGTCAACCTGTGCCATCCTTACAAAATCACAAAGTTCATTAAACATTTCCTCTGTTTCCCCTGGGAAACCGACCATCAGGGTCATTCTGAGACTGATCCTGCGTTTTCTGGATCTTATCCTTTCAACCAATGCCCATGGAGTCTCTTTCCCGAAATTTCTCCCCATGGCCCTCAGAATCTTTTCATTAACATGCTGCTGGGGCACATCAAGGTAAGGGCAAATGACTTCCTCGGAATCTATAAGCTCCAGAAGACGATTTGATATCCCATTAGGATGACAATATAATAGACGAATCCACCGGATCCCCTCCACTTTGACCACTCTATCCAGCAGGTCCTCCAGACAAACCCCTTCCCCGAGATCCTTACCATACATGGTGGTGTCCTGGGCAACAAGGTTAATTTCTTTTACACCCCGACTTATCATCTCCTCTGCTTCTACCATCAAGGACTCTGGCATTCGACTTCGAAAAGGCCCTCTCAGACTGGGGATGATACAGTAAGAACATCTGTGAGAACACCCCTCAGCAACCTTGAGGTAAGCACTGTAAAAATGCTCTGTGGAAATCCGCGGGACAGAGTGGTCTGCCAAATAAGTTGGCCTCCCAATAAAAAAAGGCGCAGGAGCACTTGGCCTGCCATTGGCAATAACATCTGCAACCCGATAAAACTCTCCTGTGCCCAACCACCCGTCCACTTCTGGAATCTCCGTTAGCAGTTTATAGCCATAACGCTGCACAAAACACCCGGTCACCACTACCTTCTTTAGCGCTCCCCGTTTCTTCAGGGCTACAACTTCAAGGATCGTATCAATGGCCTCTTCCACAGCAGGCCTGATAAACCCGCAGGTGTTAACCACGGCCACTTCCGCTTCATCAATGCCCGGTGCCAGGCCAAAACCATTGGATTGAAGCATACCAAGCATATTTTCACTGTCCACCAGATTCTTGGCACACCCCAGACTTATTAAAAACACCCTCTCTTTTGCGTTCATCATCACTTAGGGTACAAAATAGCTTTGCGGTTTTATTGACCAGGTTGGGAGCCCCAGAATAGAATGAAAGGCCCAAGGGCCTGTTAACCCTTGATCAATTACAGTTGTTAAGATTACTCAGCTAACCCTGCCTGCCGGAATAATTTCACCAAATCCAGCCGGTTGACCATATCTGTGAAGATTTCCCCCATTACGGTGTCCGCCTCCTTCCGACCAATCAGTTTAAGGCGCTCTGCCTCCCCTTCAATGATCTGTGTCGCAAGGCTTTCCCCATCTTTCATTAACTTCGCTTCATAGCCCATTTTTGCTATCCATTTTCTATTCACAAGGTCAAGGACGAAATCGTTAAGGATAATTAACAGTTGTGGTTCTCCAGGGGACCTCTCAGCCACTACCTTCAGGCCTGCGTTGGCCAGCCTTTTTTTAAATCCCTCCTTTACCATTGCCGTAAGCTTAAATAGTCCGATTTTAAAGCCCGTTTCTTTGTGCCGAGCCACAATGAGAGAAATATTTCCAACAAAATTACCGAATTCTTGCTTTGCTCCTTGCCCAAGAATCTCTTTGGTCTTCCGGGCATCCTCAACTTCCAGAAATACATTCTTACCCTTCAATTGATCCGATGGCGGTGGAAGCTGATAATGTAATTTCAGCTCAGGAATCGAAGCACACGACACTATGAATAGGGTAAGCACAATAGTCAGTAAACCATTTACAAGCACTTGATATATCACTCTCATTGATCTCTCCTCCCTGGATTGATATTTTCGATTTAATATTTTCTGTTTTTTTAAACAATACTTGTTAACCTTAACGTTTAAGGCCTGCATCGAGGAAAACACGCCTGCGTGCGCCAGATGTGGCCGCGCACAGCCTCGGACAGGTCATAAGTACGTGGGATCCCGGACGAGGCGAGTATAGTAGCAAATGGTGTTTTATGGTGCGAGTATAGCGATTTTGGTGGTGTAGGTTTGAAACCTTAGGGTTTACTTTAAATAATGAATCATCAATCGTCAATCGCCAATTTCACTGTCCCATCTGGTTCACATGTCAAGTAAAAGTATAAAGAATGGCAATACAGAACTGCAAGGTGCCCTTTCTGTTAAAGACAGTGAGCTTTTCGACGCAGCTTGGAAAACCGCCAAGGCACATCATGGTCACACATTTACCTTTTTTTACCTGTCAGGAATGATCAGGCACAGGAAGAACCGAGGCCGTTACCCGGCCATATCATTCACACGGGACGCGGTGTTTCATGGAAAAACTTACCATCCTTGGCGGGGCAACCCCTGTAAAGTTATCAAGATTTTTTTAAACCCAGGGCTAATCGGATGTGACAACCAAAACAGCCGCCCCCTCAAGGGCTCTAACGAGCTTAACGCTTACATCACCCATCACAAACTCCTCGGCCTTGGACATCCTCTTACGCCCAATCACCACCATATCATAATTCTTCTTCCTGAACTGGTCAATAATTCCTTCTGCTATGGTTGCGTAAGGCTGGGTCACCATCTCTACCTCTATCTTGTTGGGATTAAATCCGAATTCGACCAGTTTGTCCTTTGCTTTTTGTAAAACGGCCACAAATCTTGTTGGTTGTTCCTCAGTGAACTTTTTACCCATGAGTTCCTCACTGGCCGATGGTTTTCTGAACAGATGAAGCAACGTAATAGTGCAATCTTCAGGACAGAATGCTAACCGGGCAAGAAAATCCAGCGCCGCCCTGGAGCTTACAGAATCGTTCACTGACACAAGGATCGAATTTTTCAAAGCTTTTCTCCTGTTATTCAAAAATGGAGTATAGACACCTGTTCAGATCCTCAATCATTTCTTCTGCAAATTCGTAGTATATATCCGCACCTTTTGAGAAGTGCATTAGAATATCATTCAGGGGTTTGGGGATGTCCGGATAGAGTTTTCTTAGATTAATAAATCTCCTCTTGTGTATTATGGAGAAATCTCCTGGCTCAAGACGATCTTTCAAGTCTCCGTAAGTCATCGTATCATTCAGTATCATATGAATATTGTGAAACCCCTTTCCAATTGCATTAATCAAAATATTTCCTAACCCAAAGACGTCCAGCCCGAATGGATTTTCGCTTGCTTCATAATCATAATCAAAGTCTATCCAAACATAGTTTCCGGTATCACGATCTACTATTATATGATCGTTTCTGATATCACCGTGCTTGAACCCATGGATGTGAAGAAAGCGGATAGCTTCAAATGCCTTTACTAACTTTTTCAAAATATCTGGCAGTGCTTTTATAAAATAGGTCTCATAGCCCATGCTAAGCGAATCAATATAAAGAAAAAAATTTGTACCTGGCACTATATCTAATATACGGATAATGTTGTCTTTTTCATCTCTACGCGCTGTTCCTTTCATGAAATAGGGATGATCACTGACGAGTTTCAAAATATCTGCTTCTTTTTTAGGATTTCTAAAGCATCTCACCATGACGTTGCCAAAATAGGTTTCAAAAGACTCGAGAAAAGAGAGCTTGAGAATCTTCTTCTCCCCTGTGTCGGAATCAACCGCCCTCTTTACCCAAAACTTGGGATCCTCCATGCCAAATCGCCGTTCACGCTCATGCCCTGTTACAGTATAGCATTTTTCGTCGATTTGGATGATATCCCCATAATCTATGGAAAAAATTTCCGTAGTATCTGTGACAATACGCCCTTCCACTGGCTATAGTCCCTCCAGCATTCGGAGCGGGAGACTTCCCAGTGCAACCTTCACCTGATCAAGGAAGTTCCTTAGTCCATTGTTCTCGATAACTAATCCCAGAAGCCCACACAGTACACACAAAGAATCAATATCCTCTTCATGGTATACCCGGGGTTCCCCATGGTAGGTTCTTAATATGCCGATTACTGCTCCTCGACATTTGATAGGGATAGATAACATAGCAACTATTCCTTCCCTGGCCGCGGCCTTGGGATATTGAACCAGGGGGTCGTTCTGAATGTTCTCGATAAAAACAGGCTCCCCCGTGCAGACAGCACAGTACTTGTCTTTCACCATTACCGGTCCCTTGCGAATATATTCCTCACTGATGCCATAGCTTCCCACATGAAATAATTGATTTTCCCTCTCATCCAGGAGCATTATACTGCAACCCTTAGCCTTAAATGCCCGACTCGTACCTTCAGCAAGATGATTAATGAGTGTATTTAGATCTTCATATGTTGAAATAGCGTGGCTAATAGCTTTGAAGTGTTTAAGATAAAACCTTCTGTCAGTCTTTTGTGTCATTGCTTGTTCTCCTTATTACCAATTTTTAAAACCGATCAAAGGGTGGTAGGGCTATGAGCTCTTTTCACTCTTCATCAGCCTTCAAATTCACGACCACCTCCCCATTTTTCAAATAAGCGGATCAGCTCGGTCATGGTCTGATGAAGGGGGGCTAAAACCCCTTTGTGCTTTCCCATTGAATAGATAGCCCCATTAAGGGACTCTATCTCCGTCGGCCTGTTATTTAAAATATCCTGTACCATGGGTGAGAGGTTCTCTGCTGTTTTGCGGCAGACCTCCAGCAGCCAGTCGTAAAGGTCATCCAAAGGCAACTGAATAGCATGGACATGGGCCACAGGCTTTCCTTAAGGCGCTTGGACAGAACAATGGATTCCATCTTCTCAACCAGTTGACCGTTCTTAAGCCGGAGGATAGCAGTTATGGGATTTATGGCCGAATAGACCAAACCCTTTGTCCAGATATGCCCAATTATATTTGCAGATACCTTGGTTTGGATGTCCGAGGCTTCAAAGGCATCCTTCACCCGTTCCACGCGATCGGTCATATCACCTTGCAGTTCGCCGATCAGGGTTTGCCCCAATCCAGCATGTCTGACCTTTGATCCATGCAGAGAGGTTGCCCCATGGAATGTTACACCTCCAAGAATGTTCTCTTTATCTACTATCTCGGCCATTGTCTTAATATTTCCGAGGCCCGTCTGAATAGTGAGAAGGGGAGAATGGCTGCGCACTAAATGGCCTACGCTTCTGGTAGCAGCTGCGGTAGTATACCCTTGATTGCCATGATAATAAGATCACAGGAGTCAATGGAACCGCCTTCGGGGATGGCCTGAGCCTGGACAGTCGGATAGGCACTGCTTTTTGCGTCCCCGAGCTCCATAAACTCGATTCCCTTATTGTTGACTGCCTTTACGACTTCAGGGTCCTTTTCCACAAAGACCACTTCGTGGCCTTCCCTGCCCAGCATACCCCCGAAAAACCTTCCAATGGCACCTGCACCCACTATTACAATTTCCATTCATTTCCCTTCCATGGCTCAGCTTATAACATGATTAAAATATTACCATAAAAGTTGGGGTTCAACAAGAACATCAGGGGTGGCCAGCAATTCTAAATAGAAGCTCATTGCCATAAGCTCCCAAAACCGGATCAAGACATAAAAAACATAATTAAACCCGGCCTACAACTGCCAAGCCCAACATCCTATAAATGTCGGTAATTGGAAAAAAGTTGTATTAGTTTCGTGTCTTTAAATTTTTCGTCATTGAAATGGTGAAATGTTTTTTGTATACGAGGGCCAAATACATTAAGGTGGGGAATGTGATCCAAAATTCCTAAAGGAAGAACAAGAAGGAGAAAAGATATGGAAAAAGAAGTATACAACATCTGTTTTATGTGCTCAGCCCGTTGTCCTATAAAAGTCACAACGGAAAATGGGCAGGTAAAATTCATAGAAGGCAATCCTTATGTGTCTGGGATTGAAGGCAGTCTATGCCCCCGGGGTTCAGCTGGAATCGCACTATTGTATGACCATGAACGTGTGCGATCCCCTTTGATCAGAAGCGGTCCGCGCGGATCCGGTGAGTGGAAAAAGGTGACCTGGGATGAAGCCCTTGATTATGTGGCGGAAAAGTTGAAGTCGATCATTGATAAGCATGGAGGTCACAGCGTGGTCTTGGGAGAGCATACACAACTCAGCACTCATGCGAGCAAGACATTCTTAAAGGCCATTAATTCTCCTAACCATTTTACCCACGATGCTATATGCAAAGGTTCAGTAAATACTGCCTGCAGGTCCCTTTTTGGCTACCCTGACACCGGTATGGGAATGGACTATGCAAACGCCAAACACATCGTCTTGTACGGCCGAAATATTTTTGAGGCCATTGAGGTAAAAGTCGTAAAAAATATAATGAAGGCTTTGGAAAAGGGTGCTGAGATGACCTATATCGATCCTAGAGTATCAATAACTGCCACCAAGGCCAACCGATACTGGATGATCCGCCCGGGCACCGATATTGCGCTCAACTATGCCCTTATTCATGTGATACTCAAAGAAAACTTATACAACGCCGAATATGTAGACAGATGGGTCCTAGGGCTGGCTGAGCTTCAAGATTTTGTTCATCCTTATACACCGGAATGGGCTGAAAAGGAAACAGGCATTCCTGCCGGAGAGATCGTAGACCTTGCCCGGAGGATAAGCAGGGACAAGCCTTCGGTTATCTTTCATTTCGGATATCGAGGCGCGAGCCATACCAATGAGATATACTTTCGCCGTTCCATCATGATACTGAATTCCTTGATGGGCAGCGTGGAGGCTAAGGGCGGCTTCTTTTTTAAAAAAGGTCCCGGTGAGGTAGGCGGAAAACCTGCAAGAAAACTTACTGACCAGAAATTTCCCAAGATCAAGGTGCCTCGATTCGACAAGGTGGGAACTCCTGACTTTCCATTGCCAGATCCTAATCACGGAGTAGGTCAGATGTTGCCCTTCGCTATTCTGAACGAAGACCCCTATCCCATAAAGGCACTCATTGCCTATCGTTTTGATCCCATCATGTCCATTCCAGATACTAACCAGAACAAAAAGGCTCTGGACAAGCTGGATTTCATTGTGACCATTGAAATCAATCCCAGTGACATCGCATGGTATTCGGATGTAATTTTGCCGGAGTCCACCTATCTTGAACGAACAGATTCTATACAACAGGCCAATGGGCTCAAGCCACAAATGTTTCTCAGGAGACAGGCGGTCGCTCCACGCTATGATACTCGTGATGGCGCAATGATCTTTAAACAGCTCGCTGATCGCATCGGCATAGGCAAGTATTTTCCTTATGAAAACATTGAAGACCTGGTGCGCTGGCAACTCGAAGGGACAGGCTTTTCATTGGAAGACTTCGATGCCAAGGGATTTGTGGCGTATGGGAAAAAACAGATTTTCTGGGATCGAAAAGACGGGATCAAGTTTAAGACCCCGTCTGGGAAAATCGAATTTAAATCTTCTCTCCTGGAAAATGCCGGTTTCGAGTCGTTTCCTGCCTACGAACCAGCGCCAGTGCCTTCAAAAGGCCAGTTCCGGCTTGTGGTCGGGCGAAATGCCCTCCACACTCATATCTCCACACAGAATAATCCTTATTTAAATGAGCTATCATCAGAGAATATTCTCTGGATCAATTCAGAAAAGGCAGTAGATCTGGATATAAGTGACGGTGATTTAGTGGATATATCTTCTAAGGTTGGTTCCGGCAAAATCAAGGCATTTGTAACCGATCTCATTCACCCGGAGGCTGTTTTCATCCTCCACGGTTTCGGTCATGAGGCTAAATCGGCTACCCGCTCATACAATATGGGCGTATCAGACGCTTTGCTGCAAAAGAACATCTCGGATATGATCGGTGGAAGTCCGGCACTTCACGATACTTTTGTAACCGTAAAACAAGCGTGAGCAATTGATTACTGAAGATTTCCGATTGACGAATAAAAAATAAATCAAGAATTCCCAAATAATCAATCTTAAGTAATCAGTAGTCAATCTTCAAACATTAATGGAGGAGAAAAATGAGTAAATATTTTATGTTGCAGGACCAGCAGAGATGTATCGGTTGTCACTCGTGCGAAATTGCCTGCAAGAGTTACAAATCCTTACCCCCAGAAACGAGACCCTGCCAGATAATCACAGTTGGTCCCAAATTCTTTGATGGCAGGCCACGGGCATCCTATATCTTTATGCCCTGTTTTCACTGTGAAAATCCCTGGTGTGTTGCTGCTTGCCCGACAGGGTCTATGCAGAGGAGACCTAAGGATGGGATTGTCTTTGTGGATCACGAACTTTGTGTGGGTTGTAAAACATGCATTTCCGCATGTCCCTGGGGTGCACCACAATGGAATCCGGACATAGGCAAAGTGGTAAAATGTGATTATTGTATGGATCGTATTGATAAAGGCCTTAAACCGACATGCGTTACGATCTGCACCTCTCACTGCCTTGATTTTAACGTAACAGAAAAGATGTCGCTGGTTAAGCGGGAGCGTTATGCCCAAGCCATGGCATCCACCAAGGGTGCCGCAATGTTAGAATAATCGACAGGATCCTTGAGACTGGCCCGCGAGAAGAACACAGGGACTTCGTCCCAAATGGAGTATTGTAGTATTGGAATTCTTCATGAAGTTATTACCACTTTTATTTCCTTCCCGAAGTGGAAACAAAATACATATCTCCAGTTTCCTGCTCCAAAATGCTGGTTAAGGGCTTTCAAGGAGTCCTTCCGAAATACTTGAAATGCTTACCACAGATTCCCAGAAGTTCTAAGCCCTAAATCCCTGGATGGAGACACTGCTATGGGCAATATTGTTAAGATAAAAATTAATGGAAAGGAACATGAAGTAGATGAAGGCAAGAGACTCCTTTTGATATTAGAGGAGAAAGGGATTAGGGTTCCGCATCTCTGTTTTCATCATGCCCTTGTGCCCGGTGCATCATGTAAACTTTGTGTTGTTGAAATAAAGGAGAAGGATAAGCCCCCCACACCAGGCTGTCATGTGAGGTAAAAGCCAAGGAAGGATTGGAAATAACAACTGACAGTGCGATGGTACATCAGTTAAGGAACGTTGCGATTGGAAATCTCTTAAAATTGGCTCCCCGTGCTGAAGTTATCGATCAGATTGGTGAAGAATTCGGGCTCACAACAGGTGCAAAACCCGATGGTTGTATTCGCTGTTGTCTGTGTATAAGGGTCTGTAAAGATATTATAGGTGCAAGGGCGCTGAGGATGGTCAAAAGGGAAGGAATGAAATATGTGGTTCCTTCAGAAGAAGGTTCCTGTATAGGGTGCGGAACCTGTACCAGCATATGCCCGACCGGGGCTATCGTGTTTGAGGATAAGGGAAATGTAAGAACCATATTGATCAGGGAGGAGGTTATCGGAAGACATTCACTCGAGAGATGCGAGATGTGTGGAAGGTATTGTACAACTGCTAAGTTTCTAAAACATGTCGAACAAGCTGAAGGATCTCAACCGGATGTAAAAGAACATCATAAGCTTTGCCCCATCTGTGCCAAACTGTATTCAGTAAAAGATCGGAGGCTGCTTGCCACACACCTTCAAAAGACCTATGCTAGCAAACCTGTAGAGAAAATAACCCCGCCTTGAATGGGGATTTTGTAAGGGTATCCGATTACTGTATAGGGTTTAGTTCCTGTGACTAAGTCTGCCCAACCGGTGTAATTAAATGGGTGGCTCCATGGCATTGATAAAGTAAAAGAGGGGGAAGAAAATGACTGATATGTGCCCCGTCAACAATACCATCATTATGTTAAACGAAATTGTCAAGTCCGGACAATTAAAGATCCCTAAAAGCAGGGGCATTGCAGAAGAGATTCTGGATCTCTTGAATGATATCTCATGGGGCAGAGCAGGTGATGAACATATTCCGGCCATCAGATCTCTTTCTCATGAATTAAGAGATAAAGACCTGGACGAATCTTCAGTTGAAACAGGAAATCTGGTCAGCTCAGTGTTGACTGACCATCTCGAATCCCTCAATAGCCATATCGAGACTCATAACTGCCCCACCGGCGATTGTTTTAAATTAGCACCTGCCCCCTGCCAGATGGCATGTCCCGCAGGCATAGACGTCCCAACCTATGTTTCCCTAATAGGCTTAGGACACGACTCAGAGGCTATAGATATCATACGAAAGGACAATCCCTTTCCATGGGTCTGCGGGCTTGTCTGCACCCGGCCCTGTGAATTCATGTGCGTAAGGGGAAGGATTGATGCCCCCATTTCTATAAAAACTCTCAAGGCTTTTGCTGCTGAAAGGGCCCTTACAGATAGGCATTACAAAAATCCCCCAAAGGAACCGGATAAAAACAAAAAGGTTTGTATAATAGGGGCAGGCCCTGGAGGATTGACCGCTGCCTATTATTTAGCCCTTAAAGGATATGGGGTTACGGTAATAGAGGCTCTGCCCATGGCCGGCGGAATGATGATGGTTGGGATACCGAGGTATCGACTTCCCAGGGAGATCATTGACCGGGAAGTGGCCATGATCGAGGAATTAGGCGTTGAATTTCGTTTTAATACCAGCTTCGGCAGGGACATTAAACTTGAGCACTTAAGAGATGAAGGATTTGAAGCCTTCTTGTTTGCTATTGGTGCTCATAACTCATTCAAGATGGGCATTCCCGGTGAAGATGATTATCCTCGGGTGACAGATGCCTTAGTTTTACTTACACAGGTTGCTTTAGGTGAGAGACACATGCCAGGGAAAAAGGTCGCCATTATAGGGGGTGGAAATGTGGCCATAGATGCAGCCCGTACCTGTATACGCTTGGGCTGTGAGGAGGTGACCATAGTATATCGCAGGAGGCGCCAGGAGATGCCTGCGGATGAAGAAGAAGTAGAGCAGGCAGAGGAAGAAGGTGTGATGTTTTCCTGCCTGGCCATTCCGGTAGAGATCAAGGGTGCTGATGGAAAGGTCACATCTCTCCATTGCCTAAGGGCTGAGATGGGTTCCACGGATGAAAGTGGTAGAAGACGTCCCATGCCCGTAGAAGGGAGTGACCATTTTATTGATGTGGATGCGGTCATTTCTGCAATCGGTCAGAGAGTTGATCATGAATGCATGAGTTCTTTAACCGATCTTGAATGGACAAGACGAAATACGATTGCCGTGGATAGAGCCTGTATGGAAACATCCGTGGAAGGCGTCTTTTCAGCTGGAGATGCTGTTTTGGGTCCTGCTACAATTGTTGAAGCCATTGGCGGAGGTAAGAGGGCCGCGTATTCCATAGACCGCTACCTATCGGGCATCCCCCAGCCAAAGACGCCTCCTGTTCCTGTTAGGAGGGCTCGAACTGATTGGTTAGAGGTCCCTGCCACCACTAAGATGATCCTGAAAAGACCGGAAATGCCTTTACTGAATGTTGATAGAAGGCGAATCACTTTCCAACAGGTGGAGTTGGGTTATTCGGAGAATATGGCAAGGGAGGAGGCCCTCAGATGCCTTCGCTGTGATATTTGCCGGCGCTGTGGAGACTGTGTCCAGGTGTGCCACCACAAGATGGGCATTGATGCATTGCAAATGGGTTATCTTGATTTTGATCACCCGGTTAAGACAGATTTCAGGCTTACTCAAGAGAGATGTATTGCGTGCGGTGCATGTGCTGAAAATTGCCCCAATGAAGCCATGAGAATAGAAGATATGGATAATGAAAGAGTCCTATCTCTTTGCGGGACTATATTAAATCGCCAAAAGCTGGTACGTTGTGAAAGCTGTGGTACTGTATTGGGGCCTGCCAAGTACCTTGATTATATCAAAAAAAAGATCGGGGGTATACCCGAGGTCATCTCTGATCATGTGGTTTGTGAGGCATGTAAAAGGACAGCAAAAGCCAAACAAGTCGCTTACTAAGAGATTGCTTTGCTATTTCTCCCAATGACAGAATTGTGAGTGCCTTTCAAATTACCTTATGTATTTGAGCATAACAAATAATTTAACACTTTAGCGTTTAAAAAAATCGTGGATTGTAGGGCCATGGGGATCTCTTTTTCAAAAGCCGCATCACAAATCATACGAAGCTCGTGGCACGCCCCCTGGGCCTTGAACAGGGGTGGGGAGCAGGCAGAGAAGGCGACCTCTTTTAGGAAGATTTCCGTCTGGGGCTGTCCTATGCTGAATTTCAGGGCCGATCTGACGTTCTATGTAATGAGGCCAGCTTATGCGGCTTTTGAAAAAAAGATCCCCATGGCCCTACCTGTATTATTTTCAAAGCACTAAAATGTAACCAAATAATAAATAATGAACAATATATATGGGCAAAATGGAGATATGAAATGGTTGTTTTTCGCAAAGGGCAAAAGGTTGAAATATTCAGGAAATCACAGGACGAGGCATGGCAGAGCTACATGGATGAATATGTGGGTCTACATGGAATCATAACCGATCCGGATACCACAATCAATGATCCAGATGCTCTTGTAAGGGTAAGCCTCGATGAAAAAGGAACCCACCGCTTTCCCCAGGACTGTCTTCGGCTATTAGAAGGATAGAGCAGGATCTAATCCTCTAACTCTGCCTTTAAATTATCACGTAAGGCTCAAAGGCAAATTTGTGTTTAGTTTCTTCTTTGGACGACATTGGGAACTTTTTTTGGCAAGACCCCCTCTTTCTTCTTGTTTTTGGCCACCAAAAAAAGAATCTGTCATAATGATAGACGATGTTACATATCTGAATGATCCCTCTGATTTTCGAGAATATATGCTATACAAAGGAAAAGAACGTATGTTGTATCAATGAAAGTAGAATACAAGGAGAAACAGATGGCGGAATTTGACACAATTGATAAAGGATTTCTTCGGACGCGAGCTGCATTAAAATGGGGCCGATGGGGAGAAGACGTTATCTCGCTTTCAGTGGCGGATATAGACTTCCCTCCACCGCGGGAAATCAAGGATGGCATTATCAAGGCTGTAGAGGAGGACCGAACTCCTTATGGACAATATGGCGGAGATCCGGATGTTCTGGAAGTGGTTTGTGAAAAACTCAATCGGGTCAACCGGATCCAGGCTACACCGGACGATGTGCACATGATCCCTGGCACCATGTTCTCGATCTTTTTGTCCTGTTACTATGCCTTGAAACCGGGCGATGAGGCAGTGATCTCTCCGGCTCCTGTTTACCCGCCATTTATGGAAAACATTGAAAATGCCCAAGGTGTGCCCGTCTTCAATCCCTTGGATTTTCAGGATAACTTAAGATTGGATTTAGATGACCTTAAAAGCCGGATTACGTCAAGGACGCGCCTGCTAATGATATCAAACCCTCATAATCCCACTGGAAGGGTTTTCACGCAGGAAGAGCTTGAGGAAATAGGCCGAATTGCTCAGGAGAATAACCTTTTGATCTTTTCCGATGAGCTTTACGAGGACATGGTATTCGAAGGTAAACACGTTAGCATTGCATCTCTTAGTTCCGATCTGTTCGAAAGGACTATTAGCGCTTTTGGTTTTAGCAAGGCATTTGGTATTCCCGGATTTCGCATCGCCTACATTGCCTTTCGCGGAAAACACATGCAAGAACTCAAAAAACGGCTCCACGGTATGATCGTTCATGCTGACACGCTTGCCCAGGCTGCTGCAAAGGCCGCCCTGACCAATGGAAGCCCTTGGCTCGGCAGGCTCATGGTTCATCTTAAGAAAATGCGGGATTATGGAGTCGAGCGTCTTTTAAAAATACCGGGCATCCGGTGCCCTGTGCCCCAGGCAACGCCTTTTCTTTTTCCAGATATTACCTGCTTTGGCATGACAGGCCAGGAGATGACCGAATATCTCAAAAAGAATGCCAAGGTAATTGTGCACAATGGCGCCGCCTATGGTCCCCCTGGAGAAGGCCATATTCGGATTAACGTGGGCACCGCTTATCCTGTTCTAAGGGAAGCCTTTGATCGCATTGAAAAATCGCTTACGAATATACGGGAAGCAACATGAGGAACCAGCCAGACTGAACTGTCCGGAAAAATTCCCTACTGGCTCTTTTCCTCGGGCTTTTCCAGGGTTTCCCGTATCATTTGCATCAATGGGCCGTCTTCTTTCCAAAGCTTGCAGCTGTTGATCAGGGTGGTTAACCCTTGAAACTCATCCAGGAACCGGGGAATAGGGCGACGCTGGCGCGACTGATGGGTCCAATACCCGTGTAGGGCAGCAGGGCCCATGGTTACGATGAGATGTGTTAGATGCGCACAGCCCTGAACCCCACCCAGGCGCTTGTGCACTTCTTCGCTGTAACCGGAAACAATGGATAGGCCCACTATCCTTTTCACCGATTCCAGGGTGGTTGGACAGAGTTCGTGTGGAATATCGGGCATTTCCGCCTCAGCATCCAGGATGGTAACGGGCCAGCCGCCAATGAGCAGCCGGACGCACATCCAGTGCACCACGCCAGTTGGGCGGGACTCGCCATTCCGATGGTATCCTGGAACGAGTCGCTCATCTCTAAGCCAGCCTTCTACGATTAAGCGGTCGTCCTCTAACGGATAAGTACGAAACTCGAGACGCCGTTCATGCACCGGGGCGTTCTTTACAAGGTCAATAAGTCGTGTCATGGTATTGTTTCTTGTTTTGGCCTATTTAGAGGTCGATATAGAAGTTCCGTAAGATCAGGTATTTTCTCTTACACTTTTAGCCTATTTAATGCAAATCAATTCAGTCATTTTCCGGGACAAACGCATCTGACACTCTTAAAAAAAGGGTTATTGCAAACCGTGAGGATAAGGAGGATCTCGCGTTTCGACCGGAACTGATCGCATCTGATACTTAAACCACTTTTACCCGGCTACCAATGACGAATCATTTCCACATCATTTTGCCCAGCGTCCCCCACGGCTCTTTAACATTCATGTGACGTTCTTTATAGGCTATGCCATTATGTATAATCGCCTTCATGGGTGTCATGGACATCTTTTTCTTAACCGTTACAAATCCATCATCTGTGAAAAAGATTCCTACTTTAAACCCAGATTGTGCATTAGAACCGGTAACGAGGCGCAGAAAACCATGGCGAAACGCGAAGTTGGAGCGATTTTGTGACGTAGGCATATTCATAAATATGTCGAGGAGCAAATTCGAGAAACAAGCGTTGCAGCAAGGATTTTCAAGCCGCAGTAAAAGGCTACTGCACACTCTGGATTTAAAATTTGGTGGGCTACATCCATTTATTAATAAGAACACAAAGTTAATTGCCTGGTAACTGTGATTGTGAGGAGTGAAACCACTTCAGCTTTCATTAAGAGGAGTCCTGCATCTTTCGGGATGACGAGGCAATCTCAAGCCGTGCTCAGGGCAGGATTGGCAAATAAAATATCGGGATTGGACGAAGTCTTGAACTGGTAGGCGGCGGCTCGATTCTATCTATGGGATGGTGGTCAAAGGTGATTTCGTTGAGGATACATGGAGATCTCGGACTACTAAATGGAAGAATCTTGGATAGAAGGGCTCGCTGTATTGGCTGTGGTAGGTGTGCCAAACTCTTTTCAGATCGAGCAAGATCTTTTTCAAGGCTCAAACAAATGGGGTAAAGATCACGATTACGTTTCACAAATAGCCCTTAATACACCACAGGACTGGAGCTTACAGTTGGCGTGAAGTCTCATGTAAACGACACAAGATCCTATTGCCTCCCTACCACCAGGAGATGACACGGTCGCTATTGAAAATCTCCTTGACCAGCTCGTCATAGTCTACTTCCCCCTGATAAAGGAGAATCGTTAAACTTTCAGCGCCCCGGGAGGTCCCCCTGATGAACAACTGGGTCATTTCATCCGGTTCTGAACGCAGAATGTGCAAAATTTTCATGCAGTACCTCCTTAAAAAGGAATCACCACTTCATTTTCTTTGAGCTTCTGCGCCACCTCCTCCAGGCTCACCCGCTGGAAGCCATACTTGTCCACATTGGCGGCAACATTGCTAAACCGGGTCCCTTCCATCTCATCGATGAACTCCATGTTGTCATGGTACTCTTCAGTCATGTCTATCTCATGGTCCAAAACAAACATACTCACAATATGAAATTCCAGCAAAAGCCCGAGGCTGGTGCGAAGCCCCTCATACTGCCTCTCCTTGTCTTTGATCAGAACGGCCACCTTTTTGCTCATCTCTCAATCCCCCTACAAAATGAGGTATCGGTCACATTCCTCAACCATCTCAGCATTGCGCGCCTGGGTGACAAAGTCTTTGTATTTAAGACCGGGGACCTCCTTGCCCTTGTAACCATTGGCAATATAGCTTACCTCGCACACTCCCACACGGCCTGTCTCCAGGAGCTTAGAGAACTGAGGTTCCTGGGTCAAATGCACCCCTTCGCCTGTGAGAAAAATCTCAACGTTCTTTCCAGCTGCCTTTCCCGCCTTGGCCAGACCGAGCACAGTCCCCATATTACCCCTCGTGGCCACGCATATCCCCAGTTTCTCAGCCATAGATCACCTCCTTACAAGTGCTCAGCCCTTTTTCAGGTAAAAGCGGTAAAAACCTTCTTCATCATCAAGAAAGCCCAGCCACTCATTACCGGATTTTTTGGCAAGCTTCGGCATGTCTTTTTTGGTGCCCGGGTCAGTTCCCAGTACTTCCAGAATTTGCCCTGGCTCCAAGTTCTTCATGGCCTTGGCAGTCTTCAGCGTCGGCATTGGGCAACTCAGTCCTCTTACATCGAGAATCACATCAGGATTCATCTTTGATAGATCCATTCTCAACTCCTCATCGATGAATCGATATCAGGGTCTGGTGCGGGAGATCCCTTCCATCGATTCCGGCCACAACTTTCAAGCGAATTACAAAGCTTATACTAAAATTCATTATTTATTTTCTTCCAATCGGTCGCAAATTCTTTACCGTAGTACCCACCGAACCATTCGGTCCGGCGCAACCAAAAGAGTTTTCATTTTTCTTTTGTTTCCAGGATATTTTCCAAGAAAGTCGTTATATTGGCCATTTAATCTTTGGGCACATATCAAGGAGGAAGCGTGTTAAGACCCAGACTCCTAATATGAAAATATGAATCATACCAGAAATTTAAGCCAGCTCTCGTTCTCCTGCTTCAAAGGCCTTCATAGTTTCCTCCTCCACTTCTGATGTAACCCGCTCCTTTATCGCGGCAAATCGCTCGGTGGCCTGAACCCTGAAGTCTCTGGGTCTGGAGATATCCACATCGATCACGGCTTTGAAAGTCCCGGGTCGAGTGGTCATAATGTAGATTCGGTCAGCCAGAAAGACGGCCTCTTCCAGATCATGGGTAATAAAGAAGATGGTCTTGTGGGTCATTTCGAACACCCCAAGAAGATACTCGTGCATAAGGCCTTTGGTCATACTGTCCAGGGCACGGAATGGCTCATCCAAAAGCAAAACCCTTGGGTCGTTAACGAGCGCCCTGATAATCTCCACCTGTCGCCTCATGCCTGAAGAGAGACTATCCGGGTATAAGTCCTCTATACTCCTGCTAAGCCCCAACCTTTCCATAAGATTCCGGGCTTCGCTCACCGCTTCATCCACGGCCATTTTTCCCTGCATGACCGGGCCGTAGATGATGTTGTTGAGCACGGTTTTCCAGGGGAATAGGGCGCCACCCTGAAACACTACCATGCGATCAGCACCGGGTAATTGTATCATTTCAGGAGAGGCGATCATTTCTCCGTCCAGATGGATTGCTCCACCTGTGGCATTTTCGAAACCGGCAATTGCGTTTAGCAGAGTAGTCTTACCGCACCCTGACGGCCCGACGATCATGGCAAATTCTCCCGGCTTAATATCCGCAGAGCATTCGTGCAGGGCATGGACATTAACACCTTCCGGGTCATAAACCTTTTCTACATGGTCAATGAGGATTCTCCCTCCCCGATTTTCGGCAGTTGTATTAACCACAATCCCCCTCTCTTTCCTTTCAGCTCTATCCGGCGTCTGCTTTTCTTAACAAACCTGTAAGATCAACGTCCACCTTGCCGCTTGCTGCCGAGGCCTTGACAGCCTCCTCGTGAAGTAACTCCAGGGCTTCCGCCTTAATTTCGAGGTATTTCTTCGAGGCGGCCATACTCCAGTCTCGCGGACGAGACAGATCAACGTCAATCACTTTTTTTACTTTAGATGGCTTGTTGGTCATGACTAAAAGGTTGTCTGCCAGAATTATCGCTTCTTCCAACTCCGATGTTACGAAGACATGGGTAGCCCTTATTTCCTCAAAAAGCTTCAGATAATACTCTTGCATCAACTTTCGTGTCATGGCGTCCAAACCGCGAAAAGGCTCATCCATGAGCATGACTTTGGGTTTGTTGATCAGAGCCCGTGCCAACTCAGCCCGTCGCTGCATACCCCCGCTAAGCTGACTGGGGTATTTATCTCGGAAATCACTGAGCCCAACCTTATTCAGGAGCTTCAAGGCCTCCTTGTGCGCTTCTTCCCTGGAAACAGATCTGTGGGCAATGGGTCCAAACATAACGTTTTCGTAACAGGTCAACCAAGGAAAGAGAGCCATTTCCTGAAATAACACTAACCGCTCCCAGTTGGGTCCGGACACAGGTTGCCCGTTTACCAGAACTTCTCCGCGGTCCGGCCTTTCGTAACCTGCAATGAGGTTAATCACCGTGGTTTTACCACACCCGGACGGACCGATAAGAACGGTCAGCCTTCCGGCTTCCACATTAAATGAGCAATCCTGCAGAATAACTGCATGCGTTTTCTTGGAATAGGCCACCTTGGCCACGCCCTTGAACTCAACCGCGGTCTTTTGATTCGTAGCAACCATATATTAACCCCTTAAAAAATCCTCTGCCATCTCGTGAAGTAGTTACCAACAGCGCCCACCCCAATGCTGCATATTGCCCCGCATAAACCAATGATTCCCATCGCTAAAACCACATGGGGATAATCCATTACCGTATGATTGTACCATACATAATAACCCATGCCACCTTTGTTGGACAGCATCTCCGCAGCGACGACCAGGATCCACGTAATTCCCATAGCGAGTTTCATCCCGGTGAAGACTTGCGGCATGGCAGCCGGAAGGATCACTTTCCACAGCATGAGTTTTTTTCCCACCCCGAATGACATAGCGGCCCGGGGCAAACGGATATCCACTTCGGAAATTCCACCCATGGTGTTATAAACAATCGGGAAGAAGGCGCCGTAAAAGGTCAGAAAGATAGCCTGGGACTCGAAATTAATAAAGAACAGCACGGTCATCGGTATCCAGGCAATAGGGGGTATTGGGCGCACCATTTCAAAGGCTGGAAAGATCAGATGGTTTAATATCCTTGAATATCCAATTGCTACCCCCATGGGAAATCCGATCAACACTCCCATGAAAAACCCTCCCAGAACCCTGAAAAAACTTAGGCCAATGTTTTTTAATACAACGGTTACTGGAAGTTCGAATATGGCCAAAAACACGGCCTTAGGGGTAGGGATCTGATGGAAATAGCCAATGAACTGTACAAGTATGGTCCAAAGCAGAATAAAAATAACCAATGAAAGGATTTTTCTTACGAGGCTCCAATTGAGAACTTTCGCACCAAATTGCCTCCAGAATTGAGATTCAATAGCGGCTGTGTTAGTAGACATGATGTTTTCCTCTCTATTTGGTGATGGATTCGTCAAGTGACTCGGTAATTGCCTTCCGCCATGGTACAAGTCGAATTGTTAGGTATCGAATCAGCGCTGCAGAGGCAAAACCCAGGATCCCGATGGCGATCATCCCATCAATAATAAGAGGATATCTGATCAGGATATATGCTTCCCAAATCCGGTACCCAAGGCCCCATTTTCCCGTGATCATCTCGCCGACCACTGCTCCCATCCAACCGATGCCCATGCCGATAGCACATCCTGTTGAGATAGATGGCAGGGCACCGGGCACGACCACATGCCAGAAAATTTGTTTGGGGCTGGAACCCAGACACCGTGCTGCCCTAAAATAATCGCGGTCAATCAGCTTAACCCCGGTGATCGAGTTAAGAAGTACTGGGAAAAAAGCATCTATGAAAGGTATAAAGGCTACGCTCGCCTCCTGCCATGGTAAAAGCAGAATGGCTATAGGCAGATAGGCCGGAGCCGGAATCGGGCGAAGGACTTCAAACATCGGGAAAGTCAGGTCGGAAAACACCTTTTTCCAGCCGATCATCAATCCCAATGGAATCCCGATTATATAGGCCGCCAGCACCCCTGCCAGGACGCGGCCTGTAGTCATCACAGCATCAATCCAGAAAACTTTGGTCCCAACCCAACTCCGGCCAGACTCCAGGACCTCGGCCGGGCTTGGTATCAACACGAATCGGTATACCTGGAAATGAACCAGCAAGGTCCAGGCCGCAAGCACGGACACGATCGAAATGATGTTTAATATCGTCTTTTGACTGAAGACCTTGGATTTGAAGGTCGGTTGTTCAAAAACAAGATCCAAAGGTTCCTGTTTCGCATAAGCCATAATTGTTCCCTTTTCAGTAGATGAGTATTAGTCTTGTGGGCAATCCGAATTCATTAGTTCTTAGGGAGGATGCTTACGGCATCCTCCCTAACCGGGGCCTATCAGACTGACTGCTTTCTATTGTTAAGCACTTATTTATAAAAGCTGTTATCAGCCCAGTCAGCCGCCTTGAAGTGTTTTTTGAGAAACCCTTTTGAGTGCAAAAAGTCAATGTCCCTTTGCATCACTTCAATGTGCTCATCCGTCAATTCGTTTGAGTATTGGTATCTTGCAAGCGAAGCCTTTAATGACTCCAACGGGAGCTTCCCTTCTAACTCTTTATGGACGATTTCTGCGGCCTCATCCGGATGATTCACCATAAAATCATGGAGGTCATTATCAGCTCTGATCAGTCCCTCTACAATCTTGGGGTGATTCTTCGCAAACCTTTCGCTCACCAGAATGGGCCAGATGGCATTCACGTAAGGTTCATATTTTTTGGTGTCGCAGGGCTCAAGACACTTTCCGATACCTTTATTCCTGCAAAGCTCAATGTAAGGCGGCCAGTAACAGAAAGCCTCGAGCTTTCCGGCTTCCAGGTTCCCGACGGCTACCTCCGGATTCTGGCTCACAATATTAAACTTTATTCCCTCCTGCCTTGCTACTTCTTCGAGAATGCGGTGGTGAGAGGAGCCGACTCCAGTGGCAACCGTTGCTCCGTCCAATTCCTTTACATCTTTAATTGGGGAATCTTTCGGCACGAAGATGGCACCAACGTCCCCATGGGGATATACTGCCACACCGACCCACTTGGTGTTCCCTACTTTGGATTGCAGCATGACAGCGGGCATATTTCCAAGGTAGGCGATTTCAAGCTTGCCCGCAATCCAGTTGTTAATGAGGTGCACGCTCCACAGGCCGAAAAACCAGTCCACGTCCACGTTGGGCAGGTATTTCTTATAAAACTGCTTCACCTTCATAACAGAGGTTTCCAGCATGCCGTAGGGGCAGTATCCCCAGGTTATCGTCATCTTCTCTGTGCTGATCACGTCTGTCTTGATCAGCTGGGCAAACGCTGGAACGGAAGCAAGCATAAAAACAAACAAAAACACACATACGGCTGCTTTTTTAATAGTCATGAGATCCTCCTTGTTGGTTAGGTGTTTTACTATATACTATCCCCCTTTTTTATTAGCTCACCTCCTTTCACCATGGCTTTGGAAAACGATTGGGGCCTTTTAGAGCTTGCAATCATGGCAACGCAGGTTCTTCCATGCCGCATCTCCATCTACTCGTATTCGCTGTCGCATATCGTCCTAATTATATTCTCTATGCACTCAACGCACTTTTGCATCCACTTTCCTTCTTCTATATATTCCTGCATCTCCTCGCCGTATTCTTCATAGAGGAAAGGGTCAAAACCGAGGATTTCCTGACAACTTAAGACCCCGAATTGCTGCTTGAAGACAATGAAAAGCTTCATCACTCTCTCTGAATATTGATCTCGGACCTCTTCATCAATGTGAATGTCTCCCACACCTTCGTCATATCTGAATGGGTCGAAATTCAATGGAATGTGAACATCTCCTCTGCTGGCTTCTTCGACAAAGGCATCGAACACATGAATTACTCGTTCAACGGGACTCTTTTTCTTCTCTGACCGCATAACTCCCGGGCCAATATTATTCTTTGTTATGATATCCAAGTAGATAGCAATAGCGCCCGCTGCCAAAACTTTGCAAAGAAAACGGTCTGTATCCTCTGGCTTGCCTGAATAAAAGCCACTAAAATCCCAGCAATCTGCTGGTATCTCCAAAACTTCCTGCAAGACCTGCAGGACCGCCTTGTCTCAGTTTGTCCCGGTGTGATAAAGGTTGGAAACCTTCTCGGTTGCTTCTTCGATGGAGAGAGATAAATCTCTTTCAGCTTTATTCTCGTCATGAGCCACTGTTATCACCGCCAATTCTTGATAAAGGCTTTTTGGCCATTGACTGTATTGGATCTCATAGCAAATGGAAAAATCTTAGACCATTAAGCCTTTTCTGGTCATGTGGGACTGTATCGACCTTAAGATATCCCTTCAAAGTCAGTAAAACTGCGAAACATCGCTGGCGCTAAGCCCCTACAGCAGAAACCTCCTCCGCCACTATTCTCTGCTACTATTTTCTCCGCTGTTTGGTCACAAATAGCCTCTATCACTTGGTTCATTCGCACAGCATTCAAACTCAGCAAAATAAGATCAGGCTCCACCTTGGTCCATCCCAGCGGCGACAAGACCCACCTATATGTCCTTTTTGAGTTCTGATAAAGGTTTGTCTTCCTCAAATTTTTCCCCTAACTCCAGGTTCAGCACCAAGCGGGGGTAAATCGCTGTTCCGTCCTTCATATTGGGTGTCGTTTCACTCCATCCTCGCGCATGGGAAATTTCAAGACAGAAGTTAGTCTCAGTGGCAATAGAACAGGGTCTGCCTGAAATTGAGAGCAAATCTGGTCAGTCAATATACTGTGACAAAATCTCCTTGCACTCAGCGACGCTAATAAATTGACCTTCAGACTTAATCTCGCCATCGATCATGAGCGCAGGAAAAGCCGAGACACCATCTTGCTCGTGTACTTTCGGATCATCAATACTATCAATCTCAACCTCTAATCCCATCTGATCCAGTGTCTTCCTTACATTCTTCTCCGATATCTGAGACCTTGGGCAACCCGCCGTGTAAAACCGTATCTTCTTAATCATCCCTCACTCCTCACCTCGTTTTCACAATTCACTCCCGGCCCATTACTGCTTTTCGGCCTTCTTCCTCTTGCGATACGCCCCAATCCAATTGGTGGCGAATTCGTCACGCCCCATACACAGGTCTGCCGCCAAAATGGCCATGTGTACCTGCTCCTTCAGTGGGGAGGTAATCGGACAGGTCAGCCCGCAGCGTATGGCCATGGCCATGAACGCTGCATTGACCGGTTCACGATCAGGGATCCCAAACGAGATATTACTGCAGCCCATGGTGATGTTCACGCCGAACTCCCCGGCAATGGCCTCAATGGAATCAAGCGCTATCTTGCCAGCCTCTTGCTCCGCCCCCATCGATAACGCCAAGGGATCAATCACAATATCCTCAAGATCAATACCCATCTTCGTCGCCCTCTCAATAATCTTCCCCGCAATGACAACTCGCTTTTCCACCGTGGCAGGAATCCCCTCATCATCCATGGTTAAACCAATCACTGCTGCGCCACTTTCTTTGATAAGAGGTAAGATCGCCTCCAATTTGGCCTCTTCTCCACTGACCGAATTGACCAGGGCTTTGCCTTTATAAAGCCTCAGAGCAGCCTCCAGGGCATCAACATTGGCCGTGTCAATACACAGGGGAATGTCTGTAAGTTCGCCAATGTGCTTTATCATTTCCACAAGCAATACCGGCTCGTTCACTTGGGGGATACCAGCGTTGACATCCAGAATGGCGGCCCCCGCCTCCACCTGCGCAAGTGCATCCCGGCGTACCGTGTCAAAATTGCCTTGCCTCAGCTCCTCTTGCAACTGCTTACGACCTGTGGGGTTGATCCGCTCCCCGATGATCACCGTCGGTAAATCACGGCTAATCTTCACCTCTTGAGTTTCAGAACTGACAATCGTAGTAAGATTCTCTGCCATCTCTCTCCCTTTTCTCAACGGGAAGTTCGAGCCTTGCGGCTCTCCCCTTATCCCAACCGAGTATTTGATAATTTGGTTATAAAGTTAGTTTAAACCCAGCAAAGCGCACCATGCTTTCAGGCAGGAAATATGCTCACCGTCTACTAAGAGCAAGGCGCATGCCAAGACTACCAAAACTTAGACTGGGGGCGATTTAAGAATAAAAACTCTGTTAAAGGAAAATATGATGTGTAAATTCATATGGTTAATGATTGCGCTATGTTAAGAAAATATTTTTTCTTCACAGCAACATTAACTAGATGTCTCGTATTAAACGATTTGTTTCACTATCAACTAAACTACGTTAAACAATTTGTTTCATCGGACCATTCGTCTGAAACAGGTGGTAAAATCTGGAACAGAACATCACTGGGTCTATTACACTTTATATCGGCTGAGACTGATCCCGCTTTGAGAAAGGGTCGGCACCTCATCCCTCCCCCCAGATCTTTAAGCCAGGAGTCTTTTGGCCAGGGAAACCGCGCCGGCAGCATCCTCAGCAGCCCCATCAGCCCCAATGGAATCAGAAAAACCCTGGTCTACCGGGGCACCGCCCACCATGATCTTCACCCTGCCCCGAAGGCCGGCATCCTCCACCGCTTTGATAACCGCGGGCATCTCATCCAAGACCGGGGTGATCAGTGCTGACATACCTAAGATAACAGTCCCGTCCTTCTCTTTGATCGCTTCAATAAATTTGTCCGTAGGCACGGAAACCCCAAGATCTTGAACCTCAAAACCGCTTCCCTTGAGCAGCATAGCCACAAGGTTTTTGCCAATATCGTGTATGTCTCCGTCCACAGTGCCCAGAATCACATAGCCTTCCGACGCCATGTCTCCAGCCGTCAGCATAGGCTCTAAGATCTCCAGCGCCCCCTTCATCGCCTTCGCAGATTTAAGTACCTCGGGTATGAAATACTCACCCTCTTGCATCAGTTGCCCCACCTTCAACATACCCGGGATCATGTGTTCCGACAAAAGCGATTGCGGCGTAGCCCCTTCTGCCAAACCGGCGTTTACTAATTCAACCACTTTCTTCCGATCGCCATCGATAACGGCCTGTGTTAAAGGTCCGAATTCTCCCATAATACCCTCCTTCATCTTTTGATAGTTGCCTAACCCAAAGTAAATTATGATATTAGGCTTTATATTTCGTCATTGATGACAAAGATCAAATGAACTTAAAAATCATATTCTGTTATTCCACTCGCGCAAATAAGATCAATGAGTTGGCCTCCAAGATCAGGTGCGAGGAGAAGAATCAACCGGTACCAGTTTTCCCTTCAAGATGGAAAAGCCGAATTTGTTATGTAACATCAGAATAATTACCGAGGGAACTAAAACAATTTGATACTGAAAAGACAGGAATAATAAGGCGAAGGATGAAAAGAACAAAAGGGCCCTGTTTGCTATGTGCAGTCTCCGCTTCCAGTAACCTATCAAGGCCATGGAAAGACCAGTGACACCAATGACTGTAACGAAAAAGGTCCAAAGTATCGATGCTACCGGACCTTGAAGGTTTATGCCCGGCTTGAACAACCATAAGTACGGCATGACAAGTCCAACAAAGGCAAGTCTGAAAGATGACAATCCTGTCTTCATGGTTGGTGCGCCGGCAATACCTGCAGCCGTCATGTAAGCAATCCCGACTGGGGGAGTCAAGCCGGCAAATACGGCAAAATAGAAAATAAGCAGATGGGATGTCAGCTCAGGGGCTCCCAGTCTGATCATGGCTGGCCCGGCCAGGATTGCCAGGATCAAATAGGCTGCGGGTGTGGGCAAACCCATACCAAGAAACAGGGACGCCAGCATAATGAAAACAACGGCAAAGAGCAAATGTTGCTGTCCGATCAGCACAACCAATGCCGAAAATTTCATACCAATCCCTGTAATCGTGATGACGCCAACGCAAACACCCGCGGTTGCGAGAATCGATGCAAGCCCGGCTCCGACTCTAAACCCTTCCGAAAGACCTCGCAACACGACGGCAATGTTCATGCTAGTGCCTCTGTAAACCGCTGCTAATATTATCATCCACAGCACAGCCACTAACGCCGCCATGCGTGGTGTAAATCCCATCACCAGCACTGCAACAATGACTAGAATAGATGAAAGGGGGATGATTGCTCTGATCAAGAGATCTGTGTCCAATGGGGGTACCTGCTCACGAGGTAATCCCCTTAGCCCCAGTTGACCAGCTTTGAAATAGACGCACATGAAGAGACAAAAGAAATAAAAGAAAGTGGGAATCACAGCAGCTTTACAAATATTGATGTAAGCAATCCCGGTAATCCCTGAAATCAGAAAGGCTGTACCACCCATCACAGGAGGCGTGATCTGTCCCCCCATTGAGGCCGCTGCTTCTACGGAACCGGCAAAATAGGGTTCGTAGCCCACCCTTTTCATCAACGGAATCGTGAATGTTCCAGTGGTTGCCACATTGGCCACCCCGCTTCCTGAAACAGAGCCAAACAGACAACTCGACACTACCGCCGCTTGGGCCGGTCCCCCCTGACGCCTCCCCGTCAGAGCAAAAGCGAAATCCATGAAAGCATTACCTGCCCCGGATACGGCCAAAAAAGTGCCAAAAACCAAAAAGTACCAGATCATGGAGTTCATCACGTGGGTTGTGGGGCCGAAAAGGCCATCAATGCCCAGGAATATAGCATCTGCAACTCGAGAAAAGTCAAACGGTCTGTGAGAGAAATAACCCGGAACCAGATGGCCAAAGTGAGCATAAGCCACGAATGCCGTCCCTACCACGGCAAATGCAGGGCCGGTTGCTCGCCTTGTGGCTTCCAGGCATAAAATTGTGCCTGGAAGATACACAAGCAAATCAGGTATGGTTGGAAAGCCGATCCGATAAACCAACTGATCGGCGGTTAAAACGATATACCCGTACGAGACAACGGTGAGAGTGATAAGAGCCCCATCAACCGCCCATCGCACCTTGGGGTTTGTTTTAGAGAAGGGGAACTTGAGCAAGACAATCACGATGGCAGCCCCTAAAATCAATCCACGATTCGCATGAGGTTGAAGAGTGCTGTAACTATTTACGTAAAATAAGAAAGAGCAAAATATCAGACCCAAAATAAACATAATTAGATCTAAATTGTTTCTTATCCCCAATTCTTTATAATTTAGATATTTCATGACACTCTTGCCCTAATCAGTCACCTTCTCGCATCTCATTTACTAAGAAGGGAACACCACAAAAACCGAAAAGCGGGACCCAGCCCTTAAAGACTATATTTATCCCCCATCTGAAAAAATGGGCTTACTTAATTAGGCCTTTCTCTCTGAAGTACCTTGCCGCTCCAGGATGCAAAGGGATCGTAAGGCTTGTGGTAGCTTTTTCGAGTGTGATCTGGTCGGCGTTTGCGCCGAATTTGTAAAACTCGTCTAAGTGATCAAATAAAGCCTGGGTAACCCCGTAGACCACCTCATCATCTTGATCCTTGCTTGTAGCCCAAATAAGGTTATATGCCATGACCAGGACTGGTTCTGTATTGACTTGGTTTTTTCCGTACAACCCCGGAGGAATTTCCGCCGGAAAAATGCCGTGCTTATCTTTACCGTATCTCTCATCCAGGATATTAAAAAATTTCTTGCGTGCTCCTTCACTGCTAAATCCAATCAGCCTGATCTTGTTTAACGTAGCCATATTCATTACCGCCGGCATCTTCCCAGGAGATATACAATAACAGGCTTTTATGGTCCTATCCACCACGGCATCAGGACCATGGCCGGAACCGCAAGAAAAGTAGACAGCCGTATAATCCTTGCCTATCTCAAGACCCTCGGCCTCCATGGCATGTTTCAAAACAATGGTCCCGGTATGAGCTGCTGAGCCAAAAGAAATCTTCTTGCCCTTTAAATCCTTGAAGGTGCGAATACCGGAACCAGCCAAAGTAACGACCGCCATGGGACCATATGGTTGGAAATATACCGCTCTCAAGGCGTCGAAAAATTTTGCTTTTGACTTCTCGCCGAATCGCTGGAATTTCTCTATACCTCTCTCCGCACATATAAGTTCTAAATGGCTCACTTCACCGAAATCAGTCTTTCCGGTACCCAACAGTTTGACAACAGCCGTTTCAGCCCCACAAAAAGCGGGGGTAGCATTAATATCCTTACGATACTTATTGATCAGTTGTGCATGGCCTGCTGTCCAGATGTACTGAGGGGAACCCACAGAATAGGCACATAATTCAATGTCTGTCGCAGCAAGAGTCATGTTGCTTGCGGGCACGACGCCTATAAAGACGCCCACAAAAAAGATAAAACAAGGAATACCGATTTTTTTCATTTTTCATCCTCCTTTTTATTTTTTTTAATTAATTCATTGGGATGTTTATAATCCCTTCGGTTATTCCATACCTGGCACATCATCTACTACAATGGTTACCTTCTGAGGTAGCTTTGTGTAGGTAAATGGGAATTTTGCCTTCCCTTCTTTTCCCGGCTTGACGAGTGGATTGCCAGCCTTCGGCACCCAAAACCCACGGTTTACACCGATATCATGCAGGGTGCATCTGGTCTTATACTGAACGGGCTTATCGGTTATGTTTTTGACCTTTGCCTGAATCCATAGCGCAGGCTGGTTATTCCACTTGCCGAAATAACAGACAACTTGAGTGACTTGTGCCTTGCCCGTGACATCAAATTCCATTACCATCTCAGGCTTTTTTGGACCACCAGCATGTGATTCTGCTACAAACACCCCAAACGTGCTGACCGCACAAAAAATGAATATCAATACCCCAGCCTTTTTCATAGTAAGCCCTCCTTCTAATTTGTTTTGATTTTAGCATCTTAATTTTATATGAACTCGGCCCTTAAGTCGTTGGACATAATGTATTGAGCTGTGCCATCATCTCAAAATCATGAAAGACGCATCATTTAAGCGGATACCTTCCATACTCGTGCGTTGCGTCCACCCAGGCCTTGAAATGCTCGTTCGGCGTGGCGGGAAGCACCTGGCAACTCGGCGCCATCATTATTCCCAAGCCATCACCAATCTTTGACATCTGATCCTTGACCTCTTCCCTTATCTTCTCCGGCGGCCCCTTGACAATATTTGCACCGTCAGTGATGATACAGGCCGATACCCCAAGCTCGTCTACCACATGCTCCTTGATCCAATCAGGTGGATTGTTCTCATCGAAGTGAAAACCCTCAACACCCGTTTCCGTTGCCAGCTTCTTCAGGTATTCATAAGCCTTGGGAGTCGTCATATTCCCGTGGATATGCAGCCAGGTCGCCTGACCAAATTCTTTCTTAATCGTTTCAACCATTCTGGCTATGTTGGGAATATTAAATCGCTCTCCCATCTGGGGACTCATCATCAAGGTGCCAAGGGTCTCTGCAGTAAAGCATACACTATTGGCTCCTGCCTCGTATTGCGCGCGAATCCAATCAATAGCCCAGTCAGTAGCAACACTGCACATCTCCTCAACCCATTCTGGATCTTCAAACGTGTCCTCTAAAAAGGCTTCATTGGGCCGAAAAAGGAACATGGCCGCTGTGGTACCCACATAGTACATCGGGACAAGGGGCATCTCATCTCCCATCTCTTTGGACACATTCCTGATCACTTCAAGAGCGCCCTTCATGCGGGGGTCTGTCTTGGTCACATCATAGTGTGCCATCATCTTTTGAACCTTCGGCCAGTCCTCTTTCGTCATAACAGGCTGGGCATCGGTCGTGCCAGCGGCAAGACCGAATTTATCTGGAATCATAATCTCACCACCAAGGGGTGGAACACCAAACCCATAATCCACATAGGTGGGTATGGCAACGTCATAGCCAATATTCTTCATGCTTGCCAGGACCGCCTCTGTAACCTTATCAGAATCATACCAGTTCTGTCCGGTCACATCCTGCATCATATAGCCATAGCTATAAAGCATCTGGGACATCACCCGCGGCCATACAGGCATGTAGTCCGGTGCTCGCTTCTCACGAACAGCCTGGAATCTCTCCTTCTTGTTCACCCTTAATCTCCTTTCTTATCTAAAAGTCCGCTTGAGTGAGGGCTGAGTTCTTACCAAAAAAATTATCATGGAGACTTACTCGGCCACACCAAATAATATACAAGAGTGCTCCCGGGGTATGTACACTCGGTTACATGATCTTCGGAATAGAATCGTTTCTCGGTAGAACAAAAAAAATACCGGGGAAAAGAATTATCGGGGCATATCCTTGTTGATAATATCTCCTCGATTTCCGAACATATCACTAACGCTAAATTTGTAGTTCTCAAGTTTTTCAATATCCAGAAGTTGTTCGGCGGGGGTCGTCAAAAGCTTTAAACTTAGAGCATCGCCCATCTTTTCAACCGCGTCGATATCCTCTGCTGTGACAGGCTTCCCCTGTGCACGCAAGTTTCGAATCTTGTTTTCAAGTGCTGCCTGATCGTCGGGAAAGACACCTGGTCTTAAATGAACTTGGTAAGCCTCGCCCGTTGAGATTCTCTGGATAATGAATCCGTCACCGATGGAAGCATCGATCCTAAGGGTCTTAAAGTTGATTCTTGCACCCGTCATGAGGGCTGCTGCATCGGCCCAACAGGGTCCGTTCTTCGAAACGACTTGCAAATCCGTTCGGTCAACCACGCCTTCGGGAAAGAGTTTCTCAAACACACCCTTGATTTCCACAAATGCTATCACCAAACCGTCACACATGTGACCGTGGATGCGAGAAAGGTCCTTGAGGCCGATAGACTTTGTTTTTTGGTTGTATCGGCCCAACGCACTATCCGTATCTCTTACCATAATAGGGTTGTTATAGGGTGCATTGGCGGCCCACTCTGGATAGAACCAATCGGGCGTGTTGTCTATTTTCCCTTCGTAGATATTATTCTCTGTCGTCATCAACGCCTCCTTCGGTCGCGAGTCTACAAATCAATAGGGTATTTTCCATATTTATGTGTTGCGTCTACCCAGGCCTTAAAGTACTCCCCAGGTGTTGACGGGATGACCTGACAACTCGGACCCATCAGGACGCAACCGCCAGGACCGCCAACCTCAACGGTCTCCTTTACAACAGCATCTATTTTCTCTACCGGGCCACTGGCAATCGGGTCAGGTCCGTGAACAATCAGAGCGCCTGGGACACCGAGCTTTTCCACGATATTCTCCCTAATCCAAGCGGCATCGTGGTTCTCATCCAGATGGAGGCCGGCCACACCGGCCTCTTTCACCAATCTCTCCAACAGTGCATATGCCTTTGGTCTTTTCATGTTCCCATGGATATGTAAAAAGGTCTTTTGTCCGAATTCCTTTTGAATGGCCTTCACGAACTGGGCCGTATAAGGAAGGATAAATCTTTCTCCCATCTTGGGGGATATCAGTTCTGTGCCGAAATGATCGCCAAGATAGAAAACACTATTGCACCCCGCCTCGTACTGGGCCCGCGCCCAATCAATACTGAAATCTGTGGCCGCCTGACACAACTCATCTACAAATTCCGGTTCTTCGGCGCAGTCCAGGGTTAAATCAGAAACAGCCCGAAACAGGATGTTTGCTGCGGTAATTCCAGTATAATATGCAGGGGAAATGGGGCAGTCCCCTCCCATTTCCTTGCATACTGTCCTGAGTGCTTTTAGGGCATCCGGCATCCTGTCATCTTTTAGGGGGTCAAGGGGTAACTTCTTCTTGACTTGAGCCCAATCCTCTTTTTGCTTAACAGGTGGGGTTTTTATTGAAACACTTACCCCAAATTTTTTCGGCAACTCAATGGTTCCCCCAAGGCTGGGCACTCCAAAACCATGATCCATGTACGTCCCGAAACATAAGTCATAGTCATATTTCTTGATGTTGGTTATGAACGCTTCTGCTATCTTGTCTGCATCCATTTCGGTCTGAGTAGATATATCAGGGATACCCCAGCCCATGTCATAAATGGCCTGTGCCATCACACGCGGAAATACTGGTATAACATCGGGTACCTCCATATTGAAAACCGCTTCCAAACGCTCTTTTTTGTTCATTCTATTTCTCCTCATCGCTTTAAAGGTTAGTCATCTTTGGTTTCTGTTGCCTGAATCTTACAGGGAGTGAACTCGTGGGTATCAAGACCTGTGGCAATCATATCCATTATACCCATCTGCTCCTGGACCGATAGCCCCATAGCCCCTTCCACTGTTGTTTTAAGAAAGGTGCCTATATCATCGATATCCCCTTCGCCAACCCAGGGTGGTGCCTTGTAAGAAGCCATCTCCTTTTCCGGAATGACACAGGGTCTAAAAATTTCTGCAACCTCCTGCAAAACCTTTGTAGACATCTTAACTTCTGGCATAAAAAAATCGCCCTCTTCCATCGACATACCAATCTCTTTTATAGCAGGCATTATGGCATCGCGCAGGATTACGGCCGGATCAATATCGTCCTCCATAGCCTGCCTCATTGCATTCTTGGCTTCACTTAATTCCCCCTCAAAAATAGCCTCTTTTATAACCTTTACTCTCTCTTCATTACTCATCTTTCACCTCTCTCCTTTCGAAAAAACTCTTTCATATATATTTGGTTTGCCCGTAAAAAGGCCTTTTAAGGGCAATTGCGAATTATTTTCAGTTGTCAGTCCTAAGAACATTACTCGAAACCTTGGACTTTTTGACTTTTTACGAAGTCATCAAACTTCAATAGTCGTGAAATCATCCGGTACAATAATCTCACCGTTAAAGTGTTCGGCGATGAGCTGCCCAAATTCATCCCTTTTTTCCTCATATTCCGTTGGCCAGTGAACAATAGCAATTCGTTGCGCTTCGGCCTCGCTGGCAGCTTGCCCCACGTCCTTGGGAGAGATGTGAAATGAATGGGGTTCTAAGACAACGACAGTGCAAATAAACAGGTCTGAGCCGCGAGCCAAATTCATAACTTCTTCGGTAAATGTAGACTCGCCATTGTAAAAGAGGACTCTGCCATCGCGTTGGATACGATACGCATGAGCCTCAGAAGGATGGTCGCCTCTTACCGTGCGGATGTCATCAAAGTCCTCTGATGCTCCAAGTTCTTTGAACTTCAGTTTATACCCCCTTTTTTCGTCATCAGCGACAGGCAGTTCGCAAAGACTCATCAAACCCCGGGTGGCTTTCTCGATCCCCACAGGCCCGATAATCTCAAGCGGTTCCGTGCGGTTTCTGACATTCATCATATCGAAAAGCACGTGGACGATGCCTATGAAATGATCCGAATGCAAATGGGAAACCAAAATTCTCTTTACGGCTTTAAGATCAACCCCATATGCATTTAAGTTTCTCAGCGCCCCGTCTCCAACTTCCAGGAGGTAATCATCATCAATCATCATAGATAGCTGACCGCGCTTTCCTGTGACTTTCAATCCCATACCGGGGACAAGGCCTGCCGTTCCTAAGAATGTAATTTTCATCGTTCCGTTCTTCCTCCTTGGCGAATTTTAGTATCTAAGAATATAAGAATAATGGCCACATATTGTATGTTTTTTATGGGTGACGTCGTGTCGGATTTTCATGCTTGTGGATTACTTATTGGGGGACTCAAAACCCCAATTCCTTACTTGGGCAGATCTTCTGACTGGGACGCTGTGGGCCGCAATGTTCTATTATGCTCCAAGTTAAAATGCATATAAGCAAGACACATACCAAACCTTGGAAAGCAAATGGGCGGAGTACCATAACATGAATTTGGCTGCTTTTTCGAATATATTATTCGTAAAATCAAACGGTTCTATGAGATTCGCTGCCGGAAGCATTACGTTATCTTAAGAGACAAACTGATCTACTACTCCTTTCATGAAACGATGTGTTCCACCGTCCCATTGTGTTGAAACAAAACGTAAAACTTGAAGTGGCACACAACCGCTATATGTGGAAGCCCTGCCTTTGATAGGCGCTCTTCCAAGTCAGGAATTAGGCAAGCCCGTCTCCAGGTTCGGTACATAGACAGAAAGACGTGCCCTGGTTCTCACAAAAAACGCCGAGATACCCCGCCTTGAGGGGTGGAAAGCTAATCTCCATTGGAGTATGGCATATATCTTGCGAACCGCACTATTTTGTCCAAACTAAGACCCTTTTAAGGCAGTTATCATTCAGCAAGAGATCGTCCCTATTTATGGGTTCCTGAACACATGATAACAACACTGCCTCACACATCTTTAGAAGAGGAGATTCAATGCTCGGGTTGACTGTTGGGGCACTCATCGTCTTTTTTCTCACGACAGGGCTCACCATTGCTGGGGTCGGAGCGGCCTTTAGCATCATTCCTTTTCTTTATTGGTTAGGAATTCCCCTTAAAGAGGTCATGGCTACGGCTTTACTTTTGAACAGCATCAGCATGAGTTTCGCCTCCATTACTTTCATCCGTAAGAAGCTGGTTGCTTTTGAAATTGCGGTGCCTGTCATGGTTGTGGCAAGCATCTTTTCTCCCCTTGGGGCTTACAGCACTCGATTCGTATCGAAAGACTTCCTTCTGTGGTCTTTCTCGACCTTTCTGGTTTTTGCTGCTTCTATGATGCTGTTCTTTAAATCAAGAAAAAAAGAAGGGCATCGTTCCTCAGGACAGGGACTGTTCATTGGATGCATAGTTGGGGCGGTAGCCGGCTATCTGGGTGGGCTCCTCGGGGTGGGGGGTGGGAACTTTATTGTGCCAGCCTTGATTTGGGTCGGTTATGACCCCCGTATCGCTGCAGCAACCTCGTGTTTCATAGTGATCTTTTCGTCCTTGGCCGGCTTCTTCGGCCATGCAGCCCTGGGCAATGTTAACCTCCCTCTTCTGACATCCGCTGCATCTGCCTCAATCGCCGGAGGGCTGTTGGGGGCTTGGCTCCTGTCGTTCAAGCTCAAGGGCTCTCAGGTCAAATGGGTGATTGGGATTGTCCTCTACCTAATCGCGGCCAAAATGATCTGGGGATTGGTCTCATAGAGCGGATTCGGCCGCCCACCCCGTGTTATCCGTCATTGCCCGCACGGGAAAGCCCACCTCATGACATGCATCGAGGAGGCCTTGCAGTCAGGACTTTCTGCCCGCCCGTCATATCGTCGTCCGAACATTACAACATCATGTCTGGAAGCCATGTGGACAAAAACGGTAACATCACGAGTATTGCCACCACGATGCACTCCATAATAAAAAACCAGCCTACCCCTCGAAAAACCTGCCCCATGGAGAGGCCCGATACCTTTCTGATGATAATGACATTGGTCCCCACCGGTGGCGTAATCAAACTCAGCTCTATCATGACGGTGACTAATACCCCGAACCAGATGGGATCGAAGCCAAGCTTCATAATTACCGGGAAGATAACCGGGACCGTAAGGACCAGCATTCCAATAACGTCCATCACACATCCAAGTGCAAGGTATGTAAGCAAAATGGCGGTGAGAATGATATATCTGTTAAGCGGGAGCGCCGATACCCAGTCCGCGAAAAAGGTATTGAGCCCCGTTATTGCTATGAACTGGGCAAAAACAGAGGCTCCGATAAGGATGAGAACGATCATTGCCACGAGGCGCATGGATTCGTCCAAGGTGGCAACAAGTACACGCTTACTCATCTTTCTTAATGCAAAAAGAAGAACAAAAGAACCGAAGGCCCCTATGCCGGCCCCCTCTGTGGGTGTAAACCAGCCCATAAATATCCCACCCACAACGAGGAGAAAAAGCGAGAGGACTCCCCACACCTTCCAGAGAGATCTAAATCTTTCGCCCCATGAAAAGCTTTCTCCCCTAGGGGCCAAAGCCGGATTCCGTTTCGCCCTTACATAAATCATCACGCTGAACACTAACGCCGTTAAGACACCAGGAATAATTCCTGCGATAAAAAGCTTACCGATAGACTGCTCGGTCAATACTCCGTAAAGCACCATCGGTATGCTTGGTGGGATAAGAATACCTAAAGTTCCTGCCGCCGCTATGGTGCCGCAACTAAAAACAGGGTCGTATTTATGTCGGTTCAGTTCGGGAAGGGCTATGGTACCCAATGTAGCAACAGCAGCCACACTCGAACCCGTAACCGCTCCAAAACCGGCTGAAGCAAATACTGAAGCAATAGCCAGTCCCCCAGGGAAAGATCCGAGCCACTTATAGATCACTTCATACAAGTCTTCTGTAATTCCTGTGTGGAAGGCAAACTGTCCCATGAGTATGAAAAGAGGAATACACGCCAAAACAAAATGGGCCGTGTTGCTGTAGGCGACGATGCCAAATCCTTCCACACTTTGCCCCAGGCCCGCTAACAGGGCAAACCCGGCGAGTCCTACTATGCCCATTGAGAAAGCGATAGGCACGCCGATAAACAAAAGCAGAAAAAGGACGGCAAATCCTACTACTCCTATGATAGGATCCATGGAGACTTTCTTTCTGTCATTTATTCATAAAGGTCCGGTTTACGAATGACTCCCAACTCGAAAAGCACAGAAATTATGAGCTGCAATAAAAAGAACATGGAGCCAATAACTATGACTGCCTGTGGAATACCGCGGGGAAAGCCAAGGTCAACCGTCACATCCCCAAATCGGAAGGAACCATATGCAAGTACAAAGCTTCCGTAACTCAGGCATGCAAAGATAAAAATCCCGATACTTGCTGAGAACAAACGGATAATCTTCTGAACTTTCGGTGGAAGATTTTCCAGAAGAATTTCCACATTGATGTGATCACCCTTTACCCACGTGTAAGAAAAGCTCAAAAAACATAAAATACAAAAGAATACTTCGATCAGATCCATGGCTCCGGTTACAGCAACGGCCAATCGCCTAAAGAACACGTCGACAAATATAATAAGCATGAGAACCAGGGCGATGACATTACCCCCTCTGAAAATCCACTTACTCACCTTTGTGATCGTTTCTGCAAGTGTCTGCAAAAAAATCCCGTTCACGAATTAAAACCTCCCCAATAAGGTTGATAGGAGTGTCTGCCTCCCAAAATCGGAAGGCAGACAAAAAACGGCTATCGGAGGCCCTTGCATGGGTCTCCTGGTCCCCAAACTTCCAGGCCCATAGAACTCATAAAACTACAATGTATCTTAGTACTTGGGTTGTGCTTTTCCGCTCCAGGCTCGGTACCTCTGCATCAGATCTTCCATTCGGTCCATGGTCTTCTTTCCAGGTATCCCCTTCTTCTCCAGATCCTCTATCATCTTGTCCTTTAGTCCAGCCACTTTTGCCTTGAATCTACCAAGTTCAGCGTCGTCAGGCTCAACGATCTCAACACCTTTCGATTTGAAGTACGGAAAAGTAAATGCATCGGTGTTCTGATAGTGAAATCCTGAAAGGTTCATCGCTTGATAGCTCGCCCGCATAACCGCATCTTGGAGGTCTTTGGGCAAGCGGTTCCACGTTTTAAGGTTCATTGCCTCTATCAAATGATAAGAAAAGAAGTCCATTTTCAAGATGTACTTGGTAACTTCTTCCAGCTTAAAGGACCTGCCAGCACCAACGGGGAAGACAATGCCGTCCACAACGCCTCTTTGCATAGCCAGATACATATCCGTATGTTTCAGTTTTACAGGGACGGCGCCATATATCTTCAGTGCTTCATCGGCGATACCGCCACATCTTAACCTCAGGCCTTTTAGGTCTTCCACTTTAGTGACTTTCTTATCCCTTAGTAAAATCTGGAAGTTAGGGTCACCAATCATGAAAAGCAGCTTGAGGTTTTTCTCTTTTAACCTGGGAGCCCAAACATCTGACATTTGATTCAACACCCACGTCGCTTCTGTTCCGTCGTTAAACAAAAAAGGGAGGGTAGAGAGTTGTACGAGGGGTAGAGATCCAGGGTGCGCCACAATATGAATATTGGTTATGTCACAGACCCCTGCCCTTACTTTTTCATATTTTTCGAATGATCCAGCGAGCATGCCGGCAGGATAATAGGTTGCATTAATTCTTCCCTCGGATTCTCTGCCTATGGCACGCGCAAATTCTACCATCACATTATTCATATCGTGCAAGACAGGCCAGTGGGAGGCAAGCTTCAATTGAATTGGCTTATCTGCAGCCTGCGCGGGAATGGGCATTGACGATAATGCTAACACCATAAATACAAGTAGGCTCAAAGCAACATAACGTTTCATGGCTCTTTCTCCTTTGTTGAAACTAATTGGCGCTGAGTAAACAATATTCCTTATTTTAACCCGCTGTTTGAATGTCCATGGTTATCACCCCCTTGAGTTTTTGAAGAATTAGGAACTGAACGGATATTTCCCTCCTTTAAAAGCAACGTCAATTCAAGACCTGCATTTCCACCGCTCTTCCCTTATTTGTCAATGGGACCCATGGTGATCAGATTTCTTTAGTCCCTGGGCCGCTTGTTACTGCCCCATACAAGATTGTAAAAGACATTAGTCTTGAAAGGAGAAAGAGCGGATACACATTTGAGACACGGGAATTCACATTTCTTGATTACCATTTATTCAGCTAACACGCACCGTTTGAGTTGCTCGATCACCTCATGCCCATTTACCCCCCAACCTACAAAAGCAAGCCTGGTATCTTGATCACCATCCCAGGTTTCCCACTCACTTCTTCCACAGACAAAGTTGAGCAATAGAGTACGATCGGGAAATCGCACGGGTCCCTTTATACGAAACAGGCCCCAGGGTGCCTTTTCAAGAAAGCGTTTAAGGCTAGTTTCATCTAAGGGCATAATCTCTAAAAAATCGAACGCCACAAAGCCGTTTATGTCTCTAAGGTGGGCATGGTTTCGTTCAGCATTGTGATAATGGCAGTGACCGTACTCATGATTGGTTTCCGTGCCGTGAGCCGGCAGGTAGAAGCCCAGGAGTTCATTGCTCGAGACTTTTTTGGGCCCATCCGCCCACAGGATTTCTGGATCAACCTTGCAGTAGATGGTGGGTACTGCGTGGCTCCCTGGAACGGTTTCGTGTATCTCTTTCAGGGACTCCCAGACTTTCTTTTTATCAACCGTATCGATCTTATTCAGTAGGATCAGATCCGCTTGAGCAAGTTGATTCATGAAGAATTGCCCAAAATTCTCCTTACCTATCCAGTACTTAATATCCAGGACAGTAATGGCTTGATTTATCTCAATGCTCTGTTTTAGATCTCCATCTTCAAGTGCTGAAGCCACCTTGTTGGGTTCGGCAACGCCTGTTGCTTCCAAGAGGATCCTCTTTGGCTTGTATCGATCACAGACATCCCTCAAGGTTCGCGCGAGTTCGGTCCTGATTGTGCAGCAAACACATCCGCTGGTAAGTTCAAATACGTCCGACCCGCCCTTTCTCAAGAGGGCGCCGTCGATACCCACTTTTCCTAATTCGTTCACAATGACGACAGTATCCGACAGGTCCTTTTCCCAGTAAAGAATGTTTCTGAGCAATGTAGTTTTTCCGGAGCCCAGAAAACCAGCTATGACGAGTACTTTTACCTTTTCATTTATATGAGAGGGGACTTTTTTGCTCATAGGCAAGCTTCTCTCCTAAAGCATATAATTTTTTGCGGATCTGTGATTGGGAGAAAGTGTCAGGGGGTACCTTCCGTATCTGTGGGTTGCGTCAACCCAGGCTTTAAAATTCTCGTTTGAAGTAGTGGGCAATACCTGACAGCACGGCGCCATAACCACACCAAGACCATCACCGATTTTACTTAACATATCTTCCACATCGGCCCATATCTTTTCTGCCGGATGACTTTGAATTTTGTAGCAATCATAGCTAATACATGCCGGTATTCCAAATTTGTCCACCACGTTTTCCTTAATCCATTCTGGGGGGTGCGTGTTATCCAGATGCAGGCCTTCCACACCAGTTTCCTTAACTATCCTTTTCAAATACCTGCTGCCTTCCGGAGTTCTCATATTACCGTGGGTGTGCAACCAGACCCCTTGGTTAAATTCTTTTCTTATCCTCTGGGCTAATTCGTAAAGATAAGGGAGACTGTAACGCTCTGCCATCTTTGGACTAATCATCAGAATTCCCAGGGTATCGGCGACAACAGTGACACTGTTGGCCCCGGCCTCATATTGTGCTCGGACCCAGTCCATGTTCCAGTCCCCAGCAACCCTGCACATCTCAGTAACCCATTCGGGCTCACTGATCATGTCCTCAAGGAAAGCTTCGTGCGGCCGGAAAAGTAACATAGCCGATGTTGCAGCCAGATAGCATGACGCCACAAGCGGGGTCGAATCCCCAACGGCTTTAGACACATTTTTGATCGCTTTAAGTGCACCTTCCATACGAGGATCCGCTGATCTGATGTCGTAGTTTGCCAACTTCCTCTGAACCTTGGGCCAGTCCCATTTGGTCTTGACCGGTTTAGCTTTGGTGACGCCCACGCTTTCGCCGAATTTGATCGGAACATTAATGCCACCACCCCATGCTGGAACACCGAACGCGCTGTCCGTATAACATGGAATCGCTATGTCATAGCCAATATGCTCAATATTCCACAGTACCGCCTCAGTGCATTTGTCAGAATCATACCAATCCTCTCCCGTAACATCAGGAAGCAGCCAGCCCATACTGTAGATCAGCTGAGACATTGGTCTCGGCCAGACCGGCATGTAGTCCGGTGCGCGCATTTTGCATACAGCATTAAATCGCTCTTTCTTGGTCATTTTATTGAGAAGTTTTCTGTTCTTTTATGGAATATTCACTCCGAATCTTTACCAACAAATATCTAAAGATCGCTGATTTCCATTTCCTTCTCACACTATCAGAAGCATCGGAATTACACAAAATGAAATCGTCAACCTAAAGTCTTGATATTTCAAGGCAGAGAGTGAGAACAGCCATTCTGCTGCACTCCCTTAGCGAGTGAGTACCTTCCTCAAGATGGAATCTATTTCTGACTACATGCTTTATTAACTGCTGGCTTAGTCTGATCAGTTCGTTCTTCTGTTTTTCGTTATGGCTTGCAGCTTACGTGGCAAACACCCACCGGAGTCTCGACTGCATAAGGGAAGTATTTCTTTTTAAACCGGAGTGCCACGTTGACTAGACTGATCAAAACCGGAACCTCAAGCAAGGGCCCGATGACTGTAGCGAAGGCATGATTAGAATGTATGCCAAATATGGCTACTGCCACGGCTATTGCCAACTCAAAGTCATTGCTTGCCGCAGTGAAGGAGACGGCGGTCGTTTGCCCATAGTTGGCATTGATCTTATAGGCAACGAAGAAGGTGATGAACCACATAAAGAAGAAGTATATGCCAAGAGGAATAGAGATCCGCACCACATCCAGGGGCAGTTGGATAATGTATTCCCCTTTCAAAGAAAACATGACGATAATGGTAAATAATAATGCAATGAGCGTAATGGGGCTTATTTTGGGTGCAAAAACATTCTCATACCAATCTCTACCTTTGGATTTTAGTAGGCTGAATCGCGTAATAACCCCGGCAATAAAAGGGATTCCCAAATAGATGAAAACGGTTTTGGCAGCTTCCCCCATTGAAATGCTCACATTGATTCCATCTACAAGGCCGAGCCAGTTGAGACCAACCGTTATGAAAAGGTATATGTATATGGCGTAGAACAAAACCTGGAAAACGGCATTTAATGCAACCAGTCCCACGGCAAGCTCTCTATCCCCTTCGGCAAGTTCATTCCACACGATTACCATGGCAATGCAGCGGGCAAGCCCGACCAAAATAACGCCAATCATGTATTCCGGATAATTCCGTAAAAAGATGATCGCGAGAACGAACATTAATACAGGACCTATTACCCAGTTCTGAAGTAAGGAGATAGTCAAAAGTTTCTTGTGCTGAAAAACCTTACCGATTTCTTCATATCTAACTTTCGCCAACGGGGGATACATCATTAATATCAATCCAACGGCGATCGGGATGGATGTTGTGCCTATCTGGAGACCTGCAATGAATTTGGTTACCGCTGGCGAATAATATCCCAACAATATTCCTGCGGCCATTGCTATAAAGATCCATAGGGTTAAGAACCGATCTAACACTGCAAGTTTTTTTCCCGTTGCATCTACCATGATTTCCTCCTCCGAAAACATTTTGTTTTTGACCCAATCATTTGTTCCGTATAGTAACAGCTAGCCCAGCACCTGCAGGTCAGAAGCTTTTTCGATCTTTACCACTATCATACAAGGACATGTTCTCAGGCGACCTATTCGGCGCTCTTTCTCTTGCAACACACTTTCCCCATTCGGCAAGGTAAGGTTATTACCGGAAGATCTCTTTTGCACCGTGGGGCAGGCTCCCCGTTTTTTCACATCATCTGATAGTTTGTTTTGAGAACCCTTTTCTGTGCTCAACCGAATGCGCAAAAACCTTCTCTGTTTTCTTCCCTAATCTGTAATAATCTAAAGCCTTATCGGATACCTGCCGTATCTATGCGTTACATTCACCCAGGGCCTAAAATTTGGCCCTGGTGTTTTGGGAAGCACCTGACAACTCGGGCACATAAGATCGCCACTCCCGGAACCCCCAAACTTCAGAATGAATGCGTGCACTCCTTTTCTCTCGTTTCCTTCTTAGCGAAGTTCAACAGTATATTCCGTTGCCTCATATCACAGATCTAGCAGGTAGTAATAGAGCAATGCGCATGCCATATTTTCCAAAACGGCCAGATGAAGATACACAATTTGGCCGCTTTTGGCAATTTTCTGTAACTACTTCAAATTGTTAGGCTATGGCTAAAATTGAAAATATTCTTTCGGAGATCTTATTGAGAGAAGGATTACTCGTCCTTACTCATAATAAGTGCAGGGTCTGCATGAAACAAAAAGTTTCACTATATTTTCTGCTTGAAACAGTTCGTTTAATTGGGTAAAGAAAACGAATAGTCACATCCTTTGTATAAAGAAATGAATAGAGACTGCAGAGCTGGCCTAACATTGAGTATGACTTTGTTTAAGGAGGGTCCCTAAATGCCTCAAGATATCAAAGAACAAAAGGTGATTCCATTTTTCAGAATTCAGGGCTCAAACCTGTCGCTGCAACCCGATTCAGAGATGCCAACCGAAAAGGTTTGGCTTGAAAAAGAAAAATTGATGATGGCCATACTCGACAGCATACACGACGGTGTTTTCACCATCGATTTCAACATGAAAGTGACACATTTTAACCGCGCTGCGGAAAGGATCACGGGGTATTCTGCTAATGAGGCGATCGGAAAACCTTGCATGGATGTATTTTGCAGTCAGGGAGGTTCCAAAGAGGATTGTGTGGCCACTTGTCCCATGAAAAAAACCATAAAATATAAAACGCCTATAGTTAAAAAGAGAACCATCTTTAACAAAAAGGGAGAGATCCTCACTGTTTCCTCAACCACCAACCTATTGTTCGATTTGGACAATCAGCCCATAGGTGGTGTGGAAACATTCGCTGATATCACTGTTTTGGAGAAATTGAAAGAAAAGTGGCAGGGGAAAAAGTACAACCTGGCAAATATCGTCGGAAAAAACCCTAAAATGACAGAAATCTATGATCTCATCGAGGCCATATCTGGCACGTTGTCAAATGTCCTCATTCAAGGAGAGACTGGAACAGGCAAAGGGCTCATCGCAAGTGCCATCCATTATCGAAGCATCAACCACAAAGGGCCTTTTGTCCACGTTAACTGTGCTGCTATGCCTGAAAACTTACTTGAAAGTGAACTCTTCGGCCATGTCAAAGGGGCGTTTACCGGAGCCATCAGTGATCGACAGGGCAGGTGCGAAATGGCCCACAAGGGGACCCTTTTCTTGGACGAGATTGGAGAGATTAGTCCTGCCATGCAGGCAAAGTTATTACGGGTAGTTGAAGAAAAGCAATTTGAGAAAGTAGGATCATCAGACACAACCAACGTTGATATTCGGATCATTGCGGCTACCAGTAAGAACCTGGAGCCGGACATATTGGATCGCCAATTTCGCAGTGATCTGTTTTTCAGATTAAATATTATTCCTTGCAAAATTCCACCCTTACGGGAACGCATGGAGGATATTCCCCTCCTGGTGGAACATTTTGTCGATAAACTCAATTTTAAGATGGAAAAGGAAGTGACAGATTTAGATCCAGAAATCTTTGACATCTTCATGAGATATCCGTGGCCCGGAAACGTGAGAGAACTGGAAAGTGTAATGGAGTATGCTTTTATTCAGTGCAGAGGGAACTACTTGGAGGCCCACTTTCTTCCTCCCCGCTTCAGGTTACTCAATACTAGAGTAACAGATGTTTCTCTCAGCACCCCAATTTCATCAGAAATGTTCCAATTATCAGAGGTTAATCCAAATACATCGATACCCACTGAAAAAAGTAGGCTCCTTGAGGCCTTGGAAAATTGCCGTTGGAACAGGGCTAAGGCAGCGGAACGGCTTAATATAAGCAGAACCACCCTGTGGCGAATGATGAGGAAATGCGGGCTTTCTTGAAGTGCTCAACCGGATAATCGTTTCTTGCGTGAAGTTCCGCGCCCAAACGGCAAGACTTCATCCTCAAAAGAGGTAGCCCCTCTAAGATCCAAACCAGGAAAGTTTAATTACTGTCAAAAAAAACATCTCCTGGGTGACTTTTTAATTTGGCTTGAGAAAGAAAAAATCCCTATGAAGGTAAGGGCCCCTGATTAGTTTTCTGAAGTATTCTTGGCTCCCAGGCAGCTCTTCGTATGTCTTTTTCAGAAATCTGGCGTTTTCCAAAGCCCGCTTACGGAGAGGGGTAAGGGCTCTCCCTCCGGTATTAATCAGTACGATATGGGTATAGCGTTTCAGTTCCTATTCCATCGCCCATATCGCTACCTTCCGGCCCACTCGGGGTGCGCACTCTTCCTCTATGATTCCCAATTGATCCCTTTTCTCTTCAATCCAACCTGGTATCAAATAATAGGTCCCCGACCGAGCTTTTATGGCCTCACAGTAAGCAGCACATGACCCCAGAAATAAAGTGATGCAGTCGTGACATCGGGGGACAATAAGTCTCTGCTGACTGGCTTTGATCTAAGAGCTCATCGAAGCGGTAAGAAAAGCACAACTGCCGTACCGGTTATATCCAAGAAAGGAAAAGCAGATCTCCGCTATGCCTTGTATCAAGCCGTCCTTGTGGCAACAAGTTGCAATAGACATTTCAGGGCCTACTTTCACAGGCTCTTAGAAGGGCGGCAAGGGGAGAAAGGAATCCGCTCCAAGATGCGAGTAAAACTTGCAGCAAAGCTGCTGTCATTGCCTGGACCATGATTAAGAACAAGGAGCCCTTTGATCCGAACTACCTGAAGACCAATTGACAAATCCGAAAGCTTCGGCGAGAGAGCCCGAGCACCAACGTGGAGGCCATCTTAGGACCTCGGGCGGGACAATACAGGGCCTCTTGCTGAACTTCGTAGCTTGGATAAGGATGATGGGCGATTGCCTTTAAGTGGAGTATGCCTGATAAACGTAACGATTAAGCACGAAGTTCATTGGCAGCGAGAGATTCGCCGAAGGGGCATAAATGTTCCTCTTGGAACCGAAGGGGAACTATGTCAAGAAAAAGGTAACCTGTTAACCAACTGATATTAAATGGTTAATTTTTTCCTCGACAGGGGGAATATAGGATGTCCCCTTGATTCCGTGATTCCGCGATATGGATATGCTGGTCAAACCTTTTAAGGAAAGATTTCAAATTGATGTTTCTCTCAAACCATGTTATTCACTCAGATCCTTCGACAAGCGCACCAGATTACTACTGAAAGGCCAGCTATAGGATTGAAGATTGTCGATTGAAAAACAGCAGAAAAAAAGGAAATACAGAATCAAGGACCAAAAAAATTTTCTCAAAAGCTATAGTGTGCAGCGGTGGTAAAATCTAGTACCGGAAAAAATCCAAACCTCATATGGGGATTATTCAGTTCAGTCAGACTGACCATTGTACTCCTTATCATCTTGGCTATTGCCTCCATTTTGGGGACAATCATCCCCCAGCAGCAAGATGCTGTGGGTTTAGCAAAGCAGCTTGGCCCCCGACTGTTTCGGCTTTTCCAATCCCTCGATCTCTTTGACATGTACCACTCCATTTGGTTCAGAATACTCATAGGATTTCTCGCCCTGAACCTGGCCATCTGCTCCTTAGATCGATTCCCAAACAGTTTGAAGAGATTCAGGGCTGTGCCGAAACCGGACCGGAGCAAACCCTTTGAACACCTGCCATTAGAACAGACCTTTCTGACAGAAGGGAACCTGAAAGGGACCTCTGCAACGGTTGCCCAGTTTCTGAGATCCCGGTACAGGAAGGTTCGTAACAAGGAAGCTCAGAAAATCAGCTATTTTTTCGGGGAAAAAGGTCGTTTTTCCCATTTCGGTGTCTATCTCGTCCACCTGAGTATCCTGCTTATCTTGATTGGCGCCCTTTGGGGGTCTTTTTTCGGCTTTGAGGCCTATGTCAATATCTTGGAAGGAGAGCGTGTAGATGCCGTGGCTTTGCGAAAAAAGATGGCCACGCTCAAACTGGGATTTGAGGTGGGATGCGACAAGTTCTCTGTGGATTTCTATGAGAATGGCGCCCCCAAGGAGTACCGATCAGACCTTAGGTTCTTTATTGACGGGAAAGAGGCGAAAAAGGCAGTTCTGCTGGTAAATCATCCTGCGCAGTTCAGGGGGATAACCTTCTATCAGCAGAGTTATGGGGCTGTCCATAGGGGTAAGGTCCGTCTCTGCATATCAACCCCTGAGATCGGACCCAAAGGCGCCACCATGGAGGTTGAAGCGGACAAATTGTATGACTTGCCAGGGCGGGAGGGACAATTTAGCGTCAGAGATATCAGGGACGACATTATGGGTCTGGGACCAGCCGTACTGATCTTCGTACAACCCAAAGAGGGGAAGGAGACACATTTCTGGGTACTCCAGAATCAGGGAATGGTCAAGGGAAGACTGCCGTCACCCATGACCCATTCCGCCGAGTTTAATCCGTCGGCCTTCAATCCCTACACATTCTTCCTGGATAGGGTGGGGACCAAGTATTATACCGGGCTCCAGGTCAACAAAGACCCGGGGGTTCCAATGGTCTGGTTAGGATGTTTCGTAATGGTATTCGGCTTTTTCATCACTTTTTTCACCTCCCACAGGAAGACTTGGGTCCGGGTATCAGGAGAAGGGGATCGAATCAGAATAAGTGTAGCAGGAACCGCTAACAAGAACCCGGTCGGCCTCAAACGGCATATGGAGAGGCTGACAAATGATCTCAGAAATAGACTTGATGAAAAAAGGAGATAATAGAGTATGCTGAGTTCCACCATCCTCAGCTACATAACCTTTGCCTACTTCGCCTCCTTCATGCTCTACCTCTTTATGATGGTCATGGGTAGGGACTTCTTCGGCCGGCTTGCCACCTACGTTACCCTTGCTGGGCTCACCATCCAGACCTTTGCCATAATCCTCAGGTGGGTAGAGTCCTATCGTCTGGGTATTGGACATGCACCGCTTTCAAACCTCTACGAATCACTTATATTCTTTGTGTGGACCATTATACTCCTCTATATGATCATAGAGCTGAGAACAAAGACCCGGACCCTTGGGGCCTTTGTGACTCCTCTGGCATTCCTTGCCTTGGCCTACGCCTCCTTCTCACCCGGCATGGAGAGCCACATCCAGCCACTGATCCCCGCACTCAAAAGCAACTGGCTCATTGCCCATGTGATTACCTGCTTCTTTGGCTACGCCGCCTTTGGTCTATCCCTGGCCTTGAGTATTATGTATCTCATCAATCGGTTGGAGAACGCCCATAGTACAAACATATTTCTAAAACTCATTCCGCGACCGGGAGTCCTCGATGAACTGAACTATCAGATGGTGGTAATAGGCTTTCTTATGCTGACCCTCGGTATTATCACCGGGTCTGTCTGGGCACATTCGGCCTGGGGAAGCTATTGGACCTGGGACCCAAAAGAGACATGGTCTCTTATTACCTGGCTGGTATATGCCTCCGTGATCCATTCCCGTATGGTGAGGGGCTGGAAAGGAAAGAAGATATCCATCCTGTGCATCATAGGCTTTTGTTGTGTGCTGTTCACCTACTTCGGGGTCAATTATCTGGCAGGGCTTCACAGTTATGCCAAATGACAGGTACTGTCTGGGATGTATCTGTCTCTGCCACGAGACTTGACCTTGCTTGCAGGCGGGTGAAACCACACCCTCAAATCGATCTATTATGATGCCATCTTCGTTAAGAACTCACGAATCAAAGGTCCAGACCTGCCTCTGCCGGAGTCACAGCAGACACGTTTTCGGGCAAGCCTGAACCTTTGAACCCGTGAACGGTTACGTATTTTTTACTTGGCGCTTAGATAACCATTCTCCCTCTTCAAGTAATTGGGTTGTTTTGGATTACTGATAGCATCTGGGACTGGTGCACTCTTATGGGGGTTGGCGGCAGGCCACTTTTCTCCTTCGGCACCGGTGTATGCTTTCTCACTGTGGCAGGCAAAGCAGTCCGATACTCCGGACATCGGATTGTGGCAGGTAGCGCAGCCCTTCGTATAATCTGGGGGTTTGTAAGCCGTGAACTTCCCACCTGCCTCTGCATTCATGAGCTTAACGGTATATTCGACAACCCTGCCTGTCCAGAGGGCGCAACTGCGATAGTGGTCTGGAGAGCCCCATTTCTGCCCGAACCAGCCCTCCGCTTTCGCCCTCGTGCTAACACTGACATGGCAACATGGGGCTCCTGCATTCTTGGTAACCCATTCCATCAACCGTTGAGCTATAGGAAACGCATTCCCACTTCCCTTTGTATCCCGGGTGACCTTTCCGTGGAAGCATCCAACTCCACACAGTGCCCCTGTAACTGCTCCGCATAAGCAGCCCCAGCCTGCAACACCTCCACCAAACGCTGACGTGATGCCGGCGGGCAGAGAGTAACCGGAAGATTTGATGATGGCTTGAAGAGCTGCCTCATTGCAACACATCCCCGTGAATCCCCCGGTACCGCTCTTCAAATCCTCATACTCCGCCTTGGATAAGAAAAGATCGCTGGCCTTCTTGGCAACGGCTTGAGAATGGAGTTGTTGGTAAGGCCAAGGCGGTAAACTTGAAAGCTCCACGGCTTCGGCTTCAAATACCTTTGTTCCCACGGTACCTGCCAAAACCCCCGCTCCAACCCCGGCTAATGTTGTTGCTACAAATTTTCTCCTCGACAAATCCTTCTTCTCCTCCATAGCTTTCTTCCTCCTGCCTTTGGGTTGTATTTAGCCTCTTCAAAGAGGCTTTAATCCTTAATGAAAGCCCTGCTCGAAGCCGTACCAGCTGCGCCTCATGAGATCAGGCGGTAAGTATAGGTGCATTTCTTGCAATCATTTGATGGATGACATCGCCTTTCATAAGCTATTCGGAATTTTTGAAGATTTCATGGTCGCAAATCGCGATGAGATATATGGCTTTTCATATTGAGTCGATTTTCCTTGGCCGGTCTCCCACCCTTAAAGCAGGAGAGAACCTTGTCAAACAAATCAACCTCCTACTAGTGCACTTTTGATGCCATTATATTTGCCATAGAATGTGTTGGAATGCCCTTCAATTTTGATTCTTTTATTTTTCAAGTAGTTAAGCAAGACAAGCCAACGGTTGACCTGAATCATTGGAACAGCAAGTTAACAAAATGTTACAAATTTATTGCTTTATATGAATCATTTTGTTACACAAAATGTTTCACTGGGTTGTGCATCTGCGTTAATCTGTGTCCATCAAAATAAGGAAAATGAATATGAGAAAACGACTTTATATCCTCATCGCATCGCTTCTCCTGACCTGTCCGGCCCTAGCCTCCGATGAAGGCACCCGACACATCACCGGCACCGGAATGGACGTCTACTTCATGAATGATAAGGTGTTCGGCATCGCAGGTCGCTCTGTAGAAACAGAAAATGATCGGTCATCCCCCAGTAAAGGCGGGAACGGTCATCCCCTTTGGGCAATTTACAACTGCGGGTCGGACATCAACGGCGAGATCGACATCAACGGCACCTACCACTACTTTGCGTTTAAGTATCACTGCCAAGCAGATCGCATCATCACAGGAAAATTTGGTCCGCTGAAGATGTCTTTAGGCAAAATCGAAAAAGCCAACGCAGGATTCACCTACCACGTATTTGTCGATGAAAAAGAGTGTCTTTTTTCAATCCGATATGAAAAAGTGGAAGACGATCACCTGGTCAATTCCATCATCGAGGGCAAGCTTCAAAACGAAAAGGAAATCCGGCTTACAGTTGATGGTCCGTTGTGCCCCTTTGCCACTACCGGCATCATCATGATCGCTTCAGGGGCATATGCGTTGGATTCGGATAGAAGGTGTCCAAAAAGGGCTGGCAGTCAAGGTGTTAGAACGGATTTTTGACAAATGTGTCGTATATGATAGAAAGGAGAAAGAATGGATATTAAGGCCTCCTCCCAGGGGGCCCTCCGCCATTCACAACGGCCACGAAGACCATGTCGGATCAGCGGGGCTTGAGGGCCTTCATCATCGTCATTTTCTAAAGACAAGCCAGCAGCCCTCCTTGGCCTCTAAATAGAATGCGAAAATGTTTCGGAATCTCAACGTTCATTTGTATAAACCTTTTAGAACGGGCCGGTCTAAGGGAAAAAGGTCTCCTTTCATTGTACAATTTTTCCCTTGACAAAGATCACATCGCTAACTATATTACCAAAATTGAATATAAGGAGACAAAGATGAAAGCTTTCATTAAAGTGATGAAGGCCCTCTCTGATCCTAATAGGGTCAAGATTGTCAAGATGCTTCAGCATAAAACGATGTGCGTCTGTGAGATGCAGGAAGCACTGCAGATCGCTCAGCCAACCGTTTCTAAACATTTAAAAATACTTGAAGAGGCCGGATTAGTTATCTCCAGTAAAGATGGGCAATGGGTGAATTATTACCCTACAGATGGTCGGAGTAGTCCTTATGTAGCTAATGCTTTGGGGAACATTAGACACTGGTTGGAAGATGACCAACAGATCATCGATCTTATGGAAAAGATTCCACATATTAATAGAGAAGAGGTTTGTAAAAGATAAAATTTTTTAAATTTTTTAAATAGATAAATGGCAATACAACTATTTAACATTAATAAATTATCGTGAAAGAGCGAACCAAACTGCTGATTATTGTGCTGACCTTTGTGGCGGTCTACTATACCCCCTGGGCTAATGAGACGATCCGGCAATCAGGACTGGAAGCCTTTATGATGCTCCGGGAATATGCAAGGGAGCATGTTTTGACCTGCCTTATTCCTGCCTTTTTTATTGCAGGGGCCATTGCTGCCTTTATCTCCCAGGCCTCAGTGCTCAAGTACTTTGGTGCTACGGCCAGAAAAATCCTTTCCTATTCGGTGGCATCGGTATCCGGGACGGTCCTTGCGGTCTGCTCATGTACGGTACTACCCCTGTTTGCCGGGATCTACAGTCGAGGGGCAGGGATTGGGCCGGCCACAGCCTTTCTTTATTCCGGTCCGGCCATCAATGTCCTGGCCATTGTATTGACTGCCAGGATACTGGGGTGGCAATTGGGCCTTGCCCGGGCCGTTGGCGCTACACTCTTCGCCATTTTAACGGGATTGCTCATGGCCTTTTTATTCAGGAAAGACGATGCAGCCCGGAAAGCAGGGCAGATCTATCTCCCGGATGAAGGGGAGAAAGGCCGGACCCTCACCCAGGAGGCCTTTTTTATGCTGACGCTGATCCTGATTCTCATTTTTGCTGCCTTTGCAAAACCGGCCGAAGGATCCACAGGACTCTGGCCTGCCGTCTTTGAGTCCAAGTGGTATATCACCGCCGGGCTTATCATCATCCTCGGTTTCATGCTCAAGGGCTGGTTCGTCAAAGACGAGCGGGTGACCTGGGTCCAGTCTACCTGGGGCTTCATGAAACAGATATTTCCCCTGTTGGGAGGAGGTGTCCTGGTGGCGGGTTTCATGCTGGGGCGCCCAGGACATTCCGCCCTGATCCCGGAGCATTACATCCAATCCCTGGTCGGCGGAAACTCCATCTGGGCAAATCTTTTCGCTTCGGTCTCCGGGGCGCTGATGTACTTTGCCACACTGACAGAGGTGCCAATTCTTCAGGCCCTACTGGGTGCCGGGATGGGTAAAGGGCCTGCCCTCAGCCTCCTTCTTGCCGGTCCGGCCCTGTCCCTTCCCAACATGCTGGTAATAGGAGGAGTTATGGGTGTAAAGAAGACCGCTACCTTTTGTGTCATTATCGTCGTCCTTTCCACCATTGCCGGGATGACCTATGGGTGGATTGCAGGTTAAATTTCCACCGCAAAGGGAAGAAAAAACTTTGGCACCACTGCGGTGAATTAAGGAGGAAAAGGAGCATGTCAAAAGATGACGTAACTCAGATTCGGGTAGGGAATTCTTCTGTCGGCATCATTGGGCTCAAGGCTGTCATGGAGGAGGTGGCCCAGGAATATGGGGACAAAACAGATCGGGAAGTCCAAGAAGAACTCCTGAATCGATTGTGTAAAAGAAATTACATTCCTGAAAAGGCAAGAGAAGAATATGAACAATCCTTCCTCAGGGAATTTAAGAAATTTCTCGGAAAACCCTTTGAAGAGGAGGGCCCGGCAGGACTTGAGATCAAGGTGCTGGGACCGGGGTGTGTGCAGTGTGATCGACTTGAGCAAGAGCTCATGCAGGTCATGGCTGAAACCGAGATAATGGCCGATATAGAACACATCCGGGATATCAAAGAGATTGGTAGATACGGCGTGATGGGAACACCGGCCCTGCTCATCAACGGCAAGGTCAAGTCGGTGGGCAAGGTCCCGCCGATAAACAAGCTTAAGGACTGGTTGAAAGAAGCGCAAAAACAATAACATAAAATTGATGATCTCGTAAAAAGTCTTTTCACACGTCATTGCGAGGAGCAAAGCGACGAAGCAATCTCCTAATTTCAAGTTGTTACAGCCGATGAGATTGCTTCGCTACGCTCGCAATGACCGTCCATAAGACTTTTTACGAAACCATCAAAAATTGAGGGACTGCCGAAGCAATGGGGCTGAGTGATCGTGAACATCGGTGTCTTGTTTTTCGCAATACTCCATCGCTCCAGCACTCCATTACTCCATTATTTATATGAGAGGAGGACAATCATGGAAATCAAAGTACTGGGACCGGGATGTCCGAGGTGTCAACAGACGGAAAAAAACGTCAAAGAGGTCGTGGCCGAGGCGGGTGTTGAGGCCGAGGTGAAAAAAGTGACCGACACCATGGAGATCTCAACATACGGGGTGTTCGGCACCCCGGCCGTCATTGTGGACGGCGAGGTCAAGAGCGTGGGAAAGATCCCAACCAAGGATGAGATCAAGACCTGGATTAACAAATGATCCGGTGATCCGGAAAACAAGTGGGAAAAAGGTAGACATTGAATAGTAGGGCAAAGTCATGACCAAGCACCAGATGCCGCGGTGGAGATTTGTTTTTATAGTCGTTGTGTTTCTTCAATTCTACGTCGCACAAGCCGAATCGTCCGAGCTCGTTACAGTGGAGCAGACATACCCCGGATTTGCCGCCGGTATCCTCAAACGGGCAAGAATGGTCGCGATGAAAAAAGGGACCTTGCTCGTATCCGAGGGTATTGAAATCAAGGAATCTCAGATCAAAGAGACGGTGGAAAAGGCAGGCCCGAAAATTCGGGAAGAACTTAGGAAAAATTTGTTTTTCATCCTGGAACAGGAGACCATGAAAGCGGTGCTTGTCGAAGAGGCCAGATCATCTGGAGCGGTTACAAGGGGCCTTTCACAAACGGAAGCCATCCAGGCCTATTTGAGTCAAAAATTTCGTGATGTTCAGGTGGCGGACGAGGAGGCAAAGACCTTCTATGAAGCTAATAAGGCCATGGTTGGGGGGCTTCCTTTCGAGCAGGTGAAAGAGGCCATTCAGCAGGTGCTGGTTCAACAGAAAAGACAGGATGCCTTTGCTTCCTATCTCCAGGGATTGGGCGGTAAAAAGAACATTCGCGTCAACAGGGAATGGGTCAAGGCCCAGTATGTCTTCGCAAAGGATAACCCGGTGGACAAGGCCCGAATGTCCGGCAAACCCACGATGGTGGAATTCGGTGCCACGGGCTGCATCCCATGCGATATGATGCAGCCGATCCTGGATAAGCTTCGCAAAAATTATTCCGACAGGTTGAACGTGGTTTTCGTTCACGTTCGGGAAAACCAGATTCTTGGGGCGCGTTTCGGTATCCAGTCGATTCCGGTTCAGGTATTTTATGACAGAAACGGTGAAGAGGTCTTTCGGCATGTGGGGTTTTATGCAGAGCCGGAGGTCTTGAGGCAACTGGCGAAATTGGGAGTCGAATGAATGAAGAAGCCGATTCTGATTGCTGCACTCTGTCTTGTCGCACTGGCTGGGGTTATAGGTGCATGGAGGTTTCAGTTTCCGGCAAGTAAATCTGAAGCAACCTTATCGGAAAGCCAGGCGTTCAGTAACATTCCGGTGAGGGGCATGGCAACCATGGTGGACCTGGGTGCGAACGAGTGCATCCCCTGCAAGATGATGGTTCCGGTTATAGAGAAGGTGGAGAAGAAATACCAGGGTAAAGCCGCCATTGTCTTTATCGACGTCTGGAAAAACAAAGAACCGGCCAAGCGGTTTGGCATCCGTGCAATCCCTACACAGATCTTCTTTGATAAAGAGGGCAAGGAGGTCTACCGCCATGAGGGATTCATGGGGGAAGCGGAGATTGACCGAATCTTTAAAAAAATAGGGGTGAGTTAGCCAATACAAACAGGAGGGCTTGAATGCTCGAAGGCGTCTTCGTAACCGTGAATGAATGGATTGCGGGCGGCACGATGATTGCGGCCCTTGGCTTTTTATTGTGGGGCATGATCAGCGTTGTCTTCAGCCCCTGCCACCTGGCGTCCATCCCGCTTATCGTGGCCTACGTCGGCGGCCAGCAGACGATCCTGAAACCAAGGGAAGCCGGTTTCTATTCAGTGGCCTTTACGTCGGGCCTCTTTATCACAATTGCCCTTATTGGCATCATCTGCGCCTTACTGGGCCGCATGCTGGGAGATGTAGGCAACTACTGGCAGATCCTTATTGGGTTGGTCCTGGTCTGGATTGCTTTAGGCATGCTTGGCGTTGAAAAATGCTCCATGTCAGGGAGTCTCCTGTATCGCCTCAATTTCAGAGGTCCCTTCGGCGCATTCGGCCTCGGACTGGCCTATGGAATCCTTTCGGGCTCCTGTACCTTTGGCTTTATCGCTCCGATCCTGGCCATCATCACGGTTCAAAAGCAGATTGCCACGGGAATCCTCTTCATCCTACTCTTCGCCATCGGCCATTGCCTGCCCATTGTGGCGGCCGGAAGTTCGACCGCTGCGGTGAAGAGGATCATGGAGAACAGCGCCTGGCAGGGGGCCGGAAACTGGTTCCGAAAGGGAGCGGGCGTGGTGATCGTGATGTTGGGGGCTTACTTTATTATCAATCCTTTTTTCTCCCCTTCATAAGAAGAGGCAGAGATCGTGTTATTAAAAAACTATACCAAAGAGATCTTCCGACCGGAGTGCAACCCCAGCTTTCAATCCCTGCACTGCATTGCTCATCTGGAGCAAGACGTTTCCGAGGCCCTCCCGTACCTGAACGCCTCCCTGGGCGGTTTCGAATATTTAAAGGATCCACCAGCGGTAACATTCAGAATCCACGGAAAGATCGTCACGGTCCACCAGCGGGAGATCGCGGTTAACGCCCTCAAAGACGAAGAGGAGGCTGACAAGATCCTGAAATGGCTTCAGCGGGAAATCAATGAGGCATGGGAGAAAAGGGACGAGATTGAACCGAAGTACGAGGGAGCCCCAAAGCCCAAGGTCTTTGAGATTTTAAAACTCCTGCCAAAGACCAACTGCCGGGAGTGCGGGGAGCCCACGTGCATGGTCTTTGCCACAAGGGTGGCAGAAGGAGCAAAAGGCACGGAGGATTGCCCTGCATTGGTGGAGGAAAACAGTAAAAAACTCAGAAAATACATGAGCCAATTTCAATTGGACTTGTAGGGTTTTGGGGGAATAATCGAATTTCTTAATGGAGGTAAACCGTGACAACTCAAGCAGGCGTCAGCGAGGAATCAAAGGGCCTCATTTTTTTTGAAAAGTATCTCTACATTTGGGTGATCCCCTGCATCGTCGCAGGCATTGTCCTGGGAAAGGTTGCACCGGGTGTCGCAAAATACCTGGACAGCCTGGCCATTTAGGTGGAGGAAGCCCCTGTAGTCTCGATTCCCATTGCGGTCTGTCTCTTTTTTATGATGTATCCGTTCATGGTCAAAACTGATTTTGCCGAGGTCATCAAAGCTTGTAAAATCGGCAAGCCCGTGTTTTTGAAGCTGTTTGTCAACTGTGCCATCAAGCCCTTCACCATGTATGCCATCACTTTGTTTTTTCTCGGCACGGCTTTTTACGCCCTGATTGGACCGGAAGCCGTAGATCATGTTAAAATGCCGCTTGGCCTCGATCTACCGATAGGTGCGTCTCATGGCGCAGTTAAAGTGATCATGGCCAACGGGGTCAAGGTCCTGGAAGTGTCCCTGTGGCGAAGCTAAATGGCAGGTTGCATTCTACTGGGTATTGCGCCATGCACGGCCATAGTTCTGGTCTGGGGATTTCTGACACGGGGAAACGACGGTCTCACCCTGGTCACGGTGGCCATTGCCACGTCCACCATGCTCTTCGGGCTTTCCTCCGGGGCTGCCCTGGCCACGGTCGTGGGCGTGCTCATCGAAGTCCCGGTTATGCGCATGCTGGTTAAAATTTGCCTGAGGACAACCCACTGGTTTCGGTATAAAGCAGTAACCGCTTAAACCCAAAGGAGAAACGTGACATGAAAAATCCGGTTGCTACAGGTTGTCTGATCCTCTTCATCCTGCTTTTCATGCCATGGTCCGCTTATCCACAGGCTGCCACGCAGGGTCCACGCCTGGTCCTGCAAGAGCGGGAATTCGATTTCGGAAAGGTCAAGGAGGGGAGCCGCATCACTCATGAATTCACCGTGCAGAACAAAGGAAGCGCACCTCTGGAAATCAAGAAGGTCTCCCCCGGTTGAGGCTGCTCGGTGGCCTCCTTTGACAGGACCATCCCCCCTGGAGAGGGGGGAAAGATCACGCTCACGGTGAATACAAAAGGATACGAGGGAAAAATTCGCAAGACTACGGTTGTCGACAGCAACGATCCGAAAATGCCCCGATTCACCCTTGGAATCAGGGCATTCGTTCATGTCCCCATATCCATGAGACCCCGTTATGTCCGGCTCTATGGAAGGGAAGAGGTAAGTATAACAAGGAGCATTGAAATTAAGGCGGGACTGGATAAACCTCTCATTCTGGAACCGGATCAATTTAACCTTGAAGGGAAATTAACATATAAAATTGAGGAAATAGACAAAGGCCGGAAATTCAAGGTCTATTTCACTAACATCCCCGGCGTGGCAGGCTCTTACAGGGGATTTCTCAATTTAAAGACGAATTATAATGAAAAACCGGTTCTTAATATCAGGATCAGCGGTCGGTTTGTGAAGACAAAGACGGATAAACAGTAACCTCGGTTGATATCTCTTAGAATCTCAATTTTGATTGGGTGAATGAACCATGAAAGCTAATCATCTGCGAAACAAAGGATTGCTTTTCTCCGTGCTGCGCCAGGTTACAGTCATCATCTTGCTATCATTTGCTTTAGGCCTTTTGATGAATCAAGTTCGTTCCAACTCCCTTCCACTAATAGCCGACTGGGCGCCCGAGGTAAGGTTAGCCTCGGACTCGGGAGAGAGCCTGATCATTTCTCTTGAAGAAGCCAAGGCCCTGTGCTCGGACAAAGGGGCCGTATTCCTGGATGCGCGATCTCCCGAGGATTATGCCCAGGGACATATCCGGTGCGCTCAAAACATACCATGGCAATCTTTTGACGCATACATTGACCGCGTCTTCAATATGATTCCGGATGACGCCTGGATCGTGACTTATTGTGACGGCGAGCACTGTTCCCTGAGCGAAGATCTGGCTAAAGAACTGGTTTCCATGGGGTATCAAAAGGTAAAGGTCCTTTTAAACGGCTGGACGAGATGGTTGGAGGCCGGGTTGCCTGTTAAAATAGGATAATAATGCAGAGGAGCCGGAACATATTATAAAGGTAAACACTTATGATTGGTAAATACTTGAAAGATGGATTTATGGTTGTCGGCGCCCGCCTGATTCTCGGGGTTGTCTTTATTTTCGCGAGCATCGACAAGATCGCTCACCCGGAGGCCTTTGCCAAGGCTGTCTACAACTATCAGATCCTCCCGGATTTTCTCATCAACCTTACGGCGATTATTATTCCGTGGCTGGAGCTGATTTTGGGCCTCTTTTTGATTATCGGGCTGTTTCGGGAAGGAAGCGTGTGCATCGTGACGGTTCTCCTGGTCGTTTTTTTGGGGGTCATGGTTTTCAACCTGGCGCGGGGTCTGGATATCCATTGCGGTTGCTTCACTACGAGCACGGATGGCACAAACAACACTCCGATGGCGTGGTATGTTTTCAGGGACGGTCTCTTCCTGCCGCTGGCATTCTACCTGTTCTACCGCACCTTCCGAGGAAAAAGACAAGCAGTAAGAGTTTAAGATGTTTCGTCTATGATGGGGAGAAAAGGGAGCATTTTCGGGAGGATCGGGGTTCGCCGGAGGTCTTCCTCAATCTTCTCAGAGAAAGGCTCATGCTTGAATAACGATTTGGGCGACAACCTATGATTCTGACGATTTCCGATGAGGAATTTATAATATGAAAGATTTCATAAAAGTTACAAAGGCCCTGTCCGATCCCAACCGCGTCAAGATCATCAAGATGCTCCAGCAAAGGGCCATGTTTGTTTACGAGCTTCAGGCCGCGCTAGGTATTGCTCAACCAACAGTATCCAAACACCTCAAGGTGCTTGAGAATGCTGGCCTTGTCACCTTCCAGAAAGAAGGGACCCGGGTAAGCTATTGTGTGGCGAACGGAACGAGCAGCCCTTACGCCGCAAGCATTCTGGGGAACCTCAAACACTGGCTGGAGAATGCGCCTGAAATGACTGAGTTGCAAGCAAGGCTTCCCGATATTCACCGGGCAGCTATTCAAGAACGCGTCCGTTGACGAATAAGAATCTGTGAATTTGCAGGGGGGCATGATTTCCATGATTCGGTTTTCCGGAGACCCCTATCAAACATTCGGTCTCACACCGGATGCCACTGAAAAAGAAATCCGGAAGGCGTACCGCTAGATTGAATGGCAGGTAAATTTTTGTCGGCAAAAAGGAATTCCTCCTCAATAAAGGGGGCTCCTTTAACAGAGATATTGAGGGGAGGATTTCAGATCAAGTGGAACAGGGAAGAACCGCTATCCTTGTGGCGAACGACATGAGGACAGTCGGTTTGATTGCCATTGCCGATGAGATCCGGCCGGAGACATCCCGGGCCATCGGATCACTGAAAAAGCTCCTGGGCATCCAGGAGATTACCATGCTCACTGGAGACAACCAAAAGGTGGCCAGGGCGGTTGCAAGGGAGATCGGTGTGGACGATTTTCAGGCCGGACTTCTACCATAACAGAAGCAGGAGTTCGTCAAGAAGTTACAAAGTGAGGGACGTATTGTGGGAATGATCGGTGACGGTATTAACGATGCACCGGCTCTGGCCTTGACAGACGTTGGTATCGCCATGGGGGCGGCAGGCACAGACGTGGCTGTTGAAGCAGCGGATGTTACCCTGATGAATGATGACCTCTCGCGGGTCGTGGAATTTATTATGAATGTCCAGGAATGTGCTTCGTCGTATCAAGTTAAATATCTTCTTCTCCATTATATACAACGCAGTGGAGCTTTTCCTGGGCAGTCTAGGGATGCTCACCCTGTCTTGGTGGTGATTTTTCAGGTGGCTGGTTGCACTACAGTAGTTATCAGTTCGACACTGCTGTTGTGGTCGAGATCAAATCCCCATGGTTATTCAAACATCTAATGACTCTTAAAGGGAATAGATTGGGTGAAAATGGCAAAAGATCAAAGCACGAACAAACGGGCCAAAGACCTGAGTTATTTTGAAAAGTATCTCTCTATCTGGGTCATCCTCTGTATGGGCCTTACGTTCGCACAACATGTCCTAGATTCTAACATGTATAAAAGTGACACCAGAAGGAGGACATTATGAAGATCGAAGTTTTAGGTACAGGCTGTGCAAAATGTGATACAACTGAAAAAATTGCGAAAGAGGCCGTTTCAAGAACTGGTGTTGATGCCCGGGTTGTGAAAGTCTCGGACAGGATGGAGATCGCAAAATCGGGCGTGCTCATGACACCGGCTCTCCTCATAGACGGCCAGGTGAAGGTCGTGGGCAAGATTCCTGACATTGAGGATGTTATAAGCTGGATCAGTGAAATGAAGGAGGAAGGCTGATCCTTCGTCTTCCTGTAAGGCGAATATCCCCTTAATATTTCTAATAGGGTAGTTCGAATATTTCATAATTTCATAATACCTAGGCCCAAATGTTTAATTATTCTCCCCTGGCCAAAAAAAGGATCCCGGGGCGAAAAGAGGGCTTTTTCTGCGGGCATTTGTTCGACAGTGCCACATGGGCACAATCAATTCGGCTGGAGGAATAAATGAAATGCATCTGGAAGACGTATACATTGAGGGATTTAAGTCCTTTTCTCAGCGCACATCTATGGGCTTCCAGCCCGGTATCGGCGTGATTATTGGTAACAACGGCGTGGGGAAATCAAACATTCTGGACGCCATCGTTTGGGCCATGGGCGAAAATGATTTGACCAAACTGCGTTGCCTGGAGCAGCATGAACTATTTTTTTCGGGCAGCAAGGATTACCCGCCCGCCGACAAGATCCGTGTCGAGTTGAACTTCAAGGAAAGCAAGGAAAAGGAATCACCAGCCATACGCCTGGTTCGAGAGATGAAAAAGGAGAGTCAAGAAGCCTATTGGGTCCAAGACAATTCCCTTCCCCGAGAAAAGTACCTGCAAGAGCTAGTAAACTTGAAACTACCCCACGCTTTGAAGTCCATCATCAGACAGGAACAGATCAATGACATGCTTTTTTTAGACCCCCGGCATCGCTTCCGCTGGGTGGAGGAGCTTCTTTCAGTGGACACAACGGACAGCTTAAGACAAAAAATCCGTGAAGACATTGATCCACTTTTCCGCCAATACCTGGATTTTCTGTTTCCGCTGGGGCAGGGGAAGGTAGATGTTTTGGATCAGAATGGTCGACAGGGTCTGGAAATTGAGATTACCTTACCAGGGAACCGGAAGCGCAAATCCCACCAGCTCTCCGGGGGAGAGAAGTCCGTTACCAGCCTTGCCCTGAAGTTGGCCGTCTTCGAGCAACTGGACAGTCCTTTTTACCTCCTTGACGAAGTGGAACCCTCTCTGGACTATACCAATCACAAATCCATGCAGGCCCTTCTCAAGACCCTTGCCCAAAAGAAGCAGCTCATTATGATTACCCACCTGCGCAGCACCATACAACTGGCAAACACGGTGCACGGTGTGAGGACTCGGTGGGATGGCTCATCTTTCATGAAGTTCTACTTTGTAATGGACGAACGCCTCCTGAGGCTCTATAAATGTTGTTGAGGGAGTAGATCTATGGCTGAATGGGAAGAAATAGAAAGGTTCAGAGACTTGGTCGTGGAACTGGAACTGCCGCGTCATGACTTTGCCCTTTTCGGGGTGAAATGCCCGTACTGCGGGAAGACGGATAGGATACACAAACTGGAGGAACCCCCCGAGCTACCGGAAGCGCCGACCGAGTATGAACGAATCTGGAACAAATTCAGATCGAAAGGAGATCTTGTTGTGTGCAAGTTCTGCCGTCAGATCCTGCGCTTGTCCGAGTCAAAGGGAAGCGCTTCCCCACTCACAGAGCTTTAAATGATGGCTGATATGTCTGCGTGGTAGCGAAATCAAGTCTATCTTGATCGTTAAATCTATACTGCTTTTTATTGCCGCATTGTTGACAAAATCAACCAAATTATTATAATAATTAAACTATGCCTTCGGTTTCAGCGAAAGAGCTTTTAACATTTATCCTGGAAATTAAATGGCGATTTGGAACCCACGGCCTTAATGGCCATTGCTGTGGAAACCTTTCGGAAGCCGAATATCGAGCATTGTGCCTTGCTGCTGGCCAACTTCAATGCTCGATGCAGGAAATTGCCAAAGGGCTCGGATTTACCAAAAGCGGGGCAAGTCGCTTAATTGACCGGCTCGAAAAAAAAGGTTACACAAAACGCATACGAAGCCTGGATGATGGTCGCGTATGTTGCGTAGAGGTGACACCGACGGGAAAGAAGCTTATCAATTCATTGGAAGGTGAAAACGAGGCTCGAATTAAGAGGATTTTGTCGAATATCGATCCGGCTATGCAGCAGGTGATCAGTGCCTCTCTCCAATCTCTAGTTCAGGCAATTAAGAAAGAGACATAAATTTATTTAATAATGGTTGAAATTGTCAACAGATAATTAGGAAATACTATATGAATTCACTGACCGTTGCGATAAAATTTTTTAGTATTATCATGATAGAACTCGCCCTCCTGTTTCTGGGCATCAGCACCCTCATCGGACTTGTCTTGGCTTACATCTCCGAAGACAAACTTCGGCGCTGGCTTTCACGCAAAGGGATTTTAGGCAACATTATAGGAGCATTAATTGGGGGTTTAACACCTTTTTGCGCTTGTTCGACAATTCCAATGACCGTGGGATTGCTTAAGGCCAAGGTTCCTTTCGGAGCGGTAATGTCCTTTGTGGTAGCCTCACCAATTCTTAATCCGGTTATTCTGACGATGATGGCCGCTTTGCTTGGACTGAAAGCTGCCGGAATTTATGCCGTTGTGACCTTTGTTGCAGCCATACTATTCGGAATGATCCTGGAGAAATTCGGGTTTTATCAGCACGTTAAAAACGTTCGTGTCACAGGCACTCCACATGCCGATGCAAATGCAAAAACGTTTAAAGCAAGATTAAAAACAGCCTTTGTATCCGCTTGGTACGATTTTCGTTCCGTACTCGCTTATCTTGCCGTCGGCGTAGCTTTAGGGGCAGCCATTTATGGCTATGTGCCTCAAGATTTCGTAGTCAACCTGGCGGGTCCAAAAAATCCAATGGCCATACCAATTGCGGCGCTCATCGGTGTTCCTTTGTACATAAGAGCTGAAACTGCGATTCCGATCGGCCTTGCTCTTATACATAAAGGGATGAGTGTTGGTGCCGTAATTGCCCTGATAATTGGAGGAGCTGGAATGGCGATCCCGGAAATAAGCATGTTGGCAAGTATTTTTAGAGGCCGACTCGTGGGAGCACTCGTTTGCGTGGTCTTTTTAACTGCGGTTACAGCAGGCTTGGTATTCAACCTAAGCTGAAACGGCGGATTGTTATCCCCCATTTGGCAATGAAGGAAATCTTCATAATGTCATTACAGGCAAATATCAAACCATTCACTGTGCAGTACACCTTGGTGATTTTCAACCTGTTGATACAAATACCAATACAATATTAATACAACAAGGAGGATTTTAGAATGGCAAAAGGTAATAAAGATGGATTCTTTAAGCGCCTGCTTGGTGGTAAGAAAAATGGCGATTGCTGTTCCGTTAAAATTATAGAAATTAAAGAAGAATCAAAAGATGATAGAGTCAAGCAAAAGCCCCAAGCGGGGGACTGCAAGCAAGTCGAAGAATCGTAATTAATTCAGGGGCCAGAGAGTTCCCAGACAGCCATACATTCTAAAAGACGATGGATTGTCGAATACACCTATGTTCATAACGGGGATCTCTTACACTTTCGCTTTTGAAATCTAATGTTCCTGTAATTCCACAACATGTTAAGGGGCACCTTTAGCACATCTATTTATTAAGTATATAAAACTGAGGTATGCTATGAATAAAATAGAACGGTTTAAGGCCGTAAGGGAAAGGCGAGCCCCGGACTGCATGCCGGTATGGCCAAGGGTGATGTCTCAGATGATTTTCAGCCAAGGCTGGCTGCTTCCAGAGGTTACCGGGGTAGAATGGTATGAGGCCGAAAAGATCACCGAAGCGGTAATGGTCAGTATACAATCTATTGGCTACGACGTCGCCATCCCCACTTACATTGATCATGCATTCGGGGTTCCGCCGCTGGGAGGTGAAATAACGATTCCCCAAAAATTCGGAGTTGCAGCCGGCCCTACGGACAATAAACCGGTGCTGGCAAAAGAGGACTGGCCCAGAGTACAAAAACTGCTATCCCGTTTTAACGTCAAAACCACCGACCCGAGGATGAAAGGCGCTCTTGAGGTCATAGGGAATGTCTCCGATGAGCTGGGAGATCAGATGCCTCTGGTTACTCACGCCTACGTTGGCAGCGTTGCAGCCATGCACCTGTTCCGACCCAATGAAGCCATACTGGAGGATATGTTCGAAGATCCCGAATGGGTAGACGAAATGTGCCGGGTTGCGACGGACTGGACTATGGATTGGATACGAGCTCAGTATGAGGCCGGCGCCAACAGCGTTACCTTCCTGGCAGAGGTTATGGGTACCCTGATGGTCAGCCCTGATATGGCCGAACGGTTCAATCTGGAGAACATTGCCCGAGTCGCTGATATGGTAAAAAAGGAGTTCGGCCAGGGGACCTGGTTGCATACGCACGGCAACATGACCAATCCCAAGGCATACGCCTATCTGACCAAATTGGCAACTCAGGCAGGACTTGAAGGCTTTCATTTCGACGAGATGAATAACCCTCCGGAATGGATCAAAGCGAATGTGATTGAGAAGTTCGGAGTATCGGCTTGCATCATCACGGATGGACACAAAATTGTCAAAGGACCGGTTGAAGACATAAAGGCCGACGTAAAAAAGCAAATCGCTTGTATCGGCGATGGGCTGGGCGTCATGATGGCACCTAGCTGCCAGCTGCTTCCTGCCACTCCCAACGAGCATTTCAAAGCATGGGTGGATGCCACCCATGAGATTGGTACATACCCTCTTGAATCCTGAGAGTTGAGCGGGATTCTGAATTACGGTTAAGAAAAACATAACCAGTATAGCATAACTGCTTTTTGTGGAACTCCTTTGTGCGCATATTGCCCCTTTAGTTTCACAAATGGCCACCTACCGGTCTGGGTTGCACGTGCTCCCTTTTGGATTATCCTTGTTAAAGAATTGTTTATCTCCCGCGTAACCAATTCAGTGGGACGCTTAGATCGTCTTTCATTTTCTGCTGGGGAACCGGCAGTCATTTATAGAAGGAGAAACTGACATGTTAACGATTTCAGCCAGTCAATTAATGATCATACTTCCAGGACTTTTTGCCATCGCGTTCGTTTTTTCCATGTTCGGCAGAGGGGGCGGAGAGTTTATTCTTCCGTTATTAATTACCGTTGTCGCTGCTCCGTTTTTCCATTTGGCCACCGTCAGCCTGTTTCTTATTTTTTCGCAGGGGACAGTGATGCTGCTTGTGTACGGTACAAAGCACAAGCTGGTGGATTGGACCCTCGCCTTTTCTCTTGCCATCATTGTGGCCGCTTTTGCTTTTTTGGGAGGATATCTTTCCTTTCATGTCAAGCCAATTTACCTAAAGGGCACCTTTGCCCTGGTTCTACTGATTTCGGCGTATAAAATCTGGCAGGGCAAAAAGGTGCCGGCCCAAAAAGGTCGCTTAGGTACCTGGCATCGAAAGATGCCGGGTGAGAATGGTCTGGAATACGATATGAATTTTCTATATATTGTTGCGCCAGTTGGCATCATTGCCTTTGTAGCAGGGATGCTGGGTATATCCGGATGCGGCTTAATAATTCCGATCTGCATCATTTTGGGAGGTGTTCCTATGAGAGTGGCCATCGGTTCCAACACCATGCTTGTTCTGACTTCGTCCGGCTCCTCGTTCGTTGGTCACATAGCAAGGGGGCACTTCCCTCCCTGGCAATACATTGCGATATTTGCTGGCGCGACTATTTGCGGCGCCTTATTAGGGTCTCGCACCCATGTGAAAATATCAGATGAATATGTAAAGAAAGGCTTTATAACCATTTTGGTTGTGGCGGCAGTTTGGATGGTGGTTAAGATTTATTTGAAATAAAAGGTTAAATTATTAAATGAAAATCAAATTTTTACAAATAACATTGTTACTGGGACTGAGCTTTTTTGCGAATTATGCCGAAGCCCAATCTGGTGTGAATATTTACCAGGCAACCCTGATGGAATCCAACCAAAAGACACCAGAAATATCAACCAGAGAAATGCAAAAAATTCTCAAAGAAAAAAGTGCAACGGTTTTTGACCCGCGTTCATTCAAAGAGTATGCTATTGACCATATTCCTGGTGCGATCAACATCGCCTCGAAAAATACTGGGTCTGGATCGCACTACTCGGTCATCCCTGAAATTGGCCGATTGGTAAAAAACAACAAGGCTACGCCAATAGTTATCTACTGCAACGGACCTCTGTGCGGAAAAAGTAAGCGAGTGGCCAATAAACTTCTGGCGGAAGGGTACACGAACATCCGGCGTTACCAGCTTGGAATACCAATTTGGCGAATTCTAGTTGGTTTCACTGAAATTGAGCTTGAAGGAATTCTATATGTTGTGGGAAAGGATCACACCGCAGTATTGATTGACGCTCGTGATCCCCAGCAGTTCAAAACAGGTACCATACCAGGAGCCGTAAATCTACCGGTTAGCGGCCTGAAGCCGGGTAAAGATGAAGACGAGATCAAAAAAGCCAAAGGCGATGGACGCCTGCCAGTAGAAGATCATAACACACGGATTATCATATTTGGCCGAGACGGTACCCAAGCAAGGGCCTTGGCTGAAGCAATGTCCAAAGCCGCATCTTTCCATAATGTCTCCTATTTTGCCGGTGATTTTGAAACACTTCGAGAAACAATTAGATAATTTAAAGCGAACTTTTCTATAAAGCCTTTCAAAGTAGTGGGCAGGGCCCAGCTCCCCGATTTCGTCCAGAAATATTGTTCCCCCATCCGCTTGTTCGAGTTTTCCCTTATGATTATATAAAGCTACGGTGAAAGCTCCCTTGGCAGAGCATTATGCGATCGGCGAGTAAAGTCGGTTACACATAGGTTACACAAAACCTAAAAAACTGCAAAAAAAGCAGATTAGCTGATCACTAACCTGCTTTTTTTATTAACAATTCTGGTCGGGACGCGGGGATTTGAACCCCGGACCCCCTGAACCCCATT
>CP070700.1:3276542-3294700 GCA_020349865.1 Desulfobacteraceae bacterium
GGAGGCACTAAAAGTTGGTTTTGATACTTTCTTTGATTTTAGACAGCATTTTTCAAAGGCTGATGAGAAAGAAGTTATTTGGCGGCACCATTTTGAGATTTATGAAGCGATAAATCAAAAAAATCCTATTCTAGCTAAACAGAAAATCATAGATCACCTGGACTTCATCGAGGAAAAAATCAAGAAAACATGGAAAGAAACGAAGTCCGAACAAGGTGATGCAGCATTCGGGATAGGAGGGGAAAGATCATGAGACTTGAGAATAAAACAGCACTTATAACCGGTGGTGCACGAGGTATAGGTGCGGCGACAGCATTTCTTTTTGCGGAAGAAGGTGCTAAGGTTGGAATTGTTGATCTACGACAAGAAGGTCTGCAAAAAATTTCCGCCGACGCCGAACAAAAAGGGATTGGATTGAAGACCTTTATTGGGGACGTTACAAAGAAAGATCAAGTGGACCGTTTTATGGATGAGTTTGTCCAGGAGTTTGGACGAATTGATGTCTTGGTGAACAATGCCGGGATAGCGATCTCCAGGCCTTTTCTTGAAAAGACTGCGGAGGATTGGGAGCAAACACTAGCGGTAAATTTGATTGGTGTTTTCTTATGCGCCCAGGCGGCAGCAAAATACATGCTAAAGGAGAAGTCTGGAAAGATAGTAAGCATATCTTCAATACGAGGCATTGAGCATTGTGGGCGTGAAGGAATCATGGACTACAGCGCTTCTAAGATAGGAGTGATCAGTCTTACCAAAACGATGGCCAAAGAACTCGCTCCCCATATCAATGTCAACAGCGTAGCACCCGGGCACACGAAGACCGAAATGACCAACTCATTACCCGAAGAAATCAAGCAGAACATGATAGAAGGCTCCTATCTAAAGCGAATGGCAGAGCCACTGGACATTGCAAAGGCCATTCTGTTTCTTGCTTCTAACGATGCGGATTTTATTACAGGCCAGGTTCTTCTGGTCGATGGGGGATTTAGCCTCAAACGGACTTAGTTTTTATAAAATTAGGGAATGCGCCTTAAGAATCAAAGATTATGTAAAGAGGTTTCCTAGGGGATTCGAATTGGCCAATATTAGCCTAGAAAATTTGACAAAAAAATTTGAAAAAATCGAAGCGGTAAAAAATATTTCCCTAGACGTTGAAGATGGGGAATTTTTGGTGCTGGTGGGTCCTTCGGGATGCGGAAAGTCGACGACTTTGCGCATGATTGCTGGCTTGGAAGAGATCACATCCGGAAAGATCTACATCGGGGATCAAGTTGTTAATAATTTAGCTCCGAAAGATAGGGACATTGCTATGGTTTTCCAAGAGTACGCCCTTTATCCTCACATGTCTGTCCGCAAGAATTTGGCCTTTGGTCTTAAGATGCGGGGTTTTCCGAAAGCTGAGACTGGGAAGAGAGTGAGTGAAACTGGTGAACTGCTTGGAATCAGTGATCTCTTGGACCGAAAACCTAGGGAACTCTCAGGAGGCCAAAGACAGAGAGTTGCCTTGGGGAGGGCGATAATCAGAAAACCAAAAGCCTTCCTTTTTGATGAGCCCCTCAGCAACCTCGATGCTAAACTTAGAGTTCAAATGCGAGCTGAACTTAGCAAACTTCACAACAGGTTGAAAACAACGATCATTTATGTAACCCATGACCAAGTGGAAGCAATGACAATGGGAACAAAAATCGTAATCATGAAGGATGGAGAAATTCAACAGATAGGAAAACCAATGCAGATTTATAGGCATCCACTCAATATGTTCGTTGCCGGCTTTATTGGCAGTCCTTCCATGAATTTTTTCGCAGCCCGTTTTGTATCCAAGGATTCCCAGGTTGATATCGAAACTGAATTTTTCCGGGTACCTATACCCACGAGCATGCATCCCGAATATCAGGAATTTATTGGGCAAGAAGTAATTTTTGGGATTCGCCCAGAAGATATTCACAGCGTTGATTTTACAAAAGAATACACTGAGGATGCATGTGTCAGAGGGAAAGTTGAAGTGATTGAACCCCTCGGCGCGGACATTTTACTAAATATTAGCTGTGGTGAGTACAGCTTTGTAGCGCGAGTAGATCCCCGAGTCGAGACAGACATTGGCGAAGAAATCAAGCTGATCCTAAATATGGAGCGAATGCATGTTTTTGAAACCAACCCTCCCCATCCAAAATTAAGGCGCTGAAGGATAAAGAGTATACTAATAAATAAATGGAATAATAAATGACCAAGGCCTCTCCTTGCTCAAATATTACTCACAACCTTTTTTAGATTTTGTACATATTTTTTCAAGATCATAGTTCCAAAGGAATTAGAAGTAGGCTTTTGTTGTAAGGGCTTTCCGCCTTTAATATTTGGACTCGGTGGGGAAGATGAGCACCTTATTGTTATGTGATTTCGTTGAAATTACTGAGGAGACATAGAGATGCGTTCGAGGTTTAAAGTACTACTATATGAGCAAATGCATTTTCAAGGAACGAAACTCTTGGAAGAGAATTGTGATGTTGTATACGCTGATTCCCTGGCTGAAAAAGACCTTATTGCTCAAGTATCAGATATTGACGCAATTATCATCCGGGCCAATGGTACTGTATCAAGGGCAATTATCGAATCAGCTCCTTGTCTTAAGGTGATAGGAAGGCACGGTGTGGGTCTGGATGCCATTGATCTTGAGGCAGCAAAAGAACGGGGCGTTAAGGTTGTTTATACGCCTAAGGGAAACTGCGAAAGCGTGGCTGAACACTTTGTGGCTCTGGCCCTTATGTTGGCGAAAAAGGTAAGACTAGCGGATATGGCTCTTCGCACTGGCAATTGGAAATCCCGCTATGAGCTCATCGGAACTGAGTTACGAGGGAAAACCCTGGGTATTATTGGGTTTGGCAGAATTGGCCAGCAAACAGCGCGTATATGCAAGAATGGTTTCGACATGATGATCGTTTACTATGATGTGGTTCATAATCCAGCGGTTGAAAAGGAATTGGAGGCTACGCTTCTTGATAAAGAAGAAGTCTTTTCCAAGTCCGACTTTATATCCCTTAACCTGCCGCTTTTACCTAGTACCAGGCATTCCATTAACGCTGAATTGCTAAAGCTCATGAAGCCCACTGCGTTCCTGATCAATATGGCGAGAGGACCGGTTTGGAAGGAACAGGATGTGGTGAGGACACTACAGGAGAATAAGATCGCGGGAGTGGGCTCAGACGTCTATGAAGTTGAGCCTGCTTCACCTGAAAATCCGCTCCTTAAAATGGATAAGTTCGTTGGTACGCCGCATATGTCGGCCCATACCGAAGAAAGCATGATTCGAATGAGTATGGTAGCTCGTGACGTACTGGCAGTTCTGGAAGGTCGGCAACCCGAATTTCCAGCGCCCTAGAATATCTTGAACTTCTAATACAATAATGTTTAAGGGAGGACTACGTGTCAAACGTTACTATATTTCGCCAGGCATGTAAAGGTGTCGAAGGATGCGGAATCTGTGCTTTTGTATGTCCCAAGAATCTGTTTTGTGCTTCCGGGGAGATAAACGAAACAGGATATTTGCCCCCCGAAATAAACGATGAGAATGAATGCACGGGCTGTATGAACTGCATGATCTATTGTCCCGACTTTGCCATTGTGGTCGAGAAAGACTCGGAGGATGCATTTGAGAGGAGAGAGAACAGGGATGAGTGATAGAAAAAGAGTACTTACGGGCACCCATTTTGAGATAGGAAATTGGGCCTGTGCTGAGGGGGCCATTGCAGCGGGATGTACATTTGTTGCGGGTTATCCTATTACCCCTGCAAGTGAAGTAGCAAATCGGCTGGCTGAAGGAATTCCAAAAGTTGGTGGTGTATTCCTTCAGACTGAGGACGAAATCAGCGCCATTTGTTCGGCGATTGGCGCTTCATGGGCGGGCTGTAAATCACTCACCGCTACTTCTGGACCAGGTATCAGTCTTATGCAGGAAAACATCGGCTTTGCTGTTGCCACGGAGACTCCATTGGTTATCGTGGATGTCCAGCGTTTTGGTCCTTCGACTGGAGTGCCTTCAGTGGGTTTGGCGGGTGATATCGTCCAGGTAGCTCGTGGCTCACACGGAGATTATCAAATTATAGCGCTTTGCCCAGAGAGCCCCCAGGACATGTTTGATCTGACAATTCGTGCCTTTAATCTATCGGAAAAGTATAGAGTACCCGTATTCCTTATGGCAGACGGCTTTACCGGACATATGCGGGAGCAAATTGTCATTCCTAATGAAGACGCAATTGAACTCGAGCGCCGCAAAATCCCTGAGGCCGGAACGGGTCCCATGGAGCGCCAGGACTTTCAGGATGTAAACGTCGCGCCGATGCCTGTTTTCGGGCGTGGTTTCAGAGCCCATGTTACCAGTTCGTGTCATGATGAGCATGGAATGCGCAATCTGAGCGATCCAGCCGTCATGCACAGCTACCTCATGACCCCCATTGAGAAGATCCTCAAGCACAGGGACGACATTATTCAATTAAGAGCCGATTACGCCGATGCCGAAATTGCACTCGTCACGTACGGCACTGTGTCTCGTTCAGCCATGGCAGCAGCGCAAATTGCCCGACAGAGGGGTATAAGAGTTGGAACATTGCGTTTAGTGACCTGTTGGCCTTTTCCAGATAAGGAAATCCGTGAAATGGCTGAAAAGGTTGATTACGTGCTTGTGCTGGAAAATAACAACGGCCAGCTGTACCCGTACATCAAGGCAGAAGCAGTGCATGCCTGCCCTGTATATTTCCTGGGACCTGAAAACTTGGGGCAAATACATGACCCGGAATACATTTTTGCCCGCATAGAGGAGATAATCAAATGAACGTTGCAGCACACCCACTAAAGAAATACACAAGGAGCCATGTTACTAAGACAACTACATGTCCGGGGTGCGGAAACGGCATCGTCACCCAAACTATTCTTCGAGCGATTGACGAGCTTGGCCTTGACATGAATGATTTCATCTTTGTCTCTGGAATCGGATGTTCTGCCTGGATTCCCAGCCCCCTGTTTGATGCAGATACGCTGCACACCACCCACGGCAGACCAATAGCCTTTGCTACGGGTGTCAAATTAGGCCTCCCTGAAAAGCACGTTATGGTCGCCAGTGGCGATGGGGACCTTACCGCAATCGGTGGAAACCATCTTATTCATGGGGCCAGACGAAATATCGATTTAACGGTGATCCTCATAAACAATGGTATCTACGGGATGACTGGGGGGCAAACCGCTCCAACGACTCCACGTGGTTTGAAGACCATTACGAGTCCGTACGGAACCTTAGAGCACACCTTTGATATATCTGCAATGGTAGCGGCAGCAGGGGCATCGTATGTAGCACGGTGGACGACCTATCATCCCCGAAAAATGACGCACTCCATTAAAAAGGGGATTCAGAAGAAGGGCTTTGCATTTATAGAGGCAGTCAGCCAATGCCCGGTTCAGTACGGAAAGGCGAGCAAGCTCGGGAAAGCAGTCGATATGCTCAAATATTTTAAAGAGAATAGTATCAGAGTGAATAAAGCCAAAGAAATGCCGGCGGAAGAACTGGAAGGCAAAATCATTGTAGGCGAATTCATAGATACAGAAAAAGAAGAGTTGACTGAAGAATGGGAGCGCTTAAAATGCGCCTTAATGGAGGAAGCTTAATGGCACAGACTGATTTAACCATTGCCGGTGTTGGAGGTCAGGGATCCATCCTTGCCGGTATTATCTTGGGTACCGCGGCAGTGACCTATGATAAGAAGTACGCGGTACAGACCCAGGCCTATTCTTCGGAGCTTCGCGGCGGTTTTGCTGCGACATGGGTAATTATAGCGGATGATCCCATCGTGTTTCCTCGTGTGACCCATCCCGACGTCCTTGTGGCCCAGGCCCAGGACTCTATCTCCCGTTTCGGTGAAACAGTCAAGCATAATGGTATTTTGATTGTAGACAAGGACATGGTCACCACAAAACCGGATACGATTAAGAAAGGTTTTAGTATTCCCGCCACTTCGATTGCAAGAAATCAACTTAAGGCACCAGTCACAGCAAATATGATAATGCTGGGTGCTCTGTGCAAAGTAACCGGTGTCGTAAGCCGTAAGGCATTGGAACAGGCCATCGCAAAGGCGGTGCCGAAAGGAAAAGGTCAATTGAACCTGGATGCATTCAACTGGGGCTTTGAGGGAGTAACGGCATTTTAAATTCCAATAGTAAAGACTAAATTACCATATGAAGATTTTAGTGAGCTTTTTATTAAGAACTTAGAGGAGTGAGGACATGGGGTTGAAGACCAAAGAGGAGTACATTGAATCCTTGAGGCGGATGAAGCCGTCGGCATACATGTTTGGTGAAAAAATCACTGATATCGTTGATAATCCTCGACTGCGGGCTGGCATCGAAGCTACAGCGGCGACCTATGAACTAGCTGAGATGGACGAATATCGGGACCTTCTTGTCACTCAAAGCCCTTTGATCAATGAACCGGTTAACCGTTTCACTTTGCCACCGGGCTCTATTGAAGACTTGGTAGCACGGGTTAAGATCAATCGAACGCTTGGCAATTGGGTCGGAACCTGTCATCAACGCTGTACCGGGCTAGATTGTCTGTCGGCTTTGTCTATTGTTACTTACGACATTGATCAAAAACATGGTACCAATTACTTTGACAGGTTCAAGGAATTCTTGAAGTACGTTCAAAAAAATGACCTCACATGCAATGCCGGCGTAACGGATGTTAAGGGGGACCGTTCGCTGGGCCCCCATGAACAGGAAGATAAAGACATGTACCTCCATGTGGTGGAACGTCGTGATGACGGTGTCGTTGTTAGAGGAGCCAAGGCACACCAGACCGGATCGCTATCATCCCACGAAATTATTGTCTTACCGACGAGAGCCCTGAGAAAAGGTGATGAGGACTATGCGGTGGCGTTTGCGATACCGAATGATTCTCCCGGTCTGATCCATATCGTAGGTCGTTCAAGTCTGGATACTCGGGAACTGGACGGCTGCGATACCGGTAACATCCACTATTCCAAATACTGTCCCACCGTGATATTCGACGATGTTTTTGTCCCCTGGGAGCGCGTTTTCATGTGCGGAGAAATCGAGTTTGCCGTTGACATGGTGGTGAAGTTTTCTTCTTATCACCGTCAGAGCCATGGCGGATGCAAATCCGGGAAGATTGACTGCATGACCGGTGCCGCACTGACTATGATGGACTACAGTGGAACTGCCAAACCCAGCCATCTCAAGCAGAAAGTGATCGACATGATTCACCGTGCCGAAACGCTTTACGGCTGTAGTCTCGCCGCTTCCTATGAAGGCAAGAAACAACCTTCTGGGACCTATTTCATCGATACGGTGTTGGCTAATGCCTCAAAGATTCATGAAGGTAAGGAAATGGCTGAAGCCACCCGCTTGATGGTAGATATATGTGGCGGTTTTGTGGCAGATTTACCTTCGGACAGGGATATAGAAAACCCTGAAATTGGTCATCTGGTAAAGAAATACCTAAAGGGCTCTAAGGAGGCCCCAGTAGAAAATCGTATCAAGATGTTTAGACTCGTGGAAAAGATGGCCATGGAGAGTGCGGATACCATCTCCGACATCCATGGCGGCGGTTCTCCCGAGGCTCACAGGGTCACGATCCTCCGTGAAAGCGATATCGAGAAAAAGAAAAACGCAGCTAAGCGCCTGGCCGGTATCGAAGAAGATTAACATTTCCGAACGTCTTTTTTGCTTCGTTTTAGCCTGGATTTGAACGCAGTATGTTGACGAACTCCCTGCCAGCAGATTATACACAGCCTTTTATGGTTTTGGCTCCTCCTTTAGCAGAAGGAGCCTAACCTTTAAAGAGGTTCTTATTGCTTAGTGTTTCGATTCACAAATATGATAACGTATATTTTATGAGTCTAACCTGCGGAATTGCTCACTCAACACTAAGTCCCGAGTGAATAAATAAGTTATCGAATTTATGAATCGAGGGACTTAGCTCGGGAAGGTGCAGCCACTCAAAACCTCATGGATTTCCTCATCAGTAAGGCGAACGTAATCTTCATTCATTACCTCAGCCAGCATATCTGAAGTCCACACGTCATAGCCAGGATTCTCATCAAAAATCCATGTCTCCCATGCAGGCTCAATGACCACATCGGGTTTGAACTGCCATCCGATATCAAAGACCACTTCGGGTTCCTGACCCATGAAGACAAGCTTCCCTCGATACTTTCCTTCCACTAAATATACATTGGGGCAGGTGTAATAGATCTTCAAGTCTTCACTCTTGAAGGCCGCCTCAGCATACTTCTGGATATAGTCCGGATGAACACTTGCATGCACGTTGATGTGCATGTGATTGGTCGTAGGCATCACCGGGAATTTTAGACCCTTGAGGAAATGATCGGACTTGAAGTATTCCTCCAGTTCCTTTTCTTCTTTAGGTCCTACCTCACGGAAAGGAAACTGGCTATAGAATTGGTTGATATACCATCGGTTCCAGACAAGCAGATTACAGCCCGATTCTCCGCCATCACAAGCCCTTAAACCCACATCCTCTTTAAAAAACCACTGGTAATCGAAATGTGGTTTTCCCTTTGGCTCAACACCGTGGAGGCTGCCCATTCCTGCCTTTGGGGACATGTGATCGATTTTTCTAGTAGACGGCCAGCCCATACGCTCTAAATACCCTACCATGATGGCCTCAAGCGAATCGGGATGAACCGATGTCTCCACATAGGAATGGACATGAGAGCCTTCGGGATCTGGATCACCGTAAAGCGCTGCACAGAGCCTGCGCCAGTGATCCGAATCGGCAAAGTACTGCTTTACCTCTTCCACCAACATCTTTCGTTCCATTTTCTAACCTCCTCAATAAAATTGAACGACACCTTTTTTTACTTTTTCTTGTCATACGACCCAGGTTTTACCGGGGGACTAAACACGCTGACAAGTACAAGCGATTCGTCCCCCAAGGTCTTTACCCCATGTTCAACACCGGGCTCAGTGAACACCGCAACACCGGGTTCCAGTGGATAAATCTGATCGGCGACACGGGTTTCACCCTTTCCGGAGATCACATAGATGATCTCTTCTTCCCGCTCATGATTGTGCGTTCCCGGGTCGCTCCCCGGGGGGAATGAAACCACCCCAAAGATCATATTCTGGCAGTCCCCATCATCCGGGCCGATCAGTTTCTTCCAGAGTCGTCCCGGCAACTGGAGCCCTTCAATATCCTGTTCTTTGATATAATGCATACGATACCTCCGTTATATTCAGACGAATAGTTCATTTGGTCCAATAATACCTGCCAATCATCAGCCGCGCCTCAGTTCAGTGGATCAACCCGGGTATAAGGAGCGACAGTTGAGGAAAGACATTTAGTAGCACCAGGATGCCCAGCATGGTCAAGATTACGGGGATTGCATTCAGGGCAGTATCCTCCACGCGAACCTCGGCTATAGTCGAAGAAACAAAAAGACAATAGCCAACGGGCGGCGTCAAAAGCCCGATGGACATGTTCAAGACAAAGATCATGGCCATCTGCAGGGGATCCATCCCCAGGGCCTCCCCCAGAGGGATTAAGACAGGCACAATGATGACCGTTGCTACCAGTATGTCTATGATCAGGCCCGTAAACAGCAAGATCAGATTCAGAAATAACAGAATGACATACTTGTTCTCGGATATCCCGAACATAAAATCTCTGAACAGCTCGGGAACCCCTTCGTTTATGGAAATATAAGAAAAGACGGATGCCGCTGCTATGATAACCACCAGCTTTGCCGTGGTCTTGGCTGAGTCCAGCAGCACCACCGGCATTTGTCGCCAGGTCAGTTCATTATAAATATGTATGGCTATGATCAGCGAGTAGATCACACCGATCATGGCGGACTCGGTAGGGGTAAAAATGCCGCTGACAATACCGCCGACAATTATGAGGGGCGTCAAGAGTGCCAGGACCGATCGCTTGAAAGTCAGCCCCACCCTTTCCAGGGAAAATCGGTCTGCAGCAATGGGGCCGTAGCCCTTTCTTGTGCTGATAAAATAGCAAAGGCCCATCAGGCTAAACCCGATCATCATCCCTGGGATATAGCCCGCAAGAAAGAGATCCAGGACGGAAAGACCTGCTGTCATGGAATAGACGATCATCGGGATGGATGGCGGAATGATATTTCCCAAAGGACCAGCCGTTCCCACCACCGCCGAGGAAAATTCCTTGGGGTAGTTTTCTTCCTCCATGGACGGCACAAGAACGGAGGCCACCGCAGCGGTATCGGCCACGGCAGAGCCCGAGATTCCCCCCATGATCATGCCTGTCAGTACTGCCACCATGGAAAGCCCACCCTTGAGATGCCCGATGAGCGAGTTGGAAAAGTTCACGGCCCGCCTGGATATGCCTCCCTGGCACATAATCTCACCCACCAGGACGAATCCGGGAATTGCCAACAGCGCAAAGCTATCCATCCCGATCATCATGCGCTGCGCGATGATCTGCAGGGGAAGGTCTCCGGCAATACATGCATAAGCGGCAGAGACGCCAAAGGAGAAGAACAGCGGCATTCCCGCCAGAGTGCAGATCAGGAAAACAATAACCAACGATACCATTAACATGTCAGTCTCTCCCTTGAAGAAACCACCTTAACACGGTCAACAAAGGATGCGAGCATTCTTTCAAGGATATAGATTCCCATCAACACACCACCCGCGGGAACTGACAGATACATCCATCCCATGGAAATACCCAGTGACGGAGATGAGGCCTCAGATACGGTGGGATATATGGTCAATCCCTGCTGTATCATGACCCAACAGAATCCAATCATCAGGATACGAAGAACAGTCAGCCAGACAAATCTGACCTTGCCTGGCAGAAGATTGAGGATGAACGTAATCTGTATGTGGCTCTCTTCTCGTGTGACAATAACGGCGCTGAGCATGACCATCCAGAGGAACAGGTAACGGCTGAACTCCATGGACCATGCAGGCGGAAGGTGAAAGACATACCGCATAATGACGGCGTAGGACAAAACGGCCACAATAACGGCCATGAACACGCCACAAAGGAACTTGAGGACCATTTCAACTTTGTCCAGGATTTTTTTGACCATAAAAGCCCTTTCTTTCCGGGACGGAAACCATGTCCCGTCCCGGCTGACGGGTCAAGTAAGCGTTATTTTTTCCTCAGAGATTCAATGAATGCGAGTGCCTCATCCATGAACTCGGCTCCGATTTTGGGCCGAAATTGTTCATATGCGGGCCTGGTCAGCTTCCTGAATGCTTCAAACGCTTCGGGTGAAAGCGAATTTACCTTTACACCCTTAGCCTCCAGCAGCGCCTTCGATTTGTCATCGAATTGTGCCTGTTGCTGTCTGGCCCAGAGCAGGGCTTCTCCGGCAGTTTCCTTAATGAGCCTCTGTTCGTCTGCACTAAACTTATCGTAAAGTTTTTTGCTCATAATCAGGGGCGCGGTTTCATAGTAGTGTTTGGTTCGAGTGGCATACTTCGCAATTTCATAGAGTTTCAGATGATAACCCAGGCCGTAGGTGGTGGAGATCCCGTCCACGGTCCCCTGCCGCAGGCCAAGGAGACATTCGGCCCACGCCATAGGGGTGGCCACAGCACCCATGTTATTCATGGTGGACATATCAAGGGGTGTTTCCACGGTCCGGATCTTTAGGCCCTTGAGGTCTTCAGGCTTAGTAATTGGTCGGACATTATTCCAGATGCCGCGGAAAGACCAGGTAGCCCACCCCAGGCCTACCAAATCCTTTTCTTCGAGTAACTTGAACAACTTCTTACCAATAGGTCCGTCAAGGAATGCATTGGTCTCGTCATGATTGTCAAACAGATATGGCAAGGGCACCAGGAAGAATTGCGGCACGATATTGGCCAGCACTGAACCACTGACAATGGCCGTATCCAGTGTGCCCAGACGACAGCCCTCGATCATTTCGCGGTCGCCGCCCATGACCCCGCGTCCGAGTATTTTGACTTCCAACTTCCCGCCTGATTTCTCGGCCATCACAGACTGCCACTTTACAAGACTTTGATAGATGTTGGTGGCGGGGAGGGCAACAGTGGCAACCCTTATTTTTGTAGCTGCCTCAGCCCCTGAAACTGCAAAAGCGACAAAGCATAAGACACACAGACCTAAACATCCCAACCTTTTCAAGACTCTTCGTGTTTCCATATTCAAACCTCCTTGTTATGGTTTATGTTTTGGCCACGGATGGCCGTCCCTCAAATACGATCATGAATTTCCCAAAGGACCATCGGTTGATCTGGATGTATGTTCTCAAATAACCATCAGATTATATCTTTATGCCCAATTCGAATGCCTTCTGAATTGCATCAAAGGCATTCCCCAGACACTCACAATCTCCTACCCGATGCCACACGCCTTTGCCTGGAGCTTCAAGTTCTGCCAAGGTGTTTTCCGGCTTCATGCCCAAGGCCAGCACAACGCTCCTGGCCGGGATTCGAGTCTCCTTGCCACCGCCAATGAGCGGACGGTCAGAGACCATCACGGCATCTTCAGATATAGATACGGCCTTGCAAGCGGTCAAGATAGCAACGCCTTTCGAATTTAGTCTGGAGAGTAGCGCCTCACGGACACCAATACCCTGTAAGATATCCCGGCCAGGAGAATCCAGCACCTCAATTACGGTTACCTTGCTGCCTTTGTCGGACAAATAATCCGCGGTCTCCAGGCCGGTGGCGCCACCGCCTATGACAATCACGGGGTCTTCCTCAATCGCTACTTTCCCGGCCAGTACATCCTGAGCACTGGTCACATGAGCCCGATCTGCCCCAGGAATGGAGGGGCTTCCGGGGATCGAGCCGGTGGCGGCCACATAGACGTCAGCAGGCAAGGACCCCAGAAGATCGTGCGCTGCCTCCGTCTCCAGGCGGACCTCAACGCCAAGCCGAATGAGCTCATGCCGGTAAAAATCAACCAGTTTTTTGAACTCACCCTTCTTTGGAGGCACGGCAGCCAGATTGAACTGGCCCCCCAATCGGTCTGCCTTTTCCAACAGAATGACTTCATGCCCCCTGAGTCGGGCTACCCTGGCAAACTCACAACCAGCTGGCCCCCCGCCAATTACCAGTATCCGCCGCTTCGATTCGGCCTCAATAAGAGGGTGTTCAAATTCACGGCCCACCAGTTGATTGTATATGCAACTGACCCCTGGCCGTCCTACATCTCTGAGGCCCCCGAAACACCCCTGGTTGCAGCGAATACAGTACCGGATTTCTTTCAGACCGCCCTGTTCAACCTTGACGGGCCAGAGCGGGTCAGCAATAAGGGAACGCCCCAGACCGATCAGGTCCGCCTGGCCTGCTTTTATTGCCTCCTCCGCCAGTTGTGGGGTCATAGAATTTCCGACGATGACAGGGACCGTGACCACATCCTTGACGGCCTTGCCTATGGGCAGAAGCAGTCCTCTCGGGACATCACTGGGGGGAATGGCAATATGATTCACATGGCCGAGTCCGCCGGAGACACTGATAGCTGTAACACCGGTGGCCTCAAGTGCCTTTGAAAATTCTACTGCATCCTCTGTCGTAAACCCTTCCGGTATGAACTCACTCCCGGATATCCTGAAGATCACCGGGTATTCCGGTCCCAAGCGCTTCCGAATAACGTTTAGGATTTCCAAGGGAAAACGAAAACGCCCTTCCGGAGTGCCACCATATTCGTCAGCACGTTTGTTCCAGAAGGGTGATAGAAATTCCGAGAGCAGGCAGCCGTGGCAGGCGTGAATCTCTACCGCGTCAAATTCACCAGCCCGAGTTCGAACCGCGGCATCCGCAAAAAGCTCAGCCAGATAGTGGATTTCATCCCGTGTCAACTCTGCGCACTCCCCGTCGCCGTCCGGAACCTTTGCAGAAACAGCGTAACGCGGAAATCCATTGAGTTGTTGACGAAAGTGAAGGCCAATCTGAAGGGAGACAAAAGCGCCTTCATCATGAATTCGACGTGTAAGGGCCTGCAAGCCTGGCAGCAAAAGATCGTCATATATGCCCAGGGCATTACTCACATGGGGAAGCTGGGAATGAATGTAGGCTTCTTCAACGGTCACCAAGCCCACACCTCCCGCGGCCCGGGCGGTGTAATATTCAGTCAATCTCTCGGTCACCTGCCCTCTCGGTCCCGCAAAACGTGTGGACATGGCGGTCATGACCAAACGGTTTTTCAGTAAAAGTGGGCCCAAGCGGACATGCTCGAAAAGTCTATTGGCCATTTTCACTTCCATGTTGCCGCCACTACATCATAGGCTTGGCTGGATGACCGTGAGGAATAAGAGGCCTCTGAAAGCTCAAGGGCATCTTCACTTTTATCGGTAGCGGTCTTGGGATCGGCAATTGTACCTGGCTAAGCCTCCAAAGGTGTATAAAATGAAAATGTGTTTTTGAAAGCTTTATTTACCGTTTCTCCTCTTTAGAGTCATGTTTTGATCGGCTCAAAAAATCTCAGTTTATCGCCTATACGGACTATGACTTTTTTTATTCCATCCTCAAAGGAGCTCTGCCAGGGCGTCAATACACAACTCCGGACTGGCCAGGACCGGTACTGAAAGTGCTTTATTCAATTCCGGTGCCAGGTGCGCCATGGAAGCCTGGGCCAGGACCACCACGTCGGTCTCCTTGCTCAGTCTCATTGCAGCCGCTCTGACCCTTTTGTCGTGCTCGGCCCTGTCTCCTGCCATGATGGCTTCGAAGGCGTCGGAGTCTAACTCAATGTGTACGTCGATCTGCTTACCCATTTTCGCAGCATGTTCTCGAAGGAGGTTTTCACTAGGGCCTGAAGTGCTGGTAGCTGTGCACACAACTCCGATTCTCCTCCCCAGCTCAATGGCCTTTTGAGCAAGGGGGTCATCAATCTTCAGGATCGGGATATCAACCACTGCCCTGGCAGTGTCGACCGCCGGTGAGGTAGAGGTGCAAGTAAAAAGAATCAGGTCGGCTCCGGCGTCTCTAGCCAAGCATGCATGGGCAGCAACTCGACGAACAATGCTGGGAGTCAGCCCTTTATGAAGGAGTAAATCCTGCAGAAGACTCTCATCTAGCACGTGAAAGCTTTGAAGATCTGGAAATCACTCGGCCAGATTTTTTTTAAACATATCAGCCAAAAAAAGCACCGTGTGCAGAAGAGCTAAACGTTTCATGGTCTAAGTCCCTGGTTGAAGGTTCAAAGACGGAGCGAACAAGTCCGCTCAGCCACAGGTAAGACTAAGTTCTGGGAACTTTGCGCAGAAGCTGACCATAGCCTTCAATCACGTCATTGATGCCAAGGAGTTTCATGAGATGCCAGGCCGTTGCCTGATTAGAAGTCACTACCGGCGTGCCCGAGTCGTTCTCGATCTCTTCGATCACATCACTGCACCTGAAATTCGTACAAGTGATAAAAATTCCGTCAGCTTCAGGAACGACGGCCTGCATTGCCGCCTGGTAAGCTTGGGATGGCTTAGTCGCCCCCATTTCGTAGAGATCTTCAATTCCCAGCCCCGTCACGTTAAGGACCTCGAAGCCGGAATCTTCGTAAAAGATACGAAACCTTTCATTGATTTCGTCAATATAGGGACCTGTAATGACGATTTTCTTGAAACCCATGAAGCGCATCGCTTCTTCTGCAGCCGTGGCCGTCGTGGTACAAGGAATACCAGAGCTTTGAGCTTCCATGGCTGGAATCGCGCGACTACAAGCAAATCCGGCCGTGGCGGTTTCCATCATCTCGACTTCTTTTTTGTCCCACCCAGGACCACCGACCAGTGAGCCCGCGGTGCAGGCAAAGGCAATGGCTGAACGATTACCCAAGATAGGCGAGGAAAGTCCTTCGGCCAGTAGCTTGGCAGCGTTTCCCAGCGGCTCACTGAGCTTGGAGCATTCCTCAACGTTCACCACTGGATCCATGTGAATCCGTGTTTCACGAACCTGTACATAGTCGGGAATCATGCGGCAGATTTCGGGAGTAGGGTTGAGGTTAGGGCCTACAACCACGAGACCGATTTTGGCACGATACCCATAAGGCACAGTGTAGCTCTCTTGTTTTTTCAGCATCCTTATTTTCTCCTTTCATCATGAACTAATGTTAGTAGCCAAAAAGGCGTGGAAGCCAGGAAGTAACACCCGGCCAGAAGGCTACCAGAAGAATCACCCCAAATACGAGTAATAGGAAGGGCCAGATGCCCCCCGTGGCCTCCTCAATAGAGCATTCAGCGATTGGGCAAACAATGAAGAGCCCCAAAGCTACCGGTGGCGTGATCAGCGCCACCTGGACAGTCATAACCACTAACAACCCAAAGTGGTGCGGCTCAACCGCAAATGCCTGGGCCACTGGCCCGAAGACCGGGATCAACATGATCATGGTTGCCACTGCTTCCAATACAAATCCCAGAAGCAGGAGAAATACAATGGCCATCACCAGAAAGACCTGGGGAGAAGACGTATATTGCAGGAAGAATTTGGCAACCAGTTGAGGAACCTGATTGGTGGTCAGTATCCATGAGATCACCTTGGCCGTTGCTAGCAGGAGAAATACAACCGAACTGGTCTTGCAGCTTGTAAGAAAACAGGCGGCAATGTCTCTTAGTTTCAGTCTCCGGGTCAGGAAAACACCAACAATAAGGGCATAGGCCACCGCCACAGCACCAGCTTCGGTCGGGGTGAAAATTCCGCCAATTATCCCTCCCAGGATAATAATCGGGACCATCAAACCCGGTATCGCTGTTATAGTCCGCTTTGTCAGAGTTTTAAGACTAAACCGGGCGGTACTGACGGGGAAGTTGTGTCTGAAAGACATGCCATAGACCAGGCCCATCATACCAAAACCGATGATACAACCTGGCACTGCACCAAGCAGAAAAAGCTTTGCCACAGATATTCCACCACCATAAACATAAGCGTAGATCAGCATCGCCACACTGGGAGGGATAATTGGCCCCATTATCGACGAGGCTGCGGTTACTACCGCAGAAAACTTGCGCGTATAGCCCTGTTTTATCATACTAGGCACCAGCATTGACCCGATCGCGGCTGTGTCAGCCACGGCAACGCCCGTGACGCCGGCAAAAAACATGCTTGCAAGTATGTTCACATAAGCCAGGCCACCCTTGAGATGACCGACGAGGCTGTCTGCCAGTTCTACCAGTTTGGGCAAAACACCGCTTCGGCTCATCAAGTCTCCGGCCATGATGAAGAAGGGGATGGCCATCAAGGGGAAAGAATCAATACCACCAAACATCAAAGTGGGGAGGATATTGAAAGGCAGTTGCTCCGTGACAAGGATGAAGGCGACGCCGGCCAGACCTAAGCAAAAGGCAACGGGAACGCCTAACAGAATCGTCACTACGAAGACAATGCATAACACAGTCACGACTGATCCCGCCCTTCCTCTCCAGGTCTATTCCCCTCAGGCTTCCCAGATAGAGATTTCTTTATGTGTGGCAGCAGGAAAATCATCATCAAAATGGATCCCACGGGTATGGCCAAATAGAAATAGAACAGGCTAACATCTATGGTGATGCACATCTGGTACAACTGCCGGGGCAATATCTTCAGCCCTTCAAATGTCACCACCGCCAGGAAAGTTATTGTTAAGCCGTAAGCAGTTAGGCGGACTAGCTGATGCGTCTTGACGCTTAACCGTTTCACCAAAACATTAATCCTGATGTGAGCGTCATCCCGGACAGCTATTGCACCGCCTAGAAAGACAACCCAGACCATCAAATAGCGGGAGAGTTCTTCCGTAAAGATCAAAGAATGACCAAAAACGTAGCGAAGGATGACCTCAATCGTCACGATTGTCACGATGACGGTTGCGCCTAGAATAATAAGCCCTTCCACGAATCGAGAGAGCAAACGAAAAAATAGGTTTGTCTGCATGCAGTTATGCCTGTGCGTTAATCATGGGCCTTTCCTGAGGAAAGGAAAGGCCCTCAGCAAAAATGAAGAATTACTTGTTGAAAAAGACAACGATGTCTACGAGTTCTTTGCCTTTAGGTCCAAAGCCTTTCACAACATCAGGATAAACGCTTAGTGCAGTTTTCCTGAACTCTGCAATGGTCTCTCCAGGAACTTCGTTGATCTTCATCCCGGCATCCTTGAGTTTCTGCATCACCGCCTCATTGTCTTTGGCGTTGGCCGTGCGCTGCCAGATCGACGCTTTCTGGGCG
>CP070700.1:3294800-3310598 GCA_020349865.1 Desulfobacteraceae bacterium
ACAGCATTGAATCAAATAACATAGCGCCAGGGCAGGCTTTAGGCATTTTATTTTCATGATTGGTATATCTAAACTTTATTGCGGTACTGTGGAACCATCGGATGCCCTGCGATACGGGAGGCGTTCCAGTGAACTGCCTTCCCATTTGCTCCAGTTTTCTCAGGACAAAAAACCGGTTGTGGTTTGGAATGTTACCAGGGCTTGCAACTTGAAATGTATACACTGCTATGCACGGGCTGTTAATCGTAGACATGAAAAAGAACTGACCCACGGCCAGGGTTTGGCCGTGATTGATGACCTGGATGCCTTTGGAGTACCGGTCATTCTTTTTTCCGGGGGGGAACCACTTGTGCGGCCCGATGTGGTTGAACTTGCCAGCTACGCCGTCGGTAAAGGGATGAGGGCCGTCATCTCAACGAACGGAACCCTGATTTCAAAAGACAAAGCCAAGGAGCTGAGGGACGTTGGCCTCTCATATGTCGGGGTCAGCTTAGACGGAATGGAGTCTATAAATGACCGTTTTCGCGGTAAAAAGGGCGCCTTTCAAGCTGCCATGACAGGCATAAAAAATTGCCAGGACGTAGGGCTTAAGGTGGGTCTCAGATTTACCATTAATCGCATGAATGTTGACGAAATTCCACGTCTTTTTGATCTGCTTGAGGCCCGCAGCATCCCCAGGGTGTGCTTCTACCATCTGGTTTACGCGGGACGAGGTTCAGAACTGATAGGGGAAGACTTAGGGCACGGTGAAACCAGGAAAGCAGTCGATCTAATCATAAGCAGGACCAAAGAATTACACGACCGTGGCATGAAAGCAGAGGTTTTGACGGTTGATAATCATGCAGACGGCCCTTATCTCTATCTTCGAATGTTAAGGGAGAAAAATCCAAGGGCAGAAGAGGTCCACCAGCTTCTTGAGATGAATGAGGGAAACAGTTCCGGGCGGGGTATTGGATGCATCAGCTGGGACGGTTCCGTGCATGCGGATCAATTCTGGCGGCATCACTCTTTCGGTAATGTCCTTGAAAGGCCGTTCAGTGAGATCTGGTCAGATCTTTCCGACCCTTTAATGGCAAAATTAAAGGACAAAAAAAAGCACATAAAGGGCCGTTGCGCCTTATGCAAATGGCTTGATATCTGTGCCGGTAATTTCAGGGTCAGGGCAGAAGCCGTAACCGGCGATCTCTGGGCTGCAGATCCGGCATGTTATTTGAGAGATGAGGAGATCTCGGGCATCGAGACGCAGAATTAGATTGACTTTCAATAACTTGCGAAATTTTTTGCCAGCCCTATTGGCTTTTTCCACCGTTCAAAATATACCGTGAACTCAGCATCTTGGCTGTTTGGACTATAAACTTGTTCTATGTCAAGCTTGTTTTTGAATAAAGCCTTGCTTTCAAAAAAAACGGTTCCCAACCCGGCCAGATGAACGATCCCCCAGAGCTATCATTTCGCTGTTCTTGTTTTTCTTTAGTCCTTTTGAAAGATGATGTAAGGATATTTGGAATTATTACCGAAGGAGGGGTCTCTCCCAATATTATTCCTGAAAGAGCGGTGACAAGGCTTCAGATTCGAGTTGAAGATGAAGCATATTTCCAGGAGGTCATTGAGAAGGTGAAGGACGCGGTCCGGGGAGCTGCTTTGGCAACAGGGACAGAGCTTACCATCAGAAAATATGCAAATACTTACGTGAATATGTTGACCAATCTGGCACTGGCTGAGGAATTCAAAAGAAAGCTCACGGCATTGAAGATGCCTGTTGAAACATTTTCCCAAAGAGGCGTTGCCACGGATATGGGAAATGTCAGTCAGGTTGTCCCGGCAATCCATCCATTCATTGCCATTGCTCCCAAGGGTATGGCCCTGCATTCTATCGAATCAACCAAGGCATCGGCTTCTCCCCAGGCTTATGATGCCACGGTAAAGACAGCCAAGGCTTTGGGAATGACTACCATTGATATTTTTTCCGATCCCGAACTAGCAAAGAAAATAAAGAAGGAGTTTGCCCAGGCAAATACCAGAAAAGAAGCGGGTTAGTCTCAACTCGGATGAGACTGCCTGAACATTCACAAACGTTACTTTTTCTGTTGGAGGAAACAACATGAAACAACCCGCACTACCTGAGTACGATCATAAGATTAAACATTACTCCGGCTCATCCCTTGAAGCGGTGGTGGATATGCGCAAACGCTATCTGACGCCGGCCCTGGTCACTTATTATAAGAAGCCCATAATGATCGTCGAAGGTTCCATGCAGTACGTCTATGATGAAAAGGGACGTCGCTATCTGGATGCCTTTGGCGGTATTGTCACTATAAGTGTGGGCCATTGTCACCCATACGTAACGCAAGAGGCCCGCAAGCAGATGGAAACGCTACAGCATACCACAACTATATATCTGCACCCGAACATTGCTGAATACAGTAAGATGCTCGCGGAAAAAATGCCGGGTGATCTGAGTGTCTGTTACTTGGTAAATTCCGGATCGGAAGCGAATGATCTTGCTCTTTTGATGGCCCGAATTTACACCAGCAACTACGACATCATAGCACTGCGGAATGCCTATCATGGCGGTATAGCTTCCTCAATGGGACTTACGGCCCACAGTACATGGAAGTACAATTATCCGCACGGCTTCGGGATCCATCATTCCATTGCACCCGATCCTTACAGGGGGCCCTGGGGGCGCGGTGATCCCGAGGCGGGTGCCAAGTATGCCGATGACATCAAGAGCCTTATCGAGTTTGCCACACCCGGCAGAGTTGCCGGCTTCTTTGCCGAATCGATTCAGGGCGTTGGAGGAACTGTGGTTTATCCCGATGGATTTCTGGCAGAGGCCTATAAGCATGTCCGACAGTCCGGTGGCTTATGCATAGCGGATGAAGTACAAACTGGTTTTGGCCGAACCGGGACACATTACTGGGGATTTGAGACCCAGGGGGTAATCCCGGATATTGTTACCTTGGCTAAAGGTATCGGAAATGGTGTTCCTTTGGCCGCAGTAATTACCACGCAGGATATCGCCCAGTCTCTTGCGAGTCGCATACATTTCAATACATATGGAGGAAATCCTGTATCCTGTGCCATTGGGAAGGCTGTTCTGGAGGTCATAGATCGTGAAAAACTTCAGCAGAATTGCCTGAAAATGGGGGCCCATCTCATGGGAGGCCTGGAAAAGCTCATGGCAAGGCACGATCAGATTGGGGATGTGCGCGGAAAGGGGCTGATGACAGGTGTTGAACTTGTAAAGGATAGACAGACCAAGGAACCTGCCAAAGATGAGTGTGCCCAGGTGTTTGAACGGGCCAAGGAGATGGGTTTACTCATAGGTAAAGGCGGTTTGTACGGCAACGTGCTTCGCATTAAGCCACCAATGTGTATCAACCGTGAGGACGTGGATTTTATTGTTGAGGTGTTGGATATAGCCTTTGGAGAACTATAAGCATTTCCCGCGAGAGATGTTTGTATTCCTCAATCAGATTTTCAAAGAAGTGGAGAGGCTCTTGGCCCCTGATTTTAAAGCTATTTCCCGGAAACCATAAAGATATTTGGAATTTTAAGGGAGATCAAATGTGAGGCGCCTTGGAAATACAAGCCCAACTTCGCCAGTAATAAGGGTATTTTTATGTTAAACTCTTGAAATTATACTATCCGGCTTGAAAAGTCGGCACTACATCGACTTTTTGAATCATTTGAAAATGGGCCTCCTGCAATATCAACAACCTACAAAACTCATTCCTCTGAAGATCACCATATTTTTCTAGATTTTATTGGAAACTTGCTAAGTTGGGTTAAGACACTTTAGCTCATTTCGTCTTGCATATCACCCTATCATCTTCATCGATTACAGCCATATAATTACTACTTGAATGTAAATAAAACGCTCTATATAATTTGTGAGTAATTTCTTCGGTTTTTTTGGTGTACCAGGGATTTTTCTCCATAGCTATGCCGTAAGGGTGTTTTTGTGATTATCAGACCTTAACATGGGACACGGGGACACCATTTCACGGTCTGATCTCACTTTAGACCCTAACGAACGAATGACAGTTTATACTGGCAGAGAGACTCAATTTGATGGAAGTTTAGGACCAAATATAAAAGGCGCAAGCTGTAAGAAGGGGAGGGATAGATAGACTATGATTATACGACCACGCAGACTTAGAAGGACTCCCACGATTCGGGAGATGGTAAGGGAGACAAATCTTTCTGTGAAGGACTTCATTGCTCCCCTTTTTGTAAAACGCGGCCAGGATATAAAGGATTTGATCTCCGCAATGCCTGGACAGTATCAGTTTTCAGTCGATACTATTGTCAAGGAGACCCAGGAACTGTGGGCCCTGGGAATCCCCTCTATTATACTCTTTGGCCTCCCGGACAAAAAAGATGCAATGGGGAGCAGGTCTTGGGCCGAGGACGGTGTTGTGCAGAAAACAATTTCGGCCATTAAGGAGCGGATTCCGGAAATGGTAGTCATTACCGATGTCTGTCTCTGCGAATATACCGATCATGGGCACTGTGGGGTAATTAAAGATGGCGATGTCGACAATGATGCCACTTTGGAATTGCTTGCCCGACAGGCCGTATCCCATGCAAAGGCAGGTGCCGATTTTGTTGCGCCTTCTGATATGATGGATGGCCGCGTGGCTGCCATCAGAAAGGCCCTGAATGGGGAAAATTATCAAAATACAGGTATTCTTTCATATGCGGTGAAGTATGCCTCTGCGTTTTACGGGCCTTTTCGAGAAGCTGCCGATTCAGCGCCCCAGTTTGGAGATCGAGCCGGTTATCAGATGGACCCCCCCAATGCCCTGGAGGCCCTGAAAGAGGCTGAACTGGATATGGAGGAAGGAGCAGACATCATCATGGTTAAGCCGGCAATGCCTTATCTGGATATTATCTCGCGGGTACGTGAAGTCAGTCTCATCCCATTAGCCGCTTACAATGTGAGTGGTGAATATGCCATGATAAAGGCAGCAGATATGAATGGCTGGCTGGACGGGAAAAGGGCCATGATGGAAATGCTTATATCCATTAAAAGGGCGGGAGCTGATTTAATCCTTACCTACTTTGCCAAAGAAGCGGCCGGTCTTTTGAAGCCCTGATTTTATTTTGACGCGGGTGGACGTGGTATCGCGAAAAAAAGAGATAATGTAAATCCTGTTAATCCCTTAAAATGAGTATGGAAAAGCCACCTGCACATAGAAACCAACTTAGACTCGTGGCCTGGGAAGTTACATGCAACTGTAACCTTGCCTGCGTACACTGCAGGGCTAGTTCTGAGCGTGGTCCCTATCCCGGAGAGCTGGATACGGCTAAATGCATTGAGATCCTGGAACAGATTAAGCGAGTGGGAGAGCCCATTGTTATCTTGACCGGGGGAGAGCCCCTATTAAGGAAGGATATCTTCGATCTGGCTGAGCGCGGCACCCAATTAGGTTTGCGTATGGTAATGGCCACGAACGGAACACTATTAACCCCGCACATTATCGAATCAATGAAGGCCTCCGGAATAAAGAGGGTCAGCATCTCCGTTGATGGTTCGGATGAGAATCAGCATGATCAATTTCGAAAGGTACCCGGAGCCTTTAAGGCGGCTATGGAGGGAATCCGGTTGCTCAGAGAAGCCGGCTTGGAGTTTCAGATCAATACGACGGTAACCCGCCATAATATTAGGAATATTAAGGATGTCCTTGATATGGCCACCCGCCTTGGAGCTGTCGCCCATCATCTTTTTTTACTGGTCCCGACCGGCCGCGCAAAAGAAATGATAAATCAAGAGATTGATTCCCAGGAATATGAAAAACTGCTCCGCTGGTTTTATCGCATGAGAGACAAGGTACCACTTCATCTGAAAGCGACTTGTGCGCCGCACTATTACAGGATCTTGCGTCAGGAGGCCCATGCCAAGGGTAAGAAAGTAGATTTTGAGACATTCGGGCTTGACGCGGTAACGCGCGGTTGTTTGGGCGGCACATCGTTTTGCTTTATTTCGCACCACGGCATTGTACAGCCCTGCGGGTACCTTGAGCTGAATTGTGGTGACTTGAAAAATTCATCGTTCGAATCGGTTTGGCGCGACTCAGATATTTTCAATACGCTCAGAGACTTATCAGCTTACAAAGGAAAGTGCGGTCGATGCGAATACCTCAGGTTTTGCGGGGGCTGCAGGGCCAGGGCCTTTGAAGCGACCGGTGATTTTATGTCAGAGGAGCCATTATGTGCATACCAGCCATCAGGGAAGGTCTCCCATGGATCAAATAGATAAGAATATTTTAAACGAAATCCAGTCGGATTTTCCTATTACTTCTCACCCTTACCGTGAGTTGGGAAAACGCCTTAATCTGTCAGAGCGCGAGGTCATTGGAAGGGTAAAAAACCTCAAGACCCAGGGCATTATCAGACGGATTGGCGGTAATTTCCACTCAAGCCAACTAAATTTTAAAAGCACACTATGTGCTGCCAAGGTGGCAGAGGAAAAGATTGCACATTTCGTTGAAGCCGTAAACCGTTACGCTGGCGTTACTCACAACTACCTGAGGAACCATGCATACAATATTTGGTTTACATTTATTGCCCAGGATATGGCTTATATTGATAATGCCCTGAGAGAAATATCCGAAGAAACGGGGGTAAAGGAGATCTTGAATCTGCCGGCTGTCAAGACCTTCAAGATCAGGGTTGATTTCGAGGTTTAGGAGGGCTCCTCTTCATAGAGGACCATGAACGCCTCCTTTTGTTCTTCACTCATTCTGCCCATTTCTACAAGGAGGTCCGCTATGCCGTCATTGCGAAGTGGTTCTACGGCGAGGATGACTCTGTTGGTTTTTCCTTGAGCGCTGAAGAAGGTGTAATTGAGGGTGAGTTCGGATTTTTTCAGGGTTTTAATATTCGTCCATCCAAAGAAAATGAAATGATAGCTCAGGGCTATGTACAAGGCCGCTGCCAAACTTCCCAACACAATGATCTTTTTCCAGAAAGTCATTTGAAACACCTCTTAATTAAACAAAGAATTACAATATTAATCTTAGCTTATCACAACTTGTTTGTCAATACTCTTGCAGGATTCGGATGTGTGCAAAATCCATTGAATTACAAGTTAATTTTATGCAGGCCTGATTTTTGTTAAGGGAGTTTCAATGAACAAGGTTCCAACCGTATGCCCCAGAGACTGCTATGACACCTGCTTTATGGTTGCCGGTGTTGATGATGACGAAAGAGTGCTATCTGTAAAGGGGGATGGCGAAAATCCCGTCACCCGGGGCTTCACCTGTCCGAGAGGGGCCAAGGATGCGGAACACGCTTATGTGAATAGAGTCCTCTTCCCGCAATTGAGAAAGGGGCCCAAACCACGCAGGGACTTTGAAAAAAGCTCTTGGGAAGAGACACTCGATCTTGTGGCAAATAGGCTACAGGGTGTCATTGATACATGGGGACCGGAAAGAGTTCTTTTCCTGGACTATGCCGGGAACATGGGTCTGCTGGCAAGCAAATTTCCCCAACGACTATGGAACGCTATAAAGGCCACCAGGACAGATCATGGCATATGTAGTAAATCGGGTCACGCAGGTTTAAGCCTGCATTACGGCCTGGGCTACGGAATCCAGCCAGAGGAGCTTGTCGAGAAAAATCTTATTATCTATTGGGGTTTTAATGCCTCAGTCAGCTCCCCTCACATGTGGGCCCTTTCGTTGAAGGCAAAACGTGAGATGAGTTCACGCATAATCGTTGTTGACCCTCGGCGTACCGATACAGCAAGAGGTGCAGATCTCTGGATATGTCCCAAACCCGGAAGCGATGTTGCTCTTGCATATGGTATTGCCAGATATCTCATCAAGAAGGGGCTTATCGATTTTGATTTTATCGAAGAGCGAACCTATGGTTTTGAAGCGTATGAAAAAGAGGTCATGAAATGGAATCCACAGCTTGTTGCGGAAACCACCGGTGTGGATTGGGCAATGATTGAGGAATTAGGAGCTGCATACGGGGAACTCAGTCCAAGCGCAACCATGATGGGGATCGGTTTTCAGAAATCCATTCAGGGCGCAGAAGCCGTCCGGGCCATATCCCTGTTGCCCGCCCTTATTGGACAGCACAGGGGATTTTTCTATGGAAACGGATCAGGTTATTTTATTGACAAATCCTACCTGACTGGAACCGAGTTCATTGATGAATCGCCTCGAATCGTCAGTCAGGTCGGCCTGGTTGATTATGTAAGGCGGGGAGATTTCAAGTTCATCTACATCTCCTGCATGAATCCCGCATTAACGCTGCCGAATCAAAGGGCATTTCGAGACGGCCTCTCAAGAAATGATGTCTTTGTCGTATTGCATGATACACACTGGACTGAAACGGCTGATTTTGCCAATGTGGTTTTGCCGGCCCAGACCCACCTGGAAAAGGAGGACATTGTTCTTCCCTGGTCGCACTGGCATATCAGGAGGTCGAACAGGGTTGTTGATCCCCTCGGTGAGAGCAGGCATGAGATTGATATAATGACAGAACTTGCCAAGAGAATTGAGTTAGAAGATGAATGGCTTTTCGAAGACCCATGGAAGGCCGTGGAGCAATCAATTAAAAACGCCATTGAACCGGGAACATTCAAGGAATTGCTTGAGGGAAAAACAGTTAGGCTGAGGTATAAAGAAAGATTTGAGTATCTGACTCCAACCGGGAGACTGGAGTTCTTTTCAAATGCGGCTGAAGCGGATGGATATAATCCATTACCACAGTATATCCCCTTTGAAATGAAGGAAGGGGAGTACATCCTTCTGAACAGCTCAATCCCCAAGTATAGCCATACCCAGTTCCAGGATGTCTATGGCCCCATACCGGCCATTGTTTGGATAAATACCAGTGATGCACAGTCAATTGGAGTTCATGATGATGATATGGTCATCCTTTATAACGGACTCGGAGAGACGGAAGCGAGGGTGGTCGTTACAGGTGATGTGCCTGCGGGCGTGCTCTGGTCGCCTAAGCAATTTGTGGGGCACGACGGGAATCCGCAAAACTGTTTGACCAAGAGCTGTCCCCAGCGGGTCGGAGGCGGGTCCGTCTTCAATTCAACCATCGTGCGGGTTACAAGGCACGAATTAGACCCGTGAATCTCTTAGACATTAGACAGTAGTTCACAAAAGTCACCCCAAACTCTCAATGGAGTGGTCCCATTACCACGGTTTCGCGAGGCATCCGCTTCCGGTGCTTTATATCCCAAAAATTATTGTCCTTTAACCCAGATTGTGCAATAGAATCCGTAGCGAGGCGCAGAAAACCAAACTGATCCCTTTTTCTCCTATCCGTTGACACCCGTGTCCTGATATTGATAGAATTTTTTTCAAAACAGAGTAAAGGACTAAGACAGGATTTTTTGTGAAAAGATGTTCTTTGTAGAAGAGGCGTTATATACCATTGATGAAATATATTCCTCTTTTATAAAACTCCGTCTTTCTCCTGAATATGCAGCTCAGGAGCGTCCAGCCCTTGTCAAATGGATAACCGAAGGCGAATAGTGTCACCCAATCACGTCCCGGATACAACCCATACTGATTACCTGCTGATTGAAAATGTCGCGGATCTATATAAGATAGTCGTTGAGCTTCAAAAGGAATCGGAAATCGGCGTGGATCTTGAAGCGGATTCAATGTTCCATTATCCGGAAAAGGTCTGCCTTCTTCAGATCTCCACACATGCTCTGAACATAGTGATCGACCCACTCTCAGTTGAAGGCCTTTCTCCCTTGGCACCTATTTTTGCCGATGCTCGGATCCGAAAGATCTTTCATGGCGCTGACTATGACATCCGTTCCCTGTATAGGGATTTTGGTATCAAGCTCCATTCTCTATTTGATACCCAGATAGCAGCAAGGTTTCTTGGAATCAGGGAAACCGGCCTTGCCAGCCTGCTTAAAAAGAAGTTTTATATTTTGAGTGACAAGAGATATCAGAAAAAGGACTGGTCTCAAAGACCCCTGTCAGCGGCCATGCTTCAATATGCTGTTCAGGATATCTGCCATCTTATTCCTCTGGCCGGCATTCTTGAGAGGGAGTTAATGGAGAAGGGACTGCTTTTCTGTGTGGAAGAAGAATGTGAAATGCTAAGCAATGTTCGCCCGAATGTATCCAAAAACAGACCATTTTTTCTCAATTTCAAAGGAGCAGCAAGGTTTGATCCCCGAAGTCTCGCAGTCCTGGAAAAAATCCTTTGCTTTCGGGACCAGGTGGCAAGGCGCAGAGATCGCCCTCATTTTAAAGTGCTGGGCAATAAACAGATCATAGAGATTGCCCGAATCAAACCGGTGAGTAAAGCTGATCTCGCTGGAATCAAAGGTCTTAGCACCAAACTGATAGATCATATGGGGAGATCTCTTATAGAAAAAGTCAAGGAGGGATTGAACCTCCCCAAGGAGGAGCTTCCTGTATATCCAAAAAAGACCAGAGAGAGGCTGAGATCCAAAGAAGCAACCCGCGTAAATGCATTGAAAATCTGGCGTGAACGAATGGGTAGGAAGTGGGGGCTTGATCCGGCTCTCGTTTGCACGAATGCTCAGATACGGGCCATTGCCATCGCAAAACCAGGAGAGCCTGAGAACTTGGAATGTATCCAAGACATTAGAAAATGGCAGATTAAGCTTTTTGGTCCCGACATTTGCAATGTTCTTCAGCAAACGGGTTGAATAAATGTCCAGGTTAATTTGCCTTTTAGGGCTTAACAATGTTTCCACAACCATGATCTACTTAAATGTGCTGAGCCAAGGGGGCAAGGGGTCAAAAGTCTGCATGATATTCTGGAATTGATTGTCGGAGGTAAAACCTGGCAGTCTCGTAAAAAGTCGAAAAGTTCGTCATTGCGAGTGTAGCGAAGCAATCTCGTTGGCTGTAACTTCTTGAAATCAGGAGATTGCTTCGTCGCTTCGCTCCTCGCAATGACAGGTGAAATGACTTTTTACGAGACCATCAAACCTGATAGTATGTATTTTGAGAAATTGAGATAGTGCTATCTTTTTCTTCTCACCTTAACACCCAAAGCTTTTTCCCACACTTTGATCATTGCGCCTTTATTTTCCCCGCCGAGGCCTTGGGCTAGGGCCATCTGGTAAGTCTGCATGGTGGCGGACGTTACCGGCAACGGAATTCGGTATTCATTTGAAATCTCCATGATGGTAGCCATGTCTTTGTATGCGCTTTTCATTGGGTATCCGGGTGTGAAGTTATCATCAAGCACTAAAGGCGAGAAGAAGTCAAAACCATAGCTCTGGCCTGTGCCGGTGCGGACCACGGAACAGATATTTTCCGGGTCAAGACCCATCTTAGTGGCCATTGGGAGGATTTCTGCCATGGCCGCGCATGATATATTAAAGAGTATATTGTTTGTCATCTTTGCAAGCTGACCGTTTCCAGACGTTCCCATGTATATGATAGTATTTGCCATGGCTTCCAAGAAGGAATAGATTCTAAGACACGTATCCTCTTCACCACCAACCATGATGGTAAGGGCCCTTTCTTTTGCCCGTGATTCCATACCGGAGACGGGGGCATCCATAAAGACAATACCTTCCTTTTTAAGAAGTTCCGAGGGTTGCCGCGTAAAGAGGGGATGGGTTGTACCGCAATCGATTATGATATGGCCTGCCTTGAGTTCTGGTCTAAGACCGCCTCTGCCAAACAGGACGCCACAACGTATGCGTCGGGAAGGCTAAGCAAAATGCAGGAGCATTGATTTCCAAGTTCAGGGAGATTCTTTGGGGCACTGGCCCCGTGTTTGACTAAATCGTCAATGGCCTCTTTTCTGAGATCATAAGCCAGCACGGAAAAACCTTTCCGCATTATATTGAGCGCCATCCATTTTCCCATTTGCCCAAGTCCTATGAAACCGATATCAGTTTCCATTACATCCTCCAGATATTCCTGCTTTATTCATATTCACTGGCCATATTCAAGATCCGGTCCTTATAAGCAGGATTGAGAGCCAAAATAGAACGGGCCTCGTCAGGCGTAGCGATTTCCCGCCCTATTTCATGGGCAATGCGGACAATTTTCTCAACCAGCAAAGGATTAGAAGCAGCGGAACCGTCGGGTAAGTAAAGATTATCTTCGAGTCCAACGCGCACATGTCCTCCCATGACGATGGCGCTAGTGGACAAGGGGATCTCAGCCTCGCCGATGCCTGCCACTGTCCAGGTCGAACCTAAAGGAATGCTTTCCGAAAGAAATTGCAGGTTTTTTGCGGTTCCGGGCATAGCACCAGGGGCCCCCAGAACAAAATCAAAATGAAAAGGAGAACGAATCAGTCCTTTGTTCTTTAAGTACATGGCATTGTTGATCATGCCGGTTTCAAAAATTTCGATTTCAGGCTTAACATCTGTTTCTTGAAAAACCCGGGCCAGATACTGAATGAATTGAGGTGAGTTTTCATAGACAATGCCCGGAAGATTGTTGGAACCAGTGGTAAACGAGCCCATTTCCGGAAGCAGTCGGATGGGATTCACCCTCGCTTCCCAATCTCTACCAGCCCTGCCTCCTGTTGAGAGCTGTATAATTACCTGCGGGGCCACTTTTTTAATTTTGCGCACATTTTCCATAAAAGCAGAAGTCTCCAGAGTTGGGCGTTGCCGGGAATCTCTGGCGTGCACGTGGAAGAGGACCGCTCCCGCATCAGCACACCTGCGGACATCGGCGGCAATTTCATCAGGGGTAACAGGCACATGGGGATTCATCTGTTTAGTCGGAACATTTCCAGTCAATGCTACGGTAATGATTAATTTTTCCATGATTCATCTTCCGTTTTAGGTTGAAATAATTTAGGATAAAGCCCCTTGCGTGTCAAGAAAAGGGCTATTAAGTTGAGAGAGAAGAGAGTTGTTAAAAATTCGCTTGCATAGAATACCGAGCCAGACTTTCGTGGTCGGTATGCTCTACTTTGCCCTTTCCACTTCCACCGCGGCTTACATCCTTTTTTCTCAGCTTCAGAGCGAGGTGGATTTGGCGGCAGCAAGCATCCTGATATCAACACTTTTATCCATTGTCTTTCTGTCCATTGTGCTGGTAGTCTTTATTACCTGAAGTGCTGCTATATTCGGGACAAAAATTTGCACCCAGAAGAGGAAAAAAGGCATTTTTGACTAGAAAGTAATTGACAAACAACCCCATCAAATGGCTTATTAAGTACCGGTTTTTATTCCTGAAGTGTTACTACGGGGAGCATATTATTGTTTGCATTTCTTATCTCAGATCCAATAGAATGACCCCCCCGCCCAACCGTTCGACTGCCCTCGGCCATGAGCGACTCGACTTGAGCCTCTCGGCCCCGAGCTCATGGCCGAGAGGCTCGTCGACAAGTCTCGGGGCCGAATGGAGCTCACGCCGTAGCCCGCCTCTCGAGGGGAAGGACAGGGTGGGGGTGAGAAATGCTCCCCTTAGTAAATTGATGTTGTATCTGCATTCATGTAGCAGGTAGTCCTAATGGAATTTTACTAATATCCTTTATTACCTGGATATATGGGAAAACGGGATAAGGGAAAGAGGGTATATGAACAATACCATGTCCATGAAGATGTGGAGAAAACCCCTGGATTGGGAAGAAAAGCTGACGCCACCAGCCAGGATTTATGTTATCGAGATCCGATGCAAAGGATGTGGCCTCTGTGTGGAATACTGCCCCCGCCAGGTTCTGAAGATGTCAGATGAGTTCAACAGAAAGGGATATCACCCACCGTTCGTTTTGGAACCTTCGGCCTGCGTGGGGTGCCATTTCTGTGAAGAGGTGTGCCCGGAATTCGCCATCTTTTGCGATAGTTCAATGGAATAATCGAACAGACAGAACACCTCAACTTTACTCCCGCTTCAGGCGGGATTTTGATCACTTCAAACTTCTAAAAATATGAGGGCCAAAAGTTGACATCTGAGGCTGTTTTAACAGGAGAGCATTTTATCAACGGAGATGAGGCCTGCGCTGAAGGGGCCTTGGCCGCAGGATGCCGATTTTTCGGTGGTTATCCGATCACGCCGGCCACAGAGGTTGCAGAGACAATGGCGAGACGACTCCCTTCTATGGGAGGAATCTATATTCAGATGGAAGACGAAATCGCCTCCATTGCGGCGGTGCTCGGTGCAGCCTGGGGAGGCATGAAGGCTATGACGTCTACCTCAGGGCCGGGTTTCAGCCTGATGATGGAGAACCTTGGTCTTGGGATAATTACTGAGACTCCCTGCGTCATTGTCAACATTCAGAGAGGCGGGCCGTCAACCGGCCTTCCAACAGTGTGCGGCCAGGGTGATATGATGCAGGCCCGCTGGGGTTCCCACGGGCATTATGAAATCATTGCCATCAGCCCGAGTTCTCCGCAGGAGATGTTCGATTTCACCGTCAGGGCCTTCAACCTTTCGGAGGCCTTTCGTATTCCGGTTCTGGTCATGGCCGATGAGGTCGTGGGACATACTGTGGAACGCGTTACCATCCCGCCTGTTGAAGAGATTGAGGTGATCAATCGAAAAAAACCAAAAGGGCCGCCCGAGACCTATCTTCCCTACAAAACAGATGACTCTCTGGTCCCTGTCCTCCCCGATGCAGGAGATGGGTACAGAATTCACGTTACAGGGCTTACTCACGACGAAAGAGGGTATCCCGGGATGGATGCCAAAACACAGGAAAACATGGTGACACGTCTGGTCCAAAAGATCCGGAAGAACAGAAATCAGATCATTGATTATGAAGATTACTTTCTGGATGGTGCCGAGATTGTAATCGTGTCCTACGGATCTTCTGTTAGGCCGGCCCTCAGGGCCATGCGCGGCTTGCGTGAAGACGGGACCAGGGTAGGTCTTTTGAAACTAAACACAGTCTGGCCATTTGCCGAGGACCTGATCAGGGAATTGTCAAAGAAGATTGCGGCCTTTGTGGTGCCCGAAGTGAATTTAGGTCAGATCGCCCTGGAGGTGGAACGGTGCTCATCCGGCCAGACCCTCACGCACTTGATTCCTCATGCAGGTGGAGGCATTCACACCCCACAACAGATCATTGAGGGTATACTGGAGGTCTTGCGAACACTCGGAAGTAAAAGGAAAAAGAGATGAAACAGAATATCAATGATGGACAGCAGAGGCATCCCAAGGACGACCTTTTAAGAGGAGACCGCATACCGCATATATGGTGCCCGGGCTGCGGTATAGGTAGCTCTCTTTCAGCCACCATTACCACTTTGCAAAAAACAGGCATTGATTATGACGAGCTTGCCATTGTTTCGGGCATCGGATGTACAGGCAGGGCGGCCGGATATCTTAACCTTGATTCCTTTCATACCACTCACGGGAGAGCCATCCCCTTTGCAACAGGACTGAAATTAGCCAAACCTGGATTGAAAGTCTTCATATTCAGCGGTGATGGAGATCTCTTTTCCATAGGAGGCAATCACTTTATACATGCGGCCCGAAGGAATATCGATCTCACTGTTATTTGTGTGAACAACATGAATTATGGCATGACCGGAGGGCAGGTCTCGGCCAACACCCCCATCGGTGCAAGAACGACTACCAGCCCTTACGGAAATACTGAGGTTCCTTTGAACCTTCCATCCCTGGCCGGAGCCTGCGGGGCCGTGTATGTGGCCCGTTGGCTTTCCCTGGACGTAAGGCGACTTGCACAATCCATTCATGATGCCCTGATAAAGCCTGGTTTTTCTTTTGTAGAGGTCATCGCTCCATGTCCTACGGCCTTTGGACGGCGTAATCGTATGGGCAGTTCCCTTGAGATGATTAAACTGTACAATAAAAACAGCGTGATCAGAAACGGCGTGCACCCCGA
>CP070700.1:3310698-3327630 GCA_020349865.1 Desulfobacteraceae bacterium
GATCGCCAAGAAAATATATGAGACTTCGGAGATTATAAAAGAGGTCTATGTTTTGTTATTGAGTAGAATAGGCAGACCGATTGACAAGCCTCAGGTGGCAACGGCACAAATACTTCTTGAGCCTGGGAAGCGAATAAATGACGTGGCCCCGAGTGCGGAAGCCATTATTGGCAAAGAGTTGAAAGATATCAATAGATTCTGTCTTGAAATTGCGGAGGGAAAGTATCAGATTTGCTAATCCGGGTCCAGCTCGTTAATCATTGAAGATCTTCTGCAGTGGACCCACAGAGAAGACTTGGGAGAAGAAAATGAAAAGGCACATAGGCGTATGGGTGGACCATGAGAAAGCCTTCGTCGCATCAATAATCAAGGACGATGGGATGACAAAGGAAACTATTCATTATATCAAGTCCAATGTGGAAGGCCACGTTCGATTATCTGGCGGCTCTCGTTCTCGAACGCCTTACGGTCCTCAGGAAGTGGTTTCTGAAAGAAAAATGCATGAAAGACGGAAACGCCACCTGCACTTGTACTACCAGAAAATCATTCGGGCAATCCGGGATGCACGAAAGATCATGATTTTTGGACCGGGTGAAGCAAAACTTGAACTTGAAAAGGAGCTAAACGAATCGAAAGAACTTGCGGCAAAAGTTGTCGCTGTTGAAGCTGCAGATAAAATGACTGAGAGACAAATAGCCGCCAAGGTGAGGAAATACTTTTTCCCAGGCTCATAACGATCCAGTTAAGTTGAGTGTGATAATAGCTACCTTATCTTTTATTATTAGATTAAATTGTTTTTAAATTCCATCGGGTCTTTCTTGTATATTTTCACTGCTTTTTTACAGCCCATACTTTCCACTACTTCAATACCTTTTCTGAGATATCTGTATTGCCTAAACTCCATCTTTGATTCAATATCTTCATCGATCAAGCTATAGGGTAAATTGTTAATGTGTTTTTCCAAAAATTCCGGGAAAAGCAAGTGTGCCAAGCCTCCCACGATTGCCTCTTCCACTGCCATCCAATCATTGACAATTCTGTCTGCTTCTCCCGTGCTATGGACGCAGTTTGATTCCAGCTCATTTTTAATTGCCCTCTCGGTGTGCTCTCTCAATGCTATATGCAGCGTCTCTTCAACAGGTACCGTAAGGACTGTATAAGGATTCTTGGCGCTATTTTGCCATATGGTGTAATCATCTCTTACAAAACTGAATTCACCGCTTTGCTTCATATGAATGGTAGTCATATAAGAGCCCACTTTGCCTGAGAATAAAGTTCCTGTCAATTCTATCAGTACTTTTTTGCGCTTTCTGTTAGTAAAGCTGTACCTGGCAACATATTCTTTTGCCAAATTATGAACCAAGAAGGCTGTTACACCTTCGTCTGATATTTCAGGGCTTTCTTCAAGCAAAGTCTTTAGACTTTGATAGGGATTACTGAGTTCGGTCTCTTCCAAGGTGTAGTTAATTACATCATTACAGTAAGTCTTGAATAGGGTCGCATATTCTTTCCTTTTTTCAGGCACAAAAACTAATCGGTAGGCAAGCTTATCGAGTTTCCATCGCAGCTTTTTGGCATTGAGGTCTTTTTGGATCTTGCTGACCAAACGTGGATGATCATCAAAAAATTCAATATTTGCTCTGTGACTATCTGCATCGAAGTCTTCCTCAAAATCGTTGAACACATAAAGGGGTGCCGTCTTGTCATCAATTTTAATGAGCTCTACCAATTGAGAGTACTTTCTCTGCGAGTCAGGTGTATGCCGGATTATGCATGAGGTTATCAAAACGACCAGGAAAATTAATCCAGATCTCACCAATGAATGCCTTCCCGTAATTATCACTGCGTTTTGCCCCCGTTATCCTTACCATGATTCCCGGAACGAGCGATATTTTTCCTTAACGGCGAATAAAAACCTTCTGTGCAAGGCTGGTAACCTAATAAAAACTCAACAAGATTTCAAGCTCAACATTTTCGAATCCTGACGGAATCTTTATTAAAATCACCTGAAATTATTATCAGCAAACGTAAGCAATGACTTTAGTTAAAAAACCAATTCTGCTGAATTGACAGGAGGGATGGCGTAAGTTAATTAAAATCAATAAATTTTAAGGTTACGTAAAGCCATTTTTAGTCTCTTCATTTTTGCTATCTCCAATTCATTGTTCGGATCAGTTACCACACGTCAGTAGGTTCTCTAATCGGAACTGCCAGTTCTGACAGATTGCAAAATCAGAACTATGCGTTCTTGTTTCTATTTCTTCTGTCAATTCATATCATTAACCTTCTTTTTCAACATTTTCCGGGGCAGGAGCCCCATTTTGTCACAAGGTATCGGAACCGTCAGTTCCGGCAGGCTTTTGGGCATGGAAAATAAAGACATATATTTCAATTAGTTAGTTGGTGGCACATCTGTTGCTCTTATGGATAAACAAAGTGTTGGCATTTAATTTACTCGAGAACAGGAGGATTTTAAGATGAGAGGAAATGGAAAAAAATTGGTTATTGGATTGCTTGCTTTGGCTTTGGTTGCTTTTCTGGCAGGTCCGGCCCTGTCCCGGGGCACCGTGACCATCACGGGAACAGTCAATGAAGACTATCAAATCGTAACCGATGATGGCAAGGTATACGATGTGGTGGATACCGAGAAGGGCGGTGAAGTGACCGAAATGGTTGATAAGAAAGTGAAAGCAACGGGGGCTGTTGAGGAAAGCGAAGGAAAGATGATGATTAGCATTACCGAGTATGAAGTGCTTGAATAATCATCCTGAAAGAACATTCTCTAATAGAGGGGGCCGAGAGAGGCCCCCTCTTTCTACCAGTAATCCACTGTGACGGCCTTTCTCTTAAGATGACGGTGTGCCTAAGTGCCTCGGAAGGTTTTTCTACGGCTTCGCGAAGGGGAGAGTCTGGTTTTTGAGATACTTGAAACCTTTGGGGTCCGCTTTGCAATTATCCATCCGAATCCCCTGTACCCACAGGAGCACGAAAGGAAATATCTGCTACTCCTTTATCCTTACCCTCACTTCATTTGCTCTTAGTGAATTTGCCTGATAAGATCGCGGGACTCTGGTAGGTCGTCATTCATCATTTTCAACGCCAGAGGATTTTAGATTTGGGATGTACAATGTCTTAGATCTCCTTCATGAAAATTATCTTATGATCGCCCTTCCGATAAAAATCATCAAGAACGCACACCGGGCGGTAGCCGTTTTTAACATAAAAAGACCTCGCTGCAGCATAGGCCTGAGTTGATGAGGTATCGATATAGATACGCCTTGCGGTTATTCCTCTCAAAATATTCTCCATCCCTACAAGAAGCCTTTTCCCGACCCCTTGTCTTGAGTATCCTTTGTCCACAACGATCCAGTAAAGGTCATAGCAGTTTTCTGTCATGGGAATGGGGCCGAAACAGATATAACCAGATAGTTCGTTCTGCATATTGGTTGCGCATAAAAAGCGGTATTCACTCCCCACAGGATGCTTTATGGCTTCTTCCACAAGCTCTAGAGCGACCCCTATTTCTGCTTCATTGAAAGTTCCCCTCTGCTCTACGAGTCGACGGATTTCCTGCCTATCATGTTGCAAAAGCCCTCTAATGATCATGATTTTCAGACCTTCGGACCATGAACGACAGCAGCTGATGGACCATACTGGTATAGGAAATGCCAGCCTTTTCAGCGGCTGCCGCAAACCCGGCATCAGGACTCAGACATGGGTTGGCGTTTATCTCCAGCACATAAATATTTCCCAGACTGTCCACCCTCATATCGATACGTCCATAGTCCCTAAGCAGAAATAGGCGAAAGCACTCCAACGCCGTGCTTGCGATTTCCTTCAGCAGCATTTTGGACAGCCCTTCTGGGAAAAACCTGGGAGTGTTCTGATATTCAAAGGAAGTCTTTTCCCACTTAGCCCGATATCCGACGATAGGGTACAGCTCTTTCGGGAAGGCAGAAAAATCGATTTCCGCTGCTGGCAAAACCTTTGTTTCCGGATAGCCGAAAAGGGAAATGTTAAACTCCCTGCCTGCTATATATTCCTCCACAAGGAGTGGTCCAAAGCGGGCGCTAAGCTCCTCCAGTCCATTTTGGAGCAATCCCTCCTCTTCAAAAATCGATTCCTGATCGATACCAATACTGGCGTCCTCAAATCTCGGTTTAACGATCACGGGAAACCGAAGCGCGGTCGGATCTAAGGCTCCCGGATGAGAGTCCACCAGGTAATCTGAAGTCCTGATACCATGTCCCTTAAGCAACTGTTTAGTTATGACTTTGTCTGTTGTAAGCATCAGGGCTGGAGAGGGCGAACCGGAAAAGGGAATTCCTAGGAGTTCAAGTACGGCTACGGGATGCCAGGCAAGGCGAGGGTCTTCATCCACGGTTTCGCACAGGTTAAAGGCAATATTCACCCCCTCGTCATTCATTCTCACAATGAAAGACTCAACATCCCTCGTAAAAGGGATGCGTACCGATAGGTACCCTAAAGACCTGAGTGAACTCTCAATGGCCTCCACTTGTGTAAGAACGTCTATAGATGATTCCCAGTGAGTCTTCCCTTGGGAGATGGGTTCGTTGTAAAGGATGCCAATATTCTTCTGCCGCATGACCTCTTTTCTCCAGTGTGTAGCGAGCGATGGCCGAAGACATAATGGCATGGATGAGATCCTGATAGGTCATTCCCACTTTGCTGGCAATAATGCAAAGATCCGAATGCTCGGGATGCAATCCTGCCAGCGGGTTAACCTCCAGGAAGTTTTGAATGCCTTGGGCATCTGCTCTCAGGTCTACCCGTCCAGCATCAAGGCAGCCAAGGCCTTTCCATGCTCTGAGGGCTACTTCTTTTGCCTTTTCCTCCATCGCGCCGCTGACGAGTCTATATTCCACCAATTCCTCGCATCGTTCTTTGTTTAGGTAAGAATAGACGCCTGATTCGGCGTTCTCCCTCAAGAGAACCTCCATGACACCAATAGCGAAGGCGTTTTCGCCATTCCCCACAATTCCCACGGTGAACTCTTGACCTGGGAGAAACCTCTCCACCAAAACAGGCTGCTTGTATCTTGCCAACATCACCTTGCAAATGGCCGATAACTGGCTATGACAGATGATTTTTGATGCAGGCGTGATTCCTTTTCCGGTTCCCTCGGCTACAGGTTTGACAAAAAGCGGGGGTGCAATATCAATCAGGTCAATATCCGACTCTTTCTCAACCACGTAAAATTCCGGCGTCGGGACGCCAAGGTCTCGCACGACGTGCTTGGCCATTGCCTTATGGAGCGTCAGCGAAAGGACCAGCGGGTCGGAAAAGGTATAGGGTATATCGTAGGCATCAAGTAAGGCAGGTACCTGTGCCTCCCGACCAAAACCCCTGATCCCTTCTGCAATATTAAAAACCATATCCCACCGGTGACCAGCTACGAGTCGTTTTGCCAGATTTTGGATGTTGCCAACCCAGTCTGTTTTGTATCCCAGCTTCTGGAGCGCTTGGTCGATCGATTCAATGGTGTCGGCACGATCAAACTCTGCGGTCTCCTCCTCACCGAATCCATTGGTGAGGTACTCTTCCCGAAGATCGTAAGTAATGCCAATCTTCATGACTTGCCTCCTTCCCACGACCCCCGGCTTGTGGCTTTGGGTGACCTGTCTGCTCCGATCCAACCCCCGGGATCGAGATAGCGGTAGGTGTTTCCTTCATAGTTCTTGAGCAACAGATCATCCCCATCGCGGCCTACGATATATTCGGGAAGTAGCGGGATTTTGCCGCCACCTCCAGGGGCATCAATTACGTATGTAGGCACTGCATATCCGGTTGTGTAACCACGCAACCCCCGGATGATCTCCAAGCCCTTCCTCACGGCAGCCCGAAAATGGGATGATCCCAAAATAGGATCGCACTGGTAGAGATAATAAGGCTTCACCCGAATTCTAAGGAGCCCTTGAACCAGCTTTTTCATGGTACCTAAATCATCATTAATACCAGAAAGGAGAACAGTTTGACTTCCCAAAGGAATGCCTGCGTCCGCTAAGCGTTCACAAGCAAGCGTCGTCTCGGGCGTCAACTCTTCTGGATGGGTGAAATGAATACTGATCCAGAGCGGATGGTATCTCTTTAGCATCCGGGTTAGAACTGGAGTGATCCGTTGTGGTAGGACTGCAGGAGCCTTGGTCCCTATCCGGAGGAACTCCACATGACGAATTCTACGCAGCCTCGACAGGAGCCATTCCAGAATTTCATCGGACAGCGTCAAGGGGTCTCCGCCGGAAAGGAGCACATCCCGCACAGCGGGAGTGTTTTCGATATAGGCGATTGCCCTTTCCCATTGCCCTTTATCGAAGGGAAGTCCTTTTCCATTGCCTACCATGCGCGAACGAGTACAGTAACGACAGTAGGTGGAACAGAAATCCGTTACGAGGAAAAGAACACGGTCAGGATAGCGGTGAACCAGTCCTGGCAATGCGCTGTCATGCTCTTCCCCGAGAGGGTCTTCCCTTTCGCCAGGGGAGAAGAAACGTTCTGCCACTGAAGGGACTACCGTGCGACGAAGCGGTTGGCCCGGGTTGTCCTTTTCAAGGAGGTTCGCATAATATGGAGTGATCGCTACAGGGATCTGTTTTGGGAAACCGGTAATCGCCACGCGCTCATCCTCAGAAAGTAGAAGGATACGACTCAAAGTATGGATGTCCCTAATACGGTGGCCTAACTGCCATCGCCAGTCGTTCCATTCTACAGGAGTGGTATTGGGAAAGAATTGTTTTCGGAAGGCCGAAGCGCGCGGACTACTCGCGGACTTCGGAATGGGTGGTTTCCTTCGGATCGGTATGATTTTTTTGTTCCCTTCATAACATTTTTCTTTCATTGAAAGACTAAAGATGGTCTCTAGCTGCTTATCCTCGAGTCCGATCGCCGGACTCGGAGGCTTAACGTCCTCCGTGCTAGCTGTTTCCCTTTCCATTATCCACGTTTTCCCCCTGCTTTTAGGATTTCTTAAGATTCTTTAATGTCACGAGTTTTGTAAGGCAAAAAAGCATAATGTGTGCCAAAAAGCTAAGCTCCTGAATTTTCGCTGTTTTTTTATTAGGGACATTTGCTAACAGAACAATCAGTTCCGAAAGCTGGCAAGAAGATGAAGTTTTAAGCAGACGAAGGGGGCTAAGCGGAGGATAACTTATTGAAAATAAAACCAATTTAGATTGAGAAATCAGAATTCCGATATTTATTAGATTCGGAACCCACAGTTCCGACTTAAAACCTAAACTTTTTACTTTACCTCCCATTTCCCTCACTGCTCCCATTAACTAAACTCCAGCACCCCCCATTCTATCTCACTTAGATGGACTTCTTCGCGTTGTTGGTGTATCAGAGGTGACTTTGAAAAAGTACGGCAAGGCATTCTTAAAACTCTTAGACCGGATAAAGTATGAATGCCCATCCACCGGAGAGAGTACTCAAGGGAGCAGGACGGAGGGGCCAGGAACTGGCCTTACCTTAAGTTACAGATGCAGAGCAGCGCATTCCCTGCAGCGGCCTGGGCTGCGCTCACCGGAGTCTTGCTGCGGAAAGCTTTAATCATACTTTTTTTGGAACCGTACTTCCGATTCAAATGCTTGCTTAGTCCCTCGATTCATAAATTCGATAACGTATTTATTCACTCGGGACTAAGTGTTGCCTGCGACGAGCTCAGCCGAGACGAGTGAGCAATTCCAAAGGTTAGACTCATAAAACATACGTTATCATATTTGCGAATCGAAACACTTAGTAATAAAAGCATAAGTAGTGTTAAAATTTTGATTTTGTGGTACGATTATTGCCTATCCATGAGGTGACGAAGCATTTATTATCCCTATGTCTTACTGGATCATATTTGTTATGGTTTCATTCTTGGATAGCCAAATGATGCACGAGATCAGTTTTCAATTGTCTGCGAACACCAGGAGGTCTAATGACTGAGGAAGAACAAGAAAAAGAGGCTCCTTTTCTTCAGCCGGTTTACGGGGAAAACAAACACAAAAACCACCAACGGGCTCTGCATTTCAGCCATCCATCTGAAACGAATGAGGACTCCACGTTATCATTATTGGAAGAAGCCAGTTCGCAAGCACCTATCATTGCACCTGAACTGGAAACACAGAGGATTTTTGCCGCTGACCCTAACCAGCCCTTAGAAAACAGGCTTGAAGCCTATGAAGATATTATTGATTCGGAGGTGGGTGACACGACCTTGTCGAGATCCCGCAATGTGGAAAGGGAAGTGGGATTGCGCCAAATCTACCTGAAATTCGAGGGGAGCAATCCGACAGGGACTCAAAAAGACCGTATCGCGTTTGCGCTTGCGATGGACGCTATGCGTCGGGGCTTTGACGCCATAACGGTGGCCACATGTGGCAATTACGGCGCTGCAGTGGCACTTGCTGCATCTATGGCCGGTCTAAGATGTTTCATCTACATCCCGCAAGGGTATCATACCCGCAGAGTGCAGGAAATAGATGGTTTAGGAGCCCGGATTACTCGCGTTCCCGGTGATTATGAGGCTGCAGTAAACGCCTCCCGGGAAAGCGCTGAGGTCAATGAAATCTATGATGCCAATCCTGGTGGCGCCAACACCGCTCTGCAGTTGAAGGCCTATGGTGAGATTGCCTATGAAATCTACGATGAGCTTCGGGATGCTCCCGCAGCAGTGGCCGTTCCAGTTTCCAATGGCACCACCCTCGCAGGAATCTATAAAGGTTTTCAAAGTCTGTACCGGCGAGGGAAGACTTCAAAAATCCCCCGTATGGTAGCCGGATCCTCCCACCGAAAAAATCCCATTATCAGCGCAATCATCAAGGATGCTGCTCACTGCGAAGATTTAGAACCCAGGCGAATTCGTGAGACAGCAGTAAATGAGCCACTGATTAACTGGCATTCCATTGACGGTGATCACGCGTTGGAAGCGGTGAGGGTCACAAATGGCTGGGCATCGTATGCCACCGACAAAATGATGTTGACTTATTCACGCTTGCTCCGGGAGAGGGAAGGGTTGAGTGTTCTTCCTGCATCTACTGCAGGCTTGATCGTATTGCTGGATCGGCACCGCAAAGAACCCCTGCCGGGAGATCGTTACGTGGTAATACTTACCGGGAGGAAAACGTGAACTCTCTTCCAGAAGGTGACGCCATCGTCTACTGTCAGGGGGCGTTTGGGACTCTCAACGGAAAAACGGCGCACGGTCTTGTTCGCCGAACGAATCGTTACCGTGTATTATCCGTGATTGATTCACGCCTTGCAGGCGAGGATGCAGGTTCCATCCTGGACGGGAGACCAAAAGGGATATTGATCTATCGCGGTATTCAGGAAGCCTTGGGTGCCATTCGGGCCACTGGCAATAACCCCACGTATTTTGTTATCGGATTGACTCCCGACGGTGGACGTCTCAGTCGGGAAGGTCACCAAGATGTCCTTGAAGCGATTCGTTCAGGACTCAATGTGGATTCGGGTCTCCATGATTTTCTCTCAGAGGACAATGAAATCTCTGACCTGGCAAGAGCGCATGTAGTCCGAATCCGTGATGTGAGAAAGACTCCACCGCGAAAGGAACTCCATTTCTTTAAAGGAAAAATTGAAGAGGTGACGTCCTTAAAGGTTGCCGTCCTTGGAACTGATTCTGCGGTGGGCAAACGGACTACCGCGTGGATTTTACTTGATGCCTTGCAAGCCGCAGGCTATAGCGCCGAGATGATTGGGACGGGACAGACCTCATGGATGCAAGGTGTGCGATACGGTATTATCCTTGACTCCCTTATCAATGATTTTGTCTCCGGCGAGATCGAACATGCCGTTTGGACTGCCTGGCAGGAGGTACGACCTGACGTTATTATTATTGAAGGACAGGGAAGTTTGATGAATCCAGCGTATCCTGGGGGTTTCGAGATTCTGGCTGCTGGCAGGCCGGATGTGGTCATACTTCAGCACGCTCCGGCAAGGAAGGACTATGATGGCTTTCCGGGGTATCCTGTTCATCCGCTCGAAAAACAGATTGAGGCAGTCGAGCTCATTTCCGGAAAGCCTGTTGTAGCTGTCACTGTGAACCGCGAAAACCTGACCGCGGCAGAAGTCCCCAATGCCTGTGCCGCTATTTCTGAGGCGACCGGCTTGCCCTCTATTGAAGTACTCTTAAATGGTGGCGATCAGATCGTTGAAGTCCTAAGGCCATTTCTCAAACGCTGAAAGGCTCAAGCCCAATGGTAGACAAGGTTCCCATATCAGACAAAACAAATGTATCCAAGAATAGGGAAACAGGCCGTTTTTCCAACTTGGAGGATGACGCGCTTAAGGAGCTCGAGGTCATTCGACGCCTCGAGGTTGGACCTGTGCGTTTGGATCGGCGCCGGATTGCCGCTCCCTACAGAGTAATAGGTGATAATACTGATGACACGATTGATCTGGCCTATCGATTTGAAGAAGATGTGTTTGACCCCGGCGAGCCTGCTTCAACTAACCTGGCAAATATGATATCTGCCCAGATTGCCCTGAATTACGGGCTGTTCTGTAAAGAGATCGTTTTTCGAGGTCAATTCGACATACATGACAGACGATTCATCGGGGAAATGGCAAAGAACACGGCCCGAGAGATATTCGTGAAGAAATTCCTGGAGCCCAATCCTTTCCTTACCGGAACTGTTACTGAGCTCCCACCCATAAAGCTGAAGACTTATCTTAGAGCCAAAATTCAATTTCCCGATACTTCTGCTGGCTCTGAAACGGAAGCTTTGATCAAGAAAGGCATAGCTGATGACTGGAACGTCGAGAATACACGGCATGCGGTGCTCTCCAGCGGGGGAAAGGATAGCCTGTTGAGTTTTGGCCTGTTAAGGGAGATCGGATGTGAGATTCATCCGATTTTCATTAATGAGTCTGGCAGGCACTGGTTCACCGCACTGAATGCCTATCGTCACTTTCGGGAAAATGTGCACAAGACTGCGCGAGTCTGGACGAATGCCGACAGGGTCTTCAGCTGGATGCTGAGACACCTGCCCTTTGTTCGTAAGGATTTTGAGAGGCTGCGATCAGATGAATATCCGATCCGGCTTTGGACTGTTGCAGTCTTTCTTTTCGGCGCTCTGCCACTGCTCCGAAAAAGAGGAATCGGCCGTATGGTTATCGGCAATGAGTTCGACACCACACGGAGAGTAACTCATAAAAGTATCACCCATTATGATGGTCTTTACGATCAGAGCCGTTATTTTGACGATGCTTTAACCCGCTATTTTCGTCGCAAGCGCTGGGGGGTGAACCAGTTTTCAATTCTAAGATCCCTTTCTGAGCTCTTGATTGAGAAAATCTTAATCGAGCGCTATCCGGAGATTCAAGGCCTTCAGGTGTCGTGCCATGCAGCTCACAAAGAGGGCGACAGGGTACACCCTTGTGGTCGCTGCGAAAAATGCCGACGAATCGTGGGGATATTTCTGGCCCTTGATGGAGACCCTGCGCACTGCGGCTATTCGCATGAACAAGTTGAATACTGTTTGAAAAGCCTGTCCGCGAAAGGCATCCATCAAGAGACAGAAGGGATTCAGCACCTGGCCTCTCTCCTTGTCGAGAAAGGCCTTATTAACGAGTCATCCCTTGGCCTCGTCCGGGCGCGCAAGAGACATGAAATTGTGAAACTGCGGTTTGATCCGGAAAGATCGCCCTTGGAAGGCATACCCTTGGATCTTCGAGAGCCACTTTATCTCATTTACATGGAACATGCCGACGGAGCAGTTAAGAAGCGCGGTCGAGTCTGGATCGATTTTAATCCCTTGATTGATCCGGCTATGAAAAGGCCCTATAGCTTTGAATCATCCAGACCTGAATCAGACGTCGAAAGCCTTTCTGATTATGGTTCATCAAAAGCAAAAACAACGCACCTTCTGGGAGAACTGACGTGGCCCGAAGCCGAGAAGCGAATCAAAGAAGTTGACGTGGCTCTCTTGCCGGTTGGATCAATCGAACAGCACGGTCCTCATCTGCCTTTAGACACCGATGCCTTTGATGCCGATTATCTTGCTCGGCAGGTGGCAGAGGCATGCCGAGAACCTAAGCCCTTGGTCCTGCCTCTTATCCCCTACGGGGTATCGTACCACCATGAGGACTTTAGCGGCACAATCAGCATTAGCCCTGACACGCTGTCTCGAATGGTGTACGAAATCGGGATGAGCGCGGCGCGACATGGAATCCTCAAATTGGTGATTATTAATGGACATGGCGGGAACAGCCCAGCGCTGCACTTTGCGGCTCAGATGATCAATCGTGATGCCCACATTTTTACCTGTGTGGACACGGGAGAGAGTAGTGATACTGACATCAATTCCATGGCCGAAACTCCCAATGACGTGCACGCAGGAGAAATAGAGACCAGTACCAGCCTGGCTGTTCGCCCCGACCTGGTCAGACTTGAATACGCTCGAAAGTCCATACCCCATTTCTCCAGCCGATACCTTAATTTCAGCTCAAAGAGGGGCGTGGGCTGGTATGCTTACACCTCAAGGCTATCGGCTACCGGAGTGCTGGGTGATCCAACCAAAGCGACCCCGGAGAAAGGAAAGCAGATATGGGACCTGATGATCAGAAACCTTGTGGAGTTCGTGGAAGATCTCAAGGGCATGAGTTTGGAGGAACTATATCACCGACGATACTAAAGTTCTTATGATTCAATTATACAATGTACTAATGGGAGCATGACAGTGCTTGCAAACCATAATGTCGGTCATAACCTGTACCTAATTACAATGCAAACTATTCACTGGTCCCCGCAGTAATTGGTACCGAGCGGGCGAGCTGAGACATGAAAATTACAGCCATTGAGGCATGGCCGGTGGCAATGCGTTTGTCAGAACCGTATACCATCGCCTATGAAACGCTGGATTCGGTCACTAATATCTTTCTGCGTATAGAAACCAATCGCGGCACTGTTGGTTATGGCTGCGCAGCCCCTGATGAAAGGGTTACGGGTGAGACACCCGACGGTGTACTGAAGGCCATAATCGAGGTGGTGGGACCGTCCATTAAGGGCTCTGACCCTCTGCGTCCTGCCATGCTTTTCGAAAGACTCAGGCCGACTATGCAAAGCCATCCGGCTGCCATGGCGGCTGTGGACATGGCGTTGTGCGATATCCTGGGAAAGAGGAGCCGTCTGCCCCTGTGGCGGCTTCTGGGCGGATTTCGGGATCACATTAAAACCAGCATCACTATCGGCATTTTACCTGAAGAAGAGACCGTCGAGCGAGCAAAGGGGCATGTCGCTGCCGGATTCAAAAGCTTAAAACTGAAAGGCGGCATTAATGTTGAATCCGATATCAGTCGAGTTTTGAAAGTCAGAGAAGCCGTTGGTGATAAAATTGAATTAAGATTTGACGCAAATCAAGGGTTCACAGTAGAGGGATCTCTAAAGTTCGTCAAACAGACTCGAAGAGCCCGGTTAGAGCTTATCGAACAACCGACCCCAAAAGGAGAGCCCGATATGCTCGGGCGTGTCACCAGCGGTGCTTCAATCCCGGTCATGGCAGATGAAAGTCTCCTCACACTGCGAGATGCCTTTCGCATTGCTCGAAAGGGCCTGGCTGACATGGTCAATGTCAAGCTCATGAAGGTCGGCGGCGTCTGGGAAGCTTTGCAGATCAATGCAGTGGCGCGTTCGGCTGGTCTGGAAGTCATGGTGGGTTGTATGGACGAGGCCGCATTATCTATAGCCGCAGGGCTTCATTTTGCGCTGGCTCGACCCAATGTGGTCTATGCTGACCTGGACGGTCACCTTGCCCTTATAAATGACCCCTCTAGTGGTGCCGTCATACTCCGAAACGGGAACCTATACCCGACCAACGACCCAGGACTCGGTTTTGAACTCATGGGCTGAATGCGCCAATTACATTATGGATTGATTAGAAACGCAAATTCACTTAGGCCATACTGTCTAGTTGGTCCGCTTGGAAATTGAGATTTAAAAGCACTATGATACATAGCGAGAGAAGATTGTGATGTTAAATGGGTCCTGGAAGTCCAGGATGGAATCCACGATTGAGGTTCTCTGGAACCTGGCTCTCATTTCTTTGGGCAGCGGCCTTTGTAGCATGGCCATCAACGGTATCCTGATCCCCCAGCATTTTTTTGGTGCAGGATTTACTGGAGTGGCCCTCATCGTTCATTACATATTTCCCTCCCTTCCGGTAGCCGTGATTTATTTCATTCTCAATGTGCCTATTTTTGCTCTGGGCTGGATGTATGTAGGCCGTCGCTTTTTTCTCTACAGCATTGCCGGTCTGTTTATCTTCACCGGCACTCTGGTATGGATTCACATTTCATTGCCTGTCCATGACAAGATGCTGAGTGCCCTTCTGGCCGGGATCATCGTAGGCGTGGGATCGGGGATCATTTTACGATCCTTGGGGTCGGCGGGCGGGTTAGATATCCTCTCGGTAATCTTTCTTAAACGTTTCTCCATTCGTCTGGGCAGTACCATCCTGGCCTTCAATAGTCTCGTACTTGGAGCAGGAGCCATCCTTTTTTCCCTGGACGGTGCACTTTATACTTTAGTCTATATTTTTGTCTGCTCATACGTGGTCAATGTGGTGGTTACTGGTTTGAGCCAGAGGAAGGCAGTTCACATAATTTCTCCTCGATGGAAGGAGATTTCCCACGAGATTATGGATAAGATCCAGCGGGGAGTTACTATTATTAATGGTCAGGGGGGGTACACCGGCCGGGATGAACAGATCCTGTACACGGTCATCTCTTTCCGTGAGCTGCCACAACTCAAGCAGATGATCCGGAGTGTTGATCCAAATGCATTCGTGGTGGTTACAGACACCCTCGAGGTAATGGGACACGGTATTGGAAACCAGCCTCACTGGTAGATTCATTTAGCTGAAGATGCCTCGGGATGAGGGGGTGTAACAGTTTAGCTGTTTTAAAATAGTGCAAAAAGGGAGACAAGCTAATGATGTTTTTTCAAAGCGCCAAACTGTTACATATTTAGCATGCGTGAGAGAGGGGTCGCAATTGAATATGCTGAATATACATGAGTTAGCGGGCTGAAAAGGGGTTTTGAGGGGAGGTTATGTTAAAGAAGGGCGCAGCTTGACGCTGCCCGCCATCCGTCATGTGATTGTCAACGGGAGAGGGCTGCGTCCGGGAGTTTGACTATACACTCCGCCGCTCGAAACACATTCCAAAAAAAAGCAAAACAATGGAAAGGGCGAGGGGTATTTGAAATATCTCCCTCCCTCCGGAGAAGGATTTTTTGCCTAATACCTCAGGATCTCTGAAAATTCCCTGGAGTTGATTCCTGGAATCACCCCGGAAATATTTTCCCCCTGTCAACTGGGAAATTTTTTTCAGGATCTTTTCATTCAATGCAGTGACAATGTCCTCTCCATTGATTTTGAACCACTCCTTGAACTTACCTTCTTGGTACACCGGAATTCTGGAACCCTTCACTGTTCCAAGACCGACAGACATAATGCTAATGTTCCTTGCGCTGACGTCGGTAAGGATTCTCTCTATATTTTCCTGACGACTATGGCCGCCATCAGAAAAGAGGATAATGATCTTTTTCTTGTCGTTTTTTTCAAAGATACCTTCTGCTTCTGACAAAGCTTTTCCGATGTTGGAGCCATAGGCAGGTGCTGAATCCAAGGTGACCCAATTGTTCAGAACAAATTTCAAGGCTTGAAAGTCATCAGTGAGTTCGGCTTGAGGGAAACTCTTCCCGGCAAACGTAACAATGCCAATCCTGTTTCCGGCTAACTCCGGCAGGCATTTGAACAGAATATCTTTTGCCATTTGCACTCGAGAGGTCTGCGGGCCACAATCCTCGGCCCCCATGCTTTTGGATACGTCCAAAACCGCCACCACATCGAGCACGCCTTTGCTGATTTGTCCGGAACTTCCGTAAAGGAGAGGCCGTGCAATGACCGTAATCAACAGGGCAAAGCAGAAGGCTGTCGAAATGGCTCGATAGGAGATTTTTCGGTTAAGAGAGAACCGGGAAAATTGTGCGAGCAGGTGCACACTCCCGAATTCCTTCAGGATGGCCTCTCTACGGTGAAGGCCCCACATTATAACGCCCAGAACAAAGGGGAGGGATAACAGGGCCCAAAATGCCTGAGCATACAGAAATTCAATAGACATAGCTCATTTAAATGTCTGGCTGATCCCCGCCGGTATGACCCATCTGGCCATCATCACTCTTCTCTTCCCCGGGCTCCTGATCCAGAGAGGCCTGCTGTTTGTTATTGGGGAATGCCATGGGATAAAAAACATAGAGTCTTTCAAGATTATATTTGCTTTCCCAATCGTCGGGATCGATCCGAAGCGACTCCCGGTACATTTCCGCTGCTTTTTTTGGCAGATCCAGTGTAACCAGAATGTTACCGAGATTGTAATAGGCCCGTTTTTTTCGCGAAGCATCATCACTTTTGCGAATGACATCGTAGAAATACTCGCTTGCCTTCTTGAGATTATTTGAACGGTAGGCCCTTACTCCCAGGTTGTATAAGATGAGATCTTCCGGGGCAAAGAAACTCTCCTTTGCCTTATCCAGGTATTGTTGGTCAAGTCGATTTGCCTCTATGGCCTTCACTCCTTCCCCAATTAGATCTGAGTACCAGTACTTTTGGTACACTCCATAGGAAAGACACAGAACTCCGATAATCACAACATAAACACGGATAGTATGGATATGTGCGAGCGTTCTCATGACATACTTCCTAGCAGACCTCGATAAAAAGGGTATTATGCAGAAACGTCAAAATGAGCATAAGACACAAGGATAAAAGAATAAATATGGGGTAGAGCTCCTGACTCTCCCCCTGGAACTCTATTTTGACCCTGCTTGGCTCCAGGCTGTCTATGGCACTAAAGGCCTCGGTCATCTCACTGGCTGATTCAGCGGCGGTGAACCATCCCTGGGTCCTGTCC
>CP070700.1:3327730-3354950 GCA_020349865.1 Desulfobacteraceae bacterium
ATTCAATGGCCTCTTCGATCACAGCACGGCCGATGCCGAGCGCCTGGGATGCAATACCAATGCGGCCCCCATCGAGCGTGGTGAGCATCTGCTTGAATCCCTCACCCTCGTTTCCAAGAAGGCCGTCGGCTGGCAGCCTGGCATCTTCAAAGATCAACTCTGCAGTTCCGGAGGCAAGGATGCCTAATTTATCCTCCACACGCCCCACCTTGAAACCCGGCGTATTGTCAAGATCCACCGCAAAAGAGCTGATCCCTTTGTATCCTTTGCCCTTTTCAGTCAACGCAGCTATCACAGCAAAAGAGGATACATTGCCGTTGGTAATAAACTTTTTTTCACCGTTTATGATCCATTCTTCCCCATCCCTGACAGCTGTTGTTAGCATGCCTGCCGGATCAGAGCCTGCCCCTGCCTCGGTCAGACCATAGCAACCAATCTTTTCACCGGAGGCACATGGATAAAGATATTTTTTCTTTTGGTCTTCAGTTCCGTACGCCTGAACTGGGAAGCAATAAAGTGAGTTATTTACGGACATGATAACCCCGGTTGAAGCACATGCCTTGGATACTTCGATCAGAGCGAGCACATAGCTCACATAGTCCATGCCCCCTCCACCGTATTCCTCAGGCACGGCAATGCCCATCATTTTCAGTTCACCCAGTTGTTTAACGACCTCTGCCGGATGTTCATGTCGTTCATCCAATTCCGCGGCCTTTGGCTTGATCTCGGTCTCTGCAAACCGCCGGGCCATGTCCCGGACCATCTGTTGTTCTTCAGTCAGCGCAAAATCCATTTCAGCTTAGCTCTCCTTTGAGTTCGGGTTTTCTTTTTTCTAAGAATGCAGACATGCCTTCTTTTCCATCCGGGCTTGCCATGCATAGTGCAAAGGCATCGGCTTCCATGTAACAGCCTGTCCGCATATCCACATCAAAGCCACGATCAATGCAGTGTTTAACGGCCCTCATAGAAACCTTTCCCTTGGATGCCAGCAGCTTAGCCGTTTTCATGGTTTCTTCCCACAGATTTTCAGGAGGGAATACCTTGTTCGCCAGCCCAATCTCTTTGGCCTCCTGGGCACTGATCATGCCTCCGCTCATGCAAAGCTCTTTGGCCATGGCCTTTCCCACCAGCCGGGAAAGCCGCTGTGTCCCTCCAAAGCCTGGCATAATTCCAAGATTTATCTCCGGTTGACCAAACTTAGCATTTTCCGATGCATAGATAAAATCGCAGGCCATGGCAATCTCTGTCCCCCCACCAAGCGCAAACCCGTTTACACAGGCAATCACCGGGATGGAAAGATTTTCCAGCTCAAACAGGAGTTCCTGCCCTTCCTGCGAAAACAGCCGCGCCTGAAGAGGGGTGAGGTTCACCATATGGGAGATATCAGCTCCCGCCACAAAGGCCTTTTCTCCCTCCCCGGTAAGAATCAGCACCTTCACAGAGGAGTCGGCCTTAATCTTATTCAGCGCATCCCTCACCTCAGCCAAAACAGCCGGGTTAATGGCGTTTAAGGCCTTAGGCCGGTTGAATTTTATAACCCCCACGTTTCCTTCCACTTCAAAGAGTATGTTCTCGTAAGCCATTACTCACTCCTTTTTTAATTGATTATTGATGATTACATAAAAGGTCTTTTCGTCGGTCATTGCGAGGAGTGAAACGACAAAGCAATCTCTTAATTTCAGTTTTTTCCAATGAGATTGCTTCGCCTCGCTCGCAATGACTGCTTTTCCGAACCTTTAAGAGACCATGATTATTCATTATTTTCAACTGATAACTTTAAGTATTGATGTCCGCGCAAAAAGCTTTTAGACTTTTTCCAATACGGTCGCCATTCCCTGACCACCACCTATACACAACGAGGCAAGACCGAGGCTGGATTCTTTCCTTAGCATTTCTCCCATCAGGGTCAGAATAATGCGGGCCCCTGAGCACCCGATAGGATGGCCGATAGAGATACCACTGCCATGCACATTAGTCTTTTCAATGTCGCATTTAAGTTCCCGCACGCATGCTATTGCCTGGGAAGCAAATGCTTCATTTAACTCAATGACGCCGAAATCATCAACGGCAAGGTTTTCTTTTTTCAGGATTTTCCGTACCGCAGGAATAGGGCCAAGACCCATATATGCAGGGTCTATTGCGGCGGAAGAATAGGCCCTGATTTTCACAAGCGGTTTTAGACCGAGCTCTTTGGCCTTGTTATCAGACATGAGAAGCAGCGCGGCTGCTGCATCATTGATGCCGGAGGCATTTCCGGCAGTCACGGTGCCGTCCTTCTTGAATGCAGGCCGGAGCTTGGCCATTTTTTCCACACTGGTATCCATAGGCCTTTCATCGGTATCAAATACAACAGGATCCCCTTTTCTTTGCGGAATCATAACCGGGACGACCTCGTCCTTAAAAGTCCCATCTGCGATGGCCTTTCTTGCCCGCTGGTGGCTAAGGGCCCCAAGTTCATCCTGCTCCTCTCTTGAAATGCCATACTTTTCAGCAATGTTCTCAGCCGTAAGGCCCATGTGATATCCATAAAAGATCTCAAACAGGCCATCGAAGACCATCAGGTCAACGAGGTCAGTGTTATTCATGCGTGCGCCCCATCGGGCTGCCGGAAGGGCATAGGGAATAAGACTCATATTCTCCATGCCACCTGCCAAAATCACCTCAGCTTCTCCGAAATGGATTGCCTGTGCGCCAAGGGCTACGGCCTTCATGCCGGATGCGCACACCTTGTTCACTGTATATGCATTGGTCTCTTTAGAAATTCCTGCCTTAATCACGGCTTGTCTGGCCACGTTCTGCCCCTGGCCGGCCCCTACTACGTTTCCCATGATCACTTCATCAATCTGAATTGGCTGAAAAGAATCGTCATAGTCATAGCCCTCCTTTTCCAGCTCAATCATCCCACAGCCCTTTAAACTATCCGGTTCAAACTGAGTCAAGGCGTCAGTAGCCACAGGTCTCAGATTCACTTTCTTGAGAGTTTCCTTTAATACCAGCGCTCCGAGCTGTACAACAGGCGTTGTCTTTAAACTTCCTCCAAAAGTTCCCACAGGGGTTCTCGCCCCAGAAACAATTACAACATCTCCCATAGTTTCATCTCCTTTACAGTAAGTGTCTAAAGTGAACTAAAAACACATCCTTGTTTTTGCGAATATTATTCTTCATTATATAAGACTAAGGTCACTGCCTCACCGCCGCCCAGACAAAGAGACGCCTGGCCCACCTTGACACCTCGATCCTTCATGGCATGGATAAGGGTGGTAAGAACCCGAGCCCCGCTTGCTCCAATGGGATGGCCCAGTGCTACCGACCCACCGCGAACATTTACCTTTTCAATGTCTATGCCCAGCTCCCTGTTTATGGCTACCGAGGAAGTACTGAACGCCTCATTTATCTCGTGGAGTTCCACATCCTCTATCGTGAGACCATCTTTAGCCAGGACCTTGGGGATCGACAAAATAGGTGCCACAAGGACATATTTCATTTCTATGCCCGCTGCCCCCTGTGCGCCAACACGAACCAAAGGCTTACACCCCAGCTTCTGGGCCTTTTCCCTGGCCATGACCACCAGGGCCGATGCCCCGTCACTTATCTTGGATGCATTTCCCGGTGTCACCAGACCGTCCTTTTTAAAGGCAGGACGAAGCCTTGCAAGCGCTTCGGCGCTGGTCTTCGGCTTTCTCAGGGGGATCTCGTCAGTATCAAATATTATTGAATCGCCTTTTCTGACAGGCACCTCAACCGGCACTATCTCATCCTTAAATTTCCCCTCTTCTATAGCTTTCCACGCCTTTTCATAAGAATTCAAGGCAAAGGAATCCGAATCTTCCCTGCTCACCCCATATTTTTCCGAGATTAATTCCGCGCTGATTCCCATATGAAAATCATTTACGTGGTCCCACAAGCCATCATGAACCATTCCATCAATAAGCGAGCCATTATTCATTCGGTAGCCGGTTCTCGCCCTTTCAAGCATGTAAGGGCAAAGGTTCATGTTTTCCTGGCCACCTGCAATGATCACATCAGCATCTTCACACTGGATAGCCTGAGCCGCAAGCATCACGGACTTTAACCCGGATCCGCATACCTTATTCACGGTGATAGCTCCCACATCCCAGGGTAGACCGGCTCGAACCATGCTCTGCCTTGCCGGATTCTGCCCCAGGCCATGAGGTAAAACACTCCCCATGATCACCTCATCAATGTCCCCATTCTTTATTCCCGCCCTTTTGACGGCCTCCTTAATCACAAGAGCCCCGAGGTCTGTTGCAGAAACAGTACTGAGCGAACCAGCAAAATCGCCAATAGCAGTCCTGCATGCGCTGACAATGACAACATCTCTCATAAGTTTTTCCCCTTCCTGAGATACATAATAAAACTGTTTTTTCAAAAGAATAACAGGATTAACAAGGTTTTTGCCTTGTTACCGCCGTGGCAGTAACTGTCCTGTCAAATATTTTACGATGCCGGGTCGTTACAAAAAAAACCCTATTTATATACATGGATAGCAGTTTTTAAGTCAAGACAATTCAGGCTATCGTCACGATAACGTAAATGACAAGCTTTACCGGATGGCTTTAGGATATAATTCTTTTTAATCAAAATTTCCTCTAGAGCCCCCCTTTGCAAGTATCGCCATATGGCGAGTCAACCTTGGAAATGGGGGGTAGGAAAGGGTATTTGGATCCCTCAAGAGGGGCAAGAGGATTTTTCTAACGTGAATGGCGGGAGGGCGCCGTCTTTTCGTGACTTATCAGTGGGGGAAACCGCAGTTCGACGACGTCGAGAATGCGGAGGGGGCACAACTCCCCCGCAGATAAGTCACTGAAAAGACCAGCCCGGGAGGCCCGGAACGGAAGAAAAATTCTCCTGCCCCTCTGATCAGCGGCATGAGATATATTTAGTCTCTAACCTTATAAGCACACACCCTCTGTCTCCAGCGCCAAACTTATAGGTAAAGGTCAGCTTTGCAAAGGGGGACTGAAGGGGATTTTTGCTTACCTCTTGCCTGGGTATTTGATGACGCCATGAGTCAGGGGAACTATTATGGGGTTGACTGAATTGAAATTCTGTATATCCTGTCTATTCTGTCAAAAATAGAAAAAAGGGAAGAACCTATGGACCCAATTGCGAATGAACTAAACGAGATTATCATAAAGGGAAATGAGCACGTCTATGAGATGTTGTCGGATGTGGGAAAGAAGCTGTTTTTTCCTAAAGGCATCCTTTCCCAGGGCGCTGATGCCAAGGAAAAAGCCTACAAATTCAATGCCACCATTGGTATGGCAACGGAAAAAGGCAAAACCATGCATCTTTCTTCTGTCATGACCATGGTTAATGGCCTGGCACCCAGTGAAGCACTGACGTATGCCTCCTCCTTCGGAATTACGCCACTCCGTCAGGTATGGCGGGAGGCCCTTTACAGAAGGAACCCCTCACTGGCCGGAAAAGAAATCAGTTTGCCAGTGGTAACGCATGCCATCACTCATGGGCTTAGCATTGTCAGTGATTTGTGGGTGGGCCCAGGCGATGTTATCATTCTTCCCGACAAGATGTGGGGCAACTACAACCTCATATTTTCAGTCCGGAGAGGCGCGCGGATCGTTCATTATCCCCTTTTTGACCGCCAGGGAAAATTCAATTTGGAAGCTTTCGGGGCCTGTTTACAGTCGGAAGCCAAAGATAGACAGAAGATAATCGTGATCCTCAACTTTCCCAACAACCCTACTGGCTACACTGTAAGTCCGAGTGAGGCAGACAGGATTGTTGGTATCCTGACCAATCTGGCCAAAAAAGACACCAATGTCCTGGCGGTCACAGACGATGCCTATTTCGGGCTTTTCTATGAAAACCGCGCCATCAATGAATCCATATTCGCCAGACTTATTGGTCAAGATCCCAGATTGCTCGCCATAAAGCTGGATGGAGCCACCAAGGAAAACTTTGTCTGGGGTCTCAGGGTTGGGTTTATTACCTATGGGGCTTCTTTCGAAGGCGATTCTAAGAAACCTTACGACGCTTTGGAGAAAAAGACAGCCGGAGCAGTTCGGGGCTCCATATCCAGTGCCTCCCACCTGAGCCAGGAAATCGTGCTCAAATCCATGCAGTCGGAGAGCTACCGCGCTGAAAAGCAGGAGAAGTATCTGATTATGAAGGAGCGTGCCCAAGAGGTTAAGCATGTTCTTGCAGACCCGAAATACCAAAGGGTCTGGGATGTCTATCCGTTTAATTCCGGATATTTCATGTGCTTGAAATTGAAGACAGTTGAAGCAGAACCGCTAAGGGTTCATCTGCTTGAAAAATACGGCATAGGCCTTATCTCCCTCGGGAAGACAGATCTGCGCGTGGCATTTTCATGCATTGAAAAAGAAGATGTTCAGGAACTTTTTGACACGGTCCTACAGGGCGTAAAAGACTTGGAAACTTGAAAAGTTACGTGATGAGATATCCAAAAATGGTTGTTTCTAAGTCCTTCGATTCACAAGTTCGATGACGAACCTATTCAGACTTCGGCTGAGCTCAGTCGAAGCCCTCAGGACTCAGTGCTGCCTGCGACGAGACTTGTCGGCGAGCTCAAGTCGTTCCGCTCAGCCGAGACGAGTGAGCAAAGAGGTCAATATGCTCTCAAAAATACGTCACAGTATTTGTGAATCGAAGCACTAAGGAATTCAGGATAGAAGTTTGGCGCCAGCATTAGCCAGCAACTTTCTTCAAGAAAAAATTCGCATGCCGAATCGATTTCCCTTGATACGTCAAAAAACCAGCCTGACACGTTTTCCAACTGAGGCCTCATTATATTTGCTGCACCGGGGTAGATTGCTGAAAAATCCGGTTCGCTTTTCGAATTACTCACATGACTATTCACTATGATGTTCGCCACATGGACGATCATCAACAGATTAATGTCATGGGCACTTTTTCTTACTGCGTAGTGATATCGTATGGTATCAACCATGGACCGAGGAAGCTGCCATTTCTTGGCTAGATGTGCCCCGCTATGGGCATGTGTAATGAGAATTTCTCTTTTTTCTGCATCATAATAGGGGCAGGTTATTCTGTTTGGCCGATGCCCGCACCCTCCTAAAAAGATCCTGGAAAAATTGTGCGAGCACGACCTTTCCAATATCATGCAAGAGCCCCCCTGTGAAAGCATCCTTCGGTGCCTGGAGACAGGTCTTTTCAGCGAGATAATTGCTTGTTATTGCCACTGCTACTGAATGAGTCCGGAGGGCTTTGATATCAAAATCTTCTAAAACTTCTTTCCCGGAAAATGCGTCAATAATCGAAACTGAAATGATGACGTTATGTACAGTGTTAAAATTTAACACAACTATAGCCCGAGAAATATCACTGATCTCGGATCGAAAACCAAAAAAGGCCGAATTGACGAGCTTCAATATCCTGGGAACTATGGCCTGGTCTTTTTCTATTGTTTCACTCAATTCCTTAATTGACGTATTATAGTCCCGCAGCTTCTTATTCACTTCCATTGCAATAGCCGGTAAAGTGGGAAGGTCTTCTAATTGCCCTTTTCGAATTCTTCTACCAGCTTTTGATATTTTTCACTAAATGCCTGAACCATATTTTCCACTCCATTTAAGGAATTTACCCGCGCACGATCATCAATCGCCTTGGCTGTTTCATACAATTCGTTAAGGCCAAGGCTTCCAGATGCACCTTTTATTGAATGTGCTTTTTCATGGACATTTTCTGCATCTCCAGCATTAAGCGCGGCTTTCAATTGCTCCAGGTCGGAGGAGGTAGTTTCCATGTAAAGTTCAAATAATTCCTTAAAATCCTCAACATCGACTCCCATATTCTCTGGTAATTTTGTTGTTTCCATAACTTTTTTCCTTTGGTGTTTTGGGTTTTGAAATGAAATCTTCCCATAAATGATAAAGGACACTATTTAACCTTACAACACCCATTTCTTTATCATCTCAAAAACGATCTTTCTCTTGATCGGTTTTGTGGCATAGTCATCCATGCCTGCATCAAGACATATCTCTCTATCACCATTCATAGCATTGGCGGTAATGGCGATTATTGGTATTTTTTGGATTGACAATTGACGATTGAACATTGACGATTGTTGTGAAGGACTACCAGTTTCCAGTTTCCAATTTCGAGTTTCAAGTTTTCTGATTTCTTTCGTGGCTTCAATGCCGTCCATCTCAGGCATCTGGATGTCCATGAAGATAAGGGCAAAATCTTCAGGCGATTTGGTATATTTTCCAACTGCTTCTTTCCCGTTATTGGCCACCTCCACAAAATATCCAGCCTCGGTCAGCATCAACTTTATCAGATTCTGGTTGACAGGATTATCTTCCGCCAAAAGGATACGCACAGAATGCCCCATCTTCTCTTGAACTGAATATTGAATATTTGGTGGTTTTTTTGCATCCTTGACCCCTTTTTTCACTTTGGGCTTTTCTTGTCCGTTTTCCTTTTTTTTACTTTCAATAATCTGTTCCATCATCGTATATAGTTTTTCCTTGCGAATCGGCTTGCTTAAAAAACCATCAAATACTCTCCCTTCGCATTTCTTGGCATCCTGCTCCATCGAAGAAGATAAAGCAAGCAAAGGAAGACTTGGGAATGACGATTGCCGATTTCTCTAAGTGCATCCTGCATCCACTTTTTCTCGGTATTGTTTACAAAACTTTCAACAAGGCACTGCCAACCATTTAATTTCATCGGAATCACTGTTTTAATTATAGATACTTTATAACCGGAAGCATTAAGCAGCTCGTGTTCAGAGTTATCCACAGATTGTCATTGGTCAGTGATGGGACACCTGCCTTTTTCAGCTGGGCAAATGAACCTATGGCAGATTCTTCCAAGGATCCTCTCTTCGGGAACACCAAACATCTTTACAGCCATGGGATTTATTTCAACAACTTCATGATTTTCCGCATCAATTATAGCGATCCCAATCTGCAAATGATCCCATATCATTTTTTGCCGCTGTTTACTTGCTTTCAGCGCTTACTCCACATGTTTTTGCTCGGTAATATCTCTCATGAGGGCCAACACTTTCTCCTCACGCAAGTTCCAGTACCCGATTGATAGTTTCTGCCATCTCTCTTATTACAATAGGCTTCATGACCAACCCGCCGATACCCACGGCCCTGGCCTTATCTGCATCGGTTGTGTCACTGAATCCGGTACAAAGAATGATGGGAATATCAGGTCTGATCCCCTTTATTTCTTGGGCAAGATCAAAACCTGTCATCTGAGGCATGGTTTTGTCGGTTATGACCAGGTCGAATTTGTCAGGATTGTTCCGGAAAGCCTCAAGCGCTTCAAGACTGCTTGTCCTGGTAAAAACCTTATGCCCAAGGTGTTCAAGCATCTTTTTGCCTATATCTACCAAGGCAGGTTCATCATCCACGAAGAAAATCCGTTGATGCCCTGTAGGAATGATTTCTGAGGTTTGCTTTTCTTGCGCAACCTCTTTTTCAATGGCAGGAAAGTAGATACTAAAGGTGGAACCTCTACCCGCCTCGCTATAAACCGCGATCGCACCTCCGTGGCTTTTCACAATACCGTGTACAACGGACAATCCCAGCCCTGTCCCCTCCCCCTTTTCCTTGGTGGTAAAATAAGGATCAAAGATACGTTCCATCACCTCATTAGACATGCCACAGCCGGTATCACTTACGGTCAGTCTTACGTAGGGTCCAGGACTCAATTCGATTTGGGCAGGGGACCTGGAAAGGCTTACGTCCTGAGGGTATTCTGGATTCGGGATTTCAGGTTTTTCAGATTCCGCATTCAGAAATCTACGCTCCTGATTTCCGACTGCCACATTCTTAATCCCGACTTCCAACACACCTCCGTTATTATTCATGGCCTGGGCCGCATTAGTGCAGAGGTTCATTAATATCTGATGAATCTGGGTGGGATCCGCTAACACAATACCCAGATCTGATTCAATGTTCCGACGGATCTCAATTGTTGAGGGTAGCGATGCCCTCATAAGCTTGAGAGCCTCCTTGACGATGTGAGTTATCTGCATGGGTTTTCTTTCCTGGTCCCCCTGCCGGCTGAACGCAAGAATCTGTTGTACCAGATCTTTTGCACGGCGGCCTGCGTTGAGCACTTCCCTCAGATTGTTCCGCGTCTTAGATCCCTCTGGCATGTCATATTCGGCCAGTTCAGTGTAACCAATAATAGCGCTAAGGATATTGTTGAAGTCATGGGCAATGCCTCCGGCCAAGGTTCCTATGGCTTCCATTTTTTGGGCTTGACGAAGTTTCCCCTCTAATTTGATTTCCTCTGTCACATCCCGTTTGACTGCGACAAAGTTGATGATCTCACCTGAGGCATTCTTGATGGGCGAGATAGTTGCTTCTTCCTCGTAAAGTCTGCCATCCATTTTTTTATTTATAAGATGCCCTTTCCACACCCTCCCACTTGTTATGGTATCCCACATATCTGCATAAAACTCTTTGCCGAGTTTGTCACTCTTGAGGATTTTTGAGTTTTGCCCAACAGCTTCTTGCCGGCTGTAACCCGTAATGTATTCAAAAGCCGGGTTGACATACTGGATTGTCCCGTGTCTATCGGTTATGACCACACTTTCTGCGGCCTGTTCTATAGCAGTGGCCAGACGAATACGCTCTTCCTCTGCCCGTTTCCGCTCTGCGATATCCCTGATTACAGCGATATATCCTTCTATCGTTCCATCAAACGAACGTAATGGCGATGTCACTGACTCCACCGGAAAAATAGTGCCGTCCTTCCGCATAAACTCCCATTCGGTCCTGAAGTAGCCATGCTTATCAATAACAGGATAGGCAGTCCGTTCAAACACATCGTAACTTTCCTCAGAAGGATGGATGATCCTTATTGATCTTCCATTAATTTCCCCTTTCCTATAGCCAAAAAGACCCAGAAAGGCCTTATTAAAGTGGACTAAGTTCCTTTCTTTGTCCATCATCAGGATTGCGTCAGTAGAACTCTCTACCAGCGTCCGGTATCTTGATTCAGATTCTTTAAGCGCTTCTTCCGCCTGCTTGCGTTCGGTGATATCTTCTAAGCTCCCCTCCTGATAGATCATTCGGCCGATGGCATCTCGGACGGCTCTCACCCTATCCCGCACATAGATGACCGTGGCATCGCGTTTACGAACACGCAGTTCGAAATCATGCACGACACCTTGCCTCTCCAGCAGGGCATGTGTGCGATCACGATCCTCGGGATGAACAATGTCTTTCGTGTTGACCTTTTTTAGTGTTTGCAGATCCGGGTAGCCCAGTAGCTGTATTAAGGCCGGGTTTGCATCCAGGATCTCCCCCTCCATCGTGGTTCGGTAAAGTCCCACAGGGACAGCTTCAAACAGTTTGCGATACTTAGTTTCGGCTTTTATTAGCGCTTCCTCAGCCAGCTTCCGCTCGGTGATGTCTTTATCAACTCCCCGGTAGCCGAATATCTCTCCTTGTTTGTTTAACATTGGAACGGCATTGGTGAGGAGGCAAACCCGTTTTCCTTCTTTTGTAATGTTCCAGTTCTCCAAATCAATAATCGGTTTCTTTTCACGAGCAACTATTCTGAAAAACTCTCTGATTCTCTCTGCTTCGTCTTCTGGCATTAGTTCGAAGGGTGTTTTCCCGATAAGCTCTTCACAATCATATCCAAGAATTTCCTTAGCACTTTCTGAAGCAAATGTGTATTTCCCGTCTTTGTCAACTTCCCAAACCCAGTCCGCCATACTGTATGAGATATCCCTAAAACGCTCCTCACTCTCCCGCAGCGCCTCTTCTACTTGCTTTCGCTCTTCGACTTCTTTCTGCAATTTTACATGTGATCCCTTAATACCTCGGTTGAGTCTTAGAATATAAATAACGGCCCCCGCCAGTATTACAAAAAGAATGACGATTGCTAACATCCACTCCCGGTACTTTTTGAAAACAGCTGTGAACGTTATTTTGCCCAGATCCCTGTAAGGCCCGACCTTCAGCTCCCTTAGACATTCATGTACTGATTGATAGTTCAAAGGAATGGTCCAACCGGCACATCTTGCCGCCTTTGCAGCAGGAGAGCTCTTAGGCATTTCAAGCAATGCCGTTGCAACCTTTTCTGCCAGTTCATCAGGCGTGTGTTTGACTCTTGCAAAAGGCCATTCCGGATAAGATCGGGTTGAGTGTAAAAAAGGCAAATGAATCATATCACCTTCATGTTCATGGATCACAAGAAAGTCTGCAAGATTTATCTTCCCTTCGATTTTCATATTCTCTAATGTATCCGTTCTTACAGTACCGGCATCCACTTTGCCATCCCTGACCGCATAGACAACCGTGTCGTGCGTGCCTCCGAATCTTAGCTCTTTGAAATCGCGATGGGGATCAATATTATTTTCTTTAAACTCCCTCCAAGCCATTATCCAGCCACCAAAGGACGTTTCCTTCACGGCCATGAAGCTTTTGCCTTTAAGGTCACTCAGGTGTAGCATGTCGCTCCGATTGGCCCTGCAAAAAACTACTCCACAATATTTTGTGTGCGCGTCGTCAAGGCTATGGTTTTTCAACGTCGCAATCCGGTTTACCCCGTACAGGCTTTCCAGTTCCACGTAAACAGAAGGATTTGCCAGGACAAAATCGATTGTTCCGTGTTCAACAAATGAGAAAGCCCCATCAGAATCGATCGGTACAATCACAAAAGTACTGCCCGGGATCTTAGCTGTCAGGTATTCGGCCGTAGGCGTCCACTTCTCCGTGCACCGAACAATTCCCCTTTTCGCCAGGACCCCAATTTTCACTGGTGGATTATCTGCAAAGGAGAAATGAGAAGGCACCAAGATAAGCAGTGAAACAATGAACGCAGCAGCGATGCCAAATCGTTCAATCAGCGTTTTTTTTCTAACGGATCTTGTCATCTTTGTCTCTTTTCAAATCTTCCGCCACAGCCAACCACGTATTGGATGGATTTGCCAAAGGACTTATGGTCAGATAAACCTCTATTTTCTCTCCACTTCTGGGGCTTAAGGCTGCCAGGTATCTGTCAGGTACAGTTGGATCACCTTGAACACGTCTCTTGTTATAACTTATGACTGTCTTTAAAGATTCGGAATGAATGAACTCTTCTATTCCAACCCCGATGAGATCACCCACACAAAGTCCGCATAAGCCTGCCCAGGCTTTGTTTCCAGACCACAGGTAAAGATCCTTGTATATTGCTGCCGGTTTATCAATCTGATGAATAAAAGCCAGACGCGGCCCGTAGTATTCGCCAAAATAATGGCACTCATGGCAGTGAATGCCGCACTTGTTATCTTTTACAGTGAAACATTCGCTGATTTGATAGGTGAACACGCTGCAATGCTCGCATCTTTTTCCGTGAGAATGATTTACCCAGTATTCCCAACATCGCCTGATGGGTCTAAACGGTTGAGGATACACACCTCCCACCTGTTCTAACAGGAATTGAGGTACGGGGTGCCCTTCAGATTTCAAAAAAAGCACCAGTTCATCAATTGAAACCATATATTTGTTTCCGGAACGATGGGCTGGGAGGGATTTTTTGGCAATCCAATAAGAAACAGTGCTCCTGGCAACACCGCATATTTCAACGATGTCCATAACCGAAATATTTGGAAGACGTTGATTCATTTCCATATCCAACGCCAATATCGGTCATTTTTGGAAAAACTTTAGAATATTTGGCAGATCGTAGGAGGTTAATTAGATAAGTGGTTGAGTGGTCGAATGGTTGAGTTGTGGGACACTGATTACTGGTTGCTCATTGCCGGTTTCCAGTTTCGAGTTTCAAGTTTCCAGTTTCATGAGCTTCACTTTAGATCACTTTCGACACTTTAACTGCCATGATCCATGTCGAACTGAAAAAACTGGCCGGACTTGGCGGATTTTGGTTTGGGTGAATATTCCGTTGGCGCGGTTCCCTCCTTAAAGGTTTGAAGTACGGTTTTTTCCGAATCAGGGCCAGCCAAAAGACCAGTGACTGAGTCAATCTTCGCAAAGACGACCCCATCGGGAGCCTGGAAGTCAATCACCGGCAAGCCCTTCAAGACATGGGACATAAAATAAAGCCATAAAGGACTGGCCGCTCTTGATCCTGTTTCACCTTTTCCCATAGCCTTTTGATCATCATAACCTACCCAAACCCCTGTTACGAGTTCAGGCGTGTACCCCATAAACCAGGCATCCCTCAGATTGTTGGTGGTTCCTGTTTTACCGGCGGCCGGCCTTTGCAACGCCTTGATTCTCCACCCTGTCCCTTCTTGTATAACTGCCTTTAAAAGGTCAGTCATCACATAGGCGGTTTCATTTGAAATAACTTCGGTAGCCTCTGGCTGATTCTCCTCAATTGTTTGTCCGCTTCGGTCTACAATTCGTCTAATAAATATGGGTTTAACCAACAGGCCTCCATTGGCAAATACCGAATAGGCCCTGGTAAGCTCCATCAACGAAGTACCTGATGAACCAAGGGCCAGGGATAGATCAGGGCTCAATGGTGATGCGATACCCATTTTCTTTGCATAATCAATGGCGTATTCAACCCCGATCTTTTTTAGTATCTTTATTGTGATGACATTTCTGGACTTGGCAAGGGCCGTCCTGAATAATGTGGGTCCGAAAAATTTTCCTTTGTAGTTCTTCGGTTTCCAGACTTCCTCGTCAGGAATCTGGTCAGATATATACGGAGCATCGATAATAACCTCCGCAGGGCTCATGCCCCAATCCAGAGCCGCAGCATATATAATCGGTTTAAAGGCAGATCCTGGCTGGCGTCTGGATTGAACCGCCCTGTCAAACTGGCTGATCCCAAAATCTCTTCCGCCAACCATTGCCTTTACCTCGCCGGTCTCTGGAGTCATGCTGAAAAGGGCCCCCTGGACCTCTGGGATTTGCTCCAAAGAAACCTCCCAGGTTAAGCCCGTCCGCTCATGCCTCGCAGTGGCAGGAGGCGGTGGCGCACTCGCTTCTTTGATAATACGAACAAGGATAACATCTCCCTGTCTTAGTACCTGTGACGGCTTCTTCACACTTGTCTCGTAATAAGCAACCTCTGGGTCGGGTTTTCTTGCCCATTTCATATTGGAAAGTGGAAGTCGGGCCAGGTGTTCACCGATGCGAACCAGTACTTCCTTTCTTTCGTCGCTTACCTCTTCAACGAGCCCTTCAACCATTGAATCCATTTTAGGCGGCGATGAAGTAAATTTTTTTAAAGCCTCTGTCTTAAAATCAGTAATTTCATCAGGAACAATGCGTTTTACAGGGCCCCTATACCCCTCCCTTTTGTCCAGTTCAAATAGGCCTTTTTTAGCGGCTTCCATGGCTATATGCTGCATTCTGAGATTCAGGGTAGTATAGACCCTAAGGCCCCCGCGGTATAAGAGGTCCTTACCGTATTTTCCCAAAAGATATCGGCGTACATGTTCTGTGAAGTAGGGTGCCTTTAAAAATGTATCTTCTGAGGTGATCTGAAGGTTAAGCTGGGTTTCCAATGCATCGGTGAGCTGCTCCCTTGTAATGTAACCTTCCTCAGACATTCGTTCCAGGACATACTTCTGTCTTGCTCTTGCACGATCAAAATGAAGCACGGGTGAGTATCTGGTGGGCGCCTGGGGTAGACCTGCTAAAAGTGCAGACTCAGCAAGAACCAGGTCTTTCGCAGATTTGTTGAAATAGGTGCGCGCCGCCGCTTCCACCCCATAAGCCCCTTTTCCAAGGTAAATCTGATTCAAGTAAAGGAAAAGAATCCTGTTTTTTGAAAAATTCTTTTCTATCTGCATTGAAAGAAGTGCTTCCCTCGCCTTTCTTCGATATGTCCTTTCTGTGTTCTTAAGCAGCAAGGACCTTGTTACTTGTTGTGTTATGGTACTTCCGCCCTGCTCTATTTTCCCTGCTGCCAGATTCTTATAAAAGGCCCGGATGATGCCCAGGAGGTCAACTCCTTCGTGCTCAAAAAATCGTGCATCCTCTGCAGCAACAAATGCCTGGATCAAATGCGGTGGTAGCTGGTTGACCGGGACAACAATCCTCTTTTCCTCCCAGAATCTGCCAATCACCTCTCCGTCGTCGCTGAAGACTTCCGTGATAAGAGAAGGTCTGTATTCTTTGAGCGAGCCGATATATGGAAGGTTGCTGGACCAGATATACCAGAAATAACCACCAACACATGCACCAAAGAAAAGCACTACTAAGAAACACCAAATTGTGAATTTAAAAAATCTTTTCACCGCAAGCTTCTCCGATCAAGGGTCCTGTATTGGATGGCTTCGGCCACATGAGGGGCTTTAATATTAGAACTCCCGTCTATGTCAGCAATGGTCCTGGCAATCTTCAGTATCCGGGCGTGTGCCCTTGCACTTAAACCGAATTTGTCCATGGCCTTTTCCAGCAATGCGCCGGATTCCTCGTCTATTTTGCAAAACTGTTTGATCTGGCGACTATTCATGCCTGAATTGGCGTGGATTTTCGTCTCCTGGAATCTCTTGTTCTGAAATTCCCTGGCATTCAAAACTCGTGCCAAAATCTCCGCTGACGAACCATTATCTGAAGTGGCGGAAAGATCTTTATACGGGACTGAAGGAACCTCCAGATGGATGTCTATCCTGTCCATCAAGGGACCGGATATTTTTGTCCGATAGCGCCGGACCTGAAGAAAGGAGCACGTGCATTCCCGTTTGGAATCACCCAGAAAACCGCACGGGCATGGATTCATGGCTGCCACCAGCATAAAATTGGCCGGGTAGGTAACCGTTGAATTGGCCCTTGAGATAGTAACACGTCCGTCTTCCATGGGTTGTCGCAGAACTTCAAGGACGTTTTTTCTAAACTCAGGCAGTTCATCTAAAAAGAGGACACCATTATTGGCCATGCTCACTTCACCCGGTTTGGGATTCTGCCCGCCGCCAATGAGGCCTGCATCGGAAATGGTATGGTGAGGGGACCGAAAGGGACGTATGGTGATCAGGCCGGAGCCTTTGGGCATCAATCCCATAACACTATAGACCTTGGATGTTTGAAGCGATTCTTCGAAAGTAAGACTTGGAAGAATGGTTGATATTCGTTTGGCCAGCATGGTCTTTCCAGAACCAGGGGGACCGATCATGATCAGATTGTGTCCCCCGGCTGCAGATATCTCCAATGCCCTTTTTGCATTCTCCTGCCCGCGGACATCCACAAAATCCATCTGGGAATCTTGTCTCTGAAATAGCTTCTCGGTTTCGACCTTGACAGGGTCAATGTGAGAAATGCCCACCAGCCTGCTGATTAGCTGGGACAAGGTATTTACAGGAAAGATATCTATCCCTTCCACAACCCCTGCTTCTGGTGCATTCTCGGGGGGGAGAAAGATCCCCTTGATGGCCAATTCCTTTGCGGCAATTGCCATAGGCAAAACGCCCTTAACCGGCCTCAAAAGCCCGTCAAGGGCCAGTTCGCCAAGAAACAAATAGTTGGCATATGAGGATCTGTCCACTAACCCAGTTGCAGCAAGAATACCAAGCGCCATGGGGAGGTCAAATGCTGAGCCTTCTTTCTTTATATCCGCTGGTGCCAGATTGACCGTGATTCTATCGGATGGAAAATGATATCCGGAATTTTTAATGGCCGCCTTGACCCTCTCCTTACTCTCCCGGACGGCACCCTCTGGCAAGCCCACAGTTGCAAAAGAAGGCAGACCCTGCGCGATATCCACTTCAACCTCTACGATATAGGCATCAATTCCGATGACAGCACTGCTGAGGATTTTGGCGAGCATAAATGAATAGCCACTCAAATCTTTTGTTTTTTTACTTAACTTTTGTCTTTACACGTATCATGCAGGATGATATAAAGTAAAGTTTATTATTATCAGGGTTTATGTCCTCTTCTATGGATAATGCTGGCTTATTTTTTACAATTGTTGTGATCGCTTTAGCTCCACTTACGGCAAAAACCTGATCAGCAATCATAGCATATAAATCCATTGATACAATACAGGAATTGGATCTAAAGATTTTTGCGACAACGGTGGGTATTTTTAGACACTTTAGCGCATTTAAGAGGTTTTTTGACAATTTTTATATCGGTGAAGTGCTATTACCATAGGTAGTATCCATTCAGAAATAAGATAGTTTTCGCAAGGTCAAGGAAGATGATGATTTTAACCACAGGAATACATTTAAATATTTCGAGGATTACAATTTTAATCTAACGCAGAGATTGTGAAACCGGGGACCCGCGCCGAAGGCGTGGGGAGTCCTCGCGTAGCGTTCGGAAAAAAAATAGCCATTTATGGATGGGCACGAGGTAATGTTTTAGGGTCATTAATTTAAAACTTATGAGGTGAACGTGATGGCTCGAATCACGGTGGAAGACTGTTTAGAAAAAGTGAGTAGCCGATTTGGACTGATTCACTTGGCTGCAAAACGTGTTAGGCAATTAAGAAAAGGTGCAGAGCCCTTAGTGGTCTGCAAAAACAAAGACATCGTAGTCTCACTCAGGGAAATCGCTAATGGGAAGGTCTTTTCTGTGGATAAGGAAGACGCTGATTACTTGACTGAAACCACAGGGGAACAAGCCACAGAACAACTTCCTGAGCAAACTCCTGAGAAAGCCGATGCGGCATCTCCTGAACAAGAACAGGGAGATCAGAAGGAAATACCTGAGGCAGAGTAAAGATGTACAAGAGAGATTATTATGAAGTCTTAGGCGTTTCCCGGGATGCAGGAGATACTGAGATCAAGCAGGCCTATCGCAAACTGGCCTTGAAGTACCATCCTGATAGGAACCCTGGCGATAAAGAGGCCGAGGAAAATTTTAAGGAAGCTGCCGAATCCTATGAGGTGCTAAGGGATAGGGAAAAAAGGCAAATATCCGATCAGTACGGTCACGAAGGGCTCGAAGGACGGGGTTTTAGCGGTTTTAGCGGTTTTGAAGATATCTTTGCGAGTTTTGGGGATATCTTTGAAGACTTTTTTGGGTTTGGCACCCGAATGGGACGAAGATCGAGGGCTAGACAAGGAAGAAGCCTCCGCTATGACCTGGAGTTAACCCTCGAGGATGCCTTTCATGGCAAAGAAGAAGAGGTCGTCTTTGACAGGCTGGAAACTTGCGACACGTGCAAAGGTTCCGGCCTAAGCCCGGGAAGTGAGCCCCAGATCTGTGCCACATGTCAGGGTAGAGGTCAGGTTATTAGATCTCAGGGTTTTTTTCAAATCAGCACAACCTGTCCGGCTTGCCACGGTGAAGGGCAGATCATTGATGATCCATGCAGGGATTGCGGGGGCAAGGGGAAGACCAGAGTTGAAAGAAGCATCAACGTGAAGATCCCATCGGGAGTGGATACAGGCTCCCAATTGAGATTGAGAGGAGAGGGGGAGCCTGGAGAATACGGAGGGCCTCCGGGGGATCTTTTCGTAATTATCCATTTGAAAGAACATGAGTTTTTCACAAGAGAAGAAGATAATCTCATATGTCAGGTACCTATTTCATTTGTACAGGCGGCGTTGGGCGACACCTTAATGATCCCGCCCTTAGGGGAGGACGAGGGGGGGCATGAACTTCACATCCGCCAGGGAACACAACCTGGTGATGTTCTTAAGATCCCTGGAAAAGGGATGCCAAGCCTCAGAGGATATCATGGAAGAGGAGATATTTATGTGAAGGTCATTGTTAAGGTGCCAGAAAAACTGGATCAACGCCAAAGAGAACTGCTGGAAGCCTTTGCCCAAACAGAGGGTTTGACAGTCTCAAACAAAAAAAAGAAGGGGAAAAACCTCTGGGAGAAGTTAAAGAAATAATGTAATAAATTGTGCTGGTTATAACAAATTGTTTCTATTGCTTTACATTTATTTTTGGAAATGATAGATTTTATTGTTTAATATTTCTTGAAGAGTGCAGGTTAAGAGCCATGGTAGATAAGAAAAAGAAAGAAAATATTAAGGATTTGCTGACAAAAAGGTTAAATGACCTTCTGGAAGATGCCAATAAGACCCTCAGCGGCATGACTGATCAGACACAAAATTTTCCTGATCCCACAGATCGAGCAACGATGGAGTCCGACAGGAATTTTGAGCTTAGGATCCGAGACAGGGAAAGAAAACTCATATCAAAAATAAAGGATGCTTTGGACAGACTTGAGGCCGGAACCTACGGCATTTGTGAGGAATGCGGTGAAAACATTTCAGATGAAAGGTTGGAGGCCCGCCCTGTGACGACTTTGTGTATTGATTGCAAAAAAAAGCAAGAAAATCAGGAAAAAGTCAAGGGTTTATAATTGATCCGCTTACAGGCGGAACGTCTTATCTCATCGCTTTGATCCGGCCGGTGCAAATGCAATGCCCGGCCTTTTTTGTTTTTTGCAGAGTCAGTTGCCAGCATTTCGCTCCGCCTGGGTGGCGTTCCAATATTCCAATTGGCGCGAATTCCTTAAATTTTATTGGTGGTGCTGTTTCAGCGGCGAACAAGTGACAACCGTTAACGGATACTTTCCGATACAGGCCATGGCCAAAAAACAAAACAAAACCCCTAAAATAAAAAAACAGTCGAAGAAGGACGCAACAGAAGTCATAACAACACATATTAACGCCGACTTTGATGCCCTGGCTTCTTTGATTGCTGCAAGCAAACTGTATCCTCAGGCGAGTCTCGTATTTCCAGGATCTCAGGAAAGAAATCTCCGGAACTTTTTCCTCCATTCCACGTCATATCTTTTCAACTTTTCAAAGATAAAACAAATCAAATTTGACCAGATCAAGAAGCTGATTCTTGTAGACACCCGGCAGAAAAGCCGCATAGGAAGGTTTGCGGAATTGGTTGACAAGGATGATGTTGAGATACACATCTATGATCATCACCCTTATTCCGCCGACGATGTCACCGGTGATATGGAGATCATCCGTAAAACCGGCTCCACTACCGCCCTGCTCACCAGCCTGATCAGGGAAAAAAATATTCCCATTTCTCCTGATGAAGCAACCATCATGTGTTTGGGAATCCACGAGGATACGGGCTCCTTCACCTTTTCTTCCACGACCGCCCAAGATTATGACGCGGCCGCATGGCTTACGGCACAGGGGGCAAATCACAATACCATCTCTGATATGCTTACCAGAGAAATGACTGCCGAGCAGGTTTGGTTGCTTAGCGATCTCACCCAATCGGCCACAAAAAGGATCATCAATGGTGTAGAGGTGGTCATTACCAAGGTCGTTAGAGATGAATATGTGGGGGATTTTGCTGTTCTCGTGCATAAATTTATGGAGATGGAGAATTTGAATCTCGTCTTCGCCTTGGCTCAAATGGAAAACCGGATCTACTTAGTCGCAAGAAGCCGTTTAGAGGATGTAAACGTGGCTGAGATAGCCTTTGCCCTCGGGGGGGGTGGCCACCCTCAGGCGGCGTCCGCCACCATAAAGAACAGGACCCTGATTCAAGCGGAAAGATCTTTACAGACCCTCTTGAGAAGTCGGATTAATCCCACCAAAACAGCCCGTGATATGATGTCTTCACCGGTTCTGCATATCTCTCCCGAAGAAAACGTTAAAAATGCGGCCGATTTGATGACCAGGTATAATATCAATGTACTCCTGGTCATGGATGATTCAGATGTTCTCAAGGGTTACGTTACAAGGCAGGTTGTGGAAAAGGCAGTGTTTTTCGGGCTTGGAGACATTAAAGTGAAGGAATACATGAATATTGAGTTTTCTATTATCAGTCCCGACGCCCCCCTCAAGCAAGTTCAGGAATTGATAATAAAAAACAAACTGAGGATCCTTCCCGTTTTAGACAATGAGAAGGTTTTGGGTGTGATTACCCGAACAGACATCCTTAATATTCTGGTTGGGGACCCCCTGATCCCAGAATTTCTCTATGATTCCAAAGATACCTCCCAATTCATAAGAAAGAAGAATATGGCCGCCATGCTGAAGGAGCGGCTGCCGAGAAAGATCATCAATGTCCTGAAAGACCTTGGCCATGTGGCCGATTTGCTCGGATACAACGCCTATCTTGTGGGCGGGCTCGTGAGAGATGTATTCCTGAAACATGAAAACCTTGATGTGGACATTGTCATTGAAGGCGACGGCATTAAATTTGCCCATGAATTTGCTGAACACTATGGTGCGAGAGTGAGAAGCCACCGGAAATTTGCAACTGCCGTTCTTATCTTCCCTGATGGTTTCAAGGTTGACGTGGCAACGGCCCGAATGGAGTACTACGAATCCCCCGGAGCACCACCCAGTGTGGAAACAAGCTCCCTTAAACTGGATCTGTACAGACGTGATTTTACCATTAATACCCTTGCAATCAGGCTTAACAAAAGGCATTACGGTGCACTGATCGATTATTTTGGTGGCCAAAGGGATATCAAGGAAAAGGTGCTGCGAGTTCTCCATAATCTGAGTTTTGTGGAGGATCCTACGCGGGTGCTCCGAGCTATAAGATTTGAGCAACGTTTTGGTTTCAAAATCGGAAAGCTGACTCTCGCCTTGATTAAGAATGCATTAAAAATCAATTGTTTTAAAGACCTCTCCGGCAGACGGCTTTTTCTGGAACTAAAGCTTGTCCTCAAGGAGCCCGATCCTATCAAGGCTATAGAACGGATGGATGAATTTGATTTGCTTCAGTTTGTTTTTCCCGAGGTCAAACTCACAAAAAGTATTAGGAATCTCCTGGAAGAAATTAAAAAAGTCATTGTGTGGTATAACCTGCTTTATCTGGAGGAACCCATTGAACTCTGGAAGATTTATTGGCATGGCCTCACTTCTTCGCTTGACACGAAATCCTTTAATGCACTGATAGAAAAAATGGGCATGCTTGGACTTGAAAGCCGCAAGATGATAGTCCAAAGGGCAAAAGCGAATCGAGTCCTGGATGCCCTTCATAAATTTAGCGGTGACAATTATCACCTGTATACATTTCTTTTACCTTATGATACAGAAACGTTGCTGTATCTTATGGCAAAATCAAACAGTGAAAAAGTAAGGCGGCATATTTCCAGTTTTTTCAATAAATTAAGGGGAATGAACATTCAGCTAAATGGAAAAGATCTGGTGAACATGGGTTTCTCACCAAGTCCAGTTTTCAAAGAAATATTTGATCAACTGCTTAAAGCGCGCTTAAATGACTTGATAAAAACAAAGGCCGATGAGGTCAGGTTTGTTAAGGAGAAATTTGGCCATCAGGAATCATAAATCGCCAATCTTCAACTCAAAATAACCAATCCCAAGGGGTGTTGAAAGACATGAAAAAAAAGAGAATCTTAAGCGGAATGAGACCTACAGGTAGAATGCATCTTGGTCATGTACATGGAGCCCTTTTGAACTGGAAAAGACTCCAGGACGAATATGAATGCTTTTACGTTATAGTAGACTGGCACGCCCTGACCAGTGAATATGCACATACGGAAATTATTGGGGAAACTATTTATGACATTGCCATGGACTGGATTTCCGTGGGGCTCGATCCGGAAAAATCCCCTTTTTTCATTCAATCTCATATCAAAGAGCATGCGGAGCTTCATCTGATTTTTTCCATGATCACTCCCCTCTCCTGGCTTGAGAGAAACCCCACTTACAAGGAGCAGCTCCGGGAACTTACCAAGAGAGACATTTATACTTACGGCTTTTTGGGTTATCCCGTTCTTCAGGCTGCTGATATCCTCATGTATAAGGCAAACGGAGTTCCTGTGGGCGAAGACCAGGCCGCCCATGTTGAATTGACCAGGGAGATTGCCAGGCGATTTAATCACTTCTATGGAGAAGTGTTCCCCATACCTGATCTCCTCCTTACGCCAACCTCAAAGCTCCTCGGAATTGACAGACGTAAGATGAGCAAGAGTTATGATAACGCCATATTCCTTACTGACGCAGATGAAGTTATTGACTCAAAGGTTGGGCAGATGATCACTGATCCACAACGGGCCAGAAGAAATGATCCGGGCAACCCGGATATCTGCAATGTGTTCTCGTTTCATGAAATATATACTTCCTCTGAAGCGGTTGCGAACATTGACAAAGAATGCCGATCTGCCGCTATCGGTTGCGTGGAGTGCAAAAGCCTTATGGCCGACAGTCTCAAGAAAGGCCTTGAGCCCATGAGAGCCAAAAGGAAAGAATTAGAGGTTGATATAAAAAAAATAAAAGAAATCATCGAAGAAGGCAATAAAAAAGCCAGAGCCGTAGCACGGGAGACCCTGGCAGAGGTGAGGGAAGCGGTAAAAATATAGTTATACACATATAGAAAGCAATCTGGGGGTTTAATTGAACGCAGTGGTTAATGGGTAAGGTGTTTGGTACCACTGATACTTGAAACTTGAAACTTGGAGGTGTTTTGATATTATTTGAGGTTATAGAGTTTCAAGGTTCCAGTTTACTTCAAAAACAGCAATAAAAATTTTAAAGGACGTATACCGGATTACTCTACTAGCTTTATCTTAGACGCTACAAATGGATTACGAGGTTAAACTGGAAATATTCGAGGGCCCGCTGGACCTGTTGCTCCACCTTATCCACAAGAATGAGGTGGATATCTTCGATATACCAATAGCTACGATCACAGACCAGTATTTAGAATACATTGAAATGATGAAGGCCTTCAATATAAACGTGGCCGGTGATTTCCTTGTGATGGCCTCCACACTAATTCATATTAAATCAAAGATGCTGCTCCCAGCGCCACACGAAGAAGATTGGGAGGAAGATCCCCGTATTGAGATCACGCGTCCGCTCCTGGAGTACATGCAGTTTAAAGAAATTGCCGAGGCGTTTTCTGAAAGGGAAATCTTAGACAGAGATGTCTTTAGCCGCAAGGTATTCCCCTATTACCAAGCCCAGGGAACCGATCAAGAACCTGAATTGGATGTAAACCTTTTTCAATTAATAGATGCATTCAAACGGATAATCGATCAAAGGCTACCAGGTGTCCAACTAACACTCCAACTTGAACGATGGTCAGTCAAAGAAAAGACCGAACTAATTATAACTCGACTCAAAGAAAGTGGGCCTTTGTTTTTTCGTGAAATCTTTAGTGAAGACCGAACAATTTCGGAATTTGTTGTAACCTTTTTGGCTCTTTTGGAACTTGTCCACAGGGGTCTTGTGAGGGTATTTCAGCCTACATACGAAGGTGACATTAGATTAATCCCTTCTTTTGATGAAAAAGAGGACAATGGTAATGGGTAAGTCTTTAAAATTGATCATAGAAGCACTGCTATTCGCATCTGACAAACCGCTCAGTGTCCGCGAGATTCGTGACTGCCTGCCTGATGAGACTGCATCCAATATCACCCAGACGTTAAAGGAACTCCAAACCGAATACGACGACCTGGAAAGGAGTTTTGTTCTCAAGGAAGTGGCTCAAGGTTTTCAGCTTCGGACAAGATCCGAATACTCACCCTATGTTCTCAAAATGCTAAGGACATCTCCTACCCGGTTGTCACGTGCTGCTTTGGAGACCTTGTCCATCATTGCCTACAAACAGCCCATTCTCCGGCAAGAGATCGAAAGATTGAGGGGGGTGGATGTTGGGGGGATCTTGAAAACGCTTTTGGAAAAGGACCTTATCAGAATCATGGGCCGAAAAAACCTCCCTGGCAGACCGCTTATCTATGGAACAACCAAAAAGTTTCTTGCTGTCTTTGATCTAAAGGACCTTGAATCACTCCCCAAGCTAAAAGAAATAAAGGATTTGGGACCTGATGAAGAGTTAACGGCACCAATCTCGGACGAAGAGCTCCCGGTAGATCAGCCCGACCTGCTAACCCTGTCAAAAAATGGCTAAATTAAGGGACAAACGGGAACATGGCAGGCAGGCACAGAGGCTCAACCGTATACTGTCGCTCGCAGGTATTACTTCCAGGCGCAAGGCAGACGATTTGATCAAATCGGACCGGGTCATGGTCAATGGTCGTCTGGTGAAGGAGCCAGGCGTACGAGCGATCTGGGGCAGCGATCGTATTTGCGTGGATGGTCAAGAGATCCCAAAACCATCTGAGAGACTCTACCTGATGCTCAATAAGCCTTTTGGCTGCGTCTCCTCCCTTAGCGATCCGCAGGGCCGGCCTGTCGTGACCGAACTTCTCAGAGATATTCCCCAAAGGGTTTACCCTGTAGGACGGCTCGATTTTGACACACTCGGACTTTTGCTGTTCACCAATGATGGCGAATGGGCACACCGCATGACCCATCCCCGATACCGGGTCCCACGAACCTACAAGGTAACAGTAACCGGTGCAATTGCCGATGAAGCTTTAAGTCTTTTACAAAAAGGTATTCCACTTGAAGATGGGTTCACCTACCGTTCTAAAGTGACATTAGTTAGCCGGAATGAAAGGCAGAGTGTCTTGAGAATGACCATTACCCAGGGGAAGTCCAGGCAGGTACGGCGAATGTTAGAAGCAGTGGGGTACAGTGTGGTCCATCTGATCCGAATCGGCTTTGGCAAAATATCGTTGGGGAATCTGAAAGTTGGTGAATACCGATACCTCGAAACACAAGAGGTAGAGGAAATGAAAAAACTGGTCGGCATGGTGTGAGAATTTTTTGTTTACAGTCCATATGCATATATTGTATGGGTAAATGTGTCTTTAAAAACCACTTATCATTCAGTCGTTCACCAACTCAATAAAAACAAACCGGGCGGTTAACTCAGCGGGAGAGTGCCATCCTCACACGGTGGAAGTCGGGGGTTCAAATCCCCCACCGCCCACCAGTAAAATCAAGAGGTTACGCTTCATTGTGTGACCCCCTTTTCAATTTTGTGACCAAATTGTGACCGGTCCCAAAAATTTTATCTTCTAACCTGTTAGCTGCCTCCTGATTCACTGGTTTCATCAAATGAGCATAAACATTCCAAGTGACGGTAGGGCTTGAATGGCCTAACTGGCTCTGAATGTATTTGATATTCTCACCTTGATCTATCATCAAGCGTGCATAGGTATGTCTGATATCGTGAAATCGCATTTTCGGCAATTCTGCGGCCTTTAAGGCAGGAAAAAAATGCCGATTCATCATATTGCTAAAATTCATAGGGTTTCCCTGTCCATTTGGAAAAATCAAGTTTAATTCGCTCTTAGGGCAGGCTAACTTCCATTTTTTCAGTTCAATTATTACCTTTGGCCCTAAATCAATTTTTCGGTTTGACCCCTTGGTTTTGGTATTGAAAAAACGACCCTTGTTGAAAGTCCTTTGAATATGGATCTGTGATTTTTCCCAATCGAGATCCCCCCATTTTAGACCTAATAACTCTCCCTGACGCGCCCCTGAGAA
>CP070700.1:3355050-3365623 GCA_020349865.1 Desulfobacteraceae bacterium
GAGGTCATCTGTATCCTCGGCCGGATAGCCGGTCAGGCCCTGTTGGGGGGTGACTTCAAGATTACCCTCAAAAGGGGACAATGGCATTCTTATATGGATATCCCGGCTATGCCCACCTTTCACCCGGCCTATATATTAAGGAATCCGTCTCGAGAGCGTGAGCTAAAAGGCCAGGTATGGGAAGATATCAAAAAGATCATGAAACATCTGGGCCTGGAGGTCAAAAAAAATGACTAAGCATAATACCGCGGCCTTGATCGGCTTTGTGCTGATCAGCCTAATAATATGGGGAACTCCGGTTTTTGGAGCTTCTGAAAAAGTTCTGACCGAAAATGAAGTCTTCATTATTGGGCTTGAAGGTCCAATCAACCCTGGTACAGCCATGTATGTTACCAGAGGGCTGGAAAAGGCAGTTAAACAAGGGGCAGGGCTTGCCATTCTCCGCATTGATACGCCGGGCGGGTTGGCTTCTTCCATGCGCACCATTGTCAAGGCCTTATTGAACTCACCAATCCCGGTTGCCGTATGGGTTGGGCCAAAGGGGGCCGGCGCAGCCTCTGCAGGCGTGATGATCACGGTGGCAGCCCATATTGCGGCAATGGCACCGGGGACGAACATAGGGGCTGCCCACCCTGTCACAGCGGGCGGTAAAGACATTGATAAGACCATGTCAGAGAAGGTGGTAAACGATATGGCCGCCTATGCCAGGGGAATCGCGGAAGACAAGGGAAAAAACGGAGAATGGGTAGAGAAGGCCATTCGGGAAAGCGTATCCATAACCGCCGATGAAGCCCTTAAAAACAATGTGATCGATCTGGTGGCAAAGGACATCGACGAACTCCTCCAACTGCTGGATGGAAGGGAGGTCAATGTCGTTGGGGGTAAGATTACGCTCAAAACTGCGGACATGAAAAAGAACTATTTTCACCCCGGCTGGCGCGACAAGGTACTCAAGACCATCAGCGATCCAAACATTGCCTATATTCTTATGATGATCGGGCTTGCGGGCCTCTACTTTGAGCTGTCTCATCCAGGGGCCATTTTTCCGGGCGTGATCGGTGCCATATCCCTGATTCTCGCTTTTTTTTCCTTTCAGACGCTGCCGGTCAATTACGCAGGCCTCCTGCTCATTGTCCTGGCCATCATATTTTTTATTGCCGAGATCAAGGTGACCAGTTACGGTGTCCTCTCCATCGGGGGATTGATTTCCTTGACCATAGGTTCTATTATGCTATTTGAGGAAGTGAGGGTTTCTCTAAAACTGATGGCGCCTACGATCCTTTTGGTGGGTGGGTTTTTTGTTGTTGTAGCTGGATTGGCATTCAGGGCCTATCGGGCCAAACCAAGGAGTGGAACGGATGGCCTTTTGGGAGATGTAGGCTTGGTGAAGGAACGGATAGACCCGGAAGGACTGATCTTTGTGCACGGCGAGTACTGGCGAGCAACGGCCTCAGAAAGGGTTGAACCAGGAGAGAAGGTTGAAGTATTAGGGGTGGACGGTCTTATTTTACAGGTCAAAAAGGCCGACAAATACGAATATTAACAAAAGGGGGACAACATGTTTTACATTCTTGCAATAGTGCTGATTGTGTTTTTTCTTGCAACAGCCATTAGAATTCTAAGGGAATATGAGCGAGGTGTGATCTTTCGTCTTGGCCGCGTGATAAAAACCAAAGGCCCGGGTTTGATTATCCTTATTCCGGTCATTGATAAAATGGTCAAGGTGAGCCTGCGCCTTGTGGCTATGGACGTGCCTCCTCAGGACGTGATCACCCGGGACAATGTCTCAGTTAAGGTGAATGCGGTTATCTATTTCCGGGTCATGGACCCCACCAACGCCACCATCGAAGTGGAAAATTACCTGTTTGCCACGTCACAACTGGCACAGACCACCCTGCGGAGTGTGTGCGGGCAGGTGGAACTCGATGAACTACTGGCAGAAAGGGAAAAGATCAACACTCAGTTACAGAGCATCCTGGACAAACATACAGACCCGTGGGGCATAAAGGTCACCACTGTTGAAGTAAAGCATATTGACCTTCCCCAAGAGATGCAAAGGGCCATGGCCAAGCAGGCAGAGGCAGAGAGGGAGCGGCGAGCCAAGGTCATCAATGCGGAAGGTGAATTTCAGGCCGCCAACCGCCTGGCAGACGCCGCTGGTATTATATCAAAACACCCCGAAGCCCTTCAATTGAGATATTTGCAGACCCTGAGGGAGATATCTTCGGAAAGCAATTCAACTACGCTCTTTCCAATACCGATTGATTTAATAACGCCTTTTATCAAAAAGTAGTGCCGTCAGAGTAAAGAAACGTTTGTTTTTTAGAGCACCTAATTGCAGGTCCATTTAGTTGTTCGGACTATGGAAGACACAATGCTCCATGTGTCATCCACTGTATGATCACAAACATTATAGTTTGTTGAATATTTAAAGAAGCGGAGTAGGAGAATTTAGTATGGCAGATGAAATTAAAAAGGAAGACAAACAGGAAGAAACACAGGTTGCCGAAAAACCTCTGGATGAGATGACTGTTAAGGAATTGAGGGAGATAGCCAGAGAGATTCCCGGGGTTACCGGGTTTAGCATTATGAAGAAAGAGGAGCTATTATCAGTCATCAAGAAAGATAGGGGGATCGAGGAAGAAATTAAGGAAGAAAAGCATGCCCTGAAAAAGCCCCTTGATAAAATGACGGCAAAGGAACTTAGAGAAGTAGCTAAAGAAATTCAGGGGGTTACCGGCGTAACTGCCATGAAAAAAGAGGAGCTGCTTGATCTTATCAAAAAAGACAGGGGCATTGAGGAAGAAAAACCAGTAAAAAAGGGAAAAGAGAAGAAAACCCAACGCATTTTAAGCGTAAAGGACCTGAAGAAAAAGGTCACCCAGTTTAGAGCGGAAAAAGAGAAAGCACGTGAGGCAAAAGACAAGAAAAAGGTTAATATTTTCCGGCGTCGTATTAATCGTTTGAAAAAACAGACAAGAAGGGTTGCTCAAGGCTGAAACAGGGGAATGGAAAACGTTTGGCTAATCATGCTGGTATCGGGGCCCTGGTTTTCCGGGGCCTGTTTTTTGTAACTGATCACAGAGTAGTAACATTTTGAGCCATTTTCTTCTGTGCTCCCTAGGGCGTAGACCCTATGGACCAGCGGCTTAAACTCGCGGCCTATGTTTAAAGATACGAGTGACCTACGGCGCATGTCAAAAAAAGAGAATTTTGCTAACACATTCAAAACAGTGGCCATCATACCTGCGGGCGGATCAGGAATTCGCATGGGGGGCGATCAGGCCAAGCAGTTTATGGAGCTTGATGACAGGCCGCTTTTAGCAGTGACCCTTAAGCCTTTCCATGATTGCCGAAAAGTTGATGCAATCGTTTTGGTTGTTCCTTTAAGGGACGTAGACTACTGCTGGAAGGAGATCGTCGAAAGATTCGAGCTGGAAAAGGTTAAGAAAGTCGTTCCTGGTGGTAAGCGGCGACAAGATTCAGTGAGGTTGGGTATTGAAGCAGCAGGGGAAAATTACGGCCTTGTTCTGATCCATGATGGCGTTCGTCCGGCCGTTGACGAAGCCCTAATAGAACGGGTGATCGAAAAGGCAAGGACCCATCGGGCTGTAATCACCGCACTGCCTGCAAAAGAAACCGTTAAGGAGATCAACAGTCGTGGCGAGGTCGTAAAGACCTATGCCAGGCAGCAGGTGTGGCTGGTTCAGACCCCTCAGGTATTTCGTTATGAAGATATTGTAGCAGCCCACCAAAAGGCCCTTCATGAGGAATGGGGAGAGGCAACCGACGATTCAGTATTGATTGAAAGACTTGGAATTCCAGTTACGGTGGTAGAGGGATGTGAAAAAAATATCAAGATAACAACACGTTACGACCTGGAACTTGCACGGTTTTTGTTAGGCCATTGATGGGAGGGAGGTGCTACCGTGTGACCGGTTACCTGATGGCAAAGTGAGTAACAGTTTAGTGCTTTGGAAAAAACATCTTCGGGTTATCGGGCCGCGGGAATCTCTTTCAGAAGGGCCGCAACACAAATTCTTCGGTGCTTGTGGAACGCCCCCTTGGCCTTGTACAGGGGCGTGGAGCAGGCAGAGAAGGCTACTGTTATAAAGGAGTCTAACTTCTGGGGCTGTTCTGAGCTGAATTTTAAGGCCAATCTGCCGTTCGATGGAATGAGGCAGTTTTTTGCGGCCCTTCTGAAAGAGATACCCACGGCCCTTTTTGCACTATTTCCAAGCAGCTAAACTGTTACCAAAGTGAAACACCCCGTTAAAACTTCGTTTGTCATTCATCCCCGACAAAGGTCGGGGCATTCTGGCACTTTTCGAAAAGATACAATGGTCCTTAAAATCGGCACGAGAGGTAGTAAACTGGCGCTTGCCCAGAGTCAGTGGGTCAAAGAAAAATTAGAGGCCAGGAATCTGGATCTTGTGGTGGAACTGGTCACCATTAAGACGACCGGTGACAAAATCCTGGATTCTCCCTTAAGCAAGATCGGTGGGAAGGCGCTGTTCGTGAAAGAAATCGAAGAAGCGCTTCTCAAAAAAGCGGTCGATTTGGCCATCCACAGTATGAAGGATATCCCCGCCGAACTGCCAGAAGGGCTTGCACTTTCTGCTTTCCCAGAACGAGAGGATCCTAGGGACGCCTTTGTCTCAATAGAATTTCAAACACTGGAAGATCTTCGCCAAGGGGCAAAAGTGGGGACCAGCAGTTTGAGAAGGGCAGCCCAGTTACTCGCCATGCGTCCTGACCTCAAATTAGTGCCTTTGAGGGGAAATGTGAACACCCGCCTCCGGAAGCTCGAAGAAGGAGAAGTGCAGGCAATTATCTTGGCCACTGCGGGCCTGAGACGTCTGGGGCTTGAAAGCCGCATCACTCAGGTCATTCCCTCAGAGCAGGTGCTACCGGCAATCGGCCAGGGGGCGCTGGGTCTGGAGGTAAGGTCGGACGATGAGAAGACAATAAACCTGCTTGAATTTCTGAACCACGAGGAAACCGCCGTAACAGTCAGGGCAGAGCGGGCCTTTTTAAAGGAGCTGGAAGGCGGCTGTCAGGTTCCCATGGCTGCGTTTTGTCGTCTGAACCACAGCCAACTCCATTTAGAGGGGATGGTTGCTGAGCTGGATGGGTCAAAAATTATTAGGAATAAAGTTACCGGAGAAAAGGCGAAGGCGGAACAAATCGGGGTCACATTGGCCAGAAAACTGATAGATGCCGGGGCAAATAAGATTCTGGCACACATTAATGGGAAATCACAAAACAGTGGAGCAATTTCTTAGAAGGTAATAAGAAATGCCTCAGAATAGAAAAGGCAAGATATACCTCGTAGGCGCCGGACCAGGCGATCCCGGGCTTCTTACATTAAAAGCGAAAGAATGCCTGTCTCAGGCCGATGTGGTCATTTATGACAACCTGGCCAACCGGGCTTTTCTTGAATACGCGGATCCCAATGCCGAGTTGATATATGTAGGTAAAAAAGGCGGCGATCATACAATGAGTCAAGAAGACATCAACTCGCTGATCATTGAAAGGGCTCGAAAAGGACAGGTCGTTGTTAGGCTCAAGGGAGGAGATCCTTTTATTTTTGGCAGAGGCGGTGAGGAGGCCCTGGAACTGGCTGATGCTGGATTGAATTTTGAGGTGGTGCCGGGGATAACCTCTGCAATTGCCGTACCGGCCTATGCGGGAATTCCCTTAACCCACCGGGATTACACATCCACGGTGGCCTTCATAACAGGCCATGAGGACCCCCGCAAAGAAAAATCAGAAATTGCGTGGGATAAGCTGGCAACGGGTGTCGGCACTTTGCTCTTTCTGATGGGGGTAGGGAATTTGCCGCACATAGCTGAAAGCCTGATGAAACATGGAAGATCTCCGGAGACTCCCGTTGCAGTGATCCGCAGCGGAACAGTTTGCGAGCAAAAGACCATTAAGGGAACCCTTAAAGATATTGAGCGGTTAGCTAAGGACAACGACATTACACCACCGGCCATTATCGTGGTGGGCGATGTGGTCGGCCTTAGCGAAAAACTCAACTGGTTTGAAACAAGGCCGCTTTTTGGAAAGAGAATCATTGTCACCCGGGCCAGAGAGCAGGCAAGTGGCTTTCTCGCAGGACTCGCTGAGTTGGGCGCGGAATGTATCGAGTTTCCCACCATTGAGGTGGTGCCACCGGAAAGTTGGGATTCGCTCGATCGCGCCATTGAAGCCATTGAAAGCTACCATTGGTTGCTCTTCACGTCTGTAAATGGGGTGAAGTACTTTTTAAGAAGACTGGAGATTCTGGGGAAAGATGTGAGGGATCTCAAGGGATTAAAAATCGGGGCGATTGGTCCCAAAACAGCCGAAATTTGGCAGCGCTTTGGGATCAGACCGGATTTAATGCCTGCTGAGTACCGGGCCGAGGCGGTAGTGGCGGATTTTCAAAAATGGGGAGTGAAAGGGGCAAGGATTTTACTCCCAAGAGCAGAAAGTGCAAGAGAGATCCTCCCTGAGGAACTACAAAAGATGGGCGCCCACGTTAACGTGGTGTCGGCCTACCGTACGGTCAAGCCTGATCATGATACAGTGCGGGTGAGGGAGATGTTTGAAAAAGGCGCCATAGACATGGTGACCTTTACCAGTTCTTCCACGGTTAATAACTTTGTTCAGATGTTTGAAGCCGATGGTCAGAAATTGCAGAGGTGGATGTCCTCAGTGGCAGTAGCCTGCATCGGACCCATCACCGCAAAGACCGCTCAGGAGAATGGTTTCAAAGCAAGTCTGGTCCCGGCTGAGTACACGGTTGAATCTCTGACGGACAGCATTGTGCAGTATTTTTCGTCCCAGTGACCTTAAAGGGCACTTAAAACCTGCCCAGGGTAAACCTGAAATCCCAGGCCCAGAAGCCAGAAGACGGTATGTCTATCAAAGAAGATGAGCCAGCGTTTCGTTTTGTTCTTTCACCTCAACGGCTGATTAAAATAGCCGAGTTTAAGATCCGGAAATTCTTTCTCCAATATAGCAACCATTCTTTTCATACCCATTGCCTGTGAGGCGGCGTCAGGCATTCGTTCCATATAAAGCTGGGAATCAATGTTGAGATTTTTTAAATGAATGAAGTTTATGCCTGTTTTTTTTATCATTTTCATCATGGCCTCAATTTCCTCTTCCTGGTCGGTAATTCCGGGGAAGACGAGGTAGTTTATCATGGTGTAGAGTCCCATATCTCGTGATAATGAGATGGAGGCCACCACATCCTCGAAATCATAACCTTTCGGGCGATAATAGGCCCTGTAAAGCTCAGGCTGAGCACTGTTGAGGCTGATCCTGATGGAGTCCAGGCCACTTTTTGCAATCAAACGAATACGTTCTGGCCAACTACCATTGGTATTGAGATTGATGGTGCCTTCCGCCGTCTGTCTCCTTATCTCCTTAATGCCCTCAGCGATAAGCCTATGTTCAATAATGGGTTCTCCTTCACAGCCCTGACCAAAGCTTACGATAGCCTCCGGAGCGCCATTCAGATGCTCAACCGCCAATAAGACAATCTCTTCCTTGGAAGGGGTGAAGGAGATTCTTTGGTGAGACGCATCGCATGAGAGGTCGGGTTGAAGCGAAAGACAGCCGAGACAGGCGGCATTGCATGCTCGACTAACGGGTAGTGGGGCTTCCCACCTCCTTAAGAACAAATTCTTGGCCGCAAAACAGTGGTTTTTTGTGGCGCAATTGATGAGATGCTCAACAAGTGCCCCGGATGCATGCTCTCTTTGATATTTTCCTATGGCAGGAACAAGCTCCCTGTCATCATAATTCCTGGGATCCCATTTGTGGTTGTATTCGATCCTAAACCCGGCTACCCAATATGCTTCATTCTTGAAACCCACTGCCGTGTAAGCCCACATGGGCAGGGTATAGGATTTCTGGCTGTAGTCCACGGCTGGCAGGTGACTCCGTACCAAACCGGGTTCGAGGAAAACAGCCACCGCATAACATTTTGTGACAACACCATCAATCGTGACTTCAGACACGGTCTTGAATTCGCCCGTAGCCGGGTCTAAACCAATGGGGGGGCAATCAGGAATATAGAAGAGTTTGCTGAATTCCGGCAACGGAATGAGATCTTCTGCTTTCAGATCATCCGGGGAAGACCCCAAAAAACCTGCCATCCGGAAATCAGGATGATCAAAGATCTGGCCCTCGGAATCTGCATAAAGCATATGAGGAAGTTTGCTTAGGTCCTTGCTTTTCATGGAGTATTTTTTCTCAGCGTTGCGAATAAGCCTTTTGCATTGGTTTAAGCCCCAATTGAGCCAAGCTCAATTGGGGTTAAAGCATAACTTTTCAATCTATATAATTTAGCATCGGGAACTTCAAGCTTAACCTGTTGACCACAAACCCGTTTTGTGAATAAAATACCAGAAAAATAGCAAGACAAATATATAGACTGAATTCTTATCATTTATGGTACTCCAAAAAGACAGCACACAATCAGAGGGAAGGCAATTCCGACTCGTAAAATTTTTTGCCTATGCGAGTTTCATTGTCCTCATTATATTCAGTTTTCCCTTCTCAGTGGTCATATCCCAACAGGCCAAAGATATCCTCATGAAAAGCTACGAAAATTATGCCCTGTTGCTGGGCGAGAATCTAAACCACCAAGTTTTTCAAAACTTTGTTATACCCGTCAAAAAGCGATTTGGTAAAATCATTCTCAGGGAGAAAGAGCAACGTGAGTGGATGGACCGGATTATAAGGACCACGATCCACAGTTTCAAAATAGACTTGGTCAACATCTATCAAACCGACGAAGCGTTGATCGCCTACAGTACTGATTCCAGGCTGATCGGCAAGAAGGTAAAGGCTACTTTAGGGTATAGAAAGGCGGTCAAAGGAGATCATTCTTCAGGTCTCATTTCTGGGGCAGATTATCTTTGGGGGCTTGGCATAGAAAGGATAGGGGGGGAGAAAAAACTCAGGACGTATATTCCCTTCAGAGATGTGGACCCGTTCACCGGCGACAAGGGATATGTTGGAGGTGTCTTTGAACTGATTCAAGATCTGACCAAAGAATATGAGTCCCTCGTCAAATTTCAGTATCTCATATTCGGACTTTCTATCCTCATTATGGGTCTAATATTCGTGGCACTTCTTCTGATTGTCCACAAAGCGGAGGGAATCATAGAGAAAAGAGCCAAAGAGCAAAGGGAGCTTGAGTCACAACTGAACCATGCTGAGCGCCTTGCTGCCTTGGGTCAAATGGTCGCCGGGGTTTCCCACGAGATCAGAAATCCTCTGGGGATAGTCCGGAGTACAGCAGAACTATTAGGAGGGATGCCTGGTTCCACCGAGGCGCAAGAAAAGCTTTCACGCGTAATCATTGACGAATCAAGCAGATTAGACAACATTGTCACGGAGTTTTTAGATTACGCACGTCCCCAGGAACCTAATTTTCAGGAGTGTTACCTGGAAGAAATTATCAACAAAAATCTCCAGTTCCTCGGCCCGGAATTTGATAAGGGAAATATATCTGTACGTGATAATATTAACGGCAGATCTTTTAGGCTCAGAGCTGACCCACAACTCCTCTATAGGGCGTTCCTCAACATTTTTATGAATGGTATTCAAGCCATGGAAAATGGCGGTACTATAACGGTGGATGTGACGGAAAAAAAGGGCCATTATGTGGTGAGCATTGAGGATACAGGTTACGGGATTGGCCAGGAAAACCTCAACAGAATCTTTGATCCCTTTTTTAGTACCAAGGACAAGGGAAGCGGCCTTGGAATTTCCATTGTCAAAAATATTATTGAAGGTCATAAGGGTTCCATACGGATCGAGAGCACGGTCGGAGATCCGCAAGGCCAGGATAATACGGGAACAAAGGTTTTTATTATATTGCCAAAAGGATAGACGATAAAGTCGGAATGCGGTATGCGGATGTGAAGGAAACGTGAAATATGGAAACGATCCTGATTGTGGACGACGAAAAAAATTATCTGCTCGTTCTCGAGGCTTTATTGGGGCCTGAAGGCTATGAAATCATTGCAACAGAAAATGCCCACGACGCCCTGCGTTCAGTCCGGGAAGCAGATCTCGATCTGATCATTACTGATATGAAAATGCCGGGCATGAACGGGATGAAACTACTGGATGAATGCAAGAGAATGAAGCCCGAGCTTCCGGTTATCATTATGACGGCTTACGGGACCATCGAAATGGCCGTAGAGGCCATGAAAAAGCATGCCTATGATTACATAACCAAGCCTTTCCAAAACGAACAGCTTAAGCTGACCATTAAAAAGGCACTGGAGAATTACCGTCTTATAAAAGAAAACAAATTCCTAAGCCAGGCCCTTTCAGATCGCTTCCAATATAGGAATATGGTGGGCAAGAGCAAACCTTTACTTAAGGTCTATGATATGATTGATAAGGTGGCTCAATCAAAGGCATCTGTGCTTATCACAGGGCCTTCAGGCACAGGAAAGGAACTCATTGCCAAGGCCATTCACTATAGTGGTTCGCGAAGGGACCGCCCCTTTGTCTCTGTCAACTGCGGCGCCTTAACAGAAACCCTTTTGGAGAGCGA
>CP070700.1:3365723-3396494 GCA_020349865.1 Desulfobacteraceae bacterium
AAAACCGGGGCTATTCTCCCGGCTGTTTAACACTTTGAGTGCCAGGTCCCTCGGTTTCACTGATTTCATGTCCCAAAAAGGTGATCAGTCCCCTCTCAACCAGGTCAAGATCCACATCGGTATCATAACAAGGCCCAAAGGGCCTTTTGTTTAATATGCCAAAAGCAGGGATTGGATAGCTATCCTGGATACCACTCGTGAGATCGCGTTCACACGCTACCCCAATAATAACATCCGGTTTTTTTTCAACCACGATCCTCCTGGCGAGCGTCCCACCGGTTGCCACTGACATGGACACATGGTATTTCTCCGAGAGAGACACCAAATCCTTTATCTTGCACTTGCCACAGGCCTTACAGTTCTCCACATTACCAGTGATTCTCACGGCGCATTCATGATTCTGAAGACAATGGGGAAGGAGAATAAGAATTTTGTCCGGCGGGACCTTTCTGGCTTCGGCAAGAACCAATCGATTGTTAATGGCGACGAAAGACCTCCGAATCTCTTTTTTACCGATGCCCAGACACTTGCCCACTCCAACAAGCAAAGGAAACAGGACTCGAATCACCACGCCTCGTATACGGCGGTTGAAAAAAAGGTTCCTCCCTCGGATGATGGTAAAAACAAGCGTGAGGGCACCGCCCAACCAGAAAAGGACAAAACCACCCAAGGCCACAGCCAAAATTCCAGGAAAACTGGGGTGGATATTGGCCAGGCCAATAAATGGAACCCACCAGAGCAAAAAGGCCAAACCCACCATGACCACACAGGCAAGCAGCAAAAGGAAAATAAAAATCCTCATTTTAGGCTGCCCGATATCTTTAGGTTCAGCAGGTTCCTTTGCTTCAGCCTTTAACGAAACATTTGTCTGTTGAGACATGGCTTTTAAGGTCTTAGAAAGGCCTTTCATGCTAACTCCCTAATAGGGTTCCTTTGTCCAAGGGAAATCCTCTCAGGAAATCCTTGGCAGAGAGTCTCTTTTTCCCCGGGATCTGTAATTCCCCGATCTTAACTGTGCCCTTGCCCGTTTCAACCATGAGTCCGCTCTCATCATGTCCTGCAACCCTCCCAGGCAGGCCGATTCGTCCTTTGTCCACAACTTGGGACGAGAAGATCTTGATGTCCTTTCCTCGGAGCTTTGTAAAAGCGCCGGGCCAGGGGTCAAGCGCCCGAATAAGAGCCGATACTGTCTCAGCCGGTTTTTCCCATCTTATTAAAGACATATCCCGATCTATTTTGGGCGCATAGGTGGACTTGGCCTGATCTTGAAGCCTCTCCCTCAATCGATTTTCCGTCAGGTCCTTAAGGGTTCTAACAAGAAAGTCCCCGGCCAGGGCGGAAAGTCTATCGTGGAGCTGGCCTGCTGTTTCATTAGGTAATAGGGAAACTTCCTGCTGTAAGAGTATCGGTCCGGTATCAAGGCCTTCATCCATCCGCATGGCAGTGAGACCGGACTTGGCTTCGTTATTAATAATGGCCCATTGTATGGGTGCTGCGCCTCGATACTTGGGCAAAAGGGAGGCATGGATATTGAGAACTCCCCAAGAAGGAATGTCAAGGAGGTTCTTTTTCAGAATCTGGCCAAAGGCCACAACAACCAGGAGATCGGGTTGCTTTCCACGAATAATCTCACAGAATTGGGGAGCCGATGCCTTCTCGGGCTGCAAGACCTCAAGCTCATAGGCCGTGGCAGCTTGTTTAACCGGGGAGGGGACGATTTTCTTTCCTCTTCCCTTTGGTCTATCAGGCTGGGTGATCACTGACACGACTTCATGGCCGTGTTCAATAAGCGTTTTTAGGGCAGGAACAGCGAATTCAGGGGTCCCCATGAAAACGATCTTGGGCTGGACAGGAAAACTTTTTTTTGTCAGATCTTCCACGAAAAAGGTGATTGGTTATGCGTTTTTTACCTTTTTTTTCAACTTCTTCTTATAAAGGGCCCTTTTAAGGCTACTTATATGATCAATGTAGAGGATGCCATTCAGATGATCGATTTCATGTTGTAAACAGATGGACATGAGTCCGTCTGCCTCAATATCCATTGGTTTACCATGCCGATCCATTCCTATGACCTTCACCTGTGCGTTGCGGGAGACCTCGGCCGAAAAGTCAACCACGCTCAGACAGGCTTCCTCAGATGCCACCTCCCCCTCACTTAGTACAATTTCTGGGTTAATCAGGGCACAAGGGTTTCTACCCTCTTTGCCCGGGTTAAGATCAAATACTATCACCCTTTTTAGTTCTCCCACTTGATTGGCAGCAAGGCCGATGCCAGGGGCCAGGTACATGGTATGGATCATATTGTCAATCAGGTCCTGGAGGTCGCCCTCAATATTCTCAATGGTCTCAGCTTTCACCCTGAGAACTTTATCAGGGTAAGTATAGATCTTCAATCCACTATCATCGTTAGTCATTTAATACTTTACCTTATAGATCATTTATGATTCAGCCTGCTTATCCTGTTGGCTCAAAATCCCTTTTGCGACCGAATGAGAGAAATGATTTTTATGTAAGCGCACTCTATTGTATACACTCCACGTGAATAAATCAAGGAACACGGAGGATAAAACCTGCTTGACTTTTCCATGTCATATACCTATCAAAAGGCATGACGAAAAGAGTAGTAGAATTTCTATTTGAAGTGGGCATGTTAAAAAAAACCCCTCGCACCGGTTACCAGTTCCTCGGGTCAGGCGGGGAATCCGTGGCGGATCATTCTTTCCGTACGGCCGTGATCGGCTACGTGCTCGCCTCTCAGGAACCAGAAGCGGACCGTAACAAGGTCGTTTTGATGTGCCTTTTTCACGACTTTCCCGAGGCCAGGACCGGCGATCACAATTATGTGAATAAAAGATACGTGAAAACCGATGAGGAAAGAGCAGTTCAAGACCAAGTTCAAGGGCTGCATTTAGACAATGAGATTGTAGGTCTTATCCGTGAATTCAATGGATGCGATACGCTGGAAGCCCGTCTGGCCAAAGACGCAGATCAACTTGACCTTATCCTGGAATTAAAGGAACAACTGGATTCAGGCAATCCCAACGCAAAAGACTGGCTATCCTATGCCGTCAGAAGGATACTTACAGATGGTGCCAAACAAATGGCCCAGGAAGTATTGACCACTAATAGCTCAGATTGGTGGTTCGATAAAAAAACCGATTGGTGGGTCAATGGCCCTGATAACCAAATGGAAAGAGAATAGGGCCTACGTCCTCCTGAGCGGGAGGGTGGTCATGCGGATCAGCTTGATTGTTTCCCTGCTATTCCATGTATGCGTCCTTATGGTTGTTCAAAAGGCCTTCCCCATTAGCTGGGTGACCGAGCCCCTGCGAACATACCACGTCGAACTGCTTAGGCCACCCATTGATCCCCTCGATGATGATGAAACACCAGGAGCGGATCTGGCCAAGGTCAACACTGAGGAAAAGACACCGCCCCAGGAAACCGAAGACACGATCTCCCTGGATACAAAGGATAAGAAATATACATCATATGCAAAAGTGATCAAGGCAAGATTGATGAAACACTGGAAATATCCGAGAGAAGCTTGGGAAAATCTTATTGAAGGGAAAGTTTTGGTTCTCTTTAGCCTGAACAGACAAGGATATTTAAAGGAAATAAAGATCTTGAACCCTTCCGCTTATGAGATTCTTAACAAGGAGGCAGAAAGGGCAATTCGGTCCGCCGCTCCCTTCCCGCCTTTTCCGGGCTCGGTGACGGTAGCCAGGTTAAACATCAGGGCCGATTTCGCTTATAGGCTCACAGCCCGCTGATGAACGGGAGAGGTTACTTTTTCAGGATAATGGGCTCAGGCTGATATTCTCCTGAGCTAACCTGTTCCCAAAAGGCTTTCTCGTCTTTTTGCCAATCATGGCCAAAGGTGACATTGAAGAAATTACCCAATCGATCGAACAAACGCCGCCAGCCGGACTGGTGCCCCAAGGTGAGAACGTCCTCAAGGAAGGGTATGATTTCTGACATTTTTTCCTTGGGAATATAAGCCCTTGCGCCCATCTCGATAGATTTCTTAAGTGTCTCTACCGAAAGGGCATGTGCAGTTAGCATAACTGTGGGAAAACCCAAATGAACAGCGGCGTTTAAAAGGTCAAAGCCGCGAACGCCCATGATGTCTAATATAACGAGATCATAAGTCCAAGACCGGACCAGTTGATAGCCCATATCGTAGTCCGTGGCCTTATCAAATATCAGATCTTCAAAATCGGAGAGCTGTTCCTCCAGCGTTTCAAGCACGTCCGGCTCATCATCCACCGCCAATAGGCGCTTATTGTTTAACACGCTTTCCCCCATGAACAAACCTCCTCAAGCCGATAGACTTCCCCAGAAAATCTGACGTTATTAGCGGATATAGGTTGTTTTTTCTTTGACATCCTTTCTGGGTGTTTCTTGTGGCCCGCTGCCTGCCTTACCAAGGCATACAAGTGCCACAGGCGTTTTTTCAGGATCAATGTCAAGGATGTCTCTCATCTTCTTCTTATCAAAAAAGGTAAACCACAGGCTGCCAAGACCCAGGGCATGAGCGGCCAGATGCATATTCTGGATGGCTGCGGCGCAGGCGTACTGATAGCCAACCTTTCCTTCTTCAAGGAATATATCAATGCCTGACTTCTCAGGGTTGCCTATGACTGAAATGATGACCGGGACTGACTTCAAAAAGTCAGTCTTATAGCCCCCCAGCCACTTCCAGCCACTTTTTTCAAGAGCCCATTCCCGGCATCTTTCCGCTTCTGAGTAAATCTTTTCTTTCATTTCCTGGTTGGTAATAACGATGAATTCCCATCCCTGCATATTCAGGGGAGATGGTGCCCAGATGGCAGCTTCTAAGATCTTTTCAATCGCTTCATCACTGACCGGTTCGGGCAGAAAGTCCCGGCAGCTCCGCCTTTCTCTAATGGCTGTAAAAACATCCATCTTCCTGCTCCTTTCTATTAAGTTCATTGGTAAAGGGTAAGTAAAGTAAAATTATATTAACAGCTGTTTAAGTGACATCACGATGCTCTTTTCTCTTTAGAGAGCCGCCTGCGTTCCTCGTCGCGGATTTCCCGTCTCAAGAGTTTTCCCACCTTTGATTTGGGCAGCATATCCCTGAACTCAATGTAGCCTGGCACCTTATAGGATGCCAACCTCTCACGGCACCATTTGAGGAGGTCTGCACCGCCCACGCCCCTGGCATCCTCTTTTAAAACCACAATGGCCTTGACCCGTTCCCCCACCTTGACGTCAGGCACACCCACCACGCAGGCGCCAATGACGGTGGGATGGTCCTGGAGCACCGCTTCAACCTCGGAGGCTGAAACTCTATAGCCCTTATGCTTGATGATATCCGCCGAACGTTCCACATAGACCAGTTCTCCGTCAGCATCCTGGCTGACAAAGTCTCCCATCCGGTAATAGATTTTTCCGTTGAGATCCACATAGGAATACTTGGTCTCCTCGGGCTTGTTCCAGTATTCTTTTATGGTATAGGGTGAGGTTACCAGGAGTTCTCCACTTTCCCCCCTAGGAACCGGTTTCAGGGTTTCCGGATCTACCACAATGCACTGTCTGCTTTTCAAAGGCAGACCTATGGCCGTAGGCTTGGGTTCCCTGTCGATGCGGCTGTAGGTCACGTGACCGGCCTCAGTGGAGCCATAAACCTGGTAAATGGGAACACCGAATCGTTCTTTCCAGCGGTTAAAAACTTCTATGGGCAACACATCGCCACCGCAGTAGCAATAGGTCAGGGATCTTAAGTCATAGCGGTCGAGGCGGTCATTTTCCAGAATCATTCGGTACAGGGCAGGAACACCCAGGAGCCAGCGTGTCCTATGCCGCTCAATGGTCTCGAGAATGGCATCTACCTGGGGCATGGGCATAAGCAGTGTGGTGTTGCCTTTATTGAGCCCCAAAGACATACACAGACCTAAGGCCATAATGTGGAAAAGGGGGTTGACTGCGATATAGACATCGTCTCCTTCCCTGAGATAGTCCCCTGCCACATCTTCCGTCACATCGTTCACGTAGGAAGTCATGCCGATGTGATTCCCTGGTACGCCTTTTGGAAAACCGGTAGTCCCACCTGTATAAAGAATGTAGGAGAGATCTTTCCACGGGTCCAGTTCCACGTGTGATTTTAGGGGCGGGTGTCGCAACAGGGATCTAAAAGAATGAACACGGCTGTCCCGGTCAACTTTGCCATTGGGGATCTTGTCAAAGAGGACCCCCAGATACCTTTTCCAGAACGGAAGGAGGTCTGCCAGATTGGTCACGATGGCCCGCTTGAGTCCTGTGCTGGCCAAGACCTCCTTCACATAGCAGAAGTTGGTGTCCAGGCAGATGACTGTTTCCGCACCCGAGTCTTTGATCATGTACTCGATTTCAAAAGAGGTATAAATCGGTGATACCGGCACAATCACGGCACCAATTTTCTGGATACCCAGGAATGCAATAATCCATTGGATGCAGTTGGCAATGTAAATCATGACCCGATCGCCCTTGTTGACACCCATTTCATCGAGGGCGCCGGCAAACCGTTCACTGAGATCCCGCAGGTGAGCGTAAGTGAACCTCTCTCCAAGGTAAAGCACTGCGGTTCGATCCGGATAACGGTCACTCATCCGGTCGAATCGGGTAAAGGTTAATTCCTTTTCTAATACTTCCTCGTTCATTGTTATGACCTGCTATTAAACCCCAAAGTAAGCCGAGCGGACATCAGGGTTATTTAACAACTCCTCTCGTGTTCCTTCCAGAACTGCGGCCCCGTTTTCCAGGATAAAGCCGTAATCCACAACGGGCAGGACAGGGCGGGCATATTGTTCGGTCACTATGATAGAGATCTCTTTTTCATCGCGAATCTCTTTGGTTGACCGGACCATAATACTCTGGATCAAGGGGCTGAGACCCAGCAGAGGTTCATCCAAGAGCAGCAATTTGGGCTGAGCCATGAGCGCACGGCCAATGGCCAGCATCTGCTGCTCTCCGCCACTTAAGAATCCGCCGACCCTTTTCTTGAGTTTTTCAAGGGCCGGGTATACTTTAAACACGTATTCCAGACTATCCTTGGCCTGGGATGGAGAGGCAAGGTAAGCGCCGATACGCAGGTTCTCCAGGACGTTGCATTCGGGGAATATCCTTCTTCGCTCAGGGCAGAGGACAATCCCTGCCTTAGCCCGCTTGCTCGGTTTAAGACCCATGATGTCCTGCCCAAAATAGCGTATCTCCCCCAGAACCGTTATCCGCTCGCCACCGGCCATTTCCTCTTTCTTCTTGATGTCCTCCATGATACCCGACAGGGTATACATAAGGGTAGACTTGCCGGCACTGTTCGCCCCAAACACTCCAACAATTTGATTGGCCTCACAATTGATACTGACGTTATTGAGGGCCAGCATGTTTTCATAGAAGACCATCAGCCCCTTTGCCTCAAGCATAGCTCATGACCTCCTCGACCTCCTCTGAGCCGAAATATGCCTCCTTTACCTTCTCGCTGGCCATGACTTCTTCAGCCGTCCCCTCAATGAGCTTCTCACCAAAGTTCAATACCATAACCCGGTTGGCCACCTGGAATAACTCCCGCAGTCGATGCTCAATCATTATCAGGGTAATGCCGTCCATCTGAAGGCGTTCTATGAGGGGCACCATGCTGGCAATCTCACTCATGCTCAGGCCGGAAAACACCTCGTCACAGAGAATCATCATAGGCTTCAGGGCCAGGCAACGGGCAAGCTCAAGGCGTTTGAGGTATCCGGTGGGCAGGGTAGAAGCTATTTTATAAGGGACAAAGGAATCTCTTTCAAAGCCGATCTCCTCTAAGATATCGATGCCTACAGTATTTCGGTCCCCTAATTTACCACCTCCTCGCCAGCCTCCCGTGCGTTTGGCCCGGGGTGAGAACAGGGGAATTACCAGGTTCTTGTAAGCAGGAAGGCTGTAATAAGGTCGCATTATCTGGAAGGTGCGCGTGACACCCATATCCGCGATCTTGTGGGCGGGTTTGCCACTGATATCCTTGCCATGGTAAAGCACCCTACCTGAGGTCATCTTGATGAATCCGGTGATGCAGTTTATCAAGGTAGTCTTGCCGGAACCGTTGGGGCCGATGACGCCCAATATTTCTCCTTCATGAACATCGAAAGTGACCCGGTTTAATGCTAAGATACCGCCAAAGGTCTTGGTGACCTCTTTAACTTCCAGGATCGGTTGATCATTCATACCCTGACCCACCTTTCAAACTGATGATATTTCCGCTGGCCGTAAACCATGATCCCTTCACTGCGAAACACAATGAATGCCACAAGTATCAGGGAGTAAAAAACAATCCGCAGGGTTCCGATCTCCCGCAGTAATTCGGAGATGGGGACCAGAATGAGACAGCCCAGTACCGGTCCCACCAGGGTGCCTCCACCGCCAATGACCGTCGCCGCAATGGGAAGAATGGAAAAATCTAAGGCAAACAGGGACATCCCCGCCCACATATAGATGTGTACGAGACAGGCCCCGCCAAAACAGCCCATGGCCGAGGCGATAAAGACGGCAACAGCCTTGTAAAAAGTGATGCTCATGCCCGAGGCCCTTACTGCCTGGTCATTGTCCTTGACTGCACGAAAGACCAACCCGATATCCAGGTTGACCAGCCGTCTCGTCCCGAAGAGAAACAAAAGGACCATCACTATCATAAAGTATTGCTCGACCCAGGGATTGGGGAAACTGGCCACCCCAAAAATTCCTTCGGTCCCACCCAATATATCCAGAGCCTCAATCATTCTCTTCATAAACAGCGGGTACATGAGGGTGACAATGGCGAAATAGACCCCTCGCAAGGGAAGGCAGGGAAGCAAGACAAAGGTGCAGATGAGTGCACCGATCAGAGTAGAAATGGGGATGGTCAGAAGGGGCGGGAGCCCAAAGGAGCTATTCAGCACGGCGGCAAGGTACCCGCCCGTACCGATAAAAAAGGCCCCTCCCAAGGAAACCAGCCCTAAAAAATGAGCTAAAAAATCAAAGCTCAGGGCCAGCAGGGCATAAATACAGACATAGGAGATCACGCGCTGCCAGTAACTGGGCATGACGAGGGGCAGGATGAGCATCCCCACAATCAGCACCAGCCTGGGCAGGGTGAGATAGGACAGCTCCCTCCAGGACATCAGGGCATAGAAACCATCAGTACGAACCTTGATACCCCGGTCCAGCCTCTCCTTACGACGTTGTTCAATATTCACCTATTAAACCCTCTCTTCCAGTTCCTTTTGCCGACCAAAGAGACCGGAGGGTCGCAATATGAGAGTAAGGATAATGGCCAGCAGGGCCACCACCATCTGGTAATGGGCTCCCCAGTAGACCACTGTCAGGATCTGGGCAAAGCCGATGAGAAAGGCGGCCAGTACCGCCCCCATCCAGCTTCCCAATCCCCCCACGATGCACACGGCAATTGCCAGGATCAGGATGTTATAACCCGCCTCCACCACAATGTTTCCCAGGGGAAGCAGAAGAATTGCGGCCAGACCTGCAAGCATGGAGCCAAAGGTCATCGCCACCACTGCCATGAAATCCGAGTCGATTCCCAACATGAGGGCCGCTCGTTCATCCTGGGCCATTCCACGCAGGGCCAGGCCAATCCGCGTATGGTGTGTGAAGACCCAGAGAAAGGCAACCACGGCGGCGCCAAACCCAACGACCACCATCCGATGGAAATCCACCGGGACATCGGCGACAATGACGCTTCCCTTAATGAATACGGGGAGTGTATAGCTCATCCCTTTAAACCCCCACCAGCGGAATCCCTCCAGGATGGCCAACCCGATGGCATATGAGGCTATAATCTCTGAAATGGCCATGCCCCGGACTCGAATGAGCACAAACTGGTAAATAAACGCGCCGATCACCCCGACAATGATCATGGCCAGGATGATGCTGATCAGATAGTCCAGGCCTAGGGTGCGCAGAAAGGCCCAGGTGATGAATCCGCTTACCACGTAAAGGGCCCCGTGAGCGAAATTGGGGACCCGGCTGATCCCATAGACTAAGGCAAAACCAAGAGCTATCAGGGCCAGGGTTACACTATTTATGAGGCCGTATATTAAGATTTCCATGATATCACTAGTGCCCCTCCCCTGGCGGCCCCCGCGGCGAGACTTGTCGGCGAGCCCCTCGGCCATGAGTCGTTCGACCATGAGGCTCTCGACAGGCTCGGGGCCGAATGGCTCAAGTCGTGCCGCTCGGCCGAGGGGGAGGGGCTACATTATCCCGGGTAAAAAATTCTATTTCTTCATCCAGGGCGGCAGTTTGATCTCGCCCATGGCAATCTTCTGTGGGAAGACCACCACCCTTTTTCCTGCCTGCCACTGAAAGATAGTACCGACCGCTCCCTTCTCAGGATCGGTGCTCGGAACCACCTGATGGCTCTTGGGATCGAATTTGATGAGTCCGTAGACGCCTACCATGTTCGTATTTTCGAGGGCAGAAACCACAGCGTCCGATTTGAGAGTCCCGGCCCTTTCTATGGCGTCCTTCAGGACGTAGGGGGTCATATAGCTGGTTGAGGTCCCGTAGCCTTCCGGCTCGATATTCCAGCGCTTTTTATAGGCATTGACGAATTTCATGGTCCATGCCGTGGCATTGGAAGGGGCGTTTCCGGCGTTAACCACGTTCGCAAGACAGTATTCCCCCTTTCCTTCCGTCGCCTTCCAGAAGCCGGGCTGTTCTGCGGCCGCGATAATGGAACCGAAGGGCAGGGCGGGAATCTTCATGTCATGCCATTGTTTTAGAAGAATAGAAGTCTCCGGCATATCCATCCAGATAAGGATAACCTGCGCCTTTTCTCTCCTGGCCTTCAAGAGTCCCATGGAAAAATCCGTGGAACCTGTCGGATATATCTCCGGCTTTGCTCCAATGACTGTCCACCCCTTCTTGGTCATGACTTTGGCAATGATACCTCCACCAGCCCGGGCATGGGCCACATCCTGGATCATGATATAGATCCTGTTTAAGTTGTACTTCTTGCCTATGTCCACAAGACAGGGAATAATCTCCCCACCGACCATCCACTTGGCCTCCCCGGTGATCCTAAAGCAATACTTGAATTTATCATACTCCTTGGAGACCCTTGCATGGTACTTGGGGGTTAAGACACCGGTTGTCAGAATTGATACCTTTTTATATTTGGACAGTATATCCATGGCTGCCAGGGCCGCTTCTGAACGCACAGGTCCACCGATTATAAAATCCGCTTTTTTTTCTAAAATAAGCTTTTCCACCGCCAGCAGCGCTTCACTAACGGGAACGCCCGGCTCCAGGTCCCGGGTATCAATCACCTCCACTTTGAAGGGGCGTTTTTCCCCTCCCACATTGACACCCCCTTTGGCGTTGATTTCCTCAACAGCCAGGGTGATTGCCCTTTCAGCATCCCAGCCATACAGAAATGCGGTTGAAAGGGGACACCCAAGGATGATGGGCTTTTCAGCCATTGCCCCGTTCGCGGGAAACATGAACAGGACCGCCACCAACAAGGCAACAAAACCTACAAAAAATCTTGCTTTCATGTCTTTACCTCCTTCTTTATTGAGTTAGTGGTTTAAATGCGAAAGCTCACACTGAAAGAAGCATTTTTAGGCCGTGTTTTGCATATAACATACAATGACCTGAATTTGATTTGCTTAACGTGTTGAAAAAGAAAGGGATTTTGGAAAAAACTAAAAAATCTTATTGAACGGAATTCACCCTCTGATGCTGCCAATATAGGCGGGAGGGGATTTTGTGTCAAGGATAAATCAATTTGGGGTTAACCAATTTGGATACATAAGAAATAAGCAATATACTCCCTGCCTTACTACGCATGGTGTATTAGTGTTGCTATGTATTTATTTTATCTTCATTATTCAGTCTTTGATACTCTAAAATCGCTAAGGGCCATTTTTAAAAGAAACGTTCTTTAGAAACCTTGTTAAATCGATAAGATAATGGTATCTAAGGAAACAACTAGAACCACGGCCTAAAAGGCGAGTGAAAATGGGGAAGCCAGGATCTGAGCATAATAGAACTCTTGGCAGTTAATACCCATGTGGAAAGTCGATAATCCGTAATAAGGAGCAACCATGGGAGAATACGACGAACTAGTCATTAGTGCATTTGACAGGGCATGTGAAAAATACCCCGAAAAGACTGCAATTATATATCTTGGCGAGAAATTCTCTTACGCGAGGATGAAAGACCTGATTGATAGATTTGCTGCTGCATTATACGATTTAGGTGTCAGGGATGACGATAAAGTTATGCTTTATATCCCCAATTGCCCCCAATTCCTTATCGGATATTTCGGGGCCCAGCAGGTTGGCGCTATACCTGTTCCAGTTTCCCCCATTTATACTCCTCATGAAATCAAGTATCTCATCAACGATTCTGAGGCTGAAACGGTCCTGTGTCAGGATACAAATTTCAGGTATATAAAAGAGGTTTTTCCTGAGACGTGCCTGAAAAGGGCAATTGTCACAAACTACGTGGATTTACTCCCATTATACAAGCGAGTGGTCGGTGTCCTGTTCGACAAAGTACCGGACGGAGTCATTGAGAAAGGTGAAAATACCTATACCTTTAAGCATCTCATTCGCAATTATCCGCCTCAGCCTCCAAAACTGGGGATTAACCCAAGAGATCACCTCAGTTACATACTATACACCGGTGGGACTACCGGGTTTCCAAAGGGCTGCATAGCCACTCACACAGGCATGGTATCATTTGTTAATGAGATTAGATTGGTAGGTGAAGACCACATCTCAGATGGAGATGAGGTGTTTATTATGGTCAACCCTCTTTTTCACCAGATGGCTCAAGGTGTCATACTGGGGATGGTTTTGACGAAAGGCAATACTGCCGTATTAATGCCAATTCCTCAAGTGGACGCCATTTTACATGCCATACAAAAGTACAAAGGAACTCTATTCCTCGGTGCACCTACCCTTTATCGGATGATTCTGGAAAACGACAGATTAGACTTATTTGATTTAAGCTCGCTCAGATACTGCTGGAGCGGAGGGGATGTCCTACCAGTCGAGGTATATAACCGGTGGGCTAATAAGTTCAAGGTGCCCATATACCAGGTATATGGTGCAACCGAGGTGGGCTTTACCGCGATGAGCCCTTTGGATAGAGAGCCTGTGCCTGGGAGCATTGGAAAACCTTTGCCTTCCAGGGAGACTAAAGTAGTAGATCCAGAAACCCTGGAACCTTTGTCGACCGGCAAATCTGGGGAGTTATTGGTGACCTCTGAACATATCTCTAAGTGCTACTGGAAAAAGCCGGAGGAAACGGTCGCCTCATATGTGGAGATTGACGGCAAAATTTGGTACAGGATGAATGACTATGTTCGAATGGATACAGACGGACAATTATATTACGTAGACAGGAGTGCAGACATCATAAAGTATAAGGGCTATAGGGTCTCCTGTTCTGAAATCGAAGCAACTTTGCAAGACAACCCTGCCGTAATAGGGGCGTGTGTGGTGGGTGTTCCCGATTCCAAGGTAGGAGAACGCATCAAGGCTATAGTGGTGCTTAAAGAGGATGTGAGAGGAGTAAGTGGCTCTGAGTTGACCAAATGGTGCAAAAAGAGAGTCGCCCCTTATAAGGTACCACAGTATATAGAGTTTAGAGACATGCTTCCAAAATCTAAGGTTGGGAAACTCTTAAGGCGAGATATAAGGAATGAAGAGAGAAGGAGGGTAGGCAAGGGAAAGAAACCGATCAGAGTATAAACTAAAGTGTTACTTTGGATGAAAACGAAAAGCTATAGTCCGAAGTAAGCGGATTTTACGTCCGGATTGTCCATAAGTTCCTGAGAAGTACCTTCCAAAACCGCTCCCCCATTTTCGAGCACATAGCCGTAGTGTATAATAGGCAAGATGGGCCTGGCATACTGTTCTGAGATGAATACGCTGATGCCAATTTGCCTATTGATATCTTCGATTGCCTCAGCAAGCATTTCCTCAATTAGCGGACTCAGTCCCAGTAAGGGCTCATCCAATAGCAGCAACTTCGGCTGGGCCATCAAGGCCCTGCCAACCGCGAGCATCTGTTGTTCTCCACCGCTTAAGAACCCCCCTTCTCTCCCTTTCAATTCTTTAAGGGCTGGAAAGATAGTAAAAACGTAATCAAGTGTTTTTTTGGCCTCTGACCTGGTCGCTAGGATGCTGCCAATTTTTAGATTCTCCATCACACTGCTTTCCTGGAAAATTCTGCGCCTTTCGGGGCAAAGGATAATCCCCTTCTTCGCTCTATCGCTGGCCTCCATATTGATAATATCCATCCCATCGTAGGTTATGCTTCCGAGTACTGTTATCCTCTCCCCCCCTCTCATTTTTTCTTTTCGCTTTACATCCAGAATGATTCCAGAAATGGTGTACATGAGCGTGGACTTACCGGCACTGTTCGCCCCAAAGGCCCCTGTGATTTCCCCCTTCTGACATCTCATATTAATATTATTGATGGCTATGGCATTTTCGTAAAACACCATAAGCCCCTTGATTTTTAAAATGGTCATGATGATTTTCCTTTTCCGAGGTAAGCCTCTTTGACCTTTTGATTTTCCATTACCTCTTCCGGGATTCCTTCAGCAATCTTTTGACCAAAATTCATCACCATAACCCGATCGGTAAGCCTGAAAAGCTCTCTCAGCCTGTGCTCAATCATAATCATGGCTATTCCCTCCATCTGCAATCGCTCCAAGAGGGGAACCATAGAAGTAATCTCAGACATGCTGAGACCCGAGAAAATCTCATCGCAGATAATGACTTCAGGCCTTAAAGCAATGCATCTGCCAAGCTCAAGTCGTTTAAGATACCCCAGAGGGAGGGATCCCGCCGTCTTATACGGAACACGGGCATCTCGCTCAAACCCAATGTCCTCTAAGATGTCTACTGCTACGCCATCCCTATCCCCAAGTTTGCCACTCCTGGTTCGCCTAACCCTGGGCGAGTTTAAGGGAATAATGAGGTTCTTAAACGCGGCCAAGCTGTGATATGGCCTCATTATCTGAAACGTTCTTGTAAGCCCGAGGTTAGCGATTTTATGCGGCTGAAGGCCGGTAATATTCCTCCCTTTGAAAAACACTTCTCCTGAATCGGGTCTAACAAAGCCCGTGACAAGGTTAACCAATGTGGTTTTTCCGGAGCCATTGGGTCCGATGATTCCGAGTATCTCTCCCTCATACAAAGTGAAGCCTACGCCCTGGACAGCCTGGACTCCTCCAAATGACTTACTGATCTTGTCTGCCTGAAGAAGAGATTCCTCGCCCATGTTATACCTCTTCCCAGCGCTCAAATTGATGGTATTTCCGCTCAAAATAGTTCATAAACCCTTCAGGCTTGTAGACCATGAAACCTATTAATATCAAACAATAGAGGACGACCCTGAGCTGCCCGAAACCACGCAACGCCTCGGACAGGGGGGTGAGGATAAAGGCCCCTAACACAGGGCCTACCAGCGTTCCCATGCCTCCCATTACTGATGCGGCGATAGGGAGGATGGAGAAATCCATGGCAAACAGCGACAAGCCCAACCACCCATACAGGTGACTAAGATAGGCCCCACCAAAACAACCGATCAATGCTGCAATGAACACAGCCTTGGCCTTGTATGCGGTTATGCTGATACCGGAGGCCTTGACTGCCTGGTCATTATCCTTTATTCCGCGTAAAATGAGACCGAAATCTTCATTCACCAATCTTCTCATTGCAAAAACAGAAAGAATAACTGCCACCAGGATAAAATACTGTTCAAACCACATATTCGGCAAGTTTGCCAGGGCGCTTATGCCTTCGGTACTCCCGAAGACATTGAGCGCAACAATGATGTAAACAGCAAATAAGGGAAACATAAAGCTCACAATGGCGAAGTAGATACCCCGCAGTCTAAGGCAGGGAAGGAGGATCACTGTACAGATTACCGCCCCACCCACAGAGGCAATGGGGATGGTCACAAAGGGTGACCAGCCGAGATATGCGTTTAAGAGCCCTGAGATGTATCCGCCAGATCCAATAAAAAGAGCCCCGCCCAAACAGACCAGTCCTACAAATTCGGCCAGGAAGTCGAAACCCAGGGCCAGCAATGCATAGATACCGGCAGCACAGAGGACCCTCTGCCAGTACATATCCAAAACCAGAGGGAGTAAAAGCAGACCAAGAATAAAAACCGCCCTTGGTGTGATCAGAAAGGCCATCTCACCCCATGAGGACAAGGCATATAGGCCATCGGCCCGTACTGTTATGCTCCTGTCCAGCCTCTTTTTCCGCCTATCTTTTGTAGCCAACCTCTAAACCCTCTCCTCAAGCTCTTTCTGTTTCCCTAAGAGTCCTGAAGGCCTGAACAAAAGTATCAAGATGATGGTGCCCACCAGCACCACTGACTCCCATACTGCGCCGAACAAGGCCGTACTGATTTTCATGGCAAAGCCAATGACAAAGGATGCCAGTATTGCGCCTGCCCAACTTCCAAGTCCGCCAATAATACATACTGCAAGGGCATAGATCAGTACCCTGTATCCTGCTTCAGCAGCCACATTACCAAGAGGAAGGATAATCACTGCGGCCAGGCCGGCCAGAGCCGAACCGATTGAAAGGGATATCATTGCTGTTCGATCTGAATTTATGCCAAGCATCATGGCAGCCTGTTCGTCCTGGGCTATGGCTCTGAGTGATAACCCCATTTTTGTATAGTGAGTAAACATCCATAGCAACGTCACCACTGCCAATCCTGCAACTATAATGATAAGGCGCTGAAAGTCCACGAACACGCCAAATATGTTCAACTTACCTTCGATAAAGGGGTGTAAAACATAAAACGGACCAATAAAGCCCTTAAACCCGGCGATCCCTTGCATCCGCAGGCCCTCCAATATAATCAGGCTGACCGCGAATGACGCTATTATCTCCGATGTTGGCATGCCCCTCAAACGTATGAGTATAAAACGATATATGATAAGGCCGATAATCGCCGCAATAATCAGGGATATGATTATTGAAAGGGCGTAATTTAATTTCAGATCATTCACAAAACTCCAGGTCAAAAAACCTACCAGCACATATATGGAGCCATGGGCAAAATTAGGAACCCTGCTCACACCATAGACCAGGGTAAACCCAACGGCAATGAGGGCAAAGACAACACTATTCACCGTACCGTATATCAATATTTCCATGTTCTACGTATCGAAATTTCTTTAGTTGATTGAATTTTTCGGCTTTTAACCCAGATTGTGCAGTAGTCTCCTACTGCGACTTGAAAATCCTTGCTGCAACGCTTTTTTCCCGATTTTGTTCCTCGACATATTTATTAATATGCCTACGTAACAAAATCGCTCCAACTGCGCGTTTCGCTAAGGTTTTCTGCGCCTCGCTACGGATCCTACTGCACAATCTGGGTTTAAGTATCACACGATATTTGCAATCCACATGGAATAATGGAGTGTTGGAGTTTATTATCCCTTATTCCAAAAGGGGCGAAGCTCTTAAGTTCCTGTCTGAAACTGAAACAAGCCCCCCACCAGGGCAAGGGGCTTGTCCGGTTTATTATTGATTTATATTACTTGAGCCACGGCGGCATCATCAATTCACCCGTAGCGGCTGCCTTTGGGAAGACACAGACTCTTTTTCCATCCTGCCACTGGACCCAAGAGCCCAATACGCTGGTTTTAGGATCATAGCCATAGATAATCTGGTGGTTTTTATCAAATCTTATGGTTCCCCGAACAGCCGGAAGATTCGTCTCCTGAAGTGCCGCTATCAGGGCATCCTTTTTTAGGGACCCGGCCCTCTCAACAGCATCTTTCAAAACATAAAGTGCCTCGTAGGCGCTTACGCACCCAGTGCTACGGGGAGGCACTCCCCATCTTTTCTCAAAGTTATTATAGAATTTCATGGTCTGGGGCATGAGGTTGCTTGGGACATTACCCGTCTCCGAGAGTGTAACTACTGTGTATGCACCTTTGCCTTTGGTTGCCTCCCAGAAACCGGGGTCTTCGGCTGCGCCGATGAAACCGATCGGTATTGCCGGGACCTCCATATCTGCCCATTGCTTCAGGAGAATAGATGTTTCCGGTGAATAGGCCCACATGAATAAAACCTGTGCCCCTGATTTCTTGCACTCACTCAATGCCATTGAGTAATCAGTAGTCCCAATGGGATGCTTGTCCCTGCCCACGATTTCCCAGCCACTCTTCACGGCCAGTTTTTCCACAAGACCGGCGGCCTTGCGGCACATCAGGCTATCGTCTACGGAAACGAACATTTTATTGAATCCGTACTTCTCATGTATCTCTTTCAGCAAATCAAGCCCTTCTTTTATGTACCACTTGACACTACCACTTGCCCTAAAGGAATATTTATACTTTTCGGGATTACCGGCTACTTTTTGATCCCAGCTGGGCGTATAGCAACCAATGGATACGATATCCACGGTCTTATACCTGGCGTACAGGTCCATTGCTGCCATCCCGCATTCTGACATACAAGGACCACCAACGATGACATCAGATTTTTTCTGTAATATCAGTTTCTCTATCGCAAGGAGAACCTCACTGGTGGGCACCCCTGGTTCCTCATCGCGGCTGTCAATTATTTCAAGCTTAAGGGGACGCATGACGCCATTCACATTCACCCCACCTGCAGCATTGATTTCCTCTGCAGCCAAGATCATTCCCCGTTCGCCATTTTGGCCGTAAGCACTTGCCCGGGGAACGGGAGCGCCTACTTTGATAGGTTTACCTTCTTTTTTTGCATTGGCACTCACCACTCCAAAAACCCCAATCAATACGATTGCGATAATCAAGGTAATGATTGTTCGAAAGACATTATTATTCATGACTTCCTCCTTTCTTTTATTACATTGGTGTTAATAAAAAAGTTACCATTCTTATTGATTATACCCCGGCATGGATAGTCAAAAATGCTCCTGGGGAATTAGTTAATGATTTCAAAAAGCACTCAAAAGATAAAGAGAGGGCACATAATGGGCAGAAGCTCTCCATGGGTGGAATATCCTTTTCCCTCCAGAGGGCATTATTAGACAATAAATCAGGCCTCTTGGCCTGTGAATGGCAAAAAAGCAGGAATGATAATGAAGTATTCTGAGTGAGGCAATATTAGGAGAGAGGTGCGTGAGTGTCAAGCTAAAAAGGGGTGGATGATCTGGTCTTTACGCGGATAAAACTTCCTCCCAATGAAAGGGAGGACAGTTGAAAATGTCCAGAAGGCTCATTTCTCGGAGCTTGCCATCAGGACTGCGGGTCTCAGTGTTGGCGAGTGAAATATATCGAGCATAATTCAAAGCATCAGATCAGTTGCAAAAACACCTGAATATCTGATATAATCCTCATGTAGCTTCAGTGTTCGGCGAGCACGTATACTCCCATCACCTTGCTATCCAGAAAAAAATCATAAGGAAACATTTGATTTGCGGAAAACCTACGGGCATACGGAAGGGCCGTTATAGTGCATGGGCTCTCTCTGAATACTTGAAAAGAACTTATTGGAGGCATTATGGAAATTAATTTTGTTGATTTGGATAATGAGGATTTTGATCCCGAATTGTATATCAAAATATTAATCGCCGTTGCAAAGGCCGACAAAAACAACGGCCCCAAGGAGTTTGCATATGTTGAAAATCAGGCTAATCGTTTGGGCATTGATTTCGCAACAGTTTGGGACACGACTGAAAAAACGTTTTCAATCAGTGAGATAAAAGTTTCCCGGCTTACGGCGATGATTATTATAAAGGACTGTATTTTGTTGGCATCGATGGACAAAAACTTTTCTCTTGCTGAAAGAGAAAAAGTCTATACCTACGCTGAAAAACTTGATATCCCCAGATCAGATGTCGATTACATTGTAGGATGGCTGGATGATTACAACATTTTAGAAAAAAAATGGGATAGACTTATATCCGGTGATATATATTAATATCACCTCTTCCGATTGATCTTCCTTTTTAGTCATTCACCCCTGAATCATCTTCGGCTTTTAAGTATTCCACGGCCGTTTTCATTTTTATATGGTTTGTAAGGGAAGGTTAAGGCGGATGAAAGGAACGAAAATTATTGCAGGCGTAATATGGCCCGGTTTTTTCAAACTCTAGAAATAAAAAAATACTTTTCAATACTCGACAGTCTTGACCCCTGGCTATCGCTCGCCTTGTTTTTTGCAGCATCTTTTTTGATGATCTGGCGCTTGAGCGCTATGGAGACTAAAGGAATTGAGGGGACAGTGCTGGGGACATTGATCATGCCTTACTGCTCTGGATTGTCCAATCTGATTTTCGCCTATGTTCTCGGCCGCTCAGGTGGGAGCGGGTCCATGGTTTTGGAAAACTGCATTGTCAACAATGTGACCAATCTAACTTTGCTGATCGGTCTGCCCGCCATTTTCTGGAGAATGCATATTATTCCGGCAAAAATGAAAAAAATGGGTCCCAGTATCTACTATGACTTTCATCGTCTCAACTACCTTTCACTTCTTTTGACACTGGTGGCTTTAATGTTTTTTACGGGCGTCGTCTGGGCGTTGGGACGGGACGGAAAATTGGACTTTAGCGATGGGCTGGTCCTTGTGGGCATGTTTTTTTTCTGGCAGGTTTTTCAGGTGTTTGATGTATTAAAAACCAACGTTCATGAAAACAGAAGTCTCTCATGGTCCATGCTGATTGACCTGTGTTTCATCATAATAGGCGGGTACTTGGTATACATCAGTATCGATCGTTTGGTAGCATGGGTTCCTAAATCAGGCTCGGGTTTTTTCGTTTTTGATAACTTAGGATGGTTAAGTGGATTTCTCATGGTCTTGCCTAATTCTTTGCTGGCAATATATTACTCTATAAAAGGCCGTCCTGATATTGTATACAGCTCCCAGGCAGGAGATGGGCATATTTGTATTCCCATGTGTATTGGGCTTTTCGCTTTGTTCCATACCATTCAGATCCCCTCCTTTTTTAGTCTTGGCGTTATCATGATCCTGGGCGCAGGCCTGGTTCATTTTGTGTTCATTACATTTCTTGGCAGACTACCGAGATTAATGGGATTGGCCTTGACCGGCACATACTATTTATTCTTGTACAAGGGGTTGATAAAACCCTGATTATTATAAACTGTCGCGCCATGATCGAAAATTGCTTACGCCGCTGGGGAAACCTGCTGTGGGAAGTGGGATTTTCTCAAGTACCTTAATCCAACGAGGCCTGTTTTAGAGGAAAGGCGTGTTCAAAAGGTGCCAAAGAATCTATGGTCCGTTTCCTTTTGAGGCTGCATTTGCCAAGTCAAGCTCCAAATCACATTGGAGGCACCTTTTTGCTTCACTTATGGCATGATCGTCATCAAAACAGAGATCAACCTCTGTGAATCCATCGTGCCTTTCTGAAAGGGGTATAGCCGGGATTTCGGTCCTGGTAAGGTTTGCAAAACCCTTTTCTCTATTGCCTGTGTATGAGCTATAATCAGGCCGTTGAGCAAGGATTTCCTCTATATCGCCATCTCCACCCAGGAATTTGTCAATGGATTTTGCGGCCCTTCGGCCGGCGGAAATGGCATCTATTATGGCACCGGGGCCTTTCCCCACATCGCCGCCTGCATAGACACCCGGCATACCCGTTTCATGGGTTTCCTGGTTAGTCGATATCAAACCCTTTTCGATCTTCAAAGGTCCATTATTATCAACAAATGAGAGATCGGCTGCCTGGCCGATAGCCAGAATGACCTGATCAACTTCCACTTTTTCTTTGATGTCGTTAAAGGCAGGGCAAAAATTGCCGCCTTCATCAAATACCGACGCGCACTGTATAAGCTCAGCGCCTATGACTTTGCCATTATTCAGTAAGATCTTCGTGGGGCCCCAGGAGGTCATCAGCCTGATGCCTTCTTCCAGGGCCATTTCAATCTCCCATGGGTTGGCAGGCATCTCATCTCTACTTTCCAGACAGGCCATGATTACCTCTTTGGCCCCAATTCTTAATACAGTGAGAGCCACATCAACCGCTACATTTCCACCTCCTACGACCAGAACCCTGTGTTTAAGGGAAAACTCCTTTCCTTCGCTGATTTCGGCAAGGAAGTCGATTCCCCAGAAGACATCATCAGACTGTATCCCTTCAAGCTCTATTTTCCGGCTCAGTTGCAATCCCGTGGCAATGAAAACCGCCTCAAAACCATCTGCCTTTAACGTGTCCAGATCAAAATCACTGCCCAGCTTTTTTCCTGTCTCAAGACCGATGCCTATGCTCAAGACCTTATTAATCTCCTTTTCCAGCACCTCCTCCGGCAGCCTGTAATAAGGGATTCCATACCTCATCATCCCTCCCGGCTTGGATCTTGCCTCAAAAACCGTTACATCATGTCCCTTTTTCCGCAGATAAAAGGCTGCTGTCAGACCGGCAGGACCTGCCCCGATAACGGCCACTTTGTGACCTGTACTTCCTTTTATCTTTGAGGCCCTCTCAAATACATTTTCTGCCTTATCCGCTGCATAACGCTTGAGCGCGCATATTGAGATAGGTTGATTGAAAACCTCCAGACGCCTGCACGCATCTTCGCAGGGGTGCCTACATACCCTGCCCAGAATACCCGGGAAAGGCACCTTTTCCATGATCAAGGCGCAGGCCTCATCCGGCTTTTCTTCAGCAATAAGCCTGATGTATCCCGGTATATGTATACCGGCGGGGCAGGCCCTGGTGCAGGGGGGCCAGTCCGGCACGAACTCCTGGGGAGCCATGGAGCGCAGGGGCCTTATTATATCGAGAACGGCGATGCCATTGGGACAAACCTCTTCGCATCTCCCGCATGTAGTGCAGGTCCATGAAAAAGATGTTTCCGCAATCTCATCCATGAGATCAAGCTCGATATGTCTGACGATCCGCCTCACATTAAACCCGTTTACGCCCGTAATGGGGCATGCTGAACTACAACATCCGCACTGTTCGCAGGCCCTGAACATGTTCACATCACTAAATTTTTCTGCTAATACTCTATCCATATCTTTATTATGCCCTCACGAGTGCTCTGGCATGCAAAGCTATCCCTGAGTTTCGTTTTGAAAATTTTTTAACACTTTGACAATTATTATTCCTTGTTCGATATTCTCATTTGAGTAGTGCCATTCAACGACATATAGAACATCAGTGAGATGATGGCCTATGAACGGTTATACCTTTTTAAAGCCCAAGTTCCTTAACCATATCCCTCATGACATTTGCGAACTTCGGTCCGTCCGCGGCCGAGCACCAGGTATTCCAGAGGTTATCTTGATCATATCCTTTTTTTGCGAGTTTTTTCCGGGTACGTTTCAACCGTGTTTCCGCAGCGTAATTACCCGTGATGTAATGACAGGTAGGGAACTCACATCCTGCCACCAACACGCCTGCCGCACCCAACTCAAAGGCACGCTCTATCATCTTGATTGAAACACGCGCCGAACACATCACCCGTATAAGTCGAGCGTTCGTAGGATACTGGAGCCTGCTAACGCCCGCCATATCTACGCCCCCCAATGCGCACCAGTGGCACACAAAGGCAATGACCTTTTCCCGTGCATTCTCTTCCAAGGCAGCTTCCACCTGGGCAATAATCTGGTCATCCGAGTAATGAACGATGGTAATACATTCCTTTGGACAGTCCGCCGCACACAGACCGCATCCCTTGCAGAGTGCCTTAATAACCTCGGGCTCTTTTTTCTCATTCACCTTTATGGCGCTATAAGGGCATCGCTTCCAGCATATGCTACAGCTATTGCAGTCAGTAAGATCAATATCGGCTACTATCCCTTCCGCCTCAATATAGCCGTTTTTCATGGGAATTGAGGCCCTCATGGCCGCACCGATCCCTTCTTCACAGGTTTCCTTGAGAGTCTTCGGGTTTTTTGCACACCCGCAAAGGGAAATGCCATCGGACGCAAAATCCAGTGGACCAAGTTTTATATGGGCCTCCTGGAAGAACCCATCCGGATTTGTTGAGACCTTTAAATGCCCCTTGACCTCCTCAACCGTATCGTTGCCCTTAAAACCAACGGTGAGCACAAGCAAATCGGAGGGAAGCTTGAATTTTCTTCCGAGTAGAATATCGTAAACATTAACCATCAGGTTGCCATTGTCTTTTGTGACCTCGGGGTAGCGATCATCCGGAAACCTTATGAATTTGACGCCTGCCGCCTTGGCTGCCTGAAGGTAGACCTGCTCATCTTTCACCATGCTCAGGTCCCGATAGAGGATATGAACTCGAATGTCTTTATTGAGGCTCTTTAGGGCTAAGGCATTTTTGACCGAGACAGGGCAGCCAATAGCACAACAGCCCCGGGTCTCGTTCTTGGAGTTGACGCAGTTGATAACAACGACGTTTTCCATGTCGCCAACGTCTTTGGCTTTTAGTTTCTTCTCAAGCTGAAGCTGGGTGAGCACGCGTGGGTCATTCCCGTATTGGAACTGGCCCTGTTCAGGCTCTATCTCCTGCATGCCCGTGGCCACGATAACGGTTGAGATATCGAGGTTCTCGCTTCTACCATTTGAATTGAGCGTCACCTTATAGTTTCCAATATATCCTTCGACTGCTGTAATCTCAGTGTTCGTGAAAACCTTGATATTCGGGTGAGATTCAATGAGATCAGTCTTGGCCTTTACAATCTCCGACGCCAAAATTTCATCATGGTCATGAGATACGTTCGATATGCCGTTTAAAAGACCGCCGAGTTGCGGTTCTTTCTCTACAATGTAGGCATTAAAACCTTGATCAGCTATATTCAGGGCGGCGGTCAGCCCTGCCATCCCGCCTCCGATAATCATGCAATCCGTCTTGACCGGGAGTCTGATCTCCTCACCTTCTTCAAGAAGCATGGCCTTTGCAACACCCATCTTGACCAGGTCTTTGGCCTTTTGCGTGGCTGTTTCCGGTTCATCCATATGCACCCATGAGACCTGTTCCCTGATACTCACAAATTCGAGCAAATAGGGATTTACGCCCGCTTGTTTCACGGTTTCCTTAAAAAGGGGCTCGTGGGTCCTGGGCGTGCAGGCCGCAATGACCACCCGATTAATATTGTGTTCCTTTATGGACTCCTGCATGGAGGCAAGGGCGTCAACCGAACAGGACCATCTGCCTTCATCGGCAAACACAACGCCTTTGAGCTCTTTGGCGTACTCCACCACCTCCGGCACATTCACGACACCGGCTATGTTCGAACCGCAATCACAGATGAAGACACCTGCTCTTATATCTTCGCCATTCATTGAATGCCCCTCACCCCTATTTACGAATGGGACCGAAATAACTTTTGAGAATTATCAATCCATTGATATTCAAACGGTAATCACGAGGAATTGCTTAAAATTGCCTTCATGCTCGCGGCGCTGGCCTGGACAACCGATTCGGAGATATCTATGGGACCGGTGGCCCCCCCGCACAAATATATGCCGTCTACGTCTGTTTCAAGGGGGGACATCAACGGGTCCCTCTCTTTAAAATACCCAAACTTATCCAGTTCAAGCTTCAATACCTTTGCCAGTCTTTTGTTCCTGTCGCTTGGAACGAGTCCCGTGGAAAGCACGAGAAGGTCCACCTCCTCCATTACAAGTTCTCCGGTTTCAAGGTTCTCATACCTGATGGTCAGGTTCTTAGTTGCGGGATCTTCAATAACATCATAGGGCCTGGCTCTTACATACTTGACCCCATTTTCTAATGCCTTCTGGTAAAACCCCCAAAACCCCTTTCCGTATGCCTTGAGGTCGTTATAATAAATGGTTGTCTCAACAGATGCATCATGCTCTTTGGTGATGATGCTCTGTTTTGTCGCTACCATACAGCACACCTTTGAGCAGTAGGGCACCCCATGATCCAGACCACGGCCCGCACATTGAATCCAGCCAATCCTGTGGGCATGCTCCCTATCTGACGGCCTGATAATCTGCCCGGCAGTGGGCCCTCCGGCGTTCATCAATCGCTCGAACTGGACATAGGTGATGACATTATCAAACACATCATAGCCATGTAGCCCCTTGGGGGGCTTGGCGTCCCTTATGCCTGCCGCAACAATAATGCTTTTCACCTCCAGTTTCATGTTCTTATTTGCCTGCCAGAGTCGTACCGCGTCTTTGCCCTCTTTTTGACACGCGAGTACGCACAGTGCGATAGGGCATTCCCGGCATTGGCTGCAGTCAACAACACAGCCGCCCACGCAGGCACCCTGCTCACGCTTATTCCCGAACCGGCAATCAGGATCAATAACCGCCACATTGGGAACCGCTTGAGGAAACGGCATGTAAACAAGTTTCCGCATTCCGTTGATTTTACCGTCCATTTCATCCGGCATGTTTACCGGACACGCCTCTATGCACGCGCCACAACCGGTGCACTTATCAGCATCGATAAATCTTGCTTTTTGCACGAGCTTTACGCTGAACCCGCCGTTTACCTTTTTGACTTTTCTCACATACGTATTCGCAAGAATCTCAATGTTTGGATGATTATCCACTTCGTACATTTGGGGCGCTTCTATGCATATGGAACAGTCATTTGTCGGGAAGGTCTTATCCAGCCTCGCCATCATGCCCCCAATGCTTGCCGTGTCATCCACTAAATAGACCTTTGTGCCGTATCGGGCGGTATTTAAGGCAGCATTGATGCCGGCAATGCCTCCACCGATTATCAGTATTGAATCATTCATAAAACTACTCCGTAATTTTATAAAGCGCTGCTTCGCTGCTTAAAAAAAGCATTATTATTCGGGTTTGATCCAATTCTTTGGTATTTTTAATGTTGTAGTGTAGCTTGAGAGGTCTTGATCTACAAAAAGCGATAGAACTTAACCTTACAGGTCGAAAAGTTTTGGTGAATAAATCTATATAAGCACAGTAGCGGTGTAGCCGCGTTTTATAAAATCGTGTTAAGCGATTTTATTTTCATATTTCTGTGATAATGATGGCGTTTGACTTGCACAGGGCTACACAGGTTCCACATCCGAGACAGTTTTGAGGCCGTGTGGGGAATGCCTTGTGAGACATATCAAAGACATCCACCGGACACATCTTTACACACTCCTCGCAGCCGTCACATTTATCCGGATCAATATATACCAGATAAACTTCAAAGGTCTTATATCGTTTCCCCATCAACCCTTAAACTCGTTCCATTTATAATCTATCAGCTCGGTCAAAACCCCATTCAGCTTCTTGGGATGTATAAAGGCGAATTCGCAGTCCCTGAAGGGCCTTGCTATTTCACCGTTTGGGGCCGGTATGAACGGATAATCCTTTGCCTTCAACTCATCAACGGCCTCCCGGGTGTTGTCTACATTAAAGCTGATGAGCATGACGCCTTCACCGTTCTTCTCGATAAACTTGGCCACATCACCGTCCGGACTGGTGGACTCCATCAGTTCAAATCCCACTTCGCCAACCCAGTATCTTGCCACATTAATCTTTTCTGGTTCGTCAACATAGGCATCATCCGGCCCCGTTTTTCCCAACATAGGCTCCCAGATTTTTTTGGCCGCCTTCAGGTCTTTGACTGCAATGCATATATGATCTATCTTGTTTACTTTCATCTTCATCTCCCCTTTTGATTGACGTAACAATTTAGCGCGGCGTTCGATTAGCTTTAAAAAATTTTTGTTGTGGCCCTTCAAAAAGAGATTTCCTCGGCCTGATAATCCAATGATGATTTTTTTAAAGTGCTAAAGTGTTACGAATTGACGATTTTCATTACCTGTTTTTTGACAAGATAAACAGGAATGACAACATATTGTTTGTTATCCTGTTATCCTGTCAAATAGTATTCAGTCTTTAATAATCAATCTAAAAGGTTACTTTTTCTAAGGGAACCGTGATAGCATGATCAGGGCATACACAGCCGCATTCGTTGCAGTCTTCACATATGAACTCCGTCACCACGATCCTGTCGTCCTGCACCCTTATTGCCAAATCCGGACACGCCTCGACACATAAAGGCTGAATGTTCCCTCCGCACATGGTACATTTTTCTGTATCTATTTGAGCAGCCATATTTCACTCCTCTATTCTTCTTTGTAAAGTCTGAACAACCATTCTCCTTGTCCTCTGGGGATGGCCTTCAGCATTTCAATTTTTACTTTTATGTTAAGAAAAACGCTCACATCTTCGAGCATGGTCTGAAAAAGCTTCTCCCGCGTCAAAGCGACTTCTTCCATGGGTACGCCGTACTGCTTAGCGGCGGTTGGCCATGGGCACCTCGTGCATTTCACGAAGATTTCTCCGGGATTTTCACCCTTTTCAGCAAATGCAATTCCTCCCTCGGTTATCCAGAGACCGGCGAGGAATCTCCCCAGATTCATCATAAAGCCTTCTTCGCCTTTCAACCAATTCATGCGGGGAAGCAAATCCTTTCCCATGTCCTTGCCCATCATTTCAGCAGCTTTTAACGAAACATTCAAAGGCGTTACATCAGGTCCGGCCATTTCAACGGCAACTTCACGCCACCGGTAAAAAGTCTTACAGATTTCACCCTGGGCATTGTGAAGATTCCGCCACAATTTAGTTATCTCTTTTTCTGCATTAACTGGCATTTTTTTACCTCCTCCTTAGATCCTGAGACCAATCCTGTAGCCGTCATGTACGGCGCTGGATAAGTTGCGGGGTACCAGTGCATCTCCAATGACAAAAAGTTCGATACCCTCTGCCTGGACCACCTTCTTGAAACTGTCATTTGCTTCTCGCTCTGAAACAATCACCGTATCGCATTTTACCGGGAACCTATATCCGTCAAAGGTTTTTACAATGATTCCACCCTCACTGATTTCTTCTATATCGCAGTCATTGTAGGCCATAACGCCGTTTTGCCTGAGATAAATCATATACCGCCATTTGAAGGATGGATTGATATCAAATCCGGCGGTTTTTTCTTTTCCAACGATGGTGACCTTTTTGCCCTGTTTGGCCAGGTGAAGGGCTACGCCAATGCCCGGCTTTCGGTTTCCCCAAACAACCACATTTTCACCGACTTGAGCTTTTCCAGCCATAACGTCCAAAACATTCACAACATTTTCTCCGTCGCCGCCGGGGCCCTGGATCTTTGAGTAAATGGGCCCGGTAGCCAGGACCACAGTGTCGGGCATCTCTTCCTGGATCAGGTCTTCAGTAACTTCGGTGCCCAGATGAAGCTCAACGCCTGCCATCTCACACATCTTTTTCTGATAATTAACACAGGTCATGAGCTCTTCATCTCCATAAGGAGCCCTTGATGCCTCCAGCAGGGTGCCGCCAAGTTCCTCCCTCTTGTCATAGACATGCACTTCGTGCCCCCTCTGGGCCGCCACATAGGCACATTCAAGGCCTGCCGGACCCGCACCAACGATCATAACCTCCTTTTCTTCCTCTGCTTTTTGAGGATAAAAGCTTTCGTCATGTTCGTGCGCGCACAAGGGATTTATGTAGCAGGTCATGGGCGCATCACGGAAAAGCCTTGCAAGACAAAGGTTGCACGCTACACAGTGCCTTATCTCATCTTCTTTTCCCTCCAATACCTTCTTGGGCATGAAGGGATCGGCAATCATTGAGCGGCACATTTCCCAGATATCCAATTCGCCATCCCCAATGGCCTTGTTCGGCTTATCCGGCGTGAACAACCTGTAGGCCATCTGGATTGGTATGTTCACATGCTCCTTGGCCCGTTTGGCCAGATGGAGCCAGTTCCCTTGAGGAATGTCCCTGCTGATTACAGGATATATGGATTCCTGCCATCCAAGGGTGCAACTGATGTAGTCCGCCCCTGCCTCCTCGGCAATTTTGTAAGTCTCCATGGATTCCTCGGGTGTATTTCCCCGCACATCATCCAGAAGCTCTTCGGAGCAGAGCCTGATACCCACAGGAATATCAGGGCCGCACACTTCCTTAACCCCCTGGATAATCTCCACCATGGCCTGACATCTGCCCCTCACGTCTCCGCCATACTCGTCGGTCCGCCGGTTAGTGTAGCTGGATAAGAAATTGGAGATCAGGTAGCCAACAATGCCCGAGATCTCCATGATGTCAAAGCCCGCTTCAACACCTCTTCTGGCGGCGTCCACATGTTGCTTTACCATCTCCTTTACTTCCGCGTTGGTCATCTCATACATGGGCTTAAAGATCCTGAGGCGCTGGGGCACGGTGGTTGGGCCATGACCACTGTCAACCTCTACCGCTCCGACCCTGCCGCAATCCATCAGCTGAAAACCGGCAACGGCCCTTTCCTCATGAATTGCATCAGCCAACCTTTTAAGCCCGGGGATAAACTTGTCATCCCAGCATGCCGCTTGTCCCACATATCCCTGTCCCTTACGGGGTTCATCCATGTATACGCCCTGCATGAAGCACAGACCACCCACGACACCTTCAGCCCGTCTCTTAATATAGGCAACATCGGCATCGGTCACAAAGCCATTGTGGTCGTTTAAATTGTCCTCTGTGGCCGCATACTTGATTCGGTTCGGTACCGTAAGATCACCCAACTGAATCGGCTTGAATAGATGGGGGTATGCCTTTGCCCCCGGGTATGATGAGTAGTCCCATTCAAATAGTAACTTAGCCATCAATCAACCCTCCTTTACGTTTCTCTGGTGAATAAAAAGAACTTATCTTTATTTTACCCAGATTTTGCAGCAGTCTCCTACTGCGACTTGAAAATCCTTGCTGCAACGCTTGTTTCCCGATTTTGCTCCTCGACATATTTATTAATATGCCTATGTCACAAAATCGCTCCAACTGCTCGTTTCGCTTTGGTTTTCTGCGCCTCGCTACGGATTCTACTGCACA
>CP070700.1:3396594-3418676 GCA_020349865.1 Desulfobacteraceae bacterium
CTCAATTACCCTGCTCACCGAACCCCTGGCTTCACCGATGGTCCTTCCATGATCTTGTGTAAGGATACGACAAAGTTCATCGTAGTGTTCTTCAAACTTGGCATGCATACCAAAGAGCAACCGAGCCCGGTCACGCAAAGAAACATCTTTCCATGTTTGAAATGCCTTGTAAGCTGCTTCCACCGCCGAACGCGCTTCATCTTTTGTGGCCGACGGAAACTCTGCGATCACCTCATCCGTTGCAGGGTTGGTCGTCTCCTGGATGTCAGTAGATTGAGAATCGACCCATTTTCCATCAATAAAATATTTCAATTTTCCATAATGTTTTTTCACTTCGGGCAAAAACGACATATTAGTCTCCTCTTTGTTTCTGTTTGTAACCTTTAAAGGATTTATTTTGTATTTGGGGTTGACGGCCTGATACCAACAAACTCAACAAACTACCTCAGCATCATATTGGGAAGAAAAAGGGCAAGCTTTGGAAAAACTGTTATAAGAATCACAACTGCAAATATTGAAAAAAGGAAAGGGGCAACACCCCGGAAGATCGTCTCTACAGGAGTGTCTTTTGCGACTCCGGCAACGGTAAATATGTTAAGTCCCATTGGCGGGGTAATCAGTCCCGCTTCCATCATCAGCACCGCAATAACGCCAAACCATATTGGATGAAAGCCCAGGGCCAATATTACCGGAAAAATGACCGGCATGGTCAAAACCATCATGGATATTGCATCAAGAAAACAACCCAAAAAGAGATAGATGATGACAATAATGGTGTGAATCAGGTATGGGGACACTTCAAGATTGGCGGCCCAGGTCGCCACCTTCATGGGGATAGTAGACAAAGCCAGGAAGTAACTAAACACGTTCGCGCCAGCCACGAGGAACAGGACCATTACCGAAATTCGTACGGCCTCCAGCAGGGCCTCTACCAGGTTCTGCCTGTTCAGTTTTCTTTTTACGATAGCCACCAGAAAAAGCACCGTAGCACCGATTGCGCCTGCTTCTGTAGGGGTAAAAAAGCCTGCATAGATACCCCCCATCACCACTAAAAAGATCGCCATCGGCTCCCATACACCTAATAGTGATGAGAACTTTTCCCTCCAGCTGACCGCTTCAGGACTGGCTGGGGCTATACCTGGGTTAATCTTAACCCAAACTACTACGATAACCATATAGGCTGCGGCCAGAATCAATCCGGGTATCATGCCGGCCACAAGAAGCTTCCCAATAGATTGCTCCGTCAACATACCATAGACAATAAATCCAATACTCGGCGGGATCAGAAAACCTAAGGTACCGCCGGCAGCAATACTGCCTGTTGCGAGCCTCGGATGGTAGTTAAATCGCTTCATTTCCGGAAGCGCAACCATTCCCATTGTAGCAGCGGTGGCCACAGAAGAACCTGAGACAGCGGCAAACCCTGCACATGCCCCTATGGTTGCAATCCCCAGGCCTCCGGGTAATTTTCGAAACCATTTGTCAAATGTGCTGTACAAGTCTTTGGTCATTCCGGAGCTCCCGGCAAAGCCTCCCATCACGATAAAGAGGGGGATAACCGTATACGGGTAATAAGCCGAGACTTCATATACTGTCCTCGCTGCAATGGGTAAGGCTGCCTCTATGCTTGCCAAATAACTCACACCGGTAAAGCCCACAAGCATGAGTGCAAATGCAATAGGCATTCCCAGAAACAGTAGAAGGAATACCAGAACGGTGCCTATTACGCCTGCAATGACCGGATCCAAATGTTATCTCCTTACCAGTTTTCCCACAGAAACCGTCAGATCAATCAACAGTTCCAGGCAAAGAAAGCACGCAGCAATTGCTACCAGCAGTCTGAAGGGCAACTGGGGCAATCTGAGCATGTCTGAAACGGTTCGTTCTTCAATACCTACAACCCAACCCTGCCATGCCAGTATTGCGATGATGAATAGACTCAAAAGGGTGGTAAAAACATCCAGGACGAGTTCTGCCCGCTCAGGGAGCCGAGATACGAGCATGGAAACACGCACATGACCTTTCACCTGGTGGGTATAGGCAACACCAAGGAGGATGAAAACGGCCAGCATATAACTGGATAGCTCGACCGTGCCGGGGATAGGCTTGGACCATACGGACCGGCCTATCACGTCACCTGCCGTAATCAACATCATGGGGATCAGCAAAAACATGCCAATGTAGCACAGGGAACGCGTTACCTGCTGTATCACCTTGCTGATGTTTTCTAATCTTTGCATTGCTTCTTGAGGTTGATTTCCGTTCCGAAACTAAAGTGTGTCCACCCCGCGCTCCGGGGTGGACACGCTCAAAATATATACAGTTCAATTACTTCTTCCACTCAGACGGAAATGCAACACATTTAACGCCCCTCTTCTCGCACTCTTCATTGTACATGATTACGGTTTCTTTAGCAGGAAGTCCTTTAGCCTCTAAAGTCTCGACCCACTTTTTTGTCTCCCCCTGGAATCCTGCATACCATCGATCTGCCTCTTTTTCTGGCAGGGTATAAATGTCAACGCCCTTATCGGCGATTTGCTTCATCATGACTTTGTACACGTCACGGGTCAACCCGCCAGTGGTGCGAAAGGGATTGCTACTGACTTCCATAATGACAGGTTTCAGGTCTTCAGGGGTTCTATTCCAGCTTTTTTCATTCATGATGACGCCTTCGGTTACACAGCCGAATGTGCATAGGGCTCCATATTTTGCCACCTCATAGAGTTTGAAGGCGAGGACCAAGGGTGGACAGGTGACGAGCCCATCTATGGTGCCGGTCTCCATTGCCAGATAGACGTCCCCGAGAGGCATAAAAACTGGCTCAGCCCCAATAGCCTTGATGTAATTTGTCTGGTGACCGCCCGGAGACCGTATTCTGAGCCCTTTGCAGTCTTCAAGGGTCTTCACCGGTTTCGTAGTCCACAGGTAGGCTGAAATGCACCCGTTCAATTCAATCATCTTAACGCCGGGGAATTCCCGTTTCAGGATACGGTCGTACATGGCATTGCCAATATCAACACCGACATCTTTGCCATCCACAGCGGCAGCCAGTGACAGCACATCACTGAGAGGAAAGCGGCCAGGTGTCCACGTGGCGGTAAAATACCCCATATCGGAAAGCCCTTTTGCTGCAATATCATAGTGCTCAGGGCCTTTACCAAGAGCGCCGCCAGCGTACATGGTGTAACTTATCCGGCCTTTACTCTCCGCTTTCAGTTTCTCAAGCATAGGAGCAAACACCGTTTTAACCTCTCTGGCAACAGGTGGATGCCAGGTGCTGAATTTTATGTTCATTTCAGATTCAGCCGTAGCATTGCCAGCAAAAAGAAAGCAGGCCAACAGTGCAACTGCCAAAGACACAGCCAGTAAACTTTTTTTCTTTTTCATTTTACCTCCTCCTTTAACTTGATTATTAGGGATTTCCTCTCCTTGTTTTGAATTAATAACACCTTTGGTTTACCCTTTAATTCTGGCTAAAGGTTTAAAATACGCCCTTTTTCTATATAACTTTCTTCAATCAACCCTTTTGTTGCTCATAGCCTTACACAGGCCCTTTCCCTATTTACTAATGGGAGCATAATATTTTTTACATCTAATAACGCCACCTATTGTCATTGCGAGCGACTGAAGGGAGCGACGCAATCTCATGGTTAAACTCATTTCAGAGCTTGCGGGGCGCGCTCCGAGCCTTCCTTAAGATTGCTTCGTCATCCCGCAAAATCCGGGACTCCTCGCAATGACAGCTCTTGTGCAAACTACTAAATGCTCCCTTTAATAATTTTCAAACAGAAGCCAGTTCCCTGGCCCTCAGCCCGGTTTGCATTTCTGATACTTGAGCTGACATGTCACGCAGGACATCCAGTGCATTAAGGACATGCTCTTTCATAAGTCTACAGGCCAGAGACGTGTCATTTTTCCTCATAGCATTAATGATCTCTCTGTGATAGCTAACCGAGGAATATAAGTGGTTTTTGTCCTGCAATGATTTGTAGCTGAAAAGAGTAACCTGATTGTGGAGGTTCGATGCGAATGTGCTGAGGCGATCATTCCCCGCAATTGCCATAATGTTATTATGAAAGGTTTTATGGAGGTCCTGATAGCGGAGCACATCTAAGGGCTCCTTTTCTACACATGCCTCCATTTTCTCAACAAACGATTCAAGCCTGCTGATCTCCTTTTCAGTAATGACATCCATAGCCAGGGCGGTCGCCATTTCATACAGTGTGGCTTTTAGCGTATAAATTTCCCACATGTCTTTTTCAGTCATTTCCGGGACAAAAACGCCACAACGGGGCTTTCGAAAGACCAGGCCTGCTGCCTCTAACATCTTTAGGGCTTCCCGGACAGGGGGGCGGCTGATGCCCAGTCGCTGGGAGATTTCCTCCTCTTTTATTTGCTGGCCTGTCTGAAATTGGCCCGTGACAATCCATTCCTGGATGTTACGCTTGGCAATATCTGCAATAGATTCTACTTTCATCATTGATTCCATAATTGTCTATTGTCTACGATTTTATAAGGATAAAAAAGAGAAAAAGTCAAGCTATTAATCTTGTAACAGTTTAGCTGTTTGAAAATAGTGCAAAAAGGGCCGTGGGTGTCTCTTTCAGAAGGGCCGCAAAAAACGGCCTCATTCCACTGAACGGCAGATTAGCCTTAAAACTCAGCCCAGGACAGCCCCAGAAGACAGACTCCTTTATAGCAGTAGCCTTCTCTGCCTGCTCCACGCCCCTGTATAAGGCCAAGGGGGCGTTCGACCAGCTTTTAAGAATTTGTGTTGCGGCCCTTCTGAAAGAGATATCCGCGGCCCGATAATCCATTGATGGTTTTTTCAAACAGCTAAACTGTTACTTAATCTTAAGAATTTTATAAAAGCACACTACCCATTTCCTCTCCCTTGAGGGAAAAGAGGACAGGGTGAGGGGAAGGAATTTCTAAGTTAATGTACTAAAACTCGAACTTCTTGGCCCGAAAGGCCTTCAGGTAATTCCCGCAGAAACTGTCTTTACCTGCAAGCATTTCTGCGGCAATGATGTTGGCCATCATCCGTTTATCCAGGGGATTTACAATAACTGTGTCAAGGCCTTTGGTTATGGCCATAATCATGAATATTTGGTTCAGGAATTTTCTTTCGGGCAGCCCATAGGAGATGTTGGACAGACCACAGATGGTATGGATACCCCCAAACGTGGTCATGATCTTGTCAACTGCGTTCAAAAATTCAATACCGAAATTGTCCTCTGTCGAGATGGGTTGCACCAAGGGGTCCACATAAATGTTGTCGATCGACACGTTATTCTGAAGCAATGTGTTCACCAGCTTATCGGCAATCTTCATCCTGTCCTCAACCGTCTTTGGCATACCCTCATCGCTCATACACAAGGCAACCACCTTAAGGTCGGTGCCCGCAACAATTGGAAGAATGGCATCACAGCGGTCCTTTTCAAGAGAAATCGAGTTTATCATTGCCGTGCCTTTGTGGACAAACAGGGCGGCCTCAATGGCCTTTGGATCCGGGCTATCGATGCAGCAGGGCGCGTCCACAACCTCCTGTACGCTGCTAACCAACCATTTTATGTGATCCACTTCCTTGTCAACAAAGATGCCTGCATTCACGTCAATGTAATCGGCGCCTTTTTCAAACTGATCCGATGCCGCTTGCTGAATGGCTGTCTTGTCCTGATTTTCTATTGCCGTAGCAATCGCTTTTCGACTGGCATTAATGAGTTCGCCTATAATGAGCATCCCCGCTTCCTTTTATTAAAGTCTTTACCTTATAGCCTCTTCACACCCTCAAGTCAAAACATTACCCTTATTTGCACAACGGTAGAAAATTTTTTTAGAATATTTATTGTTGACATTAGCAAATATTGTTGGTTATTTAACATTTACAAAAATTTTCCTAATTCATACTATTTAAGTGCACTTTGTGCGGTTGTTAACATTTTATTTAAAAAGGAGGTGATATATTAATATAATTAGGGTCTTACAATTCATCGGTTGACCTTATCAATAAACATCACAACCCTTACTCCCATTTGAAGGGAGGCGACATACGGCTATTAAGTAGTTATTATCGTCACTTTTAGCATTCATCTTAGGTTTCGGCTAAACCATTTGATGCAATTGAACTTACATAATAATTTTCAATGCAATTTTAGGCAGTACCAACCCGGTTGCAAGATATTTTGTCAAGGGTGACTCCAGGCGAGTCATAAAGTACATTCATTTGGGTTTCGACTCATTTCTTAGGAGGGAAACTATGAATTCATTATGGGTATTATTATGGTGGATAGTAATTCTTGTTCTCGGCTACTGGGTTTACGCGCGATGGGCCAGTCGGAAGGTCTTTGAGGCAGATTCGAACAAGGCGACGCCGGCCAAGATGTATATGGACGGTGTTGACTTCATGCCTGCTAACAAGAATGTTCTTTTTGGGTTCCAGGTCAACTCCATTGCCGGAGCAGCCCCTATCATTGGTCCGATTGTGGCCCTCCAGTGGGGGTGGCTGCCGGCCATGCTCTGGTTGGGCTTTGGCGTTCTCTTTATTGGTTGGCTCCATGACTATTCCAGCGCCATGGTCTCCGTCCGGCATGACGGAGAGACTTTTGGGGCCATCAGCTACAAGCTGATATCTCCCCGGGCGCGGGGGATTTTGCTCATATTCATCTATTTTTACCTCCTTCTGGTCGCCGGCGCTTTCCTTCATATCATTACGAGCGGCCTTGTAGGTGATCCAACTGCTCCTTTTCCTATGCTCGTCGTGGTTGGCGTCGCCTTCCTGGTGGGCTATATGATATATAAGGCCAAAGTCAACATCATTGCCACGACGATCCTGGCCATTGTCCTGATATTTGTGGCGATCGGGCTTGGAAACTACCTCCAGATCAAAGCCTCTTACACGGTGATGTTGGTCTGCATCTGCATCTTTGCTTACTTCAGCGCTGTTCTTCCGGTCTGGGTGTTTATCCAGCCTTACAACTACGCTTCTGTCTATGTTGTCTATTTTGGGATCATTTGCGGTATCATCGGTATCCTGTTCGGTGCCAAGCCCCTGACACTGCCGGTCTTTACCGGATGGAGCACTCCAATCGGGCCCCTCTGGCCCCTTCTTTTTGTTACCATTGCCTGTGGGGCTATATCAGGATGGCACAGCCTGGTCAATAGCACGGCCACGTCCAGGCAGATCGAGAACGAGTTGGATGTGAGGCCGGTGTCCGCCGGCGCCATGTTTACCGAGTTTACCATCGGGATTATTGCCCTGATCGTTTGTGCCACAGCCTTTGCCGATAATGCCGGATACTTGGAAGCACTTAAGGGAGGCCCTGTCGGCATCTTCAAGGTGAGTCTCGGCGCCGCCATTGGAGTTCTTGGAATCCCGGCTTCATACGCCAAATCTGTGGCCAGCGCCATGATCATCATTCTGGCTCTTACCGTGATTAATCTCGTCTTTCGGTTTATGAAGGTTGCCACAATTGAGCTGCTGGGAGATAAGGTCGGTATCGCCAAAAACCACCACGTGGCCACGATCGCGGCACTGATTATAGCCTTTGTCCTGGTCAAAACCGGTTCATGGCTTTATATCTGGGTTCTTTTCGGAGGAGCGAATCAGCTTATGGCGGGACTGGCCCTGCTCCTGGTCACCCTCTATCTGGTCATCAAGGGGAAAAACTACAAAATAGCGATATACCCCATGTTCTTCATGTATGTGACCACGGTAGCGGCACTATTCTACATGGTCTTCTGGAAGTTTCTCCCCTTGGTCTTTACCGGGAAGGTGGCGGGCGGAAAGATTGTCGGATATCTCTTTTCGGCAGGACTTGGTATCGTGCTTATTATTCTCGCCTTGATCCTGGCCTGGGACGGCTACAAGGCCTTCCAGAAGTACAAGGCAGAATATGGTAAGGTCCCCGAAGAAGCCGCTGAGGCCAAGGCCTAAGGGCTTTTTTGATCTAAGAAATGACCATAGGGGGCCCGCCGTATGCGGAGCCCCCATATTTTCTAATCTTGCATTTGATTTCAATAGGTTTTAGGATTGATTTGTTATCCAGGCTATAAAACAGGGAAAGGTTGGGAGGGGCGAATGGGAAAGAGAGGTTTCATTCAAACGATCAAGGATTTCCTCTACGGCTTCTTCTTGTATGGCATGGTTTCCGGGATCTACGAAAAAAAGGGCGAGCTTGAGGATGTTTTCATGCTCCTTATTGTGGGAGAAACGATCGGTGTACCGGTTTTCCCGGGGTTTTACCACTTGAGATTAGTACCTTACTGTGCTGCCCGGTTTCCCCGATGGAAGAAAAAAACACTGAAACCCAAAGATCTTTTTGATCTCGTGCGTGATTGATTGACAAAATATACAGAGATTATTAAAAAACTGAAAAAAAAGCTCAGAGTATGAATTGACCCCGTTGGTGAACCGAAATGTGGATTGATTTTTTGCAAGCCTATCATATCCCATAAAGTGGGCCCATCTATGATATCGGTATTTTTGCAATAACGGGCTAAAGATTTATCGGTAACAATTCTTAAAGCGACTTTTTCAGAGATCTCATAGAAGTCTATTTTCGATGGATCGGAGAAATTAACACGATGGAAAAGAAAATACCAGAGCATGAAAAAGAGAGTGTTGGAGGTAAGATTGTCGGGTTTTTCAGGGATTTTACCTATGGCATGGCAACCCATGGCATGGCCCGCCAGGCACTGAAAACACGCTCCAGCATGGAGCACCTATTCATCCTCATCACCATGGGCGACATGCTTGGCATTCCGATACTTCCGCCTTACTATTCCCTCCGTCTTCTTCCACATGTTGTGCCTCAGATCACCACGTGGAAACGAAGGATGCTGAGGGAAAAGGACCTCATGGACAGCATGTATTAAACCAGCCGCCCCGATTCACCCGACCCTTCTTTCCAGATAGCGAGTGAGAAGGTTTTTTTGTGTAGGTTCACTTAGGTTAAAAAGGAGAGTTTATGTCTCTTGCAGAGGTTTTTGAAAAGTATCCCAACCGCCGATACATTATGTATGGAGGAAAAGGAGGGCTTGGCAAGACCACCTTTTCGGCGGCAACAGCCTATTACCTGGCCAAGAAGGGAAAAAAGGTACTCGTTTTCTCTGTTGACCCTCAGGCATCGCTCAGTGATATATTCGAGCGGGATATCTTCGGTAAGGGAAATATCGAGATCATGCAAAACCTGTTTGCCTGTGAGATAGATGCGGATCGGAGGATTCAGGACTATCAGGAAGAGATACGGCAGAAGATCCTTGATATGTATGGGATGAAAAAGATCCCTGAGGAAATAGAGAGTTATATAAGGGCCTCCTCCGCAGAGCCTGCCATGGAGGAGAGCGCCATTTTCGACGCGGTGGTAGACATTGTTGTAAAAGGGGATTTCGACTATTACATATATGACCTGGTGCCCCTTGGCCATGCCCTTTATTATCTGAGCATGGCAGCCGTCTATGACGCGTGGCTGGAGAAGATAACGGGCCTGAGAGAGCAGATGCGCGACTACGATAAGGCTATCGCAACCATGAAACGGGAGAAAACTGCAGAGGACGAAATATACAATGAGCTCATGTATATTAAGGATCGAATAGGAGCCTCCTCCAAGATCATGACAGACACTGAAAAGACCGCCTTCTTTTTTGTGGTTAATCCCGAGGAAATGACCATAGTGGATACTGAAAAGGCAGCACAACTCTTTTCCAAGTATGACGTACCGATCGCGGGTTATGTCGTGAACCGCGTCATCAATAGGGATTTGCTTAAGGAGAACATCCCTCTCTACCTGAAAAACAGGATTGAAATGCAGGCAAATGCCCTGGACATGATAGATAAAAAACTGGCTTCCTCGGTACTTTCAAGGGTGCCGGAGTTCGATTCAGATATAAAAGGGCTTAATACGATCAGGGATCTTGCGGAAGTGATGTTTGAGGAGAAATTGTCATGAACAGTACAATGGCTGATTTTTTCAAGGAACACCCCGACATGCGCTATATCTACTTTGGGGGAAAAGGGGGCGTTGGCAAGACCGTGGTTGCGGCTGCATCAGCGCTCTGGATGGCCGGACAGGGTAAAAAGACACTTCTTGCATCTACGAACCCCGTGCACAGTCTTTCGAACCTCTTCAAGCTTGACGTGTTTGGAAAACCTGTATTGATGCCGGGGACCGATAACCTTTATGTACAAGAGATAGACACAAAAGATACCATAGAAAAATCAAAGAATGAGATCCGGGAAAAAATAAGCTGGTTTCTCAAGTTTGCTGACATCCCCACCAAGGCTGAGGACTTTATCGAGTCGGCTACCATGAACCCGGCCTTCGAAGAATCGGCAATGTTTGAGAACATGATCAATATCATATTCGAAGATGCCTACGAGTTTTATGTCTTTGATACTGCACCAACGGCAAATGCCAGAAGGCTACTGGGTATGTCCAAGGTCTATACCCTCTGGGTGGAAAAAATGGTTAACAGTCGAGAGGAGGCCAAATCCATGAGATTGAGCCTCTCTTTTAGGAAAAAGAAGGTCGAGGACGAAGAAGACCCCCTCCTTGACTATCTTGTTACTTTCCGGGACCGAATCGAACACATGCGAGCCCTTCTGACTGATGAGAAGAAGAGCGCCTTCTTTTTTGTCACCCTTCTGGAGTCCCTCCCGATTGCAGTGATTCGCCGGTTTATAGGGTGGTTTGAGGACTTTGGTATACCGATCGGCGGCGTGATTATCAACCAAGCTATTGACAAGTCGCAAGTAGGAGAGGATTCGGCGGAATTCATTGTAAACCGCGTGAAGATGCAGGACAGGTATAGGGAAGAAGCAAACAGGTTGTTTAAAGATTTACGCGGGGAGATTCCCCTTTTTGAAAAAGAGGTAAGGGGCATGGAGATGGTGGCCAAGTTATCGGATGCCCTTTTCTCGGGGGCGTAACCGCCATTGTATCGTCTAACAAGCGGTGCGGATGCTCTCGTCGATCAGGGACTCAAGTTCCTGGTGATCCCAGCCAATATAAGTTTTTTTTTGATCAACGATAAAGGCGGGAAATCGAAAAACCCTGTGTCTCAACTGCTTCCAGAGACCCAGGGGAGACTGCGCATCAATCACCCGGATCCGAATCCGGTGCCGGTATAAAGAAGAAATCCTGTGTATCCACTTTGACAAATATTCCACAGCCTGCTTCCAATCATCAGGATATTCATTCGCACAGGCATTGCGGTGTTTTTGCTTTAATCCTAAAGAACTAATCATTAGACCACATCCCCGACAACTCATTTCCGTACTGGAAAGCATGGGGGCAATTATCTCAACGTGTATCGGATTCATTTGCAAATTCTCCCATACAAGATTGCTGCTCGGAGCGCTTTTTACAATATACAATATAAATGCTATTCCTTTCTTTACAAGATGTAATCGGGAAAATCTTGTTAACAAAAGCCTATTGGATAAGCTTTTGGGGTATCAGCTCAATAAACCGGGGCAACCTCGGAAAACCCCCTCACCCAAACCCTCTCCCCCAAGGGGAGAGGGCGGGGTGAGGGGGATGAACCCCTAATTATTGAACTTTCACCTTTTGAGCTTTGTTTGGGCATCCTGCTTTTTTCAGGGGCTTTGACCGAGAAAAAAGATTAAAAGAGGAGGATCATTATGAATAGACAGGAATTGATGGCGTTATTCAACAAATACCCGAGAATTGGAACTCTTAGCACCGCTAACACCGAGGGGGAGGTCAATGTTGCTGTCTTCGGATCACCCCGCATGATTGACGAGAACACCATTGTCATGGGAATTGGTCGAAATCGGTCTTTTCGGAATCTTGAAAGAAACCCCAAGGCAGTTTTTATTGTCATGGAGCCGGGTGAAACAGTCATGGATTGGAAAGGGGCAAGAGTCTATCTTGAGGCAACTGACCTGGAAACCGAGGGTGACTTCTACGACGAGATCAAACAGAATATCGCCAAGGCAGCAGGCAAGCAGGCCGCTGACATGATCCATGCAGCTATTCGTTTCAAGATTACAGAGGTGAGGCCGATTGTAGACACGAACTAGGAGGCTGTCCGAGGGGATGGCTATTTTTCCCAATCTCTGCGTCAGGCTCAAATTATAATCCTCGAAATACTTCAATGTATTCCTGTGGTTAAAATTTTCGCCTTTCTTGATCTTGAACAAACTATCTCATTCTCGGACAAGCTCCTAGTGCCAATCCATAAATGGGTATTTTCCGCAATCTCTGTGTGACACCACCTTCGGAGCGTGTTGTGGGTTGAAAGTTGAAAGGCCCTAAATCGTAAAGCTCCCCGACCAAAACCAGGCCATTCTGGTTCTTTTCGAAAATGCGTCAGGCTTTTGACTGACAGTCAATTCCCTGGCGCTTTACTTTTCTCTGACACCCGCCTCTTCCTACGCATCATCATAATGATTACTTACCATCAATGAGACTTCCTCAATGTCTATATCTTATTGAAATCAAAGAGTTAATCCCAGACCTGAGTTGTCTCGTAAATAACATTGAGATATAGCTGGCCAGCTGAAAAGGCTAAAATTATGGCATCTACGGCAACTATTTCCACCGAGCCTGTTCAACAAAAGAAAACAGACATGCATGACGACTTAATGCGTAACTAATTGATATTATGATACATAATTGAGTAATAATACGTGCCGGATCAATCGGCACAGTTCTTGCGAAATCTTAAAAACGACGCATAAGATTCCTTGCATCAATATCTGAACGAGACTGTGAAATCCACTTGCCAGCCCAAGGCTCGCGCAGAAACTGGACCCTGTACCTCGTAAACCCCTGCACTCTCATCAATTCTGGCTCTCATTTTTGGCAAGGCTTGGAACCATATCAACGGACATTAATCAAAAACAAAGGTGGAGGGAAAATGGCTAACAATAATGGTAACAGGCTTCCAGATCATCTGGTTGCTGTCAAGGAGCGTAAACGCTGCTTTGAAAACGCCTTTCAGAGCGTCGCCAGGATGATTCTGGAAAGTGAAATTGAAAAAGTTACAGTAAATGGCAGAACAACGTTCGATTTCACCATATTTCGGACAGGCAAAAAACATATAATCGGCATCTATGACGAGATCAACAGCTTTGTCTCTTATGTGAAGGATGCTGCTGAGGGTGGATCATCCAAAGAAATGGCTTACGTACTCGTGGGAGAGCCTGGAAATGGTAAGACATTCTTGGTCGAATTTCTTTGCAGCAAATACCGCAGTTTTCTGATGAAAGAAAAAAACCGTAAGTACACTTTCAAGTTCACTAACATGGACAAGCTTGGCCATTACGGAAGAATCAAAACCATAGAATCCCAAACATACGAAGACCCCATGATTTTGGCCATGAACCTCTTTGAAGACACCGATGACAATAAAACTTTTCTCGCCGAACAATGTAGTTTTTCGGACAAAGGAATAGACCAATTGTATGATAATTACCGACCATTAGGCGCATGCAGCGCCTACATGTGGAACGATCTTCGCAATTACACTGATGGCGATATCGATGAGATGCTTAAGCATATCGAGATTGCCCCGGTTCCAATGACCGAAAGCCTTGGGACGGTGACGGGGAAATACCCTGCAAAAGACAAGATCACCTCATCAGCCGTGGATTTGCTGGGAGAAGAGTCCATCCAGCGGTTGCTCCACATTACCGATACTAATAACCCATATCGTTTTGACTTAAGGCGCGGCGCACTGGCGCGTGTTGCCGGTGGTGGCATTCATTTCAGTGATGAAATATTCAAGAACAAAAAAGACCTGGTCCAGGTTTACTTGGGCGTTATCCAAAACCGCGTTATAGAAATTGATGGCTATAAGTGGCCCATTGATACCTTGATTCTCGCCACGAGTAATAACTCGGAATTCAATCGGTTTCTCGCTGAAAAGGAAGAAGCGCCCATTGTAGACAGATGCCGTATCTGCTACGTCTCGCATAACACAAACTACAAATTGCAGGAAAACCTCACGTCATATGCCATCGGAAGTGAAACTAAGACTACCATTGATAGGGAGAGCTTACATCAGGATCCCAACGTGAATTATGCAGCATCCGTGGCAGTGGTTTTATCCCGTCTTCCCCGTAGCGAGAAGCTGACTCCCATTGAGACTATGAAATTAGCTGCAGGTGAAGTGGCAGGTGAAAAGAGCATTAAGACCCTGGCCGAAGTCATTGACACACTCAACCAGGATCCGGATATCACAAAACGCTTTGGCCAAAAAGGTTTGGGACAGCGGAACCTGGGCAGAGCAATTCAGCTGATGATTGAAAGCTCTGAGACCAATGAGGGTCGTTGTATGTTCTCGTATGATATTTACAAATCAGTTGAGCGGGTGATTCTGGACTATGTGACTGATGCCAATGACAGGGCCAAATATCTGGAAGACCTCAAAACAGCAAAAGGATTGTATCGCGAACGCATTATGACCGAGATGTTCAATGCTTACATGGACGAGCCTTTTGCAATTCGCAAAGACGTCATGAATTATGTGAACATGATCATCGGTATTGACGCCGAAAACCTGGGTCCCGATAAGATGTGGAAATACAAAGACCCCCAGACCGGGGAACTCAAGGCATTAAAGGTGGATGAGCGTTATATCAAGAGTGTCGAAGAAAGGCTGGGACTTAAGACAGAAGAACAACGAGAGACCTTTAGAACTTCCATCCGGAAGATTTACGGCCAGAAGATTTCCATTGATCCAAACTATGATTTCATGGACAACCTGGAATTAGTCAAGGCTATTACTGACGTTAGGCTGAAATCCGATATTGCAGGGGCTGGCAGCCTCATTGGCGCGCTGGCCAACCGCACCAATGAAGAGAATCAGAAATTGTACGATCGTATGATCGATACTATGCTGACAAAACTCAACTATTGCAAGACATGTGCGCAGAAAACCATCGAGTATTTTTGCACGCAAGAGGATGAAAATTAAACACAACGTGAATCCTGAACTTGCAAAACTTTACAATGAGCTAAAAGAAAAAGGGTTGACGCCTGAGCAGGAGCACAATATTCTCCTGGAGCTGCACAGAGAGGACAGCCATGACGTTCCTGATGAATTAACGTATGCCGGGAACGATGGAGCTGAAGTATTCTTTCCCCTACCGCACAGCCTTTATGCACACAATGATCTTTCCGCATTGCAGGCCGTCCCAGCGCTTCAAAGCACTTACGTCTCTAGAATTCGCTCCATAGATGAACTGCTGGAACGGGACAAGCAGAGAGAAAAAGACGGTTTCCCCCGCAAAATACGAGTCGGCCGTTTGGTCAAGCCAGGAAAAGGTGGCAAAGACAAAATAGTGATCGTCCCGACCACTGTCGAAGAGAAGTTTGTTCACGACACTTCGTTTAAGTCCTCGACTGAGGATGCGCCGTCGGGAGGCTCAGGAGAAGGTGAAGACGGCGAAGTAATAGGCGAAGAGCCGGTCCATGCCCCGGATGCGTCGGGAACTGGTCCGGGCAAAGGACAGAGCGGCCCCCACGAAATGGAGTCGAGCGCCTATGATCTTGGCAAAATTCTTAGTGAGCAATTTGAACTTCCCAACCTCAAAGATAAGGGCAAGAAGCGGTCCCTTACCCGCTATACCTATGATCTGACTGACAAGAATCGAGGATTTGGTCAGATACTCGACAAAAAGGCCACGCTGCGAAAAATTCTGGAAACGAATTTCAGCTTGGGAAACCTGCCCAATAAAGACGATATTGATACGACCCGCTTTCTGATCTCACCTAAGGACAAAATCTATCGAATCCTCTCCCGAGAAATGGACTACGAATCGCAGGCTATGGTCTTTTTCCTCAGAGACTACTCTGGTTCAATGAACGGCAAACCCACCCAACTTGTAGTGGCACAGCACGTATTGATCTATAGCTGGCTTTTATACCAGTATGCCAAGCAAGTGGAATCTCGATTCATACTTCATGACACAGAGGCAAATGAAGTTCATGATTTTTATACCTATTACAACTCAAAAGTTGCAGGTGGCACAAAGGTGGCTTCTGCCTACCGGCTGGTTAATGAAATCGTGGAAAAGGAAAACTTAAAAAGAGACTACAATATCTACATTTTTCATGGCACAGACGGCGAGGATTGGGACACTGATGGGAAAGAAAGCATTCCGGAGGTGAAAAAGATGCTGACCTATGCCAATAGGATCGGGATAACAATTGCAGAAAACGGGGTTGGCTCAAGTCAAAACAGCGAGGTTGAAAAATACCTTAAGAAATCAGGTCTGTTGGATGAAAAGCCTAATTTGCTCAGGCTCGATGTAATGAAGCAAGATGCGGATGAGCCACGGCTCATTGAAGGAATCAAGCATCTTATTTCATAGTAAAAATCTTGGCCCAGATGACCCGGTTTTGGTTATTTCCGGAGGGAGTTTGTTTTGTTGGAACTTCAATGCCTTATGGAGTAGTGGAGTACTGGAGTAATGGAGTGTTGGGAGAACCCTGTGTCTCTGATTTGGCCCGGATGAGCCGGTTTTCTATGTAAGAATAAAATGGAATTAATTAATCAGCATACAAAGAAAATCATGGAGGGTTGTAAGGAAAGAGCCCGAAGGTGTGGTCTGAGCTTTCAGGATGAAACACTTGAGTATATTGTCACCAACCGGGATCTGCTGGAACTTTCGCCGAAATTGATGATCCCGGCGCTCTACGATTATTGGGTTCACGACGTGGAAGTTATTAAAGAAAAAGGCAGGTATGGGCTCTATCCAGCCAATCCTTATGAAACCGTTATCAACACCCGTCCCGCCATCTCTTTTTACAATGACAACAACCCTGATTGGTTGAACGTGATGATATTCTATCACGTTCTTGCACACATTGATTTCTTCCAAAATAATCTTTTCTTTCGCCATACATGGGACTACGACTTTAACGGCCAGGCCCTTTCGGATAAGCGGGTAATTGCCAAACTCAGGGCGGAAAAACGGAGATGGGTAGATTATGTTATTGAATTTACACGCGGAATAGATAATCTCGCAGGTTTCCATGACGAACTTACACTCCTTAATCGCCCTATCATCACAAACGGCTCAAGACGTATGAATTACTACTTCGACGTGTTCCTCCAGTCTGAAAAAGGAGTGAAGAGCAGCGAATATCTAAAGGAAATCGAACGATACAATGACTGTGTAAATAAATACGGGAGACAGGGCGAACAGTCATTTTTTTCCGAAGTGACCGTAAAATACCCTGAATTTGAAGCAGTCTTTGAAAAAAGCCTCAAGGAAAAGCCTGAACAAAAATTAGACCTGATTCAATTCCTGATGGAGCATTCCGAGTTCTTAAACAAAGATGAAAACAAGTGGATAAAATCAGTAATACAGGTAGTACGTAAGACTTCTATATTTTTCCAGCCACAGATTCGAACAAAAATCATGAATGAAGGTTGGGCCAGTTATTGGCACGAAAAGCTTTTTCTTAACGATGAACGTATAAAGGGACACGAGGTGGAATTCGCCCGGGTCAACGCTAAAGTGACATCAATGCCTCGCATTGGACTAAATCCTTATTCACTCGGCATGCGAATGTTTAGCTACATAGAGGAGATGGCCGACAAAGGGAAATATTCCTTTGAATACCAGCGACTCTCGGATTCAAACGAACGAGAGAACTTTGATGCAAACACAGGAAAGGGTCACGACTTTATTTTTGGAGTGCGCGAAAACCTCTGTGATTTCATGTTTATTAACAGATTCGTTGAACAGGATTTTGTCACTCGCTATAAGCTGTTTGTAGCCGGCAAAAGATTAAACAGGACCAGAATGGTTTGGGAGTATTATGTCAAGAGTCGCAAAGTAGAGGACTATCGCCAAATGCTCATTGACTCCCTGTATCATCCCCCTCATATCACCATCAATATGGAAAAAGGCAGCAATAACAATCTTTATCTCGTGCATCACTTTGAAGAGAAACCCTTGGTAAAGGAATTCATCTCCAATACTATGATGGGGATTGAATATCTCTGGGGCGGCCCTGTCCAGCTTGAGACGAGTGAGATAGTATCAACTTCCTCCTCAGAGTGGAAAAATTCCTTTTCAGGTTCTTCCACCCCTGCAAAGGAAGAAAGCACTGACTCAGAAGTGAAATGGCGTCGGATCTTGTATACCATGGAAAATAGAAAGCTCTCAAAGAAAAATATATAACTTGGTGTATCGGGAATTTTATGACTTATTGATAATAATGGGTTTTTATTGAGGTTTTAGCTTCTGCCACACACATGGAATAATGGAATTGTGGAATGCTGATTGTAAGAGGAAGTTGCTCATTTCTTAAATTCCTGTCAAGATGAATTTTGTCAATAAGCCACTATCCCATTTTCCCAGAACCCATTACTCCAACATTCCAGTATTCCAACATTCCACTTGTGAGCGAAGCGAACTAACTTGGATATGGAAAGCATTAAAAGGGCAATAGAACACCTCAATCGGAATATGCGCGAGATAGATCAACGCGCTCCAATCCCCTTTGAAGAGTTCCTCAAAGTGCTCACTGATGAGCCATCCAGTGTTGTACGCAATGTCTTTCAGGTATTTCATGACATGATCAAGACCTATATCGGAGAAGGTGTTGATGAGTATCCCGATGACCCCGAATCCATAAATTACGTTAAATATGACTGCACCCGGCTCTTTGTTGAAGGATCAGACCACCCATACTTTGCTGACAGACTCTTTGCCAATAGGTTGGTCAACCTTGTTGAAGCCCTGAGGCGTGGTGCACAACAAAACAAGATCTATATTTTTGAAGGCCCTCCAGGCTGTGGAAAGAGCACATTCTTAAATAACCTGCTCATGAGATTTGAAGAATATGCAAATACAGAAGAGGGCTCACGCTTTGAGACAGTATGGAGATTAGACAGGAAGAAACTGGGCGGCTTTGCTGAACATGAGACAATGCCTATACTTGAAAAATTGTCTCAATTGTTAGATGTGTCCGCACAGGATGGGAATGAATTTATGAAAGGGGACAATTCTGAGCATTCATCCCAGGGGAACAATGTATTCTTGCATGAACAAACCTTTTCACACATAAATGAGGATTATGTGGAGATTTCATGCCCCAGCCATGATAATCCTATCCTTATGATCCCCAAACATCACCGTCGGTCATTTTTCGATTCTCTGTTCAAGAATGATGAATTCAAGTGGCGGCTTTTTACGGAAAAAGAGTATGAGTGGGTATTCAGAGATAACCCCTGTACCATTTGCAGCTCTCTTTATGAGGCACTTCTTAACAAGCAAAAGAGTCCGTTGAAGGTCTATGATATGCTGTATGCGCGACCTTTCAGGTTCAACAGGCGGCTGGGAGAAGGCATCAGCGTATTCAACCCGGGTGATAAAACCATGAGGCAAAATATCTTGAGCAATCCCATGCTCCAGAGACGGATAAATGCCCTTCTCAAGGACAGCAACCAGGTTAACTATATTTATTCCCGATATGCAAAGACCAATAATGGCATCTACGCTCTCATGGATATTAAATCACACAATACAGATCGTTTGATCGAGCTCCATAACATAATCAGCGAGGGTCTTCACAAAGTGGAGGATATTGAAGAGAATGTTAATTCGCTGTTCATGGCCCTCATGAATCCGGAGGATAGAAAAAACATTCAAGGTTTCCAGTCCTTCTCAGACCGCATTGAATATATCAAAATCCCCTATGTCCTGGATTTGAATACAGAGGTGGAGATTTACCGGAACATTTTTGGCAGGCATATTGATGAAAGTTTTCTCCCCAGGGTCCTGCACAATTTTGCCCGGGTTATCATTTCGTCCCGGTTAAACATCAAATCGGAAGCACTATTAGAATGGATCGAAAAGCCTGAAAGATATCGTCTCTATTGCGACGAGAATCTGCAACTCCTCAAGATGGAAATCTACACTGGATATATACCAACATGGCTTACGGAAGAGGATAGGAAAAGGTTTACGGCCAAGCGGAGACGAAGAATCATTGCAGAATCAGAGACAGAAGGAGAAAAGGGCTTTTCCGGCCGCGATTCAATAAAGATATTTAATGAGTTTTATTCTGCTTACGCCAAGGAAGACAAACTCATCAACATGTCAATGCTGTGCAGCTTTTTCACTAAGCTAACAAAGGAATTGAACGGATCGATACCTAAAGGGTTTCTGGACTCTCTACTTCAAATGTATAACTATACGATTTTACAGGAAGTCAATTAGTCACTTTACTATTACAATGAGGAACAGATTTCCAGGGATATCCAGAATTACCTCTTTGCTATCAACTTTGAAAAAGAGTCAGTCGAAACCTGTAAATATACAGGAGAAAAACTGGAAATTACCGAAGACTTTTTCGAGAGCATCGAGAGTTGTTTGCTGGGTGCAAAGGTGGACAAAGAAAAGCGCCTATCATTCCGGAAAGAAACTCAAAAGGAGTATACATCCAAAACATTGACTCAGGAAATCATGCTTGACGGGAAACCCATCACGGAAACTAATCTTTATAAAGACATGCATGAGCGATACGTTCGTAATCTAAAGGAAAAGGTGCTGGATCCCTTTCTCGAAAATGAAAACTTCCGTCGCGCCATCAAGGATTACGAGACAGAGGCTTTCAAGACTTACGATAAAAGGATTCGGGCCGATGTCACTTTTATGATGAACAATCTACGCGACAAGTATAGATATACCAAGAAAGGATCAAAAGAAGTCTGTATTTACGTGATCGATAATGATCTGGCCAAGAACTTTGTGAATCCTTCATAACAATTCTGAGCAAGGCATTTTGTCTCCTATTATGCCAATGCTTCAATCCTAACGCATATCCACTCACCAATTTTTAGTGGACATTAACTCAAAGCCAGGAATGTATCCGGATCCAACCTGACCCCATTGTCTGGGACTACAGGGTTGTCGTGGTCCTTTAGAAGCTTTAAAAAAACCCCTGATGGTCCGGGCTGCAATTGGATAATGATGCTGAAGAGGTCATCGCACTGCTGGCATGGATGGGGGATGCCCCTTTCATTAACCTCAGTAATATGGCGGTGAGAAAGGGCCGAAAGCCATATCTCTGTGTGGAATTCCCTGGCGGTGTCTTTTATCTCCTCAATTAGAGACCTTTTCGCCCTTTCAAAATCAAGGCCGTCCACAATGAGCGTATCAGGCCTGAACTCGAGGTTTTCAGCCAGGTTCTTGAGGCTGGCACGGAGTCGTTCAACCTCAAAGCTCTGGTTCAAATAGGCAAGAATCATTTTGTTTCTGTTAATGAGCGACCGTATTTCAGATTCATCAGCGAGATTTAGGGCCTTGACAAGATCATAATACATAACATTGTAATATGAGGTGACCTTTTCGGGGCCCTCTTCAAGGGAAATATGAACCAGTTTCTCCTGGCGAAAAATCTTGTCAAAAGCAATGTGGATCAGGCAGGCAGTCTTGCCGACCCCTGCTCGGGCAATGAGTACACCGATATTTCCGGCACCGAGGCTTTTCCGGCAAGACTTCTCCAGTATCTTCAGCGGACTAACTGAAATAAAATCTTTCATGATTTCTTTTCTCCTATGGACTAATTATTTGTTTTTTGTAACATTCCAATCGAGCGAAACAATCCGGTAGATTTTCGATAGATGCGTTGGCACACAAGGCTTTTGCAAAGCTACAAAGCGTTTTTCATAACTCATTCATAGGTACTTTATAAAACAGGCAAATATCGTTCCACATAGATCAAACAAAATCCCCCTCGATCCCCCTTTATTAAAGGGGGAAGCAAAAGTCCTCCCCTTTTGTAAAGGGGAGTTAGAGGGGATTTATTAGCACCTTTCGGCTCAATTGGGGTTTAATGTTCCGGACAAGGGATTTTAAGTATGAAATAGCTCAAATCGAGAGGAGGAAAAAATGAAGGTAAATACGAGAAGCTTTTTTGAGGTCAAAAACAGTCATATCATTAAGGTCTTGTTGTTAGCGTTATTTTGCGTGCTTGCTTTTTCGCTAAACCCCTTATCCAGCGCACAAGCTGCTACGTGGTACGTGGATGTCGGCAACGTGAGCGGAACCTATAACGGTCTTTCGTGGGACACAGCCTACCAGACAATTC
>CP070700.1:3418776-3428076 GCA_020349865.1 Desulfobacteraceae bacterium
ACGTACGTTGGCAAAGGCACTGCATGTGCACTTAATCCCGGGTAAGTGGACAGGGACCTTTCAATACGATGATCTTAATGGCCAGCGATCCAAAGTAAGGAACAAGAAAAGCAAAACACCTAGCCAAAAAAAATAAGTGAGAAAGGAGGTGAGTGAAATAAGTTTATACCGTTAACATCCAACGTAAACAGAAAGGAGTGAGGCTATAATGACAGTAAAAACCAGTTATCTTAAGTATGTCTTTGTTTTTGCCCTCTGTTTTTCCTTCTTAATGCTCTTAACAGCTTCGAGCGAGGCAGGCAAATTCAAAAAAGAGTATAAGATGCAACTTAATGTTCCGGCATCTTTTTATTGGGGCATGGGAGCTACCAAGTTTGCTGAACTGGTAAAGCAGAAGACAAACGGTCAGATCAATGTTAAACCTTACTACAGCAGCGTGCTGTTAAAAGGAGCACAGTTAAAGTCTGCTCAATTAGTCGCCAACGGCGTGATCGACTGTGCTTATGAATCCACCATTAACATATCTCCGGTGATCACGGAGTGCAACCTCTTTTCCTTGCCTTTTTTTATCAACACCTTTGAAAACCTTGATAAAATCGAGCATGGCCAAGCGGGAAAAGCCGTGTTTGAAGCCATGGAGAAAAAGGGGCTTGTTGCTCTTGCCTGGGCCGAAAACGGGTTTCGCCAGGTGACAAACAGCAAACGGGCCATACACATGCCCGAAGATGTAAAAGGCTTAAGACTTCGCGTCGTGGGAAGCCCTATCTTTATTGATATCTTCAGGAAATTAGGCGCTGACCCCGTGAACATGAACTGGGGGGATGCGGTGACTGCCTTTCAACAAGGGGTTGTGGACGGCCAGGAGAATCCCGTGGGCGTGCTTGTCCCGGTACAAATTCATCAGTACCACAAGTTTGCCACCTTTTGGAACTATCTCGTGGATCCTTTAATCATCTACTGGAACAAGAAAGGATGGAATGCATTTCCCAAGGATATCCAAAAAGCGATTAAAGAGGCCGCTGAAGAATCAGGCCGTTTCGAAATCGCCCTCTGTCGTGCAGGGCTTGACGGGGATAAGTCGCTTAACATCTTGAAGAATGAGTTCAATCATACCATGAAGGTCCCGGAACCCGTGAAATGGTTGGAGAGTAAAGGGACGACCGTAACGTTCCTTTCAGGCGAAGAGCGAAATGCCTTTATAAATGCCACCAAACCCCTTTATGAAAAATGGGTGCCCAAGATCGGAAACGACCTTTATGAAAAGGCCAAAGCCGATATGGCCAAGTAGTGTCTTGAAAAAGAAAGCCCCTGGGAGTTCTCTTATATCCCAGGGGTTTTTTAAAAGGGGAAATGAATGGGCCAAACAAATAAACGTATTAGAATCGATCATTGGCTAGTTGCCATTCTGCTCTTTTCAATGGCATCCATTGCCTTCATTAATGTCCTCAGCCGTTATCTGTTTCACTTCTCATTTGCAGCAACTGAAGAAATCACCATTAACCTCTTTGTCTGGATAACCGTCATCGGTTCCGGAATTGCCTTTGAACGCGGGGGCCAGCTCGGCATGGTCACCCTGTATAATATTTTTCCAAAAAAACTTAAAAAATTTGTGATCGTTTTTGGTTCAGGATTGAGCGCCATCCTTTTCGTCCTTGTTGACATATACATGATCCAGGCTATTTATGAAGAACTGACCCTCTTTCATGCAACCTCCGCGGCCCTGGGTATCCCCGTATGGATCTATTATATTGGCGTCCCCGTTTTTTCTGTTTTTGTGTTCGCAGGCATTTACCGAGAGGCTTCCTCAAAATTGAATGCGCTTAAGGGAAAAAGGGAGAACTAATGGAGATTGTTGTCATCTCATTATTATTCCTCGTGCTCATGGCCTTGGGGCTTCCGATTGGGACAGCTCTCGGCATCTCCGCTGTTGTTACCATTTATCAATTTGATCTTGGAATAGGAATGCTGGGGGTAAATTTTTCCTCTGGAATCGCTTCCTTCCCACTTCTTGCGATCCCGTTTTTCGTTTTGGCTGGAGTGATTCTTGAAAAGGCAGGACTTGCAGCATCTATCGCACATTTTTTTGAGCTTCTGGTCGGAAAAGCCGTAGGCGGTCTGGCAATGGTTGCCGTTTTTACCTGTATGTTTTGGGGGGCCCTCTCAGGGTCTGGGCCTGCAACCACAGCGGCCGTGGGATTGATTCTCCTCGCCCCCATGATCAGGCATGGCTATGACAAACACTTTGCCGGAGCAACCATCGCCAATTCCTCGGACCTGTCTATCATCATACCACCCAGTATTGCCTTCATTATATATGGAAACATCACCAGCGTATCGGTAAGCGCCCTTTTTGTGGCAGGTATTTTCCCGGGGCTCCTTACCGGGGCGGGTACAGTCCTTGTGGCATATCTCATATCAAGAAAAAGGGGCTATAAGGGCGTGGAAAAAAGAGGGACCCCAAAAGAGATCCTCATCGCCCTAAAAAACTCCATATGGGCAATCCTAACCCCGGTCATTATTTTGGGGGGCATATATGCGGGTATATTTACGCCTACTGAGGCGGCCGTTGTGGCGGTTTTTTACAGCCTGTTTGTGGCAATCTTTATTTACCATTCTATTACATGGCGTGACATGATAAGAATCCTGGTTGATGCCAGTGTCACCAGTTCGGTGATCATGTTCATCGTCGTATTTGCGGGGATCTTTACCTGGACAGCATCCGTTATTGGTGTTATCGACTTGGCGGCCAATTTTATTATCAGCATATCACCCAACGCCGCGGTCATGATCATCCTTGTAAACTTCTTGCTCCTTGGCCTGGGGATGATCATAGATGCTATCTCCATCTCTTATCTAATAATGCCCATCCTGATACCTGTGTTGGCTGCATTTGGGATTGATCCTTTATGGTACGGTGTTATTTTTGTTTGTGCCTTGGCTATCGGCCAGGCAACGCCCCCTGTTGGTGTCAATCTGTTTACTGCAGCCAATTTGGTAAAGGGTGATTTGGATTCTCTGGCCAAACAGGCGATCCCGTTTGTTATTATGGATGTCGTTGTTTTGATTATTCTTTCCTTATTTCCAATATTGTCCATGTATCTGCCTGTTCAGGCGGGGTTGTATACGCCATAGAAGAAATCCTTGTGTTTGAAGTGCCTAAAATGCCAAAAATCGAGTTCAGGTAAATAGGATGAGCACAACCGTTTCGGAAGGACATATGGGAAAAGTGGTTATGATCAGAGTGCTCCCCGGATCTGACATCATTGAAGGGATAGAGGACTCGTGCAAGCGTTTTGATATAAAAAGTGGTGCCATTACCTTTTGCATTGGTAGCCTTAAGAGGGCCTCCATTTTGATCGCAGTTCCTTTGCAGAACAAAATTGGTGCCGGTTACGGCAACCCAATGGACTTTGATGGCCCTCTGGAATTTCTCGGTGGTCAGGGTTCCATCGGCCAGGAAGAAGATGAGAGCCTCTTCATCCATATGCACGGTATGCTGAGCGATAAAGAGGGAAACATTCACGGGGGTCACCTGATTAAAGGGAAAAATCCGGTATTGATCACCTGTGAAATCATGATTAACGAGGTGAAAGGGGTGCGGATGATCCGCACTTATGATCCTGAGATAGATATGAAGGTGCTCACACCGACTCCCCCGAGCGGCACGAATTGAGCCATTCGGCCCCGAGAATTTTCGACGAGCTCAAGTCGAGCCGCTCATGGCCGAGAGGCTCGCCGACAAGCCTCGTCGCGGGCTCGCAATGACCGTCCATAAGACTTTTTACGAAACCATCAAAGTTATTTTATAAACCGCAGGATATCAAACATGGAATAATGAATGTCGAAGGAAAAAATTTATCATTCCATATTCAAGATGCCAATGGTCTGATGTTGTTCGCCTGAAAGGCGAAGGAGTTAAATCTGGTGAGGGGATAAAACAAGTGAAAACAAACAAAAAAGAAAAATTATCTCTTTTAAAACAAATGCTTTTGGTTCGGGCCTTTGAGGAAAAGGCAGGAGAACTCTTCCAGCAAAATCTTATTCCAGGCTTTATTCATCTATCCATTGGGGAGGAGGCCTCATCTGTCGGGACCTGTTCCGTGCTTCGCGAAGATGACTATGTGGCCAGTACCCATCGCGGGCACGGTCACCTTATTGCAAAGGGAGCCGATCCAAAGTTGATGTTTGCAGAGCTTTTAGGAAAGGCTACCGGCTACTGCAAAGGCAAGGGGGGTTCCATGCATATTGCCGATTTCACTATAGGCATCCTTGGTGCCAATGGTGTGGTTGGCGGTGGTTTCCCTATTATCGTCGGGGCAGGCCTTTCCATCAAACTCAGGAAGACCGATCAGGTGGGAATCGTATTCTTTGGAGACGGCGCATCCAACAGGGGAACATTTCATGAGGCTGCCAATATGGCGGCAATCTGGAAACTCCCTGTTGTATTTGTTTGCGAGAATAATCTCTATGCGTCCACAACACCTGCAGATTATTCTCTTTCAGGCGGCTCAGTGGCCGGACGCGCCTCTTCATATGGCATGCCCGGTTATGTCACAGATGGAAACAATATCCTGGATGTGAGAAAGATGGTAGGTGAGGCGGTCAAAAGGGCCAGAGATGGAAAGGGACCAAGTATTGTCGAGAACAAGACATACCGGTATCGTGGGCATTTTGAGGGAGACCCTCAAAAGTACAGGTCCCAAAAGGAGATCGATGCGTTTAGAAGAAAAAGCGATCCAATTGAGCTTTTTAGAAACATTTTGAAAAAAGAGGGAACACTTTCCGATAAGCTGTACGAGGATCTAAGACAAGAGGCAGGAAATATCATAGAAGAGGCAGTGGTATACGCCCAGAAGGCCCCCCTTCCAAGACCGGAGGACGCTTTGGAAGACCTCTTTGTTAATCCCTGAAGGAGTAGATAATGACCGATAGAAACATATCATGTACCGAGGCACTGGCTGAGGCCTTGGGTGAAGAGATGGAAAGAGACGAAACAATTTTTATTATTGGGGAAGATCTTACGGCCCACGATGGAATCTTTGGACAGTTTAAGGGGCTTAATCAGCGATACCCCGGCAGGGTCATTGATACGCCCATATCAGAGACGGCCATTGTGGGTGCAGGCGTGGGTGCGGCCTTAACCGGTATGAGGCCTCTTGTGGATCTGCACTTCGCTGATTTTTTTACCACTGCCATGGATGAAATTGTCAACCAGACAGCCAAGATTCGCTACATGTTCGGGGGGCAGGCCAGAATCCCACTCGTCATCTGGGCCCCGGATGGTGGTGGTCTCTCTGCTGCGGCTCATCACTCCCAATCACTGGAAAACTGGTTTGTCCATACCCCGGGGCTTAAGGTGGTCGTGCCTTCAGAACCAGCGGATGTCAAAGGTCTCATCAAGACCGCCATCAGAGACGACGACCCTGTCATCTTCTTTCAGCACAAAAAACTATTTGCCCAAACCGGACCGGTACCGGAAGAAGAATATGTCATCCCGCTTGGCCAAGCCGCTATCAAGAGAAAGGGGAAAGATATTACCCTTATCACCTATTCCAGGATGACCTATCTGTCCCTGGAGGCAGCCGATCAACTGGCAAAAGAGGGGATCGATGTGGAAATTGTTGATCTGAGAACATTAAAACCCCTTGACTTTGATCTCATTGCCGAGTCTGTGAAAAAGACCAATAACGTGCTTATTGCGCATGAGGCCTGTCTGACGGGCGGCTTCGGTGGGGAGATAGCCGCCACGATAGGGCAAGAACTTTTTGATTATTTGGATGCCCCTGTCACAAGTATCGGGGCCAAAGATGTCCCCATTCCATTCAGTCCGGTTATGGAGAATTTTGTTCTGCCACAGATGAGCGATATTGTTGAGGGGGTTAAAAGGGTTCTTAACCGGTAGGAGGCGTGTATATGATCGAGATTAATATTCCCAAATTGGGCCTTACCATGGAGAGCGCTAAGTTGGTTCGCTGGGAGTTCAGATCCGGAGATACAGTAAAAGAGGCGACAACCATCCTGGTCATAGAGACCGATAAGGTGAGTTTTGATGTGCCGGCACCCTCAGATGGAATTATCCATCCGACTGTCCCTGAAGGAACAACCTGCGCGGTGGAGGAAACTGTCGGCTTTCTGGCACAAGATCGAGAGGAATACGAACGGATAATCAAGGACTACCCCTCGGCTGAGGCCAGAGCTGCTGAGAAGGTTGAAACAATGCTGGCCGGGGCTGCCTCCCCGGAAACTGAACCTTCTGCTCCGCCCCCTTCATCCGCAGGGCCAAAAGGCCGTATCAAGGCCTCTCCTCTGGCCCGGTCCATGGCTGCGAAACACAATCTGGACTTGAGCACCATTGTGGGTTCTGGCCCGGGGGGGAGAATTGTGAGGGCTGATATCCTCAATGTGTTGGAAGGGGTGCCAACTGTTACAGAGAAAAAGGTTGAAATACCACCTGAGTCGCTGCCAAAGGCTATAGCGCTCAAAGAGATCTCGGAAAGCATTCCAATACAGGGTGTGCGGCGGGTGATCTTCGAGAATATGTACCAGAGCTTGAGCCAGTCCGCACAACTCACCCTGCATACAGAGGCATGTGCAGAGTCCCTTATCACCCTTCGAGAACGCCTCAACAGAGATGGACAAAAGATCTCTTATAACTCCATTCTGGTGAAAATAGCCGCCCTGGCCATTCGTCTCCATCCCAGGATCAATGCAAGCGTGGAGCGTGATACCCTCCATGTGTGGAGGCAAGTCCATATCGGTCTCGCCATGGAGGCCAATGACGCGCTTATAGTGCCTGTTGTAAGGAATCCGGATCTGAAAACCATCCGGGAGATAGATCAGGAGATTTCAGGGCTGATCCAAAAGACGAGAGAGAACAAACTCTTACCTGATGATCTTGCTAACGGAACCTTTACCATATCCAATCTGGGTTTTGCAGATATTGACTTTTTTACACCCATTATTCGCCCCCCTGAGAGCGCTATTTTGGGTGTGGGCCGAATTGTGAAAAAACCAGGCGTAAAGGATGATCGTGTGATATCAGAGCCACGAATCGGATTGAGCCTGACCTTTGACCACAGAATTATTGATGGAGCCCCTGGCGCCAGATTTCTTAAAACCATCAAGGAGATGATTGAGGACCCCCTCTTGATGATCTCTTGAGGGAGAAAAGGATGGCAGAGAAGATCTATGATGTTATGGTGTTAGGCGGGGGTGCAGGAGGTGTTCCGGCAGCTATCCGAGCTGCTCAACTGGGCGGCAAGGTTGGCCTTATCGAAGATAGTCTTTTAGGTGGCCTCTGCATGAACAGGGGGTGCGTCCCGTTTGGTCACATGATGGTAGCATCCAGTATATTGGGGAGCCTTTCCCTTGGAAAAGAGATGGGGTTGGGTTTCTCTGGAGTCTCAAAAGATTACGCTATTCTCATAAAACGGCAGGATGAATTGATCGACTTTATGCGCCAGGGTGTTAAGGGAACACTCATAAAGAATCAGGTTGAAATCATTGAAGGAAGGGGGAAACTTGCCGGAAAGGCAAAGGTGGAAGTCAACGGTAAAACCATGGCTTATAAGAGTATTATTTTAGCCACAGGAGCACGATGGTTAAAACCGGACTTCCCTGGATCTGATTTAGAAGAGGTCACAACCAGCGATTACCTGCTGAAGGCAAAAAAAGTTCCCAAGAGGGTCCTCTTGGTTGGCAGGAGTCCATGGTTGATTGAGATAGCCCAGTTTCTTAAAAGATTTGATTCAGACGTTATGCTGGCAACAAAAGATAATAGTATCCTTTCAGATGAGAGCAAGGCCATAAGAACCCGGCTTACCAAGGCCTTAAAGAATCAAGGTATCACTGTAATTACAAATGCAGATATCCTTGGCCTTAAGAAAAAAAAGGGTAGTCTCCATTGTGAATTAAAAGTGAAAGAAAAGGAAAAGACCCTCATGGTTGATCGCGTGATCAGTCTCAGAAGGGCGGCGGCCGCAACAGGTCTGGGCCTTGGGACAGTGGGTCTGAATGAGAAGGCCGATTTTATCCCCGTCAACGAACATATGGAGACCGCTGTAGACGGCATCTATGCCTTGGGGGACGTTGCTGCTCCCAAGAAAATGCATTACTCCCATCTGGCCTCTCAAGGTGGAATTGTCGCTGCGGAAAATGCCATGGGTATGAAAACCTCTTTCGATCATAGAACCATCACCAGGGTGCTTTTCACTCAGCCTCAGGTCGCGTGCGTAGGCCTTACCAGCAAGGAGGCAAAAAACGCAGGGTACGACGTGGTTGAGGGATCTGCGCCGCTTTCAATGAACCCATTTGGCATGATACTCTCCCAGAATGAAGGGCTTGTGGAGGTTGTGGCTGACAAGAAATACGGAGAAGTGCTCGGTATACACTTTATCGGCCAAGGCGCCTGTGAAATGGCAGGTCAGGCCGTGCTCGCTATCCAGTTGGAAGCCACCCTGGAAGATTTAGCAAGAGCAACCTTTCCCCATCCGACCCTCAGCGAAGCCTTAGCCGAAGCCGTAAGAGATTGCCTCGGCAGACCAATTTATCTCCCCTGAATCCCTTTCAGCTGATCAACCCAGAGAGTGCAGTAGGAGACTACTGCACTCTCTGGGTTGAAATAAGCTATACAAAAATATGTATGTTTGGTATTGCTTTAGTGTCTTCCATTTAACCGCATAAAAGTATGGAAAAGGTAAGAGGGAACGTGGTTCAGATATTTTGCTTTCAAAAACCTCAAACTGTGCATACATAATATTCAAAATGAAAGCTCTGACCCCATAGTCAAATGATCCTGGATGAGAAGATGAACAAACAACGCGTTCACACCATTACTTGGGAAGATCCAAAGATAAGTGCGAGAGATGCAACATCAATCAGCGGGCTAGACTATTTATGTTCCATAAGGGATGGAAAAATAAAACCTCCTCCCATAGCTATGCTTGTTGGTTACAGAATTCGGGAGGTTGAAAAAGGCAGCACCCTATTTGAGCTTGAACCGGCAGAATATCATTACAACCCTTTCGCGACGGTTCATGGCGGTATTGCAAGCACTTTACTTGATACCGCTATGACTTCGGCCGTTCTTTCAACACTTTCTGTTGGCCTCAGTTGCTCAACGGTGGAGGTTAAAGTCAATTTTATCCGACCGATTACAAACAAAACCGGCATAGTTCGATGCAAGGCTAAAGTAATACATGCCGGGAACCGAATAGCCACAGCGGATGGCAAAATAATTGATAACAAGGACAGATTATATGCACATGGTGTCAGCACCCTCATGATTTTTAAACAGCCAAA
>CP070700.1:3428176-3434274 GCA_020349865.1 Desulfobacteraceae bacterium
CCAAGGTGATCAATGCGGAGGGTGAATACCAGGCCGCCACTCGACTTTCAGAAGCGGCAGGCATCATCCATCCGCACCCTGAGGCCCTGCAGCTAAGATATTTGCAGAGCTTGAGAGAGATATCCGCAGAGAATAGTTCCACTATCCTTTTCCCCATACCGGTGGACTTGTTAAGGCGCTTTTTGAATAGGGCAAAAGGGATAAGCACCTCATAGAATAGTTGCAGATCCTCTTGCGATCGGTGATGTCAATAAAATATCCCAAACTTGCTCGTTTTCCCTTGTAATGGATGGACATAACCGCCTCCATGATCCATAGGGATGTCGATATATTGTATTTTGTGAGAATAGGCACAATGTTTTGACTTATGATACTTGAATCCCGACATTTTCAAGCTTACGGATTGTAATCATAACAAAATCTGATACCTCAAAACTATAGACTACGATAAGTAGCTGTTAATCAAAGGGGCTGGCCTTAAAAAACGATCGCGGTGAGGGTCTGCAGGTTTTGATTTATTTGGGAAGTCTATAATCGACCAATTTTCAAGATTTCTAAAGGAATTCGTAAGTAAATTCATTCATTTAATAACGGAGGTTTTGGCAAGAAGTCTGCAATTTTTGAGGTAAAGAACCGACCTCCGCATCTTGTGTATTCGCCTTTCAGTTGCTCAGGCAAAGCTTTTTGATTCCAAGGGCATATAGAGATTTGTTTGCGCTTGACTCGTAGGAAAGATTTCCCTAAGCTCGGTCTCAAAAAATCGCCCCTTCTTTCAAAGATAATGTCACGCGACCACGGAATTGGCCGGGGCTCAATCCAGCCCATGATGAGGGATAACAGTGAGTAAGGGAGCTTAGAGATGCTAGAGAATTTCTCTTCAGTTTGGAATTTCAAGGTTTTGGTCATCGGCAGTCATCCCATTACTGTTGGAAAATTGGTGATCGCGCTAGGTGTTTTTGTTGTGGGAATTATAGCCGTCAGGATCCTTAATCGAACCGTAGGTAATCGTCTCCTCATGAGAACCCGATTCAAGGAGACCACCGCCTCGGCCATTCAGAAAATGTTCACCTACTTCGCCTATCTTCTGATACTGCTCTTTGCGCTTCGGATGCTCAATATCCCACTTGCCGCCTTTGCTTTTTTTGGCGGCGCCATTGCCATAGGCGTTGGTTTCGGGGCCCAAAACCTAATTAACAATTTCATCAGCGGATTCATTATCATGGCGGAACGGCCTATTAATATCGGCAACCTCATTGAGGTAGACGGCGTTTTGGGAAAGGTTGAGGAGATCGGCGCCCGATGTACTCGTGTCCGTACCGGAGAGAATATCCATATCCTGGTACCAAACAGCGCTTTTTTGGAAAAAAACATCACAAACTGGACCTTGTCCGATCAGAAAATCAGAACAAAGGTTGTCGTAGGCGTGATCTACGGTTCTCCGGTCAAGGAGGTAGAAGAGCTTCTGCTGAAGGCCACAAAAGAAAATGATAGAGTTCTCAAGGATCCAGAGCCCTTTGTTGTTTTTGCTGATTTTGGAGATAACGCCTTAATCTTTGAGGTTCACTTCTGGATCAGTATTCGCCGCGTTATAGAGCGACGCCTCATTGAAAGCAGCGTGAGGTTTCGCATCGATTTTCTCTTCCGTGAGGCGGGCATCGTAATTGCTTTTCCCCAGCGTGATGTTCATCTTGATACGCTAAGGCCGCTGGAATTCCGTCTTACAAACAGCAAGCTACAGCCAAAAGAAAAGTGAATGCACCGCTGAGAGGATTTTCATCCATCGTGCCTTTTCAATTTTAGCTTTCAAATTGTGTTTGGCTCTTGCAGTCTCGAACTAACGATTTCTGCTATGATACTTGAATCCCGTCATTTTTAAGTATTCTAACCATAATCATGCACAAATTCTATGCCCCAAAAGTAACGCTTAGATAAGTAGCTTGGAGTTTAAGTTTATTTGGGCAATATTAAGTTGGATAACTTTAGAGGTTTCATCTGGTAGTCGTAACAAAATAAGGGCCATTCACAGGCGAAGATATGCCAAGCTATCAAAGCCTGGCAGGTCATTCATTTACACCTCCCTCCAGCTTATATAGCCCTGCTGTATACTGCCGTGAAACATCAAAAATAAATGAATCACCTCATAGCTTTTCAGTATTTCTACTTCAAAGATAAGAAAAAATTAAAAAATCCAAGATAAAGGAAGGAGATGAGGAACAATGAAAGAGTATTTTGAAATTGCTACGCAATGGTTTTTGACAAGCGGTTTGAGAATATTGTTGATTGTCGTCCTTACTCTAATAGCTCTGAGGCTATCTCGATTTGTGTCTACCCGCATTTTTTCAATCTCAAAAAGGGAAGGGGACCCCGAGTTCCAAAAACGAGTGGATACTCTCAGTGCCATTATCCGGTACATTATTGTGATCGGCGTTTTTATCCTTGCTGCAATTATGATTATGGGCGAGTTTGGAATTCAAGTTGGACCTGTGCTTGCCGCCGCAGGAATTGTTGGTCTTGCTGTCGGTTTCGGTGCCCAAAGCCTCGTGCAAGACATCATCAGTGGCTTTTTTATTCTGCTTGAAGATCAAATTCGTGTAGGTGATGTAGTTCAGATCGCCGACAAAAGCGGACTTGTAGAAAGGGTCAACCTGAGGATGGTGGTGCTGAGAGATCTTGCTGGCAATGTTCATTATGTAAGAAATGGACAGATCCAGATTGTGACAAACATGACAAAGGAATATGGCCGTTATGTATTCGACATCGGTGTTGCATATCGAGAAGATATTGATGAAGTTATCGAAGTGATCAAACAGGTTGATGAGGAGTTACGCAACGATCCAGTTTTTAAGGATGATGTCCTTGAACCCATAGAAATCTTGGGTCTGGATAAATTTGACGACTCTGCAATCATCATTAAGGCTCGCACGAAAACAAAACCGATCAGACAGTGGACAGTTGGTCGTGAATTTAATAGGAGGCTAAAAAAGGTATTTGATGAAAAAGATATTGAGATCCCTTTTCCGCATCTCACGCTTTACATTGGCCAAGATAAACAGGGACAAGCAGCCCCTCTGAATATAGGGATAAAACAAGGCTCTGAGATGGCCGTTTAAGCAGTTTGGGATCATTCAATTAAAACTGAAGTATCAGGAAATCACATTTATTTGTTAAAAGAAGAATACAACAAGGCATCCCCTTCGTCCTGCAAGCAGGACCCCTAGCACGGCTTCGGGCTAGGGCAGTCCACGTTAAGATACCGGGCCGTTGGGGTTGAGTCAAGTTCAGGACAAGGCCTTTTTTACCATCTGTTTGGCAAAACCCTTTGCATCCTCAAGATCTGCTTCGTCAGGATGTCCACTGGCGCTCTGAGCCTCTTCCCCCCAGGCCTTGTGCTCGGGCTTTTTCATAAGCTGTTCCAGGAGGCTTGATTTGACCTTTCCCCGGCATCCAAAGGTTCCGATGACTTTTGCGCTTGATGCCAGGCTCATGGCATAATCAAAAGCAGCTACAGCCAGTTGTCCCTTTCGAAGCGAACCGTGCGTGGAAAAGACGGCCAATTTCTTGTCTTTCGGAACATTTTTCAGAAAGGGTTGCGCCTTGCCCGGCACGCTGCTGGCATGCACTGGAAACCCGCAAAAGATAAGGTCGTAGACATCAACGCTGGCCACTTCTTCAATCGGCAGAATTTCTTTCTCGGCTCGTTGGATGCCCTCATAAATAGCCTTGGCCACCTTTTCAGTATTTCCCGTCTCCGAGTAGTAAGTCACCAATACCTTCATTTTCCCCTCCTTCCAAGAATTCATTCTCCATCATTCCATTCTTCGAACTCTTCCAATACTCCAATGCTCCCGTACTCCAATACTCCAGCACTCCAGTCCCCCGTTATTCCAATATTCCTTTCTTCCAATACTCCAATACACTCCAGTACTCCACTTCTTCTAGCTTCTACCCCTGAGTAATAAGGAATACGATGTATCCCGCATATAGAGCAAGGAAGATGATTCCCTCCCATCTATCTAATGAGCGTTTTCTTCCTGTGAACATACTAAGAAACAATAGGATGCTGGCAAGGATGACCATGCCTACATCTATATTGTTTTTTGTCTGAAAAGGTAAAGGTTTTACGACTGAGCTGATGCCGAGAACGAAAAAGACATTGAAAATATTAGACCCAACCACATTGCCGACAGCGATTTCCACATTCCTCTTATGGGCGGCCATGGCTGAAGTGGCCAGTTCAGGAAGGGATGTACCAACTGCGACAATGGTTAATCCCACTAGGGACTCGCTCATTCCGAAACTTGTGGCCAAGTGAACAGCCCCATCTACAATCCATTTCCCGCCCACACTTAGACCAATCAACCCCGAAAAAACCAAGAGCACTGACTTCGCAAATCCATACTGTTTTGCAGGCACATGGTCTTCCATCCCTTCGATTCTCTTGGCAATGCTGAATGAATAGTAGAGAAATATGATAAAGAATGAGAGGAAAACCAGGCCATCTATCCTTGTTAAGGCTGAAAGATCTCTTTTGTCTATTAAATGATCATTGGCCAAAATACCAAGGAGAAGGGCCGCTAAAAGGCTTAACGGTATCTCTTTCCACACGGTTCCTTTTGTCACTGATAGAGGATAGATGATCGCAGACACTCCGAGGATGAGAAGAACATTGGAAATGTTGCTGCCAAAAACATTACCAATGGCAATATCTGTGTTTCCCTTGATGCTAGCAATGATATTCACAAATAATTCGGGGGTAGACGTTCCGAAGGCGACGACGGTCAATCCAATCACCAGATCGGAAACATCTAATCGCCTGGCGATGGATGAAGCTCCATCAACGAGAAAGTCTGCGCCCTTAATCAATAAAGCAAATCCAATGATCAGCAACACATATGGCAACATGACGGTAATGTAACTGCGGCGGTCTATTTGGCTTTCTGCTCAGGATTGATTTGGCCCATGACGTCGTACACAAGCAGATTGACATCCTTCTATTAAAATGAAAAGCGCTGGTCAATGATTTTTTGCATCTACAGCAAAGCTCACAGCCTACAATTTCCTTAGTTAAATTGTTACAAAGCCCCAGTAATAGCCACCAACTGGATAGCGACTCTAGCTAATGTTGCGAACATTTTGGGCCGATGAAATCGTCAGCCTGGCCTTTGGGTTGCTTTTTGGCGCAACTGCCGTCGCCGCTGCAATTGCTTTCGGTCTTGGAGGGCGCTGCATTGCAGCTCACCAGCTAGATGAATGGCACAGTACGCTAAAGACCGAAAAACCAGAAGATCGTTAGGCGAAACGTTCAACTCTACTGTGAGATGATGCAGGGTGAAGAATGGGGCGGGGCGTCGAGTTAACCCACCCGGACCACCACCTCTTGGAGGTCCTTCTTGGATAGGCTTTCTTTTCCCTGGCTGTAACCTGGCGCTGTAAAGAATAAGGCCAGGAAAACCCAGAAAAAGCAAAAAACAATGTGTTGACAGACCTTCTGATTCATTCCCTGGACCTCCCTTGCTTGGTCTTTAAATCATGAAGGTGTGGAGGGTTGAAACCGCTGAAAACGACAACCCTACCAATGATAACCTAACGTGAAGATATACATTTTATCCTCTTTCTCTCGACCTGGGGTAGGACTCCTATCCCAGTCAAAATTGTATTGAGCCGTCGCCTTGAGATTTTTGTATACTGGTACCCTTATACCCGTTCGGGTGCGAATGAACATATCGTCCGTGTCCTCAAGTCCGACAGATCCTTCGTGGAAGTGGAAGAACTGTATAATCTTGTTAAAGAAATATCTGTCAAAATCCAATGACCACCGGCCAGCGGGATAGTCCTCATCCAGTGCCTCCTTAAAATCCTCATTCACATAGGTAAGGCCTGCCTCCAGGGATAAATTCGTTAAGGGCGTTTCAAAGAACTGGTATCCTCCGCCTGCTCCGATCGAAGAGCGCAAATTGAGATCTTTGAATTCATCTTTCTCAAAAAACACATTACTGTAAAGATACCATTTCTCGGTCAGAAAATGGTCGTATTTGCCAAAGCCGATGATATTTTTCGCCGTCTTTTCACCCTGATCTTCGACCCGATTATACTCGGCC
>CP070700.1:3434374-3440990 GCA_020349865.1 Desulfobacteraceae bacterium
CTTTGAGTCATAACCTCTACCCCTCCAGGGGTCATCGCAACGCGATTCTCTTCAGCTTTAGTTTCTTTTAGCACCCCTACGATCATAACAATCCTTTCTTGACGGCATCGTAAAAAGTCCACCTGCTGCGTTGCGCTTCGTCTTTAGTCATTCCGACCTACTTCTAAGTACGCCTCATTCCTAAAGATTCGCGCGCCCTGCATTCGGAGCTTTTTTCTGTGCCGTCTTTCTGATGACTTTTTACGAAGTCATCAACTTTAGGTTTTCATTAAATTAAAGCGTCCTTACACACAGGGTTTTATCGTAGTAGATAATTACAATTGGGTCAACCTGAAGCCTTTGTCGTTTCTGTGGATTTCTGATCCCATACTTGTACCAGGTATTCTTTCTGGTCTTCAAATTTTTGAGCCTGCTCTTCAACAAGAGCTTCAGCTTCCTGTGAGGACATCTCCCAGCTTTGCCGAACAAAGGAGGCCACCCGGGCAAAATAGAGCGGAGTCATCAGATCAAGCAGTTTGTTTCGGTTGACTTGCCAGCTATGGAACGTTGCTGCCAACTCATAAAGGATGCGGACCCAGGAATCCGTAGGAAAGTAAAACTGGCTTGAATCCATTTGGGCAGTGTTACTGATCTGATTGAAACACTCTTCGCAGAAAACCTCTTTCCATAAGGCTGAGAATTGCTGATAGCCTGTCTTAAAAAGTTCTATCAATCCTTCCAGATTTACATTGACGGGCTCAGGTTCTACGTATCCCTCGAAGCCGAAAGTGTCCAGCGGTTCGCTTCCCTGAATTTTCTTCCAATAACTCTCGTACCGCTCCATGAGCGAGAAAAGCGCTGAGAGCACCTGACGAAACATCGGTCCGAGGTGTTGGCCCGGATCCTTGGCGTCGTGGATCTTTACACCCAGATTGGACTGACAGATGCGGAAGCCTTGGGTGATGGCGCTCGTGGTCATCCAGATGTCGATTCCAAAACGGGCAACGTCCGTATCCCATACTTCTTGCTCGCTGTAGAACTTAGCCACATCTCTTGAGATGGCAAAGTCCCCTCCAATGGGTTGACGAATCCGTTTTCCGTACAGCGCGCGGGTAAGGTTATACACGATGTTGTTAGTGATGGTTCCGTCATATTTGTGCCTTACATACACAGGTGACACAAATTGATACCCTTTCTCCAAAACCGGGTCCAGGAGGTATTTTACCCAGTCGGCAGTAATGCTCCTGAGATCTGAATCCACCATGCCACAGGCACGAACATCTAACCGATTGGCCGCTTCGAATAGCGACCTTAGGGCAGTACCCTTGCCCCCAGGTCCACGATAAATGGAGACAATTTTTTCCTGCCAGGGTTTTATCTGAAATTCCTTAACTGCCTCCCTGGAGTCGTCTGTGGAGCCCCCATCAGCGATTAGAATCACACTTCTCCGGTCTTTATAGTGTTTGGCAAGGCCGTGTGTGACCATTTGGACGACGTGCGTGATGGTCTTCTCGTTGTTATAGCAGGGGATGCCCATAAGGATATCTGCAGTTTCAATCTCCTCGATTCTTTTGGACGCGTATGACCGCAGCGCAGTGTCATAATGCATTTTAAAATCTCCTCCTTACGACTCCACATATCTCGTTTGTTGGTGGAAATGATAATGAATGTGTTTGCATAGAAATATCATTTTGCCATCTGGACCAGAAAAGATCAAGACCGTTAAAAAGCAATAACATGCACAAAACACAGAAGAATATACTCAAAATCCCAAAAGCTTACCTATTCCGAATAATGACCACTCACTTTCTTAGATTGTTAATCAGTCCAATGATAACTTGATCGGCGCTCAGCGCAAAATCAAATGCTCCGCAGCAAGCGGTGAATTGAAAATCAGGATAAAGGAGGCAGTAAAAGATCAGTCGCTGGTTACATTGTACTCTAAATAATAGGGTTTTTTTCGTTCACAACGCACATATTGCCCGTCTATATACCCGATTTGGCCCGGCTTAATTTTTGGCGGATCGGTATCCCATACCTTCCTTCCGATAAATTTCCCTGAAGAGCCTTTGACCGTGAATATGACTTTTATTTGCTCATATGTGTTCTGTGTCGTATTCTCCACTGCCCCCCATATCCAGATGTCTTTACCATCCCATTTGGTCTTTGCCAGAATAAATTCTAATGGGATATCTTTTGAGGTTTTTTTCTCACTTTTAACGACAATAATTTTAGCGGCTATGGCACTTACAGCCGTTAAGAGAAGCAGCAAAGCTATCGCGCAAAAGGTTTTTTTGAACATGAATAATTCCCCCTTCATTGGTCTCGGATTATTCTCAATTGATGTTGATCATTTCGTAACACTTTAGCTCTTTGAAAATAAGTCAGGATGGGGCATGGTTGGTTGTTTCAAAACGCTAAGATGTTAAATCATTTCAAAGGTTTTCTATAATAGGGCAATGCCTCGGGAATGTAGGTTTTGAGATTGGCCTGGCGTGAAGCGGGAGCAGGGTGTGTGGACAGAAACTCCGGGGGCCGTGGTCCTTCTTTCTTGTTCATTCTTTCCCAGAAATTTATAGCTTCTCGAGGATCATACCCTGCTCTGGCCATAAGCATCAGACCGATTCTATCCGCCTCGCTCTCGTGAAGGCGGCTATAGGGTAGCATTAATCCAACGCTGGCACCCGCCCCAAACACAGTCAGGAAAAGCTCACGCGTCTGCTGAGGTTTGTTTGCCAAGGCAACCGATAGGGCCATCCCTCCCATATTGGCGAGAAGGGCCTGGCTCATTCGCTCGTTTCCATGATCAGCCAAAGCGTGGGCCACTTCGTGGCCCATCACGACGGCAAGACCCGTTTCATCCTTTGTGAATGGAAGGATTCCTGTATATACAGCCACCTTACCCCCCGGCATTGCCCATGCATTTACGACCTTATCATCTTCAATCAAGTTAAATTCCCATTTATAATCTTTGACCTGTTCGTTCCTGCCGGACTCCTGAAGAAACGCTTCTGCTGACCGTGCAATTCTTTCCCCCACTCTACGGACCGTCTGGACCTTTCCCTGGTCGGTTGAAAGTTTGGATTTTTTTAATGTCTGATCATATTGGCGCAAGCTGAGAGACAGCAACTCTGATTTAGGAACCAGGTGTAGCCCTTTCCGGTGAGTAACAGGAACTTCCGCACACCCAATAAAAAACACAATGCTCATGGCGATGGATGAGTAAAATATTCTTGTAATTATAGTGCTCCGGTTACGTACGGTTTTCATTTCATACCCCCTTTTTACTCTGGAAAGCATTTAGGTGCCGCGATCATAGCATAGCACTGGTTATCGATAACCAAACGGAAAACCGCCAAGAATGGTTAAGACAGTCTGGCAAATACAACGCAGTTCTATTCATTGTTTTTTCTCTTTGCCCTGCCCAACAACCAGCCTCCAATCAACCCGATAAGAAGCGTGCCCAGCAACATCAAAGACCTGGACATGGACACGGTCCAGAACAAAAGCTGAACTTCCACTATTCGCGTATTCTGGACTACAAAAAGAACAAACAGTGCTGCCAGGACAATGATGACGATATTTTTTGTGCTCATTGGCTCCTCCTTGTTTCTTGTGACGGTTAGTAAATTTTCGAAATTTCCTTTACCCTTTTTGGCAACTAACATTCTGGATTTACCCTGATATTTTCTTGAGTTTAATTTCTATTTTATTTCAGCTTGCGGTTTATTACCTGAATCTTGCACCAAGTATCGTAGCGAGGCGCAGAAAGCCTTGAGTTTAAATCGAAGTTGGAGTGATTTTGACCCGCAGGCATATTACCTATATGGTGAGGATCAAAATCATGAAACGAGCTTTAAAGGCAAAGCGCTTCAAGCCGTAGCAGATAGTTGGTGCAAGATTCAGGTATTAACCTGCCCGTGCTTTATTATCCTTCCTTCTGCCATATAGATGACATCTTCACAGATATTTGTGGAAAGATCAGCGATACGTTCCAAGCTCCGGGAGATCCTGATCAGTCGAATAGAAGGCTCTATCACCGTGGGGTCTGCTGCCATGAATGTTATGAGTTCTCTTAGGATTTGGTCTCTCAACCCGTCAACGATATCATCTCTTTCACAAACATTTTGGGCCAGTTGAATATCCTCATTAATAAATGATTTCAGGCTATCCTCGATCATCTTCGTAGCTTCTTCAGCCATCCTTGGGATATCTATTAAGGGTTTCACTTCCGGTTTTTCTATCAAGAATAGAGCGCTTTCAGAAATATTAACTGCCTCATCCCCCATTCTCTCTAAGTCATTATTCATTTTCATAACCATCATGATGGTTCTCAGATCCTTTGCCTGGGGCTGATAGCAAGCAATTTGCTGGATACAGGATTCTTCTATGGCGATTTCCAGCTCATTCTCCTTGGGCTCATCCTGTTCAATAACTTCCAATAATACGTCTTTTTCCTTTTGTGTGAGCCCTCGAATACTTTTTTGAATCATGCCTTTAACCAACGAGGCGCTTTCCAAAAGTTGTTTCACCAGCAAATCCAAGTCCTTTTTAAGCATGTAAGGTCTCCTTAGCCAAATTTTCCGGTCAAGAACTCCTCTGTCCTCTTATCTTTGGGAGTAGTGAGCAAATGCCCCTTTGGGCCGAATTCTACCAGCTCTCCCAGGTAGAGGAAGGCAATGAAATCAGAGACCCTCCCGGCCTGGGCGATGTTGTGCGTCACGAGGATGATAGTCACAGTATTCTTGAGGTCCGCCATGAGCCCTTCAATATGGGAAGTTGCCTTAGGGTCGAGAGCAGATGTGGGCTCATCGAAAAGCAACACATCAGGTTTTACCGCCAGTGCGCGCGCGATGCAGAGTCTTTGTTGTTGTCCTCCTGAAAGGAATGTGCCCCTTTTGTGCAAATAGTCCTTGACCTCATCCCACAGAGCAGCCTCCTTTAAGGATTGTTCTACAATATCGTCGCTCTTCGACCGGTTCAGTTTGATACCGTTTAATATATACCCAGCGATCACGTTATCGCGTATAGTCATCATGGGAAAAGGGTTAGGTCTCTGGAAGACCATTCCAATCCTGGTCCTCACCGTGATAGGCTCCATGTCGTACACATTCTCTTCTTTTAAAAATACTTTCCCTTCTATTCTTGCCCCTGGTACCATTTCGTGCATCCGGTTAAAACATCTGACAAGGGTTGATTTTCCGCAACCAGACGGGCCCATAATAGCCGTTATCTTGAACTCAGGGATGGAGAGGCCAATATTTTTTACCACCTGATTGTCTTCGTAATACGCTGAAAGGCCTGCGGTTTTCAGAATTGCACTTTCCATCTTCTTATTACTGTCCTCATTACCAAATTCAGGGTTAACACAAAAACCACAAGCACACAGGAAGCTCCCCAGGCGACTTGATGCCATTCGGGATAGGGACTCGTAGCGTAATTGTAAATAAGAAGAGGGAGGGAGTGAACGGGGTTGGTTGGGTTCCAGTTCATGAAAGCGTTTCCAAAGGCAGTGAACAGAAGTGGCGCTGTTTCTCCCGCGACTCTTGCTGTGCTTATGAGCACTCCTGTCATGATTCCGCTGACACCAGCGGGCAGGATGACCCGCAGTATGGTCCGGTAATAGGGCACTCCCAATGCAAGCGAAGCCTCTTTCAGAGAGCCCGGGATGAGGCTCAGTGTCTCTTCCGTTGCTTTTACGATCATAGGAAGCATCATAATACCCAATGCAATTCCGCCTGCAAACGCAGAGAATCCGCCCATTGGTACCACCACCCAAAGGTAAGCGATGATGCCTATGACTATGGAAGGTGTTCCTTGAAGGACGTCCACTGCGAGTCCGCTCCAATAGGTGATCGTGCTCTTTTTATTTTCCGAGAGGTAGATTCCTGCTGCTATTCCTAAAGGAATTGAGGGCAAACCGGCAATGATCACCAAAAGAAGAGAGCCAACGATGGCGTTCGATATTCCACCCCCTTTCTCGCCCACAGGTCGGGGTAATTCTACAAAAAACTCCCAGCCAATAGATAAAATTCCATTTTTGATTATGTAAAAAAGAATGAGAAGGAGCGGCACGATTGATAAAAAGGAAAACAGTATTACAATGGCCTTAAAGCCTCTGTCTTTCCATATTCTCAATTGTAATCGATGCAGACCCATCTATGCCCCAACGCTTATCTTCTTAATGATATACTTGCCGATGATGTTTATTATCATGGTCACCAGAAACAGAAGCAAGGCAATCTCTATCAGCGAGGAGATGTGAAGAATGGCGGTGGCTTCGGTGAACTCGTTTGCAATAACACTGGCCATGCTGTTTCCAGGACTAAAAATTCCCTTAGGCAGGCGATTTGAATTACCGATGACCATAGTAACCGCCATGGTCTCGCCCAGAGCCCTCCCGAGGGCAAGGAGAATGCCCGCTACGATTCCGGAGCTGGCATAAGGCAAGACCACCTTTGTGATGACCTCTTGTCGGGTTGACCCGAGAGAATATGCAGCCTCTTTAACATCAGATGGAACAAGGGAGATGACTTCTCTTGCAATGGAGGCAGCATACGGGATAATCATCACGGAAAGAATCATGGATGCTGTAAGGATACCTACCCCATAAGGGAAAATCCCGATCTTTGTCTGG
>CP070700.1:3441090-3482448 GCA_020349865.1 Desulfobacteraceae bacterium
ACTGCAATTAGTGATATAGCTACTTTTTGGTGCGCGAGGGCGGAAAACCCCTTTTCCTTTTCCCAGCCCTTCGTTCCATTGTCTCACCGGTCCCCAATTGCGGAGCGAAGTTGAACCAATTCATAGTAATGGGAGGGAAGTGATTATGGCCAAACTGTTGTGGAAGCCTTCGGAAGACAGAATCAAAAATTCCAATATGTATCGATTTATGGGGTTCATCAACGAAAAGTTCAATCAGCGTTTTATTGAATATGATCCCCTTTACCAGTGGTCAATTGAAAATATCCCCGATTTCTGGGCAGCCATGTGGGAATTCGCCGACATAAAGGCTTCACAGCCCTATGATCAAATAATTGACGATGTGACAAAAATGCCTGGCGCCAAGTGGTTTTCAGGGGCCCGTCTCAATTTTGCTGAAAACCTGCTTCGATACCGTGATGACCATGTGGCCCTGATTTTCAAGGGAGAGGATCACGACAGCAAAAAGATGACCTATTTGGAACTCTATGATGAGGTTGCCCGCGTTGCCAAATCTTTAAAGGAAGCAGGAGTCAAGGTGGGGGATCGGGTTGCCGCCTTTATGCCCAATATGCCGGAGACCATCATCGCCATGTTGGCTGCCACGAGTCTTGGTGCGACCTGGTCTTCTTGTTCGCCGGATTTCGGCATCAAGGGAGTACTAGACCGGTTTGGACAGATCAAACCCAAAGTCCTTTTCACCGCCAACGGGTATTGGTTCAAAGGCAAAAGCCTTGATTCCATCGAGCGCATATCAGACATCCTGAAGCAACTTCCGAGCATTGAAAAGGTGGTAGTGGTTCCATATACTGATCAAGAACCGGACATTAGCGGGGTCCCCAATGCCATCAATTATCGGGACTTTAAGTCTACCGATTCCAACCTGGAAATCGAATTTGAACAAGTTCCATTTGAACATCCCCTGTATATCATGTACTCATCAGGAACCACCGGGCTTCCCAAGTGCATGGTACAGAGTGCCGGTGGGATTCTCATCCACCAGCTGAAAGAGCTCATGTTGCACACGGATCTAAAACGGGAAGATACTATCTTTTATTTTACCACTTGCGGCTGGATGATGTGGAACTGGTTAACCAGTTCCTTGGGAGTAGGCGCATCCATCATGCTTTTTGACGGCAACCCTTTTCACCCTGATCCGGGTGCCCTGTGGAAAATGGCCCAGGACGAAAAAATCACCATCTTCGGTACGAGTGCTGGCTATATTGCTGCCCTTCAAAACGCTGGAGTGAAGCCTGGCAGGGAATACGATCTCACACCGCTTAGGGCCATACTTTCAACAGGGTCACCCCTGTCTGTGGAAGGATTTGAATTCATATACGATGAGGTCAAAAAGGACCTCCAGCTGGCCTCTATTTCCGGTGGTTCTGATCTCAATGGCTGTTTTGCCGCCGGCAATCCAATGGGCCCGGTCTATGCTGGGGAATTGCAATGCAGGTGTCTGGCTATGAAAGTTGAGGCCTTTGACGTGGATGGCAACCCGGTTTTAGACCAGCAGGGTGAACTGGTTTGCTCAGCCCCCTTTCCTTCAATGCCTATCTATTTTTGGGATGATCCCAAAGGCGAGAAGTATCATGCTGCTTATTTTGACGTGTACCCTAATATCTGGCGACATGGTGATTTCATAGAGATCAATGAACGTGGAGGCGTCGTAATATACGGACGCTCGGACGCCACCCTAAACCCTGGGGGGGTGCGCATTGGAACGGCCGAAATATATCGTCAGGTGGAACAGTTGGAAGAAATAGCAGACAGCCTTGTTGTGGGGCAGAACTGGAAGAGTGATGTACGGGTGATTCTTTTTGTGCAGGTGGCTCAAGGCTATGATTTGACCGATGATCTGAGAAACAAGATAAAGAAAACCATTCGTGCCAATGCTTCTCCACGCCACGTGCCTGCCAAGATCCTGGCAGTACCGGAAATTCCTTATACACTTAATATGAAAAAAGTGGAGTTAGCTGTCAAGAAGGTCATCCAAGGCGAGGAAGTAAAAAATAAGGACGCCCTTAAAAATCCGGAAGTCCTCGATTTTTACACAAATCTAAAGGAACTTCAAGAGGATTAGCCTACTGGAGGACTATTTGATCGAGCTACCCGTTGTTCTTTTCCCACATTGTTACATAAAGGATAAAGATTTAAAAAGAATACGGGCAATCTTTGACCGGCTGATTATATGCCAACCATGGTTTATGGATGACCCCCTTCCCCGGCCCGACGGAGATGGCGAGTCTTTCATTGATGTCCTTCTCCCTCCCGCGAATCTGAAACCAAAAAAGGATTTCAAGAGGCTGCTCTCTGAATACCAGCATTGGATCAGGCAGAATCAGGATAGGGGGTACGCAGCCTTTCTAAGTGCTACACAGAAAACGGCCTTCTCCGAGGACACGCCGTGGGAAATCAGGAAAATGATGCGCCGTATAGGAGAAGACGCTCCTGCTTCCCAGGAAAATAACGCCCTGAAATGGCATATTATCCTCCATCTGGCACGGGAATTTGAAGAAAATTTAAATTCGGCAGATGAGATGCTGAAACACATGAAACAGAAAAAATCACCCCTTGAGGATGCGATTGGAGAAACGGCTCCATTAGAGGCCATGTTTGAGGATCTACCACAATCTGGAACCGATCTCTTTATCGACGATCATCACCTGAGACAGATATTTGAAGCCTGGTTTGGCCTGTTTGGCGAGATACTTTCAGATCGCAGAATGCTGATTACACTCCATAGACATGTGATGGATTATGTAACAGAAATGTTTGGGGTTATCAAATCTGTTCCACTTTCCAAAGAGGCTGTGGAATCCATTTCACCAAAGCCTACCTCGATCCCGTCTGATTTTACCCTAACTCACTTACCCCATCTTTCAAATAATGGGAACGCTCACGCGGATCCTGTCCAGAAAGACCTGTCCGGTAAAACAATTATTTTCTTGAAAAACTAAGCCGATCTGCGGACTAACTGATCTCATATGCCGGCACTCGGAGGTGTGTTGCTCTGCACCGGGGGCAACGACCCGGACGGGTGAAACGCTTGCGGTCTTCAAATACATATCCACACTTCAGACATCGGGAAGGCCGGATTACAAGCTTTTTCCCCTGGGCTGCGAGTGAACGGGCAATATGAGGTAGATGCTCATAGACTTCTTTTTCCCTGATTCTTAGCTCCACAGAAAGCTCAATGGCGGTCATCTCGCCTTCGCTTAAAAGGCCCATCATTTGTTGCCGAATCGTTTCCATCCACATTAACCAGGCATCTACTCATAAAATCGCTTCGCAATTATATGACTTATTTGACCCAGATTGTGCAGTAGTCTCCTACTGCGACTTGAAAATCCTTGCGGCAACGCTTGTTTCCCGATTTTGATCCTCGACATATTTACTAATATGCCTGCGTCACAAAATCGCTCCAACTGCGCGTTTCACTTTGGTTTTCTGCGCCTCGCTACGGATTCTACTGCACAATCTGGGTTTAAGGGTCAAAAAATTGACACATTTTTAAATTCAGAGCCGAATTTATCTAAACTTTAATATCAGATTTTACTATTAGAGGTGGTTCAACACACTGAAATTAAAGCCAATTGATTCTCTACACGGTTTCGGCATGATTCCTGCTGATACAACTCAATGGTGCAGTACATTCCCTTTAAACTACTTAATCTTTTTTGTTCCCGCAACGAATTTTGGACAACTATTAGCGGGTATTAGTTGAAATAAAGAAAGGCCACAAAAATGAAGGTAAAAAACGAAAATAGTGCTGATAAAGAAAAGAAGTCTTTACTTAGCACCGTTGACCTTCCTTATGTAGATAAAACCGAAGATAAAGTAGAAAATGAGGAAAGCGATCAAGATGGCGCACAAACAGCGATTCCGGACCCGGTTGAGGAGACAAAGGTTGGAGGGGAAAATCGCGATAAAGAAACTATAGCCGGAGGGCCAGGCGAAACCGCTGGTACTGAAGAAAAAAAGGCGCACCGGGAAAAAGCGATTTCGCCTGATATTACTGAGCTTCCTGGTGACGAAGATGAGGGAGTCAAGACCGAGGATCAGGAAGCAGTCACCAAGGCAGAAGAAGAACTGGATAAGGAAGCCAAGGAGGAAGATAAAAAGCCATACAAGGAAGCTGATGTTGAGGAAAATGATGAAGGCGAGGAGGAAGCAAAAAGACGTAGAAGAATTGGCCCTTTTGTAATGGGAATTATATTGGTGTTACTGTTAGTTTCTATGTTATTTGCTTTGCTTATTTATTTTAAGATGTCTAAACCCTTCATTAGTAAAGAACTGTCTTCTCCTGAACAGGCTGTCAAATCGGAAGCCAAATTCCAGAATAAAATTCATAAGCCTGATCATTTCAGTCTGGCACATGAAAAATTGACCAAAGTCGGTGATCTGATACAGGGACTGCAAAACAAGCAAAAGGCCATTTTTGATCTCAAACAACAATACCAACGGGGCATTAGCGAAGCAGAAGATGAAATTTTGGAGGGGATACAAAGTAACAAAGTTGCTAATTTTCAAGATGCCTTAAAAGACAAACGGGTGGAGCTATGTCTTCTTACCATTCAGCGCCGTCAGGTCTATATTAATGAGCTTGAGCGGCTCCTTGATCAACTTGTTATGGACCTTGAAGAACTGATCTATCTAAAGCGTGGGATCGAAATCGATATGCTTATGGTGAATGTCCTCAAAGGCATGGATATGGAAAGTTTAGGAAAACGTATCGACACGATTATACAACGGCACATTCAAGACAATGACAAATTAACTATAGACACGAATGGTGCCAGAGTTCAGCCACTTAATGCAATTTGGGTAACGATATATGAATCCAGTCAAAAGAGAACCTTGCTTTCAAGGGAAGAGATAAAAAATCGTGAGATCTGGAAAGAGATATGTAGTGGAAACTTTAGTAGAAAACACCAGATTACAGCACTTTCTCTTGAGTCAGCAAAAGCCTTGTCTGAATGGAAAGGTAAAGATCTTTTCCTCGTTAAGCTTACCAGGCTTTCTCCTGGGGAGGCAAAATACCTGTCAAAGTGGAAGGGGAGATGGTTATCGCTTAATGGAATCTATGAACTCTCTCCTGAGTCAGCAAAGCATCTGTCTCAATGGAAAGGCAACAGACTTTCTCTCAATGGGCTTAAAGAAGTGTCTCCTGAGGTGGTAGAATACTTATCTCAATGGCAGGGAGAGGAGCTTGAGCTTGTTAGTTTGAAAAATATATCTCAATGGGAAGAATCAGGGAAATTAGTACATTTGCCTGACAGACACAGAAAGCCAGTCAAGAAATGAAACAGCAATCCAAAAAAATCTTCAATAGTTCACCGGAGGTAAAATGCCTGACAGGGTAACAGGATAGACATGATATAACTGCAGCTAATCACAATAATTTATCACACCCTGCCGGGTAGAAAGAAAAGTTAGATTAAGCGCAAGACCAAAGATCTAAACTAAGAGATCAACAGGATGAAAAACAATCATGTCGATCCTGTTTATCCTGTCTAAAAATAGCTGAACTATTGCCATTATCTTAGAGGTACAGAATATAAGAGGAATCGTCTGGATCATGAAAGCACATATCAAACTTACTCAACGAATTCATACTTGGGGATTATTGCTAATGACGCTACTGTTAATCCCAGGAACCATACTGGCGACTAACTCCAAAACATTTACTCTGCGCAGTAAGATGGCAGAAATATCATCTCTGCGTCAGAAAGTTACAGAAAGGAAAGTACAGGCAGCTAAACTGTGTGAACAACTAAAACAGAGGATTAGAGAACTGGAGAAAGAAATCAGAGGAGAAATAAGAAACTCGGAGATATCATTCTTCCAAGAAGCAATTCTTAACCCACGTATTGATCATAACATCAAACTCATTCAAAAAACTTTTTCTTATGTTTCCAGGTTAAAGGAGAAGATTCAATTCTTGAATATTGCCAGCGAAGAGTTGGCATTTTTCTATCAGCTGGCTGAAGATGATCTCAGGATTCTCGAGACTTTAAAGGATATGAAAATTGAAAAACTGACGGATCAGATAGATCAAATCTCCGCCAAGTATCAATCAGAGGCAAGCAGGCTTGTAATTGACAGCGATGGTATAGTTTTGAATCCACCTGAAGATATTTGGGAAAGCATAATGAGAGATTAGTGCAAAATCTGGCTGAGAAATAGTTTTGTCCGCTCGTGTTGTGGGTTTTCAAAAAACTCTTCCGGCGTGTTTCCCTCCACAATTTTACCAAAGTCCATAAACAGCACTCTGTGGGCCACGCTCTTGGCAAAGCCCATTTCGTGACTGACGACTATCATGGTCATGCCTTCTTGGGCAAGTTCGATCATGGCATCCAGCACTTCCTTGATCATTTCCGGATCAAGGGCGGACGTAGGCTCATCAAAGAGCATGATCTTTGGATTCATACAGAGACTGCGGGCAATGGCCACACGCTGCTGCTGACCGCCTGAAAGCTGCCCCGGATATTTCTTGGCCTGTTCGGCTATGTGCACCTTTTCCAGATTAAACATGGCTGTTTCTTCTGCCTCGGACTTGGGGAGCTTTCTCACCCATATAGGCCCTAATGTCAGGTTTTCAATGATAGTCAGGTGAGGGAAGAGGTTAAAATGCTGAAATACCATACCTACTTCTGTGCGAACTTTCTCGATATTTTTTATGTTATTGGTAAGCTCAATTCCATCGACGATAATATGGCCCTTTTGATGTTCCTCCAGCCGATTGATACAACGTATCAGGGTTGATTTCCCGGAGCCTGAAGGGCCGCAAATGACGATACGTTCTTTTTCTTTCACTGTGAGGTTTATGCCCTGAAGTACATGAAAGTCGCCAAACCACTTGTGCATATTGGTAATTTCAATCATGGCATGATTAGACGTCTTTTTTTCAGTTTTTTTTGATAATTCCTTGTTCATAAAAGCCTCTCGTTGCGGGTCATACTTGTTGGTTACTCGTTATTTGTCACTTGTCATTTATTGTTGCTCACCAGCAGACAACTCTTTTTCCAGCTTACGGCTGTAGTTTGACATGGAAAAACATCCCAAAAAGTAGAGGATAGCAATAAAGATATAGGCCTCACGGCTGAATCCCATCCATTCGGGGTTGGAAAGAACAGACTGGGTGGTCTTGAGCAGATCCCACAATGCGATGATTACCACAAGGGAAGTGTCCTTAAACGCGGAAATGAGGATACTTACCGTGGGAGGGATCACGATCTTCAAGGCCTGGGGCAGGATAACCAGTCGCATTGTCAGGTAATAATTGAGGCCTATTGATTCTGCCGCTTCATACTGTCCGCGGGACATACCCTGCAACCCTCCACGGACTACCTCGGCAATGTATGCAGCGGTGAAGAGGATAATGGCCACCTGGGCCCGGAGAATTTTATTGATAGTGATCCCCTCGGGTAAAAACAGGGGGAAAATAATCGACGACATAAAAAGGAGGCTGATCAAGGGCACGCCCCGGATCAATTCAATATAAATGATACAAAGCCATTTTACGCCAGGCATTTTCGATTGACGGCCCAAGGCAAGAATAACCCCAAGCGGATAGGCCGCTGTAAGCCCAAAGACAGAGAGCAAGAGCGTCAGGGGTAGCCCGCCCCATTTAGTGCTTTCCACCGGTGTCAATCCAAATAGCCCTCCCTTCATGAGCAGGCCCATAAAAAAAAGACCGGCAATCCATCCGTAGCCCAAATATTTTGTCCAGTGTTTTCGCTCCCTGCTGTAAAAAAGGAGACCGAATAGAATAAACATGGCAAGGAGAGGCCTCCACTGGGATTCGTAAGGAAAGAAACCGAATGTGATGAAGCGCAGGTTTGTCGGTATGATAGACCAGCAGGCACCATCGATTCCCCGGCATGCCTTGCCGGTCGTGTGCCAAACGCTGTCAATGAATGCCCATTGAAAGAGGGGTGGTATAATCTTCCATAACATGTACAGGGTCACGATGGTAAGAATAGAGTTAAAGATACCGTTAAACAGATTGGATTTTATCCACCCAATGACGCCAACGCTGGTTACCGGGGGTCTTAACTCTATTGTCTGTGTTGCTTGAACAGTTTCTTCCATAAGTTTTTCTATCTTTCTACGAGGGCAACTCTTTTATTGTACCAGTTCATAAAGGCCGAGGTGGATAGGCTAAAAATAAGATATAACGCCATGATAAGAGCCACTCCCTCTATGGACTGACCTGTCTGGTTGATTGTGGTGTTAGCAACAGAAACAAAATCGGGGTATCCAATGGCCACTGCCAGGGAACTGTTCTTTGTCAGGTTGAGCATCTGGCTGGTCAATGGAGGGATAATGACCCTTAGGGCCTGGGGCAGAATAACCAAGTTTAATACGAGGGGTGGTCTTAGTCCAATTGACATTGCGGCCTCTCTTTGCCCTTTGCTGACAGACTGAATCCCTGCACGTACTGCCTCAGCAACAAAGGCGGCCGTATACAAGACCAGGCCCAAAAGAATGGCAATAAATTCCGGACTGAGCGTTATGCCTCCTATGAAATTAAACCCCACAAGTTTTGGGACATCCATTTTCGTGGGCGCACCGAAGAACAACCATGTGGCCAGAGGGAGTCCTATGATAATGCCGATGGAGGCGCTGAAAACCGGGAAAAGCTTCCCTGTTTCGTCTTGGCGCTTTTTTGCCCAGCGACGGATGACGTAGACTACAACACAAGCCAATATGAGGGACAGAAACATGTATTTATGGGCAGGATTGGCAGCCGGAACCGTGAAGGCCACCCCACGGTTACACAAGAAAAGTCCATTTATGGGTGATAGGGCCTGACGGGGGCCTGGAAATGTTTCGTAAAAAATGGCATACCAGAAAAACAATTGTAGGAGTATCGGGATATCCTGCATAACTTCAATGTAAATGGACGACAGCCTTGACACCAGCCAGTTGCTGGAGAGTCTTGCCACCCCAAGGATGGTCCCAAGGATCACCGTGATCACAATGCCTATGAAAGAGACCTTCAAGGTGTTAAGGGCCCCGACAATTAAGGCACGGCCGTATGAACTGGCCGCCGAGTAAGAAATCAGGGATTCACCGATCTCAAAGGCAGATTCTTTGTTGAAAAACCCCCACCCTGTGGCAATAGATTGTCTTTCAAGGTTTGTTAGGGTATTGGAGATCAGATAATATGCAAGCAAGCCTACCATACAAAACACGCCAAACTGGAACATGATGGCGCGTTTTTTTGGGTCAAGCCAGAATGGAATCTTTTCAGGCAGGGCTCTTCCCAAGACATTTGTTGGGTTATTTTGCACGGCCACGTCCTCATCTCAGCAGTAGCGTTTAAATGTCAGCCTAATAAGTGTGATAGTGAGTTGAGCGAGCTATCAGACTCTTGGAGGGTTAAGCCGATTACTGAGCATGGATAGAAAATGAAAAAAGGTGCCCTTTTTAAGGGGCACCTTTAAAACCGATTACCTAAAGGCTGCAGGGTACATAATACCACCCTTGTTCCAGAGGGCATTTAGGCCGCGCTCAAGGCCAAGTTTTGTATTGACACCCACGGTCTGTTCAAATATTTCATCATAGTTGCCCACCTGCTTGATGATGTTGTATGCCCACTTTTCATCAAGACCCAGGGCCTTGCCCATGCCAGGAGTTACTCCCAGGAAGCGCATGATTTTGGGATCTTTACTTTTAAGCATCTCATCCACGTTTTTGGAGGTAATTCCCAGTTCCTCGGCCTCTAACAGGGCCATGACCGTCCAGTTGACAATATCATACCACTGGTCGTCACCATGGCGGACCACCGGAGCAAGGGGTTCCTTGGAAATAATCTCGGGCAATAGGACATAGTCGTCTGGATTAGCAGCCACAGACCGGTGGGAGGCCAACTGAGAGAGGTCCGAGGTCAGGCAGTCACAGCGACCGGCAAAGAATGCCTTTGAAAGCTCAGCTGTCTGCTCGATTACCACCGGTTTCCACGTCATTTTATTTGCCCGGAAGAAATCCGCCGCATTCATCTCAGTGGTTGTTCCCGGCAAAACACAAATCGTGGCACCACCCAGTTCTTTGGCGCTCTTAATACCCAATTTTTTGGGGACCAGGAATCCCTGACCATCATAATAGTTTACATGGCAGAAATTGAGGCCATTCACGGTTTCACGAGTCAGTGTCTGGGTTGTATTGCGACACAAGACATCAATCTCCTTTGACTGAAGTGCGGGCAGACGTTGCACGGCCGTCAGGGCAACAAATTTCACCTTATTTGCATCACCAAAAACAGCGGCGGCAATGGCCCGCGCCGTATCCACGTCAAGGCCCTTCCACACACCCTTTTCATCCGGCTGACTAAACCCATATACACCACCGTTTACTCCGGCCTGGATAAACCCTTTTGCACGAACTTCGTCAAGGGTTCCTGCCATAGCCGCACCCGCGGAAGCAATTACTGCTACCGCTACCGTTGCTACTAAGAAAAGTTTAATAAATCTCATTAGTTGTTCCTCCTTTCAGTTTTAAAGGTTGCCAACGCTGATCGCACACACGCGATCCCCAAAAACCATACGTACCTGTTTCCTTAAACAATTATTTTTGTAACAATGAGCACAATTTTTCGCACGGACAATGCTAATGAAATGCATTCGCCTCATATGATTACTAATTCCAAAGGATTACATAACACTAAGATCTCCCATTTTGCAAGAATAAAAGAAATCCCAAGATCCGACATTAATGTAAGGCAACAGTTTAACCAGGATCTGGGTTTTCCGGAATCCAAGCAGTAGCGCTTTTAGCTGGATTGTTCAGGCAAGGAGGAGCGGAAAATAAGTTGAAATTAACGAAGGTAATGATAAAATAATACATAAAGTTAATATCCGTTTCAGATATGGCAAACGGTCAGTACCATATTAAGACTGGAGGTGTTTTAGATGGCCAAGCTCTTCGTAATTGAGGGACCAATGAAAGGCCTATCTTTTGAACTTGGGGATCAGACTGTTTTTATCGGCAGGTCTTCAAAAAATGATATTCAGATAAAAGATAATGCAATTTCCAGAAAACAATTCAAGGTTTTTAAAATCGGCAACAAATTATTTGTTGAGGACCTAAAAAGCACCAATGGTACATCGATTAACGGCGAGCTCATTACGCCGGGAGAAGGCTATGAAACGAGTGAAGGAGATATAATCTCCATTGGCAAAACCGCTCTCATGCTGGCTGAGTTTCATGTGGATAAGATTTCGTCCGAAGTAGATGATTTGGCAATTCAGGGGGCCAAATCTGATTCAAAAGAAAAAGACCAGTTATCAGAAGAAAGACGTTCTCGATCGCCCCGAAACTTGGAGTTAGTTTCAAAGGTATCAGAACTCCTTAGGCAATCACTGGATGTAAACGAGATTTGCGAAAAAATATTAGAGTACCTCATGGATACCCTCCCAAGAGTGGACAGGGCGGCAATTTTGCTGTATGATGATCAGAAAGGGGATATAAAGGAGGTCATTTCCAGATCAAGACAGGATCCATGGGACGATGCTGTGAGGTACAGCAGATCCATCGTTAGCCGGGTCTTGAAAGAGGGCAAGGCTATTAGAATGTCCAACACAGACTATGAAGCACCGGATGATTTATCAGAGAGTATGAGCACCCTGCACATCTGCTCAGCTATGTGTGTTCCCGTAATCAGCAATTCGGAAATACGCGGTGCAATGTATGTGGATTCAATTAAGGTGCCTTATGGTTTCAGAAAGGATGATCTGTTGCTGCTCAATAGTCTGAGTGGTCCCGTGGCAGTTGTCATCGAAAACGAAATGCTTTCGTCGAGGTTAAATGAGGCCCCGTCTTAGTGAGGATATGATGTGGTCACTCGTCCTCAAGCTCCTCTAGATCCAATTCTAATTCAGTGTCCTCCAAACCTTGGGAGTCCTTCGGCTCCTTCTTGTCAATAACTAAAGTAACCATTTCAGCTTCATCAAGCGAGGTCTTTTTTACTGCATTAGGAGCCGGAACCTCAATCTCATCGAGGGATAAATCATCGATGTCGATTCCCAATGCCTCGTCTTGTTCCAGGGACGATTCCACGGGTGGCTCTTTTTCTGATATGGGTCCTACAACTGAAGGCTCATCAAGATTTAGAGAAATGGCCTCTTCCCCATCCACCGTACCAGAATGAGTTGACGGACTTTCAAATACATCCAGGGAGAAATCACCCGATTCCTGAGATGCTTCCTTAGCTTCTTCTTCCAATTCAAAATTTGCGATGGGCTCCAAATCCTCAGATTCTACATCATCCAGTAGATCTGCTCCCGCTAATTCAGGTGGGACGACCGATTCTACCGGGTTCTCGGCCTCTTCAATTCCCCTAATTTCGAGGCCCAAATCTAAGCTCTGTCCTTCATCAAATACCGAGTCCTCGGTTTGATCAGCTTCTCCGAGTAATGACCCCAATAAGAAAGGGGGAGAAGGTTTGTATGTCGGATGATTCATTCTACGCTGTTCTGCGCCAATATCCTTGTTGCATTTGGGGCACACCTCGTTATGGTCGAAGCTGATATAGCTGCATTTCGGGCATTTCATTATATTGCTCCTTAGTTCCTTGGAATCAGCTTATTTAAACATCTCAAAAAGATTTATTTTTATTATACCAAAATTTCATACAAAAGCATCAGAAAAAATTCAGATGGCACATGCAGGAAGTGGAAGATTAGAACACTTTTGTAGTATTTTAGGCAAAAACCTTGGCCATCAAGGGGATGGCTACGAAGGCTCCCAGTGCGCTGCCTATGTTTGTAAATACCACGATCAGTAATATGCGCGTGATCTTGTTTTTCCAGAATCCTTTCAGGGATAAGATATCTCCAGGTAGGTTCTCGAAATCCTTTACTTTTGGTTTCCCTAAAAAAGCTTCGACCAGCCCAGCAACCCACCCGGCGGCAATCATTGGATTAAGGGATGTGAGTGGGGAAGCTACGATTGCAGACAAAACAGTCAATGGATGACCTAATGCCATGGCAGCCCCGAGGCCTGCAAAGGCAGCATTGGCCAGGACCCACCATTTGATCATATGGGTACCGCCAGAGGATCCTGCATAGAAAAAACCCAGGACAATCAACCCTGCAACCAACGTAGGAATCCCCCATTTCAGAAAAGAGGATAATTTGCTCTTAGGAGGAAGTTCATTCAGTGAATTCAGATCGATGGCCTTATTCCAGTACTTCTGGATACCTGGAACATGTCCGGCCCCTACCACCGCAACAATTTTTTTCCCTGGCGCTGTCCTGATTTTATGGGTAAGGTACTGATCTCTTTCGTCGATCAAGATATGCCGTAATTCAGGGAGTGTTTCTCCGATTTCCGCAAGCAAGGATTCAAGGACATCCTTATTCTTCATTTTTTCGATGTCTTCTTCTTTGAGGGTGTCCACTTCTCCAATGGAAGTAATAAACTGTGCAAAGAGCTTCACCTTTGTCCAAAGGCCCATTAGACGCCAGGTTCTTGAAAGGGTAGTACGAATATCTCTGTCAGCCAGGTTAATTTCCGCCCCAACAGCCTCTGCTGCCTCTATGGCGCGCATCATTTCTTCTCCTGGCTTGATTCCTAACTTCAGTCCAATTTTTTTCTGAAAAGATGTGAGCATAAGATTTGAGAGAAGAAGAAATGCCTTTTTCTCCCTGATCACCTTAATTAGATCCGTATTCTGCCAGCGGTTCTTTTGTTTCAGAGACTGGTACCTGGACTCACAAAGTTCAATGCATACTGTATCCGGCTTTTCGTCTTCAATAATCTTGGCCACTAAGTCTGCGCTCTCCCTGGAAACGTGGGCCGTCCCAATGAGGGTGATTTCCCTATCTTCAACTTTAAGTCTATGTATATTCTCGTTGTTCGTCATGGATATTGTGTATATATTGCCCAAAGAAGGCGTAAGGTGTTAAGTGAAGACTATAGCAGCCTGATTTGGCCTATTAGCACAATCCAGAGTGCTTTCCAAGCGGTTTTATCTTTTTCATTGTTTAGAGAAAGAAAGTCTTAGGTACTAAAATATGATATGATCTTACGGATCGGATATAAGTGAGATCAAGAGCAGCAAAAGGACAAACATGCAGATCCAGCATGTGGAGCAAAGAACATGGGGAAAAAGGATCGAATAGAAGCTCTGCTAATGAAGGGAGTCCGGAATGGCGTCTATCCGGGGGCAGTGCTTTTGGTTGCCATAAAAGACGAGATCGTTTTTTTTCAGGAAGTGGGTCATCGTTCATTGATCCCGTATGACGATCCCATGAAAAAGGATACTATTTTTGACCTGGCTTCCCTGACCAAGCCCCTCGCGACAACCTTGGCAGCTATGAAATTGGTGAATGAAGGGGAGTTATATCTGGATCAACCGCTTAACGATCTGATGCCTGGAGACCTTCCGAATGATAAAGAGGACCTCACGGTGCGGCAGCTCCTGAGCCACTGTGCAGGTTTTGCCGACTGGAAACCTTTGTATCTGGGGCTCGGTGATTTCGGGCCTGAAAAGAGAAAGACCATTTTGAGGGAGCGTTTGTTGAATATGCCGCTGGCTTATGCGCCCGGGGAAGTAACTCTATACAGTGATTTGGGATTTATGGTGTTGGAGTGGATTATTGAACAGAAGTCAGGGATTCCAATGCACCTATTCCTTGATCGCCATTATTTTAGCCCCCTTTTATTGAAGAAGACCTTTCTCAACTCCAAATCCTTGAAAGACCAAATTAAGGAGGATCAATTTGCCGCCACAGAGGACTGCCCGTGGCGCGGGAGAATTATGCGAGGTTCGGTCCATGATGAAAATGCACACATCGTGGGCGGTTATTCGGGACATGCTGGGCTGTTCGGGACGGCCGAAGAGGTTTATGCTCTCGTGGATCTTTTGAGAAAACACTTTCGTTCAGAGAGTCAGGAATATCTCAGACCGGAAACGGTCAGGACATTTTTCACCCGGCAGAACCTTGTGGATGGTAGCACATGGGCTCTGGGTTGGGACACTCCATCGCTTCAAAATTCCAGCTCCGGGAAATATTTTTCCAAGAAAAGTGTCGGGCACCTTGGTTTCACCGGCACATCCGTGTGGATGGATCTCGAGCGCAATGTGGTGGTTGTCTTTCTTACAAATCGGATTCACCCGACCCGGGACAATGAAAGAATTAAATCATTCAGGCCCAGGCTCCATGATTTAATTATGGAGGAATTGGGGATACTTTGAGTGCCTAAAGTGATCTAAAGTTGAGGAATGAGGTGAAATATCATGGGAGAGATCAAGAGCACCCTGGACATCATTATGGAAAAGACCAAAGGCCTGACTATGACAGATGAAGAGAAAAATGCGTTCCAGAAGAGGGAGACTGAGGGAAAGGTTAGGGGGATAGTGCAGAAGTTTCTGGATGGGTTAATAAATTCAAAGCGCCTCAAAGAGGAAATAATTGGCCTTGGCGAAAGGCAATATTCTTTGACAAAGGAGGCACTTTTAAGGGAATGTTTGGATCGTATGGAACCGGGAGCAGACAACACGCCCCTTCTTGATGCCCTTGAAAATGCAGCAGGTCTGGATACTGATCCCGTCCAAAAGATCATGTTGGAATACAAAAGGGACCTTGAACAACAGAGAATAGATCGGACAAAAATTCTAAAGAAACATTTGGAAGATAGAAAAATATTGGGAACAGCCGTTGTTCCCAATATTAATTCTGATAAGAAATGGGTTCAATACCTGGCAGAAGCAAAAAGGGGATTTAAAGCGAAAGTTGAAAAACTATTTTCCTAAACAAAATCGGTTCATCCACTTAATGAGTACCGCGAAACTGATAAGATATGAAGTTGGCAGAGGGGAAGGTCGAAGCAGTCTTTTCTTCGAAGGCCTTACAGCAGTCACTACGAAAAGACCGCTTCAACCTTCACCCCGCAACCATGTGTTGCGTTGAGGCGTACTCATTAACCGGATGAACCACAAAATCTCTTCTAAAACTTTAGCTCATTTTAGATCACTTTGGTCATTTTAGAATACTTTTGCGTTATATATTAATAACCTTATCCGCCAATTGTATGGCGGTTACAATATCAAGCATATTGGTGGTTTCCCCCACCTGCTTTTCATCCAGCAGGTTGAAATGGGTTAAACAGGTCCCGCAGACCAGGATGTGTATACCGTCATTCTCAAGTTCCTGAATATCAGGTAAAATGTCTGATTCCTTAACGGTCAGTTTGACGCCGTTGTTCAAAAAGACCAGACGCCAAAGCTCTTCTTCCATTTCCCTGAGGGTTTTGAGAAAGCTTATCATGAGCTTTGAACCCAGTTCATCATCACCATGGCCAATGCAGTCGCTGGTCACCATAACCATAATCTTCTTCTTTTCGGTTTCCGGTTTTTCAGCCACATATACTTCAGGAACAGGGCCTCTCCCCATCCTGCCAATGACCTGGAAATCACCTCCTTCTTCCTGCATGGAGACCTCAAAATTCTGAGATTCCAGGAATCGGGTGACGTTTTGCTTTGCAGCGTCGTTGTCCACCGTGACCTTAATAATGTTGAGGCGTTCTTTTTCAATTGCATTCTTTGTCTGCACTACAGGGGCAGGGCAGGCCAGCCCCCGGCAGTCTATTTCTCTGGTCATATTTATCTCCTCATTTTGGTATTTACTGCGGTCTCAAGGTCATTAAGAAGTCTTTTCAGGTCCAAACCATATTTTGCCGCAACGTCCTTTAAAGGTTCGAAAAGCGCCTGGCAGCAGATACATTCACCCGCCTGAGCATCGTATTGTTTAAAAACGGTCTCCGTTTTTCTGTACTTGGAAATAAGATCCAGAACGGTCATCTCAGGGTGGATAGGTTTTTCTTTATAAGGCATAGATTCGCTCACGAATTCCTACATTCTCGTTTAGCATCTCTTCGAGTGCCCTTGGTATATGCTGAACAATCTCCATCACCTGAGTGGCAGGGGTGGGTTTCGCATAATGCCCGGCAAGCCGATTCACCCTGGCGCCAATAATAGCGGCCTCTTCGACCTCAACGCCAGCCCCGACTAAACTGCGACAACCCCAGGCAGGGCGCAGACTGAAAAAGGGGAAAAAGTGATCATGAGACAATGAAAGAATGGGATTTTATTTTTCGGCCTGACCCTGCCTACCGAACCCGGGTAGAATTTTTTATCGTACGTCAGGTAAAGCCGAAGAACAGATACATAGATGAGGTCCTAAAGTGGATAATTGAAAAATTTAGCGTTCAAAATATATTAAAAAAACCGATTTGTCAAACTGGAAATTACGATAGCAAAAATGCTTTAAATAGGAAAAGCCGATTGAGGAGTAAAGTATGGCATTGATCTTCCCATCCCCCAGAAAAGTGTAGAACTATAATTTGTTAAACATAGTGGTCACAAGGATTGGGTTATGGCGGGAATTCTTTAGAATGGAGCACCTCATAACTGATCTAATTTGAACTTTAATGGGTATACAATTTTTTTGCTCTATGATGTAATATCAAAAGATACATCACTTCGACCAGGATTCAGGACAGTATTAGTCATTTTGCTCATTTGGTATGAAAATAAATCCTACATCAGTGGTGGTTGCCCTTAGCGGAGGAGTGGATAGTGCCGTCGCTGCTGCCTCGTTGAAAATGGCAGGGTGGGAGGTATGTGGCCTCCATTTTCTGCTTCCAGCACCGCATACAAGGGCAAAGGCGAGAATTAACAGAGCTGAACGGCTGGCCAATCATTTGGAGATTCCTTTACACGTATTGGATCTGAGAGAGATTTTCAGTCGGCAGGTGATTGATCCGTTTGTCGATGCCTATTTGAACGGGCTTACTCCCAACCCCTGTGTTTTGTGCAATCAATTGATCAAGTTTGAATATCTTATCCATTATGCAAAACAACACGAAATTGATTACATTGCAACAGGTCACTATGCGAGGGTCAAAAAAGGATTTAAAAACCCCTATTGCGAACTATACAGGGGTGCAGACAGACGTAAGGAACAGTCCTATTTTCTTCACCGCCTCAACCAGTCCTTTTTGTTAAGAGCCATTTTCCCGTTGGGTGAGAGTAAGAAAGACGAGGTAAGAAAACATGCGCTTGAAACGGGTCTGCCTGTAAACAATATTGTCGAAAGTCAGGAGATTTGTTTTATTCCTGAGAATGATTATCGTTCCTTTGTTGAGAAAAAAAAGGGCCACGATGTGAACAAACCGGGAAATATCACTGATAGTGATGGGCAGATACGTGGACAGCACACCGGTACCTTCAGATATACCATCGGCCAAAGACAGGGCCTTGGAATAGCTTCTTCTCGTCCCTGGTACGTAAAGGAAATAAGACCGCAGACAAACGAAGTGGTCATTGCAAGAAAAGATGCCCTTTATTCAACTAGGGTAGAGGCAGAAGAATTCAACTGGATCAGAGAGGTGCCTCCTTCAAAGGTTATGAAGGCACAAGCTCAGATCCGGTATCGGCATAAACCGGCGTTGGGTCAGCTCGAGGTCATTTCTTCTGATAAGGTTAAGTTTATTTTTGATGAGCCGCAATGGGCTATTACTCCGGGACAGGCACTCGTCTGTTATGAGGGGGAACGTGTATTGGGCGGGGGATGGGTAAGGAAGGCATAAGGCGCTCTTTTACAGTTCAGTTATGGAGAAGCTATTCAAAATCATAACCCTTGGATGTAAGGTGAATCAGTATGAATCCGCCTATGTGAAGGATGCTCTGGCCCGCGCAGGATGGCATCAGGCAATCAATGGAGAAAGGCCTGATGTTTGTGTTATTAACACGTGCATCGTCACTCAGAAGGCCGCGCACCAGTCGAGGCAGGAGATCCGAAAGGCCATCAAGGAGAACCCGCAGGGAATGATTGCCGCTATTGGTTGTTATGCACAGGTTTTCCCCGACGAGCTTTCAGAGATACAGGGAATTGGGCTGATCGCAGACAATACTGTCAAAGGAAAAGTCCCTGATCTGATTTTGAAGCTTGCCGGTACAGGAAAAAGAAAGGTTGCGTTAAATGACTTTGAGCCCGGGATGCCCTTTGAGTTCCTCCCTTTAAATCATTTCCCGGATCGAACACGAGCCTATTTGAAGATCCAGGATGGGTGTCAGTCCTTTTGCAGCTATTGCATTGTCGCCTTTACACGGGGACATTATAGAAGCCTTGCCCTTGAAAAGGTCCTGTCCATGCTCGAGTCTTTCGCATGCCAGGGATACAAAGAGACCGTCCTAACGGGGATTCATCTTGGAAAGTATGGTGTTGATTTGGCAGGAGAGATGAATCTAAAGCGTCTGCTTCGCGCTATCGGAAAAGAAGGCTTTCCAACCCGTATAAGGCTGAGCTCCCTTGAGCCCAATGAAATCGACACAGGTCTTATTGAAATAGTTGCCACTGAACCATGGCTCTGCCGGCATTTTCATATACCACTTCCGAGTGGTGATGACGTGATTTTGACAAAAATGAATCGACTCTACACGAGTAGAGAGTTTGCTCATGTTATCGAATCCATTCATGCCAGAATCCCCCTTGCAGCAATCGGCGTTGATGTCATGGCCGGATTTCCGGCAGAAGATACCGTGGCACATGAAAACACATGTTCCTTAATCAAAGATCTACCTGTTTCCTATCTCCATGTATTTCCTTTTTCACGCCGATCCGGAACTGCCGCGGCGGTCTTTAGCGGCCAGGTTGATCCTGCCTTAATAAAGGAAAGGGCCAAAAAGCTTAGAGAAATTAGCCGACGGAAAAGGCTCTCTTTTTATTGCAGTTGTTTGAAAAAAGAGTTCCAGGTACTTGCTGAAAGGTGGTATTCAGAAGAAAAGAAGATGATGAAGGGTATAAGCGATAACTACCTGCCGGTTGTTTTTCCCTCGTCTCAAGACTCAAGAAACCAGGTTATTCGCGTACGCATGGAGAGGGTAGAGAATAATATAGTGATTGGTTCGGTTTAATAATGGTATATCCTATCGTAATAAGGTTGTCGGAAACAATGAGCAGGCTCACACTTCTGAGACCGCCATTTCCGTTTTCGCGGCCTGTCGCAGGAGGCGCTGTTTGATTCTGAACAGAGAAGGGCTGAGACTTACATGATAGGTATGTGGGTTATGGAAACGTTTATATGCGGCATCAAGTTGTTTTAAGTTTTTAAGGGTATTTTCTCGGATCGCGTGAACTGTTGGATTATCGTAGACCAGCTTACTTTTTTGAAAAATGGGCACCATTAACTCCTTTTTCTTAAAGCGCCTGGGATAGGTCTTGAACACATAAGGAAACATGGGATGATATGCACGAAACGAACGCCCTTTAGGAATACGTTCCCCATCCAGAAAAAGTACATCACCCCGCATCAGGCCCTTTTGATCGTACATTCTCACAACCTTCTTACGGCCAGGATTGGTGATTTTTCCGGGATTATCCGACCGCTTAATCTTGGGTACCATTCTCTCCCCACCATCATCCAGAGCCGTTAGCTTATAGACCCCCCCAAGGGCAGGGCACGAGAAGGAGGTAACCAGCCGCGTACCCACGCCCCATAAATCCACACGTGCTCCCTGTCGCTTGAGGGTTTCCACAATCCATTCGTCAAGATCGCTGGAGGCCACGATGGCCGCATCCGGAAAGCCTGCCTTGTCCAGCATTCGCCGGGCCTCCTTACTCAGGTAGGCCAAATCGCCGCTGTCCAGACGGATACCCCAGAGTTCATGGCCTTTTTCCCTTAGCTCCTGCCCCACCTGGATGGCGTGTGGCACACCACTGCGGAGGGTATCGTAGGTATCGGCCAGAAGGAGACATGAGTTTGGGTAGACTTCTGAGTAAGCGCGGAAGGCATCCAACTCATGTGGGAAGCTTTCGACCCAGGAGTGGGCGTGGGTCCCGCGCACCGGTATCCCATACAGACGTCCCGCAAGGACATTGGAAGTGCCATCAACACCGCCGATATAAGCGGCACGAGATGCCATCAAAGCGCCATCAGGACCGTGGGCCCTTCGCAGGCCGAAATCGATTACGGGATCCCCGTTGGCCGCCCAACAAACCCTTGCCGCTTTGGTGGCGATGAGCGTCTGAAAATTCATTACATTGAGCAATGTGCTTTCTATGATCTGGGCCTCGGGTAATGGCGCCGTCACCCGGATCAAGGGTTCGTGGGGGAAGACTACCGTCCCCTCAGGAACGGCCCAAAGATCCCCCGTAAATTTGAAGTTTTTCAGGTATGTTAGGACCTCCTTGGGAAAGATTCCCAGTGCTTCTAGATAGGATAAGTCTTCCTGGGTGAACTTAAGTCGCCGTATATAGTCAATAACATCTTCCAGGCCAGCCAGCACACAGTAGCCTCCTTCATCAGGAATACTACGAAAAAAATAGTCGAAATTAGCCCACTGGTCCTTCTTACCCTCTGAGACATATCCCCCCACCATGGTGAGTTGATATAAATCGGTCTGCAACGCCCACTTGGACCACATGTAAAATGCCTCCTATATCTAAATAAGTGCTTGATAGTAATTAATGCCAATCCATAAATGGCTATTTTCTCTCCGAACCGTAGGGTCTACGAGCCTGAGGCCACAATATCGGCACCTGCCTTGTGGAAGGCGAAGCCTATTATAGCTGCTTTTCTAGAATTGAAAAAGGTATTTGAGTGGTCCTTCACTTATTCAACGCCGTTTACCTCTTCTTATCTTTCTGGCATCTTCTTTCCATCCTTTGCGTTTTTTCCCTTTTGCCTTTCGATGGGGGTCAGGGTCCCTGAATGGATCCAGGGAAAAGGTGCCATATGTTAAAGCAGCTTGTCTCGACATGGTCTTTTCTTTTATTGCTTCCGATTCTCTGCCACTGTCAAGTATTTCCTTGGGAACGGGCGGTCCAGTGATAAATTTGGCAGGAATCTCATGACTTAAGAAAAGCTTGCCAAAAGCATAGAAGAAAACCCCCTTGCTTTGGGCAGAAGAAGCCATAATTTCTATCAATACCGGCTTTTGATCACGACGTTTGCCAATTCGTTCGGCCATTTCTTGATCAGGTGACAGGACCAGATATTTTCCCTGGCCCGATCTGAGGCCCTTTTCCATAACAACAGGATGAGCCTTTCTCCTTACCGGTGTAAAGAGTAGCTTCGAGAGTGTCTGATCTGCTTTTTCAATATCAAACCGCCAACGTCTCTCCGCGGTCCTGATCGTATTATCGCCAGGTTGGAACAGATGCCTATCTTTTCCCAACAGTACTTCATTTATGTGAGATCGCCTCACGTAATGCCAACCCGGTTCTTCATGGATGGCTTGAATCAGTTCCTTGTAAGTGACGAAACCGCTGCTGTCAGGCACAATACCGAATTCATCCGGTCTATGGCCAAGCATATAGACTAGAAGCCTGCTCAGATTATCAACTTTGAATTGATGATTGCGTTTTCCCAGAATAGAACTCCTTAAGAATAAGGGTTCATCTCTCACCCATTAACCAAAAAGGTCTTCAATGAGAATAGGCCCTTGACTCATAGGCACGGCGCCTCGGATGTCTCACAGCGGCAAGAACCTGCACTTCGGAGAAAAGCAGGGCCAGGGGCCAGACCGAAGCCCCGGCGCAGTATGAAGAGCCGCAGTCTCCATAGAGTGCCTAAGTTCATCACCATTTTTGTAACTCGTCAATAGGTAATCGCTTAATGAGGGGTTTCCATCCTTGACTTTGTGGATTGGGCAAGGGTAAAAGAGAGAGCGATTTTGAAGGAAGGAAGTTATGTCACTGAAACGGCCTTTGAAAGGGGTTTGCTGATTTGGACGGAGGTTATGAGGAAAAGACAAGCACCATGGCCGGTCCCTATCAGGACCTTTATATCTACCTGGTTGAGGGCCTGATAAAGAAAAGGGATGAGCACTATCTTGGAACCGAATTTCTCGGCAATTGGTTAGAAGAGGGTACTTCTTTTCTATTTTTCGCAAGGCCTTCATCAGATGTGCTGAACCGACTGCTCAAAATGCGGCCGGGGCTTGAGGTGATTGAAGACTTTCACTTTACTTACGAACAGTGGCAAGGTGGAAGTCTGAAGTCATTAAAGGTTGATGATTTTATAATTCTGCCCCCTTGGGAGGAGGCAGAGCCAAGTGAAAAAGAAATCCAGATCATTCTGGACCCCGGGGTAGTTTTTGGCAATGGCCTCCATCCGACCACGAGGGATTGTTTAAGGGCACTTGCGTATGCTGAACGAAAAAGACCCTTTGACCGCGTGCTGGATTTGGGATCGGGCACTGGTATCCTATCATTGGCCGCCGCGTTTTTGGGTGCGGAAAAGGTACTCGCTGTTGATCTCAACCCCCTTTGTGTCAAAACGACGGACAATAATGTCCAACTCAATTGCCTTGACGGGATCATCCGGGTAATTGAAGGATCGGCAGAGAATTATGTAAATGAACCTGCAGATTTAGTGATCGCTAATATTCATAAGGAGATAATCGAAAGGCTCCTGCAAGGAAAAAATTTTCAGAAAATGGACAGAGTTATCATTTCAGGGCTGATGAGAAGTCAGCATCGAGAAGTCAAGGCACAAATGGGAAGACATGGCTTCCATATTCTCCGTGAATGGGACCATGATATGACCTGGTTCACGATGCTGGCGGAAAATGGAAAATCTAAATGCCTGTAGAAGAAAGGGTTAAAATCCAAAAACTTCAAGGTTATCATTGCTTTGCCTGCGGAACGGCCAATCCCATTGGATTGAATTTGCAATTTTATCGACTCGCAAATACCGTTTGTTCCGATATTACCTTGGGAAAAAATCATGTGGGGTGGGAAAACGTGGCACACGGGGGAATAGTATCTACCATGCTTGACGAAGTTATGTCCTGGACGATTATGTATTTTAAAAAGATATTTCTGGTAACCAGGAAAATGGAGGTAAAGTACATAAGGCCCGTGTTGATCGGGACACCATTGGTAATTAAGGGAGAGGTTATGGACGACTCAAAACCTCCCAAGATAAGGGCAAGAGCAGATATTCGGGATGATAAAGGCCATCTCCTTGTTAAAAGTATTGGGGAGTTTGTTGAACTCCCCGAGGAAAAGCTTTCTTCAGTCCCTGAAAAGTTAAAAAAAGAAATGCTCCTATTATTTGCGAATTTTGAATAATTCACCAGAAAGCTCTCAAGATTTCAGCAACTTAGCGCTTTGAAAAAATCATTATCGGATTATCGGGCTTTTTTTACACTATATTTACAAAACTCTATTACGTAAGTTTTTTGTTTCTTGGAAAAATCCGCCCTCTGGGCGGGGTAAGAATCTCCAGAAAAGCTGGATGGGGAAACCAAAGCCGCGTCCTCGTAATTGTGTATTCTTTATGTTTGCAGGAGGTATCGGGTATATGAAATTTGGAAAGTTAGTAGTGGCGATTTTCGTGCTGAGCAGCTTCTTATTTTCAGTTTCGAGTATGGCATCGGATAATACCATTGAGGCAGCCCAAAAATCAGGCCATGGTGCTATCACAGATGATGGGACAAAGAATGCCGTTGCGGAGCAGGGACACGGTGATGCTCATGCCGGTTCGGGATCACATGGCCGCGGACATATCAATCTGGGAGAGGTTCTTCCTTTGTGGAGCTGTATCCCTTTTGCCTGCATGCTCCTTTCCATTGCGCTCTTTCCACTTTTGGCCCCTAGATTCTGGCATCACCACTTCGGAAAGGTCTCTGCTTTTTGGGCAGTATCTTTAGGACTCCCCTTTTTAATCGTTTATAGAGGGGCTGCCATGTATGAGATTCTTCACATTATCCTTGCTGATTATGTCCCCTTCATTATCCTTCTTTGGGCGTTGTTTACTGTTTCTGGCGGTATCCTGCTTCGCGGAACACTGCGGGGCACTCCGATTGTAAACACTGTTATCATCCTTATCGGGACGGTGCTGGCCTCATGGATGGGGACCACTGGGGCCGCAATGCTGTTGATCCGGCCTTTTTTAAGGGCCAATGATTATCGAAAAAACCGGACATTTATGGTGGTCTTTTTCATCTTTTTGGTCGCTAATATCGGCGGTTCACTCACGCCCCTTGGTGATCCGCCGCTTTTTCTGGGCTTTTTGCATGGGGTGTCATTTTTTTGGACCTTTAAGATATTCCCGCATATGCTTTTTACGGCCATACTTCTGCTGGTGATCTACTTTGTTCTTGATTCATACTATTATAAGAAAGAAGGCTTAACGTCGGCACCTCAAGAAGAAGGGGTGAAGGAGCCGCTGAAATTAGAAGGAATACATAATTTCCTTTTTCTTGGCGGGGTGGTAGGATCTGTACTCATGAGCGGAATGGTTGACTGGGACGAGATCAACACCTTTGGAATTCATCGTGCAGTACAGGATTGGGTGCGGGATGGTCTATTGGTTTTGATGGGAATTCTCTCATTAGTCACAACTTCGAAAAAACTGCGAGAGGACAATGAGTTTACCTGGTTTCCGATTATTGAGGTCGCCTATCTTTTTATAGGCATCTTCATTACTATGGTTCCGTGTCTTCTTTTGCTAAAAGCGGGTGTGAAGGGGGAGCTGGGCTTTTTGATCGCCGCGGTAAAAGAGCCGGTTCATTATTTCTGGGTTACGGGCATTCTTTCAAGTTTTCTTGATAATGCACCAACATATCTGACATTTTTCAATACTGCCCTTGGAAGTTTTTATCCGGGGATGACAGAAGCACAGGCTGTTCCCCTTCTCATGACAGAAAATGCCATCTTTCTGAAAGCCATTTCTGCTGGTGCAGTCTTTTTTGGTGCTAATACATACATCGGAAACGCACCGAACTTCATGGTACGATCAATTGCCGAGGAAGCAGGGACGCCCATGCCGAGCTTCTTTGGTTATATGCTGAAATATTCCATTGTCTATTTGGTTCCGGTTTTTGTGGTAGTAACTTTAATATTCTTTTAAGGAGTACAGTATGAAGTTTAAAAAGATTCTGTTTCCCACAAAATTCAGGGAATTGGACTTTAATTCGCTGGAGTCTCTTTTGGAACTCAAAGCAGTCGGTCTCGAAGAAGTAATCTTGACGTATATTATTCCGAGGGAAGAAGTTGCGTTTGTACCCTACGGGGGCTATTTGAAAGACGAAGAAGAGCGCCTGAGAGAAGAGGCGAGGATCCGTTTTGAAGACTGGCAGGAATCCATATCAAAAAAAGGAATTAAGAGCACGATCAGGATTGAGGTTGGAGAGCCTACTTCAGAAATTCTGTCTATCGCGGAAGAAGAAAAGGTCGATCTGATTGTAGCCGGAAGAGGTAAGAGAACAGAAACGGAAAAGGTCCATGTTGGATCCCACACGCTGGATCTCATTCGTCGAGCCAGGATTCCCATTCTGGTGAGCAAATATATGGTGCTGTTTGAACGGGAAGGTGAACTAATTACCTTTGTTAACGGTCGCCTATTTGCAAACCCCCTTCTTGCTACTGACTGGTCCAAGCCCTCTGAAAATGCACTGGAAGTACTTTTTGCCTTAAAGGGTTTGGCTGATAAGGTGATGGTAACGCATATTATTGAAGTCAAGGTTGCCAAGGGGCATGATAAGTCAGGCTTAGAGTGGCTTGAAAGGGAAAGCAAAAAACGTCTCAAAGATTATTGTGACAGACTTAAAAACGATGGGATCAAAGCAGAACCACACCTTTCTTCAGGGAAGAGCGCACCTGAGATTGTTAGAGTAGCACGAGAACATAAAGCCAGTATGATCGTTATGGGAACTACGGGTAAGGACCGATTTAAGGAGTTTTGGTTGGGAAGTGTTTCTCACCGGGTGGCAGAAACATCGGAAATCCCGGTGCTTTTAGTTCCTTAATCCCCTAACTTGGTTAGCTGACGGCTGATAGATAGTATCAAATGTATATGAAATTGAGGTCTTTTACTCAAAGAAAAGGAGAACGCCGATGGCTGAACCGATTACAAAAAGGGCCATGGGAGACGGGGTGGAACTAGAGCTGGCCATCTGGGAAGGGCAAGGTAAAACCATATTGTGTGTCCATGGCATCTCAGCTAGTTGTCGATGCTGGGATACGATAGCGGAGGCTTTAACCCCCATGCATCGGATCTTGGCCATTGACCTTAGAGGAAGAGGGCTTTCGGAGAAGCCTTCTATGGAATACTCCATTCTACACCACTGTCGAGATATTTATGCCTTGCTGGAGGATCAGTGTGTAGAAAGGACCGTGATCATGGGACATTCCCTAGGCGCACTCATCGCTCTCACCTTTGGTGCGCAATACCCTGAACTTGTTGATCGCCTCATCCTGGTGGACGGGGGCGGCAAGCTGTCAGAGGAGCAGACAAAGAAGGTCTACGCAGGGATTCAACCCACATTGGATCGGCTGGGAAAGGTGTTCCCTTCACGGGAAGCATACCTGGATTTAATGAAGAAAAACCACCTTCTTCAGCCCTGGAATCCGGCTTTAGAGACCTATTACCTCTATGAGTTGGAAGATGTGGACGGCGGCGTTCGCTCGAGAGTTCAACCTGAGCATATCCAGGAGGAGGCAGAAAATCTTCGGCTTCTGGATATAACCGAATCTTACCCGCAGATCCACTGCCCGGTACTTATCCTGAGGGCTACAGAAGGTATGCAGGCCCAAGATGACATATTGCTGCCTGAAGAGGCGGTGGAGAGGATGTTGCGGGAAATTCCCGATGCCAGATGTATAAATCTTCATGGAACCAATCATTATTCAATCATCTTGCAAACTGACAAGAAAAGAGATGATGCTATTCTGGCGTTTTTGGAATAAGCACAGTCACGGGTAGAAAACTGGGTCTGTCGCAAGGTTCTCGATGCAGCTTCAGACAACACATCAGTTGCCATAACAGGAGATACTGGCCAGCCGCAAAAGGCCTATGAAGTACTCACCTAATCTCCGTCTTTCAAGTGCCGCGGAACTTGAATTCTACTTATTAATTTGAATCCCAGGGAATTTAAAATGAACACAGGAGCTTGTCCGAGAATGAGATAGTTTGTTCAAGATCAAGAAAGGCGAAAATTATAACCACAGGACTACATTTAAGTATTTCGAGGATTATAATTAAGCCTGACGCAGAGATTGTGGCCTCCGGCTCGCAGACCCTACGGCTCGGAGAGAAAATAGCCATTCTCGGACAGCCTCCTATAATAAGAGAGGGCATTTTCGCAATAAGCCCAGGTTTGTTTTGCCAATAAATACAGAACAAAGAGATAAGAGGAGATAGATATGTCTATGATGACCGCAGAACAATATGAGGAAAGCCTTAGGCAGTTGAATTTGGTAGTGTATATGTTTGGAAAACGTTTGGAAAACACGGTGGATGACCCCATTATTCGGCCATCCATGAAGGCGGTTGGCAAGACCTATGAATTGGCTCACCGTCCGGAGCACGAAGACATTATGGTCGCTACGTCTCATATTACTGGCAAGAACATTAACCGGTTCACACATATTCATCAGAGCATTAATGATTTAGTGAAAAAGAGCAAGATGGGAAGGTTGTTGGGCCGTGAAACAGGATGCTGTTTTCAGCGATGTGTGGGTATGGATGCTTTGAATGCGCTTTCAATTGTCACATTCAACATAGATGAAAAACACTCTACGGAATACTACAAACGATTCTTAAAGTATCTTGAATATGTCCAGGAGAACGATTTAACCTGCGACGGCGCAATGACCGACTCCAAGGGTGACAGGAGTCTACCCCCACACAAACAGCCCGATCCGGATCAGTATCTGCATGTGGTGGAAGAGAAAAAGGATGGTATTGTGGTCAGAGGGGCCAAAGCCCATCAAACAGGTGCTGTGAATTCTCATGAAGTAATCGTCATGCCTACTTTGACTATGAGGGAAGAAGACAAAGACTATGCCGTCTCTTTTGCCTTGCCAAGTGATGCCGAAGGAATTATCTATATCATTGGGCGCCAATCCTGCGATACCAGAAAATTGGAAGGGGATACTATAGATAGGGGCAACCTATTGTTTGGAGGGCACGAAGCCTTAGTGGTTTTTGATAACGTTTTCGTTCCCTGGGACCGAGTTTTTATGTACAAGGAATATGATTTTGCCGGACAATTGGTGGGGAATTTTGCTGCTTATCACCGGCAAAGCTATGCGTGCAAGGTGGGTGTGGGAGATGTCCTGATTGGCGCTGCTCAGACGATTGCTGAGTACAACGGTTCAGAGAAGGCCTCACATATCAAAGACAAGATTGTTGAGATGAATCATCTGAATGAGACCCTTTACTGCGGTTGTATAGCCTGTGCCTCTGAAGGGAACAAGGAGCCGAGCGGGACATACAACGTCAATACCCTGCTTGCCAACGTGCACAAACACAATGTGACCCGCTTTCCATATGAAATAGCCCGGCTTGCCCAGGATATTGCAGGCGGTCTAATGGTGACGATGCCTTCCGAGAAGGATTTTAAGTCTCCAGTAACCGCCAAATGGCTGCACAAGTACTTCAAGGCCAACCCTGATGTCTCCACTGAAAATCGGATGCGTATCCTAAGGCTGATTGAAAATATTACCTTGGGAACAGCGGCAGTGGGATATCTGACAGAATCTATGCATGGTGCAGGGTCACCGCAGGCCCAAAGAATCATGATTTCCCGTCGAATAAACTTGCGAGAGAAACAAAAGGCGGCAAAGAAGCTTTGCGGTGTTGATGAGACATAAAGATGTAAAATTGCAAGGAGGCCTCAGGTATTGTGAGATGATGGGTATTAGCGGCACGGGGAAGGCACCTGCTATGCATTTATCAGGAGGTTCAGTATGACTAAATCGATTGTGGCCATAGTTCGCTACGAGAATCCATTAGAATCGGTCCGAAAGGCGGTTGAAATCTCCCACGGCCTGGATCATCTGCCATCCAAAGCAAAGGTCTTTATCAAACCCAATATTGTTTTCTGGACCAAGGAAGTCCCGTTTCCCAAATGGGGGGTGATTACTACCTCTCGGGTGGTTGAAGATATGGTGGTTCTCCTAAAAGAGCGGGGAATCGACGATATTACCATCGGGGAAGGGACGGTTACCAGGAAACCTAAGGACAAGGAGAGCCCCGCCCACGCCTTCGAGACCCTGGGTTACAATGTCTTGAAAAAGCGTTATGGCGTCAAGTCCATGAATATCTTTGAACGGCCCTTTGAGAAGGTGGATCTTGGCGCAGGTGTAGTTCTCAATTTTAATGCCGATATCCTGCACAGTGATTTTGTGGTCAATCTTCCTGTCCTCAAGACACATGCCCAGGCGGTGGTAAGCCTTGGGATTAAGAACCTTAAGGGAATGACCGATGTCAATTCTCGAAAAAAATGCCACAGCGCCGACCCCGTGAGGAATCTGCACTACATGATTGCCAGGCTTGCAAACAGGCTTCCGCCTTCTTTCACTCTACTGGATGGGATTTACACCATTGAGCGAGGCCCGTCTTTCGGTGGGAGGGCCAGAAGGAGCAACATCCTTGTGGCCTCTTCGAATGTTCTCTCTGCCGACATGGTTGGGGCGAAGGTCTTGGGATATGAGCCGTCAGAGGTGCCTTATCTGGTCCATGCGGCTCAGGACCGGGGGAGGGCCCTGGATTTCTCCGATGTGGAAATAGTGGGCGAAAATATCGAGGATGTGGCCTCTCATCATGAATATACCTTCCCTTATAACGAGAAAGGAACCCTTCCAGTACTAATGGAGAAGATGGGTATCAAGGGTCTATCCTATCCGAAATATGACCTTAGTATCTGCACTTACTGCTCGGGCATGACTGGACTGATCCTGTCGGCCATTGCCATGGCCTGGAGAGGTGAACCCTGGGACGATGTTGAGGTTCTGACCGGAAAGGTAATGAAGCCCACACGTGGTAAGAAGAAGACCGTTCTTATTGGAAAGTGTATGTACGAAGCCAATAGAGACCACCCCCACATTCAGGAGATGATAGCTGTGAAGGGTTGTCCCCCCTCTCCTAAATCTGTGGTCAAGGCCCTTCATCAAGCAGGCATCAAGGTTGATCCTGCCATCTTTGAGCACATGGACAAGGCTCCTGGATTCTTTATGAGGAAATATGAGGGTAAGACCGAGTTCGAGGAGGCCTTTTTTACTGTGACGTAGCGCAGCAAGTCAGCTCCATTCGCCTACCCACATATCTTTAAAAAGTTGTCTAAGGGCTTCGGTGCTGCACTTGCAAGGGGTCGTATACATATTGGGGTCCTTGATGGCAAGACTGACCAGCGCTTCCATCGATTTATCCATTTGCTCCTCGGTGATACCGGCATCCTTGAGGCTTAAAGGTTCTTCCACTTTTCTTTCCAAGTCCCGGATTTTTTGAATAAACGCCTGCGTCCCCTCCTGATTTGTCCTGGCATCAATACCTACAAAGCGCGCAGCCGTTCCAAGCCTTTCAACTGGATAGGGGGCATGGTCGAGCGGGGTATTTGAAGCAATAAATTCCAGGGAGTATGGCAGGGCGATGCCCGTTGCCCTGCCGTGGGGAAGGTGAAACAAGGCACCGACTGAATGGCCTAAGGCATGAGAAAGCCCGGTGTTGCTGTTGCCGAATCCCAACCCGGCGATGGTGGCCGCATTCTGCATTTTCTCTCTTGCTGTAAAATCGGATCCATCCTCATAAGTTTTGGGCAGCCAGTAAAAAGTCATCTTCATGGCCTGGAGGCACAGCCCGTCGCTAAAGTCTGTTCGCTGCCTTGAAGTATAACCGTCCACGGCATGACACAGAACGTCAATACCGGTGCTGGCCGTCAACGCCTTGGGCATTCCAAGCGTTAGCTCTACGTCCAGGACCGATATATCCGGGACGATATCGTTATGGGCAAAGATGAGTTTTTTGTTTTTGGTGGTATCTGTTAACACGGCCACCCAGGTTACGTCCGCACCCGTGCCGCTCGTGGTGGGGATGGACAGGAATCTTGCTTTTTGACGCAAGTTTAATCTTGTTTTGGGAACAATTGATTTACTCAGGTCACCGGAGGCCAAGTCTGGTCTTTCGTAGAACACCCAGGCGGCCTTGGCTGTGTCTATAGCGGAACCCCCGCCAAACCCTATCACCCAATGGGGTTTGAAATCGATAAGGATCTTGCTGCCTTCGAGGGCTACCTCGATGGAAGGGTCCGGCTCTGCCCCATCCCAGACCTTTACCTCATACCCTACATTTTCCAAGATCACTACAATCTTCTCACAGAACTTCACCATGGTATTGTCCGTAATCAGCACGGCCCTGCTCCCCTTACCCTCGATTTCAGGACCTAATCTCTTCATCGCTCCCTTACCAAATAGCACCTTTGGACTGAGAAAATACGGCATCCTTCACCTCCTTCACGTCTCTGATTTCTATAACTTATTGAAAAATAAAAAATCTTTTAATAGCAGCCAGTTTATGTCAACCAAATGATCATGCGTGGTGCTCGATCGCATCTATGACCCTCGGCCACAGGGTCTCGGGCAATGCGTGGCCCATACATTCGATGATCACCAGTCTTGCTACGGGGACCGCATTTGCGGTATCAATCCCGCATTCCACAGGTACAAGTGGGTCGGCATCCCCATGAAGGACCATAGTTGGTATGGTGACAGACTTAAGCATCTCCTTCCTGCTGCCGGATGCGATGATAGCAGCGAACTGACGAGCAAACCCAGCAGGGTTTAGACCGCGATCGTGGGACTGCCCAGCCCACATTCTAATGCGGGTTTCATCAACAGGAAATTTTGGGCCACTGAGAACACTCCAGATGCGGACACAGCTTTCAATATAACTTGCCCGATCTGTGGGTAGGGGCGTGAGGAGAACAGAGAGCGCTTCTGGTTTTGGCGGTGGAAGCTCAGGATCGCCCGTTGAGGACATAATGGAAGTCAGTGTGTGTATCCGTTCTGGAAATTTTGCGGCCATGATCTGACCAATCATTCCACCCATAGAGAGGCCCACTACATGTGCTGACTCGATTCCCAAGGCATCAAGTAGGCCAATCACATCGTCTGCCATATCACTCAATGTATAAGGCACATGGACGGCTTCGCCTTGTTCTTGAGACTTCAACAGAGTGGAAATGTTTGGAACATGTGCTTCATCGAACCTCGTGGATAAACCGATGTCGCGGTTATCAAAGCGGATTACCCAATATCCTCTGGTGGCCAGTTGTGTGCAAAATTTGTCATCCCATACGATCATCTGAAAACCGAGGCCCATGATAAGTAACATAGGCTTCGAACTGGGACCCCCAAATGTTTCATAGGCTATCTCAATACCGTTGGCCTTAGCAATGCCCACGTCACTGTGAGGCACATTCTGTGTCATGATAATATCTCCAGGCAAAAAAAGAAATTCCTATAAGATCAAGTTACGTCACCGGCCGTTTTCTTCACCGGCGAAGTCCAAACTGGAAAGACCCCGAAAGCAGATTCAGCGTTGAGACCTTTGCCAAACATCATTAGAATGGGCAAGGACTCGGCCGATGAACCGGCGGTCCGCATTGGTCACCTCATCGGCTACCGGGAAGTGGGTGCTGAGTGTCTGGGGGTCAGGTCTTGCATTACAACATTTCCTTCTTAATTATCTTTCCGATAGTCGCATAATGAAGTCCCAGATGCCTGGCAATTTCGGTCAAGGTGTAGCCGTAGTTAAAATAGGCTTTTTGAATAACCTCGTTCCTTACTTTCTTGGTTTTCAATTTGTCTGGTGGAAATAGTTTTTCCAATGACGGCCTGAACACAAGCCGCTGATCCTTAGGAATCTCCTTGAGCATTGACTTGTCTTTCAAAGCAGGCTTCAATTTCTCAATAAATTCCTTGCCGCCAAGGATGCACTGAGCCTTCAATTCCTCCCATGGAGTAACTCCTTTCATACCAGCCTGAACAAAACGCCTGTATTCCTTCTGGGCTTCTCGGCGATTTTTTCCAAATTGAACCAAAATCCAGTCCACCGTCAAAAACGGAGTCGTTTTGATCAATCCGGCTGTCACTTTATAGCTGCTCCATTTGTAATTCCCGGGATGTGTTACGATACCCGCTCTGACTTGATTTAACACCACGTATCTGCAGGAGTTCCAATAGGGAGCTATCACGCTCTAAAAGGATTGACTTAAGCCTTCCTTGGTACATATGCCCAACACAATTATTCCTGCGGTTGAACTGTTGGGTATAGACACCATTCAGGTGCCGCATCCCCATGGATAGATTTCCGTGCAATAGAAACAGGCGACACCCCCCGTCCGCTCTACTATTTACCCTTGAATACCGGTTGGCGTTTCTCTAGAAATGCGGTGAAGCCTTCGGCGCAATCGGCAGTCTTGCCCACGATGGCGGCCCCTTCTGCCTCAACCTTCAACCCCTCGTCTAATCCCTCATACGCTCCAGCCGCCATCGCCTTCAGTACACAACCAACGGCAATAGGGGGCCTTTCGGCCAGATGGCCAGCAAATTCAAGGGCGTCATTCATAAGCTTTTCAGGGGCAGACACCTTATTGATAAGGCCAGCCTTGAGTGCCTCTGGGGCATTTATTTTTTGGCTGAAAAGTATCATGTCCAGAGCATTGGCTCTGCCAACCAGGCGGGGCAGACGCTGGGTTCCGCCCCAGCCGGGAATAATGCCCAGGTTTAGTTCAGTCAGGCCTATCATGACTTTGGGGGCGTCGGCCATTATTCGGAAATGGCAGCACATTGCCAGTTCTAACCCGCCTCCAAGGGCAAAGCCGTTAATGGCGGCTATGACCGGCTTGGGGAAGCGATCTATCCTTTTCCAAAGCTCCCGGCCTTTGGGATCTGTCTTTGATGCATCGGCGGCGTCACTGACATCAAAGCCGGCTGAAAAACATTTCTCGCCCGCGCCCGTGATAATGACAACCCTTGTATAGGCGTCATTCTCGAGCCCATTAATGGCGTGCTCGAATTCCTCCATAGTGGCAAGATTCCATGCATTGACCGGTGGATGGTCGATGGTGACAATGCTTACATAGCCCTTCTTTTCCAGAATTAGGTTTTCATATTCCATAGCAAATCTCCTTTAACTATTTTACTCCTCCTAAACGTTCCCCCTTGTCGAAGATTCAGTCACTACGATGGCGGAAAGAGATTAGGCAAAGTCATTGTTGATAGTTATCCTGTGCCTGTTTCACGCTATTTCGCAAAATGCGTTGCTTATAACTACCCCTCGCGCGGTTTCGACCTGTACGATGTAGCGGCCGTTGTCATGCCAGCACTGGGTTGTCAGAATGTCTTCCGGGTAAACAACATTTGAAAAACGCGCCTTGAAGCTTTGAAAGCGCTCCACGTCGCCGTCTAAGACGCCGTTAACGATGGCCCGAACAGCAAAACCATAGGTACAAAGACCGTGCAGAATGGGGCGGTCAAACCCACCTCTTTTAGCGAACCCCGGAACCAGGTGCAGGGGGTTGAGATCGCCGTTGAGGCGATACAGGGCCGCTTGATTGGCCGCCACTTCGTAGGAGATGCTCACGTCCGGCTCCTGGTCTGGGGGCGGATTGACAGCCACGGACTTGGGACCGGGGTCGCCACCAAAGCCGCCGGCGCCAACATAGAAATTTGTCCAGTAGGTGTCGAAAATGTGGCTTCCGTCTTCCGTATGCCCTGAGATCTGGATATGGTAGAGGGCGGCTTTGCCTTTGTCATAGATATTTTTCACCTCCCCCACCATAATGATCCGGCCTTCGTACGGCATTGAACGAAAAAGTCGGACTGTTTGTTCGCCGTGCAGGAAGCGCGAAAAATCAATGTTGTCCCCCAGCCGGGGGTAGGCCCTCACGGCGGGGACTACGCAAAAGCTGGGCAGTACCTTGAGTCCGCCGGGGGTGTTTTCATAGACAAAGGGGAGTTCTTCAGCAGAAGCGCCAACCCCTAAGGCATAGAGGACAACGTCCTTCCAGGTGTATTCAAAGACCACAGGTTCGGTTTTTTTTCCGATAACGCTCAGATCCACTGCCGTCATATTTTATATCTCCGTAGTTCAACTACTTTTTGACGGGATTGACCCCGGTTAAATATTCTCTGATTTAACGGGGCAGGCACGATTAACAGGATGGTTTTTTACTGTTAATTCCTACATAAAAGTTTATAAGCTCGATAGGCAAAGTAATCTGTAATCCACCTTCCAGTTAGTAGTCTCATATAGTAAATCGATGACAGTATCAAGCGCCAACCCCTTCTTTATGCACGACCTCTAAAGCCCTCTACCTTTAAATATAAAGTAATTTGGCATCGCTTGACATTACTGTTTGCTGTTTATCCATTTGGGAACTTCGGCTTGAACATAACCGCCGGCTGGGTTCTCTTTGAATATTTGAAACCTTCGGCTTGCCGAGCATCACCATATTTATTTTCCAGTTCATCGAGTGGTCCAGCATCCAGGGCCCTTACCGGACAGGCCTCAATGCAGTTAGGCAACTTGCTTTGGATAAAACGGTCCAGGCAGTAATTGCACTTATGCATCTTGGCCCCTTTTTCCTGGCCGAACTGAGGAGCATCGTAAGGGCAGGCCTTAAGGCACTTCTCATCGCACTCCTCGTTGCCTAGACAAGCTGTAGAATCAACGACCACGATTCCGTCTTCTTCCCTTTTTGTTATGGCCTCTGCCGGGCAGGCCGGGATGCACACTGGATCAAGGCAGTGCCAGCAGGGGGCAATCATATAGCTAACAAATACTTCTGGGAACTTTCCTTTTTCCGTGTATAATATTCTCACCCAGTTTTCCGGTCCAGCCGGTATGTCGTGCCAATCTTTGCAGGCCACACGGCAGGCGCTACAGCCCATGCATCGGGTCTGGTCGAAATAAAACCCAACTTGCATGATCAATTCTCCATTTTTATTTAAAATTTTTCACCGCCCGCTGCGCTCGAGGCGCAGAGGACGCAGCGTTTATTTTACGCTTTTGGTCTGCCCCTGAGATAGAGGGCAAACCAAAGATAACATGCCCTTCGGGTACTACCTGTATAGTGCTGGTACATTGCTGTTTAAATCCAGAGCTAAAGTTGTCTTTGATTTAGAAGTCCATTGTCTAATTTAAATCTTGCTCCGAAGCAGCTGGAATTTTTTCATTGGCGTCCTCTCAACGCCAATGAAAAAGTTATTTTCTCTCTGTGCTCTCAGCGTCTGGGGCGAGACGATTAATATTATGCTTTCGTTGCTTCCACCAGACACGTATTCATTACGGCCGCTCCGCCGCCCGAATAAGCGTCCCGGGTCAAGGTGTTGGCGCATGCGCCGCGGTCGATGCCGTCTTTATCCGGGTTGTACCAGGCGCCTTCGAATATTGATATCACCCCCGGTTTGATTCTCTCCGTCACCCACGCCGGTATCGACACCTTTCCACGGTCGTTGAACACATAGATTTCATCCCCATCCTTTATGCCTCTTACATCTGCGTCAACGGGATTGATCCATGCCCGGTGGGGCTCAACCTCTCTTAACCACGCCACCTTGTACAGTTCAGAATGCACCCGGTTTTTAGGATGGGGCGTCAACAGCTGCAGCGGGTACTTTTCAGCCAGGGGATCGTTGCGGTCCTCCGGGACCTTCATATACTTGGGAATGGGGGGGCACAGGGGGTTGTCCAAGTCGGCGACCCGCTGTGAAAAAATCTCGATCTTTCCAGAGGGTGTCTCGAACGGATGATTTTCCCGATCCTCAATCTGCTTCTGAAAGGCCACAATGGGCTTTTCGAGCTTGACCCGGTGTATGCCCTCACACTGGAACGTGTCAAAGTCGGGAATCAGTGAGGCCGTCTCCGGGTTCTGCTCGACAAACATCCGCAGAATGTTATCCTCGGTAAAGGGATTGAAGTTTTCAATCCCCAACCTTTCTGCAAGTTCACCAACGATATCCAGATCCGATTTACACTCGCCAAGGGGTTCGAGCGCCCGGTTGACAAAAGTGAAGTAAGGGCCTGACGGCCAGGGACGGGTCAGATCGTTTCTTTCTGCCGCGCTGGTTACCGGCAAGAGCAGATCAGCGTACTCGGCCGTGGCGGTCATAAAGAGCTCATTGACGGCTAAGAAGTCAAGCTGCTTCAAAGCTCGGGCTGCCTTGTTGCTATTTCCGGTCTGATTGAGGTAATTGTTGCACATGGACCACATTAATTTGATGTCGGACGGATATCCTCCTTCCTTGCCACGGAGAATAGCATCAAAGATTTTATTGATGTGAACACGTTTGACTACGCGGAGCCTGATGTCAAGCGTTCCCTTGACCTTGGGACCGTCCAGTTCGAACGGGTTTTTCCCGTGCGGAATGGCAGACATGCGGAACATGTGACCCACCGGAATGCCCATAAGGCCACCACCGGCGTTGCCACCCGGGCGGCCAATGTTGCCGGTCATGGCGCACAGGGTAGCGGCGCACCGGTTATACTGTTCACCCATGGCGCTCCTGGCCGGACCCTGGCAGTCCATTAGGGCCGCAGGTTTGGTGGTGGCATACTCCCGGGCCAGACGCTCGATGGTCGCTGCGTCAACGCCGGAGATCTCCGCGGCCCAGGCCGGAGTCTTTTCCACCCCGTCCTCCTGACCCATAAAGTATTGCTTGAACTTGTCAAACCCAATCGTGTATTTGTCCAGGAAACCTTGGTCGTGGATCTCCTCTTTGATCATTACGTTGGCCATTGCCACCATCACGGCTGTGTCGGTGCCCGGCCGGATGGGGATCCATTCATCTGCTACGGTGGCCGCAGTATCATGGTACCGGGGGTCGACGGAGATGATCTTGGCGCCGGCTTCCTTTGCCTTAATGAGATGATACATCGTATTAGTTCCGGAGATCATCCGGGCCGGGTCCCAGCCCCACAAGATTATAAGCCTGGAGTTGAGCATGTCCTCCCGGCTGTTGCCTACCATAACCGAGCCGTACTGGGTTAGTGAGGCCCAGACAGCACCCTCGGATGAGATGTTCCCGTAGTGGGTAGTATAGCCGCCAAACTGGGCTAGTAACCTGGCCGCGGCCAGCCCCGGATTATGGAGGCTGGCTAAATATCCGCCGCCAGTTGCCAAGAAGATGCCCTCGTTTCCATAAGTTTCTCTAACTGTGATGAGTTGACCTGCCAATATGTCCAGGGCCTCGTCCCAGGAAATCCGCTCAAACTTGCCTTCTCCCTTTACGCCCACTCTTTTTTGTGGATACATGAGCCGCTCTGGGTGGTGTACATATTGACGGTAGGCGCGGCACCGCAGGCACGTCCTGAGCTGTTGGTCGGTGCTCTCAATGTCGTCGCCTTCGATGCGTAGAATTCTGTTGTCCTTGACATGCAGCTTGATCGGGCACCTGCCCCCGCAATCGAATGTCGATGTGGTCCGGACGATTTTTACCTTACCGCTGCTCTGGTTTATGGCTTTGCTTTCCATTCATTGCCTCCAAGCCGTCTTCCTCGCTGAAGAATAAAAGACTTTCAGTCGTACTAAATATTTTCCTGTTTTGGTTGATAGTCGTCTTATTGCGCAATCACATCCGTCGGTAGCTTCCTCGTAAGGATATCTACTGCTTCTTCGACCATCTCCTCCAGCACCTGCCGGGCGGGTTTGATCTCGTCAATAAGTCCCGATATTTGTCCCGCCAGGCCGCCCACATGATCGGTCATCCCGGCCTCGAGGAAGCTCCAGAGGAGAGCGGAAGAAATCAGCACCTGATTCGGAAAGGGAACTGCATCCAGCCCTGATGAATCCCAGAGCCGATGGAACTTGTTATAGCTAGCCCGCAACGTCTTACCGGTATACGCCGTACTGACACGTGTACCTTCATCTGTGGAATCGAGGATGCATTGTTTGTTTATATCCAACGCACCCCCCTCGTCGGTGGCCAGAAAACGGGTGCCGACCCAGACGCCGACACATCCCATAGCCAAAGATGCGGCCAGGCCCCGGCCATCGCCAATGCCGCCGGCGGCCAACACCGGCACCGAACCGGCGACATCAAGTACTGGCGGCAACAGGGCCATGGTCCCGATCCTTCCGGTATGTCCGCCCCCTTCGTGTCCCTGGGCTACCAGCAGATCCACGCCTGATTCGGCGATGCGGCGGCCATTTTTTGTATTGCCCGTAATGCCAAGGACTTTCATCCCGACGGCATGGGCATCCGCCACCATGAAGCCCGGATTTCCAAGCCCCGCACAAAAGAGCGGTACCTTTTCCTCAATACATACTTTGATGGCCTCCTGAGGGCGCATGGTGGTGGTATTTAATTTCAACATGACATCCACATCTGGGAGGTTCATCTCGGCTTTGACCTTCTTGAGCCACTCCAAATGCGGCTTGGGTAACATCTCCAGCACCTGGTTCAGGGGTAACTCATCAATCCCTTCCATACCCAGCCCCCCTCTGGTGGATAGTCGTTTTGGCAGGAGGAGGTCAACCCCGTAGGGTTTGTCCGTCCGGGCCTTGATTTCCCGAATGGCATCACGCAGCTCATCCACGGTGAAACCGCTGCCCCCCAGGACCCCCAGACCGCCGGCCTCTGAAACGGCCACCACCAGTTCCACCGGTGCCCCGGTGGTTTCCCCGATCAGCGTGGGTCCCATCCCGGCACTCAGGATAGGGTATTCAATGCCCAGCATGTCGCAAAGTTTCGTCTTTAGTATTCTTTTTGACATAGTGTACTCCTTTCTGGATAACTTAAAATTGCAGATTGATAAGGGAGGAAGCTCTCTATTTAAGACAACTTTTTAGTTTACCTCGGCTACATCTTTATAGCCAGCCGATATTGAACAGTATAGCGAGCCAGGATTTCGTTCACCCTGTCCTTTATCTCCTTCTCAGAGATCCCGGAGGCCGGCTTGATGGTGAGGGTGGCCAGGGAGCCGTGAACTTTGTCCTCGGCCACCTTAACATCAATTGAATCAACCATATCGCCAAGGGCCTTGATTTCCGCATCGTAGACGCGCTTGACGGCGTCCCAACGGAGAGCTGGCTTGAAGATCTTTCCCACGGGGGTCAGGGGCATTTCCTTGAGAATTGAGACTTCCTTGGGGACGGCCGCTCGTTCGCCGACCTCTTGCTTCAGGTAGTCGAGGATCTGCTCCGAAGTGAGGTCGGCGTCTTCCTGAAGTTGGACATAGGCCACAGGGACCTCGCCTGCGTGGGGATCCGGCCGCCCCACAGCAGCCGCAACCTGTATCCCGGGGAGACGGTACAGCGGTTCCTCAATAAAGGCGGGGTCGATGTTATGCCCTCCCCGGATGATGAGTTCTTTCTTTCGGCCGGTGAGCCAGAAGTAGCAGTCGGCGTCCTGCCGCCCGAGGTCTCCTGTATTGAACCAGCCTTCCTTGGGCCAGATGCCTACGTTGTGGGCTTCGTCCAGATAGCCGTTGAATACATTGGGCCCTTTGATGCAGACTACGCCGATCTCATCGGTTTCGGCCTCCCTAACAAATCGGCCCTCATCATCCACAATAAAGACGGCCATTTGG
>CP070700.1:3482548-3513588 GCA_020349865.1 Desulfobacteraceae bacterium
TGATTTTGATCCTCACCATATAGGTAATATGCCTGCGGGTCAAAATCACTCCAACTTCGCTTTAAACACAAGGCTTTCTGCGCCTCGCTACGATACTTGGTGCAAGATTCAGGTATAAAATATTGATTTAGGGTCCGTAGAAAGAGGGGGCGTTGGTTCTTTAAACTAAAACAGAATACATCTTCCGTTTTCATCATCAAATGGTGATTTGGGAGAAACATAGACGTTCTCTCTTTACACCTATGGAATTGAGCGAGACAAAACTGCAAGATGAACTTTTAAAAATTGGGATGCTGTATTATAGATGTGTTGAATTTTCAAACAAAATTTCCCTGATAAGACTTGCAAGCTTTTTCGAGTTATGTCTTACTATGCCTCCTGAAATATCGAGGATATCGGAAGCGTAAAGCCGACGATTGTCCAACCATTTGTCATTGCCATTAATTTCAACAAATTCCGCTTTTTGTTCCCTGTATTTCTCCAGTAAGTTTTTCTCTGGCTTTCCCGTGTTATAGATTATTCCGTCAACCGGCCGATTGATGCACTCCTCAAGTTTACTAACAAAATCGCGCCCATTGAAATTATGGGTCTCGCCGAATTTTGTCATGATGTTTAAACAATACAAGATTGATGCCCCGGTATTCTGGATCGCTTCCTTAACGCCAGGGACAATGAGATTTGTTAGAATACTGGTAAAAAGATCTCCCGGCCCGATAATAATGTAATCTGAATCATGGACGGCTTCAATTACCGGCGGATATACTGATATGTAATCGCTGTGGTGGGGTACCAGAAACACATCCCTTATCTTTTCGCGCTGCGTACCCCGGGGGATGTCAATTGCGGTTTGTCCGTAAATTCGGGTACCGTCCGTCAACTCTGCCACAAGCGTTGCCCTGTCAACGGTAACGGGCAGGATAGTGCCGCAGACATCTAAAATTTCGGCAAGGGCCTGAACAGCGGAGGGAAAGCTGCCCGTGTACTGAGAAAGCATGGTAAGGAGCATGTTGCCGGCATTATGTCCCAAAAGGCGTCTGTCGTTAACAAAACGTTTAAGTAAGATATTTCGGGCTATCTCTTGATAGGGAGAGAGAGCAAGGACACACTTCAGAACATCACCCGGGGGAAGTATCCCGAGCTCATCGCGTAACCTGCCTGTACTGCCTCCGCTGTCAACCATTGAAACCACCGCCGTGATTTCAACCTCCTCCAGGTGTTTAAGGCCTGACAGCAAGGCGAACTGCCCGCTTCCACCGCCGATTGTGACAATTTTCTGTTTTTGATGTTTCATGGCTTCATTGTCATTAAAGCTCCGAATTAATATCATTCCTTACAGGTTTTTTTCAATGTCAAGTATAAGTCTTTCAAGTTCCAGTAAACTTTCAATCGTATAAGCGGGTTTCATTAATGTCATAATCTCTTTTTTAGAATAATTTTTAATAAAGTATGTCTTCATTGCTTCTAGTTTAAAGGCGTTTTCAAAAGCCCCTTCAAGGGTTTCATTTGAATGTTGTCCTCTATTTATTTTTACTGTAATCATCCCAAGCCTATTTGCCCCAAAAATGTCCTCCCAATAACGATCTCCGACCATAAGGGCACAGGGAAATTGATAGCCGATGTCTTTTTGCGACTGAAGCCAAAGATATGGAAAAGGCTTGGCCTTTATTTTATCATTTGTAGAATAAAAGTAGTGCCCCTGGACCTTCAGCTCTTCATCGTATTTGGAGAAAAAATGGTTCAAGCCCAACCTAACGATCTTGCCCGCCTGTTTCAAGGGTGGGCCATTGGAAATGATAGCCAGAGGATACTTTTTGTACAAAACACTTAGGGCAAGATTGGTTTCAGGAGCGCTGGTCATAGTCCCGATTTTACAATCCCAGTATTTCTCTATACCCGCGGCAATAATCAGAGGATCATATTTCTTATTGAAATAAAAGCATAATTCATTGAAATGATTTTTTGCATTTGAATTAAGAAAGCGAATTTCAATTAGCTTTTGCAATGCCTCCTCAAGGCCTGCTTTCAGCCCTGTTTGCATCATTACCTTGACAGACATACGAAGGGCCGTTTCCAGGAACTCGGCAGGGATATAAAGAACTGAATCAAGATCGAAATTGATACATTCTATTTTTCTTTTCATTAGCAATAATTCTATGAAAGGTCTTGAATTTTCGTTTTTTTACGACCAAACGCCTTTTTATTGGAAATTAATTGCCGTCCAACGACTTTATCCACAACATAGATCAAATTGCCGCCTTTTTCTGCATATTTCTGTCCGTAGGAAATGGGGATATTAGGGGTCAGGTCTCCAAGCAGGGACTCGGCTACTGGTTCGATCTTTCGTTTGCCGCTGGCAAGAAGTACCACGGTCCTTGCCTGGTAGATCAGTTCGGCGCCCATGCTGACAGCGTACCGGGGTGATTCTTTCTTTGAGCGAAAATGACCGTCAGCTACGGCATTGAGCACCGTGTTATCATCCAGTTTAATAAGTAGGACTTTGCTGCCTTTAAAGGGAATGCCCGATTCGTGGAATCCCACATGGCCGTGACCGCCAACGCCGATGACCTGTAAATCAATGCCGCCGGCCTTTTTGATTTGCCTCGCATAGCCATCCAGTATTGTCTTTCGGATCCAGGCAAGATATTCAGAAGAGGCGCCTGAGATGACGACCGCCCTGCCAGATTCGCTACCTGCCTCTCGCCAAGCCTCCGGATGGTCCTTCAACTCGCGCATCAATCTCTTTTGGTCGATCAGAGAACCGCAGGGCACATTAGCTTCAATGAACTTATCCTTAAGAAGGCCAAAAAACTCCTGTATCATAAAGTAACAATAGCTTTCGGGGTGCATGACCCGTTCTTGTGGGTTTTCCCCGGGGAGGCCCACATATTCATCCAGATTAAAACTGCGTATGCGGGCGCTGTCAAACTCACCGGAATTGGCCGCTTTTACCAGTCGCTTGTACATACCGGTCGGAGAGCTTCCGGTTGCCAGCCCAAGCACATATTCTTTTTTTTTACGCTGGGTTTGAATGATATCTTTCCTGACAATATCTCCCGCAACTTTGCTCATATGTTCGTAATTCCTTGTCACCAAAACTTTGATTGGCATTCATTATCTCCTTGTTAAAACTAAAGTCGTCAGATTTTATGATGATATTCAGCGAAGCCTCGCCATATTAATGATCAACCGATGGCGGTCTTTACCGCTTCGACTATCTGTTTGCAGCATTTTTCGGTAATTTCATCGCTCTGCCCCTCGACCATGACCCTGCACATGTTCTGAGTGCCGGAATAGCGAACCAGTACACGACCCTGGTCGCCCAGTTCAGTTTCAACCTGGCTGATCGCTTCGACTACCTGTGGCAATGTGGAGATTTCCGGTTTGCTCTTGACTTCAACATTTATAAGCGCCTGGGGGTAAATGTCCATCATGGCGGCCAGCTCGGAAAGGGGTTTCCCTTCCTTTATCATGGCGGCAACTAATTGCATGGCCGTGAGTACGCCGTCTCCTGTAGTGTGGTGGTCTAAGAAAATCAGGTGACCCGACTCTTCTCCCCCGATCACCGCTCCCATCTTTTGCATATCCTCCAAAACATAACGATCCCCCACCTTGGAGGCATGGTAGTTGAAGCCATATTTTTTGCAGGCAAGGGTGAGGCCAAGATTGCTCATCACGGTGCTGACAAGAAGGTCGTTACGTAATCTGCCCTCGTCTTTAAGTACTTTAGCACAAATAACAAGGATCTGATCACCGGTAATAGTATGTCCTTTTTCATCCACGGCGATCAGGCGATCACCGTCACCATCAAAGGCGAGGCCAATGTTTGCGCCGGTTTCCACCACCAATTTTTCAAGGCTCTGGGTATGCTGGGATCCGCAATTGTCGTTGATGTTGAGGCCGTCAGGATTATTGTGAATAACCGTAACATCGGCTCCCAGTTCTGTAAACGCGGCTGGACCCACCTTGTAGGTGGCGCCATTAGCCGTATCAAGGACGATCTTCATACTTTCCATTGAAAGATGCCGGGGAAAGGTGTTTTTAAGGAATACGATGTACCGGCCTGGTGCATCTTCCATGCGGTAAGAGCGACCCATATCTTTGGCAGGCGGCACCATTTCAGGTAGCTTACCGTTCATCATGAGGTCTTCTATCTCCTCTTCCTGTTCGTCGGAGAGTTTAAAACCGCTGCCTGAAAATATCTTTACGCCGTTATCCTGAAAAGGGTTATGTGACGCAGAAATGACGATACCTGCATCGGCACGCATACTTTCCGCAATAAAAGCGATGCCGGGAGTGGGAAGCACACGGACAAGATAAGAGATGCCTCCCATCGAACTGATACCCGCTTCGAGCGAACTCTCCAGCATATACCCGGAAATGCGGGTGTCTTTGCCGATGATCACCCGGGTCTTATGTCCGGGTTTCTTGAATATTTTGGCCACTGCCTGACCAACAGAAAACGCGACCCCCGCATCCATCGGATAACGGTTGGCCTCTCCTCTGATTCCGTCTGTGCCGAATAGTTTGCCCATAGATTATTCCTCCTTGTTGAGGATGTTAGCGGCGATTTTTTTTAAAAAGGCCTAATAATGGTAGTATCTCTTTTGTCCGAAGGCAAAGCTCATTGATTATTCTGTCAAGCCATCGCGTGCCCTGCTGCGATATCGACCCGGCAAGGCTTTGAACAACATCTATATAATTTCCTCCATGGTCTTTGCTGTGGGCATGAAACCCGTCAAGAAAACGGTTGCGAAGGTCCACACCCGTCTTGGATATGATTTCGGAATTGAAGAGTTCAACAACTTGCGTGATGTTATTGCAAAACTCCCGTTTACCCGATGTTGATGTGCCCGATTCTTTTTTCCCAAGGGATAAGGCTATATTGTTCGCCATGGCTGTGAGCCTCTTGATGCGTTCCTCTTTAGCCAATATTATTTTGTCGAGCGCTCCGATATAAATAAGCTCGCCGAACTCTTGCCTGCGGAAAAACGGATGTCTTACATGAATATACCATTGTTCCAATGACATGAGATTTGCCAGGTAGATTATATTGTTTTCCACCACGCGGGAAATTCGAGGGTATGACCTTGGAATGAAGTCGACAATTTTTCCGCGGTGGGTTTTCCCGATTATTAATTTGTTGTCCCTGGTTACATCATTTCTAAGAATTGTGCCTGCGGCCACTATGTTGCCGTAACCCATCCGCACAGGCCCTACCATGCCTCCCTGACCGCCAAGGAAAATGGATGGCTGGTTGAGCATAACACCCCTTGGGACATCACCTATGAGGGAGGCGGTCGTTTTATCGCTGTCAGGAGTGAAATTGAAATGGATGTATGCGCTGCCCACTTCGCTGTGGTCTTTACGGCTGGTTCCACCCGCCATGAGACAATCACAAAAGTTGATCAGACTGCCGAGGGTTACGAACGGGAACAGGATTGTCTGTTTTATCCCCACGCAGTGGGCACCGTTGGCCTGTTCCTCTAAGATGCATCCGTCACGTACGTGTGCGCCGGAGGCCATATTGGCTTTCTCCAGGAAAACCGCCTTTTTGAAATACCCCGCCTTGAGTTCAACGTTGGGGCCGAGTTGACAGTTCTCGATTGTTACAGGGCCTTCATAGCCGATCCGTGCTCCGCCGGAGATGACCGTTTCCTCGCCATAGATGCGGCATCCCGGATAAATCTTGACCCTGTTGCCTGATATATTATCTGTTTTCACCTCATCGCCAATGTCGAGAGACAGTGGATTGGGGATTTCTACTCCTTTTTCGAGCAACTTGATAATCTTATCCTTTGACCTGGGTTTTAATTCCACCCCTCCCTCCTCTGAAGCAAATGCTGGCCTCAAATAAAAAACTGACATTTGCTCTATATATTTAGTGTATTTTTTTGCCCCTGTTTAGCGGTATGCCTTTCGCAGACTGGACCATGAAGCCGAATTGGCAAACAACAGTGAGTGATAAAAAGTAATAAAAAACTGCTTTTTTTGACCTGTAATTATAATGGAATTTGGCTTATGTGTCAATAATGGATCTCCCTAATGATGCCGTGGTAGGTCGTTTTGGTATGAGTGGAAGTGTGATAATCGCAGGAAATCGATCACTCTGAGGTCATGATCTTTGGCATATAAGATAGTCGTTCGACACGGAGTCTATCGACAGGTTATCAACGCCAAAACCAGGACCGGCATAAATGGCAAATTCCCATTGAAAAACTCGCCAGTCACAAGGGTTAAGGCAAAATCAGTACGGTGAAGGTTTTTGCACTATCGTAGCAAAAATCAATGATCGGCAAGAAATTCCTTCACAACCTTCTGTGCGATGATCGGGGCGTTGCCACCCGCACGGTTATTGATAATGACGTTGATGTGTGTGTCATCTGCAATAGCCGTTCGCATGATAGCGACTGTTTCATCCACCATTTGCGGATTCAACATACCGTCCACCAGGGTGCTGAAGGGGTGAGCTCTGGCGTAAGCATCTTCATAACGCATGCCTCGAGGGGTCATAAGTCGGATGACGGAGCGCTTGCCCGCATTCAGAAACCTTCGGCCGGAAAGGCTAAGCTGCCGGGCCAGCGAAGGGAGCCAGGTCCAGTGGGAGAGCACCTGTCCTACGCCGTGCTTTTCAAGGACGTCAAAGACAGGATCGGTCAACAGTGTTTCGGTTCTAAGCTCTACGTGATAGCGCGTATCCTTTGGGATGGCGCTGAAAAAGGTATCAAGTTCCCCTGCAAACTCTCTAGGGGAGGGACGATCCTGTTTGCGCTGGTATTCCTGCTCAAAAATCAGGCCGTCAAGCCAGGCAGCTAAAAGCCCAAGGGCGGGTTCATAAAACTGGCGGGTAAAGATCTCCGGCTTGAGATATTCTTCGTTCTCAATATGTTTGCCCTTCCGCCACAGTCTTTTCGCAAAGACAGCCTCCGGCACCTTGAGGATCAAGCGGTCCGTTTTATTGAGATATTGGGTGTAGGTCCTAAGCACATGGAGGTTCTGGGTGGCCTTTCCAACCTTGTCCAGCAGGGGCCGATAAAAGGTAAAGTCCAGTTCGAGGACACGGAAATGCCGGAAGTACTCTTCCACACTTTCCACGGGAAGCACTTCCTCCACAAAGGTCTTACCACCGACCGTCTTGGAGCGACGGCTTATCTTATTGGCATATCGCCCGCCTGAATATATCTGCCCAATCCAACCTGCATACCTGTCGCTCGCCGTTCCCACGAACACATTGGGATGCAGATCGCGGAATTGAAAATGCTGTATGTGTGAAGTGATTTGGTCTGACATGGTGCAAGGTACCAGGGGCATCAAGTCTTGCCGCCTGGGCATAGCCATTGCTCCTAATCAACAATCTGTCTCATAATACAATAATTATTGAATATAATCAAAAAGTTCTATCTACCCATTTTTCGCCTCACAATTCCGTGGACGGAACAGAGCTAATGTGAACAGTACCGAAAAGGTGCGAGAACGGCGCAGACCCATTGCATTTTCATCGCTCATTTTCTATATCCCCAGGCTGCACAAGCAGTGTGAGTCCACGGACACCTCGAACTCGCACGGCTTTTCCCTTCTCAATTGGGGGACTACGTTCCATTACCTCGGCGTTCCACAACTCGCCGCGGATCTGAACGTAGCCCGAGGGAGCCAGCCGATCCTTCGCAATGCCTCGCACGCCGACCATGGAGTTCGCGCCTTGTGGGAGATCTTGATCATAGGCTCGCCAGACAAAGGGATATAAGATTGCGTCCTTGGCCACCCAAACGACGATGGAGCCCCAGACAATCCATGCGGGAAGATCCACCCATTGCTGAACCAGGATGAGGATCAAGATCAGCAGTGCCAAGCCGGGCAGTTGGAGCAGTGTATATCTTAACAGAATGCGAGGTGAACATCTTCGGTTATTCATGCTTATTTGTGACTTATAAGTATTTAACTGATAAGAGAATAATACCGTGTTCTAAATGTCCCAGTAAATGAAAAAGGGGGCGAAGTTGAATACATTGAATTCATGCTTAAATCATTAAAATACGATACTTTTTCAATATGGTCGACAATGTCCCCTTCCCCAGCAGGGAGGCGTAAAAGTAGAATGTAACTTGGCCAAAAAGATGTATTTTCAAGGCGACTAAATCCGAAATCGACCCGACTGAGCGGCACGACTTGAGCCATTCGGCCCCAAGACATGTAGACGAGCTCAAGTCGAGTCGCTCATGGCCGAGAGGCTCGCCGACAAGTCTCGTCGCAGGCCGAATATCAAAATACGAAAAAATATCAAAATAAACAAAAAAACTCTTTCAACTTGTTATCTCTTTAAATGACTTAGCCCTGCCCTCCCCAGCGGGGTGGGTAATTCAGCAAAACCGGGCAATGATTTTTGCCAACTGGATAATCCCCTTTTCAACTTTGTCATCCCACGGGTATCTGCAACTAATCCGAATGCAGTTTTTGTATTTTTTGGAACTGGAACAGAGAATGCCGGGAAGGATATAAATATTATGCTTTTTTGCTTCATGATACACCTTCAATCCATCAAAAACGTCGTTTAACTGCACCCACAATATCAGACCTCCTTGTGGTGCCGTTATTTTTGTATCCTCGGGAAAATATCGTGCAATGGCCAGGGCAGTGTTGCTGACCTGGTTTTTCAGGGAGGTTCTGAGTTTTCTCAAATGCCGGTCATAAGAACCGCTTCTCAGGAATTCGGAGATAATATATTGATTCAAGGTTGGAGATACTATGGACGTATTGAGTTTGAGACGCTTAACCGTGTCTTTAAAAATTCCCGGTATTGTCCAACCTATTCTTAAGCCCGGGGCAAGGGTTTTTGAAAATGAAGAGCAATACAGAACCATGCCCTTTTTGTCAAATGACTTTAAAGTACTCGGTCGTGTTTTGCCAAAATATAGATCTCCATAAATATCATCTTCGATAATCGGTATGTTCTTATTGCTCAACAATTCAACCAGTTGCCTTTTTTTGTTTGAAGACATGACATAACCTAACGGGTTGTGAAAATTGGGAATAAATATGCAGGCCTTAACATCATTCTTGTCCAATGCCTGTTCAAGGGCCTTTATGTCAATTCCGTTTACCGGGTCTGTGGGAATTTCTAATGCCAGCATATTCAGGTCTTCAATTAGTTGCAAAAAACAGAAAAAGGTCGGCGATTCAACAATAATCGTATCCCCGGGCTTTGCAACAGCCCGCAGGCATATATTGACTGCCTCCATGCACCCGTTGGTAATTATGATTTCATCAACAGTTACTTTATTTGAAACGCCTAAAGTCCTTTTGGCTATCTGTCGTCTAAGCTGAAATGCCCCTGATGGATTTTCATAGTTAGTAATGATGTCCTTCATATTGGGAATCATATTCGATTTTATTGATCTGAACAGTTGTTTGTAAGGCAGAAGCTCGGGGACCGGGGCTGCCCCTCCGAGCTGGAGCACATCGGGATCACTCATAGATTCTACAATTGATTTGGCCAGGGCATTAATTGTCACTTTTTTAGGTGAAGGTTTGAGCCTTTTCAATTTGGGTGATGGTAAAATGTCACGCAAGAGGGGTTTTACATAGAAGCCGGATTTTAACCTAGGCTCAACAACACCCCGTTTTTCCAGCTCAATATAGGCCTGATATGCGGTAGTTATACTATACCCTGTTTGGTCATGCAGCTTCCTTATAGAAGGAAGTTTTTCGCCGGCTTTATAATCCCCTTCCCAAATCTTGTGTTCAATCTCATCAGCGAGCCTGGCGTACCGGAAATTCAATTGTGTTGCCGTAAGATTAGCTTCCATTCATGGTCCCCTCATCTGTTATGGTAAATTATTAAAAAAACTGTATCTGTTATTGTCTATCAGATCTGATATTTATTTGCAACAATCTATCACAGAAAGAAAAAAAGAAAGGAAGTCAAAATGGATTTCAGAGCACTACTTGCAGACAGGACAGATAAGATGGGGGCCAGTTCAATAAGAGAAATTCTGAAGATTGTTTCCAAGCCGGGAATGATTTCTCTTGCCGGTGGAATTCCGTCCCCTGAAAGCTTTCCCATGGATATTATGGGCGAGCTGACCTCGGCAGTCCTTGAAAAATATTCTTCAAAGGCACTCCAATATGATCCGACGGAAGGTTTTACTCCCTTAAGAGAGGTCCTTACTGACTATCTCAAGCGAAAAGGCATCAAGGCAACAACGGATGATATCCTTGTCGCAACCGGATCACAGGGAGTTCTGGACTCGACTGGAAAGGTTCTTATTTCAAAAGGCGACCGTGTAGCTGTTGAAGCCCCGACCTATCTCGGGGCGCTTCAGGCCTTCAATCCCTATGAGCCGGAATACATCAGGATGGATACCGATGATGACGGTGTTATTCCCCGGTCACTTGAAAACGTTCTTGAATCTGATATGATAAAATTTATTTACTTAGTGCCTACTTTTCAGAACCCCACCGGAAGAACTATTACGTTTGAACGCAGAAAAGAAATCGCCTCAATTATCAAGAAATATAATGCCCTTCTTGTTGAAGACGACCCGTACGGTGCTTTGAGATATCGAGGAGATGATATCCCCCCGATAAAAACCCTTGCGCCTGATAATGTTGTATATGTCAGTACCTTTTCCAAGGTTTTTGCACCCGGCCTTAGAATCGGTTTTTGCGCTGCCCCGGAGCTGATAAGAAAATGGCTTGTGATTGTAAAACAAGGAGTTGATCTCCATACTAGTACTTTTGACCAGGCCCTTGCTGCCGAATACATCTCAGGGGGATATCTGGAGAAGCATTTACCGAAGATCATCAATCTATAAAGGCCCAAACAGGAAGGAATGCTTTCCGCCCTGGAAAGACATTTTCCTCACGATTTCACGTGGTCAAAGCCGGAAGGCGGAATGTTTATCTGGGCCGAAGGGCCTGAAGGTATTGACATGGAAAAGGTGTGTTTGCAATCTGTTCAGGAAAAAGTAGCTTTTGTCCCTGGAAAATATTTTTATACGACCAAAGGTGAGGGGCAAGAGACCATGCGTCTCAATTTCACAATGACAGACGAAGAGACTATTGAAAAGGCCATTAAAATTCTTTCTGGAATAATTAAACGTGAAATGTAAGAATTAAAGGAGAATATTTAGTGTCTTAAGGCTCTATTGTATAAAAGGAAAAAAATCGCTACACACGTCAATTTTGCTGCTTTCCATCCACACCGCGGAAGTTAATCGGCAGATAACTCAATCCTATATAGGATTAAGAGAGGAGTTGATTTATGTTAATCAAACATCGTGGCTTTTCACCAAACACGGACCCATCGGCCTACATAGCTCCCAACGCCGTTGTCACAGGAAACGTTTCCGTTGGACCACGGGCACGCATAATGTATGGAGCGGTCTTAGATTCAGAGGGTTCAATCGTTGAAATCAGTGAAAGCACAATAATCTGTGAAAACGCTGTTCTAAGGGCAACCGCATCCGGAGATGTCGATTATCCCGTGCTCATAGGGAATCATGTTTTTGTGTCCCCTCACGCCACCCTTCTTGGGTGCACGGTGGAATCTTACTCTTACATAGCTACGGGTGCGACCGTTTTACAGGGGGCTGTCATTCGTTCGGGAGCCATTGTTGGAGTGGGAGCGTTTGTTCATGCTAAAACCGTAGTTCCGAGCGAATTCTTTGTTCCCCCGAATACTATCGCTATTGGCGATCCTGTCAGGGTTTATGGCCCGGACGAAAAAGAGACTCTGGTTGAAGCTATAAAATCCATTGGATTTACCAGGATTGCATTCAACGTTGAACCCCAGGGATATGACCGGGTATCTGTAATGAAGAAATCTACTGAGGTTAGATCAAGGGAGTTTGAAAGCCATTTCGATGATGTTATTTTGTGAAGAGAACAATAAGTCAATTATTTAAATACTTAGTCTGCATCCACGGGACCTCTATTACGCTGGCATTCCATAGAGGCAGAGGATCTCTTATATTTCGATTACTTGACGCTGATAATCTCGTAAATGCCTCATTTCCCCTCCCCTGAAGGGAAGGGATTAAGGGGAGGGGGGTTGATCTTTTACGATTCCATCAGCGCTGAAAGGAGAATGGCAAAATGGAATACAATGAATTATTAAATTTTCTTGCACCATGTGGCTTAAGCTGCCAAAAGTGTTTCGCGTATACACAAGGTGAGATAAGGATGCACAGTAAAGAACTTCAGAAACTGCTTGGGAATTTTGATATCTATGCAGGGAGATTTTCAGCCTTCCTGCCGGAATTCAAAAACTATCCTTCATTTAAAACGATGCTTGCCTATTTTCCGGAACCCGACTGTAAAGGATGCAGGAAAGGTACCTGTAAATACCCCAATTGTGGTGTTGTTGATTGTTACCAACAAAAGGGCGTTGACTTCTGTTTCCAATGCGATGAGTTTCCCTGCGAAAAAACCAATTTTGACCCTCATCTTCGCCAAAGATGGATTGAAATGAACAATCGCATGAAGGAGATCGGCGTCGAGGGCTATTATGAAGAGACCAAAGGCGATCCGCGCTACAGGTAAGGGCAAAATGATCCATACTCTTGCGGGGTCATTTTGGGAGGCAAGAATATGACAAATAAGGCATCTATATTTGAAAAGACCTATAAAGATTACATAGCACAGGTTGCCGGAATAGATTTGAAATCGATCGAACAAAAACTCGGAGTCCAAGTAGAAGGAAATGAAATTACAATACCTTTTTTTCGCAAACCTCATAAGGTCTCCGAAAGCGGAATTACTGATCCGTCAGGGGAACAACCATCTCTTGATATATGTGTGATACTCTGCAAATATCTTCTTCTGTGTCCTGAAGATGTTTACCCAAAAGAAAAATGGGTATCCTTCAGAGATTTTAAAGATTCAGGCCCTTTAACCAGCTATTTTGCAAATGACGTGGAACGGGCAATTGCCACCTATTTTGCAGGAAGACTTGATGATTTGAAAGAAGCGAGCAAAACCCTGGCCGGACATACTCCTGATATGGAAGTAGCGTATGATTTGGCAATGCAATTCGATGCTCTTCCGCAGGTTCCTGTTATTTTGCTTTTTAACGATGTGGATGAAGAATTTCCGGCAAACAGTTCAGTCATTTTTGAAAGGCGTGCAGAACATTATTTGGATTCGGAATGTCTGGCAATGGTCGGAAGGTGTCTTTTTACTTTTTTGAAAAAAGCTGTTGGATATATTCAATAGTGGCTGGCAAGAACCGGAGATAACAATCCTTGTAAGCATAAAGGGACAATACAATGCACATTGAGCCGTTTAAGCTGGAAAGATATTTTGCAGAATATGAATTTAAGGCACCTTACTTACTGTGTTGTTCTGATTGCGAATCCTTTTCCATAGGAGACCTTCTTGAGTTAGAAAAAGGCTCTGGAGAGCTTTTTAAAAACTTAAGGCTGGGATACACCGAATCGCAAGGAAACCGTCGGCTGCGTGAGCAAATATCAGGGCTCTATTCGGGAATTAAGGCGGATCAAATACTCGTTCATTCCGGAGCAGAGGAAGCGATATTCAATACAATGAATGTGGCGCTCAAGAAGGGAGACCACATTATCGTACATTACCCTTGCTATCAATCGCTGATGGAGATAGCCAAATCCATAGGGTGTGAAGTAACACTCTGGAAAACCTTTGACGATAAAGAATGGGCCTTAGATCTCGATTTTCTGAAAAAGAACATTCGCCCTAACACCAGGCTTGTTGTGATTAACTGCCCGCACAATCCTACCGGATATGTGATGCCGTGTGATGAATTTAATGAACTGATTAACCTTTCTCAAAAACACGGGTTTATCATCTTTTCTGATGAGGTCTACCGACTCCTCGAGTATGACGAACATGATCGTTTGCCGTCGGCATGTGAAATAGATGACAGGACTGTCTCTTTAGGGGTTATGTCTAAATCGTTTGGCCTTGCAGGGCTTCGAATCGGCTGGACTGCAACACGCAACCACGGCTTGCATGAGAAACTTGCAGCGTTTAAAGACTACACCACAATTTGCAGCAGCGCGCCGAGTGAGTTTCTTTCTACGGTAGCCTTAAAAAATAAGAACCAAATCTTGGAAAGGAATCTCGGTATTATCAAGAAGAACCTGGTTATACTAAATGAATTCTTCAGCAGACATTCGGATAAGTTTTCATGGAAACCGCCAAAAGCAGGTCCCATTGCTTTTCCGTCTTTAAAGGCTGGTGATATTGATATTTTTTGTAACGACCTGGTTACACGGGCGGGCGTTCTCCTTCTTCCAGGAACGTTATATGATCGCTCATATTCAAAGTTTCGTATCGGGTTTGGCCGAAATAATCTAAAAGAGTGTGTGCGAAAATTTGAAGAATATTTGCAAGAAAAGGGTGGCTCATATTGAATTGTAAATTAAGCACAATAAACTAACGCTTAATGTCAATTTTTATTCACAATGCAAGATGCCAAACTTAATCATACCCAATCAATGCACTTTTAACGTCATCGAGTCAAAAGAAAGCTGTAAAACGGGAAATTCAGTCATGAAACTTTTAATAAGATCATTTCTCACTTCAGATGAGTCCGATGTCATTGATTTATGGCATCGGTGTAACCTAGTGGTTCCCCAGAATGACCCGAGAAAAGATATTGCGGCGAAGCTCAAAGTACAACCAGAGCTTTTCATCGTTGGTGTTATCTCCGAGCGTATTGTATCCACTGCCATGGCAGGCTATGATGGCCACCGTGGGTGGGTCTATTATTTGGCTGTGGATCCTGATTATCAGCGGAAGGGAATCGGCCGCCAAATGATGGAAAAGGTCGAGAAAAGTCTTCGAGAGCTTGGCTGCCAGAAGATCAACGTTCAAGTTCGATCCTCAAATGAATCCGTGGTTTCTTTTTACAAGCATCTGGGTTTTTCCAATGATGATGTCATAGGTCTGGGTAAAAGGCTTTGATGCCCCACAACAAACAATATCTTTGTATCACCAATCCGGTCTGCTGATACTCATTCCAGATCCAGACAGTGGGCCATGCCATAACCAAAATTGCAAGGAATCGTTTCAAGCTTTCATTTCCAGCCTCCAAGACACTCAAATTCCTTTTCTTTGGCGACAATTTGCTCTTCAAGTTCCTCAATTACTATTAGCTGATGGGGTCTGATTGAATGAGCAGGAAGCGCTTTCTCTCGTTCGCTTAGCTCTTCTTTAAGATCATTTATTTTTTTCTTCAACTGTTCCCTTTTAATCTGAATTTGCTCCTCGGCGATTCGAACCTCGTTTACGAATTTCTCTACCTTCTTGAAATCCTTTTTGAACCGTATGGGTTTTCCCTCTTGATCAAGAAGATTGGTCTGAGTGCAACTGTCGGCGCCGAAGGGAAAGACCTTCAGAATGGAATCGTACACATTTTCAGGGGAAAGCCCACCCGCCAAGATTACAGGGATCTTGCTTTTAAGAACCAGTTCCCTGGCAATTTCCCAGTCACCCGTAATGCCTGTAATACCGATATAACCCTTGACAGGCTCTTTCCCAAGCCATGTATCGGTGAGGAAAAGATCACTGACCGGTTCAAGGGCTCGGGCTATAGAAATGGTGGGAAACCCGGAAGGTGAGCCTTCCTCAGGCACAGGGATAGAACGCATAATGCCAATTTCCGGGAATTTGTCTTTCAGGTTTGATTGAAACTCAACAAAACTATCTAACCCTATTTCCTGACCGTCTTCGTCTGTGAGGCTTTCACAAAAATGGATAAAGTCCGGACGGTAATAATCGATCGCCCTGTAAAGGGTATTGCTGTCCTGGAAAAGAGGGATCAGGCTGCATTTTATGTCTGTTCTTTCACAAATACGGGTGACCTCTCTTATAATCTCAACACGTGATTCACCTTGAGATAAGAGAACGCTGCCGATCTGATCAACGCCCAATTTGATGCATTTTTCTGCTTCCCGTGGTGTTTGAATTTCATAGATTTGAGTAATCATATGTTCCTGTCCTGCCTTGTGGTTTTACCGAATTTGGGAATGGGCCTTGAGGGCCTTTCATACGATAAAAGGATCTATATTTCAACTGAACATTGAGAGGCAGTTTCAAAATGTCCCCTTTTGCCCAATCTCTACGGCTGCCATGTGAAATGCGAAGCATATTTCTCCGAGATGGTCAAAATTATCGCCTTTCTCTCCGGGGCGTAGGCCCTACCCTCCCGCCTGTAAGCCCTATGGGCTGGAAGCGGGGCCGGAGGCTTGACCTTGAACAAAATTTAACGTTTTAAAACTGCCTCATTAGGTTTCTATTTTTTCCTGCCGGCTGTTTAGATGATAGATATGCTTTCTCACGGTGAGGATTCTTTAATAATTGACATGCACCCTTCACCTGCCTACTATTCTCTCCCCAGATCCTGCGAATTTCAGGCCCTGGCTTCTCCTTGAGCTGTTCCTGTTAGGGGGGAAATGTTCAGTTTAGGCAACAGACCATTATGATAGCGAGTGAATACAATAGGGATCAGATTGAAGCCTTTGCCATGGTGCGGCAGTATCTGAGAAGTCTTTCCCGATCCCGGAGTAGTCAGATCAAACAATGGATAAAGCCCTATCTCCGGTTCAGGGATGATGTGGCTGGTTTTCAGAGGCAGCATTTTTCAGAGATATGCACTCAGAAATGTTTCACCAGCCAAACCAGCGCCTGCTGCAACAGAGAAGGAATTGCCACATTTTTTGCCGATGTGGTGATCAATGTATTATTGTCATCCGATCGAGAAGTTGACGCCTTGCTGGACATTCTCTCTCAGGACCGTGGAGGGTTCAAATGCGTATATTTAACAGAGAATGGCTGTCTCTGGCGTTTGAAGCCAATTGTCTGTGAGATGTTCCTTTGCAAACATGCAAAAGACGCTGTTTTGGAAAATAACGATGTCCTTGGCACCCAGTGGGAGAAATTTCGCCGTAGAGAGAGGAGATATACATGGCCGAGCAGGCCGGTACTCTTTGATAAACTGGAAGAGCTTTTTATACGAGCCGGTTTTGACAATCCGCTCATGTATTTTCACCACAGCCCTGGGCTACTCCGGGTCAAGAATCGATTCATGAAAAAAAATCAAAAGAACCTGATTGAGCAGCTTTGACTCAATTCCTACTGAATTCTTTACTACTTTTTACCTGTTTGGTTACCATAAAAAGAGCTTGCGCGGTTTGCCAGAGAAATTTCGGCATGTTTTAGTTGACTTTCGCTATTGCCATATCAAGTTCAAGTGATATAATTCTTCTATTGGGTTTTAATTCGATTCGGGTGTCACTTTGTGGGTCCCACCCTTTCTTTGATTTTCCCACTACTACCTCATTGACTGGAGAGGAGAGATCCGTGGCATATTCCAATCAGAATCGCAGATGGTTGCCGATAGGCGCCATTATTATTGTACTGCTCGTGATTATTCTTGGCGGATACTGGGTCTTAAAAGGGGGCCGTGAAACTGCAAAACCAACTGCGCTCCCCCGGATGGCTAATCTCCCTCCCAAGCCAGAGACGACCACGCCACCACCGCCGTCTTATGCACCCGATGCCCCAATTCTTGAACAGGCGAGAGAGGCCTTGAGAGAAGGGATAAGTCCCTCTGAGGCGGTGACTATGGCAAAGACATTGCCTGACCGCCCGGAACGGGCCGATGCCGCCTTTCTTTTACTGGAGTATGCGGCGGAAAGCGGAAACGCGGAGGCTGCTTTTGCTGTCGGCCGTTTTTACGACCCGGCTTACGAAGGATCGAGCGGCAGCATTCGGAAAAACCCTGCTACCGCTTACGAATGGTATCAAAAGGCCCTGGTTGGAGGACAAAAGCAGGCCCAAAGTCAACTGGCCAGGCTTCGATTATGGGTCGAAGAAAAGGCAGAACAAGGATCCGGCCAGGCTAAAGAACTGTTGAATAGCTGGCACTAAATCAATACCGACGGAGGACTAATGATGCTAACAGTGGTGATTAGACCAACGGCGCGATACAGAGCACTCCATATTGCGGCAGCTTTATTTTTCAGCCTGACGCTTTTTTGCCTGGAGACGGCGGCGACTCAGCAGCGCAAGCCATTGCTGTTACAGGGCAAACGGACTTTGTTCCAGCGGGTGGTGACGCACCCGGGGGCACGTCTTTTTGCCTTTGCCGGGGATTCGGCGCCGGTGCTCAAAAAATGGATAATACCATTCACTGTATTCTATGTCTATCAGCGGGTCTCGGTGGACGGAACCGAATGGTTGGAGGTCGGCCTTTCGAGCACCGGCGGAGTTGACGGATGGATAAAAGGGACCAAAGTTTCGGAGTGGCGACAATCTTTGACCTTGAAGTTCACCGAGAGGGCGGGGCGTCAGCCAGTCCTGTTCTTCAAGGAAATGCAATCGCTTGAGGGGGTTGCCGCGTCAGCGTCTCCGGGTAAGACGGCAACTCATCTGGCCTCACAGTTTGGGGCCATCAAATCGGGAAGCATGTCACGGCCGGCCGATTTCCCAGTATTAGCCACAGAGCCAGCGGAGGAGGCTATTTCGAGACAGCGGTTTTACCTGATGCCCATATTTCAAGCAGTGGAGGTGTTCGAGGGTGTGAAGTTTCTGCAAATAGCATCCATTGATCCGGGCTCGGGTAAACTGCCGGACGACTTTGACTTGCGGACGGGTATAGTATTTGTGATCGATACTACCATTTCCATGAGGCCATATATCATTCGTACCCGAGAAGCTGTGCGCAAGATCTACAATGCAATTGAAAGCGTCGGCCTGGCTGACAAGGTGGCATTTGGCCTGGTGGCCTTTCGCAATAGCACCGAGAGAATGCCTGCACTTGAATACGTGAGCAGAGTCCTCTCCGATTTTCGAGACGGCCGCGAACGCGCCCAATTCGAGCGTGCCTTGGCCGGCCTGGAAGAAGCCAAAGTCTCGACCCATTCCTTCAACGAAGACGCTTTTGCCGGCCTTAAAACGGCCCTTGAGGATTTGAACTGGGAGCCGTTTCAGTCCCGGCTGGTTTTTCTTATTTCAGATGCCGGTGCTATCCGAAACGACGACCCTTATTCTTCCACAGGCATGAACGAGGCCGAGATGGCGGACATGGCCGAGGCCAAGGGCGTCAAGGTCTTTGCTTTACATCTTAGAACCCCTGCAGGGAAGAATCAAAAGCCCAATAACCATGAATTTGCCAAGGCCCAGTACAGTGTCTTGACCAGGCATTCCGATCCAACAATCGGAGATCTTTATGTGCCCATCGAAGCAAGCCAAACAGAAGCTGGAGTCAAGGGGTTCGGGCGCGTGGTCGAAGGTGTAGCAGGGCAAATGGTGGAGTTAATACGGGCCACCGCCGCTGGTGAACGACTACAGTTGCCTGCCCAGTTATCACCCATCCAGGGTGATGCTGCCAGAGATGCGATGGGCAAAGCTGCCATATTAGGATATGCCATGCAACTCGAATTTTTGGGTCGCCGCGGCGGTGTTAGAGCGCCCGAGGTGGTCACCTCTTGGGTATCGGACATGGACCTGGCACGACCGGATACACCCACTTTCCAAGTGACTGTGCTATTGACCAAGAATCAGCTGAGCGACCTGTATCAACGACTGAAGGTGATCCTTGACCAGGCACAGAGAACCAAGAGAACAGGGGCAAGGGACTTTTTTCAGAGCATTTTGTCGGCCGCGGCCCAGACATCGCGCGATCCTGCCCGATTCGCTAAGAGCCCCAATCAAAACCTGGGGCAGTTGGGCTTTCTTGCCGAGTTCCTTGATGATCTTCCTTACCGCAGTAGCATCATGCGGTTGACGGAAGACGATTGGTACCGGTTGAGCGTCGGTGAGCAGCAGGCGATTGTTGATGACTTAAAGTCCAAGATCAAGAGATATGAACAATATCACAATGATGTTGCAAACTGGGTAAGCTTCGGGGATGTTAATCCTGGGGACTCGGTCTATCGGGTGCCATTGAGCATGATGCCGTGAACCATAAACGGACGCGAGAAGAGCAAAGCTCATCTCGCGCCTAACTGCTATAATAAATTTGTAACAGCATAATGCTTTGCAAATAGTCCAATTCAAGGCCCGATAATCGAATGATGATTTTTTCGAAACGCTCAACTGTTACAACGCGATTAATTAAACATAAGGAACATAATTTTATCCGGGCATGACGTCCAGTTACCTAACAAGAGAGAAACAGTGGCACCACCACCTGTGACAGGCGTGGAAAAAGACAGACACGTATTTTGCCTTGAGGGAGTGACCAAACGCTGGGCAGGCGAACATGGCTTCGTCCTGACAGTGCCGGCGCTGACGGTTTATCAGGGGGAAAAGGTGGCCTTAGTCGGATTCAGCGGCTGCGGTAAAAGCACTTTGCTCGATCTGCTGGCCATGGTGCTGCGGCCTGATAGTGCGACAGCATTCGCCTTCTTTGCCAGGCAAGATGAACGGTTGGACGTGATTAAGGCCTGGAGACACAAGGACCTGAACGCCCTCGCCAGTGCCCGAATGCTTCATATGGGCTATGTACTTCAAACTGGCGGTCTTTTCCCATTCCTTTCAGTCCGCGATAACATCGGCCTGACCCGCCAGGGACTCGGCCTTCCGATGCAAGACGCAGTAGAAAGATTGGCCGAACGATTGGACATAAGCCGTCACCTGGAAAAACTTCCGAGCCAATTGTCTGTGGGTGAACGACAGAGGGTGGCAATCGCCAGGGCCATGGCCCACGAGCCTTCGGTGGTGATAGCTGATGAGCCGACTGCATCGCTCGATCCGATCAATGCCGAGGAAATTATGGGTATGTTCACGAGCCTGGTTTATGAGTACGATGTTACTTTGATTTTGGCGACACATGACTGGCGACGCGTGGACGAACGCGGCTTCCGTCGCGTGGAATTCCACCTGGAACAAGACTCAACTGAAGGAACCGTTCGGGCTGAGGTATGCGGTTAGGTAAGGGCGGACATAAACGCGGCTTTGAAACCGTTATCCGGTTGTCGCTGCAAGACTACTTACATGAGAGGTTGCTGTCCGCGTGCGCGGTGCTGGGGTTGGCGGCCGTGTTGGCGCCTTTGCTGCTGCTTTTCGGCGTAAAGAGCGGAATTATCAACACTATGGCTGATCGGCTGATCGAGGACCCTCGAAACCGGGAGGTGACACCCGTGGGAAGCGGACGATACGGGGAAGACTGGTTTTCTGTGGCAGCCAAGCGCCCCGATGTAGCCTTTGTAATACCACAGACGCGCTCGATTGCTGCAAGCATGGTCCTTTACAATCGGGAAGGGGGTAAACATCATTCTGTTGCGGTTGACCTGATTCCGACGGGAGAAGGTGATCCTTTGTTGGAGAAATGGGGGCGCGTACCGGAAAATGAGACCTCTGTCGTGCTATCGGACACTGCAGCGCGCAAGCTGGATGTGGCCGTGGGGCAGGAGGTAATCGGAAGGGTCGGGCGGTCGGTTGCTGGGATCAGAGAACAGGTGACGATAATGCTGAAAGTGGCTGCGGTCCTTCCCATCGAGGCCTTTCAGCGAGAGGCAGCCTTTGTTCGGTTGAGGCTATTAGAAGCAACGGAAGACTACCGTGACGGTCGCGGCTCTGAGGTCTTCGGCTGGCCTGGCCAAGCGCACCCAGCCGGGCCGAGAGAGTATCCAAGTTTCCGCCTTTACGCCCGGTCCATCTACGATGTGGCTAAACTGCGTGACATGTTTTTTGATCAGGGCTTGGAGGTCTATACCAAAGTCGAAGAGATCGAGGTAGTCCGGAGCCTGGATCGGTCCTTCACGCTAATCTTCCGGCTCATCGCCATCGTGGCGGTGTTCGGATATTTTGCCTCCATGGCGAGCAATGTCCTGGCAAATGTGAACCGGAAAAGCCGACATCTTGGCGTTACCCGCCTAATAGGGTTTTCCACGGGAAGCATTGTCTGGTTCCCCATCGTCCAGTCGGTGGCCACGAGCATCCTTGGCACTGTCACGGCTGTTTGTTTTTATCTGGTGGTAGAATTGTTGATCAACCGCCTGTTTTCCCAATACCTTGCAGCGGGTGAATACGTGTGCCGGTTATCGCTGGGGCACCTGATAGTTGCCCTGGGTTTTACTGTGGCCATGTCCATAATGGCTTCGGCCTATGCCGCCTTTCGTGTGGCAAAGATAGAACCTTCAGAGGTCATCCGCGATGTTTAGCCCAGCGGGGCGGAGGTCCTTTTCAGTGTCTTGCCGTCGGCGTCATGACAGAGCAAAGACATCCGAGGCGATCGGATCTTTTTCCCAAAAATGGTTCTCTCCTTTTAATATGGCTCTGGTTATTGGCATGGCCTTGGCCCTCGTGTCCTTGCCCGTCGCTGCCACGGAGTGCCCCACTCGACAACGCGAAATGTCCCGACTTGTCCCAACGTTTCAAACTGCGATCAATCCCAATTCATCAGAGGGAGACATGGAGCTGCCAATGCCATGTGGCGGGAAACTTGTGCTGCGGCACGTCTGTGTTCCGGCTGAAGGGTTTTTTGGAGATTTGCGGCTCGATCTCGGGTGCGTAGACTGCGGTCGCGGAAGTCATGGATTTATGGAGGGAAGGCGCAAAGCGGCGGTGTCTGGATCGTTCACTCTACAGGATTTACCTGAGGCCTGGAGAATCAAACTTGCCGCATCCACCAAAAGGGGTGATGGTCGATGCCCCAACCCCAGCGACGACACGACAACAGGATTTTACTATTTCATAGGTAAGTACGAAATTTCCAACTTCCAATGGCAGGCGGTCATGGACATCGAGTGCCCCGGTTCAAACAGTGCACTTACCGTGGATGACCCGCGACCGAAGACCGGTATCTCGTGGTTCGAGGCCGTCGATTTTACGCGACGCTATACCGAGTGGCTGCTGAAAAATTCACATAACTCGCTACCCCATTTTTCTGGCGGCCGTTTTGGCTATATACGCCTCCCTACCGAAGCAGAATGGGAATACGCAGCTCGTGGCGGACATATGGTAAGTGAATCACAGTTAAACCAGGAGGAATTTTTCCCTTTAAATGGCCAGCCTTACGGTGACTATGCCGTATTCACTGAGCCGGGAGCCGCTAAACCACCCGAAAAATTGGCCTGGATAGGCTCCAAGTGCTCTAACCCGCTGGGCCTTTTTGATACTGCCGGAAACGCAGCCGAAATGGTGCTGGACCCCTTTCGGTTTTCATTAGGCTTCCGACTGCACGGTGCAACAGGTGGTTTTGTCGCCAAGGGAGGCAGCTACCGCAGGAGGACGGCAGAGATCATGCCGGGACGACGCGAAGAGATGCCGTTCTTCCTTGAAGACGGGGCTTTCCGCAGCACTGATCTGGGGTTCCGGGTAGTGCTGTCCGCCATCGTCACCCCCCGGGATCGCTACGAAACTCTCGGTCAGGAATGGACCACAACAGGCACAAAAAGGCGTCAGACTCAAGAAAATCAGAAGCCATCAGGGCTGGTGATAAGGTTAGACAGCAAGAAGACTATAATGACACGCGCAGAGCAGCAAGCGGAAACGGTTAAGGCCGTTATCCGGAGCGCGCTTTTTACTGCTGAATCGGTGCTCGGCTATTCCATGCGGCGCCAGGTGATGCTGTATGAGCTTGATAGGCTGAAGTTCATGAAGACGAACGTTGTGCCTGAGTCGGTCCTTGAGGCATTAGACGGCAATATAGCCAAGGCAGGGGAAGCTGTTAGCAGGGTTGATGCGGAGATTGATAATTTTGTACAATTTTACATCAACAGAATCAAGGAGAGCCAAAAGTATCCCGAGGATGTTTTTGAGAGCCAAATGGACCTTATCTCTCGGGAGTTGATCCTGGAGGAAGGCTTCAGCCAGAGTTTAAAAAGCCGGTTTGATTTGTTCAAGCTGTTTAAGAAACATGTTGCCCTTAACAAGAGCCAGGAGGGAGGCATAAGAGCCGGAAGTGTTCTAGAGGATATTGTTCCTGCGGCGGTCCGTTAGTAAACTCCCCGACTAAAGATCGAAGGTTCACCGTTGGAAGCCGTTAAGACCCCGATAGCCATTCATCCCTGACCAAAGGTGGAGTCATTCTCTTACTTTTTGTAAATTTCAGGATCTTGCACATTATTTGTGGCCACACTACCGGGAGAGACGATCCCAGAAGTCCTTGGCTTCTGATTGTCTCCGGTCAACACGATGTTCCGCACTTTCCCTTGAGTTTCGAACCCCTCTGAGTCGGACAATGCGCTCTTCCAGTGGGGGATGAGTTGCAAACAAATTCATAAGATTTTTTCCTGACAGGGGGTTTACAGTAAACATGTGTGCTGTGGAAGGGTTGGCATCCATCGGGAGCCTGCGCGAATATGCCCCGAGCTTTTTCAGAGCACTTGCAAGGCCCTCAGAATGCCCGGCAAAACTTGATCCAGTGGCATCAGCGAGATACTCACGTGACCGGGATATGGCCATCTGAATCAGCACGGCCGCCAGTGGGGCTACAATTGACATAACGACCAAGCCGATGACACCCAGGCCTCCTTCATCATCTTCGGAACCGCCACCAAAAAAGGCCGACCACCGGGCCATGGTCGCCAGCAGCATTATGGCACCTGCCATGGTGGCGGCAACTGAGCCAATCAGAATATCACGATTTTTCACATGGGCCAGCTCGTGGGCCAGAACCCCCATAATCTCTTCCCGGTTCATGATCCTGAGAAGACCTTCGGTGACCGCTACAACCGCATGGTTCGGGTTTCTTCCGGTGGCAAATGCATTCGGCGATTCCTGGGGAATCACACAAATTCTGGGCATGGGAAGATCGGCTTTTTTTGTAAGTGTCCGAACCATATCGTAGATTTCAGGGGCCTGTTGCGGTGTCACCTCCCGGGCACGATACATCTTAAGAACCATCTTATCCGAATACCAGTAGCTAAAAAAGTTCATGCCTGCCGCCAGGATAAGCGCAATAATCATACCCTGACGCCCGCCCAAGAGTTGTCCGATCCATAAAATAAACGCCGTCATTACGGCAAGCAAGATTGTTGTCCTAATCTGATTTCCCATATTGTCAATCTCCTCTTTTATGCGTTCTCTAAAGCCATATCCTCTACGCGTGAACTATTTCCAATGCTTTTATAAAAAAAATTAGTCACGGCCTTGAAAAAGTCAAATTGATTTTCGTGTCCATCCAGCACATTCGGGTAACAGTTTAGTACTTTGAAAAAATCAGTATTGGATTATCGGGCCGTGGGTATCTTTTGCAAAAGGGCCGCAAAAACCTGCCGCTCGGCTGCCCTCGGCTCTGAGCTCTTCGGCGGTAAGCCCAGGGCCGATACGATTACTCAGGTATGCAGCAAAAAGTAATAAAGATTGGAAGTCATTTTTTTCACTCGAGACACCAGATTACTTAGAATTAGTCCACATTTTGCAACACCCACCCCCAAACAAGCTGTTTCTAAAAAAAAGAAAAAGCTATTCCTCAAAATTCGACAGAGGGAAGGATATACAATATATAGTACTAATATGCTCTTTGAACTACTATATATATAATTTAAAACAAATTATCATTAATTAATAAAAAACTATTTGACAAATATGGCTATAAATATATATTTATACATAATTCTATCTAACTAAATCGACTCCTAAAGCTAAAAACCAAATCTGGCCTCTGTTTTGCAATTTATTTGAATTAAGAAAACCACGTCCTCTGGCCGTGGATAGTCCGATTCAAGCGATTTCTTTACTCAAGCCATGGGATTCATTGGAGGTATAATGGATAATATTCTGGTTATTGAGGATCAGGATGGGCTTCTCACTTTCCTACGCGAAACGTTAACAATCATGGGTTATCAAGTAAAAATAGCCCATGACGGGGAAGAGGGAATTAAGTTGTTTAATAACCGAGAAGACTTTGATCTGGTGATTACTGATATTTGCATGCCGAGGATGGACGGCAATGCAGTTGCAAAGCACATCCGGAACTCAGATAAACCAGCTACACCCATAGTAGCGATTACCGGATTTGGTGAAAGTATTGAGAAAGGATTGTTTGATATCTCCCTATTAAAACCATTCAAAGTGCAAGCTTTATTGGGTGCTATTAGATCGCTTACATAGAGTCGTTTTTAAACACCATAGCTGAGGGTTCTTGACATGTCAGTGGTGATGCGTTCCAGTTTGGATAGGCGCTCCGGAGAAGATAGACGCAGAGCATAATATATTGAATACGTTTGGACCGGGGGAATCGAAAGAAGGAATTGGAAAGAACAAATATCTCACGTTGAGCGGAGAGTTGGATGGACGAGGGTGAGCGAGTGGTGTAGCGTGTCTCTGAAAGCCTTAAAGGTCTAAAACTAATCATTATACTATAGTTTCGATTTGATTATAGGCTATCAAAGGCAGGGTCAATTCATTCTGTCTTTTTTTATTTTTGACACACAAATGTCATTCACCTGTACTTTATGAATAATAATCTGGACAGGTGTCTATTAAATACTCCTCCATGCACGTTGCAAATCATCCCACAATTGCCACTAAAGGTGTCTCAAGACCTACGCACGCCGAAGTCGACTTAACGCGTCTGACTTAGAACTTCCGTTATATCCAAAGATGCGTTGAGCCCGCCGCGGTTATGGCGATTTTGAAGGCTAATACCGACTCCTCTGATTTGAGTTCTGCCAAACTTCAGCTTGAGCATTTCAGCGAGGTACTCAAGTTTTATGAAGATCGAGGCTTGGCAATGCCCGTGTGCCACATTGCCAACTCTTATGCGGTCTTACAATTGCCCGCAAGTTGCCTTGACATTGTTCGCCCCGGCATTTTGATGTATAGTGTGTACCCTGCCAATGATGTCCTCAGAAACTTCCTTCTATGTGCAAAAATCGTACCTGGCTGTGAAAAATCTGTAACCGCAGTTCCTGTACCAATTATTACAATTCATTTGCTGAAATTACTCGTAACTATTTAAAAGTACAGCGCATTGTAGTGTTTTTTGGTGAAGAACCGTGTCATTTTCATCCACTTCCCAGCGATTTTATCTCCTTAATCAAACGGTCATAACTCTTTGTAAATTATAGATAAATCAGAGATTGCAATTGGATCCGTTTAATTTGGCACGGGCCTTGAATATTAGCAAATAAAAGAAAAGCCAAGCACGGTACTTGGCGGTGCGGGTGCTTGGCTTTCTGGAACACTTAAGGGCCTTTTGGCAGCCCCAAGCTTTTATACTATATCAATTAGGTTAAAAGCTTGTCAAGAGGCCCTCCAAGCAAACTGGAGGGCCTTTTTAAATCCGAAAACACTGAACAAGCACTACAACATGCGGTGAAATACCTGGCCGCCATTGAATTTCCAAAGCCACAGGAAATCCAGGTGGCCGCTTAACAAAGGAAATACCAGCGCATTAAAAAAGATTAACCAGCCTAAATACGTTAAGGCACCAATTAAATGCAGGTGACTCTATGGTTTTTCTATATCATTCAAAAAAGTGTAAGAGATTGTTTTTCTCTCGTTTTTCCCTTTTTGGTCTGGGGTTGATAGCCCTTTTATGGGCTCTTTCCCATACTACCCTTGCCATTGCGGCAGATATCACATTGGCGTGGGACGCCAACACCGATCCGGTTGATGGATACAGGGTATTCTGCCGCGAACAGGGCGAAGAGTACAATTATTTTCAGCCTGACTGGGACGGATCATCCACGACTTGTACTATTTATGGTCTGGATGACTATACTACCTATTTTCTTGTTGTGAGAGCCTATAATGATTCTGGAGAGAGCGGTGACTCCAATGAAGTAGTCTATACGCCTTCATTGCCAACCATTTCCCTGGATAGGTCGAGTCTATCGAATTCGTGTCTCGAAGGCTCCGATGCCTCGAGCCAGAGCTTTGAGATCTGGAACTCAGGCGGCGAAACACTAACTTATGCTATCTCTACCGATGCGAGCTGGCTCTCCTGTACCCCTAACAGCGGTACTTCTACGGGCGAGCATGATAGCATCACGGTCGATTATTCCACATCCAGTTTGCTTCCCGGCAATTACTCGGCCATTATTACCGTTACCGCAGAAGGTGCAGGTAACTCCCCGCAGGAAATTGAGGTGAGTTTAGGCATCTCTGCATCCAACCTTCCGCCATCGCTGCCGCACATCACGTCGCCCTATCCTGGTCAAGGAGAGTGCGAATTGCTATTTCAAATCACTACCGAACCTTTTTCCGATCCAGACGGCGATTTTCATAGCAAAAGCCGATGGCAGGTCAGCACGGAAAACAATTTCGACAACCCTTCCTTACTTGTTCTTGATATCACCAGCTCAGAACACCTGACCGTACTAAATATGCCCCATAATGTACTCAGACCTGCAAATACCTACCATGTTCGCGTCCAATTCTATGACTCGTATAATGAAGCCTCCGATTGGTCTGATACTGTTGACTTCACGACCGCCGTTAGTCACAACGATTCTAATGGTGATGGTATTCACGACGATCAGGCTGTCGATGCTACCGTCGACCTTAACCAGGATGGGATTCCTGATAATAATCAGCCAGATGTTATCAAAAGCGTGCAGTCAATCGATGGCACTTTCAATGTTGGCGTTTGCAAGATTTCAGACTCAATAAGTTCAATCGAAACAGTGGAGATGATTGATCCATCGACCATTTCAGATAACACTAACAGACCGGACGCACTTGCCTTCGGAATTATCACTTACCGGCTACGTGTAAACCAACCCGGTGATACGGTCACGGTAAGAATCTATTTTTCAGAAAACATCTCAAATGCACAGACCTATTTTAAATATGACACAATTAATGGTTGGCAGGATTACTGGGAACATATCACAATTGATGATAATGCTCGCTCTATCACCTTAGAGCTCAAGGACGGTGACCATGGCGACAGCGACGGACTAGCCAATAATATCATAGTGGATCCAGGTGGTCTTTCTGAAGATATTTCAGTGGATAGCGGAAGTTCAAATGATGGCAACTGCTTCATCGGCACAGCGGCCTATGGTTTCCCTATGAAAAACCAAATTTTTGCCTGCAAGATTGTTACGGCAACTATACTTTCCTTTCTTTTCCTTTTTTCGATTCTCCTTGTCTCATTTCTCCGAAAAAGAAGCGTAGCTAAAGTGCAGGTTGATCACCGGAAACATTAAATCTTCATATAGGCCGAAAACACAAAAGGCAGGGTCAGAAATGAACCCTGCCTTTATTATTTGGAAACCGGTTCTAATCCTCGCTTTTTTAAAAGCCAAAGCTCAGAATTACATATCAAGGGGGAGAAGTTTTAAATTTTTGTAAACCATGTTAAGATAATAAAAAATGCAGGCCACTGAATGTTAATAATTTTGGTGATTGTTTAGGGGTTTCAGGTGAGAATCATCTTTTTTGCCGGAAAGGGTGGAGTCGGAAAAACCAGTGTGGCTGCTGCCACGGGAATTAAAGCGGCTGAGATGGGACATAAGACTGTTATAATGTCTCTTGATGTGGCACACAGTCTCTCGGATATTTTTGACCTTGAAAGGCACCTGCTCGATCAAAACAGAGGAAAGCCGACTGAAGTCAGTAAAAACCTGTGGATTCAGGAACTGGACATCCAGGAGGAAATAGAGGAAAATTGGGGAGAAATTCATAGATATATTGCCACTCTATTGAATACCACAGGACTGGATGAAATCCTTGCAGAGGAACTTGCCATCTTACCAGGGATGGAAGAGGTAAGCCTGCTTCTTTATATTAATCGTTTCGTACAGAAAAAGCAGTTTGATGTAATCATCCTCGATTGTGCCCCTACTGGTGAATCCCTTCGTTTTATTAGTATTCCGACCACATTGAAGTGGTACATAAAAAAGATATTCAAGATGGAACGAACTATTGCCAGGTATGTACGTCCAGTGGCCAAGAGGGTTTATGATGTCCCTTTACCTGACGATGGCTACTTTGCTGCAATTGAATATCTCTTTGAGCGGCTGAGAGGTGTGGATGAAATTTTGGCTGATCCACAGATCACCACGGTCAGGCTTATCACCAATCCGGAAAAGATTGTCTTAAAAGAGACCCAGCGGGCCTTCATGTATTTCTGCCTTTACAAGATGAGTATCGATGCCATAATTATGAACAGAATTCTGCCGGACGACATACAAGACGCATATTTCACGGATTGGAGAGAAAGCCAAAGTAAATACATGGAAAAGGCGGAAGAATACTTCAGTCCGATTCCCATCTTTCCTGTCAGGCTTTTCAAAGACGAGGTGCTCGGTTATAATAGTCTAAGAGTTTTGGCTGATCAGATATATGGGGGCAGGAATCCGCTGGAGCGGTTTTTTGCGGGGGAATCCTATGATCTATTTAAAGACAATGGCGAGTATCGACTCATTATGAAACTTCCATTTGTTACTAAGAAGGATATCGAACTCAATAAGTTTTCTGATGAATTGATTGTTCGGGTGGGTAGTTTCAAAAAACATCTGTTGCTTCCAAGGCAGGTAGCCGCCTCAAAAACGGTCAAGGCCAGGCTGGAAGGTCAATATTTATCAATCTATTTTAAAGGAGATCATAATGGGCAAGAAAAGGAATGAAAACGACGTTGTATTATGCCCAGTAGGCAAATTTTTTTTGGACCTGGAGAAGGTCACCGGGAAAAAATCTAAGTTCTTTGACCACCTGTCCCAATCACGCATCGAATTCCTGAAGGCCATCCGATCGTTGGTTGATGAAAGGATTGAGGGGCTTGAGAAAATAGCTTCAAGCAAGTCCAAGAAGAAGATGAGCAGGATTAAGGTGGAGTAAGTTGGTCTTCAAGCTTTTGTGGAAATACCCTTGGTGTTCATCCTGGCGAGGCGGGGCTGAAGTGAGGATAGGAAAGCGACATGGAAAGAGGGAGGAAAAGTGAAGGAATCACTAACCCCCATGTGACTAAACGTGAGTTCCTGAGGTTTTGCGGCAAGAGCCTTTGTGCGCTTTACGCTGCTCACCTCTTCGGGTTTTCGGAGACCCTGCGAGCACAAGCGCCCAAGAAAGGCCTTATTAAGACGAAGCTTTCTCCCTTTTTTAATTCCCTGGGCAGTGGAGAAATTCAGTGTGAATTATGCCCAAGGCGGTGTCGTGTTCCC
>CP070700.1:3513688-3536840 GCA_020349865.1 Desulfobacteraceae bacterium
GAAATTTTAAAAGCCAGACCGAAGTAAACCTAGACCTTCTCAATGCCGTTCTCAACGCGGAGGTAGGATAAAAACGAAAACCCACAAATGCGACATCCTCATAGTGGGTGCAGGTCCGGCCGGATCTGCTGCTGCCCTGACCGCTGTCCGTAAAGGGCTGCATGTGTTGATGGTTGAGCGCCGGGCCAAGGTGGGCACCCCTGTCAGGTGTGCAGAGTATATTCCTGCGTCCCTTCTGGGAGAGGTTAGTCTGGGACGGCACTTTATCGTTCAGTCTGTTCGTGGAATGAGGACCATTTTGCCAGGTGGCGAGACAAAGGAGACACCCGCCCCAGGATTTACCATAAGACGGGACCACTTCGACCAGGCGTTGGCGCATGCCGCAAGGGATGCGGGGGCTGAAATCTTACTTGCTACGAGGGCTTTATCCAAAAACAAAAATGAGGTACTACTCAAAGGAAAAAACGGTCTGTCCTTAAAGGTTGACCCAGGGGTAGTTATAGGGGCGGACGGTCCCCGGTCAACCGTGGGGAGATGGATCGAATCTGTGAACAAAAATCTAATCCCGGCAGTTCAAGTGCGCGTTCCTTTGGTCAAGGCGATGAAATTTACCGAGGTGTATTTTGACAAGGAAATCTGCGGTGGTTACGGATGGCTCTTTCCAAAAGGCAAAGAGGCCAATGTGGGATTGGGCATGAAGCAGGGGAAAAGAAAATACGAACCTATAACCCATGTGCTCAAGAGATTCGTGTCCCGGTTGACCGTAGCAGGGAAAATCCAAGGAGAGACTCTGGGGAATGTGGCGGGCTGGATTCCCGCTGAACCGGTGAGGAGAGTGACCCGCCAGAATGTTCTGTTAGTCGGAGACGCAGCAGGTCAAACCCATCCCATCACCGGGGCCGGGGTGTTCCAGGCTGTAACCTGCGGTCGCATGGCCGGCAATTGGGCTGCACGCGCTGTTAAGGCAGGGAATTTGGGGCTTTTGTCAGAATATGAAAAAGAGTGGCGGGATCTTTTTGGGGAAGCTCTGGAAAGGGCCTTTAAACGCCGACAGTTGCTCGAACAGGAATGGGATCGGCTCGAAGAAATAATAAAATATTGTTGGATTGCATACAGAGAGTACTATGAACGATCTTGATGAGAAGTTAAAACAGGCCAGGGAAATGTCCTGGAAGACATTTGGGAGACGGATCACTTTTTTCCTTCCAGGAATCTTTTGCTACAATGGGCTTTACGGCAGGTATCCGGCCATCTCTATTACCGGGAGTCAGTGTGCGCTTCAATGTGATCATTGCCGTGGAAAAATACTGGAGCCAATGACTTCGGCAATGACTCCCGACCTTCTGACAGAGCAATGTATCCGATTAGCCCAAAAGGGCAATCACGGGGTGTTACTCAGTGGGGGCTGCGATGAAGAAGGACGTTTACCCTGGGATAGGTTTATGCCGGCAATAAAGGAGATAAAAGGGCATACCGATCTATACATCTCGGTACACTGTGGTCTCATCGATTACGCAACGGCCCTTCAGCTAAAGGAAGTGGGGGTTAACCAGGCCCTTATCGATGTAATCGGCGATGATGATACGTACCGGGACATTTATCATGTTGACTTCGGTGTCTCCAAGATACTGTCTTCCATGGAATCGTTGCAAAAGTCCAACATGCCTATTATCCCTCATATTGTGTGCGGTCTCCACTACGGTAAAATCAAAGGGGAGAACAAGGCCGTTGAAATGATTGCTCAGTTTGATGTGGATCAGGTTGTCATTGTTTCCCTGATGCCAATTCCAGGGACTCCTTTATGGAATGGAGCTTTGCCAGGGGCGGGGGAGGTGGCTGAGATTATTGCCGAGACACGGTTCAAACTTCCCCGGGCACGCATTAACCTGGGGTGTGCACGGGAAAGAGGCAATATCCCCATGGAACTGCTCGCCATTGATGCCGGGGTAAATCGCATGGCCATACCGTCTGAAGAGGCCATCAGACGGACCGAGGACTATGGATTGGAAATAAGGTACCAGAGGACTTGTTGTTCGGTGTCAAAAGACTATTCAAAAAAAGAATGGTAGCATAGCTTCTAAGATAAACCTTGGGCTAATCTGCCATACAATTTTTAGATCGGTTCTAGCGCTTTTGCTGAGAGAAACTTGAAACTGGAAACTCGATAACCCTTCAAAATATCAAGATATCTTTAAGTTTCAAGTTTCGAGTTTCAAGTATCAGTCATACTGTGTTCTTTATCCTTTGATCAATGAAAGTAATAATAACCCCAGAATGTTTTTTGTTCGTGTATAATAAGAGGAGACAAGGATGCTTCAAAAGGATCAGAGCGCCTTTGAAAGCCCGCATTCTTTGAGAATGAGCCTGGCTGCTGCCATGACACTCGGATTCAAGGCGGGCTTATTTTATCGCAATGCAAAACTTTATTGCATTAACCTGCTTCTGACTTACACAGCGGGGTGTGCAGGAAAGTGTGCCTATTGCGGTCTTTCAAACAAACGCCCTGGAGCCTACAGCCAGAAAAGCTTTATCAGGGTAACCTGGCCCACGTATCCCTTAAACGACATTATAGACAGGATATCTAAAAGGCTGGACAATGTTAAAAGGATTTGCATTTCCATGATTACCCATAAACGCGCCATTGAAGACACGAAAGATATATGTGCACTGTTCAGAAACAGTTTCGATATCCCGGTTTCCCTGCTCATTTCGCCCACCTTACTGGGCCATGATGATCTTGTGGATTTCAAGGAAGCCGGGGCAGATAAGATTGGCGTGGCTATAGATCTTGCGACGCCTGAGTTATTTGATCAATACCGTGGTTCCGGGGTAGGCGGTCCACACAAATGGGAGACCTACTGGGATTGTCTGGAAGATTCGCTTCGCCTGTTTGGTGAGGGAAATGCTGGGCCCCACTTTATGGTTGGCATGGGAGAGACGGAAAAAGAGATGTGTGATGCCATTCAGAGGGCAAGAGATATGGGAGGCCCGACTCACCTGTTTTCATTCTTTCCTGAAGCGAGTTCAGCCATGGCAAATCACCCACAGCCTCCTATGGATCAGTACCGGCGTATTCAACTGGCCCGTCACCTGATCGATAATCAAATAACTCGTGCAGAGAGATTCACCTACACTGAGGGTGGGGGTATTATAGATTTCGGATTATCTCCACGTGAGCTCGATGACGTGATCGACTTGGGTGAACCTTTTCGGACCAGCGGCTGTCAGGGCTACGACGGGCAGGTGGCCTGCAACCGGCCTTATGCCAACTCAAGACCCGGACCTGATATGCGAAATTATCCCTTCGCGCCTAATGAAGCAGACATCTTACGTATACGAGAACAATTGGATGTATCATCCGCCCTTCACAAGCTTGACACCCAGGAACCTCTTGCCTATACTGCTGCAGTCTAAAAAAACTCGACCTGCGCGGTTTTATTCAATTCTTTGATAATCTTAGTCTTGTAATGTGGGTTGAGCGGTCTTGATCCATGGGGTTTCGCCAATCGTGTGTAGTTTGTATATCAGGGGAAATCAGCAAGATCAGGTTAAAACAGCGAAACCCACTATCCTTTTGGCGCTTAACCAAACCTACAAAGAGCAATAAAAAATAAACCCGAACATGTAGAAAAAAGGTGACGTTACTGATCAAAACAAATTTATATGGAGGTTACCATGAACGTAAACCCAAATGAATTCAGAGATATTGATCCCGGGGAAAGAATACTTATGGGACCAGGGCCGAGCAGTGTTCCTCCTCGGGTGTTACAGACTATGGCGGCGCCGTGTGTCGGATACCTCGATCCCTATTTCTTTTCGGTCATGGATGACACCCAAAACCTTTTAAGGTTTGTTTTCCAGACGGATAATGCCCTTACCCTGCCAGTGTCTGGTACAGGCAGCGCCGGAATGGAAACCACCATTGCCAATACAGTTGAACCGGGCGATGAGGTCGCGGTGTGCGTCAGTGGCTTCTTTGGAGCGCGGATGTGTGACATTGTAAGCCGTGTAGGTGGGAAGGTTATCCAGGTTGATGGCGAGTGGGGCAGGGCCATCGACCCGGATGCAGTTCGTAAGGCGGTTCAGGGTAGAAATCCAAAGGTGCTTGCCGTGGTCCATGCGGAAACATCTACGGGAGCATGTCAGCCCATAGAAGAGCTCAAAAGCGTTGCCCGTGAGTGCGGAGCCCTCTTTTTAGTGGACATGGTTACTTCGCTTGGTGGGATGCAAATCTCCCTGGACAAGATGGGGATCGACGTAGCATATAGCGGTAGCCAGAAATGCATTTCCTGCCCGCCGGGCTTGTCTCCCGTATCCTTTAGCCCTGCGGCTGTTCAGGCGCTTGAAAACCGAAAGAGCCCGGTGGTCAGCTTTTATCTGGACATGGGCATGGTGAGTCGCTACTGGGGCGAGGAGAGGAAGTACCATCATACGGTCCCCATTAATATGATCTATGCCCTCCGTGAGGCGTTACGGATACTTGCTGAAGAGGGTCTCGAGGCCCGATTTGCCAGGCATTTGCTGAACCACCGTGCGCTGGTTGCGGGGGTTGAGGCCATGGGCCTTTCCATGCTCGTGCCGGAAGGTGAGCGGTTACCCATGTTAAATGCCATTCGCATTCCAGAGGGTGCAGATGACGTAAGTGTACGTAGGACGCTCCTCAATGATTTTTCCATAGAGATTGGTGGAGGTCTGGGCGACCTGGCCGGCAAGATATGGCGGGTAGGTTTGATGGGTCATGCGTGCTGCCGGAGAAACGTCTTTCTCTTTCTCTCAGCACTGGAATCCATACTCTGGTCACAGGGTGTGAAAACGAAAGGGGGTGCCTTGGAAGCTGCATCGGCTGTTTATGCTGAAGCCTGATTGAATACCCAAAGAAATGAAACTCTGTTTTCGGCATAGCATAGTGGATAGAAGTCCTTAGGGGGACTTAAAAAGGGAACGTTCCCAAGCCTAACCGATTGCTTCCACTACGAGTTCCGTCAGATCCTTGACCGCCAGGTCGATCTTCTGTCTGCGGGCCCTTGAGGCAATGGTACGCACGCACTGCTGACATCCGGTTATAATCATGTCTGCCCCTACACCCTTAATGGCGTCAAGTTTCATCTGGGCGACCAGCGCAGTGAGATCGGGATCAGTTATCTCCACGTTACCACCCCCACCGCAGCAAACAGAAAACTTCCGGTTCATGGGCAGCTCCATGAATTTGAGGCCCGGAATCGCCTGAATGATCTGTCGCGGTTCCTCATACACCCCGGTATTGCGACCTAAATCACAGGGATCATGATATGTGGCGGTGGCATTGATATCCTTCTTGAGTTTGATTCTTCCGTCTTTGATTAACTCTGCTATCAACTGGCTGGAGTGCATTAGTTTCACATCCGTGTTATACAGATGTTTCCATGTGTGCAAGCACGATGGGCAGGTAAAAACGACCTTCTTTGCCCCCACATCCGCTACCTTCTTTAGATTATGCCGCTTCAATTCCTCCAGCTTTTCAGGCATTCCGGCCCCTACCAGCGGAAAACCACAACACCATTCATCACCACCCAAAATGGTGAAGTCCACTCCCGCCCCTTGCAGGATCTTCGCCATGTTCGCGGGAATTTTTTGAACCATGGGGAAAAAAGAGGCCACACAGCCGACGAAAAAGAGGATGTCAGCATGCTCCTTTTCAAAGGCATGCTCAGGTAGGTCTTTGATCAGTTCCTGCCATTCGGCACGATCCTCTTGATCGTCATCTGATATATTGTGGCTTCCTTCAAGGGTTTTTACCAGCCGTTCAGCCACCTTCGGATAGAATCCTTTATCCACCTGGCACTCACGGTTTTGAAATATGAGGTTTTTTGTCTGGACACTGGACAGACAAACGGCCGTACACGCGCCGCACCCAAGACACGTGAAAACAGATCTTTCCGTGTCTTCACTCAGATCCAGTTTGTTCTCAATGGCAAAGCGGGTAATGGCGTTTCGTCCCCTGGGGGAGTAAGCTTCTGACTTCTTAACTAAATAAGTGGGACAAGTCGGCAGACAAAACCCGCATTTATTGCACTTGGCCACTTCATCGTATGACAATTTTTTCAACTGAACAATATTCACGGGAGCTTACCTCTCTGCGACGTTTCGGTTATAAAGTAGAATTAGTGAATGATGCCTTTTCTCCTTGGCTCAAGGCACAAGGCGCAGGGCATAAGGTGCAAGACATAGAGCGGATTAAGGTGGGTTACCTTTGCGCCTTGAGTCTTATGCCTCCCGCCGCACATGTTTATAGCCCACCAACGAAGCGCCCGGGACTCATAATACTAGATGGATCCAGTTGCTCCTTGAGCCGCTGCATGACAACAAAATCAGAACCTACCTCACCCCAGACCTTCAGCCGCTTTTTTACATGGGTCGGGGCACTCTGAATTATCATATTGCCCCCAGATCCACGGCTTCGCTCCAGCAGTTGTTCCATGGCTTCGACGACCTTATCCGTTAATCCGTTGCCGCTTTGATCTATAAGCAGGTTGATCAAGCATATGCCACTTCCCGCATGGGCCAGGATGGCATGCTCAATACCGTTCTGAGACAAAGTCTTATGGGAAGAGTTAAAAATGTCCTTCCATTCTGAAATGCGATAATTTAGTTTGGCCTTGATAAGACCTGGGAATTTTGCGGCCAGAGTATGATCGAGATCACTCACCGCGAGCCAAAACTGGAGATGTGCGCGGTATTTGATCCTTGCATGACTTTTGGCCCTTAAAGCCCTGGCCATATCTATTATTTCGGTTGCCATACGATCTACGGCCTCCTGAAAGGCCTCAAGGGCGACTGCCACCACGTACGCGCCAGTGCGGAACTTGGGTACATCCTCCATTCTAAAATTGGCAAATGTAGTACCGTTCATGACCTCAACCGCTGCCGGAAGAAGGCTGGTATCAAAGATGCGGCTGGCAAAATCGGATGCATCTGAAAGCGACTCAAAAGAAAGGAGGAGGGTTTCCATTTTTTCGGGCAGGGGAAGGAGCTTAAACGTCATTTCGCAAAGAATACCAAGGCTCCCCATTGAGCCAACCATGAGTTTGGATATATCATATCCTGAAACATTCTTTACTGTTTTGCCCCCGGCTCCAGCAATTTCCCCGTTCGGAGCCACAACCCTCACACCCAGGATCATATCCCGGGGAAGGTTGTAGAGGAGCCGCCGTGGTCCGGCAGAGTTAGTAGCCACGACCCCCCCGATAGTGGCAGTGTTGCTGTAGGAAGGGTCAATAGGAAGGAAGCATCCGCTATAGGATCTGTCCGAACAGCTTGCCTCATCTGCCTCGGTGGTCAGATCTTCCAGGGGCAGGTAACACCGATCTTCTTCGGTTGCCAGCCTTGCCTGTATGTCTCTGAACTTGACCCCTGCCTCCATCGTAATCGTGAGGTTGGATGTGTCAACGTCGATCATATGGTTCATTCGGGAGGTGCAAATCACCAGGTCCAACCGTTTAGGAGGGTTTCCCATGGACATCTTGGATCCAGTTCCCCGGGGGACAATGGCCAGATTTTTCTGATTCGCAAATTTGACCACTTCTGAAACTTCTTTAGTGTTTTTTGGAAAAATCACAGCCTTGGGCATCATACCGTCTACGGCATATTCGGCAGCGATATCAGGCCAAATCTTTATAAGATCCTGGCCTACGATTGCCGCGAGCCCGTTTACTATTTCTTTAGGGGCTACCATGTGAAATCTCCTTGATTTCGGGTTCGGGAATTAGCTTGCCGGGGTTGATGATATCATCGGGGTCAAACGCCTTTTTTATTTTACGCTCAAATTCCAGATCGTTTTCACAAAAAATGAAAGACGTTTCCCTCAGCTTTTCAATGCCGACACCATGTTCGCCGCTGATTGTCCCCCCTGCATCGGCGCAGATTTTTAAAATCTCCGTGGATGCCTTGAGAACCCGCTCCTTTTCTTCAGAGTCCCTTTCGTCAAACATAATGAGAGGATGGAGGTTTCCATCCCCTGCATGAAACACGTTTCCAATGGGAATATCATATTTTTTACCCACTTCAATGACCTTGGCCAATACCTCTGGCAGCTTGGTGCGGGGTACTGTGCCGTCACAACACAGGTAACTGGGTCTTACCTGACCTACAGCGCCAAAAGCGCCCTTGCGGCCTGCCCAGAGCAAGGTCCTTTCCGCCTCATCCTTTGCCAGTTTCACTTCCCGAACATTGTTTCGCCTGCAGATTTCCATAACTTTTCGGGCCTTCTTATCCATGCCCTCTGGCATGCCATCGAGTTCGATAATCAACACGGCCGCGGCGTCTAACGGATACCCCACCTTGATGGTTTTTTCCACCGCGCGCATAACCGTATTGTCCATCATCTCAAGGGTGGCAGGGACTATGCCTTCTGCAATGATGGCCGAAACCGTATTGGCGCCTTCCTCAATGGTGTCGTAGACTGCCAGCATGGTCTTGACGGCTTCGGGGACCCGTTCCAGTTTCAGCACTATTTTCGTCACAAGACCGAGCGTGCCTTCACTGCCCACAAGAATACCTATGAGATCATAGCCGGGGTTGTCCCGGGACTCTCCACCGGTCCACACCACTGTGCCATCATTGAGCACTACCTCCAGGCCCAGCACATGGTTCGCAGTGACCCCGTACTTGAGACAGTGTGGGCCGCCTGAATTTTCAGCAATATTTCCCCCAAGTGTTGAAACCTTCTGGCTCGCCGGGTCAGGCTGGTAGACAAAACCCTTCTTAAGCACCTCAGTTTGCAGATCCAGGGTGATGACACCTGGTTCCACAGTGGCGGCGCGATTCGCAATGTCAATGTCAAGGATGCGATTCATCCGGGAGAAATGGACAATAATTCCGCCTTTAACAGGAATTGTGCCACCAGTCAGGTTGGTGCCGGACCCTCGGCCCAGGACAGGAATTTTCTCCGCATTGGCCAGAGTCATAATTTTTGACACTTCCTCAGTTGTGGCAGGCAGCACTACCACATCAGGCATTGCTTTTTCCAGGGAGGCATCATAACTATACAGTGCAAGGTCCATGTCCGAAGACAGGACGTACTCAGAACCTACGATTTCTATCAAACGCTCAATCAGTATTTGCTTTTCCATGATGGATTACTCCACATTTAAAATTCTGGCAATTTTACACATCCTAAAGAGATTCGGTCAAATGGAAAAACGTGGGAATAACTTTTTTGAACAAAAAAAGGGGTTGCTCAGCAACCCCTTTTCGTTATTTTCCTCTAAATGGTATAAATCACTAACTGAGAATAAGCTGCATCTGTTTTACCTCCACTTCAGCACCCATTTCAACACATTGGTTCCGAATTTCCCTTTTCTTCTCCAAACCATTCTCTTTAAAGGACACAATAACCTCTTTTATATTGTGTTTTTTGATAATTTCCTTAACATCCTCCTGATTTCCAAGGACAGGATATCCTTTGATTTTCCTTCTATGTATCCTGGGGTTATCGTCAACAAAGCCCACAAGAACAAGTCCGAGATCACTATTGTTCTCAATCTCCTTCATTGCCATTTGTCCCCCAATGCCCGCGCCATAGATGAGAGTGGGTTTCCCCTTTCTGTTTCCTTTACGGATGCCTTCATCTAACATTCGAAAAGAGAGTCTGGAAAGTGAGATCAGGACCAGCATGAGGAACCAGTAGATGGCGAAAACGGCCCTGGAGAAACTCTGGAAACGATAGATGCCGAGAAGGATGAGGATGGGCAGGACGGTTCCTATCGTGACTGCCTTTATATACCCAATAAGGTCCCTGAGACCCGTACTTTCCCATACACCTCGATAAACACCCATTATGTAAAAAGACAAGATTTGGCAGGCAATCACCACAGGCAAGGAGTTTAAAAACATATGCAAATTTTGTCCAATGGCCCCCTCAAAGCGCAAAAAATAGGCCGTATAATAGGCTACTGTAATCAAAACCAGATCCAAGAAGACTTCAAAAAGTTTTCTCCTGTAGGTGATCTCCACGATGACAGGAGTAAAAACCCCCAAACCATTGTTGGAGATGATTGATTCCTGCGGATAGACCTTTACCTTTGCCAGATATACCCAGAAAAAGAGAACAAACAAAAGGTAAAAGACAGTCACCACCAGGCTGCTCCAGACGCTGAAATATCGAATAGCGAGAGCAATAAGGCCCGAGGCCACGGCAAAGGCGTACAGGACCAAAACCGCCTTTCTTTCTGAAAGCCCAATGGCCACCATACGGTGGGAAGAATGGTCTCTTCCTCCCTGGGAGATAGGACGGCGAAACAGCTTTCGCATGAAGCTCACAAACCCCGTATCCAATATGGGGATGAATAAGATGAAGATAGGAATAGCAATTACTGACAGCACATTCACAAAGCTCCTGCCTCCCATATGCTCGGGAGTTCCTGTCATTGTAAGGCAGGCCAGCATAAAACCTATGAACAGGCTCCCCGCATCACCCATAAAAATGGAGGCCGGGTTGAAATTATACACCAAAAATCCCAGGATAGCGCCCAGGTATGCCGCGCTTACCAGCAATATGGGACTTCCGGTGACAATGGATTGGGGTTCCACGAAATGCCATAGAAATAGAAATGCCCCACCAATAAAGGCGATGCCGGCAGCCAGTCCATCCATGTTATCCAGCAGATTAAAGGCATTGGTGATCCCCACAACCCATAGAATGGACAAAAACAGATTGACCGTCTTGGAATCGACCCACCCCAGACGAAAGCCGAAAAACATGAAAATCGCTGTAATGATGATCTGCCCTGCCAGTTTGTGCTGAGGGTCCATGTTGAAAATATCATCCGCCAGGCCCAAGACAAAAATGGCTGAAGCGCACAGCATCATAGGCAGATAAGGACGCCCATAGGTGGCCCAGTCAGTGAATCCGGCAGCCAGGACCCACACGATCAACGTGCAGCTAAACATGCTGACGCCGCCCAGAAGGGCCGTGGTTTTCTTATGCCATCTATTGTCCTTTGGAACAGCTACCTTGCCATAAGCGATAGCAAATTTCCTCACAAGCGGTGTCAGAACCAGTGAGATTGCAAAACTCCCTGCAAGAATCAAAAGGTGGAAATAAATCGGTAATATCTTCATAAAGCAACTTTTCGTCACATCCCAGAGCATGGACACTTCTGGCCTTAGGATTCGCGTTAAAATATGTTAATCAAGCTCCGTTCATCAATTCATTATATAGTAATTTGATATCCGTTAATAGCCTTTCCATGGAATACTGTCTGTGCACAAAGGTATGTGCCCGTTTGACCATTTGAGTTGACATTTCTCTGTTTTTTAACAAAAACAGTAGGGTATTTGCTAACGCATCACCATCTTCAGAAGGAACAAGAATTCCGTTTTCTGCTAAGAGAAAACCATTGGGCATTACCTCTCTAATATCCCCCATTAAATCGCGGACGCCCCCCACATCTGTTGCCACCACAGGCTTTTTAGCGGCCATAGCCTCTATCAACGTAACGGGCGTACCTTCATTTTTTGACGTGAGGGCTAATATATCAAGTGCTTTGTAAACCGGAGCCATATTCCTTTGCCACCCTGTAAACATGACTGCATCCTGCACCCCCAAAGCTTCAGCGTATTTCATTAGCTTCGCTCTGAGCTCTCCATCACCAACAACAACAAATCGAAAGGGATCAAGCTCGCCTCTGTCTTGCAAGTGTTTTGCAGCATCCATAAGCATACAATGATTTTTAACCTCAGCTAATCTGCCTATTATCCCGACAAGAACTGTCTCCGGTGATTTAGATGAGAGATATCTCTCTCTGAGATTGCCCGGGTGCTTGTCACAGTTCGAAAAAGTTGAAAGGTCAAATCCCAGCGGCAGGATGCGTACACGTTCGTTATTTGCTATCCTGTATCTATAGCTAATATCATTGCGTTGAAGCGGACTTATGACTATAATTCTATCTGTGAACTTGGCCAAAAACCTTTCTATTTGAATAAACAGAAATGTTTTCAATGGACTGAAATAGCTGTGAAATGTATGTCCGTGAAACGTATGGACCAATCGGATCCTTTTCCCAGACCGAAAAGTGCTATTAATACTGACAGCCGCAAGACGTCCTAGTGTCCCTGCTTTAGCCGTGTGAGTATGAATTATGTGAGGTCTGAATCGTTTTATGGCATCCCTCAAGGCGAAAAAGGACTTCATATCATCGATTGGGGAAATCTTCCTTCCGAGTCTTGGAATAATTAGTGGTTTTATACCCTTTTCCTTGGCAAAGTAGCCCATATCTCCTTCCCAAGGACTTACTTTACCACATACCAGCATAGTTTGATATAGGTCTTTGGGAAGTTCGCTACTCAGCGAAACGGCTTGTATAGCGGGGCCGCCTACGTTGAGTCGAGCGATTATTCGTATAATGCGAGTGGGCTTCTTGGCGATCATTTATTTAAAGGGATATGAAAATTTATGAGGTTTCAGTCCGTTTATGTCTCCATTTCCACCATCAGATAGGTACCGAAAAAAAATTTGAATATTCGAAGCCTCAACTAAAAGACTTTTGATCTCCAGAGAAAACTTGGAAAAAAGCCAATGGAATCACCCTTTCCAACCCGCCAAAAGAGAAAAATGCAAATAATAAGTAAAAATGCATCTGGAATCCATACGCCTATCACTGGGGTTATAGTTCCAGTTTCACAGATGCTCCTCGCACCTGCAAAACACATATAATAAATCAGAAAAACAATTAGACTTACACCAATAGCACTTGAGCGCCCGCGGGCCTTCATCTGTGCCCCAAGCGGGACTCCAATTATTCCCATAAGAAAAACTGCCAGAGGTATGGAAAACTTTTCTAAGAGTTGAATTATCATATTATAATACTTGGCTTCTCCTTTTTGTGACTTCTTTAGTCCCTCCATTAGTTCACTTACTGACATCTCTTTGGGTTTCTTTTTCCTTGATGCAACGGCTGCCATTATATCGTTCAATCCAATATTCAAATCATAAGTATTAAACTTAATTGTCCTAGCCGATTCCAGTTCTTTGCCAACCATGAAAATGGTGCCGTTCATAAAATGAAGAGTAATCATCTTTTCTTCAGGGTGCGAGAAAATTCGGCCCTCTTTAGCGATAATGGTGTTTACAACCCCTTGATCACGCTTGTCCACCACAAAAACATCCTTCATTAACCTTTCCTGGGTAGAAAAGCTGTTCACATAAAACACAACGCTGTCAAAGGGCTCACTGAAAATGCGTTCTTTGACACCCAAATCAGCCTTTGACTCAGCAATCTGGAAAATCAAGTCTTTAAATGACTTGTTTCCCCAGGGTACTGCATAAATGCTAATCAGCGCTGTAAGCAAAAGACCTGCAATAGATAATACTACCACGGTGGGCAACATCTGATATAGACTTATACCACATGACTTTAAGGCGATGATTTCACTATCCGCGGACAACCGCATAAAAGCTAAGACTACGGCCATAAGACTTACAGCAGGCAGAGCAAACACTACGAAATCAGGCATTGAGTAGAGGACCATTAGCATGACCTGCACCGCATGAACACCTTGAGTCAGAATCAACTGGGTAAGGGGAAGCATCTGGCTTGTCATAACAATAAAAACAAAGACAAACAGGCTGGCAAAGAACGTGGGCCATATCTCATTAAAGATGTATGTATGAAGTGTTAGTTTCAAATAAATCTCTGACAGAACATCACGATTGACACGATGTTTTCTACCTCTTATCTTCTTTGGTTTTCAATTACTTGAGAATTGTGTGATGGTTTGGCTTTAATGTCTATACCCTGCCCAACACAAGAAGTCGTCAGAGGTAATTTAATATTTGCAAAAGCTGTCTATGCCGGTATGGTCAACTCTAATGGTTATCAAATATGAACTGCCTTTTGAAATTTCACTTTGCTTCCTAAAACCTCACGTATTGTCAAACAGCGATCTTCCATTTCAATTATTCAGAAAATGGGCAGATTACCTTTGCGAGACGGGTTTTTGAAGAGAATTATAATTGAATCACCTGTCTGCTCAGAATTCATGCGAGATCTTCGGTCTCCTATGTCCTCGTTTAGGGTCTGTCCATGGTATGTCCCCTGAACCCGTTAGCTCTTGTCAGGGCTCACGCCTTAACTCGCACCTATGCATGCCCTGATCGCCTGCACAGAAAGTCGCTAGTTGCCTGTTTTAGCCTGATCCTCAAACAAAACGGTCCTTTCGCCTTCGACTTTCTGTCTTCTCAAATGCGACATTATTCCATCAAAGGATATTGTCATTGTGTGTTTATTTTACCCTCCAAGCCAGCGTTCCCGCCACATTTCCCAGATTAATAACGACCACAACCGATATTGATGGTTAAGCCGGCCGGTCAAGTGCTCTTTTACTTTTTCTTCTACGACAGTATGATTTAATATACCTTCGCGTTTTAAGCGATCAGTTGATAAATAATCAGTGAGAAGATCTTTGAGCTCAGTGCGAAACCAATGATCGAGTGGTACCCCAAATCCCATCTTCGGCCGTTCATACAATGAAGGGGGAACATACTTAGATAATAGTTTTTTAAGAATATATTTCCCTTGACCATTTCGATACTTAAATACTTCAGGAATCTGGGCCGTAAATTCAATCACACGATGATCCAACAAAGGTACACGCACTTCAAGGCTAGCCGCCATGCTTGCGCGATCAACCTTCGTCAGCATTGCATCCGGTAAATAAGTTGTTTGATCCACATGCATCAAGCGCGACAATACAGGCCAATTCGCCGTTCGTGCAAACGATTTTTCAAATTGACTTGCTAAAAGTTTCCCACCTGTGAGGCGCATAATATCAGTTTCGGGCCAAATACAGATGGTCATGCGGTATAATTCAGAAAGCTCTGATTGATATAGTTGATCTATCAATTTTTGCCATTTATCGTGAAAATTGGCGACACTAAGACGTTGCGGCAGTGAAGGCAAAACAAGCTGGTAAGTGCCTTCGATCAGACGCATAGGAATGTTTGCCAGTAGCGTCGCAACGAGTTTCTTGATCGCTTGCGGAAGTGCGTTAACCCAGTTGACCATCGTTTGCGTCATCCAATAGCGCACATAACCAGCAAACTGCTCATCGCCACCGTCACCTGATAATGCCACCGTAACTTGTGATCGCGTCAGACGGCTGATTAAAAAGGTTGGGATGGCCGAAGAATCGGCAAAAGGTTCATCATATATCTTTGGTATCTGCGGAATTGCTTCCAGCGCTTCTTGCGGGGTCACATACAATTCAGTGTGATCCGTCCCTAATTGTTGGGCAATCTGTTTAGCCCAAGGCGCTTCATTATAGGTCTTTTCTTTAAAACCGATACTGAAGGTTCTGACCGGATTTGGGTTTACTTTTTGCATGAGGGCTACGACGATGGATGAATCGATACCGCCGCTAAGCAAAGCTCCCAATGGAACATCACTTACTAAGCGGTCAGAAACAGCCTGCGTGAGAAGCACGTCCAACTTATCCAAACAGTAATCTTCACTTTTGAAACGGTCGCTGACATTCGTTTCGCCTAGTTGCGGTAATCGCCAATATGTCTGAGGATTGATGTGTTTTCCATCAAATATGAGCTGCTGTCCAGGAAGTAATTTATATGTATTTTTAAAAATCGTATGCGGCGCTGGAATGTATTGGTAATGTAGAAACAAAGGAAGCATGCTATGATTGATTTCATGCTTGAAACCATTCAATGCCATTAATGCTTTGAGTTCCGATGCAAATAAAAAAGTCTGCTCATCATAATAGTAATAAACGGGTTTGATACCCAATCGGTCGCGAGCCAGAAAAAAGTGACGTTTACGACGATCCCAGATCGCGATGGCAAACATGCCAATGAACTCTTGCAGGCAGTCATCTCCCCATTCAAGATAGGCCTTTAAAATGACTTCCGTGTCGCTGGCGCTCTTAAATCGATATCCACGCTTTTGAAGCTCTTTTCTCAACGCCACAAAATTATAGACTTCGCCATTATAGACAATGATGACCTGCCCGTCTTCACTTTGCATCGGCTGGTGGCCGGCTTTGGACAGATCAATAATCGATAGCCGACGGTGACCCAGCCCTACCCCATGCTCCGGGTCATTGAAAAGCCCGGCATCATCCGGACCGCGATGCCTTAAACACTCGGTCGCCTGGGATAAGGATTCTTTCAGAAAAGGGTAATTATCAGGACTATAGTATCCAACTATTCCGCACATTGTTAATCGAACCCTTAATTATGTTACCTTTTTTCCCCAACCGCACACCAAAACGGCTCTTTTTCACTGAACCTGATGTTTTCTAAACCGGCCGCAGCCATCATTTGCTTGATCTTTTGACGAGAAAAACGATTTTCTAGCATTGTGCCAAAACGGTCGAGAGCATCTGTGCGCATCGTATAAAAGCTTCGATTTCGATAAAAAGATAATGGAAAAGACCCAACGTTCATACCTACCATTTCCAATAGTTTAGTTGACTTAGCCAGGGGCAGGTAAATGAAAAAGGCAATACCCACACTGGTAAAATATCGCATTCGATAGTTCATTTTAGAAACTATGCAGCGGATTAAATTGCTGGTTTGCCATATGGTCCGGTACCAAAACGGCCGATTGTCAAAGTCGTAATAAAGATACAAAAGTAAAGGTGCGCTTGGTTTCAACTTCAAAACACATGCTTTAATGGCTGCCTGAGTATCTGGGGTGTGGTGCAAAACGCCTAAAGAATAGCCAAAATCCATTGATCCATCTGGCACCGGTATATTATCGGCCCCCGCCACATGGAAACGACAATTCTTGTTCTGCTGAAGATTTCTTTTGGCAATCGCAATTATTTTAAGGCTTGGATCAATACAATGTAAGATACCCACTTGAGGCGCAACTTTTTTAGCCCAGCGTCCTGTTCCACAACCTAGATCGAAACCAACAGGCTTTTCAGGTAGCTTTTTCCATGGGAAAATCGAAAAATAAGAAGTAAAAAGCGCTTCTAATTCAGTATTATCTAACTTTGACTGGTCATAGCGCGTCCATTCATCTGCAAACCCGTCAACAACTTTCGTATCGATGTTGCCCATCATTAATTTAAGCCCATATAGATTTGTTCATAGCGCTGCGCAATTATGTTGATTGAAAATTGTTCGGCAATACGCTTTCGTACCATTGAACTGAGATGCCTCTTTTTATCAATCGGCAGGGTAAGCATCTCAAGCCATGCCTGGGCCAAGACATGTGATTGTCTAGCTGGTATTGTTTTCCCAGTATTACCGATAAGATGGGCAGAGTCGCCAACATCTGTGGCCACACAGGGGATTCCGCATGCCATTGCTTCCCCAATAACATTGGAAAAACCTTCACTATAAGATGTCAAGGTGTTGATATCAAAGCAAGGGTAAATATTGTGAATATCAGTCCTTTTGCCTAACAAGTATGTTCTTTGGCTGACCTTATTTTCCTCAACAAGCTGCATCAGTTTAGCATTTTCTTTGCTGATGCCGTCACCGACTAAAACGAAACGGGCTTCCGGTTGATTACGGCTTAGTATGTTGGCCGCATAAAAAAAGTTGGCATGATCTTTCATCGGGTCAAATCTAGCAACCATTCCAATAACCGGCGCAGAATTGTTAATACCAAGGAAGGCTCTGATTTTTTTCCGAGCGTTTAGGTTGGGCCTAAAAGTATCGATATCAAAACCGTTGGGAATGACTTCCCATCTCCGGGGTCTATATCCTGCCGAGCGATGCGTTGTTTGGCCTGCAATGGAATTTACAATCACAATGTCAGGCATAGAAGAAAGCTTCGCTAATAATCTAAAGATCCATTTTGTCGTAATTGAATACCGACTAAAATCGACATCCGCGCATCTTACATTCCATAAGATTCTCGCTACCCTTGCAATTCTGCCCATAACCAAACCGATCAAATCGGAATGATACAACCAGGTCTGAAGAATCTGTGGTTTGTAGGATTTTAAAAGATAATATAGTTTAAAGAGTGCTGATAGGTCTTTTAATGTTTGATTTAAATTCAATGCAGTGACCGGTATTCTGATCTTTTGCAATTCGACTCCGACAGCTCCGTATCCTGTTAGAGAAATGACATGGTGCTGGAAGATGGACCTGTCTTTTGTCCAAGACAGCAACTTGAACAGCATTGACTCAGCTCCACCCAAATCGAGGGTTGTAATCAGATGGATTATAACTTTTTTTTCTTTTTTACTTTTTTTCATCCAGTAAAAAGATCAAATAAACTTAATGATCGCTTTTCAGCTCTTTTTCCTATTGGCCATGTGTCATTGCAGCAATGATATGATCGGCATTTTTTCGTAGAATGTCGCTAAACCTGTAGTCTTTCACTGCCCGACGATAACCATTTACGGCAATCTCTTTCCTCTCATTATCATGCTCAAGATAGTAACGAATCTTCTCGATCAATTCGTCTGCACCCAGGTAAGTAACCACTTCCTTGCCCACCTCAAACACCCTTCCCATGTAGCGTTGACTATCTGATATTTGCATTACGCCATTTGCCGGCAAATAATAAAGACGCTGATTACCAAGTCCATGCTCGTTCCAGTGCACATTGAAACCGATCTTCGCCCGCTGGTGCAGTCGCGTTCTTTTCGGAAACGACACCGTCCGCATCCATCCAGGCCATCCATATCTGAGATTGTAATAAATATTCCAGTGCGTGCGGAATCGTCCATAAAGCCGGCACCTTCCACCGAAAACCTTTTTAACCTTCGCCAAAAGCTTCAATTTTTGCATATATGGGGCACCGACATAAATAATGTCAATGTCTCGCTCGTGCTCCAGAATAGTATTCTCTGTCTTGGTGGTATCGTAGTCTTCATCGAAAACGCCGTGCGGAACCCAGTTTTCATTCTTCATCCCGCAGTAGCGCATTTTTTCGCTCATGTTCATATCTGGGCTGTAATCGGGATTAAGGTAAAAGACATGATCATAGGCATGCAGGTAGGGAATGTTTCTCATATAAGTGGCCCCAGGGTCGTCACCACTATAAAGAACTTTGTAAATTTTAAATCTGTGCAGGAAGTCAGGGTGATAGGGTGGACAATTATTCACGATGATTGCATCCACATGATTCTTTTTGACGCACTCTTCGAATTCAGCGTACATTCGCATGAGCCCTGAATGTCTCGCCTGGTATAGCCTGTCGAGCTTTACCGCATTGATGTACACTCTGGGGTTAAGGTAATATTGATGGTTAAACGGAATGAACGTAATCCCGTCATGAGAGGCCGCTCGGATTTCTCTTTCCCAACATTCGGCCTCATGGCCTTGTTTGTTGAATGAATAGAGTATTTTCATACTTATGTGCTAAAGGAATCCATCCGCCATAGGCTTACTATTTATACCCTTTTAATCCTAAGAACAATCAGTGGGCAGACAAGCCTAATATCAATGGGCTGTAATAGACCTATAATATTTAAAGTGTAGCTCACCATCCGTGCCAAGATTACTGGCCATTTGATGTCTAGATTTAAAAGCCATGGACTCATCCTGCCATAGGAAAACGCCACAACATCCGCGCTAAGGCTCACAGGAGCGAGCTTTTGCATATAAGCGGGCCTCATAATGGCAGTGTTATGGATACTGAGGTTGGCGGGGTCGAAATATCTCTGCAGTCGTCCATAGATTCCGCCATAGTTCGGCACAAGTATGAGGGCCATCCCGTTGGGCTTGAGCAGTTCAACATGCCGCCTGACAATGTCGGTGGGGTCATCGAAGTGCTCAATCAAACCCAGGCTGTAGACCACATCAAAACTCTCAGGTTGGAATGTTGTGAGAAAAATATCTTCACAACGTAGATCACCCTTTATGGCGAGTTGATCGAACAAACTACGGGAGAGCTCAATGCCGTTTATCGAGTAATCAAGTCCCGCAACAGATGCGCCAAGATGCTTGCCGACGTAAGCGAGCTGCTTGCCTGGGGCACAGCCAATCTCAAGAACCCGCATATTGGGTCTGACATATTGTCTGAAGAGCCGCTGCAAATTCCTCGATCCCACAGAAAGTTTCGAGGGCAAAGAGGGTTCTGCCTGGCTGGCATACAGCGAATTCCAGTATGCATTTGTCGTTTTTTTACTATTTATCATTCGCTCTTGAGCCGCCATGTGCTCTGGACTTTAGCACAAAATTTATGCTCGGAAGCCAGTCTTTGTTGCGGTAGACATCGAAAACGTGAAAAAACTCTGAGAACCGCTTTTTTAATTCTCTGACTTTGAACCCCCGCATACCCACCTCCCAGAAATGCTGTCCAGCCATATAGCAGGGCGAGGTTCCATCTGGCTTCCTGAAATAATTATAGAGATCAAGAATAAAGGAAAGATCTATTTTTCTTGAGCCAGTCATAAAGCGCCACTGAAGATGTTTGCCATGCACTGGAAGATAAATAAGGGCATACTTGCCCACACGGGCTATCTCCTTAACGGCTGAATTAAGATAAGGCTCAGCGAGATGTTCGAGTACGTGAGAGGCAATGACGATATCAAATTGTTCTGAACCGAATATGTTGAGATCATGAACGCTTCCAATGTAATCGGGGGTGAATGTGCCGTCGATATCCAGCGTCGTCACCTCATAGCCACGCCATGCAAGCACAATTTTGTCGAGGCCAAGACCTGGTCCGACAATCAAAATCTTGCTGCAGGCGCCAATGGACTGAATATCTTTGTATATATAATAGACATTGATAAAATTGCTCAGCCCTATCTGTTTGGCCCATTCCTGGCGATTCAAAGGCATTACCGTCGGCTCTGGGACTTTGTTCCTACTCATGGTCCAGCCTCTTGCGACAGATGTGATACGGACGTTATTCGGCTGGCTAACACACACGTGGCTACAAGGTTTACTGCCCAGCCAGCACCATAAGCAACGGCCAGCCCCACCGCACCATAAAGAGGAGAGAGGTAATAAGCCAGCACAACGAACAACAGGCAATATGGAACTGCAACAAACCTGAACGATTGCCAGAGCATGCCATGACTTTGTATAATTTGGTAGACGCTAATCGCGATTCCTTCTACGAGTGCAGCAAAAAGAAGTATTTTTAGCACAGGAAAGGCGCCACCAAAATCGCTGCCGAATAGGTTCAGGAGTACCGGACCTAAACCGAGCAGCGTCAGAGAGACGACGATGACTGCGCATGCGTTTATCGCAAGCGTTAACCAGAATGTCTGCCAATACATTGCCGCATCACCGCGTCCTTTGTGATTGTTTAGAATTGATAACCCCACATTGTTAACCACCACTGGCAGAAACATTACCATCATTCGAAGGGTAAGGGCCGCGTTATAAATCGCCATCTGTTCAAACCCGCCTTCCTGTCGGATAAGGAAGGTATTGCCGATCCAAATGGCCGGCATGGTAACATAACTGCTAAGCGCAGCCGGCAGGGCAAAAGAGTGGATGATCTTTGATTCTTGCTGGAGACCTTTATATGTGACAGCGAGTTTATTTTTTCTAAATTCTTTTCTGAGCCAATAATTGTGAAATACACATCTGAGCATGTTTGCGACCGAAAGGCTCAGTAAGGCGCCATGCAACTGAAACCACCATGCCCCCAAGGCGATGGCGAATACAGTGATGGCGCCACTGACAATTGCTGCCTTGGCTAAGCTGTGGTATCCTTCAAGACCGGCAAACACACCGACTTGGTAACCATTTACGGCTGCAAAAAAAAGATATCCTGCCCCTATTATTAGTGCTGTGGTAAGGTGCGGTGATTTCATTGCATACCTCGCGAGAGGGGAAGCGGTCAAGATTAGCAGTATTGTCCCGAGACAGGCCACTAAAACCGCAATTAGAGTACAGAGACCAAGAATACGCCCGGTTTTCTCCTTGTCGGTAGAACGAAATTCCGCCACGTATTTGGTAGCCGTGTATCCCATGGAAAGCTGGATGAGCGCCGCCGCCGTTAGCAAGGTGCTCACAACAATGGAGTACTCACCAAAGGCATGTTTGCCGACAATTCGGGCAACAACGATATTGACGGCAAAGATGCTGCCTTGGTTAAAGATGGTTGCAATTAGATTCCATAACGTGCCAGTGCTCAGCCGGGAGCGCAAGTGCACGGTTTCCACCCTTTTCTCCATCTCAGTTTTAGACCTTTGAATATTTCGGAAAATCCGCAAAACATCCCCTCGGCGACTGAGTTTGACAGAAATTGTCACCGATTTTTGGATTTTGGCTCCGTTCCAACGCCTACTTCCGGCCTTCACACCTCTTTTTACAGTCCTATTTATCTCACCAGAGATCTCAGCATGCCGTTTTTCAACCTCCAGGCACACTTCTCCCCTGTTGTTAAGTAGTTACCAGTAATTTAGACCCCCTAAACATGTTAAAGGCCATTTGCCTACACATCGCATCCAAGGTATTCTTTAGAATCGTTGTAAACCTTGCCCTGTATGCGCCGTCATGGAGATGACTCAGTCTAAAATACTGCTCCACAATGTAACGCTTCTTGGATATCTTCTTATTCCTCTCTATCTCAATCTGTGTCAATTTAGCAGTCGTTGTATCCTTCCGTATGATCCCATCTTGTATCCCATTGAGGTAGAGAAATGCTCGATTCGGTTGCCCAAAATATCCTTTATCTCCGTAAACCTTTTCAATTGGGTCTTTAGTATGACAAATTGCTATGGCCAGGTAGGGGAGATACTTCGAATCATGATCAGATGCAGGGGTTAACGTCGTGACGAAAACAAAACCGCTGTTTACATCCACCGAAGCATGCTCCTTAAGATCATCATGGGGCTCGTCATTTCTTTCCCCGCCCCGTGGAATAGCATGCCAGATAGTCTTTCAATCTGTTCTTGAGATATCTCTTTCCATAAGTTGTTTTCAGATATTTCTCCCTCCGAAATGAATCATATTTGCTCTGGCATGCCTCATAATAAACCAGTTCAAAATGTGCTCTGTGTTTTGTACCCTGTATTTGGCCTCTATTATGCTCCTCAACCCGTTTCTTTAAATCCCCTGAAGAACCAGTATATAACTGCCCATCTTTGAGGCTCCTAATGACATAAACATAATACCCTGATCTTGCATTGATCATCAAATAAAAATAGAAAAACCATCTGGAATTCCTATTATAAAGGGGTTTACCCAAAAACAACCTTTTAGATAGGAGGTAACCCAGATGGTTAAGAGACG
>CP070700.1:3536940-3556853 GCA_020349865.1 Desulfobacteraceae bacterium
TATAAACGGATTTGACCCTTTCCAAATTGTGCTTTACCCCATGATATTTTCGGTCCCATTCTTTTTTATTGCAGGTTTTATATGGGACAACACAATGATAGGACATATAAATCTGAAAGTTCTGGCTTCTCTCTTATACCAGGCTCTTTTAACTGCGTCTTTCGGTTTTGTAGCATGGAATAATATGCTCCAGAAGTACGGGGCTGTTTCACTGCATTCCTTTATTTTCATTATGCCAATAGCCGGGGTTATTCTGGGTGGGGTGGTTCTTGGAGAACCTATCACTTTCAATATTTTGCTTGCACTTATGTTAATAGTCTCAGGAATACTGGTGGTAAACTGGAAGACAAAAAAATACACACCGTTATTTCCTCCAAGGGGTATTTAGGTGGAGCCGGGAACAGTGTTTTTTGTAATCCCGCCTTTTGATATGTCAGGTATCAATGGCGTTTCTTGTGAAGGCCTTTGGATGGAGGTGACGAAGTAAGATTCCATGAATAACAGGACATATCCACCGGCATACCAGGCATGGGTCGTTTGGGCCTTGGGGGCAGCCCTATATTTTACAGGCTTCTATCAGCGGGTATCTCCGGCCGTAATGACCGACCAGTTGATGGCCGATTTTAACATAGGCGCTACGGCTTTAGGAAACTTTTCGGCCTTCTACTTTTACAGCTATGTCGCCGTGCAGGTCCCCACTGGCATTCTTGCCGATCATTGGGGTCCCCGAAAACTGCTATCAGCCGGTTCCCTCATCGCTGCTCTTGGAACATTTCTCTTTGCTGTGGCGCCGAACATTATTCTGGCCAACTTTGGCCGGCTGCTCATCGGCGGGTCGGTGGGGGTAGCTTATGTCTCCTTACTCAAGCTCGCGACGCACTGGTTCCATCCCAAACGTTTTGCCTTAGCGAGCGGTCTGGCCCTTTTCTGCGGCATTGCCGGCGCAGTTTCAGCCGGTGTGCCGCTGAGGTTTCTGGTGGATCATTTTGGATGGCGACTGGTGATGTTCGTTTCAGCAGTAGTGACGCTGATGGGAACAGCAGCGATCTGGTTGATAGTACGTGATGACCCTGCGGATAAGGGTTACAAAAGCTTTGCTGCCACCGCGGGAAAAGCTGCTGATTCCTCTGTGGCTTCACTGCTGGAAGGATTAGGAGCGGTGTTTCGGTATAAGAATACCTGGATTTTGACGCTGGCCCCGGGCGGAATTGTGGGGCCGTTGCTGGCATTTTCCGGGCTGTGGGGTGTGCCATTTCTCTCCACCCACCACGGCCTATCTCCCGCTGAAAGCGCAGCAATAACTTCAACGCTCTTATTGACTTGGGCAGTTGGGGGGCCTACTTTAGGAGCACTGTCAGACCAAATCGGCCGCAGAAAGCCTCTGTATCTTGCAGGGACCATCATCGCAAGTGCCGGGTGGCTTTTGTTACTGTACAACCCTTCACTGCCGATTTGGGCCTTCATAGCACTGATTATCATCGTGGGGTATGCTTCCGGTGCGATGATAATTGGATTTGCCTTTGCCAAGGAATCGGTTCCGCCGCCCCTCGCTGGCACGGTTTCCGGCGTATGTAATATGGGCGTGATGCTTGGACCAATGATTTTACAACCGCTTATGGGGTGGATGCTCGACCGAAACTGGAACGGGGCACTGGAAAACGGCGTGCACATCTACAGTCTTGATGCATATCAGGCAGCATTTGCCTTCATGATTGGGTGGTCCATTCTGGCTGTTGTGGTAATGGTCTTTGCGACCGAGTCTAACTGTAGACAGATGGTTGGGAATAGTTCATGAGAAACCCTCCTGCTTGACAGATAAACGCAATTCCCCTACACTCCCTAAACTCAAAAAACGGGGTCTTATGCCCCGCTATCAATTCAATAGGAGGTTCTCAATATGTGTAGTGCCAACAAGGTCGTCGATGGATTTCGTTTTCTGCCCCCCTCCCTAAGAGCATGGATCAGCAGGGGTATTCCTGAAGAACCATTCGGTGGGACTATTCCGTGGACTCCCTTACAAAGGCCCATCAAAGAAACAACTTTTTCGCTCATGACGTCCGCGGGGATCAGCATGAAAAGCGATCCGCCTTTTAACGTAGAACGGGAAAAACGTGAGCCCGCATGGGGTGACCCGAGTAGTAGGGAGATCCCCAAAACCGCTCATGAATCAGATATTGATGTCAACCATCTCCACATCAACACCGACTACATCAAGCAAGACATTAATGTGATGCTTCCTTTGGCGAGGTTCCGGGAGTTTGAGGAAGAAGGTGTAATCGGGAGGCTTGCACCCACGTGCTACTCATACTACGGTTTCCAGATGGACCCAAAAGAACTTCTTGAACAGACTATGCCAAAAGTCGCTTCAAGTATGCGGGAAGAAGGAGTGGAGGCAGTCCTGCTTACACCGGCCTGACCGCTCTGCTGCCGGTCAGTTGGACTGGTCGCACGATTTTTGGAAGAAAAAGGTTTTTCAACCGTGACTCTCACCGTGAGCCCCGAATTCAACCGAGAGATTGGCATTCCGAGGGTCGCGGCAATCGAATACCCCTATGGCCGACCGGTGGGGCAGGTTAACGATAATGAGGGACAAACAAAGGTGCTCCTTGAGGCTTTATCCGTGCTGGAAAATGCTCAAGACCCCGGGCAGGTATTTCACCTCCCTTTTGATTGGCCCGAAGAACCAAAGGATACTAAATGGCATCCACCGGTGGCCTCCCCCATGATAGAATTATACTTAGACGAAATAAGAAAGGCAGGCGCCGAAGCACGAAAATAAGACTTTACTAGTTGAATAGTGGTGTAATTTTGTACCCTAATTGAGCCAAAAGGTGATAATAAATCCCCTCTATCTCCCCTTTACAAAAGGGGAGGACTTATGTTTCCCCCTTTAATAAAGGGGGATTGAGGGGGATTTCGCTCAATCAATGTGGAAAAATATCTACCTATTTTATAAAGTGTCTATGAGTGAGTTATGAAAGACGCTTTGTAGTTTTGCAAGAGCCTTGTATGCCAACGCATCTATCGAAAATTTACTGGTTTGTTTCGCTCGATTAGGGTTGTATTAAATACTTTAGGATTTTTCGGTTTTTTCAAAGGCGTCAGATTGCCACAGGTTACCTCATAACCGGGCCAAAAAACTCCTTAAATTGATTGACGAAACAAGGAGATATCTTTTATGGCGATAGAATTTTACGACGTTTTGATTTTGGGAACCGGTCCTGCTGGGCTACAGGCAGCTATTCACGCTGCCCGCAAAAAAGTTGCCGTACTCGTTTTAGGGAGACAGCATAAAAGCAGTGCATACCGCGCCCATATCGAGAATTACTGCTGCATCAGTGGGATCGCCGGCGAGGCACTATTGAATGAGGGTAGAACGCAAGCCGAAAAATCCGGGGCGCGATTTCTAAGTGAGGACGTGGTTGACCTAACTCAAAACGAGGGATTGTTTGTAGTCCGTTCAGAGAACGGCACAATATTCAATACCAAGTCCCTGATTCTCGCCATGGGTATATCGCGCAAAAAACTTAACGTGCCGGGAGAGAAAGAACTTTTGGGCCGTGGGGTAAGCTACTGTGTTGAATGTGACGCTAACTTTTACAAAGGTGAGCCTGTAGCCGTAACCGGGTGCGAGAGTGCCGCAGTTGCTGGCGCTCTGACCTTGCTCTTTTACGCAAGTGAGGTTCATCTGGTGTGTGAAAAACTTGAGGTGTCTGAACCTATGGCTCAACAATTAAAAGATGCTTCTATCCATTTTCATGAAGGCAGAAAAATCAAAGAGATCACAGGCGAGTCCGGTGTTGACAGTGTCCTCCTCGATGACGGAACTCGCCTTGATGTAACCGGAATCTTCATTGAACTGGGGGCAAAGGGTGCCATCGAATTGGCCACGAAAGTGGGTGTCACCCTTGACAGCGAGTCAATGCAGTTTATCGTCACCAATAAGAAGCAGGAGACGAACATTCCTGGTGTTTATGCTGCCGGGGACATTTGCGGGCCACCGTGGCAGATGGCCAAAGCTGTGGGAGAAGGCTGCGTGGCAGGGCTGGAAGCAGCGGCTTATGCAAAAAAGTCTAAGTAAAAATCATACCGAAATCCCCATTAACTTAAGGTAAGAGTTCTCCTTTCGGGTTCATCCGGTTAATGAATACCGCGAAACTGATCGGATATGAAGTTGGCAGATGGGAAGGTCGAAGCAGTCTTTTCTTTGATTCCGGGCTTCTCAGCCTGGTGATTTCAGGCAGTTATGGGCGGGTGAAGCGGCACTAATATCCGTTTAACTGTAACATTGGGCCTTTTCATGAAGTTTATACACACCGCAGACACCCATCTCGGATTTGAAACAACCCGCGTACCCCAAAGTGATCCGAAAGGCCGTAAGAGGAGAGCTGAGGCGATCTTTCAGAATTTCCTGGCCGTTGTCCAATACACCAAAGACATAGAGGCAGATATTTTCATCCACAGCGGAGACCTGTTCAACAAGTACTATATCCCCAGAGAAGAACTTGATGAGCTTGTTCAGCCCATTTTGGGTCTGACAAAAGCAGGCATCAGGGTTGTGATTATCCCGGGCAACCATGAAAGGTCGGAATTCCCCTTTGATCTTTTCCACGGTGCTCGCGGCATCTTTGTCTTTGACTGTCCAAAAACAATTTCTCTGTATCTCAACGGATACTCCTTGGGCATAGCGGGTTTCCCTTTCATAAGAGATGACTCGAGAAGGACCTTTATTAAAGCGCTGGAAGAAACTGATTATGGAGGTTTGAGATCAGATCTCAATATCCTGGTAACCCACCAGGCCTTTGACCAGGCGACAGTTGGCCCGGGCGACTTTGCTTTTAGGGAAGGTCGAAGGGACACAGTTTCAAGACATGCGGTTCCAACGGATTTCGAGTATATTGCCGCCGGTCATATCCATCGATATCAAATCCTCCCGCACCCTTATAAGCCAGGACTGAACTTTGTCTATCCGGGATCAATTCAACGGGTCAGTTTTGCTGAGATGTATGAAGAAAAGGGTTTTGTTGAAGGAGAACTACTCAACGGCAGAATCGAAACCCGTTTCATTTCTCTGCCTGTATATGACATGGAAATTGTGGAGATAGAGGCGGCCGGACTTACGGCAAAAGAATGTGAGGATGAAATAGCCTCTCAATTTTGGCGTTTCAGGGAAGACCTGGTGATTCGTTTTAATCTTGTCGGGGGAGCCCGAGCATCTGACTATCCGGATGTTGATTTCAAAGGTATTAGGCGCGGAATGCCCCCAGCTTTAGAATGCCAGTTCCTCATTAAGGCCGGGAAGAGGCGAGTCATGAAATGACCTTAGAATTAAATGAACATTTTTCAGGCAGAGCCTAAAGAATCTGACCAGGCCCAAAGGACCTGGTTGTTTAGGCTTAAATAAAGCTCGAATAAATAAAGCATTATCGAAATGCTTAAGGATATCCCTCTTTTCTACAAAAGCTTGTAAATCACGATTTTTTCTTTTTTGCCTTTGACCTTCACAGCCGGCAATTGCTTGGTGTGGAAAGATCCGGTGAGTAGATTATAGGTGGTCTGACTGACAATAATGTCCGTGGAGAATTCCTTGGTGAGCCCCTCGATTCTTGATGCCAAGTTCACCGTATCACCCACCAGAGCATAGGAGATCCGATCTTTACTCCCGATATTTCCGGCCAGGACAGCGCCGGTATGAATACCGATCCCATGTTGGAGCGGGGCAAACCCTTGCTTCTCAAAACTCTGATTCAACAGAATCAGACGCTTTCTCATTTCCAATGCCGCCTCAACGGCCCTTTCCGGATGATCATCATAACTCACGGGGGCTCCAAAAACGGCCTCAATTTCATCACCCACATACTGGAGAACCAGACCCCGTTTATCTTTGATGGCCTCAGTCATTTGGGAAAAATATTGGTTCATAATCGCAATCACCTGCTTGGGGTGGGTAGATTCCACAAAGGGGGTGAAACCACGGAGGTCTGAGAACAACAAGGTGGCCCTTTTCATTTCTCCATCCAAAGACAGTCTTCCAGCCAGTATTTCATCCCTTATTTCCTGAGTAACGTATTTCCCAAAAGACTCCTTAACGAACTGGGACTCTTCCAGTCCCCTCACCATGTGATTGAAGCCTTCGGCAACAGAGCCAATTTCATCGTTTGAGATGATCTCTACACGCACATCCAGGTTCTCTTCCTCCACTTCTTTCATAGCATTCTCCAGGTTTCTCAGGGGGTCTGAAACACTTTTGGCCACAAAGATGGACAATAGCAGAGAGGTGGCTACACAAATGACTGTAATAAAGATGACTTCAAGCAGTAAAGACGACATAATTTGGGTGCGCGTGATGGCATCGGCTGTATGCAAGGCCTGTGCTTTTGTGTAGGCTGCTGCTCCAAGAAGCGGGAGCGGGAACAAGCTGATCGCAAGAAAAACAACAATGAGACGCATCTTGACGCTGATCTTGAGGGCCTCTTTGACCTGACTCAGATCGCCTTCCGGAAAGAATTTGGAGACGACCTTACGCCACATATTCTCGGCAGCAAAATAGATAACGAGGGCGGCGATGGTTCCGCCGATCACGGTGATGGCAAAGAACACCCTCAGGCATTCGATGAGATCACGGGGCTCGGCACCAAGGAAAACTTGAGAGAAGACCGGCTCAAGGAACCCGAAGATGAAGCCTGCAAAGATCCAGGCCACAAAAGTGGTTACGGCCAAAAAAGTGGCAAAATGAATGGCTCGCCTTTTGAGCTTAGAAGCATAGATGCTGTCCAGGGTATCTACCAGTGTTTCACCCTCGACCACGCGCATCAGAGGTCCGGTCCATCGCCTGATAAACCAGTAAAAGATGCAAACAAGGGCACCTGTGCCGATTGCAAAAATAAGGTATCCTTGAGTATGGGAGATCTCCGGCTGTCCATGAAAGCCAGGGCTGATATATCTGAAATAGAGATAGGTCAAAAAGCCTCCCAGAGGATTTACAGTGATGTTCAACAATAGCAATTTTCTGCCCATAGTCATGCCCCTCTTTGTTTTGAAAATGTGTTGGGAGTCCGGTCAAATATCCAATGCCCAAAGACCTTACAAGCCCAAAAAGCTGATGTGCACTTTGATTATACCGGCTAGAATTATCTTTGTCACCGTGCTTTGGTAGAGCTTCAACATGAGACCGCCCAGCTTCTTGTCTAACATGTTGAAATTAAAGTAAAGAGGAACGTTGGTTTTAAAGGGGTAATGATTGCTTATGCCATACAGGCAAGGCTGGATGCACCCGCAGCCTTACATCCTGTTACGGGGAGGGGCATTGATAGAATAGAGATATTCAGGAGCAGACTGCGTGAGAAAAGCAGGGCATCCTGTAGTGCCCCTGTCAGGTAAATTGAAAGAACAAGTTCGGTATTACGCAGCGCCAATACATAAATAGTCCACTTTTAGATAAATCTGTCAGCGGATTTCTCTTGACTTAATGAACCTTTCATCATTTCATAGAATTGAAATTTCGCCACATCTTTGAACCCATATCCACGAGGTTCCCACATAGAGAAGCTTATGGAAGTGTGTGCGTATCCCCTAACAAAATAAAGAGTTCCATTGGGAGGGTCCTTCTATGGAGGATGTCTACGTTCGTTTGGCCGATCACTTGAAAGATTTGATAATGGGCTATCCTTTCAACGATGGCCTCCTAGACCTGCTTAAGAAGATGTTTACCCCGACTGAGGCGCAAGTCGCTCTGGCTATCCCGAACAATCTTGCTCCTTTGGAAGTGGTTGATGTGGAAACCATCGCTGCCCGCTCGCACCTGCCAGCTTCATCTGTTGCAGAGGCACTTGAGTCTCTTTCAAGCCGCAACATGATTTACACCGCCACTACGAAATCCGGAGTTAAGGGTTACGCATTGCTCCAGATAGGTTACGGAATGCCCCAGACCTTTTTCTGGGGAGGCAGGAAAGACGACCATGCCAGGGAAATGGCCAAGCGAGTCCTGAAATATTTCTCCGTGTCAACGACCAGGCAGGTTTATGGCGGTGTACCTACCAAGTCATACAAATACAGTCCAGCCAGCCTGGCCGTGGACGTTCCGATGCAAGGGGTGTTACCTCACGAGCAGATGGAACCCGTTATCGACGCTGCAACCAAAATAGCTGTCGCTCATTGTCCCTGCCGCATGTCGGCCACTATACTTGGCAGGACAGATTGCCATCACAGTTTAGAGGTGTGCATCAAGTATGATGAAATGGCCGAGTTTGTAATATCAAGAGGTCTGGCCCGGGAAATCTCTAAAGATGAGGCAAAGAAAATACTTGAGGACTGTGAAAAAGAGGGCCTGGTTCACATGGTCGACAATACCCAGAGTCAGGTCAAGCACACATGCAATTGCTGTGGTCACTATTGCTGGAATGTGGGCATAATACGACGTCGTAAGATCCCCCGTGATGCCCTGATGGCTGTATATTTCACACGGGAAACCGATCTTGCTGAATGCATAGGCTGCGAGGCATGTAAGGACATATGCCCTGTGGATGCAGTGAATATGGTTAAAGAAAAAGCAGACGTAGACCTTAATTGGTGCATTGGGTGCGGGGTGTGCGCTGTTTCCTGCCCTGCCGGCACAATCTCTATCAAACGTCGCTCAGAAGCACGATCTCCGAAAAGCTTTGCTGATCTTCATCAACAAATAAAAGTGGAAAGAGCTCTAGCTTAGTGCCCATCCATAGTTTCAAATCACTGAACTATCAAAATAGCACCGCACCACAATCCTGTATCTATAATAAAACAGCAACAGGGGGCTTTTCTTTACGGTCACTAATCTACGGCGAAATTAACCAGAGTTGGCTTTTACATTTGGTAAAATATCTGAAACGGATGAAGAACCAAATACAGTAAATAATTCTTATGCCTATCCTGGAATAGTTGGAGGGATTTCAGGCGCCTTTAACCAAAGGAGGAAGCTATGGCTTTTTGGGACTTGGATAGCTTGGGGTTAGATGAATTCAGGCCTGGTATCAAGAGTAAGGCCGAAATGGGTGACAATCTCATAATGGTTTGCATGGAAATAGGCCCGAACCGGGAAGATACCGGACACGAACATCCTTTTGACCAATGTGGTGTCGTCATACAAGGTCAAATAGAAGTTTTTATCGGTGACGACCGAAAGATTCTTAATCCTAATGAAACCTATTTTATACCCTCCGGGAAGATCCATGGCTGGAAGACCTTCGACGATTCGGCAAAACTTTTGGATATATCTTTGAAACAGACTTGACCATGAAAAAGACCTGTCGATGAACCGCCATGATCATCCTGTAGTGCGTTAAACAAGCAGTCTATCTTTTGACCTCAAATTCATCATTTACAAGTTGCATATGACGCCTTAGATTATTTAAGGGGGAAAAGAATACGGAAAGGAGATCTTATGAATAAAATCAGCAGAAGACAATTTATGAAGAAGACAATAGTTATGGGCACTGCCATCGCTGCATTTCCTACAGTCATTTCACGTGAGAGCCGAGCGCGAACTAGTGCGAAAGTAGTTGTTCACCCTAATATAGATAATCTCCGCGTTGTAGGTATTACCGATACTTCGATGACAAAAGGCCATGAACCCGGTGTTCCGTGGGCAAATCAAGATAAACTCGTGGTCTCAAAAGCGGTAGGGGAAAACATTGACAAGTTAGCATGCGGTCTCGCCGAAACGGGAAATCCTGCAGAGGCATGGCGTACGATCTTTATTAAACCGCCCCGCAAATCGTGGACAGATACGGTGGTAGCCATTAAGACGAATAATATTGCTCAACAGCATACTCGCAGTGCCGTTATGGCAAAGGTCTGCCATACACTCACCCGTATAATGGGGGTCAATCCGCACAACATACACATCTACGATGCGTGTCACGGTGATAGCATAAAAAGGAAATCACCTTTTTACGGTCTTCCTGAGGGGTGCCGAGTTGAAAATGAGTGGGGGGGAAGCACTACCTATACGGCTATACCGAAACCATGGAAGGACGGTAAAGACAAATCCAAGTGTTTGAAACACTTAGTAGATGGATCAGTTGACATCCTTATAAACATAGCTTTGTGCAAAGGACACAGCGAGCGGTTTGGCGGATTCACATCGACAATGAAAAATCATTTTGGTACTTTTTCTCCGGGACCAGGTCACAGAAGAGGAAGTGAGGATTATCTCATTGCCATTAATCGAACCCCTGAAATTCTCGGTACAATGGACAAGCAAACGGGAAAGGTTCTTTTCCCACGCCAACAGCTTTGTCTCGTGGATGCACTATGGGCCAGCAAACGTGGTCCCGGAGGCAATCCAAGTCATCAGCCAAACTTTCTTGCAATGGGGGTTCTTTCACCAATTGTGGACTTTCAACTGGCGACCAAGTTTAGGGGTAAAAAAATGGGTTGGCGGCCCAATATGAAGATGGCCCGAAGAATGCTAACGGAATTCGGCTATGCTGAAAGTGACCTTCCGGAAGGCGGTAAATTGATAGAGATTTGATTTAAGGTAACACTTTAGCGTTTTGAAAAAACCAACCGTGGATTGTAGAGCCATAGGGATCTCTTTTTCAAAAGCCGCATAAGCCGGCCTCATTCCATCGAACGGCAGATTGGCCCTAAAATTCAGCCCAGGACAGCCTCAGAAGGGAACCTTCAAAAAAAGAGGTCGCCTTCTCTGCCTGCTCCTCACCCCTGTTCAAGGCCCAGGGGGCGTGAAACGAGCTTTGTATATTTTTTGTGATGCGGCTTTTGAAAAAGAAATCCCTATGGCCCATCTTATCCCATTTTCAAACAGCCAAACTGTTACCACGCATCAAAGATAGGTACGTTTAAAGATTTGGAGGGATAATCAAAATGGGGTTTGAACAAATTCTGTATGAGGTGGATGACCGAATTGCGACAATTACACTTAATAGGCCGGAGAGACTGAATGCCTGGACAACTGTCATGATGGAAGAACTCATTAAGGCCTTCGATATGTCGGATAGGGATGATGAGGTTCGTGCTATCATTGTGACCGGGGCCGGCAGGTGCTTTTGTGCCGGGGCGGACTTGGATCCCAGTAACTTAGCCAAGAAGCTAAGGGATATAAAACCCCATGAGGTTTCCCGTGACACTGCGGGTCAATTTACCCTGAAAGTCTATGAAATGAGAAAACCGGTCATTGCTGCAATAAACGGCCCGGCCGTGGGTGTTGGCACTACAATGACTTTACCCATGGATATTCGTATCTCATCAGAAACTGCGAAAATGGGCCTTGTTTTCAACCGCCGAGGTATGGTGCCTGAAGGATGCAGCACATGGTTCCTTTCGCGCATTCTTGGGGTTAGCCGGGCTGCCGAATGGATCTTGACCGGAAGGATATTTTCAGCCCAGGAGGCACTGGAAGGTGGGTTGGTGAGCAAAGTGCTGCCGGCAGAAAAGCTGCTGCCGGGCGCCCGTGAATTGGCAAGGGAAATTGCGGACAACACCTCTGCAATCTCTGCCGCCCTTTCCCGCCAGATGCTCTGGCGTATGCTGGGAGCGGACCATCCAATGGAGGCACATAAAATAGAATCCAAATGCCTCCATTATATGTTTCAGTCACCAGACATTCGAGAGGGGGTGGATTCTTTTCTACAAAAGCGGCCTCCAAAGTTTCAGATGAAACTTAATGATGATATGCCCGGGTTTTATCCATGGTGGGTCGATCGTCCATACAAGGACGAGTAATTGAACTTCCCTCCGGCACGCCGCGGGGTAACTCCCAAAGGACAAATAATTCTGATAACCCTGATTGCAATATTAATAGACCGGCACCGGGACGTTCTCGTACCTGATCGTTTCAGGAGGGTTTTGCAGTTTAGCGACTTTTCCTTGTGTCACATCAAGCCACACTTCGACAATTGGCGTTATGGATACGGTATTCAACAATAACGCTTTGCCTTGCACATCACGATCAGTTCGGAGACCCGCTTTGGTGAAAATGATTTTGTAGAAAGGCTTGTCATAATCATTTGACCGAAGAAAGTGGTCCGGGTTGCCTGAAACGACATTCATCGGGATTTCCGAGATATACCACTCAGCCGGCACCACATAGTTGAGGAATTTTGAATGTGCGCTGTCTTTCGCACTGCCAAGTTCATTCTGAACGTCTTCATTGGCAAACGCTATTGCTACTATCTTCTCCAACTTATCTGGCTCTAATTTGTTCACAGAGATATAGGCGGAATCTTCTGAATAAAACGCGTACAAACTGTCCAGGGCGAAAGATTGGAGCCCTCTTGCCAGGCCAAGAGAGGCCATGATTGTCAGGACATACAGGGCAAGGATGGACAGGGACTTTTTGAGCCTTGATCGAGGCAAATGAGGCAGTTTCTCTGTCAAAGGTATCCTGAATGGCAGAAATCTATTGGTTCTGTTTTTATAGTCTCTGTAGGATTGTCCGAACTTTTTTTCACACTCCCTTTCCTCTACCCTGGCGAGAAAGTAGTAGGCAAAGAGCACCGTTATAAACATAACAAGGACCAGGTACCGTGGCCAGATGAGCAGTAAGCCAAGGCTACAGAGTGCCAAAGAAGCATATTGAGGATGCCTGATAATGTTGTAGATACCGCCCGTTACGGCCCCTTTCCTCGTTAATTTGTAGTAATATACCTGGCCTGCACCCACGCAAAACGCCACAAACCCGAGAATAGCCAGCACAGCACCTATTGTGTTATGCAGATTCACGAGCGTAGAAGACGTCTCGAGCACAATATGCGGGAGAAAGAAACTGATGGGCCATGCCATCCCCGGGACCTGATTAAGAAAGTTCAATCCCGGTCTGTAAACGGAATAGAAGTAGAGTGCAAAGGGACTGGCCATATAAAAAAATTCAAATGCAATCAACATATAAAAGGCCGCGACGGCCCAGGTTGTTCTTTTCACAGATTTTCCCTGACTTCGTGCAAACATTTTTTAACTCCTACATAAAATTAAGAGTTTGCCTAACTGACTGTTCGGTTAATAATACGGACAAAAAAATTAACTTACTCACTACCCAAGTCTTCACCTCCCCTCAGATTGGAATTTTCATGAGGATTTATCATAGATAGCCCTCCGTCCGAGACTTTCGGTAATAACCGGGAGATCAACGGATCTGGCAATGATCCGGTGACATCGTGGTTGTTTCGGGGCTTCCCTGAGTCCGACATGTCTCGGGCTGAAGCCGGAAGCGGCGACACATCTCTTCCCTCGCCGAACTGTAAAATCCAAAATCGGGACGGCGGCACGTTGTATTTTTCGAGGGCGTCTGATAAGTCCTTTTCGTGGGTGTCAATGGCTTGCTCGGGGTGTTCGGCAAAAGTTCCGAAATGAACCCCAATACTTTGGTGGGCTTTGATGAGTTTGTGAGCCCGGACGGCGTCATGGGGATTCATATGCTGGCTCTTCATAAACCATCTTTTCTCATAACTGCCTATGGGCAAGATAGCGAGCCTGATCCTATTGAACCGTTCGCTAATGGAACTTAAAGAGCCACCGTAAGCCGTGTCGCCTGCAAAATAGACCTGCCCGCTGGGACTTTCGATTACGAAACCTCCCCAAAGGGTCTTGTTTTTCATGAAAGGCCACCTGCCGGAATTGTGTCTGGCCGGCGCAAAGGTAAATCCAATTTCGGCGATGTCCGGCCTATGTTCCTGCCACCAGTCCATTTCCTCAACTCTCTCGAGTCCCTTGGCCGACAGGAGTGCCTTTACCCCCAAACCGACAAGAATTGTGGGGCGATGACGTTTTACAATTTTTTTTAAAGAATTCAGATCCAGATGATCGTGGTGATCGTGGGAAATCAGGACGTAATGGATCTTTGGCAGTTCATCCATACGCACACCGGGTGCGCGTACCCTTTTGGGGCCCGCCCAGGAAACCGGGCTCGCCCTAAACGACCAAATGGGATCGGTCAGGATATTCAGGCCATCCATCTGTATCAAGACCGTAGCCTGGTTGATGAAGGTAACCCGAAGGACTCCTTTTCCTACGCTTTCAACCAGCGGAGGCTGCCCGGGGTCCTCGATCCACTCCGGCCACGGGACGGTTTCCATCTCCCAGAGCCATTTCACCATATCCATAAAGGTATGATCAGGTTCGCTATTGAAAAAACGAGATCCGTCATAATGATCCGAAGGCGGCCCCTTATAAGCATTACGGCAGCCTTGAAAATACATTGCGAATAAAAGGACGGACATCAAAACAAAAAAGTGACTTTCAAGAACTTTCATTTAACTCACCTGCTAGGCATGGATTGCACTCAACAATCGAATCAAAATTGTTTAGTAAATTGACCTACATAATTAACTGAATGTACGGTTAATATAATGAGCAAAAAATATTTTCCTTTACACCTGAATCCTTACTTGTCAATGGCAACCATATGGGAGGCCAGATGAGAACTTGTAAATGAATCAATAAAGTATTCCAAAACTTTGTCACTATCACACTTGAAATACTCAGCCCATTTGTCCCGGAGGGCAACAAAAGCAACGACAGGGATAAAACCTGTAAAAAACTCGTGGACTAAAAATCGTTGTTTTTCCGGGAATTTTTCTCTTTTCCGCTCCCCGATTTCTTCCATGAGCCTTTTGGCATCATGATTGACAACAATCTCAGCGCATTGAAAGAGGAAATTGTCTTTGGCCTTACTTTTGAATGATTCCATCAGCATGACTGAGATAATCTTTTTTCTTTTTGCAAGAAATTTTATTTCCTCTTGTATCTCTTTCTGAATGTTTGCATCCATATTATCATTATCAACAGCATCAAACGAACGGTCTACGTACTCCTCAACTTCTTCAACAATATTTTTAAAAAGAGAGACTATAATGTCATTTTTATTCTTAAAATGATAATATATCAGTGCCTTATTAACGCCAGCAGTCTTTGCAATTTTATCCACGCTGGCTCCATCAAAACCCTTCTCAGAGAACAATTTTTCCGCAACCTTCAGAATCTTTTTTTTTGTTTTTTGGCCGTCCTTTTTAGTCATTTCCTGACCCCCTTTTTAACTGACCATTCGGTTAACAAATTAGATTGTCTTTTCCCTTTTGTCAAGTTTTTTTATTAAAAATTTAGGCTTATGGATATAACTCCGTTCGACGTGCGGGGTAATAATATTCTGCAATTACTTATATTTTTTCTTTACTTCAGCATGTAAAATGCTTTACACCTGAACATATATAATGGAAATCAGAACAATTACTCAGGAGGAAAAATAAAGAAATGAAGCCGATTGAAATTTCAAAGGACATTTACTGGTTAGGGGTAATTGACTGGAACATAAGGGATTTTCATGGGTACTCTACCTATGAGGGGTCTACTTATAATGCTTTCCTGATCATGGATGAAAAGATCGCGCTCATTGACACGGTGAAGAAGGGTTTTGAAGACGAACTGATCGAGGGCATCACTCATCTGGTCGATCCCAAGAAAATCGATTATGTGATCAGCAACCACACGGAAATGGATCATTCGGGAGGACTCCCCAGGATTATGCACAGGATTGGTGAGGATAAACCCCTTTATTGCTCCAAGATAGGGCACAAAAACCTATCACGGCATTTCCCCCAGCAATGGAACTACCAACCGGTTGAAACTGGAGGGGAATTGAGCCTGGGGAAGCGAAACCTCACCTTTGTGGAAACCAGGATGCTTCACTGGCCAGACAGCATGTTCACCTATTTAAAGGAGGATAAGATCCTCTTTTCCAGTGATGGTTTCGGACAGCATTACGCAGGCATTGAAAGGTTTGATGACGAAATTGGAGAGGCCATCATGCCTCACGCCAGGAAGTACTTTGCCAACATCCTGCTCCTTTACGCCCCTTTGGTACTCAAACTGGTGGATAAGGTGAACGAAATGGGGCTGGCCATTGATATGATCTGTCCTGACCACGGGATTATCTGGAGAAAAGACCCCGCAAAGATCATAAGCAGTTATGTGGAATGGAGCCTCCAGAAGCCCAAGCGAAAAGCTCTGGTCATTTACGATACCATTTGGCACAGCACCCAAGTGATGGCTGAGGCCATTGTGGCATCCCTCGGCGAGGAAGGGGTGAATGCCCGGCCCATGCACCTAAGGACCTACCACCGAAGCGATATTATGACTGAAGTGCTTGACGCAGGAGCTGTCATTGTCGGCTCACCCACTTTAAACAATGGTCTGTTCCCCACAGTGACCGATTTTCTTGCTTATATGAAGGGCTTAAAGCCCAATAACAAGGTGGCAGCCGCCTTCGGCTCCTATGGCTGGAGTGGGGAAGCGGTCAAACTGATAAATCGCGAATTTGAACAGATGAAATTTGATGTAATAGATCCCGGTATCAGAATCAGTTATGTGCCTGATAATCAGGGCTTGAAGGCCTGTTATGAGCTCGGTAAAAAGATCGCCAAGGCACTTCCTGGTTGACATGAAAGGTCATCCGGGGCTCGCCCTCTATTATGGAGAAATGTTTGAGGTGATCACTTTTTTATAAAATGAATGAAGACATCGCGAAATCGAAAAGGGAAGGCCTGGTCCGTCTGTTAAAGGACATGGATTCCCTCCTGGTGGCGTTTTCAGGCGGGGTTGACAGCACATTTCTTTTGGCACTTGCCCACGAAACCATGGGGAAAAAAGTAGTGGCTGTCACGGCAAGCTCTGTCATCCATCCTATCCGGGAAACCGAAAGCGCCCGAGAATTTGCCCGGGAAAAGGAAATTGGTCATATCATTATTCACCCAAACGAGCTGAGCCTTACTGACTTTACTTCAAATACCTCCGAACGCTGCTACTACTGCAAACGAAATCTATTTGAGCTTCTCCTTCAAATTGCAAGGGATAAGGGCATCAAACAGGTGGCCCACGGCGCCAACATGGACGACCTGAGGGACTATCGCCCTGGATTTAGGGCAGCCGGGGAGATGGGAGTCATGGCTCCGCTTGTGGATGTTCAATTGGGCAAAGAAGAGATACGTTTCCTCTCAAAAGATATGGGCTTAATAACATGGGATAAGCCAGCTATGGCCTGCCTTGCAAGCAGGGTCCCTTACGGAAGTCCGATTACCGAAAAGAAGCTCAAGATGATCGAAGATGCCGAAACATTTCTTATTGACCGGGGTTTTAAGAAAGTGAGGGTCCGCCATAACGGGTCTACGGCCAGGATTGAGGTGGAAAGGTCTGGACACAAAAAGATTATTGATGAAGGACTCGCCTATGCGGTTGTAGCTGAATTTCGCGGGATCGGTTTTAACCATATTACGCTGGATCTGGAAGGATATATTCCCGGGAGCCTTAATCGAGATCTGGGGAATAAGAAAAAGAAGGAGTCAGCTGAATGAGCCATAGAATTATTCTAAATGATGCATACAAGGGCTACACCCTGGATCAGGATAAGATCGTTTCACCAGAGAAGACGATCCAGCGGTTCAGGGAAAAGCTCAAGCAAATCGATATGAATATCCTGGAGCAGACAATAAGAATTGATAAGGGCCGCCTCGATATCCCGGTATATTTCAGTATCTGCGGCCGTGAGGCCGAAGAGGTCATTGGAACAAAAAAGCAAATGGGAAAGGGGGGAACACCCAACCAAGCAGAAGCCAGTGCCGTAATGGAGTTGGCAGAGAGATTCAGTTTCTTCAGTTTCTGGAAGAATCCAAAGAACTTCTCAGTTGCAGAGTACAGAAACGTAAGGGGTCCCGCCCTCCCCTTTAAGAATGTTGCCCAGTCCGTTCATGACGACTCTGAAGATCTTGACCTTGTGAAGGAGGTCTTTTCAAGACTTCCGCTAAAATGGACCTGGGGCTACAACTTGACTAAGGGTGAGGAAGTGCTCATACCTTTTGACTGGTTTTTTACCATAAATGAGTTCAACGGTCCCTCTGCCGGAAACTGCACGGAAGAAGCAATCCTCCAGGGAATATGTGAGGTGGTGGAAAGGCATGTCTCGTCAATCATCAGCCGAAATAAGTTAAAGGCCCCTTCAATTGATCTTGGTTCGGTTGATGATCCGCTCGTTATGGAGTTGATTCACAAATACCAAAAAGCGGGGATCAAACTGTATGCTTCTGATTTTTCGCTTGATACCGGAATCCCCTCTGTCGGTGCCCTTGCCTACGATCCTTCTACCTTTCCTCACAGGAGCGAAATCGTCTGGACAGCCGGAACAACCCCCAACCCGCAAAAGGCCCTGAGCCGGGCTTTGACGGAAGTCGCCCAGCTGGCCGGTGATTTTGATACCAACTCAAACTATGTGGCAAGCGGTCTTCCCAAATTCAAAGACCTGACTGAGGCCGATTTTATCATGCATCCGGGAAATGATGTCCTCATTTCCAGCCTGCCGGATCTTTCTAATGACAACATCAAGGTAGAGGTTAATAACTGTGTCGATGCCCTTTCGAAAATACACATGGAAGTGATCCTTATTAATGTGACCCATCCCAAATTGGGTATTCCGGCCTTCTACACCATCATTCCCGGAGCCCATTTCAGGGAACGGTCAGCGGGTACGAGCGTCGGGATGTTTTCGGCCAAGTTGATTGCCGAAAGCGGAGATCATGAATGGGCCGTCAAGGAACTTAAAAAGATAGATCAACTCCTGCCAGGAAAATACTACATCAAATTCTTCTTGGGAGTATCCCACATCTCAATCAATGAGCCATTGAAGGCCTTAAGATATTTGGAGGAAGCACTAAACCTTGACCCCAAAGAGCAGGACATCCCGAGCATCTATTCATACATGGGAGTCTCCTTGAAAGAGCTTGAACGTTACGGCGAAGCCATTGAGACGCTTAAAAAAGCAGAAGAATATGACAGTGAAAGAACAGACGTCTATAACCTCATGGGCTTCTGTTATTTCAAGCTCAAGGACCACCAGAAGGCCATTGAATGCTTTAAAAATGTCCTACAACTGGATCCCGGTTCCGCCATTGACTATGCCAATATCGCTTCCAACTACCGGGATATGGGTGACAGGGATAAGGCCCTTCAGTATTACAAGTTTGCACTAGAACTTGACCCAACCATTGATTTCGCCAGAGACAACCTGCAGATGCTGGAACAATGATAAAGTGGTCTGCCCTTGACTCATGTAGAATGTTAGTAAGAGTCAAGAGCAGACCCCAGGCCTTTTAAACGGTACTTCTTGTGCGGTTTCGCTATCATATTATCACGATTCGTAAAGAACAGGAGACGCCTCTCCTTGCCCATCGCCGGGTAAGAACCTCGGCACGACTCAAAGGCATCCGTTGCAGAGTAGAACCTCATCTCCCACCGGATGTGTTAGGGATTTACGTATATTTACCTGTGATATGAGGTATTATTTGAAAAGCAAAGAGTGAAATGTTAAAATAATTACAAAGGATTATCTTACAAAGAAAGATCCTTATAAAATCTGAAGCTTGCAGGAGGTGGATTGTGAATAAGAGCGAAGTTCTTGAAAAGCTCACATTTTTCCGGGATGAGCAGAAAACATATTCCGTAAAGGGTCTTTATCTTTTTGGTTCTTACGCACGAGAAGAGGCGAGAGAGGAAAGCGACCTGGATATTCTTGTTGAGTTTGAGCCGGATGCACCGATCGGTTTATTCGAGTTCGCCAGACTTCGGCGTAGGCTTAGCGAGCTGGTGGGCAGAGAGGTGGATCTGGTCACTCGCGATGCGATACGCCCGGAGATGAGGGATGAGATATTGCGGGAGGCTGTGCATGCCGCTTAGAGACTGGAAGTTGCGAATTAAAGACATCGTGGATGCCGTTATACGAAATCTGACTGTTATTGGAGAAGCGGCTGGCCACGTACCAGATGACATTGTATCAGCTTACCCTGACATCCCATGGCGAGATATGCGAGACATGCGGAACTTTGTCGTTCACGAGTATTTTGGTATCAGTGATAAGATCATTTGGGATACCGTCTATAACA
>CP070700.1:3556953-3568785 GCA_020349865.1 Desulfobacteraceae bacterium
CCAACATCTATACTTCCAATTGTATCTGCCCTCGCGAGTGCTGCTGCCCCATTAATCGTCAACGCGGTAATGGCTTCTTCTGTGGTTAAATTCATATAAAGAGTAGCCAGGGCAAAAATGAGCGGTATTGACTCCGAAAAACAACTTCCAGGGTTTAAATCCGTTGCCAGTGCCACTGCACAATTATTGTCAATCATGTATCGACCTCTCGCATAGGGTTCCCTCAGGCTAAATGCTGTTCCTGGCAGCAATGTGGCCACTACACACTTTTCTGCCATATCGTGGATGCCTTTATCAGATGCCTGAAGTAAATGATCTGCTGAAACAGCACCTAACTCCGCAGCCAACTCAGCCCCCCCTAACTGGACAATTTCGTCTGCATGAATCTTTAACCTGAATCCCATCTTTCTTGCTCGACCTAATAGCCTTCTTGACTGCTCGACCGAAAATACATCTTTCTCACAAAAAATATCACAAAATTCTGCAAGCTTCCGTTCGGCTACTACGGGCATTACGTTGCCAATAACATAGTCGATATAGGCATCCTCTCTTCCTTTATAATCCTTTGTCAAGGCATGAGCGCCTAAAAATGTCCCTACAATATCAACCGGATGGGCATTATCCAAATCCGCCATCACTTCTAATTGTTTCAATTCAGTATCATGATCCAACCCATAACCGCTTTTTCCTTCAACCGTGGTCACGCCAAATGAAAGCATTGAATCCAATCGCTTTCTTCCCGTTTCAGTCAACTCATGCTTTGTGGCCTTTCGCGTTGCAAGTACCGTATTCAAGATCCCCCCACCACGCTCCATTATTTCCATGTAGCTGTCACCACGAAGCCTCCAGGAAAACTCTTCCGCCCTGTAGCCCCCAAAAACAAAATGCGTATGTGAGTCTACAAACCCCGGTAAAACAGCTTTTCCACTGGCATCTATTACAGAAAACCCGCTTTCATCGAAATCAGACAGAGTATCATCTGTTTTTCCAACGGCCTTGATAATGCCTTCTTCAATAACAACTGCCCCGTCATTGATAATATGCAGGTTAGACATGTCTTTTCCAAGCTTGGCCTTGAACCCGCTGCAGGTGACCAACTGGGAAGCATTTTTTATGACAATATTTCCTTTCAATTTCATCTGCAAAGTCTCTTAAAAATGTAAAACTTTAATGTTTTAAAAAAACCAACCCTGGATTGCAGGTCCATGGGGGTCTCTTTTTCAAAAGCCGCATAAGCCGGCCTCATTACATAGAACGGCAGATCAGCAATGAAACTCATCATAGGACAGCCCCAAAAGGGAATCTTCATAAAAGAGGTTGCCCTCCCTGCCTGCACCCCACCCCTGTTCACGGCCCAGAGGGCGTGCAACGTGGTTTGAATAATTTTTGTGATGCGGCTTTTGAAAAAGAGACCCCCATGGCCCTTCCTGTCTCTTTTTCAAAGAGTTAAAGTGTTATTCAAAAATCATTATTGGCATAAGGCCTATACCCAAATTCTAGTCTCAAAAACCTGCTCTAAAGAAAAATCCTCTATTCCCAGGTAGTACACTGCCGTATCAATAAGTGCTTCCATAGGAACCAGTCCTATGATTTCACTGCCGACAATGCTGACACCATATCTTCTGGCTTCGATTCTGATCAACTCAAAAGATCTATAGAGGGCTGTTTTTGTATAATCTGTCATATTCATCGAAACCTGGACAATACCCCTTTCCCTTAGAGCTACGCCGATGGCTTTACAATACCGTAAGCCTCCGCTCATGTGTCTGATCTTCTCTGCTATGGTATTGGCAATCTTCAGGTCGTCTGTCGCTAAATTCACGTTAAATGCAACCAATGGCATTCTTGCCCCAACAGCCGTAACACCGGCAGTGGGATGGATTTCTGTTGGACCGAAATCAGGTTTCCACTGGGGATCTTTCAGTTTTTCAGCCATTCCTTCAAACTGGCCTTTTCTTATTGCCGCCAAGTTCTGTCTTTCTATACTTGTTGCTGATTTTTCATAAAGGAATATGGGCAGCCCATATTTTTCAGACAATTCTTTTGCAACATCTTTCGAAATATCTATGGCTTCCGTTATACTTACATTTTTAATCGGAATGAACGGAACTACATCTATCGCTCCCATTCTCGGGTGCTGCCCTTCATGTTTTCTCATATCAATGAGCTCGATTGCTACTCCCATTGCTTCCATGACGGCCTGCTTAAGGGCTACCGGATCTCCTACCGCTGTTACGACCAGCCTGTTATGGTCTCTATCCCCTTTATAATCTAAGAGTTTGACACCCTTTTTCCCTCTAAAGGGATTCGCAATTTTCTCTATCTTATTCAAATCTCGACCTTCACTGAAATTCGGAACACACTCTAAAATTTTTTTCATGCCCGGCATGATGATGCTCCTATTATGGGATTTAGTTGAACGCCGCTGCTACTAAATCCTTTATCAAGTTTTCGTCCGGTATAAAGGGAAGCGTGATGTGGTCTGACCCTTGGCGCAATTCATTGTATTTTATGCTTGTTTGTATGGAATTTTCGTTTCTTGCCCATGCGCGTCTTGCAACTCCTCCCATAACATCCCACGGTATGGCATTCTGAATTACTCTATCAACTCTTTCACTACCATCAAGAACTAACCCGAAACCCCCATTTATTGCTTTTCCGATTCCTACTCCCCCACCGTTGTGTAAGGCGACCAGACTCATGCCCCTGGCAGCGTTTCCGGCAAAACATTGCATTGCCATATCCGCCATAATGTTACTGCCATCTTTTATGTTGGCAGTCTCTCTGAAAGGCGAGTCCGTACCGCCTGTATCGTGATGATCTCTACCCATTATTACAGGGCCGATTTCGCCGTTTCTCACCATTTCGTTGAACCTAAGGGCTATTTTAGTTCTTCCCAGGGCATCCTGATACAATATCCGGGCCTGAGTTCCTACAATGAGTCTGTTTTTATCCGCATCTCTTATCCATACATAATTGTCTCTGTCCTGAAATCTTCTATCAGGGTCTATGCATTCCATGGCAGCTTTATCGGTCTTTAGAAGATCTTCTCTCTTACCACTCAAACAGACCCACCTAAACGGACCGTAGCCATAATCAAAGAAGAGTGGCCCCATGAGATCTTCGACATAGGAAGGGAATATAAACCCGTCCATTGGATTTTCACCGTTCTTGCAGATCTCTTTCACACCCGCATCAAACACAGCTTTTAAAAAACTGTTCCCATAATCAAAAAAGTAAGTACCTCTATCAACTAAGGTGCTGATCATTTGATAATGATGTCTCAATGACTGGTCGACATACAACCTGAATTTTTCCCTGTTTGTCCTCAAAAGCTCTGTTCTTTCCTCAAAGGTCATTCCTTGAGGACAATACCCGCCGTCATAAACGGCATGGCAGGAAGTCTGGTCGGACAGCAAATCGATTTTTAAATTTTTATCAACCGCATACTCCAGAAGGTCTACGATGTTTCCGTAAAATGCAATGGCAATACTTTCTTTTTTATCCTGATATTCTCTTGCCAATCCGAATGCTTCACCCTGACCTTCTACTATCCTGCTTACCCACCCCTGTTCATGTCGCGTTTGAATTCTTGAATAATCGACCTCTGCAATGATCCCGACACCATTTGCAATCTCAGCGGCTTTGCCCTGCGCCCCACTCATTCCGCCAAGCCCCGATGATACAAAGAGACATCCACTTAAGTCTTTATCAGGCGGTATGCCCAGTTTCAACCTTCCGGCATTTAAGATAGTGCTGTAGGTTCCGTGTACTATTCCCTGTGGCCCGATATACATCCATCCACCCGCGGTCATCTGGCCGTAGTTTGAAACGCCCAAAGCCATTGCCCTGTGCCAGTTTTTCTCGTCATCAAAAAGCCCAACCATCAATGCATTGGTGATTATCACCCGCGGGGCTTCCGGGGGAGATGAGAACAATCCCAGTGGATGACCGGATTCAACAACAAGAGTCTGTTCTCGCGTCATGACTTCCAGATATTGCTTGATCATCCAGTACTGCATCCAGTTCTGACAAACCTGTCCCGTTTCACCATAGGTAACAAGCTCATACGGATAAAGCGCAACGTCAAAATCCAGGTTGTTATCTATCATTACCTGAAAGGCTTTGCCTTCAATACAGTGTCCTTTATATTCACCGATGGGTTTCCCTTTTATCCCTCCTTCCGGCCTGAAGCGGTAACCGTAAATTCTACCGGTTGTTAAAAGCTCATCCAAGAATTCGGGCGCTAATGTTGTATGCCATTTTTCAGGGATATATCGTAATCCGTTTTTCAGAGCGAGTTCAGTTTCTTTTTGTGATAAGGTGAAATCCCTTTTGGGTGCCCTCCTGATACCTTCAATAAATACAGGCATATCGGGCAACTCACTAAATATTTCGTCCAATTTTATTGTCATGGATTTAGAAATGTCGATGTTATGAGTCATTTGGCTGTACCCCCGTAAATGATCTTCTCATTAATATCTTATTCATAAACTTTTAAAAAATAAAAGAGAAAACAGATTATAATAACCCAATGTTCTTCACTATTTAAACTCCACTATTGTAATTTATCCCCAATTGTATTATCGATTAAAAATTGATAATAATCTAATTAATAATGATGGAATCGTAAAAAGTCGCTCTTGATGTCATTGCGAGCGTAGCGAAGCAATCTCAGCGGCTGTAACAACTTGAAATTAGGAGATTGCTTCGTCGCTTTGCTCGTTGCAATGACGTGTGATGAGATTTTTTACGAGACCATCAAAATTAGGGTGTTTGGAAAGCTTAACCATTGAACACCAATGCGTAACACGTAACTGGTAACCCGAAATAGACGAGGATGAACTGCTTATGGAGGAGATTCTTCTTGGTGTGGATGGAATGACCCTTTACGGTTTGGTGGCCATCGCCCGGCATGAGGCTCGAGTTGGACTTACCAAGGAGTCTGAAGAGCGAATTCTGAGCACCCGGAAACTAATCGAGCAGTGGGTCCAGGAAGAAAAAACCGTTTATGGTGTCACAACAGGTTTTGGCGCCCTGAGCGAGGTGATTATCTCCAAGGAGGATACTCGGCGGCTTCAGGAAAATATCCTCATGAGCCACGCTGCCGGTGTGGGAAATGCCCTGTGTAAAGAGACGGTTCGAGCGGTTATGGCCCTTCGTGTCAAGGACCTGGCAAGGGGGCACTCGGGCATACGTCTGGAAACGGTCAACCGCCTTATAGATCTTCTCAACCGGGGTGTCTGCCCTGTGGTCCCTGAGAAGGGATCAGTTGGGGCAAGCGGTGATCTTGCGCCTCTGGCACACCTTTGCCTGGTTTTGATAGGCCAGGGAGAGGCTTTCTACAAAGGCCAAAGAATTTCCGGAATGGAGGCCCTGAGAAGATGTGACATGGAGCCCATTCAGCTGGAAGCTGGGGAGGGACTCGCACTGGTGAATGGAACTCAGGTAATGACTGCCATCGGTGGGCTTGCCGTTTTTGATTCTTTGAGACTTTCCAAAATGTCAGACATTGCCGCAGCCATAAGCCTCGAAGTTCTCATGGGTAGCAGGACAGAATTCGATCCGAGAATTCATCAGGTTCGACCTCACCCGGGTCAGGCTGCAGCTGCTGACAATATGAATCGAATTACCCAGAATAGCGAAATCATCTCCTCACACAAGGACTGTTCCCGTGTTCAGGATGCGTATACCCTGAGGTGTTCCCCTCAGGTACATGGCGCAAGCAAGGACGCCATCAACTACGCTGTTAAGGTGGTGGAAACGGAGATGAATTCATCCACAAATAACCCGCTTTTTTTCCCCGAGTCGGAGGAATTCCTGTTGGGCGGCAATTTCCATGGGGAGCCCTTGGCCCTTGCAATGGATTTTCTCGGTATGGCCGTATCAGAACTGGCAAATATTTCAGAGCGGCGTGTCGAGAGACTTGTGAACCCGAAATTGAGCGGTCTCCCAGCGTTTCTTGTAAGTGACGGCGGCCTCAATTCCGGGTTCATGATTGCCCAGTACACTGCCGCCGCTCTGGTTTCAGAGAATAAGATTCTTTCCCATCCCGCCTGCGTGGATTCCATTCCTACTTCGGCAAACAAGGAAGATCACGTATCCATGGGAACCATCTCATCCCGGAAATGTAGCGAAATCGTTAAAAACACAGAAAAAGTTATCGCCATTGAGCTTCTGTGCAGTGCTCAGGCAATGGATCTTTTCACAAACATGAAGTCAGGGGAAGGAACCCTGGCGGCTTATAAGGTCATTCGAGATACCATCCCCCATTTGGACAAAGACCGCATTCTGTCGAATGATATTGAGACCATGATTCACCTCCTGAGAAGCGGAAAGATTCTTGAGGAGGTCGAAAAAGTGGTAGGTAAACTTGAATAAACTCTAGCGTTGCAGACTTGTATCGAGAAAAAACAGTTTAAAACAGAAATCCTTTAACATCGCTCACCAAAGGTACCTGATGTTTAAACTTCTGGGAAAATGGCTCAAGATATATGAAAATGAAATCGGGCTGTTTTTGTGGGCGGCTGCTATTCTTTTTCTCGTTCGCAGTTCCGGTATTCTACTCAATAATTATGCGGAGACAGCATTTCTCAAACGGTATGGCGTCGAGTACATGCCGATTGTCAATATGATTAATGCCATTGCCACCTTTTTTATAATGGGGGTAATGGCTGCCATTATGGGCAGGCTCCCGGGCGCACGCCTGCTCTCCTACCTTTTTATGTTTTGTGGAGGAACAATTGCAGGTATCCGTTTCCTGATCCCATTTGATATTGATCTCATCTATCCTGTGCTTTTCATGTTGAAGTCCCAATATGAGGTATTGCTGGGCCTGTTGTTCTGGAACCTGGCCAATGATCTTTTTAACACGAGACAGTCCAAGCGCCTGTTTCCGCTTATCACGGCAGGGGGGGTTCTTGGACAGATCATCGGGAGTTTTGGGACCCCTTTTATGGCAAGGACCCTGGCTCTCGATAACCTATTGTTGGCCTATCTTGTCACCACGCTGCTTGGCGCAGCGGCCGTGAAACGTATGAGCTCTCAGTTCCCTACACTTCTGCTCGCTGAAGGGAAGGCCAAGGAAATAAAATCGCGTACTCCAATGCTTGAGGAATTCAAGAAGATCCTGCCCCTTATGAAGGAGTCTACACTTGTAAAGGCCCTTATTCTTTTGACCTTTATGCCCAATGTGGTCATCCCTATTATGAATTACCAGTTCAATTTTGCCGTGAACGATCAATTTGCCACTGAGGGTGGGATGATTCAATTCTTCGGTTATTTTCGGGGCATCTTGAATGTGGTCAGTCTCTTCATCCTCCTGTTTGTGGGCAGGATATATGGTCGCTGGGGACTGCCTGTTGCCTTGATGTTTCACCCCTTCAATTATATGCTTGCCTTCCTCGCCTTTTTGTTACGGTTTGACTGGTTTTCAGCCATGTATGCGAGAATGTCCACCAATATCTTAAGAACAACCATCAACATACCTGCCAACGCGGTGCTGATGGGTTTGTTTCCTGAATCCTACCGTGCCATGGTAAGGCCTTTTTTGAGGGGAACGGTGGTGCGTGTTGGACTGTTTCTGGGGTCCGGCCTTATATTAATATCTGAAGCGCTCTTCCACCCCAGGTACCTCTCTCTTGTGGCGATTCCCTTTGTGGCCGTCTGGGTCCTCACACCTTTTTTTCTAAAAAGGAGTTATTCAAAGATCCTTCTCGACCTGGTATCCAGGAACATGCTGGACCTAAAATCCATGGAAGAGGAGGATGTGGGTCACGTTTTTAGAGACAAGCAGGTCCAGTCTCAGCTGGTTCAGGCCTTTTTGTCAGCCCATGGAAATGACTGCCTCTGGTATGCCCGTTTATTGAAAACACTTGGAGTGAAGGATCTTGATGCCCATATCCTCACCGGCATAAAGGATCAGGATGAAAGGACCCGGATTGGCCTTTTGGAATTGCTTTCCCCCCAGGCAGGTAAGGAGGCCTTTCAAATATTAAAGGAATTGGCAGACCCTGAAAAGCCGGATCTGATGATCGCTATCCTAAAGACCGCAAACCGGCTTGATGCCGGGATTTCACATGATTTTGAAACGGAAAACTTCCTGACAAGCAGGTACCCTGAAGTAAAGGCTTTTGCAATCGCAGGTCTTTTTGACCATGACCCTGTTAAGTACAGAGGGATCATTGATACTTGCCTGGGTGCAGACGATATTGACGAGAGAAAGGCGGGTGTCATTGCTGCTGGCGAGTCGGGAGAGGGTTCATACATTCTGCGGCTGGAAAAGATGTTAGGTGCGGAGGAGAACGACCCCATTCTTCCCTTTGTTCTGAAGAGTCTTTACCTTCTTGGGGCCCCCGACATTAATGTTCTGGCCTATCCGTACCTTTCTCATCCCCTTGAATCTGTTCGCATGGCAGCCCTGGAGGCGTTTGGTATAGAAGATGATGACACATTGATGGAAGTGATTAACCTGATGAATGATCCGTCAGATCGAGTCCACGATCTGGCAAAACAAAAGATAGAGAGTTCTTCCTATCAGAACGCTCAATTGCTTGTTGAATCCCTCACCATACCACGTAGCAAAGTCCGGGAAGGTATATTTCATTTATTGGAATCCATGAACATAAAGAATTTGGATGTCTTCCGGGCTGCCCGTTTCCAGCTTGAGAGAAGTTATAGAAACATAGCAGAGGCAGAGGCCGTTCGTTTTCTGCCTGAGAGTAGTGAGAGAAATCTGCTTTTAGATCATCTGGATCAGAAAAAGATGGTGCGTCTTGAAAATGCTTTGAGGATTTTAGTCACACAGGACCGTTCCGGTCAGATGAGGACCATCTGGCGAGGGATTTCCTCAGCCAATTCCCGTCAGCGATCGAACAGTCTTGAGGCCCTGGAAGATTCGCTGGATTCTTCTTTGTCGGCAATCATGATACCTCTTCTGGAAGAGCTTCCTCTATCCCAGTGCCTGGCCATTGGCAGAAAGAAGTTTCAACTGCCCAATTTTGATTCCAGCCCGGCCGCCATATACCCTCATCTCCTCGGCAAACAGAACTGGGTAACGGTTGTTCTGGCGTTCTATCTGATTTGTCACCAGGATGCCGATGGGTTGGATAGAGGGGTTGTTGAAAAGCTTACCAAGTCTGAAAATGTTTATGTTCGTCAGATGGCTCAATGCGTCATTGATCAGCAACAGGGCCTTCTTGGGAAGAAGGAGGATGGCATGGTAACAGAAATCAGTATACCTGACAAGATTATGCACTTAAGGAGGATTACGATATTTGAAGGGCTCTCTGTAACCGAACTGGCGGCTGTGGCATCAGTTACAGACGAGGTCCTGTTTCAGCCCGGCGAAACTGTGATCAAGGAAGGTGAGCCCGGAGAGACCATGTATCTCATGATGGAAGGCGAAGTATCCGTAAATAAAAGTCATGGAGAAGGGCGTGAAATTGAACTGGATCGAATCAGTGCCGGAGATTACTTCGGAGAAATGGCCCTTTTTGAAGACATCCCGCGTTCTGCGACTATCCGTACAGAACAAGAGTCGCGGCTTTTGGTGCTTCACAAGCGGGAGTTTGCAGAAATTGTAAGGGAATACCCCCAGATTGCCCTTCACATTTGCAAGGTGTTGGGTGCACGACTCCGCAAACTACACGAAAAAGTAAAGCGTTATGAAAAATAGAGAACTGATCTGGATGAACATTAACTAAGATTATGACCAAGCCAGACCAATTTCGCATTCTGTTGGTCCACCCGCCGGTCGCGGCTCCGACCACCCCTCCGTGGGCTTTGGCCCATACGGCAGGCCAGTTGTCCGGCCTGGACCTATGCCTGGAACACTACGATGCCAATCTGGATTTCTTTATAAACCATTTCCTGACCTCAAAGAATCTGGCCGAACTTGTGGGCGTGATTGAGAGGAAGGAAAAACAGGGCGCCTTTGAAAAGGCTGACAACGATATTGTCTCTTTATTGGCCGATCTGGATAAAAACCGTGAACGTTGGGACTACAAGATAGCCGAGGTAGGCGACAGCCTGGAAGCCCTCAGAACAGAAGGCTTCTACCTGGCGGATACCTGCATGACCGTGCTTAAGGAGATTAGGGGTCTGCTGGCATTGGGTTCTCTGGCCTTTTACCCATCCTGTATCCGGTGGGACAGCTTCTCCAGCCCTGCAGTGAAGGACTGGCCTGATGTCAAGGTATTTGTCGAGGATACGGATACGAATCCCTTTCTACCCTTGTGCGAGGGGGGGCTGGATCACAGGCTCGCCAGACTGAGACCAAGCCTTTTGATCCTGTTGGCGTCTTCCCCTGACTTGTTGCCGGCCGCACTAACCATGGTCCATTTCACCAAGAAACACCGGCCTGACCTTCATGCGGCCCTGGTTGGTTATGATATGTTAACAAGGGATGCCGCGGGCTATTTTGACAGCCTGTTGCCAGAAACAGACCCGGAGCCGCTATTAGAACTGGTCGCCAGATTGGGGGGGACCACGGACCCGGGAAAGGCGGTAGTCACTGACTTCGGCGGACTGCCCCTAAAAGACTATCTGACTCCGAACGTGGTGCTGCCTTTTAGGGCTCAATCTGAATCAGGGACCGCTTTGATGGCACCCCCGATTTCCATTACCGTACTGAAGGAGCAGGTGCAAAGCCTCGGAGTTGAAGGCTTTTTAATTGAGGACGAGCGTCTAACGTCTGCCTATATGGCGGAACTGACGGGTGAGATGGCCGGGGAACGGCCCCCTTTTTGCCTGGGCCTAACATGTACGCTTGATGAACCGACTGCGGCGACCATGCAGAAGACAATGGGCGGAGCCAGTCAGACCAGGGTAAGGCTTATACAATGGCGAGACCCTGCTGGCAAATCAGAGCCCCTGACCAGGGCCCTATGGGATGTTTCCAAGAATGGCGTATGGAATCACGTTATGATTCCAGAAGGACTGGAAAGCAGCCTGGAACGGGGACTGGTAGGCTTTATGGCTGCCAACCCTAACATTGCCCATTCGTGGGTCCGCTGCAAACAACCTGGATTACCCTTTGAAAGCCGCGTTAGTCAGGCCGAACAAGAACCGGTAGCCTATTCTCAGGTAGCCAAGTTGCCTGGCCTCCCTCTTTGGCGCGAGTTAAGTGATCCGGTCTATCTTCTGCTTTATGTGAATAGATATGGCGTTAAAAAGGTAATGCGCTGGAGGGTGCGAGATGATGGGTCCTCGGTCTACGCCCTGGGCCAAGAAATTTCATATCATTTTGTTAAGCCCCAGGAACTACCGCCAGGGTATTTGGACGAAATCTGTCGCATGGTAGAGGCTGGGGGCTCGGTGGGAACAAAGTGGGTCAGGTATAATCTGGAGCGGGCCTTTTTGATCGGCTACACCTTAGAAGAAGGCGTGATCGTGGGAAATTCCAGCCTGAAGCATCCCCGGCCGGAGTATGTGGAGGCCGTTACCAGGCAGTCCGGTCTCGATCTCAGCCAATACCTGGAGCGTGGCTATACATCGGTGAGGCCCGAATATCGGGGTATGGGCATAGGGGCCAAGCTTTTAGAAGGCCTGACCGCCAGGGTAGGAAAAAGGAAGGTTTTTTCCATTATTGGCGAAGATAATGTCGCTACACAGAAGATAGCCCTACGCAACCAGACCAAGCGGGTGGCCACCTTTTACAGCGAACGTTTGGGCAAGGACGTGGGGGTCTGGATACCGGAGAAGATGCTTTAGTACCTTAGTGATAAAATTCAGCTCAAAACGTGCAGAAAATTGCAAAATTGAAAAAGTGTGAAGTGTCTAAAGTGATCTAAAGTGCCTAAAGTGGTGGAATTCTTTTTTTTTATAAAAACA
>CP070700.1:3568885-3576077 GCA_020349865.1 Desulfobacteraceae bacterium
GTTTGAGCGAATAGTAGGTGAAACCGATCTTCGTACCGTGCCTTACCACCTGTTTTCGCTCATTTACTTTCGTGACAGTATATCTCTTGTTGTCTTCTTCTGCATTTTCAAAAAAGGTGGCTATGGGCACTTCTAAGCCCTTGGATATCTTGGACAATGTGCCGATGGGCGGAGAAACCTGGTTGTTCTCGATTCTAGAGAGCAATCCCTTTGAAAGACCAACCATCTCTCCAAATTGAGCCAGGGTCAAACCTTTACTTTTTCTTATCTCGCGGATTTTATCTGCAATTTTTTTCTCAAGCATAGCGAAATCTCCGTTAAACTTTTTGCATATTATTAAATTTTATTTCAACATGTCAAGGGTTTTTTTAAGATTAAAATCGAGGCATCCTGCTTTACAATGCCGCATAGATTTGATAAAATTAAATGATATGTTGATAATTTAATAATTTAGAATTTATTTTCTCGACAAAATGGAGGTCATAACTATGAATTTTGGAAAATGCTTTGCTGTTTTTTGTGCTGTCTTTATTTGCATTACAATGGCCGTTGGGTGCGTTACACCCGGAACGAAGACCACGGTTACTTCGGGTCAGGGCGGACCTTCCATAGGCGAAGCCCAGGCCGTGGCCTACAATGGCCCCAAGGCAAGGATCGCCGTTGCCCGTTTCAAGGACAAAACCGGTAAGGGATGGTGGACAGGCAGGATTGGAGACGGCATGGCCGACCAATTAGTTACCGCGCTTTTTAACACCAACAGGTTCATTGTTTTGGAAAGGCAGACCCTGGGCGACGTGCTTAGCGAGCAGGACCTGGGTGCGTCAGGCCGCATTCGCCAGGATACGGCTGCGCCTATAGGCGAGATAGAGGGGGCTGAGCTCCTCGTGGTGGGGGCCGTAACCGAGTTTGAAGGGGCGGCATCCGGCGCCAAGGGTGGTATAGGCGGATTTGGCAAAGGCATATTGGGCGGGATAATGGGAGGCTTTAAAAAGGCCCATATGGCCATTGATTTGCGTATAATCGATACCAGGACATCACGCATCGTTGCAGCTACGAGCGTGGAAGGAGAGGCTACGGATGTAAACCTTGGCGGGCTTATCGGCGGATGGGGTGGTAGCGGCGCATTGGCTGGCGGGTTAGGGGGCTGGAAAAACACACCCACAGAGAAGGCCCTTCGTCTTTGCATAAAAGACGCCGTCAAATTTGTCGTGTCCAAGACGCCTCAGACTTATTATCATTATGGCAGCACTTCTGCACCGGCTCCCGCCCCTGCCGCTGCTCCTGCCCCTGCTCCATCATCACCCTCGCCGAGCGCCGGAGGGGAGGCGGTGATAGTAAAATCCACCTCATTGAACGTCCGGACCGGTCCCGGGACTAAATATGCCATCGTTTTGGGTGTTCGCGGGGGAGACCGCCTCACGGTCCTTGAGAGGAGCGAAGGGTGGATCCGGGTGCGGACAGATTCTGGTAAGGAAGGCTGGGTATCGAGTAGTTTCACTAAGCCGGCCAACTAACCGTGTGTGACTGAGCGGTTTCCCTTTGCCGTCAACTCCACGGCAAAGGGAAAATATTTTGTCTCTGCGTTCTTAGCTTGTCTGCGGTGAGAAACAAAAGGGCAAGAAGGAGCAGAATGGCTACTCTCCCTGAAAGCTTACTTTTACGGCAGCATCAAGCTAAATGCTGTTCCTTGATCGACCTCGGATTTAAATGTAAGTTTCCCTCCGTGCTCTTCTACGATTTTTTTAGTAACGGGAAGGCCCAATCCTGACCCTTTATAACCTTTTGTAGTGAAAAAATCCGTAAACAGTTTTTGCTGGGCGTCCTTTTCCATGCCGATTCCATTGTCTGTAATCTTGAATCTCACACCCCACCCAGGTGGTCTGTCGGTTTCTATTGCCACAACGCCTTTCCCATCCATGATTCCCCCCAGGGCGCAGGCATCAATGGCATTGCTTACGAGATTCAAAAGACAGCGGTGTATGGCCGTTTGGTCCATGGCCACCGGACTCAATTCGGGGCCGAGCTTACGGACAAAAACGACACCTGACAGTTTGGCCCTTTCCCACATAAGCTCCAGGACCTCGGTAACCACCTCATTTGGATTCACCAGATCGTAACGGGGTTTCCTTTCGCTGGAATAGATCAACATGTCCGTGACAATATTACTTATCTGGTCAATATTCTTCTCGACCATGTCCCAGCCTTTTTGAACCAGATCGAGGTCTTTCTTGCCCATGGCAGAATTGGTGACATATGCGCCACCTTGAAGCCCATTCAAAATGTTTTTTATATAATGGGCTACGCCCGCGACGGTACGGCCGATGGCTGCCATGCGTTCTGACTGTTCTTTCTCTTTCTGAAGCTTGTGGATCTCCCTTAGGTCCTGGATGAAGACCACGCTTCCCACTTCTTTCTCCTCTTCATAGAGGAGGGTCCCGGAAAGCCTTAATGGAATAGTCTCGTTTGCCTTATTCAAAAACCCTGTTTCCATGTTAATAATTTTTCCAGGAGTGCCGTACTGATCGCCGTAGAAGGCATCCCTGATAGCTATACCCGTTTCATCGGAAAGGATTTCCAGGTAGCTTTTTTGTCCTATTATTTCTTCCGGGGCATATCCCAGGATTTCCGCAGCCCCCCGATTGAAAATTACAATTTTTCCCTTAGATTCGGTGGCAATGATGCCGTCAATGGAGTTTTGAATGAGGTTTTGCACAAAAATTTCACGCTTTTCAATCTCCCGAATCATCTTTACCCGTTCCGAGAAGTCCTGATACGTAATTACAGCACCCTGTATGTTTCCCGAATCGTCTTTGATAGGCGCTGTGTTGAAATAAAGGTGAGTTCCTTTTTCACCCAGGTGCGGGAAAAAATTCTCGGCCTCATAGGCACCTTCAACCATGGGAGATTTGCGGAGATGCACGCCTTTGTATAGCCTTTTAATCGTTTCCAGATCATTATCAATAATAAGGTCAGCAAAAATAGGCCTCTTATGAGGGTAGAAGGGCACCCATTGTCGATCGGTTCCAATCATCTCTTCACTGCGAAATCCTGTCAGTCTTTCGACTGCTTTGTTCCAGTAAGTGATTTTATGATTTTTGTCGAGCACGAACATGGGAATAGGGGAGCCATAAATAATTCCTTCAGCGGTCCTCCTTTGCCTGCGTGTCTCCTCCTCGGAAGCCTTTAACTGCTGAGTCATCTTTACCCGTTCTGAAAAATCATGATAGGTGACTATGGCCCCCTGTATGTTCCCTTGATCGTCTTTGATGGGCGCAGCATTGATGTATAGATGAGTACCCTCTTCCCCGAGGTGGGGAATGAAATATTCCACCTCATATCCCCCTTCTACAATGGAAGATTTTTGTAACCGCATTTTCTTGGTTATCTTTTTTATTTGTTCAGGGTCATTATCAATAATTACATCGGCCAGAAGGGGCCTTTTATGGGGATAAAAAGGCTCCCATTGCCTGTCGGTTCCAATCATCTCTTCGCTGCTAAACCCTGTCAGTTTTTCACATGCCTTGTTCCAGAAGATAATCTTATGATCTTTATCAATTACAAACATGGGGGTTGGGGAGCCGTAAATAATTCCTTCGGCGGTCCTTTTTTGCCTGCGCGCTTCTTCTTCGGATGCCTCCAACTCCTTGCTTTGTTTTTCAACCTCCTTTTCAGTCTCAAGCTTTTCATCTTCTAATCTGCTAAAGTCCCAAAACAGCCGTGCCATCTTGTGATCCATCATTTGCACATGGGCCGGTTTTTCATGCTGAATAGCCTGACTGAGCAAAGGATCACCAGTGAGTTCGATAATCAAATCCAAATTTGAGTTGTCAAAAAGGTCTTTGTAGTTAGTGGTGGTAAATATATTAAGGGATTGGGCATGCATGACTGCGGGGGCTTCCGGGTTAATATCGGCAATACCCACAATATGCATTTGAAGCTGTCGAAGGCGATCACTGGATATCATGTCCATAATGGCCAGGCATCCCGGACCGGCTCCTATGATTGCGACATTATATTTTTTCATTAACTTAGCACTTCTTTGAGCATCTTAAGGAGCTTTTGCGGGTCCACCGGCTTTTCAATATAGCCTTCAGGCCTAAGATCATTGCGCTCAGGATCGCCTTTTACGTCTCGTTTGAAAAAGGCCTCCAGGTCAATGCCCGTCTCGCCTGATACACCGGTGACCATAATCACCGGAATCTCCTTTAGTGTATCATCTTTATTAAGATCGGACAGAAGGGCGATCCCACTTTTCTGTGGCATCATCAGGTCGAGAAGGATAAGGTCGGGACAATCTGATGTTGCCCTTTCAAGGCCTTCCAGGCCATTGCGGGCCTCAATAGTCTCGTAACCATGGTCCTGCAAAACCGTGGAGAGGAACAAGACCACGTCCGCATCATCGTCTACAATCAATATTTTTTTTGAGGGCATTTCAGTAACTCCCTATTTTTTTATTAAAAGTCATGTAACCTGTTTAGCGTTTTAAAAAAAACAATTGTCGAGTTATCGGGCCGCGGGTATCTCTTTTTGCACTATTTTCAAACAGCTAAACTGTTACAAAAAATCTAACTCGACTTCTGGTTCCATACCACACCAAACCTCTTAATATAATCTTTAAAGGCTGGTCATTCCTTTTCGACATAGAGAAGCCTCTGACATGGAGAAAACTTCAAAAAACAGACAAGTTTCCTTTCCAGTTCTTCCCTTCTCTCAGGCGGTATCTCCGACACCGACTTTGGATAATTCTTAATATAAAGACTTCGTTCGTCTCCGACCCAGCATCCAGAGCGAAATATTAATAACGCCATGCAAGACATGATTTAAGATCAGTATTTCTCCAATTCTTAACTCACCCTGACTAAGTTTTCAAGAAAATCTGATCCGGCCTTTTTAAACATATTCTTTAGGGTTGAGACTGTATTTTTTTAGACGGTATTGGAGTGTGGAACGAGGTAGATCAAGAAGCCGAGCAGCGCCGTTTCGGCCGCCCACAATGCCTCCACATTTGACCAAGGCTTGCTCAATGTGCTCTCTCTCAGCATCTGCCAATGTGGTAATGTTTTTGCTTGGCTCGGCTTGGGATTTGGTACTAATAATATTGATGATGTCCATGTTGGTTATTTGTTCACCCGGCCGAAGAATGACCATTCGTTTGACCAAATTTTTCAATTCACGGACATTGCCCGGCCAATGATACTTGCACAATCTCCTAAGTGCCTGTTCAGTATATTTTGGCGCTGGCCGGTTTATCTTTATGGCCTGGATCTCGGTTAATTTCTTAATTAAAAGGGGTATATCCTCGGTTCGCTTTCTCAATGGCGGCACGTGTATATTTACGGTATTTAGGCGGTAGTAAAGATCTCTTCGAAATTGGCCAGACTGGATCTCCGCCTCAAGGTCTTTATTGGTGGCTGCAATGACACGGAAGTTCACCTCAATCGGCCGACTGTCCCCAACCCTCTCGAATTGCCGATCCTGTAAAACGTTAAGCAGTTTTGCCTGGAGCTTGGCAGGCAGTTCGCTCACTTCATCCAAAAAGACTGTACCGTCATGGGCCAATTCAAACCTTCCAATCCGCTGGGAATCAGCTCCGGTGAATGCGCCTTTTTTATGTCCAAAAAGTTCGGTTTCAAAAAGCGAATCGACCAGAGCAGGACAACTTATTTTCACAAAAAGATGGTCCCTCCTGCTACTCAAGTTGTGGATATACCTGGCCAGGTAATCCTTGCCTGTCCCGGTCTCCCCGGTAATCAGGACAGATGCGTCTGTGTTAGCTACCTTTTGGATCAGGTGCATGATTTCAATCATCGATGGGGAGGCATAAAAAAAGCCATTCTGTTGGTAGTCGTCGACATGGGCCATGAGATAACGTTTCTCATGCACCAGATCCTCGTTCATCTTCTTCAAATCCATATAAGCCAGCATGTTATCCACGGCAATGGCTGCCTGGTTCGAGACATCAGTGAGGACTTCTGTTAATTCAGATAAATATTCAGGTACTTTCTTGAATGAAAAATGGATGGTTCCCAGTATCCTGTTCCTAATGATTAACGGGAATGCCATTGTGGCTTTTAGACCGGCCTCCACCATTGATCCAACAGAAGAAAGGGCAGTGTAACGTCTTAAATCATCAATGATAACTGGCTGGCGTGATTGGATGGCCTTTCGGCTGATCGAACCCTTAGCTAACGGTCGACTGTCTTTACAGGAAATACCTTCAGGATCGATTCCATCTGCAGCAGCAAAATAACTCAACGACTGGGCCTTAGCGTCATACAGGTTGATACTCAGGCGATCATAAGGAAAGTGCTTCCTGAGTTCGGTCGCCAAGGCCCGGAAGAGCTCTTCGCGTGTAGTTCGGGTGATGACGGCATTATTGATTCTTAAAAGAATTTGATACCGTGTGGCAGTATCCCAACGCATATGATCACCTCCTGGATTCCTCTGCTTTTATTATCCGTTTGTCCAATATTGGGCATCTGCATCTTCTAACTATTCTAACAGAATAGCCTGTAGAGGGATAGAGCAGACGGTTCCATTACCTGAATTGTAAGGAACGTAAGTCTTGGATATTAGTCGTTCATAGGCATAATAACAGCGCTGAGCCTAAAATCAAGCCCAATATTGGGCAAAAAGCCCAGTATTGGGCAAAAAGGGCGCTATGGACAAGAATGTGTTTATTAAAACATCCGAAAAATCAATGTATTATAAAAACACAGTTTAAGGCATACGTTTTGCATTTATTTCAAGTACAGTCGTGCTATGTAAGGAACGGAAATGAACATTGAGTTAAAATACGGTGATCGCCAGCACGTCCTCCGCATTCCGGAAAAGGCCGAGACTTCAATCCTGCGGCCGACCAGGATGTCGACCCTCAGATCTATTGGGGATGCTTTAGACAATGCCCTTGCGAACCCGCTTGGTTGTGAGAACCTTGACAAACTGGTCGGTCGAATATCTCCAAAGACAATTGCAATTGCCGTACCGGATGAAACCAGACCAGTGCCCGTAAAAACGATCCTGCCGATACTTTTAAACAGGATATTCACTGCCCTGCCAGGACGTGAGCCTTCAGCCTTGACGGTTGTAATCGGCGCCGGTCTACACCCACCCGCAGGCCGCAAGGCTCAGGAACGGATTGTCCCCCCGGAGGTAACCTCCGGTTGCAGGGTGGTCCAACATGACGCACTAC
>CP070700.1:3576177-3598338 GCA_020349865.1 Desulfobacteraceae bacterium
TATTGGGGTGAGGATGAACGTTTTAGGAATATCTCTGAGGATGTCTAAATTATTTGACTTTTTTGCACTTTTTTCAAAACGCTACGCGGTTACAAGCGAGACAATTTTTTAATCTGGTATGTTGGAGTAGGACAAATGACCGCTGCTTTGCCGTTGCGCAAGGGAGAGGAAAGTCCGGGCTCCGTAGGACGGGGTGCTGGGTAATGCCCAGTCCTAGCAACAGGAAGGAAAGTGCCACAGAAAGCAAACCGCCCGGCACTCAGTTCCCTAAAAAAATTCTATTGGCTGTAGGACCGTCCGTTCATCAACCCAGTGGAGTTTTAACAAGTTATGGAACTGAGTGCCGGGTAAGGGTGAAACGGTGAGGTAAGAGCTCACCAGTCCTGCCGGTGACGGCTGGAGCTAGGTAAACCCCACCTGGAGCAAGACCAAATAGGGGAACGCTTGAGGGTGGTCCGCCCGAGTTCCCGGGTAGGTCGCTTGATCTCGACGGTAACGTCGAGGCTAGATGAATGGTCATTGTCCCGAAAGCGGGTAACTGCTTCGGGAAACAGAACCCGGCTTACGTACTACTCTGACATACCCAATTTATCTGATAGCTAATAGGCCATTTAACTATGAACCACGAACAGTTAGCTATGAACCAGGACCTATGAGCTATCGAATTCTGGGGGTCATTCCTGGTAATACGGTTTTCATCATTGGGGCCTATCATTTTGGGGTAGGGAGGTAATAACGGGTATATGTTTGTATTTGGAAATTTCCTGGCCGCTGTGGCCAAAGTACTTGATATTGCACTGAGCCTTTATCTGTGGATCATTATCGCAAGGGCGGTTATTTCCTGGGTCAATCCAGATCCTTACAATACCATCGTCCGCTTCCTGAACTCTGTGACGGAGCCGGTGCTCTATCCCATAAGGCGCAGGCTACCTATAAGCTTGGGAGGCTTGGATTTATCACCGATCCTGGTAATTCTTGCAATTATTTTCATTCGGTCTTTCCTGGTCCAGAGCCTGATGCAGTTGGCAGGGCGTCTTGGATGATCCAAAAGGATTAATACCATGCGACGGGAGGGAAATTGTAAGACTATTATCCAGGTAAAGGTGGTGCCGCGGTCTTCCAGGAATATGATCATCTCCGAAGAAAAGGGGGTTTTTAAGATTAAGCTGACTGCGCCTCCAGTGGAAGGAAAGGCCAATACGGCTCTAAAACAACTGCTTTCCAAAAGATTAGGGGTACCCAAGGGCAATGTGGAGATTATTTCTGGAGAACGGTCCAGGGTAAAATCGATTCGGATTCACGGGCTTTCATTTAAAGATGTGAGCAACCTGTTAGAAAAAGGTATTTAATTCTTGAACAAAGATAGCGGCTGAAAGTCGCTCCCGCATCTCTTTCATACGCCTGTGGGGGCCATTTCCCAGCCTTCATTTAACAAACACTATCCTTGTAGACCCTTTATTACAGCATCATGGATGTAGGGATTGGTCGCTACGATGCTTTTCTGGTATGGAGAGTAGGCCTCACCCTCATATGTCGTCACTTTTCCTCCCGCCTCATTCACGATGACTGTTCCTGCCGCTGTGTCCCAGGGCTTCAAGCCTTCTTCCCAAAACCCATCAAATCTACCTGCGGCCACATAACACAGATCTATGGCAGCAGATCCGGGTCTGCGCACGCCTTGGGCCCTGACAATCATTTTTGTGAAACGTTCCATAACCCTTAGCGGCTTTTCCTGCACATCATAAGGAAAACCAGTGGCCAACAGGGATTCTATTAAATTTGCCGTCTGGGAGGTCTGAATAGGCTTTCCATTCATAGAGGCTCCCCTCCCCTTTACGGCTTCAAAGTATTCATCCATCCGAGGATTATAGACGATACCGAGTACAATCTGCTTTTCAAATTCCAGGGCGATAGAGATAGCAAAAAAAGGAAATCCGTGGGCAAAGTTGGTTGTGCCATCCAATGGATCAACAAGCCAGGTCCGGTCCGAGACCTCCTCGGACATTCCGGATTCTTCTGAAAGGATGTTGTCTTGTGGGAAGTTTGCATGGATAATCTCCAAGATGCACTTTTCCGCTTGAAGATCTGCCTCGGTGACAAGGTCTATGTGACCCTTTTTTATGATATGGTTCACTCGTCCGAACAAGCGGTTTAAAATCTTTCCGGCTGCCCTTGAGGCCTGCTCTGCTATTGCTCTCTCCTTTTCCCACATGGTTGATTCTCAATCATTCTATGAGCTTTTATACTCTTAAAATCCGTAATGTTTCCCCCGTAAACGAGCACTATTGTTCTTCACAATTAATCGGTTAGGATTAAACTTGTTCGTGTTTCAGAAGGGCGCGTTGAAGAGCGCTGCATTGTTATTATGTGGGAGTGAGTTATTTTCCCCCTTGTCTCAGATGAGACATGATTTCAAAGTCGGCGGGTTTTTCCAGCTCAAAAATCGCTTTAGGTATAGCCTGATTGAAAATAATCTGCTTCACGTCAAACGTCAGTATGCTAAGGGTTTTAGGATCATTTAATCCTATTTTTCGAGCATAATAAATGCCATCGTCATTTTGAAAATCTGAAAACGATACTTCTACTTCCTGCCCGGGAAAGGACATCAAACAAGGAAGGCTACTGTGGGGATAAAAATCAATGACCTGGACCTTTTCCCCGTCTTTATTGAGAAATACGATCTGATCTCCTTTTAAGGAAATTGCGCGGTTATGGTTCCGCACGACTGGATATCCCCTTATGAGGGCCCATATCTGATCAGGATCTAACCGCACCGGAAAGAATCCGGATGTATCAGAGTCTCCAAGGCGCCCATAATAATATCGTTTCTCCCTGAAGGAAAGGATCTGGAATCCCATTTCATTAATAAGAATATGAACAACAGGCCGGCCCCATGGATGTGTGATTTCAATTTTGATTTTGCCTGAATCTCTCTCACCAGCGATCAGGACATTCAGTTCGGTCTCTGATCCATGCCTTTCGATCGTCAAGCGGCCTAAGGAGAAGAGCATATGGACTCGCTTTTCCTGTTCCCGACTTATAGAAATAAGGTCAGTGATTTTCTGGTGGTCAAAAGGACGAGAAGGTTTCTGAATGATGACAGGGGCGCAGTATTGAAAAAAAATGGGAGTCAGAAGTGAAATAAAAATTCCAACTGAACGAATTGGCTTGGCTAAAGTCAATTTCTTCCTTTCAAAAGCCGTTCCACATCATTTATTTTCTGTTTTACCTTGTTTTCCTCGGGATGTTTCAGGGAAAGGGCCTTCTTGTAATGCTCGAGGGCTTTCTCGTAGTTTTGCTTTTTAAAGTAGGCATCCCCAAGATGTTCATTTATAGTGGGGTCACTAGAAGTAAGATTTGCAGCCTTCTTGAGGTAATAGAGTGCTTCATCATACATACCCTTCCTGAAGTAGACCCAACCGAGACTATCTGTTATGTATCCGCTTTTAGGCTTTAATTTTAGGGCCTTTTGAATCAGTTCCATGGCCTCATCAAGTCTAATACCCTGGTCTGCGTAAGTATATCCTATGTAGTTTAATGAGTCCGCGTGATCAGGGTCTATTTCCAGTATCCGCTTCATCTGCTCAAGACATGACGCTTTCTCACCACTCTTATCCAGAAGAACGCCAAGACGGAATGTAAGATCAATGTTCTTCTCATCCAGCTTTAGACCGTCTTTGACGACCTTAATGGCCTTATCATATTCCTCCTTGGTTTCATAAATGGAGGCCAGCATCAGATAAAGCTCAATTTTTTCTTTTTTTAGAGTAATGGCCTTTTCAAGGACCTTGATGGCCTCGTCATATTTTTCCTGCCCATCGAGGAGATAGCCTATATGCATTTGAGCACTTATAAAGTACTGTGACTCTGGCTTGATCTGGCCAAAATGTTCCAGGGCTTTATCAATATCCCCTTTTTCTTCATAAGCCGTACCTAAGTAATACCTGGATTTTTGATCACCTGGCCAGGCGGAAACAATCAACTCCAATTCCCCTATGGATTCATCGATCTTTCCCTGTCTGAGATATATGAGGCCAAGGGCCCGCCTTCCGGGTTCTCCTGGTTTTGAATATTCTTTTATTTTTTGTGTTTGGTACTCAGCCTTTTCTTTCTTACCGAGCTTGAAGTAAAGATCCGCCAGCCTTTCCCTCGCCCCCATATTGTCGGGATAAAATCCTAACAATTTCTCATAGGTATCAGCAGCATCCTCATATCTATCGGTCATTTGATAAAGCGTTGCCAAATCAAACAGGGCCGGTTCTAGACCCTCGTTAAGTCTAAGGGCCTCAAGAAAGGCTTGTTCGGCCTCGCTATTGAGGCCCATCGCTAACTTGATTCTTCCCCGGTAGTAATGAGCAATAACCAGCTCAGGATTCAGATCTGTTAATGTTTCCAGGTGGTTGAGTGCCTCGTGGAATTGCTCCTTTCTTATCAAAATAGTGGTGAGAAGAAGTCTTGTCCGCTGGTTTTCTGGATTAAGACTCAGGGCATCTCCGTACTTTTCAATGGCAAGGTCGTTATCACCCACAAGGACATAGAGATCGGCAAGCATTATCAGACTGCTTACATTTTCTGGATCGAGGCCTACGCACTTGAGGGCATATTCTAAAGCGCCTTGATAGTCTTTAGACTTTTTTAGCAGCAGCGCCATTTTTCTGTTCAGATAAACGGATCCCGGGTCTTTTTCAATAGCCCTGGAAAGATGTTTCCGCGCATCGTGGTAATTGTCTTTGGACATGGCGATGGAAGCCAATGCAAAATTCTTGTACGCTTCTTGCAAATTGTCTATTTCCTTAAGGGCTCCCTTTTTTTCCATTGCAGGGGGCACGGGCTTCACTGGTGGGGCAAATGAGGCAAGCCACGAACAACCCGAGAGGAGTCCTATTAGAAGAACAATGGCCAGAAAAGGTGTAGGCTTTGAGTATCCGCATGAGGCTAACGCTTTACGAGTTGTAAATTGCCCGTTGCGGTTTTTTGTAGATGTTATTTCCATTCTATCTGTATGTGATGATTGCATATCTTTTTGAGAAGTTTTAAACCGTTACATATCGCCCGATCCCCCCGACACACAATCGATGAACCAAACAGGGGTCGTAAATCACTTTAGAAAGTCGGAATACTCTTCTTCGAAATTCGGGATTTCTTCTCTGAGCCATTTTTTTATGTTTTTTATAATCTTTTCCTGGATTTGCCTAACTCTCTCCCGGGATATGCTATACTTATCTCCAAGCTCCTGGAGGGTTAAGGGCTTCTCTGCCATAATCCGGTTATCGAAAATGTCAGCCTTATTCCCGGAAAGCGTCGTGCGAAATTCTTTGAGCTTCTCTATTAGAAGGTGCCGGCTTTGGCGCTCAGAAAGCTGCTCATCTGTTTCCATTCCAGGGTCTGGCAGGAGAGCACTGTAGGATTCTCTAGAATCATCCCCAACAGGTGCATTAAGGGAGATCTCCCATCCTCCAAGACGCTGGCTCATCTCAACAACTTCCTCTTCCTTGACATCAAGGCGTTCAGCCAAAAGCCTGGGTTCAGGTGTGAAACCTTCAGCGATAAGCTTGTCTCTCTCCTTGGCCAGGTTAAAGAACAGCTTGCGCTGGCTCTGAGTCGTACCAATCTTTACCAGTTTCCAATTATCCATTACAAACTTGAGCATATATGCCTTAATCCAGAATGAGGCATAATAAGAAAATTTTATACCGCGATAAGGATCAAATTTTCTGACGGCCTGCAAAAGACCTAAGTTTCCTTCCTGTATCAAATCTAACAGATTCTTTGTCCAGTACCGGTGGAAATCCATGGCAATTTTTACAACCAATCTCAGATTAGAGGTAATCAACCTGTAAGCAGCTCTCTCGTCCTTTTTCTCTCTGACCCTTTTTGACAGTTCGATCTCCTCCTCCCTGGTCAGTAGCTTATACTGCTTTATTTCAAGGAGGTACATCTGAAGAGGATCATAAGGGACTAAGTTCCTTTCCTCGGGCTGCACAACGGGGGCGAGATCAAGCTCTGCCGGATCAGAAGAATGATTTTCGTCTAGTCTTGAATCCTCTTCTTGAACTGGTTTATCTGCTGGATGTTCCATAACCATTTAATATAAAATTGGGGCAATACCCCTGAGGTTATAACTGCCTAAAAGTTATTCCACCAATAATGGCAAGGCCTTAGCGTGAGAGCAAAGAGCCAATGATTAAGTCATGAAGTAAGCCCCGCTGGGTCCGGAATGTGGGGACGAAGGGACAAAGGAACGAGAAGATGAAGTGGATCATTCTGGTGTAATCCTTATATACTTTTTTTTGCCCGCTCTCAGTAGCAAGGAATCCTTTTCCAGATCTTTGGAATTGATTGTCTGGTCAACTAGTTGAATCCTTTGACCATTTAGATACCCGCCCCCCTGAGAAATAAGTCGGCGGGCCTCGCCCCGGGTTTTACAAAGGCCTGTTTTTTCAAAGAGTATATATGCTGGTATCCCTTGATCAAGCTCTTTCGGACCTATGGAATAGCTTGGCTCTGATGATTCTATACCGGCCTTCAGGTTAGCAGTCCCAGAAGACATTGCTTGGTCAGGTCCGAATAGCTGCCGAGAAGCTTCACGGGCAAGGTCAGCCTCTTTCTGACCATGGCAAATTTTGGCGGCCTCATAAGCCAGTATTTCTTTTGCAGCCCTGATATCAGCCCCTTTCAGACGACCTAACCGCTGGACCTCCTCCATAGGGAGAAAAGTGAAAAGCCCCAAAAAACGTTCCACATCACGGTCGTCCTGGTTGATCCAATATTGATAGTAATCATAAGGTGAAGTCAATGCGGGGTCAAGCCAGACTGCCCCCTTGTGCGTCTTACCCATCTTAATGCCTGAAGAGGTAATTAAGAGGGGAAAGGTAAGGCCATGGATGATCTCCCCCTCAAGTCGCCTTGTGAGGTCTGCGCCGGCCAAGATATTGCCCCACTGGTCATTACCGCCCATCTGGAGACGGCAGTCGTAATGTTTAAACAGATGCCAAAAGTCATAGGCCTGTAGGAGCATATAGTTAAACTCAATAAAGTTCAGCCCGGTTTCCAACCTCGTCCGATAACTCTCTGCTGCCAGCATCCTGTTCACGCTAAAATGCCTGCCAATATCTCGAAGAAATTCAATATAGCGAAGCTCCGTCAGCCAGTCGGCATTATTAACCATAATGGCCTTTCCATTGCCGAAATCAATGAAACGAGAAAGCTGTTTCTTTAATGCCTCAGCATTTTCATTGATCTCTTCACGGGTTAAAATAGCACGCGTTTCCGTTTTTCCGCTGGGATCCCCCACCAGACCGGTCCCGCCGCCAACGACACCGATCGGCTTGTGCCCTGCCTTTTGCATATGAACGAGTGACATAATGGGGAGAAGGTTCCCCACATGCAAGCTCTTGGCGGTTGGATCGAACCCAATGTAGCATGTTGTAGTGTTCTTTAGGAGATCACGTACGAGTTCCCTGTCAGTCACCTGTTCAACAAAGCCTCTGGCTTCAAAGATGTCAAAAACGTTTTCCATTTTAATCCTGCGATTTTTTCCTTTTGTACCCTTCAGGCAAACTTAAGTGAACCACCTGACCAGGGTTTCCGAGATTTTCAATCTGTTCTTCATTGAATTCAAGGCTAATGCCGCTTGCGTTACCAATAAGCAATTCCAACCCCTCTTTGGCCTTCCACTCAGGATGACTTCCCGGATTGAAGATATATTCTTTGGGGCCCTGTTCATCCACAAAGATTCTGATCCAGGTCTTCTCCCTGACGTTTGCCTTAAGAATATGTTGGGAGATTTCAGGAGCGGAGTAAATTTCAGATTCAATGGTTGATACTGATTCTGCATAAGATGGTATTACTACTATATCTTCCAACAGCTCGCTAGGAGGCTCAATATCAATAAATTCGGGAAAGGGTTCCACAGTACGGGCCGTTGGGGCTAAATCCTTTTCGGTATAAGCCTCAGGTTCCACGGATTCTGCGACCGGGCTGGAGGCAGGTTCTTCTGGATGAATTACCTGAGAACTTACCGAGATTCTCTTGCCAGGCAGGTACTCCTTCCACCAAAAATAAGTCGATCCTATTGAAACCAATATAACTATCAACACAGCCAAGAGAGTTTTCCTGCTCCTCACAGGTTCTCCAAGAGGCTTGGGAAGGCTAGATGCAACAGGGGCGACTTCTTTATAAAGTGCTAAAACTTCCCCCTCATCCAAACCCAGGGCGTGGGCATAAGAACGGACAAATCCTTGCACAATAATCGGTGCAGGAAGACTGCCCCATTCTTCATTTTCCAAAGCCTTAAGGATATGAGGCCTGATCCTGGTGATTTCCGAGATCAGGCCAAGATCGAGCCCCCTTCTTTGCCTTTCATTCTTTAAAAGGGCGCCAATGCCATTTCCCACAGGAGACACCCTTTCTTCATTCTCAACATCTGGTTTCTGGCCCGGTATCTGACTCCCCAAAGTATCAGGTTCAAAGAGAGTGGTCTGCTGATCTGTTTGATGCTGATATTCAAGGTAATTCATATTTGAATACTTCTCAAAAGATGATTTTTGTGTATGCTTTTTTTCGCAATTCCTTGATCCAAGAAAAATACCTTTTGTTGATTTCCTCCTGGTAAAGGATTCCAAAAATGGCATCCCTTACCGTTTCAAAAGGCTCCACTCCCCCATCCTGCTTTTCCACCAGCTTGACAATCTGTATCCCGGCCGGCCTCATAATCGGCCTACTGATGTCTCCCGATGACATGTTTTTTACAACTTTAATAAGATCTGGATCGAGCTGGGATGTTTTGAAAAGACCTAAATCACCCCCTTCTTCAGCGCCAGGGCCTTGAGATAATTTTCTGGCCATGTCGGTGAAATTCTCTCCCCTTTTCAGTCTGGCGACAATTTCTTCGGCTTTACGGTAAAGAGCAAGGGTCTCTTCCTGATTTGATGGATCTTTCTGCTTCAGAAAAATGGCCGCAAGATGTACATTTTCCGGGGTGCTGAATTTGTCTTTGTTTTTGCTGTAGTACTCTTTGATTTCTTCTTCTCTAATGATGATTTTGGATTTTACCTCAAAGTTGATCAGTCGCGTGCGCTCCAGGTCTCTTTTGATCCTTTCCCGGTAAGACTCATAACTCATCTGCTGTTTTGTAAGACTGGCGAGCAGGTCCTCATGGGTCAAGTGGTTGCTTTGTTTTATTCTTTCGATAGCAGCATCAATTTCATTGGGTGTTACCTGGATTCCCAATTCCTGGATTTTCTCGTTTGTGATCTTTTCATCGACAAGGAAATCTATGATTTTCCGGCGAATTTCAAGAAACCTCTTTTCATCTTTCATTCTCAAATCACCGGGATCAAAACCAGTAAGCTCCTTGATTTTCATATTCAGTTCGTAGAGCGTGACAACTTCATTATTAACTTGAGCCACTACCCTGTTAAATATTTCAGCCGACACTAAGGGGTAGTAAATTTGAGCGAGAATCACTGCGCCAACAATTATAGAAAAAGCCTTAAATACTTTCATTCAATACAAGTCCAATTGAGCCATTAGTTCTTGATCAACCTTGACTTCAAAATGAGTCCTTAGGTCCTCTAACCAATCTCTGAGGAATATTTCACGTTTTTCATGAAAAAGCTTTAATTCTATTTCCTGTATAACATCTGGGAGTTCTTTTACCGTCTCAGGCCGAACAGAAAGTACTTCAAAGATATGGTATCCATAAGGTGTTTCAACGACCCGACTCATTTCACCTGGTGACAATGAAAAGAGTACATTACCCATCGATTCGTCCAAATGCTCCCTGGCAACCCAGCTGATCTCACCCCCGTTATCAGCTTCAGGCCCTATGGAATATTGCCGGGCCAGTGCACCCATTTCTTCCCCCTTGTGTATTCGATTAAGGAGATTATCGGCCTCTTTTTTAGACTTGGAAACAATCTGCCTGAATTTTACCATTTTAGGATATCTAAATTTATCACGGTTTTCTTCATAGTACTGTTCAATTTCCTTATGGCTGGGTGGAGCAATATTCTTTGCGACCTCTTTTAGAATCTTGTTGATAAGGAGTTGCTCTTTAAATCGGTTCTTCCATTGATCAAAATCCACATATTCCCGAAGCAATGCTTCCTTAAACACATCTTCCGTATACTCTCGCTTTATGTCATCAAGAGCATATTGGAGCTCTTTTTCTGAGATAGAAATACCCTTTTCATTGGCATATTCAATGATTAGATAATAACTTATAACCTGTTCGGCGAGTTGATTTCGAATCTGGTCATGTTGTTTTTCCTTCAAATTCATGTCCGCACTTATGAATTCCATATCTTTCTTCAGCTCATCAGCCGTGATATTCCTGGAGCCAAGGACAATGACCACATTGCTTGCTTCTTGCTCAATAAGATCACAGCCAAGAAAAAAAAGGGCTGCTGAATAAAAAGCACAAAGAAAACAAAAGTGAGTGAAAAAAATGTGGGGCCTCTTCATAATCAATTGAATCATCATAGTTTTCCGATTCACGATTGATGAATGAGAATAGCTAAGCGCCAGTAATCAATCCTGAATAACTTATAGTCACATTAGCGGTTTCGCGCCGTTCGAGAGACATTAAAACCCCCCCCCGAATATTTCAGATTAGCAGTAATAGTCTAAAATGCAAATATATTTTTCGCCCAATCGTAACCTATAATTTTGTCTGTTGACCACACGCCAAGCTCAATTTGTATCCTGAAACACCCTTTTATAGATATCATCTATGTGTTTGAGATGATACTCCAGATCAAAGATCTCTTCAATCTCAGTCTTACTCAGATACTCACCAATCTCCTGATCTCCCATGATGAGGCCCATGAACTCCTGCCCACTCTCCCAAACTTTCATTGCATTTCGTTGGACCATAACGTAGGCATTCTGCCTTTCCACGCCCTTCTCAGCCAGTTTCATGAGAAATTGCTGAGAAAAGATGAGTCCTTTCATCATGTTGAGGTTCTCAGCCATCCGGTCGGCGTGGACCACGAGGTCCTTCACAATTCCGGTCAATCGATGAAGCATGTAATCAACAAGGATTGTGCTGTCAGGGGCTATTACCCTTTCCACCGACGAATGGCTGATATCCCTCTCATGCCATAGGGGCATATTTTCCATAGCTGCCAAGGAATTGGATCGCACGAGGCGAGCAAGACCCGAGATGTTTTCACAGCCAATGGGATTTTTCTTGTGGGGCATGGCAGAGGAACCTTTTTGCCCCTTCAAAAAGGGCTCCTCTGCCTCAAGTACTTCTGTTCTCTGAAGGTGTCGTATCTCGATAGCAATCTTTTCCAGGGTTCCGGCAAGAATCGCAAGGCTCGAAAAGTACTGGGCATGTCGATCGCGCTGGATGATTTGGGTGGATATGTCCGCGGGTTTTAAACCAAGTTTTTTGCACACGAGAGATTCAATCTTCGGGGAGACATTGGCAAAGGTGCCCACGGCCCCAGAAAGTTTTCCATAACTTATGACATCCTGAGCCTCGATTAAGCGGTTCAAATTCCGTTTCATCTCGGAATACCATACCGTTAGCTTCAGTCCAAAGGTTATGGGCTCTGCATGGATACCATGGGAGCGACCGATCATTACCGTGTACTTATGCTCCATCGCCCTGATCCGAATGATATTCATAAACTCATTGACATCGTTAATGATCAAGCCCATGGCTTGCTTCAGAAGAAGTGCAAAGCTCGTGTCCAGAATGTCAGAAGAGGTGAGTCCTAAATGCATATATCGTGAATCAGGACCCACATGTTCAGCCACATTTGTCAAAAACGCTATAACATCGTGCTTGGTCTCCTCTTCTATCTCCAGGATTCGCTTTACCGAAAAGGCAGCCTTTCTTTTGATGTTTTCAAAGGCCTCCCGGGGTATATGGCCCTCTTGTGCCATTGCCTCGCATGCTGCAACCTCAACCTCGAGCCACTTTGTATATAGATTATTCGAGTCCCAGATCCGGCCCATCGCAGCTCGTGTGTATCGACTGATCATTTTGTAACCCCTGAGATCTTTATTAATATCAGTTGATATTTGATCCCGCGTCGTGCGGGATACGTTATGAAACTAAAAAGATCAAGCAATTCAGCAACGTAGTAAAGTGAAAGCCGATTTTTCCGTATCCCTTAAACCAATCGGCTCAAAACCAGGCCCAATGGAATAAGAATTCCATAGGCAATCAGCGTAACCGTTTAGCTGTTTGAAAATAGTCTAAAAAGGCCCGCAGGTATCTCTTTCATCAGTGATAAACACATTCTGATTTTGGTCTGTTAAGTATCTAATATACCAAAACAACAATGTTATTTCAACCTAATAGAATATTGAAATTTCCTTTTGAATTCATTGAGAAACACAATCTTGTTAGAAAGTTATGAGTCATTCATCAAGAAGCATGATGGTTGATAGCTATCAGTAATTGGTTGATAAAATCGCTTTACCTGTTGTAATCCCGGTTACTCAAGTTCAATCAAATGGTCACCATTCCTCGAGAGGGCAGTGGTTACACAGCGGCTTTCTACGGCAGTACGCCTTTCCGGCCTGCACAATCAACGCATGAAATTCATTGAAAAGAGTCCGGTCTTCAGGCAGATGGTCCATAAACAATACCTGCAATTCATCATAGTTGGTCTGCTCCTCACTCATGTTATGGCGGCATAAAATGCGGTGGGTATAGGCATCAATGACGAATACTGGACGACGTGCCGCATAGAGTAGAATGCTGTCAGCGGTTTCAGGACCAATCCCTTTGACCGAAAGAAGGCCCTGCCTAAGGTTTTGAGTCTCATCCTCAAGGAACAAAGAAAGATCCGCCTGGTAGCCTTCAACGAGAAAACTGATTAAATTCTTTAATCGTTTCGCCTTAATGTTAAAATACCCGGCCGGACGAATCTCATGGGCTAGCTCCGCAGCAGAAAAGGAACGGAGGGCTTCAAGTGAAAGCATATTCTTACTCTTCAAATTTTCAATGGCCTTTTCTACGTTTTTCCAGTTTGTATTTTGCGTGAGAACGGCTCCAACCATCATTTCCAATGCCGTCTCAGCTGGCCACCAGTTTTGAGGGCCAAAGTGATTTGACAAAAGAGTAAACATCTCCATAAGTCGTTGACCGGCTATCGTATGAGAACGCATTTTCTGAGAACTACTCCTCCCTTGAGTATGTTTTGGGAAATTACCGAAAACGAATTAGAAGCTAAATAATGCTTAATTAACTGGGATCTTATTACCTTGACAGCTCAAGAAGGATACCTTAGATTTACGCTTCATGTCAATAAAGCTGGATGAGGTGTAGCAGTGTAGGGCTTTGAATATTGTACAAAAAAGGATAATCTAATGAAGGTTTTTTCAAAGCTACCTTGTTAAAATTAGGTCTATTATGCCACCGGAACGAAGACTTACCAAAACACGCAATATAGGGATTATCGCGCATATCGACGCGGGCAAGACCACTGTGACAGAACGCGTGCTTTTTTACTCCGGCCGTGTTCACAAAATGGGGGAGGTCCACGATGGCGAGGCAACTATGGACTGGATGTTAGAGGAAAGGGAACGGGGCATCACCATCACCTCTGCCGTTACTTCCTGCGATTGGCAGGGGCATACTATCAACATAATAGACACTCCCGGTCATGTGGATTTCACCATCGAGGTGGAACGCTCGCTCCGCGTCCTAGATGGCGCCATTGGAGTCTTTTGTGCAGTGGGTGGGGTTGAGCCGCAATCTGAAACTGTCTGGCATCAGGCAGATAGGTACAAAGTCCCAAAGATCGCCTTTATCAATAAATTGGATCGCATTGGAGCTGATTTTTTAAGGGCCACGCAGATGATTAAGGATCGGCTTAGCGCCATTCCCCTTATTCTACAGATACCCTGGGGAATAGAAGACAATTTCAGTGGTGTGATCGATCTTGTCAAGATGAAAGGTATTTTGTGGGAAGAGGAGACACTCGGCACTGAGTTCACCGAAGTCCCCATTCCCCTTGAAATAATAGAAGAGGCTTCCAAGTATAGAGAACATCTCCTGGAAACCCTGGCAGATAAAGATGATATGATAATGGAGAAATACCTCTCTGAAGAGGAGATCGGAATTCGGGAGATGAAACAGGCCATACGGAGCGCTACCATACACCTGGAATTAGTCCCGGTTTTTTGTGGTGCGGCTTTACGAAATAAAGGCATACAGCCGCTTTTGGATGCCATTGTTGATTATCTCCCCTCTCCTTTGGATGTCCCGCCTATTGTTGGGCATATCCCCTTGTCAGGGAAAGAAGAATCCCGTCCGCCCAAGGTCAAGGGACCTTTTTCTGCCCTTGTATTTAAGGTAATCATGGATCAGGGGAGGAAAATGACCTATGTGCGGGTCTACTCGGGTACCGCAAAAACAGGTGATCTCGTGTTCAACCCTGGCAAAGATGCCAAGGAAAAACTCTCGCGACTCCTTAAGATGCATTCTAACAAAAGAGAGCGGATCGAAACCGCTTCAGCAGGCGATATAGTTGCCGCCATGGGTCTGAAGCAGGCAACTACTGGCGACACCCTGTGCTCAAAGGAGAAGCCCATCTTGCTCGAACCGATTCAATTCAACGAACCTGTCATAAGTGTGGCTGTGGAGCCCAAAAAGGTCCAGGACCACGATAGGCTGCTGGACGCCTTGAATAAGCTATCGGATGAAGATCCTACGTTTAGGTTTAAAATCGATGAAGAAACCGGCCAAACAGTCATTTCCGGCATGGGCGAACTACATCTTGAAATCATCGCAGGAAGGCTTAAACGTGAATTTTTTGTGGAAACAAACCAGGGAAAACCCCAGGTGGTATATCGAGAAACGGTAACAAGGCCCGTGGAGCGTGAGGAAGTATTCGAGCGTGAGATCGCGGGGCAGGAGCATTACGCTGGCGTGAGGATCGAAATCTCGCCCTTGTCGAGAGGTACCGGAAACCAATTTGTTGATTTATGCAAGAATCCAGAACTGACCGAAGATTACCAACAGGCTATCAAACAAGGCATTTCTGAAGGAGAGACCAATGGTTCGCTTATGGGCTACCCAGTGCTTGATGTAAAAACATCCCTCCTGGATGTCCGGATCAAAGAAACATCCGATGTTATGGCATTTAAGGTGGCCGCTACCATGGCGTTTAAGAACGCCTGTCAAGAGGCTAACCCCATGCTCCTTGAACCGATTATGAAGACCGAGATCCTGGTCCCGGAAGATTTTACCGGCGAGGTCATCAGTGATTTCAATGCACGGCAGGGGAAAATTGAGCAAATTGCCAGCAAAGGATCTATCCAGATTCTCACGGGCTCTGTCCCTCTTTCAAATATGTTTGGCTATTCCACTTCTCTTCGATCTGCGTCCCAGGGTCGTGGCACCTTCACCATGCAATTCAGCCACTATGATAAGGCGTGAGCTATGGCTGGTAATCAATCGGCTCATCCATTGCACCCGTCCTCAGACTGTGTGAGATTTAACCTCCGTTTATTTAATCCTCGCTGCCAAAAATATTACAAACTTGAGATCAGGTTGCATCAACCAACAGAATGCAGTAAAGTTTTCTGAATCCTTATACCAAGTTGCATTCAAACGGCTATTATCCCAGATTGTGCCGTAGAATCCGTAGCGAGGCGCAGAAAACCATAGCAAAACGCGCAGTTGGAGCGATTTTGTGACGTAGGCATATTTATAAATATGTCGAGGAGCAAAATCGGGAAACAAGCGTTACAGAAAGGATTTTCAAGTCGCAGTAGGAGACTACTGCACAATCTGGGATTATATATAAAGGTCATTGCGAACGAATGTGAAGCAATCTCAATATGATAGATTGCCACGTCGCTTTGAACCTCACAATGAAATGATAGCAACTTGGTATAAAGACCTGCGGGATTCTTGAAGATAAATAACACGGGCAGCAGAAATTTGTTAGTGGAACATTTTGGCGATTAAATTGTCTAAGATAGATGAATGAAAAGCTCACATATTCAACCGGCTCCCGTGAAGAAGATGGGGGGCTGGTTAAGGCCTTTCAGATAGGCGATAGGACCGCATTTGATGCATTAGTCCTTAAGCATAAGGATAAGGTATTTAACCTCTGCTATTGGTTTCTTGGTGACAGGCAGGAAGCGCATGATTCTGCTCAGGATACATTTATAAAGGTCTACCGATCCTTAAAGAAATTCAGGCTTGAATCGGCATTTTCCACATGGCTTTACCGGATTGCAGCTACTACCTGCAAAAATAGACTCAAGTCATCAGAATACAGGCACAAAAAAAAGATCGTTTGGCTCGACAATCCGGGAGAGATAGAAGGCGGGCAATATTCAGCTGAAATTCATGATCAATCCCCTTCCCCAATGATTGACTTTGAAAAGAAAGAGAGAATGATGTTGATTCAGAGGGCAATAGCCTCACTGCCTACAGACCAAAGAACAATAGTTGTCCTGCGGGATATTGAAGGGCTTTCTTATGAGGAGATCGCAAATATAACTGGACTTAACTTTGGGACAGTAAAATCCAGGCTATCAAGGGCAAGACAACAACTCAGGAATAAGTTAAGGGAAGCAGTATAAAATGGAATGTGCCAAAGCAAAAGATCTCTTTTCTGAATATATTGATGGCACTTTGGATGCACAAACCAAAGCCAACATTAATGAGCATCTGTTGACCTGTCCTCTTTGCAAGGATGAACTTCTTTCAATGAAAGAGTTGGTTAAAGAATTGAGATCACTTGAGTCACTTAAAGCTTCAGACGATTTCCTTGAAAAACTTCATGAACGTTTGGAACCGCGCTTTAGTTTTAGAAAAATATTGCGGATACTGTTTGTTCCAGGGCGGATAAAGATCCCACTGGAGTTTGCCACGGCCACGGCAATGGCTATACTTATCTTTTCCATAATATATATTCAACAGCCAGAAGAAATGATCCCGGAGGTTCCTCTAAGTTCAAGGCATGCTAAGATAACCGAAAAGACTTCCGCGGACATAGCTAGTCCAACAGTAAAAGAGGAAGCATACGTATCCAAGCCTGTTGTTGAAAAGGCGACGGCACAACCTCCAGCCAAAAAAAGAGAAATCATTGAATTTGCACTTTTGATAGAAAAAGAGGGATCCGGAAAAGTCTATGGGCCAAGTGAAGCCGTGGACAAGGAGCAAGCCCAAAGAAGTGAAACAGAAAGACCGAGAATGGCAAGACCGGCAGCCCCAAAGGCTGAGATGAAAACGGATACGTTAAAGAAGGAGAAGCAGATCGCTGGATTGGCAATACAAGAAAGGTCTGTACTTGAAGAAGAACCTCTGTCATCCTTTTCCCGTTTACATGAGACACTTACCAAAGTGAAGGAACAAATAAGGCTGGTAGATGGAAAAATTTTAATAGTAGAATATGAGCCGCATACCGACCGTCCACAATCTATCCTTGCAGAGATTCCCGCCAGAAACTACACATCCTTTTGTTACAAACTAAACCGGTTGGCTATACTCCAGAACGCCCCTCCAACTATATCTGAAAAAGGCCAAAGTACCCTCCAGATTCTAATACGTTTCCTCTCCTCATAAAATCATAACAATTTAGCACTTTGAAAAAAACATCATTGGATTATGGGGTTGTGGACATCTCTTTCATAAGGGACTCAACAAAAATTATTGGTCACACTTTAGCGTCTTGAAAAAACCAATCGTAGATTTCAGGGCCATAAGGATCTCTTTTTTCAAAAGCCGCATAAGCTGGTCGAACGCCTGCTTGTCCTTAAAAAGGGGCGCAGAGCAGGAAGATTACCCTTTTAACTAACCGGCAATGCTCATTTTTATGGTTTGGCTACATTGCTTAATAAAGTGAGGAAATAACAGCGTATAAAATCATCAAACGAAGTGAGATAATTTGATTTTGGGAACTTTTTTGCCTTTGCCTTGTCTAATAGCCTAAACAGAAAATAAGACACGAAGAGGAGGTAAAGGAAATGAAAGATAAAAAGAGGATTTTAGGTTCACTGATCTTTGCTGTGTCTATGGTTTTGGCAAATGTTGTCTGCGCCCAGCCTGAAACAGAGGTAAATAAAACCCTATCACCATATTTCTTTGTTAAGAGTGACGACCCGGAAGTGGACCAACTGCCCCTTAAATCCACATCGGTGAAGGCGAATATTTCCGGGGTAATTGCGGATGTCATTGTTACACAAGTGTATAAGAATGAAGGAAAGCGGCCGTTGGAGGCCACCTACATTTTTCCGGCCTCCACAAGGGCAGCTGTCTATGGAATGAAGATGACCATTGGGGAGAGAACCATTACCGCAAAGATTCGCAAGCGGGAAGAGGCACAACGTGAATACGAAAAGGCAAAACAAGAAGGTAAAAGCGCGTCACTTTTGGAGCAGCACAGACCTAATGTATTTCAGATGAACGTTGCAAACATTTTGCCGGCAGATGTCATAAAAGTTGAACTCAAATACACCGAGTTACTTGTTCCGACCGATGCTGAGTACGAGTTTGTTTATCCTACTATTGTAGGACCACGTTACTCTGATCAGCCTGCCGCGGAAGCAGCCTCAGGGGAAAATTGGATAGAGAATCCCTACCTACACCAGGGAGAATCTCCAACCTATACATTCGACATTACAGTCAACCTTGCCGTGGGTCTTCCGATCCAGGATCTGACTTGCTCCTCACATAAAGTTGATGTCAGCTACAAAGGACAAGCATTTGCAGCAGTACAGTTGGATTCATCTGAAAAGTATAGGGGAAACCGAGATTTTCTGCTGAAATACCGGCTGGCCGGCGGCAAGATCGAAACGGGACTTTTGCTGTTTGAGGGAAAGGAGGAAAATTTCTTCCTGCTCATGTTACAGCCGCCAAAACATGTAAGTGAGGTCCAAATACCACCGCGTGAGTATATATTCATTGTAGATGTTTCCGGTTCCATGCATGGTTTTCCTCTAAACATATCCAAGAAGCTCCTTAAAGACCTCATTGGCAACCTTAGGCCAACCGACAGATTTAATGTGCTGCTATTCGCCGGCGGTTCCTCTATCATGTCAAAACAGTCTTTGCCCGCCACCTCTAAAAACATAACTCGTGCCATCAACATGATTGAACGCCAGCGTGGGGGCGGCGGGACTAGACTCTTACCGGCCTTAAAAAGGGCGCTTTCCCTCCCAAAGGCCGAAGGGTTCTCGCGAAGTGTTGTCATGGCCACGGACGGTTATGTATCTGTTGAAGAAGAGGCCTTTGACTTTATCCGGAACAACCTCGGTAATGCAAATATGTTTACATTCGGAATCGGATCGAGCGTCAACCGCTATATTATTGAGGGGATGGCAAGGGTTGGAATGGGCGAGCCCTTTGTCATTACAAAGCCTGAACAAGCACCTGAAAAAGCAAGGAAGTTCAGGAGGCTTATCCAGTCACCTGTTTTAACAGGGGTCAAGATTAATTTTGGTAGATTTGAAGTCTACGATGTGGAGCCACCCAGCATTCCCGATGTATTGGTTGATCGCCCTGTCATTGTTTTCGGCAAATGGCATGGCAGGCCAAAAGACAATATCCTATTACAAGGGACTGCCGGTGAGCATCACTTCGTGAAACAGATTGATACAACTGAAGTAAAACCTTTGGAAATTAACTCCGCTCTGCGTTACCTATGGGCACGTTACAGGATCTCCATCCTTTCCGATTACAACAGACTGAATCCCCAAGATGAAAAAATCAAAGAGGTCATAAACCTGGGTTTAACCTACAACCTGTTGACTGCCTATACCTCTTTTGTTGCCATTGACACCCAGATTCGCCTGGGGGATGGTCATGCCATAACGGTGAAACAGCCACTTCCCTTGCCCCAGGGGGTTTCCGATTACGCAGTAGGTAAAAGATCTCTTGTAGGAAAAGGAATATGCCTTGCCACTCCATCCTCCAACACAATGCCCCTGAAAACCAGGGTGAGGGAAGAAAAACTTGAATACAAGAATGAGGGTCGTTTGGCTTCTGACCCAGCGATAGATAAAACAGAGCATGATGGGAACCACATCCAACTCAAGAAGACTGCTGTTACGGAGGGTTTGCCAAAAGATTCGATTCAGAGATTGATCGAAAAACATATCCTCTCAATCAATCGCTGTTACACACAGGCATTAGGGAAGCAGAATAAATTGAGCGGTGAGCTTGTCTTCACATTGGATGTTGATTCAGAAGGTAAAGTCATCAAGGTGAATGCTGACAAAAGCATCAAAGGAATAAAGGAGATTGAACAGTGTATTATTCAAAAGCTCAAGAAATTACTTTTCCTGGCACCTGAACGCGGTAAGAATGCTGTTGTTACCATTACATTTTTATTGAGGTGATATTTGGTGAAACAACCCGGAGGGAGGCAAATAAATTATTAGCTTCCCTCCACATCTCATTGTCTCACAAATTAAGCAATATCGTTTTGGTATGGAGTTTGTTACTCAGAAGTCTCCAACTTTTCGTTAACAGCCTCTGAATTCGACTCCCACCATTCGCTACAGTACTCGTACTCAAGGACATCTGGGGCCCTACAACCCGTAATGGTCTCAAAGGCTTTTATCGCATTTTTTAATACTTCGAGATTTTCATCACCCGTCATAGACTCTAATAGAGCCTCGGGAACGCCAGGTTCCTTTTTTTCGGCCAGGAGTTGAGCACTCCTTGCTCGATATCGCCAGTCCGGATCGTCAATCAGGATGTCAATCAGTTCGGGTGTTAAAAGATCCGACTCTTTCGTGTTTACACCACCGGAACCCTCCACTGTAAGCATGAACTTTGCGGTTCGGGCGGAGTTCGCAAAGGCATTATTGACTTTGATAATTTCTGATTTCGCTGCAAGCTGGAGAGAATCATCACCCGGGCTGTTTACCAATTCCAGAAGCTCTTCATAAGCCGAACGACTCATGTTTCCAATAGCGGCATCACCCAATTCTAAAATGTTGCTCCTCTTTTGAAATTTCAGCACCTCATTTGAAAGGAGTTGATAGTCCCTCTGTAGCTTTTCTCTTATCAAAGCCTGAAACTCGTCAAATTCAGTGATCTTCCCCTGTAGGTTTTGTCGAAAGCGCCTCATCTCTGGATCAATTTGCCGCTGCATCAGACCCGTAGCTTTTGTTTTGACCACGTCCTCAAGGAATTTTTGGACTCCCGGCTCCTCAAACTGTTTGGCAATTCTTTCCAGAGCAATTTTTTCCAGACCCTCCCTAATACCCCAAAGACTTAGCACCGTTATGATGGCAAGAGCTCCGGCCAAAAAACACATATCGCGAAGTATATTTCGTTTAAGCCCTTTAATAACTCGCTGTTCTTCTTCTCGAGAAAACCGTCCCAGTTCATCACCCAGTAGTTTCTTGCATTCCGGACAGGCCAGCAAAAGATCATTTTCTACTTTGTACCCGCAATTTGGACAGATCCTTGTCATATTTTATCAACCAATGCCTTTGTAATTGATCACATGGGACGATCACTTATCGAGGCGAGCAGAGGTGTTAGGTCCTTTCTGAACGATCGGTTACGAATACTGATCTTCCAGTATTGATATTCCAATTAGATAATGGCCCTTGAATCGCCCTTTATCATCTTTGGTCATATGCTTGATTTTTGTTTTTATGTAATCAGTGGGTTTTGATGCTTCAACTGTGTAGTATTTCATATCCACAATATCACCAACCTTTAAGCCTCCCAATATATCAGAGCCTTCCTTTACCAATAAACACATGCCTTTTGATGACATATCCCATATTTTGAATTGATAAAGGGATGGGGTGTCGCCTATTGAAAATTCTACACTATAAAACTGATCCTTAACTGCCCTGGGTTCAGACCTTCTCTCTGTGAAGTTGTTCATGATAAGCTTTTCCCCCTAATTATAAGCAGCAAAATGGTTTCATTTCAAACTCCAAATAAACATATCATAAAACACATCAATTGTCCAAAGAATTTGATAATTTTCAAGCAAATGCGAAACATGGCTCTTTGCCGGGAAGTATTAAACCTGATCATTATACCAGCAAACCTTAAATAAATGAAAAGCCCCCTTCTTTCTCAGTTCCTTTCTTAAGAAAAGCATTTTTCGCTCGATGAGCCCAAGGGTCAACAGTTCCTTTATATACTGGTACATATGGGAGGCCCTCACCCCTGTGACCTCTTCAATCTCTTTATATGATACAACACAC
>CP070700.1:3598438-3607141 GCA_020349865.1 Desulfobacteraceae bacterium
ACTTCTAACAGGGCTGCGGAAGGATCGCCGCGGAAGTCGGTGCTCATTTTGTCTACTTCATCCAAGCAAAAGACAGGATTATTTGATTTGGCCTTCTTTAGAAATTGAATGATTTTTCCCGGCAGCGCTCCGATATAGGTTCTCCTGTGCCCTCTTATTTCTGCCTCATCCCTCACTCCACCAAGAGAAAGACGAACAAAATTTCTTCCTGTGGCCCTCGCAACTGACTTTGCCAGCGAGGTCTTACCAACGCCCGGCGGACCAACAAGACACAGGATAGGCCCTCTCATCTTCTTGGTCAATCTTTGAACAGCAAGATATTCGAGGATTCGCTCCTTCGGTTTTTCAAGGCCGTAATGATCTTCGTCCAGGATTATTTCAGCCTCTTCAATGTCCAGTTTTGCTTTTGTTTTTTCGTGCCAAGGCAGAGATAGAATCCAGTCTATGTAGTTTCTCACCACGGTGGCTTCCGCCGACATTGGCGACATCATCTTCAGCTTGTTGAACTCCTGTTTAACCCTGGCGTGAGCTTCTTTGGAAAGTCGCTTTTTCTTTATCTTTTTAGCAAGTTCATTCAGTTCTGCCTTGAAATCATCCTTAGTGCCCATCTCTTTTTGGATGGCACGCATTTGTTCATTGAGATAATAATCCTTTTGGGTCTTTTCCATTTGCTTTTTGACCCTTGTCCTCAAACGCTGCTCAAGTTTAAGAATATCGATCTCATCAGTGAGACTTGCAAAAAGCTTTTCCAGGCGTTGATTCAGATCCTGGGTTTCAAGAAGCTCCTGTTTTTCCCGAACCTTTAAGGCGAGATGGCCCGCAATGGTATCGCCCAGACGGACCGGGTCAACAATAGAGGTCACCGTTGAGACAATTTCCTGGCCGATTTTGTTGTTCAGTTTGGCATATTCCCTGAAACCGGCATTAATGGTTCGCATCAAAGCCTTGGTCTCGACAGTCATCTCATAGCGGCTTGGAATGCTGCTCACCTCGACCATGAAGAATTCCTGCTTGACCAGAAAATTGTCAATCTTTCCCCTTTCTTTGCCTTCAATAAGTGCCTTGACCGTGCCATCGGGCAGCTTTAACAGCTGAAGAACAGTGCTGAGAGTGCCAAAAGAATATATGTCTTGAGGAGATGGATCATCAGTTTTGGCATCTTTTTGCGCTGATAAGAAGACTTCCTTCTTCTGAGACATGGCATATTCGAGTGCCTTAATGGATTTATCCCGCCCCACGAAAAGCGGTACAACCACGTTGGGAAAGACAACCACATCTCTGAGTGGGAGAAGAGGATAGTATGACTTTTCTACTATCGGCAAATTGCTTTGGTCTTTTTTAGTTAAATTAAACATAGGCTTATGCATATTCTACCTGATTTTCGTATAATAGAAGAGGAGAGTCTCCCTTTGTTATGACCTCTTCGCCGATGACACATTCACGGATCCCCTGAGTGGACGGGATTTCATACATAATATCCAACATGACGGATTCAAGGATCGCTCTCAAGCCGCGTGCGCCCGATTTCCGTTCTATGGCATCTTTGGCAACACATAAAAGGGCCTCATCACTGAACTTCAGTACAACGTCTTCTAATTCAAACAGCTTTTTGTACTGTTTGATAAGGGCGTTTTTGGGTTCCGTCAGGATCCGTACGAGTGCGTCCAGGCTCAGTTCGTTTAATGTTGCGACAATGGGTATCCTGCCAATAAATTCCGGTATAAGGCCAAACTTAATAAGATCTTCAGGCTGGACAAGTGACAGGATCGCATTATTATCCATTTCCCCTTTGCCACTGATATCGGCTTCAAAGCCGATCAACTTGCTGCCGATTCGATTGCTGATTATTTTGTCCAGTCCATTGAAAGTACCGCCGCAGACAAATAAGATGTTGCTTGTATCAACCTTTACAAAATCCTGCTGAGGGTGTTTTCTACCTCCCTTGGGCGGAACATTTGCCAGGGTCCCTTCTATTATTTTTAGAAGAGCTTGTTGAACTCCCTCACCGGACACATCACGGGTAATTGATGGGCTATCTGATTTCCGTGCAATCTTATCGATTTCGTCTATGTATACTATACCCTTGCATGCTGCATCAACGTCGTAATCAGCCATCTGAACAAGGTTCAGGATGATATTTTCCACATCTTCACCAACATATCCGGCCTCTGTAAGGGTGGTAGCATCAGCAATGGTGAAGGGGACCTTCAGGATCTTGGCCAGGGTCTGTGCAAGCAGTGTCTTGCCTGACCCTGTAGGGCCAATCAAAAGGATATTGCTTTTCTCGATTTCAACACCTTCCATGTCAACCTTGGTGCTAATTCTTTTGTAATGGTTGTGGACCGCCACAGAGAGGGTCTTTTTGGGTTTGTCCTGTTCAATTACATACTGGTCAAGAATTTCCTTTATCTCAGAAGGTTTCAACAACTGAGCCGATGTGCCTTCTTCACTCTCTTGCGAATATTCTTCAGCGATAATTTCGTTACATAGTTGAATGCATTCATCGCAAATATATACAGAAGGACCTGCGATAAGCTTTTTCACTTCATCCTGGCTCTTTCCGCAGAAAGAACACATCAGATCATCACTGGTGTCACCTTTTTTACTCATAATCTTATGCCTTCTGTTTTTTGGTTAACTGGGCTTTCATTTCTCTTGTGGTGATAACCTTATCTACAATTCCGTAATCCTTGGCCTCCTCACTACTCATAAAAAAGTCGCGTTCGGTATCTTTTTTTATCTTTTCCATGGGTTGACCGGTGTGTTTAACAAGAATACGGTTCAGGGTATCCCTCATTTTCAGTATTTCTCTGGCATGGATATCTATGTCCGTGGCCTGACCCTGCGTCCCTCCAAGGGGTTGATGAATCATAATCCTTGCGTGGGGCAGGGCATACCGCTTCCCTTTGGCCCCTGCTGCCAGGAGCAAGGCCGCCATACTTGTGGTCTGCCCCATGCATATGGTAGCCACATCCGGCTTAATATATTGCATGGTATCATAGATGGCCAATCCTGCGGTAACCGATCCGCCAGGAGAATTGACGTACATGTTAATGTCTTTGTCGGGGTCCTCGGACTCTAAGAAGAGCATCTGCGCGATGACGGTATTGGCCATACCATCGAACACCTCTTCTCCCATAATGATAATCCGATCCTTTAGCAGTCTTGAATAAATATCATAAGCCCGTTCACCACGGGAGGATTGTTCAACAACTATTGGTATCAGCATAAAGTCTATTCATTCTCCTTTTTAGGATTGTTTTTCCTTTGAGGTTCTCGATCCAACAATGAAATCTTAGCATTTTCAACCAAGTAATTCAATGTTTTTTCCTCCAACAGTTTTTCTTTCAGGGCATCCACAAGATTTCTCGCCTGATAATATTTTTGAAGGGTCTCCGCGTTCTGCCCCGTACTTTCAGCCAGTTCTTTGAATCCCCTGGTCAGATCCTCTTCATTTACGGTAATTTTTTCTTTTTCGGCTATTTTCCCCAAAACAAGTAAATTCTTCACACGCCTTTCCGAGGCAGGTTTAAAATCTTTTCGAAGTCTTTCTTCCGAAAGGCCTGCCTTTTCAAGATTTGAGCCACTTCTTATGAGGTTCTGCTTGACGTTTTCAACAGCCTGATCAATCTCGGACTCAACAAGGGTCTGGGGGATTTCAAACTCCACACTGTCTGAGATTTTTTTTAGCAAATTTTGCTTTAGTTCACTGTCGATTCTTTTCTCCTCTTGAACGATGATCGTTTCTTTGACCTTATTCTTCAAGTCCTCCAGGTCATTGAAGTCAGCACTGAGATTTTTGGCAAACTCATCGTTGAGCTCAGGAAGGAGCATTGCTTTGATGTCCAGTACCTTTACCTTGAAATTTACTGTTTTCCCGGCAAGTTTTGTATGGGGGTAACTGTCTTCAAATTCAACCCTGATCTCCGTCTCATCGTCTTTTTTCAGGCCAATTAAGGCCTCCTCGAATTTGGGATGAAACCCGTTGCTCCCCACCTTGAGGAGAAAATTTGAGGACTGGATACCTTCGAGCGGCTTGCCTTCATCAAACCCCTGATAATCGAGAACCACATGATCATTTTTTTGAATGGGTCTGCTGGGGTCAATGGAATTAAGGGTTCCGTGCGCGGTCCTTATTTGAGTAAGCTGATCCTGGATGTCTTGTTCGGTTACCGAATGATTTTCTTTTTCGGCCTCAAGCCCCATGTAGTTCTCTATCTCAAATTGGGGGCGGACCTCCATTACGGCAGAATATCTAAAGTTTTGTCCTTGCTTAAGGGTCTCTTTTTCCAGAAAGGGCACGCCCAAAGGAAACGTTTTTGCCTCCTCTAAGGCCTTGGGTAACGTTTCATTAATCAAATCCCTTGTTACATCCTCTGCCACCTGACTGCCAATATGTCTCTCAAGGATTTTTCTGGGTACTTTCCCCGGTCTGAAGCCGGGTATTTTGACCTTCTTTCCTACTTCTTTGTACGCCTTGTCTAATCTGACGTTGATTTCAGTTGATTCAATTTCAACTGATAATTTCTTCTTAACAGGACTGATGTCTTCCAAGCTGGTTCTCATAATTTTCCTCGTTCAGCACTCAGTCAGAGAGAATGTCCATCCAGATGAACCCTGGTGGGGCAGCAGTAATGGATAAGGCGTTCTTGAATAATGGTTTCGAAAGAAATTAATTATGATTTTCTGAATTTCAATAGATCCCCACCACGCCCGGCTATTTTTTTGGCCAAAACCGCTGCGCTCCCACCATTGCACGTCATCTGCACCTGTGCTCGCCTCGGTCAGGATCTCACACGTACTGTGAAGTACGCATCGCAATGTCCAAGGCTGTGCGCTGCTACATCTGGCCCACTCTGGCGCATTTTTCCTCGGTGGAGGTCTGCAACGTTTAGCGACACTTGGCCTTGTAATTGGTGCGAGAGAGGGGACTCGAACCCCTACACCTTTTGGGTACTGGATCCTAAATCCAGCGCGTCTACCAGTTCCGCCACTCTCGCAACAAGGGAAAAGGTCTCAGCGTGTATTATTGATAATGATCCTTTATTCTTATTACCGTGTCAAGGACTTAGGAAAAGGAGCATTTCTGTTCGTATTCGGTTGAAAAACGCTTGATAAGACCTTCATCTGCAAAGCTGTAATAGATATTATGGCCTATGATGATGTGGTCGAGGACCTGAATCGTTAGAAGCCTTGCGGACCACACTAGATCTCGTGTAAGCCGTTTGTCCTCATTTGATGGTATGGGGTCACCAGAAGGGTGATTGTGCACGAATACGAGAGCGGCTGCTTTTTTTTCAAGTGCCAACGTCATGATCTCGCGTGGATAAACTGCACTTCCGGTGAGTGATCCCAAGAATATGTCTTCATCGAAGATCAATTCATTTTTGCGATTGAGGAATAGGGTCTTGAAGACCTCTCGTTTCAAATCCCTCATTGAATGGAAAAGATAATCAAAGACTGCCCGTGATGAGCCGAAAAAGGTCTTTCCTTCGGTCCGATCCTTCAGGTATCTTCCAGCGATCTGATGGGCGAGTTTCAGGTAAAGGGCATTCTTGGGGCCGATCCCTTTAATTTTTGTCAATTTTTCCATAGGCGCTGAAAGAACGCCCGAAAGGTTAGAAAACCTCTTCAGGGCCTCACGTGCGGGGAGTTTAAGATCGCCACGTGGCGTACCCAACGTGAGGAGGAACTCCACCACCTCCTCATCTGAAAATCTTTCCAGGCCGCCTTTCAAAAACTTCTGGCGCAATCTTTCCCGGTGGCCTTCACCCCTTTTCTGCCAATTTTGCTTGTCCATCTCTGAATCCAGTATCAAGTCCCACAGGTGCGGAAAAAATCAAACTTCGTCGGTTTATTAAACCCAGATTGTGCAGTTGAATCCGTAGCGAGGCGCAGAAAACCAAAGCGAAACGAGCAGTTGGAGCGATTTTGTGACGTAGGCATATTAATAAATATGTCGAGAAGCAAAATCGTTAAACAAGCGTTGCAGCAAGGATTTTCAAGTCGCAGTAGGAGACTACTGCACAATCTGGGTTAAATATTACCAAAGAAATGACAAAAAGCAAGGAACGTGAATATTTGCGACAATTTTGGCCCCGACTTACTTTGCGAGTGCCCTCATCAGGGTGAAGCGCATTAATCCCATTCATTGTTAAAGGGCCAAAATTAGAATTGCTGTAAGAATTTAGCTCATTACCTTCCAAAATCCAATGTGACAAGTTAAATGCAAAACCACCCCCCTCCGAAAACTGTCCATGTCCCCTATCTCGAGCTGGACACAGGGGTTAGGAAAGGGTATTTGAGTTTCTCAAGAGGGGCAGGAGGGTTTTTCTAACGTGACTGCCGGGATGCCCGGAAAGGAAGAAAAATCCTCATGCCCCTCTGATCAGCGGCATGAGATATATTTATTAGTCTCTGACCTTACAAGCACACACCCCCTGTGTCCAGCGCCCAACTTATGGGTAAAGATCAGTTTGAAAAGGGGGGTCGGGGACATTTTGTGCAACGGGTTGAAAATCCCCTAAATCCCCTTTAAAAGGGGGGACTTTATTCGTCAAATGTTTTGAGAAGATTTTTGACGTACAGCACTCCCGAAACCTATTGATGTAAAATGAAAGATTATGTTAAAATCTATATGATTTGCTTCATTTGGAATTCCTGCAGAATTTTGGAAGATTTGCCGTGTAAGTAAATGATTGGGTCGAAACGAACAGCCCGAAAACCTTAGAATTCAGGAGAACTGAGGATATGCCTTCTAAGGCCCTTGAGGTCAACATTGCCAGTAGCCACGTTGATGTGACCATTGACCAGAGATATGAAATTTTAAAGGAGGTCATGGAGAACTACTATGGACTTAAACAGGGTCTCCAGACTTTTTTAGAGGAGATCTGCCACCCTTATAAAAATTGGGGATTTATTGTCAAGGAAGCAAGGGCCTATGCGCTGAATTATTTTAGCGTGCTCAAAAACCACCGTAAAGGACCGGAGGCAGCAAGGCTGTATGTGGACATCTTTTTGCAGGCAGTTGATTCTTCTCGTAATGGCGCAGTAAGGCTTAACGCAGTAGATAATATTCTTGTTTTTATTCAGAAGATTATCAAGGATTCTGGCAAAGAGCTTTTCAGATTCCTGGGTGTTTTGGACTATGCATTTGACCGTATACGATGTTACCCGGAAGAGACGTTTTTTTTGTTTGTCAAAAGCTTTTATCAGTTGAATAAACTCGGAAAAACTTATATCCATGCAGTCCACTCAGGATCCGACCTTAGTGCTATTAACCGTCTTTTGATAGAGTACTATCGATACACCTATCAATACTGGCTTGAGCAAGGCGATCCGGGACCTTGGTTTGAAATGGAGTCGGGCAATGCTGTCGAAGACACAGGAACAGGTGAAATTTTTGAACCGGTCTCGTATAAACAGCTCAAGACCTGGCAGGATAAGCTGGAGAACTTTATCAAGGCGTCGGACAAAAGTCCTGAGAAAATTTTAAATTGGTTGGTTGGGCTTCCCGGATATGGTCAGATTGTCAGCGTTTACAATGAGATTCCTCAAAAACTGCTTGGTGCCGGAAAGGATAGGGACCAGGGAAATCAGTGGAAGTTGATATTTCTCCTTCATATCATGAATCTTACAGGCCTTTCATCTATTCACGAAGAGACCTTAAGAGACATTAATCGAACACTTGTCTGGCTCATACATCATGAAAAGCCGCAGATCATTCAGCAAGCTCTGGAAAAGACCTTTGCAATTCTGAAGATGAGTGCTGAAAAATTTCCAGGGACAGCACTAAATTGCGTTCTGAACCTGGGTGTGGGGGTTTATAAAACGGATGAGAGCGATCTTGTAGATTTTTTTATGGATTCGGTCGTGTCCATCGGATTCCAGGCACCCGAGATAAAAGGCGTAGGAGATGACTGGCAGGTCCAGGCGAATTCTGCCCATGTTCAGAATATCCGCATATGGCTTGAACTCATTGAACTGGACCCCAAGTGGTCTAAAAAACTGCTTTCCTCTCTGGTCATTCATCTTTCACTGACCGGGGTTTTCATAAAAGATACCGACCTGTTTCCCCGTGATATCACACGATTTTTGAACAGCGACATTGGACCGGTTTATAATCTGGCTAAACAGTTGACCCGTCTTTTCCCGGCGTATTTTAATGATATCGGAGCCGAAGGGAGGCTCAGGGATATTTCCACCATGATCGATGAAGTATCCCTGCGAAAGGATCCTCTCGCTCATTTTTTAAGAAAGCAGAGTCATGTTGAGAGCAGCAATCAGATCATCGGGTTGATGGAAGGAACTCTTAATTTCTGGAATACCAAAAAAAAAGAAGGACTAAAGCCTTTTGTACCACCCAATACCTATCAGGAGATCGAAACAGAAGGGCCACATATTGATGGTGTCCACCGGTTGGTAAATCATATTTTTCGTACCAAAGGGTTCGAGAGGGTGACCGATCTATTGAACGTTGATGGGAATCACCTCAAAGAATTGGCGGGCCAAATCCCAGGTGTGTCTGATCTTGACGCAGAGAGAGTAGACCTGGCAATCACCTTCTACAAGCTCCTTTATCAGAAATACAATCTGGGATTCACTGAAATGGATGGCTACCTGGGACAATTACAGGCTAGCGGGTGGCCGGATCTCGGGAAACTGAGAGATTCCCTTAAGAAGAAAGATAACAGACAGAAACTA
>CP070700.1:3607241-3618801 GCA_020349865.1 Desulfobacteraceae bacterium
CGCCAGGGAACTGACTGTTAGTCAAAAGCCTGACGCATTTGGAAAAAGCGTTCGAAAAAAACCGTTGTTCGGGTGGCTCACCTTATTCCCGGAAACTGGTTATTTGGTTGCTACCATTTTGCTACTATAATGCGATATTTCATTATAAAATAAGGTGCAATAAGAAATAATTTAATATCAGGTAACCTTTTAAGAATATACAAAAAAAGAAAGTAGCATCAAACAAGATAAATAGCTATATTAACCACTTAGACACTCTGCAAAACCGTTATTCACCGGTTCGAATCCGGTTGCCGCCTCCAATAATTTCAAGCTGTTATCTGGAAGTAATAATCCCTTGTTTATTTTCGGTCGTGTATAGGTTGCGGGATGTTGCGTTATTCTCGCTTCCCCTTGAACATTTTTTGTTGAAATAGCCGGTTCTATAGTTATTTTCTAATATGGGTAGATTTTTTGACTGTCCTGAGCCCCTACAGGCTTTACCTCCTTTCTCGTAGGGGCTTTTTTATAGCTAAATCCTGAAGTTTCATTTGGGCCCGTATTTCCTTACACTTCGCCTGATGGTCACTCCAGCCTTGACATTTACTCAGGTTTGAAAGATTATTAGATCACCAATCAAATAATCCTTAATTGGGATTAAATATGAACATCCCGACTCCAGAAATCCGTTTTTTTAAACAGAATGTGGTTTTACTCTTTGGGGTTTAAATCTGCATAAATGAAGACTTGAGAATATGGTGTAATTATGAACGAAGTGAGTGAGAAAAAGATTTCCGAATATGATTTTGTTGCCAGGGCAATCAAAAAGCTACGCAAACCGCCGTATAAAGGCATCCACTCCGTCTATAGCGGCTTTAACAGGGCGTTTAGAGAATACTTCGACAAGAATCCTGTTGAGTTTACTACTCGATTAGCCGAAGAGGGAAAAATTGCCACCCGGCCTGTTAGGGGAGGTGTGATGCTATACCTGCCGGAAGATGCGCCCGCATCTGAGAGATCCAAAAGCGTTCTTACCAAGATACTGGAAGATGATGAAATGGAAAAATAATCGGGCACTGCTCCAGTCAGCACAGAGGGCGAGTCAAGATCCTCCAATGAAGCTCAATAGTGTTCTGCTTTAAATAACTTGACTTTAGTGAAAAGCAGGTTATCATACAAGGTAATCATGCAGGCTCGCCATTTTACTGGCAGGCTGTTTCGTTCTGAGGGGAAGATCCATTTGTCAAAAGTGGCCACCTGAAGTTTGGGAACATGAGAATTTATTTGAAAGGAGGATGTCACTATGGCTAATGGAATCGTAAAGTGGTTTAATGACCGCAAAGGCTATGGCTTCATTGAGCAAGAAGATGGATCGGATGATGTATTCGTTCATCATTCAGGAATCAATGGGGACGGCTTCAAGTCTCTTAGAGAAGGCGCCCGTGTTACCTTTGACATAGAGCAAGGGCAAAAAGGCCCTGCTGCAGTAAATGTCGTTGAAGTTTAGCTCGCTTTAGTCCAAACGGAAAAAAGGGCATCCATCAATTTTTGGTGGAGGGCCCTTTTTCATTTTGATACAAGGCAAAAACCCAAAGATAGCTTCTTTAATGGGATGATTAAATGTTCACTTTAGGCGAAATCATTGACCTTGCCATCCGTATCGAGAAGAACGGAGAGAATACCTATAGAAAAGCACGGGAGGAAGTTTCGAATCCTTCCCTTGCTTCCATGCTTCAATGGCTAGCAGAAGATGAAGTTGAGCATGAGAAATGGTTTGCACGGCTTAAGGAAGAGATTGAGACGACAGAGGAAGATCTCAAATTGGAGGAAATGGGCAAAGCTATCCTGCAAGGTGTATTGGGAGACCAGGCCTTTTCGATCAAAGATGCTGATTTTTCCAGGATAGAAGACATTAATAGTCTTCTTGAATTGTCTGTTGAATTTGAAAAAGATACGATTCTTTTCTATGAAATGCTCAGCTCATTTATTGACGATGAAGAGACTTTGAGACAGCTTGACAAAATAATTAAGGAAGAAATCTGCCATGTGCAGGTCCTGGAGGAATTCCTTGAAAAAAAGAAAGTTTTGCCAGCATCTAAAGCATGAATGATGTCAAAGAACCCAATCATATCTGTGTAAAATGTGGGCGTCCATTTGTAAATTAATTGGCGGGAAATCCGGGACGTGCTTATTACAGGGAGTATATTGTTGTTTACATCCCTATAGAGGTCGATTCTTTATTAAGTATCCAATTGTTATTTTTGGATCTGTTTTTTTAACCGCCCATGCCCCTTCGCCGCTGCTCAGGGTCGTTAACGAAGCAGAAGACGCTAAGTTTCTATTCCTTTGCCGATAGATCTCGGGGTCTGACTAAGCTATGCTATTAGATTTGTAGTATAATTTTTTTAAAATAGGTTAGTTCATCCATTAAGATGCTATTTTTAGGGTAAAATCTGTAAGGTAAGGAGGCGGTGGCAAACGGGATGGAAAAGACATCCCATGGCGGTGAAGAAAGCCGCCAAAGCCAAAAATAAATCAAGGATCCCTTGAGTTTATATTGGGGATAAAATCAATACCAGGGTTGGGAAGAAAATGAGATAAGGCAGTCTCTATGTTCTATGAATAGTTAGTAGGGAGCATCTGTTGGGGCTCGGTAAGCAGGAACGTGCCCTTTTCAATCCAACCCTTCAGAATATGAGCAATTTCACGGGCCCTGGGATACGAAGATAAGGGGGTGGAGGGGATGTCCTGACCATTAAAACGGATCGTACCGCTCTTCAGCTCTGCATAGCTCACCTGCCCCAGGCTGGTTGCTTCCCCTTTGGGATAATCGTTGCCGTAATCAATGATCTGGGTGAAGATCCCTTCATCAGAAACGCCCGTAAAACGGGCCATATCTTCATTGAGAATCGGGATGGGCACGCCCACCCCCACAGCAAGGGAGCAGCCGTATCCGAGCATGCTCACCCCAGCCACCCATTTGGGACTCATCTCTTTTAGATTGCCCATAACCATAAGTGTTCCTGCGGGACCCGTCGGGACTCCGTGTTTGTTCCTTTTTACGTATGGGTTGTGCTGTGTTCCCGGGCCAATGATGTGCCCCACGGCCCCACCGAGGAAGATCCTCGTGCCCAGCCCAATAGTGAGATAATAGGGATCGTTAAAAAGCGGACTTAACTGGCCTGAAGTAGAGTAATTTGCGTTACCGCCATTTGGCTTCAAGACTCCCATGTAAGTATAGATGGTCTTTTTTGATAAATTGATCGCGCAATTATAGTTTTGGTAAGCATTTCGTGGGTTTAGAAGCGTTGCATAGGGAAGTTCTTCAAGCATGATCTTTTTTTTGTATTCTCGGTTTGGATAGCAGTCGGTTCCATAGGCCGTGACTTCCAGATTTATTTTTTTGCCAGCCACGAGATCATGGATAACATGGCCTCCCCCGTATTTGAATTGTCCCGGGTGGACTCTGTTTAAAGGGTCATCCTGCACAGGCTCGGTAGCGCCAATGTATACATCTACAGCGGCTAGCCCCGCATAAGCCGCCACTTCATTCAATAAAACCCGAGAGGCCTTAATGGGTGGTTTAGTGTGACCGAAATTGATAAACGCACCGGAGGAGCACATAGGAGAGAATGTCCCTGTCGTAACCACGTCAATCTCCTGAGCGGCCTTTTTTGGCCCTTTTCTTTTGACAATATCAGCCATCTCATCGGCTGTGATTACAACAACTTTTCCTTCCTTTATCTTTCGGTTAATTTCAACAACTGTTCTGGTGGTCTTTTTTCGTGCCATTCTCGGTTGGCCCTCCGGAGGCGAATTTGAGGAGTCATCATAAAGCTTCTCTGCTGCACTGACAAGTAAAAGTTTCGGATAACAAATTGCACTGTCCTTGACATTTAAGTTGCCTTCAGATATCAATAAAAACAATCGAATACTGTTTTTTTTCACAGGCGAATTTAATTTTCTTAAATGATTCAGTTTAGCATGATTTTATAAAAAGATGGGAAATAGCATCCAAATTGGACCATTGACCATCAACGAAAATGGTCCTTTTTTTATTATTGCAGGGCCTTGCGTAATTGAAAGCGAGGCCACGACTTTAGAAGTAGCCCACTTCTTAAGGCATACTCGCGATGAACTCGATATCCCGATTATTTTTAAAACCTCTTACGACAAGGCCAATAGGACATCTTTGCATTCCTACAGAGGGCCTGGCATAGAAAAAGGGCTTAAAATCATTCAGAAAGTGAGAGACGAAACCAGGTTACCTGTCTTATCCGACGTGCACCATAGCGGTGAAATAGAAAAAGCGACAGGGGTCCTTGATGTAATTCAGATTCCTGCATTCTTGTGCCGTCAGAGCGATTTGGTCCTGACAGCGGCACGAACAGGCCTTCCCATAAACATTAAAAAGGGCCAATTTCTCTCTCCCTGGGAAATGGGCCCGGTTATTGAAAAGGTGACGTCTACTGGCAACCGCAACATCATTGTCACAGAACGGGGAACTTCCTTCGGCTATAATAATTTGGTAGTTGATATGAGATCTATCCCAATTGTGAAGGATTTTGGGTTTCCTGTGGTATTCGATGCCACCCATAGTGTCCAACTTCCCGGAGGAGGAGGCACATGCTCGGGTGGCCAGAGGGAATTCGTGAGCTGCCTTTCAAGGGCTGCCGTTGCGGCCGGTGCTGATGGAGTGTTCATGGAAGTTCATCCTGACCCGGATTCTGCACTCTGCGATGGACCCAATTCATTGCCCCTCAATGAGCTTAACCCACTATTAAGGATGCTCAAGGAGATCCATGGTCTGATAAGATATTGAATGAGCAATCCTCCCTGGGGATAACCTGCCTTCGTTTTTTTTACGGCAATCAGCCAAGTTTTTCTCACGGACCAGATCGTTTCTGCACCCCTTTATGGTGGGACCGAAATATTTTGCAGTGTGAAATGTTGTTGAAACCGGGATGAAGATCAATGTTAAGTGAGAAGGCCTCAAAGGTTAAACTGATGTTGCTCGATGTGGACGGGGTAATGACAGATGGATGTATAGCCATGAATGATCGAGGAGAGGAGACCAAAATCTTTAATGTCAAGGATGGACTGGGTTTGAAAATGCTCATGTCCAGTGGCGTGGAGGCGGTGATCTTGACTGGAAGAAGATCACAGGTCCTTACGCTACGCGCAAAGGAGCTGGGTATTGAAGAAGTCTATCAGGGCGTAAAAGACAAGAAGGCACTGTGCAAGCAGCTAAAAGAAGTTAAGGGTCTAATGAAAGAACAGGTTTGTTCTTTAGGCGATGATCTGCCTGATCTTGGCATGTTTATGGAGTCAGGTCTGAGCATCGCTGTGGCAGATGCGGTCAAGGAGGTCCGTGAAGCGGCTGACTTTATTACAAAAAGCAAAGGAGGACGTGGGGCTGTCAGGGAGGCGTGTGAATTGATTTTAAAATCTCAGAGCATTTGGCGCGGTGTGTTGGCCGCTTTCACTCGAAAATAGGCTTTACAGAACAAATGGGCCGTTGATATAATAAAGAAGTTAATGAAAAGCTCCCTTACAAGACAATGGCCGCTGATTGGCTTGGGGCTGATGGTGGCTTTGGTGGCCTTTTATCTCATAAGATCCGGGAAAGAGTATACCCAGCGATCCTTTTTGTGGGAGGCCATGTCAGGTGATGGGGCCAAGCTTAAAGATATACATTACACCCAGGACGATCCTGATAAGGGGTTGAAATGGGTTCTCGATGCTCGTGAGGTAAGATTTTCTGAAGACAAGAGAGCCATCCTTTTCCACGACTTCCATTTAAAGGTGGCGCCCGAAAACAGGCCTTATTTCGAACTAAATGGGAAAAGGGGGGATTATTCAAGAGATTCAGGAGAGATCAATCTTTGGGGGAATTTGGAGGGGTTTTCCGGAAACGGGTACAGGATTGTCACTGAACACCTTCTGATTAATGAAAAGCGGGGCCACGTGAGTACTGAAAAATCTGTCAAGATATTTGGCCCCTTTTTTTCAGTGGCAGGTCAGGGCCTTTTTGTTGATTTAGAAAAAGAAAGGCTGCGAATATTGTCAGATGTTACCACTATTTTAGACCAGGGGTCCTTGATTTAATGGAGGGCGCAGCATACAGGCCAATTGTTTTGGTAGGAATTCTTTTGTTTGGTTTTATGGCACCTGCTTCGGTAGGCTCTGAAGACTTGCAGAAGGAGGCTGAAAAGGCTGAGCCAAAGCCAATTATCATAAAATCAAAGACCCTGGAAATAAAAGATAAGACGAAAGTGGTGACATTTGAAGGGGATGTATACGCTGAAGTTAGTGCCAAGAGCGATGATTTTGTCATAGACTCTCATAAGATCCTTGTTTATTACACGAATCCGCCGTCCCAACAGCAGGATTCAGAGAAGGAATCCAAGATTGACAAGATCGTTGCTACCGGTGAAGTGAGGATTAAGCGGGGGCAGGGAGGTGTTGCAACAGCAGAAAAGGCGGTATATTTTCAGCAAGACGAGAAAATCGTGCTTACGGGCAACCCTGTCGTTAAGCAGGGAAAAGATTTCGTGGAAGGGGATAGAATCACCATTTTCTTAAAAGAAAATCGGAATGTTGTGGAGAGTACCGGTGATAAGAAGGTGAGGGCCATTATCTTCCCCAGGGGCGAAAAAAGGTAGTGCTCGTGAGTGCGGCAAATGAAATGCTCCGGGCCGAGGGTCTGGTAAAAATTTACGGCGGGAAGACGGTCGTTGACCGTGTGAGCATTGGGATAGAAAGGCAGGATATTGTTGGTCTTCTGGGACCCAACGGGGCGGGTAAGACCACGACGTTTTATATGGTGGTGGGTCTGACACGCCCTCATGAGGGGAGGGTCTTTCTCGACGGTCAAGATATCACGAATGATCCCATGTACCTGAGGGCAAGGAAAGGGATCAACTATTTAGCCCAGGAGCCCTCTGTATTCCGGAAGTTGACTGTGGAGCAGAACCTGCTGGCCATTTTGGAAACACTTGATATTTCGGCCCGTGAAAGGAAAGTGCGCCTTGAAAAACATCTGACCGAACTTGATATTGCCCATCTAGCAAAGCAGAAGGCATCGCTCCTATCAGGTGGAGAGCGCCGGAGGCTGGAAATTACCCGAGCCTTGGTGACAGATCCGAGGTTTATGTTGTTGGATGAACCGTTTGCAGGAATTGACCCGCTTGCATTAAATGATATCCAACAAATCATTAGGCAATTGAAAGATCGGGGACTGGGCATTATTATATCAGATCATAACGTCAGGGAAACCTTAAGTGTGTGTGATACGGCGTATGTGATCAGTGAGGGGAAAATTGTCGAACATGGTTCTCCTGAAAAGATCTTAAACAGTGAGATTGCTCGATGTGTGTATCTCGGGGAAGATTTTTCTATGTGATATTCTTGGTTAAGGTAGCAACTGTTATATTATGGCTTTAGAATTACGACAATCTCTTATACTTTCCCAGCAGCTTATCATGACCCCCCAGCTGCAGCAGGCCATTAAGCTCTTGCAGCTCTCCAGGCTTGAACTTCTTGATACCATCTCGCAGGAAATGGAGGAAAACCCGGTACTGGAAGAACAGACCGTGGCGTCAGCTGAGGAAGAGAGCCGAAGCGAGGGTGAGAAAGAAGGTTCCGAGCAGGATATTCCCGATCTCCCAGAGGTGACGGTTGAGGAACACGCCCGGGATGATGTGGACTGGGAAAATTATATCTCTGAATACAATACCGGATGGGCTGAAACTGCATATGAGCCAAAAGATACCCCGCCATTTGAAAGTACCACCTCTGCAAAGACCAATCTTTACTCCCACCTCCTGTGGCAGTTGAATCTGAGTAACCTTAATGAGGAGCAAAGAGAGATTGGGGTTCATATTATAGGGAATTTGAATGGAGATGGGTATTTGGATATTGCACTTGATGAGATATCCACGACCACGGGAGCCCCTATGGAAAGGGTGCTTGAAACGCTCGCCCTAATACAGAATTTTGATCCCATTGGGGTAGCATCCCGAGACACACGGGAATGTTTACTCATCCAGGCCAGATTTCAGAATCTCGGCGGGACGATTGTTGAAAAGATAATCATGGATCATCTTGGGGATCTGGAAAACAGAAAATTTGATCAGATTGCCAAAAGGCTTTCAGTATCGATCGATCAAGTCCTGGCTGCGGTGTCCATTCTGCAGGGACTGGAGCCAAAGCCAGGCAGATGCTACTTGGATGAGGAAACGATATATGTTACCCCGGACATTTATGTCTTTAAAGTGGGTGATAAATACGAAATAGTGCAAAACGAAGATGGCCTGCCCAAGTTGCGGATAAATACCTATTATAAGGATGTTCTGCGTGGTGGAGACTCGGCATCCGCGAATGCGAAGGCATATATCCAGGAGAAGTTGAGATCGGCGGCCTGGCTCATAAAGAGTATCCACCAGCGGCAAAGGACCATTTACAGGGTGACGGAAAGTATTGTCCGGTTTCAAAAGGGTTTTCTGGATAATGGGATCACTAATCTCAGACCTCTTGTACTTCGTGATGTTGCTGAAGACATTGATATGCATGAATCCACCGTGAGCAGAGTGACCACCAACAAATACGTCCATACACCTCAAGGGATTTTCGAGCTTAAGTTCTTTTTTAATAGCTCGATACGCAGTGTTGATGGAGATGCCGTAGCCTCCGAGAGCGTGAAGGAGCAAATCAGGAAAATCGTCAAGATGGAAAAAGGGACCAAGCCTTACAGCGATCAAGAGATATCAGATATTCTAAGAAAGCTAAACATAAGGGTCGCACGTCGAACTGTAGCGAAATACCGTGAGTTGATGGGTATCTTACCCTCGAGGAAGCGGAAAAATCCAACACTAAAGTAAATCTTTGACTTCTTACTTTTCCTTTTTTAAACTTATCCTTTTCGTAATGTTTAAAACTGTTGGCATCCGGTTTGGATCCGGCCGGTTTGTGCATCACTATTCCCTGGTTTCGTGTTTGTAGATATTGATGCGTCCTGGTGCCAACACGTTTGGATGTTACAGATTGGTTGGGGGGTATTATATGGATATTACGGTGACATTTAGACATACAGAGCCCATAGAAAGCCTGAAGTCCTACGCCGAAGAGAAGGTTTCCAAGATCAAGAAATACCTTGATTCCCCTATGGAAGCCCATGTTGTATTGACCGTTGAGAAATTCAGGCATCAGGCGGATGTGACTTTTAGCATAAACGGGACCCGGGTCAAGGCGGTTGAAGAAACAGGGGATATGTATTCGGCCATTGACCAGGTCATGGATAAGATTGAAAAGCAGGTCAAAAGGCATTTGTCAAAGATAAGAAACCGTCGGCCAGAAACCTTGAGGAGTGAAGACAGGTCTGCAATTGGGGAGGCGGATGAGGCTGCAGCATTTGGTCAAGAGGATACCGTGATAGAGGTTGAAAAGATGGTCGCTAAACCCATGGATCCTGAGGAAGCTGCTATGCAACTAAATCTCTCAAGACAGGAATTTCTTGTCTTCAGGAATGCCAAATCCAGGGAAATCAACGTGATTTATAAACGCGCGGACGGCAATTTGGGACTTATTGAGCCAGCCGGCTAATTTCTTTCGGAGTCCCACTACTGTCCTTTATGTATGTAAGGATTGACAACAGCCAGTCCTTAATCGGGTAAACGGAACAATCAGGATGAAACTTCCAGAAATAATAGAAGAAGAATATATTATTCCAGAGCTTAAGGCAAAGGATAAAAAGGGCGTTTTGGAAGAACTGGCAGAAGTAATATCCAATCATGAGCCCTCTATAGACAAAGCAGCCCTTGTCAAAGTTCTTGTGGAAAGAGAACGTCTGGGAAGCACAGGCATTGGTGATGGTGTCGCCATACCCCATGGGAAGATGAACGGGGTCAGACATCCCATAATTTCATTCGGGAGAAGCAAACAAGGGCTTGATTTCGATTCAATGGATGGACAACCGGCCCATCTATTTTTCCTGCTTATAGCGCCGGAAGATTCCTCTGGTATCCATCTGCAGGTCTTAGCAAGGATAGCGAAAATCCTGAAAAACAGGGCCTTCCGACAGAAGTTGATGGAGCCCAGCACCAGAAAAGAACTTTATCAGACAATTATTGAAACCGATGAGGAATCTTGATTCCTCTGAAATATACTCAGGAGCGCTATGATTGGACTGCTAATTATTTCTCACTGTGACTTGGGAAAAGAGTTTTTGAACGCTGCCGAATTCATTGTTGGACGGCTGGAAGCTGCTGACGCCATCTCTATTACCCAAACGACTGAAAGTGAGGATCTTCTGAAGACGATTTCAAAGAAGATAAAGGGCCTTAACCGTGGTCAAGGGGTCCTTGTCCTTACCGATATGTTTGGAGGGACTCCTTCTAACTTGAGCCTTTCCTTTTTGAAAGAAGAGAGCGTAGAGGTTCTAACCGGCGTCAATCTGCCAATGGTTGTTGCTGTGGCCCAGGATCGAGATCGCCTGACGCTCAGTGAGTTGGGTGAAAAGGCCCAGCAGGCTGGAAGAAGAAGCATCGCTTTAGCTGGAAAATTAATAAGATCGGAATGATTAGCCTCGTAGAGATTACGGAAAAGAATTTTCAGTCGTTTCAGCGCCATATCCTGGAAATCGAAAATTCTTCCTTCCCTTCTCCCTGGACTTTGAATGCGTTTAGACAGGAAATAAACAGGGTGGTCTCACACTTCTGGGCCCTTACCGTAGATGAAGTGCTTGCAGGCTATATCTGTTTCTGGATATTTGCTGGTGAGATCCATTTAATGAATATTGCAGTACATCCTAAAATGCTCCGGAAAGGTTTTGGGCATTACCTGTTAGCTAAAATGATCGAGGTTGGACAATCAAGAACGATAGGGAAAGCATGGCTCGAAGTACGACCTTCAAATGTGAGAGCCAGGGCGTTGTATCAAAAAATGGGCTTCAGGGAGACAGGCCGCAGACCACGATATTATGCAGACACCAATGAAGATGCCATTGTCATGTCCTTGCCTATCCTTCAAAAGGAGGCAAATTGTCAGGGCACGGGTAAACAAGGCGGGCTGCAGCATGCGCTCAGGTTGCGGGTGACGAAAAACTCTGAATCAAAAAACAATCAGGAGGTAGAAGATGTCGTTGAAGGTGGCTATTAATGGTTTTGGGCGGATTGGCAGAATGGTTTTCAGGGCGGGACTCAATCGTGAAGATATTGAGTTTGTGGCGATAAATGATCTTACAGACCCTCCAACCCTGGCACACCTGTTAAAATATGACTCGGTCCACGGTATCTTAGACGCAGATATATCAAGTACGGACCATTCATTGATCGTAAATGGCAAAGAAATGGAAATTTATTCTGAAAAGGAGCCTGCAAGACTACCCTGGAATGACAACGGGGTTGAAACGGTATTCGAATGTACGGGCCTTTTTAGGGAACGGGATAAGGCAGCCGACCATCTGGAGGGTGGGGCCAAGAAAGTGATCATTTCCGCACCGGCAAAAGGCCCGGATATCACGGTGGTTATGGGGGTGAATCATCATGAATATGATCCCGAGAGGCACCACATTGTTTCAAAC
>CP070700.1:3618901-3629166 GCA_020349865.1 Desulfobacteraceae bacterium
TTCCCTGGTAATTATTTTTGTGATGAGTGTGGCCATAAACTAAGTCTTCCGACTGAAGCTCCACCAACAGAACTCTCCTTTGATGAAAAACTTTCCAAGATCCAACGTTACCTCCCTAAGGGCCTAACCGAGAAGATCCTTTCCCAAAGGGATAGAATCGAGGGAGAACGTAAGCAGGTCACGGTAATGTTCTGTGACATGGAAGGGTTTACCCACCTTTCTGAAAGACTCGGCCCTGAGGAAGCTTACACTATCATGGATCAGGTTTATGAGATCCTGATTCACAAAGTCCACGATTATGAAGGCACGGTCAATGAGTTTACCGGTGACGGGATCATGGCGCTTTTTGGTGCGCCTATTGCACTGGAAGATGCACCCCAGCGGGCCATCCGATCCGCCTATGCCATCCATAGAGAGATATCTCAGTTCAGCGACAAAGTGACGCAAAAGAAACAGGATATACCTCGCTTTAGAATGCGGATCGGCGTTCACACTGGCCCTGTGGTGGTGGGCGCTTTGGGTAACGATCTCAGGGTGGAGTTTAAGGCAGTCGGTGACACGGTCAATCTGGCTTCCCGGATGGAGGGGTTGGCAGAGCCGGGCAGCACTTATGTTTCGAAAGATACCTTTCGGCTTACAGAGGGTCTTTTTCGATATGAGGCTCTGGGTGAATATGCAGTCAAAGGTAAAGCAGACGCAGTCAAAGCGTATCGTGTCATTGCCCCCAGCACCAGTAGAACTCGATTTGATGTCAGTGCCGAAAGGGGGTTGACGCCATTTGTCGGAAGGGAGAGAGAGCTCGAGCTTTTGTTGGATGGATTTGAACGTGCCAAGGCAGGTCGAGGCCAGGCAATATCAATTATGGCGGAAGCAGGAGTTGGCAAATCAAGGCTTTTGTATGAGTTCAGAAAAGCGGTGTCCAATGAAGATGTGACCTTTCAGGAGGGTAAATGTCTTTCTTACAGTCGTGGTGTGGCCTATCAACCGGTAATAGACATCGTGAAAGCAAACTTTGATATTGTCGAGGGCGATGGTGATCTTGAGATCAGGCAAAAGCTCAACCGGGGCCTGAAGATATTGGGTGCTGATGAAGCTTCGACGCTGCCGTATCTTATGGAGTTATTATCGGTCACGGACAGCGGTATCGACACAATCACCTTAAGTCCTGAAGCGAGGAAGGATCGAATCATCGAATCCTTAAATCGAATGACCCTTAAAGCTTCGGAGATTCGGCCCCTGATCATGGCAGTTGAAGACCTTCATTGGATCGATAGGAGTTCTGAGGATGTATTTAAATATCTTTTAGATAGCATTACCGGGGCAAGGGTATTTTTAATACTTACCTATCGGCCTGAGTTTGTACAGATTTGGGGTACAAAATCATATCACAGCCAGGTGAATCTGAATCGGCTTTCAAATCGGGAAAGTCTTGCAATGGTTGCCTATCTATTGGGCACCAAAGATATCGACAGGGAACTTGAAGAATTGATACTTGAAAAGACAGAAGGAGTTCCCTTTTTTATCGAAGAGTTTATAAAATCCCTCAAAGACTTAAAGATCATCGAAAAAAAGAATAATGCATACCATTTGGCAAAAGAAGTTCAGGAAGTGACAATCCCTTCCACGATTCAGGATGTGATCATGGCCCGGGTAGACACGTTGCCTATGGCTGCCAAAGAAGTACTTCAAACCGGATCGGTTATTGAAAGGGAGTTTAGCTATGAATTAATCAAGACAGTGTTGGGTCAATCAGAGCAGGAACTACTGTCTCGACTATCGGTGTTGAAAGATGCAGAGCTTCTCTATGAAAGGGGCATCTATCCAGAAACCAGCTTGATTTTCAAACATGCTTTAACACAAGAAGTGGTTTACGATTCGATATTAACTCAAAAGAAAAAGGAACTTCATAACAAAATCGGTCAATCCATTGAGGATCTATACCAAGATAATCTTAACGAATACTATGGGGTGTTAGCCGAGCATTTTATCAACAGTGAAAATTTTGAGAATGGGGCTGAATATTGCAAATTGGCTGGGAGGAAAGCTGAGAAAGCGGGATCTCTGAATGATTCGACAATTTATGGGGAAAAACAAATTATCTGTCTTGAGAGATTGCCGCAAACAGAGGAGGTTGAGAAGAGTTTAATCGATGCCCGGACGACGCTTGGCCTTTATTACTCCCAGATGGCCCAGATTATTAAAGCTAAAGCGGCTGTTGATCCGATAGTAGATCTGGCAATAAAGCAAAATTATAAAAAAAGGATTTCGCAGATAAATACCATAATCGGTATGTATCATTATATGGTTGAGGAGAATATCACAACAGCATTCGAAACTCTGGAGAAAGCATTGAAGATCGGAGAGGAGTTAAATGACATACTCTCTTTGGTCTTGATTAAGACTTACTTGGGTATAGGTTTCTGGTACACTTGTGAATTTGCGAAAGCACTCCATTATTTCACAAAAGCATTAGAAATTAATGTTTCGGCAAATGCCCTTTGGGGGATATCATCGTTAAAGGCTTGGATAGCAGAGGTTATTATTACTCAAGGAAAGATTGATCTTGGTTATGACACAAGCCATGAGTCATTAAGGATTGCTGATGAAAGTGGTGATCAATATTCAAAGGGGTGTGCATATACTGCCCATGGTTGGTCTTATTATTTTAGAGGATATTTTAAAAAAGCAGAAGAATACCTCATAAGGGGTGTCGATATTACAGAAGGGATAAATCAGTTAAAATGGGCTGCTGATGCAGGTTTTGGATTGGGAATGACTTACTTTGAGATGGAAGAATATAAACTATCTCAGAAGCAGTATGAAAGCGTAATTTCTATATATCTACGTGGGAGTGTGTTCCCATCTTTTGTCAATTTGTTTAAAATTGCTTCAGCCCTGTCAAAAATGATGAACAATGAGATTGATGTCAGCAAAAATGAAATATTTAGATGCTATCAGGATAGTAAAATAAAATTGGCTAAAGTATGGATGCTGAGTTTTATCACTGAGATTCTGCTAAACATGGACGATCAACAATCATTTGAAGCGGAGGATTGGATCAAGAGAGCCATCGAAGCGCACAATCAATACAGCATGATGTGGCATTTAGCCAAAGATTATGCGCTGTATGCGGAATTGTTTAAACGAAAAGGCGATCTGTCGAAAGCCAGAGCACACTTTAGCAAGGCAATTAATATCTTCAAAGAATGCAGTGCTGATGGATGGGTGGAAAAATATGAAATGAAACGGGCAGCGCTTTAAATTAGAAATTATATTCTATACATCGGAATTGACTAAGTTCAAGTAGCATGGTGAACTTTAGTTGGCCTTTGTTATCAACGTTCAACATGGAGCGACGTTTATATGACAGACTAGGGGATAGTCGAACATCTGTTTATCCGATCGGTAAACCGTAAAGGAGGTCACAAACCATGTGGGTGAGACTAATTGAGGCTAAAATTCAACTTGACAAAATGGATGAGATGAGGAGAATCTACAATGAAGAGATTGTGCCTGTAGTAAAGGCCCAGAAGGGAAACATAGATATCTTCCTGATGAAATCGGCAGATAGGGAAGGGCAGATTATCTCTTTTACTTCCTGGGAAAATAAAAACGCCGGCGATGCATATGAGGAAAGCAAAACGTATGCCAAGATGTTTAACAAGCTGAGGCATACTTTTGATGGTGCGCCGACGCTGTGGTCATACGAGGTTATGAAGTAGGAGAAAACAGTGAAATGCCTAAAATGCCAGTTTGTTAATCGTGAAGGGGCTAAATTTTGTCTTAAATGCGGTGAGAAGCTGGAAATTAAATGTTCTAAATGTGGTAAACATTTACCCGTTGAGGCAATTTTCTGTGATGCCTGTGGCCACAAACTAAGTCTTCCCTCCGAAGCCCCGCCCAAAGACCTCTCCTTTGATGAAAAACTCACAAAAATTCAACGTTATCTTCCTAAAGGCCTTACGGAGAAGATCCTATCTCAGAAGGAAAAAATCGAAGGGGAACGGAAGCAGGTCACGGTGATGTTCTGTGACCTGGAAGGGTTCACCCAGTTTTCGCAAAGAATTGGTCCTGAGGAAGCTTACGCTGTCATGGATCAGGTCTATGAGATCCTGATTCACAAAGTCCACCATTATGAGGGTACCGTCAATGAGTTTACGGGCGACGGGATTATGGCTCTTTTTGGAGCACCTATTGCCTTAGAAGATGCTCCGCAAAGGGCGATTCATGCCGCGCATGCGATTCATCGTGAGATGGCAAAGTTCAGCGTTGGACTCAAGCAGAAGAAAAAGATAGCATCTGCTCTTAAAATGCGAATCGGTATTCATACCGGTCCCGTGGTGGTAGGTACTTTAGGCAATGATTTGCGGGTAGAGTTCAAGGCGGTCGGGGATACCGTGAATATGGCATCCAGAGTGGAAAATCTCGCCGAATCTGGAACAACTTATGTTACCGAAGCGACTTTCAAATTAACCGAGGGTCTTTTTCGATTTGAAGCTCTGGGAAAAAGAGATGTTAAAGGAAAGATAGAAGCTGTTGGGGTTTACAGGGCAATTGCACCCAGCACGAGAAGGACAAGGTTTGATGTCAGTACCGATCGGGGTCTAACGCCATTTGTAGGAAGGGAGCGCGAGTTAGAGCTCTTGCTCGATGGTTTTGAGCGAGCAAAGCTCGGTAGGGGACAGGCTTTTTCAATTGTTGCTGAAGCAGGAGTTGGTAAATCCCGGCTTTTATATGAGTTTAGAAAGGCTGTGGCTCACCAGGATGTCACGTTTTTAGAAGGAAGGTGTCTTTCTTACAGCAAGGGCGTCGCGTATCATTTGCAGACAGACATCCTAAAAGCAAATTTCAATATTATAGAGAGTGACAGGGATTCAGAAATCAGGGCGAAAGTTATCAAAGGATTAAAAATACTGAAAGCCGATGAACCTTCAACTTTGCCTTATCTTCTGGAGATTTTAGGCGTAAAAGACAGCGGCATCGACCAGATTCTCATAAGCCCTGAGGCCAGGAAAGACCGCATCATCGAGGCATTGAAGCGCATTGTTTATAAAGGATCTGAAATTCGAACGCTAATTCTGGCCTATGAAGACCTGCATTGGATGGATAAAAGTTCAGAAGATGTGTTGAAAAATTCATTGGATTATATACCCGGGGGAAGGGTATTATTTATATTCACCTATCGCCCCGAATTTGTGCCTTCCTGGGGCGGTAAATCCTACCATAACCAATTAACCTTGAACCGGCTTTCGAATCGAGAAAGCCTTGCCATGGTAGCTTATCTGCTCGGCACCGACTCGCTTGATGAAGATCTTGAAAACCTGATTTTGGAGAAGGCTGAAGGGATTCCCTTTTTCATTGAGGAGTTTGTCAGGTCTCTAAACGATCTCAAACTTTTAGAGGAAAAGGGCGGAAAATATTGGCTGGCCAAAGATTATCAAGATGTGACCATTCCTTCTACCATCCAGGATGTCATCATGGCCAGAGTGGATTCGCTGCCCGAAAATGCCAAAGATGTCCTGCAGACAGGCTCAGTAATTGAAAGAGAGTTCGACTATCGGTTGATAAAGCGAGTGACTGACCTTCCAGAACAAGAATTGTTGTCCAGTCTGTCGATTTTAAAGGAAGCTGAGCTTATCTACGAACGGGGCATATATCCGGAAACCACCTATATCTTCAAACATGCCCTTACCCGGGAGGTGGTTTATGATTCCTTATTAACCAAACGAAAGAAAAAGCTTCATGAAAAGATAGGCAATGCAATCGAGGATTTGAACAAAGAGAATATTGGCGAGTTTTATGGGGTTCTCGCCGGACATTTTATTGAAAGTTGGAATTATGAAAGGGGAGCTGAGTACTGCCAATTGTCAGGTAAAAAGGCCGTCAAAGCGGGTTCATATAGAGATGCGATCGAGTATGCCAAGAAAAGAGTCTTATGTCTCGAGCGATTACCAAAAACAGATGCGACTCAGAGGAAAATCATTGACGCCAGAACGGTTCTTGCAGGTTATTATATGAGTTTGAGTCGCCTTGTGGATGCAAAAGAGGCTGTTACCCCAATAGTTGATTTGGCTTTAGCGCTCAATCATCAAAGAAGGCTTCCAGGGATTCATGTTGCCATTGGGCTGTATAGTCTTTGGGGCGAAGAGGATAATTCGAAAGGATTTCGACAATTAAACGAGGTATTTAAGATCGCAGAGAAAGTGGATGATGAATTAGTCTTTTATATGCCTTTGTGGTTTGCGAATTATTATCTAGGAGCTACCCTGAGTTTTAATTGTGAATTTGAAGGAAGTCTTGAGTATCTTAAAAAATGCATGGATTTGAGTAAATTAGCAAATGATTTGGTTGGGATACCATTTGCGAAAGGTGTCATATGCCTTAACTATGTTTTTCAAGGAAAAATAGACGCTGCCTATAAAATAGGCGGAGAAGCGTTACAAGTGGCAAAAGAAATCGGTGGTATGTTTGTTAAAGGGATGGCCTATACCGCTTATGGGGTGTCTTGTTATTTTAAAGGGTTTTTTGATGAAGCGGAAAGTAAGCTTCTCAAAGGGTCAGATTATTGTGAAAAAACTACTCAGGCTGTCTGGGGACCCTGGGCACCTTTTTCATTGGGTCATATGTATTGTGATATGGGAAAATATGAAAGGGCAACGGGTTATTATCAAAAAGCAATTTCGATTCTGGAACCTGGTAGAATTTTACCCTCCTGGGTGAAAATGTTTGAAGTCGCGACAGCGAGGGCAAAGGCACTCAATAGAGATCAGGGCATCAATCTAAGTGAGCTATTCAAATATTATAAGGATAATAAACACAAGGTTTTTGAAGGCTGGGCCGCGAGATATATTGGAGAGATTTTGTTGAATATTGATGACTCTCACATATCTGAGGCGGAGGATTGGGTCAAGAAGGCTATCAAAGCCGACAAACGGAATCGCACAGTGTGGTCCTTAGGCGGTGATTATGCCCTTTACGCCGAACTGTTTAAACGAAAAGGTAATCTGCCAAAAGTCGGTGAGAACCTAAGTAAGGCAATCGAAATCTTCAAAGAATGCAGTGCTGATGGATGGGTAAAGAAATATGAAAAGGAACTGGCAGCAATTTCTTAAAAAGTTCAACGAAGAAGGAAAAAATCATGCTTGAACAAAAAAAGCCTTTCAACTTCACTCGGACTCGATCAGATTTTATGAGTCAGGGCGTCAGGTGTGCAGCAGACCTGTATTTGCCAACCGCTGTTGACAAGCCACCCATCGTTATCATGGCACATGGATTGGGGGCTGAAAGAAGCTTCGCACTGCCTGCCTACGCCGAATATTTTGCGAACCAAGGGATGGCAGTACTTCTGTTTGATTACCGCTGCTTCGGCGATAGCGACGGCAAACCCAGACAACTGGTGCTCCCCACACATCATTTGCAGGATTGGCAGGCCGCTATGCGCCATGTCCAGTCAATACCGACTGTAGACACAGGCAGGATTGCGCTCTGGGGCAGTTCATACAGCGGTGGTCACGTCATCGTTACAGCTGCAAAAGAACCGAGCATTGCAGCGCTTGTCAGCCAAGTACCAGCTGTCGATTCCTTGCAACACTTGCTTGGCAAGGGTTTGGGCTTTATTTTAAAGGTAACGGTTCACGGTATTTATGATGTGTTACGAATGGTGATAGGGCTTTCAGCACATTGCGTCCCGCTAATTGGCAAACCCAAAGAATTTGCCGTGCTGAATTCGCATGATGCTTACGACGGCTATATGTCACTGGTGCCGGAAGGCTCCACATGGGAGAATAAAGTACCTGCCAGGCTGGCTTTAACAGCGCCATACCGCCCAATCAAATCAGCCGCTAAAGTTTCCTGTCCTGCTCTTGTGGTTATTGCAGAAAATGATTCGATTATACCAGCAACATTGCAGGAAGAAATGGCTGCCAAAATTTCCAAAGCCGAGGTTGTCAAATATCCCATTGGTCATTTCGATATCTATACTGGGGATAAATTCGAGGAAACCGTCAGAACACAAGCAGCCTTTCTCAAGAAGCATTTATACGATTAATGCAATAAAGTAATTGGGTTTGTCACGACTTTAAGTAATATGAGACCCACAAGGGGTCAGATCTTTAATTTTGACAAAATCGTTTAAAGATGCTGATTTTCATATCAAATCAGATTGTAAAATTAGGGACGGGTATTGATATATTGATATGGTGAATGGAAACGTGTCTTCTTTTTACATTGGTAGATTGCAATGAAGGAATTACTCTTTATCAATCAATATATCAATACCCGTCCCCTAATTTTCTATCTTAAAAATTTTTAAATAAAAGATTATGTATTTAAGATACGAATGAGGAGGCATACATATGGAAGGATGGACTGAAGAAGAGATTAGAAACAAGGATTTAATGTCACCCTGCGGGCTATACTGCGGTGTATGCGCGGTTTACATTGCAACGAGAGATAAAAATGAAAAATTAAGGGCAATTATAGGAAACCTTTACGGAACAAAACCCCAAGAAACGGAGTGTTTAGGGTGCATGCAATCCGATCCGCCGAAAAAGCTCTATGGCTATTGCAAGATGTGCAAGATAAGGGATTGCGTAAAATCCAAAGGATATTACTCTTGCCACCAATGTGAAGAATGGCCATGCAGTATCACAGAAAGTTTCTCTATTACAACTGGCGCAAGAGTTATGAAAAGAACGATACCTCTATGGCGAGCTAAAGTAGCTGAGCACGGCGATGAGGCGGGCAGCATAGAATGGGCACGGTCAGAATGTGAACGTTATCATTGTTTTTCATGTGGTGAACCGCTTTTTAGAGGTGCCCAACGTTGCAGGGCCTGCAAAAAGGATATCGCCAATGAATTAGATGGATCCTTTGCTGGGTCAACAACCAAATTTTTCCAACAATCTTTCTGAAAGAGCCGTCAGTTCAGCCTTTTCATCAATACAATACAAAAAATGAAGACTTGACATGTCGCCCCATGATATGACATTGGTGATAAAAAGCTATTTTTACTTTGAACAGAAATAAAGAAATTCTTATCAGCACCTATGCGCCATTCTGAAGCAACTTCTCATTTGCAAGACAACTCACGTTCGGCTGAGGATCTCCAGAGTCATCCGTGCTGATTTTTCATTGTTTCTTTAATGGGCGCCCCACCAAGTTTCAAAGCGAAGAAAGGAGGGTAGACCACGTTATAGGGTTATACGATATATTTAAAGCGTATAAAAAAGGAGGTAAAGAAAATGGCTCAGATTAGCGGAATGCATCATGCGTGTATCATTGTTCCCGAGATTGAAGAAGCAAAAAAATGGTATCAGGATGTACTTGGTCTAAAATTAATGGCGGAATTTGATCTTGCATCGCCAGAGGTGGGAACAGGGGTAGCAGTACCAAATGCACATCTCTTGGGGGCCATGCTCCAATGGGGTGAAGCAGAGGGTGCTACCATGGTGGAGTTAATAGAATACGCGAATCCAGCAGGTCAAAAATTCGATCCCGACACACCCTCAAATGCTCAAGGAGTTGCGCATATAGCCTTTTCTACTGTAGATGCCATTGATGAACTTTATAGTGAATTTGTTGCCAAGGGTGTCAAATTCTATTCTCCGCCTCAATCTGTAGAAGTGGGCGGGGCCGTGGTCAAGTTCTGCTATTTCCAAGATCTTAACGGTGCCAAATTGGAGTTTATTGGGACCTGATCTAATTAAAATTTTTCGTGGAGCTGCGGAGTGGCAAGTTTCTAATGAAATCAAAAAGGCCAAAAGGGGCGTCCCTAATTGAGCTTTAATAAGAATTCTTTTACTTGATTGTTCTCTTGGTAGCTTAATCCCCTCGATCAAGTAAACACTCTGAAAAGGAAATTCTCATAAACCCACTCAAATAAAGGAGATGGTGCTATGAATGAACCCAGCCAAAAGGACAGAACCTTCCAAATCATAATGAAACGCATGGTGGAGACAGGGCAAGCGCCTCACTATACGGAGCTTGCAGTCGAGTTAGGAGTCACACCCGAAGAAGGACGCAAAGCCCTTCATGAGCTTTTTTCCCGCAACTTTCCAGGTTGGTTGTTCCCCAATACCGATTACATCGTCTCTTTTCCACCGTTCAACCACCTTCCCACCCAGTATCGCATTACGATAGAGGGTCAGCAGAAGTGGTTCGCCCAGTGAGGGTTCGAGTCGCTGGCGGTCAGCTGGCTTTTTCCGGGCAAAATTGTCCAGATTGATGCTCCGTGCCTTGATTGTGGGTCGCCAATCAGAGTGGAA
>CP070700.1:3629266-3636417 GCA_020349865.1 Desulfobacteraceae bacterium
GAGCGGCCACATATGCCTTGGAATACCTGGAAGGAATGATTAAGTAGAAGAAGACAGCAATTCAAATTAGATCCCACAGGCCTTCTATTCTCCTATTCATGAAGAGAGTGTCTTGAGAACAATATCAATTGACTCCTCCAGATCTCGTGGACTGAACAGTTCCAAAAGCATTATCCCTTTAAAGGAACTCCTGATTAAATAATTCAACCATTTTTGCACACGCTTCTCAGGCAATACCGCGAGGCTCAAGTGTTCTTCATATCCTCTCACCCCATGGAGATGAATTACCCGTATGATATCCAGATACTCTTCTATAGAACCAATTACCTGTTCCTGACCGAGCATAAGATGCCCCAGGTCCAGACAAAGCTCGCAAAGACCCTGCCTCTGGAAGGGCTCTAAGAAAAACGGTGAATAATTAATATTTTCAACTAACAGTTGAATCCCATTCCCTATTCTTTCATGGAACATTTCCAAGGACTCCATGGCACGCTTGGTCCATTCACCCCAGCCTTGTGAATGGTAAGTGGTAAAATAAAGGCCGGGAACAGGCACCAGGGTAGGGGGGGTAAAAGGAATGTGAAGAATAAAGTAGAGAGGATTAATCTCCGCTGTCTTTAAACAGATCTCATTTAAAAGCCGGACCGATTCCTCCCGTTTTCCTTTTTCCGTGGATGCTATCTCTAAGGAGGCAGGCAGGTGGACTGTGAAGGTCACGTTTTCCTGCTTACCTATATTTCTTAAAATTTCTATCTCATGGGATCCGGGAATATTGTTAAGGGATGGTGTGTGAAAGAGAAGAATCTCAATATGATCAACCAGTCCTCTGAGGAGTCGGACATTATCTAAGAGATCTTCTCCAAAAATCATGGAGGTAGTGCCAATTTTAAAAGGCAATTGGTCAAAGGCTTTTTTCCTCATATTCCATTCCGTTAGATAAAGGCTTTTAAAAAAACATAACATATATATTTACCACTTCCAAGCAAGATGAAATACAATAACAGGTCCTAAATTAAGAAAGTTAAAGGAAATCTTTCCCCATACAACAAATATATAATATACAAACCCCTGAGATTTAATAAAAGAGAAGGGGCTTTGATTACAATAAGATTCTGCGATGACAAAATATTAAAGGAAAGCGGGTTTAAAAAACTGGTTCCAGAAACAGATAGTATTCTGCTAAAATAAACTGATCTTGACAGATATTAATAAAGAAATGAATGAGCAGATCTAAGATTTGGTTGACTATGAATTAAAAAGCTAAGCAACGCGGAGAATAGAATGGTTGATCTATTTGAATCAAGCGAAATGAACAGTATGATCCTATCCAATCGGTTTGTCAGGTCTGCAACCTGGGATGGGCTGGCAGCCGATGATGGGACCTGTACTACCAGAATGATAGATCTAATGGTTAGGCTTGCAGAAGGGGGCGTGGGGATGATCATAACGGGCCATGCCTATGTTCATCCATACGGGCAGCACTCTCCCTGGCAGCTTGGCATTTACAAGGACGAACTGATTCCAGGTCTACGGGCCATGACAGGGGCGGTCCATGATGGAGGCGGAAATATTGTTATCCAGCTTGGTTACGGGGGAGCCTATCTCTCTAAATCCAGAGTTCGGAATATGAGCCTCCAGGATATCCGGGAGGTAGTCGAAAGCTTTGGTCAGGCCGCCATGAGGGCAAAAAATGCCGGATTCGACGGTGTCCAGATCTTTGCGGCCCATGGGTTCTTCCTCAGTCAGCTACTCTGTCCAAGGTATAATGATCGCACGGATGAATACGGCGGAGACATCCAGAACCGGGCCAGGGTTCTCATGGAGGTGCTTCAATCGGTCAGAAATGCCGTTGGTCAAGACTATCCGGTGCTGGTAAAACTCAACTGTCAGGACTTCGTGGAAAGGGGTCTCAGCCTGGAAGATGCCTTACAGGTTGGAGTTATGCTTGAAAAAGGGGGTATCGATGCTATTGAGTTAAGCGGCGGAATCCTTAATAACCCTAACTTGATGCGGAATGATATCAACTCTGAAAAGGATGAAGCCTATTTTCGGGATGAAGCCAGGGCCTTTAAGGCAAAGATCCAGGTCCCGCTCATTCTCGTTGGCGGGATAAGATCCCTTAATGTCGCGAAATGGCTCGCGGAAAACGGTATTGCAGACTACATTTCCATGTGCCGTCCTTTCATCCGGGAGCCAGACTTGATAAACCGCTGGAAGGCAGGTGATCCGGGAAAAGCCGCATGCATCTCATGCAATAACTGTGTTGAGCAAGTGAAGAAGGGTAGGGGAATATCATGCGTTCCATTGGAGAAGGCTGCTGCGGAGACATTTTTCCCTGAACTCTCCGAGGTGTTACCGGCCAGCCCTCCGCACCCCCCCGGGACGGAATATAAGATATCCATCGGCCTTGAGGAATTGGAATCAGGTTTCTTCCCCGTCGTAAAGGTTCAGATGCTTTATAGCGGAGAAGTGTTGCAGAGGAGCCCCTCCTTTCCTTTAGGGACAGAGGATCACGATAAAGTAAACAAAACAATGAACGATCTTTTAAAAAAACACGCAGCCATTCACGCGAAAAAGTAAAAAATATGGTAACAATTTAGTTTTTTGAAAAAACCAACCGTGGATTGTAGGGCCATGGGGATCTCTTTTTCAAAAGCCGCATAAGCTGGCCTCATTACATGGAACGGCAGATTGGCATTGAAATTCAGCCCAGGACAGCCCCAGAAGGGAATCTTCATGAAAGAAGTCGCCCTCTCTGCCTGCTCAGCACCGCTGTTCATGGCCCAGGGGGCGTGCCACGAGCTTTGTATAATTTTTGTGATGCGGCGCTTTTGAAAAAGAGATCCCCATGGCCCTTCCTGCCCTATTTTTAAAGAATCAAAGTGTTACAAAATATGAATAAACTTCCCCCCTGGTAGAAGACCTCCCCACTAATCCCAATCCAGGTCGCCCGTTATACGTTGAAAATCATCCGTTTTTTATAAAAAAATCATCTTTTGGATGATAGATAGGATTTATTATATAGTATACATTGTATAATAGCTGACTAAGGAGGCTATTATACAATGTCTAATAATTTCCAAGACTGCCCCTGTTCCGGTAAAAATATGAGCTATTTTACAGCCCCCTGGATCCTCTTGACACTATATAACCATGAAGGAATTCATGGTTATGAATTGAAAAAGGTTATTAAAGGCTATATGGAAGATTTGGGAATCTCCATGAATATTACAGGCTTATACCGTCATTTGAAACTCTTGGAGAAAAGAGGGGTCCTTTCTTCAGAATGGGATACCCCGAATAAAGGGCCGGCGAAACGGCAATACTATCTGACGGAGAATGGAAAGGAATGTCTTTGGCATTGGGTGCAGACCCTGCATATTCAGGTTGAACTGATTTCCAGGTTTTTTGAAAAGGCCAAGGGCATTTTTCCCTCATCCCCCCTTCCACAGATACAAATTCAGGGTCTTGAACAACCCGAACAAAAATATTCTTAAGATATTTCCCCGACGGGAGGTGGCATAATGGGTGTTCCCAAAAAATTAACGGTTGAAAAGCCGGTGAAATTAATCTTCGCAGGAGGTTTCCTCGGTTCAGGAAAAACGACGGCATTGGCGGCCCTTAGCAAAAGCCTGATCCGGCGGGGTATGCGCGTCGGGATAATTACCAATGACCAGAGCGAGAATCTTGTGGACACTGTTATCGTGAGACAGATGCTTAGTGACCTTGGTGTTCCTGTTGAAGAGGTGGTGGAAGGCTGTTTCTGTTGCAGGTTTGATGACCTGATTGATCATATGGAAAAGATCCTTGTCCATAAGCCGGACGCCCTGATGGGAGAGCCTGTAGGAAGTTGCACCGATTTTGTGGCTGCGGTCGCCAATCCCATCAAAATTCATTACAAGGACGCGTTCAGGTTTGCTCCCTTCTCCATTATGGTCGATCCGGATAGGGTGCGAGAACTCCTATTAGGAGAATCTCAGACATCCTTTCCCGAGGAGGTTTCTTACCTCTTTCAGAAGCAGATGGAAGAGGCGGACATCATCGTGCTCAACAAGACTGATCTCCTCACATTGCAAGAGAAAGACAGGCTCCTGTCTGCCATAAGGGAAAAATTTCCGGAAAAGAACGTGGCGGGTGTTTCAGCTAAAGAGGGTGAAGGAATGAAGGAATGGTTGGAAGATCTCCTTTCAGGCAGACCTGGTGCGAATACGGTCCTGAGACAGATTGATTATGATCGATATGCAACAGCCGAGGCTGTTCTTGGTTGGCTGAATGCCGCCATTTCGATGACGGCACGTGAGCCGTTTGCTGTTAAAAAGCTTGCCTTTACACTTGCATCAGAACTACAGGAGACCTTCAAAAGCAGGAATTCGGAAATAGGGCACTTGAAGTTGGTAATAACCAGTGCCGGAAAAACAACGTGGGCCAATGTTACGCACCTTTCCTCTAAACCCACTGTTAGCGGAGAAAATCTTGGCAAGCTGTCTCAGGGAACCCTTATCCTCAACGCGCGGGTTCGTATGGAACCCGAGAATTTGGAATCTCTCGTACGAGACACACTCAACCAGATTTTTGAAGAGATTGGCATAGAGTCTGAGATAGTGGATTTGCAATGTTTCAGCCCGGCATACCCGGAGCCTCCGCATATTATCCGGGAAACGGTGCAGTAAATTAAGAAGGAGGTTGATCCTTGATTCGTATAGAAGTGATAGGCCTTGAGCCTCCGTGCAAGAAGTGCAACGAGCTAATGGAAAATGCCAAAAAGGCTGCAGGAAAAGTTGGCATCGATGCCGAAGTGGTCAAACTCTGGATACTCTCTGATGAAGCACGTGAAAAGTATGGATTGCCCCTCAGCCCCGCCCTCACCATTGAGGGTGTCCTTGTGGCGCAGGGAAAGGTCTATAGTGTGGAAAGGATAATCAGCCTACTACAGGGGTGATTCGCCTGCGGGTATGAAAGAGCGTGCAGCCATATATTTTGGTGAGTTCCTGGGTACGTTCCTGTTGGTGTTTATCGGAACTTCCGCTGTGGCAGTGGCCGTCCTTTTTAACGCCTTGATGGGCCTTGTGCAGGTAGCTGCCGTTTGGGGCCTGGGGGTGACACTGGCCATTTATGCCACCCGGCATCTATCCTGTGCCCATCTGAATCCAGCCGTGTCCTTAGGAATGGTGCTTGCCGGCAGAATGCATCCCCTGCTTTTGCCGTACTGGGCATCCCAGCTCCTTGGCAGCATCGCTGCCGGCGCGACGGTGCTGCTTGTTTTTCACGGTAACATTGCCGGTTACGAGTCGGCTAATGCAATCATTCGTGGAAGCCCGGAATCCATGCGTACCGCCATGATGTTTGGAGAATACTTCCCCAATCCCGGTGTTCCAATACCGTGGTTTAAGGTATCTATTGGCTCGGCCATGCTTGTGGAAGGGATTGGCACGTTTATACTTGTCCTGATGATCTTTTTGTTAACAGAAGGGTGTAATGTGGGGCGGCCAAGCGAGGGATCATCCCCTATTTTTGTCGGTGGAACAGTCTCGGCCATAATCGCCATTACTGCTCCTTTGACGCAGGCAGGAATCAATCCGGCTCGTGATTTTGGCCCTCGGATCATTTCCTTCCTGGCCGGCTGGGGCTCAATCGCTATCCCTGGTCCTAATGGCGGATTCTTTTGGGTTTACATCGCTGCCCCTCTACTTGGGGGTGCTGCTGCCGCAGCTTGTTTCCGGTTTATTATCGCACCTCTGATGTCCGCCCGAACTGACATGGTCATCTGCACCTGTGAATCCGACAACGGTGAGCGTTCAAAAGGTTAAATCCACGATAGTTCATAGCGGATTAATCAAATAGAAGAAACACTAATCCCTTGCCAAATGTCCCAGTCCTGTTGTAGTTTTTCTCTCTAAAAACTGACCTGCAAAACTTGGAGGCATGGATGGTGACGGGAACTCGAGGGAAACAGGGGCTAATTATCGTTTTTACGGGCAATGGGAAAGGAAAAACCACTGCGGCTTTGGGGTTGGCCCTTCGGGCTGCAGGGCAGCAACTTCGTGTGCTTATACTGCAGTTTATGAAAGGGCTAACGGCCATCGGTGAAATGAAAGCATTGTCTGAGGCCAGCCTTCCCATTACAGTCAGGCGGTTTGGCCGGCCGGGATTTGTTCAGAATAGGGTTTGTGAAGCCCTTGATCAACATATAGCCTTCCAGGGGATAGAAGCCGTTCAAGAAGCCATGGCGAACCAGGCTTACGACATGATTGTTCTTGATGAGATAAATATGGCGGTGGATTTTGGACTGTTGCAGATCGAAGATGTGATGGAGATCATTGAGAAGAAGCCTCCCGAACTCCATCTGGTTCTAACGGGACGAAACGCAAAAAAGGAACTATTGGAGATCGCAGACCTGGTCACCGAGATGAGGGAGGTAAAACACCCCTATAACCAGGGAATCAAAGCGCAAAAAGGGATTGAGTTTTAGAGGGTAATCCACATCTTCACTTATCCTAAACTGTCCATGTCCCATATCTCGATCTGGACAAAGGGGGTAGGAAAGGATATTTGGGTCCCTCAAGAGGGGCAGGATTTTACTATGAACCGTCTATTGCCTCCTTGGCAAGATCCCTTAAGCAATGCGGAAAACGCTTTAGGATTGAATCCTCAATCCTGTTCTTATGTGCTATAATACACTCACAACAAATCCCATGTCTTGGGCAGTCCGATTTTGGGCAAGAGCAATACTCATTGATCTTTTCACGAACGGGACAATCAATACTAATCTGATCCATAGGTATAAGTCCTTTATTGAATATAATTTGGCTTTTAACCACTTCACATAGTGACCCATAGGGGAAAGAGTACAACAGACTCATATCACAAAAGATCATTATGGAAAAGATCTGGATTATCGGAATTGGCCGGTTCGGAAAGCTTGCGTACAGGAGGTTGGCGAAGAGCAAAAAAGAGAGACGTTTTGTGTTAGTCGATCCGGTCAAAGAGAATCTCGTGCAATGCGAAGGCCCGGATACATCACTGGAAGAGGCGGATGGGGTAGATTTCTTGGAACATCACCTTGACGTGGGGAACAAACCGGACTGGATCATTCCGGCTTTACCGCTGCATCTGGCTGCTGAGTGGTTTCTTATGCGAATGGGTCCCGAGCA
>CP070700.1:3636517-3651929 GCA_020349865.1 Desulfobacteraceae bacterium
CACTGCCTGCTCCTCGCCCCTGTACAAGGCCAAGGGGGCGTTCGACTAGCTTCTAAGAATTTGTGTTGCAGCCCTTCTGAAAGAGATATCCTCGGCCCGATAATCCAATGATGTTTTTTTAAACCGCTAAACTGTTACGGACCTGGAAATTCAAACCGCATTCTAATTTGTGTCATTTTAGAAACGAGTAAGGTTAATTGTCAATAGCTAATCAACGATCAGAATTTTGATCTGTTGTTTAGGCATATACTTTTAACCCAGATTGTGGAGTAGTCTCCTACTGCGACTTGAAAATCCTTGCTGCAACGCTTTTTTCCCGATTTTGCTCCTCGACATATTTATGAATATGCCTATGTCACAAAATCGGTCCAACTGCGCCTTTCGCCACGGTTTTCTGCGCCTCGGTGCGGATGCTACCGCATAATCTGGGTTAAGATCTGGCGAACGGAAAAATAGAATCGCGGTAACAGTTTAGCGTTTTGAAAATAGTGCAAAAAGGCCCGCCCAATAATCTAATGATGATTTTTTCAAACCCCCAAAATGATACAAATCGCGAAGCAATTTTATGATGTGATGAGTTCCATTTCAATCTGGAGCCTTGCCTTTTGCCCTTGGATCAGTTCCACAGGATGGACGAAGAGCAGGCTTGAGCCCTGGTAGGTGCGCTCAAAGCCCTCTTCTGACTGGGAGACGGTCATCAAAGGAAAAAACCAGACCGAAACTGGATGGCAAAAGGCAAAGGCAGTATTCAATTGATCCGATTCGTTGACAAGCTCAAACCGTTTCAGGTTGTCCTCATGGCCGGTCTCAGAAACCTCCCTGCGGAGGTTAGCGTCTGGGACGAAATAGTACCTTTTTGGGTCCTGATCAGAATAGAGGTTCAGATTGAACTCACAGCCGTGAAGGATCGAAGTCGACTCAGACTCTGGGCACTCAAATTCATAGTTTATAACTAACCGCGCTTCCGTCCCAACCTTAACCGACTTCTTGACCGTAAGGTTAAGGCTGCCGATCTGACCGATGCGTGTCATCTCTACAATGGCCTGACCGGCCGAAACCAGTGCCTTTTCCACCAGAAACTCACCCTCAACAAAATCACCAACTTCGTTATACTCATTTATGGCGTAGTCTTCCACGGTGGTATCTGGTGCCAAAAAGTGATCCAAGAGAGAAATGCGGGTGTAGCGATCCAAGACAAGGGATCGCTCCAGATCCCCATCTTTTAACTGGGTCATGTCGTGGATGGATTCGATACCGTCAGTTCTCTCGCCTTGGCTTTGTGGGATCTCATGGAGACGGTGGTGATAGGCCTCGGGTCTGCGAGTGAGGGTGTCGCTCAGGTTAACTGCCCGCGGCAAATGACAGATTTCGAACAGCCCCCCTCCCTTTCCGGGGTCAAGGCCCAGACTCATGGTGGGGCTCCACGCCAGGATTTCTTCCCTTCCGTCTTTGTCAAGATCCAGTTGAAACAACTGGATGTCTTTATTGCACTCTGCCATGAGGCGGGCTTGGGCCTGGATCAGGTTTTGATATACGGTCCGCCGCAAGTGCCCCAAATAGAGGCCCCCAAAGACGCCATGCCAGTAGGCGCAATTACACTGCGCTCGCCAAAGGAACTTCCGGGCCTCTTTTTCTTGGCTCACCCGATGACTTAAAAAGAGCATTTTTTTGTGCATTCGGTTGGCCTCGTCATATTTGACCAGAAAATTATCCCAGATGCCTCCTCGCACGAAAGGACGCCATTGTTCCCAGCGACCTTCGGCCTTGAGTGAGTTAATGATACGTTCAAGGGTCTCACCCTGCTTGGCTGGAAGGGCCCATTCGCTCATTTCCTCGTATGAGGCTTGGGGAAGATACAGGCGCCCTAACGGAGCACTCCTGGCCATAAACTCTCCAGGCACAACAGACCGGAGCCACTCAGTGTTATCAGCAATCGCAGTGAAGAACTTTTCCAACCAGCCTTTCTGGATTACCCACTCATAGGTACCAGGCCAAAGGCCGAATTTTTCACCATCGTCCCCATAGAGGGCAACGGCATGCCCGGCCTTTTCCAAATCCCGGAGATGGCTCATGACTTCCTCAACAGGTTTAAATGGAATGAGGTAGCGCATAATCATGGGCGTGGCAAAGAGGCTCAGGGTCTGGCCTTCCTTTTCTGTGATATAGCGACCGTAGATTTCATGGTTTTTGAGCCCGGCGTAATAGAAGTGGGTATCATCAACCACGGTGTAAGCCATTCCCGTGCCGGATAGCGTCAGTGGCAGACCGGGATCCCAAACTCGCTCCGCTAGCCAGAAACCGGTCGGTTTGCAACCGAAGCGGCTTTCCAGGTAATCGGTCATCATCTGCACCTGGCCGCGGGCATCTCGTGTCGGAATGCTGGTTAGCAGCGGCTCGAAGTATCCTCCTGATAAGGGTTCAACCTGGTCTCTTTTGACAAGACGGCTAAAAAGATCCAGGCTTTCGGGTCGGTGTTGCTCCAACCAGTCTATCAAGGGCCCTGAAAAGTGCAGCCCAACCCTGATTGCCGGGTGGGCCTCAAGGAGTTCAAGCAAGGGTCGATAGCATTTCTCGTGGGCCATTTCAAAGACATGGTCAAAGTTGCCCACCGGTTGATGGCAATGGATGACCATAATGAGGTCCAGCATCTCAATCTTCTCCTAACTGGAACCCCAATCTCTCTCCCAGTGTACGAAAAGTTGAAGAGGCTTTGGAGTTCAGGCGCTGAATAAAGTGTGGATCTTTGTAAAGGTCGTAAACCATATTTTGGCACTCCCAGAGGTCAAGCTCAAGGTGCAGCTCTTCAACCATATTCAAAAAGTTGATAACCTTTTTCATGGCATCCGGATTTCCTGATAAGGTCAGCTTCTCCATCTCACGCAGGATTAATTCCTGAGCCTTTTTTCTGAATTCCGGCATATTAAGGACAAGCTCTAGGTGCCTTGCCTGTTTTACAATACGATTAAAATCCTCCCAGTCAGCATCGAGTTCTTCCTGGTCAGCAGTCATAAGCGCGGCCAGTTGGTCAGAGATAAGAAGGCTAAAAGCGTTCCCCAGTATTTGAGGGGCCGACTCACCTGTATGTTCAAGGAAAAGCATAAACTCCCTGAGGGCCTTTTCATGTTCCAGTATAGAACCCTTTATCTGCCCGTATACTATGCGAGCCAGGCCTTCCACAAGGCACTTTCGCGTGTCCGGAATGAGATCCTGGAATTCGTAACTCTTGACTTGACGCATCTGCCGAGAAAAAACCGATTGTATCTTTTCCGGTTCCGCTGAAGCGAGTAACGGCTCGAGTTCCCTGACTGTTTGTTCCTGGTCCAATTTGGCCACGCTTTCTCCTGTCAGGCATCTCAACTGGCTTGCTCCCCTGCGGAGAGCAAGATATGTCCGACTGTACTCCTGTCCGGTCACCTTTTCTACTACCTGGGATTCTCCCAGGACTGCATGCAGGTCGTGATCTCTCAAATCACGTTGCCAGACCGATCGCACCATTTCAGAAAAAACGCAGGCCTCCTGCGGATGAACCCCGGCCAAAGTGCCAAGGGCGCAGTGGGCTGTAGCATTGGAAGGGTCTATGCGAGAGGGCTGGACCAAACGTTGGTAAACCCTGACTCCATCCCTGTAAACCGGGTCATTGCTCGTGGCCCTGGATAAAAATCCCATAAACCCTTCTTCAAGATCCCTTTTTACCCAAGGCCGGACCAGATCTATGGCTCGCGCGGCGTACTTCAGCACCTGGGCGGCCTCCAGCCCGGAGATGTCATCGAAAAACCAGCCACAACTGGTGAACATATAGAGCGACATCCGCTGGGATTCCATAAGCAGCAAGGTCTCGATTTTTTCATCTGTTCCCAACCGGTGCGCGGCGTGGTGTTGAAAGAAACGTTTGCGCCCTTGGTCTGAGGGATTGGTAAAGACGGTGACATAATCATCGCGCGCTTTCCAGGGGTCCTTGAGCAGTCTTTTGCTTTGTTCTTTGAAAATCGTCTCCAGCTCGTGAGACAGCCAGTCGAGTCCCTCCCTCAGTGGAGCCCGCCAGGCCTGATTCCATCCAGGCGTTTGATTGACGCTGCACCCGCAGTCTGCGCGCCACCTATCAACGCCGTGGAAACAGCTCCAGGAGCTATTCTCAAAAAGCTTGACCTCATGTTTTGGGGGAAAGCATTCAAGAAACAATGCAAAATTTGTAAGTTTAATACTGCCTGTTTTTTCCAGTTGGTGAAAAAGCCAGGATAGGGCCAGATCACCAAACTTGAAGTGATGACCGTAGGACTCCCCGTCCGTGGCTATGCTGACCAGTTGCGGTCCATCCCGATGATCGCCAAATGCCTGTTGAATACGTGAAAGAAAGTTTTCTCCTGATGCCAGGATTTTTTCATATGCCACGGCACGAGAGAGCAGCCCGTTGTAAAAAAAGATATCAATGAAACGTCGGCTATTCTTATCCAACCAAACCCGGTAAGGTCTGGTAGGATCGATTCGGCCTTCTGAGACATCCTGCCAATCGTTATCCACTGACTCTCCCGTTAGGGCCAAGGGCCTTACAGACTTGGCCTGCGTTGGCGATAGGATTGTAAATTTTATCCCTTCCTGTACCATCAGCTCCAATGTCTCGGTATCAACCGCAGTCTCGGCAAGCCACATCCCCTCGGCCTTTCGGGCAAAACGCTGCATAAAGTCGGCCAGTCCCCAGCGAATTTGGGTCAGCTTGTCTCTGCGGCGTGCCAGGGGCATAATTATGTGGTTGTAGACCTGAGCCAGGGCATTTCCATGACCCTGATAGCGGTCTCGACTGGCCCGATCCGCGACCAGAACCTGGTTATAGATCCAGGGGTGTGCCTTTTCCAGCCAGGAGAGCAGGGTTGGCCCGAAATTGAAACTCATGTACTCATAGTTGTTCAACAGTTTGAGGATGCGCCCACCTTTGCCGTGTAGACGGGCTCGGGTATTTGGCCCATAACATTCCCGCGTGATTCGATCATTCCAATCGTGGTAAGGCCGGGCCGAGGTCTGGTATTCAACGGCTCCAATCCAGGGATTCTCCCGGGGAGGCTGATAGAAGTGCCCGTGGATGCAAAGATATTTGTCAATTTTTGAATTTCTATGACTCATCGGAATCACAAAGTCGCATCTTGATTTCCTGGCCTGGTGTTTGTAGGCTTAGATTACCGGATTAAACAAACAGGCATTCTGGTCTCCCAAAACCGGAATTCCCACAAAGAGAATTCCATGCACTTTTAGTTGCCAAACCTTTTGAATGTCACCGGTAATTTAGGACAGGGGGTGATCGGGTGTCAAAGGAAAAGGCAATCTTGTAAGGGCATCTATCCACCATGTACCGTAACACTTTAGCTTTTTGAAAAAACCATCATTTGACTATGCACTATTTTCAAACAGCTCAATTGTTACAGCGAAAGCAATTTACGAGTTACGGGCGTACTTGTCAAATCAGGAAATAGCCGGTATTCTTCACCCAGGAGGCTGTCTGAGAATGAGATATTTTTTTCAAGATCAAGGAAGGCGAGAATTATAACCAAAGGAATACATTGAAGTATTTCGAGGATTATAATTTGAGCTTGACGCTGAGATCGGGAACATAGCCATTCTCGGTCACCCTCCTAGTGCAGGGCTTTCTTTTGTCAGCAGCGAAGTCCCGTTTTTACCTTATTATATAAAACGCGAAGCCATTTCCTTGAGGTAGCAGCATATGCAGAATGTATTAAGACTATCAGATATTAAGGTATGCGTGAAGGGCGGGGGAGACCTTGCTTCGGGTGTGATCTGGCGGCTTTATCAATGCGGTTTCAAGGTGTTCATCACAGAAATCGATCAGCCCACTGCGGTAAGGCGCAAGGTGGCCTTTTGTGAGGCTATCTACGATGGCAGCACAGTCGTTGAGGGCGTTGAAGCCTTGGCGGTACATACAACGCATGAGGTGTTTCCGCTTTGGGATCAAAGGAAAATACCGATTCTTGTAGATCCCGGATGTGAGGCCCGCAATGTGATCAGACCTGACGTGTTGATTGATGCCATACTGGCCAAAAGAAACATCGGAACGTCTATACGTGATGCCCCTCTGGTCATTGCCCTTGGCCCTGGCTTTACGGCCGGGAGAGATGCCCATTTTGTAGTTGAAACCAACCGTGGCCATAATCTCGGTCGCCTGATGACTTCCGGTTCGGCAGAAGACAATACCGGCGTGCCCGGTCCGGTTAAGGGAATTACAATAGACCGGGTTCTTAGGTCGCCTGCGGGAGGCCCATGGCAGAACAATATGGACATTGGCGACCTTGTGAAAAAAGGGGATGCTGTCGGATCGGTGGCCGGGCTGCCTGTGAGTGCACTAATTGACGGTGTTATAAGAGGTATGATCCACCCCGGGATCATGGTCTCAAAGGGCGTCAAGGTTTGTGATATTGACCCGAGGGGTAATAGGGAGAATTGTTTCACTATTTCGGAAAAGGCCCTCTCCATTGCCGGAGGAGTCTTAGAAGGAATCTTTAGAATTTATGGTAAATAGAATCCGCCGCCCCCTCTGTGTACAGGGAATTCTGCCTTTAGATCAGCAGGAATGCCTTTGTGTAAATCCAATAAAACATAGTTTTTTTCAGTAGATTGATTAATTTGTGATTTTTCTTGCAAAACAAAAAACGATATGCTATGCACCCGTCATTGAAAATCAGGAGAGTTTGAAATGAAGAAAATGAGTGATCAAATGAATGCCTTTCTCGGCAAGGATACCGAATTTGAAGGGAAGCTCTCATTTTCCGGTGCGGTCCGCATTGACGGCTCTTTTAAGGGCGAAATCGTCACCGAGGGCACCCTCATTGTGGGTGAGACGGCAAACCTTGAGGCCGATGTCCAAGCCTCCCACATCATTGTCAGCGGAGAAGTGCACGGCAATATTGCTGCGGAGAACAGAATCGAAGTACATGCTCCTGGCAAAATTATTGGGAATATGGCGGCCCCGATTATCACCATTGACGAAGGGGTTGTTTTTGAGGGAAATTGCCGGATGCAGAAGCAAAGTGAGGAATCTGAAAAGGACAATAAAGTGGCCGTACTGGCACAGCCATCAGTGTCAAAGAATGATAAATGATCCTTAGAAATTCTTCACGAGAAATTTTGCGAAAGACGGCAGACTCCTTTAGTTCGCATATCAATTTAGAAAGTGGAAGGATACAGATGGTATGTTAAAAATAGATTATTCATTATTGATCCAGATAGTCAATTTCCTTTTGCTCCTCTTTCTCATGAACATCCTTCTTTTTAAACCGATTCGCAAAATACTGACGCGCAGAAATGAGGAAACAAGTTCCTTGGAGCAGACCATAGAAGATTATGAAAATCGCTCTGAAGAGGACGAAAAAGGCATTGAAGAAGGATTGGTTCTGGCCCGAAAGGAGGGATACAAGGAAAAAGAGGGCCTCAAAGGCCAAGGCATAGAGGCCGAGAAAGGAGTGTTGCAAAATGCCGGTTCTTCAGCAGAAGAAAAAATAGGCACGGCCAAAAAAGAACTGGAAAAAAAGATGGTTGATGTGCGAAAGGCACTTGAAGACCAGGTTGTCTCTTTTTCCGAGGAATTGGCCGAAAAGATACTGGGAAGGAGCATCCAATGATCCTGTTAAGAGGTGGGAAGGGACAGACTGCAGGAAAGCCCGCAGGAAAGCCTGCAGGTAAGCCTGCACGAAAGCTTGCAGGAAAGTCTGCAGGAAAGCTTGCAATAGTAATTTGCCTGACGTTAGCAACTCTGTTTCTTCTTTGCGGATTAGGCGTTGCCTCTGAAGGCGGCGGTCATGGGGCTGCGGATGATAGCAAGAGGCTTTTGGACCTTGGGTATCGTTTCCTCAATTTTGCCGCTTTGGTCATTATTCTTTTTGTGGTGATAAGAAAGACGGCCATTAAGGACTTTTTTTCTGCTCGCAGGGAGGAAATTAGAAAGAAGTTTGAGGATCTTAAAAGGGAAAGGGATGTGGCTGAAGGCCGATACCGTGAGCTGGAGAACGAATTAAAGGCGTTCGAAATAAAAAAGAAGGAGATCATTGAGCAATTTAAGGCAGACGGTATTGCTGAAAGGGACAGGATTATCGCTGAGGCCGAGAAAAGAGCGAAACAGATTCTGGAACAAACCGATTTTACAATACAACGGGAGATCAAGGCTGCAAAGGATCGGTTGAGGGCAGAAATGGTTGGGATTGCTGCCCAAAGGGCCCAGGAGATTATTGAAAAAGAGATAAAGGACAGTGATCAGGACCAGTTGGTCAATGAATTCATAGAAAGGGTGGAAAAGATACATTGATTGGTTCAAGGATTTCAAGGAGATATGCCAAAGCCCTGCTCAGTTTAGGGCAGGAGGACGGACATTATGAAGAGTATGGGAAGAATCTTAATGAATTCGCCAGCTTCTGCTCCATTAACAGCGAATTTTTCCAGGTTGTTTCCAATCAGATATTTTCCGTTGAGGACCGGAAAAGGGTCCTCGAATCTGCTCTGGGCAAGAGTACTTTTTCCGATGTTGTCAAAAACTTCTTAAGGCTCCTCCTTGACAAGAACAGGATCGGGGTTATCAAGGAAATTACCGATTACTATTCAAGGCTCACCGATGAGCTTTCAAATATCATACGGGCCGACATCATTACGGCCAGACCTTTGAAAACGGAAGCACTTAAAAGATTGAAAAAGGCACTGAAAGGACTGACTTCAAAAGATGTTAGGACAGAAGTGAAAGAAGATAAGTCCCTTATCGGCGGGCTTATCGCAAAAATAGGCGATTTGGTATTGGACGGCAGTGTAAAGGCCCAACTCGAAGGGTTAAGAGAATCATTAAAAAGGGGTGAATAGAGCTAATGGAGATCAGAGCAGAAGAAATAAGTCAGGTAATTCGGGATCAGATTAAGGATTACGAAAAAAAGGTAGAGGTAAGCGAAACCGGGACAGTCTTGTCCGTTGGTGACGGAGTCGCCCGTGTCTACGGTGTTGAAAAGGCCATGGCCATGGAGATGCTGGAGTTTCCGGGTGGAATTTTTGGCCTCTGCCTTAATCTGGAAGAGGACAATGTGGGCGTGGCCATTATGGGCGATGATACCAAAATCAAGGAGGGGGACACGGTTAAACGGACAGGCAGGATTGCGGAGATTCCGGTGGGCGATGCTGTGCTGGGCCGGGTTATTGATGCTGTAGGTAATCCCCTTGATGGCAAAGGGCCGATTGATGCTACCGAGTTCCGCCGCGTTGAAATGGTGGCCCCCGGCGTAATCGCCCGCCAGCCCGTGAATGAACCCATGTACACAGGCGCAAAGGCTATCGATGCTATGACTCCCATCGGCCGTGGGCAGCGGGAATTAATCATTGGTGACAGGCAGATCGGGAAGACGGCCCTCTGTGTGGATGCCATTATCAACCAGAAAGATACGGAAATCTACTGCATCTATGTGGCCGTGGGCCAGAAGAAATCTACTGTGGCCCAGGTTGTGGATATCTTACAGCGTAACGGGGCCATGGAATATACTACCGTGGTCGCAGCATGCGCCAGTGATCCTGCTACTCAGCAGTTCATTGCCCCTTATTCCGGTTGCTCCATTGGTGAGTATTATCGGGATAATGGTAAGCATGCCCTGATCATTTATGATGATCTTTCAAAGCAAGCTGCCGCATACAGACAGGTCTCCCTGTTGCTCAGGAGGCCGCCAGGCCGTGAGGCCTTTCCCGGTGATATTTTTTACAATCACTCCCGCCTCTTAGAAAGGGCCGCCAAGCTTAATGATGAAAAAGGGGCCGGATCCCTGACGGCGCTCCCTATCATTGAAACCCAGGCTGGGGACGTCTCTGCCTATATCCCCACAAATGTAATTTCCATTACAGACGGCCAGGTCTACCTTGAGCCGGGCCTTTTCTTTTCTGGTGTGCGACCAGCAATCAACGTGGGCTTGTCCGTTTCCAGGGTCGGTGGTGCCGCCCAGACAAAGGCCATGAAAAAGGTAGCAGGAAGCCTCCGTCTCGATATGGCCCAGTTCCGCGAGCTGGAGGCCTTTGCCCAATTCGGGAGTGACCTGGACAAGGCCACCCAGCGGCAAATCGATCGGGGACGCAGGCTGGTAGAGGTCTTGAAACAGCCTCAGTACAAGCCTATTCCAGCTGAAAAAGAGGTGATGATACTGTTTGCGGGAACTTTCGGCTATCTGGATGAATGGCCAGTGGAAGCCGTGTCTGAATATGAGAAACAGATGCTTGAGTTTATGGAGAGTAAGCATTCTGACCTTTTGAGTGAGATCAAGGACAAAAAAGAAATCAGTGATGAGCTGGAAGAAAAAATGAAAGCAGCTCTTGATGAATTTAAGGGAATCTTCCAGCCGGCTGCTTGAAAGTGGTTGAATAGTTGAGTGATTGACCATCACAGCCGAATGACTTAACCAGTGGTTCTACCGCTTATCTTCTTGCGGGTTTAACTGAACAGGAGAGTAGAGAGAAGGGGTAAATGGCAACCTTAAGAGATATCCTGCGAAAAATAGGTGCTGTCAAAAAAACACAGCAGATCACCAGGGCTATGAATATGGTGGCTGCTGCCAAGCTGCGGACTACCCAGGGGAGGATGGAGAGTTTCAGGCCCTATGCAGGCAAGTTTGCCGAAGTACTTGGCAACCTTGCCAGTGGAATCGATCCGGAAATCCATCCATTGATGGTTAAAAAGGAGGAAGTCTCGCGTGTTGAACTTCTCCATTTTACTGCCGATAGAGGTCTGTGTGGGAGTTTTAACGGAAATACTATTAGCGCGGCTGAGAAATGGATTAAAAGCCAACAGGACAATGGAAGAGATTGTAGTTTGACCCTGGTTGGAAAAAAGGGAAGAGATTATTTCAGAAAACAGGGCGCCACTATTACAGAAAGTCATATACAGATTTATGGGAACATTGACATTTCGTTTGTTAACCAGATGACAAGGGGTTTGACAAACAGATATCTGAACGATGAGATTGATGAAGTCTACATGATCTATACACGTTTCATCAGTATGGCAAAACAGGAGCCCACCTTGGTCAAACTGATTCCCATTGAACCCCCTCAAAGGGAGGCAGAAACTGAAGAAACGGCCGCAGAATATCTGTGCGAGCCCAGCGCCGAGGAACTTCTTATAGAGCTATTACCAAAACATATAAGTGTACAGATATACAATGCCTTTCTCCAGAATGAGGTGAGCGAACATGCTGCAAGGATGTCTGCCATGGATAATGCGACCAAGAATTGCGGCGAAATAGTGGAAAATCTTACTCTGGTCTATAACAAGGCACGACAGGCAGCCATTACGGCGGAATTGATGGATATCGTTGGTGGTGCCGAGGCTATAAAGAAGGCTTAATTAAAAGGAGGTCTTAAATAGGTTATGAATGAGGGCAGATTAATTCAAGTTATGGGTCCCGTTGTGGACGTTGAATTCACGGAAGGGGAACTCCCGGAGATTTTGACAGCACTGCATATTACCAATCCTGCCATTGATGATACAGAGGATAACCTTGTTGTGGAAGTGGCCCAACATCTGGGCGACAACGTGGTGCGTTGCATTGCTATGGATATCACAGATGGCCTTGTGCGAAAAATGCCGGCCAAGAATACCGGTAAGCCGATCCTTATGCCCGCAGGGGATCCCACTTTAGGCCGCGTGCTCAACGTGGTGGGCAGGCCGGTTGACGGACTTGGGCCTGTGGATGCCAGTGAGTTTTTACCCATCCATCGTCATGCTCCTGAATTTGTCGAGCAGGACACATCGGTAAAGGTCCTTGAGACTGGGGTCAAGGTGATTGATCTCTTAGTGCCATTTCCTCGTGGCGGCAAGATGGGTATGTTTGGCGGCGCGGGTGTGGGCAAGACCGTGGTTATGATGGAGATGATCCATAACATCGCAATGGAACATGGCGGCATCAGCGTTTTTGCGGGCGTTGGAGAGAGAACAAGAGAGGGCAATGACCTTTATCTGGAAATGAAGGAATCAGGCGTCCTTCCAAAGGCAGCGTTGATTTACGGCCAGATGACCGAGCCACCAGGGGCGAGGGCGAGGGTGGCGCTTTCTGCACTGACCGCGGCCGAGTATTACCGGGATGAAAGAGGGCAGGATGTGCTTCTCTTTATTGACAATATCTTCCGGTTTACCCAGGCCGGCTCAGAGGTCTCCGCTCTTCTGGGACGTATTCCTTCAGCGGTTGGCTATCAGCCCACGCTGGGAACTGACTTGGGAGAACTTCAGGAACGGATTACCTCCACCACAAAGGGATCCATTACGTCAGTACAGTGCGTCTACGTGCCTGCTGATGACCTGACAGACCCGGCCCCTGCAACCACATTTGCCCATTTGGACGGGACGGTTGTTCTTTCCCGAGCACTTACAGAACTGGGGATCTATCCTGCGGTGGATCCCTTGGATTCCACCTCTCGTATATTGGATCCCAACTATCTGGGACAAGATCACTACCAAACTTCAAGACAAGTACAGCAGATTCTTCAGAAATATAAGGATCTTCAGGACATCATCGCTATTCTGGGAATGGATGAGCTATCTGATGAGGACAAACTGACCGTAGCAAGAGCAAGGAGAATCCAGCGTTTTCTGTCACAGCCTTTCCATGTGGCCGAGACTTTTACGGGGACAAAAGGAAGGTATGTGCCTGTGGAAGAGACCGTCAAAGGGTTTAAAGAAATAATTGAGGGGAAACATGATGATTTGCCTGAGGCAGCCTTTTATATGGTCGGCGGCATAGAAGAGGTCAAGGAGAAGGCCGAGCAAGTTGCTGCTGCCGCCAAATAAGGGGTGATTTGATGGGAAGACTATTTCTGGAAATCGTTACGCCTGAAAAGGTTCTGGTGAGCCAGGAAGTAGATGCGGTCGTTGCGCCTGGCACTGAAGGGGAATTCGGGGTATTACCTGGACATATTCATTTTCTATCGGGTATTGTTCCAGGGGAACTCCGGTATGATACTGGTACTAAAAAGGAATCCATGGCAGTGACCACAGGTTTTGCAGAGGTATCCAACGATAAGGTCTCGGTACTTGTGGATGCTGCCGAGAAGAAGCCTGAGATTGACGTGGAACGGGCCCGCCAGGCAATGGAAAGGGCCAGGGAGAGGCTGGCAGAAGGCAGAGAAACCAAAGATATTGATTTTGTTAGGGCAGAGGCAGCCTTAAAAAGGGCAGTCATGCGCATCAAGGTTGCTGAAAAGGCAATATAAACATACTGATTGACAGGAAATATGTAAAAGGCAAGCGGTTTGGCCGCCTGCCTTTTTTATTGACCTTTTTAGGGATTGCAGGTAAAATTTAAAATAGATTCGGATTCTGCCAAAATTGGAATGGTGAAATTTTTAAAACGGGAATAGTAGATTCCGAAAAAATGGTGTAGTGATTTGTTCTGCGCTGGCGGGACTTAATTTCAGCAATTTGTAGAAATTTTGAGATGTTATAAGGATGGGAGCATTATGGACACAGGCGGGGAAATCGAACAATTTCAGATTCTTGAAGAGAAGGTAGATAGACTTATTCAATACATAATATCATTGAAAAGAGAAAAAGAAGCTCTTGCTGAAAAAGTCCAGGTTCAAGCAGAGAGACTGGCTGATTTAACTGATGAACTCGAAAGCTCAAGATCGGCCAAGGACGGAGCCAAGCACAGGATTGCCGCTCTTTTGGAAAAAATAGAGCAAATCGATATTTAGTGTCTGAACGAAAACTAGGAATTTTTTTCAAGATCAAGGAAGGCGAAAATTATAACCACAGGAATACATTAAGTATTTCGAGGATTATAATTTGAGTCTGACGCAGAGATTGGGAAAAATAAAAGTTTTCGGTCGGGCACTATTTAGATCCGGGAGGGACAACGCTTGGAAAAGCCCATCAGGATCAAACTCCTTGATCATGAATATCTCATAAAGAGCGATGAGGATGAAGATAAGGTCCAAAATATCGCCAAATATGTGCACGATAAATTTAAGAAGGTTAGGGAAAACAAGGAGGGGCTTTCAGAAAGAAAGACGGCAATATTGGCTGCCTTTGATATTGCTAATGAATATTTCCAGCTTCTAAAAGAGCGGGACGATCTGGTCACCAAAATTGAGAGGCGGGCCCAGGCCCTGAATTCCACCATTGATTCCATTACCAAATAAAACGATTAATCTAAATGCCCCACCAGCCAGCACCATATGCAAGTGGGCTGATGAGGCGCTTGGTTAGCAAGGGGCTGAAACTTAGAGAATAAGGAAAAAAGATAAGAGGATTAATATCACTTAGGGTGAATATCATATGAATGCAGTTAAGTCAGGGAAGACAAATCGACTTTATAAAGTGAGATCAAGTTCATAGAACACACAAGATCTAAGGTAAGTTAGAGCTGTCTTTCCAGGGCTCGATCAACAATCTGTTTCCTCTCTTAACCAGGGTTAACCATCCTTTAATCCTCTTCTTTAGACCTCTTGTTCTTTTAGACCTCTTGCCGTCTTTTTCAACAGTAAAATGATCCTCAGGTGCTCATTGTCACAATTTAGGGCCTGAGTCATATTTTATGATTTAAAATCAGGAGATTACCTATTATGACCTTGATTAATATAATTGGAAGTATCCTCTTAAGCCTTATTATAGGCATACTTGCCGGGGTTTTTTTCCGCAAGAAAATCGTTGAAAGCAAGGCAGATTCAATTGAAAAATACGCAAAGAACTTTCTTGCCGAAGCCCAAAAAGAGGCTAAGACAATAAAAAAAGAAGCCGCCCTCCAGGCCAAAGATACCCTTTATCAAATGAAGATTGAGTTTGAGAGGGAGACTAAAGGAAATCGAAAGCAGCTGCTTGCCCAGGAGAAACGCCTCTATCACAAAGAGGAAACTCTCGATAGGAAAACCGAACAACTTGAAAAGAGAGAAGAAAGAATCGCAGAGAAAGAAAAGGGTATTGATCAGCTTGATAAAGAAATGAGGGAGAAAGAGAAAGAGTATGAGCACCTCATTGCTGACCAAAGAAAGCAACTCGAGAGATTGGCAGGGATATCCAGGGATCAGGCTAAACAGCTTCTTATCAATTCAATGGAGTCGGAGGCAAAGCACGATGCAGCAAAGTTGATGCGAAAGATCGAAAATGAGGCAAGAGCCGCGGCTGAACGCAATGCCCAGAAAATCCTTGCCTTGACCGTGAAAAGATATGCCGGCGATTATGTGACTGAAAAGACAGTTTCAGTGGTCGATCTGCCCAACGAAGAAATGAAAGGGAGAATAATTGGGAGGGAGGGCAGAAACATCCGTGCTATTGAGGCGGCCACCGGGATAGATCTCATTATAGATGACACCCCAGAGGCCGTAATACTATCCGGATTTCACCCGGTGAGGCGAGAGGTTGCCATGATTTCCCTGGTTCGACTGATAGATGATGGCAGAATTCACC
>CP070700.1:3652029-3671542 GCA_020349865.1 Desulfobacteraceae bacterium
CTGCAAGCACTGGAGTGGGTAAAATGGCCCAAACCGCATATCCGCAAAGACCTGAATCCATGTCGTAGGGCGGAGGCTCTCTGAACGATTAACCGAAGAGCCGGATGCATGGGAAAGCCGCTTGTCTGGTTCTGTGAGGGGCAGGGGCGCGACCGAAGGTATGGCTGAGATATTGTGGCACCGCCGGGAAACCAGGCGGCAAACGGAGAAAACAAACTTCAGCCTGTAGCCAAGGGAGTCCTCGGTCTACTCGACAACCCAAAAACCTTTTATCTCAGCTAATTTCAGGTTTCACACAAAAAAGTTCACTCTTGAAAACGTCCTCTCCGGGCTCATCTCATTACTCTCATACCCGACATTAACTTGCCAGTGTCGGAGCCACAGCCGCTTTTTTGATATCTGAAAAAATTTGGGTTTGACATTTTGACAGAAGTAGATGTCTTAAATCAGCCAGCCGGATCTACGCCACATGTACTACCATCAAAAAAATCTGAGTCTGCGCTTTGTGTTTAAATGCGAAAGTCAGACAAAGGGCTGATCCCTCATTCCCACTTGTTCAGGTACAAGAGCATTTTTTCGTTTTGATTGAACATGAACAGAAGAAAAGATGCATGAACATCGGAGGGTTTCACGATTGCTGATATTTCGTGCTGAATACCTCATCAAATGGAATCAGATCTTTACCAATTACTATCTTTATCTTTGTTTTCGGGTCTTTAAATTTTGCAACTTTTTTCATCGTTTGCCATCCTGGTATTTCTTGGGCTAAACGGTAGGCATCGTGAAGATAGCCACTGCAGTAATAGATCTTGGTTTCTTCATAATCAAAATGACTTGCATCCCTTGCCCATGCTCCTTTAAACCCTTTTTCTCGTAGGTAGTTTCTCACCCTACTTGCCATATGGATCACGCCATTTCCATTTGAAATCTCGACGTTCATATCTCTCAGGGAGTTTTTGTGGCTTATATTCATTTGTTGATAAGGGGTGTTTGTTTTTTTGTTCTCTCCGATTGTGCTATGGGCTAGGATCATCGATTCATAGGTGCCAGCTTTCTTCCGATACACAAACGTCTCGAGTCCTTCAGTCCTTGAGAGCTTTACGGCTTCTGCCTCCGCGGCTTTCTTCGTTTCAAAACTGCCAACATTAACCATGTACCATGGTTTACTCCTTACCACTTTCCTAATATTTGCGCTGTAGTCCTTATTAATCAGCCTGTCCTTTCTTATTTGAGCATATTTGGGATTTCTAAATGCTCCAACTCCTATAGTATAACTTGTACTTTCTCGCTCTCTTTCCACATCCTCATGTACCGTGGCGCTGATAGGTATTTTCTTTTCTGTTTGGTTTTCCGCTTCGTCAGAGACTGCGTAAAGAGTTGCCTCACTGTTTTCTTCTTTATATGATTGTTTATCCAGTGCTGTTAAAAGCGTTTTTGATGAAGGCCCTGCACTTTTTTCATCTTTATGTTGAGAAATCCTGGCAAGATTCTTCGAAGCCGACAAGCCATTCTGAGTATTTCTATTGGCAGGATTTATTGTTGAAGACTTGGCAAAGTGAATTTTCGCCTCCCTATATAGGCCATTCTGGTAATAAAACTGGCCCATGTTATAATGGGCCCCGGCCTCATCACCTGCCAACTTAAATTCAGCGAAGGCAAGGTCGAACTGGCCTTTCCGGGCATAAGCAAGCCCCAGATTATTGTGATATCGCCTGTTGTGATTATTCAGAGTAATAGCCTTCTGAAAAGCTTCGATAGCAGAGTCGAGGTCCCCTCGGAGGAGATAGGAATATCCGAGATTGTTCTGTGCATAATCCAGATCGGGATTCAATGCCAAGGCCATCTCATAAGACTGGACCGCACGGGGAAATTCTCCCAGTGAATCGTAAGAGATGCCCATTCCATTATAGGCCTTTGCGAAGGTCGGATCGATACTGATAATCTTTCTAAATTCTTTTACCGCTAATTTGTGTTTCTTTCTTTCCTGAAAATAGCATGCCAGCCTGTAGATTGAATCAAGACTTCGCTGGTGAGGTCTTATGCTGGATACAAATTCTGCCAATTCTTTATTTTTAAGATCATTACCTTCTTCTGGGGAATTCAAAAAGGGGATCCAGCTCACCATATTTCTGAGCGCAGAGCAGCCTGGTAGGAAAAGGAGAAAAAAACCTCCTAACAGGATCAGCGAGATAGCTACGCTCATCTTGATTTTTCTATTCATCTCTCCTCTCCTTTAATTATTGGTGGGCCAACTAACCTGAATCTGGCAATTTAGTTTGCTTAAACTCCGGACATCATGTGTCGAGACCTTGAGACTAAGTGTTAGTCATCCCACTTAAGGAGGGCTTAAAAACTTGGATGAAATCCACCTCTTCTTGCCGATACAAACCCAGCCATACTTCTTGTCCAAAACACGGAGCCGGGTACCCTTTGGCAAGACACCAATAACCTCGTCCCCGACAGCAGGCCCGGAGTGAATACTTATCTGTGTTACCGCCACGTACTGATCCTTAGAAACATCACTTGCCAACTGATGCACTATCGGCCTGCTATCAGAAGCTAATACAAATTGATTCTGAATATCAGCCAGCACAGGTAGAATAATTAGAAGGAACAATGCGACTTTTAAGGTTGAAGGAGGAAGCGGTATGGAGCTTGTTTCCTCCCCATCCTCATTTTTTCCACTCGCGGCGAACCTGAGAGAAGAATAAGTAAGCAGCACCTGCACAAAAAACAGGACTATTGCCCCAGCCTGTAAAAAAATGAGTTGTTCATCTGTGAAACTTGATAGGGATTTCACAGTCATCATGATGAATAGTCCGGCTGACGCGAGGCCCAAATGAACAATTTTTATGGATTTTTCACCCCACATCCTAAGGAGCAACGCTCCGAAGACAAGACTCCAGACAAAAAAGATAAATATATATGAAGGGCTCAAAACGAAGGGCGCTAAAGCATCTATTTCCAGGCCCGAACCCATCGCTTTTGCAGCCACCAGATTGATGGGCAGCATTGGCGCAGCCGGAAAAAATTTGAAGAGTTGGAAAAAGGCCTGTTGGGTTGGCTCTGTCAGCCCAGCCATAATTGCAAAGAGGCCCATGGAAGCAATGCGGTATCCTTGGATGGCGCAGATTATCGCGGCTACCAGCAGGCCAAAGGAAATCCAGCTGACGATCACACTGAATCGACTGAACTTTGTGGTTGACAGTTGTATGTACTGGACCGCTGCGGTCAATGCGAACACTCCCAGAAGTATCCAGGTTGACAGGCCCATCCAATAGACTAAATTGGGTTCGAAGATAGTGCTGTGAGTAGCCGCTTCGAAGATTCTGCCAACAAACCAAATGCCCATTAATACAAAAGCCATGAATAAAGCGTAGCGCCCTATATCGGTGAATGTTTTTAGAGAGAATCGTGAAGGTTCTGGTTCAACAATGGGCTTGTCGAAACTAATATTTTCAAAGTCCATTTTATCCCCCCTTTGGCCGCAATCTTTGGATAACGGCAATTTTTTACTTATATGTTTCTTAGCGTGGACTGCCGTATGCATCTTTAGAACTAAGTTCTTAATGCATTGCTGCTATTCTCGCCTTCTTTAAATTCTCATTTGCTTTCGCATAAAACGCAGGGCTCAACTCGATGGCCGTTTCAAAGCACTTGATAGCTTTTTTAATTTTTCCCTCATTCAAATAGACACACCCTAAGTTGTTGTAAGCCTGTGCTATATCCCCTCCCCTTTTGAATGCCTCTAATGATTCTTCATATCTCCCTATTTTGGAAAGTGCCAAACCCAAGGTGTTGTAAACTTTCTTGTCCACACACCTATTTTCTAATGCCTTTCGGAATGTAATGACCGCCCTTTCGTAATCACCGGCCAGAAAGTAGGATACACCTAAATTATGATACAAAACCCCGCTAAGTGGTCTCAAGCGTATAGCCGCTGCATACTCATAAATTGCCTGGCCATGTTTTCTCTGGTGGTCATATACCAATCCCAAAAAGTTATGGGATTTCCAGAGCTTTGGATTCAAATCAACGGCCTTTCTGAGATTCTTTTCAGCTTCATCATATGTCCTCGCTTCAAGAAAAGCTTGTCCTAATCCTTGATGAGCCAGAGCGTAGTTAGGTTCTTTTTTCAGTACCTCCTTAAATTCCTTGATCGCGTCTTTTTCCAGCCCGCCTAAAACAAGTACCAATCCTTTTTTGTAGTGGACCCTGATGTTATCTGGGTTGAGCTTCAGAGATTTCTCATATTGAATGAAAGCCATGTAGAGATTATCCCTGCTCAAATAGACATCCCCCAATCTTTCGAGTTCCTCGGGTGTCATTTGTGGGAGTTCCTCTTTTATAATTTTCTTTTCGTCGGAAAAAGGATGTACCTTATTGCCCCGTGAACTCATCAATTGACTTTGACCAGAATTTCGGAATTCGTTTTTTTTCTGAAGATTCTGACCTGATGAAGTACACCCAAATAAACTGACCATAATTATCCCAAAGGTAACAGTAACCAAGAACATAGTAGATTTACTTGAAAAATACATTTCCTAAACCTTTCGCAGATTCATCGTTTAAAATGCCCCAGTTATTTATCATTTAACCAGAAACATCTCGTAAATGCGAATAGCTGCAGGACCCAGAATCGCCACAAACAAAGACGGAAAAATGAAAAGAATCGTAGGAAAGACTAACTTTACAGGGATCTTCGCAGCTATTTGTTCAGCTTTTTGGTATCTTTTTGTTCTGAAGGCATCAGAATATGTCCTTAGTGCTTTGGAAACACTGGTTCCAAATCTGTCAGTCTGAATAAGCAAGGTCACAAGGTTACTTACTTCTTCAATGTCTGTCCGCAATGCAAAGTTTTGAAGTGCGCCCCGTCGTGACATTCCCGCCCTCAATTCCAAATTCAATAATTTGAATTCGTCACTCAACGCTTTGTTGCTCAGCTTCATTTCCTCTCCAACCCGGTTAAACGCCGCATCAATTCCCATGCCCGCTTCTACACAGACGACCAGAAGATCAATCGCATCCGGTAGCCCTTCAAGTATTTTGGCTTTTCTTCCGGTTATTTTTATATGTAACCAGATATCCGGGAGATAGAAACCTAAAAGGGCGATACAAAGGCAGATGGCGAGCGTCGCCTGGACGTTAAGGATTTTAAAGACAGTGATCCGGGCCAAGATGAATCCCACAGGCAGGCAAATGGCAAGAAAAGTTTTGGCACCCCAAAACACAGCGGGAACATTCGCCCGGCGAAATCCTGCCCTTAGGAATCTTATCCGAATCTTTGGATAATCTGCAGACATATCAGATGCAGCATGCTTACCTAATGAACCCAAGAAAGTCAGAATTTTACTTTGAAGCCTGCCCGCAATCTTTGGCGATGAACTTTGTTCACCAAACGGGTCATAGTCTTCATTATCCTGCTGGATCTTTTCCATCAACTCCTGCATCTTTCCTTTTTGGTGGAAATACTGCCATATCCCGATAGAAACCAGGAATATGGTCAAGAACCCTAAAGCGGACATTAGGATTGGAATATCTGCAAGTTTTTCTATCATTTTTCAACTCTGCAATTTTTATATTTTGATAGTAATTATTCTTTTCATGACAAAAATACCCATGACCATCATGAATAAAGCCACAGCACCCATTATTCTGCCGGCAGGCTCTGAAAATAATGCATCTATATATTTGGGATTAGTGAAACGAAGGGCAATGACGACGAAAAATGGGATTGCCACAAGGATGATGGCCGACAATTTGCCTTCGGCGGACAGAATGTGAATTTTCCTTCTTAGTTTGAAACGTTCACGAATAATATGGCTGATGCTTTCAATAATCTCAGCCAGGTTTCCTCCCGTTTCACGCTGTAAGATCACAGACACCACGAAGTATCTCAGATCAGGGCAATCGACCCTGCTTGCGAGGTTTTTTAAGGCATCGGAAACACTGACCCCGAAGTTGATTTCATCAAGTGTTTCTGTAAACTCAGGGCCAAGGGGATCGTCAAATTCATTGGCTGCCAATTTCATACCACTTGTAAAAGCGTGACCTGCTCTTAATGAGCGGGCTATCAGTTCCAGGCCTTCAGGAAGCTGCTTCTGAAACTTATCCACCCTTTTTTTCTTCTTCCTGATAACATACAGAAAGGGAATTCCAGCTAAAAATGCTGCAATTATAAGTGGAATGACACCGTTTATCGTTAGTAAAGAGCCTGCCAGATAGCCTGTGAGCGCAAGAACAGCCGCAAGCAATATGAAGACCCCGAGAGGGGATTGTACATTTGCCTGTTGCAGTAAGCGGTCGAGTGATCTGACACCCGGAATGTGTAAGAGAATGGTATTGAGGAGAGGCACTGTACTAAGCACTTTTTCCCGGATAATATCATGGGAATCATTGCCATATTCACTGGATGAAAGTGTTTTGAGCCTTCTTTGAATTACCTTACGATGCGGGTTACGCAGGGTTTTGTAGGCATAGGCAAAAAGTTCTATAATAATAACCGACGTCACAAACAGCACTATGAGAGGTACGAGGATCTTCATTTTTTTGCTCCTTTCGAATCAAAGCTCCATCGATCTATTTGGGTCAAAGAGAGTACTGGAAACGCCTATTCCAACTATTTTGAATTTGTCGATAAACCTGGGTCGAACACCATGAATTTTGAATCTGCCTCTTACTCTGCCCTCCCTGTCTATACCGGTTTGCTGGAATGAAAAGATCTCTTGCAGGGTGATCATATTGCCCTCCATTCCCGTAATTTCCTGTAAGCTGGTCACCTTTCGCGTCCCATCCGCCAGACGAGCTATATGGATGATAATATTTATTGCAGAACTGACATATCTCTTCAGGAACTCATTGGGGATGTCCAGGTTGGCCATGGTCACCATGGTTTCCAATCTCATGAGGGCATCTCGAGGGGAATTGGCATGAATTGTTGTTAGAGACCCATCGTGCCCTGTGTTCATTGCCTGAAGCATATCGAACGCTTCCTGTCCGCGCACCTCTCCTACAATGATGCGGTCGGGCCTCATCCTCAAGCTGTTTCTTACAAGATCTCGCTGTGTGACCTCCCCCTTATCCTCGATATTTGGAGGCCTTGTTTCTAGCCTGACAATGTGTTCCTGTTTGAGTTGTAATTCCGCTGAGTCCTCAATGGTGATAATTCTTTCCTCCTCGGGAATAAAACGAGAAAGGACATTTAGCGTGGTGGTTTTACCGCTCCCGGTTCCACCTGAAATGATGACGTTCAGCCTCGCCTTGACTATTCCTTTAAGGATCTCACCGATTTCAGGAGTCAATGTTTTATAGTTAATAAGGTCTTCCATTTCCAGGGGGTCTGCCGCAAACCGTCTGATGGAAAGCATAGGGCCATCAATGGCAAGGGGCGCTATAATGGCATTGACCCTTGAACCATCAGGAAGCCTGGCATCTACCATGGGAGAGGATTCATCAATACGCCTTCCTACAGATGATACAATCTTATCGATGATTTTCAGTAGATGGGCATCGTCTTTGAATCTAACATCAGTAGGTTCAAGCTTGCCAAACCTTTCCACATATATCTTTTTGTGTGTTGTAACCAGAATGTCAGAGATCGTTGGATCTTGTAGAAATGGTTCCAAAGGGCCGAACCCTATCACTTCATATTGAATTTCCCTGAATAGATTCTCCCTTTCCACTGCATTAAGAGGCATACTATTTGACTCATCCCTGAGTATCTTCTCGGCAATGGCCCTGATCTGGGACTTCAGAATTTTCTGATCAATAGAATCAATAAGGGACAGGTCAATTATGTTTAATAAACGATCATGAATCTTATTTTTTAACTCGAAGTACTCTTCTGGCATATATTTTCTTGGCACTCTATCTCGAGACCTTACCAGGTTCATTTCCATGTGTATTCTTACCTCCTTGCTCTACAGGCAGTTTATTTTTAATTATCTTAACCGGCTACCATCCCTTTAGAAACTTCCAGCGTCTTTTTTTTCCCTTTTGTTCCTTCAGTGCCAGAATAGCGGCCAACTCTTTAAGATTCTTAGTTACAGCAGATTTTGCTGCAAACTGAGGCAGCGCCTTTCCCTGATTTATTGCAGACATGGTCGTTTTATAATCGTTGGGTATGGTCCAGAATACTTTCCTGTTAATAGCATCTTCCGCATCCTTTAAAGAGACCTGTGACTCCTTTAGATATCGGTTCATAACGATCTTAATACTTTCTTTTGGAAGGTGTTGGAAATTAGCAAAAGAAGTTAAAAGCTTGTTTGTATTGGCCAGATAAGGAAGGCTTAAAAGGGACACAAGCAAAACCTTATCAGACATTTCAATAATTTTAAGCGAGGTTTTATTTAGAGACTGCCCGCTGTCAATGACCACAAAGTCAAACATGCCCTTCATGAGACTCAGAAGATGCTCTATGGTCTCTGGAGTCACTGGTTGGTTGCCGTTTAAGTGGTTTGGAGATGGAAGGACCTGGACACCAGAGGAATGTTTTGAGAGGATGTTCATTAAAAAGGTGTCATCCAGACGGGCAATATCCTTGGTAATTTCACCCCAATGATAATTTGGTTTTAACGCCAAAAAAATCGGTATGTCTCCGAATAACATATTCATGTCCACAAGTGCCACCGATTGAGCGTTTTTCGTTTCGGCAATGCTGACTGCCAGGTTTACGGCGATCGTGGTAGCTCCAACGCCCCCCTTGCTGCCAATGACGTCTATGATTTGTCCGGATTTGACATTCTCTTGATGGCCAAATTTCTCTCTTCTTGTTTTAAACCTATCCAGAGACCGCCTTACTTCTTGCTCATTAAGAGGTTGAGAGAAAAATTCCTTGACCCCGATCCTCATGGCCTTCAGGAGCACTGACTGGTCGGTATTCTCTGATGTCAGAAAAACCTCACCCACCGAATCAGAATTCACTAGAGACTCGATAACCCGGAACTCCTTTTCAATGTTTTTTCCTATCTCAAAGATCAAAAGGTCAGGTCGTTGCTTCTCACCTGAGCTTTGAACTTGATAGCCTTCAGTAGAGGCAATGATTTCTTCAAACTTTTTCCTTATACCTAAATTTCGTACTGCTATTTTGACCCAGATAATGTTATTAGACATAGAAAGTCTCCATTAAACACGCCCGTTACGTGTAGGTTGGCACTTCAAGTTCTATTTTACAAGGACCGGTATCTTCGCCAGGATTCCGAAGTTTTCACCCCCGCTGACTCCTCTCGGTTCGTGGGCTGTGCAGTCCGGTAAAAAATAGATGCTTTTGCTCGCATACGGAGCCGGGGAACCATCAACATTCTGCAAATTGAAAACTGAGACAAAGTCATTCCAGCGGACGGAACCGTCCGGGTCATTGTTAGACCAGGCACCCATTTGGGTTGGGGCGTTGCTATAATGGGGATCTTCCCCGGCTTCGGTAATCCAGATGATGTTGAGGGTAACCGCACCATGCACTTCTTCACAGGTCCCCACGTTGTTTCCCGGGCAGGTTACAACTGGCAAAGTGAGTTCCCATGGTATTGTTTTCCCAGTTTCTGCTTCCCAGCACTGTATAAAATTGTTAAAGGCGCTTTGGATATCACCACCATTTGTAGCCACGTCTTGATCAAAGGTAATTGTGTCAGGATTTCCGTCACCGCACACGAGACTCCTTACCTCTTGGGCATTGGTACCTCCCGTGCATGGGTCATCCTGATTAAAGCTTGTCCATCCGCCGGTCTCGCTGCTTTCTACGTTTTGCCCACTATTGATCATCCGCCCAATATTGCAAGAATACACACCGTCTATCGTAATGCTATCTGCACAGATGGCGATGGGCTGATCTACCTCTCCGGGTCCCAGCGTGCCGGCAAATCCGATATAAGCGATTGCTTCAGCAGATAGCTGAAAATTCTCATGGCCAAAAATTCTGGCAAAGAAAGACACTGCCGGCGTGGCTTGTCTTCTGGCCACCACCCTGATTGCGTTTATGAAATTTGTGTCGGCATCCAGTTCCTCCGTTGAGACATTCCAAAGGTCAGCCGGCATAGTAGAGTCATTAGGGGTAAATGTACGCCCAGCAAAACTCCAGTGCCCCCTCTGCACGTCTCCCTCATTTCCCGAAATCCAATTCACATCTACGGCAACATTTTCGCTGTTGTTGGCCGTGGCTGCATCGTAGGAAATCTGGTTTGTCCCTGTGTTGACGGCCGTTCCATTTTCATTATATAAAAAACGGGCGCCGGCCAGCGCACCCGCATCGGCCGCATTTTGAAGCTCATTGCGAACAACATAGAGATGCCCCAGATCAATGGCTAGGGCAGCGAAGCCAATGAACACAATCAGTAGTAAGGCTACCATGATGGCCACCGCCCCTGTTTGATCTTTCAGATTAAACAGTACTATGGATCTTTTCATTTCACTTAACCTCCGCCCTGCTTTATTCCATCCGCATCACTGTCACAGCGTCCAGAGATATTCCATTTGGTAAGGAACCGCCGACCAGCGATAAGAGACTGTCAAATACCAGGAAATTATACTGATAGTTTACCGTGACCGTAAGTGAATCACCTGATGAATCGCCTGTTCTTACCGGTGTAATATTAAGAGTTCCCGATCCAAAAGTTATTAAATGATTTTGACAGTATTGAACAATCGCAGCGGCAATTTCCGTGTCATCCGGGTGGTTGGGACCGCCATCTGTATAGCGATAGACGATCCCCACCCTCGCTCCTTCCCGGCTGGCATTGGTAATCATGGCCTTGTCATAAAGTAAAATGCTGAATTCTATGATGCCAAATACGAGTATGAGAAGCAGCGGCAGGACAATTGCAAACTCTATTGCCGAAGCACCTTCCTGTCTTTTTATGTTTATCTTCATTTTCAGGCCCACCTTAGTTTTTCCCATTTTTTCGCGCTGGCTCATTTATTTCTCTTGTAGGTGAGTTAGTGTTTGTTTCAGAACTGTGAGAAGTCTTATGATCACTATTTGCTCTCTATCGCAACAATCCCATACTATTTCGATTGGTGCTTTATAGATTCACCTTTCCTGTATTTCTCTACAGTTCTCTCTGCTGTTTGACCGTCCGTACAAACAACAGGCTCCAGATTTTTCCCAGCTTCTGGGTTTAACATCTGGTTGTACTTTGCGGATTCATAAGATCTTCCCCAGTTTTTGTCCAGCATTGTATCTTTCTGCACGAGTGGCTTTCCTCCGCAGCTCGGAAGCATCACCAGGGCAACGATTAAAACAATGAGTGTAAGGCATCTGTTGAACATGTCCTTCTCCTTTATTTTGGCGTTAAATCTGATTTTTCTATTTATCAGTCTTCCCATCACCTAATTGGACTTGGGCATGACGTGCCCAAAATCTCCGTCCAATTTCCCTTTAGTGGCAGAAGGGTTGCTGTCCTCTGTTCCTTCCATGAAGCCCAGAATGTAGAACTCCGTGTCATCAGGCTCTTTGTAGGAGTCAGTGGGAAGCGTCTGTTTTTCCATATTGAGCGGTTTCACCAGGTGAGGTGTAGCGATAATTATCAATTCTGTCTCATGCTTTTGAAAGCCGCGGCTTCGAAACAGGGTGCCTAACAAAGGGATATCCCCTAACAGCGGAAATTTATCAAGAACATCGCGGACATTCTCCCTCAGGAGACCTGCGATGGCAAAGCTTTGACCGTCAGCAAGCTCTATCACGGTCGCAGCTTTCCTTGTGGTCAGGCCTGGCACCACAAATCCCTGAAAATGAACCGCTGTCGAGAAGTCAAGCTCGGATACTTCCGGCTCAACTTTGATAGCGATCTTATTTTCGCTCAAAACCGTAGGAGTGAAAGAGAGACCAACACCAAAAGGCTTGTATTCGATGGCCACGGTCCCGAGGCCCTGGGGAACAGGTATTGGAAATTCTCCTCCAGCCAGAAAATTGGCAGTCTGTCCGCTCAAGGAAACAAGCGTGGGTTCCGCCAGAATCTTGACCAGGCCGTCCTGCTTCAATGCATCAATAAAGCCTGTCCAGTTGGCACCGTTACTCTTGAAGCGGAAGAGGGCATTTACCACTGGTGAAGCAAGGAATTGGACTGGTGAAAATGCTCCGCCCGCATCCTCCGTCAGTATATTTGCGTCGAGCGGTGATACTACTTGACTGAGCCCACCGAGCGTGCTCACCCCAAATTGTCCCCCTTTGACGTAGTTGAAATTGATCCCAAATTTCCTGACCAAACTACGCGACATCTCCGCCATCCTTACCTCCAACATGACCTGGTGCACACCACCTACCTCGATCAAGTTTGTGACCTTGCCTTCGGGTGCGTATGTTCTGGCCAATGCCAAGGCCTGTGTAAGATTAGCAGTGTTGGAGACTTTTCCCGAGAGAGTAATAGAATCGTGTGTCGCAATCACACGGAGATCTCTCTCGTTGGGGAGGACATCGTGAAGTTTTTGTTTCAACCTCGAAACTTCATAAGAGACTTCCAGGTCATAGATGGCGAAAATCTTTTTGTTTTGCCATAAAGTCAGATTGGTGATTCCTGAGGTCTTTCCAGTAACGTAGATCTCGTATGGAGTTATAAGAACAAAATCGGCGATCTCAGGGTCAGCAATGGAAACGCGTTTGGCAGGTATATCACTCTTGAGGATGATTGACTTTCCCACCACCAATTGGAGCCTTTCGGGTTCCTGAGTTTTCAAAATTACAGAATCAGTAGCCCAGGATCTCACTGGAAAAACAGCCAATAAAATTGTGAAAACAATCAGTTTAACCATATTGAATTTGCTTAATCGTAACATGGGATTCATTCCTCCCTTACTGGTTAGAGTTTAAATTCCTTTTTGCTTACTTTCTGACCCTTAATTACTTCCACGGTCAAAGTCGTTTTGCGAGGCCTCCATTTCTTCGTTGTCGTCTTAGATGGTGCCTTTGGTTTAGGAGTAACACTGAGTAAGGAAGCCAGCGTCTTGGGTATGGTTGCTCCCGTGGTCAACACAGATTCAGCATCAGTAATGTTACGCAAAGCAAACTGAAGTCTCCCTTCGGTAGCTGCAAGAGCAAGCTTTTCACCTTCGTCAGGCGTGACTTCCAGCGTGTAGACATCCACGGGGGCAGGATCACCTTTACCGTTTTCCTGCATTTGCGTGCCGGTTGCGAGCACCATTATGTTTTCGAGCACAATCTTGGTGACTTCACTTTTGCTCCTGGGATCGGTCAAGGTGACCAGGACATCGACCCGATTACCAGGGTTGATGAAGCCTGAGAGTCCGATCACTTTGTCACCCTTCACCGCAATCGCGCGCTTCCCCGGCTTCACAATCGCTGAGACACCACCGGCAGTCACGCTGTAGGGTGCTAATTTCGAGTCTATGATAGGTTCGTTTTTCTTGAGGGGTGCGATGATAACCCGTCCTTCTAACTTTTCAGTTTCCGAATAGTATCCTGTCGGAAGGCTCACTTTGAGAAAAGGTGCCGCTTTTATCATCTCCTTCTTTAGTTTTGTCCCCCATGGCAAATCGACTGCCGTAACCGCGATAAAGACAGCCTCAGTCTCCGCCTTTACCACTACCTCTTTCACTGCTGTCTGTGCCTTCAACCACTTGTACAGGAAGATACTGCCTGATCCAGCAATCACGAGCGCCAATGCAATTGGAATAATCGCTTTATACTTTCCCATGGTTTTCTCCTTCTTTTTAGTTTAAATGACCCTCATAAGACTGGATAATTCCAAAAACATATATATAAAAGTTCCAAGCGCTATCGCCACTCCATAGCACAGCTTGGGCTTTTTCTTTTCAGCGTTGTCAGAAATTGGAATAAATTGTCCTGTGAATACAAATGTCTTTGCCGTTGTTGCATTTCTTGCAATGAAGCCTTTGGAATATTGACGATTCATTAAAAGGACGATCAGCGCGTAGACCCCACCGACAATAGCGATAAAAAGGAATGACACAAAGACTCCCTTCGCCCCAACGACTGCGCCCACTGTCCCCATCAGCTTGGCATCTCCTGCGCCCATTCTCCCCATCAGGTAGGGAACAATAAGAATGGCGATTCCGAAGCCCAGTCCTCCTCCGCTGAACAGCAAACCATCCAGGCCATTCATAACAAAATGATAAGCAACCGCTAAAACCATAGCCGGATAAGTAATCAGATTAGGTATCCTTTGATATCGCAGATCTTGAGTCATAGCTATGAGCAATACTCCCGTTAAAAACACTATTAAAAAAGTATCCATGTTAAAATACACCACTCTCCTGCAAAAACTGCCAATTTTAAGGGTTTTCTATTCTATGTATATCGGACACTCTGTTCTTTGCTTTTAAGGCTTTGACTACATTTTTTTAATATGCTCAAAAGGAATGTGAGTATCTCCTATCGGAACTTAAGTGGAGATACTCACAAACAGCTGTTATGGACCAGCAGGAGGTGCTACTTGCCCTGCAAGATAGTTGAATATTCCATTCAGGTTGGTTCCTAGCAGTCCCGCCCCAACAATGATGGCTACTGCAACCAGAGATGCAATCAGTCCGTACTCGATAGCGGTCACGCCTTCGTCGTCTTTAAAAAATCTCATCAGTTTTTTCATCATTCTAATCTCCTTTTCATTTTCTTTGGTTAATTTTCAGTCATACTTTGCTTTCCCTTTACCTTTTATTGATTCACTTGTGCTTTCCCTTTAATCACCTCCCTTACTCGTGTATTTGAGGTTACTAAACATCCATCTCACTCTCTGATTCATTTACGACCTTAGCTCTCAAAATAAAAAAAGCCAAACTGGCAGTTCGTAAACTGTAAATTTGGCTTGCTGGCTAATCGGTTTTGGCTGGCCTTTGGCTTGCTGCCTAAGATCTATATGTCTGTTCCCTATCAAAGAGCTGACATTTTTAACCCCCCGGCTTTTGTCCTCTCAATATGGTATATTTTTCGAGCCATGGGATCTTTCACCACTAAAGGAAACATCCCATCACTGTCGAGGATGGATAGCTCCATACAGCGGATACTTTCGTTAAACTTTATCTCGAATGACTTTTTGGGTGCTCTTTTCCAATGTCTACTGTGTTGATGCATTCGCTTGTCCTGCCCCCTTCCTTTTCTGCTTTTCTCGGTTGATATAGACAGCATTTAGATCAATTATATTTTTCGCATTACCGAAAAAGTGATTGGTGTTTCAATAGAGCAAGGCACGTGCCAAATCTAATGCGAAATGGTTATTAGCAGAGAATCGAATAGTTAACCCGATTTCAATGAAAAATCAATCCAAAATGTGTGTAACGAAATACCATTTTTTAGTAAGGGAAATGCCATTAAGTGGAAAAAATTTATACATTCGCAGTCGCTAGACCGCTATCTAACAGCTTGAAAGTTGGTTGTCACATCAATATCTAATGCGAAGTGATTATTAGCAGAAAATCAAGTAGTTAACCTGATTTCAATGAAAAACCAATCCAAAATGTGTGTAACAAAGTACCATGTTTTGGGAAAGAAAATACCATTACGTGGAAAAAGCTTATATATTCACAGTCGCTAGACCTCTATCTAACAGCTTGAAAGTTGGTTGTCACATCAGTTGTTCTTTTGGATGTATAGATAGAACGCGGATTCGAATTTTCGTGAAGGCAAAGCACAGGGATCAATAGAAGGATTGCAAGAGAGACAACAACAATTTGCCTGCTCGACTGGGACTATGCCAGTTCAGCTGAGATCTGTACCTTAACGATAACGGTTACTGATAAGACAAGGAAGAATGTCGACAGAGAGCCGTACTGGGGGAAATCTGACGTCCGCTTCAATGAGGGGGCCGAGAGAAAGTCGACATGGTGAGGGCTGGGGTACCGGCATAGGGCGAAAGCTGCCGGAAGCGGTTACTTTCTCACACTTAAAGCTACTTCACCGAGGTTCTGCTCTACCAAGGTACTCTAAATGGAAAATGGGATTAATGAAAACAGAATGACCCCTTAAATATGTAAGTTTAGCAGTTCCGAAAGAATGGCACCAGAAAAAAATAACTTACCACAAGAGGGTCATGGGGTCCCATAGCCCCGTTAGGAAATGGTAAGCCACATGAGCGACAGACGCTCTGTTACCACTCTATCGCAACAGCAATGAAATTCGTGCAGAGGGCTCTTGCTTTAGATAAGTCTTTAGCCTCTGCACACAGTTTGTTAGGTTGGCTATATACACTGTTAAGAAAACATGATGATGGCATCGCACAGTGTGAGCAAGCTGTCAGCCTCGAACCAAATTCGGCTGATGCACATTTCTATCTGAGTTTGGCTCTCAGGTTGACAGGTAGACCAAAAGAAGCCATTACGGTGTGCAAGGAGGCGATACGTCTCAATCCTATTCCTTCAAGTCATTATTACCAGAGCTTAACAAATTCGTATTCCTTAACGAGGCAGTATGAGGAAGCAATAAAGGCAGGCAAGAAAGCCATCCATGTCGAGCCTGATAATCTCCTTGCCAATGCACATCTCGCCGCTGCTTACAGTTTAAATAGACAGGAAGAAGAAGCTCTTGTCGAAGCAAAAGAAGTCCTGAGGATAAGCCCAAAGTTCTCGGTAGACCACTGGGCAAGGACGATGCCGTACAAAAGTGAAGCTGACAGGGACCTTGTCATTAATGCCCTGCGCAAGGCAGGGTTGAAGTGAGCACGGGCAGGCGAAGAATCCGTCATTCAGGAAGCCGTGCCTCCCGGGCTTATCTCCCTAACCGCAGACCTGATATATCTTGCCTACCTGAAATAAGCAATCTTTTCAGAATGTTGAGATACGCTTCACATACATGCAATTCCGATGAAGATCCTCAGATGAACCTGAGTGTCTAGTCTAACCCAACATATTGTATTTGGTCACTCCTACCCAATTCAGTTCGTCAGTTTCCACTTCTTGCCATAAACCTTATCATAGCTGCTTATATTTACTTATCACTGCGTTTTGTTAGCTTGAAAGAACACCGAGCATAGCCCAAATTAACCTTGAAACTCAACCAATATCTGGTTTTAAACAAAAAATTTCGCTCTTGAAAACGTCCTCTCCGGCCTCAACTCATTACTATCATATCTGACATTTACTTGCCAGCATCAGAGCCAGCCGGACCTAACGAACATTTAGCAATATGAAAAGAATTAAGGCTATTTTTTGTGTTCACATGGAAGAGTCAAACGAAGGGTTAACTCCTCATCCCCACTTCCTGGTTGGCGGGCTGCATGATCTCATCAACCTCTTTGTTCAACGTCAGATTCTGATTGGCCCAGGACTTCCTTAAAAGAATTCACCACAGTATCAATCTCTTCCTTGGTGATGACCAGAGGGGGAAGCAATCTGATTACCGTAGCACCAGCCAGAAGCACAATGACACCTCTGTCCATGAGCTGTTGCACATACGGTCCAGCCTTTTCCTTGAGTTCTATTCCAATCATCAGCCCGAGGCCCCTTACCTCACGGACCTTTTCACTTTGAATGGCCTGAAGCTCTTTTAGAAAATAAGCTCCTAAGCTCTTGGCTTTGGCCACCAGATCCTCTTTCTCGATCACTTCGAGGGAGGCTATGGCAGCTGCACAAGCGGTGGGGTTTCCTCCAAAGGTGGAACTGTGGCTCTTCACGGGGACAGCAATGTCGTCGCTGCACAGAACGGCTCCCATTGGTATGCCTCCGGCCAGCGACTTGGCCAGACAGAGGAGATCGGGAGCAACAAACTGTTCGCAGGCGAACATGGTCCCCGTCCTGCCGAAGCCTGTCTGCACCTCGTCGATAATGAGCACTATCTTTTTGGCCTTGCAGAGGTTTAGTACTTTTTGGAAATAATCGCTGTTCCCAACCCTTACGCCTCCCTCCCCTTGCACGACTTCCAGAAGAATTGCTGCGGTATCCTCATTAATAGCACCTTCAAACTTTTCGGAATTATTGAATGGGACATGTCTCAGTCCCGGAAGCATTGGCATAAATGGCTTCTGGTATTCTGCTCCCCACGTAGCAGCAAGGGCGCCCATTGTTTTGCCATGAAATCCTCGCATGGCAGCAATGATTTCCGTCTTGCCTGTGGTCGCACGGGCAAACTTCAACGCCGCTTCCACCGCCTCTGCCCCTGAATTGCAAAAGAACACCTTCTTCAGGTTTTTAGGGGCGATTTTGACGAGTTTTTCTGCCAGCCGGGCACGGACAGGATTATAGAACATGCTGTAGCAGTTTCCCAATTGAAGGTACTGCTCATGGATGGCTTTTGCAACCGCCTCATTGCCATGCCCGATATTCGAAGCTCCCACGTTGGAGGCGCAATCAATAAACTCCATGCCCTGCTTATCATACAGCTTTGCTCCCTTGCCTCTGACAAGGACAATGTCCCTCCTGGGATAGACGGGAAGTTCGTATCTCCCTTCCATGTCTTTGACGTTCATGAGATAACCGTTCCCTTCCCAGCCAGGGCATCCGCCACCGGATGCTCGCTGCGTCCGTCACTAATGATGACCCTCGTTGCGCCGTGCTCAAAGAGTCTCTTTAAAGAGAGCATCTTGCGCTTAATCCTTCCCTCCACCTGTTGCTCATGCGATTCCAGCTCAGCGGGAGATATCTTCCTGATCACAGAGCCTTCATCATTTTTATCTTCGAGAAATCCGGGTGCCTCAATAAGGTTTACTACCGTATCTGCCCTGAGGGATTTTTGCAACACTCTGACAACATCGTCATTCTCGGTGTTAATGGCAGCGTTATGCTCATCAATGATAGGCACAGTCAAGACAGGGACGTAACCATTGTCAAGAAGCAAATGCAAAAAGGCTTTGTTGACTATTTCAGGCTTCCCGGAATAATCCCTGACAATCTTCTGCTTCCCGTTCTGCATAACCCTGATACCTCGATTCCGTTTTCCCTGTATCACTTTTCCGTCAACGCCTGACAGACCTACTGCATTGATGCCATGTTGCTGGCACATCTCTACGATCCGCTTATTTCTCAATCCCGCATACGCCATCATCATGACATCAATCATTTTCTCATCAGAATAAACACTGGAGTAGCCTTTGACCGAAGTGAGCACCTGCTTGGTTTGGCCAAGGTTCTCCGCCAGTTTGTCACGAAGCGCGTTGGCACCATGAACAATGATGAACTTTTCTGACAGGGCTGCAAGGTCGGCTATGATCCCCTGAATGTTGATGTTCCTTCCTCCGCCGATCTTTGTGATAATCATTTACCAGGCCCTCACTGTATTATTTTCGATGCTTTGCCACCCAGACTCGGAAAGATAAGGCTCGGAACAGATTGTCAACTCAGCTCCCTCCTTATAATGCATCGTGAAATACTCCCTGTCTTCATTAAATGAAGTGGAGACATATATGGTGTCATCCTTTACCATGATGATGTTCATTGCCCTGATGTAGTTGCTTCTCTTCTTAATAATACCGACAGCCTTTTCGAGTGCTTTCAGGGTATCGCCCTTGTCAAATCGTTTGATGTAGTTGAAGATCTTCTCTGCCCCGATCCTTCCCTGTTCACGGATCCTCACTCCTCGTAACTCACCGTTAAAAATGTATACAAACCTGCCATCAAAAAAAGG
>CP070700.1:3671642-3682518 GCA_020349865.1 Desulfobacteraceae bacterium
AGCTTAGCCTGAGCATGCTCTAGATTCGCTTTATCTCTGGCTACGATTACAATATCAGATCCTGCTTCTGCCAGCGATTTAGCAATACCGTACCCTATTCCTCTGCTGCCTCCGGTTATCAACGAAATTTTGTTATCCAGACGAAACTTATCCATTTCATTTACTCTATATAGAAAATGGTGCTACAAACACCAGCTGGTTCTTTTATAAGCTCAAATCATTCAGTAGTATTTTCAAGATAAAGGCATCTGGATATTAACTCATCTAAAGATATATGCCGGATAAGCTCCTGGTCCTTTTGATAAATACTATATGTGCAAAAACTCACTGCGATCAGTATTTTTAAGAAAAAGAAACAATCTTTAATAATTTCCTATAATGAATGTCTTAGAATACACCTTTCTTCAGAATTTACCAGGGATTTGTCCAGTTGTGCGGAGTTTCCCCGGAAAGTACCCTTCTTACTTCCCTGGCTGCTTCTTTTTGAAGATCCCTGGTCGACTCCTTTGAATACCATGCCATATGAGGTGTAAGCACCGCATTGGGGAGGGAAATTAGCGGATGGTCTTTTGGAATTGGCTCTTTCTCGAAGACATCCAGGCCCGCAGCCAGTACTACTCCTTATTTGATGGCATTAGCAAGAGCAATTGTGTCTATGATTGCGCCACGGGAAGTGTTCACTAGGATAGCTGTTGTCTTCATTTTACTCAAGGTTTGTTCGTTAAACATATGGAACGTTTCTGGACTCAGTGGAGCATGAATCGAGATGTAGTCAGAATCATTTAGCAAGGTATCCAACTCAACTTTCTTGGCTCTATTCTTCTGAATGACATCCATATCAACAAAGGGATCATAGACAAGAACATTAGAAGGTAGAAAGCCTTTCCATTTCCGATGGAAGGCCTTGGCAATCTTGCCATAACCAATTATTCCCAAATTCTTGCCAGTAGTTCGGTGTATTTCGGCAATAATATCAGTTTCGAATATATCGTTGCGAACGTTTTTATCTCTAATCGTCAGTGTTCGAATAAAGGATAGAAGCAGTGCGATGGCATGGTCGGACACATCCTCCGTGCCATAATCCGGTACGATACTTACATAGATTTTCTTTTGCCTAGCGGCTTCCAAGTCGACGTTATCAATACCTACTCCATAGCGAGCGATTATCTTACAGTGTTCAAAGGATTCTATGACTCTTCGGGTTATAGGCCCTTCCCGTACTAAAATGGCATCTGCATCACGCGCAGTAGATATTATTAACTCCTCAGTTATGCAATCCTCCCCAGTGATAATTAATTCAGCTCCAATTGGCTCTAAAATCTCGCGTTCAAATCGATAAGTTTCATAACCTGGATTGATGACCACAACTTTATAGTTGCCCATTTGAACACCTTTATTGATAAACTTGAAATTCCTTACTTAATAGAAGAATTAAGGTGAACAACAGTTCCTTCACTATCTGATCTTCGGATCTCATCTAATACCATCATTGTCTTTCTTACCTCTTGCGCCGAAGCAATAGGTTGCCGATTCTCTTTAATAGCTTCTGCAAATTCCTTTAACTGAATCGTATATAGACTGGGAATCTGCTCACCTTCCAAGATTATTTTCTCGTTTAACTCCAAGCGATAACGGAAGCCATACGTTTTCTCCGTAGGATATTCAAACAGCTTGAGAGATCCCTTTGGTCCGGATATCAGTAACTCATGAAGATAGGGCGAGACATTAAGGGATAGATGAATGGAGGCCAATTCACCTGTATCGAATTTGAGGATGATATCTGCTTCATCCTCTCCTTCCCACAAAGAATTTTGTGATTGTGAGAACGCAACCACGGATGAGGGAACCTTTTTCAGAAGCCAGAGAACAGTATCCACTGAGTGGCTTCCTTGCAAGAGAATCACTAATCCCCCTGCTTTTTCTGAACTCTTCCACCAGTCGGTCGGCGGCTGATGAAAATGAACAAGAAAAGCGATGTCGATTCGGAATGGCTGTCCGATTTCATCAATTCGATTAAAGATTTCCTGCATGGCAAAGGAAAACCGTCTGCACTGTCCGACCATGAAAGTAATTTCATGTTTGTTGGCTTTGCTGATCATTTCATCCGCCTCGGCCAAGTTCATACACATCGGTTTTTCCACCAAGATGTGTTTGCCAGCTCTTGCAGCTTCCAAGCAAACCGGATGATGAAGATGATTGGGCAAACAGATGATGACGGCCTCGATCTCAGGATCTTTAAGTAGCTCACGGTAATCCAAATATATTTTTTTCACACCAAATGTTTCGGCCATTTCTTTGGCCCGCTCGGCTCGAGGTTCAGCGATGGCGACCAAATCGACTTGTTCCTTGAGTTCCCTCGCGGCTTCGGCATGCGCCATAGCAACTCTCCCCATGCCAATGATCCCTAATGTTAGCTTTTGTTCAGACACGATCACAACTCCTTTTTTCCATTTTTGTTTAGGACCTGAAATAGATCTTAGATTGATTTAAGGCTTTTTGCATTGGCTTTCCTACTGCATAAACAGATTCGGCAGAAAAAGTACCAGCTGAGGTACATAAGAAATCAGAAATAATACTGCAATTGATGCGATTAAGAAGGGCACCGCTGATAAAGCAATCTTTTCTAAAGGAACATCCGCGATAGGCGAGGCCACCAGCAGGCAAACTCCCAACGGCGGGGTAGCAAGCCCGATATTGAGATTAACGGTCATAATGATTCCAAAATGAATGGGATCAATTCCAATACTCTGAGCCAGAGGCAACAAAATGGGGGTCATGAGGATAATGGCAGCCAATGTCTCCATGATGGTTCCCAAAAACAATAGGAGAATATTAATGAGAAACAGAATAATAATTGGATTTTTGGTTATGGACGTCATGGCATTTGCTATTATCTCCGGCACCGTTTCTGCCGCGAGTATCCATCCAAATAAATGAGCCATTGCCAGGATGATTAGAATGGTCCCGGTTAACACACTGGTCTCGTAGAGAATTTTTACAAAATTGGATATCTTAAGTTCACGATAAATAAAAAATCCGACGATTAACGCATAAAAAGCAGCGACACCGGCCGCCTCGGTAGGTGTAAATATGCCGCTGAGAATTCCACCGAGTAAAATTATCGGCATCATTATCGCTAAGATCGTATTGAAGAAACCTATGGTGACGGTACGTATGGAGATAATTTTTTGTCTTACCGGAAATTTCTGACGTCTGGCAAAGTGACCGGCAACCAGCAATTGAGCAAATCCCAATAGGAGGCCGGGAATAAATCCAGCTAAAAATAATTTTGCTATAGAAGCCTCGGCCATTGCGCCGTAAACAACCATGGCGATACTTGGCGGTATGGTTGGTCCAATGGTTGAGGATATCGCTGTTACCGCGCCACTATATTCCGGTGAATACCCTTCTTTTTTCATTGCAGGGATCATGATCGAGCCGATTGCAGCCGTGTCTGCGGCTCCGGCACCGGTAATACCGGCAAAGAAAACACTGGCTATTATGTTCACATAGGCCAATCCTCCACGAATATGGCCAATGATGATAAAAAAGAAGTCAACCAATCGTCTGGTTATCCCTGAGGCATTCATTAGCTTACCGGCTAAGATAAAGAGTGGAACAGCCAGAATCAGAAAATTGTCGAGGCCAACAAAAACTCTTTGGGAAACCAAAACATAAGGCATCTGGGCTTTCCACAGGTAGATGACACTGCTGATGCCCAAAACAAATGCAATCGGAATCCCAACTGCCAAAAGAAATACAAAAATTGAAGCGATCATATGTCCTCCTTCTGATCGCCACCTGCACTTATGCCGTCCCTAATGAATTTTACGCTGTTCATAGAGAGAAAAAAAAGCATAAAGATAAATCCGATACGCAAAAGCCGATAAAGGTTAGCCATCTGAATACCTAAAGCTGGACTAACGGTTTTGGTAATAACTGCTTTTTTTATCAGCATCGATGGTGATCCGATACAAACCACCAGGAAAAGAGCAATCAGAATGTGGGAAAACACTAAAATCCATATTTTCGTGCGCTTTGGCAACAAATCCAGGAGAGCCTCCACTTTGACAAATTGATTGTGCCGTAGAGCAATGGCGGCGCCAAAAAGAACGGTATAGACCAAAAGATAGCTGGATATTTCAGTGGTCCAGGTCAGCGGATCGGATAAAACATATCGGAAAAAAACGGCGAGGTTGACAAACAATACGATGCCGGCCATCGATAGAATAATGGAAATTTTGACAATCTTTTCAAGGTAACCACTGAATCTTTCAAGGATCTTAAGGATGACCACGATGCTTCTCTTTCGATTTGGTAGAAAATAATCTTGATAAAATGAAAGGCACAAATTTGAGCAAACGGATTGTGCGGGCAGACACGAAGGATTCCACTGTCTGCCCGCAAGGACACCTTTGCCTTTAGATACAACGGTTATTTACTAGTCACATACCATTCCTCTTTCTTTATCGTTGCACCTACTTCTCGGATTTTTTCCACCATGGATTTGGTCCATTCAGACGTGTCTTTCGGGAGATCGTTATACAACCACGTATACGCTGAGGCGGTTGCTTTGATAAACGCACTGGTATCGTCAATGTTAGTAACTTGCAAACCTTGATCCTTCATCTTCTGGATTGCAATCCCACCCTGTTCCTGCGCATCTTGGTCCATTTTTTTTCTCCATACGGCGATACATTTGGTAACCGCCAGCTGATGATCGCGCGACAATTTATCCCAGGTAGCTTTACTCATGAGAAAGATGCCGCCATTGGAAACCACTGGTAACAGCACCATATATTTTTGTACCTCATAAAACTTTTTCCCGTAAAGAGTAAGGGGGCCATTTTCGTTTCCATCCACAACACCCGTCTGAAGCGCTGTGTACAATTCACCAAATGGCAGAGGTACTGGACTGGCACCAATACCTTCATAGGCTTTCATATGAATGGGAACTTGCATGGTCCTAATTTTTAAACCTTTGAAATCTGCTATCGATTTGATTGGCAACTTGTTGTTCATGGGAAGACGAAAATCGGGAGCGCCAATAGCCAATACCTTGAGCCCAACTTTCTCACCTTGATCGCGTGCTTTTCCCAAGATTTGTTGCCCAACAGGACCGGTCATGACGGCCAGCCAGTGTTTGGGGCCCTTGAATAAGAATGGTAAGTTTAAAATCCGCAAGGAAGGAATAAATGTGCCGGTGACACCGATGGATGTCGCCTGTAAGTCGACGCTTCCCAATTGCAAGCCTTCGGTAATGTCTCTTTCACCCCCCAATTGCCCCTGGGGATAAAGCTTTACTTTCAGTGCGCCACTAGTTGCCTTTTCCAGGCATTGGCCGAAAGCCATTCCGGCGGTGTGATAAAAATAAATTGGAACATTCGCATGACCATATTTCAATGTCGTTTCAGCATTCACAGGATTGACCCAGAAAAACAGAACACAAACTAGTGCGATCACCCACAGCCTTTTGCATGTAATGTCTTTTTTGATTTTCATGACCATCCTCCTTTTGAGTTCTTAAAGTTTAAAATCCTCATGAATGGGCATTTGGGCCAATATCAATCCAAGTTTTACGTGTAATCACCTCCTTTCTTTTAGCTTCAAATCTTTAAAGCTAAGTTTCATTGAGATTTCGAGTGCTGTTTTAATCACTTCTCCTTTGAACTCCTTGTCAATCCTTTTTTTGGTCATCCGAACCGCAGGCGCCGAAATGCTGATGGCAGCGACTACTTCTCCGCGGTCGTTCCTGACAGGCGCGGCAACACACTTGATTCCTTCTTCATTCTCCTCATTATCTACTGAATAACCTTGGCTTTTACCTGTACTAAATGAGCCTCTAATCTACCGCGGTCAACGATGGTGTTTTTTGTCAACCTTGGAAGACCCTTTTGAGAAAAAATCAGGTCTCTCTTTGTACCGGACAAAAAAGCGAGGAGTACTTTGCCCATTGCACAGCTGTGAGCATAGTTGCGCATGCCCACCCTGGAGGCCATTCTCAAGCCTTTCGGGTCATTCATTTGCTCAACTTTGTCTAAGTAAACAATTTCACTCCCGTCAAGACGTGCCACGTGCACGGTTTCTTGAACCTGAGAAGCCAAATTGTGCAGAAATGGTTGTGCCTCCCTCCGCAACTGGATTCCATTGAGTACGACCTGCCCTAACTCCACCAGACGGAAACCCAGACGATACTTCTTTGTTAGGTCGTCTTGCATGACGTATCCCAAATTACAGAAGTCGAAAGAATCCTGTGGACCTTTGGTTTAGGTAGCTTTAGTTCATTAGACAGATCCCGAAGGCTATAACTTTGTCTGCCACTGGCCATGAGATCTAAAAAGCTGCAGCCCCTTTCAATCTCTTGAACACCGAATGTTCTTTTGTTTTTAGGCATGAATTTGGTTTCCGTTTCGTATGATGGAATACCATTTTATTATCATAAAGGGATACTCGTTTTGTCAATGATTTTCTGTGCGGTTTTCACGCAATTGGGCCTTTCCCTGAGACAGAAGAGGAGGACGGGGAACACTTGAAAGAAAAGGCAGGTGATCTAAGATATTTCGGTATAAGAGGTTTTTAGAGAGGCGTTTTCTGGTGCTGCCTTAACCGTCACGCTAGAATCGAGTAGACCGAGGGAATTGCCCCCTCAATCTCTTACGCAACCGGTATGAAGATTCACAGATGAACCTGAATGTTTTGCCTAATCAAACATATTGTATATCTCCACTCCTGTCCAAGCTAATCCGTCGGTGAATGTTACTTGCCATGAACTTGACTCAAATTTCAGTCTATTTTGCTAAAGATTACAAACTAAATATTTGAATATTTTGCCTTTTTATTTCTCCACAAACATAGCAGTAAGCTATCGTTCTAAGGCAAGAATTAGGAACACAATATATAGATATTTTTCGATAGCTGATGAGCTTTTCTTATCACAAAGAAGCTAGGGACTCCTTTGCCTGTTTTAGGAAAATTTCAGCCTCACACTTTTCAAATATTTTAATGGCTTCCGAAATACATTGTCGAGCCTGGTCGATTCTTTTCTTCGCCTTGTGCAAGAGACCCAAGTCGTAATAGGCCCCTCCTAAAATGCCTTTTGCCCCGATTTCTTTTGCAACCTCAATCGCTGCGTTAATATGTTTCTCGGCTTGGCGACTGGCAAAGGGCACATTTTTTACAACAAAACCAATATTCTTAATCACTGTTGATAAACTTAACTCTCCCTCCCCCTGAACTATCTGCATATAGACCTTACCTAGAAAGTACTCAGTTTGAGCGTAATAGAATCGTCTCCCATTTGCGAGAAACAACGTCCGCCCCTCTTCCAGAAACCTTAAGCCCTGGCTCATATTTCCTTTAGCAATCAAAACGACACCAAGGAATGCCTGAGCCGGTGCTCCAAGTAATTCATCCCCAAACTCTTCGCTGAAGGTCACAACTTCGTCTAAAGCTTTCTCGGCTTCTGATATCTGACCGTTAGAGAGATAGCCTAATCCGAGAAAAAACTGACAAACCTGGTAATACATAGAATCTGCTGCAATACGAGCCGCTCTCTGCGTCTGTTCGATGAATGAGGGGAGGTCCCCCTTACAGAAATGACCAAAACCAATAAATCCTTGGCCCATCGTCATACTTCGGACATTAGAGTGTCGTCGACCAAAGTCTAAAAGTTCACTTCCTGTTTTTAAGACCTTTTTACTCTCTCCCATGAAGGAATAGGTGAAAGCCATGCCCCCGAGCGACTTGAAATAGAGGTAATGGTCGGATTCAATAAGCCTGTATATCTTCTGAGCCCTTTCTCCAAAGGTGATGGCTTTATCAAAAAGACCCAAATCCGCACAGATCCATGGGAACCAGGTACATGCATAGCCGATGACCTTCTGGTTACCTATCTTCTCACCAAGCTCTAAGGCCTTGCAAAGGTACTGATGCGAGTCTCTTGACATACCCCGACATCCCAGAGTCCAGCCATACCATGCATAAAACATCCCCAGTCGTTCCTCAACAGGTAGAGAGTCCGCCAGATCTTTATGGTCACTAAACAAATTCGTTAATCCCTTGAAATCCCCCCGGTAGTAAAAGACCAAAGCCCAGTCTATGAGCAGATTAATGATAAGTCCTTCATCATCCTTTGACTTGTCTGGTTTTGTGGCAAGTAGATCAAAAGCCTCAGCGTAATATTGATGCGATTCTTCCACAGCATATCTCTTCAAGCTTTTATCCCCCGATTTCATCAAATACTCGACAGCTTTATGTAAAGATTTGCCTTGGGTGAAATGGAAGGCCAGCGTCTCATAGACCTCAGGGAGCCTGTCTTGAAACAGATCTTCCATTATAAGGGCAATACGTTCATGTATTTCTTGGCGGTCTTTTCTGAGAAGACCGTTATAAACTACCTCCTGAGTAAGGGGATGCTTGAACATATACTCCAGGTCTGGCTCAATGGACCTGGTTCTAATCAGGTCAAGTCGCTCCAACGAACTTAGACCCCGATCAATGCGGTCTTCGAGCTCCGTAATCCTTTTGAGGATCTCATAAAAAAATGCTCTGCCGATGACCGACGCTTCTTGGAGAATGCGCTTCGTCTTTTTCTCCAAACGGTCAAGCCTCCCGGAAATAACACCGTGGATCGTCGGTGATATTTCAGACTCGCTGATGGGGCTTGTGATTTTCCAGTTGCCATTGTCTCGGATCAGTGTCTCAGATTCGATCAATGAATTAACCAGCTCTTCCAGGTAAAAAGGATTTCCCTCTGACTTTTCCTGGACGAATTGCTTCGGGTCAGAGGGAATAGTCTTGGTCTTCAGTAAAGATTCCAGCATATCTTGTGCCTCTGAAGACGAAAGATCCTGAAGCCGGATCTCCTGGTAGAATTTGCTGATTCCACCTAACTGGTGACTTGAGAAAAGACTGAATGTAGGCCTGTAAACACAAAGGACTATAGCAGGTTGCCGGATTTCCAGAAGGGCATTGCGAAGAAGCTCTGCAAAAGAAGGATCAGCCCAGTGAAGGTCCTCTAAAAAGAAAACGGTTGGGGCCCTTTGGGCGAGGGCTGAAAGAATTGTCTGGACTGCCTCTCGAAGACAGGATCTCCAGAACTCAGGGCTAACATCTTCGATCTCAGGATAGCTGAGCGAGTAAAGACTACCCACATAAGGAGCAACACTCTCCTTTTTCCCAACAAGATTTTCAATCCTTGATTCGACTTTTTCTTTCACGATTTCAGTTGAATCGCCTTCTTCAATCTGAAATACATTATTCAGCAGATCAATTATTGGGAAATAGGGTATGTTTTGAGAATAGGCATAAGCATGCCCTTCTAGCCATTGAATATCTTCAAGATCCAATGTGCTCTTAAACTCCTCAACAAGCCGGCTCTTTCCTGTGCCTGCACCGCCGCAGATAGAGAAAATCTTACTCACGCCCGCCTCACGGAGATTGTCAATGGCTTCAGCAAGCTGGGCGATTTCTGCCTTTCTACCGATGAGATCAGCCCTCAAGCCAGAAAGACGGTGTATCGTAACTGGTTTCTCTTTTGCAGACAAAACCTTATGAACCTGGATCGGTTCAGCCTTGCCCTTGACCGAGGTTGGTTCCAAGCTTTCAAACGTAAAGTGCCCCTCGGCCTGTCGATAGGTGTCCGGTCCAACCAGAATTTCGCCCTCATTGGCTATGCCACTTAGCCGAGAGGCAAGATTAATGGTATACCCTGCCACGCCATGAGTGCCTTTTTCCAAGTCCACTTCACCAGTGACCACGAGGCCAGTATTGATTGCAGAATGCATTTTAATAGATTGCCCAATTCTTTTTTCCACTTCTGGGCTTATGTCATCGACTAGCTCGTGTATTTCTCTGGCAGCCCTGATCGCCCGCACCGGATCATCTTCATGGGCCGTTGGCACACCAAAAAGTGCCATGACTGCATCGCCGACATACTTTTCAATAAATCCCTCATACTTGCTTATTACCAGGGAAACTTCACTAAAAATGCGACTGGTGATCTCTTTGACTTCCTCTGGGTCAAGTCTCTCTGACATTGCAGTGTATCCAGAAAGATCGGAAAAAAGGACAGTAACGTATTTTCGCTCACCACCAGTTTCAGGCTCTACCTATGCTATCTCTTCTACTTTGTGTAACTCTTGTCCACATTTGCCACAGAATAAATCCTCAGGGAGTACTTCTGCACCGCACTTTGAACAGCTCAACAAAAGCTCTTTACCGCACTTACGGCAAAACTTGTTTTCATGAGGATTTTCATGCTGGCATCTAGGGCACTTCATTTTTGACACACTCCAATGAAATGAAAGAAAAGCTGGCTTGAATGGTAAACGGTGGGAAATTGCTTTATCAGGTTCGAGTATAAATGGGATTAGGTTTTAAGTCAAATTTGGGTCCTCAGATTTCCTGCTGAATTCCAGCTGCCCAGTGTGTAGACTTCTTGCCAAATACTGGAATCTGAGAGAATTCCAAGATACATCTGGTAATCGATTGTCTTACTTTTCTACCCCGTAGCGTTGCTTTCGTTTTTCCATATATCTGGTACCATTCTAAGGGAGATGTTGGGGAGGCGAGCGAGCCTTTTAGGTGAGCTCGGCGAGCCTCCCCAACTCGGGAAATCCCTTTAGAAATTTGACGAGCCCCTTTTATGTTAGTCGGGGGTGAAGTTCCCCTGTTAGCCATCCAGGTTTAACCGGTGGCATAATGAATGAGCAGTCTGCAATGACGCAGCTGCAATCAATGAAAGGAGGAACTTCACCATGAAAAAGAGAACCATCTATTCAAACCAAAGTCAAGAGTTGCTTCGTCTTTTTGAGGAGGCAGGGAACAATTCCAAAATGATGTGTGTGCCGATTGACTATGCCAAAAAGGATCATGT
>CP070700.1:3682618-3705209 GCA_020349865.1 Desulfobacteraceae bacterium
AAAGTGACTACGATCGAGATGAAAAAGACCAATGTGCCTGAACCGGTTCAGCCCTCATTCAATGAGGTAAACCAGGCCGTTCAGGAAAAAGAAAAAATGATCTATCAGGCAAGGGAGGCATACAATAAGGTCATTCCTGCGGCAAGAGGAAATGCCGAAAAAACCGTCAGGAAGGCAGAGGGCTATGCCCTTGACCGCGTAAATCGGGCAAAGGGTGATTCCTCAAGATTTCTTGCACTTTACGAGGAATATGCCAAGGCGGAAGATGTAACGCGAAGACGCCTCTATCTGGAAGCCCTCCTGGAGATCTTTCCGAAAATGGGCAATAAGTACATTGTGGACGCTGACCAGAAAAATCTTCTTCCCTTGCTCAACCTTGGGAAATCTGAAGGAGGAAAATAATGAAACCAAAAGTCTTGGTCATCCCGATTGCCATTGTCTTGATCGTTCTTTATTCAGCGGCCTATGTCGTGGATGAAACCGAACAGGTGGTCATTACCCAGTTCGGTAGGGCAATCGGTGACCCTAAAACAGAACCCGGCCTTTATTTTAAGATTCCTATTGTTCAGCAGGCAAATTACTTTCCCAAAAACCTTCTGGAATGGGATGGTGATCCTGGCCAGGTTCCTACCCTGGACAAAACATTCATTTATGTAGACACCTTTGCACGATGGAAAATCGTTGATCCATTGAAATTCTTCCAGACGGTTAATAACGTTGTAGGGGCTCTGGCCCGACTGGATGATATCATCGATGCCGCAGTACGCAATTTCATTACTTCCTTTCCCTTAATAGAGACGGTTAGGTGGACCAACCGGGAACTGGATATCGCAGAAGAAGGCGTGGATAAGGTTAAAGAAATCAGTCCATTAGGTGAAGTCGCTATGGGAAGGCAAAAGATCATCAAGGGAATCCTGGATCAGGCCTACCCCAAGCTGGCTGAATTCGGCATAGAACTGGTCGACGTAAAGATAAAGCGACTCAACTATGTGGAGGAAGTGCAAAGGACAGTTTATTCAAGAATGATTGCCGAGCGAAAACAGATTGCTGAGAAATTTCGCTCCGAGGGGGAAGGTGAAGCACGCAAGATTGAAGGAGATAGGGAAAAAGACCTAAAGGAAATCACATCCGAGGCCTACAGAAAGGCCCAGGAAATAAAGGGGAAAGCAGACGCCAAAGCCACCCTGGTATACGCCCAGGCCTATAACAGAGATCCGGATTTTTATTCCTTTTTGCAAACTCTGGATATCTACAAAAAAACCATGGACAAGAACAGCGCTCTTGTCCTCTCCACGGACTCGGATTTTCTGAGATACTTTAAGAGCCTAAAAGAAAGATCGGATTGAGAGTCAGGAGTGATAAAATGGTAAGAACAGAGATATCCCTTTTTCTTAAAAACGTGCCTGGTGAACTGGGGAGGCTCTCAACAACGCTGGCAGAAGCAGGCATTAACATCGACGCTCTAACGATTCAGGATGCCTCTGAGTATGTCCAGGGCCTTTTCAAGGCGCGAGGAAAGTCTCTTAAAAGAATTGCACCGGCCGCGACCTATGGCTCCATGAAGAAGGATTCTGCTGATTATGCCTTGATCCGTCTTCTGGTTGCCAATACGGACAAGGCAATTGACCTATTGTCTAAAGGGGAATATGTCTTTGACATCATGCCTGTTATAGCATTGGAGATCGATAACAAGCCAGGCACCCTCGCAAAAATGGCAAAGAAATTTGGCGAGGAAGGCATTAATATCAGCTATGTGTATGGGTCGGCCCTCCCTAAGGGAAAGAAATCCCTTTTCGTGTTTTGCCCCGAAGATATTGATCTTGCAGCCAGGATTTTTGAGGATAAGCCTGGGGATTAATTAATCGGTCTTTTCAAGATCAATAATTCTAAGCTGAATTCTATCATATCCCTCCCAGCGATTGAACTCGGGGCTGAAGACCATATTGATGGTCTTGCCAGCTATTACATTTTTGCCAGCAAGACCGAAGCCAATCGCTTCAAAGCTCTTCCCTTGCTGTCTTACCCTTATTTTCAGGTGATGCTCTCCCACAATCCAGGTTCCTTGAACTTCCAGTGACCGGGCACAAAAAAGAGGTTCAGGGTTTCCCTCTCCAAATGGGCATAATGCCTTTATCTGACTGATCATTTCATGAGTTATGTCATTAAAGGAAATCTCAGTGTCAACCTCAATGGCTGGAACCAGATCTTCATCACCAAGCGCTTCTCTGGCAAGGTCTTCAAGTTCTGTTCTTAGGATATCAAGGTTATTAGCCTTCAAGGTAAACCCGGCTGCATGGGCATGTCCTCCGAACTTCTCAAAATGATGACCGAGCCGACCCAAGGCCTGGAAGATATTGAAACCATCTATGCTTCTTCCAGATCCCACGGCCATGTCGTCATGAATGTTAAAGATAAATGAGGGGCGGTGGTATTTTTCCACAAGCCTTGATGCCACAATGCCTAAAACCCCTTTATGCCAATCTTCCCCTGCGAAAACCAGGGTTTTAAAGTTCTTAATCCCGTCCGTAGCTTTTATCATATCTTCTATCCGTTCAAGGATATCTCTTTCCGTACCCTGACGTTGGTTATTCGCAATATCCAGTCTTAGGGCAAAGTCCCTTGCCGGTTGTGGTTCTTTAACCGTAAGGATCTTCAGGCCTATTTCAGGATCGTTCATCCTTCCAGGGGCATTCAGACGCGGGGCAAGCCTAAAGGCCAGATCATCCGCCGTTATATTTGAAGTTCCAGTGTTCGCAACCTCCATCATTGCATTAAGGCCTGGCCATCGTGACCTGGCCATTATGCCTATTCCACTATTAACAAGCATGCGATTCTGACCAAGCAGTGGCACACGATCCGCCACAGTCCCCAGGGCCACCAAATCCAGATACTCCCTCAAATCAGGCTCGGGTTTCGCTTCAAACCAACCTCTTTCTCGTAACCCAGCCCTAAGGGCAACAGCCAAAAAAAAAGCCAACCCTACACCCGCAAGATCTTTAAACGGAAATGGGCAGTCTGCTTGGTGGGGATTTACGACCGGCCATTCAGCCTCAAATCCTAAAGGTACCTGATGGTGGTCAGTGACAACGACCTTCATTCCAAGATTTCTTGCAAATGCGATTTCCCTTTTATTTGAGGTGCCGCAATCTACTGTTATAATGAGATTTGTTCCGCTCCTTGCAATCTTTTCCAATGCCTCCCTGTTCAAGCCGTAACCCTCTTGTAACCGGTTTGGGATATAGTATGATGCTGGGGTGCCAATACTTGAAAAGAAGTTCAACAAAAGGGCCGTCGCGGTTAGCCCGTCAGCATCGTAGTCTCCATATATGGTGATTTTTTCCTTATTCTCGATGGACTTGAGGATTGTTGCTATGGCCTCATCCATACCCTTCATAATCATGGGATCAGCCATATCGGCTAATTGCGGACGCATAAAAGAACGAACCGATTCCCTGTCTGAAATTCCGCGGTTGATTAACAGTTGAGCTTGTAAGGGAGTCAGGTCAACTTCACTGGAAAGCTGGGAGGCCAGAGGAGTTGGCTGCCAATGCGAGGCATGAGCAGGCAGTGAGGGGGTTTTTAACTTCCAGACCTTATCCGGGGGTGCCATTTAATGTTTAAGAAAACCTGAATAGTTGTTATAAAGCAATCTCACTTGTTTGTTATTTCCCTTTCTTCCAATTGGCGATTTTCGATTGTCGATTGATGATTGAAAGAGATTCTACACAATCGTCAATAGTCAATAGTCAATCCTTCGGAGCCCGAATCGGAATATTATCTCATAAGATTTTTTTCGACCTTCCTAATGTCTTCCGGGACATCAACCTCTATGGAATTGTAAGGGGTTTCCAAAACCTTAATCTTGAACCCATGCTCGAGCGCTCTTAATTGTTCCAGCTTTTCCGCCACTTCTAATACTCCTTCGGGTAAGCGAGTGAATTGAAGTAAAAACTCCATCCGGAAGCAATAGAAGCCGAGATGTTTATAATGGGCCTGATTGGATTTTTCATCGCGAAAAAATGGCAGTGGATAACGCGAAAAATAGAGGGCAAAATCCTGTCTGTCTGTAACAACCTTTACGTGATTTGGGTTTTCAATATCTTTTGTATCATCAATCTTCCACTTCAGGGTCGTCATGTTAATGGACCTGTCTTTTAAAAGCGGCATGACCAGTTGGGAGACAGTTGACGGATGGAATAAGGGCTGATCCCCCTGGATATTTACAATGAGATCCTCTTTTTTCACACCTAACTTCATTGCCGCCTCGCTTATGCGGTCTGTGCCGGATCGATGTTCCTTTCTGGTCATCACGGCCTTACCACCGAATTCAAGGACGCACGCCGAAATCCGTTCGTCGTCCGTGGCCACGCAGACCTCGGCAACTTCAGGGCATGAAGTGGCTCTTTCATACACATGCTGAATCATTGGTTTTCCGGCAATCCGTGCAAGAGGCTTACCCGGAAAACGAGCAGACTGGTATCTGGCTGGTATAAGGGCAAAAATTTTCATGGTGAGTTATGAAACACTGCACGACCAAAATCAAGGTTCCAGATAGCTGGCACAGGCAGTTTCCGATTCCCAGGCTGTCACTTTGGTGACTTTTAATTTCTTGCTGTCCAGTTTCCTGGAAAGCGACTCAAAGATGTGGTGGGCAATGTTTTCCGAGGACGGATTTTGAGTTTTAAACGCATCCAGCTCATTAAGGAACTTATGGTCCAGTTCATCCAAGGCGCTTTTGGTTGCCTCCTTAATCAGCCTGAAATCCATCAGCAGGCCATCCTTCCCCGGTTCCTCGCCCGTAACATATACCTCTATTTTCCAATTGTGCCCGTGCAGGTTTTCACATCCGCCCTCGAATCCCCTTAGTTGATGGGCAGCTGCAAACTGGGAAACAATCTTCAATTCATACATAATGCTTTTTTCCTTAACTGCCTACATTTCCTGCTGTTTTTCATCATCTTCAGGTCTCTTTCCGCATTCTGTACACCTTCCGTCAACGACTATACCTGTGCAGGTGCCATCAGGACAAAGGATTCTGTCTTCAAGATCAAATCCATTGTCATCGTCAAAGGTGTCCTCGGTCTCCTGGACCAGAGAAACCCCGCATTCAATACAGAACTTGGCTTCCTCAGGACTTACCGAACTACACTGCGGGCAAGTAATTCCCGGTATTTCTTTATCACAATGTGGACATTTCACTGCTCACAACCTCCTCTCTCCTCTTCACCTTGTTTGTTGTTTCTTGCACAAACTGATTATGACTGGGATCATAAGTCATATTCTCACCGTTATGTTTTTAAAAACCCTCCGAAAACACCCACTGTTTAAATGATAATGGGTGCTTTGTCAATTAAGGATCTATGGAAAAAGGCACAAAAGAGTTATCAAAAAAAGGTAAAAAATTAGAGAACTGAGGATTGAAGGACGCCTTCAAGGCACCGGCGTTTTTACAATGCGCGGCCGGTGCCTGGGGAGAGGATTTAAATGGGAATTAGCTCTTTTTCGAGGTTATGGCCTGAAAGGAGGTAATCTGTTGTTTTACTTTTACACTTTTGCACTTTGGGCACCGCGGTTTCTTCTTTTCATATTCGGCAATTGTCATCATTATTGAAAAAGATTTTTTGCATTTCTCACAAAGGAACTCGTATGTTGGCATGGTAAACCTCCTTTTTCATATAAGACTTCAATAGTTCAAATATACAAAAATGATACGATTCCTCGTAGCGTTGTCAAGAGTTTTTCCCGTTCCATTGAATCAAGGCCTCAATTTCATGCCAATCCTTGACCGTTTGAAAAGGATGAGGCTTTCGGTTCCAGGGTTGCTCAAAAACGATTGGGGTAATCGATGTTTTTTCTAACAGATAGCACGTTTCCAGCCGATCTTCAACAAAATACCTGATCCCGTGCTTCAAGAGAACCGGGAGTTTTTCCTCGTGGGTACTTGTAGCCTCAAGGCGTATGACGCTCATATCTGGCACGGGAAGGTATTGCTGAATCCACTGGAGGATAGATTCCCTTTCCGGCCTGGCCGTAACAAAGAGGAGCGGGCCAGTCTGTGAAAGTCTGGATAACACATCCACTGCACCAAAAACCGGTTGTATCCCCATTGCAAGCGGATTATCCAGTATCATCTGAATAATCTCATGGCTGGTCTTTTCGTCAATATCAATGACCTGCCGGAAATCATATTCGGTAATGTCCTCATATTCTAATTGAATGCCATAGTGCTCTCTGGCCGTTTCAACGAAAGTTCTGAATGTATCGGCAAAAACACCATCAACATCAAATGCCAATTCATAGGGAGGTATTTTCCCTGATTTTTCAGGTTTTCTTTTCATAGCCCATCCAAAATTGACTGCGGTAAACGAGCGTCTCTCAACCCCCAGGCAGGATTCGGGGTAAGTATTCAACAAAATGCGACAATCTACTATACGCATGCTGATTAGGGCTGCCCTTGTTCCTTGTTAATAGGAAGGCGCACCAAAAAAGTTGTAGTAGTTTTTCCTCTCTGAATCTCTATCTTTCCTTTGAGCAGGCGGATAACGCGGTAAGTAATATAGAGGCCGCGACCTTCGCCTTCGCCTTCAAGAAGCCTCAGCCTGTCTTCTTCAGAAATATGGCCTGAATTGCTGATCTCGGCACACGCCCATTGCCCGTCTGCGTAAGTACGTATGGCAAGTAGTCCTCCTTTGAGTGGGATTGCCTTTGTTGCGTTGTTAAGAAGGTTGTCGAGCACACGTTCAAGGTGGGTGACATAACATCGCACCTTAAGGTCAGGTTCAAAAGGTCCCTCCTTCAAGGCAATGTTCTGCCTAAGTTGCTCTCTGATAGCTTCTTTGTTTATCTCAAAACGTCTTTGAACTACATCTCTTAGACTCACTACCTGCTCCTTACCCACTTCATATACGCTCAGAGCCAGTTCCTGAAGGCGACTTGTTCCCTGGAAAAGAATATCCACATACTTCCGAATCTGTGCTTTGGAGTCCTCACTCTCCTCTTGATTGAGTAATGTCTTGAGCCTTCGGGCGAAACCAGCCGTTGCAATGGCCGGATTTTTAAAATCATGAAGGGTATCGTCCAGCCTTTCCATTTTCTGAGCCTTCATCAATTCCCGGCCCAAAAACAATATTATATCAATCTCATCGTCTCTGTAACGCTGCCTTTGATCCAGGGCGTCAAAAGTCATGAAATGGCTCACCTCACCATCAACGGTGAGAGGAATATATAGTATGGAGTTGATGCCGTGGATTGCAGCGAATCTTTTAAGATTGTCTGATATTATGCTGCTCTTTTCTGGATCCGCCACCAGGACATAAGACGGGGTAACTATCTCATAGACAGACTCTCCGGAATAATCCCTTAGGTTCACAAGTAATTCAAATGCCGGCTCGCTGCTCACGGGGAAGCTTTTCCCGATGGTATGATAGCTCCCCGTGTCCGGATAACCAGCCTCAAGGACGACATGATTGAGATCCTCTGTAATTGAAAAAAGCGTGCAGCTCTGGAGACTTACCATGTCGGCGAGTTCTGGGATCACGCGGTTAAAAACTTCTGTCATCTTGATCCCACCCCTGCTTCCGAGGGTCCGGAATATGTGGCCAACGATCGCCTCTTTCTTTTCATTGGTTCTGTGCATGGAAAGGATTTTTTTGTGAGCAATCACAAAGCTCAGTCTCTTGGCCATGAGGCTGGCCATCTGTATCTCCAGGGATGTGAAGGTTCGCTCTTTCTCCGGATAGTATATCTGGATTACCCCCACGGTGTCCCGCTCATGGGGGAAAAAGCGGGCAATCTCAAGCGGAATAGCCATTAACGAGTAAACCCCTCTTCTCTCAATGACTTCCTTGTCCTGATAGCGCTTATCACCAAGAATGTTAGGCACCAAGCAGGGCTTTCTTGACTTTACAACGTCCCCGGCAACACTGCCTTCAAGGGGTATAAACGGCTCGCGTTTTTCTTCTTTTGAAGGATATGATCCGTAGGAAAGCATTTGCTCGGTATGGGGATCATATATCCTGACCGAACCCGACCGGGCTTTTAGAAAGCCCACTATATATTGAGTCGCCTTCTCCAGGATTTGAGGCTCGGAAAGGTCAGGGTCGATTTCGACAACCTCATCCACTTGTCGGATAACCTGTTTAAGGAATTCAGACAGCACATTTTGTTCCATCCATTCCATTAAAAGGAGCCAAAAATCCTTATCAGCGGAAAGCCTTTTTGCCCAGGGTTCCTGCTGTGCTAACTTGAACAGGTTTTCCAAATCAGTCCACATAATGGAATTCCGCTTAATGGTTGAAAAGGTCTAATTCAGAATTTTTTTAGCAAAAACAGCATGAAAAGTCAAGGGAGCGGAACAACACGCTGTAATTCTAACTTTGGGAAGCGATCATCGTCCCTACAATTTCCTGGAGAACCAGGCCAAGGGCTAAGCCTTAAAATCCACACAGGTGCAAACATAGGTGAACCAAAAGGTGATTTTAGTAGTGCTGTTGATCTGGATTCTGAGTTGACATACCTTTGGTTTTTCACCATACTGGCAACGGTTTAGTGTATCGAATATTTATTTCATTTCCTACAAACTGTCTTGCTCATCAAAGGACCCGCCCTATGAAAGTCTCGGAGGTAGAAATGAAAGAAACCGAAGTTATGGCTCGTCTGATGCTTTTGATCAAGAGAATGACCGAACACGAGCGGGAAATTCTATTGAGTACCCTGAAACAAAAACATTTCAGAGAAAAAAGGAAAAAACCCAGAAAGGCGAGCCCCATGCTTTTGGATTTCGCAGTCCGGGATCGTGTGCGGCAGGGGTTTATTCATGACATAAGCGTTGGAGGAGTGTTCATCCAAACAGGCGAATCCGTATCCGTTGGTCAGGAAATATTGACAATCATTCCAATTCCCAACAGCCCGAAATCTGTCAGGATTAAAGGCAGCGTTGTCAGAAACACACCTAACGGCATTGGCGTGAAGTTCAAAAGGCAGCCAAAGGCATAAAGGAAGAACCTGGTTAAAGTGCAAAGATCCGTTTATACCAGGGAAGTTTTTTATGGATTGCACGCCTTATTTCAGGCAACTTTTCTCTCGCGCTTTCTATTCCCGCTTTGACCAATTCATCCGCCCTGGAAAACTCAGACCAGTGTATGTCTTTGGTATCCGGGCAAATTGCCACACCTGCTGTATTTACCATCATCCGGGCTAAATTCCGTGATGTGATCATATCTGCACGGTTGATGATTTCAATTACATTTACAGTCTCTATGGGAGGGTATTCCCTCATACCCAATTCCACACCTATAGTAACGTCTATTTCATTTTCGGGGAGATATTTTACAGGCACCGGACAGCTTACTCCCCCGTCAGTTATCAGATCATCGTTCAAATTGACGGGGCACAAAAAACCTGGGATGGAAGAACTGGCAGCAACCGCATCTATGATATCACCAGTTTTGAATACAATGTCATCTCCGGTATGTAAGCTTGTGGCAACAATAGTTAATGGGATATTTGTGTCTTCGATATTACCTTCATCAATTAATCTGACAAGAATCCTTTTTAGGCGGATTTCCTTTAGCAGTCCTTTTCGACTTTGGGCCAGATTAATAGCAATACGTCTTTTGATATTTTGCGTTGTTTGATGGAGGAAAGACCCCTCGTGGGAACAACCCGTTTTCAGGTAGTTCAATCCCAATTGATCATAGAACTCTTCGTTTAATGATTGCCTGAATCGTTCTATCAAAAAATCAGCCTTTGGCTTCTGGGCATACGCGGCGCCCACCACAGCGCCTATGGATGTTCCTGCAATACAATGAAGAGGAATTCCTTCTTCTTCAAGCACCTTCAAAACGCCTACATGGGCCAGCCCTCGAGCCCCACCACCGCCTAATGCAATACCAACTCTCACTGACATTAACTACACGTAACCTTATTCTGAATAGTTGTGCCCGATTTCATCCTAATGGATTTTCTTTCGATCTCGTTTTTCCAGAATCTCCAAGCCCACCAAATAGTGCCCCTTGAATCGTCCCTGATCATTCTTAGTGATATTTCTAATTGCCGTCTTCAGATATTCAGGGAGATAGACTGAATCGGTGGAATAATATTTCATCTCCATCGTATCCCCTACCTTTAATCGGGGCAAGATGTCTGAATACTCATTTACCAGGACATACATGCAAGCTGAAGACATGTCCCAGATCCTAAATTGGTATGGAACATCGATTCCCCTTACAGAGAATTCTACACTGTAAAACTGATACATCCGTTTCGTGTGCGCTGATCTTCTCGCCGGTAGTTTGCTGGTCGTGATATATGATTCCATACGTCACCTCGCAGGTTATCGGTTTATCCCCAGATTCTTCCTATTGGCAATAATCACAATGCATCAGCTTAAATTGTATAAAATAATACATATAAGGAAAGTCCAATAGAAGCTAAAATGATTTCTCGATTTCCCTACAGTAAAAGTCAATGGCAGTAGGCCTAATCAGATCAGCCAAATTGCGATGCAAGCAATAAGACCCCAAAAAGGTATGGAAACAATAAGCCCGTTAATAATTCCCTTAAATGCAGGCCCATTGAACGTTTCCATCTCAATGTCTTCTTGCTCTTGGACCAGCTTTGTTGTTTCAATGCTATCAAGAGCAGGGAAGCGTGAAAATGTTCTATTCGTGTGTGCTGAGTAGTACATTTGCTAAGAGGGAAACCATCGCAACCACTACCACAATTGCAATTGAAATTACTAGCAACATATTTTTCACCGAGTTAGATTAGGTCATCAATAGATTACATCAACAAAATAAATGCCAAACTCATTTTATGAAATTTTTCCATATAAATCAGGAGAATAAAAATTGGGCAGGCGTACAAGCTAAACCTTGTGACAAATTATACCAACTTCTTCTCACTTAATGTATCCGATTTAATTTCGTGTAAGCCGGCAAGTTCGTATCTAACTTCGATTCGGCTTAACAAACCCCCCACTTCCATACCAACAGCATTATCAAGAGAAGGAAAATATATGCGGCGAATTTTATGGGGATTACAAAAAACATGCCTCTCATAAATTTTTCCATTTTCAACTCCCATAAGCCGGAGTGTTCCCTAAAATAAGCTTTGCCCATCACTTAAAATAACTGCTAAAATGTGATCTTCAATTACAACTGTCTCAAGTCCAGGTCTGGGCTTCCAGTTCCCGAAGCTCAGGCCGAGAATGTAGCCTACCCCACAAACTACTTTTACAGTTGTGCATTCGCTTTTTTTATCGTTTGATACCACCCCCTTCAAACCATACTGTGAATATAGCCAGAGTACTCCCCTGTTTCTTGCGGGGAAATTCCATACGAAATTTCACAGTTCTTTCATCCGGATATACTATTCGTAAAGAATCTTCGATAGGAATTGTTTTTCCCGTCTCTGTTATTTCCTCATCAGGTGATAAAATACAACGATTTTAATAAACAGTCCTGCCTTTGACAGAACTTCACCCCTTAAGAAAAAAAAATCACGGGGCATATTTATTTAAATTGGAGGTTTAAACTATTAGTGATTGGCTAATCCGTACTTATTGTGCCAGCATCGATATGGTGAAACGGCTACCCGGATTTCCTTTGGATTTGGACATTCAGTGGCGGTCAGGTATTTCACTGCCTGTTGTAAAGCTTGTTCAGTATTTTCGGATTTAAAAAGGCCTTCCCATTTATCTTGGATGGCCTCTTGACAAGCTTTTATCCTAATTGCTATAATATAATAGCTTGGGGCTGTCAAAAGGCCCTCAGGCATTCCAGCACGCCAAGCACCCAACCGCCAAGTACAGTGCTTGGCTTTTCTTCTGTTATTCTTCTGTTATCTATTATTCAAAACCCGTGCCAAGTCAAACGGATCTAATTGCAAACTCTGATTTGTATTTAATTTACAAGGGGTTATGAGCATTTGATTAAGGAGATAAAAGCGCTGGGAGGTGAATGAAAGCGATACGTCTCTTAATAAAAAATACCACGATGCGCAGTATTTTTTATTAGTTATGAGTGATCTAGCAAATAAATTGTAGTAATTAAGTCACAGAAATTTCGGTTACAATTTTTTCACAGTCAGGTACGATTTTTGCGCACAGAAGGAAGGGTCTGGTAAAACCTAAGCGCTAAAAGTTCGACTTTTCATTGCCCAAACTGAAAGGGAAGAAGAGGAGGAGGCTATAGAAAAACTGGCCTTGCCTTATCCAAAAAATATATGAAGACAATCCCCTCACGTGTCCCAAGTGTTTGGAAAAAATGAAAATAATCTGTGTTATAGAGGATTTGGAAATAATTAAAAGTTCCTCAAGCATTTAATGCTCCGTATAGTGGCTAAAATACTGAAATCCGAGAGTTCTTCAAAATATCACAAGATCTAGTAATATGACATAAAAGACCTTTCACGAGTATCGGCTTATTTCAATCTTTCTTTTACCGCTTTCCTTTTTTTATCAACTCCTACCATTCTGATCGCCCCTTTTTCTTATTCTTTCCCCAAATAATTGTGAAAACTTTTGTAGAAAAATTGAATTTAGCTACTCAAGAAGATGCCATTTTTTTTGCACGCTTCTTGTTTCGCTTCGTATGTTTCCGAGCTAATTAGTTGAAATCTATGGAAGGCGTTCCATCTATCATGCCTCGCATGATTCTTGCATATATTTTAATGAGTTAAGAGATTTTACAAACCATCTTTCAACGTCAATTTGTTGGGACCTTGTCGCTGACTACTTTTAGAACCACGGATTCCTAAGTGGGTAGCCGTGCAGATAGCTTTCTTGCCACGATTTAGGTGAAGATATCATGTCTCGCCTTCTAGTTATTGATGATGATGATACTTTTCTCGATTTTTTAGAGCGGACCCTCACATTGATGGGTTATCGAGTGAAAATCGCTCATGATGGGGAAGAGGCAATTAAGATCCTAAGGTACGGTTACAACTTCGAGTTGATAATTACTGACATTCTTATGTCTAATGTAGATGGCATTGCGGTTGCACAATATATCAGAAGCTCAGATAAGGCGGACACACCGATAGTGGCGATTACTGGCGATATTAATATAGTCAATAATAAACTGTTCAACTCAATACTAATAAAGCCATTTAAAGTAAAAGAACTGATTGCCGTTATCAAATCGCTTATAAAAAACACCTGAAGGAGATACCACTGTATCTTGTAAATGCCAATTCGGTTTGCTTTCTTGTCCACGGTTGGTTTAGGTAGAAAGAAGAGCGGATTGTCATCACTCAAGCTGCTCAGAAGAAGTATTGATTACGACACCCCGTCTGAACGGCTTGGCTGGGCAATTCCGCTCTTTTTTTAGAGCTGACCACAATATGTTGGACCTTTTTGTTCAATAGAAATGTGCATATATCCATAACTCATCGAAAATATTTGAAGCTTTGATCTCGGTTTCATAGCTAAAAAGGAGAATGGTCTGTTTGGTCTATGATATTCAGCAATCAGATTGGCTTAAAGTCGATGAGATTACAGGTTTGGGCAAAGAGGCACGTCTTCAAACAATTCAATATCTCTATCTTGAAGTATCTGCCGAAGTTAGATCAAACAATGGCGTTCTATGTACTTAGAAAACGGATTTGCGGTAAATCTACAACGCCTGAACTGAACTCTGAACCCGTGAACAGTTACAAAATTTCCAAAGCATTATGAAAATGATGATACGTTGGTGATGGCATTGAAATATAATAATGAGAAAGGCATCATTTGAGAATCATCATCGCACATACTGCTCCCCCAACCGATGCAGAAGCATCCCGTAAGCCTTCTGCCCGCGCTCGTAGCTGGACAGCCGAAAGAACTCGTTTGGAGAATGCTGCCGTTCGTCATGAAGACCGAACGCAAAAACGATAGTATAGGTCTGAAGATATTTGAGGAATATAGCGTTTGCCGGGATTGTGCCGCCCATGCGGATCTGATAGGGCTCTTTGGCGTAAACGTCCCGAAGAACAGAGCGTGCGATACACATACCAGGCTCGGATGCCGGGACGAGGTACGGGATTGCCCCGCTCTCCAACTTTTTGACTGTCACCTTGACACCGTGCGGTGCCACTTTGTTCACATGTGCCTGGACCAAATCGGTAATTTTGGACGGCTCCTGGTCGGCTACCAGACGGCATGAAATCTTGGCTTGTGCGGTGCTGGGCAGGACCGTTTTCAACCCCGCTCCCTGGAAGCCACCGTATATGCCATTTATCTCCAGGGTTGGCCGAGCCCAGGCTCGTTCATAGGTGCTGAAACCCGGCTCGCCAAACGTACTCGACGCGCCGATCTGGCCCAGATATTCGGCTTCGTCAAAAGGTACATGGCCCATCTGGCCCCGTTCTTCATCGGTAAGTGGTCGGACGTCGTCGTAGAACCCATCTACAGTGATTCGCCCATCTTTGTCATGCATGGAGTCCAGGATCTCGATTAGGGCATGGATCGGGTTTGCGATGGTGCCACCATAGGTCCCGGAGTGGAGGTCGTGATCGGGCCCCTGGACCTGGATGAATATTCCCGCCAGTCCCCGGGTGCCCAGGATGAGCGCTGGCTGATTTTCTCCCCACTGTGCGCCGTCGGAACTCAAGATCAAATCGCATGACAGCAACCTCTTGTTGGCCGACATGAAATCTGGCAGCTGGGGGCTGCCAATTTCCTCCTGACCCTCAAACAGGAACTTGACGTTGACTGGTAAACGGCCCTCGGTCTTCAGTAAGGCTTCAGTAACGATGATGGGGATAAAAAGGTTGCCTTTGTCATCAGTCGCGCCCCTGGCGTAAATGCGCCCGTCTTTAATGACAGGTTCAAAGGGGGGGTTGTCCCACAAGTGCAAAGGATCCACCGGCTGGGTATCAAAGTGACCGTAGATCATTACGGTCGGTTTACCTGAGGCGTGCAGCCAGTCGCCGTAGACCACCGGATGGCCGCCTGTGGGCATGATTTGGACGGATTCTATTCCGGCTCCTCTCATCCGGGCCTCCACCCACTCAGCTGCCTGCCGGACATCGGGCGCATGGTCTGGCAGACTGGATATGCTGGGAATCCTCAGAAACTCGATCAATTCGTTAATGAATAGGTCCTTGTGTTCATGCAGATAATTTTGCCATTCGGTCATTTCAATTGCCTCCTATGCGCTCAGATAGTTTCTGTTGCTCAGAGTGGTGAAACGTATCATAGTCTGTCCGAAATAACCATCGTTTTGAAACTCACCTGCATCAGCAATTCAAAATGATCTTCAATGCACTGATAATATGCAGACTTTTGTTGTTTTCGAGTGTCTCTGCCCTTACGGCCTGGACTGTTCCACCCAGCAATTTGACAACCAACCGGTTGACAACATTAACTATGAAGTGGCAGCATTGTGATGGCACTCCAATCGGCTCTATGAAGTTTTTAAGGTCACCATCAAGTCCCCCTTTTTAGGAGTTATAGTTGACTGCAAGTTAATTCGATCGTAAACTTATTTACTATCTGAACACACAACATAATTGGGAGGTTGAACATGAACCTGAACGATGCAATCCTTGGCAGAAGAAGCATAAGGGCATTTCTTCCCGGCCCGGTTCCACGGGAGAAGATTTCTAAAATTGTTAAGCTTGCCCGGTGGGCCCCGTCCTGGGGAAATATCCAGCCCTGGGAGATCGTTTTTGCGGACAGTGAAAAGACGAAGCTTCTTGCTGAAGCCTTTGTAGCAGAATCAAAAAAGGGTGGCACCCCCCGGCCCGACATAACCATGCCGGTTGACTACCCTGATATTCACAAACAGAGGTATGTCTCACTCGGAAGGGCCCTTTTTACAGAGATGGGAATTGCCAGAGAAGACAAACAAGCCCGCGTGGAGCACTACCTGAACATGTACCGGTTCTTCGGCGCACCAGCGGTCATATACCTTACCATCGACGGAGGTCTGAATGAGCCCTACGCCTGCCTGGATATAGGGTCAATAGGAACCACCATTTGTTATGCCGCCGTCCAGGAGGGGCTTGGAACTATCTACCTGGCTGCGTCAATGCATTACCCTGATATCGTGAGAAAAATCCTTCATATATCTGAAACAAAGAAAGTTGTCATCGGCATCGCCGTTGGAACTCCCCATCCAGAAGCCCCGGCAAGCCTCTTCCGGAGCCAACGTGAATCTGTGGAGAACATTATGCGTTTCGCCTAATAATGGGTAGCGCCGTAATGGTACGTGAGATCCTGGCCGAGGCGAGCACAGCCGCAAATGGTGTGCTAAGGAGCAAGGCAGCGGCTTTGGTCGATGTAAATGCATAGTCTTTCGGCTTAAATCATCAGGGAGGTTTGAGCGATGAAGGTTTTTATGACGGGCGGCACCGGATTTGTGGGAACGACCCTGACGCGCGAGCTGTTGGAACTAGGTCATCAGGTAACCATATTGACACGAAAAATGGGCGTGAATCGTACCTTGCCTCAAGGGGCATCGTTCCTGGAAGGAGATCCCACAAAGCAAGGTGAATGGCAAAAGACGGTTCCCCAGCATGAAGTCATCGTTAACCTGGCCGGTGCTTCCATCTTCAGAAGGTGGAATCAAGAGACCAAAGAAATTATTCGAGAGAGCCGCATCTTGACGACGACAAACCTGGTTGAAGCCCTGTCTGATAAAGGGGGAAAAGAAACAGCGCTACTCAGTACCTCCGCAGTTGGTTATTATGGTTTCCATGGGGATGAAGAACTGGACGAAGATAGTCCTCCGGGAGACGATTTTCTGGCCTCAGTGTCTCAGGAATGGGAGGCCGCAGCGCTTAAAGCTGAAGCGTTTAAGGTAAGGGTTGTGATATGCAGACTCGGCATTGTACTGGGGAAAAACGGTGGAGCACTCGGGGAACTGATTCCTCTATTTCAAAAAGGTCTGGGTAGTCCGCTTGGAAGCGGAAAGCAGTGGTTCTCCTGGATTCATGAGATGGATCTGGTCGGGATTTATCTTTTTTTAATTGCGAACAATGATCTATCTGGACCCTTTAATTGTGTGGCCCCTGAGCCGGTTAGGAACAAAGATCTTACTCAGGCCCTGGGAAAGGCGTTGGGAAAACCAACGTTTATGCCTGCTGTGCCCGGATTTATCATTAAACTGATAAAAGGGGAGTTTGGGACGGTCCTTTTAAGGGGTCAGAGAGTGCTCCCTAAAACGCTTTTAGAGGCAGGGTTTCGCTTTCGTTTTTCCAGGATTTATGAGGCGCTCAATGATCTTCTTGGATGACCCGCTTATGGATAAGGAAGGCTGTTTGCTGATCTTGACCGATCCTTCCCCTGACCTTATTTACCACACTCTGACGACACAAGGTTTCGTACGCGTGTACCAATGCGACTTTAATTCGGCCGTCGCCATGAGATCAAGGTTTTCTATCCCAATTTCCTCCAACATGGATCGGTCTATAGCAGAAGCTCTTGCCTCCACATCAAGAATGGAATGCTCATTTCCGCAATGAGGCTGAGAAGAGACTGACGAACCCTCTCGATATCTCTCATGTGCGGAGATCCTGTTGGTGAAATTGATAAGTAAATGGCTATTTCTCTTGACCGGCCCCGATCAAGGGTAAGGCCTCCTCAACTTCGAAAAAGACCAAAAAACGGGCTTTACCCTCTTCTTTTTCTGATGAATACCTTTTGCTGCGCAAAGAGTAGAGCAGGTCGCTGTCTTTTTCTTCCCGCAGCTTTTTCAGAAAAAGACGTACGCCTTTATAACGCGGTCCTTCTTCCATAAACAGATAGGCCGCGTGGTCATTGGACTGCAAGTTATGATGGGTCAGACGATCTGCCATGATAAAGGCAATGGTCCCATCGTCCATGATGTGGGGCTTTGCGTAGATAGCCGCATCAACCTTCCCCTGATCATCCGAAGTGGCGAGGACACCCACGCCCTTTACATCTTCAAAATATGTTTTCAGATTCATGATTATCTCCTTTGATTCAGTTTGCTTTAAAAGTTGTAAGAATCTAACGAAATAAATTAAGAAGGAATCTATTATTCTCAAGCATGAGTCTACCTTTTTTAACGATCAAGCCATGCTGTTCGAAGGGAAACTCATATCACTTATCCGATGATTAATCGTCGGCATCGGAAGGAGACGGATCTTTCAATTCGTTCACCAAATCATCATTCAACCTTTACGCACTATGACCATTATTTAAAGCATAAGGTTCATCATTCGTGCCAGTTACTATAAGGCATTGTAGGTCAGGAAATACCTCTGATCGAACATTGATTCAGGACAGAAGGGTTGCCAAATTCAGGAAATGAATAGATTCTTCGTTGGAAAATTGGGATCGCTCGTCAGGCTGACACCGAGACGCCTCAGGCCTGCTTCATCACCCGGCGTGGGAATATGGGTCATATGCACCTCACAGCCATGAAGTTCTTTCAATTTCTCTATCGCAAGCTGAGCTGCTGAATTTATCGTTGCGCTGATACTGAGGGCAATAAGTGTTTCTTCAAGATCCATACTGATTGTTTTTTCATGGAGCATCTCTGTTTTAAGATTGCCGATCGAATCGGTTATGTAAGGAGGCAGGAGCTTTATTTTGTCGGGTATTTCTGCCAAATACTTTATTGCATGCAAAACAAGGCTGGATGCAGCGTGCATAAGGGGAGAGTTGTTGCCTGTAATAATGGTACCGTCCCTTAATTGTATGGCCGCTCCACAATAAATGCCTTCATTGCCCTTCTCTTTCTCCTGTGCGTCGGCGGCAGCCTGGCGGGATGATTCAACCACACTCCGGTATTCCGGTTCAAGATTAAAGTCCTTGATAAATAGTTCCACTCTCTGGACGGTTTCTCTATCAGTAAAACCCATTGCATATTCACACCGGTATCGAAAATACCGTCTAATTATTTCCTGTTTGGCCGCTTCCTTCGTAACCTCGTCATCTGTTATAGCGAATCCGCAGCGATTCACTCCCATATCGGTGGGGGACTTATAAAACGACTCACCCCCTGTTATTTTTTTCAATATTCTCTTGACAACAGGAAACGCCTCTACATCGCGGTTATAGTTTACCGATTTCTTATCGTATGCTTCCAGATGAAACGGATCGATCAGATTGAAATCCCTGATATCCGCTGTTGCTGCTTCATAAGCCACGTTAACGGGGTGTTTGAGAGGTAGATTCCAGATGGGAAAGGTTTCAAATTTTGCATACCCTGACTTTATCCCCCTCTTGTAGTCATGGTACACTTGAGACAGGCATGTGGCCAATTTTCCGCTGCCAGGACCGGGCCCTGTGACGATAACGAGAGGTTTCTCCGTTTCAATATAATCATTTGCACCATAACCTTCATCACTGACAATCAAATCTACATCGGTGGGGTACCCTTTTGTATACCGATGGGTGTAGACTTTGATGTTTCGTCTTTCCAGTTTATTTTTGAATACTATGGCCGCTGGCTGGTTTTCAAAGCGCGTTATAATAACACCCAGAACATTGATGTCCCACTCCCGCAAGTCGTCGATCAGCTTGAGGGCATCGGAGTCGTAAGTAATGCCAAAGTCGGCTCGTATTTTTTTCCGCTCAATATCACCCGCATAAATGCAAAGCAGGATGTCCGCGTTATCTTTCAGCCGCTGCATGAGTCTCATTTTTGCGTTGGGATCATAACCGGGCAAAACTCGCTCTGCGTGAAAATCAAAAAGAAGTTTTCCTCCAAACTCCAGATACAATTTATTCTCAAACCTTTTAACTCTCTCTTTAATCGCTTCGGTCTGTTCCTTGATATACTTCTCGTTATCAAATCCTGTCTTCTTTACCATAAAAACTTGTTTTCTCCTTTTGCTTAGAACCCTAATAGTTTATTCTGTAATTAATCCAACCAAACCACAAGCCATGCTGGTGCGAAGATATTCGGGTCTGTCGGTCAACCGTGTTAATATATCCTTCCCGAGGACTCCAAGAGGTAGGTCGGGAAGGGGAAAATAATTGAAGACGAGGAAGTCTATCACAGGTGAAACGGGAGTGCAAATATCATGTTGTTGAGGCGCCCAGGTATCGACGAAAGGTGTTATATGGCAAATCCAGAGGAGGGCGTAGCCGGGCTTTATTTTATTGCCAAATCACGAAAAGTGATTAATCTAATAGGGTAAGATTCCATTAACATTTACGACTCGCTTAATTACAATAATCTCATAGACCCGTCTTCGGGTTACTACGGAGTGTATAAAACAGTTTACATATAATTGCGTCACCTACAGTCATTGCGAGCGAATGAAGGGAGCGACGCAATCTCATATCTAAACTCATTTCAGATATTTCGCAGGCTGCCCCGAGCCTGGCTTGAGATTGCTTCGTCATCCCGCAGGATGCGGGACCTCCTCGCAATGACAGTTCTTACGCAATTTATTTTGTGCCACCCTTAAAATATTAGCAGATCAAGGGTTTAACTCATACATTATTAAAAAAGGAGGGATCCCATGTGGGAATATACAGAAAAGGTAAAAGAACATTTCCTCAATCCCCGTAACGCAGGGGAAGTGGAAGACGCGAACGCCGTTGGTGAGGTGGGGTCCATGGCCTGCGGCGACGCCCTCAAACTCAGTTTAAAAGTGGATGAAAATGGGAAAATCGCGGACGCCAAATTCCAGACCTTCGGTTGTGCAAGCGCCATTGCTTCCGCATCCGCTCTCACCGAGATGCTCAGGGGGAAGACCGTGGAGGAGGCAGAGAAGATTACCAATCAGGATATCGCTGACTTTCTTGGGGGTCTCCCTAAGGAAAAAATGCACTGTTCCGTGCTTGGGCGCCAGGCCCTTGAACAGGCCCTTGCCCATTACAAGGGTGAACCCTTAAAGGAACAGGAGGGTGAGATCGTCTGTGAATGTTTCGGCGTGACCGACCTGGAAATCGAAAGGGCGATCAGGGAAAACGACCTCTCAACTGTTGAGGAAGTGACTAACTACACCAAGGCCGGGGGCGGATGCGAGAGCTGCCATGACACCATTCGGGAAATCATTGCTGGCGTTAGGGCCGAAGAAAAGCCCTTGGCCAAACCCAAATTGACCAATATCCAGAAAATCAGGATGATCGAGGAGACCATTGAACGAGAAATCAGGCCGTCCTTGAAGCATGACGGCGGAGATATCGAGCTCGTCGATGTGATAGGGAACCGTGTTTTGGTCGCGACAAGGGGGGCCTGTGCAATTTGTAAGGCCTCCGAGCAGACCTTGAAAAACTTCGTTGAATCCAAGCTCCAGGAGCTGATCTTGCCCGAGCTGGTCGTTGAGGAGGTGCAACAATGAAAACCATCTATTTAGACAACAATGCTACTACCCAGGTGGCACCGGAAGTGGTTGAAACCATGTTGCCTTACTTCCACGATCTTTACGGAAATCCCTCCAGTGCCCATACTTTTGGCGGCCAGGTGGGCCGTAAGATCCGGGAGGCCCGTGAGCAGGTGGCGGCCCTCCTTGGCGCGGCGCCTGAAGAAATCATTTTCACCAGCTGCGGTTCGGAAAGCGACAACACGGCCATCATGTCCGCTCTTGCCACCGAGACCGGGAAGGCCCATATTGTCACGACACGGGTTGAACATCCTGCCATAAAGGTCCTCTGTACCCACCTTGCTAATCAGGGGTATCGGTTGACCGAGATCCCCGTCAACAGGGAAGGGCAACTGGACATGGACCGTTACAGAGAGAGCCTTGCACCTGACACGGCCATAGTCAGCCTTATGTGGGCCAACAATGAAACGGGGGTCATCTTTCCGGTGGAAGAGGCCGCACAAATGGCCAGGGATAGGGGCATTCTCTTTCATACGGACGCGGTCCAAGCGGTAGGGAAGATGCCCATTGATATGAAGAACAGCGCCATCGACATGCTCTCATTGTCGGGCCACAAGCTCCATGCGCCTAAAGGGATCGGTGTCCTCTATGTGCGGAAGGGAACCGGGTTTTCCCCCTTCCTGATCGGAGGGCATCAGGAAAACGGACGAAGGGGAGGTACCGAAAACACAGCGAGCATTATTGGGTTGGGGAAGGCGTGTGACCTGGCGGCCCGGAATATGGAGGAAGAAAATACCAGAGTAAAGGATTTACGAGACAAACTGGAAAAGGAAATCCTGGCCCATGTTCCCAATAGCCGCCTCAACGGTGAGCCTTCAAACCGCCTTCCCAATACCAGCAGCATAAGCTTTGAGTTTGTTGAAGGGGAAGCCATCCTTCTTATGATGGACGAATTCGACATCTGTGCCTCCTCAGGTTCTGCATGTACATCCGGTTCATTGCAGCCTTCTCACGTGCTCCGTGCCATGGGGGTGCCATTCACCATGGCTCACGGCTCCATAAGATTCAGCCTGAGCGTTTACAACACCGAAGAAGAGATCGAATTTGTTATTGATAAGATTCCCTCCATTATTGAGAATTTGAGGAACCTGTCTCCTTACTGGAAACCGGGCGAACAGGTCTGTGCGGCGGGCAATTAATGGAGTCATTCTCTCTTTGAGGGTAAAACGTCTTAAGAGGGACGTCATCAATCAAAGGCGGCCGAAAAGAATTCACGACAAAAGGGAATGGTATTTACCATGGAAGTCTCATACAAAGAAGATCAGTGTAAAGAAGGGATCAAAACCACAGAGCAATT
>CP070700.1:3705309-3712117 GCA_020349865.1 Desulfobacteraceae bacterium
CGGGCATTTCCAATTAATTACTTCCTCTGCTGCCATTGCCGGTTGATTGGAAACCAACAAAATGCCGGTAGAAAACAGAACCGCCATACATACGGAAATAAGACCAAAGACTTTTGCCGATTTTTTCATTGTTTTACCTCCCTTTTTATAGGTGAAAGCAAAAGAAACCTACCTATGTTCTGTTAAAACCATATCACCCCCTCTCTTATATCCTCCCTTCGCATCCCAAAAAAACTGAAACCTTCAATACCCTTACATATCCTTTTTTGATGCCCTGCTTTAGGCACTTCGCAGCAATTATCATATGGTGTTGGGTATTTGTTATCAGGTATCTGTATTATTGCCTTTCGCATTTTATTTTATATTTCTTCGTTGATTGAAATAAAAAAAGGACAATATTCCGTAAAACCACTACCAGATAGCATTCAATTGGGTTTGGCTCAATTGAGGCACTACCTACCTTTAAATACAGGTTTCCGTTTTTCGATAAAGGCCCGGGCGCCTTCCTTTTGGTCCTCAGTGCCACATAAATAACTCCAGTGATATGCTTCCACTTCAAGGCCTTCTGAGAGCGTCATATTAAGGCCCCTATTAATGGCCTCCTTGACCGCTCTGATGGCCAAGGGAGGTTTGCTGGCAATAAGCTCAGCCATTTCCATGGCCTCATCCAGGAGTTTTTCTGGTTCAACAACCTTATTTACCAGACCTATGCGCGCTGCCTCTTCTGCCTTGATGAATTGGCCCGTAAAGATCAATTCCTTGGCAATTCCCTCGCCCACCAACCGGGGAAGCCGCTGAGTTCCGCCACCGCCCGGAATTACCCCCACATTTATCTCCGGCTGCCCTAACTGGGCTTTAGTAGAGGCAATTCGTACGTCGCAGCACATGGATAGCTCTAACCCTGCACCGAGACAATATCCATTGATGGCGCAGATAACCGGTCTCTCAAATTCCTCAACCTTCAGATACAGTTGCCTGCTTTTTTTCAATCTCGCCTTGGCCTTTTCCTGTGTGAGTTCTGGAAACGACTTGATGTCCGCCCCTGCCATAAAGGCCTTTCCCTTTCCGGTAAGGATAACGACCTTTATCTCATCTTTTTTCGACTCCAGCTCATCTAGAATAGCCAGCAGTTGCTCTCTCAGCTTCGTGGTCAGAGGGTTCATAGGCGGATTATCAATAGTAATAATAGCAACAGCGTTATCTTTGGTATACGTTACCAGTTTGTCACTCATCCTTCTTATTCCCCCTTTTCAATCGGCCGGGCCAAGCTTGTTTCCCTTGTCATCATATCTGTACCAGCCTATGCCTGTTTTTCTTCCTAATTGCCCTATTTTCACTTTTCGTTGAAGTAGCATAGGCGGATGAAACTTCTCATCCTGGGTCTCCTTATACACGGCACTCATGGCATTAAAGCCCACATCAAGCCCCGCCATGTCCGCCGTCTCGAAAGGCCCCATGGGCCTTCCAAAACCCAACCGCATGCCTTTGTCAACATCCTCAACACTGACCACACCTGCCTCAACAAGCTTAATCGCTTCAATGCTGCTCGGAAAATTGATCCTATTGAGGGCAAAACCGGCCACGTCTCGGTTTACTCGTATCGTTTCCTTTCCGAAAGTTCTGCCCAGGTGTTCTGCCGTCTCCAGGGTTTCATCCGATGTGAGTAATCCCCGGACAATCTCCACAATCCTCATTAGAGGAACTGGGCTGAAAAAATGAGTCCCCACAAATTTAGAAGCCCTTCGTGTGGCTTCCGCAATATTGGTTATGGGAATTGCCGACGTATTGGTAGCGAATATGGTATGCTCGGGACAAATCTTGTCCAGTTCGGAAAACAGATCTCTCTTCGACTCCAGATTTTCAATAATCGCTTCAAAGACAAAATCGGCATCCCCGGCCCCGGCAAATTCCGTGGTTCCCTGAATCCTTTCCATGATTTCATCCACAGTGCCTTGGGCTTTTCCCTTTTCAACCAGTTTACCAACTGACCATCGTATATTTTTCAGGCCGTTCTCGACAATCTCATCCGTAAGGTCCCTCATGACCACCTCATATCCTGCCTGAGCACATACCTGGGTTATACCGCCCCCCATCAGCCCTGCACCTGCCACAAATATTTTTTCGATCTCCATTTTCTAAAACCTCCTCATTGATTCGCCGATTTTTGCAAAATGAGCTCCAGCCTGAGAGCAGACACATGACCACAATCGTATTATGGAATGGGGCATTGTGTGCCTGAAATGTCTTGATGATATCTTCCCGACACATTCCATTTTATACTCCTTGCCCATAGCATCTTTTGGCTATAAGAATCGTCGTTGTTCCAGTTTGAACAACTTCGCCTCGCTGGTTAAACATCTCTTTTTCAAAGGTGAGTATACCTCGGTCCGGCTTGGAACTTTCACGCATTTCCTTAACGACCTGTTCCACATGAACGGTATCACCAATATATATGGGCAACTTAAACTGCCATGTGAGTTCAATGAAGGCTAAGATACTTTCCTCAGTCAATTGATAAGCCAACCCCGAATGGATAATCGTTCCCAGAAGTCCATGCGCAATGCGTTGACCGTATTTGGTGCTCGCTGCATACTCGGCGTCTGTGTGTAGACGATTATGATCCCATGAAAGCGCAGCGAAGCTCGCCACGTCCGTTTCCGTCACGGTCCGCGCCTTGGTCACAAACTTTTGACCCATAGAGAAGTCGTCAAAATAAAGAGACTTGAAAATTTCTTTTGGTGCATTCCCTGAAGATTCAAAATGCTCGTCCATTTTTTAATCCCTACTCGGGCACCAAGAAATTCTCTTATCAAAAAGCATTGCGTAAAGTCTATTATATTTTCTCAGGCAGAAGTTGTGTTTTCGCCAAGAATTAATCTTTCGTCATACCCGCAACCTTCCGAACGATATCTTTGCGTTTTTCTATGTCGTACTGGGAGGTTATGGCTATCTTTTCCATCCTTGGTGACCCGCCACCGTGTAGAGCCCCAAAACAGGAAACCCCTCCTTTGCCGGAACAGGCAACGTCTCCTATATGTCGCCACAGTTGGGCCTGGTTTTCCGGTGACATGCTACTGCTTCTTGTCGTATATTTTTTGGCGAATTCCTTAACCTCTGGATTGACAAATTCACCTTCATAGGGGAATGTGGCCGGTATCCCTCCGGAAATATCCGCCAGCATTTCCATTTCGTGATAGATGGCCTCACCGGTCAAGCAACGACCAACATTACAAAAAATCGAGTCGGGGATATAGTTTCCGGGCCCATAGGGTCTAAAACCAACACCGGGAATATAGAGTTCCGGCTTACCCAGTTCTGATGCCGTGAACCCTGCTGCATAACCCAGTTCACTGACCATAATTATTTCTGCAAACTTATCCGTGACATGCTTCGCTTTTGCAATACCGTTAGCATCTGCTGCAAGGGCACAGGTACCGAGCATAATATCACCTAAAGCCGGTTTGCACCCAGAATAACTATGACGGTGAAAAAGGGCAAAGAGCAGTGCCAGGATCCCCCCGTGTTTATATTCTCCACAGAGAAAAACCCTTTCCCATGGAATAAAAACATCATCAAAAATAACGTAGGAATCACAGCTTCCAGCATTGAATCCTTTCGGAAAGTGGTTTCGGTCACGGTAGTTGTGTATGGTCAACAGGTGCTTTACACCTTCCCAATCGCCCGGTACAGCAAACGAAACAGCATAGTCCTTATCCGCTTCCTTAAGCGCCCGAGTGGGCACAACCAGTATTTCGTCCGCAATAGCCGCCTCAGAGATGTGCAGCTTACAACCTCGCACCACAATCCCATCACTTTTCCGTTCAACCACATGGACATAAGAGTCCGGATCTGATTGCTCACTGGGTCGTTTCATTCTTTCGCCTTTTACATCCGTTTGCGCACAACATCCAACGAGATCTTCAGTCTGAAAGCGTATAAGCCATCTTTTGAAATTTTCGTGATATTCGGTTGCCCCATTATTCTCCTTGTCTGCTTCATATGAAACTGTGTAAATGGCATTAATGGCATCGACTCCCATGCAACGCTGAATGCAACCGCCTACGACACGACAGATCATACGGGTCATATCTTGCTTTTTATGGAGATCTTCTGTCGTTTGATGAACGTGACAAAACCGATTAATCTTCTCCCCGGTTAAATGAGATGTCGCTGTCATCAGGCCTTCCTGTTCGGGGTCCAGGGCGAGATCAAAGGTTGTGCCCATCACATCGGTAGTTGGTGTGAGTCGCTCGTCGTCACGGCCAACCTTCTCGCCACCGATATAGAGATTCCTTTTCATCTTATATATACCGTCAAGCCACTGCTCTTTGGTTCGCATTAATCTCTCCTTTTTAAAGTTCGAATATTATTGCTCATTAGGGTTTTTTTAATACCCCGTCCACTTGCGGCGGGGTTTCCGCTCGTTCCCTCTCCCTGGGGAGAGGGGTAGGGGGTGAGGGGGTAAAATAAGTATTATGCCACTGTATACCCCGATTGCTTGCGTCGAAGCAGTTGATTCCTTTTCACCTCACCAAGAGAAATAATTCAGAAGATTACAATTAAATAACCAAGGGATTTTTTATCATATCAACCCAAGTGTTTCCCTTGTTTCCTGTGGTGATGCGGGTTCCTTATCCAATATGTTTATAATATTGACTGCCTTTTCAACGAGTTGCGCATTGCTTTTGGCATGGGTTCCGCGGCTCAGGTAATAATTGTCCTCAAAACCAACCCTCACATTACCCCCAATCAGCGCAGATTGGGCAACCATAGGAAAACTGGCGGGGCCTATTCCAAATCCCGCCCAGATTGCATCAGAGGGGAGGGCTTCTTTCATCATCAGCATATTCTTGGGGGTTGCAGGTATTCCCCACTGAATGCCTAAGCACAGTTGAAAGATAGGGGGACTTCCAACAAGCCCTTTTTCAATAAGGCTGCGGCCGATTTCTATATGCCCCATATCAAAAACTTCCAACTCAGGTTTAACGCCAGCCTCTTTGATACGTTCTGCCATGGCTTCAACATGTGGCACAACATTTGCGAAAACGCGGGGCCCAAAATTCATTGAACCTATATCAAGTGAACACAATTCCGGTTTGAGTTTCACGATATGTTCAGTTCTTTTTTCAGGTGAACTCCAGGTGGTACCAGGGCCGAGGCCCACAGGATTCGAGTCGTCGGGAATTATCCGAGCGCCAGCTCCGGTGGTCAAATTAATGACCATATCTGACTCCTCCCTAATCCTTTCCACCACCTCTTGGTACAATTCAAAGGCCATGGACGGTTCGCTGGTCACAGGGTCTCTCACATGAATGTGCGCCACGGATGCACCGGCTGCACAGGCTTCCAGCGCACTGGCTGAAATCTCTTTTGGGCTAACAGGCAAGGCCGGATGTTTGGACTTATCGCCCAGACTTCCTGTCACGGCTACGGTGATGACAATCTTTTCATTCATATGCTCAATCTATGGCATGTCTTGAATCTAGTTTTTATTGACATTCTCTCGAGTATCAATAGGGCGCCCTGTTACGCAACCGATAATAGCCCACTCTGTATCAGTAAGTCTGGATCGAAACAGAGCAGTATTCAGGTATCCGGCAATGACAGCTTCTCTCATAGCACACGTCGTATCTATTAACGTGTTTTTATCGTAAAGAGGAGTATTGTTTTTTCACTTCCTTCTTTAGGATTTTCCCCGAGCCAGTCTTGGGAAAAGGTTCTTTGACGATTTTTATAACTCGCGGATATTTGTAAGGCGCCACTCTCTCCTTAACATAGTTCTTAATGGTATCGGTAGCCATTTGGGCCCCGTCTTTCAGAAAAACGACTGCGGCCACCTCTTCTCCGAGATCCTCGTGAGGAATGCCAAAAACAGCGGCCTCCAAAATATCCGGGATCTGATAGAGCACTTCTTCAATCTCTCGAGGATACACATTGTATCCTCCTCGAATAACTAATTCTTTTTTCCGATCAACGATATATATGTAATGGTCCTCATCCATTCGGGCCATATCCCCCGTATAAAGCCAACCATTCTTAATCGTGGCTCTTGTTTCATCGGGACGATTCAAATATCCCTTCATTACGGCCGGTCCATTAATAAGCAACTCTCCAACCTCTCCCTGTTGTACGTCATCTCCGTTATTATCAACAATTCTTGCAGTGAATTCCGGAATGGGAAGGCCAATGGAGCCAGGTTTGGTGACCTTTACATAAGGGTTCTCAACGCACACCGGTGCTTCCGTAAGACCATATCCTTCATGGATTTCTGTTTTGAAAAGTATTTCAAACCGTTTTAGAAATTCTACTGGCAAGGAGGCACCACCGGATATACAAAACCTCAAAGAGTGGCGCTTTGGTGGAGTTTCGGAAGTAACCTGGATTAAACGATTGAGCATAGTGGGAACGCCAAAAAAAATGGTCTGTTCTTCTTGTTCTATAACTTCGATAACTTTTTCAGGCTCGAAATGAGAAAAAAGCTCTATGGTGAACCCCAGATACATTGAGACATTCATTACGCTGGTTATTCCGTATACGTGATAAAGGGGAAGAACTCCGATAACCACAGTCTTTGGGTCTAATTCACCACGCATTTCAGCAAGTATCTGTGCATTAAGGGCTAGGTTCCCATGGGTTAGCATAACGCCCTTGGGAACCCCTGTCGTCCCGGAGGTGTAAATGATGTTCAGCGTGTCGTTGTCATCTGCTGGATAGGTGAGAAACTCCTTCTTAACAGAATAGACCTTTTCCAGATCCATAAAATCTTGACCTTGTTCTACCCCCAATGCAAATCTTAGTGAGGTCCCAC
>CP070700.1:3712217-3730092 GCA_020349865.1 Desulfobacteraceae bacterium
GACCTCCATCTGGGCAATCAGCTCTTTCATGTGTTTGGCTCCCGCTCCAGAGGCAGCCTGGTAAGTCATGGAAGATATCCATTCAATATGACCGGAAGAAAAGAGTCCTGAGAGGGCCATGAGCATTAAACTGACGGTGCAGTTTCCGCCTACATAGGTTTTTATACCTGAAGATAACCCGTTGTCGATGACCGATCTGTTTACGGGGTCCAGGACAATAATACTCTCATCATCCATTCTCAGGGCAGATGCCGAATCAATCCAGTACCCGCTCCAACCTTTTTTGCGAATTTCAGGGTAGACCTTTTTTGTGTAGTCACCGCCCTGACAGGTCAAAACAATATCCATTGAAGAAAGGAGGTCGATGTCATACGCGTCCTCCAAGGGCGGAATTTCGAGGCCGACATCAGGGCCCTTTCCGCCAATATTGGATGTTGTGAAAAAAATTGGTTCAAAGCCTTGAAAGTCCTTTTCCTCCCTCATCCGCCCCATGAGGACCGAACCGACCATGCCTCGCCATCCGACAAAGCCTATTCGCACCATGATGTTCTCCCTCTACTCGAATTTTTTTTACAGGATAACAGGATCTATAGAATATTTATGAGATATTGTTTATCTTGTTAATCCTAACAAGAATTCAAAACCCCACCATCTGTCCAAGGGCTTCAGCGACAGATTCATGACAGACCAGATCGGCCTCTGCATCAAGAGGGGTTTTATCCCGGTTGATGATAATGAGCCTGGCACCGTTCTGAACAGCATGCATCGGGACAGAAGCAGCAGGGTAGACTACCAAAGAAGAGCCCAGAACAATGCAGAGGTCACATTTACGGGAGTACGTGAGTGCGTCCGCCATTTTATCCTCCGGCATGGCCTGACCAAAGGAGATGGTATCCGGTTTCAGAATGCCGCCACAGATATCACAGTAAGGTACTTTCACACCAGAATTCAAACGCTTTTGCATTTCTTCCCGATCATACTTTTTCCCGCAACTCAGGCAGGAAACTGAAAATGCGGTGCCGTGGATTTCAATTATCTTTTCCGGTGAATTCCCTGCCTTATGGTGCAGGTTGTCAATATTCTGGGTGACAATGGCCAAGAGCTTGCCTCTGTCTTCCAGGGCCTTGATTGCCAGATGGGCGCGGTTCGGGCCAGCATCTTTCATTGTAGCGTAGAACTCGGTGCTCATCTCCCAGTATTTTTCTAGTGTCTTTTCACTGGAAATAATCTTGTCAAAGTAGAAATCCGAGGGGTCATATTTGCTCCATACGCCCCCCGGGCTCCTGAAGTCAGGAATGCCGGATTCCGTACTCATACCTGCACCGCTGAATACCAATATCTTTTGAGCGTCCTTTATAATCTGTACGCCTTTTTCGATCAAATCATCCATATTGCTTTTCCACAAACAGGTTGCCTTATCGGTAACACTTTAACGTTTTGAAAAAGAGATCCCCATGGCCCTTTTTAGACTATTAAAATGTTACCCTTATTGATACGACTTGTCTTCTACCTTTCCTAACCCAAACAGGAAATCAGGTCAATCCTGGATTTAAATCTCGGCGCGAATCATATTTATGGCCGGCCGCACTGACAAGGTAAGGCTGCGCTCCACCACATCATTCCTGCTCTTGAGCGTTTTTCCTCAGTGCAGGTCTTTCCTGTTCTGGTTTATTCTGATGTTACTCTGTAGAAGTAGATGAGACAAAAAGCGGGCTTTTTTCCCAGTCCCTGTGTGTTTCCTGGAAGGATTTTAAGTAACATCGGCCTTTTTTGTCCCGCAGATCGTAGATGCTGTGCCTCAGGATGGTCACCGGTATCCCCCCCTTAAGGTTGGCCGTGATTTCATAGCGGCTGAAACCGGCAACAACGCCTCTTACGATTTCACCCTCCAGGAGAGTAAAGAAAAGGACTATTTTTTCTTTCATCAGGGGAAAAAGGGATTTGTTTTTGATATGATATCTTTTCCTGGGGGGAATTATGGGTTCCAGTCCCAGGTCCCTGACCTTTTTGTCTGTTTTCAGTAGCGGTTTAACAGACTCGGCCAGGTCTTCGGGGTAGATGAGTTTAATGTCGGTCTTGGCTAAGACCTCATCATCTGCCCCATCAACGCTTACCTTAGCGTCGTATTTCAGGTTTTCTATGATTCTGGCCTTGATAATGCGATGATTATGGATATGCAATTCCCAAGGCTGCTTTGAGTCGAGGGCCTGATCAAAAACTGAGATGTTATATGTCTCATCCAGGTATTCTTGGAATCCCGAAAGATATCCCACAGGTAATCCTTCAATAAATTGATTAGTGATTTTTGTCGGTCAGGATTGATTTTTTAAGCTTTGCTTTAACTCTTCTTCGAATTCTTTGAAAAACTTGTCTTTCTCTTTCCAATCAGGACCAAATCGTTTGTTAAAGTAGTCACCCAGTCTATCAAAAAGTTTTTGCCAGACCGGTTTACCTCCATCCGTCACTACATCCTCCAGAAATGACGCAAGTTCGGTTATTTTTTCTTTTGGAAGGAAAGAAATTGCACCAAGCTTTATTGATTTCTTCAATGATTCGGGTGAAAGGGCGTGAGCAGTGAGCATGACTGTGGGAAATCCTCGGGATACGGCGTTTTTCAGAAGTTCAAAACCGTTTACGCCCATGATATCGAGAATTACCACATCATACGTATAACTCAGGAGGTATTGCAGAGCAGTATCATAATCACCTGCTTTATGAATAAGGCACATGTCGAGTTCTTCCTCAACGGTTTCGAGGACATCAGGCTCGTCATCTACAACCAGAACGACTTTGTCTTTTAGTGGGCTTTCTGAAGTCATTGCTCTTCTTGCCTCCTTTCATGGACCATAGGATTATTTTAAGTTCTTTATAGCAGAGATCTGTCTTTTTTAAAACAAATAAATGGAAGGAATGAGGAATATTCTTGATCAACTGATTTTTACCCTTGCCATTTAGAGCGATTTTTGGTTCATTTATGCTTCAGAAAAAGGCCTAAATGTTAGAATTTTTTGAAAATGGTAATTTGAATAAATAGTGTCCATACAGAAATGAGATAGTTTCCTCAAGGTCAAGGAAGAGGAGGATTTTAACCGCAGGAATACATGGAAGTATTTCGAGGATTAAAATCCGAATCTGACGCAGAGATTGTGCAAAATAGCCATTTATGGATGGGCACCAAATAGCCATGAAGCTTACCCAATTCCACCACAATAATCGCATTTGCCTGGGGTTCGTTGAGGCCAATGACCTAAGGCCCATTGATTTTGATGGAGATATGGTAGATTTCATCAGGTGCGGGAAGCCACCAGAAATCCGGGATGAGACCATCTCTCTTGATGAGGTGAAATGGGCAGCCCCAGTGACCAGGCCGTCCAAGATAATTGCCCTTGGATTGAACTACAAAGACCATGCTGAGGAAAGCAAAGGAAAAATTCCTGAAGTTCCCCTGGTTTTCGCAAAGTTCCCCAACAGTTTAGTTGGCCATAAAGAACCGATTACCTGGGACATGAATGTGACCAGTAAGGTGGACTTTGAGGTAGAACTGGCTGTTATCATTGGTAAAAAAGTGCATAATTGCCCTGAGAGCGATGCAATGAAGGCCGTATTCGGCTACACGTGCGCCAATGATGTGAGCGCCAGGGATCTTCAATTCGGTGATGGTCAGTGGGTGCGCGGAAAATCTCTGGATACATTTTGTCCGCTCGGACCTTGGATTGTGACTGCTGATGAGTTGCCGGATCCCCATTGCCTGATGGTCCGGTGTTGGCTCAATGGCAGGCTCATGCAAGACAGTAACACAAGTTTGATGATTTTCAGCATTCCATCGATAGTCAGTTTTTTATCCCGTCATTTCACTTTACTTCCCGGTGATGTCGTTTTAACCGGGACGCCATCAGGCGTGGGCGTCTTCCGCAATCCTTCCGTATACATGAAGGACGGAGATGAGGTGGTGGTGGAAATAGAAAGGGTAGGGCGCCTTGTAAATACCTGTCGGACAAAGTAATGTTCTTTTGCCTGACCACAGTCTTTCCTTGAGCACACGAGGGTCAAATGATTGATGAGGAAAAGGAGGTGATCATGAAGGGAGGTTGGTTGTTTCGCACTATAAACACTTTTACAACTAAAGGAGGGAGAGAAATGGGAAAAAGAATTCTAACTGCGGCCATTTTCTTTGTACTTGTGATGGGATTGGTAATAGCCACAAGTCCCAATTTAGCCGAGGCAGGCGCCAAGCGCTTATTGTCAATAGCTACCGCCAGCACCGGGGGGAGTTGGTATCCGGCAGGTGGTGCGATTTCAAGTATTGTCAATAAATATATACCAGACACTGAGGCATCTGCTCATCCATCGGCCGCAAGCAGGGAGAATATTAGATTGTTAGGAGAAAAGAAAACTGACCTGGCCATGGTCATGCCAGATGTGGCTTATTTCGCCCGAACAGGCACTGACATTTACAAAGGAAAACCTGCGGCAAAGATTAAGGGCCTCTTTACCTTCTGGGGGATAGATCTGCTCATCATTGCCCGAGCCGATACGAACATACACACTGTAGAAGATCTCAAGGGGCATAAGGTTGGCTTTGGACCTCCGGGAAGCGGGAGTGAGACAATGTCAAAAAAGGTTCTGGCGGAATATGGAATAACGTACAAGGACTTGAAGCCTCAATTCATTTCTGCCACAGAGCAATCTCAAGCCATGAAGGATAAGGCGCTCGATGCTGCCATGTATACCATTGGAACACCAGGATCTACATTTGTCGATCTTTGCACCCTGACCAAATGCCGTATTATACCCGTAAAAAAAGAAATGATGGAAAAAATTGTTAAGAAGCACCCTTACTATTCCCCTTCAGTTATCCCTGCCAATGCCTATCCACAAATAGATACGGATACTCCTGCACTGAAATGGGTCGGGATTATCGTTACTTATGAGGACTTGGATTCAGATCTTGCCTATAAAATCGTGAAGGCGGTTAGCAAGGACCATCTGGATGAGTTTAAACAGTGCCATGCTAAGGCAAAAAACCTGACCACAGAAGGTATGACAAAAGGAATGTCCATCCCCTGGCATCCGGGGGCGGCAAGATTTTGGAAAGAAGCTGGCCTCTTGAAGTAGGCCAGCCTTAGCCTTCTGGTAATATGTTCTCCGTGGGAAGTGTCTGGCACTTCTATGTGACACACTTCCTGCGGTATTTAAAAGGCGCTGTTTAGCGGCGATGGGACAGATCATCAAAAGACCGTTGGCACTCGGAGGGGTGGGCATAATCCTCATCTTTGCAGCGGTTTATTTAATTTTTTACCCTCTGCACATACTGAGCGTTAAAGATATAAGTACCAATAAGACAGTGTTGGAAACGGCAACCTCGCCTGGAGATAATCTGTGGATTGTATTCATAAATTCCGTAGAAGGCCTTCCTGTGGCCGATCACTTTGTGGTGAATGACAATTATGAATTTTTGTTCACTGAAACCATCTTTCAGGCTCCCTATGCGGGTTATGTGCGTGCCGAAAGAGAAGAGTTGATTGCCCCGGGAACTACAAGAATTTCAGGGTATAACAGGCAGATGGAGGAGATTACATTCTATGCCGGATACACCTCCAAACACATGCTGTTCCTGAATGGTAACTGGCTGCCTCTCTATGAAGTGGCACAGGGGGGTGACATCATCCGGATTACCATAAGAAGCAATTCGAGATTGGCCTCACTGCTGAAAAGGATATCCAATGACCGATAAAGTCTCGGGAAGTAAAATCCCTTTATTTGTCTCTATTACGGCCGTAATCATGGCCCTATTCCATCTCTATACCTCGGGATTTGGCAGATTTCCGGCATTGCAGCAGAGATCTATCCATTTGGCCTTTGCCCTTATTCTAACATTCTACCTCTATCCAGTTCGAAAGAAAGGGTTTCCGAAGAAATGGTCATCAGGCATAAATATCCTCTCTTCCATCGGTGCACTCCTCTGTTGCGGGAATATTGCTTTTGTTATCTATTATGTCCTGTATGAACGTGCAGGGGCAGCAACAAGAATCGACATCGTCCTTGGCTTTATATTAATCATCCTGGTTTTGGACATGACGAGAAGGATAATGGGGTGGGCCTTACCTATTATCACTTTGGTATTTATCGCCTACGGCTTCTTAGGTTCCCACATAGATCTTCCGTATATCACCCACTCCGGAATGGATATTTCCCGTTTTATTGCCTACACCTATTTGAGTACGGAGGGGCTTTTTACCGTTCCTTTGGGAGTGTCTGCAACGTTTATTGCTGTTTTCGTTATCTTTGCTGCCTTTTTGGTAAACTCGGGAGTTGGTAGTTTTTTTATGGATGCCGCTAATGCCATTGCCGGGGATAAAACAGGCGGGCCGGCCAAAGTGGCGGTTGTATCGAGCGCTCTAATGGGATCGGTTTCAGGAAGCGCTGTCGGTAATGTGGTGACAACCGGTTCAGTCACTATCCCCTTAATGAAGAAGATGGGTTTTCCGGCGATATTAGCAGCAGGAATTGAAGGAACGGCCTCTACAGGAGGCCAAATAATGCCTCCTCTTATGGGAGCTGCAGCCTTTATTATAGCCAGTGTAATAGGAAAACCCTATTTAACCATATGTATTGCAGCCTTCATTCCTGCGGTACTTTCTTTTCTGTCTGTATACGTTATTGTGCACTTTGAGGCTGAAAGATACGGCATTAGGGGTCTACCCAAAGCAGACCTCCCCAGGCTTTGGCCGGTGTTAAAAAAGAGAGGACATCTTGTTCTCCCGATAGTCATTTTAGTTTTAATGCTGGTAATGGGTTCTACTGCTATGAAAGCCGGCTTCTATTCCATAATTGCAGTGGTCATTGTAAGTGTCTTTCAAAAGGACACCCGAATGGGAATCAAAAGAATTCTTTTGGCCATGGAGAATGGGGCCAGGGCAGTGCTTCCCATTGCCGCAGCATGTGCCTGTTCCGGTATTGTCGTTGGTGTACTCACTCTGACCGGGCTGGGACTGAAAATATCCTACTTGTTGGTGGAACTTGCTCATGGGAGCTTGCCTGTTCTTTTGTTGCTGGCCATGCTTGCCTCTATTTTACTTGGGATGGGCATAACTACCACGGCAGCGTATTTGCTGGTGGCCATAATAATAGCTCCGGTACTCGTTCGGATGGGCGTGCCCGCTCTGGCTGCACATATGTTTGTCTTTTACTATGCTGTTATTTCTACAATTACTCCTCCCGTTGCCCTTGCTGCTTATGCAGCCGCTGGAATCGCTAAGACTGACCCTTTTAAGACCGCACTGGTTGGATTTCGGGTGGGGATCGCCAAGTTTGTGGTTCCTTTCTATATCATTTACACTCCCGATATAATGCTGGTTTCGGCCAATCCATTTAGAGCCGTATTTGCCCTGGCCATGTCTTTTGCGGGCATATGGGCTTTAGCAGGTGGTGCATGTGGATATGTGTTCAGGGAACTCAAGGTCTATGAAAGATTGATTCTTTTGGCCTGTATTCCTCTAACTATCCCCTATAGCTTTTTATGGAATATAACAGGTGCAGGGATTATAGTAGCCATTACTGTTTACTTATGGTTGAGTAAAGGGAGAGCAAAAAGTGTATGAATAATATAACAATCGTTGGTGCGGGAACCATGGGCCACGCTCTGGCACAGGTATTTGCTCAGGGAGGGTATCAGGTCTTCTTGCATGATATTTCCGAAGAGATCCTAAAGCAGGCCCGCAGGCTCATCGCATCCAATTTAGAGACCCTCTCAGAAGTGGGCCTTTTCGATCCGAATGGAAAACATGCAATCTTAGAAGAGCGGATTACTTACACCACTGACTTGGCTATGGCTGTGGCCACATCAGAACTGGTTATCGAGGCTATAGTCGAGGACCAGGAGGCCAAAAAAACCCTTTTTTCCGAGTTGGATCGACTTTCTCCAGCAGAAGCAATACTGGCCAGCAACACCTCCTATCTGGATATCTATCAATTTGTGGAAACCAAACGACCGGGTAAAGTGATCATCACCCACTGGTTTGCCCCACCTCATATTGTCCCCTTAGTGGAGATTGTGCCAGGACCGTGCACCAGTCCTGAGACTGTGACGACGGTCAAGACGGTAATAGATGAATTGGGCAAGCAAACAATTGTACTAAACAAGTTTCTTCCCGGTTTTATTGCCAATCGGTTGCAGGCGGCTCTCAGCCTTGAGGTATATCATCTTCTGGACCATGGGTATGCTACACCGGAGGACATTGACCGGGCCACCAAGGCAAGCTTTGGCCTGCGCATGCCCATTCTGGGCTTAGTAAAGCGAGTGGATTTCACAGGGTTGGACCTGGCTCAGAAGGCCCTCCGCAACAAGTCATATGGCCCCCCGCCGGTTAAGGGGCGGTCTGGGGTAGTTGATTCGATGGTTTCTCAGGGTAGGTTGGGGGTAAAAGTCGGCAAAGGCTTTTATGATTATGGAGACACACCAATCGAGGAAATCCTAAGGGAAAGAGACTTGAAGCTTCTGAAATTGAGAAGTTTTTTATTTGACCTGGGAGAGCTCGATTGAGCTGCTGCGGTATTTCTCATGAAAAGAACAAGAGCCATGGTCCTGACCGGGCCGCGTAGATTAGAAATGCAGGAATTTGACCTTCCTGATGTGGGAAAAGAGGATGGCATCCTCAAGCTTGAGTTGATCGGTGTTTGCGGATCAGACCCGGGGATCTACAAGGGCAAGACCCGCGGAGCCCCAAGGCCCTATCCCATAACATCCTGAAACTGGGAACCCGCCCCGAAGAGGTGGGAGTCCAAGCGAAGCGCGGGCAAATCACGAAGGCCTTCCAGCAGTCACTACGAAAAGACCGCTTCAATCTTTAGCCCCACAACCATGTGTTGTGTTGAGGCGCACTCATTAACCGGATCGACCAAAAGGAATTTCAAGCCGCAGGAGTTTTGAAAAGAATGAGGTGGGAATCCAGTCGCTACTCCCTTTATTTATTGAGAAATCCTCTGCATATTTTCCCAGATCATTGAATAGCCCTGCCCACGACCAACGCACATGGTCGTCAGCCCATACTTTGCACCAGGATATTCCTTGAAAAGCCCTGCCAAAAAGGCTACCAAACGAGGACCCGATGAGGCCAGGGGGTGGCCGTAGGCAATGGCACCTCCCCATTTATTAACTTTTGGATCATCCCATTTCATACCCAATCGGTCAATGCAGTAAAGTGACTGGACAGCGAATGCCTCGTTCAGCTCTATGATGTCTATATCGTCCATAGTCATCCCTGTCTTCTTAAGAACCTTTTGGGTGGCAGGTACCGGTGCTGTCCCCATGATAGTGGGATCCACGGCTGCCACAGCAGAAGCGATCCATCTCATCTTTGATCTGATGCCCAGTTCCTCTGCCTTCCTCTTACCCATTAGCAAAATAGCACCTGCACCATCGTTGAGTCCCGAGGCGTTGCCGGCCGTGACTCTCCCATTTTCCCTAAATGGTGTTTTAAGGTTTTTCAAACCTTCCAGTGTGGTATCAGGCCTGGGCTGTTGATCTCGATCTGCTACAAGCCTGTTTCCATCGGCCAGTTCAACGTCAAAAGGAATAATCATATCTTTCATCTTACCGGTTTCAATTGCCCGGTGGGCCTTTTTCTGGCTCTCAACGGCATAGGCATCTGCCATCTTTCTGGTAAACTCCGGGAAACGATCGTGAATGTTCTCTGCCGTCAGACCCATATTGAAGGCCGATGACCCACCCATCACCTCTTCAGATCTTGGGTGAGGATCACGCATAAATCCCATTGGCACATGTCCCATATGTTCCACACCCCCGGCAACAAGACAGTCAGCCATCCCGCATGCGATGTAGGTAACACCATAACCGATGGCCGTAAGGCCCCCTGCGCACATCCGGTCTATTGAGCAGCCCGGGATCTCATAGCCCCAGTCAGCAAGCATCGTGACCATCCGGCCTAGGGTACCGCCCTGCTCCTTCATTTGATTAGTCACTCCCCAGATACTTTCTTCAATCATATCCGGACTTACCTTCGGGTTCCGTTTTATAAGGGCCTTTAGTAAAGGAACTACCAGATCCTCGGCCCTGGTCTTCCAGAAGATGCCTTTTTCACCAGCCCTTCCAAAGGCCGTTCTAACGGCGTCAACGACTACCACGTCGTTCAATTCTGTACCCATGTATTTATCTCCTTATCATTACACTACCATATGTTTAGGCTACATCAGAACTCATGTTTGGCGCCCTTGCAGGGTCGGTCATTTGATGAAAGTCATTTGCCATTGTCATTCCTGACATTTGCAGGAAACTGCTATGAAACGGACTCTTGTCAACAAAAATTTGATCAAAATTCACAGGCCCTTTTTACGCATTGACGGCCTGGGGTTGCATCGTGGCCCAAATAAAACTGTAGCACACCCTGGAGCAGCCCGTTTCACATTATTTATCCAAGGGGCGAGCGTCTCCTGAAAGTCCGCAGTTGAGGTTCAAGCCAGCCCCGGCCGTGGCTTCATGTATTGCATGGTTCCGTCCTGGATGACAGCAACCTTTGCCCTGCCCGGGTAATCCTTTTCTAGGGTGGCTAAGGCCTCCGACCATGTTTTGACTATCTTGGCATCATCAATATGGCAGAACAGATCGAGGCCGCTACGATCCGGGTAGGGGGAAAAGACAATCAACTTCTTCACGTTCAATCGATCCAGTGACCCTCTGACCCTTGGTTGATAATGGCGACCGCCATAATCAATCCCCCAACTGCGAAAGACATAATGGGGTACCTGCCCCTCAGGTGTATCGGAAATCAGAATAGCCGTGCCAACAGCACCAGGCTTCATGGTCATCGCTGCAAAACGATGGGTTATTGCGGATTCGCTGGCCTTTCCATAGGCATTGCACACAACAATATCATATCCCGTGGCATGGGGGATCCCGTAATGCTCCTTGCCCTCCTCTGCCCCGGCCGTATGGGTTGCCCTGAAGGGTCCAGCATAAAGATTGGTAATCTCTCCCCGGCGATTGATCAAACAGTCAACCTTAAAGTTTAGGCCTGCCATATCCCCAGCAGCATCACACTCAGCCCGCATGATATTCTCATCAAAGTTGCCCAGCCCGGTACGACTGGAATCCCTGTAGAATTGATTGTGAAGCTGGTTAATTGACTCAATACCTGCAACACCCGGCAGAATGATTTTTGCCCCACCACCAAAGCCCACATGGATATGGGCGCAAATGCAGCCGATCCCGATTTTCAGATCGCAGCTCATGACTTCTCGGTTAAACCAGAGTTCTAACCCTGTTGGCGTCCGCCCCAGCTGTACTGTGTTTTGGAAAGGATCATGGTTGTAAACCGCATATTGTTCAACAATCTCATCCCCCAATTTCTTTCGGGCATTGATCATATCATAGGCCCCATGAGCCCCCAGGGACCAGATGAATCGAATCTGCGTTTTGCTCATCCCGGCGCGATGAAGAGATTCAAGGACATATGGGACAACCGCCTTCACGGGTGTGGGTCTGGTCATGTCATCAAATATAATGACAGCCTGCCTTTTTCCTCTCGCCATTGCCTCAAGAGTAGATCCTCCAAGGGGGTGTTCGATTTTTTCCTTAATCTCGGTGGGACTGAGTCCAGGCTTATCAAATCCTGGCGAGGTAAGGTTGTCCACGTTCCACCGGTCAGAAAATGTCAACGTCCGTTCTCTATTTTCATGCCAGCGTCTTGATGGAATCGAAATTGTTTTCATAGGCGTCCCTCGCTGATCTTCCTTTGACGCCTCCCTGGAAATTGCCCCATTATTGAGGCGCCTTTATCAAAGGCCTTGAGATTGACATCCAGCTTGCTGGCAGGCAGCATGGTTATGATCACCTCCTTGAAACCTTCTCGGTCTATGGGGAGTTCAAGTATACGGGATGCAGCCCCTATCATAATGATATTTGCTAATATTGAATTCCCCAGTTTTATGGCCTCATCTGTTGCATCTAATAACAAAGGAAAAGATGATAATTCTGCAAGCGTTGCCCTAATCGCTTCTATGGAAGGATAGTCCAATTCCCCTGCAATAACACCTGCGGGATAGATCGGGCGGGTATTAGCCAAAACCTTTACTTCCTGATTGCCATAACCCATCAGAACCCTGATCGCCTCCACAGGCTCAAGGGCTAGGATGAAATGAGCTTTACCCTTTGGTATCTGAGGACTCCATGTGGATTTGGCAGAAACCCTGACGTGACTCATTACCGACCCGCCCCGCTGAGAGGCCCCAAATGTCTCCCCTATAGTAACATAGTAACCCTTGCGGACCAGCATATTCGACAATACCCTTGAGCCCAGGACATTTCCCTGACCGCCCACACCGGTAATGATAATATTATAGGGGTCTTTTATTAATTGGATCTTTCCCATGCCTTATGCCGCCTCCTCCCTTCTAATTGCCTCCACCGGACAGATAAAGGAACAGACGCCGCAGCCCACACAAATGACCTCATCAATCTTCGCCTTCCTTTTCTCTTTATCCCAAATAAGGCCGGGACACCTGAATATGCGAGTGCACATGCGATTACAACCGCATTTTTCACCAAGACACGATGTTTCATCTACGCGCATCTCGTATTTTTTAACGTGTTTCCTTTCAGGACTCAAAGCGCACGACTGTTGAAGGATCAAAACCTTGACACCTTCATCATTTTCTATAAGTCGATTGACTGTTTTCCGGGTTTCCTCCAAATCAAAAGGGTCTTTGATCTCTACCTTGGCACCGATGGCCTCGCATATCCCGGCAATGTCAATGCCTGGCACCTCATCGCCCATTGCATTGACCATAAGACCGGGATGGGATTGAAATCCAGTCATGGCCGTACCACTATTATCCAGCACGACAAGCGTGATGTTCGATTTATGGTGCACTGCATTGATAAGGGCCGGGATCACTGCATGGAAGAAGGTAGAATCCCCACAAACTGCCAATATCGGTTGATCCATGCCAAACTGAGCAAATTTGCCGAACCCGCTGGCGAGTCCCGCCCCCGATCCCATAGCATGTAAGGTCTTGGTGGTGCTGAACCCACAGGGAAGTCGGCCCATGGCATAACAACCAATATCACCACAGACAAACCCTTTCCGGTTGTCCATTTGAAGGGCATTATGGATGCTCCAGAAGGATGCACGGTGAGGGCAGCCCGAACAAAATGTCCTTTGTCTATCAGGTATTGTAGCAAGAGTCGGCAGTTCGAGCTTTCTTTCATACTCCGGCGACATGGGGATATAATCGATTCCCAGGACTTTACTCAGGGCCGATATCACAAGATCAGAGTTCAGCTCTCCAGCCATGGGTATAGTCCCGTCATTCTTGCCATAAAAGGTCTTTACTCCGATTTCCTTAGCCTGTTCGGCAGCTAGAATCTTCACATTCTCTTCCAGAAAAGGCAGGACCTCTTCAACGATCATTATCTTGCCAGTCGTGGAGAGGTATCTTGTGAGCAGCTTCGGCGGCAATGGCCATGTAGGGCCCAACTTCAACAGACCAACCCTGTCTTCAATCCCTAATAAACTAATGGCCTCTATGGAGTAAAGATTCCCTGCACTACTGGTAATGATCAACAGCTCGGGTTTTTCTGGTCCAAGATAGTTATTAAAAGGGCTCTCCTCAAAGATTTCTCTGGCCTTTTTTATTTTCTTCTGTTGCAGCCTATGCTTATAGCCCACGGGCGTACTCTCAGCCGGACCTATATCCGGGTCAAGCATAGGACCATGATTTTTGAACTCAGCATGACTTTCAACTTCTGGAAGTTTACCAAGCCTGACATTCCCGCTGGCATGTGACACACGAGTTACGCTTCGCACAACGACCACGTTTTTGATTTCTTCCGAGAGCTGAAACGCCCATTTGGTCATATCTTTCGCCTCCTGGAAATCTCCCGGCTCCAGAAGCGGAATCTCGAACATCCTGGCAAAATGGCGCGATTCGCCCTCGTTAGAGCTGGATAAAGCCCCCGGGTCATCACAGGTTACCAGGACCATGCCCCCTCTGGTTCCGGAGAGACCAAGATGCAATAAAAAGTCTGATGCCACATTAACTCCATTCTGTTTCATAGCACGCAGAGATCTGAGGTTGGCAAAGGACGCTGCGGCAGCAACCTCCAGTGCCACTTTTTCGTTGGTTGACCACTCAATATTCAGGTTTCTTTCTCTGGCTATTCTGGAAAGACTCTCAATGATTTCTGAAGAAGGGGTACCTGGATATCCACTGGCAACGCTCACCCCTGCCTCTAATGCTCCGCGTGCAATGGCCTCATTGCCCATGAGCAAATGTTGAACTTCCTCATTTTGGTCTAATAAAACTGACATCTTGACCCCCGTTTCGTATGAAAAGAGTGCTCTACAATCTCGTAGTTATAATAATTGTAACAGTTTAGTGCTTTGAAAATAGTGCAAAAAGGGCCGTGGGTATCTCTTTCAGAAGGGCCGCAAAAACCTGCCTCATTCAATTGAACGGCAGATTGGCCTTAAAACTCAACCCAGGACAGTCCCATAAGACAGACTCCTTCATAACAGTAGTCCTCTCTGCCTGCTCCACGCCCCTGTTCAAGGCCAAGGGGGCGTTCGACAAGCTTTTAAGAATTTGTGTTGCGGTCCTTCTGAAAGAGATATCCACGGCCCGATAATACAATGATGATTTTAAAAAACGCTAAACTGTTACTAATAATTAAACATCTATGAGCAAAGCGAACTAAGTGCAATCACTCAAAAAGCGTGCGAAGCACTGGATCACGGCTGTCCAGATATAAGAGGTTACCGGAGCTGCCGCTTTTTTCAGCCAAATTTTTTACTGCCATGCTCTTTTTGTTCATTGAAGCCTTTTTCAGTTTATCAAGGTTCTCTTCAGGCACATCCCGGAATTCAAGAGTGCCTCTGGATCTGGCAAGTTCCATGAGTTCATGGCCGATTTGTGTCCTTACAATCAACTGATTCCATGATCTGGCCACTTCCCAATCCTCGGGTAGCCGTGCAGAGCCAACAGAAATATCACTGAATTCTGCTGTCATGTCAAAGCAGTAACGACACGCCTCTCTGATACAGGGGTTGACATCATCAAGGGAAATCTCAATGGTTCCATTTTTTGTATATACTTCTATAGAATGATATTTGCTCGGAGGGATATCCATGCCTGTGATGGTGTTCAAATCTGTTTTTTCACGCAAGAGATCAACGACCTTACGCCATGAAAAGGCCCAGCCACAGAACAGACCGATAACGAGGCTCAGCTTATCTATGTCGTTGTCATCTGTGGCAATTGGTTTGAGGCGCATCTTGGCAATTGCAAGGGCCTGGCATGGCGTTGCCACCACACCGATTTTGTTGGATTCGTCCCTGGCAATTCTGTTGAATTCCGCGACTGTGGGAGAGACAACAAACGTGCTTTTTCCTCGCTCTTTTACTTCAGAAGGCGTCTTAACAGACACGCCGTTTGGCAGAAAATTTTCCCGGGCATCAGCAATGACAGCCGTATCTACAATGCCTTCCTCCATTGCCAGGGCCATGAGGGCTGTTACTGTTCCTCCATGCTGTGCGTTTTTGCGTGTCTGCTCATCAGTTGCTCTTGTGATATAAAACCCTTTAACTGCACCTATCTCTGGAGTCAAATCCGCTTCATCAAATGAAGTATTCCGCAAGGTCTCGAGGTCCGTTGGAGTCCTTGGGCAAAACGCATAACATCTGCCAGCGTTCATATCACAATGATGTAGAATAACAGTATTGTCATTATATGATACTTGATACGGACAAAGACCCACACAGGCTCCACAACCGGTGCAAAGATCCGCATCCAGAACCCTCTCCTGAAGTTCCTTTTGCCCCAAGGTCTGATCCTTGTCTTCCATCTCCACTGACCTCCCGTTAACGAAAAAAACTTCAATAATGTAAATATGTTACTCAGGCCACCGTGCCCCACCTTTGCAACCAGGTTTCCTTGACCTCTGGGTTGAGCCCATAAAGGGGCCACTCTCCCCTCAGGGCCGTGGCTACCTGCGTCATTGGTTTGTAGAAAAGCTCTGCATCCGAGGTGGTGGAGTAGAAGGCGCTGTGCCCGGTGAGAATGACATTGGGCATTTTAATCAGCGGGTTATCGGCTGCTATAGGCTCTTCCACCGTCACATCAATTCCTGCACCCGCGATGAGGCCTTCTTGCAGGGCTTTGATGAGTGCCGGCTCATCCACACATCTTCCCCTTGCGGTATTAATAAAGTAGCAGGTTGGCTTCATCTTCTTAAACTCTTCATAGCCGAACATGTTGTGCGTTTCTGGAGTCAGGGGCGTATGGATGCTGATAAAGTCCGATTCGCGCAGTAATGTGTCAAAATCTGCCGGCTTCACCCCGTGGCTTTCCATGACCCCATCAAAGACATAGGGATCATAAGCGATAACCTTTATTCCCAGCCCCCTGGCCTTGAGTGCCGTGGCCGTACCGATCTTTCCCAGACCCACAATACCAAGGGTCTGGTCACGCATTCGGAATATGGGACAGCCAATTTCCTCCAGGGCCTGTCGACCACCGGTAAAATTTATTTGCTTCTCCCTGACGGCTTTATCTATCTGGAGCATTATGCGGCCGAGGGCAAGTATGAATCCTATGGCTAAACCTGAGACCTCGTCAAGGCAGTAATCGGGGACATTGGTAACAGCGATCCCAAATTCGGTGGCGGCCTCTAAGTCCACCGTTTCAAATCCAATGGCAATACCTGCAATGATGCGACAGTTTCTTAAAGTTTTGAGTACCCGTCGGTTGAAAGGTTGCCGGGAAACAACACCGATTACTGCGTCGGCATCCTTAGCGTTACTGATAATCTCATCCTCATTGAGCCACACTCCCTTGAACAGCGTGGCGTCCAGGGATTCGAGTAGTGCGTCTCCATGGTCTATGCCGGGCAAGGCATACGTATGAACGACCTTAAAGCCCATTGTCTACCTCCTTTTGGTGGCACTCTCACATTTTCATTTCATGAAAGGGGCACAATCACCTGTTTACTCGCTTTGTCAATGCCTTTCTTTACCCTAACGTTGCATAAAATTTGAGTTTAAAAATGTATAGATTGGGTCAGCAAGGGGCGGTTGCCCATTTTCAAGGACGAAAGCGTATTGAACATACGGTGAGTTCTTGAAAATGGGCAATCGTTTCTTGATGGCCTGATATAGAGCGAGCGAAGCGCTTTTGGACCAAATATTTCTGCAACGTTAGGGTTTAGATGCCCGCATACTGCGGTTTAAAGTCCTTTTAATAAGATTCAACTTATCCCATTCACCCCCTCAACAATCAAAGAGAGAAAGCGGCTCCTGATTGATTTCGAGGATACACATGAAAAAGATTATTCAATCGATCAGGAGGAGCGACAAAAACTTAACTGAAAACGGCATTCGGCAGCCATGTGGCAATCTTTGGGAAGATCATGACGAGGGCCAATCCTGTTGATTCAACGATGGTAAAGGGGATCACTGACCGGTAGATGTCTCCCATGGTTATGGAAGGTGGCACAATTCCCTTGAGGTAAAAAAGGTTAAAGCCGAATGGTGGCGTCATATAGCCGATTTCCATGTTAATGGTAAAAAGGATCCCGAACCAGACGGGGTCGAACCCATGGGCCGTAACCACCGGCAGGAAGATGGGCACGCAGATCATCATGATGCCGGCCGGGTCCAGGACCATGGCCAGCAGGAAGATCACGATCTGGATGAAGATGATGGTGCCCCAGGGACCGCCGGGAATGAACTGCATGAAGTCTTCGATCAAACGGGCGGCCCCCATGCCGTGGTATGCCGCACTGAAGCAATAGGCCCCGAAGAGGATCCACATGATCATGCCGGTGAGACGGAAGGTTCTGATACATGACTCCACGATCAGA
>CP070700.1:3730192-3746552 GCA_020349865.1 Desulfobacteraceae bacterium
CCACATGCTTTCCATATACTTCCGAGGTCGATGCAATCAGAACCTTTTTTTTGAATCGATTGGCAAGTCTTAAAACCGTCTCTGTTCCCTTCACATTAATATCCAGTGTCTCCACGGGGTGGTCCATAATGTTTCTCACCCCAACGGCCGCGGCAAGATGATAAATATGGTTTATTTTGAAAATCAATTCATTCATCACAGACTCATTCAGTATCGTATCGACAACCAGGTGGAGCCTTTTGTGATTCTGTATGTTTTCAATGTTGGAAAGCTTGCCGGTCCATAAGTTGTCAATGATAAACACCTCGTGTCCTAGATCTAATAGCTTTTCTGCTAAATGAGATCCTATGAAACCCGCACCACCCGTGATCAGTATTTTCATTTAAGTACTCCTTATAAAATCGTGCGGTTATTTTATGTAACGAGGCTTCCCCGCTGACATCCGCAAATCTTCATCATGTGAGCTATGACCTACCAACTAAAATATATAGCTCCGCCCCTTCGGTTACATAAAACCGAAAAGCTATTCAACTGGTTTTATTATAGAATACACGCCCAGAAGACATGCGTTTGATTTCTCGCCGGAGGCCACTCTCTTTTGAAGTAGGTTTAACAGGGCGAAATAATTTCCAAAGAGACCAATCGGTTCAGATCGAAACTCGGGTTATGGGATTCTCTCCAAGGCCCAGTCTTCAATCTCTATCTCCAGAGACCGGTGCAGAAGCTCAATGGACACAACCACCTTGTCTGTTTGGCCCTTATGATGAATATAAAATCCAATCAGCCCCTTTAGAGGACCTTCGGCAATTATAACCCGATCCCCTTTTTTCATATAAGCACTATTCTGTACTGTACGGTCTGTGCCATCCAGGATCATCAGGGATGCAATCTCTTCTTCATTGGCGGGGGCGGCTTTGCCCCTGAAGCCAACCATTCGCACAATGCCTACTGTTTTGAGAATTTGCAGGTGTTCATCGGCCTGAAGCAATGATCGAACAAACACATACCCGGGCAGCATAGGCACCAGGATCTTTTTGCGGCGATCTTTACGCCGACTCATTACCTGAATACGGGGCAAAAAGGCCTCTATGGATTTGCCGCAAAGGCCGTCATAAACCTTTTGCTCGAAACGACTTCGCGTATGAAGGGCATACCACCTGGCAGAATCCTGACTCATAGAGTAGCTATCCTCTCCGGGGTCACACCCCTATTTAAAAGAGACTGGATATCTCGATCCGTGTCATCGAGACGCGTCAGCAATACCGTGTCCCAGTCTTTTTGATTCAGTCGGTCAAGATCCTCCACTTTGTATTCGAAGAAGTCCTTTCCATTTTGCATGTCATCTACGATTCCTACCAGCTTGATATTGGTGAGCTTTAGATACAGATAAGCCAGTTCTGCCACCTCCCCGGCGCCAAAAAACAGGACAGAATTCAGCTGATTTTTTTCCATCGCTTTGTATTTATTCAGCAGAAGGTTTTTGATTTCTTTATAAAAATTCACCGAATACCGAAGATATTTAACAGTGAGATTGCTTTTTCTCGCCAGTCCTTTGGGAGTCAAGAAATATTTCACCCTATTTCGGGGCATGGTCTTTACCTTGAAATATCCCTTGTTGACAAGCCTTTTTAAAAAGGCGTTCACGAGCCCTAACGAAAGACCTAAACGGCGGGATAGTTCCCTTTGACTGGGGCTACCATCCCCCTCAATTTCTCCCATCAACCGGAGTATATGGATATCTTCTTTTTCCATCACAAAAATTATGGTAATTATTCAGCCACTAAAACACCAAAACCAGCCAGAATTGCAATAATTCACCAGTTGAAACTAAATTCTTTATATAGTGTTCAATAATTGAACGTTTTGTCAAGGGAAAATTTGATTTATTTCTACATTAATTTTGAAAAAAGTTATACAAATATAATAATTTATTGAAAATGATATGAAATAACTCTGTCATTAATTCATTAACGCCTATAGTTATTTTAGGTGGACAAGTCAATTCAGGGGTAACGGATGAACAAGACAAAACGGATGCTATTATGTCTCGGAGTACTGCTGGTGGACCTTTTCATATTCTTCTTACCATTGACGGCGCTATTTCTCATTTATATACTCTTATACAATCCGGCATGGTTCAGGGACTTCTTGAATAAACTGGACCAGCCTACTGAATAATATAAGGCCAAATCTCATACAGGATAACACGATATATAAGATCTCTGTTGAGTAATCGAAACTAAGACATCCCCGCTAAAACCATTGGAATTGATTACCGATAGGTGTCTGAACGAAGCCACTACAGTAAGAACATAATCAATTATCTGAGCTCTGAGAATTTAAACGAAGGATGAACAGGAATTCCTTAAAGAATCATGTCAATCCCGTTATCCTTTCAACTAAATTCTTTGTAACAGTTTGGCTGTTTGAAAAAATCATCATTTGACTATCCTTTTTTGCACTATTTTCAAACAGCTAAACTGTTATAATTCTTTTTAAAAGGAGAAAGGCACATGGAATGTAATCAAGAAGAAAACAGGAAAAGTTGCAATTGCACTTACGACCCGTGTTCAAGAAAGGGGATCTGCTGCGAGTGTATTTCCTATCACCTGAATATGAGGCAACTTCCCGGTTGCTGTTTTCCCGATGATGCAGAAGCAACCTTTGACCGCTCTTTTGAATACTTCTCACGCCTCGTTCAGAAGGGAAAAGTGTAGTTTTGGATGAAAAAGACATACAGAAACTCTTTGCGAGCGTACTTGAGGATCCCCTACAAGACACCGCCGCTGTTCGAAACGTGTTTTCCACCCTGGTTAGCACTACCTTGAAATACAGGGATGACGTGCTCGCAACCAGAGGCGTGGTGGTTACTGTTGCGGATGTCCGCACCTGCCTGGCTTGGCTGGTACCCGTCCTCGCCACCGGCACTATGCCGGAAACGACAAATAAAATTAGCCTGGGCCTCCTAAGAATATGGCTTGATGCATTAGTGAAAAAGGCACAATGACCACACCCCGCAAAAGAATTATAGTCAAAAAACCCGGAGGTTATAGGGCCTTTCAGTTTGATGACACACCCATAGAAGATCCTCAACCAGGAGAGATCCAGATTGATGTGAGGGCATGCGGTATCAACTTTGCGGACGTGAGTGTTCGACTCGGGCTTTATGCCGCAGCAAAAAGAGCCTATCCGCTTTGCCCTGGTCTCGAATTTTCGGGAGTGGTGACACGCACAGGAAGTAATGTTGGCAATTTCAAGCAGGGAGACAGGGTCTTTGGCGTGTCTCGTTTTGGCGGATACACGACAGTCATCAATAGCCCTTTAGAGATCATTTGGCCGCTGCCGGCCGCCTGGAATTTCACCAGAGGCGCATCTTTTCCAGTAAATTATCTCACCGCTTACTATGCCCTTCACCATGTAGGACACCTCAGAAAATCCGATCGCGTCCTGATACACTCGGCCGCAGGAGGCGTGGGCACAGCGCTTCTTCATCTCCTTAAGATACATGGCAACATGACTGTAGGTGTAGTGGGGCGTTCAGAGAAAGTTGCCGCTGCAACGGAGGCTGGCGCAACGTTTGTCATAGACAAAGGCACTGAGGATCTGTGGAGGCGGGCAACAGAAGTCAGTCCTGAAGGATATGACCTGATACTTGACGCCAACGGCGCGTCAACACTCAAGGATTCGTATCGTCATTTAAAACCGGCCGGCAGGCTGGTGGTTTACGGATTCGCATCCATGTTCTCCCACTCTGGAAGAAAGAATTATTTCAGATTGATCTGGTATTACCTGCGAACCCCTCGCTTTAATCCCTTTGATCTGACCGGTGATAATAAAACCGTCAGCGGCTTTAACTTAATTTACCTATTTGACAGGGTGGAACTGTTCCACGGCATTATGGACACCCTTCTGAAATGGGATTCGAATGGGAATATCCTCGCGATGCCAATAACAAAATTTTCGTTTGAAAATGTGGCAAAGGCACACCAGGCTATTGAATCGGGTGAAAGTGTGGGCAAACTGGTATTGGTGGTTACGTGAGGAGGGAGGGCTTTGTATGACTTGTGTACTGCGGCTTTTAGGAAAGCGTTGACCACAGTTACAACGCTTGCGCAGCCGATTACGGTTTTTTCACACGCTATGACGGCCTTCTACAGTAACATGCACGTTCCCAAACATAATTTTTGTTTATCATTCCAAACTGTTTTAACTGAAATCCCGAATAGTTAGAGACAAATGAACAAAAATATTCAATTATTATGCCATAGTTTGGTAAGCAATTTGCTTTACTAAAAAGGTTTCTCTTTTATCTAAACCAGCGGCTTCTCACGAAAAATGGGAGGGAAGAAATGAAGAAGACAATAGTGTGCTTTTTACTAGTCCTTGTACAAGGTTTCTATCTTAGCAGCTCTTATGCAGATGAAGGACTTCAGGTCTTGATGCAGGACCCTCAGGCCAAGGTAACCTATCAGGTTATTGATGAAAATAAGCTTTTGATCTCGGCCTTGGATGCGGAAGAAAACCCGATCCGGGGGCTTAAAGCAGAAGACTTTGTTGTAATGGAAGGTACAAAAAAGGCGCAGATACTCTCCATTGAGCCCCTTGAGACCAGCAAAGAAGTAGCCCTGAACATTGTCTTTGTCGTGGACAATTCCTTCTCTATGAAAGAGCGTAAAGCGGTGGAACCTCTCCTTTCTGCTGTGGATGAGTTTCTTAAAGTAGTGCGGCCCATGGACAATGTCCACGTGGTGGTTTTTGATAAAAAACGTAGTTATAGCGTTCGTGAGCGCTCATTACATGTTAGGACGTTTAAGTCCAGTGATACTTCCAACCTCAGGAATTTCATCAGAGACAGTTTTGACCGTGGTTTGACCACCGAGACCTTTTTGTATGAAGCAATGGTCGCCGGAATCGACTTGATACACAAGATGCCAAAGAAGAGCAACAAATTCTTGGTGGTTTTCTCGGATGGTGAGGATCTCAACAGCGCATTCAAGAGTTCCGTCGTTGAGTCTGAAGCCAAGGGGCTCGCCAATTTTGAGGCCTTTTCTGTAGATTATATGCCGGGGCCGACGCTCAATCCTTTTCTCAAATCCTTTGCCGAGGCACATGGCGGCCGCATCTGGAAAGCTACTACGGCGACGGAGCTTCTACCTATCTTTAAATCTTTTTCCACCACCCTCCTCCATCGCTATGTAATTGCCTACAGGATACTCAACCCTCCCCAGGGAACATTGACCATTGAACCTGCACAACTTAATTTTACAATGCTCACCATGACCGATGGCACCCCAATCCTCAACAATGTCCTCTTTGAAGCGGGTAAAAATCAAATTCCCGATGAGTATGTGCTTTTTAAGGAAAGGTCTCAGACGCAGTCTTTCGATGAAAACACCCTAACGACTGCACTGGAACGCTATTACAACGTCCTTAATATTGTAGGCAAGCGCTTGTCACAAAACCCGGGCATTCAGATTCAAATCACCGGCTGTAATTCCGGTGTTGGTTTGGAGGAGAACAATCTTGATCTTTCACAGAAACGGGCTGAAACCGTGAAGGCATATCTTAACAATGTTTGGGGCGTTGATGCCGCACGTATGAAAACGGGGGCACGCAATTTGCCGATCAGCGCTTCACCATCAGATGTTTTGGGGGGTCGAGCCGAAAATCAGCGGGTAGAGATCGAATACCTTATGGCAGGGATGCAGGAGACTACTGCTGGCGACTTTATAGTAGAGTCAAGCAACAGAGATGGAATAAAAATCCAACCTCATATAGTTGCTGAATACGGCATCGCCAACTGGGAGGTTACCCTTTTAGGTGATGATAAGGCCATAAAGACCTTGAAGGGTACTGGTAGATTGAAACCATTCTATGAGCTTTCCTTTCAAGAGCTTGGTCGAGAAAATCTGACGAGATTCCAAAATCTTCAGGCCCGCATCAAAGTGATAGATATCTATGATGATACCCATGAAGCTCAAACAGCCCCATGTCCTGTCACTGTTTCGAAAAATGAAGTGATTCATGGGCTTATAGGTCAACCGTATGGATCTATGGTCATTGAACCGGACACGGTGACCATTGAGGAATTGACCACCATTGATAGCTCGCCAATGCTGAACTATGTGTTTTTTGATACGGGCAAGAGCGAGATTTCTGAACGCTATTTCGTTTTTGCAAGCCAGGGTGATACAAAGACCTTTTCGGAAAGTAATTTAAAGGGTGCGATGGAAAAGTACCTCCACGTACTTAACATTATAGGCAAACGCCTTGTGGAGTTTCCTGAGGCCCAGGTAAGTATCGTGGGCTGCAACGCGGATTATGGTAAGGAGAAAGGGAGAACTGATCTTTCACGGAGTCGGGCTGAAGCAGTGCGGGCGTATTTGAAATATATCTGGGCAATAGATTCGGCAAGGATGCATGTGGAAGTACGCAATTTACCGGCTGTTCCGGCAACAAGCAGACTAAATGAAGGGAGGGTCGAAAATCAACGCGTAGAGATCTATTCTGACCTTCCCACCATACTTGAACCTATAAAAAGCACCTATGTGGAAGAGATGAGTGACGTGAAAGAGTTCAGGATACAACCTCAGATCCAGGCCGGCTACGGCATAGCACGCTGGAAAATCCAGTTAGCAGGTGATGGCGCTCCGATCGGGTCTGTAGAAGGAAAAGGAGACCTTAATCCGGCTTACACCTTTGATCTTAAGGGTATTGGTCTTCGCACGGTCGCCTCTAACAAGAGTATTTCAGCGAACATTGAAGTTATCGACAACAAGGGCCAGACTTTTACGGCCCCTGCCGAGCCGGTTTCTTCTGTCAGGTTCATAAAGAGGGAAGAGCGTGTCGCCCAGAAGATGGGTTATAAGGTGCTGGAAAAATATGCGTTGATACTCTTTGATTTTGACAGTTCAAATATAAAGGAAGGGAATAAAGACATCGTTGAGCAGATCATCCAGAGAATGAAGCACTTTCCAACAGCCGATGTAAAGGTTGTCGGGCATACGGATAACATCGGAAAAGAAGACTACAATTTAAAGCTTTCAGAGAGGCGGGCAAAGGCCGTTTACGACCAGATTTTGGCTGGGGGGATGAAGGCTGGCGAGAGAATCACTTACGCAGGTGCGGGTCCCCATGATCCCTTATATGACAACAGTCTGCCCGAGGGCAGGGCACTCAACCGCACCGTAACTGTTTCCCTGGAGTATGAAAAGAAAGATAACTGATCATAAAGTTCACGACTTTGAAATAGACGGATAACTGGTCGGGACAACCGGATTTGCACCAGCGACTCCCGCGTCCCGAATGCAGTGAGCTATTCTAAGCCGCCCGAATAATAAAAAGTCTCGGAAATTCTACTTCTTATTGAAATTATAGATATTTACTGAGGCCTGGTAGTTTGCCTCATACCTGGAATAAGGGAATGATGGAAAATCGTCTTCTACCGAATGGATTAGATTCGAATTTCCCAATCGCACGACCTTGAGGCTCTCGACAGGTAAACCATTCCGTCAATACCCCAAAACCCATTATTCTTCGCGCAGCTTCGTTGGCTCAGTCCCACCGCTTCGCGGCGGGTTCCCGGTTTCCAGTCTTCGATCATTCCAACATTCCAATTAGGGCAAAGCCCCTAAATTCTTTATTCGGACGGTTTTTTGGGAATACACTTGATTTGTTACCAATATCTGATTGGCAATCTAAATCCGGGAATATGGAAAGATATAATGGACATATTCCAAAAAAAGGTTTATGTTTAATTTAGCATTAAGAAGCTTTAATTCACCAAAAATTTTGTATCTTACCAAGAAATAGTAACGTTAACCTCGGAAATTTCAGATATCACAAAGCCTGCCTTTAAGTAACAAATGGGTGTGTGCCCCTTTTCCCACTAATTGTTGGAGGATACAATGAATACGGAGGAAATCAGTAAACGATATGGCGTCAGGGCGCTTGAGAGGGGATTTATAACCCTTGATCAGCTCTTAATGGCTATAAACATCCAAATTTTGGAGAACCTCGAGAAAGGGGAGCACAGACTCATAGGGAGGATACTCGCGGAGCTGGGGATTATTTCACCCTCTAAAATCATGATGCCGGATAGTGTTGAAGAGGTGACAGGCAAGTCTATTAAAAAACGCTTCGGGGTTATTGCTATTGAGAAAGGCTTTATCACCGCAGAACAGCTAATTGGCGCCATTGAGGAACAGATTAGAGATGAAGTAGCGCAGGACCGACACCGGCTCATAGGGGAAATACTTTGTGAGAAGGGCTACATGACCAAGGAGCAATGTGATGAAGTTCTCATTAAACTGGTAGGCCGAAGAGGACCACGTTAGAGTCCCTGTCGCGTAAAGTTTAACAACTCGCTGTAATCATCAAGCCGAGACCCCTTACCCCACTGATCTGTGGACTTTGTATGGCCTGAAGCTCTTTTAGAAAATAAGCTCCTAATGTCTTGGCTTTGGCCACCAGATCCTTTTTCTCGATCACTTCGAGGGACGCTATGGCAGCTGGCTCAACATTGCTGAAATTGAACTGCGGGTTTTAACGAGTCAATGTCTAAACCGCCGGATTCCAAACAAACAAAAGTTGCAACGAGAAGTGACCCAATTGCAAAATCAACGTAATTTTCTTCAAGCCAAGATAGACTGGCTCTTTTCTACTGATGACGCCAGGATTAAATTGAAACGACTTTATCCAACTTTATTAACTTGACATGACACTAGCCGAACAAGATATTCGAAGGATCAAAGTTCGCTTGAAAATATCAGGATGTTTCCGCACAATACAAGGGGCAAAATACTTTGCCCGAATAAGAAGCTACCTTTCTAAAGCAAGAAAGCAAAACCGTAACATTCTGGATTCAATTACCGAAGCAATCTGCGGTCATCCTTTCATAACTGCGTAACAAAAATCATTTGACCTGAGTAGTTACTTTTCTTTTATTACTGAAACGATAGTCAATGGGAACCTGTCTATCAGCTACGTGATTGTAGAAGAACCTTAGCCCTGCAACTATAGTGGCGCAAGTGCCGGGGGTATTACCCACGTCATTTTTCAAATACAACAGATAATCCTCTATCATCTCTTGGGTGAGCTTATCGGGAGATTGCTGATGGTAACGGGCAAGTCCTATGACGGCGGACAGGTAATAGCGCTGTATGTTTTTCGCCAGGTTCCTCAGTTCCATTGCCTTGATCATTTTTTTCCTTAGTGGTGTCATGACAAATACCTCCTTTGGTTGGGGTTAGGTTGATTGGAGGTATTTTATCGAATCAAAGCAAAAAAAAACGACTACTAAAACGAGTAGCCGGGAAAAGCAAAGGTAGGTGGATTCAAGGGACTACCGTGAAGCGGTTAAGTTCTACATACAGTAATCCCAATTTGTCCAAGATTGTAGAATAGCTGCTATGATTGTGGACTTTTGGAAAACTCAAAGATTCATAACTTGTGATTGTAAGCCATGACCGAACCGTTTCATAGATAAAGCAAACCCCAACCTCAACCCATCCAAATTGCTCATGCTATTCAACTTTAACCAGCCAACTTGAACCAATCCTCAGAACCCCTATTTATCTGCCACCAATTTTATAATCAAAATCAATTAGTTAAGCATGATAGCATTGCTTTGATTAATTGGCATCGGCTTTGCTTACAATATAGGTAACCAAAAGGTTATAAGGCTTCTCGGGTGTGCGTGCATCTTTTCTGCTGGTCATTTCCCACGAGAGATGAGGATTGCACCGCAAAAATAACGGCATCCTGGGAAATCAACTAAAAACTCCTTGAGTTCCACGTCTTTCTCAGGGGGTTTTTTTATCATTTGGCGTAAGCGCGGTCTCGTGGACATCTCAATTAACCTGCGACATTCACCGATCCCCTGCACTTTTAAGCGCGCCGTTTTGGGCGGCAGTGTTAATCCTATCGTAACCAAAATTACACCAAAAAGTCAAAGATAATATTATAACACGAGAAATAAAAGGCCGAAAAAATTAAGTATTGTGGTTCTAATCTGTAATTTTCCCTTCAAAGTGAATGAAAGTATCAGGGTGTTGTCTTCCAATGCTCACCCCGTTTTTGTTATAATTTTAACCGTGAAGGTTATCAATCCAGCTTACGGTCTTCTCCTACCCTGAAAAAGGGACTTTTTATTGATAATAACTTGATCTTGGCCAAAAAAAGGCTATTATACCCGTGATCAATAAAGCTGCGTCTTTATTGGTGTTCGGGTTTCGTTTCAGGGAAAGATCCATTTGTCAAAAGTGGCAGCCTGAAGTTTGGAACCAGGAAATCTTTATGGAAAGGAGGTTGTCACTATGGCAAACGGAACTGTGAAGTGGTTTAATGACCAAAAGGGATACGGCTTCATTGAGCAAGAGGATGGTCCCGATGTATTCGTTCATCATTCAAACATCAATGCAGTCGGTTTCAAGTCGCTTAAAGAAGGCGATCGGGTTACCTTTGACATAGAGCAAGGGGAAAAAGGTCCTACTGCAGTAAATGTAACTGTAGCTTAATGACTGCTCTAAATAGAAAAAGAGCACTTTATCATAATGCGATGGAATGCCCTTTTATCTTCAAATTGAGGAAAAAGTTAAGACTGGTTAATTTATTGTACAACAAAATTAAATTGATAGCGGTACATGACTATGGCCAGTATGCAGTATTATCAATTCATAGTACGTCTTTCGACAAAATCTAATCCATCTGCACAAATATGACGTCTAAATTCACCGACAGTCAGACAAAGAAAAGAAAGTTGACTCGTGGATCCCTCATGGCAGAATGCCCCGATGGCTTCCACGGGCATTGAGGTGCTAAATTTACCACAGGCAGTCGTCAGACGCATATTCTGGATCCTCTCATTAGCCATATTCACTGCTATGGTGGGTGTGGGCATTATCGTGCCCCTTCTTCCCATTTATGCCGAGGAGTTAGGAGCAAGTGGGATCTGGATCGGTCTTATCTTCTCAGGCTTCTCCCTTTCTCGTTCCCTGTTCAGCCCACTTGTGGGAAGGCTCTCGGATTTCTGGGGTAGAAAGACCTTCATCGCCACAGGACTGTTTCTTTACTGGCTTATATCCTTGGGATATCTCCTCTGCAACAGCGTCAGCGACCTGGTCTTAGTTAGGATTGTCCAAGGTTGCTCTGGAGCCATGATCATCCCCCTGGCTATGGCCCATATTGGGGATATCGCCCCGGAGAAGCAAGAAGGCCAGTATATGGGCTCCTTTTCAACCTCGCTCTTTGCAGGATTTGGATTTGGCCCACTCCTCGGTGGGCTGATCATGCATCGATTCGGGATAGAGGCCAATTTCTATCTGATGAGCCTCCTATGTTTTTTGGCCTTTTTGGTAGTGATCCTCTTTCTTCCTAACATGAAGAGAGGCAAACGGCTTCAAGAGACGCGGCTCCCCGGGTATCAAAACCTGCTGAAAAGCCCAGTGAGCCTGGGACTATTTCTATTTCGGTTCTCAAATGCCTTTGCGAGGGGCGCCCTGCTTGCTTTCCTGCCACTGATTGCCTACCATCACTCCTTCATGAACGCTGCCCAAATTGGCATCGTTATCTCCGTGAATATTCTGCTCGTATCTATGCTCCAGGCCCCCTTTGGTCGGTTGGCGGATCGTTGGAACCGTCTGAGGCTTGTCCTGGTGGGCAGCTCAGGATTTTCCCTGTTGATGTCTTTTCTGCCAATCTGTCGGGGGTTCTGGCAAGTCCTCTTTGTAAACCTGGTCATGGGGGTGAGCGGGGGGCTGGCGATACCGGCCGCCTCGGCTATAGCTGTAGATGAAGGCCGCAGATTCGGGATGGGATCTTCCATGGGATTTCTCAATCTGGGCATGAGTCTTGGCCTGAGCACGGGGCCCATCCTGGCGGGGAAAATTTCTGATCTGGCCGGCCTTCCTTATGCTTTTTACCTTGCAACTCTGGTGGGTTTGGCCGGCTCCATCGGGTTTGCGAGCTTGGCAAGGAAAGGATAGCTGATACTCCTTGAAGCTGAAGGGATATTGCTATAATCGATAAAAATCTAGATACGCAAAAACTCATGATTGACAAATCAATTGTGAAATGAATTTTCACAGAGGGCAAGCACCATACTATGAGGCAAGAATCTGAAAGTCGTGACCAGCATTGAATTTTTTAGTGTTGTATAAAAATACTGGATCTTCCTGTAATTTTAGTATAATGCAATAATACTTGATTGATTGGTGATATGTGGCAACTCACAAGCCCGACCCAGTCTTAGGTGAATGTATTGGCAAACTATGTCAACTACTGAAAAATCAAAGGGAGCACAGTCTGTTCTAATTTGATTCAAAGTTTATCAGTTAGGATGTCGAACTTCGGTGCTTCAACGGATGAGCGGTTCCCCAAAAAAGGTGATGAGAGATGGGGGCCCTTATGCATTATTTTAGCAATATGTAGGGTATGATTTAACTCCGAAGAGGGTTTTATAGATTAATTGCGGAGGGGCCATGAACGATGGAAATGATAAAATGTCGGAACCGAGCAAGGCAGCGGCGTTGATCGAGTTGTATTTCCAAAAAGGATGGACAGATGGTCTGCCTGTCGTGCCGCCCAGCGATGATTCCGTAAATGCTATGCTGGCCGCTGCGCACCTGAGAGGGAGCGAGGTGGTAGGGGAAATTCCCACCCGTAATGCTCGTATCACTGCCGACAAGGTGGCCATCAATGCGGTCCTGGCAGGGTGCCTTCCCGAATACATGCCGGTGGTAGTGGCCGCCGTGAAGGGGATTTGCCATCCGGACTACAACTACCACGGCCCGGCCACAAGCACGGGTGGGGCGGCCGTCGCCATCATCGTGAACGGGCCGATCGTTAAGCACCTTGGGCTCAATACTAGAGACAACGCCTTCGGGCCTGGCTTCCGCCCGAACGCTACTATCGGTCGTGCCGTGCGGCTGTTGATGATGAATGCCATCAACACAAGTCCCGGAAAGCTGGATCGCTCAACTCTGGGAAACCCGGGTAAGTATACCCTCTGCTTTGGCGAGGATGAAGAAAAGAGCCCATGGGAACCGTTGCACGTGGAACGGGGGTTCCGGTCAGAGGAGAGTACGGCCACAGTGTTCGCCACCGAGGGTACGCTCCAGATTTACAACCAGCTTTCCAGTGATCCGGAAGAACTCTGCATCACTATGGCCGATGCCATGGCAAACCTGGGATCCATGAACATCATAGGCCAGCAGGATTTTGTGGTTGTTTTTGCCGGGGAGCATCAGGAAATCTTCCGCAAAAGCTGCTGGACCAAGACTCAGGTGAAACAATGTCTCTTCGACCACGCCTGCCGTACCATTGCCGATATCAAGACAGCGGGCCGTATGCCCGGACCGACACATAAGGAAGATGAAACCAGCCAGCGACACGTGGTCCGTAAACCGGGGGACATACTGGTTATCAGTGCGGGTGCCCGGGCGGGTGCCTTCTCTGCCTGCCTTCCTGGCTGGGGCTCCCACAGTATGACTCGCTCTATAACAATTTTGATCAATCATGTTTAGTCACGAGGCTGAGGTTCTTAGTTCATCATATTTAAGAGTCGTAAAATTCAGAATAAGTAATCTTAACATATTCAGAAGGAGGACCATGTCCATGGAAGTTTTTGATCCAACCACTCCTCCCGTCAAGGAATCGATTTCCTACGCACCCCGTCCCAAGGATCTGAATGGGCTGCGGGTGGGGCTTATTGAAAATACTAAGCACAACTCCGACGTTCTGCTGCTCAAGATTGTCGAACGGCTCAAGGAACGGTTCGGTATGGAGATGGCGCTGCTCAACCGTAAGAAATCAGCCAGTGACCACGTGACGGATGATGTAATCGAAGATTTAAAGAAGAAGGCCGATTTTGTCATTGCTGGAATCGGCGATTGAGGGTCTTGCAGCTCGGGCAGTGTTCTCGACGGGATCCTTATCGAAAAAGCGGGTATTCCCGCAATTTCCATCGTTACCGATGCCTTTGTCGAAACCGGGCAAGTGATGGCCTCCAACTGGGGAGTTCCTGAATATCGTTTTGTTTCAATCTCACATCCTATCGCCAACCTGAGTGATGCCGAGCTGGAGCAGCGGGCAAATGGCATTCTAGATGATGTGGTGAAACTGCTCAAGGATGGACAAACGTAGACGGGTCGACCGAATGGTGCTCATTCATGCCTCTGAGCCTGTACCATGAATGACTTTAAATTATTGCCTTTTTACCCACAACGGCCCCGTATACCCTCTAGTTGACTCAATCGTTGCTTGATCAAATATGACGGCCTCTTTCTCAATGACAATCCGGCTGCTGTCACCCTTTATAGTATGCTGACTGAAGAACCTATCTTATATAATCATTGTCAATCTAATGCGCATATATGCAAAACATATCTGTAAGAATTATTGACCTTCAAAACCTGTTATATCTAAACTCGCCATCGAGAAGACTACGTTTGCGTTTATTGTTGTATGAATCCCGTAATTTTCAAGCATTGTGATGATAAGCGAAACAAAATCCGCTGGCTCTAGGTGAATATTTCGATAAGAATTACTGAAGCTGCCAGTCAGGCATATCCCCCATTCCTCTGCTCTTAAGAGCACCTCATCAGATCTGTGATAGCCTCCGCTCGAGTGAAGATAGCATCATCCAACTCAAAAACCCTTGATATGTTAATAGCGTTTTGTCCATAGTCCCGCCAGCACAAGAGCTAAAAGCTTATTCGTAAGCTCTGGCCGGGTTTGTTTGATAGATGGTGGTTATAGGGTGCGGGATTGTGGATAAAACGGACACGAACTAAGCCGGTGCAACGGATTGGGGTAAGTTTTCTGAATATGGGGATTGTATGATCGGGGCCGGTGGACATAGCGAGTGTTTGGCTGATGAAGACCTGGAGATCTAACGATCAATAGGCTGGAGTTTTGGGTATATTTGGTATCCCGGAAGTGCACCTTGCTCAATTTTACGCTCCTTTTTATAATGCTGGATTCGATCTGAGGGACTAGGGGTACAGTTATCCAGCGGCCCTAAGTAGAGGAGCCGAGGATATAGAAGGCTGTCCGTCAAAACAGCTTTGCTGCCCAACCCGGAGGAGCGGATCGGAAACCGACTTTTTTCAGGCGATGGCTCTAGCCGGAGTAAGCGCTGGAATGATCTGTTTTGCGCTCAAGCCGGTATATCGGGGTATTTCTGCGAGGAGCCGCATTTTTCCTTTCTTGCAGTAAGGACAAACCGTCAAGTCAATGCCTGTGAGCTGCAGCATCATTTCCCGAAGGGTTTGTGCTCTGCGGCCTCATGCATTCCCGGCAAAGGGCCTAAGAGACATCGAAACCTGGCCAAGTTGTCGGTTTTGTGGCGGTTTGCCAGAAAGCCAAAATGAAGGATTCTGACGAATCCTTTTGGCAGGGCATGATGCAAAAACCGTCTAATGAATTCCACCGCTTCAATGGTAATCCGCACGATTTGTTTTATGTTTCGATTCCTGTAGGTGAAAGTGACCATACCCTCTTTGAGAGCTACGATACGGTGTTTTGATATGGCGACCCGATGGGTGTAACGGCCCAAGTATTCAAGAACGTATTCGGGATGTTTGATCGGTTCTTGCACTTTGACCACCCATTTTTGGGAGTAGAGACGGCTCTTGAGTTCGGAGAATCTTTGTGGTTTCTCATAGGGGGCAATGATGCCGGGAAAGTTCAGAGTGCCGCCCTGATATGCCCCTGTCATGTACTCGATGAACTTTCCGCGAAAGACGAGGCCCAAAGCCTCTTCGTTGAATAGGTAGTGGTTCTTGCACGGCTTCCATTCTTCTCCATTCCCCGTCACGACGCCTCCGGGAATAAGGCAATGGAGATGAAAGTGGGGGCTGAGTTTCTGGTCCCAGGTATGCAGGATGGCAATGAATCCTAATTTGCCACCCAGGCCGTTTTTGGGGTTATGGCCAAAGCCCAGTAAGGTTTGGGCTACGGACTTAAAGAGGATATTGAGCATGGTTCCCTTATTGCTCTTTTTTTCGGTTAAAGAAAAACAAGGTTTTCTAGAACACCCGAAATATCTACTTCTCTAAATCCCAGTAGGCTTGGCGCATAGCAACATCTCCAAGATAATATTTTTTATAGGCTGCAAGCAGACGCTTGCCTTTAATATCGTAACGCAAAACCTTATGTAACATCTCAATTCAGCCAAGCTCAATTGAATGGTACCTGTTATCCGGTATCGTGTACTGGTTTTAAGGGTTTTTTTGTATTTCTGTCAAAGATTCCATGTTGATATATACGATGTATTCCTTTAAAATCCTTTCAGCCCTAATATTTTAATTATAAGTTTTAAAAGATAGCTTTTTCCTGCACACCTCATGCCTGTTATTAC
>CP070700.1:3746652-3755762 GCA_020349865.1 Desulfobacteraceae bacterium
CTTTTTATCACCCACGACCTGGGTGTCATCGCCGAAATGGCCCAGAACGTGGTTGTCATGTACGCTGGTAAGGTCATGGAAAAGGCCGACGTGGATGCCCTTTTTGGCGAGCCCAAGCATCCTTACACCATTGGGTTGATGAGTTCGATTCCAGTTCTTGGCCGGGAGGAGAAACGCCGGCGGCTGAGCACCATCCCTGGAGTAGTGCCATCGCTGTTCAAATTGTCCGAGGGCTGCCTCTTCAACGAACGTTGCACCGAGGCCCGAGAGGAGTGCAGGCGGATTGAGCCCCCCATCATCAACCTCGGAAATGGTCACATGGTTCGGTGCCATAACTATGCATGATGCTAACAAAAATACCGACGCCCCCCTTGTTGAGGTCAGAAACGTAGTTAAGCATTTCCCCATCACTGGAGGGGTGTTTCTGCGACAGATCGCCTCGGTCAAGGCCGTGGACGGAGTCAGTCTGGACATCCGGCCGGGCGAGACGCTGGGCTTAGTCGGCGAGTCAGGTTGCGGGAAATCTACCTTGGGACGGCTCATTTTGCGGTTGGAGGAACCGACCAGCGGCGATGTGCTTTTTCGTGGCGAGAGTATCCGAGGCTATGGCAGAGAAAAGATGCGGGCTCTTCGCCAGCAGATGCAGATCATCTTCCAGGACCCTTTCTCCTCACTCAACCCGCGTAAAAACGTGGCCCATATTGTAGGTGAACCCCTTCTTGTCCACGGCATGACCAGCCGCCACGAGCGCGAGGCGCGAGTGCTGGATTTGCTTCACGTGGTAGGCCTCAAGCGGGAGCAAATGCGCCGCTATCCCCACCAGTTCTCCGGGGGCCAGCGTCAACGCATCGGTGTAGCTCGCGCCCTGGCCCTCAACCCCAAACTGATAATTTGCGACGAGGCTGTATCGGCCCTTGACGTGTCTATCCAGGCCCAGGTCATAAACCTGTTGCAGGACTTACAGGAGGAATTTGGCTTGACCTACCTCTTTATTTCACATGATTTAAGCGTGGTGGAGCACATCAGCGACAGGGTGGCAGTCATGTACCTGGGCGAAATAGTAGAACTGGCCGACTCTAACTCACTCTATAAAACACCGCTCCACCCTTACACCCAGGCACTGCTTTCAGCCGCGCCAGTTCCTAACCCCAGACAAAAAAGCAAGCGCACCGTCCTACCGGGAGACGTGCCCAGCCCCATTAATCCTCCCCCAGGGTGTCGCTTCCACACACGATGCCTCTATGCAAAAGATAGGTGCAGCCGGGAAGCACCGCAGCTCAAAGAGGTGCGGAAAAAACATTTTGTTTCCTGCTTTTTTGCAGGTTCTGCGGGGATCAAATCTTCATAGTATCCCTGAATGAGCCAGGTTCCGTCTGAATATAGCCTTTTTCGCAGCAACCGAACCTAAGAAGGTGTGAATATGATGTAATGTGTAAGGAGGTGATCATAATCAAAGCGGTAGGGGTTTGGGGCTATTCGTTTATCGTAATTCAAAATTTTGTTCATGTGATCCCTCACCGGATATTTCAACTTTTGCGGTTCCTTTTTTATAGCCTTTGGCTTTGATTTTCAGCTTCCATTTGCCATCTGCAAGGTTAATCAGTTCATAATATCCAGAGGCATTGCTCCAGGCATTTTTCTTATCAATTCCTTCACAAATGATCTCGGCATTTTTAACAGGCTTGCCTGTGTTCTGGTCAGTGATAATGCCATAAATAGCGCAAAGAGTAGCAGGTGGACTTCCGGCATACTCATCTGAACCTACGGCGGCCAATTTTCTCTCATCCGCCTCTTTGGCTTGATACATCCTGGTCTTGCCCTCGAAAATGACACCTTCATCAATTACCACAGCCGGAGCCTGAATATCTCCAAAAACCTTTCCGGGCGCATGAATGTCAACTCTCTGGTCAGCAATGATGTTTCCGTGAACCTCTCCACTAATGACAACATAAGAGACATGCATATTGGCCTCGACTAACCCCTCTTCGCCAATAATAAGATTCCCACCGTTCAGTATTTCCCCCTTAAAATGACCATCTATTCTGATATTCCCGCGAAATGATAACTTCCCTTCGAACTCCGTATCCTTTCCCAAAAAGGTGATCGCCTGGTCTTTTTTTTTCATGATGTAGCCTCTTTGTTGCTTATTTGATTTTGTTCCTGATCAAGTTCTAAAAACATATGTTGCGCTATACTCCAGAGATTGTCTTTTTGCAACTATATCCGAAAGGCAAAAGTGATTCTGATACTTGGTTGAAGACCTGGCTGGTAGCTGAAAGGTTTAAATCTTCGGTTCTCTGAACATCAATAGCTTTATGTTTTATTGGCAACCATGGCAGGTTTACCGCTTTTTGTGACCTCAGGTGTCTTGCTTTTGATGTTTTTATCAACAATTGTCTCTTTTGGAATCTTAAGGATCTGTCCTATTCGCAGATGTGTATTATTGAGTTGATTTACGGATTGTATGATCTTGGCGGTTGTTCCGAATCTATTTGCAATCTTCCAGAGGGAGTCTCCTTTCCGGACCAGGTACTCTATGAATTCTCCTTTTATCTCTAAGTTGTGCATTGGCGTGGAGGCTCTCTTAACGGACGCATAGTGCTTTCCGGTCGGAATCTTGAGTTTCCAGCCCGCCCTTATGAAGTTGCTGCGTCTGAGCCCGTTCATTGCCATGATGGCCCTGACACTCGTTCTATACCTTCGCGCTATGATAGATAAAGATTCTCCCCTCCTGACCCTGTGGACCACATAGGGGGGATGCCATACCGGGATATCATCAATCTTTGCGAGCAGCAATTTGCCTTTATCTTTTGGGATCGTGATTGCATAAGGCCTGTCAGGGGTAAAATTGTACCTCAATTCTGGATTTAGGTCTCTCAGAATCCTGTAAGGAACCTCAAGGTGCGTGGCCACGGTTTTGAGGTGAACCTGCTTCTCAATGTTAACCTTTTCGCCTTTTATTTCCTCATCAACAGGAGGTAAGTTGATGCCATGAGCCTCAGGATCATTTAATATGTGTAATACGGCCAAGAACTTTGGAAAGTAGAAGGCGGTCTCTAAGGGTAGCTCCCTGTAAAGGTCCCAGAAATTATCAAGGTAGTTGATCCTTTGGGTTCGGATACGTTTCAATACGGTACCTTCCCCGCAGTTATATGCAGCCAGGACCGTGGCCCAGTCGCCAAAAATCTGATGCAGTTCTTTGAGATAAGCGACTGCTGCCCTGGTGGATTTTTCCGGATCCATTCTTTCATCGATCCACCTATCCCTTTTTAGACCGAATTTATAGCCAGTAGAGGCGATAAACTGCCATAGCCCGAGGGCCCTGGCCCTAGAAAAAGCCCTTACCTTGAATCCACTTTCAATGAGGGGTAGCCACGAAAGCTCTTCCGGAAGGCCCGCTTCCTTAAGGGCCTTGACAATGGCAGGACGATATTGTCCTGAACGGCGATATGCATCAAGAAAGAATTTTCGCTCTTTTCCGATAAATAACTTTATGGCCTTTTCCACGTGTCTGTTCATGACAAGGGGAATAGCCTTGTGATACCCATTCGCTACCGTAAACCTTGATGAGTAACACTCTATAATTCGCTTCGAAATGGTGAATCTTAAATCATCCTTTTGCTGTAGGATTTCAGGTTCCTCAGGGCTTGCATTCACCTTTAAGACGAGAGAGTAGGCCTGATCAAGGGCATCGAGGGCATTGTCCAGGTCCCCTTTGTCCCAAAAATCAAATGAAGCCTGACAAAACTCCAGAGCCGAATCAAGCATTTCCTGGGCGGGTTTTGTCGGGGATTCTTGCTCAGTATTTGAAGGGCCATTTTCAAGGGGAACGGTTAGTGGTAAGAGTTTTTCCTTTGTTTCGCTCTCTGTCAGGGCAGAGGTTTCATCCTCAGGTATTGGTAATGATAATTCAGGATTTGTTTTTTCTGGGACAATCTTCTCTTCAGAAGTCTGGCTGTTAGCTTTGAGATTGGATGTATTGGTAGCGCAACTGGCGAATATCAGGAGGGGGAAAACGACGAGATATATTTTTGCATTGAGCAACTTAGAATAGTTTTTCACTTTTCCCTATATGTTTTGTGAAAAAGCTGGCAGGTTAGTTTGGTGTCCGTCTTACAGGGTTATGCCAGCAAGTCAATTCTTCAGACAGGGACAAACCAGACGGTCACTAAGTTTGGCTAAGCCTGAAACGGTGCTTTTATTGTCCTCATTAGCCGAAAGCCATGAATTTTGATTCAGCCGTACCGGTATCCTGCCGGGTCAAAAGCGATAAGATAAAATCTGGCTCGAAACCCAACATGTTGCAGGTCCAGAGAAAGGAACCAACCTCCTGACTTTCACTGCGGAACCAAGCCCAGGCGCCTTCACTAAATATGGATCTGACTTTACCCCTATGCGCCCTCTCATCTCCTTGGACGTCTTTGATGGCTTGCTCCAGTACGGCAGCCCATAGTCTTTTATAAGCTTCTGCCATCGCATCTAACTCCGAAATAAATAGTTTTGTTAAATGTCAAGCGAAGAGAAAGCTTGACTGCGATAACTTCACACTCATTCATGGATTACTGTCATCCCTAATTTGCAATATGAATGCCACCCTGTTGAATTTCATTTTGTATTCTTCAACCTATTGATATTTTTATTAATTTAGTTTTAAAATGATTAGGTTAAACATCCATGGGTTCAATTTGGGCGGGTTAAAATGGATAGGGCGCTGTCTCCTATCCTTGCCAATCTTTTACTAAACTATTACATCCAAAAGGCGCTTTTTTCTTGTCCCTAAGTCCTCATCCTCTTGGAGCTGGTCTTTTTGTTGCTGGGCCTTTCGTCTCTTTTTGGGCCTTTCCCCTTCTTTTTTTTCTCTTTCAAAGCGGAGTTTGTCCGATTCATGGGAATTTTGCACTGTTACCTTTTTTTCCTCATTTTGCTTTTCTTGCTGCTGAGCAATACCCACCTGACTGGTGTTGTCTATAAGAATGGGATGATATGGAGGGATTGTAACCATTGCGTCTTTTTCTCTTTTTGTGATTTATGTTTTATCACACCTCTTTAATTCCATTGGATTACTTACTTGTTATATCGGTATATTTAAGTGAAAACTTTAGCATGTATGCGAAGTCTTGATGGTGCGCACTAGCACAATTAAACCCAGATTGTGCATTAGAATCCGTAGCGAGGCGCAGAGAACCAAAGCGAAACGCGCAGTTGGAGCGATTTTGTGACGTAGGCATATTATAAATATGTCGAGGAGCAAAATTGGGAAACACTTGTTGCAGCAAGGATTTTCAAGTCGCAGTAGGAGACTACTGCACAATCCGGGTTTAAGTAAGCTATGGCTATAAAGTATCTTGAGGGTGATTGCTGGAAGGAGCGGTTCAGTGTTAGGGAACTTCAAAGTAAAACGCGAGAGATTGTCCGCTTTGACGCTCGTTCTTAGGGGTGTTGCTAAAAAATGAGATGAGAGATTTATGAAGGCAATGCAATCGAAATCGTTTAAAAGTGAATTTTAGTCCGACGATAATGCCGGGTTCAATATCTCCCTCGACATTTGCAGCTTGCAATTCATCCGTGCTGGCAGATTCAATGGAGATCAAGCTGGAACTCGGACACGAATCAGAATGGCAAGAGAGTAGATCATGGACATTGAAATGGGATCTGGCCTTTGGGTCTGCTGATGTTATAGTTTGTTGCCACCATGCAGCATCCATAAACCTTTCCCAAGTTGCTGGGTCCTTTTCGAGTATGTTAAGATCCTCATTTGGAGATTTGCAAATGTGGAATATGGGAATTTTTGGTCCCTCTGCAAATGCTATCGGTCCGATAACAAAGGTAATAATCATGGTCAGAAACGTGAGCATAATTGATTTCCTGCACATAGAGCCCCCTTTAAAAAAATACCAGTCTCTGTGTACCCGGCATCCCTCGAAATTTAACTCCTCATATCCAGAATATGGGATAGGTAAGCGCTCATTTTTAAGCATATTCAGGAGAATAATGGAAAAATTAAGGCAAGAACTGTTCCAAAGTCTTATTAAAGGGGATTTTGTAAATGATTCTTAATAATTACGCTCATAACAAACAAAATCCAGAAGGTAAGAATCTAAGAAAAATCGTCCTTTTTTGTAAGTAGATTACAAATTTTGTCAGGATGTTGAACCTTTTGGGGAAGTAAAAGAATTGATCAGAGATGGGCACAAGATGAACAGGGTTAAACCAGTATAAAGACATTAAGGTAAGTAAGGAGGGTTATGTTATTTGTATGTGCCCTCCATTATTTAACTGGCTTCTTGGATAGTCCTCTTGAAATCTTTAACCCAGATTGTGCAGTAGAATCCGTAACGAGGCGCAGAAAACCTTAGCGAAACGCTCAGCTGGAGCGACTTTGTGACGTAGGCATATTAATAAAATCTCGAGGAGCGAAATCGGGAAACAAGCGATGCAGCAAGTATTTTCAAGTCACAGCAGGAGATTACTGCACAATCTGGGTTTAAATGTCTTGTTTACCGATAGCTTAATCTTTTCATATTTTGCTTTTAAGGTAACGCTGTCGTTTAGATTCTGGAAACCTTTCTATAGCATATCGCAGCATTGTACGCGGCATATCCTTATAATGTGCTTTCAGGAATTCTTCTTCTAACCGTAGGTTTCGCTTGCCAACCTCACGCAGCATCCACCCAACCGCTTTATGAATCAAATCTTCTTTGTCATGCAGTAATATTTCTGAGATCTTAAGTGTTTCAGAATATTGCTGGCGCTTAATGAAGCAAAAAGTCGCCATTATTGAAATACGCCGTTCCCACAGAATCTTTGACTTTGCGAGTCCATAAAGCGGGCCTTTCCTTTTGTCCAACAAGAAATTGCCTACAATGTGTTCTGCCGATGTATCAACCAGATCCCAGTTATTTATAAACTCGGTATTATCTAAATAAAGATCGTAGATCCTTTTCTTTATAGACTCTGCTTCTTTTGAATAAATACGGATGAGTATAAAAAGTGCAAGTAGCCGCTCTTCATGAATTGGAGATTTTAGTAATTTCTCCGCCTCTCCAACTGAAATCGCTTGATACTCTTTAGCAAGCGTCCGTAGTACAGGCACCCGAATGCCGAGGAATTTGTCTCCCCCTCCATATTCTCCCGGCCCAGTCTTAAAGAACCTTTGGGCGACTTCTGCGTTTTCTTTTTTCGCAAGCCCCCTTTAAATTGGCCTGGATTTTGCGGGCGTGCATGATGCTTTACAAGAATTCAGGGATTTAGCAGAAAAGGGTCCGTGAATGATGCTCATCAGAACTTCACTTTGGGTGCTTCCTGGCGTTCTTTGGGAACTTCGAAAAATGCTGCCTTTTCAAATCCAAACATTCCGGCGATTATATTGGTTGGGAAGGTGCGTATTTTGATGTTATATACCTTCACCGTTTCATTGAAGCGGCGGCGTTCAACGGAAATACGATTTTCCGTACCGGCCAGTTCGTCCTGTAGACGAATGAAATTGGTGTTCGCTTTTAGGTCCGGGTAGCGTTCAACGACCACCAGCAGACGGGCCAGGGCCGAGGAAAGTTGGTTATTCGCCTGAATCTTTTCACTAATACTGCCAGCACCAGCAACCCTGGAGCGGGCTTCCGTGACCTTCACAAAGACCTCCTTCTCATGGGCAGCATAACCCTTGACCGTCTCCACATAGTTTGGGATGAGGTCGTAACGCCTCTGAAGCTGGTTTTCCACCTGGGCCCATGCACCCTTCACCGATTCATCCATAGTGACAAGAGTGTTGTATGTCCCTTTTAGATACGAGTAAGGGATCACAATGATCAAGATCAAAATGCCGACAATAATGAGAACAGTTTTTAGCGTTTTACTCATCTTCGCCTCCCAGCGCATCCACAAATTTTGATAATTTTCGAACCTCTGTTAAATAAGCCTTGAAAATTCCTCTCATTTCATCATCGCCAGGCTTTATTTTATCCTGCTTAATGTCAAGGAGCTTTTCAAACACACCGGAATCCATATCAAATTCCCGAGCTGCTGCCCTTATGAGCTCAAGTTTTTCTTTGGGGAATTCTAACCCTTTCAAATAAAGAAGTGCCTCAAAAATGGCAATAAAGGCCCTGATAGACTGACTAATTACTTCTTTTAGTAAGCGTCCCTTGCCCGATGTCTCCAAGTAGGATTCCCTGAGTAAAAGCAGCTTTCCCTTGATCTCTCGCTCGCACTGTAGCCGTACAAATTCGGGATCAAATGAGAGGTCTTTCAAGATATCCTTGCCGTATACCGGTATGTAATTACGCTGAAAATTCAAATATTCGATGGGGAATACATCCATCGAGGTTTTCACATAGTACTCTGTCAAGAAAAGTGGAATTGCAACATTTCTTTTTTGCCATTTTTTTACAATTTCAAAGGCCTGATAAAGGCGCTCGATCCCGTCTTCCGAGAGAACAATCATGAAATTGATGTCGGATTTCCCTGGCCTGTAGTCCTTACCTGTTGCGCTGCCATAAAGCATAATGCTGACAAGGTCATCACCATAAACTTCCTTATAATCGCTGATGATCTCCGGAAATATATCCTTTGGATCCTTGATATCTCTTGCCATAACTAAAACCCTCCTCCGGCGCCACCTCCACCGCTCATGCCCCCCCCAAAGCCGCCAAAGCCGCCGCTAAAACCGCCAAAACTACCACCGAAGCCACCACCGTGACTCCTTCCACCGCCAAGCAGAAAAGGCAAAAATAAGAGCCATGATCCACCTCGGCGTCTTGAGGAAAACATGAAAAAAGCAATAATCAATATAATGGGGAGAAAACCCAGGCCGGAACGCCTTTTTTTAGTAGGGGTTTTCACTGGCTTTTGGCCTGACAGTTCGATGCCTGAATGCTTGGAAACGACCTGTGCCACGGCAAGAGTCCCGTTGAGTAAGCCCTCTCCGTATTTGTCCTGTTTTAAATAGGGAATCATATAGCGGTCGCGAATCTCCCCGGCCATTCCATCAGGCAGAATGCCTTCCACCCCGTAACCGGTCTCTATCCGCATCTTCCGCTCTTTTATTGTGACAAAGATGAGCACCCCCTTATCTACTCCCTTTTTACCGATTCCCCATTTCTCAAACAGCCGGTTTG
>CP070700.1:3755862-3764961 GCA_020349865.1 Desulfobacteraceae bacterium
AAGCGTTCCCGCTTGTCGGGGCTGTTTGGGGAACCAAAACAAATTCCTTATCAGGAGAAAGGCCGAAAGGAGAAAGAAGATATGAGATACTATGAAACACTCTATCTCATCAACCCTGATCTGGCGGTGGATGATTATAGAAAAGTAGTGGACAAGTTTAACAGCCTTATTGAGAAAAACAACGGCGCTATTATCAAGCTCGATGAATGGGGTAAGAAGACCTTAGCTTATGATGTAAAAAAATTCGATAAAGGGTATTATGTCCTCTTAAACTACTGTGGGGAGCCTGATCTCCTTGTAGAGCTTCGGCGGAATTTCAAATTGGATGACAGGGTCCTCAAATATCAGACGATCAAGCTGAGTAACAATGCAGACCCTGAAGCGTTAAAGGCAAAAACAGGGGAAGGTGAAGAAGAGGCCCACGAGGAAACTAAGCCGGCAGCGGAAGTGAGCCCAGAAGAAAATGGTGAGTTCGTAAAGAATCAAGAGGGTGAAAATGGCGTACAATAGAAGAGATAGTGGAAATACAAATGATAGGAAAAAATTCAGGAGAACCTATCACCGAAGAAAAGTATGTAAGTTTTGTGCTGATAGTAACATTATTATTGACTATAAGGACTACAAGACCCTCAGGTATTTTACAACAGAACGGGGAAAGATCACACCGCGTAGAATCTCGGGTAATTGTGCCAAGCACCAACGAATACTCACGCTGGCCATCAAGCGGGCAAGAAATATGGCTCTATTGCCTTTCACCACATCTATTGTGAGGTAGTCGGAAACCCCCTGGAATAAATTTCGAATGAGGTTTATTAGTCTTTAGGGGGTTTGCCACTCCTGTGATCCCATGAAAATTACAGACGTGTTGGGGTGTGTGGGCTGGGGGGCTTTTATTATTGTATCCTCCGTGTGGATTCCCTTTGTTGGCCCGTTTCTCAGTCTGCTAACCCCTTTGCCATTCCTTTATTATTCAATCAAACTGGGAATTTATCAGGGCATAAAGCTTGCTGCCATAGGAACCCTCACCGTTGGGCTATTTGCAAAGCTGACGGGATACCCACAAATCATTCTCTTTTGCGTGGAGTTCAGCCTCCTGGGGCTCCTTTTATCCGAGCTTTTTAGAAGAAAGCTTGATCTTGGGCAGACGGTTTTTTTCGCAACGGTGTTCATGCTGTTGCTGAGTCTTGGGTTCCTGTTTTTTATTGCTCTCTTAAAAAACATGGGGCCGCTTGAGATGATGCTTAACTACTTACAGGGTCAGCTACAAGTGACCGTTAAGGCATATGAAGAAATGGGAATGCCGCAGGAAAATGCCATTGAGCTGGAGGCGTACACAAAGGCCTTTATAGCTGCCATTTCAAAAATTTATCTATCTCTTATGGTTATCGGCACAGGATTTGCCGTTTGGCTTAATGTTGTTCTATCCAGACCATTATTCAGGAAGGGAAATCTTGAGTATCCGGCTTTCACTCGTGCGGACCGATGGCAGGCGCCAGATAGTTTAGTTTGGGGGGTGATTGTTGCAGGTTTTGCTTTATTTTTGTCATCGGGAAGTATAAAATTAATTGCTATTAATGCCCTGATAATCATAATGACTATTTACCTTTTTCACGGGTTGTCCATCGTTCTGTTTTTCTTGAACAAACATCGTGTTGCAACCTGGATGAGGATCGCCATCTACGTTTTGATTATAGTTCAACAGCTTTTTTTTGTGGTTTTGGCTCTCGCAGGGCTGTTCGATCAATGGATTGATTTCAGGAAAATACACAGGAGAATGGAAAGCTGATTTCATTGACGGAGGGACTACGAATGAAAATTATTCTGCGACAGGATGTGGACGAATTAGGCCTCGAAGGAGATATTATCAATGTGGCCAATGGTTATGGGCGTAATTATCTGATACCAAAGGGTATCGCCCTTGAGGCCACCCCTCAAAATAAAAAGGCCCTCGAATTGCAGAGGAAAAAGATTGAGGTCAGAAGGGTAAAAGCCAGGGGGGAGGCTGAGAAACTGAAACAAAAGGTAGAAGAAATCGTGATCACTCTTTCACAGAAGGCCGGTGAAGAGGGGAAACTTTACGGCTCAGTCACCAGTATGGATATCGCTTCTGATCTCGAAAAAAAGGGCATCGTCATTGATCGGAGAAAGATACTTCTTGAGAAGCCAATAAAAACCCTTGGAGAGTTCGAGGTCCCGGTAAAGATCTACCCCGAGGTCATAGCTGACATTAAAGTGGTTGTTGCCCCTGAGGAAGGCAAAGAGGGATAATGCCTCAAGCAAAAGAAAAAGTAGATCCCACCTATTTGAAAGTTCCACCACATAATATTGATGCGGAGCAGGCTATATTAGGTGCGATATTGATCAATAATGACGCCATGAACCAGATCCTGGATATTCTCTCTCCTGATGATTTCTACCGGGAGACCCATATGTCGATTTTTGAAGGCATGGTCTATTTATATAATAATAGCGAACCAATTGATATGATTACACTGTCTCGTTTTCTTGTTAGTAAAAACCTTTTAGAAAGGGTAGGAGGGGCCGACTACCTGGCCTCAATGGTTGAGGCTGTTTCCACTTCCGCTGGAGTAATTCACCACGCCCAGATTATTAAGGACCTCTCCGTTCGGAGGAAGCTAATCAGCCAGTGTTCCGCCATTTCTGAGTCCTGCTTTCAGGAATGGGAAGAGACCGAGGGCCTTCTTGAGCTGGCTGAACAGTCCATTTTTGATATTGCAGAGGAGCAGGTCAAAGAGGGCTTTGAGAGCCTAGACCAGGTTATTAAAGGCAGTTTTAAAAAGCTTGAGGATACAGCAGCCTTTGATGGATTTGTGACCGGCGTTCCCACCGATTTTAGGGATTTTGATCGGTTGACTGCTGGCCTGCAGCCCTCGGATATGATAATTATTGCTGGCAGACCCAGGATGGGAAAAACAGCCCTGGCTCTCAATATTGGGTATAATGCGGCAAAAAGGACCAGGAAAGGGGTGGCTGTTTTTTCTCTGGAGATGTCCAAGCAGCAGCTGGGTATCAGGATGTTGGGGTCTGATGCCGGTATTAACGCCACCAAATTGAGGACAGGGTTCTTGAGGGACAAAGAATGGGAGCGCTTGACAGACGCAGCCAATAGACTGTCAGAACTGCCTATATTTATTGATGACAGTTCGGCCATCAGCGTGCTGGAGATGAAGGCGAAATGCAGGAGGTTAAAAAAATCCCATGATCTGGCCCTTGTCATAGTTGACTATTTGCAGTTGATTCAGGGCCGCAGATCCGCTGAATCCCGGCAGCTTGAAATATCCGAGATATCAAGAATGCTCAAGGCATTGGCAAAGGATCTCAATGTGCCCGTGCTGGCCCTGTCCCAGTTAAACAGAAAGGTGGAAGATAGGCCCAACAAGAGACCCCAGTTGGCAGACTTAAGGGAAAGCGGTGCCATTGAGCAGGATGCAGACGTGATTGCCTTTATTTACAGGGACGAAGTATACCACCCGGATTCAGAAGAAAACCGTAATATCGCTGAGATTATTTTGGCCAAACAGAGAAATGGCCCAACCGGGTATTTCAAATTGACTTTCCGCAAAGAACTTACAGCCTTTGGAGACTACACAGAAGAGCAACCGGCCATGTAAACCCTAATGTTACAAATCCACACCGGCCAAAACCGATACGCCCGCCCCATTGCACACCATCTGTGACTGTGCGTTCCTCGGTAAGGATCTCACGTATGGGTAAATACACTACAAACGTTATGGCTGCAAACAGTCCGGTACTGGGCGCACTCTAGCGCCTTTTTTCCTGGATGCAGGTCGAAAATGTTAGGGTAAAGATTTGTTCAAAAGGGCTTAAGCCATCGAGAAAGTACATGGTAAAATAGGCGGCCTCAAGGCCAGCCAACAGAGACGACTCCAGAACCTTTACCGCCGCAGGCTATCCAGCCATGAGATTGTTTCTCATGAATTAACCCGCCAGATTTCTTCCATCTCCTGCGATATTAAAAGACAGGTGGCCTTGCTTTTGACCCGAAAAGGGGAGGTGGCCTTTGTGATCGTGGGCGATTACAAGCACATATCTATTCCTGACCTGGGCAAGTACAGGCTTGGAACCACCCGCCTCAAAGGCCTTCGATGCGTACACACCCACATAAATGGAGAGCCGCTTTCAGAGGAGGACATAACGGACTTAGTGCTGCTTGGCCTGGACCTTATGGTGTGCGTGCAGGTAAACGAAAAAGGGATTCCAGGTCCCATTTGTTATGCCAATATCTTGCCAGATAACAGGAATGGAAAGGGATGGATTCTCAATCGGGCTGCAGATATCGGACAATTGAACGTCGATTTCGTGGAAATGATTCAGTCCCTTGAAGAGGAACTAACGAGGACTCGGGTTGGACGCTCTCTGGAAAGGAAAGAGAGGGCTCTCCTGGTTGGCGTGACAACGGGTCCCAAATGGCAGGAAGAAGGGTACCTTGATGAGCTGGAAGATCTTGCAGTTTCCGACAACATAGAGGTGGTTGGGAGAGTGGTTCAGCTGATTAAAAAGGCGGACCCACGTTTTTTAATAAGAAAGGGAAAGCTGGGCGAATTGGCGCTTCGGTGCCTCCAGACGGATTCTAATCTCTTGATATTTAACCATGAGTTAACACCTGCCCAGGTGAAAAATCTAACGGATTTCACTGAGTTGAAGATCATTGATCGAAGCCAGCTCATTCTTGATATATTTGCCAGGCGAGCCGTGACCCGGGAAGGGAAAATCCAGGTGGAACTTGCCCAGCTGAAGTACTTGCTCCCGAGGCTGGCTACAAAGAATACCGCCATGTCCAGGCTGACCGGAGGAATCGGGGGCAGGGGGCCTGGCGAGACAAAATTGGAAATTAACCGGCGCCGCGTAAGGGAAAGGATAGCAAGGTTGAACCTGGAGCTCAAGGATATCAAACGCCAGCGAGAGGGAAGGAGGCGGCTGAGGGATGTCAGACTGCTGCCTGTCATATCCATCGTGGGATATACCAATGCCGGCAAATCTACACTCTTGAATACACTAACTCATAGCCGGGTGGGCGCCAAAAACCGTCTATTTGAAACATTGGATCCCAGCAGCAGACGGCTAAGATTCCCCCGGGACAGGGAAGTAATCATCACGGATACGGTCGGTTTCATTAGAAACCTTCCGAAGAGTCTTATGGAGGCCTTTGCCGCAACGTTGGAAGAACTCCATGATGCGGATTTATTACTGCATGTCGTGGATGCGACGAGCCCTCATTTGGAAAAACAGATTGCGACTGTTGAAGAAATCCTGGTCAACCTAGACCTGAAAAGGATTCACACCCTTTTGCTTCTTAATAAGGCTGACCTTTTAAATCTTAAAGAAACACATGCTCTGTCGAAAAAAATGGGAGGGGTTGCCATTTCAGCTCTTAACCCTCCCAGTTTATTAGAACTGATGAAAAAAATTGAGGCCCTTATATGGCCAGACTTTTCCAGCCTGATGACTTAAAAGTCTTGCCTCCTTTAGCTATTATAAGACATTCACACCCTTTAAGAGAATCGATGAACCGGTTCGCATGGGTTGAATTCATGACAAATACGCTCGTTGAAAGGGCGTCCGCATCCATAGCTGTCTGGGCTACGACCGATACGCTGGTGTTCAATACGGGTGAAAGCCCTGTCCTGGGGTCAATAATATGGTGAAACATCTTTTCCCGATCAAAATAGACCTCATAATTCCCAGAAGTGGCGACAGCCGCATCGGTCAGGCGGATAATGTCAGGATATTGTTTCTTTTTCTTGGGATCCTGGATGGCCACGGTCCATGTTTTCTTATCGCCCCTTGACCCCATGGCCCTGATGTCCCCCCCGGCATTAATGAGGTGATTCTTTATTTTGTGCCTGGCAAGAATCCTTGAGGCCCTGTCCACAATATAGCCTTTTGCTATACCGTCCAAGGTAATTCCCATCCCCGGCCTTGTGAACCGGATAGTGCTCCCTTTAAGTACGATTTTGTCCGAACCCACTAAATCGAGCGCCTGACCCAATTGTTTTTCGGTAGGATGGCTGTCCTTGCCAAGGGCAAACTTTTCCCTAAACAGATCAACAACAGGTTTAACCGATATATCAAAGGCCTGGTGGGTAAGTCGGTAATAGGCCATTGCCCTAACAACCACTTCAGCAACCTCAGGAGGGGCGTCTTTCAAGAAACCTTCACTGTTCAATTGGGACACTGCGGTTGCGCCATCAAAACGACTCATGGATCGTGTAAGCCGTTCTATTTCTTGGAAGGCCTGGCCCATTGCCTCTTCTGCCTTATCCCTGGATGGGTGGATAAGGGTTATTGAGACAAAGGTCCCCATGGCCAACCGGGTCTTAGAAACCTTGTAGGTCTCACGATCAAATTTTACTGCCTCGGCTATTGCAGGCATGATACAGGGCGAGGCCAGGCCCAAACCAAGCAGGCCGGATAGCTTTAAAAAGGACCTTCGGTTCAGGCCCCCATTTACTTGGAATACGGTAGTATCTTTTTTCATTTTATCCTTCCGTTATGGGTTTCGGCCCTGGTAAATCCCTGGGCCGGAAACACTTTTATACGGATTTTACAAGAAATGCAACAAATTCTAGGAGGCTGTCCAAGAATGGCTATTTTTCCCACTCTCTGCGTCAGGCTCAAATTATAACCCTCGAAATACTTAAATGTATTCCTATGGTTAAAATTTTCGCCTTCCCCTCCGGGGCGTAGGCCCTACGGGCTGGAGGCTTGATCTTGAACAACCTATCTCATTCTCGGACAAGCTCCTCGTTTATGAAATATTCTTTTTCTTTTCGAACAGTTTCCGCGCACCCTTTATGTCGTGGCTAATTTGGTCGGCAAGATCTTTTACCGTATCAAAACTTTTTTCATCCCTGAGGCGTTGGATAAAATTCACCCTAATGGTTTTGCCGAGCAGGTCTCCTGAAAAGTCAAGAATATGGGTTTCCACTGAAAATTCGCCATTCCCGAACGTTGGGTTGTAGCCGATGTTGGTTAAACCTTCATAGGTTTGATCGTCAATCAGCACAGTCACGGCATACACTCCGACTTTGGGCGTCAACTCGTCAAAGAGCTTCAAATTCGCTGTGGGAAAGCCAAGAAGCCTGCCACCCCTGTTCTTGCCTTTCACCACGGTTCCGCAAATCTGATAATCTCTCCCCAGTAAGTTTTTCGCTTCAGAAAGGTTGCCCTCCTGAACCAGGTTTCGAATGGAGGTGCTGGATACCAACCTATTGTCAATGCGTATAGGTGTAATTACATGTACTTTAAAATCCAAGTGATTCCCCATCTCTTGCAGAAGCTCGATGTTGCCCTCACGGTTACGGCCAAAGGCGTAATCGTAACCAACTATCAATTCCTTCATGCCAATCTTTTTGAGGAGAATATTCTGAACAAAGTCCCGAGCTGAAATAGCGGCGAACTGTTTTGTGAAAGGGATGAAAAAAATGACATCAATGTCTGCACCGCTTATCAGCCTGAGTTTCTGCTCCCCCAGAGTAATCAATGGGGGTCCGTTTCCAGGTTTCATGACCTTAATGGGGTGTGGATCGAAGGTCATAACAGCAGACTGCCCGCCAATTGCCTTTGCTCTTTCTTTTACCTTGTTAAAAAGAGCCAGGTGGCCTTTGTGGACACCATCAAAATTTCCTATGGTCAATACAGGATTTGTTAACGGATCTTTAACCTGTTCCAGATCATAAATAACGGTCATTGGTGAATTGGCTTTCTTTTTAATTATTAGAAACAGAACGACCGGCCAAATCAGGCATGCCGGTTGATACAAATAAAAGCTGTTGACACGTTTAACATTTAAATATAATCTTTCACGAAAAATATATCAACCCTATTTCCAGGCCGAAGTGGCGGAACTGGTAGACGCGCTAGGTTCAGGGTCTAGTGGGCGTATGCCTGTGGGGGTTCGAGTCCCCCCTTCGGCACCATAGGTAATAAAATCAAGTGGTTAGGTGGGAATTTACCTGGTTGGGTGCGGATAGGGTGCGTTTGGGTGCAGAGGTATCAAGGCGGTTAACTCCCGCCTTTTTTTCTGTCTGAATCCAATGGCCGTATATATCAACGGTTATCTGAATACTTGAATGGCCCAGCATCTCTTTTACATAAACAGGGCTTTCACCCTCACTCAAGAGGATAGATGCGAAGCTATGACGCAAGCTATGAAATTTGACGTGCCTCAATCCCGCCTTGTTAAGAACACGATTGAACACCCTTCTTAGATAATTCTGCTCAACGACATTACCGTTCCTGTGGAATATAAGTTCTTGAACCTCTCCTAATCCGTCTTTTAAGGCCCTTTTCTTCTCTCTGGTTAAACGTTCTTTTAATATAATTGACAGGTAATCGCTCATATCTACTCTGCGCGGTTTACCGTTCTTTGGTTCCGTGAACCTGCCCCGGCGATATGACCTCCTAACCCAAATAAAGCCACCGTTAAAATCAATATCACCCCACCTGATAGCAAGCAATTCACCTAATCTCATACCGGTCCTACATGACATTAGGAATATTGGAGAGAACTCAATAGTAAGCTCTTTTGAGGTATCCAGAAGCAAGTCTATTTCTTCTCTTGAGAACACCTCAACCGCTTCTCTTTTACGATTAAGCTCCAAGCGCTTGGTGATACCCCTAACAGGGTTAGAATCAATCACTTCTTCGTCAACAGCATAGTTAAACACCCCACTAAACACGTCCCGATATACACAGATACTTGACCGTGAAAGACCTTCTTCAATCTTGTTTATGAGAAAGTTTCTAACATCACCTCGTGTAATCCTGTCAAGCGCTGTGTCCTTGAACACTGGCAATATATGTTTATCCAGGATTTGAGAATATTTATTGTGCGTTGACTTCCGCCTCATGGCCTCAATGTATTTTAGCCATTTTTCGGCATACTCACCAAAGGAAGGCATTTTCTTGTTTTCAAGAAATCCTAAATCACCCCCTGTGATTTTCTTCCTTATAGCTCTGGCCACAGTCTCCGCGCTCTGTTTATCCCCTACCATTTTTGATTTTCTTACACCGCCATGAGTAATGAATACCCACCACGGCTTACCCTTACCTTTG
>CP070700.1:3765061-3777003 GCA_020349865.1 Desulfobacteraceae bacterium
GAGAGGATTTTGTAGTTAATCTGGGCAGTTTAGATCCTGTTTTGATAGATATTCTATTCGATCCCCAAACCTCTGGCGGGCTTCTTGTGGCGGTGAAGCAGGAACAGGCGTCCTTTGTTGTGAAAAGATTCAGGGAAAAGGGGGCAGAAACGACGTCCGTGATCGGTGAGTTTGTTCCAGAACCGTCCGGTAAAATCGTTATTCAGAATTAGGGTCAATTTCAACACCCTACGTCCCGTGATTTTCCAGTTCTCTTTTCGTGCTTTCCAACTGGCCCTGATGATGCTCCCATTTTTGTAGCAATTCTTCAAGTTTCCCCTTAACATTGTTATATTCATTGATTAAAGGAACGCTCTTTTTCGAATCTTCGAAAACCTTGGGGTCTGCAAGCCTTTTTTCCAGGTCATTTTGTCGTAATTCAAGGTCAACAATTTGCTCTTCTATCTGTCCCAGTTCAGTTAAAATGGGTTTTAGTGCATCATGGATCAACCGGCGCTTTTCCGCTCTTTGTCTTTTTTGCTTTTTCCGGTTTTGCTTTCTATTCGGCACCTCTTGAACCGGATTTTCACCAATCAATTTTTCTTGACCTGATTCATACTCCAACTTCCTTTCCAGCCTACCAAGATAATCATAGTATTCATCCAAATTGCCTGGATATTCTATGATCTCCCCACCTCTTATGTCCCAGATCTTTGTGGCCAATCTGTTGATAAATGACTGGTTATGGGAAACGAACAACAGGGTCCCGCCGAAGTCTTCCAGTGCGTCAATCAACGTCTCAGAAGAGGAGATGTCCAAATGGTTGGTCGGCTCATCCATCACCATAAGGTTTCCGGGTTTCACAAGGAGCTTTGCAAGGGCAACACGTGCCCTTTCACCACCGGAAAGGGTGCCGATTACCTTATCAATATCCTTTCCTGAGAAAAGAAACGCTCCGCAAACACCCCTCACAAAACCTACCGTCGCATGGGGAACAACCTGATAGACCTCTTGTATAACGGTCTTTGCCGGATCGAGCATTTCCGAGTGATGCTGTGCGAAATAACCCATACCAACGCCATGTCCCAGTATGATTGCGCCCTTATCAGGTTTTATTTCCCCGGCCACCATTCTGAGCAAGGTGGTTTTGCCACATCCATTGGGTCCAATAACCGCTATCCTCTCTCCCCTTAGCACGGTCAGGTTGAGGCCCACATACAAAACCTTTTTATCAAACCCTTTCGATACACCTTTGATTGACAGCACATCCCTTCCACTCCGGGACACGTCAGGGAAGACAAAATGAATGGTCTTTTCTTTATGTCGGGTTTCGACCAACCGTATCTTTTTCACCAATTTAATCTTGCTCTGGGCCTGTCGTGCTTTTGACGCCTTTGCGCGAAACCTTTCAATAAATTTTTGGGCGTCCTTGATCTTCTGTTCCTGGTTTCGAGCCTCTGCCTCTAATGTTTTTTTCCTTTCCTCTCGGGCTTTCAGGTAGAAATCGTAATTGCCGCTGTAAAGCATCAACCCTTCCGGTTCAAAACTGGCAACACGTTGGATCAGCCGGTTGAGAAATTCTCTGTCATGGGACACAAGAACCATCGCCCCCTTAAAATCGTATAAAAATTGTTCCAGCCATCGGACGGTTGGGACATCAAGATGGTTGGTCGGCTCATCCAAGAGGAGTAAATCAGGGCTTTGGAAAAGCAGGCTGGCCAGGACAGCCCTCATTTTCCAGCCGCCACTCAAGGAAGAAACAGGACGGTCAAAATCTGTCTCTTTAAAACCAAGACCTGTGAGGATTTTTTCAGCTCCATGACGGGGAAATCGCAATTCGAGGCTGTTGATTTTATGGTGGATCTCCGCAAGACTTTCGGCTAGTTTGGCTTGCTCCTGTTTTCTGCAGGTTGCCTTGAGTGCCTGCTCGACCCTTACCAATTCCTTTTCAAGGCGTACCCGGCCTGGAATGGAGTCAATGACTGACGGTAGGAGTAGTCCTGGTAAAACGTCTTGAACATCTTGTGGCAAGTATCCGATTCTGGTCCCCCGGGCGATTCTTAATTCCCCGCTGTCTGGAGAGACATGTCCCATTATGAGTCGGAGCAATGTAGTTTTCCCTGCTCCATTAGGGCCCACAAGGCCTATCCGGTCCCCCGGTTCCACCTGAAACCGGACCTCGCGAAAAAGCTGTTTATCAAGAAAAGCGAGCGAAATTTTTGAGGCTGTAACGAGACTCATCTTTGACAGGAATCACCTCTTTCTTTTGGCTTTGGTTCGCCTTCCAAATGATTCTTAGGGTCCATTTATCAAAGAGTATATTCTTCAATAGATTGGCCTTCATCAAATAGAAACGAGGGTTCTTCCGGGAAATGAGTACCCCATTTTTTATTAGCGTCGGACGGATATGGCTTAAGGGATATGGGCATGATGTCTATTCTGAGTGACTGTCGGGAGGCCTTCGTTATTTCAACGGGGTTACGGAATGGGAGACCCCCTGGCCCCGAACGAATGCGAGGGGAACAGGGAGGGAGTAGGCGTGCCCGCCAGGGCGGGCATCACACATCCGTAACTCCATGAAATGACCAGGCCGGGAGACTTGGAATCGAAGAAAAGATATCATGACCAATCCAGTCAAAAGAATATAAACCATGGTCCAATACTCATTTTCCGGAAGAACCAAAACGAGGTCAAGTCTCTATGATTAATACGTTTTATTCTTTGAAAATTTCACGAGCAGTAACCGCCCTCATGATCTGGTTGGTTCCGGTATAGATTTGAATGAGTTTGGCGTCTCGCATCATTCTTTCCACCGGGAAATCCTTCATATAGCCATAACCGCCAAAAACCTGGACAGCATCGGTAGTGACTTTCATGGCCGTATCTGATGCAACAAATTTAGCCATTGCGCAAAATCTTGGGATCAGATCCCGTTTCTGTTGGTCCAGGTATTTCGCTGCCTGATAGGTTAAGAGGCGAGCGGCCTCTGTGCTTGCCACCATATCGGCAATAATGAATTGAAGCCCCTGGAATTTTGAAATGGGCCGCCCAAACTGAACCCTCTGTTTGGCATAATTGATGGCTTCGTCTATAGCTCCCTGGGCCAACCCAACAGCCTGGGAAGCAGTAAACACACGTCCGCTGTCCAGGGCAGCCATCATATTGCCAACGCCCTCGCCTTCCTCACCAATTCTGTTCATTTCAGGCACCATTAGATCTTCAAAGAATAATTCGGCATTGATGGTGCCCCTCATCCCCATCTTATTCTCGTTCCTGCCGTAGATCAGTCCCTTTGACCCTTTCTCTACAACAAAAGCAGAAATTCCTTGAGCGCCCTTATCAGGGTCTGTATATGCGTACACAGTTATGATGTCAGCTACAGAGCCGTTAGTTGTAAAGCATTTCTGACCATTTAAAACATATACATTTCCTTTGTGAACCGCCCGGGTTCTCATGGAAAGGACGTCTGATCCGGCTTCAGGTTCTGTGGCACCAAAGGCGGCAAGCTTCCCTTTCGCCAATCCGGGAAGATACTTATTTTTCAATTCTTCACTCCCCCTGCAAAGAATCGGTAGCATCCCATCTGCCTGTGCAATAAGGATCAATGCGGAAGATGCACAAATCTTTGAAATTTCTTCCAGGATAATAGAAAAAAGAAGATATTCCGCCGCTATGCCTCCGTATTCTTCAGGAAGAAGAGGCGTCAATATTCCGTTTTCGGCGAATAACCTCACGGTATCCCATGGAAATTCTTGCTTCTCATCAATCTCGGCAGCCCTGGGCTTGATCTTTTGTTGAGCAATATCCCTTACTGTGTTAAGGACCATTCTCTGCTCATCATTCATATCTACCATTAGTTTCCCCCTCCATTACCCGTAATCTTACAGGCCTACACTCTTGACAGCTCTCTAACTTTTTGTCAACCATGCACATGCTTTCCCTATTTTTTTAACTGGTTTTTAAATCCAGATTGTGCACTAGCTCCTACTACGACTTGAAAATCCTTGCTGCAACGCTTATTTCCCGATTTTGCTCCTCGACATATTTATGAATATGCCTACGTCACAAAATCGCTCCAACCGCGCGTTTCGCTTTGGCTTTCTGCGCCTCGCTACGGATTCTACTGCACAATCTGGGTTAAAAAACGTTTTGTCATACGAGGATAAAATCTCTTGATTTATTATGCTTCACTGACATAATTGTAATGATAATCTGGGTGTCAATATTCCCTTTGACAAACGGATGCATGACGATGGGAAGATAATGAGAAAAGCCGAGCGCAGCAAGGTTCAAGTGATGAAGGATTAAACTAAAGGGAGACAAGCGCATTATGATTCGATCAAAGCTCTGGTTTCGATGTGCCGCCATGCATGACCCGGTTACACCAATTATAGTTAAGCCGGCGGTTATAGGCTGGGATGCACAAAAAAGAGATGTTGAGCTCACTATTGAACGTGCTCTTAAGGGTGATGAACTTGTCATGAGGATGAAGGGATGGGTCACCGTTGATGTGAAAAAGGTTGTGGAGATCGTTAAAAGATACGGGCATATGAAGGTTCTGGATGAACGGGACCTGGTTGTGGAAGTGGAAACAGATGACGACTACGAAAAGTTAGATAAAGAACTCATAAAACATTTCAAGGATCAGTTAAACCTGGAAAAGATATAAAAGAAATGGATACCGAACCGGTTCAGATCCCTATTGATGGCACCCTTGACCTCCACATGTTCGCACCCGGGGACGCAGCTTCGGTCATAGAGGAATACATCCTGGCATGTATTGAGAAGGAGATCCATGAAGTCCGTATCATTCATGGCAAGGGAAAGGGTGTGCTTCGCCGGACCGTGCACGCATTACTTGAAAAACATCCTAATGTTTTAAGTTTCAGGATCGACTCTGGCCCCTCAAGCTGGGGAGCGACCATAGTCCAGCTTAAGCAGTGATTATTTATTTCCACAGGCGCATTATCACTTTGGCATGTTTTTCCCCAGCGCTTTTGTTTCTCAAGACTGCCGCCCGCCCCCGCTCACCATGTACCACAAGCTCTTCCGGATGACTAAGGAACCAAATCGCTTTTTCAGCCAGCATTTCGGGACTCGATATTAGTATTCCCGCCTTATTCGCCTCTAACAACTCTTTGGCATCCATGAAATTCTCCATCGAGGGGCCATAAAACACCGGTTTTCCCCAAACGGCCGGCTCCAGAGGGTTCTGACCACCAAGCGGAACCAGACTGGCGCCACAGAATACAATTGTTCCAACACTGTAAATCTTGAAAAGCTCACCAAGGGTATTAATAATCACGATCTGCTTGGTGCGTTTTGCCTTGCCTTTATCAAGGTCGGTCCGGAGTTGATATCCCCGACCATGTCGTTCAATTAGAGACTCGATGGCGGGTGCTCTTTCGATGTGCCTGGGCGCAATGATCAGGATGGTGTCCGGGAATTCCTTAAGGATCTTTTCGTAGGCATCTAAGACCATCGCCTCTTCACCCTCGCGGGTGCTTCCTGCAACAAATACTATGTGGGATGTCTCAAGGTTCAAGACCTCACGCATCTCTCTCTCCAGGCCCGGGTCTACGTTGCATCCCAAAAGATCATATTTGGCATTGCCGTTTATTTCGATTTTTTTCGGATCAGCACCCATGGCCTTGATGCGCTCTGCATCCTCTGCCCTGATCATGCTGAATACATCTAAGTTTCTCAAAACTTCACGAAAAAAGGACCTTAACTTGATATATCTTCCAATGGATCTCACTGATATCCGGCCATTAATCAAGGCGGTCTTGATGCCCATGCGGCGCGCCTCAAAAAGCCAGGCAGGCCAGATCTCAGTTTCAAGAAAAACCATGACATCTGGGCGAACCCTCGAAAGGGCCTTGCGTACTGAGCCAACAAAATCTATGGGTGCGTAAATAACAGGAATCTCCTCTTCAAAGATCTCCCTTGCCAGTTTGCGACCGTGTTCGGTAATCGTTGAAACAATGAGTGAACAGTCCGGTATCATAAGCCTGAGGGCCTCCACAATCGAGGCTGCCACCTTGACCTCTCCCAAAGATGCAGCATGAATCCAGATCCGGGGGCGCCCTCTAAGCTTTCGCACCGCTTCCAGAGACAACAATCCCAAACGCTCCTTAAGATGCCGCCGGTATCTCCCCGTAATACGAGTGTACACCCAGAAACCCGGGAAAAGTGATATAAACAAACCGCTGGTTAGGGCACTATATGTACCATAAAGTATACTCAAGATTTTGACCTGACCGAATTTTTTGATAAGTTTTAAATTTTCCATTTCAGAAATCTGAGAGCTGTTTTACTATTGCTTGAAAAATTTCTTCAACCGCTTTCTCAACGCCCTTCACTCAATCCCTTACTTCTTCCTTTGTGTCAAGGGCAGACACCAATCCCCAATTTTTCTTCGCTGCCTGGGCATAGCCATTGCTCTTGATCAATAAACTAACCTTTGATAGTAAACTTATTCAAAATATTCAATAATTTTCCCTATGTTCTCATTCTTTGCAAATGATATTTTCAGGAGAATGTGATATAATTAAACTATTTGTAAATGTAGCAGACCATGTTGAAAGGTATTCCCAGCAAAACTTGTGGCCCCCGCTGTTGGGGATGCCCGATTGAATTGCTGCATCAAGTGCCAGGTTATACTTCAAAGGAGGCCAGGACATGGATTCCTTCAGGCTCCAATACCCAGTTCATACCCTAAGTAACCTGCAACTGCTCCCGGCTGGCGCCATGCTCGCGGAAGAGACCCTCAATGAGCTAATAGAGAGTGGCCAAGGGACTGTACCTCAAACCTTCATCCTGCTAAATTATGGTTCCGTAAAAAATGACATTATTCACTTTTTCAGCCAGCTTCCGTATAGTGTAATTTTCTCCGAAAGGAGGCAAGTGCAGCAACTTTTGAACCTCATGGAGGGTGTTCGTCTTATCCTCCCTGTCTTGCAATCTTTGGACTACTTCAAAAAATATGATTTCTATACCTATCGCCACATTCTTATGGTTTTTGCCCTGTCTACTCTTCTGGCTCAGGAACTTGTGGGGAATTATCGGGATCTGATCCAGGAGGCCATGGCAGGCCCTACGCACGACTTTGGCAAGACGTGCACACCATTGAAAGTCCTTAAAAAGACAGGGCCACTTACCTTGACCGAACGGCGCATGTTGGAGCATCACACTCTCGCTGGCTATATTCTGCTAACCTATTATCTTCAAGATCCCAATAACTTGTCTGCAAGAGTAGCCAGAGACCATCATGAAAGGAGGAATGGTTCAGGTTATCCTAAGGGCATATGTCTTTCTGACAATCTGGTGGAAATTGTGGCCGCCTGCGATATCTACGATGCTCTCATTTCACCGAGGCCTTATCGGCCCACCTCTTATGATAATCGCACGGCTCTGGAGGAAATCACTGGCATGGCAGAAAGGGGCGAGTTAGGCTGGGATGTTGTACAGGTCCTCGTGGCTCATAACCGAAAAGACAGACCGCATTACAGCGAGTGCAGGGTTTCAAGTGAAAAGAGAGGCACTCCCCCGGCTGACAATGTCTACGGTGTCATCGCAAAAGAGGATACCACCCCCCCCAATGACCAGAACCAATCTTAGAATTTGGATTTCTACCCTGGAGAAGTCTCGTGAGACAAATCCAAGGTAAAAATCAATCATAGGCATGGCCTTCTTCGAACTGATTTTATGGATGTGCCTCACGTCAGTATTAACTGCCAATAATGAACGGGCTTAAACCTTTTGATTTGTGACGGGGTTCTAACATTCAATCTCCCGCTTTTGAAAGGATTTCTCGTACCGGCTTGGCGTTAAAAAAGCCTTCTCTGAGTTCAAGATCTGACAGACCGCTTGCGGTATTGCGGATAATTTCTGCTGCAGCACCCCACTGCTCCTGTGCCTCACTGAATCGCCCCAGTTTGCCAAATACCAACGCGAGAGAAGCATGAGCCTGCCAGAGCTGTCGGGGGTTACCTACCACTTCGAGAATCTGAACCGCCTCTTTTAGGCTATCAATAGCGCTGTAAATCTCCTCGCGTCTTAACTGAACCTCACCGAGTAATCTAAGGAAACCTCCTTCGTATTTTCTCGAGTGTGTTCCCCGCGTTATTTCAAGGTTCCTCTGAATAAGGGCTTCCGCTGAACCAACATCGTTCCGATTCAAAAGGATTTGAGACGCAAGATAGTCCATCCTGACAGTCCACCGATTGCGGGTTCGATTATAATCGTCGCTCTCAGATTCTTTCTTAAAAGACTCCATCCGCTGCCAGGCCTCCTCTGGCCTGCCCCGGTCAAACAGATTCTCCATCAGATTGACATTTGCCTGTGCGACCACCTCTCCGGCCATTTCGCGACCCAGCGGATATTGTTCCATTAGTTTACGTGCAACTTCTTCGCTTCGCAAATTGAACCTCCGTGCCCGTTCAGGACAATAAATTTCCCTGTAGCAATAACCCAGGGAATTATAAAGCCTTCCGAGCATTAATACTCCTCCAAACTTCTCACAGATATCGATTCCATCCCTGAGAAGCTCAATACCATCCTCAATCCTGCCGTATTCCGCAAGAGAAAGTCCCCGAATGAACATAAGGCCGGAAAGCTGGTTCAAATTAAATATGCTACGCAGCGCTTCAACCAGTCCCTCGGTCAGCTCGATCGTTTTCTTGGGCCTGCCAAGCCACCTCTCCGATATAGCGCGTAAACCACGATTGAGCAAAATTCTCCGTTGGTCTCCCGTCTCCAGGGCCATCCGCTCCGCGTCGACTATTATCTGGTTTCCTAAGTAACTGCCCGATTCCTCGTATAGCATACCCAAAAGAGAGATATAAATACCTTTAACCCCTTGAATCTGGCTCTCAGCCGATTTGTTCCCAACCTCTCGGGCTCGTGCGATTCCCTGTTCATAGAATCCAAGAACCTCCTCTTTCATAGACCTGATGGGCGTCCACCACATTGACCAGGCAAGTTCGGCCAAATTATCCATTTCATGGTCGGCTAAATTATTTCGTCGACTGATTTCAACCGCCTCTCTGTATTCCGCCACGGCCGTATCAATGTCTCCGATGTCTTGGCTGGCCGACGCCAGTCCTTGATGCACACGCACCTCTGTTTCCGGATCAAGTCTAATATGAGCGTTTTCAGCCGCCTCAAGAGCTTTCCTGAAAAATTCGCGGGCAGCGTGAACGGCACTGTGTCGATTTGATTTTTCACCAGCCATCATCAAATACCTAACGGCTTTTGCAGCATTTCCACTTCGCTCATAATGATGCGCAAGTATCTCGTAGTGCTCCTCAAGCCGGTCAGCATAAAGTTGTTCTATGGTCTGGGCAATGCGGCCGTGGATCTCTCGGCGCCGCTGCCTGAGTAAACTACTGTAGGCCACTTCCTGGGTGAGGGCGTGTTTGAAAATATATTCCAGTTCCGGGTAAAGGGCCTTCTCGTAAAGGATCTCGAGTCCGACCAAATTGGTCAGGTAGGCCCTCAGCTCTTCCCCCAGTTCCATAATGCTCTTTAGAAGCCGAAACGCAAAGTCCTTGCCGATAACGCTTGCCACCTGCATGGTTCGTTTGAGATCCTCACCCAAACGGTCCATTCGAGCAGCCAACACCCCCTGGACCGTGTTAGGGATCTCACACTGATCAAGGGGTTGTGCGCAAATGTACTGGTCGTCAGCCTTTATAAGATCCCCACGATCAAGGAGCTCCCTCACAATCTCCTCAACGAAAAATGGATTTCCTTCGGTCTTCTCCACGATCTTTTGTTCAAGCTCTGGGTCCAACGCCAATCCACCGAGCATATTCCGCACAAGCCGGGCGGAAGAATTGACACTAAGCGTCTCCAATCCCAGCCTTTGATAATGTGTACCGTGTGCCCAAGAAGGGGTCCCCTCGGGTCGGTAGGTTGTAAGCATCATAATCGGGTGGCTGAGAATGCACCGGGAAAGATAGGTAAAAAATTCTTCGGAGATCTTATCCATCCAGTGGACGTCTTCCAGAAAAATGACCAGCGGTTTTTCCTCGCCCAGAGCAAGGAAAAAGTTTTTCACTGCCTCGAATGTTCCAAACTTACGGCCCTCGGGATTGAGGGCATTGAACAGAGGATCTTCCACCCTGAGAGAAAGGAGATTCCGGTAAAATGGGATCATCGGCGCCAGACTCTCCATGGCTTTATCCTGGATTCGATTCCCAACCTCTTCCTCTACCATGCCTTCCTCAATACCAAAGCCCTCTTTGACTACATCGATCACTGGAAGAAAGTTGATGTTGCTGCCGTATTGGGGGCAAACGCCGGTGACAAATGTCGCATCGGTACCCAAGGACTTTTGAAACTCATAGACGAGGCGGCTCTTCCCAACCCCTGCCTCCCCAACTAAATCGACCACTTGGGCCTCATTGTTTTTTACCTTTTCAAGTGCTGACCGGAGTGTCTCCATTTCAGGACGGCGACCGACGAGTTCGGTGATTCCCCGCACAAGACCGGCCTCGAAACGGGTACGCACTCCCGGGCGCTCAGAGACCACGCGATAGATCGGCTGGGGCCGGGCCTTGCCCTTCAAAGGTATCTCACCGACCCTTTCATCCTGGAAGTAATTCCGGATGATATTACGCGTCTCTTGACTCACCCAGACTTGTCCGGGCCTTGCAGCCTGCTGAATGCGAGCAGCGAGATTCGTGGTATCCCCAACTGCGGTATAATCCATCCGCAGATCATCTCCGATGGAGCCCACGATCACCGGGCCAGAGTTGAGGCCTATGCGCATTCTAAACTCCGCTCCGCAGTCCTTCTTTATATTTTCCCCATACTCTACCATTGCTTTCTGAATTGAGAGGGCCGAATAGCAGGCCCGTTGAGCATGGTCCTCATGGGCTAAGGGAGCCCCAAAAAGAGCCATGACCCCATCCCCGGTAAACTGGTTGATCGTCCCCTCATACTTGTGGATTTCGTCCATCAGGATTTTGAAACACCCGTCCATGATTCGATGAACTTCTTCCGGATCGAGATTCTCAGATATCGCTGTATAGTTAGCTACATCCGCAAAAAGGACAGTCACCAGTTTCCGCTCTCCCTCAATGGAGCTGCGGGTAGTCAGAATTTTTTCTGCCATGAATTTAGGCGTATAGGACTTTGGTTGGGCGTAATCTATGGGAGGGGTTATTGCAGGCTTCTCGAGGTTGCAACCGCATTCATTACAAAACTTCGCGCCAATTGGTAAAGCCTTACCACACTCAGGGCAGCCAAGTTCCAATTTTTGGCCGCATTCAAGGCAAAACTTAGAATCCTGAGGATTATCAAACTGGCATTTTGGGCACTTCATCGGTTAGCTCCCTATGAAATCGCAGGAAAAATAAATGTCAAGGATATAAGGAAAGAACAAGGACTCCTAATAGAACACCACTATCCTATTAGGAGGAAGGCTTGCACATTCGGAGGGGGCTCTCCAGAGTGTGACCTCCTGAATAGAAGTTGGGCTAAGATGAAATGAAGTTTATTGGGTATTAATTATTAAAAATAGATTCAAGTCAAGAAAAATCGGGGTTGAGAATTGGCTCAGCACCAATAATTTTGGTCTGACCTCACACGGGCCATTGCCGGCATGCCGGTAACTGCCTCCCGGAGAAATTAAATTGCCCTCCCTAAAGACCTTAAAGACCTCCTGGCCAAGCCCAAGTCACTCTATCCATAATCGGGATTTTGCCACCTGAGATCTTCAATAATGTGCTCTGGTCGCTATTTCTCTTACTTAGTCAACTACCACCCCTACCCCATATTCTTGCCAAATTAATCCTGTTCATCCGGTTAATGAGTACGCCTCAACACAACACATGGTTGCGGGGTTGAAGGTTGAAGCGGTCTTTTCGTAGTGACTGCTGGAAGGCCTTCGTGATTTCAGGTTGAGAAGCCCGGAATCGAAGAAAAGACTGCTTCGAACTTCCCATCTGCCAACT
>CP070700.1:3777103-3791893 GCA_020349865.1 Desulfobacteraceae bacterium
CGGCCTGCCCTGGATTCTGGCCTATTGCCTGATTTTTTCAAGTATTCGGGTTTTCGACACAATTGGTCTGATTGGCGCCGTCTATGTGGGAATGTTCGAGATGGGTATTACTTTTGTGCTCTGGCTATCGGCCCTGAAACTATCCGAAAACACGGCCAAAGTGAGCAATTTGATTTTTATATCACCATTTCTTTCATTGGTCTTTATTCATTTCCTTGTAGGCGAGGACATTCTGGCCTCAACCTATATCGGCCTCGTACTCATCATTACAGGACTCCTAATACAGCAGCTAAAAGCCAGACCACATTCCTGAAGAGTCCAAGGTTGTCTATCCATCAAAAGAAGGAAAGTGTGCTAAGGCCTTCAATGCCCGGTTGTTCAACCAGGCTTAAGGGAAAGACATTCGCCCACATGAAGACGCGGCAACCGAAATACGCCCTTGTCCTTTGGTACAGCCAGACTGGACATACTCAAAGAATCGGGAGACTCATTGGCCGCAACGGGAAAAGACATGGACTGAAGGTGGATGCAAAGGAAGGCAAACCTTTCGCAATTGACTGGGAGGTGAGCTTTGAAGATATCCTGAAGCACCTACCGGTAGCCTGGTCTCCGAAGCTCTTGATGGGAAAACACACCATCGAGAAGGAACGATGTATTGGGTGTGGTACATGTGTAAATAAATGTCCGTTAGGAGCCATTGATCTCGATTTGTATCAGGTTGATACCGGTCGCTGCATTGCCTGCCGCCGGTGTATCAATAACTGCCCGTCTCAGGCTGTCGACAGGGAATATAACCGAGAGCTTTGCAGCAATTGAACAATTGCAATTGGTGTGGTAAATGATGTGCATAACAGTCTAAAAGAGGAAAAATGAAGAAGGCTGACTCCCGAATGCATTCGGCCGAACATATCCTGAACCAGACCATGGTCAGGTTGTTTGATTGCGGCCGCTGCTTTAGCGCCCATATTGAAAAGAAAAAATCAAAATGCGACTACCGGTTTCATCGCCCGTTGACCAATGCAGAAACTAAGGAAATCGAGTCGAGGGTGAATGAAATTGTTCAATCTGGTATAACTGTTACAGAAGAATGGGTACCCAGGACCGAGGCTGAAAGGCAATATAACCTGAACCGGCTACCGGAGGGTACGGACGATAAGATCCGCATTGTGAAAATCGGCGATTACGATGCATGCCCTTGTATAGGTCCCCACGTAAGCGCCACCGGTGAAATCGGGGGGTTTCGTATTACATCCACCAGCTTTGACAACGGCGTACTTAGAATAAGGTTTAAACTCACCGTCTCAGACCACTTATGACCTTTTTTCAGACAATCTGACGAAAAGCAGACAATGTCCCTTTCACTTATTCAGTGAATCCCCATTCTTCAATAATGCCACATTCAAACCCCAATTATATAAATTTCAAGATAAGTCCAATTACCCAACATATCGTGAAAGTCACCAGACCACAGGTCAGGCCATTCCGGCGCTTTTGGTAAAATGACTACCAATGGGGCTGGTTCCCAATTCGCTGTCCCATCACTTCGAGGGTGTCTGTCACCACTACAAATGCATCTGGGTCAATACGGCGAATCACTTGCTTGATCCGGGCTAACTCCCGAAAGGTGATGACCGTGTACAAAGTTTGCACCTGCTGGCCTGTGTACCCTCCTTGACCTTTGGTAATTGTTACACCTCGGCCGATTTTCTCCATAATCTGCCGGGCAATCTTCTCCCAATGAGGAGAGATAATATGGACCGCTTTCCTCTGACTCATCCCCATAACAACAAGATTGATCACATAAGAGCTAACATATAAATAAATCAGTGTATAGAGTGCCTTTTCCAATGAAAAGAGGATTGCTGCTGCTGTCAGAATAATACCGTTGAAAGCCAGGATCGTAGTGCCTAAACGGATGGAAAAACGTTTGAGAAGGATGACAGAAAAGATATCCGTGCCCCCCGCCGAACCCCAAGACCTCAAAATTATGCCAGATCCTGACCCGATAATAATCCCCGCCAACAAAGCGCTCAAGAGTTTCTCTTGTATTGGCAAAGTCACTTTGATCATTTCTATGGCTCCGGAAAAAATCAACATCCCCGCGATGCTATAAAGAAAGAAGCGCAATCCCACAAACTTCCATCCAAGGGCGAAAAGTGGAACATTCACCAGGAAATAAAGGATTCCCAGAGGCAGTGTGGGCATAAGATAGTAGACCACGAGGACCAGGCCCGTAAACCCGCCGCTTAAGAATTGTTGCGGAATGAGGATTCCATTAATGGCCACCGCGCAAAGCGCACTTCCTAAGGTCATGAGTCCAAGGTTCAGAAATAACAGTCTCAAGGAACCCACTGTTGATTTCCAAGGCCACGTTAGCATTTACATTTTCTCCTGACTTTATTCCGTTTTTTTGACCTCAAAGCACAAACTCAAATTAACGAGGCGTGAGAGCAAATTGTTTTCTGTTCATGAGAAGACAAGCTAAGAAGGGTCCGCCCATTGTCAAGATATCTCCTTCCCACAAAAAAGACTTTCTTATATATAAGTTAGTTTTTACAGAACCCTCACTCAGCAGCTCAAATCAAGGCCTGTATTAATGCGTCCCTCGCACAAATCAGTAATCTTCTCCCAGTAAATGTACATTACCGATATGAACACGGTGCAAGCCCGCCCTCTTGGCCACGGCCTGGCATCTAAGGGCATGGGACCTCGATGTTGTGGGAAGATCCTTAAGATAAAACTGAGGATAAAAGCCGAGAAGACGATAAGGAATCTCCGGGTTCAGGTCTGCAATAAACTTTGCGATTCCCGCTACTTCGTGCTCATCAACGTATCCAGGAACCAGTAAGGTGCTGGCAATTAAAAAAGGCGGATCTGGTCTTCGGTGTATCCACCCTGCCAGGGTCCTGAAATTTTCCAGAGTCTTCCGATTCGTTACGTTGCATAGAGCATAGTGGATACTTTCGTCCCAGGCCTTGAGATCAAACTTTATACACCCACCAGATTGTAAGGAAAGATCAGCCATCTCAGTCAAGAAAGGCTCTTGGACTGCCCCATTGGTCTCCCAGCATATCCGGAGAATAGGGCTGACATGCCTTGTGAGAGCCAGTTTCGATGTCTTCAAGGCATGTAGTATTTGTGGGGTCGGATCGCCTCCGAAATAACAAATACATGTGGTTTTTTTGTCCGCCGCACCGGCCAACTCCTTTGCTGAAATCTTTATGGATGAAGATGTCTGTGCCTTGAAATGGTAATTCTGGCAGTATAAACAATTAAATGCACAGGCATGGTAGAAAACAGCCAGGTTTTTAAAACCGTATTCCGGTCCTTCAGAGACGGCATATCGAGGGTACCCGCAACCGGTGCCACCAGGACATACAAAATCACCCACACAGTTGGTCGGAAGGGCATCGTAATAATAATACAGATTTCCTTCATGGGGCCTTCCTCCCCGAATACGGCCGTGTTCCACTCGTCTCAAACCACAATACCCTGTGCTCCCTTCTGGAATGCTGCATTTATGAAAGCACAGCGAGCATGATATACCCGCCGGTGCACGAGGAGGAACCTCAGGAAGATAATAGGCCCTCCGGCTTCGCCGATGAACCCGCTGTATCTCCGGCCAAAGTTTCTCAAAATGTGCCCTTATGCAATCCGCGCAATAGCCGATCGTGTTGGAGATTGTCCTGCCCCGTTTACGACAGTTTTGGCAAGTCTCCATTTATGTAAGTACTCCTTGAAAATGCATAATAAGCAAATCCCAGAAAATCCTTCCGCCTTTTCAGTTGCTCATACCATCATCTCTTTCTGAAGACATAGGAAAGAGAACTTAAAGGAACTAAATCTGGCCTTTCAATGGGTAGTTTTTCATGTGACCCGATAATTAAAAAACCATCTACCTCAAGACTATCAATCACCTTTTTAAGGACAGACTTTCTTAGCTCGTCCTGGTAGTACGTCAGGACGTTATTCCTCAAAAAGATGAGTTCAAATGAAGACCCTAGAGGAACATCGAGAAGGTGATCTGTCCTCCAAAATATGCCCTTTTTTAGTGATGCCTTTATCAAATAGGTTTTTTTGTCCGGCTGCGTGTTAAAATAGACTGACCTTAATCCGTAAGGCACCTCCTTCAGGCTGCTCCATGGATATATTCCGGCCCTGGCCCTTTTAAGATAGATTGGGTTCATGTCGGTACCTGTTATCTCCAGGTCAGGCACCCCCTTAATAGATGCCGTTAAGACGTCCCAGATGATCTTTAGGCTGTAAACCTCTTCCCCGCACGCGCAGCCCGCTGACCAGACTTTTATTTTTTTTCTGTGCCTTTCAACAAACTGTGGCAGTATCTCCTGTTGAAGGATCTCCCATAGTTTTCGATCACGAAAAAAACGGCTGATGGAGACAGTCATCAGTCGTTCGCATTTCCACCTCAGTTCTTCGCTTTTATCCAGTTCAAGCAGATACGCCGTGACATTTCGACAGCCCAAAACGTGCATATGCCGAACAATCCGTCTTTTGACCCCTTTCCTTACCTTGCGATAACCCTGCCATGAGAGCCCGAGGTATTGTAGGAGTTGTCGGAATTGCTGATCGTCCATTATATAACGTCTTCTTTCAACTAAAGATGGTGATGTCTCTTAAAATTCCATACAGGGCCCAAGTTGCTTTATGGTCAAAAAATGAGTAGCGATAAAGCAAAAAAATGTGGTAATTTACCGATGGCAATATCCAGATTGCATTATTTTAACAATTTATCAGGGAATATCTAAATAGAAAGTCTCACAAGTTCTTTTAACACCCTGCCCAATCGGGCGAGGTGTAAGAATTAGAATAAACTTATTAAATATTCCAAATGGTTAAACCTTAAAGGGAGACAAAAATGGCCGGAAAAAAAATTGATGAAGCAACAAGACAGAAGGTTAAAGAGGCCTATGCGATTGGTATTTCAATGAGAAAGATAGCCAAGGAATTTGGAATAGGTTCTTCGAGCGTCGATAGAATAGTCAAAGAAAAAGGCCCCCACACAGTGCAAGATGACGAAACTGTAAAGACGGGCAAGACAGAAAGACAAAAGAAAATTGAGGAATTGGAAAGAAGAATAGCGGAACTGGAAAAGAAGATTCTTGATTTGAAGGCCAAAAAAAGGTCATGGAAAAAATAATAAGAACAAATGGCAATATATTATACAATAGCAAAGGGGAAGTCTGATGCAGCTCATCAGTGATTGGTTTAGACGTCACTTTTCCGACCCTCAGATCGTCATTCTGGCTCTTCTCCTCATCACCGGGGTTATCGTACTTATTGTACTGGGACACATGCTTGCTCCGGTGCTCGCCGGTGTGGTGATCGCATACCTGCTCGAAGGACTGGTAAACATCCTCGAGCGACGCAGGGTACCCCGTCTAATCGCCGTGCTGTTGGTTTTTCTCACCTTTATCATTTTTCTGTTGTTCTTGCTCATAGGGTTGTTTCCCCTTTTGTGGCAGCAGGTTGTGCAGCTATTTCAGGAATTGCCCTCCAAGATTTCCTGGAGCCAGCGAGAGCTTTTACGCTTGCCAGAACGTTACCCGGATTTTGTTACCGAACAACAGGTGATAGACATCATTAACGTGTTGCGTTCGGAACTCACTCTCTTGGGCCAGCGGATAGTATCTCTCTCTGTGGCGTCTGTTCGCGGTCTTATCTGGATTCTGGTGTACACCTTTCTCATACCGCTCTTGGTTTTCTTTTTCCTGAAAGACAAAGACCGCCTGTTGCAGTGGGTGACAGGCTTTTTACCTGATAACCGCATGCTGGCGACCGAGGTATGGCAAGAAGTGGACCAGCAGATGGGGAACTATATCCGCGGAAAGTTCTGGGAAATTCTGATCGTATGGGCCGCCAGCTATCTGACCTTTGCAATCTTGGGCCTGAAATATGCAATGCTGGTAAGCTTGTTCGTGGGGCTCTCAGTCCTTGTACCATATATCGGCGCTATAGTAATGATTCTCCCGGTGGGCTGGATCGCTTACTTTCAGTGGGGATTGAGTTCCCATTTTGCCTCTGTGGTGATCGCCTATATTGTTATCCAGATCCTGGATGGAAACTTACTGGTCACACTGTTGTTCTCTGAAGTAGTCAATCTCCATCCCATCGCAATCGTGGTGGCAGTGCTTGTGTTTGGTGGCATTTGGGGTTTTTGGGGTGTGTTTTTCGCCATTCCTCTTGCCACTCTTGTACAGGCCGTCATCAAGACCTGGGCGCGGCACCGTAGAAAGAAAGCGGGTGATTAAACCCCGATTGTTCAGTAGAATCCGTAACGAGGCGCAGAAAACCATAGCGAACCGCGCAGTTGGAGCGATCTTGTGACTTAGGCATATTCATAAATATGTCGGGGAGCACCCTGCCAGAGGCAAGTAAAAATCGGGAAATCCCGCCAAGGCGGGACAGCAAGGATTTTCAAGTTGCAGTAGGAGGCTACTGCAAAATCTGGGTTAAAACAGGGCAAACGCATCCAGTATGTTTTTAGGGCGTATAGAGCGTCACCAGGCAGCGTGTCGGCTCATTGGACATGCTTTTTAGTTTGTGATGAATGTCGGAGTTGAAATGGATGGACTCGCCTGATTTAAGGTGGTGAGTTTTATTTCCAAGTGTGAGTCGGAGATCCCCCTCCATGACGAAGATAAACTCCTCGCCCTCGTGCTTGTAAGCTACTGGTTTGTGGGCCTGCTTCGGTTCTATAGTAACCATGAAAGCGCGCATATGATCGCTCTCAGCACCAGGGCTCAGTGTCTGGTAGGAGTAGTTTTGGGTGCGCTTGACGAACGCCTGGGCGCGTAGATTGCGAATCATCGTTTTTTCGTCCTTCCGGAGGAATGTGCCCGCATCAACGTTCAGGGCGCTTGACAACCTCAGTAAAAAGCTCACCGGAGGTGCAATCTCATCGTTTTCGACCTTCTCAATGAACTCCGGAGTTTCGCCAGTGGCCTGGGCTAAGGCTTCACGGGTCCAGTTTTGGACTTCACGCATTTTACGAACCCTCCTGCCAAAGCCATTCCCTTTATCAGTCTTCACATCTCCCTGCATGACATCCACCATCTTGCGAACCACTGCCTGCTTGACCTTGGTTGTCAGCAACGGAAGAAAAGTCTTTGCATCTGCAACAATGCCGAGATCGGCGACCTGAAAGATGGGGGAATTCTTGTCCCGATTGATTGCTATAATGGTCTTGGTCTCCATAATCCCCGCCGTGTACTGGACTGCTCCCGAAGTACCGATAGAAAAGAGCAGGCGGGGTTGGACCGTCTTTCCTGTCTGTCCGATCAGTCGTTCCTCTTCCACCCAGTGCTGAAACACCGGCGGCCGGGTCGCGCCCACCTCGCCATCCAAAGCGGCGGCAAGCTCGCGCACCAGTCCAAAATTGTCATAGCTGTGAAGTCCAGCTCCTCCAACCACCACAACATCGGCATCTTCAAGTTGTTGTTTTTTATCAGGCTCTGCCAAACTTGATAGCAGATTGAGGTTTTTGGGCATGTCAAGGTAGTCTATCGTGATCCACTCTACCGCACCGGGCTCACCCTGAAATTCAATTGCTTCAAAAACGTTTGGCTGCACAGTCGCAAATCCGGTGTTTGCCCTTTCAGAGAAGGTGATATCGGCCATGATCTCGCCATCCCATGAGGGGCATGTTGCGACTACCCTGTCTCCTTCGATTTTGAGATCCATGCATTTCGCGATCAGACCGGCGGTGCTCATTGCAGCAGCCCGGGCCGCCAACTCACGGCCAAAGTCGGTAAGAGGAAACAAAACAAGCGTTGGACCATGCCTGAAAACAGCATCGGCCAGGACCTTTGCATAAATATCAGCCCTCGGCATGACAAGGTTTTTGTTGTCGAAGATGTAAACAAAGTCCGCACCGTGGGCAGTGCACGCTTCAGCAGCGGAGGCAACCGAAAGGCATGCCTGCATCACACAGGTGCTATCCGGCTGATCATCGGCTGAAGAACCCATGAGCACAACGGCTACCTTCCCTGACATTGCCCCGGCCAGCTGACGGGCCTTCGCCAGGACATTGAGAGAAAAGCCAAAAAGCCTTTTACTCCTCAAATCACCAAATACCCAGATCTCTTTTTCTAGATTATTTCCCATAACGGTCTTCCCAATCCTCTAATAATCTGCTTCTCTTCAATATCTTTTATTAAATCAAACCTGATTTCGATAGCCGGCTTATCAATTCGTCGATCTGCTCCTCGGCTGAGCCGGTTAGAAAATCGCATTTTCTCTTACTTTCCACTCGAGATAGAGCCAGTACCCTGGTGGCGGACCCGGCCTCTCCGACGCAATCCGCAGACAAGTTTAGATCCGTCAGGCTCCACGTCTTCGCATCCCTTTCATTAAAAGCCAAGTCAATCCCTAAAAGTCCTACATCTCTGGGCTGGACTGCACTGTGATGAATGGTGAGCGCGGCCGGGTATGCAACCTCGTAGCTTTCCAGGAAATCGTCAACCCTTCGCTCAACAAAAAGACCGTCGTCTTTCGGCTCTATTGAATGCACGCCTGTCACCAACGGCAAATTAAGGAAAACCGCAGTCTGCGGGCCAACCTGGCCAGTGTCACTATCAGCGGCCCTGGTACCGAAAAAAACCAGATCAAATGGAGCGAGCTTTTTGATTGCAGCCGCAAGAGCATTTGAGGTTGCGAGCGTGTCCGAATCGGCAAGGGCAGGATCACTGAGCAAAACGCCACGGTCAATGCCCATGGCAATGGCCTCATTCAGGGAAAAAGCACATGCCTCGGGTCCCATGGAAAGAGCCGTTATTGCGCCGCCAAGCTCTTCCCGTATGCGCAGCGCTACTTCCAAAGCAGGGCGATCATAAGGGTTAAGCTCGCACGAATCAGATGATCGTACGACCCCATCATTCGGTGCGTTTACAATTACGGATTTGATACATACGATTATGTGAAGTCCCATACAATCCTCTCTTTCTCGTGAGCGTCGTGAAGTTATAACTTTGATAATGCACTGGTCCTCTAATCTCCCAGTACCCCCTTTGCAATGACCATACGGTGGACTTCAGAGGTCCCTTCGTAGATCCTCGTCACCCTGGCATCCCGGTAATACCGCTCAACAGGATATGATTTGGAGTAGCCGTATCCACCATGGATCTGGACGGCGAGGTCGGTAACCTCGCTGGAAGTCTCAGAGGCAAAAAGCTTGGCCATGGCCGATGCTTGCGAGAAAGGTTTGCCTTGATCCCTCAGCACGGCGGATCGGTAGACCATGAGCCGGGCCGCATCTACCTTTGTAGCCATATCCGCGATCATCATACTGAGGGCCTGGTGTTTTGAAATAGGAACGCCAAACTGATAGCGTTGCTTAGAGTACCGAACCGCTTCTTCAAGCGCGGCTTGGGCAATGCCTACTGCTTGCGCAGCAATCCCGATTCTTCCGGTGTCAAGTGCCGCAAGCCCTATGCGCAAACCCATGCCCTCTTTGCCCAGCAAGTTTTCTAAGGGCACGGGGCAGTCATAAAGCCTGATAGAGCTCACCGGGTTGGCTCGAACCCCACAAAGGTCTTCGAGATCACCAACCACGAATCCGAGGGTGCCTCGCTCGGCCATGATAACACTGATTCCCTTACGACCCGCATTGGGGTTGGTGCGTGCAAAAATCAAGCAGACGTCAGCAACTCCCCCGTTGGTGACGAAAACCTTGTTTGCGTTAACTAAGTAATGGCCGTCTTTACGAATGGCAGTGGCCTCGATTCCAGCCGCATCAGATCCGGCATTTGGTTCGGTGAGACAAAAGGCCCCGATCTTTTCACCTCTAGCAAGAGGCGGCACCCACTTCTGCTGTTGTTCTTCTGAGCCAAAAGCCAAAAGTGGGTAGACGGCCACACTGTTGTGAACGGTCACGCAGAGTCCAAGGCCCGCGCAGGCCCTTGAGATCTCCTCGATCACGATTATGTAGTCTATTGTATCCAAACCTGCACCACCCAGGGCCTTTGGGACCTGGACTCCGAAATAACCCAGCTTGCCCATCTTCTCTATCACCTCCCAGGGGAAGGATGCCTCCTGGTCAATCTCCTTGGCAATAGGCTGGATCTCTCGCTGGCAAAAGGCACGAACCGAGCGACGTACTGCACGATGTTTTTCCGAAATAAAAGCGTCCATAATTACGAATTGCCTCACGTAGAATTTACAGCAAAAAAAATCCGTTACCAGGTAGGCCTGATAACGGATTTTATGGAATGAACTTTGTGGCACGCTTACATTATCAGGCCCGGTAACTTGCTTCTCATGATAAGAAGGCTTGGCAACAGGAACAGAATTATCCCCGTTGCCCTGATAATGATGATAATATTTTTATAGGTGCCCTTCATTTTCATTCTAAACTTGAGCCGTTTCAAAAAAAGTTGATCCTACATTAATAACAGTAAAACATTATTGTCAATCTTTTTTTTGCGGTAATGTTAATTTTGACTTTCAAGATCAGTGGTCGTAAACTTGCAGGGCCAATCCCCAATCTCTTCAGCCCGCTGGTTATTTGTAAGAGGAGGAATCATACCAACGAGAGATCAATTGAAATTTGCTCTAAAGATACCACACTGATATCTGAAAATTTCTTTTACTGACCTGAATTAACGATAAATAGCAGATACATGCAATCAGGTCTGGGTGCATGTGCGTTGGAGATATCTTGATTAACGCTTGGGCTCAGCGCGTTTGCGGAACGCGCAGCGCGTAGCAAATTCGCTGGAGCCCTTGGTTCGGCTCGTGTTTCTATTGATTGAGCCCAGCAAAGGCATCATCTCGCGAAGAGAAAATCTGTATAAATGCTCCTCGGTTATGTGCGGTAGTCTCTATAAAGCGAAGATCTTCCGGAGATTGCTTTGCAACAACGATCGCGTGTTTTAGGTTTCTCGCCCGACTTGACAATTCAGACGCAAAATCGAACAGGTCGCCAATTGGTGGCAACGATTTCTGATCTGTTGTGTCAACCAGGATTTTGTTCAGTCCGTGATCATGTGCAATCTGCAGAACGGTTTCCAGTGATCGTCGGAGGTCATCTGCTTCCACTTGCTGGGACGACTCGATGATGATGATACCAAGTTCCCGGTCAACACTTACTGTCTCGGGCATTTCAGTTCCTCCTTGGCCGATATCATCACCTGTGGGCACGGAGTGCTAGCGGAATGCCCATCTGGTGGATGAAGTTGTTAGGGCTTAGTTTTTCTCTCACGACATCACACGATCTACAAGGTCAAAGATGGCTTATTGTAAAATTTTAATTGTATTGGTTATATGCTTCAATATTTGTTTTTCGTTTTGAAAACGCTTTCCTTCATCGGTGAGATTTAAGAGCAGAACCTTATACGGATCGCCTGTTTTTGATAGTAAAACTGCGTAAATAGGTCCCTCTTGTGATTTTTCGATTTCTATATCGCTTTCCTTTTCTTCTTGACCATCCTCGTAAACCGGCCCGGATTCTCTGACGACTGTCAGATGGATTTCAAGTGCCTTAAGATTATTAAGCGTCGTGAAACAGTTCCTTTTGATAACGTCGGTTGCGTACCGGGAGCCGTCAGCTCCGTCAGCAGAGAACATTATTTTCGCCCTGTGTATTGCGAAATTTTCAAAAGTCATTTCTTGCGGATTGTACTCTCGGCCGGGATATTGGGACATATCTTCAAAGTTGATTGCAATAAGCCAGCCAGTACCGCTTTTTTTAAGTGAAAAACCTCCCTCATTCATTTCATAATCTTTAGGATAGGCGAATTCGAAACAGTTCATAAAATCTCTGTAAGTTTTAAAGTCTGAAGGAACTTTTCCTTGATCTTGTCTGAATTCTACTTTCGTTCCGGTTGTGGGATCAAGCATAAGTATCTGATTTTCAACTGTTTCAGCCACAAGATAACCGGTTTCGTTAAATCCTTTCAAATTTCCCCATCGTAAGCCTAGTTGCGCTTTTTTCAATTTTGAGAGATCGCTGATAATTTCACTTAATCCAATATCTCCTATAGATTTCCCATTTTTGAAGAAAGAGAAAATGATCTCTTCCCTTGTGTAGTTTGAGGGAAGTGTACCTTCTGCATAAGTAGCTCCTATCATATGTTGTCCATCATTTGCTACCCAAACCTCCTCGAAGCATGCTTCTGTCGACCACATCGGTTTTTTTTCTCTTCTTCCTACGTTTCCATGCCAGTTTACCTTGAAAACGAAAATGTTTTTGTCATCTGGGCAGACGATTGCCGTGAATTGATGGTTTTTTGAGTGGAAGGTTTTCAAAGGAAATTTGCTTACTGGTACTTCAAAAGCGGGTTCAACAAGTGTCAGTTGGGCAAAGGCTAAAGTTGTTTGACCGATTATAAGTAGGCTTAATCCAATATTTTTGAATTTTAGCTTCATACTCTTAGCTTCCTCTATTTTTTCCCAAGTATCCTTAATGCTAAGGCTCAGGCGCGCGGTTCGCCGCGTCGCCTGAAGCCGATTGTTGGCACAGGGCTTCCTCTACCCATGCCGGCCTTCTTCTTCTCGTCCATTTTGCGAACTGCAACTTCTCACCGACATAGAAGTTCCGGTACGCTTGTACTGGGTCCCCGGACACCTTGTACTGTTCAGGCATGGCCTGCGGAAAGTCGGTTAGTCCTGTCGACTCAAACTTCACTTCCTCGATCTGGTCAACCACCGCGAGTGAGCTGTGATCCTTAGACGTCCTGAACCTATATCTGTACTCACGGTTCAGCGCTCTCGCCAGCTTCTTCAGCCACTGTAGGTTTGCGAAGGATGCACCTGCCCACAGAACGCACGGATGATTGAAGTGGGTGGACTTGTAGGGCGTCGTGAATCCCCTCTGATTCAGTGCTGTACAGGCAATCTGAGCACTCTCCAGAATCATCTTCACAACGTGTTGATCACAGTGATAACGCGCGCACTTCTCTATGTTGAGATCAAGTACAAAGATGTTCATTTCTTACCGCGCCAACGCTGGCTATGAGCTGCGGCGCGGATCGGCGTCAGCTCGATGGCCTTGTTATTTGCTGTTGCAAGCATTCCAAAATTAATATTTACCATTTCAATTTGGAATTATTAGGATCCGCCAATCAATTATTTCGAGAGCTTAAAAATGCGGATTGCGTTCTGTTCGGCGATCTTTGCCCTTGTCTCTGGGCTAAGTTGGTCAAGCAACGTGCGAAAACGCCGCACGCGACCTCCATAGAACCGCATCGCCGGCGCGTGCGCAACGTCCGTTCCCACCATGAAGTGGTCCGGAAACTCTTCGTACAGAGATTTCATCTCCGGGAAAAGTACTCCATTGCGCTCGATCAGCGATGTGAATTTTTCCTTGCGCGGCCAGCCTGACCCATAGCCCGTTGCTTCGTTAGTCATGCCTCCAAGATCACAATACAGATTCTCATGGCGCGACAACAAGGACCGGATAACCGTCGCTTTGCTCCGACCGCAGTTGTGGGCCCAGATGTAACGCGTATTCGGGTTGTCTTTGATCAGTTTCGAGAAGTCCTCGACAAGTGCCGGGTAACCTTCCATATGTATCACCATAGGAACGTCGTATTTTGCTGCAAGTGTACTGAACCGGCGCATCAATTCCGAGTAAATGGGATTTTTCTGTTCCGCATAGATACCGGGTGAATGAGCCCACGCGGGTTGATAGGCCCAGTGACGGACGATGAACTCTCCTATACCAAAGAATTTTCCCGATGCGAGCTTACGCTCTGTCAGCCGAATCAGCGACTCGACATCAGCGTCCAGCGTATTCCATTTATGAGCGCCGGTGAGCATCGGGAGTTGCATGCCTACCAGTGGATAGAACCGTCCCGGATATGTCTCAGCGAGTTTGAGGGCCAACTGGTCATTTCCCGGCAGGTCAGAGTCGCCGCCGGGGTAGCGGCGAGCCATCACGATTTGTTTCGATACACCATTCTTGTCCATCTCCTTGATGATCTTAATCACGTTGAACGAGGCACCAATATGCCCATGTGCATCGACAATGGGAAATTGTCCACTACGAATGGGTCCAGTACTAGTGCATGCCGTGCCCAATAACACCAGTAAATTAACCGCTACCATTTTCCATATCATGCCGGACGCCTCCAGATTTTCGTGATGAGCAGATAACATATTGAAATTAAGCAGAAAAATTTCTGCATATTAACACTATATATTTTCTGTATAATTGCGTATTACATCAGCAAATACTGCTTTCTATATTCTGCCCTTTACAGTTCTCGTAAGCGCTTTTTGGGGCTACGACTACTTGCATGGTCCTTCAATTATCCTGAATCGTAATTCATTCAATTATTGATTTTGTAGTCAAACCCTTTGGATTGCAGATACCTTGCCATCGAACCAACTATCTAAAACCACACAAAAATTGCAGATACGAAACTGATATCATATAATCTATTCCAAGGCAAATGTTGCCCTTTTTACTGACCCAAAACAAAGGAGGGAAATCATGAAAATTCAAGAGGCTGGCAAATTCTGGTTGGAGTATCACAAGGTAAATTCCAAAAAAAAACACCATCAAGGCATATGAATGGATCTTGTCAAAATTTTGCAATAAACACGGACATAAGGACCTGAAAGAAATAACCTCCGAGGAGGTTTTAGCCTTCCTCAACGCCATCACTGAAGGGAAGAAGCAACAAACCAAACGAATCCGATTCTCTCATCTTACCGCTTTATTTAATTTCACCAGAAATAACACCGACGAAAATTTCCAAAACCCATGCGACAATCCCATGCTCAACAAACTTTTCAGGGCAAAAACAACGTCCAGCTGGGATATCCTTG
>CP070700.1:3791993-3828435 GCA_020349865.1 Desulfobacteraceae bacterium
CCCGATCAGCTCACGCCTTAAAAACTCTCGCACATACCGGTTCCGGTCGGCTATTAAGATTGTAAACTGGTTTTTCACGTGATTTATCCTTCCAGAGGATTACATACTCTGGAAAACAGCAATGGTTGTGCCAAATCCACAGATAAATGCGAATTAGAATAACTAATTGATAAAGAAGGGGAAAAGTGGTTTTCAGGAAATCAAGGACTTTGATTCAAAATGCTTCCCCGTCAAAAAACTTTACAAATTGTAAAGAACTCATATGCATTGAGGAGGCAGAAAAACGGGATCAAAGAAGAAGCAGATTGGAAAAAGTGGTTATGTTCGCTTCATCTCGGTTGGGTTGGGGCCGCTGATAATGCGGGGCGATGGTTTCAAGTTGCCATTTTCAGCTATTGCGATGGGACCCTATGAAAATTAATGCTGAGGACAAGAGGGGGCAAATAGTCATTACTTGTTAGTGCCTAAATCCTTTGAAATGGATATATAAAATGCTGTTCCTTTTTTTGCGTTGCTGTCCATCCAGACCTGGCCCCCATGCCTTTCTGCGACCTCCTTGACAATAGTTAATCCCAAACCGGATCCAGTTGTCCCTTTAGAGGTTTCATTCCTTTGGAACATGTCAAAAATTTTCTCCATATCTCCTGTTTTTATGCCAATCCCATCGTCCCTAAATGAAAAGATATGAAATTCCCCGTTTTCTTCGTATCCTACCTTGATCTCGACAAGCTCTTCCCCCCCGTACTTTAATGCATTATCCACAAAGTTTCGGAAAACCCTTAAAAGAGACAGTCTGTCTGCGATGATTTCGGGAATGTTTTCAGGGGCCGACCACCTTATGCCACGTTGCTCGAAAACGGACGAAAACTCATCTCTGATTGCTTCCGTGATTTCTTTGACATTGACTTTTTCGAAGTTCAAAGGGGCCTCTTTTGCCACAATGTACGCATTGATATTTTCCACAAGGTCCACCATCTGCTTGGAAGCCTTTAGGAGTTGCTCGCAGTATGCCCTGCCCTTTTCATCTAGGGCGTCTTCGTGTTTCTCTTCAAGGCGCTTTGTAAGGCCGTAAATGCCGCTGGCCGGACTTTTCAGATCGTGAGAAATGGAATAGGAAAAAAATTTTATCATCTCTTTTTTCTCTTTGACCATATCGATCTTGTCTTTGAGCTCTTCGTAAAGCCTTGCATTATTTGCAGCCACAGCTATCTGGTTCCCTATTGCCGTAAGGAGGTCGATTTTATTCTGGTCAAGATCAATCATCTTACTTGTGGCTAAGTTCATGACACCTACTGCTTTGTCCATGGTGATGAGAGGCACACAAATAATCCCTTTAATTCCTTTGCTTAAAAAAAGAGCCGCTCTCTTTTTATCTTCCAGTTGCGAAACATGCTGGCCAATAAAAGACTTGGTTCGAACGGATTTGCCAGAAAAACCTTCATCGATACGCACCTTTTCCAGACCTTCTGGTTTCATCCCTTGAAGGGCAGCAAGATACAGATATTGTCCACTATCATCCATCAAGTATATTCTTCCGGCTGTAAGACCAAAGTATTCCAAAACCTTGGATAAAGCGCCTGCTAGAAGATCTTTCAGGTTAATGGAGGTGGACATAAGGTTGCTCATTTCTAGGAGGATAGACAGCTCCTCGTTTCTTTCCCTCAGTTCTGACTCGCTGAACTTAACGGATATATAATTTTTATTAATTGGCATGCTTATATCTTGCCTTCTTAACGTGAATCCACATGGAGCTTATCGCTTTTCAGCTTACCACCCAAACGGCATGGTTTTTGGCCAGTTGAATCACCTTATTGCTGACCCGTCCTATGAAAAATTCTTGTACTTTGGATAGCCCTCTTCTCCCAACCACGATAGTCCCATAACCGCCCTCTCTCGTCTCTTGAACGATGGCACCCGCTCGGCTAGGCACACTGGAGATGATTTTGTTGGTTATTTGATTAGACCTAAATCCTGATTCCATTAAACGACTTTTAGCTTCAACAAATGCAACGCCAATTTTTTCTATCGCTTCTTCGAAGTCCTCCTTTGTATCCCCTCTTATCACATGGATGAGCTCCACTTCGAAATCGGAGCCGCCCACCATAGCTCCAACATAATCCACAGCGCGCATAGCACCCCCTGAGCCATCCAAGGCCAAAAGAACCTTCCCAGGCTGCGGGGTTTTTCCAACCACCATAAGGGAAACAAAAGTGAGCTTCTCAAGAAGCTTGGTTGCTACACTCCCCAGAACAAGGTCTTTTAAATTGCCCATGCCCTTTCTGCCCACCACAACGGCGCTGTATCCACGTTGAGCCTCACTGATGATATCTCGAGCCATGCCTGTTTTCCTTTCATGGATTTTTACGGTGACAGCGTTTTGAGGGAAACCTGCACCAAAAAGGATTTGCTTCGACTTCTCCATATATTCTTCGAGCGCTTTTTCACACTCCACTTCCCAGGCCCTGAACTCGTTAAGTCTCCGATCATAGTGAGGCTCCCATTCCAGGTCCCAGCAACAGTCATGTATTTTAGTGAAGACATTAAATAGCAACACCTCCATTTTTTGAAAGGGTGGGATCTTACTAACGTATTTGACTGCTTCTAAGGCTCCATCAGATCCGTCAACGGCCAGTAATATTTTTTTACGTGCCTCATTCATTACTATTAGATGTGGACGCCACAAAATCTGAAGATAAAAGGTTCTGTATCATGAATGCTTCTACGATGTCTAAAGAGCAACCAATGTGCCAAAAATGAAAAGTCACTTTGAAATGTTCTAATGGGTTGCAAATATTAGAAGATGCCAGATATGAAGACAAAACTTACCAGTTTGGAAAGGCGCTATCTTGTCGGTTATTTTTACAGACTGTAAAGGCAAAATGGCGAAAACTCTTTTACCCTTTATTACATCCACCAAAAATAGGGGGTACTATCACCGCATCAAGCCGAAGATGGTTTGGCGTCGGGTTTAAAGACTTATGATCGGTGAACTATGCGCTATGCATAAGCTATCCCACTTGGTTGGTCCTCTGCCTGTGGAGCGTCTTTTTCAGTCAACATTCATTATCGCCTAAAAGAGTGCCTCAGATCCTCTTGCCAATCTTTTTTTACACTCTGCAAAAAATTCCGACATGCACACCACTCTCCTTATCTTGAAAATTTCCACTACGATTAAATAATTTTTCCTTAACTCAAATAGTTAACCACATTCATCGGCACATTTTCATTTGGCACGACCATTGCTCATTAAAAAACAGGAGCGATAGCAATTTGACCTGAGAGCGCTCCTAGAATAAGGAAAAATTAGTAGCCGATTTATGGGTTACTCTTTCTTGGGCGTTTCAGTCGTAACAATGCCATGCTCGATCACATGGATGATGAATAAGGCCGTTGCCGTGCGCCATCTAGGTGTTGTTGAGTTCCATATCGTATCGATTCTTCTTGGTCAGTCCGTAGTAACGCTCTGTATCGGTACGGAGTTTCTTGAGCCTCTTATACAGCCTTGAACCGCGCACAGCCGGTCCTAATCTGCGGTAGTCATCTTTCGCTGTGGATCATCGAGACAGGCGTAGTAACAAGAGAACTTGGTGCGCCCATGATTGTACCCGATTCCACGGCGCCGGGTAGGACAGCCAAAGGGAAAGGGCAGAGTGCCGGCATCGCTTAAGTTTGGTTCCCACTTCATGAAAGGTTTACGGATGATGATAGGCAGAAGGTCTAGTTTGGCAAAGATATCGCAGTGAAGCTCCTCTGCATCATAGCCCGCGCCGAGGATCAGGCAGACAAAGGGAAGGTTCGGATAGCGGGTGGTAGCCGTGCCCAAGATGGCAGTATACAGAAGTCCTTTTATTTCATGCAAGAGAAGAAGAAGGAAAAAACAAAAAAACCGTGTTTCAACCTGCGAGAAAATGTTTAAGTGCGATTTGTTTTACTACCTGGGCTTTAATGTTATATCCTACAATGCCTGCTCAAGGCTTGAAATATAATTTTAAAATACCAGCGGATAAAAGTGCCAAAACGATAGTAATAACTTCTAATTCTATTGATGATGAAAGACGGGGTGGGAAGTTCAAAAATAAGACAATAGAAATGATATTTAGTGATGGAACTAAAATAGTAATAATTGATAGGTGTGTAGATGGCAAAATAGATGAGAGAATCACCGAAAGGATAATTGATGGAACTAAAATAACAGAAACGGATTGGAATAATAATGGTAAATTAGATGAAAAACGTATCAAAAAAACGCTTGATAAGAAAACAATAATAGAAGTCGATTGGTATGCTGACGGCACGGTAGATTATAGGAAAACTGAGAGGATAGTTGATGGGGCTAAGATAACGGAGTATGATGATTATGCAGACGGCGAAATAGACAAAAAATACATTGAAATAGTGGTTGATGGAGCTAAAACAAGGAAAATTGATTTTGGAGGAGATGGCACAATAGATAGAATACGAACAGAGAGAATCGTTGAGGGAGTCAGGGTAATAGATGAGGACAATAATCTTGATGGTATAATAGACAAAAGAAACATTGAAAGGGCTGTTGGTGAAACTAAGATAACGGAGTATGATTATGATGCTAACGGCAAGATAGATAACAGAAAGACTGAGAGAATGGTTGACGGTACTAAAATAATAGAAAGTGATAGAAATGTTGATGGTGTAATAGATGGAAGAGAAATAGAAAGTGTAATTGAGATTAACTTAATCCCGTGAGACCATAATCATTCTTTTACAGTTTGTAAAAAACCCTGACACTTGCACACTCTTATCTTTCTGCTAAAACCCCGCCAAATTTTTTTTAATCTTTCTCTATATCAAAGGGTTAGCCGTGTTTGAAAAGAAATTCTTTCCTTGGCACAACATTTGCGCCCCCATTTAACGTTTAGCCGTAAGCTTTTCACCATTAAAGAGATTTGTGAGCTGCTTACAGCATCAGTAGACGCTTAAAAATTTATCAACTCTCAGTTAGACCAAAAAGGAGACGAGCCGAATGGAAAAAATAGTCATTTCTTCGAGTCAACCGAAGAAAGAAATCGGTTTACTTTCTCTCGTCAAGGCCCTTTTCCCTGAGTGTGAGATCGAGGTTCGATCAAAGCCGCAAAGAGAGCCCCCGAACTGTTCTGACAGCTCCCATGTGCAGCTGCGGGTAGAAGCCACGGGAAAAAAATGACTAGCATTCTACTCGTGAGCAACCAGCCGTCTGTGATCACGCCTCGAAAGGATAAGCGCCTCGCCAATGTGAAGGAAAAACCAACCCCTCCGAAACAATGAGCTTGAACTGGATTAGTAACGAAATAGGGATTCACAGTCATCTTGCCAAAACGGAGTGAGCTGGCTCCAGACGAACTGCCCGAGGATGTGTGCGCAAGACGACGACCTTCGTTCAGATCAAACGGATTGAGTGGGATTCTAAGGTCGCATTATTGCCGGAGAGAGGCAGACTAAAACACTTGGGGTGAGTTTAGCGCGAAGAGAACTTCGAAAACTAGAAGCGAGCCTGAATTAGGTAATGGGCAGTGGACCGAAGAGAACGGGCTAAGTACATAGGATGATAAAATTGATGAGAGGGAAGACGTCATGAAGGTCATCTATGTTTTACTAACGGCCTCTTTGCGTGGGACACTCCCGTAACTCATTTTGGTATTAATAACAGTTCTTGATTAACCAATCTTTGAAGAGAACCTTCTCAGATGAGATAAGAGAGGAGTCTAAAATGGAAGTTTTTCAGTACAAAGGGAAAACCTATGAAGTTGATACTCAGGGTTTCCTGATCGACTACAATCAATGGGATGAAGACTTTGCACAGGGAATGGCGCCGAGTGTTAATATACCAGGGGCACTGACAGAGAAGCATTGGGATCTTATCCGCTTGATAAGAGACTCATTCAAGCAGACGGGGGAGTGTCCTCTGGTCTATAAGACCTGCAAGGCGAATAGATTATCCGCAAAGGGCCTGAAAGAGCTTTTCCCAACAGGCTACATGAGAGGCGCCTGTAAGCTTGCAGGGATAACCCATAGGGACCGTATTGTGAACTATTACGGTGAAGAATCTCCTGAAATCAGACTTATAGCCGAGGAAGAGCGAGCACGTATTAAAATGAAAGAAAAGGTCTACCGTGTAGATATCTTTGGATTTCTTATAGATCCCTCTGAATGGGATGAGAATTTCGCCGCCCACAAGGCCAAAGAAATGAAAATGACTGAAGGATTAACCGAAAAGCACCGTAAGATCATCCAGTTCCTCCGGAATAGTTACCAAAAAAATAAAGTTGTACCAACTATTTTTGAATGTTGTGAGGCGAATCAGATTGATGTAGAGGAACTTGAGCGGTTATTTCCTGATGGATATCATCGGGGTGCGGTAAAAATTGCGGGCTTGCGAGTTAGATGAACCCTGACCCTCTCCAATAGGACGAAAACCAGCCAGCGGAAAAAAAGCGTTCACATAACAGCCGAACAAGATTTATCAATGATCAAAGGATGTACTACCTTTAATTTTCTGCAGAATAGGAATCACACAAGGAACGATCGAAGAACTTATATTACTCAAAAAGACAATGTCAGTTGTTAGTCCTCAGTCCATTCCTTCTCATATTTTGGGTCAAAGATATCTTCATATTTTCGTTCAAAAATACCCCTTACCACATATTGAAATAACTTAGGCCACTACCCGGAAATTATAGAATTTATAACCTAAAATCGCAAAAAGGCACGAAGTTGGTTCAAGGCAATCGTTTCGGTCATTCTGGAGCACTGCTACCCTTCTCAGAAGTAACTAGTGCCAAACGCTCCCCTTTTTACAAGGTGTAAAATATCCTGACAGCCTATGTCATTTTGCAGCTGTTCGAGTGCGCCAGCGACAAGGAAAAGACTAACAAGATTTGCGGGTTGTGGTTACCTGTCTGGTTGCCTTCTCTTTGGCATGCCCTGTGCAGAGAAACAGAACCGGAAGTACGAAAGTACCTTCTGTGTGGCCAAGAAGGGTTTGAGCATGCTTTTCAGGACTATTAGCAAAGAGGAAACAAGCAAATGAGTTACTCGTATGCCTTATACATATCGCTTGCCATTTTTGCAGCTGGTTTAGTTTACAAAATATCCAACTGGTTTCGATACAAAATCAGCCCATATACCGGAACGAGCTCAACCTTGCGACGGGTTCTTACAGCTGCAAAGGGGATTTTGTTTACCTTATTCAGCGCCAAGATCCTTATATTGCTAAGGGTTTTTATTCAAGATGTGCTTTGGCAAAAATGGCTACTAGAAAAAGATTTTCTGCGGTGGTTTGCCCACATTTGTATATACGGCGGTTTCATGCTCCTGCTTTTAATGCATGGACTCGACGAACTCATTACCTCGGTCATCTTTGCTGACTACTATTCGACACTCAATCCATTTATATTCTTGAGGAACTGTTTTGGTTTGGTCATCATCTTGGGGTTAGGGATTGCCATCTACCGAAGGTGTTTTTCAAGGGCATTTCGCCCAAGAACGACCGCTGTGGATTATTACGCCATCCTCATCCTGGCTGTTATCATGATCTCTGGCATGCTACTGGAAGGGACTAAAATCTTGTCCCATTCCAAATATGAGGAGATGGTGCAAGAATATTCAGACCTAGATGAAGAAGAGACAGAACAACTTCGGGCCCTTGGCGCTTATTGGGTCCAAGAATTTGGAATGGCTTCTCCTCATCTCAAAGGCCCTTTTGATAAGAGCACCTTGCAGCAGGGCGAGGAACTCCACGAGATGAGCTGTGCAGGATGTCACTCCCGTCCCCAGTGGGCCTTCGTAAGTTACGGCGTATCCAGGGTGCTGCGACCCATGGCTTCCCCCTTGGATCGGGCGAATGTCCACACCCTATTGTGGTATCTCCACTTCCTGGCATGCTTCGCGGGTTTGGCTTACCTTCCATTTAGTAAGTTTTTTCATATTCTGGCCACGCCCGTTTACCGCTTGGTCAATGCTGTCATAGAGGAAGGAAAATCAGACCCCTCCAATGTGGCCACTAAGCAAGCCATGGAATTGGACGCCTGTACCCATTGCGGGGACTGCACCAGCCGATGCTCTGTTGCAGTGGCTTTTAACGAAATCCCAAACCCCGACATCCTGCCCTCGGAAAAGCTAGCTGCATTTAGGGCCCTTCTATCTGGCAAGAGGTTGAGCAAAAAGACCCTTAAAAGGATTCAAGAAGCAAGCTATATCTGCACCGACTGCCATCGTTGCACGGATATTTGTCCGGTTGGCATCAATCTCGAGGATTTGTGGTTAAACCTGAAGAGCCATCTGGCTAGTCTTGGGTATCCCAAGCCTGAAGCATGGGCAAAAGAGGCCATAGGGGCTGATTTTGTCTTAACCAAGCTTAGAAATGGGGTTTTATCATTATCGGTTGTTGATGAAGCCTTTATGGATGAGATGGGCCGAGTTGATGCCAGTACCTTCTCTTCATGTTTTGGATGCCAGAATTGCACCAACGTCTGTCCCGTGGTCGGAAGTCACGAGTCACCACGGAAGGCCCTTGGTCTGTTGCCTCATGAAATTATGCATTGTCTTGCCTTGAAACAAAAGGAACTGGCCCTTGGCTCTATGATGCTGTGGGACTGTTTGACCTGCTATATATGTCAGGAGCAGTGTCCTCAGGGGGTATGCGTCACCGATGTGCTTTATCAATTGAAGAATTTCGCCCTCAAACAGCTCAAGCTGGAGGCGCGGTGAGAGGTGGGAGATGAGAGAAAAGTTTGCAATATTTCTCGGGTGTAACATCCCTGTCCGTCTAAAACAGTATGAAACAGCCTCCAGGGCGGTTCTAGGGAAACTCAGCGTGGAATTAGTCGATATCCCAGAGTTTAATTGTTGTGGGTATCCATTGAGAAACATCGACCGTAAGGCTTTTGTCCTCTCTTCGGCAAGAAACTTAGCGTTGGCTGAAAGGCAAGGCCTAGACATGTTGACCTTATGTCAATGTGGCTACGGTACGCTCCGTATGGCAGACCATCTTATGAAAGAAGATGCTTCTTTACGAAGAGAGATTAATGCAATTCTTGCAAGAGAGGGCTTAAGATATCAGAGAAAGATTAGAGTGAGCCATCTCCTGAGCGTTCTCTTTCATGATGTGGGTGCTGAGGTGATCAGAGAAAATATAATCAGGCCATATGAAAATCTTAAGATCGCTACGCATTACGGTTGCCACGTCCTGCGGCCCAGCAACGTTGTCCAGTTCGATAATCCTGTTGCCCCGACCTTGTTTGATCAGCTGGTAGAAGCCACAGGGGCTGAGAGCGTTGAGTGGCCGACCAGGCTTGACTGTTGTGGGGCACCGTTACTGGGAACCAATGATACACTCTCCTTGGATTTTGCTGAGAAAAAGATGGAAGATGCAAAAATGGCGGGGGCCCGGTACTTGGTCACTGCGTGTCCGTTTTGCCAAGTTCAATTCGACAGCGTCCAAGAGAGGATCGAATTTGAGAGGGGTACGAATCACTATTTACCGCCTATCCTATATCCCCAACTCCTGGGGGCTTGTATGGGTTTAGACAAAGACACCCTCGGACTGGATAGCAACCGCAGGGATGTGACAGATATAGAGAATTACCTTGCTGAATAGATATCCGTTCGAAGTCTCAATAGGCAATAAAGCAAAAGGCATAAATGCATCGTCAAATCGCGTGGCGTGAAGGGGGCATAAGTATTAGCGATACCGGCTTGCATGTGGGTAGTGTTATTCCGGCATTTCAAAAGCAAATTCTTACCATTCAATGGTTGGAGAGAGGATGCAGATGATTCAAGAACTATTCATAAAGCCAGTTTTGGTATTTGGTTGTGGCAACCCGCTCTTTGGTGATGATGGGTTTGGCCCCGCAGTGATTGAGCATCTCATGATGCATTATAGCCTTCCAGATTCTGTGCTCGCCGTGGATGCGGGAACCAGTATACGCGATTTCTTGTTTGATCTTCTTTTAGCTCCCGTCAAACCTTCACAGATTCATATTGTTGATGCTGTGTCTTTGCCTGACCGCCAGCCTGGTGAAATTTTTAAACTGGAGCTGGATAAGATCCCTATTCCTAAGGCAAGTGATTTTTCCCTTCACCAATTTCCTTCTGTCAACCTTCTTCGGGAGATGAATAGCCTCACCTGTGTTGATGTCCAGGTGTTGGCCGTTCAGGCAGGACATATTCCTGACTTTGTGCAACCTGGCCTTTCCCCGCAAGTACAGAAGGCAGTCGAACCGGCATGTAGGTGGTTGCTCTATCAAATTGGCAGGGCAGAGGGCGAGGATCGGGATGCGACTTCGGTTGTGTCAAGTACTGTTATGCGCCTTCCTGGAGGGACAAAAACCAAAGATCAAAAACAAACAACATAGACGGGGAGGAAAATATGGCAAACAAACCAATTGGCTCGGTCATGGTCGTTGGTGGCGGCATTGCAGGAATTCAGGCAAGTCTGGATTTGGCGGAATCAGGATACTACGTATATCTTGTGGAAAAAAGTGCCGCTATCGGTGGCGCCATGGCTCAACTGGACAAGACCTTTCCGACCAATGACTGTTCAATGTGAATTATCTCGCCCAAGTTGGTTGAGTGCGGTCGGCACTTAAATATTGAGCTATTCACACTGTCGGAAGTGGATTCTGTTTCTGGCGACGCGGGCGACTTTACAGTCAAGCTGAGACAAAATCCGCGTTACATTGACATGGACAAATGCATTGCCTGCGGCTTGTGCTCGGAGAAATGCCCAAGGAAGGTTGATGATGAATTTAACATGGGTATAAGCAAGCGGAAGTCGGCCTACATCAAGTATGGGCAGGCTGTTCCGCTAAAATATGCCATTGATGGAAAAAGTTGTATCTATATTGATAAGGGAAGATGTGGGGCCTGTGAAAAATTTTGCCCAACGGGTGCCATTAACTTTGAAGAGAAAGAGACGTTTGTCACGATCCATGTCGGCTCCATCATTTTGTCACCTGGATTCAAGCCCTTTGACCCCTCCGTTCACAATTTTTACGGTTATGGAAAGATTCCCGATGTAGTGACAAGTCTTGAATACGAACGGCTTCTATCAGCTAGCGGTCCAAACATGGGGCATCTGATAAGGCCATCCGATGGTAGAGAGCCCAAAAGAATCGCATGGCTCCAGTGCATTGGCTCTCGGAACACAAATCCATATGACAATGGATATTGCTCCAGTGTCTGCTGCATGTACGCCGTCAAGCAGGCTTTGGTCACTGCCGAGCACGTGCCAGGGGATGATCTGGATCAGACTATTTTCAATATCGATATCCGAACCCACGGAAAAGAATTCGAGCAATATTACGAGAATGCCAAAGCCAAAGGGATTCGATTCATAAAAGCACGACCCCGAATAATGCCGGGCAAAAATAATATTGGCGTTACTATAGTCTATTTTTCCGAAGACGGCAGACGGGTCATGGACGATTTTGATATGGCTGTGTTGTCTATTGGCATTGAAGCGCCGGAAGACGGATTGGCCCTAGCCTCAAGACTCGGTTTTCAGCTGAATCGTTTCAAGTTTGCAGAGACCACCAGCTTTTGTCCGGTCACAAGCACAAAATCCGGCATTTTTGTTGCCGGCGCTTTCAGTTCACCAAAGGACATCCCGCAATCTGTTACGGAAGCTTCATGTGCCGCTGATGAGGCGGCAAAGATGTTGGCGGATTCAAAAGGCACCCTTACGAATGTAAAAACCTATCCCGCGGAGCGTGATGTTTCAGGTGAAGAATTGAAAGTCGGTGTGTTCGTCTGTTCTTGCGGCATAAATATTGCCAATGTAGTCAATGTGAAAGAGGTTGTGGATTTTGCAAAAACCATCCCCAACGTCGAATTTGTGGAGAACAACCTGTTTACTTGCTCTACAGATACCCAGAGCCTCATAGCCCAAAAGATCGGTGAATACAATCTGAACCGCATTGTCATTGCGGCATGCACACCCAGGACCCACGAATCGCTTTTTCAGGATACCCTAAGAGAAGCAGGCTTGAATGCATACCTCATTGAGATGGCCAACATCCGTAATCAGAACTCATGGGCCCATCAGAACGATCCCGAGAGAGCCACGCAAAAGGCCAAAGACCAGATTCGAATGGCTGTTGCCAAAGCTACGTTGAACAGTGCCCTTGATCGACTCAACGTGGCGGTTGTTCAAAAAGCGCTTGTGATCGGTGGAGGCCTTTCAGGCATGACAGCAGCACTTGATTTCGCTGACCGGGGCTTTCAAACCATACTCGTGGAAGCAAAAGACAGACTGGGCGGGAACGCTTTGTCTCTAAACAAGACCTGGAAAGAAGAGCAGGTCCGGCCCATGGTTGAGGTACTTATTGAGAAAGTTGAAAGTCACGATAGGATACAAGTTTTCAAGAACGCCCGGATCAAGACGTGTAGCGGTTCGGTGGGAAACTTTATTAGCGATATCGAAGTCGGGGAGGCTGTCCAGGAAATCACGTACGGCGCTGTTGTAATAGCCACCGGCGCCAATGAATACCAGCCCACTGAATATTTGTTCGGCGAAGATGATCGAATTATGACCCATCTTCAGTTTGACCGTGAGCTGAGAGAGCACGAATCCCTTGCAAAAAAGGCGGAAACTACGGTCTTTGTCCAGTGTGCGGGGTCTCGGGAGCCGGAGCGCCCATACTGTAGTCGTCTCTGCTGCACACACTCGGTAAAGACTGCTATCACACTCAGAGAATTAAATCCGTCCATGAACATTTTCATCCTCTATCGAGACATCCGGACCTATGGCCAATGGGAAGATCTGTACAAAAAGGCTCGGGATATGGGTATTGTCTTTGTACGTTACAGCGAAGACAAAAAACCCAGAGTTTACAAGGAAGGAAAGGGCCTTTTTGTAGAAGCTTACGATTCTGTCTTAAGACATTTGCTCAAACTGAAAGCAGACTATGTGGTGTTGGCATCGGCAATCGTTCCAAATGAAAACCAGGATTTAGTGGAGGTATTTAAGTGCAGCATAAATGCAGAGGGTTTTATGAATGAAGCCCACCCCAAATTGAGACCCGTTGACATGTCTGTAGATGGTTTGTTTGTAGCCGGGCTGTGCAATTATCCGAAGCCAATTGATGAGGCCATTGCCCAGGCCAAGGCAGCTGTGTCCCGTGCCAGCGCCATCCTGTCTAAAGAAACGATGCAGCTTGACGCTGTAAAGGCTTATGTCACGGAGCAGTGCGACGGCTGTGCATTATGTTTGGATGTATGTCCCTATAAGGCCTTGACGCTGGAAACGTATCGATCAAATGGTAGAAGTGCAAAGCGTATTAGTGTTGATGCAGCTGTGTGCAAGGGATGTGGATCGTGCCAAGCAACCTGTGCCAAGGAGGGCGTTCTTGTCCATGGTTTCACACTTGGGCAACTGAAAGCCCAGGCGGATGTAGTCCTTGCAGCCCTTCGGGAGTAGGAACTGATGTGTAGCTGAATTTGGGTTTGATCTTATAACAAGAGATGGAGGTATGGTCATGACCGAGGTTTTTGAACCGGTTATTATCGGTTTTTTATGTAATTGGTGTGCTTACGCAGGCGGTGACCTAGCTGGCGTGTCACGCCTTCAGTATCCACCGAATATGCGGCCCATTAGGGTAATGTGCACAGGTATGGTTCATCCAGACCTTGTCGTCGATGCCCTAAGAAAAGGCGCTGACGGCGTCGTCGTCATGGGGTGACACCCGGGTGAATGTCATTACCTGGATGGTAATAACAAAGCTTTTGCCCGAGTTGATGCCGTGAAGATTGTTCTTGAAACCGCCGGCATTGATCCAGAGCGATTTTGCATCGAATGGGTTTCATCTGCCGAGGCGCCAAGGTTTGCTCAAGTTGTAACCGTATTCACTGAGAAAATCAGAGAGCTTGGCCCCAACGCGTTACAGGAAGTAAAGGCAAGTATCGCGTGATCCATTCGGTGTCAGTTGTTTCTCACAACTAACAAAGCACAATTTTGGGAGGAAGCATGAAGACATTTCTCGACCTGGTTCAAGAGGTCCTAGACCCCAGGCTTTGCCATCGTTGCGGAGGATGTGTGGCTTTTTGCACAGCCATTAATTTCGGGGCACTTGAGATAGGTGAAGACGGAAGACCTCATTACAAAGACAAGGACAAGTGTATCGAATGTGGTCTGTGCTATGAGATTTGCCCCGAGATCGACGATCTAAGAGAGGAGACCAAGAGACGGATTTCGTGGAGCGAGCCCGTGGGGCGCGTAATTGAAACCACCATCGCCCGTTCCGAGGACCCCCGCCTCAGTGAAATTGCTATGAACGGCGGGGTTGCCAAAACTCTCCTGCTGCATTTGTTCGACATGGGCCGCATTGACGGTGCTATTGTTACAAAGACAGTGGCGCCTTTCACATGCAAACCTTGGTTGGCCGTGACGCGGGAAGAAATTATCGAAGCCGGGGCTTTTTATTTTGACGCCTCCCACGGCGTGTCACTCTTTGGAGAGAAATATTCGGCCTATCCACCCTTTCTTGAATTGGTTACCCCCATGGCCAAGCAGGGCCTACGTCGAATCGCTTTTGTTGGCAGACCCTGTCAGATTGAGACGATGCGGCGGATGGAAACACTTGGTGTTGTCCCGGCAGACACCATCAAATACCATTTGGGACTCTTCTGTATGGGCAACTTCAGATTCGGCGAAAAGGAGCAGATAGAGATGGAGAAAATTGGCGGTTTCAAGTGGGAGGATGTGAAGAAGGTCAATTTCAAGGAAAGGCTTCAGGTGCACCTGAAGACCAAAGAAATCAGGCCCATCGAATTTAAGAAGCTGGACCATATAAAGCGTCATGCCTGTCAACACTGCGGGGACTATTCCGCCGAATTTGCCGATATCTCTTTTGGCCATTTAGGCGCCCCGGAAGGCTGGACGACTGTCATCATTCGTACGCCAGTGGGCAGAGCAGTTTTTGCTGATGCCGCCCATGAGAAGCTGGAAATATTCGGTGGCACAAAGAATCGGGAAGTCGCAATTGGGGCATTGAGCAAGGTTCGCTCGATGTCTGCTGAAAAGAAAAAGATGGCCAGAAACAACCGAGGAAAACTCGTAGAAATGGTGAGTATGGGGGAGTAGGAGGAGAGAACATGTCAGTCAAAATCGCCTCAGAGTGGTTAAATTCCTGTTCTGGATGTGAGATAGCTATTGTAGATATGGGCGAAAGATTATTGGATGTGCTTGCCTTGGTTGATTTTGTTCATATCCCGGTGATCATGGACCACAAGTACTTTGGGCAGCTGGGCGACCAGGAGCATATGAATATACCCGAGGCGACCGTAGGGATTATTAGCGGTAGCATTCGCAATGAAGAACATATTGAAGTAGCAAAAGAGATGCGAGAAAAATGCAAGATCCTTATTGCCCTTGGTACATGTGCAACCCACGGTGGCATTCCCACCCTTTCCAATTCATATAGTTTAAATGAGATTTTGGAGCGATACTATTCAACAGAAACCACGGACAAAGATTCGTCTTTACCCAACGAAGGCATTCCGCCTTTATTGGATGCGTGTTATGCATTGGATGAGAAAATAAGCGTAGATGTTTACTTGCCCGGATGCCCACCTCATCCAGACCTGGTTTTTGCGGCGCTCACAGGATTGCTAAAAGGGGAGCCTGCCGAACTGCCAGGCGGAAGTGTTTGTGACACGTGTCCCACAATACGAGAGGGAAAAGGTCAAGTCAAGGCGCTGAAGCGTTTTCTACAATCACCCGATTACAACGGACCGGATGAACCGCTTGACAAGATGCGTTGCATGTTGGAGCAGGGACTGCTTTGCATGGGCCCGGTCACCAGGGCCGGCTGCGGCGGAGAGAAGATGTTGGCCCGTTGTATTTCAGCCAGAGTGCCCTGCCGGGGATGTAACGGGCCTGTTAAGCAAGGGGGCAATCAGCTCCTGGATATGTTGAATGCCTTGGCGTCCAACGGTATTGACATAGGATCATTGGCAGAAACAACATCCCTTTTGAGATTTTCAGGTGCTCATGGACTGCTTCGCCCCACAAAAAAACAAAAGGAGGGCTAAGACATGGGAAGACTCATCAAAATTTCCCCCATCACGCGCATCGAAGGACATGCCACGGTTGCCATTCAACTGGACGATGAAGGGAATGTGGCCGATTCTAAAGTTTACACCATGTCTCTTAGAGGATTTGAAAAGTTCGTGGAGGGCAAACCCGCTGAAGAGCTTCCTCGAATTGTCACACGAATATGCGGCATATGTCCATGGCACCATCACATGGCATCCAATAAAGCGGTTGACCGGTGTTTTGGTGTTACTCCGCCGCCCGCGGGTCAAAAACTCAGAGAGCTTATGCAAATCATCTCTCACGCAGAGGACAAGCTCTTGCAATTCTTTTTTCTTGCGGCAGCGGATTTTGTCATTGGACCTGACAGTGACTATGCCGTGCGTAATGTTATAGGCATTGTGAAGGCGAATCCAGAACTGGCCACAAAAGTGGTGAAAATGCGGCAGATGGCAAAAATGATTCTTGAAAAGTTTGCAGGAAAAGCCATCCACCCAGTTGCTGGCGTTGTTGGGGGTTTTGCCAAGCCTTTGCTGGAAGAAGACCGGACAGAGATGCTTGAAAAAATGCGTGAGATTTTAGACTTTGCTTTATTTACTATTGATTTTGCAAAAACCCAGGTCTTTCCGAAATATCTGGATGCCATTCAAGTACTGGGGGTGATCAATACCGGTTTCATCGGTACCGTAGACGACAATGGGGCATTGAATCTTTTTGATGGCAAGATTCGTATCATGAAACCTGATGCCACTTATACGGATTTTGATGTACAAGATTACACCGACTATATCGGTGAGCACGTTTCTTCTTACTCATATGGAAAAATGCCTTATGCACGGTTCTGGAATGAAGGTTTTTCCCTTGATCTTGATGAGCCCAAGGGGATTTATCGCGCCAATTGCCTTGCTCGCATCAACGTGGCAGATAGAATGGCAACTCCCCTCGCACAGGCCGAACTGGAGGAGTTTCGTAAGGAATTCGGAAGGCCTGCTCAGGCGACGCTGCTTTATCACTGGGCACGGTTAATCGAAGAGGTATATGCGTGTGAACACGCGATTGAACTCTTGCAAGACCCTGAAATCACCGATACTCATATTCGGGCAGCGGTGGAACCAAAAGCGGGCAGGGGCGTGGGCTGTGTGGAAGCGCCTCGGGGAACATTGATTCATGATTATTCAACAGACAAAAACGGGTTTGTTACCCGTGCGAATCTCATCGTCGGAACCACACACAATATTGCTCCCATCAATATGAGTGTAAACCAGGCCGCCCGAACACTCATAGAAAAGGGCAAGATAGACGAAGGCATCCTCAATAAGATTGAAATGGCAGTCCGCGCTTATGATCCTTGAATTTCCTGTGCAACTCATCGCCTGGACGGCGATCATGTCATTTCAATTCACGTGATAAATGGTGCAGGACAGGTTGTAAGACAGTGGCCTGAAGATAAGCCGATTTAGACCCTAACAGAAATTTTTCATCCAGACACAAGGGCCCTCAAGTTGAGTCAGCTCGGCCATCCAAGCTGAAGAGCAGCCCTTCGAGATAATCAACAAGTCCTGGGTTCGTATACCTTTTCCGTGAAAAAACGAGTTCTCTATCATCTCATCAATTACGGCAGTACCATACTGGGAAGGTGGGTGGGTTCGGTATGGGCAGTCTGTCCCAGATGCTGATTGCCCGTACGGGCAGTTATGCTTTCTCTTTCTTAAGCGCTGCAGCCCTGTCGATCATCGGTGCTGCCCTCACATTGACATTGAAGGGCAGAAAGGAAATAGAAGAAGCCATTCAAAAGCAAGCCGCCTTTCTTACCGAAAATTAAACTGAAAAAGCCAGTGAAAGGGAACGGTACGATTTGCGGACTTAACTATCAGATATCCCCGCCCTTTTAGTGGCTTTGATTTTTGGGGTCATATGAACCACGGCGCAAAACTTACCGCAGGCGGGCTTTCAATGCCTATGAAATAGCAATCTAAGCCACTATCATATGGCGACAATGCTCTCCGTTCGGTTCTGGTGGTGAACGAAAGGGGAGCTAGGAGCAGGCCGACTAATGAGTATGAGTAACCTATGACGTCGGTTATTTTTCAATGTCTCGGTGGTCTGGGGCTCTTTCTTTTCGGAATGAAAATCATGTCGGAAGGGCTCCAGAAGGTCGCCGGGAAAAAGATGCGGCAGGTTCTGGGCACGGTCTCCAATAACCGCTTTATTGGTTGCGGGGCGGGGACTTTTGTGACAAGTGTCATCCAGAGTTCCAGTGCCACGACTGTTATGTTGGTTAGTTTTGTTGATGCGGGTCTTATGACACTCACTCAGGCCACCGGCGTAATCTTGGGTGCCAATATCGGGACTACGGTGACGGCCCAGCTAATCGCATTCAAGATCGAGGCATATGCCCTGCCTGCCATCGCTGTTGGCATCTTTCTGAAATTCTTTGTAAATCGTCGAAAATGGGTCTATGCGGGAGAGGTTCTCCTGGGTTTTGGTCTGGTGTTTTATGGCCTTGCTACCATGAAGGCTGGCTTTTCTCCTTTAAAGCAAGATCCCGCTTTTATCTCCGTTTTTACGAAATTTCGTGCCGATAGTATAAGGGGTATCCTTCTATGCATGGTGGCGGGATGTGTCCTTACCACGATCCTCCAGAGTTCAAGTGCCACTGTGGGAATCACTATGGCCCTTGCCTGCCAGGGACTATTGCATTTCGAGACCAGTGCAGCCCTGGTTCTGGGGACAGAGATTGGTACTACTATTACAGCGCAGATCGCTGCCTTGGGGGCAAATATTAACGCACATCGGACCGCCACTGCACATTCTTTTATTAATGTCATCGGCGTATTCATCATCATCCTGTTTTTTCCGCTTTTCATTAAACTGGTTGTGTGGCTTACCTCCTCTTTAATGGGTATAGGGCCGCCGGATTTTGTTATCGGCGGACAAAAGCCCAATATTGCAAGACATATCGCTAATTTCCAAACCATTTTCAACGTGATTACTGCACTATTTTTCCTCATGGTGTTACCCTATGTGGTGAAGGCGGCCATTTGGTTTACACCGCACAAAAAGGACGGAAATGGGCTCGATGAGCTTCACCACATAAAGTACTTGGATTCCAAATATATTGACACCCCTTCCATGGCCCTCGCACAGGCCGGGGCAGAGATTGTCAGAATGGGTGAAGCCGTGCAGGTAATGTATGATAATGTGATCCATTCGATCGAGGAGAGAAAGCTGAAAGAATTATCTAAATGGAGGAAAAGGGAGGACGCTCTTGATATACTTCAAAGAGAAATTACCCAGTTTCTCGTGAGAACGATGCAGGGCCCCATCAGTCCGGAGGAATCCAGAGAGGTGCGGTCCTTGATACGGATGACCAACAACCTGGAGCGAATCGGTGATGCCACTGAAGATGTTGCAGAATCGATTGAGGAACTTATTGAACAGGATTTGTCTTTGTCAGAGGAGGCGTTGAAGGATTATGAGAAGATATCCAATGAGGTGTGGAAATTCTTGATCCTTGTGGTGGACGCCATGAGGCAAGAAGACAGGGAGATGATGCCAAAGGCCCGGGAAATTGAAAACAACATCAACACGATGGAGGAAGAGATGAAGGCCAGTCATCTTTTCCGCCTGCAGAGGGGAATATGTAAGGTGGATGCAGGGCTGGTTTTCGTGAATATTCTTACGGCCTTTGAAAAAATGGGGGGCTTTTGTTTCAACATCTCTGAGGCCGTGGCGGGACTTAAATAAGTTTTCAATCCGCTGTCTCATTAATGTGGCTTTTTTTGCCTTTATATTGAATGGTAAGGGAGAACGGCCCTCTTTGCAAACGGGAGAATGTGATAGAGAAGATCGAGCTTGCCCTATTTGAGTTCATTATCCAAATCCCTCATTTTTCGAGATATCAGAACCGCAAGATCGGAGGATAAAAGGTCCTGGCTCATAAATGCTTCTATAGTTAATAAGCAGCAACATAGATGCCAAAAATGAAAAGTCGATTTGAAATGCTTTAACGGCTTGTCAATATTAGAAGATTATCGATAGGCCCAGGAGGGCCACCTTTGGAACGAGTATTCTATTCCGTCGACTATTTTTAGGAATTGTAAAGAATTTATTCTGCGTCATAGGAGTTGGCTAAATAAAAATGAGCGTTCAATATCCGTTACCTTAAATAAGGGCGATGGTGCAGCCCTTCTTTTAGAACTCTCATGACATGTCTTACACTTCGAGCTTCGCTTCCTAGATCACCAGCCAAACGGCATGTCTTTTGGCCAGTTGAATCACCTTGTTGCTGACCCGTCCCATGGAAAACTCCTGAACTTTGGACACCCCTCTTCTACCTACTACGATAGTCCCATAGTTTCCCTCTTCAGCTTCTTGAACGATGGCACCCGCTCGGCTACTGGCCCCTGTGATCATTTTGGTGGTTACCTGCTTCGGGTCAAAACCTGCATCTACTAAACGAGTTGTGGCTTTTCCAAATACAGATTTCGCGACCAGTTTTGCTTCTTCTAACCATTCCTTCTCAGGCATTAGGTTAACTACGCGTTCAAATCTTGGTTTGAAAACATTAGAACCTCTTACTACATAGAACAGAGTCACTTCATGGGTCGATTCACCCAACATGGTCCCAACGTAATCTACAGCCTTCATAGCACCTTCAGACTCATCCAATGCCAAAATCACTCTCCTTGGCGCTGGCTTTTCTCCAACAACACAAATCGAAACATCGGAAAGGCTTTCAAGGAGTTTATTGGCCAGGCTGCCGAGTACGAAGTCGTTAATCTTGTTTAGCCCGTTACGTCCCACTATGACGGCGCTATATCCATGCCTGGATTCTGCGATTATATCTCTGGCAATGCCTGCTTCTCTGTCATGAATATCAATTGTGATCGCTTCAGGGGGGATACCCGAATCTATGAGAATTTGGCGTGCTTCACTCATGAACTTATCCATTGAGTCCCTTAGCGCCATCTCCAATCCTATAATGGTTGCGACGCCTTGACGTAATAGCTGCTTTTCTCCCAAATCGTAGAAGAACTCCGGTATCTCGCTAAAGACATGAAATAAGACTACGTTTATTTTTTTAGAAGGAAAAACTCTGCTTGCATAACGTACGGCTTCAAGGGACTGATTTGATCCGTCCACTGCCAGCAAAATTTTTTTTCGGTTTGAATTTATCATCCGGAAAACCTCTTTCTTGAGATAATATCCTCAGCTTTTATTCCTGACCCTATGAGCAGAGAGCAACCCATATGCCAGATGCGGAAAGCCGCCTTAAAATGCTTTAAAGCCCCTTCTTGGCGATGCACCAGGGGCTTTCAAAGGCTTTTACCAAAGACAACCCGCTATTTTAGAGTTCCTAAAATCACTAAGCCGCTACTTCAGCCGAGACTTCAAAATCTTCCACTTCATATATCTCCCTTATACGCTCATGGTGATCCGCCATATAAAGTAGGTCTGCCTTTTCTTTAAGTTCTTCCTTGAGTAGCGGGAGCCTGGCATGATCTACATTATACATGCGGACATAGACCCTACGATATCCTTTTGGAATCCGTTCATAGGAACTGAGAATGCTTGCCATACGGCCGCCATATCTTCGGATAATATCGGTCACTTCCTTGATAGATCCTGAACGGTCTTCTACTATAAAGCAAAATGATATTCCTCTCTTACTAAGACCGGTTAAGGACACCACCGCTCTGAATATATCTGTTTGTGCGATCGTGCCCACGATTTGTCCCTCATGGTCAACCACAGGAGCCCCTGATATCTTATTGGTTAAAAGGACTTCGGCTGCCTCTTCCACAGTGTAATCAAAAGGAACAGTTATAGGATTTTTGGTCATGATCTCCTCTACCTTGATCTTGGCAAGGAGATAAAGGAGCTCGTGAATCTCCAACATAGTGACATCAGAAGCGGATGTCCTTTTCAGATCCCGGTCAGTGACGACTCCCACCAGCTTCCCTTTTTTCATAACAGGCAACATGCGAATGTCATGTTCCTTTAGAAGCGTTATTGCATCCTGCATGGAATCTTTCACATCGATGGTAACAATCTTTTTATTCATCCAATTCATTACTAACATGGCTGTTCCTCCTATGGATTGCTTTTCCGCATCGCATTTGTTCAACGCCGTCAGGGAGAAAGCTGGGAAGCATTCTCTCCGGTAAATAAGAGATGTACAGATCTCCTTCTTACAAACTCGAGGTTGCTGAGGAAGACATTCCGGCCAAATGGTACAATGTGCTTCAAACGCCCGGTGTGTACAAAAATCCTGGTGCAGCACCGACAATATTTCCCCAGGGTGTTAAGCAGCTGGTGAGCTGAGGTTCCGTCGAAGTCGCCCTCCAACTTTAAATGCAGGTCCATTCCCTGTTGTTGAATCTGGATCTTAAAATTTGATGCCATGGGCCCCTTTTCACCTTGCCGGCAGACTTTGTCACCCCTAGAAAAAGCAACCTCCGTGCCAAGGAGCCAGACAGTTCGGATCTTCGCCTCAACTCCCTGAATCTAATAGCATTATCTAAACGGGGGATGCGTATCTCTAAAAGACTTTTTCTGAATGCCTGTCGGCTTTTTTTACAGACTGTAAAGGGAGGGTTCAAGAATCTAGATAGACCTAACGGGGTCTTTTTTCAGGGACGCCCAGCAAACCCAAATAATGTCTTTTGTCGTCAAACAGTTAGAGCGACTTGAAGGATACCATAGTCTTGGCACAGGCTTTGCTCTTTAGTGAAAATAGGATTTAGCGGCTTAGTTCTCTTGGCCGCCTGTCAGCAACACCTAAGAGGAGGTTAAGATGAAAATAGACACTCGCCGTAAAAAATACGTACCTGGGACTTATGTGAAGAGGAGGCCAGATGCTGCAGAGTTGTCCGAGAATTACATTCTAGAATGGGAGGAGAAGCGTCTTGAAGTCAAAAAGGAGCAACCCAGGCCTGATATGCCGCCAACCATCTGTTTTTCCCGTAAGATCGGTGTGGGAGCTTTTGAGATAGCAGATATTCTAGCAGAAAAAACAGGGTACCGCATTGTAGACAGAGAAATCCTGGAGCACATAGCAAACCAGGCCAAACTGAGTGAAAAAACCGTCGCCCTTTTTGACGAACGTTATCCAGGGGAAATTGGTGAGTTGTTATCCCTCGCCTTTGGTGAAAAGGCCTTCATCAAAAGCGATTATACCAGGCATTTGTTCAGGACCATCTTATCTATTGCCGGTCTAGGGCCCACCATTTTTGTGGGAAGGGGAGTCCACATGTTGCTTCCCCGCGAGCAGGTCCTAGCTGTCAGATTCATCGCCTCCAAAGAGCATAGGATCAATCGACTGGCCAGAATCTTCGACATAAAAGAGGAAGAGGCCGCAAGCAAATTGGACCATATGGATAAAGAGCAAAGGGATTTTTTCAAAAAGGTCTATGGGAAGAAGGACGCATCTCCTTACGAGTTTGACCTGGTCATTAACTGTGACTTTATCAGTGATCCAAAATGGGCCGCAGAGATCGTTGCACTCGCCTTTAGAGAGAAACTTGGCTCTGAGGCTGCGACTACCTGATGTGAAGACGTTCTTATCTGTCCACCAAAAAACTTTCAAATCCAAACTGGCATTTGCGTGATCACCTCAGGACGTTGTGGCAGCTCACCCTATGTGTTGAGTCTCATTTTCCCAATAACTCTTTGCTTTCACCGATGGGATATACGGGAAACGTCTGAAACTTTATGATGTCTATCCATGCCGATCGGGTTGCAATCAAGCCTTTGGTATCTGTATCCAAGACATTGATCACTCTGCAGCCCTGAAGATCGATGGACTCGAAAACAACTTCTAGCTCATCTGGCCATTTCCATTTCTCTCTTCTCTGCCTTACCTCCATGTCATCCTTTGGATCCCAGGTACAAATATTCATGAAAAACACGCTAACACCTCCTCATTTTCTATGCCTGGGTGTGTAAAAAGAGCAAAGCCATGAAAATCGGAAGGCTCGTATATGATATCTTTGACTTTTACCTGGGTTGCCTTCTTACAAATATTATCCAATGGTTTCTGCCATAGGCTGTATTGTTTTGTCATCGATTTGATGAACCCCGGAGTTAACCCATTATGCGATATGTAACGGAGATCCCCTATCTAAATCCTTTAATCTTCCCCTTGTTCCATGTGTTGAATCACTGAAACAGCAGTAGCAACTGCCTGGTGCAACTCGGAAAGCGTCTTTTCCGGCAATGCATTCAGGAGCCTGGATTTACACACAGCATATCCAGGTATTCCTTGATCTCTTTCAATCTTGAGCTCATATCCATTTTTGCCCCCCAAGAAATTTATGAAAGAATATAACTTTCCTAGGATCCGTCCTGATAGATCTCTCTCTTATTTTCTCGGTGATCTACCATATAAAGCAGCTTAGCCTTGTTTCCTAGCTCTTCTTTGACCTGCGAGAGTTTAGATCGATCTAAACCGAATGTTCGAATATAGACCCTTCGATACCCGTCCGGGACGCCCTCATAAGAGCTTAGAATACTTGTCATACGCCCTTTGTACTTGCGAATGATGTCTTCGAGCTCTCGAATGGATCCCGTTCTATCCTCCGCCATAAAGGCAAATTGAATGCCCCGTTTCTGCATCATGGCATACTGGAGTCCTCTTCCCCCCATGCCGGTAACGGACATGAGCACAGTGAACAAGTCTGATTGAGTGATTGTCCCGACGATCTGGCCTTCATGGTCCACTACGGGAGCCCCAGATATTCCGTTCATTAAAAACACCTCCGCTGCCTCTTCCACAGCGTAATCAAAAGGAACTGTTATGGGGGGTTTGCTCATGATATCCTTGACTTTAATCTGGGAAAGCTTATAGAAAAGCTCATCAATCTCAAAGATGGTATCAGAGGGAGATTTCCTTTTCAGATCTCTGTCTGTAACGACGCCCACCAGCTTGCCTTCATCCATGACGGGCAGCATGCGGATCTGGTGTTTCTTTAACAAGCCCACGGCATCCGGAAAGAAATTGTTTATGTTTATGGTGACGACTTTGTCTCTCATCCAATTCTTGACCAACATCGCTTTTGAATGGCTGTTGTTTCCTTTCCATTGGTAAAAACAAAACTCGCCAAGTACCCGAAACCCTTCTTCTCCTCACCCTCATGTTTAAATGTGATGGCAGGGCGCTTGAGCGTCACATCAACAGAGGCCTGTACCCCCGCGCGGAAAAGGTGAATGAAATCCTGAAGTCTCAAGGCAGGTCTCTTGACTGAGGCGTCTCCGCTTAGACCAATGAAAGCATTTTGGTAGGTAAAGAACGCTTCTTTTACGGCAACCCCGGCCTCTTTGAGCCTATCGTAGTCTGTTTGCAGTCTATTATTTGCGACCAAAAGGCACTCAAGAGCGCTTTGTGCCTCGTCCTCGGTGAAGGAATAGTGCTTTTCGAACTTAAAGGGGTTCTCCTGGATGGTCCCCGTATACCTCATAGACAAAATCACGGTGTCTATCTCTTTACCTTCACGCTCCAGTTTGACAACGTTCCGAACAGGTTCTGCATGCAGATCAATCTTCTTTCCTGAAGCGGCGTTCTCTATCAAAATTTCCAACATGATTATTTCTTGAGGTTTCGTGTGTACCATGATCATACCTCCTTTGAGTCACAATGACTTTTCGGTCTTTGGAAAGATTCCCCCAAGGTCTCAAAATCGATAGAGACTAGGCAGAATCCCTGAAAAAATCCTTTAATTCTCTCTCAATAGATCTCTCGGACGTTTTCTCTGTGATCTACCATGTAAAGCAAAGCTGCCTTTTCCTTGAGCTCCTCTTTGAGCTGAGGGACATTGGAACGATTTATGTTATACATCCGAACATAGACCTTACGATACCCTTTGGGAATCCGCTCATAAGTACTCAGGATGCTGGCCATACGGCCCCCGTATGTTCGGATAATCTCGGTGACCTCCTTGATAGATCCTGAACGATCCTCCACCATAAAGCAGAATGATATTCCTCTCTTGCTAAGTCCGGTCAAAGAAACTAGAACCTTGAAAATATCTGATTGAGTAATCGTGCCCACGATTTGTCCCTCATGGTCAACTACAGGGGCTCCAGATATTTTATTGGTCAGCAGAATTTCGGCCGTCTCCTCTACGGTATAATCGAAAGGCACCGTTATGGGATTTTTGGTCATAATCTCTTTTACCTTGATGCGTGAAAGGATATAGATAAGTTCATGCATCTCAAGGGTGGTGGCATCGGAAGCGGATGTCCTTTTCAGATCCCGGTCGGTGACAATCCCCACGAGCTTACCCTTTTTCATGACAGGCAGCATTCGGATGTCATGTTCCTTTAAGAGTTTTATGGCAAGCTGTATGGAATCTTTTTCCTCAATCGTAATGACTTCTTTATTCATCCAATCTTTGACTAACATGGTTACTCCTCCTGTCTTATTTTCCCTTAGAGCTATCTGAACGCATCAAGATAACAGTTTGGATGCGTTATCCCCGCCGAAAACAGAGTGTGAGGGATGGTTTTAAAAGTAGGAAAAGCAACTCGTGTGCCAAGATGGATGTGATCAGGAGACTGGACTCAACGGATTGATTATAAAAACATTATTTATCCTGGAAGGCGGAATTTCGGGCAGATTTCCCGTAAAAACTTGTCGGCTTTTTTTACAGATTGTAAAGAGACCAGTTATTGAGCTGAAGCCAGTGCTACGGTTCCGTAAGGGACATCACTCCTCTTTCACGAATGTCTCCAGTTTGAGGCGGTATTTTTCAATCTTGGAGTGGAGTGTGGGTCGGGAAAGGCCGAGGAGTTTGGCGGCTTGGGAGCGGTTACCACCTGTAAGGTTTAGCGCTTCACTGATCAGTAGGCTCGCGAACCGGTCCATGCACGTATCAAAAATATTGTTCTCGGCACGAGTCTTCAGGACTTCACGTGTCCATTGCCGAATCGCCTGATCCCCAGTATCAGTTACAACCCCTTGAACAAGATCTTTGCCTCTGACGGCCTGGGTGAGATCTTCAGGGCGGATGGGGGCGCCACGGTTGAATATCAATGCCTTCTGAATGGTGTTGGCGAGCTCCCGAACGTTGCCTGGCCATGAATAGTTGTTGAGCATTTCTTTCGCTTTTTTCGTGATTCCTGGATTATCTATGCCCAGTTCACCTGTGTACTGGGAGATGTAATAATCCGTAAGAGAAGGGATATCATCCTTGCGTTCTCGGAGGGGAGGAAGCCAGATCGTAACAACCTTGAGACGATAATAGAGGTCTTCACGAAACTGATTCTCGGCAATGGCCACTTCCAGTTCCCGGTTGGTGGAAGCGATAATTCTTACATTTACGGGTATGGTCTCCCGACCCCCGAGACGCTCGATTTTCTTTTCCTGAAGTAACCTCAATATCTTGGCCTGTATACTGAAGGGCATGTCACCGATTTCATCCAGGAAGACGGTGCCAGCATTGGCCTGTTCTACTTTTCCCACACGGCGATGTGTCGCTCCGGTAAAGGCCCCCTTTTCGTAACCAAAAAGTTCGCTTTCGAGCAAAGTCTCTGGAATTGCCACGCAGTTTATGACGTGAAAAGGCTTGTTTGCCCGAAGGCTGTGGTGATAGATGGCGCGAGCAACCAATTCCTTTCCCGTACCGGATTCACCTCGGATAAGTACGGTGGCATCCGTTGAAGACACCCTCCCGATCGCCTTATAGACTTCCTGCATCTGGTCGCTCCGGCCAATAATAGCCTCGCGAGAAGCCTCTTCAGGAATCGCATTCATCTCTACTGGCGAGCGCATAAAGCGACCTGCTTCCAAGGCTTGGTAGATTACGTTCAACATATCGGGAATGTCAAAGGGCTTGAGTATGTAGTCAAAGGCTCCCATCTTAGTAGCCTCTATGGCGGTCTCGGTTGTCCCGTAGGCAGTCATAATAATCACGGGAAGCTTGGGTTCGACATCGTGGATGGCCTGAAAGGTCTCAAACCCATTCATTCCCGGAAGTCGCATGTCCAGAACAACCAGGTCTGGCATTTTCTTGTGGACCAGTTTGAGGCCCGTTTCCCCGGAGGGGGCACTCTCTAATGAATACCCTTCTTGTGTCAAAAGCTTTTCAAAGCTTTTCCGCAGCTGGTAATCATCATCAATGATCAAGATGGTACTCACGGTTTGACTCCTTTACCCTGCTAAATAGCCAGCTTACAAGTAATCTCTACTGTGATTTAGATGAGGTCATTCAATTGACAGTATATGTGGAACCCGCCAATCATTTAACAGGGTTTATTGGAAGGGTGATGACAAAAGTGGATCCTTCGCCCTCCTTTGATGCGAGGTCTAACCATCCGTTATGTTCTTCCACGATCCGGTTGGCGATACTCAGACCCAGGCCCGATCCTTCCTCTTTGGTAGTGAAAAAGGGTTCAAAGATCTTGTCCCGGATCTCTTCCGGGATACCAGGGCCGCTGTCGGTAAGTCGAATAACCACCACGCGACCCAACGGCTCCGCAAAAGACTCTTCTTCATGGATGAGGATGGATCCGCCGCCTTCCATAGTCTCACAAGCATTGACTACAATGTTGACAAGCACTTCCTTCAATTGCTCCGGGTCCGCCTGGATCTCCGGGAGAGGGTGCTTTCGTTTAAGTTCTGTGTTTACGTTGTAAGATTTCAGGCGATGCTCTAGGAGTTGAAGAGCTAGGTCCACCACGTCTGAAGGACTCACATTCTGCATCTTTAGCCTGGGGGGACGGGAGAACTCGAGGAAATTCTGAACAATGGTGTCGATTTGTCCGATTTCCTCGGAGATCACTTCAAAGTCCTCCTTCTCCGTAGCGGATAAATCAAGGGTTCGGCCTAGAGAAAACAGTCGCATCTTCACTGAAGTGAGAGGATTACGGACGCTGTGGGACACGCCTGCGGCCAGTTTCCCGACCAAGGCCATCTTTTCCGCCTGCAAGAGGTGTTCACGACTTTTTTCCAATTCCTCCTGTGTCTGATCCATATCCTCAATCAGACCGCGAACACTCCGACTGAGTGCTTTAACTTCATCTCTCGGCTCAGCGGGCGCGCCTTCCCGATCCGCCTCCAAAGCCATTCGACGAACCGGCCCCAAAATCTGGGTTACTAAAACAAATAGCAAAAGCAGGCCTAGTACGATGACAACCAGAATAGCTGTCCCAGCGATAATCCTGAGTTTTCTAGCCTGGGCATGGCTTTTGTCTCTGGCCACCGTGATCCTTTTCTTATGAATGTCCTTGTATTCTTCGCACAACTCCAAGGTCTTGAAGAAGTTATTTCGCACTTCGGTGTGGAGCCGAGTGCCAGCTTTCCTTTGCCCGGCTTTGTAATGTGCTATGACCTGATCCTTCCCTGTTATATATTGGGTATACTCCGTGTCGATCCGATCAATGGCCCCCTTTTCGTGTTCGGTTTCAGCCAAAGTGCGGACCTCTCTAAGCCTTTCCTTAAAAATCTGGCGGTACTCCCCCAATCGTCTAAGCCAGTCTGGATCACCGTCCATAAAATAATAGGAAACGAAGCCTTTCTGGTTCACTAGAGCAGTCCTCAGTGCTTCGGCTGCCTGGAAAGCGGCCACATTTTTGGCAATAATATGAGTCAAGAGGCCTTCCATCCGGTAGGTGTACCATACCGTAACCAAAGCACCTGTCAAGGTGATAAACACCAGGGCAGCCAAAATGAGGTATATACGGACACGAAGACTAATCCGTTTCCACATTTTCTTAATTCCTTGTTTTATAGGCTGATCTAGGTGATTCAATTAACTAAGAAAAGAATACTACAATATAATAATCCTGCATGCAAGAGCGCGTTTTCCCTGTTGAGTCTTGCATAATTTTGTTCCAGAAGTACAAAACGCTCTTGATAAGGCGATAACTATGGTAATGTTAGGCAACAGTTAGTTTTTCACCATTAGCATGGAAGGCCTTTATGAAGCGAAGCAAAAAATATTGACCTTATTATTACGGGAATACATTGTAGGGCTGGGCCTAAAAACTGACTATGACTAGTGTTTTGTCCCATGAATAACTTGTATAATTATTTACCGTATGATATACTCCTCCAAAAACTAGAGGAGGAGATCATGGCTCGTGGTAGACCACTTGCGCCAATTGATTTGGCACCGGATATCAAGGAACAACTCCAGTCAATGGCCCGCTCAAGGTCCCTTCCGCATGGCTTTGTCAGACGGGCAGAGATCGTTCTGATGGCGGCAGAAGGGATGAACAACAAGAGCATCGCGGGAAAAATAGGGCTTTCATCCTATATGGTTGGTATATGGCGTAAACGATTCATTCAGCAAGGCCTTATGGGCCTCTACGACGAGATAAAACCTGGAGGCCCCCGATCGATCAGCGACGAGCACATTGCTCAGTTGATTCGGAAAACTCTGAAGACAAAACCCAAAGACGGTACCCATTGGACTTGCCGTTCTATGGCCAAGGAAACAAAACTGTCCAAATCTACGGTGCATCGCGTTTGGAAAGGCTTTGGTATTCAACCGCACCGACAAAAGCATTTCAAACTTTCTACCGATCCGTTCTTCGTTGAGAAGGTTCGTGATATTGTTGGGTTGTATCTCAACCCTCCTGACAAAGCAATGGTTCTGTGCGTCGACGAGGAAAGCCAAGTTCAGGCTCTAGACCGGACTCAACCCATGTTACCTCTGGGGTTGGGGTATGTGGAGGGAGTAACCCATGATTACAAGCGACATGGAACCATTACCTTATTCGCAGCCCTCGACATTGCTTCGGGGCAAGTTCTTACCCAATGCAAACGCCGACACCGCCATCAAGAGTTCCTCCAGTTCCTGGGTCACATCGAAGCCAATATTCCGCAAGACTTGGATGTCCACCTCATCGTTGACAATTATGTAACCCATAAGCATTCAAAGGTCAGACGATGGTTAGCAGCACGACCCCGTTATCACGTCCACTACACGCCCACATATTCATCGTGGCTTAACCACGTGGAAATTTGGTTTAACATCATCACACACAGAGCGATACGACGCGGAACCTTCCGTAGTGTCAAAGATCTCATAGATAATATTAAACGCTTTGTGGATCAGTACAATAAAAACACGAAGCCTTTTATTTGGACCGCCACCGCCAACACAATCTTGGCGAAAATTGAAAGACTTTGCAAAGGTATTGCTGGGACAGCACACTAGTAATCGTTAATAAATATCTACGCTTACTACCAGCTCTTATGGGATGATTCTTTTAAGCCGATTTCTATTGACTTTAGAAGCGTTTTATTATTCTTTTAATTAAAGAGTTTTTCTTCCATCCGTTAACCTCCACCCAGGAGGTTTTCCATGGAGCAACCCATAAAATTGTGCCAGCCTTACTCCAGGTAGAGTTGTGTTCTGCTTGGAGATCAAAAACTTATACCAAATAATACCCCGTTCCTGAGAATCTGAAACTAGAATCCACGGATTTTGGTTATCTGTTCTGTTTTCATCTTCAGCACTTTTCTTCTCGATAGCATTACCTCTTATTTCTCATTATTTCTCAAACTCATAGTTCATACTCGGATTAAATACGCCGATTCAATTGTCGGAATGAGTAGACAAATACTTCTGTTAAGATCTTAGCAGGAGGTCCGCCATGAAAAAGTCCCCTAAAATGAGCAAGCCCATAAATATGGTGTCTCTCTTTATATCAAGGAGCCATATAATTCGCTGTGCCGCTTTTCTAATCTTATCCCTCCTCTTTGTCCTTATCTCCCCCCGGGTTTTTGCTGAAGAGGAGTTGCCGGGGCCTCCCACAGAGGTTGATGAACTGGATGAGGAATTAAGATGGCTTAAAGCGGAGACATACGTCATTACGCCGTCGAGGATACCGGAGAAGATAAAGAAAGCTCCTGCCTCCATTACCGTCATAACGGATAGACAAATACGTCAGATGGGGGCGATAAATCTTGCGGATGTGCTGCGGTCTGTGCCGAGCTCTATGGCAAGCGTGCGTTTTTGCGCAATAGGGTCCACCACGAAAACCCGACTTGCCCCTGCAGCAAGCGCAGAGAGCAATGAGCACAGCCCGATAGTGCCTGCCCCGATAACAGCTACGCTCTCGCCTATCTGAACCCGTCCACGGCGCACAGCATGCATCCCCGTCGCGAGGGGCTCGGTAAGCACCCCATTTACGCTATCGAGCGTGTCAGGCACCTTGTGACAGACACGGGCTGGGATTGTACAGTATTCTGCAAACACGCCATCCCACGCAAAACCTAAATAGGCTGCCTGGCGACAAAGGACGAACTGCTCGCGCTTACAGGAATCACATTCGCCGCAAGGCAAAGTCGCCTCAGCAACGACACGATCTCCTTTTTTCAAATGAATTACACCTCGACCCACATCAACAACTGTGCCGGTAAACTCGTGCCCCATCGTAAGCGGGGCGCAGCGCCCAGTCATAGGGTGTGGCGTCGTTGAAATAAGCTGCGGTCCGTGCGTATATTCGTGTAGATCTGTTGCGCAGATACCAGCGTAATCCACTCGTATCCGAACCTCATTTGGATTGGGATCGCGTGGTTCCACCTCATCAACACGCACATCTCGTTGACCGTACCAACGTGCTGCTTTCATTATGGAATACCTCCTTATCCTTTTCCTCCCTAGTTCACTCATATGTGCGGCAGCTGAAAACAACCACACACCTCTATCAAACGTAGAAGATGAACTTTTCGCCAAAATCGAATTTCAGCTCCATGCTAGCCAGGAGATAAGTGAAGCTTGGTCAGCGCATGAAAAATACCTGAACCCGCCTAGGTTAGTTATTTAGATAAAGCCACGTGGAGAGACCCATACGTCTTTCATAAATCACATGGTTTTTTGTGGATATTCAGTTCCTCATTAAACCTGATCGCATCATATGGGCATGCCTCGATACACGTCTGGCATCCATCACATGATTCCGCATCTGCCAACACAATGCCATCATCTCTCTTTTGAAGCGCTCCGTTTAACTAGAGATGCCTCAATCTTCACAACTTTCCCATCTTTAAGGTCCACGTACACTTTACCCTTTCATTTTTTTTCGAGCAAAGAGGGCCGCCCCCAATGCCCCAACAATTTGCGGCTCTTCAGGTATAATTAGGGTGGTATTTAGTTCGGCTTCCATTGCCTTGACCACACCAGAATTTTTGGCTACGCCGCCGGTGAAAACAACCGGCTTAGCCAGCCCCATGGGCCTTGCCATGGAGGCCACTCTTTTAGCTGCCGATTGGTGGACGCCAGCAACAATGTCTTCCACAGACCTCTTCTCCGCCCTGAGGGAAACGACTTCAGATTCGGCAAAGACTGTACATATGCTGCTTATCTGGCAAGGTGCTCTACTTCTCAAGGAAATCTTTCCCAATTCTTCAAGTTCCAGGCCCAAAACGCCTGCCATCACTTCTAGAAACCTGCCAGATCCAGCTGCACATTTATCATTCATCACAAAATCTTCTACTTTGCCATGCTCACCCAGAAGGATCGCCTTACTGTCTTGCCCTCCAATGTCGATGACCATTCTAGCTTCTTTATACAGAAAGTTGGCACCCTTAGCGTGACAGGCAATCTCAGTTATAGCCTTCTGGGCATAAGCCACGGAATTTCTCCCATAGCCAGTGGAAATCACACGTCCCAAATCTTCAAAAGCTAAATGGGCTGTGTTCAGAGCCTTCTCCATAACCTGGTCTGCCGTCTTAACAACATCACCCATGGTTGGAGATATGAAATAACATAGTATCTTATTATCATCCAAGATGAGCGCCTTTGTAGTAGCCGCGCCCACGTCAACACCTGCTACAATCATCTCTTCTCCTAGACCTGCTATCAAGAGCACCAAATAGTTTGCGTTGCAGCTAAGGGTCATGAGGTCTTTTCTGACGTGAACAGATAAGTCGTAGAAAAGACCTTATGACCCTGCTACACCCCTTCCAGTTATGGCCAATCAAAACAATAATATGCTCTCCTTAGTAAGATAATCTGACGGCCTTTACAAGTTCAGCAAAAGACTCGATTCTGGTCCGCAACTGCTCCTTGGTATAATAACGGGGATCGTAAACATCACCTTCCAGTACCAAGGCAGGAATCTTTACCTCCTTCTTCAAAGCGTCTTTGACCACTCAGGCATTTTCACCAGATCGGCTAATGACTCGAGTCTGTGTTTTTGGTGATTATCCATTGACACCCTAAGAGAGTTTATCCTATGAGCTCAATAATCTCAATGTCCAAAAGCGAGGTCCATCATCTAGTGAAGCTCTCCGCTTAGAGAGCGAGCCTGCCGATAGATTTTGGGACCTTGTTATGTTCGAGTTAGGGCTAGAAGCATGGGGGTCTCTTTTCGAGAAACGAGGAGTTGGAAGCGCTGACGCGGCGCTATGTGGTGCGTTCGATTGCCCCGACATGGTCGGGACTGCGAAAAGGGCCGTGTAGATGTTAATTGAAAAACCAGAGATGGAAAGGAGGGACCTATCATGGAGTTGACGTTGGACGACGTGAGGGAAGAGGATCGTGGAGTGATCTCGGCATGCGGCATTGTTTGTCTCGGCTGTGATGTTCAAAAGGATGAAAGTCTAGAAGCTGCAAAAACGCTTGTGAAGATTTGGGAAGGTTTTAACCTTGAGGATGTCGGTGCGGCTTTTGGATTAGAGCCCAAAGAGATTTCGAGCACACTAAGTACATTGAAAAAGTTCATCAAACTCAGGGAGGAAATTGGGCCCTGTCCCGGCTGTTTCAAAGGCGGCTGGCCCAGTGAGATATGTGCCATTGCAAAGTGTGTTAGATCAAAAGGGTACTGGACATGTGCTGAATGTGAGGATTACAACACGGAATCAACCCGCCCCTGTCCACACATTGATTCCACTTCTACGCTAATGGAGTCCAGAGGAGAGATGTCAGCCACAGTATGCAAAAGATATAACTTAAATAACCTCGAAAACCTAAAGAGGTGCCGTGAAATCGGTTATTCTGCCTTTATAAATGAGATCAGGGAGAAAGTCGGAAACGGCTGGAGAACTTGGCAGGTAATCAGTGACGAAATGCTGTTTAGTGAAAGCAACATCAAAAACAGGTAAAGCCAAATTTCAGAAGGGAGGATGAAGATCATGGAAGATTTTAAGCTTGCAAAAGATTATTCATGCGAAGAGAAGCTAGAAGGCTGTCAAAATTTCGTTGGGGGCCAGTTCTGGGTTTGTTATCAGACCGTAGCAAATGTCTTTGGTGAAAAGAAGGCCGAGGATTATCTCCGAGAGCTCGCTAAGGTCACTGCAGAGTTCGAGGCAGAGTGGGTAAAAAGCATGTGGGGGAAAGAGTTCAAAAATCTTGAAGAGATTACTAATTGTTTCGACATAATACACAAGATGGTGGGTATGGATAGCCATTGGGAGTGGTTGGAGGATAAATACAAAGTATATGAAAAGATAACGCGTTGTCCATTCTACAGCACCATGCCGGAGACGATCAAAAGAAAAGATGTCTGCAAGATATATTGCCATCCGATAGGTGTAGAAGCATATTCACGACTCAACGCAGAAATATCCCGCGAAAAGCATCTATGCGACGGAGACCCTTATTGTGGATGTATAATAGAGTGGAAGGGACCTCGAGACTAAAAATGAGCCGGATGTTAGGTTAGGTCTGAGCTTAGATTAAATGATTGCCAGGTGAAGTATTGATTATTGCACATTAATTCCCCTCTAGTATCTCCCAGAAAAGGCGAGTTCTTATCAGAAGGAACTCACTTGGTGTTTTTAAAAGACATAGTTCTTGCACCTGGCAATGTTATTTCAATGGTGTCGTCCTGGATCTTTCCAACAATGACTCCGCCTAATTTGGTATTCAGTCTAAGTTCGTCACCTTTTAAATACCATGTAAAAGAGACCTCATCGTCGAGCACCCTCCAGGCGCCCTCCCCATCCTCCTTCAATTCGATATAAATTTCTGAGTCTTTTGTCGATTCTTCTCCTTGTGCTTTATACATGCCCGCGTATCTCTCCTTTGGGGTGCACGAAAAGGTGAATACCAGGAAAACACACATAAGGGGTGGCAGCAACCGGTTCGAATATCTTGATCTTAGTAACATATCTCTCCCTATCTAGAAGCACCAAGGCTGTCTTCCATCCTCTTTCTAAAGACAAATCCCCCCCTTCGAAGTAGATAAATTCTATCAAAGAAAAAGATTTGAACGGTTAGGAGCAGCCAGGCGACATCCACGAAGACTTTTTTCCAACCAATTGTTTCCCCAACAGTGTCGAAACATCCGCAGGTGATGGGGGCCCCTCTATAAATGTTGATTACTATAAAGACAATAAACATAACAAGAAGTAATCCGATAACAGAGGCCACTGCTCGTGTCCTTAGACCAATAATAAGAAATAGCCCGCAAATTAGCTCTATCCATGGCAAAACCACTGCC
>CP070700.1:3828535-3842434 GCA_020349865.1 Desulfobacteraceae bacterium
CCTGTTCCTGATCCTGTTCCGGGGGGATTTGGACGGCATCTTCCTGGAATTCAGGGGTTTCCAAAACCTGTTCATCTTCAATCCTTTTTTCAAGGACACGTGTAATATCTTCGGGTATTACAACACTATCCAATATATCTTCTTCTTCAATTTCATTTTCCAGGGATTGCTCTGTGTCTTCGGTGGTCTGCGGTGTTTCCATCACCAATTCTTCTTCAATCTTTTTCTCTTCCAACCGAAGAGATTCCCCAACAGTTTTTTCTGCTTCAGTCACTGCTTCTCCTGGAAATGGTCTTATCTTCTCCAAAAGATCCAGTGCATTCTGATCATCCGGTTTGTGAGCGAGATATCGGTTCAGCGCCTTGAGCGCCTCATCGGCCTTTTGCTGTTTGCTAAAGATTTGGGCCTGAAGCTTATATGCCGAAATCAAATCAGTGAGGCGTGAGGTAACTCTGGCAAGTTCTGTTTCCGCAAGACCCATAAAGCCCAACTCCAGGTAGGACTCGGCCAAAAGGGTGCGCAGGCGCAGGTCATCAGGATAGAGACTCAAGGCCTTCTGGCATTCCTGGATAACCTCGCTGAACCGCCCCTCTTCCTTCATCTTTGTGAGGACCAGAAAAAGCGTGCCCTGTGACGGTCCATAGCCTAAGATTTCCCCTAAAAAATCATTTGATTTTCTCATCACCCAGTACCTCCCTTTTGGACCTCTTGTCTTCAATAGGTTTGGTCTCTGGTTGTATTGTTTTCACAGCATTACTGCGAGTGTTATCGTTGTCAAACCGGTAAACGATCTCGTTTTGTTTAACAAAATTAAACTCTTTTCTCGCAACCGATTCCACATATTTCATGTCCGTACGAAGACGGCGTATCTCCTCAAGCATGGCCTGATTTTCCTCCGCCAGCTGGCGAATCGTATCAACATAGGCCTGTCGCTCCATTTCTTTGCGGTAAAGTTGAACAAGCCCATGGTTACCAAATCCCAGCCAGGCCAGAAGGGGGCCAAAGAAACATAGGAAAACCAATGCAAATTTCCAGAGTCTTCTCTTTTTAGGGCTCAACTTAGAATACCTTCTTGGGTTCCCAATTTGCGGCAATAATAATGGAAAGCACACCGGCTGTTTTGGCAAGGTCCATAACTTGAACCACTTTACCATGCGTTACGTCTTTATCGGCCTCCAAAAGAAGGTGAACCAGGCCTTCCTTCTCCACTAAAGCTTTTAGTTCAACGCTGAGGGTTTTGAGATCGATTTTTTCTCCCTTATGGTATGTGCGGCCCTCTTTATCGATTATAAGTGTAATTCTTTCGCCGTCTTTATTGAATACCTTCTGCGTCACCTTGGGCAGTTTTATGGAAACGCCGGAAGCCACATTAAAATGAGAAGTAACCATAAAAAAAATTAGAAGTAAAAATACTATATCAATCAGCGGCGTAATACCCAGCCTCGGCTCTTCATCCTTTACTTTCTTGAATCGCATAAATCACACTACTTTGCCTTGCTGTAGTTATCCATAAGCTCTACCAGCTTGATGGAGTTCTCTTCCATTTCAAAAATGAGGGCACTGGCTTTATCTTTCAAAAAGCGATAGCATACTAAGGTCGGTATGGCAATACATAGACCGGTTGCCGTAGTGATAAGAGCCTCGGCAATTCCCCCGGCCAGGGGAGCTGGATTACCAATACCCTGCAATGAGATGGCATTAAATGTCTTGATCATTCCCGAAACCGTTCCTAAAAGCCCCAGCAGAGGCGTCAGGTTGGCGATGGTGGATAAAATAGCAACGTTTTTTTCGAGTGCCGTTGCCTCCCTGCTCCCTCTCTCCTCAATGGCCTCTTTGACAAGCCACATTCCCTTTTGTGTGCTTTTCAAGCCAGCCAGAAAAATCCTCGCGATGGATGACATATCATTTTGGCACAAAAAAATTGCTTCTGATATTTTTTGCTTTTTTAGCAGTTCTTCCACGTTGCGGATAAATTCCAGAGGGATAATGTGCTTTCTCCTCAGAACCCACAAGCGCTCAAAAAAAATGGCCAGCGCCACAATGGAGCAAAATATAATCGGGTACATGAAAATCCCGCCCTTGACAATCAAATCAAACATGATACCTCCAAGACTACAACCTTCTTCTTTCCTAATAACATATCTTTTAATGCATAAGAAAGTGAAAAATGATAATGTTCATTAATTTCACCTTTTCTTTAAAAACTAATAGGGAAATAACCGACATACTAATCTCACACTTGACACTCAATTGATTATTGCAAATAATATAAAAGGTAACATTTTAGCGCTTTGAAAATAGTGCAAAAAGGGCCGTGGATATCTCTTTCAGAAGGGCCGCAAAAACCTGCCTCATTCCATCGAACGGCAGATTAGCCTTAAAACTCAACCCAGGACAGCTCCATAAGACAGACTCCTTTGCAACAGTAGCCTTCTCTGCCTGCTTCACTCCTCTGTTCAAGGCCAAGGGGGCGTTCGACGAGCTTTGAAGAATTTGTGTTGCGGACCTTCTGAAAGAGATATCCACGGTCCTATAATCCAATGATAATTTTTTCAAAGCGCTAAGCTGTTACTATAAATATTTTTTGTTGTGAGATCAACTTCACACGCACCTATTGGCTGAGCTTTGAGGGGGGCTTAAGGCCCCTGGTTCGTGCCTTTAGGTTTTAAGTTTGACGGCTTCGCAAAAAGTCCATCTGCCGGTCGACATGCTCACGGCCCTGAGCATACCCGAAGGGCCATTCGACATGCTCATGGCCCTGAGCATAATCGAAGGGCTGCGTTGCGCTTCACCTTTAGTCATTCCGACGTACTGCAAGTACGCCTCATTCCTAAAGATTCGCGCGCCTTGCATCTGGAGCTTTTTACTGTGCCGTCTCTTTCATGACTTTTTACGAACTCATCAAGTTTTAGTGGGGATATGGAAATTGAACATGAAAGTAAATAAGAGGACTCGGAATGTAAAGGATCAAAAGCTGATCTCCCGTTATGATGGATCTCTGTTGAAGCGGATTTCTTCCCTTTCCGGAAAAGAAATCCTGGATCGAATCCTCGAACAAGAAGATCCTCGATCCCTGATCCAACAATTGCCTCATGGGGATTTTTTCTGGCTTGTAAAAAAGGTGGGTGATAATGACTGCCTCCCTTTGCTTGAGTGGGCTTCAGAAGATCAGTGGCAGTATCTCCTTGATCTCGAACTCTGGCAAAAAGACCGTTTCCAGATAGATTGCGCTTCACGGTGGATAGGAAAACTTCAGCAGGCCGATATCAAGAGACTCGTTCGGTGGTTTTTTGGAAAAGGGCAGGCGATTGCATATTGTTATTTCTTCCGTAGCATTCAGGTCATGGCAAAGCAAGAGGACGAGGCCCATGATCTTCCAGACGATTTTTTTACCCTCGATGGTATTTTTTATGTCAGAACCCTCGATAAAGAGCACAGAGAGACTATTGAGAATATTCTCCGTACAATGTCAGATGAGGACCTTGACCGTTGCCACACCTTTCTTTTGGGGCTTTCTGGAGTTCTTCCGGCAGAACTGGAAGAAGACATGTACCGGCTGAAAAATGTTCGCCTGGCCGAACATGGCTTTCTCCCGTTTGAAGAGGCATTATCTGTTTATGCTCCCCTGGGACCTGAGAATTTAACATATGAGAAACCTGTTGAAATGGTCAATGATACCCCTTTGGACGAGGAGATCCGTGAATTGGCCCCTATTGCTCCACTCGTTCATGCAGAAGGCCAGAACCTATGGACCGCTGTTAGCTCCAGAATTACCGATAATCAGTTTTTGAACAGAGTTCGGCTTGAATTTGGAGGTCTTTGTAACCAGATCTTTTCGGCTGATGGTGAATTGAACAACGAGTTGGAGGCCTTAATCAAGACATGTCAAAAGGCAGCAGGGTATTTGAATTTGGCCCTTGAGAAGTTATGCGGGTCAGACATTTCTTCGGCCGAGAAGCTCGTAAGGAAAAATTCTCTGGTGTCTATTTTCCGCGTGGGTTTCGGACTGGCGCTTGGGCAAAAATGGGAGACTGAACGCTGGTTAAAGAACAGCTGGTTCAATGGCCAGGGCCTTGATTTCAATTTCTGGGGCCATGACTGGGGTGAGAGGCTTGCGGGTTTGGTGGCAACCAAACCCAGCCTTTATGTTGGCTATGAAGGGGGTGAGGAATACAGGGATTTTGAGAAGCTATCAGAACTCGAGGACTGCAATAGGATCCTCAATCGGGTGATGGTTTTGGACACGCTACTGGCGCGATTGGCAGAACTTTATCCTCTGCATACAAAGATAATCGTGGACTCCCGGTTATCATTTCATCCACTTCTTTTCAACCTTTTTGCCCGGAAGCTGCTGAAACTGGAACCGGGTCTTTCAGGTATTTCCCATCGTCAGGCAAGGAAATTCATTGGCAACCTCAGGGCGGGAGACAAAAAGCCGCCGTACAAGATGTCCGCTTTTGAAGAAATATTTATCAGAGATATTATGGCATATGCTGAAGGTCTTGAGCCCGGGCCTGTGGGAATTCTGAAAGATACTTTAAGCCTGTTATGGCGAGAATTTTACGAGGAGTATGAATGGGTGCCGTTGGAGGATCTGGATGATAAATTTCAAAGATTCCTTTGGATCATACCTTCTCCTGGAGTTCCTGCTCGGTGAAACATGCCATTGCCTTCTTTCCCCCTTAGAGAGAAGGTCTTTTCCTCCTCATTTATGTCCTGATCTCCTGTACCATAAATACAGCATACGAGATGGCAAAACAGATAAGCGTAATGGCAATAAGGGCTGTCATATGCGGGAAGACAACGATAATACTCTGGCCCAAGGGAAGCGGATTTTGAAAGCGCGCCGACAAAAGCTCTTCCATAGGACCCATTAAGACAATGGAACGTGTGGTTTTCCGCATGGGGTCAATAAGTGTCTTGGTGGCCTCGGAATAGAGAACCATGGGGGAGCAGAGCGAAACCATTTCCTTTATCCGGATGTTTTTAATGACCATTTCGGGATTTGGTTCCCTTTGCCTGTCTACAGGTGCTACAGAATCTGCCACAACACTGGCTCCGAGGGAAACAAAGAACGAGAGGAAGATCCAAAGTGCAACCGATGCCAATGCAGACGTGGCGATACTCTTAAAGGAGATGGAAAACAGGATGGAAATCCCAAGCCAGAACGAAATATAAAAGATACTGATGATCAGATAAAGAAGAAGGCGCCAGATTTCCTCGATCCCCGGAACAAGGCCTACAAGCGTGAGGCCAAGGCCGGAAATGATCAAAATTATGGCGAGCAGCATAATGGTAATTGTGGTTACACCCGCCAGGAACTTCCCGTTGATTACCGCGTCACGGTAAATTGGTTGCGATATCAGTTTAATAAGGGTTCCATGGGCCCTTTCACGGTTGATGGAATCAAAGGCCAGGACCAGGCCGATAAGGGGGCCAAAGAAGGCTACGAACTGTACCATTGAAAAGAGCGCGCCCGTTGTGCTGAAGAGCATGAGAAAGGGGAATCTCGTGTTGGAAAGGGCTTCCAGGTTTTCTTTCATATGCATCCCCGCCATATAGCTGGTAATAAAGCTGACCATAGCAATCAGGGCGAAGACGATTACAAACCGATAGCTACTGAAATGATCGCAAAGTTCCTTTTTAAAGACAGCATAGAGACCCTGCATGTTCATACCTCCTGGAAATACTTCATATAGATCTCTTCCAACGAATATTTCTTATCACCTACCCCGAACTTTTCCTTTGCCAGAGATTCAATGGAGCCCACAGCAACCATCTTTCCCTGTATCATTATTCCCACACGGTGGGATATCTTTTGTACCTGGTAAAGGTTGTGCGATGAGAGCAGGACAGTGATTCCTCTGTCATGGTTCAATGATTGGATAAACTCCATCAACCGCAGTGCACCATCAGGGTCAAGACCAATGGTAGGTTCGTCAAGGAAGATCACCTTGGGGTCTTTGATAAGGACCTCTGCGAAGCCTAAACGCTGCTTCATTCCCCGTGAGAATGCACCTACCTTTTTTCGCGCATCCTGTTTAAGCCCTACCAGCTCCAGGAGTTCATCAATTTTCGATGATGCCTCATCCCTTTGAATGCCGTTCAGGCTGGCCACATATTCCAGGCTTTGAACAGCGTCAAGATCTCCATAAAAGCCGACATTTTCAGGAAGGTAGCCTACAATACACTTCACCTCTCTCGCCTTTCGCAAAGGGTCGAGCCCGCAGACCTTTGCGGAACCCGCTGATGGTTGACTCAGACCCAGCAGCATCAGAAGCGTGGTGGTTTTGCCAGCACCGTTTGGGCCCAAGAATCCGAAAACCTCACCTTCGGCTACCTTAAAGTTGAGGCTTTCCACAGCTGCCTGATGATTGTAATGCTTGGTGAGATTAGTGGTTTCGATTATCGTTTGGGCTTCCATTTTAGCGCCTTCCCAAGCGGATGAAAAGAACCACGAGGCCTGCTACTACGAGCACGATAATCCCAATGCCTATCCAGCCCCAGGCAGTAGAAGCCCTGACAGTAATCCTCAGCTCAATGGCCTTTGATACCTTGCCCGCATCCGCGTTAAGGCCCACCGAGTAATCACCCACAAGTGCCTGGTCCGTGGGAGTAATGGAGACCTCAACCTGCTTCAATTCATCAGGGGCTAAGGTATCGATTTTTTCAGGAGTGAATTCTACTTTCCAATTCTCTGGTTTAAAAGAAACAAACTGCAAATTAGTGAGAGCAGCGGAGCCGCCATTCTTGACATACATGGAAAGGTTTCCTTCCTTTCCGCGAACAGTGTTCAGTGAGAGAAGGCCGTTTGCCGTGCCTGCGTCCAGCTTGTAGGTGCCCGTCAGGACGACGGTCAGTGTAACCTCTCCTTTGGCCTCAGGAGAATTTACCTTAACCAAGATGGGGTACTCACCCGGTTTTGCCAAGGGATGGGGCTTCATGGCAACGGCCATGGTCTGGCTTTGATTTCCCTTTAATCGCAGGCTTGAGATGAATTTATCTTCATAGGCAGGTTTGAAGTTGATATCCCAGTTTTCCGGACCTTGGGGACTCAGGTTAAAGATGGTATCCTTATCTAGCTTGCTTTCAACCTCCAGGGAAAACTCAAATTCGGCATCAGTGGGTCCCCTGAGTACTGGATAGGATGTGGTGATTTTAATACCCTCAGCCTTTTTCTCCTCTTTTTTTCCCTCGACGGTAATGACAATCTGACTGGTGGAGGTCAGTTTACCGTCTTCTGTTCGTGCCTGGATTCCAAAAGTGTATTTGCCCTGTCCCATGCCTTCTTTTGGTTCTGCGCGGAGTGTCAGGTTTTTGGATTTATCACTTTCCACGTGAACACCTGTCACGCCAAAATTATATGTCTTTATCCATGCCTTCCATCCCTCTGGAATCGATGTGACAGAGAGCAGTATATTTTCATCGCGTCTACCCTGATTAGTTACGATCACATCAATACTGACATCATCGTCCTCGGAAACGATCACTCCTGAATATTCGGGGAAAACCGAAATGCCTCGCTCTGGCAGGTCTTTCTTTTTATCCTCCTCCTTTGCCAATGCAAAAGAGCTGAAACAAGTTACCAGAAAAAAAACGAACATAAAGACCATTTGTATTAAGGGATAAGAACTGCTGCGTTTCCGTCTCATGGAACCAAACCTCCTTTTGAAATGAGTTTCAAAACAAATTGTGGTAAAGCATCCTCTCCAACTATCTGGGTAAATCACACAATGCCGCAAAATAATGGATTCCCGGATTCGCTGAAATGACAAGGCAAATAGACGCCATTGCTGCGAAAGCGGGAATCCCTTGAGTCGGTTTATCGCAAGACTTACCTAAACATATTGAAGGTTTGCTCAAAGAAAACTTAACTAATTGATAATATTGGAATATATTAATTTAGCATAAAATATAAACACACTTTTCAGATTGTCAAGGCCGATTCTTTTTTCTTTATAGATCTACAAACATCCACTAACTATCGTTCGTCTTTACATGTTTTTCAAGTGAATCTGCGTCGTATCCTGCTTTTTTGTAATTGTCAAGTGCTCTCAGCTTTATACTTTTATCTTTTACCTTTTCCGAGTGTTTGTCAGCCAGTTCGGCCGCATGACTCCACATGCCTTCTTTCTCATATTTAATGATTTGTCTTTCAACCATCGCATGTTCATCAGAGGTTTCAACGATTGCCGCCCTGCACCAGGATATCACTTTTCTTACCTTTTGACCGCAATAAGGGCAGTCAGAAAGGGGTTGTTCAGCAATTCCCTGAATGAATTCGAACCGCTGGGCACATTTATTGCAGCCCTCTTTTGGGCTTAATGATTCATATTCATAGATTGGCATGACAAAAACCTCAGTGGTGAGCCTGGGTGTCAAAGATTCCGTGTTGGAATTGCCCTAATTTAATTGAAATGATAATTTTGTAAAGGGTTTTAAGGCAGAAAATTAAATTTTCGATTTTTTTCACATATGACATATGATATTCTTATAAGGCTTTCATATCTCCGTCAGTAAAGGTTTAGCGCTTTGAAAAAATCATCATTGGATTATCTCCTTTTTACGCTATTTTCAAACAGCCAAACTGTTACATTCGTCCAATAACAAAGACAAAATTACGGGATAATAGGAAATTGGACAGCAAAAAAGAGGAACAGACCGAATGATTGTACACTCTTGCCAATAGAATTCATTTATGTTATACTAAATATATTTATAAATGCGCTTTTATTATTTTTCGGAAAAGCCCTTGACAATTTTCAGTAAAGGAAAGTAGCCTGCGAAAAAGTTGAGCATTAACAAGAACTTTCAGAGTGAGGTCAGGACATTGAAAAGAAAGCACTGGTTGGCAATTATTTTAATAGCGTTTGGAGTATGGTTTGTTGATTCAGGTGTATCCGCCCCAGTCTGCGCCCAACCCCTTACCCACACGGTTGAAAAAGGTGATACCTTGTGGGATATATGTGAAAAATATTATGGGGACGAGGAGCTGTGGCCAAAACTCTGGCAGATGAACCCTTTTATTACCAATCCACATCTTTTAAAACCCGGGGATGTCATTACGTTATTGGAAGATGTTCCAGTAAAAAAGACACCTGTTGTTGAAAGTGAGGCAACTCCGCCAAAACAAACCACTGTTAAATTTGCTTACGGCACAACGGGCATTGATGTATCGGGATTTACCAATGTGGCTTCTATTGGGTTTTTGTCCACTAAACCGGCGGAGCCCTGGGGCCATGTTTTGTCCGGTGAAAAGGAAAAGGTTGTTCTATCTGAAGGAGATACGGCTTTCGTAGCAATGAAAAATGGCCGTGACATCAAGCCGGGCGATCAGTTTACGGTCTACAACCCCTCTCCTTTACTAGAGCATCCCCTCAGTGGAGAGGAACTGGGGTATGTTATTTCGTTTTTGGGAAGAGTCAGTATCAAAGAGAAAATTACGGAAATCAAGGAAGAAACTGGAAAAAAGAAGGGGGTGAATCAAGAACAATACCTTTACAAGGCTGAAATTGTAGAAAGTTACAGGGCAATTCCGGTAGGGAGTCAAATCTTATCTTACGAACCCATTTCCCCCTGCATCCGACCAATGCCCAAGGATCGCGAGTTTACAACAAACATCCTCGCCGTCAAAGATTTGCGTCAGATCCTTGGTCAGTTTACCGTTGTCTATCTGGGACATGGTTACAACCATGGAGTCCGCAAAGGAAATCTTTTTGAGGTCGTGGAAAAAAGGCAGATCGAATCTCTCCAAAAAACTATTCTTCCTGATGTGATAATGGGTCATGTGATAATTTTGGAAGCCAGACCGGATACGGCTACCGGTGTGGTTGTGAATACTCAGGAAGAATTTTCTAACGGGGCCTTTGTGAACCTTATTGATTGGCCAAATGCTCAAACTGTTTTGTCGTTGGTGTCCGAGTGCGCCCTTGAGTGATGATTCCAGTTTGGTTTTCCAGAAGAAAATACTTGACTAACCTGGATCACTCTGTTTTATATTCCCGCCATCCCTGCACAAGCAGGATCCTGAAAACTATCCTTCAATGAATGGATATACGTTTATTATTTCTCCATGAAAACATGGCAGGATGAATATTGCGCGTGGTTTGCCCTCAACATGATTCAGGGCATAGGCAGTAGTGTCTATAAGAACCTGCTGGAGAAGTTCGGTCACCCGGAATGCGTCTTTGAGGCAGGCCTCCCTGAATTAGTGAAAGTGGAGGGGGTGCGCAAAGAAATCGCGCAAAGGATTGTGGGTCGGGAATTCATATCAGATCCTGAAGAGGAACTGAGGAAGGTAAAGAAGTGCAATGCCCGGATTATTACCTACTTGGACCCCTCTTATCCTCAATTCCTGAAAGAGATCCACTATGCGCCAGTACTCCTCTATGTCAAAGGAAAGGATATTCCCATCAATCGAACATTTATGGCGATTGTAGGGTCGAGGAATCCGACCCATTACGGCATAAAGTCTGCAGAAAAGATAGCCTTCGGGCTCGCGAGTCGCGGGATCGGAGTAGTTAGTGGTCTGGCAAGGGGGATTGACTCAGCCGCACACAGAGGCTGTCTGAGAGGTAAGGGATTTACAATAGCAGTCATGGGAACGGGTATCGATAGGATTTATCCCGCCTCAAACAAACAGCTTTCAGAACAGGTCATGGAAAATGGGGCCCTTATATCCGAATTTCCTACGGGCAGCCCCCCTGAACCTAAGAATTTTCCCATACGGAATCGGATAATAAGCGGAGTGAGCAGGGGGGTAGTGGTTGTGGAGGCGACGAAGAATAGCGGTTCTCTGATCACGGCCTCATTTGCGCTGGACCAGGGTCGAGAGGTATTTGCCGTCCCTGGAAGTATTGATTCTTTCAAAAGTATGGGAACCCATTCGTTGATCAAACAGGGTGCCAAACTGATTGAAAATGCGGACGATATTCTTGAGGAATTTGAGTTTGGCGACAAATCCGCAAAATGCAGTGATGTTTTGACAGTTACCAATAACCTGCCGCCGGATATGGGGATATCCGAGAAAAAGGTTTATGAAATCATAGGGGATTATCCGGTACACATAGATCAGATTGTCAGGACAGGGGACATGGATGCTGGTGAAGTTTTGAGCATTTTGATGCAAATGGAGCTAAAGGGAATCGTGAAGCAGCTTCCGGGGAAGATGTTTGTTCGCTAATGGTTAAAAAAAAATCGACAATGCTTAATAAAAAATTGACCTCCACAACCGATATGGCTGGCAAGCAATTGGTCATTGTGGAATCGCCGGCCAAGGCGAGAACGATTAACAGATACCTGGGTTCAGGCTATGTGGTTATGGCTTCGGTAGGTCATGTGCGCGACCTGCCGGACAAAAACCCAAAGGGCGTCAAGGACCCTGTGCCAGGGGTTGACCTCGATCACGATTTCAAACCCACCTACAAAGTCATCAAGGGCAAAAGAGCCACTGTCAAAGAGTTGAAAAGAGCAGCCAAGAATGCCTCCGGTATCTGGCTGGCCACTGACCTGGACCGCGAAGGGGAAGCGATTGCCTGGCATCTAACCGAGGCGTTGAGCGTAAAACCGGAAAGTGGCAAACGGGTTGTGTTTAACGCCATCACAAAGAAAGAAATTGAGAAAGCCTTTCGCCATCCGCGTTTAATTGATATGGCGAAGGTCAACGCACAGCAGGCACGACGTATTCTTGATCGAATCGTTGGGTATCAGGTTTCGCCGTTGCTGTGGAGAAAAGTTGCCGGCGGATTAAGTGCCGGACGCGTGCAGTCGGTGGCAGTCAGGCTTGTGGTGGAGCGCGAGCGTGAGATAGAGATTTTCATACCAGATGAGTACTGGAAGCTGATCGGTTATTTCACTATTGACCTGGCTGACCCTGCGACCAAGGCCGAAGAGTGGCGTGGGTGGTTGAGTGAAGCGCCTGAAAAACGAAACGGCCGGAACTCCACTGGCCGGACAATTCGGGAAAAGAACAACTGGCTCACCGAACACAACTGCGTGGGAGCGGAATTGATCCAATACAACGGCAGAAAGTTTGATGTGAAAGACAGAAAAGCTGCGTTGGCAGTTGCCGAGATCGCCGGCTTTAATCTGGATGAGCAGATTGAAAAGCAAGACTCTAAAGGCAAAGGGCCGTCAAAAAGTGTTATCCATTTACGCGGCCATGTAGCCGGAGGGCCGGATTGGCATGTGAAGTCGATTCAAACCAAGAGAACGAAAAGCCGACCGTTCGCGCCGTTCATAACCAGTACGCTTCAGCAAACAGCGGCAAGCCAACTGGGTTTTACTGCCCAATCCACTATGCGCATTGCCCAGGCCCTGTACGAAGGCGTGCCCATTCATGAAATGGGTTCGGTGGGTTTGATTACCTATATGCGAACTGATTCCACATTCCTTTCCGATGAGTCGATAAAGATGGCCAGGCATTATATCGGATCACAGTTTGGCGAACCATACCTGCCGACGAAGGCGAACTTTTTCTCTTCTTCAAACAAGGCGGCGCAGGAAGCTCACGAAGCGATTCGACCCACTGATGTGGACTTGACCCCAGACCGTGTTCGCGCATCCTTGAATGCCCAGCAATATAAGCTGTACAAGATCATCTGGGAACGTTTTGTTGCCTGCCAGATGACCGACGCTCAATGGGACGCAACAACCGTTTTGATCTCAGGAATCAGCGAGGGCGGAGAAATGATCTTCCGTGCCACTGGCCGCGTTATTGCCTTTGACGGATTTTACAAAGTGGCGGGGGTGCCGAATAATGCCGATGAAGCGGTACTGCCGCTCATGGCCGAGAAGCAGCAACTGGCAATGTTTCACCTGGATCCGACGCAGCATTTCACCACACCGCCCCCTCGATACACTGAAGCATCTCTGATTCGGAAGATGGAGGCCGAGGGCATAGGCAGACCGAGCACCTACGCCCAGATAATTCAGGTTATTCAGAACCGCAAATATGTTGAAAAGATTCAAAATCGATTCCACGCGAGCGACTTGGGAAAAGTCGTCACTGACAAATTGATCGAAGCATTTCCAGAGATCTTGCAAGTCAGTTACACACGCGACATGGAGCAACAACTTGACGATGTTGAAGAAAAACACGCTGATTGGGTTCATATGCTCAAACGTTTCTACGGGCCATTCAAGCGAAGTCTCGATGCGGCGTACAAAGATATGGGACATGCCAAAGCGGAAACACAACCAGCCCCGCATAAATGTCCAGAGTGCGGCAGCAAAACGGTGTATCGTTTTGGTCGCAATGGTCGATTTTTAAGCTGTTCCAGGTATCCCGACTGTAAGTATGCAGCGCCCATCGATCAAGACGGGAATCCAGTTGAACAGGCGCAGACGGACGTTGCTTGCCCAAAGTGCGGTGCTCCCACGCTGATGCGCAAAGGGCGTTTTGGGCCGTTCCTTAGTTGTGTTAGATACCCTGACTGCGACGGTATCGTTAATCTCGACAAAAAAGGTTTCATCAGCCCACCGAAGGTTCCACCACTGCTCACAGATTTAGAGTGTCCCAAGTGCGAAGCACCACTGAACCTTAGACGCGGGGCGCGAGGGCCGTGGCTGGGTTGTTCAAAGTTTCCTAAATGCCGCGGGAGACAGGGCTGGACATCATTAGAAGAGAAGACAAAGAAAAAGTGGGAAAAGGCCTTTGATAAACATGAAAAGGCACACCCTCAGCCAGTCATACACAAAATAGACGGAAACCCCGTTGGCGATACTTACCGACCACAGATCCTAAGCACCCATCAATAAAACACTCAACAAGAATAAACGCCTGCAAAAGCGGGTAGATATCGTGAGACCTTTGCAAAACGCCCTCTTTTGCCCAATCTCTGCGTCAGGCTCAAATTTTAATCCTCGAAATATTCAATATATTCGTGCGGTTAAAAATAT
>CP070700.1:3842534-3855125 GCA_020349865.1 Desulfobacteraceae bacterium
GCTTTCTTGATTTAATACGAACGTGAAGTACATGAGATAAAAATCTTTCGCTTCTCGTTCTCTCAGGTCAATTTCGTGCAAAATTCAGGTAATAAAAATAGCGGATACTGATCTGGAAACGTTTGCCTATCATTTCTTCAACATCTCCTTTATCTCGATCGGATTGACCCGCAGCAACAAGCAGGAGAAGCCATCACCCCCGGGCAAAGAGTTCATAAAAGGGCCGGCATGGATGACGCTGGTTCAAGTTTCGTGCTTTGGCCTCCAGGCGGCTGTCAGTGGTCTTCTCGTTATACTTTTCGGAGTTCTGGGTCTGAAGCTTTTCCCGACTTTTGGCTTCCTGGCGCCCCTGGGCTTTGAGGAAGGACCCGGTCAGGCCCTTTCGGTCGGCAAAGTCTGGGAAGGTTTTGGCTTTGCGCAGGCCGCAACCCTCGGGTTAACCTTTGCGGCCGTCGGTTACTTTTTTGCCTTTTTCTTAGGGGTGCTGATTGTAAACCGGGGAATCCGAAAAGGGCGTGCCACACACGGGTCGAAAGATTTACCCCAGGACCTGCTAACCGGAATCATACCCGAGGATAATCAAACCGAAACAGCCGGCAAGCTTACCTTGCACACAGGAAACGTTGATTCCATGGCGTTTCAGGCTGCTCTTGTCGGACTCGTTTACCTGTTAACCTACGCGTTTGTGAAATATATTGGAATGGTGCTCCCGCCGGATGCCGCCAAGATCATGTGGGGCTTCTTCTTTGTGTTTGGGCTGATGATCGCAATCGCAGTCAGGTTGCTTATCCGAAGATTTAGAGCCGAGCATCTGATCGATGCAGGTATCCAGAACAGAATTACCGGCTGTTCCATTGATTTTCTGATGGTCTCAACCATCATGGCGATTCAACTGCCGGTGGTGTGGAGATATATTTTTCCCGTATCAGTAATCGCTATGGTGAATGGCTTACTGACGACCGTGTTGGTCGTCTACATGGGGAAAAGGCTCTGGAGTTATAATTTGGAGAGAACGGCCGCAATATACGGGACCGTAACCGGGACCGTTTCCTGCGGGCTTTTACTTTTGAGGATTGCAGATCCGGATTTTAAGACCCCTGTGGCCATCGAAATGGCGGTAATGAATATTTTTTCCATAGTCCCCATCGGCGGTTGCCTGCTGCTGGTTAATGCGCCGGTTTGGTGGAACTGGGGGGTAGGAGCAACAACCGTGGTCTTTATCGGCGTGATGATCGTCGGCCTTGCGCTTATTCGTATGCTTAAATTCTGGGTCCCTTATAAAATCTAAAAATAGGTCTCTCACAGAGATTACCAGAGGTTCAGGATTCTTGAGAGGTGGATTCTGATCAACCCTCAACAAAAAAATCCCTCTGCCCTCTACGTGCTTGAGCGACCGAAGGGAGCGGGTGTGAGACATAAAAACACAAAACGTAGGAAAATGAATGGGACAGATATCACTGCCAGAGAAAGGCATGTCCAAAGAAGATGTATTGAGCAACCTGAAATCATTTAAATCGAATGATGTCAAATGGCATGAAGGTCAACTGTTTGGCCTGATATATGAAGCGGGTCCGGATGTGGAAGAACTTGTAAAAGAAGCCAGCGCACTTTTTCTGATTGAAAACGGCCTGAGTCCGATGGCCTTTCCGAGTCTGGTAAAAATGGAAATCGAGGTGGTTTCTATCGTTACCTCCTTGAGCGGCGGCAACGATGAAACCGTTGGGAATTTAACTACCGGAGGGACCGAAAGTATTTTTATGGCCTTGAAAGCGGCCCGGGATTGGGCCCGGGAAACATATCCAGAAATTAAAGCGCCTGAAATGATCGTGCCGGTAACTGCTCACCCGGCCTGGAATAAGGCGGCCCATTATCTGGGATTTGAAATTAACATGACACCGGTAAAAGATGACCTCCGCGCCGATGTGGCCGCCATAAAAGACGCCATCACGCACAACACTGTCATTTTAGGCGGTACAGCGGTTAACTACCCGCACGGCATGGTGGATCCGATAGGAGAAATTGCAGCGCTTGCCGAAGAGAGAAATCTCTGGCTGCATGTTGACGCCTGCCTGGGGGGATTGATGCTCCCTTTTCTAAAACGGCTGGGGAATGACATTCCGTCCTATGATTTCAGCGTACCGGGAGTAACATCCATTTCGGCCGATATCCATAAATACGCCTATACGCCCAAAGGGGTGTCAACGGTGATGTACCGCAACCGGGATTTTCGTAAATTTCAAATCTTTGCCTATGCGGATTGGTCCGGGGGCATTTATGCGACACCCTGTTTGGCCGGCGGCCGGCCCGGTGGCAACATTGCTGCCGCCTGGGCGGTGTTTCATTACCTTGGGGAGGAAGGTTTTTTAGCTCTGGCCAAAAAGGCCAGGGCAGCTGCTGCAAAGCTCATAGAAGGTATCAGCGCAATTCCGCAACTGTATGTTCTGGGTAACCCCAATGCCACCGTTTTTGCGTTCGGCAGCGACGAAATAAACATATACGAGCTTTCAGCCAGAATGGCCACGCGCGGCTGGCATATTGAAGCACAGCAATTGCCTCCCAGTCTCCACATGACTGTCTCGCCTGTACATTTATCTGTTGCCGACAAATTTCTCGATGATATGCGCCGGACAATGCCCGAAGTGCCCCGAGATGACGCCCAGGATCTATCGGAGCAGGCAGCCATGTATGCCATGCTGGGCACCATGCCGGATAGAAATATGGCCAGGGAGTTTGCGGTGGAATATATCAATAATCTGTACCGGGTATCGTAAAAAGTCAGGTCACCGTATCAGTTATGCCAATTTTCTCGCCAGCAACCTGTGAATTGCGGTTTTTCGGACATTGTTTTCCAAAATGGGTTTGAGGACAATCAGTCTGAGCTGAAAGGATTTTACAACGGTGAGGAAAAGCGGTAGTGAGATGGTGCCACACGCATGTCGGCGCTCCTGAAAACAGGATTAAAAGGTTCCCTAATGGAACTTGTCCTGACGCCCCGGGGCAAAGACATGATCCCGGTATTTGGACCCGTGGTCACCATCTCACCGAGAGAACCTTAACACATTCCCGTATATTTAACAACTTGTTCTTGATTATTTTTCGGTTCTATTGGATCAAAATCCCTGAGAATTAAACCTGGCAAAAAGAGTTGTTTTAACCGGCTATTTGAGATTTATTTCTACTTATACATACAACATTTCTTAAATTTTTTGCCGCTACCACAAGGACAGGGATCATTACGGCCTGCTTTTCGTTCAGCTCTTATTGGCTCAGGAGGATAAAGGAGCCGGTTCACCTCAGAAATATTTTCTGGTTTATCCGACTCTATTCCTATGACGGCTATCCAACCATTATCATCACATATCTTCAGTATTTGTTGGGCTCTCTCAAAGCTCTGAACATGACCTCTGGCGGGCTTTTTCTTTGATCCCAATTTTGCCATAACTTTCCTTCTGAGTGTAAGACAGGATTGATGGAATGGCCGTTTTTAAACCCAAATCAAGCAGTATTGTCAAACCAATGAAAAAACAGGGACAGGCAAATCATTGTAAATCTTAGGTGGCAAAATCCCGATTAAGGACAAAGTACCTTGGCTGGCCAAGGAAGTCTTTAACACAGATCATGCAGTAGTAGGCTACTGTACAATACAATCTGGGTTTAATAATCCTGGTACAGTTTATTGCCCCCGGCCGGCGAAATTTGTGGTAAACTTTATTTGTAGTCTCTAATGTTTGTGTCGCTGTTTTTGTGGTCATATTTAAAGATTTGGGGGGCGTTCTACGATATTAAAGCAAGGCCCAGGTTTTGAGGAGGCGGGTAATGAAACAGGAAGATTTCAAAGAAAAGAGCTTTTGGCTTACTACTAAAGAATACAATCCCAGTCATCCACTCCAGAGCGAAATAGAGGTTGATGTGGCGATAATCGGTGGCGGTTTTACCGGCCTTTCTTCAGCATATCATCTCAAAAGAGCAGAATCAGGAATGCGGGTCGCACTTTTGGAGAGCCAGGTCATAGGTTATGGGGCCAGCGGTCGCAACGGTGGTTTCAATATGACCCTTTTCGGCCTGACCCTGGGGATCACTGCACTGCGCTTCGGCAGGACAAAGGCCAGAGAGGCCCACATTTATATGGAAAAGGCCGTGGACACCCTGCGTGACTTGGTGAGGGATCTGAATCTGGACTGCGACTACGAGCACCCCGGCTTTTTGCGCGTGGCTACCTCGGAACGTTACAAGAGACGCATACTCGAAGAGATTGATCTGGCTCACAAACTTGACATCGAGGGGATTGAGTGGCTTGAGAAGGACCAGGTTTATAAACAGGTGCGAAGCCCTATGTATCTGGGCGCCTGGTGGGAGCCTCGATGCGGCATCCTTAACCCGGCTAAACTGGCCTGGAGTTGGAAGCAAACCATCGAGCCCATGGGTGTCCGGATATTTGAGAACACCTTTGTAACTGAGATCGCCTCAGATAATGGGAGAATGCTTATTAAGACCCGGAGCGGGCGGGTCCGTGCAGAGAAAGTTGTCATGGCTGCCAATGCCTGGTCCCACCTATTCCCTCAGTTAAAACGGAAACAAATCCCTGTCTGGACCCACATTGTCCTCACCGAGCCCCTGAGTGAAGGGCATTTCAAAAAAATCGGCTGGCAGAACCGCCAGGGCATTGAGGATGCACGCAACCTGGTTCATTACTACCGCCTGACGGCTGACAACAGACTCCTTATGGGCGGAAGTGATGTGTCATTGAGTTACGGCTCTGACATGGACCGGGACTTGAACGAAGGGATATTTGTGGGTCTGAAGAATGATGTGCGTGCAATCTTTCCGGCCTTAAAAGATGTACGATTTACCCATGAGTGGGGAGGTCCGGTTTCGGTGCCTCTGGATATGGCCCCGGCTCTTGGTTATGCGGGTGATAAAAGATTTGTTTACAGCCTTGGTTGCGTCGGCCACGGGGTCAGCCTAACGCACTTAAACGGCCGAACAGTAGCCGATCTGGTTCTCGAACGCCAAACCGATTTGACCGACGTTTTTTTTGTTAACCGCAAAACTATTCCCTGGCCACCCGAACCCTTGCGTAACCTGACTGCACGAACAATTTTGGGCTACATGCATTTCGAGGATCGCCACTTTGATCGCTGAACTGTTTGAAGACACAGCCCGTTAATACACATAATTATTGCAGGGAGCATTTTGTTGTTTGCATTTTTTTCTTTACCGCCCGCTCCACTTTGACATTGCTCCCTGCGGGGTTGCTTGCTTCGACGTTGCTCAGGGTCGTCCATGCACATCCATGCACAAAGTGCGCAAACAAGAATGGCCTTTCTTTCGGTACTAAATTCCTTCTTCAGTTCCAGGGGCGCGTACCATTAAAACCGGTATATTTGCAGAACGGAGGATCCTGTCAGCTACGCTTCCCCTGACCCACCGTGTAACCCCGGAGCGCCCATGAGTTGCTATAAGAATGAGATCGATATCATTCTTCTCAGCATAATCGATAAGGCTCTCCGTTACCCTTCCGACAAGAACCTCCGATTGCAGTTCCGTTCCCTCATGTTTGTGTCGATTCACTATCTGATCCAGGTAGTTTCTGGCAGCGGCTTTCCTGGCTGATACCGCTTCCTCCAAAATTACCGGGCTGATAGAAATCTCTCCATAATGAGAGGCCTCAGCAGGCTCTACCACACGCACGAAAATGACATTACTTATGTTGCATCCCTCAATAAATGCATTCACATGGGGGAGAACACACTCGGCAAGTTCCGAACCATCCAATGGAACCATAATCTTTTTATACATTTTCCTGACCTCCTTTATCCCCTAAGTAATTTTTTAACGCTTATGACCGACAATGTTTGACTGTGCTAAGGGTATAATTATAATTAATTTTCCCTAAGTTTTCAAAATATTCAAGTTGACCTTTGTGTACGAGGCCTTGACCGGAAAACCTGCCTGTTCTGCGCAGGGCGCCGTCAATACCGGAACAAGCTGTCCTATTGGTATTGATACATAATCGTTCCAAATATGGACGTTTTCAAGTCTTAAGAGTTCCGCCAAGGTTGGATGAGCATGACGCTGAAAATGGCCTAAATGGTGATAACAGATGGCAAGGGTTTGATAAAATTTTGACGAAGACTGTATGTATAAGCGCCTTGAGTTGGCACCATAAGAATGTCTCCCGGCTGTATATCATCCCCCCAGTAGGAATATCCCCATACATCGTGCGGTGTGCATAGAGATCCCAAGATATCGCAAGGTCTTTCCTTCAGAGAAGGCCGTGTAAGGTTCAGGATCGGGAAGTAATCGGTTTCGAAACGCTCCCAGCCGATGGCGTTTGTGCCTGCATCGGTAATGATTAGATCCGGTGATTTTTTATCTACAACTGAAATGAACAGATGCATGGCATCGTTGCAAATCCAACGGCCTGGCTCAAGAAAGATTCGACAAGGGACAATTCCAAGGAGATGTTTTTTGATTATAGAGCCTACTTGTTCAGCAAAGGTTTCAATAGGGACAGAGGGGAGTCGGTAATGTCTGTTTGTCGAATCAACCTTTTGGTCCAAAACTTTTCGAATCTTGCCTGCTTGTGTTCCTGCCTCGTGCAGCCATTCCCCTTGCGGTGGCCAGTATCCACCGCCAATATCGATAAACTCAATCTTCTTTCTGAACACATCTGGCATACCTTTCAATAATTCTCCGAGGATGTGGACAAAATCGATTTGTACTTTTGGGGAAAGATTCCAGCTGGTATGGAATTGGAGTCCACAAAGCGTAACATGAGAGCATTGCCCGGCTTTTTGGCAAAAAGCCAGGAGGTCTTTAGGCACGATTCCAAATTTACGCCAAAGCCCGGCGGTGTCGGTTGCCAAACGGACACCTGCTCGAACCACTTTTTTCTGGTTTCTCGCTACGCGTTCAAGCCGATGAAGTTCACCGAAGCTGTCCACAAGAACAATAACGCTCTCAGCATTCATTATCGCCAACTGCAATTCGTGATCTGTTTTGCCCGGCCCGCTGAAAACAATATCCTTGGCCCCAAGGCTTATGGCAGTTTGCAGCTCAAGGCCACTGGATACGTCCAGGCCAAATGCGGATTTGAGCAGAATCTTGGCAACGTCGGGATAATTGTTGCTTTTGATTGCAAAGTAGCAAGAGACTTTGGGAAGGACCTTTTTGAATGCCTTTTGAAACTGCTGGGCCCTTTCTTTAAGGACGGAAGATACCAGAATATATAAAGGAGGAGGATGTTTCGAAAGAATCCAAAGATATTCATCGCGGAGGCTAAAATACTGATCTACAAATGATCGAAGTTCCTCTTCCGGCAGCAAAGGGGTCTTTTGCGACAGAATATCGTGCACATTTCGCATAAGATCCGGATTTTCAGTCGCCATGAAAATATTATTCAATCTCAACGGTAATCTGCCCGATGATCTCAGTGCATTGAGTTTCCACGTTAGTTTCCTGGACCGGCCGGAAGATTATATGTCCCAGCAGCCATGAATCATAATCTTCCGGCGGTATTCGTATGACGTGACCCGGGACGCGGGGCAAATGAATCTCCAAAATGCGTGGATCTTGAAGCAATGCCGTAGCATCGATTTTTTTAAGTATGCCGTTTCCTCTGGCGTGAACACGCAGCCCGATTGCTGGATGATTATTGTTGGGCTCGGGAAACTGGATGGGGCGATGCTGTGCGAAATCCAGGTTCAGTTTTAGGATATCCACATTATACTGCCGAAGCAAAAGAAAGGGCAGACAGTCCCCTCCGGGTCGTGGGGCCATTTCCAAGAGAACCAGTTCGTTTTCTCGAACCAAAAAGTCCAGCATGCATATTGCCCTGCTCATACCCAAAGCCTTGGCACCTTGATGGAGGGTTTTAAGAAAATCTTTAGGATTAATTCCACTGGGAAGGGATGCTGGCAGGGCATAACCCCGAATTGTTCCAAAAGGGCCCTTTTTATCCAGAATTTTTCGGGAAAGCCGTATAACCTCTACCCTTTCATTTTCAATGGTGAAATCGCAACTGAACTCTTCTCCTTCAACGCGTTCTTCAACAAGAATGGACGGATGATCTGTTGAAAATGATCGATAGAGCCGATTGGCTTGACGCTGCATTAATCCTTTTAAAATAGTACTAAAGCCTCTTCTGCATTCATCCGCGGTATTACAACAGAGCAGGAGTTCACTGCCACTGCCGGTGACGGGTTTAAGAACACAGGTGCCGTTAATCTGTTTGAAAAAACTGACCGCATCTTCTGATGATCTTACCAGTCGACCAGAGGGACAGCTTATGCCGCATTGATACCAGAGGACCTTGGAAAGGTACTTATTGCGGCAATTTCCGATAGCCTCCACAGAAGGATACTCCAAAGAGAGGTCGTGCGCAAGGATGGCTACCAACTCCATAGATTCGCAATCATAACTGGTGATCCCGGAAAGGGAAAGCTGCCAACTACGGAGATGATTTTTCAGGGCTTCCAGCGCCCGCTCATAGTCAGCCAGATCGCATAGGATTTCTTCGTGCGGCGCGGGTTTGGGCTCTTTAGCCTGCTGCCTGATCAAAGGGTCAGTGAGGAAGAGGGCGCGTTCAGGACAACTCCGACGGATCCAATCAATATAATCCGACGTCGTGCCAACTACAAGCACTTTTGGGCTAGTATGCAAATGCCGCCCTCTTTTCGGCAAGAAAGGACTGCCGGACTTCCATTTCCGGTGATATTTTTATTTTGTAGAGAGGCCGGGGGGTTAAATGAAATCTTTCTTTCCACCTAAAACCTCCACAAAGAAAGTCAACTACTTCCATTCGTTGGTGACAGGCCCATTCAATATGGTGAAAATTGATCAGTTTCGCGACACCCGGGAAATTGGAATGGGTGCCTCCTGCCAGAACTGTATAGGATGAGCCCCAAACCTCTCCCACGTCCACCGCGGCCACCTTGCCGCCAAGTAAAACTGTTGTGACCCGAAGCAGGCCTTTTTGGTGCAACCATGCCACAAGATCTTCAAAAGAGTTCAGGAACCGGGAATCGCTGAAGTAGGAAAATCTTCCAAAGGCTTCCTGATTCATCCTGAATAATAATTCTACGTCTTCAAGGTTATCATACCTGAAAGAAATTCCGAGGGACTCTAACCGTGCTCGTTCCTGGCGCAATTTTTTGCGGGATTTGCCCGAGAATTGCTGCATATAGGCCTGGAATGAATATCCATATTCTTTTGGGAAAAAAAGATAACCGATTTCGTCTACGACCAGGCCCTCTACATCCCGAGCTACATACTCTCGAGTCAGGTACCGGATGCTGGCTGATCCCGGTATGTGGTCCAACAATTCTTTAAATACTTCTGTACTATCGGCAACAATTTTATTTTGTTCCAGCCATGTTTTGCCTTGCCAGGTTTCTCCCGGAAAATGGCCAAAACACTGTTCTTCTTCAATCCAGCTTAATGCCAATACTCCTTGTATATTTCCATTGCGTTCGGCGAGCAGGAAGTAGGGAGGGTTGTTAAAATGTTTTTGGAAACAGGCCCGCACAGGCCATAGATCAAAAAGGCAGGCATTGGGCCAGTGACTCTGCCACACCCGCCAGCATTCATTTAGATCTTTGCTAATTCTAACTTTAATCAAGATATTGTCTATTATCGCCTCAGTGTCACATGCAGGATACTGTGGCTGCCGGCAAAAAAGTTCTGAGAAAAAGTCCTTACCTCTTCGGAGTCATAGGGCTTGCAGCTAAAAACGTCCAAGTAGGTGGTATTGGTTTGATTTGCAAAGTGTGCAGAAATCAATGAAGTCTCGATCAACTGAATCATTGAGTACCCTGCAACCCTTTCGTCTTCACCGAAGTGAACAACCTGGGTTTCACCAAAACGTTTCATTTCAATCAGGTCGCATAGCTCAACAACAAAACGACGAATTTCATCAGCATCCCGAATCTTCATTGGATCACAATTATAGATGTCGATTGCTGAAGCGATTCCCCAAACTTGTTCCGCCATTGCCCTTTCCTTGATATTTAGGGCACCAGTGTTTAGTGTACCTCTAACTTGTTCTATTGCCTGCATTTCTTCTCCAAATTATAATATTAAGTTCCTCATTACTCTTTTCCGTACATTTTTTAGGGAAAGAGCAGCATGTGACGTGTTATCAAAAATAATGTCTTTTTGCTTCCAGGATGCCTTTTAACCAATTTGAAATTTTAAAAGAGCACATCCCACCCTGTGATCAAACTTTATCCATCAAATCGTCCCAATATTCTTCCCGCAAGGTCTTCTTGCGGTGAAAACGCTTGCCGGACTTTTTAAACTTCCGACGGATAAATTCCTCTTCATTATCAAGGAGTTCCGAACGGTCAGCGCCCCTTTTTTGAGATTTAAGATGGCCTGTATTGTTGTTAAATTTGGATTTTTTCATTCCGTATAAGTTTGAGAGGATATCTCTAAGATGGCCATTTGGGATTTTTTGCTCAGCACGATTCGTGCCAATTTCTGCAAGCAGAATGTAAGCAATTAAAATGAAAGGCATAATTTGTAAAATGAGGATATTGGTAATGGAAAGGGACAAATAAAGCGGAATTTTTATTCTGATATTTTTTCAGTTCTGCATTGAAATACTGAAAATAATGTGGTATTTGCTGTTACGCGCATTTCGGAGAAATATTTTTTTATTTTCGGGTAACATTTAAGGTGCATATAATCTTATCTAATGGAAATAAAGTTGATAATTTAAAAAAATGGTTTTTTTTATTTAGAGACTTTAACATCAAAACCGATCTTATAGGAATAGCGAAGGCATTATCGAAAAATTAGTATTTTGATTCCGTTTTTAAAGGGGTCTCCATGCTTATACGACTTGTTTTGGCAATTAAGCAAAAAGACTTGCAAAGGTATCTTGAAAGAAATTTTGCTCTATCTGAAGATGTAAAGGTTGAAAGTTTTAGTCAAACGCGCGGCATTTGGCAGAAGGTTGTCCGTAGTTGCGGTGATATCATCGTTATCAGTAAAACTCTCATTCAACGGCCTACAGATACCGGCATCGCCATTCTCAATGATCTACCAGAGAACCCCACGACTGTTATTTTCCATGACAGTGATTCTTCGGGAGAGCTTGCTCAACTGCTTGCGTCAGGTGCTGACGTTGCTCTTTATTCCGGCACCCCTAGAAAAAGCATTGCTGAGGCCATTGAAACAACGCTGGAGTCCCGACGACAATTTATCCAAAAAAAACAATTCGGACAAAAGGAGTTGGATAAATTCAGTATTAACGACTTTGTTTCGGCTAACGAGTCCATGAGAATATTCATGACCGAAGTTCGGCAAATCATTCCAAGCTCTTGTCCAATCCTGATGCTTGGAGAAACGGGAGTCGGTAAGGAGCATCTCGCTAAGGTAATTCATGCGAAAAGCCCCCGGTCCTCAGGCCCGTTTGTTACGGTTAACTCAGCCGCATTACCCGAACAGCTCCTTGAAAGCGAACTTTTTGGTCACGAGCAAGGGGCCTTCACCGGAGCGATTCGATCTCGCAAGGGTGCTTTCGAATTGGCCCATGGGGGAAGCATTTTCCTTGACGAAATCGGAGACATGCCCATGTATTTACAAGCCAAGCTGCTTCGAGTGCTTCAGGACTATGAGGTAAAACCTTTGGGAGGAGAAAGCCCTCTTTGGGTCGATGTGCGAGTCATTGCCTCTACGAACCACGATCTGGAAGAAGAAGTCAGACTTGGGAGTTTTCGCAAGGATCTCTTTTATCGTTTGAGTGTCGTAACGCTCACTATCCCACCTCTGCGTCATCGGAAGGAAGATATCCCTGACATGGCAAAGCGTTTTATTAGTTATTACAGACACAAGATTGGGCGAGAAATCGACGGTATATCCGAATTTGCCTTAGAAGCGCTTTGTCACTACCAATGGCCTGGAAACGTGCGGGAACTTATGAATGTTATTGAACGCGCAATGCTTCTTTGCAAGACCAACGAGATCTCCCTGGCAGACCTCCCGGACGTCTTTAATAAAAAGGAATCCGGATCAGAGCACATTTTTTCAGGATTGGATTTGACCCCAACGGTTTGTATAGACAAAACCCTGCCCGAAGTTCAAAAAGAAGTATCTGATCAGGTTGAAAAGTTGTATCTTGAGATAGTACTTAAAAAAACCCATGGTAGAGTTGACCAAACCGCGCAGATTGCAGGTGTTCATCCAAGGAGTTTATATAACAAAATGAGAAGATTAGGTCTCCGCAAAGAAAATTTCAAAATTAGTTACAAAACACCACACTAAAAAAGCCTTGAGAGCGAATCTTCCGTGCGCCGGCTGCGCTGGGTCGGGCCAAACTATCCTATTGATATTCAGATATAATCGTTCCAAATATGGACGTTTTCAAGCCTTAAAAGGCCCTTTTCAGGGTCAAAACTGGCCTTATAAGAAGCAGTCGGCTCCCTAAGTTGATAACAGCCTACTACATGACGCCCTCTTACTTTGATGTCAAGCTGTTGCTTTGTAAGCTCAACACATCTTCTCCTACCCACCGCTCTACTTTCCATCCATTGGCTGTTTCGATCAAGATTTCCTGGTCCAAGGTATTCTTCAATACCACTTTTA
>CP070700.1:3855225-3877433 GCA_020349865.1 Desulfobacteraceae bacterium
GCCTGCACGATATTCATGTCCTTTACCTGCTTTGCTATTCCTTCATATGCCTTGCTCATGATAGGTTCCACGGGCAATCCTTCTTTATGGGCTTCGATTATGATCTGATGGGCCCTCAATGTGTGTTCCTCCCTGAAGCGGTTTTCCAACATGAGCCGGGTCATCTTCAGGGCATCATTACTGTTTATGCCGGAGCGTATCATTTGCCTGGTGCTGACCTTAACTTGTTCCGGTGTCATGGAGGAGAGGCCTTTGTCCACCTCATCTCCGAGCGCCGCGGAGGCCCAAAAAAAAATGACACATGCTATCAGAAATATTTTTTTCATTTTCTCCTCGGTTGTTCGTTTTTTGTTACGTATCGCCTTATAACGTATGAGACCAAGAGAAGTTACATCTCCGGAATATATACGCAGTTCTCAGCGCCGAAATCATCACATTCTTTGAACCTGCACGAAGGCACGTACAGTACTTCATCAGCGATACAGAAATACTTGAACTCGACATATGCCGGGGCCGTGACTTCCCAGGTGTGATTATCAATTTGTTTTGCCTTGTGAAGCCGGTATCCATCAAGGGAAGACGCAAAGTACATAACTTTGGCATCAGGTTTTTTGATATAGATGTGCACAGTGTCTTGTTTCACCCTATAGTAATGGTCTGTGCATCCGGTAAAAAGAGAAAGGAGAGCAACTATAAGAAGGGGGATGCATGATTTCATGCCTACGACCTAATCATGAGGATTGAATTTTCATCACCGAAATCATCCTTTTCACGGGTCAGTATTGTCGGGTCAGCAAACCTCTGATGGCCGTTAAGAATATAGATGAATCGATGTTCGCCCTTTGGGAGATTGAAGGTGATCTCCCAGTAACCGCTGGAACCCGTCCTCTCCAGCGGGATCACCTTCCATTCGGTGAAACTGCCAGTGATTTCCGCCTGGCTGACATCGGGTTGGTAAATGACAAACCTATAAGGTGTGGGAGTGTCTTCTTGAGCGGGCAGGAAGAAAAACAAAAGCACTATTGCTGCGGCCAGTGCTGAAGCAAAAAAACCCATGGAATATAATGTGGGGTGGACGAACCGCCTCCTTACCTTGAAATCGACCGGTGGAACGCGCTCTACCACTTCTGAGCGGATTAACTTTTCCTGGTGCAAAAGCTCAATTGATTCGTCCTTAAAGGCCTCGTCTCCATGGACCTTTTTAACAAATTCTATCTTCTCATCAGCATTGAGCTCATTGTCGATAAACATGCTGATCAAATAGTCCATCATAAATCTCCTGTGAAAGAAGCTTCCTGAGGTTGAGGCGTGCCCGGTGGACCTTCACCTTGACGTTTGCTTCGCTTATGCCGGCAATTGAAGCAATTTCTTTGTAGGAGAGATCGCCGGTTACGGCAAGGGCAAGTATATCCCTTTCTTTTTTCTCAAGTTTATGCATTGCTGAAACCACTCGCCGATATTCTTCCCGGACCATAAGGGCACGTTCCTGATCACCGGAATATGATCTTTGTTTGTACCCAAGCCGGGTGTTGCATCCTTGTTTGCGGGTGTGGTCGAAAAGTGAATTGCGCGCTATGGTATAAAGAAGCGCTACGCTCAGTGCTTGCTTTTCATAATGCTCAAGGTAGCGGGTGAAGCTTTCTTGCATAATGTCACATGAAAGGTCATAGTCTCCCGTCATTCGCATCAGGTAGGCGAATAACTTATCCTTATGTTTTTTGTAGAAAGACCTGTATGCATCCCTTATTTTTGTATAACTCATAGTAGATAAAAAGGTTACAATATTTTAAAATTTATGTAATTTATTATTAATTTTTATGGGCAGTGAAAACAATAGGAAAAAGGTATAATTTTGATGCTTATTTTTCAGGGCAGAATAGGAAGGAAGTATTAGACAAACGAGACAATATTGGATCCTTCATCTAATGAATGGTCTAATAATTGTTGAGACTTCCAACAGAACAATCAACGTCCTGTCAGGAGCAAGGTTGGCAGTATTTAAGATGTGTCTCCATGTGGAACCTCAAGGATGGAGGTTAAAGGGTGGAACAATATTGACTTATAAAACGCTTGAAGAAACTAAAAGTAAAGAAAAATCGGACTTGAACAGTGGCTCGAAATCATTGATTTCGGTTCGACGAAGGAGAAGGTCAATCCTATATATTGTGACCTGCTCAACCCTTTTGCCTCTTTAGGCTTTTACTCCCAAAATATTTCAATAAAAAGAAATAAACTGTTACGTTAGTTAGTTTTTTAAGAGCGTCCCCGTTTCCAAGAGCATCCCCGTTTCTAAGGCAAATTCCCCTATACTCTCATCTCACTTAAAAAAGCGGCTTTTTATCAAAGAGAAGACTTATGAGAGAAGATATAAATATCTTAAAAAGTTCTTGAATTAATCTGAATAGTGTATAAAATTAGGATAAACAACTATTCAGGGAGGGAAAAAATGAAATTAAAATATGACTTAATGATCTTTTTCGTATTTGTCTATGTTTCCCTGACGATGTATCCTGCCTCTGTATTTGCTGAATTAATCGAGCCGACGCGTACTTTGAAAAGCCAGGAAGAACCTATGGGAAGATTATCGGTGTTTAGCGAGCCTCCAGAGCTCGATGTTGTCTTGGATGGCACCAAAATTGGAAAAACGCCGGTTATTTCGATGGAGGTAAGAGCCGGGGATCATGTACTGCGGATTAAAGACACCAAAAAGGAAATTTTTATTCTTCCCGACGAATCGCTTCAATTGAGTCTGTACAAAGACTCCCTAATTGAGATTCCTGAGAAAAAGTTAGAGCCCCCCAGGCTGCCAAAATTAGAAGAAAAAAGGACTACTGAAGCTAAGAAACAAAAGGGCTCTGACGAAGAAGAGATACAATACAGGCCTTTTTATTGGCCAGTTAACCCGCGCGGCCCCATTTATTAAACTATTTTTTGACCTCTTAGCCGGAGGTGTTAAGCTCAGATCGTGCAGTAGCCTCCTACTGCACAATCTGAGATAAACGCGGCGCTCCCAACAGAACAATCTCCAAATTTATCTCTGTTCCAGAACTCATCATAGTTGGCTTCTCAATTCTTTTGAGAAAGTATGGCAACGAGGCGTCCGAAGGGGTATCTGAATTTTATAATTGGATCGTAAGGGTTCTCAGGCGTAAAGAATCTTTTAGACATATGGTGTATACACTGGGATGCCTTAATACGAGGAGAATCAAGAAGCAATGGCCTCTTTTTCGTCTCAGCCTTCCGGAAGTCCTGCCTGTCATAGGGTATTGCACCAAGGTATTCGGGCTCTATACGGAATCGCCCTTCATTAGCATTGATATTTGTGTTTACGGCCTTATCTATCTTGTCGTAGAGCATGATTCCTTTTACAAGAGAGCGCACCTGATTGATCACCACCATGGGCGTGAATGTCCATTGTGGTGTATGCCCATGGAACTTTCTTTCGAGCCTCTCTTCAATCTCCTTGAAGCGATAAAAGCTGGCTTTTGCACATGCATATCCGCTGATTAGATCTTGTGGCGTGGTTATAATCACTGTGCGATCGGCTACAAGGGCGAAATCGAGAACTGTGCGGGAAATTCCAGCGCTATGATCAAACACAACAAAATCATAGCCCTGACTGATCCTTTTGAAGTGCTTGATAAATTTTATCTTCTGTGCATAGTTCATATTGGCGAGTTTGAAATCACCGTATGTACTGCATATGAGATCAAAGTTGAACTCTGTATGAACGATAAGATCCTGCATTTGACGGTTCTTTTCCAGGAAATGCAACAGGTGATGTTTGGGAAAGATACCAAGCTTGATTGAAATATCAGCGTTACCCAGATCCGCATCGATGAGGAGAACCTTTGCTCCGGCTTTAGCCAGAGCATATGCGATATTTATGGAAAGGTGTGTCTTTCCGACACCACCCTTGTTGGAGATGATAGAAATGATGAAAGCTCTCGCCTCGGATTCAAGGGGCGCTTTAACTTTATTAGCTATGAGAGCGCCTTGGCCAATTTTGGCAGCACGCTTTTCAGGCTGCCCATAAACCTCTTGCAGGGCCACTGAAACAGAACTCCGCGGGGCAGCTGCTGGACGTATCTTACAACGGGTAAACATTTCAAGAGTTTTAATCCCAGTTGCCTCTTCTGGGTTGGCCATTGCAACCAAAAGAATATCGTTGACGATGCGAATAGGCACAGCCCGAAACTTGAAAGCCATATATGATTTGAGCAGCGAAATGGCAGCCGGCTCTATTTGAGCACATAGAGGATCCAAAAAAGGTATTTTGAGCTTTTTGGCGGTAGCCTTTGCAATTTGTACCTCGCCATCAACTCTTGAGGGGAGCGGAGATACCTTTGGCCACAGGTTGGAAACCCCACTTTGTCTGTCTTGGATGCCACTTGGTTGTTGGGCTCTTAGATTTTCTCTGTCGTGCTCCATGGTTTTATTCCATGTGGTTCAGATGGTTTCCAGTGAGGGGTTAGAAGTTGAAAGGAGAATCTTGGTCAAAGCTCTGGTCATATGACTACCGTATAAAGAACGAAAAACTGCCTCTGTATGTGAGATATAAAGTCTTGATTTAGTCCAGAACACAGCCGTTAACTCTGGGCTGAAGCCGTTCCTCTATTTTTTTGGTCAATCCTGATTTCTCAACGTGATGAGAACCTGAAATGACTACGTTTTGTAGTTTGCCTCGGCACATCGGATAGAATTTAGGCCAAACGTCTTTTTATGAAACGTTTGAATGGCAACTGTTAGCAGGCGTGATTTGTAAGTTGAGCACGGAATTTGGGATAACTGTTTCCATTCAACCGAAAAGCATGATCACCTAACAATGGGTGTTCAGATACCTATGAAATTCTGTGCGGAAAAAGTGGAGACTAATCCCGCCGCGTGATTGAATTTCTGTGATTTTGGCTTTTTATAAACTCGAGCATGACGGGCATAGCCATTTTTTTTCTCAACTGTGTGTGCCCCAGTTCTGGCGCCTTCGGCTATTTCCTTTAGTATTTTCTGAAATTCCCACTCTTCAACTTTCACCCATGCTACCTTATTCACCATAGCTCACCTCCATGGAAGCTCTTGTATAAAAACTAGAGAGTAGCTTGCATATAAATATGGGATAGAATAAGCAAAAATTATGCCATTTAAATAAGCAAAAATTAATTATAATAATTTCGAATATTTACCCCTACATAGGGAGATGGAAATAATAAGATGTGTAAAGAAATACCACCATATGAGAAATTAAATTCCATTTTTCAGTAAAAATTTGCACGCTTTATGGTATTCCAAGACTCGAGGAACACAAGATATTGTGTTTAGGTGTGTGTTCTGTAGAAAAAGAGGGGGCACTGAAAATCCATTGATGCTAATCATTCCCTGTTTTAATAGCTCAAATTTATTCGAGGTCGCCATATACCGGCGGGAGCTTTTGGTAAAAAACAGTGCCTGTTTATTTGAAAAAAGGGGGTCCTGATTCAATCCATAACACAAACGGTTAGGGCTTATTTCTTAGGTCTCTGTTTGTACTTCTTTAGGAGATTTTGCGTGCTTTCAAACCAATTGTGATGATTCTACTTTTTGTTCTGACTCTCAGGTCCCTTTATCCGGCACCAATCTTTATATGGACCCGCAACCGCCTGAATGTCTTTCAGCCACAATTTAAACCAAAGTTCCTTTGCATGAAAAGAAGTATCTTATTGATTTAAAATAGTTTTCCTGTAATGTAATTTTCCACTTACTGGCTACAAGCCCAGGAGTTGAAAAGCCCGTTCCTGGAGAGGAGTTGGTTCAGTAAGTTCATAGAACGTAGCCCCGGTCGGATCAGACTTGACTCGACAGCGGTTACGGCTACGAGTTGCGAGTTCAGCCAAAAGAGTTTGGAAGCTGTGTATTTCAAAACCGTCTGATGTAAGGCGAACTGTCTTCTTTCTTTTTACTGAGACAGACGGTTTTGCAGATTTGACAGGATCTCGCGTCTTGCGCCTCTCAGCGAGTTCCTCGTCTTCGAACAAAAGCGGCGCTAAGGCTTTTCGCATGTGGTACTCCACGTAGTAGGCTAGCATACAAAGAAAGATGTGAGGCCGAACATGATCCTCAGTGCGGTGGTGAATCGGTCGTACAAGAAGATCAATTCCCTTCATGCACCTGATAGCACTCTCTACCTGTTCAAGCCTCTTATAGCTGCGCACAGTATCCTCCGCCGAGATACGTTCAGAAGGTTCACTGGTCCGAATCACATAAATCCCGTCTAAATCCGATTCACGACGGATCGATTCCTCCTTGCGAGAAAACGAAAAAGCACCATCATCAATCATTATTGTGAAGTGTTTTCCAAACTTGTAATGGTTTATTACCTTTCCCACCTTTTTTCCGATTTCGGCTTTATCAAGTGGCGTCTTGGTTCGGCGCGCAACTTCCCTGACTATTTTCTCAAGCCCTTTTTCGGTTGCGGCCAGGAGCTTTTCTCTTTTCTGTCGTCGTTCTTCGGCCAATATGGGATTATAGCAGGCTACTAACCGTTCGTCCGAAAACTCCGGTGAGTGGATCTCAGCAAGATTTTTCTCATCAAAAAGAGACATCTGCAGACCCCCAGCATTGACTAACTTTCGGATGGCATGAAATCGCAATGCCGAGATCCAGCCAAGCCCAGGATAATCTTTGATCTTGTCAATCTGCGTTTGAGTAAGCATTCCCCGATCACCAACCAGTACAACACGACAAAGACCAAAATGCTTCCGAAGTTTCTCTACCTGATTCGGTACCGTGCTCGGATCGCCTGTATTGCCAGGATAAACTTCCACGGACACCGGCCTTCCCGCCTCATCCGTGAGCAAACCGTACACAATAATTAACTTGCCCTTCTTGCGATCCCGGTTATGACCAAAACGGGCCAACGGGCAGGTCCGTCCCTCATAATAACTGCTGGTTACGTCATAAAGTACTAACGATCCTTCCACAAGATGACGAGCAGCTAACTTTTTCTCGATACGACCCTGCCTCGCCAGCAGCCAGTCCATCGCGTCATACAGATCGTCCTCATCAGCATCGGACACGTTGAGTTCTTCAGCCAATGTCGTAGTGTGCCAAAACCGTGTTGTCGCCAATTTCGAGCAGGGACGGATCAATCGCTCGGCGATCATTGCAACAACCAGATCGCGCTCCCGGCAGCGTTTGGAGTAAATGATTGAATCCAGTCCAAGCCTTTTAATCGTGCCTAACACTGCTTGCACATGACCATGAGGAACTGTCCGTTCAACTACAAATGCCTGCCTTGCCGAAACCATGGGTTCGCCTCTGAGCAGCAGTCGTAAGGCTTCAATTTTTTCCTCTGGCCAGTTAGTCAGATTCGCGATGGTGCGTTTACACGTTTTCTTTCCTTCACGCCAACCTTCACGTAGCAGAATGGCTGGCCGTGAATTGCGGTTTGGAACTCGCTCGATATACATGGGAACATGTATATCATTCATCATCCACTATGTCAAATATAAAAGCATTAATTACATGGGAACAATATTAAAACCAGGACCCACATTTTACGTTGAAAATTCAATGAGATAAAACCTTTTGAGAGGTGTTTTCAAAGGGAACTTAAGGTTAAACAACCTCCATATAGGGGTAAAGATCGTACATGGCTGTGCCAATCCCTGTGTATAGTGATAGCAGGTGGACGGTAAGTTCTATCTTAAGGTCGGCATCGCTTACACGGACTGAATCCTGCCCAAAAGGCATTATAACGGGATTGAAACCGCACAACATTTCTTCGAGATATTTTCCTGCCAAAATGGCAGCCTGGTCTGTGGAACCGATAAGAACTCTTATTTCCCAAATAATATTTTTCTTCCTTCTTGGGAGATCTTCTCCAGATCCCAAGCATCTCTTTCATTGCTTTTCGCTGGCAATCCAGCAAAAGGGTTTTGTACTTTACATTGAGGCTGTGGAGCATGACATGGGCCAGACCTTTTCTGAGTAAGACCGCATTTACCATGTCCCCATTTTCTAAGAATACATAAGCCAGGCGCCGTCCATACCGATCTCTTTTTTCTTGATCATATTCCAGCTTCACTCGAGAGTCTTTGACCAGTTTGACGTTGAAATTCCTGGCAGCACGGGCCATGAACTCGCTTTTTCCGCCTTTATGATCGATTTCAGGAGCGTCGATCCCCAGGTATCGCACCTTATCTCCCCCATCGAGAAGAATGGTATCCCCATCATAGACGAAATCAACCGAACGGTACTCGGAAGGCGCCATAGAAAGGCATAAGCAAGCCAGGGTAATAAGAAGAACGAGTTCGTTAAGTTTCATAATAGGCTCTTATTCTTAATTTTTCAGAATTGAACTTGGAAAAGTACAATACAAACCAAATATAAAAAGTTAAGGTGTTTTTATTGACTATTAACAGTTTTTTATTGACTTTAAAGCTTTCCGGTATTAATATTAAATACAGTCACCAACCTGATATATACAAGCACATTAAGAAATCTATTGTGTAAATTTTAATACTGAGGAGTATATTATGCCAGAGATTATGACAACAAAAGAACTTGCAAAATATCTCAAGTTGCACGAAATCACCATTTGCAAGTATGCCGGAGAAGGCAAAATCCCCGCGATTCGTATTGGAAGGGTATGGCGATTCGACAAAGAAGCAATTGACAAATGGATAGCCGGGGGGCAAAAAAAGTAACCCATGAGCGCCTTTGAAAGTGAACATGATGCCAATGTTGACCTTGGCGACATAACAATTGATATATTAACGCTCAACAAAGAGGAGAAGCAGCTGATAAAGGAGCTTCTCCTCATGACCCTCAACTCAGAAAGGGTCTATTATTGTCAACCGACGTGGTGAGAAGTCAATCCAGACAGGTGAGAATCTCCTCAAGACAATGGGCAGCCCCTGACAACATCTTTACTGCGGGACCTAATACTCTCAAGCGAGACCTACCCTTCTAAAATCAAAAGATAAACATAGAGATCTTTGAAAAACGCCTCTTTTTCCCCTGCCAAGCGTCTTGAGTTATTTATGAATAAAGAAGGTAGGGCTTTCTCCACCGGGAGAAGGATTTGAGGTCTGCGGCCCAGGTTTGGCTTATTTTTGAAAGGGGGACATCTGATTCAAGGTCCTTGCGCAGCGATGTGTCTCCCAAGATCAAATCGATGGGCCTTTTTTCATGTTCATACTCATAAGGTGGTTCTTTCCATTCAAAGTCCTTCCTGTGGATTTTCATCACCGCTTTCAGCAAGGCAATTGAAGTATAATAAGGCCGGTAGATATGGGGATCCATTATATGTAACATGAATCCCTTGCAGAGTTCCCCTTTCCATTTCTGGAAAGTGGGGCGAAATGAATATTCCTGAAATGAACACCCCTGCATCGCCTCCGATTCCAGCGCCCTTTTCATGGATTTTGTATCGAGGTAAGGAGCACCGAAAACTTCAAATGGCCTACAGGTCCCCCTGCCTTCAGAGAGGTTTGTTCCCTCCAAGATTACCTGCCCTGGGTATACGTATGCTGTTTCCAGAAGTGGCATATTAGGAGATGGCATAATCCATTTCAGTCCTGTTTCATTCCATAACATCTCTCGACGCCACCCCTTCATGGGTATTACTTTAAGATCGCAGCCAAGACCGAATACCTCGTTAAAGATTTCGGCCATTTCTCCCATTGTCAATCCGTGACGCATGGGAAAGCTGTAAGGTCCCACAAAAGAAAAAAGTTCCGGCTGCAGGAGGTTTCCCTCCAACACCTCGCCACCAAGGGGGTTAGGCCGGTCCAGCACAATGACCCTCTTGCCAGCCCTTGCTGCCGCCCTGAGGCAATTCAGCATTGTGGAAGCAAACGTATAAACCCTGGTTCCCACATCCTGGAGATCAATGATCAAGATGTCCACCATCTCGAGCATGTAAGGGAGAGGTTCTCTTTTGTCAGCATAAAGGCTAAAGACCGGTATCTTCAATTCATTATCGTGTGAATGGTCGGTTTCAACCATATTGTCCTGGTCTTCGCCACCATAGCCATGCTGAGGTCCGAAAAGGGCTTTCAACTGACCAGGGAGCAGATTAGCTATTATTTCTTTTGCCCTGTTGAGCCTGCTGTCCAGGGAGGCCTGGTTGGCAAGGAGACCAAGTCTACACCCGTTAAACTGTTTCCAGTGTCCTTCCCTGACAAGATCAAGACCTGTTTGAACGTGTTGCATTTTTCAGTGCATTGTCCTTCTGAAGATCATTTTTTTGTAAAGAGCTAAAGGGTAATCTTATTTAATTTGCGCTGCCTTTTCAAGTATCTCACGTTTATTATCTTTGGTGCCTTCGTGCCTTCGTGGCAAGATACCCAAATGATTGCCCAGCTTAGTGACAGATTATACTTGCAATGATGGTAATTCACTGTGTAAAAATTGAGAACGTAATACAGAGTGCCAACACAGACCATGCGCATATTATTATGGCCGCAACATTTAACCCAGATTGTGCAGTAGAATCCGTAGCGAGGCGCAGAAAACCATAGCGAAACGGGCAGTTGGAGCGATTTTGTGACGGAGGCATATTCATAACTATGTCGAGGAGCAAAATCGGGAAACAAGCGTTGCAGCAAGGATTTTCAAGTCGCAGTAGGAGACTACTGCAAAATCTGGGTTTAATAAAGGAGGTTACAAATGGGTTACAATACGGTGATTGTGGATCAGGAAAATCACGTGGGAACCATCACCCTGAATCGTCCCGAGCAGCTAAACACATTTAGCTCTGAAATGGCCAGGGAATTGAACCAGGCCCTTATTCAACTGGATAATGACAAGGAAGTCCGGGTTGTTGTGGTAAAAGGGGCTGGTAAGGCTTTCTCCACTGGTATCGATGTGGCAGAATTTTTTAGGAAATCCCTGAGACAATATAGGGAATGGGTGGGGTTGATGGAGCAAATGAATCATGTTATTGCCTATATGAAGAAACCGGTTATCGCCTCTGCTCATGGTTATGCCGTGGCAAATGGTGCAGGGCTCATTGCGGCCTGTGACCTGGCCATTATCGCAGAAGGCACTAAAATCGGCACTACGGCAATTAATGTTGGCCTCTTCTGCATGGGTCCTGCAGTTCCCTTATCGAGATCCCTTGGCAGAAAGCGCTGCCTTGAAATGCTCTTAACCGGGGACATGATAGAGGCCGAGGATGCGGAACGGTGGGGTCTTGTGAACAAGGTGGTGCCTGCAGATCAACTGGAGGAAGCGACAAAGGCTCTTGCCAACAAGCTGGCTGAAAAAAGCCCCTTGGCTCTACAAATGGGGAAGCAGGCGTTTTACGGCATGTCGGACATGGAATTTAAAAAGGCGCTCGAATACTCTAATGAAACCTTTGCGGCTCTTTGTGTGACCGATGATGCACAGGAAGGGGTAGATGCCTTCCTGAAAAAGCGGAAACCGGTCTGGAAAGAAAAATAGGTCCATCTCAGTGGTTGAACCCACAGATATGAAAACCAATAGGATATTGATAAAGGGTTTTAGGATAGCTCTGGTCTTGATCATTTCCGGGGCCATTGCAGGGGTTTTGATCAAGCTCCGGCCACACCCCACACGTCAGAATGTAGTGCGGTCTGCGACCCTTGTTGAGGTTATAAGAGCCCACAGGACCTCTCAAAATATGGTAATTCGGGCCTATGGAACAGTACGTTCCGGAGAAAACTTGAGTCTTACGGCGGAAGTGCGTGGAAAGATAGTGGAAATGGCCCCTGACTTTGAAGAAGGGATCTATTTTCCCAAAGGAACATTTCTAATGCGCATTGACCCGCGTAGTTACCGCCTCACCGTTGACCGCCTCCGCTCGGAAATAATGCGTCTTGATGCCGAGGTGGCCAGGATTTCACAAGAGAGGAAAAACCTTCAGGCCTCCCTTTCACTCGCTGAAGAGGACCTTCGCCTTTCCAAGGCAGAATACGACAGAAACCTGTCTCTCGCAAAGCGGAAAGTAGTCTCTCAAAACCTGTTGGATCAAACTCACCAAAGATGGCTTGTAAGCAGTCTAAAGGCACAAGAAGTTGAGAATTCTTTGGCGCTTATTAAACCGCGTATTAACCTCCTTAAGGCCCAGCGCCGGTCTGCGCTGGTACAAATGAAAGAGGCCCAACTGGATCTAGAGCGGACCGAAATACGCGCGCCCTTTGACGGCCGAATGGCAGAAAAACAGGCAGAAACAGGCCAATATGTAACCGCTGGGACGAGATTGGCCCATTTGTATAACGTGGGTATTATGGAGGTAGAGGTCCGCATTCCGTCCAGAGATATTGTTTGGCTCCATCTCAATTCAGGAGGATCAGTTAATCCGAAAAGTAATTCGCCCACAAGGGCACGAATTACCTTTGATGCAGCAGGAAAAAACATCCGTTGGGACGGCTTTGTATCCAGAATCAAGGGGCAGATGGAAGAAAAGACCCGCACCCTGCCGGTCGTGATACAGGTACAAAATGGGCACCCCGGCACTGGTCATCCACTTATGCCGGGTATGTTTGTCATGGTTGAAATCGTGGGAAAACAGGTGGAGGATATTTTCCTCCTTCCCCGGGAAACGGTGCACGAAAACAACAGCGTATATGTGGTGGAAGATGGCAAAGTACACATCAAATCTGTCAAGGTTTTGAGGCGTGTGGACAATCAGTTGTACATCAATGAGGGTATTAAAGAAGGGGATCAGATCATAACACGCTTTCCTGGTGTGGCTACTGAGGGAATGAAAGTCCGTGTAAGATCAAGGCACGATCAAAATGGGGCGTTTAGATGAAGCCCCTCGCACGATGGTCCGTCGAGCACAGGGTCACCGTCAACCTTCTGATGGTCTTTGTGATTATTGTGGGCCTTTTGGCTCTGACACGCATGAAGCGGGAAGTATTTCCTCAATTCTCCCTGGACATGATCTATGTCCGGGTGGTTTATCCGGGTGCAAGTCCCGAAGAGATTGAAGAAGGAATTATTATCAAAATTGAAGAGAAGATAAAGTCCATCGAGGGGATCAGAAAGATCATTTCAAAGGCAGAAGAAGGGGTTGGTACGGTCCTGCTGGAACTGAAAGAGACTGTGGATGATATTCAGAAGGTGGTGGATGAAATCAAGACCCAGGTAGATACAATAGACACCTTCCCCGAAGATGCCGAGATGCCACTAACCCGGGAGGTCACATTCAAGGAAGAGGCCATCAACATAGCAATTTATGGAAATGTATCCGAATTAGCCCTTCGCCAGGTAGCAGAAAAGGTCCGGGAGGATCTCTTAACCTTCGACAGCATTTCACAGGTAAACCTTGCCGGGGTTCGTGACTACGAGATATCAGTGGAGGTTTCTGAGGAGGATCTCAGAAGATACCGGATGACCTTTGATCAGATTGCAGCCGCAGTGAAAACCGGAAGCCTGGACCTTCCGGGAGGGGTTATCAAGGCTGTCGGGGGTGAAGTACTCATTAGAACAAAGGGACAGCGATATGCAGGAAGGGAGTTTGAGAACATCCCGCTTATCACACTGGCGGACGGCACCATTATCCGTTTGGGGGATTTGGCCCGCGTCATTGATGGGTTTCAGGATACAGAGCAAAAGGGCCATTTCAATGGCCAGCCTGCCGCTCTGGTTCAGGTGAGAAAAACCCGAGATGAAGACCTGATCAATATTGCCCGCAGGGTAAACTCCTATATACAAAAAAACAAACACAAACTTCCCCCTGGTATACATATGGCACCCTGGGGCGACCTGTCTCTCATTGTTCAAGACCGGATTGACCTGTTAGTACGCAACGGGATCCAGGGAATTATCCTGGTCTTTATCTCCCTTGCCATTTTTCTCCGCTTTGGCCTGGCATTCTGGGTAGCCCTTGGAATACCAATATCCTTTATGGGCGCCTTTTACGTGCTTTACGGGTTTGGTGAAAGCATCAACATGATGTCCCTCTTTGCCTTTATCATGACCCTTGGAATCCTTGTGGATGATGCCATTATAATCGGAGAAAATATCTTCGCCCATTACGAGAGGGGCGAACCCCCCATTCGGTCTATCATTAATGGGACCGGAGAGGTGGGCGTACCCGTGCTCATGGCTGTTAGCACAACCATCGTTGCATTCATGCCACTGCTCTATGTAACTGGTATTATGGGAAAATTCATAAAGATTCTTCCAATAGCCGTAATCACTATTCTCGTGGTTTCCTTGTGGGAAGCCTTTGTCATCCTTCCGGCACATCTTGCCGGGGCCCTGGAACGTGACCGTCGCAAAATCAAAAGAAATAAAATGTGGCACACCCGATTTCTGGACCGGATTCAAAACGGCCTTCAGTATACCATAAAGCACATATACGGTCCTATGCTTACGCGCGTCTTAAAGAATCGCTATTTCACTTTCATTGTAGGTCTGGGCGTCCTGATTATAATCTTTGGGCTTATCAAGGGTAGACATGTTCCTTATGTCCTTTTTCCCAAGCCTGCCAGTAACTACATTCAGGTGCAGATGAGTTACCCCCTGGGCACGCCTGCAAGTTTGACGGAGGCAACGGTTAAAAGAATCGAAGGTGTGGTTCCACAACTGAATGAGGAGTTTTCAGGGGAAAAAACGGATGGCAGAGATATTGTCCTTTACTCTTTCAGCCTCACGGGTATTATTTCTAATCCCGGCTTTGGAGGAACCGAAATAGGAGGGCATGCAGGGCAGGTTTTTCTGGAACTCCTCCCGGCAGAAGAACGCTCCGTCACGGTAACCGAGGTTGTCAACCGCTGGAGAGAACTGGTGGGTGAAATTCCTGGGACAGAGAGGCTTTCCTTTTCAACTTTGACCGGCGGACCGGGGGGTAATCCCATTGAAATTCAGCTCACCGGCCATGATTTTAAAGAACTACAAAATGCAGCCAATGAACTCAAGTTTGAGCTATCCAGATATCAGGGAACATTCGACATTACAGACAATTTTAAGCCCGGCAAGGTAGAAATCAAGATCAGGGCCAAGGAGTCCGCGCGTCCGCTGGGAATCACACTGGCGGACTTGGCAAGGCAAGTAAGACAGGCCTTCTATGGAGAGGAAGCGGCTCGCCTCCAGCGGGGCCGCGATGATGTAAAGGTTATGATCCGCTATTCCGAGTCGGAACGGCGCACCCTGGGAACCATTGAAGAGATGCGAATCCGCAACACGCTTGGCACTGAGGTGCCATTTGGAGAAGTGGCTGAGGTGGTTTATGGACGTGGTTATTCTGTAATAAACAGGGTCAACCGACAGCGCCAGATTACGGTCATGTCGGATCTGGATGAAAATGTTGCCAACGCAGAGCGCATCCTTGGTGAACTGGGCAACGCTTTTCTTCCTGAACTGATAACGCGCTATCCCAGCGTTAAGTACTCTTTTGAAGGGCAAAGGCAGCGTTCTAACGAATCGGTAGGCAGCTTGTTCAGAGGATTTGTCATCGCAATCCTGGCGATCTATCTGTTACTAGCGACCCAGTTCCGTTCTTACATTCAACCAGTCATTATCATGGCGGCCCTCCCCTTTGGCATGGTAGGCTCTGTCCTGGGACACCTGATAATGGGGTTGCCCATTACGCTTTTGAGCCTCTTGGGTGTTGTGGCCCTTTCGGGTATTGTGGTCAACGACTCTATTCTCCTGCTGGATTTCATAAATCGGTCTCTGAGGAAAGGCACGCCCATAAGGCTGGCTGTGGAAGAATCAGGCAAGTCCAGATTCCGGGCCGTCATTCTCACGTCCCTGACCACCATCGCTGGCCTGCTTCCCCTCTTAACGGAAAGGAGCTTTCAGGCCCAGTTTCTTATTCCTATGGCTGTAAGTATTTGCTTCGGCTTACTTGTTGCTACCGTTTTAACCTTGCTTTTCGTGCCTGCACTTTATCTGATTGTGGTTGATATTAGCACTATCTCAAGACGGTTGGTCGGCCTGAAACCGATTGATAAACCATCGCTTTTTCGGGAGGGTGTATAGGAGAAAGAATATAAATCATGATCCGGTACTCATTTTCCGGAAGAACCATAGCGTGTGCGTTTCTTAAGGACATTTTGTTCTTGAAAAAACGTCTGTGATTTAGTTAATTAAAAATCTTATTTCCGAAGCTGGACGCACAAGGAGATATTCATGAAGATTGCCATAAGCGGTAAGGGAGGCGTGGGGAAGACCACCTTTGCCTCGTTTTTAATTCGGGCCCTCGCAGACGAGGGTAAAAAGGTACTGGCCATTGATGCGGATCCCGATGCCAACCTGGCTCAGGCCCTTGGTGTTAAAAACAGCGATAAAATCGTGCCCATCTCACAAATGAAGGAACTGGTCGAGGAAAGAACCGGGGCCAAGGCAGGGACCATGGGACAGTTGTTTAAACTAAATCCCAAGGTTGAAGATCTTCCGGAGAAACTATCCGTAGAAGTAGACGGTGTAAAAGTAATGGTTATGGGAAGTGTCAAGACAGGTGGTGCAGGATGTGTATGCCCCGAGAGCGTCCTCCTCAAGAATCTGGTGAGACATATAGTGCTTGCCCGGGACGAGGCCGTAGTGCTGGATATGGAGGCAGGTTTGGAACACCTGGGCCGTGGGACTGCCATGGCCGTTGACCGGCTTGTGGTCGTCGTAGAACCCGGAAGGCGCAGCATTGAAACTGCACATCAGATCCACAAGCTGGCCGGAGATATCAAGATAAAAAAACTGAGTTTTGTGGGTAATAAGATTCGATCGGACAATGACAGGGATTTCTTGTTAAAGCAAATGCCCGACTTTCATTTCCTGGCCTTTATCCCTTTCCAAACCAGTATCATAGAGGCGGACCTGGAGGGGCGTCCTCCATTTGAAAAAGATAAAGAAGGGCTTAGGATAGTACAAGAGACGCTCAAGGAGCTTGAAAGTTAATTCTTGGGTTTATCCATTGTCAGGATACGTACGGCGGTTCAAATCAATACAATTTGCGTGATAAGCTCTATCCATAAATGCCATTTTTGCTGCTCTTGTACTTAAAGGAGATTGACCTATGGGGAAAAGAATTCACAATTTTAATGCTGGTCCGGCTGCATTACCATTGCCTGTTTTAGAAGAAATGCAATCAGAATTCCTGGATTTTAAGGGCTCGGGAATGTCTGTCTTAGAGGTAAGTCATCGTTCAAAGTGGTTTGATGATGTGATAAATGAGGCAGTTGAAAGGACCAAAAACCTCTTGAATCTTGGTGAAGATTTTCATGTCCTTTTCATTCAGGGTGGTGCCAGCCTTCAGTTTTGCATGATCCCCATGAATCTCTGCCTGGAAGGCAAACCTGTGGATTACATCGACACAGGCACATGGTCAACAAAAGCCATCAAGGAGGCCAGGATCCAGGATAAGGACGTTCGCGTGATCGCCTCTTCAGAGGAAAAGGGGTTCTCATATATTCCGAAAGATTTCAGGGTTGACCAGGATGCTGCTTATCTCCACTTTACCTCAAACAATACCATCAAAGGCACTCAGTGGGCACAATTTCCTGACAGTGGGGATGTCCCTCTTATCAGTGACATGTCATCTGACATTATGAGCCGGCCTTTTGATGCGAAGCCGTTCGGGTTGATCTACGCAGGAGCACAGAAGAACATAGGGCCTGCCGGTACGGCAATGGTAATTATACGCAATGATATGCTTGAAAGAGTACCTGATGGCATCCCTACAATGCTGAAATACACTACATTTAGTGAGAAAAATTCCATGTTCAATACACCGGCTTGCCTGGTTATATATACGACCAATCTGGTTCTCAAATGGCTTCAAGAGACCATTGGCGGACTTGAGAACATGGGGAAGGTCAATCAGGAGAAAGCAGCCCTCATATATGACTATATTGATCAATCCGACTTTTACACAGGCACCGCTGCCACGGACAGCAGGTCCCTGATGAATGTTACCTTCAGGCTTCCAAACGAGAACCTGGAAACGAGATTTGTGGCCCAGGCACTTAGAGAGGGTATGGGAGGGCTGAAGGGACACCGTTCGGTAGGCGGTTGCAGGGCTTCCATCTATAATGCCACGGGAATATGGGCCGTAAAGGACCTGGTGGCATTCATGGCAGAATTTGAGAAAAAAGAGGGATAAAACTGCCCTACGCTTTTATATAGGCTCATAGCTCAACAGACTATAAACTATAACTTTATTGAGGTTATCACATTTGAAAAGGACAAGAATCGTTGAGATCCTTTTTTCAGGGGAGATTGGCGCCCGTTTTACCCTAATGGGTTGGGTCAGGACGAAAAGAGACTCAAAGGGCGGGTTTTCTTTTATTGAAGTCAACGACGGGTCTTGCATGGGCAGTCTTCAAATCATTGCCGATGGCAAGCTGTCCAATTATAAGGATGAGATTATTGCATTACAGACCGGGTGCTCTATTAAGGTTGTTGGTCTGTTGGCGGCCTCCCCCGGCAAGGGTCAAAAGGTGGAACTTCAGGCCGAAGAGATGGAGGTTGTGGGATGGGCCGACCCTGCTGTTTACCCCCTTCAGAAAAAGCGGCACTCCTTTGAATTCCTGCGAACCATTGCTCACCTAAGACCCAGAACCAATACCTTTGGCGCTGTCGCAAGGGTGAGAAATGCCATGAGTTATGCCATTCACACTTTTTTTCAGGAGAGAGGTTTTATCTATATTCACACACCCATTATTACCGGGAGCGACTGCGAGGGGGCCGGAGAAATGTTCAGGGTTACCAAATTTGACTTGGATCAGGTCCCTAAAAAAGATGGTCATGCCGATTTTTCCAAGGATTTTTTTGGGGGACCTGCTTCACTGACGGTGAGTGGACAGCTTGAAGCCGAGATTTATGCGCTTGCCATGGGAGATGTGTATACTTTTGGGCCCACTTTCAGGGCAGAAGATTCAAATACGTCCCGTCACCTGGCTGAGTTCTGGATGGTTGAACCTGAGATGGCATTTTGTGATCTCCAGGGGAATGCAGAGCTGGCAGCTCAATTGCTGAAATATATTTTTAATTACGTACTGGAAAATTGTGAAGAGGACATGAAGTTCTTTAACCGCTTAATAGATGCTACAGTACTGGATACCCTTGAAAAACTTGTTGCACAGGACTTTGAATACCTGACCTACACAGAAGGGATAGAAACCCTATTAAAAGCAAAAGAAAAGTTTGAGTTTCCGGTCAGCTGGGGATGCGATCTTCAATCGGAACATGAAAGGCACCTTTGCGAAAAGGTCTTTAAGAGGCCGGTTATACTGGTAGACTATCCAAAAGAGATAAAGGCCTTTTACATGAAGTTGAATGAAGACAGAAAGACAGTGCGTGCGATGGATGTGCTGGTGCCAAAGATAGGAGAGATCATCGGAGGGAGCCAGCGTGAAGATGACTATGATACCCTGGTTGAGAGAATCAAGGAGATGAACCTCAACCCTGATGATTACTGGTGGTACCTGGAATTGAGAAAATTCGGATCTACTCCTCACTCCGGCTTTGGACTCGGATTCGAACGCCTTATTCAGTTTGTTACCGGCCTTGCCAATATCAGAGACGTAATTCCCTTCCCGAGAACCCCTGGAAATGTAAGCTTCTAAAACAGGTGTCGGCCCAAGACGCAGGAACAAACTCCGATGTCGCTTTGTACTCTCTTCGAATCTTTTCGCAAAATCTTCTGGCTTCCTGAACATTTGAGCCTGACGCTAAGATTGGGGAGCAGGCCGTCGAGGTTTGACCTTGAACTTTTTGATCAGCGGCGCTGGAATGTCCTGGTTGCGAGTTGTTGCCAGAATGTTGTTCCGGTCTCAGGGATTCCGGCCAGTTGTCCGTAGTTCCGGGCAATCTTGGGATCGGCTCGCCATAGGGGATACGGGAGTCCACCGATGACGCGGTTAAAGAAAATAGCCTCCATTACGAGAAGGATCACCGCCCCAAGGATCCCCAGGACCTGCTCGGCGTTTGCAAGATACCCCATTCCGGCGATCAGGGCCGAGGCGGCCGCCGGTGGATGGACACACCTCGCCGTAACCATCAATAGACCTATGAAACCCATTGAAAGGGCAATGACTATGACACGGTACCATTTCATCACAGTCGGATCGGAAAGTTTTGCTTCCGGGCAAATTATTCCGACAATCCAAAGCGACAAAAGCCCTGTGACCACCGCCATGGTATGCGAAAGAATCACATTCCTGGGGCTTGCCGTCATGGACATCGGCGTGTGAAACAGGATAAATGCGGATGGACCCAACGGAGGAAAAAGCAAAGGCAGTTCTGTTAAGTACGCCGCAATGGTGATGATACCCAGAGCGGTCGCACCTGCAACAAACAGGAACATCACTACCAGGAAACGCCCATTACCCATACTTCGGAGCAGGTACTCAAGCCGCAGCCTGGAGAAAAAGCCGATCACCCGAAAAAGAAGGCTGTGCTGAGGACCGAGTAGTCGATTTGTTTTCACGCATCCTCCTGATGGTCTTCAGAACCTGATGCGGTAAGTAAGTCATCCAGAACCCTTCCTGCATTCCGGTCAGGTAGTCCAAAAAGTTCCAGGATCTCCACTAAAGCTCCCCTGGCCTCGCTCATGCCATCGACAAACTCGGAACCGGACATTGAAAGCCACTCGGTAGCCCCACGGAAGACACATCTTGAGCGCTCGTGATCTGGTTTCAGAACGCTTGATGAAAGAGCTGCGACCGACATTGGGGCTACAATCGTGTCACCAAGCTCGTGTTCAATGATCTTTTCCTTTGGAAGATTGTGAGCCCCGAGGTAGCATACCATTTCCTCGGGGAACTCCCACGACTGCGCGATCCATGCGGCGGCCTGAGCGTGGTCCCAACCGAAATGCTCGCGTTCGATCTCAGATAGCCGGCTACGGCTTTGCTTCCATTCCTCGATCACTGGCTCGTAATACTCTCTCCAGACACAAAGTAGCACCGGCAGCGCCAAATCCGACAGGAGTGAGGCCGTGAATGCCTCTTCCGAATGGGTTCGGAGTATCTTCTTTGAGAACGAGCGCGACATGATTGCCCGAAGGAGCGAGTCAGTCCAGAAGGCCTCGTGGTCAAAAAGTTCGCCTTTGGGTTTTGGTAGTGCTTCCATTGCTGCATACCCGAGGGCTATGGAGCGAATATGACGAAGCCCCAGAAGAGTGACAGCGTGCTTTACGCTGGTTACCGGCATTCGCGGCGAAAACAGAGCAGAATTGACAGTTTTTATTACCTTTGCGGCGATTTCTGTGGTAGACGACATCAGGTTTACCAGTTGGTCAATGTCAGGCTCAGGCCGGTTGATCTCTGCAATCAAGCGAGCCACTGCCGTAGGGAGTGGAGGGATGTCCACGTCCTTGAATATCATGGCAAAGTTCCCGCTCGCAACTGCCGCATGGCGACGAATTTTCTTAAAGAATCCCATGTGCGTACTGAATCTGCCGGTTCTTCTTCCGTCAATTCAACGGTAAAAAGTCATTAGAGTGCAAAGAGGAATAGCTTCACAAGATTTGATACTTGGATTATTTACCAATCTAAAAACAACTCTTCCCGATTTGATACTGTTTTGATCCGCTTTACACCTATTGCTGTATCTTGCAATAGGACTCCAGACATTAGCTTCAACACTGATAAGCCATTTTTCGGTATGAAGGCTATTCCAATGATGCACACCGCATCACTTTACCTTTCAGCAGGAATCGTGCCAGAGTGATGCCAATAGATATTTTCTAATTATTGCAAATGATTAAGGCTTGTCTCTTTAGGCAGGTATATGTGCTATGTGAACGGATTTTTCTTCACGTTTGGCAATAAGTCAGATTCTGACGTTTGGAAACAATGCGTTTAAAACTCCCTCGGCACCAAACTTGGAAAAATCAAGGTTGAGTAGAAACGATAAGCCCACACCGGCCAAAACCACAGCGCTCTCACCATAGCGCACCATCTGCACTTTATATTTCTCCGCCTAAAAAACGACTCATGGACAAAAAATAACTTGATTTTACCCAAGTACGGCCTATCATTGGACTCATTGATAAGGGCCAGTTCTTTTATTGGTAGAGTGGTTTCGTTCTGTGGGAAGGATGCATTTGTCAAAAGTGGCAGCCTAACGTTTGGAACCATGAAAATCTTTTAGAAAGGAGGGTGTCACTATGACAAATGGAATTGTGAAGTGGTTTGATGATCGCAAAGGCTATGGCTTCATTGAGCAAGAAGATGGTCCGGATTTATTCGTTCATCATTCTGGTATTAATGCCAGCGGTTTCAAGTCTCTTAAAGAAGGCGACCGGGTTACCT
>CP070700.1:3877533-3886706 GCA_020349865.1 Desulfobacteraceae bacterium
CGATCGGGGTATGCAGAGGCATAATACTACTTTAACCCCCTCACCCTACCCCTCTCCCCGGGGAGAGGTAAGTAGATGAAACCCCGCCGAAAGCGGACGGGGTATTGAAAAACATAATAAACGTCATGATGTCCTTCGGCGACACGACATTGCCGCAAAAACTTCCCTGTTGACAGGCCGGTTAATAATGAATAAAAACAATGCTACATTGTGGTATTGATACTTTTTTGAAGCTGGGTTTTTCTATCACCGTCCTTCTTCCGAGCCTGCCCCACGCGTGGGGCAAACATTAAAACGATCCGGTTGTCAGCGGGACCTATGATCCATTCCAACTGCCGAACCGCAACGAATGCTCTTAGAAAAGGAGATAAAGACGCATAGGGGGAGCGATGGAGCTAATGTGGGAAGAGCAAGAACCGAATGGAAATACCCACTCCGGCCGAGCAAGACTTGTGGCACTTCTTGTGGATGCAAACAAGGAAAACGGGGTTTTGAAGGAAACGGTTATTGCCAAATTAGGTTCTATTGAAATACGGTTTTTGACCGTCAATATCCGAGCCACCAGGGAGTTTCATCAAGGGCTATTTTGGTCCAAAGTTGAAAATAAGTTAGATAGAATTAAATTAAGTCCCGAGGAGAAAGATAGGATTGAGTCAAACATCGCTGAAAAAGTGCCCAGACCGAGTAATGAGTGGGCATTATGGGGCGTAACGTGTATACCGCGTTTTGATACTGAGCGGCCATAGATCCGCGGAAACCTGAGGCGATCCCAAAAGGGTTTTTACAGGGTCAAAGAATTTACTGCCACCAGAACCTAACCCGCCTTCTTTCGAAATACCCTCGCACTATACGATTAAAAATGGAGGAATTATGAGCAAATCCCTTGGAATCTACGTCACTTCAGATAAGCATATGGATAAACTTATCAAATTATGCCAGGCGGCAAAAAAAAAGAACGTTGAGGTGAGTGTGTTTTTTACCCATCTTGGCACCTTGTTGAGCATGGATCAGCGATTAAAGGAACTACAAGGATTAGCAGCACGAATCGCTCTCTGCAATGTAGGATTTGAGTCCAACAACCTTCAGCGGTCAGAATCCATATTAGATGATAAGGCTTATGCCTCGCAATCATGGCATGCTGAAATGATATATGACTGTGATCGTTATTTAACATTTTGAATCGAAGCAGTTTTGATACCGGCAATGCCAACAGCCGGATAAAAACCGCAATTGAATAAACCGGAGGATCAAATCGCTATGGAAAACATCAAGCATTGTGCCGTTTTGGTTCGCAGAGCGCAGGATGTGTGGGAAGGCACCCGTGCGGCGCTTGGCTTAGCGGCACATAACTACGGGGGATATTTGTTTGTTCTCAATGTTACAATCGAAATGACCGATGCCCTGAAGGATAACCTGGAGTGGCTTGAAGAACTGGAGTGCCCATATTATACGAATGTTGAAGAAAACGCCCAATGGGGCTTCCAGCATATGCCCATCGAAAAGATAGCCCACAAACTGAAGAAAATGGACCTGGTGATCCCTTTTGGGGATCGGCAATAAATTAGTACATGATGAGGTATTGTTATGCCAAAAAAAAGAAAAAAAATGCTGCATATACTCAAAACCCCGCCCGATGACCTTCAACGCAACCTCATGTATGCACTTTCCCTGGGATATAACTGTCTTCAAGTCCCACTTTTCGATATAGAAGACGAATCCCCGGATTACGAGGAACTAATCGATTTGATCTTTGATGTCGATGAGGTTATTAGCTGGTGGTAATGGTTGCTTGACTGAATGCCCTATTTCATATTTATCTATATGGATATTTGACGGTGGCGCGTTAGTTCTGGGAGGTGGTCTGGCTTTCAAATTGAACAAATCCAGATTTAAAAAGGATTTCTGTGAAAAACAATACAAAAACCCTAAAATGAGACAAAAAATCTTCAAATTGAAGTCACCAAATTCGCCGCACGTGTGGAAGACGGGGAAAAGGCTTTTAAAATATGAAGTTCGTGTTGACACCAAGTCCCTCCAGTGCTTAAGTTAATAACAATGAACAATGTGTCCAGAGCGTTTTTGGAGGAGGTTATTAACAATGACAAAGCTAAAGAAGGGGGATAAGGCCCCTGTTTTTAATTTGACAGATCAAAACAGGAAAAAGTTGAAATTGTCTGATTTCAAAGGAAAGAAATTGCTGCTCTACTTCTATCCAAAAGCAAATACAGGGGGTTGCACTAAGCAGGCCATCAGTGTTCGGGATGCAAAAGGCGATCTTGACCAACTTGGCATCGCTGCTGTTGGCATTAGCCCCGATCTTCCAGATGCACAGAAGAAGTTCGACGCGAAACAAGGCCTTGGCTTCCCACTCCTTTCAGATCCAGACCACAAGGTGGCCGATGCCTACGGGACCTGGGGCGAGAAAGCCATGTATGGGAAAAAATATGAAGGAATTATACGTTCCTCATTTCTGATCGGTCAAGACGGTAAGATTATCGATGCGTGGTATAAAGTGAGCCCTAAGGACACGGTTCCCAAGGCCCTGAAGGCCCTCGGAGAAGCTGTGTGAGGCCCTAATAAAATTAAAAAGAAGAATTTTTGTTTCCTTTTTGAGAATGAATAATTAGAAAAGGGAAGGCCGTTTTGTATCCATCTGGTTGACGACGGAGAGTCATGTTTTGAAAGACCTGGACAGCGTGAAAAAGGATCTCCAAGGTCTCTTTGAATCTCAGCGCCTGGCCGTTCTGGCCACTCAGAATGAGGGACAGCCCTACACCAGCCTGGTGGCCTTTGCTACCAGCAAAAATCTCAAGCACCTTTTCTTTGCCACAACTCGGGCAACTCGGAAGTTTGCAAATCTATTGGCCGACTCGAGGGTGGCAATGCTTGTGGACAGCCGATCCAATGAAGTCTCCGATTTCAGATGGGCCATGGCCGTGACGGCCACGGGCGAGGCAGAGGAGGTGGAGCTTCATGAGCGTGATAAGGTATTACAAATCTACCTCGAGAAGCATCCCCATCTTGAGGATTTTGTATCTGCTCCTAGTTGTGCTTTTCTGAGAATTCGGGTGCACAGATACTACGTGGCAACCCGTTTCCAGAAAGTCATAGAACTCCACGTGAAGCCATGAATCTTGTTTTAGATCTCCACAGCATCAATGAGCAGGAACGCCTTCGTGTAGGGGGTAAGGGATTCGCCCTTGCGGAGATGGCACAAAAAGGGCTTCGCGTGCCTGAAGCGGTCTGCATCACCACAGAGGCCTACAACGAATATGTTGTATCAACGGGCGTCAGAGATCAGATTGTTCTGGAGCTCTATCGTAAGGCCTTCGAGGATATGCGATGGGAAGAGATTTGGGATATTTCGCTGCGGATCCGTGGTCTATTCATAAAGACCCCTATCCCACCTGATTTGCGCGACGTGTTAATCCCCGCAATCAAATCAAGATTTTTGAGAAAGGCGGTCTCGGTGAGATCCTCAGCGCCTGGAGAGGATTCATCGAAAACGTCGTTCGCGGGTCTACACGAATCTTTTGTCAATATCTCTGGGGAGGTTCCCATCCTGGATAATATCCGACTGGTTTGGGCCTCCTTGTGGTCTGATCGAGCTCTTCTCTATCGTAAGGAGTTGGGCTTGGACGTAAAAAAGAGCGCCATGGCTGTCATAATCCAGGAAATGGTCCTTGGTGAGCGGTCAGGAGTCGCATTTGGGAAAAACCCCATCGATGAATCCCAGGCTGTGGTGGAAGCGGTGTATGGACTAAACCAGGGACTTGTGGATGGCAGGGTTGAACCGGACCGATGGATCCTGAATCGAAAGACAGGCGTGATCATCTCCCACAGTCCATCGCGTAGGGAAAAAGCACTAAAGCCCGCCCCTGAGGGTGTCCGCCTCGTGTCCCTCTCAGCCGGGCTTAAAAGTAAGCCCCCTTTGGAAGAAGGAGAAATAAAGGAGGTTTACGGTCTTGCCGTGAAAGCGGAGTCTTTGTTCGGGGCGCCTCAGGATGTGGAATGGACTTACAAAAGGGATATCTTGCATTCTCTCCAGGCGCGGCCCATTACGGCCGGGCCGTCTTCGGAAGATGACGAGAGGCGCTGGTATCTCAGTTTGCACAGAAGTTTTGATAACCTGAAAGAGCTCCGCACAAAAATCGAAAAAGAACTTATTCCCGCCATGGAGGAAGAGTCTTCCCAATTGGCTCATCGCACTATTACTGGCCTTTCTGATGCTGAACTTGCTGATGAGATTGAGTACAGAAAACGTATTCATGAAAAGTGGTTGGACACCTACAAGCGCGATTGTATTCCCTTTGCCCATGGCATGCGCCTGTTCGGTCAAATCTATAATGATGTGGTACATCCTAAGGACCCCTTCGAGTTCATGGAATTGCTTGTTGGCGCCAAGATGGTAAGCATTGAAAGAAATCGGATGTTGGAAAATATGGCATCAAGGATACGAAGGGACCGTCATCTTAGAGTGTGCCTGAGACAGAATAAGATCGAGGAATGTGATTCAAAATTTCGCAAAATTTTCAATACGTTTTTTGAGAAGTTTGGGGATCTCAGTTGGGGAGATGCTCGATTTGGGCAGGATTCCCATGCACTGCTTCAATTTCTCCTGAAAATGGCGTCCCGCCCACCAGCAAAGGGGAGACCCAAGGTCAAGGACATGAGAACGCTTCAGGATAAATTTCTATCGCGTTTTGATCGGGATCAGAGGCCATATGCAGCGGAGATGCTCGACCTGGCTCGAGCGAGCTATCGCTTCAGGGATGATGACAATACCTATCTGGGCAAAATCGAAGGACAATGGCTCGCAGCTCTGGAAGAGGGCAGAAGGCGCATCGGCAAGCGCTGCAAGATGGATACGGCGTCTGTTGAAGCTGAGCAGATCATCAAGGCCTTGAATGATGAGACAGAAACCCCAACGGCCTGTGTCTTGCCTGAGGCAGGATTGATTGAGGGCGAATTCAAGATAAAGGCAAGACAGCTGGTGGGTCAGCCAGCGGGACCCGGTATAGCCTTTGGGACGGCCCGTGTCGTCCAAGATCCTTCAGATCTCTTCAAATTCAAGACCGGAGAGGTCCTGGTCTGCGATTCGGTAGATCCCAATATGACCTTCGTCGTGCCCCTCGCGGCAGGAATTGTGGAGAGAAGGGGCGGAATGTTGATTCACGGAGCGATCATAGCTCGGGAATACGGCATACCCTGTGTCACCGGGGTTGCGGACGCTGCAAAGTTAATTCGAACGGGAGACAGGGTCACCTTGGATGGGCATCTGGGGATCGTGATTATCGGGGACCCGAGCTTGAAGGATGCAGAGGTTGCTTGAGGGGCTGGACGTGTGTCCGCGAGATCAAGGCATATCTTTTGGAGCAACCGACTCAGATGCCGTAAGCGCGTCTCGCAAAATTTGGAATGTGGCATGGTCTTTCCCACGGCGGCCTTTACTCCGTTTTTTTAGGGATACATACGGCATCCTGAGACGCTGATTATCCTTCAGTTTTTTCCAATTCCTTTGTGAAATAGCCCATTCGACCCCCTCACTTCATAAGAAACTTATCAATAAAGTAACACCCCAATCGAGCGAAACAATCCGGTTGATTTTCGATAGATGCGTTGGCACACAAGGCTTTTGCAAAGCTACAAAGCGTCATTCATAACTCATTCATAGGTACTTTATAAAACAGGCAAATATCGTTTCACATAGATCAAACAAAATCCCCCTCGATCCCTCTTGTATAATTGTGCCATATGGCGATACTAATAAAGGGGTAAGCAAAAGTCCTCCCCTTTTGTAAAGGGAGTTAGAGGGGATTTATGAGCACCTTTTGGCTCAATTGGGGTAACACATTCTAAAAAGGAGAAAAAGCGGATTTGGGTTAAAAAAAGGTTATTCTTTGAGATGTCACATTTTGTGTTGCCTAGGGGCTGCAGCGTTGTTATGTTCAAGATGATTACATTATACAAGCACCAAGGTTATCCGAATGGAAGAGTACATTAAATTGGGAATAAGCACGTGCCTACTGGGTGAAAACGTTCGCTACGACGGTGGACATAAGTTGGATCATTTTCTTACCGATACTCTCGGGCAGTATGTGGAATATGTGCCGGTGTGTCCCGAAGTGGAGTGCGGTCTTCCCATTCCAAGGGAGTCCATGCACCTGGAGGGGGATCCTGAGGCACCGCGTCTCGTCACTTCCCGAACCCATGAGGACAAGACGAAACAGATGGTTAAATGGGCGAAAATGCGGGTTGTGGAACTGGAAAAGGAGGGTCTGTGCGGGTTCATCTTCAAGAGCAATTCTCCAAGCAGCGGCATGGAGAGGGTGAAAATCTATAATGAAAAAGGCATGCCCGTGAAAAAAGGGGTTGGCATGTTTGCCATGATCTTCATGGAGCACTTTCCTCTTATCCCCGTTGAAGAGGATGGGCGTCTTCATGATCCGAAACTCAGGGAAAACTTTGTTGAGCGGATTTTCGCAATGAAACGATGGCGTGAGTTCCTCGGTAAGAAATGGAGCATGGGTAGCCTTGTGGATTTCCATACCCGAAACAAACTCCTCATTCTCTCACACAGCCAGAAGCACTACAAAATGATGGGAAAACTGGTAGCAGACGGGAAAGTGATGGCCATTACAAAGCTATACAGAGAATACGAGGGCCTTCTCATGGAGGCACTGACTTTAAAGACGACTGTTAAGAAGAACAGTAATGTTTTGCAGCATATGATGGGATATTTCAAAAAGCAACTGTCATCAGATGAAAAGCAGGAGATCCTCGAGATCATCCATCAGTATCTAGAGGGCTATGTCCCACTCATTGTCCCCGTCACGTTGATGAATCACTATATACGGAAATACAAACAGCCCTATCTCAGTATGCAAACCTACCTCAATCCCCACCCCACAGCGCTCCAATTACGGAATCACGTCTAGGGCGCCAGAGGGATTCAGTATATTTTCAATTTATCCGCAGTTGCTAACCTGTTTATTACATGAGGCTTTTTAACAAATATTTGGCTCATTAAGCAGGATTATTTGAGATAATCGGCGTTGAGCTTTCGAGCGGAAAGAATTCTAACCCCCATTCTATCCAAGGAATTCCCTATTTACTACATTCTGCTTTCAGGAATCTGGAAAATTTTCAAAAATATTTGACACGCTTTAAATCAGCCTTATATTTAGTTAACAAAAACTCAACTAAAATGATAGAAAGGAGGGATTGTCATGGCAGAAGAATATACAACACCTACAAAAAGAACACAATTTGTATGGGTAAAAGACAGAGCCGGAAACGAATATGTTTGTAATGTAGAATACTTAAAGGATCCTAAGAACGTCAAAGAAGATGAACTGAAGAATTGCATTGACGACGCGTCGGTCGCTCAACCCCATGCCGGCGGTTAAGGATAATAGGAAGCTTTTGGGGTTCGAAAAGCCAGGTGAAACGAATAACCTTGAATTACTTACTACTTAAGATCATTGAGTTATAAATGAACATTTTTTCGTTTGAAGAGTGTTAAATACTTTGCATGTAACGGCGCTTTAATTGGGGTAATTGACAGATCAATTACCCCTTTTTATTATTTTGTTGGCAGTGGTTTTGAGTTAAAGCCACGCTCTTTTCTGAAGGGATCTCCACCAAGGGGAGAATATATATGGCAGATGATAAGAAACTCTTGATGGTGACCATCTCTGGTCCCGACCGGCCTGGAATTACCGCTTCACTGACCCAGGTCCTGATGAAGTACAACGCCGAGATTGTGGACATTGAACAGGCCTCACTACAAAAAATGTTAGGGCTCCATTTTCTGCTGGATTTGAGCGATGTCAGCGGGTCAAAGGACAGTGTCATCAAAGACCTCCTCTTTGAGGCCAGTCAGCTCAACCTCCAACTCAATTTCAAGCTCTTTTCCCCCGGCGAGGTGGAGGCCATCAGCCATCGAAACCTTTACGTCCTCACCCATTTTGGCGGCACGCGGGCGTTGGCCGAATTCTCCAGGATCCTGGGGGAGGAGAACGCGAACATTGAGACCATTGCCAGCCTCAACCACCACGGCGCACGGTCTGTAGAGATGATTATCAGTGTGAACGAGGTTCTCAGCCTGAGTCGGCTGAAAGAAAGACTGATGGTCAAAAGCCGTGAGCTTGACACGGACCTAGCTCTTCAAAAGATGGAGGCCTATCGCAAGAATAAGCGTTTAATCTTCTTTGATATGGACAGTACCCTGGTGGATATGGAAGTAATCGACGAAATGGCGCGGCGTGCAGGCGTTCATCAGGAGGTGGCGCGTATTACAGAAAAAGCCATGAGGGGCGATTTTGACTTCGAAGAGTCCCTTGTGCAGCGGGGTGCCCTTCTCAAGGGCCTAAGTGTGGAGGAACTCAGCCAGATCAGGGATGACATTAGACTGTCCGAAGGCGTTGAGGAATTGGTCACCACTCTGAAGTGGCTTGGCTACAAAATGGGTGTTGTTACTGGCGGATTCGATTTCTTCTCTAACCACCTAAAAGAAAAATTGCACTTGGATTTTGCCCATGCGAACCGCTTGGAAATCAAAAAAGGCGCTCTTACCGGTCGTGTCTTGGGAAAGGTCTTAGATGCTGCTGAGAAGGCCCGTATTGTGAACCAGACAGCCTGCGATGAAGGAATCCTTCTCGATCAGACTGTTGTTGTGGGCGACGGGGCAAACGACGCCCTCATGCTCGGTCAGGCGGGCCTGGGGATAGCCTATAATGCAAAAAAGAGACTTGACCGGGTCGCTAATGTGGCTCTGGGAAGAGCCCGGCTGACACATATTTTTCATCTATTGGGTATCACAGAGAAAGACATCGACGAGGCAATGACCTGTAAGCCAGTATGAGGTGAACCCTGAAAGCAGGTTAAGTTCAAAAGATTACCGGTGAATCAGTGTGAGATAAATAGTGTGGTGGGTTTCCCTGCGGTCAAAGAGGTAGGTGAGGATATTATTGCGCTTTATGAGCTTATTTTAGAGAAGCTTTGAGGGAAGGATGTGTCATCGGGAAAAAATGATCCACTGGGTGCGTTTTGGCACTGAACGGAGGTACTCATGGACAGAAATTATATTTATGCAACAATGCATGGCGAGGGAAATACGGATTACGAGATTTATTTGAACACCAAAGCTCTGCTTTCGTGTCAGAGTGACT
>CP070700.1:3886806-3896801 GCA_020349865.1 Desulfobacteraceae bacterium
GCTCTTCGATGGTACCGATTCCCCAGCCCTTGGAATAATGGGAATGGACGTTTAGATGGACAAAGTTCATGATGCTGTTTTTCACCGCAGAGCTTGCAGAGATATTTATGCATAAAAAACTGCCTGGCTTAAGGCGCAGGGCACAAGGTACAAGGTATAAAGGTAGACGACATTATATTTTTTCCCTTACGCCATGTGCCTTATGCCTTAAGCCACATTCTTATGCGGCTCTGCCATATTTGATCACTTCTTCCCCATGCCGCTCCCTGATGCGATCCAGGGCGTGGATCACATGAGATTTTTTCTCTGCATCAGGCGATGAGTTATGAAAAAGCGATAGCTGACCACTTGAGTAAGAAAAGTCCCAAAACCAGACCTTTATAAACCGGACCCGCACCCGGCGTTCGCAGGCCTTGAAAAACAATTTTTCCAGAGGACCGTAGAGATCAAAATCCCAGAAGCTGAGACCGGACAGCTTGATCTGCCGCTTGGTCTCCATCTGGTCGGAATATCTGATCAAGAGGCCTGCCTTCCGGGGGAAAAGTGTCCTGCTCCGCAGCCGGTAGGAGCACTTTTCTACCAGTCTATAAAGGACTCCCAGAAGCTTTACATCTTCATTTTCATCCTGTGGAAGCGTGATCTCTTCGCTCACCATGGGCTTTTGCGGGGCAGGGTAAACCGGGGTAAGATCAATGCCGAGGGCCCGTTGATGGATCAGATAGGCCTGGCGGCCGAAGATAAGTTTGAGGTTCCCCATATCCAGAAGGGACAACTCCTGAACCCGGATAATGTTCAATTCCTCTAAAAGGATTTTTCGGCGGAAACGCCCTATGCCGGGCACCACATTCACTTTTAAGGGGGCCATAAAAGGGGCCTCTCTGCCATGATCCACATCTAACACTCCTTCGGACGGCATGATTCGCGAGGCAATGTTAGAGACCATTTTGTTGCCTGCCACACCCACCGTTGCGGAGAGATAGAGGTGGCTTTTAATCTCCCGCCTGAGACGATATCCCGTGTCCTTGGCCCGCCCCCAAAGGCGTTCTGTGCCGGTGAGATCCAGATAGAGATGCCCTGGCCGGGAAGGTTCCCAGACAGGTGTATATCTTGCCACCACTCTGTTCATGGCCTCACATGCCCTTTCTGTTTGCCCTGGATTGGGAGGCAGGACAGTTAGCCCCGGACATAATTTCATGGCCTTGCCAATCGGCATGCCTTTAAAGACCCCCTCTTTTCGGGCCTCAGGGGAGACGGACAAGAGAAGTGCCCTCTCGGCTTGGGGCGGGGCCACAGCCACAGGCCGATCCCTGAGCTTTGGCTCGCACACCCGTGCCACAGCAATGGAAAAAGCCGATATGTGGAGATGGATAATATGACGGGACAAGAATTTACTCCAGATCCGCATTTTTTGGCCTTATGCCTTGGAATATAGGCGTAAGGCTCAGGGCGCAAGGCTTAAGGTATAAGCGTGGATGACGCTAAATTTTCTTGCTTTGAACCTTATGTCTTGAGCCTTTTTCTTTGTTGGTGTTTTTTGATCTGGCCTGAATGAGCTTTGCCAACATCCTTGAAATAGTCTGTCATTCATTTTTGACGTGATCAAAATTTTCCCTTGGCAAATAACCGATCTCATAGGCTATGATAACTTGAGTAAGAAGTTCTGCAGAAGAACCTTTCGCTATGTAAAAGAATTTGATGGACTGCCGATCTGTATCCAATTCATCACCTTCCGCAACGTTGCTTGGAATAGAAACGGCGGATCGACGAATCTGGTCTCTCAGGCCCCAGTCTTTAGCAAATGTTCCTTTTCCGGTGAGCTTATAAAGAAACACAGCAAGTTCTTTAGCCCTTTGCCAAACTTTGAGTTCTTGAAAATTTCCCATTTTTTATCCTTTCTCCTTGTGCCTTGTGCCTTACGCCTTGAGCCTTATTTATAATACCTCATAACCCCCACGACCTTTCCTTCAATGCGGAGATCCCCTTCCTTGACCCGGATGGACTCCATTTCCGTGTGGGCCGGCCGGAGTTCCACGTGATCGTTCTTTTTGTAATATTTTTTGATAGTTGCTTCGTTGTTGATCAGGGCTACCACCGTTTCCCCGTTCTCTGCCGTGGGCTGCTTTCGTACCACCACAAAATCCCCTTCAACGATACCGTCTTCCTTCATGGAATCCCCGTTTACCTGGAGCACAAAGTGATCTCCGGTCCCTACCATGGATGGCGGAACCTCGATGGCGTTTACGTCTTCCACCGCCTCAATTGGTTTCCCTGCCGCCACCCTCCCTAAAAGCGGAAACTCGAATCGCCTGGTTTCCACAGGACTGATCACCTCAATGGCTCGCTTGCGGTTTTTTTGTCGGGGAAGGCGAATATAGCCCTTTCGCTCCAGGATCTTGAGATAGGTAGTGACCGTGTTATAAGAACCAAATTTGAACTCGGCGCAGATCTCGTCAAAACTGGGAGGTCTTCCCCAATCCTCGATGTAACGCGAGATATACGCCAGAAAGATCTTTTGCTTGTCTGTTAGTTTCATGTGTTTACCCCCTGATTAGTTCCCAGTAGCAATGCCGCTTTTTTCCAGCCCTCTGGGGCGTAGGCCTCTCAAGGGCCGGAGGCCGTGATATCGTGGCTAAAAGTCACTCCCACACGATATTTTTCTCTGCCCTGAAACTTACACTTTAACTTATACTGTAAATTTAATTGTAAGTCAACAGAAAAATGACAATAGCTGGCAGGATTTGGTTGTCATTTATACTCTTTGATCTTTCGCATGGATAATCTTCTTTCTGCCATAAACCCCTCCTCGATAGTCTTTGAGAAAGAGTATGGACGATAAGGTCAATTATCCAGCATCGCTAAATGCATTCTTAGATCTTCAGAGTGGACGGAACGCCCCGGAATAGGCGGTGGGAATAAATTGGAATGACCGGTTGAAATACTCAGAAATCAATGATCGGGGTAAATCGGAAGCGATGGTCGGAATGGATCGAAATACGCAATATGGCTGATACGTAAAGTCACCAGCGGTAGGTAAACTCTAGTCCGAATTGATAATACTTCGTCCCTCCTTCTCTATCCTGAAATTCTAAATTGGGAGACACCCCCCAGACAGGGGTGATAAAGTAAGTTCCTCCGATTCCAAAAGTTTTGGCATCGATGCCACCTATTCTGTCGATAGTTTCTATTCTGTAGGCCTCGCTTCCAGAGGAGAAGTAAGTAAATATTTTATTCGCATCGTTGATGAACCATGTCACCTTAAAGAAAAAGGCAGTATCTGAAGAACTTCCACCTTCTTCGAAATCTGTTTTCAAGACTGAGACTCTCGAAAGAAGGGAAAGAAATCCATATGGGTAGTACTCTCCTGCAACTGAAATTCCGTAAAGATCAACATCCCTGTAATATGATAAAATAGGACTGCCGTATATGACTAATGAGGGTGACGCTGTATAAGCAAGTTCGATCCTACCTGAAACAACCGGGAAAATTTCAGCTCTTGGAGCAAGTCCAACTTCAACAGAAATATCAAGTTCGTCTCTTAACTTTAATGAACCGCCACCTAAAACCCTGACCTCTTTTTCACCAAAGCGCTCGAGATAGTCAAATTGGCCGTAAAACTTGAATGGCTTATTGGGTATGTACTTAAGACCAGTATAGACATTGTGGCCATTCTCATCATTCTCATTTCTGTCCATATGCAAAAAACAGTAACCTGTATAGGATTGAAAATTATATATCTTTAAGGCTTTTTCTCTTATTTCGATTGCATCTTGGTCTCCTGGGTTAATTGTCAGAATCCTCTCTGAATAGTATATTGCTTCATTTTTTCGATCGGCCCATAGATTATATCTTGCCATTCGGATGAGTATTTCATTTTCATTTGGATATTGCTCAACTATCGTCTTCAATAGGTCTATAGCACTAGAATGATCGCCTTGCCAGGCGGTTAGGTCTGCCAAACCTGTTAGTGCCTCAATATTTTCCGGATACTTTGAGAGCGAGTCCTCGTACACATTACGAGCGGCATCATATTCACCCATCCAACTCAAAACCCTTGCTTTCCCGTTGAGTGCATCAATATTCTGCGGTGCATTCAAAAGTATTGAGTTATATATTTCAAGCGCTGCTTCAAAGTCTTTTGCGATGGCCTTAATTCTTGCTTCTTTTAGTTTCAATTCAATACCTGAAGCATGGGATAGTGTCACCGTGAGGATGATGCACGCAAGAAAAAACCCAGATTTTTTTTATTAAATCAATTTGTCGCAACCTTATGGTCCCCCAGATTTTGTAATTTTTCACCAAACCCTATTCTTTGGAATTTATTCCAGCGTTTTTTCCCCCGTATGAAATCGATTGTGCCCTTCATTCTCCACCACAAAGCAAGCTGTCTGTATCCGAAATTTTCCAAAACCGCAAACGCAAGAAGGAGTATTATTTCTCTGGTATTTCGGAAATAAATAAGAGATCTTGTCGAAGCATCGGCTTCAGCTGTTTTTGCTGGCCAGGCACCCACCACGATTGATGACACAGATATTAGAATCCCATATATTATGGAAACTAGAATGAACATTAGCAGGTAGGAGTAGTTGAGGCTGTGAAAAATAAATAGGAAAGGTAATGTCACATAGCCAAAAAACTCGATTGGCCCTCCAAGAAGTTCAAAAAAAAGAAAATAGGGAAAGGTCAAAAGTCCTATTCGGCCATAGTCTCTGTTGAATAACATCTTGCGATGATAAACCATGGTTTCTAAAAAGCCCCTTTGCCATCTGTTCCTTTGCTTCGAAAGACTATTTAAGTTTTCTGGAGCTTCGGTCCAGCAGAAAGGGTGGGGCAAGTAGGCAATCCTCTTATTCAATTTCTTGTCATGAATGTATCTCTGCATTCTCACTATTATCTCCATATCTTCACAGACCGTTTCAGCCTTGGAATTGGTATATTCTAGAGCAATTCTTGAGGTTAAACCTTTTGTGAGATAACCTCCGATTTTTTTTACAAAATCCTTCTGAAAGATTCCGAAGACCCCGGAAATTATAAAAATTGAATTCAGTCGTGAAAGGGCTGTTCTTCCGAGGGTAAAAGATCTTAGATACTCAACTATCTGGAATCTAATCAGCCAGCAATTTGGCAATTTCGGTTGGACGACTTTTCCCCTTTTGATTACACTCCCATTGAGTATTGCGATCTGTCCTCCAATGGCCACTATTCTTTCGTTGTTGAGTAATGTTCGAAAAGCCTGAAGTAGTGCAAGCTCATCAATAACCGAGTCCGCATCAATTGAAAGGAAATATGGGCAAAGGGATGCGTTAATGCCCGCATTTAGAGCGTCAGCTTTGCCGCCATTTTCCTTGTCCACGAGGACAAACCTAAGCACATGCTCAGGCAAGTCTTGTCTCGATTCATAGTAACCCAGTATTGGGGCGGTTGTTATGGTTTCAACATAGTTTATATCAACTCGTTTCAGGTTAAATGTCGCCTTAAGAACGTCAAGAGTGGTATCATTAGAACCATCATTAACGATTACCAACTCGACTCTTGGGAATTTCAAATTAAGCATAGAATTCACTGATTCTACAATCGTCGATTCTTCATTGTAGGCCGGCACTATTAATGATATTGGTGGAGTAAAAGGAGACATCATCACAATATCTAAGTCCTCAAAACCTCTGCTTATGACCCTACGCCTTACATCATAGAAAGACAAAAAAATGAAACAGAAGCTAATGGAATTATAAAAAACAAAATAGAAAAGAAAGGAATATTCTAAAAACCTGTATACATATTCTATAGAAAACATATTACTCTGTTATACACTTTCTTGCTTGTCTTCTCACCTCAGGACAAGGATCTTTGAGGGCTATTCTTTTGAGGTCACTTGAGTAATTAGCACGAACAAGAGATAAAACCCGAATGGCATGCAATCGCTTATCATTATCAGGTGACGATCTGAGATCTTTGAGCATATCAGTTTCAGGGCATAGCTCTTCAACAATGCTCTTAGCTAATGGATCTTTAGTAACTGATGAGCCATAGGTGAGTCCTTTGCCAAATTTAATACCGTTCACACACGACCGCAGTTCTGGAAAATCATGTGTTCTTCTCATCAAAACATCAATGGACCTTTCCGGATCTAATTTCGCAAGACTCACAGCTGCCCTTATCCTCACAAACTCGTCAATATCTTTCAATGAAGCCTGAATGAGATCGAAGGATTCGTTTCCACCAATTGCAGTAATGCCATTAACGGCTGCAGCCCTGACACGCTCATTGGGATCGTAAAGGACTTTTCCCAGATGCTTGATCAGTTGCTTTTTCTTAAACTTGACAAGGGCACCCACTGCCGACGCTCGAACGTCCGGATCATCGTCCTCTAACAAGCCTATAAGGGATTTCATTGCCCCGCGTTTTCTGGTTTTGCCCATGAGCCAGGTCATGTCTATTTTCCTCATCTTCGATTCAGGCATACGTTTAATCAAGTCGCCCATTTTATCAGAATCTTCTATGAGCATTTTGGAAAGAGATGTCGTAACAGCTTCGCGAAACTCTCTATTGGATGTATCCAGAGCATGAAGTAATGCCTCAAGGGCTTCAGGCTGTTTATATTGTCCTAACAAATCAGTAGCCCTAATTCTGACCTCAAGTACCGGGTCCAACAACATGAGAGAGAGGGCCGATATGGCTTCATCATCCCGATCCATGGACGTTAGCAACTCCATGGCTTTCATCCTTACTTGAGGAGATGGGTCTCTTTTCATAACTGCAAGTACAAAAATGAACAGGTCTCCCGTGGCGATTATCTTCAACATCTCCATCGCCTTCAACCTGATTTCCGGATCAAGCGCTTCTTTAATTGTCTCTTCGAGATTTTGTGCAAACGCTTTTTCGTTTTTTACAAGGAGCAGTTCAACTTCAAGGCTGTTAGATTCTTGGGCACGCGATCTCATAGTTTCAACAATAGATTCAAATCGACAGTCATTTATTATTTCCTTCACTTCGGCCCTTATTTGGCGGATGTTTTTTCTGGAATGGACAGTATCAAGGACAATAGGATCATCAAACGAGGCGAGACTAAGGAGAGCGGCCGCTACGACTCGAACTGAATGATCATCGAGCATTTCAAACAGAATCGTCTTATGTGTAGAATCCGAGGAAGCTCCAATAGCAAAAGCCAGGGCAGCCCTCACGTTATTATCCGGATCTCTGAAAAGCCCTTTGGCTTGCTCTAACAGCTTTTCATTAGGATCCAAAGCAATTCCAGTAAGGACAGCCATTCTTACAGTCTCAGATGGATCGCACAGCCCCTTACCAAGGATTTCTTCATGTCCTTTACTTCGATGTAAAGAGAGTGCGTGATAGGATCTTGACCTCAGAAAGGGATTAGAGTCGGATGTGAATTTTATGATAAAATCAGAAGCTTTATTGTCATTGATAACTGATGCAATATCAATTAAAATAGATAAGGCTTCTGCTTGTAGCCGCTCAGTGTCAATTAAGCCGAGGACTTCTTGAAAGCTGAGAGGCCTAATTTGCTTTATATATTCTATAATTTCAGACCTTATATCGTCCGAACCAAAACGCAAGAGGGTGATGGCATTTGAGAGGACGGTTTCATCCGCCACCTCCGAGAAGTACCTCAATGCCTCAAGTCTCACTCCCTCAGAGATATCTGAAAGAAGTTCAACAATCTTTTCCCTGTCAGAAGGAATCCCTGTCTCTCGAATATACTTAAGTGCGGCAATTCTGACCCTGGGTGAGGGGTCTACCAGGAGGCTTTCAACTTTCTCTCGGTATTTTGTTATTCTTAGTCTGGAGAGGGCTGTAAGGGCCGATTCTCTTGCATAGGAGCTTGGATCGTTTAATATCCCCACAATATCATCCTCTACGTTTTTGGCTCCGAGAAGTCCAAGAGCTTCTACAGCTGATTTTCTTACCCAAAATTCTCTGTTTCTTAGGCAATCAATGAGAGAGGGAACTGCCTCCTTTGTTCCGAGTCTGCCCAGGCATTCAATAATCCTTGATTTTAGGGTCCATTCAGACGTGTCGGCAAGTAGCTCGAGTAAGGGCCCAGAGGCCTCCTTCACTCTTGCTTCGCCCAAAAGCCTCACGATGCGTTTTTTCAAATGATCTTTAGAGCGAATGAGTTTATCGGTTATGCTCTCGATAACCCCTGCCTGGGCCACGAGAAAAAGTGTCTTTCTAAGGCTTGGTCTATACTTTTCTTGTCCGTACTCCTCAAGAATTTTTTCCACATAACCAATTTGTTCAAGGGCCATGGCAGAGCGCCGACGTACTTCTTTGTCCTCATCTTCTAACGCTACAAGAAGACTGGGAACCGCCCTATCGCCTAATTTTTCGAGTGCTTCTATTGCCCTGACTCTCACCCACCATTCCGGATCTTTGAGCACGTTAATCAGATAATCGATGATTGCCGGATGACCAATGGATCCCAGTGCCTGTGATATCCTAACTCTGACAAAAGGCACTGGGTCCGAAATAAGGATTTCGCAGAGTTTGGTAACGGCTTTTTCGTCACGTATTTTACCAAGGGCTCCAGCTGCTTTTGCTCTCACTTCTGGGCTTATGTCAGAGAGAGCTTCTATAAGAAGGTAAACGGAGCTTTTGGCCTCAAGCCATCCTAATATCTCTGCTGCCAACATTCTTCTGCTTTCGCTCCGGTAATTTCTTAGCTCATCTTTTAGTGGCTCTATGGCTTCTTCACCGATATTGAATAAAACTTCAGCTATGCGGCTAGGCAGCCAAGTCTCGGGATAGCCAAGGGCTTCAATTAAGAAAGGAATGGCTCTTTTGTCTTTTATTCTTCCGAGAGCACGAAGGGAGGCTCCCCTTACATCTTCATCTTCATCTTTGACATTCTTAACAACCGATATTAGTTCAAGAACAGATCTGGGTGATCCAATTTGACCGAGTTTTTCAGCTGCAAAGGCCCTTTGTTTCCATGATTTGGAATCCTTCAAAAGACCGAGGTATCTGTCAGTAATCCCCGTTGCATCGTAGAGGTCTCGAAAGTGACTTCTCGGTTGCCCTTTAAGTTCTGCGAATCTGTCAAGAACTAACTCGATATGACTAACCTCGCCAATGCTCTTAAGCCGCTTTACGAAATCATTTGGAAAAGGCGCCCTGTCGTCTTTGAGTAGATCTGGGAGATCTTTGAATTTCTTTATCAACCTTTCTGTCTTTGTTGATTTTTTTGCCGTTATCGCTCTCAGCAGGATGAGTGCAAGAACAGAAAATATAGCAAGCGATAGGATGACGAGAAAGATTATAATCAGAAAATCTAATTTCATGGGTTCAGGGCTTTTGGACCATATGTATCAAGGCCAGAAACTAGTAAAGGCTCCCTATAAATATTGACCAAGGGGGCTATATACAAAGAGTTTTTATTTTGAAGGCATGCTTTGACAGTATGAGGCGGTTGATTCTGGAGAATGTCTGATAGTACATCTTCCGGCCAACATTCTATCGCACCTTTGAAATTCTCTTTTTAATCTCCTTGGGTCTAATTAACCGAAGCTTGCTTCGGTATAAAGGGTATCCGATTTTGATACCCCGAAGCTTGGTGCGGGGTAGTTCATTGGGATCAAAGTCGTAAATGGGGGACGGAATCCCTCCAACGGTCACACGGAATACAAACACTACTCCCCCCACCGCTCCAACTTCTCCACCAGCCATTGCCTCTGTAGCGGTTCCCGGGTCTTTAACAATGTTTTACTTTTTGTATAAATTATACGCAAAAACAGTGCCGATTTGAGAGGTAAATCCCTAAATTAACTAAATGATTATATTATTGAATTGGGTTGGATAAGGCTATCTGGAGTATATATAGATCAGTTTGGATGGGTCAAAATTCCCTACATTCTTTATAACATTGGCTGCTGCAAGCTCAATCCGGAATTAGAAGGCTACAGGTTCAGGGTAGCTAAGTCCTTCGATTCATAAGTCTGATGACGAACCTATTCAGCGTTGGGCTGAGCGACTCGACG
>CP070700.1:3896901-3907748 GCA_020349865.1 Desulfobacteraceae bacterium
TGTGAGCCCAGCACCGCTGTAAGTGCAATGGCTATAATGGCCATAGCCACCATTACTTCCAGGAGTGTAAAACCGAAGTGCTTACACGGTTGTATCCGGGATTTATGTTTCATAGAATACTACCTGGTGCCCATCCATAAATGGCTGTTTTTGTCCGAACGCTTCGCGAGGACTCCCCACGCCTTCGGCGCGGGTCCCCGGTTTCACAATCTCTACGTCAGATTCGGATCTTAATCCTCGAAATACTTCAATGTATTCCTGCTTGCCCTTTGAAATGCAAAGCTTATTTCTCTGGGGTGGTTAAAATCCTCGTCTTCCTTGACCTTATGAAAACTATCTCATTTCTGGACGGACACTAACTAGGGGTTTCACTGTTATTTACGAATTGGGGTATAATACCTGCAATGAGGTTATTGGAATAAAGCACATAAGGCTTTATGGCAAAGAAGAACATGGTCACAGGTATGCCCGGTAAGGTACGAAGTCGACGTAAGTACTGAAAAGAACCCCGGGTTCAGAAAAGAAATGCCGCTGGCTTCATTTATCATATATCCTCAAATTCCACATAGTTTTCCAGGACCTGAACTCTTACCAAAAAGGGGCTCAACACGAGTGTGAAACGCCTGCCGTCTTCAGAACCCAGATGAATAGCTGATTGTTGAACATATCCCTTTTTTGTAAACCGGATTGCAGTCTCCCCGGCCATCTTTTTGCCTTTACCCTTAAGCCACACATCAATAATACTCACGCCGCTGGGAAGAGAGGAAGCCTTTTCGTGTGAAATCAACCTTTCTTCTTCGCTCATTGCACCGGATTCAATCCAGAATCTATTCGACTCAAGATCGAAATGAAGAATAAAGCCCTGTTGCTCCCGGACTGCCTCGCTCCTTATGGTCTTAATCGTGCCAACCAGTCTTCGTGTAGCTGTCTTCAAATTATCGGTCAAGAGGGCATATCGGAATCGCGGGATGGTGAGTGCCATCATCAACCCGACCAATAAAACCACCACCGTGATCTCAATAAATGTATAGCCTTTTGTGTCCCTTGGCATTGCTTTTATAGATTAGCGCTATTCCAATTCCCAGTTATTGATATCTTTATTCTCATCCTCTCCACCTGGCTCGCCATCAGCTCCATATGAAGAAATGTCAAGGTCACTATGAACGCCCGGCGAAAGATAGACAAACTCATTGTCCCATGGATCTTTTGGAACCCTGCCTTTCTCCAGATACCCTCCCTCCCTCCAGGCCCTGGGAAGCTGGCCAACTGTTGGAGCCTCAACGAGAGCCTGTAGACCCTGTTCAGTGGATGGATAGGAACCATTGTCCAATTTATACAGCTTAAGAGCGGTCTCTATGCTCTCGATCTGCACCCTGGCCTTCATTCGCCTGGCCTCCTCAGGTCTACCCATAATTCTGGGAATAATAAGCCCGGCTAATACACCCAAGATTACAATAACCACCATGAGTTCTATTAATGTGAAACCACGCTGATTCTTGATTTCATTTAGCATCATATTTCCTCCAATCTGTTTTCCATTTACCGTATCATCTGATTCATCTCAAATATTGGGAGTAATATTGAGATAACGATAAATCCTACGACCACACCCATGACCAAGATCATGACCGGTTCCAGCATTGAAGTCAGAGCCATTATCTGGGACTCCGTTTCCCTCTCATAGATGTCTGCAATCTTGTTTAGCATATTTTCCAGTTCCCCGCTCTGCTCGCCCACAGATATCATTTGTATTGCAATTGGTGGAAACCAAAGGCTCTGGGCAAGGGGCGTAGCAAGGCTCGCGCCCGCCTCTATGTCTTCCATGGCATTATCAATGACCTCAGCAATCAACGTATTGTTGACAATATTCCGAACGATCTGGAGAGCGGTTATAAGAGGAACGCCACTTTGAAGCAGGCTGCCAAGCGTTCTCCCAAATCTTGCCATCGCCATTTTCATATTAATAGTCCCAAGAATGGGGATGCGGAGCTTGATCTCATTCCAAATGTGATTGCCTTTAGGGGTTTTTATCAACTTCTTTAGCAACATAATACAGCCACCCAGGACAAGCAGGACAAGCCACCAGAATAATTTGAGAAAACTGCTTAGCCCAATCAACGCCAGGGTAGGAAGGGGGAGGGTCTGATGCATTTCACTAAAGATTTTAGTGATATTAGGGACGATAAAAGTAATCAGAAAGAAAAGAATCACGCTTCCAATAAAAAACATAAAGACCGGATAGGCCAAGGCAGCCCTGAACCGACCCCGCAATGCATCTTGACGTTCACTGAACTCCGCCAGACGATCAAGAACCAGATCAAGAGAGCCGGATGCCTCGCCGGCACGCACCATGTTGATGTATATTTGCGAAAATACTTTAGGGTGTTGGGACAGGGAAAAGGCCAAGCTTTTGCCTTCATTTACGGATTCCTTTATCTGGGCCATAATCTTTTTCAGTACCGGATTGGCAGCCTGGAATATCAATGCATCCAGAGACCCCACCAGCGTTACACCGGCTCCCAGTAAGATGGATAACTGACGTGTCGTGGCAGAAAGTTCTCCCGGCCTTATCCGTTTGAAAAGACTGGAAACGGAAATTGAGCCGGAAGGCACATCTTTTGGTTTGGAAGAGGTCTCTTTCACCCGGACCGGAAAAATACCTGATCCCCTCAGCTTCTGGCGGGCTACCACGGCGCTATCGGCATCAATAATGCCATTCACATTCTTGCCAGCTCCGTCGAGGGCTGTATATTCATAAACAGGCATAATACAAACAGTTTTTTGGCTCTATTTTTATCCTACTTTTTAGCACGATTTCATTCTCCAATCCCACCCTGATTTTTACCCATAAGTTGGGCGCTGGACAAAGGGATGTGTGCTTGCAAGGTTAGAGACTAAATATATCTCATGCCGCTGATCAGAGGGGCAGGATTGTTTTTCTTCCGTTCCGGGCCTCCCGGCAGTCATGTTAGAAAAACCATCCTTCCCCTCTTGAGAGACCCAAATACCCTTTCCTACCCCCTGTGTCCAGCTCGAAATATAGGACATGGACAGAATCCCACGGGGTTACTGCCGGTGCCCCTGAAGTATACTAGTATGTTACCAGTCCTGATAATCCCTGTCAACAAAGCGTCGACATGCCTTTTGCCCCCTGAAAGAGGTTCCCAATGCCCTTTGAAATCCGATTTTATTTTTCATTTACATTCAAATCTTTGGAAGCTTTCATTACACTCCCCAACACCTTGACTTATTCATGGTAGTTCATTAGTGTCGCAGAAAGTGGCGTTGGATCCCAATCTCCCATCGGGGGAGAGGGCCAGGGTAACGTAGACGGACTTCTGAGTTAATTTTATTGAAATGAGAAATACGAAAGCCAAAGCCTTGTTCATTTCCATTGCCGCAATCGGCCTCCTCCTATTGAACGTATGTCCTGCCCTTCCGGAAAAGATTATCATCAATAGCGAGGATCAGTTTGATTTCGCACAAACGTTTATGAAAAAAGGTGACTACAACTTAGCAATAGGGGAATTTGAGAGATTTATCCATTTCTTTCCCAATGATCCTTATGTCAAAAAGGCTCGCCTTCTTATTGGAATGTGCCACTTGCAGGCTCACCACCACGAAGCTGCCCGGGAAATCTTTTCCCAGATTATCAGGTCTGAACAAGATCGCTCCCTCTCTGGAAAGGCTGTATTTTTGACAGGTGAATCTTATTATCAACAGGGTGTTTCAAAAGAATCCGAGTATTACTTTAGGCAGGTTGTGGAACAATATTCGGATCCGGATTTAAAAAACGCCGCACTCTATCGGCTTGGGTGGGCCAGGATGCAGGCAAACAAATGGAGTGATGCATCCGAGTTTTTCAACCAGGTAGAGAAAGAGAGCCGGCTATATGAAAGCTCACGGCAACTTGTTGAACAGAGTCTTAAAGGAAATGAATTACCTGAAAAAAACCCGGCATATGCCGGGGTGCTGGCGGCTCTCGTCCCTGGACTCGGACATGCCTATGTTTCCCGTTACAAAGATGCAACCGTGGCATTTGTCGTAAACGGGCTTTTTATATGGGCGGCAATACAGTCTTTTCATAAAGACCAGGCTGTCTTAGGTGGGATTTTAACCTTCTTGGAGGTAGGATGGTACAGTGGTAACATTTACAGCGCAGTAAACACGGCCCACAAGTATAACAGAAAAATGCAAAACGATTTTAGAGGCGATTTGGAAGATAGACTCGATCTCGGTCTTTTTACCGCAAGGAGGGGCCAGATTGGTTTATCCCTGACATTTCACTTTTAACCCCGCGACCCCTTTGAAGCGGGCAAATTTTCATCCAAACAAACGATTGCGCGGCTCTATTCGGTCAGTAAAGTTGAGTTCTCGATAGCCACCGCTACAAAGCTACTCAGAGTGTTGAGCAGCAAAAGGTCTTCCTTTCTAAATCCGTCGTAAGGCCCCCGCAGAGAACTCAAGTAGATAGCACCGCGTATTCTTGATTTGACAATAATGGGAACACACAGAGTGGAACTCGTTTGCGTAGTGTCCATATTCTCTGAACGATCGGTTTTTGCCTCATAGGTTGTGTCTGAGACCTTGACTACTTTTCCGGTTTTTGCAATCCGGCCTAACAAGCCACGATTATATCGAACAGCCTCATTTTGTTGCTCTTTCCTTGACCTGCTCATCACTTCTTTAATTTTACCTTTTTGATTATTGAACACAAGTATGGCTGCTCTGTCAATTCTTGGGAGGGTGTCCAACAGGAGTTCCAATAGCTTTTCAATCATCCCGTTGATATTTAATGTCTTCTCAAACATTCCCAAGATCTTGTCTAATTCCAACTCCTTTTTTGATGGGGAGCGTCTTTCATTTATAGCGTTGGGCTTTCCATTCTTATTGTGCTCCGCATAAGAACCCCCCAAATCATCCACATCAGGAGGCGCATTTCCGGATATTTCACCGAAGCGGAACACCGTATCGCCAATGGAAATTGTATCTTTATTGCCCATTTCAATGCATTCTCCGGGTTCAATCGTCTTTCCGTTCAGCAATGTGCCATTGGTACTCCTCAAGTCCTCGACCGAGAATGTTTCCCCTGTCCTGGAGATTTTCAGGTGTTTTCTTGAAACCATGATGTCTTTGATTTGAATATCGTTGCGTGAAGACCTTCCGACAAAGGCGGTGTTTACCGTAAGATCAAATTCCTTGCCTTTTATGGGCCCCTCTATAACGCACAGTTTAGCACATCTTATCTGTTCTTCCTCTAAAGAGGACACGACCTTTTTTGGCTGGTCGTCAGAGGTTTTTTCTTTATAAGGGAAAGCACGGTCACTAAGCACGAGATTCGTGTTGTAACTTTGAATTACGTGATCCCTCTGGCCAAATGCCCCTCTATTAATCTCTATTGTATCCATTTTTTTTCTCCTTACAATTTATCTTATTGATAAACTTGGGAATTCAACTTGTCTCATAAAAATACTTAGAAGTTTCTGTTTTATGATTAAGATCTTTATTTCTTTCATTTTGATTACAGGGCCCAGACGCTTTTTTCCCTTTCAAGGAATTCAATCTGTTACTGTTCTGGGAGCAATTTATGTACCAAACTCCCACGGCTTCTTGGCAGCAGTTTTTTCATTTAATTTCAAAATGTTACACCATGGCACAATGAATCAGACACTCTATGTGTAAAAATATACCATTTCCCGATATGAAACCAAATTTCAGTTGTTGGTAATATTTTACATAGTCTTTATGGGTTGTTGAGAGAAACGGGAAAGGATGTGCTATGTATTATTCAAGGCAGCATTTGGAGAATTTATCGTCGATGGGGACAGGATACTCTCCGTCAAAGCAGGCAAGGCAGAGGTCTTCTTTTGGGATTTCTGTTGCTTTTGCCAGGTTATTAATACTCAGATACCCAAGGCTGTCCAGGCCGATGAAATCGCAGATCTCTTCTACTGTTTTCTGTGATGCAATCAGTTCACCCGAAGTGCTAAAATCGATTCCATAGTGACAGGGAAAACGGTGAGGCGGACAACTCACGAGCATATGGACCTCACGGGCACCTATTTTTCTCAAGGCCTTGATTCTGGTCCTGGCCGTGGTCCCGCGAATAATGGAATCTTCTATGATCAATACCCGCTGGTCCTTCAATAGGTTCTTCACGGGATTTAGCTTAACCTTTACCCCAAAGTCCCTCATGCCCTGGGAGGGCTGGATAAAGGTCCTGCCAACATAATGGTTTCTGATCATACCCATCTCAAGGGGAATACCCGATGCCTGCGCATAGCCGATGGCCGCATAATTACCAGAATCCGGGAAAGGCATCATGAGTTCCACATCCAGCGAAAACTCCTTGGCCAAAAGTTCCCCCTGTTTTTTGCGAAAAATATACACATTCTGGCCAAACACATTTCTATCTGGCCTGGCAAAATAGATTAACTCGAATATACATTGACTTATGCGGGAATCTATGCCTTATGGAATGCTTTTTAGTCCATTTTGGTTGATAATAAGAATCTCGCCCGGCCCTATATCCCTGATGTACTCCGCCTCTACCAGGTCAAAGGCACATGTCTCCGATGCGAGGACGTAGCCTGAGTCTAATCTTCCGAGACAGAGGGGTCGAAAACCATTGGGATCTCTTGCTGCAATAATGGTATCCTCTGTCATTGTAACTATGGAATAGGCCCCTTTTACTTGCGCCATGGTCTCAATCATTGCCTGTTCGAGCCCCTTCTTGAAGCATTTTGCTGTCAAATGTAGCACCACCTCAGTGTCCATGCTGGTCTGGAATATGGAACCGCTGTCTTCAAGTTGTGATCGAATCTGTCGGGCATTCACGAGGTTGCCGTTATGTGCAACTGCAAAAGATCTCCCTGAATAGTGAATCCTGAACGGCTGGGCATTTACGAGGAGGGAAGAGCCCGTAGTTGAATATCGCACATGCCCAAGGGACATATGCCCTTTTAGCTTCTTGAGAATTTCTTCATTAAAGATTTCCGGAACGAGGCCCATGGCCTTATGCTCTGACACTTGATTCCCATCAGATGCAACTATGCCAGCGCTTTCCTGACCACGATGCTGCAAGGCATAAAGCCCGAAATAGGCAAGCTTGGCCGCATCCTCATGACCATAGACCGCAAAAATTCCACATTCCTCTCTGGGACGAGAGGAGGCAAACAATTTTTCAGGGCATTTTTTATTCGCAACCTGCTCCATGCCTTAATTTTCCCTTCGCCTTGCAGTCGCCAATCGTCAATACCCCAACAAATAAGGGTGCTTATCATCTAATTACTCAATCCTTTTCCCGCTTTACTTCCACATTGCACATTACAATCGCAAATTTCCAATCATCAATAGTTAATCGGCCCTATGGTACTCCTGAATTGCCTTTACTTCAAGCTTTCCCTCGGTTATGGCTTTGATTGCCAAGGCCGTAGCCCTGGCTCCCGCAAGGGTAGTAGTATACGGGATTTTGTAGGTGAGGGCTGCCCTTCGAATGGAATATGATTCAGAGACGGCCTTCTTGTTGCTGGTGGTGTTAATAACCAGGTCAATCTCCCTATTCTTAATCATATCTACAACATGGGGCCTGCCTTCGCGTACCTTATTCACTCTCTGAATGGAAATTCCATGTTGTGAAAAAAAAGCGGCAGTGCCACGAGTAGCAATAAGCTCAAACCCCATGTCATAAAATTTGAAGACAGTCTCAAGTAAGGCCATCTTATCTTCATCCCTGACGCTTATAAAGACGGTCCCTGACAGGGGTAATTTTTGTCCTGCAGCTAGTTGTGATTTGGCAAAGGCCAGCCCGAAAGAGCTGTCGACTCCCATCACCTCCCCTGTAGATTTCATCTCTGGACTCAAAACCGTATCCACCCCTGGAAGTCGGTCAAAGGGAAAGACCGACTCCTTGCAAGAAATATGTGACGGCACAACCTCCTGGGTGAGACCTAAATCTTTAAGACGTTTTCCCATAATGACCATGGTTGCCAGTTTGGCTAAGGGTACACCAGTGGCCTTGCTCACAAAAGGAATGGTCCTTGAGGCCCGAGGGTTTACCTCCAGGACATAGATTGTGCCTCTCTTTATTGCATACTGGATATTCATCAGGCCAACCACATTAAGCTCCTTAGCGATGGCCCCTGTGTTTTCCTTAATCTGTTCGAGGATTTCGGAACCCAAAGAAATCGGCGGCAGGACACAGGCGCTGTCTCCACTATGAATCCCAGCTTCTTCAATGTGTTCCATGATTCCCCCGATCACGGTATCCAAGCCGTCAGAAATCGCATCCACATCGATCTCTGTGGCATTCTCGAGAAATCTGTCGATCAATATGGGTTTTCCCGGGGAAACTCCCACTGCATCCTTCATATAATATTCCAGGTCCTTCTGGTCATACACAATTTCCATTGCCCGGCCGCCCAGGACAAAGGATGGCCGCACAACCACGGGATAGCCAATTTTTTCCGCAACCCGGGCGGCCTCCTCCTCATTGATTGCAATTCCGTTTTCCGGTTGCAGAATGTTCAGTTTCTTAAGGAGAGCCTGAAAACGCTCCCTGTCCTCAGCCCGGTCTATGCTGTCAGGGCGTGTTCCAAGGATAGTCACCCCTGCCTTGGCAAGGGGAACAGAAATATTCAGGGGGGTCTGACCGCCAAACTGGACAATGATCCCATCCGGTTTTTCCTGTTCGACAATATTGAGCACATCCTCCCTTGTAAGGGGCTCAAAATAGAGCTTATCAGAGGTGTCATAATCAGTGCTCACGGTTTCAGGGTTACTGTTGACCATTATACTCTCAACGCCCATCGCTTTCAGGGCAAATGAGGCGTGCACACAGCAATAATCAAATTCAATGCCCTGGCCGATTCGGTTAGGGCCCCCCCCCAAAATCACCACTTTTCTTTTATTCGAGGAGCGGATCTCGTTTTCCTGTTCATAGGTAGAATAATAGTAGGGGGTGTACGCCTCAAATTCGGCCGCACATGTGTCTACCAGTTTGTAAACCGGTGTTACCCCCTTTGAACTTCGTATCTTCCTGATATTCTGTTCGTTTGTGTCAAAGATTCTTGCCAGCTGAACATCGGAGAAACCGTATTCTTTGATCTTCTTTAATAGTTCAGAATCCCATTGTTGCAAGTCAAGACCTTTACGGGCCATTTCCTTCAACTGTTGTTCCAGGCTGTGTATCTGGTAGATGTTATAAAGAAACCACGGATCTATACGGCTTAACTCGCTAATTCTTTCCAGGGCAATACCCTGATCCATGGCTTCATAAATAAAAAATATTCGATTTGAGTTAGGATTGATAAGCGCTTTTTCAATTTCTTCATGTTCCGTATTGGGCCCCAACCTACTGAAGGTGTCAGCTCCAAGACCAAATCGCCCGATCTCTAAGGACCGAATGGCTTTCTGGAGGGCTTCCTTGAAGGTCCTACCGATCGCCATTGTTTCGCCCACAGACTTCATGGACGTGGTCAGACTATCTTCGGCATCATGAAATTTCTCAAAGGTCCAGCGTGGCACCTTGACTACGCAGTAATCAATGGTCGGTTCAAAGGAGGCAAGGGTCTCACGAGTAATGTCGTTGGAAATTTCATCCAGTGTATAGCCAATGGCGAGCTTGGCAGCAATTTTTGCAATGGGAAAGCCCGTGGCCTTGGAGGCAAGAGCCGAGCTTCTCGATACCCTGGGATTCATCTCAATGACCACCATCTCTCCATTTTCGGGCCGGATGGCAAACTGGATATTCGAACCGCCGGTTTCCACGCCGATTTCCCTGATGATTGCGATGGCTGCATCGCGCATGGCCTGATATTCTCTGTCCGACAGTGTCTGGGCCGGGGCCACAGTGATACTGTCTCCGGTGTGAACGCCCATGGGATCAAAATTCTCAATGGAGCAGATAATGACTACATTGTCCTTAAAGTCCCGCATGACCTCCAGCTCGTACTCCTTCCACCCTATAAGTGATTCTTCCATTATGATCTCGGAAATCATGCTCACGTCAAGCCCTTTACTGGCAAGGGCTTCCATCTCTTCCCGGTTATATGCCACCCCGCTGCCTGCCCCTCCCAGGGTAAAGCTGGCCCTGATTATCAGGGGATATCCGATCGTTTCTGCCACGTCCCTGGCCTGGGCCATATTTCTTGCAATGCCGCTCTCAGTCACACGCAAGCCGATGTTGCCCATTGCGTCCCGGAACTGCTCACGGTCCTCTGCCTTTAGGATAACCGGGATGGAAGCCCCTATCATTTCCACGCCCAGTCTTTCAAAAAGACCTGTCTCAGCAATTTTGACCGCCGTATTGAGCCCTGTCTGGCCCCCAAGAGTTGGAAGTACAGCATCGGGCCTTTCGCATTCAACCACCTTTGCGACCATCTCAGGTGTGATAGGTTCAATGTATGTGCGGTGGGCTGTTTCAGGGTCTGTCATTATGGTGGCGGGATTACTGTTTACGAGCACGACCTCGTAGCCTTCTTCCACCAGGGCCTTACATGCCTGAGTTCCCGAGTAGTCAAATTCACAGGCCTGGCCAATGACAATGGGGCCGGAGCCGATAATGAGGATCTTTTTTATGTCAGTACGTTTGGGCATAATATGGGTTGCGCGTTACGGGTTCATGGCTTGAAGTTGAAATAACGAAGGCTTCTCGACAGTCACTCAGAAAAGACATCATGACCATATCCCTGAAGCCATATCCGTCCGCCACTAACAAAAAAATGAGGTACTCATCCCGGAAGAACCAAGAATGTTAATTCGTAACTCAGGACATCCTTAACGTTTATGGTATTTCTCCATCATCTCCACAAATCGGTCAAAAAGATATGTGGCATCATGGGGGCCCG
>CP070700.1:3907848-3939917 GCA_020349865.1 Desulfobacteraceae bacterium
ATTCTTTTATAAATCTTTTTTAATTCCTGCTTCTCTCCTCTCTTTTCCAAAACCTGGGCCATCAACACCAGGGTCTCAAGTGATTTCGGTTCTTCCTTCAAGACCTCTGAGAGATATTTCTCGGCCTTTTTCAATCCCTCCCCTGTTTTAAGGTGCGCCAATGCCAGGTATTTTTTGAAATGCGTTTGTTCGGGATTTGCCTTCAGACCCTTTTCCATGACGCGGATAATATTCTCGTAATCTCCTTGGGCGCTTAGGTGATCAAAAAGATAATAATAAGGACCGATCTCTTTCGGCCTCAAATCAACAAGAATATGGGCCTCCCTTAAAGCCGATTTTGTATTGTTCTGTTTCTTGTATATGTCGAATAAGATTTCGTGAGCCGCTGCATCCTTTGGGCGTGATTTCAAATAAGTCGTGAAATAATTCAAACTCGCCTTCAGATCTCCTGTCTCATATTCAAGGATACCTAAATTGAACATCACTGCTTCATTCTTTGGCTCCAGCGAAAGGATCCTTCTATAAATCTTTTTTAATTCCTGCTTCTCTCCTCTCTTTTCCAAAACCTGGGCCATCAGAACCAGGGCTTCAAGTGATTTTGGTTTTTCCTTCAAGACCTCTGAAAGATATTCTCCTGCTTCTTTCAGGCTATTCTTGTTGATGAGGCTCTCAGCCAGCCTCAAACGGCCTTCCATATCTTTAGACTTCAGACTGACGGCCCTGCCCAGATAGAAATCGGCTTTTTCTTTTTGACCGATTTTTTCATATAAGTATGACAGGTTGTAGTAAAGATTTGCGTCTTTTTTGTCTAATTCTTCAGCCTTGAGGTAAAAGGAAACAGCCTTTTCAAACCCGCCTATTTTTGTATATAGATACCCAAGACGGTTGTATATGGGCAGTCTATCCATCTCATCTGACCGCCCCAAAAGACCCTCATATTCTATAATTGCCTCCTTTAGCTTTCCCGTCCCCTCAAAGGTTTCTGCTAACTGGTTATGTGCTTCAAGATCATTCGGATTCAGCTCGACAAGTCTCTTAAGCACGGAAATAATGCCATCCTTTTTCTGCATGGCCGTGTATACCTCTAACAGGTCCGTTAGTATCTCTTGATCTACCTTTTTCTCAGCCATCTCTTCGAGCACAGGGGCAAGCTGTTTCCAACGCTTAAGGGACCTGTATTCTTCAAGGAGTCTCAGCCTGAGCTGTCTATCCTCAGGAAGCAATTGTGTGGCACGCTGAAGAATGACCAGCCGCTGGTCGTTGTTGATAGTTCTGTTGGCCTTGTCCAGCCAGTCCTCCACACGTGGCTGGATTTGCCAGTCCATGTAACCTAAATCCTGATTGCGGTACTTTATCCAAATCCGGAAAAAGTAGCGATTAAATATCTCCTGGTCTGGCAAAAGGTCAGAAACGACCATTTCCTCGTGTCGCAGTGCGCTCACATCAAAACCCTGCGATACCAACCGAATGCCTAAATTAGAAAGCATATTTGTTGAAATCGTTAAAACTTTGACATTATCTTTGGGATGTAGATGGAGTGTCTCCCCTGCCAGTATTTTCTGGGGTTCATGATTTACGCTAACAAGGATAAAATTGAACCGGGGGGAAACGGAATACAGGCCGCGCCAGAGCAACCAGCCAGCCGTTAATGCCGCAATCAACAGCAGGGCTGCTGCCCAAAAGGTGAGGTTTCGGATAAGCGATGTTTTTTTTCTCTCTTTTACCAATCGGCCGCGTTTAAAGAATTGATGATTAACCACTAATAATATAGAGGTTAAGGAGTTTGGTCAAGTGTCCATCTCTCAATCGAAAATCGTCAATTTTATCTGTGGCTATATTACAGCCCTAGGTAATCCTTGCCCCTATCGTTTTTTGGCAAACTTGCTTTCCCAGACCAAGATTATAGGGCTCGCAACAAAGATAGATGAATAGGTCCCTACAATAACTCCAATCAGCATTGCAAAGGCAAAATCATGTATCACGCCTCCGCCCAATACGAAAAGGGCCAAAACGACAACTAATGTCGTGGTGGAAGTCAAAATAGTACGGCTCAGGGTTTCATTGATGCTTTTGTTCATAATCTCTTCAAAGGGCCGTCTCCGAAATCGCCTCAGGTTTTCTCGGATTCTGTCAAAGACAATAATCGTGTCATTTAGTGAGTAGCCAACGATAGTGAGGAAAGCAGCAATGATTGCAAGAGAAATTTCCCTTTCGGTCAAGGCAAAGGCACCAACCGTAATGGTCACATCATGGATAAGCGCAATAATGGCTCCCAACGCATATTTCAACTTCAAGGACCAGCAAAGACCCAGGGTCACAATCAAGGCAATCACAATGAGCCACGTTACGGGCACGCCGAAGCTTGAAAAGACATAAACTACAAATGCCAGAGACAGAGCCATTATGATACTCATCAACCACTTGAGCTCGAATCGGCCCGAAATATAAATGGCAATGAAAAGGATGGCATAAAAGATGGCAAACAGGGCCTTCTGTCTCAAATCCTCACCCACTTTCGGCCCAACCATTTCCACCCGCCTCATTTCAACACCTTGCCCGAATTCAGAAATCAAGGCCTGGTTTACCCTATCGCTTAAACCTGCCAGTTCTATATCTGTCCTTCTGACCCGGATAAGGTACTCATATTGTCCTTCTTCACCAAATTCCTGGATAATGCTATCCTCAAGCTGGACCGGTTCGAGAGCGGATTTGATTTCAGAGGGTGTTCGATTTTGATCTAGCTTGACCTGTATCAAAACACCACCTGAGAAATCCACACCAAAGTTAGGGCCACCTCTCAATACGAGCAGGAAAACAGTCACAATGATCAACATTGCAGAAAGAACAAACGCACTATTGCGCCTTCCAATAAAATTAATGTTAATTCCCGGCTTTATGAATTCCATGTATTACTCCGTCGCTATTCTCCGCTGTCTAAATCTTCCCGGTTATCGTTGCAGTATTCAGTCTGAATGGGACTAAGTGTTCTCTATCAATCCAAACTTTAAGCACTTTAGTCACACGAAACGTCGAATTTAGCTCACTGTAGACACTTCCTCTAAATACTAAGCCTTTTCATCCTTCGCAGCACATAAAGATAATCGAAAACGATTCTTGTAACGAAAATAGCCGTAAATAAACTGGCAACTATGCCTATACTGACGGTCACTGCAAAGCCCCTGACAGGCCCGGTCCCAAACTGGAATAACACAAGGGCAGCGATCAGCGTTGTCACTTGGGCATCAAGAATCGTCACAAGGGCCTTCCCGTACCCTCCCTCAATAGAAGCCCGTGGGGTTTTTCCCAGCCTCAATTCCTCCCGAACGCGCTCAAAGATCAACACATTAGCATCAACGGACATGCCAATGGTGAGGATAATGCCGGCAATCCCAGGAAGCGTCAGAGTAGCCCCAAAAAAAGCAAGGCCTGCCATAATAAGTATGACATTCAAAAGAAGGGCAAAATCAGCTATGATCCCGGAAATACCATAATAAATTACCATAAAGAGAATCACCACAAGACCCCCTATAATCATTGACTTAAAGCCCTTTTCAATTGAATCCTTTCCGAGTGAGGGGCCCACTGTGCGCTCTTCAATGATCTTAACGGGCGCAGGAAGGGCGCCCGCCCTTAATATAATGGCTAGATCTCTTGCTTCATCGGTTGTAAAACGTCCCGTTATCTGGGCTCTCCCACCAGATATCTTATCCTGGATAACAGGGGCGGAATTGACCTTTTTGTCAAGGACAATGGCCAGTCTTTTTTTGATGTTTTGTCCTGTGATTTGTTCAAATAGTCTTGCGCCTCTGGCATCAAATGAAAGAGACACATAGGGTTCGCTGTACTGGCTGTCGAACTGCACCCTTGCATCGGTAATGTACTCTCCGGTAATAAGGGTCCTCTTCTTAAGCAAAAAGGGGATCTTCGTTTCGCGACCCGTCTTTGGATCGATGGTGATTTCGTAAAGAATTTCATCCCCGGGGGGAACATTGCCTTTAAGGGCCTCTTCAACGCCGTGCTCTTCATCAACCAGTTTGAATTCCAATAGGGCTGTCTTGCCGATTAGATCGACCGCCCTTTTGGGATCTTTAATCCCAGGTAACTGGACCAAGATCCTGTTATCTTCCTGGGGCCGGATATCAGGCTCGCTTACACCAAACTGATCAATCCGGTTCCTGATGGTCTCTAATGCCTGATCCACCGCCATTTTCATGATTCGGCTCTTCGCCCTGGGAAGCAGGGACAGTTGAAACGACGGTTGCTCTTCGTTGACTAGAGCCGAGATCTCTTCAAAATCAGGATAATTGGCCTCCGCCATTTTTTCAAATTTATCCTTGTCCTCGGATCTCATAAGGGTCAAAGCGATCCTGTCGTTTCCAAAACGTTTCAGTTCCACATACCTGATTTTACTCTTACGTAAATCGTGTTTCAGTTCCTCAACAACACGTTCCAGATGGCTTTCTACTGCCTTTAAGGATCCTACTTCTAAAACCAGGTGCATACCCCCCTGGAGGTCGAGACCCAACCGAATCTTGTCTCTTGGCAGGATATTTGACCACCAGCCCGGAAACTCAGTGGTGAGAGAGGGCATGAGATATATGAATGACATCAAAACCGCAAAGGCAACAATTGCTGCGCGCCAGCCTAAACTTTTTGACACTTGTTACTCCCTTTTTTGATTGTCGATTATCGATTGTCGATTGATCGTAACTTCGCCGCTCAGATCTTCCCAATTACGACGACTCAGAGATATCGTGACGCTTATTCATTGAAAATCATCAATCGTCAGTCATCAATCCCTCAAGATCACTTGCCAGCAATCCCGGCAATGGAACCTCTCGAGACCTTGACTCTTATCTTGGGGGCGATCTCCATAGTCACCACGTCATCTGTCAGGCCGGTAACTACTCCGTGGAGGCCTCCGGAACTGACTACCCGATCCCCTTTTTTCAAAGCAGAAAGTAATTGTTTGTGCTGCTTTGCCTTTTTTTGTTGGGGCCTGATGAGCAGAAAATAAAAAATCGCGAACATGAGTATAAGGGGAAGGAATGCACCAATACCACCACCTTGTCCGCCCGCTCCGCCGGTCCCTCCGCCTCCCATTGCATAAGCTAAAAAATTCATTGTAAAACCTCCTTTTTGTCCTGTTAAGTCGTTAAGTTATTGGGTTGTGGTCTTCCTTATGCCTCGCTCATTTTGACTTGAGCCCAGCTTACTCAAACTCTTCTTCCCTTTGAAGTCTATAGAACTTATCGCGGTAATTGATAAACCTGTCTTCTCGAATGGCCTGTCTGATCTCGGACATGAGATGACTGTAATAGTAAAGATTATGGATCGTATTCAATCGGTAGGCCAAGATTTCTTTCGCCATAAAGAGATGCCTGAGGTAGCCCCTGGAAAAACGTGTGCATGTGTAACACTGACAGTTTTCATCAATAGGTCTTTCATCATCCACATACCGGGCGTTCTTTATGGTGAGCCTGCCATTGGTGGCGAAAAGGGTCCCGTTTCGAGCATTACGGGTCGGCATCACACAGTCAAACATATCGATACCTAACATAACAGACTCTACGAGATCTTTTGGCGATCCCACGCCCATTAAGTAAACTGGTTTGTCTTCCGGGAGATATCCTCTTGCCTCTTTGATGACCCGTAATCTCATCTCCCGGTCCTCTCCAACGGATAGCCCACCCAAAGCATAACCATCAAAATCCATGTCGGTCAGTTCTCCGGCACTCATTTCCCTCAAATCACGATACATGCCGCCCTGGACTATGCCAAAAAGCGCCTGATTGGCGCTGTCCAAGCAATCAAGACACCTGCGAGCCCATAGGCTTGTCAATCTAACAGAATTCAGGACATACTCATAATTTGAAGGATAAGGTGTACATTCGTCAAATGCCATAATGATGTCTGCTCCTAAGGCCTTCTGAATGTTTATGGCCTCTTCCGGGCCAATGAAGTGCCTCGACCCATCCAAATGGGACTGGAACGTCACTCCTTCATCAGAAATGCTCCTTAGACCCGACAGGCTGTAAACCTGGAAACCACCGCTATCTGTTAATATTGGTCCGGGCCAGTTCATAAATCGATGCAATCCACCCAACCGCCTTATGACCTCATGCCCTGGCCGAAGGTAGAGATGATAAGTATTTGCCAGAATGATCATGACTCCTGCATCCTGCAAGTCTTCTGGCGAAACGGCCTTTACCGACCCCTGGGTTCCCACCGGCATAAAAACCGGGGTCTCAAAACTTCCGTGGGGGGTTTTGATTTCACACAGCCTGCCCCTACATTCCAGGGACCTGTGAATTACCTTGAATTCCAAGTTACGTTACTCTGATGTTTAACATATAAACAGCCAAATAAAGAATGAGGCAATAATTTATGTATCCCTCTCTTGAGTCACATCCACGTTCACAAAATCAGCATAGCATCCCCATAGCTGTAAAACCTGTATCCCTTCTCAACAGCCAACCTATAGGACTTCCTTATAAATTCTGTACCGGCAAAAGCCGATACAAGAAAAAGCAGGGAACTCTTTGGCAGATGAAAGTTGGTGATCAGGGCATCCACGACCCTAAAAGTGAATCCGGGAGTCACAAGCAGGTCGGTCGTCCCATCTCCCGGCAAGATGAAACCGTCAGGGGTCACAGCTGTCTCCAGTGCCCTTACAACAGTTGTACCGACAGCAACCACACGTCCGCCAGTTTCTTTGGTCCGTTCTATGGCCTCCGCGGTTTCCGGTTTAATGTGGAAGAATTCCTCACCCAGGTAGTGCCTCCTGATGTCCCTTGTCCGGACGGGACGGAAGGTCCCGTAACCCACATGAAGGGTCAGATGGGCTAAGGAAATCCCGGCAACTTCAAGTTTCTCAACCAAATTTCTTGTAAAGTGAAGCCCGGCCGTTGGAGCAGCAATAGCGCCTTTCCTTTTGGAAAAGATCGTCTGGTACCGCTCCCTGTCAAGCCGTGAATGTTGACTCTCTTGCACTCTCTTAATGTAAGGAGGTAAAGGCACATGCCCTTTTTCTTCGAGCAGAGAATCAATAGAGCGGTTACCGCTAAACGTGATTTTGACCAGACCGTTTTTCAGTACCTCTCGCACACTTCCTGAAACCCCCGACTCAAAGAAAAGAATGCTTCCATTCTTGGGCCGTTTGGAAGATTTTAACAGGCAAGCGCGTGTTGCGGAGCCCTTGTCGGCTGGATCCTGGTGTTCCAGCACCAAGATCTCAACTTGACCTCCGCTCTCCTTTTGACCAAAAAGCCTTGCAGGAACAACCCTGGTGTCATTCACGACCAGGAGATCGCCCGAGCGGAGGAGCGTGGGAAGGTCTAAAAAGCGGCTGTCTGAAATTGACTTTTTTTTACGATCAAGTACAAGTAAACGCGAATGGTCTCTTTTTGAAACCGGGACCTGAGCGATCGATTCTGGCGGTAACTCGTAATCGTAATCCTCTATATCAAACATCCGAATATTTTAAACTTATTAAAATAAACAAGATCCTGCCTAAAGTCAAATCTTTTATTCTTTACAAAAATAAGCAATCAGCAGGCCCAGAGCCATTGCTGCAAACCCCATGACTCTAAGATTTGAATCCGGGACCTTCTGGAGGGTTGACATCCATTTCTTCATTTTGCCAGGAAAGGCGAAATAGGGAATCCCTTCAACTATGAGTACGAGCCCCAAAAGACAAAGCAGTAATTTCATATCATAATTATTCTCAACGAAATTCTGTTCAACACTTAAAAAATAGTTACAATTTAGCTCTTTGAAAAAAAAATTATTAGATTATCGTCCTTTTCGGACTATTTTCAAAACGCTAAAAAATTACAAAAAATAGAGCCGATGACCGGAAAAATGGTCTTGATGTGGCTCTGTGCAAGAAGCTGTATCATAGTCTCAGTAACTTTTCCTGTCAATACGGTGTAAGTCAGACAACCCTCATGAGTTTCGTCGGCTTTCAATTTCATATAGTGCTTGATCTATTAAAAAGGATCAGTTAGCTTTTATGACAAATTTTAGATGAGCATTTCAACCAGTGGATGAAAAGGATAACCTCAGATGAAAAGCAAGCTCAACGCACTGCTAACGACAACCATTGACTATTGTTTTAAGCGGGGCATACTCTCAAAAACCACTCTTCCCGACTTTGTCATAGAAACCCCCAATAATCCTGACCATGGGGATTTTGCCACAAATTTGCCCCTAACAATCGCGTCGAGCCAGAAACGACGCCCCCGGGAGATCGCTTCTACTATAGTTGATCACTTCAGAGACAACGGAAACCTAATTGAAAGTGCAGAGGTAGCAGGCCCTGGCTTTATCAACTTTAGAATCAGGGCGCAGGAGTGGTATCGTGTCTTATCCGACATTATCAGGCTCAAAGAGAATTACGGCCGGAATGAGACAGGAAACCATCAGAAAGTGATGATTGAATTTGTAAGCGCGAATCCCACCGGCCCCCTTCATCTTGGGCATGGGCGAGGCGCGGCATTGGGCGATACCCTTTCCAGAGTTTTTTCCTTTTGCGGATATGAGGTGGCCCGTGAGTTTTATATCAATGACGCGGGGCAACAGGTCAGGCTTTTGGGCGAATCCATTTTCAGCCGCTTCAAACAGATGTCTCATCCTGAGCATCCGTTCCCGGAAAAGGGCTATTACGGAGACTATGTCCGGGACCTGGCAAAGACAATATCGGAAGAAATCGATCTGGAGAAGATCCCCGAAGATGAGGCCATTGAAATGTGTGCACAAAAAGGCAAACACATAGTGCTGGAGGAAATCAAACAGGACTTGCTCCGGTTCAGGGTTGACTTTGATGTCTGGTACCGTGAAAGCGATCTTTACTCGTCAGGACAGCTCCAGAATACCCTTGAGATGACCCGAGGAAGAGAACACCTCTATGAGAAGGATGGGGCATTGTGGATCAGAACTTCACAATTCGGAGATGACAAGGATCGGGTAATTAGAAAGAAGGACGGGCACTTCACCTATTTTGCTACGGATATGGCTTACCATCTGGATAAAAAAAGTCGGGGAATTGAAAAAGCGATTAACATATGGGGTGCAGACCATCATGGCTATGTCCCCCGGATGCAGTCTGCACTTTCAGCATATGGATTTCCAGAGGGCTGGTTATCAGTTGTGCTCATTCAGCTAGTAAAGCTCTGGCGGACCGGACAAGAGATCAAAATGTCAAAAAGGGCAGGATCTTATGTCACTCTCCAGGAACTGGTGGATGAGGTTGGAGTTGATCCTGTACGCTTTATTTTTTTGACCAAGAACAATGACTCAGCGCTGGATTTTGATATAGACCTTGTGAAAAAGCAGGACAGTGAAAATCCGGTTTATTATGTCCAATATGCGCACGCCAGGATTTGCAGCATTTTCAGGAAAGCGGCCTCAAAAGGGATCTCCCTTCCCCATATGCCGGACGGGCTCTTGGATCGACTTGTTTTAGAGGAGGAGATGGCGATAATAAAGCGCATGGCAGCATTTCCATCTATTTTGATTGATATCTGCGGGAGCCTGGAGCCCCATCGCTTGACCTATTATCTCACTGATCTGGCCGCTTTATTTCACAAGTACTTCAACCTGGGCACAAAGATTCCCGATCACCGGATTGTCACTCATGATAGCTCTTTGAGCCACGCAAGGTTGTTCCTGGTAAACGCTGTGAAGACTGTAATAGCCAACGGACTTGAACTTCTGGGTATAACCGCTCCAGAGAAAATGTAAAAAGGGCCAAAAGAATATGCCCTTTAAAAATAGTAAAACCAAAGCGAGTGGTAAGAGATATCGGCTGGAACTTTCTCGCACATCTTTCTTTTTCTGGTGCCTGGGGTCCTTATTCCTCCTGGCCTGGATCTTTGTGCTCGGGATTTTCGTGGGTCGGGGTTTTCTGCCTCAAGGTGTCAAAACCCTTTCCAAATTACGGCTGCCAATCGCCAAATTTCAGGATATGGTCGGCAATAAAAAGGCAGCCGATTTGGATGGAATCAAAGGACTGGACGAGGACCCGGAATTTGAATTCTATGATAAACTGTCTGCCAAAAAAGGCGATGTGGCGAATAAAATTGAGTCTGATACCAAAAAGGCCGGGGGGCAGACAAAACTGGCCAAACACTTTGAAACTGATAAACGTTCCACTAAAAAAGATGAGATTCCGAAAAAAAGTCAATCGGACTTTGGGAAGGGGGGAGGACAAACAGATCCAACGATAGGAATCAATGCCACAGAAACTGGCGGAGCTTACACGGTGCAAGTGGCCTCCCTTGAAAGCGAAAACAAGGCAGTCAGAATGGCTGACCGATTGAAGAAAAGGGGTTACCCAGCCTACATACATGAGGTCAGTATAAAAGGCAAAACCTACTACAGGGTAAAGTGCGGGACGTTTAATAATAGAAAAGAGGCCGGTGATTTTAAAAGCCTGTTAGCCCAAAAAGAAAATATCAACGGTTTCGTCAGCAAGGAGGCAACTAAAAGCAGTCAACCAGATCTCAAAAAAGAAGGAGGCCAGATAAGGCTCAACAGAGATACCTCAGCCACGGAAATTATCGGAACTTACACAGTACAAGTAGCCTCCCTTGAAAGCGAAAACAAGGCAGCAAGGATGGCTGACCGATTAAAGAAACGGGGTTATCCAGCCTACATTCGTAAGGTCAACATAGAAGGCAAAACCTACTACAGGGTGAGGTGTGGGAGATTTAAAGAGAAAAAAGAAGCCAGTGATTGTGAGAGGCTACTGGCACGAAAGGAGACAATTAAAGGTTTTGTTACCAAAATAGAAGGTGATTGATCAAGGGGTAGGGGAAATGGGATAATTGGGTAAAATCTCAAGACCCCTTTAACACGTTTTCATTACAACTGAACAATAGGGAAAGAATGGCTTCAATGCATATTAAAAAAGCCGCTGCTAACGATATCAAGACCGTCCACAGGATCCTGAATTATTATGCAGATCAGGATCTATTGTTGCCGAGGTCTTTAAGTGAACTCTATGATCACTTAAGGGACTATTTTGTCTTGGAGAATAAGGATAAGACACACTCAATACACGGTGTGTGTGGTCTGCGTATATGTTGGGATGACCTGGCTGAGATCAAATCCCTGGCCGTTTCTGAAGATCAGCAGGGTAAAGGTTTCGGCTCCGAACTTGTAAGGGCCTGTCTCAAAGAGGCGCGCTCTCTGGGAATTATGAAGGTGTTTACACTCACTTATGTGCCCGATTTTTTCGTGAGACTCGGGTTTAAGGAGGTGCAGAAACCAACTCTTCCCCACAAGATCTGGGCCGATTGTCTGAAATGTCCCAAGTTTCCCAACTGCGATGAGGTCGCATTAATAATTGATCTGCAGCAAACTTAGTGCTTCGCTTCGCAAATACTGCGACGTATTCTTAAAAGCATAATAAACCTCTTTGCTCACTCGTCTCGGCTGAGCAGTTCGGCCTTGAGCTCACTGCCGAAAGGCTCGTCGCAGGCAGCACTAAGTCCTGAGGCCCTCGACAGAGACGTGTCGACAAGACTTTCGACGAGTTCAAGTCGGGCCGCTCACATCGAGTCGCTCAGCCGAAGTCTGAATAGGTTCGTCATCGAACTTGCGAATCGAAGTACTGAGTCCCGCTTTGCTCAGCAGGGAGACATAGAGGGACTACGCACATTAGGATCAGGAGGATAAAATGTTTGGCATTGGAATGCCAGAATTGATCATTATTCTGGTTATCGCTTTGATCGTCATAGGTCCTAAGAAACTGCCCGACTTGGCCAAGGCACTTGGAAAAGGTATGGCTGAATTCAGAAAAGCTACTCAGGAGATCAAAGAAAGCCTGGATGTGGAAGAAGAATTCAGGGAGGCAAAAGAGGATTTGGTCGATTCCATTAGTGGTATAGATACTCCACAGGATCTGGAATCACCCAAATTCACTGAAGAGGAAAAACCGAAAAACGATGACATCGAAGAAGTGTTAGAAGTAGCTGAGGAGCATAAAACCGCTAATGGCGAAACCCAAGAGGACAAAGGGGAGGCAGACGACAGAGCAAAAACCGAGGAGATAAAAGAAGATGGATAGTGCCGAAAAACAGCCTTTCCTGAGTCATCTTGAGGAACTGCGCAGAAGGCTTGTTGTCTGTGCTATTGGCGTGGGAGTCGGTTTTGCCATTGCCTATTTCTTCTCTGAAAGGCTCTTTCAACTATTAATCGCACCGCTTAAGGCCGTGATGCCGGAGGGCGATCAGCTGATTTTCACTAACCTGCCTGAGATGTTTTTCGCCTATATCAAGGTGGCCTTTATCGCGGGTATCCTGGCTGCTGCCCCTTTGATTTTTTATGAACTTTGGATGTTTGTTGCTCCAGGTCTTTACCGGAAAGAAAAAAAATTGGTGACCCCCTTTGTTATATCTTCCACAATTCTATTCGTTGGGGGATCGCTCTTCGGGTATTTTGTCGTCTTTCCTTTTGGTTTTAAGTTCTTTATTGGATTTTCCAATGAATACGTGAAGGCCCTCCCTTCAGTTAAGCAGTACTTCTCTTTTTCCACAAAATTGCTTTTTGCCTTTGGCCTGGTCTTTGAACTCCCTGTCGTTATCTTTTTCCTGTCAAAAATAGGGCTCGTTACACCGGAACTGTTGAAGCGAAAACGCAAGTACGCCATTTTGTTGACCTTTGCCCTGGCTGCTATACTCACCCCCCCGGATGTAATTACACAATGTATGATGGCTGGTCCTCTAATCGTGCTATATGAAGTTGGAATTTTGGTTGCGAGACTTGCTCGGAAGAAAAAAGAGGAAGGGGGCAAGGTTGAGGGGGAAGCCCCTTAAGCTGAAGCAGGGCTTAAAAACAGGGGACAGTAAAGGACTCAATGAAACAGGGTAAAGCGCCCACCAGAAACAGTTATAAGAAGCGGCTGCTTTTCCACCTCTCCCTGGGAATTAAATGATATGTCCCCGGTAACACCATCAAAATAGTAATAATCAAGGAGTGCCTCCTGTAAGTCCCTCCTTGTACGAATGCTCTCCTCTGCAATTACTTCCCTCAAAAACCTGATCGTATCATGCCCGGTGGCTGCCAAAATCCCAGGGACAGCCTCGAAATTCGCCTTATACTCCTCTACAAAGGCATGCACCCTCTCATCCCCAACATCCTTGAAAAAGCCAGAGGAAAAAATAGCCCCCTGGATATAATCTCCTGCCGTTTGAATTAATTGGGGGGATTGCCAAGCGCTTGTTCCCGTCAACAGGACATCCAGGACATCATGATAGACCAGTTGGGGTGCAATCATGCCCACTCTCTGAAAATTGTCAGGTATAAAAACAATGTCAAAATCAATAATAGGTTCAGGTTCTTCGGGATATATTACACTTTCCTCTTCTTCCGGAGTCCTCATGTCCCTGAGCTTCTGTACTAAAGACTCGGGTCTCGGGTAATAAAGACCTGTCATCTTTTTGATTTGATCTGCAAAATCTGTTTCATCCGGTCTATAGGACTCCGCTGCGGTCACCATTCCGCCCAACTCCTCTAATCTGTCCCAGAAGAGGTTTAGGAAAAAACGGCCGTATGAATTATCCGGATAAAGAATAGCAAATCGCTCAAGACCCATTTGATTCGCTGTCATATCCAGAAGCCTGTTGACCTCTTGTGACGGTGTCAAGAAATTGCGAAAGACCATTGCCCCCTCTTCGGTAATCCCCTCCTTTTGTGTAAGGGTGATCATCGGGATGCCCAGCGTCTGAGCCTTCTTTGCACAAGACACAGCTGTTCTGCTGGAAAGAGGCCCAATAACAGTAATCACTTTTTCATTGTTAACAAGGTCCTCCAGCCCAGCGAGCGCAATCTCTGGATCCCCTTTGGTGTCCTTTATTACCAGTTCAAGAACAGGGCCCTCTCCTGTTTTGCCGAACATGTCCATTCCAAGCTCAATTCCATTAAGGACCTCCTGTCCATATATGGCAAAGGGCCCACTGAGCGGGAGAAGACAGCCCACCACATTTTTTTTAATGGAAAGCTCCTCCTGGATAATCTCCAAAACCTGCCTTCCTTCTGAAACCCAATATTGTTCCGGGGTAGATCTGACCAAGGCTATAGCTGCCTTCTGCGCTTTTTCAAGCTGGTTTTGTTCAAGGTAAATAGCGGCCATTCTATGGTAGACTTTTGGGGCATAGTCAGTTTCGTCAGCAAATTCCGCTAAATCTTCCAGTTCTCCTATCTCGCTTGTCCTTATCAATTCCTCCAATTTCTCGTTGAGTTCTGCCTGCCGTTCAAGGTCATCCAGCCACCCAGTTTCCGCCTTAAGCCACCACATAAAAGCCCCCGGGCTATCTCCCAGGGCCTTTAAATTATCACCAAGCAGGAGTAAAACATTCCCTCTTAGCGAATGCCAAGGGGAGTCTTCAAGCCATTTCAGACACTCATCCACTGATCCCTTGTGCTCACCCAAGGAAAAAAGATGGCTGGCAATTTGATATTGCACAAAAGATAAATCGGTGTAATTGGGAAATTCCCGGGTAATTTTTTTTGAGATGTCCAATGCCTTTTCGTATTGTTCGGCTTCCGCATATATCTCTGCCATACGGTGCAGGGCTAAGGCCGATTCCTTGTCTCTGGGATGTTGTTCCAGGTAGGCACCATATGCCTCTAATGCCCTGTCCAATTTCCCCTCCCGCCAATAGTCCTCGGCCAGGGCAAAATGATCAGGCGGGGCTTCCTTTGCAAGCTCCTTTTCCACAGGAATCCTTGGCTGGCAGGTTGCCAAAAAAAAGGCTGTCCCCAGTATCAAAGCAGGGACAGCCTTACTCCAAGAGATGGATCTATGCATCATTTTTGTACTTCCTCAAAATCGGCATCCACTACGTCTTCGTCTTTTTCGCCGCCAGCAGTGGATTCCGCACCAGAAGCCCCCTCGGCCTGAGCCTGCTGCTGGCTCGCCTGGGCATACATTGCCTCCGCAAGTTTGTGGGACGCCTGGGTCAATTCTTCACTCAGCCTCTTGATTTCCTCCGTATTATCACCCTCCATGGCCTTTTTTAGGTTTTCAATCGCCTGGTCAATATTCGCTTTGGTAGTGTCGTCCACCTTGTCTCCGGCGTCTTTTACGGATTTCTCAGTGGTATAGATTAGAGAGTCAGCCATATTGCGGGCATCGATCAGTTCCCGCTTCTTTTTGTCTTCCTCCGCGTGCATTTCCGCGTCTTTAACCAGTCTCTCAATTTCGTCTTCACTCAAACCGCTTGAGGCGGTGATCTTGATAGATTGCTCTTTCCCTGTCCCCATATCCTTTGCAGAGACGTTCACGATGCCATTGGCATCAATATCAAAGGTTACTTCAATCTGGGGCATGCCCCTGGGGGCCGGAGGGATACCCACCAATTGAAACCGGCCCAGGGTCTTGTTATTAGCCGCCATCTCCCGTTCTCCCTGAAGTACATGGATTTCAACAGCAGGCTGATTGTCCGCCGCAGTTGAAAAAATCTGGCTCTTCTTGGTAGGGATGGTCGTGTTCTTTTCGATCAGTTTGGTAAAAACACCACCAAGGGTTTCAATTCCCAACGAAAGTGGCGTCACATCAAGAAGAAGAACGTCTTTGACATCACCCTTTAATACACCGCCCTGAATGGCCGCACCGATGGCAACCACTTCATCAGGATTCACGCCCCTGCTGGGCTCCTTACCAAAAATGCCTCTGACCTTTTCCTGCACCTTGGGCATTCGGGTCATGCCGCCAACAAGGATCACCTCGTCGATGTCACTGGCCTTAAGGCCGGAATCTTTTAATGCCGTGTTGCATGGCCCCACAATCTTTTCAATCAGATCGTCCACCAATGCTTCCAGTTTGGCGCGGGTCAATTTGATATTGAGATGCTTGGGTCCACTGGCGTCTGCTGTGATAAAGGGCAGATTTACGTCCGTCTCCATGGAGCCGGATAGTTCTACCTTGGCCTTTTCCGCTCCTTCTTTTAATCTTTGAAGTGCCATTTTGTCGTTCCGAAGATCAATGCCCTGGTCTTTCTTGAATTCATCTGCCAGATAGTCGATAATGCGAAGGTCAAAATCCTCGCCACCCAAGTGTGTATCACCGTTGGTCGACTTGACCTCAAAAACACCTTCACCTATTTCCAGAACTGATATGTCGAATGTGCCACCGCCAAGGTCAAAGACCGCAATCTTTCGGTCTCCCTTTTTGTCAAGTCCGAAGGCAAGAGATGCCGCCGTAGGCTCGTTTATGATCCTCTCAACTTTCAGACCTGCGATTCGCCCTGCATCTTTGGTGGCCTGTCTCTGGCTGTCATTAAAATAGGCCGGCACAGTAATTACGGCTTCCGTCACTTTTTCCCCAAGATAATCCTCTGCGGTCTCTCTCATCTTCTGGAGTATCATGGCAGATATTTCCGCTGGGCTGTAATCCTTCCCCCGGATAGAAACACTTGCATCGCCGTTAGATGCCTTATTGATCTTGTAGGGAAGGATTTTAATATCGTTTTGTACCTCCGGCGATTCGTACTTTCGGCCAATAAGTCTTTTGACCGCAAAGACAGTATGCTCAGGGTTGGTTACGGCCTGCCTCTTTGCGGTCTGACCCACCAACCTCTCTCCACTATCAGTAAAGGCAACCATGGACGGTGTCGTTCTGCTTCCTTCAGCGTTTGCAATTACAACAGGGTCCCCACCCTCCATAACAGCGACACACGAATTTGTTGTCCCGAGATCAATGCCTATTAATTTTCCCATCTTTCTGCCTCCTCGAATCTAAAGCTTTTTCTTTGTGATTCTATTGTACCCTTTATATCAGCGCCCTTGGGGCTCTGGCCCTGAGAGTGTGGTCGGGATTCGTTTGCTTTAATCCCCGCTCTTACTCACAATAACCATGGAGGGACGGATGAGCCTCTGGTGGAGCATATACCCCTTTTGAAGTTCCCGGAGCACTGTCCCTCGTTTCACAGAGTTATCTTCCTGCTCTGAAACGGCCTCGTGAAAATTGGGATCAAAAGGCTCACCCAGGGCATTCACCGATTCCAACCCCGCTTTTTCCAAGATATCCGTCAACCCCTTTAGCGTCAATTTCACACCTTCTTTTAGCGCATCAAGGGAGTTTTCATTCTCTGAATGGGCAATGGCCTTTTCGAGGTTGTCCACAACAGAGAGCAACTGTTTTATTAGCGACTCATTTGAAAATTTGCACAAGTCAGCCTTATCCTTCTGGAATCTCTTTTTTATATTATCAATTTCAGCCTGGGAGCGGACATAGAGGTCAAAATTTTTTTCTGCAGTTTCCTGGCTCTCTTTGACTTCGGTTAACAATTGCGCCTTTGTCATTTTCTCCAAGGGGATCTCTTTTTTCTCCTGATATTCTCCCTCAGCACTTTCCCCGGGATATTCTTTTAATTCACCCTGGGACTCATCTTCGATCTTTTTTTCTGTGCTTTCCGCTTTTGTGACTTTGACCTGAACCACTATTCACTCCCGTGAAAACAATAATTAATTTCAATAAAACACATAAGCGAACGTTAAGCATCGGGAAAAGCTTTGTCAATGCGCTCAGCCAAGTTTTTCATGTCTTTTTTCTGGGGGTGAGACAGGTTTTACGGGCGATTATTTTTTGATTCTTTGATCTTCTTCAATTCTGTGATCAATTGCGGGGCATATTCTTTAGTGAGACGACGCGTTTCAGCGTCATTTGATCCGGTAGGTTTAATGAAGAGGCCATCAGCGCCGGCTTTAAACATGGCCACGGCATCATTTATTAGGGATTTTCTGGTATAGAAAACGGCGGGGACACCCGGATAATTCTTTCTTACCAGTCGAAGATTCGAAAGTCCGTATTTTCTGTTCTGCCCGATCCGGGCGCCGACCCCCTCGAAAAGTGATCGCCACGCATCAACAATGGAAAAAAGCCTCTTCAGATATTCGTTGGTCACGTCCCCTTTAAAGTATTCCAGACCCTCATAGACATTATCCAGGGAAGGGAAATCTGCAATTTCTATTTTGAGGTCTTCCTTGGGGCTTATATGGTGATTGCGCACATCCTCATCCTTACCCCAAAGATCAAGGAGAAAAAGCGCGGGCATCTTCATGCCCAGTTTCTGTTTTGCTTCTTCGAAGGTATAAGCCTGAACAAACTCTAAATCAGGGGCACTGGGTCCGATCTCGTTCTGCACGAGGTCATGTTCGAACCTGGAGTCATCAATAAAACAGATAATAGACCGCATAAGATTCATTACTATTTCAGAAAGAATGAACAGGATTGATAGGAATGCGCTCAACTATTCCCGCAACAGTTCAGCTGTTACCGTTCACCGCTTTCTATCGGCGAACGGTGAACCTTTGCTATCTTTCCAGCCCGTGGCCGGTCAACCTCTCCAGGGCCTCCAGGTACTTTGCCCTTGTTTTTTCTATGATCTCAGGAGGCAATTTGGGCGCCGGAGGTCGCTTTGGCCACTTGACTTCAAGAAGATAATCTCTCAGAAACTGCTTATCAAAACTTTTTTGAGGGCCTCCTGAACTATATGAATCCATGGGCCAGAATCTTGACGAATCTGGCGTAAGCACCTCATCGATCAGAATCAACCGATCATCCTTGATGCCAAACTCAAACTTGGTGTCTGCGACAATGATTCCTTTTTCCGCAGCAAGGTCTCTCCCGAACTTGTAGATCTTGAGACTGATCTGCCGGACATTCTCCGCTATTTCTTCTCCGAGAAGATCCACAGCATTTTCAAAAGCGATATTTTCATCGTGCATGCCGTCTGACGCCTTTGTGGAAGGTGTGAATATGGGATCGGGCAGCTTTTGAGACTCTTCCAACCCTCCTGGAAGAGGAATGCCACAGACGCTTCCATTTAGAAGGTAGTCCTGCCAACCCGACCCAGATAGATATCCTCTGACGATACATTCAACAGGCAATGGGTTCGTTTTTTTGACCATCATACTGCGGCCCTTAAGCTCTTCGGTGTACCTTTGGCAATTTTCCGGGTAATCGGCAGGGTCGAAGCTTATCAGGTGGTTTTCCACAATGGATTCCAGTTCCTTGAACCAGAACAGAGAAATGCTCGTGAGGATTTTTCCCTTATCAGGAATTGGGTCCCCCATGACAACATCAAATGCTGACATGCGGTCACTGGCCACAATCAGCAGTTTATCCTCAATCTCATAAACGTCTCTTACTTTTCCTCGCTTTAGAAGGGTGATATCTTTAAAGTTGCTTTCTTTTAAAACACCTGAGTTCATAGTTCATCTCCATAAAACTTGTTTTTAAGTATAGGATTATCGCAGACTTTTAGCTCATTTTAGGCACTTTAGTACACTTTAGGCACTTTAATTTCATCAACGGACCTTTTGGCCAACCTCTGTCATTTCTGAAACCGCTCTATCGTCCGGAAACGTCATATTCTCTAAGTCCTCTTGACAACCTCCTTGGTAGATGTTGAGTTTGCGCAAGTAATTTCTGTAGTATTTGAGGACACGATTCCGAAAATTAACCGTCTCACTATACGGGGGGATACCTTTGTATTGTCTTATGCGATGTGGTCCTGAATTATACGAAGCCAGTGCCAGACTGATATCCCCTTTCTGCTGTTTCATCATGCTGGAAAAGTACTTGAAGCCGTGTTCGATGGCCTTTTTCGGGTCCAGTCGATCATCTGTCCCATTCTTCAATACTTCCTTTTTGTACCGGGCGTACAGATTAGTCCGCTTTTCCCTGTACCTTAAAGATTCCTGCATCAATTCCCTGGCACGCCTTGCAAGCCCCAGATTATATTCTTCCGTTATTTCCATCATGAGCTTCTGTGCCCGGTTCCTAAGTTTTCGCTCGCGACCCATAAAAGAACCGGCTTCATTAAAGTATGGCGGCTCAAAAACATTTCTCATCCCCAACCCGGCTGCAGTTCTTGGCATAATCTGAGTAAGACCGACGGCTCCCACATGTGAAACTGCATGCGGATTAAAATTGGATTCCTGTCTTATCAGGGCAAGAAACAGAAATAGGTCGACAGAATATCCTGACTTTTTGTTTTCCTCAAGTACTCGCTCCACAAGGGGGATGTAACGAGATTCGGCTCTGCCCAAGGCATGTTTCCACCTGGGATCTATATCCACTGCACTGGTATTTTTTTGTCTATCGAGATCAAACAGGTTGCGGGCTTTCTCAGTTGCCTTTTCCTTAAATTCGTGGACAACGGCATTCACAAATTGCACGTTCTCAACCTTTAACGGCCCATTATTTTCATCGAGATCCTGGCATTTATTGTAGAAGAGACCTAAGGCGTCTCTCAGGTTACAAAAGGCCTGTCGGAAGCTTTCATGCAGCAGTTCTTCCAATAGCTTAGAGCAAATGGTTTCGTTCAACCTATCATCGATTTGTGGGGTTAATCGAGACTGGTAAGCCATCATACTTCTCTGAGCAGATCGAAGAGTCATATTGTAATCAAGGCCCAAATCACGCACCCTTTTAACGTGCTCATCGGGGAATTTCTCCTTTTCCTTTGTTGTCATTGCTTCTTCGGCTTTTTCGAGTAGTTCATCCGCCTTCTCAAATAGGTCTCTTGCTTCAGCGTATTGTTGATCCATCAGCACCTTAAGGCCAAGAGAGCGTCCAATCTCAGGGCGGATTCTAAGAATTCCTTCCTCACCTCGATAAGAACCATCAGACAGACTTTTTTGCAGGCTCTCGAGGTTGTACGCAATGATACTTTCCTTGAGTAGCGAAAGACCAGCGCTGGCAGGGATAGGAAAAGATAGAACGAATGCCGTCAAAGAGATGACAGCCAAGATTGCGGATAATACAGAGATATAAGATGTCTTCAACTTTTTCCTTTCAAAGGGCAGGCCTTGAACATTTTTTCGTCTATCCTATATCAGAAGGAGCAAACAATTTGAAGACAAATTTCTATTGAAGCCAGGAAGAATGCTTTCATATTTCAAGAAAATGAACGGAAGCGAGGTAAGTTCATAAACTGGCTGGGGTGAGCCGTCTGGCTCATTTTGACCTGTCTAAATCAAACCCTTACCTAATAATTCTATAGAACAGTCAATTAGTTAGTTGCCATCAAAGAACCCTTATACAGTTTACTGCTTTGTATTTACAGTATAAAATGCTATTTTTTGCGGCAAAGTCACCTGGATAAAATCGCGAAGCCATTTTATAACCTGATAATTCTATTGGCATTTTTATTGCTTGTATGTGTTTGCAGCCACCAAGACACAAATACTGAGTTGCATTCAAACGGCTATTATTTGTAAAGGTCATTGCGAACGAATGTGAAGCAATCTCAATATGATAGATTGCTACGTTGCTTCGCTCCGACTCGGCCGAGCAATACGGCATTGAGTCGTTCGACTCGTTCGACCTTGAGGCTCTCGACAGGCTCACTGCCGAAAGCCTCGTCCCGTGCTGGCAACGACATGATTGCATCTGGTATAACACACAAAAGATAAATAGTGCCTATATAGAAATGGCTATTTTCCGCAATCTCTATGCTCGCCCCTTAGAATGTGTAAACTGTTCCACCGGGGTGTCTCAAGCGTGGTGGGCGGTGAATATCAAAAGATATTCAGGAGGGGAAAAATGCGATCTTCAATTGTTTCTAAAAAAATCATGATATTATTTACCGTATTTCTTGTAAGTAGCCTTCTCTTTCATGGCGATATACTGGCCTACGATTTTTCCGATTGGTATCATGGCGCCCCTGGTTATGAAGCCGCACTTAATGACGCAATGAATGAAGAAAAGCCATTAGTCCTATACTTCCACAGGGAGTCCTGCAAATGGTGCAAAAAGCTCAATAGTGAATATCTTGCCTCTTACGATGTGGGTCAATTCCTGAGTGAAATTCCCAGAGTTGAATTTAGTTCTGCCAAAGAGGACCTTGAGAAAGCCCTCTATGATAAATATGGCGTGACCGGGGTTCCGGCATTCTTTGTACTTATACCCGCCCTGGATAGTAAGCCCGATAAAAGGATATCTCCCTTTTCAAAAAATAAGCATATGGCTACCCATGAGTTTATCAATGCTATCAAAAGAAGGATAACATACAAATATAATAACAAAGGACTTTCCTTATATAAGGAAAAGCAGTATGAAAAGGCTCTCAAATACTATGAAATGACCCTGAATTTTGACCCGGAAAATGTTTATGCATATTATGCAGCAGGGATTGTGTATCATACCATCGGTTACGACCAGAAGGACCCAACCTTTATAGAAAAAGCCAAAGAAAACTATTCAAAAGCCCTTGAGATAGATCCGAATCACGAAGGAAGCAGAAAGGGTTTGGAGAATCTTCAGGAAAGTACGAATTAATTCGAAATAGATCACCGCGCGATTCGTATAGATATGAGCCCCAGGCTTTAAACCACCCGTCTTATGGATTCTACTCCGGGCTTCCAGGACCAATTTTTAATTTGTATTATCTCCCCTATCATTTCTTTGTAACAGCCACCCTGTTACAATTCTTTAAATATTAAACATGAGGGCTTCTATAAAGTGGATTTTTCTCGCCATGGGGGGATTGCGTCTCAACCTTAAAGTCAAAATAGAGTTGCCGGATATTCTATACCGGATTTGACCTCAGTGTCATGAATTTGATATCATCATTAGTGCGTTGTTTAATATTCGATAGAATTTTGCGTACAGGGAGTTACGACTTTCCCAGGAATCTTCAACAAAAAAAACGACAGAGAAATAGTTCATATTCAAGGAGGAAAAGATATGACAGATCTCGGATTCATCGGACTGGGAATTATGGGAAAACCCATGGCAGGTCATTTGGTGGAGGCAGGCCACACGGTTCATGTCTTCAGCCGCAGTCCAGGGCCTGTGAGAGAGCTGGAGGCTGTAGGGGCAGTGGCATGCAATAGCGCCAAGGAGGTTTCAGAAAGATCAGATATAGTATTCATTATGGTTCCGGACACCCCGGATGTGGACACAGTTCTGTTTGGACCCAATGGTGTGGCCGAGGGGGCTAGAAGGGGTTCCGTTGTGGTGGATATGAGCTCCATATCTCCTATTGCCACAAAGGAATTCGCTCAGAAGCTTGAGTCATTAGGAGTAGAGATGCTGGACGCACCGGTCTCAGGAGGGCAACTCGGTGCACAGAATGCCACTCTATCAATTATGGTAGGAGGTAAGGCAGGGACATTTGAGAAAATAAAACCTTTTTTTAAACTCATGGGACAGAGTATCGTACATGTTGGTCCCAGCGGTGACGGACAGACGTGCAAAGTGGCGAACCAAATTGTGGTGGCCCTGACCATAGAGGCGGTTGGTGAGGCATTGCTTTTGGCATCTAAGGCCGGCGCTGATCCATCAAAGGTAAGAGATGCGCTTATGGGTGGATTTGCCGGGAGTCGAATCCTGGAATTCCACGGTGAAAGAATGCTTGGGCGTTCATTTGAGCCCGGCTTTAGAATCAGTCTTCATCAAAAAGATCTTAACCTTGCCCTTGAGGCCGCCAGGGAGCTCGGCGTAAGTCTTCCCAATACTGCGACAGCGCAGGAGCTGTTCAATGCTGTTAAAGCACAAAAAGGCGGTGATCTTGATCATTCGGCCATGGTAATGGCCCTTGAAACGCTGGCAGATCACAAGATTGAAGGTGGCTGATCAAAATGGGCAAATTATTGATGCTGGATATTGGTGCGGGAACCATGGATGTCCTTTATTATGATGAAGAATCAGGGCTCCATTACAAGGCAGTTGCTAAATCACCTGTATTATATCTGGCCGAAAAGGCGCAAAGCCTTCAAGGGGATCTTTTGATCACCGGCTGTGAGATGGGCGGAGGCCCCATATCGCAAGTCTTGAAACATCGGGCGCAGGAGGCGGAAGTTATTATGTCCATTTCGTCAGCCGCCACGATCCATCACAGTCTCGGGAAGGTTCGTTCTTTGGGCATAAAGGTCATTGAAGATACAGAAGCAGATAAGCTGCGTAGGAACAAAAGATATCGTCATTTGGCCATTGGCGATCTAGAGGCAGATCGGTTAAAGCACATTATAAAAGGATTCGGCGTACCCTTTGAATTCGATGTCGTAGGAATCTGTGCCCAGGATCATGGTGTGGCACCTGCGGATGTATCCCACTTAGATTATCGTCATAATACTTTTAAGATAAGTCTGGATGAAAACCCTTTCCCCCATGCACTAATTTACGCAACGGATAGTGTTCCAAGTACTTTTAATCGTCTCAGGTCTATAGCAAAGAATGCCAGGGTGTTGCCTGCCGATGAAGTCTATGTCATGGATAGTGGCATGGCTGCTATACTCGGCGCATCCATGGATGTGCTGGTAAGGTCAAAGGAAAGGGTGCTGGTTTTGGATGTGGCGACCTCACATACCTTAGGGGCCTCATTAGAGGGAGAAGAGCTTTGTGGCTTCTTTGAATATCACACCCATGACATAACCCTCGAAAAATTGGAAACTTTATTGGTTGATTTGGCTGATGGAGAATTGAAACATAAACAGATATTGAAAGAAGGAGGGCATGGGGCTTATGTACGCAAGGCCATCGGGTATCGGAATGTAGAAATAATTGTAGCCGCTGGACCTAAGCGCAGCCTGGTAGAGAACTCCCGGTTGCCGATTGTATTGGGAGCACCCTTTGGGGACAATATGATGACTGGGACGGTTGGTCTTTTGGAAGCTATTCGGAGATTCAAGGGGCTCAAGCCAATTCGCTACCTGTGAGTTTTTTCATAATGTAATGAAGCTAAACCAAGTTTTCCCTCGCCCGTGTTAAGAGTACCGGTTTCGGGCTGTGGCGGAGCACTCGTTCAGACACGCTTCCCAGGGCCCAACGGCCTACACCAGTGCGCCCATGGGTGCTCATGGCCACAAGATCTATATCCTCTTGTTCGGCATGATCGATGATCTCCACGGCATCATATCCGTACCTTACATGGACTGAGACCTTCAATCCTTCTTTTTTGAGTTGATCTGCAAGCTTTTCCAGGTATTCCTGGGCCTTTTGGGTGGCTTCTACCTGCCGGTCTGTTGGGTCGGCACCGGGGAAGGTATGAACCAAAGCCACGCGCAGGAGGCTGATTTCTGCACCGGTCAGCCGGGCAAGTTCTTTTACCTGGGGGAGTATTTCTTCTGCCAGGGATGAGCCATCCAGTGGAACCAGAATATTTCGATACATGACAACTCCTTATAAATGGGTAAACGGAGAAAATATCGTGTGACCAACTTCGCTCTCATAGTAATGAATTTTACAAAAGGGATCAACAGGATAAAGCCAATTACCCTGTCATTCCTGTTTATCCTGTCTAAAGATATTGGAACTGTTGCATTTTTTTTCAAGGCATCAAGTCAAAAAAAGGCGGACGAAAAAGAGTCACTTGGTGGTGATTCTTTTTCAATATAGTGGTAGAAGATTACACAGCAAGTTGGCAACAAATTACAGACTTTCCTCATAACCCTTTCCGGAAGGCTTCTTTGCTAATAAAACCAAGATCCTGGTTGTAGCATAACTATTTGATAATTCACCATTAATAAGATCTCTTCTATATTTACCTCAATCCCTTTCCATCTGGCATATCACTTGCTCATAAGGTCGATCAAATTTCAACGTCAAATTTTGACAGTTGATCTTAAGACGGTTCAAGCAGTCCGATACAGAGAGAAAAGGAACCAATATTGATAAAAAAATCTATTATAATACTCCTTTTTGTGATTTGTGTCTTTTTCTTAATTGGTGGAAATGCCATTGCCGGTCTCATAGACATAGAAGAGGTCATAATGACTTTTCCTGAACCGGCCGCCATGATTTTGATTGGGTCCGGTCTTGTAGGCATTTCTGCTATTGGAAGGAAGAAGCTCATCAGAAAATAGACATTCATTTGGAATTTTGCCCCTTTTGATTACAAACCGGAAGTCAGTTTTGATATCAGCCCTTCAACACTGTATGAATCCAGTCCATATCTACTGTCGCTTGAGAGATCTTGGTCTATCAAAAGGGGTAGCCAAATTTTTGTGCCGCATTTACGAATCTGCAATTTTCAAGCGTTTGCTGGTAAGGGAGTGAACAAGGAAAAGGGAATTGAGTGAGTTCTGATCCACTGTTGACATTTAAAGCCAATGGATGTAACGATATTGAATGCCACCCAACTTCAACACCTAAATAAGAACCAAGTGACGGTCAAGGCCGTCCAAAGGTTGAAATTTATAAAAAGGGAGTCTGAGGTGGCATTTAAAATAGCTTCTCGGATGTGCGTGCATCTTTTCCCGGGCGGCTCTGATCTCCTCATGGAAATGGGACCGGAAAAGAATTGCATTGGGGAAAAAACGGCATCATGGGAAGCTATTAATTAAATGGCCCAGTTTGATAGTTAACGAACAGCATAACGCTAACTTTTTCCCCTTAACCTTTCTCCAAGGCAGAGTCTTTCCAAACTCTGCCTTTTTCTATTCACTAAAAGTGCCAGAATGTCCCGACCTTTGGTCGGGGAGGTTTACTGTCCGGTCATGGGTCGCGGCGTAATGATTATATCTATCCGCCGGTTGATGGCGCGTCCCTCTGAGGTTTTGTTTGACGCCAGAGGCCGTGCAGACCCATAACCGACAGCGAAGATGTCGTCATATGCTAAGGTCCTATTAGCTACAAAGTATTCGCGAACAGCTTCTGCCCGTTTCTGGGACAACTGCTCATTTATCGCGTCTGATCCTGTGCTGTCCGTGTGCCCTTCGATAACTACTTCAGGTTCACCGAAGGTATGAATGGCTTGCTGAACCTTACTGAGAAGTGCGTAATTATCTGGCATGATAATGGCCTTTCCAACTGGAAATTGAATAGCCCTCAACCGAATCACCAGGGAATTTCCTTGCTTGTAGACTTCAGCCTCAGTAGGCCCAAATTGTCTTCTAACCTCATTAAACAACTGATGAAACCGCCTTTCTGCTGCCAGGCGATCTTTTACGGCCTTTTCTTCCTGTGCCAGGCGCTCTTTTGCAGACTGTTCCTCCCGGGTCCGTCCCTCTAAGGAGGCAATGTTTTTCTTCATGTCTTCAATTTCCGCCTGCTGGGTCGTTGATTTGGCCACCATGGATTGAATATCCTTTTGCAGGGCCCCAATTGAGGTGATAATATTTTCGACCTGTTTCTCAAAGGCGCTATCACGCATATCGGGCGCAGAAAGCTTGCCTGTTGTTTTTTCCAGCATTCCTTCAAACCGGAGTGTTATCTGTTCCGGTTGCATGGTTCGAATTTTCTCGCTCTCCCGCATCACTTGAATAAGACGCCGGGCCTGAAAGATGGCATCACTCGCCTGCTCGTTAATTTTTTCTTTCTTGTAACGGTTTTCTGAAATATATGAATCGGCCTCGCTGAGCTTCTTTTTCGCAATTGCAAGCGTCTTTGGCGTAACCTTCTTTGCACCATCCTTTTCCGCCTGAAGGACCAGTTTACGAGCTTCTCCGATTGCCTCCTCTTTGATTGCTCGCAACTCAAGTTCGTCAAATGCTTTAATTACCTTTGGACTATTATTGTGAGCATATTTCAGGTTGTTTTTTTCAATAGCTTTAGTAAGCCCAAGGAATTGTTTCTCCGCTTTGCTATATGATTCTCCCAAGTTCATGGCACCCGCTGTGCGAGCTCGCTCACGTGCTTTGATGGTATCCTTTAAAGCGGTCCTTACAAGTTGACTTAGCTCTTCGGCACGGCGGAGTTGGGCGCGTCCATTAGCTACCTTCTGCAGTATTAGAGAGAGCTCATCTCCAATCTCCAACCCTTCCTTGGCATCCTTGAGTGATACCTCTGCCCTACCAAACCAGGTGGGTGCCAGGACATCAAGTTGATTGTTTCTTGCTTTGCTGATGTCTTTCTCTAAGAGGTTCACCTGCTCTGTGGGGTTTTCAGAGGTTGCAATTGACTCCACCTTTAACTTGCTCGCCGCACAGGCGCCCATGAAACACACAGCAATAAGCACCACTATGATTCCGGTTTTTTTCTTCAACAACATGGTCTCACTCCTTTCCTTTGTTTTGGTTATTTGGCTTCTCTCTGACAATAAATCCGGACGTTCCCACATAAATCGAATATTGCTTGTAATTCCCTGAAGCTTGAAACACTGCATTACCATAAACTGTACTGACAAACGGTAACCGAGGCCCATATTTATAAAGGTAGCGCCAAAGCGGATCGTCTTCTCGTTCAACAAGCGAGTGGATAATGTGTGGCTGATGAAGCTCTGCCTCAATGTTTAGATAGCGACCTCGAAGACGTGTTAATCGATAGCGGGTTTGTAGTCCCAAAAAGTTGAGCCAGTTGCTCCATTTTATTATATCTCCCTCTATCATCCATTGATCACCCGTTATGAATAAATACCGCATTTTCCGAGAGTGAGTACAGAAAAAATGTACCAGACTGATTTTAGGGGTGGCAGTATTTTCTAATGGCCGGATATTGATTTGGGCCACAGGTTCCTCAATAGTAAATACATGATACGCACGAAGAAAAAAACCCAAAAAGAGAACCATGCCAAAAAGAGATATCCAAACGGTAATCAACAGAAAATTGCGCACGCTGGCTAATAATTTGAGTGAAGCGCCGCTTTTTTTTGAAAGAACTTCAATTATCCAACGGATGCGGCGATAAAGGAAGAAGATAAGACAAACCAGCCCCAAAAAAATGCCGATGGCACCTGCATATACGAGATAATCTGGATCAAGTTGTGGGATAGAAATCTGCATCGCTAAAGGCTTAATGGGTTTACTGATTGTGTCAATAGACTCACCGCAATTTAATTTCTTTATAAGGCAGACCCAGCGTTTTCGCCAGCATTTTCATGTCATCCTCGAGGGTGGCTTCAGTTCCATCTTCCCTTTTGACTCTCGTTGTTTTATCGCCCACAACGAACACCTGGAGTTTTTTCGGGTCAAGAAATTTCCGGGCCAGTATCTCAAGTTCCTCTCTTGATCCAGTCATAAAAGCATCCTGGATTCTTGAAAGCGTATCAAGAGGTTCTTTGCGCATGTAATACCGGCCATACACTTCCACGAGTTCTGCTGGCGTGTCCACATTGAAAACAAAACTGTTGAGCGCGTCCGAGCGCTTCTGCTCGAGTTCTTTTTTTGGTACATTATTCTGAAGTGCATTGATTATCTTCACAGCCTCTCGAATGGCCTGGCCTGTACTGTCACCCTTGCAGCCAATGTATCCCATTAGCATTCCTGCCTGCCATCGATAGGTCTGGTAAAACCAGGCAGAATAAACAAGTCCCAAGTCGTCCCGCAGCCGGGTATACATTAAGGAATCACTGCCACCTAATATGTTCATTAAGAGGCTCATCTTCCAGTAGTCCGGATGGGTACGTTTAAGGCCGGGCAGGAGCAATGTGACCTGGGATTGAACCTGACCGGGTTTGTGGATAATGGCCAAGGAAGCCGGGGTTTCTGCCGGATCGTCAAGCTTGCGTGTGGGCGCTCCGGTGTTCGGCAGAGCCTCAAGGAGTCTCTTAAGGTCCTTTACCACATCGACTTTGTCAATGTGGCCCGCAGCTGTTACCACCATGTTTGAGGGTACCAGATACTTTTTTAAAAACCCTTCAAGGTCCTCCCGGGTAATCTTGGGAATCGTCTTAAGGCCTTGGAGAGGATCTCGACCATAAGGATGCCCCTTAAAATGCCAGACCATCGCTTCACGCATGGAGACCGTGTGCGCGTCACCGCCTTGCCTTTCAAGTTCGATAACTGCCTGCTGCTTGATTACGTTTAGCACATCGGGGTCAAATCTGGGCCGTGTCAGGACTTCTTCCAGTAGAGCCAAACCTTTGTCCCAGTCATCCTTCATCACCGAGAGTTTTATGACGGTATCTTCCTCGCGGACCGAAACCGAAAGCCGGATTGCATTCTCATCCAGGACCATGGCCAACTCATGTGGTGAGTATTTTTCCGTCCCACCTTTTATGAGGGCTTCGCTGACTAAACCAGACAAACCTGTTTTGTCATCGTTAATGTCGACTGCCCCAGCTTTAACCAGGAGCGTTAGATCGATAAGGGGCAGTTCCCGATCGGGCAAATAAAAAACCTTTGCGTTTTTGATCGTAGCGGTCTCTGCCTTTGTGTATTTTATTTTTTCCGGCCTGCGCTCAAAGGAGATAGGATGTTTCCAGCCATCAGGCGTAGGGAATATGGAGTTGTTCATTGAGGTGTCTGTCTTAATCACCTTTGCTGCAGCCAAGCCGGTTATTGAACGTAGCTCTGTGTAATGCTCTGGCGGACCATCAGGCTTGCCGCCGGGGATAACATACACCCTGGTCCTGTTCTCCAGTCTTATGTATTTTTTCGCAACGCGTCTAATGTCTTCGGGCGTGACTTCTGCGATTTTTTCAAGATAAGTAGTCACATAGTGCCAACCAACCTGCACTTCCAGGGTCGCCATGGTACCTGCCAACGCGTCATTGCTGCGCATCCTGTCGAGGAATTCATGCTGGTTGAGTTTTTTGATCCGTTCAAGCTCACGGGCTGAAACCAATTCTGTTTTCAGTTTTTCCGCTTCAGCGAGCAGAATTTTTTCTAACCCTTCGCATGCCTTGGTGTAGGCATGTCGATTTTTCTCCACAGTAAGGTTTTTATCTTTAAGTTCATCCGGTTCGTTGGGCGAACCGCCAAGGACAACCATGCCGGCATAACGGTTGTCAGGGTTATAGGCCCATGCCTGGATAGCGCGGCCTTTATTAATGATATTTTGGGTCATGCGAGCGCTACGGCCATGGCTTAAAACCATAGTCATGGCGTCGAGAGCGTAGAAATCTTTTGTTCCCATGCGCGCGGTGTGGAAACCAATTGTCACAAGAGGTGTGCGTGCGCCTTTCAGAAAACGGATGCTCTTACGCGGCCCTTGCTGTGGCGGTTCATTTGTTAACTGTTCCGGTGCATGTTTTCCGTCGGGGTATCTTGCGAAATAGATATTCGCCAGCCTCTGGGCGTTTTCTACAGTAACATCGCCTACCAGCACACAAACTGCATTAGTAGGATTGTAGTATCTTGCGTGAAATTCCATGGCATCCGTAGTGTTGTATTTTTCCATGTCAGTTTTCCAGCCGATAGTCGGATTTCGGTACGGATGCGCGGTGTATGCGGTAGCACTTAGATCGAGCCAGGCGGCTCCCTGGGGGTTATTAATATATCGAAAGGCCCATTCCCGCTGGACTACTTCTTTTTCAACATAAAATTCCCGCCAGGAAGGTTCAAATAACTGTTCACTTATAATTGAAAACCATTGTTCGAGCATGTCTGACGGTACTGACGCCATATACTGGGTCTGGTCCTTGCTCGTAAAGGCGTTGACAGCCACAGCACCGTTTTTCCCCAACTGGGATGAAAAAGCCTTAGGAACATAGATGTTTTTGACCTTAAGCCGCAGCCTGTCCATCTCAGCGAGCTTGGCCTTAATAAGCATCTGATTGGGCTGTCGTTTGCGTTCCTCTGCCAGAACTACCTGGTAGGCTGCTTCAATTCTTTCTTGCAATTCTTGATCCATCTTGACGTCCAGGGTGCCGAAGTTTTTCGTACCTTTGAACATCATGTGCTCAAGTAGATGGGCGATGCCGGTTTTGCCGGCTTCCTCAAGTGCAGATCCCGCGCGGATTGCAATGCGGCAGGCAACCTGGGGCGAAGTAGGTCGCTCCACAATTAAAAACAGCATGCCGTTTTTTAACGTGAACTCTTTGATATTCAGCTTGATGTTCTGCGATGAGCCCTCGGCCAGGCATATACTCCCAGTGAAGAGCAACAAAAAGATTCCAACAAAAAAAACCTTAAAAAGGCGCACTGTCGATTCCTCCCATAATGTATATGATTCCTATAGATAACGTCTCGGAATTTAAACAATTTGTTCAAATTATAGATGTTTATTGAGGTCTATTGGTTTTGCCTCACACATGGAATAATGGAATGATGGAATATTGGAATGTTGATTTTTATAAGGAAGGTTCCCATTTATGAATACCTTATTACTTCCTTGTCAAGAGGGGTGTTATCAATATTCCATTATACCATTTTCCCAGAACGCATTATTCTTCTTGCCGCTTCGCTGGCTCAGTCCCATCGCTACGCGGCGGGTTCCCGGTTTCCACCATTCC
>CP070700.1:3940017-3955207 GCA_020349865.1 Desulfobacteraceae bacterium
AAACCTGGAAGGAACGATTCAACGGATTGCGGGCGAACTTGACGAAACGGGTTACAATGTCTCGCGTCATGGGGGCAATATGATTCAATTGAGACTGGCAATGGATGAAAGGTGCAAAGTCGGAAGGCCCCTTATCAAGGATTTCAACGATGCAATCGCTGCACTTACACTGGAAGACGTGGCTGACCCTACTTCGGCAACGGCTAAGCTCGTCCGTGACCTTGGAGAGGCGTGGCCAAAACTCCAAGGATCCGAACGCAAAGCGGATGTGCTTCGGATTGTCGAGAAGACAAAACTCGATCTGCTCATTACCAAGGCAAAAGGCCTGCCTGGCGATGAAGGTATCCGATTACTCATTGAGGAAGAAGTGGCTTCAGAAGTGATCACCAAGGCGTTGGGCATTACCGGGGAGAAGTTGGGACAGGTGAACACCGAGGTGGAAAAAGAACGCGCAGAGAGGGCAAGAGTAGAAACGCTGCTCGAGGCGGTAGAGGGCAAGTCTAACGAAGAAAAGGTGAAGCACCTCATTGCGAATAACGTCTCCGACAAATTGATAATCGAGATGGCGGAAGTTGACCAGGGCGCGGTCGATGGTGTCAAACAGTCGATAGAAGCGCAGCTTAAGGAAAAACAAAGGTTGGAAGAAGAGGCTGCCGCGCGGAAAAAGGAAGAGGCTGCCGGACCTCCGCTGGAAGAAATTCCGCCGGTTGAGATGCTTGAACACATCGAGGCCATTCGTGAAATCCTGGAATTCAGCGATAAAGAGAAGGAAATCAGAGCTATGTGCGAGCAGAGCGCCATTCCCACGTGCCTTGTGGACATTGCCGTTTCGGAGCCCGAAAAACTAGATGTGCTCGAAAAAGAGACGGAGGGATAACAGGTATATTTGGGAAACCTTGAATCGACCGTTTTTTTACGAGAGGGCACGTTGGTTCCAAAACGATTTCAGGCCTGGTATAAAGGGGCGAGGTTTTTTATATGCCGAGACAGCAAAGGCTTGATGGTGCCGGAAATCTGCACCATATTATGGGCCACACTAAGCACCTATTTAAATTTTGAAGGATGTCCCGGATTCCCGCGGATTCCACGATACTGCAGTAGAGCATATTTAAGGACGTCCAGGGAGGTTTTAAGTTGGATAAATACGGGATCCTTTAGCGCGGATTCGACCGATGAATACCCTGCACCCTGTGATAACAACAACTATTAGTGGAGGTCAAACTCGGAGATAATTTGTCTCCAGTTCTTTATGACCTCCCGCTCCTGCCGGGCAATCCATGCCAGGTCGTGCTCGCCTATCACGCCTTTAGCCACACACTCATCAACTTCATCCTGATCCAAAATGGTCAGTTGGCCGTCTCCGTCGATCCAGAGATCTAAGAGCAGGTCCAGATATTCCACCCGGTCTTCCCCCACCTGTTGGTCCCGGCAGATGTGGAACAGTTGTCCTTTCAGCTTATTGTCCGGTCCAAACATCCTCCAGAGCACGTATCCGCCCCCAGTCCTATAGTATGCATAGGTAGTTGATCCAACCTCGAAGGTGATAGAGCCCACTCGACCGGGCCGTTCACTCACGTATTTTAACACGACATAACCGCTGCCGCGCTTAAACAAGTCGCAAAGGTAGGATTCATCGGGTTTGTTCAGATGACGTTTTATTTCCAGAATTTTCATCTGCTGTCCTGAAATATTCAAGCTTTTCGCTTTTCCACAGACATGGCAAAAAAGATAAATCTCTACCTTACCGAGTGGGTGTCGAATGACCTTAGATCGATTTAGACCTTTTGGCAGGGCGACGTGAGAGCTTCACCGCGCACAACTCACCGCACATGGTACAGGTCTCCCCATCGGGACTCAGGTTCAGCCTCTGCCTGGCCCAGTCCGGATCAATGGCCTGTGACAACATCCCGTTCCAGTTCAGTTCGCGGCGATAGATGGACATCTGCCGGTCACGTTCAATGGCTCCTGGAAAACCCTTGGCAATATCCGCTGAATGCCCGGCAATTCGGGCGGCGATCACCCCGGCTCGCACGTCGTCCGGATTGGGGATACACAAATGTTCAGCAGGTGTTACATAGCAGAGAAAATCGGCTCCGGCTGCAGCTGCGATTGCCCCGCCGATTGTTGCGGTGATGTGGTCATAGCCTGGAGCAATGTCAGTGGTCAATGGTCCCAAAAGGTAGAAAGGGGCACCGTCACAGAGTTGCTTTTCCATGATTACATTGGCAACCACCTGGTTCAAGGGCACATGGCCCGGTCCCTCGATGATTACCTGTACACCGCGTATTCGGGACCGGCGAGCCAACTCTCCAATGACGATGAGCTCCTCTACCTGGGGCCCATCAGTGGCGTCCACCACTGTTCCAGGGCGGAAGCCATCTCCCAGACTGAGAGTGACATCATATTTGTGGGCGATGTCAAGAAGTGTATCAAAATCTTCATAAAGAGGATTCTCTTTGTTGTTCTTCTCCATCCAGTTCATGAGGATGGAGCCCCCGCGACTGACCGATGGCATGAGCCGCTCATAGTGCTCCAGACGGGCAACAACTTCCCTGGTCACTCCGCAGTGAACGGTAATGTAATCGAGGCCTTCGGCGCACTGGCTCTCAATACTCCTGAACAGTTCATCGGCATCCATTTTGTCCAGGGGGAGCCCTTCCAGGCGCAACCGGGCAGCCACCATATAGATCGGTACGGCTCCCACCATGACCGGCGAGCGATCAAGAACCATCCGGCGTACCTCGTGGAAATCAGGGCCGGTGGAGAGATCCATCACCGAATCAGTACCAGCATCAACTGCTGCCTCCAGTTTCGCAATCTCGGATTCTATCCCACTGCATGGCCCGCTGGTACCGATATTGGCATTTACCTTGGTCCTAAGACCCTTACCGATACCCTTTGGTTCAAAATCCCGGTTTATATTTTTTGGAATTACAACGAAACCCTTTGCAACCTTCTCCTTGATCTCCTCATAGGATAACCCTTCGTCGGCTGCAACCTTCTTCATGGCATCCGTGACCTTTCCCTTTCTTGCATATTCCAGTTGAGTCATGTCAAATCCTCCAGCGAACCTGATGTGTGTTTTTGTAATTCTTTCCTGAAATCAGATCTATTATCATAGTTTTTTCAATAGTTCTCTTGCCACTTTTTCACCCGAAAGGAGCGTGCCCCCGAAAATCTTCCCCATGCGCGGTCCCCCAAATGTTGCATTGGCTGCCATCCCTGCCACATACAGACCCGGAAAGGCCTCACGGGTGTTTTCAAGGGTGAGAGTTTCCGCTTTTTCTGACCACATCGATTTCTCACCTTCAATCTTGCCAGTCGGTGTATTCAGCTCTCCCGGAACCTTCCTGTGTACGACCCTGACCACCTCGGCAGCATGACCTGTTGCGTCGATCACAAAATCCGACCGCACTGCGAGAGGATCGATGTGGAGACCGGCCATCTCGACCGGAGACCAGTTTAATACTAATCCAGTGATCCTTTCGGTACGCATCATCACATCTTCCACGCTCATGCAGTTGAAGATTGTCAAGCCTGCCTGAACCGCCCTGGCAATTGGAGAGGAAACAGTTTCCACCGAATCTGACGTATAGTAGTTTTCTTGGTAATTGTTGAAGACTCCCCCGAATTCCTCAAGTATATGGAGCGTGGCCGCCTGCACCACAATCTCATTAAACATCATGCCACCGCCGATGCTCAGTTTCCGTTCATAAAGGACAACACTTTTTCCGGCTTGGGCAAGATAATACCCTGCAACCAGGCCTGATGGACCACCCCCAACAATGGCCACGTCGCTTTCCAGGCTGTCCTTTAACTTGGCATAAAAACGATCAAAAATGGCTTTTGTTATAATGATTTCGTTCAACGCCATCTCTTCTCCCTTCCACGTCCGTTAGTTCATATGAACAAAAAAACCGTTTCCCCAAAGGAGAAACGGTTTTGCAGCAAAATATCTCTGTGCAAGACTCGTTTCCCTTCGCAGGCATTACCCTGATCAGGTGGTTAAGGGTTGTCCATTTCCGGACTCTCAGACGTTTGCAACACCCCTAACGAGTATTTTAAGCCTATAATCAATCCCCCATTTTGGCAAGAGGTTTTTACAGGATCATCTCAGTACGCTCGTCTATCGTCGCTTCCTGGGCAATAACGATTTAACTAAATGGGGTCAAACCTTGTCTATTGATTAAAATGTTTGATGAGCTCTTGCAGCAAAGCCGAATAATCAAAGACAAAGACCCCTTTTATTTACTTAAAAAAGCGGTTAAAATTTTAAAGTGCACTTTTGAAGGACGTGCCCCTTTCGCCACATTTTTATGAAGGGTTGGTATTTAACCCAGATTGTACAGTAGTCTCCTACTGCGGCTTGAACATCCATGCTGCAACGCTTGTTTCCCGATTTTGCTCCTCGACATATTTATTAATATGCCTACGTCACAAAATCGCTCCAAATGCGCGTTTCGCTATGGTTTTATGCGCCTCGCTATGGATTCTACTGCACAATCTGGGTTTAAAGAAAAGAGGATTAGGCCCTCTTTATTTTCGCAGAGCACCTTCTTCTCCTCCTCCAGGTATCTCAAATGCGATATGGCTTCGCCGGTGGCAAACCATCTTTGAGCGACTGGAAAATGATCCCAGGTTTCAGCCTCAATATCCCAGGTCATCCGGGATGCAATCTGAAAGGCATGCATGGGATGTTTATTGAGAATTTCAAGGACCTCTTTCAGTCGCCTTTGATGATGTTCTTTTAATTCATTGATTCGAGCGCGATGATCCTCAATCAGTCGCCGGTGCCCGGGTAAAACCAGATCAATCTCCAACTTGTAAATCTTATCCAAGCTGGACAGATAATGCTTCAACGGATTTTGCGAATCCGACCAGCACTGAATATTGGGGGTGATGTCGATTAGAATATGATCCCCGGCCACAAGGATCTTTTTTGTTGGCTCGTAAAGACAGATATGGCCCATGGTATGGCCGGGAGTTGCGACACATTTGAAATTGTAATCGCCAACACTAATCTTATCTCCATCATCTAAAACCTTCAATTCCGGTATCCAGTCCGATCCGTATTTTGCACCGGGATGTTTATCGAGAGCCGCTTTTAACTCATTTTCCGGAAAACCGTTTTTGCCGGCATAAGCAATCATTGCGCCGAAACCTTCCCAAGATTCCATCAGCTCTTTTTCAGGCCGGCTAAAGAAAATGTCGCTTGAATCCGAGGCTAGCTTGGAAACCAGGCCGAAATGATCGGCATGCAGATGCGTAATAAATATATCAGATTGCTTCAGCTCAACTCCCAGCTTTTGCAACCCATGCTGCATAGCCTCCAGACATTCTTTGCGATTTAATCCGGTATCAATAATCAGGTTTTTTTGAGCGTCTCGAATGATATAAGAATTGAGGTACTTTAAAGGACTCTCAGGCAACGGTATTTTGACTCGAAACAAATTCGGCAATATTTCTTCGCACATAATATCTCACTTACTTTCGTTTTAGGTTTTATCAAAATTATGGGATATTTCATAAATGTACCGATAACTTGGATTAGAAATCAGCTAACAGAAGGCAGAAAATAGATGATTAATTGATTGATGTCAACTTCGCATAAATAAGAGCGTAAGAGGGGACATTGATTCCAAAACGATTTAAAGCCTGGTATAAAGGCTTAGACTTTTTTATATGCCGAAACAGCAAAGGCTTGCTGGACCAGGGTAAGTCCCGGAAAGGTTCTGTCTCGTTCAGTTGCGCAGCTTCAATGGGGACCGGTGACTTACGTTAGGATGATCAGCAAGACGGTAGTATTCAGTGAAATTGCCGTCAGCGAGAGCATATAGTCAACGGTCGGAGTGAATCCGGCGCCCGCTTTTGCAGAGTCTTCGCAGTATTCTGGATGCAGACCGGCCTTCCTAATCTCACGGGCACGAACCACACCGGTCTTGCGAGCCATTTTCATAATGGCGGCCTCGGCGTTTCCGGAAACCGATGTCATGTCAAAACGTCCTCAATTATCAATATCGGTATACGTTTTGACGCAATACCAGTGTCACCGCAAAAGGCAGTAAATTTTTCTGGATTTGAATCAACAGGATTCGGAAATGATATCCAATTCATATTCGATTATACAGCCGGGGCTGTACAAAAACTCGTTTAAACTCATATATGATTCAATAAATTATTGTAATCATTATATATTTAAGAAATCCCGCCTTTGGCACCATTTTAACTTTGCAGTCAGTTCTCGTTGTATTCGAGGACAATGTCTATTGACATGTGGTCTTGGGGGTCCTCGCTCATAAAATCCCCCTCCTGATAGATGATCTTTCCTCGATATTCTTCCTTCACCTCAAACTCTCCATTTTGAGCTATTTGGATAAGAATCCCGGAACATGAGCCACAAAACGGCCCTTCTTTTTCCTGGTCTCCGTCCAAAACAGAAGGGATCCATCCATCGTCAATCGCCTCATCAATCGAATCTACTTCAATTCCGCATATGGCACATTTCATTATTCACACTCCTCTTGTTTTCAAGAGTGCTTTTACAAAAGAATTCCTCCCATGCCAAGAAAAATGCATGTCCTGTTTCAAAAATTGGCAGAGAAGACTTTTGAGGGGTATGAAAAAATGGAACTTGGTGAAAATTTACGCTTCTGGCAGGTGCTTATAAGATCGTTTAATGTGGTTGAAATTATTAAGATTGCAGGTTAGGGTATGGCAGGATGTGGTAAATTAATAAAGTGTTATTATGGCATGCGTGCCGAAAATTCTTGCTGCCAGGCTCCTCGCCCATTTTTTTGACCTCTTCGCAATAGATGAAAGTAAGAATTTGGCGGCGATACACTGCTTTGACCGGCCGGGCAGGTATAGGCCAGGGCCTCACCCCATGTGGCCTAAGAGATTTGGCTTTACTGATTTCCCAAAATGACTAATATGGTTTCTCTCGTGGCCAGGAGAGTAGTTGTCAGGCCTCCTGGGAGCGAACGTTTAAAGCAAAATCGGGGTAAATTTCAGCCCTTGGTGTCTAAACCATGATGGAACGCTGGTCAAAACCTAACGGCTACCGCCAAGTCTTCGCCATCAGCCTGCCGCTGGTGGCCTCCATGGGCTCGATTACCCTCATGCAGTTCACTGACAGGATATTCCTGGCTAATTATTCAGTGGACGCCATTGCTGCGGCCCTACCGGCAGGAATTGCCTCCTTCACCGCCATTGCCTTCTTTATGGGCGTTGCCAATTACACCAACGCCTTCGTGGCCCAATATACCGGTGCTCAAGCACTCAACCGGGTGGGTGCCGCCGTCTGGCAGGGGATATACTTCTCCCTTTTGTCTGCCGTTGTGCTGGCCTCCTTTTATTTCGTTTCCGACATGCTGTTCGACCTGATCGATCACTCACCTCGGATTCGAACCTTAGAGGCAACCTATTTCAACATCCTCACTCTGGGAGCAGGTCTGGTGGTGTTGGGCTCGGCCATGGCCTGCTTTTACACAGGCCGTGGGCTTACCTGGACGGTGATGCTGGTCCACATGGCGGGAGCAATCGTCAACATCCCGTTAGACTACTGCCTGATTAATGGCGTTGGCCCCTTCCCGGAACTCGGCATTGTAGGAGCCGGCATAGCAACGGTGACGGCATCTGCTACTATCGTGGCCATACTCGGTTTACTCATATTCAGTCCCTCCAACCGGGTAAGATTCGGTACATGGGACTGCAGGGCCTTCGATAAAGAACTCTTTGGCCGGTTAATGCGCTACGGGCTGCCCAGTGGTATTCAGTTTTTTTTAGAGATTTTCGGGATCACTTTCTTTATTCAGATGTTAGGGCGGCTTGGTGACCTGGAATTGGCCGCCTCCAATATCGTCTTATCCATCGAGACCCTTTCCTTTTTGCCCATGGTTGGCTTTCATATCGGTAATGCCACCCTGGTTGGTCAGGCCATCGGTCGTGGTCGGCCTGAGGATGGAGTGTATGCCACCACTAGTGCTCTGCATATCACAGTGGCTTATATGATGGTGGTGGCGGCTGTTTTCGTCTTTACCCCCAAGCCATTACTATTCCTTTTCAAAGGGGGCCATCAAACACCTGCGCAGTATGCCGAGATCATAGACATTGGGATTATTCTGATGCGCTTCGTGGCTGTTTTCTGCTTTTTCGACGCCCTGAACCTGGTCTTCTCCGGGGCAATCAAGGGGGCGGGGGACACCAGGTTTATCATGTGGACCATTGCTGCTCTCTCCTTAGGGGTGATGATCGCTCCGGTCTACATCGCCGTACAGGTCATCGGGGCCGGACTATACACTGCCTGGACCTTGGCCACACTGTACATCTGCGCCCTGGGATTGGCCTTTATGCTGCGCTACCGCAAAGGCAAATGGAAGAAAATGCGGGTTATCGAGACTCAACCGGTTGTAGCCGACGCCAGGGGCAGGTGCGCAACAGTTGTGGAATAAATACGGTTCTGGCTTGGTGAGGCAGTTATCCCCAAGTTTGATAGAATAGTGCAATTCAGGGAGACTAATGACCAAGGGCCTATTCTTCGAGATATATCAAGACCCGATAAAAAGAATATCTTGGAACATTTTGGCGGGTTCATGTTCAGGAGGGAACGATGTAATCTATTTTGTGCTCCCCTTAGTGTGACAAAAAATAGCTTGATTTTATCTTAACACAGTTTATCATTGCATTCATCAATAATGGCATGCGCTTTTACTGGTAATGTGGTTTCGTTCTGACGGAAAGATCCATTTGTCAAGAGTGACAACCTGAAGTTTGGGACCATGAGAATTTATTTGGAAAGGAGGGTGTTACTATGGCAAATGGAATCGTAAAGTGGTTCAGTGACCAAAAGGGGTACGGCTTTATTGAGCAAGAAGACGGTCCTGATGTATTTGTTCATCATTCGGGCATCAATGGGGACGGCTTCAAGGCTCTCAGAGAAGGCGACCGGGTTACCTTTGACATAGAGCAAGGTAAAAAAGGCCCTGCCGCAGTGAATGTCACCGTAGTTTAGCGCGCCATTCTCGCCAGAAAAAAGGCATTCCATCGAATTACGATGGAGTGCCTTTCACCTCAGTTCTCCCCAGGAAGCCTTCCCCGTTGTTTTTGCAAACTGTGCTTATCGAGGTAATAGTTTGGATGTCCAGACCCTACTATCCAGACACGGTCCAACGAGCCGAAAAAGAGGAGGGCTGGAGAAACTGATCCTAACTAACTCTGAGTTACTGATCCAGGAGGGTCAGGAAAAACCGGACAGTATTGACATAACCCTAAACTCTTTGAAATCAAAGCTCGGCTATTTACTTGCGAATGATGAAATGGTTCTGGGTAGAGGTTTATCGGTCCAGGCGCAAAAGGATTCTCAAGCAGTTCTCAGTTCATGTCGTCTTGGCTATGCTATCATTCCTCCACATCTTCCATATTGTTTAGAGAGGGATTTTTCATATGAAAGATAGTCAATTTCAGCTTCCCACAATTTCAGTGTTGGTAGCTACTTATAATCGTGCTGACTATTTGCGCATCTGCCTTGCGTGCCTTTGCGATCAAGATTATTCAGGTAAATGGCAGATAGTTGTAGCTGATGATGGGTCAAATGACCATACACTTGATGTCATTTCTGAAGCACAACGCAACCCCAACGCTCCGAAAATTATCCATTGTTGGCATGAACATAAATTATTTCGAAAAGCAGTCATCCTCAACGAAGCAAGTCGGTTTGCAAACGGTGAACTTTTGTTTTTTCTGGACAGCGATTGCCTTCCAGCTTTGAATGTTCTCTCCGTTTATGCCGAGCATGCAGCACCAGATTCATTCTATCTTGGTGGTGTGTATAAGCTGAATCAATCATTTTCAAAGAAGACACTTGGCACCATGAAACGACATGAGCCTATAGAGCTATTAATGGAAGCTGCTCAACATAAAAACCAAAATCCAAAGCAGGGTAAGGGCGTTTTTGTCCGGTATTGGAAAAGTAAACTCTATATAGCTCTGAAAGTGCGGAGACCGAAAATCTGGGGTGCAAACTTTGCTGTGAATCGAGACGTTTTTGAAAAAATTAACGGCTTTGATGAAAACTTTGTCGGTTGGGGCCAAGAAGATTCGGATTTGCGAAACAGACTCGTGAAGGGCGCTTATGAGGCAGTGGCGCTGCATACTAAATCAAGGGTGTACCATCTGTGGCATCCAACCGACATGGAAGCCCGGAGCCGACCCAGCGGCGAGTTGAATAATCGGAGATACTACATTCGGCCTGATATAGAGGTGGTTTGCAGAAAGGGATTGCGCAAACTGTAACTAATCACGATAAACCACCAGCCCTCCCCTGTAGCCCAAATGATTGGCCTTGTGGTTGTGGATTGTCTCAACATTCTTGGAGTATAGAATTACTCTGCCACCAAGTTATGGCGCAGGGCAAGTAAAAGGTCCCAACAGAGGAAGTTTGGTATGAAATTGGCTTAATTATAAAGAATAAAATTCAGATCTTTAAAGAATTTTCACCGAGCTACTCATGCCTGTATCTTGTGTCCCATTCACGTCATTTTTAAACTGCCTTTCAAAGAGGTTTTTGTAAATCCCATCTTTTTTTATCAAATTTTCGTGGCGACCACTATCAATAATTCTCCCATCATCAAAAACCAAAATTCTGTCTGAATTCATTACGGTAGAGAGGCGATGGGCAATCACTAAAGTTGTTCGTGTCTTCATCAGATTCTCAAGAGCCTTCTGGACGTAATATTCTGATTCGGTGTCTAAGTCTGAAGTTGCTTCGTCAAGTATAAGAATGTCAGGGTTTCTGAGAAGCGCCCTTGCGATGGCGGTCCTTTGCCTCTGGCCTCCCGACAGACGACACCCGCGTTCCCCGATGATACTATCGTACCTCTGGGGAAGCTGCATTATGAAATCGTGAGCATAGGCGTCCGTGGCAGCTTGCACTATTTCCTCATCGGAACAATCTTGTCGGCCGTATGCGATATTGTAACGAACACTTTCATTAAAAAGAATAGATTCCTGGGTTACAATGCCGATGTTTTCCCTAAGGGACCTTACCGTACACTTCCTGATGTCAATGCCATCAATAAATATGCCTCCGGAAGTCACATCATAAAATCTCGGTATCAGATTGACGAGGGTAGATTTTCCTGCGCCACTCATACCTACGAGAGCCACCGTCTCTCCTTTTACAATATCAAGATTTATATTTTGAAGGACTGGGCCATCTTTTTCATTGTACTGAAAACTAACATTTTTAAATTCAATTTTTTTGTTAAAACCCTTTAATCCTGTTGCATTTTCATCATCCTTAATATCCTGTGGCGTGTCCAGGATGGAAAAGACCCTTTCTGCCGAAGCCATCGCATCCTGGACGGTGTTATTCATTTTGGAAAAAATTCGGATGGGCTTGTACATAAGGAAGAGGGCAGCAAGAAAAGAAAAAAAAGTGCCCGGCGTAGTACTTCCTGTAACCACCTGGTAGCCACCGTACAGGATAATCACAGCCAGACAGGCAGACCCGAGGAATTCTATTAAAGGAGACGTTATCTCGTCTGCCCGAACTGATTTCATAATCAAACGATAAAACTGGCGGTTTAGTATATTGAATTTTATATTTTCCGCATCCTCCATACAGAATGCTTTGACTATTTTAGTTCCTATAAAGGTCTCCTGAAGGAGATTATTGATCTGAGCAATTTTTTCCTGCCTTTTCCGGCTGAGTTTTCTCAACCTCTGGCCAATTTTTACCATGGGTATGGCCGACAATGGGACCACAAGAATCGAAATGCTGGCCAGTTTGTAGTCCCGCCAAAAAAGAACCACCATTAGAGCCAATAATGTTGTACTCTCACGTGCAAAATCTGCGATAACTTTGGAGCTGACAGAAGAGAGGTTTCTGACATCATTGGTAATACGCGCCATGAGCACTGCCGATGGAATACGTTCAAAGAAGCTCATGGACATTCGGTTGATATGTTCATACAGCTCATAGCGCAATTTGGTAATGATACGCTCTCCTACCGATTTCATAATACAAGACTGGGCGTATCCTGCTGCTCCCTTCACCAGATAGACGAGAATAACCGCCAGGGGCAGAAGTTTAAGCATGGTCATATTCTTTTTCAAAAATATGTCATCAAGAACCGGCTGCACAAGCCAGGCTGAGGCGCCATTCATTGCTGAAAACACAGACGCCAGGATCATTCCCAGTGCAATAAGGCCAATATAGGGTTTTGAATATCCCAGTATTCGTTTGTATAGCTTGGTATCTATCTTAAAAATCATAAGCAGACGCAGTTTTACTGTTTAAGGTTGAATGATCCAACAGCTATGCCCCCAGCTTTCTAAGTGGACAATTAGCTGTTGATTTCTGAGACTTTAAGAATGATGACTCTATCACCTCGTTTATTTGCAAAAACATTGACAGTCTTAACCTTCAACTTTGTTAAGAGCACTGTAAACTTCTCCTGATTCTTTTTTTTCACTCTTAACGCAATGAAATCATTAGGTTTCAACTGTGGTAATGGGGTATCATCGAAAGCATCCCATAGTCTCAGTTGCCTTTGAGCGTAAAAGGGAATTTGCTCTGTATTGCTATAAAGACTTGCCTGCTGAGGCATGTTTTGTTTTAGCCACATACCTGCTGAGACGATGTATGCCTTGGTTGATTTAAAGGGGATAAACACATAAACGAACATGATTATCAATGCAAGCGAGACCGAAAAAAACAACAGAGAGTTGACTGACAGCACTTTCTTACTACGATCTCGCCATTGTTGAAACATATGGTATAAGCTAAATGGGGGCCATAGGAGAAGTAACAGGCTCGCCAGCATAAAAAATCGGTGGGATAGCAAGTAGCTTTGCCCGATATGAATCATAGGGATCAGAATATTTAAGGAGGTAAAGTACACCAGCACCCTTTTAGCACCATCTTCTTTTGGCAGCAGCTTCTTAAAAACAGCGTGGCCAAATAGCAATGTCTGAATTGGTCCCAGTGTAGTAACCAATCTATAAAAACAGATTCCGATAAACCCTGAAATCAGCATGACTAAGGCCCATCCTTCTGACGAATCATTAAATACGATTTTATTAATTGGCACAGCTTTGCTATGAAAGTTATTAATCAACAGCATTAAGCCATTTTGAAGTTGGTTCAGGACCTCGCCAAGTCGGCCAAAACGCACGCTTGAGCGATCTGGCATATTAAACCACCAAGCCAAGAGGATTATAAATATTATTATATTTACAGTATATGGTTTTAGTGTACAACGAATCCTGCTCAAAAGCCCTGTGTTTGAACGAAGTAGCAGCACAAGTGGGGTGAAACAGCACAATACCGCACCTTCGGGACGAAACAAAGTGGCAATATTTATAAATATACCCCAGCCTAAGGCGTAGCGCCAACGCATATGCCGATAGTAACGAATGAGGTATAGCAGTGATAACAAAGAAAATCCCCAGTAACCAAAACCACGAATGATATAGTTTTGGTAATGATGTAAGCGTGGGTGGCTGATAATAAGCATGGCGCCAATAATTTGGATTGTTCGAGAGCCCCCCAGTTCTTTGACAAGGGTAATAAAGGTCGTCACGATAATAATCAATAGTGCGGCGTTCAAGACATAGGCAGCATGCTCAAATGATAAATTACTCAGTTTCCCTAACAATGCGATTGGTACAGAATAAAAGGGCCATCTATAAACTTGCATGGCCGCTTTCCACCCGGACTCTGCGAATGCCTCAGCAGCTTTCAAATATAATATGCCGTCCTGGTTTAGGGGGTTTTGGGCGTTTACGGCAATAAATAATGTTAAGACGGCTAACACTGCCGCAACAGGGCGAATTTCTTCAAGCTGAATAATAGGATAAAAGATGCGTTGAAAAAAATTTTTCATTGGCAAACTGTCTGAAAACTTGCTAAGAGAAATTAATAAATGTCCTCATTTTAACCTAGTGCCCATCCATAAATGGCTTTTTTCCGCAATCTCCGGGTTAGACTCGGATTTTGGTTTTCGAAATACTTCAATGTATTCCTGCGGCTAATTCCGCTGACAGCGGGACATCTTTTTTGACCTTACGAAACCGGGAACCCGCTCTAAAGGGGTGGAACTGAACGCAGCTTTGTTGTCGAAAAAAACTATCTCATTTCTGGATGGACACTATCAGCTTATTGTCAAATGTCCCGATCAACACAACTTAACCTGAATAATGGCTGCCAGAAATGGGTTCGTAAAGTATATGAAAATTCAGTTAATAGTTCTTCTAGCAAAAAACAATCCGTTATTAGGGTTCTTATGATGCGGCTCTATTTGCACGGTGAATCCCTTGTTTTCAAGAAAACCCTTTAATTCCATTATGGGGGATTGTACTTCTGCGGGGCGGACATCATGATATTCTCCATGGATCCTTTTGATTCGAGCGAAAGTATCATCGCTGGCTGCATAAAAGATTTCATACTCTGCCCCTTCCACATCTATTTTAAGCAAATCACATTCATTTATTTCATGTCTTTTAAATATAGTATCTAATAGTAAAGATTGAACTTCTATATAGTCATTTTCAAGCAGTTTTCCTTTATTAAAAAATGCTGAGAAAGAACCGGTACTTTTTTTGTTAATGGGAATAAAAATTCTTAAGGTACCCTCGGTATGAGATACAGCGGATTGAACCGCCGTAATATTTAGAAAGTTTTTAGTATTTTTTTTTAACTGTATGTAATTCACTGGCACTGGTTCGTAAGCAATAACGTATGTTACAAAGGGTGCAACTCGTGTAGCAAACAAACCTATATTCGCACCGAGATCTAGGACGCACCCCAGCCTGTGAGACAAAATGGAGTTTAACCTGTATTCATCGCGCAAATAGATTCTATGGAACAAATGAAAATCCCTGGATCCGCCGCGCAAATAAACAGGGGGGCCATTGAGAAACTGTACTTTGAGGAGGTTTTCAATATTACGATTCTTCCGAAATCTTATAATTTCTAAAGGGTTTGACGTAATTTGACGCAAGGTAAAAAAATTGTGTATATCCTCAATACGCATTCATCCTAACTCCGAATAATATCTCACATTATCAATGGCTTTGTAACAATTCGTGCATAAACGTTATGGTGATAAGTGTTTCCTTTTTCGTGAAAATTTTATAATATATGGCTTAATGGGTGTCAAGGAGAACAGCCTCGCATGCCGGTGATGCT
>CP070700.1:3955307-3961500 GCA_020349865.1 Desulfobacteraceae bacterium
AGGTATCAACCTTGGAGATGTGATTCAAGAAGGAGAGCGAATTTATGGCGATGGGGTCAACATCGCAGCCAGGTTGGAAGGTTTAGCTACTCCAGGGGGTATTTGCATCTCTAAGACTGCCTTTGATCAAATTGAAAGGAAACTGCCTTATGGATATGAGTTTATAGGAGATCAAACGGTAAAAAACATCTCCAAGCCGGTTGGTGCATACCGGGCGATGTTGCAGCCGAGGGTCACGGTTGCGGAAAAGCCGGAAGGATATTTAGCAATATAATATTCGCCACTTCTAAACCAGATTTTATTGATCTAACAAAAGGATTAGCACGTGAAAGAGTCCCTTATGGAATCAATGTAAACGCTATCTCCCCAAGCTCAATCAATACTGCAATGATTGCCGGGTTCACAGGCCAAAAGAGTGAAAGTTTTCTCGAAATTATATCACTGAGAAAATTCGGATAGCCTGAAGATATAGCGGATATGGCATTATTCTTGGCATCTGATATAGCAAAACATATAAAAGGTAAAATAAGCGACGTTGATGGAGGTATAATGCGTAATTAAAATCAAAGGAGGACAGAAAAAATGATTGCTGTAGTAAAACAAAAGAAGGAACAGGGCGCCCAGCTTGAAGAGGTGGAAATACCCCAATTAGGACCGGAAGATGTTCTCGTTAAGGTTAAAGCCACTGCGCTTTGCGGGTCGGATTTACATATTTATGAGTGGAACACATGGGCACAGAATGCAGGTATAAAACTACCACTAGTAATGGGGCATGAATTTTCAGGTGAGATTGCAGAGGTGGGGAGCGCGGTTATGGATCTGAAACCTGGTGATTATATAGCTGGAGAAACCCATATCCCGTGTGGAAAATGCTATCAGTGCAAAAATGGGCAACAACATATATGCGGGAACCTAAATATTTTTGGTGTTCATACCGATGGATGCTTTGGAGAATATACCAAAATACCAGCAATATGTGCCCGCAAAATTCCATCATCGATTCCTCCTGAAATTGGCGCAGTGCTTGAACCACTTGGCACAGCATTGAGAACTAGCCTGGAAGTAGGGGTTTCTGGAAAAAATGTCGCGGTAATTGGATGTGGCCCAATAGGACTATTTGCTATAGCTTCTTCAAAAGCTATGGGCGCTTCCAGTATTATTGCAATGGATGTGGTAGATGAAAGACTGCAATTATCTGGAAAAGTTGGCGCTGACGTATCGCTTAATCCTATGGAGACAGACATTGTTGAAGAAATTTTGAAGATGACCCAAGGCGTTGGTGTGGATGCATTTATTGATGCGTCAGGAAATGTACAGGCTATAAACCAAGGGTTTAAATATTTGAGAAAGGGAGGAGAAGTTGCACTTATTGGTTTACCATCATTACCTATAGAGTTAAATTTAGGATCTGATGTTGTCTTTAAGGAGGCAAAAATAATAGGAATACATGGAAGAGAAATGTTTACGACCTGGACCAAAATGGAAAACATGCTCGCCAAAGGACTTCTCAACCTTAAACCTATCATTTCACACACCAAGCCCCTCTCGAAATTTGGGGAAGCTTTCGAGCTCATAAAAACTGGACAAGGATGCAAGGTAATTCTGGATCCATCTTGCTAAACAAGTAAATTTTTTTAAAGAGGAAAGTGGAACCCGTTTAGCGCTTCATTCTTTAAAACTTGGGGTACATTTTATTGGAACAGCTGCATCAAGGGGATTGGGAGAGAGATAGCTCGATTACTGACAAGTGATTATTATTTGCCCCTCAATCTCTCAGATAATTTAACCCTAACCTTTTAAAAGCCTGAGATTCACCTTGGACAACTACTGGGTTTCGTTGATAAGAGTTGATAGTTGATAGTTGATAAGAACTTGCTTTTTCGAGGAAGGACTATAGAGAAATTCCCCTTGTGAGTCAAAGAGAAAATAACCACAACATGCGGTGTCAGGCGGGATTGCGGTACTAAGGTCATTCATGAATCTAGATTGGAGTGAGACAGGGGTCTTAATGAGATTGAATTTATTGGAAATTGCCACTAGTTTGGCCTAATCTAAACACACCATTCCATTAGCTCCAATGGCCGGTTTTAAAGAAATCATGGAGCTACAACCCTGGCTTAAGCCTGGGCATAAGCATCAACAAGGTAATCCGGATCGCAGCAAAGATAATCCTCACAAGGTGGGAGCTGAGAATCCGAATGAGCTGTGTGGACAGTTAGTGTTGGGGCCTTGGTTTTAGGCGGCGGCCTTACCTTCACATCCTACAAACCAAGATGTTTGAAAATCATTTCTATGAACTCGCCGTTCTCTGTGAAAGAAACGTGAACCCCCAGGTTATCAAATCAGGGGACTCAATTGCCCAAGATGTTGTCGTATCTGGCAGTGCCTTTGGGTCGATACTGCCGGGAATCTGTAATCTAGCGATTGCATTTATCTACCTCAAGCCAGATAAAACTTTTGATATCAAACGGATACCTTAGAAGTCCATGCTCTAGTAAAGGCATTCGAAATTAAACCGACGTACCGCAATATCAATATCTTGTATAAGATCCGTTAGCCAAAAGGGCGGCAAAAAGTAAAGATTTCTGCTATAAACCTATCGCCCTGGGAACCCCAAGGGGACACGCCAGGGATGTACGGGAGTGGGAAGTCGGACAGCTTCATAGTACCAGGGAAACCCCGAACAATGATGACAGTGCGCTGCCATTGGCGGAGGTGGTGGAGGGAAGAGGGCTGGCCAAGGGGAATTCGGTTAAACAAACCAGAGTCTGGACACAGTGCCAGGCCGCGCTGCAACATGCGAATAGCCGAATACGGCAGATGGTCAAGCGGGACGAGGGGGATGTTGATCCACACGCCGGTCACTCTGCTTAACTGACCACCTGCGCGTTATTACCTGAGGCAGGAGCCCGTTGCTGTAGTTCCGCACGCCGGGATCTGTGCGGGGGTGCTGGGTAACCGGCATTCCTACCGCGACCTATCCCGCGAACAGTTTTCGGCGGGCCGCGTTCCACATTGATCGGAAAAGGTCAGTGGCATTTATTCATGATCCCATCCCTCGTCAAGCAGAAATGGATCCATTTCTTTGAGATGAATTCAGGGATTGTTTATTACGATCAGCGGTCGGGAAAGGATCCCCGCTCTCACAGACTACCTTAGTCCCTCGATTCATAAATTCGATAACGTATTTATTCACTCGGGACTAAGTGTTGAGTGAGCAATTCCAAAGGCTTGACTCATAAAACATACGTTATCATATTTGCGAATCGAAACACTTAGTCGGTGTAATCTTCCATCCCCAAACGCTGGATCAATTCCGGGGTGGGCTTTCCATCGGAATCCCAGCCGCGAATACCGTAATACTCCAGGATGGCATTATCTAGCCCGACGGGTATCTTCCCAGCGGCCGGGCCCTCCGTGACCGGCTCCATAAAGCGTTTCGGGTAGGCAAAATCGTCTGCTTTTTTCCAGCCGTAGCGGATATTCAGTATCTTCTGTAGCGTCGTAATCCTCTCGCCAGAACGACGGAGATCGTCTAAGTCCCAGTTGAGACCAGTAGCGGCATTGATGCTGTTGGTGAGATCGGTTAACGTGTACCCTCGGAACTCCTGGAACTTGCAATGACCGACCGAATTGATCACATTACAGTAGTCGTGGAACTTGGCATTGCGATCGCCCGCATTTTCCCAAGACCAGCGCTCCTCGTTTTCCACTTCGTCTATGCCCCACTCGGGCAGTCTGATATGACCAACCCAAATGTGCTGGGAGTTTCCGCGCTCGTGATTGGGACCGGATGCCACGCCGGTGCAATAGTTGAGGGCCGAAATGTACTGGGCCCGCCAATTGTGGGCCGCTATTTCCTGGCCCTTCATCTGGACCGCCCAGTCCGTAGCGCCCCGGCCCAAGGCCTCGGCCGCGATTTTGGTACCCTCTCCCAATAGGTATCCCAACCCGTCGGCCCTCATACCGATCTTTTTTGTGAACTCCACCACCCCCTCATCATTACCCCATGTCAGATCTATGCCGTAGGTATCTTCCTTGGTGATCAGACCCTTCTCATAGCACTCCATGGCAAAAGCGATGATCACTCCCAGGCTTATGGTGTCCATGGAGTAAAGGTTAGCCAGCTCGCAGGCATAGGCGACGGCTTTGACGTCCTTACATAGGGTATTGAGACCCATCATGGCGAAGGATTCGTACTCGGGTCCCTTACCCTCGTAGGCATAGGGGCCCTCTGTGACATGAGCCTTGTTGTGGCACTGAATCACGCAGAATTTACAAGGCCAGGGAGTGATCTGGAGCTCCTTGTAGTAGTTGGAAGCGTGCCAGGCCTCCACCCCCTCGGGCCAATCGGCCAGGGAGTAATTCTTAAGGGGCAAGTTACCTTGGGGCGCGAACAGCTCATTGGCCAACGCCGTCCCCACTTTCTTGATCTGCAACCACTCGGGCTTGTCTTTGTCTATCTCCAGGACACGTTTATTGATCTGGGTGTTGAGTCTCTTGATCTCCTCGGCATCATGATAGTCCAATTGCTTCTTACCCCTCACAGCGACACCCTTGAGCATTTTGGAGCCCATGACCGCGCCCAGCCCGGAACGTCCTAAAAAGGACTTCTTACGTGTCTGAATATTGGCGAAACGGACCAGTCGTTCACCGGCTTGGCCGATGGTCACAACCTCATATTCATCGCCTTCCCGGGCGTGGATGGAGTCTTCAGCCTGGTAGGCGTCTGTTCCCCATATGTCGCCTGCCGGTTTTATTTCTGCCCTGCCGTCGTCCACCACCACGTAAACCGGTTTATCCGACCGGCCATAGGCCACCACTGCGTCGAAGCCGGCCTGCTTCATGGCAATCCCGAAGCTGGCTGTGGCGGCGGAGTCGGAGTTCAAGTTGAAGGACGGCGATATGGCTCCTGCCGACCATTTGCCGGCGCCGGACTGGGCCACCCCGTTTAGGGAACCTGCGGCAAATGTCAAACGGTTGGCCGGGTTAAAAGCGGTAGTGCCGGTCGGACACTCCTTCCACATGTAGTAGGCGGCCATACCGGCTCCGCCCAGGAAGTACTCGTAAACCCTATCAGGTACTTCTTCAGAACTGCAGGTACCCGCGGTCAAATCAATCTTCAGAACCTTGTTCCATACACCTTTCATGTTGCACCTCCTTATTCATTTTTTTGCGTCCAGTCTCGCTCAAGACTGCTTGGCAATTGGTGGTCGTATTGGACGCTGTGTTCTCCTATCCATTTTTCTTTGACGCGTTCTTCAGCCAGGGAAAAACCGCCAATGGCTCCCAAATCGCTAATTATGTATTGACCCGCCCAGATCTGAAAATCAGGACGATGACCATCATTGCCAAATCAAGAGAAAAAATAAAATTCTCAGCCAGAGACCTGGGCGGTTTAGGGGTGAAATTCATTCAGGACTACAGCGATGATGGAGAGTTTGCGAGATTTGTTAAGCCACATATTGGGTCGCATAAATCACCTGTTTCCCCCTGAAGAATTCAAGGAAGGGTTTCAGGGGGCCAAGGAAGCCCAGCAGGGAAAGGTGGAATTCATCTTTGGCTAAAGTCCGGATTTTACAACGGCCCCCGGTGCTCCTATATATCAATAGGTTTGAATATAAGAACGATTGCCATGACAATAAATACCATTGTTTCTGCCCCCTGCGACCAGTACCTTGCCGTAACAGCCATAACCATCCCGAGAGCAAAGGCTGATACAAAGGTCCCTTTCAGGCTTCCCATCCCCCCCACGATGACTACCGCAAAGGCCAACAGGAGAACGGAAAGCCCCATATAGGGGTGGATTGAACTGATTGGGGCATAGAGAACTCCTCCCATGGCGGCCAAGGCGCTTCCCAGCATGAAAACGATAGAAAAATACTTATCCACGTTTACCCCGAGGCACCTGACCCCTTCTTCGTCTTCCAGGGCTGCGACCACGATTTTCCCAACAATAGTCTTTCTGAAAAGGAGTTCCAACCCGAAAAATAAGAGGATAGCAATGATAAAGATAAGGATCCGGTAGAGCGGAAATGTTAAATCCCTCACGGTTAGATAGACACCAATAGGATCGCTCAAAGGATACGGATTTACGCCCCAAATCCACTTAATGACATCGACACCGATCAGGGTGACAGCAAAGGTGGCGATGAAGGTATAGTCAAGTGACTCTCCGTAGAGCCTCCTGATG
>CP070700.1:3961600-3977660 GCA_020349865.1 Desulfobacteraceae bacterium
AAAAATCATGGCCTTTTTGTTCTCCTTTCTTAAATTTCTTTCTTAAAAAAGTAAATAGATTTTTTGACCCAGATTGTGCAGTAGTCTCCTGCTACGACTTGAAAATCCTTGCTGCAACGCTTGTTTCCCGATTTTGCTCCTCGACATATTTTTTAATATGCCTACGTCACAAAATCGCTCCAACTGCTCGTTTCGCTTTGGTTTTCTGCACCTCGCTATTGATTCTACAGCGCAATGCGTGCTTGACACAGCAACGTTAGGCTTTTAATCTGTCATTGTTGGAAGCTTAGTTCTTAATTGTTTATTATTTTTTATGGATAAAATTTGTCACGCCACATCACGCCGAAAGGCGGCTCTTGTTTGGACAACTGTTGCGTTTTTTGCGGGGTTTGCCGGGGTATCCGCTTTCGGGCCGATTGTTCCTAAACTAAAAGAATCAATGGCCTTGAATCCTATTCTTATGGGTCTCCTTGTAGCAAGCCCTGCCCTTGCAGGCTCCCTCTTACGAATCCCCTTTGGTGCCATAGTAGATCGCATAGGCGGAAAAATCCCCATCCTTGTCCTTCTGGGTCTAAGTTCGCTGGGGATTGCGGGTACTACTATTTTGTTTGTCCTTTTCCCTATACCCGAACCACATCATTACCCATTGTTCCTGTCATCCGGAGTTCTGTGCGGCTGCGGGATTGCCACTTTCTCTGTGGGTATTCCTACAGTGTCTTACTGGTATCCTCAAAAGAAGCAAGGGGTTGTCCTTGCTTTGTACGGAGGTTTAGGCAATCTGGCACCGGGGCTTTTTTCTTTTCTTTTACCTGTCGTTGTAGTCTCTATGGGCTTTTTTCTGTCTTATGTGCTGTGGCTTATCCTGCTGCTCATTGTAACAACACTTTTTTTCTTTCTTATGAAAGATGCTCCCTACTTCCAATACAAGGAAATGGGTATAGAGATTGATCAGGAGGCGCTCCTTATTGCTTGTGGGGAAGAACTTGTCCCCTCAGGAAACGCTATGGCTTCAATTAAAAAAGCGGCTTCCGATTACCGAACGTGGATTTTGACCAATTTTTATTTTGTTTCCTTCGGAGGATTTATTGCTCTTACGGTGTGGTTCCCCACGTACTGGATAGAATATTTCGGCATGACTTTAGTTCAAGCTGGTATTTTGACTGCTCTGTACTCTTTATCGGCCTCTATCCTGCGAGTTTTTGGCGGAGCCGCGTCAGATTTTCTTGGTGGTGAAAAGGTTGCTTCTGCCTCTTTCTTGATTATGATTACTGGCTCAGTCCTGATGATTTTGCCATTGAGATCTATAGCCTTAGCCGTAGTCGGGGAGCTTCTTCTTGCATTGGGGATGGGTTTTGCCAATGCCGCTGTTTTTAAATTGGTTCCAAAGTTTATGCCGGCGGCGGTGGGAGGTACAGCAGGAATTGTAGGCGGATTGGGTGCCTTTGGCGGCTTCGTCATTCCGGTTTTCATGGGACTTGTTGTCAAACTGGTCGGTAGTAGTGGATATCCTTTCGGATTTTCGGTTTTTTTGGTGCTTTCCGCGCTTTCGTTTCTCCTCCTCGCTTTTCTTGGAAAATTCAGATAAGAGAGCCCGAAAAGCAGTGGCAAATCCGGGATACTTATAAAAAATAACCATGTCAATGGAGCAAAAAATGCGGGAAGAAAAGATCAATTCAACATGCGGTTTTTGTTCCACGGGGTGTAATTTAACGGTGAGGGTGACCGACAAAAACGAAATAAAGGTAACCCCTAACTTGCAATATCCTGTCAATAGAGGGTCTGCATGTCCAAAAGGTTTTTTGTTCCTGGAACCGCTGAAAGCCCATGACCGGGCGACTGCACCCTATATGAGGAACACTCTGGGAGAACTTGAGCGCGTTGACTGGGATATCGCACTTCAGGCCTTTACCGATAATTTCAAACGAATCCAGAAGAAATACGGCAAGGAGTCGGTGGCATTTCTCGGAACCGGGCAGCTTCCTCTTGAAGAAATAGCTTTTCTGGGCGCTCTCGCCAAATTCGGTATGGGAATGGTTCACGGTGACGGCAATACCCGCCAATGTATGGCAACTGCGGCGGTAGCTTACAAGAAGTCTTTTGGCTTTGATGCTCCTCCATTCACGTACAAGGACTTTGAAGAATCTGATGTGCTGGTCTTCATTGGGGCCAATCCGGCTATCGCTCATCCCATCATGTGGAAGCGGGTAAAGAACAACCCAAATAAGCCTGAGATTATTCTCATTGACCCAAGAAAGACAGAAACATCCAAGAAAGTCACACAACATTACCGCATACAACCTGATTCCCTACTGACGTTTCTATACGGAATTGCCCATATCCTGATCGAAAACGATTGGATAGATCAGGGCTATATTGACAAATGCACCACCGGCTTTATGGATTTTCAAAATTTCGTCAAGGAGTTTGATCCAAAACGGGTGTCCGTAAAAAGCGGCATCCGCGATCAAGAACTCCGGAAACTTGTTAAGACTATTTATAGTGGGAAACGTGTTTCTTTCTGGTGGACCATGGGAGTGAATCAGAATTATCAGGCTGTACCGTGTGCCCAAGCAATAATCAACTTGGCTCTTATGACAGGAAATCTTGGCCGACCAGGTACGGGTGCAAATTCAATTACCGGACAAGCCAATGCGATGGGGTCTCGAATATTCAGCAATACAACCGGTCTTTTGGCCGGGCACGATTTTCTGGACCCCGCTCACCGACAAAAGGTGGCCGATCTTCTGGGAATCGACGTAAACCTGATTCCCAAGAAAAACAGTTGGGCATACGATCAAATTCTCGAGGGAATCGAGAACGGCAAGGTTAAGGGCCTGTGGATCGTTTGTACTAATCCGGCTCACTCCTGGATCAATAAAAGCTGGCTATTCAAGATCCTGGATAACCTGGAGTATTTAGTTGTTCAGGACATGTATCATACAACCGAAACGGCTCAATTTGCTGACCTAATATTGCCAGCAGCAGGTTGCGGTGAAAAACAAGGGACTTTTATCAATTCAGAGCGGCGGCTCGGGGTGATACGAAAAATCGCGGAACCACCCGGTTCCGCTTTGCCGGATTTTGAAATATTCAAAAAAATTGCTGAGTACTGGGGTTGTGCCGATCTTTTCTCTGACTGGACATCTCCTGCTGCCGCCTTTGAGGTGCTGAAAAGAGTTTCAAAAGATCAGCCCTGTGACATCAGCGGTATCACCGATTATAACATGATCGAGCAACTTGGTGGCATTCAATGGCCCTACCCCGAAGGTGGAGAAGCTCTCGCCCAAGAACGGCGATTGTTTGAAGACGGGAAGTTTTATCATACTGACGGAAGAGCCAGATTTTTCTTCGAAGGGATTACTCCTGCTCCGGAAAAGGCTAGCAAAGCTTACCCGTTTGTTCTTATCACGGGGAGGGGGACCGTGGCGCAATGGCATACTCAGACCAGAACGGGTAAAGTGGAGATGTTGAAGAAGATGTACCCGGCAGAAGTTTATGTGGAAATTCATCTGGATGATGCGGCCAGACTAAGAATTAGGTCGGGCGAATGGATCACTATCCGTTCCAGGCGGGGAGAAATCAGCGCAAAGGCTTCCGTGAACGATACCGTGAACCCAGGAGAGTTATTTATGCCCATGCACTATTTTGAGACGAACAAATTGACTTATCCCGCATTTGATCCATATTCGAGGGAACCTTCTTATAAATACGCTGCCGTAAGTGCCAAACGCAATAGGGTCAAGTGAAATAGGATCTTCTATTGGCTGCTATTCAATATCCCTTTCATTTTTTTACGCTACTCACCAAGCTCGACTTGGCTGTATCGAATTGCGTGCCAATATCTTCCAGTTTCTCCCACTTAAGACACCTGGGAAGATATACGGACTCATTCTTAGTTTAATCCAGGACACCCTTCTTGATAACAACCTCCTTCGCCCCTTGTTCATTACCTGATGCTATGTGCCGGGATACTGTATTCTTAATCGCCTGCTCATAAGCTTCAAGCATCATTTATGGTGCCGTTCTTGGGCATTTTTGATTTTTCGGGTCAGAGCCTCTAAGTCGGGCGGTTTTTCTATGCAGTCTAAGGCCCCAAGCTTCATGGCCTCAATGCTCATGTTCACATCGGAATGGCCGGTGAGCACTATGACATGTAGATCGGGATTTTTCTTCTTGATAGCCTTGAGGGCCTCAAGGCCGTCCATTTCAGGCATTGTGAGATCCAGGACGACAGCATCGTAAGACTTCTTATCTGTCTTCTCCAGCGCATCCCAAGGTGAAGTGGTTGTTGAAACCTCCATGCCCCGAACTCGCATTCGCTCAGCCAAGGTTTCTAAAAAATCCTGTTCGTCGTCAACAAGTAGAACTTTTTCCGACATGACCCCAGTCCTTATGAAAATGCAGCAGTGTTCCTTCCCTCCGAAGTGAGCGGCCGGCTTTAACCCAGATTGTGCTGTTGACTCCGTGCGAGTCGCAGAACATATTAGTGAAACGCGGAGTTTGAGCGATTTTGTAACGCAGACAGATTAATAGATATGTTGAGGAACAAGACCGGGAAGCAATCGTTTTCGCAAGGATTTTCAAGCCGAAGCAGCAGACGACTGCACAATCTGCGTTTAATCTTGCCTGCCTGACATATTTCCTGTGCTTCCGAGCCAAGCTCTTCACACAGCTAAACCCTAAAATACCACATTGTGGTAGATATGTCAATCAGGAAAACTTTTTTCTACCTCAGTCCAAAATCCCTGATCACCTTTAAAGGCGAGAAAAACCTCCACCTCTGTTTAGAGGTTTGTCATATGATCAACGGTTAGAGCTGTGTTAAACCATTTACAACCGATAGACTGTAGGGATTCCTTCAGAATCGATATCGATACCGATAGAATCTCCTGTCTTGAATCCTAGTCGTTCGAATTCCTTGACTACTCTATCGTGCCTCTCGATATTCCAATATACCGTCCACATTGGATTCCTCACCGTATCGATACCATAGGCATCGTGACTGCACAGATTTACCCTGATCTTGTTTTTAGCGATAAGGGTGTCAGCTTCCGCTAAGAAATAGTCTCTTTTGTACGGATTACTGTGGAGAACCTTAGATAGTTTTGTCTGTAGATCGGGCATTTCATCAAGATAATGATTGGCTATTTGGTACAGCTCTTCCGGGACTTGTATCGATAGTCCAAGAATAGCAAATCTTTCATATTTCAGCGCGAACTTTTCGAGTTCTGTCTCGTAGGAGGTAATCATTTCAACAACATCGTCGATGCCTGGCTTTGTTTCCTTCCCTCCAAGAATAGTGTCCTCACATTTATCGATAATGTTCATGTAAAACGCCTTACTGTCCATCACGTAAATCGGCCGCTCACGATAGTTCCTTCTCTTTCTAATCCTTCGTACACCATCCAACTTGATGGACCTCTCGCTCTCCTTTTGCTCCAAGGTCTCGATATGAGAGATATCTTTCGCCTGTACAACATGGATTTCACCATTCCCTGAAACAATATACTCAATTTCGCACCTGAAACCCAAATATTCCTGTATATGCTCTGACATCTGAAGAAGCCTTATGTCATGAGGGGTGTTAGTAATATAAGGTTCACTCTGAATTTTGTGTATTCTATCGCGGCAGTAACCGAACTCCCAGTGGTCACCGAGCCTTTTTGCCATGACGCCTGTACCATCGATAAAAGGCATTACAATGACACCCATTTTGTCAAAATCAATTTCAGGGGCATTATTGAATCTTTGTTGCCTTAGCACGGAAAGTTTATGAGCGCTCTTCGCCAAATCAATAATCCGCTTTCTCGCGTATTTAATGCCAGCCACATCGGCATAGGTTCCCAATGAATCAAAGGTTCCTGACTTGAAGAATTTCTCCTGGGGGTGTGCACTGCGTGCAAAGACCTTATAGCTTTCACGGTGAGCGCTAAGAAAGGCTTCTAAGGCCTCAAATTTTTCATTTTCAAAGTCGGCTGCTGGAACATAGATAAAGTCGGGCAAATTGAATTTCCCCTCTTTCAATCGTTCCAAGAGGTTTGCTTTTTCAGGCATTTGTAATTCCATCTTTTTTATCCCTCAAACCCTCGGTTGCTTTTTGAAAATCCTATGCTTTCCACATAAGAATGACAAAAAGAGTGCGGCCATGATGGCGCTCCGCCGTTCGATGTCCTTCCTTCATTCGCTCTGCCCATCCAGGCACAGGTCGTTTATCATTTGAACACAACAATAGAAATAGAATAAAGGAAGTGTACGCGCTTGCCACGGGATTCTCATCATAACAGGACACCTGGGCAGGTGCATTCTCATGGGCAGGTAATAGGCAATAGAACCCTTTTTTCTTGATCCGGTAATCCCCCGGAAAATGAATACACCCACTCATAGACTAGATGCGGCCGCACACGCTTTTTTCAAACGATGTCATTAACAGGCTCTTAAAGACCCTGTCCTACAAAGCCTTTTCCCCAAAATCATTTGCCGAGCCTTTACCAGGCCTTGCCTTCGATGATCTTTTTGATTTTTGCCTGTAGTTGTTTTTCCGCGAGGATCATCCTCCGGGCCTTGGCCTTTTTAATTTTGGCGGTGAGGTCCGCCAGATCTGCTGGTTTTTCGATGAAATCCATGGCCCCGAGCTTCATGGCCTCAATACCTTTTTTGACGGTGGCGTGGCCCGTAAGCAGGATGATTTGCAGTTCCGGTTTCTTCTTTTTGAAGGCCTCAAGAGCCTCTAAGCCATCCATTTCGGGCATCATGAGGTCCAGGACAATGGCATCGTAGGATTCATCATCCGTCATTTTTAAGGCCTCAGTGGCAGACGTGGTCGTCGACACCTCCATGCCCCGGACCCGCATGCGCTCGGCCAGTGTCTCTAAAAAATCCTGTTCGTCGTCAACGAGTAAAACTTTTTCAGACATTGTTGCACTCCTTTAAAAATAATGTGGTTTTCTTCCGGCCGGAAAGCGGTCGGGGTTTACCGACCGATTTTTCGAGGCAGGCCCAGGACGAGCTCTCCCACCTCAACATCTACCTCAAGCTCGGCCTCGAGCACCTCAATCAGGGCCTTTTCACTTTCCGCCGGAAAGGCGTGAGTCGGCTTTCCCTCAAGACCTTTAAGCCCTAAGAATCTGATCCGGGCCCCTCGTTCTGTTTCCTCGCCGATAAGGCTGACGCTTTTTCCATCGTCAGCCGCATCCATAGCGAAATCAAGGCACAGCCAAATGAGATTCAACAGGAAAAAGGGATTGGTAGTGATCATCACAGGGTTGGCAGGATGACTCAGTTCTATGGTCACGCCACGCATTAAGGCAAACCGCCCTGAAAGCGTTGCCACCAACTCAATAATACTATGCAGATCGATACTCTTCACGGAGTCATCGACGCTGTGAGAAAACCGGTTCATGTTCTTGACGATTCTGTCTGCTCGCCGTATTTGATTCATGACCTTTTCTGCCAGGGTTTTCAGTCTTTGCGGATCCATGGGCACCCCTTTGTCCGCCATTAGGGTAAAGTCCTGCAAAAGGCCGGCGTTTTCGTTGATAATAGCCAGAGCATTCTTGAGCTCATGGGAGATAGAGGCGGACATCATCCCGAAGAACTTTAGCCCCGTATCGCCAATAATGTCACGTTCACAGCTCACGGCACTCCTCCTTATTCCTTGGACTCTAACTCATCATTTAAGTTAGGACCTCCCTTTAATTCGGTCCGATCTTTTTCCGGGCATTTCATTCGTTGTCCACATGGTTTGTCTCGATTACCATGAGGGTGCGATGATCTTCGCTTTTAAATAACCAGCCTTGCGGGTCGTCAGATAACACTGATCTCATCAGTCTTGACTCTCTTTTCTCTCCATCTTAGTGGGTAAAGTGATTATGAAAGTCGTTCCTTCGCCCACTTTGCTCTGTACGCTGATCTTCCCCTGGATTTCCTGGACCAGACCGTATGTAATGGACAGACCCAGACCTGTTCCCACCTTTTTCCCTTTGGCGGAAAAAAATGGCTCGAAGACTCGTTTAAGGTCTTCCTCGGGGATGCCAATACCATCATCATTGATCATAACCGACACAAAATCCTTATCTTCTTGTCTGACTTGGATTTTCAGATGCCCTCCATCATTCATGGCTTCAAAGGAATTGTTTAAAAGGTTGAGAAAAATCTGTTGAAGACTGCCCTGGTCACTTTCTAACTGCGGGATCGGGTCGGTTACTTCAAAAGATATCTTAATGGACCTGTATTCTGCCTCCTTGCCGAGGAAACCAAGCACCTCATGGATGATCTCCACCAGATTGATAGGAAGAAACTTCACCTCGCTGCGCCGCGCGAAATTCAAAAGTCGCCTGGTAATAGTGGCACAACGATCAACGGAAGAGACAATCGAATCAACGAGGTCCATGAGTTTTTTCTCGGTGCCATACTCTCTCTTAAGCGCGAAAATATCTTTAATGAGTCCAGCCTTCTCATGAATGATGGCAAGTGGATTGTTGATTTCGTGAGCCACGCCCTCTCCCAAGCGCCCGATGGAGGCCATCTTGTTAGCATACTCCACCTGATGCAGGATCATTACCCGCTTCTGGTCGGCCACATGGATGCTATTAACCAGGTAGGTGGCCACACCCAGGATTACAATAAGGATGATTGTGATGCTGACCCCTAAGAATATGAGACGATCCATCCGGGTCTCATACCATGTCCGCATGAGTTCACTTTTCGCCTTAACAATCATCAGGACAAAGGGCGTATGGGGAATGTAGGCGTAGCCGACCATAAGCGCTTTGCCATCCGGGGTTTTCCCTTCGATGACCTTGGTATCTGAGGAGTACTCCGGAGTGGGAAGGTCAATGCTTTCGAGAACCTTGCCGTGGTAGCGAGATGGAGTCTGAAGCGTGCCCTGGTGATTAATGATGAAGGCGTCGCCAACACCACTCACATGGAAATTGGAAAGTAACTCGTTGAACTGCCTCGTATCAAGGGTAGCACGAAGTACGTAAAAAGAACCGTTTGGCAGTTCGTGCTTAACAGCAATGGTCAGATGGGGTATCTGCCGGAATCCCATGAATACGTCGCTGACGTGAACGCCCCTATCAAGGACTTCTGTGTACCAAGCCTGTTTGCTATAGCTAATGCCTTCTAACTCGTATGGCCCTGCGTAGGCCCTCTGAGTGCCCAAGGCGTCGATCACCCCGAGATCCACGATCCCACCGAAACCTCTTTCGAGGTTTTCCAGGATTGCACCGAGTCGTTCAGGATCTTGTAACTCATCGAAAGCATTGTCCGCGCCTATGAAATCTAAAGCAGCCCTTCTTTCAGAAATGAAAAAGGAGATATTATGCCAGGTATTCGACGTTAGCCGAGACATCCGCAGAAGGATTTCCGACTTGATGGCATTTTGTGTTACTTGGTAATCAAACAATGTCAAGACCATTAGTGGAATTAGAGTGACCACGGCGGTAAGCAAAACTGCCCGTATCCAGATACGGCGGAAGTTGAACAGGTGCCTATAGGGGCCGGCTGCTACATCTTCGTGATCCCAGAAATTCGGTTTTAGTTTTCCTAATACGGACATCTTCAATCCAATTCTGTGGGTTTGCCGTCTGGGTCTATAACAAGTATCCGGAAATCCATCGCTTTAGGTCTTAGAGGCCTTTTTCTTCCGAATCTTTTCGTTTGCTTCCCTGATTGTCTCGCTCAACACATCTATGTCCAGTGGTTTTTGCAGGTAAGCGAAAGCACCAAGTTCCATGCACTGTTCCTTGTCAGCTTCCGACCCGTGTCCAGTGAGTATGATAACCTCGATTTCCGGGCGGGTATCCTTTACCCGTCGTAGGACTTCAAGACCGTCGATGCCGGGCATTTTGAGATCCAGGAGCATGACTTCTGGCTCATCCTCGTTGATCAAATGGAGGGCTGACTCCCCGTCGTATGCCACAGCCGACCCCATATCGCGCATCATAAGGCGCTCGGACAGAGTTTGTACGAATTCGCGCTCGTCGTCCACGAGCAGGACTTTTGAGGGCACTTCGAAATCGTGCTTACGGTAAATGTCCGACCGATGAAAATCCTTACCAACCTTTGTCACTACCGACGTGACACCAGGCACATTGTCCACTATAGCCTTGAGTTCCTCCTCAAGCCGGCTCAGCATGAGAACGTGCTTGTTGATAGTCAAGGTGACAGAACCATCCTTAGCACTCACCGCCACGCTGTGACCTTCCTTGGCCAAAGCTGCCTCGGCCCTTGCCGCAATCAAAAAGTCCTCAACCGCTTTTTTCGAACTGGTTGTAGGTTTGACCACATCCTTACCCAGGTTCTCTTCGATGAGGGTCGCTGCCCCTTCCACCCCTATTTTGTCCATGGGGATGACGATGTCATAGAGCGATGCGTTCCAGGGATCGGCTTCCTCAAACAGGGTGTTAGCCCACGCTGCGCAGTCATCGTCATGCTTCCGGATAAGCTTGATACCTTCCTTTTCGGATAATCCATGCGCCTCCTTGGCAACGGTGGTCCTGAACCTCACGTCCGCAATCAAACAGACTCGGAGCGCGTGCCGCACCTCTTCTGGCACGAGGTGGCCGACGAACCCGTTGATAAGAAAATTGTCGTCGGAAAGCATTTGTGCCAGCGCTAACCTGAGGTGCGCGATGGAACTCTCTTTCTCGTGGGTGAACTTGTTGAATACCGACGTCCTGGCTGAGAAGGACCGCCCAATTTTACTCTCGCTCATGCCTGAAAGCCTGCTCGCCTCGGCCACAACATTCTCGTCATCAACCAGCTTGTATCCGGTAGAGGCAAGTAGCCTCTGAACAACATGGTCTTCCCTGCAAAAAATTCCGCTAAATACGGTAACGACAGACATTTTGAACCCCCTTTTACTGTCACGCGGTTAGGCGAGACGGCAAACAGTTAAGAGTGGACATGTTTTCTCCTCACCATCTTTATGCGTTTCTTCGTGGATAGCCTTGATGGCCTTTTCGATTGTTGGATAGATATGATCTTGACCGATTTTTTCAAGAAAATGGGTCCGCTTGAGTACCGCCATGACGGCTCCGTTTACACCGCTTATTGAGATATCCATGCCAGCACTCCTGACCCTGTCAACGATCAGAGATAATGACTCTTCCCCGGACGCATCAATATCATTAACACCGTTGGCAACGATATGGATATGTTTGAGCTTATCCATGGACATTCTTCGCTGTGTGATCTGATCCTCCAGGTAGCTGGCGTTGGCAAAGAAGAGTGGACCGTCGAATCGGACTACCGCAATGTAGTTACACTGCTTCAGGCCAAAAGCCTCGGAATCGTGGAGAGCCTCATCCACATACATGGATAGAGAGGGTGCCGTAGGCCTCATGCTTTTATACAGGAACACGAGCAGAGAAAGGGCCACTCCTATCAGGATGCCTCTTTCCAAGTGCGGCGCGAATGCGAGAGTACTGACAAATGTAATGATAGAGATGGCGCCATCATACCACTGTGCCTTCCAAGCATGGATAAATCCAGAGACGTTCAAAAGGCGGATGACGGCTATCATAATAACCGCAGCCAGTACAGATTGAGGCAGATGATAGAGAATGGGGGTAAAGAACAGAAGCATGATAACCACAGCCAAACCGGTAAAAATGCTTGAAAAGCCCGAGATTGCCCCAGACTGGAGGTTGATAGCCGACCTTGAAAAGGAGCCGGAAGTCGGGTAGCTCTTGCCAATTGCCCCAAGGAAGTTAGCCAGGCCTTGACCAATAAGTTCTTGGTTGGGATCGATTCGTTGGCCGGTTTTGGCAGACATTGCCTTGGCAATGGAGATGGCCTCCATGAAGCCCAGAAGCGAGATGATGGCAGCGAACGGCAACAAATGCCTTATGATCTTTAAGTCAATTTTCGGCATTGTAAAGGAGGGCAGGCCTTTGGGAATTGCTCCAACAACAGCGCCTCCCCCTGTCATAACCAATTCGTCCGTTCTAAAAGGCTTGTTACCCGCCTCGATCCGCCAGATCCGATTATCGCTTTTTGCACCATCCGGAACCTCTTTTAAGAAATGGAAGCTCAAGATGCCGTCGGGCCCCCTAACACCACTGAAAAGGAAACTTCTCAATGTCTTCCTGTGGGCATGTGCCTCGTATCTGAACCGCTCGATTTGTGTTTCGATGATGCCCATTTCGCGCTTTGCGTCGAGCATAGCAATTGTGCCACCTGAGCGTCTGGCTTTTTCCAGGGCCTCGCTCGCTGTGGTGTTTTTCTGGGCCAGTGACATAATCGAGTATATAGCGCTGTTGAATTTGGTAATCGTTTCCCTGGCTTTTGGCGACACGATTGCCGAAATATCTGAGGTGACTTTGCGCTCGAAACCGACAGCCCAAGAGATCGCCGTTGCTATAGTCACCGCCACGAGCACATTGGGGATCTTCGGCCACACCCGTTTTATTCCATACATTATAGCGAAGGCGGTCACCCCCAATAGCAGCGTGGGCCAGTGTGTGTAATGCATGGCGGCTTTTATGACTCGGTAGATGGTCTCATAATGCTGCTGGCCCTTGTCTACCTGCACACCGAACAATTTGGACAGCTGTGAGGAGGCGATGATAATAGCCGCTGCGTTGGTAAAACCGTTCACCACCGGATGGGACATGAAGTTGACCACAAGACCTAACCTGAGTACCCCAAGGGCAAACTGAAACGCACCAACCATGAGGGCGAGCAGGATAGCGTAAGAGATATACCCTTCGCTACCTGCTGTGGCCAGTGGTCCAAGGGATGCAGCAGTTATGAGCGAGACCACAGCAACAGGGCCAGTGGCTAACTGTGGACTCGAACCGAACAGGGCTGCGATCATGGGCGGCAGAAAAGATGCATACAAACCGTAATAAGGCGGTAGACCTGCCAACTGAGCGTAAGCCATGGACTGAGGGATGAGCACTAACGCCACTGTTAAACCAGCGAGGGCGTCCATTTTCAGAACGCCAAGATTGTAGTTCTTGAACCAACAGAGAAAGGGAAAAAACTTTGCCAGCATCAGTAGCGACACCCCTAAATTCGTCTGTTTTGAAGGATGCTGCGGCAGGACATAATGAGATCATTATAAAGTGCCCCCGCATGGTACAATTTGTAGGTTTCGAATCGCACCAAACCGTCCACCATGGAAAATATGATCAACGCAGTCTTTCTGGCGGGCAGGTCTCCAATGGATCCGTCCTTCTGCCCCAGCCGAACGGCCTGCTCGAAGATGTCCAATAGACAGTTGTAAATGGCCTCGAGATGCTCTCTGCAGGCAGGATTGCTTTCGGCGACCTCGTAAGCATCATGGCGGTGTAATAGAAGAAACTGGTCCCCGTTTGTTCCAGCCATGTAAAAATAGAAGGAGATGGCTCCTTCCATCATGTCCAGGCCAGTCTTGAACTTCTTTTCCATTAGGTAGTGCTGAAACTGGGCCGTGATGCTTTCTTTAAGGCTCTCAAGGATAGAGAGGAACAGCTCTTCTTTATTCTTGAAATGATAAAAGATCGTCCCTTGAGCTGCGCCGGTCATTTTGGACAGCTCCGCAATGGAAGTGTCCTTGAACCCCCTTTTAGAGAAGAGCGTTGCAGCAGCCTGAAGGATGGTCTCTTTTTTGGACATAGTAAGCCCCGCAAATTTTTAATAGAGGTACAATACCGACTGAGCAATCAGTCGGTATTGTATTATATTGATCTAATTTCTCATCGTCAAGGGAAAAAGATCAAAAAATACCAAATCCTATCCGTTAAAAGAATATTCCCTATGCATTATACAGCCTCCTGGAAACCGCAAAATATATTCTTCTGGCGATCCATCCTGTTTTGAAAACTCAAAGCACTTCCAAACCTTATTGACAAACTCAAATGTATCTAAAATTTTGGCTTTTCATTTCGTGAAGTTATGGAAAGTATTCCAAAACAAACCCTACGACTCCTCAATACAGTCCACTGCCGCCACCCTACTATCGCTCGATTTAACGCGATTCAGAGGGTTTTACGAATACCCTTGCGCTGATGAAACGGGTCTATGACCAACATCGCCACAAGCACAGGTTTCCGCATCCCTTTCATTCCAAGGCCTTGAGGCCTTCTCTTGAGATCGCCAAAAAAATTGTCATAGCTGACAAAAAAATGTCAAATCGGTTGGTGTGGTGCCGTAAGCAGATTGTTTAACCTATGTACCAAAGAAAATCTATTTAGATATATATTTGAAAATATTACTTAATCACCCATCGCTCCCAAGACTCCCAATTTATGGCATAATAATTGTATCAACAATCCTGATTCATCATATTTATAAGAATTCAGCTACTTAGACTTCTTGTTCTGAGAGGATTGGGGAGTGCAGCATTGGTAATAGAATCAAGTAAAAAAGATGAAAGGGGGTTTACGCTCATTGAGTTGATGGTCGTTATCGCAATCATTGGTATCCTCGCCGCTATTGCCATCCCACAATTCACGGTCTATCGGCAGCGCGCCTATATCTCAGCACTCGAAACGGACGCCCACTCATTTTCCGTTGCACAGCATGCCTATTTTGCTGATAACGATACATTTTCTAGCACATCCACTGCCCTCATGCAAAACACCTATGGCGCTGAAAAATCGGATAACACCACGGTCACGATGGTAAGTGCCAGTGCAGTCAGTTTCACCATGACTTTTACTGACACCCTCCATGGGCTGGTGGTTACCTATAGAAGTACCCTTGGAGGTGTTCAGTAAAACATAAGGCAAATAATGTGGAGAACGGGGCTGCTGGAGCTTGGAAGGAAACCTAAGAACCCGGATTTGACTTAAAGCCACATCTCGTTTACTCTCTATCCAGGCAGAGTAAATTCCCACCCTTTATCTTTCAAGTCAGTTTTTCTTCTTGAACTTATCTGGAGGGCATCAAAAATGAGATACCCAAATTGCCAGTTCAGTAATAGTTTAGCTGTTACGGATCTCAGAATCTCGCGCCGCATCTCCGCATCAACATGGCGAAATTGTACGTCTTTTGGTATGATGCCACTATGAAGGATCCGAGACTGATTTTGCTAGAGGAATCAATGGGGGTTGATGAAGCCCTGGTGTTGATAAGAGGGTATCTATCCGAACGAAAAAGAGAGCCGGAGGATAATGCTCATTGGCAACGCTCGCTGAGGGAAGCGGGGTGGCGAGGGCCGATCTACTATTTATGGTGGGATGCATCGAGCTCTGTATCCTTCTTTCTTAATGCGCTTCTTATCATAACAAGATTTCCTATGCCACCTTTTCACAGAGTGCTTCAAATCTTAGGCAGGGCAGGTATTTCCGCGACAGCCTTTTTATTTCATTGGAGGAAGGTGAAGAGGAGGGCCAAAAGAGTCGGACAGAATCACTTCCCTGAATTATTGGGCCTGATCCCGGAGCGTAGGGTGACCATAATGGGCTTTTCCCTGGGCGCTCTTATTGTCTATTACGGACTAAAAAATATGGGAAATCTGGAATCACAGGTCATTAACAATGTGATTTTCCTTGGGGGAGCGGTTGCAAGGGACGTAAACAAAGATTGGAATAAGGCCATTGAACCGTTGGAAGGCAAAATCATCAACGTCTTCAATGGTAGGGATTACATGCTAAAATACCTGTTCAAGATGGCCCAAGTGAATCCGAAGAGTCCTTGTGGTCTAAAACCGATTAAGCTCGGCCATCCGAAAATCATCAATGTTGATGCAACCGAAGAAATGAGCGCCTCGCCAAGGAATCACTGGGAGCACGTAAGAACTCTTCCGAATACTATCGGCTGGTTATTCGATTGAATCGTCTTTTATAAGGTAAAATTCTAAGCTTTAAAACCCGAAAGAATAGCGAGTATAAGGCGTAAGCTTTAATGAAATTGTAATGAATCCAAATTCTTTTTAGATAAGCATGATAAATCACTCGTTCGCATAGGCTGATCGCAATAAGTTGAACTGCCCCTTTCTTTCATAAGATGGGAGCTGAGGAGAACCTGACCGCCGATTTTTCTTGACTCACCCTTGGTTTTATTTGATTCTATTATTTAATAATTAACCTCCATCACTTAACCCCATTTCAAGGGGGCGGCTATGGAG
>CP070700.1:3977760-3986496 GCA_020349865.1 Desulfobacteraceae bacterium
GACACAACTGGTCTTGGATGCCCTGGAGCGTTCCGAAAAGGAGCGGGGTTGGGTGAAAGTCGAACAATAATTAGGATAAAAGGAGGCTGATCATATGAAGATAGGAATGTTTACCGCCAACTTTATGGATCGCGATCTGGAATCGGTCTTTAAGATGATGGCCGAAATGGGGTATGAGACCGCCGAGCTGCCGGCATTTTCGGGCAATGGGCACCTCGATATAGACGAAGTCCTTACCGGTAACAACGCCAAAAAGATCAAAGATCTGGCCAAGAAATACGACCTCACGATTTCCGCCTTGAGCAACCATACCGAAGGGCAGTTGGTTTTAGGCCCGCACACCAAAGACACCGATGCCTTTTTCAAGGGGCCGCCGGCCGAAAAGATCAAATTCGGTATGGAGCGGATGAAGAAGACCGCCCAAGCGGCCGCAGCCTTGGAGGTTCCGGTAGTCTGTGGTTTCATCGGCTGCGAGAATTTTGCCCGGTGGTTTCCCTTTCCCTATCCAGAGGGATGGGACGAAATGGCCAAGGATTTTGTGGAACGCTGGGGAGAAATACTGGATACCTTTGAAAAAGAAGGGGTCAAATTTGCCCATGAACCCCATCCAAACGAATACGTTTACAACGTAGAAACCGCCCTCAAAAGTGTGGAACTGATGGGCGGAAGGAAAGAATGGGGGTTCAACTTCGATCCTGCCAACATTGTTATTATGGGAATCGATCCGGTCATCTTTATCCAGGAACTCGGTGACAGGATCTATCATGCCCATGCCAAGGACGGAGAAGTCGTGGAACACAACGTGCGCCGTTCCGGGCTCCAAGCGACCGGCAAGTGGGGCCGTATAGACCGGGGATTCCGATTCCGGATCCCTGGGTGGGGCTCTGTGCCATGGAAAAGGGTGCTGACCGAAATGCGCTTGGTCGATTACGACTACGTCCTAAGCTACGAACATGAGGATGTGGTGATGAGCCGGGAAGACGGCATGGAGAAGGCCATCGCGTATTTAAGACCGCTCATCATCAAGGGTCGCTATGAGGGAAGAGGAGACAAACTTTTTGAATAGCCTCCTTTGACATCCTGAGGAGTCCGGATATGTATCTCTCATTGGATGATTTTAAAAAGCGCGTCGAATTCAGCTTATGTCAGCCCTATGCCAGTGACGACGATGTGCGCTCATTCTGTGACGAAGCCATAAGGGTGGGCGTCGGGGTGGCCTGTGTCAATCCTGTTAATATCCCCTTGACTGTGAAACGGCTTGCAGGGCAGGATATCGAGATTAGCGCAAACGTGGGATTCCCCTTTGGATCCCATCTGCCTGAAATAAAGGCCATGGAGACGCGCAGGGCCATCGAGGCAGGCACTACACAAATCGACATGGTCATCAACGTCGGTGCGCTCAAGTCAAAGAAGGACAATTCGGTCTTTGAAGATATTGAGGTCGTCGTCCAGGCGGCTCAAGGCCGCCCTGTCAAAACCATTATTGAGACATGGGTCCTGACGGATGAAGAAAAGCAAAGGGCCTGTCGGATTGCGGAAAAGGCCGGTGCGGCGCTGGTAAAAACCACTACCGGCGTTCGCACCCAATATCTGCTTAATATGAATCCCGAGCCCAAGGGGGCGATTGTTGCGGATATAAAGCTGATGCGCAGGATTTTGAATCCGGCAGTGAGAATCAAGGCCTCCGGCGGCATTTACACCCTTGACTTTGCCCTCGAATTGATCCGGGCCGGTGCCGACCAACTCGGCATGAGCCAGGGTGAAAGGATCATCCGCAGATTTCAAGAGATTTATGGAGACAGCGTGGAGCTGACTTGATAATCGCCTATTCATTAACACAAAGACAGGGGGTGAGAATTGGTCAACCAAGCGCATTCAAGTAACGCATACATTATCGGGGTGGACAGTGGGACTTCGTCCACGCGGGCTATCCTCTTTGATGAAAAAGGGGAGGCCCTGGCCGAGGGACGCCAGGTCTATGACGTGCTGCGACCGCACCCGGGTTGGGTGGAACAGAAGGCCCAGTGGTGGTGGAAGGCCCTGGTCGGTGCCATCCGCAATCTCCTTACAGATTGTCCTGCAAGGCCGGAGGAAATCCAAGGCCTGGCAATCACCCACCAGCGAATAACGGCAGTTCCCGTTGACAAGTCGCTGGGACCCTTGCGCCATGCGATTCTGTGGAATGACATTCGATGCGGCGATCAGAATGAATGGGCCATTAACAAGGTGGGACGCCAGCGGATATACGAGCGGACGGGGTACAATCCGGGCATATGGACGGTCTACAAGGCCATGTGGCTTCGAGATATGGAACCTGATTTGTACCAGCGAATGCACAAGTTTCTCCTGGTTCAAGACTACCTGACTTATAAGCTTACCGGAGAGCTGGTCACCACCTCGAGTGCCGCCGTCATGACAGGGTGCCTGGATGTGGCCCATCGACATCGATGGGCCGAAGACATTCTTCAGGACTTCGACATCTCGCCTTCCATATGGGTAGAGAAGATTCTACCTGGCGGGCAGATCGCCGGGAGAGTTCACAGCAAGGCGTCTCGTGAAACCGGCCTTCCAGAGGGCCTGCCCGTCGTTACGGCAGCCGGGGATCAGCCCTGCGGCGTGGTTGGGGTGGGCGTCACAAAACCCTCGATGCTGGGTGTCAATGGCGGGACCTCATGCACAATGGAAACGTGTTCGGAGAGGCTTCCCCTGGATCCCGATGCCAACTATTTCATCGAGATCAGCCCGATGGGAACCTATTTTCCGGAAAATTCCATCTACAGTGGAGGGTCCTCCCTGATGAACTGGCTTAGAGGAACCTTTATTCTGGGCCAAGACGGGCAGGGCGAATATGACTGGGAGGAATTCTACAACATGGCCAACGGCTCGCCGCCAGGCAACCTGGGACTGATCCTTGTTCCATACTTTTCCGGGGCTACGGCGCCATACTGGGACCTCGCCGCCAGAGGGGTCATGTTCGGGTTTCTTATGGATCACTCCAAGGCCCACCTGGTGCGGGCGGTCATGGAAGGCCTGGCCTATGAGACCCGCAGGCAGATGGGATTCATGGAAAAGGGTACCGGTATTCCAATCTCCGAGCTGCGTATGTACGGCGGGTCTGCCAGAAGCGACCTGTGGAACCAGGTATTTGCAGACGTACTGGGGGTCAAACTGTGCACCACCAAGACCGTTGAGACCACGGCTTTGGGCGCGGCCATATGTGCCGCCGCTGGCGCGGGCATCTATTCAAGTATCGAAGCCGCCGCCGATCATATGGTACAGGTCAAGAAAACGTATCAGCCGAATGCAGGGCATCGCTGGCTTTATGATCGACTCTATGACGAGGTGTATTGTAAGTTCTATGATCGGGTTCATGACCTGATTTGCCAGGCGTCGAGGATTATAGGGGAGTTTTCGTAAAGCAAAAATTCATAGACGCAAAAGACAGTTTCTAAATGAACAAATTGTTCAGGTCAAGGAAGGCGCCCCGTGTCAGCGGGATGAAGGTATTCATCGGTTCAGGTATCGGTGCATTGAATATTGCGGGTAGCGAACTCTGAGCCCCGCTGTTTACCGGATGTTCCACCTGACACTTCGGCTAAAAAGGGGCTTTTTGAAACCGGTTCATATTTGCCAATAGTATTTTGCAAGTGGAGGAAGAATGACAGAGGAAACCGAAAGACTTATGCACGACAGTTTTATGCCCCTTTATTTTCAGCTAAAGGAGATTTTTCGCGACAAGATCGATAACCAGGAGTTACAAGAGGGCGATATGATTCCCTCGGAAAAGGAAATACAACAGGTCTACGGTGTTAGCCGCGCCACGGTCAGAAAGGCCATACAGCTCCTGGTGAATGAAAATTTCTTGGACAAGAAAAGGGGCAAGGGAACCTTCGTCAAGCTCAGGAAGATAGAGGAGGAACTGCCGGTTTTGAAGAGCTTTACGGAAGAAATGACAGGCAGAGACGCCAGTAAGAAGATCATTTCGGCGGCCTATATGAAAGCCCCTGCCGCCATCAGGGCCCGTATGAATCTGGCCCTGGATGAGAGCGTTTTCTCTTTAAAGAGACTGATGGTGGTTGACGGCAAGCCCCTGGGGGTCCTGCACTCCTATATTCCGGCGAAATATAGGCTCAGCCTCGATGAGGACTATACGAAGTCCCTTTACAGGATCCTGGAGAAAAAAGGGATCAGGCTCAGAAATGCAGAACAGACCATCGAGGTTTCCATGTCAATCCCGGAGGAGACTCGCCTGATGGGACTGAAAGCTTCCGTTCCCACGCTGGTCATCAAACGTCTGGCCTATTCGGTCAACGGAGAGATTGTGGAATATGTGAAAGGGGTCTATCACGGAGACCGATATCGTTACAATTGCAGACTGACCCGTCTTTAATAAAGATTGTGGCAATCATTATTTCAGTGAGGTTCTCAATAGTTACATATTATCGTGAAATATTCGGGTCCGTTGCGTAATTGCCAAGAAAGCCGGACACACGCCAATAGGTCTTACATACGGCTTCATGGATCCTACCCGCCTTATGGGTATTGCCGATACAGAGAAGATCCTTTCCGAGTTGTCATTTGTCTTATTCGGCCATTGTACATTAGCCCCTGTTGGTTTGGGAATCCGTTGCTATGGAGGCTAAATCGCCAAGAATGGGACAATCCCTCTTGTTCGTGATAATACCCTTAGGGTCAAAGCCGATAAACTATATATTTCGACATATAGAGACGCCTTAATGGCCAAGCAAACTTTTTAATGGCTCACATCCACGTCAAAATCGGCCGGACTGTTTACGCTTGATTCTAAGGGGATCTTATACTAATATTAGGACATGCTAACTAATGGCATAGGGCCGGAAAAAACCTCAACCCTGAACAGCACGGAAAGATATTATACCTATTTGTCTATAACAATCACACTGAAGCTGAAAGGAAAATCCGGCCAGTCATTATCCTATTCGATAGAAAGCGGGCCGGGTTCATGATGCCCCTATTCGGGATGATATTATGAAACAGGGAAACGAAAAACTTGATCCAAACAGCTATATACCCCTCTATTATCAGCTCAAGGAGATCCTGTTGGAGAAGCTCGAAAGCGGGGAATGGTCTGAAGGAAGCATGATTCCCTCTGAAAAGGATCTTCAGAAAACATACGAGGTGAGCAGGGTTACGGTCAGGAGGACAATCGAGCTTTTATCTAATGAGGGATTCCTGGACAGGAAAAGGGGCAAGGGAACGATTGTAAAGAAGCCCAGGATAGAGGAGAGACTGCCTGTACTGAAAGGCTTTACCGAGGAAATGGCGGGAAGGGATGCGACAAAACGCGTTCTTTCGTCTGAATATATCAACCCTCCGCCCAAAATCAAAGACAAACTGGCCCTCTTTCCTGATGAGCAAATCTTCTATTTGAAAAGGCTGATGATTGTGGATGGAGCTCCATTAGGCATTCTCCATTCCTACATGCCTGGCCGCTACAGGCTCAGCCTTGATGAGGACTATACTAGGTCCCTTTATGAAATCTTTGCGAAAATGGGCATCCGCCTTAAGGAGGCCTATCAGAGCATTGAAGCTTCGATGTCAACCCGGGAAGAAATCCTGCTTTTTGGATTAGAGGACCCCTTTCCCACTCTGGTGATCAAGCGGACTGCCTATTCGATCGACGGTGATCCGGTCGAATACGTCAAAGGCGCATATCATGGAGACCGCTATCGATACAAATTGAATCTTAGCCGAGATCAATAAGTAACTTCAGGATCAGCGGGGAAAGTAGCTGGTTTTGCCGAAAAAAATTAGCCACGCCTTAATTTCTCATGAAAGGAAGTTGGCAAAAGTTTAGCTACTTCAAACGCGGTCCCATTACCCCTCTCCATGATTTATGATACGTATCAGCAAGCATTCTGAAATAAGTTCATAGTCTCAAAGACAAATCATGAAATAGCTACCCTCTTATTTTAGATCAACACATGAACATTGTCTTATTGTGAGGTAAACGTTGATCAGAAACAGCAAGATAGGGATTTGCGTGATTGGGGCCGGCAGGGCGGGCATGATACATATGAAAAAGTTTGCTTCGGAAATTTCTGGGGCATGGCTTGTGGCTGTGGTCGACCCCCTTGAAGAGGCTGCACAAAGGGCGTGTAGGCGCTTTGAAATCCCGACTTATTACCTCGATTACCGTGAAGCCCTTCAGAACGATGAAATCCAGGCCGTTATCATCGTGGCCCCTACGGTTTATCACCGGAACATTGCAATTGAAGCTGCAAAGGCAGGCAAGCACGTTCTTTGTGAGAAACCGATGGCGATGAACGTCTCAGAATGTGATGAGATGATTGATGCGGCGGAAAAGAATAATGTGAAGCTGCAAATCGGTTTTATGCGAAGATTTGATGCCAATTTCATCGCCGCACAGGAAAGGATCAAGGCAGGCGATATTGGGGATGTGGTTCTTGTCAAGTCACTTACTCGCGGACCCAGTATACCTCAAAGATGGCAATATGACATTGAAAAGAGCAATGGTCCGCTGGCAGAAGTGAACAGCCATGATATTGATACCTTAAGATGGTTTACGGGCAGTGAGTTCCAGGAGGTCTATGCCATTGCAGGGAATTACAGATGCCCTGATGCAGAAGAGGAGTTCCCGGATTTTTACGATAACGTAATTCTTAATGCCCGTTTCTATAATGGTATGCAGGGTTCCATCGATGGGGCGGTATCAGTGAGGTACGGGTATGATGCCCGGGTTGAAATACTCGGGACCAATGGGGTCATTTTCGTAGGTCGCCTCCGGGAGAATTCCGTCGTCACCTGTAGCACAAAGAAAGGCCTTGGGAGCTCGGTTATCCGGAGCTGGAGAGATCTTTTTTATGAAGCATACCGCTCTGAGGATATTGATTTTGTTCAATGTATTATAGAAGACAGGCAACCCAGTGTGAACGGTGTGGACGGCAAGAAAGCCGTGGAGGTTGTAAATGCGGGCAATTTGTCAATCAAGGAAAAAAGGCCGGTAACCCTGTCACCAGAGGGGAATCACCATGGATAAGAACGATGTTGAACATGCCTTCACCTTGTTTTTCAGTTTGGAAGACGGGCGCAGTGATGAAACGGAATCTCAAAAGAGATATCTCTCGGAGGTCAAAAACATATTCCTTGACAGCGGAGAAGCGGAAAGGCGGCTCCAGAAGGATAATCCGCTGGTATATGAATTCTACGAACTAGGCATTCCCGAGAATATGGGTGATCTTGCCTTTGGAACGAGTATTGTCTATCCGGGTAAGGTCGCCGGCGAATACTTCATGACGAAGGGACACTTCCATAGCATCCTTGATACGGCCGAAGTCTATTACTGCATCCGAGGCCGCGGGTATATGCTCATGGAGAATCCGGAAGGGGAATGGGATTACAAAGAGCTCATCCCAGGAAGGACGGTCTATGTACCCAGAAGATTTGCCCATCGCAGTATTAATGTATCTGATGAGGCTTTTATCACGTTTTTCTGCTTCAGGGCAGACGCCGGACATGACTACGGGACGATAGAAATCAATGGGTTTCGCAAGGTAGTCCTTGAAAACAACGGCAAGCCGGAAATCATTGACAATCCCAAGTGGAAACAGGGAGGGTAAGAAAAAGGAACCCGTATGAAGGCCATTGTCTATAAAGGAAACAGGCAGATTGTCGTTGAAGACCTGAAGAGACCTGAAATCAAAAGTGGCGAGGCCCTTCTTAAGGTAAAGGCGGCTGCAATCTGCGGAACCGACATACGCATTATCCGTCACGGACATCACCTTATTCCTGAAGGCACTTCACGAATCCTTGGGCATGAGGTATCAGGTGTCATGGAGGAAGTCGCCTCAAACGGCTCAGATTTAAGGCCGGGAATGTCGGTGGCGGTCGCCCCCAATATTAATTGTGGGATCTGTTCCCATTGCATTCGAGGGTATACCCATCTTTGTGAGAACTATATTGCCTTTGGCATTGGGATTGACGGTGGATTTGCTGAGTATATGGTTCTGCCTGAAAAATCGATTCTTCAGGGTAATATCGTTCCTGTCAAGGACGGGACGGACTTTGCCCAACTAGCATTGAATGAACCGTTGTCCTGTTGTTACAACAGCTTGATGTATACGGAATTCTCTTTGGGGGAGAGCATTCTTATCATCGGGGCGGGTCCCATTGGCATCATGCATACCTTGCTGTCGAACAGCATGGGAGCCTCCAAGGTAATCGTTTCGGAAATATCACAAGACCGCAGAGAAGAGATCAAGAGATTCGGAGCTGATATCACGGTTGACCCCTCAAAACAGGATTTGAAGGAAGTTGTCTTCGATTCGACCAGGGGCAAAGGAGTCGACGTGGGCATAGTCGCCTGCCCGGTCGCTAAGGTCCATAACATGGCTTTGGAATGCCTCGCCCCCCTTGGTCGCCTGAACTTCTTTGGCGGGTTGCCCAAGGACAGTCCAATGACCACAATCAATGCAAATATAATTCACTATAAACACCTAAAGGTGCTTGGGACAACACGCCAGTCACTCGATCAATACATGAAAACCCTCAGTCTTATAGAAGAGAAGAAAATCGATCTCAGCCACCTCATTACGGGCCGTTTCGGTTTGGATGAGGCAAATTGGGCCTTCCAGCGATCTCAAGAGTCAGACGGGCTTAAGAATCTATTTCAATTGTCAGATTGAGAGACCTGGCCTTTGATTTCCGTATCCTATCCTACTTCATCATGAACTTCTG
>CP070700.1:3986596-3997049 GCA_020349865.1 Desulfobacteraceae bacterium
GATGCCGGGAAGTGCAAGGGGAAAAATAACATACACGACCGCCCGTATTCTTCCAGCCCCGTCGGTTAAAGCGGCTTCCTCTAAAGCCATGGGTATGCTTTGAAAGAAGGCCCTCAGCAGCCACAGGCTGAAGGGGAGACAAAAGGCAGTATATGCCATGATCAGGGCAAGGTGAGTATTTGCAAGTCCTATTTTTTTGATCAACACATAAAAGGGAATAACAATCATGATAGGGGCAAACATGTAAGTAAAAAGTATGAGACTGGCTATCTTTTCTCGGCCATAGAATTTGAAACGCGTCAGGCTGTAAGCTCCGGCACTTGCGATTGTCATGGTGAGGACGACAGCTGATGTCGATACAAAGACGCTGTTCTTGAAATATGTCATAAATCTAGTCTGCTCAAAAAGTCTTCCGAAATTTGCGAGAGTAAAGCTCTTGGGGAAAAAATAAGGAGGATAGACAAATATCTCTTTTAGTGGCTTAAAGGACGTGGAAATCATCCAGAAAAACGGGAATGCCGTCAGGACCAGAAGAATGGCAGCAAACCAGTAGATGGTCTGTCCGCGCATTGAAAAGAAATGATTCTTCGGTTTCAAATTTCTTCTTCCCCCCTGAACATCTTGAAGTATATTGCTGTTGAAGCGATCAAGATCCCGAACATGATCACCGCGAGAGCTGACCCCAGTCCCGCCTGGTAGTACATAAACGTCCTCATGTAAGCATAGACGGGCAGAGTTCTAACATATTTTTCTGCACCTCCACCCTGAGTGAGTAACCACACCGTATCGAACTTAGTAAACATCCAGATGCTTCTGAGTAGGATCACAACAAACAGCACATTTCTCAGCTGAGGGAGCGTTACGTGAATGAATCGGCTAAGCGCCCCAGCCCCATCCACTTTAGCAGCTTCATAAAGGACTGGCGGAATTGACTGCATTCGGGCGAGAACGCTCAGGACTACAAAAGGGAAGAATTCCCAGACACTGATGATGATCAAAGATGTCATGATATGGTCTTTTCCCATCCATGATATGGAGTCGTCAACAATGCCAATAGCAAACAAAAGATAGTTGACCAATCCAAATTGGTTGTTCAGGAGCCATTTCCAAAGTATGATGGCCACCACTGTAGGGATCATGTAGGGAAAAAGAATGACACCCCGGACGAAATTTCTTCCCCGGAAAGCCTCGTTGAGAATCAAAGCTGCTATGACACCAACGATGATTTGGAGGACAATAGTACTGACTGAATACACAGTCCCGTACCACACGCTCATCCAAAAGTCCGAGTTTTTCATCAAATAAAAGTAATTCGCTAGGCCGACAAATTTTTGCTCAGGGAAGAAGGAGTGTTTTTTGAAGAAACTGAGCCAGACTCCATAGAACACCGGATAAACCAGTAGGGAACAAATTAGCAGTATGGATGGAGCGATCAGTATGACACCTGCCTTTTGGGGGCTTAGCTTCAATTCTTAATCCTATTTTTGAGTCTTATTGGAAAGATGCCGGGAGCATGGAATGCTCCCAGCACTTTGTCAAAACACTACACTTTCAATTCCCGGTTGGCGTATTCTACTTGCGTAGCCCTAATCCTTTATGAGCTCTTCTGCTCTTTTTTGAGCCTTTGCAGCGGCTTTTTCAACTGGTACATTCTCTTTGGTTACCTCCATGACCATATCCTTGAGTATACCAGAGCCCAGAAGCTTCATTAGATAAGGTTTGCCTGCCATATCCTTCCAATCGATGACGAGCGTCGGTTTAACAAGGTCGTTATCCAGATAGTACCCCTGGACATCGAGCCAACCCTTCCACTTCTTGATCATGGGGGTCTCTAAATATGCCTTGTTCTCTCGGAGAGATTTAGTAATGGGGAAGAAGTGAATTGGTACTGTCTGTATGTACTCGAGGTAATTTTCATCCTTGTAAAAGAACTTCAGGAATTCTATGGCCTCATTGGGGTACTTACACCCCTTGAACATCATCCATGGCTCCTCATCCACCTGGGCAGCTGGTTTGGTGCCACTGGGCCCATGGGGCTTCACCCAGACGTCGAAATAATCCGTACTGAGCATGTCCTTTGGAGCATACTGCTCTATCAAGGAGGCACCTCTTCCGTATCCCTGAAACATCATGGCGGCCTTTTGGCCGTACATGTTGGCGAAGGTCTCCCTGTACCCATGGCCTTCCCAACCGGGGGGCATGTACTTGGTGAGTTCCTTTAAGAAGTTCAAGGTTTCTATCATCGTCTTGTCCGTAAAATGGGGTCGATTTTGATCATCGAAGAGAATGCCTCCGTTGGCCTTGGTCAGCTCCCCCATGAGGATGTTGATGAAGAGGTTGTCACCCGGTATAGTCAAGCCGTATATATCGGTCTTTCCATCCCCGTTAGTATCCATGGTCAATTCTTTGGCAATGTTCAGCAAATCATCCCAAGTCTTTGGAGGCTTTAGTCCTTTCTTTTTGGCCAGATCTTTTCGATAGATCAACAACGAAGTACCGGCGGCATGAACAAGGCCATAATAATGGTCCCCGAATTTTCCTACTTGTTTTATCTGATCCCAGATGTTGTCTTCACCAATGTCTTTGACAACCTCATCCAGGGGTAGCAGCAACCCTTTAGCTTGCAGTGCTGCGCAGGTGATAGGTTGACCATGTGACAGTTCTGGTGGGGAACCCGCTGCTAGTGCGGCCATGATTTTGCCCTCCAGATCTCCCCACGCAAGGGCCTCTGCCTCCACTTTTATGTCCGGATGCGAGGCCTCAAACCTTGCCACGATATTGGCAATTGCTTCCCTCGATATAGGGTTTGTTTCAGTATGCCAGACATGGATGACTTTCTTGGCTGCAAAGGCCACCCCACCAAGAGTCATCAAAAAAAGACAAACTAATCCAACGACCGCTATGTATTTTATGCTAGACTTCATCACACATCCTCCTTTCCTAGGCATCATGTTCAGTTACGAGAACTAAGCTCTCGTCAAAAAGGGTTGCCGAACAGATCAATTATGGGAAACTTACCTGCTGTGACTCCTCTTAAGATCTTCCAACCTTCCTGTTTGCTCATCTCACCTCCTTTCATCTGAAAATAGGTTGTCCGCTAAGAAGCTTGCTAAATTTTCAGTGCGATTTCTTCTCCTTCATATACGGCTTCTAAAGCCTCCCTTGGCTGGGAGGCATCACCTATCACATAGAGCTCCGGGACTCTTCCTTCAATACTCTTTGCGATATGGTCATTGGGTGTGGAACCCAGGGCCAAGACGATGCTGTCGAATCCGTCGATTTTTTTCACACCTGATGGGTCTTCTACCACCGCATAACCCCTTCCCAGTTCCTTCACCTTCGTAGACGTATAAATTTTGACCCCTTTTTCAGCAAGTCTAATCGAAAGGTAGTGTTGCAGGTGGGTAACAAGATCCGATGCTATCCCCTCCAACATTTCAACCACGGTAACTTCTTTTCCCAGCTCTGAAAGAAAGTCAGCCGCTTCTGCACCCACACCTCCTCCACCAACCACGAGGATCCTGTTACCTACATTTGATCCCTGGGATAACAAAACTTCATCAACGGACAGGGCCCCACTATCCTTTACTCCCTTCCAATCCGGAAAAAACGGAACGGCCCCAGTTGCAACTATCACCGCATCCGGCTTGTCCAGATCTAACATACCGACAGTGAAGTCTGTGCCCAATTCTAAGGTTACCCCCAGATTCCTGCACCTTCTTTCAAGGTAATCGAGGAAATCGTTCAGTACAGCTTTCTTCGGAGGAATAGCTGCAAGCCTCATCCTTCCACCCAGCTTGCGGTCTCTTTCGAAGAGTGTTACCTTGTGCCTTCGCTGGACTGCTATTTCTGCAGCCTTAAGACCTCCTGGTCCCCCTCCTACGATCCAGATTTTTTTGGGCCGATCCGTTTCAAGAAGCTCGAATCGGGCCTCATTACCCGTTTCTGGGTTTACTGCACACCGGACTGCCCCTTTTCTTAACGTCTGGATACATCTATTGCAGGATATGCAGGGAGTGATTTCCTTAAACCACCCCTTTTTCGCTTTTTCCGGCATATGCGGATCAGCGATGAGAGCCCGACCCATCGAGATCAGGTCAGCTTTTTCCTCCTGAATTACCTGTTCAGCCATGATAGGACTCCGGATTCTCCCGACTGCAATAACAGGGATATCCACTGATGATTTCACTGACTGGGCCAGGTGAACGAAGACACCCTCCTCGACATAATAGGGCGGATGGTTCAAGTAACCTGAGGCGGCATTGCATGCTGATATGTGGAGACCATCAGCCCCTTCCCGCCCCAGGATTTTCGCAATCTGTTTGGTTTCCTCTATTTTCAGCCCACTATCTACGTATTCGTCTCCGCTCAGTCTACAAATGATGGGGAATTCTGGGCCCAAACGGCTCCGCACTGACTTTAGAACCTCAACGGCAAACCTAGAACGTCCCTGGATATCACCGCCGTATTGGTCTGTTCTCTGATTGGAAAAGGGGGAAAGAAAGGAACAGATAAGATACCCATGAGCCATATGAAGCTCAACACCGTCAGCACCAGATTTTTTAACCCTTTCGGCTGCCGCAGTGAATGCCTCTGTGGTCTCTTCGATCTCACTTGTGGAGAGCTGACGAGGAACGTTGGACCTGGAAGGATCTGGGATGGGAGAAGCCGGAATGGGAGACGGTCCAACGATGGGGTATCCCGTCACTGATGGCAAAGTTTGTCTTCCCGCATGATTAATCTGAACAACGATTTTACCTCCAACCCCGTGGACAGCTTCAACCAGCCTTTCGATGTGCGATACATGCTCGTCGGTACTGATCATTAACATGTTCGGGCTTGCTTTGCCTTGTTGAAGGATGCCAGTATGCTCGACGGTGATATATCCTACGCCACCCTTTGCACGTTCAACATAATATGAAATCTGTCGATCGGTTACAAAACCTTCAGATGTAGCGTAGTTTGTTGCCATAGGCGGCATTACAATGCGGTTTTGCACCTCCAGGGTTCCTATGTGAAAGGAACTGAACAGCCTATTAAGTTTCACCTTGTCACCTCCAAATTTGGGATAGCTATCGTCTTTGATCTCTGAATTGCAAGCGTGATAGTTGGACGGGTGGTCTGACCATATATTTAATCGTTAGCCCCTTTTTATATTCTTGTCAAGCAATATGTCTAATAAAATCGTTAACCATCTTTTCGTGCTAGCGAGCTCCCTTTTCCATTCTACCAATGAACAGCAAATCGATTATTTTATCATGATTGCCTTTACCGCCACACCCCCTTATCAGAGTTCAACGACACCAAACACGCTGAAACTGAAGAGCCATCTTCCAAGATCTTCTTTAAATTTATGTAGTAGTATTGAGGCAACGCAAGCCCAGAATGAATTCGTAAGCTCTGGAAGAGTCAATCAGGAGCTGGAAGCCTGAAAATGACTTATCGCCTTGTCCAGAAAAGGTGTAATGCACAAATTAATGCCGCTCCCTTTACAGGAAATGCACAACATCGCATTTACTGTTGGGCAATAATAGTTAAGACGGGCTGAGAATTCGGTGTGGGAATCCTTTTTGAGTTAATTAACCGGCTCCAGCATACGCAAATGTGGATTTTTAGAGAGTACATCCTATTCTTTCGTTCAAGCATATCGGATGGATGGGCTTTTTAGGGCCTCACGTTTCGTCTCCTTCAGGCTAATATTCAAAAAATGCTCTACAGAGCCATCGAACTCGTTGACAATATTGTCAAATCAAGATAAATCGGCCTTCAGAATCGAGTTGGAGTCCATAATTTTGAGTTGGTGAAGGAGAGGGTAAATTCGCAAGATATTGTGGGGGTTGATGGCTAATGTTACATAGCCATAGGTAAAAACCTCTCTCAATTCAACTTTATTACTGATTAGAGATAGCATTCAAAAGTTTTTCGAATTTCTGTTGTGTGAGGATGGCGGCAAGTCTCAATTGACAATTATGTTGAAATTCGGAATTCGGATTTAGTCGCTTTGAGAAGCTTTCTGTTTGACCGATTTATATTTTTTTTGACGATATCGTGCTTTTCTTGAAGATCAATCACTTTTAAAGACTCATCTTGCCCGGGTTCAGGATGTTGTTGGGATCGAATAGCCTTTTAAGCGAGCGCATAACGTCAAGGGCGACCGGGTCATGTTCCAGTTGCATGTAAGGCGCCTTGGCAAGGCCTATGCCGTGTTCGCCCGTAAGCGTACCGCCAAGGTTGCACGTGAGGGTAAAGATTTCATCGGCTGCTTTTTTAACCCCTTTTACCTCTTCAGGATCAGCGGGATCATACATTATCCTGGGGTGCAGGTTGCCGTCGCCGGCGTGGCCAAACACAACAAAAGGGAGGCCGTATTCGCGAACTATATCCGAAATGCCTGTCAAGAGATCAGGCACTTTGGATATGGGAACTGTCACATCCTCTGATATGTTGCTCGCCCGTAGCTTTGCGGCTACACTTCCAATGGATTTGCGGCCTTTCCATAGTTCCTCCACCTCTTCAGGTGATTCGGCTGCCAGTATATCTGTAGCACTGTTTTTCCTGAATACATTAATGACCTTGGCCATTTGAAAGGAGGCTTCAGCCGCAGTGTAACCATCCGTCTCAACCAGGACAATAGCCATGACATCAGGCAGGCTCATGTCACCGTGCTCCCGGAGAACCCTGATGCTGTTTTCATCAAGTATCTCAAGGACACTGGGAATAATTCCTGATTGTATTATATCGGAGATACTATGTCCCGCGTCCCTGAGATTGGCAAAAAGGGCCAATGCGGTCTTAGAGGCCAATGGTTTGGGGTTTATTTTTAAGTTGATCTCAGTGGTCACACCGAGGGTTCCCTCGGAGCCCACAAAAAGCCTGGTCAGATCGTAGCCCGAGGCCGACTTCATGCATTTTGACCCGGTGCGCATGATTCGTCCATCCGGCAGCACCACCTCCAGGGCCATGACGTAGTCCTTGGTGACTCCGTATTTGGCGCCTCTGAGCCCGCCTGCATTGGTGGCCACATTACCACCAAGGGTACACACTTTACCACTGGCAGGGTCTGGTGGGAAGAAAAACCCATAGGGGTCAAGGGCCCTTTCAAGGTCTGCGTATACTACTCCGGGCTGGACCACCACCTGCCGATCGGCTATTCGAATATCAAGTATCTTGTTCATGCGGCACAGGTCTAAGACCAGGCCTCCAGCGGCGGGAATGGCTGCCCCTGCGAGACTGGTCCCAGCCCCACGCGGTGTGACGGCAAAGCGATGCTCGTTGGCCATGATCAAGATCCTAGATATTTGTTCGGAGGTGGTCGGCCATACTGCTGCACCGGGGCGATGGTCGTGGTCAGAAGAGTCATATGAGTAAGAGACCAGATCTATCAATGAGTCAGTAAAGTTTGACGGGCCCACAATTTCAATTAAGGTTTTTTTTACATTGTCGTCCACTTTTTGCACCAGTAACGCTTTAGCTCTTTGAAAAAATCATTAGCAGAATGTTAGGGCATACGGGCACTTTTTTTAGAGAAAAACCAGCATCACGCCCAATACAATACGGCAGTAATTCATAGACTATCACCCGATGCTTGTATGTCAATTTTTTTTGTGATAGAAAGCGCTTGACAACAGCGCGCCATGAGCCGATGGTAAAGTGTCACGACCACCTCACCCTATTTGGAACACGGAGTTTGGGGGGAGTTATGGAAACAGCGAAAATTGATCTTATTACACAGATTAGCCTGGATATCAACGAGGTAAAAGACCTGGACATTCTCCTGGAAAGGATCCTTACACGTGTGCGGAAATTCTTTAATGCCGATGCCGGCTCCATCTACTTGAAGCAGGAAGATAAGCTTAAATTCAGTCACACACAAAACGACACGCTGCAAAAAAGGCTTGGGCCTGGCGAGAAACTTATTTACAGCACCTTTTTCGTTCCCATCAACAGCGAGTCTATTGCCGGATACGTGGCAAAACATTGCCTGGCTGTAAACATTCATGACGTTTATAAAATGAGTGGTTCTGAGCCTTACACATTTGATTCTGATTTTGATAGTATCTCAGATTATAAGACCCGTTCCATCCTTACCGTTCCCATGATCAACCAGCGGGGAGATGTTTTGGGTGTCATGCAGATCATAAACGCGCAGGACGATCAAAGGAACATTATTCCATTTTCAAGTTCTGATGAATCCCTGATTAATAATTTCGCGACAAGCGCAGCGCTTTCGGTGGAACGGGCACAGATGACCCGAAATATTATCATGCGGATGACCAGCATGGCAGAATTGAGGGATCCCAAGGAAACAGGCGCCCATGTCAACAGGGTGGCAGCTTACTCGGTGGAAATTTATGAGGCGTGGGCCCGTAAAAAAGGCCTTCCCATTTATCGGATGGAAAGGCAGAAAGATATCCTGAGAATGGCGGCCATGCTGCATGACGTGGGAAAAGTAGCAATCAGCGATCTGATACTCAAAAAGGCTGGACAACTGTCACCGGATGAATTTGAGATGATGAAAAGCCACACGTTTGTAGGTGCCAGGCTCTTCAAAAACCCTCAGTCGGAATTCGATGATCTTGCCTCGGAGGTGGCCCTTAGCCATCATGAAAGGTGGGACGGAACAGGCTACCCCGGACATATTGATTCCCTATCAGGAGAACCAACCGTTGGTTTTGAAGGGCCGGATGGCAAACCTTTACCCAAGAAAGGGGAAGAGATCCCGATCTTCGGAAGAATTGTGGCATTGGCTGATGTATATGATGCCCTTTCTTCCCAAAGATCCTACAAGGATGCGTGGGACGAAGGCCGCATTGTCGAAGAAATACATAGCTGCTCCGGAAAACATTTTGATCCCGAGGTGGTCGATGCGTTTTTTTCGTGTGTGGATGTCTTGAGGTCAATTACTGAGCGTTATCCTGACGAAAACAGTCGGTCATTAAATGCTGCAAAAAACTAACTTCACAGCACCAATTATTGCAACAAATATTTCCGCATTGACGACACACTCAGAAGATCTCAAAGTATAAAGTCAGTAATATAGGGATTCTCCTCCATCTCTCGTGAAATTGTAGAGGTGGGGGTTTCGCCATAGTCGTGGCCCGGCCAGATCACCGTATATTCAGGCAATACCAGCAGCTTTTCTTCCAGTGATCTGAGTAGCGTGTCTAAAGATGCCCCGATAAGGTCCGTTCTCCCTACTGCCCCCACGAACAGTGTGTCGCCAGTGAAGAGATTCCCCCTTACAAAAAAACAAACAGAACCAGGGGTATGGCCGGGTGTGTGGATTACCTCGATTTTTAGGTCCCCTACCTCAAGAACGTCTCCATCCTTCAGTCTTATGTCAACGGGGTCCGGAGGTGGAAGCCCCAGTTCCTTAGCAGCTGATTTGCGTACTTTTTTTTTGGAAAAGAACTGATCGTCTGCCTCATGCATGCAAGTAGGCGCATCTAAAAGGACCTTTAGACTTTGGTTGGCCAAAACATGGTCTGGATGACCGTGGGTGTTCAGTATATACTTGACCTTAAATCCTTCTTCTTCCACCATGGCATAAAGTCGTTCTTCATCGCCTGCCGGATCTATTATTACCGCTTCCTTTGTGCGGGGACAGGCCACAAGATAGGTGAGCACCTGAAGCGGCCCAACGGGAATTTGCCTGATTGTAATCGTGTCCAATTATATATGGCCTCCGGGAAAACTTGGGATCTCTCAGGAGGTAGCAGTTTAGCTGTTTGAAAATAGTGAAAAAAGGGCCGTGGATATCTCTTTCAGAAGGGCCGCAAAAAACTGCTTCATTCCATTGAACGGCAGATTAGCCCTAAAACTCAGCCCAGGACAGCCCCACAAGACATACTTTTTTGTAATGTTAGCCTTCACTGCCTGCTCCGCACCCCTTTACATGGGAATGGGGCTTCCCTCCTGATTTCATTATTTTTTTTTGCGGTCTTTCTGAATGATATATCCACGGCCCCATAATCTAATGACGATTTTTTCAAAGTGCTAAACTGTTATAGTTCGAGCACTATTAAGAGGGACATAATCGGAGGAAGATACTTAATGGACATCCAGGAGATCACCCAAAGAGTCGAAAAAGAGAGCATGATTCTCAGGCAAATTATGGCAGAAATAGAGAAAGTTGTAGTCGGGCAAAGAAACCTCATGGAAAGAATGCTGATCGGGCTTTTATGTGACGGTCATCTGCTTTTGGAAGGGCTCCCGGGTCTTGCCAAGACAACGGCCGTCAAGACTCTGGCAGCTACAATCAGAACAACCTTTCAGAGGATTCAGTTCACTCCCGACCTCCTCCCGGCAGATATTCTAGGCACTCAGATCTACCGCCCTGAAAACGCTTCTTTCGAAATAAAAAAGGGCCCCATCTTCCACAACATCATTCTTACCGATGAGATCAACCGCGCGCCGGCCAAAGTACAGAGCGCTCTTTTGGAGGCCATGCAGG
>CP070700.1:3997149-4013465 GCA_020349865.1 Desulfobacteraceae bacterium
CCCGAGCTGGAAGAGAACAGAGAAAAGATAGGGGATCTGGCCCGGGATGATTTTGATCTGCTTATCTATTCCCTCTATCACACCACGGGAGAGCAGTTCCTGAAATGGAAGTACGGATTGGAGGAAAGGCCGGCCGAGGTGGAGCCCAAGACCCTGGATGATATCCGCAAAGAGGATGAGGCCATGGCTGCAGCGCTGGAGCAGGTGTGTGCGACAATGTAAGGAAAGCGGAATGCTGGTTAAACTTCAGGCCAGTGATCGTTCCACGGATTTGACTGTTCATACGCATACGCGGCCTGGAGGACCATGTCATCCCGGTGTCTGGGGCCGATGATTTGAAGTCCTGCCGGAAGGCCCGTTTCCGTGAGCCCGACCCGGACGGTTGCGGCAGGGTGCCCGGAAAGATTAAAGGGATAAGTAAAGGCCACGGCCAAGAGAAGGGGGATCGGATGACCGTCAATTTCCGTCGGGGGTGGCCCTTTGGCTGCAAAGGCCTCTGTAGGCATGGTGGGGGTGAGAAGGAGATCAAATCGGTTGAAAAACTCCCACAGGCTTTGATTCAGCTCTGTACGAATCCTCTGGTTTTCAATGTGGTTATTGAGTGACAAATCCTTGGCTCTATCAAGAGAAGCAGCGAGGGTCTTTCCTAATTCCGGACGAATTCTTTCAAGGTCCTGCTGTACCTGGCTATAAATGTCACAACACATGAGATCAGACCAGGCTTGACTCACCTCAGGTAATTTCCCGTCCCAGATTTCAACTTCGCAATCCATTTTTTCAAATGACTTCACGGCCGGTTCCACAAGATCAATTATATCCTTCTGGACCCGGGCATACCCCAGCGTGGGGCTGAAACCAATCTTTAGACGTTCAGGTAATTTCCCCAGGCATTCAACATAGGATGCCAGGGAATTAGGGAGGGCGTCCGGATCGGCAGGATGATATCCTGCAGCGCAATCCAAGTAGAGGGCCGCATCTTCCACGGTTCTGGTTATGGGTCCCAAGGTCAATGAACGGCTCATATTCAGAATGGGAGAAGGGCCTAAAGGAATCCGGCCATATGAGGGCTTTAACCCGAAGCAGCCTGAATAGCACGCTGGAATCCGGATGGAGCCGCCTGCATCTGAACCAGTTGCAATTGGAACCATGCCTGCCGCAACAGCAGCAGCAGATCCTCCACTGGAACCCCCTGGTGTCCGCTCCCTGTTCCAGGGATTGCGCGTCACCCCGTAGAGCCGGTTTTTTGTAAAACCGGTAAACCCAAATTCCGGTGTATTGGTTTTGCCAATGACAATGGCTCCGGCATCCTTGAGCCGTGCCACCTGCACAGAGTCATGGTGGGCAATATTACCTTTGAAGGGAATTGAACCAAAGCTCGTAACCATACCACTCACGTCTTCCAGGTCCTTAACCCCGATTGGTATGCCCGCGAGCGGCCCAGGTTCTATCCCGGAGGCAATTCTTTCGGTCAGGGCTTTTGCCTCATCCAGGGCCTGTTCAGCCCGCAAAGACACAAACGCATTGAGGATTGGATTTATCGCTTCAATTCTTCTAAGGGTTTCCTCCATCAGATCAATTGGAGAAAGATCTTTAGAACGGATGTGTTTAACTAAATCCTTGGCTGATTTGTAACCTAATGAATTCATAGGACTATTTCACTCATGGAAAGCGACCTTTCTGTGATGGCTTAATTTTTCCAACTCTCGTTGACAGTCTATGCAAAGCGATGTCTCCGGAACGATCAATAGCCGCTCCGGCGGAATCAGATCTCCACATTCCTCGCATTCGCCAAATCCCTCATCTCGGGAAATCTTTTGCATCAACCGATCTATTTTCTCAAGCTCCCTGGTTTTCTTTTCAATGAGACTGTAGTTTCTATGCGCCGAGATTTCACGTTGTGCGTGATCAACCTCGTCACTGAGGTTTTCATTGTAAACATAGTCATTGTATTCCTTTTGGTTTTTCATTAGTCGTTGCAGTACCTGTTCGAATTGCCTTTTCTGCATATTAAGCTGTTTCATAAGTTTTTCTCTATTATTATAGTCCATAATGCAACTCCTTTTTAACCCAGATTGTGCAGTAGAATCCGTAGCGAGGCGCAGAAAACCAAAACGAAACGCGCAGTTAGATAATACTGCATAATTTGGGTTTAATAATGACGAAACGAAAGATCAAAAAGCGGATGAATTTTATGCATTTATTTTCGTTTGTCAATAGAAACTAATATAGTATTTAGCTCTTTGAAAAAACCAACCGAGGATTGTGGGGCCATGAAAATTTCTTTTTCAAAGAACTAAAGTGCTACTTTATATAGAATATCTGTTTTGTTTCTTGATCTGTCACGCCCTTTTATCTATACTGGATAGGTGGTTTCAAAATGTCCCCTTTTGCCCAATCTCTGCGTCAGGCTCAAATTTTAGTCTCCGAAATACCCACTGTATTTCTGTGGCTAAAATTCTCGCCTCCCTTGACCTTGAACAAAATTGAAGTTTTTGAAGCTGCCTCTAAATATTTAAGAATTCACTTCATGTCTTGCTGTCACGGAGGGAGTTTTGTTCATTACTTTTGAAGGCATAGAGGGATGTGGTAAGTCCACACAGGCCAAACGCCTCGCCAATCGTCTAAGGGAGTTTGAGATTCCGGTGGTTTTTACCCTGGAACCCGGCGGGACACGCATGGGCCAGAAAATAAGGCATATTCTCTTAGATTCTCGGAATCAGCACCTGTCACCTTTGGCCGAGCTTCTTTTGTACGCCGCTGATAGGGCCCAGCATGTGCAAGAGGTGATTAAACCAGCATTTGAGCAGGATAAATGGGTTTTGTGTGATCGGTTCTTCGATGCAACAACCGCCTACCAGGGTTACGCGCGCGGGCAGGATATGACATTGATAGCCTTTTTGAATGAAAAGGCCTCTCTTGGAATCTGGCCCGATATCACCTTCCTCATTGATTGCGCGGTGGAGATCGGTCTTGAAAGGGCCATGAAGCGGAACAAGATCCTCTCACAGGATAGACAGGATCGGTTTGAAAGGGAAAACAAGAGTTTTCATGAGGCCGTAAGGGAAGGGTATCTCTCAATGGCCAGGGAAGATCGCAAACGATTTGTAGTTGTGGATGGTACATTAAGAGAAGACAAATTAGAATCAGTCATCTTCGAATACGTAAGGCCATTTATTTCCAAAGAAATGAGCGTAAGGGACTCTTAATGTCATTTTCACAAATATTGGGCCAGGAAAGGGCGAAGAAATTTTTAGCACGGGTAATGGCCAGGGACAAGATACCACACGCTTATCTTTTCACCGGGATTCCGGGGATTGGAAAAGCAACCACGGCCATGGCCCTTTCAATGGCCCTCAACTGCCTTGAACCCATAGACGGAGATGGGTGTGGCCATTGTGTGTCATGTCGGCAGATGAAGAGTGGTAACTTTCCGGATTTTCAGTCCATCAGGCCACAAGGCCAAAATGTCAAGATCGATCAGATACGCGATCTGAACCGCACACTAAGTTTTGCCCCGGTCTCAGGCAGGTACCGAGTTACTGTTATTCATAGGGCCGAAACAATGACCGCTGAAGCGGCAAACTCATTTTTGAAAATTCTGGAAGAGCCTCCTCCGGGAAATATCCTGATTCTCAATGCCACAGAACCCCTTGATCTGTTATCGACCATTGTTTCACGATGCCAAAGAGTACCTTTCCAGCCTCTGTCTGCAGATGATATGACTTATTGGCTCGTCAAGGAAAAAGACCTGGACGAAGAGACAGCCGCTGTCTTGGCCAGTAGCTCGGGTGGAAGTTTAGGACGTGCTCTGAAAATGTCCCGGGGTGATTTTGTCCAAAAGCGGCAGGAGTGGCTCCAAAGGCTCATAGGACTTTCAGGGCTTTCCATGGAAAAGGCTATGGATATGGCCCTTGACTGCGTGCGGGAAGATAAAAAGCAAGGCCTTGACGCATCTGAGACCTGGGAGGCCAACCTGATGGATATGCTTGCGATCTGGGAGACCTGGTACCGTGACCTCCTTCTTGTGAGGGTTGGTGGCCTTAAGCGTTTAATCATAAATGCGGATTTTTTCCACAAGTTGCAAAATACTGCTGAAAAATTTAAAATAGAAGACTTGAAGAAAAGTATCTTCGCTATAGACCAGTCTCAATGGGATCTGCGGAGGATGCGAAATACTAAATTGGTAATGGAGCACACTGTCCTGAGCCTCAAGAGCTTTGCGGGATACAGAAACTAAGTCCTTCGATTCATAAGTTCGATGACGAACCTATTCACTCAGGACTCAGTGCTGCCTGCGACGAGACTTGTCGGCGAGCTCAAGTCGTGCCGCTCAGCCGAGACGAGTGAGCAAAGAGGTTAATATGCTCTCAAGAATACGTCACAGTATTTGCGAATCGAAGCACTAACCTACGCGGGCCGGAGCGAAACGGGGCTCACTTCTTCTATTGATGATTTTCAAGAGTCAAATGCATCGAGGTCGAAATGAACAAGATAGTTGGAATTCAATTCAAGAGTAATGACAAAGTGTATGATTTTGATTCAGGGCACTTTGTTCTTAAAATAGGCGACAAGGTGATGGTAATAACCGAAGAGGGCCCGGCCATCGGTTGTGTCTGCACCGAGCCACAGAACAGGACGGCAAGTATGCCTAAGAGGCCGCTTAAAAAGATCTTTCGCCTGGCCACCAAAGAGGAAATCGAAAAATATGATAGAATTTCTATCCAGGAGGAAGATGTTTACAATTATTGTCTCAAAAGGGCAAGGAGAGATCCCTGTCAATGAGATTGGTTTCTGTTGAAAGGCGCTTTGATGGCAGCAAGATTGTGGTCTATTTCACAGCGGATGGAAGAGTGGACTTTCGGGAACTTGTGAAGGATCTCGTGGGAAAATTTCGGACACGGATAGAAATGAGACAGATCGGTGTACGACACCAGGCCAAGATGGTCGGAGCACTTGGGACCTGTGGCCGGCCCCTATGTTGTTCAACATTTTTGAATAATTTTGCTCCCGTAACCATAAGGATGGCCAAAGAGCAGAACCTTTCTCTGAATCCCGGGAAGATATCTGGTATGTGCGGCAGGTTGATGTGTTGCCTGACCTACGAGCATGAATACTATGAGAAGATCAAGAAGGATCTTGTCAAGATCGGCAAAAAAGTCCGAACAAAAAACGGAGAAGGCAAGGTCATCCGTCAGAATGTCCTAAAAGAGAGCGTCACTGTTGAATTGGAATCCGGGGAGGAAATAGAAATCCCGGCCCAGGAACTCATTCGGCAGGGTCTCTTTATGAAAAAATCAAAAAGGAGTAACCAGTAGAAACAGTGCCCGGACAATTTTATGTAACAACGCCAATATACTATGTGAATGCCGAGCCTCATATCGGTCATGCCTATACGACTATTGTGGCGGATGTATTTAACCGATTTCATATACTTTACGGCTCTAAGACTTTTTTTCTCACCGGAACGGATGAGCATGGTGACAAGATCGCTGCTGCTGCCCAGAAAGCTGGCCACACACCAAAAGAATATGTGGACCAAATCAGCCAGCTGTTCAAGGATCTATGGCCCAAGCTGGATATCAGCAATAACTATTTTATTCGCACAACAGATCCCCCACACAAAGAAACGGTTAAGCTGATTCTGCGTAAGGTCAAAGAAAATGGCGATATCTATTTCAGTGATTATGAGGGTCTTTATTGTGTTGGTTGTGAGCGCTTTTACACGGAACGGGAGCTCGTGGACGGCAAGTGCCCTGATCACCTAACAAAGCCTGATGTGATAAGTGAGGCCAATTATTTTTTTCGTATGAGTAAGTACCAGGAATGGCTAATCGACCATATACACCACCACCCGGGTTTCATAAGACCGGAAAGATATAAAAACGAGGTCCTTTCTTTTCTAAGGGAACCCTTGGAAGATCTTTGCATTTCTCGGCCAAAATCCCGGCTGAACTGGGGAATCACTCTCCCATTTGACGAGAATTTTGTTACCTATGTGTGGTTTGATGCCTTGATTAACTACGTTTCAGCCCTGGGCTATCCAGAAGGTGAGCTATTTAAGGAATTCTGGCCCTGCGCCCAGCACATTACGGCTAAAGACATCCTGAAACCCCACGGCATCTATTGGCCCTGTATGCTCAAATCCGCAGGTATCGAACCTTATCAACACCTCAATGTCCATGGATACTGGAATGTGGATGAAGGTAAGATGTCAAAGAGCATCGGGAACGTGGTCAGACCACTTGAACTTGCGGACGTGTATGGCCTGGATCCCTTCAGGTATTTTTTGTTGCGTGACATGGTATTCGGGCTCGATTCTGAGTTTAGTGAGGAGGCCCTGGTTGCGAGGATCAATGCGGATCTGGCAAACGACCTGGGAAATTTGGTCAGCCGAAGCCTGACCATGGTTCACAAATATTTCAATGGGGAGCTGACTGAGCCAGGTTCCCCTGAAAATGAAGATGAAAAGCTAAAAGATCAAGCCCTTAGACTCGTTGACAGATACGAAGAACTGATGAAAGAGTTAGGTTTCCATAAGTCTCTGATGGCCATCTGGGAGGTGATTGGAAACGTAAACAAATACATAGATACCATGGCTCCTTGGGTCCTTGCCAAGACGGACAAGGAGCGCCTCTCAACGGTCATGTTTTATATCTTTGAAACGCTTAAAATCATTTCTGCCCTAATATGGCCCTTTATGCCAGAATCCGCCGAAAAGATGCAGGACCAGTTGGGGCTTGCCAAGAAAGGCAAAGATTTGAACCTGAAGGACCTACGGGAATGGGGTAAAGAAAAACCCGTGAAGGCTTTGACTAAGGCCCCGGCACTGTTTCCCCGCGTTGAAACAAAAAGGCAGGAAAGCCAAGCAAAGAAAAAGCAAAAGCCTATGCCGCAGAAAGAATTATCCTCCATTTCCTTCACGGAATTTCAAAAGATGGATCTCAGGGTTGGAACTATCAAAAAGGCGGAGAGCATTCCTGGGTCAAAGAAACTCCTTAAACTGACGGTGGACATAGGTAAAGAGAGGACCGTCGTGGCCGGTTTGGTGGGCCACTATTCCGAAGAAGATCTTGCAGAAAAACAGGTGATACTCGTTGCGAATCTCGAGCCGGTGAAGCTGATGGGGGTAGAATCCCATGGAATGGTCTTAGCGACCGAAGATGGATCCGGGGTACATCTCATCATGCCCGATGCATACACCAATCCGGGCAGCAAAGTGAAATAATTGTAACAGTTTAACTTTTTGAAAAAATCGTCATTGGATTATTGGGCCGTGGATGTCTCTCTCAGAAGGGCCGCAACATAAATTCTTAAAAGCTTGCCCGCCTTAGGCGGGCTAGTCGAACGGCCCCTTGGCCTTTTACAGGGGTGCTGAGGAGGCCCGCCAGGAATTATGGCGGGTAAGCAGAGAAGCCGACCTCTTTAATGAAGATTCCCTTCTGGGGCTGTCCTATGCTGAATTTCAGTGCCAATCTGCCGTTCGATGAAATGAGGCAGGTTTATGCGGCTTTTGAAAAAGAGATCCCCATGGCCCTATAATCCAGGGTTGGTTTTTTCAAAACGCTAAAGTGTTACCTATATTTTTATATCCCCGAGCAATTTGCGGTATAATCCTCGGAATTGATGGTAAGTCAGTCCCAAAATACTGGCTGCTTTTTTTTGATTGTATTTTGATTGCTTGAGTGCCTGTGTTAAAAGACGAATCTTTAGCTCCCGGACAGCCTCATTGAAGGGTTTGTCCATGAGATCCTCGGTCGGAGACGCATCCGTTTCAAGTGTGGACAGCATTTTTTTTGGCCGACTTTGACCATAGGGAGAATGAAATGGGTCGAAGACGATATCCGTAATCAGAGATGAATCCGAACGATACACTGCACGTTCAACAACATTTTTCAGTTCACGCACATTCCCGGGCCAGGAATAGCTTTCAAGTGCTGCAACGGCTTCATCGCTGAATACTGGTAATTCGTCCCGTCCAAGTTCAAAGGCCATTCTTACAGCAAAATGTTTTGCCAAAAAAAGAATATCCTCTTTTCTTTCCCTGAGAGTTGGTAAAAAAAGCACCTCAAAGGAGAGTCGATCCAGCAAATCCTGTTTAAAACGACCCTCAGCAGACAACGCCATCAGGTCGGCATTGGTGGCAGCGATAATCCGCACATCCACTTCTATACTCTCTGATGTTCCAACCCGTTCAAATACCCCATATTCCACGACTCGCAATATCTTCTCTTGCACTTCCACAGGGATGGTGCCTATTTCATCCAAAAAAAGGCTGCCTCCGTCGGCGGCCTCAAATCTCCCGGTTCGACGATGTTCAGCCCCGGTGAATGCCCCCTTTTCATAGCCGAATAATTCTGATTCCATAAGGGAAGGCGTAAGGGCTGAGCAATTAAGGGCTACCAATGGGTTCTGCCATCGGTTTGAAAGAAAATGGATTCGAGCAGCAGCCAATTCTTTTCCAGTGCCCCGTTCTCCAATTAAGAGTACAGGCCGGTTTATTGGCGCAACGCGGGAAAGATGTTCCTGAAATTCCAGGAAGATTTCGGATTGACCCAGGGCCTCTGACACTCCTACAGACGATCTTGGCTGCCCCATCTGTTTTGGTGAATGCTTTTGTCTTTTCATGGCAACAAGTATGACATAACGGTTATTTTCACCGATATATGGCGAATAATACCATCTTTATGTTGTCTGTGTCAAGCCCAGAACTTCTTGAAAACGTTAAACTTTTACCAAAAAAACATACATTGGCATAGTTCCTGCCTATAATATTGTCAAAACCAAAAGGGATGGAGGTTATGCTATGGGAATTTTTACACGATTTCGAGATATCATTAGTTCCAATATCAATGCCATGCTGGATAAGGCGGAAGATCCGGAAAAATTGATAAAACTTATGATCCGAGAAATGGAAGACACACTGGTAGAAATAAAGGCATCGTGCGCCGGCGTAATGGCAAGCAGTAAAAAAGTCCAACGTCAGCTGGATGAAGTTCAATCCCGCGAAAGGCATTGGAGAGAAAGGGCAGAGCTTGCCGTAAACAAAGGCCGCGATGATCTGGCGCGGGAAGCACTTATGGAAAAGCGCAGATACGCCGAGAGGGCGCATGCCTTTGAAAAAGAACTAATAGAATACAAGGCTTTGATCGAGCAATATCAGGACGACATCCGGCAACTGGAGGATAAGCTGGGCACGGCCCGCGAAAAACAGCGAATACTCGTGCAACGCCACATTCATGCAAACAAGAAAAAGCGTGCCCAGGAAGGAATCCGCCGCGTGGACAGTTCTGAAGCCGTACTCAAGTTCGAGGACCTCGAAAACCGCATAGAGCGGATGGAAGCCGAAGCTGATCTGGTCAACTTCGGAAGAAAACCAACGCTGGAAGGTGAATTCGACATGCTATTAGTTGATGAGGACATCGAAAAAGAACTCCAAATCCTGAAATCTTCCATTTCAAAAGAACAGGAAAAAGGCTCGCAAGTGTAGACTTCCGCAGCGCATTGAGATATCTATATAAAGGTTAAGGGATTCCCCCCATTGGAATCGCCGGTTAAAAAGGAAATTCTATACAATCACGTTGTTGGATCTACGTGTATCTTCATAAAAAATAAGGGGAGATAATTCATCCATGAGTGCAGTTCTTATTCTGATTATAATTTTTGGTGGTTCTATCCTGGCCTTGGCCATTATTGGCAGCACCATCCTGATGGCCATAAAAATTATGAAGGGCGGGTTGTCCCGAAAGGGTCAAAAACTTGAGACTGACGAAGCCAAGGTGATTCAACAGATATACCAAGGCCTATCGCGAATGGAGGAACGCGTTGAAGCACTGGAAACCATTATTCTGGACCGTGAAAGAAAGGACCAAGCATTATGAGACGATTTGAAAGGATTTTCCGTGGCGGACTGTATCGTTCCCGTAACGGTATTATATTAGGCGTCTGCAGAGGCATTGCAGAATATTTTGATTTCTCTGTTTTTTGGGCGCGAACCATCGTGGTTATACTTTTTCTCTTCAGTGGATTCTGGCCAATAATGGCACTTTACTTCATTGCAGCATTATTGATGAAGCCGGAACCGGTAATACCTATCCAAACTGAGGATCAACAAGAGTTTTATGACAGTTATGTTTATTCACGAAAAGGGGCAACCGACCGATTAAAACGGAGATATGATAATTTAGATCGTCGTATTCAGCGAATGGAACACACAGTGACGGCTCGGGAATTTGATTGGGACCAAAGACTCAACACTTAGGGCTTGCACAAAAAAGCCGGCTTCTTAAACAACCCGGCCTGATCCTATTATTAATAGATAGCGTAGCTTCGCCTCAAACCGACAAGTTTATAGAGGTAGAACTTCTGCATTGCTCATAGTGTAGAGATGCTTGATACTGGATGCTTGAAGCTGGACAAAACAAAAAAAGCATTCCTTATTACATCCAGTATCTAGAGGCTAGCGTCCAGCATCACGTGCTAAGTGGCTGGTATCATGTAGTTTTACAAAAAAATTGACATTAATCCGCCTCAGATAAATGTCAAGATCTTAGCCCATATAGATGGCTAACCCGTAGCTTCTTCAAGCTGTTCGGGAGTTACGATACTTCCGTATTTTTCCCTGAGGGCAAGAAGCCCTTTTTTCTGCTCGTTATAGATTTCAAAAAGTTTTTCAGGAACATTTTCATCCTTTTTGTAGGCATCGGTCTGGAGGTCGATCCGCTCGATTATATTGTCGATATAAAGTGAAAACTGCTTATCATACAGTTCTCTATCATATTCCTTGTCAATAAGTGATTTAAAAAGCTGTTTGAGGTCCTCGTATTGAGGAAGCAGGCCTATGGGAGTGTCGATCACACCCACATCTTTATGTACGCACCTTTCAAGCCAACCCATCCAAACGTGTACATCCTTTTTCTCACCGAGCAATTTGTCTCCTTCTCCGCCGCGTGCACCGTGTGTAAGGAAATAGTTGAGCCCTGCCAGGATCGGTCGGTATTCATCCTTGATCTTGTCGCTATTGAAGAAATCAAACTGCGCGTGCATATAATCACCCAGACCACCAGGGATAAAAGGCTGATTAGCCCAGGGAGAACGCTTGACACCGGTAGCACCAACCTCTGTCGCAGTAGCCTGAGATACGAGGGACGCACCGATTACTATACCGTGATCGGGGTTTTTTGCAACCCACACCGGAGGCATTGTGTCACTGTCGCGGCCGCTGTAAGTAAATACCTTTGTAATCACACCAGCCGGATCTTCCATTTTGGCACTGTAGTTGTCAAACACGTCACAACTGATGGTGAAACGGGCGTTTGGATGGGATATGGGTACAGGAGTGCCGTTTTTGTCTGTCTTGCCTTCTTCCCATTCACCCTGGAAGTTGTATCCCTTCTTCGGAGGCTCTTCTCCGTAACCTTCCCAGTGGGGCTTCTTGTTTTCATCGATGAGGACATTGGAGAAGATGATCTCTGCATTTTCGTTTCGAAAGAGCTTGAGCATCATCGGATCGTCATCCCAGTTCACGTCTCTTATGATGCCGAAAATACCATTTTCAGGGTTGACGCTCCTTATTGAACCGTCTTCAGCTATCCAAATCTGGGCCAGATCATCACTGATAAATTCATGACCTGTCATCGCGGTTGTGGTTTTTCCACATCCACTTGGAGCAGCACCACCGAAGAAGGTAATCCTGCCGCCCGGCCCTTTCACGCCCGTGATGAACATATGTTCGGATATTTCCTTTCCACGTCTGTAATAGGTTGCCCTGTCAACTGCAAACCTATGGTTGCCCTTCTTGATCAGAAGTGTGTTTCCGGCATAGGTGCAGAACGTACTATAGGTAGTCTGGTGAGCCCTGTCCATAAAAACACGGGCATTGGGCAGGTCTTCAGGACGGTTCGGCCCTTCACTATGAACATTGGTGAAGAAATGACCGACCCTTTCGACCTCAACGTCAAAATCATTGAAACAGTTTCTATAGAGTATTTCTGCGCTATGGCAGACATATGCCGAAGTAGTAGCTTCAATAGCCGGAATAGTTGGTTCAGCTCCAACCGGACCTCGTGAGTAGAACCCTACAATAAGGATCATGCCCTTCATGATACCGGTCATATATTCCTTAACATATTTGTATGCATCATCTCTGCTGATCCTTTGTGCAAGTGCGCTTACGCGTTCATCATCATTTGTAATGTAGTATGTGCGGTCAATGATCCTGGCCTGTTCATCTGCAAGGTCATAGTGGATGGTATGGCCTTTGATAGCGAGTTTTGATTCTTCCCCTTTTTTAAGGGCCAGATCAACGATAAACCGTTTGTCTTCAGGCGTGCCTGTATTGATAAATACATTGTCAGGCTGGCCCATCATTATGGCATTGGCTATTTTCAGCCGTGCTTCTTCATTCTTTATTCTTTGGGTCTTTTCAAAATTTGCATCATCCATTGAATCGCTCAATACTTTCTCAACCTCTTTAGCACTCTTTACCCCGCCGATATGGCTGAGAATATCTATGCCTTTTTTCAGTTCAAACATGTGCACTCCTTTTGATTATCAAGTTAGGTCCGTTCCGCCTCGCAACCGGAATGTTGGAATAGTTGAATGATGGAATAGTGGGTTTAGACCCAGATTGTGCAGTAGTCTCCTACTGTACAATCTGGGTTAAAAACAGGCTCAAGGCAAAAGGCCCAAGGCGGATCAAACACCTCTAACCTTATACCCTGAACCTTGTGCCTTACGCCTCAATTCCTGACCCGGAGGTTACACGCAAGGGTTTTATCCACTGGATAGTGAGCAACTACATTCATGCAATTATAAGATGAATTGCCTTGTGTGTCAATAATGATCCTGCCCCATGATCTCTGAAACACCTGGGCCGACAAGGATGCATATAAGAAACAAGATAACAGAATAGCTCTTTGGAAATAGTGCAAAAAGGGAGATAATCTAATGATGATTTTTTCAAGCAGCTAAACTGTTACGCAAAAAGCAAGAAACTTGCTGTTGAATTCAGCGGGTACTTTGACAAGGCATACGGTAGTAAAAAAAATGGTGAGGAGGTACGCAAATAGTGTCCGAGAAAACAGGAGCGTTGTTTTCAGGCTCTACTATCTTTTCCGGTTAATTCGTTCACCAGTTCAGCAGAAGTTGCAACTCTCAATAACGGGTAAAGTGGATTTCGACGATAGGTATCCAATGTCTGCTCGTGGATCATTTTAGAGGAGGCAGCCGTGCAGTCTTCAAGCAAGATTGCCTTGAAATCATAGCAAATGGCATCCAAGGCAGATGTCAAGACACAAAAGTTGGTCGCAATTCCGGCAATTGCACAGAGCGTTATGCCTCTTTCCTTCAACCATTCATCTAACTTTGTCTCAAAAAAAGCCGAGAATCTTGGTTTGGTGAGCCAGAAGTCATTGTCTTTTCGGTCCAGTTCGTCGATAACTTCAGCACCGTCAGTCCCTACCAGGGAGTGGGGCTTCATACGGGTTTTAAATATGAAGTCTTCTTTGTGAAATGCATCCGAAGGAAAGACAATCGGCCAACCCTCTTTTCTAAACACGCCGATCAGGCCGTTAATAGGGGCGATGATTTGCCTGGCCAGTGGGGTAATGGGTAGCTTCTTGCTTTCTTGGAAATTGTCTTTGATCATGTCTATGATCAGAAGTGCCGGTCTTTCTCTATTCTGGTCTCCCATCTCTCATCCTTTTCACCTGATTGATAATTAAGCCTGCTGCCTCTTCAATCTGCTCAATCGTATTGCTCCTTCCCACGCTGAACCTGATGGCGCCCATCCCGATTTTCGGGGGTACACCCATGGCCGCAAGTACATGGGATAGTTTGACGGTCCGGTCATGGCAGGCGGCCCCTGTGGATGCCATGATTTTTGGCAGGCCCTCAAGAATCTGACCCCCATCGATACCCGGTATAGCAACATTAAGGGTATTCGGAAGTCGCTTGTCAGGGTGACCGTTTAAAACCAGATCAATCAGACCCTTGAGCAGGAGTTTCTGCAACCGATTTCTCATTGTTTCCATATTTTGATAGTCGCTTTTGAGCCTTTTTTTTGCAATCCTGCATGCAGCGCCAAGACCCGCAGCCAGGATGATATTTTCTGTCCCTGGCCGCTTTCCATACTCCTGGTTAGCACCATGCAGTAATGGTGTAAGATTTTGCCCATCTCGAATAAACAAGGCCCCAACACCTTTAGGGGCATAGAGCTTGTGTCCGGCCACAGTCAAAAAGTCTACCCCAAGCGCATTCACATCCACTTCCATCTTACCGACCGCCTGGGCCGCATCTGTGTGGACCGGAATACCATGTTCCCGGCCTATCTTTGAAATCTCTTCTATTGGCTGGACAGTGCCTGTCTCATTATTGGCCAGCATAATGGTGATCAATGTGGTGTTTTGCTGGATTGCCTTTTTTACGGCTTCCGGATCAACCCGGCAGAAACGGTCCACAGGGAGGACCGTAACCTTAACCCCCAGTTCCATAAGAAATAGCGCAGGATTCAGGATCGCTGGATGCTCTACCGCAGAGGTAATAAGGTGAGATTTTTCGGGATTTTTAAAGTCAATGAGCCCTTTTAAAACCATATTATTAGACTCGCTGCCTCCTGATGTGAAGATCACTTCATGATGTTGACACCCGAGAAGCAGAGCCACATCCTCCCTGGCCCGCTCAAGGCCCTCTTTTGCCCTCGTTCCCAGCAAATAACCGCTGGAAGGATTGCCGAATTCCTCCTCTAAATAAGGCATCATGATTTTTTGGACTTCACGATCAACCTTCGTCGTTGCGTTGTGATCTAAATATATTGATGTCTCAAAATTCTTGCTCATCATTGAGGTCCCAAACCTTTCAGAGCTACCGGTAATACCGGGGAACAGGATTAACCTGCATGCGACCTTTTAGCACACACGCCTTGAATCTGTTAAGATAAAAATAATATTGGTTTCTAAATCAAATTGTGTCAATTGACAACCACTTCTATTAATGATACGTAAAACTCGCTCTGCTTCGCTCACGATGGTATGGGCTTCGCTTGGGCTCCCCAGTCTGGCATCGTCTGGCGACGTGGAGTCCCCGACTTTATGGTTAACTCCGTTGGCATAAGGTGTGGCAGAGAAGGATCTTCCTGCCCTTTTATTAAAAGTGACCATGGGGATTTTAGCGGAGGAAAATTATTATTTCAAATCAACAGGTTTAGTTTATTGCAGGGCATTGGATTCTGGGAAAATGGAAACGCAGTTATCAGGACCCACCGCGCTGTTGTGTAAAAAGAAAAAGAATTGGATATAGCAATGGAGAGAGGCTGAAACGTGAAAACTGTACGAATTTTGGGAACAGGTTCTTATGTACCGCCAAAGGTGTTGTCCAATTTCGATTTACAAGAGATGGGCCTTGACACCACCGATGAATGGATCGTTCAGCGCACAGGCGTGAAAGAGAGAAGGATTGCGGATCCAGATGTCACAACTGCAGATCTGGGGTATGAGGCATCTCTTAAGGCCCTTGACATGGCCGGGATAACTGGCAGAGATTTGGATCTTATCATTTTGGCTACAATAACTCCGGATACATGCTGCCCGTCCGGGGCTAACTGGCTTGAGGCGAAACTGGATGCCCCACAGGCCGTGAGTTTTGACGTGACCGCAGCCTGCTCAGGATTTATTTTCGGACTCAGTGTGGCCGAACAGTATCTCAAAACAGGGACTTATAAAACTGTTCTTGTTGTGGCCTCCGAGGTTATGACCCGGACCGTCAACTGGAAAGATCGAACTACCTGCATCCTGTGGGGTGACGGGGCTGGCGCTGCAGTTCTGGAGCTGGGCACAAAGAGCCACGAGGTTCTTTCAACTCACATTCACTCGGACGGTGAAAATGGGCAGGATCTTTTGATGCCGGGAGGGGGTTCCAAGACCACCCCTATTTCCCATGAAAGCGTGGATAAGGGACTTCATACCCTCAACATGATTGAGGCCAGTGCCAGTTTCAGGGTAGCAGTCAGGCGGTTTATTGAAACCATCGAGGAGGCTGCTCAATTTAACAATGTTGCCGTGAGGGATATTAGCTGGTTTATTCCCCACCAGGCAAATCTGCGGATGTTCCAATCCATGGCAAAGAGTTTAAAGGTGCCTCTTGAAAGATTTTATGTGACCCTTCATAAGTACGGCAACATCTCTTCAGCTTCCTGCGCCATTGCCCTTGATGAAGCTGTCCGGGACGGGAGTATCAAGAAAAATGACCTGATCTGCCTTCCGGTCTTTGGGGGCGGTTTGACCTGGGGAAGTGCGCTCATAAAATGGTAGGGAAATCCTCTT
>CP070700.1:4013565-4018538 GCA_020349865.1 Desulfobacteraceae bacterium
TGGAGATTGAGCGCTGGGGCTGGTATCCAAAGGGTGGTGGGAAGATCGTTGCACGGATATCACCCGTCTCTGGTATTCGTGCCGTTTTGCGCACAAGGAGGGGAAAAGTAGAAGATATTTATGTGCTCTCAGCTGTATCAAATCTTCCCATCGCCATTGGTGAGAGACAGCGAGATCAAGCCATCAGGCGTCTTTGCGATCATGATCTTCAGGCCTCCAGAGCAAAGCTGATGAATGCCCCATCCGCGGGTACGGGCACTTTAGTCTTCATTAGGCCCAGATTTGAAGGCGGGGCAGCCGGTTTTTCTTCCCTGGGGAAAAAAGGCAAGCAGGCTGAAAGAGTTGCCGATGAAGCTTGCTCCGAATTCTTTGAATTCATGGACTCGGAGGCCGCGGTTGACAATCATCTGGCCGACCAGTTAGTCCTTTATATGGCTCTGGCGAAAGGTCGATCTTTGCTGGTTACGAATAGGATAACAACACATCTGAAGACCAACATATGGGTTATTGACCGATTCCTGCCTGTAAATTTTGAAGTGGACGAACTGTCAGGTAGGGTGAGTGTTGAAGGAATTGGATTTTCAACCTAAATAGTGGTATAAATAAAGATATAATGACTTAATACGTGACGACAGAGGCTCCTTCAAAAGAGAACACAATGGTACTGTTAAGCGACAAATCCATATGTATCGTTGGACCCCGGAGGTTACAAAATGAGCTAATTGTCTCTTTTTTGGAGCAGCAAACGGGTGCAAAGTGCGTGGAGTATGAGGATCTCTCTCGTATTCCAGCCATCGATGATAAGAGTGGCATCCAACTTAGGCTGATCCTCTGTGATTGTCTGGAAAAAGATGCGGATAGCTGTATGGCAGATTTGGACGTGTGCGGTCAAAACATACTGTCTCGAGACTATGTGGTCTTATTTAATGTACGACCAGCCGTGGGAATCGAAGAAGTGGCTTTGAGGCGAGGGGTAAAGGGATTCTTTTATGAAGAGGAATCCTTCGAGAACTTTCCAAAAGGGGTTGCGGCTATTCTTAACGGGGAGCTGTGGGTTTCCAGGGATATTATGGCGAAATTCATTCCGGAAGGTAGGGGGTACGATAGCGCTAAAAAGGAATCATCGATCTTGACCCCCAGAGAGATAGAGATTCTTTCTCTGGTAGCCATAGGGGCTAAGAACGAGGAGATTGCCGATCGACTCTACATCAGTCCCAATACGGTCAAAACCCATATTTACAATATCTTTAAAAAGATCAATGTTCCCAACCGCCTTCAGGCAGCCCTCTGGGCCGCAAAAAATCTCTAGCACTTTAGTACTACTCCCAGGTTTCTCTAATACTATATTCTTAGCCATTCCATGGACCATAAAAGGCTAAAAATCATACTTTACTTATTCCGGATATAAGGCTTTACATATACACAGTTTAGATCACTCTGCACAGGCTGACAACTTTGGTTCCTAGCTCGCAGGTCGCAGATTCCACGTTTCCATTATCTCGACTATGGAACATTGGCTTTGCAAAATATATTTTTCCCACGGATGACGAAAACGAGGGTTCACTAGGGATTTCATGATTTTCCCTCTTTGGTGGGGTCGAATTTGGGAGACGTATTTTTATGGAACAGAAGATTGAGAGAAGGAAAATGGAAAGGTTCAATCTTGAAATTCCTGTCAAGATAGAGGTAATTAGCAAGGGCCAGGAAAAAGCAAGGCTTGAACTCGTGACAAGTAATATATGCGCCGGTGGAGCATTTTTCCATACCAAAAAACCGCTTCCTGAGGGGACACAGGTCAAAATAGACATGATTCTTCCCCTCGATCAGCTGGAAAAGCTAAAAAATGACTACAAAAAGGCTTACATAAAGCTCACGGGGACAGTTTTGCGAACTGAATCAAAAGGCATGGCTATATCCTTTAACGAAGATTACGAAATTAGTCCTTGGAAAAAGAGACCAGCGAAAACAGCATTAAAGAGGGCACCTACCGCATGAATTGACGGGTACCCACCTCCTCCCTCTCCAGATTAATGCCTGCCACACCCACTCTCTTCCCACCAAGAACCCACAATTCTTGATACGAAAGCATTATCCCTGCGCTGCTTTCTAATACTAATGTCTCATCCATTTCGACCACCAAAATACGAATAGAAATCATACGTTTTACCGATTGTCCGCGCACATAAGTTTTTGCAAAAATATATGCATCGATTACATCGACTCGGGCCCACCTTTTTCGCACGGGTTCTGGGTTTTCCATTAATTCGACTATGGAACAATCAGTTTACAAATCGCATTTCTTGATGAGGATGAGACGAACAGGTTGCCACTAAGGGTCTCATGGTTTCCCGCTCCGGGGGGAATAGAATAGAGGAGGAGGTTATTCATGGTAACGATCATACGGAGAGAAAGAAGGAGAATAGGAAGGTTCAGGCTTGAAGTTCCCGCCAAAATTGAAGTGATAAGTTCGGATCTGGACAAAAAAACCCATGATCTCCTGACGAGTAACATAAGCTCAGGTGGGGCATTTTTCCATACCACACAACCTCTCCCCGAGGGGACCCCAGTCAAAATAGATATCATTCTTCCCCTCGATAAGCTGAAAGAGCTGAAAGATGACCACAAACAGGCCTATGTGAAAGTCACGGGGAGAGTTTTGCGATCTGAATCAACAGGGATGGCTATAAGCTTTAATGAAGACTATACCATTCGCCCTTGGAAAGGACGCCCAGACAAAGAAGCACCTGTGAGGCGATCTTCAGTTTGAGAGAATGGGAGGCACGCAGGGGGAAGTTTGATTAGCGAGGGCTACTCCACCACTTACTTGCCACTTCCATTCCGAGATCAAAGGCCTTCAGGTTGGATTGCAAGAAGGCCTTTTTGGTCGTTTCGGAGACGGTTTCCTTCATAGATTCTTCAGTAACAGCAATTGCCCCCGAGCCTATCAGAGCCCCTAGCATGACCATGTTCAGGGAGAGAGGATTGCCCGCCTCTTTTGCCAATTCATTTCCGTTCAGGGCGATCACTTTGTCCACTTTAGTCTGAATCAGATCCAAAACTTCATCCACCGCAGGATATTCACCCTGTCCCACAGCGACGGTAAAGGGAGGCAGCGGTTGGGTATTGGTGATCACTAGGGTCTCGTTGTTGCATTTTCCCAGTGCCCTCATGGTCTCCAGGGGCTCAAAACCAATAAGGACATCAGCCTCTCCATTTGACACAATGGGACTGGTCACATTCCCCATCAAGACGGCAGATTCCACCACACCTCCCCTCTGAGCCATCCCATGTATCTCGCTGACCACAGCAGGAATTCCCATGGAAAGTGCAGCTTCACCCAAGAGCCTGGAGGCCAGCAGATTACCCTGGCCACCTACACCAACAAATACACATCTCTTGGTTTCCATGTTTTTCTCCCTTTATAACTAATCACCAATTTATAGGTCATGGGACCTTTTCGGAGTTGACTGGTGGGAGGCCTTCGTCATTTCATGGAGTTACGGAATGGGGCCCCCTGGCTTCCCACGTGTGTAACTTCTTGAAATGACCAGACCGGGAGCCTCGGAAGCGAAGAAAAGCTCTCATGACCTATCATTCAATTGTTGAGGAGGTTCTTTGCATGTGCTCCTTTCCTCTGTTCATGCTCGCAAGGGCAATATTGCATTTTCAGGGCAGATCTGCGCACATACAGAGCATCCAGTACACAGATTTTTGTCAATTGATACCTGATCACCTTCCAAAAACATGGCAGGGCACGCAAGCTGACTGATACAGAGACGGTGATCTTTGCACTTGTTTAGATTCACGTAGAAGGGCCTGGTCCTTTTTCTCTCGCCGATAGCCCCTGCAAAAAGAGGACAATATTCCATGGATATGATGACTGAAACGCCGTCATACTCCATTGAGGCCTTGACCGCCTCCATGGTCTTTTTCACTTTAAAGGGCTTGACCATGTGCACATCCTTGACCCCGCATCCGCGGACCACATCCTCAATGGAGACCCGGGTCCGATCAACACCCATGGGTTCGGTATCCACACCGGGATGAGGTTGGTGGCCTGTCATTGCTGTGGTGCCGTTATCCAGAATGACGAGAGTGAACTTGTGGTTGTTATGTACTGCATTAATAAGCCCGGTTATCCCTGAATGGAAGAATGTGCTATCACCAATAAAAGAGACCACCTTTTGATCCGTGGCCCGCGAAAAGCCGCAAGAAGAGCTGACAGATGAACCCATACAGATTACAAGATCAGCCATTGAAATGGGCGGCAGAAGGCCAAGGGTGTAACACCCGATATCGGTTGGGTTAATGGCATCGGGGCCGTAGACCTGCTTTACGGCATAATAGGTGGCCCTATGGGGACAACCGGCGCAAAGGTTGGGTGGTCTTGCAGGAAGCTCCGGCAGGTCGGAGATGTCCACCATGGCTGAACCCTTATAGTCAACACCAAAATATTTGGCGATGGCTGCCCTGACCATACCAGGGTCATATTCGAAAAGACGCGAGAGCTTGCCCACGCCCTTTCCCTTTATGGGCAAGGTTAAGCCGTTCTCCTGGGCGATAGCCCTCAGGTCGTTCTCCATGATCGGTTCCAGTTCTTCAACCACCAGTACCTTTTCCACCTGTCCCAGAAATTTGGCACAAAGATTTTTGGGCATGGGCCAGGAAAATCCCAATTTAAGAATGCTGACCTTGTCAGGTATTTTTAGATCTAAAATAGCGTCTCTAACATAATTGAAGCTCACTCCATTAGTCACAATACCCCATTTTCCATCGCCAATGATTTCATTGTAGGACGAGTGCTCAGACTTTTCCATTGCCCGGTCAAATTTCTCTATAAGGAGCTGGTGCAGCTTCCTGGAGACGGCTGGGACAGCCACGAAATGGAAGGGGTTTTTTTGGAATGTATCCTTAGTCTTGATTGGTTTTAATTCGCTGAGTTTTACCGCACCCCTGATGTGGTTCAATCGAGT
>CP070700.1:4018638-4032007 GCA_020349865.1 Desulfobacteraceae bacterium
AAAATCACGAATATCCACCACCTCAACACCCAGTTTGTCTAACACCGCTCGTGCAGAATGCTCATAGTGCTCAACACGACGCGGAATGGTACATCCAATGAATAATGCGAATTTCATCATCTTATTCCTGATAAAAAAGTGACTAAAGTGAACTAAAATGCCTTAAATTGTCAAAATTGGTTTAAAAAAAAGTATTAGGGTTATCGATATATAGCAATTTTTTTAGCGGCGCAACCGCGCTGTATAGAATTACGAAGCGATTGTATGTTACAAAGCACGTGTTTCTTTTATTGCCAGGTTTTTCAGCTCATAGAGTACATCAGTCACCTTCACCCCCTGGGGGCAATGTTCCTGACATTGATAGCAGGTGACACAATCCCACAACATGTTCGAGCCAAGGGCCAGATCCCTCAACCCCAGGCCGAGAGAATGCATGATTTGATGCGGAAGAAGGTCAAGGACCTCTTGAGGATTTTCATAGTTTCCAACCACAGGACATACTGTGGTGCAATTCTCGCACGAGTAACAATAGGTAAAGGTGTCGGCCTGTAAAGAAAGTTCTGCTTTACCCTTAAATTCTTTGTTGATGGGTGTTAAGGTTATAACCTTTTCAGGTTTGTTTATTAGCTCGCATTTTTCTGCAATGGTCTGTCTCGCACCATCCAGAGGCCTTGAATACTCCTGGGGATCCAGATCCTGTCGATCTATACCCCGATAAAAAGAGAAGTGAGACAGGACCAGGGGAACCGAATCCCCTTTCTGGATCATTTCTTCCTTCACATTAAACCACAGGTCTCTCAGGTTGATGCCAACTGGACACACCACGGTGCAGCGATCGCAATTAGTGCACAGATAGACCCCTTCTTGAATCCCCCTGAGCGCCGTGTCGTCCAGTTCCTTGTCAGCCACGTAGTCCTTGAGAAAAACCATTTTTTCCGATGGAAGAATCGTAATGTTGCCAATCTTTTGAAACGCTACTGCAACAGAACATCGCCTACTGCACGTGCCACAGTGAGTACAGGCGTCAAGCTCCATGACCTGTCTCGTGGCAATATTGGCAGGATCTGATTTGTCTTTGTCCATGACCGCATTGGCCAGAAGGCTTACCGGACTTGCCAGGATGTGAAACATCTTGCTAAAGGGCAGATAGGCCAGGCCAACAAAGCAAGCAAGGAAATGTAGGTACCAGAGCAGGGTAGGGAGGTTGGCCCGGTCCAACCCCAGCGCAACGGGTTTAATGCCTTTGGCCACTACATAACCGGTAAAGGCCCAACCAGGTCGGGAATGACACCCGGCACAGCTCATGTCATGCATCTCTCTGCCTTGTTCCAGTATCTCCTCATCAAACGGGCCTTTCACCGCAGGGGAAACCACGTCGAACTCCGCTACCCATAACGACTCTAAGGCGCGAAGCTCTTCTTCATCATCCGTGTCAGCGTACTCTTCAACCATCTCCTGGTATCTTGTGTGAGAGGTGATCTTTGTCCCTTCGAGAAAAACGCCCGACAGCATAATGATGGCAAGGATGATAACGGCGTAGAGGTCCATGGGGTTGGTCTTAAGACGCGGCACTTTCATAACTATGCGCCTGTAGATGGCGATTCCTATTCCTACGATCACCATAAACCCGAATAGATCCCTCAAGAACATAAAAGGATTGAGTGTGGAGGCATACTCGGAGAACAGGGGCTCGGTAATGATGCTATCCAATGCGTGCATCAAAAGCAGCAGCATAAAGCCACCGTAAATGAGCATGTGCATCAACCAGCGTATAAAATCCTCTCGCACCACCCTTACTTGAAGAACCACATCAACTATAAAGACCTTGATCAGTGTGAGTATTTTTGCGCTGAATACAGCGCCCAATATGCCTTTTACGGCTGTTGAGGCTCTTTTAGACGTGGTGATGTCACCGGCATTAATGCCGATACTACGTCGGAACCAGGCGGAGATTTTATAAATCAAGCCGAGTCCAAAGATGATAAGCGATACATACAGGGTGATGTCGTAAAACATGAGGCCATTTCCTTTTATGAGGTGTTAACGTCTAATCGGTAGGTTTTCTCTGTGCTGGCATAGGTATTCAGTTGTTAGAGGTACACGTTTCGATACCTTCGCAAAACGTTCAATTTTGCCCAATCTCCGCGTCAGAATCAAGTTTTAGTCCTCCAGAACAGTTAATGAATCCCTGAGGTTGGGATTTTTGTCTTCCTCAACCTTTGGCAAAATTGAACGTTTTTCAAAGGTATCGCTTTATAGGCGCAGCATGAAAAATAGATACTTTGAGTAATTTTTCACAAGCTATTAATTATTAAAACCACGAATGCCTGTCAACAAAATAATCGCCCCATGTACAATGGCTGTACCAATGCCAACATGGACATCAGTCAAGCAAAGCCTGGCCCGGCAATCTATTCAGTCAGGGTTTTCAGGGTCTCGTCTGAGATGGCATTCTTATAACGAACATTTCTTTGATAACTGCTCGACGTCTCAAGCAGCGACGGTTTTATGCCACCCCGGTGGACAACTCTTCAAAGAGGCTTTGCTGTATCCAATTTTTAAGGTGTTTTGAGCGGAGCTTGATGATCAGAGGTAAATGTACACACCGGGCTTTAACACTCAGTCGAAATTGCATGGACCAATGCTCTTAATGAAAGAATCAAGATCTGTGCCACAAATGGGGAACGGTGCAACATTAACGACCTATAAACTAAGCTCATTGATATTATTTACTATTTTGAGCCTCGTCTTGTCTTTTCGATTCTCAATATCACAAAAATCAACGGGTAGTCCCTTTTATTGTAAACTATGAATTTACACGAGATTCCGATAGTGAAATACCTCGTTTACAATTTCTGGCCGATGCTATTCTTTTTTCAGGAAACAAGTATCGACCATGTGGGGGTGTTTTTGCTAAAAAGGCTACAGTATGTGTAGCCATTCGCAACACTTTTATAACACTTTGAATTTTAATGATTATTTTCGTCTCTTCCTAATATGTTCCCATCCCAGTGTAGCTTATTTTTTCAACGTGGGCTCCCCACTCATGCCTTCTTTAGAAAACATTAAATATGAAATTAGTAAAAAGTTAAATGATTTCAATTAGAAAGAATAAGTCACTCACTTGATTCTCTCCTGGCATCGCCGTTGCAATTGTTAAAGAGCAAAACGAATCTGATGGGGGCGCCACAAAGAGGCAATATCCCCCGAAGGGAGAGGAGGTGATCAGAGTGAGAAAGCGTATGGCCGAAACACAAAAAAGAACCATTGAGCCCGGAACTCCGCATGCCCTTTGTCTCCACGTCGAGAATGGTAAAACTCCAATCGCGAAATTCTGTATCAACGATTATCAATGCTGGCATTGTGCCTTCGATCAATGGATTGAGGCGATGGAAGAGAGGCAGGAAAGCGGTAATGACTTCAGCTTAACAGGGAACATCCTGGCTAAAGCAGCATAAACCCGGAGGTTTTCTTAAAAGAAATTTTTCATGAAAAGAGAGGAGGTCATTCAGATGGAACAAAAAACCATCAAGCATGGAAAGAAAAAAAAGAAGGGGGTCGTGGGCTTCCAGGTACTCGAGAATGAGTGCATATGGATGAAGGCAGGGATCGTTAATTTCCGTGCCTGCGATAACGCCTATGATTGCCATAACTGTCCCTTTGACCGGGGGATGAGAAACGCTATGAAATTCGAATCACCTGCCGAGACGAAAAAGGAAGAACCGGGGTGGGTGCAATATCTAAAGAAAAGATATCATGGCGCATCTCGACCATGCCGTCATGCCCTAACGGGTCATATTGATGCCCCTAAAATCTGTACGATGAACTACGAATGCTACCATTGTCCCTACGATCAGATGCTGGATGAAGTTGATCTAATTGGGCTGGGAAACACTCCAACTTATCAACTGGTCTCGGGATTTCGAATGGCCGATGGTTACTATTATCACATGGGGCACAGTTGGGCTCGTTTCGAACACGGAGGACGTGTCAGGGTTGGATTTGATGATTTTCTGGTCAAGCTTTTTGGAGAGATACAGGAATTGAGCCTGCCACCACTGGGTGCAAACTTGAAGCAAGACCAAGTGGGATGGGAGTTTGGCCGGGAAGACCATAAAGCAGCAGTTCTATCCCCGGTGACAGGAACGGTGCTTGCCGTAAACCAAAAGACTCAGAAACATCCGGGAATTACCAATCAGGATCCTTACAAAGAGGGTTGGCTATTCATGTTAGAGCCTGACCACCCTAAGCGGAACCTAAAAAGACTCTATTTTGAGGATGAAAGCTTTCAGTGGGTCGAGCAGGAAAGTCAGAATCTGATGAAGCTCATGGGACCGGAATATGAGCAACTGGCTGCCACGGGTGGTGAGGTGATAGGCGACCTTTATGGTAATTTTCCAGAATTAGGGTGGGACAGGTTGGTGCGCACATTTCTCAGGACTGAAAAGGTATAATGCACGGCTTTCATCCTTTTCTTCACTTGTTCTTTTTTATTTCGCGACGAAGAGCGTCCCTGAAGTAGACAGAGCAATACCTGCAGAAATATAGAGGCACTCTATCCAAATCTTGGAGCTCCCCGGAAAAATGCATGAGGCATTGTTCATCCATGCAGTGGAGGAGATTAAAGAGGTGTCCTGATTCATGGAGAGCCACTTTGGCCACTCTTTGAAGCAGGACGGTCATTGGTGACGCAGAGCCATCCTGTTGTTTTCTCATCCTGTAAAGGGAAACCAGTGCATATTTGCCCCCTTGCTTTGCCTCCCCAAACACATGGGTTAGTATGGGGACAAATATATCCACATCTAAGACGCCTATTACCTTCGAGTAATCATGAAAGGCCTCCAATTCGAGGGATTTTATAATGGCACCGGCATTGTATTGAAGGCGTTTTTCGTCGTGGGCGTAGTGGGGATGTCTTAGCGGTGGGAGGATGTCTGCATCAAGGTTTAGATAGCCGAGAATGTGGGCCGCGATGGTTTTAACAGTAATTTCGGGAACATTTCCAATTGGCACGACCCCCATGCGTATTTTTGTGAGGCTCATAGATTGAAGTATTCTACGGATTAGTGAACTTCCGCCTCACAGTTATGAGGCATGAAGCGCTTGTTAAAAATTACAATTTCAGTAACAGCTTAGCGCCTTGAAAAAATCATCATTAGATTATCGGGCCGTGGATATCTCTTTCAGAAGGGCCGCAACAGAAATTCTTAGAAGCTTGTCGAACGCCCCCTTGGCCATGTACAGGGGCGTGGAGCAGGCAGAGAAGGCTACTGTTATAAAGGAGTCTGCCTTATGGGGCTGTCCCCAGTGAAATAGAAACAAAAAAGCATTTCACGGGGCAGGCCTGGGCAGAGTTTTAAGGCCCATCTGCCGTTCAATGGAATGAGGCATGCGGCGAGCTCCATTCGGCCCGAGCTCATGGCCGAGGGCAGCCGAGCTGCAGTTTTTTGCAACCCTTCTGAAAGAGATACCCACGGCCCTTTTTGCACTATTTTCAAACAACCAAACTGTTACCAATTCTAAAAGCAAGCAAGCTTAATCTCATCTCAAGAAATTGATATAATTTTCAAGATCACGCTTGCCCAAAATAGGTTTTGGTTTTGGACAGCGCTTTACGTCAAAATCTTCTCAAAACATTCGACGATTAAAGTCCCCCTTAAATCCCCCCGCCCCCCCTTTACAAAGGGGGGTGATTTTGCCTTTAATTTGTGACATTGGCTCTTGGACAGCATTTTATGCTTTAAGAAAACCTGAATTTTTGCTGTCAAAGTGCTTTTTGGAAAATCAAGTACTTAGCTATCAAAAAATGCAGATTTCAATTAATTTTGGAAAGCAATGTTTCAAAATATCAGTTTATTAAGACATCAAGCTGATGGTGTCCTCTGCATATCGTACCGTTTAATCATCTTGTGCAGGGTCACCCGGTTGATGTCCAGGATTTTGGCAGCCTTAGTCACATTCCATTGGCAATCATGCAGGGTCTGTTGAATGTGGTTTTTTTCCATTTCGCGCAGCGATCGGGGCTTCAGAATCTGTGCAGGGGAGGGGCTGAGGAAAGAAAAATTTTCGCTCCCGAGGGTCCTGGATTTTGACAGGACAACAGCCCGCTCAATAGCATTTTCCAACTCCCTCACATTTCCAGGCCAATCATAGCCTTTCAACAGCGTCATGGCACGACGATCAACGTGGTCAACCCGTTTTGCGGTTTCGTGGCGGTATTTTTTGAGGAAGTGCTGAACCAACAGGGGGATGTCCTCTTTCCTTTCCCTCAGGGGAGGGATAGGGATCATGATGACATTGAAACGATAAAAAAAATCTTCTCGGAACGTACCCTCGGCGACCTTTTTTTCTAAGTCCTGCCTGGTGGCCGAAATCAACCGAAAATCCACATCAATGGGCTGCCTGTCACCAATCCTGGTGACCTTCTTTTCTTCCAGTACACGCAAAAGGTCCACCTGCATTTTGGGGCTGATCTCCCCGATTTCATCCAGAAACAGCGTGCCACCTGAAACTACCTCGAGAAAACCCTTGCGGCCATGGATTGCCCCGGTAAAAGCGCCTTTCTGATGTCCAAAAAGCTCGCTTTCCAGCAAGGTATCCGGTATCGCACCGCAATTGATGGCAATGAAAGGCCCATGGGAGCGGTTGCTCTTGGCATGGATGGCCTTGGCTACCAGTTCTTTTCCTGTCCCGGTTTCGCCAACAATCAGGATAGAAGAATCACTTCGCCCAACCTCTGGAATAAGGCTGAAGATATCCTCCAATTGAGGGGATTTTCCGATGATATTATCAAAACGGGTGATTTCATCCAACCGCCCCTTAAGATAGTTGAATTCAGATTCAAGTTGCATTTGATGGGCTATCTTTTCCATGACAAGTGAAAGTTGATCCGGCTTGAACGGCTTCAGCAAGTAGTCACTGGCCCCCAATTTCATGGCCTTTACAGCCGTATCAATGGAGCCATATGCCGTGATGATAACGACAATCGTATCAGGATATTCCTGTTTCACTTTTTCCAGAAGCTCGATGCCGTCCATTCCCGGCATCTTTATGTCCACGAACATGAGATCAGCAGGAATACTTTCCAGTTTTTCCAATGCTTCAAAGCCTGATGCAGCGGTCTCAACCTTATGGCCATATTTTTCGAACCAATGAAGAAAGGATTCCCGGATGATCATTTCGTCATCCACGATCATGATGCTCATCTTTTCAACCATGGCATTTCTCCCTACCCTTCCCCATGAGGCTGCTGTATGGGGAAATTCAAAATAAAAGAGCTCCCCTTGCCCATTTGGCTATTCACCTTAATATTCCCTCCGTGGGATTTTACGATACCGTGTGTAATGGACAATCCAAGGCCGGTGCCCTCTCCCTCTTCCTTTGTGGTGAAAAAAGGATCAAATATATGGTCTAAATGTTCTTCATGTATCCCACATCCTGTATCCTGAATCTCGATAAGGGCATTCTTATGTACGCTGTCCAGTTCGGAAACTACACTCAGTTTTCCACCTTCGGTCATAGCCTCAATGGCATTGAAGATCAGATTGAGAAAGCATTGCTGCAACTGATTGATGTCTCCATGCACCAATAAGGGGCCGGGGTGAAGTTTAGTGCTTAATTGGATATTCTGGAGCTCTATTTTGTGGTGCGTCAAAGTAAGGACAGCATCAAGCACCTCGTTGAGATCAACACTGTTATATTTTATGGCAGATTGACGGGAGAAAGAGAGGAGGCTAGACATGATGTCTCCGCAACGCTCCAATTCATTGGACATAAGAGATAGAAACTTCTTGAATTTTTCAAAATCTTCCGGGCTCGGCTCGCCTTCCTTTAACATGTCCTCCATAAGATGACTGAAGGTCAATAGACCCTGGATGGGATTGTTTATCTCGTGAACGCTACTGGCCACAAGCTTCCCAAGGGAGATCATACGATCTTCTTGAATGAGTTTCTTGAGGTCTGACTTCAATGCCTTGACCCGCCTATCCCACCTGGATGAGAGCTCCTCAGTGATGTCTCTCCATATCTCTATGACCCGAACAATTTCACCGCCCTGGTCTTTTACGGGGTAGGTCACCATGTCACAGTAGGTCGCGTGGTCTCCAGAGGAGGGATGCTCATGGATGACATGGGCTGAATTGCCGGTTCTTAGCGTCTCAATCATAGGACATCCCACTTCAGGGTGTGAACTCGAACAAGGGGCGGTGAGTCCATGTGTGACCTCGTAACAGTGAGCCCCAATCACGTCATCTTTGGACCTGGCAACGGCCTTGAGGTAAGGTTCATTTGCCTCAACAATAGAGAAATCCGTATTTAAAACTACAATCCGCTCATTGGCCTGTTGGATCAGAAAGTCTGCGGCCATCTTTTCAATTGCCACTTGCTGCTCCGCTGACTTCAGCCTCTGATCTATGTTGAACAGGCTTTCTAAAAGATTGAGGAAATTGTGATCGAGTAATCCGACTCCTTTTGGTCTGAGGTGTACAAGTTCGCTAAGGACCTCTCGGTTGTTGGTGAGGTCAATTACACCATCAAGGTCATTGGCCATTAAGAGGTCTCGCAGGTTGTTGGTCGTGTAAATCCCCATCTCCTTTGCGAGACAAAGGCCTTGGGCATCTGGATTGATATCGCAGATGCCAACGATGTTGATATTCAGGGCAGCAAGAGGCTTTTTTTGGAGAAGATCCAAGAAGACCTTACAATTTCCGCCTGCTCCCACAATAGCTAAGTTCAAGGGCAATTTCCCGGGACTATAGGGCAATTTCTTATACTTCTCCTCTATACTTGATTCCTAAAACCAATACTCATCGGTTCATCCGGTTAATGAGTACGCCTCAACACAACACATGGTTGCGGGGTTGAAGGTTGAAGCGGTCTTTTCGTAGTGACTGCTGGAATCACCAGGCTGAGAAGCCCGGAATCGAAGAAAAGACCACTTCAACCTTCCAATCTGCCAGCTTCATATCTGATCAGTTTCGTGGTACTCATTTTTCGGAAGAACCTTTTTTCTGTTAGATGAGGATAATGTGAAAAGGCGCAAGGGTCAAGGGAATCCGCCGTTGAAAGTATGGATGCTTAAGCAAATTAAAGGTATTTTTAAATTTTTACTTCTTTTTCGGGCCAAAGCAGTATACTTTGTCAATTACTACGTGGATCATAATATTGTTTGCACGTAATAGTTTAGCTGTTGAAAAAGTTATCATTTGACTATCGGGCCGTGGGTATCTCTTTCAGAAGGGCAGCAACACAAATTCTTAAAAGCTTGTCGAACGCCCCCTTGTCCTTGAACAGGGGTGTGGAGCAGGCAGTGAAGATCATCGTTTCAAGGGAGTCTATCTTATGGGGCTGTCCTGGGTTGAGTTTTAAGGCCAATCTGCCGTTCGATGAAATGAGGCAGTTTTTTGCGGCCCTTCTGAAAGAGACACCCGCGGCCCCTTTTGCCTTATTTTCAAACAGCTAAACTGCTACGTTTGCACTACTCCTATCAGATATAATAGGATAACACCCCCACACTAACCCCTCTCGAGGAGGAGGGTATACAAATCGAAGGTTTTCAAAGCGTTCACACATACGATTTAGTTGAAAAGAGTTGAGAGAAAATGAGTCAAAGAAAATGGAAGGTTTTGATCATAGATGACGAAGAAGGTATCCGTAATGTACTTTCTATCACCCTGTCAGATGCTGGTTATCAGACTTTGACCGCCGGAGACGGAGAACGTGGTATACAGTTATGTCAGGAAAAATCCCCCCAAATTGTCATCACCGATATTCGCATGCCTGGCATGAACGGGATCGATGTCCTTAAGAGAATAAAGGAACAAGACCCGGACAGAGAGGTGATCGTAGTCACCGCCTTCGGCGAGATGGAGCTTGCTATTAGAGCACTTCAGCTCGATGCCTCTGACTTTATTACCAAGCCTATTAATGATGAGGCCCTCTTCGTAGCGCTTGAGAGGGCAAAAGAGCGCTTTAATACGCGTAAAGAGTTAAAGGATTATACTGCCCTCATAGAAGAGAGGTGGATGGACACGGCCGAGGAGTTGGCGAGGACCTTCAATTTCCAGAGCAACCTGATTCAGAGTTCCATTGACGGGATTATGGGCTGCGATAAGGACGGAAAAATTATTACCTTTAATAGAAGTTTAGAAGAAATGCTGGGCTATTCTGAGGATGAAGTGCGGGGTAAGATGACCTTCAATCAATTTTTTCCGGTCGGATCAGCCGAAAACTTCAAAGAAGCCCTGTATTCTCAAGAATATGGAGGGGAAAACCGGCTTTTTCTCTATGAGAGCACTCTTATTGGAAAAACAGGCCATAAGATTCCGGTTCAGCTTTCAGCAACGGTCTTATTTGAGGATAATAAAGAGATTGGCATGGTGGGTTTCTTTAGGGACCTGAGAGAGATGAGGAGACTGGAACAGCAGTTTGCCGATCAGGCCCGACTGCTCCAGCAGGACAAAATGATTTCCTTAGGCAGGCTGGCTGCCAGTGTTGTCCATGAGATTAATAACCCTCTTACAGGCATCTTGAATTATGTTCGCCTCATGATCAAGATTCTTAACAGGGGGGCCTTGAAAGAGGAACACATACAAAAATTTCAGGGGTATCTCGACCTCGTTGAGGGTGAAATCAGCCGTTGTTCTAAGATTGTCTCTAATCTACTCGCCTTTTCCCGGAAATCTAAATTGGAATTCGGTGAAGTGAATATCAATGAGCTCCTGCAGAGATGCATAATGCTAAGCCAGCACAAACTCACCCTTCAAAATATTCACATTGAGACCAATCTTGATCCCGGGGTACCAAGCGTGTGGGGGGATTTCAATCAGATCCAGCAGTGCGTTATTAATCTTATCTTCAATGCAATTGATGCAATGCCCGAGGGGGGTACGTTAATCCTGGGCAGCTCCTTGGATCGGAACAAGGGTGTGGTGGAAATCAGGGTAAAGGATACCGGATATGGCATTGCCAGCGAAGACCTTCCCTATATTTTTGATCCGTTTTATTCCACCAAGACAGAGGGAAAGGGCCTTGGCCTGGGCCTTTCCACAGTCTACGGCATTATAGATCGGCACAAGGGGACTATCGGTGTGGACAGTACAAAGGGTAAGGGTGCGGTTTTTACAATAAAACTGCCGGTCGGGGAAAAGGGGAGTTGATTAAAAGCTAAGCTTACTCTGAAAAGCGCTGCTGAGAGCCAGATTGAGGTCCAACTTCAGCTCTTCCTCCGGGAGACCGAATGCCAGTCCCATAAGTTGTGGGAGATACACAATGGAGATACTCAGATCCTCTCCCTGTGACTTGGAAATGCTACCCTGAAAGGCTTCCAAATTCATCTGGCACATGGGACAGACTGTGACAATGCAGTCTGCACCTCGTGCTGCCTTGAGAAGCCCACCCGTAAGTTCCAGGGCCACTTCTTTCTTAGTGGACATTAACGCTGCACCACAGCATTTAGAGCCAACCGCCCAGGGATGGATTTCTGCTCCCAGGGCCTCTATGACCGGCTCCATTGACCGAGACTGCTCTGGATCATCATAGGAACAATAAGGACGTAAGGCCTGGCAGCCGTAGTAAGGCGCTACTCGAATACCCGAGAGCTTTCGTTTCACCTGCGCCGCTATTTTGGCGGGGGCAAAGTCAGTGGCTATAACATCCAAAAAATGCCTCACCTTGATGCCACCGTTATAGCGTAACCCCTCTTCGCTCAAGGCATTATTGATCTTGTCCTGGAGTCCTTCTTCCTGTCGAACATGCTCCTCAACCCGTCTGAGATTCAGATAGCAGGCACTACACGGGACCAGGAAATCGGCGTCAACCCCCATGCGTTCGCCCAAAGCAAGGTTGCGAGCGGCTAGGACCATGGAGAGCAGGTAGCTGGTAGCTTCGACCGCACTGGCACCGCAGCAGGTCCAATCTTCTAACTCCACCAATTCAGCACCTAATGCCTTCATAGCGCCCTGTGTTGAGATGTTGTATTCGAGGGCCGTAGCCGTTAGAGAGCAGCCTGGATAGTAGATATACTTCATGATTTCGCCTCCAGCTCTTCTACCTTTTCAAAGAGCCTGTCGAACCTTCCCTCGCCGAACAGCCTCGGCATCTCCAGGGGGACCTTACGCTTTTTCATGAGTTTCAGAGCCATGGGAACAAAGGTCAAAGGGAAAAAGGGGTTTTTCATAGACAGGAAATAGCGGTTCATGAACTCCATCTCCCTCACCCGACCATAGCGGCGAACAGTGTCCATGAAGGTTCGATAGAAGTTAGAACTCAGCTTATACTTCTGTATGCTTTCAGCCGCAGCGAGCCGCTTAAGTGCGCTCATTGTTTCCGTAAGAGGCAGTCCCCGAGGACAGCGCAGTGTGCAATAATAGCAGGCAGAGCAGAGATAAAAGGTCTTACTGTTGAAAATCTCCTCCTTTTGCCCCAATTGTACCATCCTCCACATCTGGCGTGGGGTGAGGTCCATGGCAAAGGAATTGGCACAAGAACCGGTACAGGTGCCGCACTGCATACACGCTTGGACCTTCTCCTGAATGGCTGCCATGGGATCAGGTGTATCGGGTTCAGGTTCAACGCTGGCGAAATTAAGTTGTTGCGCAGTCATTGCGTATTATCCCCTTTCAAAAGATCTGTTCCAGAGCTGCATCAATGACCTCAAATATCTGCTGATCCCTATAGCCTCGAAGCACCGAGGCGCTATTTGGACATACGGCTGCACAAGAACCGCAGCCCTGGCACATGAGCTCATCAACAAGAATTTTTTCTTCATCCTCGTCATACCATCGGGCTCCATAGGGGCAGGCGGTGATGCAAAGCTCACACCGAGAGCAGATGCTGTGACGCACCTCAGCTACTTTGTCCCCAGCGGCCAGCCTCTTGCTGCTGAGGATCCTCAGCGCGCGCTGGGCCGCCGCCTCTCCCATTGCAATGGACTCGGGAATAGAACGGGGTGAATGGGTGATCCCACTCATGAAAATTCCTTCTTTTATGAAATCCACCGGACGCCATTTGGATTCAGCTTCCTGAAAAAAACCATCATCGTTAACGTCTAAACCGAAGAGCTGAGCCAGTTCTTTTGTATCATGGGGAACAATCCCCGTGGCAAGTACAAGCAAGTCCGGTTCCAGGTGTACTTTTCGGTCAAGGACCGGGTCGAGGACGGAAAGAACCATCCGGCCGTTTTCATTGGTTACCTGAGGCTTTTCATCCTTCTTATACTGGATGAAAATCACCCCAGCTTTACGGGCCTGGGTGTAGTAGGTCTCCAAAAAGCCGTAGGCCATGATGTCCCTGTAAATTATATAGATGTCAGTCCCTTGATTCTGTTCTTTGAGGTAGAGGGCGTTTTTCAGGGCTGATGCGCAGCAGACTC
>CP070700.1:4032107-4049290 GCA_020349865.1 Desulfobacteraceae bacterium
ATTAATTTGAAAGCGGGTTTAATCGCTATTTCAGTTTTATTTGCCATCTACCAATATCTCAAGCGGACCGCCGGTCCTGCGAGATGGGCCGACAGCCGCCGCTCCTATCACCTTCATCTCGTTCGAGAGCACCTTCTGACTGCCGCCAAAGAGCCGGAACATCCCAGGGACTGGCGTCCGCAATTGCTTGCGTTTTCCAATCATTCGAGAAGGCGTAAACAACTATTGAGCTTCGCCTCATGGATTCAGGGCGGCAGTGGCCTAACAACAGCGGTGCAGGTACTCGAAGGAGAAGGCGCAAAAATGATCAAACTTCAGGCTGAAGCAGAAGCCGAACTTCAAAGAGATATCAGCGAGCACGGTTTGTCCGCTTTTCCTTTAGCGGTATTTGCACCGAACCTTCAAGTTGCCGTACAATCCCTCGTCCAGTCCTTCGGGGTAGGGCCAATAAAGGCCAATCAATTCTTCTCAACTGGCTCGAGCAGCTTCACACTGGCGTCTTAGGCTTGAAACAGGCAATTTACTCTCGAAGTCTTCGGACGGTGTTTCGGTACGGCTGCAACATCAGTGTGCTGGATGCCAAGGAAGAAAAATGGGATGCTTTGGAAAATGTGTCTCCCGAGGAGCGCCGTATTGATGTCTGGTGGTGGAATGATCCGACCAGCCGGCTGATGCTCTTGCTCGCATATCTGATGACGCGCAATGATGCGTGGGAGTAAGTAAACTTACGGGTACTCGCGGCCACCTAATGAGAAGAAATCGAAAAGAAGCACCGAAGAACTTCGGAAGACACTTGACGAGGTGCGGATCCCGGCAGAGCCTGAGGTAATATCAAATGCTACGGCCGACTCAGTGGTGAAACATTCGGCCGATGCAACGTTGCTATTTTTGCCATTTCGACTTCGACACAACCAGTTGGTGGACCCCTTTGGTAATCCGATCGAAGAACTTGTTACTCGCCTGCCTATTTTTACGTTGGTGTTGGCCGCTGAAGACATCGATCTGGATGCGGAACCTGAGGAGGGAAAGCCGGCAGAGGTTGCGGCTGCGCTTGACGCGCTCACCGACGCCCAGAAGAAAGCTCGAGAGGCTGAGAAAGCTGCCACTGAGGGTGCTAAACAAGAAGAGAAAAAACAGAGTTCGTTAGAGAATGCTGTGTCATCTGGCACCGATGAACAAACCGTTTCGAAAATAGAGAAAGAGGCGAAAGCAGCGCAGGAGGAAGCGAGAAAGTTATCCAGGCGGGCGGCAAAGGCACAGGCAAAAGCGGAGGATGCCGCGCGTGAAGTGGAGTTGCTGGGGGCCACGTCTCCAGAAGATAAAGATAAGCCTAAGGAATCGTCCGATTCAAAAGAAGAAAAAAGTTCCGATGCACTCTCTGGGACAAAAAGGTGAAAAAATGCGAAAAAATGTCATACGGATTGCCTTGTGTCGGAAATGACCCATCTGCCCGGAAAGGCGACTGCGTTTTAAAAAGTTATGGAAATGGCAAAAGAATAATGGCAAACCGGTGTTTATCGTAACCCAAGGGAGGACGGACTCATGATAGTGCACTATGTCTTGCTCATTGCAGGATTCATTTTCCTGATTAAGGGGGCGGATTTTCTGGTTGATGGGGCTTCTTCAATAGCCAGAAGATTCAATGTGTCTGATCTTGTGATCGGTCTGACTGTCGTAGCATTCGGAACATCCAGCCCGGAATTATTCGTGAACATAATTTCCAGTATCAAAGGGAATACCGAAATTGCAATCGGAAATGTGTTGGGGAGTAACATCGCCAACATCTTCTTAATCCTTGGTGTGTCTTCAATCATTTATCCCCTGACGGTAGGGACCGGTACAGTTTGGAAAGAGATCCCTCTGAGTCTTCTCGCAGCCCTGCTTTTGGGAATCCTGGCCAATGACCAATTGATAGACAAGGCTCTTTTCTCTTACATCACGAGAATCGATGGATTGGTATCTCTCTCATTTTTCATCATATTCATATATTATTCAGTAAGTATCGCTAAAAAGATCGAAGGCATGGAAGACCATGTGCCAACCAGGCAGCACGGATTGACTAAGTCGATACTGTTGGTCGTACTTGGGCTGATCGCTCTGGTCTTGGGCGGTCAGTGGATTGTAAACAGTGCAGTCAAACTTGCATTGAAATTTGGAATGAGCCAGTCCCTGGTGGGGCTGACTATTGTTGCAGTTGGGACGTCACTTCCCGAATTGGCAACTTCAGCTGTAGCTGCCCGTAAAAGGAACGTTGAAATTGCCGTGGGAAATGTGGTGGGGTCTAATATTTTTAATATTTTCTTTGTGCTTGGAATAAGCTCGGTGATCAAACCATTGCCGTTTCAGACCCGAAGTAACATCGACATCGGGGTGGTGATTCTTGCCAGTATACTGCTGTTTGCCTACATGTTTACCGGCAAAAAGAGATCATTGGACAGGTGGGAAGGCATCATTTTCCTCATTATATATGCAGCCTATATTTCCCTTCTCATCATTTTGGAGTAATTTAAGGCCCTTTTTAAGCTCGTTTCAAGATCGTTAGACTGTTATGAATTCTTAAACTCATTTTTGTTCAACGCAAGAACAATGTAAAACAAGGTTCACATCAATAACGGAAAGGAGGGCGGATGATGAATTTAAGAAGGAATCAATTTTTCAGGTGTCTTTTACTGTTCTTTTTCATATTCCTTACATCGAGGGCGCTCAGTAATGCCCAGGAAACTGAAAAAATTTCTGCCGAGGACTTACAGCAAGTCGTCGATTTGATGGAAAATCCGCAGCGGCGGGAGGTATTTGTAAACGATTTAAAAAAGGTTATCCATGCGAAAGAAGTAACCGAAAAGGCCCGGCCCGAGAAAAAGGAGCGAAAGCTGCTGGTAATCGAAAGTCTTTTCGGAAAATTTGAGAAACTGTCCAAAAAGATTATAGACTCTGGAGCCAGCACGGTCTCTTTGCTTGCCCAAATGCCAAGGGTCATGCAAAATGCCAAGACATTCCTCGCCCAGGCCGAGAATCAAGCTAAACTTCTTAGACTTCTCATTGCCATTGCTTCAGGTATCATCATCGCGCTGATTTTTAGGCGTTTGTTGAAGAAATTGATGCCGCAAGCAACTGAACGCACTAAAAGCCTCACCTCGAAGCTGACGGTTGGCGTTATTCGGGCACTACTGAGTTTGTTGCCCTATGGGGCCCTGTTGATTTCTCTTTTTCCCCTGTTCAGAGTGCTCCCTTCATTCACCATCGGTTATTCCCTCGCTTTTCTTTTCTTCACCGTCTTGTTTTTCTATCGCATTGCCATTGAATTTTTCCGCATTTTCCTCTCGCCAGACGAGGAGAAGACCCGGATTCTACCCCTCAGTAACGAAAATGCGCAGTACTTTTGGATTTGGATGCTTCGCTTCGTCAACTACACAGCATTTTATTTTTTAATAGTCAAAACCCTGCTACTTGTTCAGATGGTACCCTCTTCCTTCAGTTTCATCCGAACGCTCCTTCTCCTGGTATTTCCCCTTATGATTAGTATTTTTGTCCTTCAAATTGCCCGGGACATTCGAACACGATATGAAAGCTCACAAAGAAACGATGAGGGATCTGAGAACGACAGGAAAAATATTATGGCACCGGTGATTCGATATTGGTCTGTTCCCGCCATCGGCTATTCTTGGGCTATTTTTGTCTTTCTGATTGTCCATTACGAAAAAGGATTCCATTACCTCTTTAAGGCAACGCTAAAAACCGCATTTGCGATTCTGGCTCTTTTCCTGGCATTAAAAGTATTGGACAAATTGTTCGCCAGACTTTTCGCCGTCAATGAACTCGTAAAAGAAAAGTTCCCCGGACTTGAGGAAAAAACTAACCGCTATATCCTAATGGTTAGAAGGGTTTTTGGCTGGATAATCGTAGCTATGATCCTGGGCATCATTGGCCAAGCGTGGGGCATTCCCGTTGCGGCCTTTGTTGCTTCCCAGACAGGTGCTTTGATCATCACGCGGGCCATTGCTATTATTATCACCATTGGAATGGTTATAGCAATTATAGGGACCTGCCAGTTTGTCTGTGATCTTTTGTTGAAAGAAAAGAAGAGAAAGAATAAGAAAGAAGCGAGTCAGAAAGTGAAGACGTTGGTGCCTATGATCAGGACGGCAATAAATATTGCAGCCGGATTTATAGGTGGGATTGTGATTCTGGATCGAATCGGAGTGAATACTACACCCATTCTGGCTGGGGCAGGCATCATAGGCCTGGCGATTGGTTTTGGATCTCAGACTCTTGTTAAAGACCTTATAAATGGACTTTTCATTCTCTTCGAAGAGAGTATTCGGGTCGGTGACTATGTTGCCGTTGGCAACGACGAAGGAATAGTGGAGGCAGTAGGCCTTCGAACCGTCAAATTAAGGGATGTATCAGGAAACGTGCATGTCGTTCCCAATAGCTCGGTCAATTCAGTGATGAATTATAGTAAAGAGTTTTCGAGAACTGTCCTGGATGTGGGTGTGGCTTACCGGGAGGATGTGGACGAGGTCATGGATATCATAAAAGTGATTGGTGAAGAAATGCGAAAAGACCCTGAATACAGTAACAACATCCTGGAGCCTATCGAAGTATTTGGGCTACAGAAATTCGACGATTCAGCCATTGTCGTCAGAGCCCGAATGACCACCAAACCGCTTAAGCAGTGGGGATTGAAGAGAGAGTTTAACCGGCGAATCAAGAAAGCTTTTGACCAGCGAGGTATTGAAATCCCCTTTCCCCACAGGACCATTTACATGGGAGAGCCGAAAAGAGGGTCTGCACCTCCTCTCTATATTGAACATAAAAGAAATGGAAAAGAGGAAAACGAATTGAATACATGAACCAGCACAGGCATGGATGGGAAAAGGCCTTTTGTACAGCCTGGAAGTGAGGCAAAATAAAATAGTCGCTAAGGAGGCGATCATGAACTGGGGTTGGCTTTCAGCAGAGAAACTTTTCGATCCGGGCACTAATGTCGGGGCAATGGCCCTGGCGTTTCTGGTAATTATCATCACATGGATTACCTGTGTCGTCACAACTCGTTTGGTTAAGCGGGCAGAATGGGTGATTGGGAGACTCAAACGAAAGGTAGATCAGACAGTAGTCAACTACATCGTGCGATTTAAGAATCTTCTCATCAGTCTGGGGGCGCTCATGATATACATCAGTCTCGTTCCCAGCCTCAGGGCATTGATGAGTACTATGATAGCTGGTGCCGGCATCACTGCCCTGGTAATTGGTTTTGCAGCCAAATCGACCCTGGCGAATTTAATCTCCGGACTCTCCTTGGCTGTTTATCGGCCGTTCCGCATCGGAGACAAGGTGACCATTGAGGGCGAATACGGGACCGTTGAAGACATCACATTGCGGCACACTATTGTGAGGACGTGGGAGAACAAGATGCTCATTGTTCCGAATGAGAAAATCGACAACATGACCGTAATCAACTACAGTATCATCGATCCGAGCATCCTGGTTAGATTAGAGGTTGGCGTGAGCTATGACACTGACATCGATCTCGCTAGACGCCTGATGCTTGAGGAGGCCAATAACTGCCCCCACCGGTTGAAGGAAAAGGAAGAACCCTGGGTAAGGGTCGTTGCACATGGTGATTTTTCTATCGAGCTGAGGGTCTATGTCTGGGTAGCAGAAGTAAATGAGGGTTGGAGAGCCAGGTTTTGGCTATTAGAAAATGTAAAGAAGCGCTTTGACAAGGAGGGAGTTGAGATACCGTTCCCATACCGTACCTTGGTCTACAAGAAGGACCTGCCTCTACCCAGACGAGAGGAGCTTAATAGCTCCGAGTCCTCTTAGGGTCGAATGAGAGTGTGACCATATGAACCCTCAATACAAGATCCAAATAATCAACAGCTCATAACGACCTTGGCGGTAAGTTCTATACCGCCCCAAATAAAAGGGCTGGTATCAGGAATCTTTGCTCCAATTGAGATTACAGTAAATGTGGGAAGAGTAAAGTATATACCTGATTGGTATCAGCTACACCACGTTGGTTTTATAACCACCCCATTATCATCCACCCTTTTCACTTCTCGTTAAAAAACACCGGGGAGCTCTGGAAGGCTTTTAGGGATGGACTCATCTTGGAATACCCTTCTGCAATCGATTGCCATTTTTATCTTAAGTTTTAGATCCCTTAGGTCAGAGCACTTGATGACAAAGTAATCAGCGGCAATTGATCTTGGGTCATATCTAAAGGCAGAGTACGCGGTACATATAATGACAGGCATGTTATAATGAGTACCCCGAATGCTCTGTAGTATATCCAGGCCATCGACTTTGGGGAACTTAGGTTCCAAGATGATGATATTCGGATTGAGCTTAGCGATCTTATCCAAGATACCTTCGCAACTGCTTGTTCCAACGACTTCATATCCTGCCTCGGTCAGTTCCTCCTCGTAGAGGAACCGTATGGCGTCATCTTTATCAATATGCAGGATTCTCGTCAAATTAGCCTCCTAAAGTGAAAAGGGTTAACCTTCCAGCTGTCATTTCAGAAGGATCTCTGTAGAGCCTTCAATAGCAACAGCCTATCTATTGAAGACGCTGATTGTGGCAGCGAAATGGATGATCAGCCCGCAATTGAATCAAAGATTAAAGCACAGAAACAGGTATAAATAACTCGATTTGCCAATTGTCAACATTGCCCAGTTATTGATCAAGGACTTCGTATGCATCTATCCGGATTTTTTTCACTTTACCCTGTTTTGTAACTGACCCGGTAACTCTCACTTTCCTGTCAATGAGTTCGACGACCTCTTTTCCCTTTAGATTTTCCACCACTTCATACACCTTGCCGTCATCGCTTACGATTTCATAGTCTGTATTGACCGAGCCTGTGATCGTCATCATTTCTGCGGGTGACGCAACTCCGTGCAGGCAAGTGGCCAAAAGCCCGGTCAACACCACTGCAATGAAATTCCTGAATTTTTTTCTCACCATTGACTTCCCCGATCTTTTTTAGATGTCCTTTTTCCACTGGAGATGCGTTAGGCTTTAGCCCGGATAAATCTGCTAACGTCAGTTCCAGCTACTTCGTATCACTCTTTTTTACCTTGTATTCGGTCACCGTGATAATTTTTTTGCTATTCTTTCTTCTAACTTCTCCGATGATCTCCACCTCTTGTGTAATGAGAGCCTTTAATTCTTCCACTTTTTCTTGATTCTCGATAACGTACTCATCCTCTCCGCGGGTCGAAAGAGCCACAGAAACAACGTTGCCATGCTCGTCCCAATCAATGGGAACGATGATACCTCTTCCCCTCATCATAGTCATTTTTCGCTCTCAATAATGGTTAACGGCACTTTTCTAAAGTTTACATGTCATTTTGGATAAATCTGAGCAGGGCTTTAGGTTGCTTTAAGGCAATAAGCATGCCAAAGCTTTAACCAATTGGATTTCCTATAGATAATGATTATGGGTGAGCGACGAGCAGAATCATGGGTTCCGATATTTTCCTAAATAAACGGATCAAGCCCGACCAAAAGGAGTTATCAGGCGAGATAACACTTTGAAATGAAATAAGAAAGTAGAAATAGGAAATTGAAGTTCCGATATTCCGAGTACCGGAACGGCCAGTTCCGACTCAAGTATATCTATCAGAGGGATTCAGGCTTTGTTCTGAAACCGATGGTGGATTCATAATGAATCGAAATAATGGCAAAATCAGAGATAGGTAATGTGACCTCATTGTTTTCTGCTTTGGAGTGTAAGCTTTCAGCTATGTTGAGGCTCTAAATTCTTCCTTCCGAATACCATATTTTGTCATTAACTTATGAAGCTGGCGAGTACTGATTTTTGCAATGTCTGCCGCAATCCTAATTTTTCCATTTGTGAGGGTTAGTAATTCTTTTAGATACTGTCTTTCAATGCTCTCTATTCCTTTGGCTCTCACCTCTGCCAGACTGGGACAAGAGTCCTCCAAAAATGCCTCTAAAGTGGTTTTCGATTCGAATAGTTCATTCGGAAAGTTCTCCAAATTGAGTATCGGTGTCGTTTCCAATATGTATGCCCGTTCCATTAGATTTTCCATCTCGCGAATGTTTCCGGGCCAGAAATAACTTTTGAAGGCTTTCATAACCTCGGGGTGAATCCCCTGCATTTCTCTTTGAAATAGATTGTTAAACTTCTTTAAAAATACATCGGCCAAGAGTGGAATGTCTTCGACCCTCTCCCTCAAAGGGAGAATTTCGATAGGGAAAACGTTCAGCCGATAGTAGAGATCCCGTCTGAATTGTCCGTCGTCGCACATCTTCTTCAGATCCATGTTTGTAGCCGCAATGATTCGCACATTGGCTTCAAGGGTGCCCTCGCCCCCCACCCGTTGATAGTTTCCATCCTGTAAAACCTGCAACAGCTTTATTTGCGCTGACGGCGTGATAGTACCAATTTCATCCAAAAAGATTGTTCCTCCCTGGGCTATCTCGAATTTACCCAGCTTTCTCCGAACTGCTCCGGTAAAGGCGCCTTTTTCGTGTCCGAATAGTTCACTTTCCAGTAAAGTATCCGGGATTGCCCCGCAATGGACATCAATAAACTGGGCATCTCCTCTCGTGCTATGTCGATGAATCAACTTGGCCAGCACTCCTTTCCCCGAACCCGTTTCCCCAGATAGAAGGACAGTGCTTTTTGTTGGGGCCACTGAGCGAATCTTGTCAAAGACCTTTTTCATTTCAGGATTTTTGGTCTGGACCATTTCTAAGGAATCGGATTGCCAGAATTGATCCCGCAGGTAATCAAGTTCGGACTGTGCGATTATGGACTCATAGATACTTTCAGTTACATGTTTTACCTCTTCTACATTAAGGGGGTAAGTAATGTAGTCGCTAGCCCCGGCCTTGACGGCTTTCACAGCTTCTCTAATCCGTTCTTGAGGACACATCACAATGACTTGTATTGTCGGGAACATATGCCAAAATTTCTCAAGGTTCTCATTATAACCGCCACCCGGGCTTGACCCTCGAAGAATTTCAATATCAATAAATATCACATCGTATCGCGTCCTCTTAAGCCTTTCCAACGCTGACTCTTTGCCGCCTGCGCTCCCAATAGAGTAGTCCGCAGAAAAGCAAGAGCGGATTACGCGCAACACCTCCGGTTCTTTCGATACAACAAGGAACGATTTCATTAGCGCCTCCACAGACCCATCGTTTTTCAATGCTCCGGGAAATAAACCCTTATGAACGGTGGGCTATACCCGAAAAAGGAACCTTTCGAATAAGGATTTTCTTGCCCATCACCAAAGCGCTTGCCTCAGTAAATCAAATCATTTACTATGGTTCGAAAGTGTTTAAATAGGATACGATCGCGTCCAGATGTAAATAGTTTTGAACATTACTAATCATTTAAGAAAATTTACCGCTTCCTCAAATTTAGTTGGATTTCTTTTGACTGAAAGAAATAAAAGCCTCTTTTGCCGAGATGCGGAACTCTGACTTCCGAAAGAAGCAATATCAGAACTCAGAGTTCCTATAGCAGAATAATATAATTATTTCAAAATATTCGGATGAGTTACAGCTTTTAAATTGTAACTGTCCCTTCTTCTTCCTCAACAATTAGGAACTGAGAGTTCTGATCTTGCCTTTGGCCAAACACCAAAAAGAGAGAAATACCAACACGTTAGTTGTTTGGCATGGCTGTTGCCTTTGAATATTGGCAAAATAGGCAAAACCTAAATCACACGAGGAGGAGGTGATTTGAATGAATATAAAGCCTTTATACGATCGAGTGGTCATTAAGAGAGTAGAAGAAGAAAACGAGACCAAGGGCGGGATCGTCATTCCGGACACCGCCAAGGAAAAATCCGTGAAGGGGACAGTTATCGCTGTAGGGAAGGGGAAGCTAACCGAAAGCGGCAAGCTGGTCCCTCCAGCAGTGAAAAAGGGTGACATGGTACTCTTGAGCAAGTATGCGGGCAATGAAATCAAGCTCGAAGGCGTGGAACACTCAATTATGCGAGAAGAGGATATCCTCGCTGTCGTGGAATAGCAAAATATTGGAGGTATCAGGCAATGGCAAGCAAAGAGATCAAATACAGCGCAACTGCGAGAGACAAAATGATGAAGGGGGTAGATACCCTGGCCAATGCGGTCAAGGTCACCCTCGGACCGAAAGGCAGAAATGTGCTTCTGGAAAAATCGTGGGGTTCCCCCAAAATCAGTAAAGACGGGGTAACGGTCGCGAAGGAGATTGAACTGGAAGATAAATTTGAAAACATGGGGGCTCAGATGGTCAAGGAGGTAGCCTCCAAAACATCCGAGGTGGCAGGAGATGGCACCACCACAGCTACGATTTTGGCCCAGGCAATCTATCGAGAGGGTTCCAAAATGCTCGCAGCCAGGGCCAACCCAATGGCAGTTAAGCGTGGAATTGACAAGGCTGTTGTTTCTGTAGTGGAGGAACTGAAAAAGCTCTCAAAGCCCACCAAGGAAGAAAGGGAAATCGCTCAGGTGGGGACCATTTCAGCAAACAATGATCCTGCCATAGGGGATCTTATCGCCGAGGCAATGGAAAAGGTGGGAAAGGAGGGTGTCATTACCGTAGAGGAAGCTAAGGGTATGCAGACAACTTTAGAAATCGTTGAGGGAATGCAGTTCGACCGTGGTTATCTTTCCCCGTACTTTGTCACCGACGCAGAGAAGATGGAGGTCCACCTGGAAGAGCCGTACATTCTTTTGCATGAAAAGAAGATCAGCACCATGAAAGACTTACTTCCCATACTGGAGCAGATTGCTAAGATGGGAAAACCGCTTCTGATCATTGCAGAAGATGTGGAGGGTGAGGCGCTTGCAACACTGGTGGTCAATAAATTGCGTGGGACCTTGAAATGTTCAGCTGTCAAGGCCCCTGGGTTTGGTGACCGCAGGAAAGCCATGCTCCAAGATATCGCTGTCTTGACCGGTGGACAGGTGATCAGTGAAGATCTGGGACTAAAATTGGAAAATGTGACCTTAAAAGACCTAGGGACTGCCAAACGGATCACCATCGACAAAGACAACACGACCGTAGTCGACGGCGGCGGGAGCAAAGATGCGATTCAAGGGCGTGTGAAGCAGATCAGGACTCAGATAGAGGAAACAACCAGTGACTATGACCGGGAAAAACTCCAAGAGCGCCTGGCTAAGCTCATCGGAGGCGTAGCGGTCATTAACGTGGGGGCGACTACCGAGACCGAGATGAAGGAGAAAAAGGACCGGGTGGAAGATGCTTTGAACGCTACACGCGCAGCAGTGGAGGAAGGTATCGTTGCAGGCGGTGGGGTCGCTTACATTCGCGTAATGAAGGCCCTTGAGAATGCGAAGTTCCCCGGGGATGAGCAGCTGGGAGTTAAGCTCATTAAGCGAGCTCTGGAAGAGCCTGTTAAACAAATCGCCAACAATGCCGGTTTTGAAGGAGCCGTAGTGGTGCAGCGTGTGATGGAAGGGAAAGATAACTTTGGTTTCAATGCAGAAACAGGAAAATACGAGGATCTGATGCAAGCCGGCATTGTAGATCCTACGAAAGTTGCCCGTTTTGCCCTTCAAAATGCAGCATCTGTGGCCGGCCTGCTTATGACCACTGAAGCAGCGGTCGCTGAGAAACCGAAGAAAAAGAAAACTGAAATGCCAGCTATGCCACCAGACGATATCTACGAATAAGAGGTGAAGGCTGCTTATTCCGGGAGTGTGCAAGCACGGCCCGGAAGTAGGCACTACAAATACCTGTTTGGGAAGGGTATAGGACATTAAATGAGGAGGTGATACAAATGGAATTAGTACCATGGAGACCTTTTAGAGAACTCAGTACATTTCGCAGAGAAATGGATAGACTTTACGATCGGTTCTTTGGCGAAGAGCCTTTTGGGAGAAGATTTATAGGAGAATGGACTCCATCAGTTGATGTTTCTGAAACCAAAAACGAGGTTCTCGTCAAAGCGGAGCTTCCAGGTTTAGAGGCAAAGGATATTGAGGTGAATATTTCTGGAGATCTTTTGAACATAAAAGGTGAGAAGAAAAAGGAAGAGGAAGAAAAGGATGAACACCACCATTATGTTGAAAGATACTATGGTGCCTTCGAGCGTTCTTTAAAACTTCCTTTCAACGTTAAAACGGAAAAGGTTGAGGCGACTTTTGACAAAGGGGTTTTGAAGGTAAAACTTCCTAAAACAGAGGAAGCCAAGAAGAAAGAAATCAAGATTAAAATAAATAAGTAGCATATCCCACCCTCCCCAACATGAAATAAGCGAAAGCTAATAAAAAGAATCTGAGATGCGGGTGCGAGATAAGGAAGCTCCCGCATCTCAGTTTTTAGCCTGAAAAGGAAATGAAAAGAGCCCGGATGGATCGTAGTAACAGATTCGTTAAAGCGGATTATGGCCTTGGGAGATAAGAATGACAGCCGTCATCATATTCTCGCTTTTCATAGGAGTTTTAATTGCGTTGGGACTAATCGAGTATTTGGTCCACGTCCGCAATTTGAATGCCATCCCTATACGGGTACACGTAAATGGAACACGCGGTAAGTCTTCTGTAACCAGACTCATTGCAGGCGCTTTGCGCGAACACGGATTGAAGACCTTTGCCAAGACTACCGGGACGCTTCCACGAATGATCACCCACAATGGACGGGAGTATCCGATATATCGTCCCTTTAAGGCAAATATCATTGAGCAACTGCGTGTTGTCTCGCTTGCGGCTGGCAATGAAGCCCGGGCTCTTGTGGTGGAGTGTATGGCTCTTCAGCCTCGTTTGCAGTCACTCACAGAACTTAAATTTATCAGGGCCACCCACGGTGTAATAACGAATGCTCGTGCAGACCATCTGGATGTAATGGGCCCCTCGGAAAGGGATGTGACCCTGGCTCTTCTGGGAACGACACCTCTTAGAGGAAAGCTTTTCACCGGTGAGAGAGACTACCTCCAAGAATTTCGAATCACCTGTAATGACAGGAAAACTGAACTTCATGTGCTGGATCCAGATGAAATTGATTCGGTTACAGCGGAAGACATGGCCGGGTTCAGTTACGTTGAACACAAAGAAAATGTCGCTTTAGCACTGAAAGTCTGTGCTTCCTTAGGTGTTCATCGCGAGTTGGCTTTAAAAGGTATGTGGAAAACGAAGCCTGACCCCGGGGCCATGAGTGAGTATGTGCTGGAGTTTTTCGGCCGAAAGATTATTTTCGCAAACGGTTTTGCTGCGAATGATCCCGAATCGTCGGAAAAAATTTGGAATATGGCACTGGAAAAATATCAGGATTTGGAGCGCAAAATTATTGTTCTAAACGCTCGGGCCGATAGGCCTGACCGGTCGAAGCAGCTGGGAGAAGCAATGGCCAAGTGGGTACAGCCAGACAATTATGTACTAATGGGAAGCGGTGTATATGTATTATTTCGAATCGCAGTAGCAAGTGGTATGGACGCCTCAAAATTGGTATATGCAGAAGGTATGCCGGTTGACCGTGTATTCGAGGAGATTATAGGGCTATCAACACCGTCCGCTCTTGTCATGGGTATTGGCAATATCGGCGGACCGGGACTCGAGCTGGTGAATTATTTTCGTAATAGAGCTTCTTTAGCGTGAGGGTATCACATGGAAGAGCTTATAACACTTTCAATTGGCTTGGGACTTGTCACAAGCCTTGCCTTTTCTGAGTTTTTTGGCGTGGCAGCCGGCGGTATGGTTGTGCCAGGGTATATCGCACTGTACTTAGACAAGCCGGTCGTGATCGTTGTCACAATGTTAGCCAGTTATCTCACCTATTTTCTGGTTCATGCATTGAGTTCAGTGATGATCATATACGGAAGACGTCGTACGGTTCTGATGATACTCATTGGCTTTCTCTTGGGATGGCTTATCCGTTTTATAGGTCATTTCGAAATGGCATTCGGTACCATTGATTTGACAGTGGTGGGGTATATCATTCCCGGACTTATAGCTATTTGGATAGACCGTCAGGGCATAATTGAAACATTTTCTACACTGGTTATTGCTAGTGTCATCGTGCGGTTGGGGCTCATACTTTTCAGGGCAGGGGAGCTGATATTATGAAAAAGATATACTGGCGTCCGAGCAGTGTTCCGCGTGTTATCCTTGTGGTCATCGCAATCATTGGAATCTCCGGCATGTCATCCGTTGAGTTATTTAAGGCCAAGATCAGACAGCCTTACTATGGCGAAAAAATACGTGCTGCACGGGCAATGAATTCGGGAATGGAGTTTATAAGGAAATATCGTTTAAGAAATGTGGGGCCGATTGACCCTGAGACAGACCCGGCAGATTCCGGCATGATTGGCTTAGCGACGTCACCCATCACAAGTACCACGGGTTATCTCAAAGTCAAGCAGACCACTATCAACCCAAACTGGGCAGCGGTCCTGGTTGATATGCTTAAACGGGCAGGAGTGAAAGAAGGCGATGCTATTGCCAGCACTTTTTCAGGTTCTTTCCCTGCCATTAGCCTCGCTGTCTTGACGGCCGCTGAAACACTTCGACTCAAAGTAATTGCCATCTCGAGTGTCGCAGCTTCAAATTGGGGCGCAAATATTCCGGATTTGACATGGCTGGATTTAGAGCGGATTCTTCACGAACAGGGTATAATTTCTCATCGTTCCGTAGCTGCATCCTTAGGGGGTGAAGAGGACAAGGCTTTAGGGATGAAAGAACATAGTCGTGAAATGCTCCGGTCAGCAATTGAAAGAAATGGGGTACGTCTCATAGAGATCGATAACCTGAAGGAGAATATAGTCAAAAAAATGTCCATCTACAAAGAATTTTCGGAAGGGAAGCGCATTTCTGCCTATGTGAATGTAGGGGGAGGGACTATAGCCGTAGGTTCGGTGAAGGGAAAAAAGCTTTACCAGCCAGGGCTTAACAAAAGGCCTTCGCCAGAAGCACTTAGGGTTGATAGTGTCATGACCCGGTTTGCACGGGAAGGCGTACCGGTTATACATATGATCTACATAGACAGGCTCGCAGAAAAATATGGACTCCCTAAAAGCCCCCAGATGATGCCCCATATCGGAGAAGGGGATATCTTCACCAGACTGACCTACAATCTATATCTTGCGTCTTTTGTTCTTGTTGTCTTAATTTTTATTCTTTATGTTTTTTTAAGACGGGATATAGGATTCCGAATTTTCGGATCCCATCGGATCACTCACGCCCCAAAACACCCCGAGCCGATGGTTTAATATGAACAAAACCCTTATTGTATTAAAGAACTTGATGATATCTTAACTTATAGAGAAGACCAGGAAGGGTACAATGATTTCTGTTGAGGCACTTAAGTCAAAAGCCATTAAGGAACATACAGTAGAGATCGTAGAAAGAAAGGGCAAGGGACATCCAGATTATATTTGCGATTCCATAATGGATGCCATCTCAGTCGCACTGTGCGAGAGATATAGGGAGGAATTCGGCACCATTCTCCACCATAATATCGATAAGGGCTTACTTGCAGCAGGACGCGTAGAAAAGCGATTTGGTGGAGGGAAACTTCTCGAACCAATGCAACTGATAATAGGTGACAGGGCTACTTTTAGATTGGGTGGCAAAGAAATACCGGTTGGTGAGATAGCGGTTTCTACTGCAAAGCAGTGGTTTAAAAATAATTTGCGCTTTGTAGATCCTGAGAAAGATGTCAGATATACAATGGTTCTGGCTGAAGGATCAGATGAATTGACAGACATTTTTTTGAGACCGGGCGCGTTAAGAGGATCAAATGACACATCGGCAGCGGTAGGCTATTTCCCACTCTCCCCTACCGAGCGCACTGTTCTGGATCTTGAGAAACATCTCAATTCTATGGAGTTTAAGGAAAGGTTCCCTGATACCGGAGAAGACGTAAAGGTGATGGGGTTCAGACAGGGTATTTCACTGGATATCACAGTAGCTATGCCTCTCCTTGCTCGTCTCATATATTCAGAGGAGGAGTACTTTCTTCGAAAGGAACTAATACAAAAAGAGATGACCATCTTCTTGAATCGTATTGGAATTTCTGATTTCAAAGAAATTGTGGTCCATTACAATACACTCGATCAAAAGGGTAGAGGACTCGGCGGCGTTTACTTGAGTCTATTGGGTACCTCAGCGGAAGATGCGGATTCAGGACAGGTTGGCCGTGGGAACAGGGTGAATGGCGTCATATCTATGAACAGGCCCATGGGCACAGAGGCGGCGGCGGGAAAAAACCCTGTGAGTCACGTAGGGAAGATATACAATCTGCTCGCCCATAGGATCGCCAAGAAAATATATGAGACTTCGGAGATTATAAAAGAGGTCTATGTTTTGTTATTGAGTAGAATAGGCAGACCGATTGACACGCCTCAGGTGGCAACGGCACAAATACTTCTTGAGCCTGGGAAGCGAATAAAGGACGTGGCCCCGAGTGCGGAAGCTATTATTGGCGAAGAATTGCAGGATATCAATAGATTCTGTCTTGAAATTGCGGAAGGAAAGTATCAGATTTGCTAATCAGGGTCCATTTTCTTAATCATTGAAGATCTTCTGCATTGGGCCCACAGAGAAGACTTGGGAGGAGGAAATGAAAAAGTACATAGGCGTATGGGTGGACCATGAGAAAGCCTTCGTCGCATCAATAATCAAGGATGAAGAAATGAAGAAGGAGACCATTATTCGCATCGAGTCAAAAGTGGAAGGCCGTGTTCGACTATCCGGTGGTTCTCGCTACGCAACTCCTTACGGCCCGCAAGATGTAGTTTACGAAAAAAGTATAGAGGAGAGGCGCAAGCACCACTTGCGTCAGTATCACCAGAGGATTGTGCAAGCAATTCGAGACGGGCAGAAGATCTTCATTTTTGGTCCGGGTGAGGCAAAGCTTGAACTTGAAAAGGAGATACGGAAATCGAAAGAACTTGCAGGGAAACTTGTTGGTGTCGAAGCCGCAGATAAAATGACTGAGAGACAAATAGCCGCCAAGGTGAGGAGATATTTTTTTCCGGACTTGTAATGATCTTGCCTTGACTACCTCTCGACCCGCTTTACAGCGACAGGAAGGCATTTCCTTTAGCAGTCCCATTCGCATCAGCAGAAGTATCCAATGGAATTCAGTTCAAACAAAGATCTAAAGTACTCTATCTACGACGGCATCTTCGCCAATATGTTCACAGCGCTTACGGGCGGCGTTTTCCTCACAGGTTTTGCGATTCAACTGGGAA
>CP070700.1:4049390-4064020 GCA_020349865.1 Desulfobacteraceae bacterium
CAAATGAATTTTGCCCCTGTAGGACTGAGTCTCAGAGCGGCAGGGCAAGGTCTTCGTACCCTGATCACCTGTTTCACGCCCCACGAGTTGATGGAAGGGGCCAGAATGGCTTCCTCACTCCTTAAACCCAATTTGGTCATTGAATATTCCGCCGTTGAAATGAATTCGGCCGGTGAAAAGACGGACGAGGTTAGTCCGCATAGGATTGTCGAGGCCTTTCAAAAGGCAAGAGAGGCGGTTTTTAGTGGTGATTTTGATATTGTAATTCTGAACGGCATTCATCAGATTTTGAGCCAGAGACTCCTTCCCCTTGAAGATGTCTTAAAATTAATGGAAGAAAAACCTGAAAACGTTGAGTTGGTTCTCTCCGGGCCGAGAGCAGGTGAAGAGCTTATAGAAAAAGCGGATTTGGTAACAGAAATGGTCGTTCGTACTATGGAACGCCAGCCTCAGGCGGGAAACTGCCCCGAAGGGAATGGCGTTATTGAGGTGGTCACCGGACGGGGCAAAGGCAAAACCACGTATTGCCTGGGGAAAGGATTGCTTACCTCCTGCATAGGAATTCCTGCTTTGATCCTTCAATTCATCAAATCCCCTCAGCCATACGGAGAGGTTAAGGCCATTGAAAGATTACCCTATCTCGAAATCAAAACCATGGGAAAAGGGTTTTTGAATCTACACAGCCCATATCTCGTTGAGAAACATAGAAGGGCCGCCCAACAGGCATGGGAATTGTGGCAAAGGCAGATTTACTCACAAGATTACGGGCTTCTCGTTATGGATGAGATCAATATCGCCACAAGTTATGGGCTTATCAGTGGCGCGCGGGTCCGGGAAATGCTTTTTCTTACTCCTCAGAGATTCCGTATTCTTTTGAGCGGCCGAAACGCTCATCCGGACGTCATAGAGGCGTCAAAAACCGTCATCGAAATGAGAGAAATCAAACATCCTTTCAGAAAAGGCATAAAGGCAAGAAGGGGGATTGAATTTTAGTATAATGTCTAAGGCAAAACAATCTCACTTCACGACCATGGGTATCCCCGCCACCATGAGTAGGACACGGTCCGCGGACTGGGCCAGAAGTTGATTTACGGACCCAGCTAAATCACGAAACCTCCTTCCCAGCGGGTGGTCGGGAACTATTCCCCAGCCGACCTCATTGGTCACCATAGCCACCGAGCATGGAACCTGAGACAAGGTTTCCTTTAACCCTTTAACCTGATCTAAAATTTCCTCATCGGAAAGCCCCTTCATCAAGAGGTTGCTCACCCAAATGGTCACACAATCCAGAAGAATCACTTCCACGGTTGATCCATGCTCCCGGACAACACGGTTGACCGTTTGAGGCTCTTCAATGGTGACCCATCCTTCTCCTCGAGCCGCTTGATGCCGGCGAATCCTCTCTACCATCTCGTCATCAGAAGCCCGGGCTGTGGCCAGAAAGAGGCGTTTTGAGGCACGCTCTTCAGCCCACCTTTGACCAAAGCGGCTCTTGCCGCTCCTGCATCCTCCTGTAATCAGAATAATTTCTCTCTCTTTCTGTCTGATCAAAGCTTTTCCTCCAATCTTTGTAACGAACTCTCATTCACCAATAGCTATTTTCCAGCATCTGGATCATGCCCCGTGGAATCTTCACCCCGTTAAATGTGAAACCTATTCAACTGGGGCGGAGCCTATTCCTCCGGGGCGCAGAGCCTAGGGGAAAGGGGTAGGGCTGAGCGCAGATTTGCTGCCGGAAAAAACTATCTCGTTTAAGGATGGACACCAGTTAAAGCGCGAGAAAGGCTTGTCCTTGACTATAAATCCGCGCAAACACTATTTCAGTCAGAACCTATTGTCAAGGGAACGCGCCTCTGACCATCTGCAATTTTCGGCCCCATGAATGCAGGATTAAGGTTTGGTGCGAAAAAGCATGCTGTTTCGAACTGACACTGAAAAACACACGTCAATTTTTTATTGACTTTCATCCCTTAATATATAAAACTTTTTGCAATGTTTAGGTGCTCGTATGGCTTAATAGGGAACCTCGTAAGAATCGGGGACGGGCCCGCCGCTGTATTCGGGGACGAACGCTGCAAAAAGCCACTGTTCCGTTTCAAACGGAATGGGAAGGCGCGGCAAATAGGATGATCCGAAAGTCAGAAGACCTGCCTGAACGAGAGGCATGACCCTCGCGGACGGGGGTCAATCTGAGGATCTTGAGGATAAAAGAGGGAAATCCCCGGATCGATTCATTTCGGTCCGGGATTTTTTTTGCGATGCATCTCAAATTTAAGACTATATTCTTGATTTTGGCGATAATCACTTCCCTGGCGACCTCTGCGTTTTCTGACACGTTCGAGGATGTCTTGGAAAGAAAGATTATCCTTGACGCACCTCCTTCAAGGATTGTCTCCCTTGCCCCGAGCCTGACAGAGATACTCTATTTTTTGGGCCTTGGTGATCGAGTGGTAGGAGTTACAAAGTATAGCACGTACCCTCCGGAAGCCCTCCAAAAACCCAGGGTAGGGAGCTATGTTGACCTGAACGTGGAAAAGATCATAAGCCTCTCCCCTGAACTGGTTATCGGGACCGTAGATGGCAATAGCAAGTCTATAATAAGTCTCCTGGACCAGGTCGGCGTGAAGGTTTTCATCGTGAACCCCAGGAATGTGAAACAGACCATCGAGACCATCAAGATCTTAGGGAGGGTTTGTGGTATCGGCGAAAAGGCTGATGATCTCTGCTTGAGGCTCGAAAAGCGCGTAAACTACATCAAGAAAAAGACCAGGACCCTGAAAAAACCAAAGGTCTTTTTAGAGATAAACCTCAAACCGATCATGACGGTAAACCGTAATACTTTTCATAACGATCTTATAAGGTTATGCGGGGGCAAAAATCTTTTTGAGGATGAGCCCATCAACTATCCCAGAATCAGTCTCGAAGAGGTGCTCCGGCGAAAGCCTGAAGTCATAATCATATCCTCGATGGAGAGGGCGGGAAAATTTGAAGAGGCTCGCAAGGTGTGGCTCATGTGGGACTCCGTACCTGCCGTGCGAGACGGGAGGGTCCACCTCATTGATTCAGATATCATTGACAGGCCGTCCCCCCGCATTGTGGAAGGTCTTGAGAAAATGGCAAGGCTCATACATCCGGAAATCACATGGTAACAAACGCTAACATAAAAAGGCCTCTGAGTGCTGGCAAAGTGCTGAATGTATCACTTGCCATGTGTCTCATACTTGTGTTGGTCATGATCTTTTCTCTCTCACTCGGCACGGCGGATATCTCTCTGAAACAACTGTGGAGCCTTCTCTCAGGGGCCCCGTCAGATGATATTGCCAACCTTATCATTCTAAGAATCAGGCTCCCCAGAGTTCTTCTTGCAGGATTGGTAGGTTTTGCTCTCTCTCTCGGGGGTGTCGTTTTTCAGGCATTGTTGCGCAATCCCCTGGCGGATCCCTTTATTTTAGGCGTTTCCAGCGGTTCCGCCTTTGGAGCCATCGTGGGTATTTTATTGGATTTTGGCTTCCTCGTTGGTATTCCTTTGATGTCATTCGGAGGGGCCTTGGTCACCATCAACCTGGTCATGCTCATAGGGTCGAGGAAGATGGGTATGGAATCATCCACCATCCTCCTTACAGGGGTGATCGTAAACGCCTTTTTCACTGCTATCATCATGTTTTTTATCTCCATCACCGCTGACGCCCGGCTTCATACAATGCTTTTCTGGCTCTATGGCGATCTTTCTCAGAGTCAATTTACCCAGTCTGTCATTGTTGCTCCCGTGGTCTTGATCGCTTCGCTGATCCTCTATACCTTTGCCAGAGATCTGAACATTATCACCTCCGGGGAAGAGTCCGCGCTTCAGCTGGGTGTGGAAGTGGAAAAAGCCAAAAGGATATGCTTTTTGCTGGTCTCTCTTGTTATTGGCCTTGTGGTCTCTTTTTCCGGGCTTATTGGTTTTGTTGGCCTTATCGTTCCCCACTTAGGGAGGATGGCATTCGGTTCTGATCATCGCCTCTTGATCCCCGTCTCTTGCCTTGGAGGCGCCATTTTTTTAGTTGCCTCCGATACTTTAGCAAGGTCAATTGTCTCACCCAGCGAATTGCCCGTGGGAGTCATCACCGCATTTGTGGGGGCTCCTTTTTTCATCACATTGCTCAGGAAAAAGGGGAGTCAATGGGACAGAGCCTGACCCTGAAAAATGTGGGATTCACCTATGGTTCCATGTGGGCTTTGAGGGGAATAGCCCTGGACATTAAGCCGGGGGAGCTTATCGGTATTTTAGGTCCCAACGGCTCGGGGAAAAGCACCCTTCTCAAGATTATGGACGGGATTCTGGTGCCGCAAGAGGGGGAGATCAAGGTCAAAAACAGACCCCTTTCCAGTTTCAAGAGAAGTGCACTGGCGAGGGAAGTTGCCCTGGTGGCCCAAGAAACCACTTTCAGATTCTCGTTTTCTGCATTAGAGGTAGTGCTTATGGGGCGGTTTCCCCACTTAACAAGATTACAATTCGAGGGAAAAAGGGATATGGAAATAGCATTACTTTCTTTGGAGTCAATGCAAGCACTGGAACTGGCAGAGCGTTCCATCCATGAACTCTCCGGGGGTGAGAAGCAAAGGGTGCTCATTGCCAGGGCCCTTGCCCAGGAGCCGGAGATTATTCTGCTCGATGAACCCACTTCCTTTTTGGATATCAAGTTTAAAAGAGAAATATACGGATTGCTCTCTTCTCTCAGCCAGGAGAAGGGATTGAGCGTTGTTGTGGTTTCTCATGAAATTGACCTGGCTGCTCAGTACTGCCAGCGATTAGCCATATTAAGAAACGGACATCTCTTCAAGGTTGGAACTCCCGAGGAAGTCATTACCACTTCCACTATTGAGACCGTCTATGATTGCCCTGTACTGGTGGACAGAAACCCCGCCACAGGAAGTCCTCGCGTGAACCTTGTTGGAAAGCATTCAAGCGAGCTGAAACCTGAAAGTAAGGATGTCTCAGGTGACAGGATGAATCGCTTAAAGGTTTCATAACCCTGTGACGCCGCGATCAGTTACCGTTTGGGCAAGGGGATCGGGATGGCCCGGTAGTCAAATGATGATTTTTCAAACAGCTCAACGGTTACCCCCAACCATGAGGTTCAATCCGATCAGAAATAAGTGATGGAGGAGAATTTATGATAGATATCTTCATGAAAGGTGGGCCTATCATGTATCCTCTTTTGGCCTGCTCGATTATTTCAATGACCGTCGTCTTAGAACGGATAATCTTTTGGGTAAAGGAAGACATGTACCGCAATCAACCCCTTGTGGATGAAATCCTTGAACTCTGTCGCACAGCAGATTGGGAGTCGGTGAGGAAAAAGGCGGCCGGATCAAAGGACTATATTATCAGGATTCTCATTAGCGGCATTCTCCACCGTGAATTCTCTATGGCCAAGGCAATGGAAACGAGTTCCGGTGATGAAATCAAAAGGATGCGCCGCTATCTCAGTGTGCTGGACACCATGATTACGGTGGCGCCGCTACTGGGAATTTTCGGTACGGTTATTGGTATCATAATCTCTTTCGAAATCTTAGGGGCAAGCGGCATTGAACATCCGGAAGCGGTCACCGCGGGGATAGCGCAGGCCCTCATTACTACCGCTGCCGGGCTTGGCATTGCCATACTTTCTGTTTTCCCTTACAACTACTTCAATTCACGGGTTGAAAACGCCGTGCTGGCAATAGAAAAATATGCAACAAGCCTTGAAATTGTTTACGAAAAACTCCCTAAGCCTCTCAACCGCAAAGGAAAGGAGAGGGAATGAAGGTCAACGTTCAACCAGCAAAAAAAGCCCGCATTGAAATGCTCCCTCTCATTGACATTGTCTTCCTCCTGCTGGTCTTTTTCATTTATGCCATGCTTTCCATGGCCGTACACCGCGGATTACCGGTTGTTCTTCCTACATCATCCACTGCAAAAATCGACAAAAGCTTGATACTCGCTGTAACGGTCAGGGCAGATGGAACACTCTATCTGGATAATGAGATAGTTTCTCTGAAGGGCCTTAGCCAGGTGTTGGAAAGAAAGGCCAGGGAAAACAAAGAGACCGGGGTTCTCCTTTTTGCTGATCGCACTCTTGCCTATCAGAAATTGTTTTACGTTCTGGATGAGATCAGGCTGGCGGGCATTAGCCGAATTTCACTCCAGGCTGAGCGAGAGCAATTGCAGTGAAACGTTTTCTTTTCCCTATGGGCCTGACTTTGGCAATACACGGGCTGTTTTTGGGTGCAGGAGGGGATTGGCTGAAAGAGAGAATACCCTACAGGCCACGACCTGCCCCTATTGCCCTTACACTGAGTTATCAGCAGCCGAAAAAAACTGTTGTGCCGCCCGTCAAACTCCTGGAAAAGCCTTCTTCTCCTCCTGTAACGAGGCTCAAGGAGGAAAAAAAGCCTGAACCCATCAAAAAGAAGCCTCAAAGCAAACAGGTCATTGTAAAACCTCCCAAAAAGATCCGGAAGCCTCTAAAAAAGGCTCCGAAAAAGATCGATTCCATAACCAAACTGTCTAAGTCTCTTCCTCCTGAGCCGAAGGATGAGATTCAGTCGAAGGTTGTCCGTGCTCCCCCACCTCTTTCAGAGCCGGAATTGTTTTTTGGAAATCAAGACCAACAATTGAAAGAAGACTATGATCTTTTTCCGGAGACAATAGACGAGGCCAAGCAAAAGGTTTTCTTGGATGAGAAAGAGCCTCTTGCCTCGGTCCCATCGGCTCAGATCATACGAGAGGCCGTTCCGGTCTATCGCAAAAATCCTCCCCCTCAATATCCCAGAGTTGCCAGGCGAAGGGGTTATCAGGGTACAATTGTCTTGGAGGTGCTTGTCAATAGAGAGGGAAGGGTGGAAAAGCTTAAAGTATTTCAGTCGAGCGGCTATTCTGTTCTTGACAAGAGTGCGATCAGGTCGGTCAAAGGCTGGTTGTTTGAGCCCGGCAGAAGAGGAGACGAGAAAGTAGAGATGTGGGTCAAACTACCCGTTCGTTTTAAGCTGAAGGAGTAGAGATTTTGCTTGACTTTGTTTGGATGTATCAATAAAAGTAATATTCAGATGTCCAGGCGCTCTTAGTGAGCTTAATAGGGAACCCCGTTAAAAGCGGGGACGAGCCCGTCGCTGTGATTGGGGACGAACGTCGCACAATGCCACTGTTCCGCGTGAGCGGAATGGGAAGGCGCGGTTAGTAGGTAGATCCGAGAGTCAGAAAACCTGCCTGAACAGGGGGCGTAGCCTTCGCGGACAAAGGTTGCCCTAAGGATCTTGAGGATAAAAAAGGGAAATCCCCGGATCGATTCATTTCGGTCCGGGGATTTTTTATTTTCCGGACCTGGATTGTCACAAAAATCCAAGGAAGGAGGAAAGCGTAATGAAAAAATGGTTGAGTTTGTTTGTTGTTTTTAATTTTTTGGTTTTGCCGGGATTCAGCCGTGCGGAAGAGAAACAGGCTGATGAGGAAACGGCCATTACAATGGAAGAGGTCGTCGTAACCGCCACCAGGTATGAAGAAAAAATAGCTACTGTTCCTGCCAACGTAACGGTGATTACCGAAAGGGATATCAAGAATTCCACGGCACATAACATTCCTGATCTGTTGAGGACACAGGTGGGTCTTCAGGTTTACGATATCACCGGCAATGGTAGAAACTTTAATGTTGATATCCGCGGATTCGGGGAGACCGCAGGATTAAATACACTGGTATTGGTTGATGGAAGACGGATCAATCAGGCAGATTTGAGCGGGACAGATTGGACGGTTGTTGCCCTTGAGCGGGTAGAAAGAATAGAAATTGTCAGAGGCGGAAGAGGAAGTGTCCTCTATGGAGATAATGCTGCAGGAGGTGTTATTAATATCATTACAAAGGAAGGAGATAAGTTCCGCGCAGGAGGTGAACTCGTCGCCGGAAGTTATGATACATTCAAAACCAGCGCCTCGGTGAGTGGCTCTCTCGACAATTTGTCCTATGCTTTATCAGGCAGTTATCTGGATTCGGACGGGTATAGGGATAACAGCGACACCGAAGCCAAGGATATTGGTGTGAACCTGAACTACTATTTTGGTGACTTGGTGAGATTCAATCTGAAGGCAGGCTATCACGAAGACGACACCGGACTCCCCGGAGCGTTGAAAAAGAGCGATCTTGCGGCAGGGGCATCAAGGACGGATTCATTATCACCAGGGGACTTTGCCGATGTTGAGGATTACTATGTTCAGGGGGGACCTGAACTTTTCTTTTTCAATGACAGCCTGTTTAAGGTGGATCTTTCTTTCAGAAAAAGAGACTCACTGACCTTTGCAACATTTAGTGGTGGGAATTTTACCGGTGACACCGAGATTGAAACGGTTGCTGTTTCACCCCAGATTATTTTGAAAGAAAAGATATTAGGATTTAATAATAGCTTAACCCTTGGTTTTGACTTTGTGGACACAGAAGAGGATATTATAAACACCTCACTATTCTTTGGTTCTCTGACCCAAGGCACATTTAAGTTAGAAAAGGTGAACTATGGGTACTATTTCCATGACGAGTTTAGTCTCATGGACAATCTAACACTATCCGGAGGATACCGACGTGATCGGGCAGAGTTCAAGTTTAAACCCAGCACACCTGACCGGACAAAACTCGATGAAAACCTGTTTACAGCAGGTGTCAATTATAACTTCTACAAGAAGTCCTACGCGTATTTCAGTTTTTCGCGGAGTTTCAGATATCCGGTCCTAGATGAGATCTTCAGCTTTTTTACCAGTACCATAAATAAAGACCTGGGTCCTCAAACATCAGATGATTACGAATTCGGGATCAGGCATTACTTTACTGACAGCTTCTATGCAAACATAAACCTTTTTCGGATCGACACAAAAGACGAAATCCTTTATAACCCAACAAGCTTCGCAAACGAGAATTTGGACGGTAAGACGCGCCGTGACGGTGTGAATATTTCCCTTATCAAAGAATTTGAGAGAGTGACCTTGAGTGGAAGTTATACCTATACCGCTGCAACGATAAGGGGAGGTCAATTTGATGGAAAAGATGTGCCAAATGTTCCCAGACACAAGGCAACGTTAGACACCCTGTTTAATGTAGGAAGAGGATTTGCTATTGCGGTAAATGGGGTTTATATCGGTGAGCGGCCTTTCATAAGTGATTTTTCGAATGATTTTAGTAATCAGGATGATTATGCCATTCTTAACACAAAATTCAAATATAACTGGAGACATCTGACAGCCTTTCTGAATGTCAATAACATAACAAATGAAGAATATTCGGAATATGGGGTTCTCGGTGGTTTCCCTGTTGTGGAGGAAGCATTTTTCCCGTCACCAAAGATCAACTTCCTTCTTGGGATATCGTATAAGTTCTAAATGAACTCTTTCTATTATAATCTCTTTTCCATGTAAGACCTGCCGGATTTCATGCAGGAGAAGTTAGAAGGTGCTAAGATGATCATTGCAGGCAGAATGGCAGATCCCAAGGTCATAGAGGAGGCTCGCCCGGTAATGGAGATGAAGGGGATAAAACATTACCGTTGGCGAGGATTATAATTTGAGCCTGATGCAGGCCTGCCCGCCATATGGCAGGGGGGTATTGGAAAAATAACAGTTTTCGGTCGGGCACTGGATACAGGACCATCGAAGAGACCGGCCTCGGCATTTTGAGGCGCAACTTTGCTAAAATGGGAATGGGCGGGAAATGGCTAAAGCCATCATGTTTTTGGGAACCGGCAGCGATGTGGGAAAGTCCATCGCAACGACGGCGTTTTGCCGGATATTCAAGAGAAAGGGCTATAAAGTCACGCCTTTTAAGGCCCAGAACATGTCCAATAATTCCTACGTCACCATAGAGGGTGGGGAAATCGGTCGTGCACAGGTGGTTCAGGCCGAAGCCGCCGGCGTGCTGCCCTCAGTGCATATAAATCCCATCCTGTTAAAACCTTCCACGGAGCAGGGTTCCCAGATTATCCTCCACGGGAAGGTATTTGGTCAAATGGGGGCCTCAGCGTACCATGAGTTCAAACCCCGACTGAAAAATGCTGTTATGGAATCCTATGGACGGCTGGCCAGGGAATATGAACTCCTTGTCATGGAAGGGGCGGGCAGTTGCTGTGAGATGAACCTCAAGGAGAATGACCTGGTAAATTTTTACATGGCAAAAAAAGTGGGTGCTCCCTGCATTCTGGTTGCGGATATTGATCGGGGAGGCGTTTTTGCCCAGATCATCGGCAGCTATCATCTTATGACAAGAAAAGAGAGAGACCTTACCGTTGGATTCTTGATCAACAAGTTCCGTGGTGATCCTCGGCTTTTTTTCTCGGGGATAGAATATATTGAGAAGAGGACCGGCAAGCCGGTTTTAGGCCTTGTCCCGTTCTATCAAAATATTCATATTGATTCCGAAGACTCGGTCGCGGTCCAGGAAGATAAACGGAAGCGCAGGCCGGTTGGTCCAAATACCGTTAATATAGGTGTGGTGGGGCTTCCTTCCATTTCCAATTTTACGGATCTTGAGATTCTCGAAAGGGAGCCGGATGTGGTGATCAATTACCTCTTTCGGGCACGAGAGTTTTCAAACCAATATGACTGCCTCATCTTGCCGGGCGCAAAAAACGTAATGGAAGATGCCGTATGGCTGGGCCGGACCGGGTGGAAACGAGTCATTTCAAGGTTGGCTAAAGGGGGAGGTAGAGTTCTCGGCATCTGCGGGGGCTACCAGCTCTTGGGAAAATTGATTAGAGATCCTGCCGGGGTGGAATCGCAACGGAAAGCGGTAAGGGGACTCAATCTCCTTCCTGTAGACACAACACTTGAGGAACAAAAAATAGTTCGCAAGGTGACAGGGACCTGTTTAATAAACGGGAAACGGATCAGGGGCTATGAGATACATATGGGCAGGAGTAGGACCCTGAATCGCAGCGGAGAGCCTTTCCTGATGATACATGCTCCGGGTGGTAAGAGAACCTGGACGGATGGGTGGACGGTAAACTCGGGGCAGATTTCGGGCACCTATGTCCACGGCATACTGGACTCCCCCGGTTTCAGGGGTGAGCTTCTCAATGTCCTGAGAAGGGATAAAGGCCTGAAAGAGAGAGCGTCCAAACAGGGGAGGCTTGCGCGTTTTTACCAGTATGACCGCCTTGCCGATCACTTTGAGGCCCATTGTGATGTGAAAAAGATTCTTTCTTATCTGCGGTGAAATAAATATTTCCGGTAACAGTTTAGCGCTTTGAAAACAGTGTAAAAAGGGCCGTAGGCTTGATCTTGCGAAACCGGGAACGCGCCCCAAAGAAAAATTATCTCATTTCAGTATGGACACGACCTAAGGGCAAAGTCCCTGTCTTTCAGTATTAAACCCAGACTGTGCAGCAGGAGACTACTGCACAATCTGGGTCAAATTCCTCCCTTGGTGCCCGGCGCCCGTACCATTAAAACGGGCACATTTGCAGAGCGGAGGATCTTATCAGCTACGCTTCCCCTGACCCACCGCGTAACGCCAGAACGCCCATGAGTTGCTATAAGAATAAGATCGATGTCATTATTCTCTGCGTAATCGATAAGGCTTTCCGTTATCCTCCCAACAAGAACCTCCAAGTGTAATTCCGTCCCCTCATGTTTGAGTCGATTCTTTATCTGGTCAAGGTAGTCTTTGGCCTCAGATTTCCTGGCTGATTCCGCTTCCTCATAAATTTCAGGGCTGATAGAAACTTCTCCATAATAAGATGCCGCAGGTGGTCCCACCACACGCACTAATACGACATTAGTTACGTGGCATCCCTTTATGAAACCTTCCACATGAGGGAGAACGCACTCAGCCACTTCCGAGCCGTCTAATGGAACCATAATCTTTTCATACATTTTCCCGACCTCCTTTCGCCCCTAAGTTTTTAATTGAATATTGTGAGGGACACTTGATAGTGCCTTTATTTCATTTACGGATGAGCACTAACTCTGTAAGGAATGTAATTCTATCAAAAGAGTTCAGCTCCCAATAGGACAGACAATATCCCGTTAAAAGCAGGAAAAACATATTTTGAGGGGGTTTCTCCATCGGGCAACCTCCTTAAAAGAGGTGATTAGATTGGAAGGATATTAATGATAATGAAACGATAAACAGGCAAAGAAGTCAAGGAGATTTCACGGTTCATCCGGTAAAAATTCTTGACAAATTAGCTGATTTTAGTTAATTTTTGCGAAGTCTTCAAAATGGATGTTTTTAACATTAGACTCCATCCGGCTTGCTGCAAGGCAGTTGATTTTTTATGCTGACAGCCGATTGCTGAATTCTGCAGCCCCTGGGGATTCTTATCATTTAGATTGCTGATATGATACGTATGTACAAAACCTGGTTTCTGGCCTCCCGGCCCTGGTCGTTTACCATGTCCTGGATTTCGGTCAGCGTCGGGGCTGCGCTGGCCGCCCTGGACGGACCCTTTTCCTGGACGCTTTACCTACTGACGCTGCTGGGAACCATTTTGATCCACGCAGCCACCAATCTGATCAACGACTATTACGATGTGCGCAGCGGCGTGGATAAAAGGGATGTTTCCACCGCCCGGTATCGTCCTCATCCCTTAATTGAAGGCACCCTGACCTTGAAAGGGGTGCGTAATGCCGCGTGGGTGCTTTACGTACTGGCGGCAGGTATCGGTTTCTATCTGGCGCTACAGAGAGGGTGGGCCATACTTGGCCTGGCGCTCGCTGGGGCGTTTTTTAGCCTCACCTACACGGCACCGCCGCTTAAATACAAATACCGTGCTCTCGGAGAAATCGGCGTTTTTTTTATGTGGGGGCCGGTGATTGTTGAAGGAGCCTATTTCGTCCAACAGCAGGTTTTCAGTCTGGCGGCCTTGTGGGTTTCGCTTCCCTTTGGAACTTTGGTGGCCCTGGTGTTGCTGGCCAATAATTTGCGCGATGTCAAGCATGACGGGCGGGAAGGGATAGCCACCCTCCCCATGCTTCTCGGCAAGCGTCAAGGACGCATACTATACCTGGGCCTGATCGTCCTGGCATATCTGGCCGTCGTGGTCATGTCGGTACTGGGGCCGCTGGCCCTCTGGTCATTGATCGTCCTTGTTTCCCTGCCCACAGCCTTCAAGCTCTTCAAGACGGTTGCCCGAGAACTGCCCATCGATGCCGATGCGCGCACCGCCCAGCTTGACACAGTTTTCGGTGTGCTTCTGGTGATTTCCATCGTCCTGAATCGGATGGTATGAAAAATCACGACACCCACCCGGGCCCGCTCCTTATTACGGGCATTCTGGCCGCCATCCTGTGGTTTGTCACCTTTCGTGTGCCGATTGGCAATTTCTGGATCAAGATCGCCGTTTCCTCATCGCTCCTGGCCCTTTCCGCTTTATGGCTGAGTAAAGGCTATGAAGTTACAATCCGTTTCAATCGCAGGGCGTTCGCGGTCGGGCTCGCGTCGGCCGCATTCCTGTACGCCGTTTTCCGGATTGGACAAACCGTTTCCCAAAACATTTTTCCCTTTGCCGAACAACAGATTGGCGGGATTTACACTATTGGTGAAGGGACGCCCCTGTGGGTCATTGCCCTGTTGCTGTTTTTTATCACCGGGCCGGCAGAGGAATTCTACTGGCGGGGTTTCCTTCAACACCGGCTCGCCCGTCGTTTTGGAGGGTGGCAGGGCTGGCTGATGGGTACCGGAATCTACGCCGGTGTCCACGTTTTTGCGTGGAATTTCATGCTGGTTGGCGCAGCCGGGGTAGCCGGCCTTTTCTGGGGGTTGCTGTACTGGCGGCTGGGCAACTTGGCTCCGGTGATCATCTCTCATGCCGTATGGAGTGTCTGCATATTTGCAATTTTCCCCACAATGTAAAAAGGTTGTTGAAATGGCAATCTTCTCAGAAGGGGGAATATAGGATGTCCCCCTTTCCGCGCGAGGGGATGATAAATTTGAAGGCCAGATTCAGCTCGTTGCCTCCGAATTTAAGTGCGCATGTGGCGGTTGCGGGGAGCTTCCCCTGGTTGAGTGCGACTGTAAAATGCCGCGGGGCGCCCTGGAGGAGAAAGCTTTTATTCGTGCAAAGCTGGAGGAAGGATTATCTGTCGAGAGCGTGATCCGATTGGTTGATGAAATGTATGGACACAGGATAGTGTAATAGAACCCGAGTACCAAATGAAGATATTTGGCTTTTCCTTGCCGGACCTCATTTCAAATAAATAGGGTCACCCATTAAAAGGCCCTGATTTCAGAGGCGAGCTTCCCCATCTGCGATAAAAAACCACTTCAATATTTCATTTCGGCGACAATCTTTTCCTTTTCTATCTCCCTGACAATGACACGATGCAAAGTACCAGGTGCATCAAGTCTTGCCTTCCTAGGCATGGCCGTTGATCCTAATCATCAATCTAAGACATAAACGATACTTATTCAATATAGTCAACAAAGTTCTACCCTTGTTCTTGAATGAATTAGTGAAAATGTTCTTTGGTAATTAGTGCTAGGTGAGATACCAGCCAGCCTTAAATCGGTTTAAGTCACGGAAGAAAACTTTGATGCAACACCCTGTCCTTTAAACCCAGATTGTGCAGTAGATGTTTATTAATGCTGTGATTCTGTAATTAAAGGGCCATACAGGATCAGCATCATGTATATGTA
>CP070700.1:4064120-4075900 GCA_020349865.1 Desulfobacteraceae bacterium
AATATAAAGCCTTAATACCGCCTTGTTGGATGGGCAACCTTACTGAGTAACCTTAACCCCCTTTATTAACCTCCAACCCCCTGAGTTCCTCCTCCTTTCTCAGGGGGCTTTTTTATGGATAACTAAAATGGAACAAAATGAACATAGAGCATGACAATCTCACACAGTTAGATACTTAAAAAACGCTTAAATCATTGTCCGGAGTGACCTCCGTAAATGGTCATTTTTATTGCTAATCTAAGTTTGGACATGATCCCGAAGTGGCCGGTATCCGTAAGGACCGGTGCGGTTGACAGTGACCGTAAGCACCACTTCGGGAATTTTATTTACGGAGGAAAATTATGGCATGCATAACCAAGAGACGTGGCTGACGGGTCATTGGTTATTTTTATCGGCACGGTAAGCGAAGATGGAAAACCTTGCCGAAAGCCATAACGAAAAAGAAGGCCAGCGAGGGATTGAGGGCCCTTGAGGAGATGATTTCCAAGGAGATTTATATGCCAAGGAAAAAGATACCTTGTTTTTTTGAAGTGGCCAGTGATTGAACCGATTAAAAAAGGCAGATTTTGGATATCACAATGTTCACTATCCTGCCAGCAATTCAACCTAAGTCAGGTCCAGAAGATCGTACTGGGGCGTGAGATAATCTTTTTCTTTTACAACAAACAAAGTCTTTCCTCTGCGTACTTTGCCTGTCCCGTCTGCCCCGTAGCTCCGGCAGATGGTACTGGGGTTAAATGCCTTTTCCGTCTATTTAACGGGGGCGTGCTCTGCGGTGAAATACAATAGTCAATAGTCAATCCCTCTGCTCTTTGCCCCATGTCTTAAGTCTTACGCCTTATGGCCTATGAATCAAGAGTAGACCTGATCCCATCACTGACCCCTTTTAACTCCACTTTCCTTCGACATTCATTATTCCTTGTTCGACATTCGATATTTTTTGGTACATTTAACAGTTAATATTTGGTCCCAAACCCCTTATGAGTTCAAGAGGGAACCCATTTACCCACATAAGTGTGCAGACTTTTACTAAAAATTTCTTGACTTTAATTTCTGATTATTTTAGATTTAATTTACTAATTTAAACTAAATATAGAATATTATAAAATATAATAATTATACATATTTTATAATCTTCTCTTCTCTTTTATTCTCTTCTCTTTTAACTTATAATTTATATTCCAAGTTCCTTTTTCGAAGAAGACGGGGGAACGAAATCCTACTTGGTAGATTCAACCTACATATGTGTTCCTTATGACAGAAGAGGGGAAATACAAAAATAAGACTCAGAAGGTTAGATACAACTTTGACTTAGTGCTTCGATTCGCAAAAACCGTGACGTATTTTTGAGAGCATATTAACCTCCTTGCTCAGCCGAAGTCTGAATAGGTTCGTCATCGAACTTATGAATCGAAGGACTCAGCATTACCTGACACCTTATTCATTCGAAGGGGAGCAACGAAATTTTTTGGAAACTTTTGAGTCAAAACTGGTAGGAGATAGAAGGAAACACAAAAGAAAATCTATCTTCATGGTCATAGATTATTCTATTAAGGATCGCACTTACAAGGATTTCATCAAAAATATAAGTACTGGCGGAGTGTTTATCGAAACCCGCATGGCCCCCGGTGCCGGACAGAAGATTGTCATGAGTTTTACTCTCCCCAACTGTCGGAAACATGTCAAGATTGCGGGAGAAATTGCACAGACTAATCTTCAGGGAATTGGAGTGAAATTTATGTTTATGGAGCAGGTTGATAAAAAATTTAAATTATTTGATTTGGAAACTTCCCATCAAAGCTTTCTTGCGAAAACAAACAAGGAGAAAAAAATGACAAAGATTAGAAAAAGGAGAATTCGCTGGAATGCTTCAAATACTCATGGTGTGGTTGGTTATAAGCTCTATTGGGCAGCGGGTAAGGAAGTCACTTACGATTCCGATTTTGCCGAAGTTGGCAATGTTACCGAAGTTATTTTGCCTGATGACGTCTCTTCATTTCCTCTTGATCCAGGTGATATAGAGCTCGGCGTTGTTGCCGTTGATCACATGGGAAATGAATCGGATATGACCAAATTGACCGCCCCTTTTGATTTTTCAGCACCGGACGCACCAACAGGCCTCACAATGGAGACCGTATAGCAGATTCTACATTTAGGCTCCCTACCTGCTGTAACAGGGCACAGTATTGCATCAAAGTTTTTTTCCGTGATTTACAGAGGAACTAGTAGTGTTTTTTATATTGAAGTAGCATTCAATTTGAGTTACTGTTAACGCATATTTTGGTTCTTTGTTTCATTTCATTATTTTACATCCATTTTTTTCGCCTAAGTTTATTTCTCACCGCGGGGTTCAAGGCGATAAACGTTCTGTTGGCAGTATAAGCGTTCCAATAACCTATAAAAACTTCTCCTTTGGTACCATACGTCTATCCGCTAACCTTCATCGAAGCACGACATGGCAATCTCCAGCAATGAGTTGGGTATAACCTTCACGACTATGCTGATTATTTGCATTGTCATCACCGTTATTTTGTTAATCGGCATCTTCCTTCGCCGTCGGGCACGGAACCGGGTACAGCTATCCAGGCCATTGGAAACCGCCAAAAAGCACATTCTTATTACAATTAAGGATGAGAACAAAATGGCAAGAGTTCGAAAAAAAAAGGTTCACTGGAATGCTTCAAATGGTCCTGGAGTGGTAGGTTATAAACTCTATTGGGCAGTAGGTAAGAAAGTCAGTTACGATTCTGATTTTGCCGAAGTTGGCAATGTTACCAAAATTATTTTACCTGATGATATGCCTTCATTTCCTATTCTTGCAGGTGATATAGAGCTCGGTGTCGTAGCCGTTAATCACATGGGAAATGAATCCGATATGGCCAAATTGTCTGTTCCTTTTAATTTTTCAGCACCGGACGCACCAACAGGCCTCATAGTGGAGACCATATAGGAAATTCGATATTTTCAAACTGGAGCCTATTCCTCTGGTGTGCCTTTTCTTGCCCTGTTAAATGCCAAGACCTGACACTTTATCCACAAACATTAGTCAAGACACAGACCTAACCCCATTCTCATGAATCCAGAACAAAGGATTGGGCTTAATAAAGGTTCTGCATGAACGTGCCGTTTGTGCGCCGCAGGACTTGAGGGAGCTTCAAGAAACTGCAACTACGTTTTCCTGTGACCGTAAATTCATTTATTGAGCAACCCGCCTCTCGTCGCCCTTGCCCTATCAGTTTTTTAATTGACAATGTCATTCGAATGTATTACATTCGTGCTATGATTATTTTTGATGCATCGACTTTGATTTTGCTCGCCAGAATAGGTTTACTTGAATTGTTTCTCTCAACCTTTCAAGGAAGGGTTGCGATTCCCAAAAAAGTGAAATCTGAAGTATGTATACAGGGGCGGGAAGAAAGGCCATTTGTAGAGAATCTGATCAAACAGGGAAAGATTGAGGTTTTGACCGCGAAAAACCCAAGGCAAAAAAGGAAATTAATGGACGATTTCAATATCGATGAAGCCGAAGCCGAAGCCTTGTTGCTTGCCATTCAGGCAGGGGCTGAAACCATCGCTACAGACGATAGAAATGCGATCAGAGCTTCCAAGCTTTTAAAGATCGATTTCGTTACCGCCATCGGTTTTTTGATAAGGGCATATGAAAAGCAGCTTGTTGACAGGGATGAAGCCCTAACAAAGTTGCAACGTCTCCAAGCTATCGGCAGGTATAGCAATGCTATACTTAAAGATGCAAGGAACAGGATTGAAGGAGGTGAATAAAAATGGCCGGAAAAACTCTCAGCATACGTATTAATGATGATTATTTTAAATTTCTTATATCGCTTGCAAAGGAAGAACGTGCTGATGTATCAAAGAAGGTCAGAGAACTTGTTGATCTCGGCAGGGTCATGCTAGCCATCGAAAAATATAAACATTCCGAGGCATCGTTAGAAAAGGCTTCAAAAATAGCCGGGGTTTCAATATCAGAGATGTTGGATATATTCAGTGAATATGGTGTTCGGGCAAACTTAGAATATGAAGACTACTTGAAAGGACTTAAAACTCTAAGAAAGGTTTGGCAATGATCTTTCCTTGATTTAGTGAACATGCCGAACAGTGAGGGGCCTTATTATAAAAGAAGCATGGCTAAAGTTAGGGCGTCCCCAATTCAATGCTCCTTGAACCTCCCAGCCATTGAAAGCCACGAGCTGGTAAGCTCACGTGCAAAGAAGAAATATAAAAGATTTGATGCCAGATTAAGATAAATGATAACAAGAGTCAATCAAAGACTTGACCCCTTCACGATGTTCACTGAGCAGTTAAAGGTAAGTCAATCAAAGATTTGACCCCCAGAAATTTACTGTAGCCGGAAAGTTATTTACTTGCTTACCAGCGTCCCGCTTTTCACACTCCATTTTATAAAGCCACCGTGTGCCTGCTCTCAAAAAATACGGATTCTCCACCGTCTGCGAGCAGTTTTTTTATGTCGGCAAAGGATATTTTACAATCACCGTCCACCCCCCAGTCCCGGCCCCAGGAGTTTCTGAGAAGAAAGCATTTTTCACGCACGTTTACGCCGCGGCACAAAATGCAGTGACCGCCCGTGCCATCTCCTGTTGCATGGATATATCCCCTGGCATCCGTGTCAAACATACCCTCCATCCATGGCAGTCCCAAAACCGCGGGCCCGCGGTACCCCACTCCAAGTGCGAGGTCGTTCATGCTGAACCCCCAGTAGAACGAGTCAAAAAATCCTTTGTCGCGTGCGATCTTTACTCCTGCCAGCACGGATGTCCCTTCATATTTAGGTCTCGCGCCTGGGTATGAACCCCCTTTCCACTCATCGATCTTCTGCGCTTCCCAGTAGATGGCTTCTCTGGCAAATTTATTCGATAATCCCTCCACTTCGGATGGTCTTGCCGCCAGTTCGTGGGCAACGCCGAATCCGACACATGCGCCTTCCGAGCCCTGATCCAGATGCATGTTGCAGCGCCAGGTGTATGACCTCATTTTTTTCCGAGCTACCATTCTACGTATGGGGTAACCCCTGCTTCGCTTGTCGAAATATTTTATCCTATCCAGCCGTATATCCCCTGTTTTGCTTCCATCTTTAAGCGTGATCATTTTTTCCCTCCTTTGGGTTACGGTGCTCATAATCAGGGCCGGTCTCGGTGCCTCGGGTCCATAAATACCCAATCTTTATTCCATATTATTTACTTAATTGCGGACGTCCCCCTTTCCATACATTTACCCTAACTGTATCCCCTATTCGCGTCAATTCAAGAACTTTTTGAGATATTTACATCTTTTTGATCTCTGCGCCGGTAAAATACAATAATCAATAATCAATCGAAAATCGACAATCAAAAGGCGTCCCCATCTCCCTAATCAAGGTTTGACCCCGAATCCTAAATATCTTCGATGTTCACTGAGCAGTTAAAGGTAAGTCAATCAAAAATTTGACCCCCAGACAGACTTTTATATTTGTGGCCATTTGGGCTCGAGAAAGGAAAAAGGCAGCTGAAGAAAATCTCAACTGCCTCCCTTATGATTAATCATTGAAAAGTTATTTAGTTATTTAAGGATGCCCCTCAAATATTTAACTTTTGACGGTCAGTTCTTCTTCACATTTACGACCCCATATCTCTTGACTTTCTTAGGGGCGCGAAATAACATCAAGCCTAATTAAGTATAGCATTGGATGATTGATATGCTTAAGTCCATGAGGGTGGAGATCGAACCTGAAGATTACTGCTGTTGTAGGAAGAATGAAAAAAACGGAAGGGGACGCTTTCAAGGTAGTCGAGTAGTTATCCATGTACTCACAATTTTTTGGGTTTTCTGAAAAGCCCTTTGACGCGCAGCCTGATCCCCGGTTTTTATACAAGAATCTGGGATACAGAAAGAACATAGCTTCCCTCATGTCCGGGATTTTCAGACGAAGCGGACTTATCAGCATAATCGGCGAGTTTGGTACGGGTAAGACAACGTTGCTCGATGCCGCACTGCTTCGGCTTGATGAAAATACCAAAGTGACGCGCAATTTCAACACGAATGCGAGCTTTGAACAAATGCTTAATGTGGCCCTCGTGGATCTGGGACTGGCGCGGGCGAATGGGCACCTTTATAAGCAACAGGGGCTGGATCGACTTAGGCGTTTTGCCGCCGCGCAACGGGGAGAAGGCGGGAATGTGGTTTTTTTCGTGGACGAAGCGCATAATTTCCACAGCAGCACCATAGGAGAGCTAATGCTCCTTTACGGCCTTGAGTCCCAAAGACAGAGACTGGTACAGATTGTCCTCTGCGGGCAACCAGAGCTGGAGACAAAACTGTGCCAGCCTGAACTACAGCCGCTCGCTCAGGGGATAAACTTGAGGCTCTTTATCAATCCTTTAAATCAAGAGGAAACATACCAGTATGTTAAGCACCGTCTGAGCGTTGCAAACTACCAGGAGGACCAACTCTTTAGCAGCAGCGCGTTACAAGCGATCTGGAAATATTCCGGCGGAATTCCACAAAAGATCAATGTCGTCTGTGATAATGCCCTTCTCATTGGGTACGGAAGGGGCAAGAAAACAATTACGGCACATGTGGTGGAGGATGCCATTGGGGAGCTCTGTTGGGAGCCCTTCTCAGGGACTTTTGAAACCCTGCCAGATATTCCAATTAAGAAACATGCTCCTCAGAAAGAGACGAAATCCTTCCGCCGACTTCTGGCCCTGGCTGCAGGTCTGGGGTTATTCGCATTCATTGTTCTTTTTATGTGGTTTTTCTCGGGAGCATCAGGGTTGAGCCAGCAAACGGAAAAAGAGCCCGCATTACCACCTGGTGAGCAGCAGGCGATAGTATCTGACCATACCATGACCAGTGCCCCTGGGCATGCTCGTGAATCAAATACCGACCCTCAGCAAACAGGGCACCTGATAATCCAGTTGGGGGCCTTCCGGCAAAAGATTACGGCCGATGACTTAATGAAAAGGCTTCGGGAAAAGGGGTATGAACCGTATATGGAAACAAAAAAGGTGAAAAACACGGAGCCTTACTACCGGGTTCGCCTTAGGGGCTATACCACTGTGGTTCAGGCCAGGAAAGAAAGAACCCAACTCGCAAAAAAAGGATTTCGCGATTCCTTTATCGTGCGCCCTGACAAGAGTTAATCCCTCATTGAGCGCTGCTCAATCAGGTAAACCAGTACCGGATACCTGATACCGGATACCACATACCTCCTCAATTGAGGAATCAATACACAAAAAAGGTTCATCCGGTTGATGAGTGCCGCGAAATTGATCAGATATGAAGTTAGCAGATGGGAAGGTCGAAGCGGTCTTTTCTTCGAAGGCCTTCCAGCAGTCACTACGAAAAGACCGCTTCAACCTTCAACCCGCAACCATGTGTTGAGTTGAGGCGTACTCATTAACCGGATGAACCCAAAAAAGGCAGCGTCATCTTTGACGCTGCCTTTTTTATTAACCCGGGCTGCCTCCCGGTTTCTATTTTAGCATATTGACGGGTTTAACCCAGGTCCTCCAGAATCGAAGAACGGACACGGGACAAGTAGCGCATGCCATGAGGATAAATGATTCGGCGCATAGTAACACATCGGGCCATCTCGGCGAAAAAGCCCAACCGTTGCACGTGTAATCCTATGGCTTCAACGATGTGGGCGCCAAAGGAATGGCGCACGAATTCAATCACCGAATCTCTCGGTGAAACCGAGGTAATTTCGATGGCACCCTCCGCCGTTTCACGCCGTTCAAGCAGGTAGAGACACGCCAGGGGCTTCGACGCTTCGCAGAAGTTGCCAAAGTTATTTGTGCCTACGGGGACTCGACGCTTTGTATAGGGGGGGTGCACCTGTTCCAACTCCTTGTAATGACCCAAGAAGTACTGGGCCTGATCCGGCCACAGGCGCATCTGGGGGTACCCCGGGAGGCCGACGAACCCGTCACGGCAACCCTGGAGAGGGAGGATATCGTCGGTCAGCAGTGGATAACCAGCCTGCATGAATGTTGCAGCCAGCGAACTCTTGCTGGCTCCATTAGTGCCAATGAAGGACACGGCCCGGTCATCAACCACAACAGCAGCGGCGTGCAATGTCGGCATACCTTGCAGCTCAAGCCAGTAGGAAAACACTGTCCCTAACAGGTGGATCTCCACCAGGTATTCGTATACCGGGTTGAGAAGGTGGCAGACGATCCGGTCCGGCCAGAGGCGGAAATCTGCTACCTCTGTAAAACGCATTACATCGTGGGTAGCTCGCCTGTAAAGATAGAAGGCACTTTCCCCACTTTCGATACACGAGGGGCTGGCGTAGGCAGGCACATTGCGCTCCCAGCCACTCGCGTAGGGTGAATCCGGGACACAGGTGAACGTTACATCGGGCGACCCGGCACCAGCCGCCAACCGGTTGACAAAGGGAAAGTCACTGGCCATGGTCAGACCAAAGAGACTGTATAAAGGCCATGCGCTTTTGCCAAGGCCGTGATCGTGTTCAGTGGTTGGGGTTATAACCATCCTTTTATTCCAAGAGTCCTCGGTCAAGCAGTTGCGCTACAAAGGCATTAAGATCGCTGCGCAGAACGGCCTCGTCCACATCATAGTCTCTCAACAATGTGCCGGTGACGTCCTCGAGGTTGCCGTGTTCAACGATAGCCCGCCATATATCGGCGGCCACGCCGTTAAGGCTAAAACACGTCCCAGACTCCACGTTGCCGACCACGATCTGCCCTTCCAATTCGCCAAAAAGTACGTTCGCGGATGGTTTCAGCGGCCCCTTGCCCTCGGGCTGCACCTGCACGCTGATGGAATGTGTGCCGGACTCAGACCTGTTCTTCAGGCAGAGTTCCGGGGGTATGACGCGCCAGCCACGCTCTTCTCGCTCGGTGACGGGATTCCAGAAGATCATATCCGGCTCGTTCCAGGCGAAACACACATAGTCAGTCTGACCGAACCAGTAGCGGGGATTGTCTGAACCAGCCAGCCATCGCTCGCGCCAGGCATGATGTCCGTCCCCAAGGCCTTCATGAGCATGGTCGCGTAAGTCATGAGCGCTTAGACAGGCTATGACTCGGGACTCTCGATCTTCGATGGCGGCCCGCAGGTCAGGATGGGAATAGAGGTGGGCAAAGATGACCCGATGACTTTGGCAGCACCCCACGAAGCGGGCAAAACGGGCTCCGCTCAGTGAGCAGTCATCCACCACGACCAAGGGTATGTCGGGTGACAAGTCACGAAGCGGGTCTAGTTGCGCGTGTTGGAGCCCCAAGATGTTGGCAAGCATACCGAGAACAATGAGGCCCCCACGGGGGATGGCCATGAAGTGAAAGCCACGAAGTGCATCACTTCCAAAGCGTTCAACAAGTTGCAAGGCCAATTGCTCACAATCCGCCTCAGCCTGAGGGTAATCGACGTATCGCAGGTGAGAGAGGGCGTGATTCATTTGCTGACCCAGCACCTCTATTCTGACCTTTCCGGCTGCATCCAGATTCCCCAGGAGGCCTAACGTGGGTTGAGGCGTTGTTCTCATCACCAAGACCACTTCAGTTATTTCTGCCCACAGGCCGGTAGAGGAAATTGCGTGTGTGAGAGCCATCAGACTTGACTTAAGTTTGGGCGCACCAGGAATCCGCGAGCAGTTTGCGGGCCCTTTGGCATCAGGCGATAAAAGCTTAACTGCCACGTGCCGGCACTTTAGTAAGCTATCCACTGATTTCCCTGTTCAAGGCTTAATTCATGTTCGTTTGCCCTGGTGGGGTTTTACTGCCAGTGCCGAATATATCGCTATAAGCAGTCTTTCCTTTAATGCGTGTCAGGTCTACGATCGTTCCCCATTCTCTCAGTTCAGGACAAGCATACGATTTCTTTTTTTTTGGATAAGTGCTCCGGCGTTGCTTTTTTTCCACCGTATTCTCCTTTCTTATGAATAATGTTCTAAAATCAAATGAACTACCTCGCAGCAAGCTGCGGGGAATTAACCCTTGTCCGCCTGGCGGATTAAATCTCGGATGAGGAACCGTTACCTTTTATACTGTATTTAAAAGTTTTGTTATTTTCACGACCAGTGCTGACGTAACCACATCTCCAGGGTGAGCGCCCACCAGAAAGCGTGGTGTTCATCAGCGCCATTGCAGATTGAATCATAGTGCTGTCGAAGCACCTGCTCATCAAGATATCCGAAGTCATCAGCCTTCGAACCGGCGAGCAAACCCAACACTGTTTCTCGAGCCTGTTCAACAATAGCCCGCTTATACAAGGGTTCGGGATAGGTCTTGCCTGCAACTTGCCGTGTTACTTCGGGCATGATTCCGTTCATAGCTCTTTTGACAAGCGGTTTGTATTCTCCGGCTTGGCCGAAAATTCGCTGAGGCACGGCCATTGCAAAACTGAATATGCGCCGGTCACACCAGGGGTCGGCATAAGCTAACCCTAATTTGGCATGGATACGCTCAGCCCACACCTTGAGCCGTATATCTAACGGGTTAACAATCCACTTGTAACGCTCACGCCGGGCAAAGCCCTTAATCCTTGTTTGTGGATCGCTTTTCCGGATAATTTCATCTAATCCCACGCGCTCGGCAAATTCGGGCCGGATCCACTCCGGGTACCATTGGGTTTTGGGACGCTTAAGCATGGTGTTCACAACTCGGTAGAGCCACTTATGGGTCCAGTTCGGATAAATTTTATCTATCAGAGGCTTTATTACATGACGCTTTATCACCCTGATCAGAGGGATGCCTGTTTGCTGGCTATGATTCCTCAAATCACCCCAGAGTTTAGACCACTGCCGGGCATACACCTGGTCCGGATAGTCGAAAACACCTCCACCGGCCATGAGGTCGCCATAACGTCCTGTAAACATTAACTGTACTCCCGCGGCCCGGGCAGTGTTCAAGGTGTGATTGATCAGTGCCTGATACGCACCCGTCAAAGGATCATCCCTATCGGGTCCGTCGGCCGGGTAGCCTTTAAGGGGCCAGAAAGTCTCAGCCGGGATCGATGTGACGGGAAGGCCGTAATACCGCGCGATTTCATTACTAATGTGACGTTCATCACACTGGGTGAGTTCATCAAAGGCATAACAGTAAGCCCGGAGAGGATGGCAATAGTGCGATGCACCACGCTGGAGCAGCCAACCGGCCGTAGAAGTAACACTGCCTGAGTCCATACCGCCACTCAGAAAAACGCCCACCGGCTTAACGCTCCGGAGCCGGCAATGCACCGCTTCCTTAAATATCTCCAGGAAGTGTTCGGCGTACTCGTCCTCGTTGGCGTAGGTGATCTGGTAGGCGGGGTCGATGTCCCAATAGCGCCAGGTACTGTGTCCCTCTGCGTCTACCAGCAGTGCGTGAGCCGGGGAAAGCTGGAATATGCCCTGATAAGACGTCCACTCCGGCGGTCCGAAAAGGCCGGCAAGGTATGAGGCGGCGGCCGGCTCAAAGACGGTAGTCTGCACGTTGGGTACTGCAAGGACCTGCTTTAACTCCGTTGCGAAAATAAACCGCCGCGGCTCAGCCCTGTAGTAGAAACTTCGCATGCCCAAAGGGTCTCGCGCGGCGAAGAGACACTGCTTGGCTGCATCCCAGATGGCAAAAGCGAAATCCCCGATGAGATGGGTGGGGCAATCGGTACCCCAGCACTCATAGGCATTCAGGATCAGATCTGCGTCGGTAGGATCGGATTCGGCAAGATGACCATTTGTCGTTAAGGATCGTATCAGGTCGTCGCGGTTATCTATTCTTGCATCGGCGGTCAGGACCAGGTCGCCGCGCTCACTGACCAGA
>CP070700.1:4076000-4082357 GCA_020349865.1 Desulfobacteraceae bacterium
TCAACGTAAAAGGAGGAAGATGCGAGGCATGCAGCGGGGATGGCATTATCAAGATAGAAATGCATTTTCTTCCTGATGTATATGTCACTTGTGATGTGTGCCATGGACAACGATACAATAGAGAGACGCTGGAAATTCGCTATAAAGGGATGAATATCGCTGAAATACTCGATATGACAGTCAACCAAGCACTTTCCTTTTTGGGCAATATCAGTCAGATAAGAAAAAAACTTCAGACGTTGGTCGATGTGGGGCTCGGCTACATTCACTTGGGACAGTCTGCGACCACGCTTTCTGGAGGTGAGGCACAACGGGTGAAACTTTCCCGCGAACTGAGCAAATCCGCTACAGGTCATACGGTATATATTCTGGATGAACCAACAACCGGTCTTCATTTTGCCGACATACAAAAGCTTCTCGAAGTCCTGAACCGTCTGACGGATGCAGGGAATACAATTATCGTCATTGAACACAACATGGATGTCATAAAATCAACAGACTATATTATTGACCTTGGGCCTGGGGGCGGAGACGAAGGAGGAAAAGTCATCGGGTGCGGCACGCCGGAAGAGATTGCAGCAATCGAAAACTCATATACAGGGCAGTTTCTCAGGCAAGTGCTCAACTGAGCTCACGGCGGATAGGGACAGCAATGGCTTGAGACTTTCTGAGACATCATTGATGGTTTCGTAAAAAGTCTTTGATGAGCTTATCTTGGTTACCTTTTGCCTAAACTGATCTTTTACAGTGCGAAAAATAATATTCAGTAAAAACAGGCCACTATGAGGCCTTGATATGGTCTTGGCACTACCGATCACTTTTCATATTGTAATTCAGACCTCACGAATTGTGGGCGGAACAGCTACTCCCACTGAATGAAACACTTTCCCACAGGTTCCCAAACATTGGCTGCGAATGGCCAAACGTTTGCCATTGTCTTCAACCAGGATTTCCTGGAGTGCTTTAAGATCTTGCTTAATGTCGGCCCATTCAAAAAAGTGGCCCGAAGACTCAAGACGTCGTTCCAGTTCTTTTCTCAGTACCAAGGCAAGAAAGCTACAGAAAACATGCCCCCGAATGGTGTCGTCTCGTTGGTGGAATACAGGCCGTGTCTCAAGGATTGTCTTGACATCTCTAAAAACCCTTTCCATGAGCCATAACTCTTTGTACTTCAGAGCCACTTGTTCCGGCGGGAGATCCGTATTGGTTCTCAGCACCCATTTACCATCAAACCTGGCTTCAGTCTTTACCTTGTCAAAATTGATGGTCACGCTATCACGCTCGATTCTGAGATACTTTCGGTAGCCCTTGTTGCCTACCAGACCCTTGGGACCCTTCTTGATGTGGTCTTGTAATGAAGCGATAATCGCCTCCCGATCCCTTGCATCCTTGTGGGCCTGGCGGGTGTTCAGGCACACAATGTAGCGCACCCCATTAACACGGACTTCCTTGACCTTAAGCGGCGCAGGATCCTGGGATGATGTCCCCTCGCAATAGACCTCCCTGTATCTTCCTGCCCGTGAAAGAACATCGAGCCTGACATCTTTGACTTTGCGCATCCTTGTCCCCAGGATGTAAGGAATCTTTCTCTCAGGCTCTTCCAGTGCCTTAAGAGTGGTGGCGCTTATCATGCCCCTGTCGGCAACAATACAACATTGGCCAATTTTGAAACGTTCTTGCATACGCTCTGTTACAGGAATCAATGTCTTGACATCCGTTGTATTACCAGGCCACATTTCACAACAAATGGGCTTGCCGTTGTTTGCTATGACAGCACCCACGACCATCTGGTTCAGATCGGGACGATGGTCTTTGCTGAAACCCTTTTTCCCCAATGTACTTCCACCTTCCCCCTCAAAATAGATAGAGGTGGTATCGACAAAGACTAGATCAAGTTTGGAAAACAGATCCCGCTGCGCGAAGAATATCTCTTCTTCAAGCAGATCTTTTAGGCACCTCGGCGAAAACGGTGTGGCACCCTTTTGATCTGCCAATTCTTCACCAAGAAAAGCCATCGCTCGATACAGGTGATGCAAACAAAGATTCTCTGCTCCTTTGATCAGGTAGTCTCGATGCCACTTGTCGCATGACCGGTCAGAGCCCGACACCATGAGCCGATGTAATACCGTGAGAAATAAGGCCCGTTCCACGTCAAATTCAAACTTTCTCCCTGCCAATAAGTGCTCTATGGCTTTCTTTATTCCTGTTTCTTCCCAGAGTCGTTCAAAAATAAGACAAGGGCCTATCTTGTTCGCATTGGCAGAGACCTCAGTTTTGCCGGATAAAATAAGTAAGACTTTCTCCGAGTACCTCGAAAGCGAGCGAATGAGCGTTTCCACCGCTCCCTTGGCGTGTAAACGATCCATGCGACCCACTGTCGCAATAACGCGCTGTTTTACCTTTTTGCCTTCTTTCCGATTTTCTACGATCTGAAGATACTGGTACTTTCCAGATTTCTTGACACGTGCAAACATGGGAGCCTCCCTATTAAGACACTCCCAAAATAATCTATTAAATGCACGATGTCAATAGAAAAGAGACAATTTTGTGGCACTACCTTTTGGGAATTTTCAAAACCCAATCCTTTATATTCAGGTACTTATATCGCTGAACATCCGTTTGGTGTAAAAAATAAGCTAAAGGTTCTTAGTGAAACGAAGCGTAAAAATTGTCCCGCTTTAGCAGGATTTGAGGGCGTTAGCCCGAGTTTTAGTCCCGCTGAAGCGGGACTGACCATCTTAAGTGCGCTCAAAATGCTTATGAAGTGAACAAAATGGACTTTTTACGAAACCATCAATTTTAAGGACTCTTTTTAGAATTTTTATGGATCAATCTCAACAAAGAACCCTCCAGTATCGCCGCAAGTACCAAGGCGTCATAGGAATCGATACCAAAGTCCCGATCAAAGACGAACATGCTCTCAGTTTAGCATATACCCCTGGTGTGGCAGATGTATGCATGGAGATATTCAATCGACCTGCCAGTTCCTTTTCCTATTCCTGCCGGGGAAATACCGTGGCGCTGGTGAGTGACGGGTCTGCTGTGCGAGGCTCTGGTTTCTTGGGGCCTGAGGCTGTCCTTCCGGTACTTGAAAACAAATCGGTACTCTTTAAGACCTTTGCCGGCGTGGATGCCTTTCCTATCGCGCTATCTACCCACGACCCTTTAGCGATCATAGAGAACGTCTGCCTTATAACACCCACTTTTGGTGCGGTATGTCTGGAAGACATAGCGTCTCCCGGCTGTTTTTGCATTGAGGAACATCTTAAACAGGCTCTCAACATTCCGGTTCTTCATAATGATCAACACGTGGCGGGCATAGAGGCATTAGGTGCTCTGATCAACGCCTCTAAGTTGGTCGGGAAAAAATTAGAAGACCTCTCCGTAGTCATCTGCGGTGCTGGCGCCGCAGGCATAGGAACGGCAAAGCTTTTGATGAACGCTGGGATCAAAGATCTGGTTGTTTGCGATCGGGCAGGTGCGATCTATAAGTACCGAACGGAACGTATGAACTGGGCCAAGGCCGAGATCGCAAAGACAACGAACCCGAGACAGAAAAAGGGGACATTGGAAGACGTTCTCGTCGGGGCCGATGCTTTTATCGGATTTGCGGCAGGAGGGGTGCTTACCGCTGACATGATTTCTTCCATGGCAAGCGACCCTATCATCTTTGCCCTGTCTGTTCCAGAGCCTGAAATTATACCGGCCGAAGCCAAAAAAGGAGGTGCCAGGATCATTGCCACCTCTCGGTCAGATTATCCAAATCTTCTTGATATTGCACTGATCTTTCCCGGACTTTTTCGAGGGATACTCGACGTGGCTGCCCGAAGGGTTACTCTTGAGATGGAAGTGGCTGCGGCAACGGCCTTTTCTCAACTTGTACCCAACGATCGGCTCTCTGCCGAATATTTTGTGCCGGAGGTCTTTGATTTCAGGGTCGCCCCTGCCATTGCAGCCGCTGTTGCCAGAGCGGCCATTGACACCGGGACAGCAAGGGTTCAGGCAGATCCTGACAAAATATATGAACGGTTGGAAAGGCTCTCTTTTGAAGGGAAGCTCCCGTCTCTTCCTTCAGAACTACCATCCAACGCAACACTTAAGGAACAGGCTCTCGACCTTCACCGCCGCTATCAGGGGCTTCTTGAAATAAAGGTTAAGATTCCGGCTAGAGATCGTAATATCCTGAACCTCTTTTACCTTCCCCCGCACTCGGTCCAAACATCTCGGGAAATTCAGACCAATCGCGATCGGATTTATGACTATACTGCCAAAAGCAATCTGGTCGCCATTGTCACTGACGGCAGCGCAGTGCTTGGATTGGGGAATATCGGCCCACGGGCAGCCCTTCCAGTCATGGAAGGCAAAGCTGTCCTTTTTCACACCTTTGGCGGTGTCGAAGCATTTCCCATCTGTATTGCTGCCTACGACCCGGAGCAGATCGTCGAGACTGTCAAAAGGATCGCCACCGTCTTTGGTGGGATCAACCTTGAAGACATCTCCGCCCCCAGATGCTTCTTTATTGAAGAACGATTACGCAACGAACTTAACATCCCTGTCTTTCATGACGATCAGCACGGAACTGCAGTGGTTGTGGCTGCGGGATTACTCAACGCGCTGAAAGTCACCGGAAAAGACATCGAAATCGTCAATGTGGTCATAAACGGCGCTGGAGCGGCAGGGGTTGCCGTAGCCAACTTCCTACTTTCTTTGGGGATAAAACACATTGTTGTTTGCGATTCTAAAGGAATCATTTATCAAGGAAGAAAAGGTGGGATGAACCCTGCTAAGGAGGCTATAGCAAAGGTAACGAATCTTCTTAAAACAGAGGGAAATCTCAGTGATGCCCTTGCTGGAGCAGATGTCCTTATCGGGGTGTCAAAAGGAAACCTGGTGAGTGAAGCCATGGTCCGATCCATGGCGAGTAATCCGATTATTTTTGCCCTTGCCAACCCTATTCCGGAGATCATGCCTGAGGAAGCAAAAAAAGGAGGAGCGAGCGTGGTGGCTACCGGGCGTTCTGATTATCCCAACCAGGTTAACAATATCCTGGCTTTCCCTGGAATCTTCCGGGGAGCACTCGATGTCCGGGCTAAATCGATCAATGAGGCCATGAAAATCGCCGCCACCTATGCCCTTGCCAGGGCCATATCCGAAAAGGAACTCAGCACTGATCATATTCTCCCCAGAGGGATGAGTTTTTCCGTCCCGCCACTGGTAGCCGCTGCCGTAGCCAAAGCAGCTATTGAAACTGGGGAAGCACGAAAAAAAGTCGATCCGGATAAGGTTGCGCGTCATACCCGAGAATTTATTTATGAAGGGGAGTTGACGTTGATCGGTCAATGATTCTTCGGCTGTTGCCCAAATCTTAATAAGGTATTTGGGCAGATGCCCGTTGTTGATTAGTTTAATTAATTTAGTTGGTTACATTGACTACAATAAAGGAGGTACACACCATGGAAATTTATCTGATGCAACATGGAATTCCGTTTCCAAAAGATAAAGACCCTGAAGAGGGATTGAGCCCTGAAGGAACAGATCAGATCCGGGTGACCGGCCGGGCATTGAAACGTATGGGAGTCAGCCCGGACGCTATCGTTTCCAGCCCGAAGAAACGGTCGCAACAGACCGCAGCTATCGTAGCCAAAGAACTGGCGTTAGCAACTGATAAGATAATAGATACCGAAAAGGTAAAGCCGATGGCTCCTGCAGCAGATACTATTGATTTCCTTCTCGGTCTTGTGGACAGAAATCGCATATTGATTGCTGGTCACCTCCCATCCGTTGCTGAAATAGCATCGTTCATGCTTACGGAAGGGTCAAAAGTGCTGATAAACTTTCAGATGGGAGGTGTCTGCCGGATCGATTTGGAAACGCTTCCGACCCATTCGGGTGTGTTACAGTGGTATCTGAGACCGGATCAATTACGGCTTCTTGGGGGATAAAAAATCCCTAAAGAGAATTTTATAGGTACCGAAATAAAAAAATATAATTGCTAAGCCCCGAACAACTATCACAAAATAAGTAAAATAAAACAACAGGGAGAAAAGCGTAATGGCAGAGCTGGCAGAGACGATGGATCAGGCTTTAAAGGCTATGGAACACAAGGACGGGAAATATCTCACTTTTAGGATGGCGAACGAAGAGTACGGTATCAGTATCTTAAAGATCAAAGAGATCATTGGAATGATGCCGATTACCACCGTCCCCCAGACCCCTGCTTTTGTGAAAGGGGTCATCAATCTCCGGGGAAAAGTAATTCCTGTAATTGACCTGAGACTCAAATTCGGAATGGAGGGGATCGATTATACAGAACGAACCTGCATTATTGTAGTGGAGATCGCAGGGGAAGAGAGCCCA
>CP070700.1:4082457-4093088 GCA_020349865.1 Desulfobacteraceae bacterium
CTTTCCAGCAACGGTCTCATCTTTCACCCTGGCCCTTCCACCGGTGCCATGGGGCTCATTGACAACGCCTATAAGGGCCCTTTTCACAAGCTCCAAATGTTCCCGCCTAATTCCCAGTTTCCCTGTTACAAAAGGAGCAAATTCATAAGTCTTATTGGTCTCACTTTTCCCTACCCATTTGGTCACCTGAGGCCTATAATTTATGCCACCGTTAAAAACGGCTGATATAAACGTGGCCATCTGTATTGGGGTTACAAGGACAAAGCTCTGCCCGATAGCCGTGGACAGCGTCTCTCCCTCCTGCCAGGGCACGCCCCATCTTTTGAGCTTCCAATCACGGGTCGGGATTAACCCGGCCTTCTCATGCACTACATCGAATCCGGTCATTTTTCCAAGGCCTAATCTCATAGCATACTCAGAAATCTTATCAATGCCCAGCATTCTCCCCATCTCGTAAAAATATACATCGCAAGATTCAACCAGGGCCCGGTGAAAACTCACCTTTTCATGTCCATACTTCTTCCAACAACGATAGCCACGTCGCCCCAAAAAGTAGATGCCTTTACAGACTATTTCTTCCTCAGGGTCAATAATGCCTTCTTCGAGCCCTGCAAGTGCAATAACTATTTTAAACACAGAGCCAGGAGCGTATTGACCGGATAGGGCCCTGTTTTGTAAAGGAAAATCCCCGGACAAGACAATCCTTTCCCAGCTAGCCCTGTCTATTCCTCCAACAAACAGATTCGGGTCAAAGGAGGGGCTACTTGCCAGGGCCATTATCTCTCCATTGTTGGGATTCATGGCCACAATTGCCCCAGATTTGCCAACCAAGGCCTTCTCTGCCACAGCCTGGAGATCTTTGTCGATAGTCAGGCAGGCATTGTCACCGGGGGCTGGGGATTTATGTGCGATCACCCTTATTTTTCTCCCGCTGGCATCCACCTCAACCTGCTCACCCCCTCGCACCCCGTTTAAATCTGGTTGCCATTTCCACTCCACCCCGGACTTCCCGATCAAATCCCCAGGTTTGCTATCCGGGTACTTTCCGCTGTTCAATTGGTTCTCGCTAATTTCTCCCAAGTACCCGATGAGATGAGAGGCACGCTCTCCATTAATATAACGCCGTTGTGGTGAAACGTTAATCATGACCCCGGGTAGATTAAAGCGATGGGTCTCAATCCTGGCCAGTTCATTGCGGGATAAATCTCTTTTAAGACAGACGGGCCTAAAAGGATACCTGCGGGAGGCCTTATCCAATTCTTGTTTTGCCGGCTGCGGATCAACCCCTGATAGGCGACTTAACCTTTCTAATAGATCTCCCAGATCTTGAACCTCTTCCGGTATTACATAAAGATCATAGGAGGGGCGGTTATCCACAAGCGTCTTCCCATGCCGGTCTAAAATCATGCCTCTAAAAGGTGGTATATCCTGGAGATGTATGCGATTGTTTTCCGATTTGGTACGATACATTGATCCATTTACAATCTGCAGAAACCAGAACCTAAGGATCAAAACGCAAAAAACCGCAAGGATTACCAACATTGCCTTTTTGAGCTGTCTGTCAAAAACCTCTATTGAGATGGGATCGAAATCTGATGTTCTCAAAGTCCTATTCTCCGCAGGCATTAAGCGCCACACCGGAGATCATCTTTCCGGTTAGTGAGTATTGTACAGAAGAATGGTTGATGAATATTATAACCGCTCGGTTAAAGAGCTATGGATATCTTCTGATAAATCAACCCTCAGGCAATCAAATACATAGAAGAGGATAGGCGCAATCAGCCCTGTGCCTATCGCCAAGACCCCGGATACTATAAGAAAATCCTTTGAAAAGACTATGTCTTGGTAAAAAACTGTTAGCATTATGAAAAACAGCAATTCCCTCAACAAAACTGCCAGGGAAATAATGATCATCTGGCCCTTAGGGCCCTGAAGGTCGAAAAATCGATAACCCAAGAGAATGCCGCCATAAACGCCCAGATAAAGAAGAGTAAAAAGCCCGTGCAAACCGCCGGAAAAAAGATCCATTAAGATTCCCTGCCCAAAGGCAAAGGTGGCCGTGGCGCTCTTACCATAAAACAAGAACAGATAGGCGATTAATATGGTCAAGAGATCTAGATCAACTAAATTCGAACCCATGAGGTTCATCCATTTCCCTTTGACCAGAGTGAAAAATATTCCAATAAACCACGCGAAAAGGTAAAAGGCTATTCGTTTTCTTTCAGCTGGTTCGATGGTTTGTTCTCCTCCAAAATCACCAGGACTTCTTCCAGTTTGGAAAAATCAACAGCAGGTTTGATCTCAGTGTCTTTGAAAAGCTCTCCTCGCATTTCTTTGACAGTCAAAACTCGGCCCACCGGTAAACCTTTTGGAAAAACGCCCCCGAGGCCAGAAGTGACGACGATATCCCCCACGGCAACATCGCTGGATTTAGCCACATAATCAAGCTTGCAGATCTCGCTCATTAGTCCTTTGAGCATACCTCTATCACGAGATCTTTGGACAAGGCAGTCGACGGCGCTGTTTTGATCGATGATCAGCAGTACCTTGGCATAATTTGGTGAAACAGATACGACTCTGCCCACCACACCAAAAGCATTCACCACCGGCATGTCCAGCCTCAATCCCGCTCCCTTGCCTTTATCGATAATAATCGACTTGAACCATCCCGTGGGATCCAATCCTATGACCTGGGCGGCCAAAACCGGACGGCTGATCGCCTGTTTGAATTGGAGAAGTTCCTCCATTCTTTCTTGGGTGGCCAGCAATTCCCGGTATCGGCTGTTCGCAATCCTCAGGGCAAGAATCTCTCTCGTAAGCAGCCTGTTTTCATGACGGACATTGACTAAATGGAAATAGTTTAACCAGAACTCCTCCGTGCTACTTATCGTATATTTGATGAGTTTTTGAAATGGAGCGGTAATTTCTATGATGAATTGTTCGGCAGGATTCCACGGGGGTCCCAGGTCAGAATTTGAGGAAAGTAAAAACAGTACAGAGCCAATTAGAAAAATCCATAGCCAGATTTTACGAAAACCTGTTGCACCCTTCAATGACTGACCTTAGCTTCGCTTTAATGTCCGATCGTTCCCAGCCTTTATGACAAGACCCCAGTCTTTGCAGTTGTAAATTGAATATCCATGGCCCGGATCAAAAGCATTAACCCTGATCTTTTATTTGACCGTAACTTGTTTCAGGATTGATAAGTTGTCAAGGGTCTTTCCAGAACCAAGAACCACTGTAGAAAGTGGATCTTCGGTAATGGTTATGGGGAGTTTTGTTTCTTCTCTTAGCAGTATATCCAGATTCTTGAGTAATGAGCCTCCACCGGTCAAAACAATTCCCTTGTCCACAATATCTGCTGCCAGTTCCGGAGGTGTTTGTTCGAGAGCAATACGTACGGTTTCTATAATGGTCTCTACTTGCTCTGAAATGGCCTTCCTTATCTCATCTGAGTCTATGGTCAATATCTTCGGAATCCCCGTTACCAGGTCCCGGCCTCTGACTTCTATTGTATCAATCTGGTCACTGGGAAAAGCGTTCCCAATGGTTGTCTTTATGATCTCTGATGTCCTGATGCCTATTAACAGATTGTATTTTCTTTTAATGTGTTGAAGGATGGCTTCATCCATCTTATCACCGCCAACCCTGACTGATTTACTGTAAACTACCCCTGCCAGAGAAATGACCGCAACCTCTGTGGTGCCACCGCCAATGTCAACCACCATGTTGGCCGTCGGTTCCGTGATGGGGAGCCCCGCGCCTATGGCTGCCGCCATGGGCTCCTCTATAAGGAACACCTCCCTCGCTCCGGCAGATTCCGCAGACTCGCGAACAGCCCTCTTTTCAACCTGGGTAATCCCGCTGGGAACACAGATAATGATGCGGGGCCTTATAAGCGACCTTCTATGATGGACCGTTCTTATGAAATGACGAAGCATTGCTTCCGTGATTTCAAAATCCGCAATGACCCCGTCTTTCATAGGACGAATAGCCGTAATGTCACCCGGGGTTCGGCCCAGCATCATTTTGGCTTCCTGGCCCACCGCCAAAACTTTATTGACTCCCCGGCCGTCTCTTCTTACAGCCACCACAGACGGCTCACTCAATACAATCCCTTTACCTTTCATATAAACGAGAGTGTTGGCTGTCCCGAGATCAATGGCCAAATCATTGGAGAATAAGCCCAATATGGGATCTAGAAGCATTATTCTCTCCTTTCTGCGAGATATCGCTTACCGGTTTATATTTAATTATACGCTAATTATACCATATTAATTGAATTATCAATTATAAAATAATAAGATGGATTTGTCTTGACAAAAAATGTGGTTCATGTTTTTATAACCGTTTATAATAAATAAAACAGAAGGATCAGACACTGTCATGAAAAGGACTTTTCAACCAAGCAACATCAAGAAGGCGCGAACTCACGGTTTTAGGGCAAGAATGCGAACAAAAGGTGGCATAAATGTCCTAAAACGTAGAAGGGCAAAGGGAAGGAAGCGATTAGCTGTATAGGCATGCACTATGATACCAATTAAGATTCCTTAACCTGATGGAATTCTTTTCATACCCCAAATTATTAAGGATATTAAATCACAGAGATTTTGTCAATGTAAATAGATCGGGGAAACGCCTTCATACAAGGCACTTTACTGTTATTCTCAAGCAGAACGGGCTGGGCCTTACGAGATTGGGGGTCAGTGTAAGCAAGAAGACAGGAAACGCGGTCAAAAGGAATAGGGTCAAGCGCCTTATTAGAGAACTCTTCAGGCTCAATAAGACCCGTTTCCCCCAAGGATATGATATCGTCATTGCAGCAAAGAAGGATGCCAGCTATTTGGATTTCCGGAAAATTAAAGAGGAACTCGGGGAAATCATTTTTGATAAGAAGCCCCTTGTATAAGCTAAGATATGTACCTATCGCCCTCATAGTTATATATCAACGATTCATTTCACCTCTTTGGCCTCCTTCCTGCCGTTTTTACCCCACGTGCTCAACTTATGCCCGCCATGCTATCATCAAACATGGGATCTTGAAAGGGGTTGGTCTGGCATTGATCAGGTTTTCCAAATGTCATCCCTTTCATCAAGGAGGATATGATCCCCTTGTATGAAGGATTTTTCTTTACGTGATGGCCAATTCTTCCTTTGACACCAAAACCCATTGACTTTGCCCCCAAGATTTTGGTTTCAGGGAAACTTCTATGACTTGGCAGTGTTGACCGGCTTTATTTGCTGACAAAAACATACGAGAGGGGTCTGAAGGATCCTCGAGACAAGGTAACTTTTATGGAAAAGAGAACGATACTGGCCTTTATTTTGTCTTTCCTGGTGCTTATTTTGTGGTCTTATCTTTTCGCCCCGAGCAAAGACCAAGTACCCAAGAAGGATGAAAGCACTGAAATGGAAGCGCCGAAGAAGGTATCTGAGGCGCCAGAAACACCGAGCATAATCCACCCTGCGATTTCCAAAGCACCAGTAAAAACACACACGGAATTGATCTCAAAGGCAAATGAAAAACAAATTGAGATCGACACACCTTTATACAGGGCCGTTTTTACAAATAACGGCCCCACCATTAAGAGCTTTAGCCTGAAGAAATACCGTAAGACTACAGATCCCAATTCGCCATCGATTGATCTTATCCATCTTGAGAAAGATATGGCCGATTTTCTGATTATCGGCTTTGATAAAACGTCCGGCAGTCAAAGCAAAAAAATCATCTACCAGGTAGATCGCCAAAGAATACAGTTAGATCCAGATTCATCGCCGGACAATCTGATTTTCCAGTCAATGACCCCAAGTGGTGTTTCAATAAAACAGACTTTTCGTTTTTATCCGGATCAATACAGGATCGATCTGGGTATTGATGTGATCAATCAATCAGGGGAAGTAATCACCGGAGCCTTTGTCACGGATTTAAAGGCATTACCGCCCCAGGAAAAGGCAAGTTATTATTCTTATGTTGGGCTTATCCTGCTCCTTGATAACGAGTTGGAAGAAGTGAAGATCAAAAAGACATCCGAACAAAAAGTTCTGACAGGCCAGATCAGTTGGATGGCCTACGAAGATGATTTTTTCATATCGGCCGTTATCCCGGATCAACCTGTAAAGGCAAGTTTCAAAGGGCGCCTATTGCCATCAGGCATATTAGAAGGCACCTACCTGGCACCATCTGTTTCACTAAACCCTTCTGCGCAGATTTCTTCCAGCTATACCCTGTATCTCGGACCCAGGGAGCTGGGTATACTAAAACAACTTGGAAAAAACCTGGAAAGGGCCGTTACTTTTGGGTGGACGGATATAATTGCAAAGCCCCTGCTGTATCTTTTGCGCTTTTTCAACCAGTACATAAATAATTATGGTCTATCCATCATTCTGCTCACCATCCTGATCAAGATCCTTTTCTGGCCCTTAACCCATAAGAGCTATAAATCTATGAAGGAGATGCAGAAACTTCAGCCCCGGATGGCCAAAATGAGGGAAAAATATAAGAACGACAAAGCACAACTGAATAAAGAAATGATGGCCCTTTACAAGACCTACAAGGTAAACCCAATGGGCGGATGCTTGCCCATGATCATCCAACTCCCAGTATTCTTTGCGCTTTTTAGAATTCTGGGCAGTGCAATTGAACTAAGACAGGCGCCTTTTATGCTCTGGATAAACGATCTTTCAGCCCCAGATCGCCTCTTCAACTTCCCGTTTAGTATTCCCTTCATGAAACCGCCTTACGGAATACCCGTACTTACACTGTTGATGGGCGCCTCCATGTTTATCCAGCAGAAAATGACCCCAACACCGGGTGACCCGACCCAGGCCAAGATCATGATGTTCTTGCCTCTTATTTTTACCTTCATGTTTATCAACTTTCCGTCTGGCCTGGTTCTTTACTGGTTGGTCAACAACATCCTTTCAATTGGCCAGCAATACCGTATTCATAAGGGTTAAGCATAATATTTGGAGGACAATCATGCGAACTTTTGAATTTGAAGGAAAAACCACCGAGGAAGCTATTGAAAATGCATGCCGACAACTCAATCTTTCTAAAGACGAAATGGACATTGAAGTTATTGAACCTGGATCCGCGGGGATCTTTGGATTGGTGGGTGGCAGGAAGGCCACGGTCAAGGTTACGACCACAAGTGAGCAACCGGAACCCGTAGAGGAGACAAATGGGCTAACCATCGCCAAAGAGGCACTGGAAAACATCTTAAACCTCATTCCCATGGAGGGAACAACAGTAAATGCAGAACAAACTGACGGTACAATTTCCCTGACCATTAATGGCGATAAATCGGGTCTTCTTATCGGAAGGAAGGGAAGAACCCTTGATGCCCTGCAATTTATCGTGAACAAGATCGTCAGTAAGACCTTGGAAAAGCGCATTAAGGTTGTTATCGACTCGGAAAACTACCGGCAGAGAAGGCGGGACTCTTTGATTCAAATGGCCTTAAGGATGGGCGATAAAGCAAAAAGCATCAGGAAACCGGTTATCACCAATCTTTTGAATCCCCATGATCGGAGGATAATTCACCTTGCCCTCAAGGATGATGGCGCACTGGACACAAAAAGCCGGGGAGAAGGTATCTTAAAAAAGATCCTTATCATACCCAAATGATAGCCGTATTAGTCTTTTTGTAACAGTGTAGCGCTTTGAACAAATCATCATTGGATTATCGGGCCGTGGGAAACACGATACGGATAACGGACAACGATACTATTGCCGCCATAGCTACACCCATTGGCCAGGCCGGAATAGGGATTGTTCGTATTAGTGGCCCGATGGCTTATAAAATTGCAGAAAGAATCTTCAGGCCAAAAAATCCAATCTCGCGCCTTCATAGTCATCGCCTTTACTTGGGCCAACTCCTTGATCCATCGTCTAATGAAACAGTTGATGAAGTTCTGCTGTCTTTCATGAAGGCACCTCACTCCTACACCCGGGAAGACATTGTTGAAATTAATTCCCACAGCGGCTATCTCCTCCTTTCCAAAGTCCTCCAAATTATATTAGGGCAGGGTGCAAGACAGGCTATGCCCGGAGAATTTACACTGAGAGCTTTCCTAAACGGTAGGATTGATTTAACCCAGGCCGAAGCCGTGATCGATCTCATCAATGCTAAGTCGGATAGAGGGCTTAACTTGGCCTCCCAACAGATCCAGGGGGCCTTCAAGAACGAAATTGAGGAATTGCGACAAAAGGCTATAGATATCCTTGCTCACGCGGAAGCGGCGATCGATTTTCCAGAAGAGGAATCAGACATCATGTCTAAGGAGGAGGCAGCAAATCGAATTGAAGAAGAAGTGGTCAAACCCATCAAAGCAATAATTGAAGAGCATGCAAGAAAAAGATTGTGGGTAGACGGCATCAACACCGTGATCGTGGGGCGTGTCAATGCAGGGAAATCAAGCCTTCTCAATCGCCTTCTGAACGAACCGCGTGCAATCGTAACAGAGATTCCTGGGACGACAAGGGATATCATCGAATCCACCATTACCATTGAAGGGCTGCCGCTCCGCCTCATGGATACAGCCGGATTCAGGGAGGTAAAGGATGAAGTGGAAAGGATTGGGGTTCACTTTACCGAGAAAAAGCTGGCGGAAGCCGATTTCTTGCTTGTGGTCATTGACCAGAGCCGACCGCTCAACCGTGATGATCTCAATATCATTTCTCAATCTCGGGGAAAGAATGCCCTGATCGTGATCAACAAGATTGATCTCCCATCCAGAATCGATGAGGCGGGGGGACATGAACCATTCTCCGGCTTTCCCATTGTTAAAATATCCGCTCTCACAGGTCAGGGTCTTGACCAACTGAGAAAAGGCGTTGCGCATTATTTACTCAAAGGGGATATAGACGTGACGTCCTCTGACGCGGCCCCGAACTTAAGGCACAGACAGGCCCTTACAGATGCGACTCAATATTTCAAACGCGCTGGCCAGAAAATAAATGAAGACGCACCTATGGAACTTGTTGCCTTTGAACTCAAGAGCGGGCTGGATGCCCTTGGGAAAATCATCGGCGAGACTACCAGCGAAGAGATACTCGACAGCATATTCAGCCAATTTTGTCTGGGAAAATAAAGGCGAATGCGGGAGGGATTGAGGTGCTTTTGTTCCGATTTCCGTGTTCGGCCTTCCTACTTCTGGAAGTATTCCTGAACCTGCTTAATAGCACAATACTTTCCACACATTGTGCAAACATCATCCTCGGCCGGGGGGCTCTGCTCTCTGTATCTCCTCGCCTTATCAGGATCAACTGCCAGCTTCAGCTGAGTTTCCCAATCCAGCTTCTTTCTTGCTAAGGACATCTGTCTGTCTCTTTCTATGGCTATCTTGTTCCCCCTGGCGATATCAGCCGCGTGGGCAGCAATCTTCGTGACCACAACACCCTCTCTCACGTCCTCTATACTAGGTAAACAGAGATGTTCAGCAGGGGTCACGTAGCACAGGAAATCGGCTCCGGCGGCACCTGCCAGGGCGCCCCCGATGGCGCAGGCCACATGATCATAACCGGCAGCAATGTCAGTCACCAGGGGCCCTAAGACGTAAAACGGGGCATTATGACACATCTTTTTTTGCAACATGACGTTTGTCTCAATCTCATTCAGAGGGATATGCCCCGGGCCCTCTATCATCACCTGGACATTTTGCTCCCAGGCCACTTGGGTCAGATGTCCGAGGGTCATCAGCTCATGGATCTGGGCCCGGTCAGTTGCATCGGCCAAGCTCCCCGGTCTTAATCCATCCCCAAGGCTAAGGGTAATATCGTATTTTTTTGCAATAGATAAAAGTCTATCATAGTTCTCGTAAAGCGGGTTTTCTTTGTCATGGTGCAGCATCCAGGTCGTCAGAAAAGCACCCCCCCGGCTCACAATATCCGTAACCCTCTGCTCCATTCTCAGCATTTCAAGGGCATCCCTCGTGAGTCCACAATGAACCGTCATAAAATCCACACCGTCCTCCGCCTGCCTCTCAATCACCTCAAAAATCTTATCCACCGTGAGGTGGATCAATCCTCCCTCTTGTTCAACTGTCTCCACGACGGCCTGATAAATTGGGACTGTCCCAACAGTGATGGTCGATTGGTTTAGTATGGTTCGCCGGTTCGCATCTACATCTCCGCCCGTGGATAAATCCATTACACTGTCAGCCCCTGCTTCAATAGAAACCCTGAGTTTTTCCAACTCCTCCCCGAGAATTGCCCGGTCAGAAGATGTGCCGATGTTAGCATTGACTTTTATAAAAAGTCCTTCGCCTATACCGCACGGTGAGAGCACATTATGCCTCTTGTTAGCCGGAATCACTACACGGCCTCCTGCCACCTGATCCTTGAGCCATACAACATCCACACGTTCTTTTTGGGCCACTGTTTTCATCTCCGGTGTAGTAATACCGGCTCTTGCTTGTTCTAATTGAGTCATTTTATCTGTTTCCTTATAGTTAAGAGTTTCGCTTATGCTTCCGTTGGGGACAGCACCAGATACTAATATTTTAATTCGTCAATTGCACCCTTTAACCCAGATTGTGCAGTAGTCTCCTGTTGCGACTTGAAAATCCTTGCTGCAAGGCTTGTTTCCCTATTGTGCTCCTCGACATACTTATTAATATGCCTACGTCAC
>CP070700.1:4093188-4096450 GCA_020349865.1 Desulfobacteraceae bacterium
AACTGTAGACATAAAAAACATACGTTATCAAATATTCGAATAGAAACACTAAGAAGTTGAAAACAAGTACACCTATCTTATTTTTCAAGGAGGAAACCATGGCAATTATTCAAACCGTCAGCCCCGAAAAAGCGGAAGGCAAAACAAAAAAGATCTATGACATGATGCTCCAAAATGTGGGTGTCGTCCCCTCCCCGTTACAACTGGCAAGTGCCAGCCCCGGTATCTTAAATTTCATTTGGGAATCGATAAAATACTATTCCCAGCACCCGACCCTGGGATTTGCCTTGCTATCCACGATCCGTTTCCTGGTGGCTAAGCATCTTAATTTTGCCTTTTGCACGGACTTTAATAAAAACATTTTAAAGAAACAGGGATTATCAAATGAAGATATTGACGAAATGATAAAAGATCCCCTCAAAGCCCCTCTGGAAGAAAAGGAACAGGCCATGCTGAACTTTGTGATGAAGGCGATCAAATCACCTGATGCGGTTGAACAGCAAGACATGGATCATCTCCATGATTTTGGTTGGACGGATCGAGATATCCTGGACGCCCTGGCACACGGGACAAATATGGTTGGATCAAGTATTCTGATGAAGACCTTTAAAATGGATGTGGTCTGTTAACAAGGGCCGATAAAGATAAAGGAATCAAGTTTACTCTTGACCTTTGAATAATTTGGCGTGCAAATTGAGAGCGGTCTTGCATTTCTACACAACGAAATATATGCATATATTTTTAAAAAGAAATAACAAGAGTCAAGAGTAGACCCCTATCACGGAAGTCGCCGCAAAGAGATAGCGGAAGCACAACAGGTCGTATCGTGGATAGGCGTTCATGAGTGAGGATACTCAGGTGCTGATAGTGCACGATTTCTTGCTGTTATCACCTCATGTATCACCCGATTTTTATCCAAACGAGAACAGCCCGATATTCAAGGGATAAAATGGAGATGAGTGCATCGGCTATATGCACTTTCAGCGCGAAGGTCCCACTATCCAGACTCTGCGACCCGATCAACCGCAGGCACAGCTACGCTCCTACTTCCCAGGATGAATGGGCTTGGGAACGACCGGTGAAGCACCCGAGAGTTTTCCATGCCGAGCTATGGCTGGCTGGGCTCAACTCGCTCCGGGTTCACCACCTTCTTCCAGGCCTCGAAGCCTATCATGAAGGCGGGCACGCCAACGGCGGCCACGCATATTTCCAGGGCCTCGAGGATCTCTTTCTTGCTATAGCCGTACTCCAGGGCCAGCCTGATGTGGGCCGCGATGTGGTCCGCGTTTGCCTTCACCGCAGTGAGGACTACAGTGTAAATGAGTTCTTTGGTCTTGGGGTCCAGCGACCGGGGCTTGGTGTAGGCTGCCTCGATCATCTGGTTGTAACCCTTTAGAAAGTCAAAGTCCTCCGCCACCATTATCTTGTGGAAATCGAGGATGTATCCCCGTTCCTTGTACATCTTGTCCACGAATGCCTGCTTCTCGTCACTAGTCATGACCCATTAACCTCCTTGCTTGCTTTTGACCCTAACACCGCCCCAGTCTTCTATGAATTTGGCGATGGCGGTATGACACTCACCCCCACCCCCCTGGCTCATGGCGTAGTTGAAAAGCTGCTGCACCGCAGCGCCCACGAACATAAAGGGGGAATATAGGATGTCCCCTTCTCCACGGCCACACGTTGCTGTTGTCCGCCTGAAAGTTGGGCTGGGCACGAATTGACTCTATCGCCCAGTCCGACTTTAGCGAGGATTTCCTTTCCGAGTCTTTCTGCTTCCTCCTTCTTGACCTTTCGCACTTTCCTGGAAGCAAGTGTGACATCCTGGAGAGCTGTCATATGAGGATACAGGTTGAACTGTTGGAAGACAAATCCGATCACAGCCCGGATCTTCGTCATGTTCGTCTTTTTGTCATGGACGCTGACGTTGTCAACGATTATTTCCTCCTCTTGAATGGGATCCAGACGATTGGTGCGGCGAATTAGCTTGCTTTTCCCTGAGTCGCTTGGACCGCAAACCACCCAAAGATCACCGGGTTAAACCGTCACATTGCCGTTCTTCAAGACATGAAGCTCCCCAAACCATTTATTGACATTTGAGAAAGTGATCATAACTCAACCCTCCATCTACAAACGGTTAAGATAATCCACTTGCAGCTGTTGATTTTAAAGTTTGGTGCCAACGACAGTTTTACCTCTCTCAAGGGTGTTCGACAGATTGATCAGTGGATAACAGATGACAAAATACAAGACCCCGACCAGTCCGAATACCATGATTCCTTCCGGGATCCGCTGAACCGTCAGCCATCCAACTCGTGTCACATCGACAACCCCTATGGCTGAAACAACGGAAGAGTCCTTGATAAGAAGCACATACTGCCCCACCAAAGGAGACAATATGGCCCGCATGGCCTGGGGCATGATAATGTATCTCAGTTGCTGGATTTGCGAAAGACCCGATGCAGTGGCAGCCTCTACCTGGCCGGTCGGTGCGGCCTGAATGCCACCAGGCACAATCTCACAAATAAAGCAGGCGATACGATTGGTCAGAGCGATAACCACTGCAGGGAAGGCCTCAAGTTCGATGCCCGCCTCAGGAAGAATAAAAAAAACAACGAAAATCTGTACGAGGAAGGGAGTGCCGCGTATCCAGCAAGAACAAGACCGAACATAACCACGATGATTTGGATCGGAATGATGAGTTTTCTCATCGACCTGTCCTCCCCGCGGTCATTAATTAGATAATGGCGCCTTCAGGTTTCAGCTTGATCCATAAAGAGATAGAACAGGACATTCTCTCGTCTATAATTCTTTCACCCCTTTGGGAGGTCGCATCCAATTACCTCTGGATTTCATAATGACAAATGTTTCACTTCTAACCATATTGCCCATCTTAAGAATTGTCTCCGTAGTAAATCGATATAGCTCGGCCTTCCCGCCTGAAATAAGCACTTCAGCAATAATATCGTAGCGCCCAGCGACCACCCCCGCCCAGACGACATTGGGCAGGCGGGCTATTTTTTCCAATATTTGATCCATCTTTCCGCGGGATTGGACGCTCATCGCGACCAGGGCTGTTGTCATTTCTTGACGTTGGTTCGGATCTATGAAGCCGGAGACCCTAAGTATACCGCTTTTCTCGAGTTTTTTTATCCTCTTGCGTAGTGTCGGGGCAGTTACCTTTAGGCGTTTTGCTATCTCGCCAATGGGCATTCGACCATCTTCAACAAGCAGCCGGATAATCCCGTTGTCCAATGCATCA
>CP070700.1:4096550-4101415 GCA_020349865.1 Desulfobacteraceae bacterium
CACGACCCTTTTCTCTATCATAGTCAACACCTCTGTTCATTCCCCGCCCGATTAAAAGTTGTTCTATAACATCTTGAACTTCTTTCTCCCGCTCTGGCGTATCGAAAATAGCCTTACGCAAATTTGCTTGAAAAAAATCGACTAAATTCCTTATTTCATCAGATTTCAGCCCCATTGAGTGCTCTAAAAAGGCAATCAAAATGAGAAGATTTGTGTAAACAGCCTCAAAGTATTCCTTCTGAAGTAGCCCTGGGGTATCAAAAGACCCTTTTACTTTACTGATATCCCAAAGTCCGATAGGAGCCGTGATTTCGATTTTTTTTGATACTGCAGTAACAATTTGCTGATATTTTTCCATAAAGGATCGATATCCAACATATCTCCAGTAGGTTTCACTTGCAGAAGAAACAGCAGCATCCATTGCCTGCTTCAATGCAATAGCTGACAGCAAATGGCCTTTTATCTGGTTTGAAGTTTCCTTATCCATTTCCTATATTCAGATTCGAACGCCAAAGCTCACCGGCGGCAGTAGAGCGTAGCGGAATTGCCGTCCGGTGGAGCGTTTTGTTAGCCATATGCTATCTGTTGGCTGGCGTAATATCCTTAATATCCTGCTCTTTTTTATCATCGAGCGGGATATGAAAGATTTCTTTCTTGGAGAAATCGATTTTGTCCAAGTCGACTTTGCGTACACGACGATTGTGCTGAGTATGGAAGTAGAACACTTTGTTTGAAAGATCCCAGCCGGTGGTCCAGATTGTAGAACTCCGCATACCTTTCAGATTTGTCTCCTCTCTATCTGAACCTTCAGCAGCTCCAAGGGGGACATTGAAGTTGTCAAGAATCCGGAAAAGCTCATAAATCGCTTCGTCAGATTTTTTCAATGGCCTGGCAGTCTGTGACCAGGCTACGGCTCGAACAAAACGTGAAGGAGGGGTGAAATCACCCGGAAGACCGATCATGCCGCTTCCGCCGCCGAGAGGAGCAAAATCAATATCCTCAAGCTTTTTGGATGGAAGCGCCACCGCTGAAAGATTCACGTAGTTCCGTAGGTTGGTCATATGCCAGTCGTAGCTCGGAGCGTTTGTGATAACGCCCAGAGGATTGTCAAATATATACAATTCGTTATTCAGATACTCAATAACAATCGATTTTCCAGATGACTCTGTTACCATCCAGTGTGCCTGAACCGGAATTCCCAGTGCCTCTTCCACAACTGGCACTACCCTCACGCTTTTCATCCCGCTTTTGACTTCATCTATCGTGGAAAACTGCGAGAGAATATAGGAGACGATATCAACCGCAGTGATCGTATTATTTGGCTGAGCCTTATCATATTTCATGTAGCTGGCAAAACCCGGGTGGTAAAAAATTCCTGCTGCCAGACCTTTTTCATTCATTCCATCAGCGAAAATGTCTTTTCCCAGCATATCGAGACCAACAACGCCATACTTCGCTTCCCACTTCTTGCCGTTGTGTCCATCGGGAGTTAGTCCGGCAAATGCATAGCCACGGGGAATGATTGCGACTCTGGAGTTCAGGTCAAAAGTTCCCCACTCCATAGTCCTCCCATAGACTGTCGATCCATCTTCCGCTGACAGTCTGATACCAGTACAGGCATTCACAGTCGTGGTGTTGATGCTGAACAGCAACAACGCTCCCACCAGTGCACTCATTAATTTACTAACTTGCATTATACGTACTCCTTTTTGTGCTTTGTATGGCTAACATACGGCTCACCTGGAGCCGGTTTTTTCGGCGATCAGGTGCAGCCGATGGTTCAAGTAAGCCGCTTGCGCGGCAGATTCAAAAGCGATATTCACCAGTATCCAGTATATTGCCTACCATTCAATTCCCGTCTTTGAATTCTAACTATAAGTATGTGATACCTCTCCTTTATAACCCAAATTCACTTAAACCTTTAAAAAGAAAGGAGAGGTATCATGAAGACAGATTACTACCAAAGATCCATGAGGGCCCTGCAGCTTGCGGGAATGAGCGAACGCACCCAGCAGTGCTATACCCGTGCGCTGCGTCAATTGGTTGACTTTTATGATAAGACCCCCGATCAAATCACCGAAACCGAACTGGAAGACTATTTCCTTCACCGTAAGAACGTCACCAAATGGTCAGGCGCCACCATGCGCATCTGCTACAGCGGCATCAAGTTCTTTTTCATCAATGTGCTTAAGCGCGATTGGCACGTCTTTACCTACTTGAATGCCAAAAGAGCACGAAGTTTACCGTGCATTCTCACAAAAGAGGAAGTTTTCCGCATACTGGAGCATGTAACCAGTTTCCATAATTACACATTTTTCTCTACTGTATATTCTTGCGGTCTACGGATCTCAGAAGCGTTGAGCCTTCAAGTCGCCGATATCGACAGCAACAGGTTGTTGATCCATGTTCATCGCGGTAAAGGTGCAAAGGATCGTTTCGTCCCCTTGCCCCAAGACATTTTGATACTGCTTCGACGCTATTGGCTCACCCACAGAAACCCTCTCTTGCTTTTCCCGGCACGAGGCAGGGGCAACAACGTAGCCCCAACAGCCAAAAAGCCCATGGCTATCCAAAGCGTCCAAGGTGCATTCCGCCGGGCCAGATTCGCTGCCGGTATCAAAAAGCGGCATGTCTCCGTTCACACCCTCAGGCACTGCTATGCCACGCACCTCTTGGAAGAAGGGGTCAATCCCCGCCTCATCCAGCGCTACATGGGACATGCCAAGCTGGAGACCACCATGGTCTATTTTCACTTCACTCAAAAGGGCACCGAAGACGCCTACAAAATCATCAACAACGCAATGAGGGGGTTCAGCCATGACAACGATTAATGAGATCTTCAAGAGATACGCAACCGACTATATCCAACGCTTTGGCCATACCATGCCCCGAGGGCATCTGAAAGTAATCAATGCCATTACCGCGTGCCGAACCTCAGCCTGTGGACTGGTCATCTACGAGTGTAAAAGCTGCGGTAAATCCCACAAACTGTTCCGCTCTTGCGGCAATCGACACTGTCCCACCTGCCAGAATCACAAAACCCAACTCTGGCTTCAACGCCAGGTTCAACGGCAACTTCCCGAGCATCACTTCATGATCACCTTTACCGTACCCCAATCGTTACGACGAGCTATTCGCAGCCACCAAAGAAAGGCCTATTGTGCACTGTTTACCGCTTCTTCGGAGACACTCAAGGCTGTGGCTGCCAATGAGCGCTTTGTAGGCGGTAATCTACCGGGCTTCTTTGGGGTGCTTCACACCTGGGGACGGCAACTGCACTATCATCCGCATATCCACTATATTGTCCCTGGTGGCGCCTTATCAAAATCAAACGGCACATGGCATGCTTCACCGTTGCACTTCTTTGCACCGGTAAAGGTTATGTCAAAGATCTTCAGGGCAAAACTCTACGATGAGCTCAAAGGGCTCGATTTGCTCAAATATGTTGACCCCGATCTGTGGAGTCAGCACTTCATCGTCAACTGTCAGGCCGTGGGCAACTGCCAAGAATCGGTCCGATACCTGGCACCTTACCTCTTCAAGGTGGCCATATCAAACAGCCGCATCATCAAGGTTGAAGATGGCAAGGTGTTTTTCCGTTACAAAAAACCTCACAGTAATCGCTGGCGGACCATGGCAGTGGACACCATGGAGTTTATGCGCCGCTTTTTACAACATGTTCTCCCAACAGGGTTTATGAAAGTCAGACATTATGGCTTCATGAACCCGGCCTCATCTGTCGATGTTGATATGGTCAGATCCCTGATAGAACTGGCCTACGGCTTTGATGTTGATGTGCCAGAGCTCGATCAGCAAGACGAAGTATACCCGAGATGCCCGGATTGTGGGGGTAAACTGGAGTTTCGGTGCTGGATACATCCGCTCATCGCCCAGATTGCTGAGTACGGCTGAAGATAAGTTGGTTGGCTGATCTGAAATCGTATCTAAATGAAATGCCTTTCTTCGAAGGCATACTGGATTGGTGCGCACTTTGGCCGCCTTTTGGGTTCATTTTTTCAAAGAACAATCATAAAGCTTGCCGAAACTTAGGCAACTTTTGTATCAATATTCTCTTGATTTGATGACGCCAGCCCCTTTTCCAAGACCAACACGGCTTCTATCCTATCGAACCCTTCTACCAATACCCTTATACTCAACAGGCCTTCTTGAACATTGGATTGAACACGACCTTTCAGGTCGTATCAATCCTTAATGGTTGGACACGCTCAAGGTGGCCGAGAGCCCTTTCGCTAAGGTGGTGAAAAACAGGGATGTCTCCCTGTTATTAGGTATTTTCAATCAACGCAAGAGGGAAAGCAAGTGGCGGGACAGCCGATTGAGAAAGGCCCTCAACTATGCGATGAACCGCAAGGAGTTATGGAAGTACGGTGCCAGGGGGAACGCTTACAACTTGGAAGGCTTTCCCATTCCGCCCGGGGCATACGGCCATAACCCCAACTTGACCCCCTGGACATACGATACAACCAAGGCGAGAGCGTTACTCGCAGAGGCAGGCTATCCAGAGGGATTTGAGGTGAAGATCATTACCCACGAGGCATTGCAAGTGGAGGCGAAGATCATAAAAAGGATGTTAGAGCGGATTGGCCTCAAGGCGAGACTCGACATCTTTGCATATCCTGAATGGCTTCGGAAAACGTATATGCCCGTCCTGGACAAGCCCCCTGAGGAGCAGGATTGGGATATGGCGTTCACGTGTTGGTGGGATATTTACGGCCATACCGGTGCGGCGTTCTTACCCTTTTATTTAATCGAGGCAAGCGACTTCAGATGGATAGAGTACGACCCAGTCTATGAGGAGATGTGGAAAGAGATGGCCAGAACAGTAGATCCTAAGGTGCAAGAGG
>CP070700.1:4101515-4109754 GCA_020349865.1 Desulfobacteraceae bacterium
AGCTAAGTGTTTCGATTCGCAAATATGATAACGTATGTTTTATAAGTCTAACCTCTGGAATTGCTCACTCAACACTTAGTCCCGAGTGAGTAAATACGTTATCGAATTTATGAATCGAGAGACTAAGTCAATAAACTGCTTGAGACTATGGAAATAATATGGCCCCATTTCGGGCCTATATTGAAGTTTTTGTGGTCAAAAAAGAGATTGGTTCATCCGGTTAATGAGTATAGCGAAACTGATCAGATATGAAGTTGGCAGGTGGAAAGGTCGAAGCGGTCTTTTCTTCGAAGGATGAAATATATGATCGATCCCAGATTAAATAAAAAAACCGTATTGGTAACAGGTGGCAACAATCCCTCTGGTATTGGCGCAGCGATCGCCAGGAAATTCGCGTCTCATGGTGCTCAAGTGTTTATTCATGGATATCGCCAAGAGTTGGATTTTCCATCTGAAGGCCAGAACCAGAAACCAGGATTGCCCTTTTTCTTTGAACAACAGAGAAAGAGTGCCGAAGAAGTGGCTGTGTCAATCCGGGAAGCCGGTGGAAAGGCGGGGTACTGGGACGGAGATCTGAGAGATCATCAAAACGTTACTCTATTATTTGAAAAAGCGGAGAAGGCACTCGGGCACATAGATATTCTTGTCAATAATGCAGCTGAATATGTGGCTGACACATTCATTCCGTCCGATTCTTCTGGAAAGAAGGATGAGCTATGGGAGGCAGGGCCAAACATTTCCACAATCAATGTTGAAACGCATGATCGACATTTTGCGGTGAACTCACGTGCCGTTGCTATACTGATGGCCACCTATGCCCGTCGAAACATTGAAAGAAGGACTAATTGGGGTCGGATTGTTAACATAAGTGCTGATTGCGCGTGGGGATGCCCGAAGGAAATATCTTATCGGGCGAGCAAATATGCCTTGGAATCATACAGCCGAAGTGCAGCTGCAGAGTTGGGTCCTTACGGCATCACCGTTAACATTGTGTCGCCGGGACCGGTGCAATCCGGATATATCTCTCCCCAATTAGAAAAAGCTCTTATTCCGGATATCCCATTAAGGAGAATTGGCCGGCCTGAAGACATTGCAAATGCGGTCATATTTTTTGCCTCGGAACAAGCCGGTTGGATTACAGGACAATTACTGTTTGTTCATGGCGGCCATCGAATGGCTTTGGGGCAATAGAAGAATGCATGAAACCTGAACATACTATTCTAACCTTGCTCTTGCAGCCGACAGCTATTCGCTGTGACTGAAGAGCCCGTTATATTCTTTAAATACCTATAATTTTCGGGGGTTTTTTTAGTCACCACTCACCAAAATTCTGTCCATAATTAGAAGGGGGGTGTTGCCCCTCATCCCAACCTACAAAGAGGCGTAAAAAGTTTTTCGAGCCAGTGTTCCAACATTCTCGCGCCATGGCGGGATGAGCGAAGCGAGCTCGCTTGGGTCCTCCTTTTTTGGCGCAATTGTTTTCCACGTATTTGTATTGAAAAGACCTCATAACCCTGCTAATCTGAAATGATTAATTTTTTGAATTTGGGAAATGAACTCATATCCCTGCTTTCATAATTCAGATATATTACGCAATTACCTGAGCCTTGTAAATTCTATTATTTGCACGCCTAAATGACTGAGATTGTGAAAAAAGGCCATTTATAGATGAACAATAGCTATATGATTATGAAAAAAAAGATTCCAGCAGGAAATAACCTTTTCGGTTTGCATATCGTTTTTATTCTATCCGTCTTAGTTTGGGTTACCTTACCTATCTCAAAAGTTGCCGGCCAACCCCCCGGGGAAGAAGCTTCGCCCGTTGTGGTGGAAAGGGTGATTTCGAATAGTGTGAGGCCAACTGTTAGCCTCATTGGTACAGCCAAGCCTCATAGAAAAAGCGTAGTATCACCGGAAATTGAAGGGGTGGTAGCAGCTTTTCCGGTTAAAAAAGGTCAAAAGATCAAGAAGGGAGAAGTGTTGGCTCGGGTTGAAACAAGGCCATTTTTGCTTGAACTCAAGTTCGCCAAGGCGAATCTGGCCGAGGAAAAGGTTAATCATGAAAATGCCATTTCAGAACTCAAGAGAGTCACAGAACTTTTCAAGAAGAAGTCCATCTCCAGCAGGTCCTATGATGATGCATTCCACAGTGCCAATGCCCTGGAGAAACGAATCCTTGGACTTGAGGCCAGGATAGAGACGATACAATACCATATTGAGAAATGTGTAATAAAAGCCCCTTTTGGTGGATTTGTGGTTGAGGAGCATACCCAGGTCGGTCAGTGGCTAAAAAAGGGGGCCGAAATAGTCACCATTGTGGAAATTGACCCCATCCTGGTTACGACCCCGGTACCAGATCGCTATATTCATTTCATAAAAGTAGGGCAGAAGGTAGATCTGGAATTTGATTTTCTGCCAGGCAATAAAACGAGAAAGGGCTTGGTCCGGGATATCATCCCTGAAGGAAACGAAAAAGCCAGGACATTTCCAGTGCAGATCAGTGTGGCGAACAGTGATTTTTCCATTCTGTCCGGGATGTCTTGCAGGGTAAGTTTTCCGGTGGGAAGTTTCCATAAGTCCCTTCTTGTCAACAAAGATGCTGTCGTTACCAACCGAGACGGCCATCAAATATTTGTGGTGCAGGACGGAAAAGCACTACTTGTGCCGGTAAAAAAACGCCAGGCCCACGGTAGCCTTGTTGTTGTGGAAGGCAGAATGGCTGAAGGCGATATGGTTGTTGTCGAGGGAAATGAACGGCTCCGGTCAGGCCAGAAGGTGAACGTTATTGCGACATCCAAAGAATAATCGGTATTTTTTAACAATATAACCCTAGTCGAGCGAAACAAACCTCTGTAGATTTTCGATAGATGCGTTGGCACACAAGGCTCTTGTAAAACTACAAAGCGTCTTTCATAATTCATTCATAGGCATTTTATAAAACAGGCAGATATCTTTCTACATTGATAGAACAAAATCCCCCTCGATCCTTCTTTATTAAAGGGGGAAGGCATAAGTCTCCCCTTTTGAAAAGGGGAGATAGAGGGGATTTATGAGCACCTTTTGGCCCAATTAGGGCATAAACAAGGTGAACTGGGTTTTTTTGTCTTGTAAACTAAAAACAGTTATTGTGTAATCCCGTCTAAAGATCCTTTTGAATTTATGGGAATAATAGATCGCTCCATCCAATTGCCTGTTACGGTCACCGTAGGCGCCATCCTAATAATACTATTCGGTATTATCTCCCTTTTCAGGGTACCTGTCCAGCTTACACCGGACGTTGAAAAACCAAAAATAAGTGTTATGACCGTCTGGCCGGGGGCCAGTCCTCAGGAGGTGGAGAAGGAAATAATCATCCCCCAGGAAGACAAGCTCAAAACCCTTGAAGGTCTCCTGGAAATGACAAGTGAGAGCAGGGACGGTCTTGGAAATATCACCCTTACTTTTGAGATCGACTCCGATATGGATGCTTCGCTCCTGAAGGTATCCAATAAGTTAAACATGGTGCCGAATTACCCGGAAAGAGTTGAGAAGCCGATTATCATTTCTGCCAGCGAACAGAGACAGGCTATTGCTTATATTATTCTGAGGAAGACAAGTGATGACGGCGCTGACATTGACTCTCAGAAGACCTATGCTGAAAATTTCATCAAGCCTCGTCTGGAAAGGGTTTCAGGTGTTGGACTTGTTCAAGTATTTGGAGGCAGGGAAAGGGAGCTCCAGGTTATATTAAAACCGGATGCCCTTGCATTCTATAGATTGACAGTCCAGGATGTGGTTTCAGCTATTCGAAGTGAGAACAGAAATACCAGCGCAGGGGATTTCGATGAGGGAAAAAGACGCTATGTCCTCAGGGTCCTGGGGGAATATCGGTCTCCTGAAGAAGTAGAGAATGTTGTTATTAAGAGGATAGATGATATTCCTGTCACCATTGGTGATGTGGCACGGGTCAGCTTGGGATTTGGGAAGGCGTCGGTAATTGTCAGACAGCATGATGATAAGACCCTTGTATTCAAGGTTGTTCAAACGGCGGGGGCCAATGTGCTCACCGTGATGGGGAGACTGAAAGAGAAAATAAAGAACCTCAATGAGAATTATTTGGTTCATAGGGACCTGGAACTCATGCAGGCTTATGATTCCACCGATTATATCTATGCTGCCATAAATCGAGTGCGTAAAAATATTTTCTTAGGATCCTCTCTGGCAGTTATTGTGTTGTTCCTGTTTCTCAGGAACATTTCCAGCATCGCGGTTGTCGCTACTGCTATTCCCATCAGCATCATCGGCACATTCCTTATGATCACCCTGTTCGGCCGCAATATCAATGTCATTACCCTGGCTGGAATGAGTTTCGCTATTGGTATGGTTGTGGACAGCTCTATCGTAGTGCTTGAAAACATATTTAGGCACTATCAGTCAGGTGAATCCAAATTAGAGGCTGCATTAAATGGCACACGGGAGGTCATGGGTGCCATTGCGGCTTCTGCTTTTACCACTATCGCCGTATTTATACCGGTGGTTTTTGTAGAAGAAGAGGCAGGTCAGCTCTTTCGAGATATCGCCATTGCCATTGCCAGTGCTGTTTTTTTAAGTCTACTGGTTTCGATAACCGTGATCCCTTCCATGTCTGCCAAAATCCTGAAAGGGCGCTCCGATCCCAAAGGAGTAAACCGGATTTTGCAAAGCATGGGAACAATGATTGGAAATGCCATCACAGGGTCTGTCTCCTGGCTGCTGAGAACAAGACTGCGCAGTATTTTGACCGTATTGGTGTTAACAACCATGGCCGTTGGAATTACCATAACTTTGGTCCCGGAAGCAGAATATCTCCCTCAAGGAAATAGAAATTTTGTTATTGCTATGCTTTTGCCCCCACCAGGATATAATATTGACCAGCTCAGGGAGATTGCAGGCAGGGTCGCCGATGATATGAGACCCTATTGGGCGGCCGAACCCGGCTCAGTTGAAGCCCGGGAACTCAAGGGCCCACCTGTTGGAAACTCTTTCTTTATTGCAAGGGCCAGAGACGTCTTTACCGGCAGCAGGTCCAAAGAACCCGAGCGGGTGAGAGAGCTCATTCCGCTGTTACGCGGGTTCCTGTCCAAGATTCCAGGATCATACGCGGTTGTCCAGCAGGGAAACCTGTTTGCACGGGGAATTGGTGAAAGCCGCTCGATTGATGTGGAGATTACCGGACCGGATCTAAACAAGTTGATCGAATTGGGCGGGGAGATTTTTGTTCAAGCAAACAACCTCATACCAGGATCCCAGATTCGACCAATCCCCAGCCTCGACCTGGGTAATCCTGAGATTCAAGTCCTCCCTGACAGGGAGCGAGCCTCCAAGGTGGGCCTCAGTGCTTCAGAAATAGGAATTACGTTAGATGTGCTTTTGGACGGGGTCAAGGTGGATGACTATCTTTTTGAAGGGGAGGAGATAGATTTAGTTCTCAAGGGGCAGGATCAGGTATTAGGGAGAACCCAGGATTTTGATCATATCATGATACACACCCCCAAGGCCGGCCTTGTTCCCCTTAACTCCGTGAGCACGCTCAATCTTGTGTCCGGGCCGGCCCAGATAAACCATATCGAACAGCACAGGGCAATTGTGGTGAGGATCATCCCTCCCATTGAGGTTTCCATGGAAAAGGCCATGAAGATTGTCCAAACCGAGATTGTTGATCCTTTACTGAAGGAAGGGGGAATGGGAAGTGCATATGCTATAAGGCTCACCGGAACAGCAGATGACCTTTCAAGGACGAGGGACGCCCTTGAATGGAATTTTGTCTTGGCGCTTATTATCACGTTTCTTTTGATGTCCGCTCTTTTTGAAAACTTTTTCTATCCCCTGGTGATTATGTTCAGCGTGCCCCTGGCGGCCGCGGGTGGCTTCCTGGGTCTGTGGCTTGTCAACGCATTTTTGTCAAACCAACCTCTCGACATCCTTACCATGTTGGGGTTTGTTATTCTTGTGGGAATTGTGGTAAACAATGCCATACTTATCGTTCACCAGTCCTTGAATTTTATAAGAAAGCAGAAGATGGATTTCCACGCTGCCATTAAGGAGGCCGTAAGGATTCGCATAAGGCCTATATATATGAGTACTGCCACGAGTATTTTCGGTATGGTCCCCCTTGTATTTCTTCCGGGCGCAGGATCTGAGCTTTACAGAGGGCTGGGTTCTGTGGTTATCGGGGGCCTTGCATTGTCAACCATTTTTACACTTTTTTTAGTACCATCCCTGTTTTCTCTTTTCTATTCTTTGGGGCTGTCCTTAAAAAGGGGCAAGTAATTAGGCCGCCAAGGCTGACTGCCATAATTCTTCCTGCGCCCTTTTCAGTGCTACATTTTTGTCAGTTCTGGAAAAATTAATTACATCATTGTTGTATGTTAGCGTTAGCTCAATCCTTTCCTGTTTGCAACTACCTAATAATCATGAGAAATTCCATACTGCGCGAATGGTACATTCATTGCTGATGTTCTTATAAAGAACTCACAGGAGGAATGTACAATGAAAGCAGGAGACACTGCTTTTGTATTGGTTTCGGCAGCCTTGGTCATGCTCATGACACCTGGACTGGCCCTTTTTTACAGCGGCATGGTCCGTAATAAGAATGTCCTCGGCACCATTATGCAGAGTTTTATCATTCTCGGAATCATCACTTTTGAATGGGTGCTCTGGGGGTATTCTATGTCTTTCGGACCGGACCATGGAAGTATTATCGGCGGTCTGGACTGGTTTGGACTGAAAGGTGTTGGAATGACACCCAGTCCGGATTACGGCAGCTCCATCCCTCATCTGGCCTTTATGATCTTTCAGTGCATGTTTGCTATCATTACACCCGCTTTGATTACCGGCGCTTTTGCGGAACGGCTCAAATTTGCTGCTTTCCTCCTCTTCATCCTTTTGTGGGGCACCTTCGTCTATAATCCCCTGGCACATTGGGTCTGGGGCGTTGGAGGATGGATGGGTAATATGGGCGCCCTGGATTTTGCAGGAGGAACAGTAGTTCACATCAGCTCGGGAATCTCAGCGCTGGCGGCTGCCCTTATTATAGGTAGGCGTCTCGGCTATGGAAGCACGGCTTATATACCACATAACGTACCGATGACCATTACTGGTGCTGCTCTTTTGTGGTTTGGATGGTTCGGATTTAATGCCGGAAGTGCATTGGCCTGTAATGGTCTGGCAGCCAGTGCCTTTGTGGTTACCCACATTGCCTCTGCGATGGCGGCCCTATCATGGATGTTTATGGAATGGAAACATCGGGGAAAACCCACCTCTCTTGGCGCTGCTACGGGCGCTGTGGCAGGGTTAGTTGCTATTACCCCTGGATCGGGATTTGTGGGGCCGGTATCGGCGATCATAATAGGTGCTCTGGCCGGCATGATTTGCTACGGAGGCGTATTACTTAAGTCAAAACTTGAGTACGATGACGCTCTTGATGTAGTGGGGATCCATGGCCTTGGAGGAGCCTGGGGAGCCCTTTCCACAGGGCTTTTCGCAAGCACTATGGTCAATCCTGACGGCGCTAATGGTCTTTTCTTCGGTAATCCTGGCCAGCTTTGGATCCAGTTTGTCTCGGTAATTGCAACAATGGTGTTTGCTTTTGTCATGACCCTGATCATTCTTAAAGTAATTGATGAGATAATCGGTTTAAGAGTGAGCGAGGAAGAGGAAGTAAAGGGCCTGGATATTAGTCTGCACAACGAGGCAGGATATAGCCTTTAGAATAAAAAACAAGGAGCAAGAATCATGAAAAAATTAGAAGCCATAATTAAACCCTTTAAGTTAGATGAGGTCAAAGATGGACTTTCCAGCCTTGGCGTTAAGGGGCTCACCGTTACTGAAGTCAAGGGGTTTGGACGTCAGAGGGGCCACAAGGAAGTTTACCGTGGGGCCGAATATCAGGTGGACTTTGTCTCCAAGATAAAGTTAGAGGTGGTGATGGAGACCAGCCAGGTAGCCGAAGCAGTAAAAATCATCCAGGAAAAGGCCCGTACGGGTCAAATCGGCGATGGTAAGATCTTTATTATTCCAGTGGAAGAAGTAGTGCGCATAAGGACCGGTGAGACCGGAAAAGAGGCTATATGATAATGAGGCAAAGTGACTAAAGTGATCTAAAGTGCCTAAAATTGTGATATCGCTTCGCTCCGTAATTATTTATAAATCAGTAACAGTTTAGCGCTTTGAAAATAGTGCAAAAAGGGCCGCGGGTATCTCTTTCAGAAGGGCCGCAAAA
>CP070700.1:4109854-4118750 GCA_020349865.1 Desulfobacteraceae bacterium
ATACCTGGCAACTCAGCGTGAAGAATGTCGTGTTTGAAGAACCTGTAAATGTTGCAGAGCAGCTCAGGCAGATCGATCTGAAGATTTCCTGGAGTGAGGGTGGGTTGTATCAATACAACATCAGGCTGTATCGGTTTTTTCCGAAGGCAGATTAAACTACTATCTGCTAAGGCAGGTAGATTTCGTCAAGACTGAAAGCTTTTTATCTTGAACCGAAAAACCGGTAACAGTTTAGCAGTTTGAAAATAGTGCAAAAAGGGCTAAAGCTGCTCGCCTGAAAGACGAAGGTTTTAAACTTGATGGTTTCGTAAAAAGTCTTATGGACGGTCATTGCGAGGAGTGAAGCGACGACGCAATCTCCTAATTTCAAGGTGTTACAGCCAATGAGATTGCTTCGCTACGCTCGCAATGACTTTAGGACAGACTTTTTACGAAACCATCAAACTTAATAAGTGGAAAAATAAAAGGCCGAATTTAATGGGTCCGTTAAGGTCAATAAACCAAAGAGGTTTTACCCTACTGGAGATCTTGATCGCCATATTCATCTTTGCCGTGGTTCTGACAACAATTTTCACTTCTTATACTGGAACCTTTAGAATAATTGATGAGACCGAATCTAAGGCGGATATATATGCAATGGCGCGTATAGTGTTGTCAAGGATACAGGAGGACTTGGAATCCATTCATTTTAAGGAGGCAAAGACATCAGAACCTGAGGGAAGTTCCCCTCAACCGGCTATGTTTCTGGGGGAGGACAATGAAATAGAAGGGAGGGATGCTGATTCTCTCAGTTTCCTATCAAGGGCACGTCTTGTCTTTAACGAAGAGGATGAAAATCAAGGGATTGCAAGGATACGTTACTATGTGAGTGAAAATGAGGAAGGAGATGACCTGGTACTCTATCGGTCCGACACGCCAGAACTTGAAAAACCATCAGAGGAAGGCACCGGAGGACTGATTCTTTGTGATGGCCTTTTTTCAATAAATGTTAGCTATTATGATGCTGATGATGAACCGCACGAGCACTGGGACTCTTCGGGAAATGAATTTAAGAATCAATTGCCTAAAATGGTATCCATCCTACTTGAATTTGTAAACGATGAAAATCCTGAAAAACCCCACAAGTTCACGACGAGTGTTGCCCTTCCCATGGCCGGGGGAAAAAATGAATAGACTTCGCAAAGACGACAAAGGCTTTGCCCTGATACTCACGATTTTAGTAATCAGCCTGATTTTGGCATTAACACTTCAGTTCAACACCTCCGTGAGGTCTGATTTGTATGAGGCAGACAACCTAAAAGTCGGCATTAAACTTGCTTGTATTGCAAGATCAGGGTTTAATTATGCGTGTGCTGTTCTCTCTGAAGACGACCCTTCGGTTGACTCCCTGCGTGAAGAATGGGCAGATCAAAAGCTGCTTTCTTCAAATTCTCCTGCAATGTTTGAGGAAGGCAGTTTTGAGGTCCGGATCATGGATCATTCTGGAAAAATACCGGTAAATAAAGTTACAGAGGGGGAAAGATATGAGGCACTCTTGAAGAGATTCCTGGGTCTTGAAGAATTCGGCCTTGATTCCGAAGAGGTTAGCAATCTTATTGATACCATCAAGGACTGGATAGATGCAGACAATGAGGTGACAAAGTTTGGTGCGGAAAACGGATATTATCAGGCGCTGGATAGACCTTATGCGTGCAAAAACGCTCCGCTGGATTCTTTGGAAGAGCTGCTCCTTGTTAAAGGGGTTACAAAAGAGCTCTTTTACGGTACAAAGGAAAAACCTGGGATTTCAGACTACTTAACGATCTACAGTAATGGCTATATCAATATCAATACTGCCCACCCTTTAGTACTAAGGTCTCTTTCGGATCAGATTGATCAGGAGATGGTAGAAGAGATGGTCGCATATCGCGAGGACGAAAAAAACGATCTACTGGAACCCAAATGGTACCTGAATGTACCAGGCATGAGCGATGTGAACATGGAAGATTTGGAGACGACTTCAAGCATTCATTTTAAGATAGAATCGAAAGGACTCAAGGAAACCATGAGTAAACGCGTTATTGCCACGGTTGAAAGGAAAGAGGGGACACTACAGGTCCTGGCTTGGAAAACAGAGTAGATCGAACTTCTTGATTTTCATGAATTTGTTGTGGTAGAATTATTATTATTTGGTTAAACTTAATCATTTGGGCGATTAATTTGACGAAAGCATGCAAACCCAATCGCCAATACACTTAAAATGCCGGAAAAGATATTAGGTCTCGATATAAACGATAATTACGTAACCGCGGTCCAGGTGGAAAGTGGCCTGAAGGGATACCAGGTCACTGCTTGCGCCAGGGTCAACATTGAAGATGACGAGGGTCTGGATGATGCCCTGAAAGAACTATTCGAACAGAATGATCTCAAAAGTGATATCTGTGTGGCTGCAATTCCCGGGGAACATGTCTCGTATCGAAATCTTCGGATGCCTTTTAAGGATGCCAAAAAAATCAGGCAAACCCTCCCTTTTGAAGTTGAGACCATGGTACCTTTCCCTGTCGAGGAACTGGTGATAGACTTCACCGTTAGCAACAGTTTGGATCAGAGTGAAGTTCTGGCTGTTGCAGCAAAAAAGGAGTTTATTGCTGAATATTTAGCACACCTAAAGTCCCATGGCATCGATCCCGATGTTTTGGATATAAGATGTGTTCCAACAGTCTCCCTGCTGCTGAAACAGGAAAGTACCCCTGACGATGGACTTTTCTTGGACATAGGGCGGAAGAGGAGTACCATGGCCCTTTTTATTAAAAGGCGAGTGGTATTAATTCGTACAATCGCCTTTTACGGAGTTCCCTTTACCGGGTCTGTTATTAGTGACACAAATGGTGGTCACGCTAATATTCAGATCGCTGAGCAAGCTGAATCCTGGTTTAAGTCGTTTTGTATAATGGTTCGAAATACAATCCATGCCTTAGAATGGCAGAGCAACAGAGAGATCCATTCTGAAAAAGCATTTTTCACCGGAATCGGAGCACTCTATCCGGAGACTGAGAGTCTACTGACTCGATTTCTTGATGTTCCAGCCGAGCCGATTGATTTGAGTAGAGACAGAAGTGTTGAAATGGAAGGAGGTGTTGCTCAGACCTGGAATCCAGCACTGATGGACAACGCCCTTGCACTTTCACTTCGGGATGGTAAAAGGGGGCAAGGTTTCAACCTCAGGAAAGATGAATTTGAAATAAAGAAACGCGATTTCTGGCTCAAAAAGGAATTCCGGAGAACTATGTTCTTTCTTGTGGTTATCCTCGCTCTTCTTGCCGCTGACATTGGCGTTGACTATTATTTTCTGAAAAAAAGGTACCGGATGCTTGATCAAAAGATTACAGAGGTATTCAGGCAGACATTTCCTGATGTGAAAAGGATCGTGGATCCGGTGCAGCAGATGAAGGTTAGGGTCAATGAAGCAAAGACATCAGCAATCTCCGCCCCTGGGACAAATGTGGAAAAAAGGGTGCTCGGCTTGTTGGAAGATATCTCACAGCGCGTTCCCAAGCAACTGGATGTGCAGGTGAGTAATATGGTAATTGATCAGGAAACAGTGCGTATAAGTGGTAAGACAGATACATTCAACACGGTAGATAACATAAAAAGCGGCTTAGAGTCTTCCAAGTATTTTAGTTCCGTAACAATTAGTTCTGCAAATCTTGACCGAACAGGAAAACAGGTTCAATTTGAAATAAAACTGCAACGGAAAAAATAGATCATGTTTGTAAAACTCGCAAAACGAGAAAAATATCTGGTTTCGTTAGCGGCCTGCGCTGTTGCTATCTTTTTACTATTCCAGCTCCTTGTGTTTCCGTTTTTTGAGGAAAGAAAACGGATTCAGAGAGGTATCAGGGCAAAGGAAGAAAGCCTAAAAGAGATTGTAAGACTGGGTGCTGAATACAGGGTCCACAAAAAAGGTTTTCAAGATATAAAACAGATCCTTGCTAAGCGGAAGACGGGATTTACGCTTTTCTCGTTTCTTGAAAAAGAAGCTGGTGATGCTGAGCTTAAAGGGCATATCAAGTATATGAAACCCTCAAATCCGCAAAACACAGGACCCTATAAAGAATCAATGATTGAGATGAAATTAGAGGGAATTACTCTGAACCAGTTGGTCGGGTATCTTTATCGTATTGAATCACCGGAAAACATTATAGGCATCAAAAGGATTTCAATTAAGGAAAACAAGAAAGAATCCGGTTACCTTGATGCAATTTTGCAGGTGTTGACTTTTCAGTGAATGAAAAATGGAGAAAGCAAATAATAGAATACCCCAAGAATTGCTGTTATGATCCGGCGAATATTAATACATAAGAAATATCTCGGCTATACCTTTTACGGGATATTGTTAATGATTGGGCTTCTGTATTACCGTTTTCCTTCAGATGCCCTCGGCGATTATTTGCAATCAAGAGCAGATGTGATAAGTACCCGGAGCCATGTCTTGGTTGGAAAAGTGCGGCCTTCATTCCCCTTTGGTGTCAAGTTTCTGAAGAGCAAGGTTTCTTTGAAAGAAAATCCTCATACAAGTCTCTTTATATCAGACAGTCTTTTGATTAAGCCTGAGCTGTGGTCATTTTTTAAAGGAAAATCAAAATACTTGTTTGATTGCCTCACCTATGGCGGAGATATAAGAGGTTCTATTGAATTTGAAAACAATGGTACAGAGGCCCCCGAGACTCCTTTTACCACATCAATAAAATTGAGAAACATCCACATTAATGATTACGAGTATCTTTCAACGGTGATTGGCCGAAATGTCAAAGGACTCCTTGGAGGTGCTGTTACCTATAGTGGCCAGTGGAATCTGCTGATAAACGGCACGGGAGAGGCCAATCTAAAAATATCAGACGGGTCGGTGGAACTGTTGCAGTCCGTATTTGGTCTGAAGTCCGTCAGCTTTGACGACCTCTGGATCAAAATGGTTCTTGAGAAGAAAAGAGTAAAGCTGATGCGTGTTGAATTGGGCGGCAAAGAGATAAAGGGGACGTTATCGGGCACAATTAATCTGAAAAGAAAGTTTTCTGAGAGTAGGCTTGCTTTAAGAGGGAGCATTGAACCATTGGCAGGTTTTTTCAAAAGCGATAAAGAGACGCCAGGTGTTTTAGAGCTTTTCAAGAGACGTCTGAAAAGAGGAAAACTCTCTTTTATCATTCGAGGAACTCCCATAGATCCTAATATTAGATTTATTTAATCCGCCAGAGGCGGACAAGGGTTAATTACCCGCAGCTTGCTGCGAGGTAGTTCATTCTGCAATAATATGACAAAAATTTATTACACCATCTTAGACCTTATCGCCATATCTCTGGTCGTATATATCGGCGTGGATGTCTTTTACAGGATTGCCTCTTCCGAATTAAAAGAGATCAATACCAAAGAGGTAGTAGTGGAACAAGTCCCGAATGACGAAGTTAAAAAGAAAATTCCTCTGATTGATTTCAGATCGATCAATGAACGAAATCTGTTTGGATCCCTTGAAAAGGCCGCTGAAGGTGTTAAGGAAGAAGAGGTTGAAGACCTTGAACCTACCTCACTGAGGATTACCCTTTTAGGTACAGTGACTGGTGATGAACAAAACGCCTTTGCTGTTATTGAGGAAACGGACAAAAGAAAGCAAGGTCTGTACAAGGTGGGAGATAGCATACAGAATGCCACTGTCAAGATGATTCTGAGAGAGAAGGTGGTGCTCAGGGTTGGGGAAAAAGATGAAATACTTACTATGGAAGAATCCGCCGCTTCAAGAAGAGAAAGGGGGCCTGAGGCCCCACAACCCGCCAAGAAAGGATCTACCATAACGGTCAACCGCAAAGACCTGGAGAGCTCGCTTAAGAATATTAACAAACTCCTGTCTCAAGTACGTATTCGCCCTCATTTTACGGATGGCAGGTCCGACGGGTTGTCCGTGTCGCGGATTAAAGCGGATTCGGTTTTTTCCAAACTGGGGCTAAAGAATGGGGACATCGTCCAAAATATAAACGGCAAACCAATAAATAGCCCGGATGACGTACTTGAGTTGTACGAGAAACTGAAATCAGGTTCTCAGGTCTCAGTAGAGGTGACACGAAGAGGCGAACTGAAGACCATGAATTATAGGTTCAGATAAGACTGTGTATACTTCCTTTTTTGGCTTTAAAGAAAAGCCGTTCAATCTAACACCTGATGCGCGATACCTCTTCCTGAGTCCTCATCACAAGGAGGCACTCGACCACCTGCTTTACGGGATTAATGAAAGAAAGGGCTTTATTGCCATTACCGGTGGTATTGGTACGGGTAAGACAACCCTCTGCCGTACACTTCTGGGCCATTTGGACACATCGACAAAAAGCGCTCTGATATTCAATTCATTTATTTCAGACGAGGAACTCCTTAAGACCATAATCCAGGAATTTGACATCGAGATTAAGCAAGGTGCCGGTAGCAAGAATGATTATGTTGATGTGCTCAATCAATTTCTGCTTCAGAATTTCAGCCAGGGTGGCAATGCGGTACTCTTAATCGATGAGGCACAAAACCTCTCCCATACTGTCCTTGAGCAGATACGGATGCTCTCGAATCTGGAAACGGAGAAGGAGAAATTAATCCAGATTATACTGGTGGGACAGTACGAATTAGCAGAACTGCTTGCCACACCATCCCTGAGACAGCTTAATGAGCGCATTACGGTTCGTTATGATCTGAAACCTTTAAAATCTGTGAACATAAAGGGGTATGTTGAACATCGCCTGGTGGTAGCAGGCGGTCGTGGCAATGTGCGGTTTACCAATGGCGCATTTGGGAAAATCTATGCATACTCTCAAGGTAACCCAAGACGGATCAATGCTGTTTGTGATCGAGCGCTTCTTATTGCATACGCCAAGGAAGAGCACATCATTTCTAAGGGGATGGTCGGGAAGGCTATCAAAGACTTTAGTGAAAATATGGCGATTGATCATTCGGTGTTGGGTTGGCCCAGGAGGAGGGCTGAATCAGCTACTGTTGTGGTGCTTTTCTTAGTATTACTCATCATCCTTGCGGGCCTTGCCGGGTTGAACTTCAGAAATCATATTGAGGGTCTCTTTTCAGGCGGGCGGGAAGCTGCCGTGGTTAAAGATAGAAATGCTGGCCACGTGATTCTTCCGGTCAAGGCAAAATCAGCAACTTTGTATCTTGATGAAAAGACAAGCCTTGCAGGTCTCTTTGACCGTTCAGATATTGAGCCGACAAGTAGTGACCACCTGGGGCTTTTTTCTTTTGATGTTGCGCCTGAATACTATGTGATGCTTAAGAAGCCTTTTAGGATACATCTTTTTTCTGATTCCCTTTCACCTTCTTTAACTTTCCCGCGCTACCTTTTAATACACAAGGTAAAAAATGACGGCGCGATAGCAGTGGACGCTGAAGGCATGGAACAAACTATTACCAGGGGCTTTATTCTGAGGAATTGGGGCCAGAAGGTTTCGTGGGTGTACCCTTACAAAAACAAAGACATCCATTTGATGAAAGGGATGAGGGTGTCGGATGTATTAAAGGTTCAAAGGATACTCAATGATATAGGATATATTGTGAGGCCTACGGGTGTTTATGATGAGTCAACATTTAATGGGGTGATGAAATTCCAGGAAGACTTCGGATTAATGGCCGATGGGATTGTTGGCCTCCGAACCAGGGCATTATTGTATCAGATGGTGGATTGATATGAGCTACATCCATGAGGCGCTGAACAAGGCCCAGAAAGAAAGAGATGCTCATAATGGAAGATATGGTGGGATTCTTTCGGGGGGGAGGACGAAGAAAGGACTTGTCACCCGCAGGCCGGTGTTGTGGATCCCTTTAGTGCTCATCACAATTTTCCTTGCTTTTGTCCTTTATTCATGGTTGGATTCAAAAGGCCAAGAACCTCCTGCTGCTCCTGAACACAAATACAAAATGCCGGCCGCGACTTCGCGGCCAAAACCTATCATTGATTCGAAGAATTATTATGACAGAGGCAGGGTTTTCCATAAGAAAGGCCGTTTGAAGGATGCGAAGCGGTTATATAAGGAAACTCTCAGGATAGATCCTGGTTATGTGGACGCATTAAACAACCTCGCCGTCATATATATGCGTGAGAAAAATTTTTTGGAGGCCCGGAGAAACCTAGAAAAGGCCATTCGGTTAAAGCCTGAAAATGTTGATCCTTATTATAATCTAGCCTGCCTTTATGCAATGAAAGGGGAAGCAACAAAAAGCCTTGCGCACCTGAGAAAGGCTGTTTCTCTTGACAAGTCAGTTAGACAATGGGCCCAGAAAGATGCTGATTTTAACAACGTGCGAGGAAATCCTGAGTTTAGGGGTATAGTCAGAAAATAAATGAACCTGCAGGGCAAGGACAAAATGAATTGGGATAGCATAAAACGAAAGACTGGCAAGTTTCTTTTTTGCATTTTGTGTTTAAGTTTGTGGGCACATCAGGGTGGCTCTGTTGCAATTGGAGCCCGTGTCGCAGGGGATGAAGGTGTAACAGCTACTACTTCAGAAGCCCAAGAGAATACCCAAAAACCTGTTAAGGTAAAGCCTGTTACAAAACCTGCTCCAAAGAAACCCGTTCAGAGGACAGAAAAGGCTGTTCAAAAAAAAGTGATCACGGAGGATAAGAAGTCGCCGAAAAAGCTAACGCCTGCCAAACCTTATGTAACCATAGATTTTGACAATGTTGATATTGCAATCTTTATCAAGTTCATCAGCGAACTGACGGGTAAGAATTTTGTTATTGACAAGGCAGTTAAAGGAAAAGTAACGATTATTTCTCCCACCAAGATCTCGGTGAAAGAAGCGTACAAGGTTTTTGAGTCTGTCTTGGAGGTGCATGGCTATACCACGGTGCCTGCCGGAAGGGTCATAAAGATTGTAC
>CP070700.1:4118850-4125112 GCA_020349865.1 Desulfobacteraceae bacterium
CTAAGGGCCTTTCGGAAGGTGTGATTATCCGCCAAGGCCTGGGCCTGAATTTCAGGAAACCCGCCCCCGATGTAAAGGGCATCCAGCTGCGGTAATTCGTTCTGTGAAAGCGCATCAAGCTCAACAAGAAAAGAGCCCAAACGCTCCAACTCCTCAAGGTTTTCCGGATAATAAAACCAAAAGGCCTTATCTCTGATGAACCCGATCCGGGGAGAATCAGAACCTATTTTAACCATTGGTTCTGGGGTTTGATATTGAAAACCTGTCTCGATTTTTTTCACGTTTCTGGCTATTGCCCAGATCTCGTCCAATTGGAGATTTTCTTTTACTATCTTCTTGGTCCAGGTGATCGCCTTCTCAGCATGCTCTCTTTCCTGATATGGAACAAGCCCCATATGCCGTTCAGGAAAAATATTCTCTCTCAGTTTGGGAACAGATCCAACCACAGGGACGCCACAATATTTCTCAATAGCATTCGTAATGAGGGCCTCCTGTCGTGAGCCTGCTACCCTGTTGAGGATAACCCCAGCAACATGCAGATCTGGGTCAAATGCCTGACACCCTTTGACAATAGCGGCAATAGTCCGCGTGGCCATGGTCACGTCCACTATGAGAATAACTGGTGTTTTAAGGAGTTTAGTCAGTTCTGCTGTACTGCAGCGTCCTTCGAGATCAAGGCCGTCAAAAACGCCCCTGTTTCCTTCGATAAGAGACAGGTCCGCATGACTTGAATTGCTGACAAAGGATTGAAGGATTTGTTCTTCATTCATCATAAAAGAGTCCAGGTTGCGACAAGGTCGAGAGGCCGCAAATGTCAGCCACCCGGCGTCAATAAAATCCGGCCCCTTTTTGAAAGGCGCGATTTGATGACCTTTGTCTCGCCATGCAGAGATGAGACCCAATGACAGGACAGTCTTGCCTGAGCCTCCCTTTAGTGCTGCAATAGTAATACGGGCTTGCGAAAAGGACATCTTTTTTTGCCAATCTTTTATTTTATTAACCAGCCCTATTCAGGCAATTTTTTGAGATTAGGATCATGGCATGGTAATATTGTCAATAAAAAAATCAGTCACTTTTTTTATTGACAATCCCCAAGGATTCTGACTATAAAGTCAGCGATAACTATTTGAAAAATTGACAAGTTCCAATATTCACAAGTAGTTATGTAAAATATTTCGCCCTGGGTCCTATGTAATAGGTAAGGGCGAAAAAAATATTACCTTAGGGGTTAATGAAAATCTACGATATTTGGAGGGAGGAGGTGAAGGTAACCGCGATTAATTTTTTGGATTTACTCCTTAACATTACAAACATAGTCACCAGAGGAGGCATTGATAATGGCTTTTGAACCAAGAGAAGATCAAAAAGAGTTAAAATATGATGAGCTAAGGATTTATTCCGATGAAGAGCTGAATAATTACACGGAAGAGGAGCTCAAGAATTTCAAAATCAAACATGATATACCCATGTGTGAGGAACTGGAGTCAGGACCGTGGCCGAGTTTCGTGGCAGATACCAAGCGAGAAGCCCTTCACAGAAAGAAACTGGCTGATGACCGAATGATGATTGATAGGGATGTGGCCGAGGATCTGCTTGGCCAGTTAGAAGTCTCATTTGAGCATGGGGAAACCCACTGGAAACACGGTGGCATCGTGGGCGTATTCGGTTATGGGGGCGGCGTTATCGGAAGGTATTCGGACCTTCAGGAAAAATTTCCTTCTATTGCCCATTTTCATACACTTCGCGTGAATCAGCCCGCAAGCAAGTTTTACAGTACGGACTATCTGAGGTCCATCTGTGATCTCTGGGAATACCGGGGTAGCGGCTTGATGAACATGCATGGCTCTACCGGTGATATCATCTTTCTTGGGACCTTCACCGAGCAGTTAGAGCCCATCTTTTTTGAGTTGGGCCACGTGCTTCAGCAGGATCTCGGGGGCTCCGGCTCAAACCTCAGGACCCCTTCATGCTGTATCGGCAAGGCCCGATGTGAATGGTCCTGTATTGATACACAGGACCTATGTTACGAACTGACCCACTATTACCAGGATGAACTCCATCGTCCTGCCTTCCCCTACAAATTCAAATTCAAGTTTGACGGGTGCCCGAACTGCTGTGTGGCCTCCATTGCACGTGCTGATATGTCTTTTATAGGGACCTGGAAAGATGATATCCGCATTGATCAGGAGGCGGTCCAGTCATATATCGGGGGCGAAATCCTGCCGAACGGAGGTGCCCATAGAGGAAAAGACTGGGGCAAGTTCGACATACAGAAGGAGGTCCTTGATCTCTGCCCGACTAAATGTATGTGGATGGAAGACGGTAAGCTCATGATTGACAATAAAGAATGCACCCGCTGTATGCACTGCATCAATGTCATGCCTGTCGCCTTGAGACCAGGAACTGATAGCGGTGTGAGCATTCTTTTAGGGGCAAAGGCACCCATTCTGGAAGGTGCTCAGATGGCCTTGTTGACCATACCTTTCATTAAGTGCGTTCCTCCTTATGACAACATCAAAGAAAACGTCATAGAACCTGTCTGGGATTGGTGGATGGAAGAGGGCAAAAACCGTGAGCGTTTAGGAGAACTTATCCAGCGGCAGGGCATAAAAAAGCTCCTTGAAGTCTTGAACATCCCAGCTATGCCGCAAATGGTGAAGGAACCGCGGAGCAATCCTTATATCTTCTGGAAAGAGGAAGATGTGCCCGGTGGATTTCAAAGAACTATCGACGACTATCGAACCAGACACGCAAGGTAGTTACAGAAGAGGAGGTAAAAAACATGGCATTATCTCAAGAAAGATTGGGACTATATAACCCTGAAAAACCAATGGAAAACAGGCTCACGGACCTCGGTCCAAGGCACTTCTGGCAGTATTTTCCTCCCGTTATCCAGAACAATTATGGCAAATGGAAACATCATGAAATCCTGGAGCCTGGTGTTTTAGTGCATGTCTCAGAAACCGGAGACAAAGTATTTACTGTCAGATGTGGCGGATGCAGATTTATGACAGTTGAGCATGTACGGGAGTTGTGTGATATAGCAGATAAGCATTGCGATGGCTATGTCCGGTTCACCACGCGTAACAACATAGAATTTCTGGTGGACAGCCAGGACAAGGTAGAGGCCCTAAAAAAAGACCTGATGAGCCGCAAGCATGTCTCCGGAAGCTATAAATTCCCTATTGGGGGTACAGGGGCCGGGGTCACCAATATAGTTCATACCCAGGGCTATATCCATTGTCACACACCGGCGACGGATGCCTCAGCCATGGTCAAGGCTGTCATGGATGAACTCTTTGACTATTTTCAGGGCATGACCCTTCCGGCACAGGTCAGGGTATCCATGGCCTGCTGCCTGAACATGTGCGGGGCTGTGCATTGCTCTGATATTGCCCTGCTGGGCTACCACAGGAAACCGCCCATCATAGACCATGAGGTTCTCGATTCCGTGTGTGAGATCCCCCTGGTCATTGCCGCCTGTCCAACAGCGGCCATTTCGCCCACCAAGACAGAAGATGGCAAGAAGAGCGTAAAGATCAAAGAGGAACGATGCATGTTCTGCGGCAACTGCTATACCATGTGTATGGCAGTTCCGCTTACTGACAAGGAGGGCGATTGTGTGACCATTATGGCAGGAGGGAAGGTCTCCAACCGGATTTCACCGCCCAAGTTCTCGAAGGTGGTTGTTCCTGGTGTGCCCAACAATTTCCCCAGATATCCTGAAGTGTGTGAATCCGTTATGAAGATTGTCGAAGCCTATGCTGCGAATGCCAACAAATACGAGCGTATCGGTGACTGGGCTGAGAGGATCGGCTGGGAGAAGTTTTTCGAGAAATGCGATTTGCCATTTTCCGATCATCTCATAGATGATTACCGCCTGCAATATGACACCTACAGGACATCTTCCCTATTCAAATTTACTGATGCGGCATGGGAGGTTTCAAAGGCAGTGGGTGGCATTGATTAGGCCCTAACCCACATACAGGAAGGAGCATCATAATGGAAGATCTTAGGAATGCCATCTTGGAATTTGCCGAAAAAAGCAAAAAGACCAAGTTCTATTTTAGTGACATGGAAAAAGCCGTAAGAAAGGTACTCCCCGATGCAAAAGCGAGGGAGGTCAAAAAGGCGGCAACTTCTCTCGTGAACGAGGAGAAATTGGTCTATTTTTCAACCGGCAGCACGACCATGTATGGCTTGAAAGGGCGTGGACAAACTGAGGATCATTAGGCCTCAGTGTTAGCCTGATCTTACACAGCTTAAGAGGTTGCTATCCAGACGGATAGTAACCTCTTTTTACATTGAGGATTAAAATGAAAGAACCTCAAGGCTCCGAAGAATTTATTGCCGAGCAAAAAAGGATGCTGTCAGAGAATCCGGAATGTGCCAATACCAGTTACAACCTGGGTGTTGCGTTGATTCAAAAGGGGAAACTGGATGAGGCGATTGAGGCCTTTAACGATGCCATTGCCAACAGCGGCAGGATGTTTGAGGGCCATGTCAATCTGGGCTATATATATTTCAAAAAGGGCGACCTAGAGGGGGTCGTTGAATCCAATTTACGTGCCATTGAGATAGAGCCAAGGTATGCGAGGGGTTATGCCAACCTGGGCTTTGCCTATTTGCAGATGCTCAGGACAGAAGAGGCTATTGATGCACTAAAAAGGGCTATCGAGCTGAATCCACGCATTGTCCAAGCCAGGAGTAATCTGGTAAATGCCTATCTCCAGAAAGGCGATGTGGAAAAAGCCGTCGAGACGGGGAAAAAGTTGGTGGAGATGGCGCCCGATTTTGCATTAGGACACAACAATCTTGCCTCTGCATATTATAACAATGAGGATTATGAAAAGGCGATCGAACATGTGGACAAGGCCGTCTCCCTTGGTTTTAAGGTCCATCCGGAGTTCCTGAAAGGACTAAAACCCTACCGAGCAACTTGATTGCTTAGAAAATTATTTAAAAATGCAATGGAAAATCATTTCACATGAAGCCCGCTGATCTGTTTCAGCGTTATGAGATGTTAGTGGCCAGGGCCGACGGGGCCTTTAATAAAATTGCGAAAGAATATCCGGGGTGTATCAGGTGCAAGAGACACTGCTCTGATTGCTGCCATGCCGTTTTTGGCCTGTTCCTCGTAGAGGCGGCTTACCTCCAGAAGTATTTTAATCAATTGGGCAGAAAAGAAAGACGGGCAGCGATTCTTAGAGGCAAGAAGGCAAACCGGGACCTCCAAAAAATAGAAAAAAGGCTGCAAACGCAACATGACGATCCACGAACAGCTGGCTATGCCCTCGAAAGGGAGAGAATCAGGTGCCCGCTTTTGGACGATAACAAGGAATGTATTTTATATTCTCACCGGCCGATTACATGCCGAGTGTATGGTATTCCCACAGCAATACAGGGCAAGGCGCATGTGTGTAGAAAGGCCGGCTTCAAGAACGGCCAATCTTATCCCGCCTTTAACCTTGATGAAGTCCAAAGGGAACTCTTTTATCTTTCCAGAGAAGTACTACAGAAGGCCCACAGGGGGAATGCAGAAAAAGCCGCTCTGCTTATTTCCGTTTCAAAGACTATTGAAACCCCATTGGAAGATATTATTCAGGAAAGCTTTGCAGGGTCTGTTACTGCTTATTGATATGGCTTTTAGCTTCGGCTCTTAACACCTGAAGGGCCCCTGATGCAACCTCGCCCACTGTCTTTTTCTCCATTTGCCCATTCTCATAAATATGGATCTCGTGTGGGTCCTCCCGGAGCTTCTCCAGGTCTTCACGTGCTTCGGCTGCGCTTAGGTGCCCCATAAGCCACGCAGCATAGCCACGGACCAGGGGATCAGAATCACTTAGGTATGGGATAAAATGAAAAGTGACCTTGCGCATCAGATCGGGTCTTGACTTTGCGATTCTCCCAAGGGTCTGAAGTACCTGAGGCCGCCGTGATTCATCAGCCAGAAATTGATAGAGCTGAGGGATGTAACCGGCAAAGAGTTCAATTTTGTGGCTGAGGATCTCCCCAATCGCTTCGAAAGCACCCCAACTGGATGCTGCTGTGTCCGTAATAGCGTAAAATAGTCTCTGAAGGAGTTTGGAAATGGCTCCGGGATTATTCTCGGCAATGATCGCCGATACTTGGCCCAGGACCTCCGCTGCCCTCCTGCGAAATAGATCGTCTCCTGAATAGAGCAGGCGTTGGAGGTTTCTTATTATTTTTTTGTCTTCCCCGGCTACGCTTACTATCTGGTCGACCTTGAATTCCTTTACCA
>CP070700.1:4125212-4129976 GCA_020349865.1 Desulfobacteraceae bacterium
AAACTGACTACCTGAAATCAGTCAGAGCCGGAGAACACGATGCTTTTACAAGACTCGTCTTCGAAGTCGAGGGGCCTGTACGATTTGAAACACGGACGATGAAAGGAAGTCGGAAATTCTCTGTTCTATTATACGACACCACTTCTGCTCAGGGCTCCCGGAAATTATCCAAGCTATCCCAACACGTTAAGTCAGTTGAACTGGTCCCTCAAACACCCCATTTAGAAGCTGATATCATCTTGTCCATTCCTTATTTTGATCTACGAGCTTATGCCCTTAAGAGTCCAGACCGTGTTGTTGTTGACGCATACAGATTATCCCCACGTTATAGCGAAGTTGAGCAAAATCAGTCGCTGGGTGCGAAGACCTCAGCTTGGGTGGTGGATGAGCCTCCAGGAAACATAAGTGCAGAGGTTCCCAGAAAAAAAAGCACAAAGGTTTCGAAGGGCTTCTTAGAACTGGCGGAAAACAAATCTTCACCAAGAAAGCCTTTAGTCTTCACAGAAGAACCGCCCAATTGGCCCTTCGAAGCGCTAGAGGGATCTTCTAACAAAGTTATAAGGGAAACGCCGGTATTACTCAAAACAATAGAGAAGAACCCCAGCGAAAACCAAAATTATCAACCAGAGGCAGATGATGCGACTTATGGATTTCCCCACTTGAATAATAGACTGGAGACATATCTTCTAGTGCTGTTGAATGTGCTTACGGTGGTCATTATTGCACTAATCATTTTAGTGCGATCAAACAACAAGATTGAAGGCGAGCCAAATGGTCCTGATCGCAGTTCGTCCTCTATGAAAAGACCTGGGGTGAATTCTGCAGCGTTGCTAAAGACCCTGTGGAGAGATCAAAAAAGAATTGCTATTCTAGATGCCAGGATCCACGAAGAAATAGATCAATGATACTATCCCTATCGTTGATTCTTTTATTAGAAGAGCTTCGAAAACATATTGTGAATTGTAATGAATGGAGGACATCATGACTGGCGAAGCCCAAGCCGACGTCCACATCGGTCTTTCTGAGGAGGAAAGAGAAGATCTGCACAAACTGATCAGTGCATTCAGTGCAGAAAGATCGTCAGAGTCGGGTGATGATCAGCTCGGAGGACCTATTTCTATCGATAGTACAGATGTTGACCAGCGCATGGAAGAGATGACTTCGAATATTGCAGAGTTCAGTGAGAAGATCCGACGACTGGATGCTAAGACAAAGTCCACTAGTGCAGATGTCGACCAGCGCATGAGACAGATGGGTTCAAACATTGCGGGTTTCGGTGAGAAGATGCTGCAGTTTGATACCAAAATAAAGGCGCTCTATAAAATATTGCTTCTTTCTCAGAAGAAAACCGAGCTGATGAACAAGCACATAGATGCGATCCTAGAAATGATAGTAGATATAAAGGACGTCTAAAGAGTTATTTCCAGGAAGGGATAGCATCTAAATTACCAGGTTCGATGAGACTGAAGAAAACATTTAAAGTAAAACCAGACTTTCTGTGAGGAAAGCGTCCTTAGGACACACGGGCCTTTTAGATGGATCTGGTTTGGAAATTGCAGAAAAGATGGGGCATAGACGTCGTTGTCTCAGAGCATAATAGATTAAGAAAATTGACAGGGGGTAAGAAATGAACCACTCTATTGAGTCGCCAAATACGGTTCTTCGCGGCGTAATTGATGGTTCTATTAGAATCGACTTTGACACAGAGTTTGAAAACCTTTTCAAAGTCTTTCCTGATGAACCTATCCTCCACAGGGCGTATGCCGACTTCCTGGCGGGGAAGGAATCATTTCTGGCCGCTGGTGATGAATATATAACGGCTGCCAGATTTTATATTAAAATGGGGATGCCTTTTCAGGCAATTATATCCAGCCTGCTAGGATGGCGCATGCTGAACCCATCCCAGCAGGAGAAGCAGAAGTTTTATTCAGCCCTCCGAAGGAAGAAGCCACAGAGGCTGCCTCTTCAGGAGTTTTTCACGAAGATGACCAACCCTGAATTGAGCACTATTGCGGGAGCGTTGGAGCTCAATCGCTTTCCCCCCCACAGTAAAGTAAAAGGGCTCGGTGATGAGGAAAGAGATTTGTATTTTGTGGTGCATGGAATCCTCCAAAAAACAACCTACGATCGTTCGACGGAGGGTGGAACGCTCCAAAAAAAATCGCAGACAGAATTGAGAGAAAGCGACTTTTTCGGTGAAATTTATCCATTTGATAAGGATCAAGTCTCAAGGTCAGAAGTGCAAACAATCACTTCCGCTGAAGTAGCGAAAATCTCCAAACCATATCTCAAGATGATTTGCCAAGTATATCCGAATATCGAGCATTTATTAGCTGACCTGTACAAAACACAGGGGGAATCAACTAGCGAAGTGCCCTCCAAAATGATAAGGAAGGAAACCAGAGATCAACTACCGGCAAAGGTGACTATCCAAGTTCTTCAGGAGAAACCACAAAAAGCCCCTTTCAACCTGACAGGGTTTACCGAGAATATTTCTATAGGTGGAGCGTGTGTTCTTTTGGGTGAAAAGTATCGAAATGGACCAGCTACCAAGCTTATTGGAATGGATGTTAAGGTCTTCATGGCTTTGCCCATAGTGTCGGTCAGGCTCAGCCTTGCAGGTACCATTATCTGGAGTAAAGACGTTGCTCTCAACGGCAAAACAATTACGGCACTGGGTGTACAATTCAGAGACGTCACTGAAAGGAATCGTGAGGTGTTAAGGAATTACTGCTACGGATCAGGTGAGGAAGAGAAATTTATTTGGAGTTTGTGGGAATTACTTATGAAAAATTAGCGCTTACTTCGATAGTGAGGTTGGAAATGACTAAAGAACAAGTTACAAAAATGGGCTCCGAACCAACGATATGGGCCGTGGGCGGAGGAAAGGGCGGAGTTGGAAAGAGCGTTGTGAGCATTCTTCTGGCTTATTGGTTGGCTCGTATGGGAAAACGGACTGTTGTCGCAGACTTCGATTTAGGCGGAGGCAACATCCACACCCTCATGGGAATTAAAAGTCCTCCTCACAACCTTTATGATTTTGTCGCAAAAAAATGTTCATCGATAGAAGATATATGCATCAATACTCCAGTTGAAAACCTGCGCCTTATTGCTGGTGCTAGCGGAGTTCTTTCATTGGCAAACCCTCAGTTCAGCCAAAAGGAGAAGCTCATAAAACACCTTGCTAAGCTAAATGCAGACTACGTAGTACTTGACCTTGGGGCCGGAACTTCTTTTAGTGTTTTGGATTTCTTTCTTGCTGCCAATCAGAAGATTGTTGTACTTACTCCCGAGCCGACGTCAATCCAGAATGCCTACATATTTCTGAGAAATGCCGTTTACCGGATGTTAAGCCGCCTCTCCAGAAAGAGTGAATCGCTTCAAGCTGTTATTAAAAGTGCTATGAATCCAAAGAATGAACTAAATGTCCGAACAGTCAGAGAAGTCCTTCAGTACGTTGAGGACATGGGCCGCGAAAATTTTGCGGAGCCCCTAAGAAAAGAGCTGGGGCTAATTCGGCCCGCAGTGATTGTCAATATGGCCAGAAACGATAAAGAAAAAAATGCAAGCCGTATTATACAGGTTACTTCTGAAAAGTATCTCATGATTAACTCAGTTGATATAGGTAACGTGTTCTATGATGAACAACTGCCTAGAATGATTGACAATATAGCCCCCCTGGTCCAGGTAGACGGGTCATGTACTGCCCTTGCCAATACTTATGAAATTGTGCGGAAACTATTGAGTCATCAAGGACCAAATCATATTTTCTCATATGCTGCGTGAAGATAAGGGTTTACTCTGGCAATGGAAGACCTCTCAGCAAAGAAAAGGCGGTCAACCCGAAATCTTTAACCGCCTCTTACTCTGATTGCGAAGATATTCAACTGCAACAGCGACCGTATTCCCTGCAGCTTGATGCAGGGAAGTTCAATTATTTAATCCGGACCCCCTTCAGAGGATTAGTTGCCTTTTTGTCCTCATTTTCCATCTCAACAATCCTTTCCATAGATACTTTTACACACTCCATAGCCCGCTTGAGATGCTCCTGGTGTCCTGTCTCACCTACTATTTGGAGAAAATCCTTTTCTCGTGCTCTTATTTGTTCCAAAAGACTCAGATCTCTGCTGTCTCCCACTCTTGCCAACCCTCGAATCGCGATTTTCAGCAGTTGTAAGAGAGAGGGCAGAAAGCGTTCGCTTTCACGGAACCAATAGACTCCTTGTTTTGGATTTCCGTAAACTTCGGCTGCATTTCTTATCAAAGTACAGGCCGTGTTTCCTCCTATGAGTGAAAGGAATATCTGAAGTTCCCTTTCCAGTGAGAATATGTCACGAAGGGACAGCGCTTCGCCTTGGGCTGGGGGGTGTACCAAGGCTTCAGCAAGCTGTCTGTGAATCGTTCTGAACTTCTTAAAGAACTTTTCCTGATTTCTATTGATTAGGTTCGACGTGACAGCGACTATCTTGACATCCAGGTCCTTGATCGTAAGAACGTCCTCAGGGGTGATTTCGATGTCTTTATGATCTCCTTTAGTATAATTGCTAATGAGTAAAGTAACTAACACAAGGGCACTCCGGTCAGTGACAGTAATCGAGTCGGGGTCATTGGAAAAATCCGCCAGCAGGGCACGAAGGATTCCCTGAGGCTGTTTTAGTCGAGGGATCAATATCTGGAGGCAACTCAAAAGGGCTATCCGATCCTTGCGTTCCGACATCTGCTTGAAGTAGTGCCACAAAAACTCGAAGATCTTCTTTCCATACT
>CP070700.1:4130076-4140861 GCA_020349865.1 Desulfobacteraceae bacterium
AAGCAATCACAGTTGGTGTACTTACATGAAATCAGGAGATTGCTTCGTCGCTTCACTCCTCGCAATGACATTTCATAAGACTCTTTACGAAACTATCAAAGTTAATTGTCGAAAAAAGACTTGGAGACTTGAGTTTGACGGCGTTTGAAATCCTGGTTAGTTTTAAGAATCAATTTTTCCATTATTCCAGCACTCCTCAGGTTTTGGCCCAGAGTCTCCAGGGTCCCCTTTGGGGGCAGGTTAAAGCTATGTTCTCTGTGAGTGGATCTTTACTGTACTGTAGTATCTCTCAGAGCCGGAGGCCTGAGAACAGCATCAAGCATCTTTTCATATTTTGTGCCTGCGTGTTTAAAAAAACTTGACATAAATATTAATATCTTAGCTTATTAGGAAACCAGTAACAAGTTAGCACTTTGAAAAAATTGTCATTGGATTATCTCCCTTTTTACACTATTTTTAAACAGCTAAACCGATAACGAGAGTCAGAAGAGGAGGAGGAAAAAATGGATAAGTATGAGTGTACAGTTTGTGGCTATGTGTATGACCCCGAGGAGGGAGATCCGGATAATGGCGTAAATCCCGGCACCTCATTTGAAGATATTCCTGATGACTGGACCTGCCCCGTTTGTGGGGCGGCCAAGGACCTTTTTGAAAAGCAATAATGACGGCTTTGTAAAAAGTTCACCTGCGGCGTTCCGCTTCGTTCCCACCCTGTTAAAGCTTTTGATCCTAACCGTTCGGCTGAGCTCACGCCGAAGCCCTCCCCCACGAGGGTGAGGGCAGGGTGGGGTGCGATTTGATTTGCATGATGCGTAAAGCTTTAGCTCTTTGAAAAAACCAACCGTGGATTGTAGGGCCATGAGGGTCTCTTTTTCAAAAGCCGCACAAGCCGGCCTCATTCTATTGAACGGCAGATTAGCCTTTAAATTCAGCTCAGGACAGCCCCAGTAGGGAATCTTCATAAAAGAGGTCGCCTTCTCTGCCTGCTCATCACCCCTGTTCAAGGCCCAGGGGGCGTGCCACGAGCTTTGTATAATTTTTGTGATGCGACTTTTGAAAAAGAGATCCCCATGGCCATACAAGCCACAGTTGGTTTTTGCAAAGAGCTAAAGTGTTACAACAGATTAATTTAGGAGGCTGAATGGGAACAACAGAAGTCAAGGCCCTTGTACTCACCGGCTACGGGCTAAACTGTGATTATGAGACCGATTACTCTCTAAAACTGGCGGGCGCGGAAACTCACAGGATACACATCAATGAGTTGATCGCAACAGAAACGTCCGATACAAAGGTATCATTGGAGGGCTACCACATTCTTGTTTTCGGGGGAGGATTCAGTTGGGCCGATGACCATGGCGCAGGCGTGCTTATGGCGTCAAAGCTTAAACAGCATCTGGGTGAACAAATCGGGCAATTTATTAAAGACGGCAAGTTGGTTATTGGGATATGCAATGGTTTTCAGTGTCTGGTTAACCTCGGTCTCCTTCCTGCTTTCGAATATCAATATAGCAAGAGGTGTGTTGCCCTTACGTATAATGACTCTGGCAACTTTATGGATGCCTGGGTCAACCTTAAAGTCAATGCCGAATCGCCATGTGTATTTACCAAAGGGATTCCCGGTATAGAACTCCCTGTTAGGCATGGAGAAGGAAAATTTTATACAACGGATGATGTTATTGAAGACCTCTTTAGGAACAACCAGATCGTAATGCAATATGCCAACAAAAACGGGGATGAGGCACATGGTCAATGGCCCCTTAATCCCAACGGATCTCTGCGAGATATTGCCGGCATATGTGATCCGAGCGGCAGGGTCTTTGGCCTGATGCCGCATCCTGAAGCATTCAACCATTTTACAAACCATCCTGACTGGACTAGAAAAAAAGAAACCTTAGTCCGTCAAGGAGTATGGTCTAAATCGAATGAGGGAGAGGGTATTAAAATCTTCAGGAACGCGGTTGAATATGTGAAGAATTCATATGGTCGTCCTTGAATCCAACTATTGTCATTTGAAGGGTGAGCTTTTTAAGCTATTCCGCTCGCACATAAGTTCTTGACATAGCTTCACAACAGTAGTATTAACCAGCCCTCAGTATATATCCCCTTAAGAGGAGAGAAATAAATGGCTTCCAATAGAAAGAAAACAAACATAGTCCGCGACAGAAAAAAGAAACCAAATAAAGGCAACCTGAAGAAAAATCTTGAGCGTGTTCAAAGGAATGCCGTCCGGCTCAGAGAACTGGCTTCAGAGGGCGAAACATAGTCTTATCAGGGAAAATATTCCCGGCCCTTCCGTTTTACCTAAAGCCCGTCCATGAGGCGGGCTTTTTTATGTTGAGATCTAAACGTCCATCATTTTTTTTAACCACCCCAGAGAAATAAGCTTCGCATTTCACAGGGCAGGCCCAGAGATTCTGGAAATAGCCATTTATGGATGGTCACTAATTACTTCAAATCTCGAAAAGCTGTCTGGGGCTTTTGGTCAAGAGTTCATTTCCATTGTCCCTAATCAGGATCATGTCTTCCAGTTTAACAACGCCAACATCCTCCCTCAGCATGTGCATCTCCAAAGTGATGACATAACCGTCCAAAAGCTCTGAATGATCATATTTCGAAAGTATGGGAGGCTCGGAACATTCCAGCCCAACTCCATGGCCGATCATGTGACTTTTCTTCCTATTTCCAAAACTCAAGAATGCATCCGCGACGTCCAATTCCGTGCTCTTGTCCGCAGCCACCTGGAAGACCTCACTGCATTTCATTTTCGGCTTTATGTTCCCTATGAGATGATCCGCAATTTCTCGTAAAACACTATGCATCGCCTTAATCTCTTCATTGACCTTTCCGAGCATGTAGGTTCTTGTCTGATCCGCATGATACCCGTTTACCAAGGTCGGGATGTCAACGATAACCAAATCCCCTGTTGAAATTTTCCGTTTTGAAGGCCCGGCCGGAACCGCCGCACTCAATCCAACACCAGTTATGCTGTAGACGACGCCGCTGAATTTTAAAAGATTTGGCCCGGAAGAAATGGGTCCCCTGCTCATAACTAAATCCGGCTGCCTCATAAAAGTAATTCCTTCATGCCCTGCCAGCCTATGGGCATTCTCAACCGCAGCAGCGAGTTCAAGCTCTGTGACTCCTTCCCTTAAGGTCGATAAGACTGCTTTATGACCTGCATCCATAGCTTCACAGGCCTTTTTGATGTCTTCTATTTCAAATGCATCTTTTTTTTTCCTTTGTTCCAGGACAAAAGGGGATACATTAACGAAATCGAGCCCGGAAAATATCTTTTGGAATTCTAAGAATTGCAGTGCAGGCAGGACATCCAATTCAGTTGCAATCTTCTTGCTCTGCAATCTTGATGATATATCATGGGAAATATTCTCCAGTCGGCGTTCTTCTTTCATCTTATGCTTTTCAATGAATACTTCATTTGACGCGAATTCAAATCCGCTTCTCAAATATAAGAAATACTCTTCCGGCAAAACGACCAAATAGGACGGCTGTGCAGTGCCTGTGTAATAGAAGATATCACGGGAATAAAAGAGCAGCGCCCCACCTAAACCCTGTTCCCTTATCCTCGCCTGTAAGGATTTAATCCTTTTTCTATGTGTCATTTTTAAATCCTTTAAGACCTAATACTGGTTTCGCAAAAAGTCTCTTAACTGGTCATTGCGAGGAGTGAAGCGACGAAGCAATCTCCTGATTTCAAGTTGTTACAACAAATGAGATCGCTTCGCTCGCAATGACAAGCTGATTTATTTTTTCGAGCACATCAATTGTTTCTGGGAACGACTTGAACCTTAAGCATGACTTCCCCGTATCCCAAACACTCGACGCCAACATCCGGACATCTTACATACTTCATAAAATGAAAATCGTTAGGATCATGTCCCTCGCTCAACCTCTCATTTATTAGCGCAACAGGTATAGTCAGTTGAGAGATGAGATAGACACACATTTTTTTAGGACAGAGTTTGGTGATGAAGTTGCCGTCAATATCCATAACAAATTTCTGTCCCTTCTCATGCCCGGAATTGCAATGCCTGGATTTGACTACCTCTGCCTCAATTGAAAAGAGGGGCGCTGCCTTTCCAAGTCCTTTTACATGCCTGATTCTGTGTCCTCCTTCCTGAAACTTCTCAATTTCCGACCCAGAGTAGCCCACACGCTGTCCGTACTTTTTAATGATTTCCTCGACCATAGTCATTCTCCCGATAACAAATAGGTCTTCATTTCCTCGAGTTGTCAGGTATTCCTGCGTTTAAACAGTTTATCCACTTCTTCCGGCTTAAATATATCCGATAGTGGAATAGTAAAACCCACTTCCGGCTGGTACCGAAGATAGGCAGGGATGGGGTACCGGATGCCTTTCTTGTGTGTTCTCTCAAGACCCTCTACGAGTTCGGCCAAGCATACACCGGGAACGGCCATAATCATTTCGTTATCCTGGCACCCAGCCCAAACCCTGTCACCATTGCCAGGGACAACTACCTTTGGGGTATTGTCAAGATATGCCCCTATGACACCGTCTGTACAGGAGGCGGCTCTTCCTGAGAAGCTGCTCTCAATCGGTCTCCCCGTATGGTACGTCGCACCGTGTATGAGACGCATCATCTGGGCTGGGTTCACGTAGAAGAGGATGACATCCGGTTCAACCATTGTCCGTTCCAGGGGGAAGTAAACCACGATGGGGTCATGGTCTGTTTCAAGAATCGGGAATGCTTCAAATGCCTCAGCAGCAGCCTTTTCATCTGATACATAGCTCATCTGGGTAAAAAAATGGATTGGTTCATTTTCGTTAGTAACCCTTTCCCAGCCATATGTGTGGGCTGCGATGGCACATCCTACATCTTCATGGGTAAAAGCCACGGTCCACCCATAACGTCTGGCCATGGCAGAACCCTGACAGGGGGCCATTTTAACTCCCAGATCCCTAAGCGGCCTTTTTGCTTTCTGAGGAATTTCGTCTTCCCTTTTCAGGAATTTTACGGCCACAGGTAAGGTGGACGGGTTCACCAGATTTCTTATTTTCTCACCTAAACTAACCCATTTCTCCATAATATACCTCCTGATTTTATAAGTGTGCATTAAGACCGTTTGGTCTAATTTATAAAGAATAATCTTTTTGTTATCTTCACACCCTCCAATGAATTCTCTCTTTAGTTATTTTTTTAGTTGATTAATATAAAAGTGAAGTTGCATGATTGTGCACTTCCAAATCATTGGGTCTCTGCTTGCTGTATAAAGTGCGGCCGCTCCATTAAGGGATATGACGATGAAATTGGAAACTTCTTTAAAGTTTAACCCGTGCTTCAACATCCCTTTCTGGTCCGCTTCTTTTAACCAGGAGCGCAGCAGCCTTGAAAAGCGAACAAACCCTCGCAATATGTGTTTGCTCAAGGCTCCCGATTGTCCGGAAAGTTCAACAAGGCTGTTGAGGAAAAAGCATCCCCCGTCAAATACATCCTTTCCTAAATAATCCCTTAAATCGTTTTCTATGGTTTTTTCTATTCGATGGGCCGGGTCTGAAATGGCTCTCATATCTTTAAATACAATGCTTTTCCAGATCATTACGGCTTCTTCATAAGCTGCATACCATATGTCTTCCTTGCTTCGGAAATGGCCGTAAAGACCGCCTTTTGTCAGATCTGTTGCTTCAAGAATATCACTTATTGATGTATTGAAATATCCTTTAACTGAAAACAGTTGAAGGGATTTTTCGATAATGCCCTGGCGGGTCTGAATTCCCTTTCTTGCCATAATTACTCCGGCGGGCTTTCAGACAAAGATTTTAGACTACCTTATCGGTCGATTCTCTCGACAACGTAATGTTATGTACGCCTGACTCGGAAATCTCCCTCTAGCCTTGCCAAAATCACTATCTGAAACCCTGCGTAACAATAATATACCGACCGTCCGTTATATTATTATGGCAGCCCACATTATATTGTCAAGGATTTTTTTGGCAACGCAGTTCCTTTTGATGTTTCAGCTCAGTTTTTGGAAAATTGTCATTAATCTATAGCACGGGCTAAAAGAAAGACAATTTTCTCTTTACTTGCAGGTACTTTTCCGTTATAGGTAGCCCCATAGAATGAATGGTCATTCATTTTTGTGAAAATCCATAATTCGGGGTTTAGTAAGCGTTACGTATTCTCATATTGGACAATTGAGAAAGGAGTTACCATGAAAGATGTAGTCATTGTTTCTGCATGCCGAACCGCTGTCGGAGCCTTTGGTGGTACTTTGAGAGACTTGAATACCGCAGTCATTGGAAGCGTTGCCATGAAAGAGGCTATTAAAAGGGCCAGAATCGAGGCCCACATGATTGATGATGTCCGTTTCGGGTGCTGTATGGAACCGGTTGACGCCCTTAATGTGACCCGTGTTGCAGCGCTCATGGCCGATATACCCGATACCATAACAGCCGTTACCATTAACCGCGTCTGCACTTCAGCCATGGAAGCAATTATTTCAGGGATGGCCATGATCCAGGTCGGGATGGCAGATATCATCCTGGCTGGCGGTATGGAGCACATGTCCGGCATTCCCTACACCGTACCCGGTGCCCGCTGGGGCTGTCGCCTCCAGGATCACGTGTTTGTGGATGCCATGATTCATGCCCTCCACTGTGGATCTCACCTGATACCCCATCCCGAAGACGGTCCGGTAAAGGAAGGAATGCCCTTGGAGCTTTTCAAGGGAAAACCCTACATCATGGGACATACTGCTGAATTTGTGGCCCAGTTACATGACATCAGCAGGGAGGAAATGGACGAGGTAGCATTGCGCAGCCACAACAACGCCGAGAGGACAACTTTGGAGGGTGACTTCAAGGAAGAGATCATTGCGGTGGAGGTGCCACAAAAAAAGAAGAAGCCACCTATTGTATTTGATAAGGATGAACACTTCCGGCCTGGCCTTACCATGGATGAATTGGCCAAACTCCCCCCGGCCTTTGTTCCCAAGACCGGCAAGGTGACAGCAGGTAATTCTTCAGGGATCAACGATGGCTCCAGCGCCATGGTCATCATGTCGGCCGATAAGGCCAAGGAATTGGGTATTGAGCCCATTGCACTTATACGGGCTACGGGTCGTGGGGCCTGCCATCCCTCGGTCATGGGTTTGAGCCCTGTCCCTGCAGTAAGAAACCTGTTAGAAAAAAACCCTGATCTTAAGCTTGAAGACTTTGAGCTTATTGAGCTCAACGAGGCCTTTGCCGCACAATATTTAGGGTGTGAAAAGGAATTGGGATTGAACCGGGAAATCACCAATGTAAATGGCTCCGGCATCGGATTGGGCCACCCGGTAGGATCAACCGGATGCCGCATCATGGTCACCCTCCTTTATGCCATGAAAAAACGGGGTAACGCCCTGGGCCTGGCCACCCTCTGCGGGGGCGGCGGTGTGTCTATGGCGTGCGCATTTGAGATGATTTAGGCAAAAGGGGTAAGGCCCAGGGCTCAAGGTAAAAACGTTCTATCTTCATTTCCGAAGAGCTGATTGCAAATTATAAACTTGACATTTTGGTCATAATGGTCATAATGGTCTTAAATGGAGGTTGACCATGGACAAGAGCATATCCGTGGCTGAAGCAAAAGCCACATTTTCAGAATGCATCCGGCAAGTGGAAGGGGGTTCGCCTGTGCTCATTACCAGGCATGGCAAACCTGTCGCTGCATTAGTCCGCCCCAGTGACCTCGAACACCTTGAGCGTTTGAGGAAAGCAGGTCCGGAAAGCGGGCTTGCCAGCATAGCCGGCGGCTGGAAAGACTCCGAGGAACTGTTTGCAATCTTGGACGGATCTCCTCGCCAGGGGCAACGCGATGTGCCGGATCTGGAATACTGAAGATGGCCTTTCTCTTTGATACCGATGCAATTTCAGAACTTCTGCGCCCTCATCCCGCAGTAACTTACACTAAGTGGCTTATGAATGTCCCTCGTGAAGAGCAATTCACCAGTGCCGTTGTAATCGGCGAATTATATAAAGGCGCATACCGTTCCCAGGACCGTGAACGACACCTCGTTAATATAGAAAAACGCTTACTCCCTGCTGTCACGGTTCTGCCTTATGACACTGGCATTGCGAAAGTCTTCGGTAGAATCCGTGCCTACCTCGAAGAAGCAGGAGCAATCCTTCCCGATGCAGACATCCAGATTGCTGCCACATCCCTTGGTCATGGTTTGGAGCTTGTAACCGGCAATATTCGTCATTTCAGCAGGATTGCTGGTCTGAAGCTTAATACCATCCTAGCAGATTCACGGCAGTGACATTGATTTACCGCCACCATAGTTCCAGTTAAGATGACCGCATAACACAGATTAAGGATTCTTCCTTGCATCAATAGTAGAGCGAATAGGAGATAAGCTCTGTTACAAAAGCATCGCATGCTTTTTGCTCCTGGACTCGTTTTCCGCTGTCACTCGTATGGCCCTCCTCCCCCTGACAGGACACTCGTGTTCGCAAATGCCACAGCCAATACAGCGCTCAGGATCAACAAACGGTTGCTGGAGTCGAATCTGTATTTCAACCCTGTCTCCCGGTGATAAAGGCGTATCCCACGGAAGACCTGATGAAACTGTCAGGCTTGTTGCGGAATTCTCAACAATAAGCCGGGGCCGGTTATCCGGTTGTCCCTGGAGCTTGCAGAAATAATCTCCTGTAGAAAACCGATTGGGTTCAAGCCTCTCTCCTTCAAGTTCTATGTGCAGTGAATCGGCTGTTTTCACCTCAAGGACAATATCAGTTCTGACAGTATTGAAATGCTCCCGGGTAATGATGGCCTTGGGACTCACCGGGCAGTTCTCCTGGCACACAATGCATGGCCGATCCATGGCCCATGGAAGACAGCGGCCCCTGTCCACAAAGGCCGTTCCTAATCTTATGGGACCTCTGACTGCAAACTGGTTTGATCCCAGCTTTTCCTCCAGGCTGATGGGCCGGATCGCTGCCGTCGGGCAAAGGTGTCCGCATGCAACACAGTTTAACTGGCAGCCGCTTGTACCAATTCGAAAATTCAGCACCGGTGTCCAGAGGCCCTCAAGCCCGGCTACGAGACCAGCAGGATGAATAATATTTGTGGGGCAGATTCGCATGCATTGCCCGCATTTGATGCAGCGGGACAGGAACTCCTCTTCTGAAAGTGCGCCGGGTGGCCGAATAACTTTTGGATGCCAGTTGTCACTGAGATGACCTTCCAGGCGGAACAGGGGAATGGCTGCCGCCCCGGAAATGAGCGAGGTGACGAATTCCCGCCTGTTAAGATCGGGGGAGAGAATTTCGCCGGAGGCTGAAGAAGAGGTCCGGTAACCGATGAGGTCATGTTCGCACGTATGCAGGCAGTTCATGCAAAGCACGCATTCACTGATGCGTATTTCACCGGAAGGTTCACAGGCTCCTTCGCAATTCGCTTCACAAAGCATGCAATTGGAGCACTCGGACTCTGTTTTTCCGATTTTCCACAGGGCAAAGCGACCCAGCACACCTAAAAGGGCACCCAGGGGGCAGATGAACCTGCAATAGAACCGGGGTACACGCACATTTAGAAATATAGCAGTAAGAAAGATCGCCCCAATCAGCCAGGCACCCTCATAATGCCGTGCGTTGGCTGATATTTTTTGGAAAGAGGCGTCCAGCACAGGCAGCAGTACAAGGTTAACCGAACGATGGAGCAGGGGGATCGGATCAAAAAGCCCGGTTTGAAGGGATATTGCCACCAATCGGCCCCCGGGAAAAAAAAGACCTAAAAAGATCCAAATCCCCATGACAATTAAGAGAAAGAAAACCGCTTTTTTGGGGCTTGCTATGACCTTAAGCATGGAAAGCAGGGCGGCGCCTGCCAGGAAGACTATTACAAGGATCCCGAGCTCGCTTCGCTGAAAACTTTTGACATTGAATATCAAATGGATCGCTGCCGCGGTGAGAAGAAATATAAGGAGCCAGTATTTTATGGACTGGGTTTTCCGGTAGCGGTTAATTTTGGACCTGTCAATGGCAGACCTCCTCCGATGGGCCAGATATCCTATAAAATGGTGGATCGCCCCAAAGGGACAGACCCAGCTGCAAAAGAACCTGCCCAGAATAATTGTGAGCACCACCGTGGCCAGACCCCACAGGAGACCCGCATAAAGGGTGTGTGTAGTCAATAGGGTGCCCAGACCCACAAGCGGGTCAAGCTGTATCACCCAGTTCACGGGCCAGCCGCGGAGTTGCCACCATTTTTCACCCAGGGTCGCAACCACGCAAAACCACAAAAAAATGAATACAAAGAAAGCCTGGCTGATTCTTCTGGCGGTTACGATTTTCATGGTTATTCGTCTACTTCAAAAAAAGCATATTTGTAACACTTGATGGTCTCGTAAAAAGTCTTTTCACACGTCATTGCGAGCCCGCGACGAGCTCGGCCGAGTCGGAGCAAAGCGACGAAGCAATCTCCTAATTTCGGGCTGTTACCGCCAATGAGATTGCTTCGCTACGCTCGCAATGACATCAAGAGCGCCTTTTGACGAGACCATCACACTTAGTGTCTTGAAAAAACCAATCGTAGATTGTAGGGCCATGGGGATCTCTTTTTAAAAAGCCCCATAAGCCGGCATCATTCTATTGAACGGCAGATTAGCCTTAAGATTCATCCCAGGACAGCCCCAGTAGGGAATCTTCATAAAACAGGTCGCCTTCTCTGCCTACCCGCCATATTTCTTGGCGGGCCTGCTCCTCACCCCTGTTCAAGGCCCAGGGGGCGTGCCACGAGCTTTGTATAATTTTTGTGATGCGGCTTT
>CP070700.1:4140961-4145898 GCA_020349865.1 Desulfobacteraceae bacterium
TGTCTCCGAGATATCCTGGACCAGGAAAATCAGACACCCTTCGCAGGTTTTAAATGTCGGCGATATCGTGGATGCCATGGTCTTAAACATCGACGTTTCCAAGAAGCGGATTTCTCTGGGCATGAAACAGGTTGAACCGAACCCATGGGATGTAATCGAAGAAAAGTATCCTGTAGGGACAACCATAGAGGGGAAGATAAAAAACATCACTGACTTTGGCATTTTTATCGGGATTGATGAAGGCATTGACGGCCTTGTTCATATCTCTGATATCTCTTGGACAAGAAGGATAAAGCACCCTTCGGAGGTCTACAAGAAGGGTCAGGAAGTCCAGGCTGTTGTTCTGAATATTGATAAAGGAAACGAACGCTTTTCATTGGGTATTAAACAGCTTACCTCCGATCCATGGGATGAGATTCCTGAGAAATATAAACCGGGCACCCGGGTGACCGGTACCGTGACCAATGTGACTGATTTTGGCCTCTTCCTGGAACTGGAAGAAGGCATAGAAGGCCTTGTTCACATTTCCGAAATCAGCACAGACAGACGCGGGAATCCCTTATCGAGATTTCAAATCGATGATGTGATTCAAGCAAAGGTCTTAAATATTTCTCGCGAGGAGAAAAAGGTAGGCCTTTCCATACGAAAATTGGAAGAAAGCAGTGAAAAGGAAATTTTCAAAAGCTATACGGAAGGCAAAAAAGAAGCCACATCTAACCTGGGCGACCTGTTAAGAGAAGAGATGATGAATTTAGAGCAGCAGACGCTATCTGAGAATGCGGAATCTCAAGAGGCAGAAATACCCAAAACAGAATCAGAGCCCCAGGATAAAGCCGTGGACAACTCCTCCGAAAAAATACCATCTGAAGACAATGATACAACCGCTTAACGCCCGACCCATCTGCATTTATTCAGGATGAAGCTGGTAACATCTCAAAAAGGTCGGGTATAATCTCATTTCCCGATATCTTCCCGAACTTTTTGAGATGTTACTGAAGCTAGAGAAAAGAAGCAGGTAAATGGCAGGAAAAAAGCATCCCATATTGATAGTTTTAGCCATTCTTGCGGGCGTTGGTCTGGTGTTGGGAATAACCATGATCATTGTCCTGAAAATATTTTCACCCTCTTCAAACCTGCCTTTTAGTGACAAAATTGGCGTCATTCCTATAGAGGGCACGATTTTGACCTCCCAGGCCGTTACTGCCCAGTTAGTGAAGTTTGAAAAAGATAAAAGCATAAAAGCAGTTATTTTGAGAATAAACTCACCGGGCGGGGCAGTGGGGCCCACGCAAGAAATCTACCGGGAGGTTCAAAAAACCGTTGAGACCAAGAAAGTCGTTGCGTCCTTAGGCGGGGTGGCGGCATCGGGTGGGTATTACATCGCCGCGGCGGCAAAGAAAATTGTGGCCAACCCCGGTACAATCACCGGGAGCATTGGTGTTCTCATGGAGTTTGTTCGGTTCGAAGAGCTCCTCAAAAAAATCGGGGTCAAGCTTGAAGTCTTAAAAAGCGGGGAATTCAAGGACATTGGGTCTCCGCACAGGAAACTTACCGATCGGGATAAAGAACTCCTCAGCGCCCTGATAGCTGATATACAGAAACAGTTTGTAGAGGCAGTAGCAAGTGGGAGGAATCTCACCCTGGAGAAAACTCATGAGATCGCTGATGGCCGTATCTTTTCGGGAGCTCGCGCCAAGGAATTGGGACTTGTTGATGTATTGGGTAACTTTCAAGACGCCGTGGAAATTGCCAAGAATATGGCTGGCATCAAAGGAGATGTGACGCTGGTATATCCCAAGAAAAGCAAACTGGAACTATGGGATCTGTTTTTTGATTCAGCCGCTGATTCTGTTGTCAAACGGATTCACGAAATGAAAACCCGAATCGAGTACCGATGGAACGGCCCACTGGGCTGGTAAAGGGTTGCGCAGGCCCTTAGTTAGCGAAAATGCTGACATCTCCTTTCCCCTCCCGAATAACCTCAGGCACATCATCAATCAAAGAGACTACACTGGAAGGATTTTGATAAAGCACTCCGCCGTCGACGATAACATCGAGAAATGATCCATACGCATCTCTAATGGATTGGGGCTCGTCGTACCCTGCGCTGGTGCTTATAATAGGCCGGTCAAAGGTTCGCAGTATTGCCAGGCAAATTCTGTTATCAGGCACACGGATCCCTACAGTCTTTCTCTTAGTCAACATGATTTTTGGTACCACTCTGGTGCCTTCCAGGATAAAGGTATACGGACCAGGGAGAAGCCGTTTCATGGTTTTATATGCGTAGTTGGAAACCAGGGCATAACGGCTGATCTCCTTCAGGCTGTCACATAAGAAGGAGAAGGGTTTTTTAAGTGGCCGGTTTTTCAACCTGTATATAAGCTGAATTCCCTTTTTGTTGTAAAGATCACATCCGATACCGTAGAAGGTGTCGGTGGGATAGGCAATCAGACCCCCTGCCGCTAAGACCTCGCAAACGCGGTTAATCAAACGTTGTTGAGGATTAACCGCATTAATGGCAAGCATCAAGGCTCTCTTATTTACCCCTGAGGACTTGGTTGTTGTCATCTCATTGGACCCAGGAGCACTCATATGGATTTTGGTTCATTTATGGCTCTTTATTCCTTTCTTTTTGGACTGGCTTTTGGGAGCTTTATGAACGTATGCATTTATCGCATCCCACTAAAAAAATCCATTATTCGTCCACCCTCCAGCTGTCCTACTTGTGGCAAAAAAATCAGGTTTTACGACAATATTCCCTTGGTCAGTTACCTCGCGTTGTTAGGCAGATGCAGGCAGTGTCGCCACCCCATTTCCTGGCGGTATCCTGCCGTGGAGGCCATTACCGGATTGCTTAGTCTAGCCTTGTTTATCAGATATGGGCTGAGTTATCAATATATTCTCTTTTTTTTGTTTACCGCAACCCTTGTCACCATTAGCTTTATTGATCTTGACCACCAGGTTATTCCGGATGTTCTCTCTCTGCCGGGTGTTTTTGCAGGATTGGCAATTGCCTTTATTCCTGGTAGTATTTCTTGGATAGATTCACTTATCGGCATTATTGGGGGTGGCGGAGCACTTTTTATTGTCGCCCTCATTTATGAGCGGCTAACAGGAAAACAGGGCATGGGAGGAGGAGACGTAAAGCTGTTGGCCATGATTGGCGCATGGATGGGGTGGCGATCTTTGCCTTTTGTGCTCCTCATATCTTCGTTGACGGGTGCCATTATCGGGTCCGTCTTCCTTCTGGCGGCCGGCAAAGGGTACCGGGTCAGGATACCTTTTGGCCCGTTTCTCTCTCTTGGCGCACTCCTTTATTTCTTTTTCGGCCCCCAGCTGACGAACTGGTATTTCCAGGTGTTTCTATAAAGAGGCCTTATTTTGAGATTTCCCTTTTACAGCCTAAAGACAGGTATTCTCACTCATCTGACCCTTTTGATTATATCCGCCATGTTACTTATTAATTTAGTCATGGTAAAATTCTCAGAAAGAGACCTCATACAGGCCAAAATAAAAACGGGTCGTTTGTTACTCCATATGCTGGAAAAGCGGGTAGGATATGCGATCGCCGGGACACCCGAAAACTGGGAGAAACTCGGATCTGCCCCCAAATTTAAAAGCGAAATTTCCCAATTGCTTTTATATGGTGGCTTCTCAGAGCTCCTCATAGTCAGCAGGGAGGGCATCAAAGTTTTTGGCGCAGGTTCATGGGGTGAAGCTGAGAAAAAAGCGCTCTCCATTTCTCGTGAGGCTGTGGCAACTAAAAAAGAGGCTTTCGATTTTTATGGCAGTACTTGGGGTGTTATCTGGCTTGCTCATGAGAGGATAAATGTGGCCGCACCCATGTTCTTTCAAGGCCGTCTCATAGGTGCCGCCACCATCTGCGGGCATTTAGAACCAATTTATCAGGCGTTGAGAAAATCAGAGAAAATTATTCTTATTTATATCTTCCTTAATACGATTATTCTTGTGCTGTTTGGGATATATCTTTTGTCCCGAACCGTGGTCAAGCCAATCCACGCGCTTTTGCGTATCACAGAAGGATTCAAGGATGATGAACCTTTTCCACAATTGGCAGAGGCCCCCCAAAATGAATTCGGTCAGCTTTTTCGTTCCCTGAATATGATGCTCAAACGTCTTGATAAGAACAAGACCGAGCTAAGGATGCATATTTCCTCCTTAGAAAAGGCCAACAAGGAGATCAGAAAAGCTCAAAATGAAATCATCAGAGCTGAAAAACTGGCATCAGTTGGTCGATTGGCGACTGGCGTGGCACACGAGATTGGTAACCCTATAGGGATTGTCCTGGGTTACCTGGAATTGCTCAAGAAGGGAAGGCTGTCCCGGGAGGAGAAGCATGATTTCCTGAATCGTATGGAGTCAGAAATAACACGCATAAACGATATTATCAGACAGCTCCTGCATTTTTCGAGACTCACAAGCGGTGAACAGAAAGAAACGAGTGTACATAATTTGATCTTGGAATTAGTTGATATGTTAAAACCCCAGCCGATGATGGTCGGAATACAGGTGCAGCCTGTGCTTAAAGCAGGCACAGATACCGTTTGGACAGACCCCAACCAACTAAAACAGGTTTTTTTAAATGTTATTATGAATGCTGCTGATGCCATGAGCACTGACGAGGCCTCTCGTGATGCCAGTACCAAGGCGTTGACCATCAAGAGTATTGACATGGAAGACTCCATAGAACTCCGGTTTACGGATACTGGGCTTGGCATATCGGAGCAAGAACTTGGTCGTATCTTTGATCCCTTTTACACAACGAAAGAACCTGGCAAAGGGACTGGTCTTGGTCTGTCAGTTTGCTACAGGATTATGGAAGGATTGGGGGGGACAATTCGTGCAGAAAGCACAAAAGGTAAAGGGACAACCATCATCATTGACATCCCCCTTTACCATCATATTAATAATTCGTA
>CP070700.1:4145998-4175555 GCA_020349865.1 Desulfobacteraceae bacterium
ACGATCAGCTCGTCACCGCCCACGGCCGAGAAGACCGAGATAAAGCAGCGAGCGCCAATGGTGATCCACAGGATCATGGCAGTGGTCTTGGCAGTGGAGTAAACTGACTCCTTGATGTTCTCCCAGGTCAGCTTACGATAGATGGCGGCTGATACAATGGCCCCAACACAGCCCACCCCGGCCGCCTCGGTGGGGCTTGCGATACCGGCATATATAGAGCCGAGCACACCTATGATGAGCAGGATGGGCAGTATGACGGCTCTGAGGGCGATAAGCTTGACCTTGAATGAGTACTGCAGCCGCTCCTGTTTTGACGGGGCGGGGCCGAGTTTGGGCTGGAGCCAGCAGCGTACGGCAATGTATGTGATGAAAAGAGAGGACAGCAAAAGGCCGGGCCCGACGCCACCCATGAACATTTTACCGATAGATACGCCGGCTGTAACGGCGTAAACGACGGTTATCACGCTGGGCGGGATAAGGATGCCCAGGGTACCGCCGGCGCATATACAGCCCAAGGCAATCCGCTTGTCGTAATTGCGGTTGAGCATGGCGGGCAGGGCCAGGATACCCATGGTGGCCACGGCCGCGCCAACGATCCCGGTCATGGCTGCCATGAGGGTACAGATGACCACCGTGCCGATGGCTAACCCACCGCTCAAGGGCCCGAACCACATGCGCATAACAGTGAATAGGTCTTCTATGATGCCCGAGCGCTGAAGTATAACGGCCATGAAGATGTAGAGCGGAATAGCCACAAAGGAATACGTGGTCATCACCCGCCAGCCCTGCAAGACCACGAGGAGCATTGAGTTAGGTCCCCACAGAAAATAGGAGAAGACCATGGCCAGCCCGCCGAGCACAAAGGCCAGCGGCAATCCGGTTAACAGCAGAACTACCAGAGAAATGAACATGATCAAGGCTGTAAGCTCAATGCTCATAATAGTTCTTCTTTGCCGGTTATAGCGGTGTGCAGGTCACGGATGAACTTGGCAATCCCTTGGAGGATGAGCATAGTGGCTGCCACTGGAATGACTATTTTCACAGGGTAGATGGGTGGGGCCCAGGCAGACGAGAGGGTCTCTCTGGAAGCTAGAGAATCGAGGGCGAATTGGCCGCCGAAAATGAGCATCATAGAAATGAAGAAAAAAAACAATGGAGCTGTAAGGAGATCGACTATAGCTCGTGTACGGGGTGAGAAGCGAGCATAGAAAATATCCACGTTTACGTGCCCCCGCACGGCAAAGGTAAAGGCCCCAAGCAGCAGAAAATAGACCCCGTTCGTGAGATAATTCAATTCAAAAGACCATTCAGTCGGGGAGGCAAAAACGTAGCGCATGATAACCTCGTAAGCAGTGGACCCAATGATGAGGATGATTGCCCAACTCGCCAATTTAGCCACCCATTCGTTAATCTTATCGATGATCAAAAGACAGGTCCTCAATGCATGCATTTTTTTCTCCATAACCAGTGTGTATTTTGATAGCGGCTGGACCCGGTAAAAAATCCTCTTTATAAGGGCTCAAAACCGGCTGCGGGCGCTGGTCTCATGGGCGTAGACCAGCGCTCGCTTACCGGTATTCTTACTCCGCCAGGATGGGGGAGTTTGATCACTAGAGCAGGCCTAACTCCTTCATCCAAGCTTTCTGGGAGTCAAACACCTTTTGGGCGAATGGGCTCTTGTTGGCGTATTCCTCCCATACTTCTATTGCCGCCTTGCGAGCCTTCATTGTGTCAGCTTCAGGCAGGTAAACGACCTCGACGCCCTTCTCCTTGAATTTCTTAAGGGCTTCCATACTCCTGGTTTTGTTCAGCTGGAACAGGTCGGCCGCGGCCTCACGTGCAGCGCATTCCAGTATAGCCTGAATGTCTTTGGGCAGCTTGTTCCATGCCTCCAAATTAGCCGCATAATAGGTGGCCGTAACTGGCTGGTGGATGCCGGGGAGGATAATGTATTTGGCTACCTCGTAGAGGCCGACGTCGTAGTTAGCAGGCAGTCCTCCACGGTCGGCAAAGTCAATAACACCCTTTTCAAGGGCCGAGTAAACCTCGGCCGTTGCCATTGGTGTTACTCTTGCGCCCAACTTGTTCATAAATTTTCCAGCTGCGCCTACGAAGCGACCTTTCTTGCCTTTCATGTCCTCTATGGACTTCATGGGGGTCTTGGAGTGGATGGGTTCCTCGTCGTAAATGGTCGGGGCCAGATAGTAAACGCCCATCTTCTTATATTCTTCCCGCATCATATCGATGCCACCACGAGCCCAGAACCAGGTATCGAGCTGCCAGGTGTTAGTGAACCCGCACGGCAGGGCGCTGGTGAAGGCCGCGTGTGGCAACCTTCCGATGTCATATCCCTCATACTGCTTGGTCATCTCGAACATACCCTTCTGGATAGCGTCAAGCATTTGGTTGGTGGGAACCAGCGAACCGGGTGCAAAGATCTTTATTTCCATCCTGCCGTTTGTTAACTCCTTTACTCGGTCTACAAATGTCTTCTCGATCTTGTAAGGCAGTGTGGCAGCATCCCAGAGCACTTGCATGCGCCATTTGATGACTTTGTCTGCCGCTTGTGCAGTCGAATGGAAAAAGACAAGCGTGACTAGCAATCCCAGAACGATTAACACTGCTAGAGCGGTTGTTTTATGGTTGATTTTCATTGTTTACCTCCTTTTCTTATCAAGATGATTGGTTGAGATTTCCCTATGAAGGGATTTTCCTCCTATTTTATTCATCACCCCCTTTCCTTGTTGTAGAGCGCTAATAGTAAATTCGCGTTTTTTATAACTGAAAGTCTTTTTAAAGCAACGGATAGTGAGTAATTGATACTGAATTATTGAGTTATGTTCTCCTTTGACATTCAATATTCCTTGTTCGACATTCGATATTCTTGCGTTTCTATGACCTTTCTGGTTCTTGCTTGGCCGTATTAGGTTGAAGCACGGATCCCTTAGTAGTATATTCATAATCAAGCTACATAGCCACCATCGACCGGAAGAGTAACTCCGGTAATAAAAGCTGATTCATCCGAGGCAAAAAACAAAGCCGCATATGCTACATCCTTAGGATCCACTAACTTTCCAAATGCCACCTGTTTTAACAACATATTTAAATTGTCATCATAATTATCCTGGGGAGTTCTGGTCAGGAATTGAAATCTCATAGGCGTTTCTGCTATCCCTGGGGCAATAACATTGACCCTAATGTTGTATTTACCCAGAAGCTTGGCCAATGATCTAGCCAAAGTTACCAAAGCGCCCTTACAGGTAGAATAGAGTGGACTCATTGGAGAGCCTCTGACACCGGACACCGAAGAAGTGAAGATGATTGAACCACCTTTTGATGTCTCTTTTACTGTTTCAGCAAAGTATTGGGCCCCAAAAAAGGCTGATTTTGTATTTATGTCCATTGCCTCATCAAATTCTTTTTCTGAGATAGCACCAAAACCACCTGCTCCGGGGATTCCAGCGTGATTCCAGATAATGTCCAATCTGCCATATTTATTAAAGGTATCTTCGATTAGTTTTTTAAGATTTGTGAGATCAGTTACATCCAATTTCTTGAAAAAAGCCTCCCCGCCATTTTCAGTAATGGTTTTAACCGTCTCTTCACCTCCCTTGGGATCAATATCCACAACTGCTACTTTTGCCCCTTCCCTGGCAAAGAGGATTGCTCCTTCTCTGCCCATTCCTGAACCAGCTGCTGTAATAATTGCAACTTTGTCCTTTAATCTCATAATTCTCATCTCCTTTCTTACTCTATGATGTCTAAAAAAACTATTTTGGCGTTATTAATCCTTGCATAATTTCAACAGATTAAGTTTAAGCTTCCGCCGGCTGATACTGGAAATTGGAAGTTTGATGCTGTAATGATAGCTCTTTGGTCTATCAAGTTTCAAATATCCTATTCTATTTCTAACTCTTCCAGTTTTTCCTTTAACGGAATTCCGTCTTCTGACCAGCCCCTGTACTCGTAATATTCACCTAACATTGTTCCCAGGGGCGGCAGGTTAGGCGACAGCCCTTCACCTGCCTTTTTCCATGTTAATATGCGAGATGGTAAAAAATCATCTTTTCGGCTAATACCGCATTTTACATTGTATAACCTCTTTAAATTGAATATCCTCTCTCCTGTCTTTACGAACCGATCAACATCCATTTCTTCGCCGGTTACATAGTTGTACCACTTAATATAGGTGGATATGCCAAGCCCCCCAAACAGCGTGAATTTACAGATTTCCAATGCGTCCAGCATACCCATGTAATCTTGAGTCTTTGCGGTTAAAATCCCCTTTCCTGATACCTTGAAACGATCTATTGGTTCAGGAATATCAATCTCAGGTGCAATTAAAGCTCTTTCAAAAACATGGGATAAACCGGACAAATGGCATGCTCCTCTGGCTGAAGTAGCGAAATTAACTGCCCCGGCATTATAGGCCCTGGGGTCATGAGCAGCAAAATCTAAGCCTTTCACATGAATGGCGAATTCTTCAGCGTTCTTGCCCAATAGGTTAGCGGCTTCTTTTGAGCCCAATCCCAAAACCTTCCCTATCCCTATAGATTCACCTATCTTCTTTACCATTTCAACTACTGCATCTCCATTACCCCATATGAGGTCAATTCCTTCGGTATCCTTTTTTGTAATTAATCCTTTTTCAAAGGCCTCCATGCCAAAGGCGATTACCGAGCCTGTACCCATTGTGTCCAATCCGTATTTATTGCACAATTCATTTGCTTTTATTATTGCTTCAAGATCATCCACCAAACAGTTGCTTCCCATTAAGGCAAGGGTTTCATATTCAGGGGCAGGTTGCTCTATACTTTTATAAGGACCATCTTTGACTTCTACTTTCTTTCCACATCCAATGATGCACCTTTTACAGGAATAATTTCCTGTAACATATGATTCGACAAGTGTCCTCCCGGCAATTTTTTGGGCACCTTCTTTCCACCTTCCAACATACCTCCAGTTCTGCAAGGGGAGAGAACCCATTTCTTCAAAAACTGCCAGTGCTCCGCTAGTACCGAGTTTTTTTAGCCCTAAGGTCTCTTCAACTATGCCTTTTGAAAGCTCTTTTATGGAATCATTCAGTCCTTTGAGATCTTTTACATCTGTTTTGCCATCGCCACGTACAACAACGGCTTTTAGGTTTTTGGATCCCATTACAGCGCCCATACCGCATCTCCCGGCCGCACGAGCTTCAATCCCATCGTTCATAATTGCAGCCAACGGCACGCACTTTTCTCCGGCCTGGCCTATGGAGGCAACAACTGCCTTACCATTTGTTTCAGATTTTAATATGGGATCAATCTCAAAGGTGTCTTTACCCCATATATGGCTGGCATCACGTAATTCTACTTCCCCGTTATTCAGCCAAAGATACAAAGGTTTTGGTGCCTTTCCTTTTATGACAATACCATCATAGCCGCTCTTCTTGAGCATCTCCGCCCAGCTACCACCTGAATTTGATTCCCCAAAGATCCCCGTAAGAGGTGACTTTGAAACTACCGAGTATCTTGAAGAACATAATACAGGGGTCCCCGTAAAAGGACCTGTCATAAATATCAGTACGTTTTCCGGACCCAGGGGATCGGTATGTTCATCGGTCTCATCAAATAATATCTTTGCCCCTAATCCGCTCCCGCCAATATACTTTTTGGCATCATCTGTGTCTAAGTCTCTTATTTCCTTTTTTGATTGAGAAAGATTAAAGTACAATATTTTCCCGACATATCCTTTCATGTGGTAACCTCGCTTTTTCAGTTACATGATAACGTCAAAGACAGTAACATCTAAATTAGTCCGGGCATACCGACTTCTTCCCCCTTTTATAATTGTGCCATATGGCGATACTTGCAAAGGGGGATTGGGGGGATTTTTGCTCGCCTCTTGACTGGCATTTTGACGAGGCCCTATTTACAGTTATTTTTATTAACATATTTATTAATAACATAATCGGTATGTTCCCCAAGCAAGGGGGAACTTGCATAAATTTTGGGGTTTGTTTCACTCATCTTGATTGGATTTCCCGTTATTTTGACTTCGCCAGCGATGGGATGAACGATTTTCTGAATCATTTCCCGGGCTATGGCAATATGAGGGTCATTGACAATCTGCTCAAGGTTATTGATCGGGGCAGCCGGGATGCCTTTCTCTTCAAGGATAGAAAGGATTTCTTGCACTGTAAAATTAGCTGTCCAGTGTCCTATTATTTCAGCCAATTCATTATTATGTTCTAGCCTTCCAACATTGCTAATAAAGCGTTCATCGTTTATCAGGTCTTTTCTGCTTATTGTGCAGCAAAATTTTTTCCAGATATTGTCATTACCTACCCCCAAAACAAACCAGCCATCTTTTGCCATAAATGCTTCATAAGGAGCTATAAAGTCATATTTGTTTCCGGATCGCTTTGGAATTCGTTTTTCCACCATATAAATTTGTAAAATTGTCCCAATAGCAGAAACAACAGAATCAACAAGTGCTACATCGATTTTCTGACCTTTTCCATGAATATTTCGTGCTTGAAGTGCAGATAGAATTCCTATAGCACAAAAGAGTGCGGCCAAGATGTCTGAAATGGCAGTCCCTGTTCTTGTGGGGGGACCATCCGGCCATCCAGTTATGCTCATTATGCCACCAACAGCCTGACCTATGATATCGTAACCCGGCTTATCTTTGTAAGGGCCATAATGCCCAAATCCGGAAATACATGCATAGATGAGCTGATTGTTTACTCTTTTCAACATTTCATAGCCTAACCCCATTTTTTCCATGGTGCCAGGGCGGAAGTTTTCCACAAGGACATCCATTGATTTAATAATTTTTAAGAATTTATGGACGTCAGATGAATTTTTGAGATCTAAAACGATACTCTTCTTATTTCGATTGAAGTTGATAAAGTAAGTGCCCTGGCCCTCTTTGAAAGGGGGAAAGGTTCTGCTGTCATCGCCTTTTTCAGGGACCTCTACTTTAATAACCTCGGCACCCATATCAGCGAGCAGCATCGTACAAAACGGGCCTGCCAGAACTCGAGATAGATCTATTATTTTTATGCCTTCTAATGCCCTGAGGCCCTCAGATTCGTGATCACCCATGATATCCATCCGGAAATTTATATTCTGTCATTAACCTGCCAAAGCATTCGGTAACGGCTTCATTTGATGGTTTTGGGACAGCAAATAATATGCCGGGAAAAATAGTAGGAGGAAAAATTGGAAATTTAAATAAAAACAGCATATTGCATAGGATTGCTTTCGGTGATAAAAAAAAAGAGGCATCTGCTATTCCAAAAAGATAGAATAATTATTCCAACATATCGGAACTCGGTGAAATTGCCCTTAAGAATGTAGCTTTTGATAGAGGGAGGATAGCGAAATGCCTAAGGCTTGACTTGCCTTTCGTTTACCTTCCAGATTATTACCAAAACTATGGATTACCTGCTGAATTAACCGCTTTTGGTAAGCTTTTGTTGATTCTTTAAGTGGATGAATCTCAGAAGGCCTTTGAAAAGTATCTCCGCTTCCGGCCACTATTCTGGCAGGAAGATGATTATGCATTATCAAATCATCACTCATAAGAACGCAATATTCAATTACATGCTTCAACTCGCGAACATTGCCAGGCCAAGAATAACTCTGCAAGATATCCATGGCCTGATCCGAAATCCTTAACCGCTTCCTTCCATCGATTGAAAATTTTTTTATTAACGAATCGGCAATCAGAGGCACATCCGCAGGTCTTTCTCTTAAAGGAGGGATATTGATTTGCACGGCATTCAGCCGGTAGTATAGGTCTTCTCGAAAAAGCCCTTTATCCATCAGTGATTCAAGATCTTGATTAGTAGAGGAAACTACTCGTATGTCAATTTCCTTTTGAGTGGTTCCGCCAACCCGTACGAAACGTTTGTCCTCCAAGACACGTAAAATCTTGGCCTGTTGGGCCGCATTCATATCTCCGATTTCGTCTAAAAAAACAGTTCCGCGATTACCAAGTTCCAGCAGTCCTATTTTTCCACCCTTTTTTGCCCCAGTGAATGCCCCTTCACTATAGCCAAATAACTCGCTTTCCAACAGGGAAGGAGAAATGGCAGCACAATTTACAGGGATAAAGGGCTTCCTATGTCGTTCACTTTCCTGATGAATGGCATTAGCAAACATCTCCTTGCCGGTTCCACTCTCACCCCGGATAAGGATATTTGAATTGCTTTGCGCAGCCCTAATAGCTATTTCTATAGAACTCCTAATTTTAGGGCTTTTTCCTGTAATATCTTTAAATGTATATCGAGAAGGAAAAATGCTTCTAATACTGCTTTCAATCTTTTTTAGTTTTGAAACGGATCTGTCAAGGTCTCTGGCCATTCTCCTGACCGTTGTTATGTCCATCACGATGGAAACACCCCCGACAATTTGAGAATTAACTTCGAGAGGACAGATGTTAACAACATATTCGACCGGTCCTTCTTTTCGATAAACTCCTTCAACTGCCCGATTCTCCTTTATGACCTCGGGGAGCAAGGCGTTAGGCCTTAGCTCCAACAAAGGCCTGCCAACGATTTCGTTGAACTCCACCCCTGTAATTTTGGTATATCGAGGGTTAACATATCTAACTATACAGTCATGATCAGCTATAAGTATTCCCTCGTTGAGCTGATCCAAGAGATAAGAGGAGAAACTTATCAGTTCCCGGAGTTCAATTGAACCGTCGGCTCCAGTATTATTAATCTTATCCTTTTTCACCTATTTTCTTACCAAAAGCTCTTTTGGGACCTCGGCATTTTCCGGCCAGCCATCAGGTATGATCTGACCGGTTTTTTCTCCTAATTTCTTCTTGTTAGCATGTAACTGTGGCCTTTTGAATTCGTCCCTGGGCTCCTTTGGAATCCTGCCATTGAGAATGGATTCTGAGCGCAATCTTCTGCCAATGGTCTTTTCCATCAGGGTGCCAAGCTCCAAAATCCGGTCAATATTGATACCACCGATGTCTATGCCCATTTCATCCATCATAACACACATGTCTTCAAAGGTGACAAGACCGACCACATTGGGATCTCTATAATAATAGGAGCCTGTGCCGGGAACCGGTGTCCTGTTAAGGAAATTTGCCGGTTGACCGCCCGTACCTCCCAGAGTCCCCTCAAAGATCTCAACACCCGCCTGAAGGGCAGCCAGGACATTGGCAAGACCCCAGCCCCTTGTGACGTGGAAATGACATACGTGCAGATCCGGATTAGGGATCTCATCCAGGAGCATGGAATAATAACGGTATACCTGATCAGGGGGTGCGGACCCGTCATGGTCGGCATGCTCAATATCATCCGCACCAATACTAAGAAACCTCTTTGTAAATTCTATGGCATCCTCCAATCTTGTAGGGCCCGATATGGGGCTCCCCCAGATTGTGCTTACGGTTCCGTTCACCTTGATACCGGCGTCTTTGCATTTCTTGATACACCTCTCCACCTCGGCCCAGTAAGCGGGCAGGGTTGTACCGCTGTTTGCAAAGTGATGTTCTTCATCAGTTGAGACCATCATCAAAATCCGGTCAGGTCCGTATCCCTGTTTTCTGAGTCTGATGGCACGGTCCACAGCAGTCTCCCTGATGGTAACGGCAGTCCATTCAATATCCTCAGGATTGATGCCTCTCTTACTAAGCCTTTTCTCAAATATGTCGTCTCGAATACCTTTCAGTACCTCTTCTGCATCCTTAAACTGGGGCATAACCCGTGGGTTTCCCAGGTTTGTCACTTCAAGCCTTTTTACACCGGCAAAGGCCAGCTCCTGAAGATAATAAATCTTTGCCTCGGTGGGGATCCACGTCTCTTCGTGCTGAAATCCATCCCGAATAGTTATGTCGGCGAGCCTTACCTTTTTGGGCATCCTCGGATTGACCTTAAAAATATCATATTTACTCATCGAAACTCTCCTTTTTACAGTATTTAACAAAAAGTTTTTGGATAATTATCATGGCGCCATCTTCGCTGTTTATGAGGTCTGCATAATGGCACAAGGCACAAGGCATAAGGCTTAGGGCGCAAGGTGCAGGGTAAGGATCCACAGTATCCTTGGTAATCCTTTAGCCTTATGCCTTGTGCCTTGTGCCAGGTATTCCCAACTGTGCCGCCATCAAATCCTCCTCAAGTCTGGATATAATCCCAACTGTTTTCATTGAAGTTTAAAATATGCACTTATTACTGTCTGTAAACTATCTACCAGCAAAAAAATAAATTCAATAACTCAGCACCTACCCCCTAATGGATCTTGGCAGCAACATCTGATGCTGGGGGCAGATGCTTTTTGGGTTTTGATAACTGGTTCTCGCAAAGCCAATAAAATAATCTCTTAGTTGTGGCATAGGGACAATTTCATCCACAAGACCGGCCTTCGCGCAATATACCGGCCTGGACTGATCGTGGTACTGTTGTGCAAGGGCATTCATTTTATCAATCACCGGTTCAAGGGGATGTCCTGCATCCTGTTCCTTGACCAGCCTCCTTGCAAAGGCAGCAGCGGACGCAGTCTCTCCGTGCATTACGTAGATTTCAGTGGTGGGCACACCCAGGGTAAAGGCATTGTTCCTGGTTGCCTGGGGCCCTCCCATGATGTAATGGGCAGCCGCTGTCCCTTTTCTCAATACAACACACATCATGGGAACATGTGAACTTTCAATGGAGTAAATAAGTGATTGCCCGAGGCCTAAGAGTTCCGCCTTCTCAGCAATGTCTCCAACATCAATACCACTTGTGTCCTGAAACCAGATCATGGGGACCTTGTCCCTGCCGCAAAACATGACCAGTTCATTCATCTTTATAAGACCTTCTCTGTAAAGCTTGCCACCGATACCCGGATATTGACCCTCCGCATATTGTGGGTAATCCTTGCCCAAGAATCCCTGGCGGTTGCCAATGACTCCAACTAAGAAACCGTCTATCTTGACAAGCCCGCAATAGACCTCTGGGCCATAGTCGGGCCTGTATTCCATGTGCTCACTTCCATCAAAAAGCCTTGCCAGAACCTGTTCAATGCTATAGGTCCTTTTCTGGTTAAATGGAACAATAAGATTAAGGTCTTCTGCCGGATACAGGGGATCAACAGGCTCTGCTACCCTGAAGGCAGATGGATCATAAACAGGCATACCTGCCATACATTTCTTTACGGCCTCAAGAACTCCTTCCTCGGTATCAAATACCTCCCTCATAAAGCCAGTCTCATCATGGTGTATTTTAACGCCCCCGGGAGGCGCCTGTTTGAACTTTCTTGTTGCCTCAATCAGAGTCTCAGCGCCTTCCAGATCAAAATGTCCCTTAGGAGACATGCCGCTCACGATCCCTCCCCCGCCCACTGCCATATTGGATTTCTCATGGGCGAAAATGATGGCAGGACTGATTGCGTGGTATCCGCCACCAGCCGGATTTGTCCCGTACATACCGACAATTACAGGAATACCCTTTTCGATCAGCTCAGAATGCCTGAAAAATATCCTTCCGCCAGATCGCCTGCCGGCGTATACCTTTTCCTGTTCCGTTAATTTAACGCCACTACAATTGAGTATCCATACAAGGGGAATATTTAACTGTTCTGCAATATCCTGGGCGCGAAAAACATTCTCTCTCTGACCTGGTATCCAGGCCCCGGCAAGGACTTTGTTATCTGAGGCAATAATGGAAGCGTATCTACCGGATATCCTGCCCAGGCCATTTATCACACCGGTTGTCCCTTCCTGATTAAACTCGGGATCATAGAGGCTGTTTAAGGGTAAAAATGTCCCCGGATCAACCAGAAGCTCGATCCTCTCCCAGGCCGTCTTTTCTCCCCTTTTGTGAATCTTTTCTGCAGGGATTCCTGCCGTTTTGATCTTTTCTAGGGCCTCGGCTACCTCTTTTTCAACCTTGGCTATCTCAAGTACATTTGCCTCTTCCCGTTTGATTTCATTTTCATTGAGTGGTTTTCCAATCGGACTCATTTTTTCAAAATAAGGTCTCATTTCAGTTTCCCTCCCTATAATCAGCTACCCGCTGTTCAAGCGTCGCTATTAGGCCCGCACGAAATTTTGCATCCCTGTACAATCTTGCATCAGCCTCCATTTCTCTTTTGACAAATAAATTCTCATCAAATGTTTCCGCATCATACCCTTCAAGAAGGTGAGTTAATGCCTTTATGGACTGAGGTGCCAGGGGTCTTCCCATATTGATGATCTCATCCTTTACCTCTCTTAAGGGTTTCCCCCAAATGTGGGAATAATTCTCCGGATCCTTTCTTCTGGTCACCTCAAGCTCAATCTCTTGTTTTGTTGTTAGTGTGTGTCTATCTTTTTCATTTTTCTTCGGGATCTCTTCCACCGGGCATGTGGCAAGTTCCAGTCCCTTTGGGAGCACAAGCAGGCCGGTGTCATTATTGTGGATCTCCAATGCGTTCAGGTAATTTTTCTTATCAGCGTCTGGGTCATCGGTTTTTTGCCTCTTTGGAAAAGAGAAAGGGATATCCACAACCATATTGTATGTCCCGATTTCTTTAAGCTGATCGGCCCTTACTTCTTTTGATGTTTTGGCCATATATTCTGCATTTATGAGTCCTGCCTTGATTAATGTCCTGGCAATGCCTGCCCAGCCCGGAATAAGACCGATCATGGCCTCACTAAAACACATACCACTTCTGGAATCGCCCGCAAGATAATCGGCCATCAGGGGAATCTCAGCGGAACCGCCAAAGCGGGTTCCTCCGCCACAAACAGCAACAACCCTCATATATTCAGCAATTTTTCTGACGCTGCCGTGAAGGGCAATTCCCTTTTTAAGCCTGTTATCCGCCCATTCAAAGAGGTTGTCTATTTCCTCTACTGAAGCCCCATGAGCCTCTTTTTCTTTTTTGGTCTCTAAGGTTTTGTCAAGTTTATTCAAGCTCTCCTTGAGATCGCCACCCGCATGTACGGGGTCATTGGCCCCATAGAGGATAAGAAAATCAAGCTCATCCCTTTTCTCGTATACGTTACTGAGGCCCTTTAAATAAGCGTCCAGCCCAGGGTTCCCAACCTGATGTACCGGAGGGTTGTAGTAACACAGGATGGCACCCACCTTTTTGTTAAAGGTAATCTGGTCAATGATAAGATATGCCTTAGCTTCCGACCATTCATAGATCGGGCCGAGATTTATGTGTCCTGCAATCTTCTTAGATCTGACCAAACGTATTGGTCCTCGCATAAAATACCTCCTGTCAATTGAAATTGATTTATCGGCTTAAGCCACAATCTCTCGTGGTGTGATTTGGGTGTTTACACGAATACATATACAAAAACAAACCCTTTATCAAGTAATACAGGTATGTCCCAGTTGTGAGGTATGTTTTTTATAAACGCAGGGTAGGGTCATTTATTCGAAAATCCGGCTTTCTTTTGTCATCATGGGCATGGAAAAGATCAACTGTGCAGTGTCATTTTATTGTTGCAATTGAATAATGTATAATGTATAAAAATTTCTATTTCATGACTTAAGGAAAGCGCCATGCATAAAATCCAGGCAAAAATCCTACACCAAGAAGTCGCCAATCAGATCCGGGGAATGATACGAAACGGCGTTTTGGTCAAGGGGCAGAAAATAAACGAAAAACACCTCTGTGAATCCATGGGGGTGAGTCGAACGCCTGTAAGAGAATCACTCCGGATGCTCAGTTCCGAGGGTCTCATTGATCTCATTCCCCACAAAGGCGCCTATGTCAGCCAACCTCCCATTAAAGAAATGAGTGACATGTTCGAGGTCATGAGTGTCCTCGAAGGGACGTGTGCCCGGTTAGCCACAAAAAAGATTACAGAAAAAAGCTTCAGAAAGATCGAGGCACTCCATCAGAAGCTTGAAAAAAATTACCGCAACAGGGATCACGAAGCCTACCTTGATAACAACAATACCTATCATGTCTTTATTCAGGAGTTATCCGGGAACAAAGTCCTTAATAATGTCATCAACGGACTCAGGCAGAAGATACTGCTCTATCGCCACAGACAGCTCTACCAACCGGAGCGGTTTGAACAATCGATCCAGGAGCACAGAGATCTTTTGGAGGCCTTTCGGAAACGGGATGCGGCTTTGGCAGAGAGGTTAATGAAAAGGCATCTCAACAAGCAGTGTGAGGCCCTGGTTGGTCTCTATGCCAGCAAGGAAGGGGAAGCGTAGTGTTATACCTAAAACCTTAACATGAAAAGGAGGTACCAAATGAAAAGAATTACAGGAAAAATGGGAATTCTGGCAGTTGTTTTGTGTCTGGCATGTGCCTTTCTAACATGGGGTGATCGGGCTGATGCCGGACCGATGGTACTCAAAGTTTCTCATCAATTTGCAGCAGGAGATGTCCGAGACCAGATGGGTCGAGTGTTTGGTGATATGGTCACAAAAAAGACAAACGGGGCAATCAAATTCCGCCATTACCCTGCCAAGTCCCTGTTTAAGCCGAAGGAACAGTGGGATGCCATGCGTAAGGGCGCGTTAGATATGTCCTGTTTCCCCCTGGATTATGCCTCCGGAAAGGTGCCACAGCTTTCAATTACGTTGATGCCCTGTTCCGTAGCCAACATCAAACAAGGAATCTCCTGGAGAAACAAACCCATAGGGAAGAAAATTGACGCCCTCATGGAGGAGAACGGTGTGAAGAATCTGGTGTGGGCCTGGTTTGATGGAGGAATCGCCAGCAAGATTAAACAGATAAAAGTTCCGGACGATGTCAAGGGGACAAAACTGAGGGCAGCCGGGAAGAAATTTGAGTTTATGATGCGAGAGGCTGGGGCCTCCATTACCAGCATGCCTTCCTCCGAGACCTACCACGCCCTTTCAACCGGTGTTCTGGATACTATGATGACGTCTTCTGCCTCTTTTGTTTCCTATCGGCTCTATGAAGTACTCAAGTATATTAACGCACCGAGAGATTATTCCATCTGGTATATGGCGGAAAATTTGTTAATCTCCATGAAAACATGGAACAGGCTCACGCCTGATCAGCAGAAAATCTTTCTTGAAACAGCCGAGTGGATGCACGAAAACTGGGTATACCAGAATTTCAAAACACTGGTTGACAAACTTATAGATGCTTATACCAAGGCCGGGGTTCCGATCCATTACATGAATCAGTCAGAATTCAATGAGTGGCTTGAATTTGCCAAGAAGACAGCCTGGAAAAACTTTGCTGAAACAGTAGATGGCGGGCAAGAGCTTTTGGATCTGGCTCTTGAGGCCATGAAATAGCCGGGATTGAGATCCTGAGCTATACCGACGGATAGATAACCTAACGGACGCTCTTATGGGTTTTTTGTAACCGTTCACGGGTTCCGGATTCATCGAAAACCCGCCTGCCATACGGCGGGCAGGTCTGAAGCGCTGATTCTCGGGATACGGGAGTTTATTCGGTTTTATTCGCTCTGCAAAACGGTCATGCCCCGAAGGTTACGGTGAGCTTTACGTAACTGAACCTCTAAACCCTTAACCTGTGAATGCCTTCTTTTTTATGGAACTCATGAGAGCGTCGTCTTTACGTTAGCTATTTTATACAGTTTCAACAGGTGCTGTATCAATGTGAATTCTTTCTTTTAAGACTTTGTAAAAGGGATTCATAAAGGAATGGGGTGTAATGTCATGAAACGGCTTGGAAAGATATTGACTCTGATTATTGAAGGGTTAACTCACCTTACCGGCTGGATAGCAGCATTATCTCTTGTGGCTGCCGCAATAATCGTAACTGAAGGTGTTATTGTCAGAAAGGTATTTGGTGTTTCTACAATCTGGCAAATAGAAGCATCTGTGTTTTTACTTATTTTTGTTGTCTTTACCGGGGCTGCGTTTGTGCAGAAGAACGAACATCATCTTAATGTGGATTTAGTTGTTATCTATCTATCTCCCAGAATTAGGGAAGTAACCCTTATTGTTGTCTCCATTATATCCTGTATTCTGGCTGTGGTACTTGCATGGTATGCATGGCCTATGTGGTGGGAAGCCGTTGTCAATAATGAACACTCCGAATCTTTATGGGGTCCGCCACTGTGGATTCCGTATTTGTTTCTTCCGCTTGGAATGACACTGCTTTTTTTCCAATATATTTTGTATATACGCGACAAAATAAGTGCCCTGAGAAGAGGTGAATTCAGTCAGGAAGCGGAGCGGTTTGAAATAAAAGATATTGACCTATCCCAGGCTGATTCGGATCCAAAGGAATAATGAAGTATTCTGGAAAGGAAAGACCCATATGAACGAATATGTTCTGGCTGTTCTTTTGTTTGGAAGTGCATTTGCTTTATTAGTCTCTGGCATTCCAATATGGGCAGGATTAGCCGGTATATCCCTTGTCTTCATTCTCATTTTTTCCCCACACCTGTTGACGACTGTTCCGTTTGTGCTCCATGGCAGCATGGACAGTTTTGCGCTATTGGCAATTCCATTGTTCATTCTTCTTAGCGCCCCTATAGCCGAATCAGACGCGAGCAAGGACTTATACGAAACACTCCACAAATGGCTTTACAAGATCCCCGGAGGGCTCGGGATTGCCAACATGGTTGGCTGCGGTATCTTCGCTGCCTTATGCGGCTCCAGTCCGGCAACAGCAGCAGCCATAGGGGGTATCGGGATTCCTGAAATGAGAAGGCGTGGCTATTCCCCTGCACTGAGCACAGGATTGATTGCCCATGCGGGTACGTTCGGTATTCTTATTCCGCCGAGTGTCACCATGATCCTTTACGGGGTTGCCACGGAGACCTCCATTGGCAAATGCTTCATCGCCGGTGTTATACCGGGTGTACTTGAGATTCTCTTAAGCTGTATCTGGGTGGGGGGAGTCTTTTATTACCGCAAATTTGTGCCTGCCAAACCGGGAGCCATGTATTATATTCAAGACCGCGGGCTGGTGGAGACGTTTACCTGGAAAGAAAGGTTTACGTCTCTTATCAAGGTCTTACCATTTGTCTTAATCATATTTGGCATAATGGGCTCCCTGTATGGCGGTTGGGCTACACCGAGTGAAGCAGGAGGATTGGGCGCTGTTCTTTCCATCTTTTTTGTAATGACCATCTACAAGATTTACAGGCCCCGACAACTCTGGAAGATATTTACAAAGGCCTTGAATGAAAGCAGTATGATATTGATGATTATGGCCTCTGCCTTGCTGTTTGCCTATGTGTCTTCAGATCTGTATGCTACTCAGACCCTTGGTGAACTGATTCTGAAACTCCCCTTGGGCAAGTGGGGAATCATTATCCTCATTAATATCCTGCTTTTAATATTGGGATGTTTTATCCCCCCGGCAGCCGTGATTTTGATGGTGGCCCCTCTACTGCTCCCCATAATCCAGGGATTGGGATTTGATCCCATATGGTTTGCAGTCATCATGACAGTCAATCTTGAGATCGGCCTGGTGACCCCTCCGGTGGGGCTTAATCTTTATATTGTAAAAAACATCGCGCCTGACATTCCAATGTCCCATGTTTTATTGGGAGTCGTCCCATTTGTGATCATTGAGGGCATTGTAATCGTCTGTGTATGTATCTGGCCGGAATTGGCATTATGGCTGCCAAACAGGATGATAGGGTAAAATATATCCGTTCAGGGTTTAAATTAAAGGTTCGAAGTTCAGAGGTTCAAGTTGGGGTTAGTAAAGCTTGACAAAGGAAAAGCAACCCTGCACCTTTGAACCGTGAACCTGACAACCTGAATAGTTACAATTCTTTACTGACTGGAGGTAAGTATGAGCGGTGAAACCCTGAAGGAGTGTTTTGTGGATAGCTTCTCCATTTTCGGAGAAAAGAAAGCGATAAGCTTCCTCCGGAAGGGTGTGGTTGAGACGGAGATCAGTTATTTGGCATTGGATCAGGATTCAAACCGGTTGGCCAATACCTTCCTGGAATTGGGGGTTAATAAAGGTGACGGGGTAATCCTCTACCTCCAAAAATCCCTGATCTTCGTTGCCGCTTATCTTGGACTTCAAAAGATAGGAGCTATTGCGGTGCCTTTGAATCCCGGGTTCAAGAAATCAGAGATGTCGTACCTGGTTAACGATGCGGATGCGAAATTAGCACTATCAGGATCTGAACAGGAGGCCATAATAAAGGAAATAGATCCTGCTCTTAGGACAATTGTAGTTGACGCCGAAAGACCATATCAGGACCTCGATTTTTTTAGGACCGCCTCAGATGTTATGCCGGATTTAAAAGTCGACCCGGAGGATGTTGGGCTTATTATCTACACATCAGGAACCACCGGAAAACCCAAAGGGGCTATGCTCAGTCAAAATAACCTTGTTCATGATGCAAGAAATATCATAAAAATATGGGAGATCACGGAGTCTGATATGCTGTGTCATGCACTCCCGCTTTTTCATGTGCATGGACTTTGTTTTGCCCTTCATACTGCCCTCATGGCTGGATCCCATGTGCTTATGCTGAATGAATTTTCCCCTGATAAGGTAACAGGGGTATTGGCGAAAAAAGAGGGGGAATATACCTGCACTCTATTTATGGCTGTTCCATCGATGTATGGCAAATTGATGGACTATTTGGAGGGAAAGAACCTGGATTTTGAACACATGCGATTGTGGACATCAGGATCGGCCCCGCTCCTCGTAAAAGATTTTAAGAGGATTAAAAATATTATCGGCAAAGAACCTGTGGAACGTGAGGGAATGTCAGAGACAGGGATGAATTTTTCCAATCCTGTAAGGGGCATCAGAAAACCTGGCTCCATCGGATTGCCGTTGCCGGACCTTGAGGTGAGGATCGTAGACCCCGAGACCTTTGTGGATGTGGATCCGGGCCAGGAGGGCGAAATTTGGCTTAAGGGTCCGGCCGTTACCCCGGGTTACTGGCGAAAGCCTGAGGAGACAACCAAGGCATTTGAAGAAGGCTGGTTCAGGACCGGTGATCTGGGAAGGATCGATGAAGACGGCTACTATTATCTGACAGATCGTATCAAGCATATTATCATCTCAGGTGGTGAAAATATTTCTCCAAAGGAGGTTGAAGTTGTCATAAACCAGGTTAAAGGCGTGGTTGAGTCTTCTGTTGTAGGTATCCCGGACGAGAAGTGGGGAGAGAAGGTGGTTGCGGCCGTGGCTACAAAACCAAGTTCCAGTTTGAAGGCCGATGAGATTAAAAAGTTCTGCAAGAAACATCTTCACAACTGGAAATGCCCCAAGGAGATTGCTTTCCTCAAGGAGTTACCTAAAAATACCATGGGGAAGGTGTTGAAAGAGGAAGTAAAAAAGAACTTTGAGCATTGAAACACCGGAAAAAGGCTTACATAAACTGAGGTGGAATGAAAATGGATCAGAAGAAAAAAATAATTGGAAAGAGAGTTCTCATCGTAGATGACGAACAAGATATCCTTGATACCCTGGCCGCCGTTCTCGATATTTGCAAGATTGACACGGCATTATCGTACGAGAAAGGCAAGCGGCTCCTGGAAAGCAACGTCTATGACATTGCAGTCCTGGACATAATGGGTGTGAAAGGGTTTGAGCTTCTTAAAATAGCAAATGAACGGGGAATCCCCGCCCTTATGCTTACTGCACATGCCTTGTCCGAGGAGAACCTCAAGAAATCAGCCGAAAAGGGGGCATCCTACTATGCTCCTAAAGATAAAATAAACGATATTGATGTCTTCATCGCAGATGTCCTTGAGGCAAAAGAAAAAAACAAGAGCGCGTGGGTTAAAGTGTTTGAAAGGCTGGGCGGTTTCTATGATAGAAAATTCGGTGGTTCAGACTGGAGAGAGAAGGAGCGAGATTTTTGGGAAAAGAGGACTAAGTCACTGAAATAATTAGTGTCCATCCAGAAATAGCCCTTTTTGTCCGAACGCTTCGCGAGGACACCCCGCGCCTTTGGCGCGGGTCCCCGGTTTCAAAATTTCTGCGCCTGCCTTGTGGAATGTTCACCCCGTTGAATGTGAAACCTATTCAACTTGGGCGAAGCATATTTCTCCGGGGTGGTTAAAATCCTCATCTTCCTTGACCTTACGATAACTATCTCATTTCTTGATGAACCCATACATAATTTCCTTGACATTTTTAATATCAATATATAAATATACATTAATATATTTATTTAACTTGGCAATTCCTTAAAGCTTACTGCATGTTTCAAAAAAACATGCTTTTTCGTCATTGCGAGCCTCTGGCCCGTAAGGCCTGCGCCCCGGAGGGCGAAGCGAAGCAATCTCATTTTCCTTGGACTGCCGCGTCGCCCCTCATTCGGGAACTCCTCGCAGTGACCGTTGTTTTTATAGGTTTGATATCCCCTGCAGCTTGCTGCAGGGAAGCTCATTGCATTCCCTTGCCTATAGGAATTGAGAGATTAACGTAAGTGCTCCTTTCTGTGAAGGCCTCAATATTTTAGCATTTCAGATAAACAGGGAGGAAAGACTGTTGCAAATAACGAAGGAAAAGTACCTCGATCTGAGTAACCATCTGGATACCATCGCCATTTTGGCGAAAAGTTTGTCGGACGAAAACCGCCTTCGTATTCTTCTTTGCGTTGGCAACGGGAAAAAATCCGTCTCCCACATAGTTGAGGAACTGGTTCTTTCCCAGCCCCTTGTCTCCCATCACCTTAAGGAGTTGAAGAGAACCCTTTTGGTGAAGGTAGAGCGAGATGGCCCTTTTATCTACTATGAAATCGCCGACAAGAGAATCCTTGCCATTCTCAAGGATTTGGATGTGTTAGCCACGGATTTGCTAACACAAAGAAAAACCTTTTAGCCTGGGGAGATGACCCTGTGAGTGCAAATAAAATTCAAGAAATAGTAAATGGTATGGACCCTGAAGAGGCTGCGGCGGAGATTGCCCTTGCGATGAAGAAACTGTTCACTCTTCTGGGAGAGGAGGCTCGTATTAAGTTCGTCATGAACCTGGTGGGAGACTCCGGTGAGGACAAAGTGGGAAGCATGGTCCACCTCTGACTGGCAGAATGCATGGACGAAGGTGTCGATCCAACACAAATGTGCCAGAATCTGGTGGAAAAGGTGGCCCAATCTAAACAACTATCGGCAGTTGTTGAGCCTGAAGTCCTGGTTCTTTTTGAAAACTGGCTGGAAGAACTGGAGAGCGAGGTGATCTTTTGTGTCAGAAAAACCGGTTCTTCGGACCCCCTTGATCTCGCCGAGGAATTGGGCTTATCCCGCTCGGGCGCCACATTCCTTATCACCAAACTCAAGAGAGAAAATAAACTGTAGGGGCGAAGAATGAAGAAAGGAAAAAAAGTCCTCTTGGCCTTTGTGGCCGTAGCTGTCACGGTCGGCGTTCAGTGGTACACCACCCGTACTGTAGCCCCGAAAGAGTCTGCCTGGGAGGACGTGGTGGCCGAAGCCATGCGTGGGGGCTACCAGCTTATCAGTAATGAAGCACTACGGGAGTTTTACACTAAGAAACCCCGGAGCCTTTTTCTGGTAGACACGCGCCAGGAATGGGAGTACCGGACTGGACATATTAGAGGGGCCTCAAACTTTCCCTTTGAACCGACGTGGTTGTCGCGATGGCGAAAAGAGGGTGCGCTTGAGACATTCCTGGGGCCTGACAGGAATCGACTGATCGTGTTTTACTGAGCCGGACTCACATGAGTCCGCAGTGACTCGGCGGCTAGGGTAGCCGTAAAACTTGGGTATAAAAATGTCTACCGCGATCCTCAGGGGTACCCGGAATGGTATGCCAAGGGCCTGCCTGTGGATAGTTTTCCGGCAAGGCTCGCCACGATGGCCCATGAGCCCGAGAAGCCGGACTTTGTTTACGGCTGGGCCATGATATGGACCCTCTTGGGCATCTTTGCAGGTGGTATGGCCCTTAATCTAACTCCATGTGTCTACCCTTTGATCCCCATTACGGTCTCCTATTTTGGCGGTCGCAGTGGAAAAGGGAAAGGCAAACTTATTGGCAACGGATTATTGTATATTGGCGGATTATCGTTAACAAATTCTTTGCTTGGCGTGGTTGCGGCCCTGACTGGGGGCCTCATGGGCGCGATGCTCCAGAACACTGTGGTACTCAGCTTGGTAGCAGCTATTTTGGTCTTTTTTGCGAGCAGCCTTTTTGGTTTCTGGCAATTGCGGCTGCCAGCGAGCTTAACTCATACCGCCTCAAAAAGCTACACGGGTTATTTCGGAAGCCTATTTATGGGTTTGACTTTGGGAGTCGTGGCAGCACCCTGCATCGGTCCTTTTGTGCTGGGTTTACTCACCTGGGTGGCGAGTATGGGTAGCCCATATCTGGGCTTCTTAATCTTTTTTACTCTAAGCCTCGGCCTGGGCCTGCCCCTCTTTCTCATAGGCATTTTCTCTGGCCAGATTGATAAACTACCTCGTTCCGGCGAGTGGATGCTGTGGGTGAGAAAGCTTATGGGATGGGTCCTTGTGGTGATGGCCGCTTATTTTATTCGACCCGTCTTACCCAAAACAGCAGGAATCTTCCTTTTAGCAGCCGCGGCTTTGGTCGCGGGACTTCATCTTGGGTGGGTTGAAAGGTCAAGGGCCAGTTTTCGAGCCTTTAACTGGGTCAAGTCTGCTGCTTTAGTGGTGGGTCTGGTCATGGCCACTCTCCTCACCGGTTCATATGTGATGCGTGGCCCCGGGGTTGCCTGGCAGCCCTATTCTGACCAGTTGCTGGAAGATGCACGAAGATTAAGTAAACCGGTAATCATTGATTTCTCTGCCGACTGGTGTACGCCTTGCCGCGAACTGGATAATATAACGTTTCATGACCCTGAAGTCGTTAAACAGGCAAAGCTTTATTTCATCATGATAAGGGTTGATCTCACCCGAAGAGGCACCCCAATTCACGACCGCCTGTTGCACACGTATGGCGTCAAAGGCGTGCCAACAGTTGTGTTTTTGGATCCCCGGGGAGAGGAACGCCAAGATCTTCGCCTTGTGGATTTTCTCCCGGCAGATCAGTTCCTGGTCCGTATGGCTGAAGCCAAAAAAAGACCTGGTTTGAAATAGATCCAAACTATGTGATTAGTTGATGATTCATCGCTGAGCCGCAGAGGTTGCTGAGATGAATGATTCACCAGGGCGGGCCAAAAGAAGTATATCAATATTCAATTTTCAATAGCCAGACGAGGAGAGCATGCTTAAAGTCAGATTTTTTCTCAACGAGCCCAACGGTAAGCCGTGAATGCATTTTCTGGAAATGATGCCCAGGCTGGGCAATAAGTATGATATCGAGATCGAAACCATATCCAAGCCCCGGGAAGAATACAACACCGATGAGTATTTTGACCTTGACCTCCCGGTTGCCCCTGCTGTCATGGTGGGAGAAGAGATCGTGGTGGAGGGATCGGACGTTCCAGATGAGAAGCTTGAAGCAGTCATCTGTAACCACCTGGGTCTTCCCCCGCCTGCGCCTGAAAAAAAAGGAATCCTTGGTCGTTTTCTAAAACGAGCCTGATTTTCGGAATCATTAATTCGTTCAAAGAAAGCTAAAGAAATTGAAAGGAATCAAAGATGGCCTTTATAGAAAAGTTTTTAGGAAAGCGTGTGGAGATACCTGAGGATCGGCGCTACAATGCAAAGCAGGGTCTCTGGGCGAAATCAGATGGGCAAGAGATTGTTTTTGGGCTGAGCGAACCGGCACTGGCATTGATGGGCGGTCTCAATGATTTGGATTGGCTTATTAACCAGGGTGACACTGTAGAGAAGGGAGAGGCCGTGCTCTTTGCCATTACCGGCAAGATTTTATATCTCGATGCACCCGTAGGAGGGAATATTCATTTCAATCCTGCGGTAAAGCATGACTCCACGATTGTATTAAAAGACCCTTATAACAGGGGATGGTTGTTTAAGATAATGCCCAATGAAGACGCAGAACAGGAATTGAACAGACTGGCTAACGGTCTGGAGTACGCGGAAAGCCTTAAAACAACGGAGGGAGGTAAGAACCCCGAAGGACTGAAAGGAGGAGTCTCGGGAATCTGTAAGGCTGTTTATACGGGCATCCGAGAGCAGAAGCTGTGCTGATCAGCACAGTGCTTGTTGTAAAACGCTATTGCACCCTTATTTCCAGTCCTGACCTCGAGCCGCAATCCTTTTTCAGTGCGGACTAAAGCATTCACAAATAGCATCCTCGCGTAGCCTTTTTTTCTGTGTAAGAGGCGAACATCTTTTAATCAAACACAATTTTACGTCATGTAGTTCCAAAATCCTTCGGATCCATCTTTTCCAAAATCTCCTGCCACTTCTTTCCTTGTTTTGATTTATCCTCTGGTTCCACCTCCAGGTCTATCTGTTTGGACTTGTTGATAACACGTTCCGAGACAAAAATGGGGGCATTCATCCTCAAAGAAAGGGCCAGTGCATCGCTTGGTCTGGCATCTATGGTTATGCCTTCGCCGTTAATTGTGATATTGATTAAGGCATAATACGTATTATTTTTTAGATCACAGATTTCTACATTATTAACCTTGGCATCTATTAACCCCAAGATGTTTTTGAGCAGATCATGAGTCGTTGGCCTGAGAAATTTGACGCCCTGCAACTCACTGGCAATGGAAATAGCTTCAAGAATCCCTATCCATATCTGCAGCGTTTTTTCCCCGCCAACCTCCTTCAGGATCACAATGGGACTCTTTGTTGAAGAATCCACCGCCAGCGCCGATATGGCCATAGATCTTAACACGATTCTTTCTCCTGGCATTCTCGTTGTTCTCGAATCATGCGCCTATTTACTTGTCTTTGAAAACTAACATTGGTTGTAAGTTCTTCGACGTCTCATCAGCGGATATTCATGGTATTTCGATCAATGAGAAGGACTTCACAAATTTCCTTTATATTATCCCAATTTTCTTAATCGGACACTTGATAGTGCCTTTATTTCATTTATGGATGGGCACTGGTTAAATGTTTATCATTTGTACATTTACTGAACCTAAGGCAATTACATTACTATCATTATCAAGAGTTATGCCAAATCAAGCAGCCACGGCAACCCAATTTTGCATATAAATTTCAGCTTGTTGACTAATATGGCCCTAAGAGAAGACGCGCATTCAGCAAAAAAACACCAAATCATATGAAATTGCATCTTATTTATTGGTAAAATTTTACATACCTTTAATACGGAAATGCGAGAGAAAGAAATTAAAATGACTTGATTTTAGTTAAAGATAGGTTGTATAGATGTAATCATAAATACTCGCCGTTTATGGCGGGTTGATTTGGTTCTGAGAGGAAGATCCATTTGTCAAAAGTGGCAACCTTAATTTTAGAACCAAGAGAATGCATAAGAAAGGGGGGTGTCACTATGGCAAATGGAACTGTAAAGTGGTTCAGTGACAAAAAGGGATTCGGATTCATTGAACAAGAAGATGGTCCCGATGTATTCGTTCATCATTCAGCGATCAATGCCGACGGTTTTAAGTCTCTTAATGAAGGCGACCAGGTTACCTTTGACATAGAGCAAGGGACAAAAGGCCCGGCTGCAGTAAATGTCACAGTAGTTTAGCTTTCTGGTTTGACCAGCAATAAGGGCATTTCATCAAATTTATGACGGAGTGCCCTTAGTATTATGATTATGAGATCAAATAAGGTAAAGAGCCGAACCCAGAGGACTTGGCTTTGGTTATCCTCAGAGGGGATATAGCTTTTTGGGATTTCAAGTGCTTATGGAAACAAGCTATTTGAGCGCCTCGATGACGGCCTTCATAAACGCCGGAAGATCATCCGGCATCCGGCTGGTGATCAGTTTGCCGTCTACGACCACCTCCTGATCTATCCAGTTGGCACCCGCATTAACCATGTCGTCCTTGATGGCAAAAAATGAGGTCATTGTCCGGTCTTGTAAAATCTCAGCAGAAGCAAGCATCCAGCCGGCATGACAAATGGCTGCAACCACTTTCCCGGTATCAAACACGTCTTTCACCAGCTGGACCATTTTTGGATAACGGCGCATGAGATCTGGCGCGTACCCACCCGGGATGACAACGCCGTCGAAATCTGCGGCCGACACCGTATCTGCGCTGACATCCGGCTTCGACTCAGTTCCGGGTTTACCGGTATAGACCTCGGCACTGCCAGATCCTACGACCACAACCTCCGCCCCGGCTTCTTTGAGGCGATAGTACGGATACCAGAATTCGTGCGTGTTAAACATTTCCTCGATCAGAATAGCAACCTTTTTTCCTTCAATTTCCATAGTTACCTCCTCGCCCTCCCTCGGTTTTTGATATTTAGTCGACTTAGACGCTCTCAGAATTTAAGCGTATTCTTAAACGGCAAATTTCATCATAACCTGTTCCCAGTCAAGACAAATTGATTTTGCAACATTTCTGCCCTTCAACATGCTGTTGCTGTCTGGCGCAGCCAATCCCAGGCAGATCAGAGCGATGGTTCAGGCAGTTGGGCCCGGGAGAATGGTTTCTTGGCGCATGGGCGACGATGACCTGAAACGCACAGCACCCAATTCCTTCACTCCCTGACTCCTGGGTGTCAACAGCTCAATCCAGGCGTATCGTCTCGACATTTCTGGTTGTTCTTTTATCACATTCTGTATCGATTATCCAAGACTTTCGCCCTTAAGCTTTAGTGTAACTAACGGGTTATTATATACCATATCTGGAGACAACTCACGCTCGACACACAAGCCTCCCCAATACTATACTCCTGCTTAACAAAAGGGGCTTCTTATCAACTAACCCTTACTTTGTCGAAATTAGGTGAAGATAAAATGGTTGTCGAGGGAGACTTAAAAGTACTATTTCATGCAAATAATCTAGATATCTGGGAAGTTATTTTCGGCGATATTACCAATCTTTATAAAGATATTCAAAAAAACTCTGTTGAGATTACGATACTTGTTCATGGCTTTTCTGTTTCTGCTTATTCTTAAGAAGCAAAGTTATATAAAATGGAAAACTTTAAAAAAAAATGGTTCACTTTTTATAGATTATATAAATTCTTTAAAGAATATGTGTATTGATGAATTGATGAACACAATCTGCCATCTTTTGTGGCAGTATTTAATTTAGCTGTCACAGAGATAATACAGAAACATACTAGTGGTTTTGCATATATTAAGCCATAATTCGTAAATTATTTTCTCATTGTTCGCCCACTACGCTCTTCTACCATAAAGTATATAAAAACAACTATATGAGCGACCAAAAAAAATGGGCATAGACACTGCTGTCCTATGAAGTTCAAAAATAGCCGATGAAAGACTCTGCTATAGGGAAAATGCTGGCCTGTATTATTCATGATTTACTTCAAGTTGTCACAAAAGCATACTGCCACTCTCAGATGTGATCCAACCGCCATCGAAAACGACAACGACCTTTCTACCAAAAGGCTTCCAAAACTAAGTTATTTATGGCAGACTGCATCCATAAGGGCGTCCTTGCCAAAGTGCTATCCGTTCAGTGGCTACAACAACTTAGCAGACACCCTATCCGGGCTAGGATAACTACATACTAATCTAACTTATGCGAGGAAAGGAGATGCGCATGGTGGAAACAGGACTAGTATACGGTGAGATATATCTTAGGCACGACACGGGCCCCCACCACCCGGAAAGGGCTCAAAGACTTACTGCCATCCTTGAGACCCTTGAGGCCGCGGGACTTCTCGATAAACTTCTTCGAATAGAGCCCGTGCCGGCGGAAAAACATGTTTTGGAACTCTGCCACGAATCTAGCTACATCGACGAACTTAAGAGAGCGGTGGAAAGCTCTCGTCCTTTTTTGCACACTCCGGAATGCCCTCTAAGCCCCGCCACCTTAGAAGTGGCACTTTGTGCCGTTGGGGGTGTGCTCAAGGGAATAGACCAGGTGATGGAAGGCAGGGTGAGTAACTGCTTTTGCGCGGTAAGGCCACCTGGCCACCACGCAGAAAGATCCAGGGCCATGGGGTTTTGCTACTTCAACAATGTGGCCATCGCGGCAAGGTATCTTCAGAAACAGCACTCCCTAGAACGAATTCTGGTAATAGACTGGGATGTGCACCACGGAAACGGCACCCAACATATCTTTGAGGAAGATTCCGCTGTATTCTACACGAGCTTTCACCAAGACCCCTACTCCTGCTATCCAGGCACGGGACTGGCCTCAGAGACGGGAAACAACAAAGGAAAAGGATACACCCAGAACTTTCCCATGCCCCCGGGCGCAGGGAAAAAAGAGTATCTCAAAGCCATGGAAAGGGTTGAACAAGCGATGGAGAAGTTTAGGCCCCAGTTTGTCCTTATCTCCGCGGGCTTCGACGCCCACATGGCCGATCCCTTAGCGCACGTAAGGCTCACTAGGACAGGGTATGAAGAACTGACCCGAAGAATTAAGAGCGTCGCCGAGACCCACGCAGAGGGCAGGATTGTCTCCGTGCTCGAGGGCGGCTACAATCTGAAAGCCCTGGGAGAGTCGGTGGAGACCCACTTACGGGTCCTTATGGAAGAGTAAAAGTGAATTTAGCCGTGGTCTGAGAGGAGAAGATTTCCCAAGAGAAATCAGCCGGCGCAAAGGTCAAGACTAAGTCCTTGGTGTTCACAACCCTGGCAGTCGCCTTCTCGCCCTCGTTTATTTCCGTGGACTTAGCCAAGGTCTTCACTGCTTAGGGTATGGTAGAGGTGATCTCAGTATGTGACCAGAGAAAATTTGTCGTTATCAGCTCAGTTACCTACCTTACAAGTAAGATACATATAAGCATTATGAGGTCTGGAATCTCCGTTTGAACGGTTGCTACATTTTGTGACAGGTCCATTCGTGGCACCTAATAGCCAGCCACTAAGCTGAATGCCGTTGGTATAGAATACGTCCCCAAAACTTCAAGAACGAAGTAACCCCGAAAAAGGAGATAAAACTTATGAATAATCGCAAACATCCAAAGTCAGGAACTCTGGCCGTATGGGCCGGTGAGGATGGCCCCTTCTGGCAAGGGTCTACTCAGATCCCTGTTGTACACAGCGTTTCGTTTGGCTATGACGATATGGATCAATGGTTGAAAGTCGGCCAGGGTCACGCGCCCGGGCACATATATAGTCGGAACACGAATCCAACGGTGCAGGCTTTCGAAGGAAAAATTCGAAGATTGGAGGGCGCAGAGGCAGCTACGAGCTTTGCTAGCGGTATGGCGGCCGTCAGCAATACACTCTTCGCGTTACTTTGCCCAGGGGATCGGGTCGTCTCGATCAAAGACACCTATGGCGGAACCAACAAGTTGTTCACGGAATTCCTGCCTCGGTTTCAGATTGAAGCAACGCTGTGTGAGACGACGGATCACGAAAGGATCGAAAACGCGATTGCTTCTGGCTGCAAGCTTTTGTTTCTGGAAACCCCCACTAATCCCACGATGAAGGTTGTAGATATAGCTTGGCTGGCAAAAAGCGCCCACGCTGTTGGGGCACTGGTAGCGGTGGACAACACCTTCGCCACGCCCATTATTCAGAGACCGCTGGAATTGGGTGCTGACCTTGTTTTACACAGCGCCACGAAGTGCCTTGGAGGCCATGCCGATGCGCTGGGTGGAGCCGTCTGCGGTAAGTCAGAAGTGATCGAGCGTATCTATCATTACCGTGAGATCACAGGAGCCGCTCTAGATCCGATGGCTGCTTATCTATTATTGCGTGGGATGAAAACA
>CP070700.1:4175655-4193032 GCA_020349865.1 Desulfobacteraceae bacterium
CAGAAACAAGCTGTGCAGTTGTGGCGAGGATCTGGATAAGGCAAAACAATCGAAAAAGGTCAAGTATCATATCATTTACAGGGTAAATGGAAAACAGAGATGGGAGCTAGCCGACAAGCCATATTCAATTGAATCAGCAAGAGACTGCGAGGGCAAGCGTAGAAGTCAAAAGGCTGAAAATCGTATCCTTGATATTCTTCCGGAATCTAAGATGACATTTAATGAACTGACGGAATGGTATCTCGAACTTAAATCAGTCAAAAAGCTCGCTTCATTTGAGAGGGTCAAATATGCTCTTGCTAATTTCAACAAGGTCTTTGGAGATAGGATTGTAGGCACCATCAAGCCCGTTGATTTAGAAGATTACCAGGACAAAAGAGAAGGGGAGGGTAAAGCCCCTGCAACCATTGATATGGAGATCTCCATTGCAAAGACTATGGTTACCAAGGCATTCGATAATGATATGGTGGGCGGCCATACAGTAAAGGCCTTCAGGAAGATTAAGCGAAAACTGAAGAAGGGCAGTAACGCCAGGAAAAGGGTCATTGACCGTAGCGAATATCTTAAACTGAACAATGCTGCCGCATCTCACCTAAAGCCAATTATCATAGTGGCCTATAATACCGGCATGAGAAGGGGAGAGCTTAGAAAACTCCAGTGGTCCCACGTTGACCGGAAAAACATGTTTCTAAGATTACCCAAGGAGATCACCAAAGAAGGTAAAGACAAGATTATCCCAATCAACTACCATGTAAACGTAACCCTGGACAATATTCCCCGCGCTCTTAATCATGACTTTGTTTTTACCTATAAGGGGCAACCTATCAGCCATAAAGACAGTTTAAAGAAATCATTCAAAACTGCTTGCGATGATGCAGGTATCCCGCACGGCACAAAAACTCCAAACGGGATCACATTTCATGATATCCGGCGCACGGTCAAAACCAATATGCTGACCGCAGGAGTCGATAAAGCACATAGGGACATGATTTTGGGGCACAGTCTGGAGGGGATGGATTATCTAATCCCTACAGAAGACAGCTTGAAAGAAGCGATGGATAGATACACTAAATGGTTGGATGGGCAGCTTGCAGAGGTTCTGAATGACCAAGAAATTGAGGGCAAGGAAACATCTGTCTAACGTTCATCTAACAATTGAGAAAAAATATCCCCCCATTTAAGGGGTGTTCACTGTGTTTCCCTTGGGTTCACGAATAAATGATAAACGATTGATTTTCTTTTTCATTCTCTTTACTTGGGATGACATTTCTTTAATAATGTCATGTACTTCTAATCCGCAGGTCGGGGGCCCGAGTCCTCCCAGGCGCACCAGTAATATCAAGGGGTTAGTCAGCATGTTTGTCCCTATCCCACAGAGACTTGCCTGTCTATTTTTCATACTTCTTTAACTGGAAAAGCTTTTTGTCTTGTGCGGCGACAATATGGTAAAACTTGTCCTGAGGGACATATATATAGGGCACGTCCTCTGGTCGACGATAAAGGAAGTGAGAAAGTATCATCCGGTTCACGGCCCTGTGTCCAATAATCATGATATTGTCGGAATTGCTGCTTAAATAAAGTGCCTTTTTAATGCCCATGTCTATTCTCTTTTTCATGGAAACATAGCCTTCGCCCTGTGGGTAGATGTAGTTATGCTTATCCTGCTTCCTTACTGAATAGACGTTCGGCATCTTTTGACGGATCTCTTCATAGCTCATGCATTCACAGATACCGCTATCGATTTCATTGAACTCCTTGAATTGAATAATCGCACAATTTCCTTGCAGAGCCTTTATTGGCTCTGCTGTCTGTATCGTCCTTTTTTTTTCACTGGTGAAAATAATTGGCACTTTCTTGCGCTCAAAATACTTTGCCAGGGCTCTCGCTTGAGCCTTGCCCCTGTCGGTCAACCCGGAGTCACCGCCGATCCGATCTTCCAGGTTGAAATATGTCTCCCCGTGCCTGATTAGGAACAGGCTTCTGACACTGTCTGTAACCAGAAAATCCCTGATGCGGTCGTAGTTAGGGACATGGCCGGCAATTTCCTCTTGGATGATTTGATTGTTAAGTGAATCCAGTTTGACAAAATTGCTTTCGTCCTTAATCGGGGTGTAAATGGCCTTATAATAATCAATTCGTTTCCTAAAGCTTTGGATCGCAACTTCCTTCTTCATGTGTTTGAATTCGGGGTGTGCGATTTTTCGCAAAATACTGGCCTCAAGGATTTCATTATCATTATTGATGCATTCGATAAAAAGAAGGGGGTGTCCCTTTAGCGAGCTGATGATCTTTTTTCTTCTCTTAATGCTGACATTAGTGGCATCGAGGATTGCCAGCTGTCCATCCCTGGCAATGAAGTTCTTGGCCCGCTCAAGATTCATAAGTGCGATCCGCTCTCTGAGCGTCACTCCTTGCTGGTTCCCAGGGTCGTAAAACTCCGCATAAGAAGTATCATCCGGGGCCAATCGCCTTCTTAATGCGCCATTATTGAAAATCCGGGTCTTTATGGCATCTTTGGCCAGATTTTCTTTTAGCCTATTGGCGATTGTTGATTTTCCCCTTGCGGGAAGCCCGACCATAATCACATAGAGTTTATTGTTTTCCATAAAACTAATTTTACTGCTTATTTTCGAAAAATTAAAATCAAAAGTTGTTTGTGGCTGAAAAACAACTTGAAATAAATATAATAGTATACTAATATATTATACCGTGAAAACCCTTGCAAAATAATGTCAGTTGAGGTTTAGAAGACGGTTAAGGGGTGAAAATGGCGAAATAGACTTGAATTATCTATTTAAAAATATATAATAAAATGTTTAAAATTGTAAGCCAGTAATGCTTAAACCTTTATATACTGTCTTTTTTGGAGGTATACACAAATGGAAAAGACGACCGTCGTGAGACCGAGGACCGAGATTCTGGTAAATGAGTTTGTAAGAAGTGTCTATAATTGGATGGCCATTGGGCTTGCTCTGACCGGGTTTGTGGCCTTTTACGTATCCAGAAGCCCGGCCCTGGTCCGTCTCATATTCGGTAACCCACTTCTTTTGATCGCCTTCATCGTGGCCTACTTTGGCCTGGTGATGTTCCTCAGTGGGAGGATTAATAGAATAAGTGCGGGTACGGCCACATCTCTTTTTGTCCTTTATTCAGCCTTAACCGGCGTATTACTGGCCTCCGTGTTTATTGTCTACACCACAGAGTCCATTGCCAGCACCTTTTTTATCTGTGCCGGAACATTTGTTGGATGCAGTATCTATGGCTGGACCACTAAAAGGGACCTTACATCCTGGAGCGGGTTCTTAATGATGGGACTAATCGGGGTCATCATAGCGATCCTTGTAAACATGTTTATTCGAAGCAGTGCTATGAGCATGATCATAGGCTGCATAGGCGTCATTGTGTTTGTGGGGTTGACCGCATATGATACCCAGAAGCTAAAGAACATGGCCCTCACTCAGCCTGCTGGCCTTGAAGGGGGTGTCATAAGAAAGGGGGCCATCCTAGGAGCCCTTTCCCTTTATCTCGATTTTATCAACTTGTTTTTAATGCTCCTTAGGATATTTGGACAGAGGAGATAATAAGGGAAGGAAAGCAATCAAGTATCTTTTCCGTTATGGTATTTCCCTAACGGCTCCCGAGGGCTTAGCAGGGGATACTGTTTTGGCAAGTTCCGAGGATAATGGAGCCTTCCTATTTAAAGCTTTACCGTGAGGGTGAACTTGAGGTTCGGGCAAAAAAGATCTTGAGGCTTCTGGAGTCTTGTAGTCTTTGCCCCAGGCAATGCGGTGCAAACCGCCTGGAAGGGGAAACCGGGTATTGCAGGACAGGAAGAAAGGCCAAGGTCGCCAGCTACAATGCCCACTTTGGTGAGGAGGCGCCCTTGGTGGGGGAGTACGGATCCGGAACCATTTTCTTAAGTTCTTGCAACCTGCTTTGCAATTTTTGCCAGAATTATGATATCAGTCACCTGGCTGAAGGCGTGGAAATAGAGCCTGAGCAGATGGCCGCCATGATGATCCAACTGGCTGAACGGGGCTGCCATAATATTAATTTTGTCACCCCAACCCATATGGTTCCACAAATTATTGAAGCACTCATCCTGGCCATTAACGAAGACCTGAGAGTGCCTTTGGTCTATAATTCCGGCGGCTATGACAAGAAAGAGACCCTGAAGCTTTTGAATGGAATCTTTGATATTTATATGCCTGATTTCAAGTTTTGGGATGGAAAATGGGCAGACAGGTTTTGCAACGCAAGCAATTATAGAATTGTTGCGATGGAAGCGATGAGGGAAATGCATGACCAGGTGGGGGATTTGATCGTTGATGATAATGGTATCGCGGTCAGGGGATTGCTGGTGAGGCATCTGGTAATGCCGAATGATGTGAGCGGAACTGATAAAATCATGGGGTTTCTTGCAAACGAGATTTCTCCCAATACATACGTCAATGTGATGGACCAATACAGACCTTGCGGTACGGCAGGTAAAGATGAACTTATCAACCGGCGGCTTACGGCACAAGAGTTCAAAGATGCTTTAAACAAAGCCAGAAGGGCAGGGTTAACCCGCCTTGATCCAAGGGATAGGCCTCGTCTGATTTTCAGGTTCTAATGGGCAAAGAAAGAATATTCATTGTTGGAGACATACACGGTTGCCTTGACATGTTTAACAGGCTCATGGACCAGATTGACTGGGAACCTAACAAGGACCGGCTTATCTTTTTAGGGGATTATATTGACAGGGGAAAAGATCCCAAAGGAGTGGTGGACTATATAATTGCCCTTACCAAGTGTTCTGCTCATGTTGAGTGTCTTATTGGAAACCACGAGACAAATTTTCTGGAATATCTTGGCGGCGACGATCGCGGATTATTCCTCATGAACGGTGGGTGGCGAACCGTGGAAAGCTATCAGGGCAACGAACTTAAAGACGTGAACTCCCTGGTCCCTCCTGACCACATGGCCTTTTATGGGTCACTTAAGACCTATATTGAGCTTGAGGATTACTATATTGTCCACGCCGGTTTCAGACCTCATGTCGCTCTTGAGGAGCAAACGCTGGAGGATATGGTCTGGATCCGAGAACCCTTCATTTACTCTGATTGTAATTTTGGGAAAAGGGTCATATTTGGCCACACTCCCTTCAGTGAACCTTTAGTGATGGAAAACAAGATTGGTCTTGATACCGGCGCCGTTTATGGCAATCGGTTAACCTGCCTTGAACTCCCGAAATTTAGATTTCATTCTGTAGGGGCGTGATGGTAACTGATCACTTGAGAATGATTAAGTTCGTTTCCCGCTGATATAGGCTTTAGCAAGCTCCACGTCCTTTTTGCTTCCGCTGATAAAGGCTTCAGCAAGCTCCACGTCCTTTTTGCTCCCAATGTAAAGGGGCGTCCTCTGGTGCAAGTCGGAGGGCTCTATTTCGAGAATAGGTCCGTGACCGTCGCTCGCGTAGCCCCCTGCCTCCTTGACAACCATGGCCAAAGGGTTGCCTTCTACCATAAGTCTCAGTTTTCCCGTAGGCTTTTTGGGGTCCTTTTGATCCGCGGGATACATGAAGATACCGCCTTTCAACAAATTCCGATGGAAATCAGCCACCAGGCTTCCCACATAACGGGTCGAGTAAGGCCGTCCGGTCTCTTTATCCTTTGTCTTGAAATAGTCTACAAGGGCCCGGGTTTTGTCATCCCAATGAGCATAATTCCCCTCATTGACACTATAAATCTTCCCTTTTTCAGGGATTTGAATGTTCTCATGTGAAAGGAGAAATTCCCCCACGCTCGGAAAAAGAGTAAAACCGTGGACCCCGGTGTTGTTTCCAGTGGTGTACACCATAACGGTGCTTGAACCGTAGATGAAATAACCAGCGGCCACCTGTTTTACTCCCGGCTGGAGAACGTCGCCGAGTAGTAAATCGGATGGGCTTCCGCTGTTTTTTCTCTTGTAAATTCCAAAAATGGTTCCGATGCTTACATTGACATCGATATTGGAAGAACCGTCGAGGGGATCAAAGAGAAGAATATACTCCCCCTTTGGAAATTGAGATGGGATGTCGATCAATTCGGGGTCCTCTTCTGAGCCCATGCACCACAACTGGCCGATGTGCTGCATTCGTTCGATGATGGTCTGGTTGGCAAAAACATCAAGTTTCTGCACCTGCTCCTCCTGAATATTGATTTTTCCCGTTGGCCCCAGTATGTCGACCAGGCCCGCCTTGTTGACTTCCCTGGAGATGACCTTGGCTGCAACGATCAGTTCGGTGATCAGAGTCGTAAACGCTCCGGTTGCCTCAGGATTTTGACGTTGCTGGTTTAAAATATGCTGTGTAATGGTGATACCTATGCCCATTTTTTCCATAACCTGACCCTCCATGATCGTTTGGGGTAAGTCTACCAGAGATGTCTCCTGGCAGAGGAACTTCACGAGGTGTTTTCTGAATATGCTTGCAACAAAAAAATCATTGCGAGCGAAGCGAAGCAATCTCTAATACTCTGGAATTTTATTGGGATTGCCTTGTCACTAAGCTCCGACTCGGCTGAGCGGCAAGAATTGAGCCATTCGGCCCCGAGACTTGTCGACGAGCCCCCCGGCCATGAGCTCGGGGCCGAATGGCTCAATTCTTGCCGCTCATGGCCGGGGGGCTCGCCGACAAGTCTCGTCGTGGGCTCGCAATGATGTGTTGCTTGAAATGTTTTTTTAAATCATGCTACTAATATTTTAAAAGTTTATCCCAGAATTCCGGGTCTTCATCTCTCCAGTTTGGACCAAATCTCCTGTCACAGAATCCACTTAATCTGTCATACCATTTGACCCACACATTCTTCTTTTTTTCCAGGGCCTCAAGGATATCAGCCAGGAAGATGTCAATCTTGCTGATTTCATCCTTGGGTACGTAATAAGAAGCGCCCTTTTCAAAGGATTTTTTTAGATTGTCTTTTGAAAGAGCGTGAGCCGTAAGCATCAGGGCCGGAATATTTCTCTTGTTGGCGATCTCCAGAAGTTCATATCCCCTCACACCCATGATATCAAGGACAGCAATGTGGTAATGATTGGTCTCAAGAAGGTCTTTTGCCTCTTCAAAGGTCGATGCCTTGTCGATCTTGCACATATCAAGGATTTCAATCAAGAACTCCAGGACATCCGCTTCGTCATCCACGATCAAAACCCTTTTTCCTCTAAGCATTTTTTTAGGGTCCATTTTTTGTTTTCCTCACAGTGATGATAATTGTAACCGTCAGATTCTCAAGCAGGTAATTCTTTGTATTCAAGCCTGTAGATCTCCGCAAGCGTTAAGAATATTGTAATGATTAAGGGGCCATAAATGATGCCCATAATACCGAACAGCTTTATGCCTCCAATAATCCCTATGAATACCAGAAGCGAGTTCATCTGCATCCCCTTACCGATCAACCGTGGTTTGATCACATATTCAATGATTGCACTGTAAACCATGTTGTAGATCAGATAACTGACTCCTATACCTACGTTCCCCTGTACCAGTAAAATGATAGCAGCAGGTACAAAAACCACTGAGGCACCGATGACAGGCAAAAAGGCCATGAAACCTATGACAGTTCCCCAGAGGAAAGGTGAGTGCAAGCCAAATATGAAAAAGCCAAATCCTCCAAGGATGCCCTGAACAATGCCGCACAAGCCATTGCCAACAATGAGGGCTCTGCCCATTTCGTGAAACTTTTTCACTATCTTTTCAAGCTGGTTTTCTGGAACAGGAAGAAGTTGCGTGAGGTATTCCTTAAGGCGAATGCCGTCCCGAAAAAGATAGTAGGTGACCATCATCATCAGGAAGAAGTGTACCAGCAAACTAAGGATGTTTGAGGCCGTTGAACTAATCTGTTTATATAGAAAGAGGCCAATCGTTTTACCCACAGAACCGGCCAGTTCATCAACCGTTTCCGGAGTAAATTTCACCCCTGCCATATTTCCTATTTTCCTTACACGCTGGGCCCAAATGGAGTCACTCTCAAGGGCTTCCTGTATGCGTTGCAATGAAACCGCACTCCGGGTTCGATTATAGAAATCAAACGCCTCATTGGAAAGTGTTCCGACAAACCACCCAACAGGGATAACAAGCACCAGCAGGATAATAAGGCTCATGAACAGGGACGCTGAGTTCTCCCGCCCTCTGAAAAACCTTTTGATCCAGAAGTACACGGGATACAATACGCCTGTGATAAGAAGTGCCAGCACAATGGCTGAAAAATAGGTCCAGAAAAGGACTAAAAGCAAGGCCAAAAAGCAGAGCAAGAATATGAGGAATAGCTTGTAACCGTGACGGTTTTCCATGATTCAGAGCCTCTTCAGATCACACTATAGTGTTGAACATGGGGATAGTCAAAAAGATTTTGAGGAAAAGGCCATCTTTCCACCCTCACCCTCGCCCCCTGGCCTGGTCAACTCGTTCCCTGATGCATGCCACCAGCGTCTCAAGTTCATTTTCCTTCAATTGCAGCAGGAAACTCAAGTCAACATCGGTTTCTAAAATCCCCTGTATGATTTTGATCAACTTCTCTTTTCTCATGATTCTCATTAGTCCTGATATCTACCCGCACCAATAAAATCCCACAGAATATTCGATCGTGGAGTACTTCAGGGTGATTGCGGATGCGCCAGAGGTCGGAAGTTAAAAAGGGTGACTCCGTGGAGCCACCCTGGGTAAAGGGAATAAAAAAAATATACAATCAGGACGCTCGCCTGTTATAGACCAAATTAATTCACATTCCTGATCTGTCAAGCATCACCGTTCAGTTTTTTCAAATCCGATCTTAAACCCAGATTGTTCAGTAGTCTCCTACTGCGACTTGAAAATCCGTGCTGCAACGCTTGTTTCCAGATTTTTACCATACTCTGGCAGGTTGCTCCTCGACATATTTATTAATATGCCGACGTCACAAGATCGCTCCAACGGCGCGTTTAGCTATGGTTTTCTGCGCCTCGCTACGGATTCTACTGCACAATCTGGGTTAAAGCTGCCCCTGCCATTTCGGCCTTTATTTTTTGACAGGACGACTGGTTTACCCTGGCGCAGAGTTCCCCTTATTTCGTTTGGATAAAATTCCACGGTCCTAAAAAGTTTAAAAATCCGGCAGCTTTTGACCATATCTGTCAAAAGTGTATGATATGATTGCTCATAGATCCCCTGTTACCTACCGGTAAATGTTGAAGGCAGCAGGCAAAGCCCTTGACTAAGTGGCTAATTTTAATTAATTTTCTTATCATGACGTTTGAGCGCTAACTCACTGAAGACGGCTTTATGGATGCTGACTAAGAGTCAAAAGCGGTTTTGCCCCCCTATCTAAATGGGAACTCTATGAATGAAACATTCCATTCTCTGGTTATAAAATCTCCCTGGTTTTTTGCTCTCGCTTCATTTCTTACTGGCCTTTTGATAGGTCTTTTAATGTGGCTCCGGGCACGCAGCGTCGCGCAGAACGAAAGAGAGCAGCTCAGAATCAAGTTGGCAGAACTCCAAAAGGAAAAAGAGGCTGAGGAAGAAAAGCTTCAGTGGACTGAGCAAGCCAAATTGCAAATGCGGGATGCTTTTACGGCCGTGGCAAGCGACGCACTCAGGGCAAATTCCGAAGAACTGAATCGAAGAGCGAAAATAGATCTCAAGAATGTGGTGGATCCCCTTAAAGTCAATTTGGCTTCGCTGGACGGATATGTCCGTGAGCTTGAGAAGGCGCGGAAAGGTGCCTATGACGCCTTGCAACAACAACTAACACACTTGGGTGAAACGCATTCCAGGCTGCAGGAAACGACCACTACCTTAACACAGGCTTTGAAATCTCCCACGGTCCGCGGCCGCTGGGGTGAGTTGCAGCTCCGTCGGGTCGTGGAAATGGCAGGTATGGACCATCACGTTGCCTTTGATGAACAGGCAGCCATTGAGAGTGGCCGTCCCGATATGATCGTTCATCTTCCCAACGGCGGAATTCTGCCCATTGACTCTAAGGTTCCCCTGGAATCATATCTGGAAGCAATGGAGGCAGTTGATGATCAGATTCGCATAAAGAGACTCGATAAGCATGCCAGGGCTATGCGTGAACGGGTGCGAGAACTTGGACAAAAAATGTACTGGGACCAGTTTGATGCAGCGCCCGATTTCGTCGTTATGTTCGTGCCGAACGAATCATGCCTCGGGGCTGCCTTTGAAAGAGATCCTGCTCTCCTCGAATATGCCATAGAGAAAAAGGTGCTGATAAGCTCCCCGGTCAATCTATTAGCGCTACTCAAGGCAGTAGCGTATGGCTGGCAACAGTATCAAATCACCGAGAATGCCTTGAGGATTGCCAGGGAGGGAAAAGAACTCTACAAGAGAATCGAAACCTTCATCTATCATCTAACCGAAGTGGGGAGATCTTTAGCCAGGTCAATTGAGGGATACAACAAGGCGATTGCTTCGCTCGAACGGCGCCTTTTACCAGCCGCTCGACGCTTTCAGGAGATGGGTGTCAGCACTTCAGAGCTGGCTTCGCCTGAGACAATTGATACTCAGCCCACATTACCTTCGGCTTTAGAAGATAACGGATCTATTAAATAGGGTGATTGAGGCAATTTCGAAACGTCCCCTTTTGCCCAATCTCTGGCTCAGGCTCAGATTTTAACCAGCCCGCGGGTTGATCCTCGAAATCCTCAATGTATTCCTGCGTGCCATGTGAAATGCGAAGCATATTTCTCCGGGGTGGTTAAATTTCTCACTTTCTCCTACGGGACGCAGGCCCTACGAGATGGAAACGGGGCTCAGACGCCGAGCAGGCTATGATATGCTCAAAAGACTCGCAAAAAAGTTTTTTAGTGGAAGCTCCTCAGGTCAATCGCCAGATGGGTTCTTTTTGGATGTCCGTTGTGCGGTCTGCGGTGAGGTATTCCATCTTTTTATCAACAAATCAACGGATCTTTTCCAGAATTTTGACGAACGAGGATGCGTGACCTATTCATTGAAAAAAGAGATTATCGGTGGTCGCTGCAAAAACTTGATCCACGTGAAAATAGAATTCGATGGGGCAAAGAAACTATTATCGAGAGCCATTGAGAACGGGGAGTTTATTGAAGGATCATAGAGGTGCAGAACGAGGGAAGGGTGTTAAAAACGAAATACGTGGTCATTTCTATGTGACTATTTTGGGACTATATCTTTTGATTTCGCAAGTCTGATTTACGAAACAGGTAGAACAACCCCTGGGATGTGTTCTACAGCCTGCGCCAAAGGCGTAAGACCCTGCCAGCTTGGCATCTTTTGATCCATATCTTTTCCCAACCTCCTTTTCTATGTGCAAGACCGTCCCCGGAAGGCCAGTGTGCCCAGACCAATAGGCATTTTCCAGGCCAGAGTCCTTTGCGATACTTACACACCAATCCATTAGCCTTGTGTCTGCACCAGGATGGTTTTCCAAGACAAAGTTCGGCCTGAAAGCCAGAAAACATAAAGGTAAAGAGGGATCGATATCGGCTATGAATTCTGTCAATTGCCGGATTTCATCTTCGTTAATTTTCGGGATAACGAGAATTCTGTATTCCCAGAGTTTCTCCTTTTCATATTTTCCGATATATTCTGCATTTCTCAGAACCGGCTTTGAAAAAGCCCCCGTTAATGCCGAAAAAAGTTCATCACTGAATGCCTTCAGATCATAGGTGATGGAAGTAGTAAAGGCCAATACCCTTTTCAAACTTCCTTCTGTCATGTAGCCGTTGGTGTCAAAATTTATCCTGGTATCTGGTTTTATTTTCCTTGCCTCCTCAACAACTTTCTCAATATACGGCAGGTGAATGGTTGCTTCCCCACCCGAGAAAAATACTCTATCCGCTCCCATGATTTTAGCTTGAATGGAGTTTAGCTTGTTTATACACTCCTCTGCTAATCTCTTGGGATCTATATATCCTCTCTGATCGTATCCATTATCCGGGTATTGGGAAATCGTCCAGTTTTGACAGTTCAAACACTTAAAATTGCAACCAGCCATAAAAACGGTATAGCTTTCCGGCGGTGCTGGATGCAAAGTCGCTGAAGCAACGGACGGCATAGTCATCCTGCAAACCCCTGTTTCTCCCTTTAGCCGGTTCACCCCGCACCTGTGTTCACAAAGTTCACATTTTCTTAAATCTTTGAGAAAATCTATTCCCATTATTTTATCTGCCTATGCCCAGCTATAAAAACCTGCTAACTGGAAAGTCTTGAGATCCCTCTCTACTTTGTGAAATGTGCAATTAGTAAGGGCAATGGTTATGTCCACCTGCTACTTCTTGTATGGTAATACTATTGATCTTTGCACATTTTGTCACGCAGCTTAATTGAAGCATGCAACGACAAATTAAAGATACCGCCCTAAACCGGCACATGTTGTGATTTCTTTCGCCTTGACTCACAAGCCTAGCCCTACCTATAATATACTTTAGAAAAGTGAATCCTATAACTTCATCAATTACTTAATTAAACTCATTATATGGAAGAACTTAAGGCAACTGATCCACGAATTCTCCTGGATGGCATTGATAATCTCCCGGCCCTCTCCCCAGTGGTTAACAAGGTTCTGATGCTGATCAGCGATGGTGAAAGCAATTCTAAGCAAATTGCGGAATTTATCCAAAACGATGCTTCTCTCACCAGCCGCATTCTCAAAGTGGTAAACTCCGCTTTTTACGGTTTCAACTAGACGATCACCACCGTCAGTCACGCAGTGAGCCTCCTTGGGATAGATACCCTTAAGTCCATCGTCCTGTCCACGAGCATCATCGACATGATGGCAAAGAATTCCAGCGCCATCTCGGATCTAAAACGGCTGTGGCAACGTTCTTTGTTTTCGGCTGTGGCCGGACGCAAAATGGCCACTGAAGTGGACTACAACAATCCTGAAGAGACTTTCATTGCCTGCCTGCTTATGGATGTGGGCATGTTGGCTCAGCTTTATTTTCATGGAAAAATCTATGAGCAAATCATAGCAAGCGAACTCCGTCGCGGAGAAGACATTGTTGTGGCAGAGACAAGAGATCTTGAATTTTCACATGAGAAACTTGGGGAAACAATGCTGCAAAAATGGGGACTGCCTGAGGTCTTCTCCATTCCGGTCAGGTACCACCACGACCTAGCCGGGTACGAAACAGAGCCGGAAGAAAGCCAACTCCTATCTCAGCTTGTACACTTGGCAAGACTGGCAGGGAGTATTTTTTTCAGTCCCAAAGGCGGTATGGCAATCAGGGACTTTAAAACTCTGTCTAACCGTCTATTCCAAAAAGGACCAGACCAGGTGGATGGATTTTTCCGAAGTATCAAGGAAGAGGCTTTGGACGCGGCACAGCAATATGGCTTTATTATCTCACACCTGCGCAGCTATACTGAGATCCTGGATGAGGCCAACCAGGAGTTGACGGAGTTGAATGTGACCTATGAGCGGATGAATCGTGAACTTCAGAAAGCAAAACAGGAAGCAGAAGAACTTTCCCGAAAACTGCGTAGGGCTAACGAAAGCCTGCAAGAGTTGGCCAACGTGGATGACCTGACCGGCCTTCACAATCGGCGCTATCATGACGACTACCTCAAGCGTGAATTCGAGCGCAGCAAGCGCTATCAGCGACCTCTCTCCTATGCACTTATCGATATCGACCACTTTAAATCAGTCAACGACAATTTTGGCCATCAGCAGGGAGATTTGATCTTGAAGGAATTGGGTCGTAAATTGAGGTCTATGATCAGGGGTTCGGATTTGGCGTTTAGATATGGGGGGGAAGAGATCGCCGTTATCTTGCCTGAAACCAACCTTGACGGCGCAAAGAAGATTGGAGAAACGATCCTGCAGCATATCGAACGCCACGAGTTCCCTCACAAACCTGGTGAACCCATGCACATCACTGTGAGCTTGGGCATCGCTTCATATGGCGAGGGCAATGATTTCGAAACGCTTCACGAATTCGTGAAAAAAGCCGACGAGTGCCTCTATCGTGCGAAAAAAGAGGGCCACAACCGCATCCGCTTCTGAAAATAGGGGGAATTCAAACGTGCAGCAAATGGTAGAACCCACTACACATAATGCCAGGCCCTTTGAGTCAAAAAATCGTAACAGTTTTGCCTTCTGGAAATAGCGCAAAAAGAGGCTTCCTCGGTCTGATAATCCGATCACCAACTTTTCAAAAGGCTCATTCCAAGTTGCAATCATGTCATTGCGAGCCTCCGGCTCATAGGGCCTACGCCCCGGAGGGGAGCAAAGCGACGTGGCGATCTATCATATTGAGATTGCTTCATATTCGTTCGCAACGACCTTTATAAATAATAGCCTTTTGAATGCAACTTGGTATAAACTGCTATAATTTTATCAACTCAGCCTTGCATGGGATAAGAGATATCTTTATGAACCGAGGCTTGCCACTGAGCACCGGCTAGGCTTCTCTGAGGTGTAGGTTTGCGGGGTCAAGAAGAATCTTGTTTTTCTGGGTACCAGGATGCCGGGTGCCTTTTACTGACCGCTACCCTGAGAGACTAAGAGCTTTTGACCCGGGTAGATGACCTGTTTTGGACGCAAGTTGTTGAGACGACGTAAATCATCTACAGAGACGCCATATTTTCGGGCGATCCCGTAGAGGCTATCCCCGGCACGGACGATATGGTACTGTCTTTTGGCCTCAGGGCCCCCTTTTTCCTTAACAACACCCTGGGCTTCGATTTTGGCAGCAACCGGGGCTTGTCTTTTCCGCAGCGTTTCAACTTCCTGGAAGAGCCTATCAAGCCGTTCTGCTAAGGATTGTCTGGATCTATCCGTTCTTGCAATTGATTGCTGAAGCGCTTGTTCCTCTTTCTCAAGACGGGCAATTCTTTCATACATCCCCTCGAGACGCTGTAATCTTTCCTCAATCTGATCAAGACCGGCCTGGATGGAGGTTGGTTTCTCTGTAGCCACTTCGTTGCCGCCGCCAAATAACAGAGCGACAATGACAATCAAAAGGAGAATGACCCCGCTCCAAAGAACCAGGATTTTGGCTTGGGATTTGGAATCAGGCGGTTTTTTGCGGCGTTCTACATTTTCATTGTTAGCTGCATATTCAAGGTCATCTGCGATTTCTTCCATGAGATCTTTCATTTCTTTTTCAGGGCTATCGTCCATCAGTTTCTCCTTAAATGTTCCAACTTTCTGATTGACAAACTATACTATTACTTGCGAAATTTAAACGCTTATTTCACTTATAATCTCATATCTAAATCTGATATTAAATAAAAGGACTTTTTTCCGAGGAGATTCATGGAACTTGAATTTATTGAAGCGCGGGACTTGCCTGATGCATGGTTCCAGTGCGTTTACAGATTGCTTGAGGCGGGTCGTGAATACGTCATAGACAGAGGCAGCTATGAGGGTCAAAAGCGTCTTGAGTTTGATTATGTGACCGTTCATATTAGCTATCCAGATGTGCGGCCCCTTTTGCCGGATATTCCCCCCTCTCTTGGGATCCCGAATCCTGTGGCGGACGGGTATCTGGAAGAATATCTTCCCTATCTCATGACCTCGGTTAAACAGCCAGGTGAAGACTACACTTACGGCTCATACCTTGAGCCCCAGATTGCCGAGGTCATTCGCATGTACAAGGAGGATGGTTATGAAACAAATCAGGCATACATGACCGTAGGTGAGCCACAGGCCATATATCTGAACGACCCTCCATGCCTCCGGGGAATTGATACCCGTATTAAGGAGAATAGGCTCCATTTTATTGTTTATTTCCGATCCTGGGATCTGTGGAACGGTTTCCCTGCAAACCTTGGTGCCATCCAACTCTTGAAGGAGTACATGGCTTCGAGCATTGGTGTAGCGGACGGGGAGATCATTGCCTCCAGCAAAGGGCTTCACCTGTACGATTACGTGTGGGACCTGGCAAAACTTCGAACCATGTGCGACAATCCTTCGGCCCTGGCATCGGGCCAATGCCATGAAAAAAACTGATATTCTCTCGCCCGCTGCCTTTGATCGCTCTAGCCCACTGAGATATCAGAGAAAAAACTTTTTACTGGATTGACGGTAATAGTTCACCTATTAAAATGCCCTTAGACAGGATTACAGGATAAACAAGATTTTTTTGTCCTGTGCATCTATTAATAAATCCTGCGCTAAAGTAATATTCATCTTTTGTAAAAATATAGGCAATTAAATCATAAATTGTGATTGACTCTTTCGGGAACGATCTCCTCTTGATCTGATATAGCAAATATGGAGGGACTATGCCCCCGCACAGCCCTGGCTATAGTTGGCTGATTTCTTAAGATTTTATTATGTAAACAATCTAATAACAAATTTAACTAAAACAGGATATGTATTTTGATTTACAAGATAAAACAAATCCAGTCCATCGTGTTAATCTTGTCAAAAAAAAGAAGGCTGAACTTCTACGATCTCCGCTTTCGATAGAATGGCCACGCCAGCGAGGTATCAAATTACCCGTCATTCCCACGCAGGCAGGAATCTATGAGGGTTGGCCAACCTCTAATTTGCCTCAACTTAGAGAACTCATAATCAATTGTTCTCTTGCGTTTTCAGTTAAATAGCTCTGGGCCCCTGTAGACAGTTTGAGAGACAAGAAAGTTTTGCGTTCTCAGTTAATTCGGTGAGAGATAATTATAGATGAAGACTGAGCTCATAGGGCTGAATGCCCATGAAATTGAGGATTGGGCAGTAAACCTGGGCATTGATGCCTATCGGGGCCGGCAAATCTGCCAGTGGCTCTTTAAAAGACTTGTCTCCTCGTTTGAGGAGATGACCGATCTCCCCAAATCACTCCGTGTCCTTTTGAATGAAAAAGCAAATATCAGCCCTTTGGAAAAGATCGAGAACCAAGTCTCTGAAGACGGAACCCAGAAATCTCTTTTCAAATTAATGGATGGGCATTACATTGAATCGGTGCTCATCCCGGAAAGGGATCACTTCACCCTGTGCATTTCTTCGCAGGCAGGCTGCGCCATGGGCTGTCTTTTTTGTCTCACCGCAAAACAGGGACTCAAAAGGAACCTTACACCATCGGAAATCATCGATCAGGTCATTCAGGTGAGAAAATCCATGGATGATCCGGAACTAATGAGCAATATCGTGCTCATGGGCATGGGGGAACCGCTTGCCAATTATGACGCAGTTGTGAAGGCCGTTGGGATCTTGATTAGTGAAGATGGAATGAACTTTTCGCACCGAAAAGTGACTCTTTCAACATGTGGACTGGTGCCGCAGATAATAAGAGTGGGGCAGGATATTACAGTCAACTTGGCCGTGTCTTTAAATGCTGCGGATGACAAGACTCGAAGTTTGCTCATGCCCATCAACAATAAATACCCTTTGAAGAGCCTGATTTCAGCATGCACGGATTTTCCCCTTCCAAACAGGCGGAT
>CP070700.1:4193132-4203203 GCA_020349865.1 Desulfobacteraceae bacterium
CATCACCTGAACCTTAAACGCATCCACAAGCTGATCTGCTGTTATAAATCCTTTCTCCACCGCTATGTTGCCGAAACGCTTTTGAAATTGTGACATGTTCAATCACTCCAAATTCTTCAATGCAGAGATTTCTTAACATCAGATATTACTGTTGTGGATGTTAAGCAAATTTAATGCCAATTTTCAGGACTAAATCCTTGAGGGTTTGAAATATGACGGCTTCGTAAACAGTCTCCCCCGATGTCATTGCGAGAATAGCGAAGCAATCTCATTGATTGTAACAGGTTGAAAACATAAGATTGCCACTTCGCTTCGCTCATCGCTATGACGCATGGAATGACTTCTTGCGAGTTCATCACTTATTGTGCTCTAAAAGCGAATGACTGACTGTTGTGATAGAACAGGTGGTAGGTCAAATTAGGCAGGTCAATTATGGATTTAATATGTACGTGACACACAGCATTCTACTTCATATTCTCCTTTAATCGGATGGCGGCCTCCTCTCCGGCACATATTCGTGGGGGATCTTTTCCTCATTCCACTCTTTTGAAACATAGAGGTTGCAATAACAGCTTCCATACTCCTTTACATCCGGTTCTCTGTATGCACATGGACAGAAGATATCCTGATCCTTTTCCCGATCACCCGATGCCAGCCTGCATGGACAGGACATATAGCCATAACGTTTCTTGTTTACATGGAGGGCTTCCAGGAGTTCAAAGACCCCCCTTTTGTCCTTATTGAAATAGTAACCTTTCGGCTCTTGAATCTTCCTTAGCGTCTCGTATAACTTCTCTACCTCAGTCATAGTCTTAAAGCCTCCCTTATTTCATCCTCTTTATAGCCAACAATGACACTGTCGCCAATGATAATGGTAGGAAAGGAGCATCTTGGATTCAATTTTTTTACATCTTCAAGTATTGCCGTCCTTTCCTCTCCCTCAAGCAAGTCCACATCGGTAAATTCATACTTCACCTGGCACTCATCCAGGAACCTTTTGGTGGCCTTACAATGACTGCAGGTGCTAAGGGAATACATTTTTACTGAATTATCCATCTTAAATCTCCTCTCTTTTTACTTCTCCACTCCATATATTGACCATGGGTGAAATTTGGGCCCAGTTCCGATGGCGCATTTGAATGAGCGCTTCTCCGGCAAAGGCGACAGCGGCTTTTGATGCACATCTGACACTGAAGGCAGTCGGGGCATTTGGTTTTTTTGTTAGGATCTGGCGCCAATACTCACTCCAGTAAAGAATAGACCCTATTCCGCGCTTTCCTCGGAAACAAGATCGCTCACTCTTTTTTCTATATCGTTTCTGACTTTCCGCATGAATGAGATCGATTTACCTGCCGGATCTTTCAAGTTCCATTCCCTATTTGGTACTCCGGGAAAATAGGGACACGCATCTTCACAGCCCATTGATATGATCAGATCCGGTCTTCCGAAGTGGGCGACTTCCTCAATCGATTTTGGTTTCCGAAAGGACATGTCGATCCCTTTTTCCCTCATCACCTCTTCCATGATCGGATTTGTCTCCTGTGCCGGCTTACTGCCCGCGCTTTCAACTTCGATCTTGTCCCCGGCATGGTACTGGGCAAAGGCGCTTGCCATCTGGCTACGGCAGGCATTTTCTGTGCATACAAAGAGGACCTTCTTTCTACTTAGAAAGGGGGTCACAAGGGTCCTTGCCTTTTCCTTTACCTCTGCGAGGGCCGTGGGGTGTTTCTCTATGTCGCCTGACCCTTCGATCTGTTTGTAAGTGAGGCCCCCGTCATAACTTGCACCTAAAGCGTCAAAAAAATACTTGGCCGTAAGGCTGACGCCTTCAAACAGGTTTTTCCCTTTTGTGGCTCCCAGGGCAAGTAAAAAACCACGCCGCCACTTCCTGCCAGGATCAGTGAGCCTGTGCACATATCTCCTCGCCCACAGGGCCTGAGATCGATCAATAAGTGCTTTCATCTGGGCCGTAGGGCCATAAAAGAATATGGGCGTGGCCATCACGATGATATCAGCTTGACGGAGCAGATGATAAATCTCCTGCATGTCATCATCAATGGGACAAAAGCCCTTTTTTTCACAGGTTCCACATTCCTGACAGGGGGTGATATCTTTTCGAGCAACATCAAGATGGTGTGTGCGGGCACCAAGTGTTTCAGCCTCATTAAGAAAGGCCGCAAGGAGAATGCTGGTATTTCCTTTAAGACGCGGGCTTCCCTGTAATCCAAGAACAAACATTTAATGGATTCCTTTTCTCAGAAATTTCAGCGTTTATTTTTCCATTCGCTAAGTCTAAAATCTTCGCCTTTCAGGTGAACAGCTTTAGCCTGTTTAGCATTTTGAATATCGCACAAGGAATTTCGAACAACAGAACCCTGGCCATTATGGGAACCTCTAACAGAGCCTCATTTGAGGACACTCTCCAATTGATCTACATCGGTAATTGGTGTCTGACAGGCGTATTGCTCGCACACGAAAACAGTAGGCCGTTCATTCATCGGAGCCATGGGTTCTACAAAGGGAGACAAGTCCACAAGCCTTTTACCTTCCGATCCTTGAGGCCGAAACAGCACAACCTTATTGGGCAGAAATTTTCTTTGAACTGCGGCGATCATGGCCTGGGTGCCATCAAGGGCGCGGTCTCCGGTAATAACGATCTCCTTGCTCGGTCCAACCATAAAGTCAAGGGCCACAAGTAACTGAGTATATGCCATGGGGTGTCCGGTAACCTGACCGGAAAAATACCGGGTCACCTGCTCATACTTTTGCTCCAAACTGACGTTTCCCGTCATCCGGCCCAGGCGTAAAAAGTTGAGGGCCGCAACGGAGTTGCCTGAAGGCAGTGCCCCGTCGTATATCTCTTTGTTCTTTACAATAAGTGGTTCATTGCCTCTTCCGGTAAAAAAAAGTCCCCCCATTTGTTTATCCCAAAAAATATCTATCATTTCTTGATTCAGTTCAACGGCTTTCTCAAGATAGGAAACATCAAAGGTAGCTTCATACAATTCAATCAAACCCCACACAAAGAAGGCGTAATCATCCAGGTATCCTGGATATGCTGCATCTCCCTGTCTGTAGCGGCGTAAAAGCCTGCCGTCGGCTTTTCTGAGGTTTTTTAATATGAAGCTGACTGACTTTCGGGCTGCGTCGGCATATGCTGGATCTTCAAGTGCCTGGGAGGCTTTTGCAAGCGCAGCGATCATGAGACCGTTCCAGGAGGTAAGAATCTTGTCATCCTTCAAAGGGTGGGCCCTTTTTTCTCGTACAACAAAAAGCTGGCGTCTGGCATCTTTCAAAAAGGCTTCGAGTCTTTTCAGGTCCATACCTTCTTTCTTCGCAAATATCTCAGGGTCTACAGGGATATGGGGGATACTGTTGCCATCCTCAAAGTTACCTTCATCGGTAATATCGTGGAAGCGGCAGAAGAGGTCGCCGAGTTTTTCCCCCAGATGTTTTTTCACCTCTTCGGGAGTCCAAACATAGAACAATCCCTCTTTTCCGTCACTGTCAGCATCTTCTGCACAATAGAATCCGCCATCAGGGTCGGTCATATGGCGCAATACATACGTTAGTATCTCACGAACTACCCGGCCGAATGTGGCCTTTCCTGTTACCTGATACACCTCAGTGTAAGCTATGGCCAATAAAGCCTGATCGTAGAGCATCTTTTCAAAGTGGGGAACAAGCCATTCCTTATCAACCGAATAACGGTGAAAACCAAAACCGATATGGTCGAAAATACCGCCCTTTCTCATCGCATCCAGGGTCTTTTCCACCATTTTCAGGGCTGCGGGGTCGGCGTTCCGTTTGTACCATCTCAGAAGAAACGTAAGGTGGTGCGGTGTTGGAAATTTAGGTGCGGTGCCAAATCCGCCCCAGTTCGGATCGAAGGCCCTCGTAAGCTGTTCATGTCCCTTTTTCAAAGTGTCCAAGTTAACGGCCTGACCCGATCTATTCGAATCCGAGGACTGAATGGCATTGGTGATTTCCTCGCTCGCCTTCAGTATGCGCGGCCGGTCTTTTTCCCACATTGCCGCGATCTGGCCAAGGATGTCCATGAAACCGGTCATGCCCATTCTGCTTAGCTTTGGAAAATAGGTGCCCGCAAAAAAAGGTTTCGCCTCCGGCGTCATAAAGACGGACAGGGGCCATCCACCTCGTCCCGTCATAGCCTGACACACGGCCATATAAATCTTGTCCACATCCGGACGCTCTTCACGGTCTACTTTTATGGCAATGTAATGCTTGTTTAGAATCCCGGCTACTTCTTCGTCTTCAAACGACTCGTGCGCCATGACATGGCACCAATGGCACGTTGCATAGCCAATGGAAAGGAAGATCGGTTTGTCCTCCTTCTTTGCTCTCTGGAAAGCTTCCTCACCCCAGGGATACCAGTTAACAGGGTTGTTGGCATGTTGAAGGAGATACGGGCTCTTCTCATCAATCAAACGATTTGAAGCCCCTTTTGGTTTTGCGTCAGCAGGGTTCACATTGACTCCTAATGAAGATGTCAAAAAAAGGATTAATATCCATAGCGCACGTCTAATTTTCGGTCTCACCTCACTCCCCTTAGGGACGGGTACCCTGTTTCCAGTAAGGATTAACCAGATCCTCAAATATAGCCAGGGCCGCCTCTGAGCCCTGACCGGCCGCTGTCACAATCTGCTTGTAGCCCCCTTCCACATCTCCTGCGGAATAAATCCCGGGTAAATTTGTCCTGTGCCGCGAATCATGTTTTATGTACCCATCGGGGGTGATTTCGACCCCGATTTTCTGAGCCAATTCCACAGACGGCTGGTAACCGACGGCGATAAAGACACCATCTGTCGGCATGGCTTTAGTTTCTTGGGTTCGGGTGTTGTAGAGATCAACCTCCTCCACACGATCTTTTCCCTTTATCTCCTTAATCTCCGTATTGAAAATGACGGGGATATTATTGTCAGATAAATTCTTAGTAAGATGCTCCTGGGCCCTCAATTTGTCTCTTCTGTGGACGAGGGTTACGTCTACTCCAATATGATGCAGGTGCAGGGCCTCAGTAACCGCACTATCCCCTCCTCCAACCATGACCACCTTTTTACCTTTGAATAAGGGGCCGTCGCATGTGCTGCAATAGCTGACCCCATGACCTGAAAGCCGCGACTCCCCGGGAACACCAAGAGTTCTATATCTGGCGCCTGTGGCCAGAAGCACTGCCCTGGCCGTAAAACGTCTACGGTTGGTTGAGATCACTATCGGATTGCCGGGTTGTATCTCCATTACCTCTTCACCTGGAAATATCTTCGCATATTCAAGGGCATGGCTCACCATAAGGTCCACAAGCGCCTTTCCGCCAACCTGGGTAACACCGGGATAGTTTTCCACAACAGGTGTGGTTGCAATCTGACCGCCAAGGGCATCCCGTTCAATAATGACAGACCTAAGACCGCTGCGGGCACCGTATATGCCGGCAGTCAAGCCGGCAGGACCCCCACCCACAATTACAAGATCCGTTTCTACCTCCCGTGCACCGCTTTCAGGTATGAAAACGGTCTGCTCTTCCATCTTTTCCAGAGACACCATGAACAACTCTTCCGGTTGAGCGCCCTTTGCGATCAGTTTTTCATTGGCGTATACCTGGGGTACACTCTGGGCCGAGTACTGCTCTGCCAGCTCAGGATTGGCCTGTATGTCAACTATCTCCAAGGAAATAAGATCGGGCTTTTCAATGGCCGCCTTAAGGGCGTTGACCGCCTGCTGGGGACAGTAGGGACAGGACGGACTTACAAACACCTTGAGACTCCGGGGTGATTGGATCTTTTCAAGGATATTGATGGACTGATCGCCCATATTGGTGTTTCTGTATCCCATCATAATAAGGGCTTCCACAAAGGTTCGCCCCTCTTCTCCCATGGGAGCACCTAACCATCGCACATGATAGCGTTCCGGATCAAATACCAGAGTAGGCGAGTATTCGACCTTCCATTTCTTGGCTTTTTTATGGCCCAGGTCATATTCAAGTAAGGTGATTTTAGGGGACATCTCCCTGACAACACGAATCAGCTGTCTTGCAGCCTGGCTGAATAGATCGTTCTTGCCCTGAGTTGTGAAGAGAAACAGGGGGATTTCATTAGGGATGTTTTCAAAAATTGCCTGCAGCTCGGCCTGAGCCTGCACCTGCATATCTTCCTCAGATCTGTCTTGTGTATGGTTAACGTTCGACATATCCACCACCTCGCTTTCGTTTCAACTACATCACATCTTTGTCGCTCTCTTCTATGGCCCTGTCTATTTCTGCCTTCAATTGAGGGGGTAATCCGGGTATATCAACACTCAAAAACCCCCGGACAATGGTGGAAGTGGCTTCATCTTCGCTGAGGCCTCTGGACATTAAATAGGCGATCTCTTCCTGGGCAATCTTACCTACTGCTGCCTCATGGGACATCTCTACACCGTCGACACGTCCCTCCAATTCCGGTATGGCATAGATGAGCCCACCATTAAGAAGCAGGCCACGGCACTCTAAGTGGGCCTTGATTTCCGGAACTTCCCCGATCAAATGCCCCCTGGCAATGATCTTGCCGCCGTTACTGATAGTGCGGGTCACAATCTCAGCTCTATTACCTGGGCTTTTGAGAAATATTCTGCCTCCGAGATCATATTCAGAACCAGGACTTCCCACTATAATACTATAAAATCGAGCAACGGCATCTTTGCCTACCAAATGGGTAGTAGGATACATCTGTAATGAACGGACAGGCTTCATGCATATATAATTGTTTAAAAAAAGCCCGCCCTCTTCCACCTGCGCCACAGAGCGCGGCCGCACCAGCATCTCCTCTGCCCAATTATGAATCATTGTAAAGGTCACTTTGGCGTTTCTCTTTACAAAAAACTCTGAGATTCCCACATGGACTCCTCTTTTCATATGGGGTGAGGTTGCGCAGCCCGTGATGATATGAAGCTCTGAATCTTCTTCGGCAATGATGATGTTATGCACATTCTGCTGCAGTCCATCCTTATCCAGGTAGAGGCATGCCTGGATAGGATAAATAGATTTGCTTTTTGGAAGGGCCCTGATAACATAACCATCATGCAATCCAAGTTCTGCCGCGGCAGTATATTTGTCTGCGTCCACGGCCACCAGCTTCCAGTAGTAATCCCTTATCCAGTTATATTGCTTTAGGGCTTTCTTAATGGAGATGACCTCAATGCCCTCCTGCCGGGCATGACAATGAATCACCTCTGTATCTTTCTGGAAATAGGTACCCTCCCGCCCCTTCTTGGTCACATCCATCCCGATCATAATAAGCCGTTTCTGCTCATCTTCGGGCATGGCGCAAAGATCTTCATCGGCCATGTAAGAATGTGGTACAGGCGCCTCATCGAATTCTTGCAGATTTATGTCCGGGCCGATCGCTCCCCTTTTATCTGTTGCCCTATGCGCTTTTTCTTTTAATTGATCTCTGTCGTTATACATCGAACACACTCCTCATATCCTGTTTCACCTACGCACTTTAAAATTTCCCGGGGATTACTAACACAACTTAACATCCCATCAAAAAGCACCTGTCCCTTATCAGCGGCCACATGGTCCAGAATATATCCGGTATGTGTAATGATCAGCCCCATTTTTGTCCGGTCAAGCTTTGCCCGCATTTTGGATTTTTTTTCAATGTATAAAAAATCTTTCTGCAACAAAGAGGCAATGGTTTTGCCTACAAGAGAAATATTTTCCATATCAACCCCTGATTCTGGCTCATCAAAAAGCATTAGATCAGGGGCTTGCGCCATCAACTGAAGCAATTCAGAGCGTTTGATTTCCCCGCCCGAAAAACCTGCATTCACATCTCTTTCTAAAAATTCTTCAAAATTTACCCGTTTGGCCAGGTCATATTCGTTTACTTTGCCTTGTGCGCATAGACGGACCATCTGTCGCGTCTTCAACCCGTTTATGGTGGGGGGGCGTTGGTAAGACATCCCAATACCCAGACGTGCACGTTCGTTTATGGCCAAATGGGTGATGTCTTGCCCCTTGAACATTATTTTTCCGGAAACTACTTTGTACTGGGGGTAACCCATAATGGTCATGAGCAAGGATGTCTTACCGGATCCGTTTGGACCGAACAGGATATGAGTTTCGCCCGGATGGATTTCAAGATCGATGTGTTTCAGGATTTCCTTGTCGCCAACTCTAACTTGCAAGTCCTCGATTTTTAGCATCTTCACACTCCTATTTGACTATTTCCTTGGTTTTTCATTGTGCTTAAATTCCAGCAAATCAACCATCTCCTGGATGTTTTTTGACATGTACCATCGACCGTTGGCAAAAGCACCGTAGTCGGCTCCGGCCATGGCAGATGCAAATCGGGTAGAATTGGCATAAAAGAGCCACTGCTCCACCCATTTTTTCTCGATAGCCTCATTGAAGATACTGTCATTCTCGGCCAGCCCTTTGGCAGCTCCGGTTTCCCATGCAGTTAACAGGACCTTTGTGGCGGCCAGGGTCATCTCGTTGGTGGTTTTGAGGGTGTTTTCTAAGCGCGCAAACTGCCCGTCTACCCACCCCTGGCTGTGACAGGCATGACAAACCTTTTGCATGTTCAGGCGTCTCTTTTCCTGCTCCTTTGCATCAATAAGGTATTCAATAACAGGCTCCCCGGTCAATTCGGTTGGCAATGGTAATCCGGCCTTATTATTAATCACGGTTGTATCAGGAGACTTTGGATGGGCATGGGCATAGATCAGTCCAAATATCCTCCAGGGTATACGATCATTCATCTGGTGTGTCCGTTCTGTTAACACCTCTCCTTCTTCGGAGACCACAAGACTTACATGGCAGGTGGCGCAGGTGGGTGCTGTGAAATCTTTTCCAACAGTCCACGGAACGGCCTCAAAATTCCATGACTTACCCATTGAAGAAAAGATGTTCCCGTGTTTGCTGACCGTATAAACCTTGTATGCCGGAACATCCGGCCCCTTGTGGCATTGGGCGCATGTATAGGGCTTTCTGGCCATCTCAACAGCAAACTGATGCCGCGTATGGCATGCAGTACAAGATCCCTTACTGTCATCAGGGTTGATCCTTCCAACACCTTGATTAGGCCAGCCAGAAAGAATAGGAAAATCCATCTCACCTTGAGTGGTGTCCCTGGTCTTCGTACCATTGACCTGAATAACCGTACCGTGACAGTAAAGGCAGGAATCAGCATCAGTATCAGCATCGGGCGCTTTATAACTGGTCTTCAAATCTACAAATAATTGCACGCCATTTACAGAATCTGCAAGAGACCGATAAAGTGGGTTGTTCTGAAGGTTCCCATAGGCATGTGACATTATGTTTTTTCCATATTGCCCCACCTCGGAAGGGTGACATGTTGCACAGTCTGTGGGGGTAACCACTACATGAACCTTGAAGTCATTGTGCTCAAAGGTGTCCTTATGCTTTTCGGGGTTCATAGTGTGACATTCAGCACAGCCAACAACGATAGTGGCGAGCCTAGCGGGTACATTATCAACCGACACTCGCCTCTCAAGTTTTGTCTTCTTCACGGCATCGGCCGGAGTTACCCTGGCCATGCGACTTTTTTTCCAGCCTTCTACAATCCCGGGGCTTACTGAGGCATGGCATTCGATACAGGTCTCCGTATCTTCACTGATTCGACTGATTTGCCCGCCTGCCCCATGTGCGACCGGGGATGAAAGAACAACCGCAAGCATGACAAGCACATACCTTCGCATGAGAAACTCCTCCTTGCCCTTGAGAACCCATACTGTCTTACTAAGGGGAGCATTTAACAGATTTCACCCCAACCCTGCCCTCCCCCTCGAGGAGAAGGGCTTCGGCGTGAGTGCAACCAAACGGTTAGGATCCAAAATTTTAACGGGGCGGGAACGAAACGTAACGCCGCAAATAACCTTTTTACGTAACAGTTTAGCGCTTTGAAAATAGTACAAAAAGGGCCGCGGGTATCTCTTTCAGAAGGGCCGCAAAAAACTGCATCATTCCATTGAACGGCAGATTGGCCTTAAAACTCAACCCAGGACAGCCCCATAAGACAGACTCCTTTATAACAGTAGTCCTCTCTGCCT
>CP070700.1:4203303-4206955 GCA_020349865.1 Desulfobacteraceae bacterium
ATAATCTGAAGACGTCGGGGTCCAGGCTGCCGGAGATTAAGAAGGTGGCCACAACGATCAGGCAGGCCGCAACTACGCCAGTGTTGTTGCCCAGTAACCGCTTGATATTGAACCAGAGGGACAAGCTCCGCGTTGGATTATTGGCAATCAAGGCAATTGCTCTTCAAAGCTCGGAGAATTCGGGGGCCGGCTCCAAGGCGTGGACCTCGCCTCTAAGACAGGAGAATTTCACGCCATTCAAAGAATGCATGCCAGGGAGTTCTTTTGCCACCCCCTGCATGAAAGAATCTCTTCCTGTGCCATAACCTCCAAAAGACCCGATAGTCAACGGGCCGGTGCGAAAGCGCCCCGGCCCACCATTTTTGTTAGGCAAGTTTTTCTCTGATCTTGTACTTCTTGACGAGCCATTCCTCTGGAACCTCGCAGCTCAACCACAGGGAGTCTGGTAAATTTGGTCTGTACCACTTATCAAAATCTTTCTCCTCGATGATGAGGAGGGGTATCCACCATAACTTGGGCGTTGGCTCACCTTTCAGGATTAGCTCGACTGCTTTGACCCCAGTCCGGCCGCAGTAAACCGGCCAGCTTCCGAGGATAGTTCTGATATTGTGCTTCCTGCACAATCTGATCCAACCGTTTACGTCGTCGCCGGTGATGATCGGAATAGGGAGGTTCCTCTCCAGAAAGACGTCCAGGAAGGATGGAGCATTCCAGCCGATGTCACAGAAGACGGCGTCAATCTTGGGATTTTTGGCAACAATGTCGGCTAAGGCCTTCTTGTTGGGACCAGCTTGGAAGCTTCCGGTAATGACCCTACCTACCACATTGATTTTAGGGTACTTCTTGATAGCCTCGTCAAAGCCCTCCTGCCGTTCCCTATTCTGGGGCGAGCCGGTAATCGTGCCGACCCAGGCCAGATTGCCGCCTTTGGGACCCAACGTCTTGCCAATGAAGTCCGCAAAGGCCCTTCCCACAATCTTCTGGCTTCCTGATTGGGTGCGGCAGGTCACCTTATCAGTTTGGATCCAGCGGTCTAAGGTGACGCTGGGGATGCCTCTGTCCCAGATCTGCTCCACAACCGGGATCAGCGCCTCGGTGACTGGATTGATCATGATGATGTCCAGGTTTTTGCCCATCAGATCTTCGATGTCGTTGATCTGTTTCTCAGCCTTTTCGCCGGCATCGGTCTGGATCCACTCGCCGATCTCAGGGGTCAGCTCGCGCTGGTATTCTACGCAGGCTTGGAAGGAAACACGCCACGTGTTGTTGACACCGGGGTTGGCGAAACCGACTTTCCAGGGTGGCTTGGTTTTGAACTTGGAGTTGTCTCGCATTTCGATGGGGGGAAGCATCTTTAAGGCCAAAACCTCCTCGGCCGCTTCAGCGCTGGGCAGCCTAAAGAAATGGCTGACCTGCATGACCCATAGGGCCACCGGTGCGGCCAGGCTTAACTTTGACAGCCTAGCTAAGAACTGCCGCCGGCTGATCTGCCCCAGCATAAGCTTCTCACGTAAAGAATTAAGTTCAACATTCAGTTCTTTGATGTCCATTTTTTTCCTCCTTTCTGAAAGTCCAGGGTTTAAATGCCCGCCGTTTGTTACAAATCTGTAACGTCAAGCTTATCGACGGGTTTGCTTCCTTTCGCATGCCAACTACTGATGGACGGGCTCACCACCTCCGCCATCGCCATACGAAACCTTCCTTGGCACATCGGCAGCTTAGGTTAACTTCCTATCCTTCACAAATTTGACCAAGCCTTTGTCAAGGTCTTTAAAGGTCTTCAAAGTAGTTCACCAAGGGCATTGATACACAGTTCAGGGCTGGACAATACCGGTATAGGCAAGGTCTCATTCAATTCCGCCGCCAAGTGAGCCATTGACGCTTGTGCAAGAACCACCACGTCACTATCCCTGCTCAACTCACTTGCAACTGCCTTAACCCTTCTGTCGTGCTCGGCCCTGTCTCCTGCCATGATGGCTTCAAAGGCGTCGGAGTCTAACTCAATATGTACGTCGATCTGCTTACCCAATTTCGCAGCGTGTTCTCGAATGAGGTTTTCACTAGGGCCTAAAGTGCTGGTAGCTGTGCACACAACTCCGATTTTCCTCCCCAACTCAATGGCCTTTTGGGCAAGGGGGTCATCAATCTTCAGGATCGGGATGTCAACCATTGCCCTGGCTGTGTCAACCGCCGGTGATGTCGAGGTGCACGTGAAAAGTATCAGGTCGGCTCCGGCATCTCTGACGTGACAGGCAAGGGATGCGACTCGACGGACAATATTGGGGGTCAATCCTTTGTGCCGAAGTAGATCCTGCAGAAGGCTCTCATCTACCACGTGAAAGCTTTGAAGATCTGGAAATCGCTCGGCCAGATTTTTTTTGAACATGTCGGCCAAAAAAAGCACCGTATGCAAAAGACCCAGGCGTTTCATCGTCCTGTACCTCCTGATTGGAAATCTGAGGAAATAGCAAACGAAACTGTGAACTCTCGCAAATGCTAAGTCCTGGGAACCTTGCGCAGAAGTTGACCATAGCCTTCGATCACGTCGTCCATACCAAGGAGCTTCATGAGATGCCAGGCCGTTGCCTGATTAGAGGTCACGACCGGCTTGCCCGAATCGTGCTCGATCTCTTCAATCACATCGCTACACCTGAAGTTGGTGCAGGTGATGAAAATTCCATCAGCCTCAGGAACGACGGCCTGCATTGCGGCCTGGTAAGCTTGAGATGGCTTGGTTGCCCCCATTTCGTAGAGGTCTTCAATTCCCAGTCCAGTCACATTAAGGACTTCGAAGCCGGAATCCTCGTAAAAGACACGAAATCTTTCATTGATCTCGTCAATATAGGGACCCGTGATTACGATTTTTTTGAAACCCATGAATCGCATCGCCTCCTCTGCAGCCGTGGCCGTCGTGGTACAAGGAATGCCAGAGCTTTGTGATTCCATGGCTGGAATCGCTCGCGTGCAGGCGAATCCGGCAGTCGCGGTCTCCATCATTTCGATTTCTTTTTTGTCCCACCCCGGACCACCGACCAGTGAGCCGGCGGTGCAGGCAAAAGCAATGGCTGAACGGTTCCCCAAGATAGACGAAGAAAGTCCCTCGGCCAACAGCTTGGCAGCGTTACCCAGCGGATCGCTCAGCTTCGAGCACTCCTCTACATTCACTACTGGATCCATGTGAATCCGTGTTTCACGAACCTGTACATAGTCAGGAATCATGCGGCAGATTTCAGGAGTCGGGTTGAGGTTAGGACCCACAACAACGAGACCGATTTTGGCACGATATCCATAAGGGACATCGTAGCTTTCTTGATTTTTCAGCATACTTATTTCTCCTTTCATCATCAACTAATGTTAGTATCCGAAAAGGCGTGGAAGCCAGGAAGTCACACCCGGCCAGAAGGCTACCAGAAGAATGACTCCAAAAACCAGCAATAAGAAGGGCCATATGCCCCCAGTCGCCTCCTCAATAGTACATTCAGCGATGGGGCAAACTATGAACAGCCCGAGTGCTACTGGTGGCGTTATCAGGGCCACCTGCACAGTCATGACCACTAGCAGGCCAAAGTGGTGCGGCTCAACTCCAAAGGTCTGAGCCACTGGCCCAAAAACGGGGATCAGCATGATCATTGTCGCAACTGCTTCAAGCACA
>CP070700.1:4207055-4217529 GCA_020349865.1 Desulfobacteraceae bacterium
GCACTTTAGATCACTTTAGACACTTCACACTTTTTCAATTTTGCAATTTTCTGCACGTTTTGAGCTGAATTTTATCACTAAGGTACTAAAAAAGAATGAGCCATGGAAAGTAAATATGACAAGATCTTATCTGCCGAGGAATCCTTTGCCAGAGAAGTTGCCCTTGGAGTCCATATCACCAAATCCCTGACTGTATGGCACTACCTGATACCGGGCATGTTTATTATTGATTTTCTGAAAAGGGGCAGTGGCATAAAGAGGTACTCTCATCATTTCATGTTTCCCAGGAAGCTGGCGCTTGATGCGGCCCAGGCCATAACCCAAGGAGAAGAAAAGTCACAAAGGCTTTTGGAGGCTGAGGGAGAAATCAAAACGTGGCTGAATTCCTTAAACCTTTATTCAGAGGGCCTGCTACGGAGTCAAATAACGACGGTTGATTTACTCGTTGATCATTACGAAAGGCTGCTAAAGGCCAATGGAGACAGCTATTATTATTTGATCGAAAATGCTTATACCAGCCGAGCAAATTACGAGGCCTTTCTGTCACGCCTTACCTCGGCGGAAAATGAAGTGGATCGGACCATTATTGAAACACTGGGTGAAACAGAGACCCTCCGTGTAAGACTTGAGGCAGAAAAAGTACAGGTAGAGAAGCAGAGAAAAAAACATACCGACAGAGTCTTTTCATGGACAGGATAGGTTGACCATGGGAAAAACCCGAAAGATGGATCTGGGAAAAAAATGTAAGCGTATTTTTTCAAAGGAACAGTCATTGGCTAGAACCGTTGCCCATGCGGTGATAAAATTACAGCCAATCTCTGTATGGGAAGTCATGATGCCCTTATTGCTGGTCTTTTCATTTGCGAAATCCAAAGAGACCAGAGAGATCTTTACCCAGAATTTCCTTTTCACAAAAAGACTGGCCTTGAAGGCAGCATGGGATATTATAGAGAAATGCGAGCAAAAGAAGGAGGCCTTGTCGCGAATTGAGGAAGAGACAATGCGGCTTCTCTCCTCCATCAAGGAGGGTATTTACTCGGAAGAAGTTCGTCTTAAGCAAATGGCAGAGATCACCTTGCTCATTGATCACTACTGCCTGCTTATTAATGCGGAAGGTAACGATTATAACTTTTGGGTGATCAACGCCTACCGAAGACCGGATAATTATATCGCTTTTTTAAGGCAACTTAAAGAAGCTGAAAAAGAAGTCTATGGCGCAGCCATGCAGACTGTGGGGACGCAGACCAGTGCTGAAATGGTCGCCACAATGGAAAAAACAACGGAAAGATTAAGAATGGCGGCGGTCGAAAAGATTTTCAGGACTACCAACTGGCAGAACCATGTTGAATAGGGATGAGCGCCGCCTGATTTATGAACATGCTTATCTGCCGGAACATCTCCCTCACTATGTAGAACCGGTGTCAGGGTCGGAGCCTTACCTCCATGACAACTATCTTTGTTTTTACCGGAAAAACCACCTTACTTTTATCGGGTACCCATTAGGGACGTTGGACGTTGATACCCCTAAAGCCTATGAATCTGCCTGCCAGCGTTTTCTCCCTGCAACAGTTGCGATCATTGCTCCTGAGATCTGGTTTTCAGATCAAACCTACAAAGACCAAGGTAAAGATACTTACTATCGTCTCGACCTGCCTTCGGGACCTCAAGACCCGGAAGTGGCCTACATGGTGCGCCGGGCAAAAAGGGAACTCCGGGTCACCCGCGGAATCTTCGGAAGAGAACACAAAAGACTGGTGAAGGCGTTTGTTTCGGGACATGCCTTGAGCCAGGAGCAGATAGCTGTCTTCCAGCGCATTCCTCACTATCTAAAACGATCCGTGACAGCTCACATCCTTGAGGCAAGAAAGGGCAATATCCTGGTCGCATTCAACGTAGTGGAGATGGGCTCGGCCAAATATGCCTTTTATGTTTTCAATTTTAGGTTGCTTAAGGAACATGTGCCTGGGGCCTCAGATCTGCTCTTTCTGGAGATGATTCGTCTGGCCCAAGCAGAGGGCAAGGCGGCCATCAACCTGGGTCTAGGCATCCATTCGGGGATTCGTCGCTTTAAGGAAAAGTGGGGAGGGGTCCCTTTTGTCCCCTATGCCTCCGCCCTGATTCAGAGGTCATCTGCTGGACTGGGAACGCTGGCCAGCAAACTTTGACAAGAGGATCGGGATCAACTTAGGAACAGGGGGAACATTGAATTATTGGGCTAAACTGTAACTGGTCCCTATCTGCCTGAGGAGCAGGTATCTCATGACGCAGAAATAACTCTTTCATCCCTCAGGGAATATCCTTTCCACTTCCTCCATCCTGACTTTATTGGAAGTCTCCTGAACTTTTTTGAACCAGCTGAGGCGATCTTTCTTGCTTCCCTTTCGCACGGACATAATAGATACCTGGATCACCTCTTTCTCTATTTGTTGAAGCTCATTGAGGAAGGACAGGTACTTTTTCTTTGACTGGTAGCTTCCTCTTATCATGTTTGCGTGGTTAGTTTCATTCGAGTTTAGTAGCCGAAGGTAATGATCGATGAGTAATTCGATCTCATGCAGTTGTTTGCGGCGAACCTTCTCTACGTAAAGTCCTTTTCTCTCCTTATCCAAGAGTTCCTTGGTCTTAATTTCTATCAATCGTTCCTCAACAACACGGTTTTTTCCGCCAAATATTTCCCATGCAGCATTGGAGGCCAATCGCTTTGTAAAGAGAAGGTTTTTACGTATGACAATGAGCCTTTTTCTAAAGCGAATATAGTCAGCCAGTAGAGACGGAAGAAGAAGCGCTCTCCAGCCCAATTTAGCCTTTTTTGTTTCAAGGAGATTCCGGGCGATTCTGTTAGCCTGTTTTGTCTCATGCTTCAAAATAATCCGTTGGTTTCTCATAGTGCGCAATAAAGACCACTAATAGATTTTGGTGTACTCGTGAAAAGTTCTGTTATGCCGCTTGGCAGCATCGTAGCAAAAAGGAAGTCTAATCTTTTTAAATGATTGAATGCACTCCAATTAATATCATATAAAATTAATCTACTATAGCCATTTTCACAAAATGACTTGCTTGGAAGTCAATCTGCCTGTCATTGCAAGTCTGACGAAGGGAGCCGAAACAATCTTTTTGCATAACGTGGATCGCTTTTTATAACACTTGATAGGAACAGGCTCCGCAATCTAGTGATTTCAAGCTCTTACAGTCAATGAGATTGCTTCGCTACGCTCGCAATGACAGCAGGAGGGACTTTTTACGAGTCCATCATCATTGACACGTAAAAAACCAATTGACGATTGCTCGTTGAAGCAACCCCATGGAGGAGAATAAAGTATCGTTCTATTATTTGAATAGATCTCAGAAATGGAGGGTAAAGGGGAGGAGTCCCCTCTGAGAACCCCCCTCCCTTTTATTTGTGACCATTAGTCAGGCAGAATGGCCGGTGTGAAGAACGTACCAGACCAGAGTATCCAGGCAATAAACAGGGTCCAGATGGCATTGGCTGTCTGGGAAAGCCAGTAGGCAATGGCAGGTCTACCGCCGCCAACAGAGACCAATTCCTTGAAGTTGGTCTCCAGGCCAATGGAGACGAAGCAGAGTGCAAAGAACCAGCTCCGATAATTCTTGCAGGCACTGGCGATTGTCTTGGCCGCCTTTTCACCCATGGCCGGTTCAACGATGAAAGAGACTACCAGAGAGGCCACCATGAACCCGACCACGAACTTGGGGAAGCGGTACCAGATTTCCATGTAAGAAGGCCTTTCAGCATCTGGATGTTCCTTTCGTTCCAGGCTCATGGTCGCCCAGAGGGCCATCAAGAAGGCAACAACACCGATGAGCACGTTCTGAGCCATCTTGACCATGGCAGCGGCCTGAACCGCGGCCTTGCCTTTAATCACCTCTCCGGCGGCAACGACCGCCCCCGTATTATCGATCACCCCTCCAATCCACGCGCCTGCCATATTGTTGGGCAGGTTCATCCATATAGCAATAGGGGGCATCACAAGAATCAATACGACTGCGCAGACCATGACCCAGGCAATCATATAACTCACTTCCTTGGGATCTCCCTGGATTGCGCCACCGGCTGCAATGGTCGCCGATACGCCGCAGATGGAGTTGGCCGTTGCAATGATGGCACTGAAGCGTTCTGACACCTTGAATTTTCTGCAGATCCAGTAAGTCATGAACCATACCGCGGTTGCCACAAGAAGGGCCTGGGCAACACCCATCGCCCCCGCTTTGAGTACTACGGAAAACATGATCGTCGCTCCCATGCAGACGAGGCCGATCTTTACGAAAAATTCCGTTAGACCCGCTGCCTTGAGAACCTTAGGGACGCCAAAAATGTTGCTGATAATCAGGCCAAAGGCCAGCGCCCAGATGACGTACTCTATCCCCCAGGCCTTGATAAACTTCTGGCTGCCGATGAACATGGCAAGGAAAGCCAGGATAAAGATGATCAAAAAGCCCGGGATGTAAAGCTTGAGTTCCCGCTTCATAAATGCGGCCCCGATAAGGGTGAGCACGCATGTAGTGATGAAAAAGACAATGCTCGTGCCGAGGGTGCTCCACCCCTTGGGAAAGGCCACCGCCAGGCTCACCCATTTGGCAATCTTAGGGGGACCGGGAAGCATCCCGGCAATGGCCAGGACGAGGATAAACCAGCCGATCCAGCATGCCCACCAATCCTCGGATCGCCAAAGGGACGACCAGTCAATCTTGTCATTTCTGGTGTTCATAAGAAATCTCTCCTTTCAATTGGGTTCGACAAAGTCGATTCCTGGGTTTGAAGCATTCACTATGGTACAAAGGGCCATATTTCTTTCATGAGTAACCTTTCCTCATTTTCTTCTCTTTACAAATGTCCTGGGACTCACCTCCTTTCTATGCTTTGTACATGTGTGAGTGCCTCAGTTGATCACTTAGCAGTTACATTTATTGCAAGGAGAGTGCCAGCATATGAATCATGCTGTTACGGCAGAATATAATTAGATTTACATTGAATTATCAATCAGTTGACGCTATTATACCTTTTCTGGTGGATCATTGAAAAACGGAGCATATAGTGCTTCCCAAAGGAAGCAGCGCCTCTTTTGGTTGGCACTCCGTAACCTTAGGCTTAATCCCAGTTGGGAGTTATAAGCATCAATCTCATTCCTTGTTTAAAAGCCAAAATTGTGCCGTATTGCTTTTGTTTTTCTTTTACCTGTTATCTTGATGTGATAACGTAAATATTTTCTGAACGCAGAATATTAACGGAGGAGGCACATGCCATGTCCGAGGAGATCCTGCAAGTCCAACCCAAGAACGAACCGCGAGGAAAGAGGTCTTTCAGCCTACAGAAAAAATTCTTTTTGGGACTCGGTCTTATTTTTTTCTGCTTTTGCATAGCGTCGGCATTTCTTATTTACGCCCACGAGAAAAGTGTCCTAGAAGAGGCGGCCCATGAAAAATCGCGGATGGTCATGGCTGCCGTGGAGGCCAGTCGCAGCTATGTACGGGAGGTGCTCAGACCCAAAATGTACGATGTTCTTGGCAGGGACGCCTTTATTCTTGAGGCTATGTCCACTTCTTACGTTGGACGAGTGGTAATGGATCGTTTCAAGGAAACTTTACCTGAATACCAATACCGCCGCGTGTCACTTCATGCCCGCAACCCTGCCTCAACACCTAATGCAACCGAAACCCGCATGATCGACTTTTTCGTCCAACGCCAGCAGCATGAGAACTGGGAGGGTCTCGTCAAAATCGCTGACCGGTCTCACTTTCTCCACTCTCGTCCGGTATTTTTTACCGAGGCTTGCATGCATTGCCACGGCGATCCAGACGATGCGCCCCAAGCCCTTCAAAAGCTCTATGGCCGGGAGCGTGGTTTTGGTCACAAACCAGGGGAGATCGCCGGTGTAAATACCGTAAGTATTCCTGTGGATATCGCCATGGCCAAGATTGAAGAAAGGGCCCTATCCGTCTTTGCTGTCGGCTTTTTTTGTCTCTCCCTTCTTTATGCATTGATCGCACTCCTCTTCAATTGGGTAGTGGTGCAGAACCTGAAAGACCTTCTCGAAATTTTCCGCCACGGCTTGCGTGATGACAAAGAACTGCAACTGTTGAGGGAAGCCAAGTCAAAAGATGAAATCGGTGAATTGAGATCGGCAGCTCAGGTAATGGCCGGTCATCTGAGCAACGCACGGCAACACTTGGAGAAATACGCCCAGAATCTCGAAGTGATGGTTAAGGAAAGAACTAAGGCCCTAACAAAGTCTGAACAACGGTTGCAGGAAAAAGTGACGGCGCGGAATCGGGAACTTCAGGGGTTGAACACTATCACCGAGATGATCACACAGCCGGAGAATCTGGCTGACATACTTCCCCAAGTCCTTCAACAGACCTTAGGTCTGGTTCCGGCACGGGGTGCTGCCCTGTATTTATTGTGCGATAATCCATCTCGCCTGGAACTACAGTGCCGGGAAAACGCGGAGCACCTCCCTGATCAACTCCCTTTTGATGTCGACAGTTGCCAACTCATTCTCGAAGACGAACCTACCGACCTGGCCATGTCTATTTGTGAAGCGGCCTGCGGCCAAACGAGCTTTTTCGCATTCCAACAAGGGCAACAATGCCTTAATGTGCCCCTGTGCTGCAGGGACAATGTGTCAGGGGTTATGGCCTTTGTCGGCTTTGCTTTTGACGAAATTCCCCCGGAGATGCATCAACTCCTTTTTTGTATAGGGAATCAAATCGGCATCACCATTGAAAGCCTGCGAAACATGGAAAAGCTTTTACAAAGCAAGGAGCTCCTTCAGTCGGTTTTCGACGGGATCACGGACATGCTGGTTCTGTTGGATCCAGATCTTCGTATCAGGATGGTGAACAAGGCCCACCTGAAACAGTTCAGGGTAACACTGGACGAGATTCTGAACAAACGGTGCCGCGATCCTCAAGCCTGTCGATCATGTCCGTTCACCCAGTGCAACATTGAAATTGCCTTCAAGTCAAAGACTCCCTTCACGGAAGAGGTACGAAGTCGTGATGGTAGAATATTCCTGGTTCATTATTACCCAATTGTTAACGAAAAAGGAGAAGTAGAGAGCATCGTCAGGAACGCCAAGGACATCACCGAGATGAAGCGGGTGGAACAGAAAATACAACAAACAGAAAAACTTGTATCTCTCGGGCAACTTGCAGCGGGGATTGCCCACGAGATCAATAACCCTATGGGAGTGATACGCTGCTATGCAGATTTGCTCAAACACCAATTGCCGGATTCTCAACAGGGTCTCAAGGATGTGGCTATCATTGAAAAACATGCCCTTAATTGCCAACGTATTGTTTCAGATCTTCTCAAATTCGCCCGTGGTCAGGAGACTGAAAAGCAATTGGCTCCGCTAAATCCCACCATTGAGGAGGTTGTGCAGATGGTGGCCAGCCAGTTTCAGAAACAGCGATGCGAAATCCAACTGGACCTTGAACCTCATTTACCTATGGTAAACATCGATGTAGATAAAATGAAGCAGGTCTATATGAACCTGTTGATGAATGCCAGACAGGCCATAAGGGACAGTGGAAAAATTCGCATCAGCACACGGTATATGGAAAGCGTTCCACAGGTGACAATCGCCTTTTGGGACAGTGGCATTGGTATTTCCCCTGAGATCATTGACAGAATATTTGATCCTTTTTTTAGTACCAAGGAGACGGGGAAAGGGACGGGGCTGGGACTTTCGGTAAGCTACGGTATCGTCAAGGACCACGGGGGGGACATCCAGGTAGAAAGTACTCCGGGGCACTGGACTCGATTTATAATCCTTTTGCCGGTACATGGCGATGAGCAGGAGTAAGGAAAGATGACAAAGGAAAGGCTTCTCATTGTTGATGATGAAGAGGATATGCTGGAGGGATTGAGACGTATGCTCTCCTATGAACTGGAGGATGTTGAAATTACAACAGCTTCAGAAGCCCGTCAGGCCCTGAGCTTGGTACGACAGCAACCTCTTGACCTGGCGCTGCTGGACGTTCGCATGCCTGAAATTGACGGCCTGGAACTCCTGGAGGTCTTGAAAAAGGAAGACCCATGGCTCACCATCATCATGATGACCGCCCACATTAGCATTGAAGTGGCGGTTGAAGCCATGAAACGGGGTGCCTATGATTTTGTCACGAAGCCCTTTGACAAGGATGCACTTATCAGGGTGCTGGGCAAGGGCCTGGAGCGAAACCGCCTCATCCGTGAAAATCTGCACCTGCGTCAACGGGTGGGCGACTCCGCAGGATTCGAAGGTTTTGTGGGTCAAGCTCTGCCCATGCGCAGGCTCTACGAGAGAATCCAGACCGTGGCCCAGACCGATTACACTGTATTCATAAGAGGTGAAAGCGGGACGGGCAAGGAACTTGTTGCTCGTGCTCTTCATGCCCTGAGCAAGCGGCGGAACCGACCCATGGTGGCGGTCAATTGCCCCGCCATTCCCGAGCAACTCCTGGAAAGCGAGCTTTTTGGGCATAAACGTGGGGCCTTCACCGGAGCCGATAGAGATCACACCGGCCTCTTTGAAAAAGCAAGCGGTAGCAGCCTTTTCCTGGATGAAATCGGTGATATCCCGGTGGCAATCCAGACCAAATTGTTGCGGGTGCTCGAGGAGCACGAAATTAAACCCTTAGGAGCGAGTAATACACAAAAGGTTAATGTACGGATCATCGCTTCAACTAATCGAAATATTGAAGAAAAGATCCGTGATGGAAGTTTTCGGGAAGAACTCTATTACCGTCTGAATGTGGTGACACTTGAGACACCTTCGCTGAGGGAAATCAGAAATGATATTCCTTTGCTGGTGAATCGCTTTGCCCAAATGGCATGTACCGAGTTGGGGATTTCTCCTAAACGTGTCTCTGCGGAAGTGTTTGAAGATCTTATGAGCCATTCCTGGCCGGGAAATGTCCGGGAATTGCAAAATCTGGTGCGACGGTTGGTGGTTTTCTCACCCGACAGTGTTATCCGTCCTGTGGAACTTAGGGCACTGCAAGGGTTGAAGACAACGGCTGTCTTCAACGAAGAAACAAAAGAGCATCTAACATATGAAATTGAACCTTATATTCAGGCAAAAGAACACATTATCAACCAGTTCACTGCTGCCTACGTTTCAGACCTTTTGGAAAAAACCGGAGGTAATGTTACCCATTCGGCAGAACTTAGTGGTTTAGGAAGGGCATCTCTTCAGAAAATCATGCGCAGATTAGGCATAAAAAGTAATAGTTATAAGAGCGAAACATAGCTTTTTTATATCAGGAGAAAAACTTATAACGATACAGCAATCAATGCGGTAATCGTTAACAGGGGGGTGGTTCCATGAAAGACATGAAAGAGAGGATAGAGATTATCGAAGGTGACATCACCAAGCAGGAGGTGGATGCAATTGTCAATGCGGCCAACACTTCGCTCCTGGGAGGTGGGGGCGTAGACGGTGCAATCCACAGGGCAGCCGGCCCGGAGCTTCTTGAGGAGACAAGGAAAATCGGGGGGTGCCCCACGGGTGAGGCCAGGGTGAGTAAAGGTTATCGCCTGCCAGCAAGGTGGGTGATACACACGGTAGGGCCCGTGTGGGCCGAGGGGCATAAGAACGAAGAGAGCCTGTTAGCAAATTGTTACAAAAACAGTCTCAAAGCGGCAGTTGAAAAAGGCGTAAAGACCATCGCCTATCCCTCGATCAGTACGGGTGCCTACAGGTTTCCATTGGATCGGGCCACAGAGATAGCCATGATCGAGACAAAAGGATTCCTGGAAACCGACAAGACAATAGAGAAGGTAATTTTTGTCTGTTTTGGAGAAAAGGTCTTAAAAAACTATCAAGATGTCTTTGCACGCATTTTTTAAAGATAAGGATTGCGGTAAAAGTGTAGCGCTTCCAACAATTCATTGCGTTTCCAAAATTCCTCTTATTTTTTGCGAGATTTCTTCCATATTAAAAGGTTTGAATCGTGCCGAAATCGTGTAACGAACAGATTCACTGTAATTTCAGAGAGTTCAATCGCTTTTGACGGGGTGCTAAGATGTGAAAGGGTGGAAAAAGCGATGCTGAGTCTTGAAATGTGTCAAATAATTGACCCGTGACAGGTTATAAAATCAATTCACCCATTTTATGTAATATTCACTTGTGGCTTAATCAACAGAAGTAATTTCTGCTGTGCCATTGAATTTGTAACTGTTGTAACACTTTAGCATTTTGAAAAAACCAGCCGTGGATTGTAGGTCATGGGGATCTCTTTTTCAAAAGCCGCATATGCCGGCCTCATAACATAGAACGGCAGATAGGCCCTTTAATTCAGCCCAGGACAGCCCCAGAAGAAAACCTTCATAAAAGAGGTCGCCTTCTCTGCCTGTTTCCCGCTCCTGTTCAAGGCCCAGGGGGCGTGCTACGAACTTTGTAGAATTTTTGTGATGCGGCTTTTGAAAAAGAGATCCCCATGACCATTCCTGTCTTATTTCAAAGAACTA
>CP070700.1:4217629-4232608 GCA_020349865.1 Desulfobacteraceae bacterium
TCAATGGAATGATGCAGTTTTTTGCGGCCCTTCTGAAAGAGATACCCACGGCCCTTTTGGCACTATTTTCAAACAGCTAAACTGTTACCCTTTTTTAGACACGATAATCCCGCTTACGGCGGGAATAAGAGAGCGTTATGTCCTGGTCATCCTGTATGACGTTTTGGTTTTCATCGAAATTAGGCCAGAATTTTTAATGCCTCCCGGATAAATCCTTCTAAATTCATCTCTTGAGCCTGTGATCGTGCCTTTTCAATGGCCGCTTTGGCTGCTTTTGATGAATAGCCCAGATTAAGGAGTGCTGACAGGGCATCATCCACGAGGCCCTTTTCCTCCATTTCACGTGCCGTTGGCAGGAAAATCTCCTCTTGATCAACAAGCTGAGATGCGCGATCCTTCAACTCAAGAGCAATCCTTTCAGCAGTCTTTTTGCCAACACCAGGAATGGCTCGCAGTCGAACCGCATCTCCACTCGCTATTGCCTCGAGCAATTCCTGGGGTCCGATCCCTGATAAGATATTAATGGACAACCTCGGCCCTATACCCGAAACAGAGATTAACATCAGGAAAAGATCCTTTTCCAGTCTTGTTTGAAACCCGAATAGAAGCAGGGCATCTTCCCTGACATGGGTGTAAATGTAAAGGCTTACCTTCTCACCCTTTTCCGGAAGGGTGTAGAAGGTTGAAAGGGGCACAAAGACTTCGTAGCCGATGCCACCTGCCTCAATAATAACCGACTGTGTTGTTTTCTTAAATAATGGACCGGTTAAGTGAGCAATCATGCTTCTACCGAATATTCCCGCGTGTACGTGCTTCAAATCTTGACCAGTTGAGGTGACATATGGCAGTGGCCAGGGCGTCAGAGGTATCGAGATTTGGTGTGTTTTTTAATTTCAGAATTATCCCAACCATGGAACGTACCTGTTCCTTTGTGGCCCTGCCATAGCCGACGACCGACTTCTTGATCTCAAGAGGTGTGTACTCAAAGATCTGAACACCGCATTGAACCGCCGCGATCAAGACCGCCCCTCTGGCATGTCCAAGCTTCAAAGAGCTTTTGATGTTTTTGGCATAAAATACATCTTCAATGGCCATCTCCTGGGGTTGGTAATGGCTCATGACCTCAACCATGCTCTGAAAAATCTTGTGGATTCTCTCATAGAAAGGGGTCTTACTATATGAAGTAATGTGGCCGGAATGAATGCAGGTAAGTTTGTCGTTTTTTTTCTCTACCAGGCCGTAACCCGTGACCTGTGAGCCGGGATCCACCCCCAGCACAAGCATTAGCTCAGTGCCTCCAGGACCTCGTCAGATATGTCAAAGTTGGCGTAAACATGCGTTACATCGTCGTTATCCTCAAGGCCCTCCATCAAGCTCAACATCTGCTGAGCCTTTTTACCCTCCAGGGTCACCGTGTTTTTTGGGATCATGCTGATCTCCGCAACTGTATAAGGAAGTCCAGCATCATCAATGGCCTTTTTTACGGTTTCGAAGTCCGCGGGATCCGTAATGACCTCAAACTCGGTGTCTTCCTCTTTGACATCCTCTGCACCGGATTCAAGAGCCAGGTCTATAAGTTGCTCTTCATCTGCCTTGTCCTTATCAAGGACAACAATCCCTTTCTTCTCGAATATCCAGGCGACACAGCCCGGTTCACCAAGACTTCCTCCATGGCGTTCAAACTGGTGTTTGACATCCGCCACGGTCCTGTTTTTGTTGTCGGTCAGGCAATCCACAAGTACGGCCACACCCCCCGGCCCGTAGCCCTCGTAGTTAGCTTCCTCGTAAGACACACCTTCCAACTCGCCGGTGCCTTTTTTAATGCCCCTTTCGATATTCTCTTTGGGCATGTTTTCTGCCTTGGCAGCAGCAATGGCAGCTCGCAGACGGGGGTTTCCGTCCGGATCGCCACCACCAAGACGCGCGGCCACGGTTACTTCCTTGATGAGTTTTGTAAATATCTTTCCCCGCTTAGCATCTGCTGCGCCCTTTTTATGCTTAATCGAGCTCCATTTTGAATGACCGGACATAGTTAACATCCTCCTGATTTTATGCTTCGTTAACCAACTCCATGCCCACTAAATAAATTTCTTTGCTCCTCTTACGGGTAGCCCTGGGCCTGAAAGCTCGTGTTTTACGGAAATTGGTTATGATTTCTGATCTAAAGGCCACAAGATCATCTCCTTCAAAGAGCTTGCACACAAAATGCCCTTTCTCTTTGAGGAGCACGAGTGCGATATCCAAAGCCTTTTTTGCCAGCGATATGGAACGACTTGCATCCGTCCATCTTATACCTGTGGTCCGAGGGGCCAGATCACTCATAACAATGTCCCTTGGGCCAACTTTCCGGATCAACCATTGAGTATCTATGGTCAGGACATCGTCTTGAATAAAGATGAAATTAGGGGATGAGAGGCGATCCGGCTGTGTCAGGTCTATTCCCACCACTTCCCCTTCAGGACCAACCTTTTTGATCCCGTATTGTGACCAAGAACCCGGGTAGCAGCCCAGGTCGAGCAGGCGGTCGCCCTTGCGTATTAGTTTATACTTTTTGTCAATTTCTTGAAGCTTATAAACGGATCGGGCAAGCCACTTTTCATCTCTGGCCTGACGGGCATAATGGTCATCCCACCTATTTGCTTTCATTATTTAATTTTTAACACAGATGCATTCCCTTTGCAAAAAAAATCACATAGGTAACAGTTTAGCGCTTTGAAAAAACCATCATTGGATTGTCAGGCTGCCCTTTTTGCACTATTTTCATGCACCTAAACTGAAACTCACATAGCCTTCTTCGCTTCCAATGAGTCATGCTTATCAAGGTAATAAAGGGTAGCACCAACCGGTGAAAATGAGAGGAAAAGGATGTTCAGCCCCGGAATCAAGAAGGGGAGGCCAAATCCAAGATGAAGGAGTATGGTCCTCAATAAAAAACGAAATCTGTCCTTAAATGGAACGAGACGTCTGGCAGGTATAAGATCTGTATTATCCCATGCGAGAAAAACAATGGCCATACCTGATGCCACAAACACCATGACAGGCCCCAACAAGATGAACCAGCTCAAAACCATGAGCATCAAAGATAACAAAACAGGGAGAATGCTCCTCGGTATTTCCTGCTTGACCAGAAAGATAAACTGCCTCCAAAAGGGCATCTTTTCAGGTTCTTTCACGCTGCCCGTTACCTTGAGTTCGGTGATCCGAGACATATGATCCATGATGATCACACTGAAAAGGATCTGCGATATCAGATAGGATAAGACCGCCGCCAGAGCCAAAAGGAAGATGGAAATAAGCCAGGAAAGGATGTGCCACAACCAGCGAATCCACAGACTTTCAGGTTTGGCCCAGATGAATTCCAGAATCTCCCGATGGTAGACGAAAATCAGGCTTGCCAGAACAATTGTGATGATGATCACCACAATGAACCTGACAATACCCCAAAAAAGGAGTTTGCCGCTTTTAAGGCCGAACCATAAGCCACGGATGTTGTACTGTAGTCCGGTGAGAAGGTCCATCTGTTTAACAATGCTCCGGTTGTCTTATATCCTCTCATTATCGGGGAAGAATTAGTGCGTTTTGCTCTTTCCGCTAATCACCGGGCACTACTCCCTTATCAACATTCGGATCCCCTGTAGATGGTGTCAAGATAACCTTAATATTCTGGGGTGTCACTCGGTCAATGGTTACTCCAAGTGGTAGATCAATGTTTCTTGCAGAAAGTTTTATGAGGTGTGTGCCTGCTGCCCGCTTTCCAAGCCCTAACTGAACGCGAACCTCGTTGTCCCCCAGGACCCTTATACTGTGACGCCTGCCGGAAAGGGTCAGCCTCACCGTCTTGGCCGATTCCTCGCCCAGCGACAGCTCAGAGGGGATGTTTACATAGCGAATTGGAGCAGTGACGTTAACTTTTACCTGTTGTGGACTTGCAAGAATCAGCCAGGTCAGCGAAACCAATGCAAGGGCAATCAGTTTCGGCCCCCAATTTTCCACAAAGGCCCCGTGAATAAAACCTTTGATAGTTGGGCCAGGGATCTCTGATACACTAAGCCATTCTTCAAGCTGTGAGGACAGTTGTTTGGAATTATCCCAGATTTTAATCTTTCCGCCCACTACTGTGGAGACCTCAGCTCGTTCTTCAGAAACCACAAGACAAATAACATCAGTCCGTTCCGATAAACCCACGGCTGCCCGATGACGGGTTCCGTAGTGCTCTGGTATATCTTCCCTTTCGGATAAGGGGAGAATGCAGCCCATTTGGGTGAGGCGCCCCTGGGAGAGGACAAGCGCGCCGTCATGGGCAGGGGCGTGATGATTGAAAATACTCTTGATCAGTGTGGGCTCAGGAAGTGCCATTATTGTCTGGCCTGCATGCAGAAACTCGGACGGATTATCATCCCTTGAGAGAACAACAAGTGCCCCTGTTTGCTCTTGGGCCATCTCAAAAGCGACCTCTGCCAGTTCCCGTGCAAGGGTTCCACGGGAAACTCGCTTTCGCGATCGTAGGTATCGAAGTGGACTGACTTTTTCCAGAACCTGTCGGATCTCTGACTGGAAGAGTATAAGCAATAGAATGAGAAGTACCTGCCACAAAAACTGGAATGCCCATGTTGTCAAAAAAAGGCCCCACAGCTTGGCCAGGGAATAGATACCTCCCAGCACAACAAGGCCGATGAGCACACGAAGCGCTCTGGTCCCCCGGAACCACACATAGAGTTGATAGGTCACAAGAGTGAGAAAAAGGATATCAGCCAGATCTCGCCATGTGGGTGATGGGATGAAATCAAACAAGGGCAATGGTTTCCTCCTTGTTAGGTCGTCTCGTGCAAAACAGCATTTCTTTAGTGGACATGACGGTTAAGAAATGCTGATCTAACTATTAAAAGCAACGAAGGATCTTGTCAATATTTAATCCCATTTGCGTGCGCCTAAGACCATTTACGAACCAACAACTTCCTTTCAGCAGTATACGTTTTTCAGGGATAGTTAATGTTAAGAAAAAATGAGGTTTTAATTTTCTGGCAGTCGTATTAGAATGAGAACAAACTGTCTGTATGACCGTATGTTAGGAGGTCTAAGAACAAAATGGAAAAAGTAACCATAGATGAAGTGGAACTGCATGTAGGTGAGCCCGATGACGTACCCATGTTCTGGGTCGGACAGGAGGAGTTGGTAACTCAGGTTCTGGCAGCGTGGTTGGTGATCGGAGAAGACGATCAGCCTCTCAGTCCGAGACTGGTTGGTAAACCGGGCGTTGGGAAGACAACGCTGGCCTATCATGCCGGGAGACGCCTTACCCAATCTGTTTACCTTTTTCAGGCAACAATGGATACCAGACCCGAGGACCTGATCGTAACTCCCGTTATCTCGGATGAGGGCAAAATCAAATACATGGCCAGCCCGGTGGTTGCCGCAATGATCAAAGGTGGAGTTGCCATTATCGATGAAGGGAACAGAATGAGCGAGAAAAGCTGGGCCTCTCTGGCCCCGCTCCTGGACAGCCGACGATATGTGGAATCCATTGTGGCGGGAATAAAGATTAGGGCACACCCCAATTTTCGCCTGTGCACTACCATGAACGATGATGCCAGCACTTTCGAGCTCCCGGAGTACATTCATTCCCGGCTTCAGCCGCAGATCTTCATTGATTTCCCTGAGAGGGACGAGGAACTTTTGATTCTGAAGAGCAACCTTCCCTTTGCCGACGATGAGATTCTCGAATATGTGGTTGAATTCCTCCAGGCTGCCCATGAGGCCAACGAGCGCTATTCGGTCAGGGATGGGATCAATATTGCGCGTTATGCCCTGAAAAGGCTGGTGGAGAGCGGCGAGCGGTTGACGTCAGCGGATCGGAAGCGAAGAACGGCAAAATACCTAAAAGAGGCATCTGCCATGATTGTGGACACCTTGGCATCAGAATATTTCAAGGCCGTGATAGATGATACCGATCACGAACAATAGAATAGAATGGAAGAATATCCGCCTGGTGCCCATCATTCACAACAGGATGGAATTTGCCATAGAAGTCAGGCGGCAGTTTGAAGAGTTCAGGCCTGATCATGTGGCCGTGGAGTATCCGGACACATTAGGAGATAGGATTCTTCAGGGCGTGAAAAGGCTTCCCCTTTTATCGGTAGTCTACTATGAGGATAAGGATGGTGCCTTCACCTACCTGCTTCTGGAACCCACCGACGGACAGGTGGAGGCCGTCCGTATGGCCCTTTCAGAAGGGCTCCCCATTCACTTTATAGACCGTGACACAAGCGGATACCCCTTGGACTTCTCACCCATGCCGGACCCCTATGCCGTCAAGGCAATCGGACATTTTTTATATTCGCAGGCCTACCTTAAAGTTTATCAAGCAGGGTCTTCTTTCCCGGAGGACACCCTTCGGGAAAAGACAATGGTTTATCATTTGCAGCGATTAAGTAAGAAAGGGGGGCGGATTCTTTTTGTGGGAGGGTTATCTCATCTCCCCGGACTCATTGAAATGCTCAATCAGCCCCAAATTCAAGTTATTGGCCGGAGAAAAAGAGAAGGCGTAGGGCTGGCCCACCTGCATAGAGAGTCGAGCCAGGAAATTTTGAGTGAAATGCCATATCTTGCAGCAGCCTACGAGCGGGCCAGATCCGGGGAAGGATTGGACAAGCTGGACCGGCTTAAGAACATCAGTAAATTGATCAATAGTGCTACGAAAAATCACTGGAAGAAAAACAAGGAAGAACTATCGCATAACCAGATCAGAATTCTACACAAATTTGCCAGAAACTATGCGTTGCTCAGCGGATATCTTGTCCCCAATTTTTACCAACTCATTGTTGCGGCACGGGGGGCTGCGGATGACAACTTCGCCTATGAGGTCTGGGAAAAAGGAAGCGAATACCCCTGGCAGGCCGAGGAGCCTCGTATGCCCATACTGCGTCTAAAAGGAGAGGACATTTTTCTTGAACAGAAGAGAATCAGGTTTCACCGGCGTCTAAAGACCATGCGGAGGCGTCTCGTACCGGTTCCGGTCAGGAAAAAGAAAAGAGAAAGATATCCGGGAGAGTGGCGGAGACAATTCAAAGGATTTTCTATCTGTTCTCACCCTCCAGAGGATGTAGTAATAGAAGGGTATGGCCAGTATCTTAAGAAAAAGGCCTTTGAAATCAAAACTGAAGAGAACAGCCGGATAGAGCCTTTCATGTGCTCTATGTTAGAGGGCATCGATATCAGGGAAACCATCAGGGACTGGGAGCGAGGAACAATTTATGTCAGGGCAGAAAGACCACTTAAGGGCAAGGTTGGTTCAGTGGTGGTTATTTTTGATGCGGATCTCGCCAAAGATGATGGAAAAGAAAACTTCCCCTGGTGCGTTACCTGGCTCGGGGAGCATGCCCAGGAATCGGATATGGCCTTTTACAGTACGCCTGCCGGAGAAATAATGGATGGCCCCGGGATCTCCAGATGCCAGTATGGCGGTTTCATGCTCACCTATCCGCCCATGCGTGTTTACGATATATGGAGAGATCCGTTTTTTGACTTCGCCAGGAACAAGCCTGAAAGGCTGCTTATAGCTGCACTCGACTACTGCCTTGAGAAGCACTTAGTCTATGTTGCCGCCACGCCGCCCTCAGGCTGGTGTCACAGTATGGCCGCGCGTTTAGGAAAAAAAATCATTTACCTCCCCATTGGCTCCATCTCTCCGGTCACCTTAAAAAAGATCAGACAGTTTCATGTCCTGGATGGTCATCCCGTGAGAAGGTATGCCCATCACTATATTTAACCCTTATTTCGAATACTTCTTTATGCGCCTTGCCACACTGGCCTTGGCAGCCTCGCGGCTTTCCCCTCGAATATCGGCCTTTGCCATGGCCCATTTGTAAGCATTCTCTTCATCATTGGTATAAACCGCACACCACATCAGGCCGGAAATAGCGCCCAGACCGACTGAGTTCATTTTGATGGCGGATCGAAATGATTTCTCGGCTGACTTATAATCCTTATTCTTATACAGGACCCAGCCTTTGAGGTCGTGGGCCAGGTAAGAGGAAGGGGCTGCAGAGACGGCAGAATCGAATAACTCAGGATCAAACGGGCCTTTATCACCCCAGGATGAATGGAGATAATATGCCTCCAAATCCCGGCCCAGAAGCTCCAGGCTTTTAAGGGTGGTCTTCTCTGGCCATAAGGCGTTGGCCACCTGGGCATCCGGAAAGGGCAGGCCGCAGGCATCCAACCAGGCCAAAAACCCTTTACGAAAACCAATGAGCTGGTCGGCTGGATCCAGAATCAGCTCAGTTGCCCATTCTTCACGTTCCCCGTTTGTATCCGTCAGTACCAGGGCGATTTGAATTGTGCTTCCCTGTTGTTGAACACTGCCCCCTAACCAGTAACGGATGTCCTGTTCTTTGCCTAATTTGGCAATATCAAGTGGGGGACCCTCGCCGCGACAATAAGCCCTTAACTTTTCCTTTTTGAGGAAGATTTTTTTTACACGCCAGCCGAACCAAAACTCTTTAAGTCCGGTGTGAAGGGCTACGACGTTTCCCAGCAGGAAATGAACTCCCAGTCCAATACCGTCGTAAGCCTGGCCCTCCTTAGGCTGGAGTGGAAGAACGATCAGCCTGGGTTTGCTTTCCTCCTTTTTTTCAATGGACTGTCCCATAGGTCTGCTTTTTCCACCTCCCTCACAAACATAAGGCATCAATACCGAACAAAAGGCTATCAAAAACACCGCTGATAGACTTACTCTCCTTTGCCTCATCCCACCCACCATTCACTTCACAAAATTTTGCATCAATTCTTTTCCAAATGCTTTCTGATAGTTACCATACCTTCGACTTTGTAATGTTTGATACTACTATAGTGGCTAATAATATCTCCTGCTTCTCTGTTTAACTCCATTTGCTTTTCGTTTATTTCAGTACGAAAACCCTCATAAAATGGGCCTAATTTGATAGTTTTACCTTTATAGGTATCATGGACCTTTGTGTGTGGATGAGCTAAAAGCCATCTCATTTGCAATGTAGTAATAGAATTCTCAGGTACACTGTCCATGAAATTTTTTAGTTCTCCAATATCATCTTCAATCAGGTTATTCCAACCTAATATGAAATTTGCATTGGCATGTATTTTATTTTCATAACATAAACGAATAAATTCTAACACCTCATCCGTATTTGAACCTTTGCCAATATATCTCAACATCCGATTAGTTGGAAACTCCATACCAAAACCCAATATAAGTTTCGGAAGTTTACCATCATTCTCACTTAACACTTCCTTTAAAGCTATATTTTCCGCTTTAGCAGGTCTTATGAACAGCCGGTATTCAATGTCATTCCTGCGGGGTAGTTCAGGCAGTACCTCTCTTATGTATTTCGTTGTTATAGATCCTGTATTTAAACGCACTATCTTATGCCCATCATGTTCCATGTCTTTAAATTCATAATTCATATCCTTTCTTTTCCTGAATACTTCCTTTGCATGCAGCGCAATGTTGCAGAATACACATTTGCGCCAATAACACCCATTATCCAATGTATACGATAAATAGACACGGTTGTCATTCGGTACAAATTCAGGCACATCAACCTTCCATTTTCCGGAAAAGTTAGGAACTTCAAACCAATCTTCTACACTCCTGCCGGTTATTTCTAAATTGGATGGCAACATATCATAACTATCAACCTTTAAATAAACAGGATGCCAGCCATTTTCATCAATTCGTCTTTCTGCTGCAATAGGACCACCTACTATAAATCTGATATCCGGATATTCTTTTGCCCATACATACGATTGATACAAATGATTGCTATAGATAGCACTTATATAGACAGTTCCCCTATTAATGGGCAGTTTTCTATTGGCATATGTCTCATCCTGGTACCATTTTGTACGGTCTACCTCATGCTCAGTCCAATAAAAATCGCCTTTGCTTTTACATAAATCATAAGTATCTGAGAAACCATTACACAAATCAAAATAACCACCTTTAGTTTTATTATAGAATTGTAAGAATAAAGTATCGCCCATAATAGTAAACCTTTCATCATTTTCATTCTTCATTGCACCGTCTCAATAGAATCCGGCGTAAGTTAGGAGCAGGAGGCCCTCTCTGTTCAGGAATCCCCCAATAGTAATCTATATTATAAGAGTTGTGCTTCTAACGTTACTCATGGGCCTGTTCCGATCCGGGGCAATTGGTCATAAATGCTCAACTGTGCAGTTTAAATGCCGTTGAGAAAAACCATTTATCGCTTGGCGGCCTGTGGTAATATTTTTTTCATTGCCTCAGCCAATTCAGAACTGAGCCCCGCAACAGCACGGCTATGAGCCGAAACAAACGCTTCATAGCTTTGTCCACTTACAGGCTCGCTAAAACTTGATTTCCTCGATACGAGCATTTTCCTGCCATCTTCGCCGAAGATGGCCCAGCGAGCCACCAGCGATGCCTTACCGCCCAGACTGCCGTCCAGGAGAATTACTTCGACCTCGACTCGATAATCGATCGGTGTAGACCCCCTCCACGGTAATACAGCAACAGGATCTTTACTGAGATGAGACGAGATGTTTTCCGCCAGCACGCGGGAGAAACTATCCTTTAAAGGCTCTGCCCACTTGTCAAACTCAGCAATTTTGAGTTCGTTCGGGCTGACACGGGTTACAATCTGCGGTCGATCCAGATACTGAGCAACCTCGACGGGGCCGATCCCGATCGCGATGATGTTTTCATCTGCTGATACTCGCGCTCTGTCACCGGAACCGGGTAAAGAACTCAATACATAAAACCTCGCGGGCGCTGTAATGCCAGCGCATCCTGCTATGACCATCAACAAGCACCCGAGTACTACAAGTGTAAGTCTTGAAAAAAGATGATGCATTGTTTCACCTCCCTTTAGGTCCGCCCTTACCGCGTATCAGAGCTTCAGGGTGACGCTCAAGATAATCTGCCCAAACACGGATCGAACGGGCGGCAGACGAAAGCTCCTTAAGCGTATTGGAAAGCTGGTAATTCAGTGTTGAATCTTTTCCAGTAACACCTTTTATCTCGCGGAGTGTCTTCTCAGCCTGCACTAAGGCCGCAGTCGCTGCTTGTGCAGTACTGTCGATGCTGGATTGCAATGGGGCAATGCGCCTGTCCACATTACGAACAAGCTTCTGTGTGTCCCCAACGGTTTCCTTGATGCCTTTTGCTAACGGCTCTACCTGCCTATCCGCATTTCGCGCAAGTTTCCCATAATCCCTAACGCTTTCTTCAATACTTGATGCCAGCGGTTCGATCCTGTTGTTGATATTTTCCACAAGCGCCTGGATGCCTTTCAAAGTTTGGTTCACCGTGCGGATACTCTCCCCCACTTCAGGAGCATTCACCGCGCGTTCGATACCCGAAATCGCCGACGTTAATTTATGCGCCAGTTCTTCGAGCGGAAGCTTTTCGATAGTCCTGGACAATTCTTCCATGGTGGATGGAATCGTAGGTATCTCCGGGGACTCAGTGCCTTTGCCAACTAATCGCAGAGGCTTATCAGGGTAGAAATCTAATGCGATCATTAATTGGCCTGTTACCAGGCTCTCAACTGTTAGCTGCGCTCTCATGCCTCGCTCCACCATAAGTTGGGCGTATTCTAACAGATGCGTGTGCCCCCGCACCATTGTTATCCTTTGAGGATCCATCTCGATATATACCGGAATTTGAACAGATAAATCATCAGGATCGAACCGCATCACAATGTCCGTTACCGACCCGATCTTGACACCGCGAAACATGACAGGCGCCCCCACATTGAGACCTTTAATTGAACCTGAAAAATAGAGGACGAATCTGTGTGTTTTTTTTAAAAATTGGCCGGACCCAAAGATCACAACACCCGCTAAAATCAGAGTCACTGCTCCCAAAACAAAGCCACCAATCATAGTCTTATTTGCCTGTTTGCCCATGAGCTACCTATCCCCATTATTCACATTCATTAACGCTTTTTCAGGGTTTACTGCCTTTCGTTCTCATTGATTCTCCTGCCTCTCCCCGCGTGAGAAAGTTGCGAACCCTAAAATCCTCAGACTCGTCACGTAGTTTTTTCGGATCCCCCATAGCGGTCATTGTCCTTGTATCTGCATCGAGAAATACCGAGTTGTTCCCAATAGCGAAAATGCTTGCCAGTTCTTGTGTGACCGCAACAACCGTGGCCCCAAGGCTTTCTCTTAGCTCCAGTATCAAGTCATCCAGTCTTCTCGCGCTCACCGGATCCAGACCTGCAGAGGGCTCATCAAAAAAAAGAATCTCCGGATCCAATGCTATAGCCCTGGCTAAAGCCGCACGCTTCCTCATGCCCCCGCTGATCTCCGAAGGATAAAATTCTTCAAAACCGGCAAGACCTACTAACGAAAGTTTCAACGAAACCACTTCACGGATCTCTTTGGAGCTAAGATCCGTGTGCTGCTCCAGCGGAAGCGCAAGGTTTTCTGCCAGCGTCATGGAACTCCACAGGGCACCTCCCTGGTAGAGTATTCCTGCCCGTTTCATAATGAGGCCCCGTCCAGCAGGTCCTGCCTCCCAGAAGCTTACATCTTTATAAAAAATCTGCCCTTTGGCAGGTACTTTAAGACCGACCATATGCCGCATCAGCGTGCTCTTACCGCAACCGCTGCCACCCATGATGATAAAGACATCGCCCTGGTTGATCGTGAAATTGAGATCCCGCATAACCACGAAGCTGCCGTAGGCCATGGTGAGATCTTGGACTTTAATCTCGGGTTCTGATAACTCCGATTCAGTTTTCTTGCCCATATTCCAATTCCCTATTAGGCCGGTACTACAACTTTGCGGCTAAATCCCCAGTGCGTTGCATATGACCGTAATTATCCCAGTAGCCACGACAATGCTGACGATCCCCGTCACCACGGCCGATGTTGCTGCAGCCCCAACCGCTGATGCATTGCGTCCACACTGCAACCCCCTGAGGCAACCGGCCAGGGCCACCAGAACACCAAAGATGCAACTCTGAAAGAGGCCAATCCAGAGGTCATTCAGGCCCAGCGACCCTTTTGTTTGGTTATAGTACTGCACCATGTTTATGTCGAGCATCCCCACACCCACAATCAGGCCGCCGAGGATTCCCATAAGATCGGCATATATACAGAGCAAGGGCATCATCAGGACCAGTGCGATCATCCGCGGCAGTACCAGGAATTCCATGGGTGATATGCCCAAGGTCTTAAGGGCGTCGATCTCCTCATTGGCCTCCATAGTTCCTAACTGTGCGGCAAAGGCAGCCCCCGTGCGTCCTGCCATGATAATTCCGGTCATGACGGCACCCATCACCCGGACCATTGCTATGCCTACCAGGTTGGCAACGTAAATCTGAGCACCAAACATCACCAGCTGGACTGCTCCGACAAAAGCTAAGATCAAGCCCACTAAAAGACTGATCAGGGATACAATGGGAAGCGCCTGAACACCGCATTCCTGAATGGTCAGGATCAGGTCGGATCGGCGGAAACTTGCCTTGCCAGAGAGCAGCTTGATAAAGGCCAGAAAGGCCTCGCCTATGAATCCAAACATTTCACCGGTTGAGATAAAAAAATCAACGGTGTCCGTGCCGACCCGGTAGAGAAACGACTCCCGCTCAGTTTTCGTTCGCGTACCCTTCTTTTTTTCTGGTACAGCAGAGGCGAGTGAAAGAAGTCGCCTCACACCTGCCGGCAGTCCACTGCTGTCCAAATTGATTTTTTTCAAAGAGCATATGTCTCTGATCTTTATAAGGAAAATTAGCAGGCCGCTATCCCAGCCCGTTAGATCGTGGGTATCGAATGCAACACACTTAATGCCATGAGTAGATTCAACTTGTTTTAGAATATCATCAGTCGGGGGAATTGGAGTTCCGAGTTTACAGTTTCCTGCAAGCACAACAATAAAGGTGTCTCCATCAGTGCTGCTGACTTTCACCTCGCATTGGGCAGGTTTTGTTTCCATCAAAGATCTGTGTTTTGTTTGTCAATGTACCCAGGCAGTTCCATTAGCCATGGACTCTCTTCAAACCACCGTGCCTTCAAACAACTACATTCATACAACCCCCAGGCAGAGTCGTCAAGTGCCCGTAACTTTCGCTATGGACGGTTTTTCGTATCCTTCTGGGGCAGCCCCGACGACACTACCCTGTACACCCTATATAAGCCGCTCCAATATAAAGGCACAGGCATCTTTTGGAAGAAAAGCGGATGTTTTCCTATAAAAGGTTAGCTGAGGCACTTCTATTCAAATTGACTTCCCTCCAAAAAGCCCCAATTTTTAAGTTGGATTTAATTTTAATTACTCTTACAAACCTATTGTAGTTATCTTTAATCTAAGTATTCCATATGCTTTAATGCCCTTGTTTTACTTGGTAAATTAATTTCTTGAATTAATATATCACCTCGAGTAGCATTATATCAAAATCAATTTAATAAGGAAGGTCACTATCATGAGGGTACTATCAATGGATGTGAGTAGGCGCCTTTACACGGCAGCAGTGTCGGCGGTGTGCCTGACAATTATTCTCGGGTGCATCGTAGCTCATGACTCTTACGCCGCCACGGCTAAGGAGATCGACGTCAGTGTGGATGTTGCCTTAGAGCGCTTTCACAAAGAAGTGGCAGGAGCCAAGGAGTTTCTAAAGGGCGCAAAAGGCGTGCTGGTCTTTCCAAGCGTGTATAAAGCAGGCATCGTTGTTGGTGGCGAATACGGTGAGGGAGCGTTAAGAGTCGGGGGGAAGACTGTCGACTATTACAGCACCGTAGCCGGTTCATGGGGCTTGCAGCTTGGGGCCCAGAAGAAGACCGTAATCCATGTATTCATGCAAGAGGAGGCTCTCAAGAATTTCCGTAATAGCCAAGGTTGGAAGGCAGGTATCGACGGCTCAGTGGCTCTGGTAACCGTCGGGGCCGGTGGTTCAATCGACACCACCAAAATAAAGGATCCCATCGTCGGGTTTGTATTCGGCCAAAAAGGACTAATGTACA
>CP070700.1:4232708-4242283 GCA_020349865.1 Desulfobacteraceae bacterium
CTTTCCATTGCAAATTCTCCCTATTTTCCTTTGCCCTGACTTGCATATTCAGAGACCTTTGCAAAACGCCCCCTTTTGTCCAATCTCTGCGTCAGGCTCAAATCTTAATCCTCGAAATATTATATATATTCCTGCGGTTAAAATTATCGCCTTCCTTGACCTTGACCAAAATTGAACATTTTTCAAAGGTCTCATTCAAAGGGTGTTTGTTCCAGCTCGCTTGCACTTTCATCCAGTCACCTCAAAATGATAAACAGCTAAACTGTTACAATTTTACAGGCTTCCAATTTCCCCAGGAGATTGGCTTTACAATTCTGTCGGAGAATACAACCTTTTGTCATATCAAGACAAACATAGCGAAAAGGATTTATTTGGTCAAGACTCGTTAGTGGGCTCAAAAGCCAGCAACCGGCCTTGAAGCTTACGGATACGTCGCGCGAGGCTTCTACAAATATTCAAAGGGATAGAAGGGTAATCTTCCATGATTTTGACGAAGTCTTCACCATTGAGAACAAGAGCGAAAGCTTTCGACTCGGCTCTAACGCAGGCTGAGCGAGAATTTCCGCCCAACAGGGCCAGTTCCCCGAAAAAATCATCTTTTCCAATACGGTCGAGGACGAACTCTTGCTCTTTTCCGATGCCTTTGATCACTACCATCTCACCTTCCATGATCAGGTAAAAGACATCACCGGGATCTCCTTCCCGGACCACCACCTCACCTTTGGGGAACTCTCTCACAAAGCTTTTGCCGGCAATGGCCATGACTTCCTGAACCCGGAGATCGCTGAAGATAGGAATCCTACGAACGGAAATGGCTTTTTCGACTAAGCTCGCACCCTTTTGAGACCCATATTCCGCTGGAGTTCTCCCCTCCAGAACACGCAGTGTATATTGGGCCGCCTCGCGCACAATCTGAGTTTCTGAGTCAAGAAGTTCTTCAATGGCATGACTGGGTGGTTGCTCTATGATCTCCTCCCCCAATGCATAGACGGTTAAGGCCTGGATAATAGGATCATCATCTTTCAAGAGCTGCAGAAGAATAACGTCTGTGGAATCTGGAAGGGTCATAATGCCCAGGGTCTTCCCAACCATGGCCATCTGTTCTTCCGACGGATTTTCTTCAAAGAGTGGAATAAGTACCTTCCGGATTTTTAAATGAAGGCTGTTTTCCAGTGCCTCGATGGCATTTTCTTTATCCCTTCTATTGGAGGACTGCAACGCTTTGAGTATAATTTCTATTTTGTCTCCAAACTCCATTACACCCAGCACCCGTAGGACTACCTCAAGGGTCTCGTTGTTCCGCTCCAGGATATGGTCCAACAACAGGGGAAACACCCTGCCCGTTTCGATTTTTTGTAGCACTCGAACATATGCCGCATAGCGATAGGGTTTTTCAAGTTCTTTCATAATAAACTGGGAGATATCAGTTCGGGGTGGACCCAACTTTGCGAGGATGAGAAGAGCTTCATTCTTTGCAACCCTTGAAGGTGAAGCCAGGACAAGAAGCAGATCCTGGACAGTCTCTTCTCCTCGCTCCTGGATCGCCATTGAGGCTTCCTTGCGAAATCGAGGGTCCTGATCACCCAAAAGGTGGATCCAAACAGCCAAAGGGGTTTTTCCCTTAACTGCCCCCAGTACCTGAAGAGCAGCCTCGCGTAGGTGCACAGATAGATCCCCTATGGCGGATAAGGCAATCTCCGTCGCCTCCTCATGCCCCATTTTGCCCAAACCGCAAAGTGCCCAAGCCTTTAAGTCGGGGTCTTCTCCCTTAGCGGATTCAAGCAGCATCTCTGAAAAGAAAGGATCCCCTACTTTCCCGAGAACCTTGATCGCAAATCGAGCTTCCGCTTCACCCGCATCGAGCAAGTCGCGGATGCGCCGGCGGAAATCTGTCCGGGCCTGGGATGACTGGCTCAAGTACAGACCTGCAAGTGCCTCAACCCGAACCCTCGGATCCGGATGATCCAAAAACCGTTCTGTAATCGCAAGGCTCCTCCCTGCGTCGAGCCGATTTAAGGTTTGAATCAGATACGCCAGTGTATTTGGCGGCACTGTTGGGGCGATTCGAATGAGCTCTTCCACTGCATCCTTCCCATCCTCGATCTTTAATAAATCCAACAGCCCTTTCTGAGTCTCAGCCGGTTTTCCAGGCAGGGCTCTCGCAATCCATTTGGCCCAACCGGCCGGCACCGCCTTGGCAATAATTTCCGCTGAAACAACTGCGATTTCCGGGTCCGGACCTTCAAGCCCTTGACGGAGTCTCTTGACAACGGGCTTATCCTTAAACAATACCTTAAAATCCGGATCTTCCAGATGTTTCCAGTCAATATAGTCCTCCATAAGGTTCTGCATGAGCAGCGCCGAGTAGTTCTTCTTAATCTTCATACTGGTAATGATCCAAATCAGACTCAGAGGGGCCGCCACGATGGAAAGGAAGCGAGGTTCCATGATGCCCTTGATGAGCATCAGGAAGCCTGAACCAGCGAAATCGGCTGCCCTTATCACCGTTCCCCTGAGAAAGACTCTCACAAGGCCTCTCATCTGTTCTGGAAAGAAGTTATACAAGATTGCCCGTGCGGGATTGTTGAGTGTAGTCTTCAGTGTTTCCGTACTAAATCGGGCGTATATTCCTGATAGAATATCGAAATGAAAGAGAAGGCCCCCAAAGGCGATAAAGTAATTGATAGGATGAAGAAGGAGGCTTGGGGCAACGCCCCAGTGGGTTATGAGACGGCCGGAAAAAAGTAGTATGATGAACATCACAGCGTTGGACACCCCGCGAAAGACGCCAAAGAACTGGAGTGTTGCCTGCTCTGTAGCAAAGTAGGCATCAACCACGACATTAAATTGGTAAGTTATTATGGGGAGAAGGATATTGGGGATAGCGACGATCAACACCATATATTTCAATAAGGGGGAGGTCCTGGCGAAGTTAATGAAATCGGAAAGATTTTTCCTTAATGGTCCCTGGAGTCTACCCTTATCTCGATCGGTGCGAGGTTCTAAGGGGGCACCAGCCACGCTCTCGGTCAACTCGTTTAAAATGGCGGCCAGAACCATACCTGTGACGAAAATCAATAGAACGTTATCGGCGCCAATCCAATGAGCCACTTTTCCGGTCAAGAGACTTCCCACCGTGGTCCCGAGTACCCCGCCGGCAGTAATCAACGTGTAGAGCCTTTTGGATTGCTGCGTCGTGAACAGATCACTCAAAATATCCCAATATAAGATGGGCAAAATCTCTACGGCCTGGCTCTTAAGGATGTAAAGGGCAGGATAGACGAGCACGTTTCCGAATGGTAGGAGTCCACGTATAAGGCCAACGGAGATCGCAAAAAAAAGGAACAGTCCCGTGAAAACCCGGATGGTCCGGTACCGGTTCATCAATAGCCCTACGGCATTGGCAAAGAAGAAAGTGAGAACAGCTTCGATCAAGAAAACGGTGGGAAGGGATTGGACTCCGTACCGTTTCATAAAAGCTGTCTGGGCAAAATTATTGAGCAGGATGCTGCTGATGCTCATGACCACTTGAATCACGGTGACCCAGAGGAGGATTTTAACTTCCCCGGGGTAAACCCTTAGAGTCCTTTGAAGGGAAAAAGTGGGTTCTTGCCCTGTTTGAAGCAGGCTATGACGACTTGTAAGTATGGATGGAATACGGTTGAGCATATTATGGCCCTTAATATGCAGATTCGCCTTCTTGATCTTCACTTTTCGACGACAATAAATCAAGATTTAATCAAGGCTTGAAAGGAAATACTAATCTATGTTATAGAAAAACGTACATCTTATGGGCTATTGCGCTATGACCTTATACCAGCGGTGCTTTCATACAGATAGGTCTCTAACCTGAACACCTCCCGCATTAGGAGAGCAAAGGCACAGACTTATAACGCCACGAATTCTCCCATTTGAAATGCTATGAAACAGGTAAACTCTTGTGTCATTGCAGAAAAAATATCCCCTGATTTGATTTTGATTTGTGATATCTGAAAAATCGAGAGTTAAAGTGTTAACCAGATGGCTTCATTCTCCTTTGTCAATCAATATGAGCTCTCTTAGTGAAAGGATGTCATGATGAACTTTCGAAAGTTGTTTGAACCAAAAACCATGGCCATTATTGGCGTGTCGTTAAACAACGATCGCCATCCCGCCAACGTGGTCTTCAACAAAAATCAGTTGCGGTATCCGGTTAAGGTATTTGCTGTAAATCCCCGTGGCGGCATCCTACAGGGTGAAAGGGTATTTACCCACGTCTCGGAAATACCCGACAAAGTGGATCTGGCAGTGATTGCTGTTCGCGCTGAACAAGTTCCCGATATTGTGACTGGCTGCATAAAGGCCCAGGTGGGGGGTGCGGCGGTTATTTCCGGAGGCTTTGCTGAGACCGGTCGCAAGGATTTACAGGCTCACTTGGTCGACATAGCCCGAGAAGCAAGATTTCCCCTCATTGGGCCCAATTGCTTAGGTATCTATTCCCCATCTAAAGTGGACACTTTTTTCCTTCCCAGTGAACGTATGGTCCAACCCGATCTTGGATATGTTGCGCTGGTCAGCCAGAGCGGAGGTATTTTGGTAGATCAGATGGTCAAGTTTGCGGGTGAAGGCGTTGGTTTGTCCCTGGCCGTGAGTATCGGAAACAAGGCCCTGATCAGAGAATTGGACTTGCTCAGATACCTAATCAAAGAACCTAATACGAAGGTCATTGCATTTTATGTGGAGGGGTTTGAGGAAAATGAAGGCAGGGATTTTGTCCTGGCTGCAAGTGAGTGCCCCAAGCCGGTCATTGTTCTTAAGGCCGGTAAAAGCGCCGGGGGAAGTCGAGCCGTTTCCAGCCATACAGCTTCACTCGCCGGTGACTATGAAGTATTCTCTGAAGTGCTTTCCCAGTACGGGATCGTTGAGGCCAAAAATGAATCTGAACTGATCTCCTTTTGTGAATCCCTGAGCTGCTATCAAACATCCATCGAGGGCAAAATAGGCGTCATTACAGGAAGCGGCGGGCATGGGGCCCTTTCAGTTGATGTATGTTCAAGCCATGGTCTTTCTGTTCCTACACTATCAGAACAGGTGCAAAATGAAATCAGGGAAAAGCTCTCCTCAAGCATTCAGACAATCGCTTCCGTCGGGAACCCGATTGATCTCACCGGCAGTGCGGTTGATGACGATTTTATGGCGGCGGCACGTGGACTAAGCAGTACGCCGGAGATTGACTGCATCATAGTCTTGCTTCTCCCTTACTTGCCGGGAATTACTTCGGATCTTGGGGCAAGGTTGAGTCAGGTATCGCGCAGGGCAGACAAGCCGCTTGTGGCATATGTTCCCCACGTAGAAAAATTTCGTATGCTTATTGAAGGCTTTGAATTCAATCGCGTCCCGGTATCTCCTTCCATTGAAGGGGCAGTGCACATGGCTGAGGCCATGAGGAGGTGTCAGCCATGCTAAAAAAAGAGATCAAGGCCATCATCATGGCGTCAAAGAAATTTGGCTGGGTATTGGAGCCCGAAACCAAACGCATCTTATCCATCTCCGGAATTGATGTTCCGAAATTTTTATGGGCCAGGAGTTCAGAAGAAGCTACTCAGTTTGCCGGAGAAATCGGTTATCCCGTTGTGGCCAAATTGATCTCACCTAAGGCGCTTCACAAATCTGATGTTGGTGGAGTCGTCGTGGGAATTGACAGTGATAAGAACCTGCTAAAAACGTTTCATCGTTTCAGTTCTTTCGAGGGCTTTGCGGGTATACTGATCGAGGAAATGGTATCTGGAACTGAGTTAATTGCTGGCGCCAAAGTGGACTACCAGTTCGGGCCAGTGATACTTCTGGGCATGGGCGGAACAGCCGTCGAAATCTATAAGGACACAACACTAAGGATGGCGCCGCTGAAAGAAGCCGATATCGAGTCCATGCTGAAGGGACTCAAAGCACACGAGTTGCTCAAAGGCTATCGGGGATCTCAGCCGGTTAACCTCAAGGAATTAACACGAACCTTAATGGCTTTCTCCGGCTTGGTTATGGACCTCGAAGGTTACACTGAATCTATCGACCTGAACCCGGTTATGTGTTCTTCGAGAAGATGCGTTGTAGCAGACGCCAGAATCATTTTAGAGAAAGCGGGGAGTAGGGAGTAGTGCCAGCCGACCATCCAAAAACGCTCATGCAAGGAGACGACTACTGTAATCATTGTTATGAATTGCCCTGAACAGAACTTGACTTTGCGGTAGGCAAGCATTTGGGTTTGCCAAACTGAAATCCTATGACTTATTATTATGGCAGAAGCATAGACCGCCGAATTAGATTGGCAGAAGTGGCCAAACACCATATATTGTAATGGCCTAAACATCGGGGTTTACCTGTCAATTGCCATTTGGATTCCCTGTATGTAAAGCGTATCACAACATTTTGAAAACATTAATAATTGCAGATCGTGGCAAGGTATCAGAGTTTTTGATTTTTGATTATAATGTGAAATCTCAGAGGGATAATGCAGTCGATACAAATGGTGGCTTACTGTAAACAGCCGAGATCCAATATGCAACAATCAGAGATTCCAGACTAGCGTGTGCCTTCATTTCTGATTTGCAATGGCTCACTTCATTTCCATAACATCAACGAAGCAAGCGTTCAATATTTTGGATACACCTACACCATATGACAGTGGTAGAAGCCAGCGTGAAAAAGGGATCAGCAAGGCGGGTAGAGGGCGTAATGATGACTGTTTTAACTCTCCGTTCTTAGTTTGCCTTATAAGATATCGCGACAAGCGCACACGGTTTTATTGTGTCGCAACTTCCTTCAAAATTGAGAGGTTGTCCAAAGCCTTCCCAGAACCAAGAACCACATCAGACAGAGGATCTTCAGTGAGTGAAATGGGAATTTTGGTCTCCTCTCTTAGCCGGACATCCAGATTCTTCAGCAATGAACCGCCTCTAATCAAAACGATTCCCTTTCCCACAATATCAGCTGCCAGTTCTGGAGGTGTTTGCTCCAGGGCAATGTGCACGGTTTCAACAATTGTCTCCAACTGATCTGAAATGGTTTCCCTTATCTCATCTGAATCCATAGTCAAAATCCTTGGTATCCCTGTGACCAGGTCTCTCCCCTTTACTTCAATCCTCTCAATCTCCTCGCCTGGATAGGCATTGCCAATGCTGATCTTTATAAACTCAGCAGTATTGATGCCTATCAGGAGATTGTAGTTCCTTTTGATGTGATAGAGTATGGCTTCATCCATTTTATCACCCGCAACCCTCACAGATCTGCTGCAGACAATACCTGCCAGAGAAATCACCGCAACCTCTGTGGTGCCACCGCCAATGTCCAACACCATGTTGCCGATCGGTTCTGTTATGGCCAGTCCTGCACCAATGGCAGCTGCCATTGGCTCCTCGATAAGATACACTTCCCTTGCTCCGGCAGACTCAGCAGAATCACGCACCGCCCTCTTCTCAACCTGGGTAATTCCACTGGGGACACAGATAATAATTCGAGGCCTTATGAGTCTCCGTCGCTTGTGGACTTTCCATATGAAATGACGAAGCATTGCTTCAGTGATTTCAAAATCCGTAATAACTCATTCTTTCATAGGGCGAAGCGCCACGATGTCTCCTGGAGTTCGGCCCAGCATCATTTTTGCCTCTTGACCAACCGCCAAAACTTTCTTGGTCCCCCTCCATGCTTCCTGATATCCACCACAGATGGCTCGCTCAAGACAATCCCTATGCCTTTTACATACACGAGGATATTAGCTGTACCGAGATCAATGGCCAAGTCACTGGAGAATAAGCCTAAAATAGGGTCAAGAAGCATTATCTTCTTCCTTACCTAAGAGAGTCTCCTGAAATTACTTTACCATATAAAGGTAGTTATATTATCTATTGCAAAATAGGTAAAAAAGCGATCAAAATGGAGGGCAATTAGGTGACAACCAGGTAATTTTGTGCTTGAAAAGAAGTGAGCAATCAATTATTTATGGCTAGTTATGCAATTAGAAAAGTGGGAGGAGAGAGAGTATGAACAAAGGAGATCTAGTAAATGAGGTGGCAAAGATTGTGAGCACCAAAAAAGCGGCTCAGGAAGCGGTTGATTGCATTTTTTCATCCATAACCAAGGCGTTGAAAAAGAAGGATCCGGTATCGTTAGCTGGGTTTGGCACCTTTAAGGTGAACAAAAGAAAGGCGAGGAAAGGAAGAAATCCACAGACTGGGGAAGAAATCAAAATCAAGGCCAAAAACGTCCCCAAGTTCGTCGCGGGAAAGCTTTTGAAGGATGCTGTTGCTTGAGCATCACTCAAGAAGGTGGAACCATGTCCTGATGGCGGCTTTTTTAGTGAGTAATGTCACATAAAGGAACTAATATGCTCGAATCCAAAATAATCATCTTGCCGAGAACAATGTCTCTCGTTAAGCGAATCTCAGAGGTGAGCACGCAAATCAGAGGATGGCTCAAATCTGTTGATCAACCAGTCGATGATGTGAAGGGCAAGTTGCATCTAACAAAATGTGAGCGGAGCAACAGTGAATATTGCTATCACTATTCAATAATCAGGGGTAAACAATTAACGGCTTTCGGTGTGAATGCTAGAATAACCGACACAAGTCTGGACGACTTGTCGGATACTTCTTTGATCCCTGCTACATACTCTCAAATAGAAGGGCCGGAAACAGATTTCTAAAATCTTGACCTGTAGGAAAGGCGTTTGACCTATTCCTGGTGGGGGCTCTGTCCAATCCGGTTTTCAAATTAAATTTCGGTCAGAGTTCGGTTTCCGGGGCATTTTCATTCTGTAGGTAGTATGGGAAGTGACGAAGAACAGAAATTCCGCTACAATCTCTTGCTACGTGTTTGTGAGGAAGTTGAAATATGAAGGTAATTGTCCATGATAATCAAATAGAAAAGGCCATTAAAGATCTTAAGAGGAAGTTGACCCAGGAGGGCTTTTTCTCGGAAATCAAGGAAAGACGCTTTTATGATAAGCCGAGCGTCCAGCGGAAGAAAAAACAAGCAAAAGCGCAAAAGAGGCGCCATAAGACAATGAAAAAGTTTTGATCAACTCTGTCTTAAACCCTTTCGATTTCAATTTTCGCTAACCCTGAATCAGGAGCGGTGAAGCTCTAGAAAGTTCCTCCCCCGGCTATCTCGGCCCTTTTAGGTATAAAAGTGCGGATTACATCTGAGACTGTCGAAAAACCCTGAAAGCAGTTTTTTTGAGGCCTCTTCACACCCATAAGTAATTAATATTGTTATAGGTGGATTTCGGAGTAATAGACAGTTAACACTTTTTCGACAGTCTTTCTAGAAACCTTCACTTTCAAAAGCTGTTTTTTTAGGTTTATGCTCCCAATGTTGGGGTTGAGATATCCGCTATGGGTGGCAGGAATTTCGGTCCTTATTTTTTTGGATCCAGAACGTAGCCACAATGATATTGTCATTTCAGATAGTTGTTGGTCTGGCAAGATATCCCATCGTGCCGAGTTAAATCCAGGCTGTTGGAATTCTCGCCTTGGCGGGATGAAATTCGGTAGTGTTACCCAGTGGGTGATCCCGATTGAGAATCGGGAAAGTCCCATCTGACT
>CP070700.1:4242383-4254148 GCA_020349865.1 Desulfobacteraceae bacterium
CTGCTTATTATTCAGTGATATATTGTCCACATATCAATAAGTAAAGAGCTTCTCTGGATTATTAGCATCTATATCTTAAGCATCCCATCCATGACTGTTGAGGCAAGTCGCGCGAAAGCTGGATCATTGATGTGAAGGTTTATTTCCTTGACTTCGATCGTGGAATTCAGATCATGCTTTAGTCTTTGAATGAACGCGTCACTGATCGTTGGATCATGCAATGGGCCGCCTTTACGGTCGGCTTCTGACCAGCCTCCCATAGGGATAAGCACCTTGATATTGGAAGGGTTAAGATTTAGTTTTTCTGCTAACTGGCCTGCCAAATAGAGTATTTCTTTTTCGCTCAATCGGATGGCAGAACGGAAATCATAGAAAAAGATTTTTCGATCCCTGAGTTCATCGGGGATGTTCTCGCGGGTAAATTCCAGAACCGCGCAGTCTAAACCCCCGGGTACCACCAGGCGGGTTTCGTAGGGAAATTGATGGGGAGAAACAGTCGTGCCGAGAAGCTTTTTGATGTTCGTGTGGAGAAACGCTCGAACGCTGGTGCAAAGGTGCCTGGACAAAAAGGCAGGAATAGTGGGAGTTGGGTTAAGTAATGGAAGCCAAAACGACCGTAATATTGTCATCTCCACCGGCAACTTTGGCCGTCTCGACTAATTTTTCGGCTTTTTGGTGTATATCGATATTGGAACTCAAAATGTCCTGGATCCGTTCATCTTGGACCATATCGGTTAAACCGTCTGAACAGAGCATGAACAAATCGCCCGAAATGGTTTTCCCTCTTACCAGATCAAGGGCGAGCTCATTTTTCAGTCCGACGGCACGGAGGATAACATTGCGCAGGGGGTGGTTTCTAATCTTTTCAGAAGAGATTAATCCCTCTTCTACCTGCTGCTGAACGAGAGTGTGATCTTGGGTGAACTGATGGAGCCGTCCTTTTCTAAATCGATACGTGCGGCTATCTCCTACATGACCGAGAACAAAACCTTCATCAGAAAATGCCAAAAGTTCAGCCGTGCACCCCATTCCCTCGTGATTTGGATTCTGGGTTGCATGCTCCAGGATCTTTTCGTTGGTAAAACTGAACACTTTTTGAACCCGATACAGGATTTCCTTTTCGGATTGATCGGTTTTGTCGGCAAAAATCTCTAACGCTGTTTCAACGAAAATCCTGCTGGCGAGTTCGCCTGCCGCGGCGCCACCCATACCGTCGGCCGCAAGGCAAAACCCCAACTCAGGACTTATTACTAATGCATCTTCATTGTTTTCGCGTTTAAGGCCAATATCTGTTTTTCCTGAGAAAATTTTCCGGGGCATGTCGAACTCTGGCAATTGCATTTTACTTTGTGTAAGAGGTGTTGCCTCCCTCTTCGAAATTCTTTTTCATGAAATCAGCGAGTTCCGAAGCATCAAATGTTATCTTCATTTCCTTCCTAAACGCTGCCAGATCGTTGTATAGAGCTGAAGCGCTCTGGTATCGTAACTCTTTTTTCTTCTCTAAGCATTTCATTACAATGCGATTGAGCTCTTCCGGTACCTGAGGGCTTGAATTCTTTAAAGATGCAATCTCCATTTTTGGAATCGCCCGAATGGCTTCGATATCACTGCTAAACTGATATACTCGTTTTCCGGTCAAGGTTTCATAAAAGACAAGCCCCAGAGCATATATGTCAGCTCTATAGTCGACGGATTCTCCCAATGCTTGTTCCGGGGACAAATAGGCCATCTTACCTTTTATGACACCCGCTTGGGTTAAACTCGGCTCGGATCGTGCCTTGGATATTCCAAAATCGCTTATTTTCACCTCTCCCTGATTGGAAACCAGCATGTTTTGTGGGCTGATGTCCCGGTGCACAATATTAAAGGGTTTTCCTGTTTCGTCGTCCCGCCTGGCATGAGAATATTCCAAGCCTTTGCAGATCTCTGAAATAATGAAAACGGCATGATCGACGAGTAGACCCTTTTTCAGGGCTGATAAGATTTCTCCCAAATTCTTCCCATCGATATATTCCATTGCAATGAAGTAAGCGTTTTCAATTTTTCCGTAATCGAAGATCTGGACAATATTAGGGTGCTGCAATAAAGCAGCCAACCGGGCCTCCCGGGTGAACATTTTGATGAAATCCAGATTACCCGCAAGGTGCGGTAAGATTCGTTTAACTGCAACCTTTCTCCGAAAGCCATCATCACGGATGTAATCTGCCAAAAACAACTCGGCCATTCCCCCTCGCGCAACCTTGTCTTTTAGTAGATAAGGACCGATTCGGGTCATGCTCTCAAGATCCTGTTTTAACTTTAAGTTCCTGGCTCTTGTTCTCCAGTCAAGCCAGAACAAAACGGCAACGACTACTAATGTAGACAGAAATATCACTGAAAAATATATTCGCCTCAATTGGTTTAGGGTTTGATAAAGATCCCTGGTGGATAGGGCAATATAAACCTTTCCTATCTCTACGCCTGAAAAAGTAATAGCTTTTGAAAAACCGATAATCTTGGTGTTGTCTGGCGAAACCTCGCCTGTTATTGTGATGTCTCCAATCTTTGAAATTGTCGTTTGATTTTCTAAACGCTCAAACTTCCCATTGGCAAGCTCTGGCCCTGTTTGCGTTAGAATCATATTTTCATGATCAGTGATTACTGCAAACTTAAGGTTCTCCATATTCTCCAATTCTCTAATTTCCACGTTAAGGGCAAGGACATCTTTCTCTAAAACGAAAGGCCCGCTTTTTGTCGCCAAATCTTTTGCAGCTGACAGTCCCTGTTGATAAAGCTCATCATTCATGTGCACAATCGTGGAGTGATAAATAAAATAGCCGGTTACATTGACAATAAGCCATATGGCAATACAGATGGCGAATGCCCTTCGGTTGCGGTGAATGAATTCGATTCTCGGTAGACTTATGGCGATTTTCTGGAAGGCGCTCGTTGAGTATTCTTTCACCCTTACCAGCGTCGCGTTGGCAATTTCGCTGACAAACATAACGCAACTCCTTAGAACTCTCGTATCAGGTCTTAGGAAACCAGTTTTTAATGATTTCGGTGCACCGCAAAATGAGCTGACATTCTTTTTCTAAAAAGTTCATAATGAAGCTTTCAGAAGTTTCCTGAATTATTTCGATTCCGGAATCTTGTATGCTCCTCAATCCAACCCTTTTTCGACGGGTTATGCCCCACGGTAAATTTGTTCTAACCTGGAAACCCTCTCAAAATCAGTATTTGAAAGGAGACTTAATTGGAATATACTGAAATGACAAAGGTTTTCATTCCTCTACACTCAAACAAGCAGGGTTTGACTTAATGACCTGAGTTTATTTGGTTTTATCTTGAGAACAAATTTATCCTGGGTTATGCCCATAGGGCGGTTTACTCCAACAGATAATGAGGTTATAATTATATGCTGCCTTCTGTTTGCATCAGTGCCCGTTTATCGGACATACAATATATATTATAATATCCAGGCCAAATTTTTACAAATTTATTATGACGCAAATATATTGTCAAGGAAAACAACTTACGGAAATTCTTCCAATTTGTCTGATCAGCGCGCTCATGGCAGGATATCTTTTCAGGACTGATCAACTGATTGTATGAACCTTATATTTAAATTGACAATAAACCGATAATCAGATTAATGGTAAATAATTGGATAGCCTTCGGGCCTATTTTTGGGTGGGCTTGAAAAAGGAAATGACATGTAGTAGCATCCCAAACAACTATCTGATTAAAGAAGGATTCTTTTATCTATCGCTCAACAGGCCTTGAACTTTCTGTTCTTTGTTATCCAGAGGTTTTTCATGTTCGGTTGCTCTTTATCGCGAATTCCGGTAGACTATATTTCCAAGTTACTGAATTTTATTATAATTATGATATTTTTTGTAGTAAGTACGCCGCTGTGTTTTTACTCCTGCGCACCTACAGGAGCCGTCATTAAGCCTGAAGAGCACAATCTTTTTCGATCTGAGGACTATATTATTTATCTGCTGCCGGAAGCAGAGCCGCCTGCCGATTTAGCTGAAAAATTTCTAGGCGACAAAAAAAAGTCATGGGTGATCGAGGAGACCAACCCAGATGTCCCCTTCAAAAGAGGCGATTCTGTTGTCATTCCGATGAAAAACAGAAACAAGGGAGGACTGAGCGCCGAGGGATTTCAGACCATACCGATACTCGCCTATCACCGTTTTGCAGAAGATTGCACTTCTCCTCTCTGTACGCCCGCCCGCATCTTTGAGTTTCAGATGAGATATCTGAAAGAAAATGGGTATCATGTCGTTACTCCCGAAGAACTCCTCGCCTTTCTGGAATATCGCCAAGGGCTTCCGAAAAAATCAGTGCTGATCACCATGGATGACGGATATCGTTCCGCCTATAATATTGCTTACCCCATCCTCAAGAAAAATGGATTCACGGCGACTTTGTTCATCTATACGAGTTTTGTCGGTGTTTCAAAAATGGCCATCACCTGGGATCAACTCCAAGAAATGCAGGAGGACGGCTTTACGATCGGATCGCATACGATATATCACAGCGATCTCACCAGGCCAAAAGAGGGGGAAACCGAGCATGAATTTATAGCCAGGATTAATGAGGAGCTTCACGGTTCCAAGAAAATAATAGATCAGAAATTAAGGCAAAACACCTGTTTTCTCGCTTATCCTTTCGGCTATTATGATCAAAGATCCGTTAAGATCGCCAGAGAAGCAGGATACAAAATGGCTGTGTCCGTAAAAAGAGGGGGCAACCCTTTTTTTGCGAATCCCCTATCTCTGAGAAGGGATCAGATACTGGAAAGGGATAAAAAAATATTCATTTCCCGATTGAAAACTTTTAATTTTATGTCATTAAGGTGAGAAAAGCATGAAAATTATAGCAAGAATCATCGCCATTGTCCTTTTGATCGCCCTGGTTTTCGGGTGTGGAAAATCCGCCTTCAAATCTCCGAAACAGATTGCCAGTCAACATATGGCAAAAGCCGAGGAGTATGAGGCCAAAGGCGATTTGGTCGAGGCATTGGAACAATACAAACTTCTTCTTATGGTAGATCCTGAAAACCAATTGGCCCAGGATAAAGGGCACGAGATCGAGCAGGAACTCCGGAAACTGGCGGCAAACCACTTTCAAACCGGATTGACCTACCATCGCAAGGGCCAATACACTCAAGCACGCAAAGAGCTTTTAACTGCTCTGAGATATTATCCCGAACACCCGGAAGCCAAAAAAATGCTCACGGCTCATAAAGAGTTAGAGCAGGTCAACAGGTATATTTTACATACCATTCAACCGGATGAAAGTATCTCAACGTTAGCCGAACGATACTATGGAGACTTCAAGAAATTTCATCTTATTGCGCAATTCAACGAACTGGAGGATGCCACGAAGGTCACGGTCGGCCAGGAGATTAAAATTCCAGTCATAGAAGGAGTACCAATTGTTGCAGATCCAACGGACATTCGCACGGATTCCAGGGAATCTCCGGAAGCAATGCCGGGTGAAATTATTACGGTGAAAGGCTTCATAACGCACACCGTTCAACCCGGAGAAAGCCTGTCGGAGCTGGCCAAAATTTATTACGGCGATTATAAAAAATTCGACCTTATCGTTAAGTTTAATGGCCTGGAAGACATAACCAGCGTGAGGGTTGCGCAGGAAATTAAAATTCCTGAAATCGAGGGGGTTCCATTTTTGGTCAAGAAAAAAGGGGAAGAAAAGCTGGAAGCCAGCATACCCAAAGATCTTTCTGAGCCCAAGGAAATGCCTGAAAAAGAAAAAATAGCGGAGCCAAAAATAGAAAAGGAGGAGCTAACGATAGAAGATCAGGCGGCAAACTACAGGGCGCTAGGTATTGAACTTTTCAATAACAAGAATTACGAAGACTCAATCATCGAATTTCAGAAGGTTTTAAATGTAAATTCCTATGATAAGGTTGCGATCAATTATCTGTCACTTGCCCACTTTGAACAGGGCGTACGTTTGTTCAAGAAAGAAGACTATTTAAAGGCAATAAAAAAATTTGAAGCATCCCACCAATACAACAAAGATTGTGAAAACTGTGAAAAATACATAAAAAAAAGTATGGAGACTTTCAACGACGTTCATTATCGTAATGGGTTAACATATTTTAAGGAAGAAAAATTAGTTGAGGCGATTCAGGAGTGGGAACTGGTGTATGAGATGAATCCCAAATATAAAGACGTCGAGCGAAATCTCAAGAAAGCGAGAACACTGCTGAAACGCCTGGAGAGCATCAAGCGGAGCAAGACACAGGAGAAGAAAAAGTAACGGATGTTACTTCGCGAAGACTATGGAAGGTTTTGAAAATTAAAGGCCGTTCTCGTGTTTGGGGAAAAACAACAATCTGTTTTGACTACTAAATTTCATAAAACTCGTTGAAATATGACTGGCAAACCTACGATTGTCGTACAGCTCGTTCACATTGAAGGGCCTTTGAAAGGTGAAATTCAGGAGTTTTTGGGTATGGAGATAACCATTGGCCGCCACCCCTCCTGTCATATCCAGTTCCCGAAAGACTTCGCCATCGTTTCTCGTAAACATGCTCAAATTGTCCGTGAAGGTAACCGATTCAAAATAACGGACCAGAGCACCAACGGCACTTTTGTCAATGGGAAGCGAATAAATGAGACCTATTTGAAATCCGGGGATGTGTTAATTTTTGCCGAAGGCGGCCCGAAGGTAAGTTTTTTGACCCGGATCGAAGAGAGCGCGCAGGTGATTGAAGAATTCACCCAACCAAGTGCTCAATTTGAACCGAAAATGGAACCGGTGCAAAAAGTACCCTCGGCATCGGCCCCTCCCAAAACAGGCGATGAACCCCGGGTCTCAATTGAAAAAGTTCAAGTGCCGCTTGTCATTCAGTACGGCCCCACACTTCGCTCATTTAAAGAACTGCCATTAACGATCGGAAAAAGCCCTAACTGCGATTTCAACCTGGACCATCCCGAAATCCTGGACCGGCATGCCCAACTTTTTTTTGATCAGGATCAATACTGGGTAAAGGATTTGACCGGCAAAAGCTTAGTTTCGATTAACGGCTTTCCCGTCGACATCCAGGCGCCGTTACACCCGGACAGCGTGCTGTCCCTGAGTCCCAAAGGACCAACCTTTCGGTTTCTGAGTGGAGGTCGTCTGGCAGAACATGAAGAACCACCGCCCGACTTAGAAGTAACCCAAACGCCTGAAAAGAACGAACAGCGCTGAGCCGAACAGCACGCGTTAGGTTTTCATCATTAGTATCGGTGTATATCCCCAGTCCGGAGTATTCATGAAAATCCCCCTCACTCCATTCAAGATTTTAGCACTGGCGCCCTTTCTCGGCCGGCATTGCTTGCTTTTGGATAAAATGCCACTGCGCATCGATCCAGCAAATCTGGACCAGGTGATTGAAGAACTTGGGCCAACCTGCAGGGTTTCAATTCCCCGCGATTTGCATCCGGAAGGAACTCTCGAAATTAAGTTCAAAAGACTTAAAGATTTCCACCCGGATGGTTTAGTTCGGAATCATCCGGTTTTAAGAAACTTGTGGGAAGCTAAAATGTGGGTGGAGGAAGGCAAGAAGAAAAAGCTCTCCCCCCAGGAAATCAATGCCCACCTTGCAAACTGGCCGAATCTTCCCCCAATCCGGACTGAAACCGTCCCCGAGAAAGCGCGCTCAACTTCCCGGGATCCCCTGGACAAAATCCTCAATATGGTGGCGCTGCCGGATGAGCACACGGGCCTTCCTTCTGAAGCACAGGGTGCAACAAACAGCATCAATACCATTCTGAAACAGGTTTTGAAGCATATTTTTCTTCAGGAAACCTTCAGAACACTGGAGGCAACCTGGCGAGGGTTGAATCTGCTCCTGCGACAGGCGAAACCGAGGAACAACGACCTCAAAATTGACATCGTCCCGGTGTCCTATGATTCGTTGGGTGAGACCCTCAGCGCCCTGACCGCGGAAGTGATCGATGCGCTTCCATCGCTGATCCTGGTGGACCTTGGCTTTGACAACAGCCCCAGGAGCCTCGACCTTCTTGAAAGTGTGGCGCAGTTTGCGGAAACCCTCCTCGTCCCGGTGATCACGTGGATTCAACCGGCTTTTTTTTACATGGACAGCTGGCAGGATATCAAAAAACTTTCTTTCCTTCCCCATTATTTGGAGGAGCCAACTTTTGCCAATTGGCAGAGTCTAAAAAGGGCACCTTCTGCCAGGTGGCTGGCCGTCACCTGTAACCGCTGTTTGTCCCGCTATCCATACGGAAATAACAATAGACCGCGTCTCATTCAATTCGAGGAGCAAAATCCGTTGTGGATCAGCCCGGTATGGGCGCTGGGATCCCTCATCGGACAGAGCTTTATAAAGACCGGGTGGCCGACTCGATTTACGGATTGGCAAAACATGCGGCTGGAGGATCTCCCCCTGAACACGGAAGAAGCGAAAAAATCTTTACCCACCGAGGCTGACTTCGATCGGAACCGGATCGACCAGTTCATCCGTAGCGGTATCATCCCCCTCGCAGCTGTGCAGGGTAAAGACATCGCCTTTGTCCCCAATGAAAACACTGTTGGCGGCGTTTCTCTGAGCTATCAGTTCCTTGTCTCAAGAATTACCCAGCTCGTTTTATGGTGCCGGGATCACTTTGAGAAAGGACTTAAAGGCGTTGATCTGGAAGCGGAGCTGGGCGAGGCCTTTTCTCTGTTCTTGGAAAGCAGCGGGCATTCCGACTCTGAATCTCTGGAAATTCAAACCGGTAAACCCGATTCGGATGGCCGGATTCCAATCCGGATCTCGCTGGAGCCCTCCCGAGAGATTCTGCCCTCCCGAAAACGGGTCGAGCTGAATTTTATGTGGTAGGAGCGGGCAGGCGCTCGGTAAATTACTTCAGCCGGACTACAAACACATCCGCTGCTTCTTCGGTGGAATAGGGGCCGAAAACGATCGACTCAGGGTAGCCCTCCACTTTGACAAAATAGGAGGTTTCGGCATTCAGCTCGTTCCGGGCAGCCCAGGCCAGGTATTCTTTGTCGCCCATTTCCAACTTCAACCCTTGCATCGGGTAGTTCAGCACCGTTTTGGCCGGCAAGCTTCCGGTGGGTCCGACGGCATGAAAGGCAATCTCGGCACCGTCCACACCGAACATCACCCCAGGCCAGATCGATTTCGCCGGCTTCAGCTCAAACCACTGCCCGATCTGCTCATTTCCGTAAAGGTCCAGGTAATAATCAGCCGAAAGAGGTTTGGGCGGTGCGTGCACCTTGGCCACCAGCTTTGCTCCGATAGCGGCACCAGAGGCCGACAATACATCCGCCCCCCCGAGCGGTGTACTGAGTTGTTCGGGAGAGACCAATTTTCCCTCTGTTTGCAAGATCATAATGGGGAAATGAAGACCCCTTTGAGCCTGAAGGGTAATCGCCAGCAGCGACAGGCCGTAAAGATGAGCCGGAACGAGTAATTCTTGATCCGATCCTAAGATCCCCCACAGAGAGACATTTGCATCAAGCAGACTCTCCCTGGCCGCCATCCAGGCCATTTTTTCTAAATCGTCCTTCCAGAAATGGCCCTGAACCTCCAGGCCGTAAGTTTTCATCTGAGACATGAGCTGCTTGATGGGATCCGGGGAGGATCCGAGGGAGGTGATCCATATGGTTTTCATAGAAATATCCTCAGCTAAGAAAGCTTACGCGGGTATGACAACGAGATCGCCCGATAGAGCCGTTCGTGGATGGCTCTGAGCCACCTTTGAAATCTATTAGTATGCCAGCACATTGTCAAGGAGCTTTCCCGTTTCTGAACCTTTATGAGCCGCTACGCTCGATACACAGAGTTCAGAGCATGGAATTTGCTTCTTGCAACCCCGGTTGATGTCAGGCTATAAAAGATTCCAAGAAATCCTATTAATCCTGCCTAAGAAAGGGACCAAAAAGTCATGGAGCAAAAAAGCGATCCTTCGCCTCCTGAGATCAAGCTCAACTGCTGCCAAGGGAGGCCCGCACCTGTTCCTGTTGTAGAGGGTTGGAGGCAGTTCTTGCGGTTTCCCGAACAGACCAGAAAGGGCATCTGGGGCCTGCTCGCCCCGGCCCTGTTGGAACCCGCAAACCCTGTGAACAAACAGCGAATCGAATCCTTCTCTCGGGAATACGGGCTCGCGGAGAAAGAGGTAGTCTCCGCCTTGCAGAGCTGTGACTTCCTCCTCCGTCAGGCAATTGCCCTCGACCTGGATACTGCAGTGTTTCAGCAGGATCTGACCGCGCTCTCGGGAGAACACCAGCAAGGCGCGGAAGTCATTCTCTCGAAGTACGAGGCAACCAAAGCCGACCTTCGAAAGGTAATCATTCACGAATCGCTGGCAGACCACGGCAAGGTTCTGGTGGGTATCGACTGGCGGGTAGACAATGTGACCGCTTCCGATCGGGGTGCCAAGCTCAATACCACTGTTGTCTTGCTCACCCTACGGTATCGAGACGGAACTCGGCTCGAACGGATCACCCTTCAGCTCACGCCTGAGACCATCAGGGAGCTGAAGTTATTCTCCGATAGATTTTCAAGGTGATTTTTTGCTAGAAACTTCTGTCTGAGACGTTCGCTATCAGACGCTAATAAGCAGCCATATCACGGCGCCACGATCACCTTCGTTTGACTGGGCGCAACCTGGCATCCCGCCGGTGCGTTTGCATTCATTCCGTTGTGCCCGCTCAATGATGTCAGGTGGACACAGGGCTGCCCCTCAATTTTCACCATACTGCTACCTTTCTTGAAGGACACCTTGTCCATGTTCATCCCTGACATAACCCCTTTATTGGTCCCGGCTTCATCCCCCATGGATTTAGGAATCTCAGATTTTAGTGTGACAACTTCCTTGCTCACAAATTTGACTTTCATGGAATATTTCGTCGCCTGGTTTAACATGGCGGTGTTGGGATATGGTATCGGAACAGTACCAGGACCAACAGGTGGCGGGGGCATCGGGGTCAGGCATACATCAGGCATGGCCATACAATTTCCCCCTGCTGATGTTGAACCCGGAAATATTGGAGGCATAATAAATTCTCCTTTGCTTAAACCATCGCTAACCGAGATGAATCTTTTCAGCCTTAATCTTATAATCCTCTTCCGCTTTCACAAATGCCTTCTTTGATTTGAAGTGAAATGTCCTGGCCACTATAGTCCGCATTCTGCCGGCCCTCACCTGGCTCAGTTCTTCCACTGTCTGATAGATGTTCCTGGCCTTGGCTATGACTGAACCGGCAATGCTTTCAAGACGGTCAACTTTACTCAAAAGCCGCTTGCCTGTGTATTTTGTCTCTTCTACATTAAAATCTCCCCGCTCAGCATCAAGACCGAATTCGGGACTGTCTATTTTCATACTCTGCTGTCGAAGTGTAAGGGTAGAACGCAGCTTGCCAAGGGTATCCATAATTCCCAGACAGATTCCTTTCGCACCGGTCATCCCGATCGACCTGCCGTGAAACATGATCTCCTTGTTTGTTGCAAAGGTGATGTTGCCATTCTCAGTAACAAATTCAATATCCCCTGCCTCCATGTTGACCCTAGCGTTGCCGCTTTTCTCATCATACTGGAAGATCAGCTCATTGTTTGAAGAAAACACTTTCAGGCACTGTTCACCCGGCGAACCTTCTGTCTCAGCCTGTGTTCCCTTGCTTAGTGTAATCTTGTCTTCAGATGAATCAGGAGCGTCTTCCTGGTTCAAGACTCCAATAACATAGAGATCAGCAAAATCTTCGCCGACAACCAGCACCATGTCTCCTGG
>CP070700.1:4254248-4263992 GCA_020349865.1 Desulfobacteraceae bacterium
GAGAAAGAACCCTTTTTCCACGTGCTTCCAGGCACCAATTCCTTAACTCTATCAACAGCAGGATGCAATTTCCAGTGCAAGTTTTGCGAGAATTGGGAAATCTCCCAGGCATTGCCGGAGGAGGTATATAGTCACGAGATCACACCAGAACTCGTTGTAATAAAAGCAAAAGAGATGGGTGCCCGCTCCATTGCATACACTTATGCGGAGCCTACAATCTTCTATGAGTATATGTTTGACACTGCCTCCTTGGCTAAGAAGGCGGGTCTTCTAAATGTCATCCACTCCAATGGTTTCATCAATGAGGATCCACTGAGAAACCTTTGCAAGGTGTTACATGCGGTCCATATTGATCTAAAGGGATTTACAGACGCATTTTACCATGAATTATCTAACGGAGAACTGGCCCCTGTGCTTGAGACCATGAAGACACTCAAGCAGGAGAGAATTCACCTGGAGATCACCAATCTCATGATCCCCACAAAGAATGATGAGATGTCGGTGGTAAGGAAAATGTGCCTCTGGGTGAAAAGAGAACTGGGCGCGGATACTCCGGTCCATTTCTCTCGGTTCTATCCTTTGTATAAGCTCAGGCGTCTCCCCCCAACACCGGTTTCGACGCTGGAGAAAGCCCGGGAGGTGGCTTTATCGACAGACCTTGAGTATGTCTATGTGGGGAGGGTACCGGGTCACGAGGGCTGGAACACCTTCTGTCCCAGGTGCGAGAAAATGGTAATCCAGCGAACAGGATACATGGTTAGAGAAATACATTTAAAGGATGGCAAGTGTGAATATTGTGGAAAACCCATACCTGGTATTTGGGAGTGAGTAATAAAGGATTTAGCCTGATCGCTGGTGCTTGTAAAAATCCCTGACAGCTATTGAGCGGGAGTCAAGATTGGTCAAGCCGTTTTGTTCAGCCCAGTCTATTGCTTCCAAGAATTCCTGTACGGTTATTCCACGGCCGATTTCTGGATAGTCAAAGGCTTTGTAGTCCACACGATATTGGGGCATTATATTTACATATGTGGATTTGGGAAGGTTATCTGCGACCCATTTTGTGAATTTCTCCGTCCCTGCCACCCGGTTGGGCATGACTAAGTGCCGGATCATCAGCCCACGAATAGCAATTCCTTGCTCATCCACCAGGAGCTCTCCCACCTGCTGGTTCATTTCGGCGATGGCTTTCTTTGCCACTTCTGGGTAGTCTGAGGCCCCGGCTGAATACTTTGCCGCCCGATCAGCGTCCATATATTTCATGTCTGGCAAATAGATATCCACTACGCCTTCTAAGAGCTTCAGTATTTCTAAGCGCTCGTAACCACTGGTATTGTAGACCAGGGGAAGACGCAGTCCTTTGTTCAAGGCAATCCGGGTGGCATTGAGTATGTTGGGCATGACGTGGGTGGGTGTGACCAAGTTGATGTTATGGCAGCCCATCTGCTGGAGCTTAACCATAATATCTGCCAGGTCTTCATCCTGCATTTTTTTTCCTTTTCCCTCGTGGGAGATGGGCCAGTTCTGGCAAAAGATGCAACGGAGATTGCAATTGGAAAGAAAGATGGTTCCAGACCCATGCTGGCCCACCAAGGGTATCTCTTCGCCATAGTGGGGATGGGCGCTGAAAATCACAGGTCTGGCCGGAGCCCTGCAGAACCCCGTTTCGCCCTTTAACCGATTCACCCCGCACTGTCGAGGGCAGAGGTGGCAATCCTGGAAAATGCTGTAGGCCTGCTCGATTCTCCGTGCCAGTTTGCCCTCTTTTTCTAATTTTTCATAGGCTGGATGCCATTGCTCACGTTTTTTTTGCCCGGCATGAAGGGAACCTGGGGAGAGAAACAGTGAGCTGCCCAAAAGGAACGAACATTTGATAAAATCCCGGCGAGTGATCTCCATACCGGACACCCCATTACCTTAAGTGCCAGAGGCTCCTTTGTTCAAGCGTTCCGCGAAAAACCTTGTGCCATGTACTCTTTTGATCACTGGATTGAGGATCTAATGATTGTTGCTAAAAGAATTTAGCCTACCAACAGAACAACGAACGCCCTGTCACGAGACATCCTGGCAACATTTGAGATGCTTCTCCATTTTATGAACCCTTGGTATAGGTCAAGTGGATAACAGGAAGATTTGAATTTATGAAACGACAAAATATGTCGTGCGTCAAGAAAAATCGGTTCATCACAAGAATCCCGTTTGCAAAAAAATATCTCTCAGTAAACTAATTCACCGTTTAACTGTTTTTTTTAGAAGCCCCCCATATTTGCTGGTCTTTCTCCCTTAGTTTGCTTTTTCTCCTGTCAGCATTACTTCTCCGATCAATTCCGCTTCTCCGGTCTAACCCACTTCTTCGATCAAGGAGCGTCCTCCGACCTGGTTGCTGCCTTCTCTCAGGGATATGGCCGTCGTATTTAAATTGGCGCCTGTCAATCCCGGATCGTCTGCCAGCGTTGTCTTTTATTTCTGTTGGCAAGTAAATATCACTTGGCGTGAAATGTGCTTTATTAGTCATGATTCATTAGTTTCATTGTGCTGGGGTTTTTTCAATACACCCATAACCTTCAAATCTATAACTTCGTCCCCCTTCTTTTGAGTATTACCTTCCGAAATCTGGTGGAGGAAATTAGCCGTTCCCATTTAACAAATGCGGTTGCCCGAAACTGTGTAATACATACAGCGAGATTATCATCCGGTTTTTTATCTACTTCAACCCTAATGCAGGGCCTTTCCCCATTGATTCAAGCACTTCATCAATTTGGGAGATACTGATTAACCCTTGGTCCAACAATATCCTACCGATGAATCTGTGCTTGCCTTTAAATTTATTCTCCATTTCCTGAATACTCACAACCTTGGTAAGATTTTCTGAAGTAATAAATCCTCTTTCAACGGCAGTGATCCCAAAGCGTTTTTCGGCCTGTTCGCGTTCCATGTTATTACCTTTATTTTCCTTGTGTCTTACTCAAATAGCTTCAAGTGAAGATTTTCCATCATTTTTTCCTAAGTATTTCCAAAATCTTGCATCCCCTATTAGCAAAACAATAAAAACTAATGGCAGTTTTAATAATGTAGTTTAACCAGATAAATACAAAGATTTCATACGATCTACATATTGAAGTAGATAATTTCTTATTCAGCCCTCTGTCCACAAATCGGCAGTGCAGGTGGAGAGGGTTTAGGCAATGTTGAATGGCAAGTAGTTTTCCTAACAATATTCCATCCAGGTTTTCTGTTTTGGTTACACGGCCAAAAACTGTTTTCGGTTTTTCTGTAATGAAATGTATCTGTTTGTAGAGCAAAGCTCATGCCGGACAAAGACATCGGATCCTTCGCTTTTGATTATCAATTATTTAGAATAGTTACCCTGCTTTAACTACGAAACGAATTAACATGCGGATAAGAAATACCACCTGTTTTGGGAAATCAACTTCGACTTATTGGTAAAAATTTACATAACTTCGCAGGGCGATAGTGGATGGGGACGACCCACAAAGGCGAGAAGGTGGCGCTGGCAACATCATTCCAAAAAAAGGCATAAAATCCGGTCCCTTATGAATCTTCCAGGGAATGCTTCTGTAAACGAACAATTAGCACGGAACAGGGAGCCCTGTGAGCCAGCCTCTTGGCCACGCTCCCAAAGACGACCAGACCCACACCTGAAAGTCCATAGGAACCGGTCACCACAAGATCAACTCGGTTTTCTGCCAGGTATGTTATTACTTCAGATGAAACGTGGCCGTCGAGTACCACCAATTCAGAATCAATAGAGTCACTTATCCTTGAACTATATTCCTTCTGCATCCGGTCTTCTAATTCCATGATCATCGATTTCTTTGATTCTACAGGGAAAACCCATTCTGCATCCGCCAGCACAGGATTAACAACCTGAGGCAGGACGTGAATCACGAAGAGTTTGGCCCCGTATTTTTCGGCCATATCAAGGGCCGTAACAAAGGCTGCCTCAGCATTTTCTGAAAAATCGGTGCAACAGGCAATTTTCTTCATAGGCGTATCTCAATTATCAGCTAAAAATGGTTGACATAAAAATTGACCCAATCACTCCATTGATCCGACGCAAAGTATTGTGGAAAACCATCTGGAATTTAATGGCGGCATAGCCAAGTCGAAGGTGCATAGATACTGGTTGCTACACATCAAAATGATAGACAAAAAGATGAAAGATTACAATTTTAAAATCAACGCATTTTGTCATTTTGCCTTGAATGCAAGGGCTCTTTGGCGTATCATTTTTTCGTGTCACCTCATTGGTATTGTTTGATCTGCGCTTTGAGTACGTTTATCTTGCCCAATCAGCGAGGTTTTTACAACTTATTCCCTTTTGACTTATTTCCAATAGCGGTGTTGGAGGAAGGGCATTTAATGAAAAGAGATTATCCTGAAGGTCCTATTGTAGGGGTAGCAGCAGTCATCTTTTCGGGAGAATCGGTTTTGATGGCCCGCAGAAATCAAGAACCGGGCAGGGGTCAGTGGAGCCTTCCAGGTGGTGGGGTAGAATTAGGCGAGAGCCTTTTGGATGCATTAAGGAGAGAGTTATTGGAAGAGATCTCCATCAAAGTGGATATAGGCGGTTTGATCGGTGTTTTTGACCGGGTTATTCGGGACCGGGAAAATAAGGTTCGCTATCACTACGTGCTGATTGATTTCTGGGGTTGGATTACCTCAGGTCAGCCAAGGCACGGATCGGACATAAGCGAATTGCGATTCGTTCCCCTTGAAGAACTCGATTTGTTCGAAATCAGTAAGGAGATAAAGGAAACGGTGCGGAAAGCCGTGGATATGCGGAAAAGGGCGATTAACGATTGATGCTCCCTTAATTGTCAAGCGCCAATCGAAAATCGTCAATCCAATGCCCTACTTGACCACGTGGAGAAACCGTTTCCAGTGAGGCCATGACCAGTAAATGATAAAGGCCTTTCCTTTAACCGATCTTAGCGGCACAAACCCCCAAACCCTGCTATCAGAGCTGTGATCCCGATTATCACCCATAACGAAAAGGTGGTTTTCCGGTATAATGATAGGCCGGTTATGCGCTTTTGATATATGCCGAGGCGGGCTATTGCGGCCCTCGGTGTAGAAGCCGTATTTGTCATCGTAGAGGTTACCATTAATATAGATTTTCCGATCGATAATATCTATGCGGTCACCAGGAACGCCGATTACGCGCTTGATGTAGTCCTTGCTGGTGTCATGCGGATAGATGAAAACAATTACATCGTCACGTTGCGGCTTGCTGATCGGGATAATAGTTTGACGTGAAAAAGGGATTTTAACGCCATAGATGAACTTATTGACGAGGATATGGTCACCAACCAACAGTGTGGGTTCCATAGAGCCTGAGGGAATCTTAAAGGCTTGAACCACGAAGGCGCGTATGAAAAGGGCGAGTAACACAGCAATAGCTGCTGCTTCGGCATATTCACGGACTGTACTTTTCTTTTTCCCTCTATTTCTTGAAATCATAACGGCCAAAAAAAGCCTCCTGAAATGTAATATTTGATAGATTAGGATTTTTTCTATCCTAAGAGGCGAAACCGCCTTTCACAAAATTGCGGAGCCATTTTATGACTCGGAACGAATTTAGTCCCTCCTATTCTGATTTGTAAAGTATTTTTTGTTCAATACCGTAAAATCATGCCCACTTTGGGCATTAACCCGTTTCAAACAATCAAAATTTTAAAGTTAGTGATCGCAAGGTGAGATTGTTCAACAGCACAGTAGGGTGGGATAACAAAGCAGACAATAGAAATTGCGGTGCGAATGGAGGTACAAGATATAGTATCATGACTCCAGTATCTCTACTATATATGTATGAATTATATAAAATTTAGTTAATTTATAAAAATACTTGACAAATCAGTGCGTTTATTCTATCATTTTATACAAAATATAAATATAGCGAAAGGGCAAAGCCGCTGAAAGGCGGCGACGCAAAGCTACGGGTCTACAGCCGAAAGGCCATGATCGCCGGGTTACCGACGGTTAATCTGGAAGAAGCCTTTGGGTGGCGATACCCAAAGGCGTTTTTATGTGGGGATTAAGAAATTTTTTGTGTCCTATCATGATGAAAAAAGTGCTGGCTGAATTTACATTTTTAAGCAATTAACTGAGATACTATATTGCCTATTCTTTTCTTGCTAATTTTCTGAATTGAGGTTTCTTTTTTTATTTTCATGACTGACCCATCGCTCTGCGGGAACAATTGTTAAAGGACATTACTTTACGAAATAGATCGGAGACCTGAAAAATGAGTGGCCATAACATAGAAAATGAGAGTCACTCTGGCAATCTATTTGGAGAGCAAAATGCGATTACAATATATTGTGCCACTCCTATTTTGTTCCCGCTATATATACATAAATTATATAAAATTTAATTAATTTATAAAAAAATATTTGACAAATGCCACCTAATCTTGATATATTATAGTTATAATTATTTAGTAATCAGGACCGGGAGGACAAATTGGATGTGAATGCCGTAAAAAATATTAGAGAAGGGCTGCTCATGAGCAAGGCCGAGCTTGCCAGAAAAGCAGGCGTTTCGCCCTTGACTATTGATCGGGTTGAGAGAGGCAAGGATTGCCGGATGGAGACCAAGCGGAAGATCATATTGGCCCTTGGATATGACCTTTCTGACAGAGAGAGGATTTTCCCCGAGAGGTAAAAAGTCAATTATGGCTATTCCTAAAAAAAATCAATTAATCGGGCTGGATATAGGTTCCCACTCCATCAAGTTAGTGGAGATAGATCACGGCAAGCAAGGGAGAGTCCTTAAGAATTTTGGCGGGATTGGGTTGCCGCCGGATGCGATCGTTGAAGGCTCTATTAAGGAAATGGAACTCGTATCCTCGGCAATAACAAGCCTCTTCAAAAACTTGAAGATAAAAAGCAGGAACGTGGCTACCTCAATATCTGGTTATTCTGTGATTGTAAAAAAGATCGCATTGAGCAATAGGGAAGAATCGGAGATTGAGGCGACGATCCAGGAAGAGGCCGAACAGTATATCCCCTTTGATATCAGTGAGGTGAACCTTGATTTTGATGTTTTGAACACTGGGGACAGATCGGCTGGGACAGCAGAGGAAGGCGAACAGGAAGGGGCGGAGCAGATGGAGGTCATGCTGGTCGCCGCCAAAAAGGATATCATTGACGACTACGATAGCTTGCTCAGATTGGCAGAACTCAGCCCAGGGGTATTGGACGTGGACGCGTTTGCCCTGCAAAATGCCTTTGAGGTAAGCACTGAGGAGCCTGAAGGATGCTATGCTCTGGTGAATGTTGGTGCTGAGGAATTGGGGATAAATGCCATTAAAGATGGGGTGTCTTTGTTCACAAGGGATTCCTCTTTTGGCGGCTCTCAGATCACTGAGGGTATCATGTCCGATTTCAAGGTGAATTTCGAAGAAGCGGAAAAAATAAAATTGGGCGGCACCGAGGTAGATAAAGAGAAAGGTAGGCTGGAGGAGATTTTTACTTCAGTTGTTTCAGAGTGGGCCTTAGAAATAAAACGGGCCCTCGACTTTGTGGCCAGCACCTATCCCGATGAAACCATAGAGAAGATTTTTATTAGCGGGGGATCCTGTAGAATTCCCGGATTTCAAGAATATCTGAAATTGGAAACGGGCATTCAAGTGGTAGAACTCAATCCTTTTGCGAGCCTTATAATTGACGAAAAACGATTTGACCCCGGGTACTTGAAGTTCATGGCTCCACAGGCTGCCGTCGCTGTGGGCCTGGCTTTGAGAAGCATTGGTGATAAATGATTAGGATAAATCTTCTGCCCTTTAGGGCTGCCAGGAAAAAAGAGAATATAAGGAGGCAGATCAGCGTCTATGTTCTGTCGATTGTCTGCCTTGTTCTGTTGATGGGGTTTTTTTTCCTGAACCTGAACAGAAAGGTAAGCGCTTTAAATAATGACAGGACTGCAAAAAAGAAAGAACTGGCCACTTATGCGGAGACCACAAAGAAAATAAATGAGCTAAAAAAGAAGATTTCCGAGATCCGGGCCAAGCTGGATGTTATCAAAGATCTTGAAAGCAAAAAAACAGGACCTGTCCTCCTCCTGGACGAGCTGTCCGTTGCTGTTCCAAAGGAAAAATTGTGGCTGACATCTCTGGATGAAAGAAAAGGTATCTTGACCCTGAAGGGCACAGCCATGGACAATGATACTGTGGCTCTGTTTATGACAAACCTTGAAAAGTCAGAGCATATACTTTCAGTGGATCTTCAGTCTACAAAGCTGAAAACCCTGACGCAACATAAATTGAGTGTTATTGATTTTGATCTTACATGCAAGATTTACTCTTATAAGGAAAAGTCCAAGCCAAAGACAAAAAAGAAAGGCTAAAATTTATCGTTTGACTGGAGGATGCGGAAGGAATGCCAACTGGCGCTCTTTTTGAAAAAGTTGAAAAACTGAAGATGGTCCACAGGATCCTGATCTTTGCGGGAACCATTGCCCTGCTGGCGGGCCTCTTTGCGTGGCTGGTCTATATTCCAAAAACGAATGTGATTGCTGGGCTCAGGAAAGAGATCGCAGGCCTTGATAAGAAAATCAATCAGGCCAAAATTAAGGTAAGAAGTCTAAAGAAGTTTGAAAGGGAACAGGTCGAGGTTGAGGCCCAGTTTCAGGAAGCCTTGAGGCTCTTGCCCAATAAGAGGGAGATACCGGCCCTGTTGAGAAGCATCACCCAGTTGGGGAGCGATGCCAACCTGGAATTCAGATTATTCAGCCCACAGAGGGAAAAGGCCCGTGATTTCTATGTGGAAATTCCCGTATCCATGGAAGTCAGCGGCAATTATCATAATGTTGCGGTGTTCTTTGATAAGGTAGGTAAAATGGAACGGATCGTGAATATTCTTGACATCTCCATGAAGCCGATCAAATTGCGTTCCACCAGTCTGACAACACAATGCAGTGCCGTTACGTATCGATTTAAAAGGAAAGCCGATGAGAAGGCTGAGACGGGCAAAAAAAAGAAAAAGAAATAGAATGAAAACGCGGTATTCTGGTGCTGTCCTATTCCTGACGGTGATGTGTTCGTTTTTCTTTATGGAAGAGGTCTCTGCGTTACAGGATTTGATCTATAAAGGACCAAAAGGCAAGAAAGCGTTGTTACCGGATGAGAAGGCCCAGGGTACCTTTGTCAAGCCAGGGCAAGGATTATCGGAAGGCTATGTTTATAATCCCACTGGCAAAACAGACCCCTTTAAATCGTTTATTGCCGAACAGGAAGCCGTTGAAGAGAAGAAGAAGAGAAAACCGAGAACTTATCTTGAAACACTTGATCTTTCCCAATTGGATCTAGTCGCCATTATTCTCAGTCAGAATGGAAATTGGGCTATGGTGCGTGATTCAAAGGGGGTTGGGCATGTTGTCAAGAAGGGGACACCCATTGGACTGAATGAGGGTGTCGTCCATGAGATAAAAGAAAAAGAAATAATCGTTCGCGAAAAGCACAAGGATCTTAGAACAGGTCAGGTAAAGGTTAAGAGTACTCCCAAGAAATTACTTTCGTTACAATAAGATAAAACGGGATTCTGGGTCCCTTATACTAATTTCCAAGTATCCCCGATGTGAGGAAGGGTTTGGAAATAGAAAAACAAGACCAGGTTTTCAGGGAGAAAACATATGTTGATGAGAGGAACCATAGATAAGAAGACCCTGTTTTTGTCACGGACATGTTTGGCAATAACAGTTTGGGTACTCATGGGCTGCGCAACG
>CP070700.1:4264092-4270860 GCA_020349865.1 Desulfobacteraceae bacterium
AAACAAGGCTGGCTGAAAAAGAGTCCCTGCGATTTAACTCAAACCTTGATCACCACCTCTCAAACCCGGGAGAAGGAGAGGCCGAGTTGCTGGTGATACTGTACCTGCCATGAGTTTAATAGGGGCCTATTGTGGAAAACCCGGATGAGATTTATCTCAAAGATTCAGCAAGTCTGTCTCCTCACGTGTTCTAAGCTCAAGGGACTGTATCAGTTTCTCTGTCCTCACCTGAATTAGAATATTCGTACCACTTTAGCGTTTAAAAAAACCAACCATTGCCCGGCTTGTCTTATTTTTAAAGTGCTAAAGAGTTACGAAATTCCTTATCGCTCATCCAGAGCTTCATCAGGCAGGTCATGTTTCTCAGGTGGAGCCAACCAGTTGCTCATGTGGAGTCTCTTCTTCATCCAGTATGTGGGTCTCCACAGCTTTCTCCTGTGCTAAAGACGCCAGTGCATTTTCTTGAAGCTTTTTTTGAGCAAGAAACAATGCGCCTTTTGTAACGGGAGAACTGTTAAAACCGGTATCCGCAACGAGTTCTATATCCACAAAGCCGGCTTGCTTAAACATTGCCAGGAAATCCTTTCCCGGTATCGCTCCCCCTTCTCACCTGAACCAGTTTTCAATCCTTGCCTTGGTATCCGCTGGTAACTGCCCTGTCAGGATCTGATCGGCTATCATGAGGCATCCACTGGGCCTCAGGACCCTGAACGCCTCTGCCAGGGCCCTCGTTTTGTCAGGGATGAGGTTAAAGACGCCATTGGAGATAACCATGTCGAAGCTTTCATCTGGAAAAGGCAAATTCTCGGCAGAGGTCAGCTGGAAGGTGACATTGTTAAAAGTCGTCTCGCACAGATTCACTTTGGCACGTTCAAGCATTTCTGGAATCATGTCAATGCCCACTGCCTTTCCTTCAGGACCTACCATGCTGGCAGCAATAAATGTGTCTACACCGGCGCCACACCCAATATCCAAAACCGCCTCTCCCTCCCGAATAGACGTTAGAGTGAAAGGGTTTCCTACTCCGCAGTACGAGGCCACGATATTATCGGTTAAGGCTTCGATCTTTTCTGCGTCGTAAGCCAATGCTTCGAGGCCTGCACGCCCAGTTGGGTAATTAAAATGGCCTTCAGGACTTGAAGCGACCTTAGTGTATTTTTGCCGTATACTTTGCTCAATCCGTTTTTTGTCCTCAGGTGCTAACTTAAATTCCATGGTTACCTCCCCTTTTAGGACATGCAAAGAGTAGAACCTTTTTAGTGCTACATTATTGTTAGAAAGGTGCTCCCTTTAAACCTTGAAAGCCCCTCGAACAGCCTCTGACAGTGCTTCAAAGTCAGGGATATGATCAAATGCTATTTTTTCGTTGATGACAATAGAGGGTACTGCCAACCTGCGGCCGCACAGTTTAGTCAATTCATCAAACCTTCGCAGTCCTTCACGGGCGCCTACGTCCACCACATCCCATTCTAATATTCCTCCATCAAATTCAGGGGCAATCTCTTCCAAAATTCCTATCGCTAAGTCGCAAAGCATGCAGCCCTTCTTCTTGGCAATGATTTCTACAAACACCTTTTGACAGTGCTCTTTCATTTGGCCTCCAAATTGGTTCATCCGGTTAATGAGTACCGCGAAACTGATCAGATATGAAGTTGGCAGAGGGGAAGGTCGAAGCAGTCTTTTCTTCGATTCCGGGCTTCTCAGCCTGGTGATTTCAGCAGTCACTACGAAAAGACCGCTTCAACCTTCAACCCCGCAACCATGTGTTGTGTTGAGGCGTACTCATTAACCGGATGAACCTCCAAATTGAAGCTTGGTGCCATTTCCGAGAGATTAGTTCATCCTCGGTCCTCATCAATATTCTCCTTTACTCTTGATGAGTTGGTAACAGTTTAGCTGTTTTAAAATAGTGCAAAAAGGGAGATACTCTAATGATGATTTTTTCAAAGCGCTAAACTGTTATCAAACTCGATCAGGGTCTGCTTTATTTTTCCCCTCTTTATCAGAGGTTATGGGAAATCGATGCAGATTTAGAAGTTGAAAACCTTCGCCTTAGCAGCGAGATCAATTAAATGTGGAGCTCCGTCAAGGGCCATATTGGAAAAAAATTTCGCCTCGTCAACCTGACGAGCGTTAGCACAAGGCGGTCAAACTCCAATGGGGACTTCATTTTCTTCCAAATAGGGGAAATAATCGTTAGGGCAATCTCCAGTATCACTCTTAGCGTTAAAATCACGTGTAGAATCCGCCCATAGGACACCATCATCGATGAAAAATAGATTCACCAAATGCCCTTTTGAGTGTGTAATCTTGGCGAATTGAAAACACCTTGTTGCTGCATTAACATCTCCTTTGCTTAAAATGAACACGAAACTCGCCATAAGAAGCCTCCTTTCTTCCATATTGTCAGTAAAATTAGGATCTCAACTTACTAAACATTACCTTAGCAGCATTTATAGAGTCTCAGAAGGCGCTCGTCCATCACAAAGTAGAACTTCATGAAGGAAGAGCCATCCCATCGTGTTCTCACTCCGTGGACAGTGTTTGCAAGTTGTATGGTGCTTCGCAAGTGGGTGATTATGATGAGTTGTTTCTTTAAGGCGAGAGTCCTGAGAAGGGCCTGCATGGACTTATGGTTTGTGTAATCCAAGGAGGGTTCCACTTCATCGAGCAAATAAAAAGGACTGTCCAATTGTTCGAAGATGGCCAATTTTAAGGCAAGACTGGTGACGGATTTCTCTCCACCGGAGAGCTGGTGAGATTTGCGTTTTCTGTTCCCCGGTAAAGTAACCTCTATTTCTAAGCCCTTTCGACCATTCTGCTCAAGAACCTTCAACTCCCCCTCCCCTAATGGAAACAAGAATTCCAGATATTTACGGAAAAGGGGATCTATATCCCCCTGAATACTCTGGGCTAAATCTTCTGTTCCATTGAAAGACAGTAGATTCTCAACCCAATGAAAACGCTGCCAGGGGTCCAATAATATCATGTCGTTGATCTGTTCCTGCCTGATAATGGACTTCAGGGCATGGGGAGCCTTCAAGTTTATTAACTCCTGGAGATATTCTTCTCTTTCAAGGCGTTCATCTTTGACCCAGTAATCATCTTGCCCATCCTTTGTCATATCTCTAACCAGTCGTACTGCCGGTGCCTTCTTTTCCTTGCCCCTCTTAAAAATCAATTCGACCCGAATTTGTGACGCGGGAGGATAATTCTTACTGCCAGAGAAGAATAACTCTCCTTTCTCATAACAACGGAGCCTGGTGAGATCATCCTCACCGAGGGTCCAAACGATAGCATCCAGTATGTTCGATTTCCCAACCCCGTTATTTCCTATAATGACTCCAATACCGGGTTGGAAGCCCATATTCGTCAGCTCTGAGAATGATTTGAACCCTTGAATATTCACATCTTCCAGATACAAGCTGCTCGATTTATCCATTTTAACCTCTTGCGAAGAATCAATCAGTTTTGCCTGATAATTCATCCCTCTATTTTTCCCAGCGGCTGCCACTTCACGGAAAATCTTGTCAATAGAGGTCTTTTGTGATTCATATTCCAGATGAAATCTATGTGATTCATCATTATAAACGATCACTTTTATGCCAGGAAGCCCCTCCAGGGCTTGAACCAAGCTCGGGGGTCATGATCTTCAAAGTATACCCCCGGGCACCTCGATCCTGAACTCAATCTTTTTCAGTTCTTCCATGTTTTTCCTCTGCTCAATGGCCTTAGGTCTCATTCTTTAATTGGTGCCGACGACGAATCTCATCGCACAGCTCTTCCTGCATGGGGATGATGGCCTCATAGACAAGCTCTTCATCCAATGCGACACTGGGGAGGGATTTGGCCTTAAGCTCCTTAAAACGCTGAATCCCTTCCCGCGTGCGCATGTCCCATTCTTGCACTTCAATAAGACCTTTAATATCCTCCGGTAAGACCCTCACCGATTCCGCCATATAGACGCAGGCCAGTCATTGATTGAAATCAGTTAAAAGCACATCCACAACGACCTTTTGCGTCATACTATCCTCCCTTCAACTATTCCACCCTCAAGATATTAAAGTCAATCTCTCCACCGTTTACTTCCAAGAGCCCCCAGGTCAAACCCTTATCACTCAAAGCAGGCCCTATGCTAATAAAATCTATCCTTCCTATCTGCCACCGGACCCATCTCTTTATCTGGCTGAAGAGGATTACCTGGGCGCTGAACTGAGGTACCATGGCTTCCAGGGCTGGAAACACTGTTTCATCCTGCAAAAATTGCGTCAGATCGCAGACCATGTTCATTTCTAAGGCAAAAGGCTCGAAATCAGAAAAATCGGGAAGATCACGTACATACTTCCCAAAAAAAGCCATGCCTTTCTTTTCCCCTAACTGGAACGATAGGACCTGGGGAAGACGGACCAGGTAGTCCCTTTCCTTTTGATTGAGGCAGGGGAAACCTGTGGGCTCTTGTCCATTTGCATACCTGAAGTCCAGTTCTCCCTGAATGGCTAAAATTTCTTCCTTGCGCATTCGCTTGATCAGATCCTCATTTTCCGCAGAATTCCCTGTCATGTCTCCAAGAGAGTATATAATCTCTACTTCCTCTTTACGGATATTTTCAATAAGCCCTTGCAGGAGTTCACTGTGTCCTCCCAGGTCGCCAATCAGGCCAATACGCTTCCTGGGCTCGGGATCTGAATAAACCTTAAATGATCGGGCAGGCTCAAGGCTACCATCCATGGTGGCTTTCAGGGCTTTAGCCAACTGATCCGGACATGACGTGCCATTCCTGCAAGTAATTTCCCCAATGAGTTCCAATACATCATTTACCGGTCTGTCCTGCAAAAATCGGCTTACTAACTGGGCATTGCCCGGGCATCCCCCGCCCACGAATCGCACCTCTTTAACTTCGTCTCCTTGAATCTGGAAATGGATTTCCGGGGGACAGACGCTTTGGGTAGGATAAACATAGCGAAGAATTTTTTCATCGGGTTTCAATTTATCAATCCTTTCCAGCAGCATCGGCGATGTATCTTTCAAGAAACCCTCTTAGTTCCTCCTGACCAGGCGTCTGATCAAATACCAAATCACCATCGATAAATATGGACGGAACCGGGGCAGGTCTTCCAAGTTTTTTCGAAAGCTCATTATAGCGTATTGCACCTTCAATTTTAGTGGTGATTGATTTTTCATACTTTATGGCATCGCCAAACTCCGGAGCCACTGCTTCGACCACCCTGGCCATGTATTCACAGGGGATTCAGTGTTGCCCTTCGTGCAGGAGTTCCAAATGAATCGTTTTCATCTTTTTCCTCCCTCCATCCGTTATGCCATGGGTATTGCGAAATCGGTTACCACGAAAACAGTCATAATCATAACGAATAACCCACTGGCTTTTTCGGGGGTCACTTAATTACTTTTTGCCCAAATATTTATATTTATTGGATTTAATCTGCATTGAAAATCGTCCAAAGGACGATTTTTTAGAAAAAAAGAGATGAAAATAGAAAGGCAGTATATGGGTTAGGGAGAGCGGATTGTATCAGGCGATACCTTTTCGAGTGTTTCTTGAAGGCGCGTGTTGGTTCCCTTTTGTACCATTTCCTTGATCACTGCGAACTTCAGGAGGAGCGCTTTTCTCATTCCCAAAAACAGCGAGGCCAGAAAAAAACTGAAATCAGAATGGTATTCTTCTTCGAAGCGGGTTTGAAGATCGCCCAGAGATTTCCCAAGGTCGTAGACATTTTTCAGCAACTCCATGATCATGGTGTCATTAATGGTCTTTCCTGACTGAATCTGAACCTTGTCGCAGTAATCAATCTCAAATTCCACTATGTCTGAAGGGATTTCCACGCCGTATCTTTTCCACATCTGCCTTAGGGCCTTTTTACCATTGCGGCTCTCCCGTGTCCGCATCCATCCCATTTCCTGACTCCACAAGCCATAGGAACGGCATCCGAATGTTCGGTATCGGTAAATGGTGCAGACGCCGTCTTCCTTAAATGGACAGCCAGAAAGACGAGCAGGATTGGTCATATAAAATTCCACGAATCTTCTGAGTTTGGCGGATAATTCGGAATCGGACATGGTCTGCATAAGTTTGATCCATTGCAAGGCTTCGAGTACGGTCATTTCGGGCAAGAACGTGCAACAGACCCCTGGTTGATCACACGTGCAGTTCGTCCCGGGCAGGCGGTCATAGAGTTCCTGAAGCCGAAGTAAAAGAGGCTCTGCAGCGAGCATGGCTTCTTTAATTTCATCCGCGGTTATCATTAAAATGCCTCTGATTAGAAAAGATTAGAGCGCCTTGTTTAATCGGTCGTTAAAGTTAGAGAACTCAATGCATTATATCGCCGCTGATCATCTGATCCTTTAACATATTCTTGAGACGGGTCTTCCATATCCCATAAAGATCTTTCAGGGCCTTGTCACAGTCCAAGGTTCTGCCCAGGCCTTTTAACTGGCCAAGACAATAGCCTAATTCCAAGGAGAGCATGATGCTGACGGGTATTGCCAGTTCCTGCCCAATCTCTACGGCCAAACGGCCTTTCTCAACTTCATCGAGATAGGCCTGCTTGTCGAATTCCGGCCCTAAGAGTTGAAAAACGCGTTCTGCGATGGACTCCAGCATGGTTTGATAAAAATCGCTCTTTTCAATATCTATGATCACCTTCTCTCCCAAGAGGGTGATCGTTGAGTTCGTGGCTTTACCCATATCACTTATAACCTTTCCAGGCCTGTAATCACTCCGTGGCAGCGGCATGCAGTGCTTACCAGGAG
>CP070700.1:4270960-4310880 GCA_020349865.1 Desulfobacteraceae bacterium
CATACCTGAGCCCATGAAAGCCGCGAGTCAGGTGGCGCATAAAGAGATTGACTATCCTGTTATCCGGGAAATACACATGGCAGGCGTTAAGTCAATGCCGCCATCAGAGTCGACAATCCAAATGCGTAATGAACTGGGCGTCAAATCAGACACCTGGTCGAAAATCCACCCTTCTGGGACCTGGCCTGAAGCCGCGGGCTACGCCGAAACCGTTGTTCGACGTCGTTCGAGGCGCAATTTCGTCCCCGAACCCATACCGCAGGATTCTTTTTTCGCGCTTTTGGAAGCACTCTGTAAAACTGATACAGAGGAAAGTTCAACGCAGGCGAAGTGTCACCAATCCGTTTGTACCGGTTTCATTGTCGGCAGGGCCGGGGACTTTGAACCGGGCTTTTATTTGCTGGACAGTTTCTCGGGATCTTATGGGATCATTTCTCACGGATCTATTATTGACAGAATGGCTCATATCTGCCTCGACCAGACATGGCTTGCCAATGCGGCCGTCCACTTTGTTTTCATGACAAATCTTCATGCGCTGGACCGTGTATGGGGAGCCAGGGGCTACCGTTATGCCATGATGACGGCCGGCAGAATGGGTGAGAGGCTGTATCTTGCCGCAGAGGCCATGGACCTTGGCTGTTGCGGAATAGGGGCCTTTTATGATTTTGAAGCTGCCGAGTGCCTCGGCCTTAATGCTGAATCGCGGCTCCTTTACCTTGTGGCCGTAGGGGTAGTTAAAACCAAGGTGTTTTAAAAGAAAGAATGAAGATGAAGACAGAATATGGAAAGATCCAGCCCTATACTACCAAGGATGGGTCACTTATTCGTGAACTCATGCACCCGGATATCCACGGCAATTCGAATCAAAGTCTGGCAGAAGCCACGATCCCAGCTACCTCCGCCACCGCCTTACACAGGCACCATAAGTCTGAAGAGATCTATCATATCACGAAGGGAAAGGGTCTCATGACACCGGGAGAGAAAACATTTCGCATCACCGCCGGCGATACCGTTTGCATCCCACCAGGCACACCCCACCGCATTCAAAATGCCAGCAACACACTGCTAAAACTACTGTGCTGCTGCGCCCCTCCTTATTCCCATGATGACACTGAGTTGTTGGAAAAAATTTGATGAGTTTGTAAAAAGTCATGAAAGGGACGGCACAGTAAAAAGCCCCAGATGCAAGGCGCGCGAATCTTTAGGAATGAGTCGTACTTACTTACAGTACGTCGAAATGACTAAAGATGAAGCGCAACGTCGCCCTTCGGCTATGCTCTGAACCGCGAGCATGTCGAGCGGCAGATGGACTTTTTACGAAGCCGTCAAATTTAGCCCGGTAGTCTTTCTGTATTGCAACCCTCAATTAGCTTTCGACCACACCGCCCATGCCCGCAATAAGCAGAAAAAGAATCTGCAAGCGGCATAAGCGAAGCAAAATAAGATCTACCAGTCTTCACATTCGTTAAATGTTTATGGGGAAGGTGGGAAGTTCAGAGAAAAGGTAGTTCCGCCTGAATTATAACAGTCTTCCTTGTTTGTGCAAAAGTTACACTCACTTATTTTGCCGGGACAGACATCACTTGCTTTTGGTATAAATAGACATCGCGAAGATACCATATTGATTTTGAAATTATAGCGCTCGGAGAAGATTTTCATGCGCAGAAGGTCGGCCCCCTTTCCGCCGGCATTGAAATCAAAAGGGGTTTTTGAGGAATAGTCTATTGTCTCTTGAGTTGAAAAAAAGCCCTCAAATATGCGCCTTTGGTGGTCTTCCGTAATGCCAACGCCGTAATCGTGTACAATCAATTCAGGTCCCGTTTCATTTTTTCGGACAAATACCTCTATCTTTCCCTCATCGGGCGTATTTTCTATGGCATTTTTCATGAGACCATCAATCACCTTTTGCAGGGGATCCCGTGGTATGTATAGGGGGGGTGCAGACTCGATCTGAGTTAAAATTTCCACATGGCGGTGAGACGATAATGATTTAAGGTGCTCAAGCCTTTCCTGAACATATTCGTTTAAAAATATCTTTTCCGAACTGACGTTTTTTGGGCCAAATATCTCATCAATGCGTTTTCTAACACGCTTAATGACCCGGCCTTCTCCCACTTCCTCGGCAATAAGGGCTTCCAGCTCATCGGCGCACTGATCAAATATAAGGGAAAACATGTCATAGGTTTCATATTGCCTTTTCTGCATGATGTCATCCACTCCGAATTGAATCTCCAATATGCGTTCGAGGTTCCTTTGGCCCCTTTCTATGGCAGGCTTCCAGGTCTCTTCAGGAAGGCTTGCCAATTTCTTTTCCAGTATCTTCAGGGTAGGAGAGAGGACTGCAACGGGAGTCTTTAGTTCATGGGAGAGGTGATTGATAATTTTGTCTTTGGCCCGGTTCATACTGCTTACTTCTCTGTACGCACTTTTTATCTCTTCAGAAAACCTGGCATTTTCTATGGAAAGGGATACCGTTCCCGCTACCATGCTTAAAAGCTCAACATCAGCCTGATGAAAGTCTCCCGCCTTTTTATTAATGGCACACAAAACACCAATGATTCGATCACTGCTCCTCAAGGGAACTTCCAACAGGTTCTTGGTATCGTATCCGAGCTTTTTGTCTCTTTCGCTATGAAAATCAGGCTCTTTGGAGCTATCAGAAACGATAACCGGCTTACCTGTTTTGATCACCCCTCCTGCCACAACCTGATCCAGATTAAATCTGATCTTTTTTACCCTTTCCTGGGTAGTGGTGTCGTCATAGGCCGAGCCCAAAATAAAAAGCTCATCCTTTTCTTCGTCAAGTAACATGACAAGGGCGCCCTCTGTTCCTATCAGTCGTTTCACTTCGTTGCTGATGTAGTCCAGAAGTTCTTCCAAATCAGGATATGCTGGAAGTGCAGTGCTGATTCGGAGAAGGGCCGCATTCGTTTTGTACGCCTTTATTATTTCTTCAGAAAACCTGGCATTTTCGATGGAAAGGGAAACGGTTCCCGCTATCATGTTCAATAGCTCAACATCTGTTTGATCAAAGCTCCCTTCCTTTTTGTTAATGGCGCATAACACGCCAATAATTCGATCAACGCTCCATAAAGGCAACAGAAGCAGATTTTTAGTGTGGTAGCCCAGTTTCTTATCTCTTTCTCTTTGGAGATCGGTATTCTCGGAGGTATCGGAAACGATAACCGGCTCACCTGATTTAATCACCTTGCCTGCCATAAGCTGATCCACAGGGAACCGTATCTTCTTTACCCTTTTTTCCGCGGCAGCGTCGTCATAGGCTGCACCTAAAAAATAGAGTTCATTCTTCTCCTCATCAAGCAATGTGACTAATGATCCCTCTGTGTCTAAGAGTTGTTTGACTTCGTTACTGACATAATCTAAAAGATCCTCTAAGTCTGGGTATTCCGGCAGTGCCGTGCTTATCCGGAGTATTGCCTCATTGTTGCGGGCCATCCGCTTTTCCTGCGTAATATCCCTGAATATTACAATTTCTCCTGCTGGCTCATCTTTGGCGACTGAATAGACGACTGCCCTCATCACCACATCCAGGCTCCGGCCATCCTTGGTCAGCCGCTTGGTTTCGTACCGAAGCAAAATTCTTTCCTCAAAAAGTCTATTGATCATCTCACTGGTTTCTTGCTCGAGGCCTGGCGGTACGTACGGAATCGTTTTACCTTCCAGTTCCTCCAGAGTCCAGCCGAAGATGTTCGTAAACTCAGGATTCAAGTAGTAAACAAACCCACGTCGCGTAAACACCACAATGGGATAGGGGAGGAAGTCAAGGAATGCCCTGAGTCGCCGTTCTGACCTTCGAACCGCTTCCTCTGCTCGTTTGCGCTGGGTAATGTCCTGGAGGGTTTCTATGGCGCCCGTGATGTTGCCCTCAGCGTCTCTTAAAGGTGCAGCGGTAAAGAAAAGCCATTTGCCGTTTTCTCCCAGAGCCGGGAAATAATCTTCAGCCTCGTAACCCCCTTCTATTATAATCGATTTTTGATATTTACTTCCGTAATACTTGGCTACCTTTTCCACCGGCGCCTTATCCACAATAAGGTCGGCCATGACCGGTCTTTCTGCGGAGTAGAAAACCGTCCACTGTTTCCGTGTTCCTATTATTTCATCCGCAACTAAACCTGTCAGGTTCTCAAAGGCCTTATTGCAGTGCGTAATACGATGCTGGTTATCTATTACAAAGGTCGGTATGGCGTTTCCCTGAACGATTTGTGAAAGGCTTTCTTTGCTAACCCGCAGTGCTTCTTCTGCAGCCCTGAACTTGGCGGCTTCTTTTTCTAACTCCTTAACCTGCTGTTCCAAGTATTTATAAATTGGTCTTTCCCCCATTAAAGATACCTCCGAAAAAAAAGCTATTAAGCTCTGGTGATATTTGAACTTAATGGCTTAAAGATCTACTCTCATCAATTAAATTTCCAATGGACAGCCGATAACGGTCAACCGGCATGGGTGAAATCTATGATATTGGAGAAACACCTAAACCTCAACCTTATTTTCCAATAACTTCGCTGATTTTACCCTTTAATCTAACCTGACTCACAAAGGCCTTCTCGCCAGTGCACCAGGCTCTCGGAAGATGTTCAGGAAAAAATTCCCTATTTTATCGAGGACGTGTATAACCACAAACGCTTACACTCCTTTCTAGCCTACAGACCGTCTCGTGAGTTTGAAGCAATGGTAATGTTAACCAAAGACCCCTGTCAAAGCGCTCTCATTACACCGCTCTGATCTGTGCAGGTCATGGGGGTCAGTCAAAGGTATCTTGTCCTGTGCCTCAGGATTTCCCGGTGCACATTTCGCTTGACAAAATGAAGGGGTCAAATGTAGCCTATAAATAAAGTTTGGGAAATTAGCCAACATATTGAAAGTAGGGCAATTTATTAAAGTTAAGGCTTCGGGCTCGCACGTAAAACGAGGGCCTAATTTATGAGTTAAATCACCGCTAATCCAATCCTCAACACAGATGATTTTGTAATGGTCTGGAAGCGTAAGCGTTCTTGATTCCCTGCCTCATGAGGTGGGAGAGAAACTGCAAACAATTTAACAAAAAAGGAGGGAGCATTATGAAAAAGTTAGGTTTGTCAATTGTTTGTGTATTGGTAATTTTGTTTTTTTTCATGGGAACAGCAATAGCAAAGGACAGGGTTGTTGTTTACACTTCACTGGAAACTGAAGAGACTGTCGATTATCTCAAACTTGCTAAAGAAGAACTCCCTGATCTTGACATCCAGGCCATTCGTCTGTCAACAGGTGAGTTGGGCGCAAGGATGCTGGCAGAAAAGGATAATCCCCAGGCAGACTGCATCTGGGGATGGGCAGTGACGAATACGTCGGAATTTGTACCAAAGGGAATGCTTGTGCCTTACAAGCCCAAAGGCTGGGAAAAGATCCCGGATAATTTTAAGGACCCCGAAGGTTATTGGACGGCAATTGATTTGTATGCGGCTGCCTTTGTTGGAAATACAAAGGTTTTGGAAAAAGACAATCTTGCAATGCCAAAAAGCTGGAATGATCTTCTCAATCCGGCCTATCAGGGTAAACTAATCATGCCAAATCCGGCCAGTTCCGGCACAGGCTTTTTACAGGTCGCAAGCCTTCTTGTCATGCTTGACCCGGACTATAAGAACAAACCCATAGAAGAAAATAAGGCGTGGGATTTTCTCAAAAAACTGGATAAAAACATGGGCCAGTATATTAAGAGCGGTTCAAAACCGGCAAAACTGACCGCGTCCGGTGAATATGCGGTTGGCTGTTCATTTGCTTTTGTCTATTCATCGCTAAAAAAGAAGGGGTCTCCAGTTGTTATGGCACTCCCTGAAGAGGGTGTCGGATTTGAACTGGAAGTGAATTCGCTTTTGAAAGGTGCAAGAAATGAAGAAGCTGCTAAGAAGTTCTTAGACTGGGCAATCTCTAAAAGCGCGATGGAAAGATATGCAACATTTAAATTAGGAGTGGCATATCCTGGTGTTCCGGGACCAAAGGACTTACCTGCCTTAGAAACAATCAAATTAGCCCCGATGGATTTCCCCTGGCAGTCAGAAAATCGAGCAAAAATTCTTGAAGTGTGGTCAAAACTTTTCCTTCGCTAATAAGATAATCTAACTGTTCAGAAAATCACTTTTCACTACCCCTCAAGGCCTCCCCCTTTAGAAAGGGGGGTCGGGGGGATTTTATGCAACGGGTTGAAAATCCCCCTAAATCCCCCTTTAAAAGGGGGACTTTAATAGTCAAATGTTTTGAGAAGGTTTTTGGCGTAAAACGCTGTCCAAAACCAAAACCTATTTTGGACAAGCGGGTTATGGATTAATTTTTTATTGAGATTTATTGTATATACATCTATAACAATAATCACTTAAGCAGTTATACGGGCGCATACTTGCGGGTTATGTAAAAGCCGCATTTCAAGAAGCAAGAATCCTGAATACTGCGTCAATTCCAAAGGAGCATTTGCTGCTATGTCAAAAAAGCTGGTTTTGGATAAAATAAGAAAAACTTATGGGTCTTTAGTTGCAGTAGACGATGTTAGTCTGGATATTGAACCAGGAGAATTTGTTTGCTTCTTAGGCCCAAGCGGCTGCGGAAAAACCACTATTCTCAGAATGATTACCGGCTTTGAGACCCTGACATCCGGGAATATTGTCTACGACGGAAAGGTCATAAATGATATTATACCGCAGAAAAGGGAATTTGGCATCGTTTTTCAATCCTATGCCCTTTTTCCCAATATGACGGTAAGGGAAAACATAGCTTTCGGACTTAAAATGCGGAAAATGCCTCAAGGGTTAATTGATGAAAGGGTCAATGAAATGCTCAAGCTCATTGGCCTCATCGGATGGGAAGGCCATTACCCTTCACAGTTGAGTGGCGGACAGCAGCAAAGGGTTGCTCTTGGCAGGTCTCTTGCCATAAAACCCAGCATCCTTCTGCTTGATGAACCCCTGAGTGCTCTCGACGCCAAGATACGTGTGCGCCTCAGAACAGTTATAAAAAAGCTACAACAAGAACTGGGAATTACCCTGATTTATGTGACACATGATCAGGAAGAAGCTCTCTCACTTGCTGACAGGGTTGTGATTATGAGAGATGGTCAAATCAGACAGGTTGGCTCTCCTTTTGAAATATATAAAGAGCCAAAAACAAGTTTTATTGCAGAATTTGTGGGAACTTCCAACTTTATTTCAGGTATGAAAAAAGATGGAAAAGTAAAATTTGGACAAATGGAACTTGCCGTTTCAAACCTCGACGATGTGGAAGGTGACAATGTCCACCTTGCTGTCCGGCCTGAAAACATTGAATTAGTGGATGTTACAATCTCATCTGAACAATGTGTTACTTTAAATGTTGTTGACGTTGTAGCGGAAGTTATTACTTTCCTTGGCGCAGTTGTAAGAATTGCGTTCGTCCTTGAAGGAGAGACAATGATTGTCGATATTCCTGAAAAGGAATTTGAAAAGGCCGGACTGAGAAGAGGAGAGAAAATCCAAGTTTATTTCCCTCCTGATACTTTCCATGTCTATACAGAACTTTTTAAAAAATTGATGTAATTCATTGGTAACATTAAAAAGTTGTTTTCCCAGAAAGCCTGCAGTTGAAAAGTGAACAAATGAATACAAGAGAAAAGGAAGATTCTGTAATAGAAAAATACCAAATCTCATCTGCAAGGATGGAATTTGACAAATTCATAGTGCCGACCGTAACAATTTTTATTGGATTGCTGCTCTGCTTTTTTATGCTTTTCCCATTATGGTCAATCCTAACTATGAGTTTTTTCAAAGGCGGCGAGTTCGGTTTAGTGAATTTCACCCTTGAAAACTTTCAAAAATATTTTACCACCTCTTATACACTGAATGCTCTCTGGCACAGTCTTTACGTATCTTTTGCCACCACGATCATCGTAACCATTGTAATTTTCTTTTTTGCCTATGCCATGACAAGGACAACTATCTCTGGAAAGACTTTTTTCAGGAATATAATTATGATGCCGCTTATTGCGCCATCCATTGTTCAGGCACTGGCACTTATTTATCTTTTCGGCAGGAATGGGTTGATTACAGCCCATCTTTTGAAAACGGACTGGAGTATTTACGGGGCAACAGGCATTATTGTTTCGGAAGTTCTTTATTGTCTGCCCCATGCATTCGTCATTTTGTATACAACACTTTCGGCTGTTGACATCAGGTTGGATGAAGCAGCGGAGAGCTTAGGGGCAACGCCATTCAAAGTATTTACCCGTATAACTATTCCGTCTGCAAAGTACGGTATCTTCAGCGCAGCCGCTTTGACATTCAATCTGACGATTACTGATTTTGGAAACCCTGTGGTCATCGGCGCAGACTACAATGTTCTGGCAACCGAAATTTATGCACAGGTAACAAATCTTTATCGTTTTGACCTGGGTGCTACCATAAGTATCATCCTGCTCGTTCCTTCGCTTATGGCATTTATGCTTAACTACTACATTTCCCGGAAGACGTTTTCCATGATAAGCGGTGCTGCAAAACCTGTCATTCCACCTTCAAGACCATTTAAAAAAATCTCATATACAGCCTATTGCGGCTTTGTATCTTTTTCTATTATTTTGGTATTTGCAACGGTGGTTATCGGTTCTTTTGTCAAGGTATGGCCTTATGACTGGTCTTTGACTTTTCAGCATTACAAGTTTCCATCAATAGGGGGTTATTCCGCAATATGGACGAGTTTCTGGGTTTCTTTGATCGTTGGTGTTGCGGGTGCCTTTATAACGCTGGTCGCAGGCTACGTCATGGAAACAAGAAAAGCATATTTCAAACAACTTATATACCTTTTGTCTGTTATGCCGGCGGCAATTCCCGGTCTTGTAATGGGTCTCGGTTACATCCTTGCGTTTAACAAACCCTATTATATCTTTTATGGCACGCCATGGATAATTGTGATAAATATTGTCATCTGTAATTTTACCTTGGGCATACTATCCAGTATTTCCAATTTGCGGAATATTGATCCATCAATTGAGGAAGCATCCATCAGTCTCGGCGGGGATACGTTTAGAACATTTTTCAAGATAATTTTTCCGCTTTCACGTGTCGCGTTCTTTCAAAATTTTGTCTATTTTTTCATGAGGTCCATGACCACAATAAGTGCTGTCATATTTCTTGTTTCCGCTACAGTGCACCTTGCAGCCATAGAAATCATCATGCTTGATAATGACGGCTGGACAGCAAGTGCCAATGCAATGTGTACCTGCATTATTGTCCTTGTTCTGATAATGCTCGGTGTTTTGCAAATTGTGCAAAAAAAGACAGGCAAACGAGCTGCTGGATTGGCATAAGAGATGCCTGGTTTGTATATCACGGCGAAGACACAAAGGACGAAACATACAAAAAAGACAGTTGTATAAATGTTAATGAGGGGTGTTATAAAGGATGCTTTTTAAAAAAATAGCTAAGTGCTTCGATTAGCAAATACTGTGACGTATTTTTGAGAGCATATTAACCTCTTTGCTCACTCGTCTCGGCTGAGCAGTTCGGCCTTGAGTCGTTCGACCTTGAGACCTTTCGGCCCAGAGTTCAAGACCGAGGGGCTCTCCACAGGCTCAGTGCCGAAAGGCTCGTCGCAGGCAGCACTGAGTCCTGAGTGAATAGGTTAGTCATCGAACTTATAAATCGAAGGACTAAGTCTCTGCTCCCTAAGATTCTCTTCGGTGAATTATTACGAAGGAAGGCAATCAATTGAAAGTAGTTGATCCATCAAATCCGATCCCGAAATACCTGCAAATAAGCGCCTGGCTTAAAGAGCTTATTCAGACAGGAAGGTACAGGAAAGGGGAACAACTGCCTTCTGAAATTGAACTCTCAAAAATGTGTGGGGTAAACAGGAATACTTTAAGACAGGCTATAGCAGAATTAGTATCAGCGGGATTATTGAGAAAAGAAAAGGGAATGGGGACCTTTGTTTCATCGACAATGCCCGTTGCTCTTAAACATAGCCTTAAGCGAATTTCCAGTTTCAGCGACGATCTATGTGAAATTGGTATAAAAGAAAACACTAAAGTTCTAAAAAAAAGTATTGAAGATGCAAATGATCAAGTGGCGAAAACTCTTGTCTTAGGGGTAAATAGTAAGGTAATCGTAGTTCGTCGCTTGAGGGCTGGAAACGGCATACCATTTATATATGAAGAGAGTTATATACCGTACGATATGTTTAAAAAGATTTTGGACATGGACCTAACAGGTTCAATGTATAAAATCATTTCCGAACGCTTCAATATCGTACTTGCATGGTGCGAACAGACAATTAGAGCCGTTAATTTGAAAGGTAAAATAGCAAGGATTTTGGATCTCCCGGAAAATTCAGCGGGTATTTTCATGGAAAGCATAACCTTTGATGAAAACAGCATACCAGTAGAAGTCCTTTGCTCATATTACAGGGGAGATAAGTATGTATTCGAAGTGGAACTTGGACGATATCACATACAGGAAAACAATATATAAACCCTTGGAAACTAAAATTATGTTTTTTTGTTCATGTTTGTATATACATCTATAACAATAGCTATTGAAGCAACTTTTTCTGGACATGAGGTGAGGAAATGGAAGAAAGAAACATTTTGGAGAAACTGGTTGAAGTAAGCCCGAGGATGGGCACTACCAGACTATAAGGAGACCTCTATGAAAGTCGGCGTTTTAAAAGAAATCAAGGCTGAAGAAAATCGTGTTTGCATGACTCCTGCGGGGGTGGAGGTGATGAAACAAAACGGGCATACGATTTTGGTGGAAAAGAACGCCGGCACTGGCAGCGGGTTCGATAATGAAGCTTACGTCAAAGCCGGGGCTGAGGTTGTGTTTGCGACTGAAGAAATTTTTGACCGGTGCGAGATGATTATGCGCGTGAAGGAGCCCCAGCCCTCGGAGTATGAACTCATCCGGGAAGGACAGATATTTTTCAACTACCTTCACCTGGCCGTGGCAGAAGAACTGGCCCACGCTTTGATCAAAAGTGGTTCCGTCTGTATTGCGTACGAAACGATTCAAAAAGAGGGCGGGTCTTTACCTCTGCTTACCCCAATGAGTGAGGTAGCAGGACCTATGGCGGTACAGGAGGGAGCCAAGTACCTTGAAATGGCACAAGGCGGGCAAGGCGTTCTGCTGGGCGGTGTACCGGGTGTAGATCCGGGAACGGTACTTATTATCGGCGGTGGCGTCGTTGGAATTAATGCCGCCAGGAAGGCCTGCGGTCTGGGAGCAAAAGTATATATCGTCGAGGCGAATCTGGAGCGTTTGCGCTACCTGAGCGATGTAATGCCCAATAACTGTTTCCTGGTAATGTCCAGTCCGGCGGCCATTAGGGAATTAGTGCCAATTGCCGATGTGGTCATTGGGTCCGTGCTTGTCACAGGAAGCAAAACACCCAAATTTGTTACGCGAGAAATGGTAAAAACCATGCGGACCGGTTCGGTGCTGGTGGATGTCGCGATTGATCAGGGCGGGTGCTTTGAAACTTCTAAAGAGACAACCCATTCCAATCCGACGTATACGGTTGATGGCATTGTGCATTATGCGGTCAGTAATATGCCGGGGGCGGTCCCCAAAACATCTACCGTGGCACTGACCAATGCGACGCTTCCGTATGCGATTGAGATAGCGAATAAAGGATGGCAAAAGTCTATGAGGGAGAATCCTGAAATTAAACTTGGCGCCAACGTGGTCAAAGGCAAAGTGACCTATAAAGGGGTTGCTGACGCCTTTGGTCTTGAGTATGTCCCAGTTGATAGCTTGTTGTAGGGTAAGATTCTGTTAATTAGTGGTTGAACGAACTTGTTTGGAAAGGAGTTATTTATGGATATCGGAATACTGAAAGAAATCAAGGCTGAAGAAAATCGTGTTTGCATGACTCCCGCGGGGGTGGAGGTGATGAAACAAAACGGGCATACAGTTCTGGTGGAAAAAAACGCCGGTACTGGCAGCGGGTATAGTGAGGAAGCCTATATCAATGCCGGAGCTGAGATTGTAGATACACCAGCAGAAATTTTTAGCCGCGCGGAAATGGTGATGCATGTTAAAGAACCCCTGCCAGCCGAGTACGAGCTCATAAGGGAGGACCAGATCGTTTTCACCTATCTTCATCTGGCCGCGGCAGAAGAGCTGACTCGTGTTCTAATAAAAAGCGGCTCCATCAACATTGCCTATGAGACTATTCAAAAGCAGGATGGATCTCTACCGTTGCTTACCCCTATGAGCGAAGTGGCCGGCCGAATGGCAATCCAGCAAGGGGCCAAATATCTGGAAATGGCCCAAGGCGGTCATGGCATTCTTTTGGGCGGTGTGCCCGGAGTAGATCCTGGCTCAGTACTCGTTATCGGTGGCGGAGTGGTTGGTACCCATGCCGCCAAGATGGCCTGTGGCCTGGGAGCAAAAGTTTATGTTCTCGATATGGATTTAGATCGTTTGCGTTATCTAAGCGATATTATGCCCAGCAACTGTTTTTTAATCATGGCGAGTCCCGCAACTGTCCGTAAACTCGTAAAGGAAGCCGACGTGGTGGTTGGAGCTGTTCTTATCCCCGGGGCAAAGGCCCCCAAACTGGTCACAAGGGAAATGCTGAAAACCATGAAGAAGGGGGCGGTGCTGGTGGACGTCGCAATTGATCAAGGCGGATGTTTTGAAACATCAAAAGCGACCACCCATTCTGAACCGACTTATGTTGTTGAGGGAGTAGTGCACTACTGTGTGGCCAATATGCCGGGGGCTGTCCCCAAAACATCCACCATGGCCCTTACCAATGCGACCCTCCCTTATGCGGTAGAGATAGCGAACAAAGGATGGCAAAAGGCCATGAGGGAGAATCCTGAAATCAAGCTTGGCGCCAACGTTGTCAAAGGCAAAGTGACCTATAAGGGTGTTGCGGATGCTTTTGACCTCGAATTTACTCCGATTGACAGTCTGCTATAATCTTAATTTTCGAGTAAAAGGAGAGAAAGATAATGAAAGAACTAAAAGAATGGTTTGTCCCCTGGCTGCTGAGTTCAAGAGAGTACAACACAGATATACTTGATAAGGCCTGGGCTAATCCGGATCATGCCAGGCTCATGCTGAATGAAAATCCGATTCCGCCGTCAGACAAGGTTGTTAACGCAGTTGCTGAGGCTGTGAGAAAAGGGAACCGGTATCCTGATAGCATGAAAAGGTTGAGAACCAAAATAGGCGAAATGTATGATCTTGGTCCGGACAATGTCGCCCTTTGTAATGGTTCGTCGGAAATTATTGACGCGATGATGCGTATCTTTTTACAGCCCGGCGATGAGATCATCATGTCCAATCCGACTTTTGGACTATTTCCTCCCCGGGCGGAATTGTGCGGCGGGAAAGTTGTTCAAATACCTGTGCGTGAAAATGATCTCCAGTATGACGTGGAAGGAATGCTTGGTGCCATAAATGAGAAAACAAAACTAATCCTGATCATTAATCCCAACAACCCCACCGGTGTTTTTATTGATGATGCGGATCTTGAACGCTTTTGTGAAACAGGCATACCTCTTTGCATTGATGAGGCATATCTTGACTATCATCCGGAAATTTCTTCAAAAGCCCCTCTAATAAAAAAGTACACGCAGGTTTTTTTATCCGTAACCCTGTCAAAAGCACACGGTTTTGCTGGCGTAAGATTTGGGTATGTTTTGGGAACAGAAGAAATGATTAGTGCCTTCAATAGAATGTTTCTGCCATGGAATGTCAGTCTTATGTCAATGGCTGCCGCTGAGGCGATTCTCGATAACCCGGAGGAGGTTGCGGAAAAGGTAAAGCATAATAATCGGTGGATGGATATTTTTTATGCAGAAGCACAGAAATTGGGCCTTAAACCTTATAAAGCCCATGGAAACTACATGCTCATTGATGCAACCATGAAAGGTAAAACAACAGCAGAAATCCTTCAAGCAGCACTGGATATGGAAAAGATTTTCCTGAAAAGGATATCCCCGATACATGGTAAAGGCGGCTACTTTAGAGTGACTCCCGGTCTTGATGAAGAGAATGAGAGGTTTTTGAAGTTTATTAGGGCATATTTTGGATAAATCGGTCTTTAACCTGAAGGCTACAAGGAGGAGACAATGTCAATAGTAAATGCAAAAGAGATGCTTTTGAAAGCCACGGATGAAAAGTATGCGGTTGGCGCGTTTAATATTACCAATCTCATACAAATGGAAGCAGTAGTAGAGGCCGCAGTGAAAAGGAATGCTCCACTCATAATCCAGACATCTGTGACGCCATCAAAATTTTTGGGCCCCAGAGTTCTGGCTACTCTTTACAAGACGTTGGCAGAATCCGCGCCGATACCCATTTGTTTACATCTGGATCATTGCACTGATGTCGAATATTGCAAAGAGTGTGCTGATGCAGGTTATACAAATATTATGATCGACGCATCAAAGCAGGTTTTTCAAGAAAATATAAAACAAACCAAGGAAGTGTGCGACTATTGCCATGGGATTGGAGACATTTCAGTGGAAGGAGAACTGGGCACGGTTTCAGGTATTGAAGACCAGGTCAAAGTTGCGGAAGACGAGGCTGCTTTATGTGATCCGCAACAGGCATTAGAGTTTGTTGAGCAAACAGGCGTCGATATTTTTGCGCCGGCAATTGGAACCGCACACGGGGTATATAAGACAAAGAATCCAAAATTAGACTTTGAGAGGTTGAAAAAGATATCAGAGTTGATTAACGGGGACGAAACAAAGGTCCCCCTTGTGATTCATGGTGGAACAGGCCTGCAGCCAGACGTATCAAAAAAACTGGTGTCTCTTGGAGGTTCAAAATTCAATATATCAACGGATTTAAAACATGCACTGATTGATACCACTCACAACTATATTTCATCTCACAGGGACGAATATAACCCTGGCAAAATTGATATAGCCGTTAAAAAGGCTATTATGAGCAGGGTCGAGTACTGGATTGATATACTTGGATGTGCTGATAAGGCGTAAGGAATTAGTTGGTCATAAGTGAACTAAAGTGATCTAAAGTGTCTAAAGTTGGAGGCAGTATCTGACATTTTCAAATCGTATACAGTTCCAGAAGAAGACTTGGCTGAGTTATCTGTTTGCGTATCTGCCTGTGCGTAGCACACAGACAGGCGGGCACAAACAGGCAAGCTGATCAAAATCCTCGGTTACGTACTGTTAGTGCTTCTTACTATTAATAATGACTGTATTACCTTAATTGAGCCAAAAGGTGCTAAAAAATCCCCTCTATCTCCCCTTTACAAAAGGGGAGGACTTATGCTTCCCCCTTTAAAAGGGGGATCGAGGGGGATTTCGTTTGATCAATGTGGAAAGATATCTGCCTACTTTATAAAGTGCCAATGGGTGAGCTATGAAAGAAGCTTTATAGTTTTGCAAGAGCCGTGTGTGCCAACACATCTATCGAAAATCCAGAGTTTTGTTTCGCTCAATTATGGTTTTACCAAAAATCAAGCAAAGGAAGGAGAGATCATGAAAATCAAAAATGGAGCCCAATACATAGAAAGTTTAAGACAAATACATCCTGTCATCTACTATAAAGGTAAAAGAATCCAGGATGTAACCCGGCATCCTGCCACCGAGCCCCACGTGCGCGCAGCAGCTATGACCTATGCCCTTGTCAGCGACAAGGAGCATCGGGATCTGGCCACAGCCACCTCTCATTTGTCAGGCCGTACAATTAGCCGCTTTACGCATGTGCACCAAAACATTGAGGACCTGCTCAAGAAGGTTAAGCTGCTCCGCGTCCTTGGCCAAAAGACCGGCACCTGCTTCCAGCGATGCGTGGGATTTGACGGCATCAACGCTGTCTATTCAGTAGCTTATGAAATCGATAACAATGAGGGAGCCGACTATCTCGAACGCTTCAAGAATTGGTTAACTTATATTCAGGATGAAAATTTGATGGTAGTCGGAGCCATGACTGACCCAAAAGGGGACCGTTCAAAGAGCCCGGCTGATCAATCCGATCCTGACCAGTATGTTCGTATTGTGGAACGTCGGGATGATGGCGTTGTTATCAGGGGAGCAAAACTCCATATGACAGGAGCGGTCAATTCCCATGAAATTTTGGTCATGCCGACGACCGCCCTTGATGAACGTTCAAGGGAATATGCTGTCGTGTGCGCTATACCGGTGGATGCACCTGGGGTTACTATGATCTTCGGCCGTCAGGCCAGCGATGACCGACGCGATAAAAGGGAGCGGATTGATATGGGTACACCCTCTTTCGGGACCGTGGGCGGAGAAGCGCTCATCGCGTTCGAGAACGTCTTTGTACCAACAGAAAGGATCTTTATGGACGGTGAGACGGCTTTCACCGGTTCCCTTGTCTACCGGTTTGCCGCTCACCACCGGGCCAATTACGGGGCTTGCAAGACTGGTCTGATAGACGTCTTGACCGGGGCAGTGAGTTACCTGGCCCAGATCCAGGGCACGGCCAGGGGATCCCATGTAAGGGATAAGGTCACCGAGATGATTCACTTAAACGAGACGCTCTACAGTTCATCCATTGCCTGCGCCGCTGAGGGATGGCCGACCCCATCAGGCGCCTATATGGTGGACACCATGCTTGCAAATGTCTGCAAGCAGAACGTTACCCGGTTTCACTTTGAGGTAGCCCGTTTGGCCGTAGACCTTGCCGGTGGCTTTATCGCAACGCTTCCGAGCCAGTACGACCTTGAAAGCGAGGATATAGGCCACTTGGTAACAAAGTACTTCTCTGGCGTGGCAGACATCCCAACGGAACATCGCATCAAGGTAGCCCGGCTTATCGAGGCCATGACGGGGGGTACGACCCTGGTGGAGTCAATGCATGGTGCAGGATCCCCTCAGGCTCAGAGGATCATGATTTACAGGGAAGGCAACCTGGACAAAAAGATCAAGCTTGCCAAGGCATTATTGGGGATTCCTCTCAAAGAAAAGCCTTCCAAAAAAAAGTAAAGTTCCCGACCAAAGCTTGGGGAATGCTGGCATTTTTCGTAACAAGCAAACTGAAGGATTTATAATACTTTAGCGTTTTGAAAAAATCAATTGTGGATTGTAGGGCCATGGGGATCTCTTTTTCATAAGTCGCATCACAAATCAGTCAACAGCGCAATTCTCCTGATCGTTTCTATGTGAAGGAATCCGTGTTTGCGTATACCTTTTTTCCTGACCTGGATCCCATCCTCTCGCCCCAAATGAGCTCTACCGGCCAGGTCATGGGGAATGAGTGCTCCTTTGGAAAGGCATACCTTAAATCCCAGATTGCTGTTAACCCAAAGTTGCCTCATAGGGATGGTGTGTTCATTAGTGTTCGGGATTCAGAAAAGGAAGCTGTTCTACAGATTGCCAGGAAATTATTAGAGCTTGGCTATACAATCGTGAGTACACAGGGCACGGCCCAATTCCTCACCGAAAGGGGAATCGAAGTTTTTACTGTCCATAAGGTTTCCGGGTTGAGGCCGAACATTATAGACCTGATAAAAACGGCGAAATATCCCTCGTCATTAACATCCCGGAAGGTCTAAAGTCCAAGGTAGACGAGCGGGCAATTCGCCGGGTTACCATTGAGCACAATGTTCCCTTAGTTACCACCACATCAGGTGCGTTTTTAATCGTTCGCGGATTTGAAGAGATTCTCAAAAGTCCTTTTTCCTACAGCCCTTTAGAAATCTGAGAGTTTTTTTGGAAGAGGAGTATCTAAAAAAATTGGTGGTTGCTTTAGGTGGAAATGCGATACTGAAATATGGTGAGAAGGGTGCATTTCAAGACCAGATTTCAAACCTTAAGCGAACCGCGACTCAATTGGCCCCAGTCATAGCATCCTGGTACCAGGTAGTCATCACCCATGGTAATGGCCCTAAGGTGGAAAATATCCTTATTCAGAATGAGCGTGCCAAGCAAGAAGTTCCTGCCATGCCCCTTGATGTCTGTGGCGCCCAGAGCCAGGGACAGATTGGCTATTTCTTGCAACAGGTTTTGAATAATGAACTGAGACAAATGGGTAAAAGCACTGAGGTCGCTACGATTCTGACTAAAACGGTGGTAGACCGGGTTCGAAAAACCCCCATCTTCAGCGTTCATCCTCAAATCCCCCCTGTAGCGAATTTTTTTACATCTTAACTGATTTTATTCTGACAATTAGTTCAATCTCAACAGGGATATTCATGGGCAGGTTGTTTGTTCCAAGGGCCGAACGGGCGTGTCGACCGCGATTGCCAAGGAGTTCGGCCAGCAAATCGGAAGCGCCGTTGATTACTTCTGGTTGTCGGTGAAAATCAGGAGCGCTGTTAACAAATCCCAGAACTTTGATTACCTTCTCGATGCGATCGAGATCCCCGATCTTATCTTTAATGATGCTCAGCAGGTTAAGTGCGGTAATCCTGGCTGCATCGTAACCCTGTTCCAGGGTCAGCTCTGCGCCCACCCGGCCCAGAAACTTCGGCTTTCCATTGATAATGCAACTAGCCCCGGAGGTATACAGCAAGTCCTCGTCCATGACCGCCGGCTCGTAGTTGCCCACCGGCTGGGGCGGTTCGGGCAGGGTCAACCCCATTGATGCCAGTTTTTTTTCCACTTCCATTGATTTCTCCCTATGAATGTATATTTCATAATTTCACGATCAAAATGCATGCTATCATGAGATCAACATTCGGTCAGAAGTCGATTTCAAGCTCCCGCAACAATTCAGGCGACGGTTCGCCGAATTCGTTCCATTTGCGCAGCCGGTAGTAATCGTTCAGCAACTGCCCCTGGGGGGGGATTCTGTCCTTGGAACCGCCGGTGTCGCGCGAAAAATTGGTAAGCCGCGGAGGCAACGCGTCATCTTTGCGGCTGATCCCCAAACGGTTATTATACAGCCGCTTGACGGTAAAAATGCGGGTACCGGCCTTTAACAGGGATGCCACATCAAATTTCCAGCCGGTGATGCAATTCAACCAGTGGGCCAGCGAGGGCACGTCCACACCGCCGAAAACGATAAATTTACAAACGGTCAGTGCATCAAAAACGGACATCAGATCTTGCATGACGACGGAAAATTTCGCCTTGCCGTCCACCTCGTAGGGATCCTGGCTCTGATCAAAACCAATGCCGTTCGGCGGCTTAAGCCCGCTTTCGAAGTCCATACCAAACACACTTAGATGGCAGGCGCCCCGGTTGCAGGTGGTATAGCCCAGAACATTGCTGAATCTGGCCCGAGGGTCATGAGCCGGTAGTTCCATACCTTTGACATGACAGGCGAATTCAACAGCATTTCCGCCGATGATTTCCGCCGCCTTGCGCACCCCCTGACCCAATATCTTCCCGAAACCCCGATTTTCGCCGATAGCCTTGACCATTTCCAGCATGGCGTCCGCGTTGCCCCAGATCAGCTCGATGCTATCGGTGTCGCTCTTGGTAACCAGACCTCTGTCATAGGCTTCCATGCCGAATGCAATCACTGCACCGGTGGCGATTGTGTCCAGACCGTAGCGGTTGCACAGTTCGTTGGCCTTGGCGATGGCCTCCAGATTGTCAATCAAACAGTTGGAGCCGAGCATGGCCAGGGTTTCGTATTCCGGCCCCGGGCCTTCGGGAACAGCATAGGGCCCCCCGTCCACCTTAATAATTCGGCCGCAGCCGATGGCGCACCGGCCGCAATGATAGCGCTTGGTAAGAATTGTCCGGTTCATGGTCGGGCCACTGATTTTCTGGGCCCCCTCTTGCCATTGCCCCTGAGCCCAGTTTTTGATAGGCAGATCCCCGCTCTCCTCATTGGGGGTGACCACACCGGCGGTACCAAATTCACTTAAACCCTCAGTCAGTTCCTTCATATTCAGGTTATGGTCTTCGATAGAAGCCATCAACTTTTCTCTATCGTAAACGGGTGTTTTCAAGCTGCCCCGTGAGACCACAATGGCCTTGACGTTTTTTGAACCGAGCACAGCCCCCAGTCCACCCCGACCGGCGGCCCGTCCGTCGGTGCCATCATTCATCAGGGCAGCGATGGGAACTTTATTCTCTCCAGCCAGCCCGATACCAAAAAAGTTTACTTTATCGCCGTACTCGGACTTAAGAGCACCTTCCATCTCATAGGTATCCTTACCCCACAGCTTCCCCGCAGCAGTGATCTCAACCCGGTCCTGTGAGATGGCAACGCACACCGGACTGTCGGCGGCATTTCTGATAATCAATCCGTCATATCCGGTGCTTTTCAGAACCTGGGCAACTTTACCACCGCTGTTGGCTTCACCCCAGACGCCTGTCAGCGGTGCTTTGGCGCAGGCCTCATATCTGGATGAGGAATAGACCGGTGTTCCGCAAACCGGCCCGGTTAGCAGCACAAAGGTGTTTTCCGGACCCAACGGATCGATTTTGGCCGGTTCCGTATGATTGTACAGATACCATGCCCCAAGCCCCGACCCGCCAAGGTACTGCTTTTTGACTTTCTCGGGAAAATCAATGGCCTCAATCTTGCCGCTTGCCAGATCGATGTCTAATATTTTTTCCATGTAACCGTTTTTCATGCGCTACCTCCCTAACCCGTATCCGCTGTAGGCGGAAAAATAAAAAGGTTATGTATATAGTTTTCATCCCGCAGAACCAAAATCCTGAACAATATGAATATCGAACAAGAAAGTTCGAATGACGAAGTGTGGAATCGCTTAGCTCTGACTTTTTATGTCAATATAAATGATAAAATACCCTACTTCGACAATCATAATTCAACATTCGATATTCAAACGCCTCAGGCGAAAAAACCTGATACCTGCTTACTCCTGACACCCGAAACCTGATCCGCCTGCGGCGGAAATCTTTCAATCTGCTGACGTCACTCCATCTGCAACTGAGAAGCCTTTCTTTGCCGGTAGCTTAACAGTGTCACAATGCTTACGCCGGCAATCAGCATGGTTCCCCGAGTGAGCCACACGATGAATGTCGGCCACCCTAATAGCGTAATCCAGTTGACCAGCACGGTTAAAATGACAACGCCGATAAAGGTCCCGATGACATTGTGCTTGCCGGCCTTAACCACTAGGGCCCCGAGAAAGACCGCCGTAAAACCCTGGATCATCAAGGTCCCGCCGCCGATTTCCGATACTCCGGAACCCAGCTGAGCGGTTACCAGAATGCCGGCCACAGACGCCATGGCGGCGTTGAGGGTAAAATAATAGAATACGATTTTGGATTCCTTGATTCCGGCCTCCCGGGTGGCCTGCCGGTTTTCGCCCAGGGCATACAGATGCTGCCCCATGGTTGTGTGGTCCTGCAAAAAATAGCTGATGATGTAAATTACAAGGGCCGTGAGAAACAAAACTGGTATACTCAGTATCTCCCCGAACACGAAATTATACACCAGCTTGGAGTTGGTGATGATGGCCAGGGGTTTGCCCTGGTTTAATATTTTCGCGACGGCCTTGGCCGCAAACCCGGTGGCAATGGTAGTGATTAGCGAGGGGATCTTCATATAAGCCGCCATAAAGCCGTTGATGGCGCCGATCAATGTGCCGCCGACAAAGGCTGCCACGATGGCCAAACCCAGAGGAACGCCGCTTTTCATCACGAAGCAGGCGGCAATCATACTCACCAGCGCGGCCACATCCGCAAAGGAAACATCCAGTTCTCCAATGGCCAGGATCCATGTGAGTCCCAGGATTAATATGGCGTTAATACCCGAGGCCCGTAAAATTTCCAGCAAATTGTCGGGGGTGCGAAAGGCGGCCGATGTAAGCGAAAACAGCGCCAGCATGGCAAACAACATCCATATCAGGCCGAATTGGGGCTGGAACAGCCGACTGAAATGAAACGTCTTCGAATCTGCTTTATTCACGACACCACCTCTTCGTTCGCATCCGGTAGTCGGACCGATCGCTGAGCCTTTCTACCTTTGACAACAATATCGGTAGAAAGGCTCAGCGCTGCAATCAGAACAATGCCGATGATGAAGTCGCTGTAGTAATAGGGTACCGCCATCAGCGTGAACCCGTTTAACATGGTTGAGATGAACATGGCAGCCAGAAAAGTTCCATAAATTGTTGTTTTTGTGAACACCGCGTTGCCGAGAAATACAGGGGCGTAAGCTGGCAGCAGAAACACCAGCCCTACTCTGACACTGCCACTTCCCTGGGAGGCATTGCTCATTATAGCGCCAAGCGAGGTTGTCAGAGCGCAGAAGGCGAACGCCGCTACAATATAATATTTGGCATTCACCCCCGAAAAAATCGCAGCAACCCGGTTGTCGCCGGTCGCATAAAAGCCCCGACCGTATCGTGACCGGTGCAAAATGAGAAACCCGATAAAAAAAAGGCTCACCATAAGGATGACAGGCAAGGGGACGCCCAAAATTATGGCATCGTTAATTTCGAGGATGCCGGAGGTTAACGCATTTTCCCAGATATATGCCCCGTCACTGTATATCCACGCTAATCCCCAGGATATCGCCCCGGTGGCAATGGTGGTGACAATGTCTGGTAATTTGAATACACCGATGGCCACACCGTTGATTACACCAAAAGCAACCCCCACGGTCAGCCCCGCAAATATGCTGGGCATCACATGAACTTCTTTGGCGATTAAGAAACTGGTGGTCATGCCCGCCAGGCTGCTGACCATCGGAAAAGATATATCAAAATGGCCAACGACAACGACGAAGGTGGCGCCCAATGCGAACATGGCAGCAACCGATGCATGTTTCAGCAGGGTGGCAATATTTCTGCTGGATAAAAACTGATCATGCAAAACGGAAAAGACGATGATAATGAGAACCAGCAGCAGAAAGAATATGGCCACGGGTCGGTTCTCGACCGCAATGATCTTCATATTTTTCTCTGTCACGTTGTACTTCCTTTTACGCCGCAAAGGAGAATCTCCTCAGGGGTGACCCGGCCAACAGCTTCATCCAGAGTGACGCGCCCCTTAAACATGGCCATGACATGGTCGCACATCCCGGAGATCTCCTCACAGTCTGAAGAGATGAGAATCACAGCCGCCCCGTCGGACAGCTTCCGGATCAGATTATAAATACCCGCCTTGGCCCCGACGTCCACACCGGCGGTGGGTTCCAGGAAAATATAAATTTGAGCCTCGGTAAAAAGACCCTTGCTGATCACCACTTTTTGTTGATTCCCACCGCTGAGATAGGACACCTTTAGGTTGACATCGGCGGGGGTGATCGCTAACTGCTCGATAAGCTCGAAAACTTCCTTTTTTTCTTTCTTCCTTCGAATAAATCCAAAAAAATTGACAACTCGCCTCAAACTGGCCAGCGATACATTAAATGCTAAGGGCTGGACATCGATCAAACCCTCGCGCCGACGGTCGCTGGGAATCAGAAAAATACCATTTTTAATCGCATCCCTGGGGGATCGCAGCTGAATATCTCGGCCACGAATCTGTAACTTACCCCGGGTACTTGGTACTAGGCCGAAAATCACCTTGGCCAGTTCTTCAACGCCGGAACCGACTAGTCCGAAAATGCCCAGGATTTGTCCGATCCTCGCGGAAAAACTGATATCCTGGAACCGATCTTCAAAAGAAAGACCGCTGACAGCAAGCATCTCTTCGCCAACACTCGGTGTCTTAACAGGATACAGATGGTCCATCTTTTCGCCCAGCATCAATTCGGCGATGGCCATGTGATCGGCACCCAACTCTTTAGCCTCCATGGTCGCCACGTTTTGCCCGTCGCGGATGACCGTCAGGCGATCGGCAACCTGAAAAATCTCCTCCAGTCGGTGCGAGATGTAAATGATTGCAATCCCCCGCTCTTTGAGCAAATCCATGAGGCGGAAAAGAACTTGCTTTTCGTTTTCGGTAAGGATGGAGGTGGGTTCATCCAGCACTAGAACAACCATTTTTCTGGACAGTGCCCTTAGGATGGCAATGATTTCCTGTTCAACGGCGTTCAGTTCCAATACAGGTCTGGTGAGATCCACTTTAGCGGGAAATTGCTTCAGGATGCGTTGCGCCTTGGCATGTAATTTTTTGCGGTCAATTCTGGCGAAAGAGCCTTTTTTTTCGGTTTCAAATCCCAGGAAAATATTCTCATATCCCGTAAAGGACGAAATCATTTCCGGATCCTGATAGACGGTGGCAATCCCTTGATTCATGGCGTCCTGGGGACTGTTAATTTCTATTGTTTGGCCGTCGAGGATGATGGCTCCCGCGTCTTTGTGATAAGTGCCGGATAGAATCTTGATCAGGGTCGACTTGCCGGCGCCGTTGATGCCTAGCAGGGCATGGATTTCTCCAGGCTTTAACTCAAAATCAACGCCATCCAACGCTTTAACTCCAAAAAACGCCTTGCTGATGCCTTTCATTTCCAGTCGGTAGTCAGTCAATGCTCCTCACCAGCTTTCAGGGAAGATTCAGGTTACAACCCGTTTTAACTTATGCGGCGTATAAACCAGAAAAACCGGTTTCATACGCCGCAGTCTCAGATCCATTCTACAGTGATCTTTTCCAGCCTAATTTTTGGGCATTACCGGGATGGTCATAGGTGTCTCCGTACTTCTTGATATCCACTTTCTCCAGCTCCTTGGCCGTAATGGCGTAAACCGGGCTGATGACAAGCCGCGGCACCTTATGGCCCTTGAGATGTTCAGAAGCATAGTAGACGGACTGGAAAGCCATCAGCCACATACTCTGGGCCGCTGTGTACTTCATGGGTGTTTTATTGCCCTTGATGTACTGAAACGCCCGGGTACCGCCGTCAATGCCGGTGGTAAAAATTTCATCCTGTCGGCCGGCATTCTTGATGGCCAGAGCGCCTTCCATGGCAGCACCATCCCAGGCGCACCAGATGGCGTCTAGATCTCCCTTTTTGGGATGGGCGGCCAGCATGTTATCAATTCCCTGCCGCGGGGTTACGGCGCCGGCCGGGTCGTAATTCCAACGGGCCACCACCTGAATGCCCGGATATTCCTTCAAAATCCAGTCCAGCCCCTGCTCCCGATGATCCCAGGTTTCGTTGGCCGGCAGGCCGATAACGCCGATTTTGCCTTTGCCCTTTAGCCGCTCGGCAATCCACTGAGCCGTCAGCATGCCCATGCCGAAGTTGTTGGAAAGAACTGAGGTTGTGCAGGCCGTTCCCGAAATCAGGGAGTCTCCCGAAAAAACCGGGATTCCCGCTTCGATCGATCGCTTAACCGCTGGTGTGATGGCAGCCGCTTCCGAAGCCGTGACGAACAATGCATCCGGCTTCATCTTGATAAATGCCTCAATCTGTTCCGACTGCAGTTTGGTGTCATAGTTGGAATTGACGAATTTGGCATCCTTTAAGGCTTTTTCCCCGAAAAATTGCTTTATTCCCTGCTTGTAGCCCTTATTCATGTTCTGGCCGGAATCATTGTCCAGCCAACCTTGAGAAATGGCTAGTTTCCAGTCCTTGGCCGTTGCAAACGCCGGAAACACCATAGCCAAGGCAAAGACTACGATTAGAGAAATCTGTAATACTTTCCCGTTGAACCTTTTCATTTTATCTCCTCCTTTCAAAAAATCGTCGGTTTTAGTTATCGGTTAGTTGGCTTTGAATACTCACCCCCTTCCACCGTTGAACACGGCCTTAATCGTTACTACAAATGACGGCACCTGTTTTATCCCTGCCGCACCTTTACGACTTCATCCCGCATGCTCCTGGCGCGCTCGGTCAGTAGAGAAAAATTTTTCTCATCCAGAATCTTCTGACTCACCAGGCTGCTTCCGGCCGCAACCGCCGCCGCGCCTGCCTTGAGAAACGGTCCGGTTGTTTCCACCGTTACTCCTCCGGTGGGTATCAGGGCCACCTGGGGCAAAGGCGCCAACACCGCTTTGATATACGCTGGGCCACCCACGTCGGCAGGAAACACCTTCACGAAATCCGCCCCCACCTCCCAGGCGGTCAGAATCTCGGTGGGTGTAAAACATCCCGGAACAACCGTCCTGGAATAGCGGCGGCAGAGTTCAATCGTTTTTAGGTTCAGGGTCGGCGAGACAATGAACTGGGCGCCTGCCAGGATAACGGCCCGGGCGGTTTCTGGATCCAGCACCGTCCCGGCCCCTATGAGAACCTCATTACCAAAATGCTCAGTGGCCCTGGCAATCACGTTTAGCGCATCGGGAGTGGTCATTGTGACTTCAATGATATTCAACCCCCCCGCTTTGATGGCTTCGGCCGCCTCAATCAAATCACCGGACGTTTTGGCCCGGATAATCGCGATTACGCTTGATTCGAGGATCATTGCTTTCTGTCTTTCTTTTTCCATTTGTTCTCCCATTCTCACCTCTGGACACGAAAATCCTTACTCTTGAGAACTCTCTGGATATCTTCCATTGTTATCCAGTTCATATCCCCTGGGATGGAATGCTTAATTGCTGCCATGGCATTACCGATTTTCAATCCTTGTTCTAAACCATTGGTTAAGTATCCATAGATAAGACCTGAAGCAAACGAATCTCCTGCCCCGAAACGATCAACAATTTCAATCTGATAAACCTCGTCGGTATGAAGCTCGCCACCGGCATAGACCAGGCTTGTCCAGGTGCCTGTAAAAACAGACTTCACGCCTCTGAGGGTAATAGCTACCACCGGAACACCAAAGCTCTCCGAAAATCTTCGTGCAATATCTTCGTAATCACCCGTATAGCCGAACACCTCTTCCGCATCGAACTGGGTTGTGATAAGGATGTCCACCTTATCCAGCAGCTGTTCATAACAGCCTCTTGCCTCGTCGGCTGACCAGAGTTTTGACCTGAAATTGAGATCGAACCCAACCTCACATCCCGCGTTTTTAGCCGCTTCGATAGCCTCTATTGTCACTTCCCGACAATCATGACTCAAGGCCGGTGTAATACCAGATGTATGGAAGAGCTTGGACTCTTTGAGGATCTTCTCCCAGTTTACTTCTCCTGGTTTGAGCATACTTGCCGCAGAATTCTTTCTATCATAAATAACAGAAGTGGGTCTGGGTGTGCTTCCGAATTCTACAAAATATAGACCAGCCCTTCCTTCGTTGCTCCAAACAATTTGCGATGTATCCACCCCCTGCTCCCTTGCCTTATTGGCAATCATCCGCCCCATGGGATTCTCCGGCAGTTTTGAAATCCAGGTTGACCTGAGGCCCAAACGGCTCACATTAGCAGCCACACTCAACTCCGCGCCCCCTATAGTGACATTGAAACTGTCTGCCTGTTCCAGTCGTTCATAGTGGGGAGGAAACAGGCGAAGCATCGCCTCTCCTAAAGCTACTACGTCATACATGGCTTGTCCCTCCTTCTGAGACAAACAGGTTCCAGGTTTTTCGGAACAGGATGATAACAAACTAATATCGAATAGTTCTTGTGAAGGTTATCCCCCTGTTTTTATGAGCACCTCATCTTTTTCCAAGGTAACCCAGTCGGTTTGATATCCTACTGGCTGTGCTTTTGACGGCAGGGATGACTTCACTCTCCGTTCTTTCACGAGTCATCCGGAACCTAGGTGCAGACACACTAATAGCAGCGATAACTATTCCATCCTCATTGCACAGAGGGGCTGCCACACATTTAACCTCTGCTTCATGTTCAGAATCATCAATGGCATATCCCTGGTCCCTGATCCTTATTAGATGAAGTTTTAATTCACCAGGATCCGTAATGGTATTGTGGGTATAACGCCTCAATTCAATCGTGCGAAAAAAAGTTTCAAGCTCTTTATCATCCAAGTGAGCCAGCATGACTTTCCCTACTCCCGTACAGTATGAGGGGGATTTATTGCCAACTCTTGACATCATCCCAATGGACTGGGAACTCTCAACCTTGTCGAGATAGAAGACTTCGAAATCATTAAGAACAGCAAGGTGAACCGTTTCTTTGAATAAGGAAGCCAGTTCAGTCAGCAGTGGTTTTGCTTCTGTCCGGAAACTGATTTGGTTGATATACACACTTCCAATTCGGAATAGTCTGGATGTCAGGCTGTACTCGCCTGTTTTTTTTTCCCTGCGCAGGAATCCGGCCTCCTCAAGAGAATAAAGAAGCCGGGTGACTGCACTCTTATTCAAGCCCAGTTTCTTTGAAAGTTGGCTGTTAGTGTACGTTGGATTCTCTAAAGTAAAGGCCTCAAGTATCCTCGCTGCCCTGAGAACCGAATTAATGAGATAAGGATTAGAAGGCAAAGCGTTTCTCTCCTTTGCATTGAAACAACATCAGCATGCAACTATTTGTTTTCCTTATATAAATGGCTTTTCATTCGCATACACTCAATCCTACCTATTCGGTACGGGGTTCCTGTTTCCTTGATCTTACAAAAACCCCTCACTTCTGACCTGTAAACTCACTCGCGACCACTAGAAGACTAACGATTGACACCGCCTAAAGAGTTATTTGGATAGTTTCATATATTAAACTGTGTTTCATATAATTTAGTTAACAATACTCTGATTTCTGGATTTCGCAAGTTTTTTTTCAATACAGAGAAATTTTATTGTACTTTTCTAAACTACATGCGCTTGGTAGGTCAGTTTTACGTTTCCACGGTGGGTCAGTTTTGGGTTGACATTTACAACCCCGACCTAGTTTCATAAATAAAACCATGTTTTATTTTTTTTCGTTTCTTAAATTGGAATGATCCTTATGCCGGATCTTCTAACGGTTATCAGTATTTCAGGATCTCGCTGACAAGAGGTGTCGAAAATAAAACAGTCATTCAAATACCCAGTAAAGTCAGCAATAGTGAGGGGCAGTACTCCGTGAAGGATCTGCTGGCTAGTCTGGTTATCCCCCGGAATTGTGTTTCGAAAGGCTGGAAGAGTTTATTCAAAAGCAGTAGGGCTATCTACACGGAAGTTACGATGAGTGTTACTTGTAGATTTGAGAAAGAATTCGAGCTTTATATCTTGTCAACCCCCTGCCATGGGCGGAAAAAGTATCACCGTATCGCCATCGGCCAGCTGGGTTTCTTCCTTGGCGTGGCGTCCGTTGACCAAGATCACTGCTTTGACCGGTGCCGGAACATCGAGGCTTTCCAAAAGCCGGCCGACGGTTGCCCCCGACCCCAGTTCCAGATTAAAGTTGCTATCGCCCCCAGGGGCGTACTTTTTCAGGTTGGCAAATAGGCGAATCCAAATTCTCAAGCTCAAACCTCTGCTTTCATTCCTACCCTTTCGGGGTGGGTGCCCAGTTTCGTTGGCTTTACAAAAGATTTCTCATTTCTGAATTGGAAACTCACTAGTGCCTCCTTAAACTTTCTGGATGGAGACTATCTACTTCCTTCTACGTGAAGTTATAACCTAACGGCTTGGTGCGGGGTAAATGCACAAAAACATAAGATAACGGCATAAACCATTTATGCCAATTTATATACTCTCTACAAAGTATCAACCGACAATGTCAACTTATTTGCGCGAACCTAATGAAGGAAGGTAGACTCATGAAAAAATGGGTTTTGCCCGGCAAGGGTAAAATTGTTTCGATCGGAGCGGTTTCTCAAGATGCTTCCGGTCATTTTTTGTTTACTCTTTTCCCGGCTAACTGCAAGTGACATTAGTGTGGGGAAGACGGGACATTGCTAATTTTGATGAATTAATCTGACATGAGAAATAAAAAAATACAATTTAGGGTATACGTAATGCCAAGGCAACCAAGACTCGATGCCCCTGGAGCTCTCCACCACGTGATTGGGCGGGCGATTGAGAAAAGAAGGGTTTTGTGTTTCGGATATCGTGCTTGGGAGATGTCGTGAGCTGGTAGGAGGTAGTTTGATCCGCTCTGCGGGCGGATGGTCACAGGTGATTTCGTTGGGAATACATGGAGATCGAGAGTTGTCTGATGAGATAACCGTGGGTAGTGGTGGTTTTGTTGAGCGGGCTTTCCCGCTCAACCCATTTAAGCATTACTATCTAAGGCCGTCCTCCATTTTGGCCTCTTCCTTTTTGAGCCCGCCAATGCGCGGGTGGGGTCTGCCGCAATCAGTCACCACTAAGGCCACTACAATTTCATCTGCCTTAGGGGCATCATCCACCCTCACGGTCATGGCATCGAAGTGGGAACGCACAAAGGCCGCGTCCTTAAAGTTGATGGGAACATCAATCTCTGTCCCCATGCCGCCAACTTTCTTGGCTGATGGTATCAGGGCCAACCCCCTGCTAACGGAATCCCGAAAGGGTTTTCCAAGCTTCGGGTGAAGAATGGCGGCCGCGTGCTCACGTTCCCCGTTTTCACCCACGATTGCTGCCTTTCCATAGCTTTCCGCTTTTTCAGGTTCAATGCCCAGCGCATCTACCGCCATTTTACCGAGAACACCGCCTAACTCTTCTCCGATATCCATCAGGGGTGTCAAATCCTCCACATATTCTCCTGCGAATGGGTTCTTGATCACGGCAACAGCGGCCGCTCTTTTGCCGGGAGGGTCCATTTTGCGCCCACCGTCCGAGTGGATCTCCTCTAAGACCGTTATGTATTTTCTAACTTCCATAAGAAATACCTCCTTCTGTTTGATAATATGCTTTGTACGACAATGAATCCGAATTTAGTATCAAGCGAAACATCTTCTCCGTTCGCGATTGTTGGAGTACTGGAGTATTGGAGTACTGGACTGGAGTAATGGAAAGCCCTAACACTCATGTACCACCATCCAATGTCCAATACCCAGTGCCTATCACTCCGCTAGTCTCTCTTTAAAAAAACCGGTCATGGCGACTTTTCCCTGAACCGCAACATATGCCCCCAAAATGATATGTTTCTCTACGAGTGCTTCAGCTCGTTCCATAACCCTTGATACGGCCATGGCTTTTATTTTTTCGCTTAGCGGCCCAACCTTTACCGTGACATGGAACCCCTTAATATCCGTCTCGGGATCGATTTCTTCTGCCGTACGTTGAATCACGTGTTCGTCTTCCACAAAACTTGCATTGGCTATGGCCGTTGCAGCAGCATCCGCCAGAGATGCGCTCTCGGCAATGACTGTAGCGGCCGAAGCGATCCCCCTAGTAAGGCTTCTCCCTCCAAGGCCGCTGGTGGTCACGCCCCAGGAAGGCAAAAGTGAATCCAGGGAGATGACATTTGAGATTTCCTTACGGCCTACCTCGTTCCGTATCCCGACCGTCACCGAGGTGTCCCCGCTAATTCGAACAGCAACATCACCTCCATTATCCACTACCACTTTTGTCATACCACGGGTAACAAGAAAATCAGCAACCGCATCTCCTATGGTTCCTGCAACGGCAGCCATTGGAGTAAGGTCTTCATCGCCGACAGCCAAAACGCTCCGGATCATTTTTATGGCCAGGGAATCTTCAAGAACTTCCGGTAGCTTTGAAAATCTTTGCCCCAGCATTCCCCTCAAACGCGCCACCCGTTCCAGATACTTAAAGGATTCTTCGGCGGCCTGCATACTCATCTCCGGTTGGGGCACCTTTCCCACAAAAGCGGAGATCACCAGCCTCATCGGACCGCATTCGGCCATCACCGCCCCACCCTGGAGCACGTCGATCGCCTTTTCGTATGGCATCTTGCCCCTTAATTGTAATCCTTTTAGTATATGGTATTGCTTAGATGATTTCTTGATCCTACCACAGCAAAATAGAAGTCAGAGGTCGGAGGTCCTTAAAAAAAATGATGAGTTACTCTTCTGTCTCCTGCCTTCTAACATATGATTCCAGTCTCTTGACCTCTGGCCTCTGATTTCCGTCTCAATCCACAACCGGGATTGGCTCTTTGGCGGTAAAGGGCCTCATGGCCTCCATGTGCCCCCCAATTTCCTCATAGTCCTTAAGCGCCATTGTATACTCAACAGGGCATATAGTGGCGGGAGTGGGGGTCCAGTAGAAAGAGCCTGCCTTGACCCTTCCCACATCCACCATGAAATTTATTCCACCCCCCGGCAACACGTAGGTTGGAGCACCTCCGACAGTCAAACTGGCCTTTGCCGCGTGTACGGCCTGTGTCAGCTTCACAGGATAAAGTGCCACACCTGCTCTGGCACTCCCTCCGGTGCCCCCCATATAAATCGCGGATACTAAGGAAGGTTCGCAACTTGAGGATATAGTCTTCAATGCCTTTTCGGCATTCTCCGAGAGCGGGATCTCTCTGAGCCCGCCGTCCTCGGCAAGCTCAAGCATAATGCCTTTCTCACCGGTTGTTTCAGTTATGAGGATACGCATACCCACCCTGGCCACCTTTCGGTCGATTCCTGAAATTACGTCAAGGGGATTTGTGATGGAGGTGCCTCCCCATCCTTTCCCGTGGTCGCCGAAGTAACGTCCGGGAGTACTCATCCTGAATTTCAACTTGACACCCGTTGGTCTTGCCCCCACAAACCGGCCAGCTGCATGCTCACTCATCAGGCTTGTCAGATGTGAATCCAGTATAATCACTTCATCGGCTGATTCCAGTAGCAGCGGGGCGAAAAGACCCAATGTCGCGCTCCCACAACCAACCCTCATATTATCGGGACGCTGGCCATTAATGATGGGGGTCTTCCCTACCTGCACTTCAAGCTTGCTGCCACCTTTGATTTTCATCCTAACCGGCTTTTTATTGGCGATATCTGTGATGGTTCTGGCCACTACGAAACCATCCTTACCGGTGAGGAGATTTACCCCGCCAATTGAGACCATCTTGGAGCCGTATTGCTCTGTCACCACCATACCCACTTTTCGCTTCCCCACCAGTACCGGCGCACCCTCATCTCCCACAGGGACATCCGTATCTATTTTGACCGTTATGCCGCTGTAACTCAACGGGGCCTCAGTGACCACGGTGACAACATCCACCTCCCGCTTTTTGCCCTTGACGATGGCCGGGGCGGGCTTGCAGTCCGGATAGGTAGTACCTGCACCGATGGCCGTAATCAAAGGCCGCCGGATTTCTTCACGGGGATCAGGTCCCACAATATCCGCAACTGCATCATAAGCATGGAGTGGGGTGACTCGTAAGAGCTTTTCATCGGTGTTTTTGTAACGATGACAGGCTCCAATGTATCCGGGCTTGATCCAGCATCCAATGGGACAGGCATCACACTGGATTGCCCCTGTGGCTGGTACCCCATCGCGTTCCAGGGCCTCCTGCTCGCAAACCCTTATGCAAGCGCCACAATCGGTGCAACTCTCTTCAATGATCGCCTTTTTCTTAACCAGGCGAACGGCGCCAAGCGGGCAATCCTTGACGCAAAACCCGCATCCATTACATTTTTCCAGGTCAACTATCATATAGCTTCTAAGATAAAGTTTTTGGAGTAATCTGGCATACGATCTTTATAAAAATTTTGTCGCAGTTGCTGAGAGAAACTGGAAAATCGATAACTCAAACGGGCTGTAAGGGGAGCAGGAGGGCAACACTCCAGTGCTCCGTCACTCCAACACCCCATAGTTTTTTATGCAGAACAATTCAACTCTAGCCGGACTTCTGCCCTATACTATGCCCAATTCGCTATGCTCTCTATGCTTTCACCACTGAGGGTATCCTAACTGGAGGCGGAGTGTTTCTACTCTTGGAAACCACAATTTCTCCGTCCACAAGCACCAATGCCACACCAGGATTATCTCCCGCTTCAATGGCAGATAGGGCATCTTCCCCCACAGATCCCATGGGCGCATCCATTATGACCAGATCCGCTTCCCTGCCCTCGGCAATGAAACCACGGTTCAATTTGTGTGCCTGGGCCGTATTTCCCGTTGCCATGCACAGTGCCTCTTCAGGTTTGATGGGCGTGAGGCCGGCCAGCATGTTAAGGACCCTCAGAATCCCCAAGGGAACGACCCCGGTGCCGGAAGGCGCGTCGTTTCCAATGATCACCCGGGAAAGGGCCTTTGCATCGACTAACATCTTCCCGGCCTCAACGGTCACCAGGGGATTTCCGCAGTGGACAAGCTCCAGTGCGAACCGGGTATCATAGACCAGTTTCTTAACTTCATCCAAGGGAATGGCCGTGGGCCCGCCATTGAGATGGGAGACGATATCGGGATCGGTCTGAATCACCATATCCGCTGTCACAACACTGCTTCCCGGTATGGAAGTCCCTCCGCAGTGCATCATGACCGTCATGCCCAACTCTTTGGCCCACTTGACCATTGGTGCTGCCTCCTCAGGGCTTTTCACGCTTCCCAAACCAATTTCTCCCACAGTGCACACACCCTCCCGGGCCATTTCTTCAAAATCCTTTTTTATAAGCCCCTTTTCCAGGATCACCGAACCACCTACGACCTTGCCGCCGCCCGGCCTGAAATTATTGAAGGATTTGGCTGCCAGGATAGCCAGGGCCTTGGTACCGGCCGGGTCCTTGGGTCTTCCTGGCAGGTGGACTTCACCTGCTGAAATGATGGTCGTGACTCCACCATGGACTTCACTTTCCAGAAAACCGATCTGGTTTTGCCTTGAAGTGAAATCCCCAAAAATAACATGACAATGCGAATCAATGAGCCCGGGTGTAACGGTCGTTCCAGCGCAATCAATGATCACTTGAGCATCATTTTCATCCATATCCTGTAGGCTGCCCACTTTTTTAATCATGCCCTCATCAATCCAGAGGGCATCTGCCCGGAGAATTGGTTCATCAATGTTGCCGCTCACCAACGTTCCGATATTCTTTATTAAGACTTTTGCCATGGCAATACCTCCTTTGGACTAAAACAGCCCGATTTAATGCTTGCCTCCAATACCCTTTCCAGGTTTGCGGGCAAGCTATATATTCTTTCTCCCAACGCATCAGCGATAGCATTCAGAATTGCGGGGGCTGTCGGAATGAGGGCCGGCTCTCCCACTCCCTTTGCCCCAAAAGGTCCGGTGGGCTCTCTCGACTCAACAATAATGGGGACAACCTCGGGCATATCTTTACATGTGGGAATAAAGTAATCTTTCATAGACTCGGTCTGCCCAGGCATGAACTCTTCCATCAGGGCAAAGCCGATCCCCATGGCCACACCTCCGCAGATCTGGCCGATGACGCCCTCCGGATAAATTGCCTTTCCCACATCGTGGGCCGCCACAATTTTTTCCACACTCACTTCACCTGTCATTGTATCCACCGAAACAAAGGCCAGATGACATGCAAAGGCATACGTGGCATAGGGGACCCCATGCCCTGTCACCGGATCAAGGGGCACGGTCTCCGGATCAAAATATCCCTGACACACAAAAGGTAATCCCTTTTTGTGGGAGCGAGTCGAAAGCCTTGAGAAGGAAACTCTCTTTGAAGTGTCATTGCAATCAACGACAAAACCTCCATCTAACCTTAAAGAGACTTTTGCCACCTTGAGCACATCTACAGCCTCTGTAAGGAGAAGCTCTCTCAGGTTTTCAACCGCATCTTTTACCGCGTTTCCAGAAATGTAGGTCTGTCTGCTGGCGGACGTTGCGCCGGCATTCGTGGTGTGTTTTGTATCTCCCACAACAATCTTGATCGCATCAGGCTCCAGCCGCAAAGTCTCTTGCACTATTTGGGCAAGCACGGTTGTTGAACCCTGCCCAATCTCTGCGCAACCAGTATACAGGGTAACGGATCCGTCAGGGTCCATCTCTACACGTGCTGTGGACGGGTTCTGCATTCCCGTGTTTCCGATCCCATACCACATGGCACCTATGCCAACACCCTTCCGTTTAAATAGTGAAGATTCAAAGGTGCGCCAATTCTCTTTGGCCTTTTCGTAGCACGGCTGGATGGCTTCAAGACATTCAAGCATCCCCACGCTTTCAGTTAGTTTCTGCCGTGTTGCTGTCTCGGACCCATTCCTGAGTGCATTAATACGCCTCATCTCCAAAGGATCCATATTGAGTTCAGCGGCAAGAAGATCCATCTGCGATTCATGAGCAAAGGCCATCTGTGGGGCCCCAAAGCCTCGCATTGCCCCGGAAAATGGTTTATTGGTATAGACACAAAGGGCCTCTACGTCCACATTCTCGATTTCATAGGGCCCTGTGGCATGGACGGCAGATCGTGAAGCCACGGCAATGCCATATGAGGCATAAGCGCCCGTATCGCAAAGAATGCGGGCCTTCATTGCCAAAAGATAGCCATTCTTATCGGTTCCGGTCTTTATTATCATGGTGAGCGGATGCCGCTTTGCCGTGGCGAGAAATACTTCCTCCCTGCTGTAAACATATCGAACCGGCCTTTTCAAATGGTAAAGGGCCAGGCCAATAAATCCCTGCACGTTGAGGTCAAGTTTTGACCCAAATCCCCCGCCTGTGGCCGCCTGGATGATACGCACTTTTTCATCTTCAACTCCCAAAATTGAAACAACCTCGCTGTGGTCATAATGGGGATTCTGGGTTGAAGCGAATATGACGAGGGTTCCATCCTTGTCCACATATCCGGCGCCCGCGTCAGGTTCCAGATAGGTGTGCTCCAGGCATGATGTCTGATAGGTTTTTTCAACTACCGCCTTGCAGTCCTCGAAACCTTCCTCCACATCCCCTTTTTTAACTACCCGGGTGAAAAGGAGATTTCCTTTTTCATGAACCTTAGGAGCTCCCTCTTTAAGGGCTTCTTCCGGGTCAAAAACAGCCGGGAGGTCATCATAGACAACATTGATCGCATGCGCTCCCTTTTCGGCTGCTTCTTCGTTTTCCGCTGCGACGAGGGCGATGGCGTCTCCTGTGAAACGAACCTTGTCAGGTACCAAAAGAGGTCTATCTTTGTTGATGATTCCTGTCAGGTTTTTCCCGGGCACATCACTGGCAGTTAAAACCTTTACAACGCCTTTGACCTTGAGAGCACCATCGATATCTATCCCAACAATTCTTGCATGGGCCCGGGTGCTGCGTAATACTTTTAGTGTAAGCGGGTGCTCAAGTTTCAGGTCAGCGCTGAAAATGGGCTCTCCTTTTAGCCTTTCAACGGCTCCTATTCGAAAGATATTTTTTCCGATCGTTTTGTAAGTGTCTTTCATTATTGGTATCTGCTCAGTATCTTGGGGTTTCTACCCCCTCACCCTTCCCTCTCCCCCAAGGGGAGAGGACTAAAATGGGTTATTCTCGTTATTGCACCAGCGGATAAAGCAAGCGCATAAAAAGCCCCTGGGCCGCTTTTTCCTTATAAACCGTAGAAGGTCTTCGTCCGCTTATCTCAACCATTTTTTCCGCCAGCATACGGCCCGCTTCCCATAACAATGACTTATCAGGTCGCTTTCCCAAAAGAAAACCTTCCACCTCCTCCATTCTGCAAGGTGTTGGGGTGCTCGATCCCAGTGCAAGACGTATGAATGCTATTTTTCCTGCCCCATCTTTCTCTGCCAGCACGGCCATGCTCATCCTTGAAATGACAAGAGCCTTTCTCCTTGCAATTTTCTGAAAATCCTCAAATATATCTTCCGCCGGTTTGAGTATAAAACGGATTATTACTTCATCCGGACGAACAGCGCTCCTGTAAGGTCCAATTGAAATGGACTCAACAGGTAAAATTCTTTGACCGTTTGAACTTCCAAGGACAACCTTGGCCTCATGAATGATGAGTGGTGGCACAGTATCGGCAGAAGGGGATGCGTTGCCTACGTTGCCTCCGATCGTGGCCGTATTTCTTATCTGTTTACTTCCAAAATTAAACGCCGCCTTCTGAAGGGCAGGGGCAAAACGGGCCAGGGTTTTAGAAACATAGATCTCAGACAGGGTGACCCCGGCTCCAACCCACAGTTCGTCGCCATGAATCGCTATTCCCTTTAGTTCGGGCAAGCGGCTCACATCCATAAGATAACGTGCTTGCAGTGCCCCTGCTCGCAAGTCTATAATAACGTCTGTGCCACCGGCCAAGATCGCGGTCTCTTCGCCGTGCTCCTTAAGGAATTCCAGTGCTTCATCCAGGTTCTCTGGCCTCACATACGTCAGCCCTGCACTCATTATGTCTTCTCCTTTGAGAGCCGCTTTGCCGCATCTTCTATGGCAGAGACAATTTGCCCATAGCCGGTGCATCTGCATAGATTTCCAGAAATCTCGTTGACAATCTCATCGTGTGAGGGATGGGGGTTTTTAGAAAAAAGGGTATGGGTGCTCATCAAAATTCCGGGTATGCAAAAACCGCACTGAACAGCATGATGGTCCAAAAACGCCTCCTGAAGGGGGTTAAGGCCTTTGGGTAGTTCCAATCCCTCAACAGTGAGCACCTGAGTACCATGAAGTTGAGCGCCAAGCATAAGGCAAGCGCTCACGGCCTTTCCATCCACCACGATGGTGCAGGCCCCGCATTCGCCGATACTGCACCCCTCTTTTGTCCCTTTAAGGCCCAGCCGATCACGGATGGTATGAAGCGCTGTTTCTCCGGCTTCCACTTCTACCGCAACATCCTTACCGTTAATGGTGAAGCTGATGGGGATATGATTTTTATAGATCTTCATGTTCGCCTTTCTGCTTTTTGTCCACTAAGTAATGATGTACTCATAAAAAGTCATTTCACCTGTCATTGCGAGCGAAGCGAAGCAATCTCAGTTGGTGTAACTAGTTGAAATCAGGAGATTGCTTCGTCGCTTCGCTCCGACTCGGCCGAGCTCGTCGCGGGCTCGCAATGACCGCCCATAAGACTTTCAACTAACTTAGCAAGATAGTTTCGGTTACAGTGCCGTGGCGCGGCATCACATAGCTTTTTACGAGTACATCAGTAATAAATTTCATAAAAAGATTTCAATGGATAATCCCTCCTCACCCAAACGCTCTTCCCCCAGGGGAAGGGGCAGGGTGAGAGGGATAAACCCCTCATTATTGAAGTGTTACAGTTGCAGCTCCTTTACAATCGTTATCCCTTTGTCCTTCATCTCTTGCAATGCCTTTGCCGATGTATCGGGTGCCACGCCCTTACACAAACCCTCTATTGCGGTGACATCGTATCCTGCGTCAGCAGCATCTATGGCCGTTGCCTTCACACAGTAGTCGGTTGCAATCCCGTACACATACAGCTTCTGGATCCCATTACTTTTCAGGATTGTGTCCATCTCTGTTTTGGCACCGCCATCGTCCTGAAAACCGGAGTAGCTGTCATACCTTTTATCTTTCCCCTTTTGCACGACGGCCATGAAGAGGTTGTTGTCCACAAGGATCCTCGCATTCGCCGTACCCTGGACGCAGTGGGCCGGCCAGAGGACCTGGGTTCTTTCTTCGATCTTTATCACTTCAAAGGGTTTTTTCCCGGGATGGTTGGAAAAAAACGACACATGATCTCCAGGGTGCCAGTCCTGGGTGGCAAAGATAGGGTATCCTTTTTGGCTGAGGGCTTTGGTGGCCTCGCCAACCTTATCAACAAAGGCTTTGTCTGTGCCATTAACTGCCAATGATCCATTCTTCCATTTGGTGAAATCACCCTGGACGTCCACCACAATGACTCCTGTCTTTTCCTCTGCGATAGCCGTGGTTGTGTGAGATGAAAGGAAAATTCCAACAAAAAACATTGCCATGATAATGAATGTGATGTGCTTCATGTCCAATCCTCCTTTTCTTAAGGTTTTAGGTTTAAGTAATGAAGGTTTAGGAAAAACTCTTTTCAGTGGTCATTGCGAGGCTGACGAAGAAAGCCGAAGCAATCTCTTCGTATAATTTGGATCGCTCTTTATAGCACTTGCTCGGAACGGGCTCCGCAATCTACTGATTTCATTTTGTTACATCCAATGGGATTGCTTCGCTACGCTCGCAATGACATCAAGAGGAGCTTTACATGGCCATCAGTAATGATTCACCCCGACTTTGGCAGAATACATAGGAATCATACCCACCGCGATACCACGGTCTTCTCGTCCATGAACATCCTCATGGAGGCTATTCTTGATTTGGCCGTTCCCACAAACGATTCCCTCCTGGAGCCTAAAGGGAAAAAAGCGTAAGGTTGCGCAACACCTAAATTCACTGCTATATTTCCAACATTTACCTCTCTGATGTACTTACGCGCGTGCTTACCGCTGGAAGTCATTATGGCTGCCGAGTGCCCGAGATTGGTCTTGGTGTTAATCCATTCTATGGCCTGATCAAGACTTTCACCCCGGATCAGCGCTGCCACAGCACCAAACGCCTCTTCTTTGGCCATGGG
>CP070700.1:4310980-4318939 GCA_020349865.1 Desulfobacteraceae bacterium
CCGTTTACAAACCGTGACGCCGACCGCGTACCTATCATAAAGCACGAGGATGTACGACGGATGCTCATGAACCTCAAGGCCGGTACCGAAGCCATGCGCGCCATGATAGCGAAGCTTTTCTATTTCATCGATATGCACGAACACGATCCCGACGAGGTGAGCCGTAACAAGGCAGGGCTCCAGGTGGAGCTTTTTACGCCTTTGGTTAAGGCCTACTTCTCCGACTTCGGCTACCAGTTGACCGGTGAGGCGATCCAGGCCTTAGGCGGTGTGGGTTTCTGTAGTGAGTTCCCGGTCGAACAATACGCCCGTGATATCAAGATTGTGTCCATATGGGAAGGAACCCGGTACATACAGTCCCTCGACCTGGTGGGCCGAAAGCTTCAAATGGAAGGAGGAAAGGTCTTCCAGGACTGGATCCAGGATGTCATGGCATTTACCGGAAAACATAAAGAAGATGCAGAATTTGGCCCTGATTTTAAACTTCTCTTCAAATCGGCTCAGGCGACCGGTGACTTTGCTATGCGCTACATGAAGTACTTTCAGGAAGGAAGGCTGCCGTTGATTCCCCTGAGTTCTACTCTCTTTCTGGAGTGCTTTGCTGAAACCGTTCTGGCGCAATTCATATTGGAACAGGGTCTCATCGCCCGGGACAAGCTTAAGGAGGTCGATGCGGAGTCCGCGGACGGCTTCTTTTACCGGGGCAAGATCGAAACGGCCAAATTCTTTTGCCGTAATATTTTGCCCAACGTCTTTGCCCGGCACACTGTCGTGCAACAGGAAGACACGTCAGCCTTGGACATCCCGGAAGAGGCCTTTTGATTATTTATACTCAGCTGCAGTCATGTCATCGCAAGTCCGCGACGATACTAGTCGGCGAGCAGCTCGGCCCTGAGTAGTTCGACTCGTTCGACCTTGAGGCTCTCGACAGGCTCACCGCCGAAGGGCTCAAGTCGCGCCGTTAGACCAAGTTGAAGCGAAGCGACGTGACAATCTATTGAGATTTCATCGCATTCGTTCGCGATGTCCTTTATAAATAAACCCAGATTTTCTGAAGGTCTTTCTTCTTCAGATCCAGTTTAATAAACGGTTCTATGGATCGAAAGCATTTAGGGGCTTCTTAGATTATTTCCGGGTAATAGAGGGTATTATTGAAGAAGGGAAATTGGAAGGTATTTTCCGCTCGGACGTTAATCCACGTATTTTTCGAAATATGTTTTTGGGGGTATTCACTCATATGGCACTTCGGTGGCTCATTTTTGGGGCTAACGTGGAAGCTGACAAAATGAAGGAGATAAATGAGGTTATAGATTTGCTATGCACGGCTATGTTGGCAGTTGATGCTGAGAAACTGATCGCTTAGATCAAACATCACAATGCAAATATTCCAAAAAGATGGGCATGGCTATTCCTCTTATGTAAAATCTTACAGGCCACAAGGAAAGTTTGGACGAAGGAACAGGGATATAGCCAATCCGATTTTCCCTTCGTTCGTTTCCCGTCTCATCGTCAAATTTGCTCAGAGGAAAGCAAAAGGCTCTTCTTTTAATCCTTCCATCCATGAACCCCCACCAAATCAACAAAGCGGCAACCCCCCAGGTTTTTCTGGATGATATTTCCCTTTTTCTTGGTTGCTTTGAGCAGTTCCTGGCTAAATTTGTTCCCTACAGGGATGATGAGCCGCCCGTCCTCCGCAAGCTGGTCAAGAAGGGGTTGAGGGATTTGGGGGGCACCGGCCGTAACAATAATGGCATCGTAGGGTTCGTACTCTTTCCACCCGAGAGTTCCGTCAAAGGCCTTGAATAGGATATTAATATACCCCAATTCGGCAAGAATATTTCTTGCCTTTACCATCAATGGCCGTATCCTTTCGATAGTATAAACCTTTTTAGATAATTCAGCGAGGATGGCTGTCTGATAACCGCTGCCAGTACCGATCTCAAGGGTCATTTCTGTGCCGGTGAGCTCAAGAGCTTCAGTCATGAGGGCCACGATATAGGGTTGAGATATGGTCTGGTTGTGGCCGATGGGCAGAGGGTGATCATTATAGGCTTCGTTTACCAGGGCCTCTTCCACAAAACGGTCTCTGGGAATACTGCCCATAGCCTCCAGCACCCGGGGGTCTTTGATCCCTCGCGGGATGAGCTGGTTTTTGACCATTCTTTCTCTGGCCAAGCGGTAATCGGGAGTGTGGATCACGGTATTTCTCTTTGAGGGCGGATTTTTCAGAGAGCATTTCCTTATATTAAAAAGATTAACACACAAATGATAGAAATGTAAATTAAAGAGGTGCATTTTCCTGCAAGCCCATAGGCCATCTTGACAACCGGTTATTCGGGTGGTAACGTCCCACCTTCCTAATAAGGGTACACATCCACCCATTCAGAATGGCCGTTTATTGGTGTTTCGGACAGGTCTGCACGCCGGAGGGAACCTATGAACTTTCAAGAACTGATTATGGCCTTAGAAAAATACTGGGCCGATTACGGATGTCTGATACAGCAGCCTTATGACCTTGAGGTTGGGGCTGGAACATTTAATCCGGCGACCCTGTTGAGGGTATTAGGACCGGAACCATGGGCTGTGGCTTATGTGGAACCTTCCAGGCGTCCCACTGACGGCCGATACGGTGAAAACCCGAACCGTTTGGGTCATTATTACCAATACCAGGTGATCATAAAGCCTTCCCCGATTGATATACAAGATACCTATCTCGGGAGTTTAAAGTCCCTCGGTGTCGATCCGTTGGACCATGATATACGGTTTGTTGAGGATGACTGGGAATCCCCCACCTTAGGTGCCTCAGGCCTTGGTTGGGAGGTGTGGCTTGATGGTATGGAGGTCACTCAGTTTACCTATTTTCAATTGGCGGGCAGCATCAAGCTGGATCCTATTTCGGTAGAGATCACTTATGGGTTGGAAAGAATTGCCATGTATTTGCAGGAGAAAGAGAACGTATTCGATCTCATGTGGAACGATAAGGTGACTTATGGGGATGTCCATAAAAAAGGCGAATGGGAACTGTCTGTATATAATTTTGAAACGGCTGATGTGGATATGCTTGTGAAGATGTTCGATATGCAAGAGCAAGAATCCATAAGACTCGCCGAAAAAGGTTTGGTACTGCCGGCCTACGATTACTGCCTGAAATGTTCCCACATGTTTAACATTCTGGACGCCAGAGGGGCGATCAGTGTGACGGAAAGAACCCATTATATCGATCGTATCAGAAACCTGGCGCGTCTTGCTGCAAAGAATTATTTGGTTCAGAGAGAGGAAATGGGATACCCTTTGATGATTGACGAATGATGATTGAGGATTGCGGAATAACAAATAATAAATGTCCAATGATGGATGACCAATGACAAATGACAAGAAAAAAAATACAGCGGGTGAACTATTATTAGAAATTGGAACGGAGGAGATCCCCTCAGCTTATCTGGAGGAAGGACTAAAGGATCTGAGGCGGCTTGCAGAAGCCTGCTTTAAAGAAAACCGGATTAAAATTACGGGCAGTCTGCTTACCTACGGAACACCCAGACGACTGGTCATCATCGGAAACGGCATTTCCGGTACGCAGGAAGGTCTGGTGAGGGAAATAACAGGGCCTCCTAAAAGTGTGGCCTATGATGAAAAAGGGAAGCCCACAAAGGCGGCCCTGGGTTTTGCTCAGAAACAGGGCGTTTCCGTTAAAGAACTCGAATGCATAGAGACACCTAAAGGAGAGTACCTGTACGTAAAACGCAGGATCCCCGGTAGACCCACAAAAGATATCTTAGGCGAGATTTTACCTAAACTCATTGCCGATATCTCCTGGCCTAAGTCCATGCGTTGGGGAACCATTAGCTTTCCTTTTGTACGACCCATCCAATGGGTGCTGGCCCTTTTGGATGGTAAATTAATTTCCTTTGAGGTGGCTGGTGTTGGGAGTGGGAATACTACTCAGGGCCACCGTTTTATGGCACCTGAAATAAAGGATGTTTCCAATGTTCACGACTATCTTCAAAAAATGGAAGATAGCTTTGTCATAATCGATCAGCACGAAAGAGAAAAAATAGTAGAAAAAGTGGCTAAAGAAGCAGCCGCAAGAGTAGGGGGAACACCTGCCCAGGACCCGGAGCTGGTTAAGACAGTGGCGAATCTGGTGGAGTATCCTTCTGCAGTATGTGGCAGTTTTGATGATGTTTTCCTGAATATCCCCGATCCTGTTTTGGTTACGGCAATGAAGGAGCACCAGAAATACTTCGCAATTTTCAGTAAGGACGGCCGATTGATGCCTCATTTCGTGGCTGTAAACAATACCATTGCAAAGGATGAATCGGTAGTTCGGAAAGGTCATGAGCGGGTTTTAAGGGCCAGGCTTTCTGATGCAAAATTCTTTTTTGAGGAAGATAGAAAAAAGGGGCTTGGGGATCGTCTCGATGACTTGGCCGGGGTTATCTACCAGGCCGATTTAGGGACATCCTATGCTAAAGTCCAGCGTTTTACATCACTGGCCGAATACCTGAGTGAAAAAGTGCTAACCGATAAGATCGATGATGTGAGAATTACCGCAAGGCTGTGCAAATGCGATCTCGTTACCCATATGGTCACGGAGTTCCCGAGCCTTCAGGGTATAATGGGCAGAGAGTATGCTCAGATGGAAGGTATGTCCGCAGAAGTCTGTCTGGGGATTTATGAGCACTACCTCCCAACGAGGGCAGAGGGATCTTTGCCTACGTCCAAAATAGGCGCTGTTGTTGGAATGGCAGACCGCATGGATACGATTGCCGGGTGTTTTGCTGTTGGTCTTGAGCCCTCAGGCACCACGGATCCTTTTGCTCTTCGAAGACATGCACTTGCCATCATTCGGATTGTGGAAAACATTGCATGGGATCTGTCGCTCAAGGAGTTCATCAAGAAAAGTCTCTCCATTTTGAATGAAGAGATCAAGTTTGATAACAAACGGGTGTTTGCAAGGGTATCAGACTTTTTCAGGGAACGATACAAACAGCGCATGTTGCGATCGGGTTATGAAAATGACCTGATTGAGGCTGTTATATCGGTAGAGTTCGATCGAATCAATGAACTGCTTTCGAGGATTGACCAGCTCAAGAAATTCATTTCCGAGTCCGGGGAATTTAGTGAATTAGCAATGACTTTTAAACGGGTAACAAACATACTCAAAAAACAGGAAAAACAGTTTGAGGTGGACGCTGCTCTATTCAGGGAAACCTGTGAATCCGATTTGTGGACAACATACCGGTCGCTGAAAGACAATGTATATGAGCATCTTAAAAGAATGGACTATTACAATGCTCTTGACCTCATGGTCAGGCTCCGGAAACCGGTGGATGCATTTTTTGACGGGGTGGAAATACTAACTAAAGAAAACGAGGCGTTGAAGGCCAACAGGGTTGGGATTCTACAGAATGTGGCTCGCCTTTTCTTGAGTGTTGCGGACTTTTCTAAGTTTTCGATTTGATAGGCTTGCAAAAGATACCTCCTATTGTCTTTGCGAGCTTAGCGAAGCAATCTTATCGGCTGTAACAAGTTGAAATCAGGAGAGTGAGGTGTCTGTTCCGAGCGGAGCGAGGGATCATTTGTCTTAGGGTTTCTTTATTAGTATATATAACTCGCCGTCATGTTTTAGGTGCCCAGCGGCTATTTCAGCATAAGGCCCACTTCCCCAGAAAAGATCTGCCCTTCCTGCCCCTTTGATAGCACCACCTGTGTCCTGGTTTAGAACAAACCGTGAAAATTTTTGCCATTCTGTGATCTTGCCCTGATCATTCACAATGGGCCTCTGGCATGAAATAAATGCCAGGGCCCCTTTTGGAAATAGTCTGGCATCGAGGGCTAGTGACCTTCCTGGAGTAACGGGTATGTTGATATTACCCAGAGGACCGCTTTCCAGGATTCGAAAAAATACGTACGAAGGATTATGATTTAGTACCTCGTTCATAATTTCCGGGTTTTCAGAGAGGTGCCTTCTGATTCCCTGCATAGACATTTGTTCCCTCTCCATAAATCCTTTCTCAAGAAGATATGCTCCAATGCTCCGATAAGGCCTCCCATTGGATGCCTGGTAGCCTACAGAGACACTCTCGCCATTGGGGAGTATCAATCGGCCGGATCCCTGGATGTGAAGAAAGGTTACATCGACAGGGTCTTTTAGCCAGGCAATTTCAAGATCTTGCCCTTCCAATGCCTTTTCCATTTCAATCTGTTCCCTGGAATAATAAGGGAGTACTTTTTTGCCCTCAATTCGCGCGGTGATGCTTTCTCCTTGAAATTTTTCATTGAAAAGGGACAGATCGATTCTAAGTAAATCGTCCGGTTTCATGTAGAGGGGGTATTTGTATGTTTCATCAGAAGTCAGATCGGCTTCAAATATAGGTTCAAAATAACCGGTAAAGAGAACCTTCTTGTTTCCCACGCGACCGGCCGCGCGGTAGGCCCGGAAATGCTTTTTAAGTTTCTTATTCAATTGATCGGGATTCGGATTTTCTGTTATGAGCTTCAGGAAAAATTCCTGGCTCTCGCTGACCTGTTGGGAGGTAACGCCATGAGGTCCGTAATGAAAAACATATCCGGGTTCAAGCCTGTTTAGATATTCAAGGTTTCTATTGATCGCCAGTATCAGGGATTCCGGATCCAGGTCGTCATGGAAATTCGGATAGAAAAAGCGCACCGGTTTAAGCGCCTCTTCAGGCCGTTGCGCTTCCTGTCTAAGTGTTGGATAGCAGCCTAAAAGACCTGCGGTGGTTAATATGAGGAAAGCTATAAGGAATGTTTTTTTTGTACTCATCATAATCGCCTCGGGTTTCTCACACTGGCCTTGTGAAGCTGAATATAAAAATTTATATTATAGAAGAGCCAATTTCAAAACATTTTGGTAAATACTACTTAAGCAAGCAAAGACGAGCAATGTTCTTTGAAAATTGGCCTGAATATGCCGTAGCAGTGACTCAAATGAGTCATTGCCTTCGCAGGTCCTTTCACCCTGACGGTACGCTCACCGTGGTTATCCTTCAGGTATGAATTGACCCTTTCAACACTGCTTCTTTGGCCAAAACGCTTGTGGGTGGCCGGGTCCCTATAAATCTTTTCGCCCCGGCGGGGGTTATTGTCAATGATTGCCTTGTGACCCAGACCTTCACTGAAACTGTGGATTTGAGGTGCATCATAAGCCGAATCCATCAGGTCGTAAAGGTTCGTGAGACGCTCTGCGCTCATCTGGGCTAACGGCATGGATGCCTGAGAATCGTGCAGCGAAGCTGATGTTAAAATGGCACTGACGGGAATATCTCCGTCGATGCAGTCCACATGCAGTTTATAACCAGTCCAGCTTTCTTTATACCCCTTGCTGTTCTTTTTCGTTCCGACATCGCATTGACTCGGTAGATCGGGCAGGTTCTCCTCCAACGTCCTTGACGATTGCAGATCCAACCTTTTCGGAGGTTTGGGCGTAACTGTCTCTCCTTTGCGAGGCCGTCCCGGCTTTCTTTTGGGTTGCTTTACCGACGGCTTCTTTTTCGTCGGCTTTTCGCGAGGTTCTATAGCTGTGGAATCTCTGCTGATATGACCGGCAAGTTTGTCACCGCAATTTTGTTTTACCATTGACTCATGCACTGTCTGCGTGAGGTTGCCGTTGGCAAATTCAAAAAATGCGCGGGAAAAAGTGGCCCTGGAAGGAACATTCCAGCTGTATTCCCAGTCACATAGTCGCCTCAAGTTTTTACAGCCGTGAAGGTATTCGATCAATATATCGGTTGTCTCAAAATTATAAACCGCTTTGGCAATAAAGGCCTTGGCAATGCTTGTGCGGTCTTTACGCTTACGTCCCTTTCCATGCCAGCGGTATTGTGTCATGTGTCCCTCCAGGTCCATCAGACTGACCACCTGGATAAACTGCTGCTCTTTTTCAGTGAGCAGATCAAGAGTTTCTTCTAACCATGGAAAAAGTGAGTTTTGTAT
>CP070700.1:4319039-4327031 GCA_020349865.1 Desulfobacteraceae bacterium
ACCAATATCTCCGTTAAAAACCTCTTTTTCATAGTTGTTTCTAATTTGCATCACCTTGTCATTCAAACGAAAGCACCTGTCCCCTCTTACTAATTCCAGCTTTGAAGGGTTGAGGACATTCTGAAGTTTTACGTTCAGGTTCTGCGTTCCCAACTCCCCCTTGTGCATGGGTGAAAGCACCTGTATGTCTTCCATGGGATGCATGTGGAACCGCTGAGGAATGCGACTGCATACCAGCTCCATTATGATTTGAAGTACTTTATCGGGCACTTCCTGTTCGATGAAATAAAAGTCCCCGAGACTTTCCCCTGTATCTTTTATTTCAGGGAGCCTCCCCTGGTTGATCATGTGGGCGTTGATAACGATGCTACTCTCTCTTGCCTGCCTGAAAATCTGGTTCAGCTCAATAACCGGGACCTTCCCTGATTTAATGAGATCCTTGAGAATATTCCCAGGACCTACAGACGGCAGCTGATGAGAATCGCCCACCATAATCAGCGTTGCCCCGGAAGGAACTGCCTTGAGCAGGTGATACATAAGCGTAGTATCGATCATCGAGACCTCGTCCAGTATGATTACATCTGCTTCCAGGGGCCGGTTTTCGTTGCGCGTGAAACCTCCTTGCTGCCAACTGAATTCAAGCATCCTGTGGATAGTCCTGGCAACCTGACCGGTGGCTTCCATCATGCGCTTGGATGCCCGTCCGGTGGGAGCGGCCAGAAAGATCCTTGCGCCGACGGCCCTGTAGATTTGGATTACCGCATGAATGATAGTGGTCTTTCCAGTTCCGGGCCCACCGGTGATTATGAGCACCTTGTCTGAAATGGCCCCCTTGACCGCATCAACCTGCCTCGGTGCCAGTTTCAGTTCGATCCTTTTCTGAACCCATGCGATGGCCTTCTCAGGGTCCATGGTTCGAATACTTTTTTTAGATGAAATGAGGCGCGAAAAATGTCTGGCAATCCCTGTTTCGGAGACATGAAACCTGGTCAGGTACACTGCCTTGCGGTTGGTCTCAAATTCATCCATATGTTGATTCAGGTCTTCAATTACAATCTCCCCATCGAGCGTAATGCTCCCAAAGCCCCTAAGGATGGACTCTTTGTCTACGTCCAAGATCTTGCCGCATTTTTCGATTAAAGGCTCATAGGGATAAAAAACGTGTCCCTCTTCGGATAGCTGGTTTAAGACATACAATATGCCTGCCTCTGATCTTGCCGGGGCGGTCTTTTCAAAACCGAGTTGTTTTGCGATCCTGTCTGCAGTTCTAAAACCGATACCGGTTATGTCTGTGGCAAGCCTGTATGGATTTTGTGAAACAACCGCGATTGAGCGTTGCCCGTAGCGTTTATAAATCTTTGCTGCATGGCTTGGGCCGATCCCGTGCTCTTGAAGGAATATCATGATAGCCCTAATCTCTTTCTGATCTGCCCAGGCCTTGCTGATCATCTCAAGCCGTTTTTGGCCTATCCCTTCGACCTCAGTGAGTTTCTCAATCTCTTCATCAATAACCTCAAGGGTCTTTTCTCCGAATTTCTTGACGATTCTCGAAGCCAGCTCTTGGCCAATCCCCTTTATAAGACCGGAGCCCAAATATTTCTTGATGCCTTTGATGGAGGCAGGTCGCACAGTGCGATGGTTTAAAACCTTAAACTGTCGGCCAAATCTCGGGTGATCCTCCCAAATTCCCTCCATCTTTAGAACCTCTCCGGGGGCTAACGCCAAGAGATTCCCTACAACCGTAATAGGTGTTAGAAACCCAGAGGCAATTACCTTGGCTACGGTATAACCGGTTTCTTCATTCATATAGGTGATCCGCTCTATCTGGCCTTTCAGCTCATCACTGGGCTGGCCAAAAGAGAGGTTCGACTGGTCGGGGGATGGATCTTTCATGAAGTTCACTTGATATCAGAATTTACCTTGAAAATTCCTTATGAGCATATACTATCCCCATCAGTTCATCCATTCAAGGTTATAAGGGGACAGGGCTAAGTCAAAGTTGCATCTATCATAATGATTTTAATATGAAATGTCTTTGATTTCAAAATTTCTCCTAGCCCAACTTTTCAAAGGTCTCACTTTCTGCTTGCATCTGAGGGTACATTTGCATAATTTGAATATAGTTTACTTGTAACATTTTAGCTGTTTGAAAATAGTGCAAAAAGGACCATAATCTAATGATGATTTTTTCAAAGCGCTAAACTGTTACGTTTACTTTACTTACCCTGCTGTGGAAAGATTCTGTCGGAAAACAACAAAGTAAAGGCGCGTTGTTGAGTAAAGAAATGAAGAAGAATGAACAAGACCAGGCCTAAAGGCTGATCGTTAAGAACCGAATGATTTTTTTCCTCAAATGGGAATAATTTTTAACAGAAATATCGCCAGGCTTTACGAAGACTGGTATCATTCACCCCAGGGTCGGGGCATTGATCGCTCTATCGAACAGCTGATTCTCACCTTGCTTGATCCCGTGCCGGGACAAAGAGTCCTGGATATTGGCTGTGGAACGGGAAACCACCTTATTGTCTTTAGCAAGTTGGGTCTGGACATAACGGGCATCGATGCATCACCTTACATGATTCAAAAGGCGAAAGAACGACTTGGGCACCGCTGCGCACTTAAGACGGGAATGGCAGAAGACCTGCCTTTTGATGATAACGAATTTGATCTGGCTGTTTTTATTAATACGCTCGAATTCTTAGACGATCCCCTTATAGCCTTAAGGGAGGCGGGAAGAGTGGCTGAGAGAAAGGTGTTTGTTGGAGTCCTGAACAGCCTGTCCTGGAATGGTCTCATAAAAAGAATGCAGGGCTATTTTGGCAATCCCCTTTTTAACCGCGCCAATTTGTTTAACCTCTGGCAGCTGAGATCACTTTTGCAGGCAGCTTACGGCCGTGTCCCCATTTCCTGGAGTTGCATCAAAACGCGTTTTACCTTTATTGAAGATATAAGACCTTTTGCAAAGGAATTGCCAACCTGGAAGCATTCCCCTTTTGCGTTTTTCATAGGGCTTTCAGCCACGATGAAATACCACATAAAGACAGATACTTTGCCTTTGAAAATTAGACTAAAAAAGGCTACCCAGCCCTTTATTGGCGCGAGGACTTTCGAAGACATAAATCGCGCTCAAGGAGTTCGTGGAAATGAAAGAGGCATATCTATATGAAAAGCTTGAAGATGAAAGGGTTCGCTGCCGTTTATGCAACCATAACTGCCTGATTAAAAACGGACGAAAAGGACTTTGCGGGGTTAGAAAAAACAGTTCCGGTAAACTCATTAGCCTTGTGTACGGAAAGGTGATTGCCAGTAACTGCGACCCCATAGAAAAAAAACCGCTCTTTCATTTTTTGCCTGGATCTCGGTCCTATTCAATTGCCACGGTAGGGTGTAATTTCAGGTGCCTGTTCTGTCAGAATGCAGATATATCCCAGATGCCGGCCGACCGTGATCGGGTTATGGGTCAAGATACGACCCCGGAGAAAATCGTTGCCGAGGCAATAAGTACGCGCTCGGCAACGATCGCTTATACTTACACCGAACCTACCGTTTTCTTTGAGCTTTCAGTAGATACGGCACGACGTGCATCAGCTAAAGGGCTGAAAAACATTTTTGTGTCCAATGGATACATGACTACACAATGTCTGGAATATATGTTCCCTGATCTTCATGCAGCAAATGTGGATCTTAAGGCATTTAGCGAAAAATTCTACAAGGAGCAGTGTGGCGCAAAACTGGGCCCTGTTCTTAAGACATTGGAGACAATGAAAGAAATGGGGGTCTGGCTGGAAGTAACCACCCTCCTGATTCCCGGGCTCAATGACTCTACAGAAGAACTCAAGGAGATTGCACAATTTCTCGCTAATGTGGATCAAAACATTCCCTGGCACATCAGCCGTTTTCACCCTACTTACCGCCTCACTCATATTCCTTCCACCCCCCCCGAGCGTATCCGCAGAGCAAGGGATCTCGGGTACCAGGCAGGCTTGAATTATGTTTATACCGGAAACCTTCCTGGGGATGAGGGTGAGAAGACATTCTGTCATGAATGTGGAGAACTGATTATTGACCGACTCGGTTTTACTATTACGCAGAACAAGGTAAAAAAAGGTCTTTGCGCACAGTGTGGGGAAAAAATACCTGGTGTATGGAATTATTGATTTTTTGATTAAGCTTTGATAGGTTTTAAAGTCTAAGGAGGGCTTTTCAGGTTCTTCTTATTAGAGACCCTCGCCGAATATTTTACGGCCTTCTTCCATTCAGCGAGGGTTTAACCCAGATTGTGCAGTGGTCTCCTCCTGCGACTTGAAAATCCTTGCTGCAATGCTTGTTTCCCGATTTTGCTCCTCGACACATTTATTAATATGCCTACGTCACAAAATCGGTCCAACTGCACGTTTCGGTTTGGTTTTCTGCCCCTCGCTACGGATTCTACCGCACAATCCGGGTTTAAGGATTTAAAGGAGATTTTTCATGAAGACTACAGAGGAGCTTACCATTAAAGTCACTAAAGAGATCGTGGTTAAATTTATTGAAATGGGGCAGTTATCGGTTAATTCCTTTGAGGAGGTGTGGAAAAAGATACACGAGACTGTACGTAACTCCCTGGGGGAGAACAGTTCTAAGAGTTAATATTTTACTTCAATAAGGAACAGCCCCTGCGCGGGGGCTTTAACCCCTGCCAAGCGCCGATCCCTCGATTCCAAAATCTCTCTGAACCCGTCAAAACTTATCCGGCCCAGACCTGCCTCTACCACTGTCCCAACAATGTTCCTGACCATATGCCTCAAAAAGCCATCCGCTTCAATGACAAATCTCAGCAGCCCCTCCTCTGGTTCATGAAGCTCGGCCCGCGTAACCAATCTTACAGGATCCATATTTCCACTGCCGGAAGACTTAAAGGAAGAGAAGTCTTTCCTGCCCACCAAAAGACTCAGGCATTTAGCCATTACGTTTGAATCAAGAGGGCTCCGGACATGCCAGAGGTAGTTACGCAGAAAGATGTCCGGGTCCACCTGGTTTAAGACCCTATATTCATAGACCTTACTTTTGACATTGTACCTGGCATGGAATTCAAGAGGAACATATTCCGCTTCTCTAATAAAAACGTCGTCCGGGAGAAGGGAGTTAAGGCCCTTCTTGATTGTCTCGGGACCAATATCCGACCGCATTTTCAAATTACAGACCTGGTTGAGGGCATGGACCCCCGCATCCGTTCGTCCGGAGGCAATCAGTTTGACGGGTTCTCCAACCATCACTTGAAGTTTTTTCTCTACAACCTCCTGGATCGTCACCGCATTACTCTGTCGCTGCCATCCATGATAGCGGCTGCCGTCATATGCTATAATCAGTCTGACATTTCTCATGCCAGCGGAGTCCTCGTTAATGTAACAGTTTAGGGCTTTGAAAATAGTGCAAAAAAGGGCCGTGGTTTCCCGGAATACAAAAAAAAGGGGAGTCACACTTAAACTCCCCCTCCATTTCCTTTAAAAAGTTGTTCAAATAGGACCTAACGTTTTGAATACTGAAATCGGGCCCGTGCGCCAGGCTGACCATATTTTTTTCGTTCTTTCATTCTCGAATCTCTGGTCAGGAATCCTTGTTTCTTAAGGATGTCCCGTAAATTGGGGTCTGCTGTAACCAGCGCCCGGCTTATGCCGTGTCTGATGGCCCCTGCCTGTCCCGAGTTACCGCCACCTTTAACATTCACGTATATATCAAACTTATCGGCCATGTCGGTAACCTTAAGAGGCTCCACAGTAAGTATCCTGTCCGATTCCCGTGCTAAATACTGATCCAAAGGTCTTTTATTGATTGCTATTTGACCGTTGCCCGGTCTCATCCATACGCGAGCCACGGACGTTTTTCTCTTACCAGTGGCGTAAAACAATTCCTCTGCCATTTATATCTCCAATTTCTCTGTTTGTTGTGCCTGATGCGGGTGATCAGAGCCCGGATATATTTTCAGCTTCTTTAGCTGACGGCGGCCCAGGCTGTTTTTGGGAAGCATGCCTCTCACGGCAAAACGCAATATGTCTTCCGGTTTCTTTTCCAGTAGTTTTTTTGCCGAAATCTGCTTTAGACCTCCAACATAGCCGCTGTGGCGATAATAAAGTTTATTGTCCCATTTGTTACCAGTCAACCTCAACTTATCGGCGTTGATTACCACAATATAGTCACCGGTGTCTGCGTGGGGGGTAAAAATAGGTTTGTGCTTGCCTCTTAGCCGGATGGCTATTTGGGTCGCCAGCCTTCCTAAAACCTTGTCTTTGGCATCTACCAAATACCATTTTTTGTGAACTTCGTGCTCTTTGGCGGTAAATGTATTCATGGCCAGTATCCTGTGTGAAAAATTAATCGTTCCTTTTAAGCCCTAATAATGCATATGTCAAGGTATTTTTGTTCAAAAATCCGTTGACAAGAAACATGATCCTTGCTAAACAAAATTTTCTACTACAAATGCGCCCGTAGCTCAGTTGGATAGAGCGCCGGGCTTCGAACCCGTAGGTCGCAGGTTCGAGTCCTGCCGGGCGCACCACGTATTAGAAAAAAAACAAATAAGGGCCTGTAGCTCAGCTGGTAGAGCAGTTGACTCTTAATCAATTGGTCGAGGGTTCGATCCCTTCCAGGCCCACCAAGGAAAATCAAGGGGTTAGCTTATTTGGCTGGCCTCTTTTTTTGTGGGTAAATCAGTGATTGTAACCGTTTTTGTAACCATTTGGGCCTTGAGATAGGCTTCCTGTCTTTCCGCAGCAAGTTTCAGATCGGTTTCATTTACGATATTGTACCGCTCAAAAACACTCCTGGTCTTGTGTCCACTTACCATCATAGCTACCCTCTCAGGTGTGCCCGCTCTGACCATATTTCTCACAGCAGTGCGCCTGAAATCATGAAATAATCTCTTGCCGAGCTTAGCCTTCTTGCAACCGGTGGCCCATGATTTTCTGAAATCCTTTACTCTGTCTGTTCCCTCTTCATTTGTAAAAGCATAGGGCATTAGCTTTTTTCCTTCCTTACGCTTTTCCCATTGGCGATTAAAGACCTCTTTCAGTTCATCGTCAAGATAAACTGTCCTGGCTTCGTCGTTTTTTGTTTCACCTACCTCAAGCCTTACAATGCCTTGATCACGGTCTACCTGATTCCATGTCAGACCGCTTATTTCAGAAACCCTCCATCCTGTCTTATAGGCAAAAGTGACAAAACCTTTCAGGTGTTCCGGCAGGGCATCTCGCAAAGCTAAATAATCTCCATGCTCAAAAAATCCCTTACGGGTGTTATTCTCTTTCAGCATTGGAATAAAGGGCACTCTGTCAACTTTAGGCGGAGTCTGCACAGCACCCAGGTTGAGCATACGCTTCAAGGCTGCCAGTTCACGGTTAATGGTAGCGTTAGCAGCTTTTCCATCGAGCCGATGCTCGATATAATTCTGGATTCGGGGGGTGGTTATTTGTGTAGCTCGCATCCCCCCAAAAAAGTCTTTAAGGTGATTAAGGTGGAACTCTACTGACCTTAGAGATTTTTTCTTATTCACCCTGTAGTCAGTTAATAGGTCCTCTGCCAGTCCGTCAAACCTCACCCGGTCAAAATAGATACCCGGCAGTTTGCCTTGTGAGATCTCACCCTCACGTTTTTTCAACAGACGTTTTGCATCGGTTTCTTTTTGGCTACTGGAAGATTCATAATAGGGTTTACCGTTCCGGTAATACTTGATCCAATACGTCTTACCTCGTTTATAGATCATTCCCATAAAACCCCTCACTTTCTCCCTGAAAGTTCACCCACAGGCAGCCGGTCAGGGTCACCGGTTTTCAGCCGTATGCGCTTAGCACGTGAGCATGTTAAAGCTAAATATTGTTGACAACTCATTAATCAGGATATAAAAAATATGCATTAGATTTTTTAGTCTCCTTTATTAAGCTCCTGAGTTATTTGATTTATGCCTTACTCAGGGGCTTTTATTTGTGACTATTCACTGGCGCTCCATTGCCTACAAGT
>CP070700.1:4327131-4330765 GCA_020349865.1 Desulfobacteraceae bacterium
AAATACAGTGATGGAATGATTACAAGTGAAAACATCCTCGGTTTGCTCTACTTTTTAGGCGTACCGGATTCGGAATTGAAAAAAATCAAAAAACAAAAAACTATATAAAAAGATAGTAAGTCTTATGGAAAAAGTAACGGAATTATAACCGAAGCCTTGTGTTCACTCCAACATAACGGCAAAATCAGCCTTGACCTAAAACTGTGATATCCATATGAGATATGCATACACCTAATTGTTGTGATTACTTTCTAGATATCACAGGTTTCTTGGCAGTTCTAAAATGTAATGACCACGATTTGATCTGACAACTATCCTTTCTGAAGTGATGTCAGATTAAGCTGCAAGTGTCAGCTTATCTTCTTTCATATCCAACATTACACAGTTTTTACCTACCTCAGAAAACCTTTGATATCCGAAATATCACAAAATGCAGATTGTCAAATTTGGTCATATCCACAACCTGAGATTTGAATGATTAAATATTGGTCAATGCATATAATCTTATGTACGCTCTTCACTCTAATTTCATGGTTTTCTATCGTATCTTGGCCGGTTTGACGCTCGGTAGTTTAACGTTCCAATGACAGTCATAAAATGATTTAGGCGACAGCCGGTTTAGAATTGCCCCCTACCTCTATGCTGTTGGATCCTTTTTTCCCCTTTTATCCGGGGTACGAAGTTGTCCAGCTTATTCCTCTTATTCCTTTGTATCAGGCCACCGCCTCTCATTTGATTTTTCAGTATTTCTCCCGTTTTTTGCACAATAGTTGACGGCTTTTCCCTCTGTGCTTTTTGGGTTCGACGGTCAACCTTTTTTTGATTTTTCAGTTTTCCCAGTTGATTTATCCTGGATTTTAACAGCCCTTTCCTCCGTCTCTGTTGGAGTTTATTTGTATCCGGATCATTTTTTCCCTCTATTGATTTAACTTTATTATCAATTTTTCTGTCTTTGGATTTTAACTTTCTTTCAGTTTTTTTATTGTGGGTCATAAAGGCCGGCTTTTTATGGAATGCGACATTTCGTTGCGGATCACTTTTCGCAAGTATGTCGCGTCTGGCGTTTGTGGCATCTTTTTCTCTCTTCTTTGCTTTGATGTGAAAATTTCTCTTATCAGCCAATTGTTTGTACCGAATTTCTTTTGAAATCATCCCGTGTTGCTTCGTATGAACCTCAACATCCGTGAAGTTGTGTCTCTGTCTTATGCTTTGGTAGTTCTTAAGCATTCTTCTACCAAAACCAGGCGTTGCGTGGTATGCGTTGATAAGTGTAGCGCTTTTTATATTCCTGATCCTAAGCTTCCTGTAGTTCTTTACTCCGAAGAAGTTTTTTCCCTGAATAACTACCGCATGGTTCAAGTATTTGTAATTCTTGATGTTAATATTTATTTTTTTCATATGGATATTATTTACAACGACTGCCTGCCGACCCCACCGGCGGTGACAGAAATAAGATTCGCGGGGATCCAAGGGTATCCAACCGATATGGATGCCAGAATGAACCCAGGCCACCCTTCCCGGGTACCAGGCAAATTCGATATTAAGGAGAGGAGGGCCTAAGCGCATCCTAGCCCGAGCTACTGGTGGGGCCCAATACCAGAATCCCCCCATGAATATCCAATTGCCGTAATGGTGAGTAATATAGCCAAATGGTTCTTCTGGGATCCAACAGTGATCACCATACCATAACGTCCATCTTCCTACCGTAAATGGCGTCCACCCAATGCCTACATAGACTGGACGCCAGAAATAATAATACCCCCCATCATAATAAACCCGTGTCCATCTACCATATTTTTCGAGAACATATGCTTCATGATGGAGCGCTGACGGAAGATAGTCAACTGATTCTCCATTCAGCTTGGCCCTATTTTGCCACAGCTTGTCCCTGCTGCGGTTCCACCGCTTCCAGGCAGAGTCCTGGTTATATTCTCCAGGGGTTACCCGGTGATGATTGGCAATGATAGATGATGAACTATCAGTCACTTCAAATCTGGTATTGTCGGTGTAGTGGTGGAAATAGACCGTTCCTTTAAAGGCGGAAACTTCCAATGAGTCATCTCCCACGTCCAAGTCGAAACTGGCGCCAGCTGGCACTGTTACATGACCAAAGGGGGTTGTGACTTTTATCACGATATCGGTACCCTTATTGTAAAACCGAGCGATGCCAGATTTCACATCAATTCCTGTTACCTCATCATTGAAGACCATGAACTGAATATGGGTGTCGCTGTCCATCCTCACCCATGCGTTGTTGGGCAATATGAATTCTGCTCTTGTTTTTTCCATAGTACGCAGGGCATCCTCTAGGCCAAAAGGTGAATCCGTGACCGTCGCGATCCAATCTTCTTGGTCAGGATCATATCTTAACAGTTGTCCCTCTACATAGGATATACGTCCAACAAGGATTGCCTGACCTTCTATCTGTCTCTCGGATAGCGATTCTGCTCTCCCTAGTGCTGCGTATATCACCGTGACCAATAAAATCAGCGGCAACCCAACCAGTTTAACTATGTTTTTCATTTCCATTTCCCTCTCTCAAAGCAGCAGATTTTCAATTTGTCGATCTTTTGACTTATATGACGAATAACCAAGGGATTTTGTCTACAAATGTGAAAAAGGGACAGGAATTTAGGCTCGCAAAGATGAAAAGGCAATAAGATTTATAGGAGCCGGATGAATCGAGATGTTCACGTACGGATCTTTAGGGGCGTGGGGGCGAGATTCCCCTGCGCTATCCGACCGTATATTAAAAATTTCTCGCCTAAAAAAATTACAGATATCGAAAATATTCACAACCTCGTCGGTTAATACCATTTTCCCGGAATGGCGAACCCATCGTAAATCGAATCAACACAATCAATATCCCAATAATTGTGAAGCTCCGCGCTCTAAAGGGAGGGGCTTACTGGGAAGCGAACCGATCAATCACGACTTTTTATTACCAGTGTCTTGCCCTCCCACCAGCCATTCGAATCAACCAAGATTTAGCTGATTTCAAAGTATCCGAATATAATAGCCAATCAAGCCAATCAGCCAGGCACCAGTTCAGACAATCACGCCAATCAGAAAAAACGCAGAATTTGCGCGCATTGAGGAGGGTCTTCTGGCGCGGGTAAAAAGGGCAATAGGGGTTGGGGGACGGCTTTCTGAAAATCTTCGATTTAACAATTGAGCCTTGCAATGTGCCAGTAACTGCGAAATCATTGATAGAGGTTGGAATTAAGGTTGGAATTAAGCAATTAGCAAAACAAAAAGGGATAGCTGACAATAGCTAATCCTTTGAAATTATTGTTGGCGTCCCCAAGGGGACGTGTAAAGTATCATCGTTGCTCGAACGATCTGATATTAAATTAAAATAAGAGCTTAATCCTCTGGTTTTATAATATTTTCCAATTGTAAAAGCCGGTAAATGATATTCGGTTCTGCCCAGTTGATTATTCAGATAAGTTCTTTTTCCCCTTCCCTCGAAGCGTCACACGGAGGATTTCGCTGGGACGCCAGAGTCTCATCCGCGGTCCCCATGTGCCCGTGCCTCTGCATACGATAACTGTCATACCATCCACCTCGTAACGTCCCTCTAATAGAGGATAGCGGCTGCGGACCATATAGTCGAAAGGCCATATCTGCCCTC
>CP070700.1:4330865-4338473 GCA_020349865.1 Desulfobacteraceae bacterium
ACAGGCAGCGGTTTCGTTGAGTTGGCCGGATCTTGAGAAAGCTGAAAAACCATCTGTTGCCCAGTTTGCCCAGATCAACACTTTAGACGGGTTCTTCATCGCCGTCAGAGAGCCGGACAGCAATTTCAATTGGGATAAGCTGAAGAACGGCAAATTCATGTATGTTCACGGAGGACAGCCTGAAGCCATGCTGAGATACGGCGCATTTAAGATGGGGCTCGACCTCGATGAGGTGCAAGGTATCGACAAACCCTCTACCGAGGATATGATGGATTCGTGGCGGAAAGGGGAGGGAGATTTTTTTCATGAACAGGGATCATATCCGCAGCAACTCGAACATGAGGGATGCGCTCACATTGTCGCTTCGGTGGGAGATGCCGTTGGCCCTGTTGCCTTTTCTTCTCTGATATGTCGGTGGAAATGGCTGGAGACTGACGAGGCAAAAAGATTTTCCAATGCCTACCGGGCATCCCGTGAGTGGGTAAACACGTCGGATCCGGAAGAGGTCGCACAAGCAGAGTCAAGCTTTTTCCCCGACCATTCTGCCGAAGCCGTGGCCAGGGCCGTAAGAACATATCAGCAAATGGGAACCTGGAGCGGAGACATTGTCATACAGAAAGACCTGTATGAAAATGCTCTCAACGTCTTCGAACACTCAAAGCTCATCAGCCAGCGCCACCCCTATGAGAAGGTTGTTGTCCCTCCGCCTTAAACCCAGGTTGTGCAGTAGGATTCTACTGCACAATCTGGGTTAAAAACAGATGGCCAATTCGTAAAAGGGGTCAGACATAATTTTAAAAACTGAGGAGTGAAAAGGAAATAGGGTGCAGGGGTTTGCTCATGCTGATTTAGTCCTGACGATTAAGAAAGGAGAACGACTGTGAAATCTTACAACATTGCGATTATCCCTGGTGATGGGGTGGGTGGGGAGATCGCCAAGGAGGCGGCCAAGGTTATGGATGCCGTGGCGGATAAGTACGGATTTTCAGTCACGAGCGAGCACTTCGACTGGGGATGCGACTACTATCTAAAGCACGGCATGATGATGCCCGATAATATGCTCGATACCCTCACGAATTTTGACGCAATCTTTCTGGGATGTATTGGCAATGCAAGCAAGGTCCCCGACCACATCTCCATCACCCTGATTCTCACCATTCGCAAGGGGTTCGACCAGTACGTTAACCTCCGCCCGATCATGCTCTATCCCGGCGTAAAGACGCCGATAAAGACCGCGACCCCCGCCACTGTCGATATGGTGGTCATACGTGAGAACACGGAGGGAGAATACTCCGGGATAGGGGGGCTCTTCAAGGCCGGTACGCCTGACGCCTTCGCCCTGCAGACCGGCGTGTTTACCCATAAGGGTTGCGAGCGGGTGATACGGTACGCCTTTGAGCTGGCCCGAAAGAGAAAGAAGCTCGGTAACACGCCACCTGTGGGAATGGTGACCAACTGCACCAAGTCCAACGCCCTTAATTATTCCATGGTTTTTTGGGATTCCGTGTACCAGGAGGTGGCACAGGCCAACCCCGATATAAAGACCGATACGGCCATGGTGGATGCCACCACCATGTGGTTCATCAAGAATCCAGAGCACTTCGATGTGGTGGTGGCCTCGAACCTCTTCGGGGACATCATCACCGATCTCGGGTCCATGCTTCAGGGGGGAATGGGCTTTGCAGCAGGAGGAAACATAAATCCTGAAAAGAAATACCCGTCAATGTACGAGCCGATTCACGGTTCCGCTCCGAAATACGCGGGAAAGGCGGTGATCAACCCTATTGCCACCATTGAGTCGATTCGCATGATGTGGGAGCATTTGGGGGAGGAGGAGGCCGCCCGGGATATCCAGGCTGCCGTCGGGAAGGTGCTCGCCTCGGGACAGGCAAGGACGAGGGACATGGGCGGCACCCACAAGACTCATGAGGTCGGGGATGCGATTAAGGAGGCCATCCTCGGGTGAGTGGAGACGGGGTTTTTTACCGATTCATGCCTTCTTTGAGCTTCTCAAGCAGTTCCATGACTGCCTCACCGTTTGCGATCCTGGCAAAGGGGTTTATTCTAACCAGTTCCTCCCAGGCCCGGATAGCCCCTTCACGATCATTTAAGTCATGTAAGAACACGATACCCTTATTCAACCGGGATATCTCGTGGAAAGGATCAATCTTCATAGCTTCATTAAATGCCTTAATGGCCTCTGCCGGCTGACCATTCCGTCGATACATTACACCCAAATCCGTCCAGACATCGGCATTGTTGGGATTAAGTTCCAGCGATTGTCTATAAGCCTTTATGGCCTTTACAAACTTGTTGGTATCAAAATAGTTATTTCCCAACTGGACCCATGCCTCAACATTCTCGGGATTCAGTGATACCTCATTCTCAAGGGCTGCAATCATGCTCGATTGTTCTGCCGTGGGGGCTTGATCCTGCGCCGTCTGCTGTATTGGAGCCGCCCTCCGAACCGGCATCTCCGACCCGAGTTTGAATGAACTGAAAGTAACGCCGCCCAGGAAGCCCACGACCATGGCAATGAGAGCAACAATGAACAAAGTCTCCCTTTTGACGAACCGGCTTCCAACCTTTTTTTCCGTTGCCATAGTAACCCCGATAAATCATTATAGTTTAACTTAATACTCTTAAAAATCCGGTTCATCCGGTTAATGAGTACCGCAAAACTGATCAGATATGAAGTTGGCAGATGGGAAGGTTGAAGCACGAAGGCCTTCCAGCAGTCACTACAAAAAGACCGCTTCAACCTTCAACCCCGCAACCATGTGTTGAGGCGTACTTATTAACCGGATGAACCAAAAATACACTAATGACTCGACTGGCGACAGTCAAGATGACTTTAATTGTTTTTAAAAACCTAGAGCTCCTCTACCGGTCCACAATTCTAATAAGGTAAACTAACCACCATGCCAGGTGTTCACAGAAAGCCGCAACGCGGATAAAAGGCGTCGGAAAACGCATTTTATGTGATATTTCATTGAGTTATTCATATCGCACGTGGCCTTGAATAAGAATCTGCTCGCCTTACGATCACGAGCTAAAAATATTTGACAAAAGGGAATGAGTAGTTAGTGTTTTAGGTAATACCACAATGTGGTACAGTAATAATAAACTTTCAGCTTTTTGGCAACACATTTTTGCGAATCGGGTATGAAAATACAGGCGTAATCACCTCCCTTATGTTTCCATAGTATGTTTGGTTGTCACTCTCGTCGGCACTCCAACCGTCCTATACTTTGGGAGCACAACGCAAGACGCGGCGCAAATTGAGCACATCGCTCCGGAAGAAGCACGAACGAGAGTCCGGACGGGAGCCCCTTACATATAAGGTAAACTGAGAGACATTACTGTCAAAGCTTTGGTTTAGTTCAAAACCCATAAGGACATTATCATGGTAAAAAGAAAGCAGTCACGAAGAGAATTTTTGCAAACGATCAGTGCCATAAGTACTGCTCCCTTGCTGACACCCCTCGTTACTTTTGGGCATGCTTCCGGGCAATCAAAATTAAACCGTGGGCAGTTGCTGGTTCCCACGAGGCCCTTTGGAAAAACAGGCGTAAGGGTTCCAATTCTCGGGTTCGGGGGTAGTCTGGATATAAACAAGCTCGGGTTGAGGCAAGCCGCGAAGTGGGGAGTTACTTACTGGGATACAGCAGCATCGTATGGCGGTGGAAGAAGCGAAAAACGGATGGGGGAATATATTGCCAAGTATGCTGAAGACCGGAAAAATTTTTTTTTGGTTACTAAGTCTCATGCCTGGAGTGTTAAAGAAATGACCAGGGATCTTAATCGGTCCCTGGAGAAAATGAACACTGACTATATTGACCTGTATTTTAGACACTCCGTCAGAAATCCCGATGACCTGGATGACAATTTAAGAATGTGGGCTGAGAACGCCAAAGCCGAAGGAAAGATTCGATTCTTTGGTTTCAGCACCCACAGCAATATGGAAGAATGCATGCTCAAGTCTTCAAAGCTTGGTTGGATCGATGGTATTATGATGACGTACAATTACAGGCTGATGCATACAGATCATATGAAAAGAGCAGTGGAATCATGTGCTGAAGCAGGAATAGGGCTCACAGCTATGAAAACCCAAGGTGGTGGTTCGGTAAAAGCTGATACGGAAACCGAACGGAAGATGGCTGGCCGCTTTTTAGAGAAAGGATTTACCGATGCACAGGCTAAACTCATCGCTGTCTGGGAAAATCCTAACATAGCATGCATCTGTTCTGAAATGCCAAACATAAAGATATTGACGGACAATGTTGCCGCCGCGATGAACAAAACTAAACTTGCCACTCAAGATTTGATGTTACTGCGTCAGTATGCGAGAGAAACCCTTTCCGATTATTGTGCAGGTTGCTCTGACATTTGTGAGACGGCAATTAAAGGGCACGTACCCATCAGTGATATGATGCGTTATCTCATGTACAGTCGTAGTTATGGGGATCTTGATCGTTGCAGCTCTCTCTTCAAGCAGCTCCCCTTGGATATGAGAACGAGAATCACCCGCACGGACTTCAACCTGGCCGAGCAAAAATGTCCTCAGCGTATGCCCATAGGGAGGCTTATGAAAGAGGCTATCTCTAAGTTTTCATAATCCTGCTCCTGAAAAAGAGTTAAGAAATGGGTAACAGTTTAGCTGTTTGAAAATAGTGCAAAAAGGGCCACGGGTTTTTAATTGTAATTATGGAACATGAACTCGTTATACATAAACCAATATTTTGAGATGATCAGATGCGCAACCTACACTTTCAAATGAAACGCTCCAAGCTTTTCATGATGATGATATTTTGTATGGCCGCATTAAACTGTGCTGAACAGACACCTGACGCTACAAAACCACATCATACGGAAAACGGTTTTAGAAATATCCATGGGTATGACGAACATGGCTTTTTTGATTTCGTAAAGTGGCGATGGCAAAGAACGTGGAAAGACATTCCGGGACCGGAAGATTATGACTTTCTCTTGGCGGATAATGATCCTGAATTTTTAAGAGCTAATCACACGAAAAGGACACTGACCTGGGTGGGTCATGCCACTGTGCTGCTGCAGATTGCCGGTAAAAACATTCTCACGGACCCGCATTTTTCGGAACGGACGTCACCGGTGCAATGGGCTGGTCCCAGAAGGGTTGCGCCGCTTGGGTTATCCCTTGAAGATTTGCCGTCTATTGATATTGTAGTCATTTCCCACGACCATTATGATGCGCTGGATGAGCGCACCATTACAAGTCTATACCAACGCCCGGGAGGGGAAAATACAACATTTTTTGTTCCACTGGGTTTAAAGAAGTGGTTTGAAGAGCGGGGAATTCAAGAGGTTGTAGAGCTCGATTGGTGGGATCGGCGTCAAACGGACACACTGGAAGTCATCGCCGTGCCGGTGCAGCACTGGGGAAAAAGAAGTTTCTTTGGCCGCAATAAAAATTTGTGGGCTGGGTGGGTCATCATCGCCGAGGGCTTTCGCTTCTTTTTTACGGGCGATTCGGGTTACTGCCCTCATTTTAAAGACATAGGACAAAAGTTAGGTCCATTCGATCTGGCAGCCATACCAATTGGCGCCTATGAGCCACGATGGTTTATGCGCTATCACCACGTCACGCCGGAAGAGGCGTTAAAGATTCATTTGGATATTGTGTCCAAACAATCTGTGGCAATTCACTGGGGGACTTTTATCCTGACGGATGAACCGCTGGATGAGCCTCCGGCAAGGCTCAAAAAGGCTCTCCGGGACAAGAATCTGTTCAAAGATACCTTTAAGGTGCTTAAACATGGTGAGACGATCATTTTAGATTGAATGTCCAGAGGAGGACAAGAATTAATTCCCCGCAGCTTGCTGTGAGGTAGTTCATTTGGCAACAGTGAGCACGTTAGAGTCCCGCGAAAACGGGTTCGGGGTCGCACAAACTATATATTTGATGTTTGATAATAAAGAGTCTTAAAATGACTTTTTTTGCCCTTAAATCGATGTCTTTGGGGCAAAATGGAATGCGCGAAATCCTTAGATAAATAAGTATCTTAACTTGGTTAGTGCCCATCCATAAATGGCTGTTTTTGTCCAAACGCTTCGCGAGGACTCCCCACGCCTTCGGCGCGGGTCCCCGGTTTCACAATCGCTGCGCCTGCTCTGTGGAATCTTAAGAGATATTCAGATTAGCCTTATGATTTGCTCTGTGCTATAAATAAGTAGATTTAGAAGCGAATCTGAAATATTGAATTAGGGCTCTAAGATGAAAGAGGAAAATAAGGGCAAAGAGCGATTTCTGAATGAATTGAAGGAAATGCGACAGCGAATAGCTGATCTGGAGGCAGCAGCAGAGGAGCACAAGCGAACAGAGGACGCCCTTATCAGGGAGAAAGAAAAATTTCGAATTTTGGTAGAAGACTCTCCCCTTGGGGTTTCCTTGATTGGCAAGGATGGCCGATACAAATACATAAATGACAAATTCGTTGATATGTTCGGTTATACCTTGGAGGATATTCCTACGGGGAGAGAATGGTTTCGGAAGGCATATCCTGATCCAAGATACAAAGATCAAATTATTTCTACCTGGATCAGTGATCTAAAGGAGACAACGATTGGCGAGTCGCAACCTCGGCCGTTTTCTGTGACATGTAAAGATGGCGCAGAAAAGGTAATACGCTTTAGGCCAGTGAGCATGGAGACCGGAGAGCGGCTTGTTATTTATGAGGATATTACCGAGATCAAGAGGGTAGAAGATGAATTGATAAAGCACCGCAATCATCTCGAGGAGTTGATAGATGAGCGCACTAACAAGCTCAAAAGGATCAATGAGCGGCTTTTGCTTGCAATTAAGGAGCGCAAGCAAGCAGAAGAGGAACTGAAAGAGAGTTCTGAAAAAATAAAGCTCTTTGCCTATTCGGTCTCACATGATCTTAAAAGTCCAGCGATCGGTATCTATGGGCTGACAAAACTTCTCCATAAACATTGCAGTGAAATCCTTGACGAAAAAGGCAAGAGCTACTGTGATCAGGTCTTGAAAGCCTCTGAACAAATCGTCGCACTCGTTGAACAGATTAATGTGTACATATCGACGAAAGAGACGCCCCTCAGTACTGAAAAAGTTAAGCTAAAAGAAATTCTGCTAATGGTTAGAGAGGAGTTTTCTACTCAGCTCAATATTCGTCAAATAACTTGGCGTGAGCCTGAACACCTGCCTGATGTCAACGCTGACAGATTCTCCATTCTTAGGGTTCTCAGGAACCTTGTGGACAATGCATTGAAGTATGGCGGGGATGATTTAAGCCAAATCAAAATCGGATACAGAGAAACAGACGAACATCACATCCTTTACGTAAAAGACGACGGGTTTGGACTTAAAGAGGAAGATACCAAGAAGATCTTTCGGGTCTTCATGCGAAAAAGAACTTCTAAAGGGATCGAAGGGACAGGACTGGGATTGGCCATTGTTAAGGAGATTGCGGAACAGCATAAGGGTAAGGCATGGGTTAAGCCCGGCCGAAAAAGAGGAATAACATTCTACCTATCAATCTCAAAATATCTACCATTATCTTGATGGGAAGGGCATGTATTCGCCAACTTCGCAACCCACCGAAGTTTGTT
>CP070700.1:4338573-4350868 GCA_020349865.1 Desulfobacteraceae bacterium
ATTACTACCCTGCATTTAAAAAGTATGATCATTTTGTTGGAAACTACGGTGGTTCCTGGTGGCGTCAGAACAAAGAATTCGAGTCGTTCAATGGTCCGATCCTGATGACCACGAACTGTGTTATTCCAATAAAGAAGGATAATACCTATAAGGACAGGATCTTTACCACCGGAATGACCGGATACCCGGGCGTGAGACATATCGCGGATAGACCCGAAGGCCATGCAAAGGATTTTTCTGAAATAGTCGAACTGGCAAAAAAAAGCGATCCACCTGTTGAAATTGAAACAGGTAAGCTCGTCGGTGGATTTGCACACAATCAAGTACTCGCGCTGGCAGATAAGGTTGTTGATGCCGTAAAATCCGGCGCAATTAAGCGCTTCATCGTAATGGCAGGCTGCGATGGCCGTCAAAAGGCCAGGAGCTATTTTACCGAAGTTGCGGAACAGCTCCCAAAAGATACGGTTATTTTGACCGCCGGCTGTGCTAAGTACCGTTACAACAAGCTTGATCTTGGTGACATCGGTGGTATTCCAAGAATACTCGATGCGGGACAATGCAACGACTCATATTCTCTTGCAGTTGTCGCCTTAAAGTTAAAAGAGGTTTTCGAACTCGACGACATCAATGAACTCCCGATTTCCTTCGATATCGGTTGGTATGAGCAAAAAGCTGCTGCGGTTCTTCTTGCGCTACTCTTCCTTGGAGTCAAAGGAATTCGTCTGGGACCGACCGTTCCGGGGTTCTTGTCTCCAAATGTCCTTAAGGTTCTGGTAGACAAATTTGATATTAAACCGATCGGAGAAGCCAAAGCAGATATTGATGCAATGATGGCTGGAGAATAAGGCTTGAAACCTGAAACTTGAAGATGGAGATAAAATGTATAACTTCAGTTTTAGGGCTTACATTCCATGTTTGAAACGCAGGAGGATTAATTATGAAATGCCCGGGACAGGACACTCAATTCTGGAAACCAGGGGCTATATTTGAGGCAAAGTGCCCCCAATGCGGAAATGAGGTGGAATTTTTCAAGGACGATCCAACTCGGAAATGCCCCAAATGCGGTCACCGTTTCTTGAATCCAAGCCTGGATTTTGGCTGTGCATCTTACTGTCAATATGCCGAGCAATGTGTAGGGAACCTTCCGCCCGAACTCCTTACACATAAGGAGGATCTCTTAAAAGACAGAGTCGCCATTGAGATGAAGCGGTATTTCAAGCAGGATTTCAAACGGATTGGACATGCTATCCGTGTAGCCAGACATGCCGAACAGATCGGGAGGGAAGAAGGTGGTAATTTGGCTGTTATCCTGTCTGCCGCGTATCTCCACGACATCGGAATAACGGAGGCTGAGCGAAAATACCAGAGCACTGCCGCTAAGTATCAGGAGGAGGAAGGACCCCCCATAGCGAGGGAAATATTGACTAAGCTTAAGGCAAAAGAAGAGCTGATTGAAGAAGTATGCGACATTATCGGCCATCACCATCACCCAAAGGAAGAAGAGACCACCAATTTCAAGAGCCTCTTTGATGCTGACCTGATTGCGAACTTAGAGGAAAAGCAAAAGAAAAATCCCATTGGGGCTGAAGAATTGGAGGCTATTATAGCTAAGTCCTTTCTGACTAAGGCTGGAAAGAGTTTTGCAGGGAAGGTGCTTTTAGCTCGAAGTTCCGCAGTACTTGATACTTAGTACTGGCCGTTAGATAAAACCCGAACTATCGAAACTTTAGGCACTTCTGATCACTTTAGATATTTATGTTGATAAGGAGAACATCATGAAAGCAATGCGAAAAATAATAGAAATCGACGACGAACTCTGCGACGGGTGCGGGCAGTGCGTACCCGAATGCGCCGAAGGGGCCTTGGAGATCGTGGACGGCAAGGCTCGGCTCGTGTCGGAGAGTTATTGTGACGGCTTAGGCGCCTGCCTGGGAGAATGCCCGAACGGTGCTATCACCATGGTGGAACGTGAGGCCGAGGACTTTGATGAGGAAGCTGTAGAGAATTACTTGAAAGAGAAGGAAAAAACCGAAAAACCTGTTGAATTTCCCCTTGCCTGTGGCTGCCCATCCTCTATGGTGCAAACCTTTATTCCGAAAGGTTTAAGCGAAGAAACAACGGATAACGGTTCACAGAACATGGCCAAATCGAACCTGTCTCACTGGCCGGTCCAGATAAACCTTATTCCGCCTACTGCGCCATTTCTTAAAGGAGCGGATCTCCTGGTAGCAGCAGACTGTACACCTGCCGCCTATCCTAATTTTCACCAGGATCTTCTTAAAGGAAAGGTTTTAATGTTAGGATGCCCGAAATTTGATAATGTGAAGACCTATTTGCAAAAATTCACCGAAATCTTCAAGATTGCTAACATTAAGAGTGTCACGGCCGTCGTCATGGAAGTGCCGTGCTGTTCAGGTCTGCCAGTTATCCTTGAGAGGGCCATGGCGGCAGCCGGTAAAAAGATCCCCATTGAAGAGATAGTTATCGGCACAAGGGGTGAGATTTTACGAAAGGAGCAAAGAGCAGCTGCTTGAATTACACAGATAAGAGGAGAGAAAAATGGAAGAAAAAAAAGGCGAAAAAAAAGAAAAAGCAGGTTTTATTTGCAGCCGCGATACATTAGACGGGGCTTATCCGGCGCTTCTTATGGCCATCAATGCCGTGCGTTTAGGGATGGAGTGCAAGATCTTCTACACCTTCATGGGTCTTAATCTGCTGCTTAAAGGTGGTTTTGAAAAATCCAAGTTCATACCGCCTGGTTTTATGGGGGCTATCCCGGGCATGTCCAGCATGGCCACGGCTATGATGCAAAAGAAGATGGACAAGGCAAACATTCCCAGCTTAACGGAAGTTCAGGAGATGGCCCAGCTTGAGGGTGTCGAATTCATCGCTTGCAGGATGACGGTGGATATGATGGAGATCTCACCAGACCAGTTTATAGATGGTGTGTCAATCTGGACAGCTGAAGAATTCATTAAATACGCCAGGGGATGCACGATCAGCCTGTTTACTTAATCTGATGTGACGGTTTTCATGCACCCCTCCTCTTTTTAGGGGGTGGGGGTTTGTAAGCCAAGGCGATAATCTCACCTACCAATTATCGCGTTATTGACATTTCCGCTTGTTGCCGTAACCCCTTTCCATTATACTGTTTTTTCTTCACAACTATTCCCTATTTACTACCTTTTTTCCGGAGAATTGTCAGTCCATGAAAAGGTCAAATCTTGAAAAAATACTGACCGACAAGAAAAATCTGGAAAGAATCCTGGATAATCTCAATGAGGGTATTATAGCCCATGACAAAGAGAGACACATTGTTTTTTTCAACCGGGCTGCCGAAAAAATAACCGGTTATGGCAGAGAAGATGTTCTCGGAAAGGACTGCCACGAGGTATTTGGGGGACCTTTCTGCGGCGGGCGCTGTTCTTTTCAGGAGGGTTCTCCGGATTCCCTGGACCACATTTCTTACCCCCTTAATATCCTCACAAAGACAGGGGACCCGCGTCGAATCGAGATGAACATTAGTGGCATGTACGGTGATGCAGGACTTTTTGCTGGCGTTATCGCCGCCTTTCGGGATGTAACAGACCTGATCGGACTACGAATACAGGTTGGGGATCTCAAGGGTTTTGCGGGAATCATTGGTCGGGACCCCAAGATGCTCCAGGTCTACGACCAAATAAGAGACATGACCACCAACGACTATCCAGTCCACATTTTAGGTGAAACCGGTACGGGAAAAGAACTGGTGGCGACTGCCATTCACGAAGAAAGCAGGCGGGGCGGCGGGCCTTTCGTTCCCATCAACTGCGGCGCCCTGCCAGAAGGGGTTCTTGAGAGTGAGCTTTTCGGACATGTGAAGGGGGCCTTTACCGGGGCTGTTCGCGATAAGAAAGGCCGGTTTGAGCTGGCGAACGGCGGTACCCTGTTCTTAGACGAGGTATCGGATCTGTCCAGGATTGTGCAGGCAAAACTGTTACGGGTCCTTCAGGAAGGGACCTTCGAGCGGGTTGGTGGTGAGGAAACCGTATCAGTGGATGTCCGCATTATCAGCGCTACCAATCGCGATCTCAAACTTGAGGTGGAAAGGGGCAATTTTCGCGAAGACCTTTATTACCGTATTAATGTGGTTCCCATTGACCTGCCCCCCTTAAGGAACCGAAAGAACGATATCCCAATTCTTGTTGAGCACTTTCTTGAAAAGGCCCGAGAAGAAGGACAGGAAACACTTGGTCTTTCTAAAGAGGCCCTTGCCATAATAACAGACTATTCATGGCCGGGAAACGTTCGCGAACTTCAGAGTGCCCTTAGATTTGCCCTTGTGAAATCAAGAGGCCGGATAATTCAACCTGACCACCTTCCCATGGAATTGAAGGAATGGAAAAACAAACGGTCTTCCCCGGGCCCTTCACGAAAACTTGATCCTGAAAGCGTCAGGTCTGCACTAACCAGAAGCGGAGGGAACAAGGCCAAGGCCGCCAGGCTCTTAGGTGTGGGGCGTGCTACCCTTTATCGGTTCTTGGCTGCTTTCCCGGATGTCTTATGAGACACTTGTGTCCCAGATTAAAATATGAGACACTTAAGGTGCTTCCCTGGAGGTTTTGCCTCAGGGTTACTTTTCTTCTCAGCCCGCTTTAGTTTTCATCTAATACCAAGCTGCATTCAAAAGGCTGCTAGCTATAAAGGTCATTGCGAACGAATGTGAAGCAATCCCAACAGGATAGATTCCCACGTCGCTTCGCCGCGACTCGGCCGTGCGACTCAACGTGAGCAGCTGGCTTTAAGTTCGTCGAAATTCTCGTCGATGCGTCTCAGTCGTGGGCTCGCAATGACATAAAGAGAGACTTTTTACGAGATTGTCAATTCTGGTGTACTCGTAAAAAGTCATTTCACTGTCATTGCGAGCGAAGCGAAGCAATATCAGTTGGTGTAACGAGTTGAAATCAGGAGATTGCTTCGTGGCTTCACTCCTCGCAATGACCGCGCATAAGACTTTTTGAACAACCATCAATTTTAATGTCATATCAATACATTGCTCATTTCCCCTTCCTAAAGAATCAGGGTGTCTCAACTATGTCTCATATTACGTATATCAAGTCAGTACCTGCCAATGCTCATCATGAGAGTTAACTAACTAAAATCTCACTTAATTTTTATTGTTTCGTTGCTGAATTAAATCTCGGCACAAATCTTGATATGTTGAAAATGTTTAGATATTTGAAAATAATGAAAATAGGGAGGTAATCCAATCTTGATTTTTTCACAACACTAAACTGTTACAAGATTTTCAGACTTCCTCCGGAGGGGTCAAAGTATGAGGCCATGCGATAAAAGCATTAAGGAAACGCTTGATCTGGTAGAAAATATGCTGGATCTTGCGGACAGGGGAGATGCAGAACGTGAAGATAACGGATGCGGGGTTCTCTATGGTGTTTTAAGGGATTCTGCATTTAGGATCAAACAACTTGCAGAAGCAGAAAAGGATGCACATATTAGAAAGGGGTGGTGGAAATAGATAAGAAGGAGGTGAATGAAGCGGGGACTTTCAATTGCTCAGAGTGCGGTCACGAAAAAGAGGTAAGATGCAAGTCTTAAAGTGCCCCGAGTGTGGGGAAAAGAAGACATTTGCAAAAAAGGAAGAAAAACAAGATCTTTAATACCATTTTATAAGGAGAAGAACTATGAGTGAGACAGAAAAGAACCTTTTGGATGCATTTGCCGGGGAATCCCAGGCTAATAGAAAATACCTCGCATTTGCCAAGAAGGCGGACAAAGAAGGTTACCCCCAGGTCGCAAAATTGTTCAGAGCGGCTGCTGAAGCTGAAACAGTTCACGCCCATGCCCACTTGAACACACTCGGGGGCATTAAGAGCACGCCTGAAAACCTGAAAGAGGCCATAGCCGGTGAGACCCATGAGTTCAAAAACATGTATCCGGCCATGATAGACGCTGCCAAAAACGAATCAAATAAAACAGCAGAGAGGTCTTTCAGTTATGCCAATGCGGTTGAAGAAGTACATGCCGGCCTTTACCAGAAGGCCTTAGACAATCTGGATAATCCCGGGGAGGTAGACAGTTATTATGTGTGCTCCGTATGCGGTTACACGTGTGAAAATGAAGCCCCGGATACCTGTCCGGTCTGTAAAGCCAAATCCAAGGCTTTTATGAAGGTTGAATAAAATCGACCGTTGCCCGGGAGGAACGGGGATAGAAAAATATCCCTTGAACACCTGATGATTTTATCCAAGGAGAGTGAGTATGGCAGCACCTGAGGAAATGTGGCAATGCCAGACCGTAAGTTGTGGTTATATCTATAACCCTGACAAGGGGGACAGGAAGGGAAAGATCCCAAAGGGTACTCGTTTTGAGGACCTGCCAGAAGACTGGCAATGCCCGGTCTGCGGGGCCAGCAAGAAAATGTTCCGGCCCCTTGCAGGTCCTGGGTCAGTAGCGGCAGAGGGGATCTAACTTATTAAAATTAAATGAAGATTATGTTAATGGAATAAAAAGGAAAAACAAAAAACTTATTAAAAAAGGGGAGATAAAATGGGCGATTTAAAAGGTAGTCAAACCGAGAAAAATCTGTTGACAGCATTTGCTGGTGAATCCCAGGCACGAAATCGCTACACCTATTTTGCAAGTCAGGCAAATAAGGAAGGTTTCGTTCAAATTTCCTCCATCTTTGAAGAAACAGCAAACCAGGAAAAGGAACATGCCAAGAGATTTTTCAAATTCTTAGAGGGCGGTGAGGTTGAGGTAAAAGCGGGCTTTCCGGCTGGTGTGATCGGGAGCACCCTGGAAAATCTCAAGGCTGCTGCGGCCGGAGAAAACTATGAGCATACCGAAATGTATCCCGGTTTTGCAAAGACAGCCAGAGATGAAGGATTTGAGGACATTGCCTCTGTTTTAGATTCAATTTCTGTGGCTGAGAAGCAGCACGAAAAGCGGTATCTGGATCTTGCCGCAAATATTGAAGCAGGACGGGTTTTTAGACGTGATAAAGAAGTCGTGTGGCGCTGCAGAAACTGTGGGTATCTCCACACGGGGAAAGAGGCACCTGAGGATTGCCCGGCCTGTAATCATCCCCGGGCGCATTACGAGTTGCTCGGTGAGAACTATTGAAGACAGGATGATAAGTGATTAATTAAATCGAAAAACAGGGAGAAGAACTATGACAGAACGTGCAGGAATAATTACCATGAAGGGAAACCCTCTGACGCTTGTAGGGAAAGAACTCAAAGTAGGAGACCCAGCTCCTGATTTCGAGGTTCTTGATAACGATCTTGCGCCGGTCAAGTTGAGCTCATTTCGGGGCAAGATTTGTGTTATTTCGTCAGTGCCTTCTTTGGATACCCCGGTGTGCGATATGGAAACCCGGAGGTTTAATGAAGAGGCAGGCAAACTCGGAACTGATGTGGTGATTCTTACCATCAGTATGGATCTTCCATTTGCACAAAAGCGATGGTGCGGTGCAGCAGGTGTTGATAAGGTTATAACGCTCTCTGATCATCGTGAAGCGTCCTTTGGAACAACCTATGGTGTATTGATTAAGGAACTGCGCCTGCTGGCCAGGACCGTGTTTGTGGTAGATGGTGGAGGCATCATCCGTTATGTCCAAGCAGTGAAAGAACAGACCCAAGAGCCCGACTATGATGCCGTGTTGGATGCGGTAAACGCATTAGCTTAAGGCAAAAGGGCTGGCGAAATTTATTTTGCCGGACGCAGACAACTATAAACATTAAATGTAAGACGGAGGAATAACCATGGCAGAAAAACTCGAGATTTACAAATGCGAAGTGTGTGGCAACATTGTTGAAGTTTTGCATGGCGGTAAGGGAGAACTCGTGTGCTGCAATAAGCCCATGAAACTTTTTAAGGAAAACACAGTAGATGCCGCTGAGGAAAAACATGTTCCAGTGGTGGAGAAGACAAGCGATGGAATTAAAGTGAAGGTGGGAAGTGTTGGCCATCCAATGGAAGAAAAACATTACATAGAATGGGTGGAAGTTGTTGCCGATGGCAAGGCCTATCGCCAGTTTCTAAACCCTGGCCAGGCCCCTGAAGCTGTTTTCAAGATCGAAGCCGATCAGGTTACGGCCCGGGAATACTGTAATCTTCATGGTCTGTGGAAAGGATAATCACCATGCTGAACAAGAAGGCTTGTTTATGCTGGATGACGAACTTGGCCAACGGGTATTTACCCCACCTGCGGGGCATCAGAAGGATTATAGATAGGGAGGTTTGAAATACTATGGCTGATTGGAAATGCACGAAATGTGGATATTCTCTTAAGGCAGACACACCGCCTGAAAAGTGTCCCATGTGCAAAGAAAAATGTGAGTTTGTGGATGTGTCCTGTTACATTCCGGACTGCGGCCAAACAGGTAGCGACCCAAGACTCGGATAATCTTCCTCCACACCCCACGTTTAATGTCAACAAACGGAAATCAGTGATGAAGGGAAAAATGGGCAATGGGGAGGTTAAAAATGGCAAGAGCGCTTGTGGTATATACAACACGGACCGGTGAAACAAAGGATATTGCTGAACTGATTGCTGAAGGGATTCGTTTTACCGGTAGTGAAGCAACAGTTGCAAATGTCACGGATATCAAGAATGAAGCGGATCTTGAGGGTTATGAGGCTTATGTTTTTGGCTCTGCCACTTATCATGGTGAGATGATGCAGGGGATGAAAAAAACGCTTTTCTTGGCCGAGAAGGTCAATTTGGAAGGAAAGGCGGGCGGTTCATTTGGCGCCTTTGGTTGGAGCGGTGAGGCCCCGGGTCGCATCTTTGATACCATGAAAAATATCTTTAAGATGGATATGGTCAGCGGGCCGTTGAATTTGAAATCCGCTTCACTTGGGGGTGGAACCCAGATGGCCCAGGATTATGGGCGTGAAATCGGTAAGAAGGTGAGCGGATCTTAAGACATGAATCTCAATTGGGCAAAGGAGGTAAATCATGACAACACCCCAACACTGTCCCGGATGGGAGCAGTTCAAGGACCTAAAGGCTTTTACCTGCAAATGTCCCCGTTGCGGGAAAGAAAAGGAAATATTCTCAGACGAGTTTGACCGAGAACATACATGCAAAGGATGCGGCGAGAAGATTGATTTTACCCAGTGTAGTATAGAGGCTGAAGGTAAGTCCAAAGGGATACGCTAAGAAAATTAACCACTATCTTTATGGTGCCAGCAGTCGATGGATTGCTGGCACTTTGCCCTTTCCTGTGTTCTGTTCGAGCCAGGACAAGGAGTGGAATCAGATATGTTGTTCAGGAGGCATTATGAGAAAATTCGAATATGACATAACGAAGCATCCTGCCAGCGAGTTCACGCACCTCGTTTACTTTTGCACTGCCCAGGGGGAGTGCAAATTCGACCAGATACCTGAGGGTCAAACTGAAGTGTTGGGCGAGATCCTCAATGAAAGAGGGGCTCAGGGATGGGAGCTTGTGCATCTTGCTTTCGGCAAGGGTGGGCTGGTCTGCTTTTGGAAAAGAGAAAGAACTTAGCGGGATGAAAATTTGGATTAACTATCAGTGCCCATCCATAAAAGAAATAAAGGCACTATCAAGTGTCCAATTCAGAAATGAGCGATTTTTTACAAGATCAAGAAAATCAATGGATTATGCGGAGACGTACTGTAGTACGTCGCACAAGGAATCCAGCAGATTGACGCTGAGATTGTGAAAAAGGGCCATTTCTGGATGAACACTAACTATTATTCTCCAACAAGGAGGCTTTTAACACACGGAGGAAGAACTACATGGAAGAACAGGAAAAAAAAGTAATTGAAATGAAGAAACTCAACATAAAAGAAGCAACCATGTGTGAATCTACGGCTCAGATGCTTAGAAAGGCAGAAAGGGATGGAGTAGAAACTGCGTTCCACAGAGCGGCCGCTATGAGGGCCTGTCCCATTGGTGCGGATTCCGCCTGTTGCAAGCACTGTTCTATGGGGCCTTGTCGATTGAATTCAAAGGATCCTTATAGTAAAGTAGGAGTGTGCGGCGCGACCATAGACACTATCATGTCAAGGAATTTTGGCCGCATGGTTGCCGCAGGTGGCGCTGCCCATACCGACCATGGCATGTCTATGCTGGATCTGTTTAGGGAAGTTGTTAATGGCAACATAAAAGATTATACAATTAAGGATCCCATTAAGCTTGAAGAGGTGGCAAGGGAGATCGGGATAGACGTAGAGGGCCGGGAGATCAAAGATATTGCCACAGACTTCTACAAAGAACTTGAGCGCACCTACACACAGGTGGAAGGGGAAATTCCATTTGTCAAAAGGGTGCCTGAAAAGACCCTGGAGACCTGGCGAAAGCACGGCGTTGTTCCCCGTGGAGCCATGCGAGAAATCATGGAATTGGTGCACCGGACTGCCATGGGGGTAGATCAGGACCACGAGAACCTTATCAAACAATGCAGCAGAACGGCCCTGGCAGATGGTTGGGGCGGATCCATGGTGGCCACAGAAATATCCGACATCCTCTTTGGCACACCCACCCCAATAAAGGCCGAGGTCAATATGGGATGCCTGAAAGAAAATCAGGTCAATATCATTATCCACGGCCATGAGCCCAATCTTTTTGAGTCAATACTCGATTCGGTCAATGACCCAACACTGATACAGGCAGCCAAGGATGCAGGCGCAGAAGGTATTAATCTGGTCGGCATGTGCTGTTCTGGGGCTGAGATGCTTTCCCGTCATGGAATCCCCCATGCAGGTAACTTCATGTCTACAGAAGCGGTATTGGTTACGGGCGCCGTGGACGCCATGGGTGTTGATGTTCAGTGCATCAAACAGGGGCTGGCCAAGGTGGCTGAGTGTTATGAAACCAAGCTCTTTACAACCAACCCCAGGTGTCACATCGAAGGGGTCCAACATATCGAATTTCACGAACACAAGCCAAGAGAGTGTACAGACAGCATCGTTGAAAATGCCATTGTGCGATTCAAGAATCGAAAGATGCCCATAGAGATACCAAGCGTAAAGAACGACTGTATCCACGGTTTCTCTCATGAATACATCAATTACATGCTGGGCGGGACCTTCAGATCTTCCTATACTCCACTCAATGAGAACATCATTAATGGAAGAATCCGCGGCGTGGCTGGCGTGGTTGGGTGCACAAACCCGAGGACTAAACAGGACTGGGTTCACGTTGAGCTGATTAAGGAATTGATCAGGAACGATATCCTTGTGGTTCAGACTGGGTGTTCCCAGATCGCACTTGCCAAGGCTGGCTTTTACACGCCTGAAGCGGCTCACCTGGCCGGACCCGGTCTGAGAGAGGTGTGCGAGGCAGTAGGTATGCCACCGGTGCTTGGCCTTGGTTCCTGCGTGGACAACAGCCGGATTCTCATAGCGTGTTCCGAGATGGTTCGCGTGGGGGGGCTGGGCGATAGTATCGCTGATCTGCCCGTAGCGGGAGCAGCACCGGAATGGATGAGCGAGAAGGCCATCTGCATTGGCCAGTATTTTGTTGCATCCGGTGTTTTCACGGTCTTTGGTGTCACCTTCCCTATTGTGGAGCAAACCAAATTTCACAGACTTCTCTTTGAGGGCCTCGAGGAGATGGGATTCGGAAAGTGGGGATTTACGACTGACCCCCATGAAATGGCCCAAATGATGATCCAACACATTGATAAGAAGAGACAGGCCCTTGGTATTGACAAGGCCAGGGAAAGGGTGCTCGTGGATATGAGTGATAGGAGAGGCCTTGAAGCAGCTTAATCTGTGGAAAAACCCATGTGGCCCCACGATGCTTAATACGGTTTAGAAATCCTAGCCCTCTGGGCCATGTCAGAGTCATATGTCTCTGCATGGGCGGCGTAACAAAGGGAGTATTGGAGTAATGGAGCAATGGAGTATTGGGCTTTGTCCAAGCTCGATTGTCTTAAAAGTGCGTTAGACGAAACATCAATGTGACTATTTCGTCAGTAAAAGTTGATGTGCTCGTAAAAAGTCATTTCACCTGTTATTGCGAGCGAAGCGAAGCAATCTCAGTTGGTGTAATTACTTGAAATCAGGAGATTGCTTCGTTGCTTCACTCCTCGCAATGACCTTTCATAAGAGGCTTTACGAAAGTATCAAAGTTAATTGTCGAAAACAGACTTGGAGACTTGAGTTTGACGGCGTTTGAAATCCCGGTTAGTTTTAAGAATCAATTTTTCCATTACTCCAGCACTCGTCAGGTTTTGGCCCAGAGTTTCCAGGGTCCCCTTTGGGGGCTGGTTTATGCCATGTTGTCTGTTAGTGGATCTTTAGTGTACTGTAGTATCT
>CP070700.1:4350968-4356641 GCA_020349865.1 Desulfobacteraceae bacterium
ATAGAATCCCCTAATAAGGAAAGCTTGAAGGAGACGGGGAAGTTGCAGAATTACCGAAGCAATCTCGTTGAGGATATCCGCAAAATCCAATCATATGGAATACCGGTTCGAGCTTCGCTTATTGTAGGATTTGATCACGACGGGAAGGATATTTTTGACCAGCATTTTCATTTTTTACAGGATGCATGTATCCCCACTCCTTCCATAAGGGTCTTGATGGCGCCTCCAGGAACAAGACTGTGGAAGCGAATGGGTCAGGAAGGCAGACTTGTGAAGGCCGACACGGCCGGTCGTTTCTTTGGGAATCCGGGCACAACGAATATCCAACCCAAGACAATGACCCGAGCGGAGCTACAGGCGAGGTTTCTGGCTTTGATAGAACGGGTTTACAATTGGGAGGCGTTTGCTTTGCGAGACAAAGGATTCGTCTCCAATGTCAAGCGACGGCCCAATGTCCCCAAAAAGGGACGTGAATGGAAGCTGTTTTTTCAGTTTGCCCGCTTCCTGTTCTCTTCGGTTGTTGACTGGAAGACGCGGCGTATCATTCTGGGCATTATCTGGCATACTTACAAGCGGGCGCCCTTTATGCTGCCACAGGTGGCGAGGATGATTCTGCGTCAGTTGGGCTATACTAACACAAAGGAATTACGGGACGTTGTTCAGAAGCAGATAGATCTGGAACAATCGGGAGCCGTCAAGTTGGAAATCGAGCAGATCGAGAATGTAGTTCCGGAGAATTTTATGGTGCCCTACGAAGAGATATTTCCGGAGATCAACAAGGAAGTCTTTGAAGGTCTTAAAGACAAGACGCGCAGTGGAGAAACGTTAATTGAGATCTTCACGAACTTCCTGAAACAATGGGAACCTGCAAGTGAGTCCTTCTCGGATGAACACAGAAGCTATCTTATGGAACTTACGAGGCGCACCGTTGCGGAAAAGAATGGACCGAACGGGGGGCGGATGTCTAATGCTTCCTCCGCCTTCACCAACATGAGCGTGCTTGATTTGAAGAGGGCCCGTTTGTCTGAGGACATTCTCCGGGCAGTTGAGCAGGAGCTGCAGATGGGGGGTGGCGAGGGCGTGTAAAAGAAGATCATCCAGTAATCAAACGAATAGAAGTCGTTATTAATTTGGCACCTTGAACGTCCAAAATCTATCGCCAGGGGTAAGGGTGAGAAAGCGAAAAGAGACCGCAAAGTCCGATGTTTTACTTACTGATGCGTAAGATCTTTATAAGTAAAAATTAGGAAGATATTGAATCATACTTTGATCGTCCGACTTCTCTGCTTATCTCAACAATCGATGGTTGTAATGCAATATGTGTTACGTGTCTATTCAAGATTACTTTAATAAGGTGCATGATAATGAACATGAGGTTGATAGATTTATAGAAACCTGGAAATATCCTGTAGATACTATTAAAATAGTGAACGCTGGCAATTGGGCCGGAGGAATAGACTTCGGACATGTCGGTAACAAAGAATTCAAACAGCAAACAAAGGATATGATAAGGATACCAGCAGAGTGCTACCATCAGATCTCCCCTAAACTAATGAAATCTTAAGCTGTAAGCATCTGGATGGAGTCCATCGAAGAAACATTGAGCATTGCGAAAGTGTGATCTAATCTTTAAATAAACTGTACAGTAAAGCACCAGCTGTGCTGATGTGACTTACAACACCGGGGGAGGGAATCATAGTTTTTATCTGTCGGATAAGGAGATAAGGAAATGAAAAATAGAATTACTTGGCTAATCTTGAGCTTCTCAATGGCTTCAACCCTGGGGCTGGTTGCCTTTCAACCACCGCAACCCCGCGCGGCAACACCTCTAACTCTTAAAGCTAAGTATGAAAATGAAAAGTATGATTTTTCTATCAATTACCCGGCGGAATACGCCAGGGAAAAACCACGATCAAGGGAGGTTTTCCGATCCAGATCAAAGGACAAGCTTCCTATCCTGGCCATCTCTATTTTCAATGTTGAAGAAGGCACCACCTTTGCCGATTTAAAGGATTTCTTCTTAAATTATTTAAATGTACAAAAAGCCAACGCTAAGTTTGTGTATGAGAAAGAGACAACTCTGTCAGATGGCGTTACCCCAGCTTATGAGTCTGTAGTCGAATACAAGTTAAAGGGATTTAATTTAAAGACTCTAAACCTTTGGCTGTTAAAGCAAGACAAGTGGCTTCAGGTCGCAGCCACCACTGTACCGCAATTATGGCCTCTACACGAAGCCGAGATGAAGGCAATTGTACACTCTTTTACCGCTCCGAGTTGGAAATATGTGCCAAAAAAGGCGCGCGGTACTTCTGACGTCCGAATATCGGCAAAGATACAGGAGTTAGACACGAAGTCAAAGGTGGTCAACCAAGAAGGATATGATAAACTGAAGCATGAGTTTGGCTCCATGATCGAAGAGGGGCTCCACCCCGGGGCACAACTTGCCGTCTATTACGATGGAGAGCTTGTAATCAATCTGGCAGGTGGGGTCAAAGGACCTGATGGTAAGAAAATCATGACAAGTGCCGAGTTACTGAAATGGCGTACCAGTGGAGACAAAGGGCATGGTTATGAGTCCGTTACCTTTGATACGCTCTATCAGATTCGTTCAGTAACCAAAATCTTGATGACCCTAGTCATGATGATGTTACACGACCAAGGCCGGTTGGATTTTGATGATCCAGTAGCGAAATATTGGCCAGAGTTTGCCAAAAATGGTAAAGCGAACATCACCATCGCCCACATTTTGAGTCATCGGGCAGGTATCCCGTTTATGAGTCATCGCTTGCTTGTGGAGTCTCCAAAAACGCCAAGGGCCCGGGTGGAGATTGGTAACCGGAAAAGTATTGCTCGTGCAATAGAAGACACACGCCCAGTGTGGACACCCGGCAAAGAAAATGGGTATCATGGAATGGCTATCGGAATGGTGCCGGATGAAATCGTTGCTCGTCTGACCGGCAAATTTCCTCCCTTGGGTGATATTCTTCGCAAAGAGGTTTTTAAGCCCCTTGGCTTGAAAAACATCTATCTCGGATTACCGAAATCACAATATAATAGAATGGCCAAGATGAACGTTTTGGATCCACAAACAACGTACCGTAAGGCTGGTAGCGACTTTTTAAATTCTAAAGAAGGTATCCGGCACGAAATGTCATGGGTTGGATGTGTTTCTTCTGCCAAGGACCTCGCTGATTTGATGAACATTTTTGTTTATGAAGGTACATACAAAGGCAAGAGATTCTTCTCTAAAGAGGTCCAAGCGCGGGTGAGTACACAAACAAACAAGGTAGGGGAAGTCGATCAAATCCTAATGAAGCCTATCCCTTGGGGATTGGGTTTTATGCTGGGAAATGCTAAAGATCTTTATGGCTCCAAATCACGCCCTGGGGTGATTGGTCATACAGGCGGCAGCGCTAACGTTGCATGGGCAGACCCAAAGAACAAACTTGCAGTCGCTTTTCTATGTAATGGGATGAAGAATAGAAAAAGTATGGAACGTTATCGTAGGATAGGCGATGGTGTTTATGGATCACTGAACCTTCCCTCCCCAAAGTGATTAGGCCAACAACTGTTGCGCCGGGGGGGCAGAGGTCAATTTATCGCGAATATATGGAGTCCGACTACCAGTATGGTTTACTTACAACACTGCGGGAGGCAATTGAATAATCGTGCGAGAGGTTTGAGAAATTCGATGAATTTCTAATTTATCTGATTTTCTGAGGATTGTGCAAAAGTCTCTCAGTTCGATTTCTTGGGAGAATTAAGCTTGTCATCACTTTTACCGACATTACGTAAAGATTTGGAGATCATTCCCCGAATATGTGAGGGAGGGGTTTTCCGTTTTCTCTTTAGAACCTCCCATTCCGATGAAATTTTTGAGTTTGGAGAGGAAGAATTTTTTCTTTGTCAAAAATTAGATGGGCAAACGCCGCTCGACACCGTCCAGTTTGCCTTTCAAAAACACTTTGGTGTTCCTCTACCGCTTGATCAACTGGAGGCTTTCGTCCGCCAACTTGAGAGTCTGGGTTTACTGAAATCCACAAACAAGAATTTTAAAATCACACAGACTTTCGCAGAGTCAAATAAGCTGCACAGACTCTGTAATCCCGATCGAATTTTGGATATTCTGTCCGGGGTGTTCAACTGGTGCTTTTCACCTGTGTTTGCAATCATATTTTTCGCGGTTTTAGCTCTGGGATTGGGTATTTCACTGAAATATTGGAGCGTTTTTATTGATGAAATTAGAATTGTATGGGAGAAAGGAATTTTTCTTCTGTTACCGATCATTGGAATTTTTGTAATATATGTTTTAAGTGAAATTGCCAAGGGGGTGGCCTGTAAACACTATGGTGGGTATGTATATGATTTGGGCATGTATTTTATTTTCAGAATCATACCCCGTTTCTATTGTGATATAAGTGATGCCTTTTGGATGCAGAAAAAATCCCAACAGATTCGCATACTATCAGCAGGATTGATTTGTCAGCTGTTGCTGTGGGGGATTGGAATAATTGGATGGAAAAACACCTATCCCTGGACCAAGATACATATTTTTTGGTTATTTTTCACACTAGCCGCTACTATTTTCTTTCTTTTCAACTTCATTCCCTTCTTTCAACGAGACGGATACCTGCTTTTGAGCACATGGCTAGGAATTTCAGATCTGAAGAATCGCGCAGTAGCTTTAGTTAAGTCGTGGATTTTTCGGAGGCCACTGTCTGAGCCGTTATCTTCCAGAGAAATTCTTGTTTTTAAACGGTACGGATTGATGTATACTGTTTTCAGTTTTGCCTTCTGGGTCCTTTTACTTGGTATAGCCGGGTATTTCCTATGTTTGTATTTGAAAGGAATAGGGGCCTTGATATTTTTAACAATACTCTATTTGCGGTTTGAACACGTTTTGAGGAGAAGATGAGTCGAATTTGGTACCGGCGTTTGATTCGTATTGGAGTGCTTATCGGCATTGGTTTAATTTTGCTCATTCCTTACCCCTTTTCCGTGGGTGGGGAATTTAGACTCACACCCATCCATCAATTGGGTATCCGCGCCCAGGTGGCCGGCGAGATTGAATCTGTGCTCGTAGAAGAGGGACAATGGGTTGAAAAGGATCAACCTTTGGCTTTTTTGCTTGGCAGGGAGCAAAAGAAAAAAGTAGAGGAAATCGAAGCCGCTCTCGATGAGAGGAATGCAAGATTAAAACTCCTTAAAGAAGGAGCGAAGCCTGAAGAGATCGCAAAAGCTAAGCAGGAAGTCAATACAGCGGCCAAAAGCTTAGAGTTTAGTATACTGCAGGCTGATCGATATGAAGAAATGTTCAAAGATAAAGCGGTGTCAGAAAAGGATTACGAAAATATCCTGAAGCAACGTGATCTGGATCAAGAACGGCTTGAATTAGCAAAAAGAAATCTTGAACTGGTGGAAAGCGGAGCGCGTGACGAAGAAATCGAAGCCCTTGAGGCCGAGATCCGCTTGCTTGAGGTTAATCTTACCCATGCCAAAAAGGATCTGCAACTCACCACACTGGTCAGCACAGCAAGTGGCAGAATCATTACCCCCTATCTCTCTCAAACGGTCGGTCCCTATCTGTCTGTTGGTGATTTGTTTGCGGTTGTGGAGGATGCAAATACGTTACTGGCTGAGATGTAAGTACCTGAAGAAGTTATTACTGAGGTC
>CP070700.1:4356741-4366855 GCA_020349865.1 Desulfobacteraceae bacterium
AAGAAGGTTGCCGCACAAGAAAGGATTCTTGGTGCGCCATGCCCTCTCCTTGCATGTGCAATAAAAAAGCGTATTGATTATTGTCTCAGGGATTGTGAAAGATTTCCGTGCGATGAATTTAGAATGGGGCCTTATCCTTTCAGCCAGGAATATATGAACATGCAAGAAAGACGACGCAGTGAAGCACCTCTGGCAAAGACCCCTTCTGGCGATGTTCTCAAGGTGCCACCAGAGTACTGGGAAGATCTTGAGCAGAGTGACATTGAAACAATCTGTGAGAATGCCGGGGCTAAAAACTATCCCCACATTGGGGCGCTCCTTCCATTTATAAAGGAATATCTTTTGGTTGACAGGCAAAACCGTTCAGTTTGTCGTCAAGGCCATGGTCAATGGGAGCGTATAGACAATCCTCTTCTGGAATTGGTGTGTCTGGTGTATTTACTCAATGTACGGCCTGAGCCCATAACCCATGAAATGATCAGTGTCCAGGAACTAAAAACCGCTCATTTTTTCACGGGACCCCACGAACTTAAGGTCAAGCCCCTATTGAAGCGGTATGGGAACGATCTTGCTGGTTTCAAACAAGCGGCAGAAGGTATTGGGGGTGAAGTTTTGGATTTGGCTGACGCTGCATACAAAATCTTGGCCTTCCCAAAGGTGCCTCTTTATTACCTGCTATGGGCAGGAGACGATGAGTTCGATCCACGCCTTTCAATCCTGTTTGACCGATCCATCGAGCATCACCTTGCTGCAGATGCCATTTGGGGGCTTGTAAAGCTGGTCTCAGACATTCTTATCAATGAGTCAGCTAGGTAACTTATTTTGTAAGCGTTATTAGGTCACTTCATTGCATAATATTACTTTTGGAAAGGCGCTGGATCAGGTTATTGGCAAAGCTTTTTAAAAAAAGGAGCTGCACGGATTCGGGAGATCTGTCCAGCAAAGTCGCACTGATTTCCATCAGAATACTGTCTGTTTTAGCTACGACTGTTGCCGCACGTGCCTGACCACTTAAATAGGCCATCTCTCCGAAACATTCGCCCCTTGAAATAACAGCGATGTTTTTATTGTTTTTTTGCACCACAGCCTTACCGCTGAGGAGAACAAAAAATGAATCATCAATCTCCCCTTCAGCCACAATTGCATCACCTCTCGGCACCTTATATACACTGCTTGATTTCAGGATTTCTTTGACCTGATCTTTGGTAAAATTCTTAAAAAAGGAAACACTATTTACATAATCAAATACATCTTCGGCCTTGGTGCTTTTCGTGCTGTCTTTTAACCCTCTTAGTGCCACACGAAGATCATAGGCAAAATCCTCGCAGGTTTGATAACGCTGGTTAGGATCCTTGGCAAGGGCCTTTTTGGTGATTTTCAATAATATTTCGGGCAATTCGGGACGGATTTGCTCTATGGGAATGGGTTCTTCCTTTACGATTTTATACATTATGGAAACATAATCATTTCCGGGGAATGCCATTGCACCAGTAAGAAGCTCATACAAGACACAGCCTAAGGAAAAGATATCGGTTTGATTTTCAACGGGCTTTTGTCTTATCTGTTCCGGAGACATGTAACTGGGCGATCCGACGATACCTTTTGAGGCTGTCTGCTCTGATTTGATCTGGGCAATACCAAAATCAGTTATCTTGATGTCACCCGATTTCTTGAGCATTATGTTTAATGGCTTAATGTCTCGGTGAACCACTCCCATTTTGTGAGCATGGTCAAGTGCCTTACATGTAATAAACATGATCTCGAGAACATTGTTAACGGGTAGCAGGTGGTTCTTTTTGCAAAATTTTTTGAGCGTTGGACCATCAATATACTCCATTGCCATGTAACAAAAATCTTCGTGCATGCCTGCGTCATAGATGGAGACGATGTTGGGATGCATAAGTCTTCCCGCCGATTGGGCCTCGATAAAAAACTTCTCGCGATATTTGGCAGCCTTTTCTTTGCCGACATCGGCAGAGGGTCGTGAAATCTTAATGCTCACATTTCTATTAATATAGGGATCCCTGCCCAGATAAACCACCCCCATGCTGCCCTGGCCTATTTTTTTCAGGATCTCATATCGCCCAATTATCTTGATGTCCGAAAGATCAGTAAGGAATTGGGTATCAACCGGGCCGGTTCCTTCTCCCTTCCCTAGAAACTTGAGCTTCAACCAACTGGTCAATGAATGATCTTTGACTTTGTCTTTTTTTTCCTTCTTGGCCAAACCGGGTTCCTCGCGTTCAATCGAATTTGATTATTCCTAACCATATGATCTTAAATAGTGTCTATTCAGAAATGAGATAGTTTTCGTAAGATCACAGAAGACAAAGATATTAACCACCCCAGAGAACTATGCTTCGCATTTCACAGGGCAGGCGCACCGATTACTGAAAATAGCCATACCCAGAGGGGTACTAACTAAAAATCGAGCATGAGAACGTGCGCAGCACCAGTATCGTCTTCCAGCACCTGCAAGCGAAGCTGCTTTGCAGAGCGGGCTTCACCAGGGAAAAATAGAAAGCCGAAGGCAAGGCTCTTTGGTTCGATGGCTTTTGCTTGTAAGGACTTCTGATGCAAATCGTCTATAACTGTCCGACGAGCATCATTCGAGGCATATCCCTTCGCCCCTCCAAGAGTTGCCCCAGCAGCTGCTCCAACTGCGGCTCCTTTGCCGGCTGATCCGGCTACGTTTTCACCCGTTACAATACCAACTGCCGCCCCAATAACTGCTCCAGCAGCAGCGCCTAAAAAGCCGCTATATGCACCTTCTTTAAAAATCTGTTTCGTCTGTGCGTATTTTGTTGCCCGCTCATATGCGATATTGCTGGACAGTACTGGCCAGAGATTCCCTTCGTTGTCCTCCAGAAATGACTGTGGACCATTGATTTCCAGAAAGTGTGGGCCCTGATTGTCAATCACAATCTGGACAGGTAACATTCCAGCCCCCCGAACATCAAAGCCAAATGCCTCCCCGGCTTCCTTTGCATCTACATAGGCTTTTGCCGCCACTGTAGCCCCTCCAGCTTTTGTCGCATTAGGGTAGGTGTTGGGTAGCTTGAAAGATAACGGTTTGGCTTTGTAACTTGTGGTACATGCAGCCGAACAAATGAACATAATACCAATAAATAGTATGGGCATTGTTCTTTTCATGGAGTATCCCCCTGAAAAAATCTTGATTATGTTTTTCCTCATACACTGGCTGACTATATAAGGCAATATTTTAAAATCCATGTCAAGTTTTCCATGCTGGAGGGGCCGATTTTTACTCTGGGATTCCTTTTCTTCGTTCTCTCCAGCCACTCAAGCGAAGGCATCACAATTCGCTTGAAAAATCCAAAACTTTTTTCAAAAACCTAACTTTTATGAATTGTTAGGGTAGCACGACTTATGAAGGTTTTGTTTTGACAGCTGTGTGGAGGTATGATAAACGAGATCCGGCAAATTTGACTTTACAACTTGGAGGTGACGAATGTTTGAGATTTTGAAACGCCAGGAGATGGCAGATGGAACGGTCGTCCTCAATCAGATCAGCGCGCCCATGATCGCCAAAAAGGCCAAACCGGGGCAGTTTGTCATCTTGAAGGCCAATGAAACCGGGGAGCGCATTCCGCTCACCATGGCTGAAATAGATCGCAAAAAGGGTATCATCACCATCATATATCAGGTTGTCGGAAAAACTACGGCCCTTTTCAAGTCTCTTCAGGTGGGAGACAAATTTCAGGATGTGATTGGACCGTTGGGCAAGCCGACCCACCTTGAGAAAGTGGGAACCGTCGTATGTGTGGGAGGAGGCACGGGCGTTGCCGTCATGCATCCAATTACAAGGGCACTTAAGGAAATCGGCAACAATGTCATTGCAATTATTGGCGCCAGGACCAAGGATCTCCTCATCCTGGAGGATAAGATGAAGGCGGCCTCTCACGTGCTGCACGTGTGCACGGACGATGGATCTTACGGCCATCACGGGTTCGTAACCGATGTACTAAGGGAAGTTCTGGAGAAAGAAGATGCGCAACTCGTGGTTGGCATTGGCCCAGTGCCCATGATGAAATTCGTGTGCAAGGTTACTGAGCAATTCAAGGTCAAAACCCTTGTTAGTCTAAACTCCATAATGGTGGACGGGACAGGTATGTGTGGTTGCTGCCGTGTGAGTGTCGGAGGAAAGACCCAGTTTGCCTGTGTGGATGGCCCTGAATTTGACGGACATGAGGTTGACTATGAAGAGTTGATGAAACGTCTTCAGGCCTACACGGCAGAAGAGGGCGTTGCCTATGACAAATACAAAGGTGAATGTAAACTGGGTTAGAGGATACGCCTTATTGATCAGGGACGGGTGGATTAAACAGTCCGAATACCTCTCAATATACATGCCACGCTAAGATGCTATGGAGGATACTATGGCAGAAAAAACATTGAAAAAAGAAAAAATACCCAGACAACCCATGCCTGAACAGGAAGCTGATGTTAGAAGGCGGAATTTTGATGAAGTTCCGTTTGGGTATTCCAAGGAATTGGCCATGAAGGAGGCTGAAAGATGCCTCCAGTGTAAAAAACCCTCATGTATTGCCGGATGCCCGGTGTCTATCGACATCCCGGGATTTATAAAACTCATCAAGGAAGATGAATTCACCAAATCCATTCGAAAAATATGGGAGAAAAACAGCCTTCCTGCCGTGTGCGGCAGGGTTTGTCCGCAAGAAGACCAATGTGAGGGTGTGTGTATCCTGGCCAAGAAAAAAGAACCAGTAGCCATTGGTAATCTGGAACGTTTTGTTGCCGACCTTGAACGCGAACACGGCACAGGCGAACTTCCTCCCAAGTCCGAGCCCACCGGAAAAAAGGTGGCTGTAGTGGGGTCAGGGCCCTCCGGCCTGACCGTAGCCGGAGACCTTATCCTCAAGGGACATGAAGTGACAATATTCGAGGCCTTCCACAAGCCTGGTGGGGTCCTTGTTTATGGTATTCCCGAATTCAGGCTTCCCAAGGAGATCGTTTTTTCTGAAGTGAATTTCCTCGAACGGCTTGGGGCAAAACTGGAATGTAACGCCGTAGTGGGGCGGATCGTATCCATAGATGGACTTTTTGAACAGGGCTATGACGCCGTCTACATCGGCGTAGGTGCCGGTCTGCCGCGCTTTATGAATATTCCCGGAGAAAACCTTATAGGCATCTACTCAGCAAATGAGTACCTGACTAGGTCCAATCTCATGAAGGCGTATCTTTTTCCCGAGTATGATACCCCCATTGCCAAGGGTAAAAACGTCGCTGTGTTCGGGGCCGGAAATGTAGCAATGGATTCAGCGCGGACCGCCATGCGCTTGGGCGCGGACACGGTGCGTATCGTTTACCGTCGTTCCCGGGAGGAAATGCCCGCCCGGGCCGCTGAAATCCATCACGCAGAAGAAGAAGGCATTGAATTCTATCTGCTCACGGCACCTACAAGGTTTTTGGGTGATGAAAATGGTCGTGTGGTTGGAATGGAGTGCCTCAAGATGGAATTGGGGGAGCCCGATGAATCCGGACGGCGCCGCCCGGTGCCCATCAAGGGCTCTGAGTTTCAGTTAGAATGTGACCTGGCTGTTATTGCCGTAGGCGCAGGGGCCAATCCCCTTTTGACCCAGTCTACCGAAGGGTTGCAACTGAACAAGTGGGGTTATGTCATTGCCGACCCGGAGACGGGAAAGACCACCAAAAAAGGCGTTTGGGCCGGTGGAGATATCGTAACCGGTTCGGCAACGGTAATTCTTGCCATGGGAGCGGGAAGGGCTGCCTCCGACTCAATGCACCAGTACCTCACATGGGGGTGGTAATAAAGCCCTCTTTGTAACTTAAAATGGACAATTGAGACTGCGATTGGATTCGATCGGTAACCGCCTTAAGGCAATAGCATAGACCGGCGAATTGGCAGAAGTGGCCAAATACTAATTGTAATGGCCTCAACATTGGGGTTTATCTGTCAATGACCACATGAGTTCCATGTATGTAAAGCGTGCCTCAACATATCGATAAGATTAATTATTTCAGGCAAGATATGTCAGGTTTCTAAGGAACCCGCATAGAAGCAGTATCATTACATAGCTGCACCTTTTAATAATTTCGGATATCGATTGAATCCACTTTTTAAACCAATATTGCAATATTCCATCATCCCATTATTCCATGCAGAAGGAAAAAGCTCAGGCCTCAAAGAAATATTTCTTTTTTCAATAAGTTGTAAAACTTCCAAGACGTTCAATTAGTTTTTAAAGGGAGGGGTCGCCATGAAATACAAAATTTTCTATATTTTTGTCTTTTTTTCATTGGTAACCGGCAATATTCTCTGGGCAGAGAATCAAACCTCAAATTACCCCTCGGCTTGGTTAAAAGACGTTGTGTTTGAATTTAGTCCAGTTGTAGATGGTATGAAAGTTATCCATGATTTTATCATACAGAATAAAGGAACTGCGCAGCTTGAGATTCAAAACGTCAAAACCGATTGAGGGTGTACGGCTGTCTCTTACACGAGGCAAATCCCTCCCGGCGGAGAGGGAAAAATAACTATTGAAGTAGACACCAGTGGAAACGGCGGAAAAAGACTCAAGAAAAATATCTCAGTTGACACGAATGATCCACACCATCAAAAGCTCACACTGACGGTAACCGGAGTAGTGGAAAAACTTGTTACCATTAAACCGAAATGGGTTCGGCTTAATGGATCTGCCGGTCAGCAGATAAGAGTATCGGTAATTATAATTCCCGAAGAAAAATATCCATTCAAAATATATGAAACAAAAGCAAAAAACGGTAAACTGATCCGTTACTCATTAATGGAAGATAAGAGTCCCAATGGGCTCCGATATGTATTGACTGTGGAAAATCTTAAAAAGGAGAAGGGACGATATAAAGACACCATATATTTAAAAACGACCAGTAAATATCGACCAGTAATCAATATAAATGTTTATGGTAATATTGTCTAAACTGCACTCGATTCATTGGGGATTTAACTCCTGAATTTTGCACAAAATCGATCCGAAAAGTATATGGGACATTCCGAGCCCTGATTCTATTGGGGTTCCCGAGGCCTGGAAACATCTCAGCTTTAACCCATTGGGTAGAGAGCGGCAATTTCAGGAGTTTGGGACAGCCAAGTAGGTAGAGGTTCCCGAGAGTCCTCTGGGTATCCAGTGAAATTGCGGCTTTTGGGACACTGCAATTTTTGGCTGTTTGTAACCATTTGATAAATCATTCAAATTACACCGTGCAAAAAATTTCTTGCACGAGATTTGATCAGAATGGTGCAAGATTCAGGTGTTACATTTTTTTAATGGTTTTTTTTCGGAGGAGGAGGAAAAGTAAATTCTATTATACCTAACACCATCTGATTTAACGTCACCCAATTAAGGTTTTATAGTAATAAGGCGGTCAAAAAAGCTCACAGTTCTTGACAGTTTAACTGTTTGAAAAAAATCAATATTTGATAATTGGGTGCCGGTTCAAAAGTTCGCTCTAGAGACTGGGGATCAGTGCTCCAATGCTGTGCCCATTTTTCATAATGGATCGGATTAAGACCCGCATACGCAGATGCAAACCCCGATTCCGGCTCAACGGCCTTTTAGAAACGCAGTGTATCATCATTTTTCCCTGGTCCCGATGAAATGGCTCATGGTATCCTGAACCGGAAATAGCTATTAAGGACCCCGAAGGAAATCGGGCGACGCTTTCTTATTAGGTAGGGGGTGTATCCGATGAATAGGGAGATCGAGTTCAAATATGAAAGTTGATTTTGTGAACACAGCCGAGGAAAAGCAACTCAAAGGGCTGCTCGCAGAGTGCGAATTGCATTCCAGTGACATTAGATCTTCAGATTTGAGACATTTCCTGGTTATGCGGGATGGCACTCGCCTTGCCGGCGTTGTTGGCCTCGAGGTAGTTGGTGAGTCCTCTTTGCTGCGTTCTTTAGCAGTTTCACCAAAATATCGGAAAAAAGGAATTGCCTCTGGGCTTTTAAAGAAGGTGGAAGAGTATGCGCGATCCAAAGGGATTGAGAAACTGTATTTACTCACCGTAACGGCCAACGAATTCTTCGCGAAACAAGGCTACCAGGAAGTAGACCGTGGATCGGCCCCGGATGCTCTGCAAATGACGACGGAGTTTCAAAGCATATGCCCTTCAACCGCAACATGCATGGTAAAGCAACTATAGGGGTGGGCTTTAATCAAGCCACCACCTCTGGTGGTGATTGGGTTACTCTTGACAGGAAGTCGGTTGCAAGCCTGAATATCTATCCTAAAGTAAAGCAAGGCAGATGAATAATAATATTGTTTTCTGTTTGGACATCTGCTGGTTGTAGTATTTTTTAAAGTATTGGCAGCTTTTCATAATTTCATAAATTCATTATTCCATTATTTCTTCCCTTCTACTTCAATGCTCACGATAGACTCAGAAATTTCTTTGACCTGTTCTGCCGTTAGATGTAAATCATTCATAATCGATTTGACGAATGGGTCTGTTGCTTCTGCCATAATTGAAAAGGGTCTTTCATCTTTAACATTGACATTTTCAAAGCCAGCTGAGGTTATGGCAGCAAGGTAGTCATCCTTTATAAGTGCACCGGCTACGCAACCCACATATGCGTCTATACTTTCTCTGACAGAATCCGGAAGCGCCTTGAGCAGAACAATATCCGATATCATCAATCGCCCACCTGGTTTAAGCACCCTATGCGCTTCCTGAAATACTCTTCTCTTGTCAGGGGAAAGGTTAATAACACAGTTTGAAATCATGACATCAATGGTATTATCAGCCACAGGAAGATTTTCAATCTCACCAAGACGAAATTCCACGTTCATGTGGTTCCCTTCCGTAGCATTTTTGCGCGCAAGGCTGATCATCTCCGGTGTCATATCCACACCAATAACCTTGCCCGCCTTACCCACCTTTTCAGCTGCAAGAAAACAATCCATCCCTCCCCCTGAGCCCAGGTCGAGTACTAGTTCACCCTCCTTCAATGATGCAAGCGCTGTGGGATTACCACAACCAAGGCCAAGATTCGCATCATCAGGAACAGATTTTAATTCTTTCTCTGAATATCCCACGCCTTTACTTATTCTCTCAGCCTGTTTGGCTGGTCCACAGCATGTAGGGACAGGACCACAGCATGTGCTTTTGTTTATAGCTATTTTCCCATATTTTTCTCTTACAATATCTCTCATATCTTCCATTTTATCACCTCACTCTGAGATATCTTTCATAATTGGCCCGAGCATGGCTTTCACCGTACCCGCAAAGTCATCCGCCTTCATAAGTGTTATACAGCAAACTTCACCTTCTCGCTCTAAACTAATTACGGCAAGTTTATCACCGGCCTTTATGCCGGCCTTTTCACGTAATTCTTTTGGAAGTACGAGCTGACCTCTCCCGTCAACAGTAACGAGGGCATCTATTTTGCAACAGCCGGCACGTAATGGTTTTGATGCACCCGTAGCCCGATTCCTGGCTTTCAGTGTCCCTCCCATTTTTCGCCCCCTTTCAGTCTTTTCTGATTTATCTGATCAATCATATATTTCAATATAATCTGATGAAACTGTTTTGTCAAGTGCGCGGCATAATTTTTTTTCGATTCTGTGAAAAACAAATGCGTTCACTCTCCTTCAAGACAGGATGGGGCTTTTGTAGAGGTTTAAGGTAACAGTTTAGCTGTTTGAAAAAACCATCACTACACTATTGGGCCGTGGGTATCTCTTTCAGAAGGGCCGCAACACAAATTCTTCAAAGCTCGTCGAACGCCCCCTGGGCCATGGACAGGGGCGTGGAGCAGGCAGAAATGGCTGCTGTTATAAAGGAACCTATCTTATGGGGCTGTCCTGGGTCGAGTTTTAAGGCCCATCTGCCGTTCAATGGAATGATGTAGTTTTTTGCGGCCCTTCTGAAAGAGATACCCACGGCCCATTTTGCACTATTTTCAAACAGCTAAACTGTTACGGTAAAAGCATCGGCATCTGCCGAGCCCGGGAGAAATTCTTGGTTGACATATATACCACATTGTGGTATTTAAATAATCTAAGATCTAAGTGTGATGGTTTCGTAAAAAGTCTGTCCTAAAGTCATTGCGAGCGTAGTGAAGCAATCT
>CP070700.1:4366955-4372932 GCA_020349865.1 Desulfobacteraceae bacterium
TATTGATTTTTCGGACCGCAAGAACGATAAACGGGTTATAACAAGCGGATGCTCAGGCCAATTTAACAGTAAGTTTTACGCCAACCAGAACAAATTGTGGAGGAAAGGCGAATACCATCCCATCTTGATGGATAGGAAGCAGATTGAGGAAAGTGCTGAGGCAATCCTAACCTTGGAGCCCCAAAAGGGCTACTAGGAGGCTGTCTGAGAATGAGATATTTTTTTCAAGATCAAGCCTTCGGCCCGTCGGGCCTGCGACCCGGAGGGGAAGGCGAAAATTATAACCATAGGAATACATTGAAGTATTTTGAGGGTTGTAATTTGAGCCTGACCCCGGTGAAATAGCCAGAACATCATGACCTTAGCGACCTATGGAAGGATGCCTTGGCGTAAAGAGAATCAGTTTCCCAAAAAATATAGCAAAAGGTAATCAGTATGCCGGAAACAGAAAAAAGGAAATATCCAAGAATCAAAACCCATAACGTCATTTCTTATATCTGTACAGATAAAGATGGAAACCAGGTAGGTGAGGGTTTGGGAGAAACCATGAATATAAGTCAAGGCGGAGTTCTTCTAAAAACTCCCCTCCCCATTGAATCAGAATACATTTTGTTAACGTCCATTGATTCGGAAAGTAATATGATAGAAATCAAAGGAAAGATAGCCCATTCTCGGAGAGCCGAATCCGGAGAGTGCGAAACAGGTATCAGATTTCTGGGAACACATGACGAAAACATTCAAATAGTGAAGAGCTTAGTAAAGAGTAGAGTTCGTTGAAATTGCGGCTTTAATAATATTGGGCACAAATCCCGCCAAAAGATAATTTGTACATTAACACACAGGAAGCTTTATTATGCGTTCAAAGGGTGTCAACCCCAGGTTGGGTGAGATCACATGCCTTTATGAGATTACCAAGGCCATTCATGCCACGTTAGACCTGCGAAAGTCTCTTTATAAGGTTCTGGACCTGTTGTCGGAACATCTTGGCATGAACAGGGGCTCTATTACAATCTTGAACCCTGATACCAGAGAGATACATGTCGAGGTAGCACATGGTATTTCTACTAAGGAAAAAACAAGGGGCCGATACAAATTAGGTGAAGGGGTTACGGGCCGTGTCATTGAATCCGGGCGTCCCATGGCCGTGCCACACATTGATTCCGAGCCCCTTTTCCTTGATAAAACCAAAGCCAGGAGTCGGATCGACAAATCGAAAATCTCCTTTACATGTGTCCCCATAAAAGAAGGGCGCAGGGTTATTGGGGCCCTCAGTGTTGACCGCGTCTTTCAAGGCGCGGCGCCCCTGGATGAGGACATAAGACTCATGACCATCATCAGCACGCTCATCGCCCAGAAGGTAGCCTTGCTTGAGAAAATAAACAGGGAGCAAGATCAACTAAGGGAGGAAAACATACGGCTGAGAAAGGAACTCAACAAGAAATACAGCTTTTCCAACATCATAGGTAACAGCCACAAAATGCAGGAAGTGTTTTATCTCATTATCCAGGTGGCCAAGAGCAATGCCAATGTGCTCTTGTTGGGAGAAAGCGGTACCGGGAAAGAACTGGTGGCCAATGCCATCCATTACAACAGCCTCCGACACTCCAAACCATTGGTTAAGGTTAACTGCGCCGCGCTACCAGCTAATCTGGTAGAGGCGGAGCTTTTCGGTTATGAAAAAGGGGCCTTTACCGGGGCCAATCGTGAGAAGGCGGGTAAATTCGAATTAGCAAATGGCGGCACCATCTTCCTGGATGAAATTGGCTCTCTTGCTTTGGAAAGTCAGGGAAAACTGCTCAGGGTCCTTCAGTAAAAAGAGCTTGAACGACTGGGGGGGACGAGTATTATAAGGGTGAATATCCGTCTTATAGCAGCAAGCAATCTAGATCTTGCCGGTGCCGTTGAAGAGGGGATCTTTCGGGAGGATTTGTTTTATCGGCTGAATGTTTACCCTATCTATTTGCCAGCATTAAGGGAAAGAGAAGCGGATCTTCTGCTACTGGCCGACTATTTCCTTGAAAAGTATTCCAAAGAATACAGCAAGGAGATTAAAAGGATTTCTACCCCAGCAATTGACGCCTTAACGAGATACCACTGGCCAGGAAACGTAAGGGAGCTTGAAAATTGCATGGAGAGGGCAGTGCTCCTTTGCGACGATCAGGTTATCCATAGCTACCATTTGCCACCTACGCTCCAAACAGCGGAGGACACGGGAACTCAGCAGTCGCAATCCTTTGAGGGGGCGGTTGAAAGATTTGAAAAGGAGTTGCTAATTGACGCCCTGAAAAGCAGCAGGGGGAATATACGGCAGGCTGCAATGGCACTCAAGACAACAGAACGTATTTTTGGATATAAGGTTAAAAAATACGACATAATTGCAAAGCAGTACCGATAGTCACTTGGAATCATTTTTTATCATCTGAAGCAGTTTCAATCTATTGCTGAATTATTTGAAAAAGGGTATTGACAAAATGTTTTATGGAGAGTAATAAAAAAAGTCTAAAGGAAAAAACTATGTTCGTTACACACATCACAGAAAGGTATTACTTTTATTTTAGCAGGAGGGCCGGGATGCCTTAGTGTGTGACGACGCAAACATTTTATGACCAAGAAGCGGAGCACATGCTCCGCTTTTTTTTTGATTAGTTTTGCAAATGTCTGTCATTAAGAGGAGATATAAGATGACGGAGACATCGCGGAGGAAGGTTTTACCGGGGCGTTCTGTTGCACCAAAAAAACGCCTTGGACTGGATGAAAGACTGGGCCTTATAGGCCTTATCGACGAAGGAATGCGTTTGGGTTCTCACCACTGCCCTGTTATTTCAGACCTTTTTAACGACCTCTGGGATCTTGTTAGTAAAACGGTGTCTGGGAGCAAAATTGATAGCCTGAAACCTGAAGACTCCAAGAACGGTTTTCGAGTATTTGAAATAAACGCTGAAACAGGGGAAAATTTAGGCCGTCTCAATATGTCCTACCTGAAAAAACCCATCCCCTGCTATTACCTGGTTTATGTTGAGGTGGCTGCGCCTTTTAGAAGAAAAGGGCTGGGAAATCGAATACTGGAGTATTTTCGAGACTTCTTGATCAAAAAATCTGCCGTCGGGATTCTTGATAATATCATTCCCGAAGATGATTCAACTTACAGTATCTATTTCAAGCAGGGATGGGAACCCGTTGAAGCAATCATCGGGGACAATATCACGGATGCAGACGACAATTACATGATCTACCTTCCACCAAGGTTTCAAGACCAAGATCTACATGAGTCTATTGTAAAGCTGGTATATCACCTGAAAAGAAAGCGAGCTGAAATAGATATGAGGGACAATGAGGTGATGGTCCAGCGAACCATTGAAGAGTTCAAAGACCTCCACTTAGCGCTCCTTACCTACTTTGAGCGCGCAATCCAAAAAAACGAGCAAACGCCGCTTATGCGGTTCATGTTCACTCGTTTCGTCACCAAACTTATTGCCTTCAGGCGCCGAATAGGAGATCTCATCGGTTATACGGGCGGCGATTCCCTGGAACAGATTGTCCTGACTCCAGAGATAGCAGCACTGCCGGTGCAATCCTATTCCCCTTATGACCTTGCAAGTGAGCCATCATTGGTGATCGGGAACAGGGATATGTATTTACGTCTTCCTCAGATAATGAAAACTCAACCCGCCCGTAGTATCGAGAGGCTGCCCAACTACAGGAGGCCAAGCTTCGTTAAATGGATGAAGGAGAGAGGAATCGAAGCGAGCGATACCCTGAATATCGGTGATCTCATGGACCTGGGTTTTGATCCTACGCGTCTCAAGGAAATCACCATTGGCGGTAGGGAGTTAATATTCGAAAGAATCCAGGCAAGACAAATTCCGGAACTGGAGAGAAAGAAAGAAGTGCTGGACCACTTAACATCAGGGATGCCTGGTACCAGGGCCAGAAACGCCCAGTTGAGGGTCAATCCTCCATTGCTGGCGATTAGGGACAGAGGAAACGCCTATGTGCTGCGCCAAAAAGTAAGCGGAATTCACTGGGAAGAAGCTATTGAACAACTCCAGGGCTCTCCTCATTTGAGAAGCCTGAATGCCTCTTTGAAAACTGACAGGATGGTTTTTAACACCGTAAAAAAGGCCAATGAGATTGTTACAAAGCTCCTAAGCGTTATAGGAGAAGAAACCTTAGTTAGCCTGCTGACCTATTTTATTTCATGGGATCTAAAAAGCAATCAGCCGAAGTTGTTGGTTGACTTCACAGGCACTTGCCTGGAATCGGTGTGGGTAGCGTAGTTCTTGTCCTCTCTTAGATCTACGGCTGCTCTCCTCTTTCCTTGACACTGAAATGCCGTTTCGTTATCATGCTAAGGCGTTAAAAAAAATGAATTCTGCCATTTTCCAGAGGGGGATAAAAATGTTAAAAAAGACAAAGAGCGAAAAGGACAGTATGGCGCCCGATTCCAGCCCGGTCTCGGTGGCGGGAATGACAATCATCGGCAAACAGGTTTCCATTGAGGGGGGCATCCAGGGAGGGGAAGATCTGGTCATCGAGGGTACTGTGAAGGGAAGCATCGAGCTAGAAAAATTCCACCTCACTGTTGGTCCCAAGGGCAAGGTGGAGGCCGAGATCCACGCTGGCAATGTGACCATCAGCGGCCAGCTGAAAGGCAATATTAAGGCCTTAGACAAGGTAGAGATCACCAAAGACGCTGACTTCAACGGCGAGATCAAGGCCAGACGCATCTCCGTGGAAGATGGAGCCTACCTCAAGGCAGTGATCGAGGTGGAGCGGGAGCCTCAGAAGAAAGCCGAGCCTGTGGCCAAGGCGGTCAATTTACAGGCCTCTGGGGCAGGTAAGGAACCAATCCCGTTGATAAGCGAGGCCGAGAAGGGAAAGTGATCCTTGGCCAACCCTGTTATCTTGACCGAACGGCCCTGGGAGGCCCCACAATCCGAGTCTGTACCAGTTTTTTATACCAGCAACGTTTTGCGTTTTTTTGCCGAAAATCTTGAGCGGCGGCGAGAGACGCAGGTCTTGGACATGGGACCTGTCTGCGGAGAGAACATCAGCTTCTTTGCCAGGAGGGTGAAAAGGCTATACGTATGCGACATGTTTCTCCGCCTGGACCTGGACCGCCGGAAGGGTCTTCCCCCAAGCCTGGCGTGGCGGCATTTGGACTACCCGCCCCAGAGCTTCGACGGTATTCTGCTTTGGGAACTGGCGGACCGCCTTGAGGACCGCGAAGCGCGAAAGCTCACTGAGCTATGCAGCAGCCTAATGAGGCCTGGTGGCAAGGTGGTAGTGTTCGTCCTTGGCGAACAGGCGGTCCCACCAGTAGTGAATAGCTTTGTGATTGGGGATGGGTTCCGGGTATACCTGCGATCTCAGCCCCACCTGGACCTCCCAATGCGGGGTCGTCAGAACCGAGATGTGCTATCCATGATGACCCCCTTCAAACCAGTCAAATCTTTTATTTATCGCAACGGGCTCAGGGAATTTCTTTTCAAGCACGATTAAGGCCTAAAGGCCTCTCCAACCCATCAAAAAAAGCCAGCAGCTATTTAAACCCATATTGTGCAGCCGCCTCCTACTGCGACTTGAAAATCCTTGCTGCAACGCTTGTTTCCCAATTTTGCTCCTCGACATATTTATGAATATGCCTACGTCACAAAATCGCTCCAACTGCGCGTTTCGCTATGGTTTTCTGCGCCTCGCTACGGATTCTACCGCACAATCTGGGTTAAAAAAACACAACATATAGCACCACCATTATTTTGAGCATACTATATATACATAAATTATGTAAATCACAGTTAATTTATAAAAAAAACTTGACAAATAATATTATGTATATATAATTATAGACAATTTAAATTAAATATATCGTGATGATTAGATATTGAGAGTTAAATTGGAACTCAACCTTGTAAAAAAAATCAGAGAAGAGCGCCTCATGAGCAAGGCAGAGCTTGCCCGGAAGGCAGGAGTTTCC
>CP070700.1:4373032-4379434 GCA_020349865.1 Desulfobacteraceae bacterium
ATCACGGCCAGCACCCAGAGCGCCAGTCCCCGCCGTCCACCGATGGGGAGAGCGATCATCAGGACCAAACTAACCAATATGACCACCGACCAGGCCATACCCGCCCACCGGCAGCGCCTGGCATTGGCCTGTATCTCCTTGTAACGGTGGTCCGCCTCCTGCTCTGTACGTCCTCCGGGAAAAGCCCGCTCAGCGCTCCAGAAGCTCGCGGATTGGCCAGTTCTTCCTCCACGTACAACACAACGGGCCGGTGGAACTGATAAAAATATTAGAGGTACACCACGCCATTGGGCAAATCGGCTACCAGCGATGAGATAGTCCAGCTGGCACCTCCCTGTTGGTGGACAGCATCCAAGACGGTGGCAGCATCCTGAGCTGTGAGCTTGCCCCCATGGTTCACCAACTGGCCTAGCAACTCCTGCGCTCGATCATAGCGCCAGCAGGGATAGCTAAAACCATTGGCAGGATTGGCAATATTGAAATTGGTAGAAACAAGGAATCCATCTCCAGGCGGCTTACGTGTAAAAACCACTTCGCCATCTGTTTCGGCACTGATGATTACGGCGTCGCCGGTGGCGTCAGCAAACTGCATCTGGTCGTGCATATAGGAATGCCACTGGTGTGTATTGACCCAGGTGATCACCTCCTCGACATTAGTGCATTCATGCAAGATGTGGATGGGGTAGCTGGTATAGCTTCCTGAGACCGGAATGCGTTCAGTCTGTGGATTGACGTCCACTCGCGGCAACCCATTGGCATCGGACGCCAAACCCTGCTCGTTGACCCCTTGCTGGACATTGTCTGGCTGGCCGATCCATATTGCCTCATAATTCTGAGCATCACCGGGATCGATCCAATAGTAGCTATCGGGATTGATATAGTCATCGTTGCCCCCAAAGAAGACTTGCTCACCCTTGGATATGGTAAACACCGTACAACCGGTAGGAGCCGTCCCATCACAAGCGGATTTGATCGACGAGCCTGCATCGCAGATAAGGTTCGATGCAGCTGGTCGGCAGGCTGCCAATAATACCAACATAATGAGCAAGAGACTTTGTATCCGACCTGTAATATGTTTCATCGGCCGAACTCCCCTTATTTTTGAGGATCGAAATGCCCTGACACCTTCAGCTCATAACGTCGCGGTTCACCTGGCGCAGGGCTTCCACAAAACTTGCTAAATGCCAAGATCTCACGCACGCTTATTATTTTTCAAAACGGCGCGGCCCCTGCGATCAGGTGTAACCGTCTTGTTAGCCATTTGCCAAGAACCCTTCATGAAACACAACAATGCCTTGTGGAATCTTTTCGTTGAACGGTAAGGCAAGGAAAACTTCTTGTGGAACTCCCTCATGAACTAGTTTTGGAAAATTCTTGAAATCGAGCCGTTTATAATAGTTCGGATCACCAACAAGAGCGCAACCTTGTCCACCCAATTGTTTCAACAAAGACAAACCTTCGTAGATAAGCGATTTGCCGATGCCTTGCTTCTGATATTCTGGCAATACAGAAACTGGCCCCAGTCCGTACCAGTCTTTTGTGCCGTCAGAAATTATTACAGGTGAAAAAGCAACATGTCCGACAACACGCCCATCAATTTCTGCCACAAGCGACAAAGTAATTGCGCCTGCGGCGCGTAATGCCTTAATTATGAATTGCTCAGTGTGATTGCTGATTGGGAGCGTCCTGAAGGCAGCTATTGTAACTTGAGTGATTGCCTCAATATCTGATGTAGTTTCTTTTCTTATGATCATTTAATCTCCGATTTATTTTTACTTTACTGTTACTACTCGTATGCTTAACGCGAGCATGAGTGGTTTTACCCAGAGCGACGAAGGGGCGGCGGGGAAAATCCGTCTCTATGCTTTTGTTGTGTATATTCTGAAAGCGTACTGGATTAATCCATACAGCATAAATGCATAAAACTATAAAGATTTTGAATTAACACATCTACATATTTATATTTTTCACAATTAAGCTGTATTCCCCAGGAAGATCTTTTTTGCTATCCACAACGATGTAATATGTCCCGGCATCCAAGTACACTTCTATCAGACAGTCTTCTCTGGCAATACAGTCTAATGCTTCTGCGTTAACGCTTTTTTTGAAGGAATAGAGAAGATGGATATCGTTATCAATGCCTTCATTTTTAAAATCGGCAAGTTGAATTTTTATCTTGCTGGATGAGTTTATGCGAAGTTTATAGATTGTTTCTGGGCCTTGTTGATTGATACTCGGCGCAACAGAGTATCTATCAAATTCCATTGAAACAACATTTCGTGTGTTGCCGTTATGATGATAAGGAAAATTATCAGAATCAATGACAATTGGATTATTGATCGTACCGGCAGGGTTGTCGTCGCCTTTGATATTATTGTACCGAATTGGAATATATCCAAGTAGCCACAACTCAAGCCAAGATTTTTCTTCAAAACACACACCTTCAACCGATGAGTGGAGGATCATAGGATTGCCATCTCGGTTTTCATATATGAAAAGCATTATATGGCTATTGTTGAGAAAGGCATCACCTTTTCTCAAATTAGTCGTTCTTTGAGATAAGAAATTAACATTCTTGACAATACGTGTAATTTCATTGAATTGCCTTGGAACATCAGGTTGTTTGGGATATATCAATGTATACTTATGGTTTAACTGCCATGCTCTAGAAACTAAACCTGTGCATGAGATTCCAGTTACACAGTCAAAAGGTACTGTTTCATAAGTTTCAACACCTGTTCCTGTTCCATATCCTTCCTCTATTTTAGACAAGAAGGTATCTATTGAATCCCATCCTCCAAATTTGTACCCCATTCCAACTCTTGGTCCAATTGAATAATCACTCGTAAAGTGTTTGCCACAGTTTACTCCTTTCTCGTTGACTTTTGACATGAACCAGTACACCCGCGCATATTTATCGGCCGTCAGGACAACCTGGCTTCGAGTTATTGGTGGCCCATCGACATTACTGCTGTCTTTTGAATAATTTGCATCAAAGTTGCCCGTGCAACCGGAGATTAATAGAATTAAGAAAGAAAAATATATACCTTTCATAGTTAATTTGGGGAGATTATCCCCTACACAACCAGTGATTCTATAGTTTCTGTTTAATCTTCAAAAATGATATCTGTTGCCAAGGACAGTTATCTGTTTTATGGTTTCTCTAGCTACATAAAATTACAATTTGAATATTATGTGGAAAAATACAAAGGCACGATGAAACAGATTCCATCCGATTTAAAAGCCCGCTATAGCTCCATGCTTGTTCAAAAGGGAGTCCCCGAAAAGTACCATTATTATGGAAAGTGGGTACGGTATTATCTGGATTTTTGTGAAAAATATCGCTTTAATCAATTAAACAAGGAAAATCTTGTTCATTTTATTAAAAAATTGAAGGGCAAGAAACAAACTGATCAACAACAAAAACAAGCAATTCATTCAATATCATTATACTATGAATTAGAAGTGAATAATTTTGGAAAGAATGGGTTATCTAAAAATAAATCTAAAAAAATATCAACAAAAAAAGAGCATTTAGCACAAACAAACGCAAATTGGGTTTCCGTTTATAGTGACCTGACCGCTGAAATTAAATTAAGGTACTATTCCATCAGCACGTTAAAAACTTACACAACATGGGTCAGACAATTTCAGGGTTTTACCAAAAGCAAGGACCCCCAATTATTATCTACTTCAGATGTGAAGGGGTTTTTGACTTTTTTAGCCGTTGATAAGAAAGTTTCCGCATCATCACAGAATCTGGCCTTCAATGTTTAATTCCATGGCTCCTGACCCCAGTCATATAACAAGAAGGGCTCGTGAGGATGGAAACGAGGCATTTCAAGAGAATCCGGAGAGATCAAATTGGCAGGATTTCGTTTTTTCCAGTTACGAGTAAGTAATTCGAGAGGGATATCCGCTGTTGCGAGATTGATGCGCCTTGCCGTGGCCATAGGGATCTCTTTTCACACGGTCAGGCGATGGCGGAATGATTTTGCCAGAACACGAAGGCTCTCTACGATTGTGTCCGCCTGAGGTGGAACCGTCTGAAAAGAGAACCCTAATTACTATTAAAAACAAGAGATTTCACGGTAACGGGAAATACTTGACCAGCAACTAATGGTTCACCAATATCAATCCAATCTCCTTCTTCCAGAATTAATTCATCTAATGACAATAAATTAGTTTTCAAACCAGTTTCTCGACTGATTACGTTTCCCACACTACAGGCGATATCCTTTTTAAAGATTAAGATAATTGGTATGTTGTTTTCCATTGAATTGGTAAGCGCAGCTTCAATAGATTTTGCGAATAATTCTAATTTGGGGTAAGAAGCCCTCACTGGATCCTTGAAGTATAATGCTACAATTTGTTCGCCTTCGTTTAAACCAAATCTTTGAAATGAGACATTTATCTGTGATACAACGTGTTCAACGCTTAATTTTGACCTTTCGACATCCACCCTGATTACGGGAACATTTTTTATGGGAAATGAAAGTTTGTCATCCATAAACCCTGAAGAACCGGAAATTGATAGCGAATATGCACCTGCACCAATGACGGTTGCTCTAATTTTATTTGCCGGCTCTATAACCGGAGAAGCTAACTTAAATTTCAGGGAATTTATTTTGTTGGCCAAGATTTGCCCTATATCGTCGTAATTGCCATTACGCCCATATATAAACTCCGCGACACCCCCCGAAAATAAATATTCATCAATGCTACCCGGAAAATCCAGGTCATTAGTCACCATTAACTGCTTGGCTAAAGAGGAACTTACAGGGCCAGTAATTACCTCAATCAGTGCTTCGGCAAACTTTGTTGCTATTTTTTCGATATCCTCCTTTGGGATTTGATCTCCAATTTGATAATTTAATCCAATATGGTCCATAACTTTTATTGCAGGTTCGTCAATCCTCCAAATTTTTCCTTCAGAATTTACGCCAAGTAAAACACCTCCTACAGATATACAACTGGTAGATATAATCTCCCCATTTTTTGAAATGGCAATGTTAGATGTTCCTCCACCAATATCACAAGACAATATTGTTTTATTGTAATCTTTTGATCTATTTGTTGCCCCTGAACCCATTGCAGCGATTAAGCTTTCGAAATTTGGTCCAGCTGTTGCCGCGACAAATTTTCCTGCATCATTGGAAAGGGCTTCTACTATTTGCTTTGCATTTTGTTTCTTAGCTGTTTCTCCAGTTACAACAACTGCACCTGTTTGAATATCTGCAGGATCAATTCCTGCTCGTTTATATTCGTCTTTCAAAAACTCAGTTAATCTATCGATATCAATTGTATCATTATCCAATAAAGGTGTATTTATTATTCTTCCTTCATAAATTATATTTCTTTCCTGAATCTGAAAACGACGAGAAGCAGATCGCTCGTCTCTTTTTAGTACCAGATTAGAAAAAGCTAAATGACTGGTTGAACTTCCTACATCCACACCAACTGAAAGTATTTCAATTTCGTTTATTTCCATTATTATTTCTCGAACTCTATTCGCAACTAAGTATATTCATCATTGCTGTCCGAATTAAAAAGGGAAAAATGCTTTTTTCGTAAAAGCTTAGCTGTCACCTTTTTTCATAATTTGCAGGTTGTTCTTGAATCCTGCGCCTAATGGCCTCTGCCGCTTTTTTGGTTGCCTTGATAAGGGCCTTCATCTTTTTTTCGTCCAGACTTGCCTTGAATCCAACGACCCAAATTGCTGACATCAATTGACCCAATCCAATAATTGGCGATGCTACAGCCCTGACCCCCAAGATATATTCCTCATCATCAGCGGCATAGCCCATTTTTCTAACCCTCTTTAACTCCTGATAATACAACTCCGGATCTACGATGGTATTTTCCGTAAACCGAGTCAGTCCCTTTGATCGGATTATTTTTTCGGTTTGCTCCTCGGCCATCCATGCCAAAAAGACTTTTCCCACTGCCCCGGCAAATAGAGGGATTGTTGTTCCTATTGGGGCCGTAATCTTAAGATCCTGTCTTGATTCAACAATATCCAACACGGTCACATGGTCCCCGTTTAAGATACCCAGGAAGACCGATGCCTGTGTATTCTCCATCAGTTCCTCCATGATGGGTCTTGCCAGAGTTTTTAGATCAATCTGGGAATAGGCCAATCTTCCAAGTTCGAAAAGCGTGAAGCCCAGCCTGTACCTTTTTGTAGTGGGGTCTCTCTTAACAGCTCCCAACTCTTCCAAGGCAGACGTCATGCCATGAACCGTACTCTTGGCCATATTGAGTCCCCTTGCAATTTCACTCACCCCTAAACCCTCTTTGGATGAAGAAAGGGACCCAAGGATTTCAAAAGCCTTTTTTACTGAGGGTGCATCATATCTTTTCATTTTTGTTCACCATAATGAACTTATTTATACTTTATAA
>CP070700.1:4379534-4382927 GCA_020349865.1 Desulfobacteraceae bacterium
AATTTTCTTAAAGGAGGAGCAGCCTATGAAAAAGATAGCCTATGTTGGAATCGATTACCATGAAAATACACTTACTATTGCCGTGCGTATCCAAGATAAGAAAAAGATTCATGAAACCGTTCGCATCAGGAATGAAGACAAGATCATCGGAAAGTATCTGAAGAAGCTGTCAAAAGAATTTACCATAAGAGCCTGCTATGAAGCCTCCTGTAGCGGGTATTACTTCCAAAGAAAGATGAAGTCCTGGGGCTACCACTGCGAGGTCATTGCCCCCTGCTCGCTTCCTAAAAAGCGCGGAGATCGTCGAAAGAATGACTTTCGAGATGCCATAAATCTGGCCCAGAATTATGCCAACGCAACCCTGAGTATCGTTCATCTGCCCACAGAACAAGAGGAATCGGTCAGAAGCCTGGTTCGGTGTCGAATGGCATTTAAAGAGACTGAGAAAAGAACAAAACAACAGATCAATTCCTTGTTGCTCTCTCAGGGTCTGCGCTGGCCCCGAAGTAAATGGACGTTTCAACATCGCAAATGGCTCTGGGAGCTGAAGATGGCCGATGAATATTTACAACTGGTCCTGGATGAGCATTTGACTCATTTGGATTATCTTCAAACCCGCATAAAATACCTTGAGCAGCAGATTGAACAGGTGGCTCACTCTGAGATATATGAGCCTGCTGTAAAAAAGCTTCGAGCCTTTAAGGGCATTGCAACGCTTTCCGCCATGTTGCTCATTACCGAAATCACAGATTTTCGTCGCTTCCCCAACCCCAGGGCATTGATGGCCTTCCTGGGATTGATTCCCTCTGAGAACTCCTCAGGAGATAAACAGAGAGGGGGCCCCATCACCAAAACCGGCAACCCTCGCTGTCGGACCCAGTTGATAGAATGTGTCCAACACTATGTAAGAAAGCCTAAAATCAGTTATCTGATGAAAGCCGACCTAGCTCAAGTGGACCCCCACAGTGCGGGCATCGCTGTTAAGTGTTTGGAGCGTTTGCATAAACGCTATTGGGCGTTAGCCATGAAAGGAAAGATCAGACCCGTTGCCCTAACCGCCGTTGCCAGAGAGTTTGTCGGATTTATTTGGGCCATGATGCAACCCCAAGCCGTCAACGCATAAAAAGGACCTGTGCATTTCGATCAAAAGTATTTTGATTAAAATGCACAGGGCTATAACCCAAAAACCTCATATCTATAAAAGAAAGGAGTTCGTGGGGCACGCCAGGAGATACTCGAGGGCACTATGTGAAAGGATTTTAACACCTTACTCACGATTTCTAGATCGAGAGAACTCCGGACGAATGATGAATAATCATGGTAACCAACCCACGCATAGCAGTTTGATTCACCGTCGAAGAAGCCCCACCTCCTTTCTTAATAGAGGAAAGTGTAAAATCATGAACCTAACCTAATAACTTTTTTTGCTTGACAGACGCCCGTTTCATAGCAGTGCCCATCCACGAAGTATAATTATCTGAAATAAATATAAAAAAAGCGCATTTTAAGGTGGACACATTCTCCGAGAAGTTGTTATTAAAAGAGTGTAAGCAATTAAAATAACAACCAAAGCGAAGAAAGGAGCCACCAAAAAATGCGCAAGAAGACTCAAAAACAGATGCCTCTGCTGATCACACCCATTGACCACCCACACGCCATGGAACTGGAAGGCATCAGCCAAATTCTTGATGCCAACCCTATCATTTACGACTGGGTATTGCAAGACCTTACCCGCGACACGATACGCACCGATACCGGCGCAGAGGGAATGAGCGCAGAGCAAGTCCTGCGGGCTGCCATCATCAAACAAATGGAAAGCTATAGTTATGAGGACCTGGCTTTTCATCTTCTCGACTCGGTCTGCTATCGTGGGTTCTGTCGAATCGGCATTGCTGATAAAGGATTCCAAAAATCCGCCCTGTGCAAAAATATTAAAGCCATATCATCACAAACCTGGGAAGCCATTAACCGCATCCTGGTTGCTTATGGCCAAGATAAAGAGATTGAAAAAGGCAAAGAGGCTCGAACAGATTGCACGGTGGTTTCTTCCAACATTCATGAGCCGACCGATTCAAGTCTTCTTTGGGATTCGGTCCGTGTCCTAACCCGAATGCTCGGCCGAATTAATCAGCGCTTTGATGATCTACACATCCCTTTCACTGACCATACCAAGAGAGCCAAACGAAGGATGTTGGGAATCATGAACGCCAAGAGTAAGAAAGTCCGCAAGAGACAATACATCGATCTTCTAAAAGTTACTGACAAGACGGTCAGCTACGCCCGGCGAGCCATATCCATGCTTGAGACGTTCCCCTTTAAGAACTGCGCCCTGGCAGAGACGGCGCAGGGCATGGCTCAAGAGCTGAAAGGAATTATCCAGTTGACTCATAAGGTTATAGACCAAACGACTCGTAGGGTGATCCATGAGGAATCTGTGCCGGCTTCTGAAAAAATTGTCTCTATCTTCGAACCCCACACCGACATCATTGTCAAGGGTCGCCGGGACACGTTCTATGGCCACAAAATCTGTCTGACCGGCGGAAAATCCAACCTCATAACCGATTGCCTGATCCTTGAGGGCAATCCTGCCGATGCCGAACTGACCGGTCAAATGCTGGATCGACATAAAGACATCTATGGTCACTACCCTCTCAAGGTGGCCCTTGACGGTGGATTTGCTTCACGTGCGAACCTGAAGGCAGCCAAGGGCAAAGGCATCAAGGATGTTTGCTTTGCCAAGAAGCGCGGCCTTGAAGAGGAACAGATGTGTCGCAGTTCCTGGGTGTACAAACGGCTTCGTCGATTTCGTGCAGGGATCGAGTCCGGGATATCATGGCTGAAACGTTGCTTCGGTCCTTATCGGTGTACGTGGAAATCACTGCAATCGTTTCACAGTTATGTGTGGGCATCGATTGTCTCAGCAAACCTTTTAACCTTGGTCAGATGCCAGATGGAGTCATCCTAAAAGAATTACAGCACAATCCAGATATTGCTTAACAGATAAGGGGACTGGTATTTCCAATTAATACAGTTTTCATCAAATTAAGGTAAATTAATGACCCGGACTTCCCGAATATTGTCGAAAAGGGTGTCCGACCGGGCTTGAATTTTTACAAGTAACTCAGAATACCCCATTTATGGATAGGCACTAGCTATTTAGCTTTTTTTACTTTTTCTGATGATAGTTCTTTTTTCTTCAGGAATAGGGGGCGGAATAGGCTCGCCGGAAATCTCCCTCACCGCACCAAAGCGAGGGGGGCACGCTTCAAGGCACGTTCCGCATTTTATGCATTTGTCTTGGTCAATGACATGTATCCGGTTCTTGCCCCCTTCAATCGCCTCTACAGGGCATTTCCTCTGGCAGATCATACAGGCCTGGCACTTATCCGGATC
>CP070700.1:4383027-4391460 GCA_020349865.1 Desulfobacteraceae bacterium
AGGTGAACAGCGGAGGGGGGAGGATTCACCCGCCCAAAACTGCCTGAAATCACCAGGCTGAGAAGCCCGGAATCGAAGAAAAGACTGCTTCGACCTTCCCATCTGCCAAATTCATATCTGACCAATTTCGCGGTACTCATTAACCGGATGAACCTTATTGTCTTGTTAATTCCCTTCAGTTTGTCGGAGCAAGGCGAAGATCGCTTTAAATGGGGCTGTAGGGAAATTCGTTCGGGCATTAGATCTGGTTTGACTATGTTAAACCCAGATTGACTTTTGAAGTGAGGGCGTTTACCGGACAGATATCAATGCATGCAAGACATTTGTCACAGGGAAGATTTGGAAAAACCTCTTCCCCATAAGAACTGACCACCGTATCAAGGCCCCGTTTGGCGAATGCCAAAAAGGCCCGCCCTTGTTGATCTTTGCAAACAAGAATACACTTTCCGCATAAGATGCAGCGATTTGGATAATAATTTAGGAAAGGGTGGGTTTCGTCTATTCCAGGTTCTTTCAGGTGCAGTTCCAGGTGTTTTGGTTTTAGGCCAACCTTCAGGAACTTAGCAATACGCTGCAATTCACATTTTTTGTTGGCCGGACAATGTCCGCAGTCTACTTCGTGGGCTGACATAAGAAGTTTGAAGGCCGACCGCTGCAATCTCCTAACAAACGGAGTATCGGTTTTTACAACCATGCCAGTTTTTACATGGACAGTACAGGAGGGCACGGGTTTTTCCGCACCTTCAATTTCAACGAAGCACAACCTGCATGAAGCTGCGGGATTGACCATGCTCTCAAGGTGGCAGAGGTTGGGGATATAGATACCATTCACAAGACAGGCCTGAAGCACCGTGATCCCATCTTTCACTTCGATTTCCTTGTCATTTAACAGCAGTTTTACCATAGCTCAAATGCAAATTATTTGAGGTTCATCCGGTTAATGAGTACGCCTCAACACAACACATGGTTGCGGGGTGAAGGTTGAAGCGGTCTTTTCGTAGTGACTGCTGAAATCACCAGGCTGAGAAGCCCGGAATCGAAGAAAAGACTGCTTCGACCTTCCCATCTGCCAACATCATATCTGATCAGTTTCGCGATACTCATTAACCGGATGAACCTTATTTGATTGATTATTTTCAAATGACGCTTTTGGATTGCAAGGAGAAGTATAGTAAATCATTAATCGTCAATCCTCTACAGGTCTCTTAACAATGGGAGCGAGGTCTGGAGGAGAAACCTTTCTGACAGCATCATATTCAGCGGGGCAGGAGGCCATACATTCACCGCATTTTACACAGAGGCTCTGGTCTACCCCTTTCTTTCGATCTTTGGTGGTGAAGATGGCTTCCACAGGGCAGCTCCCGACGCAGGCGTCACATCCACGGGCGCATTTGTCTAAATCAATATAAAAGGCGGTTAGGGCGCGGCACATACCTGCCGGGCATCGTTTCTCTTTTACATGGGCTTCGTATTCATCACGGAAGTACTTAAGAGACGTAAGCACCGGATTTGGTGCGGTTTTACCCAAACCACAGAGGGAGCCATTTTTTATATCCTCACTCAAAGACTCTAATTGTTCCAGGTCACCATCAAAGCCTTTGCCTTTTCTTATACGTTCCAGTGTATTGAGCAGGTGATGGGTCCCAATCCGACAAAATGTACATTTGCCGCATGATTCGTTTTGTGTAAAATCAAGAAAGTAGCGCGACACGTCTACCATACAGGCGTCCTCATCCATCACCACCATCCCCCCGGAGCCCATCATCGCACCTGCTTCTATGAGGGAGTCAAAATCAATGGGGATATCTAAAAATTCCGCTGGCAGACATCCTCCAGAAGGACCCCCGATCTGTACTGCCTTTAACTCCTTTTTGTTCGGAATGCCGCCACATACGTCAAAGATAAGGGTCCTGAGCGACACTCCCATGGGGATCTCCACCAATCCAGCGTGCACCACATTTCCAACCACAGAGAAAATGGCGGTGCCAGGGCTGTTCTCGGTACCGATGCCTCTAAACCAGTTTGCGCCATGCTCTAATAGGGGCGGTATAGAGGCAAGGGTTTTGACATTGTTGATGACAGTGGGTCGGCCCCAGAGACCTTTTTGAACAGGGTAAGGGGGGCGATGTTGGGGCATCCCTCTGTTCCCCTCAATAGATTGGATCAAGGCCGTTTCCTCGCCACACACAAAGGCTCCTGATCCCTGGAACACATCGATTTCTAAATCAAAGGAGCTACCCAAAACGGCTTCACCCAGGAGGCCCAGTTCCTTGGCCTGTTCTATGGCCTTTGTAACCATTCTCACGGCAAGGGGATATTCCGCCCTGACATAAATTATTGCTTTTTGAGCACCTATTGCATAAGCGCCTATGGCCATACCCTCTATGACCTGATGGGGGTTGCTCTCCAACAGGGTCCGGTCCATGTATGCGCCAGGATCTCCCTCATCTGCGTTGCATATTACAAATTTGTGCTGCCCTTTAGCATTATTAGCCAATTCCCACTTTCTACCAGTGGGGAATCCGGCCCCTCCTCTCCCCCTCAGGCCAGAGTTCTTTACTTCCTCAATGACCTCACTGGGAGTCAGTTGGTTTATCTTTGCAAATGTTTCATATCCCCCGTCTGCAATGTAGTCATAGATATCTCCCGGAGCAATACGTCCGCATTTTTCTAAAACCACGCGCTTTTCCCGGTTGAATCGGGGAAAATCCATTACTGACGGGATCAACTCATTTCCCTCCATAGCACCAAGGATATGTTCAAAAAGAGGGTCACCCTCTTCCAGAAATGACTTTACAATCATCCTTGCCTTACCGGGTGTTACCTGGTGATAAAACATTGGCGGAAATCCAGATGCAGGATGATCGATGATAACCACCGGTTCGGCATAGCAATGGCCAATACATCCAACAGAACGAACGTGGGCTTCAATCTTCCGTTCAGCAAGGGTTTGTTCGAATGCATTCTTTGTCTCTAAGGCCCCAGAGGCAATGCCGCATGTGGCCATTCCAATATGTATTCTTGGCACCGGGGCCTCCCTGAATGCCTCCCGACGTCTCTTTGCCTTATCGCGGATAACGTTGAACGCATTATTCTGATTTTCGTTATTGGGCTGATTCACTTTTCTGTCTTTTTCTTTGTTCCCTTTCTTTTTCTAATTGTACCCCCAGAATGAGTCCCTCTGCCTTGCTGGGGGCCATATGCCCATGGACGGCCTCGTTGAAAACGGCAACCGGGGCAAGCGCACAGCAACCTACACAAGCGACTCTCTCAATACTAAATTCTCTATCAGGTGTGGTTTCACCTTCCCGAATTTCGAGTTTTCGTTCGAAATTTTCAAGAATAATATCCCCCCCTCCTACATGGCAGGCCGTACCAAGGCATACCTTAATCTGATGTTTTCCTGGAGGGTGAAAGCGGAATTGGTTATAAAATGTTGCAACGCCATACACCTCGCATGTGGGGATCTCTAAATGTTTTGCCACCATTTTGATAGCATCGGCCGCGAGGTAGGCATGCCTCTCTTGAATCATCTGAAGAATGGAGATAAGCTGGTGCCTTTCTTTTCCAAGACACGCAAGCCGGTCAGAGATTTCATCCAGCATAGCTTTTTCTTCAACAATTAGCTCGTGATTCATTAGGTGTTCCTTTTTGCAATTACCTTATATTTTTTCCATGGCACCGTACGCTTCTCTAATCCTGTTTCGAAGCAAAAAGCAGAGCCTTTCCAATATGTTGAAGCCAATGTCCATATCGCTGAGCATCACCTTTCTTAACGCTGCACCCTTCATGACCAGGACTTTTGTCGTTTTTTCACTGGTGGCCGAGGACATAAGATTATGGGGCTCATCCAGTAGCGTAGACCAGCACCCAAAAATCCTTCCTTTTCCCAGTATCCCGATTACGACGTTTCCCTTACGTGTATCCAAGTCCACTGATCTTTCCAGGAATATGCGCCCTTCGGCAATAACGTAGAGATTCTCTCCAAAATCACCCTGGCGAAACACATATTCTCCCGCTCTGTAGGTTTCCACCTGACAGAGGCCGGCTATCTTTTCTATGTCACTTTTTTCCAATTCCTTGAAAAACTCGCTCGCTTCTAAGACCCTTACAATGTCTCGCCGATCCATAGGTGACCTCCGGGATTCTTACAAAACAAGATGTTAGTTGTTTCCCCCACTGTCAAAGCACTCTGAGCACATTGAGCCATCCTGGTCGGTCAGAAGCGGCCGCCTCAATAGAGCTTGGAGACCCGAGTACCTTCACCACCCCTGCCTTCTCTACTTCCTCCAATATCGTGGCAAAGGCTTTGAAATCTCCTTTTCCAGTTTCCAATACCTGATCCCGCATTCGTTGGCGACCATCTTCCGTATCGCCGGTGAGATTGCGAAGCAATGAGGTATATCCTTTGACGTCCGGTAGCATGTGGGTGTCAAGATCCCCGATGGCACCAATGATGCTCTTAGTCAACTCTTCTTCACCAAGCTCCATCCCACGAAGGAAATGGGCTGCGTGATCAAATGCATCAATCGTTTCAAGGAGATTGGGATCCCGGTATGAGACAAAGGTGAGCACACCTGAAAGACGGTCAAAAAGACAAAACGCACCGTAGGCCCCGCCCTGGACCCGAATGCGATCCCATAACCAGGAATTGCGCAAGTAACGAGTTATGACCAATGCTGAGCCATGAAATTGGTAACCCAGTTTGTAGAGATTTGCTCCCTTACCCACATAATTCACCTGAGAAGGAATCGTCAATCCTTCAAAAAGGGGTAGTCCCTCGATGGCCCAGTTGGCTTCATGGGTCGGAGCTTCGGGCAGCGCACTTAATAGATGATGGATATGGCGTTCAAGACCGGGCCAGCTCTCTTGATCCAGGGTGATGTTGAGAATCATGGCCTTACGGTTTACAAGAATCCCCCGCATCTCCTCATGCATGTGAAGAACTTCGGGCCAGTTTTCTTCTACTGCCCTGACGAGTTCTCTTAGAAAAAACAGATAACTTATCCCCCCCATCTGTTCTGCAGCCCAGTGTGCCTCACTATACTGTGCCCGGAGGCGCAAATTGACCACCTGATGCCCTGCCGGGACCAGCTTCTGTTCGGCCCTGGCCTTTTCCTCCAATACCATCTGACGAAAACGTCCCTGGTTGTCCAGCCTAACGGTTAGAAGTACATCGGAAAGGATGTCTGTCAATGCCTCTGTCTGGCTCACCATGGCTTTGGCCCGTAGGAAGAGCCAGGCAGCACTTTGTTTGGCATTCATAACCGTTGATGTAAAAGATTGGGGCCTTATTCCGCCTGTTTTTCTGCTTATGCGTTGGGTAAGTGTAACAAAATCCTCTTTCTCGGTCCCCATTTCGACAAGCGCCCGCCCAAAGAGCGGCACATACGGAAGATATTTTTCCGGCAGTGTATGGATGTTAAACCCCAGGTCCAGGTAGGCTATGCCATTGGTGAAAAGGTCGTGGAATAAGATGGGCGTTCCTTGTCGATCCAGATGGGCCAATGGAATAACTTTGTTTTTTCTGTCAAGGTCTGAAAGCTTCAAGGAAGGAATGGACGCCAGTGCCTCAGGAGGATCGGGCGTCTCTTGTAAGCGCTTTAACTCTTTGGTATTGTTTATTACTTCTTCTAATTGGTTTGGATTCATGCCCGAGTGGGTTTTTGCCAGGCGTTTTTTTTCACGTGCTTCCTCCTTTTCGCGCAAGTCAGGATCAGGCTTGAGGATCAGGGTGGTGCGGTGGGGGTTAGTCAGGAAGAAACGAGAAATCATCTGTTGGAAAAGGGATTTGTCAGCCTGTAAGCTGGATTTTATTCTATCAAGCGGTGCTTCAAATGCAAGCATGGAAAGGGGATCACCATTGTAAAGCCAGGTGGTCAGAGACCGCAGCATAAGATTAAGACCACGGGGAAAGTGTCCGGCATTGTTTTCTCGCAATCGGAACTCAATGGTGTTGAGGGCCGCTTCCACGGTGAGCGGATCGATCCCTTTTTTGGCAAGGGTTGTCAAAGTTCCCGTTATAAGGGCCTGGATTCGGCTGGTGTTTTCCATATCAATCCCCTTAAGCCCGGTAGAGAAATAGATCTGCCGCAACTCGGCGCCGAGACCCTCTCCTGCAATATCTTCTCCCAGACCTGAGTCTATGAGTGCCTTGCGCAGGGGAGAGGCCGGCATGCCCAGCAGGATATACTCAAGCATACGCAGGGAAAAATTTGCTTGACGGTCCGTGGTTTCAGACAACAGCCAGTTAAGGGTGATCATGCCCTTTATCGGGTTGGTTTCCTCCTTTCCCACCATAAAGGGATGAACCAGGCGTTTTGGCCTCTGAAAAGGGGTCTGCATTCGGATCGTGGAATCAATCTCAATGGGATCAAAGCCCATGAGATAGGCGTTTACAACCCTCAGGCGTTCTTCAGGGTCATCATCCCCATAAAAATAGATTCGTGCGTTAGAAGGGTGGTAAAATTTCTGATGAAAGGCCAGGAATTGCTCAAAGGTGAGATCCGGAATGTGATTTGGATGTCCTCCGGAGTCAAGGCCGTAGGCATTGTCAGGAAAAAGCGATTGTAAGGATTTCTCTGAAAGTACGTTATCAGGGGATGAATAGGCCCCTTTCATCTCGTTAAATACAACACCTTTGAATATAAGTAAGTCATCCGGTTTTTCCAGTTCATAATGCCAGCCCTCCTGCTGAAATACAGAGGGGGTGAGGCGGGGGTAAAATACCGCATCAAGATACACATCAATAAGGTTGTAGAAGTCACCAAAATTCTGGCTGGCTACGGGGTAACAGGTCTTATCAGGGTACGTAAAGGCATTGAGAAAGGTTTGAAGAGATCCTTTCAAGAGCTCTACAAAGGGTTCTTTCACCGGATATTTTCGGGAACCACAGAGCACGGAGTGTTCTAAGATATGAGCAATTCCTGTGGAATCTGACGGGGGTGTACGAAAGGTTATGCCAAAGACCTTGTTTTCGTCGTCATTGATAAGGGACAAGAGTTCTGCACCGGTTTTTGAGTGGCAATAAAACCTGGCGTGGGTGTTCAATTCCGGGATAGGTTTCTCTCTTAGCAGTTCAAAGCCATTGATGGTTGTCATTTTCTACTCCTAACTGGTGCCTTTATTTCATTTATGGATGGGCACCAGCTATGTTATAATTATATTGATCGTCTATTAAGGGCAATGTCTCGATTCAAAATGATGTTGGGCAGAATATGGGAAAACGCCGGCACTGTCAAAGCAAGATTTCTTCCGTACCAGGCTCCTGAGTCTGACGGTGCAGCAGTACTCAGATATTTTTAATGTCTTTAGGCTGATTAAACAGAAAGGGACAGTTTAGCGTTTTTAAGAAATCATCATTGAATTATCGAGCACTTTCGGAATTATTTTTAAACCCCTTAACTGTTACGTCAGAAATCTGTCTGGGGTGTTAGATATTGGGTCTTTTTTCCTTGACATACAATATATTGTAGCTAAAATTAAATTTCTGCTCAACATGACCGATCGTGTATATTGTTTTCTAAGGTATCAAAACACAAAGCTTACGGTTGTATGGCACCGTGTACTTCGTCTCATTTCAATAAGTCGGCAATCATCAAAAGGTAAAGTAAAATAATGACCTTATAGGAATTTTGCAGGAGAGTGTCCATGGGCGAAAAAGGAAAGATTTTAGTAACCGAAGAAGGGAGCTTCGACCTGACTGCCTACAAGTGGGATGATCACAGGTTTTCAGATCTTTTGGTCAGAGAAAACTCCATCGATACTGACCAAGCCATGGACATCAGCCGGTTCCTGCGAGAGGAGATCGCCAAACTGGAGGTCCACACCATTACCATGCCGGTTATCGAGAAAATTATCGAGACCAAGTTGATGGAATATGGTCTTAGCAAACCAGCGCCTATTCATCTGGATAAATCCATTTTCGTAAAAAATGGCCTGGTTCTTTCTGAAAACGCAAGAAGAGTTCTGGAAAGGAGATACCTCAAAAAGGACAATAAGGGCAGAATTACCGAAGCCCCTGAGCAGATGTTCAGAAGGGTGGCCCATCACATTGCGAGGGCGGAGAAAAACTATGGAGATGCTGACCATGTAAAAAAGATGGAGGAGATCTTCTACGCCTTGATGACCGAGTCTAAATTTTTGCCGAACTCCCCCACCCTCATGAATGCGGGGCGCAGGCTGGGTCAATTGGCGGCTTGTTTTGTATTACCCGTGGAGGACAGTATGGAGGGGATTTTTAACGCCTTAAAGAATGCCGCTCTTATCCATAAATCCGGTGGTGGAACAGGGTTCTCCTTCTCGCGTCTAAGGCCAAAAAAAAGCAGGGTGGGGACAACAGGTGGTGTTGCCTCAGGTCCCGTTTCTTTTATGAAGATCTTCAACACAGCCACTGAACAGGTCAAACAGGGGGGTACTCGCAGAGGGGCCAAC
>CP070700.1:4391560-4395316 GCA_020349865.1 Desulfobacteraceae bacterium
CCCTTCAAGTTTGGCGCAGGACTGACAAATGGAGCAGGGTCCAGCCAGGAATACCAAAGCCCTATAATAGCCGTCCTTGAACATCTCTCCTTCAAGGTCTACCAGCATGTCGAAGGATTGTTGGTAGCGCTTTTGCCTTTTTTCCTTTCCCGGGCTATAGGGGAGCTCAAGATGGAACAGGATGGCGCGTTTGTAGCCGTCGAGGACCTGTCTTGTCTGCTCTGGTGTGGGTGTATGTGGCGGGCAGCAGTAGCCCCTATTGAACCGGGGGCAGCCAAACTGGCATTTGAGGCGGACCCATGGCGCGGTCACAACGCTCTTTGGATCAACCTCCTTGGCGTGGGTAATTCCCTTTTCTATGGCGTAATAGCAATATTTTTCAAGTTCCGAATCCATATCCAAATCCTCTCCACAGTAATTCCCTGAGCACCTTATTTTGTGTTTTCCGGTCAGTGGCTCATTCAGGGGGTTTATTCGAAAACTGCAGATACCGTGGAAGAGTCGACGCCAGGATAATGAGCCCGCCTAACAGTGCGATTCCCAAACCGAAAAAGCCCGCATCGCCCATGATACCGATAATACTCGGAATGATCCCACCGCCCATCAGAAATGCAGAGGAAATCGCGAAAGAAACGGCCAAATTCCGGGCACCGGGAGGTCCGATAAAAGACAGGGAGACTAACGCGGTCGGCAGAAGACAAACCGCAAAAATGGGCTGGGCAAAAACAAAAACGAAAAGCCCGTAACCTGAAGTTATCCCCAGCAACATGGTCGTAAATCCTGTGAGCAGAAAGACTCCCGTTAATGTTCTCTTTGGCCCGAATCGGTCAGTGGCCCATCCCCCTAAAAATACGATACCCAATCCCGCGATGCGTGAAGTCGCCACCAGCATATTTGCCAGGTTGCGGTCCAGGCCTTGCTCGGCCACCAAATAAAGGGGCAGCATGGTATAAACCCCCAAAAAGCCGCTGATTCCCAGGCCGAAAAGGATCAGCATGATTTTGAAAGATCGCTCTCGCCAAAGCTTGTGAAAGGATTGAAAGCTGGGGGATTCGCCGGCGGATTCATCGCAATGGCCGCGGCAGAAATACACGATTCCGACGAGGAAAGAGGACAGGCCGATTAAAACCAGCACCTGCCGCCAGGGAAACCATATCAGGAAAATCTCAGATAATATCGGCGCTAAAACAAATCCCAGGTTGGGTGCCAGCTCATGAATCGCTATGGCCTTGCCCCATTGTCTGGGGTTGATTAAAGCGGTGATAGTGGCCAGGCCCGATGGTAGATAAATTCCAGCCCCGAGGCCGGTGATAAACAGGCCGGCCCGCATGCTCCATTTGCTGTTGCTAAAGGCGATGGCCATGAGGGTTAGGCCAACGGTCAAGGCCGACAGCCATATCGTTCGGTGGTGGGTCAAGCGCGAGGAGATGAGTCCTGAACCCAGTAAGGCTATAAAATAACCGCAGGAAATGAATAAGAAAAGTGAACCGGCTTCGCTATGGCTCAGGTTCAGGTCCATTTCGATGGTAGGCATCAGAGGGGAGAAAATAATTCGCGAAATAAAGTTGAGAAAGAAAATGAGTGCTAAAAATAGAATCGTCGGTATCTGGTTTCGGAAAGCTTGAGAGTTTCGCTTATTACTGTTCGTATACGCAGGATTTTGCAACACGCTACTCAATTTCAATTCCTCTATCCAGTCGCCTATTCGCGATGAGCGAGTTGCAACCTTTTTTTTGATAAGACCTTGCTTTTTACGGGAAGGACCATAGAGAAATTCCCTTTGTGCGTCAAGGAAAAAGGAACTACATATGTGGTATTCCACTGGATTGGAGTTATGAGGTTTTTCAGGAATGTGGGTAGGAGTAAAACAGAGTTTTCAAAAAGTTGAAATATTGGAAATTGAAGTCATTTGGGCCTCATCCGGACACGCCACTCTGTTAGATCCTATAAGCCGGTTTTTAGAAATCATAAGGCATAAGCCTCAGTGGGGTAATCCGGATCGCAGCAGAGATAAACCTCGGAGGGTGGGACCTGAGAATTTGAGGAATCTATGTGAATAGGTAATGGTGACGCGTTGGCCCTTTTGGCAAGAAATATGGACCGACGATTTGAATTGGACAGAAGCGGGGAAATACCATATATTGATAGTCTGGTAAAAAGTCTTTTCACCCGTCATTGCGAGGAGCAAAGCGACGAAGCAATCTCCTGATTTTAAGCTGTTACACCTGTTGAGATTGCTTCGCTACGCTCGCAATGACTTCAAGCGCGACTTTTTACGATTTTATCATATATTGGGGTAGGCTAAAAATTCAGGTTCATCTGGGGATCTTCATCGGAGTTGCATGTATGTAATGTATATGGCAACACTTTGAGAGCACCGATTATTTTTAATCAAGATATGTTAGGATTTTAAGGGCATTAAATTGTAGGCAAATCCATTACGTATCCCGACCCAGCCTCAATCTTGTTTTTGACGACATCATAAATATTCCACGAATCAATGTATTTGGTTAAAGCTAACATGTTTCAAAGAATTGCCGATTTATGCCAGCCCGCTATCCAACTTATTAAAGGTATAATCCTCGTCTTGGATCAGGATGGGAAAATTATCAATTTTAATGAATTTTTCGAGTCAGCCACAGGGTATTCATATTCAGAGTTGATCCAGAAAAACTGGTTTCAACTGCTTCTGTCTGAGAAAGAAAGGAGCTCGGCAAAGCGATATTTTCGGCGATTCATTCTCAGAGGCAAGTCGCGTATAAATATTGTCATTAGGATAATTACCTGTACGGGCGAAGAACGCTTTATTGAATGGCGCTACACGCGACTTAAGGATGACGTGTCTGGAGATGTCATCGGGTTATTGGCAATCGGGCAGGATGTAACCGCACTTGTTAAACAACAAAAGCAACTCTTGAATGAGCGAAATCAGCTGATCGAAAGAAACAAGGAACTAACCTGTCTTTATAGCATGGCAAAGATTGTGGGACAAAACAAACCTCTGCCGCAAATGCTGGAGTCCATTGCAGCTATAATTCCACCTGCATTTCAATATCCAGCGATCACTACGGCCAGTATCCGCTTGGATCAGCATTTATATGGCGGTCACGATATGGCACTCGCTGGCCCTACCATGACCGAAAACCTTGTTATTCAGGGGATTCACAGGGGAAACATTAAGGTAAGGTACTTGCCTCCAAAAAATGGTCGCAAAACGAGTAAAACCCCCTTTCTTGATGAAGAAAACTCCCTTATGAGAACCATTGCTCAACAGCTTTCACTGGCCATTGAGAAAAAGGAAGCACTCGATATTAAAGCCGAGATAGAAAATCAGCTACGGCACGCAGATCGACTTGCAAAGATCGGTCAGCTGACTGCCGGTGTAGCTCACGAACTAAATGAACCCCTTGGAAATATCCTTGGTTTTGCCCAACTATCGTCAAAGGCTACCGATCTTCCAGAACAAGTTTATAGTGATCTGGACAACATTGTTAAGGCCGCTTTGCATGCAAGGGAAGTCATTAAAAAACTAATGCTTTTCAGTCGTCAAGCCCCGCCGAGGGAAACCCGAGTGAATCTGAACCGACTGGTTGAAGACGGTATTTATCTGTTTGAGTCACGATGTGCCAAGAATGGGATTAAAGTGACAAAAAAACTTTGCCAAGATTTGCCTGCCATAAAAGCCGATCTGTCCCAGTTGCAACAGGTTTTTACCAACCTGGTCGTCAATGCACTTCAGGCCATGCCTGAAAACGG
>CP070700.1:4395416-4405970 GCA_020349865.1 Desulfobacteraceae bacterium
CGGACACAGGAAAAGCGGAAGACGTGCTCTCGGGGCTAACTGCGCATCCTATTAAGGCAATAGGCGGTAAAAAAGCAAGGACCGCCACTAATAAAGGCAAGGGCCGTAGTCCCCGGCAAAGAGATTTCCGCGGGGTGCCGTTCATCCGTTGCACAGCACGTATTGGTTTTATTGAATCACAAGCCTTTTGCCAGTGATGAAGAGTACGAGAGCAATAATTCCGACAATGACCAGGATGGCAACGAGTACGCTTAGGCTATCTCCACCTGCCGTAAGAGTATCAAGCTGGGTGGCAAGTCTGTGGAGTTCATTGTCTGATAGCTTATCAAGCCGAGCCGTAACTTCCTGTTCGCTAAATCCCAGGGCTTTGAGACGTTGTTGGACAAGTTTCTGCTCAAGGCTCTTTTTTACCGTGGCCATGTCTTGCTGTCGCATATTAGAGGAAACAGACTCATCCGAAGGAACAAACGCGGCCTGCACCCTGGGTACAATGCTGATGAATGCCATAGATACAACAAGCAGGACTGCAATTCGGCGCAGTAAAAGCTCATTCATTATGATACGCATTGAAAGGTCCTCCTTCCTTATGATCCAGTTGTTGAGTTCATAAACTGCAGGTGTAATTCCGGTGTGGCTAACATCAAAATCAGATTACCGCCAAAGGTCTTCCTTGTCAAAATAAAAAGGCCCCCTGAGCAAGGAGGCCAACTCAGGGGGGTTGGAGTTATTAATTGGAGTTAACTATCCAACAGGGCGGCTCTTAAGCTTATAAAACGCAATAGCCTCATAAGGAATACACTCATCCCTCAGAGGCCGCTTTAGTGCCTCCAGAGCAACCTATCCCACCTCAAGTCTATCTCTTGTGGTGTTTTATAGAATACTTTATATTGTATGTCAAGGAAAAAAATACACAATATATGGCTTTTTTATTTCAGCGTATTTATACGGCTTATGAAAGGCATTACAGGCAGCTGAGGAGCATGAATAAGGCCTAAGAAGAGTGTGCAAGGCGAAAGACAAAACCCTGGAGAATTCTCCAGGATTCCTTACTTCACTAAACTCAGGATACTTTTTTTAAAATGCCTCCAGAGACTGAGAGCGTTCTTCTCTTTTCATAGCGATTTTTTTGAACAACCTTGGAATGTCGGCCATTAAGCCTTCTGAGAGCTGGGCCGCCTTGAGATAAAATCCTTTGATTGTTTCTTCTATTTCATGCGCCTTATTTGTCTCTTCGGATATATTCGCATTTTCAGACAGTAAGGCTTCAATTTCATAGTCGTCGGTATCAAGCCCCTCAAAGGCAAAATTTGACTCCAGGGTGTCTGTGATCACACCAAAATATGTCCGCTTGATGTTCTTTTCAAATTTCTTATTCTCCTTGGCCCAAGAAAGAAAGGTGTCCTTCAGTTCAGGATACTTTTCCGCGTGGTTCTCATAAAACAACGCGGAAGCGTTCTCTATCTTGGAGACATAACTCATCACTGCGGCCATTGTGCTGAGTTTCATCAGAACCACCTTTCAATTACGATTTTAGGCTCAGTGAAAAATCGGATTACATCCCTTCCCTGGCCGTGGACTATGCCAAAAAAGGAGTCTTTTCTGCCTCCAAACGGGAAAAACGACATGGGTGCCACAATACCAACATTGATACCCACGTTGCCTGCCACAACATCGTGCCGGAACTGTCTGGCCCATTTACCATTAGTGGTAAAGATGGAGGAGGCATTGCCATAGGGGTTGGCATGTATCATCTCTATGGCATCATCTAAGTCTTTTGCCCTCAGAACACTTGCCACAGGTCCGAAGATTTCCTCGCGTGCCAGGGACATGTCAGGGGTTACGTTCTCAAAGACACTGGGATTCAGAAAGCAGGTCTCAGGTACATCTCCCACCAGGTTCAGATTTCTTCCATCCAATGTCAACCTGGCCCCTTCAGAAACGCCCTTTTCTATAACCCCCACAATCCGTTTCTTTGATGCCGCATTCTGTAAAGGACCCATCTGCACAGATTCGTCCAGGCCATCTCCTACCCTTATGTTCGCGGCTGCCTCCACAAACCTGTCAACAAATCGCCTGTAAAACCGCTCATCGCCCACCACCAGAAGGTTGGCCCCTGACAGACATCTCTGGCCAGTATTACCAAAAAACGAGGCAATCAGACTAACCATTGACTTCTCGATCTCCATGTCCGGCATAATGACAATAAAATTCTTGGCCCCAGCCTGTGCAATAACCCGTTTGCCATTATCACCACATTGCTTGTAAATATGTCTTCCCACCGGGGTGGAGCCCACAAAAGTCACTCCCTGGATCTGTGGGTGCTCCATGAGGGCATCTGCCACATCTGCCTCACCATTTACCAGGTTGACCACACCTGGCGGGATGCCGGCATCATCCAATAACTTAAACAGCTCTACCTGGCTCATGGGGGTCCTTGGGGATGATTTGACCACAAAGGTGTTGCCGCACGCAATGGCAAAGGGCAGAAACCACAACGGAACCATGAATGGAAAGTTAAATGGCGCGATGCAACAAAATACCCCCATGGGTTGGTAAATGGCATACTCGTCCATACCGTGGGCAATGTCTTCCAGGTTAAAGCCCTGCATGAGCGAGGGTATGCCCGAGGCCACCTCCACCATCTCGATGCCTCGCCTTGTCTCTCCACGGGATTCATCAATAGTTTTTCCGTGTTCCTTGGTCTGCACGATGCTCAGCTCGTTAAAGTTCTCCTCCATTAGCTCGATCAAGCGGTGAAGGTACCTGGACCTGGCCACAGGCGGGGTATTCTTCCAGTCATAATAGGCATCCTGTGCAGACCCGACTGCTGTATCCACGTCAGCCATGGTGGACATGGGTGCCTCGCATAGTAGGGTATCTCGGGCCGGGTTTATGATCTCTACATATTTATCTGTTTTAGCGTCAACCCACTCACCGTTGATAAAGTTCTGTAACCTTTCTGCTGGCATTGTTGCTCCTCCTTACGTGGTGTGTTTATATGTCGTGTGATCATATCGAATTATCTGTTAACTTTAAATATAGTACATACGGATCTTTTAAAAAAGAAAGGAAGATATCAGCTGTTCACCAGGCTGTCAAATTAAATGGAGGTTCTGGTCTATGAACAAAACAAGGGGCACTTTCTGATTGACAATATTGCCCCGTCTTCCTATAAAATTTGAGCTGATAAGGATTCAAATGGAATCTATTTTTGTTTCGAAATTTCACGGTTCACGTCGTATCCTTCCCTGTTGATGGTTGAAGGGTCTGTGGAACAAGAAGGAAGGTCGATTATGGATTTTAACCTTTCAATGGAACAAGAGATCCTGCGAAGTTCGGTGCGTGATTTTGCCGAAAATGAGATCAGACCAGTCGCCAGAGAGCTGGACGAAAAAGAGGAGTTTTCCCATGACACCATGCGGAAGATGGGAGACCTGGGTCTTTTCGGAATGTTTGTATCCGAGAAGTACGGTGGCCAGGGCATGGATTACGTGTCATATATAATTGCAACAGAGGAAATTGCCAGGGTGGACGGTTCTCATGCGGCAACTGTGGCGGCAGGGAATTCTCTGGGAATCGGGCCACTCTATTATTTTGGAAATGAGGAGCAGAAGGAGAAATACCTCCCTCAACTTTGCAGCGGGGAGGCACTTTGGGGTTTTGGGTTAACCGAGCCCAATGCTGGCTCAGACGCAGGGAACTCCAAGACAACTGCTGTCTTGAAAGACGACCACTGGGTCATCAACGGCAGCAAGATATTTATTACCAATGCATCTACAAAAATTACGTCAGGGGTGACGTCTCTTTGCCGGACAGGCACGCGAGAAGACGGCCGGCCCGATCTGTCCTGCATCCTTATTGAACAGAATACTCCGGGATATGAGGCCAGGGAGATGCATGGGAAGATGATGTGGCGGGCTTCCAATACCAGCGAGCTCTACTTTGACGAGTGCCTGGTCCCCAAAGAGAATCTCCTGGGGCCAAGGGGAAATGGTTTTCATCAGATGCTGGAGACTTTAGACGGAGGCCGTCTATCCATTGGGGCCATGGGGCTTGGAGGTGCACAAGGTTGTTTTGATCTCGCCCTTAAGTACAGTAACGAACGTGTGCAGTTCGGCAAACCAATATCCAATTTTCAGGTGAACGCCTTTAAACTGGCCGACATGGCCCTTGAAATCGAGTGCGCCCGCCTTATTCTTTACAAGGCCTGTTGGTTGAGGGATAACGACAAGCCATTTTCTAAAGAGGCGGCCATGGCGAAACTCCATTGCTCCGAAGTTATGTATCGATGTGCAAACCACGCTGTTCAGCTTCATGGAGGTTACGGGCTTATGAAGGAGTATGACATCGAAAGGTTTTACAGAGATCAAAAGCTTCTGGATATTGGGGAAGGGACCTCGGAGGTCCAGCGTATTGTCATCTCAAGGCTCATCGGGGCTGTGTAAAATTCGGAACGCATCCTTTGCTTCCCTCTCAAGGTCAGAGGTGCGCTGTTTATAGCGCGGTGAAAAATGGAATAAGTGCATATGCTTCACCCCTGCCTTTCCCGCCAGTTCCCCCGCTTCTCTTGCCGTGAGGTGATATTTTTTCAGGGCCAACTCTTTATCGCTATCCAGAAAAGCCGCCTCAATAAAAAGAAGATTCGCTCCCTTTGCGAGTTCGATAATCTTTCTTGAATTTTCGGGATTCCCTACCACATCTGTTATATATACAATTTTTTGCCCGGGTGAAATTCTTGCGATCTTTTTGACCAGATGAGCCCAACGAAATCTCTTTTCCCACACAACCTTTCCTTTATACTTCCAATTAACAACGAAATCACCCTGAGGATCTTTTTTTTGATAGATTGCCCCCTTGAGCCTATTAAGCCAGGGACCTACGGGGAGACCGAGCTCTTTGAGCCCTTCCTTGATAATATTGACATAGAAGTTTTCACAAAGGGCCAGGCCGAGACAGGGTATTCGGTGATCAAGCAGGATGCCTTTCACTGTGAAGGATGGTTCTTCCAGGAGTGTGCTGGAGAAACGTCTTGATGAACCGGGCTTTTTGGGTTTAAAACGATCCTGGCAAATGTATGTCTTTGTAAATATCTTATCGTAGTGAACCTCGTTCACCTCAAGGGTAAAATCGTTTTCATATTCGCTGACAAGGTTCCATGCATATCCAGACAACTTGCCTTCCACGTGCTGGAAAAAGTCCGGGGGACCAAAGAGGTGGAGTTTTTTTTCCCTGCCAAGTAGAGTCCTGAGGAGGGTGTCAAAACCAATGAAATGGTCAATGTGAGTGTGGGTGACAAAAACGTGTGTTATCTTTAGGAGGTCCTTAGAAGATAAGTTATGCAACGCACCGAGATCAAACATCAGGGCCCTTTTCTCAAAGAGAAAGGGGATGAATAGCCCTGGATCCGAAAAAGGATCGTTGATTAGTCGGGGTTGGAATGAAGGCCTCATGACTATTTGATCAACATATTGAATTTACAAATGTTTGACAAATCTTAGCAAATGTGTCATTGTTTGCCAAGCTTGGGTGCGAAAACGGCTATTTTCAAAACGAAAAATCGGGGCCGCGAATGACACTGACCAAGGGGGATATCGCCAAGTGTGTTATGCAGAAGGTGGGCTTTAAGAGCCGGCATAAAGGCCCGCAGCAGTTCTTATTTCCGGAAATGGATTGTATATTCCTGAGCCGGAAACGTGCTGATGAGATTGTCGATAGTTTGTTTGAAATTATCAAGAAAGCCCTTGCCAATGGCGAGGATGTGCTTATTTCAGGCTTTGGTAAGTTCCAGGTGAAATTTAAGTGGGCCAGGAAAGGGAGGAATCCCCAAACCGGAGAAACGCTAATCCTGAGATCAAGGAGGACGGTAAGCTTCCGAACGTCGCCGAAGTTAAGGCAAAAGATAAATACAACTGTTGCTCATAATCGCTCCTAAGACTCAAAGAAAGCAGGAGCAATTGATAAATCGCGATTTGAACGCTGCTCCCACAAGTGTATAAAATACACAAGGAAGCCGCTCTTATCTGCGCTCTCTTTCCAAGCACCCCTACATTTAGTGAAACACTACCTCACCATCACTCACATCCATACTAACATGATCTCCCTCTTTAACAGAGCCCTCAAGAATTTTTAATGCCAAAGGATCCTGAACAAGGTGCTGAATGGTCCTCTTAAGGGGCCTTGCACCATAAACCGGATCAAACCCGGCATTGGCAAGAAACTCTTTTGCTTTGTCGGTGAGTGTGAGGGTGATCTTGCTGGCCTCAAGACGCTTGGCCATAAGTCCCATTTGGATTTCCACTATCTTTTTTATTTCCCCGGGGCCAAGTGAGTTGAATATGACAATCTCGTCTATCCTGTTCAGGAACTCCGGTTTAAAGGTGGCCCTGAGCGCATCCATCACGCGCTGTTTTACTTCAGCGCTGTTCTTGTCCTCCAATTCCTGTAGCCATTGAGTTCCCACATTGGAGGTCATAATGAGGACGGTGTTTTTAAAATCTACCGTACGGCCTTTGCCATCAGTCATACGGCCGTCATCCAGGATCTGGAGGAGGGCGTTAAACACATCAGGATGGGCCTTTTCGATCTCATCGAATAAGACCACGGAATAGGGGTGCCTTCTCACGGCCTCTGTAAGGTATCCACCCTCTTCATAGCCAACATAGCCTGGTGGAGCGCCTATGAGCCTTGCCACTGAATGTTTTTCCATGTATTCGGACATATCCACGCGGACCATATACTGCTCGTCATCAAAGAGAAACTCTGCCAGTGCCCTGGCAAGCTCGGTCTTGCCCACGCCAGTGGGTCCTAAGAATATGAAAGATCCTATGGGTCGGTTAGGGTCCTGCAATCCTGAACGAGCTCGACGGACTGCATTGGCAACAGCAATGATTCCTTGTTCCTGGCCGACCACCCTCAGGCCCAACCGCTCCTCCATCTTTAAAAGCTTCTCTTTTTCGCCTTCCATCATCCTTGAGACAGGTATTCTGGTCCATTTGGCGATCACTTCTGCAACATCTTCACTGTCCACTTCTTCTTTGAGCATTTTTTGATCTGATTGGAGTTCCTCAAGCATTTTGTTTTGCTCATTTAAGTTCTTTTCCAGTTCGATAAGGGTTCCATATTTGAGTTCAGCGGCCTTGGTAAGATCTCCCTGTCGCTCAGCAATCTGGGCCTCAGATCTGGTGGACTCAAGTTTTTCTTTGATATTCCTGATATTTGAAATAAATTCCTTTTCTCTTTTCCAGTGTGCGGTCATCTCATCGGTTTGACCCTTTAGTTCGCTCAAAGCCTTTTCGATTTTTTTAAGTCGATCTTTGGATGCCTGGTCCTTTTCTTTCTTGAGAGCCTCTTTTTCTATTTCAAGTTGGGTGATTTTTCTCTGAATATCATCGATCTCTGCCGGCATACTATCAATCTCAATCCTTAAACGGGAAGTGGCCTCGTCAATAAGATCAATGGCCTTATCAGGCAGAAATCGATCTGTTATATACCTGTTTGACAGTGTGGCCGCAGCCACAAGGGCCGAATCCTTAATACGAACACCATGATGCACCTCATATTTTTCCTTTAGTCCCCGTAGGATGGAAATGGTGTCTTCCACAGAGGGTTCTTCAACCATCACCGGTTGAAAGCGCCTCTCCAAGGCCGCATCCTTTTCAATGTATTTTCTGTATTCTTTTATGGTTGTTGCGCCCACGCATCTTAGTTCGCCACGGGCAAGGGCCGGCTTTAGCATGTTTGAGGCATCCACCGCTCCTTCAGCAGCTCCGGCCCCCACCAGGGTGTGCATTTCATCAATGAAGAGAATGATTTGCCCGTGGGCGTCGGTCACCTCTTTGAGCACCGCCTTAAGCCTGTCTTCGAATTCCCCTCGGTATTTTGCACCTGCGATGAGGGCCCCCATATCCAAGGCCACAACCCTTTTATCTTTTAGGGTCTCCGGGATATCGCCCTGGATGATTCTTTGTGCCAGACCCTCCACAATAGCTGTTTTACCGACGCCTGGCTCACCAATCAGAACCGGGTTGTTTTTGGTCCTTCTTGACAGTACCTGGATGATCCTCCGGATCTCATCGTCTCGGCCGATGACCGGATCCAGATCCCCTTTTGAGGCAATCGCCGTCAGGTCTCTGCTGAATCGCTCCAGTGCCTGGTACTTATCTTCGGGGTTCTGATCAGTGATCCGCTGACCACCTCGGATATCCACCAGGGCTTTCAGGATCGTATCCCTGGTAATTCCAGCACGTGCAAGGAGCCGGGCTGCCTCTCTCCCATCTTCTCCTGTCACTGCCAGTAGAATATGCTCAAGGCTTACAAATTCGTCTTTTACTTGTTCGGCTTCAGCAAAGGCTTTGTCCAGGACTGCCTTGGAGCGGGGTGATATGTATGCCTGTCCCATACCAGCGCCGGATACACGTGGGATTTTGTCCAAGGCAGCTTCAAAAGATTGTTTAAGCTGGCCCTGGTCAACCCCTATCTTACCTAAAAGCGGCGGTATGACTCCTTCAGTTTGTTCCAGGATAGCCATCACTAAGTGCTCGGGTTCAATCTGTTGATGCCCAAATCTTTCGGCCAGTTGTTGCGAAGTCTGTATTACTTCTTGGCCTTTTAATGTAAATTTATCAAACCGCATGGATTATTTTCCTCCATTAACGTAAGATATATATAAGCTGAATATTTTACACTTTAACAATAAATAATTTAAATTCTATCAAGGGAGATGTCAATATGTGGGGATGGCTTTGAAGGAGATAATGCAGATGGTGGAAAATCGGTTAAGTTTAACCGATGCTTTTGTCTTTCCCGAAATAACAAACATTTTGACAGGTTCTCCCAACGATAGTATAAAGGTTTCTCAGTGACCAAAACTCAGTTTAGAAGCAATCAACACACTTTTCCAGACAACAAATGTGCTCTGTGGCTCAAATTCTCTTACCGCGAATTACGGTTTAATCTATCCCCTTTTCCTTTTGTTAACCATTAAGAGATCCTTGGTTATTAAATGTAAACCTTTTACATGGAGAGGAGGGTTTAGCTATGAGAACAGCAATTCTATCAGTTCTGACCATATTATTGATTTCAACCACTGGCATCCCAACGGCCGGCGCCCAGAACCAGATCACCTTCTGGACCACCGAAGTGGAGAAGGATCGGCTTGAGACCCAGAAAGAAATCGCTCATGCATTTACCCAAAAAACCGGAATAGAGCTCCGTGTGATCCCTGTGCAGGAAAATCTTTTAGCACAGCGGATTACGGCTGCATACGCAGCCAGATCTCTCCCCGATGTGATTTTCCATCCTATTGATTTCACCATTGGGTGGGCCGAGGCAGGGGTTCTCGATTATCGGTCTGCAACTGATGTGGTGAATAACCTTGGAAAAGAAACCTTCAGCGCTGGGCCTTTGACCCTGGCTCAGGTCCGGGGCGGCTATGCAGCAGTCCCGGCTGACGGGTGGGGACAGCTTTTGCTCTATCGCAAGGATCTCTTTGAGAAAAAAGGATTGCCTGTGCCCGAACGATGGGACCACATTATTCAAGCTGCAAAGGCCTTGCACAATCCACCTTTGATATGGGGCTTCGAGGCACCCACTGACCCTGGGCAAACTTATACCCAGCAAGTATTCGAACACATTGCACTTTCTAATGGCGTGAGATTGACAGATCCGACCGGAAACGTCAACCTGGACACCCCCGAGATGATAGAAACCCTCGATTTTTATAAAGCCCTTACCCGTTTTACCCCGCCGGGCAACCTCTATTGGCTCCACACCCGGATGGATTATTTGTCTGGAAGAGCTGCCATGATTATCTGGTCTCCATTCATCCTGGATGAGCTCTCAGGCCTTCGGCGGGATCAGCCCGTTGTTCCTGATATCGCTAAAGGGGAACCAGGGTTCCTGGCCAGGAATACCGGGTTTGTGACTATCATTCAAGGCAAGAGAGGGGCCGCTCAATACGGTCAGATAAACTACCTTGGTATCACCAGGGACGCCAATAAGGCCCCAGCCAAAAAGTGGGTAGAGTTTCTTCTTAATGATGGGTATATTCGTTGGTTAGGGATGGCGGCAGAGGGCAAATTGCCAGTACGTAAAGGGACCGGCAGTAACCCTAACCGCTTCATTGACGGATGGATGGGTCTCGAGTTTGGAGTGACGACCAGGGCCAAGATTTCTCAATTTTACGGAATGGATGTGGTGAAAACAATTATTGCCGGCGTAGATGGATTCGATCGTTGGGGATTCGCTAAAGGAAAAGGGGCGCTTATTTCCAAAATATATGGGACAAAGGTTATTCCGGAGATTCTTAAACGATTCTTAGACGGCGAATTGAGCGCTACGCAGGCTGCCCGGATGATACACGAGCGTGTGAAGGGGTTAGAAGATTAACCGTCAAACTGTTTTAGATCAAGAGGCCCGGCTTGCCTTCTGGATGTTGGCCCCCACAGTCACCGTGGTCCTGGCCTTTGTAATCTTCCCGGTGATCTGGAACCTGTGGCTCAGCCTCAAGCCCGTTTCACTTGGGGATCTTCGTGGGGCCTCCTTGTTCGAGTTCAA
>CP070700.1:4406070-4409381 GCA_020349865.1 Desulfobacteraceae bacterium
GCCATCAATTCCTGTCTGTTCATGATGCCCCTCCTCCTCTTTTAATCTTTTTTTCTCTGTCTAAGCCCCTGAGCCAAAAGCATGATGCCCAAATAAAGCCCAATTTCCTAATTCAATAGACTTTCGTTAACAAGATTTTCCCGATTACATCTTGTAAAGAAAGGAATAGCATTTATATTGTATATTATAAAAAGCGCTCCGAGCAGCAATCTTGTATGGGAGAATTTGCAAATGAATCCGATACACATTGAGATAATCGCCCCCATGCTTTCCAGTATGGAAATGAGTTGTCGGGGATGTGGTTTAATGATTAGTTCTTTAGGATTAAAGCAAAAACATCGCAATGCCTGTGCGAATGAATATCCTGATGATTGGAAGCAGGCTGTGGAATATTTGTCAAAGTGGATACACAGGATTTCTTCTTTATACCGGCACCGGATTCGGATCCGGGTGATTGATGCGCAGTCTCCCCTGGGTCTCTGGAAGCAGTTGAGACACAGGGTTTTTCGATTTCCCGCCTTTATCGTTGATCAAAAAAAAACCTATATTGGCTGGGATCACCAGGAACTTGAGTCCCTGATCGACGAGAGCATCCGCACCGCTTGTTAGACGATACAATGGCGGTTACGCCCCCGAGAAAAGGGCATCCGATAACTTGGCCACCATCTCCATGCCCCTTACCTCTTTTTCAAAAAGGGGAATTTCCCCGCGTAAATCTTTAAACAACCTGTTTGCTTCTTCCCTATACCTGTCCTGCATCTTCACGCGGTTTACAATGAATTCCGCCGAATCCTCTCCTACTTGCGACTTGTCAATAGCTTGGTTGATAATCACGCCGCCGATCGGTATACCAAAGTCCTCAAACCACCCTATAAACCGGCGAATCACTGCAATCGGGAGGGACTCCAGAAGGGTGACAAAAAAGAAGGCGCTCTTCTGCTCATCAGTCAGAAGGGCTCGCATGTGTTCGATTCGGTCCCGGAAAGTAACAAGATAGTCAAGGAGGGGGTCTTCTTCGTCCTCGACCTTCTTTTTCCTAAAAGAGAGGCTCAATCTCATGGATTTGGCCTCCTCTCGACTGTTAACCATTTTTTCCACCCAGAGGGTATAGACCTTGGACATACCCAGTAGCCTTCTGGCATTTGCCGTTGGTGCAGTATCAAAGACATAAAACTCGTAGGCATCTTCGAATATGATATTGATCATGTTCTCAAACATTGCCGATTCTTCGAAGGCCGGGTTCATGGTAGCCGACTCGATAAAGTCCTCAGCCTTGGTGGGGATGTCAGCAAACTTGAGAAACCAGCTTATTTTTTCCCGGATCTCATTCTTTGATTTTTCTATGGTATCTTTTGTGTCTATCTCTTGTACATAAAGGTTATCGGTCCCCGGCATCAATACAGGTTTTCCAAACACGTCAAGCTTGAAGAGGTTCGAAAGACTGTGCACGGGGTTCGTAGATGCAAGAAGTGTCTTTTTACCCTGTCCGGCCATCCAGAGCGCTGATGCAGCCGCAACCACGGTCTTGCCAACGCCCCCTTTTCCCCCAAAGTAGATATAGCGCATGTCGGGGTGTTCCTTGAAAAAATCAGCCATTGTACTGTTCATGACAATTTCTCCTCAAACATCACTTCCGCAAGATCCCTGATCGTATTAAGCCCTTTTATATCTGAATCGAACTCCGGCACCCTTGAAAGTACCGAGGAAGCCAGTTTTTTATCTATCATGTCCAGGGCATTTGCCTGCATTTCAATCCTGTTTTTCAGGTAGAGGGGGATGTTCTCCTTAAGCAAATCCCTATTGATGACGCGGTTCACGACATAACCCGCGATCGGTACGTCATACTTGGAAAAGAGTTGTGCTGCCTTTTCAGTATCCACTATGGTCATTTCCTCGGGATTAACCACAAAAAAGAAGGCGGTCTTTTCAGTGTCTGTCATGATCTTGGAGGAGGCTCCTATTCGATCCTTAATATACATGAGCTCATTGTATATTTCGTCCTCTGCAGTTTTCTCCCGTTTCATGGTTGCGATAGCCTTATCGTAGTCGCGCATCTGCTCTCTCAGGCCCGTTATCTTCTCCAGCCACGCGTCATAGACGGCTGCCATGCTCAGATAATAAAGGGCATGGCCAAGGGGCACCAGGTCATATATGTAATAGTCGAAATCCCCTTTTACAACAATGTCTACCACCGCGTCGAAAATGGCGCTCTCCTCCATGGCAGGCTCTGCGGAGGAGGCCCTTATATAACTCTCTATTTCCTCAGGGATCTTTTTCATCCCATACATATCAAGGATCTTCTGCCGTATCTCTTCCTGATAGTCCTGAATCCTCCGATCCGCATCTATCTCACAGGCAAACAGGTTTTGCATGATCTCGATATTTCCCTTACCGAAGATATCCCGCTCGAATATATCACTGAGCGATGCCTGAGGGTCAACAGAGAAAACGAGTACCTTTTTTCCCTTCTTGGCCAGGTAATAGGCTGTTGCCGCCGAAAAGGTGGTCTTGCCAAGCCCTCCTTTTCCTCCATACATAATGTATCGGCGGTTGGGATACTTTTCAAAAACCTCTGCAAGAGACATAAACTCTCCTTTTTAACCGAAGTGAACCTACACAAAAAAACCTTCTCACTCGCTATCTGGAAAGAAGGGTCGGGTGAATCGGGGCGGCTGGTTTAATACATGCTGTCCATGAGGTCCTTTTCCCTCAGCATCCTTCGTTTCCACGTGGTGATCTGAGGCACAACATGTGGAAGAAGACGGAGGGAATAGTAAGGCGGAAGTATCGGAATGCCAAGCATGTCGCCCATGGTGATGAGGATGAATAGGTGCTCCATGCTGGAGCGTGTTTTCAGTGCCTGGCGGGCCATGCCATGGGTTGCCATGCCATAGGTAAAATCCCTGAAAAACCCGACAATCTTACCTCCAACACTCTCTTTTTCATGCTCTGGTATTTTCTTTTCCATCGTGTTAATTTCTCCGATCCATCGAAAATAGACTTCTATGAGATCTCTGAAAAAGTCGCTTTAAGAATTGTTACCGATAAATCTTTAGCCCGTTATTGCAAAAATACCGATATCATAGATGGGCCCACTTTATGGGATATGATAGGCTTGCAAAAAATCAATCCACATTTCGGTTCACCAACGGGGTCAATTCATACTCTGAGCTTTTTTTTCAGTTTTTTAATAATCTCTGTATATTTTGTCAATCAATCACGCACGAGATCAAAAAGATCTTTGGGTTTCAGTGTTTTTTTCTTCCATCGGGGAAACCGGGCAGCACAGTAAGGTACTAATCTCAAGTGGT
>CP070700.1:4409481-4415385 GCA_020349865.1 Desulfobacteraceae bacterium
GGCTTGTCAAGAGAAAAAACACCTCTCCATTAAAAAATATCGATATTTTTTTCGATTGACAACTTTGTCCGTACAGCTCGGTCTCGTTTTTGCCTCCTGTTCCGCATCCGTTATTTCTTTATAATAGGTTTTCGGTCAGCTTAATCTGATCCGCACCAGTCACCCATCAGGATCAAGGTCGATAAAGAGTACCGTATTTATCAGTAATTACCAATTAAGAGGGTTTCAGGTGATTCCGTTTTACCAACATGACAGGTAACACGTCGAAGCTACCAACTTCGCAAACTGATGTATGTCCCATATCTTATAAAGTTTAAACACCATCATTTCTCAAAATGTCTTTTGGTCAACCTGTCATGTTGGTAAAACGGAATCACCGTTCCTTTATGACCCCTGGCAGTCTATACTGCCCCAGAAAATCGTCGGTTCCATACCGTGTCCAATACGATGTTTTACAAATCTTGTGGTTGTTAGCCAGCCCCTTTTTAGCTCACGGCATAGGCGAATCAAGCTTTAAAAACGATTGCCGTCTGATTCTATGTGTGGGTGCAGCAGATACCAATCAAATCTGGTGGATTTATACCAACCCCTCTACCGGTTCACTGTTGCACCCACGATGATTATCTGAATAGATGATTCGCATCATAGGGCACCTGATCCCTCATGACGTAATAGGAGCTCCTGGCTAATTTATTGCTCAACGCCTTGATTGCCACTATACCATTCGTCTTAGCCTTTTTGCGGTTGTAGAAACTTTGAAATTCAGGGTAAGACCTTATGGCAAAGTTCGCAGCTTCCACGTATGCCCAGGCAAGATATTTGTTTCCGTTCTTTCGGTTACCCTCTCCCTTCTTTTTCTTGTTCGATAGCCTTTCACTCTTCACGGCTCTGCAATAAGATGAATAATTGCTTACCTTTGGGAACCGGCTGATATCACCAACCTCCAGCATGATGGTCAAAGCAAGGATGTCACCGATCCCCGGCATTGTCAGAAGATATTTAAATTCCGGTTTAACTTTGATATGGGACTTTACTGCCTTCTCAATCTCCTTTATCCTTTCCCCTAAGAATCGTATGGCCGCTATGCTGTTTCTGGCAGATAAAATCAGAAAAGGTTCATCGAATAATTGATCCGCATCGGATTGATCGAGCTTCTTAATCTCTCGACTCGACATCTTATAGCTCAGATTCCTTGTAATGGCGCTTTGAAGACTCAAGATATGGGAGGTCCTATGCCTTACGAATAGAAGCCTTCTGCGCAGTATATCCCTCACAGGGCGTTGCTCTTTGGGATAGATATATCCCTCTTTCAATATGTTTAATCGCTTCATATGGGCCAACCAGAATGAATCCCATCTATCATCTGTGTGTTTAAGACCCTCATACTGCTTGATGGCAGAGGGATTGGCCAGATGCACTTTGTAGCCTTCATCCTGTAACCCATCTACTAACCAGTACCAATTGTAGGTTGACTCGACAACCACACCTTGCAAAGATTCTTTGAATGGCTCCAGAGCCTCTAAGATATGCTCTAATCGGTTTGGTAATCTCTTTTGATACAACCTCTGATCCTGTTCATTGATGATTCCAACATAGTTATTACTTGAATGAAGATCGATTCCTGCGTATACTCTCATCTTGGCACCTCCTAGATCCTATAATATTATTGTTACGCTTATGCGTACTGGGCCATAGCATATAGCTATGGCAGGGGAGGTGCCACCACTTTAACGTGACGCCCTTTATATGATTATCAAGTCTCCGATTAGCTCTTATTTTTGAAAAAATAATTCGGCCTCGGGTCGGACCAAGAAGAGACAAGGCTAATGATTGATTATAAAGAAAAACATTCCCTGAACAGATCCCAAATTAACCCTTAAAACGATGTTTTTGACCCCGAAACTGCCCTTTTAAGAACGGAACGCCGTAACGAGGGCAAACAGGCAGATCAGGACCGACGGTGACGGCACGTTCCGCAACAGACGGAGGTAAAACCAATGTGCATGCAGTCTACTTCTGTAAGGCCCTATCAGAAATGGCGCTGGTCCGGGGATGAAATCGTGGCCGATCCCATCATACCGGCCGCCCGCAAAGTCCCCGGCACGAAAAAGACCCACTATGACATCGACATCCGTGAGTATTTAGCCATGGAGGGAAATGCGGTTGTGCGAGAAAAACTGAGGGAGATATCCCTGTCCCTGAGTGAAAAGGATCGAGAGAGGTTTTTGGCGAGAAAGGCGGGTTCCTTTGATTTTCGGGCCAGGACCATTTTGGCCTTTGTGAGCAAACTGAAATACATCGGTTCAAAACGGAAAGCCGACGAGTGGTTTTTCCCTGAAGAGACCCTTGCCAACGGCGGAGGGGATTGTGAGGACCTTGCCTTTGTCATCGCATCGTTGCTCGTTGAGTCGGGCATTTCTCCCTATTGCGTGCGCGTCGCTCTGGGGCATTTCATTGATCACGGCCGCGGCGAAGGGGAAAACACCTGGGACCATGCATGGGTTGTCTATTTTACCGAGGGAGGGGTATGGGAAATTCTTGAACCTCTGGCCCTTGTCAAACTGAAGGCGAAAGCTTCCCCATCAAAAAAAGGCTTGGCTGTTCCCAAAGAGGTCCTTCCCGTGGGCGAAATCGAGTATGTTCCCTTTTTCGTGTTCAACCGCCATCACCTGTGGAGGATCAGATCGGGAAACAGAATCGCCGCCGGTAATTTCACCGATTACATAGACGGCCGTTTCTGGACAGGATTTGACCCGACCTTTGCCGCAGAGGCTCACAACCATATTTTGGATGAAGCGCTCAAGGAAATGCCTCCTGACGAACGGCAGCACGTTAAAGGGACCAGTCTCTATCTCGACGTAAACGTGCTCGCCTACGATCCCCGTGATCATTTTGACTTTGCCTATATCGACGAAAGCTGGCAAAGAGTCCGGGAAAACCTCGAAAAGAAGGACCTGGAGAGCTTCGGCAGGGCTGCCCACACCATTGCCGACTTTTACGCCCATTCCATGTACGCTCACTTTGCCGCGCCTCCCCCCAGCGACGTTGAAAGGATAGATCTTTACAACCCTGCCGGAGAGAGTATTCCTCCCGCCCAGCTTACCTATAATTTTAGTGGTCTTGACATGCCCGGCTCCAGCATGACGCCTGCCGAAGCGGCGGCCCTATGGAAAGGCCGCCTGATCAGCGGCCAATGGTGGCGGTGGTACACCACCTTTCCCGACGAACTGGAGGAGGACGCTGACGATCTGCAGAAACGCCGCTGCCTTCCCGACCATGACAGTCTGGCGGTAGACGGCCCGGAAAAGAAATCGCACCATCGCCTTTATCTTGATCCGGAAGTCCACAAAAGGCAGTTCAATCTGCGACGGATAGCCGCCATTGAGCATATCAGAAAGGAATACGAAAAGTGGCGGAGTTCCTAAAGGGCAAGAACCATTTGATCCCCCTCACCCTAACCAACTCGCTCAGGGAGAGGGGATTGCACTGACCATGGGTAGAAAGAACCAGGCTCAGCCCTCGACATTGGAACCAAAAAAGGGGACGCAAAAAAGGGGGAAAAAGTATAATCATTTATCATGCCGAGACAGAAAAGACGAGATGCACCTGGAGCGCTGCATCATGTTATGGGCCGGGGCATTGATAGAATAATAGAGGGGTCTGCTGTTGACTGTTTTCCTCTGGAACCATTCCTAAAGCATATGAACGGAAACATAGGGGTCGCCTTCACCCTTGACAAAAGTGAACAATGAAGACCTGAGCCTCCCGTTTTACTGTACCACCCTTGCCTTTGGCTAACCTTCTGCTCCGTCAGCCTGGGTCTGGACTTTGCCAGATATCTGTGTCATAATACCGGCCATAACCATCTATCAGATAGCATCCGGGCCAAGCCCGGCACACAACAACGCCATTCGGGCGGACGCTTGTACCTCGCGCCGCTGATGGCCACGTTAAGCGATTGAAAAAATTTAGACAGGAGGCTCAGCAGATGACCGAATCCAAAAAAAATAGTGCTGATAAGGCAAAAATAGTCGAACAAATAGCGGATTTATCAAGATTGCTCGGAATGATTCCAAACGATGACACTGTTATTGTTAATGAACCGGTGACTCATAAATCCATGGAGTTATCAAAGTGGTTAAGTGAAACCAGAAATTCCTTTTTAAGATTATCTATTCAACTCGATAAAGCATTGGATCTAAATTTACCATAGCCCCTCTGTATTTGATGTAGATATCAGTATGGAGTCTCCTGTCCTGATTATTTGTGGGATTGTGACCATATTTTGGTTGGCAATTACGTTTAAGTGTGTGTTAGCCCAGAAACGCATTCGGTGGCTTACTCCATCCGCAGCTCCCGTCCGTGGAACACAAAAGATAAGTGTGATTATTCCTGCTCGAAATGAGGAGCAAGATATTGCAACTTCCCTCCAGTCGGTACTGAATCAGGAAGGCGTTGACCTTGAAGTGATTGTCGTAAACGACCACTCAACCGACCGTACTGGCGAGATTGTGGATGATATGGCTCAATCCGACTCACGGTTGAAGGTTCTGCATGACCCAGCGTTGACACAGGGATGGCTTGGAAAATGCAATGCCATGCAGAAATGGGCTGACGAGGCTACGGGGGACTATTTGCTGTTTACTGATGCGGACATCCTCCATTCTCCGGGCTGCTTTGCGACTGCGCTCAACGTGATGCAGGAGGAAGCCTATGATTTCATAAGTCTGTTACCCTTCCTGGAAAACCAGTCGTTTTGGGAAAATGTGAATATGCCCATCTATTTCTTTGGGATTGCAAAACTTTTAGCAACTCAGGGACTTGAAGATCCTGATTCCCCAAACGCGTTGGCCTCAGGGGCGCTCATGCTCATCAGTGTCCGGGTGTTTCGCGAAATTGGAGGTTTTCAAGGGGTCAAAGGCGAGATGCTTGACGATGTAGGGTTAGCGCGCCTGTTAAAAAAACAGGGCTATCGTGTTGGATTCAGGCTTGCTCCCGAGTATTTGCGGGTGAGGTTGTTCAAAAATGTCAGTGACACCTTTTGGGGCACAACCAAGAACATTTTGGTGGCTGTCGAAGGACATCCGTGGCTTGGAATTCCGTTGATCATCCTGGGAGTCTTGCAGAATTGGACGCCTTTGTTCGCGGTTGCTCTTGGAGTTTTGAGCCGCGATGGGTTTCTCCTGTTGGTTGGGGTGGCCACTTATGGAATTCAGTACCTCAGTTTCTTCTCTGTCCAGCGTTTATTGGATTTTCGTCCCCTCAAACTCCTGTTCTTTCCGTTAGCTGCTATTGTGGCCGCCTGCTGTATCTTACGAGCCCTGTCTTACCATATTAAAGGAGCCATTCTTTGGCGCGGGCGGGAGATAAAGGTTAGAGGATAACCTTTTGGCTCTGGTCAGCAGGTGGTGTGAAAAAGTAGAAAATACGAAAAGGGGTGTGCCCGACTTTAAAAAAGCCATTCAGAGGATGTTATCACAGGAAACAGATAAGACTCATTAAAGAAGTGCTCGTATAAGGGATTAAATTCTCATTTTCGATTTTTCCTTGAGATATCGATGAACTACCGTTCCATAACCAATGTCCTGGGGAAGTTACTCATTGTCACGGGCTGCTCCATGGTCCTGCCCTTGATCTGTTCCATCTATTACAAAGAGAATGATCTGGTTTCCATATTCGTTTCAGCAATCATTATCATCCTCATGGGGTTGCCCCTCTGGTGGATTTTTCGAAAAAATCAGGATCTGGACATTAAAGAAGGTTTCTTCTTGGCTGTTTTCGGTTGGATTCTGGTCTCTGCCGTGTCCGCCCTCCCTTTCGTGATTCACGGATCCATTCCTTCCTTCACAGACGCTTTTTTTGAAATGATGTCCGGATACACCACAAGTGGGGCGACCATACTAA
>CP070700.1:4415485-4422722 GCA_020349865.1 Desulfobacteraceae bacterium
GAAGGAAGGAGTCTCAACCCTCACCTGCCCAATGAAAAAAGGCAGGATTGACTTGGTGGCCTTAATAGGTGTATTGGAGAAAATGTCGGTGAGCAGCCTGCTGGTGGAGGGTGGCGCTTCAATTACGGGTTCATTGCTCCGGGAAAAACTGGTTGATAAATTCTATATTTTCGTAGCACCTAAGATTCTTGGTGGGGAAGACGGTATTGCCATGGCGGCAGGCCCAGGAGCGAAGAGGATTGATGAATGCCTGTCCCTCAAAGATATTCAGGTCAAAAGATTTGGCGATGATATCCTCGTGGCAGGTTATCCAGATTATTAGGTTCTTGTATCGTAAATTCGGGTACTTAAAATACTTTAGTGGTAGACTCGCGGGGGAGCTCGCATTTAGTGTCAGGTTCAAGGCACAAGGCGTAAGGCATATGAGAATAGTACGCCATCTTTCTTTTTCTTAAATCTTTTGCCTGCCGCCTTGGGCCATTTCAATACTTCCCTGGCTTTAGGTAGGGGAGTAGGTTTTATCGGTCCAACAATATAATATACGAAACACTAATAAATGTTCACTGGATTAATAGAAGGTATTGGGAAAGTGAAGGTCGTTAGACGTCTCCATGATGACATGGAGCTGACCATTGCGCCGCTTTTCCAAATGACCGACTGCCGCGTGGGAGACAGTATTTCCCTTGACGGAGTCTGTCTCACCGTTACGGATGTGTCAGAGGGTTCTCTCCGCATGGATGTTTCCGGAGAAACAGTCTCCGTAAGCACCATAAGTCTGCTGAGACAAGGTGATATGGTGAATTTGGAGCGGGCCATGCGGTTGACAGATCGCTTAGGGGGGCATTTAGTTTCAGGCCATGTGGACTGTATTGGTAAGATACTGAAAAAGGAATCGCAACAGAAATCATGGCGATTAAGAATAGGAATAGACGAGAGATTATCACGCTATACCATTGAAAAAGGATCTGTTGCGGTAGAAGGGATCAGTTTGACTATCAACCAATGTGAAAAAAGGTTTTTTGAAGTAACCATCATTCCCCAGACTGCTCGGGAGACGACGCTTTTGAGAAAAAAGGTGGGGGATCTGGTCAATATAGAAACAGATTTGATCGGGAAATATGTTGAGAGGTTTTTTTTAAAAGAAAGGTCAGCGCAAAAAAACGAACAATCTGGCGTTGACATGGAAATGCTCATAAAACAAGGGTTTGGTGATTAAAATGCCTATTGCGCGTATTAATGAAGTACTGGAAGATCTGAGACAGGGAAAGCTGATAATCCTTGTGGATGACGACGCCAGAGAGAATGAAGGGGACCTTACTATAGCTGCTGAAAAGGTGACGCCTGAGGCTATCAATTTTATGGCCAAATACGGCCGCGGGCTCATATGTCTTGCCTTGAGTCCTGAAATTGTTGAAAGGTTAAAACTTCCTTTAATGGTCTACGACAACCGTTCACCTTACAGGACCGCTTTTACGGTTTCCGTCGAGGCGCGACAAGGGGTTACAACCGGTATTTCTGCTGCTGACAGAGCCCACACGATTCTCACCGCCGTAAGGGATGAGGCAAAGCCCGAAGACCTTGTTCAACCCGGACATGTGTTTCCGCTCAGGGCCCGAAGGGGAGGTGTCTTGTTCAGGACAGGCCAGACTGAAGGATCTGTTGATTTGGCCCGTCTTGCGGGCCTGAATGCCGCGGCAGTGATTTGTGAGATTATGAACGAAGACGGCACCATGGCCAGGATGCCTGATCTTGAAAAATTTGCTGAAAAACACAGCATGAAGATTGCTACTGTGGCAGACATAATTGCCTACCGGATGCGGACGGAATCTTTCGTGCACAGAGCGGCAGAGACGATCTTACCGACGCCTTTTGGCGAATTCAAGGCCATCGCCTTTTCCAATGACATTGACGATTATGAACACCTGGCCCTGGTGAAAGGAGAGATCAATCCTGAAAAAGAAGTTATGGTGCGAGTGCATTCCGAATGCCTCACCGGGGACGTATTCGGCTCTTACCGCTGTGATTGTGGAGAACAGCTAAAAAAAGCCATGGCCATGGTTCAAGAGGAAGGCCTGGGTGTCATATTGTATCTCCAGCAGGAAGGCAGGGGTATTGGGCTCGTAAACAAATTAAAGGCCTATGCACTTCAAGAAAAAGGGTTAGATACGGTGGAGGCCAATGAGCAGCTCGGTTTTGATCCTGATTTGAGGGACTACGGAGTAGGTGCCCAGATCCTTGCTTCCCTTGGTGTGCGCAAGATGAAGTTAGTTACCAATAATCCCAGAAAAATTGTCGGCCTGGAAGGTTATGACTTAAAGGTCACGGGTCGTGTGCCTATCGAAATCGAACCCAGGCCGGAAAACAGAAGATATCTATTAACCAAATGTGAAAAACTGGGACACCTTATGAAGATCCTTGAGGATTAAAAATCCGGGCTGGAGAACCAGATTTTTCATGTTGGAATAAACAGAAGAAGTGGGAATTCGGAAATCGGAAGCTAAGTCCCTCGATTCATAAATTCGATAACGTATTTATTCACTCGGGACTAAGTGTTGAGTGAGCAATTCCAAAGGTTAGACTCATAAAACATACGTTATCATATTTGCGAATCGAAACACTAAGAAAATGAATAAATTGCGTTGTCGGATCAGATCGGTTTCGAGTTTTGACTTTCATCTTTAAACTATGGGGGTAAATATGCCTAAAGTCGTAGAAGGTCAGCTATCGGCGGAAGGATTTAGGTTTGGGATCATTGTAAGTCGCTTCAATGATTTTATCTGCTCAAGGCTGGTGGAAGGTGCCATGGACGCCCTTTTGAGGCATGGGGCAACTGAAGAACAAATCTCTGTCATTAAAGTGCCCGGAGCCTTTGAGATTCCTCTCACCGCAAAGAAGTTGGCTGAGAGTGGTCGGTATGATGCCGTCATATGCCTTGGTGCCGTAATCAGGGGGTCAACGCCACATTTTGATTATGTAGCTGCTGAAGTCTCAAAGGGTATCGCCAATGTTGCTTTGGAAAGTAAGGTTCCTGTTGCTTTCGGTGTACTGACAACAGATAACCTTGAACAAGCCATTGAAAGGGCAGGATCTAAATCAGGAAATAAAGGCTATGAGGGTGCAGTGGCCGCCATTGAAATGGTCAATCTGTTTAAAGAATTGGAATAAGGTAAGCGTATAGGGTGAGGGGGGATTGCCATATGCCTCAACTTATTTGGAACTTACTAAGAATCCAACTCGCTTGTTTTTTGAAAAATGGGTAGAAGACGAAGAGCCCGAGAGCTCGCTGTCCAGGTTCTTTTTCATTTGGAATTTAGTCATGGCGATCCTCGTGAGGTCTTTGGCCTGATATGTGAGAATTTTCGTTCACGGGAAGCAATCAGGCCTTTTTCAGCACAATTGGTTCAGGGTATTTGTGAGAATCAAGATAAACTGGACGCTCTCATTGTGGGCGCATCCAAGAACTGGCGACTGGAAAGAATGGCCCGCTTAGACAAGTGTATATTAAGATTGGCCGTCTTTGAGATTTTGTTTATGGAAGATATCCCGCCAAAGGTTTCCATAGACGAGGCGGTTGAAATAGGGAAAAAATTCGGAGGGGAAGATTCGGGCGGTTTTATAAATGGTGTGCTGGATAATATTTACAATATGCTGTTACAGCAAGGCCGGTTGAAAACTAATGAGTAACTACTCACAACTGGAAATTACTAATTTTGAAGGAACATTGAACTATGAAATATAATCCTCAGAAACTGGAAGCAAAATGGCGGGCAATCTGGGAAAAGGAGGGTTTGTTCAAAGTCGTTGAAGATCCCTTAAAAGACAAATATTACTTGCTTGAGATGTTTCCGTATCCTTCAGGTAAAATTCATATGGGGCACGTGCGAAATTATACCATTGGCGATGTGGTGGCGCGATACAAAAGGATGTGTGGTAAGAACGTGCTTCATCCTATGGGATGGGACGCCTTTGGAATGCCTGCGGAAAATGCAGCCATAGAAAATAATACACATCCGGCCCTGTGGACTAAAGAGAACATAGAGGTCATGAAGAACCAGCTAAAGAGAATGGGCTTTAGCTATGACTGGGATCGCGAGTTGGCCACCTGTGACCCCGAGTATTACCGTTGGGAACAGCTTGTTTTTCTTAAGATGTATGAAAAAGGCCTGGCCTACAAAAAAAGGACCTATGTCAACTGGTGTGAAAAGTGCCAGAGCGTTCTTGCAAATGAACAGGTGGAAAACGGTTGCTGCTGGCGTCACGCCGATCAGGAAGTGGCCATTAAAGAGATGGACAGCTGGTTTTTGAAGATAACCGCTTATGCAGATGACATCCTTGACTATTGCGACAGACTTCCCGGATGGCCAGACAAGGTTCTAACAATGCAGAGGAACTGGATCGGAAAGAGCTACGGCGCTATCATCAGATTTCCAATGGTTGGCTCAGATGAAGTCATAGAGGTTTTCACAACTCGGCAGGACACGGTTTTCGGAGCAACCTTTCTTTGCTTTGCTCCCGAACACCCCATGGTTAAGGAAATGGTTGAAGGTCTGCCACAAGAGAAGGAAGTTATGGGGTTTGTAGAGCGAACCCTCAGGATGGATACCTTTATGCGGACGGCGGACCTAACAGCCAAGGAAGGGGTTTTTACCGGCAGATATTGTCTAAATCCTGCCACCGAAGAGAAAATTCCCATTTATGTAGCCAATTTTGTGCTCTACGACTATGGCACCGGGGCCATTATGGCCGTTCCAACGCACGACCAGAGAGATTTCGAGTTTGCCAAGAAATATGGCCTCTCCCTCAGGGTGGTGATTAAACCACAGGATCAGGATCTTGATGAAGAAACCATGACAGAGGCATACGTGGATGAAGGCATCCTGGTCAATTCCGGCCCTTTTAATGACCAGCGCAACCTTGATGCATTAGATAGCATCGCAGAATATCTGGAATCAAAAGGTCTGGGATCAAAGACAGCGAATTTCAGAATCAGGGACTGGGGCATATCACGCCAGCGTTACTGGGGGGCTCCAATCCCGATCGTATACTGCAATAAGTGTGGTACAGTTCCGGTTCCTGAGGAGGATCTGCCGGTTATTCTTCCCCTGGATCTGGACATGAGGCCCAATGGAGGGTCCCCACTCCCATTTGAAGCGTCCTTTTATGAAACGATCTGTCCAATGTGTAAGGGAAAGGCAAAACGTGAAACAGATACTATGGACACCTTTGTGGAGTCATCGTGGTATTTTGATCGATACGCCTGCCCCGATTACAATCAGGGGCCTCTCGATCCAAAAAAGGTAGACTATTGGCTGCCTGTTGATCAATACATCGGGGGCATTGAGCATGCCATACTTCATTTACTCTATTCTCGTTTTTACACCAGAGTGCTAAGAGATTTTGGGCATTTAAAGATAACCGAACCTTTTACCAACCTGTTAACCCAGGGGATGGTTTGCAAGGAAACAGAGGAATGTCCAACTCATGGAAACCTTTATCCCTATGAAGTAAAGTATGGCCGGTGCGTTCACTGTCAGAGCGAAGTAATGAACGGCAACACGGTAAAGATGTCAAAATCAAAGCGGAATGTAGTGGATCCCGAGGATTTGCTGGACCAATACGGTGCGGATACGGTTCGAATGTTCTGTCTCTTTGCCTCGCCACCTGAGAAAGATCTGGAGTGGAGCGATCAGGGGGTGGAAGGATCATACCGGTTTCTGAACCGTGTCTGGTGCCTTGCGGTTGATCATTTGGATGACGTCACAAAGGTACCGTCCTATGAGGGCAAAGAACTGTTGACTGGACAAATAAAGGCCCTTAATCGAAAGACCCACCAGACAATAAAGAAAGTGACAGACGATATTGAGAATCGTTTTCACTTCAATACAGCCATTTCAGCGATTATGGAGCTTGTCAATGAGGTCAATCAGTTCCTGAACCAGGAAGAAAAAAAGGATGATCTATCTTGGTCTGTGGTTCGGGAGGCGATAGAAGCTACTGTAGTGCTGCTTTCCCCACTGGTACCCCATATAACTGAAGAGTTGTGGAATCTGCTCGGCAATAGCGAAAGCATCTTGAAGCTCCCCTGGCCTGTTTGCCGTCCAGAGGCACTGGAAGCTGAGACAAAGCTGATCGTATTACAGGTGAACGGGAAAGTAAGAAATCGGATCCAGGTACCGGCTTCTTACAGTGAAGAGGAAATCAAGGCAGAAGCCCTTTCAGATGAGCGGGTTCAGCGGTTTATCAATGAAAAGCCGATCAAAAAAGTCATCGTTGTCCAGAAAAAGCTTGTAAACGTGGTAGTGTAGCAAAATAATTGACTATTGATTATTGACGATTGACTATTTGATGATCCAGCAATTCTCTGAGAATATTCAATCATCAAACCAAGATCTTCAATCAACAGATGAGTCCATTCACTAAGCAATATAAGGCACTCTTGATGATCTCACCTATATGCCTGACTCTGGTCTTGGCGTATGGCTGCGGCTATCATTTCCGGGCGGTCGATAAGCCCGTGGGCGAAGGGATTAAAGGGTTGGCCATACCTTTGATAGAAAGTACGTCCTCGTCGATGGGCTTTGAGGGAGATTTTACTACGATCATCCGGGAGGAGTTTGCAAGCCGTTCCAAGGTCCCCTTGGTCCCAAGGGAAGAGGCCAGCGCTATTTTCATAGGGAGGGTATCAAAAATCAAGACCGACCCTGTGAGTTACGATATTATTAGGACGACTGTCGATGGCGAGGAAACTAGGTATGAGGTTGCAAATCAGCGCTGGTTGGAGATTGAACTGGATGCCAAGCTAATAGACAGGGCGAGCGGAAAGCCGATATGGCAGGAAATGACCATGACAGAAAGGGCAACCTTTGCGGTAAGTTCGGATCCTTTAACAAATCGTTTTAATAAAAGAAAGGCAGTCCAGGAAATGGCCCGACGTTTTGCCAAGAGGATATACCTTAAAACCATGGAAAGGTTTTAATGTCGGAGGATCTGACACCTGAATATGTCTTGAACCAACTGGAAAAGAGGCATCTATCACCGTTTTATCTTTTTTACGGCCCAAGCGAATTCCGATTAGAAAGGGTCTTGAGCAGGGTTCGTGAGACATTTATCCCTGAAGGCTCAAGAGATTTTAATCTTCATATCTTTTACGGTGATAAAACAGAGCCCGCAGAGATCCTTGATGCCGCCTGCTCTCTCCCTTTTATGTCTGACAATAGACTCATTATTGTCCGAAGGA
>CP070700.1:4422822-4428240 GCA_020349865.1 Desulfobacteraceae bacterium
AAAAACGACTTCGTACAAGGGAGTACGGAAGCGTTATAGCTTGGCTTAGAAAAGACAAAGACGTCGATATCCCTTTTGGCGGGATAGGCGTCTTTTTTATTTGAAAAGGTGAAAACAACGTTGACATGGTACGAATCCTTTTGATCGTGTTTGTCCTTTCAAGAAAAAAAAGAACAGTTGACGTATTGAGAAAGGATTTAGCCCAGGAATGACCGATATACAGAAGAGCTGCCTGGCGCTTTTTTATTGCCAGCAAGTCCCTGGAAGCAGTGAGAAGGAAAGACTTGCCATAGAAAAAGAACATGGTAAAAATTTGCTGCTTTACCCCATCCCTTGCAGTGGAAGGCTGGAGCCGATTCACCTGCTCAGGGCGCTGGAGGAAATTGTTGATGCGGCTTATGTGATTACATGCCCTGAAGGCGCGTGCCGATATTTCGAGGGAAACCACAGGGCAAAAAAACGCGTAGAAAGAACAAGAACCATCATTAATAGCATCGGACTGGAGCCGGAGCGTGTGGGTATAATTGTTGGCTCAAAAGATAACCCTAAGTCCTTGGCCAAACTGGCCGAGGAGATATATGACGACATATCACGACTAAAGCCATCACCGGTACAAAACAGAAGTAAGATGCAACTGCGTAACCCTTAGTGCTTCGATTCGCAAATACTGTAACGTATTTTTGAGAGCATATTCACCTCTTTGCTCACTCAGCACTGAGTCCTGAGGGCTTCGACTGAGCTCAGCCGAAGTCTGAATAGGTTCGTCATCGAACTTATGAATCGAAGGACTTAGCAGGATGGATTGAGTTCTGCAGATGGCGGGATGAAACCCATCGAGATGGGTATCGCTACACTCTACCCATCCTACATTATTTGTAATTGCTCATCAGAGAAATAGTTAACAGAATAAAAAACTTATCCTTACTTGTTGAGAAGATACATCATGTTAATCCTGTTTATCCTGTTAAAAAATAAAAAACAGTTTCCTTTATTCTAATCAGTTAGGAGATACAGGTTATGATCACCGCGGAACAAAAACCCGTCGACGAGATAAGGGAGATGATTTCCCCTTACAAACAGATCCTTGCCCTGGGGTGCGGATCGTGTGTGGCTGAATGTGCATCCGGTGGAGAAAAAGAAACAGCCATGCTCGCGTCAGCCCTTCGTATGGCTGCCAAGATGAATGGGGAAGATGCCCGAATTTCGGAAAAAACAATAGATCGTCAATGTGTTAAGGAATTTGTCATTCAATTAGATGATATCATTGACCAATACGAAGCAGTGCTGTCCTTGGGGTGCGGGGCAGGGGTCCAGGCAGTTGCCGACATGTTCCCGGAGGTTCCTGTAATTCCTGCCCTGAACACAGAGTTTATGGGCGAGACCAAGGATCGAGGATACTGGGTAGAGAGCTGCATCGGGTGTGGCGATTGTATGCTTTATTACTTTGGCGGGATCTGTCCTCTGGCTCGCTGCTCAAAACAGCTCTTGAATGGGCCGTGCGGCGGATCCATTGACGGGAAGTGCGAAGTAAATTCAGAAGTCCCCTGTGCCTGGCAACTGATTATCGACCGTTTGATAGGGTTTTGCGCCTTAGACAGGCTCGAGATGATTTACCCACCCAAAGACTGGTCAAAAAAGCAAGGGGCCGGACCGAGGAAAATTGTTAGAAAAGATCAGCAGGAGTAAAGTCCATGAGCTACCTGAAAAAAGTGCTAGAAAAGGGGACGTTTGCAGTCACTGCCGAATGTGGCCCTCCTAAGGGGGCGAATCCTGAATCTGTGCTTAAGAAGGCGGAAACCTTAAAGGGTAAGGTAGACGCCGTGAATGTCACCGATAACCAGACTGCAATTGTGCGCATGTCCAGTCTGGCTGCCTGCAGTCTGTTGAAGGCTGCGGGTTTTGATCCGATCTTACAGATGGTAGTGAGAGACCGGAATCGCATTGCTCTCCAGTCTGACATTTTAGGCGCGTCTGCCCTTGGAATAAGGAATGTATTGTGTCTGTCTGGCGACCACCAAATTTTCGGGAACCAGCCACAGGCTATGGGTGTGTTTGACCTGGATTCTATCCAGTTTGTTCAGGCAGTGAAATCCATGCGGGATGAAGGGACCATCATCGGAGGTGATACTTTGAACGGGCCACCCGAGTTGTTTATCGGGGCTACCGCCAACCCCTTTGCAGATCCTCTGGAGTTCAGAACGGTCCGTCTTGCCAAAAAGATTATGGCAGGAGCTGATTTCATACAAACCCAGTGTATCTATAATTTTAAGCGATTTGAGACATGGATGAAAATGGCAAGGGACAGGGATCTTACGGAAAAGGTCTTTATCCTCGGGGGTGTCACCCCATTAAAATCTCCTGGCATGGCAAAGTATATGAAGAATAAGGTCTCCGGCATGGATGTCCCCGATAGGATCATAAAAAGGATGGAAGGCGTTCCAAAGAACAAACAGCGCGAAGAAGGAATACGGACCTGTGTGGAGACCATTGAGAGGCTTAAGGATATGCCGGGCGTTAGAGGTGTCCACATTATGGCAATCGAATGGGAAGAGGCGGTTGGAGAAATCGTGGAAAGGGCGGGGTTGTTGCCGAGACCGGCAATTTGAAGTTGATATGGTATGCGGATGCAGGCCAAAGGATTGATTATAGTAATGGAAACTTGAAACTTGAAACTTGAGAAGAAAAACTCTTAATGGAATAGAGTCATATAGTCCCTGTTCAAGTTTCGAGTTTCCAGTAGCAAGTTTCACCACAAACGTGAGAACTCGCCTAAAATAAAAGAATGACTAAAATATGGGTTTTTACTAATGCCTGCCAAGTATACGATACATACGCGGCCAGTCCCCCATCGCTTTAAGCCGGTCACAAGATCGGGAATTATAGCGTGGGAGGAGGGCTGCCTGAAGTGCCCTGTGTGTGTGAAGACAATGTGTGTATATGGGGTCTACGAAAACCATGCCCTTGACCCCCGCCAGATGATCGACTCTATCGACAATCAGTGCATGAGCTGTCTAAGATGTGTGCAAAGCTGCCCCAATGAACTGATCCACAAGTCCCTTAATCCGGAATACAAGGCGCTTGGAGATTCCTACTGGACTCCCGATATTATATCCAGACTGTGGTACCAGGCGGAAACAGGCAAGATTCCCGTATCCGGCGCCGGTTATCCAGGCCCTTTTGCTGGGCCAGGTTTTGATTCCATGTGGACAGATATGTCCGAGATCGTCCGACCCACAAGGGATGGCATACATGGACGGGAGTATATCAGCACTGCCATAGATCTGGGTAGGACTCCAGAATTCTTGAGGTTTACTGAATCCGGGGAACTTAACGGAGATGGGCCCGTTGTTATAAGTATGCCGCTCCCGATTCTTATGAGGTTTCCGGCCTTTGGAGCATCCAGTGATGCCACTATCAGAGGCTGGACAATTGCGGCGCGGAGACTGGGGACCTTGATGGCTCTTCCACAGGAGATGGTCAATGAAACGTTCAATGATTACGGCCAGTGGCTGATGCCCATCTTACCCGAAGGATCCAGACATAGTGTTGTCCCGAAAGGGGTGCGACTCGCAGAGATTTCCATGGTTGAAGGTTGGGAGGAAATTTTCGGTACCATTACAAAACTGCATCCGTCTGTCTTGATATCAGTAAAAATGCCTTTAGCAGAGGGTATGGAGGAAAAAGCCCTCTCACTCGTAAAAAAAGGCGTTTCCATTATTCATCTTGAAGGGAGCCAGAACGGCCGGTTCCTTGATGACGAAACCCGGTACGTTAAGGATGGAATCCGTTCGGTGCATATAAAGCTTGTTGAGGAGGGTGTACGAGACAATCTGACCTTGCTGGTAAGCGGGGGACTGTCAATGGCCGAACATGTGGCCAAGTCCATGATCTGCGGCGCAGACGCGGTCTTTGTTGATTTTCCCATTCTTATAGCCCTGGAGTGCACAATGTGCCGCAGATGCACTAAAGGCATGCCTTGTCCGGTAGAATTAGACAGGGCCACATCAGGCTGGGTGGCGGCACGTGTGGTTAACCTTCTTGGTGCCTGGCACAACCAGCTCCTTGAAGTGATGGGAGCCATGGGAATCAGAGATGCCCGCCGTTTGCGGGGAGAGACGGGCCGGGCTATGTTTTTTGAAGACCTTGACAGGACGACTTTCGGGACTTTGGGGGAAGTTGAGGAGGAATGCCAGCTTGAGTGATCAAAATGAGTTTCGCTTCCCTGAATTTGTAAAGACGCCATCACGTTTCCGAAATCCCATTGGAAAATACCGGCTCCACAGGACCAATGACTGTATTGCCTGTGGGAAATGTGCAGAGATGTGCCCTTACGGTGTGCACATTGTAAGAAGAGGGCAGGTGTTTGTTAAGAACCACTACCTGTGCACGGGGGTTGATTGCCCTGAACCCTGTTATGAGGTCTGCCAGGTGCAGGCCCTTTCTATCAGGCGAAACCCTGATTTTGATGCCATGGGAGACCTTCGATGGACCCCTGATCTACTGGTGAGCACCTGGCATATGGCCGAGTTCGGCAAGGTTCCTCCAGCGGGTCTTGAACACAGGATCGGCGGTTCCGAAGGGGGGGTTGATAGGCTACGCCTTATCTTTAAAGGTGGCAAATTAAGACAGGGCTCATCTTCAGGTGGGTCAGATGAAGTGGTAGATTTAGGGGTAGATTTAAACAGAAGGCATGATAGCGCCCACAAGATCAAGATTGAGGTCCCTTTTTATGGTGGCGGCATGTCCTACGGTTCTGTGAGCATCACTACAATGCTCAGCAGGATCAAGGCCGCGGCTGCCCTCGGCACCTTTTGCTGTACAGGGGAGGGCGGTTACCCTGATGAACTCAAACCTTACGACGACCATGTGATCACTCAGGTGGCCACCGGGCTGTTCGGGGTCAGGGAGGAGACCATCCGGAGAGTAAAAATTGTTGAGTTCAAGTACGCCCAAGGAGCCAAGCCGGGCCTTGGCGGGCATCTGCTGGGAGACAAAGTAACCCCGGGCGTTGCCCGTATGCGTGAGGCCGTGGTGGGGTATCCTCTCTTTTCACCTTTTCCGTTTCACAGCGTGTATTCTGTAGAGGACCACAAAAAACATGTGGATTGGATAAAGGCCATCAATCCTCAGGCCTTGGTATCCGTCAAGGTATCCACCCCAACCGATGTGGATATGGTGACTGTAGGGAGCTATTATGCCGGCGCTCATATCATTCATTTGGATGGAAGCTATGGCGGGACCGGGGCTGCTCCTGATATCGCCAAAAAGAATATCGCCATGCCCATTGAATACGCGATTCCCAAGGTCCACCGCTTTTTACAGGAGGAGGGAGTCAGGGACAAAATAACGGTGATCGCCAGTGGCGGAATCAGGACCCCCCATGATGTGGCAAAGATTATAGCGCTGGGAGCGGATGGT
>CP070700.1:4428340-4432003 GCA_020349865.1 Desulfobacteraceae bacterium
ATCTGTGGCCAACTGTTCTCAAAGGTCACCTTGGTATAGGCCTTGCCCGCATAGATAGGTCTGGTTGCGACGAGGTTTCCGTCCTCCACTGCAAAGGCAGTACAGTCTTGTGCCATGCCAACACCTAACTTACCTGATAGCCTCGCAGACAGATCCTTTCCTTGAGCAGATGCGCCCAGCAATAATATGGCCGGATCATTGGCCTTCACCAACTCGGAAATGACAGATACGTAAGCATCAGTTGTATAAGGCTCCAGCCTTGGATCGTCTGCTACCATTACCCTGTCAGCACCATAATTACCTAGTTCTGCTGCCTTTTCCTTGATATTGGAACCCAGCAGTACCACTGTTACCTCCTGGCCCAATGCATCGGCAAGACGTCGTCCTTCACTGACTAGTTCATAAGTAATCTTTCGGATTTCTCCATCTCTTTGCTCTGCAATTGTCCAAACTCCCTGTGCCATTTTATGTCTCCTTAAGATTAATCGTTTTTCAATTTCTAAATCACTGAAATATTGGATGCTGCCATCCACATGGAAAAAATGGAATGGTAGGATTCCAATTAGATGACCTTTGCTTCATCATGGAGCAATTTGGCCAATCCAGCCGCCTTTTCCTGGGCTGTCTCCCCTTCAACGATCTTCCCCGCTTCTCTCGCCGGAGGTGGCGTCATCTCCATGACCTTCACTTTTCTTGCGCCTGCCCCAAATTCCGCTGCATCCAATCCGAGGTCGGCAAGGGTTTTTTCATCAAGGGGTTTTTTCTTGGCCTTCATGATTCCGGGAAGGGATGCATATCTCGGTTCATTTAAACCCTTTTGAGCGGTAATGAGAGCAGGGAGGCTTGACTCAATGACGAGTGTGCTTCCCTCTATGGGCCTGTTCACCTTTACGGACTTGCCATCCTCAGCCACTTCCACTTTATCAATGACTGAAAGCTGTGGGATATCCAGAATCTCCGCAAGGTTAGCCCCCACAATGCCCAGATCATCATCAACGCCCCTTTGGCCTGTAAAAATCAGGTCATACTCAAGGTCTTTTACGGCCGCTGCAAGGGCCTTTGCCACTGCGAGTGAATCGCTCTGTTCCAGCGCTTCGTCACTGATTAGTATTCCCTTATCGGCCCCCATGGCGAGAGCAGTTCGAATGGATTCTGTTACTCTCTTGGGACCAAGACCTACCACGGTGACCTCTCCCCCAAATTTCTCCTTAAGACGCAGGGCCTCTTCCACGCCATATTCATCATAAGGATTCATGACCCATTTGATGTCGTCGGTCACAATGGATTTCCCATCCGATGCAATTTTAATCTGGGTCTCCGTATCTGGCACCTGTTTTAAACAAACAATAATATTCACTTTTTCCTCCTTTCATCCACCAACTTGGTATAGATAATTGTGCATGGTAAAGAATATAGACTCACAGGACCTATCTTAGTTTTTGCCCCCTGAAAAGGGACCTCAAAAGCTCTTTAAAATTCTACGTTTCTTTGCCCTTAGCCCGCCTTTATCCCATCTAAAAAATATTCACTTATTTGTTTCGCAGCGGTTCTAATATCATACCGTTTGCGGCTTGACAATACCCAGAACCTGGACATTTCGTCTAAGGCCCCAAAAAAAGCCCTTTCAGCAACTCCAGGGATCACCTCCTTTTTGAAGACACCCTTTTCCTGGCCCTCTCGAATAATATCCCTAATTAATTCCAAATACTGGGCAAATTTTTCATTTTTGTATTCCTTCATGAACTTGCTGCTCTGCCGTACCTCAACTTGAATAATCTCCGCCATATTCTGATTTTGCTCAATCAATTCTAAGTGGGTTAAGGCAAATTTCACAAGTTTTTTGGCAGGATCATCCTCTTGTGAAATCTGGCTTACCATGTTATCAAGAACAACCTTCATCTGCTCCTCAAATAGGGAGATTAAGATGTCATCCTTATTTTCAAAGTAGATATATATGGTCCCATCTGCCACTTGAGCTTCCCTGGCAATTTCAGATATCTTGGATTGGTAAAAGCCCTTTCGGGCAAATATTTTGGTGGCTGCCTGTATAATTCTGTAATATTTTTCACTGTTTTTCTTTTTACCCATCTTCCTAACCATTTCTTCTTTAATTTATGAATGATTATTCATTCACGAAAACTGATAGCATTGCACCCATGCCGTGTCAAGTCTTTTCCGCAAGCCCTGAAAAAAGCCCCTCTGAGTTTTACTTGATTATTCTTGACAAGGAACAAAAGAATAAATTAAGCTCAGTTTGCATTTACGGAAGTAGGAAGGTTCGTGATATATTAGTGAGGGATTCACAGTGTGAAGGCCAAATCAATTAATTTACTATCATAAGGAGGAAAGACCATGCGAAAAGTATTCTTTTTGTTAACCGTCTTGTTAATTGTAGCTGGGATAATAACCATAGGGTTTCCCATAGGAGCTGCTGCCAAGGATATCAAAGTCGGAGCGATAATCAACCTGACAGGACCACTTTCTTCATGGGGTCAGTATCATGCCAAGGGCCTTCAGGACTACATGCGCTATATCAACGAGGTCAAGGGCGGAATTGCCGGTAATAAGATTGATTTAACCGTTGTCGATCACGCTTACAAAGTTCCTGAAGCCGTTAAGCTTATCAAAAAGTTCTGTACGTCTGACAAGATGGATATTACCACTACCTGGGATGCGGGATCGGGGATTATGGTCAAGCCTATAATTCAGAAGTATAAAGTCCCCAATATCAATTTTTCAACCTTTCCGGCAATCCTCAAACCCCCAATAGATTATGCCTTCCTGCCATTCGGCCATTATGTAATGGACACAATCGCTGTCACACAATACATTCTTAGCATCCATAAAGGCAAAGAAGCACCAAAATTAGCACTCCTGACTTACAATAATGCCTTTGGCAAGGCCGTTCAGGCCCCTATGAAGGAATATGCTACGAAAAATAACATAAATATTGTTGGTATCGAAGAATTCCCAACCAAGACCTTAGATCTCAATACGGAATTGCTTCGACTAAAGAACGCTGGGGCTGAATACATTTTTACTCAAATACTCCCCGGTCATACCGTTATGGCACTTCAAGCTTCTGATAGGATAAAATATGATCCAGTTTTCATCGGAAGCTGGACAGCAACTGACCCAGATTTCTTTGTACGGGCAAAAGGATTGATCCGTGATCGACTTTACCAGCAGTTCCCGGGAGGTCTTCCAATTGATGGGGTACCAGGTACAAAAGTAATGGAACATCTGATGAAACGTTACCAGACCGTGACCAAATATGACACTTCTACTTGGGAAGGGGTGATCGTCGCTATGATTATGGAGAGGGCTTTTGAGCGGGCCTATGAGAAATTTGGAAAAATAAACAGCGAGACTATCAATCTGGCCCTTGAGACCTTCAGAAATGAGGACTTCGGTGGCCTTCTCCCCAATGTTACCTATACAAAAACTGACCATAGTGCATCCTGGAAGGCAAGGATGGTGAAGGTGAACGAAGATGCAACCTATACACCAGTTACCAACTTCTGGGCGCCTGGAAAAGAAAAGGTTAAAATCATCAGATGAAAGCCTTTCGTGGTGAACCAAGTATCTTTACCTCCGCCCGGCGTGAAGACGTGCGGGCGGAGCTGGAGATAAAGAGCCTCACATTAAGGTTTGGTGGAATCA
>CP070700.1:4432103-4437398 GCA_020349865.1 Desulfobacteraceae bacterium
ACTCTGTTTCATCCCTCTCCTATTGAGATTTGTTGTCTTGAGTGACTTACAACCGATTTCAGGCTGTTTATCTGTCAATTTGATTCCATAATTATATTCCCTTTTTGCAAACCCCCTTTTTACTGATCTGTCAAAAGACTTGCTTACGGATACATAGGCAGACTAGTATCTCTTGATTCCGACTGCTCCCCGGTCGAAAACTACGGCCCCATTTTTGACCTCGTTAACATCAGCAACAGGGAGAAAACCATATTGGATGCCAAAAGCCGAGTTTTTTGTTGAGTAAATGACCTTTTTTTATTATTTATTCTGTATATCTAAGGGTCTCTACAATACTCGGTTGGAAAAAGAGCTTGTCAAAAAGTATGAAAAGTAGGGTAAGAAATAGTTGCTGGAGAATCATCCTATAAATTCCATGCGATACCGAATTTACGCGGTAATGTCTGTGATCAAGAGGAATACCGGGGATTCGGTAATTCAGAGTCTGAAGCCTTGAAAGATTGTTTAAGACGCATAAAAGAGATTTCTATACAAGCCCTTTTTCCTCCGCCTGGATCATAGCAATAACCCCCAACCGAAGGGATGCTATGAACTGAATATCAAGGCCCAATTTCTCATTATGAGAGGTTGGGTTTCGTGGTTTAAACCTTTATGTTATAACACCGAGAAAATAGACTCTATCAACAAATAAGGAAAGAAAGGATGTGCTTTGTGATGAGATTAGGAACTCTGGTCTTAGCTGGTCTTTTACTCGCTTTTGCCATTGGATTCTCACCGAAAAAAGCGAATGGAGAGGAATACAGAGAGAAAGGATGGGAAATACCTAACTTAGCAGGTAGAAAACCTGAAGTAACAAAGTATGATAAAGATGAAGGCTTCAAAATGGAAGTATTCATGGGTACTGAGAAGGGAAATATTGCAATATCAAGCAAGAATGGGGAAATTTATGCTTTTTTCTTCGATGATGATATGGATGGCCTATCAGACTATTGCATAGTAGACAATGATCGAGATGGAAAATTTGAAACCAAATATCATCGTGGAGAAAAATGGTCCATACCTGAATGGGCGAGATAACAAAACAATAAAAACGAGTAAATGTCGCCTTGAGAAAATTGGCATCAAATGAGAAATTGCTTCAAAATAGGCAAACTTCAGAGGGAGGAGACCTATGTGGCGATCCAAAAGCGAAGTTTTGTCTAGTCAACCCTAAAAGGAAATAAAGGAGGAATGTATGTACGCAATACGAAAAAGGGCTAAACCTATTAGCATTTTCTTGGCAATTTTCATGCTGGTGCTATCAGTTCCCTATCAATCCAGTTTGGCAGGGATGATCGAGACAGAAACCATAATAGATATGGGCCGTGGGCAGGAAGCCCGCAATAATCTTAACAGCATCCTTGCACGCGAAGATGTACAGTCCGCACTTGTTGCTCAGGGCATTGATCCGCTCCAGGCAAAGGCGAGGATTGACAGCCTCTCTGATGCTGAGGTCATACGTATTTGCGATAAAATAGATCAGCTTCCTGCAGGAGGCGGAACTCTAGAAACCATATTAATTATCGCATTTCTCACCTTTGTGATCCTTTTGATCACAGATATTATGGGATATACTGACATTTTTCCTTTTGTTAGATCTAAATAAAGCTCTTCGACCAAAGGTCGGGTTTGACATGAAGGGCTTTCGCCCCCCTATAACACCCAAAGTGAACGATGCCTTATCAGGGGTTTGGGGTACAACTGCACCCCAAAGAGAATGGCCATTCACCCCCGTCCAGAGGACAGGGCATTCTGGCTTTTTCCGAAAGAATCTAAACCGCCACGTGCTCTGCATGTCCAGGGCTACTGCGGTTATTCTATTTCTGGTTGCCAATCTGATACTAACAGATTGCGGTGGTGTCCGCCATTGCACTTGGCCGCAGCCTGCTGATTATTTTCCGGCTGAATACGAAATTGATTCTATACCCTTTCATCCCCAAAAAGCCTACCAGTGCGGACCTGCAGCGCTTGCCATGGTCCTCGGATGGAGCGGAATCATGGTGGATCCCGACGCGCTGGCTCCAAAGGTATTTACACCATCACGAAAGGGCAGTCTCCAGTCGGCAATGATCGGAGTAGCCCGTCGGCAAAGTAGGGTTGCATATCCGATTTCCAGTCCAAATGAGATGCTGACAGAAGTGGCCGCTGGACATCCGGTCATCGTGCTACAGAATCTCGGTCTTTCATGGTACCCGGTCTGGCATTATGCGGTGGTTATCGGGTATGACCTCAACCAAGGAATTGTCATCCTGCATTCAGGAGTGACCTCCCGAAAGCAGCTCACCCTCAGAGTCTTTGAAAATACTTGGGCACGAAGTGACCATTGGGGACTTTTAGTATTGCCACCTTCACGGCTGCCCGCTACGGCTAAGGAAGGCAGGTATATCTCGGCCGTGTTGGGCCTTGAGAAGGCGCGTCAACGGCGTGCGGCTGTGGAGGGATATAAAGCTGCCCTGGTCCGTTGGCCTGAAAGCCTTTATGCCCTCATCGGCTTGGGGAACAGCTACTACGCATTGGGCGATCTCGAATCCGCAGAGACTGCTTTCCGTGAAGCAACACGTCGATCTCCAAATAATGGGTCGGCATTTAACAATTTGGCCCAGGTTCTTTGGGAGCAGGGGAAAAAGCAGGAGGCTTTAGAAGCCGCGCGCAAAGCGGTCTCAATAGGAGGGCCACTTGCCACTATATATCAAAAGACCCTTGAAGAAATTCAGGCGGAAAAACCTTGAATTCCTAGCAGCCCGGTATAGGTAAATCAAGGAGTTTGTGGACTGCTTTCCGTAAAAGTGTGACGATCGGTTATAAATTGACAAGCCGGATCAATTCCAAAATTTTCCGATTTATTTCAGTATAGATCCTGTAATCGAAAGTTCTTCGGCTTTTTATTTTTCAATCAGAACCGACTACCAGAAGGTGCTGACAATAGACCCTCTGGAGGACCTTTATGTCTCCTTTTACGGAAATTGGTTAAGTCAAGCATTTCTGCAGGGAGGGGCTTGGTAGGGAGCTACTTCAGAAAGGAGGAAGATGATGTATGCCTTTACAAAGGAATGGATCAGTGCCCTGGCCGAGGCACTGAAAAGGGACGAAGAATACCAGCATAAGGCAAAGGGGTTCGACAGTTCTTTTCAGTTTGTTGCCGAGCCGGTCCCTGAAAAGGGGGTGCCCGATCAGAGAGCATGTGGCCTGAACCTACCCCAATGCGACGACAACTGGGAGGGAATTCGTTCGGGCACTGATTACATGATGAGTGGTCCATATGAGATCTTTCACAAGATCATTAAGAAAAAGATGAGTGCCGTCATGGCCATTACCACAGGAAAGGTCAAGGTAAAGGGAAACCTGGGTAAGCTGCTGAAATACATCGGGGCCACCAACCGCTTTGTACAGGTTCTTGGTCAGATCGAAACCGAATTCGAGGGGGACTTTGGGAAAAGTGCGTGAGCCGAGGTTGAACCTGTAATGACTGAATTTTCTTTCCTATCTTTAAACAGCTTTGTAAGAGAGCAGAGTTGAAGCCCCTTGCTCACTAGTTGCCAAGCGCTGGAAAAGGAACTCCCTCAGGCCGTTGCGGTAGATGAAAGACTTAGCTAGCGTGAACGGGCCAAATGCCTCCAGCACTTCCCGGTTCTGGCGGCTGTAAAAGGGAAGGTCCAGGTGGTACTGGGGGCGCAGGTACACTCGAAAACGGTCCATGATGACAAAAGAGTTCACCACTGGTGAGACGGCCCCTTCCTCTAATGCAAGCACCATAACCACACCACCTAGCTTTACCATGGGGAAACACCGCTCCACAAGCCTACCCGCCTCTTCGTTGTCAAAGTGGTCGATCAGATCCCATAGCAATACTCCGTCAAAGCTCTCTGGAGGGTAGTCCAGGTACTGCAAGACAAGGCTGGGTGGTTGGCCACTGCGTTGCGCTCGGTGCAGGCGTAAAAACACGTCGCAGACATAGAGTTTGTTTATTCTATGGGCGAAGAAGGTGATATTCTCCCCGCAAACAGGCCCCACGTCAAGCACTCCTACCTCCTCTCGTCGCTGGAGGTTTTCGACGAATAGTGGCAAGCCTTTACTAGTATATTCATCTAGCCCAGGCTTAGGAAATATTTCCTCCTGGGACTGAGGGGCGGGGGTGGTCAAGTATCACTACCCCCTTTCGCCTCACCGGTGCGGGTTGCTAGCACCTTGTTCTCTTCAGAAGTCTTCTGCTCAGCGACCTTTCCGATTGGGGCGGCCTTCTTCTTAGGCTCCAGTTCGATGACAGCCTTAAGGTAGGCTCCGTCCTCCACTGAGATTCGTTTGGCCTTTATTTCGCCCTCGAAATCCGCCTCCTTGGTAATCTCCACCTTGCCCAGTGACTTGATGTTGCCAATCAGCCGGCCACTGATAGTCACATTGTTTGCGTGAATCTCTGCCTCCAGATAGCCCTTGGAACCCACGGTGACGTGGTGCTTCTCAAGCTCGATCTTGCCCTTAACCGAGCCCTGGATGACTAGGTCTTCCTTGCCTTGGATATTGCCCTCAATGGATATATGCTCACCAATGATGGTCTTTTCCTCTGCAGAGATTGGAGTGGCAGAGGGCTCCTTGCCGTCCTTTATACTTTTGCCTTTTCCCAACATGTTATCCCCCTTCGGAATAAGAAATTGGCCTTTTGATGATTTTCGTTTCCAATCAGGCAGCAAGAAACAAAGTTCTTAGTGCCTTACTTGGTTAATACGCTCCCTTATACACACTACCAAAACTTTCAGCTCACTTTTCTCCATTTGCAGCAGGAAGCTCAGATCAACATCTGTATTCAGACGGATTACCATTTTGTTTTTCTAAGATTGATAGACCGACCAAATAATTTCCACTAAATCGTCCTTCATCATCTTTTGTGATATGTTTGATCTCCGTTTTCAGGTGTTCTGGCTGCTCTGATGATTCTAGGCGATAGTATTTCATATTCAATATGTCACCAACTTTTAAGTGCTTTAATACTTCAGAACCCTCCTTTACCAAAACACCCATTCCTGAAGGAGATATGTTCCGTATCCTAAACTGGTACACATGTTCTAATTCAATTGTTGAAAATTCCACACTGATATATTGATCGACACCGGATCTAGTTTCGGATCTCCTATCCGCTCCCCTGTATATGTCTTTGTTCTTATTATCCATGGTTCCCATCTTCTTCACAGGGAAAGAGTGAAACTCCCCGCTCTGAAGAGCGGGGCATCCCTTTCTGACCGGTCCCCCGGGGGCATGGGGGTC
>CP070700.1:4437498-4453494 GCA_020349865.1 Desulfobacteraceae bacterium
ACGGGTGGGGTAGTGACAATTTTTAGTAACGAAAAGAATAGACGAACTGGAGCAATAGGAACGGGAATAGTTTCTCTTGGGACAACTCTTTTAATCCTATTTATGTATTTAGAATTTCACCCATTTTGATTTTTGTCATCAAGCCACGCCATCCTGTTTTCCCGGGTCCTTGGATGATACCTTTTTTCAGAAATGTTAAGGATATGACGAATAGGAAATCTCTTAAGCTTTGGATAGAGCTGTGGTGTCATTCACCCTTTGTTTCCCGTATCTTTAACAGCACCTCTTTCCATTGGACACTTCTGATTCGTTAATCCCGTTTCCGGCACTCTCATCCGGGTCTATCACGCAGCAACATGAAGACGCATCCCGGCCTAAAGCCGTGTTGATGACAGCAGCGGCACAGCCTACACCTGCCCTGACGAATATGGCGTCTGTCGGGCAGTTGCGGGCGCAGGCCCCACACTCCATGCAGAGATCCCGGTTTTCAATCCTGGCGTGCCCGTTATTCATGCTGAGGACCTCATGAGGGCAGACTATCAGGCACATACCGCACCCAACGCACTTCTCCTGATCAAGTTTTAGGGTGACTACATCCTTGAGATAAACTAATTCTCCCATTTCACAAACTCCTTAAACCACAAACAGCGATCCCATCCATAAAAGTAAGCCTGCAGCACCTGCAACAATCTCCAAGGGCACCGCCCATTTCATCTCCTTCTTGACCCCTGAAAGGGAGGTATAGGTCGAAGCTCCGGTAAAATCCATGGCTAAATATGCCGTGATGGTGGGAACTAATAAGAACCAGGCTAAGATTTCGGTGCAGAAAGCCCAATTGCTGAGATCTCCCGTCCGAAAGGCCGTAAGTATAATCGCCGTTATAAGACCCAGGGTCACCCCTTTCACCGAGAAGGCGCGACCAGGCAGCCATGGCAACAGAATGGGTGTTAAAACCGTCCCTGCCGCCACCGCACTGAGCAGTGCAACTATTGCAAAGAGACCGTAGTTTAATGCGTCGGTCCAAAATCCAGCCTGCCCGCCCAGGCCACCAAGAAAGAAAAATGCGGGGATTATGAAAAGGCTCCATTTAAGAGCGCTGACCAGTTCCACCGGGATAAGAACTGCCCTTTCCCTGATGGTAAAGGTCTTGTTTCGCATCTCAGGGGTCGCTTTGAGTCCTGCATCCAAAAAAGCGGGCAGGTCCGTGGCCTTGATGGGGCCATAGATAACCTTGAAACCTGAGAGTTTCTTTACCTTGTGGGCCGCAACTCCTGGGCCTGATAACTGCGGCAGAATCAATTGCCGATGCGCCACAACACCGGCCAATCCACTGGACTCAATTCGGCGTACCAATTCCTCGGTGCCGAATGTTCCCTTCCCTGCAGCACACCAGACATTTATACCTTCGGTGTCCAGCACCAGGAGCCATGCATGACGGCCTGGGAAGGCCTCACGAAGCCGATCAAAACTCATCTTATAATTGCCTGTGACAATAACAGGGGCCTGATCATCCGGGCTCCCGAGGGCATATAGTCCAGGTTCTATGATATAGTGCATGCGGCCCACGCCCCACCGGGCCTTAATGCTCCCCCAGTGATCGGCCCGAACCAATGTTGAAGATATTCGGGGAACAGATCCCACCTGAGTCTGAAAAGCCCCCTTCACAAAAGGCTGTTTAAGGCTGGGCAGGCTCAACTGAGCCTTTCCTCCCTGGGCTCAGCAACTGGTTGTCAGATCTTTGTTTTTCACCGATCCAATGAGAGGCTGATCGGTCTGAAAATCAACGGTTTTCCGGGCCGAAGGACCATCTTGCCCTTGATTCATAATAAAATTCCCCCAACTCTTCTGTTTATGCACCAAATTGAAACAGCGCTAAAAAACCATTGGAACATATCCATCCAGCCTTCTCCGAGCGTCCGATGCGCATACATCAAACCTGTTAATGCTTTCTCGTTTTCGCCAGTAGCTATAATCACCAATAGTTTAGAACTCATAGAAATCCTCCTTCTATTCTCCTTTAAGGGGCCTTGTCATGATGGATAAGTAATATTTCTTATCCTCTCAGTTTTTAATCGTTTATCGTAGATTTACGATTTTAATGTCAAGACCTTCCTCTGTCAAGCACCTTTTACGAAAAATGCCAGAACGCCCCGGCAAAAGGTTGGGCATTCTGGCATTTTTCGTGAAAAGCCCCGTGCTTACGCACGGATTATCTAAGTCTAAGGTTTTTTCTTCATGGATGAAATGGAGCCCCCACCTTCCTCATTTTAGCCTTTCACTCACCTCCTTTCGGTTCAATTCCATCCTTTACTCTTTGCACTCACAAAATCTGCTTCGCATGCTTTCCCACCAAATGCATACGCGCCCATATCTACAGTTCCATCTGTTATCCTTGGTTTCCCATCCTTGTCTTTTTCAGACAGCCCGGGGGCATCATTTGCACCAGCGCCTATACAGGGGGACCCATACATAAGGTGCAAGTCTCCATTTTCCTCGTCAACAAAAAGTGGGTCTTGACTGATGCACTCTTCGTCGGCGTAATAGAACCCCCACTTAATATTACAAAAAGTTATATCATAAGTGGAACCCTTACTTGAAATTTCAGGACCATTTTTCAACTCATCCCCTATGGTCAATAAATCTCCCCAGAGGATACAATTGCTGATAGTAAGAAAAGAATCAATGCTATAGATTCCGCCGCCATAGTCGGCAGCGTGGTTTTTGGAGAAGGTGCAGTTAGTGATGATGGGAGAGGAATCCCAGTGGTACATCCCGCCACCTTTATTAGACGCATAGTTATCGAACAGTGTGCAGTTGGTGATGATGAAGAAGGATACTGTGCCGTAAATTCCCCCACCTCGCCTTGCCTGGTTTTTAGAGATGTCGCAGTTGATGATAGTGGCGGAGGAAGCTTTCACGCAGATTCCTCCGCCTAAAGCTGCACTGTTTACGGTGATGTTGCAGTTGCTGATAGTGGGAGAGCAATCTCTGACGTTGATTCCCCCGCCGCCCTTGTTTGTGAGGGCAAGACGGGCATTGCCTCCGGTTATGGTAAAGCCGTCTATGAATGCGTCAGCCGTGACAAAAAAACAGTGGTAGGCAGTATCCTGGCCATCCACCTTTGTCACATTTGTCATCCAATTTCTCTGGGTTTTCTCAGTCTCTGTACCATCGAACCCCCCGTAAATAGCAACGGTCTTGTCAACATTAATTTGGCTGTTGAGAAAATACGTTCCTTTTTGCACCCAAATTTCATCCCTATCTGTCGCCGAATCGATGGCTCTCTGAATGGTTGCAAAGGCATCATCCCAACTGCTTCCACCGTTGCTATCTGAGCCATCTGTCTGCACATACCATACTACTGCTCGTGCAGTGGCGGCAGCACCTCCCGAAAAAGTAAATACGCACAAAAAAGCAAAGCATAGCACCAGGAATGCTTCCATTATTATCTCACCATAAAATTATTGATCGAGAGTTCAGACTCCCAGCCCCACAAAGTATAAATAAGAATGACAATCGAGGCCGTGGATATCAGGAAGACTTACTGCCTTGAGGGCCTGTGGCAAAAAGGACTGTGTCAGTCCCTTATGGCAAGATACTTCTCATTTTACCGATTTTCAGTCACCAGTAGAATTTATATCATCCCTAACACCTAAAGATAAATGGGTGTATCTACCTATTTATACGTAGGTAAAACTACCTATAAAGTAGATATATGAGGTTCTGCAGAAGGGTAGCTTTAAATGGTGGACGAGGTGTAGCCCCTGTGAATGGCGTATTTTACCAGGTTGGCGGTTTGCCTTATATTCAGCTTTTCCATAATATTGGCACGGTGACGTTCTGCGGTGCGGATGCTTATAAAGAGGAGATCGGCAATCTCTTTGTTCGTAATTCCCTCGACAATAAGCTTTAGGACTTCTCGTTCACGTATGGTCAGTGGATCAGACTGCGGCGTCAATTGGCCGCTGCGGGACGCTTGGATCAACTCATGAGTCAACTCCCCGGATAAGAGGGGCGATATATAATGACCCCCCTGTCGAATCTTTTCAACAGCGGCAAAGAGCTCTGTATCAGCATCTTCTTTAAGCAGGTACCCTTCGGCACCGACCGAGATGGCATAATAAACGTATTCCTTGTTCTTGTGCATCGTCAGGATCAATACTTTCACGCCCGGAGAAATCATTTTGATTTCCCGAGATGCTTCAAGTCCTCGCAGTTTCGGCATGGATATGTCCAGGATTACAATGTCCTGGGTCGTTTTTTTTAAGAGTTCGAGGAGCTCAAGACCATCACCCGCCTCACCAATCACCTTAAGGTCCTCAGCCCTCTCCAGAATATTCTTTATGCCCTGGCGAAACATGACATGATCATCGGCTAATACAATACGATAGGTGCTCACTAAAAGTTCCTCTCAAATCAATGCCATAAATCACGGCATATTGTTTTAGGAAATAATAATCTTAGTGGTTTTGCCCTTATATACGGATGGACTAACAATAAAGTCACAGGAAAGCGAAGTTTTTTGACAACTGGTAACACTTTAGCTCTTTAAAATAAGACAAGAAGGGCCATGGGGATCTCTTTTTCAAAGGCCGCATCATAAAAATTATACCAAGCTCGTAGAACGCCCCCTGAGCCATGAACAGCGTTGCTGAGCAGGCAGAGAGGACGATCTCTTTTATGAAGATTCCCTTCTGGGGCTGTCCTATGCTGAATTTTAAGGCCAATCTGCCGTTCTATGTAATGAAGCCGGCTTATGCGGCCTTTGAAAAAGAGATCCCCATGGCCCTACAATCCACGGTTGGTTTTTTCAAAAAACTAAATTGTTACGACAACTATTTTTCGGGATCTTTAAGAAATTACTGAAGACAGATGAAATGCACCTCAGTGAGACCTGAAAAACGATCAGGACCGCTTGCACGGGGAAAATGACAATCGCTGTCGTGGATATTGGTGGGCTGCCGCCTTTAAACCTAGATTGTGCAGTAGAATCTGTAGCGAGGCGCAGAAAACCATAGTGAAACGCGCAGTTTGAGCAATTTTATATCGTAGGCATATTAATAAATATGTCGAGGAACAAAATCGGGAAACAAGCGTTGCAGTGAGGATTTACAAGTCGCAGTAGGAGACTACTGCACAATCTGAGTTTAAGGATCAATGCCTAAAAAAGAGGGCCGTGCCAGTCGGAAAACAGGTTCGACAGACACGACCCTTCTAAAAAAACTGAGTAGGCCATCGGATAGGAGGCGATGGGGCTCAAAACCGGTTGATCTGCTCTATGGTTTCCCACTTGATCATTTGATACTACGTGGGCGCAAGTCGATTATATCTCCGCCGTTGACTGTCAGATAACAGGCAACAAGCTTACCATCGAGGCACATATTGGCATTAATTACAATAGAATCCTTAATTTCTATATCGAGATCCCATTCTTCTACCGGGATACCGTAGACAACAGTGTCGCCATCAACGACGATTGCGTTTTCAACATGCCTTATATCGGTGACCTCCCCTCTCACGACCTCGTCGCATTCAAGCCCTCTTTCTGCCAAAACAGCCTGTACGGTAACGAAACTCATAACGATTGCCAAAAGCACAAACAGTGTCTTTATAGAACTCTTCATGGTAAACCTCCATTAGTTTTTTTTGTCTCTCTTCGGCCTTGTACTTCATGCTGCTTTCAAGACCCTTCTCACTTTCTCTCTTTCGGGCTCCAATAAGACGAACGGAGTCCACCTCTATTGTCACTGTGGCTTTTTCCTCACCTCCCTTCGGTTCAATTCCATCTTGCATAGCGCTCCGATGTTTGAGCAATTTTAATCCTCAAATCTCGAAAGATCCATTGGCGTAACTACTTATTTACACGTACGTATAACTACTCATAGAGTAGATGCGTGAGTGTAACAGTTTAACGTTTTAAAAAATGATCATTGGATTATCGGGCCATGGGTATCTCTTTGCACTATTTGTAAAGCGCTAAACTGTAACGCGATATGACTTATAGATGGGGGACTTTTTGTGGTTTAGGAGGTATAACCCTTGCGGATGGCGTATTTTATCAGGTTGGCGGTTTCCTTAATGTTCAGCTTTTCCATAATATTGGCACGGTGATGTTCCACGGTGCGGACGCTTATGCAAAGGAATTCGGCAATTTCTTTGTTGGGGATTCCCTCGGCAATGAGCTTCAAGACTTCTCGTTCGCGTAAGGTCAGGGGGTCAGACGGCAGCGTCAATTGGCCTTTACGGGAGGCTTGGATTAACTCATGTGTCAACTCCCCGGATAAGAGGGGTGATATGTAATGCCCACCCTGCCGAATCTTTTCTATAGCGGTAAAGAGTTCTGTATCGGCATCTTCTTTAAGCAGGTACCCTTCAGCACCGGCCGAGATTGCATAATACACGTATTCCTTGTCCCTGTGCATGGTCAAGATCAACACTTTCACGTCCGAAGAGATTATTTTGATCTCCTTGGTGGCTTCAAGCCCACGGAGGTTTGGCATGGATATATCCAATATAACCATGTCAGGGGTCATTTGTTTTAAGAGTGCAAGGAGTTCGAGACCATCGCTCACCTCTCCGACGACCTCCAAACCCTCGACTCCTTCAAGAATATTCTTTATGCCATGGCGAAACATGACATGATCATCGGCTAATACAATACTATAAGGACTCACCATCGGTTTCCTCTTTCATCTAAAGGAACTTTAAAGGTGATTCTGGTACCTGTCCCCTTTTCACTCCATATGTCGAGAGATCCTCCCAGTATCCTGACCCGCTCATACATGGCCGACAATCCTAATCCCTTTTTAATGGGGTCCCGGCTAAAGGCCTCTTTTACATCAAAGCCTTTCCCGTCATCTTCCACACTAAACAAAACTTCATCATCCTGTTTGCTAATGGCAATAGATACCTGGGTGGCCTGAGCGTGTTTTGCAATATTCGTAAGGCATTCCTGAACAATTCGATATACAGTGATTTGGCCCTCATGCGAAAACAAATAGTCCATCTCATTCATATCGAGTGAACTCTTAATATTATAATGTTTGGTAGAGGCCTCAACAAGCCATCGAATGGCGGCCGAAAGGCCCAAGTCCTCCAAGATGGAAGGACTCAAGTCCCGGGAAAGCCTACGAACATTTTCCGTGACTTCATTTATGTATGCGATCACCTCATCGCACTCTGCTTTTAGATTCGCCTGACCTTTCCCCAATGCCCTTTGAATAGATCTTACCTTGAGCTTAAAGACCATGAGGGCCTGTCCCAATTCGTCATGTAGTTCCACGGAAAGCCGCCTTCGTTCTTTTTCCTGGGCTGAAAGTAGTTGATAAGATAAAAAATGGAGTTCTCTCTCAGATTGCCGGAGCGCCTCCTCTGCCTCCCTCCGCTCAGTAATATCCCTCGCAATTCCGACAACTCCTTCTGTTTTCCCTTCTTTATTTATCAGCACCGCGGCGGAAAAAAGCATAGGGACCCTCTTGCCGTTCCTCGTCATGTAGTCTATTTCATGATTGACAAGTGTTTCTCCACCAAGCAGTCTCTGGAATCCTGAGTCTCTAAAAATCTTTTCTTCTAATGGGACTATTCGATTTATATCTTTTCCAATGAGTTCATTTTCTTTATATCCAAGAAGATCACATGTTGCTTTATTAACACTGCTAATTTTTGCATTTGGGTCAACAACAACAAGTGTATCATTCATGCTTCCTATGATGTTATCAACATAATCCTTAGAGATAGTCGTTCTCCGCAAGTCCTCGGTCATCTTGTTAAATGAATTGGCCAAAGCACCTATCTCATCATTCCTTTTGATCGTAAGTCGCGTATTTAGATCGCCGTTGGCCACTTTCTCTGTTGCATCGGTTATTTCCTTAATTGGTAAAGATATAAAAGTAGCTAAAAAATAGGCAATGACTCCTCCTATTATGGCGGTCACCAGGCCTATAAGAAAAATTTGTTGTCGAGCGTTTGCAATTTCCTTTTCTATGGCTATATGGGAATACCCTAATCTAACCGTTCCCAGCCTGACATTGGAAACTCGTATGGGCGTGAACATATCAAAATACAGTTTCCCTCGCTCTGAGAGGAGGATACAGCCTGGCCCCTTAGAGTTCACGGCAGCAATATTCACGCTATCCTTATAAGTCTTGCCAACCTCAGCCAGGTTGCTGTGCATAACCACCTTGCCGTGAGGGTCCAATATAAAAACATAGCGAACATAATCTTGCGTCATCGAGTGGTTAACAAACCGACGGAGCGTTGTTAAGTCTTGACTCAATAGGGGCCTCACCGTGAACTTTGCTAAGTCGTCAGCCAAAGCAAGCCCCCTTTTGCGAAGCTCGCTCACCAAAGTTTCTTTCTCTCGCATAGTGGTGATGACCCCCGTGACCACCACAAAAATCACCACCAAACTTTCAATCAACAATGCTATCTTAGCTCTTAAGCTAAGTTTTATCGGTTTGGGAAAGAGTTTCATGCGAAAATCCTTTATGCTGGAATTTTTCTAACAGATTCTTTTATTCTAACGTTTTTTCACCTATCAGTATCCTTATGCCGTCATAATCCTCATCCTTTGACTTCTGAAATCCGCCTAATTCAGCGCGGTACAATGTCTTTTTATGGTCAGGTTTATTGTTGTCGAGCCTGAGTAATGCCTGATTTACCGTGGTAATGATGTCATTACTTATGTCTTGACGGGCAACAAAAACCTTCGTTGGGACTGCCTTGGTTTGGCAAATGACAACAATCTGTTTAGCCTCTAAACCAAGTTCCTGCTGTTTTTTTGAATGCTCCTCAAGAAAATGGTCGCATATAATCCCTGCATCAACTGCTTTGAGATAGACTCTAAAGGCTATATCCTCGCAACACCCCCCATTGGAATAAGCTCTTAAGTCTTTATCAATGTTTATGCCGTTTTCTTCAAAGAGCGATTTTGCTGCCACCCATTTGGCGGCCGAAAACTTGGGTCCAAACATGACGGCCTTTCCTATTAAGTCTTCCAATTTGTTTATGCCACCGTCTTTCCTGGCAATGACCACGCCAGACTGGGAGGTTGCCCCTTCCCGGGTTAGAGCCCTAAGGAGGGAACCTTTGTCATAAAAGCGGGCGAATCTCAAATACATATGGGGGTCCTGGAAGGTAAAGTCTATATTCCTATTCTTAATGGACCTTTCAAATTCTGCGGGATCCCTTGGAACCACTAAGCTTATGTCCAATCCAGTCTCCTCTTTTAGATAGGTGACCAGCGGATGGAACTTCTTAAAGCTCATCACCACGTCGGTACAAGGAAAAATAGCTAATGTAATGGTCTTTCTAACCCCATCAGCATAGCTTGCACCAACCAGCAAGTACATAAAAAGTACACCTGCTACCACCCCTTTACTCAATTTTTTGATCATTATATCCGGCTCCTTTCGACTAACACCACGGCTCGACCGTACTCGAGGTAATTAAGGCATATGCTTGAATAATTAGAATTACTTTGGAATTGTAACATAATCATCGTCGTAGACCCCCTTTTCCGCAGTAGTGTGACATGCGGAACAGTTGGAGAGCGAACCGATGGAATCGCGATTTAAGACCTTGGGAAGAACTTCATGGTGTTTGCGTTGAATGTATGGGATTTTGGTAATCCTCAGAGGCGTTAGATTCCCCAAGCATCTCATGATCTTGACAGCTCTTTTTGCGGAGGAATGTTCGGCAGCGTTCGTTCTAAGATATTCAGCAATAACTTTTCTTGATCGTGGATCAAGCTCAATGACCTCTCCGAAGTGATCTTCAAGCCCAGATAGGATCTTCCCCCATGAACCGGAAGGTAACAACTCGGGCTGATAGGCGAAGTGGCAAGCGCCGCACTCCTCTTTGAAAGTAGGGTTATTTACGGGTGTTAAATAGCGTTTCCCGTAATGCTTGGAGTCACTCCGGTACCTTTTTTGATACCGCCTCTTTTTCCCCTCTCTGTCATGATCATCATCGTCATCGTTGTCACCCCAATCAAAGGGTTTTTCGTTCCACCTGCTATCTTTGTATTCATCATGATCAGCCAATGCGGCATAAAAGGCCCCGTTTGTTAACAGAAAAAGGGCCGCTAAGAGAGCCGTCAATTTCAGCATCTTATTCATACAATCTCCTATTCAGGCTACGGCTTATGTATCTAAAAATCTCCTTGATTTCATAACAGCTATCCCCAGTTCAAAATTGTTTGATGCTGCCGTAAAACGCAAGGACTTCCCGCAAAATACAATGCTTGATCAATCCTTAAGGTTACCAGTTGTCTTTTATTCTCCTTTAAAGGATCGTTTAATGAGAGATAGGTAATAATCCATAATGCCTTCAACCATGCAGTAACAAACGCGTGGTCCATCAATTTCCCCCTGTATCCAGCCTGTTTCCGTCAAGACCTTAAGATGCTGCGATACACTTGACTGGGCCAGAGGAAGGGCATCAACAATGTCACCGCAAACACACCTTTCTTCAGGGGGTTTATTCTCAAGTATACGGACAATCTCTACTCGCATGGGATGGGCAAGCCCTTTGGAGAGTTCGGCCAATCTCTTTTTGCACGCATCAATGGACATTTCCCCTATCTCCTTAAAGTCAACGGGATTTTCTTTATATGTAGGCTTTTGTTCTTTTATCACAAGTTCTTTTTTGAAGGTTTTTGGAATCTAAATATTGGGAAAATGCTGTATCTGCAGCGTCACGCCCAAGATTCCAACTCTTGATTCTGCCCTTAGATTATTCTATATCCTCTCGGTTTTAATCGTTTATCGTAAATGAACGATTTTATTGCCAAAACCTTTTGCTGTCAAGCACTTTTGATTATTCATGAAACAGGGAAAGGCCATATACCGAAATCTGTTTACATAAAGACTGAGAGGGTGATACGGTAACGGGAGTTTTATTCAGGATGCTGAAAGAAAAAAACTCTGTTTGAAATTCGTACAGGCTTATATGGAGGCTTAACGGATGGACCTCAAAGTGATGCTCACAACTTTTGGGATGATATTTCTGGCTGAATTGGGCGACAAAACTCAGCTGGCGACCTTTGCATTTGCTGCCGAAAGTAAAACGCGGTTAGCTGTATTCATTGGATCTGCGGGCGCTCTGGTATTGACCTCCTTGCTGGCCGTTGTCTTCGGATCCGCCGTGAGCAGGCTAATTCCGCCAAATTATATTAAAGTAGGGGCAGGGGCCCTATTCGTCCTGCTGGGTTTATGGATGCTATTATCTCCGGGAGGAAAATAGATGACAAACAGGAAAGCGTTTAGACATTGGACTTTCTTGTGCAGCCTCGCGTTCGCCCTGTCAGCGGTATTTGTAGGGGCAGGATGTTCGAAGGTTTTTTTGGGGAAAAAGCCTGATGTCGAGGAAAACTGGACTTGTGACAATGAAGCAGACGAAGCCATGAAGCGAACCGATTATGCTGCTGGCATTTTTCTTCATGAACGGTTTTTAGAGAAGGCCCCTGAAAACGCACTTGCTTTGTACCACTTGGGATATGCCTACGGCCAGATAGGAGAACACCTGAGGGAAGTCGCTCACTACGAGAAGGCCATTGCATTCGGGTACAAAAGAGATCTCATTTTCTTTAACTTGGGAATGGCTTACGGTGAATTGGATCAGACCCAAAAGTCTATTAATGCCTTTAAACAGGCCTTAGAAATGAATCCTGACAGTGCTGATAACCACCTTGGGCTGGCCATGGCCTATCAGAAGAGTGCTGCCGACAAACTGGCAGAAGAGGAGTTTTTAAAGGCCATAGACATCGACCCTCAGCAAGTGGAGGCACGATTATTACTGAGCTTGCTCTATGCAGATTGGGGTGAACTCCAAAAGGCCGCTGATCAGCTTCGTGAGGTCCTGGAAATTGACCCAACCAATGCAAGGGCACGTAAGTTTCTCGAAAGAATTGAACGGGAATAAAGATGGGGCATTAAACCCAGATTGTTAGTCCTAACGATGTCTGTTAGTATTTTTTCCCTTTTTTCTTTTTCTTAATCTTACCTGGGGGATGCTTCCGTTTATGATCTTCGAAATGGGTGTATGGCTTATCCGAATCCATTCCAATAGTTACGTAGTCACCGAGCCGGACATGAAGCCTGCTGGGCAAAGAAACGGACATTCTCCACTGATCTCCTTCAAGGTAAAAATACAACCCTCTTCCATTATCGAAATAAACGTACTCGGAAGGATAATAGCGATAGGTATATTTTGCCCGGTAGCCGTGTGCCGGCGCATGAGGGGGCGGCCCACCCTTCGCTTTAGTACCATAGCCGGGGGGTGGGACAGGCTTTTGTTTTGAACCCCAACCTACATGAACATCCCCCCCGGTGGCGTGGCATCCATATAAGAAAAAGAGGAAAAGTATACAACTCAACATAATCAATAGCTTTGGTAAATAGTTAGTATTCATCTTGAACCTCCTGTTCGATTTTTTATATTGATCGAACTGCCTTTATGTTGATACTGGGATACTTCTCTCCGAGGAGGAGTTAGCCCTCCGCGAGGTCGGTGGCCCTTTTTTCGACCCGTTTGAATTGATTGTTGTGTTTGAGTCCGGCTGCCTTCCCTTCGACTCCGGCCTTGCGTCGATCTTCGCCCCATTTACGGATATAGTCACGCAAGTCCTGATTTTCAAGGATAAACGCAAACAGCTCATTTTGCAATTCAATGGGTGGTTGCTCCTTTCCCAGGACTTCCTTGCAAACCCCGCGCAAATAGGTGACAGTGTCGAGGATCAGCGCCGCCTCTTCAAAGCTCCATTCCTTTGACGGCTCGAAAAGATTGCGCTTCAGGGCATTGATCTGATCATCTGTGATCGTGCCGGGTGTGCCGATGCGGGGCATTTCCCGTCGCTTTGTGGTAGGTTTGGGTTGTCCCCGGGAACGCAAACCCGTAAACAGGCCGCCAAACAGGTTGCCGCTGTTCCCCTGCCGGCGCTTCATAAAGATCCAGACGGCAAAAGCCACTACTATGCCTAAAAGAATACTGTCCATCAAACCTGCCCCTCTTCATCAGGGTTGGTGCCGGTCATTCGGTAGAAGGGGGCCCAGTAAGCCCTTCGGAGGCTTTTGACCCCTCGTTCTGCGGCCCTGCTGCCCGTATAGACCAGAGAGTAAAGGGTGGGCACCACCACAAGCGTTAGCACCGTGGCCATGGCAAGGCCGAAGATAACAGCACTGGCCATGGGACCCCACCACTGGCTCGATTCGCTGACGGTGGATAATTCCATCTTGCGGAAATTGTAAGCAATGCCCGTAACCATTGGCAGCAGGCCAAGTATGGTTGTCACTGCGGTCAGGATGACCGGCCTCAGGCGGGTGCACCCGGCAGCAACAATCGCCTCCCGGAAATGCATTCCTCTTTTGTGGAGGCGGTTGGTGTAGTCGATGAGGACAATGGCGTTGTTTACCACCACCCCGGCCAGGGAAATAACACCCACACCTGTCATAATAATGCCAAAGGGCATATCCAGAGCTGCAAGGCCGACAAAAACCCCGCCCAAAGAAAGGATGACCGAGGTCATGATGATCACAGGCTGAGATACCGAATTGAACTGCGTAACCAGGATGATAATAATGAGGAAGAGGGCTGCGCCAAAGGCCTTAGACAAAAAGGCCTCGGCCTTTTGCTGCTCTTCAAACTCGCCGGTGAAGCGTATTTTGTAACCGGGTGGAAGGGGAGCATTGGCCAAAACCTCCTCGGCCCGTGCCCGGACGACCGGACCCGGGGCGTGCTTCTCGTCAACGTCAGCCTTGACAGTAACTACTCGCTCATGATTAATACGGTTTATCTGCCCCAGACCGCCGGTGATCTGGAATTTGGCGATTGTGCTGAGTGGCACCAGGCCTTCGGCTGTTGGGATGAGCAACTCGCGCAGTATGTCGGTTACCCTACGGTCTGACTCAGGCAGTTGCACGGTAATGTCGTAATCCTCGTCGCCCTCGCGGAACGTGGAGACCTTTATGCCGTTAAAAGCCACCTTGAGGGCGAACCCTATTATGTCGGTAGACAGGCCCAAAAGGGCTGCCCGCTGCCGATCGACCCGGACTCTGACCGTGGGTGAGCCGGCCACATAGTCATCGCGGATGTCCTGAACAAAGGGAATTTTTTCCAATACGGCCCGCGCTTGCTGGCTGATGCGACCCAGAACATCGAAATTGTCACCTGCGATCTCGATATTGATAGGCGCACCGGTGGGCGGACCTTCTTCTTGTTTTGCAATGCTGATTTCAGCGCCAGGGATGTCTTTGACTCGGTTTCTGATTTCTTCCACAGTCCGGGGGGACGGCTCGATCCGATCCACCATGTCATAGAACTGAATACCGATATGGTTTGGGGAGTTATCCTCGAAAGCGGATTGCCCGCCAATAACAGCTACAGTCCGGGAGTAGATGTTCTTAATATTCGCCATATCGGTGAGACCCTGGACCTGTTGGCCATTGCGCAGGGTGTGGATCTTCTTCTCACTCTGGTCGGAGTAGCAATCGGCCGGATGAGCGTCGGGCGGGGCCAATTCATGAGCCGAACCCATGCACAGCGCTACTTCCACCTGCCGGGAAATCCGGTCAGAGTACTCCAGGTCAGCTCCCTCAGGCATGTCCAGGTTGATATAAATTGCATTCGGATCAACATCGGGAAAAAACTCAACCGGTTTTTCCAACCCAACCTTGTAAAACCAGATCATTGCCATGGCAATCAGAGCCAGGAAAGACATGGCCACGACCGCAAGGCGGTGGTTGAGGGCGCTGTTTAGAAGGCGGCGATAGGCTCTGAGGAACGGCCCCCGGACAGTGAGTGGTGCTTCGCCGGCCTGCTCGATTTCCTCCACGGTGACCTTGACCTTGGAGGAGCGATGGCCGGCCGGAAGCCGCAAGAAGATGGCCGCCAGGGCTGGGTTAATCACTAAGGCCACGAACAGGGATGATGAAAGGGTGATGATCACTGTTTTGGGTAAATATGCCATAAACTCACCCATAATCCCCGGCCAGAAGAGGATGGGAAAGAACGCTGCCACTGTTGTCAAAGTCGATGCTGCCACGGGCTGGGCTACCTCGGCGGTTGCCTTGACGGCGGCCTGGAGACGGGGCACGCCTTGCTCCATGTAGCGGAAAATGTTTTCAACAATGACGATAGCATTGTCCACCAGCATGCCTAAAGCGAGGGTAAGAGAGAAAAGGACGACCATGTTGAGGGTAATACCCAGGGCGTGGAGCACGCTGAAAGACAGCAACATGGAGAAGGGAATGGCCAGGCTCACCAGTACGGCGTTTCGCACACCCATGACAAAAAAGAGAACCACAATGACCAGGATCAAGCCGGTGATAATGTTGTTCTCAAGGTCAGACACCATGATCCGGATTTCCTTGGCCCGATCCATGAGTTTGGTCACCTTGGTCCCGGCAGGCCATGTGGCCATTTTTTCCTCGACAAGCCGGTCGACCTGTTCGGTGATGCGCAATATATTCTCGCCGGCGCGCTTTTTGACCTGAATGTTAATGGCCTCCCGGCCGTCCAAACGAGCTCGTCCCTCTTCATCCTTAAATCCGTCAACCACCCGGGCAACGTCTTTGAGGTAGACCGGCCGTCCCTTGTGGAGTCCGACCACCAGGCCATAAATTTCCTCAGGGCTCTGGAACTCCCCGGGGACCCGGAGCTGAAATCGGCCATCGGCCATACGAATGGCACCACCTGAGACGTTCTGGTTTTCCTCGGAGATAACGGTCTGGAGCCTAAGGATCGAGAGACCATAGTATGCCAGCTTATCCGGATAGGGTTCGACTCTGATCTCCCGCTCCAGTCCGCCGGTCACGTCGACCTCTATGACGCCGGCGATGGTCTCTATCTCCTCCTCCAGGTCCTCGGCCATCTCTTTGAGCCTGACCAGACCGACGGTACCCGAGAGGGATAGGACTACAATAGGCAACTCAGAGATGTTGATCTCAATGACCTCTGGATCATCCTCCAGATCAGCAGGCAGATCCGGCTTGGCCAGAT
>CP070700.1:4453594-4462186 GCA_020349865.1 Desulfobacteraceae bacterium
CCGTCTCGCATCCCGCCCGTTTTGTTAAACATTTCAATCCACTTCATAGAAATGTCCAGACGCATGTCGATAAAGTGTGCGGCACGCTCAAGCTTGAGTATAGATGCCTCTTTCCACTCATTCAGCATTGTTTTTCTTGCGAAGAGAAATCCGAAAAAACCCATTGAGAAAAGAAGGAGGGCTACGGGGATTAGCAAAAACAGGACCAGCCGTTGCTGTAAGCTCTTTATTTTAAATGGAGTCATTTTCTCATGCTATATAAGTCAGGTAATAAAGTCGAATCTTGATTCCCTTTATTATATAGCATCAGTTTATACTCCCGGCTGGAATTATCAAGTACCAAAGATTGAAATTAAGCTGACCTTTATCACTTGCGGCAGAATTTATTACGACTGCGAGAAGCGATTCTCAATCAGTGGAACCAGCAACTGATTTCTAACCCGGTATTGTAACGATCGGTTAGTGTGCTGGAATGAATATCCTAATTACTATAGGAATCGCTACAACTCTTAAAATAGACTCAAGAATCGAGCGACTTGTTTTTTAACGGTTCGTCACACTTTTCGTGAGCATCGCATGACGAGCAACCACAGCCGCCAGTATTTTTGGCACTCTTATAAAACCGTCTCACAATATATGCGCCAGCCAGAGCTACGATCAGTATTACTAATAAATTATCCATAGACATCTCTCATAGAGAATTGTGGTAATGCAAGGCTTAAAGAATAAAACCGTATTTATACCACAATGTGGTTTTGCATTAATAGCAATCTAATAATTTTCGTTCATTTGTCAAAGCATTTTTTCATCAAACCTTGGGAAGTGAATGGGGCCTGTCGGCACTAATATTAGGCGGGAGATGTTTTGTCTATTATAGGACAGTTTAAGTGGGCAGGTATTAGCCGAAGCTCATTATAGTTTCGGAATACTCTGAAAGTGTGTTTCAATATTTGTCGGCCGCAGTTATAGATATTTGCTATTTTTCTTCCCTTCTTCATCCGTTGAGGTATTCTCCTTGGTTACCTGAGCCTCTCTAAAGTTCTCCGTGTTACTGGAAACAATATGGATTTCGCACTCAGGGAAAAGCGCATTAAGCAGTGTAAGAAAACCCTTATCAGTTTTCGCATGGTTAGAAAAAACTATTATTTTTTTCACGTTGCCTTTCACTCATCACTGCTTAAAGAACTCACGGGCATATCTGAGGCCAAATTGTTCCTCTATGATCAAGAATATCTCTTCGTTATCCAAGCCGCTTTTCCGTAAATCTTCAATGGCCCCATGAACCATCGCATCAAAAAGCTTTTTCGTTATTTCCTTTTGGTTCTCCATTATATCCGTTCAATAAGATTCAAAGGGCCCACAGAAATTCCTGAGAACTGCAAGATAAACTACGCCATATTGTGTAATGCAAAAGAATACTTCGAGCCTGGTTGTGATTCTCGTGTCAAAGAATTTTGTGGAACGTTCACCACTATGAGCAATGATTTAATCAGCACAACCGGTTTAGGTATTCTTGCCTATGCTCTCCGGGTTAGTGGCATTTAAGAGGCTTGCTACCTGTGGCCCTGTTTAAACGCTCCAGATATCGTGCCCACCAACCCTTACGCTTCGCTGTATTTGACTCCAAGTACTTCTGAGGGTTGATATCAAAGGCTTTGCGACAGCCCTCGGCACAGAAGTAGTAAATGCTTCCCTCATATTTGGCCACCAGGTCTTTATTGCCGGGGGAAATATTCATGCCGCATACCGGATCGATCACGACTTTTGTAATGGCCTTAGTGGGGGTTGTTAATTTCGCCATTTCTAATCTCCTTTCTTGAGCCGGGTTAAGCGGTTATGCGATCCAATTTTCCTTCAACGAATGCGTCTAATTTTTTCAAGGATCATTTTCTTTTATGCAAGAAATGTACCACGATGTGGTAGCCCTCGTTTATCCATTAATTTTACTTAACTTATTGGATTTCGCTGTCAAATAAGGCGCTTTATTTCTTTAGGAAATAAAACAAAAAGTGAGTAAAAATTATCCAGGCTTAACGTTTGAAGGGTATCCAGTTGGGTAAAAAGTATCCGCTAAAAGTGACAATAATCGTGGCCTCGCTTCCCGGCGAAAGACTTAGCCAATTACCCAGACCACGGTTATATAAGCTGGTATCCGCGGGATTGTGGTGCGGGATTATTTGTCACCATACCATGAATTCAAAGTTGGTCTGTGTTTTGCTTGTTAAGGGTTTTATGGGAAATTATTTGCCACGCAAAAAATCATGGGTTGGCATACCCCCATGGATGATCATAGGGGCCGTTTTGATCCTGCTGCCTATCTTTGCCTTCATCACCGGTCAAAAAATCAACCGGGAAAAAAAATATATTACAGCGCTTTTAGTGGAGAAAGGAGCAGCCCTGATCAGGTCTTTCGAAGCAGGCACCAGAACCGGGATGATGGGTATGATGGGGGTGCAGGGGGGAGGTTTTCAAGTCCAAAGGTTGTTGATGGAAACCGCTCAACAGCCCGATATTGTGACTATTCTTGTCAGTGATGTAAATGGGACCATCCTGGCTCACAGTAACCCTTCCAAAATTGGGAAAATGTACGGAATAGGCTTGGATCTAAGGCGAATTTCCCGTTCCCAGAATGTGCTGTGGCGTCAAGTGTCAGGTCAGAACGGAGCTGAGATATTTGAGGTGTTTCGGCGGTTTTCGCCCACTCACGGGCATATGCAGAGACATCACCGTAGAATGATGGGCATGATGAACAATGAATGGTGGCAAGTACACATGACCCCTGAGGGAGCCACCGGTGATGCGGCCCAGGTGATCTTCGTCGGACTGGACATGGGACCAGTGGAGGTGGCAAGGAAGCAGGACGTACGTCATGCGATCATAATGGCTCTGATCCTTCTACTGATTGGATTTGCTGGTATTGTATCTCTTTTCTTAGCTCAAGCTTACCGTTCAACGAGGACGTCTCTTTCACGAGTGAAGGCCTTTTCAGACAATCTGGTCGAGAATATGCCCATAGGTTTAATTGCCTTAGACATGGATGGAAAAATTGCTTCTTTTAATCAGACAGCCGAGTCTATACTCCATACGTCCTCCGAAAAAGTGGTCATGAAGAGCCCTCCCGAGGTATTGCCTCCACCGATGTGGGAACTCATAGATCGCTTCAAAACTGACACACGCTTCATTGATGAGGAGATAGAATGTCTCATCACTAATGGGAAAAGCACCCCCCTGGAGGTCATCGCTACCACTATAGAAGGGGGAACCGGAAACTTTCTCGGACATGTGATCCTTTTTAGGGATTTAAGCGAAATTCAACACCTAAAAAAAGAGATTGAAAGAAGTCAACGCCTTGCTTCCATCGGGAAGCTGGCAGCCGGAATTGCCCACGAGATACGTAATCCATTGAGTTCAATTAAGGGATTTGCCACCTATTTCAAGGAGAGATACCGGGAAGTGCCCGAGGATCAAAATACGGCTGAGATCATGATCCAAGAGGTAGAACGGTTAAATAAGGTTATAACCCAGCTCTTGGAATTTGCCCGGCCTATTAAAATTAAGCAGAATCAAACATCCCTTCAGGCGCTGGCCGAACAATCCTTGAAAATGATTGAGGGCGAAGTTTACCGTAAGGGTGTCAAATTGGCTTTAAAAAGTTCTCCGGATGTGGAAGAAATCATGGTTGATCCCGATAGATTCAAACAGGTTTTTCTGAATTTATTCTTAAACGCACTTGAATCAATGGAAAAGGGCGGCAACCTTTCGGTAGAAATTCGGAGGGATAAAAAAGCCAGGAATATTCAGGTCATCATCTCTGATACGGGCAAAGGTATCAAAGAAGGGGATCTGGCTCACATCTTTGATCCTTATTTCACCACCAAATCATCAGGAACTGGATTAGGGCTTGCCATTGTCCACAAAATAATTGAATCCCATGGAGGCAAAATAAGCGTGCAAAGCCAAACAGGAAAGGGAACTAAAGTAACAATCTTACTATTTTCTTTCTTGGAAAGATAAGAGCACTATGAAGACAGCGAATATCATTTGGGGGTGAATGATGATCAAGTACATCGCACAATGTTAAGGACCTTCATCACCGTATGAGATACAGATCTCAAAACCGTTGAATTCAGTTGCTTCTGCTTAGTGCCCTCCGAGTAGTCTCGGCTAATTCGCGCATGACAAAGGGCTTCATACTGAATTCCGTTATACCAATTTCCTTTGCTTTTTCCTCAGTGATACTTTCACTAAATCCCGTACAAAGTATAATTGGGATATCGGGACGTATCTTCATTAATTCTTTTGCCAGTTTGTCTCCAGTCAAATTCGGCATGGTCATGTCGGTAATAACCAGATCAAACCGCTCTGGCTGGGCTCGGAATGCTTCGAGGGCTTCAACGCTGTCCGATATTGTCGCAACTTCATACCCCAAATGGGAGAGTATTTGCGCCCCTATCTCAACCAAATCCTCCTCATCATCGACCAAAAGAATGCATTCATGTCCTTTGGGAAGGGATTGATTGCCTTCCGCTTCGGCTGCCTCGATTTCTTGCTCAATTCTCGGAAAATAAATGTGGAAGGCTGTTCCCTTTCCCGGCGCCGTCTCAACTGTGATTCCACCTCGGTGACGCTGCACAATACCATGTACCACTGACAATCCGAGCCCAGTCCCCTTACCCTTTTCCTTGGTGGTAAAATAGGGATCAAAAACTCTTTCCAGAACCTCTGTCTTCATTCCATGCCCTGTATCTCGCACACTCAGTTTCAGATAGGCCCCTGGATCGATGTCCAAATACATGGTCGTGGTAGTGTCTTTTATATCCACCTTTTTGAGACTGATCTCTAATAAACCGCTCTCACCACCCATGGCAGCGGCCGAATTTGTACAAAGGTTCATGAGTAATTGGTGGACTTGAGTGGGATCTGCCTCAATAATTCCTGTATTGGAATCTATGTGCTGGCGGATCTCAATGGTGGCTGGCAGAGAAGCCCTTAGCAACTTCAAGGCTTCTTTTATAATAACCCTAATCTCGACGGGTTTCAGTTCTTCTTTGCTCTGTCTGCTAAAGGAAAGAATCTGTTGCACTAAATCCTTTGCACGTTGAGATGCCCTCAAAACTTCCATCAGGTTTTGCTTCACCTTTGTCCCCTCAGCAACCTCCAAACCTGCTAACTCCGAATATCCAATAATTGCTGAAAGGATATTGTTAAAATCATGGGCCACGCCCCCTGCCAACGTTCCGATAGCCTCCATTTTTTGTGCTTGCTGCAGTTGCATTTGGAGCCTCTGTTGCTCTGTAATATCCTTAAGAAGCCCAACCATGCCAGTTACCTTGCCTTCTGAATCGAGATTCGTCCCACCACTAAGATTAAAAAGGCGGGCTGACCCGTCCTTATGTATTAAAGTCCCCGTGACATCGGTAAGCGTTTCCTTCTTATCCCTAATCCGTTTAAACAGCCGGACATACTTTTTGGCATCTTCCTCAGTTGCAAAATCTATGAAATATTTGCCTATAACGTTGGCTACCTTATGTCCCAAGACCTTTTCCCACGCAGGATTGACATAGGTAAAGGCGCCATCGTATCCTAAAGTGTAGATGATCTCAGGAGAATTCTCGCTAAGGTATCTGAATCGCTGCTCACTCTCCCGTGCATCCTCTTCCGCGCGCTTGCGCTCAGCAACCTCCTGTTTTAGCTCCTTGTTTGCATCCACCAACTGCACCGTACGTTCATCCACCCTTCTTTCCAGTTCCCGATTTGCTGCCTTGACCTTCCTCTCTTCGGCTTCCAATAAACGTGCCTGCATAAACTCTTTCCGGGAATAAAATTCAATAGAATAACAGGCAAACATTCCAATTATATTGCCAGCAAGAAAAAAGAAGTTGTTATTGAGTAAAATTGGAATAGGAGTCGGATTCAACCAAATGGCAGCACATTCGTAAGCGACTACGATCATCCACCCGGCGACAGTTGCCCAAACGAATCTGAGTTTGAAGAAAGTATATCCAAAGAAGTAGACAAGAATCAGACCTGCATAGTATGAATAATTCCCTGGATAGGGAGCAATCAAGATCATTTCAATAATACCGAATCCAGCCACTAATATGACTGAAGTAAGACATAAAGGCATAAACCTTTTGAAGTGTGTGGTAAAGGAAAACAGGAAAACAGCAAATGCAAAGGGTACAAAAACTCCATAACGGATGAACCAGAGCTTATCCTTCACGTCTGGGACGATCCAGGCATCCAGAATCCCAAAAATACTATAGAAGAATATGGCAAGAAGCAGGGCTATACGGACATGTCGGAGGGATTTTCGAAAATAATCATCGAGGAAAGCCTCTTCAAGTTCTCCCTGAAACGATAAGGTAAACAGGTTTGCCTTGATCTCGTCTGATCTTGAGGACAGAGACGTCACTTGGTGGTTCTCCGAAAGTTCTGAATTCCATAATGAACGATTTCAGGAGTTCAGCATTTTTTTATGACGACCAAGGTCATATCATCATATTGCTCGTCTTGAAAATTATTGACTTCTTCCATTATCTTGTCGCGAAGTTTACCAACAGGCAAATCCGCATGTTGAATAAGCGATTGCTCGAGACGCTCCTGACCATACATTTCATCATCGCTGCTTGTGGCTTCTGTAATTCCATCCGTGAATAGTAACACTATATCCCCATAATCAATCTGTTTTGTAACGTCGGTTAAATATTTCTCAATATTGTCCGTAATTCCTAACCAAGTTCCGTTTGTGGAAACGACCTCAGTTCTATTCAGTGCAGATCTATAAATGATGATATCCTGGTGTTTTCCAGCCACTGTCATCTGCGATTCGTTGAAGCGAATAGCCATCATGGTCATGTAATGGTCGGAGCCCAACCTCGCAATATTCTCCCTGATGACCATGTTTACCCGTCTAAGAACTTCTGATGGCTGACAATCCGAGCAATTCGCTAACATAGCACTTATGCTTGTCTGCGCCATCATCATGATCAAGCCTGCATCAACACCATGGCCAGAAACATCGCCCATGGCCACCCATTTTTCACCTGATGAAGTTTCTATGACGTCATAATAGTCCCCACCCACTTCCTTAGCAGGATTCATTGCGGCGGCGATTTCATAGCCTTTTATTTTTTCCCTGTTTGGCAAAAGGGCTGTTTGTATGCGCTTGGCAAGTTCCATTTCACTCCAAAGGGCGTCCCGTGCTTTTTTTAACTCTACGAGTAGAAAAAACTCCTTTTTGACAAGTTTATGTTTTACATGGTTAATGCTTATAGCAATGATGGCAGTTGAACTCAGAAAGAAGAGATTGTTTGTAAGAATATGAGCTGAAAAGTCCAGGCCTGCCATAAAATTGAAGGTGATATACATTGCAATGATTATAAGACTGTTTATGGCAGAATGCAGGGCTCTCCATGGAAGGAGTAAATTAACTCCTATTATTACGAGGTTCAGACCAGCATAATAGCTGGAATTAAAGCCTCCCAGATCAACGGTCATCAATGCGATGATGCTCCCTACATTTATCGAAACAAAATATCCGTGATAATAAGAGGCGTTGCTGGGCTTGGTATTGCGAATTATAAAGTACTGGGCCAGGCAAATGAACGTAGAAATCAGCCTGTAGACCCCAAAGCGAGGCAGAAGTTCACCGGGCATTGTGAAGTAATCAAGCAGGAAAAAAATTGGAACGAGTGTGTAGACTAAAGTGGTGATGGTCTTCGACCACTCATGAATGATACTATCCAGATATTGTGAAAAATCATTCTCATCAAAATTGAATTCTGCCGAGTTTTTACCATTCTTATTTTTCACTGACTCATTCCTTAGATATTGTCTGTCCGTACGCGATTCCAATAGGGAATTTTGGTATCAAAATCTTTTGTTTCATGCCACAACACGTCAAGGGGTGAAAGAGGAACATATTAAAATATAGTCACTTAGCCTTAAGCCAATTGCTACTTTTTAAAAATTTCTGCTCTCCCCTAAATTACAAAGAGCGGTATCACAGATCATCGCCTGCTTTCTTTACATGAAGGAACATTTGGACCCCGGTGTCATCAATAAAAGTCTCAGATTTTGCTGAAGGTGCATTCTTTAACAAATCCTTCATATCTCCCTCTGTCCGATAGTAAAGGACCCAGTCCAGCCAGTATTCCATATAGTATTTGCAGGGATTTGAAACATGAAAATTGCCAATCGCCATCTCACCTCCCGGCTTTAGCAGTTGATAAAGTTTTCCAAGCACGGCTGATGCGACTGGCGGCGTTAGATAATCAAAAAGCCCCAGGGAATAAATAATATTAAACTGTCCCCATTCACTTTTCAGTCGTGGGGTGGCAAGCATCGTCCGTACAGATTCATTTAGATAGTCAGCTGATATTTTGGTGTTCAGGTGTTTTTCAGTTTTATTTATCATCTTGGCTGCCTCATATAGGGCATCCCGATCTTGATCCAGCAAGGTGAAACGAATCAGCTTGCAATCATCTGGAGACAATAATATGTCTTTGATTTCTCGGACAGGTCCACACGCAACAGATAGTACTCTTAGCTGCTCGTCGGGTGGTCCTTGCCAGGTCTCGATCAGGTCTC
>CP070700.1:4462286-4467931 GCA_020349865.1 Desulfobacteraceae bacterium
CCGTTTTGAAATCTTAGATTCTCTTGAGAAATTGAAAGAAATAAACCAGACACTCGACTTAGTTATACTTACGAGGGATCTTTATGAAATCATTCTCATGGAAAAATTCGCCAGCCTTTCACAAGAAATGATTTCCAAGAAGCGCCTGGACCAGTATGCTCTCTATATCCTTTGGAGGGCCTTCAATTGTCTGAAACCGGATGGTGAACTTTTTATCATTACCAACCATTTTACGCCCAAAACCAATGAAACCACAAAGCTCATCTTCACAACGACACAGGAGGAAAAAAATTTTACTCTGTTCAGCCATATTTTCAGAACCAGGAAGAAGTACAGGGTAAAAAACCACTCCCTTGAGGTCAACGTCTTCGACTTCCAAAAGTATTTGAGTGGCCTTTATGTGGAACAGGAAGTCTTTGATGAATTACTTGAGGGAAAGCAATTAGAGAAGTTGACCCTGGAAGAGATAAACAGCCTGCCCTTTATGGATTTTCAACTTACCGATTGGTCCTTTCTAAGTAATCAGGAAAAAACCTGGTCCAGCCTTCTCGACATTTATTTTAAAAAGATATTTTTAAAGCCTCTGGTCCCCAAATCAGTAAAAGAAGAGTGGGAGCAAAGATTTTCATTTACCGATTACGATCCAAATTACATGCTGATCTATCTTGGGCAAAAGAGGCCTTTGAAAACCACCGTATCAAAGGTTGTGCAGGATGCAATAGCATCAAGACTTGTCGGCACCTCTACAGACTATTTGGCCGAATACAAGGATTCATTTGAATATCTGATCCGAACACTTTGCGTGTTAGGCAAATTAAAAGAGGGCAAATACAAAGGCTTACCGCAAATCTATTTAGACCGCTTGAAACAACCCTTGGTAAACAGGAGTAGAAGATTTGCTGCCATAAACCAAGTCCTCAAACTTCTAAACAAAATCAGCCGGTTAGAAAAAATAAGGGAATCCCTGAACCCTGACCGAATCGAAGGATCGAAAACCAAGGTGCTCAAGAATCTGGAAGCACTCACTTTCTTTGGATTTAAACATAGTGAGCTGCTGGAGATTGTTTATATCGTCTTAGGCCATACACCTTTGGGACGAATCATATCTGGAAAGATGAACGAGAAGGCCCTTAAACCGGTTTCTGACTTGGCTCGGACATATGAGCCACAAGAGGCCGTTAACTTGCTTCGTTACTGCTTATTAATGACCATGGCCGAAACGGAGGCAGCCAGAGGTTCCGAAGGGGCCCAGGAAGAACTTGCCGAGCTTTTCGATCTCTATGAGTCCACCATAAGAGTTGTCAACAACCGAGAACTCGATTGGGAAAGGCTTTTAGACGAAAAGATAACTTCTATAGGGGGGATACACAACAAGATTGTTCGTAACCTTCTCAAGATGATGAATCACTTTGAATTCCTCGACAACTGGAACGAGCTCAGACAAAAGGGCCAAATGGAAAAAGAATCGCTGGCTGACCATGATGATAAAAAGCTGTCCAGAATAGAAAATGTTATTCAACTCGTGAATACCATAGAAAAGTTCGAAGAGATGTACCTTATGTTTGACCCTTTGCGATTACCCGCGTTCTACAGAAAGTTTCTTGACATCCAGTTTCACGGGACGGGGCATCTTTTTGAAAGAATGGAAAGCCGGAATGTATTCATCCTCCTCTGGATCACCGTAAACCTGGTGCGGGGTGAGATAATTAACTTTAACCCTATACTAAGCGATGTGGAGGCAGGGGAAATCGACGATCGGGTAAAGAAGGTCGAACTGGAGGCCGGGGCTATTAATATCAGCTACCTCGATCTTGCCATTCTTAGAGAGTTTAGCGAACAATTGTATCAGAATAGGAACTCGTTTATTTTAGGTACCGGGTTTCAGCTAAAAGTGGACCCGCAAACACTGAACCTGGAAATCGACTATATGGATATGGATAAGGATATTGAACAGCTGGAATCCTTGTCAAAAAGAATAACGGGAAGCCTTATTTCCGAGATATCAGTCGAGGATTTGAAAACCCTGGAAAACCTGTTTTCCAATCTGGAAAGTTTTTACCAGAGCCATCGGCGACTTATTGATCAGATGGATTCTGCCCCGAAATTACCAGCGCGGCAGAGGCAATGGTTTCAAAGGACTCAAGACCTAAGGGAGTATTTGAGATCAAATTTCCTAACAGTTGCTTTCCGTCCAAAAGACATATACACTGATATCGACTTGCTGTACAATCACGCTCCATCTCTTCTGAGTTTTTTCCTCCCTGAATTTACGACACTTCAAGATCTGGACCTCTCTTCTCACCTGTATCTGAAGTCACCGATAACCCAATACATAATTTCTTCTGCAAAGAAATTTCAGGCTCTTGTCAGACACCACAAAGAGGATTTCCAGAACACACATTACTTTCACACATTGGCTCGGAGAGAGTTCGGGCCTATGGCCGCTGGCATAATCGGAGTGAGTGAATCGCAGATAGAAGATCTGGAAATGATTGTTGAGCATCTGAGTAAAAATCAACCCCTGTTTGACGCCCTTGCAAGAGCATTTATTTTCCAGGATCTTGGCAGAGTACCAAACCTCAGAAAAAAATATCAAAGTGACATTAGTCCAACAAGTTATGCACATGCCGGCGCACTTTTTCTGGAAAAGGAAAAAATTGCAGAAAGATATCAACTCAATGACGAAGTAAAAGGTTGTCTGATTTTTCTGGTCAGACACCACAGCCTTCTTCATCATATTATCCGGGGGGAATTGTCCTTTTCAGCCTTACAGAGGGTCCTCGATTCTCAGGATAAAGATCTCTGCGATGCCTTTTTCGTGATCTCTTTTATAATGTTGTCTGCCCTTCGGGAAGATCTGATGCTCGAGGATCTTGCCCATTGGCTATTTCGGATAAGAGCACTATGCCAGAGAGTTCTTGATGGCGAAACAACCCTCGAATCGGAACTCAATGAAATTTTTGAGGGGAAGGGAAGACTGTTCTATGCCCTTGAAAGCTATCAAACGAAAGGACTACCTGAGGGAGTTACACCGGCCGATTACTTGGAAGCGCAAGAGTGGAAAAAGATTGAAAAGACTAAGTCCATTCGATCAGGTAAAATGATCTTCGCAATGGAACGTCTTTTCAGATTGCAGGGTATCAGATACGCACAATTTGTTGACCTTGTAAACCTGATGTTAAAGGTCCCCCTGAAATTCATATACAAAAAGCGGAAGTTTTCAAGTATTGGATACTCCACTTTTGAACGGGAAGTTTTTGAGGCCTTCCGTATTTACAATACCCTTCAAAATCTGGCAGAGGAGACGAGGCATTTTATTCTGAATCAGCTTGTTGATGATAAGGTTCGTATTTTTGGTTATGAGAAGGTAAGTGGATATCTTAGCTATGAAAACCAGATAAAACTGTTTTTGTTAGGCCTAGTGGGAACCAGGAAGTTTAAACCAAATGGCAAGCCAATCCGTATAAATTTTTTAGCTCTGAGTAAGGACATTGAAAAGCGATACGAAGTCGTCAATGATTTTCTTAATACTATCTCTATAGAAAAACTTTCTGATAACAAGTACAATCTAAAATACCTGTTCAAGGTAAAAACCGGCGTCTTTCTCAGGAAAGATGCTTTTGCGAATGTCCTTTCTGTTAATTTCAAGGACCGAGTAAATATCGCCCAAAAAATATCCTATATGGACACCATTGACAACGTGGAGCAACTCAAAAACTATTTCCACTATGGCCTTCGCTCTCTGAGAAAGCGCCCTTTCTATACCGAAGATTACGAGCTGCAACTTGAAAAGGCCTTTGAAAAGAGGCTGACAGAGATTGTGGACATGACATTGCAACAGACAAAAAAGCAGATGGATCTCATCAGGGATTTTGAAGAACTCAGCAATTTAGTGAAGGACCTTCTTGACCGATCCTTGGACATAGGCTTTTCCGATGAACAGAAGCATAGGCTGAACGATCTATACGAACTGCGTAAGGATGGCCTAAAGAGGGAAAAGCTTTCGGAAATCGAAAGCATTCTTGAAACAATAAGTGACTCTCAAGCATTGCAAGACTATTGGGACAGTGTGAAATGGTATTTGCAGACGAACCGCCGTTTTTTGGGAAAGGAATTTGAGACCCTTATGGCCAAGAAGTTTGATGAAGTACAGGGCATTCTTAAGACTGAATGATCGAATATCTTTTTCTTCAGGGATTATTTCAGGGATTGAACTGATGCTTCACATCTTGTTATGATTATTTACATAATACACATTGTAAAAAATCCATACGCTTGCTCACGATAGTGCAACTTATCAATAAATTAGGGCTTCCCCCTCCGACCGAGACATTCAGACAATTTTACAACAAAAGATATTGGGATAATTACAGCTTACTGAGAATAAAGAAATATTTAGAGGCCTGAGTTTCTGTTTATAAATAAATTTAAAAGTTGAAGAGCGTTCCTTTTTCCATAGCTTCTCAACAAACGCACTAGTAGTCTTGTCCCTCTCAAAGATTTATCTTCTCAATAAGTTTTTTGATTCTAATATACCTCACCATGTCGATCCCACCTGACCTACCCGCTCGGTAAAAAGCCGAATCAGAGTACTTAGGAGAGTCGGAATTTTCGATAGTTGTAGGACAGCCATGGATTTCGCGAGCATCCTATTTTACTCCAACATGTATTTCCGCCAAAGTGTTCTCAATATAATCAAATCTCTGAGTCTAATCGATTATTGGATGGATAAGAGAAAAGGCATTTAAGATTGATTGCCGCGTTTGCGCGAATGATATGCAGTTGGCTTATTTTGTTATTCCCCTGAAGGCGGGAATTTAGGAGCTACCATCCGGACTTATGGCGATGTTACCGGGAAACCCAAGATGTCTGAATTATTATTGATTTCCTGCATTGCAGGATGATTTTTAAAAATTTCAAAAAAATGCTTGACATAAAAAAGACAATAGAGGTATTTATTACCTAACGACCGGTCGTTAGTTAAATCTTATTCCATCAAGCTTTACGTACATTTCACCAAAAAAAGGTTGAGTAAACAATGTCCAACATGAAAGAGATCATCAAAAAGGTTTCGATTAACCTTTTTTACAAGAAAGGCTACTTTGCTACCAGCATCAGTGACATAGCACGCGAAGCAGGCATCCAAAAATCTAGCATTTATTATCATTACTCAAATAAAGAGGAAATACTCTTCGATATTTTAAAAACTACGATGGCTGACTTAGATGAAAACCTAGAGGCGCAAATTAAAGGTGTCAAAGGGGCTGAGAAAAAGACGCGAGCGGCGATTCAAAGCCATGTCATCTTTCATATGGAGAGGCAAAAAGAGGTTCTTATCTCGGATAGTGAGCTGCGTGGATTAACTGTTGATAACTACAAAAACATTATGAAGATGAGAGATGACTATGAGAGGAAATTCCAATCTCTGATCAAGGAAGGAATAGAAAAAGGCATTTTTGCGGATACAGACTTCAAGGTCGCTTCTTATGGAATAATTACAATGTGTACAGCGGTTTCCATATGGTTCCATCAATCTGGTCGACTTTCAAAAGAGGAGGTCGCCAAGATTTATACAGATTTTATTCTCACCGGACTGAAAGGCTAGGACATTTGATCATAAGTCAGGTCTTTTAGGAGAGAAAGGA
>CP070700.1:4468031-4471304 GCA_020349865.1 Desulfobacteraceae bacterium
CGATTTGACAAGCAAGGCTATTAGGTGAATAACGTTATATCCAGGAATTGCCCTGATCCTGTACCTTATTCTCTCTGCGATATCGCCTCTATTTGTGAGAATGATCCCTCCTTCAACAGTCGAAAGGGCCTTGCCACGTCCCAGGCTAAAGAAGGCTACATCCCCAAGTGTTCCCAGTTTTTTGCCATTCCATTCTGCCCCCATGGTCTGGGCTGCATCTTCTACTATTAGAACGCCTGGGTCATCAACCAGTTCCCTAAGTCGCTCAATGTCGGCAGGGAGACCGAAGAGATGGGTGGGGATGAGCGCCAGGAGGCGATTAAAAACTGCAGAAGGCTGAAGGACCGCCTCGCCCCAGTGAAATAGCTTTTGCATTTCACGGGGCAAGCTTGAGGACCGCTTCGCTTGAGGCAGAACCATGTTTTTTAAGGCTGAAGGACCGCTTCGTTTGAGGACCGCTTCAGAACTAAGTGCAGGTTGAGGGTCTGGAGTTGCGAGTTGTGGGTTGCAAGTTTCAGGTTGAGATTCCCTGAGAGACGAAGAGAATGATAGCATTTTGGATAATTGTTCGAAGTCAAAGTCGAGGGTATCAGGGTCAATATCGCATAACTTTATTTTAAGACCAGCACGGACAATAGCTGAGGGAACTGAGTAACATGTGAACGCGGGTATGAGTATCTCATCTCTATCAGGATTAAGGTCCTTTAACGCCTGTAAAATTATGGTCAATGCAGCCTTCCCTGAAGAAACAAGGAAGCAGTGTTTTATGCCAAAATACTCTTTCAGTTCACTCTCAAAGTGGTCAAGCTCACGCTGTCCTTTGAAAAGGGCTTTGATCCCAGAGATAATATCCCTAGGATAGATTGGAGCGGCAGCAGGAGAGAGGGTTCTTCCTATACGCATACTGAGTTATTTTCGCAAATGAAAAAACAGCAAATTAATTGCGGAATCACTAAAGTTTGAAGACACGAGATATTTATAATGCGAAATGTCCAAATCCAAATTTCAAATAAATGTCAAATGCCAAATTCCTAAAATTATTCTGTTTTTTTATTTATTTGGGCTTTGAACTCTGTAATTTGATGTTGGGTATGATGAGGTGCGATTGGGTCCGGATTAGAGACATAAATCCCATCCTGACCATTTTCGAAGCATCTCTATAAACTAATATGTTTTCTGATCGTGGGCCCTATGATTTTTGTAATAGGAACAGGTAGTTTTTGCCAGTATTGAATAGCTATTTCAAATTTTGATTTTTCGGGGGTTTCTTCATCGACTGGCTGCCCATCTAATGAAATATAATGCCAGTGCAGTGGCAGCGGCTTGGCACCCCACTGCTCTTTGAATTTATAGGTTCCCTCATCCGGAGATGATCGACCAAAATCAAAGCAGGCATAACCATTTTCACAGGCATATTCTAACATGGTCCAGTAAAGAAGCATGTTGGGGCTGAGTCGGCTGTATTCTCTCAAGGTTGAGGCCCACGGATTTTCCAGTGTGTCTTTGAAACCGATAACTAAGCTACAGGCCAAAGGTTGATCATCTTTATGAACCATAACTATTTTTGATTCATCGGTAAATTCTTCAAGAACGTTGCGCATCAATTTCTTTGAGTGAACCGGGGAACCCAAATCTCTCATATTTATAGAAAAAACATCGTAAAAGTCTTCCAGCAATTCGACGCTACCTATTTTTGAACCCAGGCCTTCTTTTAAAGGTTTCTTTATCTGACTTCTTAATTTGGCTTTAAAGGATTTCATCAGTATTTCGGAAGATGCTGGGAGATACAAGAGCATGCGGACTTTGTGTGAACGAGTAAAGCAGCTGATAGCTGATAGCTGATAGCCCATAGGAGAACACTTTGAGCTTTGCCTGCCCTGTGGAATGCCATTGTTTCTATTCCATCGGGAAGCTTTGAGCTTTGAGCTTTTATTTATCCACGAAAGGGGATGGGTGTGGCGGAGTTCTATGTTTTTTGCTTTTAACTCTTGGGCGACTCTTATTGCTTCGGATAGGAGCGCCTTTTCTATGCCGTCGTCATCGGCCAGGATACCGCCAAGGTCAAAAAAGGGAGTGGAGATGAGGCTATTGCCGAAAAGGAAGTGTTTGAGATGTATTAAAGGTAGAATGCCAAGAATTCTTGGTTTGTCGTTAGTTGAGGGCTGTGTGTAGTGCGTTGTGGCTTGCTGACCATTTTCAAGCGCCATCAAGTAATAGGTTTTATGGCCGTAAGTTTTTTGGATAACATTTCTCCAGCCAGATAAATGATAGAGAGTAGCTCGGGGATGAGCGTGAACGTATTCATCCCATGCATGGGCATCAATTGATTGAATTGTTTTGACCTGAATAATCATTTTTTGCATTTAAACGCTCCTAGCAAAAGAATTACTTTTCTTGAAAAATGTTAAAGGTCCAGAAAATCTTAACAATCTCTAGTCCAAAGAAAATACCCACAAGATCAAGACCAATATCTATAAGTAAACCTGACCGGCCAGGAACAAATGATTGATGAATTGCATCTGGAACAGCGATTAGTATAAGGCCTATTAAAATTAAAGCATTAACCGCAGAGAAGTGACAGCGATTGCCCCAAAAAAACCGGTCTAAGATGGATGAATGATAGTTTATTAACATCGTGCTGAATAGTTTCAAAGATGCGTATTTCTAGTTCAATATTTTTTGGTTTTGGATGCTTCATGCTGAATGCTGGGTAATTGGTTGCTTGAGTTTATTGAGTTACTTTTAAATAGGCTCTGCCCCAGTGAAACATGCTCCGAACCCTTGAAACTCAATAAAGCTACTACTCTGAGAGGTTTGCAAGAAGGATCAGGAGTTGCTCGGCGACTATCCTTCGACCCTTTTCATTCAGATGGCCACCATCGTGAGTGTATTCTGAAACCAAGGAATAATAGGTTTCCCCGTCTTTCGTGAATGATGACCGCTTTCCATCGTAAAAAGTTGATTCTATCTTTGCGAGGTCAAAGACAGGTTCCTTGCCATCATATTCTTGTCTAACCATTTCGTTAAATTGCTCTCTTTTTATATTATCGAAATAGTTGAAAACAGTTTTGCCGATGACTTTCTTTATCAAGTTCTTACCCTTTCTGACCCAGCCCTTTATGCCGGCCTCTTTACAAGTAAGAGGTACTGTAAGATGGGCAAAGATTGTTTTTGGGAACGTTTCCTTTAACAGTGACATTGTATTCTGGTAGTCTCCAAAAACCTTCATGACGTCAGTTCTCTTAGTTACATCTACATAACAGAACTTAAAGA
>CP070700.1:4471404-4477852 GCA_020349865.1 Desulfobacteraceae bacterium
GAATGAGGCATGCGGCGAGCTCCATTCGGCCCGAGCTCATGGCCGAGGGCAGCCGAGCTGCAGTTTTTTGCGGCCCTTCTGAAAGAGATCCCCATGGCCCTACAATCCACGGTCGGCTTTTTCAAAATGCTAAAGTGTTACGAAAATTCGTTGTTAAGCACTCATATTTTATCCTGTAACATAGTGAATAGTTGTTTATGCCATTTGATAATTCGAGCTTTTAATTTGCTTCGGATTTCGCTATTATGATCTCGGCATAACCACAGAAACATGTCAACGCCCACAGTACGCGTTTTGTCATAGAGAAATCCATAGTATGAGAGGAGGAGAAACCAATGCTCCAAGACGTGCTCTTGACCGATGAGGAGAAGGCATTAAAGCGTGAGATCAGAGATTTTGTAAAAGCCGATGTGTCCCCTGACCTGGTAAAAAAGATGGACCGGGATGAGATAACCTACCCCAGGGAGTTTGTAAAGGCCCTGGGAGACCGCAATCTCTTAGGCCTAAGATTTTCTAAACAATACGGCGGTAGGGGACTCAACTGGACGGCCGAGATAGCAGCCCTTGAAGAGATCGGGGTGCTGGGCATGGCGCTTAGTTGTTCGTTTGCCATGCCCTCCATCGTGGGGGAGGCCCTGCATACTTTCGGATCTGAAGGGCAAAAGGAGAATTTCCTAAAACCCATGCTTAAAGGTGAGCTGGTCTCAGCCGAGGCGCTGACAGAGCCAAGGGGTGGATCGGACTTTTTCGGGGCCACAACATTGGCAAAACGCGAGGGCGATTACTTTATCGTAAAGGGTCAGAAGCGTTTCGTTGTGGCGGCGAGCGGCGCTGATTTCTTTGTGGTGTACTGCAAGACCGATCCGGAAGGAAAACCTCACAAGCGTATCAGCCTTATCCTTATAGAAGCGGACCGGCAAGGAGTTGAAGCCAAGCACCTGTACAATCTTTTGGGCACAAGGGGAGGCGGTACGGGTAGGCTCATTTTCAGAGACGTTAAGGTCCCTGCCTCAAACCTCATCGGTGGGCTCAATCAGGGTGCCCAAATCTTCAACTCAATGATGGTTCCGGAACGCCTGACCTCGGCCGGCGGGTGCTTGGGTCTGGCACGCGCCGCCCTCGAGGTTGCAACACGTTACAGCAACCGCAGATATGCGTTTGGCAAAAAAATTCGTGATTATCAGGCCATAAGCTTTAAGGTGGCAGACGCCATAACCCAATTGGATGCGGCCCGGGCCATTACTCATGCGGCCGGCAAAGCTGCGGACACACACCTTCCCTCGGCGCGGCGGCTCGTAAGTGAGGCAAAAAAGTTCTCCACTGATATGTGCTGGGAAGTCTGTAACCTTTCCATGCGGATCGTGGGTGGCATTGGATACACCAATGTGTTTCCAATAGAAAAGATGGTGCGTGACTCAAGGCTCGCACAGATATGGACCGGCACTAACGAGATTATGAGCCTCCTTATCCAGCACGAGTACTACAAGGAGTTACTCAACGACCCCGATCCTCCACGTTTGAGTGAAAACGACGCTGAAGAGGCCCACTTAGAAGATGAAAAGGTCTATGAAGATGAAGAAATGTGGACTAAGGGTTGGTAAGGAATCAATAGCCTTCAGTTTTTCTTCCCTTCATCTTCATCCGTTTTGGGCAAAGGTACTTTGAAAAATTCAATCCCTTCCTCTTTGAGGGTTTTCTCTTCCTCGGCCGTAGCTGATCCTCTTATGTTTCTTTTGTCGGCTACACCGTAATGCATCTTCAGGGCCTCTGAAGAGAATTTAGGGCCTACGTCTTCGAAATTATTTTGGATATAGTCCACAACTTCCTTCGCGAGTCTCTGATAGTCAATGGGCCCAGGAGCCGCCTGTTTGTTGGCGGGATGTGATTTTTTCACAGCAATAGGTGAAATGACTCTTTTGATATCGGTATCATTACAAACCGGGCAGCTCACCAATTCTTTGCTATTCTGCCCTTCAAATGACTCGAGGCTGTCGAACCAACCTTCAAATACATGTCCCCTGGAACACTCCAGATCAAAAACGATCATTTGCTGCTTTTTCCTCCAATAAGTATCTTAAATAACGCTGCTGTTTTTTTTGATGGGATAAACAAGAATAACAGGATTGTTACTTCATCCTAATGACCGATTATTTTATAGCAAGTTGCAACCATGTCATTGCGTGCCTCCGGCTCGTATGGGCCTACGCCCCAGAGGGGAGCGAAGCGACGTGGCAATCTATTATATTGAGATTGCGTCACATTCATTCGCAATGACCATTATAGACAAGAGCCTTTTGAATGCAACTTGGTATTAAGTCATTTTTTTTTGTTATATTTTAACATTTTCTCAAGAATTATGAACCAAGCATACAAGCAGGCTTTCCCATAGTAACAAGGTACTTGACCAATATAAGTGAGCTAAAGCCTGCATAGGCACTTCCTCTTTTGATTAAGGAGATGACTGTCACCTTTCAGCATAAAGGACAGCCAGGATCTTGGTCTTCTTATCGCCGTGGCATTTTACTAAGTGAGGAACCGTTGAATCATAGTATACTGCATCTCCGGGTTCAAGGATATGGATCTCTTCCCCATAACGAACCTCCATGTTCCCCTGCAATACATATATGAACTCTTGACCGTCATGGGCCGATCTTTCTTCCTCCGTACCTGTGGGTTCAAGTGTCACCATGAAGGGTTCCATATGTCTGTCTTTCTTATGGGGAGCCAGTGACTCATATTCATAGCCGTAATGCTTTCCTTTTTTAGAATCATATCGTGATATTACTTTTCTGTCGCCCCGGCGCACAATGGTATAGGGTCTGTTCTCCTCTCCCGAGATAAAGTAACCCATTTTCATTTCCAGGGCCTTGGCCAGCTTTATGACAATCCCCAAAGGAGGCGCAACAACTCCGCTCTCAATTTCCTCCAAAAAGGAAACATCAATATCGGTCCTCTGTGATATGTCTTGAAGAGTAAGGCCATGTTTTTCTCTGACAGCCTTGACCCGCTCACCCACATTTACCTGGATATCTTCTTGGGGCGATGAAGGACCGATGCTGTCAAGGAAATCTTTTTCTTCATCCTTTCCAGAAAAACGCTGGCTGATGTCAGTCAAAAAATCCTCGTATGCATCAGTTACCCTGTTCTTGTCTTTATTTTCTTCCATAATGATTTCCTGTTTGGCTCAAAGATTTATAACCCGAAAAACTCCTTCCGGTTCAAGAGACAAAATTATCTTATCATCTAATGATGAAAAGGGTCAAGGGCCGGGTTTTTACGGGGCAAGTCCTAAGTTTCAAGAACAAATATGACTTCCATCCTGACACGATACTCCTTGATCTGACCATCTTCCACAGACACCCTTTGATTAAGCACCCTTAGTCCCGTGATCCCCCTCAAGGTTCGGTTGGCCCTTTCAAAGCCTACTTTGATTGCATCATCAAAACTAACGGGCGAGGCACCTATGATTTCGGAAATCCTTGCGACACGTTCCATGGTTTGACCTCCTTATTATAACTTACAAATGCCAGCAGTTTGTTGCTCCATTTCCAAAGGTCTTGAGACGTTTACTCTCCCGTTTCCCAGTCAACATCCGTCAGCAGTTCCCGGTTCTTTGTCATATCTTCCCACAAAAGATATGACAGTCTCGAATACGCGGGACCCGGGGAACCATTACTTATGGTCCTGCCATCGTAACTGACCACAGGGAGGACGTTTAATGTTGTTCCGGTAAAAAATATTTCCCTCGCCTGATATGCCTCTTGAGGTGAAATCCTGCTAAACCTTACATCCTTAATAAGATCTTCCTTAACGAGCCTTTCTGCAAGTCCGAAAACGCGATTAATAGTTATTCCCGACAGGGTTCTTTCAAATCCCGGGAATCTTAGAACCTCATCCTCCGTCAACACACCAATGTTCTCAGTAGGCCCTTCGGCGAGAAAGCCATCCTCATCAAGGGATACTGAATACTGGCAACCTGCATCGATGGCCTCCATTTTCATCAGGACATTAGGGAGATAGTTGCAGGATTTTATATTGGCAAAAAAAGATTTTTTAACGGGAATGTGACTGGAAATGAGTGATATCCCTTTGCTATAGCACTCATCTGGCAAACCCCGAAAACAAATTGTGTTTACATACATCTGGCTCGAAGGGCATTCATAAGGATTCGGGGTAAAACTGCCAGGCCCCCTTGACAAAACAACCCTGATCAAACAATCTTTTTCGCCCCCGGCTATTACCAGAGCCTTGATAATATCTCTCACGCTTTCATAATCAGAAGGAAAACCGAGCGAAATCGCCTTCGCCGACCGGTTGAGGCGTTGAAGATGTTCCTCCATCTGATATATTTTACCGCGAACACATCTCATCACGTCAAATACACCATCTCCCCTGTGCACCAAATGGTCGTCAATGGGAACCATCATCAGGTCCGGATCCCTGACAATGCCACCCCACTGAGTGGAGTACATGGCCAAATAATCTTTTTGCCATGGCCTTTTTTGGTTTCCAAGCTTGGGGAAAAAGTCTTTCTTAGTAATTAATGGTAATTTCATAATTTATGCTCGCCACTCTCAGCACACTTAGTCCATTGTTTCAATAAAAGGGCCAGCGGGCTACCGAAAAAAACAACAAACCTTTGTGTGGGAACGGGTTTCAAGCCGCGGCGTACTATTCTTCAAGCAGAAGTGCGGCCTTGGGAGTATCGATCATTGACACTCCGATTTTCACAATCTATTATTAAAATAAATGTTGCCTGAAAACTAATCAATATAATTGGAAAAGTCAATAACCACTGCTAAATGACCATTCAATTATGCATTGGTCAATGAGGATGACAGTAATTCTCAATCTCAGCTTTTATTCTTTTTAGCAGACTTAAGAACCCAGAACCTTAGTGACTTGACACCAGCATACCTGAGCAGTTACAAAACCCATAAAAAAGAAAGGGCAATACAGCATGCATGAAAGACAGTACCTTGTGGACGATCTTACCTTACAGGAATCGTGGCGGATATTCCAAATCATGGCGGAATTCGTCGAAGGTTTTGATGTAATGCCAAATGTATCTCCGGCAGTTACTATATTTGGGTCATCTAAGATCAAAGCCCAGAGCCACATTTACAAGACAACTCTCAAGTTGTCTCGTTTACTGGTTGAAAACGGCTTTAACGTCATTTCGGGCGGCGGCCCAGGGGTAATGGAAGCCGCCAACAAGGGGGCCGCCCAAGCCGGGGGGAAATCCGTAGGGCTCCACATTAACCTTCCCAGCGAACAGCAAGCAAACGAATACGCCAATGTACGGCTCAAATTCAACTATTTCTTTATCAGGAAGGTCATGTTTATAAAATACGCTGTGGCCTATGTTATTATGCCGGGGGGGTTCGGAACACTTGACGAGCTCTTTGAGGCCCTGACCCTGATTCAGACAAAAAGAATCAGACCCTTCCCTGTCATCCTCATGGATTCAGGTTTTTGGAATGGCCTCCTGGAATGGATTAAAGGCACGCTGGTCAAAAAAAACACCCTGCGGGAAACCGATCTGGAGGTCTTTAACGTAGTAGACACGCCTGAAGATGCCGTGGCGATCATAAAAAGGCGAGTGATTGTCTAATTTGAACAGGAACGAAAAGGATCTTTTACGAATCTGGGCCTGCGACTTTGGTGTAGAACTATCAGGACCGCAACTCCGTCTCCTTGGCATTTATTTTGATGAATTGTGGCTGTGGAATAAGCGGATGAACCTCACGGGCCTGACCACCCGGGAAAGAATTATTAAAGAACTCCTCCTTGATTCCTTGATACCTTCCCCTTTCCTGCCTGAAAAGGGCCATCTGCTCGATGTAGGCTCAGGCGCAGGTTTTCCCGCAATCCCCTTAAAAATCAGCCGAAAGAAGATAACCTTCAATCTTATGGAAGCCAAATCAAAAAAGGTCAGTTTCCTGAGGCAGGTAATCCGGCTCTTGGGGCTTAAGGGAATTGAGGTTACGAGAGGACGAATCGAAAAGGGCAAAGAGATTCTCCTGCCAGAAGGATACAATGTCATCACAGCCAGGGCTTTGGCGCATCTGCCGCAGACCTTGACATGGTGTGCCCCCTTTCTTATGCCAGGTGGCGCTATTGTGAACTTTCAGGGAAGCCGGTTTGAACACGCTCTCACGGAGAGTTCGGACGTCATGAAAAGAGAACGGCTGTTTCTTTACAAATCCATTCCCTACACACTGCCCGGAAAGGATTCCCGCAGACATATCCTTATATTTAAGAAAAACGTAACAGTTTAGCGGTTTGAAAAAACTAACCGTGGATTGTAGGGCCATGAGGATCTCTTTTTCAAAAGCCGCATAAGCCGGCCTCATTACATGGAACGGCAGATTGGCCTTAAAATTCAGCCCAGGACAGCCCCAGAAGGGAATCTTCATAAAAGAGGTCGTCCTCTCTGCCTGCTCAG
>CP070700.1:4477952-4481261 GCA_020349865.1 Desulfobacteraceae bacterium
AGTCTGTGGGCGCAGTGGTAAAAGTGGATGAAGGGTCTCTTTCTGTCAAGGGACCTGATGTTATTGATAGCGTGGATATTAGGACGACGCCTTTTCCCGGTTTTCCCACGGATCTCCAGGCCCAGTTTATGACTCTAATGTGTATTGCAAAGGGCTGGAGCATGATCAGAGAAACCGTATTTGAAAACCGGTTTATTCACGTAAGCGAACTCAAGAGAATGGGCGCGGACATAGAGATCAACGGTAGTCAGGCACTTGTAAAGGGTAAAGAGCACCTCCTGGCCGCGCCAGTTATGGCCACTGATCTCAGGGCCAGTGCCTCCTTGATTCTTGCCGGCTTAGCAGCAGAAGGCGGTAAAACCGAAGTCCACCGCATATATCACCTTGACCGGGGTTATGAGGACCTGGAAAAAAAATTCAAATACCTGGGGGCTACCATATGGCGCGAAAAGGATTAAGATGATACATCGCCCCCTTCTTCCGATCCTTTTCTCTTTTACGGGGGGCATACTGGTCTCACATAACATACTGGCCTCTTGCCTATCTATTGTAGTCCCGATTTTCCTTACAATAGCCTTTTCTCTTTTAGCCACCCTTTTCCTTTCCCGCCGATTAAAAACCTTCTGCCTGCTCCTCGCATTTTTTCTCACCGGAATCCTGCTCGAACAGGGGAAACAGTTCCCGTCCAGGCTCATGCCATTGGCAATCAAACGCGCAAAGGGCACCATTGAGGGGACGGTCCTTGAACCGATCCGGACCATTGAAGCAATGGCAAGACTCACAGTCAGGGCGGACGTGTTGTTTGTCGAAGACAAGATCATCCCGGTCAATGATAACGTCTTTGTAAGCGTGTATGATCATATCCCTCAAATCAGGCCCGGAGAAAAGATCCGCTTTCCTGCCCGGTTGAGACCCTTTAAGAATTTCAATAATCCAGGCCGTTATGACTATGAGTCTGCCATGAAAATAAAGGGCTTTACCTGCGCTGCATCTGTCTCAGACGGTAGACGCATCGTACCCATGGGACGCGGACGTCTGCCTTTTCCCCATGGGCTCATAGAGAGGATCCAACGACCAGTGAGGGATTTTTTCAGAAAAAATCTCAGCACCCTTGACTACGCCTTCTTCCGGGCCTTGATCATAGGCGAACGCCAGGGTATCAATAAGGAGTTAAGAGAGCCGTTTAATCAGACCGGACTGGGACACGTGCTTGCAGTGTCGGGACTGCATATCGGGCTTGTGGCCTGGGTGACGTTTTTTCTCTTCAAATGGATCCTCTCGCGATCTTACAGGTTGTCCCTTAAAACAGATATCCGAAGGCTTTCGGCCCTTTTGACATGTCTGCCTGTCATTGGCTATACATTTCTTGCCGGATGTCAGGTTTCAAGTCAGCGTGCCATGATCATGGCCCTGACCTTTCTATGGTCATTGATTTTAGGACGTGAAAAAGAGGTCTGGTCAACCCTTGCATTGTCCGCTTTGCTCATTCTCGCCATAGATCCCCATGCCATCTTCAGCATCTCTTTCCAGCTTTCATTTGCTGCGGTGATCGGTATCCTGTGGTTGACGCCCCCTCTTTTTAAGAAAACCCTCTCACCTTTAGAATCCATACAAGCGAAAAACCCCGTTTTAAAGGGTCTCACAACATATTTCATCGGCCTTATTGTGGTGAGCTTTTCCGCTACGATCTTTCTTCTGCCGTTGATCACCTTTTACTTTCACCGGATTTCTCTTGTGACCATTCCGGCAAATCTTACCGTTGTGCCGGTTATAGGGTTGTGGGTCCTGCCTTTCGGATTGCTTTGTGCGGCTGCGTTACCTTTTTCCATTGAAGTAGCCGGTATTTTCCTCCGGTTGGGCACAGGGGGGCTGCATGTAATGATGGAAATCATCCGGTTTTGGGCGGATGTGCCCTGGGCCAGCTTATGGGTTATTACACCCAACCTTTTTGAGGTTTTCATGTGTTACGCCCTCATGCTCTTTCTGTTCTCTATTAGACGCTGGTCGTGGGTAAAAAAAGGCCTTCTCGTCATCGCATTCTTTGTTTTACTTGACCTTGGTTATTGGACATACAGGGTCGGATTCAACAAGCAGCTGAAGGTGACTTTTCTTGATGTTGGACAAGCCAATTCCGCTCTGATTGAATTTTTTCAAAAATACCGTTTTTATTCAACCCCTCAACTATCGCTCTCAGCCTAACAACGTCAATATTGAACATAAGATCAACAACCGGCTTCTTATCAATCAATGGCGTCCTTCGATCCCGTTCCCAGTCTTCAGGCGTTAGCTCCGAAAGAACATCAGGATCCAAACCATCAGTACGCCTAGGATATCTTATATAGACTTTCCCCCCTTCCTCTGGTGCTATTACCGCTTCAATAATTCGTTTCTTCTCCTCAAACGGCAAATCAAACAAAAAATCCTTGAATGCCGATTCCCACTTGTCGTGTGTTACCTTTTTCCATACATCAGAAAGAGCTTTGTGGTAAATCTTCATATCCTGTTGAAGCTCCTTTAGCCTCGACATACCACCCGCCTTGTTTTTGAGTTCATCTTCCTTGAGATCAAGCTTGGCCTGCAATCTATTACGCTCTGATATGTTATTTTTCAGATTGGATTTATACTTTCTCCTCGTGGTAGGATCATCAACCTCGGTGATTAAGTCATAACCCTCGTCAATTTTTTGGTCCAGTTTCTGGATCTGTTTCTTTAAGCCCTCTATTCTCTGTTTGAGTTCCGATGTGTCATGTTCTGTGAGCCATTGTTTACCGAAAGCGACAGGATTACTGAGCAATTGGACAACGCTCTTATAAACCACCGCGTCAACGTATTCAGAATTAACCATCTTTAAAATACATCTCTCTCTACCAGTGAGGTCGAGGACTTTTTGAGAACTTCCCTTCCAATTACACAAGTAATATAGCTCAAGCCTCTCCTTTGGGGATTTTTTCCTCTTTCTGGCTTTAAGGTTTTGTTGCATACTCGCACCACATTCGCCGCACCGGAATGATTTTCCAAGCGCCTTATTAACCAGGAAATAGTTCTCATGTCCTTTATGCGGCTTTGTGGGTTTGCTTTTTTGATGTTCCCTCCGCTTTTGAATAAGATTCCATCTTTCCTCAGTTATGAGTGGCGGAAACTGGACAGTTATCCAATCCTCCTCCGGTTTCGGACTATCCCTGTCAGGTTCCATGTAAAGCTTGTCCTTTTTAAGTTGTTTATGAAAATACTTGTTGAGAATGTGCTCACCTTTATAGGCTGGTAAAATCAAGATCTTTCTTATAGTGGTTGCATTCCACCTTTTAGCAC
>CP070700.1:4481361-4487476 GCA_020349865.1 Desulfobacteraceae bacterium
AGACCTTAGTAAACGGGATCAACTTAGATGAGTTTGAGATCGCAATTACAAAATACGATCTGGTTATTACTTTTAATGGGACCACATTTGACCTGCCTTTTATTCGTCGGTGGTTTCCACATATTTCTTTGCCACCGGCCCACATTGACCTCCGGTTCTTATTAAATAAGCTGGGGTACCGGGGTGGTCTTAAAAAAATCGAGAAAGAAATCGGTCTCCTTCGTGGCCCGGAAATTGATGGCATGGATGGATACGATGCGGTTATGCTCTGGAAGGCCTTTCAGTGGGGAGACGGGGAGGCATTAGACCGGCTGATTCAATACAATACCGCAGATATTGTGAATCTGAAACCCCTGATGGAGATGGGGTACCGGGAAATGAAAGCAAGGTTACTACCTTTCAGCGACCGCCAATGCCCTCAGTCCAAACTCGCCAGGAAATCCTTGTAGGCGCGCTTGGTCTCTTTGGGTTTTTCGAGGTAGGGGACGTGACCGCATTGATCCAAGATTACTATCCTGCTGTTTCTAAGCCCCGCCTGAAACTTCTCCACACTTGAAACATGAAGGATTTGATCATTGGCGCCCCATATGATCAGCGTTTTGGCCCGTATCGTTGCCAATCTGCTCTCCAACAGATTCATGCCCCCATCCACCATCTCCCTCAAGATCTTTTCGTGGAAGTCATAGTTGAGGGCGCCCTCTCGAGCGATATAATCTTTGAAGCGGCCGGGCACCCAGGGCGGCTTGTGAAATAGAACCCTCATCAGCTCATCAAACTGTTCGGGCGTCTTATAGAGGAGAGGAACTGTCCCTTCTTTCTGGTACCTCCGCCAAAGGTTGCTGGGTATCCGCGAGTCAACGCCCGCCGCATCCATAAGAAGCAGGCTCTTCACCTTTTCAGGGTTTTTATCGGCATAATAGGCAGAAATGTATCCTCCCATGGAAACACCAGCCATATGAAAACTATCGAGCCCTATGGTCTCAATGAAATGGCTCAACCGCTTCACCTGGCTGGGGATGTCGAACTTATCCGAGGCGATCCTGGAATTTTCTCCGAACCCGGGCAGATCGGGGACTATCAACCGGTAAGATCCGCTAAAAGCCGTTGAAAAAGTACCCCAAAGATCTTTGTACGTTCCAAAACCGTGCACAAGCAAAATGGTTTCGCCTTCTCCACCCTCCAGGTACACCCAATGGTGATCATTCACCTGCACTTCACGCCTTTCAAGTCCTGCCCAAAAGCGGAGGCTGTGCTTCACGGATTCCAAGATCAGACCTGGAAACCAGTAATACAGCACACCAACAAATAGGACCAACGCCAGAACGGCAATCAGAATACATTTCATCAGTTTGGTCATGGATTTTCTCTGCTTACAGTTAATTGTTCGGCCTTGTTCAGGGAAAGAGCCCTGTTTAGAACTTGAGCCCGAAACTCTTGGCGTTGTCCAGAATTTTTTGCTGAATTTCAGGATTTTTCTTGGTATCCGGCTTGACTACCGTGCCAATAACTTTATATCCGCCATAGTGTAACACCTCACGTACAGCCCTTATTGCGCCCCGACTCTCGGCAGCTGAAGCTGCGACCGCAAACGCCCATTCTAAGTGTTTCGATCCGCGAATATGATAACGTATGTTTTATGAGTCTAACCTTTGGAATTGCTCACTCAACACTTAGTCCCGAGTGAATAAATACGTTATCGAATTTATGAATCGAGGGACTAAGCAATTATATAATAGGGCATCGATTTAAGGCAACTTACCGGCAGCAGAAGAATGGATTTTGCTTTCCGGCATCCTCCGCCCCATGGAATACGAAGCCTATTCCTTCGGGGTCAGCGAAAAGCAAAATAATAAAACATTTCTCTGCGGCCTCCCTTCGGGTCTGAGCCTCAGGGTCGAAGACAGGTCTCTGCGGTGAGATAACAGTTCATGATTACGCACCATTCAAGCCACCCTTTTTAGGGGTGATGGTTGACTATTTATACCCCAATCGAGTGAAACAATCCGGTAGATTTTCGATAGATGTGTTGGCACACACGGCTTTTGCAAAGCTACAAAGCGTCTTTCATAACTCATTCATAGGTACTTTATAAAACAGGCAAATATCGTTCCACATAGATCAAACAAAATCCCCCTCGATCCCCCTTTAGTAAAGGGGGAAGCAAAAGTCCTCCCCTTTTGTAATGGGGAGTTAGAGGGGATTTATAAGCACCTTTTGGCTCAATTGGGATTATAGTTTGGTCTCAAAACAATAGAACGGCCCTTTCCTTAAAATAACGGTGCCAGCATTTCTATATCCTCGAAGCTCATATAACTTGACGGCTCTTGGATTCTTGATAAAAGCATCCAACCGAATTGCCTGATAGCCATTAGTGTGCCCGTATTGTTCTGCAAAATCCATGAGCCTTCTTGCAATTCCCCGTTTCTGCCACTGAGGATCAACGGCCAACCTGTGGACCACGAGAAACTTATCAGTTTTGTATTTCCAGTGTACATCTCCGTACTCCGGAGGCTCATTTCCATCAAGTGCTATTATGCCACAGTATTCCCCATCTATTCTAAGAACGTGCAGAGAACGGTTGGCAATGTCAACTTCGATTGTTTTCCGGGCTGGATATTTGTCATCCCATTGATAAATGCAATGAGCTTCCATATCTTTGGTACACGCGGATATAAGAGACATTATGGGGCCTGCATCTTTTGGTGTAGCTTCGGTTATGTTGTCCATGATCTGGCTCTCAAACATCATCCTGAAGGAGTAATCCGAGCATGTTCATGTAACCTCAATGTCAAAGTATAGTACGTCTTTTGAAAAATTTTTTTAAAATCCCGATGGCTTTACGCATATCCTAAGAACTTTTTGGATCCTGCGACATACCGCCCTTCATCTCCACTTTAATCCTGTTTGTATACGGCGCTATCAGGATGAAATGCCTGCCAGGCGAACCAGTACGAAAAAATGTGGGGGAGGGTGTTGCCGTTTTTGCCCAACACGGCCGTTACCTCAACATCCTTGCTTACTCTGATGCGGATGACCTTATCGCCTATGCTTTCCTGAATAACGCTTGGTTTCATGGTTATTGTTTCAAGGGGATATGCCTTATCGCCGCCCATAGCCACCCCGATCACCTGCTCGTTGTTGTTCAGGAATGCGGTTTTATCAGGGCGAACGAATTTGGGACGAAGAAGGGCAGGTATACCATCTTTTGGTGGTCCGCCTGAAAGAATTTCGTCTTTGGGTACAATGGCATTTTCGATTGTAAAGGCGAACAGGAAGAACAACGAGGGGAGCAGAAAAAAAAGGATTCGGTTTTTCATGTCCATACCTTCAGCAATTATTGTTAATCTTACATTATGTAAATCGTAACTATACAGAGTAGCAGGGCAATTTACTGAATGCGCTGGAATGAGTGGTTAGCTTGGTCCGACACCAGCCGACACAGCCGACAGCCGAACCGCAGCCGAAAAGAACCTTTTTTTAGAAGGGAGCATAGGAAAATCGAATTGGTGAGTCAAGAAAAAGGAACCACAACATATGCGGTGTCAGGCTTGATTATAAAGTTCAGTATTTTGTGGAATACAGGTTGGAGTAAGACAGGTCCTTGAAATGATGGAATTTATAGGAAATTGACGCCATTTGAACTAAATCATCAAATCGGAGTTCGACATCGCCGGCACCATTGAGAGACTGGACAAGCTGACACAGATTGTCAACATTCCGGAGAATGAGTACACGGCCTGCCATAACGACCTGCTGGCCGATAATTTTATATTGATTAATGACGAAGCGCTGTTACGGTACGATTCTCCCATGTATATCATCGACTGAGAGTATGCCGGTATGGCGCCGAGATACTATGATATTGCCGATATGTTCCAGGAGATCCTGGTTCCCCGAGAGGCCGAAAAGGGGATTGTCAAAGAGTACTGTAATGGTGCGGATTTTGATCGCGAGCTGTATTTTATAGATCTGTTCAAACCGTTTCCGGATATATGCTGGTTTCTGTTGAGCCTGATTCAGTTAAATATTTCAAAAATTGAATTTGATTACTACAATTACGGCAAGGAAAAATATGAGAATGCCATAAAGAATCTGGCCTTCATCCGGGAAACCTATGGTGTTGCCGTTTAACATCAACTCCCAACGCTATTTGTTGGGGTCACTGGAGTCAAGTGGATACCCCCGGGCCTTAACTCTCTCTTCCCAAAATTTCTTTTCCTTTTCTCTCCAATCAGTCCCGCCAAACCTCCTATCGTAGAAGCTGCCCAGCCTATCGAACCATCTAACCCAGGGGTTCTTTTTCTTTTCCATTGCCTCAATGACGTCTGCGACGAACACCTCGATGTTTTTCATTTCATCTTTTGGCGCGTAATAGGCAGCGCCATCTTTGGCAGATTTTTTGAGGTTTTCCTCTGATAGTCCGTGGGCTGTGAGCATAAGGGCAGGAACGTTCCTCTCGTTCGCGATTTTCAAGAGGTCAAATCCTTTTACGCCCATAATGTCGAGGATTGCAAGGTCGTAGTCGTTCTCTTCGAGCAGCCTCTTTCCTTCTTCAAAGGACAAGGCCGTATCGATCTTGCAGATTTCAAGCGAGGAAATCAGACTATCAAGGACGTCCTTTTCATCATCTACGATGAGGATTTTTTTTCCGGCAATAATCTTTTCAGGGTCCATAAGCTATCTTCCGTTTGGGATTTGTAAGTCTCCAAAGACCCATTTTGGGCCGATTTTACCCCCCTGCTCTCGTGATTTCAGTCAGTTACCCGTTTGTGAACGTCAAAACCATGTAGGCACACGAGCGGTTACTTTATTATTGACATGATTGTATATACACGATATATGCGTAAGCAATCATGTACCTGCGAACCACCAAAAGAACCAATAAGGACGGAAGCGTCGTCAAGTACTATCAGCTCGCCCACAACGAGCGCGATCCTATCACCAAAAAACCCGTCGCTAAGCTCATCCACAGCTTCGGCAGGGCCGATGAACTTGACCGCGATCAGCTCGTCCGCCTCTGCCGCTCCATCGCCCGTGTCTGCAACGTTGAGGTTATCGATCCTCTCGATTCTCAAATGCCGCTGTTTTCAGCCGTCGGGTTGCCCCTTAATCTCAAACTCCACCGCACCTACGCTTACGGGATTCCCTTGCTCGCCGAAACGCTCTGGGAACGGCTCGGCATCGGGGAAGTGCTCCGCACTATCTGCAAGAAGGATAATATACGTGCACCTTACGAGCGGGCGCTTTTGGCGATGGTGGCCAATCGACTTTGTGAACCCGAAAGCAAGTTGGGAACCTGGCTTCGATGGCTTCCCACCGTTTACATGCCTTCCTGCAACGACCTGAAGCTCGATCACATGTACGAGGCCATGGATCTGCTTTATGCGCATGCGCCAGAGGTCGAAGAACACGTCTTTTTCCAGACCGCCAACCTGTTCAACCTCAAGGTTGATCTCATCTTCTACGATACCACTACGGCGAGCTTTGCCATCGACCAAGAGGACGAGGATGGCCTGCGCAGGTTCGGCCATGCAAAGGAAGGTTTCTGGGCTCCCCAGGTGGTCGTGGCCCTTGCCGTCACCCCCGAAGGTCTTCCTGTCAGGAGCTGGGTGTTACCAGGTAACACCGCCGATGTGACCACGGTGGAGAAGGTCAAGGCCGATCTCAGGGGCTGGGACCTTGGCCGGGCGATCTTCGTTGCCGACTCGGCAATGAACTCCGAGACCAACCGTGACCAGCTTTCCAGAGCATGCGGCAAATACCTTCTTGCAACCCGCATGGCGTCGGTCAGCGAGGTCAAAGATGAGGTGCTCACAAAACGCGGCCGCTACAATGTCATACGTGACAACCTCCATGCCAAGGAGGTCATTGTGGGTGACGGGGAGCGCCGCAGGCGCTACATCCTCTGCTACAACCCCAAGGAAGCCACCCGCCAGCGGAAACACCGTGCCGAGGTCGTGAAGATTCTTAAACAGGAACTTGCGCGTCACCCGGACCGCAAGGCAACGGCCCAGTGGGCAATCGAACTCCTGGCATCCCTCCGCTACAAGCGGTATCTAACTGTGACAAAGAGCAACAAGATTAGAATAGATCGGGGCGCTGTGCGTGAGGCAGC
>CP070700.1:4487576-4495279 GCA_020349865.1 Desulfobacteraceae bacterium
AAATGGGAGCGTTGGGGAACGGGCAACTGCCGAAGACTTAATGAAAAAGATCCAGCAAAAAAACCACAGTCTTGGGGCTCCTAACTTCTGCCCTCAAGGGGGCGGAGCCTGTCCAACGCAAGCGCCTATGATCAACTGGAGGTTCTGATCCATGGGAAAGACGCATGAAGCCCTCAAAAGGAGCGAAGAAGCTTATCAGGCCAAATTCCAGGAGGATTCGCACAAACCACAAAATGAGAGCGTGACGGAGCCGACTGATGAGATTTCGACTTGAGCGCCCAATGAATGGTATGCGAATTTCAAGGCCAACCTATTCACCCGTTATACTGAGGGAACCATCAAGACCGTTATGTTCGCCGGCACGGCACAAGGAGTGGGGGTCTCAGCAACCACCGTCAACTTTGCCGCCACCCTGGCCCGAGATTCCAAACGTAAGGTAATCCTTGTTGATGGCAACCTGAGGACTCCCCGTCTTCACAAGGTCTTCAAAATCGAACAAGCCCCGGGTCTCGCCGATATCATTACTAATAGTTACACGTGCACATTCCCGGCGAACAAGATGAGGCCGGGGAACCTTTTTGTGCTTAGCTGCGGTAGTACTCACACTGGACGCGTTGCCCTTTTTGAATCCAGGCGGTTCGACCGGTTCCTCAATATGATGCGTAAGAAGTTTGACCACGTTATCCTGGATGCCCCTCCCTTCCCTGTCTTTCCGGAGTCTCAGGTCCTCTGCGCAAAAGTGGATGGAGTGGTTTTGGTGGTAGGGGCCGGAAAGACGCGCCGCCAGGTTGCGCTCACGGCAAAAGAGGAGCTTGAAAGCGCGGGAGGTAAGCTCCTCGGCTTGGTCGTCAACAAAAGAAAATACCACATCCCGGAGTGGATTTACCGGCGATTGTAGTCTTATCTCACGCAGAGAAACTGAGGCAGGTGTGCAGATGAGAAAGTGAGCGGGTGAGAAAAGACAATCTCACACAGAGGCACTGAGAAAGGTGGGCAGGTGTGAAAGTGGACTGGTAAAGATACAAACTCTTGACCTCTTGATCATGATGGGATCCATTACGTTGGCGCTAAAAACTGAACTTACGTGACCCTTTGACGAATATTAATTGTGATAACCAATATAATTAGTACACGGAGAGACAATGGAGCATCTTCAACAAACCCTACCGATTACCAAGGTAAAGCGAGAACTTTTCGACATCTTGAAGGTTATGGAGAAGGAGAATGCGACTATCACGCTCACAAGAAACGGTGAGGCTGTGAGGGTTATGATGACCCCTAAGCGATATACAACACTGCTGGAGACCATCGAAATTTTAGGGAACAAATAGACATCAGAATCGCTGATGGCGTCTACAAAGGACTTCAAAGCCGATCGGATTCCCTCTTAACCATAATCCAGATTTGACCTCAATCCACATTATTTCTTTTAAGCCTTCTGCGGTTCGAGATTCCTTGTTCGATATTCGATATTTTATATGCCCCATTTACCATTCGGCTGTTTAATCATTTCACTATGCAACCTTTCGACTAGTAAACCACTTAACCATTTGACCATTAAACAACCATTTGACTAAATCCCTCCGACCATAAGGAGTTTCTCCCCTGTCCCTCACACATTTGATTGGATTAAAAAAAAGTGCTATAATTTTACTCACCAAAAGGTGAGACCTTACGCAGTATTGCATTATGAGGGGTATTTACAGAAATCGCCGGCCTGTTTCGCATTTTAGGTGAAAAGTTAAAAAATGAAAAATAAGCTCAATCGATTATCCCTGCCGAAAAAGCAAGAAGTGATAAAACGTCTTGCAGCGTTGACTAAACGCCAAAGAGAAGTAGTATTTGCTTATCTGTATGGCTCGTTCATCGAGGATGTGCCGTTTCACGATATTGACATAGGTATTTACGTCTCAGGAATTGGGAAGGTGAAGGCGGGCGCTTTTACTGTTGGATTTGCCCACAGACTGAGCAAGGAGCTTGGGTTTGACGTAGACGTCCGTGTCTTAAATTTTGCTCCTGTGTCCTTTGTTTATCACGTCATTTGCGGCCAGGTTTTTTTTGATAGGGTCCCTGAAATCCGAACCAGAATAATAGAAAATTCCATCAAAAGATATCTGGACCTAAAACCTGTGCTCCATTGGGCTATGAAGGAGGCGTTTGTCACATGATTCTCAATCAAGAACTTATCCGCACTCGTTGCCAGAAAATTTTCGAGTCCATAGATCGTCTTGAAAAAATCAGGAACGATCCGAGAGAAGCGTTCCTGGAAAACCAGGATACAAAAGATATTGCCTGTTATCGCTTACTTGCGGCGATCGAAGCCGCCTTGGGCATCAGTTATCATATCGCAGCCAAAAAACTCAAAAAGGTCCCTGAACAATACCCGGAATGTTTTGCCCTTCTTAGCGATGCCGGGATAATTTCGTCAGAGTTGTCGGAAAATTTGCAAAAGATGGCCCGTTTCCGCAACCTCCTGGTTCATATGTACTGGACCATTGATTATGAGGCCGTTTACCAATACATTCGCAACGGTCTGAATGACCTGCGCCGCTTCTCTGAAATCACGATTAGCTTAGTGTAAAGGCGCCGGGGATTACCCCATTTTTCCCGATTTTACCTAATACGCCTACGTCTCATTGCTCAAGCGGTAACACCCTGAGGCCTTTGAAAAATGTCCAATTTTGGTCAAGATCAAGGAAGGCGATAATTTTAACCGCAGGAATATATTGAATATTTCGAGGATCGAAATTTGAGCCTGACGCAGAGATTGAGCAAAAGGGGGTGTTTTGCAAAGGTCTCACCCTCATTCATGTTATTAAACCACCATTTCTGCTGGTGCGAGCCTAACAGGCTCCACCGGTCAACACTCCCTTTGTCGCATGTTTGGAACATTCCGCCATTCGACTATTTAACCATTTGACCATACAACAACCATTTGACTAAATCCCGATTCAATGTTTGACACCAATCCTTTGAGGAACGAATCCATTTCACATGGTTTTTTCTTGCTGTACTCTTTCATGTAACCATATTTTTATCAATGCTCCGCGGTCAACACCAATGCTTTCTCTAATGCGATCGATCTCTTTCACCAGCTCCTCTGCTACATCGAGCGTAATGCGCACTTTCTTCCCGTGCCTGGTAATTTTGGCCTTCGACATATCTGTGAGGTCGTGGATATCCTCACCACTGTCGAATCGTTGATCAAATTCTTCCGTGCTTTTAGCTATTTTCTTTTTGGTCATTTAATTGCGTCTCCTTCTTTCTGGCGCGTCTCACCGATATGATTCGTATTGCATCGCCGCGCCGAGTAAAAATGCCTGTCTACACTTTTTCTTCTATTTTCCCCATGAGAATGCTTCTATCCTCAAGAGGATATGAAGCCTGAATTTCAACGCGGTTGATATCATTCCATAATTCCGTTGCTACATTAAAATCAATACCGTGTTTGATCTTGTTAATACGGCTCTTTTCATCGTCCCAATCAAATTTCCTACACAAATTACAGATAATTTGTACAAAATTGCAACAAAAAAATATCACTGTGATCTTTATGAGCTTAGTGACCCTGAGCCATGTCGAAGGGGAGCGGGCGTGAGGCAGTCTTCAATTCATCTTATATTTAACTCGGTGATGCCTCGGCGGTCGTTGCACCTCCAGTCCCACGCATTGTTGGCCTAGCCGTGAGCAAAGGAACAGTAACTAAAATGAGAAATTCAAACACCATTTCATTAAGCGACCCGGTATTGGGTGAGGAAGAAAAGCAGGTCCTGTGTTCCGTCATCGACAGCGGATGGATCACCATGGGGGACAGGGTATTAGCCCTGGAAAGGGCTTTTGCTAGCCTCCACGGCGCCAAGGACGCCGTAGCGGTGAATTCCTGCACAGCGGCCCTCCACCTGTGCTTGCTTATCGCGGGTATCGGCCCGGGTGACGAGGTCCTCGTCCCCTCCCTTACGTTTGTCGCCACGGTAAATGCCATTCTTTATTGCGGCGCCACACCGGTTTTTGTGGACCTGCAGGATGCCCACGTGCCACACATTTCCCTTGACGATGCGGAACAGAGCTGCACGCCCAGGACAAAAGCCGTGATCGTTATGCATTACGGGGGATATCTTATGGATCTCCCTCGGTGGCGGACTTTCGCCGACACCAATGGCTTGATGCTGATTGAGGATGCCGCACACGCACCTGCCGTAGGCGAAGTGGGGCGACTGAGCGATGCCGCGGCCTTCAGTTTCTTTACCAACAAGAATATGACGACGGCTGAAGGCGGAATAATCCTTGTCCGGGATGATTCAGCGCTCGAGAGCCTGCGCCGCATGCGTTCTCACGGCATGACGACGCTCACACTGGATCGCTATCGCGGTCACGCCTATTCCTATGACGTCAGCATGCTCGGCCACAACTATCGGATGGATGAACTGCGGGCAGCACTGGGGCTTGTACAATTGGATCGGTTACTGAAGTTTAACGCTCGAAGACGAAAGCTCACCCGCTTCTATAGAAAACGGCTTGCAGATGATGTTCCCGAAGTTTCCGTTCCTTTTGGATCATATCATGAAACAGCAGCGCACCTCATGCCCATCTTACTGCCACGGAATGTGGATCGGAAAAGCGTCATGGAGTCTTTACGCCGGGCTGGTATCCAGACAAGCATCCACTATCCTCCCGTGCACAAATTCAGTTACTATCGAGATCGATTCCCCGGTAATTCGCTTTTAAATACTGAAAACTTCTTTGCCAGAGAGTTGACCCTGCCGCTTCATCCGGGATTGACTGAGGGTGACGTGGATAGGGTTGTGGAGGCACTCAAACAAGCACTACAATAGGACATACATTATCGCAGTCTTCGACCCTGAGGCCCCGGCCTGAGCGACGTCGACAACAAAGAAACCCTATCCGGAATCTTTAACGCCTTGAATACGATTTCACAAGACACACCCATTATATTTCCGGTTCATCCGAGAACAAAAAAAATGCTGGATGCTTTCAATATTACACTTTCAAATCAGATCCATCACATGCCGCCATTGGGATTTAGCGAATCACTGTTTTTATGGAAAGATGCGGTTTGTGTGTTTACAGACAGCGGAGGTCTGCAGGAAGAAACAACCGGGCTTGGAATACCCTGCTTTACGATCAGGGAAAACACGGAGAGACCCATTACCATTGAAGAGGGAAAAAATACGGTCATAGGCAGTACAGGCGATGGTATACTTCAGGCTTTTAAAAGTTTGAAAAATGATGGGAAAAAGAAAGGTTTAATTCCTTATTTATGGGATGGACGAGCTGCTAAAAGGCTTGTTGAAATATTGATTAAAGATTTGAACCCTGTTTACCCCGTTAAATTTTCCGTAGAAAAGGAGCGAAGCGAATTTAACCGGGGAACCTCTGAACCTTGCCTGCCCAGTGAAATCCACGGTAATGAAGGGTAATGTTTATCCAGTTAAACTCGTCCGTTTTTTGCTTAACCGGGGCCCATTTCACCGGGGAACGTTGAACCTTATCTTTTGGATGGAAGATCTGCTGAAAGGGTTGTTGATATTCTGAAAAATAAAGACAGGTTTACTCACTAATCAAGATTTATCCTGCCTGCCCCGTAGGTAGAGCTTATCGTACTGGGGTTAAATTTCTCTTGCTTTTATTTAACTGGGATTTGACCCTAATCCTTCAATTGAAAAAAAAGGATTTGACACCCAACCAAGCAAGTGGTATACTTCAGGACAATAAATAGTATACCCCAGGAGGTGATCAAATTGTCTAAAGTAACTGCCAAATATCAAGTTACCATACCTGTAAATGTTAGGAAGGAACTGGGTATCATTCCAGGAACCGAAGTGGACATCGCAAAAGAGGGTCAAAAATATGTCATCGTTGTTGACCCAATAGAAACGGTTAAGAGGAAGTGGCGTGGAAGGTTCAGGGGTGGACTGACAACAATGGAATATATGGATGAAGTCAGGGGCAAAGTAAATTGAGAGTTTGCGTAGATACGACTATTCTGCTGGATATTTTGAAAGATGAATTTAGAATCTTTCAGGACAAGTTGTACATTGCTCTCACAAGAAGAGAGAATCTGGTTGCACCCTCGGTGGTGTTTGGGGAACTTATGCCCCAATTTAAAGGAAACACCAAGCAATTGGGTGAGTTTTTACAGGAACACAAAATTGTGACAGAACCTCTTGACCTTGAATCTGTCATTGCCGCATCAGAAAGCTGGATGAAATATTTGAAAAGAAAAACAAAAGTAAAGTGCCCACAGTGCGGTCACAAGCTGAACCTAAAAGAACATTTTCTGTTAGATTTCTATATTGGGGGGTTTGCTTCAACAAAGTGCAGTGCCATTCTCACCAGAGACAGGGGTATATACACAAAATATTTTCCGCAGTTAGTCGGATATGAAGATTGTCTTAAAGTGTGATCACGCTAATCGCTGCTACTACTCCTTGCGTCCCGCTCTCTTCTAAGCCCTCTGCCTTTCGCAGCCCGGAAACTTATAGTCTTATGTACGTCCGCTATACGCTGACTGTTTTTTTACGCCTTGGCGTGATTGGATGTTGGACGTTCGATCCTCCGAAGGCGGACAAGTGCTTGCTCGCCTCTGGCGAGTTCGATGTTGGACGTTCATCTTTATAATTTAGGACGCTTCCCCCATCCATCAGTAACCTGAACAGTTAAAGGTAAGTCAATCAAAGATTTGACCCCCAAACGAAGGGTAGCAACCCTGAGCCATTTCGAAGGGGAGCGGGCGTGAGGACTAAAGAAGGAGGTCTCACCATGATACACGATCAAAAACGCATCCTTGTCACCGGCGGCGCCGGTTTCATAGGTTCGCACCTCTGCGAGCGTCTGCTTGCTGACGGTCATGATGTCCTCTGCGTTGACAACTTCTACACGGGCACAAAGAGAAACATGCTGCCTTTTTTTGATAACCCCTTTTTTGAACTACTGCGTCATGACATTACCTTTCCGCTCTTTGTGGAGGTTGACGAGATCTACAACCTGGCCTGCCCCGCTTCCCCTGTCCACTATCAGCACGCTCCTGTTCAGACCACCAAGGTCAACGTGCACGGTTCCATCAATATGCTTGGGCTCGCCAAGCGGCTCAAATCAAAGATCCTCCAGGCTTCAACCTCAGAAGTATATGGTGATCCCACCGTAAATCCTCAACCGGAAACATATAACGGGAGCGTCAATCCCATCGGACTGCGTTCATGCTACGACGAGGGAAAGCGCTGTGCAGAAACCCTTTTCTTTGACTACCACCGGCAACATCAGGTTAGAATAAAAGTTGCTCGTATCTTTAATACCTACGGTCCCCGGATGCATCCCAATGATGGACGGGTGGTCTCTAATTTCATTGTTCAGAGCCTTCGTTCCGAACCGCTTACAATCTTTGGAAATGGTTCTCAAACTCGCTCGTTTTGCTACGTAGACGACCTGGTAGACGGCCTGATTCGCGAGATGGATACGCCCGATTACTTTACCGGCCCCCTCAACCTGGGAAACCCGACTGAATCCAAAATCTTAGAGCTTGCCGAATTGATCCTCAAGCTCACCGGGTCTAACTCCGAGATCCAATACAAGATTTTGCCTCAGGATGATCCGCGGCAACGACAACCGGACATCACGCTTGCAAAAGAGGTTTTGGAGTGGGCACCAAAAGTGCCCTTGGAACAAGGCCTTCAAAAAACCATCGA
>CP070700.1:4495379-4499641 GCA_020349865.1 Desulfobacteraceae bacterium
AAATAGGGGATAGGCCGGTAACCCTACTGGATGGAGACATTGTCCGTCAAAATCTATCCAGGGAGTTGGGTTTTTCCAAAGAACACAGAAACATCAATGTTAGCCGCATTGGCTATGTTGCAAGCGAGATTACCAAGAACCGTGGTGTCGCTATTTGTGCGCCTATTGCCCCTTACGAGGCCACAAGGGCAGAAATTAGGTCAACTATAGAAGCTTATGGTGGATTCATCGAAGTTCATGTGTCTACTCCGATTGGGGAGTGCGAAAAACGGGACAGAAAAGGGATGTATGCCAAGGCGAGGGCAGGGCTCATAAAGGGATTCACAGGCGTGGACGACCCGTACGAGATTCCCGAATCCCCGGAGGTGCGCGTCGATACTACCGATGTCACACCGGAGGAAGCGGCCCAGGAGGTCCTCCTTTTTTTAGGGCAGAAGGGATATATATAGCGCAGCTTTGCCTTCACGGCTGTCCCGGACCGTGAAGAAAAAACAGACGAATTAATGAAAGTCATATAATCCAGCGCAAAAGAAAATCTACACTCGATAGTTATCAAGGAGGTCCGGTGGAATGCTACATGCAGTAATACTGACGGGCGGAAGTGGAACACGTTTTTGGCCTCTTAGTCGTGAAAAGATGCCAAAACAGCTGCTTCATATCTTGGGGGATCAGAGTATGCTTGCCATGACCCTTGAACGAGCCGTGGCCTTAGTCCCGGAAGAACGGATCTGGGCAGTTACAACCCGTTCACAAGCGGGCGAGATCAAACTGGAACTCCACACTCACAATTTTAAAAAGGTCCGAGTACTTGAAGAGCCAGCGGGTCGAAATACGGCTGCTGCCATTGGGCTGGCTGCCATACGTATCCTTCGTGAGGATCCCGCAGGTGTCCTGGCGGTCTTGCCTGCTGATCACCACATAGAGCAAAAAGATCGTTTCTTGGATCTCCTGCGCGCAGGTCAAAAGGTGGCTGAAGAGGGATGGTTGGTGACCCTTGGTATCAGTCCCACAAGGCCGGAGACAGGATATGGATACATTAAAAAGGGTAGGCGAATAGACTCTCTCGAGCTCGGAAATCCCCAACCTGATGTGTTTCAAGTATCCCGGTTCACCGAGAAACCGGACCAGGAGACCGCTGAGACCTATTTGCAATCCGGAGATTTCTTTTGGAACAGCGGCATTTTCCTGTGGCGTGCAGATCACATTATGGATGAGATGAAAAGATATCTTCCTGCACATTATAAAGGGTTAATGGAGATTGATTCCCTTGGTGATCCTCCCTCGGATCCTGATCGGGTGGCGGATATCTATGAGGGGCTTGCAACCATCTCAGTAGACTACGGGATAATGGAACGCTCCGACAGGGTGGCCATGCTCCCTTCCGATGTAGGATGGAGCGACGTGGGGAGTTGGGCGGCCCTTTTAGAAATCATGGAGAAGGACCCGCAAGGGAACGTAGTGAAGGGAGATGTCCTTATATCGGATAGTCGCAATTCCTTACTTTATGGCCGGGATCGTCTGGTGGCTGCCATAGGGTTAGACGGAGTGGTGGCTGTGGATACTCCTGATGCGCTTTTGATATGCCGTGCGAATGCGAGCCAGAACGTAGGGAAGGTTGTTGAGCAGTTGCGAAATGAAGGAAGGGAAGAGGCCTTGGTGCACCGGGAAGTACTCAAGCCATGGGGCGCCTACAAGGTGCTGGATCGTGGGGAAACATATCAACTGAAATGGCTGGATGTTTTGCCAGGAGAACGTTTGAGCCTACAAAGCCATCAGCACAGGGCTGAGCATTGGATCGTCGTGGCGGGCACAGCCGCGGTGACGGTGGATAAGCGAGTTGTGGATGTTGTCAGCGGGGAGCACATTCACATCCCAAAAGGGAGCCGGCATCGAGTTGAGAATCGCAAAAGCGAAAAACTCCGAATGATTGAAATCCAGACCGGAGACTATCTGGGTGAAGATGATATCGTCCGTTACGAAGATGATTACGGGCGTATCTCATGAGAAAGTGACCTGTTAACAAAAAACGGTAAGCAACAAACAAAACACTTTCCTTGTGTTGGTATATTTTAAGATTTCCATAACTGAAAAGCGGAGCTTGTTATGAGAATTGTCCTTATTGGAACGGGATATGTGGGTCTTGTGTCCGGAGCCTGTTTGGCCGAATTCGGTCATCATGTTGTTTGTGTAGATAAAGATCAAGATAAGATCGAATCCTTGAAGCAGGGGATTGTTCCCATATACGAACCCGGGCTTCAAGACATAGTCGAAGGAAATGTCTCACAGGGCAGACTTTTTTTCACTACTGATCTTGAAAATTCAGTCGGAGAGGCTGATGCTGTCTTTATCGCTGTCGGAACACCGTCATCAAGAAGGGGAGACGGTTATGCGGACCTTACTTACGTCTATCAAGCGGCGAAGGAACTGGCTCACTTTTTGAAAGCGTATACCGTGGTGGTAGATAAGAGCACGGTTCCGGTGGGGACAGCCCGTCAGGTGAAACGGCTGATAAAAGAGACGAACCCAAACGCGGATTTTGATGTGGCCTCGAATCCTGAATTTCTCCGTGAAGGGGCTGCCATCGCTGATTTTATGCGACCAGACCGCGTAGTAATCGGGGTGGACAGTGATCGAGCTGCAGAAGTGCTTAAAGGCATTTATAAACCGCTCTATCTGATTGAAACACCCATGGTGATTACGGGACTCGAAACAGCGGAGCTTATTAAATATGCGGCCAACGCTTTTTTGGCTACCAAGATAAGTTTTATAAATGAGATGGCAAGCTTGTGTGAGGCAGTAGGAGGAGATGTGGTGGGGCTGGCTAAAGGTATTGGATTGGACGGGCGGATCGGGAAGAAATTCCTGCATCCCGGGCCAGGCTACGGTGGTTCGTGCTTTCCCAAAGACACACTTGCATTGATCCGGGTTGCCCAGGAGCATGGCTCGCCTTCTCGAATTGTGGAAACCGTAGTAGAAGTTAATGCGGCCCAAAAGGCCAGGATGATCGGGAAGATTCGGAATGCACTGGGCGGCAGCGAGGCAGGTAAAACAATTGCTATCCTGGGCCTGACATTTAAACCGGAAACGGATGATATGAGGGAATCTCCTTCATTGATGGTCCTGCCGGCCTTAGTGGACAAGGGGGCGATTGTCAATGCCCATGACCCTAAGGGGAGATCCGCGGCAAAAGAGTTGATGCCTGAATTACGGTACTTTGATGATCCGTACGAAGCTTGTAGAGACGCAGAAGGGGTTGTTCTTATGACCGAATGGAATCAGTATCGCGCTCTCGACTTGATGAGAATAAAAGAAATGATGAGAAAACCCGTGTTCATTGATTTGCGCAATGTCTATGATCCGAAAACCATGTCCGAGCTTGGTTTTGCTTATACGTGTGTGGGGAGAGCTGCTGAGCGGTTACGATAAAGTGAACATTATGAAAGACGGAAAAAAGACGAAGAAACAACTTGTAGCTGAGTTGGGAACCTTACGCCAACGAGTTATCGAACTGGAGGCACTGGAAAAAGAAAGTAAGAGGGCGGAAGAGGTCTTGAGAGAAACCAACAGCTTTTTGAAAAACATATTAGACAGTTCTTCTTTTATTTCCATCATCTCTACCGATCTTGAGGGCAATGTACTATTCTGGAACAAGGGTGCAGAAAACATATTTGGGTACAAGGCTAATGAAATGGTCGGCCGAAAAAAAATAGACATTCTCTATGGTGACGATGAAACGAAAAGAGTTGCAGGGGAGCTGAGTGCATCGTTGTTGAAAAAAAAGAAAGGGGTAAGTTGCGAGATTATTGAAGATACAAAAGATGGGCGCAAACTTTGCATACATTTAACATTGAGTCCGAGATTCGGTGAGAAGGGCAAAATTGTGGGGATCCTGGGGATCGGGGAAGATATTACTGAACGGATACAGGCAGAAGAGGCGCTCCGGAACAGTCAGGAAAAACTCTATCAGGCGCAAAAAATGGATACCCTGGGGACCTTGGTGGCCGGTATGGCCCATGAGATCAATAATCCCATTAACCTGATCATGTATAATATTTCTCTTTTTCAGAAGGTCTGGCATGATTGCCTGCCTGTTCTGAAGCAACGTACAGGCAAGGAACCTGATAGAAGATACGGGGGCCTGACCTATAGTTTCTTGAAAGAAAATGCAGACCGGCTGCTTTCTGATATGAATATGGCTGCGAACCGGGTAGCCAAGATCGTAAGCGATCTCAAGAACTTTGCCAGGCAGTCAAGTGTTGCCG
>CP070700.1:4499741-4509307 GCA_020349865.1 Desulfobacteraceae bacterium
AAATGCACTTTAGCCGGGATTTTGTGTTGATAGGAGATAATCCTTTTCATTTCAGGGACCTTCAAAACAACCATCACAATGCATCCCTTTTGAAGCAGTACTATTTCCCCCTCATCTAACCCGAAGGGGAGGTAAGTCCTCTCGCTAACGAGCAAATCCAGCACTAACTCATTGCCTTCATGATTCGGTGCTCGAAGTGAGACAAAAAAACTGCCGGTTAGACGGCTTTCATCGGAATAAATGATTTCCGCCTTTTTTTTTGTTGTCTCTATTTTGAGCCCCATATTCTCCGCCCGCTTAATATTGTCTTTTGCTCTGTACAGTTTTCGTCAAAAGATAAATTGCCTGTCACTGAAAACTTAGTCGGCCGGGTCACATAGCCTCGAATGATTTCGATAACAGATACGGCATCAAAGATCTTCGTCTTCTATTTCACCGCCTGCCTCGTCAGCGAGACGCGCACCTTCCATTAACAGTGACATGGCACCGGCCTGAATGGTGCGGGGTGGAAAGTCCGAACAGGAGACGATCTGAAAGTTCCCCTCTTCCCATGCCATGAGCTTGTAGAAGGCCTCTTCACCCGCCGCGCTTCCAGTGAGCGCATGTACTATCTCTCCCTGTTGGATGTAAATCCGGCCCTTTTCACCCATGCTGTCAAGCGTAAGCTCAACATCCTTGTCTCCCGCAGTAAGGCTTTGAATGATATCGGTAATGTTCATCTCTGTTAAAGATCCACTTACGCCCGTCTTGGATTCATGGGGAGATTGGCTGGCCAGTATGCGTTGTATCTTTAGGGCGAGTAGTTCTAAATCTACCGGTTTTTTTAGAAAATCGTCAGCACCGGCTTCTAAGCTCTCAGCTGCCAGTCTCTCACCCTCTTCCGCTGTGAGAAAAAGGAATGGTATAGGGGCCGTTGCAGTGTTTTCCCTCAAAGCCCGACAGAACCTCAGGCCATCAGTCTCTGGGAGATTAATCTCGGAGATGACCAGGTCAACCCCCGAATTCATTATGGTTTTCACCGCCGATTTGGCATCTGCAAGTACCTCAAGGTCATAGCCGTCGTTCTCCAAGCGAAGGACCATGCTGGATTCTTGCGACTCGCTTGGGTCTACAATAAGTATACGCCTTGAGGGGTGGTCAACTTTTCTTAAGAATTCCTCATCTTTTATAAGTTGTAGAAAGGCTTCCAGTATGGGTTTGGTTTCAGGCGAGGGAGTTTGCTGACCGAGCAGCCTGCGGACCTGGTTTATGTCCTTTGTAGCTTCAGGTTCACGACTTTTTATAATCTGGTATTTAGTCACTAATTTCAGAATGTTAACTTCCACCCCCTTTGTGTGATCCTCGTCCGCGTCTGGGTTAAGTATTTTATCCAGACGGTAGGGCGTAGCAATGAGATTCATCAATTTTTTTCCAAATTTATTAGCAGAAAGCCACGCAGATAAGACAAGACCGTCAACCCGGCGGGGTGGCAGGTTCAATCTCAAGGCAAGAAGCTTGCAGTATCTTGCCCGCGCGAGTATCTCCTGAAGCTGTCCATCTTCGCCCTTCATACTTCTCTTCATAAGAAAAACTACCAGGCTCATCAGGGCCTGACTCATCTGATGGTACGGATACTCTTGTCCCAAAAGTATGGGGGCAAGCTGGCGGAAGGAGATGTGGGGCAGCCCAAACTTTTGAGATATGTCCCGGAGCCAAGAGACTTGAGAGTCAAAAGTACGGCCGTTTACCAAAAGTAGGTCAGGAGATTTTTCTTCGCAGATCTTAATAGCATCCTCTTGAGTTGAAGCCCAGTTAACATCCGAGTATCCCTCCCCATGGAGGAGGGTCTTCAGCGCTCCAGCGCGAGCAAAATCGGGTTCAAGGAGGAGGATTTTTCTTTGAGTGCGCGTTTTGTCTTCCAGGCTCATTTCTTTCCTGGGTTCCTGTTCAGGGCTTACGATCGTGAAGTCCTGAGGCAGTTCCAGCTCTTGGGCAGGTACGTAAGCCTTACCCTTGTAATGTACTTCTATTGCTTTATCAATTTCTGACCGGGAAGCTACGGTGAATGTGAGCTGGAGAGGGGCGGGAAAAATGGTTCGAAGCTTCTCAACCTGGGTTTGGTCCTGTGGATCATCAAGGGCGAGTGTAAGGATGTTTTTTTCTTGATCATAATCTATGGGAAAGATCTTCCAGCGCTCAGCAAACTTGAGGGGCACCTTCGCTTTTGCGGAATCCGGGGGCGGGTTGGTCAAAAGGGCCTGATAGGGTTTTCCGAGAATCTTTGCCAACCCCGTCCCTAATGTTTCATAGTCGAGCATGTTCAAAAAAACGAGGGCTTCATCAATACTGATTCCCCTCGTCATGGCGTAGTCTTCTGCCTGCCGAATCTGTTCCTCATTTAACTGCCCATTAGACATAAAGTGGCTATTCAGTTTCGAGATATCAACCATTTGCTGTTATAGGTCTTGGTCTGTGTCATTCAGATAGATATTCGCTTCTTCCTGGGTGACCAGGTTTTCCTGAACCAGGCTTTTGATGTGATCCTCCATGGTCTGCATACCCGCGCCTTTGCCGGTTTGTAGCACGGAAAAGAGCTGGTAAGTCTTTCCCTCCCTTATAAGGTTCTGGATAGCCTGGCTGGTTATCATTATCTCCACCGCAGCAATCCTGCCGTGTCCTTTTGATCTTCTTAATAATTGTTGAGCAATCACCCCACGCAATGATTCGCTGAGCATCGTCCTTATCTGGGGTTGCTGGGTTGTGGGAAAAACATCGATGATGCGATCCACCGTCTTAGCGGCACTGGACGTGTGAAGAGTGCCCAGAACCAACAGCCCTGTCTCTGCCGCTGTAAGGGCGAGATGTATGGTTTCAAGATCTCTCATCTCTCCTACGAGGATAACGTCAGGATCTTCCCGCAAGGCTGCCCGCAAACCGGAAGAAAAGCTTTCTGCATGGAACCCTATTTGTCTTTGATGGATAAGACATTTTCCCCTGGGATGAATGAACTCTATGGGATCTTCCAAGGTAATGGCGTGGTAACTTTTTTCTTTGTTTATCAAATCTATGATAGCCGCAAGGGTCGTGGATTTGCCGGATCCCGTTGGTCCGGTAACTAACACGATGCCGCTTTTCAACCTGCCAAGAATCTGGACAGATTCGGGAAGCCTCAGCTCTCTCAGGGTTTTGATCTCGGTGGGAATTAACCGAAATGCACCCCCGTACCCCTTTCTTTCAATAAACACATTTGCCCGAAACCGGGCTGTGCCCTCAAGTTCGTAAGCAAAATCGATATCTTTCTTCTCCTTGAGAACCTCGAGTTGCGCACCGTCCAGCATTTCCAGAAGGAGTACTTCTGCCTCCTTTGGGGTAAGGTCATGATATTTTGTACGTTGCAACTGCCCGTCAATCCGGAGCATAGGAGGGTCGCCGGCACTGACGTGGAGATCGGAGGCCTTGTGCTGAATCATCATTTTGAGTAGGAGATCAATCTTTGCCACTGCATACCTCCAGATACCGGACTCACATCGCCCCTATTTGGCCCTTTAAGCCAGGTCTAAAGGGGGCAAATTTTTCAGGTGAGATGCTGGATAAAAACCTCTTATCAATTGGTGCCCCAGCGGGAAACAAGAGCAAGCAAATGGAGGCCAATTCTAATTAGTGTCTATCCAGAAATGAGATAGTTTTCGAAAGGTCAAGGAAGATGAGGATTTTAACCACAGGAATACATTGAAGTATTTCGAGGATTAAAATCCAAATCTGACGCAGAGATCGTGGAAAATGGCCATTTCTGGATAGGCACTACCTAAAATCAGGGATTACCACCCCATGGGGGTCCGCTACTCCACCTATCAGATATCGGCAACCAAGTGCTTGAACTTTAATAAAAAATGGCAAAAAATTTGTTTTTCGGTACCTCTTTGATGCACCGGGTGCGGAACTCAATCATCAGGGTGATTTATGCACCTTAAAGAAAAGTCGGTGGGCCATTATGTGAGGATAAAAAAGCATTATGGTGTTTTTGGTTAGCTGACAACAGGATTAAGAAATACGGCCAGGAAAGCGAATAAACCGATCATTCCCGCCACGGACAAACAAGGGAACGGCCTGATGGCATACTGACTGATTAAAAGCTCAAAAGGATGGATAAAAGTCTGACGATTCCAAATTTGATAAGTCTTGCTTATTACAACATTTTTCTATGCTCCAAGGTTTTTCAATTTTTGTAATTATAGAAATGAGGCGACTCCTCCTGCTGCCCAACTATACGGTCCCTTTCACTGAATACTCCATGATAAGGTCGTTCTGTACGTCGTTGCCGAGGATGAAAGCGTGTGTCCCCGCTTCTCTAAAACCCCATTTTTCGTAGAACCGTATCGCACGCTCATTCCGCTCCCATACGCCGAGCCAGATAGTCTCGTAGCCGGCATCCAGAGCTTCCTCCTGGCAAGCCTTCAATAAGGCAGCTCCGTACCCTTTTCCGATCACACGCTGATTAACATACAGGCGCGCTAACTCCATGGGTTTGGGTCCCTGTACACATTTTGGTGCTGCACTTACTTTGAGTGTTGCGTAGCCGATAGGTTCGTTATCCTCATATGCTAACAAGAAGATTGTTGTGGGATCAGCCAACGCCGAGGCTATCTGCTCTGGGGCAAAAGCAGAATTGAGATAGCTTTCCATGTCTTCGGGGGTGTTTTCCGGTCCGAATGTGTCGTTGAACATGTACGTTCCGATTTCTGATAAGAGAGCGGAATCTTTTATAGATGCCCGCCGAATGAAGAATGTCATAGTAGGCATAATTCTATCCTCATGCTCGCGCTGCATAACGCTGGTCTTTAGTCGCCGTTTTTAGAGGTCGGCTGGAGTGATTTGTATATGCCCGGCATGTCGAAGATTTCGAGTTTTCGGGTGTGTGTCGAGGGGGCCGGGGAAAAAACCCCCGGCTACCCGATTAGATGCCGATTTTTCAGGGCGGCTGTTCTGGAAGTTTAGCCCCATGCCAGACTGCAACGATCCAAACACTATCATTCTCCACTCGGTAGAACAGTCGATAGGGTGGAACAATAAGTTCACGATGTGGCATCTCAGGGAACTCAGGTATAGGCCGACCAGACTCAGGATATTCTAAAAGCCTCTTTAAAGACTTTTCAGTGCGTTGACGAAATCGGGTAGCGGCGGAAGGTTTATCACGACGGATGTATGCAATGGCTGAAAGGAATTGAGCCCGAGCTGTAGGAGTAAAGAGAATTTTCAAGATTTATCACCGGACAACAGAGAGTCGGCTTCGGCTAAGACGCTTTCAAGATCATAGCCATCGCCCGCTGCAATTTCCCTTTCGCCACGCAGTAATTGACGAAGAATTTGCCTTTCATGATCAGCTTGCTCATAGGATTTCACACTGAGCATAACCGCTGCTGCTCGACCACGCTGTGTAACAATGAGCGGCGCGTTTGAGTTACGCACCCGTTTGAGTACAGCGGCAGCATCTTGACGAAGGTCAGACACAGGGATTATTTCAGGAATTTTAGCCATTTTTATTACCTCCAATTGTACTAATAATAGTACTATTGGATGTCACAAAAAGCAAGAAAAAAAATGAACCGCCCCGTAGCTTGATGCGCGTAGCTTGATGCGGGGTAGTTCATTAGTGCGATGGCAATTGGCTAACACTCTGCAGACCGTAAAGCACCGCCGAGATGGGATTGCCGGTGATGAGATAGGTCAGGCCCATTACACCCACGCCGAGCACCGGCATCATCCGGGTCACACGGATCATGTGAAGCACCCTTATTTCTCTGTTCTGTCGTCTACTTTCTCCTATTGTTTAGGTGCTCACTATTAAAATAGGATCACCAGGATTATTGGATCAGTAAAAACGCATACCTGTTCATCGGTTGCGAATACTCTGAGAGCACATGGACAGGATACCCTATCTGCCTAACGGTGGTATAAACGTCAACCGCCATTGCCTCAACAGTGGGGCGAGATAATTGTGGCTGCTGACACTTTTCTCGCTCTTCTGTGCAATCAGCACAGAACGAGCAGCCATCCATAAACAAGAGGAACGCTCGCTCGTATCCAGCAAGAAAGACCTGCCGCTCAAGCTTCAACAGGGCTGAGTTCACCTTTTTTGTCCAAGCATGACGGTCTTGCGGTTTCTCCACCTGCTTTTGAAAGTGAAACACGGCTGCCTCACTGTATTCGTTGAAAAACTTCTCACATTCAATGACTGAGGGGACGTTTGGGGGGCATGCCGCATTTTTTCCATAGTCTCTGCAACCGAACATGCATTTCATGCGCACCCATTGCGAGACAATGATTTTTTTTGGGTTAATCCATTTGAAATCAGAAAAACCATGCTTATTAAAGAGGTGTTCCATATGATCGTGTTTATTTGTCGTTGAGTTCGAAATGGACGTCATTCATTCCCTCCTTGCTATCATCAGTTCGATAATCTGATCTTGAGACTTTTCATTTGTTACTTACACGACCACTTTTCATATGTTCTATTCATGATTCTGGTATTCTTATTCTCCCATATAGTGGTTGTTTTCGTGGGGAGCCAGTCGATCTCAAACGACTGGTTGGTTAGCCGCCTGCGGCAGCGCAAAGCTATAAGCCGACGAACAGAAATGGCATAAAAGGCTCAGTCTCTGGGTAAGTTAGCACTCTTCGACTTCACTCAGAGTGCCCTGAGCCTGCCGAATGGGCACAACATAACGAAGCCAGGGTTCAGGAGATATGGCAAATGCTGTGATTGTTGCTCTTCGACAAGCTCATCATATCCTGAGCCTGTCGAACCATTTCGCAAAAGTTTAGGTTGCTACATTTCCCAAAGGGAACCCTATTCAACGGGGTGAACGTCGTTATCCGAGGGAATCTGCTAAACAATCCGGATAAGCTTCGTGCAAAAAGGGAAGCTGTAAACTTGTCAACCTTCATCCGTTAGGCTAAAATGTCCTATGTCAACGGGCTGCCCCCTCTTTCGACCCGTGGATTTCCAAGGTTTCGGGTTTACCTTGGCACGAGCAGCAGTTTGTTATCCGCTGACTTTTTTACCTTGACATACTTGGTAAATGTGTATAAATACACACCATGGATAGCCGAACAGTTATCAAGATTCTTAAACAAAATGGTTGGCGTGAAGTGGCAAAAGTCGGCTCCCATTCTCAGTTTCGGCATCCAGACAAAAAGGGGCGTGTTACCGTTCCACACCCGAAAAAGGACATACCGATTGGCACCTAGGAAAGTATCGAGCGCCAGTCGGGAATCAGATTCAGCTGAGGTGTAACCATGGCAAACTACATCGCAATCGTACACAAAGACCCCAAAAGCGACTTCGGCGTGTCGTTTCCAGATTTTCCTGGCTGCATCACTGCCGGCAGAAATATCGACGACGCAAAGGACATGGCCCAAGAAGCTCTCACCCTTCATATTCAGGGCATGATTGAAGACGGAGAGGAACTGCCAGCCCCTTCAAAGCTCGAAGAAATTATGGCTGATCCCGATTTCGCTGATGCTGCGGCCTATTTGGTCGTTGAGTTCCCTGATGCCAAGCCACGAACCGTCAGGGTCAATATTACTGTTCCCGAAATGGCTCTTAAACAAATTGATGCCGCGGCCAAAAAGCGCGGTATGTCAAGGTCTTCATTTCTTGTTCACGCTGCTCAAAACGTCATCCAGCCTAGCCAATAAGTTGGACTGGCGGAGAAAAACCTCGGCTACCCGATTATCGCTTTTGCTTTGAGTATTCATCAAGAAACTGCTTCGGACTCTGTATCTTAATCCCCATATAATTTTGTATTTCTCTAAGGGCTTTGTCACCCGAAACAATGCATTTCGATTTAAGTGCCACCGCACACTCAATAAATTTGTTATCATCAGGATCTTTTTCAACAACATACAAATTCGGAGTTTTGGTGGTAAATAGAGCATGAAAACCATGGGCAAAGAGATTTAACAGCTCTTCCAATTCACGCTCATTCTGTAGGCCCATTCGTCTTAGCACATTTACATATTCATCAATGATGGGCCGTGAAAGACATAAGGTAATTTGGCCGGATTTCCACAAGTCAATGATCTTTCGAGGGTTATCACCAAAATAAGAAGACATGAAAACATTTGTATCCACCACTACTTTGGTCAATGCTTGGTCCTCACCTCTCTAATAACACGTTTAATATTCTTTGGACCAAATCCGCTGGATGTTAGCTTGCCTCCGATGCGATCCCATAGATCATCGACATAAGCATTGATGTCTCGAGATTTTACGTAATCCTCGAGCAATTCCCTGACGACCTCGCTGACATTTTTGCCTTCTGCCTTAGCAAAATTGTTGACCTTGGCTTTGAGGTCAGGGTCGATCCTTACAATCATCTGCGTGGTCATGATAGGATTCCTCCCGTTCTTGATATATCATATATACAATATAGCGATATTCGATACGTGTCAAGAAAGGAATTACTTACAAAAAATGGATGTGGTCTCTGAAAGAAGAGTGGTCACAGCTTGATTAGGGCATTGAGCTGATCAAATTCATCTTTGAATGATTTCTCCTCACGGAGCCTTTTTCTGACGATAACTGCCCGTTTGCTTACAGACGAATATGATAACCCAAACAGCTCCGAAATCTTCCGGTTGGAAAAACAACCCGTTTGCCACAGAAAATATACCATCAAGTCTCTATGGCTTTAGTCAGCCTCAGATATTCTTAAGGATTCCCGGAACACTTCAGGATTACACCCCAAAACCACAGACAGTTTGCCTATGAGCTTTTCAGGTTCGTGATTCTTGACCAGTCTTGATTGTTGAGGGACTTCCGGGTGCGGAGCCTCTGTCAAATATCGGAATTTAAGCTTATCGGCAAAGCTGGCTGTTCCAAAAAAAAGACCATAACGCAGCCCTTCAAATAACGACGCTTCCTCCCCGGAATACCGCTGCACCTTTCTCCTGTAAGCCAGTTACGGGTCTTTCTTCCCGAATTGGGACAGGATGATTCGGGTCTTAAGCCATGCAGGAGCTTTCATGCCGTAGGCATACGCACAATAACTGCTCCATTTGTAGTCCATCAGCCGTCTGACCATACCGGCCCGAAGCGGATTTCGATGAATATAGCAGGATAGTTCAATCAGGTAAGCGTCATTTTCGACAATAAGACTCTTGAACCGGCCCTGGAACAGATGTCCTGAACGACCATGGCGGTTATTAAATCGCCTCGTGTACGTTACACCCATCCACTGCATTGCCTTTGAAAGATTGGGTCTGTTTGTTCGAAGCAGGATATGATAGTGGTTGTCCATCAGCACATAGGCAAAACGTTCACATCAAAGCGGTTCGAAATTTCACCTATAAGACTAATGAAATCGTTTCGGTCTTCGTCATACAGAAAGATATCCCCCTGTTCGTTCCCCCTCGAAAGAACATGATATAGCGCCCCGCTGAACTCTATCCTCCATGGTCTGACATAACTTTATCGATATCAACGGTATGGGAGTATGTAATATTAATGCCCTAATCAAGATTTGACACCAGCTTCACGCACTGGCCAAACTTGAAATCGAAAGCTTGCACAAGGTTAGCGGTGT
>CP070700.1:4509407-4520650 GCA_020349865.1 Desulfobacteraceae bacterium
GGATCGTTCACACGTCCTGCATGTTTTAGAAGGTTGTGAGCTCTTCAACGGGCTGGAAAAAGACAATATAGAAATGATGGCCGGCCTTTGTAAGGATAAGAAATATAGGGCTGGAGAGTATATTTTTCGGCAAGGTGATTTTGGAGAATATCTTTATGTCATTGCCGAGGGCAACATAATATTAGAAAGATCAAGGGCCTTAGGAACCCGCAAGGGAAGTGCAGTCATCGGGGTCCTCGGCAAAGGAAGGGCCCTAGGTTGCTGGTCCACGCTTCTTGGTGAGTCTTGTAATCACATGGCATCTGCCGCCTGCCAAAAGCCTACAGAGGTTGTAGCCATCCAGGGGGCAGACTTAAGGGAGATGATGGTGGGCAGTAGTGAATTCGGATTTAGGGTATTAGAAAATCTCTGCTTTTTGCTTCGAGACAGGATACAAGGTGCATACGGTGCCTTTGAGAGAATTTAGCAGCGTCAGTGCGTAATTTTTTTATAGGAATGGTCAGTAGTAATAAGGTCATTCAACTGGCACAAGGGAAAACAGTTTAGGCGGCAAGCAAACGACCATCAAAAGATGATTTATCCAATTCATTCAGGCAAGAAGGCCGTTCCAGTCGATGGTCTTGAAAGTTTTATGGAGGTAGTGATCATCGTCTACCTCGTGGAAGGAGAGGTTTAGAAAGGTTTCCCTGGCAATAGGTTTCACCGCTTCCAGGGGGATCACCTGGTCATCCTTGCCATGGTAGATCCGAACCGGCAAGGAGACTTTCTTGCTCTTTTGCTGGGAAAATTTCATGAGATTAATGGCCGGGGCAAGGAGGATCATTTTTGCTACCCGGGGTCCATTCTCCATGGCAAAAAGGCATGCCATCAATCCACCAAAGCTGGACCCTACAAGCCTTATGTCTGACTTGTGGGAAAGTATCTCCTTGAGTTTCTTCATTCGTTCTTGGAGATCACCCCTAAAGGTGGGGATAATCATATCAGGAAATTTTTCCCGGAAGAAAATAGATTTTGTCCCCTTGTTACTGCTTTCCAGACCGTGTATGAATATTTTTACTGACATTTTTTCTAACGAATCTCAAGAATTTCATATTCGCTAATCCCTCCAGGCGTCTTCGCCCTCACTTCATCACCCTCTTCTTTGCCTATAAGGGATTGACCCAATGGAGAAGTAACAGATATTTTTCCTTTTTCAGGATCAGACTCATAGGGGCCGAGCAGTTGATACGCTACCTCTTCCTCGGTCTGAACATTGTATAATACCACAGTGCGGCCAAAAACAACCCTATCTGCGGGACCTTGGTCCACCTCGATTATCTCGGATTTCGCGATGACTGACTTCAATTCATTAATTCTCCCCTCAAGAAAAGCCTGCCGCTCTTTGGCTGCATGATATTCTGCATTTTCGCTTATATCCCCGTGGCTCCGTGCTTCTGCTATGGCCTTGATGTTTTTCGGCCTCTCAACCTTTCCCAAATAGCTCAATTCATCTCGTAGTTTTTTAAGTCCGTTTTTTGTAAAAGGAATCGTATCCATACTGCATTACCTCATTTGGAAAATCTTACTCAAACATTTTATAATTCCACCATTCCGTAAGAGTCAGGCTGCGCTCAGCCCCACCCCTTTAAGGCGGGTTCCCCGTTTCCAGCATTCCAATTGCAGAGTGAAGCATAGTCATGTTCCCCTTACACCCCCAGTCCGAAGGCTGTTCCTACCTGTGTAATAACAAAAGCAACTAAATATGCGGTAATTAGATTGAAACCAATGGAAAAACCAGCCCATGCCCATGAACTTTCCCTTCGAATCATGATTACGGTCACAAAACAGGGAACGTATAGCATAGTAAAAATGATAAGGGTAAAGGCCAGCAATGGATTCCAGTCAGGGTTGCTTTTGAGTCTTGTTGACAAGGAACCTGCCTCATCGAGATCAATTTCGCCCAAGGAGTAAGCGGTTCCCAAGGTCGAGACAACGACTTCCTTAGCAGCAAAACCTCCCACCAGCGCAATGTTGGTTCGATAGTCAAAACCAAGTGGCCTTGTAATGGTCTCGAGCCTCTGGCCAATCCATCCGGCGATGGTCCGTTTTAAGGCCTCCTGTTGCTCTTGGACGTTCATATCGATCATGTCGCGTTTATAAGTGATATATCGCGCAGCCGCGTTTAATTGGGAGTTGTCTCTTTCCTGTTTTGCGAATTTCTCGCTTTCGAGAAAAAATGCTGCTCTTACTAAGGAAACCAAAGTCTGATTGTCGTAATTTGCGAGAGAAACCGTTTCATTTTCTTTTTCAGCCTGCAAGATCGAGTTGTAAAGCTCGTTGAGAGCCGCAACGTCCTTTTCGTCCTTCACCCATTCCTTGACATCAGGCGAAGCCAGGAAAGACTGTGTAAGCCTTTTACGTTGATGCTCATAAGACTTGACCTGCTCTTCGGAAAGCCCGGGGAAGGTCATCATCACCCACATGATGATCGAAAATCCTAAAATAACTGTGCCTGCCTTCTTTATATATTGCCATGTTCTTTCCCAGGTATGGATAGAGAGCCCCCGCAGGGTAGGCACCCGGTAGGGCGGTAGTTCCATGACAAAAGGGGTTTTGGGACCTTTTAGAACGGTGGCACGAATGATCTTGGCAGCGAATAAGGCAAAGGTCCATGAGAGCAGCGTGAGAATGAACATCATGCGGGCCTTGTGCTCTGAGAAAAACGCCCCAATGAGCACGGCGTAAACGGGTAATTTGGCTCCGCAGTTCATGAACGGGACAACCAAAAGGGTGCCAATCCTTTCCTTGGGATTTCTCAACGTCCTCGTTGCCATCACCCCTGGTACGGCGCACCCCCCTGATATTCCACCGCTCACTATAAGGGCCATAACAGAATTCCCATGAAGTCCGAACCAGCGTAAAACCCTGTCTAGCATATAGGCAACCCTGGCCATATAGCCGGAGTCTTCCATAATGGCGATAGCAAAGAACATGAACATAATAAGAGGGACAAAGCCCAAGACCCCGCCCACGCCATCAATGATGCCGGATACGATCAGAGATTGCAGATTTCCTGAAGTGATTATAGACGAAACTACCCCTTTAAAACAGCCGAAGAAGGACTCTAACCAAGCTACAGGTGCCTCGCTGGCCGTGAAAGTGAAGAGATAGATTACATATAATATGACAAGCATAAGGAGGGGGCCGATGATCCGATTTGTCAGGACTTTGTCGATCTTATCCGAAAGATTGAGTCGAGCTTCAATTTTTCTCTTGACTGCTTTTTTGGTGATACCTGTGATGTATCCGTAACGATGGTCGGCAATTATGCCCTCTGGTTCTTCTTCGAGGGTGTCCATGATGTGTTTAGAGGTGCTTTTGCAGATAGCATCTATTTCCTTTCCAAGATCGGGGTCTCTGTTCAGTAACTCAATGATCTGGCTATCGCCTTCCAGGCATTTGAGCGCCCGCCATCTAGAAGGGTATTTCTTGTCAAAGACCTTAGATTTCTCGATTATAGCCACAATATCATTGAGGCTCTGATCAATATCTATGCCGTAGGATATCGCCGCCGGATGCCATTCATCACCTTCCTCTGCCACCTCAAGAACCTTGTCCAGGAGTTGCTGAATTCCCTTGCTGGATCTGGCCACCATGGGCACAACCGGAATGTCGAGCATTTCAGATAATTGCTGGTGATCCACAACAATGCCCCTGGACTCTGCAACATCCACCATATTGAGGGCAATAATCAGGGGAATTCCCAGTTCCATAAATTGGACTGCAAGGTAAAGGTTCCTGTCCAGATTGGAGGCATCAACAATATCGACCACCAGATCCGGCCTCTCGTTGATTAAAAAATCCCTGGCTACAACCTCTTCCAGCGAATACGCGGTAAGGGAATAGGTTCCAGGGAGGTCCACGATATCAATGCTATGTCCTTTATGGGTGACATGTCCGACCTTCTTTTCCACAGTGACTCCCGGGTAATTGGCAATGTGCTGCCTGGCCCCGGTAATGGCATTGAATACAGTGGTTTTTCCAGAATTGGGGTTTCCTGAAAGTGCAATGGTAATCTTGTTTTTCATTTTTTCTATTGTTAGAGGACCAGCGCATCTACCTCGACCAGGATATGGTCTGCCTCATTATTTCGAAGTGTCAGAACAAAATCCCTGACTTTGATGGCAACGGGATCCTTAAGAGGTGCGTGTCCCTGGATCTGGATGGGCGTTTCTGGTACCAGACCCATTTCTCTTATTCTTCTCCCCATGTCACCGGCCGCGGATATTTTTTTTATAATACCTTTCTGATTATCCGACATCTCACGCATTTTAACGGTTTTTTTCATGCTTATCGCCCGTCTCAATTATTAAACAATAATTCCTATGATGTGTATGTGCAACCGACTTTGTAATAGTTCGCCGATTTTCCTTCAGTGTTTTCCGTCACAGCGACAATAAAGGTCTCTCGAGATCCCTAAAGCCTTGCAAATCAATGTCAAGGGGTGTCGAAAACCATCCCCATTTTTGTAGTGCAAGGCTTCGCTATGATTGTTCTTTCAGGTAATCACGAACTTGTGGGTAAATCTCCGGGGTAGTTACTATAAGATGGTCCCTGATCCTTTGGCCATCCAAATACTCGTTGAGAGAAAACTCACTTCCGTCCATTCCAAAGATTTTTCCACCTGCTGCTTCAACGATTATACGAGCCGCAGCCAGATCCTGGTAAGACTCGTTGGCAACAATAGCGGCCTCTGCACCGCCCTTGGCAACATAGCAGATATGAGCTATGGTTGAGCCCATGTTACGGATCTTTCCAGGAAATGTGGATTGATAATGGTGGTGGAACCGTGAATAGGTGAGCAGAATACTCTCGTCATTTATATTCTCTTGAGAGGAAACCCGGATTTCCTCTTCACCCCAGAAGGCTTTTTGTCCGGCCTGGGCAAAGAAAAGATCGCTGGTCACAGGCATGTAAAATGCACCGAAAATTGGCCAGAAATTCTCCAAAAGAGCAAGAGAAATCCCCCATGTTGGAATTCCAGCCTGAAAATTGGCGACCCCATCCAGCGCATCATATACCCAGAGATATCGTTTGCCCTCATGGGTGTATTCTTTGCCCTCCTGATTGTTCTTAAATATCTGATGTTCAGGGAAGTGGGACTGGAGTTGTTCTTGAAACAATCCCGTTAAATAGAGTTCAGCCTCGGTGACCAGGCCCTCATCGAACTTTACATCAGGATCTCCTTTGCCGTAATAGGAAAGGGATTCCTCTCCCGAACGGCGGATTATCTCAATGGCAAATTGCTTTAAATCGTCAATTCCGTGATCTTTTGAGACTACCATTTTTTCTCCTTTCCCTATGGCAATTTTTCCTATCCCAAAATGGACCTTGAGACAATGGTCTTTTCCATCTCCTTGGTGCCCTCGTAAATTTCCAGCACCTTGGCATCCCTATAGAGCCTCTGCACTTTGTACTCATCAATGTAGCCATATCCCCCGTGCATTTGCAGGGCTTCATCCGCGCAACGAACAGCTATTTCCGCAGAATACCACTTGGCCATGGCAATAAGGGCGTGATCCACGGTGCCCTGATCCAGAGAACAGGCGGCCTCATAATAGAGGTTCCTGGCCGCCCTTATCCAGGTGGCCATTTCGGCGATCTTGAATTGTGTCACCTGGAATGAGGAAAGCGGAGCACCGAATTGCTCGCGCTGCTTGGTGTACCGGATAGACTCTTCCAGGGCTCCACGTGCAAGCCCTACGGCCTGGGCACAGATATGAAGCCGTGTCCGGTTAAAAAACGCCATTAATTCATGGAATCCTTCGCCCTCCTTTCCTACTATGTTATCAACGGGCACACGCACATTGTTTAAGGTGAGCTCGGCAGTATCCGAGGCCCGGATTCCCAGCTTGCCTCGGATCTTGGTGGATTCATATCCCGGTGTGTCTGAAGGCACCAGGAAAAATGTATGTCTTTCATGGCGGGAAGGGTTGTCGGGGTCTGTCTGGCAAAAGACAAGGATATACTTGGCAAGATTACCATTTGTGGTAAACATCTTGGAGCCGTTGAGAATCCACTCATCTCCCTTCCTTATGGCCGCTGTGGTGGCGCGCGTCACATCACAGCCTGCATCCGGCTCGGTAATGGCAGTACCCATTATGGCCTCCCCAGAGACCAACTGAGGCAGCACCAGTTGTTTCTGCTCTTCAGTTCCAAAGAGGCTGAGGAGTTCTGAGCCAAAGGTCGTGGACAAGATAGCCTGGCCGATGCCCGGATCAACAGCCCAGAATTCCTCGTTGATCAGGCAGTGTTCCAGAAACCCGTAGCCGACACCATCATATTTCTCGTCTATAAATACTCCTACAAAGCCCAGTTCACATGCCTTTTGCCATATCTCCAGGTCAAAAGTCTCTTCACGATCAAACTCAACAGCCCGATCCGGAAACTCTCCGAGGGCAAACTCCCTGGCAGCCTTTATGATATCCTGCTGTTCTTTGCTCAGTGTAAAATCCATTAGATTTTCCCTATATCAAGTTTTAAGGTGGCCAAAACAGGCAAAAAGTGCCCGATAATCCGATGAGGATTTTTTCAAAGTGCTATACTGTTACAATCTATGTAACTGTTGACTATTTAGCCACTTTTCAGTTTCTCTCTGAGGGCGTCCATGACCTTAAAAAGGTCATCTACAACCCCATAATCTGAAACCCTGAATATGGGTGCTTTCTTGTCTTTGTTCACCGCAATCACTGTTCCGGCACCGGTAATCCCGGCCACGTGCTGAAACGCCCCACTGATACCCAGGGCAAGATAGACCTTGGGCCTTACAGATTTTCCCGATGTCCCCACCTGGTGGTACTTGGGCAGCCAGTTCTTGTCAACCACTGGTCGGGAGCAGGAAATCACTCCACCCATAAGCTCTGCCAATTCCTTGACAATGTCAATGTTCTCTTCATCACCTATTCCTCTTCCCACGGATAAAAGCAGTTCTGACTGTGTTATGTCCACATCACCGGCGCCAGCGTCCTCAAATTCAACAAACTGTTTGTGAGGCTCAGACAGACCAGGAGGGAGTTCCTTGGCGGCTACCACTCCCTGGCGTTCTGCTAACTCCTCAGGGAGAAAGGCCCCCGGCCTTACCGTTATGAGATAGCCTTGGGAATCTTTGAAAGCTACTTTTGAAAAAACCTTGCCGCTGTAAATCTGTCGAATAACCATGGGACGGCCGTTTTCTACCATGATATTTATACAGTCCGTGGCAAGGGGATATCCGGTTTTAATGGAAAGGGCGGGCGCAAGGTCCATACCCCAAGAGGTATGACCTATAAGGGTAAGAAAGGGGTGTTGTTCTTCAATAAGCCCGTTGAGGATCTCCTTGTAAAGGTCAGCATTAAAGTTTTCTAATCGCTCATCCTCGAAGGATATGACCCTGTCGGCCCTTTTTGCGATATCATTTATAAATGCCCTATTTTTCCCACCCATTAGTATGGCTGTCAGGTTATGGGAAAATTCCTTACACAGCTCACCTGCCTTAAAAAGCATTTCAAAAGTGATGTCCCTCACTTCACCTTTTCTATGTTCAACAACAACAAATATCTCGGCCATTTAGACATTCACCCCCTTTTCCTTCATGATTCGGATAATCTCTTCGGCAATTGTGGACGCATCCCCTTCTATGATCTCCGCACCTTCTGTTTCCGGAGGCAGGAAAATCTCTTCAATAACGGTTTGTTGAGTGAGGTCATCATCTGCAAGATTCAGATCTTCTATTTTAATCACATTCAGCTCTTTCTTGCGTGCCTTTCTTATACCCATAATGGAGACGTATCTCGGCTCATTGATTCCCGTCTGAATGGTAAGAAGTGCCGGAAGACTGATCCTTGAGACCTCATCCAGACCACCTTCCAGTTCGACCCTTATGTTCGCTTTATCTCCATCGGGTTCCACACCGGTTACTACGGAAGCATGGGGCAGGCCCAATTGTTCCGCCAGCATGATGCCCACCATGCCGCAGTTATTATCGTCAGTCTGAACACCGGTTAAGATAAGGTCATATTCCATATCCTTAATTACCCCTGAAAGGGTCCTTGAAATGACAAAGCCATCTAATTCAAGTTCCCCTGGATCAATCCTTATGGCCTTATCCGCGCCCATTGCCAGTGCCCGTCTTAGGATCTCCTCATCATCTTCGTCTCCAATGGTGATGGCAGTCACGGTACCCCCAAACTTTTCTTGGAGAAGAACAGCCTCTTCAATGGCATAGTTATCCCAATCATTGATAACATAGGCTAAGGCATCTTTCTTGACGTCTTTCTTACGTTCATCAATTTCAAGGTCTACCTCCTGGGTCAAGGGAACCCTTTTTGCGCATACAATGACATTCATTCCTTATTCCTCCTCTAATGTTGATATAAACAACTCCATAAGATCAATTACTCTCATTTCATTTTCGAGCCCGCCTGTTTTTATGGCATCTTCGAAATGTATGAGACAGAAAGGGCAGGCAGTAACCATAATATTTGCTCCTGTCTCTCTTGCCATCCAAAGCCTTTTCTCAGCTATTCTCATTTCTTCCTGTTCAATCTCATGCCACAGCACGATATCCCCACCGCCACAACAAAAGCTCCTGTCCCTCGACCTTTGCATTTCCACCAGATTCATGCCAGGAATCGAACAAAGCAATGCCCTTGGTTCATCATAAATCCCGTTATGGCGGCCCAGATAACAGGGATCATGATAGGTATACACATCTTTGCTTTCAAGAACTGTTGAAGGCTTCAACCTGCCGTTCTGAACAAGGGAAAGAAAAAACTGGGAATAATGATAGACCTCGAAAGCAGCTGGATAATCCTTTTTAAGCGTGTTAAAGGCGTGAGGGTCTGTGGTGATGATCTTTTTAAAGCGGATGATCGAGAGCATCTCCATATTCTCTTCAACCAGTAACTGAAAAAGCCCTTCCTCTCCCATGCGACGGACCTGATGGCCGGAGTCTTTTTCAAGGGGTCCGAGGATGCCAAAATCGATGCCAGCAAGGTATAGCCCTCTCACAATGGCAGAAGCAATGGCCTGGACCCTTGGATCGTATGACCCATAGCTGTCTACAAAAAAGACAACATCTACTTCATCCCCCTCTTTTAAGATCCTTACAGGGATGTCCCCGATTTCCTTGATCCATTCAGACCGCTTCGCGGCCGGTTTTCCAAAGGGATTGCCGGTCTTTTCAAACTGCATCAGGATCTGATTGAATGTCTTTGGATTCTGCGATGTCTCTATGAGATGACGTCTCATGTCTATGATCTTATCAATATATTCTATGAACACAGGGCACTCTTCCTCGCAAGCACCGCAGGTAGTGCACGACCAGATTTCATCAAAAGATATGAGCCCACCTATCATGGGGGCATCTGCACTTTCTTTGCTCCATCTTTTAAAAACAGGAGTTTTTTGGTAGCCGTGATCCCTCAGTTTGATGGTCAACAGCTTGGGTGAAAGGGGGCGACCTACTGCATTTGCCGGGCAGTTATCAGTGCAGCGCCCGCACTCCGTGCAGGTATAAAAATCAAGAATATGCTTCCAGGTAAAATCCTCAAACCTTTCAACACCCAGTGTCTCCAGTTCGTCGATATCTTCAACACCCCATTTTGCTGGTTTTAATGCCCCTTTTGAAAGCCTCCTCAAAAATACATTGGGAAGGGCGGTTATGATGTGAAAGTGTTTTCCGAGAGGGAGGAAATTGAGGAAAAAGAAAAAAGCTAGTATGTGGAGCCAGTAGCTCCACATGTGCGTACCTTTTATAAACACGGGGGCAGAACCGGATAAAATGCCGGCAGCCAGCTGAGATGCAGGAAGCCATATTTCCTCGGGCGCATCATTTATAAGCAGAGTACTTCCTTCATAGAACATGTCGGTAATCATCAGAAAGGAAATGAGGCCAAGGACAAGATATGCCTCAGGTGTGTGACTTCCTTCATATCTTTCGTGTTTTATTAAAGCCCGTCTCAGTATGGCCCCTATGCAGGCTGAGAGCACCATTAATTCAAAGACATCTTTGAGTGTGTTGTAGAACGGGCCAAACCCGCTGTGCATCAAGGGGCGAAGAATAGGAAGGCCTAATCCCTGGGTGACCAGATCGATAGAGCGGAGTCCAAGGATGATAAAACCCCAGAATATCATGATATGAATCAGCCCTGCCCACAAGTAACGGGGCTGCCTTTTCTGGACAAACCCGTACACAATGAGATCCTGAATCCTTTTCCCAATAGAGAAAAGACGTGGATCAGGCTGCCCGGATCTAATAAGTAAGTATCTTTTATACAAAATATAAGAGAACAGGGATATAGCCGAAATGAAGATTATCCATGTGAAGACATACCCTGGTAAACCGAGATAAGTTACGCTGGCCGGATGTACTAAATTATTCACGCTTGGCTCCAAAAAATGCAGTTAAGACCCATCAAACAAATAGTTCGGATTCGGATACATTTAACTTAAAATACCTTTGGTAAGAATTTCCGAAAACGAATTGGCCAATTCATCCAATCCAATAGGCCCCTCTTTGCGATACCATTTCACGGTGTAATGGACCATACCGAAAAAGGCGAAGGTGACAACCGTTGGATCGATTGCTTTCACCTTGTGGTCCGCAGCCAGCTCATTTATGATTGATCTAAGCAAATTAACGTAATCCCGCTGCTTTTTGGCAAGGATCTGGCGGTTGGATTGGCTCAGGGAATTCATTTCGTTGACCAAGAGGATAAGCCGCTCCTGATCGCCGGCATAATAACGGGTGTAAAAAGCAAGAACCTTGCTTAACTTATCTTCCGGCGAAAGATCCTCTGCGCAAATTTCCTCTAACGTATTCAATGCATCATCCACGGCATCATTCATGAGCTTGAAAAGGATATCTTCCTTACTTTTAAAGTAATGATAAAGGGAGGATTGGTTCATGCCCAGTTCCCGGGCAATCCCCCGCATCGAGGTAGTGTGATAACCCTTGTGAGCAAAGAGATGTGCTACCACACGCTGAATATCCTTGGTTTTTTGCTTGCTCTTTGGCTTTGGCATATTTTGTTTAGTTTGTTTTCAAACGAACGTTCGATTTATATAGCATTAGTAGATGAAGATTGTCAACCCTTTCTATTATGCCCCTAAAATTCCGATTCTCATTATGGCCTGAAACAACATTTTGGTAGGTTCTGTCCCGCTGTAAGCAGAACTCGACCTCATCAGGAACTCAACTAATTTTAGTTACTTAGTCCCTCGAT
>CP070700.1:4520750-4537527 GCA_020349865.1 Desulfobacteraceae bacterium
GGCCAAGGCGCCTGAGTAACAGATGAAGCCTATGATCACGGCGGCACTGATAACATTCTTCAACTCATTTTTTCCGATAATATAAGTGAGGAACCCTGTAAAGAAGGCCCCGGCACCGAGAGCAATCACGGCCAGATCGAATACAATCCACAAGGCAAATGCAAAGACATTACTCATGTTTGTCTGGTTTAGCCCTTTCCAGAGACATAGAAAGGCGGATAAACCGCCCCACGCTAGGAGGGCTAACCATGGCAGGGTCCAAAAGAAAAACGCCTTTGTAGAACATCTTTCGACGCCTTCGGGTAATAATGGCGAATCCATCATTTATCCTCCTGATAAAATCGCTTCAACCAGAAATGCTGGTGACAGGCCTAAACTCATCCGGCAAATAATTATCAGCCAACTTTCGCACCCAGTCTTTAGTGGAGACGTAGTAGACTTTGGGTTTCGTGTTTAGACGTTCAAGGAGCCTGAACGCATACGGGCTCTTAATAAGTTTCGAGACCTTGTGCTCCGGATTATTGAGGTCACCGAAGGTGATGGCCTGGGCCGGACAGGCCTCTGTGCAGGCTGTGGTGTATTCATACTCTTCAAGATCGGTCCGGTCTTCGGCATAGGCCTTTGTTTTTGCCCTCATGAGGCGGTGGTGGCAGAAAGTGCATTTTTCAACCACGCCCCTCATCCGGGGAGACACCTCGGGAGACAGATAACGTTCAAGTCCTTTCCCCTTGGGAAAGTATGTGTCCCACCAGTTAAAATACCTTGCGTCGTAAGGGCAGGCGGCCTGGCAGTATCTGCATCCTATACAGCGCGTATAAATCTGGCTGACGATTCCTGTGTTGTGATCAATTTTTGTTGCAGTGGCGACACATACAGAAACGCATGATGGCTGATGATGTCCTCTGCCGTCTTCATCACAGTGCATACACGGCCTGGGGAAATAGCTCACCTCCGTGTCAGGGAATTCTTTGCCGTTGGTGATTTTGTATAGCTTCATCCAGGTGATGGTGCGCTCCTTGTCTGTCTGATCCGGTCTTACGGACACGTTATTCTCTGCCGCGCAGGCAATCATGCACGTCCCGCAGCCGGTGCATTTGTCAAGATCGATGACCATGCCGTATCTGTAAGCGTCACCCTGGTTTTCTTTCATGATCTTCCTCGTTTCTAAACCTTAATCAATTGAACCGGTGTATTCCACCACACTGGATGCCCGCTCAGAGGGTCTTTCTCCGCATGGATGAGGTCATTGGGGTTGACTCCTTTTCCACGGAGAAACTCATCATAGGCAGTATGCCCGAAACCTAACGGGAGATACACAATGCCGGGCATTGCACCTCCAAAAAGGTTCACACGCACTTGAACTTTTCCAACAGGGGATTTAACAATCACGCGATCGCCTTCTTTCAGACCATACTCAGCGGCGGTCTTGGGATTTATCTCGCCAAATGATTCATCTTTTCTCAGTTGATGGTCAAAAAGCGTTTTATATAAAAAAGGCGGGCTGGGCAGCCAGCCGCTGGACAGGTTAATCATTTCGTAGGGAACCATTAGAAGGGGATAGGCTTCGCGGTCAGCATCAGACTTGATGGCCTCGTAATGGGGCATGAAGACCACATCGCCTTGTTCAGCGATTCCCATATTGTTCAATGCGGTTTTTTCAGAAATTTTCTGTGCATAGTCATGGAGGGCCAGCTCAATCTGGGTGCTGAAGAATTCAAATTTACCTGTGGGCGTCTTGAATAACCTTTCCCAGTTCTTATATGTGTGAACGGGCGAATACCACAAACCCCCGGACTTAATTTTCTTCCACATGTCGTTGAAGGATTTAAAGACGGGCTTCACGCTTCCTCCCTCTCTCAAACGCTTCCACACCGGGACAGCACCATCGTAATGGGCCAGCCCTGCTTGAGCGTCAAACAAGCCCTTGACTCTTGCTTGGAGGACGTCATCATACTTTTTGTAAGGAAAGGAAGATCCCACTGATCCCCCAATTTGCTTTGCAATCTGGATGATGACATCTCCGCTGTTCTTTGTAGCATAAATCGGTTCAACCACAGGTTTGGATATTCCGTATAGGGGATATTGGAGCCCGGTGGGCCAGACTATATCATCCGTCTTTTCAAGGTACGTATGGTCCGGGAGAATGAGATCCGCCATATAAGACGTTTCATCCCTATAGGGTGAAAAACTCACGATAAAGGGAACCTTCTTCAATGCCTTTCTAAAGGCGCCCCTATCCGGAAGTGTGAAGTTGGGGTTGGCAGAAAAAATAAGCAGGGTATTGACAGATGATTTAGGGCTATTAGCAATGGCGTTTGTCAGGTTGTTAATCAGGCTCTGGCTGAAGGGATACCTCATGGTCCCAGCGTGGTCGAGGCGTGGTTTTATAAGTCCCTTAGTACTAATGGCATCTTTTTCTATCTCAGGCAGAGGGCTCAATGGAAGCGAATCGTAAACAAGTATCCCACCAGGCCTGTTGATGCTGCCTACAAGGGCATTGAGCCCTTGCACAGCCATGAATTCGTAAAGGCTGCCACTTAGGTACCCTTTGCCTTTGCCGCAAATGGCAATGGGGGCGCTTGCCCCTGCAAAATCTTTGGCCAGAGAAATAACGTCTTTTGCGTTCAATCCCGTGATTTCAGCTACCTGACCTGGTGAATATTTGTTCAGGACCATTGTTTTGTAGCCTAAGTGATTTTTCCCGTCTGACGAAGTCCAGTCATTGAAACCAAAGGAATAGGCTTCCACAAAGTCAGCATTGTACAGGCGTTCTTTTATGATCACGTGGGCAAGTCCCAATGCCATTGCAGCTTCTGTCCCAGGCTTCGGGGCAATCCATTGGTCTGCCTTTGACGCGGTGTTGGACGCCCTTGACTCAATCTGAACAATCCTGGTCTTCCTGTTGACAGGGTTATCGTGCCAAAGACCCCAGGCATTGATCATCCTGCCGGGCGCTCCCCAGCCCTCAAGAAGGCCGCTTCCGAAGCTCAGGATGTAATCGGCATTTTCAAGATCGTAGGCCATGGGACCCTCGGTCCCCTGCATGAGGAGATTTGTCATCCGGTAGGTGTCTTCTACGGATGGAATCCGCACATAGTTAGGGCTTCCTATAGCCTTGAGGAATCGTTCGATCATTGCGGACATGGTGGATAGCACGGGATTTCCATCCACGGCTGCGAGGGTTTCAGGTGTTCCTTGCTTGCGCAGATAGGAAATCCGACTGGCCAGCGTATGCAGGGCCTCGTCCCAGGTAATTTCAATGAATTTCCCAGAACCCCTTGGGCCCACGCGCTTCATGGGGCCGGTGAAACGTATGCTTTCGTTATAAAGTAACTGAAGCCCACCCATACCCAAAGGACAAATACCGCCCGGATTGACAGGATAATCAGTGCGGCCTTCAATTTTCACTGCCCTGTGGTCTACCTTTCGGACTTCTATGCCGCAGCCACCGGGACAAAGCGTGCATACTGTCTTCGCATGGGTGAATTCACCCATTGGCGGTACCGGCACCCAGGGCCAGTTTTGTGTCCAGATGGCGATGTCATCCGTTAACTTCCATGGAAGCGGTGTTGCCTGGATACCAGCCGCTCCTCCCACGAGCAGTGCAATAAAATGCCTTCTATTTATTTCCATAGTAGCGTTCCCTTATAAATTTCTTGACAGGATTAACGGGTATGACAGGATAATTTCTTCTCATACTATCAAACAATTATACTCGGGCGACTACATGCCATTTGGCTCATTTATGGCAGACAAAACAGGCGTTATTCTCTTCGAGATCGTTCTCTGTATGGCACTCTGCACAGTCATCCATCTTCATACGGTCCCACGTATTTATTTTGTACCCTGCAATGTTTCTTCCCCAGATGTTGATGCTGTACCCGGTCAGGCGATTGGCCTTGTACACCGGAAGCCTTTCGGTCTTTCCGTGCTCTCCGTGGCAGGTGTCACAATCTTGATCCCCCATCTTGACATGGGCAATATGGGAAAAATATACACAGTCTGGTTGCCTGTAGTATGAAAGCCAGGGGATTTCCTTTTCTCCGGCTACATATTTGGTCAAGAGTTCCATCTCTTCGGGCGTTTCGCCTAAGGGTGATTCAGGGTCGTCGTGGCATTCTGTACATTTTGCCAGTTTAGGGATGCCGGCAAAGGTGCCATCTTCCCGGAACTCATGGCAATATAAGCATTTTTCGGTCTCTGTGTCGCCCTCGATACCGTCAACCCTTTCTGGGTCCAGATGAAGGACGTGATTGAAATTCATGGGCTGAGGCTGCTTTGAATAGAGTACCATGGGATAGATGATCCACCCCACGATTAAGGACGGGATCAAACCTGCAAGAAAAAAGATCCACACGCCCAATGAAAATGGAGGAAGAAATGTGGAATCTTTTTCAAATGTTATGAGGCGGTTAAAAAGCGAGATAAGTCCACTTTTTGAGGACTTTCGGGAGGAACTTTCTGAGTTTTTCATCTGAGTAAGCCTCTCACGCAGCGAAATTAGGGTTTACAGCCACAACGCCTAAAGGTTTTTGGGAATTTACCTGCTCCCCCCCCCCTTTTGTCAAGTGAAAAGTAACTATTCTTAAAACCTTCTTATTCTCTTACGGCGCCTTTTGGCTGCCTTGGCCTGTTTCTTCTTCTTCTGGACGCTCGGCTTGTCATAAAAGCGTCGCTCTTTGATCTCAGAAAAAAAACCTTCTTTTGTCAATTTTCTCTTAAGATCTTTAATTGCCTTTTCTATCTGGTTATTCTGTACAATGACTTTCATAATAAATCGACTCCGTAATTCTATGAAATTAAAAAAAAGCATCTCGAAACGTGAATGAGATGCTTTTCCTCACCTTCAACCAAAGGGATTTACCTTGACTCACCTGTGAATTAAATTGCTACGGGTTGAGCATTTGGTTTTACCCCCTTAAAAATTTTAAAGGTTTGAAAGCACTCATGGTTTTTTGTGTGGAGCACTGGCTCAATAGGATCAGAAGGCCTTTTGACATGCAAAAAGTCCGAATAACTTCCGCTCATCTCTCATCACCCCCTTTTCCGTTTAGAGCTGTGCCCACAGATCTGGATATGTATATTTGTCAGCTGCAGACACAAAGACTCACGCCATCTACGTTGATGGCAATATATGCTTTCAACACATTTTGTCAATCTTTTTTTCAGCCGTTTTCCCGTCAAAAACCTTTTTAATCGCTTAATGATCCCTTATTTTCTGAGCCACAGCTTTGCAACAGCCTCAACATGATAAGTGTGAGGGAACATATCAACAGGCTGTATTTCAACCAGCTCATAATCCTGAACCATCCCCGAAATGTCCCTCGCCATTGTCGCCGGATTGCATGAGATATAGATGATTCTTTCCGCAGATAGTGCCTGTACCTGCGCTAACACATCTTTGTGCATCCCCGCCCGTGGTGGGTCAATAATCAGCACATCCGGCTTGTAGTTTATGTTGGAGAGTTCCTCCCGGATATCCCCAATAATAAAATGACAGTTGTCTACGCTATTGTATTCGCAATTTCTCCGAGCATCCAGCACAGCACTTTCGTTGATTTCAATGCCAGTGACCGCCTGGACCCTTTTTGCCAGGAATATGGGAATGGTTCCGGTGCCGCTGTACAGATCCAACACCCTCTCGTTGCCGTTGAGTTGGGCATAGTCGATTACTTTCTCATAAAGTATCTGGGCGGCGAGGGAATTGGTCTGGAAAAATGAGTTTGCGGATATCTGAAAGGTAAACGGGCCGATTTTGTCCCTGATATAGCCTTTACCTTTAAGGACAACTTCGTGCTCCCCAACGGCAATGGAGGCCTTCCTCCTGGTGATGTTGTTTACCACGGCTTTGACTTGCTCGATTTGCCCGGAGAGCACATCAGCCAGGGGGCGGATCATTTCCGGCCTTTCTTCTGATGTGACAAGATTCACCATCCATTCATCGAATGACCCGGAATATCGAATGGTCAAGAATCGCCAGTACCCGTCATGGCTTTTCAAGCCATATACAGGTAGCCTACTTTCTTTTGCATATCTTTTGACCTCTCTCAGGATCTGGTTCCCCGTTTCCTGCTGGAGCAGGCAGGCCTCCACATCAATGACCTTATGATATGTCCCGGGCACATGAAGCCCCAACGCAAATTTACCATCGACCTCACGTTTATCCAATTCATGAGGCAGGAACCACCGGCGGTCTGAAAAGGAAAATTCCATTTTATTCCGATAAGAAAAGATGTTTTCAGAGGGCAGCACACTATGGACCACCACATCTTCAAGACCCCCTATGTGTTTCATGGATTCCTTTACCTGGTCTTTCTTGTAAGAAAGCTGATTCGCATATTGTATGTGCTGCCATTGGCAACCCCCACAATAGCCGCTGTAAGGGCATGGGGCCGGTACTCGATCAGGTGAGGGAGAGATCACTTCGACGACGTTTGCCTGGGCATAATCCTTCTTCTTTCTGTAAATCCTGGCCATCACCCTGTCACCAGGTACCACGCCACGGAGAAAAACCACAAATCCATCCAGGTTGCCTATGCCATGGCCCCCATACGCCATCTTTTCGATACTCAGTTCAATTGTGTCGCCTTTGCGTAGTTTCATCATCGTGATTCGATTAACACGATACCGGTAATTTTACTATCAGCGTTTTACGGAGTTTTCCCAAATTGTTACCTCAATAGAGCCAAGCTCAAGTGAATATAATTTAGTGTCCAGTATTTTGATACTATTTCTGAGGATTGACGCTATCATACTATGGGATTTTATAAAAAGTATCAACAAGATGAGGACAATTATCCTGGCCAAAAATAGCTGAACTATTACAAATGGAGAAAGAATGCACCATGAGGAGGGGCGGAATGAGAAACTATGTTTAGTGTTGCTGACAAGAAAAGAAAAAGTCTATTTCCCGTAGAATTTTGCTGTCACTGAATGACCGTCTATTCGCTGGTCAAGTTTTGTCTGGTCGTAAAGAACATCTTCCAGGCCGTAACCATCTGAAAAATCTGCATTTTCGTTTTTGGTGAGACGTACGGCATTGTCATAAGCTTCCAAAGCCTCTTTATGCATGCCTTTTTTCATATAGACAAAGCCCAAGTTGTTAAACACATCGGCGTGAGAGGGTTTTTCTTCTTTCATTAAACCCAAGGCTTGGTTTAGATAAAGTAAAGCCTGATCATATAGCCCCTGCTTGCAAAAAACAATCGCCACATTATTGTGCGCCTTTTCATCATTTGGGCCGAACTGGATTGCCTTTAGGAAGTCTTCTATTGCTTGAGTATGCTTATCCTGTCTATAATAAGCAAGACCCCTGTTATTGTAAGCCTCGGAATAATTGTCTCTTAAAGCAATGGCTTTTGTTAAGGTCGTTATAGCCTCGTCCAATTTACCTTCCCTGAGATAGTCCGTGCCTATGTCACAATAACTCCCTGCATCTTCGGCAATGCTAATCTGTGGCCAAATCAGAACAAAGGATAAAAGGAGCACTGTTTTCACACATCTTTCAAGGGGATTCTTTTTCATTATTGAACTCCACAGTTTATTTGAATAAGGTCAAATCAGTCATCATCTTGCCCGCCATTGCATTGCAGGCCCTTCGATCTTATATCGGCCTCTTTTAATAATAACTTTAGTATTCAATCACCTATGCCTAAATCGGAGGTTAGTCCATATGGGTTCCTGTCTGCATATTAAGGCGGCGGGTTCTCAAGCTTTTTTCTAAAAGGGGGCCTCGAAAAAGTGTTGGGACCTGAGGGTGATGGACAGAAGAGAAGACCAGAAAGAAAAAACCCCTTGATAGACGCATTTATTAATGATAAATATAACAATCAAAGGGTTGCCGAGGAGTTCCAAGAGATAACCAGCCAACTGCAATAGAATCCTGGGCTAATCAATATGTGCTGTGCCAGTGCCGAAATGACCGTGTAAAAGTTAACAATTCAGAACTAACCCTTTTTCCTAACAAAACCTGTAGATTGGGCATACAGCTTAATGGTGAATAAGATCCCTCCCTTAAATCGCCCGAGAAGGTGGACTCTTGAGTCGCCAAAAAAACATATCTCGGTCAGTGGACGTCCTTAGAAGAGGAGTGCCGTGGCATGGCCTCAAAAAAGATGGCAAAAGAGCCGGGGTGAGCGAGAGACGGTTATCAGGATTCACTTTGATTGAGGTTGTCATGACAATGGTCATTTTGGCCATTTTGGCCGCAGTGGCAATCCCGGGCTTTGCTGCATGGTTGCCCAATTATCGGCTAAAGGCGGCCGCTCGCGATCTCGTTTCTAACCTTCAATTGGCCAAGATGGGGGCCGTAAAACAGAACAAGACTTGGGCCGTTATCTTTGATCCGGGAGTGACACCGGGGAGATATTTTATATGTTCAGATGACAATGGAGACGGCTGGGATGGGCCACCAGCTATGGGAGGCAACGATGTTGTGCAAAAAGAGGCAGGTCTGGAAAGCTATGGAAATGGCACTGACTTTGGACATGGGAATGCTACTCACCCGGTAGGTGCTACTTTTGGTACGAATGATATAAGCTACACAACGCCCGATGAGGTCGCCATCTTTAGTTCCAAAGGGACAGTAAATAATCTGGGCTACGTGTATCTCTCTAATACCAGAGGCGCTTGCTGGGCGGTTGGAACTCCCTCAACTGCTGGTGTGATAGTTCTGAAAAAATGGACGGGCAGTGTGTGGGAGTAAAATGAACGACAAAGGCTTTAAGAAAATGGGATGGGATAAAGGATTCACCCTCGTAGAGCTCTTAGTTGCCATGGCCATAGTCGGCGTGGTCATGGCCGGAGTTTATTCCGCTTACTCCTCACAGCAAAGGTCATACATTGTTCAGGAACAAGTTGCCGGTATGCAGCAAAGTCTTAGGGCGGCTATGGATCTTATCGAGAGAGAAATCCGGATGGCGGGGTATGATCCCTATCGGAATTCGGGTGCCGGTATTATTGCGGCAGGAGTAAATAATATCAGTTTTACTTTTGTGGCTGATGATGATTTATACGATAATGACGGTGATGGCGATACCGATGAATCTGGTGAGCTGAAGACCATTAGATATTCTTTATATGATAGCGGAAGTGACGGTGATAATGATCTCGGTAGGAGGGTTGGAGCGGGAACCAACAAACCAGTTGCCGAAAATATTGACGCACTTAATTTTGTTTATCTGCGAGAAGATGGTACACCAACTGCCGACGTTTCCGAAATGAGATCAATACAGATAACAGTGGTTGCAAGATCGGACAGGGTCGATCCTCGTTACACGGATACGGCTGTTTACACAAATCAGCAAGGGGATCAGGTTTTCATTGCACCAGGCGATAACTTCCGTCGCAGACTTCTAACTTCACAAGTAAATTGCCGTAATCTTACCTTTTGATTCAAGGGGCCTCTGGGTATGAACTGCGATTCTGCTTTTCTAACAAAAAAGAAAGACAAAGAAAAAGGCTTCACCCTCCTTGAGGTGATCGTTGCCATCTCAGTCTTGACAATCGGTCTTTTGGCCGTCGCTTCCATGCAGGTTTTGGCAATAAAAGGGAACACATTGGCTTTCGGAGTTACAGAAGCTACTTCCTGGGCCAGCGACCAAATGGAGAAACTTATGTTCCTACCCTATGATCACGCAAACTTAATTGACACAGACGGGGATGGGACTGATGAGGACGTTAATGGAGACGGCGTAGATGACGATGGGGGAGAATTTGGATTAGAAGATACGGTAGATCCTCAGGAGGTGATTACCGCTGATCACCCACCGGAGACCCAGGGTAGATATACAATATACTGGAATATTGCTGTCGATGTAGGGGCAGATAGTACCAAGACCGTCAATGTCATTGTAACATGGACAGATCATGGGGTCCAAAAGCGCGTTTCCATACGGAACATTATACCAAGCACCTGAAAAGTAGGGAAAATTATGAGCACATTTGTTAGACGCGGCAAAAATGAGAATGGATCGGTCTTGGTAGTTGCCCTCCTTATCCTGGTGCTCCTTACCATAATTGGGATATCGGCCATGAGTACTACCAATGTGGAGTTAAAAATCTCCGGAAACGAAAAGTCTTATAAAATGGCCCTTTATGCAGCCGAGGCGGCAAGAGGGTATGTAGAAAAGACCCCTGAACTATATGGCCCTGATAATATCACACCGGGAGCAGGGCTCAATTTCCCGGATGAGGATAATCCTTCAGTGTTGGTTGAATTAGGTTCAACACAGTCTTTTGGCGGAAGTGTTGAATATCTCAGGTTTTCGGCACCACCTAGGGGAACAGGGACTCAGGTTGGAACATTTAAGGCACATAATTACAAGATGACATGCAAAGGGTATGGGTCGTCCAATGCTGAAAGCCAGATAGAGGCGGGCTTTTATCGTATAGGTTTCTGATGTTTTATATCGTAACTTAGCGTGCTTGCTGTGTTTTATTTATGGCTTCACAGGAGCCCGGCTTTTAAACGCTGGCTAAAGGTGCAAGGCGTAAGGCTCAAGGAATGGGAACTGCAAAACTAAAAATATCAGAGAATTGAATCTAAACGCACAGATAGAAAATTACATTCTGCGATTATTATAAGAGGCAGGAACATGAAAATATTTAAACACAATTGGGTAATCGGTGTTGTTTTCTTATCGTGCTTCATCTTTGTGTTTCATATTGGCTTTGCGGACGATATCTGTATATTCACAGAGACCGATGAGGGCGGACCTTACACCTTTACTGCTCCGGTTGTCCCTGCAACAAGGACTACCAGCAGTAATAGGATTTATTTGGCCTTTTTTTGGCCGAGTCCAGGGAATTTCTGGGCAGGAAATGTGGTCAAATTAGGTATTTCGGCTGATTGGGTGATTGTTGGTGCAGATGGTGCCCCAGCAACCTTGCCTAATGGCGCCATCAGAGAGGACGCTGTGCCTTTCTGGGCGACAATAGATTGGGCCGATCCCAACAAAAGCAATTATATCCACAATTCGGGTAGGAATATATATACGTACCTGGGCTCATCCAGGGATCTGACTGATTTAACTAATGAATTTAAATCGACCAATGACGGTCTGACTGAGGCGATTCTTGGAAATCCAGCTAACCACACGACTGCACAACTCATCGATTTCGTACGGGGTGCGGATGTAAATGGCCAAAACAGAGAAGTAATCACCGGAGACGTTCTTCACAGCGAACCTTTAGTTGTGCAGTACAATTATCCTGACAATTCCTCCAAAACTATGGTCTATTTTGGAGCAAACGACGGGATGCTTCATGCTGTTTTAGATACCGAGGTAGCCACAAACGGTACCGCGGTGGATTACGGGACAGAAGCCTGGGCGTTCATTCCCCCTGATCAGCTAAATAAATTAAAGGAGATAATAGAAGGTACCAGCCACCAGTATTTTGTGGATTCCAGCCCAAAGGCTTATTTTGAAGACGTTAACAAAAATGGTGTCATTGATTCTGGAGAAGGGGACAGGATCATTCTTGTATGTGGTGAAAGAAAGGGTGGCACGAGCTATTTTGCTTTAGATGTGACCGATCCATCTGCCCCGTTATTTCTATGGAGGATCAACCAGTATGACGATGCTGAAGTTGGGGCTTTGGAGCTTGTGGATGTAACTGGAGCCTTTGAGGACGGCGAGGTTTTGACAGGGAGTAGCGGGGGTTCTGCCACGGTGGAAGGCGCACCGGTTGGAAACCTTCTTCTTTATGAATTACGAACAAGCAATTTTACTGTGGGTGAGGTGGTGACAGGGCTAACGTCACGTGCCACTGGAATAATTGTCTCCATTATAAACTATGCACCCGATGTGATCATTTCCGAACTGGGCGAGAGCTGGTCTGAACCACAGTTCGGACTGGTGAAAACGTCTGATACCGACACAGACGGCACCCCCGTATTCTTCATCGGAGGAGGCTACAGTTCGGACAATTCGGCGGGTAAGGCAGTTTTTGCCATTAGTGTTTTTGATAGTGCTGTGATAAAGGAATTTACCAATAACACCATCACCGACATGAATTACAGTATTCCAAGCTCAGTAACCGTTGTTGATGGCGATAGTAATGGCTTTGTGGATAAGGTGTATGCGGGAGACCTTGGGAGTCAGATGTGGCGGTTCGGAAAATTTACTGATTCAGATAATAATGCACTGACTTTTCCCGCAACTGACGAAAACATTATGAATTGGACAGATCAAGCAGCTCACATCTTATTCCTTTCAGATGCGGCACACGGGAGAAAATTCTTCTATCCACCGAGTGTGACCCTTGAACTGGGATATGATCTGGTATCTATTGGAACGGGAGACCGTGAGGACCCCTGCAATCCTATTGGCTCGGATAGAATCTATGCGGTCAAGGATTCACACGAAGATTCCGGGCAACTAACTGAGATGGATCTAGTTGATGTTACGGACCCAAGAGCCCCGGTGCCTGATCTCAACGACGAAACAGGAGATGTCGATAACAACAGACTGGTCGATCAAGGCTGGTACATCCGCTTGAGGGAAGGCGAAAAAGTCCTCTCGGAAGGCGTGGTTTTTTTTAAGACTTACTATGTGACGACCTTTTTGCCTGGAGAGGGTGCTGCTACGCTCTATGCCTTGCATTACTTAACCGGCGAGGCGGTCTTGACCTTCGAGGAGATTTTGGGGCCCAATGGCTTAGACATAATACGGAGTGTCGAGATAGGACATGGTATTTCCTCAAAGCCAGTCGTAGTAATAACTGAAGCAGTCGAGAAGTTGCTTGTACCAGTGGGGATTACAAATCCCGCTGGTAGCGGAACTGGGCCTGTTGGGCCAGGAATTCTGGTAATAGAACCTGCTGCCCCCCCATCCAACTTTTTTTATTTGTGGTGGAAAGAGTTGTGATTACAACTGTAAAAACATATTACAACTGTCAAGTTATTTAACAGAAAACTCACTCCAAAAACCCTCATCTTCTTTGCCGGAAGCAAATTTTTCCAATAGAGAATTTCAAAAAAAGCCACAATTTTTTGTGGCTTCCTCCTCCACCCAACCCCTTCCCCTTTAAGCTAGTCCTTGCCAGATCTCCCTCGTTTTAATGGGAGTAATCGTAGTGGTATAACTTTCTGAATTGTCATCGTTTTTGGCATCTCTACCCAACCCTTCTCTCTCCAAACCGGAGCCCCTCAAAATTGAGCGCCGGGTTGGCGTACTTCCGCGAAACCTTGTGGTAACAACCACACGCAATAGTACCCTCGTGTTTCCTTGAGTATTAGAAACCCTGGCATGTATCTTGCTCACCATAAGGCACCGACTGATCAGCAGTCGATGAATTCATACGTAAGGCGTACAAAGTTAGAGGAGTTTGTGATGAGGAAAAACCCGAGAACTGGGAAAAGAGAATCCGGATTTACCATGGCTGAAGTTCTTGTCACGGTGGCAATTGCCGCCATTTTAGCTTCCATAGCCGTTCCTGGGTTTTCCAGATGGCTTCCGAGCTACAGGTTGAAAAGTGCGGCCAAGGATCTCTATTCCAACTTTCAGTTGACCAAATTGAGTGCAGTCAGGACGGGCAGTAATTGGGCGATTGTCTTTGATCCCGGCGCCACCCCGGGAAGATACTATATATGTTCAGATCCTGGTGCCAATGGAAACTGGGAAGGCCCTGCTGGCGATGACACGGTGGAAAAAACTGTTGATCTTGCCGACTATCAGAGTGGTGTGGATTACGGTCCTGGAAATGCAACCGATGACATACCCGGCACCGGGGCCCCACCCGCAGATGATATATCTTACATAGTAGGTGCAACAGATGATGTTGTAATGTTCAATTTGAGGGGCATATGTAACGCAGGCTATGTCTATCTCGAAAACATGAGAAACAACACAAGTTATGGTGTGGGAACAAATACCGTCGGGACGGTCATTTTGGAAAAATGGTCAGGAGGAACCTGGCAGTAACCAAAAGAAGGACAACATGGGAGAAAAAATGAGAAAAGTGCGAGATGAGGGGTTTACATTAATCGAGCTATTAGTGGCCATTACCATAGGGCTGGTTGTTATGGCTGGTGTATCTATGACCTTCCGGTCACAGCAGGCATCATACTTGATCCAGGAACAGGTGGCTGGCATGCAGCAGAATTTAAGGGCGGCTATGTATCATATGGAAAGAGAAATCAGGATGGCAGGCTGTGATCCAAGCTTTAATGCCGACGCAAAAATTATCACCGCAAACGCAGACTCTGTCAATTTTACGATGGACATAAGAGGGGCCGGGGATCCAAGTCCTCCTGACGGCGATACCGATGACCCCAGTGAGGACATAACCTATATCCATTATGACAGTGACGGTGACGGGGTAAATGATGCCCTGGGAAGGAATACAGGGGGTGGGGTTGAGCTTATTGCCGCCAACATCGATGCCGTGGATTTTCTTTATTACGACGGTCAAGCCCCCTCCGTTGCAATGAACGCTGCAGGTGGCAGCGTATTGGAACTAAGCATCCCTAACATAAGAGCAATAGAGATCACACTGGTTGCCAGGACGGCCCGGCCAATTAAGGGATATACGGATACTTCGGCTTACTTCAACCAGTTACCAAGACAAATATTAGGCCCGCAAAACGATAATTTTCGCCGTATTCTTTTGACCACGCGTATCAAAGGCCGGAATCTGTAACATTGGGAGAGAGGAAACCATGAATATTGATCGGAAGAAAGAACGGACAGTCGGAGAAAGTGGCTTCACCCTTCTGGAAGTGATTGTTGCCATCTCCATCTTGACCTTTGGCCTTCTGGCCGTGGCGAGTATGCAAACTACCGCCATCAGGGGGAATTACAATGCGTCTCACATAACAGAGGCCACCACCTTTGCCCAGGACACGCTCGAAGAGCTTCTGGCTCTGCGATTCACTGATGCAGCTCTCGCCGACGCTCAACCTGCAGTGGGAACACCAACAAATTATGCGATCGCAGCCCCTACCGGTTACACGGGCCTAAGCTATACTGTGGACGATGATAACCCGGTTCTGAATGCAAAGCTTATAACAGTGACAATTACATGGCAAGATAAAGGAGCGCAAAAGCAGACGGCGATTACCTGCGTCAAGCCTAGAGTGTGACAGTGTTTGAACGAAAGAGCTCTTCCACTGTTGGGGTCTTGGATTCCCGCCATCAGCGGGAAAGTATGGGAGTGTTGGAGTTAAAGGAGTAAAAGCTATGAAAGATAGATGTCTACTAAACAATGAAGATGGATCCGTTTTAATTGTTTCCCTGATTATGCTGGTGTTGCTAACCCTAATTGGAATATCCGCAACAACCACATCAGAGATCGAAACCAAAATTGCGGGAAACGAAAGGGTATTTAAGCGGAACCTTTACCTTGCAGAGGCGGGGGCAATGCACTGCGCCCAGGACCTGGAAGGAATAACAGATCTGAAAGCTAATCCTCCGGGCTATTTACATCCGAAAGGTACGGTGGATGACACAAATATCCGCGATGACACATTCTGGGAATCGACGGCACCAGTCAATTCTCAGGTGTCAACAATAGATGCAAATACCCGTTTGCTGGCCAGTTCCCTGGGCCTTGCAGGGGGCAAGAAAGGTACCTCCCTGGACCTGACCAAATCAAATGTGCATGCCTACAATATTTATGGCCGATGGCATAATGCGGCCATCCCATCTAAAGGCCGGCTTATCGTGGAGGTCGGGTATAGAAAGGCGTTTTAGGGAGGTGTGAGTATGAGACGTCGGTTATTTATAGTCAGTTGCCCGTCGACGTTAGCATAGCTATAGCGAAAAGAAACTTGATACTGGAAACTCGATGGGCAAAGTAGCTAACAACATACGATCCAAGTTCAGGTTTTTAAGCGGCATAGCCGCGTTATATAGAATTGCGAAGTGATCTTATCAAAGGAGATCAAATAAAATGAAAAAAATGACATTAATATTAAGAATATTCTTTTCGATACTTCTTTTAGTTCCTTCAGTTGTATTCGCAGCGGATTATACCATATCAATAGATGATGTTTCTGTCAATGAGGGAGGAACAGCTGTATTTACAGTATCGCTCAATCAACAAGTCCAGGGTGCTGATGTAGTTACTGTTGCTTACACTACCGCCTCAGGTACTGCTGTTCCGCCAGGCGACTATTCTCCTGCATCGGACACACTTTCATTTACTGCCCCTGAACAAAGCGAGATAATTTCGGTGGCTACCATTGATGACGGTATGGTTGAATATGATGAAAACTTTTTTGTTAACCTTAGCATTCCCACTAATACAGGCGGTAACGTTAGTATTTCGGATAATCAAGGCGAGAGCACGATCGTCAATGACGATACGTACGGCATATCAATAAATGATGCATCGGAGATCGAAGGCTCTGTAATTACGTTTACAGTGACGTTGGAGGATGCACCCATCGCAATGAGTGTGGATGTGTCGTTTGCGACATCAGATGGGACAGCAACGTTGGCAGATAATGACTATACAGATACCAGTGGAACCGTGACTTTTCCATCCGGGATCCCTGGACAGACCCAAGATATCACGGTTAGTACGTCGCCTGATTCACAGGTCGAGCCGGACGAGACATTTACGGTAACACTGAGCAGCACAGATCCCAACGCAAACTTTAACGATGACACAGGAACAGGTACGATCCAGAATGATGACGCGGCCTTGGTGAGTATTGTGGCGAACGATGCGGTTGCAGCAGAGCCGGCGGATGATGGCCAGTTCACGGTTACGATGACAAACACGAGCAGCACAGACACGGTGATCAGCTACAATGTCACCGGCGATGCTA
>CP070700.1:4537627-4568143 GCA_020349865.1 Desulfobacteraceae bacterium
TACCTTTGGTAACAGTATTACCGGTCCGAATTCAGATGCCATATTTAAGGCCTTCTCTCAAGCCCTTCCCAAAAGGGTAACTGCCGCATGGAATCGGTTCCTGGGTTTCAACCTCACGGGAAAGGATCCGAGAAAAAATCGGTTTTATGTAGACATCCTGTTCCTTGCATTAAAAGGCGGTTCGGGGGGAACATGGATGGCTGACGGCTACGATCACATTGGTCTGATTAACTGCGCTGGGGGGATATTGGCCCAGGACTACGAGATGTTCGAAATCCACGATCCCCATTTTCTCATCAAACATGAATATCTCCCCGATTCGGCAGGGGCTGGCAGATGGCGCGGGGGCCTGGGCGTTGAGACCGAATTTGACATATACGGTGAAGATATAACCGGAATCGCATACGGCGATGGCATTGAACAAGAGGCAAGGGCCTTTGGCCTTTTTGGCGGGAAAGAGGGAACTGCCAACAGGATTGAGCTCAGATTTCCAGACGGGACCATAAAGTCTGTGGAGTCCAAGGAGATAATCAGAAACATACCAACCCACACGATTTTCAACGAAAAGACAGGCGGGGGCGGAGGATATGGTGATCCCTTCGAGAGACCGATCGAAAAGGTCCTCGATGATGTGAAGAATGAACTTGTTTCTATTGAAAGTTCGAAAAACGACTACGGGGTCGTTATTGATGAAACCACCCTCACGGTGGATGAAGAGGCCACAAAAAAGTTAAGAGGAGAAAGAAGATGAACCCTCCAACCATTGATCACATAGGTATTATCGTCGAGAATTTAGAGCAGTCCGTCGCCATGTTTGAGCGCCTGTTTCATCTGATTCCATCCAGAATTAAAGATATACCCGATGCGGGTCTGAGAATTGCACAACTAAATGGGGCGAATATAAGTATCGAGCTGCTTCAGTATTCAGGGCAGGGGAAGAGTCTTGCAAAAAAAACAATGGGTGTGAGCCCGGGCATCAATCATTTTTCAATAAAAGTGGAAGATATTAAAGCCTCTTTGAAGGACCTAAAGAGAAAAGGTCTCAAGGTTATGGATGGCTTTCCCAGGCCTGGCAGCCATGGCCGGGTCGCCTTTTTTGAACCGGAGACAACCCAAGGCATCCTTTTGGAAGTATGCGAGGATTAGTAATTGGAAATTGATCGTTGGTCTGTTGCAGGGGACAAGGGATGAATGACCCCGGCGAAATAATCCTGCCAAGGAAGAAATTTCACGGGGCAAGCAAGTGACAAATGACAAACGGGAGGCATTAATGGCATTCTACAAAGAGAGAAAACTCTGGAATGACAAAATCGAAACTCTGTCGAGAGATGAGATAAGGAGCTTGCAACTGGAAAGGCTCAAGAAACAGGTCGCGTATAATTATGAAAATTCGCCTTTCTACAGAAACAAATTTGAGGCTGTAGGAGCAAAACCGGAGGACATTCAGAGCTTCGATGACTTCACACAGATTCCCTTAATGACGAAGGATGAACACAGAAGGGCACAGGAAGAATCTATCGAAAAATACGGTGATCCATATGCCCTTTTGGCCTGTGCTCCAAAAGAGAAGATCGTACGTATTAATTCCACCTCGGGCACCACCGGTATCCCCACCCTTTATACTCTGACCCGGCACGATGTGGATATAGTCAATGAAATGCACGCCAGGAAATACTGGCGTGCGGGAATCAGACCAGGAGATGTGATGATTCAGGCTTTGTCGTTGAGTATGTTTACAGGGGGACTTCCGCTGTCCCAGGGCATCCAGCATATGGGGGCATGCGTTGTACCGGTGGGCATCGAAGGGGGAACCAAAAGGGTCCTGGATTTCCTTAAGCTCACCTCACCGGTGGCCATCATTGCCACACCCTCTTTTGGCCAGTACATAATAGAAAAGTCTCCAGAACTCGCAGGCAAAGAAGCTAAGGACTTGGGTCTGCGATGGTTTTTCTGTGCCGGCGAGCCCGGGGGAGGAAACCTGGAAGTGCGGAAATTACTGGCCAATGGCTTCGGGGCCACAGTCTTTGATCATACAGGCGGCGGGCACGCTTTTCACGGCATAAGCTGTAATGAACCCCCTGAACAGTTTAGCGGCATGCATTTTGTTTCTGAGGATCACTGTCTTTTAGAGCTAATTGACCCTAAAACCAAAGAGAACATTGCGATCGAAGACGGTGCGATTGGAGAAATGGTCTTCACTTTTCTCGATTGGGAAGGGGGACCTTTTATGCGGTATGCCCTGGGAGACATGCTTCAAATATACGCACAGCCCTGCCAATGCGGTATGCCTGGAATCAGGTTTAAGATCATTGGCAGGGCAGATGACATGCTCATTATCAAAGGCGTTAATGTCTATCCGGAGGCGATCAAGACTGCAATCTTCAAATTCCGACCGGAAGTGACGGGTATATTCCGGATATTGCTTGATCGTCCCGGCCCAATGGTCATGCCTCCGCTAAGGATCAGACTGGAGTATGGGCTGAGTTTATCGGAAAAAGATCTTACTGTACTGGAGAAAAAAATGATGTCTTATTTCAGAGGAGAGCTCAGGATTGGTCCACAGTTCGAATGGGTGCCTCCGGAGACCTTTCCCCGCGAAAAGGAAAAGACCAAATTAATTGTGATTGAAGGTGAGGAAGGATAAGTTGCAGAGGAGTAAGAAAAATGCAGGACAGCTGCATGCTGGAAAGAAAAAGCTAAAAAAAACGCTTTGACACGGGCAATTGTATACGGTATACAGTATGCGAATTATAATAGTGAAGCCGTTTCTCCTCATAATTCGAGCCTTTCTTCTATTCGATAAGGGCTGGTAGCTAATTCAGAAATATCAACATTTGTAACACCTTAGCGTTTTGAAAAAACCAACCATGGCCCATCCTGTCCTATTTTCAAAGAGCTAAAGTGCTACCAACATTTTAACCTCAAATCACCCGAACGTTTCACATCAATTAACTCATTGACCGGCCCGAAAGGGTATGCAAATCATTATACGATAGGTTCGAGATTATGGGTATGACCGCAAAGTTCCCGTCAAAAGACAGTGGTCTTGAGGCCCTAAGGTCACTGCCTGAAAGAAGATCCCTGGGCCAACATGCATACGAAAAACTGAAACAGGCGATAGTCAAGGGAGATCTGGCCCCCGGAAGCCGGGTGGTCGAAAGCCGCGTGGCGACGGTCTTGGGGATCAGCCGGACGCCCGTAAGGGAAGCGACTCATAAACTAGAGCGGGAAGGTTTGCTCCGCCAAGGCCCTTCGGGCGGGGTCTTCGTTGTTGGTTTGATGAGGGCAGACATTGAAGAGACGTTTGGAATCCGGAGTGTTTTGGAGAGCTATGCGGCGCGCCTGGCGACCACTCATCATAAGGAAGAGGGACTCGATTCTTTAGAAGAAAAGGTCCGCCAGTACGAGCTTCACTTAGCCCGGGGAGAACTGGAGGTTTTGCCCCAGATCAACACGGAATTTCACGATCTCCTCTATGCGCTCAGCCGCAGTCCAAGACTGATCAAGATGATAAATGACCTCCGCGACCAGATTTACCGTTATCGGAAGGTCCTCCTTAAGGTCGAGGAGACTGCCAGGATGAGCAATGAAGATCACAAATTGATGATAAAGTTCATTAAAAGAAGAGACGCTGAGGCGGTAGAAAAGCTGGTGAGAGCACACATTTTGAGAGGACAGGCGATTGTCCTGGAAGACTTCGATACCCAAGACATGGCATAAAGATTGGAACTCGGCTCCGTCCTTACTGGCAGACCAAGAAGCGGGATAATTAAATGATGGAATATCAGGTGATAGAAAACAGAAACATCTCCTTGAACTATCATAAACTTTCCCTGGATATCCCTTCGAATGCCAAGCTCCCCTTGCCCGGTCAATTTTACAACGTCAGGTGTGGGGAAACGAAAGATCCACTTCTGAGACGACCGTTCAGCATGCATCGATTGATAAAGAGAGAGAAAGCGGTTCACCTGGAGATTCTTTACCGGGTACTTGGAAAGGGAACCGAATGGCTTTCAAGGTGCAAGGCAGGGCAAAAACTGGATGCCATCGGACCTTTGGGCAATGGTTTTGTTTTCCAGGAAGATGTTAAAAATGTCATTCTGATTGCCCGGGGTATAGGAATCGCCCCCCTTTATGGCGTTGCTGAGGCCGTACTCATGCAAAATCAGGGTGCGAGAATCTGTATCTTGATGGGCGGAAGAACAAAAGAGAGAATATTTTATGAGAAGGAGTGTCGGAAGATTGGGCAGAGTTTTTTCTATACCGATGACGGAAGCAAGGGATTTCAGGGTAGCGGGCCTCAACTGCTCAGGCATTTGATGGAGTGCAATAAATTACCGCAAAGCTTCAGCATGTATGCCTGCGGCCCGTCACCTATGCTCAGAGACTTATCGAATATCTCTGAAAAATTCGAACTCCCGGGTCAGGTGGCCTTGGAAGAGCATATGGGGTGTGGATTAGGGGCCTGTCTTTCCTGTGCATGCCCGCTTAAAGCTAGTTATATCAGGAGAAATGAACACTGGGAAAAGCCTTCTCTCCATTGGTCGGAAGATGGGAGCCAGGTTTATTCTCTCATATGCAAAGATGGCCCGGTATATAACATTCAAGAGGTAGACTGGGATGAATTGCTTGCCTGATCTGTCGCTTTGCATCGGCAAGATGCGATTGAAAAATCCTATTATGCCTGCCTCAGGTACCTTTGGATATGGCCAGGAGTATGAAGACTATATAGACCTCAGTCAATTGGGCGCCGTTGTCGTCAAAACTATTACCTTAAAGCCCAGAATTGGTAGCCATCCCCACCGATCTACAGAAGTTTCAGCAGGATTTCTGGCGAGTATTGGACTACAGAATGTTGGAATTCAACGGTTTATTGAAGAAAAGCTTCCCTATTTTGAGAGCGTTGACTCGCTGCTTATTGTGAGCATAGGTGGGGAGAGTTTAGAAGAATATGTTAAGCTGGCCGAAATTTTGAACCGGCAGAAAAGAGTTGATGCCCTTGAAGTGAATATCTCCTGCCCAAACGTACATAAGGGCGGCATGCATTTTGGCGCAGACCCGGAAGTGACCAGAGACCTGGTGACACGTGTCAGGGATGTCACTGATAAAACTCTCATTGTCAAGCTAACACCTGTGGTCGCAGATATTCGTCTCTTTGCGACCATTTCCCAGCAGTGCGGTGCTGACGGGGTATCTCTCATAAATGGCCTGCCAGGGATGGCTGTTGACATCAAAACAAGACGTTCCAAGCTGGGAAGGAACGTGTCCGGCGGTCTGACGGGGCCCGCAATAAAGCCTTTTGCGCTGTATCTTATCCGGCAGGTTTATGAAAGTATAGATATACCGGTCATAGGAATTGGAGGGATCTCATCACCGGAAGATGCGATCGAGTTTTTCATCGTAGGGGCATCAGCCATTGAGATTGGGACCTGGAATTTTATAAATCCCAAAATCATGATTGAGGTCATCAATGGGATACAGGATTATATGCTGGCAAACAACATCCAGACCCTTTCGCAATTAATCGGGACCTTCTCCTGAATGGATCCTTATGCATGGGGCTCTTCTCCCCCATGAGAGGGGGAGTGAGTTTGTTGGCAACACATCAGGAACATAAAAAAAGGATGTGTTTACCTGAAAAAAACGCGTATTAATTTATTAACCGTAACAGTTTAGCGCTTTGAGAAAATTATCATTGGATTATCTCCCTTTTTGCACTATTTTCAAACAGCTAAACTGTTACTATAATCTTAGTTTCTTACTTGCCGGAATATCAAAGTCGAGGTGTCGTTATGGAAGAAATGGTTTTAAAGAGAGGGTTTGCAGCTACTCCTGAAGGACATATTCATTATGCTATGGCAGGGCAAGGCAAACCGGTTTTGATGTTGCACCAGACACCCCGGTCATGGGATGAATACCGTGATGTGCTGCCTATTATTGGAAAGAAATATCGGGCTATTGCAATGGATACCATTGGGTTTGGTGATTCTTATAAACCGGAAAAAAGGGGTTCAATAGAACAATACGCTCGAGGAGTGATTCGCTTCTTGGATACCATGTCCATTGATCGCGCATCCATTGTCGGCCATCATACAGGCGGTGTTATTGCCGTGGATGTGGCAGCCTCTTATCCTGAACGTGTTCATAAGCTTGTTTTGTCGTCGACGCCCTATGTGGATGCTGAAGATAGAGAACGGCGCAAGACTCGCCCTCCAATAGATGAAGTTGAATTTAAAGCAGATGGATCGCATTTAACCGAACTCTGGCAGAGAAGAATGCCATTTTATCCAAAAAATCGTCCGGATCTTTTGACACGTTTCGTCATCGATGCCCTTAAAGTCGGGGACCGGGCGGAAGAAGGACATCAAGCGGTTAATGAGTACAGGATGGAGAAAAAGGTACCTTTGATTAAGGCCCCAACTCTTGTGGTTGCAGGGACAGAGGATCCCTTTTCATTCCCCAGGATGAAACCGCTCTCCAATAGTATTAAGGGCAGCAGGACAGCTACAATAGACGGAGGAATGGTACCAATGGTCGATCAAATGCCGGAAGAGTTTGCCAAGTTAGTTATGAATTTTCTGGATCGTAATTGAAGGAGAGAACGATGAGAATCGGTATCGATGTTGGTGGGACATTTACCGATGCAGTTCTGGCTGATGAGAAGAGCGGGAAGTTCCATTACACCAAAACGCCGACAACACACCATGACCTGGCAGAAGGTGTTTTAAAGGGTTTAGAGGAGATACTACATATCGCGAATGTTTCAATGGATGACATCGATTACATCATCCACGGAACCACCATAGGGACCAATGCCATCGTTGAAGGAAAGGGGGCGAAAATTGGTCTTATTACCACCGCCGGTTTTGAGGATGTGTTGGAAATAAGGCGGGTTGCTCGACCAAAGGAGGCCGCTTTTGATTTTGGTGCTGATAACCCACCGCCATTAGTTCCGCGTTATTTACGCAAGGGGGTCATTGAGCGGATAAACAACAAGGGAGAAGTGGTCATCCCGTTAGATGAGGATTCAGTAATCCGGGTTATGGAGTACTTCAAACAACAAAAGGTGGAAGCCATAGTTATTTCTCTGCTCTTCTCTTTTCTTAACCAAACCCATGAGCAAAAGGTCGCTGAAATGTGCGGGCATGGGCTTACCAATATTCCTATCTCACTGTCATCGGAGATCTGCCCTGAATTCCGCGAATACGAGCGAACCTGCACAACCGTAATGAACGGGTACCTCGGCCCGGTAATAAAGCAGTACATGGATAACCTAACACAACGCCTTAAGAAAAAATATGGTGAGGTCACTCTCCATATTATGCAAAGTAACGGTGGTACAATGACTGCGGAAGTCGCAAAAAACCATGCGTCCCAGCTGATAAACTCAGGTCCTGCCGGCGGGGCGATTGCCACTGCCTTTATAAGTCGCTTAACGAACAATGAAATGGCTGTCGGTGCAGACATGGGCGGGACTACCTTCGATATTTCTATTATTGACAAGAGCCTTCCCAAGACTACGACCTGGGGAGGTGTAACCAATTATCCCATTAAACTTCCGATGGTCGACCTTAAAACCATTGGGGCAGGCGGTGGGAGTATAGCCTGGGTGGATGAAGGTGGCGTCTTGAATGTCGGTCCTCAGAGTGCAGGCTCCAACCCGGGGCCGGCTTGTTACGGCTGGGGAGGAACACTCCCTGCCGTCTCTGATGCAAATCTGGTCCTTGGGCGTCTTAACCCCCGATATTTCTTGGGGGGCAAGCTTCCATTATACACTGAAAATGCCCGAGAAGCGGTCAGAAAACATGTGGCTGATAAAATGGGCGTTTCTGTGGAAGAGGCAGCTATTGGTATTATCCGGATCGTCAATGCCAATATGGCCAAAGGTATCAGTGGCAACTCGGTGGAAAGGGGGTATGATCTCAGGGAATTTGCTCTGGTTACCATGGGTGGCGCTGCCGCCCTCCATGCCGCAGACATTGCAAGAGAATTAAATATGGCCAGGGTTATAGTTCCTCCAATGAGTGGGAATTTTTCTGCTGTGGGTTTTGTTGTCGCTGATATTAAACATGATTACGTGAGGACATTTGCAAAAAAAGCTCACACTATTGATCCTCGTCAGTTGTTAAAGGCATTTAAAGAGATGGAAGATGAGGGAATACAGCAGTTGATTGAGGAAAAGGTCTCCAAAAAAAACATCGAGATAGGATGGTCTGCTGATTTGCGATACGAGGGACAATCATGGGAACTTAACACCAATATTGAGGCCCTACAACATCTGAACGAAGAAGCAATGGAAAAGATCATTCACCGTTTCCATCAATTGCATCAACAGGTCTATTCTTATTCGGAACCAACTGAAATAGTAGAGTTTGTAAATCTGAGGGTGCGGGTTACTGGAAAAAACCCATACCTGTCACTTCCCAGGGAGAGCAAAAGTCCTCTTTTGGTTCAAGACGGCTGGAAAGACATGAGGGATGTTTACTTTGAGAATGCGGGATGGCAAAAAATACCTGTTTACGAGCGGGAGCAATTGTCCGTGGGAAATGAAATTGCCGGACCGTGTATGGTTGAGGAGACAATTTCCACCACACTGATACCCTCGGGGTTCAATGGCATTGTGGACGAATACAGGAACATCATCATCGCGGTAGGAAGTAATGCATGAAATGAAAACTCCGGGCTCGGAGGGGGGAAATGACGTATAAGGCGGACGCGGTTACGATGCAGGTGATCCGGTACGGACTTGAGGCTGTAGCCGATGACATGGGATACAACCTTATGCGCATGGGTCGCACAACAATAGTCAAGGAGATTATGGATATCAATTGTGCCGTACTGGATGCAAAGGGAGGTATCTTGGCCCAGGCCCATCTTTGTCCCTTGATGATGTTTAGCCTCCCTACCACTGCTGTTAATATGCTGGAACTCGTAAAGAAACTTGATGATGGAGATGTCATAATCTGTAACGACCCCTATTTGGGAGGGCAACACCTTTTAGATGTCCAGTTCTTCTCGCCTGTGTTTGTGGAGGGCGAGCTGGTGGCCTTGGTGGCAAACATTGCCCATCAACTGGATATGGGAGGTGCAGTGCCGGGAGGCGTTGCCGGAGGGCTCACCGAGATTTATCAAGAAGGATTACGGATCCCGTTTGTAAAACTTTATCGTAAAGGAGAAGAAGACCCCCAGATATTCGGTTTTATTTCAAGCAACATCCGTATCCCTGAAAAAACCATGGAAGACTTCAGGGCGCAGGCTGCCACCACAATGGTAGGAGTAAAACGGGTTAAGGCTCTGGTGCATAAATACGGGCTTGATGTTTTCCACAAATGCACACATATGCTTATGGACTATAGCGAAAACAAGGTTCGTCGTTTTATCGCCACTCTTCCCGATGGAGATTATACCGGCATTGATTATTTGGATGATGATGGCCGTGTTGATGAACCAATAAAAGTACAGATCAATGTGCACATTATAGGGGATACTATGAGAGTGGATTTTGACGGCAGTCATCCACAAACTGAAGGCAATGTCAATTGTCCCTGGGCATGTACTCAAGGCGGTGTGTATTATACTATGGTGGGTATCGTAGATCCCCATATGGCGTTGAACTCGGGGGCCTTTCGACCAATTTTGGTGGAAAGCAAGGCCGGTTTAGTCACTAATCCACTGCCGCCGGCAGGTGTTACGGCGAGAAGCCAGACCATGACAAAAATTACCGAAGCAATGCTCAGGGCGTTGAGCGAAATAGTCCCCGAGCGTGTGGTGGCGGGAAGTCACGGTCAGGCGTGTACAAATAGTTTCTCAGGTATTGATCCGGAGACAGGCAAAAGATTCGGCTATATAGAAATTCAGGGGGGAGGGGCTGGTGCAAGGCCTGATAAAGATGGGCCGGATGGGCAGGACCTCCACCTGGGTCGTTTTATGAATACCCCTGTGGAAGCGGCCGAGTTGGAAAATCCTGTCATGATCGAGCGATATGAATTCATTCCTGATTCAGGAGGTCCCGGGAAGTATCGTGGTGGAATTTCCCTCCGCCGGGATATCCGCTTCCTGACCGATGTAACATGGGCACGCTATTCCGACAGGCAGAAGTTCAATCCCCTTGGGCGTTTTGGGGGCATGGAAGCGAGTAAGGGGAGCTTGATATTGAAACCTGATACAGCTAAACAACAGAAGTGCAAATCAAAGGGTGTAGACCGGCTGAAGGCCGGTGATGTGCTGAGCGTACGTCTTCCAGGAAGCGGTGGTTATGGTCCCCCCACTGATAGGGATATTGAAATGGTTCTCTGGGATGTCCTCAATGGCAAGGTCAGCGTTAAATCTGCACGAAAAAACTACAAAGTGGTTTTCGATAACCAAATGAATGTTGATGTGGAGGCAACAAAGGCGCTTCGTAATAAAACAACTTGAGCGTTTTCACAAAACAGGAAAGGAGGTGAAAAAATTAATATGGGGGATACAGGACGACTGAACAGATAACTCTATAACAGGAAAGGAGGAGAACAATGAAAAGATTCTTAATCTACTCATTGGTCATGTTTTTTTTGGGTGTGGTTTGCTTTACCATAACATCGCCTGCTATGGCAGGGCCCGTAACCATGAAGGCTGTCAGTTTCTTACCCAAAAATCATCCGCTTTGCAAAATGATACACGTCTGGGTAGAACGCGTTAATACTCAGTGCAAGGATGCAATAAAAGTCGACTGGGTTGGTGGCGGTGAGGTCATTCCAGGTTTTGATCAAGCCGAAGCTCTGCGCAATAATACTGTGCAAGTGATTTTTACCCCGACCGCGTATTATGCGCCATTGGCTCCGGAGGTGAATGCGTTCACTTTATCGAAACTCTCTATGGAAGAAGAACGCAAGCCAGGTGGATTCTATGATTTCATGGTGGAACGTCATAAAAAGATTGGCATGATGTACATAGGGACATGGTTGTATGATCCATTCTATCTGAGGATAAACAAACCAGTCACCAAGCTTGAAGAGCTCAAAGGCTTAAAGATGAGAACCTCTGCTCTCTATGACCGTTTCATGAAAAAACTGGGCATGATTCCGGTTACGGTGAAATTCGGGGAAACCTTTACTGCCCTGGAGCGTGGTTTAGTCGACGGGTTTGGCTGGTCAATGTTGGGACCCGCTGATTTGGGCTGGTTGAAAAATTGCAAATATATCATAGATATCCCATTCTATACCCGCCAGAATGTGCTTATCCTGATGAACTTGGATGTGTGGAACGGCCTCAGTAAAAAGGTTCAAGATGAAATAATGGATATTACCATAAAGTTTGAGCCTGAAATGGCTGCCTACTTTAAAAAGGAAATAGAAAAAGAATGGAAAAGATATGATGAAATGGGAATAACAAGAATTAAATTTTCATCTGCGGAAAATAAAAAATACTATGATGCGGCATATGAAGCCGAGTGGGAAGATTTTGAGAAAAAGGTCCCGGAATTAGTACCTGAGCTTAAGAGACTTACAGGGAATTAACGGTTGTTTAGGTGGTGCCCATCTGGAGTTGGCAGATGGGCACAATATAATTCTGGCCCCGGTGAAAAAATGAAAAGATTTTTAGATATCTTTGATCGAACCCTAAACGTAATGACTTTTTTGGCTGGCATACTCCTGGTTTTTATTATGCTCTCGGTTTGCCTGGAAGTCATTCTGCGATCTTTTATAAACCGTCCTCAGATATGGGTAACAGAAGTAACTGAGTGCCTGCTATTATATATCACTTTTTTGGGCACAGCGTGGTTATTGCGTGAGGAAGGACATGTCAAGGTTGATATTGTCTTAAATAGGTTGAAACCGCAAACTACAGCGTTCCTTGGAATCATTAGCTCAATTATGGGTGTTCTCGTTTCCATTACACTGACAATCTATGGATTTAACGTGACCTGGGACTATTTCCAAAGAGGTATATATACCCCTACTGCCCTGGAAATACCTGTTTACTTAATCCTTTTGATTATTCCCATAGGCAGCCTGATGCTTTTTATTCAGTTTATTAGAAGGACTGGAAAATTTGTTGCAGGATTCATCATTGAAATGGGCAAATCAAGAACTTGATAAGAAATGAAAGGTTGTTCTCTATGGAATGGTGGATGACACTTGTCCTTATCTTTGTTTGCTTAATGTTTTTATTCTTAATCGGGGTGCCGGTAGCCTTTGCATTCTTATTCATTAACATCATAGGAGTATATGTTTTTTGGGGGGGCGAAGCAGGTATTACACAGCTTATAAGAAGTATTTACAGATCTGTGGCCACGTTTGCTCTGCTTCCAGTTCCTTTGTTCGTGCTGATGGGAGAGATTATGTTTCGCTCAGGAATTGCCCCCAAGATGATGGATACACTTGACAAATGGCTGGGGCGTATACCAGGCCGTCTGAGCATGCTGGCCGTTGGCGGGGGGACAGTGTTCTCCACCTTATCGGGCTCTGCCATGGCTGGTTGTGCCATGCTTGGTTCGGTGCTCGTACCAGAGATGGAGAAGAAGGGCTACAAAAAACCGATGAGCATCGGACCCATTTTAGGTAGTGGAGGGCTTGCCATCATGATTCCACCAAGTGCCCTGGGAGTATTATTGGCTTCCTTGAGCAGGATCTCGGTGGGCGGGATGTTGGTGGCAATCATCTTACCTGGTATATTGATGGCTATTCTTTATGCCGCTTATATCATTATTAGGTGCCTGTTGCAGCCTGAATTGGCACCTTCATATGATGTTGCCAGTACGCCATTCTCAGAGAGAATTATCTTAACATGCAAATATGTCCTGCCCCTGGGTTCAATCATCTTTCTAGTAATTGGACTTATGTTTTTGGGCATTGCAACTCCTACGGAATCGGCAGCCCTGGGGGCGCTTGGCTGTTTTGTCCTTCTTTTTGTATATAAGGGTTGGGATTGGGAGACCATGGTCAGCTCGGTGTCCCATACCCTTAAGATCACTGTCATGATGTTTATGATTATGACCGGGGCAATGGCCTTTTCCCAGATTTTGGCCTTTAGCGGGGCGAGCTCTGGTCTGGTCAAATTAGCCGTAGCCCTGAATCTGCCCCCGATGATTATTTTGATTTTTATGCAGATTATTCTTCTTTTCATGGGGGCTTTCATGGAACCCCTGACCATAATGATGGTCACCTTGCCGATCTATCTGCCAATAGTCAAAAGCCTGGGTTTCAATCCTCTCTGGTTTGGCACAATAATGCTGGTAAACATGGAGATGGCCACAACTACGCCTCCCTTCGGTTTAGTGCTTTTTGTGATGAAGGGAGTTGCCTCTCCAGATACTACAATGGGAGATATATATAAAGCTGGACTACCTTTTTTAGCCTGCGATGCCATTGCAATGGGGTTGGTCATGGCCTTTCCCTGGTTGGCGTTATATCTTCCCGGCTTGATGTGATAGCGTTGTGAATTTTTTTCCAGAGGTTCAAGGAGGTGACGTTGCAATCTATTGAGATGCTGAGAGGAAAGAAGATCCTTATCGTTGATGATGAACCGGACGTTCTGGGATCGCTCAAAGAGATATTGGATATGTGTGCTATTGATACTGCTCCTGATTTCATTAAGGCAAAAGAACTTCTTTCAAAAAATACCTATGATGCCGCCATTCTCGACATAATGGGCGTAGGCGGATATGAACTATTGGAAATCACCACAAGGAAAGACATCCCCACTGTTATGCTTACCGCTCATGCCCTCAGCCCGGACAACTTTGTCAAATCAATCAAAAGAGGGGCTTGCGCTTATGTGCCGAAAGATAAAATGTCGGAGATAATCTCCTTTCTTCAAGATATCTTGAGGCCGCAGAAAAAAGGAATAAAAAAAATTGGCAAATGGTTTACGAGACTTGAGGCATTTTTCGAAGAAAAATTTGGTCCCGACTGGAAAGAAAAAACAGATCCTGAATTCTGGAAAAAGAATTATTATGTATAATTTTACGAGAAATTAGATGACAAGAAGATGATCAAGTCCATGAACATAGCCTGGTGGGTTGAGCGTTGGAGCGAACTGCATCCCGATAAACCCGCAATCCTTTTCGAAGGAGAACGAATCAACTATTCGGAATTGCACGAACGGAGCAACCGGACGAGCTGCTGGTTTCAGTCTTTAGGGTTAACGAAGGGAGACAGGGTGGCTGTTATGTTAAACAACTGCCCTGAATTCATTGAACTCTATGTGGCGTGCTCGCGCCTGGGCGCCATTTTTGTGCCCATTAACTTTCGCCTGGCAGGGCCCGAACTTGAATATACCCTTAAAAACTCAAAGCCTAAGCTTTTCGTTTTCGGCAATGAGTATGCTGATGATATAAGCAAACACAATTTGAGCGACTGCCTGCCTTTGATGCAGTTGGCTGTTGTGGGCGGTCAATCAGCTTTTACTGGGACCTTGAATTATACTTCTGGGGCAATTGTCTTCCAGGGTTGCAAACCGACGTTAAAGGGTTCCTCAGGGCCGGCTGATCCAGAGGAGCCCCAAGTTATCATGTACACTTCAGGAACCACCGGACTACCCAAAGGTGCGGTACTGTCTCACCGCAAGACCTTTTTTAACTGCCTGAACGCTGATATTTTCTTTAAGCTTCACTTTGAAGACATTATGCTCATTGTCCTGCCGCTTTTCCATTCTGGAGGGCTTTTTATACAGGCGTCTCCTATCCTGTACAAAGGGGCGACCATGATCATTCATCCCAAATTCGATCCAGCGAAGACATTTCAGGATATCGAACGATTGAGGGCCACTAAGTTCCTGGGTGTGCCAACCATTTACAGGGCGCTTCTCAGGGTTGGCCCCGAAAAAAGGGGGGATCTGTCTTTTTTAAAGGTCTGCGCCATCGGGGGAGAAAAGACAACACCAGAGCTGCTGGCCCGGTGTAAAGAAGCCGGTTTTCCTCTCCGTCAGATCATGGGGCAGACCGAGACTTCCATTCTCTTGTGGGCATCGGAAGATGATTCGCTTCGCAAACCGGGCACAGTGGGCCGGCCCGTCTTTCACGCTGATGTGAGTCTTTTTGACCGTGACGGTCGGCAAGTGAAGCCTGGTGAAGTAGGTGAAATTGTGGTCAGGGGCTCGGTCATGATGAAGGAATACTGGCAAGACCCTGTCAGAACCGAAGAAACAATCAAAAACGGATGGCTTCATACCGGAGATTTGGCGCGAATGGACGATGAGGGGTATTTCTACATTGTGGACAGGGCCAGGGATATGTATATCTCGGGTGGTGAAAATGTCTACCCCGCAGAGGCAGAAAGGGTCTTGAAGGAGCATCCGGACATTGCGGACGTGGCTGTGGTTGGTGTGCCGGATGAAACCTGGGGTGAGACAGGGCACGCATTTGTTATTCTTAAACCGGGATCATGTCTTTGTACCGAAGACGTGGCCAAGTTTTGTAACGGAAAACTGGCACGCTACAAGTGGCCAAAAAAGGTAACTTTCTGTCGGGATTTTCCACGTACTTCTTTGGGAAAGGTGCGTAAGCCCTTGCTTATTCGGGAGAATGGTGGGTAAACCACAGGCTTTTCGTCGAGAAAATGACTGTCGCCTCTTACGGAATACGAAACTAAGTTCATCTATATCGAAAAGGAGCATTACAATATGGTTCTTGGGAAACTAAAAGATCTGAAAATTGGATTTATGATGGGCCATGAGCGGTTAAGCGATAAACTGCCCACGGCTGTCATGATCCACGGGGCAGGGGGTCGTTCTCAGACTTGGCTGGGTCAAATTCATCCTTTGAAAGATTCCCTCAATACATTAGCCTTGGATCTGCCCGGTCACGGAAAAACCAATGGTCAGAGCAAGAACCGTGTGGATGAGTATGCCCGCTGGTTGGGCGAAATTCTCGGTGTCCTGTTTCAGGAGCCGGTTTTTTTAATGGGGCACTCTATGGGCGGGGCCATTGTTCAAGAAACGGCCCTCCTATATCCAGAACTCTTAAAAGGTATTATCCTTGCGGGGACCGGACCCAGACTCCAGGTTGCTCCTATGTTTCTGGAAGGGTTTTTAAACAAATTTGAAGAAACAATTGATACCGTAATTGGTTATGCTTATGCATCTGGTGCGGATCAATCAATGATCAGCGAAGGTGCAAAGTTGATGAAGGAGGCAGGGCAAAAGGTGGTTCATGATGATTTTGTGGCCTGTGACCGGTTTGACAGAACCAGAGACATTGAGAAAATCGACCTTCCATGTCTAATTGTCTGCGGGGAGCAAGATAAGCTGACACCACCAGCCCTTTCAAGGGCCCTTCATGAATCTATTAGAGGAAGTACGCTTGAGATTTTGCCGTCTGTGGGACACTTTGCTATGATAGAAAATTACAAGGCGTTTAACCAGTGCATCAGGGATTTTATTTTGGCGGTTACACCTTTGTAAATTGGCGCGACTGGAGCCTCTTGAAGTTCTTCGATTCAACGGGCTTCACCAAAGGCGACACGGTCAACCTGGAATTGAAGGTTGATGGTTTCGTAAAAAGTCTTATGGACGGTCATTGCGAGGAGTGAAGCGACGACGCAATCTCCTAATTTCAAGGTGTTACATCCAATGAGATTGCTTCGCTACGCTCGCAATGACTTTAGGACAGACTTTTTACGAAACCATCAAGGTTTAATAGAGAATCAATTAAAATAAGTTGAATTTCTAACGGCCACCCTATAAGTAAGGGAGGCCTTTTCGGGTACTATTCTTTTTCGATCAACTGTCTGATCCTCCTTAACACATCGTTCCGTTCCACGAAAGACTCAATCCTCAAGTCCTTTTCTTCAATGCCGCGTCTGTTTATAAAGATAACAGTGGGAACACCTCGAACCTGGTAACGTTTTAGAAGTTCGGCTTGATGAGGGTGTCGTTTTGTTAAGTCGACGCGCACGGGCACAAAGTGCTGGCTCAGCTCTACTACTTGAGGGTCAGTGAACACCTTTTTTTCCATAGCTCTGCACGGCTCGCACCAGTCTGCATAAAAATCCAGTACTACCGGCTTCTTTTCCTGAACGGCTTTACCGACGACGGTCTGATCATAAATTATCCAGTGAATACCTGTCCTACTCGTGTCGGAAAATAGAATGGGGACAATGGCCCCGCAGATTAGAATGGCGCCCACTCCCTTTTTGATGAATGGAAATACGCGCAACGTGCCACGGCTCCTGTCGAGCCACCCGAGGTGCAAGCCTGCAACAGCCAATAGGGAGGCAAAAAGTGCGGGTTTTACGACAGGGTGCCATATCAAAGACTGCAACATATAACCCGCCATGCCCACAAGGACCCACCCAAGAAGCTTCCTGATCCATACCATCCATTCTCCCGACATGGGTAACTTTTCCAGGGCCCCTGAAAAAATGGCCAGGAGCGAAAGGGGAAGTCCCAGGCCAAGACTCAGCACGAAGAAATAGAGGAACCCCAATAGGGGATCCCCTTTCTGTCCCACATAGGTCAGGAGCCCCAAAATGAAAGGCCCAAGACAGGGGGCTGCAATAATCCCGAGGGTTAGACCCATAAATAAGGTGCCGAAATAGCCGCTGAAGTTTTTTGAAGCCAGCCTGGTCAGGCCGGAAGGGACCTGCAATTCCCAGAAACCAAAAAAACTAAAAGCAAGAAAGACCAGAATTGCTGCCACTAAAATGAGCACAAAGGGATTTTGGAGGGCTGAACCCAGAATGCCACCCGACAAACTGGCCGTCACACCCAACAAAGAATTGGTAAAGGCCAGTCCGGATATATACAAAAAGCCATGGACAAGAGTTCGGCCCTGTATCTTCCCGCTCCTTCCCCCGAAATAAGACACGGTGATTGGTATAAGCGGGTAAACACATGGTGTGAGATTTAGGGCCAGGCCTCCCAAGAAAATACCCAGCAGTGTAAGCCAAAGACCCGTACCTAATTTCCACCCGGAAACATTTTCCCGAAAAACGGAGGGTTCGCCCTTTTTACTAAATATCGCCCGGTTTTGAAGCTCTGTGGGTGCTCCCCGGGGGGCAATGAATATAGAAACGGAAATAGGCACATTTTCCGGGGGTTGACAAGATGTCGGTGAGCAAGCTTGGTAAGACAGCTGCCCCTTTATTACCTGATTACCGGTTGGGGCGTTTTCGCTGACTACCAGGTTAGAACGGACCAGGAATTCCCCTGAAAAGACCTTTACTCGTTCTTTTGCATACTCGAAGCGCTTTTTCTCTGGTTCTGGAAATTGGAAATCCTTTAACCCGATTTCAGGAGTTTCAGCAAAAGAAAGAACGGTGGGAATGAGACCTTCTCCACTTTCATGAGCACCATGGATATACCATGGTTTCGAGATGCGTATTCGGAAAATGATCGGATAAGAGCCCCCGGCTGGATAACGGTCCTGGGAGTGGATAATATCCACTTTGCAGGTGGCTGCCCAGGAAGGTTGCGGGTTGTGGAAAAGGCCGAGAAAGAAAAATAGGCATGCCCATATTAAATATCTAATATACAATTTCTTAACTATATTATTGCTAAAGCACAAAGAGAAGGCTGATAATTTGTCTCTATCTGATTATCTAAAATTTTCAGGGAGTTGATCCGGATTTAGGGCAGGATGACTTTACATTTTCCTGAGCTTTTCCATCTGAACTTCCAGAGGTTCTACCTCTTTCTCCCGACCGAGTTTCTCAAGTTTCTCCCTCAGTTCTTCCATCTCCCGTTTGAGCCGTGGCAATAATTCCTTCTGTATTTTCTCCCGGGCTGCATCGCCTGATTTTTTCATCTGCTCTAACAAGCGCTCCAACTCCTTTTGAAGTTTCTTGAATTCTTCGCTTTCCGGAATTTTCCGCAGGTCTTCCGCAAATTCCTCGAATTGCTTTTTCAAGTCATCAAGGGTAGTTGCAAAATTATCCCACGGTTGTTTGACGCGCTCAGTTGATCTTTCGGTGCCGATAACGGTTGCGCCCTCTTTCAGCAACGTCCCGCCTCTTGGACTCTGAATTATTTCAATGGTCTTTTCACCCTCATTGAAGGGGTCGGGTGTGATGAAAAATTTGGAGTGTTCTGTGGCGGTATTTGCAAAATCTTTTTTTATAGCCACCTCCACCATATAGTAGCCATCTTCTGAATAGAATACGCTTGCCACTCGACCTATGTGGGTCTGTTCAAAAATCACCCGGTCGCCTTCCTTAAGACCCTGTATTTTATCATAGCGGATCTTGAGATTGAGGCCGCTCTCTGTGCACCCAACAGATACCAGTGTTAGCATCAAAAGAATCAAAATTTTCCTCACCATATATACCCTCCGATACCCAGCAAATGCCTGATCAGATCTCTTCATTTTCAGCAAATTGAGCCAACATTTCAGGACTGAAGCCAAGTTTGGTGAAGAGCTTCTTTTCAATCTTTTTGCAAAGGTCAAAATTCAATCTAATTGCATCTTCAAGCCCTTCTTGATTCCTCCCATACCGCTTAATAAGATAGGCAAGACGTCTTTCTAAGCTTACAATTTTATCATGATTTACTCGTTTGTCTGCATAAAATACGATTTCTTTTTCCGAATAGTTGCCATTTATTTTGTAATCTTTAAGTCTGATATGTTCTCCTACGATATCGGCTATTTCTTCAAAATTGTTCTGAAGACAAATTTGTCTCCCTATCTCTGCGTGATCTTCGGCGGAATTTAGAGAGGAGGTTTTGCCAATATCATGCATGAGTGATGCCGCAGTAGTTTTTTCGAGGGAAATATCGAGCCCGGCGCCCCTGAGACCCTTGGAAATCACACGGGACACCTTTGCAACTACTACTGAGTGGGCCTTTATGTTACTGAGCATCTGGTACTTATCCATCAGGTGAAAACAGGTTTCAATTGAGGGGGTCATCTTTTTTCCTTCATATTACACAATTAGTTCGCTTCGCTCACAACCTGTCGAGAGCCCCTCGGCATTGAGCGACTCGACTTGAACCATTCGGCCCCGAGCCTGTCGAGAGCCTCATGGTCGAACGACTCATGGCCGAGAGGCTCGTCGACAAGTCTCGAAACCGAAAGGCCTCCAGGTCGTGCGATTGGAACGTTGGTATACTCAAATGGTGGAATAATGGGTTCTGGGAAAATGAGGTAATGGCGTATTGGCATATTCTTCTTAACATGGAAATCAAAAATGGTCGTAAATCCGGTACGTTCTTCTAAATTCAACATTATTCCAATCTTCCATCATTCCATGTGTTATGCACAAGCATCAGGCCCCAATAAAACCCTTAAAAATCAAGAAGTTGTAAAGATTCAGAGATTTAGTTAGGCGTCTCTTAACTCGCCTTTCGCTCTTTCCTAAACCCTCGTGGGCGCAAGGCTGCGTTGTTAACCTCTTTATCTGGGGGCTATTGATGGCTTAGTGCCATAGAATGTAAGATGTGAGCCAAATTGAAATTATCAGGTCCGAAATCACCATTCAAGTGAAAAACGAAGGGGGGTTGGCGGGGCGGCCTAAAGGAGTGTTGACAAAGGTTGAGGTTTCGGTTAAGTTCAACGCCAGATGTCCTTGAAAATAATATGTTTAATGTCGGTTTAATGCCGAAAAGAGTCTTAAGTCGTAGCCAGGTAGTTTTAATAAGTTGCGGCAAACGGTTTTTGACAGGCTTGTTATAAGGCGCTCTAACTCTTAAAATTTGCTTCGAAAGGGTTTCAGCCATTCCTAATTTTTCACAAACCAGTGGTCACATTACAACGTTTCACATTTTTCGACAGGACCGAAAAAATCTGAGATCCCAACTCAGGCTCCATTCCAAGTGGAAGAAGACGGTCCTGATCATCCCGCTGCTTGCCAGTGAATATACTGACCCAGACAACCTTCCCGTTTTTCAAAACATACTGAGACAATTAAGGGGCGTTACCTACGTGTCGAGTATTATTTTTGGTCTCGACAGGGCTTCCGAGGAAGATGCATTTGTTTTGAGGGATCTGATAAAATCCTATGGGATAAGAAACTCCTTGATCCAATGGAACGACGGTCCAGGCTTCAGCGGAATTTACAGACAGCTCAATGATGCAGGATTCAATATAAGCGAGCCTGGTAAAGGTAAAAATATGTTTCTCGGTTTTGGCATTGCCATAGCCTTAGGCGCTCACTCCATAGGCCTCATTGATGCCGATATCCGGACCTTTAAAAGGGCGCAATTAGATCGGCTTTTCTATCCGGTTGTCGCTCTGGACTATGATTTTTCAAAGGCCTTTTACGCTCGCATAATGGAAAGGGAGATTTACGGCAGGGTAAAACGACTTCTCCTTGATCCTTTACTGCTTTCCCTTAAAAGAAAATTTACGGAAAGCAGACAAGAAAAGATGTTAGATCTTATCGAATTTCTTTTGGGATTTAATTATCAGCTTTCCGGCGAAGTGGCATTTCATGTGGACCTTCTGAAACGGATGCGCTTTGCTACCAATTGGGGCGTGGAGATATTTACCTTAATTGAGGTCTACCGGAAGTCCTCTTCCACGGCACAGATAATGTTTTCCAGAGAACCTTTCGATCACAAACATCAGAATGTGTCCACAAAAGATCGGTCTAAGGGTCTCAACCGAATGGCAATTGATATTGTCACAACCCTTATGAATGCCCTGATCATAGAAGAGGGCCTTGAAATTTCGGAAACCTTCTTCAGGGACTTGGCCGTCACCTATCAAGCCGTGGCCGAGGAACAGATAAGAAAGTATTCCGATGATGCAGGGTTTAGCAATTTGAAATACGATCGAGACAGTGAAGAATACCTGGTAAGATTTGTCTTCCGCAATTCGATCCTTCAAGCCGGTGAAGTCCTCACAGCGCCATACAGGATGACTGAGAGGTTTCTGAGGTTTGTCAATTCTCACTCGGAATTCAAAAATTTTCTTGAAAACGGCCTTGCTGAGGCAATCCTTGAGGTTGAGCGAAAAACAGAAAAGAGCGTGTTTGAAATGCCCCAGACTGTTTCCTGGGAGCGGGTATCCAATAAGCTGCCGCGGATCTTTTATGATCTAATCGAAGTAGTGGAAAGTGAGAAAAGACGCTTTTCTTAAGAGAGGTTGAGAACGCCTTTTATGGGTAAAAGTGCCACCACCGGGATTTCAGGCACCCCATTTTTCATAATTTTTTCGGACTTAGACGGCACTTTGCTGGATCAGGATAGCTATGGATGGCAAGAGGCTCTTCCGGCTCTCGATCTGTGTAAGAGGTTTCATGTTCCCGTTATTTTATGCTCCAGCAAAACCAGGGCCGAAATAGAACCCCTGCGCAGTAAGTTGTCCGTATCCGCCCCCTTTATCTCTGAAAACGGTGGCGGCATTTTTTTCCCCGCTGAAAGCTTTAAAAAACCACCTCCAGGAGCCTCCTTTGATAAGGGCCTTTGGAAATGGTCTCTCGGCCTATCCTATAACCACTTGATCCGAGGCCTTAAAGAAATTCGAGATGAATTGGCGTGGAACATAAAAGGCTTTTCAGACATGAGCATCGAAGAGATTTCAGGGCTCACAGGGCTTGACCAGGAAACCTCTCATCTGGCCGCTATGCGGGAGTTTGATGAGCCATTTGTTGCCGTTGAGAAAAAATCACTGGATAAAAATGCCCTCCTTGAAGCTGCTGCGAAAAGGGGCTTTATGGTCACTTGCGGTGGGAGATTTTATCATCTTCAGGGGAAAAATGACAAAGGGCAGGCCATGGAAAGGGTCCTTTCCTTTTACAGGCGTGATCATGAACAGGCCCTCTCGATCGCTCTCGGGGACAGCCCGAACGATTTCACCATGCTTGAGCGTGCTGATTTTCCCGTCCTTATCCGTTCACACCGAGAGTTTCCCGAACTAAAAGAGAAAATTCCCCGTCTGAGGATTACCCCTGAGATGGGACCAAAAGGCTGGAACAGGGCCATATTAGACATTCTGGGCAAGAAGGAGGAGAAACGCAATGTCTCATAAATTAGAAAATGAGATTAACCCTGAAGGTATAAAGAAAGCAGAAATGATAGTATGTATACCTTCTTACAACGAGGCAGACTCCATCAGCTATCCTACGACCCAGGCCGATAAGGGCCTTGTTAAATACTTTAGCGATAAGACATCCGTGATTATTAATTGTGACAATAGTTCTCCGGATAATACCAAGCAAGCATTCCTGGACACCCCCACCGATGTACCGAAGATCTATCTCTCAACGTCTCCTGGCATAAAGGGCAAGGGGAACAATTTCAAAAATCTTTTTGAAAAAATTATAGAACTTGATGCCCAGGCTGCGATGGTTGTGGATGCGGATCTGAAAAGTATCACCCCTGAATGGATAAAACATTTAGGAGAGCCCCTGTTAGAGGGGTTCTCCTATGTGGCTCCCATTTATGTCAGGCACAAATATGACGGTACCATCACAAACGGGATTGCCTACCCCATGACAAGGGCTTTGTACGGCAGTAGAGTCCGGCAGCCAATTGGCGGTGACTTTGGTTTTAGCGGTGAACTGGGAGCGGTCTATGGAAATAGCAAGGCATGGGACGATGCAGTAGCCAATTTTGGCATTGATATCTGGATGACGACCCTTGCCATTAACCATCGGATACAGATCTGCCAGTCTTTTATGGGCAGACCAAAGATTCATCGCACTAAAGATCCGGGGGCCCATTTGGGGCCGATGTTCAGGCAGGTAGTTGGTACTATTTTCTCCATGATGAAAAACTTTGAACCATTCTGGACCAAGGTCAAGTACAGCAGACCCACGGCTATTTACGGCTTTGGCCTCGGAGAAGTGGAAATGCCTCCCAAGGTGGAGGTGAATACTCAAAATTTATTAGACAGATTTCACAGTGGTTTTGAGGGATATCATAGCCTGTGGGAGGAGATCCTAGCTAAAGATGTTTACCAAAAATTGTTTGAAATCAAGGGAATGAAGGAAAGGGAGTTTAATTTTCCCACCGACCTGTGGGCGAGGGTTCTTTTCGATATGGCCGTAGGCTATCGATACACCGCAATGGATCGGGATCTAATGATGGAATCCCTGATTCCCCTCTATTTTGGGAGAACACTCTCCTTTGTGAAAAGGACCAGAAAAATGTCCATTAAGCAAGCGGAAGAGGCAATCGAGGATGATTGCATGACCTTTGAAATGACAAAACCCTACCTGGTCCAACGGTGGATGGAAAGGGAAGCCTCAGCGGACTAAAATTAGCCGTACATCAATAACATTGGTGTTGGTGGTCACAATCTCCTTGGCAATAGCGCTGGGCACCAACGCCACCTCTCTAATTTCTCCTTCCATGATCCAACACTCCGCTCATTATTTCTTTAAAGCGTCAATCTGTTAACCGTTCCTTTTGCATGAATCTGCTTTTCCAGCGTCGATTTTTATTTGCAGTATAACCAGAATACGTGGGGCTCTTAAACCCAGATTGTGCAGTAGGAGACTACTGCACAATCTGGGTTTAAGAGCCCACCGCATGCGGAGTTACAGCCTAACCTGGCTGCAGCGGGTCAGCATTGCTTTAAAAACCCCGTCAAGGCACTATTAAAGGCTTCTTTCTGTTCGATATTGGAAAGATGGGCGGCGGACGGGATCACTACCAGCCTGGAGCCTGGTATTCGTTCGTGCATGGCTTCTGAGGCAACCACCGGCGTTCCTGGATCATCCTCACCTACCATGATAAGGGTGGGTATTTTTATTTCAGAGAGGCGCTCCAAGTAATTGAGACCCCGAATAGCTTCGCTACAGCCGATATAACCCGCCACAGGCGTGGCCAGGAATTGATTGCGGATCAGTTCTACCCCATAGGAGTTCTGACTTAGATAGGGTAGCGTGAACCATCGCTCCAGAGTCCCCTGAACAAGGGCCTGCATACCCTTGTCACGGGCCGTATCCATGCGCTCCTGCCACACCGGCTGGGCGTCCTCAGGAATTATGGCGGCAGTATCGCACAGGGCGAGGCTCCGGAGTCGATCAGTATGTTTGAGGGCCAGGCACTGCCCTATCATCCCGCCCATGGACAGCCCGACACAGTGAACGACATCAATACCTAAAGAATCCAGCAAACCAATGGCGTCGTCCCCCAGTTGGTCCAGTGTGTAGGCTCCTTTTGGAGCATCACTGCCCCCGTGGCCACGCGTGTCGTAACGGAGCACACGGTAATGGGGTTCTAAGCATTTTATCTGTGGGTCCCACATGGCGAGACTTGAACCCAAAGAATGGCTAAGCACCACCACAGGAGCGCCATCTTTACCTGACAGTTGGTAATTCATGTGAATGCCGTTGGCCTTTATCTTCATGGTTTGTGTTCCTTTCGCGTTAGGTTGAATATAGGGATCATAATTTTTCCTATTTTATAAAATTTATAGATACATGCATAGACCATATTACTGTCAACTAGTCAAGTTCATCCCCGAGTCCTTCTAAACCATTCTTGCTTTGGCACATATACATTGGCTTTGTTGCGGCCCTACAATCCACAGTTGGTTTTTTCAAAACGCTAAAGTGTTACGATTTTTTTCAGGTGGTTTTACACAGAGCCTATCTGTTTCCGACTAAGTATCTCCCATAGAAAATACCAATGCTTGCACCAAAGCTATTTGCGATCATATCACCCAGAGAAAAAAGCCTTTCCGGTACAAAAACCTGAGCAAATTCCAGCCCGATTCCCAGCGGGATCATTAGAAATGCGGCCTTCAAGGCTCTCTGGGCTTTAGTAAAACCATAGAACGGCAGGACTGAAAGCCAGAGATAGGCTAAAGAATGACACAGCTTGTCTGACCACCTGAAATCAAAGGGAAACTCGGCTGTAGGTATCAGAGAGAAATAGGACACCGTGCCTATGGAAATAATCCAGACAAGAACTACTAACCTTGAAAATGAGCGCACGTCAATCTTCATTCCTGTTTATCCAAAGGTCTCCAAAGCACCACCGCTGAAAGAAAGTAGAGCATCAAGGCTATTCCTATGACTGCGTTGAAACCGAAGTGAACGGACAGCAGGGTTGCCAAAATGGCACTCAGCACCGAAGCACAACCGTTTACTCCCCAGGCCCAGGGGATAAACTCAGCCCTTGCTTGAGTAATTCTTGATAAGCCCAATGGTAAAGGCATACCCATAAAAAAGGACAATGGAGCAATAAGAATAATGGTAATTAGGAATTTCCACGAATTCGGTAATGACATTAAATGGTGAAATGTGTGGGGCAGGAAAATGACATAAAGGAGAGAAAAGAGCCCAATGCCCGCTACCACAGTGGCAATAGGCATTCCTTTGGCTTTGGGGCGGAGCCTCTTAATGTTTTTGGACCACCGCTGAGAAAAACCACTTCCCAGGCCCGCAAAGACAAGGAAGGCGCACAGAACAGCAGATACCGCATAAACCGGGTGATGAAGAAAAAGAATAAACTTCTGAACAAATGCCATTTCGATAAATAAAAAGGCAAGCCCTAAGGAAAAAAAATAGAACACCAGGCGTCCTGACTTTCTTCGCCCCATTTTTTTATTACGACCCGCAATCATAAGGGGTAGGAGAACAAGGACAAAACTCATTACAACAGCCTGGATGAGCGTTGCAACTAGGATTGGGTAGCCCCATTCAAACAATGGCAACCCACCCTGTCCTTTGAGGGCCAGGATTTCTCTCAGTGTTCGCCACTTGAAAAAGCGAAAGAAATATGGCCGATCATCAGTAGCGGGTGATATATCGAATTTATAGCGATTGCAAAATTCATCCGGTTCTTGGCCAAGAAGCTCTATCGCTCCCTGATATAAATATGGTTCTTCTAGGAGATTATATCGATTGACCTCGGCTTTTCTGATCCCGGGATAGTACACTATATCAAAAGACCGTTCATGGCAGAAAGATTTTATGGCAGAGAGTTCGCTATTTGTGAATATATCATTCTTGAAGAGCAACGTTGTTGTCTTCCAGCTTCGGATCATTGCAAGATGCTGACCCGGATCATCTATACCTAATTTTCTGCATGTGTCGATTGCGGTCCCAAATAGCTTCAAAGCATCTCTCGGCGGTATCTTAAGCCAACGGGTGATGGCCAAAAGGCCGCCAGGCTTAAGGCGTTCGAAATACTCTTGCAGGGCTTCCACGGTATAGATATATGAGGTAGTAAGGGCTCCTGCCCCTGACATGGAAGCACTAAAGGAGTCCAGCAAAGAGACATGGATCAAATCATAGGACTTCGCGTTTCCAGTCACAAATCCTCGCCCTTCGGCACAATGAACCCTGACCATTTCTTTTTGGTAAATATGACCGGCGAAATCAGCATAAACCCGACGTACAAGATCTATTACCTGGGGATTAACTTCTACTGCATCAATGTTTTTTACCTTGTGGTAGAGGGCCATTAAAACATCCATTCCTCCTCCGGCACCAAGGATCAGAACTTCGGGTTCCTCCAACAAATGGTAAGGGAGGGCTGAAGAAAGAAAATCCAGGTAGGCGACATGTTCCCGGCTACCGTCATACCGGGTGATTGGGCTCATAGTATCTCCATCAGTGAAAATGCCCAATTGCACTGGAGGTTCCAAGGAACAATTCAAACTCATGCCAGGCGCATACCTAAAAGGGATGGTGGGACTCTGAACGACTGCAAGCCACCCCAGCGGGCTGTAATGTTCACTGAGTATTTTTGTGTTGGGAGCACGGAGTGAAAGGCTCAATCCTTTATATTCCGAGATCTGGGGGAAAATCCACCTTTGGGGCCAGGTAAAGGGTACTGTTAAGCCCAATAATATTAAACAGAGCGCGGCCTTACGGGACCATGATTTAGTTAGACTCAGGGCCAATAATCCAGCGGCGAAGGGACCCAGGGTCCCGAGAATCATTAGACACTTGCTCGGGGGAAATAGGTAAAGCAGAACAACCATCAAAAGAGCCCCCGTGCCGGCTCCAAGTAGATCAAAACGGTAGATACGATGGATCTGTTCTTTAAAGCGCGCAAAAGTAATGCAGATGCAATTTGACGCACAGAAAAAGGGTACAAAAAGTGCTAAATAAATCCCCAGCAACCGGAGAAACTGCGTGCCTTCCCATAAGAGCGCAAGCGGATTAAAGGTAATATATTGGGCAACAACAAAACTACCCACCATTGTGAGACCAAAAAGGATCGCACTGCTTATGAAAAATTCGCCAAATCGGGGAACGAGCTGTTTCTGGAAGAGAGCGACAAAGGTGCCGCTTGCGCCGTAACCGAGAAGGGCGAGGCTAATAATCATGGAGACGAAATGGTGCCATTGAATAATGCTGAGCAACCGTATCAGGAGGATTTCATAACTGATGGCAGCAGCTGAAATGATAAAGATAGAAAAACCAGGGCGTATCATCAATGTCCACCAGTAAGCGGCACAAACAAGACGGGCAGCACCTGTTTAGTTTTGATGTTGCCATCTTTTGTCTTCTCTACCAGCATGAGCTGCTGAGTCATAAAAGGACCGCCAACAGGAATGACCATTTTGGCGCCAGGCCTCAATTGCTTGATGAGAGGTGGCGGGATGTGGTTAGCAGCGGCTGTAACGATAATACTATCGAACGGCGCATGTTCCTCCAGACCGTAGTATCCATCGCCAACCTGAACCATTATGTTTTGATAACCAAGATCCTTTAACCGGACTTTTGCCTGCTGTCCGAGTTCTTTGATAATCTCGATCGTGTGAACCTCTTTAACCAATTCGGCCAGGACAGCTGCCTGATATCCGGAACCTGTTCCAACCTCGAGGACAATATCATCACTTTCTAAGTCTAAAAGGTCAGTCATCAAAGCTACAATGTATGGCTGGGAAATAGTCTGGCCATAGCCGATGGGAAGAGGACGGTTTACATAAGCTGCATGCCTGAGATTCTTTGGTACAAATTCATGACGCGGCACGATTGACATGGCCATCATAACGGATTTATTCAGTTGTTTTTTGCCTATTCTCTTACTTGTTGCCCTTACGTCCCCTTCGATTTCCTTGATCATCCGATGGCGCTGTTTCGAGTATTCCTCACTATAGGTTGTCGAAACCATTGCCAAGGGAATAATTCCCGTGAAAATTATAAATAAAACGGCACGGCATCTATCCATTTGTTTTCTCTCTCACGGTAATAGTTTACATGTAACCATTCATTGTTATCTGTCACAGGAGATCCCGGCGGCACCGCAATCCACAGTTTAGGAGTGTATTTTTGCCATCGATTACGCACGAATCTATTTTTCCATTCACCGGGCTTAACACCTTCGCCTTGCAGACGAATAGCTTTAGCCTGTTCCGCATTTTGAATACCCGCCTGCCATGTAAAGTGCTTAGGGATGGAATAACAATTGTTGCACTAACATCAACATTGAGGTGCTATCGCGAATCTGCCCAAATGCATTGCGGGCAGGTCGAACAAGGAATTTCGAACCGAAAAAGTTTTTAAAAGAAATAAGACAAGATTCTTCACTTCGGCGTTCTGCGGTTCAAAATAAATGAATTTCAGTCTTGACGAAACCTCTCTACTTTAGCAGGTGCTCATTTAGTCCTTTTGGGTGTTTAGGGGGAGCGTTACCGCGCTATTTTCTATAGCCCTTAGGTACAGGGTTCCCATCAACATAAACACGGTTTTTTTCATCAAGGGCAAAGCGGCCCCTGGATATCATTTCGATGGTCAAGGGGAATATCTTCCAATCTCCAACAACCTTGAGTCTCTCCTGATGTTCGCCTACAAGTTCAAGGAATTTTTCTTTATCTTTGATCAGACTTTCAAAGGGGTCAGGCAGTTCAACAGGGAGTGGCTCTGACACCATCAAAAGAGGGCCCGTATCCACGCCCTCGTCTGTCCAGAGCGTTGAGGCACGAAGCATGTTTTCTCCGGCAGAGATAGCATCGTGGACCGCATTGTCGCCCACATATTTTCTCCGGCCGTTAGATAAACAAACAGAAAGATCCGCAGGGTGGACATTAACGCACCTGTTCAAAGTGGTGTAACTCATGTATCCGCCGAGGGCTATCACATCTATATTAAAGGTCTCCACCAAGCGTTTGGCCACGCGATCATATTCCTTTCTGGCCTCCAGTCCCTTGGGTGTATTGACGCTTCTCGTTAATGATCTTACCTGATGGAATGTGCGGATGTCATAGCTGAAATAAGGGATGGTATTTTCCAATGCAATTTTTTCTCCGGCGCAAGCTCCGTCCGAACGATCACTAAATATGAAAATTACCTCAAAGGGAGAGGAACCCTCTCGGGCCTTTAGCCTTTTTTCCTGTTCAATCAGCTTCATAATGTTTGTGCCTGAACCTGACATAAAGGCGGCCACCCGCATGGGCCGATGTGCCTTTTCCGGATTAAAAATAGGCTTTATACGCATAATGAAACCCCTATCATCACTTTTCTTCCATTAACGCCTCCACAGGTTTCAAACTATACGGGCTTCCTTGTTCTATGGCTGCCAGCACACTTCCTCCACCGGTGAAGTAGTAGGTCTCTGGTGCATCAAGGCCTGTAATGTAAATTCCAGGACAAAGATTCTTAAGCTCCTGAAGGGTGTCCCCTCCTCCAAATAACTTTAAAGCAGACCCATTGGAGGCAACCAAACGGTACAGGGCCTGCGAACCCTCGAAAA
>CP070700.1:4568243-4602202 GCA_020349865.1 Desulfobacteraceae bacterium
AATGGTGCTCAATTATCCTTAGTTGTTGGTGAAAAAGTCAGTCCTACTTGATAGCCTTGATCCTTTGCCTGTCTATCGTGGCTACGCTCATTCCTATGGCGATTAACCCGAAAATTATCATCTGGATATCGCGGCCGATTGCAAGCATCAACATTCCAGCTTAAATCCATGTAATGATAATCACTCCAAGCAACGTTCTGTGCGGGCCTCCCACACCTCCCGTCAGAGCTGTACCGCCCGCGACCACGCTTGCAAAAAGCGGTATGGGCATATCTGCTCCCATCTCCATAGAGCCGCCCCCCATCTGCGCCATGTATAGAACTCCTGCAAGTCCGGCGAAAAAGCTACTAAGCATAAAAACGGAAATTCTATGCCACTGTACGTTTATACCCGAGAGCCCAGCACCTATCAGGTTTCCTCCGACTGCATAGGTGCACCTTCCAAATGGCAGAGCAGATATCGGCAATTGAGGATCATTTACGATAAGTTTGAGATATCTGAAATATTATCGTCTCGCATCAGCCGCGCGATTGCTCCGTATCGGTTGGAGAGTCTGGTCTGGGATTTATACTATTTTCAAATTTTAATAAAAATCTTTTGATATCGTCTGCTTCTCTTAATAGTTCTGGAACATACATAACCATTAAGATACAAAAAATTAAGGCGATACCAGGCATTGTATAATTACATAATAATAGTGTATCAAGAAATATCGTAGTTCCTGCTTTGTGTAGAATTCTGTCTAATAGTAAAAAAATACCAAACCCGAAAATAGGCGCTATGATACCGTTATCAATTCTTACATAGTAGTATGAGTATCTATTACTTATCTCTTGCCTTATATATTCTACATCAAGATCTTTCTTGATGTCGTTGCTTTGCTTCCAGGAAACTTTTATACCTTGAAAAAAACTAGAATATTTTGGTTTTTTTTGTCCTTGTTATCAATGGGTAACGAGCTTTTCAAACCCCTCAGATCATCCAAAACGTTCCTTATATTGAAAAATCGTATCTTTCTGAATGGGCTTAGCAGACTGATCGAAATCTGATGTATAATTGTACCTAAAGGTAACGCTAATGTAAAGGAGCCTATTAAAGCAATTATCAGTTTTTCAACTTTGATGGCACTAAGCTCAGACCAATCAATATATGGGATAAAAAATAATAGCGTCCAAAAGATACAACTGAGTCTGTTTTGCCACGATCTAAAATTATCAATGTTTTTAAAAGGTTGTGATACGAGTTACATACATTCAATTCGGATGGACATTCACTTTTAGACCACAATCTGCAATCCAACACAAAATGTTGTACTATGGCTTCCAACCTTGGTCAATCTGGTCTCCGGGCGCAGGCTTGGGAAAATTAAGGGTACTCAAATTTGGATGGGCACTTTGAGATTATGAATCTCCTTATTTTTTTATTCCACACTTAAGAGCTTATCTTCCCGAACAAAAATGGCTACAACAATCCCTGTAGCTGCCAAAAAACTTAAAGATAAAAAAACGGCATTGTATGATCCGAAAAAATCCACGAACAAACCAGTGAAAAACATGGCAGACATACTTCCTAAATGCCCTCCCGTTTCAAGAAAGCCTGCTCCTGTTCCTGTCAATTCGGAAGGGAGTATATCTAACTCCAATGCAAAGAATAGACTTTGTATAAGCTGGTCAAAAAAACCAACAATGACAATCAGAACCATAGCCCATTCTAAACGAGCCGTATTGGCTAAAAAAAGTGTTGCTAACAGGATGGAAGAGAATCCCACCAATAGCAGCGGTTTTCTTTTGCCGTGCATAGGAACATCTGAAAGAAACCCACCCAGAGGACGCGCCACGAGTCCTACCAATGGATATATACCGGCTAAGAAACCTGCTTTTATTATGCTCAACCCGTATGACTCATACAAGTAGGCAGGCAACCATACCAAATTACAATAGGTAATATACATGAGACAGAAGAATCCGAAGCAGGCCAGTATCATATTTTTTTTAGACAAAATGGTCTTAAGCCTGTTTATATGCACAGAAGATTTTCCACTTGATTCTTCAGGGCGGTAACCGACCTCGCTTCTAATATTATTAGCCGGATAATCATCAACAATTGCCCAAGAGATAACCAACACGGGCAAAAGAGTAAAAGGTGTAAACCAGAAGACCGTTCTCCAACCAAACGCTTTTCCTAAATATCCCGCCAGGACATAAGCTAAAAAGGTAAAAATGGATACGCAGGTGTTATGAATTCCCAAAGCCAGGCCTCTTTCTGATTTTGGAAACCAGTTGTTTAAGAGTTTGACAATAGGCCCGAATCCTCCTCCTTGTCCTATGCCATTTAGGCTTTGAAATCCTATTAAATAGAGCAGACCTGGTCCAGCGCTAAAGCAATAATTAGCCAGAGCAGAAGTTAAGCCGCCAAAAGTTATGATTTTCTGGGGGCTAAAAATATCACTTAAATAGCCTGCGGGAAGCTGGGCGAACGCATAAAATGCAAAAAAGAAACTACTTATGAGGCCGACTTGGGCGTGGGAGAAATTTAAGTCCCCCATAATGAGTGGAATGACCGGTCCAAGAGTGAGTCTGGTCAGATAAAAGCAACCATAAACAAGCCACATAATGAATAATACGGTATATCGTGGTTTCCACCATCTCTTTAGATTTGCCGGATGTGTTGAATTCATATTATGGCAACTTTTACCAAATTTTTACCAATAAAGCAAATTTTTTCAATTTAATACCGCTTGCCAGGACCTGAAATTATCAGTATTATCAAAATATTGTGATAAGGCTTGCCTATGTGCAGGTCAAATGGACATTCACCGAAAAACCCTCTAACCCCATCATAAAATATTCTATTCAGTCACCCTTGCTCAATCCAATTGGTCGGTCTATACTTGTCAAAAGCGTTATTGGCGAAGTTGAATATAAAGGTGATAAAGAAAGAGGCGGGCAAACCGGTCTGTCATGAGACGAAATGAGGAGGTGAACAGATATGTACGAAAGAATATTGGTTCCATTGGATGGGTCCAGTGCAGCGGAGATTGTTCTCCCGTACACTGAGGAACTCGCTTCCAAATTCGGGGCAGAGATTATTCTGGTGATTGTCTCCGAGCACGCCGTTGACGAGAGGGATCATCTCTACCGCACTTATTTAGAGCGCATAACGGAACAGGTAAAACTCCAGCTTGAGGGATGGGGAGCCAGGGGAAAGGCCAAACTGAAGAGTGAGGTCCTTGTGGGCAGACCGGCCAGCGAAATACTGCGGTACGCTGACAAAAACAACGTGAGCATCATAACTATGGCGAGCCGTGGTTTCTCAGGACAGGGTCCGTGGCTTCTGGGAAATATAGCCGCAAAGGTCCTTCGGGCTATAAATTTGCCAGTGCTGCTCATAAGGAGTTCGCCTGAAAATGCAACACTACAGCGGACGAGATTGATAAGAAGGATTTTGGTGCCTCTGGATGGCTCTGTAACAGGAGAGGCAGCCATTCCACAGGCAGAGACTTTAGCACGAGCACTGGGCGCAGAGCTGATCTTGTTCCACGCGGTGGAACCACTCACAGGGTTTATAGGTAGTGAAGCATATGCCATGTACCCTGAAAACGAGGGGCAGAGAAGTGAAGCCGCCGCAGGTTATCTCGACAGGGTGGAAAAGGGGCTTCACAAAAAAGGACTAAGAACTTCGAGCGCGGTGGATTTAGGGTCTGCCTCAGACAAAATCCTTGAGTATGCAGAGGCGAACGCTATCGACCTCATAGCCATGTCGACTCACGGACGCTCGGGCATCGGCCGGTGGGTGTTCGGCTGTGTCACTGACAAGGTATTACATGCCGGCGATACGCCTGTTTTGACGGTACAGGCACCCAGGGCTTGACTCGTATCCCGGGCAATACGAGAACACAATCGAAACGTGCAAAAGATCCATAGCTTACGGCTGACACTTGACTAAATCGGTAACATTTCATTAATTAACCCCTTAAACCTTCAGCTATGCTGATGGTCCCAGCTTTGCTATGCGGGTAGGTGCGTGAGTAAGACATCACCGCCCGCTTCGCTCGAGGCACAAAGAACGCGGAGGAGGACATCTTTTTTGTTCATCGCCGCTGAGAGGGCGGCGATGAAAAACCCCTCGGCAGCTGAAGCTGCGGCTGCAAAAGCCCATGCTAAGCAATTATATAATAGGGCATCGCTTTGAGAAAACCCACACACCGCAGATGAATGGATTTTGGTTTTCGGCATCTCAGCGAAAAACAAAATAACAAATCATTTCTCTGCGACCTCAGCGGCTCTGTGGTGAGATAATAGTTCATGATTTTGACCCTTTTAGGATCATAATTCAAGCCACCCTTTTTAGGGGTGGCACTTTACTATGGGTTCATCCCCCCTCACCCAAACCCTCTCCCTCAAGGGGGAGAGGGCAAAGAATGAGTTTTAATCTGTCGTTTTTTGCTTTGAGCGGCAGACAATAATAACAGAGGGTGCTTGATGACGGAGCGATTATATTTTGATGATCCATATCGGACCGATTTTGAAGCGACGGTCCTGGACAGCGTCGAGGTGGATGGTAAACCGGGATTAGTATTAAATCAAACTTGTTTCTATCCCACTGGCGGAGGTCAGGGCTGTGATCAGGGATTCTTGAACGACGTTCCGGTCGTCGAGGTTTTGGAGCGCGATGGTGAGATCCTTCACCTCACGGGCGGTGTAATAACCGTCGAAAAGGTTCACGGGAGAATTGATTGGAAGAGGCGGTTCGACTTTATGCAACAGCATTCGGGTCAACACGTGTTATCACAGAGTCTGCTGCAAGTGCTCGGTGCCAATACTGTGTCGGCCCATTTAGGCGAGGTTACAGCAACTCTCGAGATAGCCCGGGAAGACCTGAGGGAAGGTGAAACCAAGACCGTTGAGGAATTTGCAAACAAAATTGTCTTCGACAATCGTGCAATCAAAACGTACTTCGTTTCGGCAGATGAGTTAAAAAGTATTCCCCTCAGGAAGATTCCACCACAGAAAGGCAGATTCAGGATCGTGGAGGTTGAGGATTTAGACCACACAGCCTGCGGCGGCACCCATTGCCAAAGGACGGGAGAGATCGGGTTAATCAAGATAGGCCGATGGGAGCGTATAAGAAAAAACGTCCGCCTCCAGTTCTTGTGCGGAGGAAGGACCCTGGATGATTATACATGGAAAAGCAAAGTGGTTGAAGAACTCGCCGACCGTTATTCAGCCAGAGGTTCCGAGGTCCTCGCTCTCGTTACGAAGCAGGCTGAAGAGATCAAGGAGTTGAGGAGGAACCTGAGAAGCCTATCAGAGCGTTCGATGGAAATTGAAGCGCGGGAATTGCTTTCTAAGGCTGCACAATACGGGAATGTCAAGATCGTCCAGGCCATTTTTAATCATCGGCCCCTTGAGGAGTTGAAAACATTGGCCAGACTGATTGTGAAAGCAGAGGGTGCAGTTGCCCTCTTTGGGAATCTGGGGAAAAAGGGTCAGATGGTTTTTTCCTGTTCCGAGGACGTACCTTACAAAATGAACGAACTTATGAGCGATGCCTGTTTGAGTCTTGACGGACGAGGCGGAGGTTCTCCAAAGCTCGCTTTTGGAGGCGGCCCGCTGGTTGAGAACGTAGAAGAAGCGATCCAGCACGTGTCAGATCGCATTCAGAATATCCAGGCCTAACCTGATATCCAGGCCTAACCTGATATTCAGGCCTAACCTGTTACCCCCATAAAGTCTTCTTTACACTTTGTAAAATTATTCGGCACAAAGGGCTTTTCCCCGATAAAAGATTCCCACCTCTCTTCTCTTCATTGTATAATATTAACAGCGTGTTAGAGGAATTTTAGTCGGCTTACCTTGTATGGCATACATGTTGCTGCCATTGTTTAACCCAGATTGTGCAGTAGTCTCCTACTGTGACTTGAAAATCCTTGCTGCAACGCTTGTTTCCCGATTTTGCTCCTCGACATATTTATTAATATGCCTACGTCACAAAATCGCTCCAACTGTGCGTTTCGCTATGGTTTTCTGCGCCTCGCTACGGATTCTACTGCACAATCTTGGTTTAAACGAACACCGCCTAAAGCATTTTCTGGTTAAAGCATTGGTCTTGCGTTTAGGCACTTAATTCAGTATGAAATGAGAGGATCCGGTGGGAAGACAATTCACCATTTTGATATCCGATCGGAATCGCAATGTAAGAGAGTTATTAAAGCGTGAGATGGTGGCGGAGGGGTACCGGGTTCGTCTGGCAAAAAATGGCCGGGAGGTCCTGGAATGGGCTTACCACCACGAGTCAGTTGATCTTGTTATCTTAGATTTGGATCTGCCGGATACGAGCGAACTGGCCGTTCTCCAAAAGCTTGAGGATCGAATTCCCACCTTACCAGTGGTAATTCATTCCTTCCTCTCAGATTACCCCAACCACCAGGCTCTCTTAAATGCGGCAGCCCTTGTGGAAAAAGAGGGAAACAGCATCGAGCGTCTCAAGAGGATAGTCGCTGAAATCCTGGGGAAGCCCTATTCGAAACCGTCTAATATCACAAAAGACAATAACCAGCCTCCGGCAGAACCATGATATAAAGGTATGTTTTCAGAAAGTTCGGGTATTTGTTGATTCCACTTCACCCTCACCTTCTCCCCCAGGGGGAGAGGGCATTGAGAGGGGTGAGACCCTAGGTTATTGAGAAGTTACCTATGAATAAGAAAAGAAACCAAGGTCGTGATTATTACCATTCATTGACCAGAAACATGCTTTTGACCGTTATCATTGTTTCCTTCACACCAATGATCTTAGTCAGCGGCATCATCCTTTATCAGTTCTATACGTCCTATCATGAAAAGACCCATGCCCATCTTGGAGAGTTAGTCCAGAAGCATAAGCAAAATATTGATAGTTTCCTAAAGGAAAGGCTTGGCAATATACGGTCTTTGGCACAGGCCTTTTCTTATGGAGAGCTGAGCGATGAATCTTTTTTGCGCGATAGACTGGAAACCCTGCAGCAGCAATATGGCCCTGTGTTTGTGGATCTTGGGGTGATCAACACACATGGGATTCAGGTGGCTTATGCCGGACCGTTTAAGCTGGGAAAGGCCCTGTATTCAGGGGCAGATTGGTTTCAGAAGGCTATGAAGAGCAAGTATTTTATCAGCGACGTCTTCTTGGGTCTGCGTGGTCTCCCTCACTTCATCATAGCCGTAAGGGAAAATTGGATGGGTGACAATTGGATATTGCGGGCAACTGTCGATTTTGTGGCATTTAATAGTCTTGTGGAAAATATTCGCATTGGTGAGACCGGATTCGCTTTCATCCTTAACAAGGAAGGCCAATTTCAGACAAAACCCCTGCTCGATATTGTACCTAATAAAAAGTCTTATATTAGTTTTCTCAGCGATCCGACCATGACTAAAGGCGATATACATGTTGTTGAACAGTCCGATGACTCCGGGAAGGAGAACATTTATGTGACAGCTTTCCTCAAGGATGGTGACTGGCTCCTTGTGTATCAGCAAAGATCTTCGGATGCTTTTTCGGACTTCCGAAGAACCCTGAGGGTGGCTCTTGCCATTATCCTGTTAGGCTGGATCGGCATCATAACTATGGCATCTGTTCTGTCAAGAAGGATGGTCAGCCGCATTGCCAGGGTAGATCGGGAAAAGCAGATGATGAACAAGCAGATTGTTGAGACCGGCAAACTCGCTTCAGTGGGCGAACTGGCCGCAGGCATAGCCCATGAAATCAACAATCCTGTAGCTATTATGGTTGAAGAAGCCGGATGGATTGAGGATCTGTTAGAAGAGGAAGAATTCAAGGAAAGCGAAAACCTGAGCGAATTCATAAGGGCATTAGAGCAAATCAGGACGCAGGGTAGACGTTGCAAGGAAATAACCCATAAATTGCTCAGTTTTGCGCGGAAAACCGATTCAAGAGTCAAAGAGGTCCAGATTAATGATCTAATCGAGGAACTGGTGGCGCTCTCGGCCCAAAGGGCAAAATACAGTAAAGTAACCATAAATACACTTTTTCAAAAAAATCTGCCCTCTATACATGTGTCCGAGACCGAGCTTCAGCAGGTTATTCTCAACTTGATTAATAACGCCCTCGATGCCATGGAAAAGACAGGGGGGGTCATAGATGTGACGAGCAGATTTGAAGGGGATCACCTTGCTATTGAAGTGGCTGATAACGGTCCAGGAATTGCGGAAGCCAACCTGGTGCGGATATTTGATCCCTTTTTCACTACCAAACGGGTTGGCAAAGGAACTGGTCTGGGTTTATCCATCTGCTATGGCATTATTAAAAAAATGGGAGGGGAAATAGATGTTCATAGCGTCATAGACGTAGGGACCAAATTCCGTGTGCTGCTTCCCCTTCCAAAACAGAAGGAATCCGACAACGAAGGTGAGGCCGAAGAATAGGCCGAAGAAATGGAGACTCACTAATGTGGCAGGGACCACTTCAGACTCTTGAAAAAATTCCCGTTTAAAAGGGGGAAGCAGTCTGGATGCCCGTAGTTATTGAGATGTTACTGTTAATCCTGTCAAGACAGTCTCTAAAAAATTGTTACGAAACCTTTTAAAAAAGGAGAATAGCTTATGTCTTTAGCAAATGTACTTCTGGTGGATGATGAGGTTCCTTTTGTGGAAACCATGACCAAGCGTCTGACAAAAAGAGACCTCAATATTGCATCCGCGTTTAGTGGACAGGAGGCACTGGATAAGCTCGAAAAAGATCGCAACATTGAAGTTGTTATCCTTGATGTCAAGATGCCGGGCATGGATGGAACTGAAACCTTGCGGGAGATTAAGGGCAGACATCCCTTGGTGGAAGTGATTATGCTCACAGGCCATGCTACGGTTGAATCTGGCATTGAAGGGATGAAACTGGGGGCATTTGATTACCTATTGAAACCTTGCGATATGGATCAGCTTATTTCCAAGGTAAAGGAAGCAGCCGCCAAAAAAAGACAGCATGAGGATAAGATCATTGAAGCGCGCATGAAGGAGATTACCTCACGACGTATTTAGGGTGAAGATCATGTCCAAGAAGGAAAACATCCAGACAGGTCGCATCAGGCTTCTTCTTGTAGATGATGAGGTGGGATTTGCTGATATCCTGGCAAAAAGGTTAAGCAAAAGGAACATGGAAGTAACACCTGCTTACACCGGCACTGAGGCTATTCAACTGCTTCGGAAGCAAGATTTTGATGTGGCTGTTTTAGATCTCAAGATGGAGGATATGGACGGAATCGAGGTCCTCAAAATATTCAAGAAAATGGATCCGAATATGGTGGTGATTATGCTTACGGGCCATGGTTCGGAGAAAGCCGCAAGAGAAGGCATTGAATTCGGCGCCTTTGATTACCTGACCAAGCCATGTGAACTTGAAGAGCTTTTTGCCAAAATCGGGGAAGCTTACAAAGAGCGAAATCGGAGTTGAATCATCGGGTCCATAACTGAGCCATATAAGGCGTGAGGAGGGAAAAGGAGGAGAAATGTTTTTCAAAACCGCGGGATTTCAGCTTTGCATTGCATTTGCGCTTGGGGTTATTGTTCTGCTCTTACCAAGACCGGAAGGAACGAAATTTGCGATTACTGGAGATGACGGCCAGACTTTCTTTCAGCATATCAGTCAGCACTTCACCTTAGCTTCTACAGAAAAAGACAAGGTTACAAAATACATTGTAGCGGCAAAAAATTCTGGCGCCCCCGAGTCTACCGCAGCATTTCTGAAGGAAAAAGCCGCGGAACTGAAAATGACCGGACTCGAAGTGGATTACGTTGATGGCCTCTCCCCAAAGGCCAAGAGGTTTTTGGCTGTCCTGGCTGTATTGGTCTTTCTCTTTGTGCTGGAACCTATTCCCCTCGAGATCACGGCGATCTGTATTGCCGTGTTCCTTGTCATTATGGGAATTGGCGACGTTAAGACGGCCTGGGCTCCCTATATGCACCCCGTAGTTGTTTTTATCATGTGCTGTTTAATCTTTGCCATCTCTTTAGAGAAGGCCGGTCTTACTAAGCGACTCGGGTATTTTATCATCAAAAAGGCCGGAAACAGCGTCATCAGGTTTACATTTATCATTTCTGTAGGTCTTGGTATTTCATCTGCCTTTATGCACGATGCAGCGGCCTGTGCCATAGGCATCGTGACCATGCTCCCATTAATGAGGGCCGTTGGTATTGAACCACACACAAACACGGCAAAGTTTATGATGCTTTCATTACCATTTGCCTGCTCCTGCGGAGGCATGGGATCGCTGGTGGGGGGTGGTCGCTGTATGGTTGCTGCTGCTTTTCTTAAGGAATTCACCGGCATAGAGATAACCTTCGTGGACTGGATAATGTATGCCATGCCCGCGGCGCTCATTACGGTACCTGCGGCAGTGGGAGTAGTTTATCTTGTTTTTCGGCCAGATCCCAAGTTTAAACTGCCGGAGTTTGATGAGGATCTTGGGCCATGGACCTCATTGGAAAAAAAGACTCTGGTTATTATCGGTTTGTCATTTATCCTGTGGCTCACTAAAGGATTCCACGGCATGCATTACTCCGTGACCGGTATGTTAGGCGTAGCCGGGCTGGTTCTTTTCGGCATCCTGAAATGGGAGGATATCCACGAGAATCTCGAGTGGGGAACGGCCCTTTTTATCTTTGGCGGTGGCATTTCTCTTGGCCTGGCAATGGGTTACTCGGGGGCTGCCAACTATTTTGCCCACCTCTTTTTCCCTCTGGTTCAGGGAGGAGGCTGGTTGCTGCTGTTTATTGGCGTCGGTGTTTTCGGGGCACTCGTGACCAATGCCATGGCCAATGTGGCTGCCGCTGCCTTGATTCTGCCTATCGTCATTCCCATGGCCCAATTGGAGGGGGTAGATCCCACCGTGATTGCCTTGTGCCTGGGAACAGCTACCTCCTTTGCCATGCTCTTGGTTATCGGATGCCCGCCTAATGCCATTGCATACAGCTATCGGTACTTTAAGGCAGCTGACCTCACAAAGGCGGGCGCTGTTGCCACCCCCATTCTTTTAGCAATTCTGGTTTTGGTGGCAGGCATCTGGTGGAGGATTTTGGGGTTGGTTTAGTGTGAATTGGAATTTTGGAATGCAGATTGTGAAATCAATGTCATTAACCTAAGCTCAAAATCTCCCCCTCCCTTTTAAAGGGGGGTGGGGGGATTTCTTGGAACAGTTTGAAAATCCCCCTAAACCCCTCTTTAACAAAGAGGGACGTTAAAGGAACCGCGAATTGATGGAAACTATACGCCTACTTTTGGTTGATGACGAAGAGAATTTTCGGCGTACCATTGCAAAACGGCTAAAAAAGAGAGGTATTACCTCTGAACAGGCCGGAACCGGTGAAGAATGCCTATCCATCCTCCAAGAAAAACCAATAGACGTCGTGGTGCTGGATGTCAAGATGCCCGGGATGAACGGTATCGAGACACTTCAACATATCAGGGAAAAATATCCGAAAATAGAAGTGATAATGCTCACCGGCCATGCCACGACCCAGGACGGCGTGGACGGCATTAAGACAGGGGCATTTGATTATCTTACTAAGCCCATAGAACTGGAACATCTGTTAGGAAAGATAAGGCAGGCGCACGAAAAAATCCTCCGCGAAGAAGAAAAACTCAGGGAGGCAGAATTCAGGGCAAAGATGGAGCAACAAATGATAGCAACGGAAAGGCTGGCCTCTTTAGGGACTCTGGCAGCCGGCGTGGCCCATGAAATTAATAACCCCCTTGCAATTATCAAGGAGTCCACAGGCTGGATGAAGCAGATTCTGAGAAAAGAAGATCTGGCGGATATACCCCGAAAACAGGATTTCTCAATAGCCCTTAAAAAGATAGAAAACGCCATAGAAAGGGCCAGGAGAATCACGCATCAGCTTTTAGTATCTGTCAAAGTAACCGATTCGGTTTTTGCGGAAATAAATATGAATGAATTGACGGCAGAAGCAGTTGATTTGGTAAAAAAAGAGGCCAAAGATAAGAATATCGAAATTACGCGAGAAATTGATCCGTCAATAGGCCCTCTTTGGAGTGATCCATACAAAATGCGGCAGGTCTTGATCAATCTCATTACCAATGCAGTTCATGCAACCGGATCCGGGGGCAGCATTACCATAACACTCGAAGATAGCGGTAAGGAGGTTTCACTTAGGGTGCGGGATACCGGGCAGGGCATCCCAAAGGAAAACTTGGTAAAAATATTCGAGCCGTTTTTTAGCACCAAGCCTCCGGGTGAAGGCACAGGTCTTGGACTGTTTGTCAGCCGCAACATTATTGAGAAACTGGGCGGAACAATGGAAGTAGAGAGCCAGGTCGGCCACGGGACCAGCTTTTTCCTTAGGCTCCCGAAGTATCATAAAATAAAAGAAAGTCTGGACGATGAGGGTCAAGCTGACTTGTTAAATAAACTAAGCACCGGATACAAAGAAACCAACAAGTAAAGGAGAGAAACAGCCATGATTAAGATACCAACAAGGGTGTTGCTGGTCGATGATGAGAAAGATTTTGTGGAAATGCTCTCCTTAAGATTAAACGAGGTGGGAGAGAAGGTCACGGGAGCCTATAGCGGCAAAGACTGCCTTGAAACCCTGGAGAGTAAGGAAATTGATGTGGTCATTCTGGATATCAAGATGCCGGGTATGGATGGTATGGAAACCCTGAGGGAAATAAAGAAGAGATTCCCTTTAGTGGAGGTTATCATGCTCACAGGCCACGGGACCATAGAAACTGCTGTTGAAGGTATGAAATTAGGCGCCTTTGATTATCTCCTGAAGCCGGCCGAATTTGATGATTTAACAGACAAATTGGAAGGAGCCAGAAAAAGAAAAGATGAACAGGAGGAGCGGATAAGAAAGGCTGAAAGCAGGCTGCTTTTGAGAAAAAGTGGAGATATCTTTTAGGGCGAGACGGCCCATTAGTTAGAATTACTTCTTTATACAGCAATTTACAGGAGCGCAGAAAACCAAAGTGAAATTCAAGGGAAAAGATCGTTACGCAACAATGAGACGGCTCATCCTTGCCAGTATGATTCTGGTGCCGCTCATCTTATTTATTGTGGTACTGGGGATAGGCTATTACTATTTCACCACCTCCATACAGACAAGCACCATTGCCAGCATGAAGCGAATTGTCGAAGACCACCGTCACATGATCGATTCGTTTTTAAGCGAGCGCAAGGCCGACCTCGAATTCATCCTCCGATCCTACAGGTATGAAGAACTAATAGACACAGAAAACCTTGGCAGGGTATTTGATCGTTTGCAAAGACAATCCAATGCATTTGTTGATCTGGGTGTTTTCAATGATAAAGGCATCCATGTGGCATACCAGGGTCCCTACAAACTAACTGGCAAGGTGTACAAAGAGGCAGCGTGGTTCAAAGAAGTGATAAAGAAGGGGTATTATATCAGTGACATTTTTCTCGGCTATAGACGGATACCCCACTTCGTCATCGCCCTTATGAGAGAGAATGGTGGGAGAAACTGGATCATTCGTGCCACCATTGATACCTATATGTTCAACGATTTAGTCAAAAAAGTCCGCATTGGTAAAACCGGGGAAGCCTATATCCTTAACTCAAAGGGCATATTCCAGACAGAACGGCGGTCAGGCGGCAACCTAATGGATAGAGACCCGGACACGGTTGAACATCCAGCGCAGCACAGTGGCATCAACACCTTTATAAAGAAGGCTGTAAGAGGTGACAGATATTTATATGCGACAACCTGGCTCAAAGATAAGAAATGGTTATTGGTTGTCAGGCAAGAAAAAGCAGATGCATTCAAGGCACTCCGTGCAGCCGGTTACCTGATCGCCCTTATCACCGTTATCGGCGGCGCGGGCATTTTTGCTATCGCTTTTTATCAGACCGGCAGGATTGTCCGGCGGATGGAGCGAATAGATGCAGAAAAGGTACAATTAGGCGATCAGCTCATCAGGGCAAGTCGACTGGCTGAGATTGGAGAAATGGCAACAGGCATTGCCCATGAAATCAACAATCCTCTTCAGGTTATGAAGAGCGAGCAAACACTTATCGGTACTATTTTGTCAGATTTGAAGGAAAAAGGCGAGTTAAAGGAATCGGAAGATTTAAGAGAACTCGAAGATTCCATAGATCAAATAAAGCTGCAAATTGACCGTTGTTCAAAAATCACTCACGCTGTGCTCAAATTCGGCAGACAAAGCGAAGTCGTTTCTACTGATGTCGACCTTAGAGGTTTTATTCCTGAGGTTATCGGCATGGTTGAAAATAAGGCAGGCGTGGAAGGAATCACCATAACAACGGAGATCTCGGAAGATACCCCTCCCATTCATGGGGATCCTGGACAACTACAGCAGGTATTGATCAACCTTTTTAACAATGCAATTGACGCAATCGTGGAAAGACACGGGTCTAAGGGGGGTGAGCTGGCAGTGGGGGCCGGCTTAAAAGATGATGGAAAGGCGGGAATTTTTGTCAGGGACAATGGAACCGGTATCAGTCCCAAAAACCTGAAGAAGGTCTTTAGCCCGTTCTTCACTACCAAACCGGTTGGTAAAGGAACAGGGTTAGGGCTTTCAGTGTGTTACGGCATCATAGAAAACATGGGGGGTATCATGGAGGTCAGCAGTCAAAACGGTATTGGTACGACATTCACCATAGATCTGCCGGCCGTATAGCTTAAGACTTAACCACTCAACTATATAAACCAAAGCTTTGGGGGCAAAACATGGCAAAAATGAAAATGATGCTGGTGGATGATGAAGAAAGATTTCTCTCCACCACCAGGAAGCTGCTTGCGAGGAAGGGATATGACGTGCTGACAGCTATCAGTGGAAATGAGGCCCTTGAAATACTGAAATCGCGCAACATCGACGTGGTAATTTTGGACGTCAAAATGCCTGGTATGGACGGAATTGCCGCGTTGAAGGAAATAAAAAGGCTCTATCCTCTGGTTGAGGTCATTATGCTCACCGGGCACGCCACGGTTGAGTCAGCGGTGGAGGGTTTGCAGTCCGGGGCCACAGACTATTTAATGAAACCGACAGATGTTAATGACCTTGTTAAGAAGGCGGAAGAGGCGTTTGAGAAAAGGCTTAGGATTGAAGAAAAGATCAGGGTGGCTCAAACGAGAAGGTTAATGAAGTCTCCAAGACAGATTATCAAAGAGTCAGAAAAGCCCTAATGTAGAACCTGGGAATTATGTTGGACTGGATTTGAAGTGAAGCTTCGCTAAATTTAACGCGGAATATGTAGCCTGCTACACATTGGGACATATTGTGATCTATGCCAGCCATTGTAACAAGAATAACTTGTAATAAAGCCGAGGTATAAAATGACTGAAACGAAAGAAAAGGCCGCTGGATATGACAAATATGTGGACTGGAAGCTCTTGGTCATACCCGTTGTTTTGTTCTTAGCTATCCTGCTCTTACCAACGCCTTATGGGATGAAGGATGTGGGGACCGAATTCAGGGTGGGGCCAAAAGCCGTTGCAAATTTTATCACCATGGAATTGTTTGACAAAAAAAGCTCAAGTGCAAGCCAATGGGAACTTCTCACCGCCCAGATAATGGAGAGAAATATGAGGATGGGGTCCCTTTCAAAGGAAAGGTTTTTAAAGCGAAACCTTAAATGGTGCAAGAAATACAAAATCCAGGCAGATTCTGAAAATGTAAAACAGGCACATGCCTATATCAATGATAATGTCAGTGATGAAGCCTTTGGTGCACTGATGAAAAAATCCATGGAACTCAGAAAGGACGGCCTTAAATATGAGAACCTATCTGCCAGGGACAGGGAGGCGGCCGACAAGGGTGCCTGGCACATAAAGGTTGCCATAGCCATGATGGTATTCGTGGTTTTTTGCTTTATGACAGAATGTATTCCCCTTCCGGGTGTTGCCTTCTGTACCGGTCTTATTCTTGTGTTTACCGGCGTGGTTACACGAAAAGAGGTGGCCATGCTCTATTGGAGCGATGCGTGCTGGTTTATTATGGGGAGCCTTATGTTTGCGGCAGCCTTTGTGAAAACAGGGGTTGACAAGAGAATGTGCCTCATGATGTTCAAAAAACTGGCCGTTCCCAATGTGAAATGGGTTACCCTTATCTTTTTTATCATTATCTCGCCCCTTGCAGCCTTTATCTCAGACCATGCCCTTGCAGCCATGTTCCTTCCCATTGGCATGCTTCTTTATCAAAACAGCCTTACGCGGGAAGTGCCCGAGGACAAAGAGCTTGCCAAGATGCTTATGATTGCCATTGCTATGGCATGTAACATAGGAGGACCCGGTGCCCCGTCGGGCGGCGCAAGAAACGTGATTATGATGACCTACCTGAATGATATGTTCGGCTTTGACATCGGATATTTTCAATGGGTTACCTACTGTTTCCCGTTTATTTTGGCTATGGTTCCGGTGACCTGGTTTGTGGTGAACTGGCGTTTTAGGCCCAGAATCACCTCTCTTGCCCCTGCCATGAATCATTTGCAGAGGGAGATTGGAAAGATGGGGGGCTGGAATAAACAGCAAATATGGGCCCTCATCATTTTTGTCATTATGGTCTATGGCTGGTTCACAGAAAAGGTCTTCTATAACATGGGAATTTATCCTGTTCGCCTTGGTATAGGAGTAATAGCAGTTGCAGGCGCGGTGGCCTATCTCTTTGCCGGCGTGGTCAACTGGAGAGATTACCAGGAAAAGGTGGACTGGGGGGTGGTCTGGCTTTATGCCGGCGCCATCATATTCGGGAGAACCTTAGACAACACAGGAGCTGCCTACTGGCTGGCAAGATCGGTAATAGACGGCCTCGCTCCACTTGGGATGGATGCGGGTCTCCCTCTTATGGCGACTTCAAATGGTCTTACTGCCGTGCTGACCAATCTTATGGCGGACGGCCCCGCGGCAGCAGCTGTGGGTCCCATTACCCTGAACATGGCGGGCCTTGTCCATCCGGGCACAACCTTTCTGCCCTTTATGGCCATGGCCACAGCAATAGCTTCGTCTTTTGCGTACTGTCTGATAATTGGAACACCTCCAAACGCCATTGTGTATGCAAGCGGGTATCTCGAGCCCAGGGATTATCTGAGGGTAGGCATACCCATGTGGTTTTTCGCAAACGTGCTTATTGTTTTGTTTACTGCGGGCTACTGGAGTTTCAGGGGCTTTGGCGGGTTGCCTGGATTTTAGGTAAGGGTCCGGAGATGGAAAGAATCGACGAGGACAAAGCCGTGAACCAAAAGAAGGCATTGTTTCACTCAAAAGGGGTTACCTATTTTGACAAGAAAACAGAACGGTCCTTTTTCTTCATCCTAACCATAATAATGCTTATATTAAGCGTTTTCGCAAAGTTTGGGTTTTTTTCCGGGTAGTAGGCAGAATAACAGGTCCGCCCTGGCCCAGACCTGATTACCTGATGAGCGGAGCAGCAGTTGGCATTTAATGGCTGATAGCATTGTGGAAACGAAATTGCTAACATTACGCCAGGGCGGACCTGTTATTCTGCCTACAATTGCAGAGCTATTACCAAGAAATTAGGAAGGCACATGCCAGAATCCATTGCTACAGCAAATAACGACAGGTTCACCATTGGATTCTATTTTCAAACCCTGACAAGAATATTGGGCGCTCCCAGGCAATTCTTTAGCGAATACCCTGAAGATGTGGGGTTTGAAAAACCTTTTGGTTTTCTGCTCATATCCAGTCTGTTTTTTACCGGGGCAAGTCTTACCTGTATCCATGAGAGGCTCATTCTCATGGCCTGCATATTGTTTGTTAATTCTATTGTCATGCCTTTTATCGCGACAGGTATCGGTTTTATGGTCATGACAATGACCATGGGGAAACGGGTGACATTTGCAAGGCTCTTTGCGGTTTATGCCTTTGCCGCGGGTGTCACCCTCCTGGCCTCCTGGATACCTTTGTTTGTCTGGCTAACCGAACCCTGGAAATGGCTGCTTATTGGCCTTGGTATGGTCAAAGCGTGCGGGCTGAGGTGGATGCAGGCATTTCTGATTATTGGTCTTTCCGTATTTATAATGGTTCTGTTCTTTTGGTCTCTCGGGCCGGTGGTCCTTTACCTAAGGGGGCTTGCCGGATAAAATGGTTAGGAAAGGAGGTTTATGCAATGAATAACGCGAGAAAGGTTTTAATGGTGGATGATGAAGAACAATTCCGGGCTACCACCAAGAAACTCCTGAATAGACGAGGATTTGACACAATTATGGCCGGAAGCGGCGAAGAGGCTATTGATAAACTTAAAGAGAATCCGGACGTGGTAATTCTGGATATAAAGATGCCAGGTATGGGTGGCCATCAGGCGTTGAGAGAGATTAAAAAGCGTTCCCCTGACCTCCCCGTGATCATGCTCACCGGGCATGGAGCGATGCCTTCTGCCAGGCAAGCTCTGGTTGAAGGGGCATTCGATTATCTCTCAAAACCCTGTGATATGGATGTTCTTTCTTCCAAAATAGAGGAGGCCTGCCGACATGGGAGAAGGGAGGAGCCCGCTGAAGAGAAAACTGTTATGGAGGTGATGATTCCCATCGAAGAATATACCACCTTGAAGGGGGAACAGACCGTTAAAGATGCCATTTTCAGTTTGAAAGAATCTTTTACTGCAAAAGTCTCTACCAGCCGGATTATGGAAACCGGACACCGCTCTATACTCGTTTTCGATGACAGAAACAGGGTGCAGGGGATTCTATCTATTTTGGACCTCCTCGAAGGGATTATGCCTGCCTATCTTACTGCGCCAAAGCCGTCCACGGCAGACAGTATCCAGTACTCACCGATGTTTTGGGCTGGCATGTTCACACGGCAGGTAGAAGAGCTGGCCAAAAAGAAAATAAAAGACATCATGTCCCCTGCACCCCTCATCATTGACGGCGAGTCAAATCTCATGGAGGCCGCCGGCATAATGATTGAAAATAGGGCCAGACGGCTGGCTGTTGTCAGGTCAGGAGAGGTGGTTGGGGTGATTCGGGAGCAGGAACTTTTCTTTGAAATGGAGAAGATCTTGAGGGAATAATACTTGTCCCCCCAGAATCCTTAATCATTTCAATCGATTCCTCCAACTAAAGCTGATAAAAGTATTTTTTCTCCCATTTCGGACTTTTTGCCGGATATTTCCTCCCTGTAAGACGCCGGGATATTTCGATGGATAAAAGAAAGCGTTCGGAAATAAGAAGAAAAATCATTGTGATTGTTTCGGCAGCGGCCGCTATTTTCCTGTGCGCAGGCATTATTTTGGGCCTGTGGTCTGCCAGGGAGATGAGAGCACAGGTGGTTGACCAATTCAATGAGGAACAACTGGTCATTGCTCGTAATGTCTCCGATCTGATTGAACGGGAGCTTAATGTTTTAAAAAAAGAGATACATTTGTTAAGCAAAGAGGTATCGGCAGAACGGTTTAGCCCTGAAAACCTGTATGACAGTATACAGAAGAGTTTTTCTCGTGTCTTAGAAAGTGGTGCGTGGAGAATTGAAATAACTGAGCTGGGGAATCAAAAGACCCATGTTTATATGCCCTATAAACATTACCGCACAGATAAAGCGCCGGACATACTACTTGATGATCTACCTACTACCAGAATGCTTGAGGAAAAGAGTGTCTGGATCTCTCAACCGCAAATTAACCGTTCTGGAATAGGCCTGATACTTGCTGCATATCCGGCAGGTGATTCATCGCGATTGCTTGTCTTTAACGTCAATGTCTCCTGGTTTTTGACCCCTTTTTTAAAAAACATTCGTTCTGGAAAGACGGGTTACGCATGGATCATAGATGAAAATGGAAACTTTCTTTTTCATCCTGATGCCGATTTTGTAGGAAAGAGCGCCTTCACGGTTCGGGGAGAGAAATATCCAGACGTTTCCTACGGGAAAATCAATTTTATTCAGAAAGAAAAGATGCTCAAAGGTCAGGCGGGCACAGGCTGGCATTTTTCTGGCTGGCATCGAGGGATAACCGGGAGAATGAAGAAGCTGATTGCCTATTGCCCCATAATCATCTCCGACAATCCGCCTCAAAAATGGTCAGTGGCTGTGGTGGCTCCTGTATCTGAAATAGAAGAGGCTGTCCGTAAAGGCCATCTAAGGCAATTACTGTTGCATGGACTGATCATTGTCCTCGTTATACTGGGAGCATCGGCCATTCTTTTCTTCGAAATCCGATGGTCTCGCGTTCTTGGCAAAAGGGTGGCTCAAAGAACCGAGGATCTCAAAAAATCCGAAGAGAAATACCGGTCTTTGGTTGAAAGTGCCGAGGACTTTATTTTTACGGTCGATTCAGAGGGCAATTTTCAATCCATGAATAGCTTTACGGCCAACTTTTTCGGTGGGCCGGCTGAGGAATTCCTCGGAAAGGGTCTTTCGAATCTATTCCCTAAAGAAATCGCTGAAAAACAACTCAGATTGGTTCAACTGGTATATAAGCTTGGAAGAAGTGTGCGGGATGAATTTGAGTTAAAAATGGGAGAAAATGAAATCTGGATCAGTGCGAATTTCATGCCCTTGAAAGACGAAGAGGGTGGGGTGAGGGCCGTGTTGTGTATTGCCAGGGATATTACCGAAAATAAGAATTTGGGAAGGCAGTTGATTAATACAGAAAAACTGGCCTCTCTCGGAACCCTTGCAGCGGGCGTGGCACACGAAGTGAATAACCCATTGGGGGTCATACTTGGTTTCTGCGATATTTTGATCCGAAAAACCGAAAAGGGGACTCAGGAGTTTGATGACTTAAAGGCCATAGAAAGACAGGGCCTTCATTGCAAACAGGTTGTAGAAAACTTATTAAGCTTTGCCCGCCTTGGTGAGGGAAACTCGGAATACTCCGATTTGAATCAATGTCTGGAAGAAATAATCAAGGTTGTCAAACACACCCTTGCCATGAACAATATTGAGCTGGTGCTGGAGTTTGCGCAAAACATTCCGCTGGTTAAGGGAGATTCGCGTCAGCTTCAGCAGGTCTTTTTAAATCTGACTAATAATGCCATTGCGGCTATGGATAGGGGGGGCACATTAACGATTCGAACGTTTTTTGAAAGACGCCTGCGCAAGGCCGTCGCTCAATTTCAGGACGACGGTATTGGAATTAGGCAAGAAGATATTGACCATATCTTTGAACCGTTTTTCACCACCAAGCCCGAAGGGGAAGGAACCGGTCTGGGTTTGTTTGTTAGCTACGGCATAATAGCCAAGTATGGGGGTTCTATTGACTGCGTGAGTCAAGCCACTGATTCCCCGGACAAACCGAGCGGAACGACCTTTACTTTGAAATTTCTCACCAAAAGGCGGGGGGTGTAATGGCCGGCAAAATTCTGATAGTGGATGATGAAAAGGATATGCTGGCTCTTTTGAGAAGGATCATTTCCGAAGAGACAGACCATGAGGTAGTAACCGAGACCAATCCGTTCGAAGCCCTGGAAATATTCAAGGCCTCTAATTTTGACCTATTGATCACTGATCTGAAGATGCCCAAGATGGACGGTATCAAACTCTTAGGGGAAGTGAAAAAGCTGAAACCCAACGTTTCTGTCATTATTCTCACTGCCTATGCCACTGTTGAAACTGCGGTAGAGGCCATTCAAAAAGGGGCATATGACTATATAACCAAGCCGTTCAGGCGGGAACGGATTCTGCTGACAATCGACAAGGTTATGAAATGGCAGGAGATGGTCAGAGAGAATCTGGACCTGCGGAAGGCCTTGGCCGAGAAAAGCGATCTTTCGCCTCTGATTGGTGCAACCCCGGTAATGAAGGAGATATTCGAACGTATCAGACAGGTCGCTCCCACAACAGCGACTGTCTTGATAACCGGGGCAAGCGGCACAGGAAAGGAATTGGTTGCCAGGGCCATTCATCAGAATAGTCTAAGGGCGTCCAAGAAAATCATTACTGTCAACTGTACTGCTATTCCGGAGCAGGTCATAGAAAGCGAGCTTTTTGGGCATGTCAAAGGGGCCTTCACCGGGGCCTGGAAGGACAAAAAGGGACTGGTTGAAGAAGCCCACGAAGGAACCCTCTTTTTAGACGAAATTGGTGATCTGCGCCCTCGAATGCAAACCAAACTTCTTCGACTTCTCCAGGAAGGCGAATATAGGCCGGTGGGCAGTGTAGAAACCAAAAAGGCAGACCTGCGCTTCATTGCTGCCACGAACCATAACCTGAAAGAAGATATAAGAGAAAAGCGATTCAGGGAAGACCTGTACTATCGTCTGAGCGTGATTAACTTCGAGATACCCCCGCTTAAAGAGAGAAAGCAGGACATCCCTCTCCTGACCTACCATTTCTTGATAAAATATGGTCAGATCCATCAGAAAGATGTCCGTGACGTCTCCCCATCGGCCATGGAGATGCTTATTTCACAGAGCTTTTCAGGCAATGTCAGAGAACTTGAAAATATCATCGAAAGGGGTGTCATCTTTTGCAGGAAAAATGCCCTGGAGGTGAGAGACCTGCATTTGGATAATCAGCAGAATAGCTCTTACGTGGATTTAGCCCAGGAGGTATCTCGTCTAAGTTTTAAAGAAGCCAAGGAGCAGATGATCAAAAGGTTTCATAGGGATTACATAAGATCACTCCTCGAGGAAAACGGAGGAAATATAAGCAGAGCAGCCAAAGCAGCAGGGATTCAAAGGCAATATGTGCACCGCCTTATGAAGGAGGCAGGATTAACTGCGGAGGATTTCAAGAAAAAGCCGTAGTAGGTTCAATTGCTGCCTGCACTCCAACGAGGATATCACTATTAGTTCATTTCCCTCTTAGGCGGCATCTGAAGACCCAGCTTCTGAAGGGCGTCCTCAAAACGAACTATGCCAATTGGCCGCCTGTTCCTGACTACGGCGATATGCTTCAGGTTATTTTCCACCATCAACTCCACAGCATCTACGATCTTATCACTTATAGTTACCGAGGGGTTAAGCGGTATGCCTTCCTCATAGGGAAGGAGAATTTCCGCAACCTTCTTTGCCTTCATCTTTTAATAACCTTGATTCACCGTTTGATTTTGAGAAGCCAAGAACCACTTAGATTTTCATGATTAGATAGACAAGGTACCCTACATAGCAGCACAAGAGAACAAAACCGCCTTTCCGGTTCAAAGTCGATTTCTTTCTCATCAATAGCCACGGCAGAAAACTTGTAAACATCATAACCGCGTAATCGATCACCAAGCCGCTCTGAATAAAGCCGCCCGGAATCGGAATCGGTCTAACCAGTGAAGCTGCCCCGAGTACACTCAGGATATTGAAGACGTTGCTGCCTACCAGGTTGCCGATGCTGATATCCATCTCCTTCCTCAAGGCGGCAACAACAGAGGTAGCCAGTTCCGGCAGCGAAGTTCCCAAAGGCAACAATTGTCAGGCCAATGAACTTTTCACTTACCCCCAGGATTGTCATAATCTTGACTGCGGATTCCACGACAAGCTGAGCGCCGGCGACGACACCTACTATCCCCACCACGATCAAGACAATCTGTCTTGCTCTGGAAGCGACATATTCAATATCTTCCAATTCTCCTGATCCCCCCAGAGCGGCCTCAGGAGCTAAGCTCGCTCCGAGCGATACCTGTTTGGACTCCTGCATAGAAATATAATAATTGAAGAAAGTGTAAAGAATGATCCCGCCGAAAAGGGTCGCCCCTTCAATTCTTCCAAGTTTCGAGTTTAAGGAGATCAGCAAGAGGTACAGGGATATACCAAGCATGAGTGGTATGTCTCGTTTGATGACCGACCGATCGCAGGCAAGTGGTTGAAATAGGGCCGCCATACCGAGAACAAGGGCAATATTACAGATATTGCTTCCTACGACATTCCCTACCGCGATCATACTCTTGCCTTTAATGGAGGAGATGAGACTCACCACGAGCTCCGGCGCGGAAGTCCCGAATGCAACCACGGTCAAACCGATAACAATCGGTGTTACACCGAGACTACGCGCAAGACTCGAAGATCCTTTTACAAGCCATTCGGCCCCATAGTACAGCAGTACAAATCCGATGATACAAAGAATCACATTCAGCGTCATAATTTGGCGCTCCTTTCAAAAAGTCCTGTTAGCATTTTTGCTGCGAAGAAAATTGTAACATTTTTGCGCTTTTAAAAAATCATCATTAGATTATCGGGCCGTGGATATCTCTTTCAGAAGGGCCGCAACACAAATTGTTAAAAGCTGGTCGAACGCCCCCTTGGCCTTGTACAGGGGCGTGGAGCAGGCAGAGAAGGCTACTGTTATAAAGGAGTCTATCTTATGGGGCTGTCCTGGGTCGAGTTTTAAGGCCAATCTGCCGTTCAATGTAATGAGGCTTGCGGCGAGCTCCATTCGGCCCGAGCTCATGGCCGAGGGCAGCCGAGCTGCAGTTTTTTGCGACCCTTGTGAAAGAGATACCCACGGCCCTTTTCGAACTATTTTCAAACAGCCAAACTGTTACAGAAAATTCAATTTGATGTGTCAGCTTATGCTATTTTTTCATAGGTCACGCAAGATACATGCCAGGGCCTTTAAGTAAGTTATGGCCTGAATACCTGTTACCAGGTACATCCACAAGCAAAGGAACCCAAGGGCTGCATTCCATTAAAAAGCTGATATGGCCGCACACATTTTGATTCCCGAAATTACCCGCGATTCTCAACCACCAATCTTTTCATACGCTTCCGAATGATCTTCAAACCATGATTTCTTATTTGGTTCTCGGGGTATTGATGGGGTTCTTGTTTTTCTGTGTTTGTGCCCCGGGAAAAGAATGGCACCAACCAGAAAGTGTAACCGGGGTATTTCACAATTGGACTCTTGTGTAAATTCACAGTTTACAACAAGGGGAAATACCAATTGATTTTTATGATTTCGAAAATGCAAAAAAGACTCAAAATGATACATAATATCAGAAACTTTAGTTTATAGAGCCACCATGTTTTGCCGATTCCACCTCTTGGCACAGATCTTGATTCATTATTGGGACAATCGTTCCAAGCGGTTGACTGAGTGTTAAAGTCCGGTGGACACATTTACATTTGATCATCAAATCCTTGGTAAACAACGCCTTAAAAAGTAATAAAAGTTTCAGGACAAGTAAAGGAGAATAACCTTATGGAGAAAGAAGAAAGGACAATGGGTTGGGAGGTTGCAAGAGACCTCGAAGTGGAAAAGCGGACTATATTCGAAAGGTTCATCCCCGAATGGAAGCAAATCAAAGGGGCCCTCTGGGGAATTGTGGCGTTGTTTCTCGTTTTCCTGTTGGGATGCTGGCTGGCCGGAAATCCATTCGAGGCTACACAAAGGATCCCATCAGAATTTGTAAAGACACATGGGTTGGTTGGTACCGACAACTGGGGAATAATCTGGTATGTTGTAGCTATTGCTATGTTTTTTGAGTTTATGGACGCCTCCGCTGGTATGGGGTTCGGGACCGCACTCACACCACTCTTGCTGGTTGTGGGGTTTGATCCCAAACAGATCGTACCTGCCGTGATGATTCAACAGGGTGTTGCCGGCCTCGTGGGCGCTTTTTTGCACAGGGAGTTTGAGAATGTGGAATGGAAACTCAAGCCCATGTCGGAGACCATAAAGCTTTGGTTGATCATTGCCATAGTTGGATGTGTGGCTGTAGCCTTTTCCATAACCACTATCTATGCGTATGTCAAAGTGGCAAAGGTTTGGATCAAGCTCTACGTGGCTGTTCTGTTACTCATGATGGGGGTCGTTTCATTGTATCAGGGCATGAAAGAGCGGCCCTATAAACCCAATCGGATGTTTCTATTCGCTGCCCTGGCCGGGTTTAATAAAGGTGTCGGGGGCGGTGGATACGGGCCCGTGGTGACCGTCGGTGGTCTTATAGCGGGTGTACCGGTCAAGAGCATGTTGGCAGTTACGGCCATATCAGAAGGCACGGTCAGCACATTTGCAATCATCGTATGGGTGGCCCTGTTGACATCGGGCATAACCATTGATTACATCTTACTTCCCTCTTTGATGATCGCAACCATCTTTTCTGCGGTGGCCGCACCCTATATGATACGGGTCTTTCCTGAAAAACTATGGAGGATCGTAGTCCCAGTCTATTGCTGCATTGTTGCGGCCCTCTGTTTTTGGAAAATCATCCCGGACGTGATAGCAAGGTTGGGTTAAAGTTTGAAGAAAAGAAAATCAATTATGCCCTCTCCCGCCAATTCAGGTGGGAGAGCGGAGAGCTAAGGCAATCTTATGAAGACAGAAGAATCCCAAAGCCCTATTGCCTCAGGAAAACAGAGGAGCGCTCAGGAGTTCATCCGGCAGCGATTGACTCGTTTCGGTCTCTCCATGATCGTTATGGGTATTTGTTTTCCCCTGTATTACCTGGGTCTTTTTGGGACCATGGAAGGACCGTTAAACCCCGCGAACCTGGGGGCGAGACTCGGCGGCATAGGCGTTTCAAGGTTCCACCTATTGGGGTTTTTTCTTTGTTTGATGATTATCGCCTTAACGTGGAATTGGATCTATAACGTTCTGAGCCTTTTGATCGGCTTACGCTTCACCTGCAGCAAGACGAATGACAACGGCATTCCCTGTGGTGCTCCGGTAACACGAAAGAAAATTGTTCACAAAAAATCCGGCATCGTAGCTCCCAAGTATATATGCACTCACGGCCATAAACGCCCTGAGGCACACTTCCATCCCGTCAAAAAAAGCACCTTCAGCCATACATTGTGGGTTATTTCCCTGCTTTTTTGCATCATTATATTTTACTTGTCCTGAGTGAATTTGAATCTATTAAGCTTTCATGGTATAAATTATATGAGCTGCGCAGTTAGATTCTAATGTGCTTACTTGTAGGTTGGGTTGAGCGGCTTAGGATGCTCAACCCAGCTTACGGGATTATAAATCTCAGCGATTTGCATCTGACCGCACAGGTCAAGGAAACTTTTCGCACTGCTTCCTTATTTTAAGCATTGTAACAGTTTAGCTGCTAAAAAAAAATCATCATTTGAATATCTCCCTTTTTGCACTATTTTCAAACAGCTAAACTGTTACCAAGAGTTCATTTGCTTGCAACTGGCCTTGAGGAGTGATTTGTTTTGAGCAAAATCCGTGTGCTGTTAGTAGATGATGAAGAGCAGTTAGTGATCAATATGGCCAGGGTATTGAAGGTCAGGGGATTTGACGTGTCTAAGGCCTTTAGTGGATATGAGGCCGTGGACGCCATAAAATATGGGGGCGGTTTTGATGTGGTAGTGCTTGACGTTAAAATGCCGGGTATGGATGGCATAGACACGCTAAAGGAAATCAAAAAATGGGCACCGGATACTGAGGTGATCATGCTTACGGGCCATGCAACACTGTCTTCGGGTACCAGGGCTATTCGCACGGGGGCATACGACTACCTGATGAAGCCCTGCGACATTGCGGACCTTACGGAAAAAATAAAGGAGGCCCATGAGGCAGAGAGCATAAAGCGTCATCCGGTCCTGTGGCCCCGGAAAACGGTCAGAGAGATCACCTTACATCCCTTGAAGAAACTGCTGCCTGACGAGCCACTTGTCAAAGCCCTGGAGATGTTGGCACGGGAGTCTGGAGAGGAGGCAGTGGAAGAGGTGTATGTCTTGGATCGTGAAGACCGGGTTCAGGGTGTTATCACAAAGCGCGACCTGCTTAATGAAACCCAAAAGGCCAATCCCGAGGTTTCCCTTACGTGGTCTACACTGCTGGAAAACCCTCATTGGCTCACTGAAAAGGCCGTAAAACAGATCATGCGGCATGACCCGATAACGATCCAACTCAATGGACACCTGTTAGATGCGGCCAATCAAATGATCATGCACAAGGTCCGGTGCATGCCTGTTCTCAGGGTAGGAAAGGCCATTGGCATCATCAAGATGCAGGATGTTTTCCAGTATGTTGAACATGAAATAGAGTAAAAGGGGGTTTATCAAGGCCATGACAGAGGTCCCAAAGAGATTTCCTCAATCTCAGGAAAGAGATTTTCCCTATTTTCGCCCCGTCTGGAATAGGGTAGTGGCGGCACTCATGGCGGCCTCTTTTATACCTCTGATCTTAATTGGCGGGGGGATGTACTACTATGCCACATCGGCCTTAAAGGAAAAAACCCTGGCGACCCTCCGCAAGGAAGTTATTAACCATAAAGAGGATATCGATCATTTTTTAGCTGAACGCACGATGGACCTTAAGGTGCTGTCCGCGAACCTGGGCTTAGACTCCCTGATTCGTCCGGGTACCCTGGAGCGTGTTTTTCGGTCTCTGCGGTCCACCCATGGCAGGCCATGCTTTACGGATCTGGGCATCATTGATGATCAGGGAAGGCACCTGGCCTATGTGGGGCCCTATGACTTGATTTCAAAAAACTACAAGGATGCCGACTGGCTCAAGGCAGTTATGGTAAGTGACGTATACATCAGTGATGTGTTCTTAGGATTCCGGAATGTTCCTCATTTTATCATTGCAGTCAAACAGGCCAGCAATAAGGGGGCCTGGATTATGCGAGCCACTGTGGATACGGTGTATTTCGATAGCATTACATCGCGGGCTCCAGGCAAAAGGAGTGGGGATGCGTTTCTGATCAATAGAAAGGGGATTTTTCAGACCACTCCCCGTAGAGCAGGTCAGTTGATGGGCCAGTCTGAGTTTACAGGTCTAAGGCCTTTTGATGGTGTCAAATTAGAGGAGCGAGAGGATCAAATACGTGCGACGGCCTGGCTGGAAAATGTTCCCTGGCTGTGTGTAGTGGAAATTGATCAGCGCGATATCTTTGAGGCGCTCCTTCGCGTCCGCAATGTAGGCTTTTTCGTCTTTGTGTTGGGGGCCATACTGATTGTTTTTACTGTCCTTCTAATCACCAATCAACTGGTGTTACGCCTGGAGACAAAAACGCGAAGCATCCGATTTTTAGATCAACAGCTCCGACGCACCAGTTATATGGCATCATCAATGGAACTGTCTTATGGTTTTTTTCGCGAAATAAAGGATACCCTGGCCAATATAGACATAACCACCAAGTGGATTAAGGACCTGACCCGCAAAGGCAGTTCAAATGAGATCGAAAAGAGTCTGGATCAGATTAAGTCTGAGGTGTCGCGGAGCCGTAAATCCATTGACAAATTCCTCAGATTTGTCAGGCCCGGTCAACCAGTAATCAGGGAAGTAAATATCAATGAAATACTGGATGATCTCCTTGAATTTCTGAGCAGTGAGCTTCATTTTAAGAACGTAAAGGTAAAAAAGGATTACCAGGATCATCTTCCCGGTATACGCAGTGATCAGTCCAAGCTACGGCAGGTTTTTCAAAACATAGTTCTCAATGCCGTTTCGGCTATCGGAAAAGACGGCGAAATCAATCTTACAACCCTTGCTGATCAGAATAGCGTCACCGTATACGTAACCGATAATGGACCGGGTATCCCCAAAGATAATATAGACAAAATTTTCGACCCACTCTTTACCACCAAGCCTGAAGGAACGGGGTTGGGACTTTCCATCTGTCTTAACATTATAGAGAAATTGGGTGGTAGTATATCTGTCAGGAGTGAAGCGGAGAAGGGGGCGACTTTTATTATTAAACTTCCTTTTCAATTTATACTTTCCGACAAATAACAGCCTTGGGCATTCATTCAAAGGAAAGACGTTGGTGTTGTTTCTTCCTCTCTCAATGATTATCCCGATTCGAAGAGGTTGCCTGCCTTCGATTTACTATTTTCGATTGAAAACACTTACTAAGGGGAGCATTTAATAGTTTGCGTCAGGCAATACAATTCTCACCCCCACCCTGCCCTCCCCCTCGAGGGGGAGGGTCAGGGTGGGGGTGTCATACTGTTAGATCTGAGAGGAGAAGTGCAAAAAAACATTATGCTCCCCTTAGTAAATTCGGCAATAGTCAATATTCAATAGTCAATTCTTTTTGGTCCCTTGTCCATGATCAGAAGAGAGAATATAAAGCAGGCCATCGATGCCATATCAGAAAGAGACCCTGAGATAGGATACTCACTGAATGAGATGTTCGGAGCGGGCCATATAGGTGTGCCATCACACCTCGACGTACCCTCACAAAGAGATAATCTCTACTTTCTTTTTGACAAGCAGAAAGTCCATATAAACAAATTCCAATATTTCAATGAGGGTACCGTTCCCATAGAACAGGGCCTTTTGATCAAATATGGGGAGATGATCAAAAAGCAAGAACTTCAGAATAATGGACATCCCCCCAATTATTTGCAGGCTGCAATGGAAATTCGGAAGGCAGGCCTCAAATTAATGGTTACCTATGAAATTGATTATGCCATAGCACGGTTAAGGAAACGTGCGCGAACACTCGACGCCAAGAGTGGTCTTCCTGATGATGAATACTCCGGTACGGGACGCTCTTCTTCGGATACAGGTATCATTTCTGTTATTGAAAAAATCAAACACAACAGCCAGCCCCTTGAGATAGAGCGAGATGAGAAAGATCCCGGTGTACTGTATCAAGGAGTGGTTGATGACGCTACCCAAGCACATTTCATGAGCTTTCCCTTCTGTATGGAGAGTCTGATGCAGGTCGCAGACATGAACCTTGAATTTTTTCATGTGCGATTCCTCTTGAACTGTCTGTCCCGCGGGGTGGAAAAAACCCTGTTTGCATGCCTGGTGAACGGAAAAATCCTGGGATTGGTCTATCTTATCTTAAAAGAGAAGATATTTTATAAGGGCCTGGAAATTGAATACATTGCCACTATGCGCGGAAAGAACGGTAATCAAACAGAACCGACCATACCGGTTCCCAGAGGTGTTGGCGCCTTTTTAGTGGCCGGGGTCTGGATGTTTTGGAAAACAGCGCTTGCGAAAGTGAGGGAGCTCCGCCTTGATTCGGAAATCGGGGCCAGGCGGTTTTATGAGGCCGCAGGATTTCAATCCAGGGGACTTTCAGGGTATGTATTGAAAGAGCCTAAAGGGCAGCTCCTGAAATCCATTGTGATAATGGCAAATAGTCTCCAGGATCTCAGAAAAGGCGTCATCAAGGACATCGTGGCGGTCATCGAGAAACAGACAAAACTCTTGCGCAAAAAGGCTAAGAACAAAAAGGATGAATCAGAGAGAAAAGTGATTATTGCTTCTATAAAAGAGTGTCTAAAATCAGAAGCACATCCGGAGCTTGTTAAGGCAGCAATGAGTATGCTGATCAAATACAATAAGAAGATACCGGAATCAGAGGAGCTTATCAAATTGGCAAAGGAACAGGATTCTGACTAACGTATTGGGTATAATTATGACATTTATTGATATTTCGGTGATCTATCGAGTTTCTAGTTTCAAGTTTCTCGCATTTATTGCAATAACGTCTCTATGAAAACAATATGATAAGCTAATCAAAAACACTGCCAAAAAGCCATAAGATGCAACCTGTACTTGTTATTAATGACGAACGGTTCACTCAGCATTTAGAACATGTCCCTCATTTAGAGAGCGCCAGACGGGTAAAAGCGATCCGGTCCGTGCTTAAAGATCCATCCCTCGACGGAAAATGGTCTGAGGCAGTACCGAGGCTGGCCTCGAAAGATGAACTTGCTTTGGTGCATACTGCCGATCATATTGAACGCATAGCACAAACTGCGGGAAAACCGCTTGCCTCTTTTGACCTGGATACCCAGACATCTCCAAAATCCTATGATGTGGCCCGGCTTGGTGTAGGAGCGGTCTTTGTTCTTCTTGATGAGATCTGGAATGGGAATGCAAGGAGAGGCTTTGCGTGCATCAGACCGCCCGGGCATCATGCGGAACCAGATAAGGCCATGGGCTTCTGCCTTTTTAATAACGTGGCCCTGGGAGCCAGATATTTGAAGGAATATTATTCGGTAGAAAGGGTTATGATTGTGGATATTGATGTGCACCATGGTAACGGAATCCAAAGCGCCTTTTATGATACAGACGAGGTCCTTTATGTTTCCATGCATCAATTCCCCTGTTACCCGGGAACCGGCAATTTTGGTGAAGGGGGCAAGGGTAGAGGAGAAGGTTTCACGGTCAATGTCCCCCTGGGAAAGGGGCATAGGGATAGTGACTTTGCAGGAATTACCTATTACATGCTTAACCCCCTGGCCCAGGCATATCATCCGGAGATCATTCTTGTATCCTGCGGTTTTGATCTTTACATGCATGATCCCCTGGGTGGAATGAAGGTCACAGCGGAGGGTTATTCCCTGATAACCTTCTTTTTACTTGATATAGCGGAAAAGGTATGCAATGGCCGCATCGCCTTCATCATGGAAGGGGGATATAGCCTTAAGGGGCTTAAGGAATGCGGCCTCCGGGTCATGCAGGAACTGTGCGATGTCCCCACCCTCACTAAAAAGCAAATTGAGAAAGTCACAGGGAACGCTGCAAGAAAATTGTCAGCAGTAAAAAAAGTGATTGAGATCCAAAAAGAGTACTGGAAAATCCTCCGGTAGAATGGTTCACAATAGGAAAAATATTTGACAGAATAACATCAAGGAGTTGATTATGCTTGAGCAAAAAGCTACCAACATTTTTTGGCACCAGGGGGCAATTACCCGCTCTGATCGGGAACGCTTAAACGGCCATCGTGGTTTCACTATCTGGCTTACTGGCCTTTCGGCGGCTGGCAAATCCACCTTAGCTGTCGCTACTGAAAAGTCCTTGTATGAACGGGGTTACCATACATATATCCTCGATGGCGACAATGTTCGACACGGACTGAATATGAATTTGGGCTTCTCACCCGAAGACCGTACAGAGAATATACGCAGAATCGGCGAGGTAGCAAGGCTCTTACGTGACTGCGGAATCATCAACCTGACGGCGTTCATTTCCCCCTATAGGATAGATCGCCAAGCTGCCAGAGAACTTAGTAATGATGGCACCTTTATTGAGGTTTTCGTTGACTGTCCGGTAGGGATATGCGAACAACGTGATCCAAAGGGCGCATACAAGAAGGCACGTCAAGGCATCATTAAAGAATTCACCGGCATTAGCGCACCTTATGAAGCTCCTGAGAACCCGGAAATTCATCTTCGCACCGACGAGATGTCCGAGGAAGAATGTGTTCAGTTGATAATAAGCTATCTGAAAAAGCATAAATATATACCTGGCTAAAGCGATCCGTAATACTTCTTGTCTCTCTTTATAGTTCGTGACAGTAAATTGATATTTTCCTAAACGGACAGTGTATATTTATTCAGGTAGATGCATGCTATTTACATAAGTCGGGAGTCGAAACATGTTTGAAACTATCTGTAAGGTGACTACCGGTTGCCAACCCGGGGTGCTGGAACAGACAATCCAATTGGCGGTGGAAATTGCCCGGGAAGGGCGCGAGGGCCGGAAAATTGGAACTATCTTTGTTCTTGGTGATGAAGAAGCGGTGCTTAAGGAATCTCGGCCTTTGATCTTGGATCCGCTGCAAGGGCACCCGCAAGAGGTCAAAAAAATTTTTGATTTCAACATGCGTGAGACCGCCAAAGAGCTGGCTCAACTGGATGGTGCTTTTGTTATTTCGGCCGATGGAACCATTCTCTCTGCCGCACGTCATATCAATGCTGATTCCACTGGAGTCAATTTGCCGTTGGGATTGGGTTCACGTCATGTTGCCTCGGCAGCCATAACACTTTCAACCAGGGCGGTTGCGGTGGTGGTCTCCACAAGTTCTGTTGTAAGGGTATTTACGCAAGGCCAGATTGCTGCAGAAATTATTCCGGAAATCTGGATGCTCAGCAGGGAAAGTATTCAAATCGAAGGACCTTATGTGGAGAGCAAAGTCGCCGGCCTTCAGATATTGGCCCGTGATCATATAGACAAGATAAATGAATCGAAGCATAATTCCTCATACCAAAATGTCGTTGTAAACTTGAATGACCACCCCTCTGTCACCTCCTTGTTTACACTTTCCCTATTGCCCCCTGTACGCCTGGCGGAAAAACCATTAAAAATCAATTAGATAAGCATTTTTTCAGCGCCAGCTCCTTATTAGCAATATGTGGCATATATCTTGAAACGATATTTTCA
>CP070700.1:4602302-4615357 GCA_020349865.1 Desulfobacteraceae bacterium
AACTGTTATTTTTCCCAATCTCTGCGTCAGACTCAAATTATAATCCTCGAAATACTCAATGTATTCCTGTGGTTATAATTTTCGCCTTCCTTGATCTTGAGAAAAAAATTCCTAGTTTTCGTTCAGACACTAAATATGCAGCGTCTCGACCCCGGCTCGTTTCCAGGTCCGCTATCGCGCATAGTTGGAGTGCGATTCGAAACGCCAGAAACAATCCCCCAGGTGCTCTCCGAGGATCCTTATCCGATCGAACGCAGCCTCACCAAGGCCGTTGGCAATGGCGTTATGGAGATATTCTAAATTGATTTTTCACTTATATCTTCCTGTCGATCGGCCTTATATTTCTCAAGCAATTCACAGATCTCTTCAATGTCCCCAGTCTCGGCAATCCCCTGTATCAGCTCTATGCACTGCTGATAAACCCTCTTTTCTTGTTCAGGTAGCCGTTTTAGAAACTGATCCTCAGGTATGACGGATCCGTCGTTTTCCTTCTCAATATGTGTCACCATCTCGTTCACCTCCCCTAAGGTCAAGTCAGTACAACAGGCTAAGTGCTTCGATTCGCAAATAAAGTGATATATTTTGATGTTTACAACTTACGCAAATGCTCACTCAGCACTTAGTCCCGAGTGAATAAATACGTTATCGAATTTATGAATCGAGGGACTAAGCCAGTAGTACTGATTTCCCAATTGAGATTGGCTCAATTTGGGTCATACCTTTAAGGCAGCAAGTTTATTGCTCAGAAGTCTTATGTGTTTCATTTCTTCCTGAATAATGCCGTCAATTTTTTCTCTCCCGAGATTCTCTGGAACTAATCCCTTCATTCCCAAATAGAAAACAATGGAATCCTTCTCACGGTTGATAGCTTCCCGGAAAACCTTTACATTTTTCTCCTTTTCAGGCAATTCAGCGGGCAGGACGAAGTCTTCTTCGGCCTTTTTGTCAAATACACGCATATCGGCCAACGCTCTCAGATACAGGCTTGCTTCTCCCTCAGGGTCGAAAACCCTCTTTTCCCGCTCTTTATAAGACAGGTCCGCCCTCATTGATGCGAAAGCCTTTTCATGATCGTCTTCCATTGCAGCAAAATCAAGGAACAGCTCTCGAACGGCCTTATCTGAGATATTCTCTGCCATCTGCCGGTAAAATTCTGCCCCGTTTCTTTCAATCTGCTCCGCCATCTCAAATATTTCGTCGGCACTAAAATCGTAGCTCATGACTTAATGATCTCCTTTCATTCTTTGGGAACACGTTTTCATTCAAACCGCGACGACCGGCCAATTAATGATAAACCTGCTCAGAAACCAGTTTATGAAACGTCAGTAACATTGAAGCCCTTCTTCTTTAAATCCTCCGCGGCCACTGTAGCGTCTTTTGTCTTGACTCTCAATATCAGAAACCAGTCTCCTTTTTCAGACTTCGGAACACTCATAATACTCAAAAGAGGAATATTATGCTTATCAAGAACTTCGATAAGGTCTTTTAGATAACCAAATCGTTGGCCGTATGCATCAATGGTGATTCGTTTGCTATCCCTGTCACCAAGACCTAAAGCATTTGAAACCACACCCGAGATATCTGATTCAGTTATAATACCCACAAGGTTATTATTTTCGAGGACCGGAAAGGACCCAATACCGTGTTTTTTCCCAAGCCAGATCGCCTCTTCCACACCAAGTTCCGGTGAAATCGTAATGGGTTCTTTAACCATAATATCGCCAACGGTCATCTTTGAAATCAGATAGTTTAATTCATAAACACTGAGGCTTGTTGCCTCTGATGGTGAGGCATCACGTATCATTGCCCTTGTCACAAGACCAACAAACTTGCCATTTCTCGTGACCGGCAAACGCTTTATCTTGTTACTTTTCATTATTTCCAATGCGGCCATAATCGGCGTTTTAATATCAACCGTTATAACCTCCTTTTTCATGAAATTTCTTACTATCATCGGTTCTCTCCTCTCTTTAATTCCAAATTTCGCAAGGTTCTGGAAATGCCATTCCCTTGTCCTCTTAGTCTTGGTCTATGTCTCCTTCCCTGCCATCATCACAGGGCTCGTCATCATCCGATGCCCTGGCTTGTTCAGCACTTGGGGCGGTGGTGCAGTAGGGAAGTTTCTCATCAACAGTCTTCTTTTTTCCTTTCTCCTGTTCTTCTAATTCTTCCATTTCTTTTTCTTCCATCTCCTTAACCTCCTTTGCTAATCTTTCATTAGTTCTTGCCGGTCCACGATAGACAAAAGGCCTCCATCGCTTCCCGCCGGACCAAAACACCATCCTTTAGGCTTGTGAAATAAATCGTAAGGTGCTTCAGATGGTCACTTAAAAACATTCCTCATTCCGTTAGTTATACCGCATTATTTCTATCTTCCGGATATCTCGGCCTCCAGATCCTTTATATATTGGGCGATCAGCACCCCAAGGTAAATGCATGCATTCCCTTCAATGCAAGCATCAGCGTCCCCTTTGTCAAGAAATGCATGGCGATTCTTATCTCCCTTGGTAAAAGTAACCACCCAGGCGTTTTTCCCTTCATCAAATTCAAGATCAACAGAGAGCCCATATGTTGTAATTTCAGGATACATCTCTAAAAGCTTATTATTCAAATCATCTTTTGTATAACCCATTGGTGACCTCCTTTTGTTTGAATAATGCCCCCCTCATTGAGTAATGCTCAATCTGGCGGTATTGAATATTTGTCCTTAGCCAGTGCCCATTAATAAATGAAATAAAGGCGCAATCAAGTGTCCAATTCAGAAATGAGCAATTTTTTACAAAAGCAAGGCTTCCGGGAATCCACTGCGAAGTAGTGGGACTGCGTCACCGCGAAGCGGTGCGAAGAAATCAAAGGATTACGCGGAGACGTACTGTAGTATGTCGCACAAGGAATCCAGCAGATTGATCCGCCTTAGGCAAATTGACGCTGATATTGTGAAACCGGGGACCCGCGCCGAAGGCGTGGGGAGTCCTCGCGAATCGTTCGGACAAAAAGGGCCATTTCTGGATAGACACTAATCACCCTTTGTTTATGGCTTTTCTGCAATTATACTTGAAACGGCCTTTCGACTTTCAAAAATCCCTTCGCGAAAGCGAAGACATCGAAAATCACAAAAGAAATCAAGGAGTTCATTGTGCTTCAGCAGATGGTCCGGGTTTTTTGGCTTACCAAACTGAACCTGGTCAACGATAAAGGTCTCATAGACCACCATTCCACCGCTGCGCAGTCCATCTTTCATCTGCTGGATAAGGGAGCGTTGCAAATAGTTAAAGCAGATAATGAGGTCATATACACACTTCTCAATATGGTAGTTGCCTTCCAGATCAGCCACTTTGGCTCTGATATTCACGCCCGACTTGCGCACCAATTGCATGGCCCTGTTTACTGCTTGGGCCGATATGTCAATTCCTTCGACTTCAAAACCCATCCTTGCCAGGTAGACTGCATTTCTACCGTTCCCCATAGCCACATCGAGAGCCCGCCCTTTTGGTAAGAGATCTGCGTTTTCAACAAGAAACTGGGCCGGCTCAAGACTACTTTCGTGAATGTCAGCCATTTAAATTAAATCCCATTGACAGAAGCTGATCCTTTATTTGAGAAACATCCAGCTTTTCAGAGATCGCCTTAGTGATCTTATTGAATCCTTTGGTATCTCCAAGCATAATACAGCCTATGATTTTATTGTTATCCACAACTATTTTCTTGTAAATCTTTTCATCAGTGACAACTTCGGATTCGAATTCATTTTCTGCATCGATATTGCCCGCAGAGGCCAGGTCAATGCCCGCTACTTTCAGGGTGTTGGCCATGGTGGTACCTTTATAGATCAGATCTCCCCCGGCCATGCTGGTCCCGGCAATTTTTCCCTGCTCCATGGCAGCAGGCCATATACCATAGGGCATCCCTTCGAATTCGGCCACATCACCCGCCGCGTAAATATCGGCTTGATTTGTCCTCATATGCTCATCCACCTTGATGCCTTTATCGTGGTCCAAACCTAAAGGTCCGGCCAGTTCCATATTGGGGCGAACGCCTGCCGATATAATAACCATTTTTGCAGCCAGTGTTTCACCTCCTTCCAGCAGAACACCGCTGACACGGTCATCTCCTGTGATCTCCTGCGTTTTGGCGCCCAGCCTGAAGGAAAACCCCCTCACTTCCATAATGCTCTGAAGTCTTTTTGCGCCGTCCACATCAAGTTGTCTCGGCAAGAGCCTCGGGAAAAACTCCACCACCATAACCCTTTTGCTTAACTTCAGGAGGGCATTGCCGGCCTCAAGGCCTAACAAGCCGCCACCGATGAGCACTACCTCTTTAGAATCTGCGGCATAGGTGGAGATATCACGGGCGTCCCTGATTGAGCGCAGGGCAAAGATCCCTCTCTTTTCGGAGCCCTTAATGGGCGGGATAAAGGAATGACTCCCGGTAGCAATCAAAAGGCAGTCATAAGGAAGTCTCTGGTTATTTTCTGTTAGGACTACTTTTTCATCTGGTTTTGCTCCTACAATTCGAGTACTGATCTCAAGATCGATATTCTGATCCCTATACCACTGCTCTCCCTTGGCTATTAAATCCTGTTCCGTTAGATCTCCGGAAATATATTCGTTTAACCTTACCCTGTAATAAAAAGGGATATCCTCGTCTGTTACCATGGTGATATTCCCTTTTTTATCCTGTTTGCGGATAGTTTCCGCAGCGGTTGTCCCTGAAACTCCATTTCCGATAACAAGATAATTTCTCATCTCTAAACCTCCGATTCATAAATGCTTTACAGTTTAACCCAGATTGTGCAGTAGAATCCGTAGGGAGGTGCAGAAAACCGTAGCGAAACGAGCAGTTGGAGCGATTTTGTGACGTAGGCATATTCATAAATATGTCGAGGAGCAAAATCAGGAAACAAGCATTTTAGCAAGGATTTTCAAGCCGCAGTAGGATGCTACTGCACAATCTGGGTTTAATCTATCTTCAATAACACATGAGCACTTATGGAAATAAATAAAGGGAGACTAAAAAATAAGCTCCCTTTAAATATATATACTATCCCATCTCATTGCAAAGATAATAATCAAAAAATTAGAACCACCTTCTAAATATCGGCGCCCTTGTAAACCGCCAGCTACGAGAGTTACTGTCCAAAAACCGTCCATCAAAATTCCGAAATTCAACTTCTGATTTCCTGATCTCGTGACCGATATACAATGCTCCAATACCAACCATGATAATCGAAACTGCTATAAAACCAATGAGAATTTCAGGAACCGCCACTATCATAATTGCTACTAAAATCAATATACTACCTGGAAAATAATACTTTAGGCTTTGCATGGTGGTCACCTCCTTATGCCGGGCCGGTTTTTTAGGTTATGCAACTTCTCGGTACTCTGCGTCAACCACATCATCATCTGATCCGGTTGAAGACTGACTCGAAGTGCCTTCAGCCCCGCATGCGCCCTGCTGGCAACCGCTTGCAGAGGCTTGCTCGTACATCGAAGCCGCCAGCTTATGGGAAGCCTGGGTCAATACGTCAGTCAGATGTTTAACCTCATCGGTATTGTCGCCTTTCAATGCCTGTTTGAGGTTGTTAACTGCCTGTTCAACCTCGGCCCTGGTGCTGACCTCGACCTTATCGCCGAGCTCTGACATTGTTCTTTCGGTTGTATAAATGAGGGCATCGGCAGTATTGCGGGTCTCAACAAGCTCCTTCTTGTTTCTGTCCTCATCAACATGGAGTTCCGCTTCCCTTACCAGCCTGTCAATTTCCTCTTTGGACAAGCCGGAAGAGGCCGTGATCCGGATCGACTGCTGCTTACCGGTCGCCTGATCCTTTGCAGATACTTCCACGATACCGTTGGCATCGATGTCAAAGGTTACCTCGATCTGTGGCATGCCTCTGGGTGCAGGCGGGATGCCGACAAGTTCAAAACGCCCAAGGGTCTTGTTATCGGAAGCCATCTCGCGCTCTCCCTGAAGCACATGAATAGAAACAGCAGGCTGATTATCTTCAGCGGTTGAAAAAATCTCGCTCTTTTTAGTCGGAATAGTTGTGTTTTTTTCTATTAGCTTGGTCAGGACACCTCCCAGGGTTTCTATGCCCAGGGAAAGTGGTGTAACGTCAAGCAGCACAACATCGTCAACATCCCCTTTCAGGACGCCACCCTGAATGGCCGCGCCAAGCGCGACGACCTCATCCGGGTTAACTCCCTTATTTGGCTCTTTGTTAAAAATCCTCTTTACGCGTTCCTGAACCGCAGGCATGCGTGTCATGCCGCCTACGAGGATGACTTCATTGACATCACCGGATGACAGGCCGGCGTCGTCCAGCGCCACCCTGCAAGGCTTCTCAAGTTTATCCAACAGGTCGCTGACAAGGGCTTCAAGCTTTGCCCGTGTTATTTTTATGTTCAGATGCTTGGGTCCGCTTGCATCGGCCGTTATAAATGGCAGATTCACATCTGTTTCCATTGAAGTAGACAATTCCATTTTGGCCTTTTCAGCCGCCTCCTTCAGCCGCTGCAAAGCCATCTTGTCATTCCTCAAATCAATCCCCTGGTCTTTCTTAAATTCATCAGCCAGGTAATCGACAAGTCGAAGATCAAAATCCTCACCGCCCAGATGGGTATCCCCATTGGTCGCCTTGACCTCAAAGACGCCATCGCCGATTTCAAGTATGGAAACGTCAAAGGTACCGCCTCCGAGGTCGAATACGGCAATTTTCTCTTCAGATTTCTTGTCCAGACCATAGGCAAGGGATGCGGCCGTCGGTTCGTTGATGATTCTTAAGACATTGAGGCCGGCGATCTTTCCGGCATCTTTTGTAGCTTGTCTCTGGCTGTCGCTAAAATAGGCCGGTACGGTAATCACTGCATCTGTGACCTTTTCCCCCAGATATTCCTCTGCGGATTTCTTGAGATTTGCCAGGATATGGGATGAAATTTCAGCAGGACTGTAACCTCTCCCTCGAATACTTATCCGCACATCGTCATTGCCTGCCTTTTCGATTTTGTAAGGCAGTATCTTGATGTCTTTTTGCACCTCGGTTGAATCATACTTGCGGCCAATAAGTCGTTTTACCCCAAACACCGTGTTTTCAGGATTGGTGATGGCCTGCCTTTTGGCAATCTGCCCCACCATTCTCTCTCCTTTTTCAGAAACGGCAACTATCGAAGGAGTCGTTCGCCCACCTTCTGCATTGTTAATGACCTTGGCCTCGCCTCCCTCCATGATAGAAACGCATGAATTGGTGGTGCCTAAATCTATTCCTATTACTTTACTCATGATATTTTCTCCTTTTATCTAATATCTTATTAAAATTTTTTTACCCATCCTCTCATCAGATTCACCCTTTTTTCTCGACATAACATGCGACACAACTCACTGGGAACAAACGGGTTTTCTATTTCTACAAAAATAATCATCATTATTTTTTAGTCAATAAATAAAATATTATTTTTTATTGTATTACTATTAATTATATACATTAATTGATAATAAAACTGGACTTCTTGACGCGCAGTCTTATACGCATCAAGACTGTGTGGTGAGATATGGGGAGGTTATATAGTTATGGCAAATCCAATATACGCACTACAGGTTAAAAATCTTCAATTATCTTCCCTTTTTCAACAAAAGATTCAATACTACTATACACATTATGAAAAAATGTCATTGCCGCCTTAAATTTGTCGTAAACCGGATCATCTTCTCCTAATAACGTTCTGGATTTTTTAAGTATTTTCTCACCCTGCTTTAAGTATTCCGTTACCTCATCCAAAACTTTCTTCCGTTTTTGATGCTTTTCTCTTTCTTCGGCGATAACGGGCAGAAGTCGCTGAATTGAATATTCGACCAGAGCATCCCGCGGGGCATCAAATTTTTTTGACGCCTCCTCAAGGCAGCACAGGGTCTTGCGGCTTAGGACATAGGTCTTTTGAATGCGCCTAAGTCGGTTAAATCCCTCCGATTCAATCTCATGGGCGATTAAATTCAAGGACCGCGTATCATCGATTAAGTGATCAAAAAGGGATTTTTGTTTTATACCCAGATGAGCAGCTACGATACTGATTGCATCGATGGCCTTTCCGGTTATTTTAAAAGTCGCTCTTACCGATTGCCTGCCCCGTAGGTCCGATGAAGAGGGCAGCGGCAAAGAGGTATCATTCCCCACTTCTTTCTTATCGTTTTTATCCATTTTACCCTCCTTTACACTGAATTAAGGTATCAACCTCTGTGAGCTATTACTTATTATAATATTTATTATCAGTATTGCAATATTTTTGATCATTATCATCTTGACATAATCGAAATGGTGTTTAACATATTCAACAAGAAAATGAAAGAAAAAATCCAAAGAAAAAAATATTAGAATAAGGAGGTAAGAACGATGAATATTGTAAAATTTAATCCCCGGAGAGAGATGGGGACTTTTTCGGATCGCGTTAACCGACTTTTTGATGGCACCCTTTTCCCCGCAGCATGGTTGAGTGAAGATTCAGAACTTCTCAACTGGAGGCCGGTGGTTGACATCTTTGATAATGACGAAAAGATTGTCATAAAAGCTGAACTTCCTGGCGTAGATAAGAAGGATATTCATGTTGACGTAAAGGACGGCATTCTGACCCTAAGTGGGGAACGTTCCTATGAAAATGAGGTGAAAGAAGAAAATTATCATCGCAAAGAAAGGGCTTTTGGAAAGTTTCACCGCTCTTTTACACTTCCAGATGGTTTAAACACGGATAAGATTGATGCTGATTACAAAGACGGTGTTCTGAAAATAGAGATTCCGAAACCTGAGGAAAAGAAGCCGAAAAAGATCGCGGTCCATTAATAGCATTATTAATCTCTACTCCCTAATGCCAAGGGGTGGTTCACTCGAGCCACCCCTTTTCACTAATTCCAACCACCCCACCAAACCTGTGGGTTTCAGTAAATACTAAAGCTATTCTCAGCCAGTAACTCCAATGCATGTCATCGCAGTCAGTGAAAGCGAGCCCTCAGATATCAAATTGGTAGGACGGTTTATTCGGTGAAAGGAGAGTTGTGATAATTTCAGCTTGGCAGAACTCCTCCAGCATTCGGGCCACCCGGTCGCGTGTGACAATTGATCTGGCTTCGCTATCTTCCCCAAGCCCGTCAATATTCATAACAATAATCTGAGTGTCTTCAGTGATACGGGTTTTATGACCATTTCGCCAATTCCAGCGGCGACACATGACTTCCCCTGACTCTACCACATAAATAATCTCGCCAGGGTCGGGATGCTCTGTGCTTTCCGGATTGCCCAGCGGAGTAAAAATCTCACTGCCATCAGCATAGCGGAGTTCCTGGCTCCCGCCGGCGTGGAGCAAGTCATCCCCCCCAACCGGTATTACGGCCTTGATTGAATTGTAGTTCATAATGGTGACGGTTTTATTAATGAAAGGAATTTTAGCCCCTGTTTTCTGCACCCGTTTCAGAAGGGCACAGTGTGCGGGCGGATATTTATTCGGGTTAGAACCAAATTGTCGGTGGGCTTGATTCCACGTAGTGGTTCGGGTATCGGTCTTTAAGTCAATTGGCTGTTTAGCAGCTTCTGCAACTGCCTGGTTGAGCATGGCCTTGAGTTCCTCCGAATGACCACGATTTTTGATCTTTTTGGCCACGACAATGCCACGCCGGAAGGTAGGATATTCCTTAAAAATGTCTTCGTGGACCCGTATTTCAGTCATTTTTGGTCAATTCCGTATCGGTATTCCCCTGTTTTCAAGCCAAGGGCTTCAAGCCTGCTGCAATAATCCCCACTCTTGAATAGAGATCATAAAGGTAATCAGGCCTGCGGGTCAAGGATGAAAAATAATCATTCCAAGCGTCTTACCTGTTGTCCATTATTGCACCTCACTTCCTTAAACCCACTACGAAAAAATTTGGAACGTTTACATAGTCATTGATCATACCGGCAACATTAAACCTTGATGGTTTCGTAAAAAGTCACTAATACAGTCATTGCGAGCATAGCGAAGCAATCTCATGGGATGTAACTGCTCGAAATGATGGGATTGCTTTGTCGCTTTGCTCCTCGCAATGACGAGTGAAAAGACTTTTTACGAGGGCATCAAGCTTGGAAGCCAAATTTAAACCGCAACATATGGTGATTTGCGTGAAAAAAGCACATTATTTCAATTGAGGACAGGCTACCATATGATATGGTAGGTTCGCTTGCTCACCAATTTCAGATTACCTTACCACATGTAACACTGGAGTTCGGTTTACTTTTAGTGTAGATTAGAAAAAAAATTCATACCTACCATTTTGTAACCAACATAACTCACGAGGTTGAATATGGCTCGCATGTCAGGCGGGACTGCAATTGTCCGATCTTTGCTCAAACATAGTGTTGACACGGTATTCGGATTGCCCGGGGCACAAATATATGACTTGTTTGATGCTCTCTATGAGGAACGTAAAAAAATCAATGTGATCGGGGCACGGCATGAACAGGGAACGGCATACATGGCGTTTGGCTACGCTAAATCTAGCGGTAGGGTGGGTATCTATACAGTTGTGCCGGGGCCCGGCGTGCTGAACACAGCAGCCGCCTTGTGTACGGCCTATGGTTGCAACACGCCGGTTCTGTGTATTACAGGACAGGTACCTTCGGGTTATTTGGGTAAAGGACGAGGACATCTCCACGAACTACCTGATCAACTGGCAACCATGCGCACCCTCACCAAATGGGCAGCACGGATCGAACACCCTGCAGATGCCCCACGGCTGGTTGCGGAAGCATTCAAGCAAATGAAATCAGGTCGGCCTGGACCAGTGGAATTGGAAATGTGCTGGGATACAATGGGGAGAAAGACCGAGGTAAGGCTTTGGGAGCCTGTTCAGGCCGACCCCCCTATTCCCCCCGACCCGGACCAGATTGAACGAGCGGCCAAGGTGCTGGCACAGGCCAAAAAACCCATGATCATGGTTGGCGGAGGCGCCGTCGAATCCGGCGAAGAGATCATTGAGTTAGCTGAAACCTTACAGGCCCCGGTTGTTTCTTTCCGCAGTGGAAAGGGGATTATGGGCGATGATCATGACCTGGCAGTTACCCTCGTAGCTGGGTATAACCTCTGGCATGACACCGATGTTCTACTGGGTATTGGAACCCGTCTTGAAGTGCCTTACATGCGTTGGCGCTATCGGCCCAAAGGTCTTAAGCTCGTCCGAATTGATATTGATCCTGTGGAAATGGCAAGGCTCAAGCCCGATGTGGGGATCGTCGGAGATGCCGGAAGCGCTGCAAGAGACCTGATCAAAACTATTCAAGGGCTTTTGAATGGCAGACCCTCCCGCAGAGAGGAAATTATTGAAGCCAAAGCAAGGGCGGAGCGTGATATCCAGAAGATCCAACCCCAAATGTCTTACCTTGAGGCGATCCGTGAGGTGCTTCCCCGGGATGGCTTTTTTGTTGAGGAAGTCTCCCAGACCGGTTTTACGGCATGGTTCGGCTTTCCCGTGTATCGACCCCGCACCTATGTAACCTGCGGGTATCAGGGGACTCTTGGGTTTGGATTCCCTACCTCCCTCGGTGTTAAGGTAGCAAACCCAGACAAGGCTGTCGTGTCCGTTAATGGAGACGGCGGTTTTATGTACGGGGTGCAGGAACTTGCTACGGCAGTACAGTATAATATCGGGGTTGTGACCATCATTTTCAATAATAATGCCTATGGCAATGTCCGACGTGATCAAGTGGGGAGATTTAAAGGCCGCATGATCTGTTCTGATCTGGTGAATCCTGATTTTGTGCGTCTTGCGGAATCCTTTGGGATGGCAGGGTACCGGGCGAAAACGCCGGGCGAACTGAAACGGTTACTGGAAAAAGCACTTGGCAACAGTGGCCCCTCCCTTATCGAGGTACCCGTTGAGACAGACTCCGAGGCAACGCCGTGGGAATTAATCTACCCTGAGCGGCCTAAAGACCTTTAGTTAGTGCCCATCCTGAAATGAAGCAAAGGCACTATCAAGTGTCCATCCTATAATGAGATAATTATCTTCGTCAGCAAATCTGTGCAATGTTTATATTGACTTTTTATACTTCAAATATTTCGCATCTAACCATAACACATCATCAATTATTTCGTCGTATTCATTCGACGATACTAAATTAAGGTAATTCCTTTCTAAGAAACTGGTTACCTTTTTTGCTGCTTCTTTTTCTTCCATTTTCCTTTTCCTGTTTAAGATGCGATTCAATATCCTCAATTTCCCAAAAAAACAGAAATACCATACGCATACAACAAGACCAGGCCTCCCCATTTTCTCCATCATTAATTTGTTTGCTTCTTCTTCCATTGCACTGAGGCTCTCAAATTTGGTCGGATCCTGTAATAGATGTTGGCGCTCATGGCATAGCAACGTCCCGAGGAGAAATTCACCTAATTTGCTCCATATCTTATAAATAGAAAAAAGCCTCCTTACCAAACCATTGGGGATAACCAAGAATTTTGTAGTAGGAGGGTTGCCATACTTTCTGTAGAATTTCACTCGCGTCTTGATGGTGAAGTCTTCATAGCCGAATTTGGTATTCATAAACAAATCGAATCCTGATTGCCTGGCGATCTTGATTATGTGATTTCTAAATTCCTTTTTCGATCTTATCCGAACGGTGGAGGGATTTATTTGCAGTAAAGCATCCTCGAATTCAGGTTTTTTAAATTCTTCTTTCCTGGCCAATATCGGACACTCCTATCGGATAAGGTGTTTTGAGATTTCATGTTTCCTGCAAGAACCGATGGTGTAATCTTATCAGATGCGCTTGTAGATTACAAAAGGTAAGGGAAAGAATTCGGACCCTTTCTACGGTGGCGTTTAAATAGCACTGAAAAGTGACTGTAGCGTTAGGAACGGGGAATTTGAATATCACAGGCTATGATGGCTCATAATTGTTATGGATATGTTGGAGGTATTAGTACCTTAGTGATATAATTCAGCTCAAAACGTGCAGAAAATTGCAAAATTGAAAAAGCGTGAAGTTTCTAAAGTGATCTAAAGTGCCTAAAGTGGTGGAATTCTTTTTTTTTATAAAAACA
>CP070700.1:4615457-4617982 GCA_020349865.1 Desulfobacteraceae bacterium
CTGAAAATTCGCTCATACGGCTTTAACGCCAAAGTGGTTGAAGCCCTGGGTGGCGTTCCTGTCGCCATGGGCCAGGGTGGTGTCTATGAGGCCCTCCAGAAAGGTGTGGTAGATGCAACTTTCAGTCCTATGGAGGTGTTAAAAGGGTGGAAACAGGGCGAGGTGATCAAGTATACCATCGAATGTTACAGCATCGGCTATACGGCCGGCTTTTATGTGGCCATGAATCTTGACAAGTGGAAATCTCTGCCGCAGGACGTCCAGAAGGTCTTTGACGAGGTCAACGCAGAATGGATCGCCAAACATGGCGATGCGTGGGACAGCATCGATAAGGCAGGGCGAGAATTTACCCTGAGCAAGGGCAACGAAATCGTCCCCCTCTCCCAAGCAGAGAGTGCCCGCTGGGCCAAAGCCGTTCAACCCGTTTTTGCTGGTTATATAAAAGCTGCTGAAGGGAAAGGATTACCTGGCAAGGATTATGTAAAAACTCTGAGAGACTTGATTAAAATATGGGGCAAAGAATAGTCAGTGACCTGACTATCAAAAGGGTTGCCGCACTTGATAATTAGCGGCAACCCTTTTTTTTTACTTTAGAAAACCCTTCTGTCCCCATTAAACAACGCCCTACGCCCATTCAAAGAGAAGGATGAGGATGGGGATTCTTATCCAAAACCTGTCTCTTCAGTTCACGTTTCAGGATCTTGCCGGTACTGCTTTTGGGTAGTTCGAGCACAGAAATGAATTCTTTGGGCACCTTGAAGGGGGAGAGTCTTTTTTTGAGATAGGTCTTCAATTCGACCGGATCAAGCTTCTGACCCTTTTTGGGGATAATAAAGGCAGTCACCCTTTCGCCATACTCCTTGTCGGGCAGTCCAATAATGGCGCATTCCTCCACTTCCGGCCTGGTATAGAGTATGTCCTCTATCTCCTTGGGATATACATTCTCGCCGCCGGTGATGATCATGTCCTTCAAACGGTCAACGAGATAAAGGTACCCATTTTCGTCTATTATCCCAATGTCCCCGCTTCGAAACCACTTATCCCAAAAAACAGACCGCGTCTCTTCAGGTTTGTTCAGGTATCCTTTCATGATATTCGGTCCGCGGATACAGATTTCTCCCTCGACACCGCTCCCCATCACATTGCCTTCCGGGTCCCTGATCTGAACCTCGATGCTGCTTACCGGCGTACCCACGGAGCCGATCACATGACGGTAGTAGTGATTATAGGTTACCATGGAGGCGCTTTCCGTCATGCCATATGCCTCATACATATTCAAGTCCATGCGTTTCTTCCACTCGCGGATAAGCTCGACTGCCATGCTTGCTGCGGCCGAGAAACAGTACCTCAGCGATTTTAATCTTTCCTTAAGGTTCTCAATTGCCAACAAGCGGATGTAAATCGTCGGCACGGCGTAAAATTTTGTAATCCCGTGGTGCTCGATAGCATGGATAACCCTATCCAGGTCAAAAGCCGGTAACACAACCAAACAACCCCCGGTATATATCGTGGAATTCATGATATGGATCTGGCCAAAGACATGGCTGAGCGGAAGGAAACAGAGAGAACAATCAGTTTGGCTTGAGCGTTCGTAGTGGGAAACATTGCAGATTGAGGTCATCAAATTTTCATGAGTCAACATAACCCCTTTTGGGATGCCTGTGGTACCCCCTGTGTAGAGAATAGCCCCTGTATCCGTCCGGTCTCTGTCAATCACTTTGAAAGAGGGCGAGCCCATTTCAATAAGCCTTTCATAGGGAATATCACTGTGGGGGCTGATTACCTGTTCCAGGTAGGGACGGTCCCACGTCCGATCCAGGTAATCCAGCTTCTCGTCTGTCGTAAAAAGGATTTTCGGTCGAGAGTCATCCATGATCGGGGGCAGCTCCGCTCTTGTAAGACTGTTTGAGAGACTGACGGCCACGGCTCCAGCCTTGAGGACCCCAAAATAGAAAGATATCCACTGACAGGAGTTAGGTGCACACAGGGTCACTCGATCGCCAGGCTGAACCCCTATGCTTATCAATGCTGTGGCAACCCGGTTAGACTCCTGAGATAATTCAAGGTAACTGATCTTTCGATGCCCGTCGATGATGGCTATTTGATCAGGAAAATGGAAGGCTGCGATTTCGAGATTTTTCGCTACATTCATCACATATCCCTCTTTTCCAGGAATTTACTGATGGCCCCGTCGTATTGGTGCGTTAGCCTGAAAACTTTCCGGGCAAGTCGAAACCGCGTCTCAAGGCTGGTTTCACCTCCTGTTGATTCCATCTCCTCGAGGACCAGCTTGTAATCAGCCGGGTCCACAATGACTGTCACATACCTAAAGTTTTTGGCGGAAGACCGAAGCATGGGAGGCCCACCAATATCGATATTCTCAATAGCTTCATCTAAGGTCACCCCTTCTTTGGCCACTGTTTTCTCAAACTGGTAGAGGTTCACGACCACCATGTCAATTGGCTTTATGCCATGGGCTTTCATCATTTTGACATGTTCAGGGTTGTCACGGAGCCCCAAAAGCC
>CP070700.1:4618082-4627862 GCA_020349865.1 Desulfobacteraceae bacterium
AAACCACAATCCGAAAGCATATGATCAACTTCCGCCGAGGTCTGGTGAATGGTACCAAAAGGAACTTCATACCATTCATCCACAACACCGTATTCATATAATGGATTTCTGAAATCCTCGATCTTGCTCGGAAATGCATGGTCCCAGATTATCAACTTGCCGTCTTTCTTCAAAGCCTGATAAACATTTTCTACTGCCTTGGATCTCACCTCCGGATAAATCTCGTGTAACACTACCATCATAGTGGCTGCATCGAATTCATCATTGTAATCTATCGACTCTCCGCCAAGACACTCAGCTGAAACCCTGTCTTCCACCCCTGATTCTTTGAAAATTCTTCTGGCTTCTTTGATTCCATTTTCATCAGGATCAACACCGACGAAACTGCTGTTTTGGTAAGTTTGTGCTAACTTTGATATTAAAACGCCCCAGCCACATCCAACGTCCATTAGCTTGGCTCCAGCTTCCATCTTCTCCTGCAATCCTTCAATCTTAGGAATAATGGCTTTGTTTATAATGGGGAAAAAGTTTTGAGTTACTGTGGCTGCCTCTTTACCCAGTTCAGGATTAGCGTACATGAAAAACCGTTCACCGCTTTTGAAAAATTCGGCATACTTGTCGAATGATGGTCCAAGCATCTTGATTGTCATATTAATGTTGCCTGCGTAATTTCTTGGGTTCGTCTTATCAACTAATACCTCATTCAAGCCGGGTGGAAGCCTAAACTTACCGCTATCATCGCAGTCTAAAAGTTCCCATGCATAAGCGGTTTGACACCAAATCTTGACATAGGGTTCATGCAACCTCAACTGCTTTGCCAAATCGCTTGTAGTAATACCATTTTCAGCGGCGTCGATTTTTTCAAAAAATCCAAGTTCGTTTCCGAGACCGATTAAGCGCGTAGCAAAATATCCTTTCTCATAACCTCTTATTTTCGCCAGTTGTTCTTTCGATGTTATTTCTGCCATGACTGCCCTCCTTTCGGGATGTAAGATTTGGAAAATTCAACATCTAGTTTCTTCTCATGATGGGAAAAATCCATCTAAAATTTCCTGAGTAAGCGTGACACTTTCTCTGGATACTGTTAATAGAAAAGTTAAACCCACTTGCGATCCATTTATATAAGGTTTGACAACCGCCTTGAAATTTCTAGAATATCTTCCATATTAAAAATTATTGCCCCCTTTTTCCATAAACTCTTATTCTTGCATCTCTAATGTCCAGTCGCAATATGGGTCGCCGCGGTTCAGGCATTTGTCTCCCCTACTAACTTTCAGTTTTGGGTTGACAGCCTTGTAGGCAGCTTCCTGATAGGCGGCACACACGGGGTAGCAATCTAAAGAGATACCCATTTCTTTCATCCTCAGCGGAAAGGGACATCCCGTTGCTCTCGCCTCGACTTTTAGGGGAGAGGCTTCTGGAAATTCAGCCTGGAGTTCTGGTCCGAAGAATACAGTATTCGCACTTGTCACTGCTTTAGCAGCTTCTTCAGCAGTAGCTACCGGTAGTCCAAGGGCATCGGTAACTAGTTTTACGCCCGACGCGCTCGCTGACCACAGCTTGACCAAGACTTCCTTGCGCTTTTCCGGTCCAAGGGCATCTTGGATAGCCCCATCGAGTGCTATTGCCGTACTCGTCGAAGCCTGGGTAGCAATGTTCCACCGCATTTCAGCCGGAACTTTATCAACAATTTCTTTAATCTCTTGAGCCATCTCTTTCACCTCCTTTTCCTTGCTGGTAGAGTAATTAAATGTTCAGGACGGTTGCCAAATTTTTTTTTAATCAACTACTTAGTAACCTCATGACTTGTTATGACTATATTTTTTAATACTTGTTCAATTCGTCTTTCAGTTCATATCGCCGCCTGGGAGGGAATGGTTTCCGTTAGAACAAATTGCCGCGACACCTCACAGAACTCGCCCGGTGCCGTCAAGAAAAATGCATGCCCTCGTCCTTTAAAGGCGTAAAACAAGGCATCTGGAATTTGTTCCCATATAAACCGTCCGCCTTCGAAAGGAAAAAGAAGATCTGCGGTTCCCTGCATCACCACGGTGGGAATTGTAACTTTTGGAAGCAGAGAAACGATATTGGCCTCGGGGTCACGAACAAAAAAGCTCACAATCGTTTCCTGGGGAAGGTTCATCGTGCGTTTTATAAATTGTTCGGCCAATTCATGGGTGCCAGGTTCCGAAATCAAAATGGATGAGAAAATCGTGAGTGCCTGTTCAAGATTTTTATTTTTTAAGGCTTCGATGAACTCCTTGGTCCATTCACCGCGCAGCGGATATAGGCTTCCAGGAGTCAAGTCGTCAGTGCCAGCGCCGCATAGAACCAGCCTTTTCACCAGTCCGGGGTAAGCTGCAGCCAACTTGATCAGGAGATTGCCACCCCGGGAGATGCCAACCCCGTTGATAGCACCGCACTCAGCGGCCTCGATGACAGCGCGAACATCCTCAACATGATCCTTAAGCGAATAACCTTTAGGAATAGGATCGGAGCCACCAGTTCCCCGTGGATCGATGGTGATGATACGGAATTCCTGACAAAGTCGTTCTAAAACGGGTTGGAAGGTGGACAATCCATATAAAACCGGGTTGACCACAAGCAGTGTCTCCTCGCCCCCACCGTGCTCATAGAATACAATCTTTGCTCCGTCGCGGACGATCAAGCGAGGAAGGTGTCTCTTGTTCTGAATGTTCCGTCGGATTACGGAATCTGTTGAGAGTTCTATGGCCAGGTCATAATTTTGGTTGGCTTGGTCGAGCTCCCCTAGCAGGCTGGCCAGATCTCCGGCGAGTACAAATCCGCGGATTTGTTCCTCAACCATATTTTTTCTTTTTCCGGCAGCTTCCAAAACACGCCGGCACAAAGTTATTGCGCTGCGGTAAGCATAGTTGGCTTTGGCCTTTTCCGCCGCCTTCAGGAGATATCCAGCCGCTTTTTCCCAGACTTCTCCTCGCTCGAAATGGCGGGATACTATTTCATAATATTCCGCTAATCGAGTTGAATACAAACCTTCTATCACTTTACCGACTTTGGCATGTATGGCTTTTCTTTTTGAACTCAAAAGACTGTTGTAGGCTACATCATGGGTCATGGCATGTTTGAATATAAATGCGTTTTCCGGGTATATCCCTCTTTCATAGAGAAGTTCTGCATCCTTTAACACCGAAAGTTGGATCAGTAGTTCACGTTCTGATAGATCCGATACTTTTTTAAGCAATTCGAAATTAAACTCTCTTTCAATTACAGAACCGATTTGAAGTACTTCTTTAGCACCCTCGGGTAATGTGTCCACACGGGCCATGATAACATCTTCTATGGTGGAAGGAATGCTCACTTCGTGTATTTCTTTTGCTAAATGATAAGTTTCGTTTTTTTTCTTTATAATCTTTAAGTTTTGGAGGGACTTTATAAGCTCCTCGATGAAAAAGGGAACGCCTTCTGTCTTTTCAAGTATCAACTCTTCAAGATCCCTATCGATATCTTTGGTGCCCAAAAGATAGGCCAACATTGAAAGACTTTCCCTATTTGAAAGCCTATTCAAAACGATTTGACTGTGATACGATTTGGCCCCCCAGGAGTGCACATATTCAGGCCGATGGGTAAATATCAGGAAAATCCTTGCTCCCGATATAGTGTTTAAGAGACTTATTAAACGATCTTCAGAACTCTTATCAATCCAATGTAAATCTTCAACGGCAATGATAAGGGGATTAATCTCCGAACTCTTAAGGGCGTTTCGATTTAATGCCTCAATGATTCTTTCCTTTCTTGCTTCAGGGCTCATAGATCGCGTATCGATACCGCTATCTTTGACCGATAAAAGCTCTAGAATATATGGAAGAATGGAGGCTTCATCAAATCCCAATAGGTTCAGTCCACGTTTGACCTTTTCCTTTATTTCAGAATCGCCATCACCTTCCATGATATTGAAATTTGACTTTACGATGTCTATGACTGGATGGTAGGCTATACCCCGACTGTATGAAAGGCACTTACCTTCCATAAAGGTCACGTCCTCGTTTGCCACAGCCTTTCTGAACTCATACAAAAGCCTTGACTTGCCAACCCCTGCTTCGGCCATGATTGATATTGCCTGACCTCGGCCTGTCTTGGCGCGCTCAAAACCATCCAATAGTATCTCAAGCTCTCGCTCCCTTCCAATAAAAGGGGTTAAACCTTTCTCAGCACTGACGTCAAACCGTGTCCTTCGAGTACTGGGGGCAATCACACGATAGGCTTTGACCATACCTTCTTTGCCTTTAATTGCATATTCACCCAAAGCCTCATACCGAAAAAGCCCCTCAGTGAGTCGAAAGGTATCTTCCGTGACATAGGTACTGCCCGGCTCTGCTAACCCCTCCATGCGGGAAGCCAAATTAACCGTGTCCCCCACAGCTTTGAATTCAACCCTTAGGTCATTACCCAAAGTACCCACCACTACCGGGCCGGTGTGAATACCGATGCGCATCTTGAGGGAAGAGATATTACTTCTCTCTTGTTTTATTTTGTCGCTGAACTTTGCCATCGCTCGGTGGATGGCATAGGCAGATCGGATGGCTCGCTGAGGCGCATCTTCCAGAGCGATGGGCGCACCAAAAATAGCCATAATCCCATCGCCGGTCATTTCATTGACAGTGCCTTCATAGTCGTGGACTTTATGAATCAGGATTTCATAGACCTGATCCATGATCGTATAGGCTCCCTCTGGGCCAAGTCTTTCAGCAAGCTGGGTAAATCCTTCCAGGTCACAGAACATCACCGTAACCTGCTTGCGTTCACCCTCAATTCGATCCCTTTGCGATAGGATCTTCTCGGTAAGACCCTTCGGAAGGTAGCGTTGAATTTTTGTGAGTTTCTCATCAAATGAAAGATCTTTAGGTTGAGCTTCTTTGGGTTTCCTTAGATCATGGCCGCAACCACCGCAAAACTTGTCTCCCGGAAGATTTTCGTAATTACACTGAGGGCAAACTAGCAAAAGTCTGTTTCCACACTCACGACAAAAATTGCGTGTATCAGGGTTATCAGTCTGACATTGCGGGCATTTCATCTTTATTTATCTTTGCAGTTTCTGAAAAATTTTACTGCTTATCCTAAAGACGCTAAAGCCTCTTTTGCTTGTTTTAGGTCCTTTGCGGCCTCGCACTGTTCAAAGAGCTCAATAGAATCGGAGATGCATTTCTTCGCTTGGTCATTTCTTTTTTTTGCTAGATGCAGGAGCCCCAAATCAAGAGAGGCTTGGGCCAAAATTCTGTCGGCTCCGATCTTTTTTGCAACTTCCATTGCTTTTTTAAGGTGATATTCTGCTTTTTTACTGGCAAATAGGATGTTTTTTATAAGAAACCCTATGTTTGATATACTCACGGGTTCCGGGCTTTTGACGAGCTGCAAATACACTTTACCAAGGGCGTGTTCAAATAGAGCATAAAAAGGCTTAAATGCCGTGGATGCATTTTTACTCGCTTCTATCATTTTTATTCCAAGGCTAAACTTGCCTTTCATAATTGAAATGAAACCAAGATTGCTTGTGGCCGCCAGGGAAGGGATGTCAGTGCCAAACTTCTCACTGTAGTCAAGAACCTTTTGTGTGTTTTCTTCTGCCGCTTCTAATTGGCCATCCAATAATTGGGCCATACCAAGAAAACATCTGGCCCAATTGGATAAAAAGGGGTCTGTTAAAATTTCATCTGCTTTCTGATAGGATTTAATGGCGGATTTATGGTCTCCAGCGATGAGATGACCTGAGGCTATGCCCATGTAACCTACGCCCATACTTCTTATATTGGAGTGTTTGTGCCCATATTCAACCAGGGCATTTCCTGCTTCAATGGCTCTTTTTGCACCGCCAGCAAAACAACTTACAAATCCGATCCCTGCCAGAGATTTAAAATACAGATATTGGTCCCAAGGATTTAAATATGGATAATTGTCCAATTCTATAAGCTTGTATGTCTCTTGTGCCCTTTCTACAGATATAAGTGCTTTTTGCATATCTGAGTTTACATAGATCCAGGCAAGCCATGTATGCGCATAGCATATGACTTTTTGATTGTTGACTTCTTCACCCAGCGCTAAAGCCTTACTAAGATATTGATAAGCAATGTCACAATCAGCCCGCATTCCCCAGGCAAAGCCAAGCCATGCATAGAACATACCGAGCCTTGCCTTATCTTCCAGAGATTCAGCCGAATTCATGTGAGCGCTTAAAAGATCAGTCAAGCTCCTTAAATCTCCCCTGTAGAGAAAAACTAAGGCCCACTTGAAAAAAAGATCCATCAGGAGTTCTTCTTCTTCCTTTGATCTGTCAGGTTTTTGAGTGAGAAGATCATACGCCTCGTTGTAATATTGATGCGCTTCTTCCAAGGCATATCTATTCAGGCTCTTTTCCCCGGACTTCATGAGGTAATCAATGGCTTTATGGATAGATCTACCTTGCTTGAAATGAAACGCCAGGTTCTCATAAAACTCGGGAAGTCGGTCATGAAATAGCTGCTCCATCACGAGACCAATTCGCTCATGGATTTCTTTGCGCTCCTTTTTGAGAAGACCGTTATAAACCACCTCTTGGGTTAGCGCATGTTTGAACATATACTCCAAATAGGGTTGAAAAGATCGGGTCCGAATCAGATCGAGTTGTTCGAGTCCAGTTAGACATCGGTCGATTTCTTGTTTAAGGTCTGTGATCTTTTTTAGAATCTCGTAAAGAAAAGCCCTCCCGATCACCGAAGCTTCCTGAAGAATCCTCTTTGTCTCACTCGCCAAGCGATCGATCCTATCGGACAGAACTCCATGGATCGTTGAGGAAATATCAATCTCACTCATCGATTTTGTAATCCGCCAGCTGCCATTATCTCGGACAAGCGCCTCCGATTCGATCAGTGAATTGACCAGCTCTTCCAGGTAGAAGGGATTTCCCTCGGCCTTGTCTTGAACAAATCGTTTCAAATCAGCGGGTATCGTTTCGGTTTTCAGTAAAGATCCCAACATATCCTGTGCTTCTGAAGGTAAAAGATCCTGAAGCTGAATCTCCCGGTAGATTTTAGCTATGCTGCTCAGTTGATGGCTCGAGAAGAGGCTAAAAGCCGGCCGGTAAGCACAGATAACTATTGCCGGATGTCGAACGTGTAACAGCGCATTGCGAAGCAGTTCTATAAAGGAAGGATCAGCCCAATGAAGATCCTCAAGGAAGAAAATGGTTGGGGCTCTCCGGGCAAGGGCTGAGATAATCGACTGGGTCGCATCTTGCAGTCGAGATTGCCAAAACTCTGGACTCACATTTTCCACCTCCGGGTAAACGAGAGAATATAGACCGCCCACATACGGAATAACCTCTTCCTTATTTTCGACCAGATTGCCGATCCCAGATTCGACTTTTTTCCTTATTTTTTCTTGGGGATCAGCTTCTTCAATTTGAAAGACTCTATTTAGCAAATCAACCATTGGGAAGTAGGGAATATTGCGACAATAGGCATAAGCATGCCCTTCTACCCATTGAATCTCTTCAAGATCTAAAGTGGCCTTGAACTCTTCAACCAGCCTGCTCTTTCCGGTACCGGCATCTCCACAAATAGAAAAAATCCTACCTTTCCCCTCTCGGAGGTTTTCGACCGCTTCACCCAGTTGGTCGATTTCCATCTTCCTGCCAATCAAATCGGCTCTCAGGCCGGAAAGACGGTGTATGGTAATGGGTCTCTCCTTTGCGGATAGCACTTTGTAAATATTCACAGGCTCTGCTTTACCTTTGATTGTTGTTGGTTCTAAGCTTTCAAAATTAAAATGTCCTTCGCCCTGTCGGTACGTACTTGGACCGACCAGAATTTCGCCAACGTTGGCCAGACTGCTCAGTCGGGAGGCAAGATTGATGGTGTCCCCCGCTACGCCATGCGTCCCTCTTTCCATATCCACATCGCCGGTGACTACAAGACCGGTATTGATGCCGGTGTGCATCGAAATGGGTTGCCCGATTCTTTTTTCCACTTCAGGACTCAAGGCATTGGTCACATCGTGTATTTCTCTTGCCGCCCTGATGGCTCTTACCGGATCATCTTCATGGGCCTTAGGTACTCCGAAAAGCGCCATAACGGCATCGCCAACAAATTTCTCAACAAATCCCTCGTATTTGTCTATTACCTTGGAAATTTCGCCAAAGATTCGGCTGGTGATTTCTTTTAGCTCCTCTGGATCCAGTTTTTCAGCCATTGCGGTGTATCCGGATAGATCAGAGAAAAGAACCGTCACATGTTTTCGCTCGCCTTCAATTTCGGAAACTCTCTTTTCTGTTTCAATGACTTCTGTTAGCTTTTTTCCGCATTGACCACAAAATTCCCGGTCTAAAGGGATCTGAGTTCCGCAGTTTGGACAAACAAATTCCATCTTGGCCCCACATTTTTCACAGAACTTTACCCCTTCACGATTATGGAATTGGCACTCTGGGCATTTCATCTTTCTCTTTACCTTTAATACGAAGTTAATGATGAAAGGACATGCCTGTCTCAAGTTTGGTTGAGACTTGTGCAACAAGTTTTTTGAGTCTCTTTTTCAACAGAATAGCGGATTCAATTCGAGGCGTATGCAGAATTTGAGCTCAAAGCAGTTCAGGGAGAGATCAACAGCAGGGTGCGCTTCAAGATGTATGAGAAGTGGCTCCTAACAGAACGGCATATCCTGCCAGGAGGGAGGTGGGTAAACTTTGAGGTTCATATAACCTCCTAAAGAATGCGGTTGAATGTAATTGTAACTGAATAGGAATCTTAAAGCGAATTTTAATACTTCATTTTTGACTAATATTTCATAGGAAACTTGTCAAGAAAATAGATTGTTAAAACAAAATTTCAAAAAGGTGAGTCCGCTTTTTCATATATCGATATTAGATCTTTGAGGCGTTAATGTTTAGAAATTAAACACCTTGGCTTCAGCAGCGAGATCTATCAAATGCGGACCGCCATCCAGGGCCATGTTGGAAAAGAATTTTGACTCCTTTCCTCTATTTATTTCAGTCCCGCATTTTGAAGAACCTCAACTATCTGCTCAACTATCTCCTGATCTTTAAAGGGTGCCATTTCCCTTATTAATTCTGAAGATAAATCCGGATTGACCTTTAGCGTTTCTGCTACTGCGGCACGGGCTTCTTTTAAGCGACCTGTTTCAACATATATAACAGCCAAAGATAAATGGAGGACAAAAAAATCAGGATGGCGAATGAGGGCACGCTTAAGTATTTCCTCAGCTTCGTTATACCGGTATTGGAGCGCAAACGCTAGACCCAGGATCCAGAAATACCAGGCATGGTGATGAGGATTGAGACGGATTGCTTTTTTAACGAATGCGATACCTTCATCAATTTTTCCATCGTAGATGAGAACTTCTCCCAGGCCTGCAAGCCCATCGGCATTGTTGGGATCGAGAGCAATGGCCTTTTGGCGCGCCGCGATCGCCCGATCATGCATTTTTTTATACAAATAGATATCGCCCAGTATACGATGCGGTTCTGACAGTGTATCATCCAAGGCTATGGCTTTTTGCACCAGTTCAAAAGCCAAGTCCACCTCCCGTGGATCTCGATTCCATCCTTGCGTCCAACCATGCAAATGGGTTAATCCCAACCATGAATATGCCAACGCATACGTTGAATCCAATTCAATGGCCTTTTCAAACATTTTCAGAGCAGGCTCATAAGCCTCTTTGGTGAAGCGAAAATAATAATCTAGTCCGCGCAAAGCATAGTCGTACGCCTCCAGGTTGTCCGTATATCTTCGAGCCAGTCGATCTTCTTCACGC
>CP070700.1:4627962-4636108 GCA_020349865.1 Desulfobacteraceae bacterium
CCCAACATACCCTATGACTTGCTGCGAGACCTCGTTTTAGGCTCGGTGGTGTATAGTACCTATGGTCAGCCGATATAGTTTTCCGGATATATAACCCTATACCTCTACAATAATGACGCCACCGTTCTTTAGCAAGGTTTCTCCAGTGGTGTGGTATCGCTTCATCAAGTGTTAGGCAGGAGGAGCATTTTACCAGAAAAGCGGATTCTCTTACTTGAGAGTAGCTCGAATCTACGTAGACGAAATGTAATCCAGGAGGTAAAGAAATAATCTTAACTGCGGACCATTAGCGGTTTATCAGACAATGCACCCCCAACGAGTTGGAAATGGAGAGGAATAGCAGGCTTAGGGATGTTTCGCTCCAATCAACCCCCTTCGCCTGAAGCGGGTTGAATAGACCTTCCATTCACCCGGGCAACATGGATTGCACATCTAAGTCGCCTGGCTTGGACGGTCATAGCCACTTTTTTCGCTTAAAAGCCATCAACATTAACACACCCAAAACGATGATCACTGCCCAAATCACAGGGTAGGCCCAGTGCCATTCCAGTTCGGGCATGTATTTGAAATTCATACCGTAAATACCTGCAATGAACGTTAGCGGAATAAATATCGTCGCAATGATGGTCAGGACTTTCATAACCTCATTCATTTTGTTGCTCACGCTCGAAAGATACACATCCAGTGTCCCTGAAATCATATCTCGAAACGTTTCGATGGTATCAATTACCTGAATCGTGTGATCATAAACATCCCTGAGATAAATAATCACACTATCTGAAATAAGGGCTGATTCCCCCCGTTGAAGTGCATTTATCGCTTCACGCAGAGGCCATACGGACTTACGCAAAAAAATCATGTCTCTTTTTGTTCCTTGAATAACCTGAAGAGTATCAGGTGTTGGATGAGACAATACTTCTTCTTGGAGAATTTCTATTTTTTCCCCATATTTCTCTAAGACGAGAAAATAATGGTCAACGACTGAATCAAGTAAGGCATAGGCTAAATAATCACATCCCATCTTTCTGATTCGTCCCTTTGCATTTTTGATGCGCACTCTGACCGGATTGAAAACATCACCTTCGCGTTCTTGAAACGAGATAACAAAGTTTGGTCCTAAAATGAGACTCACCTGCTCTGACAGCAATTCGTTGTTAGCCTCATCATACGTCAGCATCCTTAGAATAATAAACAGCAAATCATCAAAATCTTCTAATTTTGGCCGTTGGTCGGTGTGTACAATATCTTCGAGTAGCAGAGGATGGATGTTAAAGGCTTTACCAAATTCTTCAATGATTTTAACATCATGAATCCCGATGACATTTACCCATGTGACCGTGGGTTTTTCTTTAAAGGGAAGACACTCTTCAATCGATGCAACATCCCTCTCTTGAACCTGGGTTTCATCATAATCAATCATGGAAATCTTTACTTCTTCCACCTTTTTTTCACCAATATGGACGAGTGTTCCAGGGGCTAGTCCAGGCTTTTTCGAGGTCTTTCTAAATAGCTTTACCATGGTTTTCCTCCTGTTAGAGAATTAACCCTTAAGAAGCCGTAACGATCAATAAACTGCCTGACCGGGAAAACCCATGCGACGTAATTGACACCGACCGCGGCTTCATCTTACGATTGCTTCTTCAATGCTCGGTAGAGATTACGCTGCGGGCCTCTTTGAACTTTTCTCCATGAGGGCCTTCAGTTCTCTACCTTCAATTTTTTCTTTGTCGAGAAGTACTTCGGCACCTTTAACCAAGATGTCTTTTTTACCTGTCAGGATCTCGAGGGCCTTTTCATACTGCTCATTGATGATGTTTCTTACCTCATTATCAATCAATTCAGCCGTAGAGTCACTGTATTCCCCAGGCCCCTCCATGCTCATATCCAAAAAGGGAGACCTCTTCTCGCGTGCAAAATAGACCTTCCCCACCTTGCTGCTCATTCCGTATTCCTTGACCATACTCCTGGCAATGTCCGTGGCCTTGGAAAGATCATTATGGGCCCCGGTGGAGACATCTCCAAACATAAGCTCTTCTGACGCACGACCACCTAAGAGCGTGGCAATTTTATTCAAAAGTTCTGTTTTTGTCATAAGAAAACGATCCTCTGTCGGTACCTGCATTGTGTAGCCCAGCGCCGCAATTCCACGGGGAATAATGGAGATTTTCTGAACGGGATCGGTTCCGGGTAAAGACAGGGCAACGATCGCATGTCCCAGTTCATGAGAGGCGACAATTTCGCGTTCATGTTTGTTGATCAGACGATTCTTTTTTTCGAGTCCTGCCATGACCCTTTCTACGGCCTCTTCAAATTCCGACATGCTCACCTGTTTCTTCTGTCTCCGAACCGCAAGAAGGGCTGCTTCATTCACCAGATTGGCAAGGTCGGCACCCACCATGCCAGGGGTCATGTTGGCCAGCGTTTCCACATCAAGATTTTTGACCGTCTTAACGTTCTTTAAATGAACTCTCAGGATTTCTTCTCTCCCTTTTTTATCGGGGCGGTCTACCAGGATGGTCCTGTCAAATCGGCCAGGCCTTAGCAGAGCGGGGTCGAGGATCTCCGGTCTGTTTGTGGCCGCCATTAATATCACCCCGATCTGTGGATCAAACCCGTCCATCTCAACAAGGAGCTGGTTGAGGGTCTGTTCTCGCTCATCATGTCCACCCATCGTACCGAAGCCACGCGCCTTTCCGAGAGCATCCAGCTCATCGATAAAGATGATGCAGGGTGCCTTCTGTTTCGCCTGAACAAAGAGGTCCCTTACCCGGGCTGCACCCAAGCCAACAAACATTTCGACAAATTCCGATCCGCTCAGGCTGAAAAAGGGCACATGGCTTTCTCCGGCAACGGCCTTGGCCAGCAGGGTTTTACCCGTTCCGGGCGGTCCCACGAGCAAGACACCCCGGGGCATCTTGCCGCCCAGTTCGGTAAATTTCGCAGGCTCTTTTAAAAACTCTATCACCTCCATTAATTCCTGTTTGGCTTCGTCTACCCCCGCCGCATCATCAAAGGTAACATTCAGTTCTTCCTCCATGTAGATTTTGGCCTTATTCTTTCCCAGCGTCATAAAGCCTGGTTGTTGACCCATCATCCGTTTCATAAAAAAATACCAGATGCCAATAAAGAGAAAGATAGGGAAAATCCAGGAAAAGAGATTTTTTAAAAAGGTGGACTCCACCTGCCCTTTAAAAGTCACGTTATGTTGTTCCAGAATCTTAGATATTTCCGGATCAACCCTCACAGTCTTAAATTTCTCTCCTTTGTCGTTTACTCCCTTATCTGGGTTCATCTTGCCTTGGATTTGCCCTGCGGTAATCGCCACCTCCGCTATCTTGTTTTCACGTAAGGCCTTCAAGAACTCACTGTACGGGATCGTGCGAACGGCGAGAGAGGTCGCAAGATAGTTTTGCAAAAGCAAAACTATCCAAATGCCCAATAAAACGTACCATATGGAAAATTTATGATGTTTTTCCATAGATCCTCCTTTCAAATATCAAATAGAAGAACGTTCGGGTTCTTTTCAATTTCCACAAATCAGTGTCGGGCCGAAAGGCTTGTTGTGAAAGAAAGGTGGGAAGCTTTTCCCCCGGAAATGAACGGCTGGCCAGTCGCTTTCTGCACACCCTATGACGCAAACCGGACTGGAAAGTACTGTAACAGAAAACTGCTCGCTTGGCAAATAGGACACAAATGCCACACAAAAACCAAGCTATATACACATGGAAAGTCCGATGTTATTTAGTTCCTCTTACTATCTAGTGTCTGAACGAAAACTAGGAATTTTTTTCAAGACCAAGGAAGGCGAAAATTATAACCATAGGAATACATTTGAGTATTTCGAGGATTATAATTTGAGCATGACGCAGACCTGCCCGCCATATGGCAGGCGGGGATTGGAAAAAATAACAGTTTTCGGTCGGGCACTATCCAAGACATCCTTTATGGTTCTCTATACATTTGGATAATCATAAGAACAAAGGGTTTGGTGCACATTGAAAGGAACGGTGGAAACACAAAAGGTTAGAATAACTCGAGGCGTGAATTCTCTCGCTTTCATATTATTGGCGCCAAACTATAGGGAGCGGTTAGCTCTTCTCTGAGCCTGTAAAGGCAGTACGGGGGCACCAAAAAGCCTCTATTCCCCATCATGCAAATATCTCGAGCAAAATTATTACTCAATGATTTACCGCTTCTTCGATATCCGACGCCGAAACCTCGAAAATGCCGAATGATCAGGCAAGGGTTTGTGCAGAGAAAGCCCTAAAAACTTATTAAACGACATCCGGTCATTAATTTGATTCTCAAGCTCAGGATCTGAAGAAGTGTGTTGTATTTATGCGTTGCATTCAGGAAATAACAAAAAAATATTCAGGTGTGATTCACTCTTTGAACCTTTTCTTTGGGGTCTATAGGGTTTTAAAATCCCAATTGAGAATTATCCCCAATCTAAATAACGGACCAGTCATCAAAGTGTTCTCTTGAAAGTTACGACGGCTAAAGTCATCATTACGCCTGTGAAGACTAAGAGAAAGAGGATATCCGTAAAAATGCTCCCCATATCAACACCTTTGAAAAGCAAGGCTTTCAGTGCATCAACGGCATACGCTTCAGGGTTTATCTTTGCAAATGTTTTAAGCCATGGAGGAAAACTCGCTATCGGATAGATGGCACCGCTGGGGAAAAAAAGGATTACATTCAAAAACCCGCTCAATATACCAACAATCCTCGGATGATTAAACCTGCCAAGAATAACAAACATCAGACTCAGCAGGCTGAGAGTGGTAAGAACTATAACGACTAATATGGAGACAAATTGTCCTATGCTTTTTGGAAACGGGATACCGGTCATAATCATGCTCACCACAAGTATTAAGGTAGCGATTATAGTTGTAATGAACAACCCACTTATGATAAGCCCGCCCACAATGTCCCATTTGGAAAGGGGTGTAAGCAGATAGCTCTCATCCACACCCAAGAATCTGTCCATGACAAGATTAAATGCCCCTGTGGTCAATGTTCCCAAGAAAATGGCCATGATCACAACTCCAGGGACAAGAGACTGAAAATAATCTACTTTCTTGTACAGGTTCGAGTCTCTAAGGAATATCTCATCGGTCCTTTCTCTTATGGACACATAATCGGCATTGATTGACTTTAGGGCGCCAGCGACAGCGTTTCTTATGGCTTCGGAAGATATGCCGTCCGTATTATCGAGAAAGAGCCCCACATTAGGTCTGCTTTTCAGCGCGACCTTCTTGCTGTAGTCAGAAGGTATAATAAGGGCCGCCTTGTATCTCCCCGCCCTGACCCCATCGATGGCATCTTTTTGGTTTTTGGTGGTAAGAACCTCAAAGGTCTTGGGGCCGGCCTCGATAGCCCGCAGGCTTTCCATGATACTCCTGGAATGGGGGCCAGAATCCTGATTCAGAACAATAAGCGGAAGGGCCTGCAGTTTTCCCTGAAACGAATTTCCCAAAATCACAAGGTAAATGATGGGCATGAGGACGCTCATCGCAAGGGTAACAGGATTCCTCCTGAATTTCTTCAAGTCCCTATCTATCACTGCCAGCAGTCTTAGCATAAACTCTCACTCCAAACAGCGTGTCTACCTTCCCCATTTACTTGGCACGCCAGCTCCGATCAGGAAACTGACCTTTCTGGCTTCTTCCTCCCTAATGGATTTCCCGGTATAATGTATGAAGACATCCTCAAGGGACTGCTCTTGAACAGTGGCCGATAAAACTTTTCCCCCAAAAGACTTAACTTCCTCTAAAATTCCTGGCAGGTCTTGGGCACCCTTGTCAACATAGATCCTTATCGCCTTATCTTCAGCACTAACCTGGTGCACAAAGGGCAAGGTCTTTATCCTGCCCACCAGGTTTTCAGTAAGGTCTTGCACTGTGATAGAAACGATGTCATTCCCAGGGATCTGTGCCTTAAGCCCTTCAGGGCCGCCCAGGGCTATTATCTTCCCCGAGTCGATGATTGCCACCCTCCTGCATAATGCCTCTGCCTCCTCCATATAATGGGTCGTAAGGAAAATCGTCATAGCCCCCCCTTCAATGAGTTCCCTTAAAAAATCAGAGACAACCCGCCTGGACTGAGGGTCCAGGCCAATGGATGGCTCATCTAAAAAGAGTATTTTGGGCCTGTGCACAAGCACCCTCGCAACCTCAAGCCTTCTTCTCATACCTCCCGAATACGTTGCGACAAGATCGTTTGCCCTCTCTGAAAGGCCAACCTTCTCGAGTAAGTCAATAATCCTTTCCCTCCTTTGTTTTGAAGGGATGCCATAGAACCGTCCATAGATGTCCATATTCTCGAAGCCTGTGAGATCAAGATCACTGGTCATGGCCTGTGGAACCACCCCGATTTCTCGTCTCACCCCATCAGGATTCTTTACAACATCGCAGCACGCCACTCTCGCCTCTCCGCTTGTGGGTTTAACCAGTGTGGTAAGCATTCTGATAAGGGTCGTCTTCCCGGCTCCATTGGGTCCAAGGAATCCAAAGATTTCGCCCTCCGTCACATCAAAACTTACATTGTCTACAGCAACAATTGATCCGAATTTCTTTGTTATTCCAGAAACCTCAACGGCTTTTTCTTGGGTCATTTTGAACCCTCTTTCGGTATCTCCACTTCAACGGTCATTCCAGGTTTTAATATTCTGCCCTGATCCTCCAAAGCGATTTTAACCTTGAAAGTCTTTATATCCTGCCTTCCCCTTGCCACGTCCTTTTGCGTCGCAAAATCGGCATATCTTCCTATCTCCGAAACCCTTCCCCTAAGAATGTTTTCAGGAGACCCTTGCCTTCTAATCTTTACCTCGCTATTAAGGGTTATGAATCCAATCAGGGTCTCTTCTATGTCCACCCTCACATAAAGGTTTTGCAGATCAACAATTGTCAAAATTGTCGTGCCCGGGCTTGCCGCCTCACCCCTCTCCAAGGCCTTGAATACAACCGTCCCAGAGATCGGGCTTTTTATTATGGTTTCAGCAAGCTTAGCCCGACTAAATGACAAATTGGCCGTTGATTGCTTAAAGCTCGCCTTGGCCGAAGTGAGACGCCTTTCAGCCGTTTTTGATTCTGCTACTGCAGCATCCTTTTTTGAATGTGCGGCAGCGACCTTGGACTTTGAAGCTTTATAGTTTGCAACGGTCGTATCATGATTAGTGACGGCGATGTCTAATGATTGCTTTGAGATGATCCCCTGCTTGTATAGTGTACTTAATCTTTCCATCTCCCGCTTGGCTTCTTCCATCTGAGCTCGGGCTCTCTCCGTTTCTGCCTCTGCGTTTTTGATATCCGCTTCCGCACTCTTTATGTTCGCCTTTGATCCATCAACTGCTGACTCTGCCACGGTGACCTCGGCCTCGGCCTTCTCAAGGCCTGCCACTGCCTGCTCCACCGATGCCCTGATGTCATCACTCTCAAGCTCGACGAGGGTATCGCCTTCCTTTACGGTATCCCCTTCTTTACAACATTCCTTAAAGATCCTGCCTGATACCGTTGTAGAAATATTAACCTCAACACCTTCGACAATTCCAGTTGTCTGAATAGATTCAGATTTTTGGCCCCTTTTAAGGAGGATAACAATGGCCACAATCGCCGCTATCAGAACAACGAGAGCAACAAGAATGAATCTCCTTTGCATAGATCAATCTCCGTGAGAGCGGTCCTAGGTCCGCCAAAATCTTGCCTTCAACTAAATCCTTTCCGGCTTCCAGGCTGATGGCTCCTTTTCTTGCCGGCCAAGCCCCTTACGTTCGCAATACTATTTATAAAATCAGATTGCTTATCCTATCAAATCTTTCTTCTTCCGGTCAAATTCCTCTTTGTCGATTTCACCTTTTGCATAACGTTTCTTCAAGATATCTAAAGGTGTTTCAATGATCGAACCATCGGAGCCTTTTGATTTTGAAGCCTGAAGCAGAAAATAAATAACAACACCGACTAAAACCACAAGTATTAACCACATAAGTCCTCCACCATAACCGTATCCCATCATGTGGCCCCAGTTGCCCATAGGACTATTAGGACCTTGTGCACAAGCGAAAAATGTTAGTTGTGGAAGTATTATTAATATAGAGAATATTCTTTTTAGCACCATCCCCTTTACCTCCTTAAATTATTTAATCAAA
>CP070700.1:4636208-4644725 GCA_020349865.1 Desulfobacteraceae bacterium
ATACGTTATCATATTTGCGAATCGAAACACTTAGTAACACTTTAGCTCTTTGAAAATAGGACAGGAAGGGCAATGGGGATCTCTTTTTCAAAAGTCGCATAAGCTAGCCTCATTCCATAGAACGGCAGATCGGCCTTAAAATTCGACCCAGGACAGCCCCGTAAGACAGACTCCTTTATAACAGTAGACTTTTCTGCCTGCTTCACACCCCTGTTCAAGGCCCAGGGGGCGTGCCACGAGCGTTGTATAATTTTTGTGATGCGGCTTTTGAAAAAGAGATCCCCATTGCCCTACAATCCACGGTTGGTTTTTTCAAAACACTAACGTGTTACGTTATTTAAAAATGGTTGTTGATGCTTCTGAATTGTTGAAACTGGCAGTCTTAAGACTAATGATCTTTTGGTGGAAATGAGGGGTTGGAGAAATATCAGTTTTTTATATACGCTTCAGGTCTCTGCCCTTCGCTTTTCTTCGCTGCGGATCTCACGCCGCAAAAGTTTGCCTACTTTGGACTTGGGCAACATATCCCTGAATTCTATATACTGGGGGATTTTGTATGATACCAGCTTTTCCCTGCACCACTTGATAAGGTCATATCCGGTTATCCCTTTGATGTCCTCTTTGAGGACCACATAGGCTTTAATCCGCTCACCCGCCTTTTCATCGGGTATCCCCACAACGCAGGTTCCGATAACCGCCGGGTGCTCCTGCAATACGGCTTCAATCTCAGAGGCTGACACACGGTAGCCCTTGTGTTTGATGGTATCCACCGTACGATCCACGAAGTAAATGTTCCCCCCCTCATCCATGGACATGACATCTGATGTTCGGTACCAGAGTTCACCATCAAGTTTTACAAAGGACTCCCGTGTCTCTTCGGGCTTATTCAGATAACTGGTCACCATGGCCTCGGAAGTTACGAGCAATTCCCCGGCTTCCCCCGGCTTGACTTCTTCCAAGGTCTCTGGCTTAACGATACGAACACGTTTGCTGGGAACAATGATCCCCACGCTTTTGGGGGGATTTTCCCTATCCACGGGACACATGGACACGCCTCCACATGTCTCTGTTGCGCCGTATCCCTGGAAAATCACCTTGCCGAACTTCTCTCGCCAGCGTTTTCCCACTTCCACAGGAAGCACATCGCCAGCGCTGAACCAGTATTCCACGGAACTCAGATTATATTGATCCAGGCGATCATGCTCAAGCATCATACGATAGAGGGTTGGCACGCCGATCATGGTCCTGGCCCTGAACTGTTGAATGGCTTCAAAAGTGGCATCCAAATTGACCCTGGGCTGGAGCATCAGAGTTCCCCCGACGAGCAATATCGCCAGGCTGCAAGTCTGCCCCAGGATATGAAAAAGCGGGGCATTACCTAAAATAATATTTTTCTCTACAGGCATGAGCGGCTCACTCGATCTTATTTGTTCGTCAGCGGAAATTAGAAAAAGCCTGTGTGTGATGGGCACACCTTTTGGGTACTTTGTGGTTCCTCCCGTATATAGTATCTCAGCCAAGCCATTAGGGCTTTTGGATATCTCAGGCATTTCATGCGATACTTTTTGATATTTGGAAAGCAACTTCCTAAAGGAATAGGTATCCTTATCCAAGGCAATGGACCCTTTGGGAATAATGTCAAAAAGATACCCAAAAGACCGTTTCCACCACGGCAAGAGATCCGCCATCTTTGTTACAATGACTTTTTTAATACGCGTTTCCGGTAATACTTTCCTCACATATCCGAAATTGGTATCCGCGCAAACAATGGCTTCTGCATCACTGTCATTGGCTATGTACTGAAGATCGTGAGGCGTATAGATAGGTGTGATGGGGACGCAAACACCACCGGCTCGCTGGATCCCCAGCCAGGCCACTACCCACTGGATACTGTTGGGTAGATAGATAACCGTTCGCTGGCCCGGCTTGAATCCCATGTCAATGAGACCCGCTGAAAAACACGCAGCATACTTGCTAACTCTGGAATATGAGTATCTGGTACCCAGATAAATCACGGCGGGCTCCGCTCCCCGTCTGTTGGCTATCGCCTCGAAGGTGTCGAATATGGTATTATTTTTGTTTTCTTGCATATAATCAAACCCCAAAATAGGCGGCTTTCACTTCAGGGTTGTCCATAAGCTCGCCCCCTGTTCCGCTTAAGGTGAGCATTCCGTTTTCGATGACATAACCCCTGTCGATCATGGGCAAGACCGGTCTGGCAAATTGTTCGCTCAAGATAACAGTAATACCTGATTCCTTTTTGAGACTCGCTATGGCCTCTACCAAGACTTTCTGTATTACGGGGCTTAAACCCAGAAGAGGTTCATCTAAAAGGAGGAGAGTCGGCCTGACAATTAGTGCCATTCCTATGGCCAGCATCTGTTGTTCTCCCCCACTCAAGAATCCCGCCTTTCTTGATTTCAAATGAACCAGGGCCGGAAAAAGCTCGAAGACATATTTCATTGTGTCCTGCACTTCCGCCCTCTTTCTTAGGTAGCCTGCAATTTTCAGATTTTCCAGTACACTGCTTTCAGGAAATATGGGATGCCTCTCTCTTGAAAGGACGATCCCTTTTTTGACCCTTTCACTCGGTTTAGTCTCAGTAATATCCTCTCCTTTATGGACTATTTTGCCATAGATGGTAATCCTCTCACCGCCCCTCCGTTTTTCCTTCGTGCGCATGTCAATAATCAGCCCTGATAATGTGTTCATGAGCGTCGTTTTCCCGGCGCTATTAGATCCGATCACCCCGACAATCTCACCCGCGGCCATTTCCATGCTGAAATCATTAAGTGCCAGGGCATTTTCAAAAAAAACCATTAGGTTTTTAACTTCAAGCATCGTCTCATTCAATCAGACTTCCATTCCCAGGTAAGCCTTCTTGACCTCCTCACTTTCCATTACATCTTCTGAGGAACCCTCGGCAATTTTCGTACCATAGTTAAGTACCATAACGCGATCAGCAATCTTGAAGAGTTCCCTTAGCCTATGCTCTATCATAATGATTGTCTTTCCCTCTTGACGCAGTTTTTCAATAATCGGGACAATACTGGCGACTTCAGCCAGGCTCAACCCGGAGAACAGCTCGTCAAGTATAAAAAGATCCGGTTGCAGGGCAATAGCCTTGGCCAGTTCCAGCCTCTTAAGATACCCCTGGGGAAGCGCACTGGCAGACTTATATGCGACATAGGAATCCCTTTCAAATCCCACCTCTTCCAGTAGATCCAAAGCGATTGCGTCACGATCCCCATACTTTCCACCGGCCATTCGCTTAACCCTCGGAGAATAAAGCGGGATAATCATATTCTTGAATGCGGGGAGTTGGTAAAAAGGCTTCACCATTTGAAAGGTCCTGGCAATCCCGAGACGAATTATTTTATAGGGCGCCCAGTCTGTAATATTTTGTTCTCTGTAAGAAACTTCCCCTGATGTTGATTTCACAAAACCTGTAATAAGGTTCACGAGGGTCGTCTTCCCTGAGCCGTTGGGACCAATGACCCCAAAGAGTTCACCATCTGCGAGCTCGAAGCTGACTTGATTCAATGCGTGAACGCCCCCAAATGCCTTTGAAAGACCCCTGACTTTTAATATAGGGGAATCGCTCATGTCTCTACCTCTGCCCACCGCTCGAATTGGTGATACTTACGCTGAATATAGTGAAAGATCCCTTCCGGCAGGGCCACAATAAAGATGACCAAGAATAAGCCGTAGAAAACGATTCGAAGCCCACCAATTCCACGTAACACCTCCGAAAGCGGCACTAATAGAAATGCTCCGAATGTTGCTCCCGCAAGGGAGCCGGGTCCTCCAATCACCGCGGATGCTATGGGTAGTATAGAATAGTCAAGTGCAAAGACGGGCATCCCCACAAACATATAGACGTGAGTCATGAGTGCCCCGGCAAAAGATCCGATTGCGCTGGAGATAAACAAGGCTTGTGCCTTCATCCAGTATATATTGATTCCTGCATTGATGACCGATCGATCATTGTCATTGATGCCTTTTAAGACCAGACCATAGTCGGAGTCCATCATGCGCCTAAAACCGAAGAGGGCTGCCAGTAAGGCTGCCAGGACAAAATATAGTTCCAGCCATTTAGAGGGGAGAGCGGTCAATCCGCTTAATCCTTCGGTCCCTCCGAAGATTTTGGTTGCCTCAATGACCCTTACCAACATCAAGGGGATGATAAGCGTGACCATGGCAAAATATATGCCGCGCAGTCGTAATACCGGTAAGAGCAGGAGGGTACAAGTAGCTCCACCTAAGATTGTGGCTAAAGGGATCGTAATAAACGGTGACAATCCGAAGTAATGATTCAGCACACCCGCCGAATAGGCACCCATTCCGAAAAAGAGTGCCTGGCCCAAAGATACCATACTGCTTTGGGCCAGTATGTCCCAGCTGATGGCCAGGAGTGCAAAAATAGCTACTGAAAGTAGTACTTTTTGCCAGTAACCACTTAAGATAAGAGGTAAGACAAGGCATCCTATAATGGGTATGAGTCTCGGAGAAGCCAAATAAGCCATCTCTCGCCAGGAGCACAGGGCAAAGATATCACCGGACCTTACCTTTATGCCCCGATCTATTCTTTCTCTTCTCTTTTTCACTCAATCAGATCCTTTCTTCCAGCTCTTTCTGTTTTCCAAAGAGGCCGGAAGGTTTAACGATCAGTACGATTAGAATTGCGGCTAAACTCACGATCATGGTCCAATGAGAACCGATGTAAGAATCGGTAAAACGTTCGGCAAAACCAATTAAAAAACTGGCTACAATGACACCCCAGGTGCTTCCGAGACCTCCGATAATACAAACGGCCAATGCCCGAATAAGGACATCGTATCCCTCACTGACCGAAATCGTTCCCAGTGGAATGATTACGGTTGCAGCAATTGCTGCCAAACCAGCACCAAAGGAGACACTCAAGGTGGCGATCCAATCCGAATCCATGCCAAAAGTAAGTGCCGTGCGTTCATCTTGGGCTATTCCTCTGAAGGCAAGGCCAAGTGAGGTATGGTGTGTAAAAAGCCACAGACCCATAACTAAGATCACTCCGATTATCACTATGAAAATCCGTTGCATATCAACATATGCACCGGCGATCATAAAGCTTTTGTCTATAAAAACCGGCAGGGTATACTCAAAACCGATAAAGCCGAGATACCGGAACAGCTCAAGTATAGCCAGGCCGATTCCAAAGGTAGCAATAACTTCGGAAAGGGCCTGGCCGCGCACGCGTAAAAGAACGACACGATAGATAATCGCACCTAAGCAGGTGGTAATGATTACGGATAATGCAACAGACAGCGGATATGATAGGTTCAAAAGATTCAGAAATATCCAGCATAGGTATGCCGCCGATATATAAAAAGCGCCATAGGCAAAATTGGCGACGCCACTGATGCCAAAAGTCAGATTAAATCCCAGTGCGACCAGCGTAAGACTCACCGAGTTGACCACTGCGTACACAAAGGTGCCCCAGAACATTTTAAAGGACGGCCCCCACGAAATTAGTTAGAAAGAGAAAATGGGGGATTTGTCTTAAAGACATAACGGGCTGTTTTTTTAACATATCGATTTCCCTTAAGTATTTGATTTTTTAGCGGTGAGCTGTTAAACAATATATACTATTATCTAAAAATACACAATTTCTGACAGATTTTTGACAGATTTTTAAGTTTCGGAGATAGCCAGGCCAGGAGATAAAGTGGGAAACCCTTGCCCACCTTCCCCGGAATCAAACAGGGTCATCAAAATTATTATTGACAAATTTTAAGACAGTTACTACATTATCATTAATTAGAATGTTTAAAAAAATCTTTTTGATCTAACAATTAAATAGTCACTCAACACGAGCACCAATTAGGGCCGGTTGAATTTTCCTGAAGAAAGGGCTGTTTCTTTCGCATTTCCCTTTTCTTTCGGATGGTTCACCGGCCCTTTTTTTTCTGCGCTTCTCCGGTCAGCGTAACGACCGGTCAGTATAATACGGAACTTCAAGGGAGGTGTGTAAAAAAAATGAACAGAACACTTAAACTTGCAATCATAAGAGAGTTCGGAACTCAAGCTGACTTCTCGATGGCTATTAGAGAGGATGAGAGCATAGTGTCGAGAGTCATTCGTGGCCGACGTTCGTTGTCTTCTGAAAAGAAGAAGGAATGGGCGAAGGTACTGAAATCTAAGCCCCAGGAACTCTTTGGAACAGAGGGCAAATCATAACACTTAAAGAGGGAAAAGCAACTATGAAACCAAAAGAGAACACGCGGGAGGATGCTGAAGCTCAAGATAGAAAACGGGCCTACCATTTGGGAATGACGCTGACCGATTATTTGAAAAGAAAAGCTGAATTGCTGCGGCAGGCCGAAGGTCTGAAGGCAATGAAAACTGAATGAACGACCTAAATCATATTAAACTGCCTCCCCGCAACAGGGAACGATAAAGACATCAAAAATTTTTTAGTTTTTCAAGGGCTCGGGAATGAAAGAAAGAATCCAGAACTATTTCAAGGGTAATTACAAATCTTTTTATGAGAAATATCTGCGGTCAATCAAGCAAATTGGCGGGCATGAATACCAGAGCCTTTGTTGTCTTCATCAAGACACTAAACCAAGTTTCAACTTCAATAACAAGACGGGTCAATACTTCTGTCACGGCTGTAATAAGAAGGGCGATATCTTCCATTTCTACGGAAAGATTAACAGTCTGAATACTCGGCACGATTTTCGGAAGATCCTCAAAGGCATTGCAAATGATTTTGGTATTTCCTGGGAAGAAAAGAAGTCAAAGATCGTTAAAACGTATGACTATCAGGACGCTTCAGGAAAACTACTTTTCCAAGTGGTTCGGATGGATCCAAAGAGCTTCAAGCAGCGACAGCCAGTTGGCAGCGGTTGGACATGGACCTTAAAAGGCATTAATCCTGTCATCTACAATTTGCCGAATGTACGGAAGGCCAACGAAGTCCTGATAGTGGAGGGGGAGAAAGATTGTGATTTCTTAACGTCATTGGGCTTTATCGCTACAACCTCCCCTATGGGTGCTAAAAAGTGGCGTGATGAATACAACCAATATCTGCAAGGCAAAGGCATTGTACTGATACCGGATAACGATAATGAAGGTCGAGAGCACATGACCAAAGTGGCCCTATCATTAAACGGAACTGCTAAAAGCCTTAAATGGATTGACCTTCCTGGGTTGCCAAGCAAAGGGGACGTAAGCGATTGGGTGGCGAAGTTTGAGCCTAAAGAGGAAGCAGCAGAACGTCTTGCCGTGATGATTGATCGGGCAGACTTTTACGAACCACCAAAAAAGAAAAGCTTTGAAGATGTCATTGTAAGTACAAGCGAATTAATCAAAATGGATATCCCGGAAAAACAAACCTTGCTCAATCCATGGTTAAAAGAGGACCAAATCGACCTTGGAACTGGTGGAAGAGGTATCGGTAAAAGCTGGTTGGGCTTAAGCGTAGTAAATGCAGTTTCAAAAGGTGAAGCTTTCGGACCCTGGGAGTGCAAAAAGTCTGTTCCCTGCCTATTTCTTGATGGGGAAATGTCGGCCTCCGATATTATAGAACGCATTACCGCCCTCGACCTTCATTCAGAACGACCAAATCCCTTATATATCTACTCCGATGCCCTTGCAAATCAGTATGGCTTACCAAGAGCCCACCTTGCCAATGAAAGTTGGCGTCTGAAGATGAAATCCATCCTATTAGCCAGGAAAATCAAGTTTTGGGTTATCGACAACCTTGCTTCCCTTGCCAGTGGTATTGACTAAAACTTGAAAAAGGATTGGGACCCCATCAACCAATGGCTTTTGGAGTTACGCTTCGCGGGAATTACTACCCTTATGCTGCATCATACAAATAAAGAAGGCACACAGAGAGGTACTTCAGCCCGGGAAGATAATATTGATATCAGCATAATGCTGAAAAGTGCGCGGGATTATACTCCTGAAGATGGAGCCCGGTTTATCGTGCATTTCACCAAGCAGCGAATACCCACTAAAGACTTTCACTTAATATCAGATACGGAATTCAAGCTTATTCAGGAGGAAGGTCAACGCCATGTCTGGTCTTGGCAGAATGTTAGAAAAGAAACCAAAAACGAGATCTTGAGAATGCTCGATGAAGGGATATCGCAAACTGATATTAAAGATATACTCGGCGTTCACAAGGGAACAGTCAGTAAAATACGAAAACAAGCAATCCAGGATGATCTTTTGACCCCAGAAAACAAGCTCACACAGCAAGGGTTTATAGCCGTAAATGAGCATGAAATTTAGGCAACTTTTGAGGCAACTCGGTAAGCCTGAGTTGACAGTCAACTTTTTAGTCAACTTTAGTCAACCGATATCGTGCAAGTTATTACCTAAATCTTGCACACCGAGGTAAATGTAGCGTTTCAAAGGAAAGTGGACAGATTTAGGGAATAAATAAGAGACGGTTTTAGGGTATAATAACCTCAAAGAAAGGGGGAACGAATGGAACCTAAAACCAGTAAAAGCCCTGAATCTGTTGTC
>CP070700.1:4644825-4647369 GCA_020349865.1 Desulfobacteraceae bacterium
CTCCCGACGGCCCGGCGGAACCATGTAGAAACCTTATATACAAGTCCGGATACAAAGATGGCAAGGCTGATGTATAAACTTATTTCGAAAAACATAACTCATTTCTCCTGATTAGTTCTTCATTTAGTCTATGGATTGAATCGGGCTTCCATGTCTAAAATGTTTGATAAACTTTAAGACTGCGTTTTTATTCGGTGTTAGAGATCGCGACCACAGTTTCACAAAACCTATATTCTTGCCTTGTCCAAGACCTGAGGAAGTCTATTTTCCCAGCCGATTGTAGAAACCAAAACGCCGGACACACCCATGTCCTTTAAACGGGGGATAGTCTCACCAGCAATATTGATGCATTGTCGAATCTTGTCGGGTGCTTGCTGGATCGACTTTATGACGTCGGGCGGAATGGAAATATGCTTGATATTTCTATCCATGTATCGGGCCATACCGGCCGACTTTAAGAGTAAGACGGTGGGGATTACGGCCACCCGATCGGTGTCAATACGTTTGAGGAGTTTCTGGAATCGGTCAAGATCAAAAACGGGTGTTGTGACGACAAACTGTATTCCACAATCTATCTTTTTGTTCAGCTCCTCCAACTCTAAATCCAAAGCGCCTCCGGTGGCCCCTGCATTAAGGCTACAACCAACGAAGAATTGGGGGTTACCCCGTAATTCAATGCCAGCCATATCCTTACCCTTTTGGAGTCCTCTCATTCCCTCCAAAAGATCCATCAAATCAACGTCATATACGGCCCTTGCTTGATGGTGATCGCCAAAACTGATGTCTTCACCGGTTACAGCCATGATGTTGGAAATGCCTAAGCCCGAGGCGGCCAGGATATCCGCCTGCAAGGCCAATCGGTTACGGTCTCGACAGCAGATTTGAAATACTGTCTCAAATCCGTGTGTTTGAAGAAAGGCGCATCCCCCAAGAGAACTGGCTTTCATAACAGCGTTGGCCATTTCAGGGATCACGAAAGCGTCAACGCGGCCCCTTACGAGGTTGGCATTGGTCAAAAAAGGAGAAAAGTCAGCACCCTTAGGCGGTTCAAATTCTCCCAGAACAACAAAGTCTCGAGACTTAACCTTCTCTTCCAATGACATCAGACGAACCTCCGGATTAGTTGGTGGATTTATTTACCGCATTGGAGACAGCCATTTCAAGATCCTCGATCCCAGGTGGTTTAATACGACAAAAAAATATCCTGTGTCAATGAGGAATAATTGTAATGGTTTAGCTGTTTGAAAAATTCATCATTTGACTATCGGACTGCGGGTGTCTCTTTCAGAAGGGTCGCAACACAAATTCTTAAAAGCTGGTCGAACGCCCCCTTGGCCTTATACAGGGGCGAGTAACAGGCAGAGAAGGCCACCGTTACAACGGAGTCTGTCTTCTGGGGCTGTCATAAGCTGAATTTTAAGGCTAATCTGCCGTTCAATGGAATGATGCCATTTTTTGCGGCCCTTCTGAAAGAGACACCCACGGTCCTTTTTGCACTATTTTCAAACAGCTAAACTGTTACGAATAATTCAGTTTTTTGAGAAAGCTTCCACATCATCTGGCCGGAGGGATTTGACCCTGCACGTATTTAGTTGGGATCTTGGATTTCGATGAAAATTACGTTATGACGGGAACAAGAACCCTGAAAGTTGTGCCCTTGTCCACGACGCTTTCTACGTCAATGGTACCATGGTGTGCATCTACAACTCCTTTTACAATAGAAAGGCCCAGTCCTGTACCCACAACATTACGGGTTTTCGGGTGTTTTACCCGGTAAAATTTGTCAAAGATCTTGGGCAATTCTTCAGGAGTAATTCCCACGCCCGTATCCTTCACCTTTATCTCTATATATTCTCCCAAGCCCCTCGCAGTGACCGTCACCCTGCCCCCTTCAGGGGAATAATTGATGGCATTACTTATCAGGTTGTTGAATATCTCCTCAATGTTTTTCGGGTCGGCCTGAACGGGTTTCAGGTCTTGGCAGGAATAAGTGAGGGCTATGTCCTGTTCTTTGGCCCTTGGCATCATTAATTTGACGGTTTCTTGTATAATCTGGCCGATATCCGTAGGCACCCGATGCTGGACATACTTACCCGCCTCAATCTTGGCCACATCGAGCAGGTCGTTGATAAGTTCCAGGAGGACATCTATTTTATTCGACCCCCTTTTTAGGAATTCAGACTGTTTTTCCTCGAGCGGACCGCATAATCCTTCCAGCAACACATTGTTTTGCTGTTTTATTGCAACAAGAGGGCTGCGAAGTTCGTGGGCCACCATATTGACAAAGTCTGTTTTCATTTGATCCAGTTGCTTGAAAGCGGTGATATCTTCAAGAACGGTCACGGTTCCCACAATGCTGTTGTCCGGTGCGAGGGCAGGTGCAGAGATGGCCCTTAGTACGTTTGCTCCTGCTTTGATTTCTTGTGATACTGACTCTTTTTTTGAATAGTCCCCATCCTGAATTTGTTTGAGGGTGCTTATCAAGGATTCATCATTTATGATTCTGGAAACAGGGACTGGGTTTTCCACTTCTTCGGATATTTC
>CP070700.1:4647469-4668865 GCA_020349865.1 Desulfobacteraceae bacterium
GGGGCATGGGTTCTAAAATGACTTCCAGTTGATGGCGGAGTCTTGCCCCTTGTCCGGGCCTCTTCAGAAAATGTTGTTTAGCATGAAAAACAGTGCCAGTGGCTCGAACCTTCCTGGCACCATAGGGAGGGATACGAAAACAATAATACATTCTTTCAAAAATATTTAGCCACCGATCAATGGTTTCATGGGCGACCTGCAAAAGTTCTTTTAATTTTTTAACTGAAAGGGGAGCCCCTACTCTATTCGGAAGTTCTTCGGCCAGAAGTTCCAGAAGGCTTATTTTAATCGATTTTACTCATGAGTAAAGTCGATTGCATATGATTTTACTCATTTTATTGAAAAAGACTAAAAATGGACATTTCTGACTCCACGCCTATGACCTCCGGCTGCTGCTTCTTTAGCCTGGCTCTTTTCAGTAGATTTTCGTTCTGGTTCAGGAACCTGGATTTTTGTCGGAGGGGGCTTGTTTGGCATCTACCGCAGGGGTTGTTTTGACATGACGCCATCGTTTTGGTAATTTCTCATTAATTACACTACTGTCGCAAAAGTCGAGGATTTACCGCTGAAAGCGGGAGGGGAAAATATCATAGAAAATATTATGGCCTTTGATGAATGCACCTCTGAGAATTTTTGCATGCGGCCAAAACCTCTAAAACTGTTATCTTGAAAAATCCCCGACATGTGATATACGCAACGATAGATTTTTTAAAGACCAATGAAATTGTTTGAGAAACAGAAGGAGAAGTGAACATGGGTTGGTTTGGAAAACTCACTTTCGGGACGCTGGGACTGTTTTTTGGAGGGCCCCTCGGTGCCATTGCCGGAGCTGCCCTGGGCCATCATCTGGTTGATAAAAAGGAAAGTTTTACAAATCGTAGGATCCCTGAACCAGAGAGGCCGGTGATGGGTCCGGCGGAGCAGGCCCAGGCGACGTATTTCGTCAGCCTGTTTTCCATACTGGGCAAGCTCTCGAAAATAGATGGTGTGGTCACCAGGGATGAGATCAATGTGGTTCAGGACTTCATCAGTCAGTTGAATATTTCGGACATGGAAAAGCGATTCGCGAGACAGGTCTTTAATGAGGCCAAGAATTCCCGGTATGCCGTAGAGGATTTTGCCATTCAACTATACCAGACCTTGAAGAGTCAGCCCACGGTCCTCGTCTCCTTTTTCGACCTCCTGTTCCGGATTGCCGCGGCGGACGGCACTTTTCATCCTGCTGAAGAGGCCGCCCTTAAGAGAGTAAAAGATATTTTTCGGATCAATGACCAGCAGTTCGAAAATATCAAGGGGGTATACTTCAAGGAACTGGATAAATATTACAAGATTCTCAACTGCACGCCAGAGTGCTCGGATCAGCAGATCAAGTCCAATTACAAGAAACTGGTAAAGGATTTTCATCCGGATACGATCGTATCAAAAGGACTTCCCGAGGAATTCACCGATTTTGCCTCACAACGCTTTCGGGAAATCCAGGAGGCATATGAATCCCTTCGCAAGGAACGAAATCTCTGATAAAGCGAACATCCCCCCAAAAACGCTTTCCATTCAGAGGGTAGCTTCAGCATATTTAAAATCTGTGTAGACCCGGTTCGGGTAGGGGAGAACTCATCTCATCACTCATTTCTTAACGCAATGATAGGATCGACCTCCGCAGCACGGGCAGCCGGATATAGACCGAAAATGACACCGATGCTGGCACTGATAAAAAGGGGCAGCATGATGCCCCAGAGGGTAATGACGGTCGGCATGCCTGCAAAATAGGTTATCAGTGATGGGATGAGAACCCCTAAACCAATTCCAACTATCCCCCCAATCGTAGAAAGCACGACAGTTTCAATGAGAAACTGCGTGATGATCTGCTTTTTCTTGGCGCCGATCGCCCGTCGTATGCCTATCTCCCGTGTCCGTTCCGTTACCGAGGCCAACATGATATTCATGATACCGATACCGCCCACGAGCAGGCTTATACAGGCAATGGAACCCAGGACGATATTGAAGGTCCTCTTTGTGGCCTCAGCCTGTTTAAGCAAGGCAAGCGGGACGCCAATGATATAGTCCTTCCTCTTGTGAAAGCGTTTGAGCATCTCTTCGATGGCCTTAGCAGTCATCTCCACATTCTCGATGCGGTCTACCTGAACAATAATCTGGTGTAATTCCACCATCTCTCTTTCAAAGGAGCCAGAGCTCCGTCGAAAGTTTATATCCCCGTAATATATGCGCGCAACATCGATAGGGATATAGGCATCCACCTGCTGGTCTGGCAATTGGATGTTTGCGGTTTCACCTCCTTCGCTTTTGACGATGCCAACTATCTTGAATGCGTCGCTGCCTATACGAAGCGTCTGACCGATGGTGTTTTCGGTGGCCAGGAGCCTTCGGGCACCATATTCCGTGAGAATGGCGACGGGGGCCTTATCGCGGATATCAGATCCTGTGAGGACACGCCCTGCGGTTACGGGCCTTTGCACCAGATCAAACCATACGGGAGTAGTCCCCACCACGCGGAGCTCCAGGTTCCGCGTCTTCAGGAATCCCTCTTTGCGAACCAGCTTCACGGGGACGGTCTTTTTTATCGTCCTCATTGTTTCAGACAATCGGAGATGGTCTTCATAGGTGAGCCCATAGATGCTCATAAAGGATCGGTTTATGCCTGTGGTTTCCTCCTCCATGGATTTGACAGCGGTGATAATGATGTTATTGCTGCCCAGTTTTCGGATCTGTTCCAGGGCTTCCTTGCTTGCGCCTTCTCCCACCGCTAGCATGGCGACGACGCTTCCCACGCCAAAGACGACCCCTATCATTGTCAGGAATGAGCGAAGTTTGTGGAGCAGTAGATTCTCAATGCCGAGCGAGATATCTCTAACGAGCCTGGCGTGTTTCATCAATCCCTCCGCCAATTTTCTCAATAATTCCGTCTCTCATGAATAGCCTTTTCTGGGCATAGGCTGCAATGTGGGATTCATGGGTCACCATAATTATGGACTTTCCTTGATGATTTAATTCAATCAGCAATTCCATAATCTGGTCCCCTGTTTTGGTGTCAAGATTGCCCGTCGGCTCGTCAGCAAAAATGATCCGCGGATCGTTAGCAAGCGACCTCGCAATAGCGACCCGCTGCATCTCACCGCCGGAGAGTTCCGCAGGACGATGATCCAGTCTCACTTCGAGTCCTACTTTGCAAGCGAGTTCCCGGGCACGCTCAGCGCTCCGAATCGAATCCCATCCCAGATAGTAGAGAGGCAGCTCGATATTTCTCTGAACAGTCAGTTGGGGAATAAGGTTGAAACTTTGGAAGATAAATCCAAGATGCCTTAATCGAAGCTCGCTGAGGGCATCATTGTCAAGGGTACTCACATCATGTCCTTCCAGAAAGTAAGACCCGCTGGTCAGGCGATCCAGGCAGCCTAATATATTCATCATGGTGCTCTTTCCTGAACCGCTTGGTCCCATGATGGCCCAGAAGCTGCCCTGTTCAAAGGATATCGTCACACCGGCGAGGGCCCTCACTTCCTGCTTCCCCATTTGGTAAATCTTATGGGCGTCCTCAAGCCTGACGAAATTTTCATGAGGCCTTGATGGTCCCGGGTTGTTCATAAGGGGACCCATGACCTATTCAGCCCCCATCCGTTGCCGGCGAAAACTTCTTTTCTCATCAGGGGACATGCTCCGAAATCGTTCCTTGTCTTCAGGCGATAGGCTTTGAAAAAATTGACGCATCCTTTCTCTTTGTTCTGGAGACATGCTTTGAAGCCATTCTTCTCTTTTTTTCTGTTCTTCAGGGGAAAGATTTCTTGAAACCGGGAATCTTTCTCCACTCGAACTTTGCGTACCTTGCCCTTGGGCGGCCAAAGGTGTCATTTCCCGCCCCACTGGTCTTGGCTTCCCCTCTTGACCGGGCATGGAACTCTGGTGCCCTGAAACCGGCTTTGTTCCAATTTTTTCCGGAATAATATCTTTTTTAATATCATTGGAATATTCGGCAGGTTCAATGGCCGCGGCGGCCAGGGGTGGCGTCAGCGATACCAATTGCCCCGGCTCCAAGCCACTGATGATCCTTACCATTCTGTTGTTGTCCAAGCCTATTTTCACCGTCCTGGGCTCAAGATCATTGCCTTTCACAACGTAAACCGTCGGCTTTCCTCCGATCCTGAGGACAGCCTGAATGGGAATATAGGTGGCCTCTTCATACTGTTCGATGATGATCTCTGCCTTACAGCTCATGCCTGTACGGAGGGTGCCGCTGTTGTTCTCCAGATGGATATCCGTTTTATAGACTTTCAGGTCCGGATTTAAAAAGGCACTTTGGGCATCGGGGAGGGGCGCGATCCACGCAACTTTCCCCCAAAATGTCTCTCCGGGGATTGCATCAACCGTTACCTTTACAGGGCGACCGATACGGACTTTGTCCAGATTGGCCTCATGGATGGCCACCTCGACCTTGGCTGATGATGTGGTGGGAAGATGGATCAGCTCTTGCCGCTCCCTGATTTCTTGACCTTCTTCGAGCGGTTGAACCGAACTCCTCCAGCGTGGGCCACCACCCGAAGCGCTGGTGGCATGCACGACCAGGCCCTCGGCAGGTGCATATATCTTGGTCTTCTCGATCTGCATTTCTACCTTTTTTAACTTATCCTTTTGTCGCTCAAATTCGGCCTTCTTTGCCTCCAGGTTGGCTTCCGCCTGCACCACATCCGCCTTGGCTTTACGGATGGTTCGATCGAGGGCCATTCTTGCTTGCCTGACATCGCTTTCCAGTTGTGCCAAGGTTCGTTTGTGCGTGTAATTCTTCAGGAGATCCAGGTTGTTTTTCGCCAATTCCACGTTTAAGGTATTTTTCTTTAAGGTGAGCTCATCCGCCTGTAATTCTGTGTGGGATATATATTTTTCCTTAAACAGTTTTCTGGACCATTCCACATTTTCCTGGGACCTGGTAACCTCCTCTTCTGCCAGGGTAAGCTTTGATTCAGCTTCCTTCAATTGATTGGGGTATTCGCCCTCCAAATATTTTTTCAGGTCTTCTTTGGCAAAATCGTACATTAACTTTGCCTTGTCTACATCAGCCTCCGCCTGGTTCTTAACCACCTCAAGCTCTTCACGGGCCCCAACAAATGTCGCCTCCACATTCTGTACCCTAATCTGCTGGTCGGTCTTCTCATCCAGTAAGCTGCTGGCATCCAATTCAACCAGCAGTTCCCCTTTCTCCACGTGGGTCCCTTCCGAAATGAGGTATATAATAGACGTCCTCCCTTCTACCTCGTTTTTAATGACCACCTGTTCAAGGGCCTTTATGGACCCTGATTCGACTACGCTGATCCGAAGAGGCCCTCTTTTGACAGTAAAAGTGGCATGATCTGTTTTTACACTGTTTCCATTCTGGGATAGCCTTGCCATTGCGACGCCAATACCGGTAACAATGATTACTATGGCTGTTATAATGAAACGCCTGCTTTTAAAAAGCCTGGTTTTATTCTCAGTTCCTAACATGATCCATCTCCTCCGGTTTATACTCACGCCATAATCCCTTTTCATCTACCTGGAGTAAACCCGTATCACGTTGAAATTCCAATTCGGCGATCCTGTAACCCACCAGAGCTGATGTTAATGCATTCTTCGCATTAATCAACGCCTCCTGTGCTTCAAGTACATCCCGTATCGCAATTCTCCCCGCCTCAAAAAACAGGATCGTGCTTTTTACCCTTCTTTCGGCAACAAGTTGGGCCATGGCCTGTATCCGGCGACTTTCACGGGATTCGTACATGTCACGAAGTCTCCTGCGTATGGAGAGCTTGATATCATCTTCCAGTTTCTGCATCTCCCGTACGGATCGTTCCAGCGCGATATAGCTTTTCCGGTAATCATTTCGCTCGGCAGTCCTTTCAAAAGGCAGGTCAATTGTGAGCAGGGCAGTGTAGATTCCTTGGTCTGCGCGAAGTCGCGCATTGTCCAGATCGGCGGTTGCAATTGACCGGGGCTCACCAAGTGTTGCATTTCCAAACAAGGTCACCTCTGCCCGTAATGAATCTGCTGCAACAACGACCTTCCTCTGGGAATCATAAACCTTTCCCTCTAAGACTCTAAGATCGAGACGGTTTTTCAGCCCCAGTTCTATGGCTTCAGAAGCATTAATTTCCAAAGGCCCGGCATTTTCATGGCCTGGCTTAATCAGTTCGATGGGCGCATCGGCTGGTGGGGTTTCCTTGCCTGTCGTTAATGTTTCTTCACTTTTGATATCTTCCATGATTGTGGCTGTGAGTGCAACGAGTCCGTCCAGCGCAGACCTGTCCAGTTCTATCTCCGCATCGGGAGGCAGGCCTATTGAACCCTTGAATACATCTAATCGATTTTTATAGGACTCTTCTGCGCTGATCCAACGGTTGCGTGCCCGTAGTTCGCTCTGATGCGATTGATCAACCTGTATTTCCGGTACCCGGCCAGCAGCAGCCATCTTCCGTGAGCGACGGGTGGAGGCGATTAAATTACGGTAATTTTCTGCAGCGTTTTCTACCTCATGCATTTGTCTGAGCACCTCCAGGTATTCCTTGGCGATGTTGACTGTAAAAGTTTTTTTGAATCTTTCAAATTCCCAAATGGCATACATGATAGTGCGCTCTGCTTGCGTGAGGGGTTCCATGACAATATGTCTTCCAGAACCCCGCAATAAAGGAATGGTGATTGTCGCATCGCCGACCAGGCCGAGCGAAGCAGAGCGATCCTGAGTTAGTAATTTTACCAGGTCAATGGCCAGTGCAGCGCTAAACTCCACAGCACTTTTAAATTTCCTGCTCAAATCTACTGAACCAGTGGTTTGGATGCCTGTTACCGCGTCCTCCCCTTTCAAATCCGTGCTTATGAGACTGTCCATATGTCCCCCGAAAAAGCCCTGGAACTGGTTTCGTTCCAAGTCGAGGTCCAATGCTGCTCGAAAAATATCCTCCTTTATTGACTGATAATCGAAGCTATTGCGGGCGCCTATCTGTAATGCCTGGGCAAGCGATAACTGAAGTGTGCCATCAGCGGTTGGAGAAACAATGTGAAATGATGAAAGTTCTTTCCGGGGATAATCTTCATCCGGCCAATGATCAATCTTTTTGAGCATATCTGTGCCAAAGGATGCCTCGCTCGAATAGGGTAATGCCTGTGCCATAAAAAGACGACGACGAAGGATATCACTCGGCCTTTCTATGCTAAACGCCTCAGTTTTGCCCAGAGATTGTTTTTGTTTTTCCTGTACAATTGCCTTCGCAACTTTATCTGCTTCAAGCCGGTATTGTGATGGTGTTTGACACCCTAATAATAACAACATCGATACCAGTGAAAAAAAAAGTCGACAAATGTGCCCTTTTGTTTCTCTACGAATGATCACCTTTGAAGGGAGCTTATGAATTGAATGTTTTAAGTCAATATTCATGAGATGTCTCCAGAAGGTTGCTTGAATGGGGTTCTCTGCCGCACATGGGTATCTGTTCCGTTAATTTTAAGCCGTGCTTTCAAATTACCATTTGAAGTGTTCGTTTCTTAAGTCGTATGGAGGTCAAAAAAGGTTACAAACTTATTTTCGTTGATGGCTGGAGCTGAACAGTATTCTGCAAAGTTTTTTGTAACCTTTTCAGCGTGCACGGCGACTTTAATGGTGAAAGCGAAATTTAGCAAAACACCAAATCCTAATAGAGGAGAAAAAAATGAACTTACAAAAAGCATTAACAGTCATGGTGGCGGTTTTAATGGTTTTCGCACTTGCATTTGCGGCAGAGGCCAGACCTTTTGGACCAAACCGGGGCATAAGGCCTGTTTTAGGTGGTTTGAAAGCTTTTCTTCAACTAAAGCTCTCAGATTCTCAACAAGTGCATATGATGAACATCCTCAACAAATACGAGACTGATAGAGAAAGCCTCAGGAACAGCATTATGGAGGTAAGAAAGAATCTCTCGGCAATCTTACATGCTGAAAAATTCAACAACGAACATGCACGAAAAGCATTCCGAGAGGCATCCGCAGTTAGAGAGGAAATGTTTGTGTTAAAGGCGAAAATGATGGCTGAACTCAAGGCAGTTTTGACTCCTGAACAGCGAGAGTTCTTGAAGGACCGAAGAGCACATAGAAAGGAGAGAATCAGGCACCGCTTTGATACGTGGCTTGAAAACAAGGCTGAATAAGCCTGTGAACCGGCACATCAATGATAATCTATACCTGAGCGGTTAACTCTGCGAAAATATTCATTTCCTGTTGATGGTTCTTTCTGTTATAAAGTCGTAATCAGGCCAGTTCAGTGACCATTAGAAATGCAAAATGACTCTCGCAAGCTCAGTGATACTGAAATCGTTCGCCAGGTTCTTGATGGATACGTAAATGCATTTGAGTCTCTACTGGTAAGGTACAAGGATCTTGTGTTAAAGATCGTAAAAAAGCATGTGCCTTACCATGACGTGGAAGAGACAACTCAAGAGGTTTTTGTGCGGGTTTACCAATCTCTGCTGACCTTTAAAGGAAAGAGCGGTTTCGGCCGATGGCTGTCTTCAATTGCAGTAAGAACCTGTTATGATTATTGGCGAAAGGCATATAGATCTCGGGAAGTTCCTATTAGTTCACTCACTGAGAAACACCAGGACTGGCTTGAAAAAGTGATATCAGATGAACCAGAGCAGTCTCTCTACGAGAAAGGTTTTCAGAATGAGGCCAGGGAATTGCTGGACTGGGCCCTGAGAAATCTGTCTGCTGAAGACAGAATGATTATTGAGCTGATGTATCTTGAAGGTCTGTCAGGTAAAGAAGCAGCCGATCTTCTCGGCTGGAGCATTGCCAACGTAAAAGTCCGATCCTTCCGCTCCCGCAAAAAGCTTCAAAAGCTTCTGACAAGATTGATGGAAGAATAGCAGGAGGTAGATATGAAATCCATCAAAGAAGAGGATTTTGTGAAACTTAGGAAAGCCTTGGCTGCAGCTTACCGTGAAAAAGAGAAGACTGAAGTTGACGAGCTTTGGCAATCCAGAGTAATGGGTCATATCCGAAACCTAGGTCCCCTTTACCCCAAAACAGGTTATTTTGAGCTTTTCCAAGGCCTTGTTTGGCGGTTCGCACCTGTTGCATGTGCCCTGGTATTGCTGTTGGGTGCAGCTGTAGCCCAGCTTGATTTTGTTTCAGATTATGAACTGGCGAAAATATTTATAGAGGACCCAGCAGACTTCAGCTTACTTGCCCTGTATAATAGATAACGAGGAAACTATGAATAAATTGAAATTAGCAGTAGGAGTAATTTTTATACTTCTTGTTGGTGTGCTGGCGGGTTCACTGGGAACAGGGCTTTACCTTAAACACCGGATTGAACGGTTTGCAGGTGGCGGACCTCGGCCTCACCTAAGGAAGACCTTATTGATGAACAGACTTTCAAATGAGCTTGACTTGACTGAAGAACAACGGATTGAGGTCGAAAAGATTGTGAAGGAATCCGAGAACAAGATATTTGCTATCAGGCGCAAGTACCTGCCTGAGATAAGAGAAATAAGCGACAAAAGCTTTGCACTGATGAAAGAGAAGTTAAACCTTGACCAGAAAGAAAAATTGGAAAGACTTAATGAGAAATTAAAAGGCCGACATGCCAAAGCTTTTATTCAATCAATTCAAATCGAGGAAACCTCCGAACAGGTTCTTTCTAAGATGAAGGAGCACCTCGATCTCACTGAAGCGCAAGAAAGAAATGCTCATCCGATCATTGATGGAAGCATCAGAGAACGGCGCAAAATAGTCGAGAAGTATAATCAGCAGGATCGCCCGGATATTTTTTCCTTGAGGCGCGAGATGCGCGAACTTCAAGAATCAGTGGAAACGCGCCTGGCTCATATCCTCACAGATGAACAACTGAAGGAGTATCGGGATATGCAAGCAGAGGAGCGGTTTGAAAGGCGCCGAGAAATGGGGAGACGCAAATTCAGTAAATTTGATTAAATGCCTGGTTGAACGCACGTATTAAATCTCTAAAGATTGAAGAATACTAATGATGTTAGAAGCTTTCATGAGGTGTTGGTCTTTTGTTTGCAGTTCCTGCAATACGCCTGAATTGCAATGTAGGTTTGCTGGTCAAATCAATCCTGAAAAAAATTCATGGCTAAAAAGAATTGTGGGTATTACTCAGTGTCCTTTCAGAATACTTCCTGATCCCTTTCGGAACATCGAACCCGGCCAGAAGTTCCTGCATCTCAGCCGGTAACTTCAAAAGATTCATAATCTGAACCTGTGTAATTATGGCCCGAGATTCAGCCTCTCTTTTGGCAATCTCGGTGAATGATTCGAATTCCCAATCCTCAAGCATTTTTTCCCACTAAACGGCCTCGCGATACCGGATGCACAATGCTCGATGAGGGATAGAGTAAAACTTTGCCAAAAAATGGAATATAGTCATTCAAAAGGAGTGGCATTTCTTTACCCATATCTTCCATTTTTGGTGGAGTAGTGGGCTAACTATTTGTAAGGTTTAAGGTATCCTTTGCCTACTTGTATTGGCATGATCTTCGCTAACATGTTTGTTTTACTGCAACTATTCAACCACAAAGACGCACAAGGAATGAAACATATTGAATAAGAATTTTGATATAGAAAAAGAATTAATTTATCTCGGTTTACTTGATAAGGCGAGGGAAATCTATTCTGAGTTGGGCGATAGGGCAGTCCTGTCCTATATACGATCCAGTTATCGCCTTTTGAGCAAGGTGTATCATCCGGATCTGAATCCAAAGAATAGGGCCAAGGCAAAACTGACCCAACAGAGGCTCAATAGGGTTAGCCGTCTTATTAGCCAGATTAAGGATGAAGAACTGGTTGAATTGATTAGAAAGGGAACAATAAAACACAATGAGAGCAAAAAGAGAATATTAGTTGTTGAAGACGAGTTCGGTTTGCAGGAAATATTCAGGGACGTCTTTTTGATGGAAGGCTATGATGTTAGGGTTGCGGTAAACGGAGATAATGGTTATCAAATTTACCGTGAATTTAAACCAGACCTGGTCCTTACCGACGTCGTAATGCCAAAGATGAGCGGGTTGGAACTTGTAAGGAAGATTAGAGAAACAAATACTCAAATCAAGGTAATCTATATCAGTGGCTTTTTTGGGATCAACAGGCTGAAGCGGAAATTAGACGAAGAGATCTTGAAATACGGATATCCCACCCTTTCAAAGCCATTTAAAATCAGTATTATGCTGGATCTGGTCAAAGATTATCTAAAAGATGGCGTCATTCAACCGTTCAGTATCAACGTCTTTGCATAAATTTCTAATCTATCGCCAAGATTTTTCTTATCTTGGACGCTAATCGCTTAATATCAAAGGGCTTCTGGATAAATCCATTGCAACCACGCTCCAATATTTCTTGCGCCTGACCGTCTATACTGTACCCGCTTGAAAGAAGAACTTTTATCTGGGGGTTGATTGCTTTAAGGAGATCATAGGTTTCCCCGCCACTAATATCCGGCATGATCATATCCAGAATGACCACATCAATCCTGTCTTTATTCGCCTTATAAACCTCAATAGCCTCTTTTCCGTTCCGGGCTAACAAGACCTGGTAGCCCAAAGTTTCAAGAATCTCCTGACCAACATCAACGATCATATCCTCATCATCCACAAAAAGTACCGTCTCTGTCCCCTTCAGGACTTCCTCAGTTTGTTTGTCTTTTTCTGTAGCCTGTTTTACTGAGGCGGGAAGATAAATACTTAAGGTTGTACCAAGTCCCTTTTCTGAGTCAACATCAATATATCCGGCATGACCTTTTATTATACCGTAAACCGCGGCCAAGCCAAGACCCGTGCCCCTGCCCATATCTCTGGTGGTAAAGAACGGATCAAAAATACGTTCCTGCGTCTTTTTGTCCATGCCTTTTCCGGTATCAGTGATTGTAAACAGGACATAGTTGCCGGGCTTGGGTTTATACATTTTGCCCTTCATGTCTTCGCTGGCAGTATTCATGGTCTTCAAGAATATATTCCCGCCATCCGGCATTGCTTGCCATGCATTCACGTACAGGCTCAAAAGGGCCTGTTCTATCTGCCCCTGGTCTCCGTCAATTGTCAGCAAGTCCTCAGACAGGGAAAGATGAATGGTAATGTCTTTTTTGGTCCTGCCAAATGTCTCAGACGTTTCTTGTACTATTTGGTTCAGGTCAATGGTCCTGACCTCGTACTTCCCTTCCCTGGCATATCCGAGGATCTGTTTCGTCAGCCTTGATCCGCTTTGAATCAGTTTTTCAATGGTTGTCAGTCTTTCATGATGTGGATGGGCGGAATTAACATCTAAGAGCATCAAAGATACATTGCCTTGTATGCCCATGAGTAAATTATTGAAATCATGGGCAATACCCCCTGCCAATGTGCCTATGGCCTCCATTTTTTGCGCTTCTTGAAGCTGGACCTGCATTCGCCTTTGCTCACTGACATCATTCAAAATGACAACTATTGACTGACGTTCATCATCTTCGAAAGGTAAAAGATTTAGTGAAACCTCCCTACCGTTTAGTATCACCGGTGAGTCGTCGCCAATACTTTTTGGTGCTTTATCACTGAACTCCAGCAGGCCCTTAAGCCTTTCGCGATTGGTCCTTGAAAAGAGTTCAGTAAAATGAGAACCTAAAATTCTTTCCTCGGGTATGCCAGTGAGTGAAATGGCGATAGGATTGGCATAAACTATTCTTTGATCAAGGGTAATCTCCAAAATGCCTTCGGACATATTTCTTAAGATAGCTTCAAGATGCCTTCGGGAAGATAATAACTCCTTTGTAATTGCTCGTGGACAAACATCTTCGGATCCAAGTATTTTGCCTGCCAGGTCGCCCCTAGTCCCCAGTCCAGACTGCCCCAATGTAGAAAGGATGTGTTTTGCCATTTTGTCAAATGGCCCCTTGGCAATACATGCATTGGCACCGAAATCAAGAATGTCCACTTGTTCCTCGGCAGAAATTGCAGAGAGGATAGTAAGATAGGTGCCTTGCAGTTCCGGCATCTTGCGGATGATTCGGCACAATTTGTCTCCACTGATATTAGGCATTACCAGGTCAATAAATATGACGTCTGGGACGAATGTTTCTAAAACAGCAAGGGCAGAGAGACCGTCCTCAGCTGTCTTAATCTCACAGCCCTCCTTCTCAAGCAAATTGGCCATAAACTTCAAGATGACCGGATGGTTATCGACGACTAACACTTTTTTTTTCATGGAATCAACACCTATTGCCTTTGAGTTTGTAAAGCTCCTAACTGCCCTCCTATGACCCTGTTGCTCACTTCCCGCTTTTTCTGATAAAGGTATTTATCCCCATTTTTTATTACGGCTTCGGGTGAAACTCTTTTATTGGGAAATAGAGATTGATGATATTGCCGGCCTCTTCCCGTTCTTTGAGTTCGATTCGGCCATTGTGGGCTTCTATTATCTTTCGCGCCATGGGCAGGCCCAATCCCCCGCCGAATGTCTTGGTGGAAAGATTCGAATGGAGAAGGGCATCTCGGATATCATCTGGTATGGGACGTCCATTGTCGGAAACGCTGACCCATAATTCCCCGGTTTGAACCAAGGGTTGAACCGATACGGTCACTGTTCCACCGTTTGGGCCGATCATGGAAATGGCGTTATTAAAAAACTGATCGAAGACCCTGGTGATACCATCCATTTCCAACGGTACCAGCACCGGTCCTTGAGGAAAATCCCGAACAATACCGATTTGCCTTTCACGAAAAAGATCTTCAAGCCCTTTGAGGACCTCGTCTATGACCTGAATCAGGTCTTCTTCGGTAAGGGCGGGCTCATACGCCTTGGAATATTCCATCATCTCCTTTAAAATACCTTCAACTCGTGAAGACTCTTCAGCAATGATCCTGGCATATTGTCTGCCTCGGCCATCTTCTGTAGCCTGACCTGCCAGTCTCCTGGCAAAGCCCCCAATAGCCAGAAGGGGATTCCGAATTTCGTGGGCCACTGCATCCAGGGTGTTTTGAAGGATGTCTTGCCGGTTCTGTGTCACCTCCTCAGAGCTATGGATCAATGATCGGTCATACTGGTTCACGTTGTCCAAAAGACCCTGGAAGGAACTTTCTATTGAGGCGTTGATACGAGCGAGGGCCTGATTTGCCTTTTCCATGACACTTACAATGTCGGTCTGTGAATCAACCTCAATACTTAGTTGCTCTGCCAAATCTTCCACCTTACCAAAGGTCTCTGACAGGATTTCATTGACCGCCTCGCTCTTTAGTTTCATGAGGCTTTCGGCCTGTTGTTGAATCTTATATAAATCACTTGTATCACCAAATACTGTCTCCGTTAGTCTCCTCGCCAACTCAACGACTTTGCACAGGATCGGCTTGTCTGGCAGAAGGGCCTCAGACCCGAAATACTTCTGGCTCTCCACCAGATGCTCGGAAAAGTGCCAGCGCCTAAAAACGAGGGCACCTACGTCCCTGTGATTGACCCCAAAATTATCCTCCTCCCAGAAAACTGCCTCTTCCAGAGGTACATTTCCTCCGGGGAACGCCTGTTTCATTTCATCAGATGACGCTATGTAAAGCATCAGCATTCCAATTTCCAGGATCAAGCCAGCTATAAATGCCTCTTCGGCATTCAGTTTATCTGTTTGTGCGGATTGGGCAAGATTTTGTGCGATCAGGGCCCGGTAAAGAGAGGTTTTCCAGAAATGATCGTAATCCATGCTTTTTATCTTGCCCATGGGAAACGTATTGCGCAACGAAAGGCTTAAGGCCATAATACGCACCCTTTTGAAACCTAAGAGGGCAACAGCATGAGTAACCGAAGTAATCCGTTGAAGACGGGCAAAGAAGGCACTGCCGACTAATTTAAGCAGCCGTGTTGTCAGGCCGGGATCTTTTTCAATGATTGAGGCCAGGTCTCGCGCAGAACTCTGATCATCCGCTGCGAATTCAACCAGCTGAATGGCAAGCGGAGAAAGTGAGGGAAGGCCATCACTTTCAATGATTTTTTTAAGTAACTTTGCCTTTTGGTGATCTTCCACGATACAATATTTACCTGAACGGATTTGATGTATGTGCTCACATAGGTTTCACACAATAGGTCAAGGGCTATGAGGTTTCTCTTTAAGCATCTGAATACGGTCTGCCATAACGAAAAGGGCCTGAGCGGCCTTGCTTTGTTGAGCATCTTTTATAAAAGGGTGTTGTTTCCGTGCTGCGTTCTGAACGACTCTGTCATCAGGTACTGTTCCAAGATATTTAAGATTCAGGCCCAGGAATTTTTTTGCTACCTTTTCCAAAATCTCATAGGTCTGTCGGCCTTCTCCGTCGCTATTGACAAAATTGATAACAAGGTGGAAGTGCTTTCGGTTATAGTCCCGTGAGAGAATTTTGATGAGGGCGTAGGCATCGGTAAGGGATGCAGGATCAGGGCTGAGCACAATCATATTGTGGCCTGCAAATCTGTTGAACCAGAGCACTGATGGGCCTATCCCTGCAGCCGTATCCATCAAGGCATAATCAAAATGGCTTGCAATTGAAGTCAAAACATTCCCTAACCGGGTCTGTTCTTCCGGCCCCAAAGTAACCATTTCAGGGACCCCGGAGCTGGCGGGAAGTATCCCCAGGTTGCGTTCCAAATGGACTACCGTTTCAAAGGGGTCAGCGCCACTATCCAACACATCACGAATGGTTCTCTTAACTGACAGTCCCAGCAACACATCCACATTGGCAAGCCCAAGATCCCCATCCACAACGAGCACACGGGGCCCCTTCTTGGCCAAAGCAAAGGCCAAGTTAACGGCAAGGCTTGTTTTACCGACACCACCTTTTCCACTGGTAATACATAAAGTTACTGGATCTTTTTTAGTTGTCATAACTCAAACTGCCCGAAAAATATTCATTCTGACATTGCCTCGCTCACCTTTCAGGCCGACGGGTTGCAAACAATGCCTCGCGTTCTTCGTGTGTGAGTCCTTCCATCGCCACAGTTATCTTGTCTTCATCGTAGCAGACACGATTACGCCCTTTGGCCTTCGCCTCAAGTAGAAAACGGTCTGCTCGTTGGATAAATTTTTCTACTGAGAGCTTTTTTCTTCCCCTGTACGAATCCACTCCAAAACTGGCTGTCAGGCTGACAAGTTTACCGTTAAGCTTTATAGGTGAATTTGCCAGAGCGAGGCGCAAACGTTCCGCAGCACTAATAGCCTGGGGCAGACGGGTTCCTGGCAGTATAGCAATAAACTCCTCGCCTCCATACCGGCAGGCCATGTCTATGCGTCGTAAGTTCTCGCGCCAGATGCTGCTCAGCCATTGGAGTGCCTTATTACCGCATTCATGGCCATGGATATCATTTATTCTTTTAAAGTGGTCCAGGTCGCTCATAATAAGACCAGTGGTAAGACCTGTACGGCGGGTGCGCTCCATTTCCCCCTCAAGGGCCTTCAACAGGTACCGAAAGTTGAATAGCCCGGTAAGGGTGTCGATTTGGGTTAGTTCACGAAGCTGCTTGCACTCTTCTCTCAAGCGCAGAACTTCATCAAAAACCGGACACTCTTGGCTGTTTAGTGGGCATCTTTCCGGCAAATTAAGAAGCTGATCCAATACCGCCTCCTTCGGAACCAGTGCTCGCTCATCCTCCTGAGTGGCGGTATAATTTTACCAAATTGTTGAACATAATTCAATGCCGATCTGAATCTGGCAGCAACTTCAGATTTTTGTCTTATGCAGAAGCAAAGGGATTTATAGGAAAGTGAATTATGGGTGTTGGGACTATGATGATTGCGAAAACATCAGGCCTGGGATAAATCCAGCCCGAATGGATTTTTTTCGTAAACCAAACGAGATGGCGGTTCGAACGGCATATAAAAACTAAGATCATAAAATTTATGTCAGTTTTTTAACCCAGGTTGTGCAGTAGAATCCGTAGCGAGGCGCAGAAAATCATAGCGAAACGCGCAGTTGGAGGGTACTGCACAATCTGGGTTAAACATACCTAGTGCGAGGAATAAGCTGATATCCTGCGTTAACGGAAATGGTCTCTGGACATTATATGAATCTAAGAAATTCTCTTTTGTATCAAGCGTCGAGCATCTATCATCCGGCATCGACTCGCCTCAATAAATAGCAAATGCTTTTCATCAACTCGCAGGTTTGAGTCCGAGATTAGCTAAGGTTTCACTTACTTCACGAACACTGTATGGTTTGGCCACTACCCCACGGAACCCATATTTCTCAAAATCAGTCATCACAGCATCATCAGAATAGCCACTGGAAACGATCCCTATGACCTCAGGGTCAATTTCCATCAATTTCCGGATAGCCTCCTTGCCTCCCATACCACCTCGAACGGTTAAGTCCAAAACTACTGCACTAAAGGCCTCTCCTGATTTCATTGCTTCTTTATAAACCTCAATTGCTTCAGCGCCATTTTTAGAGAATTCGACCTCATATCCCAGGTGTTTAAGGATTCCGCCAGCAAGGTCTCTGATCATCTTTTCGTCATCCATCACAAGAATCCGACCATTCCCAAAAACAGGTGTTTCTTTCATGTGCTTCTTATCAGGTTTATATTCAGGCATTTTTGCGTCGGAGGCAGGCAAATATATGCTAAAGGTCGTTCCAACCCCTTCCTGTGACTCTACACCAACATCCCCTCCATGTCCCTTAATTATTGAATGGCAGATGGATAACCCCAGCCCCATTCCTTTCTGCGCTCCCATCTCCTTTGTGGAAAAATAGGGGTCAAAAATGTTCTCTATATGTTTCTTGGGAATACCAGTACCCTTATCTTCAAAGGAGATTTTAACATACTTCCCCTTTTTTAGAGTAAGAATGCCATGGCCAATATTTACATTTTCTGCGGAAACGCTAATGGTTCCCCCATCGCTCATAGCATCTCTTGCATTCATAATCAGGTTGTAGATTGCCTGGCCAATTTGTGTTTCATCAATTTCAACGGGCCATAATTCCTCCGAAATATGAAATTTATATTTGACGTTGGAACCACTCAGGCTAAATTCAGTTGCTCTTTTAGTTAGATCCGAAATGGAGGCAGGTTTCTTGATCGGCGCTCCACCCTTAGAAAAGGTGATCAGCTTTTGGGTAAGATCCTTTGCAAGCATTGATGCGTGCTGCGCTTCATCTAATAGGGCAAAAACTTCATGATCAGGTTCCAGATATGTCTGCGCAAGTGAGATATTACCCATTATTGATGTCAGCAAATTGTTATAGTCATGCGCAATACCGCCGGAAAGAGCAGCTATTGATTCAAGCTTTTTGACCTTTAGAAGCTCTTCCTCAGTTACTTTGCGTTTAGCGCATACTTTTTCCAACTGCTTAATTTTCTGCTGCAATTCTTTGTAGGTTGGTGAGTTTGGCAACATAAAACCTCCCCGCTAATGAACCGTAATATCATCCCTGATCGCCCAACCGTTCTGTGGTATTAAAATTGTTTTCGATTGATTTCCGTCCCATACATATAAAACGAGGTCTTTTGTATCCTCCACCCAGAAACTTTTGCATGGTAGGCCATCGGTCTCGGTCATTATATGATTTTCAACCTGATTACGGTGTTTACTAAAAGACAACATTTTTGCCACTTCCTCATTGATATTTTGTTCTTCTGCCTCCCCGAATTCTATATCCTCGAGCGAAATTTCATTTAAACTCTTTTGTTCCAAATTTAACCATTCACATATCCTTTTTTTAACGTCAGCCATGAACTTCTCCCCTCTGGTTCTGTTGAAATTTAGTGTGTATGGTTTGTTCAAACTTTGCAATTTATGAGAATGATTTCATCTCAATAAATTATATCGGCGTTTTGTTTATAAACTTGAGAATTTGTTTGGTTTTTGCCCTCAAATTCTTCTGAAAAATTTTCTTCCCTTTTTGAAGCTTTTCCATCTGTTTTTTTAAAGCCTGAACCTCAATGGATATACTAAGCTGGAAACTTGAAATCCCGCCGATAAGGTACTTATTACTCCTCGGCCATGATCCGGTTTGCGATGCCCTAAGCCCTATAGAAGACCTCAGACGACGTCAAAAGATTGACGATTTACTGAATTTTCAAAAGCACTGCCTCCTTTAAAACAACCACATGATTAAGCAAAAAGCGTTCAACTGTTTGACATAACTGTTAAATTATCCATTGCCTGATATGGCACGGTTTCTGCTTTAGTTGATTTTGGTTGCAAAGAATGGATTCCTAAAATGACTAAAGAGGAGATCCCAAATGTCAAAAAACTCCACCTGTGAGAAATTAGAAGAAGCATTCCCTGAGCCACTGTTCCAAAACAAAAGAACGCTGACAGAAATGGGGCCCGGTGACCACGTGTGTTGGGTCTATGAAACTGATGAACAATTTCGCGCGATGACGTTTCCCTTTTTGCGTCAGGGTTTGGAACAAGACGAAAAGGTCATCTACATCGTGGATGAAGTGTCGGCTGAAAGACTCCTTACCTCTTTACGGGACGAAGGGGTAGCAGTTGAACCCCACATTTCAATCGGGCAGTTGCAAATCCTTGGCGTTGAAGAAACATATATGAGAACGGGGGTTTTCGAACCTGATGATATGATAGAACTGCTGCGTACGGAAACGGAGTGTGCCCTAGCAGAGTCATATTCTGCTCTTCGTGTGATTAGTGAAATGAGCTGGATATGTCAAAGATTGCCTAAGTTAGAGGGGCTGATAGAGTACGAGGCTAAGCTAACTGACTTTATACAAAGTAGCAAATGCCTTGCCATTTGCCAGTACAATATGCGCATCTTTGATCCAGCTGTACTTTTGGATGTGCTGTGTACACACCCCGTCTGTGTTGTGGGAACAGAGACCTACAATAATCCTTACTTCATGCCGCCTGCCGAGTTCCTCAGCCGTAACCTGCCAGCGGCGAAATTGCGCAATTGGCTTGATAATCTTTGTGAGCACAAGCGTGCTGATGAAGCGCTAAGCACCCTTGCGGGTGGCATTGCACACAATTTTAATAACCTGAATATGGGTATCCGGGGAAATACCTCTTTGATGCTTTTTGAGACCGATCCTAATCACTCAAATTATAAAAAGCTTAAAACAATCGAAAAACTTGTTCAAAAAGGATCAAGGCTGATCAGCCAGCTTCTCGGGTATGCCGGGGAAGGCAGGTATGAAATCAAACGCATTGGCTTAAACAAATTGGTGAGAGAGGCATTCAACACCTTTGGCGATGCTAATAGGGAAATAAGGATACATCTAAAACTTGCAAAAAACTTATCCGATATAATGGCAGACCAGAGGCAGATCGAGCAGGTTCTACTGAATCTGTATGTAAATGCCTTAGATGCCATGCCCAAAGGCGGCGATCTCTATGTAGGAGCGATGAATGTCACTCATGAGGATATGAACGACAAGCCCTATAATCCAAAGCCCGGAAATTATGTCTTGTTGAGTGTTATGGATACGGGTGTGGGAATAGATAAAAAGGCCATGAAGCGGATTTTTGACCCTTTCTTCTCAACAAAGGGGGTGGGTAAAGGCATGGGACTTGGGTTGTCTTCCGTTTATGGTATTGTTAAGGCTCAAGGCGGCTACATAGATGTTTACTCCCAGAAAGGACAGGGTACTACCTTCGAGATCTATCTGCCAGCATCCGAAAAGGAAGCTACTGAAGAAAAACAGTTGCCCTCAGAAGTACTGAAATTGAAAAAAAGACGGCGTATGTTAGGTGACAAGCCCCTGGTTCCTAAACTTCCAGCTCAGATACTGGATGAGAAAGAACAAAACAGACTGAGAGGTCAATATCCGAATATCTAATAGTGATACTTTTCCTGCCTGTGGCAGATAAGTTTACTTTATAAAAAGTGCTAGATTGCCATGATCTTTAATCGGCGAGTTTCCCTAAACAGTTTGACAGAACGAGATTTAAAAGCCTCCCGGTATTTGTCACCCCTTTTTTTAATACTAATAGAATATATAAATTACTTCAGCTCTTGTATCAACAATCGCAAGAACTTAGAACCCTTGACTCTTATTAGTTATTTCTTCAGTAGAGGTTAGAAGTATAACATATTCTCACAAAAGGAATTAATGCGTTAATTTTACAAAGTGCGATCGTCACTATGGACGCCCAAAGAACATAGTCAATTAAATTATGATAGATGCTTTTAAAACCTATGTGCTTCCAATGGGTCAAGCTAAACATTTATTGAGATGGAACGGGATATGGAAATAATTCTTAAAAAACGGCCAGTTTTTGTCATTGGTACAGGAAGATGTGGCACCACGTTGCTCACTGATCTGATTCAAGGAAAACAAATACACTGTTTGAAAGAACGTCAAGTCCTTTCAAGAATCCGTGAGCTTGGCAATCAGCATATTTTCAACCTGTTGTATTGGGGAGATATTACAGAACAATTTTTTCTTAGATTTTTTAAAGCAGTAAGGGTTGATATTCTGAAA
>CP070700.1:4668965-4675943 GCA_020349865.1 Desulfobacteraceae bacterium
AAGAAACCCGTTGAGTGCCCCGGCATGGTCGTTGGATCGGCTGCAGATCATTTACAGAAAAGACGGGCGGTCAACCTTTGCTTTAATATCTCCGGAAAACAAGGAATTCTTTCTCATGGAATTGGCGGGGATGCCGCCTCATTTGCAGCCAGAACGTGATGGGCTCATTACAGGAAATAGCGGTAACAGGAACTTGAATACTTAGAAAAATCCTACATAGAGGTGATTTGAAATGAAAGAGTTGATTGAACTAATTGCCAAAGCACTGGTGGATAAGCCGGAGGACGTAGTGGTCACAGAAAAAGAGGGAGAACGAGTTTCTGTGATTGAACTGAAGGTAGCTAAGGAAGATTTTGGAAAAGTGATCGGCAAGCGCGGGCGCACAGCCGAAGCTATGAGAACAATACTCACTGGAGCCTCTGCGAAATTGAAAAGGCGATGTGTACTTGAGATAATAGAATAACTTTAAACCCAGATTGTGCAGTAGAATCCGTAGCGAGGCGCAGAAAACCTGTAGCGAAATGCGCAGTTGGAGCGATTTTGTGACGTAGGCATATTCATAAATATGTCGAGGAGCAAAATCGGGAAACAAGCGTTGCAGCAAGGATTTTCAAGCCGCAGCAGGAGGCTACTGCACAATCGGGGTTTAAATTACCTGACAACCGATCCCTAATCCTTAATCCCCTCAAGAAAATTCCGGCGGGTGCCCGATAGATCAATGGTCGCCTCCATAATCTTACCGCCACGCAGGAATTTCACCGGAATCTTGTCAATGCCGCCAAAGCGCCTGTTAACCTCTACCAGGCATTCGCTGTTGCAGGCTTCCTGGGTGCCGAACGCCACGATCAAATCCCCGCCAAGCAGGAAATCTCGACCCAGCATCCGTGACGGGACTGATCCGCCCTGCAAGCCGGCCTTATCCGCGGGACTACCCTTTGCAACCCGTTCGATGAGCAGACCGCCTTTCAGGTCCCGGTTCATGAGTTTAGAGATCCCATCTCTGTTCAAATAGATGCCTTCGATGCCGAGCCAGACCCGGTCTTTGAGGGACAGCAGCTCCTTCGCCGTATTGACGGGCACCACAAACCCGATCCCCTGGAAGCCCCCGGAAACACTGAGGATCTGGGAGGCAATCCCGATGACCTGGGCCTTGGAGTTTAACAGGGGGCCACCGCTGTTTCCCATGTTGATCGCAGCATCGGTCTGGACGAATTTGGCCTGAATCGCACCGTCGTAATAGCGGTCGAAGCTCCGAAACCCGCTGATGTGCCCCACGGAAAAAGAATTCTCCAGACCATAGGGACTGCCTATGGCGTAGACAGATTGCCCCACCACAAGCCGATCCGAATCTCCCAGTTCGGCGTGTTTGAGCCCGTGTGCCGGCGTAATGAGCTGTATCAGGGCAATGTCCGCGCTTGTCTCGCTAAAAAGCAGTTCTGCCGGCCGCATGTTTCCGTCTTGCGTCTTAACGACGATCTCATCAGCGCCCCTGACTACATGAGCCGCCGTAAGCACATGGGACTCCGGTGAAATCAGGACGCCACTGCCGATACCCCCCTTTTTTACAGCCCCTTCCTCCTGAATGACCTCTTGCGAGGTAAAGATTGTCACCACCGAGGGCAAGATCTCCTTATAGACCTTTGCCGATTGGATCTCTTCCCCGGAAAGATAATCAGGCATAACGCTTGCTTGTGCTTGCTCATTCGCATTTACCTGGGGGGAGTGTGAGCATGAAAAGAGCACAAAGAAAATACCGGTGAGAAGCACGGCCTGCATTTTTGGGAGTGCCGCCTTCACCACCCGTTTGCGGCCGTTGGGCGAATGAAAAAAGAGGAGTTCACTTTGGGGCCTCTTTGCGGTTGGGAGGGTCTTCTGTCTCATGAATCTTCTCCTTAAAGCTATGAAAAGGATTGTTCTTTCTCAGGAAGGCATCCGATCTCACCGGGAGAAGATAAGGGTGGCAATCCAATAGTGCTTACAGATTCATGCCTCTTATCCCGATCTTTTTATCTTTATAACAGGTTGCTTCGCGGTTGCAAAGAATTTCCTTGTTCCATAAGAGAGACATTCTTAAAGTTTAAGGGCGTCTCTCTTACCCATTGGAAGGCCAGCAAAGGAGAAAATCCTCAGATCGGTGAGACAAGCAAAATCAAGGCAAAGAATGTCCCCAGGTTCATCCCTGGGAAGATTTTGAAGAATGCAGTGAAATAATTATCGAGAAAATAATTTGTACTAAGCCCTGATTAGGGGTATATTCCCTTGTTAGGGATTTTACGGCTCAGAAATTCTACAACTTATTGAAATTAAAGATATTTAATGAGGCTTGGTAGTTTCCCCCACGCATGGAATAATGGAATGATAGAAATTCGTTTTCTACCGAATGGATTAGAATCAAATTTCTCATTTCTCTCATGTTTTTTCAACTTGAGTTACCCCACAAGCCATTCCGTCAATTTCCCACAACCCATTATTCTTCGCGCCGCTTCGCTGGCTCAGTCCCACTGCTTCGCGGCGGTTCCCGGTTTCCAGTGTTCCATCATTCCAACATTCCAATCGCACGACCTAGAGGCCTTTCGGCCCAGAGCCTTGTCGACAAGCCCATCGGCCATGAGCTCGGGGCCGTATGGCTCAAGTCGAGTCGCTCAAGGCCGAGGGGCTCTCGACAGGTTGGGGCGAAGCCCCTAAGTTCATCTAAAAGAAGGGCAACTGGATCATATAACCGTCGTCTATGTGAAAGGGAAATATGAGTGATAAATACAAAAACTATGAGCAGCTACGCAAGACCGAGGAATTAAATAAAGCTTATCGAATTAATTGGAGAAAAGGAAAAACCAACTCGGTTATAATCGCCCCTCATGGTGGAAGCATTGAACCAGGCACTACGGATATTGCAGACGCGGTAGCTGGAAAGGACCATTCTTATTATTCATTTGAGGGAATAAAGCCAGCTGGAAATAGTGACCTACATATAACCAGCACAAGGTTTGATGAGCCTTGTGGGATTAATTTAGTAAAGGAGCACACTAACGTATTAGCACTTCACGGTTGCGGTGGTGAGGAAGAAATCGCTTACATAGGGGGATTGGATACTGCATTAAAAGGGAAAATTCAAGATTCTCTAATTCAGGCCGGGTTTAAAGCCGGGGAACATGATAATCCTGACCTGCTGGGTATTAATAAATCAAACATCTGCAATCGGGGGAAGAAGGGCAGGGGCGTACAACTGGAACTTTCATCTGGGCTGAGAAAGAGAATGTTTTATAGTCTGAAGGCAAAGGATAGGAATAAAAAAACTGTTTTATTTGAAGAAATTGTTTTAGCATTAAAGAAGGCCCTTATCTGTTGAGGTTTGGCTATTAATGGCATTGGAAAAGTCCAAGCAGGAAACAAAGAAGTATAAATCGAAGCTGATTGCAAAAAATGTGATCGGCACATTGGGCGAAAAGGGCCTTCACTCAGCATTGAAGGATTGGTACGCCATGCCTGGCGACTGCCTGGAAACTGAAGTAGACGGTTTTCACATAGACATAATCCGCAATAATCTCTTCATCGAAATCCAGACCCCCAATTTTTCTGCAATAAAAAAGAAATTAAACAAGTTGACGGACACGCACAGTGTCCGACTTGTTTTTCCTATCGCGCAAGAAAAATGGATTGTCCGCCTGGCATCCGACGGAGCGACTTGCCTTGGCAGGCGGAAGTCTCCCAAGAAAGGGCATCTTCTTCTCCTCTTTGAAGAATTAGTCAGTATCCCAGGCCTGATAAAGGAGAAGAATTTTTCCCTGGAAGTGCTTCTCATTCGCGAGGAAGAGATCCGATGTGACGACGGTCAAGGCAGCTGGCGGCGTAGGGGGTGGAGCGTCACCGACCACCGTCTTCTCGAAGTAGTTATCAGGCATGTGTTTGGAAGGCCCTCCGACTTCCTTGCCCTCATTCCTGCGGATCTATCTGATCCCTTCACCACTCTTGAACTGGCTAAAGGCATCGAGCAGCCACGCTGGCTTGCACAAAAGATGGCATACTGCCTGCGCCACATGGGAGCCATCGAAGTCGTGGGGAAGAATGGAAATTCTCTCCTCTACTCAACATTAGAAACGGTTGAGTAAATCGCCTAATTTGGCGTAAGACAACCTAAAGCCGTTGGATGGAGTGACCCAGCTTTTTTTTGAAACAGCAGAAGGAGAAAGGAGTGAATTCAAGTGGATAAAATGGAGAGACTATATATCGCAGGCTACCGCGATGAGTCTGTTCCCAACACCTTTTTTTGGCAAGAGAATAATACCGATCATCTGTCGATTATACTTCCGGGAATGGGATATACTGCACACATGCCAGTTCTATACTATCCAGGCCGCCTGCTTCTGTTTTTGGGAGCAGATGTGCTCCGTTTAGAGTATGACTACAGTAATAGACCTGACTTTCTTCAGCTGACAGGTGCCGAACGTGTGCATTGGCTCATAAGCGACGTTACTGCATCATGCAAGGTGGCCTCGACCCGGCGACGCTACCAGAAAATAACGCTGATAGGAAAGTCTATTGGTACTCTTGCAATGGGGCACCTGCTCACAAGTGACACAATGTTTAACAATACTCATGCGATCTGGCTCACCCCTCTTTTCCGTAACGAAAGACTAAGAAAACAGATCCTACAGTGCAGGCAAAAGGCACTTTTCGTGATAGGAACAGCCGACCCAAACTACGATCCTGTCTTTCTCGAAGAGGTTGCCGCCAAAGGAGAATCACTCGTAATTGATGGAGCGGACCATAGCTTAGAGATCGAAGGTGACCCAATGCAATCCCTTGAGGCTATGGACAGGCTAATTAAGGCCATAAAGAAATTTCTAGGGTAACTATATTCCGCTCTCCTTAGTTTGTCGGTGAAGTATGGAACCATCCCGTTCCACATTTCTCCTCTCTACCATTGAGGCAGTCATGAAGAGGATCACCTTATCCACCCATATTGTCTATAGATTGAGTTAAGAATTGTAATCGTTGGAGAGTTATATTAGAGTTTTCTTGAGAGCCAAACGGGGCAATGGGTATGCGCTTGATGTGCATTTGCAAGGAGGTAACCTAAATAGAAAGGAGGGGTTATCATGCCTTTGAGAAAGGTGGAAGAGTTCTTAGAAAGCAATAAAATAAAATATGAAAAGATCAGTCATTCGCAGGCCTTCACCGCTCAGGAAATTGCAGCCTCCGCACATATTCCGGGAAAAGAATTGGCTAAGACCGTGATGGTCAAGGTTGACGGCAAAATGGCCATGGCTGTTTTGCCGGCCTCTCATAGGGTGGATTTCAACCTATTGAAGGCAGCGGCGGAAGCCACCAAAGTGGAATTAGCCAAGGAGGGAGAATTTAGAGACACATTTCCGGATTGTGAAGTGGGCGCGATGTCCCCATTTGGGAATCTTTATGAGCTTGATGTGTTTGTGGAGGAGAATTTGGCAGAAAATGAAAAAATCGCCTTTAATGCAGGTTCACACACAGAGTTGATCAGGGTGCCATACAAGGATTTTAAAGCTCATGTAAAACCTAAGGTCGCAATATTTTCATCCGGACTGGAAAAATAGAGGGTCAGACATCAAAAGGTGTTGCTCGAAGAGTAATTTTAGAGAAATGATATATCCGGAACACTTTAGCGTTTTAAAAAAATCAATCGTGGATTGTAGAGCCATGGGAATCTCTTTTTAAAAAGCCGCATAAGCCGGCCTCATTACATGGAACGGCGGATTAGCCTTAAAACTCAACCCAGGACAGCCCCATAAGACAGACTCCCTTTAAACTGTGACCGTCACTGCCTGCTCCCCGCCACTGTTCAAGGCCCAGGGGGCGTGCTACGAGCTTGGTATAATTTTTGTGATGCGGCTTTTAAAAAGAGATCCCCATGGCCCGCCCTGTTCTATTTTCAAAGAGCTAAAGTTTTGCAAAAAGAATAACCATCCTGGTTAGGAAACACCCGATTTACCCATACGGAGGTTGAGTGCGAGGCCACAACTGAAGATGAGCAGGGCACCCACAACCAGCCGCCAGCCAAGCGGTTCATCCAGGTAAAGCGCCCCAAAGCCGGCCACGAGAGGTACTTCGGCTGTCATCATGACGCTCACCTTCGGCGCCGGGATGCGGGCTAAGGCTTGGTTGATGGATAGCTGGGCTCCTATTGAAAACAGAGCAACCGCGGCCACGCTGATCCATGCTGCTTTACTATAAGGCAGAAACGGTTGCTCGTGCAACAGCAGTGGCACAACGGTGGCCAGGGTCCCGACCAGGCAAAGATAGAAAAATAATGTATAGATGTTGTTCTCCCTGCCCAATCGCCTGACCAAAAGCAGGGTTAACGCACACAAAACCGATGCGATCAGGGCAAAGAGGTGCCCCAAGCCCAAGCTCCCGGCGGATTCACCCGGCCAGAGGATGAGGGTAGTGCCGATAAAAGCACCGAACACAAAGGGCCAGGCTGCTTTTGCAGTGGGCTCTCCAGCCACCCACGGGGATAGGAGAGCAGTAAAGGCCGGGTAAAGGTAGAATAGGACCATGGCCAAAGAGAGTGGAATCAGCTGTAATGAGGCAACCAAGAGTAAGAAGGCGACTGCACCACAAAGGCCCCGTAGGGTAAGAAGGAAACGTTTTTGTCCCCAGAGGCTCAGCCTTAGGGCCCTGACAATGAACGGCATCAGCACCAGCCCAAGCAAAAAGCGGCCCGCGCCGATCTGCCACACGTTCAGGTGGGCGGCGGCTAATTTGGCTGAAGCGCTCATGGCACTATAGAATATAGGTGCCAGACTGACCCAGATCAGTCCACCCAGTACTGACCTCACGAACACCTCCTGTTGCTGCGGGGCAGGGTATTTAAAAGGATACTACAAATACCATGTCGTGCAATTGTTCGGAGCCTCCCGCATCTTGATTTTCCTTGAACGACATTGTCAAGAATTGGATAAAGAAAATTTTTAGTGTATATTGTCTATTCAATACGTTCAA
>CP070700.1:4676043-4679336 GCA_020349865.1 Desulfobacteraceae bacterium
ATGTTAGCGGTGGTTGAAACGTATGGGTAAACGGTAACGTCGTAATCCGGCATACCCCTTCGCAAGAAATCTGACATGAAAGCGGATACTCTATAACCATAGGCCCCTGGATTAGAGGTCCCCCATCTCCACATTTTTTTTTGAGCTTCCGCGGGGCCAGGTAAAGCAAATACCGATACTAACACCACGGCCAATCCTAAGACCAATCCCAATTTTACCTTTTTCATTTTTCCCTCCTTTTGCCTTTATTCTTTGATTTAGCATGTCAGCATCCCAAACTCTCTACATCCATAAGCACCACCTCCTTTGCCACTTTACCAGGCTGTTTATTTTGCCCTGGCTGGAGCGGTAAAGCAAAGCACCAGTAAAAAGATACTCACGATTCCTAACAAATACTTTCCTGTAAATATGGCCTCCTCACTTGTTTTTTGGTTAATGTTGATGAACTCGTAAAAAGTCATTAATTAGACGGCACAGTAAAAAGCTTCAGATGTAAGGCGCGCGAATCTTTAGGAATGAGGCGTACGTATACGTACGTCGGAATGACGAAAGATGAAGCGCAACGCAGCCCTTCGGCTATGCTCAGGGCCGTGAGCATGTCGAATGGCCCTTCGGCTATGCTCAGGGCCGCGAGCATGTCGAGCGGCAGATGGACTTTTTACGAAGCCGTCAATATTGATTTGTTAGGCACCAGCTATTATATGGATCCCGCATTCCAACTTTCGCCCTTACTCCACTGTCACACTCTTTGCCAGATTTCTTGGTTTGTCAATGTCCCTGTTTAACAAGCTGGCACAATAATAGGACAGAAGCTGACAGGGCACCACCGCCAGGATCGGGTTTAAAAAGTCAAGCGTCTCAGGGATTTCAATCACCTCGTCCACCATCTCTTTGATTTTATCATCTCCTTTTGTAGCGATGGCGATCACCGGTCCCCTGCGGCTCTTGATCTCCTGGATATTGCTGACCATCTTTTCATACATGTCATCTTTTGGTATAATGGCAACAGTTGGCATCTTGGGGTTGATCAGTGCGATAGGGCCGTGCTTCATTTCCCCGGCGGCATATCCTTCCGCGTGAATATAGGAGATTTCCTTGAGCTTGAGGGCCCCTTCCAAGGCGATTGGGTAGTTGTATTTCCTGCCCAAGAAAAGCCAGTTGTTGCATTTATAGTATTTTTCAGCAATAGCCTCGATAATATGGGCCTGGGAGAGAACGTCTTTCACCAGGTCCGGCAGGGTCTGAAGAGCCCGTATGGCTGTCACACCTTCAGTGAGAGAAAGGTTGTGATGCCGGCCCAGCAAAAGGGCCAATAAAATCAATATGGTCAATTGTGAGGTAAAGATCTTTGTGGAGGCAACGCCGATCTCCGGTCCTGCATGGTTATAGATTCCCGCCTCTGTTTCTCTGGAAATCGAACTCCCCACCACATTAACGACCCCTAAAAGCCTCGCCCCCTTTCGCTTGGCCTCCCTGATGGCGGCAAGGGTGTCGGCTGTCTCTCCTGACTGGCTAAGGGCAAGAATAAAGGTATTGTCAGGAAAATTTAGTTTTCGATAGCGGAACTCAGAGGCAAGCTCAACCTCCACGTCAATTTCGGTCAACCTTTCAAAGACATACCGTCCCACACACCCCGCATAATAGGACGTTCCGCAGGCCACAATGACCAGATGCCTGCATTCTTTGAGCCTTTCCCAGACCGGCATGATTCCGCCAAGTTTGGGAACTCCTTCACCCGGTTCAAGCCTGCCCCTGAATGCATTTTTTATGGTTTCCGGTTGTTCATAGATCTCTTTGAGCATAAAATGCGGAAAACCATTAAGTTCCGCATCCTCGGCCCTCCATTCCACAGTCTCTGCACTTCTCTCAATGGGCTTTGCCTGGGCCGTGGAGATGGAAAATCCTTTAGTCGTTAAAGTGGCCAGTTCATTTTCTTCCAGGTGGACCACCTTGTTTGTATGTCGCACCATGGCCGATACATCAGACGCAGCAAAGTGCCCATCCTCCCCCACCCCAATGATCAACGGGCTCCCTCTTCTGGCAACCACAATTTCACCAGGTGCATGCCTGTGAATGACCGCCATCCCAAATGTCCCTTCCACCTGAGACATGGTTTTCCTCACCGCCTCGTTGAGACTGCCGTTGAAATTCAGACCGATCAGATGCGCAAGGACCTCTGTGTCGGTTTCGGACCTGAAGGCAATCCCCTGTTTTTCCAGTCTCTTTTTGAGGGACAGAAAGTTTTCAATAATCCCATTGTGGATCACGAATACGTTCTCATCCTGGTCCCTGTGTGGATGTGCATTTATTTCATTGGGTTCGCCATGGGTGGCCCATCGGGTGTGCGCAATACCGACGGTACCCTTGATATCCACGCTGTTGAGTTTTCTTTCCAATTCTACAATCTTCCCCACTGCCCGGTGACATTGGATATCACTCCCATACTGTATGGCAAGACCGGCGGAGTCGTACCCACGGTATTCAAGTTGTTTCAAACCTTCCAAAAGAATCGGTCTGGCCTGTTGCTGGCCCGCATAACATACTATGCCGCACATTATATTTTCTCCTCACTTAGTTCGCTTCGTTTATAATAATCCGCATTTCACTTGGACTTCATTTCCTGAGAGCCGTTCCCTTATTTAGAATTTCGGAATACCCAAAAAATGAGGTTCTGAGAAAATGGAAGATTGATTCATTGGTAAAATTTAATTTTTTCGAGATGTAATGTAGTATTTTATAATATATCGGCCAAGCTCACTTGATCTTAAGCCCAGCTTTTCCCCGTGAATCCCCAGAACGGCTAAACTTATCGGCTTCAGACCATTCTGGGGCAGGACATAGCCCGTAAGCCAGTCGTACTTGAATTGATCTGTCTTGTCATTAATAGTACCTGTTTTTGCGCCCAAATCAACATCTTTAAATGCCTTTTTGCGCCTCAGTAGTTGAAAAGACTTCCGGCAGGTTCCGTAAATCACTGTACCCCGCATTAGGGCCTTGAGACCGTCGGCTGTTTTTCGGCTCATGGGGGAAGTAAGCTGGACCGCCTTCCTCTGGTAGAGAAGCTCACCTGATTCGTAAGAAACACGGTCAACAAGCCATGGTTCCATAATAATGCCATTATTTACCACGACCGATGATAACAGGGCTGCGTGCAGCGGCGAAATCAGGGTTTTTCTATTGAAGCCCGATGCAATTTCAGCCAGCCCGTAGTCATCATCAGGCACTTGAACCGTACTCACGCCAACTGGAAAATCAAAAGGGATCATCCGGTTAAAAAGAAATCTATCGGCATA
>CP070700.1:4679436-4699792 GCA_020349865.1 Desulfobacteraceae bacterium
GGGTCATGTGTGCCTGGATCTTTCCGCCGTTGAAGGGAAACCACTATCGCTCGGTGAGTCGACATTGGATTCTTTTGTATGCCCAAAGCTTCCAGAATGGCTTGATAAGCTGCACGCATGTAAGGTTGTGGGAAGGCCAGGCGATTACCGTCCGCTCATCTTAGATGACCATTTGCGTCTCTACCTTTACCGATATTGGGATTACGAGAACAAACTGGCGAATGATCTGCGAACACGAGTGGATTCAGAAATAAAGGGAATTGACCTTCCCTTGCTTAAGGATGGTCTTTCAAGGTTGTTTTCTCCCACACTGAACGAACAGACTGACTGGCAGAGGCTGGCTGCCTTTTTAGCCATCCTCAAAAGCTTTTGTGTGGTTTCCGGTGGACCTGGCACAGGAAAAAGTACATTGATAGCCAGAATCATTGCCTTGATTATGGAACAGAACAAGGGTAATGAAATGAGAATAGCCCTTGCCGCGCCCACCGGAAAGGCTGCAATGCGACTCCAGGAAGCCATTCAGAAGGGCAAAAAAACACTCCCCGTAGAGGTCCATGTTAAGGAGGCTATCCCCAGCGAAGCCTCCACGATTCACCGACTGCTTGGCACGATACCAGGCTCCCCCTACTTCCGGAATAATATAGAAAATCCGCTCCCTGTTGATATGGTTATAGTGGATGAAGCCTCAATGGTTGACCTGGCGCTCATGTCAAAACTTGTGCAGGCAGTCCCTCAAGATGCCCGGCTGATCCTTTTGGGTGATAAAGATCAATTGGCTTCGGTTGAGGCAGGTGCCGTGCTCGGAGATATTTGCGATACGGGCCGGATCCATGGCTTTTCAAAAGGCTTATCCAAGCGATTGCAGGAAATCACCGGCGCCACGGCTGATGTTTCCTTAATCAACCATAATGGGCCAGGAATTCAAGATTGCGTTGTTGAGCTTAAAAATAGCTATCGTTTTGGCCCCGACAGTGGCATTCGTGCCGTAAGCCGGGCTGTCAATACAGGAGATGGTAATCTGGCTCTTGGTATCCTTAAGGGGGGCGAATACGATGATATGAGATGGAAGGCCTTGCCCGGACCAAATGACTTGCAAAGCGCGCTAAGGGAAACCGTTCTATACTGCTTTAAACCCTACCTGGAAGAGGCAGATCCCATGGAGATGTTCCATTTGTATGGCCGATTCCGTATCCTCTGCGCACTCAGAAAAGGGCCACTCGGGGTTTCCTCCCTTAATCTTCTGGTGGAGCAGGTGCTATGGGAAGAAAGCCTGATAAACCTGGAGAAACGCTGGTATCGAGGTCGCCCGGTGATGATTACGAAGAATGACTACCAATTGGGACTTTTTAATGGCGATATAGGAATCATACTGCCTGACTCTGTGACCGATCATGATCTTAGGGCCTTCTTTTTATCTCCGGACGGAGCCTTACGGAGTTTTTTGCCAATCCGACTGCCAGAGCATGAGACCGTATATGCTATGACGGTGCACAAAAGCCAGGGGTCAGAATTTGATGAGGCCCTCTTGCTATTGCCTGACCAGCACACCCCGGTCCTGACAAGAGAACTCATTTACACGGGCATTACCCGCGCAAAAAAAAGTATCGAGATCTGGGGAGCAGAAAATGTTTTTCTTGAAGGAGTCAGTCAACGGATCGAGCGATCGTCAGGGTTGCGCGATGCACTTTGGGAGGATTAGTGTTTTTGAGATCTGAATAATTGCCATGAATCGACAAACACGCAAAAATGCCCCAAGCCATTTGAAATGGCCACGGCTCATTCGAGGCACACTCATAAAGCGATATAAACGCTTCATGGCCGATGTAAAACTCAGGAACGGTCACGTGGTTACGGCCCACTGCCCCAACTCAGGAAGCATGCTGGAGTGCTCTGAACCGGGACGAACAGTTTATCTGACCCGACAAAACAACCCGAAACGACGGCTCAAGTATACGTGGGAGATAATAGAGATGCCCACGTCTCTCGTAGGCGTCAATACACTGGTTCCAAACAAACTCGCAAAGACTTCCATCCTGGCAGAGAAAATCCACGAACTGTCGGGATTTGATTGCGTTCGTTCGGAAATCAAATACGGCGACAATTCTCGAATTGATCTCCTTCTTGAAAAAGGAGAAAGCCAATGTTTTGTGGAAGTAAAAAACTGTACCCTTGTAACCGATGGCGTGGCCTATTTTCCCGATGCAGTGACATCACGGGGGCTCAAGCATCTTGTGGAACTTCAGCAACAGGTGCGTTTGGGTAATCGGGGTGTCATGTTTTTCCTGGTCCAACGCATGGATGCAAAAGTGTTCAAGCCCGCAGACCACATTGATCCTGCCTATGGCAAAGAACTAAGAAAGGCGGTCAGGAACGGCGTAGAAATTATGGTTTACGATGTTATTTTGGATCTCAAAAGAATCGAACTGAATCGGCGAATGCCGTATGAGATTTAACAGACTCTGAACACGTCATTTTTCATTCAAAACAGAAACAGGGTCAAAACAGGATCACTCATTACTTTAAAATCCTTAAGCCTCTTCATTTGCACTGATTTCCACTTACACGATATAGATGCGTAAACTTTTACCAAAAAGTGGAATTGAGTTATGGGCGATATTGGCATTATTCTGTATACAAAGTGTTTCACGTCTTTTTAAATGAGCTAACCTATTGATTTTTTAATGAATTAATTCCTGCTACTTGGTTGTTTTTTCGGTATATCTTTTGCGTTTCCAACATTTCATTCTGGTTCTTCCAACCATTTAATCCATATCCAAAGGCTATCACAATGAAAAGATGCCTGGAATGTTCCTATACAGCCTTTGACAGAGTGTTGGGACTAAATTGCCAAAGCAAGGAATGATAAGAGCTTGCAACGAAAGAAAGAAGCAGAAGAGAAATTGAAAGCAATCCCGGTAATGCGGCGTGAGGTAATGAAGTTGAAGGCTGCGATTTATGACCTAAAGAGAAAGTAGGAATAAGAATGTATATCGAGCCGATAAGCATCCATACTTCGACTCTTTTTAGCGCACTCGATCCTAAAAATAATGACTTATTTGATGCTATAAATGGGAAGCCACCTGAGCCCGAGCCGATCATAGGCATTTCGACTCCTGAGACGATACTCGGTATGTATGCGATTCTTAACAAACTTTTCACAGGAGAATATCACGATGATGAGGTGAGGGCTGGAGAGGAACTGGTACAAGATCCTCTCATTGCAGAGATTTTTTTACAGTATCCGAATGACATTATTAGGGCTCAGGCGGAAGAGATAACCAACCCGTATGAGTCTAATGATATCAAGGCGTTTGAGATCTTTGAATGGGTGGCTCGGAACATAGAATATAAATTAGATAAGGACGAGTACGACCGGGCTGAGGTATGGCAACCTCCGGTGATTACACTTCGGAAAGGGACCGGAGACTGTGAAGACGCTGCCTTCCTTATACACAGTCTGATGCTGAATGCTGGAATTCCGTGGGACTGCATTCGGACATACGGCGGCGAGGTGGAGTTTGATGGAGTTTCATTTGGGCATGCATGGACAGCATATAAAAGGGAATCAGATGATGAATGGATTGTGCTTGATTCTTTTGTATATCCGACTCTCGAGCAAATTGATGATCGAACTCCAATGAGGTTTTATGCCTTGTATACGAATAATTATTTCTTTATGACAGAGAAGTACTCAATTATAACTACCGACTCTGATAGGGTACGATTTCCGGGAGCAGTGTACACAGCATCCGGTGATGTTGAGGGTCTGTTGTTTTTCCCCACAGGGATAATAGTAAATACCAGGGTGTAAAGGGGGTTTGAGTGGTTATAATACCCATAATGGCGCACTCCCGTGCGGGAATGACGAACAAAGTGATAATAGCTTTGGATTTTTCAAGCGGTTAGTGATGCCTTTTCTACAGTTGACATGCCCTTCTTGATGTAGTTTGTTAGTGAGCATGCAATTCATCGCTGACCTTCATATCCATTCCCACTTTTCCAGGGCCACTTCCAAGAGCTTAGATCCGGAACACCTTGCCCTTTGGGCGCAAAAAAAGGGGATTACAGTCATTGGCACAGGGGATTTTACCCATCCCGGTTGGGTGTCTGAACTTCAAGATAAACTGGTAGAGGCAGAGGATGGCCTATACCGGTTGAGGCCTGACCTCCAGAAAATCACGAAATCCCAGCTCCCTTCCTCCTGTAATGGGTCGACGCGGTTTCTCCTGTCCGGCGAGATAAGCTGCATTTACAAGAAAGACGGAAAGACCCGGAAAGTTCACCACTTGATCCTCATGCCCGACATGGCCTCTGTGCTGAGGCTTAACGAGCAATTGGACCGAATCGGAAATGTCTCTTCTGATGGAAGGCCTATCCTCGGTCTGGATTCACGGGATTTACTGGAGATCACCCTTGAAGCAAGTGACAGGGCCTTTTTTATTCCCGCCCATGTCTGGACCCCGTGGTTTTCAGTTTTCGGGTCAAAATCAGGTTTTGATTCCCTTGATGAATGCTTTGAAGATCTTACGCGTCACATTTACGCTCTCGAGACAGGGCTTTCCTCAGACCCACCCATGAATCGCCTTCTATCAGCCCTGGATGACTATCTCCTTGTTTCCAATTCCGATGCGCACTCCCCCGGCAAACTTGGGCGCGAGGCCAATATCTTTGACACGGATCTGGATTACAATCACATGATCCGGGCCATGACTGAAGGAGACGGCTTCTTAGGAACCGTAGAATTCTATCCAGAGGAGGGTAAATACCACTTAGACGGCCACCGCAAATGCCAGGTAAGGCTACAACCCGGAGAAACCATGCAACACCAGGGGATCTGTCCCGTATGCGGGCGAGCCTTGACTGTTGGCGTACTCCATCGGGTACACGTTCTTGCAGATCGTGATACACCCCGGCTTTCTAAAGAGTTTTTCAGCCTCATCCCCCTGCCGGAAGTGCTTTCCGAACTCTTGAACTGCGGTCCTGCAACAAAAAAGGTTATGGCACTTTATGAAAAACTTCTTTTAGACCTTGGGCCGGAGCTTCAGATCCTGATGGCCATGCCCCTCACCGATATTGAAGTTGCAGGAGGCCCCATGCTGGCTGCGGCAATTGAAAGAATGCGGCGAAATCAAGTGATCCGGGAAGAGGGTTACGACGGTGAGTATGGAATAATTCACCTATTTGAAGAATCCGAAAAGCAGGCCATGGCTGGCCAGATGGCCTTGTTTGTACAAGAAACACAGAGAAGTCCCAAACAACAAGATCAAGCACCTCGCCAATTGAAAAACCCCAAAAGGAAGCAAAAACAAACGATCCATGAGCCTGTTTCACCAGCAGATCCGATCCTTGACCTCCTGAACTCGGAACAGAAGTCAGCTGTTACTTACGAAGGCGGGCACCTGCTCATTGTGGCCGGTCCGGGAACAGGGAAGACCATGACACTGACCCATCGAATCGCCTACCTGATCCGCAAAGGCATTGCACAACCGGAACAGGTCCTCGCCCTCACCTTCACGAGAAAAGCCGCAAGGGAAATGGAGCAAAGGATCTCCAAACTGCTCGAAGGGACAATAACGGGTGAGGTCCATGTCGCCACCTTTCATGGGTTCTGCCTGGATATTCTCCGAAGCGAGGGAGACAAAATCGGACTTCCCGCTGCATTTACCCTCTGCCCGGAGACCGATGCACGAAGTCTTGCAGAAGAGGTTTTTGCCGATTCCGGTGCGAACAAACGAGCCAAAGGCAAGTTCATGAAAGATCTCGCGAACATGAAAGCCGGGTCTGTCCCGTATCCAGCGACGCCACAAGGCGAGCATGAACTCATGTCTGTGTTCATTAAATACCAGACCGCGTTGAGAGACCTGGGCATGTTGGACCTTGACGACTTGGAAGTAGAAACCCTGAGGCTCTTTAACGATCATCCCGATATCGGCTATGATTGTACCAAAAAATTCCCGTGGATCTTTGTGGATGAATATCAGGACACCAACCCCACTCAGGTTGAGCTATTAAAAACGCTTATCCGGACAGGGGAAAATCAAATCTGTGTGATCGGTGATCCCGACCAGGCCATCTACGGATTCCGTGGGGCCGATGTGAAGAATTTTTATCGATTTGGAGAGGATTTCCCCGGGGCCGAGGAAATGATACTTACAAGGAATTATCGTTCTACAAAAGAGATACTTCAATGTGCTGCCGCACTCTTGGGAAAGGAAAGACCCCTTGAGTGTCACTCCTCCAACGGGGAGCCTGCCTCACTTGCGACCTGCCGGACTGACTCGGAAGAGGCCGAGATGATCGTGGAACAGGTTGAAAGATTTATAGGCGGGACAACCTATTTTTCCCTGGACAGCGGCCGCGTGGCATCCCATGAGGGGGACCTTTCTTTAGGGTTCGGTGACATAGGTGTGCTTTTCCGCCTGAATGCCCAGGGTGATGCCCTGGAGGAGGCCCTGGACAGGGCCGGAATTCCTTTCGTACGGTCCGGGGAAACCCCGCTCATTGCCCGGTATCCGGTCAATATCCTATGGCGGTTTTTTCAGACACTTCAGTATCCGGAGAACCCCTATTACGCCAAGATGTATAAGCAATCCCTGTCCGAAACGGTAATCGCAAGAGGGCAATCATCCGAGACTTTCGAGACGCATAGCACTTTGTCGGAACTTATTAATCGCGCCATAACATTTCATGGCTTTGACACCTCATTAGAGGAACCCGTTGAATCCCTGCGCCGCTTGAAGCAGTTGGCAGCGAATTTTCAAGGGAATATGGAGGCATTTTTAGATACCCTTTCCTTGGAGCGGGGAATTGATCATGCGATTCTTATGGGTGACCGCGTGGCCCTGATGTCCATCCATGCGGCCAAGGGTCTGGAATGGCCGGTGGTCTTCATAACAGGATGTGAGGATCAACTCATGCCGTGCACTTTGTTCGGAAGCAGGGATGAGGAAGAAGAGAGGCGCCTCTTTTACGTTGGCATGACACGGGCCCGGTCCCGCCTTGTCCTATCGCATGTCAAACACCGTCTCCTCAATGGCCGCACCCTTTCCATGAAACCATCGCCCTTTCTCGATGCCATTCCTCAGAATCTGTACAGGCCCTTGGAGCGGCGGGGTTGGAAACCGAGAAAGAAGCCTCATAGACAATTGAAACTTTTTTGATGGAGGACACCTCATGTGGCCGTCTTTTCGGGCGGTATTTAATTCGGGAGAGGTTTAGTATGTGGGGTCGGATATTGTTTGCCTGCCTTGATGAAATTTGGCGCATTCTATAAAAAAGATACATTCTGTTTTATACGAGCGTAACGGTTTAGCTGAAAAAAAAATAATGAAAAACACGGCCCGATAATCCAACGATGGTTATTTCAGAAAGCTAAACTGTTACATACGAGCTTATTCAGAGGCGCGTAATGCTCCCTCTGCGTTCTATCCCTTTTCTCATCCGGCCACTGTATAGCCGAAGTTTACAGCCTGTAAAAAAATTGTTTACAGTCCTCCCCTTTAAATCAACAGAAAAATTACCCCAGTACTTAAATTAAACAAATACTTTCAAACGGTTAGCCTAAATTGGCACGTCATTTTTATCCTGGTACGGAAATTGCTAAAGAATTTAAGGGGAAGTAGATAACAGTGATGGGCGTTAGGTCAGAAAAAATGTAGGTTTTATTGACTATCAAAAAATAGTAAGGTCAGTTTGGTATTTGAAGGCATCAACGACGGTCAACAGCAGCCAAAAGGGAGGTAAGATCATGGAGCTTCAAGTTATGGAAAAGTCGGATCATGATCTATTTGTCCAAAATCTTATTAACAATTATCAAGTGGAAGGGGTTAAGAATAAGGAGGGCGCATTTTTTTATGGCTCAATTAAATCGCCTGAAGAGCTCTTTCTGGATTTCGACTGCACTATAGGCTCTCCTAAAAAGTATTTCTTACCGCCGGAAGAGACTCTACTTCATTTTACAACCGCCCCCTCGCCAGAGGTTAACCAGGTAATAGAGAGCAATCCCTTTATTCTTTTTGGCGTACACCCCTATGATCTTAAGGCCATCAGTCAGATGGACAAGATTTTTTCAAGTGGAATTCCTGACCCCCATTACCTGAAACGGAGAGAAGCCGTCCTTCTTATAGGAGTCGACCCCACCATGGTAGGCCCACGCGCCTTCTGGGCTGATATGGAAGCAGATACTATTTTAAACGGCTTTGACCTCATGTTCACGGATATAGGGGGAAACTTTATCGTGGAGATTGGTACCGAGAAGGGCAAAGACCTCCTAACCCAGCATGCAAAGGCCCGGAAAGCCACCAGGGATGAAGCCCGAAAGCGGGTGACCATACGATCTCAGATCTCGAATATATGCAAGAAAAGGGGCCTGACCTTTCCCAAAAGAGAGATACCTCAACTGCTTGAGCATTCTGAAGGAAAACTATTCTGGGAAGAAAATTCAAGTAAATGCATGAGTTGCGGAACGTGTAACCTGGTTTGCCCGACCTGTTACTGCTTTGACGTACAGGATGATATGGAGTTGGACCTCAATAACGGGGAACGGCTGCGTCGGTGGGACGGTTGCTTACTTCAGGATTTTGCCAAGGTCGCCACTGGTGAAAATTTCCGTGAGACCAGGACCGCACGGTACCGTCATCGTTTCTTCCGAAAGGGCCTGTACCTCTTCAGGGTCTTGGAGGATGTGGCATGCGTGGGTTGCGGCCGATGTGCCTCATCCTGTCTACCGGATATTGCTGACCCTGTAAATGCGTTTAATAGATTGAAGGAAGATGAAAAATAAGGAGGTGATCTACCATGTGCCAAACAGTTCCGGAAGTTTCTCCCTATCTACCGAGATGGGCCGAGATCGCTCGAATTGAGGATCTCACTGAGACTGAAAAGCTTTTTGAGTTGCATCTTGCAAGTGGAGAGCCCCTGGGGCACAATGCCGGGCAGTTTGTAGAGTTATCCGTTATGGGCATTGGGGAGGCCCCCATATCGATTTCCTCTGCTCCGCGGGATACGAATTCCTTTGAGCTGGCAATTCGTAAGGTCGGAAGCCTCACCAGTGCTATGCACGGACTTATTGTGGGGGATAGGGTGGGAATACGCGGCCCCTTTGGCACCCACTTTCCAGTAGAAGAGACCAAAGGAAAGGATATCTTGTTTGTGGCCGGTGGAATAGGCCTGGTTCCGTTGAGATCTTTTATACATTTTGTCCTTGAACACCGGGAAGAGTATGGAGAGGTGACCATTCTTTTCGGTTCTAGGAACCCATCAGAGCGGCTCTTTCTTGATGAACTCGGGCAATGGGGGATCAGAGAAGATATCAGATACCTGGAAACCGTTGATCGACCGGACCTGAACTGGAAAGGGCATATGGGAGTGATCACAACCCTTTTTCCAAGTATTGATATCGATCCATCAAAGACTTATTGTATTGTGGTCGGCCCTCCTGTTATGTATCGGTTTGTAATACTGGAGGCCAAGGCAAAGGGCATACCGGATACACAGATATTCCTATCCCTTGAGAGAAGGATGAAATGCGGGCTGGGCAAGTGTGGCCATTGCCAGATCAATCATGTTTATGTCTGTCAGGATGGGCCGGTGTTTAGATACACGGACATCTTTGATTTGGAGGAGGCACTGTGATGGAAAAACCAAGAGTAGCATTCTTTGATTTTGCCAGCTGCGAGGGATGTCAACTCCAGGTTGTTAATCTGGAAGAGGATCTCTTAAAAGTGGTTGCGGCAGTGGATATAGTAAGTTTTAGAGAGGCAACGAAGGAACACTCTGACGATTATGACATCGCCTTTGTTGAAGGTTCAATCACTCGTGCCTCTGACGAGGATAGGCTCAACCAGATACGCACGAACGCCAAAGTCCTGGTTGCCCTTGGCTCATGTGCTGTGCTGGGCGGGATTAACTGTATAAAAAACTTTCATGCTCCGGAATATTACAGGAAATTCGTTTATGGAGACAAGGCTATGCTTTACGAGACCTATCCGGCCCGGCCTCTTAAAGAAGTGGTTCCGGTTGATTTTGAAATCCCTGGATGCCCCATAAACCGCAAGGAATTCGCAACGGTGGTTAAGGCGTTACTTCTGGGAAAAAGGCCCGAGATCCCCAACTATCCCGTATGCGTGGAATGTAAGATGGCTGAAAATTTATGCGTTTTCGAGAAGGGGATGACCTGTATGGGGCCGGTTACCCGTGCGGGCTGCGGGTCGTGTTGCGTTATAGAAGGAAGCTTTTGCTGGGGATGCCGGGGTCTTGTGGATAACCCAAATGTCGATTCCCAGAGGGAGATCCTTGCCAAGTACGGACTGAGCGTGCAGGACGTCCTCGGGAATTTTAGACTTTATACTGGATTTTCGGAGGTGGCAAAATGAACGGTGAAAAAGTCATCAAGGTTAGCCACGTAACGCGCGTAGAGGGGCACGGGAATATCTTAATAAAGATAAAAGATGGTAAAGTAGAGGAGTGTCAGTGGCAGGTTGTGGAGGCACCCCGGTTTTTCGAGGCAATGCTCAGGGGACGCAAATGGCACGAAGTTGCCCACATCACCTCAAGGATCTGCGGTATCTGCTCCATTGGGCATACCCTAACATCATTGAAGGCCACTGAGGCGGCCATGGGTGTAACTTTATCTGAGCAGACGGAGAAATTTCGAAGGCTCCTCATGCACGCTGAAACCCTGCAGAGCCATATCCTTCATTTAGGGTATCTTGTACTTCCGGACCTCGCCGGAGTCCCCAGCGTTGTACCTCTGGCATCCTCACATACCGAACATGTGCTTCGTGTAGTCAAGATCCATCGCCTGGCCAATGAGATGTCCGACCTGCTTGGAGGCCGCACAACCCATCCACAGCGACCCGTGGTGGGGGGATTCACGAAATGGCCCACAGTGGAAGAGATGGAGACATTGCGCCAGAAACTGGCAGACTGTGTGCCGGATTTGGAGGCCGTGGCGTCCCTTATCAAGGATCTTGCGGGTAAACTTCCACAGTTTACCAGGGAAACCGAGTTTATCGGCCTCACCAACGCGGATGAATATGCACTTTATGACGGTGATATCGCGTCCACGGATGGGGGCACATGGCCTGTGGATCAATACAAGGAGGTTACCAACGAATACTTGGTTCCTCAGTCTACGGCCAAGTTCACCAAGAACAGGAGGGATTCCTATATGGTGGGTGCCCTTGCCAGATTGAACCTAAACTATGACCAGTTGACGTCCAAGGCGAAAGAGGTCTCCGAGGCCTTTGGGCTAAAGCCCACCAGCCACAATCCATTTATGAACAATGTCGCGCAACTTGTGGAAGTAGTTCATAGCGTGGAAGAATCGATCCGGCTGATAGATGCCCTGCTGAACAACGGAATTAAGGACGAAAAACCATCGGTCTCCGTTCGGGCTGGCAGGGGGAGCGGGTCCACTGAGGTTCCCAGAGGCATCTTGTTCCATGAATATGAGTACAACAAAGATGGTGAATGCGTTTGGGCTAACTGCATTATCCCCACTAACCAGAACCATGCAAATATCCAGCAGGACTTGGAGGCCTTAGTCCCTGAAATAAAAGACAGGCCGAAAGAAGAGATAGAACTCACGGCGGAAATGCTCGTCAGGGCATACGATCCTTGTATTTCATGTTCTACCCATTGCATTTTCCTTTAGAAAGGAGTAAAAGAGGAGGAGAAGGATGGAAAAACCAAAGATTCTAGTTATTGATGATGACCCTGATCTGGTTGAGAGCATCCGGATTACACTGGAGGCCAACAACTACCAAGTGTCCAGCGCCGGAAACGGTGCAGAGGGTCTTAGGCTGATAAAAGAAGTTTTTCCGGATCTTATTATCCTTGACGTAATGATGGATTCAATAACGGAAGGCTTTCAGGTCTCCCAGCAACTAAGAAGCCGCGACCCACAATCCGAATACAAGGCATATTCAAAAATTCCCATTCTCATGCTTACAGGTATATCGGAAAAAATGCACATGAAATTCTCTCCAGAGGAGGATGAAGACTATCTCCCTGTAGATGAATTCATGGAAAAGCCGATCCGTTTCGAGGTCCTGTTAGAAAAAGTCAAGACATTGATCCAAAAAGGCTGAAATACCCCATGGGGAATTCCGCCACTCAGAGAATAGACGCCTTGTTTTATGAAATGGGGTGGCAGGGGTCTATATCGAAACAAAGATGGTGGATTCTCTTAAGGTGGGTTCTCCTGGGGGTAGTCATTCTGGCTACCTTTATAGGTAACCGGCTTATACATCTCCAAATTCCCGCGCTTAAGGTCCTTTGGCTTTGTGCCATAATAGCCCTGCCAAACGCGTTGCTGCACTATTATTTCTACGTCACCAAGAAAAGAGATGATTCCAACTATTCAAACCTCGTTGGCAGCCCCACCTATTTCCAGTTTGCCTTAGACTGGATCTTCATTGCCTTTGTCTTCCACTACACAGGGGGGACTGCAAGCCCTCTCTTATTTTATTTCCTTTTTCACGTGATTCTAAGTGGGGTCCTGTTGGAAACCCGCACCTACTGGCTTTATGTCTCCTTGATCGCCCTTACCATCACTACGATAGCCGTTTTGGAATTGACAGGCTATCTGCCCCACATGCATGGTTCATCTTTCATATCCCGGGATGTCCAAGATAACCCTTTTTTTGTTGTGATGCTCCTCTTTTTTTTCAACGCGGTGCTTTATATTTCTATGACTATTGCTATGCTATTGTTCAGGCGCCTGGGTGAGAGGATACTGCAATTTAAAAAACTTCAACAAAATCTGGAGCAAGCCAATCAGCAGCTTGGGTTACTGAATCAGCTTGCAAAAGATACCACCTCTACTCTCGGGTTTTATCCCAGACTTAGCCTTATCTGCCACAGTATCATGAAGATGATGGGGCTGAAAGGGGTTTCTATAAGACTTTTAGACGAGAGAACAAATTTGCTGGAGCTGGCATCTGCTTGCGGATTGAGCGAAGCTTACATTAATAAAGGACCGGTGGATGCTGACAAGAGCCTGGCAAAGGCATTAGAAGGACAACCTCACTTTATTTCCGATGCCTGTACTGACCCAGGAGTTCAATATCCCGAAGATGCCCGAAAAGAGGGCATTGTAAGCATGTTGGCCTTTCCCTTGACGGGAAGAGAAAAGGTTATCGGTACATTGCGCCTGTATACCGGCGAGAGAAGGTCTTTCAGCCAAAATGAACTCGATTTTATCGGAGCCTTGTCTAGCCAGGGGGCCATTTCAATCGAGAATGCAAAGATCTATGATACACAAAAAAAGCAGGATGAGGCAAAAAGCGATTTTATAATGATGATGACACACGAGTTGAAAGGGCCATTAATGGCCATGCAGGGTCTTCTGGAGGTAATGCTGAAAGGGTATGTGGGAAGCCTCACAGAAAAGCAGCAAGAGCTGATTAGGCGCGTGTACAGGCGTATTGAATCCGTTATGGAGGTGTCGAAAGGACTGTTGGATATCTACCAGTGGCAAACGCGGATGCCAGATTTTAAATGGGTTCCCCTTTCCATAAAGGAGCAAATACAAAAGGCCGTTGATCTTTTTAAAACAAGCGCTCAGGAGAAAGGATTAGACATAGATGTTGCGCTGCCGGATGAGGATTTTACCCTGATGGGGACCGAGGAGGACATGGAGAAGATCTTCAATAATCTGATCACCAATGCCATTAAGTATACACCGGACGGTGGAACCATCTCTTTAGGCCTTTCGGCTTCAGACGACCAGGTGATCCTCAGTGTTAAGGATACGGGGATCGGAGTAGATGCTGAGGATATCCCCAAGATATTTGATGGATTCTTCCGTACCAAGAAAGCAAAAGAGATGGACCCTTATGGAAGGGGTATGGGTTTGCCCTTTGTCAGGAAAGTGGTGGAAACACTCGGGGGTACCATAAGTGTGATAAGTGATAAAGGAAAGGGCACTGAGTTTATCCTTTCTTTTCCTAAGACACGGCAAGTAAAAGGGTCCTTCACGGTCCCTGAGACGGATAATCAACAACAGTGAAGGCTTCTGAAAGGAGAAACCAAAATCTCAATTAGGTATCGGGCCCTTATATTGGGGGTAGGCAATCCCTTAATGAAGGATGACGGCATAGGAGCACACATAGTCCAGGAAATGGAAAAACTGTGTCTGCCTGAAGGGGTGAAGGTGCTTGATGCAGGAACCAGTGGATTGGGTCTGGTTGATCTGATGAGAGAGGCTCCTAAAGTGGTTTTTCTTGATGCTGTGGACATGGGGAAAAAACCGGGAACGGTGAAGAGATTTACTTCCGAAGAGATCAAGGCAGTGACCGATAAAGTAAGGTTGTCTTTGCATGAAGTAGGATTGCCTCAGGTTTTACGCTTGTCTTCTCGTCTCGGGGTATGTCCTGAGGTAGTTGTTTTTGGCATTCAACCCAAGGACCTTGGTCGGGGAATTGGTCTTTCCCAGGAACTGAGGAAAGCAGTTCCTAATATAGTTGAATCTGTTTTAAGAGAAGTGAATAACCACGCTTAATCCTTCATTTCTCATGCACGAGCGCTCTGTTGACCGGAATGCGCAGAATAGGTGAGTAGGGCTTATTTAATAAAATGGTAACGGTTTAGCTGTTTGAAAAAAGCGCAAAAAGGGCCGTGGGTATCTCTTTCAGAAGGGCCGCAAAAACCTGCATCATTCAATTGAACGGCAGATTGGCCTTAAAACTCGACCCAAGACAGCCCTAAAAGCCAGACTCCTTTGTAATAGTACCCTTCACTGCCTGCTCCACGCCCCTGTTCAAGGGTAAGAGGGCGTTCGACCAGCTTTTAAGAATATGTGTTGCAGCCCTTCTGAAAGAGATACCCACGGCTCGATAATCCAATGATGATTTTTTCAAAGTGATAAACTGTTTCGTAAACTGAAACATAGCTGAAATCTTGGAAAATAGAGAGATATAGTGGATGTAAAGACAAGCGAAGCAACAAGCTATGGAGATATAAGCCGGTTCTCCATTGATGTGACGGGAATAGTCCAGGGGGTTGGATTTCGCCCTTTCATCTATCGGTCCGCCCATAAATACGGCTTATCAGGGTGGGTTTGTAACTCCTCCGGAGGGGTGATGATAGATACGGAGGGTAAGAGAGAAAGCATAGAACAATTCGTGAGGGAAATCAGAGAATCCGCCCCGCCCCTCGCCCACATTGAGAGGATAGAAGTCCGAGATCATCTCCCCCTTTTGCGATATAATAAGTTCGAAATTAGAAAAAGCCATAAGAGTGAAGGCCAGTTTGTCCCGGTCTCCCCTGATATTGGTGCATGCGAGGATTGCCTTCGAGAATTATTCGATCCCCACGACAGAAGGTACCTATATCCCTTCATCAACTGCACAAACTGTGGGCCACGCTTTACCATTACCCGTGATATCCCCTACGATCGGAAAAATACTACCATGGATAGCTTTATCATGTGTCCTGCCTGCCTGAAGGAATATCAGGATCCTTTGAACAGGCGGTTCCACGCACAGCCCAACGCATGTCCCCGATGCGGTCCCCGATTAATGCTCTGGGACCAAAATGAGGCGATAACGGGGGTGGACCCGATACAAGAGACAATAAGACTTTTGGGAGAAGGTTATACCGTAGCCATCAAGGGGTTAGGGGGATTTCACCTTGCCTGTGATGCGGAAAATGATGAAGCTATTAAAAACTTAAGGAGAAAAAAGCTCAGGACATCCAAACCTTTTGCCCTTATGTCCTATGATCTCGAATCGGTAAAGCGATACTGTCATGTAAACCCTGATGAAGAGAGGATCCTGACCGATTCAAGAAAGCCGATCCTGCTCCTCGCAAGGAAATCCGATTCGACGATCTCCCCTATGGTTGCCCCCCGTAACCGCTACTTGGGGGTAATGCTTCCCTATACCCCTCTTCATTATCTTCTGCTTAAGAACTCATTTTTGGCCCTGGTGATGACCAGTGGAAACTTCAGTGAAGAGCCCATTGTGATAAATGACCAGGAGGCTCGGGACAGGCTTAAGGGATTGGCCGATTTTTTCTTGATTCATGACCGGGATATTCACCTCAGGTGTGACGATTCGGTAGGCTGGGTAGAAGAAGGCACTGAGAGATTGATCAGAAGGTCACGGGGTTTTGCCCCTCAGCCCCTTTATCTTTCCATCCCATCTCCAGGGATCATTGCCTGTGGGGCAGAACTAAAGAATACCTTCTGTGTGTCAAAGGACAATTTTTACTTCGTTTCCCAGCATATCGGGGATCTGGAGAATCTGGACGCCTGTCAATTCTTTCAGGATACCATCTCCCATTATCAGGAATTTTTCCGAATTGACCCCCTGGTAATAGCCCATGACCTGCACCCTGACTATCTTTCTACAAGATATGCCAGGGGGCTGACCGATAAGAAACTGCTGGCCATACAACATCATCATGCCCATATTGCAAGCTGTATGGCTGAAAACGGACTGGATGAAAAGGTCATAGGCATTGCGTTTGACGGAACGGGATTGGGAACTGATGGCAAGGTATGGGGCGGTGAATTCCTGGTAGCTGATTATTCGGGGTTTAAGAGATGTGCCCATCTCAGGTACACCCCCATGCCCGGTGGGGATGCCGCAGTAAGGCGTCCCTATCGTATGGCATTGAGTTTTCTCCACTGCCTCCTGGGGGAGAAATTCCTCCATTTAGAGTTGGAATTTCTCGCCCGGTTGGATAAAAAAGAAGTAATGATTATCACTGACCAATTAAAAAGGAAGTTCAACTCTCCATTAACCTCAAGTTGTGGCAGGCTCTTCGATGCAGTTTCATCATTAATAGGGATAAGGGATTCCATCAGTTACGAGGGCCAGGCGGCCATTGAACTGGAGATGGAAGCCGGGGAAGAGATCAAGGATTGTTATGGGTGGAATTTCTTAGAGGAAAATGACGGGCTGTGTGTGGACACCTGGGAGATTATAAGGGAAATTATTGAGGATTTGCAAAAAGAAGTGCCAACCCCAACTATCTCTTCCAAGTTTCATCAGACAGTGGCCAGTTTCACTCTGGGTGTCTGCGAAAAAATAAGGGAGAAAGATGGGTTGAATAAAGTTGCCTTAAGCGGTGGAGTATTTCAGAATAGATTGTTGCTTAGAAAAATCCTGCATGTTTTAAGAGAAAACCAGTTTGAACCTTTCTTTCATCAGAGGGTTCCTTCCAATGACGGTGGGATTTCATTAGGCCAGGCAGTGATTGCGGCAAGGAGCTTTTAGAATGTGCGTGGCTATTCCAGTGAAGGTGGTTGAAATTAAAGATAGTAGAGGGCTGATCGAAATCGGTGGTTTAAGCAAGGAAATCGAACTCTATCTCACCCCCGATGTCCGGGTAGGAGATTACGTACTTCTGCACGCCGGTTTTGCCATCAAAAAAATTGATGAAGATGCGGCCAATGAGTCCCTGAGGTTACTGGAGGAGATAAGTGAGATATCTTGACGAGTTCAGGGATAGAAGCCTGGCCGAGGCATTGGCGAGTAAGATCCAGGCTATCAATTCACAGAAGCTCAATTTCATGGAGGTCTGTGGAACACATACTGTTACCATATTCAAAAGTGGTATCAAAGAACTCCTCAAAGACAAAGTAAACCTTATATCAGGCCCTGGCTGCCCCGTCTGTGTTACCTCAACTCAGGATGTGGATAAGGCTATCAGCATAGCAAAAGTAGATGGGGTGACACTGGCTACTTTTGGGGACATGCTTAAGGTCCCCGGCTCATTATCAAGCCTGGAAAAGGAGAGGGCAAAGGGAACTGATATCAGGGTTGTTTACTCTTCTCTGGACGCCGTAGATATTGCCAGGAAGAATCCCCAAAAGAAGGTGATTCTTTTAGCCATTGGCTTTGAAACTACCGCCCCTACCATTGCCTGTGCCGTATCTTTGGCCCTTAAGATGCACCTTTCAAACTTCTTCATTTTGTGTCTCCACAAATTGATTCCCCCGGCTATGAAGGCCTTGTTAGATGCAGGAGAAATAAAACTGCATGGGTTTATCTGTCCCGGACATGTAAGCACTATCATAGGTTCTAATCCCTATCGGTTTATAACTCGAAATTATAGAATACCCTGCGTAATAGCTGGCTTCGAGCCCACGGATGTTCTGCAGGCCATACTAATGTTACTTTCCCAGCAAAAAGATGGCGAGCGTCAGGTTATGATTCAATACAAAAGAGGGGTTTCTAAAAAAGGGAATTCAACAGCACTTGATTTGATGGACGAGGTATTTGAGAGATGTGATGCTCATTGGAGGGGTATGGGAATCATTCCCGGGAGCGGTCTGAGATTGACACATAAGTATAAGAAGTTCGATGCAGAAGATCACTTTGATATCCCGATAGGACAAGATTATGAACATCCAGATTGTATCTGCGGTCAGATATTGAGGGGCATAAAGAAACCGACAGAGTGTAAAGTATTTGGCAAGATTTGTCATCCTGACCATCCAATAGGACCTTGTATGGTATCTCTGGAGGGAAGCTGTTCCGCCTATTACCATTATGGAAGGAAAGAAACATGAAAGATCCTGATAAGGTATTACTTGCTCATGGCGGGGGCGGCGAGCTCTCATATAGACTGTTAAAAGATCTATTACTTCCTACCTTTGATAATCCCGTATTAAAGGAACTAGATGATGCGGCCCGCCTTTCTTCGAAGAACAAAAGACTGGCCTTTTCCACTGACTCGTATGTGGTGAAACCACTGTTTTTCCCCGGGGGGGATATCGGGAAACTGGCTGTTTGTGGAACAATAAATGACCTGGCTATGGTAGGGGCCGAGCCCTTATATATGAGCGTGTCCTTGATAATTGAGGAGGGGTTTTCCTTAAATACCCTGAAAAAAGTGATCAATTCTATGGAAGGAGTAGCCAGGAAAACAGGGATGCAGATTGTTACCGGGGATACCAAGGTGGTGGAAAGAGGTTCATTAGACCGACTTTTCATTAATACCGCCGGGATAGGAAGTATTGATGGTGATCTGGACATTTCGGGCAGTAATGCCAGCGTTGGGGATAGAATCATTTTGAGTGGAACTGTTGGCGACCATGGGATCGCTGTGCTTTCTCAAAGGGAGGGTTTTCAGTTCGAGAGTAATCTTTTGAGTGACTGTGCCCCATTGAATAACCTGGTCTCGCGGATGACCAAAGCAAGTCAAAATATACATGTGTTGAGAGATCCTACCAGGGGAGGTCTTGTCACTGCCCTTAATGAGATTGCCTTACAATCCGGAGTGGAGGTGGTGATCGAAGAAAAGGCTATTCCTGTAAAAGACGAAGTGAGGGCTGCCTGCGAAATGCTGGGGCTGGACCCCCTGCATATAGCCTGTGAGGGGAGATTGATAGCCTTTGTGGCCAGAGAGGACGCTCATTCGGTACTGGAAGTGATGAGAGATGATCCTTTGGGAAAGGACGCGGCTATTATTGGAGAAGTTATTAGCCGGAATAAGCCCCAGGTTTTACTTGAGACCTTCATTGGCGCCAGGCGAATAATTTTTTTGCCCAGAGGGGAACTTTTGCCCAGGATTTGTTAAATAATCTATTTTTATGTTGGGAGACAAGCGAGAGAGTTAGTATGGATTTGCCTTTGCGTACAAGGTTACTGGGCGCCTTTGTCGGCGTCGTCGTGCTTTCCGGTGCCCTTACGATACTGGCCGGAAGCTTCCTCATCAACCGGATGGTCATTGGGGAGGCCCAGCGGCGGGTTGATTTGGCACTGAAAACCGCTCGCGCTATGTGGGAGAGACGCCTTGATGAGGCGCTAAAAGCGTGCATGGTGATAGCGGAGGGAGACATAGTTGAGAGGTTATCCTTCAATCAATCGGTTGATCCTGGCGTTTTGAACAATCTCCGTGTTAAGTGCGGGTATGATTTCCTTCATATTCTGGACAGCCGCGGCATTATCCTGGCGACAGCATATGATGATAACAAAGGTGCTCAGGCATCGAACAGCCCTGTCATTGCACGTGTGCTTCTTGAACGGAAACCAGAAGCCGGCCTTTCCCTCCTCCCTTTACAAGCCTTGACCACAAAGAACGGTGCACTGGCAGCGCGTACGCGGATTCGCTTACTGCCCACACCACATGCAAAACCCGGAGGGCCACAAGAAATCGCCGAAGCAATGGTGCTTGAGGCCGCAGCACCAATAATAAATGAAAGCAAGCAAGTAACGGGCATTGTCCGTTTGGGGACTGTGATCAACCAGAATTTCGACTTCGTGGATTTCGTGCGAGAAAACGTCTTCACCGTAGCAACCTATAGCGGCAAGAACTTAGGCACCGTCACCATATTTCAGGGCGATGTACGTATCACGACAAATGTAATAGGACCGGACGGGAAGCGCGCTATAGGCAC
>CP070700.1:4699892-4704241 GCA_020349865.1 Desulfobacteraceae bacterium
AATAACGGGTGCAGGAGTGATGATCGGGACACCGGAGTACATGAGTCCTGAGCAGGTGGAGGGGAAGGAAGTCGACCAACGGTCTGATATTTATTCATTGGGAGTCATCCTGTACGAGATGGTGACAGGTAAGGTGCCTTTCGAAGGTGATACGCCCTTCACGGTCGGAGTTATGCACAAGAGCGAATTCCCACAGAGTCCCAAAGAAATCAACTCTCAGATCTCTGATGAATTAAACAATGTGATTCTCAAGTGTTTGGAAAAGAATAAAGATAATAGATATCAGAATGCAGGAGATGTTCGATCTGAATTAGAGAACATTGAGAAAGGAGTTCCAACCGCAGAAAAGACAGCTCCCGAAAAAAAACCTCTCACCTCAAGAGAGATCACCGTCCAATTGAGTCTGAAAAAGCTGCTCATTCCAGCCTTGATTGTGATTGCCATTGCCATAATAGGAATCTTAGTTTGGCAACTTATGCCACAAAAGGAAGCTGTGGTCGCTCCAAAGATCGAAAACTCAATCGCTGTGATCGGTTTCAAGAACCAGACTGGAGATCCTGCTTATGATTATTTACAGGAGGTGATACCGAACCTCCTAATCACAAACTTGGAAAATACTGGATTGTTTTATGTCGCTACTTGGGAGCGAATGCAGGATATCATCAAACAGATGGGCATCAGGCAAGCAGAGTTCATCAACAGTGATACCGGATTTGAGCTCTGCCGGCGAGAAGGCATAGAAGCAATTGCCATTGGCACATTTTCCAAAGCTGGTGATGTTTTCATCATGGATGTGAAAGTCCTCGATGCCCAGACAAAACAGACTCTCAAGAGCACTAATACCAAAGGAACCGGAGCCGACAGCATTTTCGAAAGTCAGATCGATGATCTGAGCAGAGAAATATCTCTCGGACTGGGAGCAGGCTTGGATAAGGTCGAAGGAGCCCAGCTCAATATTAAGGGAATAACGACTCACTCTCTCGAAGCCTATCAATATTTCCTCAAGGGAAAAGAAGCCCTCAACATGGCGGCCTGGACCAGAGCGAGGGAAAATCTGGAACGCGCACTGGAAATAGATCCCGCGTTTGGAATGTCATATGTGTACTTAGCCTGGACGTATTTTGAGCCACTCCAGGAAAAACCACTAATCGAGACGATCAAGAAGGGCCTCTCTTTGTCGGATGGAATATCGCAAAAAGACAAGCTTTATCTAGATGGCCTTTATGCCTATTTTGTTGAACAAGATGTTGCCAAAGCTGTTACGCACCTTGATGAGCTGCTCCAGAAATATCCTGATGAGAAGTGGGCTCTGCATGTGTCGGGTGACTTTGCCAGAAGGAGCGGTGACTTGGAAGGAGCTCTTACTCGCTACAAACAATGGCTTGAGCTCGACCTGCAGGATGCCAATGCCCTTTGGCATTTTGCGATTGTCTGTTTGTATATGGGGGATCGCGAGATAGCAGAACAATACATTAAAATGCACGAAGCCGTTGCTCCTCCTGAACAAAGGAATTTGGTGAGGCAGGCAATGATATACAGATTTATGGGTCAGGTCGACAAAGCAATTGCCAAATGGAAGGAAATCCTTGAGGTCTACCCTGATGAGATATCTCCCATGCGGTCACTTGTTGACCTCTACACCGAGAAAGAAGACTATGAAGAGGCTTTAAGATGGGCGAACAGGCACAAGTCGCGTTCCTCTACCCCAGGGCAGAGAATGAGCTCATATTACGAATTGGGCTATATCCACTTCATGAAAGGAGCTTTTAATGATGCTCTGGCCTACTACGACAGGGCAATCGAGAATGCTGAGCAACATGAAAATTTTGAAAGGAAATCCTTTTACCTAGCGATGAAAGGCTTTCTTTACCACCTCAGGGCAGATTTTGAAGCCAGCAGCAAAGCTTATGACAACATGCTTTGGCTACTTACTGAACACGAAATTGAACTGCCTTCTATAAGCAAGGTTTCCCTAGCGTTTAACATGGGTCTGCTTGCCCTAGATAAAGGGAGGATCGACGATGCCGATACATTCCTCTTAGAGATCAAATCTTTGCTCCCGGATATGGTCATGGAAAATGCGGCTCTTGGAAATTTATTGATGGACCTGCTTCAAGGCGAGGTGCTTCTCGCTCGAGGGGACTTTGATAAAGCTTTGGAGGTCGGCAAGCGGGCATGTGGGCCGGAATCACCTTACTGGATACCCGGGCAGTTTCTGTATGAGTATGAAGCATATTTCCTAGACCTAACCGCCAGAATATATGCCAGAATGGGAGATGTCGGCAAGGCGATCTCTGAATATGAACGCCTGTTAAAGACCAATTATTCAACCGGGTTTTCGTTTCCCATCAATCCCATATTTCGCTACCGCTTGGGCCTTTTATATGAAAGAGCGAATGAGGCTTCGAAAGCGAAAGCAGAATTCGAAAAATTCCTCGACCTATGGAAGGACGCTGATCCCGAAATTGCCGAGGTGGAGGATGCTAAGAAGAGGCTGGCTGGGTTGAAAGGACAGTAATTTCACGATGTCGCATTAGTGACAGTATGGAAATTGGAAAAACACTCTATCCCACTCAGCGTGAGGAATGGCGGGATTGGCTCCAAAGGAATTTCACGAAAGCAACCGAGATCTGGTTGGTCTTCCCTAACAAAGCCTCAGGAAAACCACGCCTTTCCTATAACGATGCGGTGGAAGAGGCCCTGTGTTTCGGTTGGATCGACAGCACGATAAAAAAATATAATACCGAGAGCAGCGCGCAGCGTTTCTCCCCTCGGAATCCAAAAAGCGGGTACTCTCAGCCAAATAAAGAGAGGCTGCGTTGGCTCATGAAGGAGAATAAGCTCCATCCGTCTTTAAAAACAACGGTGGAACAGGTGCTCAAGGAGCCATTCATTTTTCCCCCAGACATTCTGGAGGCCATAAAAAAAGATCCAGAAGTTTGGAAGAATTACCAGTGTTTTTCCCCGGCCTACCAACGCATTCGCATCGCTTACATCGAGGCCGCCCGCAAACGGCCGGAAGAGTTCAAAAAACGTTTATACAACTTTATCGAGAAAACACGCAAAAACAAGCAGATCGGATTCGGCGGTATAGAAAAGTATTATTGACCGGCGACAGCTGATACTTGAAATCCCTATAACCGATCTGGGTTACTGCAGTCCCCTTTTCTTCAGGAGTGGTTCGATCTTGGGTTCGCGCCCCCGGAAATTGACATACATGGTCATGTAATCCCGGATACCATTAACTGCTAAGATATTTTCTCTAAATGATTGAGCCGTTTCCTGATCGAACAGGCTGGTTTCCTTAAAGGATTCAAAGGCATCGCTGTCCAAAACGCCGGACCAGATATAGCCGTAATAGCCGGCGATGTACAACGAGCTCATAATGTGATTGAAGTAGGTGCTGCGATAGCGTGAGACGATCTCGGGTATCAAACCGACCTTGTTGAACAGATCCATTTCGAATTGATCGATATCCAGGTCCTGCGGTTCCGAAAGGGTGTGATAGGCCATATCCAACAGACAGGCCGCCAGATATTCAACCGTGATAAATCCCTGGTTGAACAATCCGCTGTTTTCAATCTTTGCGATCAGGTTATCCGGGATGGTCTCTCCGGTCTGGTAATGCTTGGCGTAGTGTTTGATGACCTCCGGCTCCATGGCCCAGTGTTCCATGATCTGGGAGGATAGTTCCGAGAAATCGGAGGTAATGACCTGTTTGTGTTTCCAGGTAGGACGTGAAGTCGAACAGAAAGGTAGCTTACATAACTTTTCTTACAGTCCCAACCTGTCAGCTTATCTTAAATACCTGCCTTATAGTCAATATTGTAGAAATGATAAAAGCTAGAAAAATAACGGCTGCTATTCTTAGTACTGCCCATTCCAAACTGAGGTCTGTTTCTCCATGATTTACATCAGTCAGGACATGGTTTATATCGGTCAAGGCAAGGTGGCAAAAAAGAAAGGCTACAAGTGAAAGACCTGCAAGACATAATGTTATTTTTGAGAACATCTTGAGTTTGCCCATTTTCCCTCTCCTGTGTCTTTATTGTAAGCAACTCAGATTATGGATTCAAGGTTGCAAAGCTTTCTGCTCCCTTTCTCAAAATATCGCTTGTGCGGTCACGGATATAGATGCTCACGACCCTTATGTTTACCATAAAGAGTTTGACAGAGGTAACGACAGGGTTGATCCTTCCTATTATCCTAGGGGAAGTAACGACAAAAGAATTAGAAAATACGATTCAGAAATAGGTTTTGTTGATCATTACATCGATAAACTGATCCAAAAAATAAAGGAGCACGGTCTTTACGAAAATTCTCTCGTAATATTTCTTGCCGACCATGGA
>CP070700.1:4704341-4714056 GCA_020349865.1 Desulfobacteraceae bacterium
AAGTGACTTTACCAGATCGCTTCCTTTATTGCGATCCGGAGGTGCCTTTTAGATGATTATCAAGATATATCAGTGAAATTCTATTCCACATTGATGATCAGCAAATGTCCGAGGCGGAGGATTGGATCAAAAAGGCCATAGAAACGGATAAAAGAAATGGCACAATATGGAATTTAGGTAGGGATTATGCCCATTACGCTGAACTGTTTAAACAGAAAGGCGATCAGCCGAAAGCTAAAGAAAACCTGAGGAAAGCAATAGAAATCTTCAAAGAATGCGGTGCCGATGAGTGGGTGAAGAAAGCTGAGAAAGAACTGACTTTGCTGTCATGAAAAATCTACCTCTAGAATATCTATATCTTCAGGTCGAACCGTGTAACGTAAAAGTTACGTATAGCTGCTATTAGCCTATTACCCTGGTCACCACAAAAATGTTATGTATCGTATTAGAGACCTTCACTTTTAAAAGCTGTTTCTTTAGATTTAAACTCGCAATGTTGGGGTTTAGATAACCGCTATACTTCGGCAAATAATAACTTCTTGAAATCCTGAGATAGGCAGAACATACATGCAATTTTTGTGTGGTTTTAGATAGTTGCTGGAATGGTACAGTATCACCAATCAAGATGGTTTGATTACCAGATGTATTCTGGAATCTCCGCAAATTGGAGTATTTTGCAAGTAGCCCATACATTAAATCGTGAAGTTTTGGAAGGAATATGGAATCCAGACCGATTCATATTTTTAAGGCCTTTTCGATTCCAATATTTCTATTCCACCGTTGGTAGTTCCTATATAGATAAGAGGCCCTCCATTATTTATTTTTCCGGTAATGTGCTTTTTGGATATTTCACCAACCATTGTTACGGGATATTCAGTATAGATTTTACCGTTGTTAGTTTTTGCCTCTAAATCTGCATTGATATCTTTGGGAAGAAGTACCGTAATGCTCCCGTTCGTAGTTATAAACTCCATATCTTTTTCTTTTGTAATTCCGAGCACCTCTGCATAGATTTCACCATTAGTGGATTTAGCATTAATGTTTCCATCAATTCTCCTCACATTTATTTTGCCGTTTGTCGTTTTCGCTACCGCATCTCCTCTAATATCAAGTGCGGAAATATTCCCGTTTGTTGTCTGTGACTCGGTAGAACCGACAACATTTCTTACATACACAGAGCCATTCGTTGCCCTTGAAAGAACGTTCCCTTCTATGTCAGATATTGTTACTTTCCCGTTTGTTGTATTCATATCAAGATCTGATTTTTTTGGCACAGTCAGCCAAAATGAAATGCTGACGACAGGCTTTCCTCTTCCGAACAGTAAGTTCCAAAGGCCCGAACCTTTTGCATTCTTAGGATAATCAACTTCAATACTGATTTTATTTGATGACTTATTGATGAGAATTTCGACTTTTCCTAAGGTGGCTCCCGCCTCTTCGGCGTCCCCTGCTTTTACTTTGATGAGAGCCTTTACTTCAACTTCTGCCCTGGTCCACGATTTTGCCTCAATATTTCCATTAACATTCTCAAGGTAAATACTGCCGCTTTCAACGAACGGTAAAATATCTTTGAATTCTTTTTCTACCGTGGCTCCGAAACTTATATTAGGTGAACACAGCAATAGAAACAGGACTGACAAAAGATAGCATCTTTTCCTATCAATCATCATTTTTCTCCTTTTGGCTTGGTTGTCGAAGATTGAAATCATCTTATTTCCTATCAATCATTTGTTCCTTGAGCATATCTCAAGACCTGTTCGGAAAAAGGAACACATCTTCACTTCAGTGTCTGCGCCATAGTAAAGTTCAGCCACTCACTCCAGGTGATATTCTGAACGTCAACCCAGTCGGAACTATCAGCCACGCGCACCCGCCAGGTGTAAGACTTGCCGGGGAGGAGTTCGCCAGCAGAGACAGTGTGGGAGAGCATCCCCTCCTTATATTCAGTCATGTAAATCGAGTTTTCCCAGATCTCCCTTATTTCCAGCATATAGGAAATAGGTACTTCTGCCTCCACGGCTCCCCAAGAGAAGGTGGGGGTTTTGGAGGTAAGGGTTTCACCCTTAGACGGTGAAAAGGTGCCGGTATCCGGGCGGGGAAGAATACGTATAACGGATTGGGTATCAGTCGCCCTTCCGCTGAAACGGGCACTTGTCACCGTAAAGGTGTAGGTCCCAAGCTCCGGTTCTCCCAGCATTCCAATCCAGAAGGCCTTGAATTGAGGCACCCAGTGGAACTCCCTTTTGCTTATGGGTAGCTCACCGGTTGGCCCGGTAACCGTGATCTTGTCTATGGCATCCGGTAGCTTGCCAGTGAAGCCTTCTTCCATAAAGATATCAATATGGGTTTCGGAGATATTGTTGGGCAAATGAACGTGTTGGATAGCCCCTCTGATAGGAATTCCAGAGGGGATAAACCTAAAACTCTCCGCCAGGCTTTCGATCTCCATGGGATCGCCCACGGTAGCGGCTAAATTATAGACCCACTTATCTTCCTTGTAGGCAGATATAAGGAAACAGGTGATAAAGAATCCTTTCCGATGGTTAAATTCCATTTTTGTCTTATAAGCTATCGCCCCATCTTCCAGCTTTATCTCTTCATTTGAAAGCAACCTGATCTCGGCTCCCACATCCTTTTCCAGGCGGGGTAATAATACTTTCGGGCCAACATCATTTAAAGGCATACCCTCATGGATATTCTCAACGAAAACATTAAAATCGATCAGCCCTTCGTGAGCCGTAACCTTGAAAACCTTATCGGGGAGCATGAATTCCGTGACGGTTTTGCCTTTCGGATGCTTGAGCATGAAGGCTGGAGGGCCTTGGTACTTGAACTCTTCTGGCGATGATAAAAACGGCGGTTCTATTTTGGCTTTGCGCAGGGCACTCCAAAAGCTCTCAAGTTGCCTTCTATCCTTGTAGACCATCATCGCATGAGCCAAACCGGACAGGGATAGGTTGGGTTTAATCCTGAAGAGCTCCTCTGCATAGGTTCGCGCCTCATCAGTGTACCCAAGCTCGGTGCAGACGATCGCTAAGCCCCTAAGTGCAAGAAAGTGTCCTTCCTCACCTCTTCGGCTCCGTTCAAGGAGCTTCTTCAAAGTTACAAACGCCTCTTCATTCTGACCAACCCGTTGATAAACCTCAGCCAGAAAAGCCAGATAAATGGGTGCATAATAGGGTTCAAGGCTCATCGCCTTTTTCATTGATGAAATGGCCTTCTCGGGTTGTCCTGCGTCCTTCATGATCATTCCGTAAAAGAAATGGACCAGCGCATTGTTCGGGCCGAGAGAGATGGCTTTCTCCCCTTAAGCCATGGCCTTCCCGCGCTGGCCTTTCCCGTTATGAAAGATGCCCAGCAAGGCGTGGGCCAGGGGGTTCGTGTCATCGAGTTTTAGCGTCTCTTGTATGGCTTGATAAGCCTGTTTGTAGGTCTCACCAGGTGACTCTGTCCAATCAAACGCATCATCCACTAAATGGGTAAAAGCGATCCCCGCCCAGGCAGCCGCATAATTCGGGTCTATCTTAATGGCTTGTTTGAGCAGTTCCCGAGATCGGGCGTTGCCCTCTTTTGTAAACGGAAGACTTAAACTTTCGCTGACATAACGCCACGCTTCAATATTGTTCGTGCCGTTCGCCCACATCCGGATCTGTTCCCCAAGGGTCAGTTTGACCTGAAGCTCTATCACAATTTTGTCCGTTATTTCGTGAAGCAGGCTAAAGAGATCCTTAATCTCCCGTTCGTATTGTTCCGTCCACAGGTGGTGTCCCTTAACAGCATCCACAAGCTGGGCTGTGATGCGAAGTTTATTGCCTGACTTCAAAACACTGCCCTCCAGGACATGTCGCACCCCAAGCTCTTCTGCCACCTGTTGTACCTTCACACGCTTGCCCTTGTAGGCAAATGTGGAGTTTCGGGCGCTGACAATCATTTCCGGGATCTTGGATAGCGCAGCAATAACATTTTCCGATATCCCGTCCGCGATATTTTCCTGTGTGGGATCGCCACTCAAGTTTTCGAAAGGCATCACCGCGATGGACGGGTCTATTGTCAGGGGAAACGGCTTTTTCTCCGGTGCGGAAACCTCTTCGGGAAGGGAAGCGGGACGCCATACATAGTTCCAAATCACAAAGGCGCTTACTGCAATAATGAGGAGCGCTACAGCACCCATCAAGGGCCAGCGCCACTTTTTAAGCCAAGTTCTTTCCCTCCATCCGATCGCAGACCCAGCCTCGGACTCCATCTGCGCCCTGTACACCCTGATCGGTTTCCGGATGTTTTTGACTGTGTGTTTCCCCAGGTACTCATAGTTCAGGGGCAGCTTGTTCTCGATCTGCTCATGGGCACTGCCGGAGATGCATATGCCTCCCGCCTCGGCCAGGTTTTCTACTCGGGCTGCGATATTGACCCCGTCTCCGTAAATGCGGCCCCCTTCTTCAATTACATCACCAAGGTTGACACCAATGCGAAATTCCATCCGGCGGGTTTCTGGCAGCTCTGCGTTCTTGGCCCTTAGCACCCGCTGTATCTCCACAGCACACTGCACCGCATCCACCACACTGGTAAACTCGGCCAAAAGGTTGTCCCCAGGAGAGTCAACGACTCTGCCTCGGAACTGCTCGATGAGGCTCGCCATCACTTCTCGGTAAGAGGTTAAGGTACGGACAGTCGCCTCCTCGTCTTCTCCCATAAGACGGCCGTACCCTTTTACATCTGCACTAAGGATAGCAGTGAATTTACGTTTCACGCGCTCGGCTTGCATAAGATCACCCTTTTGAAAGGCGAAAGCAGAAATAAGAGGAAATAGAATTGGTTGGGCTGAGTAGATTCGTGAAACGAAAAAGCCTCCAGAAAGACAAGCAAATCCTTCAAAGGCTCTTCTATCCGTGGCTTGCGGAAACGTCTCTTCATGGTTTCCTCCAGCAGGTTGAGGGTTACGTTATGGGTTAATTAGTCGGTTAGGTTAATTAACTATTTATTAATAGCTCTTTTTGGAGGAAATGTCCATATCTTGTATCTTATTGATATTAATAAACATGTCACCATAATGCTATCAAACGCTCAAGATAAGGGGTCGAAATATTTTTGCGTTGTCCAAAAAAAATGATGATGCATAACTTATTAAAATATTTGTTATTTCCAAACAGAAGAGCATAAATTTTATCCCGGTCGCCAATTTTTTTTAAAAAAAAGCTTGACAAAGGATTTCGGAAAGGTTAGGTTATTAGTAAACTACTCAACTAATACACTAATTTGGAGGACATAAATGATTAAGATAAGGGATCTTTCATTTTCTTACGGCCGAGAAAATCTCTTTTCACAATTGAATCTCTCGCTTCGTCCGGGGAATATCTGCGGTCTGCTGGGAAAAAACGGGGCGGGCAAAACCACACTATTAAAACTTCTAGCTGGGCTGCTCTTTCCCCAGAATGGAGAAACTCGAATCATGGGAGCGAGTCCGGACGACCGCTCTCCAGTGTTTTTGCAGGAGCTTAGCTTTCTTCCTGAAGAGTTTAGCTTGCCTTCAGTTTCACCGAGAAAATACGAACGCCTCTATGCCCCGTTTTACCCGCGTTTCAGATCAGAGCTTTTTTCGAATTACCTGGCAGAGTTCGAACTAGAACCAAATCAGGACTTGGACAGATGTTCCTTCGGTCAAAAAAAGAAGTTCCTACTGGCCTTTAGTCTTTCGACGGACTGTAGATTGACACTGCTGGATGAACCGACCAATAGCCTTGATATTCCCTCCAAGAGGCAGTTCCGCAAAGCACTTGCCTCGGTCCTCACTGAGGATCGTCTGATCATCATTTCAACGCACCAGGCACGGGATCTGGAAAATCTAATAGACCCCGTGGTTATTTTGGACGAAGGACGGATTATTTTTAACCACTTCTTAGAGGAAATCTCGAACCGCTTGTGTGTCCGGCGTCAGCCCAATCCTCCCTCTGCCGATGAAGTTTTCTATAGCGAGAAAACAATGGAGGGATATCTGGTCGTCGCAGAAAACACGGAACATGAGGAGACAAAGCTTGATCTGGAGTTACTGTTCAACACGGTGATACAGAGTCGAGAAAAGCTTTCTCAAGCTTTTTATAAGGAGGATGAAAAATGAAAACACAGGATATATTCCATCCTACACGATTCTATCTGTTGGTCAGAAATGGGATTGTTTTGAACACATCGGCCATACTGATTGTTTCGGCGGCTATTGGCGGCATACTGTTGTTTTTATCAGCCTTAGATGCTTTCCTGGGATACAGGCCGAGGTTTCACCAGGTGTTCTATCTGGGGGTACTTTATGTGGGCGGTCTCATTGTGACGAATAGGATTTTCAAGGAGTTCCATGACACGGTGAAAGGACCCGCCTGGCTGCTTATTCCAGCATCTCTACTGGAGAAAGCCTCAAGCCGAATTGCCTTATCAACGGTGATGTATGTTATCACAACCATGCTCATCTATTTCGGCTTCTCTCTTCTCTCGGAAGGGTTTAACTGGCTGTTATTCAGGCGCCATCACCCTCTATTCAATCCATTCGATCAATTGATCCTTAATGGCGTCGCCCTTTATTTTGTCTTGCAGGCCCCGTTTCTGGTTGGAGCCATCTATTTCCAAAAGCATTCTTTGAGTAAAACCATCCTGGCCTTATTAGGGTACACATTTGTATTCTTTGTTGTTGTGGCTTTTGCGGTGTGGCTGATTTTTGGAAATTACTTTGATGGCCTCCTGCCTAGCTTGGAAACGTTGATGGAACAACCCGGAACTACTTACGAATCAATAGGCGCAAACATAGAAAGCCTTGGCAGAGTTGGACTTTGGATCTGGCGAATCATATTCTGGGTTTTTATTCCCCTACTTTGTTGGACAATCTGTTACTACCGCCTGAGAGAAACTGAGAGGTAACATGGAATTCCGAAAAAGGGATGCGATCTACCTTCAGATAGCAGACATCATGTGTGAAAATGTTCTCACGGAGAACTGGGCCGTAGATGAGAGGATCCCCTCGGTTCGGGAAATGGCCGTGAGTCTGGAAGTCAACCCCAACACTGTGATGCGGGCATATGCCTATCTTCAAGACAAGGAGATCATCTACAACAAGCGCGGAATTGGTTACTTTGTTACGAACGGTGCTTACCAGAAAACCGTCGAACTCATGAAATCTAACTTCATAAAGAATGACCTACCGCATGTGTTTAAGACCATGGGACTTCTGAATATGGACTTTGATGAATTAAAGACACTCTATTACAAACATTTGGAGCAAAAGCCATGAAGACAAGCAATAAGATTCTATTGATTTCCGGCTCAAGTCTAATCGGGATGGTGATTGTTTTCTTGCTGATATTCCGGATAACGCTGGGAAACAGCATAACCACGGAGAGGCCAAAAGATTCGGACCAACCCACGGTATCCAGGGAGTTCCCTTTGGCTGACTTTACCGCGATCAAGGTAAGCGGTCACTGGGAGGTTGAGTTAACTCGCGGAGAAACGATTCAGGTAAAGGTTAAGGCACCCGAAGATGTAATGGAGAACCTTTCAGTAGAAAAGCAGACAGGAACCTTGATTCTGAAAGCGGACAAAAAATGGCGCCACAGTACCGGAAAGGTGACAGCCCTGATAACTATGCCATCATTGTCCGACTTACGCTTGAATGGCCTTGTGGGTTTAGAACTCAATGGTTTCACGAGCGAAAGCTTAACGGTCTACACTACGGGCTCAACATCGATCAAGGGAAAAGGAAATTATATTAACGACCTACACTTAAAAGGAAAGGGGCTCTCCAATCTGAATCTGAAGCGGAATTCAGTGATCAATGCTGATCTTCTTTACGAAGGCGTTTACAAGATCGAGCTGTCCATGGCCGGCGGCGAGCTCACCGGCAAGATCAAAGGTGTCGGGAAAGTCATTTATGACGGAGAGGTCCGGAAAGAGAGCATTCGCAAAGACGGACCCTGCAAGGTCATACAGGAATAAGGAATATAATCAGTGCGTTTTATAAAAACGGATTTTTCGGAACCGTATACAAAAAAAGTTATAGTATCCCAGAGAAGGATTTTGGACTGCGTTACCAGTCGGTTTGTTCGACCACATACTACTTGTACGCCTTACTCCAAAATCTCCCTCTGGCCTTTCCAAAATCATTATGTGAAACACTATAGGAGGAGAATAATGAAGACAATCATCATAGGGTTAGCAATCATTTTTTTTGCTGCAAATGCTCAGGCATCAACCTACAGGGAAAAACGGGAATTAAACCTGGAGGCCGAAGGTATTGAGGTTCTGGACATCTACTGCGGGGCCGGTGCTTTGGTCATTGCAGGTAAGGAGCAACAGGAAATTAAGGTAGAGGCAGAGATTGAAATAGAGGGAATGTCTGACAAGAAATCTCAAGAATTCATCAAAGACAAGATTGAACTATCGCTGGAAAGAAAGGGCACTGTCGCCTATTTGAAAAGCAAGATAAATAACAACTTCTGGAGACCCAAAGGCGCTCGAGTCAATCTCGCTGTCACTCTGCCTCCGCATCTCAACTTGAAGGTGGAGGATGGATCAGGTTCAACCAGGTTGAGGCACATGGACGGCGATGTGAGCATCAGAGACGGCTCAGGATCCATTGAAGTTAGAGACACAAAAGGGAATCTCACCATTGTGGACGGATCCGGAAGTATCGCTGTTGGTAACATCCAGGGCGACGTCACCGTCAAAGACGGATCAGGAAGCATTTCAGTTGAGAGGATCGCGGGCAATCTCACGCTCGTGGATGGAAGTGGATCCATTGAAGTTAGCGGAGTCGATGGCGGTGTTTTAGTCAATGATGGTTCCGGTTCTATTGATATCCACGATGTCGAAAAAGACGTGACGATCGAGAGCGATGGCAGCGGGAGCTGCACTATGTCAGGTGTCAAGGGAGGAGTATTCAGGCGGGATTGATCTTCTGCTTAGAAACAGCCTTCGCCGGGATCGAGATTGTGTTTGGGAGTGGTGTAAGGAACGGTAATATAGGTAAACCCATTTTACATGTGAACAAAAGAAGGAACGCAGACATGAAAAGAATGAATTATTGCGCCTCAAAAGCCGAAAAATTTGAGACAAGCTCTTCTGGTTTTCCGTTAGCTATTGTGAAATCTAATGTGGACACAACCGAGCATTCTCATGAAATGACACATGGTGAGTACGTTTTGGTACCCAGGCAGCTTGCCCAGATGGCCATTGCCCTTGTGCTGAATCATGACAAGCTGTTAGACGACGGTCTCCCACTGAGGTACTTATTTGACGTGCCTAATCCTGGTAAAACCTGTAGCACTGCACGTATGACGGCTAAATCAATTGCAACGCAACAAGATCTGAGGCGTAAGTTTGTGGCCATTCTCATCGCTGACGCTGTGGGGTACTGCCGACTCATGAATGAGGATGAGGCAGCTACGGTAAGTACCCTGACTTCGTATAAATGGATGATGACAGGGATTGTTGAAAGGTGCCGGGGGCGTGTCGTCGACTCTCCCGGTGACAATCTCATGGCTGAATTCCCCCGTGTCGTGGATGCGGTACAGTGTGCCGTCAGCGTCCAGAAGAAATTCAAGGAGATGAATCGGGGCTTGCCCGAAAACCGTAAGATGGAGTTTCGTATCGGCATCAATCTTGGGGATGTGATTGACCAAGGAAATCGAATATATGGCGACATGGTCAACATTGCCGCCAGGCTGGAAGCCATTGCCGA
>CP070700.1:4714156-4727312 GCA_020349865.1 Desulfobacteraceae bacterium
GGTGCATCTAAGAATTCCTCAAGCTCTGCCCTGTTCTCTCGTTCCCTGTTACCACCTTTAAAACCTGAAAGCAATTCCCCGACGCTGATGGAACAAATAGCGATTTTATGGGCTCGCTGTAAGGCGGAAACGGTTTCAGGATCACCCCTCAATGCATGGGAGTAAATATTTGTGTCTATAAGCATTTTTTTCATGACCAGAGCTCCTTATCTATCTTCCGTTCCGCATCAATTTTCCCCTGGATCCGGTCAAATTCTTCTTTAGACCACCTTCCGAAAATATGGTCCATGTCGTGATGAACCACGGTGAATTGTTTTTCTTTCTTCATACCCAGGTGTTGCTTGATAGTGTCTAATACAAATTGATTTACGCTCTTGCCTTCCTTTTTGGCAACATGCTTTAGTTTTTCGACCAAAGAAGGTTCTAAGCCCCTGACCGTTATTGTTTTCATAATGACACCTCTCATTTATAATGCTATCACATATAGCAATCATTATGATATCATGATAAAGATTTCTTATGGAAATGTCAAACGAAGCTTCTTCCTCGGTATGCAGTATCGACCAAGACTATTATTTGTTGTGTTTTTTTTAAAAGATGGTAATTAGTCATTACTCCCCCTTATTTTTATGGCAATTCCGTCGTCTTTGAGCTCACAGAAGTCGTAGAATATAAAAAATAAAGAGGAATTAAAAAAATGCGGACGTTAAGGATTGGGATGGCCCAGATTAACACGACCGTTGGGGACCTTAAGGGCAATACCAAAAAAATTTTGCATTACATTGAACAGGGGAAAAACCTTGGAGTTGATCTGATCACTTTTCCGGAACTTGCCATCACGGGCTACCCGCCCGAGGATCTCCTGCTTATGCCACAGTTTGTTAAGGCGAATCTGGACTGTCTGGAAAAGATAATAAAAGCCACTTCCGGGCTCTGCGCCATTGTCGGTTTCGTTGATAAAAAGGACGACATCTACAATGCCGCGGCCATAATTCATGAAAAAGAATTAGCCTCGGTCTATCATAAAATATATCTTCCCAATTATGGGGTCTTTGATGAACACAGGTATTTTCAGGCAGGAAGCGAAATACCGGTATTCAACTTTGGAAAAGCCGTCATTGGGCTAAACATCTGTGAGGACATCTGGTATCCAGAAGGCCCCACTACTACCCAAGCCCTAAAAGGCTACGCAGAATTGGTTGTGAATATTTCTGCCTCTCCCTACCATGCAGATAAGGGAAATAGCAGGAAGAGGATGTTGGCCACCAGGGCAGCAGATAATGTAGTGATTGTGGCCTTTAATAATCTGGTGGGGGGGCAGGACGAGCTCATCTTTGATGGGGGCAGTATGCTCATGGATCAAAAAGGAACCCTGCTTTGCCAGGGAAAACAGTTTGAGGAAGACTTTATCGTCACCGATATTAATTTAGACGCAGTCTTTCATCAACGGATCCATGACCCTCGACGAAGAAAAGAAAAACTTACCCGGCCTGACCATGAAGACAATGTAAAAAGAATAGATCTGAAAAAGGCCAAAACGGAAAAGAAGCCACCCCTCCCTGAAAGAGATATCGCTCCTCTTTCCCGGATGGAGGAGATCTACCGTGCCCTTTGCTTAGGTGTCTCTGACTATGTGAGAAAAAATGACTTTAAAAAGGTAGTACTTGGACTGAGCGGAGGGATAGATTCTTCTCTTGTGGCTGCCATTGCTACGGATGCCCTGGGGAAAGAAAATGTCATCGGAGTGGCAATGCCCTCGCCTTACACATCTTCGGAAAGCCAGGAAGATGCGGAAAGACTTGCCTCGAATCTCGACATAAAATTTTCTTCCGTACCTATAACCGATGTCTTTAAGGCCTATGAGAAAATGCTTGCTTCCGAGTTTCAAGGATTAACACCGGACGTAACCGAGGAGAACCTCCAAGCCAGGATAAGGGCCAATATCGTCATGGCGCTTTCCAACAAATTTGGCTGGTTGGTCCTAACAACAGGAAATAAAAGCGAGAGCAGTGTAGGCTACTCCACACTTTATGGCGATATGGCCGGTGGATTTGCCGTCATCAAGGATGTACCAAAAACCGTTGTTTACGAATTGGTCGAATATCGAAACAGTTTAGAAAAAACAGACGTTATCCCTCGAAGGGTGCTTGCCAAACCTCCTTCTGCCGAACTGAGGCCTGATCAAAAGGATGTTGACTCCCTTCCCCCCTATTCTATCCTTGACCCCATCCTTCAGGCCTATGTGGAGGAAGACAAAGACTTAGAGGAAATTGTTAATATGGGGTTTGAGGAAAAGATAGTAAAAGAGATTATTCGCTTGGTGGATAGAAATGAGTATAAACGTAGGCAATCCCCTCCCGGAATAAAGATCACCCCACGAGCCTTAGGAAAAGACAGAAGGCTTCCCATCTCCAACAAATTTCGGGTGGGATAACAAGGACCTTTAATGCACGGTAGAATTCGAACTGATAACGAATAACCACTGCACTTGAGGTTTTCTGAGAATCACCAAAAGATCCATCTTACAAAACAATGTGGGAAGTCCTTGAGACAGCCAGGTGTGTGACAGAAAAAAGCAGCCAGGTACGAATTGACGCACAGGCGCTCGGACATTTTTCCCGTAAATTGCTTGATCAAGGAATAGACGTACCACCCTGGGACTCTTTCCATCACTTCTTTGATGCAGGTATGGACATGGTATCCTACCTTTTGGTTCTGGATAGTCTTAATTTCTGCTTCTGGCCGCCACAAGGAAAGTCAAAGTGGGAGATCGAATACAAATCGAGAAGAGTATCAGGCTATCATGCTCTGGCAGCCTCTCTCAAGAAGGCTCTCGAATCAGGAATGCCCATCATCAAGGCTCAATATTTAGCTCAGCTCTCTTTGAGTGAATTAAAACGGATTTTAGGTGGGCAAGGAGAATTACAGCTTCTGAAACAACGCCTGCAATCCGTCCATGAACTGGGCAAGTCCCTGCTTGGCGAGTACAGCGGGCTGGGTTACAGGTTAGTCGAGGCTGCTCAAGGTTCCGCAGTAAGGCTTTCCCGGCTGTTATCCGAAAAAATGCCATCGTTTCGGGACGAAGCAGAATACCATGGGCATAAGGTCTTTTTCTATAAGCGGGCCCAACTATTTGCAGCCGATCTCTATGGAGCATTCGGAGGTAAAAACTGGGGTAATTTCAGGGATATGAATAAGTTAACAGCCTTTGCAGACTATAAACTGCCACAGGTGCTACGCCATCTCGGTATCCTGCACTACTCAAAACCTCTGGCCCGAAAGGTGGATCGACTTGTGTACCTTAAGGCAGGCAGTCCCGAGGAAATTGAGATCAGGGCAAACACAATCTGGACAGTTGAGTTGATCAGGGAGGAATTGGAACAAATGGGAAAGGGCTTGAGGTCATTCGAGATCGATTGGATGCTTTGGAATTTAGGACAGCAAGAAGCTTTCAAGGTAAAGCCGTATCATCGGACCTTGACTGTCTTTTATTGATGTTAGCGTGGTAGTAGGACAGGTCAATGGAAACTCATCAAAATTCCTTTTTTTAATACCAGGAGCAGGATTGTGCAAACCAATGGATACAGTAGCTATTCGACATAATGGAGCCTTTTTTGAAGGAACGTCCTGTTGAACACAGAGCTGCCTACCTTACTGATGCCTCTGTACTCTCACCAGCTTTCGGTAATCCTCCAACATTAATCCGTGGTCCCGGGAAGTCCGCAATGAAACATAAGTCGGATGAGTTCTGTTACATTTAACCCAGATTGTGCAGTAGTCTCCTACTGCGACTTGAAAATCCTTGCTACAACGCTTGTTTCCCGATTTTGTTCCTCGACATATTTATTAATATGCCTACGTCACAAAATCGCTCCAACTGCGCGTTTCGCTATGGTTTTCTGCGCCTCGCTACGGATTCTACCGCACGATCTGGGTTTAAACTCGAATAAGCAGTAGAAACCTCTACGAAAATTGCAGAAAAGTGGTGCGGGTGAAAAGAAAACCCACATGACGGATCTGGACATCGTATTTATCGAACAGTTCAAATCTCTTAACAGGTAGTTCTTTTTGACAAATTTTCATAGATTTTGACAAATTCTTGTATTTTTTGGAACTGGGTTTTCCGGCAATATGAGAGTAACAACCTGAAATCTATACCCATATCCCTAACTTGGCAATATGGCAGGAATTTTGCATAGTTAACTTCATTGTATAGAAACCTTTTCTTTAAGCGACATTTTTGCCCAAGATACGGGAAAGAGGCCATGCATAACCTCACTATTACAGTAGGTCCCTTGAAAGGCCAAACTTTTGACCTAAATGCAGATCCTTTCCTTATTGGCAGATCATCAAAAAATCATATCCAAATCAAGGACGATGCGATCTCAAGAAAGCAATTGAAAATCTTCAAAGTGGGCAAAAGGCTGTTCGTTGAAGACCTAAAAAGCACCAACGGCACGTTGATCAATGATGAGATGATTACGCCAGGAGAAAGCGTCGAAGTAAAGGAAGGGGATACTATTTCTATTGCAAATACTATGATGTGCCTGGGTGAGGATTCTTCTGGCCAGGCCTTAGATATAGAAGCAGGCCAAAATGATAAGCCTAAGCCAGCCAAGGAGCGGCGCTCCCAATCGCCCAAGAACCTGGAACTGGTCTATAAGGTGACAGAACTCTTGAGACAGGCGTTGAGTATTGATGAAATTATCGATAGGGTCTTGGAATACCTCTTGGATGCCTTCCCAAGGATTGATAGGGTCGCCATCCTGTTATCCGACAATAATAAAAATGAAATAAGACGTGTCATTTCAAGATCAAGACAAGATCCAGAAGAATTACACTTCATCTATAACCGAAAAATTGTAAGCCAGGTTATGACAGAGGGCAAGCCGGTAAGTGTGGCTGATACACATCGCGAAACGCAGGATAATCTTGAAAGCGGTATGGGTACAGTGCAGATTGAGTCCGTTATGTGTGTCCCCATGATCAGTAGCTCTGAAATCCTGGGCGCTATCTATATAGATTCAATTCGCAGCCCTTCCGGATTCCGAAAGGATGATATGTTGCTGCTCGAAAGCCTGAGTGGCCCAGTGGCTGTTGCCATTGAGAAGGCTATGCTTGCTTCCAGGTTGCAAGGGTCCCTGTCTGAGATTAAGATCATTCGATAAGGGCCTCGTTCGTTTCCCTTGAAATTGACTTTGCTCCTATTCCTTCTGCCACCAAAAATCGTTGCTTCCCACAGGATCAATACACCTCCATTTTCCATCAACCATGGCCTGCGGCGACAGTTCCAATTCGTCTCGACCACACCTCATAAGGCGATCATAGGTCATAAGCCACCCTATGAACAAACCGTGCCTTTCAAAACTTTGTATGCTGTACTCAGAACAAGATGGGTACATTGGACATTGTGCATGTTTGACCGCTGAAAGATGGTTTAAAGGCCCTTGATAGAATTTAATTGCGGAGCGCATCGGATTAAATGAATACTCGCCTTCATCGCTCATCGCCCCTGGATATGCACATGAAATAAGGAAACCAGGGATTATCAACAATAATATCGTTAGTTGCTTCATAGTCTATGCTATCAATTCTTAAAGGCTTTGTAACACGTTAACTCTTTGAAAATAGGACAGGATGGGCCATGGGGATCTCTTTTTCAAAAGCCGCATAAGCCGGCCTCATTTCATCGAACGGCAGATTTGCCCTAAAATTCAGCCTAGGACAGCCCCAGAAGTGAACCTCCATAAAAGAGGTCATCTTCTCTGCCTGCTCCCCGTCCCTGTTCAAGGCCCAGGGGGCGTGCCACGAGCTTTGTATAATTTTTGTGATGCGGCTTTTGAAAAAGAGATCCCCATGGCCGTACAATCCACGGTTGGTTTTTCAAAATGCTAAAGTGTTACAAGGTTTTCTAATTCCTTAATTATGAAGAAGGTTTCTCAAAAAATCAAAGATTCCCTCGTTTTGGTTTTAAATGTTCAAACACGATGGAAATGAAGAAGCAGGTTGCCGCCACCATAATGATGGAGGCCCCTGAAGTTAAATTGAACGAATAAGAAAGCCAGAGGCCGACCGTAGTGAAAATGATGTTCAAAAGGATAGAATAGACGATCATTTCTAACAATGATCTAGCATGCTTTTCTGCAATGTAAGGGGGAATCGTTAGCAGGGCAATGACCAGGATCAACCCCACCACCTGAATAATCATAACCACAGAAAGGGCTATCATTGCCATAAGGAGGAAATAGAGAATCCTCACCGGAACACCTCTAACCTGGGCAAAGTCCTCATCATAAGAAAGGGATACCAGGTCATGGTAAAAGTAAGTAACCGTGAGGACAACCAGCCCGTTCAGGACGAGCATCAACCACAGATCTGATGCGGGAACAGTCAGAATGCTACCAAAGAGATAACTCATTAAATCCACATTATAGCCTGGTTTCAGATCCAGCAATATAACACCCATGGCCATGCCAACAGCCCAGAGTACCCCGATGATCGTATCAGCCCTTTGTTTTGTTTTTAAACTCACCGTCGCCATGACTACAGAAATCAAGAGAGAAAAACCCAAAATGCCCAGGAGATACGAGAAGCCAAAGAAAAAGGCCAGGCCGATTCCCCCATAGGCTGCATGGGCAATGCCCCCTGAAATGAATACTATCCGGTTTACGACGACAAATGTTCCGATTACCCCACACATAATGCTTGCAAGGAGACCGGCCATAAGAGCATTTCTCATGAACTCGAGCTGTAAGGCATCCAGCATCTCATTCTCCCGAATGGTCCGGTAAAACACTGTGGGGTACTCCGTGGGCGATCAACTCCACTGGACAGTGATAGGCCATTTCAAGCATGTCTTTTGTGATCTCCGGGGCATTATGGAAAAAGACCTGTTGACTCACGCAAGCAACAGATTTGATATAACTCGAAAGTACCATGAGGTCATGACTGACCACGACAACTGTTACGGTCTCGTTAAATTCCTTCAGGAAGGCATAGAAATCGGTCTGACCTTTCTGGTCAACGCTGGCCGTAGGTTCATCCAAAAAGAGTATCTTCGGCTCACCTACAAGCGCCCTGGCCATAAAGACCCTTTGCCGCTGTCCCCCGGAAAGCTCCCCTATGCGCCGCTTACGGTATCCCCACATCTCCACCCGCTCCAGGGCTTGTCGGGCAGCTTCTTTGTCTGCCTTGGCAAAGCGGCGCCAGCCCCCGCCACCCCTCATCCTGCCCATAAGCACCACATCCTGAATGGATATGGGAAAGCTCTTGTTAAGACCTGTCTCCTGGGGCACGTACCCGATGTCTGGGGCGGCCTCCCGAGGGGAATGACCAAAAACCTGGACTGTTCCGCGGTCAGGTTTCAGAAGGCCGAGCATTATCTTAAGCAGGGTTGTTTTGCCTCCGCCATTAGGGCCAATTACGGCAAGAAAATCCCCTGCATAAATCTTAAGATTGACTTCCTTGAGGATCAGGGTCCCGTTAAAGGAGAACCAGAGATCACGTACCTCAATGACGGGGGAGTTAGTCAATGGCGTTACCTCAAAGCGGCCTTAAACTTTGCCGCTACTTCTTTCAGGTTTTTTTTCCAGTTCAGGGCAAGCGGACTTGCAAAAGCAACTTGCCCACCAATCTCTTTAGCGATGATTTTAGCACTTTTTATTGAGAACTCAGGCTGGACAAAAACCACATTAATGTCGTGTTCTTTTGCCTTCTTTATCAGGCGCCGCAGTGCCGCGGGTTTTGGATCCTTCCCTTCGCTCTCAATGGGAACCATCTTCAAACCGTAAGTCCGCGCAAAATAGCCCCAGGCCGGATGAAAGACCATGAAGCTGGCCCCTTCCTTCCCCAAAAATATGCCCCGGAGTTCAGCATCCAGTTCAACTATTTCCATAATGAATTTCCTGTAGTTTTTTTCGTAAATTGAACTATTGCCCGGATCGATTTTCAAGAGAGCTCTAAGAATATTGCGCGCCTGTATCATAACCAATGGAGGAGAAAGCCAAATATGCGGATCTTTAATTCCAGACTGTTTGTCTGCGTTCATGGGCGTTTTTTCAACACCTTCTTCAGTATGGACAAGAAGCATCTTGGGGTTGATGGCAGTGATCTTTTTTAGCCAAGCCCTTTCAAAGGGAACCCCGATGGCGTAATAGACCCTGGCCCTGGAAAGGGAAACCATCTGTTTAGGCTTGGGCTCATAAGTGGCTGGACTGTTTCCCGGAGGTACCATTACGGATACATCTACCAGATCACCGCCTATTTTCTCCATAAAGTATTTCTGGGGAACAATACTGACAAAGGTTTTGATCTTCCTGCCTTGCGCCGCCACCGCAAAACCAGTGCCACATACAAACATTATTGCTACAATCATTATCACTCTGAGCCGGCAGTTTTTCAAAACAATCCCCCCAAGAATGGTTTTATACCATTTGCTGTCTGTTTATGGAGTGTGTGAGCAAACTAGAACCGACTCATGGCAGTCGTTGCATTTTTCGACAAAATGATCGATTGCAAAATCATCCCAGTGGTGTTTCTGCTTCGGAGTCAGCATCCCAGAGCCGTTGCACAGGGGACAAACACTTCCCAAAGCCTCCGTGATTGCAGTTCGGATAAATTCTGAACGGTTCGGAATGTCCTTAATAGCGCCCAGCAAATCTTCATCGACTTTGAATGTAATGATCCCTTGTTTTTTCTTCATTAGCTTACGTGCGTCCTCCGCATTTATATTGTATTATTTCGTAATACTAATGCCGATTATTACTATGTATTACCGAATTGTCAATATAAATAATGCGCAGCCGCACTTAACGACTATCTTTTTACTTTATTGCAAACTCCGGCACTTTTATTTTTATTAAAATGAGAGGCCCCGGGGCGAAAGAGGATAGAAGATCAGAGGCCAAGGCAAGTTCGGGCATAGTAAGGTGCAAAGAAAATTGCCCCACTTACCAGGGGGCTAACCGTGGAAGGGATATCAGGTTTGGGGTGGTTTGTTCTTTAACGTGTTGTAAAGGTCGAGCGCCTTTTCCGGTGTCTCATCATCGTGGACCACGGCCCGCACTGCCTGGAGCATGGCAACAGGGGAATCGGACTGGAAGATATTTCGCCCCATATCCACACCGCTGGCTCCTTGCTGAATGGCATTATGGGCCATCTTCAGAGCATCCAATTCTGGGATCTTTTTTCCTCCAGCCATGACAATGGGTACAGGACAGGAGGCGGTGACAGTCTCAAAACCCTCTTCAATATAATATGACTTGATGTAATGTGCTCCCAGTTCAGCGCAGATCCTGGTGGCGAGCCTGAAGTATCGGGCATCGCGTGCCATATCCTTTCCAACTGCGGTCACAGCAAGCGTTGGAATCCCGTAGCGATTTCCCAGGTCTACCAATTTAGTCATATTAATGATGGATTGCTTTTCATATTCACCTCCGATGAAAACCTGGACCGCCATGGCACATACATTAAGCCGTATCGACTCCTCGATATCTACAGCGATTTCTTCATTGGAAAGCTCCTTGAGTATGCTGGTACCCCCCGAAACCCTGAGAACAATGGACTTTAGCGTAGAGGGAGGGACAATACTTCTTAAGATCCCTCTCGTTAGCATCAGGGTGTCAGCGTAAGGAACAAGGGGAAGGATATTGATGTCAACCCGCTCCAAACCGGTTGTAGGGCCTTGAAAATAGCCATGGTCTATGGCCAGCATGACCGTACGGCCGCTTTTGGGATTGAAGATGCGAGCGAGCCGATTTTTCATTCCCCAATCCAGAGAATTTGATCCTTTGAGGAAAAAGCCCTCCGTCTTCTGAGGGACATCAATATAATATTTCTTTCCTTCTTTCATTTCATCTACATCAGGCATTTATTTGTCTCCTTTTTGTTCTTAACTCTTGGTTTTGAATAATTGTTTTTTACTCGTGCAGGCAGCACTTGTCAACATAGCAAGAACATCATCGGGGAAAGGCTGCAGGTATTCCACCGTCCACCGGGAGTGCTGCCCCGGTTGTGGGTGTCTGGTCACTGGCAAAAAAAACGACCGCATTACCTACATGCTCTCCCAAAACACGTGCCTTCAATAAATTCCTCTTGCGATAATACTCCCTCAAGCCTTCATGGTTGAGCCCCCGGGACTTCATTCTCTCCGGTCCTATGAGGTCCCACATTTTGGAAGATATCTCTTCATCCCCAAATACAGCATCCGGGTTAACCATATTGACCCGCACTCCCAGTTCTGCCAGCTCCATCGCTGCGATTTTTGAGATCTGATGGGCTCCAGCCTTGGAGGCGCTATAGGCCCCGAAGGCCGCCCCTGGATCGAAGACGTTTTTTGAACTGATAACCACAATATTCCCCCCTGTTCCTTGTCTCTTGAAAATAGGTATAGAGGCTTTAATGGTCGTAAAGGTTCCCTTAAGATTGACAGCAATAACCTGATCAAGTTTGCTCGGCTCAAGCTCTTCGATCTTTGCCACATGGGCGATTCCTGCGTTGGGCACGACAATGTCGATCCCACCAAACCTGCGGCTGATTTCATCAAATGCCTTCTCAACGGCGGGATAATTCGTAACGTCAAAAGCAATTATTTTCACCTGGCTTTCCTCGTATCTCTCTACTAGGATAGACTGGACCTTATGCAGACTGGATTCGTCAATATCCGATATCACCACTGCCGCACCGGCGGCTAACAACCGGTCCGCTATACCGAACCCTATTGCACCAGCCCCACCCGTTATGACGGCTACTTGTCCCTGGAGCAGGGAAGGAGAGGCCTGGTGCAGTTTTTTCTGCTGGAGACCCCAGTACTCCATATCAAAAGCGTGGGAGTCAGAAATGGGGACATACTCACCCAATGAACCGGATAGGAGTTTAGCACTTACAGTGTGCTCGGCAATATCAGCGGCTATACCGGCCTCTTTTCGACTAAACCCCAGGGCAACCAAACCAAGTCCTGCAACCAGGAAAACGCGCGGATAGGGGTCCAGCTCTTCGCGATCAGCTCCTTTGGCCTTTACCTGATCATGAAAATAGAGATGATAATGTTGTTTGAAGGATTCCACTTCTCGCTTTACCATGTCCTTAAGATCACCGTCATTTTCCGGGACCGACTCAATATATACCATCCTGTTCTTAGTACGAATCACATGATCTGGGGTAAGAACACCCGAACAGCATAATGCTTGAGCTTCCTCAGAAAGAGAAATCTTCACCAAATCGGGTTCACTTCGGGTCTCAACGTAAAATCGGCGAAGGCTTCCTTCAGAAGTCCGGTGGGCGCATGCTCCTCGAACCGTTTGAGAAAACCTGGCCGCCGAAAGCTCTACATCCTTAAAAGCTGCAATATCTGTACGAGGGGTCATCAAAGGCTTTTTGCGTATTCTCTTTTGAACGAATGCCTCTGCCCTATTTACATAATCAATCATCCTCTCATAAGACGTCCTGGCATATTCTCCGAAAGTGAAAATTCCGTGATTTAAAACGACAATGGCCTCCACGTCAGTGTCTCTTTCATATTGTGCAATAACATTTTTTGCTAACTGAAGACCCGAGTGGGCATAAGGGAGGACGCCTACCTTTCGGCCGAGGGCCTCTTTAATTAGTTCATCCCCGCGTTTCTGATTTGTCAAAATTAGGATGCTATCGGCGTGTGTGTGGTCAACATATTTATGTGGAAGGAAAGCGTGAAGAAGTGCCTCGACAGAGGGGTTCAGCGATAACTGTCCTAATACTCTATGGATTTGCAACTGATGCTCCATCTCTTCGTCTGAGAGACTCTCCAAATTTCGAAGTTTCTGGAAAAAAGAGAGGTCCAAACCAACGAATCCGTCTGGTTCAATGGAAGCCAAATCCACTCCACTCCCCTTAACATAGAGGATCTCCTGTTCCTCTCCCAGGATGTTCTTCAGCATCAATTTGACTGACGTGTTACCGCCTCCGTGAAGAACTAGACTTTTATTGCTCCCGATGTGCCGCGAGGTGTAGACACGTAGGGCCAAATCTTTGGGGCAGGCAGGGTATTGAGCTATAAATGTTTTAGTATCATCTTCGTTATAAAGGCTGTCCATCGTGATTCCTCTTGTCTGATTTTCTTTTCATTTGTTTTACTTGCCATAGGAATTAATTCCTGTAAACCTGTTTTTAACATGCTCTGTTCAAGTATAACCGCACATAAATGAGTTGTTGCAAATAGGTCTTTTTGTTATACACTACCATGCGGAAAACGTTTACGAACAAAACGATTAGGCCTATGTGAGCACAGCACCCTATGAAAAACTGTATCTATTTAGACAACGCCGCCACTTCGTTTCCTAAGCCTCCACAGGTTGCCAAGGCAATGATTCATTATATGGATAAGGTGGGGGCTAATCCGGGTAGATCTAGACATAAACTGTCCTTCGAAGCCTCCCGCATTGTTCAGCATACTCGTGAAAGTCTTGGGACGTTATTTAATATTGCCGACCCTACGCGAATTGCATTTACCATGAACGTCACCGAATCACTCAATACCGTGATTTATGGTTTTCTGAATGCCGGGGATCACGTCATAATTTCAGCAATGGAGCATAACTCTGTCCTGAGGCCTCTGAAGCACCTGGAGGAAAGCTCTTATATTACTTTAACAATAGCGCCCTGTGACCGTAAAGGATTTCTGGATATTGATGAATTGCCAAAGCTTGTACGGAAAGATACAGCATTAATGGCCTTAAACCATGCCTCAAATGTATGCGGTACAATCCAGGATGTAAAAGCAATAAAAGATGCAATAGGTGATATTCCCCTTTTGCTTGATGCTGCCCAGACAGCAGGTTGTTATCCGATCGATGTTGAGGCTGATGGTATTGATTTTCTGGCCTTCACCGGGCACAAGTGCCTTTTAGGACCCCAGGGAACCGGGGGCCTTTACGTCCGGGAAGGCCTGTGGGTCCGCCCCCTGAAGCGAGGCGGCACAGGCAGCATTTCTGAAAAGTTCCAACAACCGGATTTTTTGCCGGATGCACTTGAAAGTGGGACCCAAAATACTGTTGGTATTGCCGGACTTGGGGCCGGGGTCGATTTTATCTTAAAAGAGGGTGTAAACAAGATAAAAGCGCACGAGAAAGACCTCGTGTCAACCCTGCTTAAGGCTTTGCACAATGTCTCCGGTCTCACAATA
>CP070700.1:4727412-4734824 GCA_020349865.1 Desulfobacteraceae bacterium
ATCAATAATCAGAAAATGTTATTCAATTCTTTTGCTGATAGCTAATTCCGATGCTAAACCCCCGGCTATGCCGGGGAGAATGGCAAAAGCTATGCTGTAGTATTTATGAAAAAGCTCCTTTGGTATATAGGAAACAGTGTTGATTCTGTGACCAATATTCGAAAGGAGCACCTTATGAAAAAAAGATTAGCACACACGGTTTGGGAATGTAAATACCATATAGTTTGGGTACCAAAGAATAGAAGAAAAGTTGTATATGGCAAGCTCAAAAGAGACATAGGGAGAATTCTCAGGAAGCTATGTGAATATAAAGGTATTGAAATGCTCGAGGGCACAGCCTGCGTTGACCATATGCATATTTTTCTTTCGATACCTCCAAAATATGGAGTATCTACAATCGTGGGGTATTTAAAGGGTAAAAGCACAATGATATTGTTCGAAAGGTACAGTAAACTGCGAAGAAACTTCAAAGGTCACGCCTTTTGGGCACGTGGCTATTACGTTAGTACAGTTGGCCTGGATGAGGCAAAAGTGCGTAAGTATATAAAAAATCAACAAGAACATGACTCGATAGAAGATCGGTATGATACTGATTTGGTCTATGACCCTTTTAAGGGTGCAAGTAATTTAGGCGAAGAAGAAGGGGATTAGAAACAAAAACAATTGGTCACAGAACAAACTTTATTGAAGGATAAACTTACCCCTTTAGGGGTGCCAGTAATTAATGCCCTTATAGGGCTCTATTCAAGCCTCCGGCTATGCCGGAGGTCATGACTTCAACACATAACCCGGAGTAACATGCCGATTTGCCCTTGGCACCTCGCCACTGCTTCGTAAGGAGTGTCATTTTCCGGAAGAACCTGATTTATTCAACATAGTCAATAACTCCCTTACCCCACATAAGGTGAGAACAGCCTATAAAATCCTCCTTCCTTTTCGTAATAGTGTATCCTTGGAATCCATAAATGTTCAAATGGAGCCTTGACCCCTCCCCCGTTTAAACAAACCCAATGTTGGATCTTGGGAAAAAAGGTAGATATTTTTTCTCCCTTATAATACTTTAATAATGATCAAGTACAATTGTTCCAACCATTTCATAACCATACAAAGAAAGGAGGGTGCAAAATGAATATCAGAAAAATTTTGAGTAGCTTCGTTTTCGGTAGTATGGCTTTGGTGCTGATGGCACCTGCGATTCCAGCCGCTGAATCCATCAAGATCGGTATTATGCAGGGATTGAGCGGTCCCTATGAAGTGTACGCTAAACAGGAGGTGACCGGCTTCAAGATGGGGCTGGAATATGCCACCAAGGGCTCAAATAAGATCCTTGGAAGGGATGCGGAACTCATCATCGAGGATACCCAGCTCAAGCCCGCGCGAGGCAAGATGCTCCTCACTAAACTTTACAGCGACGACAAGGTGGACATTGCGGTGGGGCCCACGAGCAGCGGTGTGGCATTGGCCTGCCTCCCCGTTGCCCAGCAGTTTAAGAAAATATTGGTGGTGGAGCCCGCAGTGGCTGACGCCATTACCGGTAAAGCATGGAATCGATATATCTTTCGAACGGGCCGGAATTCGGGGCAGGATGCCATTGGTAACGCCGCAGCCGTGTCCAAGCCAGGGGTCAACATCGCTTGCATTGGCCAGGACTATGCCTTTGGTCGAGATGGAATAGCTGCCTACAGGATAGCCGCGGAAAAACTAGGCGCGAAGATAGTCCACGAGGAATACTGCGATCCCAAAGGAACCGATTTCACCGCCCCTATCCAGAGGCTCCTTGAAGCCCTGAAGGACAAGCCCAGCCCCAAGTACATCTTCGTCATCTGGGCAGGCAAGGGTGGGCCATTTGTTCAGTTGACGCAGAGCGGTCTCGATAAATACGGCATCGTGCTTACCTCTGGGGCCAATGTTTTTCCGGTACTGAAGCAATGGAAAACCCTCAATCTGAAAGGAATGACCGGTGCAGCATACTATTATTACGAATCCCCGAAAAACCCTGTGAACGATTGGTTCGTTAAAGAGCATATGAAACGCTTTAATAGCACCCCCCCTGATTTCTTTACCTGCGGAGGCTTTTCTGCAGCAATGTCTGTTGTTAAGGGTATCGAAAAAGCCGGTAGTACAGATACCGAAAAGCTTATATCCGCTATGGAAGGCATGGTATTCATGACACCAAAAGGAACGATGATCTTCCGAAAGGAGGACCACCAGGCCCTTCAGTCTATGTTCGCTTTTGAGATCGACTTAAAACCGAATGTGGAATGGGCTATACCTGCGCTCGTACGTGAGATGTCCCCCGCAGAAACAGAGCCTCCCATTTTGGTGAAGTAGTTGTATTTTTGATTTTGCCCCTCTCCTTTCACCCCCGGGAATATTGGGAGGGGGCAGATAAATACGAGTATGCTGAAGCATTGTACCCCAGCAATGATCATGCCTCACAAGAATTCAAAACCGATCATTGAGACCAAGGACCTGACCATTCACTTCGGCGGGCATGTTGCCGTGGACCATGTCACCCTCCGGATAGAGCCCTTCACACTAAAATCCATAATTGGCCCAAATGGGGCTGGCAAGACAACTTTCTTCAATCTGCTGACCGGCCAGTACAGACCGACAGAGGGGAAGGTTTTCTTGAAGGGGAAGGATATCACGGATCTTAGCCCGGCCGAGAGAACACGCTTGGGGATGGGCCGTTCCTTTCAGTTGACCAATATCTTTTCTAATCTCGGCGTACTGGAGAACGTGAGGGTTGCTATTCAGTCCCGGAAGGGTTTCGGGTTCAACTTCTGGAAAAACTATCTTCACTACTCTGAGCTTGAAGATGAGGCTTATTTGATCCTTGAGGACGTTCTACTGGACGAAAAATGGGCTGCTCCAGCCAGCAGTCTGACCCATGGAGAGCAAAGGAAGCTGGAAATCGCCATCCTGCTTGCCCTTGAACCGGAGATCCTTTTTCTTGATGAACCAACGGCAGGTATGGGGCAGGAGGAGGTTCCGGCCATCCTGGAAATCCTCGAAAGAATCAAGTCCGCTAGGAATCGAACCATCCTCCTGGTGGAACACAAAATGGACATGATTATGTTTCTTTCGGACACCATTGCGGTTCTTCAGGAGGGAAGCCTGATCGCCGACGGAGATCCTGAGGGTATTTATCAAAGTGAGGCGGTCCGGGAGGCGTATCTGGGGGGAGGTACGAAGCGTGAGTGAAGCCATTTTAAAGTTAGAAGGCATTCACACCTTCATTGGCCAGCACCATATTCTGCAAGGACTTTCTTTTGATGCCAAGGCCGATGCAGTGACCGTCCTCATTGGACGAAACGGGGCAGGCAAAAGCACGACGCTCAATACGATAATGGGCCTCCTCCCCTCCTCCGAAGGGATGATACTTTATAAGGGGAATGAGATCAACCGGAAGAGGCCTTACGAAATCGCCCGTATGGGGATCGGCTTTGTTCCTGAACACATGGGAATCTTCACCGACCTTACGGTGGAAGAAAACATGAGGGTGGCCATGTTGCGCGAAGACGGAACAACGGCCAAGAGGCTGGAGAAGGTGTTAGAGATGTTTGCCGATCTCAAAAAGTTTTGGGGTGCCAAAGCGGGAAATCTAAGCGGCGGTCAGAAACAGATGCTTGCTATTGCCAGAGCCATTGTGAATGACACGTCTCTGCTCCTTATTGATGAACCGTCTAAGGGCCTTGCGCCCATCATTGTGGAGGCTCTCGTCGAGGTCATCAACCAGATTAAGGCGCACAGTGTTGTTGTCCTGGTGGAGCAGAATTTTTACATGGCCAGCAGTGTAGGGGATTATTTCTATATCCTCGACGATGGTATCGTTGTCCAGGGGGGTGACATGGAGGGCCTCATCCGCAACGAGGATTTGAAAAGCAAGTATCTCGGGATCTCGAAGACTAAAAACTAGAACTGAAGAAAAAAGGGTGACTGTCGATGGCTGAGAAAACATTTGGGCGATGGAGCCGAGAACTTGCCAAAGCAGGGGCCGTCGTTCTTTTTATTCTTCCCCTCTTTGGAATCCCAACAAAGACGTATCTGACCCTTACTATCGCAGGCCTTGCTATGGGGATGCTTCTATTCCTTATGGCCTCAGGCTTGAGCCTGATATTTGGCTTGATGGATGTCATTAATTTTGCTCATGGGGCCTTGTTTGCATGGGGGGCCTACGTTGGCTTTAGCACCTTCAGGTATTTGAACAACCTAGTAGCGGCGAATTCAGCCTTTCAAAATATCGCGGTCTTCTTGATAGCCATTGTTGCTGCCTTAGTAGTGGTCGGCCTTCTGGGTATCATCCTCGAAAGAGTTATTGTCCGTCGTGTTTACGGACAGCACCTGTTTCAGATTCTCATCACCTTTGGTGCGACCATTGTACTTGTCGAATTCATCCGTGTATTCTGGGGACCAAACGATGAGGTAATGCCCGTACCTTTGACCTTTCAGGGGAACTGGGACGTTTTGGATATCGTTGTGCTCAGATATCCGATCATTGCCATCTTGATAGGTCTGGTAGTCTATGGTGTGATCCAGCTGGTACTCAAAAGGACAAAATTGGGGATGATCGTACGGGCTGGGGTAGAAGACCGGGACATGGTTCAAGCTATGGGACATAATATTTTCCTGCTCTTCACCGGAGTCTTTGCGGCCGGTGCGGGCCTTGCGGCCCTGGGGGGATTGGCAATAGCAATATTCAGTCTTCAGGTATACCCAGACATGGGATCCACATATCTTCTCTTCGCATTTATCGTGGTCATCATCGGCGGCTTGGGGAGTGTAACCGGCTCATTGGTGGGTGCCCTCATTGTTGGACTCGCTTACAACTATGTGGCCTACCTGGTCCCTTGGGCTGCTGCAGGCGTCAACATCCTGATCATGGTCATTATTCTTCTCATTCGTCCCACAGGCCTTTTCCCTGTGGGGAAGTAGCATGGTGCAAGGTATGGAAGAACAGACACCAGTTCGTATTTTTCGGATGGAGGAAAAGAAAAGGCGGTACAAAAGCGGAAACTTTTTTCTCAAGATTAGTGTCTTGGTCCTTTTCCTTGTGGTCCCCTTTGTGTTTCCTTCTTTTAAAACAGTCGATCTTACGATGCAGATCATCATCTTTGCAACCCTCGTAGCCAGTTTTGATATTCTGCTCGGGTATACAGGGATCCTTTCCTTCGGCCATGGCATGTTTTTCGGCATCGGGGCATACTGCGTGGCTTTTCTCATTGGCAAGTATGGGAGTCCTTCTTACATCAACCTGACCGTCGGTTTGATCATCGCTGTGGGCATCGCTTCCGCCCTGGCTCTGCTCATTAGCTTTTTATCCCTGAGGGTCAAGGCAATTTTCTTCGCTATGATTACCCTGGCCATCGCTGAGTTAGCCATAGTCCTCGCCACTAAGCTGAGTGGTCTCACAGGAGGGGAAGACGGCATCAGCATTTTTATGCCAGGGATCTTCGCAGTCTCGTTCAGTATGGGAGACTTCATGGGACTGGAGATCACGGGGAGAGTGGTAACCTATTATTTTGTTCTTTTATCCTGCCTGGGGCTCTTTTTGGTGATGCTCCGCTTCACCCATTCTCCGCTTGGACGCGTCCTGCAAGCAATACGTGACAATGAGCAACGTGCGGAAGCACTCGGTTACAAGACATTTCTCTTTCAGGCTATTTCAATCACCTTTGGATGCATTATGGCCAGTATAATTGGCGGGTTATATGCAATGTGGGTAGGGTATGTAAATCCCGAGTCGTGCCTTGGGGTTTTGACTATCATGCTCGATGTCCTCCTTATGGTCATCATAGGAGGGATGGGAACTTTATACGGAGGGATCGTCGGCGCGGCCTTCCTGAAGATTACTCAGACTTTTCTACCCGATCTGCAGAACTTGGCACAAGGCCTCTTTCCGCATGCTGAATTTTTGCATGATGCTCTGGAACGATGGCTGCTCGTCTTTGGGATACTCTTCATTCTGGTAGTGATATTTTTCCCCAAGGGGGTGATTGGGTCAGTGCATGATTACGTGTCCCGCCGGAGGCGTTCTCGCGCGTAGCAACAGATCTTTTCACCTGACGATTGCTTTCTTAACGGTTTTCCACCTTGATAGGCGAGTTACTTGAATACGACCTTTCCCGCGAACTTATACCTGGGGACGAAATATTCTTTATTGATTTGAATATAAGGGAGGATAACTATGGCAGAGCCGATTATGAAAAAAGCCAAGGGTAACGGCGTGGACATCCAGTTGGCCATCTGGGAAGGGATGGGCAAGGAAATCCTTTGCCTTCACGGCATTACCGCAAATTGCCGCTGCTGGGATATAATTGCTTCAGTATTATCCCCGAAATACCGTGTGCTTGCAATGGATCTGCGGGGAAGAGGCCGTTCTGATAAGCCATCCACAGGATACTCTTTAAAACACCATCTTAGGGATATTAACTGCATAATGGATGACATGGGATTGGATCAAGCCGCCATAATGGGACACTCTTTGGGTGCCTTCATCGCGTTGGCCTTTGGGGCTCAATACCCGGAGCGAGCAGGACACATTATCCTAGTAGACGGAGGGGGGAAACTCTCAGAAGAACAGATGGATAGGGTCTTCGAAGGAATTAAGCCTTCACTGGATCGTCTGGGAAAGGTCTTTCCCTCGTCCGATGCATATTTAGAAGCCATGAAACAGGCACCCTATATCCAGCCCTGGTCTCCTGCCTTAGAAACCTATTATAGGTATGAGTTAGAGAATTTAGATGGCGAAGTGAGTTGCAACATCCGGCCAGAGCATATTAAAGAGGAGGCAGAAAATATAAGGAAGGTGGAAATCTCCACCTTTTATCCAAAGGTCTCTTGCAACGTCCTGGTCCTACGGGCCACAGAGGGACTCCTCAGCCAGGACGATATCCTTTTACCTGAGGAGGTTATGGAGAGGATGATAAAGGAAATTCCCGATGCCAGGCGCGTGGACGTGACGGGTTTAAATCATTACGGAATAATCTTTCAACCCAATGAGGAAAGGGACCGGGCAATCCAGGCTTTCCTGGGAGAATAGTCATTTGGCAATTCCCCTGAAAATGCCGAGCCAATACTAACCCCGTCCCACAAGGCTGGATTGTAGGGATCTTCAAAATAACCAGCAGAAATGGGCTCAGGTCTTGAAATATCTGCTTTTCCTTTAAACGATGTCGCCTATGGTAAGGCAATTAAGCCCTACGTATTCCTGCGTAATTCAACATAATCAACTCTGTTCCTCATTCCATTATTTTTCACTCACGTTTTTGATAATATAGAGCAAGCCATACGGTTTCTGTTGTAGGATCAGTCCATTCTACGCGATGTTTTGAATGGGCTGGGAGATGTAGGTAATCGCCCGGTTTCAAAACAACTATTCCCGCTTCTCCTTCAATTGAGATGCCAGC
>CP070700.1:4734924-4746672 GCA_020349865.1 Desulfobacteraceae bacterium
GTCTCTACAGTGGCGTCCAGGGATATGAAAAAGGTCGTGGGGACCAAGGACATCACCATGATGCACAGTGTTGTTGATCTTCTTGGGGTAAATAGCATCTCCGGTGGGGTCCTGGACAGGGCAGCGGGGGCCATTTGCGGCATGGCGCAGGCACAATGGAAACCCCAGAGGGAGAAGAAGCGCATTGCTCTCACCATGTTTGGCTTCATCACACAAGCTGCCGAGGCCGCTAAAGGGTACCTGGAAGAAATGGGATATGAGGTAATCGCTTTTCACGCCAATGGTACCGGCGGCACGGCCATGGAGGAGCTTGCAGCTGAGGGTTATTTTGACGGCATCATGGATCTCGCCACCCATGAACTGGCAGATGAGCTCAAAAACGGCTATTGCGCGGGTATTGGTCCTGAAAGACTCATGCCGTCAACGGGATTGGACATACCCCGCCTGGTGGTACCGGGGGGTTTAGACTGCGCGGTTCTGGAATTTACCCGCGAAAACATCCCCGAAGAATTCAGGGATCGAAAGATCTTTTTCTATGATTTTCGTTCTGCAATCCGATTGAGCGAAAAAGAAACCCTCTATTTGGCAGGCCAGTTAGCAGAAAAACTAAATCTTAACCCTTCGAACATCAAAGTGCTTATTCCTATGGGAGGCTGGTTAGAAGCCGACCGTAAAGGCGGCCCATTGCATGATCCGACGATCAGTGAGGCCTTTATGCTTAAACTGAAGGAATGTTTGAACCACAGCATCGAGGTTAAAGAGGTTGGGCTTCACATCAATGATCCCGCTTTTGCACGACTCGCTTCAAAAGTCATGGATGGGATGCTTAAGAATAAGGGTCAAAAATTCTAGAAGCACTATTTTTGTATTTGATAGGTGGATATATCAGAGAGAATAATGTATTAAAGCCTTCCCCATCTCCTCCATGTTTTTTCTTCCTGATAGCGAGTATTGATCATGTCGGAGTTTTGCCTGTTCATTCATCCGGTAAGCGGTGTCGTTCTTTCAAACACAGCAGCAACGTTTTTCTTGGCGTGGAAATGGATACACCCGGTCGGGCACACACTCATACAGGCAGGCTGTTTATTGTCTGCCAGCCTCTCAACACAGAGGTCGCATTTCACCGCAACCTCTTGATTGTCTTCGAATTGCATTGCCTCAAAGGGACATGCATCAATGCATTCTCTGCAGCCGATACAAAGATCATTGTCGATCAGAACGATGCCCTTCTCGTTTCTAGAAATCGCCTCCACAGGGCAAGCGTCCTTACAGGGCGGCTTTGCACAATGATGGCAGTATATGGGGATGAAATCAGAGGTCCTCTCAATCACGCGCACCAACCTCGGGCCCACGCCCAACTCGTGCTCCTGCTTGCATGCCACCTCACAGGCATGACAACCCATACAGTTCTTCTTGTTAAACATCAAAGAGATTTTCTCCATCTCATTCCTCCCGCTCATCTCTGCAACGAGATATGTTGCACAACAGGACCCTCAAATTGGTTGCCCCCATAATTGGATCCATGGACTCATGGGAGTTATCCGTGAGCATGTTGATATTGGAGATATCCCAGCCGTGATCATGACTCTTGATCTCCGGGAACCACCAGCCATGCTCTGCCACGATAACCCTGGGATCTATTCCGGTATTAAACTTCGCCCGCTCCTTAGCGCCCCCTCGCGGCGATTCGATCAAGACCCAGTCTCCCTCTTGGATGTCGTGTTTCTTCGCAGTCTCGGGATGGATCTCCACGAGGGGATCGGGCCTGATCTCCCTGAGCCAGGGGATCATCCGGTTCGCGGAGTGGAAGAAGGTGGGGATCCTGAATCCTGCGTTCAGTATGTAGGGGTACTTTTTGGCCAGATCAGGTTTGGACACGGGACTTTCCGGTATCTCCGTATATTTTGGCAAAGGATCGACACCCCATTTCTCAAGAATAGTGGAGTGGAGCTCAATTTTCCTCGTAGGGGTGGAAAAGCCTTTTTCCCGGTATTTGTAATATTTCATATCTCCTTTAAGATAGCCTTTTTTCTTGAATTCCTCCCAGGTCAGGCCGGTCGGTTCTAGCAACCAGTCAAGGGAATCTTCCACGCTGTCCCACCATTCCTGGCCCATTCTCTTGCCCAGTTCCATAAAAATCTTGTGGTCCTGCCAGCACTCACCGATCTCCACGGCCTTCTGTCGAGCAAGCACATATCCGTGACGCTTCCAGTTTTCCGACACGTGATCCTGCTCGAGCCAGGTACCGGCAGGGAGGAAGATGTCTGCCAATTCAGCCGTCGGCGTCAGGAAGAAGTCAGACACGGTAAGGAAGTCCAGTTTTTTCAGAGCTTCGTAAACCTCCCTGGCATTGGCTCTTGTCACCACCGGGTTGGTCCCCACAAGGTATCCTGCTTTTACCGGGTAGGGCTTTCCTCTCAAAATGGCATCCCAGGCGCACTTGGGCGTGATGAAGGTCATCCTGGCAGCGAGCTTGTATTGATCCCCGCCGAGGCGCTTCTTTTGCTGCTCAACAGATAAGGCTTGATGCCGGGAAAATTCAGAGACTTTTCTGACCTGGGGCGGTACGCGGAAAACATTTCCCCCGGGTGCATCAAGATTCCCCGTGGCGGCCATGAGACCTACTGCGGTCCTGGTGAAATCCGTACAGTTGTTGGTCTGCTCCGTCGGCACACCCCAGTGGATTCCAGCCGGTTTGGTGGTGGCATACAATCTGGCCGCCTTTCGAATGAGACCCTGCTTAACCCAGGTTATCTCTTCCACACGGTTAAGGGGGTAGTCCTTTCTCACCCGGTCAACAAAAGCGTCCCAGCCGTAGATATGCTGGGCTACAAAATCCTTGTCATAGAGTTCTTCTTCAATGATCACGCTAAAGAACCCCATGGCAAGGGCCGCGTCCGTGCCGGGCCGCACCTGGAGCCACAGGTCAGCCTTCTTTGCCAGGAAGCCCTTTCTTGGGTCAATGACGATCAACGTTGCACCCTTCTCACACGCCCGCCAGAAACTCACCCCCTTGTATTCATCCGGGTTGGTCCACAGGGGATTGCATGCCCATAGGACAATGCACTTGGGATTATTTTCGTAGTCGCACACTGGCAGATTCCCGCATGTGATCAGGGTGGCGCCTGTCCGTGAGAGGTAACACATGTGCCCCGCAGTAAGCACGTTCGGGGTGCCCAATAGGTTGCCAAACCGGGAGAAATGGCTCTCGTAGTCCCGGCCTGTCCCCTGGCCCACAATAATGGCCTCGGGGCCGCATTTCTTGATCACCTCATCGAATTTGCCGGCGACCGTGTCCAGGGCCTCGTCCCAGGATATCCTCCCCCAGCCTTTTTCGGTTCTACTCATTGGATAAAGGATCCTGTCCGGATGATAGGCCAGTTGGGTGATAGCCAGTCCTTTGCTGCACATTGCCCCATGGCTTATCGGTGAGCCAGGATCACCTTCTACCTTTATGACCTTGCCCTCATTCACTTGGACTATAACACCGCAACCGCCGTGGCAGCTTCGGCAAACCGTTTTTATTTTTTTAACTTCTTCCATCAATTTCTCCAAACGTTCCTTTGCAACATCAACATCCTCATGGTCATTTCGTGCGTATTGGAGAAAGCTCTCAGTTTTTCCGGTTGCCCCCATTTAAATCTGGTGCTTTCTGCTTCCGGCATTTCGAGCGGATCTCCTTTTTGAGTATTTTCCCCTGTGGATTCTTAGGCAGAGATTCAAGAAACTCTATTGACTTAGGCACTTTATAGGAAGCCAGATGCTCTTTGCAAAAGACAATAATTTCATGCTCCTTCGCAGTGGCATCCGCCTTCAAAACGATCACCGCATGAACACGCTCCACCCATACGGGATCGGGGACACCAATTACAACAACTTCGGCAATGGCAGGATGCGTGTAGAGAACGTCTTCTACTTCCCGGGAATATACATTTTCACCGCCGGTCACAATCATGTCCTTTTTTCTGTCTACGATATATATGAATCCCTTTTCATCATAGTAGCCGAGGTCGCCGGTATGGAGCCACCCATCAATGAGAACCTCGCGGGTTTCATCTGGTCTGTTCCAGTATTCAACCATAATGGAATCACTCTGTGCGATGATCTCGCCTACCACTCCGGGCTCAACATCATCGTTCTTTTCATCCACCACTCTGACGTGAACACCAAGACTCGGTTGTCCACAGGAACTTAAAACTTTTTGTTCCTCTGATGTCCTGTCTAAAACTTGATGATCCTTCCTGGGAAGGGAGCAAATTTGTGGTCCTGATTCGGTCTGACCATAGCCCTGTGAAAAAATGGAGCCAAATATCTCAAGGCCCTTTCTCAATAATTCCAATGGCATGGGAGATGCGGCATAATAGATTCTATTCAAACTGCTTAGGTCGTACTCTTTAAGATCTTGGCAGGACAATAGAGCATTGAGCTGTGTGGGGACAATTTGTATATCCGTAGCCTTCTCACTTTGAACTTTCTCGAGCACCGCAACCGGATCAAAAGATTTTTGAGGCATTATCACATTACATCCCCCAACAAGGAAAAAGGGCCACACATGACTATCTCCTCCAATGTGAAAGAGCGGCAATACCAGGATGTGCTTGTCTCCGGGCTTTGCACCCATCTCCAGGGCTTTTATCCGAGTGTTATCCAACTTGGAAAAGTGGGTATAAAGGGCACCGCGAGGGATACCTGTGGTACCGCTGGTATAGAAAATGAGAAAGGGGTCGTCTTTGCTCACCTTTGTACCAGGCTCATCCGGTGGATACATTGCAAGCAACTCGTTATGAGAAAGCATATCAGAAGCAGCACCCCCAAAGGAAACATAATGTTCCACATTAGGAAGACGGGATCGTAAGCTGTCGACAGTTGGGACGAGGTCTGGGTCAACAAAAAGTGTGTTTGCCTCTGAATAATTAATGAGATATTCAAGCTCTTCCCCGCGGTGTCTTGGGTTAAAGGGTGAAGCAACAAATCCCCCTTTCATTGCAGCCCCATAAACGTCTACGTATTCAAGACAATTCCATGACAGAATACCTATGACATCTCCTTTTTTGATTCCCGATGAGCAAAGGGCACTGATCAAGCTGTTCACCCGTGCATTGAACTGGGCGAACGTTATTCTTTGGGGGCCGCATATAAAGGCCTCATCATTGGAATGCAAAAGGGCATTTCTATAGACAATATCAGCAAAGGTTCCCCTCCTGTAACGGCACAATTCTTTTAATATGAGTTTGTCCGGCATGCCTTCCGCCTCAAACGATGTAACTGTTGAGCTGTTGCATCTCCTTCGCCTTTCACTGTCTTGAGGATTGGTGCTAGGCCACGTTGTTTTTGAATTATAAGTTCCCTCTTTCCTTACCATGGAGCGGGAAGGGGAATGCGCTCACCCTTTTGAACAGTGTCCCCTTCGGAAAATTCAACGGGGCTCGCTGCGCATTTTCATTCGTGCTTCAAACTGCTGCGAGGCCTTGATTTTTGGATATACTGGGAACCATTAGAATAGATGAGAAATTTTGTCAATTTATTTATTATCAATATGTTTAATTTTATTTCGGCCTTCGGCATCCAATTATATGCAAATATTAATATACGACTATTATTGCCCAAATTCAGCTACTTAAAATATATTAAATTTGAACTTCAAGGTTGAGGGCTTTCCTGGCGAATTGCTCAGCAAAGCTGAAATCTGCCGGATGTCCCTAACCGAAATTTAGAACAAGACCTATAAAAATAGTATTGCCAGTAGAAAAAAACCATGATATTAAAAAACTATTCAATATTCTGATATTATATAAATTGAATATTTAAAAGTAATACATCATAGGAGTTGGGCGTGAATACGAAAAGATATGTGAGTGATTTGAGCACGAACGAAAAAGTGCTGATGGCGGTCGTAAGGGCTGCAGAAATCTTCAAAAGAACCCACACTGCTATCTTCAGAAACTACGGCCTCTCATTCCCACAGTACAATGTCCTGAGGGTTCTCGACGCATCCCGGAACTGTAGAAACAGAATCTCTGAAGTGAGCAAGATCATGCTCGTTCCAGGGGCAAATATGACGGGCATAGCCAAGAGATTGGAGAGAGACGGTTTTTTAATCAGGAAATCGGATCCCAATGATGAACGTGTAACTATTCTTGAAATCACACCAAAGGGGAAAAGAACCCTGAAGAACATAGAGAAGAACAAGGACCAAAGCATTGAAGCCATCTTGAGGGGTTTTTCACCGAAAGATAAGACGGAGTTTCTGGAAAAACTCAAAAAACTGATTAAGGGCAACATGCGTTCATCATGAAAGCGCTACCAAAGAATATGGCGTGAACCAGTGACGCACCGACGGACTAAAATCATAGCCTGTAAGACAATGATCAAGGTAGCAACCAATCACATCAATGATACCGCTTTTGCACGACTTGCGTCAACAGTCATGGATGGGATGCTTAAGAATAAAGTTTAAACCAGCGAACAATGGCGGGTTAAAAATTCCCTCACCTCTTAAACCCGGATTGTGAGGTAGGAGACTACGGCACAATCTCGGTTTAAGCATCAAGCATTGGCAGTCGATTATCAAGCATTGCCATGATATGTCCCTGTGATGACCTGCCATGGACATGAAGTTCCTTGTAATCTTCATTAATGCGGTGCACATAACTCATGGCAACAAACGGGAACCCTTCTTCATGTTTTGTCATAATGACATTAAAGGGATTTTCGGTTTCTATGTGGCTGTATCCTTCTAATAGCTCGTCTTTGTATGTATCATAAAAGCGTTTTGTGCACATGACAAAAAATGATTGACTGGTTTCCAGTGTGGGAAACCGATCACGGTCCAGTTTGAGGGTCATAAAAAACTGATCAAGCATTGTTTTTATATAATCATAGACTTTTTGATCCTTACAGAACATGTCGTCCACAATGCTGGTCAACCGAGTTACGTCGGGTCGTATAATCTCCAAAAGCTTCTCAAGATAATTTCTTTGAGCGGCTCCTTCATTCGGTGGTAGTACGGAATCGAGTTTTTCTACCACCTCCTGAGTCGAAATCACATCAAGTTTTGAATAAATCTTGTCCATCAGGTGTTCTGTCAGCTCATCAAATTTTGGTTTGTTGTAAGTAAATGCGCTGCGACCGATCCGTTTTATTCTATCCACCTCACGGTCTACTTGAGAAATAATCGTGTTGTGTCTGAATACGGCATTCTTTAGAGTATCCTGTTGTTTCTGAAGGAATTTGAAAAGGGCATTGTAAACATGCTGCAACAAGAGATGGTTGTATTTCTCTTTTTTCTGCTGTTGTATCTTGGATTCAGTATCTATAATCTGATTTACAAGGGAAACGACTGGCGACTGGCCTAATTTGCCAACAATTTCCCCGATCCCGGCCCTTTTCTTTGTGACCTGCTCAAGTTTATCCAACAGGTTATTAAGCGTCTTCTGGTTCGTGCCCTCAAAAAGTTCCTTTTCTATCTTAGAAATACCATCCGCGACATTTTTTGTCTTTTCATCCAGTAGCGATGCCAGCTTGTCATAATACAGAAGCCCCCCCTTCAAACGGTGGCCGCCTTTTAGTATGATTTCATCTCCGGTCTCTGAAAAACTCTGGACCACCGACTCGATAAACCATGATACCTCTTCAGTCTTCTTCTTCTTTTCAAACTCCTTGGCCGCGCTCTCATGCGTAGCATGGATCTTTTCTTTCACAAACTCGTAAATGTTTTCTTGAGATACATTCGCTTGATTAATAATTTCAGGCGTCAGCATGGGGATTTGGATTTTAAACTTCTCCAGTATGTCATCCTCATTCAGGCTGTTCTCCAGAAACGATGAGATGGCCCTCCCCTTTATCTTCTCTCCATCTTCATGGTCAAAAGGTCTGATGAGGCTCTCCAGGAAGCGTTTCACCGTGTGAAGATGGAATATTTGTGGAAGGCAGTCTGCTTTGAGACCTGCCACATTCAATGTCATGAGTGCCGTGGGGTGCGGTTCTCCGCTTTTTCCTTCCCACTCTCTTTCAAGAATGTGCGCCGAATAATTGACCCTGTCGCCATCCAGGTAGCTGCCAACTTTTGTGATCTCCAGTGTTTCGATACACTGTGCAATGGTCGAAGCTATGGCCTGGTATTTCAAGGATGTCTCAGCTGAACCGCCCGAAAAAACATAAATCCTGTGGGCGATTCTGCCGTCAAACATACGCCTATCCCTAAAACCATCCTTACCCGGGTAGACAAGTCCATTTCTTCCTGCAATAGCATATTCCCACAACATGGCAGAGGCCACGCAATTTCTTTCCACGCCACCTTCCTGCACATTCTGCAAACCGAGATAGCCTTCCGATGTTGCAAGAAAAACTTCCACTCGAATCTTTTTTTCCCTTAATCTATTTCTGACTCTATACAAGAATGGAATGGTCATGCCGTTACTGACGGACCCACCCATTCCGGAAATAATTACCAGCTTGATCTTTTTTCCGGGATTCTTTGCTCTGAAATCATCTATTAAGCTAAGCGCTTGCCTTGTGATCACAAGGTCATCATACTTATGAAAAGCCACAAAGCCAACAGCAGGGACGCCTTTGCAACCGCCCTCAATATCCCGCAACAAGCTTATTGGAATGTGATTTATTGCCGCTTTAAGCTCCTCATTTTCTTTGTTTTCAATGTATACATCCCCATCAAATTCATCCAGGTGGAGAAAGTATTCCGCTTCTCGCTCAAGATCTAATCGATCCCTGTGAGGTTGCTCCGTATCAAATGCCAAAAAACCTACCTTCTCTTCAGGAATTCCAAGTCTATCGAATTCCTCGTGTAAAAGAGAAAGCACGTACCTTCCAAAGCCTCCAAATGTCATAAATATGAGCGCTTGATCCTCATAAAACTTATTGCTTGCTGATATAAGATTTCTCAACATCTTCACTATCTCCTTTCCGTTAAGGAACGTTTGAAATTAAACCCTTATAGGCATCTTCCGTTTTATCTTGCTAACCAGAAAGAACAGGATCAGTATGCAGACCAAAGACAGCATTAATACCCGCCAGAAATAAAACGACACGAAGCCTGCTTTTTTGAATTCTATGCTAAATTGCGATGGTTCGATTTCCAATGCTCCAAAACTCGCTTGAGATGGCAGGAGTTCGAGTTTGCCTTTATAGATGCCGGGCCTAAGTTTCTCGGATCTTGCAAGTCTAAAATTCAAAACCATTTTGTCGGCTGTGGTTTTTATGTCTAAAGGATACCCTTGGGGCATCTCAGACGGATTATCAGGATCAAAATTGATACGCCCCATGATTGAGGGTACTTCATTCGCCTTATCTGTTTCTATGTTCCAGGTAATGTTTTTCTGGTAAGGGCGCGCACTGTCATAGGGAATGGTGCCAAGATCCACTCCCTTCACACCTGCCAGTCTCACCTTAGAACGCACTGTCTGAGCAAAATCATTCAGCGCTTTCTCCAATGACAGGCGATTGAAATCTGTCAGATCAACAAGGTGACCTCCCTTGCCCATTTTCTTTACAAGGGATTTTGCGTCATTAAATGCTTCCCACTTCAGCACGCCTAACCAGACATTCAATCCCTGATCTTTCCCCGAAAGCGAGATCTTTTTGAAATTCTCCTTATCCTTTGCCCTCCTCGCTTCTATCTTTGCTTTGGGCCATTTCTTAGAATAAGGTTCAGATTTTCCATCTGTGAATACATAAAGGGCATTCGTGTGAAAAAATTTCTTATACTTGCGGGTAAAATCAACGGCCTGAACAATTGCCTCAGAGATGAATGTCAATTTGCCACTGCGTTTGTTCATCTGGTTTAATTTGTCCCTTATGGGAAGGATATCGTTTTCAGTCTGATAGAGAGCCGTCATCTCTAGTCTCACGTCTGAATCAAAGGAAAAAACTGTAATTCTGTCTCCCACCTTAATGATGTTCCTCTTTATATCAGTAAATTCATTCGTGATCTTCTGAGTAATTAGTTTTAAGAGGTCCCGATGACCTTTTGCTTTCATACTGCCGCTGGTGTCAATACAAAAAATCCAGTGAACGTTTGGAGAATACTCCTTGCTCCAGCACTCTTTACCGATGACGACGGAAAGAAAGATAGAGATGGCAATCAAAACGGCTGCTATGCCGCATTTTTTTCTAAACATTTCAGTCCCTCCCTAAGATCCTGTGTGACGCAGTTCTTAGATTACGATGATAAATCCGGGAATCCTTTAAAACAAACGCTGGGATCTTTATCGCTTAGGCATAAAACATGCCAGGGATGAGGCAGACGACGTGGGTTTCTAAATTGTCCATGTATTAGAGGCGGTTATGGCAGGGGTTCTCATGAAGCAGGGGAACAGGAAGAGTTGAAACAACGATTAGAGGTCACGCCATTATGATATACCCGCAAACGATCTTTCTCATTATTTGGGAAGGAGTTCGATTAGTTAAGGTTTGTGCGCCACAATAACATACCGTGCGTCATTTTGACCACCTAAACAGACGGTCACCTCAATTGGGCCCGGCTCAATTGAGTGGCATTTGGTATCCGGTATCTGGTACTGGTTTAAAGGTCAAATCCAGAGAAGCACTTCATTTATTGGATATGTGGATAATATATCAGTGAATAATAAGTCGAATAGATTGCGGATAAATAGCAGATATACCCACCCCTCAAATTCAATATTTCTGATCGAAATATGCACTCCTGGGGGCTGAATTAAGGCATGATTAATAGCAGAATTATTCACTTTTGAGGCGAGAGCCCGAGACACAATATATAGGTGCGCCACGAAGGCGTAAGATGCCAACGGGTGAAAGTCCCGCACTAGAGTTTTTCGGTTGCCGTCAGCGCATCTTCTGCAAGGACTTGATGTTAGTTTTCACAAATGCTGCGACATAGTTCAATAGCTCGAGTGCTGAAATTTCACTTTTCAGATGCTCTGAGTGCGGCCCCATTGTTTTATAAATATAAGCCTTATTTCCAGTCTGTGCTACGTTCTCGCTTCTGCCTTATCTTCATTGATGAGCAATGATATATTAGCTTATCCGCTTCAGCCGCTCCGTAGCCTTAAAGGGCATGAATGCTACCCCAAAATCCCTTAGTTTACAGGGTATGCTCTATGTCGGGTTTCATGGTCGCCATTAAAGCCTTTGCAGCCTTAGAAATGTGCTTTTTTTGTCGGATGACTATGCCATAAGTTTCCTTTTGGAAGATTCCATCTAGGGACAAAATATCTAATACTTCCATATCCTTCTCAGTGAGCGTAAAATCATCTACGATCGACACACCCACTCCGTGTGACACATATTTTTTGATGGATTCAAAATTATTTAAAACCAAGACTATGTCAGGGACCAAATCCCTTTCTGCAAACTTTTTTGTGATTAAAGGTGTTCTGGTGGCTGAAGGGGGTTGTGCAATGAAAGGTAACTGGGAGATCTGCTCTAATGTCGGAGGCTCGCTCAGTTGAAAAATATTGCTCTTTGGCGCGATGAGCTTTAGTTTTGTTTCAAATAATTCATGATATGTGATATTGTTGGGAACCTTAGTGAGGCTTGCAATTCCGAAGTCCACCTCCGCCAGCTCAACGTTCTCCATAATGTCTTGTAATGTTCCACCTCTGAGCCGAATACTTACATTCGGGGCTTTGTCCCTGAATTGCTGTACAAATTCGGGTAAATAGCAATGGATGACAGCGTGAGTTGAGGCAACAGAAACTTCGCCGTATTCCTGCAGGTAGTTTTGTTCGATGGCTCTCATCTCCTTTATTA
>CP070700.1:4746772-4778937 GCA_020349865.1 Desulfobacteraceae bacterium
CAAGAAGAAGACGGACACAATGAGGCGTTTCACGTTCGATTTGAAGCATCGGCTTGACATGTTCGTGCCCATGAACTTCCCCATCTATCTGTTGGTGGCGACCGTGCTTGCGATCTTCTGGCGTCAGTACCTTTTGGGTTACACAATCATTTTCTGGTCAGCCGTCGCTTTTCTTTACCTCTTCCTTGAGGTGATTCCTGGCAAGACCGGCTGGGGCCAGGCATTCTTCTCTGCGAGCCTGTGTGCGCTGACCTGGGCCGGGATAGACTGGTACTGGTACGGCAACCCGCTCATGCACTGGGGCTGGTTGATGGCACTCTTCGCCATTTTCTTCGCTGCGGGATTCGACCTCGCAGGCACTGTGTCCGCTCGAAGATCCGACGCTGAGGTGTTGATGCATCGTCTGGGGTTCAAGAAATTTGGCTCCCTCTTTAGCGAAAAGGACTCTGGAGAGATCAACTTTGACAGGGACACATGCAAGGGTTGTAAGCACTGCACGGACATCTGTCCGGTAGGGGTGTATGGAGAGCTGGACATCGATAAGAAGACCACCTTCCGCGACCGCAACTCCTGCTTTGCCTGCGGCGCGTGTGTAAAACAATGTCCGGAGGGGGCTCTTTCTTTAATCTAAAATTTGGGCTCCCTCTGTTTAAGATTATGTGTTGGTGTTAGGACTTTTCTGCAAACTCAACACGCAAATAAAATAGGCTACTATTATTGATTGATCAGACGTTCCTTTTTGATTCAGCGCATGCGAGCGTCTTTTTTTTAGTCAAATCAGGTTTTTTTTCACAACAATTGTTTCTAAAAACTCACTCACACCGAAACCTTCCCCCATGCGTTCGTAATAGTCTATGGTTACATCCGCATAACGCTCATACAAACGCTGGCGGGCAAGAAAGAGTTGCGGGTAGCAGCGTGATAAAGCCTCCTCGTTGGTTTCCTCAGGCCCTCTACTAAAAACATCCCTCCATAACATAGGATGTGGATTGGATATATATGCCCTTAATAAACGGTCCCGAACCTCAGGTGGTGTTGACAGATAAACAATAAGTGTGCATTGGGCCAACCTTTTTAGCATTCCTTTCCCGGTGTAAATGACACTCCCGGTGGTATCCACAACAATATTCCCATCAAGATTGTTATCATGGTCTTCAAGGTAATCAAGGACTTCGCCAAGCACTTCTCTTTCAGCGCTCAAGTATTTAGATTCACGTTTCTTATACCCAACCTGGAAAGGGAATCCCATCCATTCTCCCATTCCCATGAGGGTTCCATCAGGCCTTCTCAACAGGGGATCAAGCTTATTGGCAATAAGATAATCACAGCAGAAATGTCTGAAACCGTGTTCTGCAAGATTACTTGCCCAATAGGATTTTCCTGCCCCCGCCATGCCGATCAATGAAAGTCGCATTGTCCGATGTGGTTTGCTTTTGAAGTTGGATTGATTTAAAATAATAAAAGTTAATTAATTATAATATACTATTGTTGGGTTTTATGATTTTTTTATTGGTAATGGTAGATTAAGGTAGCGTTGATTGTGTGTCAATAAAAAGGCTAAAATGATGGATCCTTATATTGTGGAATGCTTAATGGCTTATAGGTAAACCATCTTGCCTCAAAGACGTCTAAATAAATGGAACTTACAAAAAGGGGAAAGGCTCAGGACTATATTGGCGATAATAATGGGTTTATCTCTTGGCAGCACATAATGCTTGCAGACCGTTCAATAAACATCTTCACTTTTGGCAAAGACCGATATATCATATATAGTAACCGTTCATCATCGCAGAGTAAAAAATAGCGGAAAACAAAAACTAATCTACCTCAGCGTTCTTTGTGCCTCCACAGGGCGAAGCGAACGGGCGGTGACCGGTTCTTAAGTATATAATTTGAGAGTTGTTCTATTACAATCCTCTTTAGAAATACGTAGCCGATTTAGAGATGCCCCTGTCTTATAGAGCACCAGAGGTAAGTTTACATAAGGATCATCACATTGATATTAAAGGAAAATCGCCTCCTGTTTCATTGAAAGATGAGCAACTGGTTGCTCACGCCCAGCAGGGAGAACAATGGGCCAAGGAGGAACTGGTCAATCGTTACCAGCAAAAGGCCTATGCCATCGCTTACCATATGTGCGCGGACAGCGAAGACGCACAGGACCTCACTCAAGAGGCATTCCTGCGGGCCTTTCGAAGTATAGGAAAATTCCGCGGAGATTCATCATTTTATACCTGGTTTTACCGTATCGTGGTGAATGTCTGTTTGGACAGTAGAAGGCGCAGTCGGAGATGGGACCTGACCTTTTTGCCCTGGCGGCCGGCACAACGGCAGAAAGATTCCTCAAAAGAACTAACCGAAGAACACCCAGACATGAGACACGACATTAATCCGATTTCGGTTTTAAGCGGGAAGCAGTTGTCAAAGAAGATCAAAAAGTCCTTGAAGGCTCTCCCTGAAAGGCAGCAGTTGGTCTTTAAACTGAAAGTGCTCCAAGGAATGAGCATCCGCGAAATTGCAAAGGTGATAGGAACTGCCGAGGGGACTGTTAAGAGCCATCTTTTTCGCGCAACACATTTTTTGCAAGAGGAGCTAAAAGAATGGGCCAGTCCGTAATGGAGGTGGAGTCATGAAAGCTTGTCCTGATTGCCAAGAGACTTTGTTGTTGGATGTATATGGAGAGTTGGACTCAAAGAATCGTCCAGCATGGGAGAGGCACCTTGAGACATGCCCCGGTTGTCTTAAAGAGCTCCGGAGATTACGTGGCTTAGTTCAACTGGTAAGAGAAGAGATGCGTCCTCCGCAGCTCTCGCCGGAAAAAGCCCGTGCCCTGTCATGGTCTATCAAACGGGGACTAAGGGATCAACCGACGTGGTGGGAACGACTATGGGACGTTCCGAACAGATTCATTCCAGCCTTGGCTGCAGCCTCCCTGCTGATCGTGGCTCTTGGCTGGTTCGGCATAAGCAACCTCCAGGGCCCTTCATCTTTTCAAAATCTTTTGACCCTAAAGTCAGAGGAAAAGGTGATTGTCAAGGATCTGGAAGTGATTAACAACCTGGATCTCTTAGAAGAAATGGATACTCTCCAGAAACTGGTTCAAGTGGTGGACAACAGGGACATTATTTGACTGATATTCCGTGGACATTAAAAGGTCAGGGGGAAGACCAACATGGTGAACTATAGGCAGGAGGCCGTGCAATTTTTTACCTTGTTGAAAGTTACTGCCATCCTCGCTCTCGGGCTTATTATGTCTTTCGCGGCCCCGATTTGGGCTAAACCCAAAGGGCCTTATGGGGCAACCACTTTAGTCGTCGAGCGAGAATCGCGGAAAAGACCTATTGTTCAGCGCTGGGACTTCATTGGAGATCCGTATGAAGAGACCATTCATATGCACATAGCACGGAAAAAAAGGCGCTCACCTGAATCCATGGAGGATCTCGAAAGAAACCGGGGAAATGACCAGGGCTTATCTCCTAAAGAACAGGACAGGTTAAAAAGGAAGCGCATGGAGTGGGAGGCTCTGCCTCCGGAAAAGCAAAAGGTCATGCGTCAAAGAATGAAACGATTGAAAGAATTTTCCCCTGAGGACCGGGAGCTTTTCCGCCAGAGGTTTAATCAATGGAAAAGACTTTCGCCAGAGGAACGCCGAAGAATTCGGCAAGACCTCGATAAGTGGGATAGTTTGCCTCTGCAGGAACGAGAGCAAATCCGCCGTAGATTCCTAACCCAGTAAGACCTCCGGTCTCGGCACCTACCACACACTTCAATCTCACCTCTTTTTCAAAATAGAACCTTGGGTTTTTCGGCCTGTGCGTTCAGAAGTAACTTTTTGAAATATCAAATAATTTAATCTGGCCGCATAACTCCAAAGTTTTGTTGCGCGTATTTTTCAGTTGCAATCAAAGTCAAAAAAGTTAGCATAGAACAATATAACGTCATCGCCCTTTATTACCTTAATATGGCGAAACGTTTCATGGCAGGAAATTATCATTAGGAAGTATGTTATGAAACAAATTGGAAAACTGCATGTCCTGACCGACACAGTACTGCAATCCCGACTTTCACATACGGAACTCACGCAACTGGCGATTGCCGGAGGAGCAGATACCATCCAGTACCGGCAAAAAAGCGGGCCTACACGAGAGATGATCGAGATTGCACAAAACATGAAACAACTGTGTAAAGAAGCTGGAGTGACATTTATTGTAAACGATCGGTTGGACGTTGCTATTGCCGTCGAGGCAGACGGAGTTCATCTGGGACAGGAGGATTTCCCCATCCCGCTGGCCCGAGAATTGCTCGGGGAAGGCCGGATCATCGGCGGATCAGCCGCTACCATTGCAGAGGCCCGAAATTGTCTTTCAGAAGGAGCAGACTACGTTGGATTTGGGCCAGTCTACACTACGACATCCAAGGACGATGCTGGCCCGGTCAGTGGAATTGGTATCCTGAAACAGGTGGTTGAAACTATTCCCCTGCCGATTATTGCAATTGGAGGCGTCGATGCACAGAACACCCCTGAGGTGATAAGGGCAGGTGCCCATGGTATCGCAGTAATCTCGGCCGTTTGTTGCCAGGATGATCCTGAACAGGCGACCAACTCCCTTTTTCAGGCCTTGCATAAGAATATCTTATGAGAAGACTATGACCGAAACCCTGGCCGACATCGGAGAATTCGGATTAATTGACAGAATCCATGAACTCCTCCTGAAGGAAGGTGTTCAAGCCCAAGGACTAATGCTGGGGATCGGAGATGATACTGCATCTTTCTTACCACGTGCGGGATACGAAGTATTGGTCACCTGCGACAGTATGGTTGAAGGCCGGCATTATCTTCCTCAATATACTACCCCGTTAGACTTAGGGCGACGTGCCATGGTGCTAAATATCAGCGACATTGGTGCTGTGGGGGGCCAGCCTTTGTATGCAGTCGTATCTCTTGGCTTAAGAGCAGATACACTGGTTTCAGATGTGGAGGCCATGTATCGTGGTTTTGTCGGTGAGCTTAATCCATTTGGCGCCTCAATTATCGGGGGAAATCTTACGAAATCGGGAGATGGTCCGTTCATTGACATCACCTTGATCGGGGAAATTGAACGTGGTAAAACTCTTCGCCGTTCCACTGCAAAGGTTGGGGATGCAATTCTCGTAACTGGACATCCGGGCCAGGCAGCGGCCGGACTTAAACTACTGCTGCAAGCCCAACCCAATGATAATTTGCTCGACCACCCTTTGGTACGTTCATTTAATGCACCGTCTCATCGAGCACGGGAGGGTCGGGCAATTGCTCAGTCTGGATTTGCAACAGCCATGATTGACACGAGTGATGGGGTTCTTGGGGATCTGGGACACATCTGCAAAGAAAGCAGTGTTGGAGCTCAATTGATTCGGGACAAACTGCCTATCGGCGACGATTTGCGTAGGACGGCCCTAAAAATGGGACAGAATCCATATGATTTGGTGTTGGGGGACAGCGATGATTATGAACTTATCATTACCTGTTCTCCTGTCCACGTTAATCAGATCCGCACCTCCGTGGCCGCGTTAAGCGATGTGCCTGTCTCTGAGGTTGGTAGGATTACTGATTCCACCGAGGGCATCAAATTGATACAGCCTGATGGGACAAAACATGAAATGACCCCTGCTGGCTGGGATCACTTTGTTGAATTGTAAGTGATAACAGGGTACCATAATTCTGTTTTTTGAAAAGGGTCTTGAGGCCTTTTCTAAGTGACTGACGGGAGGCTCGGAATGAGAGAAAAGTCCTCAAGACCCTGCTATTCCAGGTAAGTTATTCTGAATGAGGAGGAGAGAATGTTTGATCAGCAATTGGCTAAAAAGGCAGCAGAAAATCTTAAAATACTCCGGGCAAAAAAGCCCTTGATCCATAATATCACCAATTATGTGGTCATGAATTACACTGCAAACGCATTACTCGCATGTGGTGCATCTCCTGTAATGGCCCACGCGTTAGAGGAGGTGGAAGAAATGGTGTCTTTTGCTGGTGCACTCGTGCTCAATATCGGGACCCTTACGCCCTACTGGATTGATTCCATGTTGAAAGCAGGTAAGCGTGCCAATGAACGCAATGTCCCCATTATCCTGGACCCTGTGGGTTCAGGCGCCACAAGACTGCGCACCGAATCCGCAAAACGACTGATGGATGAACTTACCATAAATGTGGTACGCGGAAACGCTTCCGAGGTACTCTCGCTGGCACGAGAGGGCTCCCGAACCAAGGGCGTGGACGCAATCCACAGTGTTGATGAGGCTGCCGATGCAGCGATCGTGCTCGCCAAAGAACTAACTACAACGCTTGCAATTACAGGGGCCGTGGATCTGATCACGGATGGCGATCGAACCTGCCGGGTCTCAAATGGACATGACCTCATGGGTTACGTGACCGGTACAGGCTGTACGGCCACAGTTACAATTGGGGCCTTTCTGGCGGTTGACAATAATGCAGTTCAAGCCGCCACCACGGCCCTGGCGTACTTCGGGCTTGCGGGTGAAAATGCGGCAATCAATGCACAGGCCCCCGGAAGCTTTCAGATAGCTCTGCTCGACGCGCTGTTCACCATTGATGAAAAACAGATGGAGCAAGGGGCCAAGATTCAGTCATAGAATTACATAGAGAAGCTCTACCTCAAACAGACAAAATGAGGAAAACAATAATTCACTTGTCACCTTAGGACACTCTGAGATGGACTCAAAGCCCTGAATGAGTTTATGCCACGTTGCAATCATGTCATTACGAGCCTCCGGCCCATAGGGCCTACGCTAAAATCCCTTCAGGAATATATTCCATCAAGTCCGTGCAAATCAGCCTAATATCCAAGTGCGCACCCGTCTTTCCTCCTGTCAGATGCACCGAGCAGCACATCCTGATCACGCTCATGATAGATGGCCTGTCCTCCACCCACCTGGTTTACTGAAGGTGGAATTTCGATGATATGATGTCCTCTTTGCTTAAGTGCCGATGCTACTTTTCTGGAAATTCCCTCCTCCAAATAGACCTCTTTGCCCTGCACGTGCCTTACCCTGGGTGCATCCACAGCTTCTTGCAAATTCATTTTGAAATCAATGAGATTGGTCAAAAACTGCACATGACCTTGCGGCTGCATGTCCCCACCCATAACGCCGAAGCTCATCAAAAAATGGCCATCCTTGAATACCATCGCCGGTATGATGGTGTGCAGCGGACGCTTGTGCGGCTCCAGGCGGTTCGGGTGATGGGGATCCAGGGAAAACGAGTGCCCCCTATTCTGAAGGATGATACCCGTGCCATCCACCACTATGCCAGAACCAAAAGGCATATAAATGCTGCTAATAAGAGAAACCGCATTCCTGTTCTGGTCTACTGCTGTGACAAATACAGTGTCGGAACCCGGTGCATTTGAATAAGGGACAGGGGGGACCAACGCCTTTTGGTAATCAATCTTTCCTCTCCACTCTCTTGCATATTCTTTGGAAAGTAGCTTATCTAATGGGACGCTTTCAAATTCAGGGTCAGCCACAAAACAGTCCCGATCACTGAAGGCGATCTTTTTTGCTTCAATGAGCAGGTGAAGATAGTCAGTACTATTATGACCCAAACCAGCTATATCGTAACCTTCCAGAATATTGAGCATCTCCAGTGCAGTAATACCCTGCCCGTTGGGAGGCAGTTCATAGACCGTATACCCACGATAATTTGTCGATACTGGTTCTACCCAGCTTGTCGTATGGGCCTTGAAATCCTTGAATGAAATAAGACCCCCGTTATGACGAGAAAAGTCCACAATTGCCTTGCAAACTTCTCCTTCATAAAAGGTGGCAATGCCTTCACGGGCAATCTTGTTATAAGTTTGGGCCAGGGCCCTGTTTCTGAAAATCTGGCCAGGTCTCGGGGAGTTACCATCAATAAGATAGTTTTTTGAAAAATCTCCATGGGAAAGAAGAATATCTTTCGCATTTTTCCACTCGCCGGCAATAACCTCTGTAACAGGAAACCCGTTTTCCGCATAATAAATGGCATCTTCGAACAAATCGCTGAGTTTCAAATTTCCATACCGCTCCACCGCACTACTCCATCCATGCAAGGCCCCAGGCAACGTTACCGCCAGGATACCTCTTTCGGGCATGGCCCTCATTCCCCTTTCATGGAAATAGACCAAATCAGCTTTATAGGGCGCCCTTCCACTTGCGTTCATGCCTATGATCTTGTTTGGTTTAGCCAGATAAATGAGCGCAAAGGCATCGCCGCCAATTCCCACGGAATGAGGTTCAACGACATTCAATGTGCTGACCATGGCCACAGCCGCATCTAAGGCATTCCCTCCTTTTAATAAGACCTTATATCCGGAAAGAGTTGCCAGTTGCTGGCTTGATGCAACCATACCCCGCGGTCCCATGGCAGTTGACCTTTGGGCATAGGCGTACAATTCTCTTTTTTGGTTGTATGAAAATTCCATTACATCCTCCAAAATAATTTCAGACATGGCCGCTTCGTTAAATCCAGATTGTGCAGTAATCTCCTACTGCGACTTGAAAATTCTTGCTGCAAAGCTTGTTTCCCGATTTTGCTCCTCGACATATTTATTAATATGCCTACGGCACAAAACCGCTCCAACTGAGCGTTTCGCTATGGTTTTTTGCGCCTCGCTAGGAATTCTACTGCACAATCTGGGTTTAACGACGCCTTTTTAGGTTTGATCATCCCGAGGATTATGGGTCTTACTTTTGAATCGTCAAGGGATGATGTGGCAATATCCTTGCACCGGGTCTTTTAGACAGTGGGGGGTCAGTGACCGGTTTCCAGGGCACCATTCATGTTGGCTGGCACTTTCGTAAAGCCCAGGCCGCTCATGGTTTTTTTAGTCGTCTTTCTCAACTTGAGCTGCTATACATAGCTTCCAAAATACTGTTTTTGGATTAGCCCTTTTTGCACTATTTTCAAAGCGCTAACCTGTTATGATATCTTCTTTTGAACTAGCGTCTTGATAATACTTAATACTACCGAGTATTTCCAAAAAGGAATATAGACAAATTATGGCCAAAGAAATATTGGAGTTCCAAAACTTGGAACAATATCTGCTGTTAAAGAATGGCAACTATCTTTACAAAATTCCGTTCCGTGATGGTTTTGCGGTTTTAAAAGTATACTACGGCACTCGCAGTACTTTGCGTTATATTGCTGGCACCATCAGCAACTATTTTCAAGGGCAGACCTCGTTTATGCCCCAGGCACGGCTGGCGAACGAAAGAAAATGCCTGGATATCTGGCGGAATGCAGGCTTTCGTGTCTTCAAGGTCTATGAAGATGTGAAGGTCAGTGGTTTGCCAGAGGGAGGTTACATGCTGTTTGAATATCTGCCCGCCTTAAAGTTCAAAGACTACTTTGGTAATGAGTCCGTCCCCTTAAAAGACCGAATGACCACCTACCGCCAATTCCTCAAGGAATGGCACCGACGCCACGAGCTGGCAGTTACATGGCGAGAACCCAGGTTAATCCACGAAAACGGTGATATAAAACACGTAATGATCATCGACAAAGGTTTTTTGTATTTTGATTTTGAGATGAGTTTCCGTTCACGCAAGAAGGATCGGGTTGTGGAGTTTGTTTCCCGTGAAATCCTTGCCTACCTTAAAACTCTGCGCAGGCTAGTCGGACCGGACTTGTTTAAATTGTTCCTTAAGGAAACCATTGACCATTACCCCGGAACTGAATTCTTAAAAAACACGTACACGGTAATGTTTACCCATCCAAACCCGATCATACGCCTGGCCCGAAGACTTGATCGTAAGACCGGCCTACGGGCAGCCAAACCTCATTCTAAATACAATGTAGCACTGCAACTCAAAGGCTTGCTCGATGGCCAGCATGAGTAACCAGGGTGGAAGCCTTCAAATCCTGCTCAATTTCCAAATGGAAGCCCTTTTAGAAGACCCTCGGCCTTTTCCTTCAACGTTTCCGCGCCCCCTTTTTCAGTGCTCTGGCCCGGCAGGAGTTTTTTCAGCTCGTCCGGTTTAGGTATTCCCTCTTTAAGTCCCTCCTTCAACATGCCTTTAAGATCGGGGCGAAACTTCGGATCGGAGAAACTTCCGGTTACCAGCACCGGTACCATGAGACCTGAACGTTCCATTTTGTCTCCCTGCCCCTTGAGTGTTGCCACAAATTTGGGTTCCACCCTAAAGTCTAATTTTTCGTTGACCAGATTAGCCTTCCCCGCGGCCTTAACTCTAAGGAGAGGAGACAGAAGGGAAGTTTGCGGGGTTTTAACTACACCGTTAGTGATAGTAAAGGGTACGTGAAGTTCAGAAAAATCGGTTCGGGGTCGCTCGGCACCCTTCTCAGCCAGACCGAAAGTAGCTTTCACATTCCGCACCATTCCCGCCAGATCAATGCCCACTATGGAGCCATCTTTAAACTGAAGTTCCCCTTTGCCGTTCAGGCCCTTCTTGATCATTTGTGCATTGTCCCCTGACATAGCGATTGCCACATCGGAGTCAAGAGTGCCCTCTAAAAAATCCTTTTTCAAAAGATCCTTTAACAGTGGACCGGCCTGAATCTTCTTCGCACGGAGCTCAATACTACTCTTTGGGATGTCTTCGCGCACATCCACCTCTCCCTTGGCCGACATATCACCCTGGTAGAGTTTGACAGTCAAAGGGTCGAGATTAAAAAGCCCGTTTTTCCCTTTGACCTTCAGGTAAAGATCCTGAATATTTGCACCCTGGGCCTTGAGTTTATCAACCCGTACCGTGCCATCCAGGATAAGCGTTCGAAGAGGGGCGTAATCGGTCTTCTTCTGCTTGTGCGCGGGGACCTCGCCCTCTTTTTCACTCTCAGCAGGCTCTTTCTCGCTCGGAGGCGGCAGGTATCGGTCCAGGTCAATCTGATCTAAATGAAGATCAAAGGTGACATCTGGCCTGGAAAAATGTTTGGCCTTTACGGAAAATTTCAGATTTGAATCGTCTAAATCCAGCACCCCACCCGAAATGGATATGTTCTGGGGATTTCCCTTCAACGTTGCCTTAAAGGTCATACGGTTTAAGGCTTCAGGGTCCGCCGTTTCAACGGGAAACGTTTTATCAAGGGCCTTCATCAGTTTTCGGGGTGAAAACGGAGCCAGTCCAATGGACAGGTCGAACTGCTGACGGGTAGCAGGATCTATGATATTGCCCTTTAGACTCATATCCATTTGTTCCAAGGCCTTTAAGGTAATATCCAGGGGGATATTCCCCTTACCCGGCTCCTTCCCCAAGGGGCCCATTTTGCCCTCCAATGCCAATGGCCGCCCGTCCAGACTGGCTGAAAAGGCGAGCCCAATGGGACGATCCAATGAGACATCCTGAAGACGAAATGTCACATTGGAGATCTCTCGACGCTCCCCTTTGGCCTGATCAATCCAAAGCACAGAACCATCGGTGACGGCAAACTCACCCACAGCGAGGGCTTTGATGGGTAGACCTTCAGGGCGTTTTTCCTCGGACGGCTTTTCCTTTTTTTCCGGTACTCCGGGATGGACTTCTTCTGGAGCCTTTCCGATTCCCTCCCAGTTTCCGCGACCTTTTTTGTTCTTTTCTAAAACAATGCGAGGCCCTTCCATTATGAATCGCTTGACCTGGATGTCTTTGGTGAGCAGAGGCAGGAGCTTCACCCTGACCTCAAAGGATTTTACTGTCAGAAGATCCTTTTCTTTAAAATCCGGTGGATTCCCCAGGTGAAGACCGGTGAATGACAGGCCCGCCCAGGGAAACAGCGTCAGGTTAAGATCCTCACCCAGGGTGAAAGGCCGGCCTGTGGCCTTTGAGACCTGTTCCTCAATCTGGGGTTTGTACTGCTTGACATCTACAAAGAGGGGTATAATCAAAAGTGCTGAGACTATAAGCACAATCAGAATCCCCACCAAGATCAATACCCATTTGATCGCTTTCTTCATGGCTTACCTCCTTAACTTGGATAAACAGTAAACCTCTTGCCCATACCTGATCTTAAGAATTTGTAATTGGTTCGCGGTTTGAAAATAGTGCAAAAAGGACCGTGGCTATCTTTTTCAAAACATTAAGCTGCCGCAAATATTTCAGTTTGCCGTTTCCATTTTCTTGGCAATTCTAAGACACCACTGTTCCTTTGATAAGTGGCAACGGTGTGGGCTGAAGCTCAAAATAGGGAACGAACCTACATCTCATAATAAATACTCGGCATTCACGTTTTGTAACGCATGAAAGATATTCCCCTTTACCTTTTTGTTTGACTCGTAGAAATTTTTGAGCATGTTCTTGATTTCCTCTCTTTTGGACGAACCCGCGGTCGGACAACCCAGGTTTATCTTTGGCCAGCCCATCAATTGAGCGTAACGTTGTATGTGTGCCTCATCAACCATATAGAAAGGCCTGATTATAGTCAATTTTCCAGCGAAAAATTCCTGGACCGGCAGCATTGTGCTGACCGAAGCCCCATAAAAAACGTTTAGGAAAAAAGTCTCGATCAGATCATCCTTGTGGTGTCCAAAGGCGATTTGGTGGCACCCAAGCTCTTCAGCCATTTGAAAAAGAAGTTTTCTTCTTAAACGAGCGCAGAGAAAACATGGGTTTTCGCGGTTTTCGGGCCCGTGGGCTTTGGGGCCAATATCGCTTTGGATGATCCTGAAATCAAAGTCATGAGTTAAGAAGAATGATTTCATCTGCTCCGCCGATTTGGCGCCGAACCCGGGGTCCACATGCACGGCGGTTATTTTATAATCTATAGGGACTCGTTTAATGCGCTCCTTGAGGAGCCATAAAAGAGCGAGGCTATCCTTGCCCCCGGACACAGCCACCATCACGTGATCCCCATCCTTAATCATCTCCCGGGCATGAATCGCTTTTCCCGCAAGGCGCTTTATCTCTTTTGCAACAAAACTCACGATGGTTCTATTTATCCTCATTCTATATTAGACAATATTTACAGGATTAAAAGGTTTTTCCGTAACAGTTTAGCGGTTTTAAAATAGTGCAAACAGGGCCGTGGGTACCTCTTTCAGAAGGGCCGCAAAAACCTGCATCATTACATTGAACGGCAGATTAGCTGTAAAATTCAGCACAGGACAGCCCCACAAGAAAGACTCCTTTATAACAGCAACCTTCTCTGCCTGCTCCACGCCCCTGTATAAGGCCAAGGGGGCGTTCTACTAGCTCTTAAGAATTTGTGTTGCGACCCTTCTGAAAGAGATACTCACGGTCCGATAATCCAATGATGATTTTTTAAAACCGCTAAACTGTTACAGGTTTTCTTTTCTTTTTACAACGAATCTAATTGTAATCCCGTTCTCCAAATAACTTTGTTCCAATCCTCACAAGATTTGCGCCTTCTTCAAGGGCCACTTTATAGGAATTAGACATGCCCATGGACAGATACTTCATATCAATGCCAGGCAATTCCATCTTTTTGATATCCTCAAAGAGTTTGCTCGTTTTCTGAAAATAAGGTCGGGAATCTTCGGGATCCCCTGCAAAGGGCCCCATGGTCATGAGACCCATAAGCCTGGCATTTTTCAACCCCGACATGTCCCTGACCAGAGAAATGGCATCTTCCGGCATAACACCAGCCTTTTGATGTTCCTCACCGCTGTTAATCTCAATGAGAACCGGCATGATTTTGTTTATTTTCTCGCATGCCCTATCAATGGCCTGTGCAAGTTTTATGGAATCCACGGTCTCGATCATATCGAAAACCTTAACGGCCTTTTTGGCCTTATTACTTTGAAGGTGTCCTATCATATGCCATTTTGCTCTCCCGCCAACGACCTGATAAGCCCTTTCAGCCTCCTGCACGTAATTCTCCCCTATGATCTCCAAACCCGCCTCAACGGCTTCCAGAATTTCCTGGGGGGTTCTCGTCTTGGCCGCTCCCACGAGCCCTACGCCCTCTGGTAATTCCGCCAAAATCTTTTTCACGTTCTCTTTAATCATGATTGCTCTCCTTTGATGCTCATGGTATTTTGATACTTCAATTTAGGGAATGTGTAAAGAGTTCTCATTCATTCACAATCCCGGAAAGGACAGGGAAAATGATATGACACACGAAAACAAGGGGCACTATGCAAAAAAGCACCCGGCCCATAGTAAGGTGAAACCAGAGATTGCTCAGGCCGTAAAACAAAGGGCTTCAGATAGGGAAATTTCATGTGCAGCCGCCCACAAGATCGCCGCCGATCTTGGAGTACAGCCTGACGAGGTTGGTTTTGGATTGGATCTCCTTGAGATACGTATTGTCAAATGCCAGTTGGGACTCTATGGCTTTCGACCGGAAAAGAGAGTTGTCAAACCTGCGGAAGGCGTGTCAGAGTCACTGGAAGGAGCTATAAAGGAATCACTGATAGAGGAACGCCTTTTGTGCACTGCCGCCTGGGATATAGCGGAAAGGTTTGGTATAGCCAGAATGGATGTCTCTTCAGCCTGTGAGGCCCTGAAAATAAAAATATCCTCTTGTCAATTGGGCGCTTTTTAACCCAGATCGTGCAGTAGAATCCATGACGAAGTGCAGAAAACCAAAGCGAAACGCGCAGTTGGGGCGATTTTGTGACGTGGGCATATTAATAAATATGTCGGGGAGCAACCCGCCAGTGGCGGGCAAAAATCGGGAAACAAGCATTGCAGCAAGAATTTTCAAGTAGCAGTAGGAGCCTGCTGCACAATCTGGGTTTAACCTAATTGCAAAGAGGGAGCCCAAAATGGCAAAAAGGCCACTATTCTCTGCCCGACCGCAGTTCCGGCATTATTTTGAGGACAGTGGCCAAAATATTCTTGTGGTTAACAGCTACAGGAACTTCCGCACATGGCACCCATGTTCAGATTGGCTGAAATATCAAAGCCCGCACCCATGGGTGAATCAACGTAATCCACCTTTATGGGCTTTATCCTTTCATAAAGACCCTTTTCGATAATATAGGTAAGTTCCCTGTCATCAAATATTTCATCTTTGTCCTGTGGCTCATCCAGAGCCATTCCCAGTGAGGGTCCGGCTCAGCCTCCCTGGGAAAGCACTATCCGGATTCCCGGGATTTCTTCTTTTTCCTTGAGAAGTTCTTTTATCTTCTCGCTTGCCTTTTCAGTAACCTCAAACATATCTGCCTCCTCATACATCTTTTTTCTTATCGAATTGAATATACACTATGCATTAAAATTGTATTGTCAAATATAGAGACAATATAAGAGGAAAGGTTACAGGCTTTTTTTAGAAGTGTTCCTCTGCGAGTCTTTGTCCCAGCCATATCAAGACCTTGTCAAATTCAGCTTTTAGTTCGGCCATTGCCTTTCCACGGTGGCTAACGCGATTCTTTTCGTCCGGTGTCATCTGCGCAAAGGTCTTTTTAAGGGGAGGGAAATAGAATAGAGGATCATACCCAAAGCCCTTGTTCCCAACCGGCTTTTGAGTGATACTGCCGTCACACCTACCCTCATAGATAAGGGCAGGCCCTCTGGGCACGGCAATTGCGATAATGCACATAAAGGAGGCCTCCCTGTCTTCCACTTCCCTCATAGCCTTGAGCAGCTTCAAGTTATTTTCCTCATCAGTGGCAGCTTCCCCAGCATAGCGAGCGGATTTGACTCCCGGGAGCCCGCCCAGCGCTTTTGCCATCAGGCCGGAGTCGTCAGCAAGAGCCGGGAGGCCAAGGATCTTAGCCGTCAAGGCCGCCTTTTTGTAAGCGTTATCTTCAAAAGTTGCTCCATCCTCCTCTACCGGCGGAATAGGACCGAAATCCTTCAGGCTCTTTATTTCAGTATCAAAATCAGCAAGCAGGCCCTTAAATTCAGATATCTTTCCTTCATTTTTGGTCGCTAAAACAATCGGTCGCTCAAGTTTCATTTGTAGCATCTGGTGACTCTCCACATAAGCCCCAACTCATAAAATCGCCTTGCGATCTCATATACTTATACATCAAAAGGGCGTCCTGGCCTTGGGGATAAAAACCCTTTTTAATCTCGGATGCTGTGAACCCATGTTTTTTAAAAAGCCTTTGCGCGGGCATATTTTCTAAAGCTGTATGAAGAACCACTATTTCAATTCTAAGCTCCTCGCCCTTCTTTACTATCTCTCGGATGAGAGAATCACCAATGCCACTTTTTTGTTTTGCAGGTTCTACGGCAATGGCCAGCAGTTCAGCGACCTGGCGAGAATCCCGTTCGCGCTGATGTCGCCCGAGCATGGCGAAACCTACAGGCCGCGCTTCCATGAATGCCAAAAGAGTTACAGTGGTGTCTGAATCAAACCAGCGCGCCAACATGTCTTCATAGGGACCATACACGGAAAAAACTTTTTTGCTCAGACAGTGGATAAATTCCACATCTGATCCTTGGGCCGCCTCTATTGTAATCTGAGATCTTTCGGGTTTCTTTTTCTTTTGAAAGGTCATCCACCTGGTTGCTTTAGTCTTTCCCTCCGGAGTGTGATGCGGAGCGGCCCTTGCATTTCGAATGCGTGAAATCCTCTTTATTTCCCCATACTTGCCGAATCGACCACGTTTGCCCATAATAGATTCTTTTTGACCGATTACCTCGTGATCAATTACGTTCACTTTGCTCATGGACTTAAATTTTTCCAGAAACGACCATGAACTCGAAAAACCCGTTTCGCCGCGTTTGAAAGCATCTCCTGGTCTGCTTTAGATACGATGGCATCAATATCAGTTTTGGACTGACCTGCCAATTCCTGCAAAACTGCCTTAACCGAACTCCTCAGGCCTTCCAGATTGTAGCCTCCTTCAAGGGTAATCACAACTTTCCCGTCGCAGCAGGTCTTTCCAATATCCATGATGGATCGCGTTAATCCAGCGAAACCATTTGTTGTCACGTACATTCCACCCAAGGGGTCATCCTCGTGGATGTCAAATCCGGCCGATACTAAAATCAACTCCGGATCAAATTCAAGGGCTATTGGCTTCAATATTTTTTCAAAGATACCCACATACTCTCCATCGCCGTGGCCAATAGATAACGGTACATTTACAGTATACCCCTCGCCTTTCCCCCTTCCCGCCTGTTCAAAAGCACCGCTGCCAGGGTAGTAAGGATATTGATGCGTTGAAAAATAAAGGATAGAAGGGTCATCTTCAAAGGAATGCTGCGTACCGTTTCCATGATGCAGGTCCCAGTCAACCACAAGAATCCGCTTTACATGGTGAAATTCCTGGGCATATCTTGCCCCTATGGCCACATTGTTGAAGAGGCAAAACCCCCTGGCCTGGTTTCTCTCTGCATGATGTCCCGGTGGTCTCACTAACGCAAACCCATTGTCCAGTTTTCCGGATATGACCATGGAGATAGCCTGGCAGAGCCCTCCTGAGGCCAGGAGAGCTGCCTCATAGGATCCCGGAGAAGTAGATGTATCAGGGTCCAGGGAACTGAAAGCCTTTCCTTCTGTAGCCGCAACCCTGTCAACGTATTCTGGAGAATGAATCAATAAGAGCTCCTCTCTTTCAGCCCTCCTAACCGGGACTTCTTGTAAGTGTCCTGTCATGTCGGGTTCTTCAAGCATGGCATAAATAACTTCCAGTCGTTGGGGGCTTTCCGGGTGAAAAGGCCCTGCATGGTGATTCATGTATCTCTTATCCTTTACAACACCTGTTTTACTCATTTTTCTACTCCAATTAATGATGCTTCAACGTACATCCATAGCCACAGGTTGTTCATAGATCTGCTGATTTCAACAATCGTATTATTAATTGTTTCTAATTAAGGGCAACCCACGGAGTTAATAGTAGTGCAGCAATAAAATATATATATCAGGACACCATATGGATTGCAAATTTTGTATTATTTTAATATCCTGGGCTTCATCAAAATGAGTTAGCGTGCACGAAATTTTACTCTTTTATATAAATCCTTGATTCATTTGTATGAAAGAATAGAAAGCCGGTTTTTTTGCAAAAGTATTTTGATAAAAATTAATATGATAGAGAAAATGTTAAATTCCTCGCTTATTGAGCAATGTTTTTCGTCATCGCCGGAGTACAGCCGAAAACCGTAACCCTTGATAACCAGCCAAGAATGTGCCCCTCCTGTGGCCTTTATCAGGCAGGTCTAAAGAGGGTTGATCACTACATCTCTGTATTTTTTCTGCCCGTCTTTCGAGTCAAAAAAGGAACCCCGTTTCTCCAATGCCAGAGATGCGGGAGTGTTTCTACCGAATCAGAAGGAATAAGGCCTGGGGTCCCGGAAAAAGCTGGTCAGGCCTGCCCCAACTGTGGTAAGCCTTTGGAACCAACATTCCGGTTCTGTCCTTTCTGTGGAAGACAGGTGTAAAACGTTCGCCGAAAAGACACGTTCAAAGGATAATGCACTGAATCGGTTTCCTTGACCCAAAGGGGCTGCTTCTTTATACGCGTAACTAATTTTAACAAAGGATGGCGGTAAATTAACGCCGTCAGGAAAGCCTCACAATTTATAAAATTATCTTCCCATAAGGAAAGGAGAACACGTATGAGAAAAAAGGCAACAGTTGTAGGCGCGGGTAATGTGGGTGCCACCGCCGCCATGCGCCTTGCGGAAAAAGATCTGGCCGATGTTGTTTTGATTGATATCATTGAAGGAGTCCCGGCCGGAAAGGCCCTTGACCTCACAGAAGCAGCACCAATTGAAAAACATGATGCAAAGCTCATGGGGGTTACTGGCGATTATGGTGAGTCAAAAGACTCGGACATTGTCATCATTACGGCAGGGATACCCAGAAAGCCCGGGATGAGCCGGGATGATCTTCTGTCCACCAATATGGGCATTATGGGCTCTGTAACAAAGGAAATAGCCGCGGTTTCTCCTAATGCAACCTTGATCATTGTTAGCAATCCCTTGGATGCTATGTGCCATGTGGCGTATGAAACCAGTGGATTTCCCAAGAACAGGGTCATGGGCATGGCCGGTGTTCTGGATTCAGCCCGCTTCCGTGCCTTCATCTCTATGGAACTCAATGTGTCGGTAGAAAACACGCATGCCTTTGTGCTCGGGGGGCATGGTGATACCATGGTCCCGCTTCCCCGATATTCTACGGTTGCCGGTATCCCTATCACCGAATTGATGTCTCCTGAGAAGATCGAAGCGCTTGTTGAAAGGACAAGAACCGGCGGCGCAGAGATCGTGGGTCTTCTCAAAACAGGAAGCGCGTATTATGCCCCTGCATCCGCCGCAGTTGAGATGGCCGAGGCCATCTTAAAGGATAAGAAAAAAATTCTTCCTTGTGCTGCATGCCTGGAGGGGGAGTACGGCATCAATGATCTTTTTATTGGGGTCCCGGTAAAGCTTGGTGAAAATGGCATCGAAGAAATCATTGAGATTAAGCTCACCAATGAAGAGACAGAGGCCCTTAACCGTTCCGCTGATGCCGTACGGCAATTGGTAGAGGACATGAAGAGGTTGGGTTAAGTAAAACAAGGAATTCGGCTTGGATGAAACAGCAATTCTGGGCCATCTCGAGGCACTGGCTCACAACCTTGGAATACAGATCCGGTACGAGTGTCTGGAGAGCGAGACAACTTTTCCCTCAGGAGGTCTTTGTCGGCTAAGGGACAAGCATGTTATTATTGTAAACACAAGGTCAACTGCGGTTGAGAAGGTTCAAACGCTGGCCAGGGCCTTGAGGCGCTTTGATCTCGGCAAAGTCTACATAAGGCCTGCGCTCCGGGATCTTTTAGAAGCGTCTAAAGAACCGAAAGAATAAGTTCATTTTGACCATTACAAACTTCCCCCGTATAATTATAAGGTGCTGTGGTATTATGCCTTTCCCCATGCGAATCAGTGCCTTATTCTCAATTCCTCCTCTGCCAATTCCTCATCAGTTAAAGGAACAGTTCCATTCCCAAGTTTTTTAGCAATTCCGCCCAAGCTTTTAAAAAGACGTACTGGGGTAAGGAACAAGCGCTTGAAAAAGCCGACTGTACTTCCACCTAAGTTCTTCAAAGGAATGTATTTCACCTCGGGTTCAGTCAAGGCGCCGTTTACCTTGAAATAGTAAATGAGTAATGATTTTCCTTTTCCCGTAAGGATGTAGCCTACGATTGGAACCTTGCTGACGATCCAGTCAATAGTCCCCAGGGGCTGAACCCCGAGGTCAACATCTATCCGGTTTTTCGTCAAATCACCTGTGCCTTTGGCTGCGGCATTAAAGACCGGGCTTTTCATACGGAGATTTTCTGTCTCAAGGACCCCATTGTTGACGGTAATGTACCCTCCAATGCTTTCGAAATAGAACCCCTCTTTTGAAACGTCCGGCGGCTTCCGCTTGAAGATCTTCTGGAGGCTAAGAAAATGTAAGATACTAAAGATAACACGAGACTTTCTTACAGTGCCATTTTCAACGAGGATATTTATATTGCCTGTCAATCCGGAAATAAGATCCTTCATTTCCTCACCTTTGGCAAAAAGCACTGCCTCCGTGGTCAGAAGTCCCTCAAGGTGAACTTTCTCAGGGGCTAGGCATTCAAGGAGGTCCTTCACAGGCTGCTTGGCCATCCTAATGTAACTGGAAAAGGATATGTCAGGCTCTTTTCCCTTCTTGACATGACCTTTCACTTTTAAAAAGCCATGCTCCATCTTAAGTCTGGAGCGCTTGATATGGAAATCCCCCGATCGAAAAGAACCTTCCGCTTCTAAAGGGCCGCATCTGAAAGTTTGCCACTGAGCCCGAACAGCCTTCAGTTTTACACTTATATCCGTCTGCCTTGTAAAACGGTCTGGGTCTGATTTTCTACTCCCTGAAAAAAACTGTGTTCCCTTGGCCGCAAAGTCCGAGGTATTAAGATAATCGGAGTTGATCCTTAGCTCTCCTTTAATGCCATCCCAGCCCTTCAAACGCCCCTGGATACGGATTGGACTTTGGCCAACTTTCATTTTTAATGAATGAATGTGGGTCTCTTTCCCGGAAAATACTACCTTCAAATTACAATCACTGATAGGGGAAGGGAGCCGATCCAAAACAAAAGACAGATTTTGTGCCTCCATCTCTCCCGTGATGGACGTCATTAAAGGGTCCCTGAGAGAAGTATGCGCATCGAGCTTACAAGTAAAGGTGCCTCTCGCCGAGGTGTCTCCCTTCTTGAATCGAACCCCGAAATCTTCCAGCGATAGACTCTCAGTGGATACCTTCACATCGAATGAATCTTCATCCCTTAGATCATAGGAACCGGAGACCCGGAGGGAAGAATCTCCCATTAAAAAGCTGCACTCATTAAGGTAAAACTTTTCTTGGGGAAGGAGATTTAAATTAAAGGCAACCTTGTCCCCCATGCCAGGCGGGTTAATAGAGAAGGCCGGTGTCTCAAGCGTTACCCCATCTAAATCAACCTCACCCTGAAAGGTCCAATTGCCCTTCAGCCTGGACACGCTTATGCGGCAGGGCACGAGATCACCAAATTTCACAGGTAATTGATTGCGCTTAAAAAAGTGGCTTATTACCTGATTCAGATCCCCGCGTGCCACAATAGAGGCTTTGCCTATCTCCCACGCCTTCTCAAGTGAACCTGAGACCTTTAATTCGGAGTTTCCCCACAGACCCGTCCCCAGGAATTTTCCCTTCCCTTGCCCGTTAACTTGAATATGGGCCTTATCCAGTGATAAAGGCATGAACAACTTTTTATGGATGATGGAGCAGTCGCTGAACCGGAAATCACTCTTCAGGATAGTGGCATTGTCCCACCCGGATTCATAATGGGTCTGAACCCTGGCCTCCAGAGTGCCTGAAACAGACTCGAATTGTTTCAGTTTCTTGCGTACATCAACCGGAATCAGGTCTGCCGCTCGCTGGTGCATGAGATCCTGGAGATCAAATAAGCCGTCTATTGAGACTTTATACTTGGGGGAATCGTTGTAAATGCTACTGATATGTAAAGCGCCGTCCCTTACGATTGATTGCCCAAAGCCGGCCTTTACCTTGTAAACAACAAGTGCTCCACTATCAATATTAAGTGCACCGGTGATGCCCTTAAAAGGCAATGCACTTTGATCTGTTAAGACCTCAAGGTTTCTCCACGCCAGTTGCATTGAAAGTGTTTGGGCATTTTTCGGCCGGCCCAAGTGACGAATCTGTTCCAATGTTCCATTTAAAGAAAAAAGATCTGCACGGACATCACCGCCTGTGAGAATAGGAGAAAGTCTGTTTTCTATCCATTGCGGCAGAAGGGGGGTTGGAAAGATCATTTTAAAAATCTTTAAGGGCATATAAGGGCTTGTGACCCTCAAGAGCAGGTGGGGATTTGAGATGTCTTGGAGATCGATCTTTGAACTTGCGGACAGTGAAAAGTCTGTGGCATTCAAACTTAAAGACGAAACATTTAGAGCTCTTTCTGAATAGAGAGACTTAAATGCAAGTACGAGGCGTGGCAGGGAAAATTCCTTTTTTTTATCAGCCCGAACGAGCGAGAAGTGAAAACCCTCAGCAATAATTTCTCCCTCGGCTGACACAGGCCCATCCAGAGAAGCCTTTAACCTTAAATCAACTTCTGCTTGCCCGTCCTTTACAGGCAGAGATGCTATTGATGGTAGCAATGCCAGAGGGACCTTGCCGCATTTTATTGTCAATTCCGCCAAGGGCTCGTTCTGTCCCTTTGCATCCTGGCCAATGGTTCCCCGCAGTGTAAAAGGGATCGTCTCTTTCTCAAACAGGACTCTGCCCTTCAGGCTTACCCGAAGTCTTTGTGGATCTCCCTTTACATGGGACACATTCGAATAAAGGTGTTCAAATTCAAACGGGACATCCTTTATGCGGACCAGGGCATCTTCCGTGGATATTGAAGGAAACACTGCCAATCTCCGTAAAAGCATTGCCTTTATTTCAGACGTCTGACCGGCCTTGGAAGGAGCCCAACCCTTTTTAAAAGCGAACTCAATCCGCGGACGAACCAGGAAAATCCTGGTGGGGACAATACGCCCCTTTACCAATTCGCCTGCATCGAGTCTGACTTTGACTCTTGATGCCACAATCCTATCAGGCCCTACCCTTGATCTGGCTTTCAAGTTATGGGCGCTGACCCCGATCCCGCCCCACAAGCTGATTTCAATGTGGCCCGTACTAAGCTCATATTTTGTGGCCTTGGACAATTCTCCCAACAAATAGCGCTGGACAGACGGGTTTTGTATCAGACTGTTAAGAAGCAGGATTAAAGATAAAGAGAGGAGAAAGAGTAAGAGGGCTGGAACAAGAATGGCCCTTAATTTTTTTGGGAACATTTTTTAAAATAGTCTTGGAGGATCTTTCCATGATCAAATGCCAAGGTATCAGGAAGTGTATCACGGTTAAAAATACCAACTTCTCCTGCATCATCGGCGGCCCTGGGAACTCCTGTTGCACTGGCGACAAACACTACCGAGATGGTGTGGAATCTCGGGTCTCTCGCAGGATCTGAATAGGCTCCCAGTTGGTACTCAAGCTCCACATTCAGGGACGTTTCTTCCTCAGCCTCCCTGATTCCCGCTGCTTCAAGGCTCTCACCATAATCCACAAAACCTCCCGGCAGGGCCCATCCGAACGGGGGGTTTTTTCTCTTTATTAGCACTATGTTACCATCTCCTTCATGAGCCGCGGTGCCATTTGAGCCGGAGGCTATCTCTATAATAATATCAACAGTTGGAAAAGGATTCCGATATTTATCGATCACCTTTCCACAGTGGGGGCATACAAGCTGATCCTTCATGGCGTATGTGTCTTTCCCGAAAGTGCACGCTTCACGTGAATCATTCTCTGTAAGGCTGTAAAATTGCTTAAGAGGGCAAGCAATAGCAGGGTCAACTTCATTACAAACGGACCAATAATTGGAATTGAGGCAATAAGAGATCCGATGATCAGGAGGGTGATCCTTTCCGGTCTCTGCATCCAACCGACCTCGCAATTAACCCCCAATCCTTCGGCCCGGGCCCTGGTGTAGCTCACCATGAATGACCCGGCAATGGCCAGGATGATGAATAAAACGGCCAGGGGGCTTTGAAAATCATTCGGGTTTCCGGCTTTCATTTCCCAAAAAACCGTTCCCCCTGAAAAATGCCAGGCGAGCCCCAGAAAAACAAACACCTCGCCGAATCTGTCTAAAGTGCTGTCAAAAAACGCACCAAATGGTGAATTCTTTTCCATTTTCCTTGCAAGCTGTCCGTCCAAGGCATCACAGGTTCCTGCTATGACCAGCACCCATGCACCCCAAAAAAATGATCCGCTACTATAAATAATCCCTGCCACTATACTCAAGATCAGACCGGCCAGGGACAAAATGTTGGGATGAATACCAAGGCGGGCCATAAGATTTCCCGCGGGCGAGATGATACGTAGATATCTCTCTCTGTTCTTGTCACTCAAGAAAACGAATGCAGGCATGTGAACGTCCACCTTTTTACTAAAGCACGGATTAAGTTGTTGAGGCAGTCGAAATGGCCCGTTTGATCAGCTTTGATACCTCCTGGGGTTTCGATTTTTTATATATCCCGGGGGACTCCCGCCGGGGCGCCCCGCCCATAGATGTTTGGGCACAATCACTTTGCGATCACATTACCAGAGGTCCCGGTATTTGTCAAAAATGAATGCGGTTTGTGTCTTCATAACCATCAAGTTACACCATCATTTTTATACCTGAACTAATCGCAGTTTTGACCAAAACTTAGGATATGAAAAAATTTCTAATGCTGATTAAAACACTTGGTATGATTATAGTTTTTTTATAGTATTGAAAGCAGGGTGTTGAAAAGAAGATTGATGCAGACAGAGGAGGTAGCGCTGCTTAACTTGACAGCCCACAAAAATCCCTATAGAGTACATATTATAGTGATATTATACATGTTTTTGCCTGTTGACAGGTTCCCAAAATAAAACTTGAATCATGTTTGCTTAATATCTTTTTCTTGCATACATGCATGCCTATCGTAAGGAGGTGAACAATTGTGGGTAAGATCAAAATCGCTGTTGTTGGTATCGGTAATTGCGCCAGTTCGCTTATTCAGGGCATTGAATATTATCGCCGCAAAGAAGACGAGGAACACATTGGGCTGATGCATTACAACCTGGGTGGTTACAAGCCCCATGACATCGAAGTGGTTGCAGCCTTTGATATTGACAAACGGAAAGTGGGAAAAGATGTAGCCGAGGCAACGTTTGCACTGCCTAATTGTACAACCGTCTTCTGCAATGATTTCCCGCCCACCGGGGTTAGAGTCCTCATGGGTCGAATTATGGACGGCTTCTCTGAACACATGCGGGCTTACGATGAAAAATACACCTTTGTTCTTAGCAACGAGCCTGAGCCGTCGAAAGATGATGTGGTCAGCGTGCTAAAGGAGTCTGGCGCGGAGATACTCCTGAACTACGTGCCGGTAGGTTCTGAAGAGGCCGCGTTGTTTTACGCAGAATGTGCGCTGGAGGCGGGCATCGGCTTTATCAACAATATTCCTGTTTTTATTGCGAGCAACCCGACTTGGGCGGCCCGCTTCAAGGAGAAAAACCTTCCACTTATGGGCGATGACATCAAATCACAGCTTGGCGCCACCATCGTACACAGGGTCCTGACTAATCTTTTCAGAAAAAGAGGTGTTAAGTTAGAGAGAACCTATCAGTTAAATACAGGGGGCAATACGGACTTCTTAAATATGCTTGATCGCAGCCGTCTGGTTTCTAAGAAAAAATCTAAAACAGAGTCAGTGCAGTCCCAGTTGGGCGAGGAGCGCTTAGATAACGAAGATATTCACATCGGCCCAAGTGACTGGGTGGCGTGGCAAAAAGACAATAAAATCTGCTTTATCCGCATGGAAGGCAAACTCTTTGGCGATATTCCCATGAATCTGGAGCTGCGGCTCTCTGTCGAGGATTCTCCCAATTCAGGTGGCGTCGGGATTGACGCAATCAGATGTTGCAAATTGGCACTTGATCGCGGAAAGGGTGGCATCCTTTATTCACCGTCTGCCTACTTTATGAAATACCCCCCTAAGCAATTCTCCGATTCAGAAGCGCACAGAATGACCGAGGATTTTATTGAAGGGAACTTGGAGGCCTGACTTATAAATGGGGACTCACCATAGAAATATGTGCCATCATTTTTCTAAAGTCGCCCCTTCATACCGACGCATAAGAACAACAGATCCCCAACCAATCAGGTTTATCAGTAAGAAGCTAAAAGACTTAAGGACGATAAAAGCTGCAGATATCGGATGTGGAGACGGAAGGTATGACTTGTTGCTTTTTGAACACCTGAATAATCTCCATTTGACGTGCATTGACATAAACGAACACATGCTGGAGCAGGCTTCACGCTACCTTAAAAGCCATGGAATCACCAATTTCAAAACGATCAAAGCGCATGCAGAGGTCATTCCATTGGAAGATAATTCAATGGACTGTATCTTGACTTTTAATGCCGTTCATCATTTTGATTTTGTGAACTTCATAAAAAAATCCCAAAAGGTGATAAAAGAAAACGGGATAATTTTTGTCTATACTCGATTGAGAAGCCAGAATGCCATGAATATTTGGGGACAGTATTTTCCCTTATTTTTTGAAAAAGAATTCCGCCTTTACGAACTTAATGACATAGAACAGTGGATTCAATCCGTCGAATCACTGAGTTTGGAAACTGCCAAGTCGTTTAAATATAAGCGGAACGAAACCATGGGGCAGCTTGTTGAGAAGGTGAAAGCAAAACATTATTCAACGTTTGCTCTCTACCAGGACGATGAATTGGATGACGCATTGAAGATATTCCAGGAGAGCATTAGGGGGCAGTTCCAGGATACAGATCGGATTGAGTGGTTTGATGAAAACATCTTATTGGTTTTGAGAGCAGGCTAAAGCTGATATGGCCTGCATGTGATTTCATATTCTTATTCAAAGGTCTCATTTTATTGGCAGGAGTTATACTATTGTTGTTTGCCCTGGCAAACCATGATTTCAGATCGGGCTATTCATGGTCCGCATGGCCCTGATCCGTTCGCCCACTTCCCCGGTGATAAGCTCAAATAGTGGTGCATCCCACATTCTATGCTGGAGGTGGCTCTTACCCTCTCTCCTCAATTTTTCATTTTTGGCCAAGACCTTGAGCAAAAGGATATCTTTTCCGCCATTTAGGGCCTTCGGGATATGGTTTGCCATTTTGTAGGCAAAGGTGATAACGGCTATGGCAGTAATGGCATCTCGATTCCCGGCATAATTCCTTATTGTGACGTCCACCGAAGCGATCCGATCAAGTATTTCGTCGGGAATATCCTTTAGTTTAGTTTCTTTGTCAAATTCTTTGGAAAGCCATTGAAAGGAATCTTTACCAATGGCTTCTAAAATCGGGTTCTTATCCATTATAATTTATCTACTTCTAACAAAAGTGACGGAAAGTTTACCTAAGCCGGATGTTCACCTTTTGGATGTTATGCTTGAAAAACCTCATGCCTCCCCCTTCGCTCACGATACGCAGCATGTCTTCGGGCCTGGTGACCACAACGCCGGATAAAACACTAACCGGCGTGTCTTTAAATACTTCAGGGATAAGTGGTGTGGAAGATCCAAGCAAAACCACCTCTCTGCATGATTGAGCAGCGTCCAGGATGGCGTCAATGGTATGGTTCAAAATGGATGTGGCCGTGATAAAGGCCGCCTGGCAAAGGGGTAACTGTTTGTAGGCCTCCTCTTCCGGCAAAACCCCATCAGTTAGCATTTCTTTTTGCTCAAATACGATGAGTGAGGATATTTTATCCCGGAGGTTAGGGATCAGGGGAGCAAAGTAGCCGACCATGCCCACCCTGTCGTCAGGATGGAGATCCAGATACTCAAGTGTGTCACCTTTCAGGTAATCCTCTTTCAATGTATTAGAGAGGGCATTGGACGTTGCAAGCGCAATCGCTGATTCTATCTTATCCGTGGAGTCAAACATGGCCAGCAATTCCGAGGCCCGCCTGCCCGCCAAAGGGCGGAAGCCCTTGAAGGCTATGCGCCCTCCTATCGAATCCCTGTGAAACGTATAGGCAACACCCAACCGGTCATTATCCAGAAGCACCGCCGTGTATCGAAGTCCGATGCGCACATCTGCGACGATAGTATCCCCGGCCAATAAGATGGATGATTCTTTGATTTTTTGTCTGACGTTAACGTGATCACCAAATAGATTTTCCAAGAAGGTAGAGAGAAGATTCGCGATTGTCAATGTCAAAAACACGACCTCAAAAGGCTCCGTTTATTGTGCACAGCCTTCCTGCCTTAACGTTACACTCTGTTTCACCAAGACCAGAAACACCATAAGAGCTATGGTGTACAAGAGAAGCCATAAAATAATTCCATTCATGATCATCTTTATCTTTGCTCTACAGGGGTGCTCATGATAGCCCTTGTTAGGTTTGTATGCTTCAGGAAGAGACTTTAAAGAGTAGATACCCACGGGTGTACACCCGTGGGTATCTACTAAAAGACGCAAAATATTAAATTTCAACCTGACCCTCCTTCAGGCCGTACTCTTTGGTTTCCACACAATAGTAAGCGCCAATTTCTCTTGACTTATATATTTTTCTTATTATAACCTAACAACGTCAAGTTAACCTTAATATAAAGTATTATAAATTATAATATTTTTGTTTCGATTTTAATCTTCTTTTATCTTTTAGCGTAAATCCTGAGGTTCCCTAATGGATACGCCTCACAATGTGCCAGCATTGTTGCAGAAAGAATGATAAATGTCCTGGTTGAAATATAAGCGTTCTGACAACCTGCAAAAAGTTCTGCTTTGGCATAATACGCCTATCCGCTCACCTTGATCGGAGCAAAGACATGACAATCTCCGTCAATGAATTGATCAATGAGTTGGGTATGACCTCCACAATTACACTGATTATTTGTACGGTCATCATTGCTATTTTGTTAATCGGCATCTACGTTCGCCGCCGAGCAAAAAAGCGAGGAAGGCCAGCCGGGCCATTGGAAACCGCTAGTCAGCACATTCTTTCTAAAACTAAGGAGGAGAAAAAAATGGCAAGAATTCGAAAACGAAAGGTTCACTGGGATGCTTCAAATGGTTTGGGAGTGGTAGGTTATAAGCTCTATTGGGCAGTGGGTAAGGGAGTCAATTACGATTCTGATTTTGTCGATTTGGGCAATGTTACCGAAGTTATTTTGCCTGATGACGTTCCTTCGTTCCCTATTGATGAAGGGGATATAGAGCTCGCTGTTGTGGCCGTTGATCACATAGGAAATGAATCCGATATGACCAAATTGTACGCGCCTTTTGGTTTCACCGCACCGGATGCACCAACGGGCCTAAAAGTGGAGACCCTATAGTGTGGGAGAGCGGACATTGTTGATTATGTTGCATAAGTGTGCTGTGACTGGGATTGTTGATTAGGAACAATGGCTATGCCTGGGCCGGCAAGACTTTATGCCCCTGGTGCTTTACACCATTTCATGGTCAGGGCGATATAAAAAGGAAAAATTGTCAGCGGCAAGAAAGATCGGCAGAATTTTGTGCCACGTATGGGGAAGCTCGCCTCTGAGAGCGGGGCCGTGATTTATGGCTGAATTCAATATCGTCAACAAAGTCCCCTGTTTCACTAACCGATCTTGCCCGCAAACAGGATATGACTGTCTCTGGTGTCGGTTATGCAGTACAAAGAGGTGAATCTATTGCACTTCGCCATAACTATCGGTTGGTTGAGTTAGTTATTTACATAATTAAGGACGTACCCGCTTTCTTTCAAGATCAAAAGTTATCGATTTCAAAAAAGATATACCTCCCTGCTCCTGGTAGGCAACACGCGACTTCATAGCATAGAACAACCCAAAACCACCATATATTGTTACGCTTTTCCCCTTGACACAACGATCATTACTCTATATTTCTCACCCCAAAAAGCAAGTTCTTATCGTCTTTATAGGAGGCAGACATGCTAAAAAGGATATTTAATGAATGGCCAATGTGGTTGACCGCTTTACTCGGAGTAGCTTTATGTTCCACTCCGTCAATGGCCGCAGAGTTTACCGCGGATATAAACCAGAGACTCCACGGTACGGCCCTAACAGGCAAGATATTCGTCAAGGGTGAGAAATACCGTATTGAGCAGCAGGATGCCGAAGGCCGTCAGATGTTCATCATCGTCGATCAAAAGGCTAACTTGACTATCGTCGTGGACCCTGCTGAAAAGAACTATATGGACACGCCCAGCAATGGCATGCTCAGCTTGATGAACGATCCTTTCCAAAGCTCCAGATATATGGAGGCCAAGTTCAAGAAAAAACCTCTGAGCGACGAGATGGTAAGCGGTTATGATTGCGGCAAGTTCAAACTTGAAACCGACGAACAGGAGCTGATGACTGTCTGGAAGGCCAAGAAGCTCGGTTTTGCCTTGAAGATCACCCTGCCCGATAAAAAACAATCATTCGTTCAACTAAAAAATATCAAGGAAGGTCCGGTAGATGAAGTGCGATTCCAGGTCCCCGCCGGATACACCAGGAAGGAAGATCCCAAGAAGAAGAGGGATAAGGAGGAAGCGGCACTGCCGGTAGTTACAACAACAATCAGGGGAGAGGCCCCTTGGGCCCGGAGAATCGGCCAAGGCGGCGAGATTCGGGTCAAGGTTGATCCTGGAAAGTCGGTCAGATTCAGATTTGAGAACCTGATTAAAGATGAGTCCGTCTTCACTATCAAGGCCTTTCGGAACGGCCGGCCCATAAAAATGGATATCAAGGAGACCTATTCCTTACGTGGCAAGGGACGACGCCAGGAACCCCTTCTCGGTTTGCAAAACAAGGCCGATGAGATCGCGATTCGAGTCGAGAAAGGCAAAATCATCGCCAAGGTTATTGTCAAGGAATCCTCCTTTGCAAAAGACAAAATAGATACTTTCTTCATCATGACCGGACTCCAAGATTCGCAGCGAGGTGTTTACTTGGACACCAAACGTCAACTCCGACTTATCATCACCAGCGACAGTCAGGACGGACCTGAGTCAAAGGTCACGGTCAAATTTTACAAGGGCGACTACAAAGACAAGATCGACGAGGTCAAAGTCGTGCTCATTAACGGGCAGAGCAAAACCTGGGCCTGCCCCCCTGAAAAAGGCATAAAGACCATTGAAATCGCCGTCGCCAAGAGCGGCGGGGTTAAGGTTAGGATTGAACAGCCGGCACCGCAAAAAGCCGTCAAGCCAAAACCGGCTGCTAAAGTCGTTAGAACTACACCATCAAAACAAGCTAAGGAAACTAAAGCTCAGGCTGCGCAGAGCAGACCGGGCGGTCCCAGGCTTTCGAAGGAACAGGCCAAAAAGTTCATAAAGGCCATCAACGTCAACGACATCACGGCAGTAGAATCCGATTTGGATAAAGGCATCGACGTCAACTCCATGCTCTATGGTGGAACTCTCCTGATGAAGGCGGCTAATTTGTCTACAGCAGACATGGTCAAGATGCTCATCTCCCGTGGAGCCAATTTGAACTTCAGGACCAGTCGTGGCGAAGACGCACTGTCTGTGGCCATGAGCAACAGCCGCCATTGGCAGCAGGTGATACTCACTTTGGTGGAAAGCGGTATCACCATTGACGAAAAAACCCCTATCTGGAAAGTTGCCTTCAAGACCAAAAAAGGCAAGCTTCTCCCCGAAGCTAAGAAGATACTGGAGCTTCTGTTTGCCAAAGGAGCCAGCCCTGATTGTCACACCAGTAGGAAAGAATCTACGGTCATAATGTATTATGCCAAAAAGGGCTGGCTGGATCCACTCAAGTTTTTCCTGAACCACAAGGCCGACGTCAACGCCAGGACCATAGACGGCCAGACGGCCTTGAGCATGGCGCTGACTAAGCCCCGGCGGCCGGAAAACAGTGCACAGAAAAAGGAACGTCAAGCAGTCGTCGAGTTATTAAGATCCAAGGGTGCTAAGTAGCCAGTGCCCATTGCCGACAAGCATAGGCGCAAAGCCTATTGGATGGGGGGCTTGAAAGATACCGTTGGTGCGGTCACGGTGTCATAAAGGGCAGGATGAAATATGAATGTCAGGATCGTGATTATGTACTGTCCTGGTTTGATAAGAAAGCGGGGGAGGCTAAAAGAGCGTACCGCAAATATGTTAAAGAGGGGATTGTTCAGGGCAGGCGTCCTGATTTAGTGGGAGGGGGTTTAATCCGTTCTTTAGGGGGCTGGTCTGAGGTGTTATCTTTGCGGAGTGAAAAAGAGAGGGTGCTGAGTGATGAGAGGATATTGGGTAGTGGAGATTTT
>CP070700.1:4779037-4783086 GCA_020349865.1 Desulfobacteraceae bacterium
CTTTCGCACACCAACCCCAACATGATCTCGGGGGGACCTCGTCCGAACGGCAAACATCTAAAATATTACATCGCTTTACCCCTCCTTTGTGTTGTATTGGCACCGGTCCAATGATGACATCGCAGTGCGCCTTCATCCTTACCCGGCATACTTCCAAACCTTGGGTTTGGCATACTTCCTCATCCCCGATAAAAAACGAAGGCCATAATTAAATATATTTAAGCGCTATGTCACCTAATTATGAGCATATTTTCTCGATTTATCGATATCTGCTGAGTTTCAGATTGTATCGATATCGGTCTCCATGATAAACACCTTTGACAGATTCGATCGGATCACCACTCACAGAATAGGCAATCCGCTTAATCACTAAAGTATGGAACGAGGCCTTTAAGCCCAGCAATTTGGATCTCCTCGTTTTTAGACATGGAAGCCTCGATGCTCTGGTCGGCCTCATGAAGTCGAATGCCTATCTTTTCTAGTAGCTCATAGAGAGATTTGGAATAGTCTTCGTCGATACTGAGTTTGTAACGGCCAGATATGTAGGAATTGAGGATGCCCAAAGGTCTTTGATCCACAATCATTAGCCTTTTAAGGTGAAAAACAAGCTCATCAGTAAGGAGACCTAAGGTTTTTCTTATTTTGGGAGGCGGTTCGATGTATTGTGCAGTGATGACCCGCTTTTCTGCATCTCTCCCCTTCATTTCTTCGGTAAAGCTTTTAAACACAGGGAGATTCTCCTCAATAATGGGCTTCTTTACAAAGGTGCCTTTGCCTCTCTTTTTTTCCAAGAAACCCTCGTTAGCCAAGAGTTCAATGGTACGTCTAACCGTGGCCCTACTAACGCCAAAGATTTTCTGGAGCTCATTTTCGGATGGAACTACTTGACTGGGACCCCATTCTCCGGTCTCGATCTTTTCTAAAATAACCTCTTTGAGCTGGTAATAAAGAAGGATGAACCTATTGCGGTCAAGTTCCCCAAACTCCTGAGTCATAGATTATGCTCCCAGTCGGAGGTTTTAAATTTCTCAACTCATTTGGGTTTGCAAAACTGCCTGTTTGATGCTTGTCCTAAATAGATTTTAGTGAAGGATTATAGAGTGAATTTTTATTAAGTATCATAACGAGTTGGGCTGACAAAAAATAAGGCGATTGTAAAATATAATTATTGACATATATCGAAATAGATAATAATATCAGGATGTCAGGACGTTAGTATACATTTTATCCATATGTCAAGCAAATAAATATTGTGGTCTCGTAAAAAGTTCCTAAAAGCCAATTTTCGTCATTCTCGAGAAAGCGGGAATCCAGTGATTTTGGGCTGTTATGGACTCCCGCCTCCGCGGGAGTGACCTGATTTGCACTTTTTTTGAGTTACCCACCTTAGGAAGGAGGTTTTTCAATGGGAAAGAGAAAATTGGGCATACTTACTTTTTCAGATGGTCGTCAGCGCGTGCATGAGGAGCTTCTCGACATAAATCAGGGATTCCTCGACCAGCTAGTTAAGACCTTGGAAGAGACGGGAGAGCTGGATCTCGTTTTGGGAAGTGAGATCATTCATAACGCAACCCAGGCCAAAACAGAGGCTGAAGCGTTGAAATGTGCTGGAGTAGATGGGACCGTTTTGAATTTTTCCATATGGTCCTTTCCCCACCTTCCTGTTATCGCGGCCGAAAACGGGAAAGGGCCCTATCTACTGCTCTCCAATCTGAACCCCCAATCCCCCGGATTGATCGCTATGCTGGCTGCCGGCGGTTGCCTCGATCAGGTCGGTATCCGCCACGATCGCCTCTGGGGTGATGTGAAGGATGAAAGGGTGCTCAAGAAAATCCTGAGTTTTTCCCGGGCTGCTTCGGTGGTCAACCGATTAAAGGGGCAGACCTGCGGCCTGATTGGAGGCAGAAGCATGGGCATGTATATTGGGGCTGTTGATACGAGGCAATGGCAGACTCAATTTGGGGTGGATCTGGAACATGTAGATCAGTTGGAGATCGTCACAAGGGCGGAAAAGATCCCTGAATCCACTGCTGAGAAGGCGTTTCAATGGTTAACAGAACGGGTGGGAAAAATCGAGTACGACGGAAAGGGGCTTACCCCCGAGAAACTCAAACAACAAATCCGTTCCTATTATGCCACAAAGGAAATCATCGATGAAATGGGGTTTGATTTCGTAGCCATCAAATGCCAGCCAGAGATGAGTGAACATTACGTGACTCAATGTATGAGCCAAGCCTTTCTCAATGATCCATATGACATGGACGGCAAAAAGGAACCTTTCGTAACGGGCTGTGAGGCTGATCTAGACGGAGCTTTAACCATGCAGATCTTAAAGCTTTTGACCGACTCGCCTGTTCTATTTTTTGATCTGCGTCATTACGATCCTCAAGATGATGTCTTCGTGTTTAGCAATTGTGGTGCACAAGCAACCTATTTTGCTGGAAAATCTGAAAACCCGGGAGAAAACCTCAAAAACGTCACCTTTTATCCGCAGACTCCCTTCTTTTACAAAGGGGGGGGCGCTGCTGTACAGTACATGTGCGCCCCGGGCGAGATGACGATGGCTAGGCTGGCAAGAAAAGATGGCAAATATTGGATGGCCATCATTCAAGGAAAATTTATATCTTACCCGGAGGAAAAGCTCAAAGAAACATCTCCCGAGTGGCCACAGGGATTCACAAAACTCTCTGTCGATGCCCATGAACTAATCAGGGGGCTTGGAGCGAATCATCTTCATGCCGTCTATGGAAACTATGTGGAAGAATTGAAGGATGTCTGTGACAAACTAAACATCGATGCCAGGGTGTTTTAGTAAATTGGGATATAGGGACGACTTTAATGATGTAATCGGCAATCGTGAAAAAGGATGGCACAAGAAAACCTTTCTTGATAATAAAATTAAAGGGAGGAATGTTCCATGAGATTGAAAAGCAAGGTTTCCATCATCACAGGAGCCGGTGCGGGAATTGGTAAAGCCACAGCGCTGCGCTTTGGTCATGAAGGGGCTAAGGTTGTTGTGGCAGATTTGGATGATGCAGCGGGACAGGAGGCTGTCAGCCAGATCAAAGAGGCAGGGGGAGAAGCGACGTTTGTCCATACGGATGTCTCGCGATCTAAAGATTGCCGTCTCCTGATGGAAGAGAGTGCTAAGGCTTTTGGGAGGATTGATATTCTTGTCAACAATGCAGGCGTTTATGTGCAGGGGGGTATTACTGATACATCTGAGGAAGATTGGGAGAGAATCCTTGCAGTAAATTTGGATGGCGTTTTTTATTGTTCCCGGCATGCCGTACCTTACATGATTAAAGCCGGAGGAGGAAGTATCGTTCATGTGGCTTCAGAAGCAGGCATTGTGGGAATCAAGAATCAGTTAGCTTATAACGTATCAAAGGCCGCTGTCATCATGATGGCCAAAAGTATGGCCATAGATCTTGCCAAATACAATGTTCGGGTCAATACGGTCTGCCCGGGAACGACCGAAACGCCTTTAGTGAAGGCTGCCATAGAAAAGAGTCCGGATCCAACTGAAACCAGGAAAGCCTTGGAGAGCTGCCGCCCAGCAAACCGTTTGGGACTTCCTGAGGAGATTGCCTCTGCTATCGCCTTTATCGCCTCTGATGAACCGGGATATGCTACCGGATCCAACCTTATTATAGATGGCGGCATGACTGCTTGGTAGGTTTTTAAGGGGTAAGGCAATGGCAATGTTATTTGGCCAGAAATTTACCCGCTCCGATTTACTTCAAAGGGTAGGAAATATCTTTCAGGTCGCTGGTGTCAGACTTATGACGCTTGAGGATGGATGGATATATTTTATACATGGATGGACTCAAGTTATCGGAGAAGCTTTTAATATTGATATTACTCAAAATGATATAGAAAGATTAAGCGCAATTGCAAAAAAGGCAAGGGAATGATGAGATCATAGAAACATAAATAAACAGGTGAGGTTTCCGACCATACGTAAGAACAGCGCCAATTCTTGCAGCCTTGCTATTTTCAAGGACAGCCAAAACCACATCTCACTCGGCCATAATGTCGACTTTGAG
>CP070700.1:4783186-4787261 GCA_020349865.1 Desulfobacteraceae bacterium
GCAAGCCTACCCCCTCTCTGTTCCCCTCGCATTCGCTCGGGGCCAGAGGGTCCCCCATTCCGTAACCCCGTTAAAATAACGAAGGCCTCTCGACAGTCACTCAGAAAAGACATCATGACCATACCACTTAAGCCACATCCGTCCGCCACTAATAAAAAATGAGGTACTCATTTCCCGGAAGAACCTCCAATTTCATATAATGGTTGGAATACCGGGCATAATCCTATCCTTTAGGGCACAACGCCTGATCGTATTGCTTTGATATTGCTTTTTATTTTTTCAATGCCTGCTCGGGCAAAGGCCGTTTTTCCAAATTGCCTCTCAAATGTTTCTGCACGCATCTCCAGGATCTCATCTATTGAGGGGAGTAAAAAATCCCTTGATGAATTTTCCTCATTAAATGGGCACGCCTCCTGACATACATCGCACCCCAAAAAACACCTGTCCAAGCTTTTGCCGGTTTCGCTTTTGATTGGGCCGGGGAATTCAACGGTTAAATATGAGAAGCATTTGGTGGCATTTATGGAAAACGGTCTCTCGATGGCTCCCGTGGGACAGGAATCCATGCATCTTGTGCAGGTGCCGCATTGGCTTTCCATTGGCATATTCTTCGAGACGGGCAAAGAAGCAGTTGTTAAAATCTCCATAAGAAAAATGTAGGACCCATACCCAGGGATAATGAACATATTGTTTTTTCCAATGAACCCCATGCCTGATTCATAAGCAAAACTTCTCTCAAGAATGGGGGCCGAATCAACACAGATCCTTGTCCTGCTTTCCGGATACGCTTCGGCTATGATTCGCGCCAGTCTTCGGCCCAACTCCCTCAATCGATCATGATAATCGGTTTTTTTTGGTTCAGTGTACCTTGCGGTCGTATACCCATCCGGTGTGCAGGGCTTCTTTTGAGAATAGGGATAGGATAGGGATACTATAGTCTGACAACCTTCAAGCAGCATTTTGGGATTTTCTCTTATTTCTAAATGCCTCCCCATCCAGCGCATGTCACCCTGTTTATCAGCGGCAATCCACTTGTAAAACTGGTTAAAGAACACAGGTCTCTCAGGCCGAGAAAAACCTGCGGTAAGAAATCCTAAATGTTTGGCCTCTTCTAATAGACGGGAATTAGTTTTGGGGGTCGGGGGTTGCGGGTTGAGAGTTGGGGGTTTTGTTGTCATTGATTATTTATATCTATTGTATTAGCAAAGAATCCAGACCCACATGACCTGTCTTTGATTTCCTCTCAGATGGGGGCTGTCTATATTTCATCCGTTCTCTGGAGTACTGGAGCACTGGAGTAATGGAAAAACCTAATTTTAGCACTTCGGAATTTCAATCAGGTATTTTTTTCACTCTCTCTAAAAACCGGAGGCTAGTATCCCGCATTCCATTATGTTAGCATAGGTAGAGCCAATTTGTCTCTGATCACGCCCAGAGGACGTAGCTTTCTAATTTGAACTCAACGCGTTACAAATCGTAAGGCGTCAGGCTTTCAAAGCCATCCTCCGTTACAAGAACGGTTTGTTCAAACTGGGCGGAAAGAGATCCATCGGCAGTCACGGCAGTCCAGTTGTCCTCCAATATGCGGAGCTCTTTTTTGCCCAGATTGATCATCGGTTCAATCGTAAAAACCATGCCCGGCACCAGGGAAATCCCCTGCCCTTTTTGACCGTAATGGGGAACCTGAGGCGGCTCGTGGAATTCAAACCCGACACCGTGGCCTACGAATTCCCTGACCACTGAGCAGCCTTCTCCTTCCGCATATCTCTGAATGGCCCAGCCTATATCTCCAATAGTGTTTCCGGGTCGCACCTGTTCCATGCCCACCCGCAGGCTCTCCCGCGCCGCTCTCACAATCTTTTTGGCATCGGGGCCCGGTGCACCCACAAAAAAAGTCTTACTGGCATCGGCAAAATATCCGTTCAAAATGGGTGTCACATCTACGTTTGCAATATCCCCTTCCCCTAAAACCCTATTTCCAGGGATACCATGACAAATTACTTCATTGAGTGAAACACAAACACTCTTTGGAAAACCCCGGTAGTTCAAGGGCGCAGAGGTGGCACCGTTTCTAACGGTGAATTCATGTACCAGGGTGTTGATCTCATCGGTGGTTATTCCAGGCCTTATTTTTCTCTCCACCAGATCAAGGGTTGCCAAGGCCACAAGCCCTGCCTTCCGGATACCTTCAACATCTGATCGCCCCTTCAAACGAATCCTGTGCTTTTTAAAATACAGTTCCTCCAGGTTATTCGGTAATAAGATCTCCTTCTTGCCGAGGCAGCACTTCTTATATTTGAGACCACTTCCACAGGGGCAGGGATCGTTTCGGCCCACTTTTTCCTGCTTGTTTTTCTGCAATATCTTCATTTTGACATATGCATCCGTATAGGCGTAGCGATGAAATTTTCAGGTTAATGTTTTTATATTATCTCATTGCGCGATTATCAGAGAGATATTAAAGACCTCAAGACCCTTTCCGATTGCCAGGACTGTAATACTCTGTGATCATCTATGAAACATTAGTATTAAATCACAAGTGCGCCAACAATAGCAAAACATAATAAACAAATCAATCCTGCGGCAACCCTAGAATTTTATTGATCCTGAGAATGGGAAAAGGTATGAAGGATCTCAAACCCGCAGTATCTTTGCGCAAGCCCCATTTTCATCTCCAACTCAAGTAAAAGGCGCCTAAGGCTTAAAACCAATGAGTGGAAATCAGAGCCCCCCCATACTTAAGCTTATCTTAAGCACCCGTATGCATGTGGCCCTTCTCATGGGTTTTTCCTGCGGTTTGCCACTTCTTCTCACCATAACTGTATTACAGGCATGGATGAAAGAAGAGGGTGTAGACCTGACCGTGATCGGAATGATGGCCTTAGTGGGTCTCCCCTATACTTTGAAGTTCCTCTGGGCTCCTGTTCTGGACCGTTTCACCCTGCCTTTTCTGGGCCGGAGAAGGGGGTGGCTGCTGATAGCCCAGGTGGCCTTGATTTTTTCAATTGCAGGCCTGGGTTTCACTGATCCGGCTAACAGTCCATGGATGGTGGCCTTTGTTGCGTTTCTGGTGACCTTCTTCAGTGCCTCTCAGGATATTGTTGTGGATGCCTATCGAAGGGAAGATTTTCCTGATGAACAGTTGGGCCTTGCCTCTTCTCTTTATATCAACGGATATCGGGTAGGAATGCTGCTGGCTTCCGGCGGGGGCCTGATTATGGCAGATCACATGCCGTTCTCTTTGGTCTATCTGATCATGGCCGCCTGTATGCTGCCCGGTGTTATCACCACGCTCCTTGCTCACGAGCCTGTGATTACCGAAAAAACGCCTGAATCCATGAAAGAGGCTGTCATTGATCCTCTTGTTGAATACTTCAGCCGGAATGGGGCCCTGTGGATCCTGGCTTTTGTTCTGCTTTACAAAATCGGTGACACAATGGCGAGCGCCATGACCACCCCATTTTATCTTGATATCGGGTTTTCAAAAACGGAAATCGGGGCCGTGGTCAAACTTTTCGGCTTCTGGGCCACCATAGCAGGCAGCCTTATCGGCGGGGTAATTATGCTTCGTTTAGGAATCAACCGTTCCTTATGGATCTTTGGTTTCCTTCAGGCCTTATCCACTGCTTGCTTTGCCATTCTGGCTCGTATCGGCCACAGTGTTTCTGTTCTTTCCGGAGTAATTGCCTTTGAAAATCTAAGCAGCGGCATGGGTACCGCTGCCTATGCTGCATTTATGGCGAGTATTACAAACAAGAAATTTACCGCCACACAATACGCCCTTCTCACCAGCCTCATGGGTGTGCCCAGAGTATTGGCCTCAGCACCCACTGGCTTTATCGCAAAACACCTCGGCTGGGAGGCCTTCTTTATTGCGTGCACACTTATTGCCATCCCGGGGATGTTGCTTCTGCTCAAATTTGCGGCGTGGAAATCAAAAGACTGACAAAACCTGCTTTATGCCGTTACATAGGGATAGTACCCTTGAGCCACGTCCAAGCGACCTAACTGGCCACCTCCTAACCACAACTGGATAATTTTGCTGTCCCGCAGATATTTCTCTACATGATATTCC
>CP070700.1:4787361-4795533 GCA_020349865.1 Desulfobacteraceae bacterium
ACTGTAACCGAAACTATCTTGCTAAGTTAGTTGAAAGTCTTATGGACGGTCATTGCGAGGAGTGAAGCGACGAAGCAATCACCTGATTTCTAATAGTTACGCCATCTGAGATTGCTTCGCTTCGCTCGCAATGACAGGTGAAATGACTTTTTACGAAGCCGTCAAGAATAAATCTATGATCGCCATTATCCTTTGTTATATTATTTTTGGTTTTGTCCTCGTTATTTATGGAGCCCAGGTTTGCCCTTTTTTAGAATGTTTCGGGTATTTCCAGGCCTTAACAAATATTTTTATACCTATCTTGTTACTCCTGCCTTTAAGGGCTTATCTTTTTAAGGAGCATATCCGAAAAATCCACGACTTTGGTTCAGCTCAGGACTCAGCCCTGTACTCGCTTCCCTGGAGAGAATTTATAACAGACCTTGCTGTGTGGCTTCTTACCGGCCTGGGCATTGGTTTTCTTTACGTTTTCTACTCCCATGCGCCCGTTCTGACAGGACTGAAGGTATTTCTTGGATGTATTGCTTTTGGACTGTTCGGCGGTATGCTTTGCTTTCTTTCTATGGAAAAAAGAATCATTGAGTTTTTAAAAACAATGAGAGCGCGGGTCCCTTTCAGTCCTAAAAGGGTTCTCTCCGTTTCAAGCAAAATGCTTTTTTTCACCATAACAGTCCTGGTCTTTATGGTCATAGCAATACTGCTCATGGCTTTTATGGACATTAATTATCTCCTTGCGCATAAAGATTCTCTTAGCATTGACTTCTTCTTCGGACTTTTTAAGGAGATCCTGTTTGCCTTTGCGGTTCTCCTTGTGTTGAGTTTGTTTATCCTCGGCAAATATTCTCAAAATCTTAAGACAATCCTTTCCATTCAATTAAGCGCCATGGGAGATATCAGCCGGGGAAACTACGATGTTCAGGTACCGGCCGTTACCAGTGATGAATTCGGATTGATAGCGGCCAAGACCAATGAGATGATTAAAGGGTTGAAGGAAAAAGACTTCTGCCAAATCAGCTTTGGGAGGTTTGTTACGCCCGAGGTGAGCGATAGGATCTTGAAAGGGGAGGTGCCGCTTGAAGGAGAGTTAAGGGACGTCACGATCCTGCTGTGTGATTTAAGGGGCTACACAACGTTTGTAGAGAGCAGAGAACCGAGGGAAGTGGTCAAATTCCTCAATGAGTACTTCTCTGAAATGGAGCAGGCAATAAAACAATATGAGGGAATTGTTCTGCAGTTTATAGGGGATGAAATTGAGGCAGTATTTGGTGCTCCGCTGGATCTCCCCGGCCATCCTGAAAAGGCGGTTATGGCAGCCCTCGAAATGAGAGACCGCCTTAAGGATCTTAACAGCAAAAGAGAGTCTATGAGGAAAAATCCCGTGGCACATGGCATAGGAATTCATACAGGTCGGGTTTTGGCAGGAAGTATAGGAAGTCCGGAGCGTCTTGTCTATTCTATGGTTGGCGATACAGTCAACACCGCCTCCAGGATACAGTCCTTGAACAAAACGTTCGGGACCGATATTCTTGTAAGCCAGAAAACGAAGGATTTATTGAAGGGAAAGAATTTTAATCTTTCCAGTTTGGGTAAAACGGCTCTCAAGGGAAAGAGTGAGAAAATCGAGATCTTCAAAGTTCTCTGAAACAATCTCATGATGGAGTATATGATGAAAATACGACTTCACTGTCTATTCGTCTTTTTGCTGCTTTTTTCTTTGCCTGCGTGCAGCGAAAAAATTGAGCCCGGGACATCATCGAAATCCCCTCCGGTGGTAATGGATGTATCCGTGGAAACCGCTCGAATGACCGACCGGCCCCTAATTTATGAAGCCGTTGGAACAGTAAAGGCCGGAATCACCAGTAATTTAGCCAGCAAGCTGCTTGGCACTGTAGAGGCTGTTCGTGTACGAGAAGGGGACCGGGTGAAAAAGGGAGACGCCCTTATCGTTATGGACCAGCGGCAGGTGGAGGCCGGGGTGAATAAGGCCGAAGCAGGCCTGTCTGAGGCCAAGAAGGCTCTGACCGCAGCCATATCTGCCCGTGATGCTGCGCGTGCTCAAGAAAAACTTGCGCTTGCCACATATGAAAGATATCGAGACCTTAAAAAGCAAGACTTGATAAGCGCACAAAATTTTGAGGAAAAAGAAGCACACTATCGCCAGGCAAAGGCAGATCAGCAAAAGGCAGAGGCCATGATAGATGCAGCCACTGCCCGCGTCAAGCAGGCAGAAGCGGAGGTGGCGGGAGTGCGGTTAACTAAAAAAGATGCAGTGATTACCGCCCCTCACGACGGTATTATCACCGAAAAATTAGTCGATAAAGGGGACCTGGCTTCGCCGGGAACCCCGCTGCTCACCCTTGAAACCACCTATGGCTTTTGTGTGGATATGATACTGCCAGAGACATATATCGGCTATGTGGAGACCGGGCAGAAGGTATTTGTAAAAGTCCCCGCCCTGGAAACAGGACCTTTGGAAGGGAATGTGTGCACCATCGTTCCCGGTGCAGACCAGAAAAGCCGCTCCTTTATCGTCAAGATTAACTTGCCTATAGATAAAAAGGTCAGATCAGGTCTGTTTGCCCGGGTAGAGATTCCAATGGGCCATATTAAAAAACTTTTGATACCCCCCAAAGCGGTAATTACCCGAGGGCAACTCACCGGACTCTACCTGGTGGATGCTGAAAACATAGCAAACTTTCGTCTTATTCGTATTGGCAAGACCTCTGGAGAGTCTGTGGAAGTCCTTTCAGGGCTCAAGGAAGGAGACCGCTACATTTCGGAGCCAGCACCAACAATGGTTGATGGCGCCAAGGTTAAAGTAAAATGATGGTTCATCCGGTTAATGAGTACCGCGAAACTGATCAGATATGAAGTTGGTAGACGGGAAGGTCGAATCACGAAGGCCTTCCTGCAGTCACTACGAAAAGACCGCTTCAACCTTCAACCCCGCAACAATGTGTTGTGTTGAGGCATACTCATTAACCGGATGAACCAAAATGATCGCATGCGTAAGCCTGTTGTCTTATTTTTCGTAGGTGATAACAGGTAACAGTTCAACACTTTGAAAGAATCATTATTGGATTACTGGGCCGTGGATATCTCTCTCAGAAGGGTCGCAACACAAATTCTTCGGTGCTCGTAAAACGCCCCCATGAATGGAAACCCAAGCGCAGAACAGGCAGAGAAATCTACTGTAACTAAGGAGTCTTTCTTGTGGGGCTGCCCATGGATGAGTTTTAGGGCTGATCTGCCGTGCAATGGAATGAGGCAGGTTTTTGCGGCCCTTCTGAGAGAGATACCTACGGCCCATTCGGAACTATTTTCAAGCAACTAAACCGTTACATTTCTTTAAAGCCCAGTAACCCTTTATAGGATACAGGGAAGGTGGCCCCATGAAACATCCTGTAGGTGCGGCGGGTAAAATCGCCCGGGCATTTATAAATTCAAAGCTAACCCCACTTATCATCATTGCGTCAATCATTTTAGGTATGGCTGCTGTCTTGGTCCTCCCGAGGGAGGAAGAGCCACAGATCATTGTGCCAATGATCGATATATTTGTCAGCATGCCGGGTGCAAGCGCCAAAGAGGTGGAGCAGCGTGTTTCCAAACCAATGGAAAAGCTTCTCTGGGAAATTCCCGGAGTGGAGTACATCTATTCCACATCCAGTCCCGGCATGTCCATGGCGGTAGTTCGGTTCTTTGTGGGAGAGGACGAGGAGGAATCAATCGTCAGGTTACAGTCCAAACTGACGGCCAATTACGATCTGATTCCTGAAGGCGTCTCTGCCCCCATTGTTAAACCCCGGTATATTGATGATGTCCCCATTCTTGCCCTGACCTTCTGGGGGGATGATGCCGATCATTACATTTTGCGCAGGGTTGTGGCCGAAGTGGAAGACCTGGTAAAGCGCGAGGACAACGTTTCCATCACCAGTATTATTGGGGGCTACCGACGGCAGGTTGAAGTCCGTCTGGATTCTATGCGGTTGGCAGCCTTTCATGTGGATGCCGGCACCATTCTTAAGATGCTTCGTGCTGCCAATCGGGAGTCGGAAACCGGAACGTACCCTTCTGTGGACGGGGAAACTCAAGTCCATACGGGAGCCTTTCTACGTGACGCAGATGATGTGGGCAGGGTGGTTGTGGGCATCCATGGAGATCGCCCCGTTTACCTTAAAGATGTGGCTGCAATTGTAGATGGCCCTGAAGAGCCTGATCAGTATGTGTTCCTCGGGATGGGACCTGCTGTTGATGAAAAGGAAACCGGTGGTGAGCATACCTCTGATGCCGTCTATCCTGCCGTTACTCTTACCGTTGCCAAGCGAAAGGGCGCAAATGCCATCACCGTAGCCGAAAGGGTCCTTAAGCGGGTGGAAGAGAGCCGTGGAATAATTATTCCGGATAACATCCACATGACCGTGACCCGGCATTACGGAGAGACGGCAAAGGAGAAATCTGATGAGCTTCTGCTGCACATGTTCATTGCGGTTTTTTCTGTGACCCTCCTTATATGGTTCGCCCTTGGCCGCCGCGAATCAGGTGTCGTTGCATTGGCCATTCCGGTAACCTTGGCCCTCACTCTCGCTGTTTTTTATCTTTATGGCTATACGTTGAACCGCATCACCCTTTTTGCCCTTATCTTCTCCATCGGTATTTTGGTGGATGACGCCATTGTCGTTGTTGAAAACATTGTTCGCCATTTTCGCCTTCCTGAAAACAAGGATCGCCCGTTTCTTGAGGTGGCTGTTGAGGCCGTGGACGAGGTGGGAAATCCCACCATTCTTGCAACCCTTACCGTGATTGCCGCCATCCTGCCCATGGCCTTTGTAGGCGGTCTCATGGGTCCTTACATGCGGCCAATCCCTGTAGGGGCCTCGGCTGCCATGTTCTTTTCTCTTCTGGTTGCCTTTGTTGTCACACCGTGGGCATCCATGCGCCTTCTAAAACAAAAAAAGCATGGTGGAGGTGAGGAGCACGGAGAGAAGGAAGACTGGAGTATCAGACTCTATCGCCGTATCATGACCCCCCTTATTGAATCATCTTTCCGGAGGTGGCTTTTTTTAATTGTAGTCGTGGTGCTTCTGTTAGGGGCCTGCTCCCTTATTTTCGTGGGCTACGTCAAGGTTAAGATGCTGCCTTTTGACAACAAGAGCGAGTTTCAGGTGATTATAGATATGCCCGAGTCCGCCACCCTGGAGGAGACATCTTCTGTGGCATTAGAAATGGGGGAGTTTTTGAAAACGGTGAACGAGGTGGTGGATTATGAGATATATGTTGGCGCGGCAGCGCCTTATAATTTTAACGGCCTGGTCCGCCATTATTATCTGAGACGAGGTCCCAATGTGGCCGATATCCAGGTGAATCTTGCGGGCAAGCATCATCGAAAAGCCCAAAGCCATGACATAGCTAAACGGGTGAGGCCTGAGCTCAAGCGCATTGCTGATAAATACATGGCCCGCATAAAGGTGGCAGAAGTACCCCCTGGCCCCCCGGTATTGTCCACACTTGTTGCGGAAATCTATGGGCCTGACTATGAGCGCCAGCGCCTTATCGCAAAAGAAGTGCTCAAGATTCTTGAAGAGACCCCGGGCGTGGTGGATGTGGATTGGTTCATGGAAGAAAAACAGGCCCGTATCAATTTAGTTGTTGATAGAGAGAAGGCGGCCCTTCACGGTATAAGCGTGGAACAGATTGATCAGGCCCTTCAGATTGCCCTCAAAGGGATGCAAGGAGGTTTGCTTCATCGACCTGAAGAAAAAGAGGATGTGCCCATTGTGGTGCGCCTGCCATTGGCTGACAGGGCGGGGATTAAGAGATTGGCGGCCATGAAGATTCCATCGGCCGGTGGGGGACTCATATCGCTTACCGATCTGGTAACGGCCCATGAAACCGAACGCGACCGCAGTATTTACCATAAGAATTTGATGCCGGTGGTATATGTTACCGGGGATGTGGCCGGGGTTAAGGAAAGTCCGGTGTATGCCATTCTCGAAATGCGCAAGAAAATCGATGCCATCATCCTTCCTGAGGGGTATAAGATCAAACAGCATACGGCCGGTATTCCTGAAAGTGACAGCCGATTCGCCATGAAATGGGACGGTGAGTGGCATATCACCTACGAGGTCTTCCGCGATCTGGGAATCGCCTTTGGTGTGGTCTTAGTGCTTATTTTCATCCTTGTGGTGGGCTGGTTCCAGTCCCTCAGCACACCTTTAGTCATCATGGCCGCCATCCCTTTCTCCTTGGTGGGCATCCTGCCGGTACATGGGTTGATGGGCGCATTCTTTACGGCTACATCCATGATCGGTTTCATCGCAGGCGCCGGTATTGTGGTGCGCAACTCCATCATATTAGTGGACTTCATCGAGCTCCGCCTCAAGGAGGGCATGCCGCTTAATAAAGCCGTCATCGATGCCGGAGCCGTTCGTTTCCGTCCCATGATGCTTACGGCCGCCGCCGTAGTTGTAGCCGCCTCGGTTATTCTTTTTGACCCCATCTTTCAGGGACTGGCCATATCGCTCATGGCCGGTGAAGTGGCATCCCTTTTACTCTCCCGGATGACGGTGCCTATACTCTACTACTTAGACAAGCGGTGGGAGCTGGCCCACGGCCACCAGGATCTCGTAAAAGGCTCATCTACTGAGAGCAACAGTTGATGGTTTCGTAAAAAGTCTCATGGGCGGTCATTGCGAGCCTGCGACGAGCTCAGCCGAGGCGGAGTGAAGCGACGACGCAATATCCTGATTTCAACTAGTTACGCCAACCGAGATTGCTTCGCTTCGCTCGCAATGACAGGTGAAATGACTTTTTACGAGCACATCAAAGTTGATTAAGAAAGACGCTTGTTGATTGCCAGGACTGCGTCACACTATGATCACATAAAACGACGGGGGGATAAGGTTTCAGTGTCAACATCTCAATTTGGTGGCCGTGCTCTAAAAAAGAACGTCTATGAACTGCTGGCATCAGTTGACTTTGATACGGCCCTGGTGGAATTGTGCCGACTTCCCTCTCGCAAGGTAATCAATTCACTTTTTTCGTTCCTCTACAATAAGGATGAGCAGATAAAATGGCGCGCGGTCACGGCCTTTGGTGCGGTTGTGACAAAACTTGCAGATGAAGATATGGAAGCCGCGCGAATGATAATGCGTCGGCTCATGTGGAACCTGAACGATGAATCAGGTGGTATTGGCTGGGGTTCACCGGAGGCCATGGGGGAGGCATTGGCCTGCCATGAAGAACTTGCAAAAGAATATGCCAGGATTCTGCTGTCATACGCACGCGAAGATGGGAACTACCTGGAGCATGAAGTCTTACAGCGCGGCCTCCTTTGGGGGATTGGGAGGCTGTCCCAGGTCAGGCCCGACCTCGTAAAAGATGCCATTCCATATCTGATACCTTACCTGAAATCCGGTGATGTATATGTCAGGGGATTGGCGGCATGGAGTATGGGATTAATTGGTGCGAGTAATGCCCGTTCAGGGCTTGAGCATCTTACCAGGGATGAGGCGGAAATTCAGATGTATGTTGACCGAAAGCTCATTAAACGCAAGGTAAAAGAACTGGCAGAAAAGGCATTAGAGAGATTGTCGTAAATGACACAAACCCTGGTTCTTCCGAAAAATGAGTACCTCAAAACTGATCAGATATGAAGTTGGCAGATGGAAAGGTCGAAGAAAAGACCGCTTCAACCTTCAACCCCGGTAACACTTTAGCGTTTTGAAAAAACTAATCGTGGACTGTAGGGCCATGGGGATCTCTTTTTCAAAAGTCTCATAAGCCTACTTCATTTCATCGAACGGCAGTTTGGCCTTATAACTCTACCCAGGACAGCCCCAGAAGGGAAGTTTCATGAAAGAGGTCGCCCTAACTGCTTACCCGCCACAATTTTTGGCGGGCCTTAGCAGCCCGTGTTCAAGGCTCAGGGTGCGTTCCACGAGCTTTGTATATTATTTGTGATGCGACTTTTGAAAAAGAGATCCGCATGGCCCATCTTGTCCCATTTTCAAGGAGCTAAAGTGTTACCAACCCCGCAACAATGTGTTGTATTGAAGCGTACTCATTAACCGGATAAACCATAAATTACAATATGATCAGGTAATGGGTAAGGAGCTCAATTGACCAGCACAACAGACACAGCCTTCGCAGACTGGAGCACTTTTTGTGAGACAC
>CP070700.1:4795633-4802739 GCA_020349865.1 Desulfobacteraceae bacterium
ATGAACCAGACAAAATTAGAATTGCTGTCCAAAAATCTGGATTTCTTGACAGAGAAAGAATATTCAGGTAATAATATTAGTAATTCCTAATTAATTACGGAGAGTTGGCATCATCTTTCAGGTCCATATAATAGTGCACCCCTTATTTTTTCGCTCAATAGGGGTAAAAATAAAATGATTGTTCTATGTCCTCATTACTCTTAGACAGATGGGGTTTTTCGATTTATTGAGAAACTGGTGACATATGATACATGGATAGCATAACCACGGTCAGTGGGTTATGCATGTTTAAGATGCCATGGCCAAATCCCTATTCCTAATGACGTCTGTGCTTCTTTTCCTTGTTCTTTTCACGGGATGCGTGAGCGATGAAGAAAGGCAAAGAGAAATCAGGGAAAAAGCCGAGGCCGGGCAGTATGAAGAAGCGGAAAGGCTGGCGTTTGAGTATTTCGCGGCCGACAAGCTGCTTTTATTGATCAATCTGGAGTATATTGCCGATAAAAAGGATAAGGCCCTGAAAAAGGCCTACAAACATATTTTCCTTATTGATGATTGGGACTGGGCAAAAGATAGAGACGGACGTGTTAAGGTCGACGGCAGGGTCGTTAATCAGGGAGATAAAACAGTTACAGGGTTTGCTATTAGAATTGAGTATGTGAAAAATGGTGAGGTGATTGATAGGGTCGCTTTTACCGAATCTGAGGAAATTAAGCCGGGGATGTATAAAGAGTTCGAACGCACGAAATATGGTTTATCAGACTGTGATCAAGTATTCATTGACGTTGTTGATTTTGCCATTAAAAACTAAGCAAAGGAGAGAGTCGACGGGACCTTGTTCAACAATATCAACGATATAGCCGATTTTTAATTTGAATCCTCGCCTAGGTGGAAATTTTGTTAACAGTGCTTATATTATATATCACAGAAACCGGCTGAGAAAAGGAGCAATTATGGCTGAACACAAAAAAATAACCTTACCAAAAACAATGCCTCTTCCTGAAAGGATTTCGGGCGTAAGTGAAGAAATATCAAAATGGCTTAAATCTCTTAAGGTGCCATATAATATTGATACGGACGTAATGCAACTTGCAAAATATGAACGAAACGACAAATACAGCTACCATTATGTCATCGATCGTGCAGTAAAAGGTCCCGATAAAAAGGCTTCTTCTGGCAAATCGGTTAAGGTTTAGAGAAAATTGAGGGCAGATGTCTGTACCAACACTGAAGGATTTGAAATATTCCCAACAGTGCATTCGCTAAAGGAGGAGGTAATGAAATGAGTGAAAAAGTCCCAACCCGAGAGGAAGCCTATAGCCTACTTACAAAATACAATAAAAGCGATAGTCTTATTAAACACGCCCTTGCGGTGGAAGGGGTTATGCGCTATTTTGCTCGAAAGCGAGGAGAAGACGAAGAAAAATGGGGGATTGTTGGTTTAGTCCATGACCTGGATTATGAGCAGTTCCCTGAAGAACACTGCCGCAAGAGTGAAGAAATTCTCAAGGAGAATAACTGGCCTGAAGAGTATATACGGGCTGTGGTAAGCCACGGTTGGGGCATTTGTTCGGATGTTGCGCCACAGACAGAACTTGAAAAGGTTCTTTATGCCATAGACGAGCTTACTGGGCTTGTGGTGACTACTGCGCTGGTCCGCCCCTCCAAAAGTGTACTTGATGTGAAAACGAAATCCGTCAAAAAGAAATGGAAGGATAAAAGATTTGCAGCCGGCGTGGATAGATCCATCATTGAAAAGGGCGCACAGATGTTGGGCGTGGAATTCACAGAGTTAATTTCGGACACGATCACAGGCATGCAAGAGGTAGCCGAAGAGATTGGGCTTAAGGGGGTGTGATATTCTTGACAACTGAGTGCCAGAAAGTTGACATAAAAGCTTGATGTCAACGAAGCACTCCCGCCCGACAGTCATTCCGAAAAGACCTTATACCAATACCTGCCTTTTAAGCTGGTAAACAAGTAATCATTTACACTCCCGCCTGAGTAAGTGGTAACAAGGTACCAGCGTCTTAGACCCAGATTGTGCAGTAGTCTCCTCCTGCGACTTGAAAATCCTTTCTGCAACGCTTGTTTCCCGATTTTGCTCCTCGACATATTTATTAATATGCCTACGTCACAAAATCGCCCCAACTGTGCGTTTCGCTATGGTTTTCTGCGCCTTGCTACGGATTCTACTGCACAATCTGGGTCAAAATCACCAATGCCCGCGGCCCTTTTTGCTCTATTTTCCAAGCGCTAAACTGTTAAGGTTTGCCAGGAGCGAATCTAATTATGATACCTTATCTTGGCATTGGTTTTGCATTCATTTCTTAAATAGCAGAAAAAGTCCGAGAGACGGAAGACCTATAGGTAAACCAAAAAACTGAGAGGCCCAACGTATGGAAGAACTTGTCAAGGAGAAAAAATCAAAGGAGAAAAAACCTGAACATGAAAGGCGGATGGATCAATATTACAGCGTGGAATTCTCAATAAATGGACTCAGTGTTCTTCACCAGTTCAAGATCTGGAAAATTCCGCCAACGGCCATGTGCCTTTTGATCAAGGAAAATTCGGACATTTTGCGGGGATTAAGGGTGGGGGACACAATGAGGATGAAATACTATTCTACCAATTCAGCGTACCCCTCTGATTATATGGAGACAGCAATCCGGCACATCACAAAGGATAATGAGGAACGATTCAAAAATCATTATTTAGTAGGCCTGGAGATCCTGGAAGGGCAGGATCAGAGAAGGACCCATTAGCCTTATTTTGACAATAGCTTCTGCCCATGACCCCGTGGATTTTATAATAACCGGTCTTATTGGGAAAAGATAATCTATAATTTCAGATTGTCTCTTTAAACTTTTCCAACACTCCTACAACATAATCTATATCATATTCAGTATGATCAGCTGAAATCTGAAACCTTATCTCCTCATCACCCTTGGGAACAACCGGATAATTTAGTCCTGTAGCCAGTATTCCATTTTCAGTTAAGTAATGTACCAGTTCAGACGTCCTTGCTGTATCTCTTATCATTAATGGCACAACAGGGTGCTCACTTTCTATTATTTCATAACCCAGATCAACCAGCCCTTTTTCAAAGCGTTTTGTAAGTTTGCGTAAATGCTCCAACAACTCTATCCCCTTTTCACTATCCAAAATATCCAGCGCTTTCGTTGCCGAATATGCTTCCGCAGGCGTAATTGGATTTGAATAAATATAAAACGGGGCTGTCTCTCTCAGGTAATTGATAATGGCAGACTTTGTCGCCAGGTATCCACCGTTTACTCCGAGAGACTTGCCCAAAGTTCCAATGATTATATCAATGCCCTTGGCATTTGTATATTCCTCTGTCCCTCGCCCGGTTTTACCAAATGCACCCATACCGTGAGAATCATCCACAACAGTGGTTATGCCCCCTTCGAATTGTGGGTCATACCTTTTGGCGATCTCAACGATCATGTCCAGTGGTGCATAGTCACCCCTCATACTAAAAATGCCATCTGTGACTACGATGACTCGTCTTCCTTTTCCAATAGCATCTTTTATTCTGTCTTCAAGCTCAGTCATATCCAGATGTTTATAAATCTCCTTCACTGCAGGTCTGGAAAGCCTTATAGCATTAATAATACAATTATGGTTGAGTTCATCACTGATAACAATAGTCTCATTGTCTATTAATGGTGATACAGTGCCCATCACGGTGGCATAGGCAGAACTGAAAATCATTGCCGATTCCCGGTTATGGAATTTTGCCAATTTTTTTTCTAATTCGATATGTGGCTGATAGGTGCCGCTAATAAAACGGACTGCCCCGGGACCAGCACCAAATTTCTTTGCAGCTTCTTCTTCCGCCTCGATAATCTCATTGCGCAACGACATCCCGAGATATGAATTGGAGTTCATTCTCAAGAATTCCTTTTCTCCATGGCCTTCTATTATGTATCTCGGACCCTTCTTATCCTCTTGAGGCTTTACCCCAGTTATTACCATTTCCTCGCCCTTAAGTGCCCCCTTTTCTTTGAGTGCATCAAGTTTTTCAATGAGGATGCTTTCAAGTTTATCAACGGACATGTTGTTCCTCCCCTTATTTATTCTACTTCTTTTCCAAGTTTTTGAGAAAGTCTTTCTATCATATCCTTTGTCATAGATTCGAGATTATATTGCGGTTCCCATCCCCACTCTTCGCGAGCAGCACTATCATCCATGTTGTTTGGCCAGGAATCGGCTATTGCCTGCCGTAGCGGGTCTGTTTCGAAATCCAGAACGAATTCCGGAATTGTTTTTCTTATTTCATCGGCAATATTTTCAGGGGCAACACTCATAGCAGTGACATTAAAGGCATTTCGGTGTTGGAGTTTGTCCGGGTTTGCTTCCATAAGGTCAATGGCAGCTGTCATTGCATCCGGCATGTACATCATATCTAAATATGTACCTCTTTTGAGGTAAGAGGTGTATTGCTTGTGTTTGATTGCCTCATAGTAGATTTCTACTGCATAGTCTGTGGTGCCGCCGCCTGGTAAAGTTTTATAAGAGATGATTCCGGGGTAGCGAACTCCCCTCGTGTCAACCCCAAATCTTTTGAAATAGTAATCGCAAAGCAGTTCGCCAGCGACTTTAGTTACGCCATACATTGTGTTGGGCCGTTGAATCGTGTCTTGTGGCGTATTATTCAAAGGGGTGGTCGGACCAAACGCACCTATAGAGCTTGGAGTAAATACAGCGCATTTATAACTACGGGTAACTTCCAACACATTGTAAAGGCCAATCATATTTACATTCCAGGCGCGTTGTGGATTTTCTTCGGCCACTGCCGAGAGTATGGCCGCAAGATGATAAATGGTATCTACTTTATATTTTTTTACTATATCAGCGACCGAATTGATCTGTGAACAATCAATGAAATGAAATGGACCTGATTCGCGCAAAATTTCATCTGGTTCATTTGAGTGACCTGTAGCTACAACATTTTCGTTTCCGTATTTCTCCCGTAAGGCCATTGTTAATTCCGAACCAATCTGGCCAGCGGCACCAGTTACCAAGATCTTTTGCATTTTTTCATCCAGGTTCTGTTAGAAGATTTTTTGTTCCTCATCACCCTCAAGACCACCCTTTGGATGAGAGCGAGAATAGGGAAAAAGAAGTTTGGTGTCAAGAAATCAGTTATCCAATTTTTTTTCGGACTTGTGCCTTCTAACTGCCACAAGAAAAACAAGAGCAGGGCCGCCAATCCCTCCCATCAGGCCGATCATTCCAGATTGAAACAAAGTAATCAAGACACCTTTTGTCAGGGATTTCCGCAGTACAAAAACTCGATTTGAGGGTAAATTCCTGATTTCAACAGTGTGCTCCCCCGGTGTTTCAACGCGAAAACTACATACAGAGTATTTCTTATGATTCCCGGATGATTCAGTTGCTCCCGGGGCGGGTTCTACCGTGAGTTCTTCCCGCGTATTATTATTCAAGACTCTTATTGTTACACCACCAGGTAGTTCGGAAGGAGATGTATAGCTTTTTCCTTGAAAGAATGTATTTGCAGCATGCCATAAGACATACTTTCCCGGACGTTCCAAGGTGAAGGTCTGCGCACTCGGGGCCAGGAAATATTTTCCACTTTTAAGGTCCGAGACTAATGTCACGATGAACCAGCCGGGTCCACCGATTATTCCCATGAAAAAAAGCACGACCCCAATGCCATACCAGACGCGGCTTGGACGAATCTTCTGCTGAGCATCATTCATTTTTTGTTCGAAAACCTTAGTAAGCGTTCACAGGTTCAGAGTTCGGGGTTCAGGGTTGCTTTTCTTTTGTTAACCTTCATTAACCCCGAACCTTGAACCCCTGAACCCGTGAACGGCTAGGGATTTCCGTATAGCTTCCCGTATCTATCAAGATATACCTTGTCATACTGCAATTCATCTTTTTTGTGAGGAGGTTTCTCCTCATCAGGATATCCAACAGCAATGATACATTCTACTTTCAATTTCGGCGGGATATTTAATATTTCTGAGACATAATCTTGCGCAGTTTTTGTCTGGTCATGCATTCTCTCTCGCATCTGTATCCAGCAGCTTGCAAGTCCTATGGATTCTGCGGCTAATTGTATAAATGTAGCAGCAATGGAAGAATCCTCAACCCAAACGTCTGACTTATCCGGGTCAGCACAAACAACTATTCCCAGTGGGGCATTCTTTAAAAACGTTGACCCATGTGGTTTTGCTCTTGAGAGCTTTTCCAACAATGCTTGCTCAGTTACAAGGGTAAACTCCCAGGGGTTCCGTCCCATTGATGAAGGAGAGCGAAGCGCTGCCTCAATCAGGGTATCTATTTTTTCGGCTTCCACTTGCTTTCTCTGAAATTTTCTGATGCTCCTTCTTTTTTGTATAAGCGAAATAAACATAAAGACCTCCTTTGTCATAGATTCAAAATGTGCGGTCTAAATTTGATGCTTTCATAAAAAGTCTTATCACCAGTCATTGCGAGGAGTGAAACGACAAAGCAATCTCAATCTAGGCTCGGAAGAGGCCCCGCAACCTCTTAATTTTATGGTGTTAAAATAACTGAGATTGCTTCGCTTCGCTCGCAATGACATATTGACATAACAACTGCCTTTCTATGATTACATCAAACGTGGACCCGACAGTTAAAAAATCTTCATTGCATTATTTCTGTACATAGTCTTCTCTTGGTGGTGAAAAGACTTCAAGAATTTGAGAAGGCGATTCTCCACACCTTCCGCTGTGGACTACATCCGAGGCGACATGATATGCATCTCCCTCCCCAACAATTTTTTTCTCCTCGCCGATGGCCAATTCTATTGACCCCTTAAGTACTTTTCCCATCTGTTCATGGGGGTGAGAGTGCTCAGGTATTTCAGCACCAGGCTTTATGTCGAAAAAAACCATTGTCATTCTCGCGCCGGGGATAACCCGTATTTCAATACCCTCAGCGAGTTCCTTTGCCTCAAGCTCTTTGACAACGAAGTAGCTCATCAATAAACTCCTTTCATTCAGCTAAAGTGGCGATCCAACAAAAACTCTGTGAATGCGCGATCCCTGCCTGCCCATAGGTGGGAACCATGGTATTAGGGTGAGAGACAAAAG
>CP070700.1:4802839-4809255 GCA_020349865.1 Desulfobacteraceae bacterium
CTGAACTGGAGGGGAGCGTGGCAGTATTTCAGGAGGGAATGTTAAAGGCCATGGTTGGGGGGTTTTTTAACCGGTTTTTTAACCGCGCCGCCGATGCAAAACGGCAATTGGGTTCCATTTTTAAGCCTATCATATATACAGCGGCCCTTCAGCTCAAGTGGAACAACCTTGATTCGCTCCAGAACATTAGGGACGTTTTTCAATACCAAAACACCGATTATGTTCCTCGACCCGATCACATACCCCAGAGTGAGAAGGTTTCTATGGCCTGGGCCGGCACAAAATCGGAGAACCTTGCTACTGTCTGGCTGCTTTACCACCTCACAGATCATCTTAACATGAGTGAGTTCCGGCAGGTTGCTCATATTGTAGGGCTTGGGAGAAAAAAAGGGGAATCTTATTCCCGGTATAGAGAACGGATCAGGGACAAACACGGCGTGGTGGTGAACGATGAAACTCTCATGGATGCTGCGTTTGAAGAATCAAGAAAAGAGGTTGAGTCTGACGTCATCTTTGGGGGTCACGAGGAAACCCTGAACACTCTGAACCGCCTGCACTTCACCATAGACAGCCAAAGGCTGGATCTCAAAAAACCCGAAGAATACCAGATTTCAAGATTCAGTTTTATGAGGCTTCAAAAGCTTAATAAAAAAATAGAAGGTAAGTTTCAAAGGATTATCCAACTCCTTGAGCTTTATAACCAAAATTACAGCCTCCAACTGAGGGAATCATTGACGCAATTACTCCGCAATTTTTACAGAGACATAAGTGATGATCAAACGATCCGAATCATTTATACGGAGACCCCTGACCTCTTGTCCACCATTCCACTGGTCCCATGTACACCAGAATCAATGCTGATAATGCCTGTCTCCTTAACCAGCGGGGAAGTATGGGTAGATGGTTTGATCACATCCGAAATCCTGAAAGCGCTTCAAGAAAATGTGGAGAAAAATTTCAGTCGATTGTCCGCCCACAACCAATATGATCTGGAAGTTCTTTCAAAGGTCCGCGATTTCCGAATCCTTATAAACCTATCTTATGTGGTATATCTTTCCAAAAAGATGGGGGTTTCCACAAAATTAGACCCTGTGCTCTCCTTCCCGTTGGGGCCCAATTCCATCAGTATCATTGAGGCGGCCATGGTCTACCAGACGATCATGACGGGTCAAGTGTACCCCCTTTCAAATGAGAACGATCTTAAGACGGCCCCGATCATTACGAAAATCGTCGATAGGAACGGAGAAATTCTCTGGGAACACAGTCCAAAACCTAAAAAGGTCCTTTCCAAAAGGGTCTCCGGACTGGTTACTGAAATTCTGAAAAAAGTCATGGAAACAGGAACCGGCAAGGGCGCAGGGGATGCTATCCGGGTTTTTGACATTCCCATCCCCACTTTCGGCAAGACAGGTACTGCTAATCGGTTCACCAATTCCAGTTTTGTGGGTTTTATTCCAGGCCCCGATGAGAAAACAGGACAACTTGATATTCAGAAGGGATATGTTATCGCCAGCTACGTGGGTTATGATGATAATCGACCCATGAAGGGGAAGCACCTGGCAATATATGGGGCGTCGGGTGCCATGCCCCTATGGATTGACACGGCAAATGCCATCGTTAATACTGATGATTATAAGAAAAATCTCCAGCCCGCTGATCTGGTCTTCAATCCCTTATCAAGTCCCCTGGCTAACAACGAAGGTTTCATGACCGTGCCCATCTCTCAATTTACAGGTCTACCTATAGGGCATTCAGCCAAAGGGGCAGATTCGCCGCCTCCTTCCGCCTCTTCTGAGAGAGAAGGATGGAGGTCAGAACTACCCGGGATACTGGCAGAGGTCGAGCATCGCGGGGATATACTGGTACTAAAAAGGCACTTTGAGCCTATAATGGGAGAATGAAATGAAAAAACTATACGGATCCCTTATGGCCTTGTTCTTCGTATTGGCCTTTGGATGTATACCGGTTCCGGAGAGGCGTGTGGTAGTTACGCCAGAACCAGGGATAACACCTGCACCGTTGCTCCCCATGGATCTCCTCGAGGAGAAAATAGGCTTTTTAGGTACTATCCTGCAGAAAGAAGATCTCACAGAAAAAGACAGGGAAATCGCCTCAGGTCTCCTTGAAGTTTATATATCGGTAAAAAACATATCCGCTGGTGACTTTCAGGAAGCAGAATACAGAAAGTTCGTCCGTGCCCTTTTACATAATCTGGGTGTCCTGGACGAATACTATTTCTCAAAACAAGAGGAGATAGCAGGTGATTATTCCAAATCAATCAGTCTTTTTACAGGAAAGAGAAAGGAGATCCAGGACGCCTATGTATCAGGCGACTCCAAAGGGGTAATCAATCACTGCTTAGAGTTAAAAGCCATATTTGGACCGGATGCCCTTACCCCTGAAATTGGTTTGATGTTCGCCTTATCTCTTGCCAAAGAGGGAATGCAAATAGAGGCAAAGAGTATCGTAGAGGGAATTGGGCCTGCGCTTGATGCGAGCCTGGATCTTAACCATCTGCGAGCTGACATTGTAGCGTTACAGTTGCAGTCTGGGGAACGAGAAAAGGCGATCCACGTTTATAAAAAATTGACTGACACATTGCATAAACAGGAAGCCATGATACAAGCGCTTAGCAAGAAAATTGCAATTTCACCAAAACGAGAGCACGATCTTGAAGTCTCCCGGCCGTCACAAATTGTGCGCACAGCCCCCGTTCAACCCGAACGTGAACATGAAGTTATGACTCAGCCGGAGGAGAGCACAGACCAACTCATTTATGAAGTGGAGCAAATGGTGAGAAATCGCAGATTCGGTGAAGCATGGGATTTGCTGGTTCTGAATAGGAGCACTGTTTCATCAGAGGCAGAGCTTAGAATCATTGATCGAGCCCTGAAACGGCTTGAGCAGGCACAAGAGGAATATCTCGAGGAAACCATATCCATGATTTCAGAGAAGAAGGAAGCCCTGCAAATGGCTCGGAAATTCCTTGAAGAGGAAAAATATGAACAGGCCATTTCGAGCATTGATACACTTTCCGAGCGCGAAGAAACTCATGAAATCAAGAAACTAAAGGAACAGGCCATTGAAGGCTTGATCAACCGAGAGAGGAATCGGGCTGCAAAGATCTTTTTGACTGCAAAAAGGACCCAGGATCCTGAAAAAAAAGAGGAATACCTTCGCTCTTCTTACAACATACTTAAATCTTTAATTGATAAATATCCATCATACCCCTTAATTAACAAAGTAAAATCTCATATTGAAAAAGTAGAGAAGGAACTTGAGAGGCTTGGGAAGGAGAAGGGGTAAATCTCCACATTTAGTAGTTGTGACACATGAGCAAACAACTTGAGGCAATCCAGGTGGTAGGTCTCGGACAGGCCTGCGTGGATTATCTGGGCAACCTTACCGCCTACCCGCAAGAAGATGGAAAGGTTGAACTTACGGATTTACATTTCCGATGTGGTGGCCCATCTTCCACTGCACTTGTCACCCTCTCCCGTCTTGGAGTTTCAACTTCTTTTTTGGGTTCACTATCTGATGACCCTTTTGGGAAAAAAATTCTTAATAATCTCAAAAGGGAAAAAGTGGGCGTATCGTATCTTAAGATCACCCCTGGCTATACATCCCAGTTTGCCTTTATCACTGTTACCAAAGAAAGTGGAAAACGCACTATTTTCTGGCATCGGGGGACTGTACCCCACCTAGAAAAAAACGATGTGGATATCGGTCAATTTCAGGAGGCCCGCATTTTACACACTGACGGTTTAATGATTGAGGCTTCAATTGAGGCGGCAAGGCAGGCCAGGGGTCTGGGCATGACCGTGGTAATGGACGCTGGGACCATGAGGAAAGGCTCTGAAGAATTGGTCAAACTTGTTGATATCCTTATTGCATCTGAGACATTTGCCACACCCCTGGTGGGATCAAATGCTGGCCACGAAATTGCACTTCATGCGCTTATGGAGTTAGGTCCGAGACAGGTGGTCATTACACTCGGAGCACGGGGAAGTATTGGCCTCAATGATCAGGGTACGTTCCATCAAGAGGCATTTCAGGTTTCGGCTGTGGATACTACCGGTGCGGGAGACGTGTACCACGGTGGCTATATATATGGCTTGGTTCAGGGGTGGGATATGCGCGAGTGCATGCGCTTTGCCTCAGCAGTCGCAGCTCTTAATTGCACTGAAATAGGCGCCCAGAGCGGGATCCCCAATCTTGAGAGGATCAATGAGTTTATGGGAGCAAAATAGTTAGCCTTGTGGCCCCCTTTCATAAAATTCCCGTATACCATTTATAGTAGCTTGTTATTTTTACTCAAACGAATTTTTTTGAAAATGCTTATCCAATTCCGTTTTTGGAATGCCTAAGCAATACAATATATTTGTGATCTGATCACTGCTAAGGATCCCGTCTGTTTTGACGCTCATCTCATCCGGTTTGAACGCAATGGATAGTCCGGCATTTTCTATGAAATGAGAACGGATAGAACCATCACCAACAGCAATTACTTGATCACGGGTTATATTCTCGGCATTCATAATAAATTCAAGGATTTCATACTTGGTATCGCTGGTGATGACAGGTTCTTCCAGTTCACCCGTGATAGTACCGTTTTTGTCAACCTCAAGCGTGTTTGAGAATGCATAATCTACCCCTGCCTCTTCAAAAATCTTTTTAACAAAGAGACTAAAACCGGATGACAAGAGTGCGGTTTTGAAGCCCATTGATTTCAATATCCCTATCAATTCCAATGCTCCGGGGTTTAGCTGGAGAGTCAGACCAAATCTCTCGAAATCACTTGCAGGCAAACCTTTTAGGTTTCGTGCATTATCAATAAATGCCTGCATTTGATCTTTTGCATTATCCCTGAGTTCGACACCGTCATCAATTGATTTTACTTTCCCCTTGATTGTATCTAAGAAGTTCTTCAGAGAAGAATCCTGGATCAGGGTGGATTCTACATCAAATACAACAAGTTTTTTCATCTTCTTGTATATATCCTCACTTTGAATAACCACGCTCTGATCCATTTCTGTGCACAAGTTTTTGAGCTTAGATTTCATTTTTTCAATTGCTTCCTTGTGAGACAAAGGCGGTTCAACAATGATTTTTTTTGAATCTATGACCATCTCCATAGAAAAAAACTTCCCACGGGCAATCATCCTGCAATTTTCTATATTGATGTTGTATTTATGAAAAAAGGCTGCAATCTTTGCAATGATACCGGGCTTATCCACTCCTAAGATAGTCACTAAATGATTTTCTTTTTCGGACAAATGAGTAATTTCACTTTCGCTGTGTATGCTTAGATTCACTTTTAAGCCCGTTTCATTTTCAACGGCTTTTAAGGTGTTCGTGATCTCTCGCTCCGAATTTCTTGAAAATGAGAAATCAATTATGAGGAATATGGAAAACAGCCCCCTCCGGCAGTTTTCTTCGACATCTATAATATTTCCTCCCAGTTCGAAGACTTCATTCGTGATTTTGGAAACCAGACCGGGAGAATCAAGCCCAATTGCCGAAAGACTCATGATTTTTTGATCTTCGTTCATTGCATATCTCTCTTTTAAGTATGTGTTCAATTAGTCTGGATGTGCTGTTTATATTCCGGTTTTTTTAATCGATAAAAACAAATAGTTCCTCTTCATAGTATCTTCCGTCTATGACCTGACCAGGACCGAATCGCCTTACGCTTTTTCGTTCCAGTAACTTAAAAAACCTCTTGTTGATCTCTTTCAACGAGACATCTTCCTTGAACCAATGAGTTGGAACATTAACATTAAGGGGCCGCGCCGGAATTAGATGACGGGTTGTCTTTGGGGCGAATTTTATTTCCTTTTTTGCGGCATCCACTACCATTTCTTTGGTTATTCGAGGTGTCCAAATCAATATCTCGTTGTTTTTCAGTTCTTCACAGAATTTATTTTCGTATGCAGATTGACAGGGGATATATTGCAGTTTTATACCTTTTTCTATCAATCTGTTTTGAATCTTCGCCAACAAGCTATAGGCGCTTACTGCATCATTTACCATGTTTTCAGGGAAATTTATTAATGCATAGAAATTGCTCTGCTGGATACCACAACTAAGGGTACTGTTTTCCAAGGTTTTTCTTAAGGTTTCCTTGTTGTTTACTTGGCAGAGAGTTCCATTCATATCTTCTACAGCCTGCCGCAGCTGATCCAGGTTACGGATGTTAGTTAGTAGCCTGAACCAATATCGTAGTTCCGTTGCTTCACTAAAATAGTCTACTTTGCATACCGAGATGTATTTAAATTTCAATTTCTTGAAAGCAAATGCGCGATGGTTCCCATCTAAAATTATGTGATTTTTATCAACGATTATTGGATTCTGTAAATTGACCCAGTTCCTGAATTCTAAAATCAACTTATTTGCAACCTGTGGAAGGGTCTCTT
>CP070700.1:4809355-4813313 GCA_020349865.1 Desulfobacteraceae bacterium
TGCATCAACCTATCCGGAGGAATTAAAAAGTCTCCTGCTGATTTCACCGGACGGCGTTGCCTCTTCTGAAACAAGTGAAATGTTTCAACGACTGAAGGAAGGAAAGCCGAATCCACTGGTTGCAAAAACCGCCGAAGACTACGAACAATTGCTGGATTTTGTTTTTGTGAAAAGGCCGTTCATACCCCGTCCCATCAAAAAGTACTTCATTCAGGAGGCCATCGAGCATCAGCCACTCAACAGCAAAATCTTCAAACAGCTCGCTGGTTCTCGGGACGTTCCGCCCTTGGAGGTCATGCTAAAGGGCCTGACGGTTCCAACCCTCATCATCTGGGGTACCTATGACAGGGTGCTTCACGTATCCGGCGCAAAGATTCTCGAAGCGGCTATGCCGAATGCCAAGGCAGAGGTGATGGATGCCGTGGGCCATCTACCCATGATTGAGAAACCGGAAGAAACAGCGGGGTTGTATTTCAGCTTTCTTGAACAAAGAGAACTTGTCCTGAGATAAATTAAAGGGGCGATTAGGGTAAATAGTGTGATAGGGGTCTAAGTTTGACTCTTAATTTATTTTAGCAAGAGTCAATCAAAGATTTGACCCTCTAAGATACGAGTACCACCTGTATGAAGAGAGAAGAAATGTTCGCCGTGAGCTGGGCCAGGGTATGCTTGTAGAACTCATGTTAGAAGAAATCGCGGTGGACGAAAAAGGACACAAAAAGGGAAATGTAGTCATAACTGTGGAGCATAATAGCAAAATCTGACAAATGGCTGCTACGGACACGCTGACGCACGCCGCAGAGCAGGAACGGTTGCGCAGCGTACTGGCATTGATGCCCAACAATTCGGCCGCCCTGCCCTTTCCGTGGATTTTACCATTTTTTATCAAATTCTATTGCAAAAAAGTTGCCTGCTCCCTCCGCTTTATAATCACTTAATAAAGCCGAGCTTCTTCAATCGGTAGGTGAAGGTTTTTCTTGGGATGCCGATTTCACGGGCGGCTGCGCTCACGTTCCAGCGACCGGTCCCGGTATACTTTGTCGAATCTAACACCTCCAGGTAGCGCGCACGCTCTTTGTTAAAAAACCCATCATCTTTGATCACCGTGGACAGTTCACCGTGAACGGAGCTACGGGCAGGCTGAGTAATTGTCATCTGCATGTCTAGTTTCATAGCATGGTGAAGCCACACGGGAAAATCCTCCGGCTTTATTTCATTGCCCTCGCAGATTGCCGCAGCCGCTAAAACCGCCTGCTCAAGCTGGCGGATGTTACCAGGCCAGTCAAACGACAGTAATAGTTCACTGGCTTCTCTTGAAAGGCGCAAAGGTTCCTGCCGCTGATTCTTTTTCCTTTGTTCAGCTATTGCTTTATTCAAAAAGTGCATGGCCAGGAGGTGAATGTCTTCGGCCCGCTCGCGTAAGGGGGGAATAAGGATTTGAATGCCACAGAGCCGATAGTAAAGATCCTCCCGAAACTTTCCCTGTTCCACCATCTTCGCCAGGTCATGATTTGTTGCCGCGATAATCCGGGCATTATAATTCACTGGTTTTTCAGAACCTAAGGGCGTTACTTTTTTTTCCTCCAGGGCGCGAAGGATTTTTGCCTGACTTGCTAAAATCATATCCCCAATTTCATCAAGAAAGAGGGTCCCCCCTGAAGCTGCAACAAACTTTCCCTGGCGGTCATGCGTTGCCCCGGTAAAGGCGCCCTTCACGTGCCCAAACAGTTCACTTTCCAGAAGGGTTTCGGTCACGGCAGCACAGTTTACTTCCAAAAAAGGTCCTCCGGCTCTGTCACTGGCCTCATGTATTCGCCGGGCCGCCAGCTCCTTGCCGGTTCCGGTTTCACCGAGAATCAGTATTGGCATATCCGTTTTGCCTGCTTTCAAACATAAACCGAGCCCTTCTTGAATAGCAGGACTAATGCCAACGATGATAGTCTTACACTCAGAGGTTTGGGAAGGTTTTCTCCTTTTTTTGACCGCCTTCTTTTGCTCAACGTTATAGCGGGTTAACCGGCCCACTCCCGCCAATGCCGCGCCATACATGACACCTACTACTGAAAGCCTCTCTGCCCATTCAGGTGGAAATGGTCCACCCGAAGTGTGGTTCAATATATTTACCACGCCATAAAGAATGTCTCCGAAAAGAATCGGTGCTGAAACCATGGATCGGGTTCGAAAATCGAGACGTTCATCTGCCCGCCGGTGGTGATGGGGATGGGCCCAGGCGTCGGAAACAGCAATAGCTTCCCGGGACAAGGCAGCAGCCCCGGTGATGCCTTCTCCTTCTCGCAGAGTAAATTCCGAACATTGGTCTTGAGTAATATCCGTGCTACAAACAAGGTGTAACTGCCCTTCATTATCCAATCGCCAGATCGATCCTTCCTCAGCAGAAGCCGCCGTAACCAGGCGGTGGCATAGGGCAGCATTATAGTCAGGGTCCCCAGGAACACCCCCCTGTTTGCTTTGAAAGAATTCAAGCATTTTCGAAAAACCACTTTTTTCTTCCATAACATACCTCCAAACCCGGACAAACCGAACGTAAACGTGATTACATTCGGATTTTTGTCAGACAAGCAACCTGCCCATTTATGGGGTCCTTCGCAGCCGGCCAGTTTATCCCGCGGATCAAGTCTCCACGCTCCGCGTAATCGTATGTAGGGATCGCATTCATGCGACACAAAGTCTATTGGCTTGATTAATCAAGTCCCTGAAAAAATCAAGAAGCAACTGCCCCGATGCAAGCGATCGGGGTATTAAAAAACCCTTATGAAGAGTTGTATCGAAACTGCGAAACCAATTGTAGCTTGCCCATTTATGGGCATCTGTAGTCTGCCGATTCATCGGCTTTTGTACCCCGTTCATTTACGTACTTCTTAAAATCGCCCGATGAATCGGCAAACGACAAAATTTTATTAACCTCAAAAATGGCCAAAAAGCAACTGTTTTCTTAACAAATTGGCTAAATCGGCAATTTGTGGCTTAGCCAAAATAGCCACAATTAGCCCGTCGACGTGTTCTGCGAGGCTCATGACGAGGATGCAGCAATAAGAATGTTTAATATTTTTAATAAGATACGCGAAAGATTTCCGGCACCGGAAAGAACGGCATATCTTTTGAGTAGCGTGAAGCAAGTAAGAAAGAAACAATATTAGGCAAAAAGAAGGAGAAAAGCAGGTGTCAGAAGCGAAACATAAAAAGCACAGCAGGATGGCATCCATAATATCCTGGTCTGTCACCGGGCTTCTGGTGACGACCATTGCGGCTATGGGGCTCGACGCGAAACAGCGCCAAAATACGGAACCTGTCCCACTGCCAAAAAAACTGGCCAATGTCGAGGTGCTGACGGTGCGCCCCACTACTTTCAGCGAGACGCTTACCCTCCCGGCCCGCGTGGAAGCCGATCGCGTGGCAACCATCAGCGCTGAGTTTGGCGGTACGCTGGCGCGCTGGCTTGTGGCCGAAGGGGCCACGGTTCAAGAAGGGCAGGTGGTGGCTGAGCTTGATCTGAAGGTCATTTCCGCCAGCCGTGAAGAACTGGAAGCTACCTTGCGCTCGGCCACCAAGAATGTGAACCTGGCCCGTATCGGCAAAGAGAGCGCAACGGTAGGACTGGCCAATGCCCGCAAGAATGCCGAGCTCCAGGAACTTGGTCTTGAGGCGGCACATTCTGAGCTGAAGCTGGCTCGTATCGAGTATGATCGCATCCGCAACCTGGTCGACAAAAAGGTAATGGAGTCGTCCCGGCTGGATACTGCTAAAAACGCCTTGACCCAGGCGGAACTGGCTGTTGCGCACGCAGAAGAAGCGCTGGCAAGCGCCAGGTTGGGGGTACGCAATGCCCAGGTACAGGTCAAGCAGGCCGCCGCCAACTTGGATGTGGCTGCGGGCCGCATCAGGGAATTGGAAGCAGCTATTGCCTCCCTTGATGTACAGGTGGGCAAAACCGGACTTA
>CP070700.1:4813413-4822770 GCA_020349865.1 Desulfobacteraceae bacterium
AGATCCAAAAGCGCATCTTTGATCCTTTTTTTACGACAAAGGAAATGGGCAGGGGCACAGGGCTTGGACTGGCTTCTGTTTACGGTATTATAAAGGGCCATGGCGGATATATAGATGTTCAATCTGAAAAAGGGCATGGGACCACTTTCAGCATTTATCTTCCGGCATCGAATCAAAAAGCCTACACAAAGGCCGAGGAGTCCAACCAGATCACCGGGGGAACTGGAACCATCTTGATAGTTGATGATGAAACAATGGTGTTGGATGTGGGCGCTAAAGTTCTTGAGAATTTGGGATATACCGTATTTAAGGCCGGAGGCGGCAGAGAGGCCGTTGAGGTCTATGAAAACAACAAAGCACACATTGATATGATCATTTTAGATATGATCATGCCGCAAATGAGCGGTGGGGAAACATATGACCGGTTGAAACAGATCGATCCCGATGTCAAAGTCCTCCTTTCAAGCGGATACAGTATAGATGGTCAAGCCAAGGACATCTTGAGTCGTGGATGTGATGGTTTTATACACAAGCCCTTCGGTATGGAAGAATTGGTCAGCAAAACAAGGGAGATACTTCTTAATAAATAGAACCCAGAGAGATGGCAACTCACATCTTGGAGAAAACAGATAGAATAGAGACAATAGTCCCTATGCCAAGGCTGCAAGTGGCTTCGGGCAGTTACGTCGTAAACGGGAAAACCCCCCAAATCTTGGAGGCTCAATTGGGAACCTGCGTGGGTGTTAGCCTTTGTGATCAGCACACCAGCGTGGGCGGATTGATTCATTTGCTCTTGCCAGAGCCAACCGGCATGCAAAAAGACTGGCAACCTGTTCTTTACGCTGCGACAGGATTACCACTTTTCCTTCAGGCTCTCGGTGATGCTGGTGCCTCCAAAGATAATTTAAAGGCATTTGTCGCTGGAGGCGCCCTGATTGGGCCTCTATCTGAGAAAGACTTAATCCTTAATATTGGTGGGCGCACCACTGAAATTGTGGAAGAGATCCTGCATCGCGAGGGAATATCCATATCTAAAAGTGAAACCGGCGGTTATTTCAGCTGTCGGTTGGCTCTGAATACTGAGACCTGGGAGAGTCACATTGAACCCGCAGGGATTTCAACTACGCCCTCAGAAAAAGCGTATTGTCAAAAGCCAACTTTTGAACAGATTGAAGACACTGTAGAGCGTGTTCGCCCCATTCCCCAGATAGCCCTTAAGATAATTAGGATGATTCATGATGACAATTACAGTATGAAACACATTGCAGAGGAGGTCCGTCTGGATCAAATCATCAGTGCCAAGGTTATCAGGCTTTGCAATTCGGCCTTTTTTGGCCTAAGAGTAAAAGTTGACACCCTTGATAGGGCCTTGGTCATGATCGGTGAAAAAAAACTAATGCAATTGGTTGTATCAGCGTCCTTAGAAGACTTTTTCCCCGAAACCGAGCAGGGCTATTCTCTTTGTAAAGGGGGACTTTACAGGCACGCTCTCGGAACCGCAATGGTGAGCGAAAGACTGGCTGAAGTTACAGGAAAAGCATCAGGCGGGTTAGCATATACAGCTGGACTACTACATGACATAGGTAAGGTGGTCTTAGATCAGTATTTGGCCCCTGCATACCCTCTTTTTTACCGTAGGACGCAAATAGATGGTATCAATCTGATAGAAATAGAACGTGACGAGTTAGGCATCACTCATACTGAGGCTGGTGGTAAATTGGCCGAGCGATGGTCTTTGCCAGAAACCCTGGGGGACACTATCCGGCATCACCACCATCCTGAACAAGCCTGTGTTAGTCCTGAATTGACTCACCTCATTTATCTGGCCGATCTGTTAATGTCGCGATTCGCTGTGGGGAATGAACTGGAACGTCTGAATACACACCAGCTAACATCGCGGTTACAAAAAGTAGACCTCCGTCCAGAGCAATTTCCCATGATTGTTGAAAGTATTCCTGATCAATTATTGGCCGAGAGCTTGTTAGATGGTTTTAAATAATTTTCTATTAAGTCAACCTTAGAGCATTCTCATCAATAACCAATCCGGAAACTACTTACGATGCGAGCCCAGAGGTTTATTTTTCTGGATTTCCATATCTTGCGCCGGTAATCACCTTGACACCTACGTGACTTCACTTTTATACTGCCTTCACCCAAAAGGTCAGTTAAAAACAACGAGATATGATAAAATGAAAGTGGTTGCGGAAATTGCCAAAGCTCAACATCTTGGGCTCGCCCTCTCTTTGGATTAGCAAGGGGTATAATTCCCAACCTGCACTTTACCGCCATCTGACTTGACGGCGCATTGTGGCATGTAGTGTCCGTTGATGAAGCATAAGTGACAAGGATAACCAATATATCATGAAAGTAACGGTTTGTGAGCTTCGAAATGACCTGACTGGATTGCAACAGGATTGGCAAGCACTGATAGCGCATGTAAAGTCCGAGAAGAGTGGCCTGGTTTTGCTTCCTGAAATGCCTTTTTATGGATGGGTTGCGCGAACTGATCAAGTGGATCCCGAGGTTTGGCAGGAGGCGGTTAAGGCACATGATCAATGGATGCCAAGACTGTCAGGGCTTACCTCTCCCATTGTGATTGGTTCAAGGCCCGTGATTCAGAATAATAGACATCTCAATGAGGGCTTTATTTGGGAATCAAAGACCGGCTACAGGCCATACCACCTCAAACATTACTTGCCCAACGAGAAGGGTTTTTGGGAGGCATCCTGGTACGAAAGAGGAGATCGTAATTTCAAAGCGGCTCGAATTGGGAAGATAAAGATCGGGTTTCTTATCTGCACTGAATTATGGTTTAATGTGCATGCCCGGGAATATGCCCAACAAGGGATTCATATACTGGTTTGCCCCCGTGCTACACCGAAGAGCTCTGTTGATAAATGGATCGCTGGCGGCATTACCGCTGCTGTTGTATCAGGTGCATACAGTTTGTCATCGAATTTCAGAGGTCCCAACATTGAAGGTATTGATTTTGGCGGTGCTGGTTGGATTATCGAACCTGAAGAAGGGAGTGTGTTAGGGGTGACGTCTGAAGACAAACCGTTTCTGACCAAGGAAATCGATTTGGAAATAGCAGAAAAAGCAAAGCACACATACCCTCGATATGTTTCGGATTAACCCCTGATTGCCCTAAAAACAACGGCCATTAGTCCTCAGTAAAATCGAAAAATAGAAAGCGAGGATTTTCATACAAAGTCCGCGCATGGATCATTGATAGAACCCCACAACCAACTGGAATTCGAACTTTTTTTGTTCTTCTGCAGCGTTACTTCCGCTTTCCTTTTCAAATCTGGAGTGTCGGTGTTCAAAAGAGAAAGTGGCATACTCGAAAAATGAGTAATTGAATCCTGCAAGATAGCGGCAGTCCAGAATATCGTCCTGGTCTCCGGCACGATTATCATCAAAATCTTCATAGCGGACTGCCAGCTCCAGTGCGTCCAGTGGCTGAAAAGCAACACCCACAATCCGGGCACTTTCCCTGTTTTCCACTCCGTCTTCACCTTTTTCTCGCTCCAAAGCCGTGATGTATTCGGCGTCCAGGTTGAACTTCCAGACATTCAATGTCAGTTCGCCGTTTAGGGACTGGTTGCGCCTGCCATCGCCTGGTTCACTATCGTAGAAAGCGCTCAAGGTAAGCATCTCTCCCACGGGCTCGACTGTGACATTGGTAATAAAGGAACTCACATCATCATCTTCTTCGCGGTCAGCCCTGAACTCATGCGTTTCAAAATCCTTCAGTTTTTCGATAATGTGTTGGCCTTTGTAGATAGTAACGGCAATGTCCAGCCCTTAAATATCTCTGAATTGCACTTTTTTTATTCTCAGAAGAAGAAAAACTTAACATATGGTAAGCCTACTTCAACGAGCTGAGTAGATTATTCAGCAGCCTCTAATGAACGGTCACCAGTTAGTTGGAATTCGGGGCCAATTTACGCAAGAACAGTACCAGCAATAAATGAATCACCTAACAATTATTAGATTGAACCGAATGATGCAATTCCATTTGTAGTTGAATCAAGTTCATCTGTTGATAAAGAATTGCGGTGCCGCCTCGGAAAGGGAGTTTTCAGATTTCTCTGATATCTTACAGGAATGATTTAAACTTTTAACCCAGACTGTGTAGTAGAATCCGTAGCGAGGCGCAGAAAACTATCGCGAAACGTGGAGTTGGAGCGATTTTGTGACGGAGGCATATTCATAAATATGTCGAGGAGCAACCTGCCAGAGGCGGGTAAAAATCGGGAAACAAGCGTTGCAGCAAGGATTTTCAAGCCAAATACTGCTTTTTATGCCTTTTGCTCTTTTTGAGGCGGTCTGATCTTTAGCGCGAGAGGGACAACGGCGAGATTTGCGGCTGCCATAACAAACCAGGTAAGACGGTAATCCCCGTAAAGATCATAACACATTCCTGTCAACAGCGGACTGCTTACCGTACCAACAACCATAATGGCCATGAAGGCGCCCTGAATAGCGCCAAAAGCCCGTCGGCCGAAATATTGTGCTTGCAGGGTGAGTCTCAGGGTGATCACTCCCCCGTATCCCGGACCGAAGGAGGCGATGAACAGGGCCGCCCACCAAAGATTCCTTGTCCAGGCCAGGAACAGCAGACCCAGGGTCTGTAGGCTCATCCCAAGGGCCAGGAGGTATCGACTGTCCATTCGGTTACTGAGCCACCCCAGCCCGAACCGCCCGATAATGCTTACAAATACAAGAAAGGAGGCGACCAAGCTGGCCTTTTCCCGGCTCAACTCTACACTGATCAGATAGGGCATCACATGGACCATAACGGCATGAACGGTCGCCGCTGCAACCGTGACCGCAAGCGCGACGCCCCAAAAAGCCCTGGTCTTCATGGCTTCGCGGAGACTGAAATCCTCCGCGGATCGAGTACTACCTTCCGCAGCCGAGTTTGAAAGGTCTGCCGCAGGTTTCATAGACATTTCACCATTGGGTGACTGACCATAGGGTTCAGGCCGATGTCTGACGACAAGGGATGCAGGTATACCGATCACCCACATACCAATCCCGATGATGACCACTGTGGCACGCCACCCGTAGATAGTGATGAGAGCATTGACGGCATATATCAGGCCACCGCCAAGTCCGATGGCTGTAGAAAGTATTCCTAGCGCTGTTCCCCGCTTTTTCACAAACCAGTTAGCTACCGCTGTCCATCCGGGAACAGGGAATAGAAGGCTCGATCCGACTGAGAGAAAAACAAAGATGAAATAAAAGCTCCAGAGAGAACGGATTTGACTGAAAAACACGAAGCCAAATCCACTCAAGATGCTGCCAAGCAACAGCAAGCGTCGGGCCCCGAAGCGATCAGAGACCAGCCCAACAAGAGGAGAGGCAATCCCACCTTCGATGCTTCTTATGGAGGCGGCAAAGGACGTTGCCGCATAACTCCAACCGAATTCTTCCACGAGAGGATTAAAGAAGGCCGTAAAGCTATAGAAAAAGGTTCCCGCACCCCATAAGTGGATAAGGCCGGTGGCTAATACTATCCACCAGCCGTAGAAGATGTTATTCATCATGAAGCGCCCCCTGAGTTTTCATCAGCCTCTTTTCCCGCGCAGAGGGTAAGTTGTCAAGCCCTTTGTTTCCTCTGAAATCTTTTGGCTATATTGATCTTAATCTATATGATTTTGGCTGAATCTTTGGGGCTTGATTTCGGGGCCTTCTCCTTTGTGGTGGGTGAGATGTTGAGAAAGGTCCCAAGGGATATGTACAACCTATTTATGCCGGAAACATATTTCCTCTGATCAAATGGTTCGCAGAACATTTTGAGAAAACGTGGAGGTAACAAGAGAATTTGAAGATTTGGATTGGGGCGGATTGAGAACCCGCCCCTTGGTTTGCTTAACCGAAGGAAACCTCGTCTCCTGTCGGGGCCTTGATTTGATTTACCATGCCCGGTTTGGCCAGGACCACTGCATCATCTGTCAAAAAAACATTAACATCATGATCCTGCTCTTTGGCCACCTTGGCAAGTTGCAAGGCCCTGGTCACGCATAGGATCTTCAATCCCTCCGGTCATAAAAAAAAGAAATTGGCCCATAAGACACCCCTTTCTCAGAACAAAATTAATTTCAAATTCCAAGCGCCTCAGTCACTTTTGTCCACAGTTCCCTGACTGCCCGGGCTGCCGTTGAATTCCCATCGTATTCAAAGACGGTTTGTCCTTGAACCATGGATTTAGTAAAAATGTGGTCAAAGGGGATCCTTCCGAGAACCGTGACCTTTTCTTCCCTTGCAAAGTTTATAATGGCCTCAGTTGCCTCAAGGTTAAGATCAAACTTATTGACACAGATCATGGCAGGAATCTTAAAGAATGCGGCCAATTGTGAGACTCGTTCCATATCATGCCTTCCTGAAACAGTGGGTTCAGTCACAATGAGTACTGCCGTGGCTCCACCAAGGGAGGCAATCACAGGACATCCGACACCGGGAGGTCCATCCGTAAGGACGAGATCAAGTTTTTTGTCTTCGGCAAGCTTCTTGCCTTGCTGCCGGACAAGGGCTACCAGTTTACCGGAATTTTCTTCGGCAATACCCAGCCTGGCATGGGCCATGGGTCCAAAACGTGTGTCAGAGATAAACCACTCTCCACAACGATTGTCTGGAAAATCAATTGCCTCCTCCGGACAGAAATAAACGCAAACGCCACAACCTTCACATTCAATGGAATCAACCTTATAATCCTCACTAATGGCATTCCACCTGCACATATCCCGGCACAGGCCACATTCGGTGCACTTATCCTGATTAATGATTGCCGTGTTGCCACTCTCAAATTCATGGCGTTCTCGTATCTTGGGATCCATGATGAGGTGAAGATCTGCCGCATCCACATCCGCATCACAAAGAACCTTGTTCTCTGCCAGTGAGGCAAAGGCAGCCATCAGACTTGTCTTTCCAGTACCGCCCTTGCCGCTTATGATAACGAGTTCTTTCATTAAAACCGCTCTATGTTACGTGGCAATCTTCTGTATTCGAAGGAATAATGCTTTGAATTTTTCTTTCCATTCGGGCATCACTTCAACAAGCATTTCCCCTCGCGAATAAGCCTCCGCAATTCTTCGGTCGAAGGGAATTTCCATCAAAATGGGCAGATCCTCATGTGCCGCATAGGTCTTCACCTGATCATCCCCTAAATCTGAACGATTGATGACCATCCCGCATGGAATTCCGAGGACCTTAACGGCCCCGACAGCAAGTTTCAGATCGTTCAGGCCGAAGGGGGTAGGCTCTGTCACCAGTAAAACAAAGTCGGCCCCGTTCATGGAGGCAATAACAGGGCATGAAGTTCCGGGAGGGGCATCAATGATAGTCAACGTGTCAGGCCTGGTATATGAACGCACCTCTTTGATGAGCGGGGGCGACATAGCCTCACCAACTCTTAATCTCCCATGTACGAACTCCAGGCCATTTCTGTGTCCCCTTTCAATCACGCCCAGTTCCCTGCCTGTTTCGGTGATGGCCTTTTCGGGGCATACTTCCACGCACCCACCGCAGCTATGACACAGTTCATGAAACGGTAATACGGTTTTACCAATCACCACGATGGCCTTGAACTGGCATATTTCGCCGCATTTTCCGCAAAGTGTGCATTTTTTTTCATCCACCTCGGGGACCGGTGTGGTGATCTTTTTTATTTCTTTAATGGCAGGTTTTAAAAAGAGATGAGCATTCGGTTCTTCGACATCACAGTCCAAGAACTGAATTTCGGATTCAAGAGAAAGGGCCAAATTTGTGGACACGGTCGTTTTCCCCGTGCCCCCTTTTCCGCTTGCGACACTTAATATCATTCCCCCTTTCTCCGCCTTTCACTTTTTCATTTGTTTAAGTAGAGTTTGAGTGTGATAGCGATTTTGTCTTAGTTCTAAACTGGTATGTCTTTTTTCTTTAACATAATTACACTAGCTATTACTAGAACTAAGTTAATCGTTGATAGTACTAGAATATTTTGTGGAAAGTTGATAAAGTTACCTACTCCAAACACATCCCCTGTATTATAGTACGCCCATGTTGAGGCATATTGTAGGGTCTCTCCAATATCTGGATTCATGAGTGATGAGAAGTCTCCTATGAAGAACATTATGAACATTACAACAACTGCGGCAATTGTGGTTTTTTTGGAATCAAGAAAGATTGTTGATAAGAAGACGGCTGTCATTGCCATTGTTCCTAGGTGCATTGTTGTCAAAAGGAAGACTGCAATAAGTCTGTCCCAGTGAAGCCCATAATCAAGGAAATGGGGGGATGATGCCATTCCAAACGCTATGAATAGTGTTGTGATTAAACATAGGCTTGCAATGAAGATAAAGACGAATAAAACTTTTCCCAAGAGGTATTTTGTTCGAGTAATTGGTTTGCTTAAGGTTATGTCTATGGTGTGGTTTTCGATGTCTTGGGGAATCAGGTTACTGATTACGTAGATGATGAATATTCCTAGATATAGCCAAATGAATGAGTAGAAATACGCGTTGGTTAGTGAATAGGGATTTGAGAGATCAAGTGCCCCTCCTATTATTGCTCGGAGTGCTTCGGGTAAGCTTTCGATGTATGATTGCATTTGAGTGAAATCTAGTGAGCTAATTAAAGAGATTACATAGAATCCCATTAGACCAATGAGGATTCCCATTCCTATGGTAGACCATTTTTTGTTTAGGATGTCTTGTTTTATTATTTCTAGAGTTCTCCACATTTTATTTGTCACCTCTCTTTTTGTTGGTTGAGTTTTTTTCATAGGGTATTACTTTGTAATATTCTAGAAAGATGTCTTCTAATGTGGGATTGCGGATGTTTAGATCTTTGAATGGCAAGTTTTCTAGCCAAGATATAATTGGCTGTAGGTTTTCTCGGCTGCAAAACAGGTTTAATGTGTTGTCTTGGATTCTTAGGTTTGTGATAATTTTTTTGGGGATAGCAGTAGATTTTTTGTTTGCTTGTTCTGGAGAAGAGAACTCGATTTCTACGTTTTTTAATGCAAGTTGTTGAAGTTGATTAAGAGTTGCAACTTGGATTATAGATCCTTTATTGATAATAGCCACTCGATTTGCTATTCTTTCAACTTCAGAAAGTATGTGCGAGCTTAGGAAGATTGTACAGTTGCTTTGGGCTTGTTTTTCAGACAATAGTTTGTAGAATTCGTTTTTTATTAGAGGATCAAGTCCTGAAGTGGGTTCATCCAGTATTAAGAGTTCGGCATTAGGGGCGAGAATAAGGATTATTCCGATTTTTTGTTTGTTACCCTTGGAAAGTTCTTTTACCTTTTTTGTCAAGTCTAGTTTTAAGGTTTGGGCTAGTTCTTCAATTATTCTCTTTTTTGTTGGG
>CP070700.1:4822870-4844239 GCA_020349865.1 Desulfobacteraceae bacterium
GGCTCCCCCGTGAGTCCATCCAGATGATGGCATTCATCAGGTGATTGCCTTGCCTGTCTACAGCCACTGTCCCTGACCACTGGGTAGTGCAGCAGACTGCCACAATATCGTCAACCGGAACCAAACCCTTGCCGAGCAGTCTCTTCAAGGTATTTTTTATGGCATCCCACCACTCCTCAGGCCTCTGCTCAGCCCCGCCTTTTGGCAGGAGAAGAACCCTTGTTTCCTCAAACTCCCAATCGACAACCTCTCCGCGCATGGAAACCAGGGCGGATTTGGGTCCTGAAGTGCCCAGATCAATGGCAATGATATATTTATCAAGGTTCGTTGGCATAGTTATTTCATCCAAGGGTATGTTCGGGATATGTTTAGCCGCATCGCCAATGACTGTGGGACTGTGCACTGACATTTCACTTCACGCTAACACGTTTTTCCAGGATTTGGAAGGGAATGGCGCATCCTGGTGCGTTTTTCCGCGGTGCGGGCCTGCAGCGTCTGGGCAAATTCTGTGAACATAGGGAGGAAAAACGATCAAAAAATCTCATAATATGGTATGATTGACAAAAATTATTGGCACAAAAGCTATGATTACTAATCAAGATATCTGATCCACGAAAACAACACCAACAGGCTAAAAATAACCACGATCTTTTCGCCTGATCAAGATCCAACCGTGTGAGTGATTGTGCCTGCAATGAGTCAGAAACAGCGATTTTTGGGAACGCTTTTGGGAACCGGGGCTGACCGGTTTCCCTTTTTCGATCTTGAGCCGGCCGATGAAACAATCGAGCGATGGCACAGGGAAGGTCTTCCCTCAAAGAAGTCAGTTGCGGAGTATTTTAATCTTGAGCCGCATCATTCGGTGGGCCTTACTATACGCAGCTATCCCTATTTTAAGAAGGCTCCCGATCTGCTTCACGATCCGTCCTCTTTTGCTCGACACTATGATCCCGACGAGCCCTCCCGCTATGCAAAGAATTTTGTTGAACGCGCTAAGCGCCTCGCACGAGATGGCCGCGTCGTTTACGTGGATGCCTCTGGCGGCGGCCTTTTGCAGATGCTGGGCGTAGGGGACTGGGAATCTCTGGTTTCTGCTCTGTTCGCCCTCATCGAAAGGCCACGGATGGTGGAAGATCTGCTTGACAGGACCACGGATTTTTACTGCGTCTGCTTAGAGCGTGTACTTTCACGGGTGCCCGTCGACTACGCCGCCTTTTATGAACCCATCGCCTCCAACACTGCACCCGTGATTTCCCCTGCCATGTTTGAGCGCTTTGCAATCCCCGGTTACAGGAAAGTCCTGAACCTATTGGAGAACTTCAATGTGCCCCTACGTATTCTCTGCACCACAGGAGGTTGTCTAACATCCCTTTTGCCTTCTCTGATCGAGGCAGGCATTAACGGCCTCTGGATAAGCAACATCCGCAGCGCGGGTATGGAATACGCCGCGCTCCGTCGTACTTTCGGCTCGGATATAGCTCTGATCGGCGGGATCGACTCGGGCGCACTGAGTCAAGATGAAACCGCTGTGCGGCAAACCGTGGAGGGGACAGTGCCTCCCCTGCTTGAAAGCGGCCATTACCTCCCCTGCCTTGACGACAGGCCTCGGAGCACTATTCCCTTCGCCCGATACAGGCTGTTCCGCCGGCTTCTTGAGGAGATTGCTCATAGGGGATGAGAGAGGCACAGACTTTCAAAATTTGTAACTGATCACAGGGTCACAGTGTTATGAAGCCTTCTCCGAGTGACCGCTAAGCAAAATTCCGCTTGACTTAAAGAACGTTTTCCTTTTTATCAATTATAATGTACTCGCAAAAAGCCAATCGGCATGTCATTGCGAGGAGTTCCTCATCTTGTAGGATGACGAAGCAATCTCAAAGACAGATGCGTTGGTACATAAGGCTCTTGCAAAACTACAAAGCCTCTTTTATAACTCATTCATAGGTACTTTATAAAACAGGCAACTATCTTTCTACATAGATCAAACAAAATCCCCCTCGATCCCCCTTTTAAAGGGGGCAGCAAAAGCCCTCCCCTTTTGTAAAGGGGAGTTAGAAGGGATTTATTAGCACCTTTTAGCTCAATTACGGTATAAGAGTTCTTACGAAATCATCACTTGTAGTTTCCCGTAAATTCATATTACTAAGAGGAATATTTAATATTTTGCATAAGGCAATTAAATCCTCACCCCCACCCTGCCTTCCCCCTCGAGGGGGAGGGTTAGGGTGGGGGTGTTATACTGTTGGATCTGAGAGGAGAAGCGCAAACAATATTATGCTCATCGTAGTAACAAAATGAGAGGGAAAAAAGGAGGTAATGCTATGCCAATATTCATGATGTTCGGTAAGTACTCGTCGGAATCATTAAAAGGCATCAGTTCCGAACGTACGGACCAGGCTGTTAATGTGATCAAAAAGCACGATGGTAAGGTTATCTCTATGTATGCCGTGCTCGGCGAGCATGATCTTGTCTTTACGTTAGATTTTCCCGATGCCGAAAAAGCAATGGCAACGTCGGTTGAATTAAATCGGTTGACAGGCATTTCCTTTACCACATCGCCAGTAGTGGAAGTCGAAAAGTTTGATAAGTTGATGGGTGAGGCAAAAGACATCTAGTGTCCATCCAGAAATGGCCCTTTTTCACAATCTCGGCGTCAATCTGCTGGATTCCTTGTGCGACGTACTATAGTACGTCTCCGCGTAATCCTTTGATTTTCTTGATCTTGTAAAAAATCGCTCATTTCTGAATTGGACACTTGATAGTGCCTTTATTTCATTTATGGATGGGCACTAGCTGGTTTTTCCGTACTATCCGGAGGATGGAAAATTTTGAAGCGGAGGAATTGAGTCTATCGTCAGAGAAAATAGGTGTATACAGAATCACCATGTTTTTTGTCTGTTGTCAGCTGCAACCGGGCAATTGCCGCCAAAAGCAGACACCGTCATTACATCTTATATTTGCCAAAATCTTCAGGATTGAGGCTCTCCAGGATCTCCTGCCACTTCTTTCCCTTTTCTGATTTGTCTTGCGGTTCCGGCTTTAATTCTATCTGGCTGGACTGTTTGATCACCTCTTCTGCGACAAAAATAGGGGCCTTTACTCTAAGGGAAATGGCAATGGCATCGCTCGGTCTTGCATCTATGGACATTTCCTTCTCGCCATGTTTGAAATGGATGACGGCATAATACGTGTTGTTTTTCAGATCAGAAACCTCGATCTTGGCGACTTTTACGTCCACCATTTCCATTAGATTTTTCAAGAGATCGTGGGTCATGGGTCTCGAAAATTTTATGCCCTCCATCTCACTTGCAATTGCTGTGGCCTCTAACAAACCGATCCAAATAGGCAGTGTATGATCACCATCAATCTCTTTGAGGATGACTATAGGGCTGTTTGTTACGGGGTCCACGGTTAAGCCGGAAATGACCATTGGTTTATACATGAATTCCTCCCTGGATTCCTCAAAACTTTCTGAGCACTATCTCGATCCTTAGAACTCGGCAAAATAACTGATAACTTGCCTGGGCTTTGCTGTTCATTTTTTGCAACCCCGTATTCAAGGGGGCGAACCCGGTCCTACTCTAATTCTTAACCATACAATTCCTTTTGTCAACTCTACTATGAATCCCTGTATTTGCAAAATGATCTCTCCGAGTGTTTTGCCCTCTTGTCAGATTACCTCTTTCCCTGTAAAATACACAAGGATTCGAAACACTATGACGCCTGCAGATGACGCCTGTAGAAGACGCCCGTAGAATGAGGTTGGTTTGCATGGGTAAATCTCGAAACGATCAATATTATCCATTTGTGCTTGATTATAAGCCCGGATTTTTTATTAGCTGGTTTCTTTATAAGCTCTTTAAGAGAATTCGATTTGATGAAAGCATGGTGGAAGACTTAAAGCTAATGCACCGGGAGGGTAGTGTCGTCTATGCCATAAAATACCGGGGATATCTTGACTATCTCCTTTATCACTACCGCTTCCGAAGGAGTCGCCTTCCCTACCCCAAAATCGCATTTGATCTGAATATGTCCCTGTTTTTACCCCTCTGTCAGCTAATCAAGGTTTTGAAATTTTATCTATACTACTTTTTAAAACATGGCCGTCTTCCCAGTCCGTTTAAAACCGGATTCTTCAAAGATGCCATCCAGCAGGGGACCACCTCTCTTCTTTGCCTGGTGGATCCGAAGGGCTTTGCAAGGCACTTTATCCATGCGGAAAAAGACCATCTCCACTTTCTCCTTTCAATCCAGAAAGAAATGAAGCAGCCTATATATATCATACCCCAGCTTATTCTGTACAAGAAAACGCCGGAAAAGGACCATCCAAATCTCCTGGACATATTTTTTGGATTTAAGGAAAAGCCAGGATTTATTAGAAAAATTGCCCTTTTTTTCAGGCACCATCGCCACGCATTTATAGACTTTGGAAGACCGTTAGATCTGAAGGCCTTTCTGGAAAACCAGCCCGCCACACGCCCCTTGGAAGAAATCGCCTCAGATGCAAGGCAGTTGCTCATTGAAAGCATCGATAGGCAGAAAAGGGTCATTCTTGGCCCTGTTATGAAATCCAGGCAGCAACAAAAGGAAATAGTCCTCAAAGACGCGGAGATCATAACAACCATTGAACACCTTGCCGGCCGGAATGCAAAGCGTGTAAAACAGCTCAGGAAAAAGGCTGGCGAATACTTCGACGAAATCGCTGCAGATTACAACATAGCCTATGTGCAGTTCTTTCACGTTGCCCTAAGGTGGTTCTGGAAGAAGATCTTCGAGGGCATTGAGGTAGACCTGAAAAGCTTGACTATTGTTAGGGAATGGACCCGGAAGGGACCAGTTATCTATATACCGTCACACAAAAGCCACATTGATTACCTTGTCCTCAACTATGTCCTTTATGAACACCACACGCACATCCCCAGGGTTGCAGCAGGGAAGAATTTAGCCTTTTGGCCAATGGGACATATTTTCCGGAAATCAGGGGCATTTTTCATCCGCAGGAATTTTAAGGGCGCCAGACTTTATGCAAAAGTCTTTACAAGGTATATTAAGGCACTCCTTGAAGAGGGACATCCGCTCGAATTTTTTATCGAAGGGGGCCGAAGCAGAAGTGGTAAATTGATTCTCCCCAAGATCGGGTTTCTTTCTATTCTATTGAAGGCTTACAGTGAAGGATACTGTAATGATCTTGTTTTTGTCCCATCATCCATCAGCTATGATCGAATTATGGAGGAAAAGTCCTACCTCAAGGAACTGGGGGGTGGTAAGAAAAAAAGTGAAAGCTTCAAACAGGTCTACAAAGCCAGGCGCTTACTGAAAAAAAGATATGGGAAGATCTATATCCAATTCGGACAACCCCTTTCACTTAAGGAATACCTGAAAAAGAGCGGGGATCTTGGAGAGGAAACACACCGACACCTGGCCCTTGGTCTTATCAGATCCATTAACAAAGTCACTCTGGTGACTCCTTTTGCATTGATAGCATCAGCCATTCTCACCAAACATCGCCGAGGCTTTCACCTTAACGAGCTCACTTCTACAGCGAAAATCCTATTAAAATTCCTCAGGACCTATCAAATTCCTACTGCCACCACCCTAAAAAACCTTGAAAGAACAGTTGAGGAGACCTTATTGCTCCTGGTCAACAGGAAGGTGATCAATGTGCTTGAGGATGTGGATGGGACAGAGACCTTTTATTATGTGGATGAAGACAAAAAGCGCGAATTGGAATATTATAAGAACAGTATCGTCCACTGCTTTGTCTCCCACGCGTTTGTGGCCATCTCCTTACTGACTGGAACAGAGGAAACACGGAGTAAAAAAACTGTTGTTGAAGACTATGGTTTCTTGCAGCATCTCTTCAAAAATGAGTTTGTTTATGACGATGGAAAAGATATCCAGGAAGTAAGCGATAATGCTATTAATTATTTCTTGGATGCTGCCTATATCGCACAAGACGATGCCAATGGTGGATATAAACTTACGAGGCTCGGTTTTGATAAGCTCCCTATTTGGGCGGCCCTTACCAAAACATTCCTCGAATCCTATTGGATTGCAACGCGATCATTCATTCAGCGTGAAAATAAGAGCAGGAAAAAGGGTGATCTCCTGAAAAACATGAACTACCTGGGTCTGCGTTATAATAAACTGGGCCTTATTGATCACATGGAGGCTATCTCCCAAATCAACTTCATTAATGCCATCAGCTTTATTAGTGAAGACATTTTGCACAACCAGGAAGATCCGGACCAGGTCAGGGAAAAGCTTAACAATCTCAGCCAGAGACTATATGAATTGTCCCATTATAGGGCGTAGGAGATATTGATGTGAACTAAAACTGAGAATTCTATGCATCAAGTTTTACGCACTTTAGATCACTTTAGGCGCTTTTCTTTCACACCAGGCTATAGTCCTTCTCCTTTAGCTTTGCATGAGCAGCAGCCAGCCTTGCTATAGGTACCCTGGGTGGTGAGCAAGAGACATAGCTCATTTTGATATGATGGCAGAACCGTATGGCATCTGGATGGCCACCCTGTTCACCGCAAATCCCGATCTTCATATCAGGCCTTGTTTTTCTCGCCCATTCGATTGTCATCATCATCAACCGTCCCACGCCCTTGACATCCAGGATTTCAAAGGGGTTGTGCTGGAGTATCCCGCGTTCCTCATACAGCGGCAAGAACTTGTTTTCAGCATCTTCTCGTGAAAATGAAAATGTGGCTTGAGTTAGATCATTGGTACCAAATGATATGAATTCGGCAAGCTCGGCGATTCGACCGGCTCGCATACAGGCCCTGACTACCTCAACCATGGTCCCAAATTCATAGGGGACCTTGAAATTATATTTCTTTTCCACTTCCTTGTGTATCTTAGTCACATACCGGTGAACCCACTTTAACTCTTCCAGCGTACAAACCTGGGGAACCATGATTTCAGAGGCAACCTGGCCCCCGTCCTTTATGTGTTCGGCAGCGGCTTCGAGGATGGCCCTGATCTGCATGGCGTATATCTCCGGATAGGTGATACCGAGCCTCACACCGCGATGCCCAAGCATGGGGTTTGTTTCAGAGAGGGTCCTCACCTTCTTCAACATTGTCTCCTTGGATTGGATCATACTCTCTGCCAGATGCTTGCCCTTAAGCTCCTCCAAACCCTGGATAATCACTTCAAGGTTGGCCGCATATCTATCATGGAGTTCAGAATTCAACATCTTTAAGGTGTCCGGGAGATCAGCCATTCCTTCAACAGTATTTCTCAATTCCTTAAGATGATCGATCTCCTCCACCAGTTCATCTGCAGAAGGCAGAAACTCATGTATTGGGGGATCCAGAAGCCGAATGGTCACTGGGTAACCATCCATAATGCTAAATATTTCTCTAAAATCCTCTCGCTGGAAAGGGAGTAGTCGATCCAAGGCCACCTGTCGCTCTGCGGTAGTCTCTGCCAGGATCATTTCCTGGACAATGGGCAGCCTCTCGGGCTGATTGAACATCCTTTCTGTACGGCAAAGTCCTATCCCCATGGCACCATATTTTTTCGCCTTGGAAACCGATTCAGGGGTATCTGCATTGGTCATGACACTCAGTTCAGCAATGTCATCGGCCCACTCCAGCAACACGAGCAGGTCCTCCACAAATTCCGGTTCAATGGTAGGAACCATTCCCTGGTAAACGTTTCCAGTGCCACCGTCTATGGTGATCACATCACCCTCCCTGAGGGTCACGCCTGAAATCACCGCCTCCTTTGCACTTTGATTTATTGCTATGGCCTCACATCCCGAGACACAGGGCTTTCCCATACTTCTTGCAACCACTGCAGCATGAGAAGTCTTGCCGCCGCGACTGGTAAGGACTCCCTGTGCAGCAAAGAAGCCATGAATATCATCGGGTTTGGTCTCCTCTCGAACAAGGATTACTTTCTCTCCAAGCTTGGCCTTGTTCTCAGCCCGGTCTGCGTCAAAGACCATTTTGCCAGATGCGGCCCCCGGGGATGCGGGAAGCCCCTGGGCCAGGACCTCTACCTTGGCCTTTGGATCAAGACGGGGGTGAAGAAGCTGGGCCAGCATGTCCGGCTGGACTCGCAGAATAGCCTGTTCCTCAGAAATGAGCCCCTCATTGACCATGTCAATAGAAGTTTTAATAAAGGCCGATACGTTCATCTTGGCGTTCCGGGTTTGGAGGCAGTATAATTTTCTTTTTTCAATAGTGAACTCAAGATCCTGGACTTCGCGGTAATGGTCTTCCAGGGTACGTCTCAACCTTTCTAATTCGGGATAAACATCCGGCATTTCCTTTCTGAGCTGTCTAATGGGTTTTGGGGTCCTGATCCCTGCCACCACGTCTTCTCCCTGGGCATTGACCATGTATTCTCCAAAAAACCGGTTTGCCCCGGTGGCCGGATCTCGCGTAAAAGCTACCCCGGTGGCGCTGTCATTTCCCATGTTTCCATAAACCATGGTGCATATATTGACGGCGGTGCCATTTGCCATTTTCTTGGTGATATTGAACTCTCTCCGGTAGTCCACAGCCCGTTTACCCATCCACGACTTAAAGACCGCCTCCACAGCCATTTCCAATTGTTCATAAGGGTCCTGGGGGAATGGTTTGCTGGTTGTTTCCCTGACAAGATCCAAAAACTCATCACAGGTCTGTTTTAGAGCCTTTGCATTTAGATCAACATCTTCCTTTGCTTTATGCTTATCCTTTATTTTGTTGAAAATATTATTAAACCCTTCATCATCCATGCCAAGCCCAACAGAGCCGAAAAGCTGAATCAACCGACGGTACAAGTCATAGACGAATCTCTCATTCTTTGTGAGGCGAATAAGACCTGCCGCAGTCTCATCATTAAGGCCAAGGTTCAAAATAGTATCCATCATGCCGGGCATCGAAATGGCAGCTCCCGATCTCACCGATACCAGTAAAGGATTTTTAGCGTCTCCAAATCCTTTTCCTGTCTTTTTCTCAAGTTCTGCCATAGCCTTCCTGATCTGTTTCACCAGAACCGGTTGAAGCCCCTTCTTTTTTTGATCCAGGTATGCCAGGCATGCTTCTGTAGTAAGCACGAAACCTGGCGGAACAGGAAGGCCGATCTGGGTCATTTCGCAGAGATTTGCGCCCTTCCCTCCGAGCAGCTTTTTATTCTTTCCGTCTCCCTTTTCGAATGAAAGGACATATTCCTTAACTTTCATTAGTTCCCTCTTTATCCCGTTTTCTTAAGTATTCAAACAAATAAGCCAGGCCGAGCAGGATTAGTGCCAGGCCGAAAACTTTGATGACCGCCAATTTCTGAAAAAAGAATCGAGAGACAAGAAAAGCGAATAGGACGGACAAGATAAGCCGTAACACAAAGATTTGAGGTTTTTCCATTTATTCTGCTTCGTGGTGCCTCATTTTTTTTTGAAAGGAATCACCTTTCCCGGTTCATCTTGATCCTTTGTTTTTTCTATCTTGTTGATCTCCGAAGGTCCTCTTTCATCCAATGCTTTTTTAACTGTTTTAAGCCTCATTGGTCTGCCACCCATCGTAAAAGGTGCCCCGTCGATATAGGACTCTCGAAGGATCCAGGTCACCGTCTGGGCGGGTATGGTGAGCAGCAAAAGTGTGATCCGATACCAGTCCTTTTTAACATCAAATTCAATAGACTCTATGCGGGCAAAAGCGGCCGGTTGCTCCTGATGGTAAATAAGAACGACTTCTCCTTCCTGGCGCATAATCGAATTCTTTGTAAATAGATTCTGGATTTGAGAACGGTTCTGCCATTAGGAGCGTCAAGGCAATTGATATAAGGGCAAGGCGAAAGGCCTAATGCGAAAGGTTCCTTAATGAAAAGTATAGTACTTGCACCTTACGCCTTCCGCCCTGCGCCCCACTATTCACTATCCCTTATGACACTCCCCGGATCCGTCCTCAGTTTTTCCACTTTTTCTTCGAAATTGCTTCCTAGATCCACTCCCATCTGCTGTGCCCGCTTTTTGGCTGCAAGACCAATGTTTCGCGTATCTTTATAGAAGCTGTCACCCTGCCGTGAGCTGGGATCAAAGGTTGCAAGACGGTCACTTTCTGATACATGATAAGCGACTCTGGAAATCAGTCTTTTCAGATTGCGACCGCCGCAGTTAGGGCACAGGAGGTTTTTTTCATCCGCTCTCCCCATTATTAAGCTCTGGAACTGTCTATCACAGCCAGAGCATTGATATTCGTAAATAGGCATCCTTTCAATATTCTCCTTACAAGCACCCGGGCTTTTTGTGTTGCTTTATGCCGCCATCAATAGAATCGTTCTTTATAGTGGCGACAGACATAATTGGGCGGAGTCGGAAAAGCCCTCTCTTCCCAGTTCCTTTCCCGCTGAAGGGGATCTTCTCTATCTTCCTCTTCTCCAGGAAAGACGCAGACGTTTGACGTGGCACTGCTCAGAACAGGCGGTTCATTATCTCCTTTTACAATATAATACTTACAGTTCCAACAACAATCTTTCGCCATATCTTAACATCATTATATCAGGATTCATAGCTCGTGCCCATCCATAAATGAAATAAAGGCACTATCAAGTGTCCGATTCAGAAATGAGCAATTTCTTACAAGATCAAGGCTTCCGGGAACCCGCTGCAAAGCAGTGGGATGGTTTCACCGCGAAGCGGTGCGAAGAAATCAAAGGATTACGCGGAGACATACTATAGTAAGTCCCACAAGGTATCCAGCAGATTGATCCGCCTGAGGCGGATTGACGCTGAGATGTGGAAAACATCCATTTCTGGGTGGGCACTATTATCCGGCATCAAGTGTCCAGTAGTGCAAGGCTTTGCCTCTATTATCAAACGCTCAGCCGATTATCAACTATATTAGAAAAGCTGAAACTTTATGGCTGTCAGCGGTTAGTAACATTTTTCTTGACACTCAATTACCCATGTGGCATGTAAAAAATTTCACAAGAGGTCTTGGGGGAACGATTTCCCAAATAGGAAGAAACTGCCCATTTTTCTTCAAGTTTAAACACTCTTCTCCCACCTAAAATGTGAACCTAAAAAAATTTCCTTTAAAAAACAAAACGTTTGAAAGGTAGGAGTAAAACTTTATGGGTCAAGATAATCCAAGAGGCTCTGTTATGGTCGTGGGAGCCGGTATCGCTGGCATCCAGGCCTCATTGGACCTGGCCAATTCTGGCTATCTGGTTTACCTAATTGAAAAAAACTCTGCCATTGGCGGCGTCATGGCCCAGCTGGACAAAACCTTCCCCACCAATGATTGTTCCATGTGCATCATTTCTCCAAAGCTGGTTGAATGTGGGAGGCATCTCAACATCGAGCTACTGACCATGACAGATATTCTGGAAGTCACCGGTGAAGCAGGCAATTTTCAAGTGAAGCTCCTGGAAAGGCCCCGCTACATTGATCTGGCGAAGTGTACGGCCTGTGACGAGTGTGCAAAGGTATGCCCTGTTGAGTTGCCGAATCTTTTTGACCAGGGGCTGCGTAACCGGCGTGCCGCGTACAAACTTTACCCTCAGGCTATGCCCAGCGCCTATGCAATTGAAAAAAGGGGAACCGCTCCATGCCGCCTATCCTGCCCGGCCGGACTGAATGTTCAGGGATATGTGCAGATGGTGGGGCAGGGAAAGTATAAAGAAGCCCTCAAGATTATTATGGAAGAATTACCTCTTCCCGGTGTACTTGGGAGGATTTGCCCACACAGTTGCGAAGATGAATGCCGCCGATGCGAGGTTGATGAACCGGTTGCAATTAGAGACCTCAAACGGTTGGCGGCTGACCAGTTTGATCCCAGGGACATAGAGATAGAATGTATGCCTCCAAGGAAAGATAAGGTGGCCATTATAGGGTCTGGTCCTGCTGGACTTTCGGCTGCTTATCACTTAGCACGCAAAGGTGTCTTATCCACCATCTTCGAGGCCCTGCCCAAGCCCGGTGGTATGCTGAGGGTAGGCATCCCAGAGCATCGCCTCCCAAAGGAGATTTTAGACAAGGAGATCGAAGTAATCACCAACCTCGGTGTAGAGATCAGGACAAGCACGCCTTTTGGTGCGGAATTGACCATTGATGACCTCTTCAAGGAAGGATATAAGTCAGTCTATTTGAGCATTGGAGCCCACAAAGGTATTGAATTAGGCATTCCAGGTGAGAAAGCCAAAGGGGTATTTGAAGGCGTGGATTTCTTGAGAGAGGTGAACCTGACTGGCAAGGCTCCCGTGGGTAAAAAAGTCGCCATTATTGGAGGAGGAAATGTAGCTATTGACGTGTCCCGCTGCGCGGTTCGATTGGGTGCTGATCAGGTTAATATCGTATATCGCCGCACACGAGCTGAGATGCCCGCATGGGAAGAAGAAATTCAGGCAGCGGAGGCAGAAGGGGTTAAGATCAGCTACCTCTCAGCCCCCCAAGAAGTACTCACAAAAGGTGACGAAGTTACCGGGCTAAGGTGCATTAGGATGGAACTCGGTGAACCTGATTCATCGGGCAGACGGCGGCCGGTCCCCATCCCCGGAAGCGAGTATGAAATTGAGATCGATCAACTTATCCCGGCTATCGGCCAAAGGCCTGACCTTTCCGCTTTAAAGGATGTAACAGGTTTGAGTTTCTCGCGTTGGGGAACTATTGAAGTAGACCCTGTTACCTATTCAACTGAACGTGAAGGGGTTTTTGCTGGCGGAGATTTTCAGACTGGCCCGTGGATAGCAATCGGTGCGATTGCTGCCGGCCGTGAGGCGGCCGAGTCCATTGTCCGCTATTTGGAAGGACAGGATATGGCAAAAGCAAGGAAGCCTATATCCAAAGAAGATCAGGAATATCGCCCGATCCCTGAAAATGAGCCAAAAAGAGCCAGGGCAAAAATGCCCGAGCTTGAAGTGGAGGAGCGAGAGGGCACCTTCAAAGAGGTAGAGCTTGGCTATGACGAGGATAAGGGAAAGGATGAAGCGCATCGTTGCTTGAACTGCGGATACTGTAGCGAGTGCTATCAATGTGTCGATGCTTGTTTGGCCGGAGCTGTTGATCACAGTATGGTCCCCAAGGAAAGCACCTTAGAGGTGGGAGCCATTCTTCTTGCCCCCGGTTTTATCCCCTTTGACCCCAATTTGCACGATACTTACAACTACTCCAACCATCCCAATGTAGTCACCAGTATGGAGTTCGAGCGGATCCTTTCTGCATCCGGGCCATTTGAAGGGCATCTTGTGAGACCATCGGATCACAAGGAACCTGAAAAAATAGCATGGCTCCAGTGTATAGGGTCCAGGGATGTCCATATCGGGGCCAGGGGCTATTGTTCATCGGTCTGTTGCACCTATGCCATCAAAGAGGCCATGGTCGCCAAAGAACACAGCACAGGTTCTCTGGATACGGCCATATTCTATATGGACATCCGCACCTTTGGGAAAGATTTTGAAAAATATTACAACCGCGGCAGAGAGGAAGCCGGAATCCGTTTTATAAAATCACGAATTACCAACATCTATTCGGTCAATGATACGGGAAATCTGCTCATCCGTTACATCGATGAGGCGGGGAAAAGAGTTGAAGAAGCATTTGACATGGTGGTCTTATCCGTGGGCCTTGGCGCGTCTAAAGAAGCTGTACAGCTTGCCGAAAAACTGGGGGTTGAAATCAATAACTATTCTTTCGCACGCACAAGCGACTTCAAACCTGTGGAGTCCTCTATACCCGGCATCTTTGTGTGCGGAGTCTTTCAAGGCCCCAAAGATATTCCCCAGTCAGTCATGGAAGCCTCTGCGGCTGCCGCGGCCTCGGGAGAGATACTGGCCAGCGCCAGGGGAACAATGACACGTATTAAAGAACTCCCGCCCGAGGAAGACTTCTCTGGAGAGGAGCCGCGTATTGGAGTATTTGTCTGTAACTGTGGCATTAATATCGGCGGAATTGCGGACGTGCCGGCTGTAAGAGATTATGCCGGAACCCTTCCCAATGTGGTATATGTGGAAGACAACCTCTTCACCTGCTCCCAGGATACGCAGGACAAAATGAAGGAGATCATTAAGGAAAAGAGAATTAACCGCGTGGTGGTAGCATCCTGCTCCCCCCGCACCCACGAACCCCTCTTCCAGGAGACCATCCGGGATGTAGGTCTCAATAAATATCTCTTTGAGATGGCCAACATCCGTGATCAAAACACCTGGGTCCATATGAATGACCCGAAAAAGACCACGAAAAAGGCCAAAGATCTGGTACGCATGGCCGTGGCAAAAGTGGCACTTGTGGAACCCCTCAAGCAGATCACACTCAACATAAAACCTTCCCTGCTGGTCATTGGCGGAGGTGTTGCCGGTATGGAGGCCGCTCTCAGTGTGGCGAGACAGGGATATCAGGCATACCTGGTGGAAAAATCGGACGAACTTGGCGGTGCAGCCCGCAGGCTTCGCTCCACCTGGAGAGGAGAAGAGGTGGCCCCGTACCTTCAGGATCTCATTAAGCGGGTCCAGGATAAACCCCTGATCCAGGTTTTTCTTGAAACAACCGTTAAAAGTACAACAGGCATTATTGGCAATTTTACAACCACCCTGGCTCCCTTGAACAGCAAGGGTTCGTCCACGGTGATCGAGCATGGCGCCACCATCCTGGCTACCGGCGGACAGGAATACAAACCCGATGAGTACCTTTATGGGAAGCATCCCAGGGTCCTCACCCATCTGGAACTTGATGAGGCCATCACCGCCAGGGACAATCGCATCAAGGCCGCAAAAACAGCCGTATTCATTCAATGTGTTGGTTCCAGGATACCCGAAAGGCCCTATTGCAGTAAAACATGCTGCACGCACAGTCTGGAAAGCGCCTTGACACTTAAGGAAATAGACCCGGGGATGGAGGTCTACATCCTTTATCGGGACCTTCGCTCCTATGGATTCCGTGAGGACCTCTATCGCAAGGCCAGAGAAAAGGGTGTTATTTTCATCCGTTATAATCTGGAAGGCCTGCCCGAACTTGACCTGTCTGACGAGCAGAACCTCTCCTTGGTAGTCATAGATCGTGTACTGGGACGCCCTGTCCGGTTATCACCTGACCTTGTAATACTTGCGACAGCGATTATTCCAAATGAAAACAAGGAATTGTTTGAATTATTCAAAGTACCTGTTAATGATGAAGGCTTCCTGATTGAGGCACACATGAAACTGAGACCGGTTGACTTTGCCTCTGACGGCCTTTTCATGGCCGGCCTCGCACATTATCCGAAACCACTTGATGAAAGCATTGCCCAGGCCAAAGCCTCTGTGGCCAGAGCCATGACCATCTTATCCAAGGAAGGAATCCTTATAGGCGGGGTCGTGGCCGAAATCGACCCAGATATGTGCGCTGTGTGCGTTACGTGTGTCCGGACCTGTCCATATGGCGCCCCTCGAATTGCTGATGAGGGCTATGCAGTTATTGACCCGGCCGAGTGCCGGGGATGCGGCGCTTGTGTGGCTGAATGCCCGGGTAAGGCCATTACCCTGAAGCACTTCACCGATGAACAGATTATTGCCAAGACCGACGCCCTTTTTCAGACTGGATGAAAATTCGAGTGTCTAAAGTGAACTAAAATGCCTAAAGTTGACGGCTTCGTAAAAAGTCTTATGGACGGTCATTGCGAGCGTAGCGAAGCAATCTCATCGGCTGTAACAACTTGAAATTAGGAGATTGCTTCGTCGCTTTGCTCCTCGCAATGACGTGTGAAAAGACTTTTTACGAGTTCATCAAAGTTAAAGAAAAAAAATATTTGAAAGAATTTCTCATCATTAACTTTAGCTCACTTTAGATACTTTAGACTCTTTAGATAACTTAAGTTTTTGCGAAGGAGGAAACATGACAAATAACTTTGAACCACGGATTCTCGCTTTTTGCTGCCAGTACTGAGCCTATTCGGCCGCGGACCTGGCAGGTTCCATGAGACTCTCTTATCCGAGCAGTGTTAAAATCATTCAAGTCCCCTGTACCGGGCGGGTGGATATTCTACACCTTTTGAAGGCAATTGAAGACGGCGCTGACGGCGTTTATGTGGCCGGTTGTCTTGAAGGCGAATGTCACTTTATAGATGGTAACCTTAAAGCAAAAAGAAAGGTCCTGTATGTCAAAAAGACCCTTGAGGAGATAGGTCTTGAGCCCGAGCGCGTTGAGATGTTCAATCTGTCTGCCGGCGAAGGTCCACGATTTGCAGAAATTGCACGGGAGATGGTGGAACGGATCAAAGAATTAGGACCCAGCCCGGTTAACCTGAAAAAGGCCGCATAAAGAGGTGAATTATGATAGTTGCCGATCGAAAACCACTCAAAGAAATACTGGAGATGATCAAGGATTTCAAAAAGATCCTGATCATCGGATGTAAAGGCTGTGTTACCGTGTGCAATGTTGGAGGGAGTAAAGAAGTCGGCATTCTCGCCTCTACTTTGAAAACCGCCCAGAAAAAAGATGGTCGCCTCCTGGAGGTGGACGAAAAAACTTTAGAAAGGCAGTGCGATCCTGAATACGTTGATCAAATCAAGGACATAGTAGACAATTATGATGCGGTCATCTCTATGGCCTGTGGGGTAGGTCCTCAGTTCTTATCGCAACGATATCCTGAACAGTGTTTTTTCCCTGCCGTGAATACAACCTTTTTTGGGGGCGCTGTTCAACACGGAATCTGGGAAGAGAGATGCGCAGGCTGCGGAACCTGCGTGATACACTATTTTGAAGGGATGTGCCCGATTGCCCGCTGCTCAAAGAGTCTTTTGAACGGTCCCTGCGGTGGTTCGGCAGGGGGCAAATGCGAGATATCCAAAGATGTGGACTGTATCTGGGATATGATTGTGAGAAAAAAAATGGAACAGGGTCGTCTGGATGATCTCCTTGAGTTCAGGCCCATAAAGGATTGGACAACTTCAAGGGATGGTGGGCCCAGGAAGAGCGTGAGGGAGGAGCTGGTACAATGAGCGATCTGAAATCGGGAAGTAACCTCGAAAAGGTTCTGAATGCGGGTCACTTTGCCTTTACCGGGGAGTGTGGCCCTCCCCAGGGTGCAAATGTGGAACATCTTAAAGAAAAGGCCCACCATTTAAAAGGTTGTGTGGATGCGGTGAATATCACCGACAACCAGACGGCGGTCGTGCGAATGGCCAGTTGGGCTGCCTCGCTTATCCTAATGCAAGAAGGGCTGGAACCTAATTTCCAGATGGTGTGTCGCGATCGTAACCGACTAGCCATACAGAGTGACATCCTTGGAATATATTCCCATGGTATCAGAAATATGCTCTGCCTCTCAGGCGACCATCAGAGATTCGGTAACCATCCCCACGCCAAAAATGTCTTTGATATTGACTCAATGCAGTTGATCCATGCGGTCAAGACCATGAGAGACGAGGGGAAGTTTCTTAATGGGGAGGACATAGATGTACCACCCAAACTCTTTATTGGTGCAGCTTCCAACCCATTTGCCGAGCCCTTTGAGTTCCGTGTGCATCGTCTCGCAAAAAAGATTGCAGCCGGAGCAGACTTTATCCAGACCCAATGCATTTACAATATGGATAGATTCAGGGAATTCATGAAAAAAGTCGTTGACATGGGTCTTCATGAGAAATGCTATATACTGGCTGGCGTCACCCCCATGAAAAGCGTTGGTATGGCCCGGTATATGGCCAAGCAGGTCCCTGGTATGGATGTTCCGGACGCCTTGATCACACGCTTAAGAGGCGCCGGAAAAGGCAAGGTGGCCGATGAAGGTATCAAATTTGCCATAGAGCAGATTGAGGAATTTAAAGAGATGGAGGGGATAGCCGGGGTTCATCTCATGGCCATCGAGTGGGAACATCGTGTGCCTGAGATCGCTGAATTGGCAGGTGTGCTTCCCAGGCCAAATGTATAACAGAATGCGAGGAACACCGTAAATTTAGGCCCGGGGGTTTTGCTATGGTGATCCCTCGGGCTTTTTTCTTGAATTCTGACCTAAATTGCTAATAATAATAACCACCAATTTGCGTGGAATTACTTCCAACTACAGTTGACCACTACCTTCAAATAGAAAAGGTGCTCCATTTTAGTCGGTTTTCTTATGATTATTATGACGAGCAACGGTCGATCATTCGACACCCAAAAAGACCTTACGGCACCTGAACGTCATGTCCTTCAAAAGCTGTACGCCTGGCAAGACATGTCCACCAGCCTTGAGCAGTTTAGAGAAAAAAAAGAAGAAGCTCTTCAAAAAGGATGGAATAACTTAGGCCCTATAACTGAAAGTATCGCTTTAAAATTAATCGTTAAGGATATGGAAAAGAAAGTAATCGCAAGGCTCAAGAGAGAGTCTTAATGACGATCAAGACCCCAACGGAATATGCCTGAGACCTGGCGAGTTTGTAAGTACTAAAAGCAGCAGGAGAACCAATTGACTGGAGAGGCCCTAAAATCAGCAGAAAAAAACAAGCCTGACGAACCGCTAACAATCGTTCGCGGCGAGCTGGCCGACATACCGCTTAATGTGGCCTTTGTGGGTGGCGGAAAAGCCTGTCATGACCTTCTGCAAATCCTGGATAAGGAACGCCTGTCAAGGCTTAAAATGAAAATTCTGGGCGTGGCGGATATAAACCCTCAAGCGCCGGGCCTGGTTTATGCGAAAAAGCACAATCTCTTCACAACCGGCAATTTCCAGGACCTTTACAGCCTGAAAGAATTGAATCTCCTTATCGAACTGACTGGATCATTAAAAGCCAGGGAATCGATTCTTCGGACAAAACCTGCGGGCATCTCCATAGTTGACTACAGAGGAGCAAGATTCCTATGGGATTTAATCCAGATGGAGATCGAAAAAACCGAGATAGAAAAAAAACGTCAAGAACATGGGGAAAAAGAAAGAAAGTATACTCAAATTATACTGGATTCGCTTCCTTACAGGATTATGGTAGTCAATATGGATATGACCATTGAGAGGGTTAACCGGACCTTTCTTGATGAATTCAATTTCACCTATGAGGATGTTCTGGGAAAACATTGCTATGAGGTGAGGTATGGACTGGAAAAGTCATGCGGGGAAGCCGGATATCCATGCTACTTATTATATTTGGAAGAGATAAAAGAGAAGAAGATTATCAGTACTTTTAGAGAACTCCGGGAGGAAAAAGGGGAAGAACGCTTTGATGTAATTACCGTTGCACCCATTTACAATGAACGAGGTGATATTGTTCAGATAGTGGAGGCATCCAGAGATGTGACAGCCAGAATAAAATTAGAGCAGGATGTCGAGAAATCCAATACTTTTTTCCAAAACGTTATCCAGAGCACTGTTGACGGAATCGTTGTGGTGGATACCAAGGGAAACGTACTCATATTCAATGAGGGAATGGAACGATTGACCAGATATTCTGCCCGGGAAATAATGGAGAGTGGACACCTGAGTAGCTTTTACAACATGGATGTGGCCAGAGAAAACATGAAAAAAATGCGGAGCGATAAACACGGTCCTGTGGGCAAATTAAACCCGACCAGTATGTCTATTACAACTAAGGACGGTGAGGAGATACCCGTTACCCTTTCGGCCTCCATTATCAGGATTGATGGAAAGGAAATAGGCAGTGTGGGTGTATTTACCGATATGCGGGAAATTCTCAAGATGAGAAAAGACCTTGAAGATGCCCATTTCCAGTTGGTTCAGTCGGAAAAAATTGCCTCTGTGGGCAAAATGGCTGCGGGTGTTGCCCACGAAATCAATAACCCACTCTCCGGAATCATGATATATGCCGAAATGCTTAAAGAAAACCTTAAAGATAACAATCAACACATTAAAGATATGCAAGAAATCATCGATCAAACACTGCGTTGCAAAAAGATTGTATCTGAATTGCTGGAATTCAGCCGTCAGACCATTGGAAAGGCATCAAGTTTCAGTATAGAACAAGTGATCACAAAGAGCCTGAATCTATTGATCAATCAGGCCCTATTCCAAGACATTGAGGTGAACAGAGATATCGAACCCCATATGCCGGAAATGGTGGGAGATATAGGACAGCTCCAGCAGGTCTTTACCAATCTCTTCATCAATGCGGCCGATGCAATGAAAGGAAAAGGACGGCTGGATATTTCGGCAAAATATGAAGCTAAAAGAAATTTGTTTGTTATTGCGGTTTCTGATTCCGGCCAAGGAATACCGGAAGGATTCAGAGACAAGATTTTTGACATGTTCTTTACCACCAAGCCGGTCGGCAAAGGAACAGGCCTTGGCCTGAGTATCTCACAAAAAATTATAAACCTCCATGGCGGCGATATCATGCTCGAATGCCCCCATGAGGGAGGAACCCGGTTTATTATTGAACTTCCTCTCGGATTTGTGGAACAACCTTATGAAGAACCTGCTTTCATAGGATTGGGCGAAGGATGAATGAAAAAATCAGGATTCTGGTTGTTGATGATGAAAAGATCATTAGGGACGGGTGCCATCGCGTATTAACCGGCAAGGGTTATGACGTGCTCTCTGCTGAAAACGGTCAGGTGGCACTTGATACACTCGCCAAAGAACAACTGGACATGATCCTACTTGATCTAAAGATGCCGGTCATGAGCGGAGAAGAAGTTCTTGAATTAACCGGAAAAAAATACCCGGATATTCCGGTTATCATCATCACAGGCCATGGGACAGTTGATACGGCAGTGGAGTGCATGAAAAAGGGTGCTTATGATTTCATCACCAAGCCTTTCCAATTAGAACAGTTTCTCTTAACCATTACCAGAGCCGCTGAAAAGAGAAGGCTCGAGCAAAAGGCCAAGCAATTCGAAGAAGAAAACATCCGAAATCTTTATGATCTCAACCTTGAAAAAAGCCGCCTTAAAACCATTATTAACTGTATGGGCAACGCGGTTATGGTAACCAACCTCAACCTCGAGGTAGTTCTTCATAATCCGCCACTCATGCGATTAATGGAAATATCCGAAGAAGTGGAAAACCCAGTCCCTGTTTCCAGAATCATAAATGATGAATCCTTGATAAGCACCCTCAAACAAATTCAGGATGGGGACTATTCAAAAAAAGAGTCAGTAACACAAGAAATCAAAGCAGGAGCAAACGTACTAAGGGCCATCTCTGCACCTGCCCTCGCACCGGACAACAGCATTGTGGGAACAGTGACCGTTCTTGAAGATATCACCGCTTTCAAGCAACTGGATCAAATGAAAACAGACTTTATCAACATGGTGGCCCATGAACTCCGCAGCCCTCTTGTTTCGATAAAACAGCAAAACAATGTGTTGCTGGAAGGATTATGCGGTCCACTTGAGGAAAAACAGTCCGAATTCGTAAAAAGGGGGTCGAATAAAATAGATGTCCTCCTGGAACTTATCAACGACCTGCTCGATGTGGCCAAGATTGAGGCGGGTAAGTATGTCCAGCATCGGGTGCCTACGGATAT
>CP070700.1:4844339-4855386 GCA_020349865.1 Desulfobacteraceae bacterium
GGGGGTAGCAGCAGTTGCGTTCGGCACCCAGAAACCCCGAAAGAGCGCATGCCTGGTGGAGGTGAACAGGCGCTTTGGCAGTAGTGACAAAATTCTGGTAAAATTCCTGCGTGGTGGTAAGATTCTGGAGACGACCATTGATCTGTCGGACACCCGCAGGAATTTTATTGAAGCGATTAAGGATTAGGCGTCGGTTGTCAGATAATTACAATGTTATTCTATTATCTCCAGTACACATCGCTTTTTCAATTTCGCAGAGGCTCCAGTGAGTATTGTTCTCATGGCTTCGGCTGTGCGCCCGCGCTTGCCGATCACTTTTCCAAAATCCTCTTTAGCCACCCTCAGCTCAATCACAGAGATCCGATGTCATTTTTTTTCTGTTACCATCACTTCCTCTGGTTTATCCACGAGCGCTTTGGCAATTAGTTCAATCAACTCTTTCATTTCAAATCACCTCTATGCAGGATTTTTTGTAACAGTTTAGTGCTTTGACATAATCATCATTGGAATATCGGGCCTTTTCGTACTATTTTCAAACCATTAAACTTTTACGATTTTTCTAAATATTTGAGTTCCTGTTACCGCTATTTCTTGTGATGAGCCCGTCACCTTCTGGCTGCAAATGAGGCGCCATCCCCGCCAATTCCATGAGAAAAAATTCCTTGTTTTCCGGAGATATTAAAGCAAAGGTTGACCGCCCGTCTTTTCTGTAAATGATCTGCAGCCGATCCAACGACCATGCCGGGGCACTCAACGGGTTTCTTGTAGGCCGCACAGTTTCAATGGACGACAGGGGAATCTAATATTGAATAAACAAACCACTCCTTATGCGTAACCCGGATGGTTTAATTTCGTAAAATACCGGATAAGCAAGCATCAGGATTACAGCCCCGTAGAACAGGGTTGTAAGACCCAGAATCCATGTTGCGGGATGGTGTATCCCTTTTGTTACAAAATGGTATATTCCCATTCCCAAAACGGCAAGTCCAGCTGACAATACAATCAATACGAGCCAGGAATCTTTCTTGGATTTATAAATCATAGAGGCCCACTTATTCTGTCACTCTCAGAACGCTAATCAACCTCTGTTGGAACTTTTCTAGCGGTTAACCGATTATTAACCTTCAAAAATAAAGACGTAAAAACCCTTTCTTTTTTATTGAACCAGGGCATCAACGATCATGGAGCTCAAGAACTGAACGTCTACGCCCATCTTATAATGATCGTTCAGGTTACTCAGCTGAGTATGGCAGTTCTCGCAAGCGGTGGCAAGAATTGTTGCGTTTGTTACCTTGATTTGATCAACCTTGACCTTTGCTGATTTCATCCGAAAATCAAGTGTCTCTTCGCCCAAGGCTACCAACCCACCTCCTCCCCCACAGCACCAGTTGTATCGCGGATCGGGAGTCATTTCACGAAAATCATCGGTCAGGTGCTGAAGGATATAGCGAGGCTCATCGATCACCCCGGCATTTCTTGCTATCTGACATGGATCGTGGTAGGTGACGGGTTCGTGGAATTTTGACTTGTCTAACTTAATTCGGCCTTCCCTGATATACCGGGCGTGAACTTCAGTGATGGAAGTCACCTTGAAAGGAGGTTTGCCTGACATCTGCTTCATGACTCTGAATGCCGTTCCGCACTCACAGATACAGACTTCTTTCACCTTAAGCCGTTTCGCCTCGTTCACGATGCGATCCATAATGAGTTTCGTCCTGGTGGGATCACCCACAAAAGCACCGAAATTGACCGCTTCAAAAAAGCTCAAAGTCCAGTTCTCACCTGCCGCATTGAAAATAGCTGCTGCTGGAACGATAGAGTGGGAGCCGGCCAGAGCCACATAAAGAAGATCTGCCCCCTCAACATCGACTGGGATGGCGGTCTCCCCAGCCTCCATTTTCCATTTTTTGACAACTTCCGCTTCAAGATTCTTAAGGCCTTCAAGGAAGCCCTCTTTAAATAGCTCCAGAGACTTGCCCTTTTCAATGGAAGTATCGGCTAACAGTGTCAGAATCTCCGGTTCTGCCTTGGCACCGACAAGAAGTAGCTTGGCGATAGACATGATCATCTGGGTGTCAATCCCAAATGGACAATATACCATGCAGCGTCTGCAACCTGTGCAGGAGTAAGCAGCTTCATAGAGCTCTTCGAGGGCCATGTCGGTCAACTCTTTGGCCTCTCCCACAGATGGCCACAGCGTTCCCTGCCCTTTGAAATATTTCTTGTAAATTCTACGGACAATTTCGGCCCTGTGCGCGGCAATGTACTTAACATGGGGCATGGATTCGTGAACGTGACAGGCATTAGTGCAAACGCCGCATCTGGAGCACGTCTCCAAATAAAATCTCATGGCCTCATTCAGTTTGTCTTGGAAGAGTTTCAGCAACTCATCTCGTGTTTTTTGATCCATTATTGACCTCTTCGCAGCTTATTCATAGGCAATGCCAGGAATGAATGCATAATCTTGCTGAATGGGAAAAACATGAGAAACAGATTTGCAAAAAAAACATGTAAGACCAGCATGAAAGAATGACCCGACAATGTCAGATTGGCGGATAATTCGGGTCTCAACAATAGGAGACTGGAGAGGTACAATCGATAATCTTCGACTGATAGATCTCCATATTCATACCACCTTCTTGCCCAGTCCAGCTCGCTGCCAAAGATGACGGTGAGAAACAGCAAGATGAGAAGGTAGTAATCTTCGGGAACCGACAACTCTCTGTTTGGTGATACGAATCGCCTGAATAGAAAAAACAGTAAAGCAACAGATAGGATCAACCCCAAAAAGCCTTTTCCTAAAAACACTTCATGTTCGATAACCTGAAAAATTCTGAAATCATCGATCAGTTCTACATGCCCTATTATGAGAAGAAAAAAACAGATGTGAAACAACATTAGAAAAACCCACAAGACTGGATTGTGTCTTCGAACAGTGGGCAACAGGAAAGTGTCATGAAAGGCCCAAAGCAACTTAGGCTGTTTTTCAGGAAAAATTTGCAGTGTTGCCGGGTGCTTTGGTTCCCGAAACATCTTCACAAGTCTTAGGCCGGTGCCCAGAAAGAAGACAGCAAAAGCAATGTATACCATGGGTACTAATATGACGTAATACACTGTCTCCACATTATCCCCCCTATTCGACCGAAATAATCAGCTGTGTGTGCCCCACCATTGGGGCACACTTATTAGTCTCTAAGCAGCCCGTTTGATATAAAACTTAATGAGCCCGTTATCTTGATCGGTCTTCAGTATTTCATTGCCACTGGTTTTAGCCCAGGCAGGGAAATCTGCCAATGAGCCGGGATCCGTCGTAATAGCCTCAACAACCTGGCCGACTTCGACTTCTTTAATCCCCTTGCTTATCTTCACCACTGGCATTGGACATGGCAGCCCCTTTAAATCCATTACCTTATCAACTTTAATCTCTTCAGTCATTTTTACCCTCCTATTATAAGACACTTATGTTTATATAAAAAGCTGAACCTTACTGTTCTGCGCTTCTTCCATGAATTTTGCGACGCCCGCGTAACTCAAACCGGGATAATCGATCATCTCTTCCCTTTTAAATCCCATGAGATCCATGGACATCTCGCATACAAAAATACGAACACCGAGTTCTGCGGCTAATTCCAACATCTGTTCCAAGGACGCGACGTTCTTCTTTTTCATAAGTGATTTCATCATGGCCGTGCCCATACCGCCCATATTCATTTTTGAGAGCTTCACATCGGCCGTTCCTGTGGGCAGCATGGATCCAAAAATCTTCCCCATGATATCCTTTCCGCCGACCTTCTTCCCTTTGTCTCTAAGGATGGGTGTGCCCCAGAAGGTGAAAAACATTACCACATCCATACCCATGGCAACTGCTCCGGTTGCAATAACAAGTGAAGCCAACACTTTGTCCAGATCACCGCTAAACATAATAATAGAAAGTTTATTCACCGGGGTCGCCCCGGAAAGTGATTGTAGCTGGGTCTTTAATTCAGAAACCTGCCTTTCGATGTCCTCAATTTTCACACTATTTTCATCTGACAGCGCCAGATCAGGCTTTCTTGCAGCATTTTCTGTCATGATATCCTCCTCATTTAGTTTTTAAGTTTGTTAACGTTATTAACATTAAAAAACAGGGTAATTGCTTTCCCTTCTTGGACTTTCCGGATAGAGACTTTTCGGAAAGTTTATATCAATTGTTCTTTGACCGCTTCCATGGCAGTCCTGAGGGATTCGAGGTGAGAGAGAACGTTTTTTCTTTCACCAATGCTCATTTGCAAAAGTAATTTGCGATGTATTTCCTGCTGGAAAGCTTCTATCTCGGCTGATTTTTTTTGCCCTGACTGTGTCAGGCTGATGAGTCTGATCCTCGCGTCTTTCGGGTCATTAATGCTTTCAACAAGGCGTTTTTCAACGAGACCATTAATGATTTTGGTGACGCGGCTTTTAGCCACCTCCAGTCTTTCGGCAATACCCTTGACGGTTAAGTATCGTTCCCCATCGAACAGCATCAAGCACTTCAGTTCGGAATAAAGCAGGCCGAACTTCTGGGACTCATAAAGTTTGCGGTCCTCACAGCACTGAATTATCTCTCTAATGAGACCTTTCAGTCTTAGGGTCTGATAACTTAAGAGCTCTTCATTGATTTTGGAGTCTTTTTCGTTCATATTATTAACTAATTTAGCTATATCTTTACGCCATGTCAAGCATTTATTTTAAAATAATTTTTGTTCCATAGTTAATTTATTGATTTTAATAGTTTTTAAAGGCAATATAAATTACTGCAAAACGAGTAAAAAGGCAATAATGTTAACGATTCCTTGATGATTCATCCGGCTAATGAGTACGCCTCGACACAACACCTGGTTGCGGGGTTGAAGGTTGAAGCGGTCTTTTCTGAGTGACTGCTGGAAGGACTTCGTGATTTCAGGCTGTTATGGGATGGGGGACCCCTGGAGCCACCGCCAACCATCTTTAGCTAATTTGAGTAAGAATTCTCTCTTGTCACACCGGTGAGCTATTGACCAGGCATGTCCAGGGATGAGACGGGTTTTCCAGCAGCCTACAGCGTGAACCGACCATATGAACGGTTGATTTTCGTGATTTCGGAGTTTAAGTTTGATGTACTCGTAAAAAGTCATTTCACCTGTCATTGCGAGCGAAGCGAAGCAATCTCAGTTGGTATAACTAGTTGAAATAAAGAGATTGCTTCGTCGCTTCACTCCTCGCAATGACCGTTCATAAGACTTTTTGCGAAACTATCAAGTTTGAGTGGACAAAAAAGTTAGCTTTTGCCGGCGAATGTAAGCTCTCAAAGGAAATTGCAACAGCTACTTTGACGCAACAGCGCAATCTGCTTTTTTTTACTCTTTCTACGACCGCAAAACATGAAGCGAAGCCACCATCCAGTCGCAGCCGACATTGTTGCCATCCTTTTCTACCTTTTCATGCTGGCGCCCTTGTCTCCGGGCGGGAACCCTACCATCTTATGTGGTTCTGCCACCTCGGCTGCCTGCTCATAGGGATAGGTTTGCTCCTGTCACGATCCTGGCTCCTGTCCATCGGATTTTTCTGGTTGACCATGGCGGTCCCCCTTTGGCTACTCAATGTCCTCATGAACGCTGATTTCATGCTGACTTCGACTTTCAGCCACATTGGGGGGCTCGTCATCGCCCTTTATGGACTCAAATTCATGGAAATACCGAAATTTTCATGGATTGCGGCTACAGTAGGATTGGTGGCCCTTGGGTTGGTCACCAGGATGGTCACCCCTGAACACGCCAATGTGAATCTCTCCTTTGCCGTGTGGGCGGGCTGGGAACAGACGTTCCCATCCTATTTTTGGTATGTGGTCTTGATTTTATCAGCCTCAGCGGCCACCTTTTGGGTCTTGGAGAGCATCGTCCGGAAGGTTACGGAACGGAGGAGGCTGGAAAAATCAAACGCCGTGAGTTCGTGAGTACCTGCCAATACCCAGTCCTTTTGAAGTCGATTTCAAGGCTACTTTTTTTATAGGGGCGATCTTGAAACGACCATATCGATTGAGTGGCCAGGGGGTTTTCAGATCGAATTGTGTCTTGAAGATTTCCAGGAAAAATAGTACCGCGGCAATCAAGATTAATTCCGTCGCCTCTTCCCACCAATCCGCCCAGGCCTGATTCTCTTTGAAGGTAAGAAGCAAGCCGAACCGGAAGAAGGAATAGCCGGCAAAACCAACCGCAGTGAAAAACGGCAGTTGCGCCTTTAATAGTCCGGCCTTCCCCTTCCACATCCACAGGAAAGAAATGAGAAATCCGATAGCCCCTAAGATGGGATAGACCCGGAACTCGACGAACAGATTCCAGAAATCCTTGAACCATAGGACGTCCGACAAAAAGACGGGCATAATGATCTTGAAGGGCCGCAAGGGCATGGTCACCGGCAGTAAGGCCACAAAAGCGAGCGCGGGCATCAGGAACAGGGCGAGCCGATGAAGGCCGCAGGAGGTATCCTCATTTTTCCAGCATCCTTTGCAATGACGCTGAAAAACACACGGCCGGCGCGGATCCAGATAATGAAAGATGCGCCCATCGAAAAACAAGAACAGTCCCCAGGCAAGCAAGAAGTAACTCCCCGCCATGCCCAGACCGTGAGCGAATTCAAGTAAAATGCTCCCATTGCCAGCAATGAAATAATTCAGGGTGCAGGCGTTCTCGCCCATGAAAAAGACGACCATGGCGTTGCGGATGAGGGCCAGGTCGTTCGATTTCTTCCCCCACAGCATTACAATGACAGGCAAGCTCAGGATAATATAGGCGGGTTTGACAAGGAAGGCCGCCACTGTAATAACGAGTTGGGAGAGAACGCTGATTCGGACGACTGGTGGCCCGAACGCCTCTTTCTCAAGGGGATCTGAACCGGAGCGTACAGTATGCCCTCGCTCTTTCCACCGGTCCATGCCGCCGATGAGGGTATACACCTTGGGATAGCCCATGGCCATGATGGTGGCAGCACTGACCTGTGACCCCCAGCCTGCGCCGCAGACTGTAACAATAGGGCGATTCCAGGGGATCTTCTTTTTATCGAGATACCCTTCGACCTCTTCAACAGGCACGCTGATAGAGCCAGGGATATGGCCCGCCCTGTAGACCGCTTCGCCCCGTGTATCCACTATGAGAATATCTTGCTGGTTGCTTGCAGCCTCTTTGAGACATTCGGCTGTGATGGTTTGAACGCCGATGAATCTGGCGGTGACCCGTTGACAACCTCCAAGTAGTGGCAGGCAAAGCGCCACTAAGACCGCGAACAAAGGGAATAACTGCTTCCTATATTGAAACAACACCGACATCATTTGGTTCGCAACTCAGCCTGAGATCTAAATCGATGAAAGATGCAACCCCTACCCCCGCTTACATTTAATGCTTTCCTGATTTTCCTGGCTGCTGATCGGTACCCTGTTTCATGGAAAGAGAGATTCGTTTTCTTTCCAGATCCACGTCCAGCACCTTGACCGTTATATGCTGATGGACCTTGACCACCTTGTTAGGATCCTTAATAAATCGGTTCGCCATTTGGCTAATATGTACCAACCCATCCTGATGAACACCTATGTCGACAAAAGCACCAAATGCAGTGACATTCGTGACCACGCCGGGTAGGCTCATGCCAGGCCGCACATCTTCAATCTTCTCAATGCCCTCTTTGAATTTGAAACGTTCGAACTGCTTCCGGGGATCGCGACCGGGTTTGGCCAGTTCGGCAAAAATATCGGTAAGGGTGGGGACGCCCACCCTGTCTGTAACATATCTATTCAGGTCGATCTTGTTCCTGAGCACTTCGCTTTCAAGCAGATCAATTACCCCACAGCCAAGATCCTCGGCCATAGCCTCCACAATGTCATAAGATTCTGGATGGACCGCGCTTGCATCAAGGAGGTTATCCCCTTCCCTTATTCTGAGAAAACCGGCTGCCTGCTCAAAGGCCTTCGGGCCAAGACGCGATACCTTTTTAAATTCTTCCCTTGAAGAGAGAGCTCCGTGCTCATCGCGGTAGGTTACGATATTTTTTGCCAACTGCGGTCCAAGACCGGAGACATAGGTGAGAAGTTGTTGACTCGCTGTATTGACATCCACCCCTACAGCATTGACGCAACTCGTGACCACATCATCCAGGCTTCTTTTGAGGGCCTGCGGGTTCACGTCGTGCTGATATTGCCCTACGCCAATAGATTTGGGATCGATTTTCACTAACTCAGCCACGGGGTCCATGAGGCGCCTTCCAATGGATACCGCCCCTCTGTAAGTCACGTCCAGATCAGGAAACTCCTCCCTTGCCGCTTCAGAAGCGGAATAGACAGACGCACCGCTCTCATTGACCATTATCACCGGAATGTTATCCGAAAAGGGAAGATTATTGATAAAGGCTTCGGTTTCCCTTCCAGCAGTGCCGTTCCCTATTGCTATCGCCTCCACTTCATATGTATCCACTAATTCCTTTGCCCTTTTTGCAGAGGATAATTGAGCGTCTTCCGACTTGAAAGGATAGATAGTATCTGTTTGGAGCAGTTTACCCTGGGGACCGAGACAGGCAACCTTACAGCCCGTACGAATCCCCGGATCTATGGCCATGACACTTTTTTGGCCGAGGGGCGGTGCAAGGAGGAGTTCCCTGAGATTATCTGCAAATATCTTAATTGCTTCTTTGTCAGCTCTTTTTTTGGTTTCAAGCCTAACGTCTGTTTCAATTGAAACAGATAGAAGCCTTTTGTAGCAATCATGCACCGCGTCCTTAACCTCCTGAGAAGCTGCACTTTCCCCTTTAACAAACATAGACTCCAACAGTGCCAGCGCTTCATCCTGAGGGGGGCTTATTCGCAGATCGATAAAACCTTCCTTCTCTCCCCGGCGCATTGCAAGAATCCTGTGCGATGGTGCTTCAGACACCGGCTCTTCCCAGCCGAAATAGTCCCTGAACTTGACTCCCGCTGCCTCCTTGCCCGGAATTACTCTGGAGCGGAAGACCCCTTTCCGTGCATAGAGCACCCGCATTCTTTCGCGAGTCCTCTGATCTTCGTTTACCCACTCGGCTATTATGTCCCGACTGCCTGCAAGCGCATCCTCTGCTGTTTCAACTCCCTTTTCAGGTTCAACAAAGGCTGCCGCCTCTTTTACCGGATCAGTTTCATCCTTCTGATCGAAGATGAGTTTCGCTAATGGTTCAAGCCCCTTTTCCTTAGCTACTTTGGCCCGCGTACGCCGTTTCGGCCTGTACGGGAGATAAATATCCTCCAGGGTGGTCATGGTCTCAGCGAAAACAATTTTCGCCTTCAGATCATCAGTGAGGAGTTCCCGCTCCATGAGTGATTTCAATATACTCTCCCTCCGGTTGTCCAGAGCCTCCAGCTGAGCCATTTTATCACGGATCGCAGTTATGGCTACCTCGTTCAGAGAATCGGTAGCCTCTTTCCTGTAACGGGCTATGAAGGGGACCGTGTCACCCTCTTTGAGCAAACGGGCTGTGGCCTTTACTTGTCCGAGTGCGAGATTCAGCTCTTCTGCTATCTTATTTACATGTTTCTCGTTCATCTTTGCTCCTGATAACCGTTAATTCTTTTGCTCATCCCGACGGCCCTACCCCTTCGTTGCCATTCAATCAACTCTGTTTGTTTTCTGAAAACCAATCGATCAAATGCCGGGCAATGCTGATTTTAGGTGGAATAGAAGGAAGACTATCCGCAGTAAACCAGCCTGCATAGATAATTTCAGAATTATCGATTTCTATTTCACCACCGGCGTATTCAGCAGTAAATGCAATCATGAGAGAATCCGGGAAAGGCCATGGCTGACTGCCAAAATAGCGGATATTTTTTACAGCGATGCCAACTTCTTCACGGACCTCTCTTTTAACACATTCTTCCAGAGTTTCCCCCGGTTCGACAAAGCCGGCCAGAACGCTGTAAAATTTAGTGGGAAACCGTTGCGAATGGGCAAGTAGAATCTGATTATCCTTGAGTACAGCAACGATGATTGCCGGTGAAAGACGAGGATAATTCATCAAGCCGCACTTTGGACAAAATTTGGCACGTTCATCCGCCTTATCTTCGGTGAGATTCCCGCATTTTCCGCAATACTGGTGGCTCTGATTCCATTGCACTAACTGGTTCGCCAAGCCTGCAATCCAGATCAATTCTTCTTCAAGTCGTCCAAAAAGACTACGAAGCCCTTGGAATGCAAAAATATCGGAGATGGGTGCTGCATTCGACAACTCCGCTGCATAGCAGGGCCGACCATCCATCGATCCGAGATATTGCTGCCTGACCGGAGCAAGGCTAAGTGCCTTCAAATCCGGTGATCGCAGAACGAAATAATTTTCGTCTTTGTTTTTTATCAGCAGCTTTTGATCCTTAAAAATAAACCATAACGCGGTTTTTTCCACTTTTGGTGGCGGCTTGAAGCTTGATATAAACGGCATTGGGCTATTCTTTCCCGCTTTGTGCCTGTTGGGCAAACAATTGAAACCGACGGGCTTCCTCCTCATTTCCTAACGAGGAATAGATTTGGCTTACTCTCAGGTAGTAAAATGGGGTATTTTCCGGATCTTCCTGGGCCAGAGAAAGATACATTTCCAGAATTGCTGAAGAGTACTCACCTAAATCAAAGCTGATATCCGCGAATCTTCGCTTGACAAAAGGATCAATGCGGGTATGGCAGCTTCGGCATTGGTCCATGATTTCGGCATACATATCCCTGGCGTTTTCAAGGTCTCCCAATGTCTCGAATGTTCTGGCAAGGGCCCTTGCAATAAGTTCGTTCCAGCCGTATTCATTCATGAAATCCTGATAGAAAAATTTTGCTTGCGAATAGTTTCCGGCTTGAAACATGGTTTCGCCACGCAGCAGGTGATGTGCTAAAGAGTTCCTGAGCTCATCCGGGCATTGAGCAAGAAGCGCTTCAGCTTGATCGAACGCCCCCATTTCCCAAAAAACTTCACAAAGAATCTGGTAACCGGGCAAGGCATCCGGGTGATAGTGGAGAAATGTTTCCAGCAACTGGCGTGCTTCATCAAATTTATCTAAGTT
>CP070700.1:4855486-4868011 GCA_020349865.1 Desulfobacteraceae bacterium
CCTCGTGGTGCCGTAACTTTTGAACTTTATCAACTAGGTTATCAACTCTTTTCTAAGGTTAATAAAATCGCTCCTATCAAAGCCCAGGGTTTTGAAAAATGACAAAAGATCCGCAGAATCCCAGCGGACAGAGGTAAAAACATACTTAATGCCCCTGTCCCGATAGAATCTTAATATTTCCTCTGCCAATCTCTTGCCGATGCCCTGGCCCATAAATTTGGAATCAACGCCCAGCATGGCAATCCAGGCGCTCTTGTCAAGGCCGAAACCGGCGTATACGATATAGCTGATCATATGACCGATAACTTTGCCGTCAATCTCCGCCACAAAACTGGCCGCTTCATCCTCCTTCTGGATCTGTTCTTGGATGATCTGTGTGAAGTCCGTCTTGTTTGGAGATTTGGTAATCGCGGCCTGGATCCTGGCAATATCGTCCGCGTCCTCAATCTTGATTTTTCTTATCAGTAAATTTTCCGGCAGGTTATCCATTTGTCTAAGCATACTATTCTTCAATCAATCCTTATTATCTTAACGCGGCAGCCAACCCAATCCGGTGGAAGATAGACCCTGCCGCTGTTGCCGCTCAGCTTAACGGCCTTTTCCACCATCTCTTCGCCATAGACCTCGAACTTGACCTTACCTCGGGCCTCTTCAGAGATTAGTTTTTCCTCATTTTTCGTTTCTTTTTCACTTGGCATTTTGATAAGTTTTTTTATAGAAATCCAAAAAAGTTAACTAAAGACAGTAACAATATGATTTCGCTATAAATTACGATCAATCCCCTCGAAGACACCGGTAAAATGTAACTAAGATTTAGCTACAAAGTAGCTATATGTCAAGAAAAAAATGATGGCTTTACGATATTCTTTTGCACACAATGCTCTTCCCTGATAAAGATACGTTTGAATCAGAATCTTTATGAGAAAGGATAAATCGAGTGAATAATAAATACCTTACCCCAACTTCCATTATCAATAGCGACCACAAGACGATCATCGATTATACCATGGAGACGATCGGTGAGAGCAAAGATCCGGTCGAACGGGCCGTGAAAATATACTACAAAGTCAGGGATGGAATCTGGTACACGCCCTATTATCCTTTCTACCTCCCGGAACATTACCGGGCCAGCAATGTCTTAAAAAGCGGAAAGGGCTATTGTGTTTGCAAGGCGTCGCTTCTTTGCGCCCTTGGCAGGGCCTGCGGAATCCCGTCGAGAATCGGCTTTGCCGATGTCCGAAATCATCTTGCCACAAAACAACTTATCGAATTCCTTGGTAGTGATTTGTTTGTATACCATGGTTTTGTAGAATTTTATCTTAAAGGCAAATGGGTAAAGGCGACCCCTGCATTCAACACAGAACTATGCGAAAGGCACGGTGTCGCTCCGCTCGAATTCAACGGCCTTGAGGACTCAATCTTCCAGCCCTACAACCTGGAAAAAAAGCAATTCATGGAATATGTTGCCGATCACGGGACCTGCGCTGATATTCCAGTGGATACTATCGTGGTTGCATGGAAAGAAGCCTATGGTGAGAATCGAGTAACGAGCTGGATCACCCAGTTTGAAAAATCGGGCGGAAAATCTTCTCGTGATTTTAACCGGGAGGAAATCTGGAAAGGATGATAATTAAGGATCATTTCTTCGCTGTTATCAGGGTAAGGGGGAATTGATTATGGCGGCAAAAGAGTTGCTGGAAGGCAAAAGGGTGCTCATAGTTGATGATGAGCCCGATTTATTGGAGGCATTGGTAGAATTACTACCCATGTGTGATGTTGTAAAAGCTTCAACGTTTGATGAAGCTAAAAATCTCCTCGAGACCCAGTATTTTGATATGGCCATTTTGGATATCATGGGAGTTCACGGTTATGAATTACCAAAAATCTCTAATGAGAAAAGAGTCATAGGCGTTATGTTGACTGCAAACGCAATGACTCCGGACAATGTTGTCAAATCATACAAAGAAGGAGCAGCATCCTTTTTACCAAAAGAAGAAATGACCAACATCACTACATTCCTGACTGATATATTTGAAGCTCAAGAAAAGGGTAAAAGCTTCTGGTGGCGGTGGTTTGACAGGCTGGCTGACTACTTCGAAAAAAAATTTGGTCCTGATTGGCAGGAAAAGCACGGTTTTAAAGTGAGGTAAAAGGAAAGGATCTAACGGCCTTTGACCATGAAGCAGCCATCCCAAATAATTTCACTTCCCGTGATAAAAAAGGATTCCTCTGATGCAAGATATAGACCGCAATAAGCGGTGTCCTCGGTCTTAGCCATGCGACCAGAGGGGACCCACTCCCATGCCCGAACCAGTGATAAACGCACCGTGCCTTAAAGCCTCGTCAATTACCCTCCCACCCATCCCAGAAGATTTTGATATTCTCCCATTTTTCTTCCTCAGGAGATGAGGCGCCGGATTGATAATACGCCCCTGGGAATGTGAAGGCTGGTGGTGTATAGGAACCACGCTTGATCAAACAGCGGATATTTTCTCTATAAATCTCGTCGACTTTTTCGCGGAGGCAGTATGGGCCATGCCTGCATGAGGGGCTGTTTGATCCGGTGCTCCAATGTCTTTAACGCTGAAAACGGCACATACCTCACCTCCGGTCTGGAGTACGAAACCATTGTCATGATGGGTTCCAACCTGGACATTGACGATCTGGACACCATAGCACAGATAGATTTCCGCTGTGATAATTACGGCATGGACACCATTGAAATGGGGGCAACCCTGGGACTGTTAAATGGGACAGAACTGTTTTCCTTCGGCGATGGTAAGCGGGCCATCGCCCTCGTTGACGAGATTGGCCATGGCACCGTTCTCGGCCGAATCTTGGGCCAGGGGGCGGCTACAACGGGCAAAGTCTTTGGTATCCGAAGAGTGGCTGCGGTTAAAGGCCAGTCTCTGGCAGCAAACTGCGCTCGGTCCATCAAGGGCCTGGGAGTGACGTACGCCACCAGTCCTCAAGAGGCGGATCATACCTCTGGTTTCGTAGCTGAGGAACTTCTTTCAAAAGAGGGACATGTTGAGCGTTCCCGTACTGCCCAGATCAATGTGGTTATTGCCGACAGTTTAGGGCTGTGCCAGTTTACGGGCCTGCGGGCCGAGCATGAGCTTTTCGCCACTCTGGTTGGGCCTCTAACCGGAAAAAATCTTAACGAGACGGATATCCGCTCAATCGGTCAGAATGCCCTGTGGCAGGAAAGGTCGTTTAAAACCTTTGCCGGGTTCGGGTCGGCCCAGGACCGCCTCCCCGAGTTCATGGCCACGGAAACGCTCCCACCCAATGACACCGTTTTCGATGTTGAAGATGAAGACTTGGATCGCGTCTTCGGCGAATATCCGGGAGATTGTTAAACCAAGACCAGGCAAACCAGTTGTCTGAGATGCCTCAATAACCCACATCATCAGGTCTTGCGATAACCCCAGTTTCTTCTTTTTTTTCTTGACAACCTAAAAAAGGTCCGGTATTTGGTATACCAGACACAAAAAACCTAAAAACAATATCAGATGTAAGAACCAATGCTGAATGTTAAAAAAATAAGGATACCATCGAGCTTGAGTGAAAGGGCCTATGAGTCTATTAAGGAGAGCATTCTGAAGATAGATGTAACAAAGGTGAAAGATGAGGAACGAATTGACGAAAGGGGACTTTCTGAAAGCCTTGGGATAAGCCGAACACCACTCCGTGAAGCTATCAACAGACTGGTAATAGAGGGTTTCCTCAAGGTCGTGCCTCGAAAAGGCGTGTATGTGGTCAAAAAATCGAAGAAAGAGATAATCGAAATACTTTTGGTCAGAGCGGTATTAGAAGGAATGGCTGCGCGCCTGGCGACAAAAAATGTCACGGAAGATGAGATTCAGAAGATGAAAGAACTCTTTTCGCCTTTTGGCGAATCGAGTTCGGGAGGACAATTTATAAAATACTCTGATGCCAATATCGTTTTTCACGAACTCGTTCTTAGAACCAGTCAATGTGATAAGTTGATTGAGTTAGCTGGAAACATCTTCGATCATATCCGCTGGATCCGTTTCAGGACAATTGTGTACGAGGACCGTTTTCCAAAAATGCAAAAAGAACATTTACATATCATCGAGGCTTTTGAGAAGCGGAACCCTGATTTAGCTGAGAGAAGGATGAGGGCCCATATTGAGGGGTTGGCTCAGTATATTGAAGAGAAGATTCATTTTGCATCTTAAACAAATACTTTTTGGAGGCAAACATCAATGATTGAAAAACACGTTCCTACGGGAGATTTGATCGTACCCCCGTGCAACGAGAATTGTCCGGCCGGGGTAGACGTGCCCAGGTACATCCGTGCTGTAAAAGAGCAGAAATATGATGAAGCGGTGGCGATTTTGCGAGAGAAGTTGCCTCTTCCCACCGTATGTGCGGATGCCTGCTTCGCCCCCTGTGAAGAAGCGTGTGCGTACAGGCAGTTTGGAGACCCTATTGCCATTCGTGCGATCAAGCGCGCTGCCGTGGATAAGGGAGGCGACACCTGGAAAAAGAGGAAGAAGGTGGCGGACAAAACTGGCAAGAAAGTGGGGATCGTGGGAGCAGGTCCTGGAGGTCTCACCGCTGCATATTATCTCGCAGGGAAAGGGCATGAGGTGACGATCTTTGACTCCTTTCCCAAACCAGGCGGCACAATGCGCTACGGCATACCCAACTACAGACTGCCTGAGGAAAGGCTGGATAAAGATATTTCTGACATCTTGACGTGGGGGATCATATTTAAGGGGAATATCACTGTCGGAAAAGATATCACCCTGGGACAGCTCAAGAAAGATTTTGATGCCATTTTTCTGTCGAGCGGAGCCAACGGGAGCGCCAAAATCCCCCTGGAGGGGACTGAAAAGAAGGGTGTCCTCTGGGGCTGGGAATTTTTACGAGACGTTGGTCTTGGGGAAACATTTGATTTTGATGGAGATGTGATCGTGATTGGCGGTGGCAACGTAGCAATTGACGTGGCCCTCACGGCCAAGAGAATGGGAGCCGGGAACGTTCACCTTTTTTGCCTTGAAAAGAGAGATGAAATGCCGGCCCATGAGTGGGAGATCGCCCGGGCTGAAGAGGAAGGTGTCTTGATCAGCAATTCTTGGGGGCCAAAGAAGATTTTGGGTGAGGAAAAAGTTACTGGCCTCGCGTTGATCAAATGTACGTCTGTTTTTGATAAAGAGGGAAACTTCAATCCTACACACGAGGAGGGGGTCACCTCTAAGGTGGACGCAAATCATATCATCTTAGCTATAGGCCAGGCAGCAGACCTCGGCTTTGTAGAAGGATTGAATAATATTAATACTTCCGGTGGTCGCATCGCGGTTGCGGAAACAGATCTCGCTACGGACGAGGAAGGTATTTTTGCCGGTGGTGATGTGGTTAGTGGCCCTGATTCAATCATCGGCGCCATGGCTCACGGCAGAAAAGCTGCCATCGCTATCGATCAGTACCTGGGCGGTGATGGAAACATAGATGAAGTGTTGGCAACACCTGAAGAAGAGGTGATCCTTTCGGATTTTGCTGTTGAAAAGAAGCCCCGTGACGAGATGGCGCTTTTGAAGCCGTGGGAAAGGATCTCAGGATTTAATCAGGTTGAATTGGGATTAACAGACGAGCAGGTCGCCGCCGAATCATCTCGTTGTCTGAATTGTGATGCCAGGAGGTTCGAGGTTATCCTGAACGTTGAATACTGTAAAGAGTGCGGATATTGCGCTGAAGTCTGCGGTGTGGGCACCTTTGGTCCTGCTGATTTTTTCAATGCCAAGGGTTATAGACCAGAGGAGGTAAAGTCCTCAGACTGGTGTGTTGGTTGCTTCAAGTGCTATTTCGCATGCCCTGACTTTGCCATTGACATAGTAGAGGTAACTGCATAATAGTGCGTTAATTTTTTAGACAAGATTAAAAGGAATAACAGGGTTTTTCTCCTTGAGAAGGAATTTCCTAAGCAATCAAGCTAATCCTGTTATCATGTCAAATAGTTACCCTTAGGAGGGATTGTAAATGAAAAGATTTTTAGAAACAGGAAATTTTGCAATAACTGAAGGGGCGATTTTGGCCGGATGCCGGTTTTTTGCTGGCTACCCGATCACTCCGGCAACAGAACTTGCAGAGGCCATGAGTTTTAGATTGCCGCAGGTGGGAGGGGTTTATCTCCAGGCCGAAGATGAATGCGCCGCATGTCATATGTGCGTTGGGGCCTCCCTTGGAGGCCTCAAGGCGATGACTGCCACTTCAGGTCCTGGCTACATCCTCTACGCGGATCCTTTGGGATGGGCACTCGGCTGCGAAACGCCCATGGTGGTTCTCAATTCAGGGCGCGTGGGTCCTGTGAGCGGTATTACAGGTGCCCCCGGTCAGGGTGAATTCTATTTGATGCGCTACCCCACCCAGGGGGGTAATTTTGAAACAATCTGCCTCGCGCCCAATTCCGCGCAGGAGTGTATGGCCATGGTGGTTGAGGCTTTTTATCTGTCCGAGAGGTTCAGGATGCCTGTGTTGGTACTTGCGGATCAGCTCATTACCGACGGTTTTGAGGACATCAGTGTTCCTGAAAACGAGGACGAAATGAAAGAGATGGGCTTTCGAACCTATCCCAGAAAGGTCTGCCAGGGACCCGAGTTCTATCCTTTTACCGATGAACTCGATATCCCGCCCGTGGTCTTGGGCCATAATACGGGGGCGCTCTGCTCTGACTGGACCCCCACGGTGGAGGGATATGACATTGAAGAAGTTGATGCCCATCACAAGCACGCCTACCGGTTGATCTATAAGGTCCGTAATCACAGAGACCTCTTCAACCACCATTATGAGAAGAAATTCATGGATGATGATCCGGACCTGGTCGTGGTCTCTTATGGAAGCCCGTCTCGTGTAGTGAACACGGCTGTTATCAAGGCGCGGGAACAGGGGCTCAAGGTTGGGTCGCTTCGTTTGATCAACCTGTGGCCCTTTCCGGACGAGCACTTCACAAAGAAGACCAAGTACCTGACAGTGGAGCTTAACTGGGATGGAGAACTTGTTCGGGAAGTCCAGCGGGCAGTTCCTAAGGATTCGGAAGTTCATTTTTTAGGGACCTGTGGAGATCTGCCCACCACCCCGGATTTGATCGAAACGTTCGAGAAACTTCTTAAAAACGAACCCCTTGGTCGCAAGGGCTGGATATTGGAGGCATGGTAATGGAATACAGATCGAGCGAAATAAAATCAAAGTATTTGCGTTCCAGGAAGATTCCCAGCACAGCGTGTTCCGGATGTGGCCTTGGTATGAATCACAAGATCGTGGTACAGGCCATCAAAGAACTGGGATTCGGGGTAGATGATATCATCTGGGGAACATCCATAGGGTGTGCCGGCAGGCAGACATTCGCAACATGGAACGGTGACGGCTTTGCCGGCACGCACGGCAGGGCATATGCCATTGCAAGAGGACTGCGGATAGCCCTGCCCCCGGAGAAAAGAATTATCCTGACCGTTGGCGATGGGGATGCCTTTGGCATTGGCCTGGCCCACCTCATCCATGCGGCCCGGTCAAATGCGGACATGACCGTTATTGTGAATGATAATCTCGGTTATCAATCCACCGGTGGTCAGTACGGTTGGACCACACCTCAGGGAAGTCATACGGACAGCAGTCCATATGGTATGTTCGAGCCGAACCTGATGAGCGGTAAAGGCATGGACGTCCTGGAAATCCTGAAAGGGGCCGGGTCCACATTTCTTGCCCGTCACGTGTCTATGGACGGGGCGTGGGCAGTTGAAACGGTGAAGAAGGCAATCCTGAACAATGGCTTTTCTTTAGTACACATGCCATATCCCTGCCCCACGAATTTTGCTTCGAGGGAACTTGGATCGAGGAATCAGGTCAACATCTACAGATGGATCAAGGAACATGCCGCGCCATTAGGCCAGGAAAAGGAAGATACCTTCTGGGCTTGCGGCATATGGCACGACGCCAGCAATTCGAGGCCTGAATTCGGCGAATTTGTGCATGAAACGGTCGAGAAAATCAGGAGGACAGGATCGCTATGAAAGATAGAATCGAATTTGTTGCAAGCGGGTTTGGTGGACAGGGGGTTGTCAGATTAGGCCAGATCGTCGGTGAAACCGGTGTCAAACAGGGCCTGCGTGTTACTATGCTCAAAAGTCATGGCACAGAGATGCGTGGAGGATATGTAAGAAGCCAGGTTGTGTTATCAAAAGACTCTATTGATAGCCCAATGTGCGAGTCTCCGGACTATTTTATTGCTCTTTCAAGCGCTGCCTACAAGAGGTTTAAGGATACTGTGCCTCAGGATGGTATTATTTTTTATGATCCGGCGTTTGTAGATGAGATAGATGAGAACTTGAAATGTGCCCAAAAAGCGATTCCTGCCAAAGAGCTATCAGTGGATAACTTTAACAACCCACTTTTTGCCAATACGTTAATACTTGGAGTGATTGCCAAGGCCGTGGATTTGTTAGAAAAGGACATGGTTTTGGAAAGCATATTGGAAATTATCCCAAAGTTCCACGAACGGAACCGCGAGGCCTTTCAAATTGGGTATGATTATTTAAATTAATCGCCCGGGAGAACAACTACTCCTGGTAAGGAAAAAAGGAGTCCAAAATGCGTACCATCAGATACTTTATTGATGATAGGGCCAAAAACAAACCGAAAAGGGTTTATTTGATCGCTCCTGAACAAGGGTTGGAACTAACCTACGGCCAACTCAAGGAAGACTCGGAGACTTTGGGCAAGCATCTGATGAAGCTGGGACTAAACAAAGGCGACAAGGTCTCTTTCATGTTAGGTAATGGTTACCAGACTACCAAGGTGTTCTTAGCCTCCATGTATGCAGGGTTTGTTATTGCCCCTCTCAATCTGATGGCCCAGCCTTCACAGCTTGAATACGTGCTGGATCATTCTGATACGAAAATTGTCTTTTTCACTGAAGACCAAAAGGAGAGGCTGGAGACAGCACTCAACAATGTGAAGCGGGATATCGAGCTCATTCAGATTGACAACGACGCTGAAACTATTTTCCCCCCGGATGAGGACCTCTCCGGCTTTACCCTGCCGGATCTCACTGAGGAAGACGATGCCCTCTTATTATACACATCCGGCACCACCGGGGTCCCAAAGGGTGTGATACTTTCTCACAAAAACATGATTGCCGGAGGGGAATACACTGCCATGGCCCACGGGCTTACTGCCGAGGACAGAGCCCTCTGTTCGCTTCCCCTCTATCATATAAATGGGGAAGTTGTGACGGCGGTCACGCCTCTTGTGAGCGGAGGAAGTGTGGTTATGCCACGCAAGTTCAGCACATCAAATTTCTGGGAACTCATCTCAGAATATAAATGCACCTGGTTCAGCGTGGTACCGACAATCATATCTTACCTGACAAGCAGTACAAACCTGGAGGGTAAAGATATGAATCTGGACCAACTCCGCTTTGGGCGTTCTGCATCTTCTGCCCTGCCGCCCTCACTCCATAAGGCCTTTGAGGAGAAATTCAAGGTATCCATTGTTGAAACAATGGGGCTCACTGAAACCGCTGCGCCGGTTTTCTCCAATCCCTTGGATCCCTCCAAGAGGAAGTATGGATCGCCAGGGCAGGCTGTAGGAAACACGGCCAAGATAATTGACAAAGAAGGCAATGAGGTGCCCCGGGGGACACAAGGCGAGATCATGATCAAGGGCGATAACGTGATGAAGGGTTACTACAAGGCACCGGACAAAACAGCGGAGGCCCTCGAACAGGACGGATGGCTACACACAGGAGATTTGGGTTATATGGATGAGGGCGGATTTGTCTTTGTGACGGGTCGAATCAAGGAACTCATCATCAAGGGTGGAGAGAATATAGCACCCAAGGAGATAGACGAGGCTCTTTACAAACATCCGGCAGTCTTAGACGCCGCAGCCGTAGGTATCCCTGACAAGGACTACGGGGAAGAGATCATGGCCTGTGTGGTATTGAAGCCAGGATTCACGACAACCGAAGACGAATTACGAAACTACTGCCTGGATCACCTTGGAAAGTTTAAAACTCCTAAAGTGATAAAAATAATGGATGAGCTCCCCAAAGGGCCATCGGGAAAGATTCAGCGCTTGAAGCTCCGCGATCTTATTGAATAGCTTGCTACAAACTGATTGTGGTGAGCGGTTTTCCAATTTCCAACAGACCTAACACTGCTTTGCAATAGAGAGGACCCAGATGGCAGAGTTCCTTCACTATTTTCCGTTAGCGCTTACCTTTACGAACCTCCTTACTCTGATACTCGGGGTGATTGGAGGACTGATTCTTGGAGCCACACCGGGTTTAAGTCCCACTATGGCTGTGGCCCTGCTGGTGCCTTTCACATTTCACATGGATCCGGCTACGGGCCTGATCCTTCTGGGGGCTGTTTATACTGCAACAGTAGCAGGAGGAGCCATCTCTGCAATCCTTATTAATATCCCCGGAGCGCCCGCCAATATTGCAACCCTGTTGGATGGTCACCCCATGGCGCAACAGGGTAGATCCCAAACAGCCCTTTATGTCTGTTTTATCAGCTCATTAGTTGGCGGGCTTTTTGGGATGCTCATTATGGTCCTGTTTACACCGCCCCTGGCCAAGATCGCCCTAAGATTCGGACCTTCTGAGATGTTTTGGATCGCAATTTTCGGTATCACTGTCATGGCGGGACTTGCATCTGGCTCTATTGCAAAGGGTCTCATTGGTGGAATGTTCGGTCTGTTGATCAGCACCATCGGTTACAGCCCGGTTTTGGGTGTGCCCCGCTTTGTTTTTTTAGACGTACTTACTGGCGGAGTCGCTATTATACCCGCACTTATAGGCCTTTTCGCCATCCCGCAAGTTTTCTTTCTTGCAGAAACATTGGGAGCCCGCATTGAGAGACCTGTATTCAAACCCGAAAAAGGGGTTTTGTTTAAGACCTTTGTCCAGAACTTGAAGATGGGGAAGGCCCTTGGAATCGGTTCCATTACAGGCTCAATAATCGGCATAATCCCGGGTGCAGGCGGCCAAGTGTCGGGGCTCATAGCCTATGATCAAATTAGGAAATTTTCTAAAAAGCCTAAATCATTCGGCACCGGAAATCCAGAGGGTGTTGCAGCAGCAGAGTCTGCTAATAATGCCATGGTTGGTCCCTCTCTGATACCCCTTCTGACATTGAGTGTGCCGGGCAGTCCGACTGCGGCCGTTTTATTAGGCGGTCTTTTGATTCACGGCCTTTTCCCTGGACCTGATCTTTTCTTAAACAATGCGTCTGTGACATATACTTTTATTGCAAGCCTTGTGCTGGCGCAATTAGCTATGTGTGTGTTCGGGCTTACCATGTCCAGGTACTCTTACATGGTGATGAGCGTTCCCAATCTTTACATGATAGCTGCCGTGAGCGTTTTGGCAGTTTATGGCACCTATAGCGTCCAGAATAGCTTTGACGATGTCATTGTTATGTTCGCCCTGGGAACCTTAATGTATATCGGAAGGAAGTTCGGCTTCTCTCCAGCGCCTGTCGTTTTGGGCATAATCCTCGGCCCCATTGCCGAAAACAATTTTCTTAAAGGCAAACTCATCGCAGATACAGATGTAGGCGCCTTGTCCTACTTTTTTTCCGGGCACCTAAACATCATTATCATCCTTCTTTGTGCCGCCTCCATAGGCTACAGCATTTATGGGGAGATAAAGGCATATAAGAAAGCAAAGGAGAAAATGGCTTGAGAAAGGAATTGATCATTTCACTGGTTTTATTGGCGGGGACAATTGGGTTATACTGCTCTCTGTCATTAATGGAAGATCCACGTGCCGCGACCTTTCCCAGGGTTGTCATTGTAATGATGGGCGTTCTGTCGGTGGCGTTATTACTACAGAGTGCCATTGTCAAGCAGAAAAAGGAGAGAAAGGTACTCCAGGATACAAATGTCAGCGATGAAGTTGAAAAAGACGATGCAGTATCCGGCAACCGGTTCCCTTTTGCACGGGTGTTCCTATGTTTTGTTCTGATCATGATCTATTTTGCAGTTATGGAATGGCTTGGATTTTACCTCTCTGCTTTTGTCTTTTTCATCGCGGTTACTTTTGTATTGGGGAGAAAGGAGTTGACACTGCGTAAGGGCGGAGTGAGGGTTGGAATTGCCTTCATCTTTACTGCCGTTTTGTTTGTACTGTTCAATAAGATTCTGGTTGTTCAGACCCCAAAGGGGATGTTCTTTTAGGGGTTTTTTGGAAGTTACAATAGAAGATTCATCTTTAACAAGGAGGAGAAAATGAAAAAGGCTAAGTTTTTATCTTTAATTGCAATGGTGGGAATAGTTATTTTTTCGGTGAACTCTGTTTGCCTTGCTGAGTACCCAAAGTCACCCGTTAGTATGATCGTGGCCTACTCTCCTGGAGGTGCCACAGATTTTCAGGCTCGCATTGTGACCATGATGGCAGGGCTTGAGAAATATCTGGGGCAACCCATTGTTATTATCAATAAGCCAGGTGCGGGAGGACAAGTCGGATGGAACTGGGTCATTCAGAAAGGCTCA
>CP070700.1:4868111-4872852 GCA_020349865.1 Desulfobacteraceae bacterium
GACCGAATCAGGCCTTGACGTTCAACTGGTGGACATCTGGGAAGAGCACGTACAGATGATCAAGGAGAAGGGACTTCGGATTGATTGTGATGGTCAGATTCGCCACGTCACCTTAGATATCTATACGGATTACCGAATGACCCGGCCGGCCGATCTGGTGGTAGTTTTTGTTAAGGGGCCTCAAACGGCAGAAGCAGCGAGGGCTGCGGCTGAGATAATATCCCAAAATGGGATGGTTTTGACTCTGCAGAACGGACTGAGCAATGCTGATATTCTGGCCGAGACACTTGACCCCAGGAAGGTGATAACCGGTACAACATCATATGGCTCGATGGTTTTAGGTCCGGGCTCCATTCGTCATGCTGGAATTGGGCCGACGATCATCGGTCCCTGGGCCGGCGGAGACTTAGCCAAGGTAAAGGAAACGGCCAGGGTTTTGTCAAAGGGTACCATTGATACCAAGGTGAAGGAAGACGTCAAGGCCCTTGTATGGGATAAGTTGATGGTCAATGTGGGCATCAACGCTATTGTTGCCTTAACCCACATTAAAAATGGCCAACTGGTTGATCTTGAGATTACCAAAGAGCTTTCCCGCGCGGCGATGGAGGAGGGACTGGCCGTGGGTGAAGCTCTTGGCATCAATGTCCGCAAGGACGTTGTGGAGCACTGCTGGTGGGTGGCCGAGGAGACGGGTAAGACTCGGGCCTCCATGGGCCAGGATGTGGACGCCAAACGGCAGACCGAGATCGGAACAATCAACGGGGCTATCGTGCGCCTGGGGAAGGAGCTGGGCATTGAGATCCCCATCAACTTTGCCCTGACAGCCCTCATTGAAACCTGGCAAAACAATTATCTCAAGCGTTAAGGGAGAGGCACCTATGAGTAAAAACAAGGTTACTGTTCTGGACGTTCAACAGGCAAAGAAAGAAGGCCGCAAACTGGTCATGTGCACTGCCTACGACTACCCGTTTGGTCTCATGGCCGACGAGGCGGGCATGGACATGGTTCTTGTAGGCGATTCTCTGGGCATGGTTGTTATGGGACTGGATGGCACCGTTGAGGTGACCATGGAACACATGATTCATCACATCAAGGCAGTGGTCCGCGGGTGCAAGTGCCCACTCATTGTGGGCGATATGCCCTTTATGAGCTACAACACTTCCGTTCGGGAAGCAATTCAAAACGCTGGCCGGCTAATGAAAGAGGGGGGCTGCGAGGCTGTTAAGTTAGAGGGGGGAATTGATTTTACAATCACCATTCAAGCCATTGTCAAGGCGGGGATCCCTGTCCAGGGCCATATTGGCCTGACCCCGCAAACAGTCAGTGCACTTGGCGGCTTCAAGATGCAGGGTCGTGACGCCCTTGCTGCCAAGCGGATTATCGAAGATGCGAGAGCGCTGGAGGATGCAGGGGCTTTTTCTATGATCCTGGAGGCGGTGCCGGCCCCTCTGGGCCAACTGGTTGCGGAAGCGGTTAAGGTTCCGGTCATTGGCATAGGGGCCGGTCCAAATGTGGATGGCCAGGTTCTGGTAACCCACGATATGATAGGTCTCTTTGATAAATTCGTACCCAAATTCGTTAAACAGTACACACAGGTAAGAAAGACTATTCTGGAGGCTCTTAAGGAATACAAAGAAGACGTCCTTGCCGTCACATTTCCCGGCCCCGAGCATTCCTTCAAAATGCCTGATGAGGCCCTTGAGCACCTCAAGAAACTCCTCAAGGCCTAACTGGTCCGGGCCCGAATGGTCCAATAAGTGGCTATGTAGGAGAGGATGCGGAGGATCAGTTTAGGCTGGATTAATGAGATCGGTTGACCTACGTAAATATTATGAAAAGTGCCGTCTTTGCCCGCGTTCCTGTGTGGTGAACAGGGCCAGCGGGGATGATAAGACTCCCTTAGGGCTTTGCGGGGAAACCAATCGACTCAGGGTGGCCTACGTGGGAACCCATTTTGGAGAAGAACCTCCTATCACGGGGAAAAATGGTTCAGGAACGGTCTTTTTTTCGGGCTGCTCTCTCAGATGCTCCTTCTGCCAAAATTATCAGATTTCCCATAAGGGAATGGGAAAATATCTGAGCTTGGAACAACTACTTGATAGGGTAGAGCGGATGATCAGGGTCAGTCTTGTTCACAATATCAATTTTGTCACACCAGACCATTTCTTCCCGCATGTTTTTCGTCTTGTTGCAGTTCTGCGTAATAAGGGCTTTAGGCTTCCAGTAATATTTAATCTATCAGGCTACCAGTCGGTAGAGATGTTGAGAATGGCCGAAGATTATGCTGATATCTACCTTCCCGACTTCAAGTATTCGGATTCATCTCCTGCCGCAAAACACTCAAAATGCCGGGATTATCCTGATGTGGCGCTTGTTGCGATCGAAGAGATGATCAAACAAAAGGGTTTCCTTGACGCCTCCTCAACAGGAGCTGACCTGGCCAGAAAAGGCGTCCTTGTCAGGCATCTGATTCTACCCGGAAATGTGGAGAATTCCATAAATGCCTTAACCATCCTTTTTGTGGAGTTTGGCAAAGGTCTGCCCCTGAGCCTTATGTCCCAGTATCATCCTGTAACCAATCAAAGAGACAAAGAGTTGAACCGCCTCCTCTCACATGAAGAGTTCTACAAAGTATATTCTCATGCAATAGAGCTTGGGTTTGAAAATCTGTTTGTTCAGTTCCCTGAAAAAAAGTTAATGAGCCAATCAACGCACTCTCCTTTTTTGCCCGATTTTCAGCGGGCAGAGCCGTTTAACCCAGACTGTGCACTAGAATCCGTAGCGAGGCGCAGAAAACCATAGCGAAACGCGCAGTTGGAGCGATTTTGTGGCGGCGGCATGGGCTTTTGGCATATTTCCATTGTTGACATCAAAAACAATTTTTGTTAGAAAAATCAAAATGTTCTGGTGCCTTGACTGTAGAAAAAATGTATCAGTTCGGCCGTTTATTTTTTTGATAGATTTACAGTATGGACTGGATTATTTAATCTTGTAAATCAAAACACACATCGTGTTTTTAGGAAAATGCACTACTATTGTTAGAATAAAAAGAATCGCAAGCATTATAGCCGAGACTTTCCGGGGGAACAGCCCCTATATAAATTTTGTCGGATCGCGTGGAGTTCGTTACCCAACGAGCAATTTTCAAGGTGGTTACTAAAAAATAATTACAAAACATCAATCTTTTATAACGCAGAATTTATAAAAGGATGTACAGGACATAAAAAATCTTGTTTATCCTGTAATCATGTCTGAAGTTCCTTTTAATAGGTGAACTATTACGGCAAATGGAATCAAACCTTAAGATATTTCAGTACTTGTTGCAGCGTTTCGGTAAAACCCATAGCCTTACGCAAAAAAAAGCCTTGCCAGTATGGTAAGGCTTGAAATGGTCTTTGCCTTTGATATGAAAACAGCCTACCTCGACTGTTTCTCCGGTATTAGCGGAGACATGTTTATCGGCGCCCTGCTGGATGCAGGCCTTTCTTTTGAGGAATTAGATAAGCGCCTTCGGACCCTCCCTATGGATGGTTTTCATCTGGAAATCAAACGAGAACCCCGAAATCAAATCTTCGGCACCCGGTTCACCGTCAAAGTGGAAGAAAAGGAGCGCACACACACTAACCTGAGAGCCATCCGAAAGATCATCCAGCAGAGCAGCCTCAGCAGTGTTGTCAAGGATAAGAGCATTAAGATATTTGAATTGCTTGCAGGTGTGGAAGGAAAGATCCATAACAAACCACAAGAGGAGATCCACTTCCACGAGGTCGGGGCTGTGGATTCCATCGTTGATATAGTTGGAACAGTGTACGGTCTTGAAGCCTTAGGTATCATATCTCTTTTTGTCTCTCCCCTCCCTCTTGGTTCGGGTTTTGTAAAGACAGCCCACGGTAGGATACCAATTCCTGCGCCGGCCACTATTGCCCTTCTTGACGGAATTCCTGTTTATGATTCAGGCACACAGCATGAAATGGTCACGCCAACGGGTGCCGCCCTGGTGAAAGTGCTTGCCAGATCTTTTGGGCCCATGCCCCCTATGGTGATAGAGAAAACCGGGTACGGAGCAGGAAAAAGAGATCTGCCAGACAGGCCCAATCTGCTCCGAATCCTCATTGGGGATTCCCAGACCCAAGAACGGGCAGATACCGTTGTGATGCTTGAGACCAACATTGACGACATGAGCCCTGAATGTATGGGATATCTCATGGACCGGTTGTTTGATGCCGGGGCCCTGGATGTGGTTTTCTGCCCGGTTCAAATGAAAAAGAATCGACCCGGGGTACAGATTCAGGTTATGGGCCGACCGGGTCAACGGGATGAGTTGATGGAGATCCTTTTCAGTGAAAGCAGCACATTGGGCATACGATTCCGATATAGTCAGCGGAAGGTACTGCAACGCACTGTGGAGGAAGTGGAAAGCCCATGGGGCAAGATCAAGGTCAAAAAAGTACAAGAAAGAGATGGGCCTTCCTTTTTCCTGCCGGAGTATGAGGCATGCCGGGAGGCCGCGGTGAAAAATAATCGCCCGCTCAGGGAAATTCTTTCCTGGGTGATGGGGTTAAATAAAAAAATGTAACAGTTTAGCGCTTTGAAGCTAGCAAGAATGGCCGTGGATATCTCTTTCAGAAGGGCCGCAACACAAATTCTTAAAAGCTTGTCGAACGACCCCTTGGCCTTGTACAGTGGCATGGGGCAGGCAGAAAAGGCTACTGTTATAAAGGAGTCTGTCTTGTGGGGCTGT
>CP070700.1:4872952-4888152 GCA_020349865.1 Desulfobacteraceae bacterium
CCAATAAAGCAAGGGAATCGGCCCAATCCATGGATCTACCCCTTATAGTAGTTGATATTACAAAACGTCACCTGGACATGATTAAACATCCCAAGCACGGCTATGGCAGCAATATGAATCCATGCATAGATTGCCATGCCCTCATGTTCAAAATCGCCGGAGAAATACTTGAAAAAGAAGGGGCTGATTTTATCCTGACCGGGGAAGTTCTGGGCCAAAGGCCCATGTCTCAAAATAAAAAAGCCCTCGCCCAGATCGCCAATGAAAGTGGCCTTGGAGGCCTCCTTCTGAGGCCGCTTTCTGCAAAGCGCCTTCCTGTGACCATTCTGGAAGAAAAGGGATGGGTGAAAAGGGAGCTGTTGATGGACTTTCAGGGCCGCTCAAGAAAACCGCAAATGGAACTGGCAAGAACCCTAAACATAGAAGGGTATCCTTCCCCAGCTGGCGGTTGTCTGCTTACCGAAAAAGTCTTTTCAAGACGGTTAAGAGACCTGTTTTCTTCCCAAAGCAATCAGGATCTAAGAGAGATCGAACTCTTGAAATTGGGCAGGCATTTTAGAATATCGCCCCATGCAAAACTTGTAGTAGGAAGAAATGAAGGCGAAAATAAAAAAATACGAACATTGTCCGGGCAGAATGATCTCATCCTGATATCAGCGTCCGTTCCTGGGCCCACTGTACTGTTGTCGGGAAGTTTTTCAAATGCATCCCTTGAACTCGCGGCAGCCATCACAGCTTCATACAGTGACGGGGAGGATAGTAAGGAAATTGCTGTCAGGGTAATTGGAGGGTCTGAAGACAGGATGCTGATGACCAAAGTACATAAAAAGGAAGAATTTAAGCGATATATGATCTAATTTTGTGATGGCTTGCACAAGGGGTACTGCTTAAGAAAATGCTGCGCTACATCAAAGGCGCAGGAGCCTTTCTAAGAAAGATTTCCGTCTCACCTCTTCCAGTTTCTTAAACCTTTCTTCCAATGCCTTTTTCTCGATCTCAACCTCAATCAAGGTTTTTTGCTGCGCATCGGCAAGCTGATGGGCCTTCATACGCAGATCCAAAAGCTGTATTTCTTCCTTACGACTCAAATCGTCCTTTCGGATACTCGCAATTTTCTCCTGCAGAGGTTTAAGATCCTTATTGATTTGAGCAAGGTCCGCCTTTTTTGAGAGGATCAACGCTTTACTCTGATCAACCATTTCAAGCGGGCCTTTCTCTGTTTCCATAGTGATGAACAGATACAGAAATATCATGAAGCATACTAATATAAGCAGGGCGGATATTCTTAAAGCATATTTCGATAAAAAGGCAAGAAAACGAACGATAAACTTAAAGTGAGCAAAAAAGCCCAAGGCAGAATCAGTCTTGGTATAAGTTACAGATCTCCCTTCCACTCTTTCTTTGAGTTCATCAATCGCACTTACCAGTGATCTGAACTTCTCTTCGAGTTCCGTGCCCAGTTCGCCATCAACGCATTTTTGCCTGGTGCCGTCACCGGCCTTATGCAAATGCTCAGCAAAATCGATAACACCTTTCAGGGGCTTGCTCAAATCCATTTCCGCAACGGGTTTGCCCACAAATTCTCTTTTAAGGTCTTCGATATGCTTCTCTATAACTTCAATGTTCTCCTGTATATTAGCTCCGATTTTTTTCAAAAAAGGATCTTCGCACGCATATTCGCTGGCAATGCTCAGAATCAAGGCACTATCCTTTATCTCCTTTAAGGCCTTTTCAGGATCTTGTTTTATGTGCTTTTTCCTGTCTATGATTTGTGTGTCCATATTCTAAAACAATCCGAAAAAATCGAGCTTTCTGCTGCTCCTTCTTCTTGTAATTAAAAAATTGTCTTTTATTTATCACATTATATCAAAAAATCCAAGTCATCATCAATTTAAAACTTCATAATATGCTGGTCGAACGCCACTTTGTCCTGTAAAAGGGCTAAACTGTTATGTCTCATTATTTTAAATCAAACAGCAGCCAGACCGATCCGGTAACAGCGCAAACAGCGGGCCGACTCTTTGAATGCTTCAGCCGGGGAAACGCCCGACTCTACCTCGTCAAAGCTTTTTATCCTTGTAGCTGGATCAAGGGCCTTCAGGTGAGGTCTTTGCGTCTGACCGGCGAAGGGCATTTTCTCTTTCGGATCATAGACACCCAACTCACCGATCGCCTTGTCCATCCAATCGGCATCCTCAGGTTTGCATTCGCCCGTCTCCAGGAAATGGGCTATGAACCGGGCCGCATTTTTGCCGGCCGCCAGGGCGGCAATCAGGGTGGCCGGCCCGGTGATGCAGTCTCCGCCGCCGAAAACGTTTGGTTGGGACGATTGAAAAGTTATATCGTCCACCACCAGGGTTTTCCAGCGGGTTATCTCCGTCCCTTCGGGCAATACGCGGTCCACGACTACAACCTGGCCGATGGCGGGCACCATGGCGTCGCACTCTATTACGAAATTGCTCCCCTCAATAGGTATGGGCCTTCGCCGGCCGGACTCATCAGGTTCGCCCAGCTCCATTTTAAGGCACTCCAGGCCGGACACCTTGCCGTTCTCGGCCAAAATCTTAATCGGCTGGACCAAAAAATTAAACTTAATTCCTTCTTCCTTGGCCTCCTCAATCTCCACAGCATCGGCCGGCATCTCGGCCTCGGTCCGCCGGTAGATCAAGTTAACGTCGTCAAAGCCGATGCGCATGGCAGAGCGCACGCAATCCATGGCCACGTTGCCGCCGCCAATCACGGCTATTTTCTTCCCTTCAATGGGCCGACGGCCAAAGGCAATTTCGCGCAAAAAGTGGATACCGGTCATGAATCGCTCATATCCTGCGTCCTCTCCTTCGCAGCGCATAGCGGACGCTTCCGGGGCGCCAACGCCGACAAAGACGGCCTTGTATCCTTCCTTGGCCAGGTCATCCATGGTAACGTCCTGACCCACATTGACGCCGTAACGTATTTCAGCTCCCACCTTTTCTACCAGCGATACCTCGTAATTCAATATGTCCGGCGGCAGACGGTAATCGGGGATGCCCGCCTTGGCCATACCTCCCGGTTCAGGCAAGGCTTCGAAAATGGTTGTTTTGTAACCTCTACGCCCAAGGTAGTAAGCACAAGAAAGCCCGGACGGTCCGGCTCCTATGATGGCCACTTTTTCTTGCTTGGCCTCAGCGGTTAAAAACTCAGGTTCGACCCCCCGGGCCAATTCCCGGTCAGCGGCAAATCGCTTAAGGGCCTTGATTGCAATAGGCTCATCCATCAGTCCACGCCGGCAGTTGAACTCACACGGCCTGACACATACCCGACCGATTGTGCCAGGCAGGCAGCAGTCCCTGCGGATGATTTCAAGGGCCTCCTCCCACCGGCCTAAATGGATTTTTTCCACGTACCCTGGAATATCCAGGTGAGAAGGACACGCATTGATGCAAGGAGCCGTGATCTTGGCCACGTAATTGGCTCTGGGTATTGGTTTTTTCTCTTTGATAGCCTTCAAGAAATCACTCCGGCCGTGTTCAATAGCATCCAGAACAGGGCGCGGAGAGGTTAGTCCGATATCGCAATACGAGCTGTCCATGACAAACCGGGCCAGGTATTCCAACATGTCCAGGTCACCCTCAGTCCCCTGGCCTTCGCAGATACGCTCAAGAATAGCGCTCATTCGATACGTGCACTCGCGACACGGCGCACAGTGCCCGCAAGAATGCTTTGCGGCCTGGGCACTGTATTCCCGAGTCATATCAACAATATTCACAGAGGCATCCCAAACAAACATGCCATTCCAGCCCATAAAGGCCTTGAGCGGTTTTTCCTTGCCGAACTGGGCAGGCAGGTCATCCGTTTGCGCCAGACCCGAGCTGTCCTTCCATTTGCCCCAGGTGGAGAAGACAAGATTTTCCATATTCATCCTTTCTGCTTTTTGTAATTCTGCGACCATTGTCTATCTAAGCCTTCTCTATGCGCACCGCACATACCTTATACTCGGGTATCTTGGCCGTCGGATCAAGAGCCGTATTGGTCAGCCTATTGGCTGCGGCATTGGCATAATGAAAAGGGATAAAGATCGTGCCCTTTACTGCTTTTTCGGATAGCCTGGCCTTTGCTTCGATCTCACCTCTTCTTGATGAGATTTTCAAGGGATCTCCATTCTCTATCTCATAAGCCTCTGCATCCTGTGCTGAAAGCTCCACAAAGCATTCGGCCGCAAGCTCATTGAGCCCCTCTGTTTTCATAGTCATGGTTCCCGTGTGATACTGATAAAGAACACGGCCGGTGGTAAGATAGAGAGGGTATTGCTCATCCGGCAACTCTGCCGGTGGTATGTAGTCTATGGCATGGAAAACCCCCAGCCCGCATGTAAACTGGTCCACATGGAGACAGGGTGTTCCCGGATGATCAGTTTCAGGACACGGCCAATGGATCCCATCAAATTCCAGGCGGACGTAATTTATCCCGCAATAAGAGGGCGTGACCTCTGCAATCTCCTTCATAATATCCTCCGCGCTCTCGTAATTCATTGGGTATTCCATTCTGCCCGAAAGGTCGGCGATAATCTTCCAGTCCTCCCTGGCCTCCCCAGGGGCATTCACGGCCTTGCGAATTCGCTGGACCTTTCTTTCAGTGTTGACAAAAGTCCCTTCTTTCTCTGCAAAGGATGCAGAGGGGAGAACTACATCGGCCATTTGGGCCGTTTCCGTAAGGAAAATATCTTGCACCACAAGGAAATCCAGGTTTTCCAGGCTTTTTTCTGCATGGTTTAGGTCAGGATCTGATACCATGGGGTTCTCGCCAATGATATAGAGTCCCTTCATCTTTCCCTCATGGGCCTTTTCCATCATATCGGTGGCCGTAATTCCGGGTTGTTCGGGGAGCTTTTCTACGCCCCACGCCTTTGCCATTCGATCACGGACAGCCAGATCGGCCACCTGCTGGTATCCTGTGTACACATTGGGCAGTGCGCCCATGTCGCAGGCTCCCTGGACATTGTTCTGACCTCGAAGCGGATTAACGCCACCACCCTCAACCCCCACGTTGCCGCAGAGCATGGCCAAATTTGCAAGGGACTTTACATTATCAGTACCGGTGGTGTGCTGTGTGATACCCATGGCATAAAGGATTGACGCTGCAGGTGCCCGGGCATAGAGGCGGGCCGCCTCAATGAGCAGCTCCGCAGGGATTCCGGTGATTTCTTTAACATATTCGGGGGTGTATTTCTCCACTGCTTTTTTTAACTCATCAAGTCCCATAGTGCGAGCCGTGATATAACCTTCATCATAGAGGTTCTCTTTTATGATAATATGCATCATCCCGTTAAGATAGGCCACATCCGTTCCAGGGTTGGGTCTCAGCCAGACAGTAGCAAAACGCGTGATCGGGATCTTGCGGGGATCGACCACGATCAACTTTGCTCCTTTAAAGGTCACGGCCCGCTTCACATAGGAAGAGAGAACCGGATGATTCTCCGTTGTGTTTGATCCCGTAATCAGTATAGCGTCTGCCTTTTCAATATCGCCGATGGGATTCGTCATGGCGCCACTTCCGAAAGCTGCGGCCAGACCGGCCACGGTTGATGAATGTCAGAGCCGGGCGCAGTGGTCAATATTGTTGGTTCCTATCACGGCCCTGGTAAATTTCTGGGCAAGATAGTTTTCTTCATTGGTGATGCGAGCACTGCTCAACACCATAATGGAATCCGGGCCCGAGTCCTTCTTGATTTGGCTCAGCTTTTCCGCAACAAGGTTGAGTGCATCATCCCATGACGCCTCTCTGAATTTTCCATTCTCCTTGATCAAAGGGGTCTTTAGTCGTTCAGTGTCATGAATAAAATCGTATCCAAACCGCCCTTTCACACAGAGGCTTCCAAAGTTAGGGCCCACATCTTCCACACCGGTCACCTTCACAACTCTGCTATCCCTCACATGAAGATAGAGCTGGCATCCGACACCGCAATACGCACAGGTGCTTCGAATCTTCCTTGCCTCATTCGAAGAGCGCTCCGACAAAAGGTCTTCTTTTAGAATAAGGGCACCCACCGGACAGTCCTGGATACATTCCCCGCAGAACACGCAATTCGAATCCTTCAGAGGACGGTCTCCGTCTGTCACAATCTTGGATTCACGGCCCTTGTGATCGAAGTTGATGGCGTTATTTACCTGGACTTCATTGCAGGCCTGCACGCAGCGGCCGCAAAGGATACATCTGGAAAAATCGCGGACAATAAAAGGGTTTACGTTCTCAGTGGGATAGCGGACCTCGGCAGGGACAAAATGATTTGTCTTGACCTGGTATTGAACGGCTAGATCCTGCAAACGGCACTCGCCGTATGCCGGGCATAGGTCCTCATGCTCCTTTGCCGCCATGGACTTTAGTTGAAAGTCGGTCCATGAATCAATGCCACGGTCCTGCACAAGGCAGTTATGATGCCCGGACGCAAGCAGCACTTCAAGATTCGTCCGGCGCGCATTGATAACCCGTGAGTTTTCAGTCCTGACCACCATGTTAGACGCCACATGTGTGGCACACGAGGCCACGAGATTTTGTGCGCCTTCTACTTCGACCAAACAAATCCTGCACGCACCCGTAGGTGAGGCACCTTTTAAATAGCAAAGGGTGGGAATATCGAAGCCGTTTCGCTGCGCTACCTGAAGGATTGTTTCACCAGATGTAAAAGAAACTTCTTGACCATCTATGACAATTACATTTTCAGAATCCATTGCAACTCCTGACTTTTAGAACGTATGAAACCAGTGATAGTGAATAAATTCTCAAGCGCGGTCGAGTATAGCAGAAAGAAATATTTTTTTTCAAAGCTTTTTTTGAGACATTTTTTCTAAAAAATCTGGACAAAAGCCTTGACAAAACAAAAAGTGGCGCCTACAAAGAAAACCCTTTGAAAAAAATCTGGCGTATAGGCAACTCATATACAGTTGATGCCAGCAAAGAATCCATGCCCAGAGGACGTGGATTTATATTTTCTTTCAAATTCAAGCGGCTTAAGGTCATGGCAAAACAGACGAAAAAAGGCAAGATAATTATCGACAGGGAGAGATGTAAGGGCTGTCAAATCTGTATCGATATCTGTCCCACCAACAGAATCGAAGTGGACAAATCGCTCAATAAAAAAGGCTATTCCCCAGCCCGGTTCAAGGACAACGTATCAGAAGGCGAAAAAGGCTGCACCGGATGCACCCAGTGCGCCACGGTCTGTCCCGAAGTAGCCATCGAGGTGTATCGTGCCAAGTGAAAAAATGTTAATGCGCGGTTCCCACGTGGTCGGTGAGGCGGCCGTGCGCGCCGGCTGCCGTTATTATTTCGGCTATCCCATAACGCCTCAGAATGAGCTCCCCGAATACCTCTCCGCCCGCATGCTCGACGTAGGAGGGACGTTCATTCAGGGTGAAAGCGAGGTTGCCTCGATCAATATGGTCCTGGGCGCCTCGGCCGCTGGAGGCCGGGCCATGACCTCGTCGTCATCACCGGGCATCTCCTTGAAGCAAGAGGGCATCTCATACATGGCCGGCATGGAGCTGCCGGCCGTCGTCATCAATATGATGCGCGGTGGCCCTGGCCTGGGTAATATCGCGGCCTCGGCGGCCGACTACTTCCAGGCCACACGGGGCGGCGGCCACGGTGACTACCACACCCCGGTGCTGGCCCCGGCCGGCTGCCAGGAACTGGCTGAGCTGACATTTGTGGCATTTGACCTTGCCGACAAGTACCGCAACCCGGTAATGCTGCTGGGCGATGGTCTGATGGGTCAGGTCATGGAGCCGGTTATCTTTCCTGATTTTATAGACCTTGATGACTTGCCCAAAAAGGACTGGATCCTGAACGGCTGTGAAGACCGGGAGCCTCGTGCCCTCTTTTCCATGCTCCTAGGCCAGAAAGGCGAACTCTATTACCATAACATGGACCTCCAGAAAATATACGACCGTATAACGGCCGAGGAGCAACGCTGGGAGACCAAGAAGACTGATGACGCGGAGATAATCGTGGTCGCCTATGGGACGGCTGCACGCATTGCAGAAAGCGCCATGGATGAGCTGCGGAACGAGGGTTTGGCCGTTGGCCTGTTCCGGCCGATCACCCTGTGGCCCTATCCCATAGATGCCTTGCGCGAATTGGCCCAAAACGGATGTAAAGTAACCGTCTTCGAGTTATGCCTGGGCCAAATGGTCGAAGACGTAGTTCTTTCCGTTGGCGAGCGGGCCGAGATCTACTTTTACGGCGTTCCTGGCGGCGTCATCCCCACACCGGCCGAAGTGGCCGCGTTTCTGCGTTCGGTTGCTAAAGGTGACGGCAAGGTGGGTCGGAGGATTGAAGTATGAGTGCGGAAGTTGCTTACAAAAAGGTCTTTGGTCGGCCTGAGTCTCTGAAGGACAACCCGACCCATTACTGTCCCGGCTGCGGTCACTCAATCGCCCATCGACTGGTGGCTGAGTGCCTTGATGAAATGGGATTGCGGGAAAAAACCATAGGTGTTCCGCCTGTTGGCTGTGCTGTGCTTGCTTACAACTATTTTAATTTTGATATGGTCGAGGCCCCGCACGGCCGGGCCCTGGCTGTGGCCACCGGTATCAAGCGCGTCCACCCGGATAAGTTCGTCCTGACTTACCAGGGAGATGGCGATCTGGCGGCCATTGGCACAGCCGAGACAATCCATGCAGGCAACCGAGGCGAGAGGATCTCCACAATCTTTATCAATAACGCCATTTACGGCATGACCGGTGGTCAGATGGCCCCCACGACTGTCCTGGGCCAGGATGCGACCACCGCCCCAGGGGGGCGCGATCCGAGGCTGCACGGCCAACCAATCGATATCTCCCGCATGCTGGCCGTCAGCAATGGGGTCGTCTACATTGAGCGTTGCTCACTTAGCTCGTTTAAGCAAATCCGCAAGGCAAAAAAGGCCATCAAAAAGGCCTTCCAATGCCAGTTGGACGATCTGGGCTTCTCCCTTGTAGAACTGCTATCTCCCTGCCCGACAAACTGGAAGGTCTCACCCAAGGCTGCCTGGGCCTGGGTAAACGAGGAAATGGTCAAAACCTATCCCCTTGGCGTCATAAAAGACGTCACAGGATACGAGGATAAGAAATGATTACGCGGACGATTTTTGCAGGCTTCGGTGGCCAGGGTGTTTTGCTGATGGGCTACGTCTTGAGCCATGGGGCAATGCATAAAGGACTCAATGTCACCTACTTTCCAGCATACGGTGCCGAGATGCGCGGGGGCACTGCCAACTGCACCGTCACCTTGTCTGAGGAAAAGATCGCTTCACCGGTAGCCTCCAACCCGGACATCCTCGTGGCCATGAACTTCCCCTCCCTTGAGAAGTTTGAACCCACCGTGGTCAAGCAGGGCCTGATCGTTGTCAACTCCTCCCTGATTGAGGAGAGACCTTCTCGCACAGACATCGAATTGCTTCAGGTGCCCACGGTCGAACTGGCCCGAGAGGTGGGTTCTGAGCGAGCAGGTAACATGGTTATGATCGGCGCGTTTTGTGCCAAGACCGAACTCCTGACACTGGAGGAGACCTTTAAGGGCATGGAGGCAGCTCTCGAGGGCAAGGAAAAGTTCTTTGAACTCAACCGCAAAGGCATTGAGCGCGGCTTCGCCTTCGTAGCCGAAGGTAAGTAATCGGCGTTTTCTCTCACAGATTGCTTGTCTTCATTTTCCTTTTTCTATTTCAAAAATCAGTATTCTCCCATCAATATATTCACAGGGATCCAGGCATCGAATATGGGCCTTTTTCCCGTCCCGTGACAAATCCAGCTTTCTCGGATATATCTCGCTAAAAAGGCCGGGTCGGCCACACGCTCGACCTTGATCCCTCGAAAAGATGAGTTGGTAAGCACTATCAGAGCAACCAGGGCATTGGAGGGCAAGACGTTGGTCAGGTCAGTCACAAATCGCTCTGGCCTTATTGGCTGCTCGTTGTAAGAAAACTCCTCAATGGCCGACATGTGTTCAGTTCTTTTGCGGGCAATCAAGTCGGGGTATTTCTTATCTCCTTTGCCTTTACAATGAATTGGGGACAAATGATCGAATGAATTTCTTTACTTCGTCTTTTCCTGCATAGACCCCATAATGGCCTTCACACAGCAAGTCGGCGTCAAGGGACAAAAGGAGATCGAGAGATTTAAGATAGTCCTCCCTGTTGGAAAGAAGGCTTTCGTCCAGGGGCCCGTGCACATCCTGCCCAAAGAGCACCTTGAGCCCATGGGATTCAGTCACATAGACAACAGAACCGGGGGAATGTCCCGGTGTATGAATGGCCTCTATGTAACGGTTCCCTAATTGGACCTGTTCACTTGGAAGGGATAATTTCCTTTCAATCACAAAAGGCTCAAGCCTTGCCCCGTACCAGGTGGCTGCCGTTACGCTGTCATCTCCTGCTTCCAGAAATCCAGCATCCAGCTCATGGGCCACGGCCTGACACCCGGTCGTGTCTTTCACGTCCTTTGCTCCGCCTGTATGGTCATAGTGACAGTGGGTAATGAGGAGATACTCGATATATTCCACGTACACGCCGCATGATTGGACGTTGTTAAAAAGCCTTTCAGTAGATCTGCCGCATCCAGCATCCACAAGGGCAGCATGACCATCAAAATTGATCAAATAAATGGCAGCGTCCTCGTGAGAAGTGAATTCACTGCCGCCTACCTGGAATACCTCATCTGTTATTTTCATTGTTTCACCGGCTTTTTGTTGAACTAATGTGCTTTTCTGGAAAATGAGTGCCTCATTTTTTTAGTGGCGGACAGATATGGCTTAAGGGATATGGTCATGATGTCTTTTCTAAGTGACTGTCGAGAGGCCTTCGTTATTTCAACGGGGTTACGGAATGGGGGACCCCCTGACCCCGAGCGAAGGCGAGGGGAACAGGGAAGGGGTAGGCGTGCCCGCCAGGGCGGGCATTACACATCTGTAACCCCTTGAAACTGGTAACCCGCCCCGAAGGGGTGGGAGTCCACGCAAAGCACGGACAAATGACCAGGCCGGGAGACTTGGAATCGAAGAAAAGACATCATAACCAATCCAGTCAAAAGAATATAAATCATGATCTGGTACTCATTTTCCGGAAGAACCACTAACTTGTATAAGTCTACCACTTATAGAATCAATTTAAAAGCTTGTTGGTTAGCTTGCTCTAAAATGTGAAAGTATATGCTAAATTGGTCATATTGTGTGATCTAATAGTGACATAAATCTCAAATCCGAATGCTCAAAATTCAAAACAACAGAAATCGTAACAGGTTAGCTGTTTGAAAGTGGCGCAAAAAAGGCCGTGGGTATCGTTTGGAGAAGCCCGAATCGTTTCACTTGCGCCTGATTTCCCTTGACTTCCATTCCAATTCATCTAATCTAAAATAATAAAATGCTCCGTCAAACAGTTAAGGTCCGTTTCAGGAAAATCGCCCTATGGAGACACCCCTCAAATTCTGCACGCCTTGCTCCTGAAAGGACATTCTCTGTCGTATTGGGAGCTGTCGCTGCTACCTCCGAGTGGTCAAAACAGTTTTAGGATACGGAGAAAATTCCATAAGCCATACTAAAGATGGCTGAGGAGAGTGAAAATGTATGAGAGGAGGCGTTCAGCTTTTGATAGACGCGCCGGAAAAGATAGGCGTAGAAAACATAGTCTCGCTCCCTTATCATACCGACTGACTGATAGAAGACTTGCTAAAGAGCGAAGGTCGGAAGTTGAACGAAGAGTGGGGTGGTTGCGGATAAACAAAACTCGTGTGAGCTTCCACAGAACCAGAAACCGGGGCAGTAGAATCGATTTTAGGCCCGGCGAATCAGGCAATAAAAGGAATTATGTTCTGTCTTTGTGGTAAACAGGACCCCTCGTTTGGTTTCGGGCCTGCCCTGACACCACAATACGTTTCATCCACCTCATACTGGGATTTGATGTTCTGAGCACTTTGTACGCCATGCCTGGCTAACCGTTAATGAATAGGAAGCTCTTCTTATGCACAATGATCTTCCCATGGCGATGTGTAATCCACCGCGTTATTTTGCCCGACGTGGCAAAAACCTGCTTCGGTTCCGGGTAAAACCAGAGGCTATGCCGCTTATGACTTGATCCACCCCCAAAAGTATTAAGGAGATACGACAATGAATCGTTGCGAACAATGCAGTTTTAGAGCCAGATATGACAAAAACCCCCGATCGATTTTGGGCCGAATATGGAAGTGGCATATTGGTTGGTGTCCAGGCTGGAAATCCTACATTAAATCCTTATCTGATGAGGAACAAAAAAAGGTCTTGAATAAATATAGCAGTGTCCGTCAAGGAATGACATAGTTTTCGCAAGGTTGTTGATTTTGAAACTTCACTCCAATATGTTATTGCTCAATCCTTCGGGACAATCTGTTGCAATGGCAATTAATTCCTCTCCTCAGCGTTCTCTTCTTTGAACCTATCCACTAAAATAAGGCTAGTTATCTACTGGAATCTATCATAATTTTCATTTATTTAGGGTTAAGGGGGTAGTTGTGGAGCATTTTTCTTATGACATGCTGGTAGTGGGAAGTGGTGCGGCCGGCCTCCGTGCGGCTATTGCGGTGTGATTGGTGCCGGAACTTTATTCCTCCGACATGACAATCCCCAGAGGATGTTAGGCGAGGGCACCTCCAAGTGCGCCTCTCCCCGAAAGGAGAGCAGATTTGTAACTTTCAAGCCATCTAGTCCAAGGAGCTCAATGGAGATCCGCTGAGGTCAATAACCTCGAAAGATGGAAACATCGAGAAGTTTTTATTTCAATATCAGGTATACAATAAGATTAAGTCTGGTTCAGCTTTCACCTATGGAGTAGCGTATCAAACCAATAAATTGAAGTATTCTTCAGTGCGTGTAAATATCCTCATAGTATAATGCTTCTGGCTATGCGTCAGGATCAAGAGTTTATGCTGGGTATGGTTACTCTACCAGGCTACCAAGACTTTTCTTTGCATGAAGGATTTCACGCCATCACTTTAACGCAAAAATTCGTTCAATGAAGTTTTCGCGTATCCTGAGGTCATGTAGACGCCCATCATTCTCGACCGGGATCAGAGGAAAGTGATTCACGAACACCGCAGCGAAGATCCCTGCCCCCTTTTTAGTCGGCATAGCCTTCTCATTGTAAACCTTGAACCTTTCCATCCCGTTTGAGGGGGAATTACTCTTGAAAATGAAGCCACACAGATCTTCCTTTTCAAGCTCTTTGACCCTCTTCCAGGCATATTTGAGCATCCGGTCCGTATAATCTTTCTTTGTCCTTGAAGTGACGAGACGGGGAGACTCCGCGTCGCCCACCAGGCGAAATGCCTCCCTGGGTGTGCCAAACCCGCATTCCATCTCCGGGCATACATGGACATATTCCGCATATTGGCCTAGGGTATCGCGCAGAAACCGATCCAGTCGGTGCCCGCCGTCATAGCGAACCTGTTCGCCCAAAAGGCATGAGCTGATTCCCAGCTTTATGGTCTTTCCCATGGCGCCTCCGCCCTCACTGATTCTTACGTAACGATAGAAAATATAACAGTGGCCGAAAATACTGAAAACGACAAAGGCCTTAAAAAACTATACCATAAAACTGGTTTTTTTGGTGCAGTCAATGTGCTAATAAGAATCATAGTGCAACGACCCGACGTATTCTATGCATTGAGGTATGTTTATATGGAAAAACTTGAAAAGATGAAGACACTTGCTAAGGCAAAGGACTTCTGCGTAATGGCCACGGTTTCAGGAAGTGAGCCTCACTGCTCTCTTATGGCCTATGTTGCTGATGACCATTGCCGTGAAATATACATGGCTACACATAAGAACACTAAGAAGTACAAGAACCTAAAAAAGAATCCGTCGGTAAGTATACTCATTGATACGAGAGAGGAGCACTCAGGGGCCAGGCTCGCAGAAGCAAAGGCTTTGACAATAGGGGGCGTTTTAAAGTGGATAGAAGACAAGGGCAAAAGAGAGGATATTCTCGGCAGACTCCTGAAAAGGCACCCCCATTTGAAAGAATTTGTCCATCATTCGGACGCGGAGATCCTGTGCTTCAGGATCACCTCCTTCCTGCTTTTGGACGGCCTGACAGAAGCCCACTTTGAGTCTGTGTAAACCTGCAAGCCGGGATAAACCGCTTTAAAGCCCCGGCGACCATAGCCAATGGGGCAACCTGTAACCAAAAAGGACGACTTTTCTTGAATTCCGTTGCTCAAATTCGTATCCGGAAGGCCAACAACGCCCCAGTGAATCCCAAGGGGGATTTTGTTCTCTACTGGATGACGGCTTATCGCCGTATTCATTGGAACTTCAGTCTTGACCGGGCAGTATCCCGGGCCAAGGAGATGGACAAGCCCTTGGTAATCCTGGAGGCTTTGCGTTGCTGTTATGATTGGGCCAGTGATCGTTTTCACCGCTTCATCCTTGACGGCATGGCGGATAATGCGAGGCAGCTCAAAAAAAACAGGGTCTTATATTACCCCTATGTGGAACCATTCCCGGATGCGGACAAGGGCCTCATTCAGGCCCTGGGCAGAAGGGCCTGCGTGGTGGTAACTGATGATTACCCAGCCTTCTTTCTTCCTCGCATGGTAGCATCAGCTTCAAAGAAACTGGGAGTTCTGGTGGAGCAAGTGGACTCCAACGGCCTTCTGCCGATGCGGGCCGCAGATCAGGCCTTTTCCACTGCCTATGCATTTCGGAGATTCCTGCAGAAACACCTCCCATCCTATATTTTCGAGCATCCGAAAGCAGAACCCCTTAAAGGCCTAAAGATCAAGCGGTTGAATTCGCTGCCGGAGGAAATCATAAAACGCTGGCCCCCTGCCTCGCCCGGTCTTCTTGAAGGAGATGCCGGGTCATTATCCTCACTGCCCATTGACCACAAAGTGGGCGTGACCGAGGAGAGCGGCGGCCCAGTCCACGCCCAACGCGCTCTCAAAGGTTTTTTAGAAGATCGTTTACCCTATTACGCAGAGAGCCGCAATCAACCTGAAGAGGAAGGACCAAGCGGTCTTTCGCCATACCTCCACTTTGGCCACATTTCTGCCCACGATATATTTCACCAGATCATGGAGAAAGAAAACTGGTTTTTTGACAGCCTCTCTAAAACGGCAAGGGGCAACCGGGCCGGGTGGTGGGGAATGAGTCAGTCTTCTGAGGCCTTCCTGGATCAGCTCATTACCTGGCGTGAGTTGGGTTTCAATATGTGCTCGCAA
>CP070700.1:4888252-4901713 GCA_020349865.1 Desulfobacteraceae bacterium
ACGGATCTCTCCTCTTTTTAAAATTTCGTCAAGGGTTCCTGCTGAGGCAATTCCCAAAAAACAGAAAAAAATAACCAATGAGACCAGAACCGCAAATACTTTAATCTTTTTCATTTTTTTCTCCCTTTTCGATATTTTCATTATATATTTCTCAACCCATAAGATTATTCCTCTGTTAAAGACCGAATCACCTCCCTTCTTGGTTTGTTTGATGTTCCTCTTCAGGGCGTTCTGCAAAGCCGAAAACCGATATGTTGGAACCTGTAACGCGGGGGACTCCCAAAGCGGCTCGCACACCGGGCATCACGGGCCGGGCTGTACCAGACGCCGCCTCGCATCACCCGGTAGGAGCCCTTCTTGGGCCCTTTAGGATTGACCACTTCATCGTCCGGGTAGACACCAAACCAGTCCTGGCACCACTCCTGGACATTTCCGAGCATGTCATAGAGCCCCCATGCATTGGGCCCTTTCTGAGCCACAGGGTGAATTCTATTTTTCGAGTTACCGCAATACCAACCTATAGCATCCAGGTTGGGATCGCGACCACATTGGAGCTCTGTGATACCTCCATTGGAAAAAGCAGTCGCGTTTCCTGCCCGGCAGGCATATTCCCATTCGGCCTCAGTCGGGAGCCTATACTTGTCAGTGCCCTCCTTCTCGTTCAGTCTCTTTATGAACTTCTGCACATCATCCCATGAAACCATCTCCACAGGGCAGTTATCCCCGCAGCCTTTGTGGCTTGAAGGATTATTCCCCATCAAAATCTTCCATTGTCCCTGTGTCACCTCGGTGGTTTGCAAGTAAAAATGACTTGTCAAATTTACCGGGTGCGGGCTTTCTCCAGCATACCGGCCAGGCTCATCTTTTGGGCTTCCCATCATGAATTGACCGTGCGGAATCAGCACAAATTCCATTACTAAAGTATTGGTAATCTTTTCCTCGGGCTGTTGGGCGTACACAGCAAAAATAGAGGCGGAAATAACCACGGTGAATTGAATCAGAAAAATGAGTTTTTTCATCTTATCGTCCTTCGTGCGGTTAATTATTCTTTAATGGCGCCTTACCGTTTAGCAATTGCGTAGGAAGGGATAAACCATGAAGATTCTCAAAATCTATATTTCTTCCAACCCGTTAGGAGGTCGCATCCAATTATGTCTGGATTTCATGATGACAAATGTTTCACTTCTAACCACATTGCCCATTTTGAGAATCAACTCAGTAGTAAATTTATACAATTCGGCCTTCCCCCCTGCGAAAACCACTTCAGCAATAATATCGTAGCGACCCGCGACCACCCCCGCCCAGACCACATTAGGCAGGCGGGCTATTTTTTCCAATATTTGATCCATCTTTCCATGCGACTGGATGCTCATCGCGACCAGGGCCGTTGTCATTTGTTGATGTTGATTCGGATCAATCATAGCGCAAACCTTCAACAGTCCTTTTTTTTCCAGATTTTTTATCCTGCTGCGTATGGTCGGGGCTGTTACACTGAGGCATTTCGCCATTTCACCAATGGGCATCCGACCGTCTTCAACAAGCAGGTGGATAATTTTGTTGTCCAATGCATCAAGCATCTTATCTCCCATAGCACATTTATTTTCTAATAAAATAGCTATTTTTTTCCATATTATCTTTTCAGTGAAAATGTCAAGAAAAAAATACGTATTTTAGAAAAAAAATTAATTGAATTTTTCTTATGCCCTGACTGGCCGAAAGCAGCAATAGAGCCTGTTCAATACTTGGATATGTTAATGAATACAATAAGTTAAAAATCAATTTCATTTTGCGCGAAAATTATATAGGAAAATGGTGAGTGATCACAGGCCGATGCAATCCCAGCGATCTGAAAAGATCTCAAAATCCTGCTAACCCGTGATCAGCTTAGTGTTTCGATTCGCAAATATGATAACGTATGTTTTTTAAGTCTAACCTTTGGAATTGCTCACTCAACACTTAGTCCCGAGTGAATAAATACGTTATCGAATTTATGAATCGAGGGACTAAGGAAAATGCACTAAGCATAAAGGTTTTAAGGACAAGGAGGTATTGTTGTGATTATAGGAGTACCCAAAGAAATAAAAAATTCTGCCCAAAGTATAGACTACCCGAATTAATCTTCACTTTTGGGCGGGTCAGACTTTTCAACCTTTCTTATCGTTATATTGCCAGAGTGGTTATGTTGCGTGTATTTAGTTCGGTTTATAAACCCACGCCCTATCAGACTGTGTCATAATGTCATTGCGAGGGAGAATAACGACCGAAGCAATCTCATAAGGCATTTATATCATAAAGATTGCCACGCTCCCTGCGGTCGCTCGCAATGACTAAAAAGTAATTGCGACACAGTCTTTATGGGCGTGGTTATGTGGGACTGGTTATGCCGGTCCCGGATGGGCTTGGCCGAAGGCCATTAACCACACAATTTTTACTAAACAACTAATGTTGTTACAATCCGGCTTTTCAAATAAAATAATGGCAACCTACAGGCTGCAGGTATCACATTGTGTAAGGTGGTTTGCCTTAATAATTTTGCAAAGATCGAGATGTATGCCGGTATTAAAAAATATTCCAATAGCTGCAGACTCCCCCTTATAGGGCATAAGCGCTAACTTCTTTTGTAAACGATCACAGGTTGCATTTATGTCATACGGGGTTGTTTTGAAAGATGAACGTCCAACTCGAGCCGTTTGCGTCGAACCCTCCAAATTTCATCTCAAGGACCAAGGATCTTCTTGCCGAAAAGGGAAAGGATGAATTCCGAGCTTACTCTTGGCGTGACCATTTCCGGGTCCCGCACCGGGGAAAACCCGACAACATCAAGGGACCTGAGAAGGCCGGACATGGCAATCATTTCCATGGCAAGGTGTGCTTCCCTGTAAGAAATGCCGCCCTTTACGGGTTTAAGGACTCCTGGGGCGACAGTAGGGTCGAGCACTGAAAGATCCAGGGTTATATGGAGCCCCGATTTCCCCATGCCGGCGGCACGAATGGCGCGATAACTCACCTCCCTCATCCCCAGGGCGTCTATATCTTCCATGGTAAAGGCCTTTATTCCGTAACGGGAAATCAATTCCGCCTCTTCCGGCTCTACATCCCTGAGCCCAATCAGGGCGACATTCTCCGGTTCCAGCTTGGGTTTTATCCCGCCACAGGAAGCCAGTTCTTCGTCACCGTACCCAAGGGCCGCTGCAAGGACCATCCTGCTGATTCTACCTTCCACTTCTTCGCCAGGCGCTTGCAAGCCGCCATGAGCGCTGAAAACAATCAGTCCGGGCCGGTCGGTCAACCTGGAAAGGCCCTGGTAGACGCCCAGAGACGTTGCAGGATGCGAACTCATGACCACTGGAATGTAGTCTTCTAAAATAGCCTTCTCAACCTGTTCTGCGGTTTTTTCCGCCGTCTTAATCACCAGCTCTTTTCTCTCTGCAAAGGAACTGGTCTCTTTTGCAACCTGTTTTTTCAGGAAAGGAAGCCTTAAGTCACCCTTATTAATGACCGTGAACCCGATTTTCTCAAGTCCGGGAATCAATGTCACCGCCATGCCGGGGGAAGGGCTCCAGATATTAATTGAACCCGGCACATAGGGCTTTATTCCCGGGTAACCCTTAACCAGTTTCTCAACCACGGAAGAGGTCCGGAAACTCATTGCGCTTGGAACCCCGATCATGATGATGCCTTTATGGGGTTGCTCGACGGCTCCCTGTCTGAGGGGCTGTTTCTCAACATACATGGACGTCATAGCCGCCAGGAGTGAGCTGTAGTTGAGGTGAAATCTCAATTCACCTCCAAGGCGCACCTTATCCTTTGCCGCAGTCACATCCAGGAGGAGATGATCGCTTGATGCGCCCAGTATGGAGAGGCGGGTATCTTCCGGCACCATACCCTCAACATCCACATCTTCTCTCCCTATATTCAGGATGGCCCTGAACATGTCGCCCTTGTCCTCGAATACGGGTTTGCGCCCGAAGGCGTCTTCGCTTGTCTCGCCTATAGGCACCGAAGGTTTTTCTTTGAATTCGATCACTTCCGCATTCAGTAGAAAGGCATCCTGATAAGTCTCCGGCCATGCCATGCGGTTAACGGTCTCTCTGCCGAGGATAATGGCTTCACCGATTCTCATATGGTTGATCTCTTCAGGCATCTTGCCTGAAGCGATTAGGTTCAAAGAACTCGAATTGCCGCCCGATATGTACTGTAGTGTGATGCCGAAATGCCCCTCTATCTGCCTTGCATATTCCACAAGGCGGTTCATATTCTCTTCCGAGGGGACTACGCCTCCGTAGCAGCTCAGGTTCGCGCCGATACCCACAATTCTGACACCGGGAAGATCTATGGTCCGGCTCACCATGGGCAGGAGATCATCAGGCCAGACACCTTCCCGAAGGTCTCCTAGATCAACCATGATAATGATCTTGTGTACCAGGCCGCGACGGGATGCCGCCTCGGAAAGAGCTGCAATAACGGAAAGCTCGGAATTCAGGCTTATATCGACGGAAGTGACGATGTCTTCCACAGCGGAGAGGGGGGGTATCCTGAGCAACATGTAAGAGGTGTTGACACCATTGGCCTTTAGGCGGAGGATGTTCTCCATCCTGGATTCCCCTATGGAATCAACCCCCCCCCGGAGCATGGCCTTTGCAACCTGTGGCATGCCGCAGGTGACCTTGGTTACGCCTGTTACGCTGATCCCGTGTCTTTCACAAAGACCGGTTATAGTGCGGGCATTATGTTCAACCTTCTCCAGGTCGATCATGACATAGGGCCTTGACATTTCTCTCGCCTCTTCATGAAGTATTGCCGGTTTGTTAACGATCACTGTAAATCATTTAGCCGGATTGGGGCAGGGCCTTTTCATCCAGGCGCTATCTCAAAAAAAATACCACCAAGCTTTATCAGTGACCAATATTTGGGGTTTTGACCAATTAAGGCCAGATTGTGCAGTAGCCTCCTAATGCACAATCTGGGTTAAACCACTGGTATCTGCCACAAGACATTGCAAAACCCCAAATATTGAGCACCTTCCTCATCAGAAATAGATAGCGCCTGGATGAAAAAACCCGCCTCAATAGAAACCCTTTAATTAACAAACCCGTAATGCCCCCAATCCTCAACCCGTAATGCCGACACTTTCCAGGAGGATCGTTGTCGACTCCTCAGGGAATCTGCGGCCGAGAACACCTGCGGCCGACATTACATAGTTACGGTCCAGTAATATCTGGGCCTCACAGGGAGGCAAAAGTTTTCGCTTTCTAGGGTCGGCTCTCAGGGACTTCAAAATTTGGCCTCCCTTGCCGAGCCTTGTTAGTGCCCCGCCTGTGCCTATCACATATTTTATGGCGGTCAGGTCCCTGCCCTCCACTAGCTCATTACGGCCATAGGCCCCGTAGGCGATCCGCAGTTCGCCGGCATGACGCCAAATGGAAAGATCTACCGCCCATGCAGCAAGGTCGACGGAAAACCGGCGCGCCTCTTCCGTATCAGGCAGGGGCATGACGTCATGAATATGACAAAGGGCATCGCCTGCAGCGGTTATAATATGATCTGCATTTACATATACCCCGAGATCACCCTCCACTGTCCGTTTGGATCTCGGTTCGGGGGCCGTCATCATCTTTGCGTATACGGGCGAACCCTCCGTCACGGAATGAACATCCGAGGTAGCCCCTCCCACATCAACGGTCATGACATCCCCCAGGACTTCGGCCAGCAGCTCCGTAGATCGCATCACAGCCCCCGGCGTGGGGATAATATCGCCGGAGACCATCGCCTTCACCTCTTCCATGCCCGGCGCTGAAACAATATGTCGGGCGAAGACCTCCTGGATGACCTTTCGCACGGGATCAATATTGAGTTCGTCAATCCGGGGATAGACATTATCTACAATAAAATAGGGCATGCCCGCCTCTTTCAGGATCCTTTTGACCTCGCCCCCGGCCGACCTGTTTCCGGCATATATAACCGGGATGGAATGGCCGAGTAAAGCCAGGGTGAGGGCATTGCCGACAACTACTTGCCTGTCCCCGTAATCAACCCCTCCTGCCAGAAGGATGATGTTTGGGTTGATCCGGCTAATCTCATCCAAATCGTCTTCCGTTATCAATCCTGCGGTAGTAAACTTGACGATGGCCCCGGCCCCCAGCGAGGCTTCACTGGCGGCCCGAAGGGTCATATCCCTTGTCAGACCGTGGACCGTCATGCGAAGTCCTCCGGCGGCGGATGAGGCGGCCATCAGTATTACGCCTGAAGTGTCAAGGCCAAACCGGTCTTCCAGGTCCCTTCTTGCCCCTTCGAGGCCTACGGCAACATTGCCGTCTTTAACGGTAGTCAAGGCCATGCCCTGACCCAGGAACCGGGCCTCCCGGCGGTCGGATGAATCAGCGTTCCCGTCCACCCCGGCAAATGCGCTTACCTTGGTGATGGTGCTGCCGATATCGGCAACGAGCACGTCAACCCTCTTCAGAATACCCTTTGTATCAGACACAGGATTTTATCCTTCTTTTTGAGTCATCATTTTTTTGACGATAAAAGTGGCCACCAGGTTGCCTTTCGTCCCCCTGCCGAAGCCTGCGTCCATACCGCAGGACCTGGCGATCTCATCGGTAACCTGGGTCCCGCCGCCAATGAGCAGAATCTTATCCCTGATTCCGCGTTCCATGGCCAGATCATTGAGACGCTTCATGTTGGTCCTGTGAACATCATTATGGGAAATAATCGTTGAAATCAAAACAGCCTGTGCATCCGTCTCCTGGGCGGCATCCAGGACCTTGGATATGGGCACGGAAGTGCCTAAGTAGTGGCAATGGAAGCCATAACCCTCAATTCCTCCATGTTTTATGTCCAGTATCTCCCTCATGCCCACGGAGTGCTCATCCTCCCCTACTGTCGCCCCCACGACATGGACGTTTCGGGACCGTACATACGCTTCCAATTCTTCATCAGGGAGCCGTTCATCCTCCTTGGGGAGTACCAGTTCATCTTTTTTCACGGCATAATCCAGAATGCCCTTAATCTCAAAAAGTGCGCCCTCCGAAGGATGCATGACCCTCCTGCTGATCACCTCAATCTCACTTAGCCCCATTTTTTCCGCAATTTTTAGGGCGGCAGCTTCAGCAACCCGTGCCTCTTCAGGGACAAAAATGGTAACGCAGACGATGCCGTCACCGGCCCACTCCACCTCAGACCTTACCAGCCCGGCCTCTTTTTCCGAAAGGGGCTTTTCAAGTCGTTTACGAACATTGTCCTCTTCATCCAGCTCATCAATAAACCGGATTTTGGAAGGGTCACACAGGGTGCAGCCATCGTATGCCTCGCAAGGTCTTCCGGCCTTTTCGGTATAGCTGTTATGGCCAAAATGGCTGCATACGGGCGCTCCATAGTCTTCTTCCCTCTTAACGATGCTGTTGGAGGCGACCCCGCCGTTTGGGTCACGGGCAATGCCGTCTCCCTTTCTTTCAGGGAAATAGCCGGAATCGACAAAGTGACCCTCTTCAACCGCAGCAAAATACCCGCCCCCTTCAAGAATCTCCTCCATGAACAAAACGGCCCGTTCCTTGATTTCCCTGACCTGCTCAGAGAGGTACCCCTCTTTCTTCAGTTCTATCATCTCCATGAGGCCGTCAAGGCCCATCAGAGTCTGTCGCGCAGTATTTACGCCTAATATATTGTTATAGTGCCAGGGAACATTGCGGCCCTCGTCCGGCGTAATGGTGCTTTGAATGTCGGCGGAAGTCATCCGGGAAATCAGCGTATCCAATACATGCGTAATGGTCGCCTCCGCCATGTCGGCCTCCATATATCGGGTGTTTTGCTGGGCGCGGAATTTATAGCCCTTAAAAAAATCCCGAAGGGCTTTAGCATAGGGAAGGTCGAGCCAAAGCTTTGGAGCCGGGGGCGCCGTGGGCGGTACCGTTGAGAGGGCGATGTGGTCTTTGGGCATGCCTACCGCGGCGGAAAAGGCACAATTGATCGCATGCTGAACAAGCAGTTCAGGCATTACCTTCCAGGCCCCCTTGGCCGTGGCATTGGCATTATGGGCCCCGTCAATCTGAAGTATCCGCGCATCCGTCATAACAGCCTTGGCCTCGGCCGCATCGACAAAGGAGCGGTGCAAGTTGATATTTCGATAAAGAACGTTGTACTGAGGGTCCTGGTGAGCCCCGTTGACTCCTTCTTCAGCAAACATCACGGCGATCTCCGGCCCTGCAACCCCGCTTACATATGAATGGAAGTTGATGGGTCTCCCCACCTCTTCTTCGATTGCATCGAGCGCCTTCCTGCTCGCCCGAACCTGTTTTCTGGAAATGGGAATACCCCCTATGCCTTCAGGGGTGCCTTCTATCAGACCGTCGAAATGAGACTGTCCCATGGTCCTGATAACCATCAGGTGATCCGCGCCGTGCCATGCGGCCATGCGCATTCGTCGAATATCGTCTTCAAATCTTCCTGATGCTATTTCCGTGGTAATCACAAAGTCACATTGAGGGTCGATGTTCCCAAAGTAATGGGCTGAAGGAAGTGGAACCGATTTTTTCAGGTTTTCCGACGTATCCTTAAGGTGAAATGAACCGACCTTGTGGTCCCTTACCGGCTTTCGCCAGGTCCACCCCTTTCGGCCGGGCCTGTATTTGTCCAGGTCCTTGAGGATTTCCCGGATATCGATTTTTTTGTAGGGGTCCAATGTTTTCATAGCGGCAGTTCCTCCCAGTATTTTCCTTCAATTAAGGCCAGTCCCGCCTCACGCACGGAAATGCCCTTCTTCTCTGAAAGCCTGAGAACCAGATTCCCGGCGCCGTGTCCAAGGAGACCGTTCTCCATCATCCCGTTCACAATCGGTTTTGTCTCGAGGCTGGAAAAGCCCATCCTGAGAAGAACAGACCGCTCAATGGATGGTGAAGTGTGGGTCCTGGACTCTTCAACAATAGGTTGAACGACTTTATCGATCAGACTCCAGAAATAGTCCCGCAGTTCCTCATCCGGCATATTTTTCAGGTGTTCTCGTCGCGCGGCATAATCATCAGTTCTTTCCTTTAAGCCCATGTATAACCTCCTCTACGTATTCTCGGGTTGACCTTGTATCCGCGGCCAGAAATTCAATGTCCTCATTGGTCGGAGTCTTTCCATCAGGGAGTGAGTTGATTGCGTTACGCAGGTAAGACCGTCTGATCCGGTCCAGATCAACATCCACAGCTTCGATCTGGGAAGGATGGAGAGGTATGACAATGGCCTCTCCAGGTTTGTTTTCCTTTGGATCGCCGCGTAATACCTTTATTCCCATCTGTTTGGCCAGGTTGAGTTGGCCCAGAGGGTGTTTGCCGGCACCCGTATATTCCGTTTCCTGCACAACGATGATCTTATCTTCCTCCATTTCCCGCGCCAGGGCAAAGGCCGCGGCCAGCGAGGTATTCCCTGCCGGTCCCCGTTCCATGCCCTCGATCTCCGCTAGCGCCTGGGTAATGTAGAAGACCTCCCCCTGGGTTACCGTCACGAACCGGTCCATATACCGAAGGGATCGGGCCGCGTTCCTGGGGACATCGGCCCTGTCCGGCCATGTGGAAAAGGGGATGGAGAAACCAGTATGACCAGTTGTGAAGGACTTTCGGTTAAAGGCGTAATCCGACGCCATATGAAGGCCAGCCAGGTCCACACTCGCAGCAACCATCCGGGTCTCCGTTGCCTGAGCTTTAATGAGCCCGCGGGCCGTGCCGGTCACGTTCCCGCCGCCTGCGTGGGTGGCCACCACAACGTCGGGGAACCTGCCTTCCTTCTCTTTGATCTGAAACGCAAGTTCATGGCCCAGTGTCTCAATGCCCAGGATGGAGTAGGGCGTATACAGGGAGGCATTGAAAAAACCCGTCTCCATGAGCACAATAAGGAACTGGTAAAAGAGTTCCGGTCCTACGGAGAGGCGAACGACCTCCGCGCCGTATGCTTCGCAGGCACGAGTCTTTTCCGCAATTTCCGGTTGAGCAATTCCCTTGCTGTCAAAGGCCTCCTGAATAATGATGCAACCTAACCCCGCCTTTGCCGCCTGGGATGCGACAGCCGCCCCGTAGTTGCCGCTTGTCGCCGCCGTTATCCCCTTATAGCCTTTCTTTTTTGCCTCATGGGCCGAAAGAGACGCCCTCCGGTCCTTGAAAGATCCCGAAGGATTGGCCGCCTCATCCTTTACGAAGATACGCGCCCCCTCTCCGCGTCCCGATACGGCCCGGGCCAGTTCGGTAAGATTCCCGAGTTCAACGAGGGGTGTGTTGCCTACGGCCGTCCGGCCCTGTATTTTGCGAGTGGTTTGCAGATCGTACCCCGTGTCGGAGAGCATCCCTTCATAATCAAATGAAAGCGGGCCGGTTATATATTTATCATAATCTATACCCACGGATGTACGCATGATTTCGGCTTTCCGGTCCATTATGGCTGTGTAGGAATTATTTGTACTCATTGCGCCTTCCCCCTTTCTCTGAGAATTGCCCGTACCTCACCCCCGATGGGCGAGAGTTCAGGAATAGGAGGGCCGTAAATATGGGTGTATGACGGGTTTATCTCAACAAGTGTCCCCTCTATTCTCCTGCCAGCAGCCGTTATGATTTGAGCTTTCTGTCCGACTATCGCATCGTTAACAAGGAAGCCCTTCACCTTCATTTCCAGGGGCACAGCCCTTGTGTCCTCTGGAACCTGGGGAGCACGCTCGCCTTTTTCAAGCACTATATTTTGGATCTCAACCCAGGTATCCTTTTTTGCCTGCTCTGTCATTGTTTCCTCCTTATGCCTATTTTTTAATAAGGGTGCGGATATCTCCCATGACGGCGGCAGGAGCCGGAAGCTCCATCATGGATTTCAACCCCGGCGCGGCGTTAATTGCCCGGGGGATCATATTTACGGCCAGCGCGATCGTTCCTACCCCTCCCGGGATTTCAGGGCTACCGGAAAAATTCACATCAGGCTCACCCTTGATTTCAATATAGTCGCCCGTTTGGACATCCTCCAGGTGAGGATGTACCTGCTGGGGGTGAACCAGGTTGATGACCGGTCTGCCCTCCATGTAGGCCGTCGCTGTGTGAGTACAGCCTGCGGTATGCCCGGGTTCGATGTTCACAAAAGGGGTTTCCCTCTTAACGCTTGAAATGATAGGCTCACGGTTTTGTTCGATTTTGTCGATTTTCCAGCCCAATGCCTTTGAAATCATACTGATCGATTCAGGAAATCCAAAGTGACCCACCACTGATCCGTCCTTCACGCCTTTTCTGAAAGCCTCCGGGGTTATGCCTACGCCCTGGGTCGTCAATACGGACGGCCCGTATGGAGACAGGTCGTTTATGCGTTGAGCCGTAATGGACTCCACACTGAAACAGACGCCCGTAAGGGTTATGACAAGCAGGTCAAGAACAAAACCCGGATTGATGCCTGTTCCGACTACGGTCACACCTTTTTCAAGGGCCAGCTTATGGATTTCATCTGCCAGTTGCGGCGCTTCGTATGCAGGATAAGATATCTCCTCGGCAATGGAGACTATGTTGGCCCCATGGTTGAGAATGGTTTTGATTTCATCCACCGCCTGAACAACCTTGCTGCAGGTTGCCTGGATGGCAATGTGGGGTCTTGCCTCTTCAAGAAGCTCAGCAAGGTTGTTCGTCAACTTGACGCCGATCTCCCTGCCAAGTCCCACAACCTCTCCCACATCAATTCCAACTCGATCGGCCCTGCGGCCGTAAACGCCGGCAATTTCTATCCCCTGTTTTTCAAGAAGAAGTTTGATGATCCCCGAACCCATCTGGCCTGTGCCCAATACGACTACTCTAACAGTATCCTCCATGTGAATCGCCTCCTGTATGATAAGAATTTGGTTTTTTACAGAATGGAATATATGAAAATTACATTTGCATGTAAAAGCAAATATTTTAGTAACTAATTATGGCACAAAGTGGCAAAAGCACGGAGAAACAAAGGAAGAAAGCTAAAGGGTTCCAACCTAAAAGGTGAAGCTTTACTCTATTGTTGCGCTCCATAGGAGTGCAGCCACATCATAACCATTTCAAAATCCCTGCGAAGAGCCGCCATGGCCCTGCTCCTGTGGCTGATCTCGTTTTCTTTCGATAGATGCGCGGCGATACCACCACTTGTTTACGAAATACCCGGCCAAAATATCAGGGGTCGTTAAAGCCAACCTGAAACGCTACAACGGTGATGGATTTTTTGGTAAATTCCATGGCTCGTATGTCGATGGAAAACAGTTCTTTCGTCAAGGCTTGCCTATTAATATAGTCAAAGGCTTATTCCTTAGGCATGCTTCCCGTTTAATACCGTTTATCCGTCAAGGAGCGCTTGACTTTTTCCAAATTGCGGTTCACTGTCTCGCCCCGCCTAAGGGCTACGGCAACGAATAGCGCATCGATGATGGCAAGTTGGGCCATCCGTGATGACATGGGGGCCAATTTTATCCTTAGGCGCAAACTTGAACTTACTGACCGAAAGCTCGCTGTCGGGTCCCAGACTACAACTGTGTCATCTCAGATCGTCTTCAACAAGCAGGTGGATAATTCTGTTGCCCAATGCATCAAGCATCTTATTTCAAATAACACATTTATTTTCTAATAAAATAGTTATTCATTCTTACATTATCTTTTCAGTGTAACTGTCAAGAAAAAAATACGTATTTTAGAAAAAAATTAATTGAACTTTTCTTATGCCCTAACTGGCCGAAAGCAGCAATAGGCAAATGTTATGGCGCTGCGTTATTTTTCCCAGATTTCCCTCAGGACTCTCAGGACGTTTCCTCCGATTATTTTCGCGGTGTCTTCATCAGAGTATCCTAATTTGATCAGGTTTCTAACAATATTCTTAGAGGCTTCGGTTGGATTTTCCAGTCCTTTCACATAGCGGATGTGCGGAAGATTCTCATGGCCTTCTATTGCGGAATCCCCAGTTGGAAAAACTTTAGAGAGGGCAACATGGAGCCCACAATGATCGCCATACCTGTTATCAGGGCCGAAAGCTACATGTTCGGCGCCCACAAGATCAACACAATATCGCAAATGATCAAAGCAAGAATCTATGGTGTGCTTAAGATGGGTTTCGGAACGGATTGTATTGGGAGAGGATTCTATTCCAATCACACTGCCCTTTCTGGTGCATGCCAGGATAACCTCGTCCGGGCCCGGTCAGGTCGTCATGCTTAATGTACAATTCAATTCCCAGCTTCTCACCAAGACGTTTAAGCGGTTTAAGGGGAGTGGCGGTGTTAGCCAGATCGAGGCGGGGTGGATAAGAAATTTTTTGCTTTAGATTGTCCATGTCACGTTCTCCGAATATATGTTTTCTATATAGGTGGGACTAAAATAATAAAATTGTGTTCTGTGCTGTTAAATGTTTTGCGGCTCTTTGTAGATCAAGACATCTCAACCCACACTACAAAATCAAAAAGAGCGGTAACACTTTAGCTCTTTGAAAATAAGACAGGAAGAGCTA
>CP070700.1:4901813-4914116 GCA_020349865.1 Desulfobacteraceae bacterium
AAATTCGATAACGTATTTATTCACTCGGGACTAAGTGTTGAGTGAGCAATTCCAAAGGTTAGACTCATAAAACATACGTTATCATATTTGCGAATCGAAACACTTAGCTTTAGCTTACTTTAGACATCTTAGGCACTTTAGCTCACTTTTAATCAGGGGAGGTTATGTTACATAAAAGGAAAACAAGGGTAATGGTGGCAAAGCCCGGTCTTGACGGGCACGATAGGGGTGCCAGGATCATCGCCAGGGCGTATCGTGATGCTGGCTTTGAGGTTGTTTACACCGGACTTCATCAGGCTCCCGAAGAAATTGTTGAAGCTGCGATACAGGAAGACGTTGACATGATAGGGCTTTCAAGTCTTGCCGGTGCACACAAGTACCTTTTCCCAAGGACCGTTGAGCTGTTGCGAGAGAAAGGCGCTGACGATATTGTAGTCTGTGCGGGAGGAATTATTCCTGATGATGATATTCCGGTACTCAAGAAAATGGGAATCAAAGAGATTTTTACGCCTGGGACCTCACTGGATGAAATTGTTAAGTGGGTAGAGGAAAACGTAAAACCGAGGTAAGAGACGATAGCATTATGGAAAGTGTGGTAGAAAAGGTAAGAGCTGGCGATATCAGAACCGTGGCGCGCCTTATTCGTGACATAGATGATGGAATGCCCGAGGTTAGGGAAGTCTTAAAGGAACTATATCCTTATACGGGAAAAGCATACGTCATTGGTATAACCGGGGCCCCTGGTGTGGGTAAAAGTACACTGGTTGACCAAATGTTGAACCACATAAGAAAACAGAAAAAGACCGTGGGTGTCCTTGCCGTTGATCCCACAAGTCCGTTCAGTGGTGGGGCAATACTTGGGGATCGTGTCAGAATGCAGCGGCATAGCATGGATGAAGGTGTTTTCATTCGCTCCCTGGCAACACGGGGTCATTTTGGAGGATTAACCCAGTCTACCCGAAGTGCAATTGACGTCCTGGACGCCATGGGCAAAGACTATGTGCTCGTGGAAACCGTGGGGGTTGGCCAGGATGAAGTGGATGTTGTCAAAAGTGCGCACACTACGGTTATTGTTGTCATCCCCGGAATGGGCGATGATATTCAGGCCATCAAGGCCGGGATTCTGGAAATTGGAGACATTTTTGTGATCAACAAGGCGGATCGGGAGGGTACGGACAAGACTCTCAGTGATCTGAGACTAATGATCGAAATGGATCAGAAGAAATATGAGGGGGGGCGATGGAAGCCTCCCATCCTTAAGGCCCAGGCCGTGTTTGATAAAGGGGTAGCGGAACTTTTAGAAGAAATCGAGAAACATGGCAACTATCTCAATAAGACATGCGGGGGCTTACATTTCAGGAAAAGAAAAGACAAGGTTCGCGAAGAACTGGCTGGGATGGTTAAAAGCAGGCTTATCGAGGACGTAATCAACAAACTCACCGAAACGGGCGAGTTTGATAAGGCTGTTGAGTCCATTGTGGAGGGCAAAATAGATCCTTACACGGCCTGCGAAAACCTGGTTCTTCCAAAGTTAGGACTTTCCACTGGATAATTTCTTTACCATTAGCAGCCCCTTCAAACCGTAACTCACAAGTCGTAACGAGAAATTCCATGTCAGGCATTTTTTGGTGGATACGGCAGATTATTCTTACACTGACCGGCTGCTTTTTTCTTATTTTCGGAATTCATCTTCTGATAGCGGCCTACCAACTGAAACACCCCTCCTGGTTCATTATGACCTTTTTCGCTTCCAATCTGATAATTCTCATTAGCGCCGCACTTTTAATTGGCTTTATCTACCGTATGATAAGGTCCTACAGAAATACAATGAGTAAAGATAAGGCATAATATGAGGATATTACCGGTAATAGTTAAAGTTAATTATTATGGATAAGTGCCTAAGGTTGATGGAACTGGAAACTTGAAACCCGAAATTAGGGGACGCAGTGAAAGAAATCTATGAGCTGGATGTATACAGATTGGCCGAAGGGCTCTCGGATTTGATCTGGTATGCTTTTGATGAATGGCGCAGAAAAGTTCAACAGACCACTGGTTATCAGATTATTCGATCGGCTGATGGAATAGCTGCGAATCTTGCGGAGGGTTATGGACGATTTACTCCTGCTGACAGAAAGTTGTTTTACCGTTATGCAAGGGGATCATTTGAAGAGACCAAAGCTTGACTCCGTAAGCTCATTCGTAGAAAAGTTATCGGAAACGAAGAAGTTCATAAGTATGCAGAAATTATTGATGAACTTGGCCCTAAGCTGAATGCATTAATCAGGAGCACAAGAAAAGGATCATAGCGCAATAATCCAGTTTCGAGTTTCCAGTTTCTCGTTGTTGACGCGACAATAATTCCCTGTAAATCGAACGATGATCTAAATCAAAAGTATTATTTAAACCCGATAGGAGGACATCAATGCCACGCAAAAAACAACCACAGCCCCTGGGGAAGAAGCTCATGAGGCTAAGGAAACAGAAACAACTGACGCTCAAGAATCTGGCCAACGAGACAGGCTTAACCACAACCTACATCTCACAGGTGGAAAAGGGTGAAGTGATGCCCCCGGTCGCCGTTATTCTCAGGCTTTCAAGAGCCCTTGAAATAGATTCAAGCCTTCTCTTAACACAAGAGAAGAAGCAGGCAAGCAAAAAGTCGGCCGAAGACTTTCAAAAGAGAACAGAGAATTATTCTTACGAAACTCTGACTCCGGAAGCGAGGCATAAACATCTCAAGGCTTTCAAGGTTTTTGTCGATCCCAAGTCGGAACACAAGCCTGTCACCTACCAGCACCTCGGTGAAGAATTCCAATATGTGCTTAATGGAAAGATTGAGGTTATGGTCGGAGACAACAAGAATATCCTCGGGCCTGGTGATTGCTTGCATTTTAATTCTTCTATTGTCCATAAACTACGAAATATCGGTTCTGAAAAAGCGGAGCTTTTAGTAGTGCTTTATACGCCTTAGTTTCGATCTGGAAACGGCCCCTTTTCGCAATCTCTGCTTCAATCGGCGGGATTGCTTGTTCGGCATTCGTGATGGATTGGAAGATGACTTTGGAAAAGAGGATTGAGAATGGCCTACCAGCTCACTGAAGAACAGAGGATGATTCGGGCAATGGTAAGAGAGTTTGCCAGAGAGGTCCTTTTGCCTACCGCTGCCGAGAGAGACAGAACTAAAGAATTCCCGGCAGAAAATCTCAAGAAGATGGGCGAACTCGGCCTTATGGGCATGAATGTGCCCCCCGAATTCAATGGGGCAGGAGTGGATAGTGTCAGCTATTCTCTGGCCTTGCAGGAGGTTAGTTATACCTGCGCCTCCACGGCCGTAGTCATGTCGGTTCACAACTCAGTGGCCTGCGGTCCGGTTTATCTCTATGGCTCAGAATATCTGAAAGAAACCTATTTAAAGCCTCTTGCAACAGGAAAAAAGATAGGATCGTTTGCCCTAACAGAACCAAGTGCCGGTTCTGATCCCGCAAGCCAGAAGACAAAAGCAGTAAAAGACGGGGATAGCTATGTTATAAATGGAACAAAGATGTTCATTACAAGTGGCAAGAATTCAGATCTGACGGTAGTAACTGCTTACACCGATAGGGAAAAGAAACACCGAGGAATCAGTGCCTTTGTTATTGAAAAAGGAACGCCGGGTTTTTTTGTGGGCAAAGAGGAAGACAAAATGGGGCTTCGGGCCTCCGATACAGTAGAATTGATCTTTGAGGACTGCCGCATACCATCAAAAAACCTCCTTGGCCAGGAAGGGGACGGTTTTGTCATTGCAATGGCCTCTCTTGATGGCGGGAGAATTGGTATTGCCTCCCAGTCCGTAGGTCTTGCCCAGGCCTGCCTGGACGCGGCTGTGAGTTATGCAAAAGAGCGGATCCAGTTTAACAAACCTATTGCCAAATTTCAGGGAATCCGGTGGATGATCGCTGATATGGCCACTCAAATTGAGGCAGCCAGGCTATTGACATTCAACGCTGCTGCCATGAAGGACCGGGGAGAAAATTTTTCCGCTGCGGCGTCCATGGCAAAGGTCTTTGCCTCTGAAATGGCCAACAAGGTAGCCTACCAGGCGCTTCAAATTCATGGCGGGTACGGCTACATGAAGGAATTTCCCGTTGAAAGACACTACAGGGATGTAAGGGTTTTCACCATTTACGAAGGAACTTCAGAAATCCAGCGAAAAGTGATTGCAAACCACATCATTGGAAAATAGCTATTACGTAACAGTTTAGCTGTTAAAAAAATCATCATTTGACTATCTCCCTTTTTGCACTATTTTCAAACAGCTAAACTGTTACGCTATTACCAAATTTCCATGAGCCCTGTGTTACAAATGATACAGAATGAAAAATGTTTTTTATTGCTACCATGAAATTATTCCCAAATTTTCTGACTTTCAGGAGAGTCTAAACAATCCTTTTCCCACCTACCTGAGGATCAACCCCCTTAAGGTGGGAACAGATTCGGTAGTAGAATCATTAAAAAGGAAGGGTGTTCACCTTAAAAAAGCCTGTGATAATTATGACACCCTGTATTGTGCGCCATGCTTGAATTATCCGGGAAATTTGATCGAGTACTTTTTGGGGCATATCCATCCCCAGGCCCTCACCTCCTGTCTAGCTTCCATGGCCCTTTACCCGCGAAAAAACTCTTATGTCCTTGATATGTGTGCTGCTCCTGGCGGAAAGACCTCCCATTTGGCCCAACTTATGAATAACACAGGGTTAATCGTCGCCAACGAGCTTTATCCGAGCAGACACATTCCCCTTGGACATACTCTTGACAGACTGGGCGTTCTTAACACCGTTATTACCAGCTACCAGGCACAGGAATTTCCCCTGAAACAAAGCTTCGACTACATTCTGGCGGATGTTCCCTGTTCAGGGGAGGGGAGGTTCAGGAGAATAAAAAAAAGCAGCACATATCGGGAGACCGGTGGAAAGGCCAAACTTCCTGATTTGCAGAAAAAGATCATACTTAGGGGTTTTGATCTCCTTAAAGAAAATGGTCAAATGGTTTATGCCACATGTACCTATAATCCCGAAGAGAATGAATCAGTGGTTAATTATTTATTGCAAAACCGGCATGCCCAAGTGCTGCCTTTAGATGTGGGATTCGATTTTGAGGCAGCTATACTTAAATGGAGAGATGAAAAATATGATAACCAGCTTAAAAAGGCTGCCAGATTTTACCCGCACCGCATCAATTCAGTGGGATTCTTCATGGCCCGAATTGGTAAAAGACCATGAACGCCATCAGCTTTTTTCGTATCTGGAAGAAAGATTTGGAATTCCAGAGCCTATTTTTGACGATTATCTGATGTTTAGGAGGAAAAAGAGCTGGCTGATTTTCAAAAACGTGCCCCATATCGCGTCTGCTTCACAGCTTAAGATATCAAAAGTGGGTATGAAGGCGTTTCAGAGGATAGGCGCCTTTGTAAAACCCGCCACAAGGATGATACAGAATTTCGGGCATACAGCAACAAAGGCCAGGTTTGAGATAAATGAAGAACAGTTGTTGAGACTCTTGGCCGGCCAGCATATTCCAGTCGAATTCGACTTTGATGATGGTTATGTAATTCTTGACTTCAGACAGCGATGGATTCTGGGTCTTGGGCTTTTTGTTAATGGTAAGGTCCGGTCACAAATCCCCAGAAAAGAACTAAGAGAAATCATGGTGAAAGAGATACCCGAGGCCCCTGATAAGGACTACGGTGAACGATTATCAGTGAACTAATCCAATGATTGCAGTGTCCATCCAGAAATGGCTCTTTTCCACAATCTCTGCGCGTGCCCTGTAGAATGCGAAGCCTATTCCTCCGGGGTCAGATTCGGATTTTAATCCTCGAAATACTTTAATGTATTCCTTTGGTTAAAATTTTCATCTTCCTTGACCTTGCGAAAACTATCTCATTTCTGGATGAACACTGACCTATAATTGTTATTGACAGATCAAAATAAAGTTAGTATAATTATATACTAATAAATTCCATTGACTCGAAGCTTTTTTGGTGAGATGGAGTGTTGGAATAATAGAGTAATGGTAAAACGCTATGGAACGGGATAGGGCAATATCCTACTATGTTAAGGTGGCTGAAACGCTGAAGGCACGCATTCGTAATGGGCAGTACCAGCCCAATGACCTGATCCCTTCGGCTAAAAAGTTAGAGGAAGAGTTCAAAGTCAGCAACATCACTATTCGCAAGGCCCTGGATCTTCTTACACGGGAAGGCTTTGTCATGCCCATGCGCGGGGTAGGGACCCGTGTGGCTAAAACGGAAGACGACATGGTTTCAATCGAGATTACCGGCAGCTTTCGAGACTGGGTAGATTCGGCTCTGGGCAGGGATCTTCAGCTGACCGTGGACGTTCTCGAGATCGCAATCACCTCGTGCCCTAAAAGGGTCAGCCAAATCTTGACCCTTGGTCAGGACGAGAGTATCTGGCGTATGAAGAGGGTTCGCAGGTTGAGAGGCGTACCAATGTCATATATCATCAACTACGGCCGGCCGGAACTGTTTAGCGATACGATCATAATAGAGGAAGTAAGAAAGAGCAGTTTCGTCGATCTTTTTCAAGAACGCTGCCAAATTAGCCTGTCCAAGATGGAACAACGCGTCAAGGCCACGGTGGCCGACATGGATTTATCGGGTGTGTTAGCCATAAACTTCGGGGATCCGCTGTTTCTCGTGGAGAATGTCTACTACTCCACTGACGGGAACCCGGTTGAAGTAACCCACATGTACTTCCGAGGCGACAAGTACGTCTACGATGCAACGATTCATCTGAATGGATAGGGCAAATGAAAATGATCACCTGGTAATAGGGGCTTGAGGCCTTTTTTTCGATTCCAAGGCCCCCGGCCTGGTCACCAAGAAAAGACCCCATAGCTATGCCTGCATTTTAGCAGTTTACCCCGTACTTGAAATTTTCGACCAGCACCGCAGCCCACCTGGGCAGATGCCGGGTGATTTTCTTTCCTTCCTCTGTCTTCAAATCAAACGTAATGCTGCGTTTGTTCCGGTTGAGGTTCACAAAATATGGATTTTCCCTTTCCCCCATAATACCGGTGATCCGGGAGGGGTCTCCGTCGCGGGATTCCACCTTGATTACATCTGCTCCAAAATCAGCGAGCAACATGGTGCAAAAAGGACCTGAAACAACACGGGCTAAATCCAGGACTTTGATATCTATTGGCGGCATAATCCCCTGCTTTTCTTTATTTTGTCATATATAGCTTAGTGCTTCGATTCGCAAATACTATGATGAATTTTTGAGAGCATATTAACCTCTTTGCTCACTCGTCTCGGCTGAGCGGCACGACTTGAGCCATTCGGCCCCGAGACTTGTCGACGAGTTCAAGTCGAGTCGCTCATGGCAGAGAGGCTCGCCGACAAATCTCGTCGCAGGCAGCACTGAGTCCTGAGGGCTTCGACTGAGCTCAGCCGAAGTCTGAATAGGTTCGTCATCGAACTTATGAATCGAAGGATTTAGTTTGATTTTTGTAGAATAAAAAGACACATAAGGATATTTTTTTCGGGATTATCCTGTCAATTATCTGCCCTAATATGCACCGCATATCTTTGCTGCGAGTTTGGGATCGCGCGGCCCGCTTTTCATGACCTGCCCGGGCAGAGAGTATCCGAGGATCTTCTCAAGAAGGTGCGCGGCCCCGATTATGGCCTCAAGGTCGATCCCGGTGCTAACGCCCATGTCTTCTAACATGAAAACCACATCCTCTGTCGGCAGGTTGCCTGCAGCTTGTGGCACATAGGGGCAGCCTCCGATTCCACCTAATGCGGTGTCAAAGGTCGTGGCTCCAGCCATAAGTGCGGATAAAAGATTTGCCATGGCGGTTCCGCGATTGTTGTGAAAATGAAGGGTAAATTCCACACCAGGGAATCGATCTCGAAGCCTAAGAACCATTTGCTCCACCCGGGTAGGGGTGGTCATCCCTGTAGTATCGGCGAGAATGATTGAGACCGCCCCCCTTGATATATATTCATCTACAACCCTGAAGACGTCTTTTTCAGGAACATCCCCTTGGTAGGGACAACCGAAAGACACTGCCAGGGCGCCAATAACCGGCGTATCACTTTCTTTTGCCAGCGTGAAGATAGCGTCTAAATCTCCAAGGGATTCGTCAATACTGCGCCGTACGTTTTCTTGGTTATGGGCTTCTGTAGCCGAGATAACAACCACCAGTTGATCTGCTCTGGCAGCAATGGCATTTTGAGCCCCCCTTAAATTCGGAACCATGGCCGCATGTATGATGTCCTCACGTGGCACCTGGGCCAAGAGGTCTGCTGCGTCCCGCAGTTGTGGGATTGCCTTTGGGCTCACAAAGGAAGTTGATTCAATATCTTTGACACCTGCTTGAACCACAGCTTCAATGATTTGCAGCTTTTGCTCAGTAGGCAAAAAATCCTTCAATGACTGGAATCCATCTCGAGGTGCAACCTCACGCAATTTAACTTTGGATGGTAGATGCATAATGAAACTCTACTCCTTTTTCACCATTGAATAGTTGTTTACCGCGTTGTAGAAATCCCCGTCCTTTTGGGCGTGGTGTTTTACTAAGTGCTTCGATTCGCAAATACTGTGACGAATTTTTAAGAGCATATTGACCTCTTTGCTCAATCGTCTCGGCTGAGCAGTTCGGCCTTGAGCTCACTGCCGAAAGGCTCGTCTCAGGCAGCACTGAGTCCAGAGGGCTTCGACTGAGCACAGCCGAAGTCTGAATAAATTCGTCATCAAACTTATGAATCGAAGGACTAAGCTACTGAGCTTAATCTTTCGCACCCTGGATGTACATTACCACCAAATCCCCCACTTCACTGGTGCCAATTCCCATCGCTCCGGCATCCATACTCTTCATATTGTCTTTAACAAGTCTCATTACAGCCCTCTCAACAAGACCGGCAGCCTCTTTTTCTTTCAGGTGGTTGAGCATCATGTGACCGGCCATAATGGCGGCCAGGGGATTGATAAGGTTTTTTCCCGTGTACTTGGGAGCAGAGCCGCCAATAGGCTCAAACATGGCGGTGCCCTCTGGATTTATGTTCCCTCCGGCAGCAATCCCCATCCCCCCCTGGATTATGGCACCGATGTCTGTAATGATATCCCCGAACATGTTGTCGGTAACAATGACATCGAACCATTCCGGATTCTTGATCATCCACATACAGACAGCATCAACATGGGCATAATCTTTCTCGATATCCGTATACTCCTTACCTATTTCGTGAAATACCCTCTCCCATAGATCAAAGGCATAGGTGAGGACATTGGTCTTTCCGCAGAGTGTCAATTTTTTGCTTTTATTTCGGTTTCGACAATAATCAAACGCAAATCTCAAACACCTCTCCACCCCTTTTCGGGTATTGATAGATTCCTGAACGGCAATCTCATTCGGTGTGCCTTTTTTTAGAAAACCTCCGGAACCGGTGTACAGGCCCTCAGTGTTTTCCCGCACCACAACGAAATCAATGTGTTCCGGGCCCTTGTCTTTCAGGGGCGTATTAACTCCCGGGTATAGTTTGACAGGGCGAAGATTGATGTACAGGTCCAGGGAGAACCTCAGGTTCAGGAGAATCTCCTTCTCCAAAATGCCCGGTTTTACTTCCGGATGTCCAATGGCACCCAGATAAATGGCGTCCAGTTGGCCAAGCTCTTTGATAACAGAATCAGGCAGAGTCTCCCCTGTCCGTAAATACCTTTCTCCACCATAATCATAATGTATGAAGTTATACTTGATACCCGCCTTCTCGGACACGGCCTTAAGGACCTTGACCCCCTCGGCAATAACCTCTGGCCCGGTCCCATCTCCGGGAATAACGCCAATCTGATAGGTCTTCCTCATTTAGCTCCTCTCTTGGTAATATGTTCCATCAGCCCCCCGTCATCAATTATCCCCTGCATAAAAGGAGGAATTGGATTGGCTGTAAAGACCTGACCTGTGGTTTCATTTTTTATTTCACCCTTCTTCAGGTCTACTTCGAGTTTGTGGCCGTCCAGTATCCCCTCTACGGCTTCATCGCTTTCTAATATAGGTAATCCCACATTAAACGCATTGCGATAAAATATTCTGGCAAAACTCTTAGCTATGACACAGGATATACCTTTTGCTTTTATGGCGATGGGGGCGTGTTCTCGCGAAGAGCCGCAGCCAAAATTTGTATCCGCAACCATTATATCGCACTGCCTTACTTCTTTGACAAACTGAGGGTTCTCATCCTCCATACAGTGCCGGGCAAGCTCATCTGGATCCGAAACATTCAGATAACGGGCAGGAATAATGGCATCGGTATCTATGTTTGCTCCAAATTTCCAAGCCCTGCCTTTATATTTCATATTAGCAATCTCCTCTATTTTTTTGGCAGGTTTAAAGCCTTCTCCTTTCAGGCGAACAGCATTTACCTGTATTGTATTTTGAATATCGAATTTCGACCAAGTAATTTCGAACCGCAGAAGTTTTTAACAGGAACAAAACTATATTCTTCACTTCGATGTTCTGCGGTTTAAAATAAATGACTTTCAGTCTTGCCGAAATCTGACTATTTCAGTAGGTAGTTTTTTACTGCTCCAGTTCCTCTGGACTGCCTATCCTCCCTAAAACGGCCGATGCGGCCGCTATCGCTGGATTAGACAGGTAGACTTCACTCTGCGGGTGTCCCATCCTTCCAACAAAATTTCTGTTTGTGGTGGCTATGGCCTTTTCGCCTTTTGCCAGGACCCCCATATACCCTCCCAGGCATGGCCCGCAGGTAGGAGGACTGATCACTGCTCCGGCATCAAGGAAGACATCGAATAGGCCTTCATTCATGGCCTTCTTGTAAATAAGTGGTGTAGCCGGGATGATGATCAGTTTGACTTTGGATGAGATCTTATGGCCTTTTAATACCCTTGCAGCCATTCTCAGATCATCAAGCCTGCCGTTGGTACAGGAACCAATCACGGCCTGGTCGATAGAAACAGTTCCTGCCTCACTGATCCCTTTGGTATTGCTGGGGAGGTGGGGAAAGGCAACTTGGGGTTCAATCGTAAAGACATCAAACTCTTTTATATCTTTATATTGGGCTCCTTTATCACTCGTGAAAAAATGATGTTTTCGTTTTTTTCTCTCGTTTACATACTGCTCTGTTATTCTGTCCGGGAGGAATATTCCGTTCTTGGCCCCGGCCTCAATGGCCATGTTGGCCATGGTGAATCTACCAGACATGGGAAGACTATCAATTACTTCTCCTGTAAACTCCATTGTGCTATACAAGGCCCCATCCACGCCTATTTTGCCAATGGTGTAGAGTATGAGGTCTTTTCCTTCCACCCAGGGTCGAAGCCGGCCCTTGTAGACAAATTTTATGGTCTCCGGCACCTTGAACCACAGTTCACCCGTAATCATGGCTGCTGCCAGATCTGTACTTCCCACGCCCGTGGAGAAGGCCCCAAGGGCTCCATATGTACATGTGTGACTGTCTGCACCCACAACTAAATCACCCGGGACTACGATTCCCTGCTCCGGAAGGAGTGCGTGCTCGATCCCTGCCTGACCTACTTCGTAATAATGAGTAAGCTCCTGTTCCCGGGCAAACTCCTTCATGATCTTGCACTGTTCTGCGGACTTGATATCCTTGTTTGGTGTAAAATGATCTGGAATCAAAACCACTTTTTGCTTGTCAAAAACCTTTTTAGCACCAGCCCTCTTGAACTGCTCAATGGTAATGGGTGCAGTAATATCATTGCCAAGGGCTATGTCCACCTTTGCATTGATTAGTTGACCCGGGTGAACTTCCTTCAAGCCGGCATGATCGGCCAGGATCTTCTGGGTTATGGTCATGTCCATATTTGTTATGGCTCCTCATTCTTAATAATATTTACTCATTAGCCTGTATACCCACTCCGGGATAAGCGGATTTTCGACTCGATCTCGGGGGTAGTAGGGCTTTATATCCAGAACAGGTGTTCCATCAATTGCATCAAGCCCTTGAACTTTGAGAACATTGTTTTCTATTTGAATGATCCCGGCTGCGGTTACCCCAATGGGATTTGGTCTTCTTTTGGCCCGTTGCGAGAAAATTCCAAAAAACGGCATGTCATCTCTTCCCTGGGGGCGTCTTCTTATCTTTACCCTAGTGTTGCAAAAGTCGAGGGTGCCGCAGGTCTGAGAAGTCAAGGGTGAAGCCGTAGTATCCTACTGCGAACCCTTGACAACAAAAGAGATGCGGTGCCCTCGGCTTTCCCGAAGGGTAAACAACATGGTTATTTTGAAGCTTTTTCTCGAACGCACAAATGATGA
>CP070700.1:4914216-4930858 GCA_020349865.1 Desulfobacteraceae bacterium
CATGGAGGTGGACACTTCGCATCAAGCGATAACGGTACCAAAGTAAAGTCGTTATGGCTGGTATGCTCTCTTCCTTTAGCAGAATACCAAAAGGTACCGTCTTCCCATCCCCAATTAAAAGTAAGTTCCTTCTCAAGTCAGCTAAATCAAATTTCTGCAAAAATCCACAGTAGTAGCTATCTCTACAAATATAATCAATTCGGTCTGCATCAAAATCGCCACTAATTAGTGCCCATCCAGAAAGCGTAAGGGTCTGAAAATAGGGCAAAAAAAGCGCATTTTGAGGTGGACAATTTCTTCGTTGGGTTGTATAAAAGCAATAATAATGAGCGAAACTTATTTATAATTGCTAAAACGAAGAAAGGAACCACCAAGAAATGCGCAAAAAGATACACGACCAACTGCCCCTGATGGATACTCAGGTCAATCATCCCCGTGCTAGGGAATTTGAAGGCATCAGCCGGATTCTTAATGCCAATCCTATCATTTGTGAAATGGTATTGCAAGATCTTACCAAGGGGGTGAACAAATGCGAGACCGGCGCCATGGGTATGACAGCCGATCAGGTATTGCGTGCCGCCATTGTCAAGCAAACAGAGATGATCAGCTATAAAAATCTAGCTTTCCATATTATTGATTCTCGTTGCTACAGCCGCTTCTGCCGCATTGGTTTTACGCATAAAGGGTTCAAGAAATCCACCCTGAATACCAACATCAAGGCCATATCCGCGCAAACTTGGGAGGCCATCAATCGCGTCTTGGCCGCCTATGCTGAAGACAAGGGGATCGAAAAGGGTCGCCAAGCCCGTATTGATTGCACCGTAACCGATTCCAATATCCATAAGCCTACCGATTCAAGTCTGCTTTGGGATGGCGTCCGCGTTCTAAGCCGGATCTTGAGCCGGGTCAGGGAGAACTTTGAAGACTTGAAGTTTCCCTTTACGGATCATAGCAAAAGGGCCAAGCGAAGGATGTTGGGTGTGATGAACGCCAAAAACAAAAAGGTTCGCGACAAACAATATGTTGATCTTCTAAAAGTCGCCCATAAGACTGTCGGCTATGTGCGGGGCGCATTGCCTTTGCTCGAACAAGATCCTTGCCGGTTTGTGACACAATCTCTCACGGCGCAGGGATTAGCTGAGTGGTTGGCTCATTACATGGAGCTGACTCTGAAGGTTATCGATCAAACCGAACGCCGGGTGCTCCATGGTGAAACAGTCCCCGCTTCTGAAAAAATCGTCTCTATCTTTGAACCCCATACGGATATCATTATTAAGGATCGCCGGGAAATCCTCTATGGTCACAAAGTCTGTTTGAGCAGTGGTCCGTCCAACTTTATAACGGATTGTCTTATCCTGGACGGCAACCCGGCAGATACGAGTTTGACCCTGGAGATGTTGGACCGCCAAGAACAGATCTACGGTCGTTATCCCCTGAAAGTCGCGTTGGACGGAGGGTTTGCTTCAAAAGACAATTTGAAATTGGCCAAGGGTAGAAAAATCAAAGACGTTTGTTTCGCCAAACGACGCGGTCTTGAGATCGAAGACATGTGTCGTAGTACCTATGTATACAGACGACTTCGTAATTTCCGTGCAGGCATCGAGTCGGGGATATCGTGGCTGAAAAGATGTTTCGGCTTTGCCCGATGCACTTGGAAAACCTTGGACTCTTTCAAAAGCTATGTTTGGGCCTCCATTGTTTCGGCGAACCTCCTGACACTGGTTCGAAACCCGAAAACGGCAAGTTAAAGAAATAACAGGGAAAACAGAAATCTAATTTATAAAACAGTGGATCAGTGCGACTAAATACCGCTAATTTGTACTGATTTTGTTAGAAAGAGCGCCTGAAAAGTGGATTTGACGCGCATCGGAGCAAACCGATCCAGACGCCAAATCGCTAAGCATCTGGAAATCGCCTGTTTCTGGATGAACACTAAACTAAGGATCAATACGCGAAAAAGTAAACTCGTCTCTTTTTTAGGAAGAACTTCTGCGCCTTTTTGGAAAGGGTGTTTCAATACGCCCCAAGTTCAGAAAACAACCCGAAAGGCTTTACGCCGCTGCAATTTTGCGAAGCGCCGCTGCCGTAAACTCCATTTCTTCCAGAGTGTTAAAGTAACCCATACTCATTCGCACGCTACCATCGGGGAAGGTTCCCAGCGTTTTGTGGGCAAGGGGGGCACAGTGCAATCCCACCCGCACAAGGATATCGTAATCACCGTCCAGCATATCTCCGGCAACGTCTATCGGAATGCCCTCCTCCATCCATGCCAGATTGATTGAGCCACAGCCGCCAAATCCGTGTTCGGATCCGGTCGGCAGGATGCTTTCAAACGTTAATGAAATGGTGGCGGTCTGACGTTCCGGGTTCAGCGGTCCGTAAATCGTCAGGCCAGGCAGGTCGTGCAGCGCCTTGAGCAGGGTCGACGTGAGGGTTTCCTCGTGGGTTCTTATTTTATCGACTCCCTCTTGTAGAATAAAATCCACGCCCGCCCCGAGTCCGGCGATGCCAACATTGTTCTGGGTGCCGCTTTCAAGGGCATCCGGCAAAAAATCCGGTTGTCTGGCCGTTTCGGAAATGCTTCCCGTACCTCCTCTTTTGAGGGGGCGAATGTTCAGCCCGTCTCGGATGTAGAGCCCTCCGGTCCCCTGAGGGCCTAAGAGGGCCTTGTGTCCGGTGAATGCCAGAAAATCAATCCCACTTGCTTCAACATCGATCGGGTAACATCCTGCGGTTTGTGCAGAATCCAGCAAAAGTGGGACATCGCCGATAGCAGCTTTTACTGCGCCCACATCCTGAATGGTTCCACAGACATTGGAGGCATGGTTCAGAACCATTAGCTTGGTATTCTTTTCAATAAGCTTTGGCAATGCATCCATATCTAGAAATCCCTTACGGTCACACGGCGCGATGGTTAAAGTAATAAAATCGCTTTCCTCCAGGTGCGTTAGGGGCCTTAAAACAGAATTGTGTTCCATTGCAGAAATGATGACATGATCTCCCTTGTCCAAAAAGCCGTATATTACCGTATTGAGTGCTTCGGTCACGTTCAACGTGAACACGATCCGCACAGGATCGGAAATATTAAACAACTTTGCAAGGCTTGCACGGGTGTGTTGAACGATGCGGGAGGCTTCGAGAGATAATTGATGTCCAGCTCGACCTGGATTGGCGCCCACTTTGTTCATGTAATGAACCATCGTCTCGGTGACCTGGCGCGGTTTGGGAAAAGAAGTGGCGGCGTTATCTAAATAAATGGATTGTTTCATGGACTCAAATAATTATAGAAAGTCATGGCTTTTTACTAGAGGTTTAGGACTGGGGCAGGGTACAACAAAAATCGCTATTTGTAAAAACTCAATTATTTGCTCCGAAAGCCTCGCCATGCCGCTTTTCGGTGCTTTTCTTTTGATGTCCGGTTAGTCACAACGGATCAGTAGCTGGACACTTAGTTTGCCTATTTATTCGCTCTGTTCCATTATCGCCCGCACGGTATTTTGCTGAGCCAGGTAAAGGTCTTTTGAGTAACTGATGTGCCTCTCTGACAACTCATTCAGGACCACAACGTCCTTTTTTTGGAGTGCTTTTATGTAGAGCTGATGTTCTATCGTAATGCGCTCGCGGACTTCTGGAGACGACCAAGCAGCATAGCGGACAATGTGTAGGCGCGTTCTCAAATCTACAATCATTTGCACCAAAGCCTGATTTCTAGAAAGCTGAAAGATATAGTCATGAAATGCTTCGTTTGTCTTAATCATATCCTGAATGTTGTTTTTTTTGTAACTGGCCTCAAATTCCCTTGCTAATTTTTTGAGTACTTTTGTATCGGCGGAGGTTATGTTTTGAAGTGCAAGTTGAACAGCTAATCTCTCGAGGGTTACGCGGATGATGAAAATATCTTGAATTTCCTTTCGGTTAAGGTCTGCTACAACAGCTCCCTTATAAGGAACTATTTTAACTAAGCATTTAGCCTCCAAGAGCTTAAGCCCATCCCTAATCCAATACCGGCTTACGTTCAGCACCTCCGCTAGATTCGCCTCGATGAGTCTTTCGCGAGGTTTTAATACGCCAGTTAGAATAAGGCTTTCAAATCTAGCCAAAAACTTGTCAAATTCTTCCTTCATCGATTTCTTTTGAGGCATAAATTACCTCTCAAATAGTATTGCCAGTCACATCTGCCTGCGTACATTCTCTTGGGCTTTACATAGGTTCCCGCCTCTGATACCTCCAAGCTGTTGGTTTCGGTAGTCCAGCCTTACTTTATCAACAACGAACTTCAAAAATGCCAAAGTGTAATCTCTTTCTTACAATTACTAGTAGGCTACGGGTCTAGCATATCTTTACCCTTAGTCTGCAATGAAATACAACTCTCCTTTTTTTGAAAGATTGCTGTTGCCTCTATATATTACAGGGAATCTCAGCTGATAACGTAGCCATTGATTCTGGCAACAGATTACTAAATGTATGAGTGTTTGGCAATATTTGCAATGATTTCGATACAGTAAATGTGACCTTGCGCATTTCCTGTAATCGTAGCGGCATTAGTTTGTCCATCTGATTTTTCAGAAGAAGCGGGATAAGTCATTTTCAGGCTTCCAGCTCCCGATTGACTTTTTCAGGGCTTACGAATTCCTTCAGGGCTTGCATTGCTAAATGCTACTATATGAATTTTAGCAAGATCTTGGAGAATGGCTTTTAAGTTCAGCGTGTTTGGTATCGTTTAGCTCCTCAAGAGCAGGTGCGTTGTTAGGGTCAACCTTGATGGAGCAATTGATTCAGGGTTCATTAAGAGAATGCAAAAGTAACCTTGCTAGAACAAAGAGATAGTTAACAGTTTTGTTGGACGAATTGCTTGACAAGAACAGAAAAAGGGGCTAATGATTTAATAAGTGGTCAAACCACCCGTCCAATTGTCATGTTTGTGTTTGGGAGATCAAAGACGATAGATAACGCAAGATCGGAGGTGAAAACGTGAAACTTGATAAACTGTTCAGTTCCTTTCATATAGGGACTATGGAGATGCAAAACCGCATTGTAATGCCGCCTATGGCAACAAACTACGCTACATCTGAGGGTTTTGTGACGGAACGACAGATTGCCTATTATGTCGAGCGCGCAAAGGGTGGCGTGGGTTATATTACTGTTGAACACACGGGTATTCTTCAACAGGGCAAAGCAAGTCCGAACATGCTAATGATTAGCACCGAAGAACATGCCTCTCAAATCAAAAAACTTGTTGAGGTTGTTCACGGTGTGGGAGGAAGGATTGTAGTTCAGATTAACCATGCGGGAAGGCAAACCTTACCTTCAGTGACAGGATCTCCCATTGTGGGACCCTCTCCGATACCTGTTATTCCGACACCCGACCCTTCGAAGTCCAATGTGCCCCGAGAACTCTCAGCAAGTGAGATCCACGAGATCACGAAGGCGTTCACAGTTGCGGCAGAGCGGGTCAAGAAAGCTGGAGCGGACGGTGTTGAGCTCCATATGGCTCATGGTTACCTTCTCTGTTCGTTTTTGTCGCCATTTTCCAACCGAAGAACTGACCTGTACGGTGGTGACATTCAGGGACGAGCTAGGTTTCCTGTGGAGGTTCTAAAGTCAGTCCGAAGCAGCGTGGGTCCAAGTTTTCCCATCATATGCAGACTGAGCGGAGATGAGTATGTTGACGGCGGTTTGAAAATAGAGGAAACGAAAGAGATTGCGGTAATTCTGGAGCGTGAGGGAGCTGATGCCTTGCATATATCGGCGTGCAATGCCGTCTCAGGCTACTTGAACCACCCCCCATATTACGTGGAGGAAGGCACTTTTGTCCATCTGGCGCAAGGGATAAAATCAGTGGTGGATATCCCTGTGATTACGGTTGGTAGAATAAGGAATCCTGCCATGGCTGAAGAAGTACTGCAGGAGGAAAAAGCTGATTTGATTTCCATGGGCCGGGCTTTAATTGCTGACCCCCATATGCCGGCAAAGGCAAAAGAGGGGAGGTTTAAGGAAATCCAACCCTGCATCTCCTGCAATAGGTGCATTCAGACCTTAAGAAAAGGGGTAGTCCGATGTGCGGTAAATCCGGAAACGGGAAACGAGTCTCAATTTGAGCTTCGTAAGACGGATCGATGCAAAAAGGTCTGGATCGTCGGCGGAGGACCAGGAGGTCTTAAGGCTGCAGAAATCGCAGCCCAGCGAGGACACCAGGTAACGCTCTTTGAAAGGCATCAGCAATTGGGTGGTAGGATGAGACTGGCCTCCATCCCTCCAAACAAAGGCGTCCTAAACGATTTTCTGGACTACCTTGAGAGAAGGGTCAGGAGTTTGGGGATAACCCTAAAGTTAGGCAAAGAATTCAATGTCGATACGTTGATTCCGGAAAAACCGGATGCGGTGATTGTTGCCACGGGAGCGGTTCCGTTTTTTCCCGATTGGAAAGGGATAAAGGACAGTGGCGCCTTGTCCGTTGATGATGTCCTGTTATCCGGTGGAGTGAACATTGGGAAAACCGCCCTGGTGGTTGGAGGCGGAGGTGTAGGTGCGGAGGCGGCTGATTTTTTATCAGAAATGGGAAAAGAGGTTACCTTGGTTGAGATGTTGGAGGGCATTGCATCGGATCTCGTGACGCACCTTCAACACTACATTTCAAAGAGGCTTGCTGAAAAAGAAGTTACGATTTTAACCTCTACCAAAGTAAAAGAAATCGGTAAGGGCTATGCCGTGGTAGAAGATGCATCCGGAGAGAGAAAAATCGACGGTTTCGATAGTATCGTCTTGGCCCTGGGGTCAAGACCTGACGACCGTATCGCTAAAAAGCTTAAAGGACAGGTACCGGAGCTGTATGTGATTGGTGATGCCACGCAACCAAGGGAAGCTCTGGAAGCCGTATATGAGGGGGAAGAAGTTGCGTTGAAAATATGATGGACATTTCAGAGAGGCACCTAGTCCTCAGAGGAAAGGGGGTGAAAGGAACAAATACCTAGGGCAAAGGTCATGGTAAAGTCACATAGGGATAAGGTATTCTTAATTTGTCTGGTAACCGCACGTTTTTAGCGGGGTATAGTTCCCGCATGCAGAAATGCTGCACAGAAAAGGAGGACATGAAATGAAAGCTAATATGAAGTGCATAGTGGTCAATGTTTTAGCCTGCCTAGTCTTGACGATTTTTTGTGGCATGGGGTTTGCGGCAAAGAAAGTCATCCATGTCTGGCATACTGAAACCAATCCTGTATCGAGGGAAGCAATTGCCAACATCGTAGCAAGGTTCGAGACCCTGCATCCGGACATAAAAGTGGAGGCAGAGGCCCTTGCATGGGGAGATCTGGAAGGTAAGATCATGGCCGCCCTGGCAGCGGGTTCCCCACCAGAGCTGTCACATGGTCAGCCCATCACATGTGCTGCACTTCAGAAGAAAGGATTGCTTTTGCCACTAGACGAAGTAGTCGAAGCCATTGGTGAGGACAATATTTGGGATCAGATAAAAAAAGTAGGCAAATTCGGTGAACACTATTATGGCCTTGTCCACGCCGCTGGCACGTCTCTTTTGATCTACCGCAAGGACCTGGCCACCAAAAAGGGTCTTCAGGGCCCAAAGACATGGGACGACCTGCTGAACATCGCCAGGGAGTTGACGATGGATACTAACGGGGATGGAAAGACAGAGATCTACGGCTTAACAATACCTGGGGACAACTTGTTCATCAACATCCTAATGGGGGAGCTCACCAAGGCCAACGGAGGCATACTCTTCGATGGTCAGAATCGACCTCATTTTACGGACAAATCGATGATCGAGACCTTGGAGTTCTTAAAAGAACTGACCAAGTATATGCCCCCCGGCTGGGAGGGACACGGATACAGGGAAACATTTGCCAACATGTACGGCCAAAAGGCGGCCATGATGTATCAAGGATACGGGAGAGGTGCCTCATTGATCGAGCAGTATGCGCAGAAGGATATGGCCAATACCGATTATTTCGATGTCTGGATAAAACCACATGGACCTAACGGCACAAAACCAGCAGCTCAAGTTGATGAGGAGCCATGGATGATGTTTAAGGGATGTAAGTATCCCAATGAGGCTATCGAATTCTTGAAATTCTTTTACAAAGATGAGAATTATCTGGAATACATCCAGACGGTTCCGATTCACTTCTTCCCTATAACGAAGTCCCTCAGAAAAAGCGAAGCATACCATGCGACCCCCATGATTAAGAAGTGGAAGGGTTGGCTTGATGTCCAGGAATATTATCTGGATAACGACCTTGTTAAGCCGACACTCGTTATCGATTGGGAAGATATGTCTGCCAAACCCTATCTCATGGAAATTCTGGGTTCCGGCATACTGAAGGACATGGTCATGGAAGTAACCAAGGAGGACGTGCCGCCGGAGAAGGCTGCGGCAAAGGCCCAAAAGAGGGCAGAGGAACTCGTAAAAGACAAAGGCTACGCTAAGTGGTAACATAAAGGCCTGGGAACTGCTGGGAGCATTTTTTTGGCTCCCAGCAGTTTTTAGTGAGACCCTGAAACTAGGATAAAAGAATGAAGTTAAGTCCTCAAAAAGCTGGCCTTGTGCTGATCGCTCCGTCCATTTTCCTGATCTGTGCCTTGTTGGTCTATCCGGTGGTCTACGGAGTCTGGCTCAGCTTTTTCAAAAAACACTCCTTCTTCCCGGAGCAGAGATTTGTTGGTCTTGCGAATTATTTGTATTTGCTAAAAGACTCTGAATTCTGGATGAGCGTCTGGTACGGGACTGTCTATTCGGTCAGCACCATTGCGCTCCAAATTATCGTTGGTGTTATAGCAGCCTTAATTCTCAATGAGGCCTTTAAGGGGAGGAATTTTGTCCGGGGCGTTATCCTTTTTCCTTACGTGATTCCCACGGTGGTGGCCATCATCCTCTGGAAATGGCTCCTGAACAACCAATTTGGTTTGGTCAACTATCTTTTGATGGCTGTTGGCATCATTGAAGACCCACTTTCCTGGATGGGAAAAGATCACATCATGACTTCTTTGATCATCATCAGTGTGTGGGAGTTTTTTCCTTTCGTTGTCCTGAGCGTTCTTGCTCGAATGCAATCGATTCCGCCGGTTCTCTATGAAGCCGCCAAGGTTGATGGTGCCGGCACGCTTGGTCGATTCATTCACGTGACCCTGCCTCAGTTAAGAAACGTGCTTTTTGTTGTTATTCTTTTGAGAAGTATCTGGATGTTCACGAAGTTCGATACGGTCTGGTTACTCTCCCAGGGTGGCGGTGCTGAGAAATATATTAGAACTCTGCCCGTCTATGCTTACATGAGGACCTTTATGTACTATCAGGCCGGATTGGGATCAACGCTTGCCGTGATTATGTTTGGAATTTTGATCGCATCCACAGCGATTTATTTCAGGATGTTCAGGCGGGAGGAAGAGATTTGAAATCGAAGAACAGGTTCTTTTCGTTACGGGGGCAGGGTATCTATTGGTGTGCGGCTGTTCTCGTGGTTCTCACCGCATTCCCCTTCTTCTGGATGATTTCTACCTCTTTTAAGCCCTTAAAGGAGATATTCGTTTACCCACCCTATTTTCTTCCCAAAAGCTTTACCCTTGCCAACTTCGACCGACTGTTTGAACAAACCCGTTTCCTGACATATTTTAAAAACAGCGTCTTTGTATCAACATCAGCTGTCGTACTTACCATGATAATCGCAAGTGCCGGGGCTTACAGTCTGACGCGTTTCAAGTTCTATGGCCGGGAAAAGATGGCCAGTCTTATACTTTTTACTTACATGTTTGCCCCTATAATGATTGTTATTCCGTTTTATGTATTGATCAAAAAAATTGGTCTTGCAAATACTCACCTTGCCCTGATCATGGCATATACTGCCTTTTGTCTCCCCTTCAGCCTGTGGTTGCTGAGGGCCTTCTTTCAAAGCATACCCATGGCTTTAGAGGAAGCCGCTTTAACCGACGGGGCTGGAAGAATACGGGCGGTCGTGTATGTTATTTTTCCCCTTGCACTTCCCGGCATCATCGCGACGGGTATCTTCACCTTCATACTGGCATGGAATGATTACATTTTTGTGAGAATTCTGATTACCTCGGATGAACTCAAGACTCTTTCTGTGGGGATCGCAGACCTCTATAACGCCACTGTGATCGATTGGGGGATGATCATGTCGGGAGGAATGTTGATCACAATACCCGTTTTGATATTTTTCGTCTTCATCCAGCGGTATTTGATAGCTGGATGGGGTGCAGGTGCAATCAAAGGATAACAGCTAAATAGAGGGGCAAAGCAGAGGAAATATTTTGAAAAAAAGTGAAAACAAAAGAGGGGTGTTCTCCCCAATCAAGACCAGCAAAAAGCCGGATAAAGTTTACAAACAGATAGTTTCAATGATTAGTAGGGGGGCGCTTAGGCCTGCTGAGAAATTACCTTCCGAGAGAGAAATGGCATCAGATCTCGGAATCAGTCGACAGTCTGTCCGAGAAGCGCTTTACCGAGCAGAAACCATGGGGTTGATTGAGGTGCGCCAGGGAGAGGGAAGTTTCGTGCGTTCAACCGTTGGTGAATCCTTAGGGTCCCCACTAGCGGTTCTTCTTGAAGAACAAGCAGAAACAGTTTTTGAATTTTTGGAAATTCGTAAGGTGATTGAGGGATGGTGCGCGGAAAAAGCCGCAACAGAGGCTGATGCTGTCGATTTAAGGAAGATTAAGGAAGTACTCGACAAAATGATGAAACTCAATACAGCGAATAGGAAATGGGAAAAAACGGATATGGACTTCCATTTCGCTATTGTGGCGGCCACCCACAACGTTATTGCGATGCATATCATGGAGGCGCTAAAAGTTGGTTTTGATACTTTTTTTGATTTTAGACAGCATTTTTCAAAGGCTGATGAGAAAGAACTTATGTGGCGGCACCATTTCGAGGTTTATGAGGCGCTAAATCAAAGAGATCCTGTCCTGGCCAGACAGAAAATCATAGATCATCTGGATTTCATCGAGGAAAAAATCAAAAAAACATGGAAGGAAACGAAGTCCGAACAGGGTGATGTGATATCCGGATTAGGAGGTGGATAATCATGAGGCTTCAGGGTAAGACAGCACTTATAACTGGTGGGGCACGAGGTATAGGTGCGGCGACAGCTTTTCTGTTTGAGGAAGAAGGCGCTAGGGTTGGAATTGTTGATGCACGGGAGGAAGGTCTGCAACAGATTTTGGACGGCGCCGGGCAAAAAGGAATCGAACTTAAGACTTTTCTTGGGGACGTAACGAAAAAGGATCAAATCGAACGCTTTATGGGCGAGTTCGTCCAAGAATTCGGACGAATCGATATCTTGGTGAACAATGCTGGGATCGCTATATCCAGACCTTTTCTTGAAAAGACTGCGGAGGATTGGGAACAAACGCTAGCGGTAAATCTGATAGGAGTCTTTCTTTGTGCGCAGGCCGCGGCAAAATACATGCTAAAACAGAAATCTGGAAAGATAGTAAACATATCTTCAATACGAGGTATCGAGCACTGTGGACGTGAAGGAATCATGGACTACAGTGCATCTAAGATAGGAGTGATCAGTTTGACCAAGACCATGGCGAAAGAACTCGCTCCCCAAATCAACGTTAACAGCGTCGCGCCAGGACACACGAAGACCGAAATGACAAACTCGTTACCCGAAGAAATAAAGCGGAATATGATTGAAGGGTCCTATCTTAAGCGACTGGCGGAACCAATGGACATTGCAAAGGCTATACTGTTTCTTGCTTCAGATGATGCCGATTTTATTACAGGCCAGGTTCTTCTGGTGGACGGAGGATTTAGCCTCAAAAGGACCTAGTTTCACAAATTTGGTGACTAAGACTTAGAAAAGAGATATTGCCAGGATGGGCGTTTCCGAGGGGGTTGGCGTTGGCCACAATTAGACTGGAGAATTTGACGAAGAAATTTGAAAGCGTCGAAGCAGTTAAGGATATATCCCTAGAAGTTGAAGACGGGGAATTCTTGGTGCTGGTCGGACCGTCGGGCTGCGGAAAGTCAACTACTTTGCGCATGATTGCGGGTTTAGAAGAAATCACCTCTGGACGGATCTATATCGAGGATCAGGTTGTCAATAATCTGGCTCCAAAAGACAGAGACATTGCGATGGTTTTTCAGGAGTACGCCCTCTATCCCCATATGACTGTCCGAAAGAATTTGGCTTTTGGCCTCAAGATGAGAGGCTTTCCGAAGATTGAGACTGAACAGAGAGTTAGGGAGACTGGTGAACTCCTTGGAATCAGCGATCTTCTAAACCGAAAGCCCAGGGAGCTTTCAGGAGGACAGAGACAGAGAGTTGCTTTGGGGAGGGCGATAATTAGAAAACCAAAAGCTTTTCTCTTCGATGAGCCCCTCAGCAACCTTGATGCTAAACTTCGGGTTCAGATGCGAGCTGAACTTAGCAAACTTCACAACAGGTTGAAGACAACGATTATTTATGTAACTCATGATCAGGTAGAAGCAATGACCATGGGAACAAAAATCGTTATCATGAAAGACGGAGAGATTCAACAGATGGGCGGCCCAATGCAGATTTACAGGTATCCACTCAATATGTTCGTTGCCGGCTTTATTGGAAGCCCCTCCATGAATTTCTTTCCGGCTCGTTTTGTATCCGCGAATTCTCAGATTCTTATTGAAACTGAGTTTCTCCGAGTACCTATCCCAAAGAGCATGAATGCCGGATATCAGAAATTCGTTGGGCAAGAAGTAATTTTCGGAATTCGCCCTGAAGACATTCACAGCGCTGATTTCACGAAAGAATACAGTGAGGATGCCTCTATTGGGGGGAAAGTCGAGGTGATCGAACCCCTCGGTCCGGACATTCTACTTAATATTAGCTGTGGTCAGGACAACCTGGTGGCGCGGGTGGACCCCCGAGTCGAGACAGACATCGGAAAAGAACTCAGGCTCGTCCTAAATATGGAGCACATGCATGTCTTTGAAATCGATCCGCCTCATCCGAGAATAGGTGAGTGAAGCCGACGGCTAGAGTTCTGAGTGAACACCAGTTTTACCCAAGCCTATCTTCGCTATACCGGGGCTCGTAATTCGGCCTAACCTTCGAGTCTTGATTTTTCTATAAAGATCTCAACTCTCCAGGGATTAAGGAAAATGCCAAATGATCCGGTCTTCTGAATTTCTTGAATTTCACGAACACCAGCATGATCGATTGCAAAAGGAGACGAACTGGCTGGAAGCGACAAGATTTTGGTAGGAAATAGGGTAAACATCTCGAGAAGCTTGACCTTGAGAAGATGAACGAAATCGTTAATTTTATTGTTGACAATTTGAGGCCCCAAATTTATATTCTCAAGCTGATGAGCCCAAATCTGCATCTTCATTGAGATTCTTTACTTTGAACTTGCCTTTTTCCACTACTGTTTCGCCTGCTCGTGGGAGGATCCCCTTCTCACTGGTTTTTGATTTCACGGAAATGAACAAGGAGACTAAAGGATGAATCCGAAGTTCAAAGTGCTACTATATGAACCAATGCATCCCAAAGGGACTGCGCTCCTTGAGGAAAAGTGCGAGGTAAAATACGCTGATTCCCTGGTCGAAGAAGATTTAATCATTCAGCTTTCGGACATAGACGCCATAATCTTGCGAGCCAATGGCGCTGTCTCAAGACCCATTATAGAGTCGGCTCCACAACTTAAGGTGATAGGAAGACATGGCGTGGGTCTGGATGCCATTGATCTTAGGGCAGCAAAGGAAAGGGGTGTTAAAGTTGTCTATACCCCAACAGGAAACTGTGAAAGTGTTGCTGAACACTTCGTGGCTCTGGCCCTCATGTTGGCCAAAAAGGTAAGATTGGCAGATATAGCACTTCGAACTGGCAACTGGAAAGCCCGCTATGAGCTTATCGGAACTGAGTTACGAGGGAAGACCCTCGGTATAGTTGGCTTTGGCAGGATTGGCCAGCAAACAGCGCGTATCTGCAAGAATGGTTTCGATATGAAGGTCATCTACTATGACGTGGTTCGTAATCAAGAAGTTGAAAAGGAATTGGGGGCTACACATCTTGATAAAGAGGGGGTTTTCTCGAAGGCCGACTTTATATCTCTTAATCTGCCGCTTTTGTCTGGTACCAAGCAGTCCATAAATGCAAATTTGCTGAAGCTCATGAAACCCACGGCGTTCCTCATAAATATGGCAAGGGGACCGGTTTGGAACGAAACGGATGTGGTGAAAGCACTAAAGGATAACTGGATCGCAGGTGTGGGCTCAGACGTTTATGAAATTGAGCCTGCCACACCTGAAAACCCACTCTTAAAAATGGATAACTTTGTTGGTACGCCCCATATGTCCGCACATACCGAAGAGAGCATGATTCGAATGAGTATGGTGGCACGTGACGTACTGGCAGTTTTGGAAGGTCGGCAACCCGAGTTTCCAGCCCCTTAGGATATTTTGATTTTCTGAAGCAATGCTGAGCGTGGGAGGATTACGTGTCAAAAGTTACCATATTTCGTCAAGCATGCAAAGGTGTGGAGGGATGTGGAATCTGTGCCTTTGTGTGCCCCAAAAACCTGTTTTGCGCTTCTGAAGAAATAAATGAGGCAGGGTATTTACCTCCTGAAATTAAGGACGTGAGTGAATGCACGGGCTGTATGAACTGCATGATCTATTGTCCCGACTTTGCCATTGTGGTTGAGAAAGACTCTGAGGATGAATCTGAGAGGGGAGAGAACACAGATGAGTGATGGGAAAAAAGTGCTGACTGGCACCCATTTTGAGATGGGGAACTGGGCCTGTGCTGAGGGGGCCATTGCGGCAGGGTGTACATATGTGGCCGGTTATCCCATTACACCTGCAAGCGAAGTGGCAAATCGGCTGGCTGAAAGAATTCCCCAAGTCGGCGGAATATTTCTTCAGACTGAAGATGAAATCAGCGCCATCTGCTCAGCGATCGGAGCATCCTGGACAGGTTCTAAATCAATGACCGCTACTTCCGGCCCGGGGATCAGTCTCATGCAGGAAAACATTGGCTTCGCCGTTGCCACGGAGACTCCCCTAGTGATCGTAGACGTCCAGCGCTTCGGTCCTTCAACCGGTGTGCCTTCAGTGGGCCTGGCGGGCGATATCGTCCAAGTTGCAAGAGGCTCACACGGGGATTACCAAATCATAGCACTCTGTCCGGAAAGTCCCCAGGACATGTTCGATCTGACAATCCGGGCATTTAATTTAGCGGAAAAATATCGTGTACCTGTATTCGTTATGGCGGATGGGTTTACGGGGCACATGCGGGAACAGATTGTCATTCCCAGTGAAGATGCAATTGAGTTTGAACATCGCGAAATCCCTGAAACAGGGACTGGCCCTATGGAGCGGCGTGATTTTCAGGACATAAATGTCGCGCCCATGCCTGTCTTTGGGCGTGGTTTCAAGGCCCATGTTACCAGCTCTTGCCACGATGAGCATGGAATGCGAAATCTCAGCGATCCTGCGGTTATGCACAGATACCTCATGAGTCCCATTGAAAAAATCCTCAAACACAGGGACGATATCGTTCAAGTGAGGGCTGATTATTCCGATGCGGAAATCGCGCTTGTCACGTACGGCACCGTCTCCCGTTCAGCCATGGCGGCGGCACACATCGCCCGACAGAGGGGTATAAAAATTGGAACACTGCGTCTGCTGACCTGCTGGCCTTTCCCGGACAAGGAGATACATGAGATGGCTGAGAAAGTTGACTATGTACTGGTTCTTGAGAACAACAACGGCCAACTTTACCCCTATATCAAAGCAGAGGCAGCACATGCTTGTCCGGTTGATTTCTTGGGGCCCCAGACTTTGGGACAAGTACATGACCCAGAGTACATTGTGGCGCACATAGAGGAGATGATCAAATGAGCGTACCGGCGCATCCACTGAGGAAATATACACGCAGCCACGTGACCAGAACGACAACGTGTCCGGGCTGTGGAAATGGCATTGTAACACAAGCGATTCTTCGTGCCATCGATGAGTTGGATCTTAAGATGGATGATTTTGTCTTCGTATCCGGCATCGGATGTTCCGCCTGGATTCCGAGTCCTCTGTTTGATGCAGACACGCTGCATACGACCCATGGCCGACCCATCGCTTTTGCTACAGGTGTGAAGCTGGGACTCCCCGAAAAACACGTGATGGTTGCCAGTGGCGATGGTGATCTGACTGCAATCGGTGGAAACCATCTTATTCATGCTGCCAGACGGAATATCGACTTAACGGTGATTGTAATCAATAACGGTATCTACGGGATGACGGGAGGGCAAACCGCTCCGACAACTCCACGAGGGTTGAAAACCATTACGAGTCCTTACGGAACCTTAGAACATACCTTTGATATATCTGCAATGGTCGCGGCAGCAGGGGCCTCTTATGTCGCCCGGTGGACGAGCTACCACCCACGGCAAATGACTCGGTCGATCAAGAAAGGCATTCAGAAGAAAGGGTTTGCATTTATCGAAGCGGTCAGCCAATGTCCGGTTCAGTACGGAAAAGCGAGTAAGATAGGCAACGCAGTCAATATGCTCAGATATTTTAAGGAGAACAGTATCAGGGTGAATAAAGCCAAAGAAATGCCGGCGGAAGAACTGGAAGGCAAAATCATTATCGGAGAATTCGTAGATACAGAGAAAGCCGAGCTGA
>CP070700.1:4930958-4933736 GCA_020349865.1 Desulfobacteraceae bacterium
ATGCCACAGCATAAACTTCTTCGCCCTTAAAATGCGCCGCCTGGGGTAACACAACTAATTCATGGCTGGCATAAGCACCGCTAATGTTGATCTTCGCCCCTCGCACCACAATTCCGTCACTGTTCTTGTCCACAATCTTTAGGGAAAGATAAGGGTCTTTCCAGTCCAGGGTCTTTTTACTTCGGCTCCCCCTCGCTTCCGTCAGTGCACCGGCAACAGAAAGGTCCTTTGTCTGAACCATCTTCAGGTATTCCGTAAACCGCAGACTGTATTCTGTTCCCAATTCCTTATCCATTTCCCAGGTGGTGCTTGCCAGGGAATGGAAGGCATCGTAACCCACACATCGGTATATACAAGTTCCCAGCATCTCTGAGGTAAAAGTGCCTGCCTCGGCCTTTTTTACCAGGTCCTCATTGCTGGCACTCACGTAAGTGTAACGGTTCACCACATCATCTACGAGTGGCGAATAACATGTCATAATTTCCTTGTATCTTGGGTCCAGGGCCCATTCATAACTGGCCTTATTGGCCTCTACAACTGTCCGGGTGTTCCGGTTCTCAAGGACATTTTCCACCCGTTTCCCGTTCATGAAAATGCGCGGTTTCAATTCTTTCAGACTGTCTTCAAATTGTTCCGGTGTCATCAACGCCATTCTATCAACCTCCCTTAATTAAACGTCTCGGAAATTCTACAGCGTATTGAAATTATAAATTTTTACTGAGGCTTGGTAGTTTTGCCTCACACACGGAATAATGGAATGATGGAATGTTGATTTTTATAGGGAAGGTTCCCATTTTTGAATAACTTATTACTTCCTTGTCAAGAGGGGTGTTATCAATATTCCATTATACCATTTTCCCAGAACGCATTATTCTTCTTGCCGCTTCGCTGGCTCAGTCCCACCGCTACGCGGCGGGTTCCCGGTTTCCACCATTCCAGTATTCTAACCTTCCAATCGCACGGCATGGAGGCCTCTCGGCCATGAGTCGTTCGACCATGAGGCTCTCGACAGATTGTGAGCGAAGCGAACGTAGTTCCAAAGTACTAAAAGAGTTCCTCTTCCTTTGTATCATCCATTCTCATCCAGATCCTGTATAACTTCTCCCCAGCCATCTCAAAACATTTGTATCCAGTTGAATCAACCTCTTCTACCATAACTTCACCCAGTTCTTTGCATTGATCCAGCCAGTTTTTAAAGTGTTCTCCACCTCCAAAATAGACCTTGCTCCATTTGTTTCCCTGTTCATCTACCTTTTCCTGAACAAGATCTTCTTGGGCCATTCTTTCCTGGATTGTTTTGCCGTGATTCTTTTCTTCGCAATCCTTTTTCTCTCCTGTATTCTTCATTTGCCCCAAGACCGTTATAACGCGCGCTTTGGTGTTGATCACATAAGACCATTCCGGTTGCTTGGGCAATGGCTTGGGGTCCCATTCTTTAGCCTTGACCCGATCGACTACCCTATCCACATCTCCGTCTTCCTCCCGTAAAAAACGTTCAATCATGACCACATAATCAGATGCTTGATCGAGGCTCCTGAGTATGTGTTTCTTGGCGTCAGCCCCGGTGAGTACCAGGTGATGCCCCGTGCAGAGGACCTTCGCGTCCAATCGGGACAATGTTTCAAGGGAAGAGCGGTAGGCATCGTAATCTACAAGGAATTCGGGGACTTCGTCACAACCTGCGGCCTCCGCAGCTACAAGAATCCTCTTTTCAGGCACCCAATAACTGAGAAAATCCCACGTGTGGCCCGGGGTGGGGATGGCTTTTACACTAAGCCCGGATCCCAGTTCGATTGTCTGTCCAGGTTTCAGCACCATGTCAAAGACTGGTGGTTCGAACTGACCTTCATAGACCCATGTTATACCCCAGGAGCGGAGGATCCCTATGGCCTCTTGATTGAGAGACCTGATCCGTTGCACCACGTTGGGCCGCGCCACCGCATCGCAGGCTGCGGGAGAACCGACGATTTGCAAACGTGGCCAGGCGGCCTTCAAGAACGCAGCCGAACCTATGTGGTCCCAGTGGGCGTGAGTCAGAAAGAGATAGGAGGGTGCCTGGGGGCCAAGGACACCCCGAACGTCGTTCTCGTAAATCTGGGCCAGGCCGGTAAATCCGGAGTCAAATAGAACCGGGTTCGGCCCGTCCAGAAGGTACACCGGCACACTGGCGTGTCCCAGCACATGAAATTCGTCGGTGATTTTTCCAGTCCAATTGATTCGCATATACTTTTTCTGCCTATACATCGGGCTCAGATAGCGCAATCCAGGCCCTTACATTACTCGAAACTTACTCATCTTTTCAGAAAATAATCCAGACACGGAGAATGTCAATTGACAGTCACGAGTGTGTAACATTTTAGCGGTATGCAAGCAGTGCACCAAGGGCTAATCTAATAGTGATCTTTTTTAAACGCTAAACTGTTACACGGGTGTCCCGTTTAATCAGGTAAATTATCACAGCCAAGCCTGGTAAGGCAAGATGGATTACCTTTTTGATTTGCCTTTCTTTCCGATTTATCTTAATAATCCAAGGTTCTTCTGGAAAATAAGTACCGGATCATGATTTATATTCTTTTGACTGGATTGGTTATGATGTCATTTCTTCGATTCCAAGTCTTCCGGCCTGGTCGTTTCTTCGCTACGCTCAGCCCCACCCCTTTGGGGCGGGTTCCCGGTTTCAAGGGGTTACGGATGTGTGATGCCTGCCCTGGCGGGCAAGCCTACCCCCTCCCAGGGGGTCCCCCATGCCGCAACCCCGATGAAATAACGGAGGCTTCT
>CP070700.1:4933836-4939524 GCA_020349865.1 Desulfobacteraceae bacterium
GACCGCCAGCCCCTAAGATGCCGGAGGCGGCTAAGGACAGCACCGCGACTTCGATCAGGCAGATGACAAAATATGCCCAATCTTTTCTTTTTCCATATCCTACAATAAGGAATAGATAGCAGATTATCGTTAATACTGCAATAAAAACCAACCCGAGAAAATTAAGGAAATCACCCTTGTTCAGAAAGGTTAGCCATCCCCATCCGCTGGGTGAATGGGTGATTCCCAGAAACTCATCTACACCCTTGTCCCAGTTTTGTGTAATTACGGTAATATCCACATGTGGAGAAAGGACCCCTGTGACATAGATAAAGTATGTAATCATCATCAACAGTATTCCTAACCATGCTCCTGCAAAAAGGATGTTGGCATACCTAATCTGTTCAGGCATGGGTTTCAGGCTTTCATCCTGTTGCTCGTTCATGACTGTACTCCTTTTTAACCGAGAATTCCTAGGCCAAGCCCTTTATCGATCGCCTTTAATCCGGCGAAAAATAATACAACAATCACAATATAGCGTATCAACCTGGGCTTGGCGATGCTAAGTAACTTTACACCCACGAATGAACCAAACATTAAACCGATGATGGAGGGAATAGCCATCAGGGGAATTACGCAGCCCTTATTCAGATATATCCATGCAGCGGATGTGTCGGTAATGGAGAGCAGAAATTTGCTGGTAGCCACTGATATTTTCAAAGGCACACCGAGGATAAGATTTAGCACTGGAACATTTGCCCATCCTGCCCCCAGGCCAAACATGCCGGCCAAGATACCGATGAAGATAAACATCCCAAAACCAAGCAGGGTCCGATGCGTTTTCCAATCGACCTTTTCATTCATGCCCACATCCAGATAAGCGCCGTGAATGCCAAGCGCAAGACCGAGCGCATCCTGTCGCGTGACGACAGGCTTCTCCGTATTTTTGGATAAAAAAAGCAGGAAAGCGATACCCACAATGGTTGCACCCAGGCAGACTTGTACGATGTTTGGGTTTATTTTAGACAGATAGAGACCAAGCATGGCGCCTATAATGGAGAATGAGGAGGCGATCAGCGCCACCGGGATGGCTAGGCGAAGGCTCGCAAGATTTCGTCGTAATAAACCAGGACCAGCTGCAAGCGCACCCGCCAAGGCTACCATCAGCCCCGCGCCGCGGACAAAATCAATGTGGAAAGGGAAAAACCCGCTAACGAGTGGAACATAAAGAACGCCACCGCCAACACCTGCAAGCACGGCGATGATGCCGAGAACGAAACAAAATAGGAACAATATGAGAGGCCAAAACCACCATGGCCTTGTTACCGCCCCACCAGCACTAACATCCTGAGCCGCTAATGCTCCCAGGGGATGGGCAGATATCATGATAATTATCAGTTTTGCTGAAAAACACCATTTCGCTTTGTATTTAAATAGCATCGGTACCAAACTCCTTTAGAATTAATATCGCCTTTTTCATGATATCATATGCGTTTTAAAACTAAATCGGATGGAAGAAATGGATGTTTACAAATCAACCAGTTTATGCTCTAATGAAAAACGTCTTTGATGTCAATCAGTTATTTGTTGCAATAGGGCTTGGCTTTCGCCGTTTCTTAAAAAAGACTATGATATTGGTATGGTATAACTCATTTTTGTATTGCCTCTTTTTTGGAGTTTAGCAGCTCATAACGGTTGAGGTGAAAAGGACTATAGAGTTTTTCCTGTATTGAAGACAGTTTTGCTATCATATGCTCCAGGCAGCGGTCTAGGTATATCCACATTGCTTCTTGAATGTGAACGGGCTCTTGCATTATAACCAGAAGGCTCATGCTCAAATTGGCCTTATTGAGTTGATATAGGCAGTTTTAAGAGAAATAGCCCTAGTACACACATTAACGCATGGGCCCTGATTTTTGATCAGTCCAGTGGTATAAAGGCTCAAGAGCCCTGCTTTTGCTTTCTCCAGCCGCATATCAAAGCCACGCTTTTGTCGCTCATAAAGCTTGGGGTAGATGAACCAAAAGACTGATCGTTTCCGGAAAAAGCTTGGCATCATGGCGATTGCCTTCATAATGCATATGCCACATAGGAAACGCCCAAGTTTGAGTGCTGCCATGGAGATGCCAGCTAACCGCTTGTTTGGGGCTTCCTTTTTTCGTCTTGTCACGCTGGGGTAAAGCGCAAGGGCTTAATCCATCAATGTGGGTGGCAAATCATAAAACAGGGTATCACTGATGATCTGATACTTCTGTAGGGTTCTCTTCCACAGGGACTCTTTAATAGTGGAAAAATTGGCGAAAGTTGAGTATTAAGCAAATGAAAATTCTTGTTGTAGATGATGAAAAGAAAATTGCAAACGTACTGGCAGAAAGGCTGGGGCTGAGGGGCTTTGATGCGACCCCGGTCTATGACGGAACATCTGCTCTTTCTCAGCTGGGAAAGGATACTTTTGATGGCATCATCTTAGATCTGCGGCTGCCGGATATCGATGGAATTGAAGTTCTCAGGCAGACAAAGGAAAGATTCCCGAACATTCGAATTGTTGTCTTGTCCGGCCATGGAAATGAGCAGGACTTCAAAACCTGCCTGGAGCTTGGAGCGATAGCCTGTTTTCATAAACCCGCAAATATCCTGAAGCTTACAGAGACGCTTGCCCAAGCAGAGGTAAAAAGCGATGAAGCTATTTAACCATATCATTGCCCGGTTTAAGCCGACGTTCTGGAATATCGAAACCTCAACCTCCAGTTATCAAATTCTGTTTAATTACAGGAAATTTTGGCTTTTTTCCATTTTTCTTCGTGTCACAATTTCTGTAGTCCCTCTGGTCATCTTTTTGATAATTAACTTTAGTCTGGCCCGTACTGCTCTCAGGAACGAAAACAAGCTGCGCACTGTTCGAATCACATCCAACGCCAAGAGGACTATCAGCTATTTTTTGGAGGAACGCCTGAACGCCATGAAATTCGTCCTTAAGGAGACTGAATTCGAAAGGATAAAGACCGCCGTTGGGCTATCCAGTATTTTGCAAAATCTCAAGATGGGATTCGGTGGTTTTGCAGACCTCGGGTTAATAGATGAATCTGGAATGCAGATTAATTATGCCGGCCCTTTTGATCTAGTAGGCAAGAATTACAGGGAGCAAGAATGGTTTATGAAGTGCGTCAACACTGGGTCCTACATCAGCGATGTGTTTTTGGGTTACCGGAAACTCCCTCATATGATCATCGCCTTAAAATGGCCCATGCAGAATGGATCTTTCTATGTCTTACGCTCAACTCTGGATATCAAGAATTTCATTCAGATCCTCTCTTCATTGGAGCTCAGCAGGAAAAGTGACGTTTTTCTTTGCAACCGTGAAGGCTTGCTTCAAACTCCCTCCAAATATTATGGTAAAATTCTTAAAAGAATTGATCTGCCGATTCCCGAATATTCGCCTCACTCGGAGGTCATAGAGATCATGGATAAGACGGGGATTCCGATTTTAATAGGTTATGCCTACATAGAGAATTCACCTTATATCCTCATGTTGGTAAAGCAAAGTAAAGAGATCATGATAGGTTGGTATTCTTTACGAAACGAAATGATTTGGTTTTTTGCTGGATGCACTATTGTTACTATTATCGCTGCCTTGAGTACATCCACATTTATGGTAAACAAGATATATAATGCTGATCAAACCAGACTGCAAGCAATGGAGCGCCTCGAAAGCTCCAGCAGATTGATATCTATCGGTCGCTTAGCTGCAGGCATCGCCCACGAAATAAACAATCCATTGGCAGTCATCAATGAAAATGCCGGGCTTATTAAGGATCTTTTCACCTTGAAAAAGGAATATAAGGCAGACCAACGGTTGATGGAACTCATCGACGACGTGTTGGAGTCAGTGGAGCGATGTGGTGGGATAACAAAACAGCTTTTGGGGTTTGCTAGGCACTTTGAGCCCACAATTCAGCCCCTTCAGTTGAACAGGGTCATCTCAGAGGTCCTGTCTTTTTTTGGAAAAGAAGCGTCATACCGTAATATAAGCATAAATGTTGATATCCCTGAAGATTTTCCCATTATTTATTCCGACCATGGGAGCTTGCAACAAATCTTTTTCAATCTCATCAACAACTCTTTCCAGGCGATGAATGAGGGTGGCCGCCTTGACGTTTTAGCAGCCAAGAAAGATGAAAGATATATAGCTTTAAGTATAAAGGACGATGGATGCGGTATATCACAAGAGGATCAGAAAACTATTTTTGAGCCCTTTTTCACCATGAAAACCGTGAAGGGAGGTACGGGCCTAGGGCTGTCCATAGTTCATGGCCTGGTGCGAAAACTGAAGGGTAATATCTCCGTAAGTAGCAAAATAGGCGAGGGAGCGACTTTTACTGTTACCTTGCCGATCAAGCACGAAGGAGACATATAAAATGAAAGTCTTGCTGGTTGATGACGAGAAAAAATTTGTTTCGTGTTTAGCGGAAAGGCTGTCGCTCAGAGGTCTCGAGGCCGACTGGGCAACTACTTTTGATGAGGCGCTTTCCAAAGCCCTGACAGAAGACTACGACATAGCGGTGTTAGACGTGAAAATGCCTGGCATAAGCGGCATAAATCTGAAAAAAAAGCTTGAGAAAATAACACCTCATATGAAGTTTATTTTTGTTACAGGCCACGGTTCCGAAGAAGATTACAATATTGGGACTAAAGAAGCGTCTTTCTATATTATAAAACCATTTAAGATCGAGACCCTTATAGAAAAAATTAGGCAAGCCCTGAACGTATAGGTTTGCGAACTTCAGGAGGTCTACATGGAAAATGAGATTGGAAAAATCTGTGCCGAGGGATTTTCATTCTTTGGGATGACTAATAGATTAATATCTCACGAGTTGAAAAATATTCTGGCCATCATATCTGAAACGATGGGGCTTATAGATGAATTGGTGAAATTATCCGAGACAGGCATGGAGTTGAAACCTGGAAAGCTCCGTTCCCTGAGTGAAAGTATTATTGAAGAGGTTGAACGAGCAAATGCTATTATCAAAAACATGAACACCCTTGCTCACAGTGTTGACGAGTTCATCAGGGAGGTCGACATCAGGCAGACTGTGAGCCTTATGATTGAGCTTTCCCAATTGGACTCTGCTTTGAAAAGCACTAAGCTCCGTCTTGTGGACAGTGAGTCTTGTATAGTATATACGAGTCCCCTTTTTCTGGAGAATCTGATCTCCCGCGTCATTAATTTATCTTTGCGTAGTGCAGGTCCGGAGAATGAGATTCGGGTTTCATTTGATTCCGATGATAATCGGGTTAGAATCATTTTTTCTGGCATTGCATCCAATATCAATGGAGAATTTCCTACGAAGAAAGAGGACTTTCTCGCCAAGTTATTATCCGCTAAGGTATCGTTCGACGCTTCTGCAGGTAACCTGAACATTGTCCTTCCTAAAAGAATACGTGAAAGTCTTATACAGAACCTCCTTTTAGACGAGTAAAAGCTTTTTGGGGTGAATTACGCTTATTGAGGCACTATTGTTTGCAGGCTTCCAAAATTCTGATTTCCACTGGAACCGTGCTAACAAGCATGAGAACACCCCGTGATTTACTGTCATCAAGAAGGATAATTCGATAGTATAGGAAATCCCATTTTTCACCCCCCCTCCCAAACCCTCCCCCTTGAAGGGAGAACGCAGGGCGGGGGTGATAACCCGACATGTTATTTCTCTA
>CP070700.1:4939624-4944954 GCA_020349865.1 Desulfobacteraceae bacterium
CCTTTTGTAAAGGGGAGTTAGAGGGGATTTATGAGCACCTTTTGGCTCAATTGGGGTGCCACCTTTTTTTCGATTTCGCTTGACACAAAAATCAATATTTTTTAGATTTGCAAATGTAACTATATTGTAACTATAATGTAATCACTTTTATTCTTTTATGAGCCTGCTCAGTCCGCCCGCAGGTCGGCGTGAATAAAACTTTCCAGTCATTATTAATGAGGTATAATCTATGAGACTCACAGACAAAATCGCTTTAGTGACCGGCAGCAGCCGGGGTGTTGGAAGGGCTGTCGCCCTCGGTTTCGCAAAAGAAGGAGCTAACGTGGTTGTCAACTATACTTCAAACGAGAAGGCAGCCAATGAGGTGGTAGAAACCATCCATTCAATGGGAAGCAAGGCCATTGCTGTAAAAGCGGATGTAGCGCAAAAAGCAGAGGCAGAGAGCCTTGTCAATTCATCCATTAACACATTCGGACGGCTGGACATCCTGGTCAACAATGCTGGATTTACCCGTCCCGCCATGATGATCAAGATGACAGAGGATCAATGGGATCAAGTAGTAAATATTCATTTAAAAGGCGGGTTTCTGTGTAGCCAGGCTGCGGGCCAGCATATGAAAGAGCAGAAGAGTGGTAAAATTATAAATGTGACATCCGTTGCAGGACTGGTGGGTACGGTGGGCCAGATCAATTACAGCGCAGCAAAAGGGGGCATTATCAGCATGACAAAAAGCATTGCCCGAGAGCTTGCGCGCTATAATGTATGTGCCAATGTAATATCCCTGGGTATTGTGGCCACGGACATGACAGAGAAGATACGGAGTGATGAAAAACTCAAAGAGATCTATATGAACCGAATTCTTTTAAAACGCTTTGCAGAAGCAGACGATATCGCTCCTGCTTTCGTTTTCTTGGCTTCGGACGAAAGCAACTACATTACCGGTCAACTGCTTTGTGTAGATGGTGGCTATGGGATGATTTAACAGGGAAATTCGGAATTAGGAATTCGAAACGCTGAAGTGGCTACGCAATAAAACCAATAACTAATGACAGATTACAAATGACAAAAAAGGAGGGATAAAATGGCAACACTACCAGATAAGATACAAACGTGGCAGATGGTTCAGCCAACATCATTCAACAAAGAAACCAAGGAAACAACATCTGGAAAGCTTGAAAAAAAGGAAATACCTGTACCCGAATTGTCGCCCGGCGAGGTACTGGTCGAAGTTGCAGGTTGCGGTGTATGTCACACTGACCTTGGGTATTTTTATGATGGAGTCCTAACCGTTTCAAAACCTCCTCTAACATTGGGACACGAAATTTCGGGAACCGTGGTGGCCGGGGATGAAGCATGGGTTGGAAAGGAAGTTATCATTCCCGCCGTAATGCCTTGCAGAAAGTGTATTCTCTGCAAAACCGGCCGAGGAAACAGATGTCTAAATCAGAAAATGCCCGGCAACAGCCTTGGTCTTTACGGTGGTTTTTCAAGCCATATTCCTGTCCCCAGCATAGATCTGTGCGAAGTTGAAGATCGGGGGAAAATTCCACTTTCTCATCTGGCCGTTGTGGCCGATGCCGCCACTACGCCTTATCAGGCTGCCAAGAGGGCAGATTTACAGCCTGGAGATAACGTGGTGGTCATCGGTATCACTGGCGGTGTGGGCCAGTATATGGGGCAAACCGCAAAGGCCTTAGGCGCAAAGACGGTCGTCGGGATAGCACGAAACAAGGAAAAACTGGAAAGGGCGCTTAACTACGGTACCGATTTTTGCATTAACTCCACTGACAAGGATGCAAGGACAGTGTCCAAGGAATTCAGGGGATACTGCAAGGAAAACGGCCTCCCCAACACCGGTTGGAAGATCTTCGAGGTAACAGGCGCAAAGGCCGGCCAGGAGATTGGATTGACCTTGCTCGGCTTTACCGGCAAACTTATCGTTGTGGGATATGGTTTGGCCAAAGTAGAATATGCCATTGGTCGCCTGATGGCCTTTGATGCGGAAATCATTGGCACCTGGGGATGTCTCCCCGAATACTATCCCATTGTCCTGGAGATGGTCTTGAGTGGAAAAATCAACATAGAAGAATTTGTGGAAACCCGCGCCATGAGCACCATAGCGGAAACCTTTGCCGAGGCCCACAAGACGCCGCCGATGAGAAGGATTGTATTGACACCGGATTTTTAGCTTACCCATCTATTAACAAAAGAAGGAATAAACAAGGAAACCTATTATAATTAAGGAGGGAAAAACGATGGCATTAGACTGGTTAGCAAGAGACAACGAAATTAAGGACCACAACCTTTTTGGAGATGAACACCTGGGAACCGAAGCCCCATGCACTATGTACGAGAAGAAACCCTTGATCAACCCTAACACAGGGGAAGCCGTGGAAGGATTAAGCGTTGCATGGGTGACCCTGAACAATCCTGCCCAGTATGGTTCCTACACCACCAAGATGGTGAAGGGCGTCATTGCAGGGATGCATAAGGGATCTATGGACAGGGACGTTCAGGCCATTATATTTACAAGCATGGGCGACAGGGCATTCTGCACCGGTGGGAATACAAAGGAATATGCTGAATATTACTCTAAAAGACCACTTGAGTATGTGCAGTACATGGATCTTTTCTCCGGTATGGTGGATGCGATCCTAAAGGCCCGCAAGCCGGTGATCTGCCGCTGCAACGGTATGAGGATCGCCGGTGGGCAGGAAATCGGTCAAGCATGCGACTTTACCGTTGCCGCAGATACAGCCGCCTTCGGCCAGGCAGGGACACGACACGGTTCTACGCCGACCGGCGGGTCCACCGATTTTCTGCCCTGGAACCTGAGCATGGAGCAGGCAATGTGGCAGGCTACGGCCAATGAGATGTGGAGTGCAGCTAAGATGGAGAGACTCGGCCTGATAACCAAGGCCATCCCCATCAAGAAAAATGATAAGGGGGAATGGGTCAGGGATCCCAGAGTTATCACCGACAAATATGTAGATAATGGAGACATCGTTTACGGCGAGTTCAAGAAAGGGAGCGAATATAAAGCAGCCAATGCCATGCTGAAGGAACTTCAGACCGACTGGGGTCAGCTGGATGCATTCGTTAATAACATGGCCTGGACTCTGACCAATACGACCTTCCTCTGCCTGATGAACACCATTGAAAGCATCAGGGTCAAGAAGAAACACTACTGGGATATGCTCAAAAGCAGCCAGATTTACTGGCTGGGTGCAAACATGAATGGTGAGGCCTACATTGGCTTCAACACCTTTAACGTCCAGAAAATTACCGGCAAGAGGGAGATGGACTTCCTGGCCTATCGTAGGGGACTAGCGGCTGCGAAGACCTTTGACGATGAGTTCTGCGAGGAGGTGATCCCGAAACCCCAGAAGTAATTCATCAAACCCAGGACGGGATTGTTTCTGGTATATCGGAAAAAAGTTATATATGGCAGGCAGGGCCATAACGGCAGGTTCGCCTGCCGTATTTCGTTGAGCGTGCAGTAACTTATATCCGCAATGAGAGTGATTAAAAACAACTCACTTGGGGCCATCTATCCCGCTATAGATGTAAATGGGGTGCTGGAGTTCTGGAGTATTGGGTATTTAAACTAAAAATCATTTTAATAAAGTGCGCGACCAAAGATAATTTGTTCGCCTTGGGACTTTTGCCTTATGCCTTGAGCCTACAACCAAACCCATCACTCCAATACTCCAATAGTGCAATTGAGATGAATCCCCTATGTTAGAAAGGAGTGTGAATATTATGACTTACACGCATATCGAAGCCGTGTTCGCAGACGGCCTGGGCACTATTACTCTTAATAGACCGCCGGTAAATGTCCTTAATATTGCCATGATGGAGGAGATCAATGATGTCTTGAAAGGCTGGCAAGGCAAAAAGGACCTAAAAGTGGTTCTCTTCAATGCCAAAGGCAAATGCTTCTCTGCCGGCGTGGATGTAGGTGAACACATGGGAGACCTGGCACCCAAGATGATCGAGGTGTTTCATAGCATGTTTCGCCTTATGGACAAGCTCGGAATTCCCACCATAGCGTCGGTTTATGGTTCCTGTTTGGGAGGCGGATGCGAACTGGCCGTTTTCTGCGATCTTGTGATTGCCTCAGAGGGCGCCAAATTTGGACAACCCGAGATTCAGGTAGGGGTATTTCCCCCCATTGCAGCGCAGATCATGCCCCGCATTATGGGACGCAAAGACGCTATGGATCTTATACTGTCCGGGCGAATCATATCGGCTGAAGAAGCCAGAGCTATGGGTCTGGTTAATAAGGTGGTTAAAGAAGATGACCTGGAATCGGCCACCACAGACTTTGTCAAACCCTACCTCAAGCTGAGTGCCGAGGTTCTAAGAAAAACCAAAAAGGCAATTATAGTCGGCTTGATGGACGATTTGGAACCCTCTCTAAAAATCATCGAAGATATATACCTGAACGAACTCATGAGCACGGCAGATGCCCAGGAGGGTTTAAAGGCCTTTCTTGAAAAGCGAAAGCCTGAATGGAAAAATGAATAGTTTCATCTAAAGTCCCTGTTTGCCTGCCTGCCACCTGACAGGCCGTTCCTTGCGGTGGCAGTCGGGTCACCTACACGAGGATCTTAAGCGTTATCCTTAATATACCTTATAATCTCCTCAGTAGTGGTTCCTGGGCCAAAGATTGCTGAAATGCCCGCTTCATTGAGAGCGGAAATATCTTCATCAGGGATTATGCCGCCGCCTATGACCAGCATATCTTTAATACCTTTTTCCCTTAAAAGTTTCATAACCTCCGGAAACAAATAATCATGGGCACCGGATAAAATGCTCATGGCAATGACATCCACATCTTCTTGAATCGCCGCTGCCACAATCTGTCGGGGAGTTTGTCTCAGACCGGTGTACACCACCTCCATACCCGCATCCATAAGGGCACTGGCAACTACCTTTATGCCCCGGTCATGACCATCAAGCCCCGGCTTTGCCGCCAGCACTCTTATCTTTTTTTCCTTCGCCATATTACAGATACTCCATTACAGTATTTCTTACACAAGTTTACCGTTTTACCCGATAGCCAGTTTGCAAGTTGAGCTTGCTAAATAAACTAATTTTTTTCAGATATCTTATCAAGTCATCAATGATCTTACGAACTTTTCCACAATGTATTGGTTAAGGCCCCTGATTCTTGCCAGCACTTCAGGTCTTCAATTTTTTTATTTTCGTGGTTCTCATCCGACCTTTATCCCTTTTGCTGATTTACACGTCTAATTGGAGAAGCGGCAACTGGCGAACTCCCAAACCATGATGCTGTGAGATAGATACTTTAGGCACTTTAGTTC
>CP070700.1:4945054-4985751 GCA_020349865.1 Desulfobacteraceae bacterium
GATCGGTCCCATTGCCTCCCCGGATAAGCTCCATTTTGCCGATGCCCTTCCCAAGACCCGGAGTGGGAAGATCATGCGAAGGATTCTTAGGAAGATCGCCGAAGGCCAGATTGATCAGCTTGGAGACACCTCCACCCTGGCAGAACCCGAGGTAGTGGATAGACTGGTGGCTGGAAGGCAGTAGTTTCATAAACGAAACGAGGATTAGATCAAATCATAGAGACCTTTTCATTGAGCCGCAGGGAACAGCACGTTAGTACCTGATGGTCAATTATTTCCCCCCTTGTAGGGCTTTTCCCCGGGTAACGTCCCTAACGCCCCGGGGAAAAGCCCCCTTTCGGGTGAACGCCCTATGATCAACATAATAATACAGATTAAACAGAGGAGAATATTATGTCAAAGTCAGTTAAGAATAAGGGCTGGATGGTTACCTTTTCAGGAACAGGGATTAACCTTGCCCTCGGCATTCTCTATACTTGGAGTATATTCAAGGCCGCGATAAAGCAATCCATTGAGACAGGGGGGCAGGGGGCTTTTAACTGGGACCTCTCCTCACTGAACGATCCATATGCTATTTGCTGTATAGTCTTTGCCTTTGCCATGATTCTGGCCGGGAAGTGCCAGGACAGGTTTGGCCCCAAGATAACGGCGTTCATAGGCGGGCTCCTTGTCGGAATAGGTTTTATCTGGATTTCACAAACTACGGATTATGTCAGTTGGGTCCTTGGGTTTGGCTTGCTCGCGGGCACAGGAATAGGCTTCGGATATGCAGCGGCCACTCCTCCTGCTCTTAAGTGGTTTCCTCCTTTTAAAACCGGATTGATCGCAGGCCTGGTGGTATCAGGTTTTGGTCTTGCCTCGGTCTATATTGCGCCACTTTCAAAATATCTGCTGGGGATTTGGGACCTGCAAAATGCCATGCTGTTTTTCGGCATCGCATTTCTGATTGTCGTATGTGGTCTTTCAATGCTGCTTGTAAATCCCCCGGCAGGATATGTCCCGGAAGGTGGCAGAGCCGCTGAGGCAGATCAATTGGCCCTTGCGGAGCCGATACAGAACGAAGCCAAACCATCGGCAATGATGAAAACGCGAGCCTTCTATACTATATGGTTCATATATTTTATAGGGGCCGGAGCAGGACTGATGGTAATTGGAAGTATTGCCGGGATGGCCAAGCAAAGTATGGGCGAAATGGCCTTTCTGGTGGTGGCGATTCTCGCAATCGGAAATGCAGGCGGCCGAATCATTGCCGGAGTCCTTTCAGACAAAATAGGTCGTCGTTTGACCCTTTCTATCATGCTCAGTTTCCAGGCATTTCTCATGCTTATTGCTATTCCGGTGGTAGGGTCTGAAAGGTCCAGCGCTGTTATTTTGGTACTTTTGGCCACCTTTATTGGTTTCAACTATGGCACAAATCTTTCCCTTTTCCCTTCATTGACAAAAGATAATTGGGGACTGAAAAATTTTGGCACCAATTATGGAATTGTTTTCACCGCCTGGGGTGTGGGTGGATTCGTGATGGGCAGGTTGTCGCAGATGCTGATTGCCGGAACGGGCGGCTACACGTCGTCTTTCTTAACCGCAACAGGCCTGTTGGTCGTTGGCGCAGTCCTTACCTTTACGTTGGAAGGAAAAAGGGCTAAAGGGCCAGTTGTGCAAGGGGAAGCTGTTTTGTCTTATGGTGAGCCAAACTAATTTGATTAATTAATCCTTTAAACCTTCACCTATGCTGATGGTCTCAGCTTTGCTACGTGGGTAGGTGCGTGAGTAAGATATCACCGCCCAGCTTGTCCCGTTATAACAGGGCTTCGCTAAAGATGCAGTCTTCGATTCTGAGCCTGCGACCCGAGCTCAGGCCGAGGGCCTCAGGGTCGAAGACTGCGTCTGGTGGTGAGATAACAGTTCATGATTTCGACCCTTTCAGGGGCACCATTTAAGCCACCCTTTTTAGAGGTGGTAGTTGATTTCAGAAGCTCGCCACATTTTTGCCCACATAGTGTCAAATCTTTAGCGGGATATTCCACTGTCCGTTCTGTCATCTCTTTTCCGCAAAAATTACAATCTATTGAAGTCATGGTGATTTGCCGGGGCTTAGAGTTCTGCCTTACTCATGGAGGGAAAGTGTATTGGCCTGTTCGCCCGTTTGCGCCTAAAAGCAGATGTTCCGTAGGCCAAGTCAATTTCCGCAATATGTATATGACGATGCGATTCTTGGGCATTGGATGCAAGAAGGATTCAACCTTACCCTGATGGAGGTGATTTGGCCTTGACACACAACTTACCACTTCCATAGTATACGGTGCTAAAAAAGTACAATTGATCATTTACAAAGGGGACTTACTTTCAAAGAAGGCAATGACCTTCCCCTCTGCCAACTTCATATCTGATCAGTTTCGCGGTACTCGTTAACCAGATGAACCTTGATTCTGACTTTTTTAGTTAGTGTCCATCCAGAAATGAGATAGTTTTGGCAAGGTCAAGCCTCCGGCCCGCAGGGGAAGATGAGGATTTTAACCACAGGAATACATTGAAGTATTTCGAGGATTAAAATCCAAATCTGGCGCAGAGACTGTGAAAAATAGCCATTTATGGATGGGCACTGCTATGATCTTTATCTTCGTTTAAGAAAGAAATACTATTTGAGGATAATAAATGGAAAAAGCCATAAGAGAATCAAACATTGCTATTGTGGGAGGCGGTAGGGTTTGCAAAGAAATCCTCAAAATTATCTTTAGTGAGGACTTCAGTGATCAGAGACCCAAGATCATAGGTGTAGCTGATATAGATGACCAGGCAGAAGGATTAAAATATGCAAGAGATATGGGGATATTCACTACCAGTGACTATCAACAGTTTTATGCATATAAAAACCTTGATTTGATCATAGAGTTGACAAAGGATGATAGGCTTAGAGAGACAATAAAAAAGACAAAACCGCCTAAAGTACGATTGATAGATCACTACGAGGCCATGGCAGTCTGGGATTTTCTCCAAATAGAAGAAAGAAGTATAAGGACCAGAAAGGAACTGCAAAGAATTAGCGACGACCGAGAGCAGATCCAAGAGCTATTTGAGCAATTTTCAGACCATCTCGCAAGGATAGTAGGAGACAGGACAACACATTTACAAAATGTGGAGAAGGAACTCGTTGAGAGCGAGCGGACCATGTCCCAGATAATCCAGGGCAGCACAATACCTACTTTTGTAATAAACAAGGATCATATCGTTACCCACTGGAATAAGGCGTGTGAAAAATTGACAGGGTTTTCCGCTGATGAGATAGTGGGAACGAATAAGCAGTGGGTGCCTTTCAGATCAAAGGCCCGGCCGATCATGGGTGATGTTATTGTAGAGCAAATGAAAGAGTCAGAAATAATAAAGTATTATGGCGCCAAGTGGCATAAGTCGGCCCTCATTGATGGGGCATACGAGGCTGAAGAATACTTCCCGGACCTGGGAGAGGACGGCAAGTGGCTATTTTTTACCGCGGCACCACTAAAATCGCCTGACGGAGAGGTAATGGGGGCCATTGAAACACTTTGGGATAAAACTGAGGACAAGAAGGCGGAAGAAGAACGAGAACGTCATACCCGGGAACTTTATGCCCTGGTTTCAATATACACGGCTTTGAGTACTTCCTTGGACCTTGAAGACAAAATTAATGCTGCAGTTCAGGAAATCAGTAATTACTTGTCATCTGATGGAATCTGCATATTTCTAAAGGAAACAGATGAAAATTATCGCCTTGTATATTGTTATGGCCCCTCTCAAGACAAGTGGTACAAAAACGGGACTGTGGGCAGCGGTAGTCTGATTGATCGTGTAGCCAAAAGTGGTGATTGCACTATCTTTGAAGACATAACAACAAGCGGTCATGATGATATGGGATTCTTAGCACAGGAAGGCCTGAAGTCTTTAGCCTTCATACCCATAAGTGCAAAAGAGGAAAAAGTATTTGGTGTTATTCAGGTAGGGAGTAAAAAAATCCGGCATTTTACAAATGAGGAAAAAAACGTTCTTGAATTAATCGGGAATAGAATCGGGGTAGCCATTGAAAATGCTATACTCCATGAGCGCTATAAAAAATCTGAAGAGAAGTACAGGTCACTTTTTAATAATGATCCTAATCCCATTTTTATTATAGACAGCAAAACTTTTGTGATTTTAGACGTAAATCAAAGGGCACAGGACTGTTATGGATACAGGAGAGATGAGCTGTTAGGAACGCCATTTTCAGGTATAGGCGATAAAGACGATGAGGAATTGGCTGAAGGACTAAAAAGCATTTCGAAAGGTGAGTCAATTCTTTTTTCTAAGAAAAGGCATTACAGAAAAGGAAACAAACCATTTTTTGTAAATGTGAATGTCTCCTACGCAAAATACAGTGAAAGGGATGTCCTTATCGCGTCCACAACCGATATCACCGAAAGTGTTGAAAAGGAGACGCAGCTTATTCAGGCAAGTAAAATGACTACCTTGGGAGTAATGACCGCAGGTATGGCCCATGAAATAAATCAGCCGTTGAATGTGATCCAGGTCTGTGCTGATTTCTTTTTGAAAATGATCAAAAAAGGTATGCCAATTAGCGATGAAGATCTAAAATCCATGGCAAATGATATTAGTGCCAATGTACAGAGGGCGGCTGGAATTATTAAGCATATGCGGGATTTTGCAAGGCAATCTGAAGTTGTCAGGACAAAGGTAAATATTAATGATCCCATTAAGGACGTATTTAGTGTCCTGGGTCACCAGTTAAAGGTTCACCAGATCGAGTTAGAACTCAATCTTGATCCGGATTTACCGTACATCATGGCTGAACACAACCGCCTGGAACAGGTTTTTATAAATTTGGTGACGAATGCAGTAGATGCCATGGACGAGAAAGGTAAAAAATTGGGAAATCAGGAATGGAGTCGATTGCTGAAGATAAAATCATTTTCTGAAAATAACCAGGTTGTGGTAACCGTAACTGATACGGGCACAGGCATGCCCCAAGAGGTAATGGACAAGATATTTGAACCTTTTTTTACAACCAAGGATGTCGGAATGGGGACAGGGCTTGGTGTTAGTATCAGTTATGGAATTGTTAAAGACTATGATGGTACCATTGATATAGAAAGTGAGGTGGGAAAAGGTACCACGTTTGAATTGAGGTTCCCGGCTTCTATTTGAAAATCGGCAAGCGAACATGCAAAATACAAAGATCTTACTCATAGATGATGAAGTGGATATTGTAAGAGTCCTTTCTATATCATTAAGAAGCGATGGGTATGATGTTGTTACCGCCTATAGCGGTGAAGAAGGTCTGGAGGTATTTAATAAAGAGTCCCCGAACGTTGTTCTTACAGACATAAAAATGCCCGGCATGGACGGTCTGGAAGTCTTAAGGAAAGTTAAGGAGCTTAACCCTGAATCAGAAGTAATAATCATTACCGGTCATGGGGATGTAGATTCTGCCATAGAGGCCCTCCAATATGGGGCATCTGATTTTGTTAACAAACCTATTAGAGACGAAGCACTCTCAATTGCACTCAACCGGGCAAAAGAAAAGCTCGATCTGAGGCGAAAACTCAAAGAATATACAGATGATCTGGAAAATATGGTTAAAATCGCCACTGAAGAAATCAGGAGAAAATCCAATTTCCAGACCAAGTTGATTACCAGTTCCAATGACGGGATTGTGGCTACTGATGAAAGGTGGAAAATATCTATCTTTAATCCGGGTGCGGAGAAAATATTTGGGTATTCGCGGTCTGAGGTTATTGGAAAGATGGATGTTAATAATCTGTATCCGGCAGAAATAAAGGAAGCCTTCAAGAGAGACGCAGACCACAATCGAATGAAGGGGGGATTGCCTTGGCAAGAGATAACGGTTTTGGCAAAAGACGGTGAAATGATCCCCACAAGATTTTCTGGGGCTATTCTAAGCGAAAAAGGGGGCATGCTGGGGAGTGTTGCCTTTTTTCAAGACCTTAGGGAGATAAAACGGTTAGAAAAGGAACTGATCGATGCCGAACGATTTGCTGCGGTAGGCCAGACTGTAGCCGGCCTGGCCCATTACATTAAGAATATTTTGATTGGCCTTAAAGGGGGAAGCTATGTTGTCGATGTTGCTCTTGACAAAAACGATACAGGTAAGCTAAAGAACGGGTGGCAAGCGATAAAAAGAAATATCGGGCGGATATCTGATCTGGTTCTGGACTTGCTGACCTACTCAAAGGAAAGAGAACCAGACTATGAAAATTGCTTTCCCAACCAAATTGTCAATGATGTTTGTGAACTTGTTGAAGAAAGGGCAAGAAAACACAAGGTAGAAATAGTAAAGGATTTTGATTCATCTATCGATGAGGTGTCAATGGACCCCCGGGCCATTCATCGGGCTCTGTTAAACCTGGTTTCAAATGCCATCGATGCGTGCATTTTTTATGAAGATGGGAACAGGAATTGGCGGATTCGCGTAAAAACAGCCAATGAAAAGGGTAATATCATCAGATTTGAAGTTCAAGATAATGGTGTCGGGATGAGCCGGGAAACGAGGGACAACCTTTTCACCTCTTTTTTCAGCACGAAAGGGGACAAGGGAACTGGCCTTGGTCTGGCGGTTACAAAAAAACTTGTGCAAGAAAACAAGGGAACGATTGATGTTGAATCCCAGCCGGGCGAGGGGACTACTTTTACCGTTAGATTGCCCTACGAAGAATTGAATAACAACTAATGATAATTCAGCCCGAAGGCGGCTATTTAAGATAAAGTAACAATCCAGGGAGGATATATTATGCCCAAAAAGGTACTTGCTGTTGATGATGATCCTGATATTATATCATTTGTCGTGACGGTTTTAGAGGAAAACGACTATATTCCTCTGGAAGCAAATAACGGAGAAGAAGCTTTAGCCAAAATCAGAGAAGAAAAGCCGGATCTGGTTATTCTTGACGTTCTGATGCCAAGACAGAGTGGAATTAAAATGTATCGTGAATTAAAGACCGATGACTCTTTAAAAAGTATTCCCGTTATTATTCTTTCTGGTATCTCAAGAAGAACATTCCTTCGTTCCCAAGAGGCCCTCACTGAATTTGGTGGCCAGAACGTGCCGGAACCCGAAGGTTATATGGAAAAACCTGTTGAACCTGAGGAGCTGGCTGAGATGATACAAAAAGTCATTGCTTAGTGCTTGGATTTGCAAGTACTGTGACGTATTCTTAAGGCATAATGAACCCCTTTGCTCATTCGCTTCGGCTGCCCTCGGCCATGAGCGCTGGCTGATCGAACGCCCCCTTGGCCTTGTACAGGGGCGCTGAGCAGGCCCGCCAGGGATTATAGCGGGTAGGCAGTGAGGACTACTGTTGCAAAGGAGTGTTTCTTATGGGGCTGCCCTGGGCTGAGTTTTAAGGCCAAACTGCCGTTCGATGGAATGAGGCTTGCGGCGAGCTCCATTCGGCCCGAGCTCATGGCCGAGGGCAGCCGAGCTGCAGGTTTTTGCGGCCTTTCTGAAAGAGATACCCGCGGCTCTTTTTGCCTGTCTGCGTACGGACACGCACAGGCAGGAACTGTTTTCAAGGCGCTAAACTAATACGTTTCATTAGACAATATGTGGAAGCATGGGGAGGTCATGAAAATAAAAAAACTACTGTTTGCAACAAAATTCGAGGAATTATGGTTAGATGCCTTACAATCTCTGATGGGCCTTAGAAAGGCAGATCTCAATCATGTTGTATTTCTCAATGTAATAGAGAGAGACAAAGTTGCAATGCACAGGGGGGCCGGATATCGAAAGGGGGAAGCAATTAAATTAAGAGAGATGGCAAACGTGCGTTTTATTGACTGGGCAGAAGGTCTTTTTGAGCAGGGCATGGAGGTCGGTGTCTATATTGTTGTAGGAAGCCTGCTTCGAGAAATCACATCTGCTGTTGAGAAAGAAGGAATTGATCTCATTGTTATGGGTCACCAGAAAAAGGGAAACATAGAAATACTTCTTTCAGGTTCGGAAATCACGGAACTCCTCAGGAGAACTTCTACTCCTGTTCTGGTGTATAAATATATGTTAGATTCAGGGAAGGTAAATGAAGGGCCTTTTGATAGGCCGCTTTTAGCAACGGATTGGTCCCCTGCCAGCGAGAGGGCAGTAAGATACCTGGCAACCTTAAAGAATGTTATTGATAAAATCAGGATTATTCACGTCGCTCAAGAGAAACTCCTGGACGGCCTTTCGGCTATGGAAGTACAAAAATTTCGAAAGGAAAACAGAAAAAAGCTTGATAAGGTCTGTGAGATTTTTGAGAATGAAGGGATAGAGGCAGAACCCTATTTTTGTATAGGTAGTGTTATTACTGAGATAGAAAAAGCTGCCCAGGAATTCAAGGCGAGCATGATTGTTGCAGGGGCAACTGGAAAAGGAACGCTTAGAGAAAGATGGTTGGGAAGTATCCCCATGGAGCTAGCCGAAAAGTCGGTTTTTCCCACCTTGTTAGTTCCCTCCGAAAGCAAACCATAAAGGTAATTAAGAAAAAGCGGTATTGTTATCCAATGGAAATTAGGAAGATTCTTTTCACGACTGATTTAGAAAATCAACCCTCTTCTCTTGACCTGGTAAAACAGATATTGCCTTTACAGGAATTGGGTCTTGAGCACATGTTTTTTTTGCAGAATAGCCGGTTTGATACGCGGTTAGAAGGGTTATCGCAAAGCCAGGTTGAGGGTAGGATTATTGTTGATGAAGAATTATCGCTTTCACGGATCTTAAAGGTGGCAGAGGAAGAAGATGTGTCTCTTATTGTGACCAACCTTAGCAAGCATAAGGCAAGGGCGGCTGGCGGTCTAATTATCAAAAAACTAATTAGGGGGGCCTCTCGCCCAATCTTGTTTGCTAACAACACTATTGACCAGATGGCGGAACCTGATGAAAAAGGATTATTTGGGCATATTGTTTTTGCTACGGACTGGTCTTTGGAATCTGAAAAGGCATTGAGTTATCTCCTTGGTCTTAAACGGCTACTGGGAGAGCTGGAAATAGTAAATGTTATAGACAGGAAATTGACTATAAGGGATATGCGGGAACTTAAAGAGAGACTGGCCCAAACTCGCAAAAAATTCTTGGATGAGAAAATCGATGCAGAATCGCATATTTATGCAGGAAAGACTTCAGAAGAAATTTTCACGGCTGCAAAAGACTATAAAGCAACCATGATTGTCATCGGAGGGGACTCTGAGAAAAAAGGAATAAAAGGATTATTTAAGAAAGGTTCCTCCTATAAAATCCCGAACGAAGCTGCTCTGCCGGTACTTGTTGTTACTTAATTCTGTAGTTCTTTTTATGAGTTAAATGCCTTGAAAAACAGTGAAAGGACGTGAGTTGTGGAAGTAACCCTTTTAATAGAGGCAATGGATGCATCATTCAGTCTTATGGAAGGTGCCAGAAAGAAAGCTGTAGAATTACTGGATACTGCCGTAAAGCTGACATCCGAAACAAGAGGGGTCGAAGAAAAGAGAATTCAGGCTATTCTTAAGGGAGCCCAGGAAACAAAACTTGAATTTCTAAATGCTATTGCAACATTTCTTATCCTTTTTGGTTTTTGGGTTCTTTTATCAGGCAAGTATGATCTTTTCCATGTGTCTCTTGGTGTTATTTGTTCATTGTTAATTGCCTTTCTGACACATGATTTACTTTTTGCCAACGTCAGGGTAGGGGATACGAGAGTAATCTTCCAGAGATTTATTGCCTATATCCCCTGGCTTCTCTATCAGATCGTATCTTCAAATATTCATGTTGCCTTAGTAGCCCTATCAAAAAAGAAACCAATAGACCCTCGGATAATCAGGTTTAAAACAAAACTGGAAAGCGACATATCATGGGTAACATTGGCCAATTCCATTACACTGACCCCCGGGACAATCACCATGGACATAAAAGATGGGGAATTTTTTGTGCACGCACTGGACAAAAAAGTGGCCGATGATCTCCATGCGGGTGAGATGGAAGACAGGGTTGCCCATGTGTTTATGGAGGCCGATCATATCTATGTGCAGGACGTGTTGGATGTTGCTCCAATATTCGGAGAATTAAAAAAAGGTCTTTAGGATTAATAAGCGGATATCTGATTTATGCACGTTAAGGAGATGTAATGATACGTATTAGTGATGACATAATTATTAAGACACTGGCCCGTGTTCTTGTGCCATTTATTCAGCTTTACGCCCTTTACGTAATAATGCACGGTCATCACAGTCCAGGTGGAGGGTTCCAGGGCGGTGTTATTCTGGGGGCGAGTTTTGTGCTGCTGGTTTTAACTCATGGTCTGAAGGACACACAGAAAAGGATATCCGAGAAAAGTGTTGCCATACTCAGCAGTCTCGGTGTCCTGATATACGCTGGAATCGGAGCTTTGTGTCTGATCCTTCTTGGAAATTTTCTTGATTATAGTAAGTTGGCAATACTTCTTAACGTTCCTTTAGCTCGAGCGCGGTCTTTGGGCACTTTAGGAGTTGAAATCGGCGTTGGCCTTGCCGTAATGGCGGTGATGTTTTCTATTTTTTACAGCATTGCCACAGGGGGAAAACAAACTGAAGAAGACAATGATTAATTGGAATTGTTGAGGTATCTGATGGATACATTTTTTCTTGTTATTGGCTTGGGATTATGCGTCCTTGTTTTTTTTGTTCTTTATCGTGTTGTGTATGGTCCTGGTGTTTTTAACAGGGTTGCAGCTCTTTCGGCTATAGGGAATAAGACATTAATTATACTTTTGATTATGGGGTTTTTGTACCACAGGGTGGAAATGTTTATAGACATAAGCATGGTATATGCCCTTCTCAATTTTATCGGAACGTTAGCAGCCGCCAAATACCTGGAAATGGAGGGCAGTATCTTATGATTATCACAACAATATTGGCTGTGTTGTTTATGGTTGGAGGCCTCTTTTTCTTCACTACAGCAACTATCGGGCTTCTTCGATTTCCCGATTTTTTTACCCGCTTGCATGCCACCGGCAAGGGCGACACCCTTGCAGTTCTGTTATCCCTTGTCGGATTCAGCCTTTACGAAGGCTTGTCCTTGACCAGCCTGAAGATAGTATTTATCGCTGTCTTCATGTTTCTTGCCCAACCAACTGCCACGCATGCCCTTTCAAGGGCGGGATTAAGGCGCGGTGTTAAACCCTGGATGAAAGAGGAAGATGAAAAATGATCGTACCGTTTGACCTTATACTCCTTATCTTTGTATTGATATGTGCCATCGCGGCCATAACAATAAAAGACCTCCTAAGTGCTGTAATGATCCTTGGGGCTTACAGTTTTTTCATGTGCCTTATGTGGGCACAAATGGGTGCTGTCGATGTGGCCTTTACTGAGGCATCCGTCAGTGCCGGCATTGGAACTATCCTGCTCGTTGCTGCGTTAAGCAAGACTACCAGGAGGTCAAAAGATTGAAAATATTAAATCTGATTGTTGTAGTCATTACAGGTATGGTACTTGTCTATGGTACGTTAGACATGCCTGATTGGGGAGATCCTCATTCTCCAGCCAGCAGTCATGTTTCTCCGTATTATATTGCCAATACCGTAGAACAAACATCTACTCCAAACATCGTCACGTCTGTCCTGGCTGATTATAGGGGTTATGATACATTAGGGGAGACAACGGTAATTTTTTCTGCTGGAATGGCATGTATTTTACTCTTAAAAAGACAACGTAAAAAGTAAAGAAGATAAAATGTTTGATTTTATTATTAGCAAATACAATTACTGGATCTATATCATACTTATGATGATCGGTTTCTATGCAATGATTGGCAAGAGAAACCTGGTTAAGAAGATTATTGGTATGAATATCTTTCAGACTGCGATCATTCTTTTTTATGTTTCTATTGCCTGCAAGAAAGAGGGCGCTACCCTGCCTATCATAGAGCATGCCCATGAGCATGGCGGGCATGTTATTGATGCCTCTTCTTACATAAATCCATTGCCACACGTACTCATGCTTACGGCAATTGTTGTTATGGTCGCCACACTCGGAGTGGCACTGGCGATAGTCATAATGATCTACAGAAGATATAATACATTGGAAGAAGACGAAATTATAAAGGCCATCAGATGACTGACCAATTTCCCGCTCTTATTGTCGTTATACCACTGATTTTTGCACTTATTACGCCTCTGCTTGGATGGTGGAAGGAAAAGCTATGTTATCCCTGGGTACTTCTATCTCTTAGCCTTTGTGTGCTTTGTTCTGTGTTTGTCCTGGGCAGAGTGATACAGGCCGGGGTCATCCATTACCGTTTAGGCAACTGGCTACCTCCGTGGGGAATAGAGTATGTTATTGACCATTTCAATGCCCTTATGCTGGTGATAATTTCTGTAACGGCTCTGCTCGTTGCAGTCTATTCCAAGAAAAGCCTTGAACAGGAAATACCTGGAAAGATTGTTTATTTCTATACGATCTTTTTACTGCAGGTAGTAGGGTTTCTGGGAATTGTTATCACCGGTGATATGTTTAACCTCTATGTCTTTTTGGAGATTACATCGCTGACCGGCTATGCCCTGATAGCTGTGGGCGAAGATGGGGCTCCGCTTGCAAGTTTTAGATATATAATTTTGGGAACAGTCGGGGCCTGCTTTTACCTGCTGGCAGTGGGCTATCTCTATATTGCCACAGGTTCGCTTAATATTGCTGACCTAGCCAGGCTCTTGCCAAGCATCTATGGTTCAAAGGTTGTCCTGGTAGCATTTGCCTTCTTTTTTGTGGGGATAGCAATTAAGATGGCCCTCTTTCCTTTGCATGTCTGGCTGCCGGACGCATATACCAAAGCACCCTCTGCAACCAGTGCCCTGATTGCCCCCTTGATGACCAAAGTCTCTGTTTATGTGATGATAAGGATCATGTTTACTGTCTTTAAACCTTCTTTTGCTATTGATATGCTTCCGGTGACTGAGATCATGGTGTGGTTGGGTATTTTGGCGATTTTTGCGGGAGCTGTTATGGCCCTGGCCCAGACCGATTTCAAAAGAATGTTGTGCTACATTGTTGTGGCAGAAATAGGATATATGGTAGGTGGCACAGGGCTTGCCAATTCAATAGCAATTAAAGGAGTTATTCTTCATATTTTAAATGATGCCATAATGACCTTAGGGCTATTTGCTGTAGCCGGTATCCTCAGTTATCAGTTGAAAGGCCATAAGATCTCCGATTTTAAAGACCTTTTTAGAAAGATGCCTTTTACTATGGCGGCTCTTGTCGTCACGGGCCTTTCAATAATCGGGGTACCGCCGACGTGCGGTTTTTTCAGTAAGTGGTATCTTATTCAGGGTGCGATCACTGCCCACTGCTGGACGTTTGTTGCCGCCCTGCTTTTTTCAAGCCTGATAAATATAGTCCTCTTTTTCAGGATTTTTGAGATTGGGTATGGTTTCCATGAGTCTGGTGAGGCTCATGGGCATGGACACGAAACGGCGCTTATCAGCGAAGTCCCTATGACTATGCTTATCCCCACAATAATTACGGCTCTTTGTATTATCCTTATTGGTATCTACAACCAGTCTATTATGACTAACATAATCCGGTTCGCCGTCCCGGAGTTATGATCTCCTATCCATTATTACACGATTACAATCTCTTCTAAACTTTATAAGGCAAACGAACTGGAATTCGAATAGCCGCAACAAGTTAGCGCTTTGAAAATAGCGAAAAAAGGGCCGCGGATATCTCTTTCAGAAGGGTCGCAAAAAACTGCAGCTCGGCTGCCCTCGGCCATGAGCTCGGGCCGAATGGAGTTCGCCGCAAGCCTCATTCCACTGAACGGCAGATTAGCCTTAAAATTCAGCCCACTGGACAGCCCCACAAGACAGACTCCTTCATAACAGTAGCCTTCTCTGCTTACCCGCCATAATCCCTGGCGGGCCTACCCGCCCCTGTACAAGGCCAAGGGGGCGTTCGACAAGCTTTCAAGAATTTGTGTTGCGGCCCTTCTGAAAGAGATATACCCATGGCCTATCCTGTCCTATTTTCAAAGAACTAAAGTGTTACTGAATGCTTGGGTTTTTTAAGAGCCAAAAAAACCTGAAAAAAAGACCACCGCCAGAACCATTAAGAAAAGAACTGCCAGAAGTACCGGAATCCCTGCAGGTATAAGGCTGATTGTTTCATACCTACCACCCTCATCAGGATCTTCAAGGTCAATGGGGTTTTTTCCGGCGGCCTTAAGATAGAGGGCTACTAAGCTGGTGAGAGGTTTTTTGCTGCCTGAGGCCAATTGCGATGGAAGAAGTCGAATAAACAGGTATTCAAAGCCGGAAGCAATTCTGTCACATATTCCGGTAACAAATGATACTGCCAGTTTAGATCCTTTACGATAAAACCAGTCAGTATCCAGATTGATCGCCCTTAATTCCGGGGGATAATATCCCGAGAGTATCAGGAGGGTAAAGGCAAGTGCGCCGAACATGAGCAATTGGAGCTGGCCGACCACATGGGCCGCTGTATAGGGTACATAATCGACCGGATAAGGTAGAATGTTATAGAGAGGCTGTGGGAATATTCCTATAAAAACACACAGAAAAGCAGCCATTCCCATGGCAATCAACATATTCAGTGGCGGCTCCTTTGCCCGCAGACCGGAGTCATGGCCAAAAAACGTGAAGAACGGAACCTTGATTCCGGCGTGGTGAAATACACCTGCCGAGGCAAATTGCAGTATGAGCCAGACAACGGTTAATTTATTGTGGGCTGCGGCACTGACGATCATGGATTTGCTGATAAAACCGCTAAATATGGGGAACGCGGAGATGGATGCCGCACCGATCATGCAATATAAACATGTAAGGGGCATGGTTTTGTAGAGCCCTCCCAGGTCAGTGCACCTTATCTTCCCGGTAACGTGGAGGACTGAGCCGACAGACATGAACAGCAAGGCCTTGTAGAGGATGTGGCAAAAAGCGTGGGAAACTGTTCCGTTAATGGCAAGCTGGGTTCCGATTCCGATACCGCACATCATAAAACCTACTTGATTGATCAAGCTGTAGGCCAGTACCCGGCGAATATCATTTTCCAGGACTGCATAAAATATGGGTATGGCCGTCATCAATGCGCCCAGCCAGATAAGAAGTTCTGCACCCGGAAAGATTCGGGCCATAACATACACAGCGCTCTTGGTTGTGAAAGCGCTTAAAAAAACCGCTCCAGTTACGGTGGCCTCCGGATAGGCATCCTGAAGCCAGGGATGCAGGGGAGGAATTGCCGCATTTACCGCAATGCCTAAGAATATCAGATATGATTCAAGCCCTTGCAGCCCCATAAAGGCGAATTCAGTTGTCCCGGTTTTATAAACGTATATAATGATTCCGGCCAAAAGGAATAAGCCACCAACGACGTGGACCAGTATGTATCGAAAGGCAGCAGCATGGGATTCAACTGTTCTGCGGGCCAGGATCAGGAATGTTGAAGCCACAGCCATTATTTCCCAGAAAATATAAAGTGAGAAAAAATCTCCGGCCAGGGTAACGCCTATGGCCCCGCCGGCATATGTCAAGCCTGCCACATGTTGCAGGTCATCATCAACTTTGAGGGAAAAGATAATGGCAATAAATGATATTATGACAAAGATATAACAAAATATCCGGCTTAGACGATCCACTCTGCCAAGAATAAGATTGTAATCAAGCAGGCTTACAACCCAATGGTTTCCTTCAGGAGTATTTATTAAGGTGAGAAAGGCAAGAACAGGGAGGAGGAGCATAAATGCAGACTTGATTCTGCCCTTCAAAACCGGAACAAAAAGGGCGCCGATAATAAATATGGCTGCTGGAGGAAGGCTGTTAATCATAATAGTTCTCTTTTCTTCTGACTATCTTTCGCAATAGTTTTGCGATAAATATTAAGGAAACACAGGATACAAACCCGTAAACTGCATAAAATTCCGGGGCAGCTTCCCATGGGAATTCTCCATGTTTATGAATAAAAAAATCAATAATCAGAAGGACCAAAAGGGAACTGTAAAAAATATATAGAAGCCTTTGGACATTTTTGTGTTTATCAAAAATCTTCAATTCTTTTTTCATCTGAACTTAAACTCCCTAAAGACAGCCTTTTTATAACAGGCTTCTCCAAAAAATGATGCCGAGATATATAACGCCCAATAAAATAGTCAGGTGAAATATTTTCTTGTATAGTGGTATGGGCTCGTGTGAAAGTTCCATTTTCTCTTCTGGTTTTTTCTCTTCAATCATAATTTATCCCCCGGCCAAGGACCCAGCCGCCATTTTTGCCAGTTTGATAAAAAAACTTGGATAAAAAAACAACAGTAAAGATACAAAGGCGGTAAATACAGGGGGCGCCACTGTCAAAAGAGGGGCTTCCTGAATTTTGGTTGATCCCTCAAAATTTCCATCGGTAAAAAAGGCATTGTATGCTATTGGTAGAAAATAGGCGGCATTTAATAAAGAACTGGTTAGAATTACAATCAATATTGGAATCTGATCAGCATCGATACACCCCAGTGCCAGATACCATTTGCTTAAGAACCCCCCAAAGGGCGGCAGCCCGATAACGCTCAAGGAACCGAAGAAAAAAGCGGCCATGGTAACGGGCATCTTTTTCCCCAGGCCTTTCATTTCACTGATATTTTTAATGCCGGTGTTAACCAGAACGGCCCCCGCACAGAAAAAGAGAGTGATTTTTCCAAAGGCATGCATTGTAATATGCAGCATTCCCCCGGACATACCCGAGATACCTATGAGTCCACCCGCCAAAACAATATAAGATAATTGACCCACAGTGGAATATGCAAGTCTTGCTTTAAGGTTATCCTGCTTCAGTGCAAATAATGAGGCCACAATAATAGTAATGGATACGAAGTAAATTAGAAATACATCCAGAGACAAGCTGTGCATCAAGTTAGTTCCGTAAACATAGAGACAAACCCGTAACACGGAAAACACACCGACTTTAACCACAGCAACGGCATGTAATAATGAGCTTACGGGAGTCGGGGCTACCATTGCCGAAGGCAACCAGGAATGTATGGGCATGATGGCAGCTTTGCCAATTCCGGCAATAAAGAGAAAAAACATTACTGTGAGCATTATGTTTGAGGCAGCCCCAGCCAGTATGCCCTGGTCCGAGAAGTCAAGGGTGCCGGTAAGATAGTATGTTAATATTATTGCAGGGAGAAAGAAGGCTATAGACCCGCCCATGAGATAGGTCAAATATTTTCTTCCGGCTGCCCGGGCTTCTGAATCCTGATGATGTGTTACAAGTGAATAGGTAGAGAGCGATAACATCTCATAAAACAGATAAAGAGTAAGAAGATTAGCTGAAAAGGCAACGCCTACAGCTGAAGAGAGTGCCAGGGCAAAAAAGGTGAAGTACCGGGTTTGGGAATGTTCTTTAAGGGACCGCATGTATCCGATTGAATAGGCAGATGTCACAATCCAGAGCGAAGAGGCTACCAGAGCGAAAAGGAGCCCAAAGGCATCGACTCTGAAAGAAATTCCTACTCCGGGAAGGACCTCCACAAGATTGTAGGCTATCTTTTGCCCTCCCAAAACTGCGGGTATCATGGTAGCAATTATGCCAAACTTGATAAAGGCGATTATAAAGGTCCAGAATTCTCTCAAGTTGGGTTTTTTATGAGACGCAATAATGAAAAGAGTACCGAATAGAGAAATCATTATTGCTAAAAATGGCTTAATTGATATCATTTCCATAAGATAACCAAATATATCGTAAATTCCACAAAATATTCCCAATAAATTTTAGTAATGCCTGGGTTTTTGCTCGCTTAGAGTAATACTTGTCTTACAGGAAGGGGACCTATCTAATTTGAGCCATTGCAAACCCCAATGAAATGGCTAAAATTTTTGAGATTGCAGTCCTTGTTAAAATTGATGCCGTATATATTCCATGAATCCTCTAATGTCAAAGAAAAATATATTCATTTAAGATCTCATAATAAATTTATTAGATTAAGCCGCCACCTCTGGTAGTATTTAAATAGCAAGGTTTTCATGCTTTTAAAATATGGCAAGAAGGGCCGTTGGGGGACTCTTTCAGAGAGCAGCAACAAAATCTTCAAAGTTCGTTGAACGCCCCCAAGGCCCTTTTTGTGGGCTGAGTGCGAGCCCGCCAGAATAATGCCTGACAGGTTCAGAAGGTTGGTTCTTTCAGTTTAAAATGGCTGTTGATCTCATGCCACTTTTCCTGTTTCACTATATCTTTTCCTCCCGTTATAATCATCGGGAGGAAACGTACGCATTGTTGACTCGCTTTTAATTACTTTCTTCGTTAGAGGGGTAATTTTTGCATTCCTGCTTGCGTATATCTCCCTCATATTTTCAAAGTGATTAACCATGTAGAGTAAGGTGGCTTTTTCTTTCAAAGCTTCTTTGAGTTCTGAAAATCTAGTGCTCCCCATTCCATTCATACGAATATAAACCTTGCGATATCCTGCCGGTACATTTTCGTAAGAAGTCAAAAGGCTTACCATCCTCCCACCAAATTGCCTTATAATATCAACAAGTTCCTTAATTGATCCCGTCCTGTCTTCTACCTGAAACCCAAACTGCAATCCTTCTTTCTCAACTCCGGTCAGTGAACTCATTACCCTGAAGAGGTCTGTCTGGGTAATTGTTCCTACGACCGCTCCTTTATGGTTAACTACCGGAGCACCGGATATTCTATGTCTTAAAAGTATTGAGGCTGTTTCATCCACAGTGAAATCAAATGGAATGGTAATGGGATTCTTGGTCATGATAAACTTAACCTTAATTCTTGAAGTGAGATGAATAAACTCATGAGCGTCTAATGCAGTTGTATCGGACACAGATGCCATTTTGAGATCCCTGTCCGTGATAACCCCCACAAGTCTGTTTTTGTCCATAACTGGTAATGTTCGATTATCATTTTCTAACAGTAAATTTACCGCATTTCCTATGCAATCATTTACATCCACAGTGACGACATTTTTGCTCATCCAATTTTGTACCAACATTTTTTGTCTCCTTTCTCATTATTTATCTAAATCTTATCTAATCTTAATCAAAGATTTCAGGAGCGTGAAGAACGCGAAAGGATGTTCAAGCCTCTTCATATTGTTTTCTCGATACTGTCGCTTTTCTCTTTTCAAGATGCATGTTTTGCTGTCGGTTCGCGAATTTATTTCTTAAGATTCAGTATACCCTTGGCTGCGCCGCTTCTTATCTGAGGCAGCTTCCCTGGCCCGAATATGATCATTATACTGAAAAGTATGATGATCAATTCTTGCATACATAGATCAAACCTCAATTTACCTCCGTTTCTTTGCGATTTGATTTTCAGCCTTTTGGCTCTTCTCTTGTTCTTTGTTATCTTTTCACCGATACCTCATCTTACGGTAGCCACATCCCTTAGCTTTTTCGTAAGAATTGAATGAAAAAGTTATTGAGGAACCGGAATATTGTCTAACAAAGGGTCCAACCTCATTTTTTTGTATTCAAGATAAGATGCGTTGAATTCATCGGATTCCAACTCTATAGGTACCTGCTCAAGTACGCTAAGCCCATACCCTTGAAGCCCAACAATCTTTTTCGGGTTGTTGGTTATGAGCCTCATCTTCTTAATCCCAAGATCAACAAGAATCTGTGCGCCTATGCCATAATTTCTCAAATCAGGCTTTAATTCTAATTTTTCATCTACCTTAACAATGTCAAGCAGTTGATCCTTTACAATGTGGGCTTTCACCTTACTTAAGAGATTCATACCAGTACTCTCCTGCCTCATATAAAGGAGCACTCCTGTTCCCTCCGTATCTATCATCTCAATCGACTTATGCAACTGATCCCGACACTGACAGCGGAGAGAACCCAACACATCTCCTATCAAACATTCTGAATGAACACGAACAAGAATGGGTTTGTTTGAATTGATTTTTCCTTTAATCAAGGCAATGTGTTGCAAATCGTCAAAGTCACTCTCGTATACGACGATTGTGAATTTGGGTCCATACACTGTAGGTATAACTGTTTCTATAGTTCTATGTACAAATGATTCGGTGCGCATGCGATACTCAATAAGATCTGCAATCGTACATATATTGATGCCATGCTCTTTGCTGAATTTTTCTAACGACGGCATTTTAGCCATTGTGCCATCGTCGTCCATAATTCCGCAAATAACACCAGCGGGCTTTAAACCAGCAAGTCTGGCTAATTCAACAGAGCCTTCTGTGTGTCCTGAACGGACCATCACACCACCTCTCCTTGCCCTTAATGGGAATACATGACCAGGCCTGACAAGGTCGTCTGGTTTGGCATGATCCGCCACGGCAGTAAGGATTGTTGCGGCACGGTCTGCAGCAGATATACCAGTGGTCACACCGTATCGAGCTTCAATGGATACGGTGAAACCAGTTTGAAATCGCGATCTGTTGTTACCGACCATTTGTGGTAGTTCAAGGGAATCAATCTTCTCCCCTGTTAACGGCATGCAGATAAGTCCCCTTCCATAGTGTGCCATAAAGTTTATAGCTTCAGGTGTAACTTTTTCTGCAGCAATGGTGAGGTCGCCCTCATTTGCACGTTCTTCATCATCAACAAGAATGACCATCTTGCCTGCCGCTATATCTTTGATAGCTTCTTCGATGGTAACATGTGCCATTGTTTTAAATGCCTCCGAATCCTCATATACTTTGGAAACTCATAATTTTCGACCCGCTCGCAGTCCATTGACGTCGCATTTTAGTCGATGCCCAGGAAAGAGCGGAGATTATGTCCTATTTTTGGACGTACGTCACAGCCAGGTCCTGCGGTTTTAGGTTACCTATGTCCGGGTCATGGTACGCACAATTCCCACTCATGGCACTGAGCACAGAAGTTTTCCGACTTCGAGTGCTGATGGTGGCAGAGATCACAGTCTAGTTCCTTTCCATAATGAGGTGAATCATGGGGGTTGGGATCCAAGTTATGGGTGGCTCCAGCAACCTCATCAAAACTTCCATGACAGGAAAGACATTGTTTTGTCGTCAACGGTTTGGCAGAATTTGGCTCTTCGTGACAATCGACACAATCTACTCCATTGAGCTGGTGCGTATGACTCAGGGGGATTTTGGTTCTAAGATTTGTTTCATGCCCTTTATGACACTCCGCGCAACCTGTGCTTGTCATTTTCTTTGTGTTAACATGATCGGCCGGAAGTATTTTTTCATTGCTATGGCAGACTGAGCAGTCACCCGGTGCAGCTGCCTCCAACTTTTTAGGTTTGGCGGACAGTGCACTAAAACTAACATTTTCATGGTATAGGCCACGAAAGGCCACAAAAAGAATAAAAGCAAACCAAATAATCCCAAGGTGTTTAGATAGGTATCGCTCCCTTTTCATCATTTCCCTCTATTACATTTACATTCTCTACCCTGTCCAGAATTCGGAGAAGCGCTGCATGCTAAGATATTTGAACAAGAGCAAAAAATACTCCCCGAGCGAGAGTGTGCATCCCTCCTGATGCCCCCTCTCGCCGATTAGGGTCATAACCAAAACTAATCCCCTGCTTTAACCCCAGGGTTTCTCTGTCGCAGCATTCCTACCGGAAAGCCGGCCAAAAACCAAACATTCGGTTATGGCACAGCTGCCTAAGCGACAAGCCCCATGTACTCCTCCGCTCACCTCACCCGCAGCATACAGGTTTGCAATTGGTTCGCGAGACAGACTGATTACCTGGCCTTTGGTGTTGATCTGAAGCCCGCCCATGGTGTGGTGGACCTTTGGCCACAGACGCATTGCATAGAACGGGTGTTTAATTAAAGGCTTTGCATCTTCGCGGATGGGTTTGCCGAATTCTTCATCCTTTCGATTTTTCACATAGTGATTGTATTTTCCGATTGTCTCCTTCAGTCCTTTTAAATTGATTTTATATTCTGCTGCAATTTTCTCCAGTGTATCGAATTTTTTAACTGACCCACGTTTCAGCATTTTGTCCATCAAGTGTGCTGAATGTTTTGCTGCTTCCGCGTCGGCAATCCCAACACTGATGTTGCCAGTCTTTATAATGGCGTCAGCGCGGACCTTGCGATCTGCCAACTCGTTTACGAATCTTTTTCCTGTTGATGGGTCTACCATCACACCGTAAGGAAAGGCGCTGTAAACTGCGAAAATAGGAGCTATGCCCAGACCTTTCTCATCCGGACAGGCCCAGGGACCCAATTGAATCCAGGAAAGCTGAACAGGCGTTGCTCCAATAAGCAAAGCCTCCACAAGGCCTTCTGCCGTAGCACCGGGTTGATTGGTGCTGTCCGTTTCCGCCGTAAGGCGTGGGTCTTGAATCTTCCTGAATAGGCCATCGTTCCCGAAGCCTCCCGTTGCCAGGACAACTGCTTTCCTGGCTTTAATGAGCTTTTCGGCGCCACTGTTTGCTTTCGGAAAAAGATAACCTTCAGATATTTTCAAACCTCTGACTGCACCATCCCCGTCCGTCAGGAGCTTTTTCAGGAATGCCTGTGTCCTTACCGTCATGCCCAGCTCTTTGGTTTTAGCCAACTGCTGCCTGACGATTGCTGAGCCTGATTGATTATAGGTGGTATAGCTTCGGGGCACACTATGACCACCCAGTTGCACCACTCTTTCTTTATACCTGACACCGAGGTATTCAATTGTCCACTGCACTGTTTCGTTTGACTTTACAGCAACCGTGCGCGCCAGATCGGGATGGTTGAGATTGAGCCCAGCCTTCAGCATGTCTTTATATAAAAGATCGGGGGAATCTTTTATGCCGGCACTATCCTGCAATGGCGAGCCGGCGGCCGCTATAATTCCACCATTAATGATCGAATTTCCACCCGGAACTCTCATCTTTTCCAGGATAGTCACTGAAGAACCTGCGTTTTTAGCCTCAATCGCTGCGGCAAGTCCGGCAAACCCACTGCCGATAACTACCACATCAAACTCCTCATCCCACTTCTTCGGGAGTTCAGCTGCACTGGCCTCACCGGACGGCAAGACAAGACCGCTTGCAGCAACACCGGCTAAGGCTGTTGCCCCTCCTGTTGCTTTGAGGAAATCCCGCCTTGTCAAAGACTTTATCTTTTCTGTCTTTTTTTCTCTCATTTTTGACCTCCTATCTTTTTAGCGTTTAATAAGTCCGTCCAAGAAGCACCGAATTCTTCCTCACTTGGATGGCGCAAGGTAAATAATCTTGCACAGCCATCTTTTCTCTTTCCTGTAATGTCTTCTTCGCATAAAACATGCCATCTGATTAAAACTACTTAAATATCATAAAATCAAATAGTTAGCCTTAATGGCACTGACAATTGATTCTTCTCAACATCCGGATTTCGAAAAATTTCGAAATTATTTTTCGAAAAATTTCTAAATTAAAAGGATCAGTAGTCAAAAACAATCAGGGTTAAAAGAAATGGATACTCATGAGGATTAGAAAGTCGGGGAGGAATTACAGAGGAATTGCGAAATTTAAGGATAATAACTTTTGTAAGAGCCGAAATGCTTTATTCACGCTTTTCGATCAACTTGGACAAAGACTCCTCAATGGTCTTGATGGTGAAAGGCTTTTCAATAAAATCGTGGATTCCCATGTTCACTGCCTCTGAAACAACCTCTTCATTCCTATAGGCCGTGATGAGCACCTTCATTGCATGGGTCTTCGTTTTTTGAATCCGTTTGAGAAACTCCAGACCATCCATGCCTGGCAATCGGTAATCGACCATGACGATATCATAACTTTGCTTTTTAAACGCTTCTACACCCTCTTCGGCAGTCTCAACTGCACGTAAATGACATCCCTCGCCTTCAAAGTATAACCCAAGGGAATCTCTTATCCACTCATCATCGTCTATGAGCAATATTTTCATTTGCCTTAATTTGCTAAACAATTCCATTTTCCACCTTCAGGTGTCGTAAAAAATTTGAACACATGTTGTTTCAAATTTCGATTGCCGCTCTTATCTCAGCATAATCCTGGCATCCACTATCCAGTACCCTTCCCCTTGCGGCATCACCTTGACTGGGTTGAAGTCCAGCTCGGCAACCTGCGGTATATCTTCAACTAATGCTGAAAGCCTGAGCAAAAGGTCCTCCAGAGACTCGGTGTCACTGGGTGGTGCGCCCCTGAATCCTTCAAACAGCTTTTTCATCTTGATAGATTTCACCAACTCTCCGGCATCTGAATCAGTGAGCGGATGCAACCTGACTGCCACATCCTTCATCAGTTCGGCATATACCCCTCCCAGGCCGAACATTATGAGCGGCCCAAAGGACGGATCCAGCGTTACACCGACAATCGCCTCTATTCCCTCTTTTACCATGTGCTGCACCGTAACGCCCTCCATCTCATCTTGACGACCAATCTCGGCAAGCATGGACTTAATATCGTTGAAGGCTCTCTTTACTTCTGTTTCTGATTCAAGGTCGAGCTTGACTCCGCCGACATCCGTCTTGTGCACAATGGTGGGCGAGCTAAGCTTTACTGCGACGGGAAAGCCCACTCTCGAGGCTGCGGCAGTTGCCTCGGCTGGGGTTTTTGCAATCAGCGTCTCGGCAAAGCGTATGCCATAGCAGCCAAGTAGATTGGTTATTTCATTCGGTGAAAGCCATAGAGGCCTCCGGGCGCTCCGGGTCATTGCTGTCTCAATTATCCTCTGTGCTCTTTCCCGCTTGATACCGCGAATTTTGGGAATGCTCCCCTTTGGCTTCCTTCGCCATTCGCCATACTTAACTGCCCTGGCCAGAGCCAGGACAGCTTCCTCAGGGAATGAATAGGAGGGCACCAGTTTGTCCCTGAAATCCAGTCTCGCCGTGAAACCCCGCTGACCCATGAGACAGGCCAGCAAAGGTTTCCGGTGCCGCAGAAAAACAGGCGCCACACGCCTTATAGCGTCTTCCATTCCCTTATATGAAACAATTACCGGCGGTGCAAATATGACAATAACGGCATCATTGCCTTTGTCAGTAGCCAAAACTTTTAATATACTCTCATAGTGCTCATCAGTTGCACTGCCAGTCAAATCAAGCGGGTTGTGAATCCCGATATCCCGCTTACTGATAGACCTCAGTTGCTCTATGGTTTCTGGAGTGAATTCCGGCACCTCGAGTCCGTGATGCTCGCACGCATCTGCAGCAAGTATGCCTGGACCTCCTCCATTGGTTACTATCGCCACCCTTTTTCCCCTGGGCACCGGCTGATGCGAGAGCATGGTGGCCACTGAAAAAAGTTCCTCCAGGGTGTTTACCCTTATCATGCCAGCCTGGCGAAAAAGCGCATCTGATGCTATTTCCGAAGTAGCCAGGGCTCCTGTGTGCGACAAGGCGGCACGTGATCCGGCAGGGCTACTGCCACTTTTAACCACTACTATGGGCTTGGCGGCCGAGACCCTTCTGGCAAGGCGCGCAAATGTACGCGGATTGCCGAAGGACTCCAGGTACAGCAAGATAACCCTTGTTGCCGGGTCCTGTTCCCAATATTGGAGCATGTCATTGGCCGAGATATCAGCGCGATTACCCACGCTTACAAAGGTGGAGATTCCAATATTCAGGTTTTTGGCATAATCTAAGATTGCCAGGCCCAACCCTCCGCTCTGGGAGAGAAAGGCGACGTTGCCTCGCGGAGGGTAGATCCGTGAAAAGGTGGCGTTTAAATTTACTGCGGGATCAGTGTTAATGATCCCCATGCAGTTTGGACCAACTAAACGCATGCCATGGCCCAGGGTAATATCGCGCAGCTCTCTCTCACGGCCAGCCCCCTCGGCCCCCCTTTCCCTAAAACCGTCCGATATAACTATTATGGCACGCACTCCCTTGCGGCCGCACTCATCAGTTACCCTGGGAACAAATTGGGCCGGCACTATGATGAGGGCCAAATCGACATTACCGGGGATGTCGAGCACTGAAGCATAGGCCTTTACCGACAGTACAGATTCGGCGTTGGGGTTAACCGGGTAGACGACCCCTGAAAAATTGTTTTCCATTATGCACTGGAAAGGGAGCTGTCCGACAGTGCCCGGTTTTGTTGAAGCGCCAATGACTGCTACAGAGCGTGGGTATAAGAGAGAACGAAGAGAGGCCACCGTTGCGACATGCTCCCTTTCCTCCTCTTTCTTCACCACTCTCTTGGTCCGGGCTATGGGAAATGTGATGTGAAATACACCCTCCTGAAGTTCACTGGCAATATGAAAGCCGTAGTCTCTAAAGACGTTCATCATCTCTCTGTTTTCAGCCAACACATCTGCTTCAAAAGTGGTAATGTCGTTTTCACGAGCCACATTGGCCAGTACCTCCATGAGCTTGGTCCCGATACCCCTTCCCTGATACGCATCCTCAATAGCAAAAGCAACCTCTGCAGAGTGCCTTTTAGGGAGCCGATAGTAGCGTCCGATAGCTGCAATATCCTTGCGCTGATCCCCACGTACTTCGGCTACAAAGGCAAAAGTGTCATTATAATCCACTGTGCAGAATCGAATGGCATCCTCTCGCCCCAGCTTTGGCAAAGAATGGAAACGCAAGTATTTGGTTCGCCGGCTGAGCCTGGAAACAAAGTCAAGCCAGCCCTCGATGTCCTCGCTTTTTATGGGCCTCAGGACAATTCTTGAGCCATCTTTTAAGAGAACCTCCGTCTCATATTGTGATGGATATCCCATATTAACTTCTCCTGAACAATTTTATGGACCCTTTTATAAGTCCCTTATGGTTATGGTTATTCCGGAAAATCAGTACCTCATTTTTTATTGGTGGCGGACGGATATGGCTTAAAGGATATGGTCATGATGTCTTTTCTGAGTGACTGTCGGGAGGCCTTCGTTATTTGTCCGCGCTTCGCTTGGACTCCCACCCCTTCGGGGCGGGTTCCCGGTTTCAACGGGGTTACGGAATGGGGGACCCCCTGGCCCCGAGCTAATGCGAGGGGAACAGGGAGGGGGTAGGCGTGCCCGCCAGGGCGGGCATCACACAACCGTAACCCCTTGAAATGACCAGGCCGGGAGACTTGGAATCGAAGAAAAGACGTCATAACCAATCCAGTCAAAAGAATATAAGTCATGATCCGGTATTCATTTTCCGGAAGAACCATGTTTATGTTAACCCCTAAAAGGGTTTTAGGGGCGTTCAAGTTTTTTTCTGCATGGAATTACAAAGACAGGAAAGGGGCTTTGCCGGAGTACCTTTTCAGCAATACTTCCGAAAAAGACATGGTCTATTCCGGTTCTGCCATGCGTACCCATAATAATAATATCTACATTCTCCTTCTTTGTAAAGTTGAGTATCTCCTCATCTTCCCTGCCTGATTTGGTAACGAGTTCATATCTGATTCCATTCTCTATGTTTTTGATATAACGCTCTTTGAAGTTATTATCAAGATCCTCTTCAATGGTTTTTTGTATTTGTCCTAATTGTTCATTGGTTAACATATTCATTGCAAATGCCTGATGGCTGTTTTCAGGTATTACATGCAAAATATAAAGAAGACCCTCGTCTCTCTTTGCAATGCCATAGGCAAACTCAAACGCATAATCTGAATTTTCAGAAAAATCTGTGCAAAAAAGCACTTTCTTATATTTCGGATAGTTCATCATTCCCCTTCTCCTTTCACCCCACAACCCAGCTCCCTGACGGCCTCACATAGTCTTGATACACTTCCTGCTTCTTATTGACGTGATTCACCGTGTAGAGCATGTTTGTCTTCTCTTTAAGCTCCTCTTTCAGTTGTTCGAGGAGTGCCCAATCTCCATCGCATGCCCTTATAAAGACATGCCGATAGTTAGACTTATCATCATAGTTGCTCAGAATACTCACCACGTGGCAACCGTACTTCCGAATAATGTCTGCAGCCTCTTTGATTGAACCGGGTCGATCCTCCAGCAGAAAACCAAATTGGACACCCTTTTCCCGTACACCGGTTAAAGAGACCATCACCCGGAAAATGTCGGTCTGTGTTATAATTCCAACCAACTGTCCTTCCTTGTCCACCACCGGAGCGCCAGATAATTTGTTATCCATCAGAATCTCGGCAGCTTCATCAATGGTATTATCGAGGGGGATGGTAATAGGATTCTTAGTCATAATGTTTTTGACCTTGATTTCGGAAATCAAATAGAGAAGCTCGTGAATTTCCAATGCGGTGGCATCTGAAGCAGAGGCCCTTTTAAGGTCCCTGTCGGTAACAATCCCTGCGAGCTTTCCATTTTCCATGACCGGCAGGCCGTGGATATTGTGTTTTTTTATAAGCTTGCCTGCATCTTGCATTGAATCGTTTACATCCACCGTGATGACATCTTTGCTCATCCAATTTTTGACTAACATTTTTTTGTCTCCTTTTTCATTACGTGCTATCTTGGCAATAGTTTTACAAACATGTTGACCGATACTGATAAAACCCTAAGAACATCCCTTTTGTAACGCCAAAAAGCATAAAGCATGCCATCAGATCATGTGCCAGAAACATCCAACAATGTCAGCAAGATATCATTTTCAGGATTTTCAAGTTTCTGTGATGCCGGTCAGGATTTAGAAAAATTCCGAAATCTTTTTTCGCAAAATCTCGAACTCAACGAAAAGATTTCAAATAGTCTGTGATCAGGTACGAAAGGAAGTTGAACAAAAGGATGTGCAGTTCAGGCGTTCTTTTTGAAAAATTTCAGGAGGGATGAAAGAATTTTCCATCTTCGGGAGGGTGGCAGGGCCTTTCTGAGAAGGTGGAGTTTCTCACGGGCTGCCCTCTCGCCCTCACGGACTAAATCCCTTGCAAAGGCGAATTCTGTCCAGTGCAGACTCCCCACTTGAGGATGAATCACGACATCTGCCTTATCAAGCATATAGGTTTCAAAATGAAAGCCCATTATGTCGGCGGCCCTGAGGCAAATATCCACGGCAGAACCCAATTCATCATCGGAGTGGATATCACCTCTTACACTTACCGCTACAACAAAATCAGCCCCTTCTTCTCTTGCCACGGTGGTGGGAACCACGTTTATCGATCCGCCATCGGACAGGAGCATTCCATTCACCTCAATCGGTGGCACTGCGCCTGGCACTGCACAACTGGCCATGACGGCCCTGCGCAAGGGCCCTTCGGACATTACAACAGATTGGCCGCTCACAAAGTCAGTCGCAACGGCCCTGTAAGGAATTTGTGTGTCCTGTATCTGAATATCAGGGACAAAGAAATCGATCATGGCCTGAAAGTGTTTGCTTTTGAGCATACCCAATCTGAACAATGACTTTGCCAGCAAAAAACGGTTTTTGAGAAAGGTATGGATTTTCCCTGTGAAGCTCGACTTCTTACTATCCTGGATTTCCTTGATGTCCTTCAGCGCTGATTCCTGAAAGGTCGGGCTGTTGAGGAACTCCTCTATCCTTTTTTCCATTTCGTAGGTATTTTGCCCGGTCGAATAAGCGGCGCCCACCAAGGCACCAATACTGGTGCCTACAATGAGGTCAACCGGAATAGATTCCTCCTCGAATACTCTCAACACCCCGACATGAGCAATCCCCCGGGCACCCCCACCCCCCAGGGCCAAACCAAGACGTTTCCGTTTCCATCCCATGGCGCAGAATTCCTCTCAAATCCATTGATGACTTAGATACATGGTAACAGTTGAGCGTTTTGAAAAAACCATCATTTGGTTACAGGGCCGCGGGTATCTCTTTCAGAAGGGCCGCAACACAAATTCTTAGAAGCTTGTCGAACGCCCCCTTGTCCTTGAACAGGGGTATGGAGCAGGCAGTGAAGATCACCGTTTCAAGGGAGTCTGGCTTCTGGGGCTGTCCCAGGCTGAGTTTTAAGGCTAATCTGCCGTTCGATGGAATGAGGCAGTTTTTTGCGGTCCTTCTGAAAGAGACACCCGCGACCCCTTTGCTGCTATTTTAAAACAGCTCAACTGTTACGATAAATGCCCAGGTATGGTTCTTTACCCCGGATTGTGCCGTAGTCTCCTACTGCACAATCCGGGGTAAACATTCATTCTATTTGTAGCTTTTTTCTGCGGTAGCGAAAAGTGTGATGGTTCATGTTAAGGAACTTCGCTGCCTTACTTTCATTACCATCGGCCATTTGAAGAGCTTCTTTAATAAAATGTTTTTCAAGGGATTCCTGAACAGATGAGAGGTCGATACCTGTTTCCGTAAGTGAGGGGAAAGTAAGTTCAGTGCCTGATTCTTTCAGCGTCGAAGCTTTATGAACCCCTTTTATACCGAGATCCTCGATGTGTAGTTCCGGTCCTTTACCGATCAGGGCTGCCCTTTCAATAAAGTTCTTTAATTCGCGAACATTGCCTGTCCACCTGTATCCTATCAATGCTCTCTCAGCCTGGGGAGATATTCCGGTAAATGCTTTATCAAATTTATGGCTAAACTCCAATAAGAAGTGCTTTGCAAGTGGCAGGATGTCATCGGGGCGTTCATTCAACGATGGTACCTGCACCTTAATAACTCCCAAACGGAAATAAAGATCATTTCTGAACAGATCCTTTTCTATCATTTTGTCCAGATTTTTATTGGTTGCAGAGACTACTCTCGTTTGAACTTGGAGTTTTTTTGTCCCACCAATTCTGTAAAATTCACCTTCCTCAAGAAATCTAAGAAGCTTTGCCTGGGCTTCGAGACTCAGATCTCCTACTTCATCCAGAAACAAGGTCCCCTGTGCCGCGTCTTCTATTAAGCCTTTTTTGCCCGACGCACTTGCTCCACTAAATGCCCCTTTCTCATACCCAAAGAGCTCACTTTCCACCAGATCCTTTGGGATGGCAGCGCAATTCACCGTCATGAGAGGGCCTTTGAAATTGGGGCTTCTATAATGAATAGCACTTGCAATCAATTCCTTCCCTGTCCCTGTTTCTCCTACAATAAGAATTGGTGTGTCAGGGCTCTTGGCCACCATCCCAACAAAATCCATCACATCGTGGATAGCATTACTTTCTCCTATGAAGCAGGGAACGTTTTCCTTAAGATACCTTTCCTGGAGTACCTGAACTTCTTTCCTGAGCCTTAACGTTTCAAGGGCATTGCCAATTGTCACCTCCAGTCCATCCATATGAATAGGTTTCACCACATAATCGTAGGCCCCAAGCTTCATGGAAGAGATCACCGTGTTTATATCCTCATAAGCGGTTATCATAATGATCACGATATCAGGGAAAAGGTCCTTGATTTTTTGAAGGGCCTCAATGCCATTCATGCCAGGCAACCCTATGTCAAGAAGGACCAGGTCCGGTGGATTGCTTTTTATAGCGTCAATGGCAGTCTCGGCCGTGGAAAAGGCCTCCACCCGGTAATTCGCCTCAAGGGCCATGGTTATCCCTTCCCTTATGGTCTGTTCATCGTCAACTATGAATATTGAATAGGTGATCATACGGTTCGCTTCCTTCTCTAATATTGGGTACCAGGTATCAGGTACTTGGTACCTAATACCCAAAATCAACCACTCGGTTTTTTGATTGGAATCTCAACTACAAACTCTGCTCCTCCCCATTTACTGGTAAATATACGTAGGGTTCCGCCGTGATCTGATATAATTCTGTGACTGAGGCTCAGGCCTATGCCTGTGCTGCCGTTTTTCGTGGTATAAAAAGGATCGAATATCTTGCCTTTAATATCCGGCCTCACACCAGGACCCGAATCGGAAACTCGCACCAAAACACTGTTTTTTTCCATGGATGAGCTTACCCCTAATATCTTGTCGCCATCCATGTTTTTCATGGCTTCAGTGGCATTGGTGATCAGGTTGAGAATCACCTCTTCAATCAAGAGCGGATCCACATGGCACGATGGCAGGTCCTTGGCCAGGTCTTTTTCAATATTAATCCCGCTTTTTCGTAACGTGACCGAGGAAAGATTTATGGCCTCTTCAACAGGTTGATTTATGTCTGTCAACATCAACTTGGGTTCACTGGGTTTTGAAAAGTCCATCACTCTCCTGATCACCGATTCAATTTTATTCGAAGCTGATTGGACCTGCCCAAGAATTTTTTTTACCTTACCCAAGCTTTCCGCACTATCGTAAATCTTTTCCAGGGTGTTCAAATATATGTTGATGCCTGATAGCGGATTTCTTATTTCATGGGCAATGCCGGCAGCAATACGGCCCAGGGAGGTCATTTTATCCTGCATCCTCAGCAGATGTTCCATTTCCTTTGCCCGGGTAATATCCATCATATTTACCAATACTGCTTCCGTTCCTTGATATTCTATCGTACTTGCCCTGCAGTGAACCCATTTCATATCAAGTTTGCTCTCCATTTTTCCCGGCAGATAAAGCCTGAAATCCATATCAATAGTTCGAGTTTCACCTGAGAGTATCTTCTGATAGTTGTGCATGACCTTTTCAGCGTCATCAGTATGGATGACCTTATAGTCTGCCAGCTTGAATGAACGGGGAAGTGGACCAAACAACCTCTCTTGTTCCGGATTCATATAGACTATCCGATCACCCCTGATAATAAAGATGCCGGTGAGTGAATTTTGAACCAGATCGCGCAGGCGCTGTTCGCTTTCCCTTAAAGCCTCCTCTGTCCTCTTGCGCTCGGTAATATCCAAAAAGGATCCTACGCTTTTTTTAGTTCCGGGTATCACAGCAAGGGTAGCAAAGATCTCTTTTACGGTACCATTCTTGTCTATGAATTTGTATTCATAATTTCTCGGGGCTCCGTTTGGATCAATTCTTCGAGCAGTGTGATAGGCCATCATTCTGTCAAGGTCAGCTTTGTCCGCAACAAAATCTGTCCAACTTTTTTTTCCCTCCACTTCTTCCTGGGTGTAACCGGAGAGTTTTGCAAACTTCCTGTTAGCAAGGGATATGGTTGTGTCTTCCTCGATGATTACTGTTGCGGTCCCGGTCGTTTCAAAGATGGTCCGGTATTTGTCTTCTGACTCACGGAGAGCCCTTGCCGCATGCTCGCGCTCTTCCTCAAGTTCCAAGCTGCGCAGGGCAAGGGCAATGTCGCCGGCAACGTCTTGAAACAAGGTCTGCTCTTCTTTGTCAGAAGCGAGATATTTGGGGAGGGAAGCACTCAACAAGCCGTAGACTTTTTCTCCATGTTCCAACCGCACCGTTATCGCCTCCCTGTCCCCGTAACTATGCGACAAAGGGCAGTTGGTGCACGTGTGGGCCGGATTCTTGGTAACTGCGATGCCCGGTCGCGACAGCGCCCTTCGACCACAATCCATGAGCTCACCATTTTTCAGCAGTTCGACCAGCGGCAAGAATTGCGCCCCTAATCCTGCTTCGGCAGTGGTCAAAAGCCCGCCGGAATCATCTATCAGGGCTATCCAGGCGTTATGGTAACCTCCATTGTAAACGAGGTTATCGCAGCACTCCTTCAGCAGTCTGCTGGTGTCCTTTTCTCTGAATATGGCATGGTTGGCGTTCCGGATGGCGCGCAACACAAGATTGAGGTGCTCAATACTATGTTCTTTGTTTTTTGTTTTCATTCATCGCACCTATACATAATATAGTAATAACTTCTTAGCCATAAGATTTCGGGTTTCAAGTATCGTAACAGTTGAGCGCTTTGAAAAAACCATTATTAGATTATCTCCCTTTTTGCACTATTTTCGAACAGCTAAACTGTTACCAAGTATCAAGTTTCTTGTATGTTGATAGAATAAAGTCCCCAAGTAAAACAAAACGATAAGAAAATCCAAAAGCATTATCATAAGGGCTAGAGCCCATGGATAGGGAAGATCTCATTCCGGATATAGTCCACTACCTTTTGTGCCTCCCCCAATGCCTTATCTTTGATGTCTCCTTTAGTGTAGTAAGGGTGATCATAGAGACTGCCCACCTCGTTTTCGGGCCCAAACATCATACCGCCTACAAGACCGGCAAACTCGTCCACCGGCTCCACATGGTTTAATAGGGACCAGGCAAGGGTCCAGCAGCGGGAGGTTCGATAGAGGTCGTAGCCTCCCCCGCCAAGGCCGAGGATTTTTGGACAAAGGGCCATGATTCCCTTCAAGGCCTTCTGGTACCCGTTATTGGTGAGCTTAAGGTGGGTGAGAGGATCGGATATCAGGGTATCGGCCCCGAGCTCAGCCACAATGAAGTCCGGTGAAAAGGACCTAACCAGCGGGGGAACTATTGCATTAAAGACAAAATCATACACTTCGTCATCGGTGCCTGGCTCCAGGGGGACGTTGACCGTGAAACCCCTGCCTTTGCCTTCGCCGACCTCTGTTTCACTGCCCGACCAGGGGTAAAGGGTTTTTCCGGTTTCGTGGAGGGAAATGAAGAGGACCCTTTCGTCTTCATAGAAGGCCTGCTGAACGCCGTTTCCGTGATGGGCATCAAGGTCTATGAAGACCGCCCTGGGTCCAGCCGATCCACGCAGGATGTCCATAAGGGCAATCACGATGTCATTGATGTAACAAAACCCCTCAGCGTTGCCAGGCAGGGCGTGGTGGAACCCTCCTAAGGGGTTAAACGCAACCAGGGCTTCGCCATTGATGATCCGTTGCATGGCCACATGTGTACCACCCGCTGCCCGTAAAGACCATTCGTAGATTCCTGAAAGAATGGGGGTATCTTCAGTGCCTAGACCGTGCTCAAGCATCTCAAGATTTACCTTGCCCTGGCTTGCTTCCTTGAGGAGACTGAGGTAAGCAGGCTCATGAAAAAGAGTAAGGAGATTCTCGTCCAGGGGCTCAGGTTCAAGAATGGTCATCCAGGGATAGTTCATAACACCGTAACGGGTGCAGAGGTCATAGGTCTTGGTAGCCCTCTCAGGCTTGAATGGGTGGTTAGGCCCAAAATCAAAGCGGCCCATCTCCTCTGAGTAGACAAAGATTGATCCTGCTGTTTGAACGTCGTCTTTTCCCAAGGGGTCCTCTCAGCTTGTTGCGCGTGAAATGCTATCAAAACGCGGGAATTTGGGTCAACGAAAAAGAATGATCTGCCTTGCAAAGGCACGACTCTTTTCCGTTTTTTTTGACTTCCCCGTGAAAATGGTCTAATTAAATAAATAATAGGAGAAGCTTAGCCATGCCCTGGATTCAGAGAATCAGCCGCCTTTCGCCCCCTGAAAAGGAAGGTATCTATCGGATCCTCATTCCCCCTTCACTCTATAATCGTTTCAGGATTGACCCCTTGTCCCTGTGTGATGAAAAGGGGAAGAAGGTGGTGCGCTTCTTCTGTCCGCGAGGAGACAGGACCTGCCTGGTGGAAATAAAATTTGAAGGGTCGGAACATGTACTCTACTCAATTCAGCTTGCGGATTTGAACGATTTTACGCAGATTGACTGGGATTTCCTCATTGTAAACGATCCTGCCTCTCCCCAGTACAATACACATATCGATCAGGAGGGGAGAGATACGCTCTTCGGGTGGGCAGCAAGAAACATTGCCGAGGAGCAAAAGGCCGTGGAGGCCGGGCTTTTTCCAGGGCAGGTCACTAAGGGTCTGGGATTGACCCGGGAAGTGACCCATGTACTCGAGTTTTTCTGCCGGATCTTTGATATTAAAAGTATTCGGCTGGAAGCACTCTTCTATCACAACGCAATTACTTATGAAAGGAATGGTTTCAGCTATTTCAACCAATATGCCCAGATGAAAAGGATCCATGAGCTCTTTCAACCTGGAGAAGCACTCTTTAATAAATTGGACAATAGCACGCCATTTCGCAGGCCTGAATTTGCCCACACGGTGAGGGGCCGTAGCTGGGCTATCCATGACGGCATTCTTGAAGAGATTGACGATGATGTGCTTGACGAGGGCTGGGTTTCACCGGTGATGTACCGGATGGTGGGAAAACCCAGAGGCATGGTAACCTTCCCCGGTCCAGTATATTAGATCTGTCCCCTATCCCAACCCTTTATAGGGGATAGGTATATTGGGGTTTACATCAAAAAGAGATTCGTGTTCTAATATAGTTATAAGCTAATAATTAAAAGTCTCAAGATTTCTAGAACTTATTGAGAATAAAGGAGTTTCTGCGAGGACTAAGCTTTTGCCTCGCACATGGAATAATGGAATACTGGAATGGTGGAATGATGTAAATTCGTCTTTGACTTGATGTTTTAAGTGGCGCTTTCTCATTTGCTGCATGGCTTGTCAAGGTGATTTTCCCAACAAACCATTCCCTCAATTGCCCAGAACCCGGTATTCCAACATTCCAATCGCACGACCTGGAGGCCTTTCGGCTTCGAGACTTGTCGACGAGCCTCTCGACAGGTTGTGAGCGAAGCGAACGGAGTTCTAATGAGGATAAAAAACTGTCCCAGCTCCGGGCAAGGCTCCAGCTTATTGAGTATTTGTACACAATTGAAAATTTTCCCACATCCCTTGGTCAACGAGGAACATAAATGTTCATACTGCTCTTTCGCGACTGGAGCATCCGCACAAAGCTCATTAGCGTAACCCTCTTTTTAGTCTTGCTTCCCCTTCTATGCGTCGCCTACCTCACGATGAATCGTTTCGGCAAGGCCCTTAAAAGCGCATCCGAAGAAGACCTGGAACATCTCGTGAGAAACATTTATTCCATGTGCAAGGTCCAGCAGGAGATGGTCCAGATAAAGGTGGGCTCCGACCTGAACGTTGCCCGGGAACTACTTTACTTGCACGGTCACGTTATAGAAATCGTGCCAGGGGAAAGGATTCATTTTGATGCCATTAACCAGTTCACCAACGAACGATATCCGGTCACGGTTCCCCTTTGGAAGATAGCTGGAAGAGCACTGAGCCGAGATGCTCATTTTGTCGATGAGGTCCAGAAACTTGTAGGCGGAACCTGCACTATTTTTCAAAGAATTGGTGGAAACCGGCTCCTTCGCATATCAACCAATGTCCAAGGAAAGGACGGTAAAAGGGCCGTGGGGACATTCATACCCCCTGAAAGCCCTGTGACACAGGCAATTTTGGCCGGGCGCTCCTATAAAGGCCGGGCCTATGTGGTGAACGACTGGTATATTACTGCCTACGAACCAATTAAAGGAGACAACGGGGAAGTCATCGGTGCCCTTTATGTGGGTGTCAAGGAGCAGAGTGCCCAATCTCTTAAAGATGAGATAAAAGGAATAAAGGTTGGTGATACAGGCTATGTCTACATTATGGATGGGAAAGGCGGCTTGAAGGTCCATCCGGCCAAAGAAGGAAAGAACATTATTGATTCCAAAGATTCATCCGGGTTTGAATACATCCGTGCCATGGTAATGGACGCCTCTAAGCTTAACGACGATGAGGTGGGTACTATCCGTTACCCCTGGATTAATCCGGAGCTGGGAGAAACAAGGCCGAGGCAGAAGATCAATAAATACATATACTTCAAGCCATGGGACTGGATTATTGCGGCCGGTACCTATGAGGAGGAAATCTATGGCTCTCTTTACAAGACCGAACGATTCATCATAATCATGGTCCTTGTGGGACTCGTCCTGGTATTTGTTTTGACTCTCACCCTCTCAAAGGTACTGACAATGCCCATTAAAGAGCTTACAGAGGTCACCACCAGAATGGCAGGCGGCGACCTCTCCGAGAGGGTCCTGGTCCGCAGTGCGGATGAGATCGGCGTCCTGGGGGTGTCGTTCAACAGGATGATAGTGCAGATCCAGCACTACACATCAAATCTGGAAAAGATTGTAGCGTCCAGGACCCAGGAGCTTAAAGAGTCAAGGGAGATGTATCGTGACCTTTCCCGGTTCTTAAACAGCATCCTGGATAGTGCCACCGAATATGCCATTATGGCACTCGATTTTTATGGGAGGATCATCGAATTCAATAAAGGGGCAGAAAAGATTTTTGGCTGGAAAAAGAATGAGGTCCTTAATAAAGAGAAAACAGGCATCACTCTTGTTCCGGAGGACTACAAGCGAGGGATTCAGAAAGAGATTTCGGAACGGACCCGAACTGAAGGAGTCTGTGAACTGGATATGTATAGGATCAGAAAAAATGGCGAGCGCTTTCCGGCCCATTCGACGATTACGGCCATGAAAGGTCCCTTGGGAAAGACCGAGGGTTTTGTGGAGATTGTTCGGGACCTCACACAGAGAAAAAGCCTTGAGAAGGAACTCCGGGAGACCAAAGAGTTCCTCGAAAATATCATGGAGAGTTCTGTTGATGGAATCGTGACCACTGATCTTAAAGGGAAGATCACCTACCTGAACCGCGCCATGGAGGAAATGATCAAATACCAGAGAAAGGAAATCCTGGGAGAACACATCTCGCGTGTTTATGTCAGAGGTATTGAAGAGGCCAGGGATATTATGGCCCTCCTGCGGGCAGATGAGAGAGCTGAAAACTACGAGATGGAAGTGAGGACAAAAGACGGTGAGATCCTTGTCATCTTGAATTCCCTTTTTTTGCTTCGAGATGAAGATAACCAGGTTATCGGGACTGCAGGAATCTTTAATGATATCAGTGAGAAAAAGCGTCTGGAGGACAAGCTCAAAACGGCCCAGGTCCGTCTCGTTGAGGCATCCAAAATGAGGGCCCTTGGGGAACTGGTTGCCGGTGTTGCCCACGAGTTGAATAATCCACTTATGGCCTCGCAAACCATTTTGTACGTACTCCTCAAAAATCTTAGTGAAGGTCACCCGGAACGGGAGCGGCTGGAACTCATAAAAAAATGCAACAACAGAATCGAGAGAATCGTTGAACACTTGAGAGAATTTTCCAGACAGACCGAGCCCGAGTTTAGTGAGCTTGACATAAACCAGCCCATAGAGAATGCCCTGATGATCACAGGACAACAACTCCTCAACCACAACATGGTGATCGAAAAGAGACTGTCCCAAGATTTGCCAAAGGTCATGGGCGACTCAAACCAGCTCGAACAGGTATTCCTCAACCTGATTTCCAATGCCAGGGATGCAATGGATAATTTGAAGAGAGCAAAGGAGTTGACCATTAGTTCTTACCGTACCGAAGATGACGGAGTTCCTCTGGTCGGCATCTCGGTAAAAGATACGGGGGAGGGGATACCTGAAGAACACCTTGATAAAGTCCTTGAGCCTTTCTTCAGCACCAAACCGGTGGGAAAGGGCACAGGCCTGGGTCTTTCTCTCTGTTTTGGCATAATAGAGGCCCACGGAGGCAGGATTGAAATCAAAAGCCAACCTGGTAAAGGGACTGAGGTAACGATCCTGCTGCCAGCGAAACAATCGGGAAAGGAGTAACGGAATGGCAAAACGCATTCTTATCGTTGATGATGATGAAATGGTACTTATTGCCCTTAATGAACTCCTCAGGCCGGAGGGTTATGAGGTTCATACTTTGTCCAGTGGCAACGAGGCACTCAAGAGACTCGAACAGAATGAGTATGACCTCCTGATGCTCGATATTATCATGCCTGAGATTGATGGTTTTGAGCTTTGTAAGAAGATCCGGGAAAAAGAAAATTACAGGGAAACGCCGATCGTGTTTTTAACGGCCAAAAGTCAGGAGGAGGACAGGGCTCAGGGGATTGAGGCAGGGGCCAATCTGTTTCTATCAAAGCCAATATCACCCGAAAAGCTTCTCGGGATCATAGTGGATACTATTGGGTGATATCAAAGGATTGAAGCAGCCTGTCAAGGGCTCCATCGCGATCCATCAGCTCTGTAAAATGCCGGACCTTGAACTCATCTTTAGAGGCAAGGCCGGTGGCAGTCTTTTCCAAACGTTCCAGGACCGCGAAGGTGTCATCTTTTACCAGCATTAGGGGGGTCTTGGCATTTTTGGCCGCCTCCAGGAGTTGAGGCGCTGGGCCTCTGCCACCGGTCAGGAGGATGCCCGCAATGGGACGCCAGGCTTCGGCATCTTCGGTTTCCGCATTGAGAGGAGACGGCTCCAGAAAGATGATCTTGTTATAGGCCCTTTTAAAAAGAAGGAGCCCGCCCCTGAGGTCTGTTGATCCAACAGTCATCCCTCCCACAGATAGCTCCAGTCCTTCCTCCCCCCAGAGCGTCTCAGCATTGAGGATATCCCTTATCTCCCTCAGGCTCCTGAAGGAGAGGACAGGATCCTCGGGAAGTGCGGCCACAATTGGAATGCCCTTTTGTGCAAGGGAAGGGATCATTTGATTGCTGATTTCTTCGAGTTTTTCCGGTGCCACCCGGTTAAGGATTATTCCCTTGACCCGGTCCTTGAGTAGAGAACTGATAGACAGAATGGAATAAATAGATTTGGCGGTATCCCGGAAACGGCTGATAAGAACGAGATCCGCCTTCAACTCATTGATAAGGGCGACATCGGGAATAGGGCGGGAGGAATCATCAAAGAAGATGTGCTCAGAGCCCATGACAAGAAGGACATCTTTTTCCGCGGATATCTCCTGGGCAAGGGACTTGATCTCTTCAAGAATCTCCCCGGTTCCCCTTTGACGCCATGTCTCTTCTGAAAGGAGGTAAGGGCATATGTGCTCCATGGGTTCCTGAAGGTTCAATACCTCTTTGAACAGCAAGGCATCACGGTCGATCCAAAGCCCCTCTTTGTTTATGGGGTGGGTTCCAAAGGGCTTTATAAACCCCACGCTCTTACCTCTCTCTAAAAGCCTTCGCGCTATGGCCCAGGTAATGAGGCTGTGGCCTGCATGATCACCTGTTGCGGCCGTAAAGATAAAAGACATGCGGAAAAAGACCTCCTTAACCTACAGCGTTGGACTCGTGTTAAGGCATTATAGGGACTTTGACCTTAAACATCAAAGAGAATTTCCATTGCTCTTTTCTTGCTCAATTTTTCTTCTAACATTTTATTAGGCTCTGGGTAATACGTTTTGAAAAAGCCAACCGTGGTCCTTCCTGTCTTATTTTCAGGTTCATCCGGTTAATGAGTACGCCTCA